>JAFKGQ010000011.1 GCA_017307755.1 Chitinophagaceae bacterium | reverse complement strand
GGTGCGCCCGTAAAGGTTGCTTAATAAATGTACCCTTGGCAAGGTACTGGGTTAGTGTTCTTTGAAAACCCATCATCAACTGGCTTATCTGTGAGAGAAATCAATACCAGGGAGTGTAGCATGCCAGCAAAGTCGAAAGTCAGATAGTTATCAGTCTGCGACTGAACGATGAGATGAAATAACAGATACGAGGATAAAATCCATACTGATTGAATGGTAGCCTGAGTGGCCTCTGCCGTGTCTATGACGTAAGATAACTGAACTCGTCATACTGTAATACTCCTTCTTTGGCCGTTGTAAAGCAGGAGCAATGAACAGATTACAGCACAACTACAATATGTAGTAAAAGGCGGACACCATATCCGACAATCTGTTGCGCCAATAGTTATCAAGCAACTAAACGGGGATTACCTAAACCGGAATGCCAGCAATGACTATGAAACAGTGAGGTTTCTGAATATCCGGCATGGTAACGGAGCTTCCATAGTAGTCCGAACAAGGGAAAGCCTTGTACATGGCGAAGGGAAGCAGTTAATATCGTTTAATACTATTAACGGAAAATGTGAGAGACATTATGCGAAATCCTCAAATCGTATTAAACAGTCTATCGGAACACAGCCGGCTTATAGACTACAAGTTTGAAAGACTGTATCGGATTCTGTTCAATGAAGCAATGTATTATGTCGCCTACCAGCGCATATACGCAAAACCGGGAAACATGACAAAAGGTATTGACAACAGTACAATTGATGAAATGAGCCTGCCGCGCATTGAACAACTCATTGGTAAGCTCAAAGACGAGACTTACCAGCCAAACCCGTCCCGAAGGACATATATCCCAAAAAAGAACGGGAAAATGCGCCCTTTAGGAATACCCTCCTTTGATGATAAACTGGTGCAGGAGGTAATCAGGATGATATTTGAAGCCATATTCGAGAAGCAGTTTACCCATAGCTCTCACGGCTTCAGGCCTCAAAGAAGCTGCCACACTGCACT
This sequence comes from Chitinophagaceae bacterium, assembly GCA_017307755.1. Lineage (GTDB taxonomy): Bacteria > Bacteroidota > Bacteroidia > Chitinophagales > Chitinophagaceae > Puia. The sequence continues at coordinate 465,727 of JAFKGQ010000011.1, read as the reverse complement.
GGCCCAGATCAAAGCGACTTTTACAGGCACAAAATGGTTTATCGAAGGAGACATCAGAAGTTTCTTTGACAATATAGACCATGAAGTATTAATCGGGATACTGAGTAAACGAATTAGCGATGAAAGGTTTATCCGATTAATCAGAAAGTTTCTAAATGCAGGGTATGTTGAAGATTGGGTGTACCAAAAAACATACAGCGGTACGCCACAAGGCGGAATCATAAGCCCTATACTGGCTAATATTTATCTGGACGAACTGGATAAATATATGAAACAATACGCCGAAGACTTTGATAAAGGGGAAGCTAGGAGACGGAATCCAGACAGGAGCAAATTAGTAGAAAAGAAGGCTAGGATGATTAAACTTTTACAAGTTGAAAAAGATACTGTAAAAAGGAAAGCCATTGTAGCAAGCATCAAAGCAATTGAAAAAGAAAAATTAACTCACCCTGCTGGTGTAGAGATGGATGAAGATTACAGGAGAATTAAATATGTAAGATATGCGGATGATTTTCTTATTGGGGTTATAGGCAGTTTGAAAGATTGCAAGAAAATCAAAGAGAATGTCAAATCATTCTTGAATGATAAATTAAAACTTGAACTTTCAGCAGAAAAAACACTAATAACTCATGCAGAAAATCCTGCCCGTTTTCTTTCATACGATATCACCGTAAGAAAATCTACTCTAACCAAAAGAAGCAAGCTAACAGGTACAGTTCAGCAAACGTACAACAAGAAAGTGGTTCTTAAGATGCCGGAAGATGTGATAAAAAATAAATTGGTTGCATATGGAGCTGTAAGATTCACACATCATAACGGCAAAGAGGAATGGAAACCTTTTAGCAGGCCACAGTTGTTGCAGAATGACGACCTCGAAGTATTAACAAAGTACAATGCTGAAATACGGGGATTGTACAATTACTATTCAATTGCCATCAATGTTGGTTCCATGAACACCTTCTTACACTTCATGAAATACAGCATGCTCAAAACACTGGGCAGAAAATATCAATGCTCAGTACCAGATATATGCAGGAAATTTTATCATGAAGGCGCCTTTACTGTCTTCTACGAGAATAAAAAAGGAGAACAGAAAAGCCGTGTCTTTTACAACGAGGGGTTTAAGCAGCGCAAAGAAATCATTGAGTACACGGTGGATTATTATCCTGAATTGGTTTATATGCTTGGAAAAACAAGTTTGATAGATAGATTGAAAGCAAGAGCATGTGAACTATGCGGAGCTACAGAAGATTTGCAGATGCACCATATCAGGAAGATGAGTGACATAAAAGATGGCAAAGAGCGCCACCGTAAAATACACAATGGTCAACAGATAGACTGAATGATGTTGATGGAGAGCCGTATACGCCGAGAGGTGTACGTACGGTTCGGTGGCGAGCACAGGGAAACCTATTGTAGCAATACAACAAGGCGCTTGGTGCTTAGCCCAACGGCTTAGTCAGGCCAATACCATGGTGCGCAGCTATTTCGACACGGCTACTCAGCTAATGTATGCCATTGGCGCCCTTTCCGGACTGATCGGGGCCCTCAGGATACTTACAAGGCGCCATAGGGAAGATATGGGAGGTGAGATAGCCATCTGGTTCGGCAGCTGTCTTTTTCTTGTGATCGTCGCCACTGTACTGAAATCTTTTTATGGTCTTTAAAACACGGCTATGCCTACCATTTATACCATGCATCGCCGGGTAAATGCCCCCATCGAGTTCAAGGGACTTAAAGGGCCGTACATCCTTTTGGCCGGAGGGACCGTAGTAACTGTCTTGTTTCTGTTTGCCATCCTGTACATTTTGGGTTTCAACAGTTGGATCTGTCTGCTGCTGTGTACGGGGATGGGTGTTCTGGGCATCGGGGGTTCCTATTACTGCTGCCGGCATTATGGGATACATGGTTGGCGAAAGCGGAGGGTGGCAGGGAAGACGCCGGCAGCCTTACGATCCAATAGCCGGCAAATATTCACGCGATTAAAAAAATAATATGACACCGTATTTAGAGGCCCGGCTGCCTATCTGGGAGGTAGCCGAGGACCATATCGTTACCAAGGCGGGTGACAGCACCCTGGCATTCGTCCTCATCAAACCGGAAATATTTACATCATCCGGCACAGCATTGCAAGAGATACACCGGACATGGGTGAAAGCGCTTCATACCCTACCCGCCAATACCATTGTACACATCATGGACTGGTATTGGATGACCAAATGGCAGGGGGTGACGGAGGACGGTGATACCGGGTTTTTATCCAGGTCCAGCAATCTCTTCCATCATGAACGTCCCTGGATGAACCACTGCTGTTATTTATTTATCACCCGGCGACCTGCCCGGCGGACAGTGACGCCTGGAACAGCCCTGTTACAAAGGCATCTGGCCCCGCAGGAGTTATTGTCTAACGGACCCCTCAGAGAATTCAAAGCGCAGGTGAGCCAGTTTATACAGATCCTTACGGATGGCGGTGGGCTGCAATGCCGGCAGTTGCAGACCGATGAGCTGGCAAGCAGCCCGGGCAAACCAGGTCTTATTGAACGGTACTGCCAGCTGAATATGCCGGACGAGCAAGCCGTGTTGCGGGATATACATTTTGACAATGGTATACAGATAGGTGAGAACCATTGTTGTCTGTATACATTGGCGGATGCGGAACACTTGCCAGCGCAATGCAGCCCGGATGTCGAGTATGCCCCCTACTCCAATGAAGGAGCGTTATTTTCCATTGGGTTTGCCTCACCGTTGGGATTATTATTGGCTTGCAATCATATTTACAACCAATACATCTTTATCGAAGACCCTTTCCAGACGCGTAAGAAAATGGAAGACAGAAGCCGGAGGATGCAATCCCTGTCGGCGCATTCCAGGGAGAACGCGTTGAGCAAACAAGCCCTGGATGAATTCCTCAACGAGGCTACTGCTCATGGGAAGCTGATGGTTAAGACGCATTTTAATATTTTTTCCTGGACGGATGACCCGCAATCCGTTGGGTCAATGCGGGATCAGGTAGGCGCTGCCATAGCGAAGCTGGGCGCCACCCCTCATTTAGAGACGGAGGGAGCAGCCCAGATCTGGTGTGCCGGCATCCCCGGCAATGGGGCGGACCTGCCGCCCTATGAAACTTTTGATATACTGGCGGACCAGGCCGTCTGTCTGCTGACCCCTGACACGAACTATCGTGAGAGCATGAGCACTTATGGTGTAAGACTAGGCTGTCGCCTACATGGCCGCCCTTTACAGGTGGACCTTTCAGACCTGCCAATGCGCATGGGACAGATCAGCAACCGGAATAAGTTCGTGCTCGGGGGCTCAGGCAGCGGTAAATCCTTTTTTACCAACCACCTGGTCAGGAGTTATTATGAGCAGGGCGCTCATGTCGTCGTGGTGGACATCGGCAATAGCTATCATGGGTTGTGCGCCCTGATGGAAGGGTATTATTTTACTTATAAAGAAGAGTCCCCTCTTTCCCTGAACCCCTTTTGGATGCCGCCCGGAGAGATACCGGACATCGAGAAGAAGGAAAGTCTTAAAACCCTCCTGCTGGCCCTTTGGAAGAAGGAAGATGAAGCATTTTTGCGGAGCGAGTATGTAGCCCTCTCCAAGGCGTTACAGCTGTACTATGAGAAACTGACAGCAATGCCGTACATCTTTCCTTGTTTTGACACTTTTTATGAATTTCTCAGAGATGAATTTGTGGTCGTGCTCGCGGATGACAGGGTCCGGCAAAAGGACTTCGATATAAACAATTTTCTGTATGTACTGCGACCCTTTTACAAGGGCGGCGAATATGACTTTTTGTTGAATGCCCGCAAGCAGCTGGATTTGAGGGATCAGCGTTTTATCGTCTTTGAACTGGACAATATCAAGGATCATCCTATTCTTTTCCCTGTCGTCACCATCGTCATCATGGAAGTATTTATCAGTAAGATGCGAAAACTTCCCGGTGTGAGAAAAGTGATCCTTATCGAGGAAGCCTGGAAAGCCATTGCCCGGCAGGGGATGAGCGAGTATATAAAATATCTATTCAAGACGGTGCGGAAATTCTTTGGGGAAGCGATTGTCGTCACACAGGAAGTAGAGGACATTATCTCAAGTCCCGTGGTGAAGCAGGCTATCCTGAATAATGCGGATTGTAAGATCCTATTGGATCAAAGCAAATCCCGCAACAGATTTGACGACCTTCAGCAACTGCTGGGATTGACAGATCAGGATAAGGCCATGGTGCTGTCGCTGAATCAGGGTATGGAGCCAGGACGAAAATACAAAGAGGTATTTATCAGTCTTGGGAGTGATTGTAGCAAGGTTTATCGGACGGAAGTGTCGCCGGAGGAATATCTCACTTATACCACAGAGGAAAGGGAAAAGCTGCGGGTACAGTTGTGGGCGCGAAAACACGGCAGTCTGAAGAAGGGCATTGCGGAACTGGCAAAGACAATGAAAAATGGAGCAGTGAAGGGGCTGATCATAGCTGTCATGATGCTGGTGTCTTTACTGGCACCCTCGCAAAAAGGAGCTGCGCAGGTGGGGTATCCTATTGCCGCCATCGTACAAATGGCCGTCAAGAGGGTCATCGTCGCCACGGATCTGGCCATCCAACGACTGCAGACAGCGACCATCGGGTTGCAGAGCGTGCAAAAGGTGCTGGAGAATGCCATGCAGCTGCGGCAGCTGACGGATATTGCCGACTGGGTACGGAAACAAAAGGAGCTGTTTGCCGGCTATTATCGTGAACTGTGGGAGGTAAAGAGTGCGCTGGGGTCGTATCACCGGGTGAAAGAGATAGCTGAAGTTGAAATACAGATAGTGAGAAATGTACAAAATGTCCTTGGGGCTCTGCGACGGGACCCTCATTTTAGCATAGGTGAGCTGGAGCATATCGGCATAATATACGGTGGGGTCCTGGATCGTGGGGTCAGAATAACCAGCCAGCTCAGCAAGGTAATCACAGGCTTTGTTACACAAATGCAGGATGGTGACAGACTGGAGATCATAGATAGACTGGGAGAGGAGATGGACCAACAACGGCGCGAAATGCTGGCTTTTACACAGGAGAATATCCTGCTAAGTCTGCAAAGAAGCAAGAGCAGGCAGGAGATCAGTTTTATTAAAACACTTTATAACATCCATTAAACACTTATTTTATGCAAACCATTATTATCACGGCCTTTATTACAGCCATCCTTTGTACAATAGGATTTGTCAGCCGGGGACAAACATTTTCCGAATGGTTCCGGCAAAAGAAGACAAAAATTAAGTATCTGAAAAAACAGATAGCCGCACTCGAAGTACTAAAGGCTGCCATCAGGAAAGGGGGCGCCCAGGTGAAAAAAGATGTTGATACCATTGATGTCATCGAACAAGACCTGGTTGAACTGGATGGGGATTATCTCACCAGCCTGGGTAACGTAAACCCTGTCTTCAGGAATGATCAAAACATTGACGCTGCATTTCAGTTTGCCAGGGTACTTATAAGAACCTCTGCTGAGAAAATAAAGACCTATTCGAAAAGCCAGTGGTTAACTGCCGCGGAGTCCGCGGAGATAAAGTTTAACCTGGAATTGGTAAAAAACGATATGCAGAACACATTAGCCAGCCTGTTGCTATGTATTACGGATGGAAAACTGACAATGGAGGATGATGAGCGATGGAACATGATCAGAGGCATCGAAGAACATATCCAGATAGCCGGCAGATTTCAAATGATGCATATTCTACAGACAGACGAATTTATCGGGGTCCGGAGACAGCAGATAGCCAACGATGAATATCTCAAAAAGAATCTGCAATGAAAAAGCTGATCGTGCTGCTGTTGTTATTCGCCGGACCGGCAACCACACCCTGTAGTGCCCAATCCACGCGCGACCTGATCCAACAGCTGTTGCTGGACGTACAAAAGCTTAGCGAGCTAAGGACCATCCTGCAGGACATGAAAAAGGGATATGAGATCCTGGACCAGGGATATACGGAGATCAGGGAGCTGGCCCGGGGACGATTTAATCTGCACAAGGTCTTTCTCGACGCGTTGCTGGCCGTCTCACCTTCCGTACGAAACTATCATCGTGTCAGTGCTATTCTGGATGACGAATATGATCTGATGATGGAGTGCAGGCAGGCCAGACAAGAGGCGTATACTGGCGGACTGTTTACGACGCGGGAGCTGGAATACTTTGATGAAATGTACAATGCCGTATACAAACGGAGCCTGCTATCCCTGGATGAACTGACGATGGTGGTCACGGATGGAGAGCTAAGGATGTCGGATGCTCAAAGACTGCGTAGCATCGACAGGGTATTTACGGCGATCAGCGGTCAATTGAGAGCCGTCCGGCAGCTGAGACAGACTGCGTCCTTACAGATGGCGCAACGGCGGCATGAAAAAAATGAGCTTAACTTTTTAAGATCAATGTATGCTAATCCTTGATATTCCTGCAGGTGGCGCTTCAGGTGACATAGGGGGCTTGCGGGCCATCCTGCAGCAGGTGTACAATACCATGATGGTACACAGCGGAGAACTGACAGCTGTAGGCCAAGGTATCGCAGGTTTTGCTTCCATATGGTTTATAGGGGTGCGGGTATGGAGGCACATAGCGCAAGCAGAGCCGGTGGATGTCTATCCATTGCTGCGCCCCTTTGTTATAGGGTATATCATCATGATGTGGCCCGCCTTTCTTTCGCTGATCAACGGTGTAATGGAGCCTACGGTGACGGGGACGGCGGCCCTGGTGAGGGACAGTGACCAGGCGGTGGCCACTTTGTTACAACAGAAAGAAGAGGCGCTGCAACATTCGAATGACTGGCAGATGTATGTAGGTTCTGATGGCAGTGGGGATCTTGACAAATGGGAAGTGTTATCCGGTGAGGCGGATTCAGGGGTATTCTCGGGGATTTCAAACCGGATGAAATTCGAAATGGCAAAGATGGCCTATAACATGCGCAATTCGATGAAGGTACGGCTTTCGGAGGTCTTACAGGTGTTGTTTGAGGCAGCTGCTCTGGGTATCAATGTGATCAGGACCTTCTTCCTGGTGGTGCTGGCTATTTTTGGTCCATTGGCTTTTGGGTTGAGTCTTTTTGACGGACTCCGTCATACCCTTGACAACTGGCTGGCCAAATACCTAAATGTGTTTCTTTGGCTCCCGGTGGCCAATATCTTCGGATCCATCATCGGGCAGATACAACAGGAGATGATCAAACTGGACATAGCGCAAGTGAGCGCTACCGGGCAAACCGTATTTGGACCGACGGACACCGCCTACCTGATATTCCTGGTAATGGCCATCGCAGGGTATTTTACTGTGCCTGCTCTGTCCAACTATATCGTACGGAGCGGCAGCGCCGGCGTCCGCTATATCTGGGGAGGGATGTCGCAAAGGATCATGTATAAAATGTTATGACCATGTTTAACAAAGTAAAGAATCTCGATACGGCCTTTCAACAGCTGCGCCAGTATTGTATCATCTGGATGCTTGTCTGCAGCGGTCTGTCGTTGTACACCCTGTCAAAGACCTTTTCGCTCTTACAGGCTTCTGAAAGAAGGGTGTATATTCTTTCTTCAGGGAAGGTCCTGGAGGCCCTGGCGGGTGACAGGAAAGAGAACCTGCCTGTGGAAGCAAGGGATCATATCCGCACCTTTCACCAGTATTTTTTTACGCTGGATCCGGATGAAAAGGTGATCAATACAAACATCGGCCGGGCGTTGTACCTGGCGGATGGGTCCGCCAAGCGACTCTACGATAACCTGAAAGAGAACGGTTACTTCTCCGGTGTCATATCGGGGAATATCAGTCAGCAGTTGGAAGTGGACAGCATTATACTCGTGATGGAGCATTATCCCTATTATTTTAAGTGCTGGTCCACCCAAAAGATCATCCGGCCCACCAGCGTGGCGACGCGCAGTCTAGTGACGGAGGGATGGTTGAGGAACACCGGCAGGAGTGATAATAACCCGCATGGGTTTTTGATAGAGAGGTGGGTGACTTTGGAGAATAAGGATCTAAAAGTTGAGGCTCGTTAGCAGCACTATTATTATTTAAAAAGTTATTACAATGTCTACAAATGAAATAATATTTCCCCGGGAAGGGGAGAGCCGGCCAAGGTTATCGCCGGAATTCTTACGGAGGCGGAGGGCGTTTATGATCATGCCTGTGGTGGTGGTGCCTTTTCTCTTTCTTTTCTTTCTTTCCCTGGGCGGCGGCAGGGATGTGCCGGATAAAAAGCGGGCGGCTGAGGCGGGATTTAATACTCAGCTGCCGGGGGTAAAGTTCGATAAAGGAAGACCGGATAAAAATAAATTTGATGTCTACAAACAGGCTGAGCTCGACAGTATGCGCCGGAGGGAATATTTGCGGCAGGACCCGTATTTCAAGCGGAGGGCCGACACTTTACAAGAGCCTGTCCTGTTACAGAATGAGGCTAAGGCGGATGATGTATTGGATAAATTGAATAAGCTAAGACAAACTGTCCGGCAGCGGGCGACGGCGCCTGAGGGGCCACAGCGACAGAACCCTCCCCCTTTCTTTATGGACTTGCCGAGGAAACAACATGGTTTCCCCAAGGAGGAAATGGATAAGGAGGCGCCGGATCCGGAATTAGAGAAACTGAACGGTATGCTGGATAAGATCATACGGATACAGCATCCAAAAGAGGATGCGTCTGAGGCATCCCCTGCAGAGGTATTTACCGGGGTTGATACCGTAGCCAACAGTTTGCCGGCTGTCGTACAGGAAGACCAGGTGTTGGTGGCGGGCGGGACCATTGCCTTGCGGCTGATGGAGGCTGCGCGTATCAATGGGGTGTCATTCCCAAAAGATCAGCCGGCGTATGGCGTTGTGTCCATCAGTAATGACAGGATGCTGATCACGGTGAGTTCACTGCGCCGCGGGCAGTCTATTTATTCCACGGCCTTGCAGGTGTATGACCTGGACGGGCTGGCGGGCATCCATATTCCGGGCGCCCTGGGGAGGGATGTGGCCAAGGAGTCGGCGGACCAGGGTATTCATTCGCTCAGTCCGGGTGTATTTGATCCGTCGCTGGCCGGGCAGGCCGTCAATGCGGGTGTATTGACCGCAAGGTCTTTATTAAGCCGTAAAGTGAGACAGGTAAGGGTGCGTATAAGGGCGGGTTACCAGGTGCTGTTGAGGAGCGCCAAAGCGCCTGTACGGGTCATTCCTTTTGTGACACCGACACAGGGACCTGACAGTATCTCGTCACCGCCTGATCCGGGGAGTTTTGAGCCTTTTCTACACAAGACGGTGTGTGAGGGGAAGATCAAGCTGCAATTAGTTGGTATCTATCTACGGGGCAGTCTGCTTTGGCTAATGTTCCGGATGGAAAACCATAGTCCCATCGGATTTGTCCCAGATCATATACGTTGGTGTGTACGGGACAGACGGCAGGCAAGGCGTGCGGCTATACAGGAGATCATGCTGTCCCCAGTGTATACTTCTTCTATGGGGACATTGACGGGAGATAGCAGCCGGGTGATGCTGACGGCATTCCGGCCCTTTGCCTTGCCGGAAGATAAGGAACTGGTGCTGCAGATGGCGGAAAGAAATGGCGCCAGAGGCCTGGTGATGCAAATCAAGAGTAAAGAAATCTTAAAAGCGAAGGTATATGCGGAGTGGTGAACCTAAGCGCCTACGTTGGCGAGTTGGCATCCGGTTGAAAAAAGAGGACTTTGAACGATTGCGACAGGAGAGCTCAAACAGTACTTGCCGGACAATGAGTGAATATTGCCGGAAGCTATTGTTGGGCAAACCCGTCAGGGTTTTTTACCGGGATCAATCGTTTGATGCATTTATTGATGAGGTAATCGTTCTGAGAAAGGATATGGAGGCTATCCGGCAGGGCGGGCCATTCAGCCTGGAGGGAGAACGACGACTGATCGCATTACAGGAAGAAATTAAAAAATGTATAAACAAAATATTCGACCATGTTTGCCAAAATAGGAAGGGGCCAGGAAATAGCTGAAACCCTTGAATACAACGAAGAGAAGCTGGAAGCCGCCCAGGCCAAGTGCCTGTGGGCCGGCAATTTTGCCAAAGATGTTGAGGACCTCAGTCGGGAAGATAAGCGGTATCATTTTACCCGACTGATATCCCTGAATGAGAATGTCCATAAACCTGTGCTTCATATTTCATTAAATTTTCATCCGACGGACAAACTGTCCGATGCGCAATTAGTGCAGATAAGCCGGGAGTACCTGGAGAAAATGGGCTTTGGACGACAGCCTTATCTTATCTATCGTCACACAGATATTGCCCATCCACATACCCATTTGATCACAACATATATTCAAAAGGATGGTAAGGCAGTGCCTGTGCCCAGGAGCCAGTTTTATTACTCTCAACAGATATCCCGAGAAATGGAATTGCGATACCACCTTGCGTCATTGGGAAAACGTGACCGTATGCAGGAAAGGAGCGGGCAGCCCTTAACCATCCAATATGGCAAAGTGCCGACCATGCCTGCCCTGAGCAATGTGCTGGACAAGGTCGTGGGGCAGTATAAATGTACTTCGTTGGAAGAACTGAACGCCGTACTGAGATTGTACAATGTGGAGGCCTACCGGGGGCGGGAAGAATCCCGGCTTTACAAGTATAGAGGATTGATCTATCGGGTACTGGATGAACAGGGTAAGCGGACAGGGAGCCAGGTCAAAGCCAGTGCGTTCGACAGTAAGCCCACCCTTGCCCGGCTGGAAAGGCAGTTCGAACTCCATCGGAGCGAGCCGCGTCGGCAGGAGTATGCAGAGCACATCCAAGCGGCAGTGGACTGGGCCCTGGCCCAGCGACAGTTGGACCCTGCGGGACTGGAAAAGTCATTGCAAAAGGAGCGGATCACCATGGTGCGAATGAAGGATAAAACAGCAGGAGAGGAACGTCTTTTTTATGTGGACCATCAGACTCGCTCTGTATTCGACGCCCGACAGCTGGGCGAGCGCTATCATGGCAAGGGATTAGACCAACGATGCACCCCCAAGCTTACTCCGGAACAACAACAAGAACAGGTGCAAAAAAGTATTCAACAACAAAGAGGGAGGGACGAACAGTCATTGGAGTTATGAGCAACAAAGAAACTACACGACAAATAGCTCCTATGCTGGACATGCTGTTGGCTTTTAGCGCCCTGCTCCTGCTGTTGGACAGCTATTTCTTTTTTTATGCAAGTTTTCAGCATTGGGGGTTGACGAGAGAGGTGAGTGACCGCATATTACTGAATATCTATAAGACAGGGGTATTTAATCACCGGCTTACTGTAAAAGGGCTGTCCTTGTTGTTACTGGGTCTGTCGCTTTTGGGTGGGTTTGGCCGTAAGAGCCTGCGCGCCACCTATGCTTCCTGCTGCTGGCTGATGGGGATAGGCGGTGTGCTATACTTCGGCAGTACTTTGATACCCGCCGCCGAGTGGTATATGGCGTTAAGTCTCATCGGCTATATACTGATATTGGTAGGGATCACCCGGCTTACACGCATATTACCTTCGCCTTTTCGCAAGAGCGATCCTTTTGGGGAACAACAGGCCGGCTTCCCCCAAGAGCGGCGACGGCTGAAATCAGTGTTTGGCGTGAATCTGCCCGCCAGATATACCTATAAGATGAAGGAACGGGACAGCTGGATCAATATCGTCAATGCCCGGCGGGGTATATTGGTCCTTGGATCGCCAGGCAGCGGCAAGACCAGGTTTATCATAGAGCCCGTCGTCCGGCAGCTGATGGAGAAAGGGATGGCCATTTTCCTTTTTGATCTCAAGTATGACAATCTTACCCGGCAGGCCTATAACCTCTTTCTGAAGTACAAAACTCATTATCCTCCCGGAACACAGTTTTATTCCATCAATTTTACCGACCTGGCCAAAAGCCATCGTTGCAACCTGCTGGATCCGACCACTTTGGAATGGCTGTCGGATGCCATAGGAGCCAGTCAGACTATTCTGCTAAGCATGAATAAGATCTGGGCCCGGCAGCAGGGGGAATTCTTTGTGGAGTCTGCTGTCAATTTCCTGGCGGCCCTGATATGGTATCTGCGGAAATATGAGGGCGGGCGCTTTTGTACACTGCCCCATGTCATCGAGCTGGCGCAGGTGGGATATGAGAAGTTGTTCAGCGTGCTGTCGACGGAACCGGAAGTACAGGTACTGGTGACCCCTTTTATCGAGACATATAAGAATGGGACCCTAAAGATGCTGGACGGACAGGTGGCCGGGGCGAGGATCCCATTGGGGAGGCTGGCATCACCGGACGTGTATTATGTCCTTACCGGGAGCGACCTTACCCTGAATATCAACGATCCCGCTGCCCCTAAGATCTTTTGTCTGGGTGGTGACGTTTCCCGGCAGGAGGCTTTGGCGCCTATCATCTCCCTGTATATCGACCGGCTGAACCGTCTGGTCAACAGACCCGGCAAATACCCTTGCGCCCTTGTCTGTGACGAGTTTGCCACCTTGCGGGCCTACAGCATGGCAGAAACCATCGCCACCGCGAGGTCCCATAATATCATACCCGTACTTGCCATCCAGGATGTCAATCAGCTGTATACCCGATACTCCAGGGAGGAGGCGGACGCCATCCTCAATATTGCCGGCAACGTGCTCTGCGGACAGGCGGGGGGAGAGACTGCCCGGTGGATGAGCGAGCGGTTTCCCAAGGTACAAAAGGAGAAGACCAGCATCTCTACCAACAGCAGCGACACTTCCATCAACCGTACTTTACAGTGGGAACCCATGGTGACGCCGGCGACCATTGCCAATCTCTCCTCCGGCGAATTTGTAGGAGTAGTGGCGGATGATCCGGACGTACCGGTGGATCTAAAGGCATTTCATGCGAAGGTGCGGCGGGAGGAAAGGGTAGCGCTGGGTAATGAGCCGTTGCCCGTGGTTTTTTCGCCTGGCAGCGAGGATCTGTCTGCGGTGATACAGCGGGCATCTGACCAGGTGAAATGGGATATAAAAAGACTGGTGGATGTTGTTATGCGGAGGATGGCTGCGGACGATGATCTGCGGGAATTGATCATAAAGAGCAGGAGTGCAGAATTATAAAAGCTTTATTAGTTAACTTTAAATAAACCTATCTATGAACTGTCGTAACCTTATTCTTATTGCAGGCGTATGCTTGTTGATAAATGGCTGGGTGTCCAGCCAGTGAAAAGTCTAAGTATGTTGTAGAATTTATTCTACAAAAAAATGGGATAAGTGACTATTTTACATCATTACCAAGAAAATGCTACTCGGGGCTAGTACTTAAGCCCCACTTATCTGTTTTTATTAAGTATATAAAGAGTCTGAAAATAGGCAACTTCACAATATTGAGCCCTAAACAGCCTCCATTGACCGTTAAGCCCATCCTGATTCATTGATAACCAAAATTCTAACTGTTGCCTTGCTATTCCTTAATGCTTAATCCTATTTATGTCAATCAGCGATCAACAGTTATTAGAAACTATGCAAGAGATAGGCGGATTACTCTTCCGTCGGCTCACAGGTGAATTAAACATTCACGAACAGATAATCCTCGACAATTGGCTGAAGGAGCAAGACCCTAATAACCGGCAATTTTATGAGGATTGTTCTGAGTGGGATCAGGTAAATGATGCTTTGTCTTCCATGTATGAGTTTGACGAGAATGCCGCCTTGTCCGACATTCAAAAAAAAATTCAGCTGAAGACTCAGCCTGCTGCACCGGCAGTTGAAATTGTTAGATTAAGAAGAGGATGGAGGGTTTATTTGATGGCTGCAGCTGTATTACTTCTTGCTGCAGGGATAGCCGTCTTTTTTACTTTAAATAAGAGAAAAACCAATATTGCTGAAATACCCATGGAGCAGCGCTACCATAATGATGTGGCTCCGGGTGGGGATAAGGCGGTCCTGGAACTGGCAGATGGAAACAAGATTGTACTGGACAATGCGTCCAATGGCGAATTGACCAAGCAAGGTACCACTAAGGTCATAAAACTTGACAATGGACAATTAGCCTATCACTCAGGACACCCCGGGGCTGGTCCTGTAAGCTATAACACCATTTCAACGCCGAGGGGAGGGCAGTACCAGGTAATATTGCCAGACGGAAGTAAGGTATGGCTCAATGCTTTATCGAGTCTGAAATTCCCAACGGCCTTTACAGGTAGAGAGAGAGAGGTCGAGCTTAATGGGGAGGCTTATTTTGAAGTTGCCAAGAATACGTCTATGCCTTTTAAAGTAGAGGTAACCCCTGGATCTGCAGAAACAGTAGGACGTGAGTCGCTTGAAGTCGAAGTATTGGGTACCGAGTTTGACCTTATGGCTTATTCAGATGAAGATCGTCAGAAGGTTACCCTGATCAGTGGTGCAACCAGGGTCAGGGTAGGGGGGGAAAGGATAGCCTTACAACCGAACCAACAAGTCTATCTTGATAAAAAGTCTTCCGGCTTAAATCTTATCGGATCAATTAACGTAGACGAAACCATCGCCTGGAAAAACGGCCGCTTTCAATTCCAAGACGCCTCTATAGAGTCTATCATGCGTCAGGTTGCACGTTGGTATGATGTCGACGTAACTTATGAAGGGAAAGTGAATCAGCAATTCAATGGCACCATTCCTAGACAAGTAAATCTTTCTACGCTGTTAAGAATCCTTGAGGCCACCGGCTGGGTACATTTTCGGGTTGATGGCAGAAATGTTACTGTTACTCCATAACAGGCATTTTTTTAAATAGATTTTGATTGCTCACTTTTGACTGACTTCTGACAGATTGGTCTGTCCTGAGATTAATATTACTCTCTTTCTCCCAGCTCTCCTAAGATTAGAATTTTTCAAACTTTGGTACTAATACTAATTTACCGAAGAAAGACCTGCATCAGCATATAGTAGATAGCCCTAGTGATCAATCAGAGACAGATTTTCAATACATAGTAACCTCGCCTAAGACAAATTGGGGCATTTTTAATCAGTTCTTTTACATGTCTTTTACTATGGGTTTGTCGCTTTTTTACTCTGAAAACTACTATTATAGTACGCCCTAACAACTATCATAGGATGTTTGTCTAATGAGGGGGTGATTTCACCACGGTGGATACGTTCGTTGCTACATTAGTACCAGGCGATACCACCGTTTCGAAATGTACGAATTTTCCATTATAACTAAATCCTTCCATTCTCACACGGAAGTTTTTGACGCCTCCTGGGTTTCGAAACTCAATCAGGAATCGATTACCCGACTGTGTGGGGTCGAAAAATAAAATCTCCTTGTTGGGTTGGAATTGGCCGATATTGTCAAAGCCTTTGATATGGATTCTATTCATGCCCGTTAACTCCCCACGCATGTCACTTAACTGCTCGTTCTTCTTGTGGGTATAGATACAGATGTTTATAGGCGTTTTTTGTTCGGGTACGTGTAAACCTTTGCCTTTCATAGTGTCTGTAATAAGAGTGATCTCTGGCCGCCGATTGCTTAAGAAGTCACTTTCCAATATCTTGACATAGGCCACTTTTTCTGTATTGATCAAATTGGCCATATATGGTTCATACTCAATCTCGTTGACAAAATAGCGGACTGGATGACCCATGTCATCTTTAAGAGAATCCCTTGTCATATTGCAGTGTAATCTTCCTGTTTTCCTGTCCAGATATAAAAATATTGATGGGTCATATTCTGTTTCATTGCGTAGATCATATACATAGAGCGCGGGTTCTGCAAAAGGACCATGTGTATAAATTTCATCCAACTCCTCCCGTACATTTCTTCTGGCCTTCACCTCGACAGATGTTAATGTTTTGGCTTTATCAAAACCATGCGCATATGGTTTTTGAGGTGAGGATATAGTATCAGCCATTGGTACGGAAGGCATCACCTGTTGCCAAACAGTTTGGAAAATAGAAGGATCCAGTGCAGGAAGAGTAGGACTTCTCAACTCCAACTGGGTTTGCTTTCTTTCATTAACCGGCACACGACGGCCACTGAGCTGAAAATAGAGATCGATATTGTTGAAAAAAAGGAGACTGTCTATTTTGAAAGAGTTATCCGGTGATATATTCACCGACTTCATGAACGCATAGCTCGTATCATAAACACCCACTAATGTCAATTGCTCATTGCCCTTGAAACTTCCCTCTCTGAGGACCTTGCCCGAGAGCGTAATATAAGAGGTGTCAGCCGGCCTATTTCCACCCGTAAGATCGTCAGTATAAGAATTTTCCAGCTGCAGGATATTGCCTGGAGAAGTGTTAGGTAGATCAGCGTCCGATACCGTGATCGAGGTGTAAAATTTCGCCGAATCAGGAATAGTCAGCTCCCAGGAGTTAAGACCAAAAAGAGAGGTATCCGTCGTAACTGGATTAAGTATGACCTTTTCTTCATTGGTTTTAAGATGCAGATATTGCCGCGCGATCAGAACAGAGTCCTCATAAAGAAAAAGCATAGTATGATCTTCGGTCGTATTCAGGGGTAATTGAACGTATGCTTCGCTCATAAATCCTGATAATTTAAGAGCGACATTATAATCTATTCCTTTGTTGACAGGAAGGGATAGGCGGAGATGCCTGGAGGTGGAAGAGGAGTCTTCCTGGCGTACCAAACAATTGATACTATCTCTGCTGACTGTAGTTACCCACCTGATCCCTTTTATTTTTCCAGAAATACTTGTTGAGGGCGTTAATATCTGTTGATAGTCAGCCACCCTTCCTGGCCGGGCAGGATTATACACTTTTATAGGTACACTAAAGGCCTCTGATGAATCCAGACCAAGTTGTTGACGAGTATATGCGGCGAGGAAATAGGAGCCTGTCGGAATCGTATCAGGAATGATGATCTGTCCGATGCATTGCCCGTGCAATACGGGAAACATGTAAGATATAACTCTGTTTTCCAAATCGTAGATCTGGACATATACATTTGTGCTTTTTGTCGAAGGATAGGATCCCAGCATAAGGTATCCTTTCATTGATATGCTGTCCCCCGCTTGACAGGCATAACGGCTAAGATCGAAATACAAACGCTCTCTTTGAGAATAAACATTAAGATTAAGCAACAGGAAGAGGGGCAATGTATACAATCTTAGTATATACATACATAGGAGGTTTAAGATGAGAAATGTCGAATGTCAGCTCAAAGTTTGATGAACGCTTAAACACAAAATGTTCCTGGCGGGAAGGTTTGAATCGCGGCAAAGTGTGTATATAAGGGTTAAAAATTATTGCGAGATGAATTTTGCGAGAGGCAGAAAGGATCTGCTATACAGCCACAATTCAAAAAGTAGGCCGAAGATAAGATGTCCGCCACAGATTTTTTCATTTTACTTCGAAAAACAAGTTCTCAACTTATGCACAATCACTGGTTTAGTAAAATAAGTCTTACCTTACTGTAGAACAAATTCTACGAAGGGCCAAATTCTGTTTATTTCTACAAAAAAAGTACCAGAGACTAGTACCCAACGGCGGGATGGCTGTTTTTATTATATACAATACCTAGTCTAGTCAAGGCTTATTAACATCCTATTTTGGTCTTATTGGCCACCATGACCATTGAACCCACCTACTGTCTAACTACTGTGACTTTGTTTTGCCATGGATTTTCGTAATTAAAAAAGCTGACGCCGCATGCATCTATGTTTACTCTGCTACTCCAATTATGGATAAAATAAGAGGGGCCCTATAAAAAACGGCTCACGATTACGGCGTGAGCCGGATGGAATGGGTTACCCCATGGTCTATAAAATCCTCCTAACCATTTTGTCGAATAACCCAAAACAAATTTATGAAATATTTATTTCATGAACAGGCTGCTTATAGCCAGCTACGAAAGACCCTGCTAATCATGCGATTGACGATCATTTTATTATTGGCCTGTATCCTGCAGGCGGGTGCCCGGGGCACTGCACAGACGGTGACATTGTCTGTGAACAACCTGTCTTTGGAAAAAGTATGTAAGGAAATTCAGCGACAGACGGGATATTATTTTGTCTATGCGGGCGATCTGAATAGAAATTCGCGAGTGATCAGTGTAAGCATGAATGGTGTCAATATAAATTCTGCGTTGGCACAAGTGTTTGCCGGGCAGCCTTTTTCTTATCAGGTTATCGATAGAGTAGTTGTGGTAAAAACAGTAGAGGGAAAGAACAAAATAAATGAACAGGATCTTCTATTCACTGACAATACAGTAAAGGTAGAAGGAGTAGTCTTGTCTGAACAGGGGCGCCCACTCTCCGAAACTTCTGTAACCATACGATCTTCCGGCAAGGGAACTTTCACCAATTCAAAAGGTGAGTTTATGTTGCCGTCTGTTGCGACAAACGACGAATTGATCATCAGCCATATTGGATATAGCACAAAAACAATCAAGCCAAAAGAAGGAATTTTCCTGGAGATCAGGATGGAGCCCGCGGCCAGCTTGCTGGATGCTTCTGTAGTAAAGGGGTATTATGTTACTTCTAATAGGTATAACACAGGAAATGTATCTACGGTAAAAGGAGAAGATATTGCCAAATCACCAGTCACAGACCCTATCCTGGCGCTTGAAGGTCGCGTCCCAGGGCTTACTATTTCTCAGAGTTCGGGGGTACCTGGTGCATATAGCAAAATTCAACTACGGGGTCAAAATTCCATCCCTTTTGGAAAACCCGTTACGGCCAATGATCCCTTGTACGTGGTGGATGGGGTACCCTTTAGTTCGAAATCCCTCACAAGTGAATATATTGGCGGAGGAATTTTTCAAGCTCCTTTATCGAATGCGGGTCAAGGCCAGGGTATGAGTCCCTTCAATATTCTAAACCCGTCTGACATAGAGAGGATAGAAATTTTGAAAGATGCGGACGCCACCGCTATCTATGGGTCAAGGGGTGCCAACGGTGTCATCTTAATAACCACTAAAAAAGGAAAGTACGGTCGTAATAAATTGGACATTAATGTTTTTACAGGAATGGAAAAAGTGACGCGTACGATGAAGTTATTAAACACTCGCCAGTATATTCAAATGAGATTGGAGGCTTTTGTAAATGATGGGAGAACCCAATTGTTAAAACCTCAATATACTAATTTTTTTCCAGATGTTTTATTCTGGGATACCACACGTTATACGGATTGGCAAAAAGTATTGATCGGCAATACGGCGCATTTCACCAATGCACAGGTAAACTTTTCCGGCGGTGACGCCAATACGCAATTTGTAATTAGCGGAGGCTATAGCAGAAGGGGCGTTATTTTGCCAGGACAATATGCGGATCAAAAAGCATCTGTGCATGTCGCTATCAATCAAACATCGCTTGATCAACGCTTGCATACTCAGTTTTCCGCCAATTATGGAAATGACAATAGCAACCTTCCGAATCAGGAACTTACAACGTATATTACTTTACCTCCCAATGCTCCAGCCCTGTTCGATGCCAACGGTAACCTCAATTGGATGCCTTATAAGGGAGGGGCTACTTGGAACAATCCTTTGGCCTATACAGCTGCGCACGCAAAAGCAGTTTCAGCCTACCTATCAGGGAACTTGTTGCTTAGCTACAATTTTCTGAAAGGTTTGGACCTTAACTGTAGCGTCGGGTATTCCGAACAACAAATGAAACAACAAATTCTTTTACCTTCTACGTATTTTCGCCCACCTAATAATACTAATCCAAATGTAAGGAGCAGTGATTTTTCCACGACTAACAGCCAATCCTGGATCATTGAACCACAAGCCAATTATAAAACCATGATCGCTAAAGGTGTAATGGAATTGTCTGTTGGCAGTACTTTCCAGAGCAGCAGCGCCAGCTCAGCGGCTGAGTCAGGAAATGGTTATTCCAGCGATGCCTTGATTACCAATATAATGGCGGCATCTAGCAAATCATTTGCGGGGAATAATTATGCATTATATCATTATAGTGCTTTATTTGGCAGGCTTGGATACAACTGGTCCGGGAAATACATCCTGAATTTGACAGGTAGAAGAGATGGTAGCAGCAGGTTTGGGCCTAACAAGCAATTTGGTAATTTTGGTGCCATTGGGACCGCTTGGATATTTTCAAAGGAAAAATATTTTCAGAACAACTTTCCGAGCGTAAGTTTTGGGAAGATTAGAGCCAGCTATGGGATCACAGGGAATGATGCCATCGGGGATTATCAATTTTTAAGTACTTATTCGCCTTCTTCATTATCTTATCAAAATATTGCGGGTCTTTATCCTGCTATCATCCCCAACCCTTATTTTCAATGGGAGCGGGTACGGAAAATAGAAGCCGGACTTGAATTAGGCTTGTTCAAAGATGCAATATTGTTTACTGCCAGTTGGTATCGAAACAGGACAGACAATCAATTGGTGGGCTTTCCCTTGCCAGCAATTACCGGATTTAATTCCGTCGAGGCTAACTTCCCAGCATTAATCCAAAACACAGGGTTGGAATTCACAGCAAATACGAGAAATATTGCTACAAAAAAGTTTACTTGGACAAGCTATTTTAATCTATCCATCCAAAGAAATAAATTGGTAAGCTATCCGGGGATACAAAAATCCCCCTATAATTATATCTATGCAGTTGGGCAGTCTTTATCAAGTAGATTTTTATACCATTACATAGGAATAAATCCACAGACAGGTATCTATGAATTTACAACCAAGACAGGAAACGGTATACCTTCGTTCCCTGAGGATTTGAAAAGCTCACAACCACTTATACCTTCTTACTTTGGCGGGGTGCAAAACAGTTTCCAGTGTTATGGATTTCAACTTGACATCTTGATACAATTCGTAAAACAGTATGGGACAGACTATAGAAGTTTTTTTGCTATGGTAGGGAGTAATCAAAATATCGCTGTCCCTATTTTTGAGGGTAGATGGAAAGGAGTAGGCGATAATACAGCCACAATCCAAAGATCATCATTGGGACAAGCTATTCCTGCAACCGCATTTTCAAACTTTAAATTTAGTGACGCAGTCATTTCAGATGCATCCTTTGTGCGAGTAAAAAATGTAGCGATATCTTACCAATTATCGCCACAACGATTGCAGAAGGCACATTTGTACAATGCAAGAGTGTACATACAATGTCAGAATTTGTTTACCATTACAAAATATAAAGGGCTTGACCCCGAGACGCAGGGGATTAGTTTACCACCTCTGAGAACCATCACGGGAGGCGTTCAATTTACTTTCTAAACCAAGTATTAAAAAAAGTAATATGTGTAAATTATATATTAGCGAAATCACTCTTGGTTTTCTTATTTCATTATCATTTTTAGGGGTAGGCTGTAAAAAATTTGTTGTGATCGATCCTCCTAGTACACAGATCGTAACTGCAAGCGTGTTTAATGACAATACAGCGGCAACAGCGGCAGTGACCACTATTTATTCTCAAATGCAATCGGACTCATGGAGTATGTCACAAAATTCTGGACTACTCAGTGATGAGCTTGTTAGTCTTTCGACAGACGGGTCAGTTCAACCTTACTATATCAATGGGCTAATGGCTAGCTCATCCTCTTCGACGGGGCCTTGGAAGAAGGCTTATAGCTATATTTATCAGGCAAATGCCATTATAGAAGGCCTGGCGAAGGGAATAATAAGCATATCCATACAAAAAAAGTTAACTGGGGAAGCCAAATTCATCAGAGCATTCTGGAATTTTTACCTGGTAAATTGCTATGGGGATGTGCCCTTGGTGACCACGACGGATTATACCACCAATGCGACTTTAAAACGTACACCGAAGGCACTGGTATATCAACAGATCGTCCGAGATTTAAAAGACGCACAGAGTCTTTTGGACAGCAATTATATAGCCGGCGATGACACGACCATCACGGTGGACAGGATAAGACCTACCAAATGGGCGGCAACGGCACTCCTGGCTCGTGCATACCTTTATAATAAGGACTATGCAAATGCCGAGATGGAGTCCAATATACTTTTATCGAACGACAGATACACGCTTGTCAAGGACTTGGGGAGTGTTTTTTTAGCCAACAATCAGGAGGCTATATGGCAATTAGGTGTTCCAGACCCTACCCTCTTTAATACTACGGATGCTTACTACTTTATATTATTGGCCCCGCCCAATAATTATGGTCCTACCAATACTGCCACTATCAGTTCAAACTTATATAATGCCTTTGAACCGGGGGATAACAGAAAAACGAGCTGGATTGGAGTATTTAGTATTACCTCTCCGGATACTTCGTATTATTTTCCGTTTAAATATAAAAATAGTTCATCTGACATCATTGAATATAACGTATTGCTGCGCTTAGCAGAACAATATCTTATACATGCTGAGGCATTAGTGCAACAAAATAAAGGCTTGGATCAGGCTGTTAAGGATATCAATGCCATCCGTAATAGGGCGGGCTTGGGTAATTATAGCGGCCCCAAGAATCAAACTGCTTTATTGTCGGCAATAATGCATGAGCGGCAGGTGGAGCTCTTTGTGGAATGGGGTCATCGTTGGTTTGACCTGATAAGGACAGGAAACGTCGATAGTGTGATGAGCGTAGTAACCCCGATAAAGGGTGGAAACTGGAAACCCGAGTATGCACTATATCCGATACCTCAAAGTGAAAGGAATATCGACTTTAATTTAACACAAAACCCGGGTTATTAACCACCTGGAGTTGAATAGCTTTTATCAGTGATGAGAAATATTTTATTTTGCTGTGCATTTATACTGCTTAGTGCAGACCTAATTGGACAAACCAAAACTGAGATTTGTTATCCGGAAGTAGGCAAGCTCATGCCGGATTTTACACTACGCAATATTATGTATTATCCGAAAAAGACCGCTCGACTAAGCGATTTCAAAGGGAAGTGGCTTTTATTGGATTTTTGGAATAAGTTCTGTGGCGCTTGTATTGCAAGTTTTCCTCATACAAATGAAGTACAGAAGCAACTAGGAAACCAGGTTCAAGTGATGTTGGTGGGCATACAAGATATGGACGGTGAGATAGAAAAGGTCTATGCTAAATATAGAAAAGTAAATGGATTGACGATGCCCTGTGCGTTTGATTCTACACTTGCCAACCGTTTCGATATTTTCGCAGGGCCATATAGTATACTGATCGATGAAAAAGGGATCGTAAGGTGCATAACGCTTACACTTAGTGTGAATGATATGAAGGGTTTTCTTTCCGGAAATCCACCTGATTTGCCTGCCATACACAGACAGGAGGATGGAAGTTATGACCTAGCAACAGAGCGAGTGTATCAGTTTGATGACGAAAAACCTTATTTATTAAAAGGAAATGGAGGGGAAGATACAGGATTTTTATTTCGGACGGTATTAAGCTCGTGGTTTCCCAATAAGCAACGCCAATCCATGCCTTATACGATAGCTGAAAATCTGGATAAAGGCAGATTCCAGGCATTGGGTGTTCCCTTAGAATGGCTATACAGCTATGCTTTTTTTGGGGTAGGTAGATGGGGGTATGGAGATACTCTCAGATATGGAAAATTTTATGGAACTCCGATCTTGGAGACTCGGGATTCTGCAAAGTTCCAATATTCTTATAAGTATGGTAAAAACCTTTATGCGTACAGTCTTTGGATAAATGGCAAAACATGTACTGAGGCTTCCGTGAAAGCAACTATGCAAAAGGATTTGGATGCTTTTTTTGGGTTCGAGACAAAGATTGAGTCCCGAAGCTGCCCTTATTGGAGCCTGATTGCTGCAGAGGAAGCCAAAGGAAAACTGCGATCAAAGGGAGGAAGACCGTATTTCAAAGAACTTATCCATGCCGGATTCTCTGCCCGAAATTGGTCGTTTAAAGAGTTTATGAAATGGCTTACCTATCATCAACGTGACTTGGTTATTTTGGACGAAAGCGGTTTTTCCGGCAATATGGATATCGATATGGATTGTATTCCGGAAAATTTCGACGACCTTAAAAAGGCATTAAAAAGTAATGGCTTGGACTTAGTGCCAGGGAAAAAGGAAATGAAAGTATTGGTGATCCGTGATTAAATAAATTAGCCCTCCAATGGAAAAACAGAAAGGCATGCCTTTGCCTTCCTGCTGGACCAATATAGTAATAGGGATTAGTGAATTCCATCCCATAGAGCTTTATTTTTACATTTACTTGCGGGAACCCATGTAGTACTAGATCCCCCTTGTGTAAAAAGCGCTCCAGCCTTAACATTCCCTAAGCCATCTGTATACGTTCCCAGGCAAGTCATAGTCCCTCCTAGAACGCAAGTAGACCGAAGGGGGCAACAAGCCTCGCCGTTAAAAGTTACGTAAAATCTTGTGAAATTTGTACCTGTACGTTTTGCTGCTGCCACACCTGCGATGGCTAATGTGGCGGTTGTAATGCCAAGAAAAATTTTTGAACGTGTCATAAGATGCCTTGTTTTTTAATTCAAAAAGCAAGAAAAACTTTGGTTTGTAAATTTTTCCTACTATACTCCAGTTTTCGAATACTCCTGCTTGTGCACAATCAATTATAAATTGAATGATTCAGTTGATCTTATAAAGGCGCTTTGAGCTGGTGCTGGGTAAAGAAGAAAGTATTGGAGATCAGTAATAAACTAAAATACTTTTTCAAGCGAAGGCAGGAGGGCATACCTTTGCCTTCCTGATATGGAAAGTCATAACGTGGATTGAGAGTGTCCATCCCATACAACTTTTGTTTTGCATTTAAAAGCTGGTACGATAGTAGTAGCACTACCTCCTTGGGTAAAAAGAGCGCCGGATTTTAAATTCCCGAAACCATCTGTATAAATTCCCAGACAAGTGAGGGTTCCTGAATTTTGAACACCTGCGGACGGAAGAGGATGACAAGCACTGCCGCCAAAAGTTACATAAAATCTTGTGAAAGTAGTATTAATATATTTTGCGGTTGCTACACTTGCGATGGCGAATACAACGGTTGTAATGCCGAGAAAGATTTTTGAACGTTTCATAAAATAGTTTGCTTTTTATTCAAAAGAAAGAAAAGCTTTGGTTTGTAAATTTTCCCTGCTCTATTTCAAACGATAATGAAAATTAATGTACGCCATCCCATACAACTTTTGTTTTACACTTACTAGCAGGGACAACAACAGTATTACTACCTCCTTGAGTAAAAAGAGGCCCTGTAAATTGATTTTGGTTTGGACTTCCATCTGTATAGATCCCCTTACAAGTAAAGGTTCCTGTATTTTGAATGCAATCAGATGGAAGGGCATGACAAGCGGTGGCAAAAGTGGTTACATAAAATCTTGTAAAAACAATACCATGACGCTTTGCTGCTGCTACGCCTGCAATAGCTAATGAGGCAGTTGTAATGCCTAGAAAAATGTTTGTTCGTGTCATAAAATGCCTTGCTTTTTTATTCAAAAATCAAGGAAAAAAGTTTGTTTTAAAAATTTACCTACTCTATCTCAGGTTTTCGGTTATCCCTGTTTGTGCATAATGGTGGTCTATAAAATAGATGATTTCGATGATATTAGAAAATAAATTGATCTAATGTTCCACGGAAAAGGAAGTTAAGGAAACAGTGGGAAGGCATAACTATGCCTTCCCATCAGGTTAAATGATAATGAGGATTACTGATGTCCATCCCATACAACCTTAGTTTTACATTTAGTAGCAGGTACAACAACAGTAGCACTACCCCCTTGTGTAAACAGGGCAGCCTTTAACGTGTTGCCTATCCCATCTGTATATGTTGCAAAACAAGTTAAAGACCCTGAATTTTGTATGCAATTCGAAGCGTAAGGATAACAAGCAGTGTTATTTGCAGTTACATAAAATCTTGTAACGGTGGAACCTGTACGTTTTGCTGCAGCTACACCTGCAATGGCTAATGCGGCTGTTGTAACGCCAAGAAAGATTTTTGAACGTGTCATAAAATGGCTTGCTTTTTATTCAAAAAGCAAGAAAATTTTTTATTTACTAAATTTACCTACTCTTTCACAGGTTTTCGGCTACCCCTGTTTGTGCGCAATAGCTTATTAAAAAAAGATAATTAATCTCATCTTATAATAAGGCTGGTCTTCCGTGAGGGGAAGTAGGAAGGCATAGAAAATGGCTTCCTGCTGTGATAAATGATCGGACAATTAGAGGGTCCCATCATATTTAACTAAGGTTTTACATTTGGTAGCTGGTACAACAATAGTTGAACTACCCCCTTGCGTAAATAGAGGGCCGTTTTTTTGGTTCCCGATACCATCTGTATATGTCCCAATACAAGTTACGGCTCCTGAAATTAGCGAACATGACGCTGGAAGCGCATGACAAGCAGTGCCGTTAAAAGTTACATAAAATCTTGTGTTAGAAGTGCCAGTACGTTTAGCTGCTGCTACCCCTGCAATAGCTAATGCAGCGGTTGTAACTCCAAGGAATATTTTTGAACGTGTCATAAAATGTCTTGCTTTTTTATTCAAAAAGCAAGAAAAACTTTGGTTTGTAAATTTTACCTACTCTATTCCAGGTTTTCGGTTACCCCTGTTTGTGCACAAAAGTTTATGAGGATGGATAATTTTCAATCTTATAACAAGGCTTAGACGCCAGCAAAAAGAAAATGGAAGAAAGACGGAAAGGCATAAGTATACGTTTCCGTTGATTTTAATGAAAATATAGACTACTGATGTCCGTCCCATACAACCTTAGTTTTGCATTTGGCGGCTGGCACAACAATATTAGCACTACCTCCTTGTGTAAATAGGGCACCAATTAAAATGTTTCCGATACCGTCTGTATAGGCCCCAAAGCAAGTTAAGTCGCCTGAATTTTGAAGACAAACTGCTTGAGTAGAATGACAAGCTGTACCATTAAAAGTTAGATAAAATCTTGTAACAGGAATGGATATTCGTTTTACTTCTGCAACACCAGCGATAGATAATGCGACAGTTGTAACACCAAGAAATATTTTTGAACGTTTCATAAAATGGCTTGCTTTTTTATTTAAAAAGCAAGAAAACTTTTGTTTATAAATATCACCTACTCTATCCCATATTTTCGGTTATCCCTGTTTGTGAAAAATAGCTTATAAAAAGATGGCTAGTCTAATTATATAATAAATGAACAGTCGACTGTTCCGGAAAAGAGATAAAGGCATAGTGATTTGGAGTGAAATCAACTGGTCCTCCATGAGGAAAATAAGGAAGACGTGTTCTATGCTTTTCTCCTGTGATGCATGATTGGACAACTAAAGAGTTCCATCATATCTAATTTTGTTTTTACATTTATTTGCAGGCACAACGACAGTAGAACTACCCCCTTGTGTAAAAAGGGGGCCACTTTTTTCGTTCCAGATACCATCTGTATATGTCCCGATACAAGTCATGATTCCTGAAAATTCCGAACATGGAGATGAAATGGCATGACAAGCACTCTGCAAAAAAGTTATATAGAATCTAGTAATGGGAACAGTACGTTTTGCTACTGCTACACCTGCAATGGCTAATGCGGTGGTTGTAAGGCCGAGAAATATTTTTGAACGTGTCATAAAATGGCTTGCTTTTTATTCAAAAAGCAAGAAAATTTTTTGTTTATAAACTATACCTACTCTTTCACAGGTTTTCGGTTGCTCCTGTTTGTGTATAATAATTTATAATAAGGGATGATTGATTTTATCAGAGAACAAAAAGCGCATGAATAAATGTAACATGCCTCCGTTGCCAGAAAAAAGGTCTGCCGTTGTAACGATGTTGATAAAGGTGAGCCAGTAACCTTCGTCAGGTCCGGAAGACTTAAAATTTGTAAGTAACTGCCGGACTATCCAGGCCGCTCGTTCCTGCCAAATGATCTCGTTAGTGACGCGGTAAGCTTCCAAGTACACTTCACCCAGACCTGCAAGCCCGTTAGCCAGGCTAAGATCCATTAGCACGGGCGAGGGAAACGTAGACATCAGGCATGATTCGGCAATTCTCAAATAATGCTCCCCCTTTAATACTTTATATGCCTTTAAAAATGTTAAAATAATGCCTGGCATGCCATGACCAGTGGTCCAATGATCGATGGATTTTGTTTTTGTAGCAACTGTTTTCAGCCGGTGGAGTGACTTTCTGATCACCTCTATTACGGCAGGATTAGGATAGTGCTCCACATACGATAAAAGGAACAAAAGGATCCCCGCCGTACCGCGATCAAGCCCCGTATGGATACCCCAATGACCTCGTTTGTCCTGCAGTTGCAAAATAGCATCGACATAGGATGCCAATGCTCTTTGGACCCAAACCTCGTCAAGATGCCAACGGCATTGTAACAATGCTAGTCCCTGCCCGGCTATCCCTTCTGCTAGATCAGGTTGGGGGCTGTACATGGAAAAACACCTTTGTAGCTGCTCGATATTTGACCCGTCGGACTGCAGCATACCGCTATTCATACCCGCTGCCAGGGCAAGGGCGATACCCGCACTCCCGGCATATAATCCGGGAGACACCTTTTCTGGCCTTGAAAAATAGTTTTCATCGATATACTCCCAGCTTTTAGCATAGGGCAGTTGGCAGCGGCTTACATCAAAACCCGCATTTTTAGCAATAGCCACCAGCCATAAAGGTCCGGCCATGCCCGTATGCCAGCCTTCATACATCTCCCGGGTCACCTGGCGATTGCCGACATAAGTTTCCTGGCGCTGCGAAAGGGACGCCCATCGATGGTTAGCGCTTAAAAGATCGGGTGAACCAAAATAGTTTAACCCTGCTTGTATGACGTTTTTGATTGCTTCGGTTTCGGGCATTAGGGTAATGTCCGCCTTATTATAAAGGATAAGAGAATTATCTATCTTATTCCGGTAATGTTTCAGAATAGATTCCACATACCCCAATACCGGGCGTTCAGATGGAACTTCATCCCAACAGGAGATAATTAGCTGGGTGATCGGTGGTTCATCTATATAAAAATCCAGTGATTGCTCCAGCTGCTCAGGTGTCTGCCCGAGAAATTTTAAAGCATGGAGGCTTGTAAAGAAAGTAATCATCATACTTCCTATCCCAAAAATATCTTCCTTTACAGTGGGAGTTTGGGTGGCCATTTGCTCCGGTGACATATGACCAGGAGACCCTAATTGAAAGGGCGGTTGCGGCGGATTGGCGGAAGATGACCATACCAGCTCCATATCGATCAGCCAGATACGGCCTTTTTTATCGATAAGGAAATTTTCAGGTGTTATGTCCCGGTGAACAAACCCTTTTTCATGCAGACGGGAAATAATATCGATGATGCGTAAAAACTGATCCAGTAGCTGGATGCGTTCAGGTTTGTTCAAATCCCGCCAACAGCGTTCGTGGTGAATGGAATGGAGCCAGCTTGTCAACGTCTTTCCCTTGATAAACTTCATGACCAGGTAGACACTCTCACGCTCTTTAAAAAAGTCGAATATCTCGGGCATGGGGATATCATTATGCAATAATTGGTATAGATCATATTGCCATTTTAGTCTGTCCCGGATGTCCCTGCTTGCATAGTCGGCAAACATACCCTGCTTCCCCTGTTTGATAAGACAAGACTTTATTTGCCACGCTTTTTTAAAATATAAAGCCTTGATCACAAAACCTTTTGCATCAGGTTTTATAATCACCAACGGGTAATATTTATTATTTAATAATTTCCCTGACCTGGTTATCTCCGCAGTGGTGATACCCTGGTAAGGCCATGCGATCCCTTCCGGTAATCGAAAGGGAATATCATAGGGGTCCGGCACCAATTGACCACTGGTGTCATAGATATGCTTTACCAGTTCTCCTTCCTTGTTTTTGGTATATATAGGGTTAAATGATCCATACCTGGTATATACGATACTGCCTAAATGACGGTCTGTTGGGATGGCCGGCCCCCGAAAGGAAGAGGTTGCGTGGATCAGGCTTTCAGCAAGATACCTGGCTTGCGCATCATCTTCCGGGTATATGCTGATCATTTTTCCCAACGTAGTATATCCATAACCTGCTTCTAATAAATCTACCGCCGTATTTACATCCCTCACCACCTTAAATGGAACTTTTTGAACCATTAATTCCGGTACGATGACCTGTATGAGCTCACGTACTTGCGCAAGAATAACTGAAAGATGTATGATCCACCCTTGTGTCCGGGCGATCTCACCTACCTGCCAGTACTGATCCATCGGAAAATAGCTTACGCCATAGGTATCCAGGATCTCGGAAAAATCCGTAACGTTTGCAATATTGATCTGATTTTCCATAGACTATAAAAGTTGATGGATGGAGGAGATGATCGTATCGATGGGTGTCTCACCCTGGAAGGTTTTGCTCTTTCTTTTATCCTTGTCATATAGCACCAGGCAAGGTGGAAAACCGCCCTTTAGATAGCGCAACAGGAAGAATTGTTCATCCCGTCCTAAAAGGATATTTGAATATTTATCCAGGCGATAGTGCTGTCCGAATATTTTTAGCCGGTCGAAAGGGTCATTGGTAATAAAATAGAACCTTACATCTCTCAGCCGGTCAATATGCTGAAGGATGGCTTCTGTTTCGTTTTGACAATGCTCGCAGTCAGGACTAAAATACAGAAGGGCAATAGGTGCGCCTGTCTTGATCTCGCTGGTATTTATGCGGGTAACGCTGTCAGGAAGCAGCACATCAAAACCTGGCAGCACTTCTCCCCTGTCTTTATAGGATTTGCAAGCCAACAGAAGACATATGATTATGGATAAGGTTATTGTTTTCATGCCTGCGTGTTTGTAATGATCAACGTGTACTAAATGCTATCTTATTCGTATCTGTTCCAGATTGCCGGCCATTCAACCATATAGCCAGCAAACCCAGCAACGTAAAAAGGATGTTAAAATAAAAATGCTGATGCCAATTCATCTTTTGGATGATGCCTCCGCAGGTGCAGGGCATTCGTGGGGAGTACCGGAACATATTCCCCACATAGATCGTAAACGCCGCCATTAAAACAGTCCCCGCATAAAGACCCCATTTCCGTGACCTGGGATAATATACAAAAAAGGGCATGAGTAAGCTGAGGCCGATCAATACTTCCAATATCGGAATGGCAACGGAAACAAAAGGGACAAAACCTTCAAGGCTTGGCGATTTTTCCAGCGCCATCCGGAATCCGTTGATATCTATTAGCTTGAATATGCCTGTATAAAGGAATAGGATGACATAAAGACTTGAAATGATGTCTACAGCGATACTTTTTTTCATATGCATTGATTTTTTTGATTTGATTCCGGTCTGTAAATAATATCTCCCACCAACAGGGCCATGCAAAAAAGGATCAGGATAGGAAACACCTGGTAGCGCAGGACAATGGGCGACGCAAATATGCTAAAACACCCATTTAATAACCATAATGTTAGAGATAGCGCCAGTAGTCTGGGTAATACGGTCTTTTGTCTCTTTAAGCTTCCAAAGACAAAAAGCCCAACGATATGGATCAGCAACAAAAGGTTGACAAGGACGGAGAAGATCGGGTACCACTGTGTCATTACGATCTGCCCCTCTTTTTTATTATGATCCTTGACCTTTTGACTTTTATATTGGAACCAGTCCTTCGCCAGCCTGCCTACACTGTCCGCGCCCATATTATAGGTGCCCAGGAATTCTGCCGGTGGAACTACCAGTTTTATAGAGTTGGAGGCAACAAAAGTTTGCAAATACGTCCATGGATAAGTGCGCATTAAATAAATAGCATATTGGAAATACAACGGCCCTTCGGACGACCAGCGGGTGAAATAGGGCGTCGTACTGTCTTTTTTCCATTGCTGGTTGAGATATTGTATCAAGGGCCCTCTCCCGCTCCACAAATAGAAATAAGAGTTGACGCTATCCTCACGTGAAAATTTTACTTTTTGTAAAGTATCCATATGTTGCCGGACCATCTTCTCCAGGTTGGCAAAGCGCGTAGGAATGGGCGCCCTTTCCCGTGCCGGGATATGCTGGTACATATACAACGCGTTATTTGCCAGCTGCCAGCCGCCAAATGCGGAGAACTGACGGTGCCCCGTGACGTCTTCCATTTTTCTGCTGGTATAACTATAAGAGGCCAGTACAAGGAGCAAACCGAAACCTATCCCTGCCAATTTATATTGCCAACGCTGCCTGGATAGGGCGAAAGCCAATGCGCCAAGCAAGGGATAATAGATCGCATTATACCGTACGGTAAAACATCCCAGCAAGAGTAATCCTTGCACTATTATTTGCCATCTTGCCGGACGGTAAATGATCCAAAGCAGCGTGCTAAACCACAGCAGACTCAGTCCTATAAATAAAGCATCGGCGGAAATATAATTGCTCACGTACAACGGGATAGGGTTGAGAAGAAAGAAAATAAACAACATATATTTAACGGTCTTCCCCGGGCGTAAGAAATAATCTAAACTAAACAGGAAGATCAACCCACCCAACTGCATAAACAGGTATTGGAATGCGACCACCAGCATATCGGAATGGGTAAAAACACTCACCAGCCGGAGAAATTTTGAATAAGCCACGGGCCACATATTGACATCCGCGTTTGCATAGGCAGCCTCCAGGTAATAATACGAGTCCGGCATATAATTGGCATAGGGATAATGGTACTTAAAAAAAATAAACTGCAGGATAAACACAGCCAGGGCTAGCAAACAATACAGCCGGCTCCAACGATTGCGCCAAATGTAATGGACAAAATCTGCAATTGCCGGTTGCTCCTTCCGAGGGGTGGAAATGACATTTGGTACTTTCTTTTCTTCATGGTACTCCTGTTCTGTATTGATGGCCCACAAATTGTCTTTTGTAACCACCCCGGCATGGATGTTATCCACAGCTACCATAGCCGTCAGCATGGAATGATCGGCATTATTATATTTGTGCATGCCATTGCGCCCTACCAGGAAAAGATTGGAGATCTGATCCGTATATTCCCTGATCTTAAAAAAATCCTTATAGGTCCCGAAATAAGCAGGATACGTTTTCTCCATACGCCTGACCGTACTGTCCAAAACATCATCTTTCCTGGCCAAACCCATCTTTTCTAGCTCCAGTATGGCTTGGGTCCGGATGGTTTCATCGTTCTGGGCCCAAAAGGTATCCTCCGTATTGCAGAAGTATTCCATGCCTATCCAGACGGTGTTCTCGTCTTTGATCATTCCTCCCCCCCAATTATTGTATATCATCAGCCTGCCTACCTTTACATCACTTTCCTGGATATAGATCCAATTGTCCTTTAATACTAATTTTTCAAATTGACCGACAGTTTTACCAGGGGTAGAGAGCTGCTTTAACAATACGCCGACATTGATAAAGTCCCGGTATTGTAATCCCGCGGCTACTTCCTGTACTTCCCGGGGAACCTCTGCTCCGAGGTCAGCGATCAGTTCCTGGACGGGCATCGTGGAGAAAAAATAATTACCCTCCCACACGCCGGTTTCTAAAGTGACACTGTTTTGGGTATGTACACAGGTGATTTGATTGTCATGTATCTCAAGTTTTTTAACGTCCTGGTTGAGATATATCTTGCCGCCCATTTCTTCTACCTGACGGGCTACCTCTTCCCATAATGAACCTGGCCCGTATTTGGGATATAAAAACTGTTCGATGAGGCTCGTCTCTTTGTCCTTTTGACCGATGTCGCTGGAGTTTTTTTTCTTTATCAGCGACTTTACTGCCTGCGAGATAGCCCCACTCAATGACAGCCCCTTGATGCGCTGGGCCCCCCATTCCGCGGAGATCTCATGACAGGGAACACCCCACACTTTTTCTGTATAATCCTTAAAAAATAAAAGATAGAGTTCCCTGCCAAATTGGTTGATAATAAAGTCCTCGAGGGTTGTCACGGGTTTGCGTGGAAAAAGCCTGGCCATGAAGAAAGACCACAGTATCCTGATGGTTTTTTTTAAACCCAGTATCTTTAATGTTTTGGAGGTGAGCTGGATAGGGTAGGCAAAAAATCTTTTGAGAAAATAGATCCTGGTCAATCGCTGTATGATCAGCATCTTTTTATCGGCGTCTTTTTCTGGTTTACGGGAAGTAAGATCTTCCCGGTGGATCTTTCTTGCTTTATTTTGATATGAGATCGTGAATGACTGGTCGGTGTTGTCTTCCAGGGGCATGATATTTAGCCACCATTCCATTACCCTGTCCGACTTTGAAAAAAAACGGTGGGGACCCATATCCATCCGGTTGCCTTTATAGTCGATGGTCCTCGAGATACCGCCAATATATTCGCTTTTTTCCAGGACAATGGGTTGAATATCTGTCCTTTTTAACAGCTCATAGGCTGCCGTCAGACCGGCTGGACCAGCTCCGATGATGATAGCTCTTCTGGCCATGGCTCACGAGATTTTTGGTTGTAAGGACGGTTGGTACCTGGCATCGTCACCCTCACCCTTTTTGGCATATCCTGCCAGCTCCAGCTGGTCTGTCAGTAACATCATAAATGCCAGGAGCAGGATCATGGGGAATACCTGGTAACGGATGACGATGATATTGGCAAAGACGCTAAAAAGAAAGTTGAGCAGTAAAAAGCCTGCAACTATCAGGATCGTATAATTGAGATCTTTTGCACAGGTCTTCCAGATACTTTTTTTGATAAAGAGAGACAATGCCACGACAAAGTACAGGTTGAGTATGGCAAAGAGCACCGTGTAGATGAATAACAGCGTCCCTTGCAGCGTTTTCGAGACGCAGGTTACCTTTAGACTGTGAAGATCGAACCAATAGGCTGCGATGGGCCAGATCTCACTGAAGCCCAGGTTATATATTTCCAGCTTTTCCAATGGAGGCAGAAAATAATTCTTGGTATTTACCAGCAAGTAATAACGCGCGAAAGCCAGGGGGTGTCTTTTTATCAAAAAAAGCCCATATTGCCCAAACACCGGCGCCACCTTACCCCACTGCTCTACACTGCCATAGTCCGGCGTATTTTTATATTTCTTTTCCATATATTGCTTCAAAGGCGCTTCCGGCTGACGGATAAAGAAATTGGCCACATAGGATGCCAATTGCTCCTGGGGGGGCGGCGTTTGTCTGAAATATGTCCGTGCGATGCCGTCGAGCTCGGTTGTCTCGGGGGTAGGGAATTGGGTACTGTCCTCTTCTATGAATCCCCGCATATACAACGCATTGTTACCCCATTGCCATCCGCCCAGGATTGGAGGGAATTGGGCTGTGCCGGTCATTTTTTTTGCAGCGTTCGAGGAGAAGATGATAAAAGGAATGATCAGCATTGGTCCGGAAATTATGCCTGTCACTTTTAACCAGGGTTTTTGCTTTGAAAGAATAAAGGCTGCCGCCGCGATCAAAGGGTAATACAGCGCATTATACCGGAACGTGAAAGCAATAAAAAATATAACAGCCTGTACCAGGAGATGATATGGACTGGGCCGGTGGATGATCCAAAAGAGCTGTGTCAGCCAAATCAGGCTCAATGCAATAAAGATAGCATCGCTGGAAACATAATTGGCCAGGTAAAGGTTCAGGGGGTTGAAAAAAAGAAACAAGCAAAGGATCGTCCGGGTATTCTTTCCCGTGGGGTAAAAATATACGATGGTATGGTAGAAATACAGGGCGGATATTTCCAGGAATAGATATTGAAAAAGGTTCAACGCCAGGGCGGAATGGGTAAACCAGTGAAATACCAGCAGGAATTTGCTATAACCGATGGGCCAGATATTGACATCCCTGTGGTTGTAGGCGGCAGTGATATAGCTATAGCTGTCAGAAAAGAAGTCGGGGAATGGATAAAGCAGCTTGAATAGAATAAACTGTGCTATGATCAGGATGAGCATCAGCAGATTATAGACCTTGTTCTCTACATAGAGATATGTAAAAAAGCTTTTCCTACTGGGAGATTGCTTTAGTAAAAACCCGGGTAAGTACAGTTCCGGTCTTTCGATGGCCGGAGCATCGATGAGCGTTGATTTTTTCATGCGCTGGATGATTTAACGACCGGGACAGGGGCATCTTGCACTCAGGATGTCCCTGTCTGGCCGATCGTATATATGGGATTGCTAATGATCAGGAAGCCTTAGCCTATACACAGATGTTGATGTGTCGTATAAACCCTGTATGCAAGTTATTTTGCCGGTATGTTCTATTCAACACGAGTTATGTTCCAATAGATAAATTTTACCTAATTTTTTATTCCCGGCACTACGATCTTACTTCTGAGGTGTTTTAGATGCATAGATGAAGGGATGCTGCAGGGAGACTTTTTATATTTAATGATACTATTATTTTTTTATATGCGATACTTTGTTTTTTCTTTGATGCTATTGATCAACAGCTTGCCCCTTATTGCTCAAAAAAAGATCCTCGATACCTCGATGAACAGGGAATGGCCAACCGTACTAGATGCCAGGATCAATCCCAATGGTAAGTATGCAGCCTATTATCTCGATGGAAGCCCTCCGGGAAGTGGCAAGGTCATCGAATCGACGGATCTAAAATGGAGAAAACTTATCCAAAATTGCTCCGGACTGGAGTTTACATATGATAACAAGTGGGCGGTTATATGTTCTCCCAAAGATAGTTTGTATTTATTGAGGCTAGGTACTGATGAAAGGAAGTATATTGACAAGACGAGTTCTTTTGAACTATTAAGATTCGGAGATGGGAAAGATTGCGTGCTTTACGAGGAATCGGACTCCCCTCGTAGGTTAGTATTGAGGCAGCTGAATACAGGGGGACTGCAGTACGAATCCGATATAAAAGGTCATTTGTTTAATCATGACAAGACCCGGTTACTAGTGGAAAAACATAGACAAGGAGACAAAGACAACCCACATACCCTTTTACTCTGGGACCTGTTATCCGGGAAAAAAAAGGTCGTTTGGGAGGGGGCGATGCCCATGAATTACGTGCTGGATAACGATGGCAGTAGAGTGGCTTTTTTGATAAAGGAGGGCGCAGCTTACAGCCTATGGTATTATGGAGATGGTATGACCAAGGCCGAACGATATGTCAGCGACACGAGCAGGGGTATCGACAGCAATCTGTTAATCCATAACGGCCAGCCAATATTTAGCAGGGATGGGAAAAAGATCTTCTTTGCTTTGATTGAGAAATCCCGCGTTTCACCCGGCAAAAAGGGGGTGCAGGTGGACATCTGGCGGTATAAAGATGTTCGGTTGCAGGAAGACCAACATCTTCATGAAATTGCACCCAGGGTATATCTAGGGATTTTAAATATAGACCAACGACGGGTGATGCGGTTGCAGGGGGATGATGACCGGACGGACATAAAATTCGATCCGGCGGAGTGTAGGGATTACGCGCTCCTGATACACGGAGCCGGGCCTGATTTTTGGTGGCAACCATCCGCAAGATCATCGGTATATCTTTTAT
Organism: Chitinophagaceae bacterium; assembly: GCA_017307755.1. Lineage (GTDB taxonomy): Bacteria > Bacteroidota > Bacteroidia > Chitinophagales > Chitinophagaceae > Puia. Next base: position 428,571 of record JAFKGQ010000011.1, on the reverse strand, counting down.
CGCTGGAGAATGGCCAAAGGACCTTATTAAAGGATAGTCTTTCACACGGCCATCATTGGATCAGGAATCTGGCTTTTATTTTATCCCCGGAAGAACACTACGTGGTATATTACGATCCCCAGAAGGAAAACTACTTTAGTTACGACATCCGGACCGGGCTAAACCACAATCTGACAGCGGGTATTCATCCTTCATGGTTGGACGAAGAAAAGCGTGACGGATATGAAGCCCCTTTATACGCTTACCCGGCTGGGATCGCCGGGTGGGTAAAAGGCGATCAGGCGCTGTTGGTATATGATAACTTTGACATTTGGAAATTGGATCCTGCCGGGGAAAAGCTGCCCGTAAACCTAACGCATAACTATGGCAGGACGCATCATATTCAGTTCCGGCTACTGGGAAGGGACGAAGATCATAAGGCAATGGATCCCAATGGCATGGTCTTGCTGTCGGCATTCGACACGGTGAATAAATACAATGGATTTTTCCGCATAGCCATGAGAGGGGAGAAAGATCCGGAACTGTTGAGTATGGGACCTTTTAAATATCGCGGTTTGATAAAGGCGGAGGTGTCGAATAACTGGGTTGTGCAAAGAGAGAGTGCGGTGGAGGCGACCAATTATTTTATCACGGACGATTTTGCGCATTTTAGCCCATTGAGTGATGTGCAGCCACAGAAGGAATATAATTGGTTGACGGCAGAGCTGGTGACCTGGACATTGCCTGATGGCACACAATCACAAGGGATCTTATATAAACCAGAGGACTTCGACCCGGCGAAAAAATATCCCATGCTGGTGCACTATTATGAACGGCGTTCCAATGAAATATATGAATTCAAGATTCCTAACCTGGCTTACGCCGAGATGAATACTCCTTATTTTGTAAGCAAAGGTTATTTGGTATTTGAACCTGACATTCATTACAAGATCGGCTCGCCTGGTGAGAGTGCAGTCAATACCGTAGTGTCGGGAGTGCGTTATCTGACCCGAAATCCATGGGTGGACAGCACCAAAATAGGTCTGCAGGGCCATAGCTTCGGCGGGTGGGAGACGAATTATCTTGTGACACATACAAACCTGTTTGCGGCTGCCTCAGAAGGGGCCGGTGTTTCGGATTTTATCAGCGACTATGGAGGTCTGTTCTTGGGTCAAAGCCGTCAATATATGTACGAGCGTTTCCAGGAAAGAATAGGGGGTAGCTTATGGGAAAGACAGGCAAGCTATATCGACGCCTCTCCCGTATTGAGGGCAGACCAGGTGACTACTCCCTTATTAATGATGCATAACAAGAGAGATATATCTGTTCCCTGGACACAAGGAGTGGAATTCTTCACCGCCTTGCGAAGACTGGGAAGGCGGGCATGGATGCTGCAATATGACAATGGCGAGCATTTTTTACCGGATAGAGAGGCCCAGGATTATACTTTTCGTATGACCCAATTCTTTGATCACTACCTGAAAGGGGCGTTGCCGCCGCGTTGGATGACGGAAGGTATCCCGGCTCGCAGCAAAGGGGTGGAGACGGGATATGAGCTTGATAGCAGCGGAGCAATACCATAAATACAAGATATTGATCTTTTAAAAAGACCCATCATACGTAAGTCTGCTTGTACAATTTTGGCCAATGGCTACCCAGGGATGACCACTTACCAGGAACCCCTTGGTGAAAACCACTCCCGACATAAAAAGATGTAAAGGAGAGCCGTCTGTGTAAAAAGCGATACAGGTTAAGGTGCCACTGTTACCTAAACAATTTGATGGAATGGGGACGCAATAGAATCCGCCGGAGGTAATATACCATCTTGTGAGCGTAGATCCATAATGTTTGGCAGCGGCGATGCCCACGATTGATAATATAGCCGTGGTGATACCGAAAGTGATCTTAAAACGTTTCATAAAATGTTCATTTATAAATAGGAAAAGGTTAAGTGATCTTAACAACAGGCCTGTTGAAACCGGTATTGGATAGGGCTGATAAAATTTACTTTTCTGAATACCTTGCAAAAATGGCTTTCATTGATAAACCCCGCGGCATCCGCGACGGCCTTTACTGGCTGATTGGTATTGGCCAGCAGCTCCTTTGCCTTTTCCAGGCGAACCTGCTGTATATACCTGGCCAGGGTCTGACCTTTCCTGCCCTGTATGCCGGCCTGCAGTTTTTCTTTACTGAGCCCTACTTCAATAGAGAGCTGATCTGCCGAAATTTTATCCGTGTAGTGCTTGTGGATATACTCAACTGCCAGGTCGATACATCGCAGGTCAGCTGCACTGAGCCTAACCGGTTTTACTACCTTGAATGGCTTGTTTATAATAAAGCTTGTTTCTAGCATGGTGGCGCGCTTTTAATAGGTGTAAGATGGCGATTAAGAAATATTTGATTGGGAGGTAATGTCAGCCAGGCGCGGCTGGGAGGCGCCGGGCGCATACGCTGGCAGATAACATGGAATTTAGCCTGTAATGCATAGTGAATAAGGTTTAATAATAGGTGATCACCTGCAACAGCTAATAATAAGAGCCGGGATACAAATCTCCAAAGAAAAAATAGTCTGCTTGGCATAAAAAATAGTCCGCGAAGCATTTTTGCTCTCCTCACTGAAGTGGTATTGCAGGGATCGGAATTACATTTACCTCATTATTCCTGATCCTAATTCTCTTGTTTATGCAACTCCAAAGATTTAACCTGTCTCAACAATGGGTGCTTCCGTTTGCCTTTATTATTCTCATACTCCCTATAATTATATTCGAGATCCCGTTTTTACAATATACAAGGGGCGTGTTTGTTTTTCCTCAGGATGAAGCGTATATACGGATGGCAATAGCAAAAAATCTTGCTTTTCACGATACATGGGGACTATCACCAGGGGAGTTTAGCTCTGCATCATCATCTATCCTGTACCCGTTGCTGCTGGCGTTGCTGTATAAGCTATTTGGCGTACATCTTGTTATTACCTTCCTGGTAAATCTGGGCGCTGCAATGGTCTGTATCCTGGTGACCCAGCGCTGGCTTCAAAGACTGGGCTTGAAACCATGGCATCAATTGTTGATCCTGGCAGCCTTTATCTTGTTGACCCCCATTCCCGTCCTGGTAATCACAGGTACGGAACATATATTACAAGTGTTGTTTGCCTCTCTTTTTCTTTTTCGATTTACCACATGGATGGCAGAAGAAACAGCACAGAACGCCAGGGCGGAGAGCATGCCTTTGGACATCTATGTATGGGGACTATTGTTGACAGCCACCCGATATGAAGGGCTTTTTATTATACTGATAGCTTGCCTGGTATTGATGATAAAACGTAAATGGCTTTCTTGTATACTTTTTAGTCTTGTATCCATGGCTCCCATCGTTATTTTTGGCATATATTCCCTTCAAAAAGACGCCTATTTTTTTCCTACCTCCATCATGATAAAGGCGATTCCTATTCCCCCGGATGGTGCCGCCTTTCAAAGATTTTTACAGGATGACCTCTTTTTACGTCTGTTTTATCCGTTTGCCACACAGGGATCCATTGCTACGGGCAGGATATTGCTGATACTGCCGCTGGCATATTGGCTTTTGCGTGAGCCTATTCTCCACCAGCCCCAACGCCGGTATATGCTTTTTATATGCCTGGGGACAGCCATCCTGCATCTGCTCTTTGCAAATGTGGCGTTATTCTATCGTTATGAAGCTTATTTGATCGCCCTGACGGTTCTTGTAGTAGGCATACTGCTGGCCGAAAATCCAACGAATATCTGGCCGGCAAAAGGGATGGGCGCCAGATGGCTGTTTGTCTGGACAGGGTTGTTCCTTTTTTATCCCTTGTTTTCAAGAGGCTGGGGCGCCTATAAGGATGCCCGCCTCTTGTGTCTAAACACTTATGAACAAGGCTGGCAGGCGGCTGGGTTTACGAACCGGTTTTATAACAACGCGACGGTAGTCGTCGATGACATCGGCGCAAACGCCTACCTGGGTAATGGGAAAAAAATGGATCCGGCTACGGGGATTGCCTATACCGAGATCGCCAGAAGCAAGGAAGGTGCTTATGACCGGGTTGAATACATGGATTACCTGATAAAAAAGGAGCAGCCGGCCCTGGCAATCATTTCAGAAAGCCGCTATACGTACAATCTATTGCAACATTGGACCAAGGTGGCGGACTGGTACACCAACCACCGTGTCTTGTTAAGGGGCGATCATATCAGCTTTTATGCCTTGAATACAGACTCTGTACCCAAATTAAAACAACAGCTCAAAGTTTACGAATCTTTATTGCCGGCGACAGTAAAAGTTATTTATCCCTGATCCTTCCTTGCGATATGGCTGCAGAGTAATGTATTAATTTCCCTTCCCTTTATCATGGAAATGCATGAAACGGCAAACCTTTATACCTTATCTTACGCGCATATGTCTGCCGGCTATTCTCCTGTTACTCTTGCAGTCCGACACGCTCTTCGGACAAGCTTCCCTAAAGGGCCGTCTACGGGATACGGCCTTTGATAAAAATTGCCCGATGGCCGTGGTTGCGCTGCTGGCGCCGGATTCTACACTCATACAATATACCCGTACGCACAAAGATGGTGGGTTTTATTTGGAGCATATACCACCCGGTAGTTATTTACTTTTTATTACCCATCCTGCTTACAACAGCCTTGTGCGATCCATTCATACGGATGGGCATATTGATACCGATCTGGGGATCGTGGCGCTGCCTCCACGGGCAGATACCCTGCCTTCCGTCACTGTTACCCCCCGATCATTGGGGCCGCAATGGCATGGTGACACCCTCGAATACAATACGGCTCATGTAAAGACAAGGATAAATGCTACCGTAGAAGAATTATTGCTCCGGCTGCCGGGTGTGCAGGTGGACCAGGATGGTAACATCACCGTCAATGGCCAGCGAATTCAACAACTGCTGGTGGACGGTAAAGCGTTCTTTGGAGACGACCCTACCATCGTCACCCGTAACTTCAACGCTGACATGATCGCAAAAGCGCAGGTACTGGATAAAAAGAGCAAGCAGGCTGAATTTACAGGTGTAGATGATGGAAAAAGAACAAAAACCCTGAACCTCGTTTTAAAAGAAGATAGTAAAAAGGGCTATTTTTTAAAGACCGAGGCGGGTGGCGATACGGATGGGTTTTATAACGCCAATGGACTATTCGGTTCCTTCAAGGGTAACCGTCAACTAGCGGCCCTTGGCATGGCGGCCAACACAGGAGCGACAAATTTTAATGGCAACGTAGGTCAGTATGGCTCCAGCCTTATTCTTTTTCAGGGCATAGCTGATCCTTTTGGCGCCACAGCCGGCACAGGTATCCCGACAACGGCCGGCGGAGGCACTCACTACGCCAACAGTTGGGGTGAGGGACAGGCTAACCTCACCGGTGATTACAGCTATGGCCGGGTGAGCAGCCGGCCATTTTCAACCCTTATCAGCCGTCAGGTACTTCCCGACTCCATTTATATCCAGCAGCAGCAAAGCAGCTCCCGTAATTTTCACGATCAGCACCGGGTGAATGCAAGTCTGGAAGGGACACTGGATACGCTCTCTGCGTATAATATAGCTTTCGACGGTAATACGGTGCAGGGACACAACGACTTCCAGTCCAACAGCAGCAGCAGCTTCAACGACACCCTGGTAAACAGTAGTATCCGGAACATCCATTCTGACATACAGAGCCAGAATTTTAATACCAGCATGATGTGGCGGATCAGGGGACGGCGAAAAAAAGACAGGAATTTCACGGTTGGCGCCGGTGTCGTCAGTCAGCAAAGCACGGCTAATGGATTTCTTTATGCGATCAATAGCTTCTTTCAGCCCAACGGCAGCCCATTGCGTACGGATACGACGGATCAGCGTAAGGCCAACCGGTCAAACGATCTTGCGTTCAGCGGCAGTCTGAGCTACACCCGGGCTGTATGGACTGATGCCATATTGGCGCTTAGCTATGGTGTCACATTCAGCAAAAGCAGGTCATTTCAATCGACCTATGCGCACAGCGACGGAAAATATGATAAATTTATTGACAGCCTGAGCAATGATTATCAGAATAATGTACTCACGCAGCAAGCCACCGTAAATCTACAGGGACGAACCTCGCGTATTATGTACGTCATTGGCGGGGATATTTTGGATTATACATATCGTCAGACGGACTTGTTAAAGGATAACATCCTGCGTACCCACTATCTCAATTTCGCCCCGCGCATCAATACACGTTATGGTATCAACAAGTACAAGGGTATAAATATTGATTATAGCGGCCGGACACAGCAACCTTCGATCACTCAATTGCAACCTGTGCAGAATAACAACGACCCTTTGCATATCGTCAAAGGTAACCCCGGGTTGAGGGGAAGCTTTACACATGACTTTGGGATCATGTATAGCGAATTTGTTAACCCTATATTCAACCTGAACTTCAATTTTGGGTTCACCACCAACAGCATCAGCGCAAAAACCTATACGGATACCCTCGGCCGACAGATCACCCAGGCCGTAAATGTAAACGGGAATTATAATTTTAGCCTGAATTATTCATTCACCCGTAAGATAAAGCAGATGGATCTGGACGTGAGCGTCAGCACCAATGTAATGTATAATCGTACAGTTAATTATGTTAACCAGTACCTAAGCAGAAATAATAACTATGGTTCGACTGGAGGGATTACCCTTAGTAAATTTGCTCCGGGTAAATTCAGTCTTCAGGTAAACGCCAGGGCTAATTATACCTTTGGTAACAGCTCAGTCAATATCAACGGCAATATCCATTACTGGACGCAATATTATAGCGCCCAATTTTCGATCTTTTTCTTAAAAGGATTTGAGATAAATACCAATGGTGTTTATAATTGGCGGCAAAAGCTGGACAATTTTGATAAGAAAAATGCAACTCTTTTGCTGAATGTTTCTATTGGAAAGGATTTTTTGAAAAATCAACTGAATATCAGATGGCGGATGTATGACATTCTTGGGCAAAACGCCGGCATCAGCCGTACTACCACGGCCAATCAGACCACAGAAAGCAATTACAATGTCATGGGCAGGTATTGGATGCTGTCCGCCGGCTGGCGGTTCGTACGTCACGGAAAGATGAAATGACAAAATTCATTTTGGATAATAATTCATCCCGAAAAGTCCATACCCATTCGTTAAGTTTAGTACAGACGTTGTTAAACTCAATCCTATATGGAATCCAATCAACCTTTAATACCCTCGAAATGGGTATTGCCGCTGGCATTGCTTGCACTTTTACTCCCGATAGCCATTATGGAATACCAGATCTTACAAGATACGGGAGGGACATTCTGCTATGGCCTGGATGATCCTTTTATACACCTTTCGATCGGCAAAAATCTGGCGAATCATGGCGTTTGGGGTACCACTCCTCATGAATTTTCGTCTGCCTCCTCTTCTATTATTTATCCCATCCTGATCGCGGGAACCATTAAATTAATCGGCACCAGCACCATAATCCCTTTTCTGCTTAACCTGGCGGCGGCTGTTATTCTGTTGATCACTGTTCGGAATTGGCTGGTGGAGCAAGACATTCCTCCCGCCTATCAACTGCTGATCCTGCTTGCGTTGATCTATTTTACCCCGCTGCCGATCACTGTAATGATAGGCATGGAGCACACATTTCAGCTCTTATTCTGTTTTTTGTTTATTATCTCTTTTTCGTATTCGTTGGCGGATCCACCTGTTGCAGGGGGTAAGGATGGGAGACTCCCGTGGAAGGTCTATTTATGGGCCGGTCTTATGACGGCTACCCGGTATGAGAGCGGCATACTTATAGCAGCAGCGCTTATGCTTCTATTGTTTCACAAACGTATTTGGACAGCCTTGTGTCTTGCATTCTTTTCATTTTTGCCCGTCCTTTTGTTTGGCTTTTATTCGCTCTATAACGGGGCTTATTTTTTGCCAAATTCCGTATTGTTGAAGTCCCGGGCGCCCCACCTGGCATTTAATGAGCTGTACTATTTCTTTACCACGCAGCTTTATGAACGGCTTTCTCTCGCCCAGGGGCCGCATATTTACAATAGCGTCTCTGTACAACGACTGATACTGATCCTCCCACTTATGTATTTTATTTTTAATAACCAGGTAAGGAAACAGCCTGCTTACCGGTACATCATATTCCTTTTGACGACGGGTTTTGTGGCCCAACTAGCTGTGGCAAATATCGACAGATCATCTCGTTATGAGGCATACCTGATTGGATGTGCTGTTGTCTTTATCCTGTTTTTAGCCCTGAAGTACGGGAAAGAGATATGGAACGGCTGGTCCCAGATGGCGAAGGGGATCTCTATTTTTCTGGCATGTATCATGTGTTATCCGCTGGTATTCCGGTCCGGCAGGGCCTTCGGAGATATCGAGCTGGCATCCGTCAATATATTTCAGCAGCAATACCAGATGGGGAGTTTTTTTCATAAGTATTATAACAATGATGGCATTGCCCTGAACGATATTGGAGCCGTTTCCTATCTCACGGAGGGGAAAAAGCTGGACCTCATCGGACTTTCAAGTTATGAGATCACCAAGGCCAGACTAAATAACTATTATACTCCACAAGTAGTGTCTCAGGCTGTTAAAAAGGACAGTGTAAAAGTCGCTGTGGTATTTGACGTCTGGTTTCCCCAGCAATTTTTTGCAGGGTGGATACCCGTAGGTACCTGGACGATACAAAACAATATTATTTGCCTGAGTAACACGGTTACCTTTTATGCAGTGGATACCACTTTTCGGCAAGGATTGCAAAGAAATCTACATGGATATGAAAGATTTCTGCCTAAAGATGTAAAAGCCGCCTATTATTGATATATCGAATTTTTTCTCTGTTCCGCTAGTAACATTCAATAATTGGAGTGTTTCCATCAAGGCGTTTTGCAAAAATTCGATTATGTCCTTTATACTCAAAAAAGGGGTTTATCATATTTCGATAGTTCTGTTCCTATCTTCTACCGTCTATGCTCAACATTCTTATGACGGTGTTTACCTGGGCAGCAACCTGCAACGTGCAGCATTTCCCATCGGCGGCATGGGGGCCGGTATGTTCTGTCTGGAGGGTACAGGCGCTATTTCTCATATGTCGGTGCGTAATAGTCCCGACATGTTTAACGAGCCGGCCATATTTGCGGCCATTTCCATAAAAGGCAGACCTGGCAGTGCCCGTGTCCTGGAAGGGCCCGTTCCAGGCTGGAAGAAATTTGGTCAATTGGGCACGGGAATCGGCGCCCAGGGGACTACTTTTGGACTGGCAAGATTCAGAGAAGCCGGGTTTCTCGCACGTTTCCCTTTTGCAGAGGTAAAGATGAAGGACCCGGAGATACCTTTACAGGTGTTACTCACTGGCTGGAGCCCCTTTATTCCCACTGACGCCGATAATTCCAGCCTGCCTGCCGGAGCGCTGGAGTATCGGTTTATAAATACGGGCCGGCAGACCATCGAGTGCGTCTTTTCTTACAATGCCCGCAACTTCATGGCCATATCCCGCCGTGATACCAACACTATTGGACCCAATACCATTAAACCTATACACAACGGCTTTATTCTCTCCCAGGCAGGCACGGAGAGATCTCCCGAACAAAAAGGGGACTTTGCCATCTTCACCGACGATCCCGCCGCCGTGGTGGACCATTGCTGGTTCCGCGGCGGCTGGTGGGACCCTCTTTCTATGGCCTGGAACCATATAGAGGAAGGTCAGGTTCAGCCTGTCGCACCTGTAGAAAAGGATGCGCCCGGCGCCTCTCTTTTTGTCCCTTTTACGCTGAAGCCGGGCGAAGAGAGGACAATTCGGGTTTTAATGGCCTGGTATGTGCCGGATTCGAGGCTTCGCAGCGGGAGGACTGTAAAAGTCCCTTCCGACAGTACCGTACCGGATCTTTCCGTACTTCTTCCCTCCCGATTCCACAAACCCTGGTATAGCAGCCGGTTTTCCAGTGTCGAGGGAGTGGGTTCTTACTGGCTGGAACATTACAGTGATCTGCGCGGCAAAAGCGTCCTTTTCCGCGATGCTTTTTACAGGAGTACGCTGCCTCCCGAAGTGCTGGAGGCGGTGAGCGCCAATCTAACCATCCTCAAATCTCCAACCGTCTTGCGTCAATATGATGGCCGCATATGGGCCTGGGAAGGATGTGACGATGCGCAAGGCAGCTGTTTTGGCACTTGTACACATGTCTGGAATTATGCACAGGCATTATGCCATCTCTTTCCCGACCTGGAACGAGGTTGCCGTGAAACGGAGTTCAAAGAAGATCAGGATTTATATGGACACCAAAATCATCGTGCTGCCTTGCCTATACGGCCCTTCGCCCATGATTATCTGGTGGCAGCTGCTGACGGTCAATTGGGGGGCATTATGAAAATATATCGTGAATGGCGGATCAGCGGCGACAGTATTTGGCTGCGAAAGTTATACCCTAAAGTGAAAGCCAGCCTTGACTATTGTATCCGTACCTGGGATCCCCGGCATCATGGCATACTGGAAGAGCCTCATCTGAACACGTATGATATTGAATTTTGGGGGCCGGACGGAATGTGTACCAGTTTTTACCTGGGAGCGTTGGAGGCGATGGTGAAGATCAGTGAGTATCTTGGGGAAGAGGCCAATTTATACAAACAACTGTACATGGATGGGCGTCTCTTCATGGAAAAATCTCTGTATAATGGTCATTATTTCATCCAGCAAATACAATGGACGGGCTTGAACGCCCCTGATCCTGTGGCCGACCCTCAACGTTCTCTTGGTGAGAATTATTCAATTGAAGCTGCACAGTTGTTGGAAAAGGAAGGTCCGAAATACCAGTACGGAAAGGGGTGTCTTAGTGACGGTGTATTGGGGGCTTGGATCGCCCGGGTTTGCGGTTTACCCGCGCCACTCGACACGGCAAAGGTTTCCAGACATTTATTGAATGTCTATAAATATAATTTTAAAAAGGATTTGTCTGGCTTTAGTAATCCACAACGTCCTGTTTATGCCCTTGGTCAGGAAGGGGGGCTGCTTTTATGCACCTGGCCGGAAGGGGGGCGCCTTTCTCTCCCTTTTGTATACAGTAATGAAGTATGGACCGGGGTAGAATATCAGGTTGCATCGCATCTTATATTTACTGGACATGTAAAAGAGGGGCTGGACATTGTAAAGACCTGCCGTAAACGCTATGATGGGACTGTCCGCAATCCCTTTGACGAATACGAGTGCGGGCATTGGTATGCCCGGGCATTGTCCAGTTATGCGCTGCTCGAAGCAATGACTGGTGTGCGTTATGATGCCGTGGACAAGATATTATACGTAGAATCCAAAATAGGGGACTTCACCACTTTTCTCTCTACAGCTTCGGGGTTTGGAAATGTGACCTATAAGCAGGGGAAGGTGACTGTTACCCCTGTCTACGGCAACATATTGGTCAAAAAGGTGATAGTGTCGAAATAGATCAGGCATTTTTTAAGATACCTGGCGCTCTGACTTGTTTTCTCAATTTTTTTGTTGCAGCTGACGCAGCATCCATGCCGGGTCGTTCAATAAAATAATAAGTCAAACTGCAGATTGTCACCACACCAACGGCACATACGGCAATAATGCCCCAATGTAACAAAGGCGAAAACTGTGCGGCACGCTGGAATCCCAATATCCAATTGAAAGTGACGAACAGTACGATCCCATGTAATAGGTAAATGCTATAAGATATCTGTCCTAGTGTGCGAGACAACGAATGAGTGAGGATCCCAAAAAGGCTGTTACCGCATGCTATCCCGACAAAAGAGACGGATACCAACAGAAATGGCGCCACTTCGTCTAAAGATTTAAACCAGCCCACACCTGCAATAAGACATAGTGCAATACAGACCGAGGCCGCCGGCCCGGAAGCCAGTGCTCTTACTTGCGGAATTTTCACTAAAAAGGCAGCGGCAATCCCACTCAGGAAAGGCAGTAAGTGGTTAAGAATGCCTCCTGACGTATAAAAAGTTAGGATCACATAAAAGAAAAAAAAGAAGCCTGCCATTGCAAATACCCAGACCAGGAAAGATATCCTCATGCTTAGCAGCAGGCCCAGGAGGGGAAGTGCAAAATAAAACAGCCATTCATAAGGCAGGCTCCATATTACGCCCGCAATGATCAGCCAGGTAGGACTAATCCCATTGATATCTGCCTTGATAAACGCCAGCCATTGGAATATTTCCACAATTACCTTGCCTGTAGGTTCATGCAATGTAAAATGGCTGAGAATAGCCACTATGATCAGCACGATGAGTAAAGCAAAAAGATATAGGGGCATAATTCGGAACCCCCTGGATACATATAATTTCAACCAATCCATATCGCCTTTACGTGCCTGCAGCAGACGGGAAAAAAATAAGAAAGAAGTGATCATAAAAAATACTGCTACACTGGTGGATCCAAACTGGCTGTAAAGATTGGACGGCGGTGGGCGCCATCCATATCCGTGCATAGCCAAGTACCAGATACAAGAATGGTGTAGGAATACAAAAAAGGCCATATATCCCCTTAGCCCATCGATGGATGCAAACCTGCCTTCCGCGGGCTTGATACCCAAGATTGCCCCGGTCAATTTCATTGTCGCCAGCGCTATCAAAATGATGGGTAATATAGGAAGCAGGCTCACGGGGCTCATGGAACAAAGCTCAGAGGTGGGGATAATCCCCTTGGGAGAAAGAATAGTCTAGACGGAAATATCTACCCTCTTCCTAAAATCCCCGGGCGTCATCCCATACATTTTCTTAAACGCCTTGATAAAACTATTGACACTCCGATAGCCTGTCATAGACGCAATTTCTTTAATGCTACGGCCGGAGTCGGTGAGAAGTGATCTGGCCACCTGCATCCGCTCGCTACGGAGATATTCGTAAACACCGTTGCCAAAGAGTTCACGGAACCCATTTTTCAGCTTGAATTCGTTCATGCCTACTTTCTGAGCGATTTCGCGGATGACGAAGTGATAGCGGATGTTCTTCCGGATCATATCCCGGGCGGCCTGGATGCTGTCGACCTCGTAATAGTTGTAATTGCTGGCGGGTTGTTGTTGGACGGCTTGGTATAGGAGGTGAAAAAGGAGGGTATTTACCAGTAAAGTAAAATGTTTGCGCTGAGCGGCCTCTTCCAGGGGGACATGCAGCATACGATGGATAAGGTCCTGGATCTCTTTGGTCGCCCATTCAGGACGGGGGAGGAGCGTAGCCGGCTGCCCCGCCCTCACATGGTTAAGAAAATTTGCTAATAAGGGGAAGTAAGGTTCCCATTCTTCCAGGAGAGCCATATCGTACTGGATGTCCAGGGTAAGATACTCGGGCACGTTATCATGATGGCTAAGAAGGTCGGTGGAGGGGGTATAAAGAAGATTGAACTGGCCTTCCTTGATCACAATTTTACCAAGTCCCGCGATGTCCAGCTGACGGTCCTGCTGCAGCGCCAGATAGGCGCGGAGGAAAGGCGCATCATCTTTCAGACGGAAATTTGACTTTTTGTCTACGAGGTATACTGAATAAAATGCCTTGGAGTTTTCGGCAGGCAGTTCCTGGACAAGTAATTTCAGGTATTCGTTAGCGAGAGCAGAGGCGCTGCTGCCCGGTAGCTGGTACCGGGTCAGTTCAGCGGGGATGTCCCGGGTTAACCTGTATTCCTGTTGATTGAATGAGAAGACCATTAGCCTTTAGGATAAGGGTGTTTGATACAAAATTTTAGCACAACTGCCCGTCATGTGGTCAGTCTATTAAAAAGCTAATCAGAAACCTGCCTTCTTGCTTGTAGTAATAACTCTTTCGCTGTCGGGAGTAGAGGACGGGAGCCCCAAAATCCTTCATGAGTTTTATGTATTCGTATGTACTACGCTCGGAGATGCCGATCTTATCGGCCAGTTCCGAGGGTGTACCTGTCCCTTTTATCCGGATGAGCTGGTCGATCCTGCTCAGCCGGTGAAAGATCTCTTTCTGCATAGGAATAAGGTTTAATTGCGAGATCCGAATTTTAAATTTTGTTAATATCCTACAGATGTTCTACAAAGATCGGACGAGATTTATAATCTTGCCTATTCCAAGCGTAACTTTATACTATCCAATCGGGAATATTTTGCTAAAAATGACGATTCTTTCTGTGTGGGATATACGAAGAAGGACTTTTTTTAGCACACTACCGCCAGCAGGGCCAGGAACCCCGTCAGGCAGGTGTCAGGTAGAATTTTATGAAAGGTAATGCTATAGCAAGAAATTATATATATGTTTGTCTGGTATTAAATATATTTTTTAAAAAAGCACTAAATGAAAACACTGATCAAAGGCGCTTTGCTGCTGTCGGCAACGCTTGGCATAGTAAAAACACAGGCTCAGAACGTCGATGAAATCGTCAGCAAGCATATCGAAGCGCTGGGGGGAAAGACCGTACTTAACTCGATCAAGTCGATCTATGTAGAAAGCACGGTGGAATTTATGGGTAATGAAGCTCCCTCCACCACCTATATCCTCAACGGCAAAGGCTATAAAAATGAGCTTGACTTCAACGGCACAAAGATTGTCCAATGCGTCACCGAAAAAGGTGGCTGGGCTATCAATCCCATGGCTGGGGCAACCACAGCCCAGGCGATACCCGGCGACCAGTTAAAGAACTACCAGCTGCAGCTGCACATTGGCGGACCCCTGATGGATTACGCAGCCAAAGGCTATAAGGCGGAACTGATCGGTAAAGACAGTTCGGGTTACAAGGTCAAGCTTACTGCCGACGGGGGTATTGATATGACGTACTACATCGACCAGAAGACCTATCTTATCAATAAGGCCGTGAGCAAGTTGAGTATGGGGGGACAGCAGATAGAAACCACCGCCGCCTTTTCCGACTATAAAAAGACAGACGCAGGCTATACACTGGCGTACACGCAACAAGTGATCCTGCCCCAGGTGACGCTGAACATCGTCAACAAAAAGGTGGAGGTGAATAAGGACATCGATCCGGCCATCTTCGATATGCCGAAGAATTAATAGTAGATGACCCGCTCGTCTGCCGGCAGAAACTTTTGGTATTCAACGAGATTCTTTTTTAACCCGGGAGCGATGCTCTCATCCACCGCATAAAAAGAGACATAATAGCCACCGAGATGCATAGGTATCTGCCAGGTGGCTATTTTTTTCCATCGCTGTAGCAGCTGTGGCGGGGTGGAATACTCTGAAGCCACGGCAAGCTTTACTTTATCCCGTCTGCTCAGGCTGTCCAGGAAATCCACACTATAATAATTCCCTCTTAGGCTACGCGCTACATCCACATCCCCCAAACCCACTACATCCAGTTTTTTCCCATCCGAATAGTAAGACGCCCCTCCCAGGGCCTCGAGGAGCACGGTTTCATCGTGGTAATAATGGTGGAGGAACCGGCCGGACAAGTACTGGATCTCATAAGTACCCAACGATCCTTTATATACCTTTTCAAAAGCATCGTTGCTCCGGAGCACAAGGGGAAAGGCCAGGAAAAGGCAAAGACATACGGTGAGCCACCAGGCTGTCTGCGGGGTGCCAGCGAACAGTCCTCGCCCATATTTGGCCGCCAGCATACCCAATACAGCCGTACCACACCCTATCAGGTACGCCTCATACCGGGGAAAAGATGCATAACCCGTCAACGCCAGATGGGTAAATACCGCAGCCGTCAGCAGTAATACCAAATGTTTGTGGCCTATCGACATTTGTCTATAAAATAGCAGGAATGCCATGGGTAAAAGGAATAATAGTCTTTGTGTAGCGATGGTATTATAACCCACTACGGAAAAAAATAGCTTATAGAATAAACCATTGGTGAAAAAATCATACAATCCGTCAAAGGTCAAAGGAGGGGCCCCTGACTTTAACAGCACGGAATTGGGGAAGAAAAAGTTGCCGTGGGAAACAGAATACAACCCAAAGATCACTATAGGCACCGCGGAATAAATTCCCAGCTGTAAAGAGTACATGATTTGACGGCGAGCCAGGAGGATCAGGCAGGCAAACACGATCAGGGGTAGACCTTCATAACGGGTGGCCACCATCAGCGCCCCATACAAATAAACAGTCCAGTGTAAGGAGTGCCTTTCCAGCCCGGCACAAAACCGGGTAAGAAATAAAAAAGTAAAAAGGAAATGGAGCGTATGTTCCATCCCGCAGATGACGACCACGGGCAGGGGAGTGAGCAGGATGACGGCCAGGAGCACACATAATTGAGCCAGAGGAGACAATCCCTGCTGCACCAACCATTTTTTAATGACCACCAGCAATATGATGGCGACGATAAAATTCACCAGAAAAGGAATGATCAAGTGCGCCCCGAAGACCTTTACGATCACGGCCAGCAGCAATGGATACACGATGGAACTGGCAGCGGAGGTAAACTCCACGGGCGAAACACCCCACACCTGATGAAAGGCCAGGTTCTTGGCGATGGCCAGATGGATACAGGCGTCGTCGATGGGATAGGCAAAGTCCCCATGCGTAAATTGAAGGATAGGGATCTCAACAATGATGATGGGGAGAAGGAAGACTGCTATGGCAATGGGCAGCACCATCTTTGGTTGGATAAAGTTCATACAGGCTTATTAAAGGATGAAAGAAGTATCTGTGAAAATACTTTTTCAGCCTGCAACCCTACAGCAGTATGACTTTCTCTACGGGAATACTGCCATATACTACATTCACCTTTGCTTTGCCATCTTTAAAGATCACGTTGCCAAAACCAGTGGCTGTGGAAAGAAAGCTGGTAAAATTACCTACCCTTGAGTCCACATACAGAGTCCTCTCCACCGCGTCGTAGCGGACACCTGTAAGCGCTTCCTGCAGGGCATAACTGGAAAGCGCCCGGGCATACCAATAACCGGCCTCATACTCATTAAAGGGGTTTCGCACCTTACCATTGTATCTATCGCGGCAGGCACGTACGATCTCCAGCCCCTCCTTTACCCGGCCCTGGAAAATGAGATGGGATGCCGCCTGGTACTCCACACCCGTCCACACTTCGTTGCTGTAAACAAAAGGCAGGGACAGCTGTCCCCCCAGCGGCCAGGTGCACAGCAGGAGCCCACCCTCATGTCCAAGGGCAAAACCCGGTCGTTGCGGATTGCTATAGCCGCTGAGGTCTTTTTTAAAATTGTATTTGTATACAGCCATGAGGTGGCTGCTGACCCTGGCCGTGTCGATAGGAGCGGACAGACCACAGACACGGGCCAGCCAGGCGCCCAACACCCCATCACTGAGACAACCCTTGCCATATTGGTATTTGGGACCTTCTTTTTTCAACAGCTGCGCCGCCTCGTCAGAATACTCTTCCAGCCATTCGCGGGGATTTTCCGCCGGGTTGGAGGCATTCAGGCCGGTCCATTGGATTTGCTGGATGAAGTAATGGCCGTTGTACAGTGTTTTTTCCATGTATGAACGGCCATTTATATATAACTGTTTGTAGAAGCTGGTGTCTGCGCCTAAGTATTCGCTTATTTTGATCATTGCCTCCAACGCACCCAGGTAGATACCGGTACACATTGCGTCCGGGCCCCAAAATTCGATGTCATACGTATTGTGATGCGGCTCCTCCAATGTCCCCGTATGGCGAGGATCCCACGTGCGTATACAATAGTCGAGACTTACCTTTAGTCTGGGATATATACTCCGCAGCCAGGCGCTGTCCCCGCTGATCCGCCATTCACGATACACTTTCATGATCCCACCCAGCTGACCATCGGCAGCCGGCAGGTAGTAATTATGCGCCACAGGTCGTATGGGTAGGGCGGCCCTGTAATTCTGATGCCCGGCGCTATCCATGTCATCTCCTAATTCCGTCTCCCGGACACTGCGCTCCATGTTAGGAAAAAGATGGCAAAGCGCCTGCGCATAATTCCATACATGGGTGCATGTGCCCGCACAGCTGCCCTGGTCGTCATTGCAACCCTCCCAGGCCCAGAAGCGACCGTCATACTGCCTTAGTACTGTAGGCGATTTCAAAATAGTGAGATTGGCGCTCACCGCTTCCAGCACTTCCGGTGGCAAAGTGCTCTTATAAAAAGCATCCCGGAAAAGCGCCGACTTTTGCCGCAGCTCGTTGTAATGGCCTTGCCAGTAAGCGGCCACATCTTCAATGCTGGAAAATTTGCTGCTATACCAGGGTTTGTAAAACGTGGGCGGCTGCTGTACGGCAATATCCCGTCCATAACGCATTTTACTGTCCGGAACATACCAGACCATCATCAGACGGACGGTCTTTTCCTCCCCCGGCTTGAGTGTAAAAGGTACGAAGAGCGAAGCGCCGGGGGCATCTTTTTCCACAGGCGACACGGGCTGTACCTCGCCTTTTTCGATATGATCCCAGGCCATGGTCAGCGGATCCCACCAGCCGCCGCGAAACCAGCAGTGGTCTACCACGGTGTTGGGATCATCGGCGTAAATGGCAAAATCCCCCTTTTGTTCGGGGGATTTGTTCGTACCAGCCTGGGAGAGAATAAAGCCGTTAGGTGTCGGTTTAATGGTATTGAGTCCAATAGTAGTATCACGATGGGGCAGAGCCATGAAGTTGCGGGCATTGTAGGAAAAGACGCACCCGATGGCCTGCCGGCCTGTGTTTTTAAATTTGTATTCAAGGGCGCCCACGGGCAACCCGGAATTGTCCTCATCCGTGGGAATAAAGGGGCTCCATCCGGTGATATGCACATCCAGGGGTAGGGTTGCATCCCGCAAGGTGATCTCTCCAAAAGGAAAGCGGGCAAGGAACTCCGCCTCGCTGAAACGGGCCAGCCCATAAGTAGTGCCGCCCCTTCCCCCTGCAGACTCCCGCTGTCCAAACTTCTTCCAGTCGGGTACAGGTCCCTCCAGTACCCTTGCGCTACCTGGCCGCCCCTTGATAGCGATGGCCGCAAAAACCGGCGGCTCGTTAAACATGTCGGGGTTGTTCCGCACGGATACATGAGAGATGGCCCCTGTGCCCTCCAGACAGAACATACCGGCCCCCATACCCCCGATGGGGAATGCAATATGCTGTAAATAGTCGCCTTTGTAAATACCATTGTAGGGATGCGCTGATTGTCCAAGAACCACCGACCGGGCTATCAATAGCAAGAGGACGACTATATACCTGGATGTGGAGGGCATGATGGGATGGGTTTAACATTACTGCTCTGCTGGAAACACGCTGCAGAAAAGAAATTACTAGTTCCTGCCTGAAATTTTACTGAAAATATTTCCTCTCATATTAAATTTTGAAGTATCTAACTTGCTAAGAAATAGACTTCCCAGGAAAAGTGGGATATATAGCCTCATTTCCCATAGTATGCCGCTGTAAAATACTGTAAAAATATATGGGAGACTGAGAATGTGGAATAAGATGACAAGGTTTTTGTTCTGCCGGGTGTTTGATAAATTGTAGACAAATGTGCCGACTAACAACCAAAAAAGGATTCCTAAAACATTTATATACTTAGTCAAATAGCCCGCTAAAAGGCTAATTGCGTTGTATGGTTTGTTTACAATCATTACTCTAAGGCAAATGTAGGTCAATAGGAACGCCCAAATAAACATGCACATACTTGTAAATGCTTTCGTTTTAAACCCATCGCGTAGGATCAGGATATTAATCATAAATGCTACATTTAAAGCTGAGGATTCCCTGTTCAGGGTAGACAAGATCAATAGCAGACAAATAGAGATCATCGCCAGAATATACCGTGTCTCGTAAAATGACAGGAAAATAAACATAATTAATAACTGAAAGAAATATCCGGACACATCATAGGGTACTACGGTATATTGAGTTAAATTTATCAGTGATGGGACCAGTAACATAATAAAATATTTCTCGCTCTGGCTCATAATAAACACTGCTTCCAAATTGACTAATAGCACCGTAACAATGCCTGTTAGAATTAGAAAAAAGGTGTTGAAATAGAAAATTGATAAAAAAAATTTTTTGCCGGAAGGATCTACAATCTTATCCAATTCCAACACCAGCCATTTTCCAAGGACCCGATATTGATAGATGCCAGCGCCATATAATTGTATGAATGAATTTTTGGTATATGTAAGGATACGATCCTCCATAAAACCAAAATAAACCATATTGCTGGTGACAAAGCAGAATAATATGATAAATAAAATGCTGTAAATGATGGGTGTTCTCATAATTTGGCTTTTTTTAGTAAATTATGTTTTTCCCCTGCAGCTTATAAGCAGTAGTACTTTCTTCAAGGTTAAGTGTTTACATTAGCGACATTACTTAAAAAACAAAAGTTAACTTTTAAAATTTCGATTTGTGATATGTCAAAAAATCCTTCTTGCCTTTTTATTACCAGTAACGGTGTACGGTCAGTCAAATAGCAAAAATGTCACACTTCATAAGGAACTACTTCCGTTGTATGATATGTCACTTTTACCATCCTATTGCACCAATACTACAGAGGGGGAAGAAACGACCTATGACCGTCTCGGCGGCAATAATGATGGTTTTAGAGGTACATGGTCTTTCGTCCGGCGTAATCCGGATAGCAGTCTTGTTATGTTGGATATTGATGGGCCAGGAGTTATTAATCGATTTTATACGCCAACGCCCACGAGCGACACATTGGATTTTTATATAGATAACATGAGCAGTCCTACTTTATCGATCTGCTATCTGGACTTGTTCTCCGGGGTTAGATACCCCTTCGTCAAACCTATTTGTGGCAATGCTGTTGGAGGATATTTTTGTTACTTTCCAATTTTATTTCAATCACATTGCCGGATCGTTTGTCGTGGCAAAAAATTGCAATTTCATCAGATCGGCTATCGTCTATATCCCAAGGGAACGACAGTTACCTCATTCTCTGATAACCTCTCAAAAAAAGAAAAGAAAGACATATCCCGTATAGCTTTATTATGGCAAAACTCCAGAGAAGGGGTAAAGGGTAAAAAAAAGCAGCAGTTTGTCTCAGTTTCACCAGGACAGACGAAAACTGTTGGTAGCTGGACCCGTGGAGGCCGCATCAACGGCATCGAACTGGATACAACTGGAACGCAAGATTGCCGTCTCCGTATCTTTTGGGATGGTGAAATCCATCCGGCCATTGATTGCCCGGCTGCCCAATTTTTTGGTCACGTTTTGCACAGACCTGCTATGCAAAGCTTGCTCATTGGTTGTAGAGGTAATAAAAATTATGTCTATTTTCCCATGCCTTTTGATCATAGTGCCAGGGTTGAATTAGTCAATACAAGTACGAGCAATACATACAAGAGCATGGCGACTATTTGGTACAGCCGTGATTCCAGGCATGCAGCAACGGAGGGATACTTTTGTGCATATGCTCAGAGCAGGCACCTTGAGACAAAAGACCCTTATCATGTGCTCCTAAACGTTGCCGGTCAGGGGCATTATGTGGGTACGATGCTCACCGGGCAAGGTGATGAAGGGGTAAACGGCACGCCATTTTGGGAAGGAGATGATTCCACCGTTGTCGATGGCGTATCTATGTTACACGGCACCGGAACAGAAGATTATTTCAATGGCGGCTGGTACAATATTGAAGGGCGATGGAATCATCTATGTAGCTTGCCCCTTTCAGGGTGCCTTGGATATTCGAGTGAGACATCCTGGACGGGCGGATACCGGCTCTTGATTTCTGACAAGATACCATTCAAAAAGAGTCTATACCAGGGAATTGAACATGGCGGTACTGTCGTTGGAGTACCTGTACAGTATTGTTCCGTCGTTTTTTATTATGTGAACAAACCGTATGTTTTTCAGACGCAATAAAATGCTCCGGAGCAGTAAACCCGAATATCTTCCTCTTACCGGCCGCTAATATTTCCAACCGGATAATCTTTACATCAATTCGGATCATTTCCCGGACGGAAATTTATAGCAATGAGCTTCCGGGATCTTATATGGCACCATCGCATTTATCTGTTGAGCGCCGGCGCCCTAAGCCTTATTCTTTTTTTTATTTTCAAGCTGTTATACCCCCATCCCTTTATGGTGATGGACAGCTATGTCTATATCCGGCCTCTGGTGGAAGGACGGAATGTCAATTCCTTCCCCATGGGGTATACGTGGTTCCTCCAACTATTCAGTTTTTTCTCAAGGTCTGCCACATTGCTGGTGTGGGTACAGTACCTGCTGCTGGAAGCGTCCTTTCTCCTTTTCTTTTTTAGCCTGTTGTATTTTTTTCATCCTGGCAGCAAGTGGATGAAGGTCCTGCTCTTCCTCTTCTTTTTTGTAAATCCCCTGTTCCTCTACTGCAGCAATTTTATCATGTCCGATGCTTTGTTCACCACCCTGAGCATCCTTTGGATCACCCAGCTCATGTGGATTATGACCCGCCCCCGTCCTTATATGATCCTTATCCATGCCCTGCTGCTCCTATTGGTATTCACCGTTCGCTATAACGCACTTTATTACCCCTTTATAGCCGCATTTATTCTTTTAGCAGCCCGAATGCGTCCCTGGCTCAAAGTGGCGGCGATTGCCCTGCAATTCCTTTTTATTGGGGGTTTTATCCAGTATACCCGGGGCGAGATGGAGCGGTCCAGCGGTGTCCGGCAATTCTCCCCTTTTGGCAGCTGGCGGATGGCAAATAACGCCCTGTATATGTACGGACACGTCTGCCAGGAAAAGGATGACACTGTACCCGCAAGATTTGCCACCCTGGACCTTATGGTAAAGCGCTATTTCAGGGCCGTCAGATGGGTGGATGACCTTTCAGATGCCCGTTCGGGGGGGGCTTTTTATGCGGCAGATGGTGGTTCCCCCCTTCTGCAATATAAAGTGCGTCAGTATGGACAGGACTCCGTCTTCCTGGACCTCAGGACCTTTGGGCTTGTCGCCCCCCTATATTCGGCATATGGGACCTACCTGGCCCGTAAATATCCTATCGCCTACTGCCGGTGGTTCCTATGGCCAAGCACCATTCGTTATGCCATATCCCCTACAGAGGTCTTTTCCTCGCTGTCCCCCTTTTATCTGCGACAGGATGACATCGGCAGGGAGGCAAGCTCGTGGTTTGGATTAAAGACCCTCATGGTCAGTCCTGACTATATCAACCTGCGGACGGCCATCCTTTCCCCTTACCCGATGCTGCTGGGTATTATCCACCTGGCCTTTATCCTCGGGCTGGTGGGTTTTCTCCTCTTTGGCGGTCTTAAAAAGGCGGGCCGGATAAATGCCTGGATCGTTATTACCATCACGGCTTTTTGGCTCTGCGACCTCTTCTTTAAGATCACAGCGGGAGCTATTGTATTGCGTCACCAGCTGTTTTTGATGATCCTCGAGTTTGCTTTTGCGCTGGTGTTCCTGGATTTTATTGCCCGGCATAGCGAACGGACCCCACTATCGCAGCCGCAGGGTGTTTTTAATAGCTCGTCGGAATAAATCGCCACCTATGCGTATAAAGATATTGCTTCCCCTTGTCCTGTTGGTTACCCTCCACCTTTCCACCTCCGCACAAAATGCCGTAACCCTCCTGATCAGCGATACCGCGGGGCCACAGATCAGCCGCTATATTTACGGACAATTCGCCGAGCATCTCGGTCGCTGTGTCTACGAAGGACTCTGGAGAAAGGATACATTCAGAATGGACGTCGTGGATGCGCTAAAGAAGATAAAGATACCTATCCTGCGCTGGCCCGGCGGCTGTTTTGCAGACCAATATCATTGGCAGGACGGCATCGGTCCGCGGGACAAACGGAAGAAGACGGTGAATACCCAATGGGGTATGGTGGTGGACAACAACAGCTTTGGCACCCACGAGTTTATGGAACTTTGCCGTCTGCTGGGCTGTGAGGCCTATATCTCGGCCAATGTCGGGACGGGTACGCCGGAAGAGATGGAAAGCTGGCTGGAATATCTCAACTACCCTGGTGAAAGCACTCTCGCCGACCTCCGCAGACAAAACGGTCATAGCGGTCCTTATAACGTCACTTTTTGGGGTGTGGGTAACGAAAGCTGGGGCTGCGGCGGCTACTTTACCCCTGAATACTACGGGGAAGTATACAGACGATACAGCCGATTTGCCAGCAGACGTTTCAACGGTCAGCCCATGAAGCTCGTCGCCTGCGGCCCGGAGAACGATGACTACAATTGGACGGAAGGGGTCATGAAGACTATACTACATCGTAATACCTGGGGTATCGGTCTGCATTACTACGCCTATCCCGGGGACAAAGACTTTAAGGATGCCTCTGCCACTAATTTTGGCGAAGCAGCCTATTTCCGTGGGATACTCTCCTGTCTGAAGATGGAAGAGCTGATCAATAAGCACCTGATCATCATGGATAAATATGATCAGCAGAAAAAGGTGAACCTTGTTGTGGACGAGTGGGGTATCTCCACGGATGTAGAGCCGGGGACGTCGCCGGATTTTCACTATCAGCAAAGTAGTTTGCGTGATGGCCTGGTGGCCGCCACCACGCTGAATATCTTTAATAACCACGCGGACAGGATCAAAATGGCCAACCTGGCGCAGATAGTCAACGTCGTGCAGGCCCTTGTCCTTACCCAGGGTGACAAGATGCTGCTGACTCCTACCTATCATGTCTTTGACATGTACAAAGTGCATCAGGATGCGCATTCCCTGGTGTTGAAATTCAACAGCCCCGACTATGTATATGGTCAGCAAAAGATCCCCGCGATCAACGCCTCCGCCTCACGTGACTCTCTCGGGACCGTGCATATCAGCCTGGTGAATGTGGATGCGGCCAAATCCATCACCATCCGCACATCCCTGCAAGGGCTGCCTTCCAAAAGTATCGGAGGACAAATATTGACGTCCACAAAAGTGAATGACATCAATACCTTTGATCAGCCGGATAATATACATCTCGTCGACTTTAAAGGCGCCCGCAAAGAAGGCGGCGAAATGGTGGTGACATTACCCGCCCATTCCGTGGTGATGCTGGAGCTGAAATAAACGACTTTTAGGCTGTAGTGGTAGTCTTTTTGGCAGCCTCTTCATGGTATTCGGTCTCCGTATTGATGGCCCAGATATTTTCCTTTTGAGCAGTACCCGCACAAATGTTATCCACAGCAACCATGGCTGTCAGCATGGAATGATCCGAATTATTATACTTGTGCATACCGTTACGACCGATGAGGTATAGGTTGGTGAACTGGTCAGTGAACTTCCGTACTTCTTCAAATCGATCGTAGGTGCCAAAATAAGCCGGGTAGGTCTTTTCCATTCGCAGCACCGTGGCATCCAGCACTTCTTCTACTCTGGCTAACCCCATTTTTTTTAGCTCTTCGATGGCCATCGCCCTGATCTTGCTATCAGGCAACTGCCAGAACGCATCCATCTTATCACAAAAATATTCCATCCCCACCCACACCGTGTTGGGATCTTTCACCATGTAGGGGCTCCAGTTATTAAAGATCTGCAGTCTGCCTACCCTTACATCCCTTTCCTGTATATAGATCCAGGTGTCAGGCAATAGGGGGTTATCTGGGGTTGCTTTTTCCGGATTGTGGAGCCTGGTTAATAATATCCCTACCGTAATAAAATCCCTGTATTGCAAGCCCGCTGCTACCTGTTTTACGTTGGCGGGAACGATGCCATTCATCCCTGCGATCAGTTCCTGCACGGGCATGGTCGAGAAAAAGTAATCCCCTTCCCATCGATGGTTGACCCCTGTGGTCCCATCCATGGTTTCGACGGCGACGACATCCCCGTCTTTTGTCTCGATGGATCGTACGTCCTGGTGAAAAAAGATACGACCGCCACGGGCCTCTATCTGTCTGGCCACTTCCTCCCATAGCTGACCGGGGCCAAATTTGGGGTAGAGGAATTGACCGATCATGCTTGTTTCCTGGTCCTTTTGACGGATGTCCTCGCCGTCCGCATGATGCTTATGTTTTAAGGATCTTACCGCATGTGCAATAGCTTTTCCAATGGAGATACCCTTGATCCGTTGCGCCCCCCATTCAGCGGAGATCTCCGTACAGGGTACACCCCATACTTTTTCTGTATAATCTTTAAAGAACAAACGGTATAGCTTTCTTCCAAAACGATTGATAAAAAAATCCTCCAGGCTTTTTTCGGGTCTGCGGGGGAACAGACGGCTCTGGAGGTAGGACATGATGATCCCCAAAGTGCGTATGAGGCCCAGTTTCCACAGCGTGTCGAAGGACAGCTGCAGCGGGTAGTAAAAGAATTTTTTTAGAAAATAGATACGCGACAGACGGCGACGTACCAGCATGACGTTGTCTGTATCGCCGGCACGCTGCCCTGTCTCTGTCTTAAGGTTCCTGGTCTGCCCCCTGTATTGGAGCGTGAGCTCCTGTTCCGCGATGGTTTGTAGAGGAAAAAAGTTCAGCCACCACTGCATTACCCTGTCGGATTTTGAAAAGAAGCGGTGACCACCGATGTCGATACGGTTGCCCTTATAGTTCACGGTTTTTGAGATGCCCCCGATGTCACCGCTCTTTTCCAGGATGAGGGGTATGATATCCGTACGTTCCAACAGTTCATAAGCAGCCGTAAGCCCTGCTGGTCCCGCCCCGATGATGATGGCTTTTTTTCCCATGGTCCAAATATCAATTGCAGGAATGTTCCCGGTGGTATGAAGTATAGCACGATCGGAATTGTTTTTTGGCCTGGCTGAATTGAACATAGAAGGAGTTGAATGGAACATCCGTAATTGTTACCTTGTTATTTCATGACCAGGGACAGTAGTTTCAAGGATTTTGTATTCCGACAGCACCGCGGGCTGGTGTTCTTTTCTATTTGCTTCCTCATTCTGCATTACATCCTTTTAAAGATCTTTTTTCCCCATACCATCGTCATAGGGGATGGACATCACTACGTCCGTGTCGCCATGAACAATATGGAGATCAGCGGCTGGCCTATCGGCTACCCCAAGCTATTGGAGGGAGTCCATCTTTTAACAAAAGGGGACTGGGCCGTCGGTTTGTTGCAATATGTTCTGCTGGAGGGAGCAGTGCTCTACTTTTATTTTACCGTATGCTTTCTTTTACGACCGGGTAAGTGGGTGGGGTTGGCGATGCTCTTTTTTCTTTTGCTCAACCCTTTTATCCTTTTTATTAGCAACTACGTATTGAGCGATGGACTTTTTGCCGCCTTTACAGTCCTCTGGTTTACGGTAACCCTGTGGTATATCTATCATCCTCGCCCCCTCTTTATTTATCTAACGGTCATTTTCTTTTTTCTGGCGTATACCATCCGCTATTATGCCATGTTCTACCCTCTTATTTCCATACCCCTGATCCTCTTTTCGAGGGGTCGATGGTGGATAAAGCTGACGGGTATTGCGTTGGGAGTTATACTCGTGGTGAGTTTTAGAGCGTATACCATTGGTTTATTTCAGCGGTCCATCGGGCAAGAAACATTTTCCCCTCTTTCCGGCTGGCGGCTGGCGGGCAATGCGCTGATCATGTACCGGCATCTTCCCGCGGAACAACGAGCCCTGGATATGCCACCGGCCTATTTACAGCCACTGCATAGGATGGTCCTGCATGATCTGGCTGTCATGCCATCCCCTGACATGGTGCCTGACAGGATGTTGGTGAACTATTTTACTTTTCAGGCCTCCAGCCCTTTGTCAAGGTATTGCCAGGTATTCTTTGGGGATTATGTTACGACGAAAGAGATCAAACGATGGACATCCGTAGGACAGCTGTATCACGATTACGCGCTTTTTTTGATCCGCCGGCATCCCGTAGATTATTGCAGGTATTTTGTCGTACAGGGCATCGACTGGTACTTCCACCCAAAGGTGGACATTACAAATGTTTTTCCAGAAGGGGGTGTACCGATATTGGCTGAAACAAAAAAATGGTTTGGTTATACTGCTAACTGGTCAGGCAATTCCACCGGCAAATTTTATTCGATCACGTACTTTCCCACGGTGGTGACCATCTTAAACTGGCTGCTCATCCTGGGTATTGCGGGCTTCTTTTTTTGCAGGTGCTATAAGACCGCCGGCCCTTTGGTCAACAAAATTGTGATCCTGGCGGCCGTCTTTTGGGTGACGGACTTTTTGTTTATCATTTTTACTACGCCTTATTTGCTCAGGTATGCCATATCCGGGATGATCTTTAATATAGGATTGGCGCCTGTACTCCTTGAACGTGTCTGGCTGGCTGCCGCAGTACCGGTGGTCAAGGTAATTCAGTACGATTCCTGATACTTTATCAAACTTCCTGCGTGATGTATTTTAAGATTGTCCCAGACAAAGAGTCTGGTGAGGAACTTTTCCTCCAGGGATAATTTGTGCAGGTGATCCTGGCCTTCATCCGTATTTAGACAGAGATAGACACTACTGACAAACTCAGGAAGTTCAAGAGAAATGACGGAGGTCGTATAGACAGGGGCCGAGAGATGATAAACGTTTATAATGTTTTCCTTTGAAAGATAAGTTAGCAGCGCTGATGATACTGCCGACCCCATGTCGTTACTGACGGCAGACCTGGCACAGGAACGTATAAGAGGTAGGACAAACGACAGTACATGGTCATGGAAGTCCAGGAACGACGCCAGTTGTTTTTTTAATGCTTTCCAAAAAAGGACACAGAGATTTTCGGAAGGGAAATTGAAAAAAAACTTCCTGGGCATTGCTCCGCGCTGCAACGAAAAGACAAGGTTTTCGATGAAAAATTCTTGGATGGCCAGTTTTCTACCCAGCACCTGTAATTCCATATTGATATCCCTGGCAGTAAATATCGTAATGGTTGTTGCATTCAGGAGTTCGTACGCCAGCTCTGTATATTTATCCGCCTCGACCTTGGGCGCCTCCCTGAATATATGTTTGCGCACGGTATTCCTTTCTTTCAGATCATCGACTATCTGCTCGAGTATATCGTCAACGACAAAGGACTGGTGCCGGCTTTTTTCCTTTAAGATGATTCCCAATGATCGTCGGAATTCCTGGGATATCGATCGTCTGCTGTGTTCGCTAAAGAGTTGCGAGACAAAGGCCTTCATCCTGCTGACTGCCTTTGGATATGCCTCACTATCGCCCCGATCCGTATAATAGTCTGAATTGGGATGACGTAATAGCTCGTTGACAAGGTCGGCCTGGTTCTTAAAAAGCGGTCTTTCTCCGAATTCGTCCACGAAAAGCAGGGAATAGGCATCCCGTTGAACCATAGTGTGGGTTGTGTGCATAGTTGGTTTGATAAGTTAAAAAAAGTTAAATGATATTAAGTAACTAATTTTTTATCCTCGTAATAGTACCATTAATAAACAAGGGTGTTTTTAATATTAAAACACGGGTATCGACAAAATGGAGTATCCAAAAGGGTGACATTTTACACTTAATTCAAGGATAATTCAATATCCTGTTTAAAAACGATTATTTTATGAAAATAAACCTGGTTTTATTTTTATCAGGGTGCTTTTTGCTCAACCTGACGGCTGTGGCGCAAAGACGGAAGGATCATCCGGATCCCGAAACCTGGAAGAAAGCTGTCGTAAATATCGAGACAGAGGATGGCATTTATCCTCCCTATTTTATTGACCACGTTTGCGACTCTTTGGGCAAGGCGGGATATGATCACCGGAAAGTGGATTCTATTAAATTTGTTTATGATCATACTACGGCCTCCTACACCGGGACGGCCACCTATGTACAGTACCATGATAGAAGATATTTGATCACCGTATTACATAATCTACTGGACGAAGCGCTCGTCGATCAAAAAAAGTTCGAGACACGGACTGGTAAAAGTAAATGGGAACCTCCCCTGGCAATTTACCCCAGGATATCTATCCGCACACCTTTCCAATATTTTATAGACAGCGGAGGCGCATTTAATAATCTGGCTACTTATTATAATAATTTTGTAAAAGACCCTCCACCTTACTATTTTATCACCGACAGCACGGGAGATGGCATCGGCATTATTTCGCTGCAGGCGCGGAACTACACGTGGTTGGATGAAAGGCTGAAACGTAATGGTTATGTACCGTTATCCCTGGAAGATATCATGCCGGGCAAAAGAGAGATGGACATCAAGTCGTTGGATACAGTGTATACCATCGGGTTCCCTGAAACGATCTCGGTGGCTGCAAAGGGCAACTGGCCCTGGGCCATTGCTCCCAATCAGTCCACAGACATCGTAATACCTTTTATCGTCGAAGGACAAATAGCCATGTATCACCCCGGGATACAGCACTATTATGTAAATATCACCGCTTACCCGGGCAATAGCGGCGGCCCCATTATAAAAAATGGAAAATTGATCGGGATCATATCCGGCAGCAACAGGAACAAGATCTTTGATGAAAATTCAAAGATCATAAATATGTACGGCATCGGTCACTTAATATGCATCATCAATACAGATGAACTGTATGATGGATTAAAAAAATTCAGACACGAGGAGGATAAGTTGTTAGCAAAGGAAAGGTCTTCTATGGGGACTTCTTTTTTTTCCGGAAATCGTCGATCAGAGGTTGTGCATTGACGCTACTGAAAGACGCCTGGTTATAGAGAGGGCTGTTTACATAGGCGGAGTCATTACAACTACTTCTTAAAAAGTAAAGGTTCGATTCCTGAAAAACGGTCCTCACGTTATGAATGGAGTCTGTAATGATACGAGGAGTATACGTCTTGCATGGGATGACAGGGTTGGGTGTGCAGGGGGCGGTACCCGATTGAGAAAAAGCGGACAATCCTACAAGAAGGATCATTCCCAAAGAGAGTGTCTTTTTCACGATCAATAAATTTAGGGTTATTAAAATAGGATCCTTTTGATATTAATCTAAATATACGGCCACAAAATTATGAAACGATATTAATAAACTGCGATTTGATGATGTTTATTATTCGAATCGGCACAAAATGGTGAAAAATATTTAATAAGAATGACTAGTACTATTTGCATCAATAAGTGTTGCGATCTGCGCAGGATTGTTATTTTAATCTATAATTCTTAAAGCTGAATATCTGCCGCCCCCTGAGCAGATGCTGCTCGATAAAGGTCAGTACGCGATACTTTATCCTTTCATGTTTATGTCTGTGGACAGGCTTACCATTCTTGAGGGCTATCTGCAAGCGATCATGTTGTTGATCCAACTGATCGCTCCAATTAAAAAGACGGATACGTTCCTCCATGACAGCAGGGTGGGGGCCTTTAAATACGGTGAGCAGGCTAAGGTCCCCAAAGTCGAACTCAGCCTTTTCCTGTTTGAACTGCGCCTCCGCGACATCACGTCCCCGGTGGATCACTTCCATGGCCTTGCGTTTGTTTTGCATGTATCTGGGTGGGCGTACCCAGCCATAGTGGTTGATATAGGCGTCCACACGGGCGACTTTTAATTTAAATGTCCCTTTCTTTTCTCGATAGTGGATGCCGTCAAAGTTCGGGATGCGACGAAAGGATTGGGCCGACTCCCAGGAATGGATATCCGGGTCGTTGCGGATGATGCGTATCTCGTTGGCATACCAGGCGTGGGACGTGATATAATGGTCATAGTCGCCCCAGAAATGTCTGTATTTAAACAACAGCCCCTCGACGGATGTATCATGCAACATTTCTTCACAACGCTGACGGATCTTTGGAAGATCGTCCTCGTGCACCACTTCATCGCTCTGCACATAGAACAACCAATCTCCCTTACAGGCGGCCTTGGCAATATCCGTCTGGTGGGCATGTTCCATACCGCGTGGATATTTTTCAAGGTCCCACACCGTGTGGATGATACGTATCTTGTCGGAGCCGATGCTTTGGATCTCTTCGAATGTGCGGTCATCCTTATCACTGGCGCCAAGGGCCACTACAAATTCGTCGACGAGGGGAAGGATGGAGGAGATAGCCTGTTTGATAGGGTAATAGTACTTGGTGCCATTGCGTACCATTGTAAATCCGCTGATAGTCATAGCCAGGAAGTTTGTTTGATCTTTTAGGTACATACAAAAGCTATGCACGGTTGTCCATTAGGTATTAATAGAAGATTAAAGCAGGCGAATATGGAAAAGTTCCCGGTGAATTGTCCGGATCAAGCTGAAATATATTAGTGAATTTATCCTGTCGTTTTCACTGAGCGTTTTTTCATGCCCGGATGGGTATAATTCCTATGTGAATAACCTTTGATTGGTATTATTTTAGTATTGGTATAATAGATACACAAGAAAGGACCTTATCCTATTTTTTCCGTCAAATCCGTCATGCTATGAAGAAAACCATACTCATCAACCTGCTGCTTATCCTGGCGTATTACCTTTTTCTGCAATTGCTGGTGGCTGCGTTTGTAAGAGGGTGATCTGATCTCCTACGGAGATATTTTGAACCTTTGTTGGTAGGTCGTACAAAAGGTTCTGCCCAAAGTAGAGCTTATTATTGTCCCTGCGATAGGTGCTAAGCGTTCGCAGCGGCTCTTTTCCTTTTTCCCCCGTGAGCAGGTCGATGGTCGTAATGACACACCGGGCGCAGGGTTTTACCGCATAAAATATGATGTCCGCAATGGTAAACGCTGCCATTTCATCCTCCTGGAAGGGAGTACCTCCTGTAAAGACTACATTTGGACGGAAACGTTCCATGGTCAGTGGCTCGGAGAGTCTGTTGTTGAGGTCATCCAGGGACGCCTGCCCGATCATCAGCAGGGGAAATCCGTCGGAAAAGCTGGTGATCTCATTGCCGTGGGCGTAGTTGGGGTCAACCTTGCGCCGGGTGCTTTCCGGCATGTACACCAGCCGGCAGGGTATGCTCAGTACGCGGGAAAACCATTGGTCGGCCAGAGGAGATACGTATCGGGCCTGGCAGGTGTCGTCCCAGACCGTGACGGTGCAGGGATCGCCCGTGGGTTGAAAGGGGATCTTTATGGAGTTGCCTGTATGTTTATGCCGGACGACCAGGCCGTCCTCATGGAGAGTTGTTTGCAGCAGGGTCATTTGAGGGAATTCCCGTTGGGTGAGGAATTGGTTGTTCCCGTCCACCAGCATCCAGTTGCGGTCATACTGAAAGCCGCGGTCGGTGAGGTTGGCGGTAGTCAGGGATATGCCGCCCAGGGACTTGATGGGATAGATATATAATGCGCTGATGGTGAGCATGGGTTGAATTTATGGTTCCAGCAGGTCCGGTCTTCTCTCCTGTGTCCGCAGCACAGACTGTTCGTGCCGCCAGTCCTCGATCTTTTTGGGATCACCGCTGAGCAGGATCTCGGGCACCTTGGCCCCCCTCCATTCTGCCGGGCGGGTATACACGGGGGGAGCAAGCAGGTCGTCCTGGAAGGAATCGAAAAGGGCGGAGGTTTCATCATTAAGCACCCCGGGTATGAGCCGTCCGATGCTGTCTACCAGTACCGCCGCCGCCAGTTCGCCCCCGCTGAGAACATAGTCTCCGATGGAGATCTCCCGGGTGACATACCTGTCGCGTATACGCTGGTCGATGCCTTTATAATGTCCGCAGATGATCAAAAGATTTTCTTTTAGCGAGAGTTGGTTGGATATTTTTTGGTTAAGCCGGGCCCCGTCAGGGGTCATATAGATCACTTCGTCAAAAGGCGCCTCCTTTGACAAGGCTTCGATGGCACCCGCAAGCGGCTCCGGCATCATTACCATACCTGCGCCACCCCCGTATTGATAGTCATCTACCTGTCCGTATTCATTCACCGCCCATTGCCGGAGATGGTGCACCCTGATCTCCAGCAGTCCTTTCTCCTTTGCCCTTTTTAGGATGGAATGCTGAAAAGGACTTTCCAGGAGTTCGGGAAGGACAGAAAGGATGTCGATTTTCATGTCGCAAAACTACCAATAAAGGATCATATAAGATTTCTCTAGAATAAATTCGACGAAAAGACATTTCTTTAAAAAAATTCCGCAAATCGCTAGTATAAATTTTAAGCGAAAACGTAGTATATATAACGGACTGAAAAGGTGATCATATTATAAACATGTTGAGGCTCGATCTTCCCGCCGTTGAAACCTTATGCTATGCCAGCTTTAAAACCAAATTCTAAGATATGCAGAATAACCTATCCCATGATGGCGGAGGTTTCGATGAGAAAAGACTTGAGGACCTA
This sequence comes from Chitinophagaceae bacterium, assembly GCA_017307755.1. Classification (GTDB taxonomy): domain Bacteria; phylum Bacteroidota; class Bacteroidia; order Chitinophagales; family Chitinophagaceae; genus Puia. Next base: position 394,632 of record JAFKGQ010000011.1, on the reverse strand, counting down.
TTTCAGGCTGCTTTTGTAAAGAATTATCCGAAGATCAATTCCCTGGCCTTTGGCATTGTCAGGAATAAGCAGGATGCGGAGGACATTGTATTGAAGGCTTTCACGGAGCTGTGGAAAAAGGGGACAGAGATCCTTAAGAACGAGGACGCTGTCGGGGCCTTTCTTCATACGGTGACGAAGAATGCGAGTATCTCTCATCTGCGAAGACAAAAGAATAACCCCATCGACTATCCTGAGCAACTGGACTTTGACCCGGCGGACGATGAGGTCGAAAGACTATTGATCCGTCAAGACGTCGTCTCTATCCTTCATCCATGGATAGAATCCCTGTCCGGGCGGGCCATGGAGGTCCTGAAAATGTACTACATCGAAGGAATGTCGAACGAGGAGATAGCCGAAACCCTTCACATCGGGGTACAAGCCGTCCGTAATTACAAATCACAGGCCCTCAAGAGCCTGAAAGAGGATCTTCCGCCCGACATCCGGGCGCTGTGGTCCTACCTGGCATTTATTGCCATGTTATTTAAAAATTAAGTAAAAAAACATCAAAAAAGACGAGTACAAGACCGTCGTGCGCGCGTAGTATAGTAGTAGCACCAACCATTATTACCTTAATCTTATTACTATGACCATGTCTGAAAAAGAACGCGGGCGCCTCGTCACGCTAATCATCAAAAGAATAAAAGGCCGGACAGATGCTGCCGAGGACGGCAGGCTGGAAGCCTGGGCCGCACTTTCCACCGACAACCGGCGGATGCTGAACGAGCTGCTGGATACGGATACTTTGATACGGCAACTATTGCAGTATGAAAAGCCTGACCTCACCGCCGCCTGGCAAAAGCTGACGCTAAAGATCCCGGCCCTCGCGTCCGTACCCCGGCCGGGCGCTGCAGCGTCGCCAATTATAAATGGAAAGGTCCATCGCAGCCGGAGCTGGTGGGGTATTGCCGCCGCCGCAGCAGTAGCAGTCGTCGCCGGCGGCGTCTATCTCTATATCCATCGTGACACCCCCGCTGTGGCCCCTCCACGGGACGTCGCCCGGGAGACAAACAATCACCAGGAGAAAGCCGGACCAACTGCCTATTTCTTTCAACCGGCCTCCTATAAATTAACAGTGGCCGTACGCGACGTCACCACCCTTGATGCCGCCAGCGTGCCCAAAAAAGGGATGTCCTTGTACGGGGATCTCTTTATCCGGCGGCAGGGACAGGATACATTGGTGTATGAACACCTGCTGGCAGGACAGGCGCCGAGTCGTCCCACCGTAAATACGGTGTCCACTCCCAAGGGCGGATGGTACAATGTCGTCCTGCCCGATGGTAGCAAAGTGCGTCTCAATGCCGCCTCGAGCCTGGATTTTATGACAACCTTTGGCCCACGGGAAAGGACGGTGACCTTACAGGGGGAAGCCTACTTTGAAGTGACGCATGCACAGCCGGCGCCTTTTATCGTAAAAGTGAAAAGGGCGGGTGATACAGTAAAGATCTCCGCCGAAGGCACCACTTTTAATGTAAAAGCCTATAAAGACGACGGATATATCAAGACATCACTGGTAGATGGCCGTCTGCAGGTGGCAGACCCCCGCCAGCGCGTTGTGGCACGTATCCATCCCGGTGAAGAATATTTGCAATACGAGAATGGGATCAACCGGCGGCTGATGCCGGATGATATACAGGCGGCCATTGCCTGGAAGAACGGCAGGTTCAACTTTTCGGAAGCGCCTCTGCAGGATGTCATGCGGCAGATAGGCCGCTGGTACGACGCGGACATCGAGTTCCGGGACAAGCCTGAAATGAAAGTGAATATGGAGGTTTCCCGTAAAGACCCATTAGCGGAAGTACTAAAAAGCATCCAGACCATCGGCCCCGTGCATTTTGACATCAAAGGAAAAAAGATCATCGTGTCCCGCTGACCCCGGGAAGGAATTATATACGTCCGTCACCCGCCCCTGACCTTTGACCCTCTTAATACAACCCTTCGCAACAGCACCTTGTTCTGCTGATCAAGACCATATGCCATTAACCTTATGCCCGGCCTGCAAGATAGAGGACAACCTCGTTTGCAGGCCGGCTATCCTACAACTGTAATACTTCTATTAACCAACTAAAATTGACTGCCAACATGCAGCACAAAGTCCTGTTGCTATTCTTCTCAGCATCCCTGGGCGCACAGGCCCATGCCCAACCTTTTGACATTCACATGCGCCATGTCACCGTACAGGTGTTCCTGGAAACAGTAAAACATCGCTGTCAATGCTTACTTGCCTGGGACGGCACGCACACATCCGACTACAAACTTAACATCAATGAATCAAACGTGACGGTGGACGAGGCCCTGAAGAAGGGGCTCGCCGGGCTTCCTTTTACTGTAGAAGTGACCAAGGCTGTCTCTGAAAGAAAACTTTATGTAATCTATACACCCTCCCCCAACCTCAAAGGACGGGTCATTTCGCAGGACAATCGGGGACTTGGAAGATTGTCGGTAAGGATAGCCAACACAACGGCCGGCACTATCACTGACGACAAAGGCTGTTTTTTTCTGCCCAATATCGCAGACACCGCACTCTTGACCATCTCCGGCGTCAATATCGACCCGATCAATGTCCGCCCCAAAGGAATGGCTGCTATAGAGATCCCGGGTGTGGTGGAGAAGCCCGGGGACCTGGACCCACATGTAGTACGCTTTAACGACGGCTTTCGTACCATAGATGCGGAGATAGCACCGCCCAGCGCCTGGTATAATGTCCCCTCGTCAGTGATCGCACGGAGGCCATCTGTCGACGTACTATCCATATTGGACGGCCAGGCCAGCGGCGTGCTGGCAGGTACGGGTACCAACAATGAGCTGAATATTTCCATTCGGGGTACCAGCACCCTGCATGCCGACAAACGCCCCTTGCTCGTCGTGGACGGGTTCCCCTTCCCGGGTGATTTCCGCGATATCAACCCCGCCGATATCGCCAGTATTACCATCCTGAAAGATGCCGTGGCGGCCTCAATGTGGGGCGCCAGGGCGGGCAACGGCGTGATCGTGATCACCTCGAAAAAAGGCGGCGCCAAAGGACCTCGGCTTACACTGAATGCCAATACCACTATAACCGGCAAACCCAACCTTTCCTATATCCCCGTCATCTCTCCCGCGGACGACATCGCCCTGGAGACAAGGTTCTTTAACGACCACTTCTATGACGCCGTCCTTTCCAGCCAGTCCGCTCTGCCGCCTGTGGTGGAAAGTTTGTACCAACTGCAGAACAAACAGATCACGCAAGACCAATACGATGCCCTTGCTGGAAAATATGGGAAACAGTCGATGGTGAACGACCTTGGCAAATGGTTTTACCAGGGCGCCGCCCGGCAGCAATACCATCTTGCTCTTTCAGGGGGAAATGTGACGGGACAACATTATCTCTCCGCCGGCTATGATTACGATCCCACCAGCCTGCGAAGGAATAGTTTTCAACGATGGACCGCCCAGGCATCCACCAGACAACTGCTGCTGTCGGGCAGACTACAGCTGTCCACCCTGGCGCACTATTCCGACATCCTGACAAGGGACAACAATACGGGTGGATTGCCTGTCGACTACACCTATGCCGGGCTGGCAAGTCCACAGGGAACGCCACTGGCTGTAAATTACAAGTATTCCCCCTCCTGGTTCAACAGCCTGTCGGGCACTTCTCTTCTGGACTGGAGCTACCGGCCCCTGCAAGAACTGCAACTGGCGGACAACAATACCCGGATCACAGATTATTACGGCGAGGCATCCCTGCGGGGCTATATCCTGCGGGGTCTTGTGGCGGAAGGGATTTACCGGTACATGAAAGGCTCGCAGATCATTACCAACAGATACAGCCGGGACGGCTACTATGTCCGCGATCTGTCCAATCTTTTTGCCCAGCCGGGTACCCCCACGTTCACCTCTTATATTCCCGCAGGCGACATCCTCGACCGGGGAACCACCACCACTACCAGCCATTACCTGCGGGGGCAGTTGAGCTTTACACACGCGGATGCGGAGGACGATGCGGGACGCTGGAGTCTCCATGCAGGCGTGGAGCAGAGCCAGGTGTCCTCTCACTACGAGTCCCAGCGGATGTATGGCTTCGATCCCAGCCGGGGACCAAGCGACCAGGTGATCGCCGGGGCGTATTATACAGATGTAATGGGCTTACCCAGACAAATACCCGCGAACCAGGGTTACCAGGACCTCATCACGCGGTTCCTCTCCTTTTTTGCCAATGGGGACCTTCAATGGGGGCAGCGGCTGACCTTGTACGGCGCCGCAAAATGGGACGGCGCAAATATCACGGGCGTGAGCGTACACCGTAAGTGGGCTCCCTTCTGGGCGGCCAGCGTGGGATACGACGGAGGCGGAAAACCCGGCGATACATCGAGCTACGAAGCGCTGTGGAAGCTAAGGGCCGGCCTGGGGTCCAACGGCAACATCGGCAACGGCACAGGATACCTCACGACACAACGGCTCGGCAATAACAGCTATGGAGAGCCGCAAAGCGTCATCGTTAACCCACCGGACCCTTCCTATAGCTGGGAAAAGAGCTATATGCTCAACGCCGGCATCGACTACGGTCTGTTAAGGGACAGTACGTTCCGGGAAGGCAGGCTTCACGGCAGTCTGGACGTCTACCACCGCTGGAGCGCCGGTCTATTGGGCAATGACACCCTGCCGCCGTCATCCGGGATGACCTCCTTTTTTGGCAACACCGCCTGGATGAAGGCATGGGGCGTGGACCTTGTCCTCAACACGGAAAACCTTTCCGGAAAAGTCCGCTGGACGACCACCCTGCTGATGAGCTATCAGAGGGATAAGGTCACCAGGTATGGGTATGTACCCTCTGTCGCATCGGCCTTTGTCATCAGCGCTACGCCAAAGACAGGTCAATCCCTGACGGCCATTTACAGTTATCGCGGCGCCCCCCTGGACGGGTCGAACGGCGACCCTCAGGGCTATCTGGGCAACCAGGTGAGCAAGGATTACGGCTCCATCATCAATGCCAGAGGCGACACGGGCATTGTCTACAGCGGTCGTTATCAACCGGCCCTGTTTGGCGGACTGACCAATACATTTACCTGGCGCCGGTGGAGCCTCTCCTCTCTTTTTACATTCAAAGCATGCTATGTATTCAGAAGACCCAGTATCAATTATTCCGGGATGATCGCAGGAGTAGAACCCGGCAACCGCGATTTCGGGGACAGCTGGAAGACGTGGGGCGATGAAAAAAGAACCCTGATCCCATCTCCTCCATCCGGGGTCAACGATCCTAACAGGAGCACGTTCTTTTTGTATTCCGATGCCACCATTACCCGTGGTGACATCCTACGCTGGAAGGACCTCCGTCTGTCCTATGATGTTTTTGGCGATGCCGCCCGCAAAACCTCCGCAAGACAGATGACGCTGTATTTCACCGTCAGCGAGGTGGGGATATTATGGCGGGCGAATAAGTACCACATCGACCCCGAATCCATCAACTACAGCGATCTACCCAAACCACGGAGCTATACCCTTGGCATGCGTCTGCAGTTTTAAAAGTCAAAATTCTTCTTATGAGATCTATTATTTGTATCCTCCTGGCCGGCACTTTTGCCGCCTGTAATAAATACCTAGACATGAACCCTAATCCAACCCAGACTGCGCCCAATACCGTACAAGGCATGCGCGAACTGATGGATAACAACCTGATCACCGAGAACTGCACGCCAGGGCTCGGGCACCTGGGTTCAGACGACTACATAATGTCTTACGACACCTGGCTGAATGCGGAGACGACGGTGAAGAACGCCTACGTCTGGCAAAAGGATATTTATGGGGATGAAACCGTCCTTTCCTGGAGCGCCCCTTATAAAGTGGTGTACTATTGCAATGTAGTGCTGGAGAGACTACCCGGCGTGCCAAGGCCTGACAGCGCCACCCGTACCGAATACAATGCCGTCATGGGGACAGCCCTCTTTACCCGCAGCTACCAATTCTATACGCTTGAAGAAACCTTTGGCCAGATATACCGGCCAGGGACAGCTGCCAACGCGACAGGCATCGTGCTGAAGCTTACTTCCAATCCTCACGACCAGCCGACCAGGTCCACTGTCCAAAAAGTATTTACACAGATCCTGGCAGATGCAAAGAGGTCCATCCCCTTGCTGCCGGACGAAGTACAATTCACACACAGGAACAGACCCTGCAAACCCGCGGCCTATGCATTGCTGTCACGGGTGTATCTTACCATGCAGGAATACGACAGCGCCAGGATCTACGCCGACAGCTGTCTGCAGTACTATGATAAACTGGTGGTATACGACACATTGAATGCAAAAACCGCAAGACCCTTCCCTCCCGCCGGCAACGACGAGGTGCTCTATCAATGCTCCGCAGTATCATTCCTGGCCCAGTATTATTTCACCTCCGAAGTAGACACGACGCTGTACAACTCTTATGCGGACAACGATCTCCGGAAGACCATATTCTTTCGGACCTCGCCTTCCGGGACGGGACATTACTTCAGGGGACAATATACCGGGAAGGTCTTTCTGTTCAGCGGCGTGGCGCTGGACGAAGTATATCTTACCAGGGCGGAATGTTATGCAAGAAAAGGAGATATTACGGCAGCCCTCCTCGATCTGAATACTTTACTGACCCGGCGTTGGAAGACGGGCACTTTCCAACCCTACACGGCCACGACAGCCAGTGAGGCGCTGACGATGGTGCTGGCAGAGCGACGGAAAGAAACCCCCTTCCGTGAGACACGCTGGGCCGATCTGAGACGACTTAACCAGGATTCAGGTACGCTTCGACGAATAGTCGGAGACAGTGTATATATGTTGCCGCCCGGTAATATCCGTTATGCTTATCCTATACCAAAGGAAGAGATAGGCGTGGGCGGCATCGAACAGAACCTCCGGTGACAGGACCGGGTTAAAAATCAACGAGCATGAACACGCCGGGGTCTGTGCCGCCCTGTGGGACGTCGGAGACATAGAACCAGCTGCCCGTAGCATCGGAATGCATTTTCATGGGATCTCCCAGAAAGGTGCATATGAATCCGGCCCCTAAACATACATAATCGATGCCCTTTGTCCAATTGTACCAGGTGAGGTCCCTACCCACCCAATATTTGCTGCCGTCGATGCTGCTGCGCAACCACATATAGCGGTGATAGGTATAATTCTGCTGCGGCTTGTTGGCGTAAGCCAAACCAAAACCCAGCAGGGCGATGATGAGCAATTTCCACTTGATCTGTTTCATACTTGAAGGTTTAATGGTGATGAATAAATGCGTGGTTTGACAGAGGCGGGCTTTTTTCGTCGAGAGCGAGGGCGAGGATGGTGAGAAAGATGAAGGTTAGGTTAAACCAAAAATGTTGCTGCCAGGTCATATGGCGGAGCACGCCGCCGCAGGAACAGGGTATACTGCGGAAGAAATGCAATAGTATGGCAGCAATATAAAGTGTGAAGATGGAAAGCAAGGTAAGCGAAAGATAAAGACCTATCCGTTGGGTCCGGGAGAATAACAGGCAGCCTGCTACGGCTATTTCCGCCGGCGGAAGACCCCAGATCAGGAGCATCGACGTCCAGTGGGGAAGACGCTGGTTATACATATTCCCCCGGAATGTCTCCAGGTCCAGCAGTTTGCTACATGCTGTATATACGAAAAGTAGTACAAGCAGGGCAATGATAGCACCTACGATATTGCGCTTTTTCATCGAAACAGAATAAGGTTTAATTGAATCAGACCTGAAAATACTTTATAAACCTGCAATCAAAGTGCAGCGGTAAAAACTATTAGGACGATCTTGAAAAGGTGTTTTTCACGGGTGATTTTCACCTTTTTCCCCGGCTTAAGGGTTTTCTCGTACCGTAAAAATTGCATCCGGCTAGTACTTTTTGAATATTTTATTGTTTTTATGGATACCAACTCTACTTAACCATGAACGACAACCCTGAAGAAAACCTCCGGAAGGAATTGATCGAAGACTATTTTCTCGAGATCACCGATATTCTCGGCAGCGAGCACCTGCAGACGGAAATAGAGTTCAATGATCTGCATTCATACACCGCCAGGTTGAGATTGAATGTTTCAAGCCTCGATAATGAACAGGACCTGGATCATTTTGCGGCCGGGCTTAAATCCATTATCCGAAGGATAAATATCCTTGAGAAGGACGTGCGAATAGCTGTTGCCATCGAATTGGAGGGATTACACAGGGGGACCTGATCAGCTATCCTTCTCCTTTGAGAAGGAGTTTTTGTAAATAGATTTGCTAATTAATTTAGTAAATTTGTTTACAAACCTTGTACCATAAAATACGAATATTACCCTTCCCTTGCAGTGGCGAAGGATCTAAGTGTCTTTGAGTTTATAAGGCCAGGAAATATTCGAATGAGGATAGTTTTTCAGCCTACATTATGGGACGGTGTATATAATCTTGTATTCGGGAATGTAGGTGCAGCAGGAGAAATAGATGATCAGACTAATAATTCCAATGGCGACAGGAACAAAATCCTGGCTACTGTCGCTCGTGCAGTGGATTATTACACCGGATGTTACCCAGGCAGATGGATATATTTCTGCGGAAATACCAAAGAGAAAACCAGATTATACAGGATGGCTATTGGATTGAACTGGGAAGAACTTTCAAAAAAGTTTGAAATTTTTGGGGATGTTGGTCAGGAAAATTTTTATCCATTTCATAAAAATATGGAAGTGAGTGCTTTCCTGGTCAAAAGAAAGCTTTTTCCCAACTAAGAATTTATGTAAATTTGATCATAGCTTTTTTATGAAAAAATCAACTAAAAAACCAGACGGTCTGTGGGACGGAAAGCTCAACATCATTGTCGATGAGCGCCTGACCCAATTACAGGGGAAGATACTGGCCCCTAAAAAGCTTGAAGAAGCCAACAGTCGTTTAAGTAAAATGAGATGTCTGCCTAAATTATAGGTACTCTTATTCTTCTAAAAAATCATCTAACTCTCTCCGTTGTTTTTTTGTGGGGCGCCCGATCTTGCTTTGTCTTTTCCCCGTATTAAAGCTGGCTGCCTGGAACTGCAACCGCTCAATCTCCTCGGCAGGAGTAATATCGATATAGTAATTGATGGCCTGCGTGTATTGCAGCCGGTGGTCCAACAGCCCCGTGACCTTGATACGCCAGCGCTTATGCTCCGTCTTTACCTCGTACTCATCCCCGACGCTCACCGTCTTGGACGCCTTGGCGGCGTCCCCGTTGTATTTTACTTTCCCCTTTCCACAGGCATCGGTGGCCTCGCTGCGGGTCTTAAACAGCCGGATGGACCACAGATATTTATCCAGTCTTAGCTTTTCTTTTTCTGGCATAGTCTTTCTCAGGGTATTCGACACCCGGACCGCGAATTTACACAGAATTATTGGGGTAGCGTCGACGTCCTCTCCTTCACCACATACGTGTTGGTCCAGCTGTCATGCCAGGGTCGGGGCCAGTCGCCGCCAAAGGCGGAGAACGGCTCAAAAGGCACCATACGGGAGAAACCCCGGAGAAAAGCCATTTTGATGGAAACAGGAGTACCATCCGGATTTACCACCCTTGTACCCGTAAATACCTTCCCCAGGGTCTTGCCCTTAAACAAGGCTTCCGTAGCGCCCATGAACAGTCCGTAGAGCAATAATCCCACCACCAGACTTAAAGTATACCGGACATAGTAATCCTCGTCATACATGACCAGGGTCATAAAACGGCCCCAAAAGATGTTGAAACCACGGGAGAAAAGATAAAACAACAGCCGGTCTACAATAAAGTTTACAAACCGCAGGTCGCGACCTGCCGGATCCAACTCCACTTCAAAATCCGACAAAATGTGTTCTTCAGGTTGCTGGGTCAGGGACATAAAATGAAATTACACTGGTCAGGCCACCTGACCAAATGTATCCAGGTACACCTACCTTTGCAGTTATGGAAGCACCACTAAATAACCCAGCGCTCATACTCGTCGATATTCAAAAAGGATTTGATGCAATTTCACATTGGGGAAGTGAAAGGAACAACCCTATGGCCGAGAACAATGCAAGGATACTCCTGGACCTCTGGCGAAAAAATGATCTGCCGATCTTTCATATCAAACATTGCTCTACCGAACCGAATTCACCTCTTGTCGAGGGGAAGCCGGGCAATGATTTTATGGAGATCGTACTCCCCTATGAGCATGAAACAGTAATTAAAAAGAATGTAAATAGCGCGTTCATCGGCACAGATCTGCAGGATCAGTTGGATCGGAGAAGCATTAATACCGTAGTAATTATCGGTCTGACCACGGATCAATGCGTTTCTACCTCGGCAAGGATGGCATCGAATTACGGCTACAAAACCTATATTATCCACGACGCCACCGCAACCTTTGATAAGACAGGGGTCAACGGGGTTCATTACGACGCGGAAACCATCCATCAAACCGCGCTGGCGAGCGTAAATAAGGAATTTGCCGAGGTCGTGTCAACGGCCATGATCTCACAGACGCTACAAATGCATCCCAAAAACGAACAGTGATTGGTCTGGTTTGTTTTATAACATATTGACTATTAGCGTACTGTATAATTGGCATAAGGCTGGCTATTTTTGGGTGACTCCAATCCAACTGATATGTTCAAGCTTTACTTTCGCACAGGGTTCCGCAATCTCCTCCGTCACCGGAGTTTTACCGTCATCAACCTCATCGGTCTTGCCCTCGGGCTTTCCGGCATCATGGTCCTCACCGTCCTGCTGTATCAATACCTGACGGCAAACGGTCAGTTCCGGCACAAGGACCGTATGTATTATGTAAAGACCCGAAATGCGGAAGGAGTGGAGAGCATGCAGACCCCTTTCCCCTTTCTATACGAGGCCCTAAAGACGTGCCCGGAGATCGAAGCCGGCACCCATATGCAGAGTTGGCGCTGGCCCTGGCTAAAAGTGGATGACAGGGAATTCCAGGACCTGACCCGTTACGTCGATACGGGCTTTTTCCGTGTCTTCTCCTTCCCCCTGGAATATGGCGACCCCGCCACGGCGTTACGGGAAAAAGTCAGCGTGGTCCTTAGCCATGAGATGGCGGAAAAACTTTTTGGCAGGATCAATCCCGTTGGCAGGACGGTGACCATGGATGACAACATACCCCTGAAAGTGACAGGGGTATTACAGACCATCCCTTCCAATACCACCCTCCGGGCAGAGGTGCTGCTGACTACTGAGTTGCTACGCGACAACCAGGATTTTGTCACCGGCGCCAACTGGTACAATACTTTTGCGGAAAATTATTTTATCCTGCGGCCTGGCGTCGACACGGCCAGGCTGAATGCTCAGCTGCAACAGCTGGCGCTGACCCATTTTAGTCAGGATATCCGCAAGGCCCGCCCCAGGCTGACAGCCTTTACAAATTTTGTAGAGGAAGAGGCCGGCAACATCGTCCGGGTGATGATCAAAGGAGAGATAGGCACTATTTTTTTTATCCTCCTGGTCATCGTCGCCAATCTTGTCAACCTGAATGCCGCCACCCTCTTTAGCCGGCATAAGGAAGTAGCTGTAAAGAAAATGATGGGTGGGAGGAGACGACATATCGTCCTTCAATTTTGTATCGAGAATGCTATCCTCGTCGCCGCCAGCCTGGTGCTGGCCTTCCTTCTCTTCACCGGGCTGCTGATGCCCGCCATGAACGGGATCCTCAAAGAAAGGTTTGGAGATATTTCCCTGCATATGCGTCATGATTATCCCCTGGCCCTCGTCTTTATTCTGGCAGGACTGATCATCGTCGTCATCGCAGGCAGCTACCCCGCCTTTCACCTGGGTAAGCTGAGAGCCGCGGATATCATAAAGGGCCGGCTGGCCGGCGCAGGGACTAACGATAAACCCTATACCCGGAATATCTTTATCACAGTGCAATTCGTCCTGGCCATCACTTTTATAGGTGTGACCATCATCCTTTACAACCAGATACGGTACATGAAGGGCGCCGCCCTGGGTTTTGAAAAGGACCACGTGCTTGTGGGGAACTACCAACTGGCCTATAAGGATGATAAAGTGGCCGCGGCCCGCTTTGACGCATTGCTCAATCAGCTGCGGAGCAACCCCGCCGTAAAAGGCATCTCCACCAGCGAGGTGATACCCACCGCCTATGACAATAACTACAACCAGTATACGGAACCCGCGACGGGCAGACGACTGTCTTTCCGTCATGCTTCCACGGATGCGGGCCTCCTGCCGACCTATGGTGTACCCATTATCGCAGGTCGTAATTTTATTGAAGGCAACAGCCTCACCGACAGTCTGTATGTCAAAGACATCCTTATCAACCGTAAGGCTGTAGGGTTGCTGGGCTGGACCCTTGAAAATGCCGTCGGCCGCGGGTTGCGGCAAGGGGGCGACCCCGTCACTTACCGGGTGGTGGGCGTTATGGAAGACTTTCATTACCAGGACCTCACGCGTAACGTCGAACCCCTGTTACACCACTATGCCGCCCATCAGCAGCTGGGCTATACCTGGCTCAGCGTACGTACGGCCCCGGGAGCCGAAAAGACAGTGCGGCAACAACTGGAACAGGCATTTAAGGAAATGCCCTCCCGCCGCGCTTTCCAGATGGAATACATGAGCGATAAGGTAGACCATCAATATGCGCTGCTGGAAGGCATCCTGAAAGCCACCAATTTTGTGTCCCTCCTTACTGTCTTTATCGCCTCCATGGGACTCTTTGGGCTCATCGCCCTGTATACCCGCCAGCGGGTGAAGGAGATCGGTATCCGCAAAGTGTTGGGGGCCAGCCCTGCCAGTATCGTCCGGCTGTTGTCACGGAATTTTATGATCCTCGTTGGTATTGCCCTGCTGATCGCGGCCCCCATGGTCTGGATGGCCATGCACCGCTGGCTCCAGGATTTTGCCTACCGGATCTCTATCCAGTGGTGGATGCTGCTGGAGGCGGGTCTGATAGCCATGATCATCGCCCTGGCTACGGTGGCGTTCCATGCGGTGCGGGCGGCGCTGGCTAATCCAGTGGATAGTCTTCGGTCAGAGTAACAAACCTTCGGTTCGTCAAAGTCGGGTGTTTTTACGGGGGCGAATATGTGGTTAAGTTGGTAGCTTTATAGTTCATCAATCACTTATCTTATGCCAACATGGAAGCCCATCGTCGGACTGTCCTTTACCACGGACGCTTTCGACACCTATTGTCACTCCCTTACATGGAACGCCTGGCGCCCTTCATTTATCGTCCTTCATAATACGGCAGAGCCAAATCTGGCGGACAGACCCAACGGGTTTACCCAGCAAAGTATGAAGGGGTTTGTGGAATACTATCGTGATGAGCAGCATTGGAGCGCAGGCCCCCACCTGTTCATAGACGATCGGAAGATCTGGGTCTTCACCCCCCTGACCATGTCGGGCGTACATTCTCCCTCCTGGAATAAGCTGGCGCTTGGGGTAGAGATGTTGGGCAACTATGCGACGGAGCCCTTTAACAGCGGCAGGGGAGCTGCCGTCAGGGATAATGCCGTGGCTGCCATAGCGACGCTGAGCGCGGTGCTCGGGCTTGATCCGGCTACGATGAAGCTGCACAAGGAAGACCCCCTTACTACTCATGTATGCCCCGGAAAGAATGTAAAGAAACCGGCGGTTATACAGGCGGTGAAGGACCTGCTGGTGGCACGGCATCCGGGAGAGCATCCTTAAAGCTTGTTCAGAATCTTCGACTTTTTCTCTATCAGCTGTATCCTTACAGCTTCATTGCTGCCGCTGGTCCTGCTGCAGCCTCCTTCTACATGTATGCCCTCAATGAGCCCTGAGGAATAATTGATCACCGGCGCTCCTGAAGACCCTCCTTCCGTATCGATGTGGTTATAGAATAAATGCGCATCATCAAAATAATATAAAGGCCCGCTGTCGACCTTTTTAGGTTTGCCTTGCGGATGTTGGATGATGCAAAGTGTGTCTGTTCTATTCTGGTAGCTGGAATCGACAACTTTTAATTTCCCGAATAGGTTTCCTGCCAGCTGACCGTCATGGCCCGTCCCTAGTCTGACAATAGCATAATCCAGCGAACTGTCGTATTCCACCAATGCAACGATGGGAAATGACATAGTGTCACCGCTGATCCCATGGGTAGCAGGATCCAATTGGTAATTGAAGATCACATTCATATACCTGGCCACCTCCTTACTGGATAAAGCCCTTCCATTTTTGACAGGTGTCTTCCAGCCATTGACCATTGGAAAAAAACAGTGTCCGGCAGTGAGAAAGAGATCATCCCCGATCAGAGACCCTGACCCCCAATGGACGCCCCTGACATCGCCCTCGTCGCTGCCAGCCCCACCAAAATCTCCCCTAAAATCGTTGTTCCATCTGATCATCCCTACCGACCTTCCCGTATTCAGGACAAAATCCCGGGGTACTCCCCGTTCTCCATTATAGGTTGCAATGTCGACCATATGATCTACATCTCCGCAGATGGTTTCCATTTTTGAAATATAAGCATGGTCTTTTAGCCTGCCCAAAAGAGATTTTAGATCATATACTTTTCGACGTCTTGCCAGCAATGGGATCGTCGTATCCTTCTCGACCACATCGATCATCGAGTCATATCCTGACACTGCCTTGAGGTAATCTGCGGCATTCAGGTTGATGCCTTTCAGACTGTCAATATTTTTGATCGGCAGCGGATACCGATCGATACGAACGTCTGCGAGAGACAATGTGTCGGCTGTCTTAGGCTCTGTGGAGCGTTGTTCTGGTGAATTACAGGCCATCAGCAGAATAATGAGGATGTAAAGAGCGTTTTGTCCTGGGTGCATATCGAAGGTTTGTGATTGATGAATAGGTGTTATTTTTTCAGCAGCGTCAAGGTGTCCGTCAAAAGCCCTCGCGGCGGTACGATGATCGGTCTGGCCAACCGCAGATAGGTGACGGTGTCCGCACTTTTTCTTGCGCTTAAATAATAATTGCCGGAAGGAAGGTTTTTCTTTTTGATGACACCCCTCGTGTCCGAAGTAAAACTTTCAATGGCGCCGGTGGGATCATTACTTAAAGCCAGTAATTTGCTGGTATATAAGTTGACGCTGGCTGCGGGGATGGCTCCTCCTAGCGAGTCTTCCACCGTAATGACAAACCCATTGGTGTCTGCCGCCACCTTTCGCGGAAGGACCATCGTATCGTTGAAAAAACCAAGCGTATGGGTATATATTTTTTTTGCCAGACGCTGATAGACAAGTGTATCTACTTTTTTTTCAGCGTTGAGATAATAGTTTCCTTCCGGTAAATTGAACTTGTAAACTCTTCCATATACATCTACGGGGGATGTCTGTACCAAACCCGCCCCCGTCGAATCGTTGCGAAGGGCAAGCGCCTCGTTATTATATATTCTGAATGTGGCAGCAGGTAAAGGTTGTCCTTGCTCATCCACCAGTCTGATGATAAAGCCATTCTGTTTAGTTGTGTCCAGGGTGGCGATAAGGACCACCGTATCGCTGGAGACAGGAGCCTTGGCGGAGCCTTTGTAATAATAGCCTCCTATGGTGTCTTCAAACCTTACCGTAAAGCTTTCCTTTTGATCATCAACGAGGATCGTGAATACAAAATATCCATTGTCATCTGTTGTGTCGGAATACAGGAAATTAAGACTGTCCGTAGTCCCCCGGGCCAATGTGACCCCACGATGTGACAGGGGGATGCCCTTGCTGGTCCGCGTCACAGTGTCCAGCAGGAATAACCTCCCTCTTACGTATAATTTTTCCGCCTCAATCCCTCTCTTGCTACAGTCAGCAAGGAAGATAAGACTGATGATGATGACGGCTATATGCTTCATGGTTATTGCTTTTTAAAGATATTCAGAACATTCAATACGCTTGTCGGGTCTAAAGTAATGGCGACAAACGGCCCCGCGACCTTATACCGGAGTTTTTCTTCTATGATGGTATTGTTTTGAATAAAGTACCTGTTGCTCTTGGCCACATGAGCGCCCAACGAGATCTTTAAACCCGGCACAATGTCATGGCTGAAGGCGAAGTATAGGTTGCCTAAAGGGTCCGGGATACCAACTCCTACAAAAAAGGAGTTACGCTCAGCCCATTTCCAGGGACTATTGTCCTGGTTGAAAAGCCCCTTGCAAAAATAGAAGTGAGCTCCTACGATCAGACGGTATTGTCTTACATTATTCACGATGCTTAACTGACCATTCTCCTGCCGGACAGTGCTCTGGTCATAGGAATTTAACGTATATGCAACGCCTGCCCCCAGCTTGAAGGGATAGTTTTTGCCTATCTTATAGGAAAATTTTGCCACTTGTGTCGTGTCTTTATTCTTTTGCGTGTAGATCACCACGCTTTTTTCCACCGCATCATCAGAGGTTTGCGTTTCCAATAGTTTTGTATAATATAATGGAGTGTCGTCGGTAGCCGGCTCCAGTTTGTCTGTCTCAGGCAGTGTAGATTGATTGTAGACCTGTATGAGTTGAGTGATCAGCAGGCTGTCTGATTGGAGACTGTTTATCTGGCTAGTCATGAGCTCGGTGAGATACCGCTGGAATTTTTCCTGCAGAGCATTTTTTTGTGCCGGCGTTGTGATATCCCGTAACGGGATATCCTCTTCATCGGGGAATATCCTATTTAACAGGTCCCTGTCGAGATAAGCAGCCGGCAGCAGCTGGATTAACCGGTCTTTGAACATGGTAGCATCCGATGGATTGTAGGTCATCGTCAACAAATCCGGACCCAGATCCAATGTCGTCATGCGAACTCTGGCTACTCCCTCCGGCTGAGGGACTGCCAGATTGAATGGAATCGTCGATCTTAGGTAAGTGACCGGAGGGGAAAAAAAGTCCAATACGGATGCATAGGGGCTAAATTTTGCCACTATGGCGGCTAAGCTTCCCAATTGGGAGGCCACTGTGTCAAAACCTTGCTGAAAAGCAGAGTTGTCGTCGCTTGCCTTATTCGTCTCCACCAATCCGGCGGTACGCCCTTGTATGATGTTGTGTAAGGCGATGACCTTTTTCTCATTTGTATGCAGGGCCTTTTTCAGATCTTCTTTGTCATTTTTATATGTAATGTCTGTCACCGCGGAGTAATTGAAGAAATCACCAGAAGCAGGTATGACCACCTTGTTCAATACTTTTTTTGTGATCAGCAGGGCATCCCTTTTTTCTTTATTCAATTCTTCCAATGAATCATTCTTATCCCTGAAACTGAAAAGATCCGCGCCACCGCCTTTCAGCTTTATTTTTTCAATAAAATCTTTATATCTCCCTACCGTATCGTACCGCAGCTGCCGGCTGAGGATGGTGTCGATATATTCGTTGAATAGGCCCGCTTTTACGAGATCATGATCAGGATGACCGGCAATAAATTCGGCGGTAGTAAAATCCAGCGGATTTAGAGTAATAACACCTCCTCTGAACCAAAACCACTCCTTAAACCAGTCGTTGTTGAGTCTTTTGATGATATTGAGCAGTTCAACATCAGGGTTTTGACCAAAAGAGGAAATACGGCTGAAATAACCGCCATCGAATTTGCCCAGTTTTCTACCTTCTTTTAAGAGAGCGGAAACCCTGGAAAGATGCGATAGGAGATAGTCGGTTTCTTTAAGCTTTATTTCCAGCGTGAGGCCGGGGGGAATGAGGTCGATGGTATTGTTGTAATAGTCTACGACGAAGGAATTAAAAGGGTTTGTTTTTTTCAGGCTTATTTGCGTCAGTTGATGTGTATCGAAGTCGGTTTGAAAAACAGAAGGTAAATCGAGTAGGTTGTCTCTTATGGGGCCGGCAATTGCATGGGCCAATGTCCCGGATAAAAGACGGATATCCTGTTTGATCAGGGCTTCTCTGACACTGGTGAGATAATTGAGGATACGGGTCATGTCATTTCCCCAAAGGACCATGAACAATTGGTGGATGGATTGCTTATAAGTGTTGGACCTCAATATCTTAATACTTTCATCTATTTTTTGAACAAGCACACCCCTTGCCTTTTTTTTGATCTCTTTATTGGTGTTGTCCAAGCTGTTGATATCAAAGTCTATCAATCTATTGTTGGGGGCGGAGATCTGCTTCAACTTGCCGGATGCGTCAAAAGTGACGGTCTGTGCCGGTAGCCGATAGCATATTGACAAAATAATTGCTAAGAAGCAGAGGCGTTTTGGTAGATGCATGGTAAAGTATTAGGTGAATAGTGGTGTCCAAAAATATATTGAGAGGAACGGCTGTACTACGGGAAAAATACCCATATTTCCAAAATGCCGTGCCGAGTCGTGAGGTTTGATTAAGTTTGCTCTTTCAAACCGGTCCCACCGCTATGTTAGACTCCGTCAAAGCCGAACAATACCTATCCGAGCTGGAAATGATCCGTAGGTCCGGGACAAACCTCCCTGCCCGGATGGTGGCCCTTGCCAAGCTTTTCGACAGGCTGGTGAAGTCCATCACTTCCGACGAGAAGATGGTATTCCGTAATTTTTATGCCCGATTCAGGTATCTGCTGGCAACGCTGCCCATGCGGGATGTGGAACAGCGTAACCTGGAGAATTTCCGCAGGCTGGTGAATGAAGGGGATACGGAAAAGATGAATGAGAAGGCCCTTGAGCAGGGTGTCATGCTGATGAAAAACCTGGTATCTCTTTCTTCGGGGCTGGAAGTGGCCAGGGACGCCGGCTTTCGGGAAGGACATTTCACCCGGCTATATCCCAAAAGGAATTACGCCAAACTGACGGACCTCAGACTGCTGTGCTCATCCTGGACGGAAATGCTCCATAAAGAGGGAAGGTCATGGTTTATATTGCGGGCCTATGATCTAAAGGACCTGGAGGAAGAAGTACAGATCCACATTCGAAAAGAAGAACATTACGATTATACAGCCATTCGCAGCTGGTTAAAAGAGGAGGCCGTCCTCCATGTCCAGCACATCCGTTCGCTTGAGACGGGCGCCAATGAATATGAAACGACCTTTGACACCCTGTTCACCCTGGAGCCGGATTTCCTGACGGATGCCACGGACATCGGCGAGTGTTATACCTTCCAGGGGGCCAATAGCGACCTGTTCTTTTTAAACCGTCTGGTCAGCGATCTGACGGGCGCAGCAGCGCTGAAAGGGAGTATCATCGGCTATTATCTGGATGAACTGGTGCGTGACCCTTTACAGGATAAGAACGCTATCTACCGGGCGGCTATGAAGCTCCACGCCATGAAGGCCGCTCAATTGGGACGAAAAGAGATGCTGGCGATACACCGGTCCATCCATACGGAGCATTTACCAAACATTGAAGAGCTGGTGCGGCGGGAGTCCAGAAAAGATATCTGGATAGAGCCCACGTATTTTTCTACTGACTATGGTCTGCAGGGCCGTCTGGACCTTCTTTGTAAGAACGAAGACACCCGCACACAGGATATCATCGAGTTGAAGAGCGGCAGCCATCCTTTGCCCAACCCCAACCGGCTGGCCTTCCCCAATCACAAGATGCAGGTGGTATGTTATGACATGATGCTGGAAAGCACTTACGGTAAGGACAGGAGAGGTTTTAACGCCGTGTTCTATTCCAAGTGCCCCGACAGCCCCTATCGTAATCTTGTCAGCGAGCATATGGAAAAAAGAGAAGTACTCCAAGTGAGGAATGAGATCGTGGAGCATATCTATCAGCTGGCCGGCAGGGATTTCTCTGTCTTGCGCAGGATAAAGGATCAGCAGGTGGCGGGACTCGCTAAGTTCAAGGAAACCATCCTTGCCCAGTTCAGGCTGTTCTATCAGCCCGGGAGGATCGCCACCGAATATTATGAGGAGATGGTGGCCTTTCTGCTCCGGGAATTTATCAATACAAAAGTGGGTAATCAATTAAAGGAAGATGAGGAAGATGCGCCAAATGGGTTCGCCGGTCTGTGGCTGGATACTCCTCAACGTAAGGAAGACGATTTCCGGGTGATCTATGACCTGGCGACCGTGGAAATAAAAGAAGGGACGGGATATATACGTCTGCGGATCACCCGGGACATGGACCATGCATTTAGAAAAGGCGACCTCGTGATCCTCTACCCCAAAATAAAGGACGAATATGAGGCCCTGCACCATCATATCCTGAAAGGCAGCCTGGATGAGATCCACCGGGACAGCCTGGTGGTCTGTCTCAACAACAAACAGACCGACTATAATTTTATCAAATCATACAGCCATTGGGCGGTGGAGCCCGACATCTTCGAAAGGAATTATTGGAGCGCCGTCTCCTGTCTTTTTAACGTGCTGGCAGCCAGTCCCCGGAAAAAGAAGCTGTTGCTGGGACATGAGCAGCCTGTATTTGTAAGAGAACATACGTATGTTGGAGAAGGGCTGACCCTTATCCAGCAGACGGCCATCCAGCAAGCCCTGGATGCACGGGACTATTACTTACTGCAGGGACCTCCCGGTACGGGCAAGACCAGCACCTTCCTTGTGAACTATGTCAGGGAGGAGCTTAAGGTACGGCAGAGGCCCATCGTCGTCCTGGCCTTTACCAACAAGGCGGTGGACAAGATCTGCGAACATTTCCGTCATCCCCGCCAGGGAGAGGCCGTCCCTTATCTTCGTCTGGGCAGCCGGCACACGGAAGACGACTTCCTTTTCTCCCGGCAGATACAGGGTGATAACCCTGACGACTGGCGGAAGGTCATCGATGGGCATAAGGTTTTTGTCAGCACCGTAACCACCTTCCACAACAACTGGCAATTGCTGCGGCAATTTATCCCATTCAGCGAAGTCATCGTCGACGAAGCGTCGCAGTTGACGGAGGCGGTCCTTAGCAGCGTGCTGGCATTGTTTGATAAATTTGTGTTGATAGGTGATCATAAACAATTGCCGGCCGTCATCACCCAGGATGACCGGCTGTGCAGCATCGACAGCGCGTATCTCAATCAGCTGGGGATCCGTGATCTCCGCACCTCATTATTTGAAAGATTGACGGGCAATGCCATCGACAAGCAGTGGGTGGAAGCGTATGGCCAGCTGCGTGACCATTACAGGATGCATGAAAGTATCGCTGCGCTCATTGGAAGACATTACCGGGTGGAACTAAAGGCCGGGGCTATGGCACAGCAGATCCAGGGACCTGTATATACACTACCACCTGATCATTTCCTATACTCCTATGCCCATCACCGCGTATTATTTATCGAGACGTCTGGGGACGGCGGTCCAAAAAGGAATGAAAAAGAGGCGTTGATAGCCGCCACCATTGCGGGTGAGCTGGTGGCCGCCGGAGCGGTCGCACCCGGGGATATCGGAATTATTACGCCTTTCCGGGCGCAGATAGCGGCGATCAAAGAGCATTTGAAGGACGGGCTGGCGGGCAATGAGGATCTTATCATCGACACCGTGGAGCGTTACCAGGGCGACGAACGGAAGATCATCATCTTTTCCACTACGATCAGCGATGCCCGGCAGATACGGACGATCCAGAGCGTAGCGGAGGATGAGGTATCCGTTACGGATAGGAAGCTGCTGGTGAGTATTTCCCGGGCGGTGGATCAGCTGATCATTTTGGGGAATTCGGCGGCATTGGAGAGGTCGGAGATGTACCGGGAGCTGATCGATGGGATCAAGGTGAAGGGCGGGTATTTTGAAGGAGTTAATGCAGTATAAAAGCACTTTACATAAAACATGACTGACTAATGGTTTATTTTAGAAAGTTTCCTGTATAGGGTATACATACACCAGGTAGAGATAGAAAAACAACAGGGATATGATGAGAATGATGACCCCCAGCACGGGCGAGCTGATCTTTATTCCGCTTAAATTGGCTTCCAATGCCGTATTCAGCGCATCATCATTTTTTATTTCTATCTTTCTTCGAAGCATATATTGCCTCTCTTTTACATACATATAAAACTGCAAGGCGGCAAAGGAGATGCCGGCAAACACCAACGCAATTACGACCCAAAAGGTGATCATGCTGGAAAAAAGGTTCCATTCAAATGTTTTTTTCCGGTGTTGCATTCCAAATGTATAATAGCCATAGAGTTCCTTCTTCAGCGTTGTGTCATATACTGCCAGCTGCTCGATCAACTGTAATGTCGTATCCTTTGACCGTTTGTTTTGAAACGACTGATCTGTTTTTAAAAGGATCTTTTGCAGTTTAGCTTCCGCCATTCTGCTGCTGTCGGACTCATTCTGCCCCCAGGCAGAGAACCCTATCCAACAGGCTGATAACAGGACTATCGTATTTTTAAAAGGTCCAGCCACAAAACGCTAATTGGTGATTAAAAAATTTTCCATGAACGTCATTCTGTACTCCACCTGCCGGAAAACATCCTTTTGACATTGAATGCCTTCCCGTTGTAGATACTGATTGATCAGGTCTTTGTCCTTGTTTAAGAGATTTTCAATATCCTTTAGAAGCTCATCGTTGAAGCTGGCGAGCCATACATAGGTGGGGTCACTGCTGCTGACCTGAGGCGGCGGTAATTTGGGTACGTACATATATACCTGATAGACTCTTACTGTATGTTTTTTGCCGTCGGGTGTCACTATTTCCGTTAGTTTTCCGTCACAAATCTTTTTGATGAGCCCGTCCGGGTATTTCACCAACACACAGTTGTTGGAATCGATCGATTTTTCGACATTACAATCCTGTCTGCCTTCCAGGTACTTTCCTAAATCCTCTCCCGGCTGCGGTGGTTGAAGAGGCGCACGGTTGACCATTTTAAGCAGGGAGGAATTCACTTTTATCTTCCTGGTCAGGTAAGCTCTTTGTATCGGGGTAGTATCCATTTTCATTGCCGCCGCCTTCTGTTGATTATAAGTGGCGGCTGGCATTACAGCGGTTGCTTTCTCCTTTTTTACCGGAGGCTGGGAGTTGCATGCCAATTGAATGCATAGGAGTAAAGGCAGGAATATCCCGGCTTTTAATAAGTTTGATTCCATAAGCGCGAGGTTTAAAGGTTAAGGGGTTGCCAGACAGTCGATGTACAAGCTATTTTTTCTTTAGGAAACTGTCAATACCCATTTAGTAGTATTTAGAACTTCTCGTTGGGCGGCTTTATTTATTACTGATCGAGTTTCTTATTCCATAGATAGAGGCCCGTACTCGTACCCATCAGCGCCAGCTGCTCGACAGAGAAATCCACCAACGTTAATTTTTGTATTGCCGTCACCACAAATACCACCAGGAAGATAAAGTTGGCTATAACGTATTGCAGCCGGGTGATGCTCAGGCCCGTGCTGTCTGAAATAATATCGGTGAAAAAGCCGACAGAGCAACCCGTGTACGTGCCGGGAGGGGACGCCGGAGAAGTAAGCGCGGACATGACAAGAGAAGGGTCTTTTTTAGGGGACTGGCCCCCATCCACCATCTGGGCCAGGATCTTTTGCCCCGCGACTATTCCAAGCAATATAAGATGAGAAGCCTTTATCTCCGGGAAGATATCTGTCACACTCCATAGGTATGCCACCAATGGGAAAATTACAAACGTCCAGATAAACACCTGCACCCGGGATAAGCTGAATGTATTATTCAGCGGATCAGCCGTGCATCCCTTATCATCTCTTAACATACTGAACCTGCCTTTACTTGCATAGTACAGCACCAGTATTAAAAGGGCAAGGAAAATAACAATAAATACTACGACCCGCCAGGATTCATAGAACACCAGATCTCCGGACTTCTGCTCGTTGAACTTTTCATTTCCCGGCTTTACAGATACCAGGGAGATAGCTACCGTATGATGACTCTTGAGAGGTTTGAAATGATTTTTCCAAAAATCAGACAAGAGCACCGTGGTATCATTAAAGCCGGAAGGCAGCCTCGTTTGGTATATCGCCGTACCCGATCTCATTTTCCTGGCATCGGGAACGCTGTTGGTATTTGAGATCAGCGTCATACTCTGGATCTTGACATCAGGATAGGAAATGCCGTCCACGGTGAGATTGTAATCATTCAAATAAGCCAACGCTTGTTCCGGCGTATGGGTGGAGTCGAGCCGATAGCTTACTTCAATGTTTAGTAATTTTCCGACCCTGAGATGTTCCTTATCTGTTGGGTTGGAGACTGACATCAGACGGGGGGCGTATTGTGCTTTAACGGACGAAAATGCCGTCATAACAAATAGGACACCGCATAACAATCGTGTTGCCGCATGTTTCATGTAGTCTGAGTTTGGGGAGCAATTGGCTTCAGAACTAAATGTACGGCAGCCCCGGGGATTTTAAAACCGTGTTTTCCCCGTATTTCACTTCTCCGCAAAAAACTGATGAAAGTACGGTATCGTCTCGATCCCTTTATAAAAATTCGCGAGGTCGAACTTCTCATTGGGTGAATGGAGGTTGTCGCTATCCAGTCCAAAACCCATAAAGACAATCTTTACCCCCAGCTCTTTTTCAAACAGTGCGCAAATGGGGATGCTGCCTCCTCCCCGTACGGGAACGGGGTCTTTTCCAAAGGTAGTCTTGATGGCCCTGGCGGCTGACTGATAGGCCTTCGAGTCAATGGGTGTCATATATGGTTCTCCCCCATGATGCTCCTCTGCCTTGACCGTAACGCCGGGAGGGGCTATCTGGCGGAAATAGTTCAACAGTTTTTCGGTGATCTTTGCGGCGGACTGGTTGGGAACCAGACGGGCAGAGATCTTTGCGTATGCCTTGGAGGGCAGCACCGTCTTGGCGCCTTCGCCCGTATAGCCGCCCCAGATGCCATTCAGCTCCAGCGTAGGCCGGATACCCGTGCGTTCGTTGGTGGTAAAACCTTTCTCACCCCAGAGCTCCTGTACGCCCAGGTCTTTTTTATACTCTTCTTCGTTGTAGGGTGCAGCAGCCATCAGCTTGCGCTCGGCGGGTGTGGCTTCCACCACGTCGTCATAAAAGCCGGGGATGGTGATATGGTTGTTCGCGTCATGACAGGAGGCGATCATTTTTGCCAGTATAGTGATCGGGTTAGCCACTGCCCCGCCATATACGCCGCTGTGCAGATCGCGGTTGGGACCGGTGACTTCCACCTCGATGTAGGAAAGGCCACGGACCCCGATGTCGATGGAGGGGTTTTCCAGGCTGATCATGGCTGTATCGCTGATGAGGATGACATCGGTTTTTAGCAAGTCTTTATGAGTGGATACAAACTTTGCAAGATTTGGGCTGCCTATCTCTTCCTCTCCTTCGATGATAAATTTTACGTTGGTAAGCAGGGCGCCTGTGGCTACCATTGTTTCAAATGCCTTTACATGCATAAAGAACTGTCCCTTGTCATCGGCGGAACCACGGGCGTAGATCTTACCCTCCTTGATCACCGGGTCGAAAGGACCGCTGTGCCAGAGTTCCAGTGGGTCGGGCGGCTGGACATCATAATGACCATAGACAAGGACCGTGGGTAGGGTAGGGTCGACGATCTTTTCCCCATAGACGACAGGATGACCATCGGTGGGATAAATGGCAGCCTCGTCCACACCGGCCTTTAACAGCGACTGTTTTACCGCCTCGGCGCATTTTGCCATGTCCGGCTTGTGTTCGCTGCGGGCGCTGACAGAAGGGATGCGGAGGAGGTCCAGCAGTTCGTCGAGAAAACGTTGTTTATTCTTTTCCTGGTAGTCTTTCCAAGCTGTCATGATCTGTGATCTTTAGAAAGGCAAATATAGGGGTTTTAGACAGTGTCGTCGGCATGCCTGTAAATGTATTCCAGGAAGAGGAGCGAGCAGGAGAATTCCAGGATCACCAGAAATATTTGATAGCGCATCACGACGGCCGCCGCGGTAAGACTAAAACCAAAGTCGCAAAGCCAAAGAAAAAGGATGACCAGGAGACAATAGTTGTACGGCTTACCAATACGGGTCCAGCCTTTATTGAACAAAAACCCCAGCAGGCTAAGGATAAAACAGAGATGTATCAGCCCGAAAAGCAGGGGATAAATAGAGGTGATCTGCAGACGGAGATTGATATAGGCAGGCTTTACCGTAAGGGTAGTAAGTCCAAACCACCGGGTTGCCTCGGGGCCCAGCTCATCAGGGCGGAGGAAGAATGGCGTGATCGTCATATAGATCTCCCGGGGCGGTATGACATAACGTTTAAAGTTCGGCCACAGGAACCAGCGGGAAAAGGCCATGGGATATCTTCTGATAAGCCAGGAGCCGTAATCCTGGCAGAGGGGCGCCATACGGGACCATTTCTGAAAGTTGATAAATGCCGTATCCCGTCCGTACTGCAGGTACATATAGTACATCAGCGGCCCTCCAAACATAAAGGGGCTGCCGTGGAAGACATCAGGCTGCATGAGGTCGCCGGGATCGCGACTCAGGGCGAAATACCGTCTGACAATTGTATCCATTGGTCTGAAACGGGCGGGCACAATGTCGGCTTCATCGGGGTGTACGTGCGCATACATATACAATGCGTCATTTGCCAACTTCCACCCTCCAAAGGGGGAGAATTGACGCGCACCGCAATAAGCCTCCATCCTGTGACTGGTGTAAATGATAAAACCGATGACCATCGCCGCCGGCAGGATGATACCCGCCAGTTTTAGCCGGATGCTTTGACGGCTGAGGATAAAGGCCAGCGTGGCAACGACGGGGTAATAAAGGGCGTTGTACCGGACTGTGAAAGTGATAAACAAGAGCAAGGCATGCGTGAGGATCATATAGGGCCGGGGCTGATAAACGATCCATAACAATTGGACGATCCAGAGCACGCTAAGTCCATTAAAAATGGCGTCCGCCATGACGAGGTTGCCCGTATACAACAACAACGGGTTGGCAAAAAAGAAAACAAAAAGCACATTGGATACAAGATTGCCCAGCGGGAAAAAAAGTCGCAGGGTAAAGAACAGCGCCAGCAGCGAGATCTCCAGGAAAAGATATTGTATGCATACGAGCGCCAATGGTGAATGAGTAAAGAAGCCTATCAATTCCAGGAATTTGGAGTAGCCGATGGGCCAGGCATTGACATCCGCGTTAGTGGCGGCTGCGCGGATGTAGTAATAGGAGTCCATCACCAGGTTGGGGTAGGGGTAGATGAACTTGAACAGTATCAGCAGTACCAGGCTGATGCCCAGAGCGCTCCACAAGTAAACGCGATTCCTCCGATGATTCCATATGAAATGCAGCAAGGTGGGCATCGGTACAAATATCTGCTTGTATCGTGATCCAGGAGGAGGAAGGGGTATCCGTCTGGGAGTATATTGGATGGTGATCCGAATAATATGTAAATAATTGATTGATAATATATTGTGTTTTATTCTTTATTTTTTGGCGAACAATATTTTGTTATTTTTGTAAACTTATAAGTTGCGGAACCATGGAAATTGACTATCTTTTCGGTCCGGAGAATGAGTACCCAAAGGGGCTCTGGGCTGCAAGATTTGGTGATGACATAGATGAGTTGCAACTATTAGAAGAGATGTGGGAAGACCCAGAGCAAATAGAGACTTTCTGCCATAGCCATATTGAGGAACTTAAAGAGACTTTCGGGAGCGATATAACAGTAGAAAAAGCCGCTACTGAGATTATGGAAGAGGCGCAGGAATTGCTGGAACTTTTAGAAGATGCAGGAATGAAGTGGGACGGAGCCAAACTGTAATTTCTTTTTAAGCCCCTGGATAATCGGGAAACTGGCCTGGTGGAACTGCAATTATCCAAAGGCTCTGCGAAATCAAGGTGGAGAAGAAATCCAAAGTTAAGAATATATGCCATACGCATCGATGAGGATACTTACGTTCTCACAGGAGGTGCTATTAAACTGACACACAAAATGGAGGAAGCAGAGGCTACTCGGAAGGAACTGGATAAATTGATGGATGTTAAACGTTGGCTGAAAAACAAAGGAGTGGCTTTTCACGGGGATTTAACCGCTTTGTCATGAATAAGAACCACGAAATATTAAAAAAGATCGACTCCGGCAAACGCTCGAGCTGGTTGGAGGCACGAGCAAAAAAAAGGAGCCATAAGAAAGCCCGCGAGAATGCACGCCTGGTAGCGATTCGTGTACTGACGATCCTCCGGGAACGTAACATGTCTCAAACCGAACTGGCGGAAAAGATGAGTGTCTCTCGCCAGCAGGTAACCAAGATCGTAAAGGGACAGGAGAACTTTACTTTCGAAACCATTGATAAACTGGAAACCGCGCTGGGCGTGACCCTTATGACCATTGCCGCGCCTGAACCTGCTTTTGAATATGGAGAAGTCCATCTAAAAGGTACCATTAGCTTATCGGCCGAGCAACTGTCGGGTTCCCGGCCAATCCGCATGGCATATGCATATAGTAATATGTCGGTCATAAAAGTATTTACCGCTAAGTCGACTAAATCCAAACTTAAGTTTTTTTTCGTGCCGAAAGGATCTATCGACAATATACAAAATTCGGCGCTGATACAGATGTCCTAACGTAAAAACATGAACGAATTACAAACGATACGATTTAGCTGGATTAAGATCACTACCGACGAATTCGCTGTCATAGAACATTTTGACACCTCCCGGATGGACATTGCCATAAACATAGGCTTTGCTGCCCTCCCGCCGGAGCACGTACTTGCCATACAGACAAAATGCACTTTCAACCAACAAGGAAAACCAAGACTTGTAATTGCTGTATCAGGTTATTTTGATATTGATCCCGTGGATTGGCAAACCATGTACGACAAGGAAAAAAAGACGCTCTATCTTGCGCTTCAACCGGCCCGTGCACTTGCCAGCCTTACGCTTAGTACTCTCCGAGGTGTGTTACATGCAAAGACGGAAGGCTTGTCTGTGAACGCTATTCCATTACCGCCCATCGATCTGGCCGAGATCGTAAAGGAGCCTGTCTTCATCACCTTGCCGGACGAAGTACCAGCATAGATCAACCATGTGTCTATTGAGAGTATGTCCTATGGGTCTATGGGTTTAGGGGTTTCCCTTTTCAACGGGTGGTGTATAGAAGTATTGCACGGTCAGGGCCTGAGGTAAAAAGTGGGTATATTCTTCCAGGTTTTTTCTAAGTCGGTTGGCGGCCGAAGAATCCATGGCGTAAAAGGACACCGTCCTTTTTTCGGAGGGATCATATCCCGTCATTTCCCATTCGCCTGTCCGGATCCAGTTGCCGGGGAGGGTTTTGTTATAACGGTCGCTGATGATGGCTACCTGCGAGTTTTGTTCTTTGCTCAGTTGGTTGATCAACCCGGGACTGAGGAAATTATCCACCCTGCTTCTGGTGATCTTCGTACTGGCAAGACCAGAGAGATCCAGATACCTTCCTTCCGTCAGAAAAGATATCATGCCGATGTCGTTGGACACGATGCCGTACCTGTAATAGTACCGGTGGGCAAATTGGGCGATAGGGTACTTTAGCCGATGGGTCCCCAGACTACTATGCTCCGACTCCCGGAAAGCATATAGGTTCCGGGTGGTCAGGGCAAGTATAATGATCAGCGCTGAAAGTCCGGCGGCACGGGGAACCTTTCGGGCCGGACGACGAGAGAAATAGCCCGACAGCAACGGCACGATGACGGCCGCGGCGCAACCCACGATCCAGTCATAGCTTAATAAAGAGCCCGCAGGTTCCACCATAAATATATTGGGAAGAAAATAACTGCCTTTGAACATAGAGATGATGCCAAAAGCGAGGACGGGCAACAGACACCATAACGCCAGCTCGAAGGCCGTCAGCCATTTCCGGCGCCATAGGAGCAACAGACATACGCCTGCGACGAGAAGGGCGCCATCATAACGGGAGGCTACCATCAGTGCTCCATAGATCATCGTGCGCCGGGAGAATTCCGGGAGATCCCACTCGTCCGCAAGTCGGCTGAGGAATAAAAAAGCAAACAACATAAGCAAGGGGCTTTCCATACCATAGAGCACCATGAGGGGCAATGGGGCAAGTAGGATGACGGCCAGCAGGATCAGCAGCCGGTTTACCGGTGTGACGCCTTTTTTTGTTAGCCATCGATGTATGACGGTCAGTAGAATAATCGCTATAGCTGTATTGACGATGGGAACGAGGGCCAGGTAAACACCACAGATAAAAAAGGTCACGGCCAGCACCAGGGGATACAGGAGTGAAGGAGAGGCGGGGGCGAAGTCATCGTATCCAATGCCCCAGATACGTTGAAAGGCAAGAGTCTTGGCCGTCGACAATTGAAGAAAGGCCTCGTCCCGGGGCAGGGAGAAAGCCCCGCCGGTGTCAAGCAAAAGATGACGCCCGAGAATAAAGACGGGAATAAGAAGGACCGCTGTGGCTATATACAGGGGCCAGCTGTCTTTATGGATAAGGTCGCGAATGCGCATGATGAATGATCCTATAAAATAAATATAGGGAGATTCACCGCAGTGTGGATGCAGAGTTATCCTTTGAGCGTATATTCCACATAAAGGTCCTTTAGCTCGATGGCTGTCTTGAAGGCCTCCCATTCGGCCGCGTCCAGGGCCGGCGGCTTTGTCGTCAATGCAGTATTTGCCGGAAGTGTTTTATCCGCCGAAACGATAAGCCTTCCCTTTGTCTTCTTTTTTAGGACTTCGATCAGGGGCATATAGGGTATGCCGGAATATTGTTTTTCCTTTTCGGGGACAAAGGCTACCAGCGCTTCGTGTGTCATCAGCTCCAAACCCTTCTCTTTTAGCGTGGCATTGTGGCTGGAGTGATGCCCTACTTTATAAAATACGGTATTGTTCAACAGTTGTATCGCATTGATCTCTTGTGATGCCCCGTTCTTTTGGATCGTCCAGGTATGGTCATGCCAGCTGAGCCAGTTACCAACCTGGGCATCTCCCGGGAAAAGCAGCACTTTATTGCTGTCCTTGAACTCGATGGCCAGTGCGAGACTGGTATTGTTGGTATCACTGTCCATCTGCATAGCCAGCCCTCCGGCCATATTCAGCCAATCTTCTTCGATAGTCCTCCACTTACAGTCAGGATCGTAGTATCCCCCCTTACGGGTAAGATAGGGTTGATCCGGACCCTCTTTCTCCGGCAAGGAACTGACCTTGCCAAAGGGCCTGCTGCCGTCGACGGCATTGCCATCCTCCATCCCCAGTATCCCATCCACAAACCCCGCCAGTGAACCGTCGCCGAAATAGACCTCTTTATTGGCGCCGGAAGAAGGCTTGTCCTTATTCAGCAGCTTGTTCCTGGGAGGGCCCAGCACATATATACGTATCCCGGGCAGTTTATCGGCGAGATCGATGAGGTCCCCGGGGCTGCAATAACGGATACCTGTATCTGTATTGTCTGCCAGCGTACGTATATGATCCATGGCCTTCTGTGTCTCCAGGCTGATGGTAAAATTGTCTTTTACACTGATGCCGCCGGGTGTTTTTGTCAAAGTAAAAGGGCCCAGGAATTCCATC
This sequence comes from Chitinophagaceae bacterium, assembly GCA_017307755.1. Classification (GTDB taxonomy): domain Bacteria; phylum Bacteroidota; class Bacteroidia; order Chitinophagales; family Chitinophagaceae; genus Puia. The sequence goes on along the minus strand of JAFKGQ010000011.1, from coordinate 363,387 downwards.
ACCGACTCCAGTGATGTATGGAAACTTTCCCTGGCGGCCAGCTGTCTGTCGCCCCCAACTATGTTCATAAAAAATGACCGGGACGTTTCGGTATGTTCTTTGAGCTTGTCGGCTGCCAGCTGCAAGGCTTTGACCCTCTCCTGCAGCCCTTTATTAAGGACTTTTGCATCCTCATCACCGGGATCTTCCGTCCAGGCCATCCATACCTGTCCGACGGAAAAAGCGTCAAATAGCCGTCTGTCCGGGTGAAAGCCGGAGACATGGTCCCAATGCTCATGCGTCACCACCAGTATATCCAGATGAGGTTTTTCATCTTCACCCCTCTTTTTTATATTTCTGACGATGTCATCACGGACATCTTCCAGGGTGATGCCTTCGACACTGTCGTTCTTTTTTAACCCACAATCGATGAGCATGCTGCAGACAGTATCTCCCCCCGCAAAAAAACGGAGCAGAAAGCAGTCCCCAAAGCCATGCCTGTACATGCGTACCCTGACGGAATCGATCTTATTCATAAAAAGATTTTATAAGTTGAAGGAATGCATAAGAGCAAAGGGGCCGGATAAAGAGGCAAGAGCGGTCTTGTCAAAATACATAGAGGGGCCTTCTCCATCCAACCCGTTGCTAAATCTATATTGTTGCTTCATACGTTCCTGGTCGTTGATGTTCTTACTGATGACGTACTTCAATTGCATGTTGTCCAGGTCGAAGATAAGCGTCGCACCCCCCCGAAAAATAAAACCGTCGTCCGGGATCTCCCCATTCGGATCGAAGTATCCGGAAATAGCTATATCCCCTTTTGCGTCCGTGGACATACGGACACCCCTCCGCTGCAACATAGTGACGATGACATGGTTGATGATCTTGCCGTCGGGGCTGACACGGTTAGCCAGCCAAAGATTTTCGATCTGGTAAGTGGCGGATTTTGTTCTTTCCGAAAAGGAGAACCCCAGCTCGGCGCATTCTTCTTTTGAAGGTGGGAAAAGAAGACCTGACAGGCCGGCAAAAAGCTTGCCGTCCGCTGACCGCAGGAACTTGACATTGATACGGTCATGGAGCCCCATATGGACTTTTTTACTTCCCTTGATAAAATCTTCGGTCCCCAGATAGATGGCTTCCCGATCCTGCTCATAAGCCAGCTTTTCCTTGAACTCACGGAGGAATTTTGAAAAGACCTCCATATTCTCTTTGGAATGCATCAGTTCCGGAAGAGCTTCATAGGCCAAAGTTTCCACGGACATTGTTCTTACGCCGGCGGGGAAGATGCCCCTTTTCTGAAAAGCCTCGATAAAGGCCACACGATAGTTCTTTTCATCGTCCGCCACCATGTCCAGGTCGGCGGTGATCACCGCCCGGAGAAAATCCCCATAGGTAAGGTCCATGGGTGGGCAATAATCCAGGGCGCGGACACAGATGCGTAATATCCGGGAAGCCGTATCGGCGGCTGTTTCGGCCAGAAGATCGACCAGGACGGGATGCAAGTCGCCATCAGCCAGGATGCCTGATCCTCCCGTAGCCGCATGCAGCAATTTTTGGATACGTTGTTTATACAACGTAATAAAAGCGTCAAAGACCGCTGCTACCAGGATCGCCCCTCTTTCGTGACATTCCATTTTTGTAGCATAATCCGAAGGGTCGGGTTTGGCGGGGACCCACTGCCCGGTGGCCTCATCGGTACGACCGATGGCATCCCTGAGGCTGGAATACCCTCCTACCGCCCTTCCAAACTGTTCAGCCAACTGCCCCAACAGATTCTGTTGCCCTAGATCCCCACGGGTACGGGCGATCTGGTGATTTAATACCTCCGGGAAGGAAAAATGTTGAAAAAGAGCCACCATGTCCGCAAATGCTTCATGAAAAGCACGGGTATCAGGATGATTGGCCTCGATATAGCGCCGATGTAATCCATCCAATATAGCATGAGTGGTTTCGTGCGCAATGATATCATGGCTGAGACAGGTAAAAACTATCCCACCGGGCAGCTGCAGACCCGGATTGGCAGGCCGGGAGGTGAAATAGCCAAAAAGCAATGCCTTCTTCATAGGATGATAGTACGCATTTGCCTGCCGCAGCGCATGCGGATAGATGCGCAGTCTTCGTACAAATTCACTGTCACGGATCTTATCGGGACGTCCGGGCTCTGCCAGACGATGATCCGACCACTGTATCTTTCGACCCAGGGCCTGTTCGAAATTCTTGATGGTCAGCATGACCACGGCATATACCATTTGCTGATGGAATTGCGGATTACTGACACTGGGATGTAAGCCGTCCTGGGCAAGCAAATACCGATCGTTGAGATCCACAGGCTGATAAAATAACCCCGAAGCCGGATCATAATCTATAATTTCCACATATTCGCCGCAAGGAATTGTTTTTTCGGGATTGGCCGGATCTTCTTCCAATTCTTCCCACTCGATCTTATAAGTGATATGGTTGACCTGGACGGTATCCGTCTCGATGGACAGGGAAGGATCGAAAGCATAACCCCTGAGCTTGCGAAAAACAGGCTTATTTAGCCGCTCCATTTTGTTTAAAGCCATAATGAACAGATTTTAAGCGTTTAGCTTGTCGGGTATAAGATCAATGGTTGTCATAGGATTGAAATTGCCCATTTTCCGGCAGAAAAGCAACCGTAAAAACACCCATAATTTATCCCCTTATATCCAAAGTTGGAATCTTTTTATAACTTTTCGCTATTCTTTAAACTCTTTTAAACCTGGTCCGATGCTACAGATGATGGACACCATGCATGGTATAGCCAAATACCTGGCAAGGTTTTCGGAAGAAGTACAATTGCTCAACAGCAACAACGACTATAGTGTCAATATGTATGCTGAGAACATGTTGATCGGTATCTTCGAAAAGGTCTACGGGATAAAATTAAAGAATGTCAATGTCTCGGATCACAAGAACTATTCAGCAATCGACCTGGTGGAGGACAGCCGGGAGCCGGGGATCTCATTCCAGGTCACCAGCACCGCATCTATACAGAAAGTAAAGGATTGTCTCAGAAAGTTCTTTGGGAATGGAGTATATAAAAAGACAAAAACACTTTATATATACATCCTCACCTCAAAACAAAAGAATTATTCCCAGGATGCCGTCGATAAGGTGATCCGGGAGGAGATACAAATGCTGATCGATAAAAAAGAGATCGGACAGGCTTCCGACATCGGTTTTATCTTTACGGTGGATAGTAATATTTTGGATAAGCAGGATCTGTATAAAAAGTTGAATGCCGACAATGATTTGCAGACCGCCCGGGACCTTTTGCATTACCTGGAAAAACAATTCGGTCTTATCGACGAAAAAGAGGACCTCTCAGCCTGGTACAGCCGTCTTAAATCTTTGTTCTATGACGTGGTGATGAATGATGAACAGGGCATGACACTGGACCATATTTATACCGAGCCGTCTTTTTCCATCCTGGGATCAGCCCTGTCGCCAAATGTGCATACAAACAAAGAAAAACAAAAGTTCTATCCCGCGCATCCCAAATATAAGATAAGCGAGTTTATCGCAGATGTATTCAAAGGAGAGAATACCCTGGGGCTGCAGGAAATGCGCAATTTTATATTGATATTGGGATATCCGGGGCAAGGCAAATCCTCGCTTTGCAAAAAGATCGCGCGTGATTACATCGCAGGCGGGAAACACAAGGACAAGGCCTTGTACTATTTTCAACTGAGGAATATCCGTCAGGTAAAGGAATTTGTTTTCAACCCTTTTACCGTGCTATATCACGAGGCTTGCGAAATGGTCGAACGGGAGCTCGACAAGTTCGAATTCAACAAATCCTTTATCATCCTGGATGGGCTGGATGAATTTTATATGAGAGAGAACCTTCCGATGGAAGATATCGACAGGGTCTGTGTCGAACTGGTGAGACATTTGGAAAAACATCCGGAACTGTACCTGATCCTTACCTCCCGGTATGGCTACGTCGACGATGAAAAGCTTACAAGGGAAAAGATCATCATCGCGCAACTTGGCTCTTTTTCCCTCGAGCTGCAAAAAGAGTGGCTGGTGAAATACCGTCAATTTCACAACGATATCTGGCTTACGGAAAAAGAGCTTGTCAAGTTTCACAGAAAGGAAAAGTACAAACATATCCGCGAACTGGTCGAGCAGCCCCTTTTGCTGCATATGATCGCCGCCATCAGCAATGAAATAAAGGAGAGCGCCAATCGCAGCAGCATCTATCAAAACCTGTTCCGGGAGCTCATCGACAGAAATTATACCGAGGAAGGACCGCGCGAGGTGTTTAAGGATATCTCAAAGGAGGACCTTTGGGAACTGATAAGGGAGGTGGCTTTCTCTATCTTTATCAGTGATCATGAATATATCACAAAAACAGACTTGTTAAAGCTCAGTGCTGTCCAGAAATTTCTCCGGCTGATGCCGGAACAAAGCTTTAGGGACAGCATCAAGGGGGTCATGATCTCCTTTTATTTCAAAGAAACCAAGAAGAGCGAGAATGACCCAGCCGAAGAAGATAAAAGCAACTATGCTATCGAATTCCTGCATAAATCGTTGCAGGAATATATGACGGCGGAAAAAATATACTATACCATCAGCGAGCAGTTCCTGGACAGGAGGAAGGGGAAAGGAAAGTATATCGTGGATGACGCCCGGAGTGCATTGGAGATCATCAATAAAGTGTTTGGAAAACGGGCGCTTTCAAAGGAGGTAAAGGATATGCTGTATGAGATCATCGGGAATGCTACGGACCTTGATAAAGACGAGTTGGTGGATAGATTGCTTCTTTTTCTCTCTGACTTCTTAAAAAATGATTTTATAATAGAATATAAAATGGATCAGGATAAAGAGCCCGTCAGCACTGCTCTTTTGAGTTTTCATGGGCTTTGGACCTTTGCATCGCTGCTGGGGGTCAAAAAAAATTATATACCGGACGATCGTAAAAAAAGACGTTTTATCAACTATCTGGGTTTGCTGGGAAACCTCGGAGCCTTCAACAGGCAGGGAATGGCATTTGGGATCAATTGTCAGAACCTGTCTTATCTGGATGTAAAAAATTGTACATTCAACAATGTCGACTTTAGCAATGTTGATTTTTCGGAATGCTGGTTCCACCGGGTAAGGTTTGAGAGTTGTATTTTTAACGATACGAATTTTAAGAGCGCCGTCCTTACCGAAGTAGAGATAGTAAATAGTACATTGCTGCGTTGTAATTTCAGCAGATGCTCTATCGAATCATTAAGTATCACAAATGGGACCCTAAAGGATAGCGATCTGTCGTTTGCCGTGATACAGGATCTCTTTATGAATTTTGATAAGGACCCAATATCGAAGAGGGGTTATGGACTTGAAAGGCTTGATTTCAGCAAAGCCGTCATCTCCCGGCGCTCATTGTCCCTCCTGCAGGACATTTACCCGGAGATAAATGAACAGGGGGTTTCAGCGCTGCAAATAAAAGACAAGACGGCGTCTGCAGGTCAACCACCCTTGCCCGGGCAAGAGACTGCCGACGAAAAGGAGAACAATGATCCCAATTATAAAAAATTATTATAGATGGCCGCAGGTGGGGTTGTTTCGGCCCGGGCTGGGCATTTAGTGTAATATTGCATATGACCTACGCCGAAAATAAAAAGAGTCGCCGGATCATCCACGGGGCCGCCATTGCCGGCGCACTGGCCGCGCTTATCATGGCCCAGCTGCCGGCCAGCGATAACCTTATTCTTGTACCTATCGAGGTGATCATGGTCATCCGGCTGGGCGGGGTGTTTGGGGTCAGTCTGAAAGAGTCCGTGTCAAAGTCGCTGATCGTGGGCAGCGTAGCGACGCTCGTCGGGAGGGGGATCTCTGAATTCCTGGTCGGCTGGGTGCCCATTGCAGGCAATATCATCAATGCGCTGACGGCGGCGGCTGTTATCGAGTTCCTGGGGCGGGCGGTGGTGAAGGACTTTCAAAAATACTTATCTTAGAGATCATCTTTTTATGAGAATACATCTTCTACTCCTCCTGCTACCAGTATGCGCCATCGCCCAACCGGCACCGCCGCCGGCGGACAGCGCCACCTTTCTTTTGCACAAATTCGCACAGAATATCGGCAAAGAAACCTACACCCTCCGCCACACCGACTCCGGCCTCGTATACGACGTGGTATTCAAATTCACCGACAGGGGACGGGCGGTGCCGCTGAAGACGCGGCTCACGTTGACAAATAGTTTTGAGCCGGTGAGCTTATTTATCAAAGGCAACACTTCCCGATTCTCCGCGATCAACGACACCGTGCGCATACAAGGCAGGACTGCCTTTATAAAAGTGGATGACAGCGCTTACCAGCGCGATCTGGCGGCGGGCGGCTTTCCCGTAGCCGGCTATTCCCCCGGCACCGTACAGATGGCCCTGTTGAAATACTGGCTAGGTCACGGTATGCCGGAGAGCATCCCCATTCTGCCGGACGGCGTCGTAAAGATCAGCAAGGACGGGACGGATGAGCTGACAATCCCGCCGCGTGCACCCGGCCCTCCGCACAAGATCACTCTCGGCCGGTACATCATCAACGGCCTCGTATGGGGCAATGAGCTCGTGTGGACACTTCCCGACGGGCAACTCGTCTGTCTTATCACCAACGATGCGGAAGGCGACAAGCTGGAGATGATGCTGGAACCCTATGAGGCGCTGCTGCCCCAGCTGCTACAACGTGCCGCCACCTATGGGATGCAGCTGTTCTCCAGGGAAATGGCCAGCCTCCCGGTGGACAAAACAGGCGTATCCAGCAAGTTCGGGTGGAACGAACGCCGGCGGCTGGCCATCGTAGGCGGTACCCTCATCGATGTAAAGACGGGCGCTGCGACGAGCAATTCCGTCATCCTCGTGGAGGACCGCGTCATCAAGGCCACAGGCAAGTCTGGCGAGCTGGTCGTCCCCGCAAACTATAGCGTCATCCATGCCGAAGGCAAGACCATTCTTCCCGGCCTTTGGGACATGCATGCCCATTTCGAACAGGCGGAATGGGGACCGGCCTATCTGGCCGCAGGCGTCACCACTGTCCGGGACTGCGGTAATGAATACGATTATATCAATGCCATCCAGATGGTGATCAACCGGGGGAATGGCGTGGGGCCGCATATACTAAAAGCCGGGATCATCGACGGACCGGGCCCGATGGGGCTGGGTGTCATACGCGCATCCACACCTGAGGAGGCGGTTGCCGCGGTGAAGAAGTATAAAGACGCTGGCTTTATGCAAATCAAGATCTACAGCTCCATCACCCCGCCTGTCGTAAAGGCCATCTGCCGGGAAGCTCACCGGCTTGGTATGACGGTGACGGGGCATATCCCGGAAGGGATGAGCTTACAACAAGGCATCGATTCCGGGATGGATATGGTCAATCATATCCAGTATGTCTACCAGGCGATGAAGAAAGGAAAAGACAGGGGCGTCGATCTTACGGACAGTACTAACCGTCAGGTGCTGCGGTTTATCAAAGACCATGGGACGGTGATAGACCCAACTTTGGGTGTATTTGAGATGGTCCTCCGGAGCACGAAGGACGACATTACGACCATGGAACCAGCCTTCTCTACGCTGCCCCTGCCTTTGCAGGCCCTCTTTAAGAACATGGGTATGGCGCCGGATGTGGCGGCTCAATACCGGCCTATGCAGGACGGCATGGGGAAGATCGTAAAAGCCTTACATGACGAAGGAGTCCCCCTTGTGGCAGGCACCGACATGGGTTTCCCGGGCTTCAGCCTGGACAGGGAGCTGGAATTATACGTTGCCGCGGGTCTTACCCCGCTGGAGGCCATACAAACGTCTACTTTGATCCCCGCGCGGGTGATGAAGATGGATAAGATCACCGGAAGCATTACGCCCGGCTTGCAGGCCGACCTCGTCATTATAGAGGGCGACCCACTGTCAAGGATCAGGGATATCCGGAATGTACAACTGGTCATCAAGGGTGGCAAAATATACGACCCCAAAGCCCTCCATAAGTTGGCAGGATTTGGAAAATAGTCGATTGAAGATTATTTTAGATGTATGTGTAAGGGACCCGCCGTATTTGCCTATGTGTTGTTTTCCGTGTTGATCATCGGCTTCGGGCGGATATATGCCCAGCCCTATTCCGCGTCGGACGTTCCGTCAGGGTTTGCCTGTCCTACCATCACATCCGTGACGACCGTGGATGCCGACTGTGCCGGAATGGGCGCTATCGTCACCGTCAACGCTACCGGAGGTACGGCTCCCCTGAAGTACAGTATCGACGGGGTCCTTTTTCAAAACTCCAATGTTTTTACCAATGTTCCCGTGGGTGTGTTCACCGTCTATGTAAAGGATGCTACCCCTTGCCAGGTCAAATCTAACGGCGAGATCTTCAAAAGATGTCTGCAGTTGACGGCAGACGCCACCGATCCCGGCTGTAGCAATGGGGACGGGGCTATTACGGCTGTCGCGTCCGACGGATTCCCCTCCTATATCTACTCCATCGACGGGATCAATTTTCAGTCCTCCCCCGACTTCCCCAATCTGACTGCCGGGAACTATCGGATCTATGTGACGGATGCCAGGGGACAGTCCAGCTCTTATCCTGTCACGCTTCAGCGTATATGTCTCGGGGCGACGGTGACCCCGGGGGACGCCACCTGTGGACAGGACAACGGCACTCTCGATGTCACAGCCTTTGATGGATATGTGCCTTTTACGTATTCCATCGATGGGATAAATTTCCAGACGGACCCGCATTTTGGGGGCCTTGCGCCAGGCCCCTATACCGTCACCGTCCACGATCAAAAGGGCAATAGCACAACGGCAAACGCGACCATCAATGGCCTCCCCGGGCCTACCTTGACCGCGACCCCTGGCGCCCCGGCTACCTGTATCAACAATGACGGGGTGGTAGTGATCAACGGCACCAGTGGACCGGCGCCCTATCAGTATGCCCTTGACGGCGGTAACTACACCGCCAACGGCACCATCGATCATGTCAGCTCCGGCAATCACCAGGCACATGTAAAGGACGCCAACGGATGTATCGCCAGCCAGACAGTGACCGTGCCGTTGAACGATAATCTCACGGTAGACGGCGGACCCGACTTTCCCGTATGCCAGGGAAGTTCCGGTGTGATCCAGGCCACTTCCAACGGGACTTCGTTTAGCTGGCAGCCGGCGACGGGGCTGAACAACTCCCATCTCCTTCAGCCAACGGTAACGCCCGCCGCAGCCACCACCTATACCCTAACGGCCACCCTTGGCATTTGTCAAAAAACGGCCTCTATGGGTGTCACCATCAATCCCGCGCCCACAGCTTCCGCCGGGCCGGGAGGAAATATTTGTTACGGTCAGTCCCTCCAGCTGCAAGGCAGCGGACAGGGCAGCGGCAGCCTGAGCTATAGCTGGATCCCTGCCGCCCATCTGGACAATCCCTCTATCGCCAATCCCACGGTAAGCGGTCTTACCCAGACCACCACTTATCAGCTGACCGTGACCGATGCCAAGGGCTGCAGTTCCCTGAATACGTCGTATGTCACTGTGACCATTACCCCCCCGCCCCGGGTGTTTGCGGGCAACGATACATCCGTTCTGCTAGGGCAGCCCGTGCCCCTACATGCGGTGGACGTGGATAACGTGGGGCTGGGAGGCTGGGTGTGGAATCCCTCCGACGGGCTGAATAATGACGTGATAAGGGACCCTATCGCCCGGCCCCAACAGAGTATCACCTATACAGCGACGGGCTATACATTTAACGGCTGTGCCGGAAGCGCCGGCATCACCGTCACCGTGTATACCGTGTCCGGCGTTTTTGTACCGAATGCCTTTACCCCCAATGGAGACGGTCACAACGACGTGCTGCGGCCCGTGCTTGTGGGTATAAAAGAGCTAAAATATTTTGCCGTCTTTGACCGCTGGGGCCAACGCATCTTCTACACAACCAACCCCACCGAGGGCTGGCGAGGGTACAGCAACGGTAAAGATCAGCCTATGGGCACCTACGTGTGGATGGTGGGGGGTATCGACTATAAAGGGGCCCTCATACAACAGAAGGGGACCGTGCTCCTGATACGCTAGAACCCACCGGCGATCTTAACATCCGGGGGATAAAAAGCCGCGGCGCAATATACTCCTGGCGAAATTTTTGTATGGGAATACTCCTATATTTGCTCATTCTATTAACCATTTTAAAACACAAGGACAAATGAACAAGGCCGAACTTATCGACAAGATTGCTGCCGATGCGGATATCTCCAAGAAGGAAGCCAATGCAGTATTGGATTCTTTTACAGAAGCTATTGCAAAGACCTTAAAGAAAGGGGATAAAGTGACCCTGGTGGGTTTTGGTACATTCTCCGTATCTAAACGTGCTGCCCGTACCGGCAGGAATCCTCAGACTGGCGCAACGATAAAGATAAAGGCTAAGAAGGTGGCGAAATTCAAGGCTGGTAAGGAGCTGGCTGCGAAGATCTAACCGCGGACAAGTCTTAAAGAATGTAAAGCAGCCGGCATCCGCCGGCTGCTTTTTTGTATACATATGGTTGTAAAATGGGTGTTTTCACGGTTGACAGGTATAAGGGAATTAAATAGCTTAGTAAAGACCTGGTTTGCCCCTTTTTATCAACGACCTTTCCTATGGATCTTTTGCATAAGATAAATTCATTCATTTCGATCGCTCAGATCTGGCATTTGCCGTTGGTCCTTTTTATCGTCGTACTTTGCTATCGGGCAGTGAGCGTAGTACATATCAAAGAACTATCTACTATTGCCCTGGGCTTCTCTTTTAACCTGGCCTATATCATTTGCGATTTCCTTTCTGCGCGTAGCAGCCCTTTTTTTCCTTTTGTCAACATCGACAATTCTTTTCTCGTGCATTTGGCCATCGTATGTGACTTATTGACCACGCTTTGTTTTTTATTGGCCACCATCAGCTGGTTTTTTGGCGCGGGACTGCGCGTATCCCTCAGTGGAGCTACCTGGGGAGAGCGGTCCATCCTGGAGCATTCCGATAAGAGCAGGAAATTGATGGTACCCGCGATATTTCCCTTTCTTGCGGTGCTAATTACTTCATTGACGCTTGATACCAGCAATATCTATCTAAAGATCGCCAGGAGCATTTACAATTTCAGCGGTCTGAGCGTCGTGGCTTATCTGTTCCTCCGATGGGAAAGCGCCCATGGGGCTAAGAAACGGATCTCGCGGGGCTTTTTCTTATGGGCGATCCTCCAATGGCTGGCTGCACTCTCGGGAAGTCTGGGGGAGAATGTTACGCAGGCCATTGGGTTCAGTGTTTCGCTGATAGCAAAATTCATTATCATAGAAGGCATGTTTGCGTGGTATGTGTCTTTTGCCCTGGAATCGGCGCACCAGCGGGACATGGAGATCATCGAAAAAGAGCAATTCGCGAAATCCTCCGCTTATTTCGGGAGTATCCTGGCCAACGTTTTTCATGAGCTGAACCTTCCGTTGAGAAGTCTTGGCTCCTCCCTGGAGAGGCTGCACAGATATCTTGCCCGGGCCGGGCGTGTGCATTTGGCGGAGGTAGAGAATCAGTTTGAGCAGGTGTTTGCCATCCTCGACGTTGCAAAAAGCTCGTATACGCGGGAGGGACATGTCGTAGTGAACCCGGAAGATAATGATCCCGGGAACCGTGATACAAAAATTGTGAGGGTAAATAAGCTGCTTGCCTTCGCTGTCAGGTCTGTAAAGGATTTCTATAAGACACAGATCCAGGTATCGCTGGAATATGGGAGCAGGTGCTATATAGAATGCATCCCTTCCGAGATCATCCAGGTTTTTATCAACCTGCTGAAGAATGCCGCAGAATCTTATCCCCCGGGGGTCCAGAAAAGAAAGATCCGTGTCAAATCATCCCTTAGCAAGGGGGGGCATACCGACTTTCGGCAGGTGGTGGTCGAAATAGAGGACTTCGGACAGGGCATTAAAGAAGAGGTCAGGGAAACAATGTGGGAGGCGGGTGTGACTACCAAGAAAGTGGACGAGTACAATGCGGTAAGGGGTCGGGGGTTGTCCGTTGTAAAAGAGTTTATCGAAAAGACCCCCGGCGCTAGAATAGAGATATTATCGCCATCCCAATATCCGGATACGGAAGAGCCATTTGGAAGTTTGTTCACTATATCTTTCCCCAGAAGGGAAATGTCGTCATCCATTCATCTTTCAAACCCGATAACATGAGCGATCATATTGTTCACATACAGCCAGAACTGGCTGACGCAAGCATCATCTATCTTGATGACCAGCTGCCAAACTTGAAGGCTACGCAAAGGATGTTTCTCCGGCAAGGCATTGCCATCGAAGTAACGGAATCCATTGACGAAGCCAAAGGCAAAGTGCTACAGGACAAAACCGATCTTTTTTTATGCGATCTGCGATTGGACGACATCAATGAAGGCGAACGGGGGGACAGAGTACTGCGATTTATACGGAACAAGAAAAAAGGGGTATTCCTGGGCCTGTATACAGCGTATGTAAACGATCTGTCCGCGGAAGAGCGCAGGCGGCTGCAACAACACCAGATCTACGTTTATGACAAGAGCGATCATGAGGTATTTCTGATGAACCTGGAAAAAGATTACAGGCAATTCAAGCAGATGAATGTCCCGAGGCAGATATCCGACACAGATGAATTCAGCGCCGAAATATTTGTCGTGATCAAGGGGCTCGTACTAAAACACCTTAACAATATATCCAACAAGGATGTGACAGTACCTATCCCCGGGGAGAGGGATGTCACCGTACGTGAGCTTATACAGGAGGTCGAGGAGATCACGGAGACGGGTAAGAAATACATTAAAGGCTGGATCGATACCATGGTTACCATTCAAACGATCAAAAAAAACTTCAGGATATGAAATGGAAAAAAAGTACGGATGCGTATGCGCTTTTTTTTAATACGGACGTTGAAGAATGCTGCACCGTTTTCCGTCTATACAATAAAATCGGGAGAAAGAAAAAAGACTGGCGGAGCTTCTTCAGGCGTACGCCTCAAAGCTATCTTGTCAATCAATTCTATTCTTCCTGTTCGGGCTTTGTTCAGGCAAACAATATAAAAGTGGGTAAGCCGGAGAAAATGGTCATTTTCGGCTATAAGGATGAGCAGTTCCCTGTATTGCTGTCTGCCATTAACCAGCACAGATTTATCGGACATTCATGGTTCAGAAAAAAGGACAGCTCCGGCGTATACGTACTATTTGTTCCCGACGGCGTCAGCCTGATGAAAGAAAAGGATTGGTCCACCGTCTTTCCTCAATGGGTAGCTTTTGAGAAATTTGATTTTCTTATCGGTCTTCCCGTTGCGGACAGAGAATGCGCCATTATTTACCCTCAATTACTGGACGCTATACAACGTAACCAATCCTCCGAGCGTATTCAAAAGGAGTTCTCCAGAATATTCTCGGAATCTATCGAGCGTCTTGCGACACAGGAGACAGAAAACAACGACGATATGCAATTGACCGTCTACAAACTCATAACCAATAAGAACAACCTGGCATACAGATGAAAAAAACCTTTGTCGAATGGGATGACGAAGAGGTGAAAAAATGTCAATTGAAGGATGTCTTTTTTCTATATATCAAATACAGACCTGGCTCAGTCCTGGAAGCCATTGCAGCTGGGCATACACAACTGCTGGAGAAACTGGGTATAGATAAAGACGGATTGTATGTGCTACTTGACGGTCTGATAACGGAACACAAGCTGCTGTTGTCTCAGGAGGGTAATTATACCCTGCATCCCGAAGCCCTTTATTTTCCGGGATTCCTCATAGAGTATCTTAAGGGGGCCAGGGAAAGACGAAAAAGGGCGAAGCTGGAGATGTTCCTCAAAATATTCCCCTATTTTCTTACCATTGTTTTTGGGGTCAGCACTTTTTATTTTAACCTGCTTAGCGCCAGAAGGTATAAGGATCTGCAGGTGAAGACTAGGGAAGCCGACTCCCTGCGGGTGGTCGTGACATCCCTCAAGACCCAGTTGAAGGACAGTATGAAATTAAAAGCGCCGGCGCGGGATAAAAGCCAGTGATGTTTATTGTTTTCCCGGAAAGGCCAGCTGCAACTGGTGATCCGTCGTAGTTGCCGTAGTCCTCTCATGCTTCTTATTGGCAATCACATTCTGCAGCGTCCATTCCACCCTGCTTTCAAAAGCATGCTTGCGTACGGAGCAGTCTTCTTTTGTACAAATGGGGCAGGAGAAATCCATACAGGCATCCGTATGGACAAAAAATTCGATGGCCTCTCCAAATTCTTTTCTGATGAGGGCCGTCAGCGCGTCTATCTCCGCATGAGCTTCGACGAGATTGAGGTACCAGGGCAGGGTAAGGTGGCAGTCGATATGTAACAACCCCCCGTATTTGATTACCCGGAAGTTGTGGAGATCGATCCAATTCGTCCGGCGGTGGGTATTGAGATAGGCTACGATCCGGCGAAGGAGCTGCATGTCCGCCTCGTCCATGATACCCGCGATAGAACTCCGCAGGATGTGATAGCCTGTATAGATGATGATGCCCGCAAAGATGAGAGAGACGATGGCGTCGAGCACCGTCAGTTTTGTATACCAGATGACCACCAGCCCCAGGATAATGCCCAGCGTGGAATAAGTGTCGGATTGTAAGTGTTTGCCGCTGGCCTGCAGCGCCATGGACCCATTCTTTTTTCCCTTATAGATGCTGATGGCCCCTACGATATAGTTGATGATGGCCGTGAGGGCTACGAGGTAGATGCCTTTGTCCAGTTTTTGGATGACGTGGGGATGGATAAAGTCCATCACCGCCTCGTAGATGATGATCAGACCCGCCATGATCACGAGTGCTCCTTCGACGGCCGCGGAAAGGAATTCGGCTTTACCATGACCGTAAGGATGGTCCTCATCCCGGGGTTTTGCCGCAACATACAGGCTGTACAGTCCGATAAAGCCTGCGATGACATTGACGGTGCTCTCCAATGCGTCCGTAAGCACCGCCACGGATTGGGTAAGATAATAAGCTGACAGCTTCACAAAGAAAAGGATGACGGCAATGGCTACCACCCATTGCTGCAAACGGATATTTTCTTTTCCTTTTTCCAAGTTGTTGTCCCCTTCGGGTTTTTTCAGTCTTATGATTGTGCTATCTCCGCGGATGCGCGCCGCCGCCGGAACAAAGCCCGGATGGTCTTTGCTATTCGGAAATAGAATTCTTTATTGAACAGCTGTGAATCGTGCAGCGCCTTGTATACGAGAAAGAGTCCCACCGGCGTCAGCACATAAGTGGCCATCCACATGCCGGCTGCCGGCGTCAGTACATCTTCCTTCGCAAACTTTTTCCCAAAGTTGTTCAGCAGGAAGAAGATCACAAAAAATATCACGGCAAATACCAGGGGCATGCCGATACCGCCTTTACGGATGATAGAGCCCAGCGGAGCGCCGATGAGGAACATCACAAGACAGGCCACGGAAAGCGTCAGCTTCTCATGCCAGGCGATGCGATGGACCCGCAGATCATTATCCAGGTTGGAATAAAGATAGGTGGGCTGGTCCAACTGGATCTTTACCATGCTGAGATTGGAAATGGCGTGCTCTGTCACCGTGCTGCGGGTGCTGTCGGGCAAGTAGTCGCGGAAGGTCGGAGGAGGGGGTGGGGCAGGTTTTGAGTTTTTTGCTGCGAGTTGCGGGCCGGGGTGCTTCGAGGTATCCTTGTGGATCGAGTCCTTGCTAGCGGCATTCTTGTGGACCGAGGCCATATGAGCAGAGTCTTTGCTAACGGCGTCCTTGTGGGCCAAGTCCTTGCTAGCGGCATCCTTGTGGGTCGAGTCCTTATGAGTCGAGTCTTTGTGGGCGGCAACCTTGTGGCTGCTATCGGGCTTTACAGATGTGCCGGCAGGCGTGTTCACAGGGGGTGTGACGGTGACTGCCGGCGTGGTCACAGGAGGTACGGCAGCGACGGGGGGCGCGGGTCTAACAGGGGTGTCCAGCAGATAGCGGGATTGGATCTTTTTGTCCGGGGTTTTCTCCACTTCGGCCCAGCCCGTGGTATCCAGCATTTGCGAAAATTTCAAGCCGACGCGCATGTCCTGTTCCACCTTTTTGAGATAAGTTTCGTTCTGTCTTTTTAGCGAGTCGATGTTGCGGCCCAGCTGGCTCATGGTCAGCATCTGATAGTTGTTCTTGAACGCGCTGTCCTCCGTCTTGTTGAGCTTAAAGCTGCTGAGGTCGAGGACTTTTTTATAATCTTTAAAACCCATCCGGATAAAGTCATTGGTTGTGGACATGCGGTCGCCCTTGCCTTCCTGGTAGATCCATCCGTCCTGCAGGGCGAACACCAGCGAATGTTTATCGGGGGTGACTACCATCTTGCCTTTTTCCGCGACGATGATGTCGTCCTGCTGTCCTGAGTAGTTCTGCTGATAGATCACCACATTGCGGATGGTGGAATCATCCTTTTCTTTTTTCCCGATCTTGATGACGTACCCCTCAATCTTATCATAGAATACCCCTTCCTTGATGTCAAAGGCCGGCTTGCTGACGATGATATCGTATTTCAGCGTATTCATCTTCAGGTTGGCGATGGGGATGATATTGTTGTTAAAAAGAAAGGCGATATAACAGATGATGATCGAGACGATGAGCAGGGGCCGCATAAAGCGTAACAGGGGGATACCGGCGGATTTGATGGCTACCAGCTCAAATGTTTCTCCCAGGTTGCCAAAGGTCATGATGGAAGAGAGCAGCACGGCCAGGGGGAGGGCAAGAGGCACCAGCGTGGCGCTGACATACAGGATCAGCCGGGCCACAGTGAGCATATCCACGCCCTTACCTACAATATCGTCGATGTACAGCCAGAAGAACTGCAGCACCAGTACGAAAAGAGTGATAAAGAACGTGGCGATAAAAGGCCCGATAAAGGCTTTTATGATCAGCAGGTCCAGTTTTTTAAGCAGGCGATTGAACACGGGGACTACGCTTAGTGATAATGATAGTTATCTTTATACCAAATGAATGCGGCAAAAGTACAACTTTCAAAAGAGGAATTGGCCCTTGTAAGCGACCCGGGATGGATTTTAACGAAGAATTCCATCATGGAGCGGGCGGTGGGGCTGTTGGCGGCGCTCAGCGAGGATATCAGCGGCGAATTGAGGGTATTGAGGGGGGAATTGGAGGTTTTTAATGGGGAGGGAGAACTGCTGCCCCTTAATTGGGCTACCCCTAAGATATCCAAAGGGGAAAATTATCTGGGACTGCCTTATGTCGTGCTGGATTACCCCCGTTTGTTCCGAAGGGAAGATGTCCTGGCCATCCGTACGATGTTCTGGTGGGGGCATTATTTTAGCGTGACCCTGCATTTGAAGGGGCGGTATAAAGACCTATTCCTACCCGTTATAAAGAGTTGTCTTCCGCAATTGATGGAAGCAAATTTCCATATTGCCGTCAGCGGGGATGAATGGCGGCATGAGGTGGAAGTGGACAACTACACGCTATTGCAGGCGGAAGGTATGCATATGGCTGAAGGGAGCCCTTTTCTGAAGTTATCCGCAAAATGTCTGCTGGATAAATGGAATGAGGCTCCGGCGATCCTGTTAGGGTTAAATAAGCTGCTGATAAGGGTTTTGATAGCAAGACGATGACAGCCTGACTGCACGCCTGCCTGCTGGCTCAGAGGAAGGCGTGTATTAGACATGCATTAGTTACCCAGGCGGTGGAAGAGGTCTTTCACCTGATAGCTCCACAGCTGGCTCTGATCCTTGATCTCACCTTTGTTCGCAAAGTCTTTTATGACAAGAATGGTCTGGTTAGTGACCTCCGATTTTTCTATACGAAACTCGAAAAATTCTTCTTGCGGTGCGTGTTGCCAGTGAAACCGGATAAACTTTTCAAATTCGCTTTCTGTGACTTCGGCCCTATCGGTAGAGCCATTCCACGAAAAGGAAAATACATTATCACGTTCATCTACTTTATCTGCGAACCACTCCTGCAACCCGGCGGGAGTGCTCAAAAATTCGTATAAAATGGAAGGTGAACATCTTACAGGATACTCTAACGTAAAAAGTTGTTTCTTACTCATCTATTGATCATATTGAATCTTTTGTACCAAGACCGGCATTTTGCTGATCCCAGCTATACCAACCCCGGCATTTTGCCAACCTCGGCATTGTACCAATCTCGGCATGTGCAATTATAAAAAAATAATCGGTCCGTCAAAATTTTTTTTCACCCTGTTTTAGTGGCTGAAATCGGTGTAAAATGGTGTTTTTTTACTCTAAGTCCGCTGATAGCCAGGGGATTATAAAAAAAAATTTGTTTGCGTGTGTGGAAATGGTTATATTGGTGGTCGCATCTACCTGAATCAGTTGACGGCATTGGTACAAGAAAAGCATTATTTATTCGTTTTTAATCAATTCGACCTAAAAACCTTAAACCTTAAAAAAAACCCTTTAAAGACCTCTGCCTATGAGTATGCGTCAACTCAAGATCACGAAGAGTATAACAAATCGTGAGTCCCAGAGCCTTGAGAAGTACCTGCAGGAGATTGGTAAGGTAGAGCTGATCACTCCCGAGGAGGAAGTAAAGCTCGCCATCCGAATCAAGCAGGGAGATCAACGGGCCCTCGACAAGCTAACTAAGGCCAACCTGCGGTTTGTGGTATCTGTAGCTAAACAGTATCAAAACCAAGGACTTTCTCTACCGGACCTCATCAATGAGGGCAATCTGGGATTAATCAAGGCGGCACAACGTTTTGATGAAACCCGGGGTTTCAAATTCATTTCTTACGCAGTATGGTGGATCCGTCAAAGTATCCTGCAGGCGCTGGCCGAGCAGTCCCGCATTGTACGTCTACCCCTGAATAAGGTCGGGTTAACCAATCGGATCCAAAAGGCTTATTCCCAGCTGGAACAGGAGTTTGAGCGGGAGCCCTCCGCGGAGGAGCTGGCCGAGATCCTGGAATTGGATATCGAAGAGGTATCTTCTACCCTGGGTATTGCAGCCCGCCACGTAAGCATGGATACTCCATTATCCGAAGGGGAGGAAAATACGCTTATCGATGTCCTGGAGAACCCCAATGCCGAAAGGGCTGAAACCAATATCGAGCACAAGGAGTCCCTCAAACAGGAGATCGACCGTAGTCTGAAGACATTGACGGAAAGGCAGAAGGAAGTCATCTGCTTCTTCTTTGGCATTGGGGTGGACCATCCCATGAGCCTGGAGGACATTGGTGAAAAGTTTAACCTTACCAGAGAGCGCGTCCGTCAGATCAAGGACAAGGCTATTACCAAACTGAGGAGCAACTCCAGGAGTAAAATGCTCCGGAGTTATTTAGGAATATAAATGAATAATATTTGAGATAAAGATTTACACTGCACGGACATTTTTTCGTAATTTTGGCATCCTATTTTAAGTGAATACCAGGTATTCACTTTTTTTGTTGTATAAATAAGTAATACCATGTTTGAAAATCTCAGCGAGCGGCTGGAGTCGGCGTTTAAACAGATAAAGGGCGAAGGCCGTATCACGGAGCTGAACATTGCGGCAACGGTAAAGGACATTCGCAGGGCGCTGATAGATGCGGACGTAAACTATAAGATCGCCAAGGAATTTACGGATACAGTACGGGAGAAGGCTCTGGGTCAGAAAGTGCTGACGGCCGTGAGTCCCGGGCAATTGATGGTGAAGATCGTAAAGGACGAGCTGGCTGACCTTATGGGCGGGCAGGAGAGCGAGCTGAATGTAAAAGGCAATCCCGCTGTTGTTCTTATCGCCGGCCTGCAGGGTAGCGGTAAGACCACCTTCAGTGGTAAATTAGCCAATTACCTGAAGACCCGTAAGGGGCTTTCCCCTTTGCTGGTGGCAGCCGACATTTACCGTCCGGCCGCTATCGAGCAGCTAAAGGTATTGGGCGGCCAGATAGGCGTGGATGTCTACAGCGAGCCGGAGAACAAGGATGCTGTAAAGATCGCACAGGACGCCATCAAGGAGGCCCGGAGCAAGAACAAGAACGTCGTCATCATCGATACGGCCGGCCGTCTGGCCGTGGATGAGGCCATGATGAAGGAGGTCGCCGCCATCAAGGCTGCCGTGAATCCGGGAGAGATACTTTTTGTTGTGGATTCCATGACCGGCCAGGACGCTGTCAATACTGCCAAGGCCTTTAACGACAGGCTGGACTTTTCCGGCGTCGTGCTTACAAAGCTAGACGGCGATACCCGTGGCGGTGCGGCCATATCCATCAAATACACTGTCAATAAGCCTATCAAATTTATTAGCAGCGGGGAAAAGCTGGATACCCTGGATATATTCTACCCCGAGCGTATGGCCCAGCGTATCCTGGGGATGGGTGATATCACCACCCTCGTGGAAAAGGCCCAGGCCCAGTTCGACGAGGCCGAAGCTAAAAAGCTGGAGAAAAAGATCCGGAAGAACCAATTTGACTTTGAGGATTTTAAGCAGCAATTGGAGCAGATCAAACGGATGGGTAATATCAAAGACCTGCTGGGTATGATCCCCGGTGTAGGCAAGGCCGTCAAGGACATCGACATCAGCGACGACGCATTTAAAGGCATCGAAGCCATCATCAATTCCATGACCCCTTACGAACGGGCCAACCCGGACATCATCGACCAAAGCCGCCGTAAAAGGCTGGCAAAGGGCAGCGGCAAGGACATCAACGATATAAATGCCTTTCTCAAACAGTTCGACCAGATGAAACAGATGATGAAGATGATGAACAAGATGCCCATGGGGATGGGCAGGATGGGCATGGGGAGACGTTAAGCGTATAATAGCTTGTAACTGACAGAAAAACAGTCATTTTGGCGGTGACCTCACAATAACCCAAAAGGTTAATTTTTTCCCCCGTTCATAAAATTCCCGGCTTAGGATTCGCAGGAAAGAATACGATGTATTATTTTTGAATTATTAGCAGCAGATCGCTACATTTGCGGTCCAAAAAGAAAGTAACCTTATTTGTTCACGCATTTAAATTTCTATTTAAGATGCCAGTTAAAATCAGACTGCAACGCCACGGGTCTAAGAAAAGACCATTTTATTTCATCGTCGTAGCCGATGCCCGTGCGCCAAGGGATGGAAAATTCATCCAAAAGATCGGTACGTACAATCCCCTCACTGTTCCTGCTTCCGTCCAATTAGATCGCCAGAAGGCGCTCGACTGGTTGCACAAAGGTGCTCAACCCACTGATACAGTGAGAAGGATTCTCTCTTACAAAGGTGTTCTCTATCTGAAACACTTATTGCGTGGTGTCAAATTAGGGTTATTCGATGATGCGGCTGCCATGGAGAAATTCCAGAAATGGCATTCCGAGCACGAAGCCCAAATGAAGAAACGCCAGGAAGAGAACAGGAAAGCCAAGGCCGGCGCAAGAAGAGGTCCTGGTGGTCCCATGAGAAGGCCGGAAAGAAGGCCTGAAGGTCCTGCACAGGCTTAATGGCTGTGTTGGTTCTCAGCTTTTGTTTCAACTATGTAATTTTTCAGGAGGCCTGCAAAGGCCTCCTTTTTTTTGTTTGGCGCAATGGAGCCGTGTTCCATTTTTATAAGTATGGGGGATAACTATCGCAATATTGGGAAACTGGTGGCCGTATTTGGGCTGCAGGGTGAATTGGTGCTACAGCATCGACTCGGCAAGAAGACGACGCTAAAGGGGCTTAAAACGCTCTTTCTGGAAGAAAGGAAGGGGGAGATGCTGCCCTGGTTCGTCCAGGGTGTCCGGGGGAAGGGCGACGAGGATGTATTTGTGAAGATCGAAGGCATCGATACGAAGGAAGCCGCCCGCCGGCTGGTGCAAAAAGAAGTCTGGCTGCGGGAAGAGGAGGCCCTGCAATTTGCGAGTAAATCGGCGCCCATCACATTTGTGGGATTTCATCTATGGCAGGGGACCGAAGATCTGGGGGAGATACTGGAAGTGATCGAACAGCCGCACCAGGTACTCTGCCGGATCGACCTCGAAGGGAAAGAAGCGCTGATACCTATCCATGAGGAGACGCTTCGCAAGGTGGATAAGAAGGCGCGCAAAGTGTTTGTTGAGCTGCCGGACGGGCTGTTGGATGTATACAAATGAACTTTTTCTTATGAAATATAATCCCGGAGATGGCATATCCATTCAGATCGACAGCCATCAATTCTTATCGGGCATAGTGCTGGCCGGACATGCTGAACAAGGCAGGAAATATCCCATTGTGCTCACCGGCAGCATACATAATGATAAGCCTCCCATCGAATGGTTTTATGCCTGCGATCTTTTCGCGGTGGAATATGGCGTAAAGGATGAATCAGTTTTCATGCTGGACACTGTATTGATGGACGTGGATTATGTAGATGGACTGCCGGAGATCGAGCTGGTGACCAGGCTGCCATTCGAGGGCCTTGTGTCAAAGGATGGCTTTTACGATATTGCCGATATGCTGTCGTTGAAAGACTATTATACTGCTGAGATACAGCTGCGGAAAGAACCGGGTTTTTCGGCGGGAGATGTGTTCAACCGGAAATGTTTTCGCAGTATCCAGGATGTGCTGGCTGCAATGGTCCCCCCCAATGAATTCCCTACGGTGAAATTATTCAAGACCTGGGATGGCGATGTTTTTTACTGGCAGCTTTTCCGTTATCCCGGTGATACTTTTCACCTGGTGGTGAACGAAGGCATGCTGGGAGGTTCCGACAGGGTCAGTGAACTTAAAACACTTATCAAAGAAGAAGCCCATGTAGCCTATGACGAGCTTATCCGGGGCAAAAAGATGGAGGGTTACCAGGAGGCTGCGGGTTGGGAAAGGATGACCCTTCAATTCCAGACGAATGACGCCTGGGGCGGCGCGGAAGACCTGGATTTCAGGAATGAAATGTGGGAGTACCTCGACGACCGGCTATATTGGTCCGGTAATGGGGCTTTTAGCGGCGGCGACATCGGTTCAGGAACGATCAACCTGTTCTTTGAGGTCATCTCCCCCACCGTGGCAGTGGAGACGATCGTAAAGGCGCTTGCCGAAAAACAGGTAGATCGTCCGTATATCATAGTGCATGAAGTGCCGAAAGAAGGCGAGCGCACCGCTTTTAATGTGGTATATCCACGGGAATACAAATTGACATTTCACTATTGATGCCACTTGTTCATCATCTGCCGGGCCTGTTGTAATGCTCCTTCCACCGTCGACGGTTTTGTAAATGGTTTGTCAAAGAAGTCAAAAAGAAACTGGTTGAATAAGGCCGGTCTGTCAGCATATACATAATGGGTCGTTCCCGGAAGGATACATAGTTGTGCATTCGGGATGGACTGAAATATTTTTACGGTATGTTCTTCCCTGATGGCATCCCTGTCACCAGCCATCACCAGCACGGGGGCGCTGATCTTCCTCAGCGAATCAAACGGAATATGAGGCTGTTCGGCCAGGAGCTTAAACCGCCGTCTTTGCAAAGTATCGGGGATCATCGGGTACATCCTCACCAGCTCCATCAGTTGTGGAAAGACAGCCGTAGTATCCGCCACTATATTGGCGCCCGATGCCAGCAGCTTTTGCACCTTTTTTGGATATTTAAACGCCATGATCAACCCGATGATCGCCCCATCGCTATGCCCCCAGATATACAGCGAATCTATCTGCAGCTGTTCCAGCAATGCATTCACATCCGCCGCCATTTGCTCATAGGTCAGGTCCTGGGCGGGGCAACCGCTCTTGCCGTGACAGCGGCTATCGACGGCGATGACCTTGTACTTCTTTGCATAAATGCTGATCTGACTAGCCCTGCCCCCGATGGAGCCGCCATTGCCATGCAGCAGCAGCAAAGGATGACCCTCCCCATAGATCTCATAATACAACCTGATCCCATTGACATCTGCATATCTCCCGACGGCTGGGTTATTCCCATACGGCACCTGGTTCTGCGCCCTGGTCGCGGTGCAGACCATCAGCGGCAAAAAAAGAATAAAAAGGATTTTTTTCATGTTTTCCCGGTGTTTATTTACAAACGATCGATTCCTACAAAGGGGAGAAGTTGGAATGAAACGCTCGTGGGACGAGGTCACCGGGAAACAGGTTACAGAGAGGGGCGGATTTTCTTCCACAACCAATACGGCACAATGATGGATCAGGATGCGGCCTGTATGTTCTGGATCATCCATTGAACGCCGAACTTATCCCTGCACATACCAAAATAAGCGCCCCAGAAAGTCTTGTTCACCGGCATCTCTATCTTCCCTCCTTCGGAAAGCTCGTTGAAGATCCTGTCTGTCTCTTCCTCGCTGTCGGTGTTGATACAGATGTGATAGTTGTTCCCAAAAACGATACTTTCATTGGCGGCGGGCATGTCGGTAGCCATAATGTTTATCCCCTTGCCGACAGCCAGATTGATATGTACAAATTTCTCCTGGTCCTCCGGAGCCATTTTCTCTCCACCCGGAATGTCCTTAAAGCGTGTAAAAGTGAGGAATTCTCCTCCAAAGACCTTTCTGTAAAACTTCATCGCGGCTTCAGCGGTACCCATAAAATGTAAATAAGGCTGCATGTCTTTCATACTGACTGTTTTATGAGCATAAAGATATTGCGCAAATGCCAGGTGGAAGAAGGGTAAATACGACATTGGAAGATGGTGATTGCGACATTTTTTTACCTTTAACCCATGATCACTGTCTCTATTCTTTTGCTAAGGAATGCCGTCCTGGCTTCCATTGCAGACGCGGGTTATGTTTTTACCATGGTCAATGAATTCCTCCGGGCGTCCGGGAAAGAGCCTTTGTTCAGAGTACGGCTGCTAGGGACAAGCGGGGAGGTATCGTTGGGCGAGTGGTGCAGCCTGCGTCCGGATGTGATTTTGGAAGAGGCGGGACCTTCGGACCTTATCATCATCCCTTCGCTGTCGGGCGACATGATGAGCGCAACTTTTTTAAATAAGGAGTACGTGGGCTGGATCGTTGGGCAGTACCGGAATGGCGCCGCGGTGGCGAGTCTCTGTACCGGCGCATTTTTACTGGCTTTTTCCGGACTGCTGAAAGGCAGACTGTGTACCACGCACTGGGCATATGCAAATGAGTTCAGACATTTTTATCCTTCGGTGACACTGGTGGATGAGCGGGTGATCACGGATCAGAACGGGCTTTATTCCAGCGGCGGGAGCAATGCTTATTGGAACCTGCTGCTGCACCTGGTAGAAAAATATACGGACAGGGCGATGGCCATCCGTGCCGCAAAATATTTTGTCATCGACATGGGCCGGGAAGTGCAATCCTCTTTTATCATTTTTCATGGGTTGAAAGACCATCCGGATGAGGCGGTGAGAGAGAGTCAGGAAAGGATCGAGCTGAATTATCGTGATCGGCTTACCGTCGATCAGCTGGCGGACGCCTGTCACCTCAGCCGCAGGACCTTTGAGAGAAGATTTAAGAAAGCCACCCGGCACAGCGTATTCGAATATATCCAACGGGTGAGGGTGGAGGCTGCTAAACAGAAGCTGGAGATCGGGCGTCAGACAGTCCAGGACATCATGTACGACGTGGGATATGCGGATATACAGACCTTTAGGGATGTGTTTAAGGATATTACGGGGATGACGCCGCTGGATTACAGAAATAAGTATAACCGGGAGGTGTAAATGGTTATAGAGAAGTTCTCCCGCGGATAAGTTTTTTCAATTGACTTACTGTAAGTAATTCCCCTTTTTTCCTGTGCACCATGGCATGACAATTAGGACATAGGACAACTAAATCTTTTCTTGCGTTAATTGGTTGTTTGCCGCCTAAGGTAGAGATGGGTTTTGTGTGGTGAACATGAATAAAACCTTTACCCCACTGGCCATAAAAAGCTTCAAAATTTAATTCGCACGCCATACAATTCAATCCATGAATTTTGATGGCTTTCTCTCTTAGTTCTTCGTCTCTTTCATATCGAGTGCCATAAACTACTTTTTTACCACCCTCCCATCCAATTGTCTCCCAGTCTTGGTTGTCATTTGAATTATAAGGAACTGGAAAGTCGTCCAACATTTCCATGTTGGCAGCAGACAAAATAGCTTTATAGACGGACGCTGAAATCTGACGTACACCATCACGCCAATAATTCCTCTCTCTATTAACAGGAATTTTTTCAAAAAGAGCCCCATCTTTCTTTTTTAAATGAACGGGTTGGTCAAATGAGGTGAAATTGGCTATTGCTGCATAATAGTCTTTTTTTGAGCTCTTTTTATCGGGATTTACAGCTCTTATTGTTGCCATTGCGAAATAATGTGGCTGGGACGAGAGACGATGGTTTTTAAACGCTGAATTTTTTAATCGACCTTTATAGTAAATTACTTTAGTGCCTGGTTGCAGAAACTTTAAATAGCGGTCTGGGAAATGATATTGAAAACCTGTTTGGTCCTCCCATTTAGATGTATCATTTTCTGTGATAATGGTGTAACTCATATAGCCATGTTAAATATAATATACAATATCAGAAATAAATTTTAATTCGGGACCAGGGTGGTTGCAGGATTATGCTTACCATATCCGGCTGGATGGGTGGATATTCCTGGCGGCGGGTTTACGGGCTGAATAGGATCGAGGAACTTTCCTCAAACTCGACTACATTTGTGGTTTACCCAACCAGGACGCCCTCTTGTCGACCGAACATGCATATAATGAAGACAATGCCCTATTCTTAGCAATTGCGGAAGGAGACGAGACGGCCTATACGCAGATATTTCACCTCTATACACCCCGATTGCTGCCATTCATTTTCAAGCTTACCAAGGACGAGCAACTGGCCCGGGAAGTGCTGCAGGAAACGTTTTTACGGCTCTGGATGAAAAGGGACCAGTTACCCCAGGTGGAACGTCCCGCCTCCTGGCTTTTTCGTATTGCCGCCAATATCTGTCTCACCTGGCTGCGAACACAGGCCACCCGTCATCGTCTGCAGGACAGGGTGGAAGAAAAACAGGCAGCGCATAAATATAGCTCGGCCGTAGAAGTGCTGGAAAGCAAGGAGATGGCCCTGCTCATCCGGCAGGCCGTGGATGCATTGCCCGCCCGGAGACAGGAGATCTATCGTCTCAGCCGTGAACAAGGTCTTAGCCATCAACAGATAGCCGAACGATTGCAGTTGTCCTTATCCACCGTAAAAAATCAATTGGGATACTCGATAAAGTTTATCCAGGAGTATCTGCACAATGCCACAGGGCTCTCGCTTGCCGTCATTTCCGCCTTATTCCTTTGCTGATGAAAAAGGGGGGGACCCCACCCCTCGAAAATTTTTTTTGGAACAGGATGGTACTATCCGTCTGTTCGATCATCTTATGGAAGTCTATGACCAGAGAAACCAAAGAACGGATTCAATTCTTATTGATCAGATACCTGGAAGGAACGGCTTCGCCGGATGAGCGGCAGCGGCTCTCGCAATTTCTGGCGGATGAGCCTGAAGAAGATGCGTGGCTTGAGCTGATGGAAGAGCTGATGAGCACCGAGCAGCCTATGACCGGGTATGACCCCGTGGAATGGCAGCCCTTCATAGAACAGTTGCGGCAGCGGCGGACGAGAGGACGCATGATCCCCCTTCGCTGGTGGGCGGCAGCGGCTGTCCTGGTTTTATTGGCAGGAGGTATCTGGTGGATTGCACAGATGAATAGAATGGGGAGAGCGTCTGGTCAACAGCAGGTGTCTGTCAAAGACCTGCAGCCCGGCGGCAATCATGCCGTGCTCACCCTGGCAGGCGGCAAACAGATAGTGCTCGACAGCGCTGCCACCGGTGTGCTAACCCAGCAAGGCAACGCACAGGTGAGGAAGTTATCGAATGGTCAATTGGCCTATAACAAGACGGGTGAAAAGGCGAAAGAGGTGCTTTATAACACATTGTCCACTCCCAGGGGCGGTCAGTATCAGCTGACCCTTCCGGACGGCAGCCAGGTATGGCTGAACGCGGCCAGTTCTATTACATATCCCACCGCCTTTGTTGCGAGCACCCGGACAGTGAAGGTTACAGGGGAGGCTTATTTTGAGGTCGTGCACAATGAACGTCAGCCCTTCCGTGTTCAGTCGGGAGAGTTGTTGATCGAAGATATCGGTACATCCTTTAACATTAATGCTTATGCGGATGAGCCGTCTGTGAAGACAACACTGGTGGAAGGTAAGGTGAAAGTGAGCAAGGGCGGGGATTTTCGTGTGCTGTCCCCGGGCGCGCAGGTGGAAAGTTTTGATGGAGGCGGACTTAGGGTTGTTGCTCATGCGGATGTACAGCAGGCGCTTGCCTGGAAGAATGGGATATTCAGTTTCCGTGATGCGGACCTCGCCACTGTCATGCGACAGCTGGGACGCTGGTATGACATCGAAGTGGAGTATGAAGGGCCTGTGCCTGCAGGGACTTTTGATGGAGAGATCGGCCGCAGCCTGACGCTGAGCCAGGTGTTACAGGGGCTGGCGCAAACGAGGATACGATATACGATTGTTGGCGACCATAAGATTATTATTAAACAATAAAACAAATAGAAAAGATTTAAATCGAGCCTGGCGGCTCGCTTCGGCCAGCGGAGCTGTGCTCCGCTCTGAAACAAAAAACCGGGCGTAAAGATTGGCGTCCTTCCCCGGCCTTTGTTCAGGCGTTGGCAACAAACAAGTTTTTTACGACTGCTTATTATTTCACCCAAACATTGTAAAGGTATGCATTTTAAGGCTCTTTGCAATCCCATTCGTCTTGCTCCGGGACGAAGGAGGGACTGCTACACCAAAACACTGTTAGTCATGAGATTGACTGCAATTCTACTTTTCGCGGGCATACTGCAGGTCAGCGCCCGCACCCACGCACAGACGGTGACTTACACCGGTAAATCTGTTCCCCTGACGGCTGTATTCTCGGCCATCAAACAGCAGACGGGCTATCTGTTCTTCTACCGTAAGGAAGACCTTGCCGGCGCCATGCCCGTCTCTCTGCAGTTGAAGAACGCGCCGTTGCAAAAGGCGTTGGAACAGGCGCTGGCAGACCAGCCCCTTATCTTCCAGATACAGGGCAATACCATTTTTATCACGCTAAAGCCGCCGCTTGCTCCGGTGGTGGAAGAAGTCATCAACCCCCTGGCATTGATCAACGGCCGGGTGATGGACAGTCTCGGCAATCCTTTATCAGGCGCCTCCGTCATGATCAAGGGCAGCAAACGGGGGACCACGACCGACGCGCGGGGTGACTTTGTATTAAAAGGAGTGCCTGAAGATGTGACGTTGATGATCTCGTTTACAGGGTATGTTACAAAAGAATATAAAGTAAAAGACTATACCGATAAATTCTTTATCATCATGAGCCGGAGCAACAGCCCCCTGGACGATGTACAGGTGGTGGCATACGGCACCAACACAAGACGCTTCAACGTAGGCTCCGTCTCTGTCGTCACCTCCGAAGACATACAACGCCAGCCCGTCACCAACGTGCTGATGGCCCTGCAAGGCAGAGTGCCCGGACTTACCGTGGATCCGACCAGCGGGATACCAGGATCGAGGGTCAACCTGCAAGTGAGAGGTCAGAATACCCTCATCAGCATACTCGGGACCAACACTGTCGATGAACCCCTCTATATTATCGACGGCGTACCTTTTGCCAGCCAGAACAAAAACCTCAGCGGATTTCTGAGTACTTTTTCGGGGGTTGTCAATAGCGATCCCACCAGCCCGGGTATCACGGGGTTGAATGCCATCAACCCGTCGGATATCGAGAGCATCAGCGTGCTGAAGGACGCTGACGCCACTTCCATTTATGGTTCGCAGGGCGCCAACGGGGTCATCGTTATCACCACCAAAAAAGGGAAGGCCGGTGCTACCAGCCTGAGCCTCCGTGTAAACACGGGTCCCAATAAGATCAGCCGGCAACTGGAAATGCTCAATACACAGCAGTATCTCGCCATGCGTCACCAGGCAATGGCCAATGACGGGATCACGGACCCGACGATCGACCCGGGCGCGTTTGTCGACCTGCTCGTGTACGACACGACGAAATACACCAATTGGGCGAAGAAATTCTTTGGCGGCACTTCTAATAACACAGACGTATATGCGAACGTATCAGGCGGCAGCCAGAATACCACTTTCCTTGTGTCCACGGGCTATACCCGGAGCGTTTACAATTTCCCCGGTGATTTTGCGGATCAGCGGCTGAGCCTGCACAGCGGTGTACATCACACCTCTATGAACCGCCGGCTGAACATCGACTTTGGCAGCGACCTGTCCTACAACCGGAATAATTCTTCCAGCGAGCCGGGTATTGCTCAGGCGTTAGCATTACCACCCGATCACCCTGACATGATCGACGCCTCGGGTAAGCTGGTGTGGTTCTATAAAGGCGTGGACGTCAGCAACGACCAGATGATGGCCTATCTGAAAAAGCCTTTTTTGCTGCAGGCCTATACCTCCAACAGCTGGCTGCGGCTATCCTACCAATTGTTGAAAGGGCTGAATGTCGGCGTAGGAATGGGCTATAGTCTGGTCATGACCAAAGAGTTCGGCGCCAATCCGCTGGGTACGCAGAACCCCGTGAAAAGCCCGTATTCTTCCGCTTCCTCCGGGAGAGGCGACCACCAGACGGTCAATATAGAGCCGCAGATGGATTATCGCCGGACCATCGGAAAAGGCGTCCTCTCCGCCCTGGTAGGCGGCACATATAAAAAAGTACTCAGCTCGTATGACAGGCTGGACGGCCAGGGTTATTCGGATGACGCCCTCCTGCATTCCATCGAGGCGGCCACCACCATATCCGCGTCGAACACCTCTTCCATCTACAAATATGCCGGTGTTTTTGGCCGCATAGGTTTTATTTACGACAAGAAATATATCATCAACCTTACGGGCCGCCGCGATGGCTCCAGCAATTTCGGTCCCGGTCATCAATTCGGCAATTTTGGCTCCGTGGGTCTTGGTTGGATCTTCTCGGAAGAAGGAGGTTTTAGCAAGGCATTGCCTTTTATCAGCTATGGCAAGCTCTCCGGCAATTATGGCACCAATGGCAGCGATGGCGTCGCCCCTTACAGATACCAACCCTTCTGGCGGTCAGCCAATGTCGTCTCTACACCTTCCTTCCAGAACATAAGGCCTTATTTCCCTGTCAATCTGTATAACCCTGATTATGGATGGGCTTCCAAACATGCGCTGAACCTGGCGCTGGACCTGGGCTTCTTTGGCGACAGGCTTTTGACAAATGTCACCTGGTACCGCAACCGCACAGGCAACCAGCTGACCAGCAGTCCCCTGCCCAGCCAGGCAGGCTTTCCCAATATAGTAGAAAATTTACATGCCACGTTGCAGGACGAAGGGCTGGAGATCAGCATTACTTCCGTCAATATCCGGACGAAGAACTTCCGCTGGTCAACCACCTTTAACATATCCGGCAACCGCAATAAGCTGCTGGCATTCCCGAACATCGAAAAATCAGCCTATGCCACCATCTACACCGTCGGCAAATCCACCAGCCTGATGTATGGATTCAAATATAAAGGCGTCAATGACTCGACGGGTATATTCGAATATTATACGGGCAAGGGCGGTGTCGGGAGCACTTCCATGAAGTACACCCGCGCAGAATATGGCGGGGATATGGTGCCTATCGCCGACCCGCAGCCAAAATTCTTTGGCGGACTGGGCAATACGCTCACCTACAAGGGATGGAGTCTTAGCCTCTTTTTTAACTTTAACAAGCGGGTGTCCCGCAACTATCTTGCCGGCGTCTATGGAGGGGCTAACCCCGGGAGCATAAGCAATCTGCCTGTGGTTTTGATGGGCGACTTCTGGGAGAAGAAAGGGGACAAAGCGCTCTTGCAACGGCTTGTCAGCGGCAGCTACTCAGGGAATGCGGCATCTTTTAATGCCATGCGGGCAGCACAATATTTTGGATCTTCTTCCGCTGTCTGGGGGGATGTCTCTTACATCCGGCTGAAGACCCTTTCCTTATCTTATTCAGTCCCGGCTCCGGCGTTGAAGAAGGTGGGTATGAAAGGCTGCAATATCTATGTGAACGCACAAAATATTTTTACCATTACGAACTACAAGATCGGCGACCCCGAAACCCCCGGCTCGTTGTATGCCGTGCCAATCCAACGTACGGTGGTCGGCGGTATTTCTTTTGATTTTTAATTGCATAAAACGCATGGTAATGAAAACGCTCTATAGGATATCACTTATATTACTGTTGTTCGCCTCTCTGCTGGCGGCGGGTTGTAAAAAACTCATCGAGATCCCGGCTAACCCACCGGACCAGATACCCGAATCGCAGGTGTTCTCCGACAGCGCCGATATCGTCAGCGCGCTGGTGGGTATCTATAGCAACTTCAAGGTAACGGCCTATTCCGCTACATTCGGCAGTGGCGCCATAGGTATTTGTACAGGTATGTCGGGTGACGAGCTGCGCAGCACCAGCTCCGCGGATGCCGGTGCGGTGGAGCTGATGACAAACGCTATAACCCTTGACAATAATTCTGTCGCCAGTCTTTGGAAGGACGCGTATACCAATATCTACCAGATGAATGTCTGTCTGAAAGGCATCGGCGGTACGAAAGCCATCAGCGACTCGCTGCGGCGGCAATTGCTGGCCGAGATAAAAGTGGTCCGGGCCTTCTACTATTTCAACATGGTGAATCTGTACGGCCGTCTGCCCATCATCACCGGCGTGGATTATAAGACCAATGCAACCATTTCCCGGAGTTCTGTAGACTCGGTGTATGGGTTGATAAAGACGGACCTTGCAGAGGCAAGAGCTGTATTACGGCCATCCTATCCCTCCGCGGGTCATATGCGGCCCAACCTGTATACGGCAGAAGCGCTGTCGGCAAAGGTCTTTCTCTACCGGCAGCAATGGGACAGCGCTGTCTTGATGGCAAAGGATATCATCAGCTCAGGCGTTTATTCCCTGGAGACGGACCCCAACCGGGTATTTTTGGACGGCAGCAGCGAGGCTATCTGGCAACTGCCTGCCAACGGCTCGTACTATATGACCTCCGAGGCCAACTCCATCCTCCCGCCCTGGACAGGCGCCAAGCCCGGCTATATACTCACTCCCTTCCAGCTGAATGCTTTTGAGACGGGCGATCTGCGGCAGACCGATTGGGTATCCGCCATTACCATCGGCGGCGCCAGCTATTCCTATCCTTTCAAGTATAAACAGAAGACCGTCACCGGGCCCAATACCGAAGACTATATGATCTTCCGGCTGGGCGAACAATACCTGATCCTGGCGGAGGCGCTTGCAAAGAAAGGACAGCTGAGTGAAGCGCTGGACAATGTCAATGTAGTCCGGGCCAGGGCAAGTCTCCCGGGTAGTACAGCCGACGTGACTTCGAGTACGGCCGTACTGGCGGCGATCATGCATGAGCGGCAGACGGAGCTCTTTTGCGAATGGGGCAATCGCTGGTACGACCTGAAAAGGACCGGGACCATCGATGCTATACTAGGCGCGGAGAAGCCCAATATATGGCAGCCTTTTGCGGCATTATATCCCATCCCCAGGGTGGAGATACAAAACAATTACCGTCTCGCGCAAAATGACGGCTACTGAGTAACATTTCCCCCAATACATATATCACATGCAAGAACAGAAAGGTCAGGAACCAATCGTCAGGATCGAGCATTTGTCCCACCGGTACAGCACCAGCTGGGCTATCCGAGACATCAACATGGTGATCAACCAGACGGGCATCGTCGGGCTGCTGGGCTCTAATGGAGCGGGCAAGTCGACGACCATGAATATCCTCTGTGGTGTTCTAAACCAGACAGAGGGTGATGTGTACATCGATGGTATCAACCTGCGCGAAGCGCCGGAGGACGCCAAGCTGCAGATAGGGTTTTTGCCACAGGCCGCCCCTCTTTACATGGACCTCACCGTGGATGAATATCTTACTCATTGCGCTTTTTTACGCAGCATGGAAAAAGAGAGAGTACCCGCTGCGCTGGAGGAGGCAAAAGTGCGTTGTGGTATCGCACACTTTAGCAAACGGCTGATCCGAAATCTGTCCGGGGGCTACCGGCAAAGGGTTGGTATCGCACAGGCCATTATCCACCGTCCCAAGCTGGTGGTGCTGGATGAGCCTACCAATGGACTGGACCCCAACCAGATCATCGAAGTAAGGGCCCTGATCCGCGAGATAGCGCTGGATCGCGCCGTCATATTCTCCACACACATATTGTCGGAAGTACAGGTGTTGTGTAAGGACATACAAATGATAGAAGGCGGGCGTATCGTCTTTGCCGACACCATGGATGCCTTTAACAACTATGTGGCGCCGCACAGTGTGCTGGCCGTCATGCACGAACCGCCCGTCGCGGAGGAGCTGTTAAAAATAGAGGGTATCGTAAAAGTGGATTTTGTGACTGAACGGCAGCTGCGCCTTTTCTTCAACGGTGATACGGATGTGACTGAACGGATCATGGCAGCCAGCATCCGGAATGGGTGGCGGCTGAAAGAGATCAGCCTGGAAAAAAGTTCGCTGGACGAGGTATTTGCACAATTATCAAAAAAGACGTTTTTCGAAAAACCGACTATATCATGAAGAAGACAATACGGATTGCGAAAATTGAATTGAGTACCCTGTTCTACTCGCCGATTGCCTGGTTTCTGCTCATCGTATTTATGTTCCAGATAGGATGGGCTTATACGGAGACGATGGAGATGTACGAGAATTCCAAACAGATATACAACGGCTTTGGCTTCCTGACCTTTTCCATTTTTGCCGGCAGTTTTGGAAACGGCGTGATATCGGGCATCCTGGGTAAGCTATACCTCTATATACCCCTCATCACCATGGGGCTCATGAGCCGGGAAACCAGCAGCGGGACGATCAAGCTCCTGTATTCATCTCCCGTCAAGGTACGTGAGATCGTGTATGGCAAGTTCCTGTCCATGGTCGTGTACAGCCTTATCCTGATAGGCGTGCTGGTGCTCTTCCTGATAGCGGGTGCGATCACCATTCCTCATTTCGACTGGCCCCTGATGTTCTCAGGTCTTCTGGGTGTCTTTCTTTTGTTGTGCGCTTATTCCGCCATCGGGCTTTTTATGTCCTGTCTTACTTCTTACCAGGTGGTGGCCGCCATCAGCACCTTTGTGCTCTTTGCCGTCTTGTCGTATGTAGGGGACATGTGGCAGGATGTGGAGTTCGTAAGGGACCTGACCCATTCTCTTTCCTTTCCGGGCAGGGCGGAGAAGATGATCGGCGGTCTGATCACGACGAGGGACCTGGCTTATTTTGGGGTCATCATCTATATTTTTCTTGGGCTGGCGATCTATAAGCTGCGGGGAAGCCGTGAGTCAAAGCCCGTTTTGTTCCGAATAGGACAGTATCTTTTTATCGTAGTGTCCGGACTGGCCATCGGGTATCTCACCAGCCGCATGGGTTACATCGGTTATCTCGATACTACGGCTACTAAGACCAATACGCTCAGCGCCAACGCGCAAAAGATCCTGAAAGAGACGGGGGACGCGCCGGTGGAGATCACGTTCTATGACAATTTTCTTGACAGGACCTATGGCCGGGCCGCGCCCAGCGAGCGGAATGCTATTTTAGACCTTTGGGAGCCGTATTTACGATTTAAGCCTAATATCTCATTCAAGTACGTCTATTATTATGATAGCGTGGTGGACCCCTATCTTTATAAGGCCATCAGAGGTATGACGCTGCGGGAGCTTGTGGAGAAAAGAGTAAAAGGCTATAAGACGGATATCAATACGCTTTTGCCTCCTGACCAGATCAGGAAGATCATTGATCTGGGGCCCGAACTGCGCAGGTTGGTGATGCATGTAAAGTACAAGGACAGGTCCACTTTTTTACGGGTGTTTAATGACAATGAATTTTGGCCTTCGGAGACGGAAACCTCGGCCGCCTTCAAACGCATGATGATGCCCCTGCCCAGGATCGCTTTTCTGGAAGGCGGGTTTGAGCGCAGCATCGACAAGGTAGGCGACAGGGACTATGAGACGCTCACCAGCCGGGTGAGTTTCCGATATGCATTGGTCAACCAGGGGTTTGACGTCTTTTCGGTGTCGCCGGATCAGGATATCCCCACCGATATTGCGGCGCTCGTGATCGCTGACCCCAAAAAGGATTTCAGCGCTGAGGAGCTGACCAGGATACAGAAATATATAGATGCGGGCGGTAACTTACTGATCGTAGGAGAACCAGGTAAGCAGGCGGTGCTGAACCCTATCATCGGCCAGCTGGGCGTACGGCTGACAGACGGCATCCTGGTGCAAAAAAGCAGGGACTATGCTCCTAATCTCGTACTGCCTTATCTATCTGATGCCGCGGGGGCATTCTCAAAGACTTTACGGAACGACTTTGAAGATAGTGGTCGTGTATCTATGCCTGGTGCGGCGGGACTGACCTATGACAGCACCCACGGATTTATCGTGCGTCCGCTGCTGATGACGGATGCGAAGGTCAGCTGGAACAAAAAAGGCCTTTTGGTGACCGACTCCGCGGAGGTGGAATATGATCCGGGTGCGGGTGATGAAAAGAAAGCCTTTCCCACGGCGCTTAGTCTGACCCGAAAGGTGGGTGGTCGTGAACAACGCATTGTCGTCACAGGTGATGCCGACTTTATCAGCAATGCGGAGCTAAACAGGAACAACGTGCGTACGGCCAATTTCCATTTTAACACAGGCATTTTTGGATGGTTCAGCTATGGGGTATTCCCCATCGATACCGGCCGGCCCCGGAGCAAGGACAACCATCTGAGGCTTTCGCATGGAGGTGTAGTGGCATTAAAAGTGATATTTATTGGCGTGCTGCCGGGCTTCTTTCTCATTTTCGGGACTGTATTGTTGATCAGGCGTAAAAGGAAATAAATCATGGGATTTGTTACAGACGGTCAAACCTTAGACGATTTGAAGATACTTGGGCGGGGGGATCATACCGTCATCAATTTATTTGACCGCACCGTCACCCGCGGCGGGGCTGAGCTGCTGGAGGATATGTTCCGTTACCCTTTGCCGGATGCGGAGGCTATCAACCGGCGGGCGGCGATGATCGGGGATCTTGCCACGGCACAGACGGTATTTCCCTTCCGCCCTGAGCTATTCGATGCGATCGAACAGTATCTATCCAATACGGATGAGCGGACCAGGCTGGCGCCGGAAGATCAGTCATTGGGGAAGAAGCTGACGGGTCTTATTGCAGAAGACGTGGAATATAAGAATATCTATAAGGGGGTGACAGCCGTGATCGAGGTGCTACATGCTTTCCGGGATTTTGTAAATGTCATTGAAGGGGCGAAGACTTATGAGACGGAGAAGAATGCTATCGTTAGCTTGCTGTTGCTGCCGGCATTCGAGCCCCTCATGAAAGAGCGGGTGGGCAGCAAGCTGTCCTATAACAGGGTGGCGGCGTACGATGTTCTGTTGCGGTGGCGGCAACGGGATGAGGTGAAGAAGATCCTGCGTCATGTGTATTATTTAGATGTATACCTGACGGTGGCGGGTGTGGCCCGTCAGCGAGGTTTTGTGTTTGCCAGGGCGCTGGACGGCGATGGACTTTTACGATTAGAGGGAGTGTACCATCCCCACCTGAAGAAGGCTGTAGCAAACTCGCTATACATGGACCGGGACAGCAATCTCATCTTTTTAACGGGCGCCAATATGGCCGGCAAATCTACCTTTATGAAGGCCCTTGGGATTGCGCTTTTTTTGGCCCATATGGGTTTTCCGGTGCCTGCGGGGAGGATGGAGTTTAGAGTGTTTGATGGCATTTTTACGACGATCAATCTACCTGATAACCTGGGGATGGGGGCCAGTCATTTTTATGCGGAAGTGCTGAGGGTAAAAAAGCTGGCGAAAGAGCTTGGTGGCGGGAAACGTCTTTTTATCATCCTGGACGAGCTTTTCCGAGGCACCAATGTAAAGGATGCCTGTGAGGCGACCATCGCCGTCACGGGCGCTTTTGCGCAGCATCGTAATAGCATGTTCCTTATTTCCAGTCATATCATGGAGGCGGGAGAGGTACTGCGGGCATCCGTCGGGAACATACTGTTTGCTTATCTGCCGACAGTGATGGAGGGAGTGACGCCAAAGTATACATATGTTTTGAAGGAGGGGATCACGGCAGACAGACATGGAATGGTGATCGTGCAGAATGAGGGTATCATCGACATCCTTCGACAAGGCAACAAGAAAAAAAATGTATCATGAGCTTTATCGCCGACAAACAGACATTGGACGATCTGAACCTGACGGGAAAGTATAAACCGGACTCGATCTACAACCTTTTTAACCATGTACGGACCCCGGGCGGGGAGCGGCTGCTGGACGTTTTTTTTCAGCACCCTTTGACGGATGCGGAGGCTATCAACCAGCGGAGCGGGCTGTTCCGGTACTTTCAGCGCAAAGAGTTGGCGTTTTCTTTGAAAGTAGAAACCGTGCAGGTGATGGAAGGTTATTTGAGCGCGGGAGGCGGGAACTGGTGGAAGACGGTTGCTGTCACTGCCCGTCGTCGGCTGCTTGGGGTCATTGTGAGGGATGAGGAATATGACGGGATCAAGGCCGGGTTAGGGGCGACCGTGGAGGTGTTGAAGGAGGTTTATAGACTGGTGGAAGGGTTGGAAGAAGATGGGCCGTTTGGGGAGCGGATATGTGAGCTGAGGACCATCTTTCACGACAAAAGATTATCGTGGGTGAGGACGGTGGAGGCGATGGGTTTGTCATGGATCAGGGTGGCGGGGTATGATCATGTACTGAGGACCGTATTGAGAAAAGAAATGGAGACATTGATGGAGATCATTTACGAGCTGGATGTTTATATCGCGGTGGCTCGTGTCGCGGAGGAAAAAGGGTTTTGTTATGCTTTGGCGCCGGCTGTGGAGACGGGTGGAGTGCGGATACACGGGCTACGGCATCCCCGGTTGGACAAGGGAGTGAGGAATGATGTGGTGTTGAGTGAAGCGCGTAACATGTTATTTTTGACGGGGGCCAATATGGCGGGGAAGTCTACTCTGATGAAATCGTTTGGCATTGCCGTCTACCTGGCGCATATGGGTTTTCCCGTGGCGGCTACATCCATGGAATTCTCTGTTATGGATGGACTCTATTCTTCTATCAACGTGCCGGACGATCTGAGCCTGGGGCACAGTCATTTTTATGCGGAGGTGCTGCGGGTGAAAAGAGTGGCGCAGGAAGTAAGTTCGGGGAGGAATTTTGTGGTGATCTTTGACGAGCTGTTCAAGGGTACCAATGTGAAGGATGCGTATGACGCTACGCTGGCCGTGACGGTTGAACTGGCGGAGTATGTAAATTGTTTTTTTGTCGTGTCTACGCATATCATTGAAGTAGGGGAGGCGTTGGGAGAGCGTGCGGGGAATGTACAATTTGCGTATTTGCCGACGGTGATGGAGGGGGTAGCGCCGAAGTATACTTATGTTTTAAAGGAAGGTATCACGGCGGACAGGCATGGAATGATGATCATTGAGAATGAGGGAGTGTTGGATATCATTTTGGGAGGAAAAGCTGCGGAAGTATAAACATAATATGTAGGAGTTGACTATTGCCCGGAATACTATACCTTGGCGATCAATAAAAAAACCTCCTATGCGCCTATCTATGACCTTATGCCTATCCGTTCTTTTTTTCTTTAGCCATCAGCAACTGTCCGCCCAATGTCTTACCGCGAATGCGGGGTCCAGTCAAGCCATTTGCAGCGGCGGGTCTGTGACGTTAGGTCCTGCTCAACCAATCGCGAATACGACGTACATGTGGTCGCCTACATCAGCGGTTCTCCGCTGATCTCGGTGAAGATCAATGGCATGACAGTATTCAGCTCCGGGCTGGTGGAAAATCTTTCCTACTGGAAACAAATGGCGGCGTCCTGGAACTCGGGGGCCGACACCACGGCGACCATTAGCATCTTTTCTACCTCGGGGGCTGCTGCCGGAAATGATTTTGCGCTGGATGACCTCTACTTCTCCCAAAGCTGTAATGCATCCCAGGCCAGTGCGACCGTGACCCTGCTCTCAACGCCGTCCCTGACGATGTCCTGGGTGACCGATGGATTCAATCTGACTCAGACGGCGTTGAATAACCTGTCGGGTCAAAATGATATCTGCTCCCAGAGCTTTATGAACTATACAGTGAACGCAAGCATAACAGCGGCCTGGTATATCGACGGCGTTCAGGTAGTACCGGGTTCAACGGTACCGGGATTTTCGGGGACTATAAACCTCACGAATATGGGGATGCGGCTGAACATCATCAATGTGGCCAATGATTTCGCCAACCACACTTTCCAGGTGGGCGCTATGGGCCCCGGTTGCGCCGTCCGCCTGTCTCCACCCATGTATGTGCGGCGCGTCGCCAGTATATTTGTGAAAGGCACCGGGTATATTTCCGCCAATACCATCGGCACGATCACACAGCGGGCGATGGATTACACTTTTAGCTTAGTCAATGCGATCACCAATAATTATGGAATGGGGACTACGCTTACATGGAACATACCCGGCGTCATGATCACCTATCCAAATCCCGGTGACAATCGTACTATTACCGTCAATGTATCGCCGTTGTATAGTCCTTCCGTCGACCCTGTGTCCGGCAATCATTATATACCGGGTACGGCGACGTTCACGGGCACGAGCTATAGCTGTCTGAATACCATCTATTCCATCAATTTTGCTGTGCCTGCGAATTTCCCCAATCACAGCAGTGTTGCCGGGTTATCGGGTCAGGCTGCGGCGCTGGCAGATCAGGATGAGGTATCCGGCAGCCTGCAGGTGTTCCCCAATCCTGCGCATGACCTGTTGTATGTCCGGCCGGGTGTGGCGATGGGCAAGGGTGGGTATGTGGAGGTCTTTACGAGCGCGGGGGTACGGGTGCGGACGATCCGGGCTTCGGAGGTCGCCGGAGAAGGATTGTTGCAGGTGAATGTGACGGGGCTGGCCAATGGGCTTTATTTTGTTGTTGTGCACACGGGCGGAAATGTGATGCGGGGTAAGTTTCTGGTGACCGCCCCTCACTAATATTTTTAGTACCTTTGTGGTATGTCCGCCACACCACGCACCATCGCTCATTTTGACCTGGACGCCTTTTTTGTCTCGGTGGAATGTCTGCTAAACCCATCCCTGAAGGGGATACCCCTGCTGGTGGGGGGACATAGCGAGCGGGGGGTAGTAGCGGCCTGCAGCTATGAAGCGCGGAAATATGGCATTCATTCGGCCATGCCTATGAAACGGGCCTTACAGCTCTGTCCCCATGCTACAGTGGTTGGCAATGCGCGGGGAGAATATTCAAAATATTCCCGTATCGTGACGGATATCATTGCCGCAAAGGCCCCTTTATTCGAAAAAGCCAGTATCGACGAATTTTATCTCGACTTGTCGGGTATGACCCGATATTTTGACCCGTATCAATGGACCATCGAGCTGCGGGAACAGATCATGAAGGCCACGGGACTGCCCATTTCTTTTGCGGTAGCTTCCAATAAGATGGTGGCCAAGATCGCAACCAACGAGGCCAAGCCCAATGGCTATATACATATACCCGCCGGGAGCGAGCGGGAATATCTGGCCCCCCTGCCTGTCAATAAGATACCCGGCGTGGGCGAACAAACTTACCAGACCATGCTGCAAATGGGGATCCGGACCATCCGTGATTTGAGCGAACATCCGGCGGCAGAACTGGAGCACCGATTTGGCAAATACGGTCTGGACCTTTATAATAAGTCCCGGGGTATCCATGAAGGGGAAGTGGTGCCGTATTACGAGGCGAAGTCCATTTCCACCGAGAATACCTTTGAGGAGAATAAGACGGATGTGGACTTCCTTATGGCGGAGCTGGTGCGGATGACGGAAAGGGTGTCCTATGAGTTGCGTCAGGACAATAAGACGGCCGGCTGTATTGCAGTAAAGATCCGGTACCCTGATTTCGAGACGACTTCCCGGCAAACGACCATTCCCTATACTTTTTATGACGACGAGCTGATAGCCAAGGCTAAAGAGCTGTTTCACAAGCTATACCGCAAGGGTGAACCTATCCGGCTGCTGGGGGTCCGGCTCAGCGAGTTGACGGGAGAGGCGGTGCAGACCAACCTGTTTGAGGATACCAGTAAAAAGGTCCAGTTGTATAAAGCTATAGATGATGTGAAGAATAAGTACGGGAAGTACTCTATTGTGAAGGCCGGGGGGCTTGAAGGGGATAACGATCCCGGGGCGACGTGGGGAGGGATTGAAGGCGGTAAATCGGAGCAGAGACAAAGGACGAGGGAGGAACGGGGGCCGGGAGGGGGATCGGAGCCCGGGGGGCGTGGGAAGGAGGAATAGAGCGAATAAGGGGATTGGAGGACAAGGAGATGGGAGCTTGAGGATCAGATATATGGTGAAATATAGAAAAATTTAACCTTTAAGTCTACTACATTGATAGGGAATTAATATCTTCGTGATCCGGCAGGAGCTTCCTGCTGTCTTTTGTTAACTTCAAATTACGTTTTATGAGTTTACGTTTAGGGGATAAAGCCCCCAATTTCAAGGCCAAAACATCTATTGGCGAGGTTGATTTCTACGAATTTCTGGGTGATTCCTGGGGTATTCTCTTTTCTCACCCTGCCGACTATACGCCTGTCTGTACCACTGAGCTGGGGAGAACGGCAGCTCTGAAGGACGAATTCGCCAAGCGCGGTGTAAAGGTCCTGGCTTTGAGCGTAGACCCCGTTGACAAACATCTTGGATGGATCAACGATATCAACGAGACGCAAAAAGTAAGCGTTGAGTTCCCTATCATTGCCGACGAAGACCGTAAGGTCAGCACGCTGTATGAGTTTATTCATCCGAACGCTTCTGCTACGGCTACCGTACGCAGCCTGGTTGTTATCGGACCGGACAAACTGGTGAAACTGATCATTACTTACCCTGCCTCCACGGGTCGTAACTTCAACGAAGTGCTCCGTGTAGTAGACAGCCTTCAGCTGACGGCTAACCACAGCGTCGCCACACCCGCCGACTGGAAGGAAGGAGAGGATGTCATCGTCGTGCCTGCCATCAGCACGGAAGATGCCTATAAGAAATTCCCCAAGGGGGTAAAGGTGATCAAGCCTTACCTGCGTTATACGCCGCAGCCGAATAAGTGAGGCGAATAGCGGCGTGTCGGCCGAAGGCCGATAATTAGCCGTTGCCGGAGGAGGCGTAAATTTCAAATACGCCGACAACGGCAACTCCGCCGCAGCCGAATAAATAGGATTGAATGGTTTATTTTAATACAAAGGCAGATCTTTTAGCGGATCTGCCTTTTTTTATTCAATTGTCCGTCAATAGTCGATAGGACCTACGGGACCGGAGCAGGCATAGCTGATGTTTGCCGTGCTGTCGGTGTTATAAAGCCCAAAAAGCCGGATGCCATGGCTGTTCAGGTTGGGAAGGTTCAGCGGCAGACCGAATTCGTTGTAAGACGGTGCGTAGGATCCGTCGGCCTTTATGACGTTGTTAATACTGTAATCGTTG
This sequence comes from Chitinophagaceae bacterium, assembly GCA_017307755.1. Classification (GTDB taxonomy): domain Bacteria; phylum Bacteroidota; class Bacteroidia; order Chitinophagales; family Chitinophagaceae; genus Puia. The sequence continues at coordinate 320,038 of JAFKGQ010000011.1, read as the reverse complement.
TACAGGAACTGCCAGACCCTGTTGGTGCGATAGACATTGGCCCTATTGTCGTAAGTAAGCCCGGGATCGGACAGCACCTGGTTACCACGAATGTCATAAGCAAATGTCTTTGTCAATACGGGCGCATGGGGAGGGTCATTGGGGTCCTTTATGGACCATTGTTTTATGATCCTGTTCTGTCCATCCAGGGTGAAAGCTGTGATGGTGTAATAGGCGGCGCCCGTGGCAGGGGGGGCGGGCAGCCTGACATCGCCAACATAGGTCATGGTTGTGTCTATGATGTAGTCGGGCTGGACATAGATATATTTATGCCACTCGATGGCGAACCAGGGCATTCCGCTGGAGATCGTTTCGGCCCACATAAAATCCGACAGCCGGGCGCTATTGTCATACCGGAAGAAATAACGGGAATTACCGATCTCTCCGACAGGGTTATTGTCGATCAGTGAGTCCGGATCGCCTTTGGCATTGTAATACACGATATACGCATCGGAGTTGCCATAAAACCCTTTGATACCGATGCTGGTGACACGGCAGAGGGAATCATGGGCATTGGGGTGATCGTGAATGTAGTCGGTGATCTTCTGACAGGACGGAAGTGCGAAAAATGAGATGCATGCGGCCAGAGGCAAGAGTTTTGTAAGCTTTTTCATGATCAAGGTTTTTTGGTTTGGTATAGAAAAACAGTTCCGGAGGCACCGGAGTGTCTCAGATCAGAAATGGAAATATGGGAACATTGGCCGGGATCGGATTATGGGTGGTTGCCCGGGAGCGATTTAGCAAAGGTGAAAGAAAAGGTAGATGTGCTCAAAGATAGGTGTTATGGACGAAATAGCAAGGGCCGGCGGATGCCGGCCCTTTTTTTGGAAGTTGTTTTTTAGTAATCGATGGGCCCCTTGGGTGGAGCGCAGGCATACGTAAAGGTCATGTCCACTCCTTTGTTATCCATATCGAAAAGGGTATGGTAGTAAGGAGGGTTCTGCAGGTTACGGAGATTTAAAGGCAGTCCGAAACTGTTGTATTGGGTAAAGTAAAAGTAATCGATCTTCACCATGTTGTTCCGGCTGTAGTCGTTAAAGATAAATTGCCAGATCTTATTGGTGCGATAGGGGTTTACCTTATTGTCATAAGAGAGACTGGAATCGGGCAACGGCAGGTTGCCTCCTGCATCGTAAACCATTTCCTTTATCAGTTGGGGCGGTACATGTGGGTCGCGGGAGAGGTTCCAGACTTTTGAGATCCTGCCTCTTGCGTCCAGGGTATATCCCGTGATGGATGTTTGAGAGCCTGCATCATACATAGGTGGATAGGTTGTGTCGCCGGGATAGAAGATAAGCGAGTCGGTGACGAAATTAGGACGAGGGTAGGCGTATTTATGAAACCCCAATCCATACGAGGTATTGGCATCTGCCGGAGGACCACCAAAGCCCGGGGGGAAGTTGATATAAGAGTATAACAATCTGTCATACTTATCATACCTGAACCATCTGTTGACCTCGGCGATCTGCCCTACGCTGGGAGGATAGCCTGGAGAATGGACAAACAGGGTAGTAGGGTTGCCTTTATTATTATAAGAGATATCGGCCACGATCGGCACGTTATAAGCGTCCGAGAGATTGATGTTTGTGATACGGCAAAGACTGTCATGGGCGTCGGGATGATCGTGGATAAAGTCGATGACCTTTCTGCAGGAAGTGGTGGCAAACAGGATGACAATGACAGGGAAAAGGAGGGGTTTCATGATGAATGGTTTAGTGGCTAATAATTAATGGGTCCTTTGGGGGCGGCGCAGGCGTAAGTAATATCAAACGTAGGGCCTGTGCTGCTCAGCCCGAAGAAGGACATATTGTGTTCGAATGAATTGGGCAGTAGCAGCGGTAGCCCCAGGTCATTATAAACTGGTGATGGCAGGATTATTACACCCGGATTCGGGCTAAGGGGAAGTTCATTGTTATGGGAATAATTATGGTAGACGAATTGCCAGACCTTATTAGTGCGATAGGCATTGATCTTATCGTCATAATAGCGTTCGGCGTTGGTCAGGGGTTGGTTGCCGCCCGCATCATAGATGACTTTTGCACCGGGTTGAGGAGGCTGATGCGGATCTTTGGGTACACTCCAATACCTGTCGATCCTGCCATGGGAGTCGAACGTATAACCTACGATGAAATAACCAATTGGATCATCGGCGGCGTTGGGAGCGGGTTTGCTGGCATCGCCAAAATCGCTAAACGAGGTGTCGGTGACAAAGCCGGGCCGGGGATATCCATATTTGTGCCAGAGGATAGCGAAGGGGGCTTGCCCTGTGTCCCATATGTCCGTCTGGATGTAGTCGGTGAGCCTGCCAAGAAGGTCATATCGAAAATACTGCCCCCCACTGCCATGTATGTTGTGAGACAATAAAGTGACGGGATCCCCTTTCTTGTTATAGGTGACGGTGAGCATGTCGTCGAAGGTATTATCACGATTGAACCTAATGGTGTCCACACGGCAGAGGCTGACGTTGGCATCGGGATGATCGTGGATAAAATCACAGACTTTACGACAGGAGGACAGTGAAGACAGCATAAGGACAGCTGCCAGGACAAAGCAGGAGATCTTTGACATGGTGAAGATTTTAATTTGGTAAAATAGTCGGGGGGATATGATGGGATATGTGGGGAAAGGATTAACGGGGCAGGGACTATAAAGGTCAGTCAGGAATATTCAGGATAATAAAACAGGGAGATAAAATAAAGATACGCGATAGGTAGATAAATGTCAAGCAGGTGGAATAAATACCGTGTTTTGACGGTGCTTCTGTCGTTAAAGTATCCTATATTCATGTATTATGAGAAAACAACTTCATGCGCTGCTGCTCACCGTAGGCGTGAGCTCCTCCCTTTTTGCCCAAAAAACGATCATTTATTGCGGCAAGCTGATCGATCCGGCTTCCTTGTCGGTGAAAACCGAAATGTCCATCATTGTCACGGGCAATACAATCTCCGATGTCCAGAAGGGTTACGTCTCTGCTGCTGCGGGAGATAAGATTATCGACCTGAAGGGCCGCACCGTCATGCCGGGCCTGATAGACGCCCATGTACATCTTGAGCATGAGACGAGCCCGAATGCTCAACTGCGGGGATTTATCACCAATGACGCCGATGTCGCTTTCCAGTCGACCGTCTATGCAAAGACGACCCTGATGGCGGGTTTTACCACGGTGCGGGATGTGGGTGGCAGTGGGGTGAACATTGCGCTGCGTAATGCTATCCGGAAGGGTTTGGTACCCGGCCCCCGTGTATATACGGCTGATAAGATCATCTCTTCCACGGGGGGACATGGCGATCCTACTCATGGTTGGCGTAAGGGGCTGACGGCCGACGAAGAGACGACGATCACTGTGGCGGATGGGAAGGATGCCTGTATTAAGGCGGTACGTCAGCTGTATAAAGAAGGGGCCGACCTGGTGAAGATCACGGCCAGCGGTGGAGTACTTAGCCTGGAAAAAGATGGTACGGGACCTCAGTTTTCCGAGGAAGAGATCCGCGCTATCGTTGAGACGGCAAAGGACTATGGGATGCGGGTGGCGGCCCACGCACATGGTGCGGAGGCGATGAAGCGGGCGATCCGTGCGGGAGTGACTTCCATTGAGCATGGGACCTTGATGGATGACGAAACCATCAGCCTGTTCAAGCAGTACGGTACCTGGTATGTACCCACCATCATCGCAGGCAAGTCTGTGGCCGACTCGGCCCGGAAACATCCGGAATATTATCCACCCGTGATTGCCGGCAAGGCCATCGCCATTGGTCCTATGATACAGAACACCTTTAGTAAGGCCTATAAGGCGGGGGTAAAGATTGCATTTGGGACGGATGCCGGGGTGTATGCGCACGGGAAGAACTGGATGGAATTCGTATATATGAACGAGGCCGGTATGCCCGCGCTGGAAGCCATCAAATGCGCGACGGTAAATGCGGCAGAACTCATCGGGGCCGGCGATAAGATCGGCACCATTGAAAAAGGCAAGCTGGCGGATATCGTGGCGGTGGAGGGTGACCCCACTCAGGATATCCATGTCATGGGAAATGTGAAGTTTGTGATGAAGGAGGGGGTGGTGTATAGGAATGAGTAGTACCCTTTTTTAACCAGTGGTAAAGCCAACCCGTTTTGACCCGGGTGATGCCACTTGACGGCATTGTTTGTTTTGGCGTCGGAACGCTGGTCGTTTTGCCTGGTGATGATGATAGTGCTGGTGACCACCCAGCGCGTTTGTTTCCACAGCATGACATATGATTTGGTTTTACGATGATTGATTATTGTTATGTGATGTCAGTTTTTCCAGCAGACAGACCCCGCCGGAAAGGGACAGCCATAGCAGGATGCCCTCTTTCCAAGCATGGGCCATATATACGGCGAAGGGTATTGCCACCCAGATACTAAGACAGTAAAGACAGTCGAGCAGGCTTCCGAAGAAGCCTGCTCCTGCCATCTTACGCAGCCTGAAAACGCTGTCAAAAGGTCCGTCTTCCTTTGAAAGGAGATGGGTGACCCGCCAGGCTGCGAGCAACACGAGAAAAAACAGAAAAGGATCCATGGGGTGTCGCGTCTTAGGGTTTATGGTTCTATGGTTCCAGCGCGAAGGCTGCCACGTCGCCATTGTCCTTGGCTGTGAGTCTGTAAGTTCCGTCAGTGGCCATGGCCGCTACGGAAAGGGTTTCTGCAAAGGCTCCTTTACCGACACCGCTGTTATAGCAAGTCCCCAGCAATTGGGCAGGGGTGAATGATTTGTCATAGACGCCTCCTCCACCGAGTATATAACCGTCGGCGCTATCGATGACCATTCCGCTGGCGCCGGCTATGTCTACATAACCGCAGGTGCCTCTTTCTACCAGAAATTCAAATACCGCAAAATTGTTCGGATGTGCGGCCTGGAAAGTGAGGTCCAGGGGTTGTTCTACGCCGCCGGGTTTATAGGACACAAATCCGCAGCAGTCAGGAGATGACGACGTGTGGTTGACCAGTACTGTATAGATATCAGCAGAGCAGGCCGAGTTATCTACCCGTATGAGTATATTGAAACCGCTGGTCACGGTGGAGAGCGGGCTGGGCAGGTCCAGCAACGCATCGGGCGCATTCACGCTAAAGCCGGCATTGCTATACTCCGGCACCTTAAAGGTGGTCTTTGGAATATTTGTCAGCAAGGCTCCTGTCTTGTCAAACAGTTCCAGCTTGAACTCATAGAGGCCATCACCTTTCATATTGGAGGCATCTTTCAGATCGTCTGAATTAAAAGTGATACTGTAGTTGCGATAGCTTGGCTCGGTCCATTGGGGGTTGGCTTCCGGAACGCTGAAGGGCGCCATATCAGGGCGTTCCGTGGGGATGATATACAGGTTGTCGTTGGCGCCGATGGTAAAGGGCCCCAGTTTCACGGTGTTGGACCCGAACTGTGTGTCCCCGTGAGAGTCGACATAGGTGAACTCGTATCCTTTTGACGTGATGCCGGCTGACGGCTGCAGCGGCTTATAGGAGTCGATGACATTTATCAGGCCGGCATCTTTTACCTTTTTATAACTCCAGCGATAATAATAAACGCCGTTGTTGGGGAGGTTGTTGCCAAATCCCACGATAAAGGTGGGTGACCCTCCGAAGGGGCGTTTGAAATCACCCACTGCCGTCGGCAGGAAGGAGGGGTCATAGATAGCTGCAGCATCCGTTAGCCCTATGCGGTTATAAGCCACCGATTGCCCCGGAGGCGCCTGTGTATAGCTGGCCTGGTTGATATGGGAGATACTGGTACTGCCTACTGCCCGTACCCAGACCTCATCTCCCGGGATAGGACAATCGCAGCAGCATCCTCCAGCCACCCTTGGGTCGGTGATATGAATATTGATGGGTGAACCGCAGGCATAGTCCCAGAATGTATGACAGGGGATGGGCGGCTCGTATACCGTGGTCCATACGCCACCTATCAAATATTCCACCCAGATATAAATATCGGGTTTGTCGCCGGTGCACCAGTAGCTCACCTGTTTATCGAACCTTCCCGCGGCATCTGTATAGACGACCGCCAGCTCCCTGCGGTGGTAGAACCAGGGCCACCACCAGGGCCATAAGCAGAACCAGGGATGGAAGATCGCGTAGTTGGCGGCGATGGTTTCCCTGATGCGATTGAGATTACCCGATGCCAGGGTTTGCCGGATATCTGCGCTCAGTTCGGGCAGGGCGGAGATGGCGTCCATCTGCCGTTGCTCTTCGGAGAAAGTGCGGAAAATACTCTTGGTTTGTTCAAGGGCAGCCCGGCTGGTGGCAAACGGCGGAGGATCGGGCTGGGGTATGGGGAATTTGATGATCTCTTTTGGGTTTAGGATCACTTCAGGCACTTTTGCGATGATGTAATCCGGGATCTTATAGATCCAGTACCAGATGGCGTCGATGTTGCAGATGTGTACACGGGCTTTGCAGACAGGACGATCTTCCCAGATGCCGTCCACAAAGAACCATTTGGATACTTTTCCTGTCACACGGCAGGAGCAGAAGGGCCAGAATTGTGTGATCAACGAGGGAATGGGGAGGATAGAGAAATTACCTTCCGCGCTTGGGGTCAGTAAGGGCTCGTATGGCTTATACTGTTCCAGCGCTTCGATGCTCTTTACGCTTGCGATACGTTTATCCGTCGCTGGTGCGAGAAAGACCCTAAGCTCACTGGGATTGACGGGAGCGTTGGTGGCGCCGGCCGCATCACCGAGGGTAAATTCCAGGAGGTTTTCGCGGACGGGTTGTGCCTGCAGGAAGCGTCCATCGCAATAAAAAAGGAAGCCGAGAAGGGAGATCTCCTGCTGAGGCGTCTGTTCAAAGCTTACATGCAATGAGATTTTTTTAGCATCATTTGCCATGATCATGTTTTTTGTGTGTACAATAAGATTCCGTTTGGCTACGCGGGGTTTCGCGCAGACAGCCATTGACAGGTCATTAAGCGTACAGGCCGCCAAATGATCGTGGTTGCGGATGGAGCAGTAGATATTCAGGTAAAAAAAGACAGAGGAGAGGATCTAATTCGGATGCAAGATACGATGCCGTATAGCGGTTGTCAATACCACTTTATGGTAAGAATATGATTATCCCCTCCACTTCCTCAATTGCTGCAGCAGCGCCCGCATGTCTTTTGGCAGCGGCGCTTCGAATGTATGATGTTCACCCTGCTGGTCCTGGAAGTGCAGTAGGTGTGCGTGCAGCGCCAGTCTGTGGAGGATGGGGCGTTCCTGCTCTTCGTCTTTGCTGAGCTTATAGTTGCGTTTGAAAGAGGAGATAAAGACGGGGCGACCATCGCCATAGGTGTCGTCACAGACGATGGGGTGGCCCAGCGCCTGCATGTGTACGCGGATCTGATGGGTGCGACCGGTGTGGATGTGGAATTGCACCAATGAATAGAGCCCCAGTTCTTCCTGGACCTCATAGTCAGTCAGGGAGGCTTTACCGTGTTTGTTCACCACCATGACGCCGGCTTTGACCGGGTGCTCCATGATGGGATGGTCGATGCTGCCTTTGGGCTGAGAGAGGGCGCCTTGTACGATGCCCTGGTAGATTTTCTCCACGGACCTTTCCTCGAATATTTTGGAGAGATATTGATGAGTGGTTTCATCTTTTGCAAAGACGATGACGCCGCTGGTATCCCGGTCCAGACGATGGACGGTGAAAATAGTTCCGTATTTTTCTTTTAGCCATGTTTTTAAGGAAGGGTCCTTGCCTTCGCGGTCGGGGATGCTCAACAGACCGGCGGGTTTGTTGACGGCGACAAAATACTCGTTCTCAAAAATGATCTCAGCTTTGTGCATATGGGATGGGATTATTCGGAATCAGGTTTCCTTTTTGTGTCGCGTCGCTGGTCGCGGGATTTGGACTTGTTGTAAGAGCCTGAAGATTTACGGCCACGGAGCGGATCTGCAGAGGAAGCGGACTTCCGGGGTGTTTTATTTTTCTCTCCGGGGTGTCTTTGGGGGTCGGTGTGTCCGGTCTTTTTGAACTTTTTTGGAGGAGGTGTGGTTTTTTGTGCCGGTGCAGGCGAGGCCGTTGCAGCGGATGCGGCAGGCGCGGCCAGCGAACCTCTGAAAGAAGAATTTAAATATTTGAGTATGCGGATCTCTTTTTCTGTGAGGAGCCGCCAATGGCCACGTTGTACATTCTTTTTTGTGAGCCCTGCATACATCACACGGTCCAGTCCTCTCACATCATAACCCAGGTGCTCGAATATGCGGCGGACGATGCGGTTACGACCGCTGTGGATCTCCAGCCCTATTTGTGTCTTATCCTTTGTATCGGCATAGGCCAGTACGTCGACGTGGGCGAGTCCGTCTTCCAGGGTTACGCCTTCCACGATCTTGTCGAAGTCGGCTTTTGTAAGGGGTTTGTCCAGCGTCACGTGATAGATCTTTTTGATCTCGTGTTTGGGGTGGGCCAGTTTCTGGGACAGATCGCCGTCATTGGTCAGCAGCAATACGCCGGAAGTGTTGCGGTCCAGACGTCCAACGGGAAAGACGCGTTCGGTAGTAGCCTGGCGGATAAGGTCGAGCACCGTCTTGCGTCCCTGGGGGTCGTCAGTAGTAGTGATATAGTCCTTGGGTTTGTTAAGCAGTATATAAACAAAGTTCCGGGATATCGTGACCTTTTTGCCGCCCACCTTTACGAGGTCCGAGGGAGATACTTTTGTACCAGGCTCGGTGACGAGTTTACCATTGACCTCCACTTTTCCTAGACGGATAAGTTCGGCCGCGTCCCGGCGGGAGCAGACGCCTCCATGTGCGATGTATTTGTTCAGGGGCAGCGTGTTAGGGTCGTGGGGGGCTGTATCGGCCGGCTTCGATGCTGAGGCCGGATTACCTGTGGCTTTGAGCACGACTGTCGGCGGAGTTCTTTTTCCGGGAAGTTTTTTTGGGGGTGTACCGGCGGACCCGGCGGCAGCCAATTGTTTTTCCCTTTCCTGGCGTTTGGCTTCGAAATGTCTTTCGATGGCTTCTTTACGCTCTTTTTTTGCCGCCTTTTTTTCCTGGCGGAAGCCCTCTTTGATGGCAGCGTTGTTCTTTTTGTTATAGAACTTGCTGAAATTATCCGTTTTTCTCGGCATATACAGAAGATTTGCTGTTTTACAACAGTAATTGACAATTGACAAAGGTAGTAAATAAAAGGCAAACAGACAATTTAATTCAGATACAGCAAGGGTTTGATGTGAATAGTGCCACTGGAAACATGATCTGCACAACAAAAAGATTAGTCTACTTATATAGTAGGGTTTATATTTGCATTTGGAAAACACATTGAGTCATTAAAAGCACTGTTATGAAGAAGAAGCTGCTCGCCGGGCTTATGCTTATCTTTTTTTCTTTCTCTGCGCAAGCACAAACATTCAAAGTAAATGGAGTAGTCACGGGAAAAGCGGATGGTTCGCCGTTGGATGGCGTTACCGTCAGGGTGAAAGGGACTTCGCGCGCCACACAAACAAATTCGGAAGGTAAATTTGAAATAACAGCATCGTCCGGAGAGGTCATTCAATTTAGCTTTATAGGGTATCAACCGGCAGAAGCGCCGGCCTCCGAGACGGTTCTGCAAGTATCGCTGGAGCAGGCAAGAGGCACTCTAAACGAGGTCGTAGTGACGGCATTGGGTATCGTCCGGCAGAAAAAATCTTTAGGTTATGCCGTACAGGAATTGAAATCGAAAGATGTGGCCGGAACGTCGGAGCCCAATCTTATCAATGCATTGGAAGGGAAAGTGGCTGGCGTCCGGGTAACGAACAGCCAGGGCGAGATGGGGTCCTCCCGTATCGTGATCAGGGGTGAGACTTCCATTTCCGGGTATAACCAGCCATTATTTGTCGTCAATGGTCTTCCGGTGGACAATTCCCAACTGGGCGCCGGCGGATCCAGGGATTTTGCCAACGCGATCGCGGATATCAATCCCAATGATGTCGAGTCCATCAGCTTTCTGAAAGGACCGAATTCGGCAGCCTTATATGGTTCCCGCGCCGCACAGGGCGTGGTAGTGATCAAGACAAAGACCGGCAGAAAAAGAAAAGGCCTTGGCATCACAGTCAACAGTAACACTTCCTTTAGCAATCTTCTCACCCTACCAAAATATCAGAATGTCTTTGGCCAGGGCGCCAGTGGAGAATTCAGCTATAAAGACGGCGCCGGCGGTGGTGTCAACGACAACGTGGATGAGAGCTGGGGGCCAAAAATGGACGGCCGGATGATCCCGCAGTTCTTCGACGGAACGCCTCAACCTTTTGTGCCGCATCCGGACAATGTAAAAAGCTTTTTCAAGACAGGCGTCAGCTTTAACAATGGAGTAGGGATCGAGGATGCGGGGGACAAGTACTCTTACCGGGCCTCCGTCAACACGCAGAAGATGTTTGGCGTCATCCCTAACAGCGACCTGGGGAGGAATAATTTTTCATTGAATACCACACTGAAACTGGACCCCCGGCTGACGCTGACGGCTAACATAAATTATATACAAACCAGCTCCGGCAATCTCCCCGGGGCAGGCGGCAAACGCTCCACCAGCACCATGCTGCAATTTATCTGGATGGGACGGCAGGTGGATATGAACAAGCTGCGGGACCATTACTACAGCACGCTCAGCCCGTTGAACTGGAATAATGCGTATTACAGCAACCCTTTCTTTGTCGCCGAGCAAAATACAGTAAGCCAGCGACGGGGCCGTGTCATCGGCGACGTAGGGTTAAACTATAAGATCACCGACGAACTGTCGGCTCAATTACGGTCGGGGACGGATTATTATACAGACCGCCGCAAGCTGCGGATCGCCTATGGCACCAGCGGCACACCCTTCGGCAGCTATGAAGAAGATGCTTACACCGTCAATGAGAACAACACGGAGCTGACGCTGAACTATAAACATAAGCTCAACAGTGACTTCAGTCTGGAGGTATTGGGCGGAGCCAACCTGCGGACCGTGTCCTTTGAAGAGAACGATCAAAAGGCCCCCAGACTGGCAGTGGCCGGCGTCTATACCCTCACTAACTCACGCGACCCGCTGGTGTCTTCCAATTATTTTTCCAAACGGAAGGTCTATAGTTTGTTCGGGTCGGTAGAACTGGGCTTCCGGAATTATGCTTTTGTGAATTTCACGTCCCGTAATGACTGGAGCTCCACACTGCCCACCGCGAACCTTTCTTATTTCTATCCTTCCATCAGCGGCACATTTGTTCTATCGGATGCATTTGACATCCATAGCGATGTGCTCAGCTATGCCAAACTACGGGGTGGCTGGTCAAAAGTGGGCGCCGACTCGGACCCTTACCAGCTGATAGCTTCATATCCCTTTATCACCCCGATCTTTGGTACGAACCCTATGCTGACAGCCAACACCCTGTTCCCCAACGCCAATTTAAAGCCTGAGATGACCACTTCCACGGAAATAGGAGCGGAAGCCGGGTTTTTCAGGAACAGGGTACGACTGGACCTGAGCCTTTACCGGAGCAGCAGCTTTAACCAGATCCTGCGCGCGGATGTAAGCCCCGCGACGGGATATTATCAAAAGCTGATCAATGCCGGCAGACTCAACAACAAAGGTCTGGAAGTACAACTGGGCGTAACGGCCATAAAGTCGACCCATTTCTCCTGGGACATCAATGCCAACTACGCAGCGAACCGCAGCAAGCTTGTAGAACTGGATGACGCAGGATTGCTAAAGAATTACCTGCTGGGCAGCGACGGGACTATACAGACAATCGCTACGGTGGGCAAGGCGTACGGGAGCCTTTTCGGGACGGCTTTCCTTCGCAACAGCCAGGGACAGGTCATTGTCGAAGACGATGGAACCCCGGCCACCAATCCCACCAACCAAATCCTTGGAAAATATACACCCAACTGGCTGGGCGGCATCACCAATACTTTTACGTTTGACCATTTCAGCCTCAGCGTGCTGGTGGACGGCTCATTTGGCGGAAAACAATACTCTTCCACCAATGCCACCGGATCCTACACAGGCGTGCTGGCTTCTACCTTGCCCGGCAGAGACGCAGCACATGGCGGGTTGTCTTACTACTATCCGGGCAACAACAGTAAACTGAATCCCGTTGCAGGCACTTCAGGTCCGGCAGGCGAAAAGATTTATGACGACGGCATCATCTTTCAAGGTGTGACCCGGGACGGGAAGTCTAACAAAACCATCCTGCCAGCCTCGGCCTATTATAAGACGCTGAACAATTTCGACGAGGCCTGGATCTATAACAGCAGCTTTGTCAAGCTGCGGGAAGTACGGCTGGGTTATGACGTGCCGGCTGAATGGCTCCGTCATATCGGCTTTGCCGGAGCCACCGTGACACTGGTGGGCCGCAATCTCTGGATCATCCACAAGAACGTACCGAACGTAGATCCCGAAACAGCCTTTAATACTGGTAACGGTCAGGGTCTTGAAGACCTGAGCCTACCCGGCATCAGGAGCTATGGTATCAATCTGAACTTTAAATTTTAATTACGATGAGAGCACTATATATATCTATAATTGTACTGTCCCTGGGTGCGGTGTCCTGCAAAAAGGAGCTGGGGAATATCAATAAGAACCCCAATGCCACGGAGAACCCTCAGTCGGACTATCTATTGACGGCAACTGAAAAGCTGGTGACGGATGCTTATTGGGGCGTGGACAACAATATGAACTCTTCCCTTTTATTTGTACAACATTGGGCGAAGATCCAGTATACGGACCCCGATCGCTATAAATTCACCAACAGCAGCTTTGACTCGTTGTGGAAAGCCGGTTATGCGCGAGGCGTTACTAATCTGAACAAAATCCTCTCGATTGCCGCGACACAGAATAATACCAACTACAAAGGAGTGGCGCTGACGCTGCGTTCCTGGGTATTTCAATTGTTGACGGACGCTTATGGAGATATCCCTTATAAACAAGCGGGTAATATCGACAGCTTTCTCACTCCGAAATATGATACGCAGGAAGATGTATACCTGGGTCTGCTGGCCGACCTGAAGACCGCCCAGGCAGCGCTGGACCCGTCAGGCCCTGCCATAGCGGGTGATCCATTATATGGCGGAAAGATCAACTATTGGAAGAAATTTGTCAATTCGCTGCGCTTGCGTATCGCATTGCGTATCGCCGACCGCGATGCTGATCAGGCTAAACAAGTGCTGACGGATATCCAGACGGAGGGAGGCGCTTATTTTGAGGGGATCGGTGAAGCTGCTGCATTGGTTTACCAGAGCTCCCCCAATCAGAATCCCGTGAGCGCAATTTTTGATACCCGGCAGGATTACCGGATCAGCAAAACTATCGTGGACAGACTGGCGGCGCTGAACGACCCCCGTCTGCCTGTATATGCACAATTAACGGACGATGCGCCGAAGGTCTATAAGGGCGTACCTAATGGACTGTTGACAGACGATGCCAATAGCCTGGGGCTTAGTAAAACCTCCCGGCCAGGCGATTATTTCCGGGCGCCACAGGCTCCGGGCGTCATTATGAGCTATGCCGAAGTGCTGTTTGATCTTTCAGAGGCTGTAGCTCGCGGATTTATCACGGGCGATGCGGCGGACCTTTATAATAAAGCAGTACTCGCCAGCTTTGCACAATATGGTATTACGGATATTACGTTGACGGGAAATTATCTTGGCCAGGCTTCCGTGCAGTATGATGCGGGTAACTATAAAAAATCCATTGGGGAGCAGAAGTGGATTGCCCTGTTCGGGCAAGGGTTGGAGGCCTTTGCCGAATGGAGGAGGTTGGATTATCCACAGTTGACGCCTGCGGTGGCAGGTGTGCTGGGGGGAAAGATTCCTGTGCGGTTTATCTATCCCGGGAAGGAGCAGTCCCTGAATGGAGATAATTATACAAAGGCGGTGGAGCATCAGGGGGCGGATCTGTTGACGACGAAATTGTGGTTTGATAAGTATTAAGATATGGTCTGAATAGTTGTGGAAAGAGCGGCCGGTGGGCCGCTCTTTTGTTTTTTGGGTGACTATTTATAATAATGGAGTTGTTACGGGCAAATCTTCGCCGGTCATACAAAGAGCGGTATATTTTTCAGATCACAACTTTGGCTTCACTGGTGTCAAGCTTTAGCATTTGTGAAAGATCATGGAAATATTTAGGTGACCAGATGGCAATCTTCGCAGGGTCCGGAATAAATCTGCTAACATCTTCTTTTACACGTTCCATTTTGACTGAATCTATTTTATCGTTCAACAGGCGGAAAAATTCTGCTGAGGTAATAATATCCTTGTTCCAATCCCCGCTGCTGATGGCACGATACAGGAAGTGAGACAGGCTTAAGATCACCCCTTTCTTAATATACCATTCCATATCATACCAATCACGACCTTTTACATTGTTTTGCCATTTACGGAATAGCAAGGCGTGCATTTTGCCTGCGAACAGGTACGGTAAGCCAAAGCATTTAACATAGAAGGAGAACGGCTGAGTGAGCAGCTTCTCTTCTGTCTCGAAGCCTGATGGTGGTCGTTTGTCTACTTCTATTTTGATCTTGATATTGGCAATTTGTTTCATGCCTTGTTCGGGTACGATCCCTTCTAAGACAAGCTCATTCCATATTGTTTCTGATCTTAGAAAGGCGGACTCAACATTGGTTTGTATCTTTTTTTCTTTTTCTTTGACTGATACCTCCATCCCCTGCGATTTAAATTCTGTGATGATGGCGTCCATGTAAGGCTTAAAGGAAAATTCGGGGTCGTCGGCCAGGAGAGAAAAGTCCAGGTCTTCTGAGAACCGGTCCAGCCCGTAGAAGATACGGAGTGCCGTTCCGCCATAAAAGGCAGCTTTTTCGTAGAAGCCGGTGCGGTAAAGGCCGGCAAGCGCCACCTGCTGCATGATCTCGCGCAGGGCGGCTGTCGCCTGATCCCTATTAGCGGGGTTATAGGATTCAAGCCATTCGTTTATCATAGTTGTCGTATCGTTTCAATTAACATGGATAAGCTTTTCTTTTTATGAGCGGTGGATAGCCAGGTCCCCATGCTTTGAATATCCAGTTTTTTTAAGTTATCAATATCCAGGCGCAGGTCGTTTTCCATATAGGTTAAGACACTTGTCTTGCTCCTGAATTCGACACCAGCCGTGGTAATAATTTTGTCAAACAGCGCTTTTTCCGCAGAGGCGATCAGCACCCGTTGTTGAGGCATTATTTCAATGCTTTGTATGCCATAGCTATAGTAAGGCAAGGGTAGCCTGGTGTAACTGAATCTGCCCAGGGGTGTGGTGTACTCGCGGGTAGCCTTGGTAGTAACTGAAGTTATTGTATAAACTTTTTCAGGGATCAGTCCATGATAGGATAGCGAGCTTTCCAGTGAGATATAGCTGGGGCCTAAAATATGGTTGGCCAGTAAAAAGGGCTCTGGCCGGGATGCTCTGATTGCTGGCCCCGCAATATATAACCCCCTTCTTATTTGTTGCAACACGCCCTTTTTTAAAAGGTGATGGATCTTGTCGTTAGGTTGCTGGTAATTTCTGAGTAGCCAGGCCATTAGATGGTGTGGAATGGGCAAGGAAGCATATTGTTGTATGGATTGGATAAGCTCCATACTATAAATGTAGAAAATTTATGAGATAATCTGAAATTATTCGGTTTTCCTAACTTAAATCTACAATTAAATGTATTTTTTTAGATGAATAATCTGATATTTTTCGGTTTTCTGGACAAAATATTACAGAAGTAGTAAAAGATAACGGGATGGACATAAAAAAGCCGGCCATTACAGCCGGCTTATAGATAAAGAGTACGGTTTGGGCGACAGTACGTGACTGCCGGGTTGTTGGTCGGTACAAAATCGTTTAGATAGCCACCTGGTTTGATCCATCGGGACCATCGTCGTCTGTAGCATGACGGCCCCTATCCCATCCGCCACGTCCTTCATGACCGTCGCGACCGAAACCACGTCTATGCTGCATCATTTGCTCGAATTGGGTGAATTGCTCCGGTGTAAGCACAGACTTGAAGACATCCTTTCTTTTTGCCATGAGGCCCTTCATCTGCTCCATCTTCTGTTGCGGCAGCAAGTTGTCATTGTCATGTATAGATCTTGCCTGAGCGTGAAGATCGGCCTGTCCTGCCTTGATCTTTGCCACCTGGTCGTCGCTGAGGTTGAGCCGGAGTTTTAATCTTTCCATCCGGGCGGCTTCGGCCACCTGTCTGTTCTCTTCGGCCATCTTCTTCCGGCGGGCGATCTGGTCTTTTTGTTGTGGTGTCAGGAGCGCTTCCATCTTGCTGCGTCTGTCACTCTGCAGGGCCAGGAGGCCGGCCTTGTATTCTTTGAGCGTAATATTGTCCTTTTTAAAAAGGTCGGCCGACTTTTCATGATATTCTTTATTGAGGGCCATCAGCTGGCGGCGTTGTTCGGGCGTATAGTGGACACCGTTGCCGTGACGATCGTTACCGCCGCGGTGGAATGAACCTTTTGCAAATGGCTGGCGGCCAAAGGCGCGATGTTGATGGGTAGAGTCTGTGCCGACCGTCTGGGCCTGGGCTATCCCGCAGGTCAGCAGAATTCCGGCGAACAGCAGGGATTTTGTAAGGAGTTGTTGGGATTTTGTAAGCATAATAATGATTTTGTAGGTTAAGACGGCTACTGGACGTGAACGTTTAAGCCTGTTGGATTGTAAATACCGTGAAAATGGAGGGATTTACCGAAAAAATGTATCGGGGTGAACGGGTGAGGAAATGTCACGATAAATAAACGCTTAAATATGAGAATATTGATCATTGGCGCCGGCGGGACCATTGGAAAGAGGTTGACGCCGGCATTACAGCAGCGGCATGAGATCATAACAGCAGGTAGGAACAGCGGGGATGTGCGGGTCGATGTCAGTTCGAAGGAGTCGATGGTAATGCTTTTTGAACAGGTGAAAAACATCGATGCATGTATCTGTATCGCAGCATCCGGCCCCCTTGATAATTTCCAAACCCTTACGGAAGAACAATTGCTGGAAGATATGAAGGGCAAGTTCTTTGGGCAGGTCAATCTGGTGCTGATCGGTCAGCATTTTCTGAACGCCGGCGGATCTTTTACACTGACTTCGGGTGTGTTTGCAGATCAACCGGGAAAAGGGGTTACAGGTGGAGGGGTCACCAGCGGGGCCTTGCATAGTTTTGTTTTGTCAGCGGCTATCGAGCTGGAGAATGGTCTGCGCATCAATTGTGTCAGCCCGGGGATGGCGGAGGATTCGACAAAGGATTTTGGGCATTTGTTTCCTGAACTTAAGCCTGTGGCGATGACGAGGCTGGTGGAGGCCTATACGGCTAGTGTGGAGGGCGGGAAGACGGGGGAGATCTTCCGGGTGTATTAATGCTTGAGCGGACGGGAGCGGGTCTGTTCAACTATGAACAGCGGGCGTATCAATTTCGAACAAATGGGGCTGTATGAAATTTGTGTATGTGTTTGATAATCAATTGTATTAAAACCTGGCAGATGTATTGATCGACAATTCAACACATCCAAATAAAAATACAGGTATGCTGATAAACTATTTAAAAACGACTATCCGGGCCATTCGGAAAAGCCCCATTTATGGTTTATTAAATATCGCAGGTCTTGCTCTGGGCATCGCCTGTGCGGCCCTGATCTTTTTATGGGTCGAGGATGAGTTTGGGGTCGACCGCCAGGTGGCGAAACGGAACGTGTTATACTCGATCCGGATGAACATCGATTATTCCGGCAGGATCGAGAGCTTTACTTCGGTGCCAGGCCTTATGTCCACTACCATCCGGGGGACTATACCAGGAGTCGTCAATAATTCCAGGGTGGGGTTTGCCCGTGAGCTCTTCAGCCTGCAAGACAAATCCACCTATGAACGTGGCTTTTATGTTGACACGGGCTATTTCTCCATGATGCAGCCGTCGTTTATCAAAGGGAACGCTGCTGCTTTTAGCAATCCGCATAGCCTGGTGCTTTCAGAGACGATGGCAAAAAAGTTCTTTGGCGAGGCCGATCCGTTGGGTAAGAGTTTGCGTATCAGCAACCAGGATGATTATACGGTAATAGGGGTAGTCAAAGATCCTCCGCGTAATGTTTCCCTTCAGTATAGTTTCCTGGCGCCTGTGAGCAACTTCTTTGAAAAGAATCCATGGCTGAACAACTGGGGTACCTGGGGCATTAACACCCTGGTAGAGCTAAGTCCCGGCGCCAATATAAACACGGTGAATCAACAGCTGACGGCTGTCCTCCGGCAGAAAGATCGTCTGTATGCGCATGCCGGCTGTTTGCTGTGGAGCATGAACGACTGGCATCTGTACGGCAATTATACAAATGGCCAGCCTGACGGAGGCGGTATCCGGTACGTAAGACTATTTTCCGCGATCGCGTGGATCATTCTGTTTATAGCTTGTATCAACTTTATGAACCTGGCAACGGCCAGGGCGGGACAGCGTGTAAAGGAGATCGGCGTGAGAAAGACCCTCGGCGCGATGAAAAAGGGGCTGATCGGCCAGTTCATACTCGAAGCCCTGCTCATGTCTTTTGTCGCCGTATTACTGGCCATTCTGCTGGTGTATATTTTCCTTCCGGGTTTTAATGCGCTGTTCGAAACACAGTTGCGCTTTAATGTCTTTACATCCACTCATCTTTACGGTCTGTTGGCCCTGGGTATCATTTGCGGTGTGATCGCCGGCGCCTACCCGGCCTTTTATCTGTCTTCCTTTCAGCCAGTGGCAGTCCTGAAGGGACAGCGGATAAGGCTGAGCACGGGAGCGGGTTTTATCCGGAAGGGGCTGGTAGTGGTCCAGTTTACTATCTCCGTCATCCTGATCGTTTGTACGGTGATCATTTATCAGCAGGTGCAGCATATCAAAGACCGCAACCTGGGCTTCAACAAACAGAACCTGCTGTATATGGAGGTCCAGGGGAACATGGTAGAGCATTTCGACGCTATCCGGTCGGCACTCCTGCAGACGGGGGTGGTAGAAAACATGGCGCTTAACAACAGTCCTCTTCTCCAGATGTGGAACACGCTTTCCTCCAGCAAGCTCACCTGGGAAGGCAGTGACCCGGAGAATAAAATAAAGATCCATTGGGAAGAAGCTTCCCCTGAATATATTTCCACGATGGGGCTGCATTTAAAGGAAGGAAGGGATTTCTATACAGATATAGCAGCGGACAGCGGGAACATCATCATCAATGAAAGCATGGCAAAAGTGATGGGAAAGGCCGGCAAGATAGGAGGCCTCCTTACTTATAACGGGAAACGTGTTTACCACGTGATCGGGATCGTAAAAGATTATCTGTTCAACAACATGTACGAGTCCGTTGCCCCCCTGATGCTGAGCTGCGACCCGAAAAAGAACGGGAATTATAGTTTTCTTGCCATCCGTCTGAAACCCGGACCTGGTAGTGATCTTTCCTCCCGTCTTGCAAGGATAGGAGCGATCATCAAAGCGAACAATCCGGGCTTTCCTTTCGAATATCAATTTGCCGATGAGCAGTTTGATCAGCTGTTCCGTGGGGAGACCCATATAGGCGAGCTGGCGGGGGTATTCGCAACGCTGGCCATCTTTATTTCCTGTCTTGGATTGTTTGGACTGGCTGCGTATACGGCCGAGCGCAGGACAAAAGAATTGGGTATCCGTAAAGTATTGGGTGCTTCTGTTGCCAACCTGGCTACTCTGCTGTCAAAGGAGTTCCTGCAATTGGTGGTCATATCCTGTCTGATCGCCTTTCCCCTGGCATGGTGGATGATGAGCGGCTGGCTGGCCGATTATCCCTATCGCACAGCTATTCATTGGTGGGTATTTGGTATGGTGGGTATCGCTGCATTGCTGATCGCCATGCTGACGGTGAGCTCTCAGGCGATCAGAGCAGCCCTTTCGAACCCGGTGGAAACGCTGCGTTCTGAATGATCGCTGCCAGCTTTCGGTGTATTAGTGATCCTTATTAGCTAGCTGTCCGCAGGCGGCATCGATGTCCTTACCACGGCTCCTGCGGAGACGGGCATTTACACGGTTGTTCTCCAGATGCTGCATAAATCTGTCGATAGCCTGGTCATCGGGTTTACTAAAAAGAGCGGCTTCGATAGGATTGTATTCAATAATATTGACGAGGTCCGCGGGTACCTGACGGTAGATCTTTACCAATTCGTCGGCATCCTGGCGGCTGTCGTTGAAGTCCTTAAATAGGATGTATTCAAAAGTGATTTCATTACCCGTCTGTTTGTAGAAATAATTCAACGCTTCCACGAGGGCCTTTATATTATTGGTTTCGTTGATGGGCATGATCTCATTGCGTTTTACATCATTAGCCGCATGCAGCGACAGGGCCAGTTTGAACCTGACCTTATCATCTCCCAGCTGCCGGATCATTTTAGCGACACCGGCCGTGGAGACGGTGATACGGCGCGGGCTCATACCGAGGCCGTCGGGAGCCGTGATACGTTCGATAGCCTTTAATACGTTGCGGTAATTCAGCAGGGGCTCGCCCATACCCATGAATACGATGTTGGACAGTTTTTTTTCGTAGACGCGTTCCGACTGCTGATTGATCAGCACCACTTCATCATAGATTTCGTCGTAATCGAGATTGCGCTTGCGCTGCATATATCCCGTGGCGCAGAATTTACAACTCAGGGAGCAGCCTATCTGTGAGGATACACAGGCGGTCTTACGTTCGTCCGTGGGAATAAGGACGCCTTCCACCAGGTGGTTATCAATAGTGCGGAAGCGGCTTTTGATGGTGCCGTCGGCGGAATACTGTGTGGCGTCCACCCGGAGGGCGGGAAGGGTAAAATTGTCTTCCAATAGCTGTCGAAGATCTTTGCTGAGGTTGGTCATGGCCTCAAAGCCGGCGGCATGGCGCTGCCAGATCCACTCATAGACCTGCCGCGCCCTGAATTTTTTTTCTCCAAGGCCCTCAAAGTATTGCTCTAACTCACTGAGAGTCAAATGCCGTATGTTCTTTTTACCCGTATCCATCAGGGGGCAAAGGTACAACTTAATTCCTGTAATCCAGGGCCGGCCGGCGAAGGCCCAACAAGGGGACATATTTAAAGTCGGGACCGCGATCTTTTTCGAACGCTGACTTTGCAGCTGTCACCAGCGAGGGTTGTGTCAGCAGATCGATGCCCATCAGGGCCATGGTCTTGGCGGCTACCATCATCCCTTTCAGACCGAGGTTCGTACCGCCGCAAGCGACGGCCTGCCAGCTATGGGGAGGTGTTCCCGGCGCCCAGGTGGCGGCACCCAATCCGACGGTGGGTACATTCCAACTCACATCACCTACATCGGAGGATGCCGGACCCTGCACGATATTCGCCGGAAGGGGGGCTATTTTTTGTACAGTCTCGATGGGGGGAGCTTTGTAAGTAAAAGTCGCCTGTATCTTTTTTGCAAAATCGGCTTCCGCGGGTGTATAATCCACGCCGCCCACTTTTTCCAGGTCTTTTTGCATGGCGACGGACAACACCCTGTTGGGCAGTATGTCATAATCCCCGTCGATGATTTCATAATCCATGGTGGTACCAGTGCCTAATGCGGCGCCCTGTGCGGCTTTTACCACTCTGTCGAAGATCTCGCGAGCGGTATTCCTGTTGTAGTGACGTACAAAATAATAGGACTCGGCATAGTCGGGGACTACATTGGGCGCCTTGCCGCCATTCGTGATCACGTAATGGATACGGGCATCGGAGGGGACATGTTCCCGCATCATATTTACCATATAGTCCATGCTTTCCACTGCATCCAGGGCGCTGCGTCCTTTGTCGGGGGCTACGGCCGCATGAGCCGACAGCCCATGAAACCGGAATTTGGCCGATATTACGGCCAGGGAGGTGGAGTAAGCCACTGCATTGTCGGTGGAAGGGTGCCAGTGAATGACCACGTCCACGTCTTTGAAAAGCCCGTCCCGTACCATATATACTTTTCCTGCGCCGCCTTCCTCAGCAGGTGTGCCGAAAAGCCGGATGGTCCCGCTGAGGTGATATTGTTCCATGATCTTTTTCAGCTCGACAGCCGCCGCCACGGATGCTGTGCCAAACAGATGGTGACCGCAGGCATGCCCTGCCTCGGCACCCAATGACTTTTTTTCGGGAACAGAATCCTGGGAGAGGCCCGGCAGGGCGTCAAATTCTGCAAGGATGCCGATGACAGGCTGTCCGCTGCCATAGGTGGCGACAAAGGCGGTGGGAAGGCCTGCTACGCCCGTCTGAACTGCAAACCCATTGTCTGTAAGCGTCTTTTGGTGCAGGGCGGAGCTTTGGACCTCTTTATAGCCTAATTCGGCATACCCCCATATCTGCAGGGCGACATGTTTATACTGGTCCCATTGGGCCTGGAGGTCAGTCAGGGCCTGGGTCTTGTATTTTTCTATACGTGCTACGTCTTTTTGTGCGCTGGTGAAAGAGAAAGGGATGATAAAAAGCAGTAAAATGCCGGTGACCGGCAGGCAAAATTTTCTCATGTGTGGTAGTTTTTTACAAGATAAAGAAAACCCGGAAGATATAGAGGGTGTAAAAAAACCGCCTGGGTTTAGGCGGCTTGCGAACAGTGTTGTTGAAATGGGTTCGTCAGTAAGCACCGGTCAGGATAAGGAACTCTAAAAGGACAGTCAATGGTAATGGTACTCAGGAAACTTTATAGATGCGGCAGTCTATTTTTTACTTCTAAATATTGTGTGATCACCAGCTCAAACATTTCCTTTTCCGTCATCTCACAGAATTTTGCAATGAGGAACAGATCTTTTAAATTGAATTCTTCGACATTATTCATGAGCTCATTAAAACGATCGACCTTTTTCCCAAGATCTGTAGCGACCTTTGTCTTGGGGATGTATTTGAAAATGTCGGTGAATATTTGAATTTTTCCGGCATCGACCATCGGTTTGATAAGCGAATAACGGGAATCTCGATTGGTCATAACAAAGAAAAGGTTTTATAAAATTTCTAATTGGCGTAATCCAAACTACTCTTCTAAAAAATCCAAAGTTTACTTCGGGTACTATCTGCATCTTCTATTTCTCGCTGTTGTCAAGGCTTTAAACAGGTCGGATATTTCCGTGCAAATAATTTTTTTACGACATAAAACTTATTTCAAAGAAATGGATTTATTTTTTGATTTTTTAATGTTAGGGAAGATTAGATATTTTTTCACTCCTTTATTTGGAGTGGATTACTCCATATTTTCGACTATACATAACTGATATAAATAACTTTATTTCCCTTTTCCAATCCGAATGTTGCAGCTGAAAAATCCTCATTCATCCATCGAGTTAATCTGTGGCTGGGATTTTTCAACTGTGATATATCCCTTTTTTCTTATCCAACTTGCCACGATCGGCTGAAATGTAAGAGCAGTGTACATTCTACAGAAACAAAGATACTAATATTTTTAGTAATTGTATGCTAAATTTGTTGGCATAGTTTCTAACTTTTGTAACACAAGACCTTACGATGTATCTCTGCAAGACCTTTTTTAGCCTCAAATACGGCACCTTCTCCACAGAACAGCTGGTCAAAGAAGGAGTGGAAGCCGGCGCTACCTCCCTGGCACTGGCAAATATCAACTCCACCTGCGATGCATGGGACTTTGTACAGTATTGCCAGGAGCAGAAGATCAAGCCGGTGATCGGCGTGGAGATACGCAATGGCCATCAGCTGTTGTATATATTGCTTGCAGCCGGCAACATAGGCTTCCGCTGGATCAATGAGTTCCTTTCAGAACATTTATTATCAAAAAAGGATTTCCCGGAAAAGGCGGAGGGAAAGCCATTCTTTAATGCACCCGGAGACGGATTTGTCATCTATCCGTTGGGTGGAAAAGCGCCTGAGCAACTGCTGGAAAATGAACGCATCGGCGTACTACCCGGCGAAGTGAATAAATTGTTGAGAATGTCCGTGACATCCCACCCGGATAAATGGGTCATCCGGCAGCCCGTGACTTTTCAGAACAGGATCTATTACAATCTGCACCGGCTGCTGAGAGCCGTCGATCTGAATACTTTACTCACAAAATTGAAACCGGAGGACCTTGCCGGAGAGAAGGAATATTTTCTTCCGCAGATGGAAGTGCTGGCGGCCTTCCGGCAGTATCCTTTTATCATCACCAATACATACAGGCTTTTTGACGCTTGTACGATCTCGATGGAGTTCGGAGGCGACAAGAATAAAAAAATGTACAGCGCCAGCCGCGAGGACGACCGCGTGTTGCTGGAAAAGCTGGCCAGGGACGGATGCAGGCAGCGGTATGGTTCCAGCAGGAAGGCCAGGGAAAGGCTCAATAAAGAACTACGGATCATCGACCAGATGGGCTTTACCGCTTATTTCCTTATTACATGGGACATGATCCGATATGCCCAAAGCAGGGGGTTCTATCATGTGGGCCGGGGCAGCGGCGCCAATTCCGTCGTAGCTTACTGTCTGCAGATCACGGACGTGGACCCCATCGAGCTGGACCTTTATTTCGAACGTTTTCTCAATCCTCATCGTACCAGCCCGCCTGATTTTGACATTGACTTCTCTTATCGCGAGCGGGATGAGATCATCGACTATATGATGAAGCGGTACGGCAGACAGTATGTGGCTTTGCTGGGTATGTACGCGACGTTCCAATACAATGCCGTCGTCCGTGAATTAGGTAAAGTATTTGGTTTGCCAAAGGGTGAGATCGATCATCTTGCGGAGCGGGGGTATTATTACGGCGGCGGCAGGGCGGAGAACTTTATGAAACGAACGGATGTGGATAAGATCCACCGGGCAATCCTGCAGTACGGCAAGCTATTGCTGGACTTCCCTGCCACCCTTAGCATCCATCCCGGCGGGATACTCATCTCCGAAGAGACTATATCATCTTACGGCACTGTCCATATGCCGCCGAAGGGTTTTTCTACGACCATGATGGATATGTTTGTCGCCGAGAATATCGGTCTTCACAAACTGGACGTGCTGAGTCAGCGGGGACTGGGGCATATCAAGGAATGTATTGAGCTGGTAAAGGCCAACAGAGGCGTTGATGTGGATATACGGGCCGTCGAAAAATTTAAACGGGACCCTTTGATAAAAGAACAGCTCCGGCGTGGGAATACCATCGGCTGCTTCTACATAGAGTCTCCCGCCATGCGGCAACTGATAAAGAAGCTTCGGTGCGACAACTATGAGACGCTGGTGGCTGCCAGCTCTATTATCAGGCCGGGCGTGGGACGCAGCGGAATGATGGCCCAATATATATACAGATACAATAACCCTGAGAAATTCGAATACGCGCACCCCAAGTTAAAAGAGGTACTGGGCTCCACTTATGGGGTCATGATCTACCAGGAACAGGTGATACAGGTGGCGCACGAATGGGCGGGATTGGATATGGCGGATGCCGATCTTTTACGGAGAGCTATCAATCCAAAGTATCGGGGAAAGGGGCACCTGCCGATGTTGAAAGAAAGGTTCTATGCCAATTGCGCGGGCTTTGACTATCCGCCAGAGGTAGTGGAAGATGTATGGAGACAGATAGAAAGCTTTGCAGAATACAGCTTTTGCAAGGCGCATTCAGCCAGCTATGCCGTGGAAAGCTATCAAAGCCTCTATCTTAAAACTTATTTCCCCATGGAGTTCGCCGTAGCGGTGATCAATAATTTCGGAGGTTTTTACAGCCGGGAGCTTTATTTCTACGAGCTGATGAAAGCCGGCGCAACGGTGCACAGACCCTGCGTAAATAACAGCGACTACTATACGAATATACAGGGATCAGACGCCTATGTGGGCTTTGTGCATGTAAAAGGATTGGAACAGGGGACTGTGGAGCGTATCCTGCGTGAACGGCTCCGGGGCGGGGTTTATGTGTCGGCGGCTGATCTTATCGAGAGGAGCGGGGTATCTCCTGAGCAGTTGGAATTGCTCATACGGATAGGGGCGCTCCGGTTTACAGGGAAGAGCAAAAAAGAGCTGCTCTGGGAAGGAGATTTCCTGCAGAAGAAGAGCAGACCCCATGGACAGGCTTGTCAGCCTTTGTTCAAAACAGCCCCTCTTTCGTTCAGCCTGCCAGTATTGCCCAGCTATCCCCTGGAAGACATTTATGACGACGTGGAACTCCTGGGCTTCCCTGTATGCGATCCATTTATGCTGGCGGATGATGATCCTGCGAAGTATGCTTCAGCGAGCGAATTGTCCGGGTACGTGGGCAAGGTTATCACCGTGATGGGGTATCATGTTACTCATAAGCCCGTGCGTACCGTCAAAGGGGAGACGATGAGCTTTGGGACTTTTCTGGATAGGAACAAGGACTGGATAGATACGGTGCATTTTCCTCCCGTGCATGCGGCTTATCCGCCCAGGGCGGGGTTTTACAGGATCACGGGAAAGGTGGTGGTAGAGTTTGGGGTGCATAGTATTGAGGTTACGAAAATGGAAAAAGTAGGTATAAAAAACAGAAACCATTAAAACATGTATAACAATGAGCAACGTCATATCGCACATTTTGACCTGGATGCTTTTTTCGTCTCTGTGGAATGTCTGAAAGATTCCCGTCTGAAAGGCAAACCCCTCATCGTAGGCGGTTCCGGTGACAGGGGGGTGGTCGCGGCCTGCAGCTATGAAGCGCGGCGTTTTGGTATTCATAGCGCTATGCCGATGAAGCTGGCACGCCGTCTTTGTCCGGAAGTCCTTGTCATCCGTGGGGATATGGAATCCTATGCCAAGCATTCCCGCATCGTTACAGAGATCATCCAAGAAAATGTCCCTTTGTTTGAGAAAGCCAGCATCGACGAGTTCTACATCGATCTGTCCGGGATGGATAAATTCTTTGGCTGCAGTCTGTTTACACGCAAACTGCGGGACGCCATCCTAAAAGACAGCGGTCTGCCTGTCTCCTATGGTCTGGCCAGTAACAAGCTTATCAGCAAGGTGGCTACGGGCGAAGTAAAACCCAATGGACAGATAGAGATACCTTTTGGACAGGAGAAGAATTTCCTTGCACCGTTGAAGGTCGGAAAACTGCCGGGAGTGGGTCATGAGACGGCGGCTAAGTTGATACGGAGAGGTGTCGAGACGGTACGGACCCTGGCTGCTATCCCCATCGAGATGATGGAAACCTTGCTGGGAAAGAACGGCATCGATCTTTGGCGAAAAGCCAACGGCCTGGATGAATCGCCCATCATCCCGTATAGAGAACAGAAGTCTATCTCTACGGAAAGGACCTTCCAGACAGACACCATCGATATGAAGTTCCTGCACGCCGAGCTGGTGCGTATGACGGAGTCCATCGGCTTCGAACTTCGGTCACAGAACAAGCTGACAGGCTGTGTGACGGTGAAATTGCGGTATTCTAATTTTGACACGGTTGTCCGGCAAAAGGTGGTCGACTATACGAATGCGGACCTGGTGTTGCTAAAGACGGCCCAGGAGCTTTTTGAGAAACTGTATGACCGGCGTCTGTTGATCCGGCTGCTGGGGATAAGGTTTACGCGATTGGTCCCGGGCAATCACCAGATCAAATTGTATGAAGACACACAGGAGATGATCAATCTTTATCAATCGATAGATTCCATCAAGCGGCGTTATGGAGAGAATTTGCTGATGCGGGCGGTAGGTGTGAAAAAGGGGAAGGACGTCATGAAAAAAGCCTAAATTAGGGTTGATGTACAACCCATTTCCCCTGTTGACAAAAGGCTTGTTGGACGATCAGGTCGCCAGAGGCAAACGCTGGTTTGTCAGACAATCCTTTGCCCGGGGTATGGAAAGCAGGCTGAAGGCAGCCATTTTGATACGGGGGTACCAGGAGGAAGAAAAGGATTTGGCTGAGCAGCACATGGCCGCCCTGAAGAAGGATAAAAATGCATTTTTATATGATGCGACGTTAGAGGAGCATGTGGAGAGATTGCGGATCGCGGCAGGCCAGCCTTTTGGATATAAGGTCTTTTATGCTGCCAAAAAAGGAATGGATTGGAAGCCCCCTGCAATATACCAGCAGAAGATACGACGTTACATCGGCCGGCACCATCCCGACTGGCGCCCACAAAAGGAAGGGGACAAAATACAGGTAGGCCTATACGAGGAATTCGGGGAACTTTTTATTAAATTTAGTCATGACCGCGAGGAGGATACGATCCCGTTTGAAAGGATAGAAATGTACTAAAAAATTATTTATATGTGTCTTGACATCGCCTTTTATTCCGCCTTACAATTGATAGACGATTATTTCCCCGACCTGACGCATGACGGGGAGATCAATTTCGATCTGGATATGGGTATGCATTTCCTCGCGCTGGGTCATAACAGGTATCCCGTCATTATTTTTGAGAACAACCGGTACCATCGCAAATATTTTGAATGGGGTATCATTGCCGAATATATGGATACGCCGGAAAAGATAAAGGATATGCGGAAATCCATGGTCAACGCCCGCAGCGAGAAGATACTGGGGGATAAACGTTCATTCTGGAACAGGATCAGGAGCAAGCGTTGTCTGATACCCGTGACGGGCATCTACGAACACCGGGAGATCAAGGGCTGGAAGAACAAAGTGCCGTATCATGTGACGTTGAAAGGCCGTAATATGTATTGTATACCCGGGCTTTATCATTACAATACCAAACTTCCCTCAGACCCGGAGACGGGGGAAGTGCGAGGCATGTTTACACTTATCACCCGTGCGGGCAATGAAGTCATGCGACAGATACACAACGGCGGGACCAATGCTTTCCGGATGCCCTTGTTCCTGCCAAAGGAAATGGAGATGGAATGGTTGAAACCTGATCTGACGGACGAGCAGATAGGGAAGATCCTGGATTATGAGATGCCCTCCGATCAGATAGTTCCCGCACCGGTGTTCAGCATACGGGGCAGAAGCCCCCGGCCAGACGGGAAGCCAAAGAATGCGCCATATGCGTATCCTGACCTTCCTCCTTTAGGAAGTGATGAGGGCATGGTGCAAAAAGGGCTGTTTTAAATACGGTCTAGGGCCCGGAGTTATTTACAATTATAGGTAAAGGTCTGTTTCCAATTGGATTCCGTACCTCTATTGTTGTGTTTGTTTGCTCTTTCCAACGGGAATCCCTTTTCATTATAGGTGTAGGTAATGGTCCGGTGCTCCTGATTGGGGTGATCGGTGGTCCCCATCGTGAACTCCATCGGGTTATGAGCGCTTAATGCTGTCAGGATAGGCTCGGGATCATAGTTGTCCCAGGCGAATGAGCTCAGGAACTTCCAGCCTTTTACACCCGCATAAGGCGTGGGTTTATCATCATATGCCGTGGCCTTTATGATAGTGATCTCATTACGAGGGCCTGTACTCCATTCATACCGCAGCCCAGTCACATTATCATGATCATCATAGCTAACAGTGAGGTCCCATTCATTGTCATTGGTGACAGTATTGGTGTGTTCGCTTACTCCCGTCAATCTATGTTTGGCGTCATAACCGAAGGTGTAGTGATAATAATTGCGCTGTTCAAGCGTGCCTATGGTGATGGATACATCTGACGAGGTGGGATAGCCTGCAAAAATATCACCCTGGGCATTGTTGTAATTATAGCTTGTTCCGATCTTATTCTGATCGCGGAGGATCGTAGTGCCCGAGGAACTTATATCCGTCGTACTTTCAATCTGATCATAACGGTTGCGTTTTGTGATTTTTACGGGGATACCCTTGTCGTTATATTCGTACGTCCAGGATGCCTCATTACCCAGCAGCGTAGTAGTTTCCCCTGTAAGTACGCATTTGGCGGTATCATTGGGGGGAGGGTTGGACCCACCTGAATTGCCGCCGTTCTTTTTACAGCTGTATAGGATCAGTGTGGAGGCTGCGAGGATAAGTATTTTGTTCATAGGAACAAAGCTAATGTCTCTGCCGCCGGCGGAAAATCCCCAATTTGAGTGAATGATCGATAAGACAAAGAACCCCGGCAGGATCATGCACCGGGGTTGGGACACGTTTTGGTTGTTTAAAGGCGGGCAGAATGATATAGCCCATGGTTATTGTCTGATCAGCTATCCGCGATAGGTAGTCAAGTTGAGAGATAAAACTAAAAGGGTCATGTAATGAAATAGTTACCCGAAGATTAACTAAATGTGACGAATGTGAGCATATGACTGTCTGCCAGGGGTGTTGGGGGAGCGTGAGAATGAAAAGATTTCCGTAACTTTATAGCTCACCAAATAAAAAGGAGGTATTCATGCAATCTACAGATAAATCATGGACGCCTTCGGTTAATCTCTATTAACTGAACCGTTCCAAAAATAATCTGCTGGCAATTGCGCCAGATGGAGGCTGTCTTTTTGAGACGGCCTCTTTTTTTTTGCGGGGTTGGCGGCTACTTGCCGGGATGTCCGGCTCTTGATGTGGCATTGGTCAGTTCTGTCGCCTTACGAGCATCGTTTTTTGCCTTTTCGGTGTCTCCCGTTACGGTGTATAAATTTGAGCGTCCTTTATAGAGAGCCGGGTTGCCGGGGTCCAGGCGGATGGCCTGGTTGTAGTCCTCAATGGCCTCTGCATACTTTTTTCTGTCGGCATACAGGAGCGCCCTGTTCATATAATAGTTGGGTAAATTGGCGTCTATTTCGATGGCTTTGTTCAGGTCGGCAAGGGCGCCGTCGGGGTCCTTCAATTCCCGTCGCACGATCCCCCTGTTGGCATAGGCGGGGGAGAAGCCGGGGGCCAGCTCCAGCGCCTTGTTATAATCCGCCAATGAGGCTTTGTAATCCCGCAGCGTGTCTTCGGTCATGCCTCTGTCGTAGTATGCTTCAACATATTCCGGATTTAGCTGGATGGCTCTTGTATAATCCAGGATTGAGCCCGGGAAATCACCTGACTTTTTTTTGGCCATGCCCCTGTTGCAAAATGCCTTGGCATAATCTGGTCTTAGCTGGATAGCTTTGTCGAGGTCGGCAATGGCTGCTTTTTGCTGACCGTACTCGTCTTCTGCGTAGGCCCTGTTGAGATAATACATCGCATCGTGCGGCTGCAGCCGGATGGCCATTGACAGGTCGCGTATGGCAGGCTCATAATTTCCCATAAAGCACAGCGCCATACCCCGGTTGCTATATGCGTTGATACTTTCCGGGCTCAGGCGTATGGCTGTCGTTTCATCTTCTATGCAACCCTTGTAATCCTGTAGCTGCAGCTTGTAATAGCCACGCCCGAGATAGTATACGGAATTGGTAGAGTCGCCCTGTATGTATAGGGTCTGCTCCTTTATACGATTGCGCAGGTATTGGAAATTGCTGGTGTCCACGGGTAGTTTCTGGGCCATAAGGTTGCCGGAGAAGACGGCCCATATCAGGATAAAGGGGAAGTTTTTCATATCCGGTAAACGTTCGAATGTGCCAAAAATTGCTACGGCCAGCTCACTCCGTTCTCAAGCTTTTCACCGGATTGGCCATGGCCGCCCTTAACGCCTGGTGACTCACTGTCAGCAAAGCTATCAGCAGGGCGGAGATGCCGGCCAGCGCAAAGATCCACCAGGAGATGGCGACCCTGTAAGCAAAGTCGCGCAGCCAGGAATTCATGGCGTACCAGGCCAGGGGGCCTGCGATCAGGAATGCGATAAACACCAGCTGCAGGAAGTCCTTTGCAAACAGTGAGATGATCTGACTCAGCGAAGCGCCCAGCACTTTGCGGATGCCGATCTCTTTTACACGTTGTTCGGCGGCAAACATGACCAGGCCCAACAGTCCGAGACAGGAGATGAGGATGGCCAGGACGGCAAACAAGATAGAGAGACGGGACGTGATCTGCTCGCTGGCGTACATTCTCCGGTACTCTTCATCCACGAACTGATAGGCGAAAGCATAGCCGGGGTTGATCTCCTTATATACCTTTTCAAGACCGGCCAGGGCTTGTGGCGTTTGCCCGGGATAAGTACGGACCATGATCACACCAAAGTATTCATATTCCTTTACATCCAGCATGATGGGTTTGATGGGTTCGCGGAAGGACCCTGTGTGATAGTCTTTTAGTACGCCGATGATATGTCCTTTCTTTTTCCAGGCAGATACCCATTTGCCAATGGGATCCTTCATACCCATTCGCCGTACGGCCTCTTCGTTGACCATAAAAGCGTCCGTGGAGTCAGTCGCATTGGAGGACGAGAATGGCCGTCCTTTCACGGTCTGTAAATTCATCAATTGGATGAAGTCTAGCCCTACGGAGGCGGGCTTGAAACCGACGTGGTCGTTCTTCCCCTTCCCTTCCCAATTGATGGCGTCGTCTACCTCAAAATCCATGGAATGCGGGGTTTCCGTGCTGCGATCGATGATCTTTATCCCCGGCATGACGGAGGCACGTTGTTTAAACAGCCGGTAGTTGTCCATTTTCGACAGTGGACCTTCGATACGGATATAGATGAGATTGTCACGGTCATAACCCAGGTTGGTATTTTGTACATAGCGGGTCTGACGTACGATGACGATGGTGGCGATGAGGAACACAATACTCAATACGAACTGAAAGATGGTGAGCCCTTTCCGGAACCAGATAGCGCCTGTGGTAAACCTGAAGATACCTTTTAAGGTGCGGATGGGTTGCAGGGAGGAAAGATACAGGGCGGGATAGCTGCCGGCGATAAGCCCTGTCACCAGTGTGATGCCCGGCAAGGTGATCCAGAAGACAGGCTGGGTCAGGGGAAGGACGATATGTTTATCCGTAAAAAGATTAAAGGAAGGCATGAGCAGGAAGAGCAGCAGAAGGGATGTCAGCATGGCGAGGACGGCAAAGAGCATGGATTCTCCAAAGAACTGTCCGATGAGATGAGCGCGGGTGGAGCCAACCACTTTCCGCAATCCTACTTCTTTGGCGCGCCGGACTGACCGGGCCGTCGCCAGGTTCATAAAATTGATACAGGCGATGAGGAGGATAAAGATAGCTACGCTGCTGAAGATGCGTACGTACTGGATGCGACCGGCCTCCGGCTTTCCATTGATAAAGACATTGTGCAGGTACTGATTGCCGAAGGGTTGGAGCCCCATGTGGATGTTCACGCCTCTGTCCGGAGAGGGCCACTGTCTTTGCATGTACAGGTTGATCTTTTCTTCCGCCGCACGGACGTTGGCGCCTGGTGACAGCTGGACATAGGAGCGGAAGTCGTTGGAAGGCCAGTCTATATGTAAAGCCCTTTGTGCCTCCCAGGTGATGAGATAATCAAATTTGAACGAGCTGTCGGCGGGGAGATCCTCGAATACGGCGGCGACGGTGAAATTGGTGCTGTTCTCAAAACGTAAGGTCTTTCCCATGGCTGTATGAGGGCTGTCAAAGAACATATCTGCCATTTTGCGGGAGATGGCGATGCCGTGTATGTCTTTCAGGGCTGTGGCTGGGCTGCCTTCGAGCAATGGAAGGTCGAACATATTAAAAAAATCTTCTCCGGCCCGGGACCCTTCCAGTTTCAACAGTTTGTCACCCACCTGAAAAGTTTCGGCATGTCCCCAGGGCAGTATATAGCCGGGGATATAGAGGGCCGCGTATTTGATCTCCGGCACGGCTGTCCTCAGGCCATCCAGCAGGAAATGGACCGCACTGTCATAGCGGGAAGGGGTGGTGTAGGTACCTGAGACATTGCCGTTGAAATTGACGGTCTGATAGACGGTGTACAAATCCTTTCCGTTGTGGTGAAAATTATCGATGCCTTTTTCATCCTTTACCCAAAGGAAGATAAAAAGACAGCAGGTGATGCCGAGGGCGAGGCCAAGGACATTGATAACGGCATATCCTTTATGGCGGATGATATTGCGCCAGGCGACAGTGAAATAACTTTTAAGCATAGGCGTTTTTTATTCAGTTCGCAAGCTTTTGGAAGGGTTCATGTTTGCGGCCTTCAGCGACTGAAAGCTCACGGTGAACAAAGTGATCGCCAGGAGGCCGATGCCGGAAGCGGCAAAGACCCACCAGGATAAGGGTGTGCGATAAGTATAGTTCTGCAGCCATTTGTCCATTCCATAATAAGCCAGCGGCATGGCGATACAGAAAGAGATGATCACCAACCTGACAAAATCTTTGGATAGGAGGCTCCAGAGGGTAAAGATGCTTGCTCCCAGAACCTTGCGTACGCCGATCTCCTTGGTGCGCTGTTCCGCCATAAAGGTCGCCAGGCCAAAGAGGCCGATGCAGGAAATAAAGATGGCAAGGGAAGTAAAGACGTATGCCAGCTCACCGATGCGCTGCTCCGACTTGAATTTGTACTCATATTCTTCATCGATAAAGTTGTATACAAAAGGATTGCCTGGGTTGTATTTTTTAAACACTGTCTCCATGCCTGTCAGGGCCTGGCTGGTGGAGAGCCCGGGGCGGATGCGGGTGATGATAAAGTCATGATAGCCGTCGCCCAGGAAAATAGCGGGCTCGATCTTGTCATATGGAGAGTTGGTGACCATATCGTTCACTACGCCGACGACGGTGTAATTTTTCCCAAAGAATTTCATGGTTTCGCCGACAGGGTTGGGGATACCGATGGCCTTGGCGGCGGCGGCATTGAGGATCATGCCGCTGGAGTCTGTCGGGAAATCCCGGCTGAAATCCCGCCCCTGGATAACATGCCATCCCACTGTCCTGCCAAAGTCCCGCGTCACGTTGACATTGCGGAAGAAGACGGATTCCTGGTCGGGTCTTTTCCCACGCCAGTACAGCTGATTGTTATTGTTAAAGCTGGTAGGTTTCATGGAAGAGGAGGCTACGTCGGATACCACCCCTTTTTGCAACAGGTCCTGCCGGATGGCATCGTAGTGCTCGTACAGATTGGGTGAATTCATATAGACGGTGAGCAGTCCTTCGCGGGAATAGCCGACGGGGCGGTCTTTTGCAAAGTTTATCTGGCGGAAGACGATGACCGTCCCGATGATGAGTGTCAGGGATACGGTGAATTGAAGGACGACCAGGACCTTTCGTGGGAGGGTGGCATATCGTCCTGCCCTGAAAGTTCCTTTGAGCACTTGTACGGGGTCAAAACGGGACAGGTAGAAGGCGGGATAACTGCCGGCCAGGATGCCGGTGAAAAGGACAAAGCCGATGGTCAGGAGCCAAAACCATCCGTTGCTCCAGAGCATGACCATTGATTTTGCCGCCAGTGAATTGAAGAAGGGAAGGAACGCTACTGCGAAGAGCATCGTCAGGAGGAAGGCCAGCATCGCTACCAGGACAGACTCGCTGAGGAATTGGGTGACGAGCTGTCGTCTTAAAGATCCGACAGTCTTTCGTATACCGACCTCTTTGGCCCTTTTCTCGCTACGGGCCGTGGAGAGGTTCATAAAGTTGATGCAGGCCAATAGCAGGACGAAGCTCCCGATGATGCCAAAGAGCCATACGAACTGGATGCGTCCGCCGGACGGCTGCCCATGCTTGAACTCATTATAGAGATAGGCTTTGTCCAGGGGGTAGACCATCGCTTCTTCCAGCCAGCCCTTGATATGGGAGGTAGGCAATTTTTTTATACGGGCGCTGGCCTGTTCGGCGGTTACACCATCGGCCAGCTCGACATACAAGGACCCGTTGTGATCATCCCAATTGGTGTTGGTAACACGGTAATCGTTGTCTTTGCCGTACCAGGGCAGGATGAGCTTGACGTCGTAAAAAGTGGTATTCCGGGGCAGGTCTTTATAGACGCCACCCACCTTGAATTGTGTCTTGCTGTCGACCTGGATGTTTTTATCGAGGGCGTCGTCGTTGCCGAAGAGAGCGGTGGCCAGCGACTGGGAGATGAGTACGGTGGAGGGGTCTTCCGCGGCGGCGATGGAGCCGCTCAGCATATGGAAGGTGAACATTTCGGGCAGCTCTTTCTGAGCACAGATGCCGGAGGCGTACAATTTTTTCTCTCCGGAGCCGATGAGTCTGTCGCCTACCCAGCACATGAGGGCTGTGCTTTTGAACAGGGATTTATACTGCGTACGGAGGGCCTGTCCCATGGGCATGGCGATGGTGCCGCCGACATAGGATTCTTCCGGTGTGGATTGGATGACCATGCCTTGTGCGATGCGGCTGTGCCGGGTGTGATAGTGGTCGAAGGACAGTTCGTCGGCGATCCACAGGCCAATGATAAGGGCGATGGCCATACCGGTGGCCAGACCGGTGATGTTGATGATGGAGGAGGTCCTGTTCTTGAGGAGGTTGCGCCAGGCGATGTGGATGTAATTCTTAAGCATAGAAATGGCTGGTTATGGAGTTTTTGTGACCAAAAAGGTGCCGGAGTGATAGGGCGCTGATAATTAATTGGTTGAGGTGACCCGATCAGAGAGGACTGTACGGTTTTGATACGGGGGGTGTGCGGGAGGGGGCAGATGGGGGATAAAATAAAGAAGCATCAAGTCTTTTTCGGTATTTCAACTTTCGTTGTCGTACTTACTGACCCGATGCTCCTGTGAGTTGTTTCCATCTTTTACAGATTTCCACTTCTCGAATTGATTTGCTTCTTTCGTTTTATTGATTTCTGCATTTCAATTATTAAATCTAAGATACGATCCCGGACAGCCCGTTTCCAAATTTCCCCCCTTTATGTTATGCACCCATTATGCACTAAGTTATGCACACAACCCTTTACTGGCGCGGGTTTTAGTGATGTATTGAAATGTATCGATGAGGGGGGACACTGAACGATCACTGCCCATGGTAGGAGCCCAGTTCATTGGGATAGTACGTGCCATTGTCCAGGTAGTACGAACAGGTGTCGTAGGATGTCGTGCAATAATACCCTGGTGAAACGGGAGAATAAGTTCCGGTGAACGGATCGCGGTGATACAGCGATTGTTTGTGGCCGGGCTTTGTGGAACGGGTAGCAAAAGCGCCGACAGTGGCCAGGATGACTGCTGCGGACAAAGTGAAAAGTCTGACTTTTTTCATGATTATAAGGTTTGATTTATATGGAATTTAAGAAGATAAGGGGAAATATATGCTGTATAAGGGTTTACATTAGTGTGAAGATTTGTGTTTGGAAATTACCAAGATTTGGTAAATTTAGGAAAGTTACCTATTTTTGGTAAAAGGTTTTCCGGAAACGCATTTTGTCAAATTGGACCTTTGTCCAATGTTAGTACAATTCAATAATGCTTATCTGGAAAAGATCTTTGAAGGCAAGCCTATATCCGGCAAGCCCAGGTATAGCAGTGAGGTTGGGGTTAAGTTCAAGAAGACTATCCTAAAGCTGAAATATGCGGATAATCTTATGGAGATCAAAAGCCTGCGTGGATTGAACTTCGAGGCGCTGAAAGGAGAATTGAAAGGTTTTTATTCTGTTAGAGTGGATTATAGTTACAGATTACTTTTGACCATCGACA
Source organism: Chitinophagaceae bacterium (assembly GCA_017307755.1). Classification (GTDB taxonomy): domain Bacteria; phylum Bacteroidota; class Bacteroidia; order Chitinophagales; family Chitinophagaceae; genus Puia. Next base: position 282,847 of record JAFKGQ010000011.1, on the reverse strand, counting down.
AGAAGGACGTCATTACAGTCGCGGAAATTCTTATCATACACGACCTCACGAATCATTATCAATGACCACAATTTCTTTTTATGAAGCAGTCTGAATATAAAGTGCTTAACTCCCGTGGCAAGGAGATACAAACCGACGTCGCCTTACATCCCGGGGATATCTTACAGGATGAGTTGGAAGCTAGAGAGATCAAAAAAACTGCTTTTGCCGCCCTGATGGGTATAAAACCCGGCCATCTGAGCGAACTGCTGCGCGGTAAAAGACACGTCAGTGCTGCTACTGCCCTGAGGCTGGAAAAGTTATTGAATATTCCCGCTGAATATTGGATGCGGGTGCAGATAGGGTATGATCTTTTTATAGAAAGACAGCGGCAGCAGGAAATGGCGTGATCTCAGCGTCTATGAGCGGATCAGCTGATTGCTCCGGTCAAATTTTCGGACGGTTTTTTTTGAAAAAAATGAGTACCTTTTACAAAAACCTATGGAGGGACCAACGCCCGACAGGGAGGAATCCCGTCAGCTAAACCGATGGCAAAACCGGCTGCTGCCCTGGATGATCATCATGCCGAGTGTGCTGATCCTGGTGTTCATCTATATCTCCACCCGTCAACTGGATGATTTTAAGACCTCTATCAATGGATACCGGAGCTCTTTTACCGAACAAAACCTGTTGTCTCCCTCTGACACTACCGTCAGATCTGCCGGCATACGTAATAACCTGGACTATATAAAATGGTATTCAAAAGTAAAGATGGAGGAAAAGGCGCTGGATCACCGCTATGCCCAGTCCGGGTTTCTTCTGGTGGCGAGGACATATACAAAGTACCTGGGTTTTTTTACGGGTATGATCCTGGCCATCGTAGCCGCGGTATTCATTATATCCAAGCTGCGGGAAGGAGAGACGACCTTTGGAGGGACGGCCGGTGAAAAAATGCAGTTCAACCTGGTGAGCACGTCTCCCGGTATCATTTTTGGCATATTAGGCACTACTCTAATGATGGCCACTATCTTATACAACCCTTCTATAGACCAGACAGACAGTCCGCTGTACCTTACCCCGGAGATCTCCCTTCCGGCCAATCCCGTACCTGCCGGAGGAGCTTCAGTACAACCGGGAAAGATTCCCCTTAATGAGATCCTGAATAACCTGGAAAAGAATTCCAGGGCCGACACGCCCCATGCGAACCATTAATCAAAAACACTTTTTATGCGTCGCCTGTTTATCGCCGTCTTGTTCCTGGCGCTGTCCGGGAAAGGGTTCTCCCAGGTGAAAGTGCCTGTTCAATATTTTATCGGTCTGCTAAACCAGGGGAAATACGATGTGGTATATGACAGCATCCAGCGATTCAGAAATAAGGTGTCATATGGGAAATCTCCTACCCTGGATTTCCTGGAAGCAAAATGTCTCTGTCTTAACGGCACCTGTCAGAATGCTTATTCACTTTTCGCCAAGATATTTCAATGTTATCATCTGTCGGACAAGGATAAGGAATTCCTTGTAGGAGAGATCGCCACCTGTCAAACTCCCGCGACCCAGGTGACAGGCATGACACCGCAGACAGTTGTGGTCATTCCCTCCCAAAGCCTTACCTTTTCCGCCGGCCTGCATGGAAAAATGGGTATGGTATATAATTGCTCGGATCAATCGCAATTTATCGATATGTCCGGGTTGCCGCCTGAAGAGGTGATGATAGGAAGGATTTTTGAGAAAGGACAACGAAAGGCGGCCCGGAAGTACTGGTCTTCCCTGCTGGGCAAGGGCTACAGCATAGATACCAGCTCCAGCAGGTGGATCATCATTACTCCCAGCGAAGCAGGGAGCGGCAATATGGGTGATGCCACCCTTGCCATCCAAAGGACGGCAGACTTCTATTCGTCGTACTATCGTCTGTCTGTACCCGAAAAGCTGATCACCATATTTATGATGCCGGATGTTGCCGCGCTGCAGGAGGCTGCAAAGAAAGTACACAATATATCGCTGTCCCCGTCCAGCCTGGGTTACTCCAATCCATATGATCTATGTCTGATGGGTATCAGCGATATCAGGCATATCGGTACTATCAACCATGAGTTGTTCCATCTGATGATCAAGTCCGACATCGGGGACATGCCGGCCTGGCTGGACGAAGGTCTGGCATGTTTGTACGCCACTTCCTACTGGCAGGATGATATATTGAAAGGCGGAAATACCTGGCGGACGGATGTACTGAAAGATGCGGTGCGTTCCCATAGCAAAGACCTGCAATTACCCACGGTGAAATTATTGGCCAGTTTTACCTGGAATGATTTTAACAGTACTACTGATCAAAATATATGCAGGATCGCCGTCAATTATGCTTTTTCCAATCACCTGATGCTGTATTTCCAGGAAAAGAGACTCCTGCAAAAGATCGTCGATGCATATCGTCACCGGCCGGACGTGGATTTTAGGAAAGTGTCCCATTACCCCAGCAATACGGAGATCCTTGAAAGCGCGGTGGGCGAATCAGCGGACACTATTCAGATGCATTTTGCATCGTGGATGAGGGATCGCTTTGACGTGGATATACGCGCCAATCTGCGGGAGGATTATATCGAATCCCTTTCCAGTATTCTGGACAATTGTGATAATTTATATACGGTGATGGTAGATAAGGGGAAGGATCGGTCGATGACAAATGATTTCCGGACAAAAGTGAGCGATCTGCAGCGGATATATTTTACCCAATGGTTCCAACGGAAAAAAGAGGATGAAATGAGCTTCTACAGGACCGAGAAGGACAGGCGGCAGGGGTTCGCTTCGGAGTTTGCCAATACCGAAAGTTACCGTCAGTTCAAACAACTGTATGATGCGGCCGTGGACCTGCAGCAGCGGATGCGGGAAGCGGTGTTCAGCAGGTAAACAGGCAGGAAGGACTTACACTGGAGCGGAACCCGGCAAGGCGTTGAGCATGCCGGAACAGGCGTTGGTGTGTTACTTCCGTCTGTATATGTCGAAAGTCTTAACTTGCGACCCTTATGACAAAAGCCTATATCATTGACGCTATCCGGACCCCTATCGGGAAATATGGGGGTGGCCTCAGCTCCATCCGCCCGGACGACATGCTGGCACATGTGGTCCGACAACTCCTTACCCGTAATCCCGGTGTCGATACTGCTGCCATCGAAGACCTTATTGCAGGGGATGCCAACCAGGCGGGGGAGGACAATCGCAATGTGGCCCGCATGGCGGCCTTGCTGGCGGGCTTGCCGGTGTCAGTGGCCGGCAATACGGTGAATCGTCTCTGCGCCTCGGGTCTGCAGGCCATCATGGATGCAGCCCGTGCGATCATGTGCGAGGAGGGCGAGCTGTATATTGCCGCCGGGGTGGAGAGCATGACACGCGCTCCTTTTGTCATGGGCAAATCTTCTCATGCTTTTAATCGGAATGCAGAGATATTCGACTCGACCATCGGCTGGCGCTTTGTCAACAAAAAGCTGGCGGATCAATACTATCCCTACTCCATGGGCGAAACGGCGGAGAACGTCGCAAATCAATGGAAGATCGGGCGTGTGGAACAGGATGAGTTTGGTCTGGCCTCCCAGGAAAAATACTTCGCTGCCCTGGCAGCGGGCAAATGGGCTGCGGAGATCGCGCCTGTGGAAGTGCTGGGTGGTAAGGAAGAAAAGATATTCTTTGAAAAGGATGAGCAACCCCGTCATACTTCCATGGAGAAGCTGGCAGCCCTCCGGCCTGCCTTTTTAAAAGACGGCTCTGTCACGGCGGGTAATTCCGCGGGGATCAACGATGGTGCGGCGGCCATGCTGCTGGCCAGTGAGACGGCCGTGAAGAAATACGCATTAAAGCCCGTGGCCCGCATCGTCAGTATGGCTGTGGCGGGTGTGGACCCTGCCATCATGGGTATCGGTCCCGTGCCGGCGACCCAAAAAGCGTTGCAGCGGGCGGGGCTCACTGCAAAAGATCTGGACCTGGTGGAACTGAACGAGGCTTTTGCCGTCCAGTCGCTGGCATGTATCCGCGATCTGGGACTGGATATTTCCAAGGTAAATGTCAATGGAGGGTCCATCGCTATCGGTCACCCACTGGGCTGTAGCGGTGTACGAATTTCTACTACGTTATTACATGAGATGCGGCGGCGGGATGTCCGTTATGCTCTGGCCACCATGTGCGTGGGGGTAGGGCAGGGAGCCGCGGTGGTGTATGAGAAGCTTTAACCGAGGGTTAAAGGGATGAAAGCCCATACGATTCCCTTTGGGGTCAATTGATCTGGTTGTGGTCGCGACAATGATAAAAGGATTCTTCTTTCAATTCCTTTAGGTTCAATTCACACTTCCCGTCGGGCGTGTTCAAAGTCTACGTCGATGTCCTTTCAATTCCCTGGAGGTTCAATTTATATTAAAGTTCTCTTTGCATTGCTTGCCGTATTGGCAATCTTTCAATTCCTGTAAGTTCAATTCACACCGTATTCTATCCGACAGAACCGAATTGGGTCGTCATGTTTCAATTCCTATATGGTTCAATTCACCCTTTTACGGTACGGAAGCAGGCAAGGTCGTGGTCTTGCTTTCAATTCCACCATTCAATTCATGCATGCTAGGTGCCGGATCACTCCTCCGCAGGCGCACTTTCAATTCCTTTAGGTTCAATTCACACCATGGATATGTCTGATTGCTTCAGGGATCCAACTTAGTTTCAATTCCTATATGGTTCAATTCATACTGGCATATGAAGTGGGGTACGCCAATGTTCGATCGTTCTTTCAATTCTATCGAGGCTCAATTCACGCAAGATGTGATTGGCTATAAGAATGTGGAGTACCTGATCTTTCAATTCCCAAAGGTTCAATTCATGCCGGAAAACAACTTTGTTCGGTGCCATTGCGGCTCTCTTTCAATTCCACGAAGGCTCAATGTATACTATGACAAAGGGCCTGAACAGGGGATAGAAGTCAATCTTTCAATTCCTTTGGGTTCAATTCACATTGCATACGAGAAATCAACAGGGCCAGAGGTTATTGGCTTTCAATTCTGTGAGGTTCAATTCACACTAATATTTATTTATGGTTGCCGATTGCGAATATGCACTTTCAATTCCAACCAGGTCCAATTCACGCTGCGATTATTCATAAGGATAAGCCGACAGCAGCTGCACCAATTTATTTTCCGCCAATTCCAGCGCATTGGCCTTTTCCCCCTTAGTTAGAATATAAGCGCCAGCATTCAACGTAATAAAAGTATCCACCCCTTTAAGACCTTCTTCAATAATGGGCTCAACTTTACCAGGATCGTCTTTGGATCTTTTGGCCCTTATACTGGCTGCAATCTGATGCGCGTTGCCGCTCATAGTAACAGCGAGCGTTTCCATGAGACTGAATGTCCTGGCCTGGTTGGAGGTGATCCGCCAGTCAAGGATCGCCTGGGCAAGAGCCTGTATCCATTGCTTCCGAAGCGCTTTAGGGGCCACCAGACAAGGTCCAAATACATTGCTTGACTCTTTCCATCCTTTTTTACGCAGACTGGCAATAGTTTCCGGGTTCATTTCCGGTTCAAATGGGTTAATGCTCACGGAAAACAACCTTCTAAGGTCGATGGCAAAATCCACCACAAAGAAGCCACTTGCTCTTTTATTATCCGGTATCCATTTCCGGTGAAGGCTTCTGTTTTTCCCATCCAACAATGCGACAATCTCATTTTTGCTTAGCTCCTTTCCATTCTCGCCGCGCACTATAACCTTGCTGTTGCTAATATGGCTGCGGTCGAAAGTTATATCTTCACTGTTCATATTGGCAAGCCGCGGATGTAAAGGCCTCATAGCAGAAATGGACAGAGGGCTCCGGCGTTTGAGTGATCTCCCTGTCTTTGCATCTTTGTCAGCCCTCATCCAGCCGCCGAAAAGCTGATCCGGAAAAGACGGGTCGCAGGTGCCGTATACTTCACCTTCTTCTATCTTTTTATCTTTTGAGACGTCAAATAAAAAAGTGGTAGGAGATGGCGGGATGTCGAGATGTTCGCAAAAGCATTCTATCAATGAACGTTTCACCTGCTGTCCGCTGGAATAGGGCTGCCTGTTACCATGCATAGGGTCGTAATAGAATTTTTGTCCGTCCGCTACACAAAATACTGTATGATCTGCTTTTTTAAGTGTCCGCACATAAAGGGTGTTCATATTTCTTTATTTAAATGATCAAATAATATTATGCATTTCTGTCCTGGTAGTAATAGTCGAATTTGAGCAAAGCGACAAAATATCCATATTCTTCCGGTGTCATCAGATAGACATCGTCTCTAAGCGTTTTAAAAAAAGACCGGTCCTCTTCATGTATGGTCTTTATCATCTCAGTTAACCCATCTAAAAATCCCCGTTGTTGCTTTGCTTCAAATAGCTCCTTTTCTACCAGATTCTTTCTATCTGTTTTATTCGACGCTTTCCTGTAGCGGATCAATTTTTTTGCGATATTGGAGGTGTGATCCAGCAACTCCTCTTTGTTCTTAGATAACATAGTGACTAACCAGGTTTTAAATACGTGATATAATGGGATTTCTTCCTGTTTTTTGAATGCCGGTTGGTTGTCGGTAAAATATTTTTTTAGCTTCTGCGGGCGCAGAGCCTGCATTCCGATGGTGCCCAGTTCGCAAGCCCGTTGGATATGCAAGCCAAAAAGGTTTTCAAAATCAGCGGCATTTATCCGTATATCCGGGGCGAATAATTTTCGGTATACTTCTACCAGGCGGTTGGCAGACTTAAAATGAAAGGGTATAAAACCAATGGTCTTATTGGTCTGGCCGAGAGAATAGATATAACCGATCATAGTCCGACCCGGGAATTGTTCTGCCATTCTGAAAAACAGTCTGGACCATGGGAGCGTCTTTACCTCGATCTTCTCCGTGCTTATTTCAAACATTCGCTGCCGGATCCTGGCAAAGTTGAAATTGCTCCTGTAATCCTCTTTGTCGTAATAATATGCCAGCCATTGCGCGTTCCAGGTGTTGATCTGGTTCCCCCTCATAGCAGTTAAGGTGCGATCGTTCAGGTATTTCCGATAATGGGCCCAGCCTTTATGAATGTCGAGCAATATACGTGGATGATCGAATAAGATCGAATAACCGCCTGCAACGGTTAATCCAAGACCGCTGCCGATCCAGGAAAGATAAATATCTTCTTCATTGGTGGGTATTATAAGGTCTGAAACCAACCCCGATGTGCTGGCGTATTCCTTTTCTTCAGAAGCAGGATAACCGATGGCAATACTGGCTTCCGGATTGCCCGCTGCAATCTTTTCCCGCAGACCAACCAATTTTTCGCGTCGTTCTACAGGCGTGAGCAGATGAGACTTTTGACCGGCTTTCATTTGTACGAACGGCGAATTGGTGACCCATTGCATATATTTAGGGTGATTGAAAAAAAGCTGGAAATAATGTTTCTCGAAGAATCCCCTGGGACTGTATTGCGAGCGATATTCGGCATTATAAGCTTCTAAAAACGTTCGCCCAACTACGGTTGTGATCATTGCTTAAAAATTTGGTCTTTTTTTGAGATAATCAGTGTCCAGTCCCCTGTCAGGATCATATGCATTCTTAGGGACTACAAAGGGGTGGTTACCTGCCTGCAGCTGCTGCCTTCCCTTTACGTGGAAATATCTCACTGGTATTTCCAGCAGCAACCTTTCTTCATAATCTGCTTTTTCATAGACATCGACGACGTCGTCTGTAATACAAATCGTACTATCGATATCAAGAAGATGCTGCAAATAGGGTTCGCCTCTGTGGGTCAGCAGATCAATAGAAAGTGAGCCGTTTTTCTTCAGGATAATATGCTGCCTGATGTCAAGGACGTCAATGGTAGGAAATACCCGGTCGATCTTTTCCTGAAGTCCGCGTTCGCACAATACTCCTCCATCCGGTAACAATGAGAATGTCCGGCAAAGAATGTCCAGGTCGTAGGGCCTGGCATCTTTTTTATTTTCAGGCGGAGCAATGACGTATACAGGTTTGAGGATGGAAGCCGTTGTCCTCACCCTGTTGACCCTCCCAAACCGTTGGATGAGTGCATCCAGCGGAGCACATTCCGTTATCAGGAGGTCAAAACTGATGTCCAGACTCACCTCGACCACCTGCGTAGAGATGACGATACATGTATCCATTCCCCCGAATAGCTGCTCTTTTTTGTTTCGATGCATCCTTCTAAAACGATTGTGCAGTAAGAGGACCGGCATAGAAGGATAATCCCTTTTGACCTTATCATATATCTTTTGCGCATGCTTTACTTTGTTGCATACCAATAAGATCTTCTGCGCTTCCCGGGCGCCCCCGGAAATTATCTTCCAGCTGTCTTTCCAGCCATCGATCTTATGAACGACATGACGACGGTAGGAGTCGAGCTGTTCATTGGTCAATTTAACTTCCAATATATTATTTGCTCCAAGGACCCTCTTTATCTGATTGTATAGCGCCGTCGGCATCGTCGCTGTGCCGACGTGTATGCGGCATTGCATGTGGTGGAGTAATTCCACCAGCTTTAGAACGAGTGCCTGAGAAACCTTTGTATAGGTATGTACCTCATCCAATATTATATCGCACCCTTGCAGGTCTAATAACATGGATTCATACCCTTTAACGCCCAGAAGTATGCCGGCAAGTTGATAGGGGGTTAGTACTTTGATGGCGGACCCAAAGAGCGGTTGCATAGCAACTTCTGATTCGACATCCTTTTTTGAACCTTTTTCGATGACCAGCCTGCTGGCGGCATGCAAGAGGCGAATATCCAGGTCAGGGTTGTCCGGTGTCAGGAAATGCTTTATCCTTCGATACATGGCATTGATGGATGCCTGAAAAGGAAGGATATAGAATACCCGCCCTTTACAGCGGCGGAACAAAAAATCCGTCTTTCCGGAGCCTGTGCAAGCAGCCACCAGGGAATGAAGTTTATTGGAATCAGCATTTTCCAAGGACAACGGATACAAAGGATGCCGCCGGTGGAAAGATCTTAAATCGGGTATTTGAAAGGTTCTGCTTAATTGCTGGATTGTTTTATCGCCCAATGCGGAGGCATAGTGATCGGCACCCATCAGTAATCCTCTCCAGGGAGAATAACCCTGCTTCCGAACGGCTTTTTTGCAGTACTTCAATACTATTCCGAAATTATGCCGCGCCTTTGTTTCGGATATAGGATGCGTGGATATCTCATAGCCGGCAAGAAAGTCAAATGCCAGGGCACTCCATTGCTTCCAGCACCCCAGATGATAATCCTCTATGTCATCAGTGTTGACCAGGTCAAGAATCCCTTTTTCCCCTTTATCATTCTTTACGGATTTATGGTGACCTATGATCATTTCAATCAACGGTCCATGAATGTCCCGGGGAAATAGAGATATAAAGAACAATGAGGCAATTTCATGTCTGAATATCTTTTTAGGTTTTTCGCCCCACAGGGATTGCTGGAAGACAGGATGTATTTTGCCGGCATCATGGAGAATGGCCCCCAAGCGGGCAACGGATATATCCAGACCCAGGTGAGTAGCGAATCGTATGCAGGCTGCTATCACCTGATCTGTATGTTCAACCAGGGTAGTCCGCGATGGCCCGGATTTGGCAAGAATGATAGACATATTAGAATTCTTTTACCGGGTTACCGACGATTTTTAACCAGCCATACATAGGCTTGTTTCTGTCCAGGCGATTGTATCCCACCAGAAATGATCTGTCATTCTTTTTGAAGACCAGTTCAAATCCAGGGAAATATTCCTCGTTGGTATCAAAGTCTTGATCAGTAGTCTCAATTATCTCCTGGTCAGGATAGAGAATATCCTCATTCCTGCAGAGGCAAATGTGTTGTGTAGACGCTATCAGCGCATAATCTTTTGTAGTGAATGCCAGGTGCAGTACGGGATTGACGAGAACTCCCCGGTCCAGAATAGAGGTTGGGCGTGTGAACAGCACCTGTTGGGTACCTTTCGGCCGGGTAGTATTCCATCCCCTGGTCTGTATCTTTTCCTGCTGTAAGCTCACCTGCTCATAGGATAAACGATGTGATCTTATATGATATAATCCAAACTTCTGCTGCAGGAGTTCGGGGAATAATTTCCTTTCAATACCACCTATGATACTGGGAGTAAGAAATTGCTGGCTATAAGTTTCACCATCCCGCACCGCTGTCCAGGGTTTGATAAACCCAAATAGGCCTGTATATCTGACAATATAATATTGCATATAGATTATTTTAATGCGCCGAACCCAATGCCCGTGGAATTGCCGACACCTACATTCCAGGCAAATCCTATTTGTTCGGGAGAGCCTTGAATACGAACAGGGCAGAGGTTTACTCTATTGCCTATTTCTTTATAGCGGACGATCTTTGTTCGTGGGACACCATATGTAGTATCAAAAGAAACCTGGACACCTTCAACAGACAGACCGGCAATTTTGAGTTTTGTCTGCAGGCTGCCGGTAAGTATTTTGTCCGCCTCGGGGTCATTGTATTCCAGATGCAGCCATTGGCCGGCATCCATTTTTTTCTTGATCAACACAGGGCTAGCTACGAAAAAAGCTTGCTCAGGAGAGAATACCGGAGTCGATTTGATCTGTACCTCACTTACGTTTATACCAAAGCAAACTTCAGGGGAGTGCTGAATACCCTCCAGGATCCTTTTCAAAAGATCATTGTCGTGGGCGCTTATAAAGAAATAACTGCCATCGTGGGTCTTCAATCCATTTTTATAGGCATCGACGTTATGAAGCCAGGAAAAAGAGTAGAGGCTCGGCTTTCCGTGAAACTCATTATTAGACCCTATCCATTTATGAATGGCGCCTGTTACAAAGGACTGATAATTGAAAGGAATGACCTGTTTACAGGAAGTGAGGGCTAAGTACAATCGCATAATTTGACAGAAATGTTTAAATTCTTATTATTAAAACGTTCTCTATGAAGCGGTGTACTATATTTTGCAGATGTATTTTTATGCAGAACAAGGCCTTGTATGTGGAAATCTGTTTAAGGAGAAACAATGGATTTTTTGTATCACCGGCCATCCGATGAGAAATGGTGACATACGGAAAACCAACCCCCAGCGTTATTATCATAAACACCCCATGGAATTCCGAACCAAAAGAGTAGTGGTTACCGCCAGGAAAAAAGCTACTTTATCATATGTCGGTTTTGGCCTGGCTGTCTGCAGTATTTTGCCGGTTAGCCTGCCGGAGTGGCGATTGATGGGGACAGTGGTCTTTGTAGTGGGTATCCTACTGGTATTGGCGGGCGCTTTCATCGCCAAAGGAAATATTTCCATCGTCGGGCTATCGGAAGATGATCTGGTGATGACGCCGGAAAAGGTCTGCCTGGGTAAAGAAGAATATCCCATACAGAATATAAAAGATCTCGACTTCGATGTCAATGGTTTCAACGGCATGCAGGACCCTTATTCACCTTATAAGCTGGACGGTATGGGCAACCAGATAAAATTTCTATATGAAGGCAACACCATCAAAAGCCAATTCTATCTCAACAGCCAGGAGCACGTCCGTCAGCTGGGAGAACTGTTCAAGGAATTTTATGAGAAGCACATCCCTTTTATCGAAAGGACAGGACAAACACGGACATACCTTTTCCGCGACCTGGATGAGGCCGGGCTGGCGGAGTTCAAGAAAAAGTACGGTTATACATAGAGGCTTTTCGGCATCACCGGCTTAATGCAATAGCTTGAATATGCTGCGCAAACTGTTCTCCGAGGCATCCGCCATTTTCAACTCAAAATAAGATTCAAGTTGTCCATTTTGCAGACCGCCGGCCGTATAGGTCAGCCGGTCGATGGCACCCAGGAAGTGCAGGACCTGCTGGGTTTTTGACGTGGGAGTGGGGTATATCGCCTGCATGAAGTCCTTTATTGCTTTTACGTCCACCGCCAGACTGAACATGTTGGTCCTGACGCGGTCGTTGATAAGATCGCTACCGCTATTTCCCGCTGTATTGCTGAAATACTCGTCCGCCTGTGCTTTGGTCTTTCCTACTACCAGGATATTGTCTTTTATAGCAAAGCCGGTCTTCATCTTGCCAAAGGGAAGATTGCCCGATGAGTCCGCGTGGCCCATCAATTTGCCCATAAGTTTTGTAAAGGCGATATTGTCGCCGATGGTAGTGGCAAAAAATAGGTTGGGGTTAGCCTTACCGCTATCGGACAGCGTGGCGGGCTGCATGCCCGCAATGAGGAAGTCCCCTTTAAAGGCTTTTATCAAATCGTTTGTTGTAAGTCCCTTGGACGACAGCGCGGAATCCAGCGTGTTACGCAGACCGGCTCTTCCCAGGAATTCCTGCAGCAAGGATGGGTCGAAGTGGAGGTTGATCATTCCCAGCAACGCTTTGCCCGGCAGACGCCTGATCAGGTCGGTGTTCAGCGGCCGGCTGGTCAATATCCTGTAATTTTTGATGGAATCCTGCGGCACCAAGGTCGTCGTGCGCAGGGTGACCTTTCCGGCATCAAAACGAAGGGCTGTCAGTGTGTGCAGCCTGACGCCCTGATGGGTCATGAAAATACCGCCTTTATTTCCCAGGGCTTTCTTTTTGTTGACAATATCCATCAGCTTACTTGCGGCTTCGCCATGCGGTCCCCACATGTGAAAATCGGCGTCGTCGGAAAACCCGGCGATAAAGACAGGATCGGTGATATAGGGGGTACTCACAAATCCATGGAGAGCTGCCAGGCTTATTCTGCCGGCCCTTAGGGTATAGCCCATCGCTGAAGGGCCGGCATTTTTTGCGTTAGGGGTGCTTCTTTGTATTGATGCGGCCGTTTCTTTTGCAGGGGGTGTTACAGTGGTGATGACAGCCAGTTTGTTATTATAAGCCAGGGTCATTTTATCTTTACCGATCACCCGTCCATTTGTGGACGCGTTGACAGGACCTTTTCCTATCGGTAAAGCGCGCATGTCCTTTTGCATGCCGCGAGCGAAGGCGACGAATTTCCCGGAGTTGGTAAGGTGGACGAGAACGGTGATAAAGGTGGTGCTATCGTATTTGTTGCCGCCTCCTGTCTGTGCGATAAAGATATCCTGGTTGATGTCGATCCCTGCCTGGGAGGGATCTTTCAGGATGTCCATCACCTGTGGGTCAGATGTGGATTTGGAGGGAGGGATGCTGGAAATGATATCCTGCCAGCTGACCTTGGATGTCAGTGCCGGCAGATTGATGTGGTAGATCCTTTCTGCATTTGGGGGCAGATGCCGGAACATCGGGTTGAGGTTTTGGGCGGAGACGAGAGATGCCGTCAATACGAGGGGTGCCAGCAGGCAGAAGGGGCGCAAGGATCGGTTCATAAACTGGTTTGTTGATGTCTAAAGATAGGTATACTGGGGTTTTATGGTATTATTTTTCCAGACGTTTTAGTTGTTCGTCAAAATCTGACAGATAGTCGCGGTCCTGCAGGACACGGAATTGTTCGAATTGATCTTCTGCCAACTTCTTTGCAATGTCTGCAGTGATACGGCCGGCGTCTTTCAGAACGGCATATTCATTGAATTGGAGGAAGGCATCCAGCCTTGTCGCCCAATCAGCCATGGTCATGGGGATCTGGCGTTTAGCCTGGTTCTCGGCGTAGTCAAGGTACATGCTTACGACGCGATTTAATTCGCTTAATTCTTTTTCAGAAAGGTAATTTTTGGCTACGGTAACGTCGTGTTTCAGGATCTTTCCTTTCGGGGCGTTCTTCCAGGTGGTCAATCCCATATTGGGCTGTGTGGCGTTGGCCCGTTCTGCGATGAGTTCAGCGGCAGTGTGTCTGGTGATGGCCCAATGTAGCTTATTCTGTACCGTTTTATAAAAGGTCTGAGTAAGAGGAGCTTTGGGGTCATAGTCCAGGCTGCATTGGGCGTAGATGTCTGTGATCTTTTGATAGAATCTGCGTTCGCTGGCCCTGATCTCGCGTATTCTTTCGAGTAACTCGTCGAAATAATCTTTGCCAAACTTCTTGCCTTGTTTGAGTCGTTCATCGTCCAGGACAAAGCCTTTTATGATGAATTGTCTCAGGGTTTTTGTAGCCCAGATACGGAACCGGGTGGCTTCGTGTGAGTTGACTCGATATCCGACGGCGATGATGGCATCGAGGTTGTAGAAATCCACTTCCCGGGAGACAGATCGTGTGCCTTCTTGTTGAACTATCCGGAAATTCCGGATAGTTGACTCTTTCTCTAATTCGTTGGTTATAAATATATTTTGTAGATGTTCGTTTACTGTTCTTACATCTACCCCAAACAATTCGGCCATCTTCTTCTGTGATAACCAGAAAGTTTCCTCTTCAAAAAAGACCTCGATATGCGTCTTTCCTTCAGGGGCGGCATACAGTAATATTTCAAAGGATTGCATGGACGCAAAGATAAAACAGGATAGATCACGGCCGGGGTTAAAAATCAGACCCCACCAACTCCTCCCATCCCAGCGTCCTCTGTTCGCCCGTGCTAAGGTCTTTTATTTTACACTGGCGATTACCCAGCTCCTCGCTGCCGAGGATGACCGCATAGCGGATGCCTTTTTTCTCCGCGTATTTGAATTGTTTGTCAAATTTGGCCTGTTCGTGATAGATCTCGGCGGGAATGCCTTTTGTCCGCAATTGCTGCAATAGTCCAAAGGCGGCCCGGGATTCGGCCTCGCCAAGGTTAAAGAAAAGGATTTTTGTGCCTGTATGTACGTCCTCCGGGAAAAGCTTTAACTCTTCCATTACGTCGTAGATGCGGTCGACCCCGAAGGAGATGCCTACCCCGGGGATATTGGGTACGCCAAAGAGGCCTGTGAGGTCGTCATAGCGTCCGCCGCCGCCAATGCTGCCCATCTGTACAGTGGTGGCTTTTACCTCGAAGATCGTGCCTGTATAATAGTTCAGGCCACGGGCCAGGGTAAGATCGACGAGAATGGGGGTTGGGTCGTCGGAGGTCCCGGGTGAATGGGGGGCATCAAGGGATGTTACGGCGGTGTATGCCAGAAGATATTCCAGCTCGTCGATGCCTTTGAGGCCCGTAGCGTTGCCGGCAAAGAGGGTTTTCAGCTGGGATAATTTAGCTGTGTTGTCCCCGGCGATACCCAGGTATTGTTCGATGGCGGCTACCTGGTCGTTGGAGAGTCCCCGCTGGGCCAGTTCTGTCTTTACTTTTTCCAGTCCGATCTTGTCCAGCTTGTCGATGGCTATCGTAATGTCCGTCATCTTATCCGCCCCCCCGCAGACCTCTGCCAGGGCGGCGAGGATCTTACGGTTGTTGATCCTGATCTCTATGGGGATAGCCAGTTGTTGGAAGGCCTGACGGTAGATGGATGTCAGTTCGACCTCGTTGAGCAAGGATTGGCTACCTACCACGTCAGCGTCACATTGATAAAATTCCCGATAGCGCCCTTTCTGGGGCCTGTCGGCTCTCCAGACGGGCTGCATCTGGTAGCGTTTGAACGGGAAGGTCAGCTGTCCATGGTTCATGGCGACATAGCGGGCAAAGGGGATGGTGAGGTCGTATCTGAGGGCCCTTTCGGTGAGGTCTTTGTCATTCTTCCCTTCCAGGACATTTTCAAAGGCTTTACGGGCCTTATCGACATTCTTGGGATCGTCCAGACCGTTGTTAAGTATCTTAAAGATAAGTTTATCACCTTCCTCCCCATATTTACCCATCAGGGTTTCCATCTGTTCCATGGCCGGGGTTTCCAGGGGCTGGAAGCCATAGAGCTCGAATACGGTGCGAATAGTATTGAATATATAGTTCCTTTTGCGGACTGTAGCGGGGTCGAAATCCCGGGTACCTTGCGGGCGGGATGGTTTGAGACTACTCATGATCTGTTGGATTGGGTGGATTTGCCATATTTTTCAACGATCCTGTCTGCGGCTGCGTCGATCATTTCATATACTTCATGATAACCGGGCTCCGGCCCATACCAGGGGTCGGGGACATCCTCATTGTCACCCGGGTGCAGCTCGTTCATCAGAAGCTCTACTTTTGACGGATCGTAATGACGGCCGGCGATACGTCGCATTTCGTGCATCACGTCCCCAGCCATGGCATAGATTTTGTCAAAACGTTGAAAATCATCGGCATTAAATTTCCGGGCCCTTTGTCTGCTGATGTCGATGCCTCTGACGCGGGCTACTTTTTGGGAAAGGTGATGGGGCGCTTCGCCTACGTGATAGCCATTGGTCCCCGCGCTGTCTATTTCCCAGTTTAGTCCGGCTGCCCTGGCTTTTTCCTGCAGGATGCCTTCAGCCAGGGGACTGCGGCAAATATTGCCCAGACAGACCATCAGAAAGCTTGCCGGGGCTTTCTTGTCAGAAGTCCCGGAAGGTGAACCGGGCGTTTCCCTGGCTTCTGATGATGGGGTGACAGGCTCCTTTTTCATGGCCGCAAAGGTATGTTAAATCATTATAAGATAAGGGGGGAAAGAGCGAGCTGGTTTGTGGAATAGAGGAGATGTGGAATCTTATAAATGGAAAGGTGGGAAAGGATACATTAATAAGAAATTAATAAGTATAAGACCTTATACAGGTGTGTCTTTTTAAGCTTAATTTCTTAATTTGCCCGTTCCAGCGATGGATGTCTGATCATATAAAATAAAAACTTTGGTTAAAGATGGAAAATGATGCTCCTGATGGTGAAAGGCGCAGATATATATTGAGAAGATCGATCCAGGACTATGGTATAGGAGGGATATGGTTTGGCTTTGGGGTATTTCTGTTGATTGCTCCGAAGATTGGTTTTCCTTTGGCTATTGATGATTTTTTCCGTTATGCTTTTTCCGGTATTTGGTTACTGTATGGAGGATGGCGGATCTATCGTGGATATAAAAAAAATTATTTTCGTTGATGCAAGTATCTCTCCGGCATATTTTCAACAGTAATGGTAAAGGCGTAATGTTAGGATTTGCGTTTAGTTTTTTCCTGGGAGGGTGCGGCAACGATGGGAATAAAACTCCTCAGGAAACGCCCAAGTCAGGCACATTGACCATCAGTATTGACGAGTCTTTTAAGCCTGTCATCGACTCCCAGATAAAGGTATTCCAGTCCTCCAATCCCGACATAAAGATCATCGCCAGATATGAGCCGGAGGCGCAATGTCTGCGGGACCTGACCACGGACAGTACGCGGATGATCATCGTCACCCGGGGGTTGAGTTCCGAGGAGGAAAAGTTTTACCAGGACTCCTTTCATCTTCGTCCCCAATTTATGCCTGTGGCCTATGACGCTATTGCCGTGATCGTCAACAATAACGCCAAGGACTCAATCTTTGAGATCAAGGACCTTCAGAATATGCTGGACGGCACAGATACCGCGCACCTGCCTGTGATGGATGGCAGGTCTGCGACCAGTACAGTACGGTATGCTATGGACTCTCTTTTAAAAGGGAAACCCCTGAGCAAACGGGTCACGGCTGCCAGGAACAGCGAGGAGGTGATCAATTATGTGTCGCAGAATCCTCATGCTGTTGGGTTTGTGGGTATCAATTGGTTAGGCGAGGGTGAGGCGAATGATAACCTGTTTATTAAAAAAGTACGGATAGCCTCTATCCGGTGCACCAACTGTCTCGGGCCTACCTATGTAAAACCTTATCAGGCTAATATTGCCCTTCGCCGCTATCCCTTGGTGCGAAGTTTGTATTATATCCTAAAGGAGAACTTCAGTGGGGTGGGTGGCAACTTCGCAAACTTCCTGCAGTATGAACGTGGACAGCTGATTTTCAGTAAAGCGTATCTCTGGCCGGCTAAAATGTCCTTTCAGATCCGTGACACGCAGATCAGTAATTAAACAAACAATCAATAATATTTATATTTACACACTAAACAGACAAAGTACATGAAGAATAAGTTCCGATTCAGCTTACTGGTGATGGCCCTGGTCGGCTTCTGCGGTGGGGCGCTGGCTCAAACGGTAGACCAAGGGAAGAAATTCCTGTATTATCAACGGTACAAAAGTGCGAAGGACGTATTTGATAAGATACTGGCCTCCAACCCGAATAATATAGAAGCTATATACTGGCAGGGGCAGACCCTGCTGGAGATGAGGGATTCTGTGGCTGCGGGCGATCTGTATTCCAAAGCGTTGCAATCCAATGGCAATGCGCCTTTGCTGCTGGCCGGCATGGGTGAGGTTGAGCTGCGTCTGGGCAAGACAACGGATGCCCGCCAGCGTTTTGAGACGGCTATCAGTCTTACTAAGGCCAAGGACATTGATGTCCTCAATGCTGTGGCGGATGCGAATATCGACTCCAAGGCCGGAGATGCTACCTATGCCATCGAGAAGCTGAATACGGCCATGCAGGTGAAGAAATTCAACAGTGTCGATACGTACATACTGTTAGGGGATGCTTACCGCAAGCTGATCGACGGGGGCAATGCTGTACAGAGCTATCAGAAAGCGCTGACCATCGATCCGAAATATGCAGAAGCAAAATACAAGATCGGCAAGATCTATCTGACGCAGAATAATAAGGAGTTCTTCCTGCCGGCTTTTGAAGAGGCGGTACAGATGGACCCAGCCTATGCTCCGGCTTATTATGAACTATTCTATTTTTATTACTTTCACTGGGATCCGGCAAAAGCGACGGAATACCTGCAGAAGTATACTGCGAACTCTGATCCTGGCCCGGAAGTGGAATACCTGAATGTCGACTTCCTGATCGCCAGCGGCAAGTTTGCGGAAGCCAAGACAAAGGCCCAGGGCCTCATTACTTCCCTCGGGGACAAGGTAACCCCCCGTATGTACAAGACCATCGCTTATGCCTGCGATACGACGAACGATGTCGCCTGCGCTCAGCAAAATATCGCTACTTATTTCCAAAAGGCGGATGCATCTACCTTAACCGGCGCCGACTATGCTCTGGAAGGGAGCATCCAGTCCAAGGCAACGGATTCTGCCGGAAAGGTGAAAGCGATCGAGAGCTACAAAAAGGCTATTTCCCGGGATACCCTGCCTGAGAACAGGGCCAAATATCTCGCGAAGGGTTTGGAACTGGCTAAGAAGCTGAATTACAAGCAGGGTGTAGCGGATTTGGCTGCTATTGAATATGCCACCAAGAAAGATCCCAATCAGAATGACGTATATAACTGGGGTATTTCGAATTACCAGGCGGGCAACTACAAGACGGCTGACAGCATTTTCTGTGGTATCTATGAGTCTAAATGGCCCAATGAGATCTTTGGTTATCTCTGGTGTGCCCGTAGTAAGCAGGCGCAGGATGACTCAGCGAACTCTCAGGGGTTGGCAGTGGAAGCCTATGACAAGCTGGCTTCTGTAGGCCGGGCAATGGATTCTACCGCGAAGGCAGCCGGCAGCACGGACTCAGTGAAGTATAAGAATACGATCATCACCTCTTACTTCTACCTGGCGCAGTATTATAATGACGTCAAAAAGGATAAGAATATGGCGATAGCCTATCTGCAGAAAGTGCTGGAGGTAGACCCCACCAACGCCACCGCACAGAAGTTCAAGGATATCCTATCCAAGCCCCCTGCCCGTCAGCAGTCCGCCGGCGGCGCCAAACCGAGGACGGGGGCAAGGTAAAAGAGATAAAAAAATCACACATAACGTAAAATGGGAGCCTTTATTGGGCTCTCATTTTTTTTATTAATGAACCGGAGGTTCGTTGTCCGAAGGACAATTATCAGATTTTTCCGGAAAATGGGTTATATTTTTGAGGAATCCATTTTCCGGACATTTTTAATTCTCAATAAGTTGGAAATTCCGGTTGCTGGCTTAAATTTGTCCCCGGGAATCAAGTAATTCTTTTAAAATGGACATCTTTCTTTTACAAGCCAATACCCTTCCGAGTGAATCTAACCTAAATAATTCTTTTAGTTATTTTCCAATAGGTGTCCAATTCATCTTCGCGATTGGCTTTGTATTATTAGTGCTGGGCGTTACTCACCTGTTAGGTCCCAAACGTAAAACAGCCGAAAAATTACAGAACTTTGAGAGTGGTATCGAGGGTGTGGGCAATGCCCGCCAGCCGATGGCCATTAAATATTTTTTAGTAGCTATCTTATTCGTGCTGTTTGATGTGGAAGTGATCTTTTTCTACCCCTATGCGGTAAATTTCCGGCAGCTGGGTTGGGCGGGGTTCACCGAGGTACTGTTGTTCGTCGTGTTCTTCCTCGCGGGCTTCTTTTATATCCTTAAAAAAGGAGCCCTGACCTGGGAAGAATAGGATAGTTGTATACGATTGATTGCCTCTCAGATTATGAGTTAGTTAAAAGACTGAAGGTTCGAAAACCCATGGTGGTCCGAAACTGTTATTTAAGAAATGGGTCTTTTCGTAAACATTTCAAATTGTTCAATATATGGCACGTCCGGTAAGGTTCAACGTTCATCCTATTCAAGCTGATATTAAAGACAATATCAGCCTTGTCGATATGCCCGAGGGATATTCGGGAGAGGGTTTCTTCACCACTCAGCTTAGCAGCGTGGTGGGGCTCGCCCGTAAAAATTCCATGTGGCCCATGCCGTTTGCTACCTCCTGCTGCGGCATCGAGTTCATGGCTACCATGGCCTCTCACTACGACCTGGCCCGCTTTGGCGCGGAAAGACTGGGTTTTTCACCCCGTCAGTGTGACTTATTGATGGTGATGGGCACTATCGCCAAGAAAATGGGCCCCATCGTAAAACAAGTATACCTCCAGATGGCAGAGCCCCGCTGGGTGATGGCTGTTGGGGCCTGTGCCTCCAGCGGTGGTATCTTCGATACTTACTCGGTGTTACAAGGCATCGACCAAGTGGTTCCTGTAGATGTTTATGTGCCCGGGTGCCCGCCCAGACCCGAAGCTATCCTGGATGGCTTTATACGTATCCAGGACCTGGTAGGCAAGGAAAGCATCCGCCGCCGGAACAGCGACCAGTATAAAAATCTTTTACAGAGTTACGGAATTCAATAACGACATGTCATTAACCAACGAGACGATCAAAGAGCGGCTAAAGGCGAAATTCGGGGACCAGCTGACGAATTTTGAGGAACCTTATGGTCTTCTCACCTTCGAAGCTCCCAAGGACCTCAATTTGAAAGTAATGCAATTCCTTTTTGACGACGAGGAGTTGCGTTTTCAATTTTTAACGGACCTTACTGCCGTACATTATCCGGGGCTGGCCGGCCGGGAACTGGCGGTGGTGTATCACCTGCACAACCTGAAGGACAATATACGCTTGCGTTTTAAGGTATTTACTCCTGTTGCGCAACCGGACGTATTTACGGCAACACAGCTGTATTCCTCCGCCAACTGGATGGAGCGGGAAACCTATGACTTTTTCGGGATCAACTTTGTGGGACATCCGAACCTGAAGCGGATACTCAACGTGGATGAGATGACCTATTTCCCTATGCGCAAGGAGTTCCCGCTGGAAGATCAGACGCGTATCGACAAGGATGACGCTATGTTCGGAAGGGGATCAGGAGGGGGCGCCGAGGCTGCCAGCCATGAGATAAAGGCCGGACAAGGGGCGGATGAAGCAAAGGGATAAAGTTTGAAAAATGGGCCATTGGGGCCTTGAAAATATACAATATGAGTGTCGAGCAACATATAAAGCTACCGGAGGGCAGCATCGAGAAAACGACCACCACGCTCAACCTGGGGCCTACCCACCCTGCCACGCATGGAGTGTTCCAGAATATCCTGGAGCTGGACGGTGAGCGCATCGTCTCTGCCGAGCAAACGGTGGGATATATCCACCGGGCCTTTGAAAAGCTGGCGGAACGGCGCCCTTTGTACCAGATCACCACGCTGACAGACAGGTTGAACTACTGTAGCAGCCCCATCAATAATATGGGCTGGCACCTCACCTGTGAAAAGTTATTAGGGGTAAAGACACCGAAACGGGTGGATTATCTCCGTGTAATCATCATGGAGCTGTCCCGGATTTCGGATCATCTTATCTGTAATTCAGTTGTGGGCGTGGACTCGGGAGCTTTTACGGGGTTTCTTTACGTAATGCAGTACAGGGAGCTGATCTATGAGATCTATGAAGAAGTGTGTGGATCCCGGCTAACGACCAATATGGGTCGTATCGGCGGCTTTGAGCGTAATTTCACCAGCGCGGCCTGGGAGAAGATAGAAAAATTCATGGCAGAATATCCCGCGGTGCTGAAGGAGTTCGAGAACCTCTTCACCCGCAACCGCATCTTTATGGAGCGTACCATCGGCGCGGGGCCTATCTCCGCGGATCGCGCCCTGAACTATGGTTTTACGGGGCCTAACCTGCGTGCGGCTGGGGTAGACTATGACGTACGGGTACACTCTCCCTATTCGAGCTACGAAGATTTTGAATTTGATATCCCGGTGGGCAGTACAGGGGACTGTTATGACAGATTCCTGGTGCGCAACGGCGAAATGTGGCAATCCCTGAGGATCATCGAACAGGCATATCGCAAGATCCAGGAGTTTAAGGGCGCCGAAGCGGATGTTTATCACGCGGACGCACCTGCTTATTACCTGCCTGAGAAAAAAGATGTATATACGAAGATGGAGGCCCTTATCTGGCACTTCAAGATCGTGATGGGTGAGACGGAGATCCCTCCCGGCGAGGTCTATCAATCCGTGGAAGGGGGCAATGGGGAGGTAGGGTTCTACCTTATCAGCGATGGCGGGCGTACGCCTTACCGGCTGCACTTCCGCCGGCCCTGCTTTATTTATTATCAGGCTTATTCGGAGCTGACGAAGGGGAGTATGTTGAGTGATGCGATCATTACGATGAGTAGTCTCAACCTTATTGCCGGGGAGATGGACGCATAAAGTTCCGCGTGCGAAGCGCGCGGTGAAAATAAAAAGGACATGATAAAATTTTCGGACGAGAAGCTAAAGAAGGTAGATGAGATCATCGCCAGATACCCACAGGGTAAGCAAAAGAGCGCCCTGCTGCCCCTGCTGCACCTGGCGCAGGAGGAATTTGGCGGATGGCTCAGCGTAGAGACGATGGACTATGTGGCTTCGCTGTTGAAGCTGGAGCCTATCGAAGTATATGAGGTGGCTACCTTCTACTCCATGTATAACCTGAAGCCGGTGGGCAGATATATGTTCGAGGTTTGCCAGACGGGGCCTTGCATGTTGAGGGGAAGCGATCAGATCATCGACTATATCAAACAGAAATTGAATATAGGCGTTGGCGAGACGACGGCTGACGGCATGTTTACCCTCAAGACGGTGGAATGTCTGGGGGCCTGTGGTTATGCCCCGATGATGCAACTGGGCAAACATTTCCGCGAGCATCTGACACCCGAGAAAGTAGACGCCATTATCGAGGAGTGCAGGAAGAATGCGGCGGCGAATAACTAAACAATAGTACCATGGAACAAGGACAGGGGATGAAAAGGAATTTTAAGACGGCGGCTATCCTGTTTGCCCTGGCAGGCGTCATGATGGGTGTGGCGGCGCTCACTTTTAGCGAGCAGCCGGTGAAAAAGATGTTCACCATCCTGTGTATCGTGTTCTTAACCTCCGCTGTTCTGCAGGTGATACTGTATCAAAGACAAAAGACTTTATTTAAAGACAGATAGCATGGCTAGAAAATTATTATTAGAGAAGGCGCATGTCGAAGGCATACGGGGGTATGAGGTTTACCGTCGTGAAGGCGGTTATCGTAGTGTGGAAAAGGCCCTGAAGACCATGACGCCCGACCAGGTGACGGAAGAGGTGAAGAAAAGCGGTCTGCGCGGCCGTGGCGGCGCGGGCTTTCCCACCGGGATGAAATGGAGCTTTCTGGCCAAGCCTGAAGGTGTGCCCCGCTACCTGGTATGCAATGCCGACGAATCCGAACCGGGGACCTTTAAGGACCGGTATCTTATGGAATTCCTCCCCCATCTGCTGATAGAAGGACTGATCGTCAGCAGCTACGCCCTGGGCAGCAAGAGTACGTATATCTATATCCGTGGCGAGTACGCCTGGATACCCGACATATTGGAGCAGGCCATCGAAGAAGCCAAGGCCGCCGGCTGGCTGGGCAAGAATATCCTGGGTACGGGATTCGATTGTGAGATCTATGTACATCGCGGCGCCGGCGCTTATATCTGCGGCGAAGAGACGGCACTGATCGAATCACTGGAAGGTAAAAGAGGTAATCCCCGTATCAAACCGCCCTTCCCAGCCGTAAAAGGAGTATGGGACTGCCCTACGGTGGTGAATAATGTGGAAACCCTGGCAGCTGTAGTTCCCATCATCAATGAAGGAGGCGAAGCTTATTCCAAGATCGGGGTGGGCAAGTCTACGGGTACGAAGTTATTGTCGGCCTGTGGCAACATCAATAAGCCGGGCGTTTATGAGATCGATATGACTATTTCTGTGGAGGAGTTCATCTTCTCCGACGAATATTGCGGCGGTATCCCCAATGGGAAGCGGCTGAAGGCCTGTATCCCCGGCGGTTCTTCCGTGCCTATCCTGCCGGCCAACCTGCTGTTGAAGACAGCCAAGGGCGAGACGAGGATGATGAACTATGAGAGCCTGGCAGACGGCGGGTTCCCCAAGGGATCCATGATGGGCAGCGGCGGATTCATTGTACTGGATGAAGATCAATGTGTGGTCCGCAATACCCTGACCCTGGCCCGTTTTTACCGTCATGAAAGCTGTGGTCAGTGTTCGCCTTGCCGGGAAGGGACGGGCTGGATGGAAAAGATCTTAAAGAACATCGAATACGGGAAAGGTAAGATGAGCGATATCGATCTGCTGTGGGATATCCAGCGTAAGATCGAAGGTAATACCATTTGTCCTTTGGGTGATGCGGCAGCCTGGCCCGTAGCGGCGGCGATCCGTCATTTCCGGGATGAGTTTGAATGGCATGTGCAGAACCCTGTAGAGTCGCAGCATCGCAATTTCGGATTGGCGCATTACGCCGACCCGCTGGAAGTGGTTCCGGCCTGATCGCCGGAAGATGGTCGTCCGAAGGACAGATAGAACAGGAAGGTCGAATTAAATAAAAAAGATTATGGCTGAAGAAAAGAAGTTATTCAAGGTTACGATCGACAATATCACCATCGAGGTGGAGCCGGGGACTTCTATCCTGCAGGCGGCCCGGAAGATCGGCGGCGATGTGGCGCCTCCTGCCATGTGCTATTACACCAAATTAAAGGGCAGTGGCGGTAAATGCCGTACCTGTCTGGTGGAAGTGGCGGCGGGATCCACGGCGGACCCACGTCCCATGCCCAAGCTGGTGGCCAGCTGCCGGACGAATGTCATGGACGGGATGGTCGTGAAGAATATCACCAGCGAGAAAGTGATCGATGCGCGTAATGGTGTGGTAGAAATGCTGTTGCTCAACCATCCGCTGGATTGTCCCATCTGCGACCAGGCAGGCGAATGTCATCTGCAGGACCTCAGCTATGAGCACGGCAAGGAGAGCACCCGCTACGAATTCGACCGCCGGACCTTTAAGAAACACGATCTCGGCCCCTATATACAACTGCACATGACGCGCTGTATCCTCTGCTACCGTTGTGTATTTACGGCCGATCAACTGACGGAGAAAAGAGTACACGGGGTATTGGACAGGGGGGATCATTCGGAGATCGCTACCTATATCGAAAAATCCTTGGAGAACGACTTTATCGGCAATATCATCGACGTGTGCCCTGTGGGTGCATTGACGGATAAGACATTCAGATTTAAGAACCGCGTGTGGTTCCTCAAACCCGTGGATGCCCACCGTAACTGTAACCACCCCAAATGCAACGGGAAAGTAACGCTGTGGTACAGAGGTGACGAGGTGTTCCGTGTGACGGCCCGCAAAGATGAGTGGGGTGAGGTAGAAGATTGGATCTGTAACGAATGCCGTTTTGATAAGAAAGCCACCGCCGACTGGGTCATAGACGGACCTACAAAGATCAACCGGCACTCTGTCATTTCCCAGGGGCATTATGTGGGAACGGTACGGCCGCAGGAGGCGTTGTATGACGTGATGGGAGGAAGGGCGCCGAAATTATTGATGGATATCCATAGCGTCAGCGAGGTGAACCGGCCGGAAATTGATTTGTCCAAGCTGGAGAGGCCGGCGCATTCGACGGATTTTGAAGCTAACGGAACGAAGTGAACGTTACGACCGAGGAGGAGCGTGTCGAAGCAGCTCCGACGAAGGCCTAGCCAAGGTAAGAATACTATAATTTAAGATAGAATGTATCTAACGTTACTAAGCATCGATTGGATCTTATTGGTAGAGAAAGCAATTCTGATCGCCATCATCATCAGCGTCTCGCTGCTGGTGGCCATGTATGAAACCTGGGGCGAACGGAAGGTAGCGGCATTTATGCAGGACCGCCGGGGGCCCAACCGGGCGGGGCCTGGCGGACTCTTCCAGCCATTGGCGGACGGATTGAAACTCTTTATGAAGGAAGAGATCATACCTAACAGCTCCAACAGATTTTTGTTCGTGCTGGGGCCTGGTCTGGCCATGCTGACGGCGATGATGACCAGCGCCGTCGTACCCTGGGGCAGTCATTTCCATCTTTTTGGCCGCGATATATCCCTGCAGATAGCAGATGTGAATATCGGCATCCTCTATATTTTTGGCGTCGTGAGTATGGGCGTGTACGGCGTCATGATCGGAGGCTGGGCTTCCAACAATAAATTCTCGCTGCTGGCGGCTATTCGCGGGGCCTCGCAGATCATCTCTTATGAACTGGCGATGGGGATCAGCATTATCGCCCTACTGATGATCACGGGTTCGCTGAGTCTGAAGACCATCGTCGAGCAGCAACAGCAAGGTCATTACTATGTGCTGCTGCAGCCCCTGGGTTTCCTTATCTTCCTTATCTGCGCGTTTGCAGAGTGTAACCGTACTCCTTTTGACCTTTCCGAGGCCGAGAACGAGCTGAACTTCGGCTACCACCAGGAGTACTCTTCCATGAAGCTGGGTTTTTATCTTTTTGCGGAATATGTCAACATGTTTATCAGCAGCGCCGTGATGGCTACCTTATATTGGGGCGGCTATGATATCCCGTTCGTGAATGACGCATCGTTCGGGCAGGCGAACGGGCAGAACCTGTTGGCTATATTGCAGGTGGTGAGCCTGTTTATAAAGATCGTGATCTTTATCTTCTTCTTTATGTGGGTGCGCTGGACGATACCGCGCTTCCGTTATGACCAGCTGATGCGGCTGGGCTGGAAGATATTGATCCCTCTGGCCTTGTTCAATATGCTAGTGACGGGCTTCCTGGTGCTGCTGCGCCAGAACCACTGGCATTTTTAACCCGGCTCGTCGGCCGGCTACGACCGCCGGCAGACGATAGAAAACTTGGTAAGTTGAACCGATAAAAATACATTTGCGCAATTATGGCACCATTAACAAGCAGAGCCAGATCTGTAGATCGTAAGCCGATGACGGTATGGGAGAGGATGTATCTGCCTGCGATCGCAAAGGGAATGTCTATCACTTTCGGGCATATGTTCAAGAAAAAGCCCACGGTGAATTATCCTGAAAAGACCCGACCTTTCAGTCCTGTATTTCGCGGACTGCATGTATTGAACCGGGATGAGCAGGGGAGAGAGCGCTGCACGGCCTGTGGGCTTTGTGCCGTGGCTTGTCCGGCGGAGGCGATCACCATGGAAGCTGCCGAGCGGCTACCGGAAGAGGTGAACCTTTACCGGGAAGAGAAGTATGCGGCAAAGTACGAGATCAACATGCTGCGCTGTATCTTCTGCGGACTTTGCGAGGAGGCCTGCCCCAAGGACGCTATTTATCTGTCTGAAACTTTTGCTCCGGCCAACTATACGAGAAAGGGGTTTATTTACGGGAAGGAAGAGCTGCTGATACCGAACCCGGTGACGCAGCCTGAAGAGTTTGCGAAGGCACAGGGTAACCGAGCGAAGTGAAGGTTACGACCGAGAAGGAGGGTAACCGAGTGAAACGAAGGTTACGATCGAGAAGGACCGTGACGAAGCAGGTCCGACGAAGATCTAAGCAGCTCCGACGAAGGTCTGAGTGAAACATTAGTAGGGATGAGGACGGCAAAGGAGGCATAATTCATTAAAAGATAGAAACAATTAACTGTTCTGTTCAATGGGTATTACGCAAATTCTGTTCTGGGGTCTAAGCATACTGGCGCTGCTCGGCGCCATCCTGGTGGTGATAAGCAAGAATCCTGTGCATAGCGTGCTGTGGCTGATAGTCGTATTCATGGCTATTTCCGGTCATTATATATTGCTGAACGCACAATTCCTGGCCATTGTCAACCTGATCGTATATGCGGGCGCCATCATGGTATTGTTCCTTTTTGTATTCATGTTGATGAACCTGAACGCCGACACCGAGCCGCAGAAGAACAAGTGGTTGAAGATCGCGGGTGTTGTGGCGGGGGGCTCTCTGTTGCTGGTGCTGGTGGCTGCCCTGAAACATGCGGACATGAAAAATCAGCTGGCGGTGATGAACAAAGGAGAGATAGGGCTGATACACAACCTGGGCCTGGTGCTCTTCCAGGACTATGTGGTGCCGTTTGAGATCACCAGCGTGCTGTTCCTCAGCGCCATGGTTGGAGTGGTTGTGATAGGAAAAAAAGATTAGACTATGCCGATCAACTATTACATATTTCTTGCGCTGGCCCTCTTTTGTATCGGAGTGGCAGGGGTGCTGACCCGTCGCAATGCGATCATCATTTTCATGTGCGTCGAACTGATGCTGAATGCAGTCAACCTGTTGCTGGTGGCTTTTTCGAAGATGCATCAGCATGCGCTGGCCGTAACCAACCCCCAGGCGGGTATTGACGGACAGCTGTTTGTATTCTTTATCATGGTAGTGGCTGCCGCGGAAGTGAGCGTAGGTCTGGCTATCATCGTAATGATGTATCGAAACACGCATTCGACTGATGTGAATTTCTTAAATCGACTGAAACACTGATATGATAAACTTAGTTTGGTTGATCCCTGTGCTGCCCCTGGCAGGATTTCTGATCAACGGCCTCTTTCGTAATAGCTTATCAAAAGGGATGACGGGGATCGTCGGGTGCGGCGTCCTTCTTGCATCGTTCATACTCAGCCTATTGATCTTTGGACAGGTACGTCAGGACGGCTTTCATGCAGTGACCGTCACATTATTTGATTTTATCAGCGTTGATAAGCTGCACATCCCCTTTGCCTTCCAGGTAGATCAGCTTTCCGTGCTTTTTTTACTGATCATCACGGGGGTGGGTTTTCTTATCCATCTTTACTCCACGGCCTATATGCATGAGGAGGAAGCCCCTCATTATGCCAGATATTTTTCTTATCTGAACCTCTTTGTTTTTTCCATGCTGTTGCTGGTGCTGGGCGCCAACTTCGTCATCCTTTTTATAGGATGGGAGGGGGTGGGGCTTTGTTCCTATCTGCTCATCGGCTATTGGTTCAAGAACATCGAATACGGCAATGCCGCCAAGAAGGCCTTTATCATGAACAGGATCGGGGACCTTGGTTTTCTCATCGCCATCTTCTGGATGATTACGCAGTTCGGGTCGGTGACGTTTACGGACGTGTTTGGCGGCGCGAAGAGCGCTTCGGTGGGTGTAATCACGGGTATTACTTTACTGCTCTTTGTCGGCGCCACGGGTAAGTCGGCGCAGATACCTTTATATACCTGGCTGCCGGACGCGATGGCAGGCCCCACGCCTGTGTCGGCCCTTATCCATGCCGCGACGATGGTGACGGCGGGTATTTATATGATCGCCCGGAGCAATGCGCTGTATTCACTGGCCCCTGTCTCGCAGACGGTGGTGGCTGTCATCGGTCTGACGACCGCCTTGTTTGCGGCAACCATCGCGCTCAAACAAAACGATATCAAAAAAGTGCTGGCCTACTCCACTGTGAGCCAGTTGGGTTATATGTTCCTGGGTCTGGGTGTCGGCGCTTATACAGGGGCTGTGTTTCATGTCATGACCCACGCTTTTTTTAAGGCGCTGTTGTTCCTTGGCGCGGGCAGCGTCATCCATGCCATGGGTGGCGAACAGGACATCCGGAAGATGGGTGGCCTCCGCAAAGCACTGCCTGTGACGAGCATTACCTTCCTGATCGGTTGTATCGCCATCGCGGGTATTCCTCCTTTCTCGGGTTTCTTTTCAAAAGATGAAATATTGTCTGCGGCCTTTGCCAAGAGCCCGGTGTACTATGTCATCGGGTTGTTTACGGCCATGCTCACCGCCTTTTATATGTTCCGGCTTTTTGCCACCACCTTTAGCGGGACCTTCCGGGGTACGCATGAGCAGGAGCACCATCTGCATGAAAGCCCATTGGCCATGACCATCCCCCTGATCGTACTGGCGATACTGGCGGCGGTGGCGGGCTTTTTGGGGATACCAGATGCGCTGGTACCTAATGCGCATGTGCTGGAACATTTCCTCGAACCTGTATTTGCAGCGGGAGGCGAGCATCCGGCGGTGGAGGTGAGTCACGGGACGGAGTTGGGGCTGATGGCCTTGTCCGCGGGACTGGCGCTGGTGGTCAGCTTGCTGGCGTGGTCGAGGTTCAAAAGCAAACCCGAACTGGCAGAACCTACCGGCTTTGGAAAAGTATTGGCTAATAAATGGTATGTGGACGAGCTGTATAACGCGATCATCGTTCGACCGTTGAACGGATTGGCTAAGTTCTTTGTCTGGCTGGAAAGATGGATCATCGACGGGGCTGTCAACGGCGTGGGCCGATTGGTACAATATGGCGGCCGGCAGCTGAGGCTATTGCAGAGCGGTCAGGTGGGCGGCTATGTGCTGCTGATGGTCATCGGCATCCTGGCCTTGTTCCTGGTGGAGTTATTCGTTAAGAAATAAGTAACTGAAGATATAATTATGATCCCTGTTCTACTAATAGCGATCCCTTTGATCGGCGGGCTGGCGGGCTTTTTTATCAAAGATGAGAAAAGTGCCCGCGGATGGAGCCTCCTGGTGTCACTCGCGGCATTGATCGTCTCCCTGTGGGGACTGTCGCTGCCGGCAAAGAGCCCTATGTTGAATGCCGATGCGGAATGGCTGCCTGCACTGGGAAGCCGCTTTACCGTGGGGCTGGACGGCATGGGCCAGATCCTTTGTCTGCTGACGGCCATCGCTTTTCCCGTTATCTTTATCGCCACCTGGCGGGACGAGTATCGGAAAGCCTGGAACTTTTATGCATTGATGCTCCTGTCCCAGGCAGGTCTGATGGGCGTATTCCTGGCCATGGACGCCCTGCTCTTTTACTTCTTCTGGGAACTGGCTCTTATCCCCGTCTATTTTCTTTGTAGTCAATGGGGCGGAGAAAAAAGGATACAGGCTACTTTCAAATTCTTTATCTATACGTTCGTGGGTTCGCTGCTCATGCTGATCGGCATCATCTGGCTCTACAGCCATACGGCAGACCATAGCTTCTCGATGAAGAGCTTCTACGATCTGCGGAACAGGGTAGGCGGACAGGAGCAGTTGTGGCTTTTCTGGCTTTTCTTTATCGCGTTTGCCATCAAAATGCCCATCTGGCCCCTCCACACATGGCAGCCGGACACTTATGAACAATCACCCACAGCCACTACCATGGTGCTCAGCGGCGTCATGGTGAAAATGGGTGTTTTTGGCGTCATCCGCTGGCTGGCCCCTGTGCTGCCCGTGGGTACCTGGGCCTGGGGGGATACTGTTTCCGCCCTTTGTATCATCGGTATGATCTACGCTTCGCTGGTGGCCATACGTCAGGACGACCTGAAGCGTCTGGTGGCCTATAGCTCCATCGCTCACATCGGACTCATGTGTCTGGCGATCTTTGCCACGACGACCAGCGGTATGCAAGGCGTCATGATCCAGATGTTCAATCACGGGATCAATATCATCGGACTCTGGATCGTCATCGACCTGATCGAACGGCAACTGGGCACCCGTAAAATATCCGAGCTGGGCGGGCTGGCGCAAAAGGCGCCCGCACTGGCCATCCTGCTCGTCATCGTGGCGCTGGCCAACGTGGCCCTGCCGCTGACCAATGCATTTATCGGGGAATTCCTCCTCTTCAGCGGCGTGTACGCTTCAAAAGCAACGCAATACAATGTCGTATTTACGGTGGTGGCAGGGCTCAGCATCATCCTGTCGGCTATCTATACGCTGAATATGATACAGCGGGTATTCTTTGGGAATACGAATACGCTGACGGAAAAAGCAAAGGATATCAGGCTGAATGAAAAGATCGTCCTGGCGGCGATCGTGGTACTGATCGTGGTGATAGGAGTATATCCAAAGCCCATACTCAATCTGACGAAAGAGACGGTGGATCTGATCATTACAAAAATGAATTACAAGTCATAGTATGAACGCAATTATTATATCGGCAGTTTGGGGGATCATCATGATGTTCAGCGGGATCGTTACGGCCAAAGGGTCCACGATCCGTAATGCGGCCATTATCGGCCTCGTATTGCTACTGGTGTGCAATTACCTGGACCTCATCGGCTATCATCTTTTCCCTGTCGACACGCATAAAATGCTGTTCTTTGACACTTTTGGTCTATTGGCCAATGGGATCATTTTTGCCAGCACGCTTATCTACGTGCTGCTGTCCGGCCGCGAGATCGAGAACATCGCGCAGCGGATGCCCGTGGCAGAATGTTTTGCCCTGATATTTTTTGTGCTGTGCGGGGTGAGCCTGGTGACTACCTTTAACACACTGCTGATGCTCTTCCTGGGTATCGAGATCATTTCCATACCCCTGTATATCCTTACAGGCAGTGATAAACGGAACCTGAAGAGCAACGAGGCTTCGCTTAAATATTTTCTGATGGGGTGTTTTTCGACGGGTGTGATGCTACTGGGGATCGCCTTTTTATACGGCGCCAGCCCCAACGGCTCCTTCTCCATCGACGACCTGGGTATCGGAAGCCAGAAACTCTCCGCGCTATACATGGCAGGCTTGCTGCTGCTGCTGGTATCCATGGGCTTTAAAGTATCCGCCGCCCCCTTCCATTTCTGGACACCTGACGTCTACGACGGGGCGCCCACGGTCTTTACCTCCTTTATGGCAACTATCGTAAAAGCAGGGATCTTTATCGGGTTTATCCGGCTTTTTGATGAGACGTTCGGCGACAGCCAGCCCAGGTGGCAGCTATTCGTGGCGATCATCACGGCCGTAACCCTGTTTATCGGCAATATCACCGCCGTCTTCCAACAGAGCGTCAAGCGTATGCTGGCCTACTCGTCCATCGCACAGGCGGGCTTTATGTTGCTGGCGCTGCTGTCTATCAACGGGCTGGCCAAGGAAGGTATTATCCTCTATGCCGCGGCCTATAGCCTTGCTACCATCGGAATTTTTGCCATCCTTATCAAGATGAAGGATTATACTTTTGAAGGGTTTAACGGTCTGGCCAGACATCAACCTTTGCTGGCGGCCACCTGTACTATATTTCTTCTTTCGCTGGCAGGTATCCCCCTGACGGCGGGTTTCTTCGCTAAATACTATATGCTGGCCTCCGTCATCGAGACGGGGCATTTTTTCTGGCTGGTGGTCTTTGCGGTGCTTTGCGCTGCCGTCAGCGTCTATTACTATTTCCGGGTGATCCAGGCGATGTATTTCAAGGATGGGGATGCCCAGGTTTTGGAATTACGGCCCGGGTTTAAAGGGTTATTGGTAGTGGTGGCTGCACTGATCGTGCTGTTGGGGGTTTTCCCGCAGGTGCTGCTGGATAAGTTGTATACGTTGGTGTATACGTGGTAGGCCCGGTTGTGCGCAGGGGATCGTCTCAAAAGCGGACAGTTGACACATCAGGACCGTACACCTGTATTGGGGGGTAATTTTTTAAATTGTTGATTTTCAGTTATTGAAGGGTTTTGGCATTGCGCTGGAATTGTATCTGGCATACCGGGGACGCCCGGGAAGCAAACAAAAACCAACAACATTTAAAAAATAATTTTTATGAAACAGATTACCACCTTCGCCTTCGCTCTTCTTATTTCCATCGTAAGTTTTGCAAAACCTGCAGACTCCGTCAAGGGAGAGATCAATGCCTCTTTTAAAAGGAACTTCCGCAATGCTCAGTTGATGAGCACGGAAACGCACGAGGCTTTTACTAAGGTGACCTTTAAGATGAACGATGTGATCATGTTCGCCTTTTATAACAACAGCGGCGACCTGCTGGCCGTAACCCGTAATATCACTTCTTCTCAGCTGCCGATGAACCTGCTGATGAGCCTGAAGAGCGACTATAGCGCTTACTGGATCACGGAACTGTTTGAATTCACCGGTGATGGCATCAACTGCTACTATGTTTCACTGGAAAGCGCCGACGCCAAGGTCACCTTGCGTTCCAACGGAGACAGCTGGGAAGTGTATACTTCTGTAAAGAAATAAGATTAGCCGTTGCTAACTGACCTGAACTCCCGGAGCCCTGCCTGATGGCGGGGCTTTTTGTTTTCCCCTTCGGGCATCGAACCTGTGGTTCGTTCTTTTGTACTTTTATAAGATGGATCATCTGGGACATTTGCTGGTGACACACATTCGAAAATATGTACCGTTGTCGTCTGAGCAGGAGGAGAAGGTGTTGCCCTCTTTCCGGCAACGCCGGATCGCTAAACGGGGGTACCTGATAAAGCCGGGGGAGGTGTGCCGGTATGAAAGCTTTGTCATAAAAGGTAGTCTCCGCTCCTTTATTACGGACGAGCAGGAGCATGAGCACGTATTGCAATTGGCGGTGGAGGAGGCGTGGGTATCGGACTTTAACAGCTTTCTATATGGCACGCCCGCGCAATTTTATATCGAAGCGGTGGAGCCGTCGGTGCTCCTCCAGATAGAGCGTCCGGACCTGGAGGCTTTATACAGGCAAGTACCCCCCCTGGAGCGGTATTTTCGTCTACTGCATCAGAACCTTTATCTGAAGCTGTCACAACGTATCGTGGATAACCTGAGTCTGTCCGCCAGGGACCGGTACATCAACTTTATACAACAGGCGCCGGGTGTAGCGGCGCGTTTCCCCCAGAAACATCTGGCTTCCTACCTGGGTATGACCCCTGTGGCGTTAAGTCTGATCCGTAAGGGGTTGAAGGATGAGGCGGGACCCGGGGAGGGAAATCTTTCTTTTGATTAAACTACTTAAACAAGGTCGAGCGCTGCCGTCGTGAATTTTGTGTCAAAAAACATGGATACAAAATTATACCCGCGTGCGGCTGCTACGCCCATGGGCTTTGGAGATCGCTGGCTTCGTAACCGTCTGGCTGTGGCGCCCATGTCGAGGGTGAACGCAGGCCCCGATGGTATACCTACGGATGATATGGCTGCGTATTACGCCCGTTATGCCGAAGGTGGTTTTGCCCTGATCATTACAGAAGGGACCTATACGGATGGGGCTTATAGCCAGGCATATGCCGCACAGCCCGGGCTTGTAACCCCGGCACAGATGAGAGGGTGGCGGAAAGTGACGGATGCGGTGCATGCAAAAGGCGGATTGATCATCGCTCAGCTGATGCATGCGGGAGCCCTTTCTCAGCATCTATCG
The DNA here is from genome assembly GCA_017307755.1 of Chitinophagaceae bacterium. Classification (GTDB taxonomy): domain Bacteria; phylum Bacteroidota; class Bacteroidia; order Chitinophagales; family Chitinophagaceae; genus Puia. The sequence goes on along the minus strand of JAFKGQ010000011.1, from coordinate 247,506 downwards.
CGCGCCATTGCCCCTTCGGTGGTGCAGCCGGTGGGAGTTATGATGAGCGAATATGGCGGGCAGGGGCCTTTCCCGCTGCCGGCGGAAATGACCAGGGAGGATATCCGGGTATTGACCGATGGGTTTGTGCAGGCGGCGATGTATGCGCAGCAGGCGGGATTCGATGGGGTGGAGGTCCATGCGGCCAATGGATATCTGTTGGATCAGCTGTTGACGCCGCATCTCAATCTGCGGACGGATGAGTATGGTGGTGTCATGGCGAATAAGTTCCGGATCATCGGGGACATTATAGGCGGTGTCCAAGCCGGGGCGCCGGCGGGGTTTATCACCGGGTTACGGCTTTCTGAGGGGAAGGTGAATGACCTGGCCTACCGCTGGCCTGAAGGAGCTGCTATGGCCAGGGAGGTACTGGAGCAGGTGAAGCTGGCGGGACCGACCTATGTGCATATCGCGGCGGAGCACGGGGATTGGCGAAGGGACTGTTTGTATGAGGATGGCCATTCTTATGGAAGATTAGCCGGGATGATCACGGGGTTACCGGTGATCGTCAACGGGGGATTACACCGGCCGGATGTAGCGGAGGAGGTGTTAGAGAATGGTCATGGGGATATCCTGGCGTTGGGTAAAGCTGCCCTAGCGGACCCTTTCTGGCCGCGGCGGATGGGGCTTTTTTGCGTGAGGGATGGAATTTAGTATCTTACGTCCCATGAAACTTAGGGACACTTTGTCACTTGCCTTTCGTACGGTGAGAAGCAACAGGCTGCGCACCGGGATCACCGTTGCCATTATCGCCTTTGGGATCATGGCCCTGGTGGGGATCAATACCGCCATCGATGCCATGAAGCAAAAATTCATGGAGAGCTTTTCGGCGATGGGGGCCAATGGGTTTACCATCCATTTTCGGGAATGGAACATGGGTTTTGACCGCAGCAGCGTCAAGTCGGAAAAGAAGGGGCAGCGTAAGCTGAAGAAGTCCAATGCGGGCAAGCCGATCACCAAGAACCAGGCAGAAACCTTTGAAGAGCGGTTTAAATACCCCGCAAAAATTAGTCTTACCATGTTTGGGGTCCCTGATGGGGTGGTTTCCCTGGGAGATAAAAAGACCAATCCTACGGTGAGGGTCTATGGAGGGGATCCAAATTGGGTGGACCTGAACGGCTATAATGTAGTGGCCGGCAGGAACCTTAATGACCTGGATGTGCAGTCGGGCCGTAATGTCTGTGTGTTGGGGAGCGACCTGGCAGCGCGTTTTTTTGGGTCTGACCCCAACCGGCCCGTGGAAAAGGTCATCCGGGTGAACGGTTTGCCTTTCCGGGTAGTGGGCGTATTGGATTCAAAGGGGTCTACCTTAGGCATGAGCTGGGATAATATGATCCTTACCTCCTATAATAATGTACGAAGGTTCTTTAACTCCAACCCAAATGCATCTTTCAGCATACTAGTGAAGGTGACCGATGTAAGGACCATCGATGGGGCGATCGACCAGGCAGAGGGTATCCTCCGGCCCATCCGGCAACTGGCGGTGACCGAGGACAACAATTTTTATATCGATAAGAGCGACAGCGGCGTGGCCATGTTAATGCGCAATCTGAGCTTTATTACCCTGAGTGCGGTGCTGATAGGGGTCATTACCCTCGTGGGCGCGGCCGTGGGATTGATGAATATCATGCTGGTATCGGTGACTGAAAGGACCAAGGAGATAGGGCTGATAAAGGCTATTGGGGGGAGACAGCGCAATGTGCGTCAGCAATTCCTTTTCGAATCGGTGCTAATCAGTCTCATCGGAGCAGGGTTCGGTGTCGTATTGGGGGTGATTGTTGGTAATTCTTTTTCGCTTATTTTACATACGGGTTTTGTGGTTCCCTGGGCGTGGCTGCTGGGGGGTATTGTGCTCTGTACCATTGTAGGACTGCTTGCCGGACTGTATCCATCCTTGAAGGCATCGAAGCTCAACCCCATCGAGGCGTTGAGATATGAGTAATGCCGCTGGCGGGTTTAACCTTTTCCGATCCTTATTTAACTTATGAGTACTGCGTATTAATCCATGTGGTTTTTTGTCCGATGATAACAGGTCATAGGCGCAAAACTTGTCGGGACGGGCTATTGGGGGTATTGTAACTAGCTGGATATTTAGAATTTGTCAGTTGTTAAAAAATCTTATCTTGTGAACTCTATAAAAAATTTAGTGATCCAATACGTCTATTGAAAAGGTTTTTTCCTTAGAATTGTGCAATCATTTTCTATTACATACTTCAATTTTTTAAAAAAACACTAAAAACAAACGATCATGGCTGAAACGAAACCGACTGCAGCGACAGCAGCTAAAACTTCTACATCATCTGTACAACCGCAGAGAAAGGGCAATTCGATTTCCTGGGTCGCACCGACGGTCTGTATCATTGCCGGGTATTGTATCTGGAGGTTTATCATCGGATCTCCCGACAATTTTACTACTCCTGATCCCAGTGGCGGGTTTTGGCCTCACCACAAAGGTCCCAAGAGCGGTTTCTCCCGTATGTACGAAGGTGGTATCATCGTACCGATCCTGATCGGTGCGTTCCTGACTGTGCTGACATTCGTAATCGAGCGTTTCCTGACGATTGCAAAGGCAACCGGGAACGGCAACATCGCTGAATTCATCCGTAAAGTACAATATCACCTTGCCAATAAAAATGTTGATTCTGCCATTGCAGAGTGCGACCGTCAGAAAGGCAGTGTAGGTAATGTTATGAAGGCTGGTCTGCGCAAGTACAAAGAAATGATCACTAACTCCGAGCTGGATACTGAACAAAAGGTGCTGGCTATCCAGAAGGAAGTGGAAGAAGCTACCGCGCTCGAACTGCCCATGCTGGAAAAGAACCTTGTATTCCTCTCCACGATCGCTTCAGTAGCAACCCTGATGGGTCTGTTGGGAACGGTTATCGGGATGATCACTTCCTTTGCCGCGTTGGGTGACAGTGGTGGTGGTGAAGCTGCTGCTCAGCTGTCCCAAGGTATCTCCGAAGCCCTGTATAACACGGCTCTTGGTATCGGTACTTCCGCTATCTCTATCATCATGTACAACATTTTCACTACAAAGATCGACGGTATCACTTACGGTATCGATGAAAGCGGATTTACGCTGACCCAAAGTTTTGCATCCCTGTACAAATAAGCGGGGAGCCGGAATGACCAGTGCGGCGCCTTTTGGGCTTCCCGTTCAGTCGGGGGAGGTTGACGAGAGGGCCGGACCCGGAACAGATTTTATGGAATTCCGGTAAAAATGTGTCTTAATCAGGAGTACAAGTAGTGTTAAGGGTCAAAAAAAACATTTAAAATGCCTAGAGCCAAAATACCGCGTAAAAGCACGACCATCGACATGACAGCGATGTGTGACGTGGCATTCCTCTTGCTGTCCTTCTTCATATTGGCTACCAAGTTCAAGCCGCCTGAGGCGCTGTCCGTGACGACCCCCAGTTCCGTGTCGTCCAAAGTAGCCCCGGAAAAGAACGTGGTGCTCGTGACGATGGACAAAGAGGGAAAGGTCTATTTCAGCGTTTCCGACGGGAACGTATCGGAAAAGAAAGAGATCATCGAGACGATCAATACGTCCAAGAACCTGGGACTGACGGATGCCGAGAAAAAGAACTTCTCGAACAATCCCACCGCCTATATCGGGGTTCCGTTCACCCAGTTGAAGTCTTACCTGGCCATGACGCCGGATGAACAAAAGAAGGTCAACCTGCCCGGCATTCCTACCAAGGACAGTACCAACAACGAGATGATCGATTGGGTCAGGGCTGCCGTGGGCGCCTTCCAGGGTTCGAAGATGGCCTTGCTTGTGAAAGGGGACAATGCTGCAAAGTATCCTTCTTTCCAGGGGGTGATCATAGCTTTCAAGAAGAATGACCAGATGAAGTTCCAGATGGTGACCAATCCTGTGCCCGCTCCTATTGGCAGCGAGTTGTACAAGGTACAGCAGACATCGGGGAGCAAGGCTACTGATTAATTCCAGACGGGACATGTAGTTGTGTGTAAGGTGTTGAATAAGAGTAGTTTGTGAAGATTTGTCCCAAAATGGAAAACTGACTTATTTTTAGTAACTTTAAAAAAAGCTATTTTATGGCAGAAATGGATACCTCAGGCGGTGGTGGTCATAAAAAAGGACCCGGCGTCAAAAAGAGTAAGAAGCTGTCTACCCGTGTGGATCTGACCCCCATGGTGGACCTGGGATTTCTCCTGATCACTTTCTTTATCTTTACCACGACCATGAGCTCACCTACGGCTATGAAGCTCAATCTGCCCAAGGATACGGATAAGCCCGATGAGCAGAACAAGCTGAAAGAATCCGCGGCGCTTACGGTGATGCCTTCGAAGGCGAACTATATCTATTACTATGAGGGCCTGGACCCATCCAAACTGCAGCAGTCCGACTGGAAGAAGATCCGGGACGTTATCCTGGATAAGAAGCGCAGGACGGACCCCAAGGACTTCATGGTAATCATAAAGCCCACGCAGGACGCTACCTATAAGAATACGGTAGATATGCTGGACGAGATGAAGATCGATGATGTAAAGCGCTATGCGCTGGTGGATATCACGCCCGACGAGTATAAATTTGTCGCCGCCACCGAGCAGGCCAATGGGATCAAATAAATCCGGAGATCCCATATGGAATTTTCTCCGGGTAGAATCTAATTAGTAAACCATTAACAATGGATGTCAATAAAATATTAAACGCCGATGTGCTTGACCTCATTTTTGAGGGCAGGAACAAGGAATACGGCGCTTACGACCTGCGCAAGACCTACAACAAACGCCTGATTAAGGCCCTTGTAGGTACGGCAGCTATCATCCTACTGCTCTTTATCGGATATTTTATATCCAACCTGGATTCAGGCAAGAAAAAAGCAGCAGTAGTCGTGCAGGACGTGCAGTTGGAAGACGTAAAAGAAGAAAAGAAGAATGAACCGCCTCCACCCCCGCCTCCCAAAGTGGAGCCCCCCAAAGTGGAGATCGCCAAGTTCACACCTCCTAAGATTGTAAAAGACAATGAAGTAAAAGAGGACGAAAAGCCCCCGGAACAGGAAAAGCTGGAAGATACCAAGATCGGTACTGTAAACCAGGAAGGTATCAAGGACGAAGGTATCACTGCTCCTCCGGTATCCGATGCCGGCAAGGGAGTGGTTGAGGCCCCCAAGAAAGACGAGGAAGATTATGATAAGACCTTTACCAAGGTGGAGATCGAGTCAGAATACCCCGGCGGTCCGGCAGCCTGGCTCCGCTATCTAAACAAGAACTTCCGTTATCCCGACGAAGCGGTGAACAATGAGATTCAAGGTACTGTTGTAGTACAGTTCATCGTGGACAAGGAAGGTAACGTGAGTGATGTACAAGCTATCAGCGGTCCTGCGGAAGGCGGACTTCGGGACGAAGCTGTGCGTGTAATCAAGAAGAGCGGTAAATGGACACCCGCAGTACAAAACGGACGTCAGGTGAAATCTTATAAGAAGCAGCCGATCGTCTTTAAACTGGAAGCACAATAGGGTCTGGTTAAGTACTATAGAATTGAATCCCCGCCGTCAGGCGGGGATTTTTTTTGTTTTATATTCATCGGTTATGTATTGAGGTTATAATGTGTGAAGTTTACCTACGCCCGCATCTCATAAGAAACTTCACAACATGGAGACAAAAAAAATTTTGGATGCCGACATCCTCGATATCATCTTCGAGGGTCGCAACAAGGATTATGGTGCATACGTTCTGCGCAAATCCTATAACAGGCGGCTGATCAAAGCCCTGATCAGCACAGCCGTCATCCTTGTGCTGTTGTTTACCGGGTATTTTTTATCCGGCATGACAAAGCATGTGGAGAAGAAGGCTCCGGCTATCACGGACATCGATCTGAACCGGGTACAACAGGAGAAAAAAGAAGAACTTCCTCCACCCCCGCCCCCACCCAGAGTACCCCCACAGATACAGATCACGCAGTTCACTCCACCCAGGATCGTAAAGGACAACGACGTAAAAGAAGACGAGAAACCACCGGAACAGGACAAACTGGACGATACCAAGATCGGCTCTGTGAACCAGGAAGGGCTTAAGGACGACGGGATTACGGCCCCACCCGTTTCAGACGCGGGTAAGGGAGTGGTAGAAGCGCCCAAGAAAGAAGAGGATGACATAGACAAGATATTCACCAAGGTAGAGATCGAATCGGACTATCCCGGCGGCGCGGCAGCGTGGCTGCGTTACATGAACAAGAACCTGCGCTACCCCGACGAGGCATTGAACAACGGGATACAAGGGACTGTAATGGTGCAGTTTGTCGTGGACAAAGAAGGGAATGTAAGCGACGTGCAGGCAATCAGCGGTCCTACAGAAGGCGGACTCCGGGAGGAGGCAGTCCGGGTGATCAAAAAGAGCGGTAAATGGACACCCGCCGTACAAAATGGACAACATGTAAAATCCTACAAACGGCAGCCTGTGGGATTTAAGGCCTTGGACGAATAAATGTTAGTTTTTTTTCGTAGCGGCCAGGCTCAAAAAGCCTGGCCGTATCTTTTTATCTTTGCGCCATGTTAGGCAAATTAGCTGGCTGGGATGATACCATCGTTGCCCTGGCAACCCCACCGGGCATCGGGGCTATTGGAGTGATCCGCGTCAGCGGACCGGAGAGTTTCGGGGTCGTGGGACGGCTGTTCCCGTCCAAGGATCTGTCATTACAGGCGTCGCATACCCTGCACGTAGGGTTTTTAAAGGAGGGGGAAGAGACACTGGATGAGGTGGTGGTGGCCCTTTACCGGGGGCCTCGCTCGTACACCGGAGAGGACGTTATTGAGGTTTCCTGTCACGGCAGCCCGTATGTCCAGGAACGGGTGATGCAGGCGCTGTTGCGTCAGGGCGCTCGCCTGGCCCGGGCAGGGGAGTTTACCCAGCGGGCTTTTTTGAAGGGGAAAATGGATCTGACACAGGCAGAGGCGGTGGCGGACCTGATCGCCAGTAATACCGCGGCTTCAGCCCGGACAGCGCTGCATACGATAAGGGGGGGATTTTCGCGGGCACTTTCCGAGCTACGCGAGCAGTTGTTGCAGTTTTCGGCACTGATAGAACTGGAACTGGATTTTTCACAGGAAGATGTGGAGTTTGCGGATCGGGGGAAGTTCTATGCGTTGATCTCCTCGGCCGAAGATATGACGGGCGAACTGTTGCGTTCTTTTAAACTGGGGAACGTCATCCGTAACGGTGTTTCTGTGGCTATTGTAGGGAAGCCCAATGCGGGGAAGTCGACCTTGCTTAACACGTTGTTGAATGAGAACCGGGCCATTGTCTCAGAGATCGCGGGGACGACCCGGGATACTATCGAGGAAACGCTGAATATTGATGGGATCATTTTTCGGCTTATCGATACGGCCGGGATCAGACAACATACGACGGATGTGATCGAGTCCATCGGGGTGGGGAAGAGCTTGGAGAAGATGCAGCAGGCGGATATCGTGGTTTATCTCTTCGACGTGGGGGATATGTTTGATGAGGTGATGGGGAGGAGGAAGGAGTTGGAGGGGGCTGGGGGGGCGGCGCCTGGTGTGCAGGGTGAGGGGCGGTCAGGTGCAGGCGATGGAGTTCGGGTAGGTGCGGATGGTTTGGAAGAGGTTCGATCGGGTGCTGGTCGAGCAGGTGCGGGGGATCAGAAAGAGGTTCAGCCAGGTGCAGACCGGTCAGGTGCGGGAAGGCACAAACGGTTTTTATGGGTGGGCAATAAGGTAGACGCGATAGGGGAGGATTCGGCCCGTCGTAAGTTTAGCTCCTTGCCTGATGCGATATTTATTTCTGCAAAAGAAGGCCGGCAAGTGGATGTGTTAAAGCAGCGGCTAGTGGATCAGGTGCTGCAGGGGCATACGCAGACGGAAGGGACGATTGTGACGAATGCGAGGCATTATCATGCGTTACAACAGGTGGCGGACTCGCTGGCGGCGATACATAAGGGGCTGGATGACCGGCTGCCGGGGGATCTGCTGGCCCTGGATATCCGGCATTGTTTGCATTATCTGGGGGAGATTACGGGGGAGATTACGTCGGAGGATAGGTTGGATTATATATTTAGTAAGTTTTGTATTGGGAAGTAGGCGACTCGCGCCGGAGGTGGGTTTTAGCCTGATAATCAGGTGTTTTCACCGAGCCGAGTTGTTGATAATTGTGCTTTATTTGTCTTTGTTTATGCTTTTTGTGGTGCGAATCTGGTTGTTAGTTCTGGAATTAGTGACCATGGTGGGCAGGATTGGGGGAATACCGGACATCCCTATTGATCATTAAAGAAGACTTTTCATATATAGGTCTTTTGGTCGCGAAATCATCATTAGCGCCTGTTCGATTATCCAGATTTCCTAATATGGTAAGATTGCCTAATGTATTTTTTAGAGGCTCTAAAGTGGCGTGTACAATTGCACCTACCCCATTATATGGATATACATGCTCAATAGTGGAATCGGTAAAATCGTATACAATCTGTTTCTCAGTATAGGTGGGATAACCATTTGCGCCAGCAATATACCAAGGGTAGTAATATGCAGCAGATAGTAAGAAGTACTTAAGGGGTTTATTGCTTTTACCTTGGCGTGTGTATTTAAAATCATCTAATTGGCGTCGGAACATAGCTTCATCGACTCTATCCATTAGGGGTTGAAGCTTTAATTTTAATCGATCGATGGTATAAGCCCCAGGATTATCTCTAATAGCTCTTGCTTCTTCATTATAAAGATCGATAAGATCTCCAACATATTGATTTCCAATTATTAAATATCGAAAAGCAAAGCGCTCCAAAAGGTTGACAATGTCGCTAAACAAAGGTTGAGCTAGTTCTCTTGCGGATAACAAGAGCGGCAAACATTCTTTATGGCCTAAAGCATGTACTAATAGTGGCAATTTATTCCGATCCCAGTGTTCTACTGGTAGTCTAGACTCATAGGGCCATTGGCCGCTTGATATTTTACGCAACAAAATAACATCTTCCTCTATCTTAATTACCTCATCCTTTATCCGGCTGGCGGCAACATTGTCTATTTGCTCATGTTCAGATTCAGGTAGAAATTTCAAAAGAAAGTCATTGAATAAAGAATTGGTTCCAGCTTTTTGACCAGTATAACTGCTATAAATAGCTCGTAAAAACTCTTCTGTATCAGTAGGTTTATCTAATAGAATATGATCCCATGCCTTTTCAGTAATTTCCTGTTCGTTTTGGTGAGGTTCCAACATACGTAGGCATTCGGCTCTAAGCAGATCACCTTCTGTCAGATTCTTTCCTCTATTATTAAGCACTTGAAAAAGTTTAAAAGCTGCTTTCCGATCATCGGTAACCATGTTTAGAATGCAAAAATCCTGTTCCAATATTTTTTCGATATCCTTCAAATTCCCGATTCGATCCTTTAGGCTACCTACGCCGATTAAGCTTTTTACTTTATTATTAATCAAAGCATAAGCTTCTTTTATAAGTTTATGAGATTCCCTTTCTGTTACAGTATTTATGTCTTTAAGGAATGATTGAAAAAACGTCCGATCCCGATTGCATAACACAAGTACATTAATATCTTGAAAACTCTCATCGATTTCTAGCTGAAATGCAAAATAACGTTTGGTCAACTGTTGGATTCGCCCTTGCAAAATGCCTCTCTCATTATTCAAGTTCATATTACCTTCTAATTCAGTGGCAATTATCTCTTTATAAACATTAATTAAGGCAGCTACCAGTAAAACGAAGGTGGCAATTCTTTGTTGACCATCAACAAGTTCATAATATTTTAATTGATCAGTTCCTGGTAGTTCTCCTTTTATACATACAATTTGACCAAAAAAATGCACAACTGGCTCTGAAAATTTCCGTTTGTCATAACAGGCATGAAGATCCTTGACAAAATCCTCTATTTCAATTTTCTCCCAGGCGTAGGCTCTTTGATAGGGAGGCACTCGGTATACAGGCTGAAATTCAAAAAATTTTCCTACGGGTCCATAGTCTGGTTTAACTTCCATATGCAAGGTCTTGAGTAATGGTTGGGCCGAAGGTAATAGGATTATTTGATTTTTTCAATTCGTAATGGGTATAAAAAGACTTTGACTCAACCTGCATTCAGATGGTTAAATAAGTATTCCTCCTGTATGCACATCTGAGATTATATCGATAGGCGAGCAATTAATATTTGCCCGGAATAGGTCTGAAGTTACCTCTGTTACCAGAAGGTATGCTTTCGGCATTTCCCTATCGACGAAGCTATAACCTTTTAGCCATTGATAGGCAACTTTAGCCCGAATGTCCTCTTCTGAAAGATGATTTGATGGATTGTTTTTCACGGGTCAAACATTCATTAACCTTAGATTCGTCACAATCTCTTTAATGGATTTCACCGCAATCACAGCCTCTTGCTGTGTATTAAATCGACCGAGGCTTATCCGAAGGGATGAGAAGCCTTGGCGTTCAGTTAGCCCCAGGGCCATTAAGACATGGGAAGGTTCGACGGAAGTAGAAGAACATGCAGAACCATTAGAAACCATAATATCTTTTAGATCAATGATCATCGCGTCTGCGTCCGCATCTTCGAAGCAAATATTGGTTACATTGTAAAGGCGTTGATTGGAATGGCCGTTCAGAAATGCATGGTCAATCTGTAACAACTCCTTTTCAATATAGTCTCGGATTTTGCCAATCCGTTGGGCATCAGCCTGCATTTCTTTTCTCGCTATCCAAGCGGCTTGACCCATTCCTACGATTCCTGGGACGTTTAAGGTGCCACTTCTTAACCCTTTTTCATGCCCCCCTCCGTGGATGAGGGCATTCAACTTTGCCTTATTGGGTCGCTTGCTTCGGACATATAAGGCGCCTACGCCTTTGGGGCCATAAAATTTGTGACCTGAAAAACTCATTAAATCAATCCCCAAATGATTTACTAGAACTGGGATTTTGCCAACAGCCTGTGTAGCATCGGTCATAAAAAATGCACCTTTTGCATGGGCTATTTCTGCAATTTCCTCGATACGCTGTATTACCCCGATCTCGTTATTTACCAGCATGACACTTACCAAGATAGTATCTTCTCTTATACTCTGCCCGACATTATGCATATCTAGTAAACCATCAGGACCTACTGGTAAATATGTAATTTCGTAACCTTGCCGTTCCAAATGTCTACAGGTGTCTAAAACGGCTGGGTGTTCGGTAACAACAGTAACAATGTGTTTACCTTTACCCTGGTTGCTTTCCGCTATTCCTTTGATTGCCAGATTAATAGATTCGGTGGCTCCCGAGGTAAATATTATTTCGTGGTCGTCGCATCCAATTAATTCAGCTATGTTGGCCCTTGCTTCTTTTACATACTGATTAATAGCCACGCCAAACTCATGATTACTCGCTGCATTTCCGTATTGATTCGTCAGAAAAGGCATCATCGCCTCCAAAACACGAGGGTCAAGCTTGGTCGTAGCATTATTATCTAAGTAAATTAGTTCTTGATTCATGACCACAATTTACAAAACAATAGGAGGACTAGGAGTAAAGAACTTTTCTACATTTCAAAATCAATTGAATAAAATAAAACTTGGATAGGGTTCTCTTATATCTTACTAATAAGATATCAAAACCAACAAGTTGACCTTTCCTTATAGTTTGTAACCGTCTATTGACCTTAACATCTAGGGATCTGCCCCAACCGAAACACAGCGTTTTCATATCTTTACAATTCGGCTAACATTGAAAATCAATAACTAAGCTGGTCTTTTAAAATGTTTGTCCCTCCTTTGTACCTCGGAGTATCCAACTTATTGAGAAACAATACTTTTTACATTTTGTATTGGGGAATGATAAAATATACTGATGATAAAATCCCTAATCAGTAATTCGCTATTAGAAATTTATGACGGCCTATATATTAATATATGGCCGACGGATTATTAGCCAGCCCGATCATCATACTGGTGCATTATGTCAGGGAGCTTGTTTCAGTTCGATCCATGCCATTAATGAGAAAGATAAACTAGATACAACATGCTTTGGGAAACAGGGACTTTATATAACTCCCAATCTGAGATCAACAGAATTCCTCGAATGCCGAAATCAGGTCCTGAGCGACTGCATGTGCATCCCTACTCTCTATCCTGTGCTTGGGAATAAAATAAACCAATTCACCATCCTTAAAGATGGCAATAGAAGGCGAAGATGGTGGGATATCGGCAAAGTAGGATCGCATACGGGCTGTTGCTTCCAGGTCCTGCCCTGCAAATACAGTGGCGACCCTGGTCGGCTTTTTATTATTCTCCAGGGCGAGCCTTACGGCGGGACGGGCCATTCCTGCTGCACAGCCGCATACTGAATTCATTACGACCATGTCGACGCCTTTCGGGTTTTTCATGAAAGTATCCACACTGTCTGCGGTGATCAATTCCGTGACGCCAGATTCGGTGAGCTCTTCCCTGAATGGCTTTATGAGAAGTGGAGAGTAAGGCATAAACATTCATTTAATGGTTAAACAATAGGAAAATTACTATAAGAACCCGTTCCAATGCCGGCATCAGCTGGATCGGGTCAGTAGTCAGATAGAAAATTTACGGTAAAATATGGGCGAATGAGGATGGAATAAGTACGCGAATCAGGATGAAATAAGTAGTTGAACAAATATATGAATTATGTAGAATAAGTATGTTTTTTTATATGTTTAAATTTATTTGATCGCTGGGAAAATGATTTGTGAAGAACCGACGAATCTATGCCCAGAACTCATTCTCCTGGGAAAGTTGGAAGAAATTGGTAAATGATAAAATTTACCTACAACCGGCATTGGTATCTCTTTACGAAGACCAAAGGACTTCCGTAGATGATAAAGATCAAGGGGGAATAAAACACAAAGGGTAGTCCTACTAACGTATTTTTGCCAAAAATATACGGCCCGGAAACCCATAAAACGTATGAAGCCGATCGAATTAAAGGAACACGCAAAACCAGAGGAAGCAGAGGCCCTGATGCAAATGTTGGAATGGATAAACCCCCTGGGTAAAAGACTACAAGATCATATTACCCGAAAATGTTATCCTTTGCGGATCCGCAGAGGGGAATTACTGATAAAACCAGGCGAGATCAGTACCCATACCTTTTTCATCTGTTCGGGTGTAATACGAGGCTATATCAAAGACGGGGGCGCGGAAATCACTACCTGGATTACGGCTGAAAATAATTTCGCGACAGCCATCCACAGCTTTTTCTTCCAGGTAGAGGCCATTGAATATTTGCAGGCTCTTGAAGATTGTGAACTCCTGGCCTTCTCCTTTACTGACCTGGAAAAAACGTTTCAAAAATTCCCCTCCTTCAACATCGTCGCCCGTAAAATATACCAAAAATATTATGCGGATGCGGAGAACAGGGCACTTCTCGCCAGGATGAAAAATGCAGACCTTAAATACCAACATTTCCTGCAAAGCCATGGAGACCTGGCCAATAGAATACCCATCAAGTATATTGCATCGTATATGGGTATCGCCAGCGAAACACTTAGCCGGCTGCGCAGCAAGAAGGCTTCGGCAACCCGTCGAAGAAAAAAATAATGACATTTGTCATTAAAATACTCGCTCCGTCTGTTTCCAAAATATAGCCAATAAACTATGAAAGCCGTAACTACAAAGAATTTGGTGGCTTTTCGGATTTAGTACGTCCTGCCCGCTAATTAATCCTCCTGCTAATTTCAGGGACATTTTTCTTCGTATAAATCGTTTCTTTTGTGGACAGGATAAACAATTGGTCCCTTTGATAACTCCTATTCTTAATGATAAAACTAAAAATCCTTTGCTACAAAATTCGCCTCCAATCTAACATTCGCCTTTTCTTCCATTCTAAGGTTCACTGTTAAAAATATGGTTTGTTAACAACAGCCTTTGCTACCAGCCGTTGTCGCGGTTGGCGGGAAAGCCTTGCCGGTTGTCGTGGGGAGTCCTATTGTCGGATACTGACAATGGAAGCCGACGTTCTTAACCCTGGTTGAGGCCTTGTTAATCACCCAACACCCCTAAACGCTTAATATGAAATTAAGTAGACTCAACGCATTTATCTTTTGCACGATTTTATTTTTCGCTTTCACTGTTGAGGCGGCAGCGCAGACCATTACACTCACAGGTAGTTTAAGCCCATTTGCGAGCAACAGTGGCAGCCCGGGTGCTTCGCAAAGCTTTGCGGTGAGCGGTACTGGGCTGTCCAACAGTATCTACATTTATCCACCTTATGGATTTGAGGTGAGTACCTCTTCGTCTTTTACTACTGTGGGTAACCGCAATACGCCGCTTATCCTGCCGCTAACCGGCAGCACCGTCAGCAGTACGGCCATTTATGTAAGGATTCCGAGCAGTGCCAGCGGGTTTCTCACAGGTTATATTAATGTGGCGAGCGCTGGAGCCCCCTCTCAGAATATAGACGTCTACGGTATCGCGAATCAAGCGGCATCGTTGACATTGGGTCCGAATCCGGCTGTATGCGCCAGCAGTACGGCTACGACGGCAAATCTGCTTTTTTCCGGACTGCGCGGTTATGCGCAGGGGATTAAGGCTACGAGCCAGACATTTTCTTATACGGGAAGCGTACAAACCTTTACGGTACCCCAGGACGTTTCCAGCCTGCATATCGATGCATCTGGCGCGCAGGGTGGAACGTACGTGTCGTCTAGCCCCAGGGCAGCGGGTGGTAATGGCGGCCGGGTACAGGCCATTTATAGCGTGAATCCTGGTATGACACTGAATATTTATGTAGGTGGAGCAGGTGGCAACGGCTATGTGGTTAATTCTGGTTCGGGCAGTAATGCCGGAGGCTGGAATGGCGGTGGTACAGGAGCTGTGAACAATCCTACCCATACAGGATCGGGTGGCGGTGGCGCTACCGATATCCGGGTAGGAGGAACCGGGCTGAGCAACCGTATCCTGGTGGCCGGCGGTGGTGGTGGCGGTGCCAAATACTATTTACCTATCTTTGGCGGCCCTGGGGGTGACCTTACCGGCGGCGACGGTCAAATAGGCAGATATTTTTCGGGCACGGCCGGATTGGGTGGCACCCAGTCAGCCGGCGGAGCAGGCAGCGTGCTTGGATCTACCCCTCCAGGTGGCAATGGCAGCCTTGGCCAGGGTGGAAATGGCGGTAACGATATTGGCCCGGGAGGAGGCGGCGGCTATTACGGTGGCGGCGGTGGTACCGGAACATCTGGCTCCAGTTCCGCTGGTGGTGGATCCAGCTATGCAGACCCTGCCCTCGTCAGTGTTGTTCATACCCAGGGTTACAATGCCGGGGATGGAAATTTGACAGTAACCTATTATATGCCAACGACCATGCCGATGACCTATTCCATCACCTGGGACAGCGGACCGCTGGCCAATATCGCTCCAGGTACGGCATTTCCGAAAAACTCTCCCATTGCCATCCCGATTCCGGCGAACACAACTGCGGGAACCTACACCGGAACCCTGGCGCTTGATAATGGCGCCGGTCCAACCAACTACCCGGTGAGCGTAACCGTGAACGGCCAAACCATTAGCTTAGGAACGATCAGCGATGTCAGCAGTACTGCTACCAGTTTCGCTATCCCTTATACCGGCGCCACCGGAAGCCCCGACCAATACAGCATTGTCGCGGCCAGCCCGGTCGCTATGCCTGGATTCAATAGTGTTGTTAATGCAGCCCTGGGATCCAGCCCGCTGACGGTACCTATTCCCGCGGGGCAGCCAGGCACGTATAACTATAATTTTTCCATTACGAATAGCCACACTGGCTGCGTGAGTGATACCTATCCCCTGACACTGACCGTATTGAATCCACCCACCATTACCACAAGTGGTTCCCTGTCAACGCTAACTACTGACTATGGGTTGCCTTCCATCAACCAGACCACCTTTACGATAGCAGGCAGCTTCCTGACCGGTGATATCAAGCTGGCGGCGCCCACAGGATTTGAGCTGTCGACCAATGCCAGCTACGGGTATGTCAGGAACCTGGTCTTAACGCAGACGAATGGGATAGTGAATAGCACCATTATATATGCACGTCTGTCGGCTACAGCTCAGGTGGCTAACTCTCCCTATAGCGGGAATATCGTGTGCAGCAGCATCGGGGCTACTTCACAGAATGTAGCTACCCTCCCCAGCAGCGTTTACCCTGTGAATCTGACCATCACGACTAAGGACACTAGTAAAAACTATGGTTCGGCCCTGGCAGTTGCAAACGGGTCCACCTTGTTTACGGCGAGTGGTTTGAAAAACGGGGAAACGGTGGGTAGCGTTACACTGACGTTTGGCGCCGGATCTGCGGCAAATGCGGCCGTCGGCACTTATAGCGGCAGTGTGGTAGCCAGCGCTCCCTCCGGCGGAACCTTTACGGCCAGTAATTATACTATCAGCTATGTCAATGGAGCGATCGTTGTCAATCCGGTTACACTGACAGTGTCCGCGAATCCGCAGACCAGGATTTATGGAAGTACAGATCCGGTGTTGACCTATATGGCTTCGGGGCTTGTCAATGACGAAAATAGTTCTGTGTTTACGGGATCGCTGACCCGGGATGCAGGTGAAAATGTGGGCAACTATACGATTAACGCTGGCAGTCTTTCGGCAGGCGGAAATTATACGATCAGTTATACCGGGAACCAATTCACTATTACGCCGGCTTCTTTAACAGTGACCGCAGGGCCGCAGACCAAAGTGTTTGGAATGGTGGATCCGGCGCTGACGTACACGGCGACAGGCTTTGTCAATAGCGACAATAGTGCTGTGTTAACAGGATCGCTAAGCAGGCTAACGGGAGAAAATGCCGGGAGCTACCCGATAAATATTGGCAGTCTTTCGGCGGGCCGAAATTATGCGATCAGTTATACCGGGAACCAATTCACTATTACTCCGGCTTCTTTGACGGTGACAGCGGATGCCCGGACGAAAGCCTATGGGGCTGCTGATCCCTTGTTGACCTATACGGCTTCGGGCTTTGTCAATGGCGGGAATAATTCCCTATTGACCGGAACCCTAAGCAGGGCTGCGGGGGAAGATGTGGGTAATTATGCTATCAACCTTGGTACGCTGTCCGCAGGGGGTAACTATAGCATTACTTATACCGGCAATTTTTTAACCATCACCCGGATACCGCAGCAGATCAGCTGGGTGCAGAACCTGGTTGCCGGGTGCGGCGGCGCAGCTCCGCCTACCCTGAATGCCGTCAGCAGCAGCGGTTTACCGGTCAGCTATACCGTGTCCAATACGGCCGTGGCCTCCATCAGCGGTAACCAACTGACGTTGCTGCAACCGGGCATGACCGTGATCACGGCGTCCCAGAGTGGCAATAACAACTATTCGCCGGCTGTTGCTGTTACCAATACGTTGAATTTCCGGTCCACCACCCTTGTCCGTACGCACTGGAATGACGCATTGCTTTTCGATAATACGAGCGGCAATTATGTGAGCTGGCAGTGGTATAAGAGTGGTAGCGCCATAGCAGGGGCAACAGCGCCCTACTTTAGTGAAGGCACGCCGTTGAGTGGTCAGTACTATGTGGTGGCAGTAGATAAAAATAATGGATCTGTGCAGAGCTGTCCGTTGACCTTGACCCCGGGTGCGGCGGTCGGAGGGATCACTGTGTCTCCGAACCCGGTGCATTCGCGTACTATGTTTACCGTAGCGGCCAATTACACGGATGCGCAGCTGCAGGGGGCCAAATTGTCCGTCATTACGGTAACAGGCACAATAGTAGCCCAGCTTACCACAGTACACCCGACGAACAGCATTTCCGCGCCGACAGGTTCGGGCATCTATATCATCAGCCTGCAATTGAGCAACGGGCAGAAAGTTTCCACGAATTTATTGGTAAATTAATTTAATCAATTGTCATGAATTTTGGTCAATCCTATATAAAAAGTTTACTACTTGTTTTTTCCCTGGGTGGCGTATTGTCTACCCGGGCCCAGGAGATTGGGGCGCAGGCTCATGCCGGGCTGTCCAGGTTGCAGTATTCTGCGTCCGGTGCCTCGTCCCAGGCTGGATTGGGCGAGGGTTTCGGGTTGTTCTATTCGATTCCGGTGCATAAACATTGGAGTATTGTCAGCGGTATTGGTGCTGATCATTATACCGGTAAGACGAGTTTACAGGACAATGCTTTGTTTACGGAGAATATGGTAGATGCTTCGGGTTCGGCATTTCAATACCAGGTGACTACGAAGGGCTACCAGGAGAAACAGAGCTTTTGGGCTGTTACCATCCCGGTGATGGCGGCTTATGAGACAAGTATCTCTTCCCATTGGCGTTGGTACGCCAATGCAGGGGGTAAGTTGCTGATTCCCGCTGGGAAGATGAAATTGGAAAGCAGCGCGAGCCAGCTCAATTTATATGGCTATTACCCGGACGTCAATGTGACGATCAAGGATATGCCGCAACATGGTTTTGGGTCGCAGAGCAATTGGAATGATAAGAATTCCGTCTCCGATCTGCAGGCCGCTGTCCTGGCAAGCGTGGAGTCGGGAGTGAAGGCGAGAGTGGGCGGACGCTGCAATCTTTATGTTGGGTTGTTTCTGGATTATGGCGTAACCAATGTGGTGAAAAAGAATGGGGACTCTTTTGTGAGTTATAATGCGAATGCGGTGAGCGGGGTAAAGGTGAATGGGGTGTTTGCGACGAATGCCGTTGGAGCAGTGAAGACTCTGGGGTACGGAATAAGTGTGAAGCTGGGGTGGGTGAGGAGATGATGGCGCTTTTAATTTGATGAAAGTTTTGAAAGACGCATAAGTATATTGTTCGATGATAATAGCCCTTTCTCCTGATGGAGGGAGGGCTATTATTACAATCATTCAGTAAGCTATTTAAGACCAAGACGAAGCTTTCGCCATTAGCGTTCAGCCATTCCTTCCAGCCTTTTGATAACGATGCTGGAATAGCGCATTGATATCATAATCGTGGAGCAGAAGATTATCGAGATCCTGAAAGACCATTCGTTTATTATTTTGGAACAAGAGCACATAAGAGTTTCCTCTGATAAATCCTCTTTATGGAATTGGAAAGCAGTTCACGGGCGGTTTCTTCAGCGATACCGGCTTCCTTAGCTAATGCCTTGACATCGGGATACTGCCCTGTATTGATAAAAGGTTGGGAAAAGAAGTAGGTGGTAATTACAAGGTGTTGAAATTTAGCGTTTTGTAATATTCGTTGGATAGGGCCTTGTCACTAATAATTTAGTTAAAAACTCAGCAAAGAATAACGATATTTGGTATGTAATATTAAAGACATGCTATATACTGACTATATCGAATCCAGTGCAGGGGTTATGCTGGGAAAGCCCGTCATTAAAGGAACCAGGATCACGGTAGCTTTGATCTTAAAGAAATTATCGGAAGGGGCTACTCAAAAACAACTCTTAACAGCATATCCCGGTCTTTCCGAAGCAGCCATTAATGCGGCACTCGCCTATGCATCAGATGTTATTTCCAACGAAACGGTAATCGCTGTTGCATGATCCTTGCAGATGAAAACATTCCTTTTGAAATTACAAAATCTCTTAGGGAGCAAGGATTCGAGGTTACATCGATTTATGAAACGGCGCGAGGTATCAGCGACGAGCAGGTAATTGAAATAGCCTTGAAGTATGATTATCTCCTTCTCACCGAAGATAAAGATTTCGGTGAATGGGTATTTGCCCATCACGCGAAAGGTCTAAGCGTCTTATTCCTGAGATATTCATTTGATGAATTGCAGGAGATTACGCAGGCTCTTATCTATTTACTAAAAACGCAGACATTACAGCGTCCATTTTTTGCAACTATCACATCCAAGAAAATAAGAATTCGCCAATTGTAGATTTATATAGAAAGATATGTTACCGATCTAGGACTAAAATTGCTGAAAGGCTCTATTCACGGGTGTTTTCATTTTCTGTATTGGGAAGTAGCCGACCGCCCGGCTTGCGGGTTTTGGCCTTAAAATCAGGTGTTGCCTCCCGCGGAAAACCGATCGTCACCGTTTTTTCTTTATCAGCCATACTTCGGTCAACCTTGAATGTTGTCGCCAGTTCAGGAAGTCTTCATTCAGCGGATCCCAGGTCAATACGAGCCTGCCATGCTCTATGAATGAAGGCGGGATGGGGAATTCCTTTATCGCACCGATCGTTCTCCCATAGCGGGACGGTGTCACACGCCGGCCATTGGCCTTTAACAGGGTTTCTCCGTAGCCCGTAATACGTACTGTATAACTCGCCGTCGAATCGAGGCCGTCATATTCCATACCCATTGGCCAACTCATGTTTGTCATCCAGGACAGTCTCTCCCTACTGAAGCCATTATCCCACCAATCATAACCAGGGAGATCCCCGCTCTTGCGCGCCAGGGGATCCGTCACCCACGGCTCGCCCCTGTACACATGAGGTGATTTGGAAACATTTCCGATGTCATCATAAAAACCTCCCGGACCGGGATTCTCCCAGTTAGCAATCGTATCAAGGGCCTTTTCCTGTACTTTTTCAGGCAATTTCCCAATCCTTTTGAATTCATCTTCCAACCACCACCGGTTGTTCAGCGGTCTGTCCAGGAAATCGAGCACGGCTCCCCGCTCCTCGCCGGAAGCTTTGTATTTTGCCACGCTGGTCTGCAGGCTGATCGATTTATACAAGGCATCACAGAGGTCGATGATACGTTGATGCCAGGCGGTTTCGACAGGCTCCGTTTCCGCCCTCGACAGGATGTTCAATGCAGTCTCCATCGCTTTCGCAGCCCCTGTTTTACCGGCCTGCGACAATGCATTATTTGCTTCGCGTTCTAGCCTGTCTTCGTAGATGAACCTTTTTCGCGTATAGGCATCGTAGTAGGCACGCAGCAGGCACATCTGCCAGCGCCAGTTGCCGGCCAGGTCCGGGTTTGCACTTTCCAGACCCTTCCATGTTTCCAGGCAGGATTGGATATTACCATTCTCCACAATCGGCCCTTCCCAATTCTTTTCCAGCCCCGATATGGCGTCGGCCCCATCTTCCGCTAACGCACTGCCAAAGAAGAAATTTGAATATTCAGTAAGGATCTCCCGCTCATCGGCATGAATGTCCCAGGACAGCCGGGTCCAGACTAACTTGTTAACATCATCATGGCAGCCATCTGAATATGAGATAAATCCGTCCGTATATTGTTCAAGGGCCTTGTAGACAGCTGCAAAAAAATAAGGGCGGGGATTGACGGCTTCTCGTCCCAGCGTCAGGTTAAATGCGGGATCCCACCAAGGAATAGGGGAGTCGCAGCGGACGTTGTGGGTGAGATCGGGATAATAACGCAATTTGTACCTGGACGGCAGAGCAGCCCTTGTCTCTTCCACCGGCGGACTACTGGGGCCCGTCACTAATCCACCGAGCCATACCGGTAGTTTCTCCTGTACATATTTATAAACGTATTGGCTTTGTTCAGCAGTGAAGTTTTGCAGAGACAGCCATATACCTGCTTTCGGGTGGCGCTTTTTTAAAATAACGGCCATATCCTCCAGCAAGGGCAATACCAATTCCGGTGGATTATCGCCGGGGTCGCCGCCGGGAAAGAACACCCCATTTATCCGGACCGAATAATTGCAGATCTTTTCGAAAGTTTCCAGATATTTTCTTCGCTTATTTTTATCGTTAAGGTCCATCTGAGCAGGAACCCACATCCAATAATCAAGATCGTAGGTTTCACAGATCGCACTGATCCGGGCATTCATTTCATCCGGCGGGATCTTGAAATGCGGGCTTTTTTCTTCCTCGAAGATAGGGATGGACTCAATGCTGTTGGCTCCAAAGATCTCCAGTTCACGGATGTACTGCTCATATTGCTCCGGCGACCATCCATCATAGGAGTTTGCCGTATTCCGATAGCCCAACTGGTGCCCGCGGATTTCTTTAACAGGACTCTCCGCCAGGGCGAGCCCGCTTTTCAGGAATACGCTGCCCTTATTGTATTGCATCACCCGCAACAGTCGCCCCACCCCGAACAAAACGCCACGGCTATCCAAGCCTTCGATCAGGATGACTGTCCTTCCCGGCTGCCCGGACGAGACTATCCTGAAAGATTCCGGTTTCCGCGATAATTCAGGCTGCCTGGGAAAGGATGGTCCTCCTTTAATATTTATCTCTTCGCGTTTCAGGATGATTACATCTCCTGCTGCCGGGCATGTGGAAGATACCTGCCAGTTCAGCCCTGTCCTTTTCTGAACCTCTTCCGTCAAAATCTTTACCGCAGATCGTTCTCCGTTGGTCAACGCTGCACCGCTGGTAACGACTGTCACACTGGAGAAAGTGATCTGCGGCCCGGGCGATAACGGCTGCGATATCGCTGTCGCCTGGAACAGTATTCCGGCTATACAGAAGATCATCCAGGATACAGGCAATCGAAAATTTATCATATAAAATTGAAATGATTTTTTAGTCCACATTCTTGCGATCATCCACCTCCTTTATAGGAGCAGAAATAACATCCAAATAGCGCCCCATCCAGTAAGGCAGGAGCCAGATATCTCCCAGGGTTTCTGCCGATTGACCATTACCGGTCTGGTCCAACTCAAAGCGGGTGCCATTGTGTTTTTGAACAACTCCTTCCGCGGGAGAAATCACATTTTTGGTATAACGATTCATGAAATTTTTGGGGAGCTTATCAATGTCATTCCTTTGGGAGTTTTCTATGTTCCAGGAGATATTATCCAACGGATGTCTTTTTAGCCACCAGATGGACTCATCCAGGTCAAAGTCCTTTGCTCCAGTCATGGCATATGTAAAATTCCAGATAGGATCTTTTTCCGGACGCAATATTTCCCAATGATCACGGATGGCCGCCTTGAATTTTTCCCTGAGATCTTCGTTAAGTGCGTAAGGATAGAGACACCAATAGCCCAGGAAATACATTTCATCATCTGAATGGTTCCATTCATTGGAAAGCATTTCGGCCCAACTTGAGAATTTACCCGAATCTTTTTCTTCAACCCTGCCAATTTCTTTCATGGGCCGCATCAAATTTTCAAGATAGCCATACTTCCCCAATAGTTCGAGTACCTTCTGTTTATATTTTTCGTCTTTGGTAACGTGAAAAGCCGCCTGCAGAAAACCTGTAATATTTGATGAAGTCAGTTTTCTGTCTCCTACCCGGGGTGAAAATCCATTGACATAGGCTGGATTCCATTTCCCCCATGTTGTTGGCTTTCCGTCCCAGTCAACCAGGTATAGATCGTTCTTATATAAATGCTCAGAAAGTTCTGTTAAGAGATTCTTTGCCCGACGTTTCCACAAAGTGTCATCAGCCAGGTCTACAAAGAGGGATAGCGCAAAATAGTGCCCCAGCACCTCATCACTACTGGTGGTCGACTTCCATACCCAACCTTTAGAGGTCCCCTTACGCCAGGGAGAGCTTTTTACGTCGTAACCACTTTCCTCAAAAAGATGACGCGCCTTTTCACTAAAAGCATTTGTATATCCTGATGATTCATACCCCATCACTTCATAAGCCCTTGCAGGAAGACCAGGAATCCCTGTAATCGCATACAGGCGTTCGAAGCCCATCAGGGCCTCTTTGCAATTCTCCCATGCCTCAGGATCTTTGGTGGCCGCATACCGAAACAATTGCCCTCCAAGATACATGGCAGTCCAGAGGCCGTCATTGTCTGAATCCGACAGTGTCATGGTCGATAGATTACCTTTGGACATATTTTCACCGGTGCAGCTAAATCCATAACGTATATGATGTTTTCGGGTCTGCTCCTCTAATATCATGGCTTTTTCCTCCAGGGTCATTTTTGAAAAACAAATCTGACCTAATCCAGCCTCGGTTAAAACAAGAACGCTTCCCTCAGGCCCGGGCGCGATATCCACCACTTTATTGTCCGGCAGCCATCGTTCCGAGGCATAATAATCGTATGTATTCTCCTCTGTCAATTTAAAAGCGCCCCGGGTGGACCCAAACCAGAGCACCCCATTTATTTCTTCCAAATCGGTGATTTCGGGACAGGGGACTTTTGTAATCAATTCCCCTTCGGGTATGCCGGACTCCTTGAGCCATTGGTAACCCTTTTTGGTTCCCAGGACTATCTTTTCCCCTTTTTTTGCAGACGTTGCACAAGTGATATCACCCCCTTTAAAAATAGAAACCAGTTTTTTTTCTGCCGGTAAAAATATAGATAAGGAATCAGCGGTGACAATAAGGAAATTGTTCTTTGGCTCATTGAACTTAATAGAAATAACATGGGGGATCCGGGCTGTCCAAAGGATATTTCCATCTTTGCCCAGATAGACAAGATCCGAACCGTCCGTCAACAAAAAATTAAAATCTTTATCACCGGCAAAAACGGACGGTTTCTTCATATTATGCGCTGTATAAAAATTCCCTGCCCAGGCATTTGAAAAGAGAAGATGATCGTCGGTATAAAAAAACTGGTTTTGGTAAGAAATAACACCGGCAATATGTTTGTTCTTCATGTGACGGTAGGTTGTAACAGGCAATAATTCTCCTGGGGCAAGAAAATGACCGTTATACGGAAAAAGCAATCCATCCGAGGACGAAATTTCTATATTGTGATTCCGGTCGGCTGCAACCTGATAAAGAGATATCTTACTTTTATTTTGCTTAGGAAAATAATATTTTATACTGTAATCCTGCCAAAATGGTTTATCCTGATAAACTTGCTGTCCTAACTTATTTGTCCCGGCTTTTATTTTACTTTCAGGGGAATCCGGCGCACAAGCCGTAAAAAAAAAGATTCCGAATAGCGTGAATGGCAGCATGTATTTCATATAATACTATTTATCTGGCCCTATTATTAGGGTTTATTACATCCTAAGAGACACGCTTTGTTAATTAATACTATGTAAATGAGTACTATTTTTTAAAGGGTACCCCGTATGGGATCTTCTGTATTGAAATTATCTATAATTTGGAACCAGGGTTAAATAGTGATCCCGGCACTTGTTATATTTGTAGCATCTATGGCAAACAACATTTCAAACGAAGAGTTAATCCGGCAACATCCTGGCTCCCTGGTGCAGAAGATCGTGAAGGAGGTGGTAAGCAAAAAGGCCACCGACATTCATTTTGAAGCTGAAGAGGATGAACAGTGGGCCGTGGTAAAGATCCATATCTATGAAGAGGACAAGGAGATGGCTCTCCGATTACTTTCCAAGGACAGATGGGTATTGCAGTTGGGATACTATGATGATGAGGATGAATTTATTGAATTGCTCCAGCCGCTGACCCAGTCAGAAATAGACCTGATCCCCAAGGGGCTTCAAAAGATCATGCTCAAGGTTCTCGCGAGTGAAGAAGGCTTGCGCGTTCCCGGGGATTTTTTGTCGAAATAGCCGCCAGAGGTATGATAATGATCGCTACAAAACTGATCGCATGATCTATCCGATCATGCCGTTGTCCATCGCATAGCGGATCAGGAGGGCCGTATTTTTGACATTCAGCTTAGTATAGAGGTTCTTGCGGTGGGAGTCGACCGTGTCGATGCTTAAGAATAGCTGCTGCGCTATCTGAGCATTGGTAAAGCCTTCGGCGATGAGCTTTATGATCTCTTTTTCCCGTTTGGTCAGTACGGGTTGATGGTTGCTTTTTTCAAGGGTGGTCTTATATATTTTACCGGCTTCGAAACTGAAATAAACCCCTCCGTTGCTCACCGTTTTGATCCCGTCGATCAGTTCCTGCCGGCCTACATTTTTTAATAGATAGCCGCTGGCGCCATTCTCCATGATCTTATTCATGTAGATGCCCTGGTTGAATGTGCTGAGCGCCAGCACCATCACTTCTTTGTGTCTTGTTTTTATCAGCCGGCATAAGTCCACACCGTTCATATCAGGCAGATTGATATCCATCAGCAGTACATCGGCTTTATTGAAAGCGAAAAATTCGAGGCAGGCGGCAGCGGTGCCGGAAGAGCCGGCGATGGTGATATCTGTTTCGTTCTGAAGCAGTACACGCAGACCTTCTACTACGACCATATGATCTTCTACTATATAGACCTTGATCATCGCTTATGTTATTAGTTCAATATTAACGATTGTGCCTTCGCCTGGCTTAGATTCGATATCCATCGACCCATTAAAATAGTTGACCCGGGACCGGATGTTCGCCAAACCCATCCCAGATATTTTTTCCAATGCGTTCGGCTCAAACCCTTTCCCGTCGTCTTCTACTGTTATCAAAACCCGTTCGTCTGTTTTGGTCAGTTGTACCAGGATCTGCGTCGCTTGTCCATGGAGGATTGCATTGTTGACCAGTTCCTGGATAATGCGGTATACATTTACATCGGCAACATTACCTAACTCCCTTTCTGTTCCGAATTGTTCGCAAATGATGTCCGTATTGCTGGACAATTGGATCGATTTGCAGAAGTCTTTGACGGCGCTTCTTAGTCCGAACCTCACCAATGCTTCGGGCATCAGGTTATGCGCTACTTTGCGTAATTCGGTAATGGTCCTGTCCAACTGATCCAGGGATTTTTCAAAAGCGCTGGTATTGGCGGCATCCATGACCACATTTTCCTTCATATTCGAGAAGGATATTTTTACACCGGAGAGCATACTGCCCAAGCCATCATGCAGATCTTTCGCCAGGCGGCTTCTTTCTTCTTCCTGTCCTTTCAGCATGGCCTCTATTCCCGTCAATTGTTTTTCTTTTTCCAGTTCCGCTATTTTTTGCCGTTGGATCTTCCGTTTGTTCTTTAAATTAAACCAGGAGACAACGCCGAGCAAGAGCAACGCCAGAATGGTGATAATAAAGATAATATTTAATAAGGCTTTCTGTTTTACTGAAGCCTGCTGGATCTTTTTATCTGTCTCCAACTGCGCGATCGCGTGTTCTTTTTTGTCGTTTTCATAAACGGCCGACAGTGTGTTCGCCTGTTTTATATTGGCCTCTGTCAACACGCTGTCGTTCAGGACGGTTGCCCGCTGCAATGCCCGGTACGCATCCGACTGCCGGCCGGTCTTATAATAGTATTCCGCGATGGCGATCAGCGCATTGGCCATGGCCTCCTTTTGACCGCTGGCCCTGGCGGCGGCAAGGCTTTGTTCAGCATATTTTCCGGCCTCTGAGCCTTCACCCGTCAAGATCTTTAGATGGGCAATGTCGGCGCACGCATTGGCAATGTCACTTGCATGCATTTGCCCGGTGTAGCTGAAATATTTTAACGCTTCTTTCAAAAAGCTGATGGCGGAGTCGGTTTTGCCTTCTTTTTCAGCGATTTGCCCCGCCAGGCGATAGTAGCTGCCGGTGATCACTGTCTCGACAGTGTCCGGCATGAAGGGACTTAATTTACCCAGATAGTAGCTGGCTTTTGAAAATTCGCCGCGATCGAAATAAATGCCTGCTATGAAGGTATAGATCCCGTTTGCTTCTTTATTGACATTGTTCCCGATGGCTTTTTCATATAGGTCCAGCGCCTGGAGGTAATATTCCAGGGACCTGGCATCGTTGTGAAGTTCCTTATAGATCGTGGCGATCCTAAGACAGATCATTTTCTGTTTTATCAGGTCGGTACTATCATAGGTTTTCAGCGCTGCGAAATAGGCATTAAGGGCCGTAAAGAGGTTCTCCTGGGTTTCGTAGATCATTCCTTTTTGAAAAAGGGCGAACCCTTTTGGACGATGAAGCCATGGGTCGGCGTGGTTATCCGACAATTCGATGGCCGAATCCAGGAAGAGCAACGCGCTGTCCGTTTGGTGAGCGCTTTTATAATAACTGCCCTTCCACTCCAGACAGCCGGCTAGCCCCCTCCAGAAATTTAGTTTACGGCTGAGCTGAATGGCTTCGGCCCAATAAGGGAGTACTTCTTTTCGCTGAGATAAGAACATGGTGCCGTCCAGGATCTTCATCAGTGCCATGACCCTCGCAGTATCCGGGAGCGGGTGTTTACTCAGCTCTTTTACCAGGGAATCCTTTTCATGTTCGAAGATCTTCTTAAAATAATCCGGCTGGGCCGATGCTGCGACAGCCGATAACGACAGAGCAAGAACCCAAAAAAACCTACGATTTCCCGGAAAGTGCATGAGAAAGGAGATTTGTCAGGATAAAGATTGGAATAATTGCAGTAGGCCCCAAATTTTGAGGAAAATTCACCCTTTTACGGTAGACGGAAGTTTTAGGATTTGCGAATATTCGTATCCAATTTAAACCCCCCTAAAATATTGACATATGGGTAAACGGCTACTTATACTGCTATATTTCGTATGTCGTTGCTGGCCGGCGCTTTCTCAAAGTGTCGGCATCGGCACCGGCAACCCCAATGCTAAAGCCATTCTGGATATAAAAGCTACTGATAGAGGCGTTTTATTCCCCCGACTTTCTACCGTGCAGCGCGATGCTATTTCAAATCCCCCTGATGGCCTGCATATTTATAATACCGATGACCGGTGTCTCAATTACTATGATTCGGCAAATGCTATCTGGAATTGTTATTGCGCAAGTTGTCAGACAATGATAATAAATATCACCAGCAATATGTGCAAGGTTGATTTTTATGCGCTCTATGGCAAGGGGGCCCCGGGGAAAAAATACCTTATCAATATATCGGCCGGTGTGACCATCAGTGGCTGCAATCCGGGTGATACGGCACTGTCCTTTAGTTCCATGCCATTTGATGCGTCTGTTGTTATTAATAATTATGGAACGATCCAAGGCGCCGGCGGCAGCGGCGGAAATGGTACACTGGAGCAGGGCTGCTCGTTATTATGGAGGTATGCAGGAGCGGGCGCCGCCGGAGGTTATGCGGTGAGCACGAGAAGCGGTGTTGGCATTACCATCAATAATTATGGAATTGTAGCCGGCGGCGGTGGCGGTGGCGGCGGCAGTGGTGGAAATACGGCTGGTTATGGCGGGGGTGGCGGCGGTGGCGCTGGGGTGGTCGGTGGCGCCGGTGGTCCGGGCGGGGGAACCTTTGGGGGCGGCCTGGTCTGTGTACCGACCATCATTGCAAGTGCGGGATCTTCGGGAACTGCAACTGCCGGCGGCGCCGGCGGGCCGGGAGACTCAGGTGGCGCAGCAGGCGGCTCGGGTGGTGACCGGGGTCAGCCAGGACAGACTGGAACAGGCAACTTCAGTGGATTCAATATGGGTGGCCCCGCAGGTAAGGCCATCGGAGGAGGGAGTGGAAATACACTGATCAATATCAACGGAGGCCAGTACTTTGGTGTTGTTGACTAATTAACGAAAAAACCAGCATGAAGATATTTTTATTAGCTACCGGTCTTTTATTCCTGTTAAGCGCAAATAATGTCCTGGCTCAGCTTACTATTACCAATGGCGCACAATTTGTCATGGCTGGCAATTTGCAACTGACACTGTCGAATACTGACCTGATCAATAACGGCAATCTATTGCCGGGGGCGGGGACTATCTCTTTTACAGGCGGTTCCCCTTCTTTTATCAGGGGCAACCAGGGAAGCATTTTTTACGACCTTCAGATCAATAAACCCACGGGCGCCAATGTGGTCCTACAGCATTCCATCAACATTGGCCGGCAGATCAATTTTACTTCGGGGCTTCTGGACCTCAATGGTTTTGACGTCAATCTGGGCAGCGCCGGCTCATTAAACGGTGAACAGGCATCAAGCCATATCATTGGCGCCAAGGGCGGAGCGGTTATTGTTAACACGATGCTGAATGCGCCTTCTTCTGCTAACCCGGGTAACCTGGGCGCTGTGATCACCTCGGCGCAAAACCTGGGAAATACGGTCATCCGGCGTGGACACCAGTCGCAGACAACCAGTTCGGCTATGGGTAATTCCGTTTTGCGGTATTATGATATCCAGCCCGCTAATAATGCGGCTTTGAATGCAACGGTACGCATCCATTATCTGGACGGGGAACTGAACGGACTGGACAAAAATTTATTGCTGGTTTGGGAAAAACAGGCAGCAGGGAATTGGACCTCTATGGGAGAGGATAGCCACGATACCGCCGCCGACTATGTGGAGAAAAACGCCATCCCTTCGTTGGGGCTTTTTACACTGTCAGGCGCACCTTCCCCGCTGCCGGTGAATTTTATTTTGTTCGATGCTCACTGCAACGGGAACTCGGTCCTGCTGAACTGGGAAACCGCGCAGGAAGAAAATAGTCATTACTTTTCGGTGGAAAGAAGCACAGACGGCTTGCAATGGATCGCCCTGGGTAATGTTGCGGCCGCGGGCAATGCTGTTGTTGAAACCACCTATTCCTTTGCGGACAACTCGCCGGCCGGCAACGACTATTATCGTATCGCCGAATATGACCTGGACGGGAAGGTACAATTCACTAAGGTGCTGCGTACAGCCTGCAGCGCCCAGGAAGCATTCAAAATATGGCCTAACCCCGTGGACGACCTGCTATACATCAGCATGACCGCTGATGCCGGCGAGGAGGTGATCATACAATTATTTGATGGCAAGGGGATGTTGATCAGGCTTCAGCGGGCGGTCTTGCTGCCGGGGAATAATTTGCTGAGCGTCGACGTAAAAGGGATCGCTACAGGTATTTATTATGCCACGGTCATTCATAATAACAAGCAGCTTCAGATGCAGAAGGTGATCAAAAAATAAGCATTAACAACTGCATCACATAAAAAAGGGCCCTGCCTGTTGATCTATAGGAAAATTTCCCCTTTTTTTGTTAACAAATTGTTTAATTGGGTCTACCCACTGTTATTCCTTTACGGATCTGCTTATTTCTGATGGTATTACTGTTTGAGGCCACCGAGGGCTTTTCACAGGATACATTGCGATCCAACCATGACCCTGCTATAAAACAGGAGGTGGACCTTATCGATGTCGCCAGGAACATATTCCTTAAACATCCCGGAATGAGGATCGATAGTGTTAAAAAAAGGGCGGGTAAGGTATATGGTTCCCTGCTTCCATCGGCGGAGTATACTCTTCAGACCGCATTTGCCGTCAATCTCACAGCAAATGCCGCCTTTTACACGGGTGAGCGGGAGGAAGACAATATCTCCAATATCTATCTGAACCTGACCTATACACAAAAACACCAGCTACAAATCCCGCTTGAAGCAAATATCTGGACAAAAGGTAATAAATATAATATTTTAAGCGACTGGCGATTTGCAAAGTTTCCACAGGATACCTATGGGTTGGGTGGGCTTACAAAAACCGATAGCGGATATCTGATCGATTTTTCCTACCTGCGATTTTATCAGACTGTTCTAAAAACAGTATCCCATGACTTTTATCTTGGCGTTGGCTATGCTATAGATTATTATTGGAATGTAAAGGAGGTGAACCCGCCTGCCGGGCAGATGACGGATTTTGAGCGGTACGGGTTACGGTCTAAATCTCTCTCGTCGGGATTTACTTTGAATTTGCTGTACGACACCCGGCGAAACGCGATCAACCCTGAACCGGGGCATTATGTGAATGTTATATACCGGCCTAACTTTACTTTTTTAGGCAGCGATTCGAATTGGCAGACCTTGCTTATTGACGCACGGAAATACATGCATTTCCCCCATCATTCAAAAAATATACTGGCCTTTTGGACCTTCGACTGGTTCACCCTCAAGGGCAATCCGCCGTATCTCCTGCTTCCTTCCACTGCGTCGGATACCTATGTCAATATGGGAAGAGGATATATACAGGGCCGGTTTCGAGGTAAAAATGTCGTTTATGGAGAGACGGAATATCGATTTGACATCATGTCCAATGGTTTTTTGGGAGGGGTGGTGTTTGTCAATGCTCAGTCATTTTCAGAGCCTTCCAGCGGCCGATTTGAAGCCATTGCTCCTGGCTGGGGCGCCGGAATCCGTATCAAACTGAACAAATTTTCCCGGACTAATATTGCATTGGACTATGGGTTTGGGATGCATGGATCGCATGGTATCTTTGCCAACCTGGGGGAAGTATTCTAAGTTATATCGGGAAAGTTTAAGAAATATATAAGCATTACCAAGAAAAGTATAAATGGGCGCAGGTCATTCATTAGACCTTTGTATGGAACAATTAATACAAACTCAAATGAAAAAGACCGTATTTATTACAGGGGCGTCTTCCGGCTTTGGAAAAGCAACCGTCAAACTATTTCATCAAAAAGGCTGGAACGTGATCGCCACTATGCGCTCACCCGAAAATGAGAAAGAACTTTCCGCCTTCAGCGGGGTGCTCGTGACCAGGCTGGACGTTACCGACAATTCCAGTATAGGAGAGGCCGTTCAGACAGGTATCCGTCAATTTGGTGGGATCGACGTATTGGTGAACAACGCCGGGTTCGGGACGCTTGGTACGCTGGAGGCTGCACCTGAGGAAGCGATCCAGCAGCAGTTTGAGGTCAATGTCTTTGGCCTGATCAAGGTTACAAAGGCCGTTTTACCGGATATGCGGGCGCGTAAAACGGGGATCATCATCAACGTCTCCTCCGTCGGCGGAAGGGTTACCTTCCCATTCTGTACGCTCTATCATGCCACTAAATTTGCCGTTGAAGGGTTGACCGAATCCCTGCAATACGAGCTCAACCCGCTGGGCATCCGGACAAAACTGGTGGAGCCGGGCGGCTATAAGACAGATTTTGCAGGCCGATCTATGAACATCTACGGCACAGACGGCCTGGACGACTATCAGCAGCCCTTCGAAAGCTTTCTTGGGAGGTTAGCGGATTGGCCCATGTCGGAAAACATCGGTGAAGTAGCCGAAGTCATTTATGAAGCTGCGACGGACGGCGCTGAAAAATTACGTTATCCCGTCGGTCATGACGCAGTGCAATTACTGGAAACCCGGCAACAAATTGATGATGTTGTATTTAAAAAGATGATGGTTGGTCAGACCGGGATTTGAGTGACGGGCTGTTTTCTTTAACTTTATAGTACGATGAAAAGGACAGATAAACCTTATGTCGATGTTGAGTCGATAAACGATCTGCATGAACTGGTGCAATATCCACTACCCCGGCATCCACTGGTAAGTGTCATCAACCACGCTGACTTTTATGCCAAACGGCCGAAAACCAAGGCCCTATACCGATTTGGCTTTTACACGATCTCCTGCAAGAAGTTCAAGGGCCACCTGTATTATGGAAAAGGTCAGTATGATTTTAATGGCGGCTCTCTGTTGTTCACCGCACCGGGCCAGGTGATCGGTCCGGGCCCCGATATCGAGGTGGATGAAGGTTGGGCCTTGTTTATCCATCCGGACTTACTTTATGGGACCGATCTGGGTAAAAAGATGCACCAGTACTCCTTTTTTAACTATGAGGTGAATGAAGCGCTGCATATTTCCGAGGAAGAAAGTAAGATCATCAAGGATTGCGTCGATAAGATCGCCAGGGAATACAACCAGTCTATCGATAAGCATACGCAAAGCGTGATCGTTAGCACTATAGAGCTGCTCTTGAGTTATTGTAACCGTTTTTATGACCGGCAGTTTTATACCCGGGCTAAAGCGAATGCGGATGTTGTACAGCGGTTTGAAGCATTGCTAAAAGAGTACTTTAGCCAAAGCACGCTGGTAGAATCCGGCTTGCCCGAAGTCTCTTATTTTGCTTCAAAGCTGAATCTGTCGTCCAGCTATCTTTCGGACCTCCTTCAGAAATTCACCGGAAAGAGCACGATGGAACATATTCACCTCGAACTGGTGGACAAGGCCAAATCGCTATTGTGGGGAACGGAAAGTTCGATCAGCGAGATCGCCTATGAGCTTGGTTTTGAATATCCTTCCCATTTTACCAAGATCTTTAAGGCTAAAACCGGCAAGTCGCCAAGCGAGTACAGGAATCTCAATTAGGGAGTAAAGAGTATTCAGGAGGATGTATTATCTTTAAGAAAATCTCCTGTTTATGAATAGATTTCTTTACATATGTCTGGCAGCCGGCTTTCTGGGAGCATGCAATAACCCGGAACCTCATCTGAGAACTTTTGTTGATGTAAATGGGGTTGATCCCTCTATAAAACCCGGCGACAATTTCTTTCGCTATGTCAACGGCCGCTGGTACGACACCGCAAAAATTGCGGATGATCAAACAGGAGTAGGGTCTTATATGTTCCTGAACATTCCGCAAAAACAACTTCTGCAAGATATACTGGATAGTGTTGCAAAAGCGCAGCACACGCCCGGAAGCCTTGAACAGAAGATAGGAGATTTCTATGCATCCGGCATGGATACGACAACCATCAACCAGCGGGGATACACCCCCCTCCAACCAATTTTTACACGTATCGATGCCATCAGCGATGCACCATCACTGATCAAATTTGTGGCCACTGAACTGAAGACGGGAAATCACTCCATTATTGGTTTTGGTATTTCTCCCGACAACAAGAACAGCAGCATCAATATTGCCCATGTTTTCCAGACAGGCATCGGCCTGCCTGACCGTGATTATTATTTTAAGACAGATTCGTCTACACTTGGTATTCAGCAAGCCTATAAAAAATATATTGGGGTGCTGCTTCAACTAACCGGCAGTGCACCGGATGCTGCCGTGAAACAGGCAGATATTGTTTACGACATTGAAAAACAAATTGCCGCATCGCATAAAACAAATATAGAGCTCAGAGATATCAATGCAAATTTCAATAAAAAGGCTGTAGCAGCAATTAACAAAACACAGCCCAATATAAGTTGGGGAGTATTGCTTGCCGATCTGGACGCAAAGACCGACTCCATCGATGTGGCTCAACCCCCTTATTACGAAAAGTTGAATGGGCTGCTGAAATCTATTTCCATAAACGATTGGAAAGTTTATTTGAAAGCAAGCACCCTGAAAAACTATGCTACGGCACTCAGTAGGCCATTTGTGGATGCCACATTTGAATTTACCAAAGTATTATCCGGGCAAGCCACGCAGAGATCCCGTGGGCAAATCATGACTGAGAACGTCGACAATCTTTTGGGGCAGGCCCTGGGGCAGATTTATGTAAAAAGATACTTTAATGAGGACGCAAAGAAACGTGTGCTCGACCTGGTGAACAACCTGCAAAAGTCTTTCGAAAACAGGATCAACCATCTTGATTGGATGAGTGACAGCACAAAACAAAGAGCGAAAGAAAAATTATATGCGATCACCAAAAAGATCGGATACCCGGATAAATGGAGGGATTACGACAAGGTGCAGATAGAGAGAACAAAATATTTCGAAAATATACTCTCGCTGAACCAAAATGATTATCAATTTCAACTGGCAAAACTGAACAAGCCGGTGGATAGATCGGAATGGGGTGTGACGCCCTCTACTGTCACCGCCTACTATAACCCACCATATAACGAAATCGTTTTCCCGGCTGGCATTTTGCAATTCCCCTATTTTGATTTTTCGGCAGACGACGCCATCAACTATGGCGGGATCGGGATGGTCATTGGACATGAGATGACGCATGCCTTTGACGACCAGGGCGCACAGTTTGATAAGGAGGGGAACGTAAAAAACTGGTGGACAAAGGAGGATTATGAGAAATTCAGGGCAAAAACAAAAGGAGTGATTGATCTCTATAGCTCATTTGCCGTGTTGGACACCGTCCATATAAAGGGCGCCCTGACTGTAGGCGAAAACACCGCTGACAACGGTGGTATTGCTATTGCCTATGATGCGTTTAAGATGACTCAACAGGGACAGGATTCCACCAAGATCGATGGTTTTACACCGGATCAACGGTTCTTTCTATCTATTGCCAGGATATGGAGGGTGAAAACGAGAGATGCTTTTCTGCGGATGTATGTAAATACCAACCCACATTCACCAGCCATGTGGCGTGTAAATGGCCCGCTGATGAGTTCCGCCCCGTTTTATAAAGCATTTAAGGTGCAGCCCGGTGACAAAAACTTTTTACCCGAAGACAAAAGGATAAAGATCTGGTAGAAGCGCATTTTTGGTAGAAAATAAAATATTAAGATATTTGCGGTCACTTTCCCGGATTGCTTAACTGCCATAAATATGAACAACTACCACGCGCTCGATGAGAAAGCATTGCTGGCTTTACTAAAAGCTGGTGATAAGCGGGCGTTCTCGGAACTGTATAACAGGTATTGGGAGAAAATGGTGATCACTGCTTATGTTAAGCTGCAATGCAGGCAGGATGCAGAAGAAGTGGTGCAGGAGCTGTTTGTGGATATCTGGAACAGGCGTGATAACCTGACGATCGATCATAGTTTCTATACCTATATGGGCGGGGCGATCAAGTATAAGATCTATACATTCCTGGCAAAAAAGAAAAAGGAAAGCGATAAGATACGACGTTTGCATGTGGACGAAGGCTGTAACAGTACTGAGGAATGGATCAGCTATGAGACACTCAGGGATGACCTGGAAAAGGCCATCCTTGAACTGCCGGAGAAATGCCGCCTGGTATTCAGGCTCAGCCGGGAGAGGGGGCTGTCTAACCGGGAGATCGCTGCCTCGCTGCATGTTTCGGTGAAGGCTATCGAAAAGCATCTGACAAGGGCCTTGAGTCATCTCCACACGGCCCTCAAAAACTTCCTGCTATTATTTTTTTACCTGTAGGTAGGGTTCTTATCCATTTGACAAGACTATTATGCGTATGCCATCTCCTGAACAACTAAAAGCCTGGGCGGATAGTTACCTGAAGGGTACTATCAGCGAAAGCGATAAAAAGGCGCTGGAGGCATGGTATACATCCCTGCATGAGACAGAGATCAATTGGAATGAGCCGGGTATTGATTCGGCTAATGCGTTGCAGTCAAGGATCTTTGATGCCATCAATCAGAAGATAGAGCAGGGAGATAAACAGCCGCGTAGAACCTATTGGCTGCCTGTTTCATCGGCTGCCGCTGTGCTGGGGTTGATCGCGCTTACCCTTTTTTATATGCAAAGGCGTCCGGCGCAGGGGAAGAACCCCACGTCCGGGGCAGAGATCCAGCAGGCGAAGGACATACAGCCGGGAGCCACCAAAGCCACCTTGTTGCTGGCCGATGGCAAGGAAATACCGATCAACAGCCAGCATTTACTGAATGTTACAACCAGGAAGGGCGCGGTTTGTGTGCTTGACAAAGATGGTAAACTGTCCTATTTAGGAAGCGCTCCTTCTTCCAATATCTACAATACGCTGGTTACCCATAAAGGAGAGCAGTCGCCCCCGCTGATATTGCCCGACGGCACGAAAGTCTGGCTAAATGCGGCTTCGACATTGCGTTTCCCCGTGGCCTTTACCGGCAAGGAGCGATTGGTATCCCTTTCCGGGGAGGCTTATTTTGAGGTTGCCAGGAACACGCAGCATCCCTTTATCGTCAGCACGAGCGGCAATAAAGTTGAAGTATTGGGGACTCATTTTGATATAATGGCTTATGATGATGAGCCTTTTACTTATGCTACTTTATTGGAAGGCGCGATCAGGGTAAGCAACGAGCATCATAGCTTCAGGTTGTCCCCCGGCCAGCAAAGCAAAACAAGCGTGAATGGGGATATACACGTAGGGATGGTGGATACGGAGCAATCTATAGCCTGGATGAATGGGCAGCTGCCGTTGAACAATATGGATGTAAAACGTTTTCTGCGTGAAGTTGCACGTTGGTATGATGTTGCCGTAGTCTATGATGGGGAGCCTCCTGTTCTCAGTTTTAGCGGATCACTAAATAAGGATGTCCCTATTTCTCAAATAATAGCTGCGCTAAATGCCAATGGTATTCACTGCAAGCTAAAGGATAAAACAGTAATTGTCGCCGGTCGATAAGTTCCACTAAAAAGACTGTTTGTATTTAATTGTTCCCGGGTCCGGAAACGCCGTGATCCGGAAAGGGAATGCTTTTTAACCCAATCTAACGATAGTATGAGGATCACCTTCCTTTTTTTCGTCGTGGCCTTGCTGACGCATACCCAGGCGAATGCGCAATCCATTACGCTGGATCGATCGAATATCACGCTGGTACAGGCGTTGACCGAGATAAAGAAGCAATCTCAGTATTCCTTTTTTTGGTCGGATCAATTAATCAGGTCTGCCCCCCGTATCAATGTCCATATCAGGAAATACCCGCTCAGGGATGCACTGGACGAAGTATTAAAGGGGCTTCCCCTTTCTTACAGGATTGAGAACAAGTTTGTTTATATCATCCCCAAACAGAATGATTCGTCGATGAACGATGTGGGGCAAAAGCAGATGGCTATTCATGGTAAAGTAACAGACTCCGCCGATGAGCCTATTCCCAATGTATCTGTGTCGAACAAACGCACGAACAAAGGCGTCGCGACAGACATTGAAGGGATGTATACGATAGATGCTGCCCCGGGAGATATATTGCAATTCAGCTATATTGGGTTTACGACAAAAGAAGTAACGGCAGGGTCGGAACGAATCATTAATATCCGGATGGTCACGCAGAATAATATGCTCAGTGATGTTGTTATTGTGGGATATGGCACTCAGCAAAGGAAAGATGTAACGGGCGCCATTGCTTCCATTGGTCCCAGGGAATTAAAGCAGAGCCCCGTGGCTAATCTCAGCAACGCGCTGGCAGGAAGGCTACCCGGGCTCATTACGGTGCAAAACAGCGGTGAGCCGGGTGCGGATGGGGCCGCATTGTATATCAGAGGGTTCGGGACAACGGGTAACAATGCCCCTCTCATACTGGTGGATGGAATAGAACGGGATTTTTCCAGTCTGGACCCTAACGAGGTGTCGAATGTCACGATATTGAAGGATGCGGCATCTACTGCGATCTATGGTATCAGGGGAGCTAATGGGGTGGTGCTCATCACTACAAGGAGAGGGTTGAATGCTACGCCCCGCATCAGTATCACAGCCCAGAATGGCTGGCAATCCCCCACGCGGCTGCCGGAGTATGCCAACGCCTATGATGCTTTGAAACTATACAGGGAAGGGCTCGTAAATGACGGCTTGAGCACCACCCAGTATACGGACTCCACCCTTAACTTATACAAAGATAGAAGTCATCCTGCCTACCAGTATCTCTATCCCAGCGTGGACTGGCTGAAAACCATGCTCAAACCCTATTCTTATCTTAGCCAGGGGAACCTCAATGTAACGGGAGGAAACAGCGCTGCCAAATATTTTGTTTCGCTGTCTTATCTGCGGCAAAATGGGTTATACAATTTTGAGAACCAGATAAAGCAATACAATATCCAGGCAATTACGAATAAATACAATTTTCGATCCAATATAGATCTGCAAATATCAAAGGACCTCTCGATGGAATTAAACCTGGGCGCTATTGTAAGGGACAGGAACTATCCCGGCACCGATGCCCAGTCCTTGTTTACAAAAATGAAGCAGACGCCTTCGTGGTGGTACCCATTGACCAATCCGGATGGATCGGTGCCGCAAACCCCCAGTTTAGAATCTTCTCCATATGACCTGCTGGTGAATTCAGGCTACCAGCGTTTGTTTGAAACCACCCTTCAATCGACAGCAGGGTTTAAATGGAATATGCATTATCTCCTGAAGGGGTTAAGTTCCAGGGTACGTCTATCTTTTGACAATCTCAATTTTCGGAATGTCTCCAGACCGTTGAGCGGCAGCACTTACAATTACAACCTGTTGCCCGGCGTACAGGCCGACACTGTTACGAATCTGGCTGCTGCCGGCACTTATGTGACCGTACGGCAGGGCAATGGTACCCTGGACTATCAGGTGAATGCCAACGGGACCAGAAGGACTACGCTGGAACTGTATCTTAACTACGACAGGGAATTTGGAAAGCATGGTATCCATGGTGTGATCGTGTATAATCAATCCAGTTTTTTTAACCAGGTAGGGAGCGGACAGTCCAACGCGATAGCCGGGCTGCCTTATAAATACGATGGAGTAGTGGGGCGTATTTCTTATAATTATGACGATCGATATTTATTGGAGCTGAACGGGGGATACAATGGTTCAGAAAATTTCTCACCCGGTCACCGGCTCGGCTTTTTCCCCGCAGTATCAGCCGGCTGGGTGGTGTCAAGGGAAAAGTTTATAGCCGACAATAGCGCGCTTGGGTTTATAGATAATCTGAAGTTGCGGGGGTCTTATGGAGTGGTGGGTAATGACAGGATCGGCGGCGCGCGATTTCTATACCTGACGGCATGGACAATTACTGCCTCGGGTTACCAGTTTGGCGCTAACCGGGATGGAAATAATTACTCAGGCGCCTATGAAACACAGATAGGGAACCCTGGTGTCACCTGGGAAAAGTCAAAGAATGCCAATGTCGGGATCGACATCTCATTGTGGAACGGGAGGCTTTCCTTTACCGCGGATTACTTCTGGGATCATCGGACCAATATTTTGCTGACCTCTCAATTAATACCTGCTACGCTTGGGTTGGTGAATATTCCTCCCACCAATGGCGGTATCGTGGATAATCATGGTTATGAGGTTGCCGTGGAGCACAGGCAGGAATTTGGTAAACAGGGCTATAGCATAAGGTTGAATGCTTCCTATGCGCGGAATAAGATCGTCTATTATGCCGAACCTCCTTATACCGGGAGAGAATGGCAGGCGGTGACGGGCACCGAAGTGGGTGAACAGTATGGTTACACAGCGCTGGGGCTTTTCAGGAGTAACCAGGATGTTGCCGGCAGCCCGGACCAGTCCTATTTCGGAGCCGTACAACCGGGGGACGTTAAATACAAGGACCTGAACAAGGACGGCATTATCAACAGCCTGGATGCAGGCTATCTGCCCGGCAAGGTAAATACACCAAGGTCAATACTGGGTCTTAGTCTGTCCTATCATTACGCCTCATTTGATGCCAGCGTCTTTTTTCAGGCCGGACTGGGTGGAACGGTGATGACCACCGGATTTGGAATTTTCCCATTTGCCAGATTTACCGGGGTGCTTAAGGATGTTATCAACAATCACTGGGTGGCAACGGCCCCGGATAAGAATTATGAATTTCCCCGCATGTCTTCACAGGACAACCCTAATAATCAGCAAAACTCCTCCTTCTGGCTTAAGTCCAGTAATTATGTAAGGCTGAAAACCTTTGAAATAGGATATAGCTTTTCCAGGAGATTGATCAGCAGGATAGGCTTTACGAATGCCCGTCTCTTTGTCAATGGGATCAATCTGCTGACCTGGGACAAGCTGAAAATATTTGATCCTGAGATCGCCAATGGCGGAACGGGCACCTATCCCCAGCAAAAGGTCATTAATACGGGGCTCTCCTTTACATTTTAGCATGTATAAACTATCAAAGAATGAAAAACAATATATTGATCTGCTTTTTGATGCTGTTACTGATCACCGGTGTTGTCTCCTCCTGTGAGAAGTATTTGAACGTAGTTCCTTCCGAGACGATATCTACGGCGAATGTGGTAGGGAATATCGTGAATGCAGAAAAGATATGGGCCCAGCTTTACAATAACACGTTGCAGGATTTTGGTCTGACGGAGACGGGAGGATATAATGGCGTGCTATTGGACGCATGTACGGATGAAAGCAAAAATCATTGGGAAAACCCGGCAGAGCTTGCTTATAATTCGGGCTCCTGGAGCCCCGTCAGCAATCCACTGGATAACTGGAACGGCGCCTATCAAACCGTCCGGCTGGCGAATATATTGCTGGAGAATATAGATCATTCCTATATCCCTCCGGATAAACTGAGTTATTATCAGCCACGGATACCCACGTATAAGGCCGACGCCAGATTTATGAGGGCCTTTCAATATTTTGAATTGTTCCGTAGATATGGCGCCGTACCCATTGTCCGCCAGTCCTACAGCATTAACGAGGCCGGATCCGTGAACGGTACAAGAACTCCTGTGGATTCTGTCGTTGCTTTTATTTCGTCCGAATGCGACTCCGCGGCTGCCCTTCTCCCTTTGTCCTATAGCAACCAGCCCAGTGAGATAGGGCGTGTCACGAAGGGGGCGGCGATGGCTTTAAAAGCTATTACATTGCTGTATGCCGCCAGCCCTCTTTTTAATGGGAATAATTTGTATGCCGGAATAAAGAATCGTAATGGCGCCCTTCTTTTCCCCCAGTCGTATGATAACAACAAATGGAAATTGGCTGCCGACGCGGCAAAGGCTGTGCTGGACCTGAATGTGTATACCTTATTCAACCCTAATCCCACCAACCCCATCGACAATTATGCGCAACTGTTCTACTCAAGGGAATACAATGAGACGATATTACCCTTCTTACTGGGCAGTACCCGCGGCGTTGAACAGAACTTTTTACCCAATGGCCGGGATGCGCAGTCCTGCGGCGGACATGGTAAATTAAGCGTCTTCCAGACCATGGTGGATGCTTATGAAATGAACAACGGGCTACCGATCACCGACCCTGCCTCCGGCTATGACAGCACGAGTTTTTGGAACGGGCCGATATGGGATGGAAAAGCATACCGGTATTGCACCAAGATATCCAGTATGTATAAAAACAGGGACCCCCGCTTCTACGCGTCCATATTTTTTCAATATGAGTATTGGGACTCGGCTAATCACCCCAGGCCGTTGAAATTTGCTTATTTCGGGAGCGCCAATGGGGCCAGCGACGGTTGGCCGAAGTCCGGCACCAATTGTGAAACAGGGTATAACTGGAGAAAATGGAATAACCCCAATGTGAACGTAAAAACTAATAACGGCACCTCTAACAGGAACTATCCTATTATCCGGCTGCCGGAGATGCTGCTGGCTTATGCGGAAGCCATGAACGAATATCAAAGCGCTCCCAGCCAGGATGTATACGATGCTGTGAACAAGATCAGGGCCAGGGTATCCATGCCCGCATTACCCATCTCTGCGTCTGATAATACAAAGGAAGGGATGCGGGCGCGGATCAGGAACGAATGGCGGGTGGAATTTGCTTTTGAGAACCACCGGTTCTGGGATGTGCGTCGCTGGATGATCGCCACCACAGTGGATAATGGGAATATGTACGGACTAAATGCACGGCCATCGCAGACGCAATTACAGGCCACGGGTCTGAATCCCAATAGCGAAGCGGCAGGGGTAGCCGTATTTTACCAGCAGGTCGTGGATCAGACGAGGGTGTTCACCAATAAACATTATCTATTTCCCATCCCACAGATTGAAATAAATAAGAACTCAAACTTAATACAGAATCTGGGTTGGTGAGAACTGTATATTATTGGATCACGATCTTTCTCACTTCACTCTTGTTTTTTACGGTGCTTACTTTCAGGAAATAAATCCCCTGAGCCAAACCGCCCAGGTCTAACAGGTTCCGCCCTTGGCGGATGGTATAGACTTTTATCACCTGGCCAATCGGACTGATCAAGGCAGCAGTAGCAGGCTCATCGTCCAGGCCCGTGGTAATGGTCAACTGTATGGAATGAGTATAGGTCGGCACCGGGGACAGGGTGATCGTCAGCCCTGAGGCATCGAATTGCAACTGCCGGATGGGCGAGTGCGTCAGTTTCCCGTCGAGGCCCTTTCCTGCTATGCGATAGAAATTATTTCCTTCCAAGGGTGTATTATCGGTGAAGCTATATTTGTCCTGTCCATCTTGCGCGGGCACTTCACCTATGGGAGAGAACGTATGTCCGTCGCCACTCCTTTCCACCATATAGCTGCTGAGATCCAACTGGCTGTTGACCTGCCATTGCAGCAAGGCGCGGCCGCCCAGTTTGTTGGCGGTGAATCCCATGAAGTTTACAGGCAAGGATCCCGGTATAAGCCCCGTCACTGTACTGCTCTTCGACAACACAGTGGCGCCATTTGATGCTGTACCCAGGCTGGCAACGCCTGATTCATTTTTTAATAGAATGTCGTCGATATACCATCCGTCGCTGCCCACAGAATTATCGCTGGCAAAGCGGAACCTTATCCGCGCGGTGGTACCTGCAAATCCCGTCAATGATGCCATGGTCCGGATGAACACGCCTCCGCTGCTGCCCGTAAATGCCTGGCGATTGCCCAAGCCCGATGTGGAGGGGCTAAGGGAGCTGTTATAGCCATTTTGCACCATATAGGGGCCCAGGTCCCGCCAGGTAACGCCGCCATCCGTCGAGATCTCCACGACACCGCCGTCAAAGGCGGGGTCCGTCTCGAAATAGTGCCAGAACGATAGGGTTGTCAGTGTGTCGGGATGTATATCGCCGGACGTGATGGCAAAATCGGTTAATACGGCGGCGTCAGAAGCATACCAGGCATGGGTAGGGCTATGGCTGCGTGTTGTGCTCTGTGAAAAGAAAGTACTGCCGGTCTTTGCCGTAGCTGTCCACGTGTAGCTGCCGGATTCCCTGTTGTCGTTGATGAGGGTGTCCGGTGAGGCATAGGCTCCATTAGCGCGGGCTTCCACCGTGAGGGTCTTTGTTTCATTGGCGGCAAAGTTCAGGCCGTTGAAGCGAACTGCAGGAGAAGTGTATGTGCCTCCGGGCGCCGATATAAAACCAAGATTGTTTGACAATGTATCCACAATGGAAACATTGGTGAGCGGGCTGCAATCGCAATAGGCTTTGATCGTATAGATAATATGATCACCCTGTGCCAGTGCTGTCTTATTGGCCGACTGTGAAAGACTAAGGCCTGAAGGAAGATCATAGGCTGCCGTCCCATCCGTATAGTCGTCCGAGCTTCCCTGAGACGCGCTCTTGCCCATACCTCTGCGCGCAAAAGCATTCCAGATGGCGCATTTGTGCGCATAGTTGTAGAGTATGGAATCCGCTTTCAGGATGGCGTCCCGCCCATCCATAAAGCCGGGGCTGCAGGGTTGGTATTTCATGGCTTCGATGACGAGCTGTAAGGCAATATTATTCCCTTTTGTCCCATGATAGATGTCGGCATCTATACCTTCCATTTGTATGATATTCCAGGTCATGTCCCATAGCATGGAACACCAGATCTCTCCTATAT
This sequence comes from Chitinophagaceae bacterium, assembly GCA_017307755.1. GTDB lineage: Bacteria > Bacteroidota > Bacteroidia > Chitinophagales > Chitinophagaceae > Puia. The sequence goes on along the minus strand of JAFKGQ010000011.1, from coordinate 202,813 downwards.
TATGCGCTTCTCCGTTTGTGTTGGTCGCCAGCATGGCATAAGTCCAGGGGTCGACGCCCATATCTGTCGAATAAGGGTAGTTACGAAACCCTGGTCCTGTCGATGGCTGGCCTAACGCATAAGTTCCAAAGGTTCTTTTCTTCGTTCCGTCGCCTGTGGATGCCGTGCTCCAATCCGTAGTGACCATCAAGGCCACATAATCGCTCCAGCCTTCACCCATCTGTTCTGCATTGATCAGGCAATACGCATTGGCAGGTCCGCCGGTCAGCCGGTTGGAAATACCATGCGTATATTCATGGGAGATAAGCCCGTTATCGAGCGCGCCATCCCGGTATTGCCCCGTGGCCGAGATACTTGCATTCAACCCGGTGGTATTGGCATATAGCTTATTGGCCGTCGTATCCGACACCATTAATGCGGGAATAGTGATCGTTGTATCCACGCCAGTCATCGTCAGCGGCGGGCCGTCAAGACTGTTGGTTACAATGACGGCAATGGCGCCTGCGTTTTGCGCATATTTCACCTTGGTTCTAAAATAGCAATTACCTCCCCCGACCACCAGCGCGATCTTGCCTGCAAGCGCTGCGGCATTGGTGAGAGCGCTGCAGCCTTCCTTCGTTCCCGATCCATCCACTACGGGTACGAGATCGGCTGTAATAGGTCCATGATCGACCAATCTGCTTTTGTAGCTTAAATTTCCTTCCACGGCGGTATAGTCACCGGCAATGGCCGACGGACTGTTGACATGAAATCGCACGGTCTGTCCTGTATTGAACTGGTATATCCGCATTCTGCCGTTCTCCCCATCCGGCGGTGTCAAAAAATCGGCATTGTTGACGCCGGCCCCATCCAGGGCAAAGGCATTGACATAGTCGCCTCCCAATCCGCCTCTCCCGAGGTTGTCGGCCTGGAAATTACCGGCAGCCTCATCAAAGCCGTATTGATAGGAGATATCATGCATGATATTGTTCCAGTAGAAAAGGTTGTCGATGCCGGCACGGCTGTTGGAATAGGCGGACGGGCTGGCGGCCACGTCTATGGCACGGTCAAATGTCAGCGATGGTATGGACGTCAGCGAAGTATCCGCATAGCCTGTCGTTGCGTTATTCCCGGCCAGGTCTTGCTGCGCCCATACGTTGTTCCCACGGGTATATTGATAGTTCGTACTGTTGTCGAATTGCCAGCCTAGCGTAGTGGCGTCATTGCCAGCTCCAGCCTTCAGCCACGGGTTATTTTCCAATGTACGCGAACCGAAATTGGCCGACTCCAATGGGAATGGATAGACGCGATAGTCCACGCTGGTGATTGCGGGGGGAGTAGAGAGCCTGTAAGTCCTGGATGCCGGGGCTGCTGAAAGTGTGGGTGTGTTGGATGCCGGAGGTGGAGGTGTTGTGGAATTTCGGAGGAGCAACGGAGAGGTGGGTGTCGAAGCTCTTTCGTGTACGACAAAACTGCTTTTGCCGAGGATCTCGCCTGTCGCGGCGTCTACCCGTACCATCCAATCGTCGGTGCCGCCGGGCGAGGCGATACGCACGTTCCAGGAAAGCTTTACCCCGCTGCCGTCCCGGGCAGGCAGCCAGACCAGGTCGCTGCTGATATCCTTGCGGGACGTCGCGGCCGCCTGATAGACAAAGCGATGGCGGATGTCATCTGTCCGGATCAATCTGGGTTCTGCAGTGAAAGGCAGCGCTAAATGGCTTGCGGCAGCCCGAACGGCTTGGGTAGGAGTGACGGAATACACGGGCTTTGCCGCAGCCTGCTCATTGATGCGGAAAATATCCGACTTTTTGCCGATGAGCGTATCATTTTTAAAAATATAGACGCTTATCTTGTTGTATACCGGAATACCCTTGTAGGTCTGCTGCAGATAGACGAGGAAATTCCCCGATCTCTTGTCGGCATAGGCGTCGGTGACTACAAAACTGTTGACCGCCTCTTGGTTCAACCCCGTGGTGGAAAGGTTCTTACGGAGGAGCTGAACCGCCCTCTGTCTGTTATCACCCTGGTTCTGCGCTCTTGCCTTGATGGCCGATGTCATGACGATGACTAAAATGAAGGTTTTGAGGGGGAATAGCAGTCGGCGCATGGCTTAAAAATATTTCGCCAAATGTAGTCGAAGCGCCATTTCAGGCCATGTCAGCGGCTAACCCGATCCCGCCAACGGCTCAGTTACCCAAATCCCTTAAGCCGGCATCGTCTACTTTTAACCGGCGGTCCCCTGTCTGCGCCCGGCCGGTAAATAGGAAATTAATAGTAAATTTAAAAATGCACCGAGGACATGGTTTTATATTTATTTGTTCCCTCTTTTCCCTTTGCCTGCATCTCTCTGTCCAGGCCCAAGCAACCAGGGCCTGGCCGCTGCACACCAACTATATCGCCCGCAACATAGACAATACCAACGGATTGGATTGCAACGACGTCCTGGCTATTATACAGGACCACCGGGGCTATATCTGGATAGGAACAAAAACGGGATTGCAACGCTACGACGGGCTTCGGTTCATCAACTGTTTTGACTCCACGGTCAACCCCCGGGAACTCATCGTATCCAACCTTTACCCCGACGACGGACATGCCAGGGTCCTTTACGGTCAGCCCGACGGCCGTCTGAGAGAATGGGGGTTTCTGCATCACGCACCCATGGAGATCACCCGCCAGTCAGCGCCGGGTCAAGACCTTATCTACCGGGACGAGCAGAACAAACAATGGCTTTTCCGCATCATTTGGGTAGACAGCGGTAAGAAAGACAGCAGCGGACTTGTTCTGGTACGCGAGCCGGGGCAGGAATTGGAAAAACAAGGTTATTTCATCACTGATAAGACGCACCATCAAACCTGGCTGCTCTATCCGGGCCGCGGATTATTGCTGTGGGACAACATCCAAAAAATGCTCCTGCCATTGCCTTTTCCCGTCAACCCGATTACGATACAAGGGATGATGACCGATTCACACGGCAATCTCTGGCTTAACAGCTGGTCATTCGAGTTCTATCGCTACCATCTCCCGACACAAAAGCTGCATGCCTATTCACTGGCGGATATCCTTATGCAGGAAGGAAATAAGAATACCCTTCCGGTGTGGATCTCCTCCTTCCTGGAGGACAATCACGGCGTACTTTGGATTGGAACGGGTCAGGCGGGGCTCCTGCAATATGATTACGCAGCCGACGGATTCCGTTTTCTTCTTCGTCAGCCGGGCAATAACCTGCACCTCCAGTATACCGACCAGATCAATACCATTTTCCAGGACAAGGAGGAGAATATCTGGTTTGGCTCGGACAAAGGGATCAGCATCATTAACCCTTACCGGCGATATTTCAATGTTCTTAGCAACCAGGACACAACGGACCCTTCCAAGGTGGTCAGCGATATTGTCCCGGCAGCGCTGATAAAGGGTCAATTATGGACAGGCTCCTGGGGAGGAGGTATCAAAATTTACGATACGGCCCACCATCTCAAAAAACATTTCTTTTTTAAAGGGAAATACGAGCAGAACATGATATGGTGTTTCCTGGAACAAGCGGGTGATTCCGTGTGGGCAGGCTGTCAGCAAGGTTTGTTACATATTATCGCGCCCGACGGCCGTGTGCGGTCTATTCAACCTGCCGAGACGGAGGGAAGGACGATAAAGGTGATGGTAAAAGACAAGACCGGTAATACCTTACTTGGATTGCATAGCGGCAAGATCATCGTGTATGACGCAGCGCTGAATGTCTTCCTGCCGTACAATATGTCCAGTCAGCCATCCTCATACCGGCTGGCTCCCATCGAAAGTCTTTTTGTTGACGACCAGGGCGTTTGTTGGGCCGGTACTACGCTGGGTCTGGCAGAGTTCGATAGCAGGAAAAGAACCTTTGTCGCGTGTCACACGCCCCACAAAGGCGTCGGTGTACGTTGCTGGGGTGTCTATCCTTACCAGGACTCGTTGCTGATAGTCGGGACAGAAAATGACGGTATTTACTTTTTTCATCGCAGAAAAAAAACATTCAGCAGGATACCTGTCAACGAGGAACAGTCTCATTGGTCGGTACACGCCATCACGGTCGACTCGCTGGGCAAGATATGGTTCACCACGGATTTTACCATCTGTTGTTATGACCCGCAGACAAAAAAATGTTTTGTCAGTCAGCCCGAGACGGGATTGATAAAAAGCTCATTCCAAAGCGCTTATTTTATCACTCCTTCCAATGGCAGATGGATGACCTGTACCAGTACGGAAGTCGTCGGCTTTTATGCTCATCAGCTCTGGGCCTTGCATCAAAAGACGGCTCCTGTGAATATTACGGGATTCAAAGTTTTTACCCGCCCCTTTTTTATCGACTCTACCCTCTCACGCCGGGAACCTGTCCGGCTGTCCTATAAGCAGAACTTTATCAGCATTGAATTCTCCAACCTTGCCTTTTCGGGCATCCTGCGTACAAAATATTTCTACCGGCTCGAAGGCGTCGACCCTGACTGGGTATACGGAGGATCGCGTGGATACGCGAATTATACCAACCTGCCGCCTGGAAGATACACCTTTCGCGTACGTACGGAGAATGCCCTCAACAACGAAGGCGCCGCTGCCTTTCAAATAAGCATCATTGCCCCTTACTGGGCCACGCTCTGGTTTCGAGTCCTGGTGATCACAGCAACTGTCCTGTTCCTACTGCTGCTTGTCCGGAGGCACTATCGCACTCTGCGGATTGAAGCCGACATGAAACAGCAGATCGCCAATACCGAGATGATGGCGCTGCGGGCTCAAATGAACCCTCATTTCATATTCAATTGTATCAACTGTATCGACGCCCTGATACAAAATAATGACAAATATCTCGCGACGATGTATCTTAATAAGTTCGCCCGTCTTATCCGGAGCATCCTGGACAGCTCAAGACAAAATACCATCCCTCTTACGCGCGATCTGGAGATGCTGCAGCTGTATATAGATATGGAGCAATTCCGGAATGAAGATAAGTTCATGGCGGAGATCTGTGTGGATGAAGGTCTGCTGGAAGAGGATTGCCGCATACCGCCACTGATCATTCAACCCTATGTGGAGAATGCCATACTCCACGGGCTCCGGCCCCGGCAGGATAGTGCGGGCCGGCTGTCCATCAGGATCAGCAGGGAGGGAGAGCATCTTGTTTATCGAATAGAGGACAATGGGATTGGACGTGCTGCAACGGCTCAAAAGGCCTCTCATCGCAGTTATGGTATGGAAATAAGCAGGGATAGAGTGAACCTGTTCAACAAGCAGGAGCACATACCTGTCGTAATAACCGACCTGCACCAGGATGGCCGCCCCGCCGGCACTTGTGTACAGGTGTCTTTAAAAATCAGCTGATGATCACGGCAATTATCATAGATGACGAAGCCAAGGGGCGAATGGCCCTGGGACAAAAACTAAAAGCATATTGTCCGGACGTCCGGGTGGAGGGCGAGGCGGAGGACGGTGAAGAAGGATTGAAACTTATAGAGGAGTTGCAGCCCGATGTCGTATTCCTGGACATAGAGATGCCGAGGTTGAATGGGTTCGATATGTTGCTGAAGCTCCAGCGAAAGGATTTTCACCTGATCTTTACCACCGCCTATGACCACTATGCCATCAAGGCCATCCGTTTTGCCGCCTTTGACTACCTGTTAAAACCCGTCGATATCGAGGAGCTGAAGGCTGCAGTGGAAAAAATAATACAAAACGGACAACAACCTAATAACGGCAGACGGCTGGAAACACTGGCGCATAATCTACAGACAGCCCTGAATAAAATAGCCATTTCTACATTGGAGGGACTGCTGTTCTTTGACATCAACGACATTATCCATATTGAAGCGCAAAGTAACTATACTGTCTTCAGCTTTTCCAACCGGCCTCGTCTCACCGTGAGCAAGACCTTAAAGGAGTTTGAAGACCTCCTGCCTTCCGAGCAGTTCTTCCGTACTCACCACTCCCATATTATCAACCTCCAATATATTAAGCGGTATATTAAGGGTGATGGCGGTCAGATCGAGCTGAACAACGGCGAGCTGGTGGATGTATCCAGGAAGAAAAAGGAAGAGTTCCTGAAGTTATTGGGCATGAAATAAGAAATAAGAAATAAAACAATAAAACAATGACCCCTACTAAATTAATCAGCTACATTTATCTGTGCTGTATCCCTATTCTGACCTTTATCCTTGCATTTCAACTAGGTCATATCAGCTACAAGATCTATGTCCCCATCTGGCTACTGAACTTTTGTCTGATGGCTGTTGCGACATGGATATTGGGCGCAAAGACAATCAAATCAGCGGAAAAAGAAAAAAGGTACCTGGCCTATGGCGCAGGCTTATTGATCTTGCCTATTTGTTTTCTGTCAATACTGTTTGGAATGGGGGCGCCACCCGACAGTATACAGAAATGGGTGGATACGGCCACCGAACAAAAGGTCCGATTTGACATCTTATTGGCGGACGGGATACTGATTGCCCTGGGGTTGTCCCTCATCAGACTTGTCCTGCAGGAGAAAGGCGAAAAGCTTTATACGCAATTGGGCTATACCGCTATTGTCATTGCCATTCCGCTGTTCTTTATCAATACATCATTCTGGCACAGCTTTGCCATACAATCTTATAAAGTAAAGATCGCCAATGGCGCAACCAACAAGCCATTGGAATGGTTTGCCCCGGCGGCCCAGCAGACATGGATCATCACCATCGGACAGGTGCTTCTCACTTATTTCTCCATCGCTATGTTTGCCGGATCGCTCAGGCAGGTGAGGACCTTCAAACGGGCGCCTGCGGTGATCTACATTGTATTTAGCGTCATTGCTATTGTATCGATCTTGCTGTTCCCGTTGTATCCGGGTGCAACAGCTTTTTCCGGGTTCCCCTATTATCCGTTCATGATACCTGCCGTACCGATGATTCTTTGTTATTATATGGGGGTCAACCTGCTCCGAACAACTTCGGAATAGTGATGCGTTCAAAAGAAAAGGGTAAGATCCGCTCCGGAAAAATAACGTGGGATCTCGTGATTTAAAATGATCATACCATATCGCAACTGAAGGGGGAGCAGGTATTGCGCCGGAATGCGCAGCCACCCCGGCATGTTATAATAATCGATATTGAATAAGGATCCTAATTGTATGCCGACGGACGGGGAAAAAATAAATTTGGTGCCCTCACCGGTGAACCGAACCCCCATCTCTGTGTAGTTATAAATGCCCAAAAATTTTCTGTTGGTGATCCACCAATCTATATTACTTCTCAGGCCGGCTTTTAGCAAAGAGGCGCTGGTATTTTGTTTGACACTTATCCTGGCATCTGTCCCTTCACTATAAGACAGGGTATAACCCAGCCAATAATCGACAACCCCTTTCTTTTCTCCCCTTGCGTTATAAGAGTATTTTTTACTAAAATTCCCGGCATTGATACGGAGTTCCCGACCGTGAAAATAGCCCTCGGAGAAACCGCCGCCGATAAAACTGATTACAAAGGAATTGGCCACGCGGCTACGGACAAAGTTCCGGTAGTAGAGGAGTTGGTTTGCTTTTTTCATGGAATCGGTGATGGCCGAGGGATCTGTAAAAATGGTCTTCAGGTCTGAATTGTAGGGAATGGGGACAAGTTGCAGACAGGGAATGTTCCTGATCAGATAGATCTCCTGCTGATCTTTTTTGTCTGGAATGGTAGTGAGAAAAGGAGTATGGCCGGTGTTGGTGCTGGATTGCTGAAAGGCGCTCCAGACTTCTGTGATGGATAAACGGACCGCTTCGATGATCCTTTCCGCTTCTGCCGTATAAGAAGAGTAATGAATGTCCTGAAGCTGTGTCTGCTGTTGCCATGCACTATGAGTATTGTTGAATTGACCATCACCATAGGCCTTCCAGATCTGTCCTCTCAGATTGACCACCGGGGAGCCATTTTCGCAATAGAAATCATGAAGGGCCTTATTATTGGTGAATGATTCAAGGACCGTTCGATTGACTACCAGGTGTCCGGCTGCAAAAGAATCTTCGAGGAAATGGTCGGCGAAGGCATTGAAAAGGAATGCATAATATAATAACCTGGCAGCAGTGGCGGGGTCGTTTTGGGAAAGCTTGCCGCTTTGCTCGGCCAGATCGATAGCCAGGGAATGCAGGGTTACATACATGTTGATGGCATTGGTTTTGGACAGTTTCTTAAAAGACGCCGTTACCAAGGCCGGGTTTTCACATTCCCTGATCAATTTCTTATCGAAGGGTTTCAGCTGTGTCTGAAAGGATTTTCCATATACATAAAAATGGTCAAGATTGATCGCTGCCAGCAACGCATAGCTGAAATCCATTGTAGTCAATTTACTGTCCGGCGCAGAAGTATATCCCATGGCGATATACTTGTTATGGAGCGATGCTATATGTTGTAGTACGGAATTCCTGGACCGAAGCTGCTCATCGAGCAAGAGCGGATTGCCCTCATGGTCACCGCTGAGGGCATTTAAAACACCGTAGGAGATCCCATTGCCTCCGGGAGCGGATAGTTCTTTAAAATAATACAAATTATTTAGCGAGTCATTGATCATGTTGATGTACCTGAAGAACCGGACATCTCCACCACTACTTCTGAGAGAGAGCAGGAACCTTGCAAAGGCCTGATCGCCAATTTCCTTGTGTTCACCGTATTTATAAGCCCAAGCGGTAGTAAGAAGGCAAAAAGAGACGAGGGTCGCCGTTGTTTTTTTCATATGTACTTAGCGGAGATAAACTTTTGTGACGATATTTGATCAGCTACTGGTTTATCGCGTAAGATAGTCAAATTTTTACTGCATGCGATACGGCCCGGTATCTGACTGGACTATTTTTTGGTCCGATCGGACTATTTTAAAGAGAACGGCAAAACTACTTTTGGCGCAAAACTTAAATTTTGGGTCATGAAATATTTCAAAAAGGAAGATTCAGTAATGTTACTGATCGACCATCAGGTTGGAACTTTGAATTTTGCCGTTAGCCGTCCAAAAGAAATGATTGTCGGCCGGACCGTAGCGTTAGCAAAAATTGCCAAAGCATTTAATATCCCCGTTGTCCTTACCAGCAGCCTGGAAGACCGTTTTCAGGGGCCGATAATCCCGGAATTACAAGCAATCCTACCGGAAGAACACGAACATCGTGTACAACGCACTGGGGTTACCAATGCCTGGCATGACCCCAATTATAAGAATGCTGTATTGAAAGCTGCAAATGGCAGAAAAAATGTAATTATGGCTGGATTGACCAACGATGTCTGTATCGTTTATCCTGCCATATCTATGACCGAAGAGGGGTTTCAGGTGTTGGTTGTGATCGATGCGGGTGGCTCACCAACAAAAATTGCGGATGATGTAGCCCGTAGTAGCTGGGAAAAGGCAGGCGTACGTACCACCGCGATCAACCAATTTATTGCCGAATTGGTGTCCAGCTGGGAATCCGAGGACGGGGCCAAGGCTGTAAAGATCCTGGCTGAAGATGTAATTCCAATCATTGGAAAATTTGATTAACATATGGAAAATAAAAAATCGAGCCCTATTGCAGTAGGCGCCAACGAAGGCGTTACTGTTTCCGTGGTTGGCGATACGTACAGGATCCTGGTGGGTGGTGATCAGACCAGGGGCGCCTTTACAGTTATTGATATGCTCATCCCACCGGGAGGCGGCTCCGGACCACATTCTCATGCCCAGATCGAGGAGTCATTTTATGTCATTGATGGGGAGATCACTGTGAGATCGGAATATGGCACATATCAAGCGGGTAAAGGCTCGTTTGTAAATATACCGAAGGGTGGGGTTGTCCATTATTTTAAGAACAATACCGACCGTCCTGCACACTTGCTATGTCTGGTCGTTCCTGCCGGGCTTGATGCTTTTTTTCAGGAAATAGGGAAGCCTGTAGCGATTGGGAAATATCTGCCTCCGCCACCGATGGATAAAGATTCCATAGAGAAACTGACAGCTATTGCCAAAAAATACGGGCAGGAAGTGTTTCCGCCGGATTTCCTGGACTAAGCAGGAGATATTTATTTAAGCCTATTGGACGGATAGTAAACGGGATAATTGCTCTTTTCAAAGCGCACACTGCCCGAGATGGAGAAAGTTTTTGCATCATTGGTGTAGATCAAGCCGCCTTGGACGCCGGGAGTAAGGCCAAGGCCATTTACTCCCGAGAAGGGATAACCGTGATAATTCGGATCGTTTATCGGAAGGGCAGACAGGCGATTGATGTTGAAAAACGTCGGTGTGACTGTGGCAGCGCCATAAGCCGTCCAGTTCGTATTCAGCGGGCGATAGAGGGCCAATCCCATGGGTGCAGACAGATAAGAAATCCCTCCATTTAAAAAAATATATCCCGCCGAGAGACTGGCAAACGGCCGTAGCTGCCATTTGTTCTTCAGATCGCTGTTGTTAAAAGAGGGGGTGGGGACGGGCAAGTACGTCTGGGCGGACGCGCCAAGTATAGTCATCGAGAAAAGTATCGCCAGGAAAAGTTTCATAGTTCAAACCAGGATATAAGTTACTGATTTTTTATCAGAACGACCGGTTTTTATTAATTAATAATTTCTTCAAATTCAAAACCTTGCCGGGCCCCGTTTTCCGGATAGTTTTGATACATGAGAAAACTTTACCTGCTAGTCCTGACCTTTTTCCTGTCCGCCATAAGCTACGCCCAGATCACCTGGGATTTTTCCACCGCCACCCCTTTGTCCGGCATCCCTGCCGGGGTTACCGTCTCGGCGGTTTCACAGGGTAACAACAACGGTACTACCGCGCTGCTGACCACTACCTCTGCCTCGTCGGGTTATACCGGCGCTACCGGTGGTAATAATGCCGGCGCCGCGGCTAATGTAGGGTCTTTCAGACCGGACACCACTACTTATTTCGAGTGGACGCTGACACCTGCCGCGGGTGTGGCCATCACGGTCAGTCAGATCAATTTTGGAAGCCGGTCTACCAGTACCGGGCCTCAAGCTTATGACATCCGCACCAGCCTTGACAATTTTACCACGGCGGCTGCCTCCTCCACGCTGACTAACAACAGTACATGGACGTTCGTATCCAATGCGACATCTATTATAGGTGTGACGGGACAGGCGATCACCATACGGATATATGCTTATAATGGCGCAGGCAATGCGTCGAAAAATACCGCTAACTGGCGTATCGACGATCTGAGCGTATTTGCCGCTACGTCGGGAAATGTGCCGGTGCCCAGTTTAAGGGTGACCCCTTCGGCGCTGGCGTTCGCGACGGCAGCGGGCAATGCATCGTCTGCGCAAACGGTGACCATTGGCGGCGCTAATCTGACGGCCGATGTAACAGCGGCTGTTTCCCCGGGCTATGAGATCTCCAGGGACGGCAATGTGTTCTTCTCTTCTCTCACGTTCCCGCAGCATGGCGGGTCGGTGACCGACACACCCATCCTGGTAAGGCTTGCGGCCGGCGCACCGGCAGGGGTGGTCAGCGGTCTTCTGACATTGCATTCCGCGGGAGCCGACTCGCAAACAGTGACGCTTTCCGGCGCCGTGACAGCGTCCCCCGCAAAAGTCGTCGTGAACCAGGTCTATGGCGGCGGCGGTAACTCCGGGTCTGTCTTTTCCAATGATTTTATCGAGCTTTTCAACGATGACGATACGACGGTGAACCTCACGGGCTGGTCAGTCCAATATGCCGCCGCAACCGGAGCTTCCTGGCAGGTGACGCCCCTGACCGGAACCATTCCTCCCCATGGATACTTTCTTGTGGGGGAATCGGCCGGCGCTTCACCCAGCACGCCGCTGCCCAATCCGGACGTCACAGGCGGTATAAATATGAGCGCCACTACCGGAAAAATCCTTCTGAGTAATTCCACCGCAGCGCAAACAGGCGCCAATCCTTCCGGCCCCACCGTCATCGACCTGGTGGGCTATGGACCAACAGCTACGGGTTTTGAGGGCGCCCCTGCACCTGTGCTGACAAATTCCACGGCGGACAAGCGTACCCCGGACGGACACGATACTAATAATAACTCTGTCGATTTCGTGGCGGGCACGCCTATCCCCAGGAACAGCACCTTTACGACGGCGCCGCCCCTGGTGCAGACCCTCGTACCTGTCAACAACGCTACTAATATCCCGTCCAGCATTATCCCTGTGCTGGTATTGACCAAACCCGTAGTCAAGGGCAGCGGCAGCGTCACCCTGGTGACTAATTCAGTGGATGGCACGCCCATCTCCATCAGCGACGACCGCATTGTGGTCAGTAATGATTCCGTCGTTTTCCGGCTGCCCTTATCCGGTGGCAACACCTACTCGATCCGTATATCGTCAGGGGCATTCGTGGATGTCTTTGGCAACGGCTTCCCGGGGCTGACGACCAATGGGGCCTGGACTTTTAGCACCTTTAACAATACCATCGCCCAAACACTGCCCTTCATCACCAGCTTTGACAGTTGTCTGGGCAGCGGCTTACTGCCCAACGGGTTCACTGCCTTTAGCGTATCGGGCGCCCAGGTATGGGATTGCACTGTTTTTGGCAGGGACAGCTCCGCACCTACGGGAACCACGCCTTTTGGACACGCCGTACAGATCAACGGATTTGCCGGTGGCGCCAACCATACCAACGAGGATTGGCTGATCACACCGAAGTTTAATCTCAACGGAACGACATACCCCTTGTTGAACTATTGGAGCCGTAATGCCTTTGCCGGCGCCCCGTTGACGCTGAAAATATCCACCGACTATGCGGGTTCGGGCGATCCCACCCTTGCTCACTGGACAGACCTGAACGGAAAATTCCCCAGTCAGGCATCCGACGTCTGGACCCTGTCGGCCAATATCAACCTGTCCGCCTTTAAGGATACGAGCGTATACATTGCCTTTGTCTATACATCTACTACGCAGGACGGCTCCCGCTGGACACTCGACGATGTCAGTCTGATCAATTCGCCGACCCCGCCGCCGCCAAGTCTTAACCTTAGCACGAACAGCCTGGAATTTGGGTATGCGGCAGCCGGCGCGTCGGCAACGCGGAAACTGATCGTCACGGGGAATGACCTTGTCTCTGGTATTAAAATCACTTCCACGGGCAATTTTAGTGTCTCGACAGACAGTGTACACTTTAGTGACTCGATATTACTGAGCGCGGCTGTAGCTAATAACATGCAGGTACCGGTGTTTATCAAGTTTAAACCATCCGCCGCCAACAGACAGTACATCGACTCGGTGCTTGTTATCATCTCCGACTCGATAGCCATCGTTAATGTCAAGGGGAACAGCATCGATCCCGCCTCCACGCTCAATGTGATCAACTGGAACCTAAACTGGTTTGGCACCCCCGACCTCACGCTTGGACCTACCGACAAGGCCCTGCAGAAAAAGAATGTTGGTACTGTCCTGTCCAGTCTGCATGCCGACCTGTACGCCCTGGAAGAGGTATGTGATGAGCAGGCCCTGGATTCTATCGTGGCTACCATGCCGGGCTATGCCAAAATAGTTGGTCAATACGGGTCCTATTCCAATCCCACGATCCCCGGCGGCGCCGACTCGCTGAATACAGTGCAAAAGCTGGCTTTTGTCTATAATACTTCGAAGATATCCGTGATACGTACCGATTCTCTGCTCACCCTCGGCGTGACCAACCCGCTGGATCCTTCCACCCGATACTATAATGATTGGGCCAGCGGCAGATTCCCCTACATGCTGACGGCCAACGTGACCTTGAGCAACAACCGTGGCGGGACAAATACCAGGACAATCCGATTTATCAACGTGCATGCAAAAGCCAATACCGCGCCCGTGCTCACGGCTTATGACCGTCGCGCCAATGGCGCCCGCGCACTGGATTCTTTATTAAAAGCGCAATACCCAACGGACAATGTGGTGATCCTTGGCGATTTTAACGATGACCTCAATACGACCATCACTACCGGTGTCAATCCGCCCATTACCTCCTGGAGCGCATTCACCATCACGGATTCCGCCTTGTACGCCTTCCCGACCAAACCGTTGAGCCCCGCCGGTCAACATTCCGACGTCAATTTTACCAGCGTGATAGATAACGTCATCATCACCGACTCCATGAGTAAGTATTATCTGCCCGCATCTGCCACCGTGCGCTCAGATGTAGCTACCCTGGTGACCAAATACGGCACTACGACGACCGACCACTATCCCGTATATACGCAATATTCGTTTACCCCGCCGGGCTCTCAGCCTGAGCCGTCGCTGGTCTTTACCGCGGTGAAACAAGGGAGCAAGGCGCTATTGCAGTGGACTACCACGCCGGAGAACGATACCAAATGGTTCGAGGTGCAAAAAAGCATCGATGGAAGGCTATTCCTGCCGATAGGCCTGGTGCCGGCAAAGAACAGTACCGGCCTGACTACCGACTATAGTTTTGTCGATCTTCTGCCCCTGCCCGGTACCAACTACTACCGGCTGAAGGAATTTGAATCGATAGGTAAATCTACACTTTCCGATACGGTCAGCCTGAATTTCGCACCGCCGCTGAGAGTGATCATTCTTCCCAACCCGGCGATCGGATCGACCAATCTAATCGTGTCCAACGCAACCGGCCAGTATCTGATACAGATCATCGACGGCAACGGGTCGGTGGTCAGACAGTTGAATGGTCTGCCGAGCACACCGGTGATCCCCGTCAGTCTGCGTGGGTTACGGGGTATCTATACCGTGAAGGTGACCACCTCCACAGATGTGGCGACAGCAAAATTGCTGGTACTATAAAAAGTCTAACGGGCTGCCATCCGGCAGCCCATTTTAACCAACGGTTAGCAAATACAGGTATCCTTTTAACCACAGCTTAACGCAGGGGCGATCTAACTTCGTTGCCGTTGCTATCCATAAAAAAATAAAAGCTGTCGGTTATGAGAAACACATTTACTACCTGCACCGGTGTGGTTATATTGTTTGCTATAGCCACCGTAAGTTGTAAAACCATTAACCCGGGAGAAGTAGGCTTCAAGGTTCAAAGAGGCGTGATAAAACCGGGTATTTTAACACAAGGGCGTCATCATTACAACCCATTTGTATCAAAGATCCGGAAATTCAATACGCGCATAACCGAGTTCTCCACTGTCATGAGCCCGCCAACCAAGGAAGGGCTTGAAGTAAAGGTAGACCTAACGGTCCTATATCACATCAAACCCGAAGCTGCGCCTGAAATTTATACCAATGTCGGAATGGATTACGGGCATAAGATCGTCGTCAACAATTTTATGGCTATCGTCAGAGAATATACGATGAAATATACCGCGATAGACCTGCTTGGCGAGCGGGAAACGATCGAAAAAAATATAGAAGACAAGCTGAGGGACGCTATATCGCCCTATGGAATTGTCCTGGACGATGTGCTGGTGAAAGACATCGATATGCCGACTGAAGTGATGCATGCGATAGAGAACAATGCCAAGGCAGAGCAGATAGCCAAGCAAATGACTGTCGAATTGCAGACAAAAAGAAAGCAGCAGGATTTTGATATAGAAACCAGGGAGAAAGAATTAAAGTTTGCGATCGAGAAACAAAAAAGCGACTCATTAATGATGCAGATCGACGCGAATGCGATCAAGAACTATCAGATTATCATTAATTCGTCGCTGACGGACCGATTGTTGAAATATAAAAGTATCGAAGTGACAAAAGAGCTCGTGAAGTCACCCAATGCGAAAGTCATTATTACTGACGGAAAGTCGATGATGTTGAATAGTATTGGTGACAAATAGGTTAATTAGTCACTTCCATGATCGTGAACCTTTTTTCCCCGCCCGGCACCTCCCAGATGATGGTTTTGCCTTTTTTAAAACCTATGACGGCGGTGCCGATGGGTGCAAGGACAGAAATTTTTCTTTCTTTTATATCCGCCTTGTCCGGGGTCACAAGTATAAGCTCCATTACATTCTCCTTGCCGGATTCTTTTATTTTTATTTTTGAGTTCAGGCGGACCACATCATCGGGGAATTCGTCTTTGTTTACCAATGTGGCTTTTCTTAATTCGCTCTCGAGATCTGTTATATTCCTGGCATCAATACGACGCGCATATCGCCCGTCTTTTAGAAAAGAGACGAGTACCTGATAATCATCTTTCCTAAGTATAAGAGGATCTTTTATCTGTTGCATGACAATTAATTAAGAGATGAAGAATATATTTTTTTCTGCAGCATCTTTGATAGCATCGCTTCCCAGTTCCTGACCCTTGCCTCCAACTCTTTTATTTCATAGAGGCCATTGCTCTCATTCCTGAAGAAGCAGGCTGCAACGGGTGACCTGTCTGTCTTAAACTCAAATTCAAGCGCTATAGACTTCAGGTATTCTTCGGGTCTGTTCTTTTTATAGCTAGTGATATCTATCGCGGCATATACCTTTTTTACTTTGCAGGTACTTACTTCCGACAGGTCAATAATGTGGCTGTCGTAATTTTTATTTCTTTCTTCCACTATCAGTACTTTTCTTTTTGGGCCGTCCAGACCGAGGGCCATATCGCGTAATATTTCCTGGCCTGTAAAGGAAAAGTTATGAACAAACGCAACTTTTCTAAAAAAGGAGAGGATGCTGTCTTTTCTTGTTTTTAATTGATGGTTATGCATGATGACAAGTATTAAAGGGATGATTATAATTGTTAACACAATGATCAATGCAATCATTAGATGTGACATAGCACGATTTTTTGTACAGGGATAATTATTTGTCAGTAGGGGAAAAAAGCCAGGTTAGCAGACTAGGCTTGAGTACAGGTGCTGAAGTCCTTAAAATTGGAAATACAGTAGAGTTCACGGCAGAAAGGAGTGAATTCTGTAAATGAATCGATATAGTAGTTGCCGCTCATGTAACAAACTTACCAAATTGGTCTGAAGAAACCTCTTTTATTGTTCTTATGTTTTGTTAAAAGAATTGTACCGGCGGCGCCGGGCGGTGTTTAGCGGCTCACACAATTTGAATAATTGAGATGATCTTTGTAGATGACCTTAAAGATCACGCATCTTCTTTTCTTTTTCCTTCTGGTACTGTCTATAAGCGCATTTTGCCAGCCCCGGGAAGGGAACGGTTCATTAGTGATCATTGTCAATGAACAAGGGCAACCCATCAGCGGGGCGACCATCCAATTGTTGAAAAATGGGAGTGTAGTTAAAAGTGTCGTGGCAGGGGAAGATGGCCGGGTGATGTTGGGGGACGTTAACAAGGGTACATACAAGTTCCTTGTCACCTGTGCAGGCTACCAGCCGAAGACGACAGACGAATACCGGTGGCCAAGGTTAGGGGAGGATACGATCAGACTGCTGGCGGTGCAGCGTTCGCTGCAGGAGGTGACGGTGACGGGTCGTATGCCGCCGGTGGAAAGGAAACGGGATAGAACGGTGATAAACGTAGAAGCTTCTGTGACCAACACAGGTGCAACCGTACTGGAAGTGTTGGAGCGATCACCGGGCGTGACTGTCGACCGGAATGGGGGGATTACGTTGAACGGGAAGGCGAATATCCTTGTTATGATCGACGACAAGCTCACCTATCTGTCCGGCGAGGACCTGAACAACCTATTGAGCAGTATGAGCGCGTCGCAGGTGGCGCGGATCGAACTGATACCGAATCCCACGGCCCGATATGATGCTTCTGGAAGTGCGGGGATCATCAATATCAAGACAAAGAAAAATAATAACAATGGATTCAACGGCACTGTGACCACTTCCTATGGTCAGGGCATATATCCCAAGAACAACAACAGTCTGGTGCTGAACTACCGGCAAGGCCCCCTGAATGTCTTTTTTAATTACAGCTTCAACTTCAACAAATACTTTACTGATCTATACGCCTACCGGAGATATGTTGACCCCAACAAGGATGTCACGGCCATTCTCAGGCAGCCTTCGTATTTTTCAGGTACTGTAAATAATCATACTGTTAAGACAGGACTGGATTATACCGTATCACCAGGTACGACTATAGGTGTGGTTTTGACCGGGATGGACATTCATCGCAGGGGGAATAATACATCTCATGCCGACTGGCTGCGGACGGACGGAACTGTCGACTCCTCCATCCTTACAAAAAGCAGACCTGTGAATATGTTCAGGAATGGGGCTATCAACCTCAATGGCAAGCGTCGTTTGTCGAAGAACGCCGATCTCACCGCCGACCTGGATTATCTGCATTATGCTATAGAAGGGCGGCAGGATTTTGATAATCAGTTGGACGCCCCCGGGGGTTATGACGAAGTATTCCGGAATAGTATCCCCACTACCATCAATATCCTTTCCGGCAAGGTGGATGCAACGATAAGGATCAGCCCTGACGTGACGTTTCAGACGGGATTGAAATCATCTTCGAACCATACGGACAATGCTGCTACTTACCAGAATTGGAACAACCAGCAATGGGTGAAGGACGATACGAGGAGCAATCATTTTGTGTACCGGGAGAATATCCAGGCGGCTTATGGCACAATTGAAGGGAAATATCACCAGCTGAGCTACCAGGGCGGGTTGAGGTATGAATACACTTCGTATACGGCGCATCAGTTTGGCAACAACCAGCAGAAGGACTCCCTGGTATCGCGCAATTATGGGAGTTTTTTCCCCAGCGGCTATCTGTCCTACACCCTTGATTCGACGAATAGTCTTACGCTAACGATCACGAGAAGGCTGGACCGGCCGGCTTTTCAAAGTCTGAACCCTTTTTTGTACGTCATCAATAAATACACCTACGAAACGGGCAACCCCTATCTGCTGCCACAATACAGCTGGAATTTTGAGCTTAGCCACCGGCTTGGAGATCTTCTCACTACAACGGTGTCCTACAGCACCATATCCGACTATTTTTCGCAGTTCTTTCTGTCCGACACATCGAAGACCATCCTATACTATACGCAGGGGAATGTCGGCCGGGTGTATAACCTGGGATTGTCGGCCAGTCTCAGTCTGTCTCCCGTGAGATGGTGGTCGATGCAGCTGACGGCAGTGTACAATTACAAAGAGCTGCGGGGGTTTAATGGAAATAACTATGCATCAACCATTAATCAGCTGAATGTGAATGTAAATAACCAGCTGAACTTTGGGAAAGGCTATACCGGCGAGCTTTCCGGGTTTTATACCACCCGGAGCCGCCAGGATATACAGGAATTGTTATATCCCGCCGGGCAGGTTTCCACAGGAATAAGCAAGACGGTGTTAAAGAAGAAGGGCACTGTAAAGCTGAGCTACCGCGATATCTTTTATACGGCGGGGATGGAGGGGTTGACCTCCTTCCCTGATGCTACTGAATATTTTAAGATAAAGAGGGATAGCCGGGTCGTTGTCCTGGCATTTACTTTTCGTTTTGGACGATCCTATAAGATCAGCAGACACGAGGAGGGGGCGAGTGAAGAGAAGGAACGGGCCCCGAATGGATAAAATCCTTATTTTTAAGGACATGATACCAGAATTATTGGGGGAGAATGGGAGGCTGCACCCTCATTGGGAAACGTTTTTTCAATCATACAGCCAGCTGGGTGACGAGGAGATTGCCCTGCGTAATGAGGATATGATGCGTTTGCTGACGGAGAATGGCGTCACCTATAACATTTATGGGGATCCATCAGGATTGAACCGTCCCTGGAACCTGGACATTATCCCTTTTCTTATCAGTAAGCATGAATGGCCGGCCATCGAATCGGGGCTTCTACAGCGGGCTGAATTATTAAACCTCATATTGAAAGATATCTACGGTGAGCGGAGGTTGATCCGGAACGGGATCCTCCCTGCCGAGCTTATTTATAACCATGCCGGCTTTCTCCGTCAATGTGCAGGCATCCATCTCCCGGGCAAACATCACCTGATCATGTATTCGGCGGACCTGGCCAGAAGCAGGGACGGACGGATATGGGTCGTCAATGACAGGACACAGGCTCCTTCCGGATCGGGCTATGCCTTGGAGAACAGAACGGCCATGACGAGGGTTTTACCGGAATTGTTCAACGGGCTGGAAGTGCGGCATCTTTCGCCATATTTTAATGCATTGCGGAATGGGCTGCATGAAATAGCTCCCCATCAGCGACTTAACCCCCGGATCGTCATCCTGACGCCCGGCTCCAGTAATGAAACCTATTTCGAACATTCTTACCTGTCCTCTTACCTTGGCTTCACCCTTGTGCAGGGCAATGACCTGGTGGTAAAAGATAGTCATGTCTGGTTAAAGACGATGGGCGGTCTGGAAAGGGTAGACGTGATCCTGCGGCGGGTGGACGATATCTATTGTGATCCGTTGGAATTGAAAGAAGATTCGCAACTGGGCATCCCGGGTCTGCTGCAAGCTGTCCGCAGCGGGCATGTCAGTATCGCCAACCCCATCGGCAGCAGTGTGCTGGAAAACCCCGGTCTTATGCCTTTTCTTCAATCCATCGCCCGGTGGTTCTTATCGGAAGATCTGCGTATCCCAACGATAGCCTCCTGGTGGTGCGGTCAACCCAAAGAGCTGGACTATGTACTGGCCCATCTTCCGACCCTGGTCATAAAAAAGATCAACCGTAATCCGACGGGTACTTCTTCAGTGGATGGCGCCTCTCTTTCTCATCGGGAGTTGAGCGAATGGAAACAGCGCATCCGGAGCAACCCTTCTTTATACGTCGGTCAGGAAAAGGTGGACATATCTTCCACCCCGTCCCTTATCGACGGGAAGATCGAATCCAGGAAAGTGCTTTTCAGAAGTTTTCTTGTAAGTAATAAGGAAGGATATGTTGCGATGACAGGAGGGCTGTGCAGGACGTCATCAAAAGAGGGAAACTTTATCATCTCCAACCAATCGGGGGGGATCAGCAAGGACGCATGGATCCTTTCTCCCGAACCCGGCCGTGTCGTGAACGTACTAAAGGAGACGACGGAAAGACCCGTCGCGGGCGATAACGACATGCTGCCGAGCCATGCCGCTGAAAATCTGTTCTGGACCGGCCGCTATACGGAGCGGGTCCTTGGGAATGCCCGGTTTTTGAGAACTGTCATGCAATTTGTGGTAGAGGGAAGGACGGAACGAAGTCTGCTGACGGCGCTAACAAAATATAGTTATACTTATCCCGGATTTGCGGGGGAGGGCAGTGAAGACAGATTTGCTCATCCATGGGTGGAATTGAAAGAAGTCCTGCTCAATGAGAAAAGGACGGGAAGTCTCAAGTATAATTTTTTGCAATTTAACCGGGCGATACATGAAGTAAGGGAACACTGGTCGACGGATACCTGGAGGGTGCTGCGGGTGATGGAAGAAGAGTTCCGGCAGAATATACCGCTGACTCATCAGGGGCATATACGGATGCTGCATACGCTGGATAACCTTATCACATTTGTCGTGGCATTTATCGGGCTTACGAGGGAAAGTATTTCCCGTGAACAGGAATGGATCCTGCTCGATCTGGGGCGAAAGATCGAGCAAAGCCTTTTGCTGATCACTATGCTGCGGGTGACGCTTACCGGCAGATACAGTGACCAGGTGGAATATAATCTGCAACAGAGCGTGCTGATGAGCCATGAAAGCCTTGTGAACTACCGGTACAAATACCGGATGCCTATCAATAACGAACTGGTATTGGATCTCATGTTATTCGACCCGAATAACCCCCGCTCACTGACCTACCAGGTAGACAGGCTGAAGACCTATCTCCATCTTCTGCCCAGGGTCCATGCCGGGCATGTACAGACGGAATATGAACGTCTGATCCTGGAGGCGGATACCTTGTTGCAACAGACGGACAGGAGAGAGCTGGCGCAGGCGGATGAAAACCTATATGAATACAGGAAGCTGGACGATCTTTTATCCAGGATGTATACATTGCTGTCCGCCATACCAGACGTGATCTCCAAAACCTATTTTAAACACGAGCTGACCTCTATCATCGACAAATGAACTATAGTATCATCCATAAAACGACCTATACCTATTTTGAACCGGTGAGCCTGTGTCACAATGTTCTCCGGCTGGCGCCCCGGGACACCACGCGACAGGTGTGTAAAAGCGCCACCGTAAAAATTCACCCCGAGCCTGACACGCTGAGAGAATATGAAGATTTCTTTGGTAACAAAGTGATCTATTTCTCCATCGAGAGAGAGCACGGGCAGTTGACAGTGGATGTCCATTCCGAGATCGAGAAGATCGCCACGGTTATTTATCAGCAAGAGGAAGAGGAAGCCGGAGAGATCAGCCAATATACTTTTGAGACGCCCATGACAGCCTGCAGCGAAGAAATAAAAGCTTATGCCAGGGTTTCTTTCCGACCCGGCAGGAACGTCCTGGAGGCGGCGACAGACCTGATGCACCGTATCTATACGGATTTTACGTTTACACCGGGGTTTACCATGGTGTCGACACCCCTCTCTGTGGTCATGCGGGAGCGCAAAGGGGTATGCCAGGATTTTGCCCATCTGGCGATCGCCTGTGTCCGGAGCGCAGGACTGCCTGCCCGTTATGTAAGCGGCTATATAGAAACTATTCCTCCTCCGGGGGTGGAAAAACTGGTCGGTGTGGATGCTTCCCATGCCTGGTTTAGCATAAACATCCCCCGGATGGGATGGGTGGATCTTGACCCTACCAATAACGTGCCGGCCGGAGATCAGCATATTACCATTGGCTGGGGCAGGGATTATTCGGATATCGCACCGATGAAAGGGATCGTACTCAGCAGCGGCTCCCATGGACTGTCTGTGTCCGTCGACGTGAGAAGATCGGGCTAGATCTTCCGGAAGCGCCGGAGGTCCAGTGAATAGGGATACTCTTTATTGATCTCTTCTTCTGGCGGATCGCAGTAAAAGGGCAGACGGTCTTGTGCGATATAACGTCTTACGGCCGACAGACCGGACGAAGGGGGCAGGAGGTCCTGGGTATGGGAGGTGACGCCGAAACGGCTGACCCTTCTCGACTCCGCCTCGTAGCTATTGACCGGGAAGACCTTATAGCTTCTGCCGCCGGGATGAGAGACATAGTATGTACACCCTCCGATGGAACGGCTGTTCCAGGTGTCGACGATATCGAAGGTGATGGGGGTGTCGATACCGATGGTGGGGTGAAGGGCCGAAGGCGGCTGCCAGGCTCTGTAGCGGACGCCGCAGACAAATTCTTCTTTGGTGTCTGTTGCAACGAGGGGAACGCGACGGCCATTTACCAGCAACACATACCGGGAACCATTCAAGCCTTTCAGCTTTACCTGTACTCTTTCCAGAGAAGAATCGACATAACGGGCGGTGCTTGACCCGGACATTTCTTCACCCAACACGTTCCAGGGTTCGATGCCCATCCGGATCTCCATTTCAATGCCGTGCAGCTTTACTGTGCCATAGTGTGGGAACCGGAATTCCAGGAAAGGGTCGAACCAGTTTAGCGCAAACGGGTAGCCAGCCGCATTGAGATCATTTACTACTTCCTGCATATCCTCCCGTACATAGTGCGGAAGCATGAATTTATCATGCAGCTCCGTCCCCCATCGTACCAGCCCCTGTTTATAGGGCGTTTTCCAGAACCGGGCGATCAGCGTCCGTATCAGTAGCATCTGTACCAAACTCATTTGTCTGTGGGGCGGCATATCGAAAGCGCGGAATTCGAGGATACCGAGTCTGCCTGAAGAGGTATCGGGGGAATATAATTTGTCGATACAAAATTCACTCCGGTGTGTATTACCTGTGATGTCCGTCAGTAAATGGCGGAAGATACGGTCCACGAGCCAGAAAGGTATGAACCCGTTCTCAGGCACCTGGCTGAAGGCGATCTCCATCTCGTATAACTTTTCATTCAGGCCTTCATCCATCCGGGGCGCCTGGCTGGTGGCGCCGATGAAAGCGCTGGAGAAAAGGTAGGAGAGTCCGGGGTGATGCTGCCAATAAGTGATGAGGCTTCTAAGGAGATCGGGTCTTCTCAAAAGCGGGCTATCCGCCGGTTTTGAGCCTCCGATGGTGATGTGGCTGCCGCCTCCTGTTCCTGTGTGTCTGCCGTCCAGCATAAATTTTTCTGTTCCGAGACGGGATAAAAAGGCCTGTTCGTAAAGGGTGTCAATGGTATGGACCAACTCCTGCCAGTTGGCTGCAGGGTGAATATTTACTTCGATAACACCGGGGTCGGGAGATACCACCAGTCTTTCCATCCTGTAGTCCCTTGGCGGCTCGTATCCTTCTATACGGACCGGGATGTTTAATCTTTCAGCCGTGGCTTCGATGGAGGAGAGGGCGTCCAGATAATGTTCCAGATAGTCCATGGGCGGAAGGAAGATATAGAGGATGCCTTCGCGTGTTTCTACGCACAGGGTCGTCTTGATGACTGCGACGTCTTGTTCCACTGTTTGAGGAGCGTTTGGCCGGCCGGCGGGGGGAGGGGGCTGGCTATAGCGGCTATTGATGGTGTACTGGAAATTTTCCAGCGGCGGCAGCTCTTCGAATAAACTGCGTTCCACCCTTTGCTCTTCGCGGTCTTTGGCGATAGCAGGGAGAGAATCCAGGGGTAAGCGGAGCCCGATGGGGGAGTTGCCGGGGATCAGGAACAGATGCTCCCTTTTGAGGATCCATTTACAACTGCGCCATCTGCCGGCCTCATAATTCCATTTCAGCGGCAGGGTATAGCCCACCGGTGGATCGGTGTCAGGGGGCATTTTACCTTCCGTCCATAACAGATAGAAGGGGTCCTCGTAGGCCGGCGTGATATTTTCCTCATTCACCGCCAGGTATCTGGCCAGTTCTTTTATGAATTTAACGGCATCGCCGGCCGCATATATATTGGGTGTTTTTTCATGGGCTATCAGCCGGCTGTTCCTCCACATGGGGAAATGATCTTTTCTCCAGAACAGTCCATATTGCCAGCGGGGAAGGGGTTCGCCGGGATACCATTTGCCCTGGCCGTAATGGATCATACCGTTCGGCCCGAACTGACGGCGCAGCCGGAAGATCAGATCATGCGCGAGTATGCGTTTTTCCTTTCCGTCGGCCGCGGTATTCCATTGTGCGGACTCCATATCGTCGATGGACACAAAGGTCGGCTCGCCCCCCATTGTCAGCCGAAGGTCGCCGGCCGCCAGGTCTTCATCCACTTTATATCCTGTGGCATTGATAGTGGCCCACTGCTCTTCCGAGTAGGGTTTTGTCACACGGGGGTCTTCATGGATGCGGGTCACGGTATTGGAAAAGGAGAATTCCGTCTCGCACTTATCTGTTGCACCCACTACCGGAGCAGCGCTCATATAGTGGGGCGTGCAAGCCAGCGGGATATGGCCTTCCCCCGCGAACAGACCGGAAGTGGGGTCCAACCCTATCCATCCGGCCCCGGGGATATACACTTCGGCCCAGGCGTGCAGGTCGGTGAAGTCTTGTTGAGGGCCAGAAGGGCCATCCAGGGGGGCGACATCGGCGGTCAATTGTACCAGGTAGCCCGATACAAAACGCGCTGCCAGCCCCAGGTGCCGGAGGATCTGGACCAACAGCCATGCAGAGTCACGGCAGGAGCCCAGGGCTTTGTCCAGTGTTTGTTCGCAGCTTTGCACACCGGGTTCCATCCGGATACTATAGGCGATATCGTGGCTAAGACGCCGATTGATCGACACCAGGAAATCATTGATGGGCGTCTGTTTCAGGCTGACGCCGGAGAGCCATTCCATCAGTCTGGGGCCTTTCTCCGTCGTCTCCAGGTAAGGGGTCAATTCGCCGGCCAGATGCTCTTTGTAGGTGAAGGGATATTTTTCAGCATAGTCCTCTACAAAGAAGTCAAAGGGATTGATGACGATCATATCGGCAATGACCTCTACCTCTATGCTCAGCTCTTTTGTTTTTTCAGGAAATACCACCCTGGCCAGATAATTTCCAAAAGGGTCCTGCTGCCAATTGAGGAAGTGTTCTTTTGGCGAAACTTTTAACGAATAGGCCTCGATAGGCGTGCGGGAATGGGCCGCGGGTCTAAGCCGGAAGACATGAGGCGACAGGGAGACGAGCCGGTCATATTTGTAGGTGGTCTTGTGATTGATGGCTATTCGTATCGACATAGATGGGGTGGTTTTGGTGAATAGCGAAGCAATCGTGTGGTATTTGAAGATAATAAAAATTTTGATAACTTCCTTTCATGAGAACGAGATTCAGAAGTACGAGGTATTGAAGCAAAAGGAGTGGCAACGCGATGTATACCTGGCAGTGGAAAGCGAGTGGGATCTTTCGTCCCATGAAATCAAATATGACCTCCATGGCCGGCGGCAGGTGAAGAGATCCTGGAAGTCCGATGATCTTACGGGCGTCGAACGATGCTTTCGTAAAAGCCGCCATAGTTATTTTGCCGTACGCCATCTTCCCTGAAGAACTTACCGGGAAAGCCGAGATCGATGGCGCTGACCTCGTCCAATCTTTTGAGGTCTTCTTCGGGGATAACGAGGTTTATCATTTTTAGGTTTTCCTCCAATTGCGTCACGCGGGTGGCTCCTGCGATGGGTATGCATTCGAAGCCCTGCTGGCGTGTCCATTGTAGCGCTATATGACTGGGTTCCACGCCCAATTTTTCCCCGATGGCCATCACCTCCCTGGTGACCCGTACACTGTCGTCGCTGAGACGGTTGCTTTCCGGCTTGATACGGCCTTGTCCGCCGCGCAGGTATTTTCCGGTGAGCGCGCCACCCGCCAATGGGGCCCAGGGTGTCACTGTCATGCCAAAGTGCCTGGCCATGGGTATCAATTCGCGTTCAGGCGTACGTTGCAGAAGGCTGTATTCGATCTGTAAGGCGATGAACTGGCTCCAGCCCATCAGTTCGGCAAGTGTATTCCCTTTACTTACTATCCAGGCCGGGGTGTCGCTGATGGCGGCATAGTTTACCTTGCCCTGACGGATAAGGTCATCGATGCCTCGCAGCACTTCGTCGATGGGGGTGAGGTCATCCCAGATATGCAGGTATAGTACGTCGATGAAGTCCGTCTGCAGCCGCTGAAGGCTTTGTTCGACGCTACGCATCATGTTCTTACGGTTATTACCACTGGCGTTGGGGTTGGTGGTGTTGTCCTTCAGCGAATATTTGGTAGCTATTACAAAATAATCCCGGTCGCGGGGATGTACGAACTCGCCGATGATCTTTTCGCTGGTGCCCAGTTTGTAGATATTGGCGGTGTCCAAAAAGTTACCACCGGCGTTGGCAAAGGCCTCCATGATGGCAAAGCTGGTTTCTTTATCGGCTCCCCATCCGGCCTCTGTGCCAAATCCCATGGTGCCCAGACATAGTTCAGATACTTTTAAACCACTGCGTCCGAGTAATTTGTATTTCATGAGGGGAAGGTATGTCATTTATTTTGCGTGAGGTAAGGAATTTGACAGTCTGATATTTTATTATTAATTTTAATATGACCTTCCTATAGGGGGATGCGCGACCCATCCTTTTCTGCACCTCCGAATCGCCACCTGTTGAATACAAGCCTGATTTTTTCACCTAAAACGATTGCATATGCAAAAGCTCATCCTTTTCTCCTTTGTATTCCTGGGTCTTTCTTTTATTTCGGTGAAAGACGCAGTCGCTCCGGCGAAGGGTCCCCTTTCAAAAAAAGAAAGGCAGAATGCGATTAAGTTCCTGAAGGATACGGAAAGTGACGTGCTGAACAAGATCCAGGGACTAAGCGAAGCACAATTGACGTTCAAGCCTGCTCCTGACCGCTGGAGCGTGGAAGAATGTCTCAAGCACATTGCTGTCACCGAACAGGCGCTGTGGCAGATGGCCTCGGGCACATTGAAGCAACCCGCAAATCCTGATAAGCGCAGCGAGATCAAAATGACGGATGACCAGGTGATCGCCATGATAGAGAACCGGACACAAAAGAAGCAGACCATGGACCAGTTCAAGCCGGAGAATACTCCATACAAAACCATGGAAGAAGCCCTTGCGTCATTTAAGAGCGACCGGGGAAAATTGATCATGTATGTCAGATCGACACAGGAGGACCTGCGGGACCATGTGGCTACGATGCCGTTTGGGATGTTGGACTGTTATCAATTGATCCTGTTTATCGGCGCCCATAGCAACCGGCATGCCCAGCAAATGGCGGAAGTGATGGCGGACCCGGGGTTCCCGAAGAACTAGAGGTTATTAGTGGTCCGTGCTGACAGAGACGGATTCCCATTCTTCCGCTTCTTTTGTCATTTGGGCTGTCTTGTTCCGGAAATTTTGGACAGCGTCCTTTCCTATCGGCAGGTGCACGGGAGGATTGCTGCTTGCGGCAAGCTGTACGATCACTTGCGCCAGCTTTGCGGGATCGCCGGGCTGCGTGCCATGGAACCTGTCCATATTATTCCTTACACCGCCCACTGTGTCCTTGTAAGCGTCGAGGGCGAGTTTGGAACGTTGGTAGGAATCTGACGAAGCAAATTCTGTGGTGAAAAGTCCCGGTGCGGCCGCGGTGACATGAATACCCAATGGTTTGAGCTCGACGGCGAGTCCTTCCGTGATCCCTTCTACTGCGTACTTGGTAGAGCCGTACAGACCAAAACCGGGGGCAGAATTCTGATAACCAAAAAGAGAAGAGATGTTGATGATGTGTCCCGAACCCTGGTTGCGGAGGTGAGGCAGCACGGCTCTGGTGACATTGAGCAATCCAAATACATTGGTATCATATTGTTTTCTTACTTCTTCGGCAGAGGCTTCTTCTGTCGCTGCCAGCAGACCATAGCCGGCATTGTTCACAAGGACATCGATACGTCCAAAACGTTGGATGGCGGCGGTTACGCCTGCTTTTACTTCTTCCTCGCTGGTGACGTCGAGCGAGACGACCAGGACCCTGTCTTCATTGCCGAGACGGGCGGATAATTCGTTGGCGTTCTTTCTTACCGTAGCGACTACCTTGTCGCCATTGGGGGAAAAGCAATTTTTGATGGGCGGGAGCCTGGGGATTTTGAGGGGAAGGGGGGATAAACGAAAAAACCTCTGGTTCTAATCAGAGGTTTCTCTGGGAATTGGTTTAGTTCTCTCAGGGACGTAAAACGGGCCGGGGTTACGACGGCTGCGGGGGTTAAGGGTTCGGGGTTTAGGATTTTGGGGTCCGGTGGGTCAAGGGTTCGGAGGGTTAAGGGTTCGGGAGTTCAAAGGTTCAGGGCTCAGAAATATTGAATGAGAATACGATGTTTTGTTTTGACAGAACAAAGATGGGATGAATGAGGGGAGTGAACCAAAGACAGGCGGGTTGTATTTGGATTGTTGATCAGTAAACTTACCGGTGAATAGGAGCAACTACCTATTTTAATCTCGCATCGTCCGCTGCCATTGCAGGGAGCCAGTCGCCCAGGCGCTGGCGTTGCCAGTAAAGGTGTGCGGGATTGCCGGGCGGAGCGAATGTGTAGCGGTACAGGACGGCCCTGATATATTTTGGTGGTTTATCCGGGAAGGGGTTGCCGGCGAAAAGGCTCAGTGTGTTAGGGTCGTTATGAAGGAGTTTTGATATAAGGGTCAGCGTCCAGGGATATTCTTCGGGGGTGGACATCGCTGCAAACCACATCTGCCAGTCCAGGCGCAGGTGGTAGGGGGCTATCTGTGGGGGGCGCTTGTCTGGGTCGGCGGGGAGGCCTTTATAGGGATAGGTTTTCCAGCCGGCGGTACTGTCGGGTACGGCATCCATTGTCCCTTCGAAGACCACATTGTAACGCGTCTTACCTACGGAACCGAAGGCGCCATAGGTATTGACGAGATTGAGCGGATCGAATGAGGTATTCATGATCTGGTCGGGGGAGAGCATATTGACCGCGGGCTGGATGCTAAGGAGCCCGATGATAATGGTGACGATCATCACGACGATGTTTATGGGACGGGAAGGTTCGGCGCTTGCACCGGCGGCTTCCGCCTGGCGGACGAGGCGGCGTGGGAGGAGTTTTGCCCAGAAGGCGTCGTCGAAACAGGCCAGGGCGGGCACGATGGTCAGCCAGTTGAGAAAGGAGAGGTTGCCGCTGAGTATGAGTATGATCTGTAAAAAAATCATCATTGCGCCCGCGATATGACGCCCGATGCGCGGATAGAATACGAACCAGGGTGCAACCAATTCGGCCAGCCAGTTGTACCAGACACCGGATCTTAGGATTGCGCGGGGTAGAAAATGAAACCAGCGGCTTAGCGGACCGGGCATGGGCTGGGTTTCGAAATGATAGTTGAGGGCTGTCGCATTACGCCACACCTCGTCCCCCCGGAGCTTGATCAGCCCCGCGCCCAGCATGATACGGAAAATAAGCCAGCGGAAGAGTATGATGATCAGTATCGGCGGCGCCCGTTTGGGGAATGGACGCATGTCCAGGGAGGGGCAGAGGAAAATGGCGAGAAAACCCGTCTCAAGAAGTTGGATCTCCCATCCATACCAGTACCACTCCTGGCCAACATTGACGAAGGACATGTAAAGGAACCAGAGAATGGCGAGCAGGGGCGCATTGGCAAAGCCGGCTATCACGATACAGGAGAGGATGAACCCGATCCAGGCTACTGTCAGCAGGGCTGTGTCGGAATGGGCAAACCAGAATAGCGAGGGCAGCTTCAAAAATCCGGCGGAGGGCCCAATGGCATCGCTGATGTGCCGGAGATAGGCGCCCGCCGGAAGGAGTCCTGTAGAGCCGACGAGGGGGAGGATCTGATGAATGGACACGAAAAAGGCCACGGCATAAACCGCCCCGAGCAATCGAAGGATGACAAAACGGGTAAGCCAGTAGGTGTTCATAATTAAAGGTAGGATATGTAATAATTTTACCTTGCGATGGTACTAATAAATTAAAGCATCGGCCACGTGACGGAGAAAGAACAGGAACATATTTTTAAAAGCTGGCTCGGAGGGCATAAAGGATTGTTCTTCAAGATAGTGAGAGCTTATGCCCTTACGCCTATGGATATGGATGACCTTTTCCAGGAGATTGCTATCCAGGTCTGGAGGTCTGTGCCATCATTCAGACAGGCTTGTTCCGTGCCTACCTGGATCTATCGGATTGCGATCAATACGGCCCTTACCTGGACAAGAAAGGAAAAAAGACACAGACAAACGGAAGGAATAGAAGAAGGTGCGTTGCTGCTCCGGGAGGAGGGCGAGGCATCTGACGAGCGGCTGGACTGGCTCTATGCAGCCATTCATCAAATGGATACCGTCGACCGACCAATCACCTTATTACTGCTGGAAGGGTTTAGTTATAAGGAAATAGCTGCGATCATGGGTATCACCGAAACCAATGTCGGGGTAAAGATCAACCGCATCAAAAAACGTCTGACTGCCAAAACAGAAAAAAAAGATTATCATGGAATTTAAAGAGATGCAATCCATCTGGGGTGCGCAAAATAGCGCGGCGGCATATAACTTCGATGAAGAAGAGCTGCACCGGCGCATACTGGCAAGAAAAAATCGTGCACTATCCATTGCCAATATTAGTGAGCTGATGATCATCGGAGTTTATGTTGGTGCGGGAGTTTTTATTTGGGTTGTCAAAATGTATCTTTTGGCTGGGTGGTTGTTTCTTGTCGCCCTGGTGCTGGTGATAAGTCGTATCAGGAGATTGATCGCCGCCCGGCGATTTGACCGGTCTGTCCAGGGTGAACTTCAGCATGCCCTTGCCACGGCTAAATACCAGGTACGGCTTTCCCGGCTGATGCGGTGGAATATAGTGCCTATCGGTGTGCTTTCTGTCCTTGCGATAGGGCAAGGCGGGAAACCTTTATGGGCGATGGCGCTGGTGTTGTTGTTCTTTGCGGCTTCGTATTATGGTGCAGGTTTTGAGAATAAAAAGTATGTAAGGCAACGGGAATCCCTGGAAGCGCTGCAGCGGTCGCTCAACGGATGATCATCTTCTCCAGCCGGCTATCCCGGCCATAAATATCCTTTCTGAAGTTGAGCGTTCCCTGTCTGTCGACCCAGGATGTAAAGTAAACGATAAAGACCCGGAAAGGGTATTTTACAGTCACCCATTTCTCGGAGCCTGTGTGCATGGCCTTTTGTATCTTTTCCCCTGTCCATAGCGTATCGTCCCGTAAAAGCCAGCTTGCCAGTTTTGCCGGCTCGGCCAGCCGGATACAGCCATGACTGAATGCCCTGTCATTTTCTCCAAACAGATCTTTGGCGGGCGTGTCGTGCAGATAGATGTTATAACTATTGGGGAAAAGGAATTTGACACCCCCCAGAGAATTCCAGGGTCCTGGTGTTTGCCGGACATTGCCGCCATTCCATTCCATATGATGACGTGCGAGATAGCTCTTGTCTTTCTTTATACCCGGCAACACTTCCTTTTTTAATATGCCGGGCGGAACATTCCAGTAAGGACTAAAGACTATATGTTTTAGCGTACCGGAGAAAATGACGGTCTTATGAACGGACTGACCCACGACGACATTCATATCCCACAATAAAGAATCGTCCCGGTACATGTGTAATTTGAATTCGGGGATGTTGATCGCCAGATAGTCGCCCTGTACGGTGTCCGGAAGCCAGCGGCTCCGCTCCATATTTACCAGTATCTGGTTGATCCGTGTTTGCAGCGGCGTATTTAGTGCGGTGAGGAAGGTCTTATTGATCTTTCCGTTCCGGGTCATGCCGTGGCGGCGCTGGAAATTTTTGATGCCCTGTTCCAGGCTGGTGTCGGATCCGTTGGTTGTGTCTATGTCGTCCAGGGTCTGTAAACGCTTTTTGATATCCGGTATCGACGTGACGGCCGGCCAGTCGTCCTGCTGTTGCAGGGATATATATTTCTGCAGGTATTTTTTTAAAAGAAAGTACTGCCGGTAAATAGGTTCTTTTTCCCTGGCTGTGCTGTCGGGGGAGCTCAGGTATGTGTGTAGCCAGTCTGCGTAGCTGGCTTTTTTCCGGGGAAGAAACCAGGCGATCTTCTTTGTCTGTGATTCACTAAGCCCCGTCCAAGCTTTTTCCGCAAAATAGAAATACATGGAGGTCAGCAGCAGTTCTGTCTGTAGTTTGGAAGCTTCGTCAGTGCCGGACATCAGGGTATCGAGCCGGCTTGTGTAGGGAAGTTCTCCTGTTATTCCATCATCCGTAGGACGTCGGATCCTGTTGTATAAATTGCCGGCCTGTTCGATCAGACCCGCGGTGTCGTGCCAGGCGTAAGCATAGTCGCGCGACTGGTAAAATTGTTTTACATCTGTGGCGTAAAGCAGGAGGGATTTATGAGCTGCGAAAAATGTGTCGAGGACTGTACTATCAAAGCGGTAGGAGGATGGGGGGCTAAAGCTCCCGGCCAGGGAGGTGTCGACGGCTGTTGTCGGCGCGGCGGGCGGTTGATCTTTTTGGGATGGACCGGTGCCGCAGGCCATGACGAGCACCAGGGAGGTCAGCATGAACAGCTGTCGATGTGGAAGATTACGGGTTGACATCTTGTAAAAGTTTTGCTCTTACGGACGATTGCCGGACAATAAGATGGGTGAGCAGCTTTTTATGCACGGGTTTGTGTGGACCGGGTCCTTCTTTTATCTGGTCCAGCAGGATGCGCATGGCGATCTGCCCCATTTCGCTGACGGGCTGTTTTACGGTGGTCAACTGTGGTTCGATGATCGAAGAGATGGGGTCGTCGCTGAAACCTACGATCCCCAATTGATCAGGGACTTTGATCCCCTTGCTTTTTGCATACAGGAGGGTTTGGATGGCTGCGGGGTCATTGACACAGAAGATGGCGTCAGGAGGCGATTTAAGGGAGAGTAGTTTTTTTGCGCCGGCGATGGCGTCTGCGGCGGTCAGGTCGTGGTGGACGATCCACCTGGCATAGCTGGGCAGCTTATGGGCTTTCAAAGCGTCCAGGTAGCCATTGATCCTATTCTGGCTCAACCGCAGATTAGGGGGGCCGCCGATATGGGCGATCCTGCGATAACCGTTGGCGATGAGATGCTCCACCGCGTTGTAGGCTCCTTCATAGTCATTTACCATCACCCGGGAGGCTGTGATCTTTTCGCAGATGCGATTGAAGAATACCATCGGTATGCCATGCCGGCGGAAGGCTTTAAAATGGTCGAAGTCGCTTGTCTCCCTGGTCATGGAGATGATGACGCCTTCTACCCGGCTGGCCAGCAGCACCTTTGTATTAGCTATCTCCGTCTTTACGGATTCCTGGGATTGACAGATAATGACATTGTAGCCCGCCTCGCTGGCTACCTTTTGAGCGCTCATGATGACGGTGGGGAAAAAATAGTTGACAAATTCGGGTACGATAATACCAATCGTGTTGCTCTTGCTTTTTACCAGGCTTTTTGCCAGCAGATTGGGCTGATAGTCCAGTTTGCCGGCCATCTTTACCACCGCCTCGCGCGTTTCTTTCTTTATATCCGTGTGCTCCTGCAGGGCCCTGGAGACGGTGGATTTGGAAATATTCAGCGCTTTGGCGATATCGAGGATCGTAGTGATGTGACCGGGCCGGGGCGCACGGGGGCTTTTTGGCTGTAAGGTGAAATAGATATGGCAGTCCTTGCAATAATACCGTTGTTTCCCGCGGACCAGCCCAGACTTTGCGATGGCATGCACCTGCCCGCACTTTTTACAGCGTATCATTCCCATAAGCTTCGCGATATTAAGATACAATTCAAATATAGTTAATTGCCGGCGTGACGCAGCCGCAGCTATCGGGAACGATACCGCAATCGTTCCCGGTAGATACTGATCTCTGCGCTCTTTTTTCATTGGATAACTTGTTTAAAATTGCATCCTCGTAAACAGTAACGCATTGCATCAAACAAAACAACTGCCATATGAGTAGAGTGCTCTTTCTCTTCCTGTCATTTGCCGCCGTATATCTGTACCCGGGCTCGCTACTGGCGCAGACGGTCGTCACGGGACATATATATGATGCGGAAAATCATCCCGTCGGCGGCGCCAGCGTGGTCATAAAAGGTACAAAAAAAGGCATTACCTCTGCCGCCAACGGTGAATTTACATTAAAAGGCGTTACCTCCGACGCTACTCTTATTATTACATCCCAGGGTTTTGAGGATGAGACGGTAGAGTTGAAAGGTCAAACCTCCCTGTCTGTCGTTCTTAAACGCAAGGTCGGCAAGTTGGATGATGTCGTTGTGGTAGGTTATGGGACCCAGCGGAGGGCGGCCACCACCGGCTCGATAGCCTCTATCAAGGCAGCGGAGATCACGCAGACCCCTGTTACCAACGTGGCGCAGGGTCTGCAGGCCAGGGTTTCCGGCATCCAGATCACGCAGAACAACGCTGCGCCCGGCGGCAATATCAGCGTCCGTATCCGTGGGACCAACTCCATCAACGGCTCGTCGGAGCCTTTGTATATCATCGACGGGATACAGATATCCAACGGAGGGAGCGTCACGGATCCCAGCCCTTTGTCCACGATCAACCCCAACGATATTGAATCTGTGGAGATCCTCAAGGATGCGTCGGCTACGGCTATATACGGCGCCAGGGGCGCCAACGGCGTGATACTTATTACCACAAAGCGGGGCAAGAACGGCCCTTCCCGCGTTCAGATGGAAACTTACCAGGGTTTTCAGGAAGTGACCAAAAAGATCTCCATGCTCAACGCGGCCCAATTTGGGAAGCTTGAGAATGACGTGTACAATTCGGCCATCTATTCCAATCCCGACAGCCTGGGCAAGGGGGTCAACTGGCAGGACCTTATTTTCCGGAAGGCCATCATCCAGAATTACCAGGTGTCTGTCAGCGGAGGCTCTGAGAAGACGCAGTTCTCTCTTTCCGGCAACTATTTCAACCAGGACGGCATCATCATCCATTCCAATTTTAAAAGATATTCCCTGCGTCTGAGTCTGGACCATCGTATCAACGATCGCTTCAGGGTGGGGACCACGATCCTGGGCTCCAACACCATCAACAATAATATACCCACCGGGGTCAACAGCATCGACGGGGGCGTAGTGACGCAAAGTATTGTAGGGGCGGCTTTAGGGGCGCCGCCGACACTACAGCCTTATAAGGCCGACGGTACGATCTATCCCTTTTCTGATCAGTTCAACGGCCGTTATCGCGAAGTGACCAATCCTTTGGGTCTGGCGGCGGTGCTCAGCCAGAATACGATCCGGAGGACTCTGGCCAATGTATATGTGGAAGCGAAGATCATCGAAGGGTTGACTTACCGGGCATCTTTTAACGCGGACCTCTCCGGCACGCTGAACGATTACTATAGTCCCATCTATATCCTGGGCGCTGTGGAAAGAAATGCAAACTCGGGCAGCGCATACAAAGGGAATGCTAACAACACAGGACTGCTGCACGAAAGTATCCTCACTTACACGCGCAATTTTGGCGAGCACTCCATCAAGGTCACTGCCGTGGCTGCCACGCAGAAAAATCTTTATAATGGCAATAGTATTACTGCCAGCGGATTTCCCAACGACGCCACTACTGACGAAGCGCTTGGTCTGGCTGTCAACAGGACGGTGGGCAGCAGCAGGAGCAAGGACAGGCTGGACTCGTATCTGGCCCGTGTGAATTACGGGTTTAAGAACAGGTACTTTTTAGACCTGACAGCCCGTCGTGATGGGGCGTCTAAATTTGGCGAGAACAATAAATATGGGTTCTTCCCTGCCGCATCCGCCGCCTGGCGGATCATCGAAGAGTCGTGGATGAAGCAGCAGAACCTGTTTAGCGATCTCAAGCTGAGGGCCAGTTATGGTGTCACGGGTAATGCGGCTGCCATCGATCCTTATCAGTCCCTGGCGCTGGTGGCTTCCGGCAGCAACTATCAGTTCAACCATGTATATACTATCGGGATCAGTCCCACCGGGATCGCCAACGCTGATCTTAAATGGGAACGGTCTACCCAGACGGATATCGGCGTGGATATCGGCTTGTTCAACAACAGGATTACGCTGATAGCCGACTATTACCGCAAGCGGACAAACGATCTGCTGTTTATCAAGAACCTGCCTCTTTCCAGCGGCTATAGCTCCATCACCGGCAACTTTGCCAGCGTGGAGAACAAGGGTTTTGAGTTTGCCATCAACACGCGCATCATGGATGGGGTCTTCAAATGGGATCTCAGCGGCAATATCTCCTTTAACCGTAACAAGCTGGTGAGTCTCACCGGCAGTCTGCAGGAGTATGTCGTCAATCCGTATGTGGTCCTCAGAGTAGGGCAACCGCTGGGTGTCTTTAAAACCTATGTTTTCAACGGCATTTACCAGACGGGTGAAACCATCCTGGCCGGCTCGGGCAGCCGTACGGGGGGTGTGAAAGTGGCGGATCTGAATAAAGACAACCAGATCACCGCCGATGATCAGCGGATCACCGGCAATGCCAACCCAAAGTATATCTTTGGCGCCTCCACCAATCTCTCCTATAAGAATTTTGACCTCAGTGTTTTTGTATCCGGCGTACAGGGGAATAAGATCTACAACCTCAGCCGGTACACCTTCGAGAACGCCCTGGGACAGCGCAATGTGCTGGAAGGGCTTGTCAACCGATGGAGCCCCACAAACCCCAACAATGAATACGCCAGCGGTTTTCAGGGAGGACGACTGCCTGTCTCCGACCGTTTTGTAGAGAATGGTTCTTTTGTCCGGGTGAAGAATGTCACCCTTGGTTATACCCTTTCTGTGATCAAAGGCATCAACCGTGTACGGGTGTATGTCAGCGGCAACAACCTGGCTACTATAACCAAATATTCCGGCTTTGATCCCGAAGTCAACTCATTTGGCGGCAGCAATACCCAGGTGGGTGTCGATAATCTTGTTTATCCTGTGGCCAGGACCTTTCTGGCAGGGATACAAGTGACGTTTTAAAAGCGAATCATCAAATTTAAAAGATCAATTATGAAGTTCCCGATATATCGTATTGC
Source organism: Chitinophagaceae bacterium (assembly GCA_017307755.1). Taxonomy (GTDB): domain Bacteria; phylum Bacteroidota; class Bacteroidia; order Chitinophagales; family Chitinophagaceae; genus Puia. The sequence continues at coordinate 165,143 of JAFKGQ010000011.1, read as the reverse complement.
TTGTTTATCGATGTTGCTGCTGGCCGGCTGCAGCAAGCTGAAGGAGCAACCATACTCATCCATTTTTACCTCCAATTTCTACAAGACGGCGTCTGATGCCGAGGCGGCACTGACAGCGGCTTATTCCCCCATTGCGGACATGTTTAATACGGCGGCCACCTGTGCTTCCGACTGGAGCGCCGACCAGACCTATCCGCGCCCTGTGGTAGGGCGCAACACATTGACCCTTTTCAACTATGATCCCAACTATACCACGCAAAAAAGTTTTAGCCGTCTGTTCGAGTCGCCTCAGCAGATATGGACGAGCTGTTATGCAGGTATCGAAAAGGCCAATTGGGTGATTGAAAAAGTGCCATCCACCAAAATGGATACAGTCCGCCGTGCGGTGATCGTGGCGGAAGCCTATTATCTTCGTGCGTTCTACCATTTTATGCTCACCAAAAACTTTGGGGATGTGGTGGTGAAGACCAGCGCCAGCAGCAGCCAGGCTAAGGCCGTCGTAGGCAAGAGCCCCCGCGCGGATGTATACAAACAGATATTTGCCGACCTGGATATAGCCGTACCGGTGCTGCCCAGCTATTCCACGTCCATTCAGAAGGGCCGTCCCTCCAGGGAGGTAGCGCTGACCCTTTATGCAAAGGCAGCCCTTTATCTTGGCAACTGGGCGGTGGCCCTTGATAAGGCAAAACAGGTGCTTGCCAGCGGTAAATATTCGTTGATGACGGATGTGCGTGATGTGTACAATGTGGCCAAGGAGGATGTGGCGCGACAGGAGAACATGTGGGCTTATGAATGTGAGAGCGCTACGCCTGGTCAAAGCACCCAATTGCTGAGCCTGTATGGTCCGAAGAACAGCGATGGTCCCGCCTATGGTAACAGCAGCTTTGGATCGATATTCGCCTACCAGGCATTTTTTGACAGCTTTAACCCCATTGACAAGCGGCGGCAACTGCTGGATACCAATTATGTCAATAAATCCGGCCAGATAGTGGCGCAAAAAGATATAACGCCCATCACGCCCAAGGGCGTCCTGGTAAAAAAATATATGGACCCCAATTCCATCGGGGGCAGCGGCGCTATCAACGTCCTTATTTTCAGGCTGGCGGATGTATATCTTATCGCTGCGGAGGCGGAGGCGCGCGCCAATGGGGCCACGGCTACCGCCTATGGTTATATCAAGACAGTCCGGGATCGTGCGGGTCTGCCGGATCTTACGGCGGGGTTGAGCGCCGGCGATTTTGCGGACAGCGTTATCCGGGAGCGCAGCTGGGAATTTTTTGCGGAAGGCGACCGCTGGTATGACCTGACGAGGACGGACAAGTTCCTGACGGTGATCCCTGCCGCCGTCAATGATGTATATCCGACGCGTACGCCCATGGCCAAGCATAAGTATTTCCCCATTCCGCAGGATGAGATAAACGCGAACCCTTCGCTGGAGCAAAATCCGGATTGGAAATAATGACTTTTTATATGAGGATAGTTTTTTTGATATTGGGATTGATGATGGGTTTGGGGGTATGGGCGCAGGAGGATGCGGATACCATCGCCATCCCTGGTGCTGTGATCACACGTAATATCCGATATGCAGGGGCGGGTGTGAGGCAAGATTTTGATCTCTACCGGCCTGCGGGGAAACTGGGCCGGCTGCCCCTGGTGATCTGGATCCATGGGGGCGGCTGGTGGATGGGTGGGAAGAAAAATATGGATGTAGTGGCGTATCTGATTGGGCATGGGTATGCGATTGCAAGTGTGGGTTATCGTTATAGTCAGGATTCGATCTTTCCGGCTCAGATAAGGGATTGCTATGCGGCAGTCGGGTATATCTTTAAACATGCTGCGGAGCTGGGGGTAGATACTGCGCGGATCGTGGTAGCGGGCGCTTCTGCCGGTGGTCATCTGGCGTCGCTGCTGGGGATGAGCCTGAATAATGTGCGGCAAGATTTTGGTTCGGACAGGTTGAGAGGTATGAAAGTATCGATAAAGGGGGTGATCAACTTTTATGGTCCTGCCGACCTGTATGCTTTTCATGGCGATGGGGCCGGGTATAAGGTGGATTCGGCAACGTCTTCCGTTGCCCGGATGCTGGGCGCCAGTCCGCTGGTGCGGCCGGACCTGGCAAAATGGGCGAGTCCCGCAACCTATGTGGACCGGGGCGACCCTCCCGTATTGATCCTGCATGGAGATAAGGACCCGATCATTCCTTATTATCTTGGGCCCTTATTTTATAATGTGCTGCGGTTGGCGGGTGTCAAGGCCTCGTTGGTGACGATAGCAGGCGGCGGGCATGGCGGCCCTGAGTTCTCCGACGCTGTACGGCAGGCGCGGGTGCTTGAATTTTTAAGAGAAGTATTGAGATGAGTATATTCAAAGTTTATAGCATGAAACAATTATTGATCCTGGTGTTTATCGTTTTTGGCGTGTGTAGCATGGTCTGCGCACAGGGGAGAACGAGTGTTTCTCTCAATGGCGAGTGGACCTTTGCCATCGACCCGGTGGGGGCGGGTGAATCGGAGAAATGGTACATGCCGGATGTCCAGTCGGACCGGCTTGATAAAGTGGAGGTGCCGCATTGTTTCTCGGTGGATAAAAGGTATGAGTTTTATACGGGCAAAGCTTGGTATTTCAAACGATTTTCTTCTATGTCCTTCCGGGCGGGTGAGCGCCAGTTCCTGCATTTTGATGCTGTGTTCTACCGGTCCAGGGTGTGGTTGAATGGAGAGCGGATCGGGGATCACGAGGGGGGCTATACGCCGTTTGAGCTGGATGTTACAGGCAAGCTCGGGCAGGAGAATGTCCTGGCGGTGGAGGTAGACAATTCCTGGGATACGACCACCATTCCGGGCGCCAAGACGTCCGTTGCGTATCAGGCGTCCAATGTCAGACAGCAGTATCCGTGGATCAACTATGGCGGCATTACCCGTCCGGTGTCGGTGATCACCCGTCCGGACCTTTTTATACGGAACATCAAGGTCAGCACCGATCCTGATCTGAAAAAGGGGACGGCCCTTATCAGGATAAGAGCGTCGATCGCCAATTTTTCGAAGGCTGACGGGGTAACGGCCGGCAGGGTGACAGCTGACGGAGTGACGGCCGGCGGAGCGAGTGTCCGCGGAACGACCATCGGGGGGCGTATTTTCCGGGAGGGTAAGCCTTTGACGCAGCGTTTGAGGCCGGTGCCGGTGAAAATTACTCCCGGTGCGGAGGGAGCTGTCTATTTTGAGACTGTTCTCTCTGCGGGCGAGGTGGCGCTGTGGGACCAGGACCATCCTCATCTTTACAAAGCAGAGTTGTATGCCGGACAGGATACGATGTCTGTCACTTTTGGCATCCGGAAACTGGAGCTGCGGGACGGGAGACTTTTATTGAATGGTGAGTCTGTGAGGATGGGCGGCGCCAACCGCCCATTGGACCACCCGGACTATGGCTCTATGGACCCTGCTGTTGTGTTGGATAAGGATCTTTCCCTGATGAAGGCGGGTTGTATGGAGATGTCCCGTATCAATCACTATCCTGTGCCTGAATATCTGTTGGACTGGGCCGACCGTAATGGCTTACTTATTATTGAGGAGGCCGGCAACTGGCAGATGACGCCCAGGCAAATGTCCGACACTATGATGCGTCGCAAATGGCAATCGCAGATGCGGGAAATGGTGGAACGGGATTGGAACCATCCCTGTATCTTTTCCTGGTCCGTGGGTAACGAATTCCAATCACAGACAGCGGAGGGAAAGAGCTGGGTGAAGGATATGAGCGCTTTTACCCGTGCGATGGATTCCACCCGGTACATCACATTTGCCAGTATGATCGTGTTCCGCGACAACATCAAAGCGCGGGAAGATGAAGCCTCGCAGTATGTGGATTTTATAAGCGCCAATATATATGGCAACCATTTGAAAAATATCCAGCACATCCATGAGGTCTATCCCGACAAAGCGATCTTTCTGAGTGAGTTTGGCCTCAGGGCCGACCAGGTGAAGGACGAGGGGCAGCGGGTGACGCATCTGAAAGATGCCATGGCAGCCTTTCGCGCGTGTGATTATGTGATAGGTGCGTGTGTGTGGACATTTCAGGATTACAGGAGCCGCTTTCCCGGCAGCAATCCCAATGGCTACCGGCCCTGGGGGCTTGTCACGCCTCAGCGTGAACCCCGTGGCATGTATGACGCCTGGCAGTCGGAATTTTCCCCTGCTACCATGGAGGCAATATCCGGAACGGGCAAGCTTACGCTTCGTGTGACGGCGCGGAAGGACTTCCCTTCCTATACGCTGAAAGATTATACAGTGTCCTATAATGGGCGGTCCGTGCCGCTGCGTATGCTGCGGCCGGGAGAAAGCCAGGAGCTGACGATCGACGCCGGCGCCGGGACAAAAGTATCCCTGGTAAAACCCGGTGGCTTTGTCATCCTTACAAAAACCTTTTAAAATATCCAGCATCATGATCAGATCATCCGGCGTACCCGCGCGTTCGTTCCCCAGCCTTACCCTTGAAGCCGGCCTGGTAGTGACGGGCGGAGGTCTTTCAGGCGTCTGTTGCGCGCTGACCGCGGCACGTAAAGGTATCCGTGTTATCCTTGTACAGGACAGGCCTGTGCTGGGTGGTAATTCGTCAAGTGAAGTGAGACTTTGGATCCTGGGGGCGACCTCCCATATGGGGAATAATAACAGATGGGCACGCGAGGGCGGTGTGGTCGATGAGATATTGGTAGAGAATACGTATCGAAATCCGGAAGGCAACCCGGTGGTGTTTGACATGGTATTGCTGGACAAGGTCATGTCCGAACCGAGGATCACCCTTTTGCTGAACACGGCTGTTTACGAGGTGATCAAGACCGATGAGGGGTTGATCAGTTCTGTGAAAGCTTATTGCAGTCAGAACCAGACGACCTATGAATTGGTGGCGCCGCTGTTTACGGACGCATCCGGCGATGGGGTAGTGGGTTTTCTGGCCGGAGCCGCCTTTCGTATGGGCGCCGAGTCGACGGAAGAATTTGGAGAGTTGTTTGCTCCCGCCGCGGACTATGGAGAACTGCTGGGTCATTCTCTTTATTTCTATACAAAGGATGTGGGCAGACCTGTCCGTTATATACCGCCCGCGTTTGCGCTGGACGATATTACAAAGATCCCTCGTTTCCGCAGCTTTAATACGGAAGATTATGGGTGCCGTCTCTGGTGGATCGAATACGGCGGCCGGCTGGATACCGTACATGACACCGAAACGATCAAATGGGAATTGTGGAAAGTGGTATATGGGGTATGGAACTATATCAAGAATTCGGGTAATTTCCCCGACGCGGAAACCCTTACGTTGGAGTGGGTGGGTATGATACCCGGCAAGCGGGAGAGCCGTCGTTTTGAAGGCGACTATATCCTCCGGCAGCAGGACATTGTGGAGCAGCGGTCCTTTGAGGATGCCGTGGCCTATGGCGGCTGGTCTATCGACCTCCATCCTTCGGACGGTGTATTTAGTGAAAAGCCGGGCTGTAACCAGTGGCATAGCAAGGGTATTTACTCCATCCCTTACCGGAGCCTGTACAGTCGTAATGTCCCCAATCTTCTTTTTTCGGGACGTCTGATCAGCGCCACGCATGTGGCATTTGGTTCCTCCAGGGTGATGGGTACGGGGGCCTATATCGGGCAGGCTTCCGGCATGGCGGCTGTCCTCTGCCGCCGGCATGGGGTGTTGCCTCGTGATCTATTACAACGTGCGCTGATGGCCGAGCTCCAGCAAGAACTGCTGTGGTCGGGTCAACACATTCCCGGGCTGGTGTTGCAGGATGAGAAAGACCTGACCCGCCGGGCGGAGATCACCGTCTCCTCGAAATTGGTGTTGGATGAGCTGCCGCAGTCTGTGGACCTCTGGCGGGAGCTGTACCTTTCCGCCGCGCAGATGCTGCCCCTGTCGCCCGGTGAATGTCCCGAGATACGGATATATGTTGATGTGCTGCAGACGACGGAGCTGGCAACAGAGCTAAAGGTCAGCGGTAAGTCCGGCAACTTTACGCCCGACCGTAGCCTGGGGAAAAAGAACTTTACGGTTTCACCAGGAAGGCATGAGATCGTGTTGTCTTTTGATGTGGAGATTGTCGATGAGTGCTATGGTTTTTTCTGTCTGTATAAGAACCCGCTGATAAAAGTAGCATACAGCGCCCGGCGTATAACGGGCATCCTGTCTGTCTTTAATCTTGTCAACGAGGCCGTGTCGAACTATGGTCTTCAGACACCGCCGGAAGGCATCGGCATGGAAACATTTGAGTTCTGGTGCCCTCAACGTCGTCCGGAGGGGTTAAACCTGGCGATGAAGATCAGCTCGGGTCTGGATGTTTTTGACGGGGCCAATATCCGCAATGGTCTGGCTAGGCCTACTGTACGACCCAATGCATGGGTGGCTGACCCGGGTGATCCCGTGCCGGCGATCCGGCTGACCTGGAAGGAGCTTCAGCGGATACGCCGTGTCATTATCAAATTCGATACGGACGCGGACCATCCCATGGAGTCTGTGCTGATGACCCATCCGGAAACCGTCATGCCTTTTTGCGTACGTAACTTTATTATTTATGATTGCGAGGGTCGGGTGCTGTATCGTGAGACGGGTAATTATCAGACCATCCGGACCATTGAATTTCCGGAGGCGGTGATTACACAGCAGCTGACCATTACCGTGGAACACCCATCCGGGGATACGCCTGCCGCCATTTTTGAAATCCTCTGTTATCCGTAAAATTCTCCGCTATGGTTAAAATGCAAGTATATTTTTTGTTGTTTTTTTCTATATGTGCCGGGAAGATCGTTGAAGGTAATGATAGTTTGTTGCTGGCCAATGATGCGGTCCGTATTGTCTGGAAGCACGGGCCGAAGGGCTGGCATATCACGACTGTCGAGGGTAAGGTTAGGGGGCAGTGGGTGGATGCGGGTGTCCCATCGGGTGAGTACACGCTGTTGTACTCAAAAGACAAACCATCCGAAACTCCGGAGGAAACCTTTCATACTTCCGCCGGCGCGCCATGGCCTGACACTGTCTACAAATACCAGATAAATCTCTGGAAGCAGGCCACTTCGCCTGTGGCGATGAATACGGCAGGGGAGGTAATGTTCTTTTATCCTGACAAGGCTGAGGTGGTCACCGGGGCGCCGGCGGGCGGGCGGCGGGCGGTGAGATTTATACAGGAGACTGCGTGGGCTACCGTCATCGTGGAATGGAGTCTGGACCCGGCGTATGCCACGGATGTCCGGGTGAGGCAGACGCTTATTCCCCGGGTGGCAGGCTATTTTTCGCTTGCCAGTCCTTCTCTTCTGGAGATCGATGTAAAAGACCTGGCCTGGGCTACTGTACCGGGTTATTTTCAGGGCAGCCGGCTGCAGCCGGATTTTGTATCCGCCTATGCGTATGGTCAGGGGATCCCTGAAAGACCTGTGATCTACCGGGAACGTTGCGCCAGCACCTTGTCGCCTATTATCAGTACGACCCAAGGACTTTCTTTATCCGTCATCCCGGACCCGGGTGTGGGCAGGGACCCGTGGGCGAAGGATCACTATACCCATCAGGACTGGCAAGTGGGTATTTCCCATATGAACAGGCGTACGCAGTTGTGTCCAACGATGTGGTATCCTGTATTGGGCGAACCGCTCTCCGCGCTCAGTAAGGGGCAAACGGTCCGTTGTAGTTTCCGTTTTTGTATCCGGGAAGGGGATTGGTATGCATCTCTTCACCACAGCATCAACGATATCTATCATTTTAAAGAAGGGCTTGCCTTGCGTCATAACCGGAAGTCACTTACGAACCGTGTATTCCGGATGCTGAATTATCTTGCCGATACCCGTACCGCGCTGTGGAATGTGGAGGAATACAAGGGGTTGAAGATTGGTGCGCAGTCGTATCTGGGTGGTGTGGTAGGGTCGCAGCGGGACGCCATGAAAAATTCGGATTATGGCAGCATGTGGATGATCGGGGCTATCACGGGGTTGGATTGGTTCAGGGACAGCATCCTGCCTTTTGCCCGGAACTTTAAGCTCGTACAGCAACAGACGGACACGGGTTTTTTCAGGGGGGCCGCCATCGGTCAATATTATCTGGCTAAAAGAAAAAAGTTTGTTGAGGAGTGGGGGGAGTTTGTGGAGCCTGTCAGTCTGACCTACTATACCATGCTTGATCTTGGGAACGTACTGTTATTTGAGCCGGGGGATACTGTTTTGCAACAAAGACTGCGATTGGGTGCTGAATTGTTGTTGCGATGGCAACGGCCGGACGGGAGCTGGGACGTGGCATATGACAGACATAGCCATCAACCCCTGTTCACTGATCTACGGGATCTGCGTCCTACTTTTTACGGGCTGTTGGTGGCCTATCGGGTACTGAAGGATAAGAAGTACCTGGATGCTGCAGAAAAAGGGGCCCGCTGGCTCATTGCCAATAGTGTTGACCAGGGGCATTTTATCGGCGTATGCGGGGATGCCCGGTATGCGTCTGATTTTGCCACCGGACAGACTGCGCAATGTCTGCTGGATCTTTATGATATTACCGGCGTGGAGGAGTACAAAGATGCTGCGGTTCGGGCGGCGAGGATCTATACGGTGTCTATTTATACGCATCCTGTTCCGGTGGGTAAGAACTGGGAGATCGCGCAGGCGGGGCTTAGCTTTGAGCATGGGGGCATCATTGGGTCCGCCAATGGGGCCGGCCCTATACTTCTTTGCAGTCATGCGGGTCTTTTTATCCGTATGTTCCGGCTCACGGGTGACTCTCTTTTTGCGGATATGGCGAGGGCGGCGGCCATCGGCAGGGATGCATTTGTAGACAGCGCCACCGGCGTAGCCTCTTATTATTGGAATGCCATGAACAAAGGGGCGGGGCCTTATCCTCATCATGCCTGGTGGCAGATAGGATGGATAACGGATTATCTGCTGGCGGAGGCCGAGCTCAGGTCCGGAGGGGCTATCGCATTCCCCAGGGGTTTTGTAACTCCGAAGGTAGGGCCTCATGAGAGTTGTGGATTTGCACCGGGTGTCATTTCCGGCGCTGCCGTAAATCTTATTGTCCGTCCCGGGCTGGTGAGTGTGGACAATCCGGATGTCGAGATCGTCACTGCCCTGGCAACGGATAGCCGCCGGCTGTATATTATAGCGTTAAATGACAGAAACATTGCGATGGAAGCGCAGGTTCGGCTGGACATAACTAAATTGTCTACGGATAAGCATTTCAAAGTGGCGGGGCACCAGACGAGCCGGCCTGTGAAGTTATCGCCTTATGGCATCGTTGTTCAAGCAATAGATGTCGAATAAACTGTACTGTATGGGAAAATTGGATCTGATAGTAATGGTAGTTTTTGCGGTCATGATCTTTGTGATAGGGTTAGTGTTTACCCGTGCGGGCAGCAAGAATGGGCAGGCGTTTTTTGAGGCGGGTGGTGAGACGCCGTGGTGGATCAACGGGCTCTCTCTTTTTATCAGCTATTTTTCCGCCGGCACTTTTGTCGTATGGGGTTCTATCGCCTATAAGCAGGGATTGGTGGCCAATACCATACAGTTGACCATGGCGGTGAGCGGTATCTTAACCGCCTTGTTTATCGCGGGCAAATGGAAGAAGACGGGGGCGCGGACAGCGGCGGAATTCATCGGCAGAAGATTTAATACGGCGACGCAGCAATTCTATACCTATCTCATTCTCCTATTGAGTCTTTTTAACACGGGGGCTGTGCTTTATCCTGTAGGGAAGATGGTGAGCGCCGCCACGCCGTTGTCCCTGAATATGTGTATCATCATCATCGGCGTGATCATTGTGCTGTATACTGCGGCCGGCGGTCTTTGGGCTGTGCTTGTCACCGACGTGGTACAATTTGTCGTCCTGCTGGCGGCCGTGCTGATCGTCGTACCTGCCGCATTGAAAGAAGCGGGAGGCATTAAGGGGTTCACCGATAATGCGCCGCCAGATCTCTTTCATTTTTTCTCACAGGACTATACCCTGGGTTTTATGCTGGCCTTTATCATCTACCAGACTGTGTATATCGGGGGGAACTGGAGTTATGTACAACGGTATACCAGCGTGGCCACCGAGCGGAATGCCAAAAAAGTAGCCTATCTTTTTGGCGGGCTGTATCTTGTCAGTCCTATCATCTGGATGCTGCCCCCCATGATCTTCCGGGTCATCCACCCTGGTCTTACGGGGCTTCAGCCGGAGAATGCCTATATGCTTCTTTGTCAGCGCGTGTTGCCTGCGGGGCTTATCGGGCTCGTGTTATCCGGGATGATATCGGCCACCTCCAGCAAGGCGAATACTACCATCAATCTGGCGGCCACTGTTTTTGCAAAGGATGTTTATCTAAAGCTTTTGCGACCCGCTGCTTCTGAGCGGGAGCAGATCTTTGTAGGCCGGCTGTTTACCCTCGTATTCGGCATATGCACCATACTGGTCGCTATGGTCATCCCGCAGGCCGGCGGGATCGTGGAGGTCGTGCTTAGTATTGCCTCTATTGCCGGCAGTGCGCTTTTTGCGCCTATCATCTGGAGTTTGTATTCCCGGCGGCAGACGGCCTTTTCGGTGGTTATTGTGACTATCGTTTCTCTTGGGATTAATCTCTTTTTTAAGTTTATCAGCCCCTGGCTGCTGGGTTTTAAGCTGAACAGGACCTGGGAGACTGTGTTGGGGGTTGGTATACCGCTGATCCTATTGATGGTGTTTGAGTTGATGCTGCGGGGAGAGTGGCAGCCGTCCCAGGAAGTGTCGAGCGGCCCGTTAGAGAAGGAGGCGCACAAAGAGGCGGCCCGTCAAAATAAATTTGGCGTAGCTGTCATTGGCTGGGCCATCGGATTTACGGGCGCCGGGATTCTGTTGCTTGGTATCCTTTCTTCCGGCGGGTCTGTCGTCTGTTGGGTAGGAGCCGGCGTTGTCTTGTCGGGGTTATATATATTGAGGATAAATAAATAATCACTTTTTAATCCAAATTACTATGAATTGATGGGGAATCTTGCGAAATTAGTAGAGAAGACCCCATGTTATGAGAACGCTCTGTCTATCATTATTACTGCTCCTGGTTTACAGGGATGCAGGAGCACAAACCCACTCTAATGACTATGTCATTCTTTCCGCAGACGTAGGCGCCTTTTTTGCCGGCACTCCGGGGCATGATGTCGCAACAACTTTTCCTTATACGGTGACCCCTGTTGCTTCGGGTGTGAGGCACCAGGAAACTTTTGACGGCGCGTTAAAAGGCAAGTTTACGAGTCCCTCCTATATGGCGGGATTGAGCCTTGGGTATTTCTGGAAGCGCAATAGTGTAGACGCGGGGGTAGGCTTGTACCGGAGTGATGGAGGGGATCACGGTGTTTATCTGAAGGCGGGCTATGGGTATGGTGTTCATGTGGGGGGATTGGTATTAAGACCCACCGTCGACTTTTACTACCTGATGGGGAAGAACAAAATGGGGACCATTGACAATAGCGGCGTGGATATTAACCTGTTGGGTTTTACTGCTTTTGATCAATTTACGGTAGCCCAGGACGATGGGAATGGGGGTACGTATGACGCCATCTACAATGCGGATCACCTGGATGTCAATTACAGGAGGTTTAACCTGCTGGCCAATCCGAAGATTGTCCTGTCGACCAAGCCTTTGGGAAGGCTGGTCGTTAGTCTGGAACTGGGGTGGCTATTGCAACTGCATCAACGCTGTGATCTGCAATTGGAGCAAACGAGCAAATCTTCTTCAGAAACTTATACAGTAGGGAAGGTCCGTCTGGACAGAAATGGTTCTCTCGGCGGCGCTTTTGCGGCCATCAATATTGGGGTGCGTTTGTAAAAAGCATAAGTTTGACGGAATGATATTAATTCAAATGACGGGTCTTTCGGGCGCCGGGAAGTCCACGCTGGCGGAAAATGCACGGATAAGCCTGGAACAATTGGGTCATCGGGTAGAAGTGGTAGACGGGGATGTTTACCGGAGGACTGTGTGCCGGGATCTGGGTTTTACCAGGGTGGACAGGCTGGAGAACATCCGGAGGCTAGGGGAGGCCGGGTGGGGGATCGTGCAACAAAAAAAGATCGCTATACTGGCGGCGATCAATCCATACGAAGAGGGAAGATCGAACTTACGAAGGCAATACGGCGCTGTAAAGACTGTCTGGATAGACTGTCCGCTGGAGATCCTGGAAGAAAGAGATACGAAGGGGCTTTACAGACGGGCGCATTTACCGCCGGGTCATCCTGAAAAGGTAGACAATCTTACAGGGGTGAATGATCCCTTCGACATACCGGTGCATTATGATCTGAGAATAGATACCGGTGCTGAAGATATTGCTACTTCTTCGGGAAGGTTGACAGCGTTCATACTCGATGCGATCCTTTCCAGTTCCCTCCCTTTGTATACATCATACAAACCTAAATGATCCATATGGACATACCCGATGTGGCAGCCGCAGGTGGGGTTGGTACAAACTCTTGGATATAATATTTTTCTGAAGTCATCTTCATATAAGTTACCCAGTTTTTCCTTTATAAAATGACAGCGGTAGATATTGCCATTACCGTCTACGCTGACGACCGTGTGTCCTGTGCGGCAATCCCGGCCCTTACTCTCATGGTGGATCATATTGTAAGGGATGTAAGGATCGACGGCTATCAGTCTTTCTTTTTCTTCCGGGGTATAGTAATCTTCTTTTTTCTTTAGGGCATTTACCCACACATATCTTTCTTTTGGCAGGAGCCGGCGAATGGCTTCGATCTCATCGATGGTGTCTTTAAACCCCACGATCCCTACGCTGTAGGCGATGCCCATTTCGTCGAGCTTACTGCATTTGGCGAGGAATGTATCCCGGTTGGTCTGACCGGGGTGGTAGGTACTCCAAAGTGCGATCTTGTCCCGGCCGGCTTCTTTGAGCCAGTTAAGCGAGCAGGACAGGTTTGTCTGGATGGCAACCTTTTCTACATTATCATAGTGACTTAATTCTACAAGGGATTGTCTGTAGTAGTTGCGGATCAATGCTTCACCCCAGGGGGTGAAGAACAGCCGGAAACGTACATCCGGGGTCTGACGGATGAATTGTACGAACTGTGTCAGTTGACGGGCATCAGTCGCCAGTGTAGCCCTGGAATCCTTCCGTTTGGCGAAAGGGCAATAAGGACAATCATAGTTACAGCTTGAGAGCGTCCCTCTATATAAAATGGATAGCGTCATTGCAATTCAAATTCGTTGATCAGCTGTTTTACGGATGTGGAATACAGGCTCGGGCCGATGGCGTCCGAATAATCGACGCCTGTGCTGGTGAGCCGGAGCAGATCGCCTTCCAACCAGGCCAGGCCGTCCGCCGTCAATTCCTGCAACAAGGGATATTCCAGCCATGCATGTCTGCCGAAAAGGTCATTGTATCTTCTCAGATCCAACCCATCGCCATGGAGGATGGATTTGATGATAAATCTCCGTTGCTGCTCCTCCTTATTTAACATGATACCATAATCCACATGGTTGAAATCCGGGCGGGCGATATATTTTTCAATGATGGACCGGATGTGTTGTCTGGCGACTGCGTATTCGGACGAGTAATGTACTGACTGGGTGTAGGACCTGGCGCCGGCGCCGAGGCCGATCATGCCGTCCTCCTGGCAGGAGTACGAGCGGGTGTACCGTTGAGGGGCGGGGTCTTTTTTTTGGAACATCCGCATGGAGATCTGTTTGTATCCTGCGGAGATCAGCAACTGTTTGGCCTCGCGGTAGAACATGAATCGGCTGTCCTCCTCTGCGTGATCCATCCTGTTTATACCTGTCAGCGGTCTTACGTACAATGGGTAAATAAAAACTTCCCGGACGTCGTACCTGATGACCTCCTGCAGGGAATACAGCCATGAGGACAAGGTCTGACCATAAGCGCCGTAGATCAGGTCCACATTGACCGTCTCAAAGGGATAGGACTTCAGTAGATCGAGCGCAGCATATACTTCTTTATTTTTCTGCGGTCTTCCCAGTGCATGCGCTTCCTGTTCCAGAAAGCTTTGTATACCAACGCTGACCCTGTCGATACCCTGCGTATAAAGCAGATGCAGCTTTTCCTTTGTGATCGTAGCCGGGGACATTTCAAAAGAAGCCGGGATATCTCCTGGGTTGCAACCCAGCTGATGTATAATAGAAAATAATTTTTCCATTTGTGGGAGATCCAAAAAAGTGGGCGTTCCGCCGCCTACGGCCATTTGACCAAACCCTTCAGGCCCTATCTGTTCCTTGATGGCCGCGGCCTCACGGTCCAGGGTTTCGAGGTATGCATCGACCATATTGGCCCGGGGATTTGCGATGGTAAACAGATTGCAGAACCCGCAGCGCATTTCACAAAAAGGGAGATGGATATAGAGAAAGAGGGCATCTTTTTTTTCCTCCTGCCAAAGGGATCGAAGGTTTTGCGGGGTCAGGGTACGATAGCTGTGCTTATGGGGATAGGAATAAGCATAGCCTTCATAGATAGTATTGAATAACGTTTTAGTCATTATTTGTTTTTTTCAGCACAAAAGTAGCCATCGGTACCTCCCAGACAGAAGGATGTCCGACGCGATGTCCGTAATAATTATTTTCTCCATAGGCTGTGCCATGGTCGGAGCAGAAGATACAAAAAGTATCCCGGTCTTTTTTCCGGAACGATCCTAACAGGGTGGGTAGATGGCTATCCACATATCGCAGGGCCGCCGCATGAGATCCAATTGTATCGATGTTTTGAGACGTGTAAAAATAATTGGGTTGATGAATGGCCGACACGTTGATGAACATAAAGAGTTGTTGTTGTCCGGCGGATGCCACCAGCCGGGCGGCATGCATAAATTGATGACGGGTGGAGTCCGGGTCTGTCACACCGAAAGAGGGCTCCCAATAGCTTTCGCTAAAAAGGGAGGGCAGGGTGTTTCCCAGGGCTGTCTGTTTATTAAAAAAACCTACGCCGCCGATGCAGATGGTCCTGAAGCCTAGCCGGGCGAACCCCGTCACGATATCGGGAGTGTCGAATACCTGTGTATCGGCTGTCGTCGTCTCACTTCCCGCAAAGCGGGCTGCAAAAAGGCGAGGGGCCTTGGCAGCCGTAGCGGGTGTCGGCAGGAAGCCGGCAAAGAAGGCCTGATGCGCGGCATAGGTGAAGCTACCGGGAGAATGGCAGCGCTGCCAGCCATCCGGACAGCATTGCTGGAAATTGGGTGTTTGCGCTTTTTTGAAGAGATCATCGGCCACGTCATATCGCAGGCTGTCAAGGGTGACAAAGAGTATGTGCATCCTTTTTACTATCTCGTTCATATTTACTGTAGTAACCATTGGCTTAGTTCTGTCGTTGTCATAATGACCCGGTGAGGTCGTATGCCGGCGATCCCCTCTCTACCATACGACACCCAGCAGGTGGACAGGCCGCACGTCAGGGCGGGCACTATATCATTGATAAGATGATCGCCTATGACCATTGTTTTTTCCGGGTCCAGCCGCAGATCATTTATGATCTTTTCAAAAAACCGCCTGTCGGGTTTTTCGAGATCCATCTCTGCCGAGATAAAAACGGCTTCCGGGTGAAAAAAAGATTCCAGCTGTGCCTGTCTAAGCTTCGCTCGTTGGTGAATACTGCCGCCATTGGTGGCCAATACCAGCCGGAACGAGGCTTTGGCTGTCCCCAGCAGGGAGAGGATAGACGGGTCGGGTCGTATGTGACTGATGATGTTCTTAAAGATGGTGTCCGGCGCTCCGTATGTGTGCAAGAGCCAATCGCCAAAAGCCGTCCTATCCGTATACCCCCACTGATCCTGCCGCATGATGTCATCCAGGGCTGATCGTCTCCGATGTCCTGCATATCCCTGTGTATCCAACCATTCCTCCATCGCAAGCCGCAGTGCACGGTTCCTGTCTATCAGGGTATTGTCCAGGTCGAATATAAGCGTATTAAATGGCATGTTCAAGATCATATTCCCTCCGTTGTACCATTGCCCGTACCTGTGCTTCATAACAAGTCTCCCCCTCATCGATCAGACCGGGCAGCAAGTCTCCGAACGCGTTTACTTCCAACACAAAAATATTGCGGAGGTCTGCCGTCAGCAATATGTCGATGCCCATGTACAGGGAGTCCGGGAAACAAGCGGCCGTCTTTTCCGCCAGTTGTCGTACTTCCTCCAGTTTATCTCCGCCTATATGGGAGATGAAATCCTGCATATCTCCTCTTTTATTTCCCAGGTGCAGATTGGTAATGGGGTACCGGCTGGTCCTGATGACGGTGTGCCGGGCTTTTCCTCCGATGGCCAACACCCGGAGATCAAAAAAGCGATGGTTCAGGGTAGCTTTTGGCAGCCACTCTTCCACCTGTGCGTTCTCCTGTAATATCCGATCGACCAGGGCTGCTATTTCCCTCTCATTTGTATAACTGCGCATGGTGAGGGAATTATACAGCCGGATATCTTCCGTGTTCCGGATCATTTCGGTCGAAGTGACGGCCTGTACGTGAGCGCCCATTTTCCGGAAAGCGATCACCCCTGACGCGGAGGAGGCATGTGCCGGCTTGATAAATACTTTTTGCAGGCGGTGTTGCCGCATCTTGTCGAGGAGGTCCTCATAACAAACCACCGGCGGCAATGTAAAAGGGGTGGGTATACCGTTCTTTTTTAACCAATGCTGGCAGTTGGGTTTGTCAAACTGAAGACGGATGTCCGCGGGGGTATTCATGACCCACATGGGATATTGCGTACCGATGACCTGTCCGGCCTCGTTCAACCAGTCGCAATAACCCCTATACCAGGCGCGCATGTGCCGGATGGCCCCAAAATCTTCCCTGGCCGGATATGTTGTGCTGTCATCCGTCGTGCCGTCCAATGCAAGACCCCGGGCGACGAGCATACGACGAACGTCGTCATCCTCACCCGGGGAGTCTATTTTTAAGATACAGTCTTTTGGCAGGGATGAAGGGATATCGCCGGACAGCCATCCGGCGTAGGAGATGATAGCGGGAGTATCGTACCCAAGTTCCGTCACTGTCCGGCAAAATAAAATAACCCTTCTGTTCTGTGGGTTGCCAATAATGGTAAATTGCATGTGATCTTATTCTGTCACTTCCGCATATCTGTGATCATCTTCCTCTTTTTCCTGGTCGTCAACATTGACGGGTATGCCTGATCCCTGCAGTTTTTGCATCATCCCATCGGACATATAGTGCCGTCTGAGGTTTAGAAATCCCAGTTTTTTTACATCATCGCTGTTCAACAGCGCTGCGGCGCCTTTGTCCGTGAGTGTTCCCATGGAAAGGTCCAACACTTTCAATTGTTGTAAAATGGGTGACCGGGCTACGGCAATGGCTATTTCATCCTGGATCTCGCTGTCCATCAACCCAAGATGTGTCAGTTTTGGGAAGAGTTTTCCTGAAAGGAGGGGGGTGAAATCATCTATAGTGGAGTCAAAGCCATAGTTGTCCGAACCCAGCCACATATCGAGTCTTTCAAGGTTGGGCAGGCGGGCTGCGTTGACCTCTTTTACCACATTTGGCGGCAGACCTCCCGTCTCGATGATCAATGTTTTGAGGTTATTATGTTGAAGATCGCTGAACTCGAGCCCGTCGCCTCCCCTCACCTGGAGGTGTTCCAGGGCGGGATACGCTTGTAAAAGGGGGGTGATATCTCCTTGCTGGATCCAGGATATTTCACATTCTTCATATGTGATGTCTCCTATGAAGATGGCCTTTAGTTGCCGGAAGACATTTTTTTGCTCTGCCAGCAGGGCGATAACGTCTTCGGAAGATGAAGCGGATTCGAACTCAAAGGGGCCAATGATCAGGTGTTGTATGAGCCCTGCTTTGGGGTCCTGGGTGAAGGTCTTTAGTTTGTCCGTAACCCTGGTACCTTCGGAATATTCGTCATAATCGATGCTTATACGATAAACAAATTTTTCAGGATCGTCGATCCCGGTGGATGGAGAATACTCTTTTACAGGAAGGTCTAAGAAGGACTCGAGATGTGCTGAAACCATAAGGGTTTTTGGTAAAAATAAGGATTATTGCCTTCTAATCTATTTCGAGTTTTTTATACACTTCATTCCTATACTGCAGGCCAATGGGTATCTCGATGCTGGACCTCTTTAACGTAGCCTTGGTGGCGTCCACGCTTTTTATATAATCGAGATTTACAATATATGATTTCTGCAGTCTTACAAATTTGCTGGCGGGCAGCAGGCTTTCCATCTCTTTCATGGTACACTGACTGATGATCTGCTCCTCGTCGGTGATGATCCTGACATAATCTTTCATCCCTTCCACATAATATATATTGATAAACTTTACCAGCAGCGTCCTGTGACGATCTTTTATCGTCATAAAATCCTTTTGAAGATTGATCTTGTTGTTGCTTAACCCGATCATCTTTTTTGCTTTGTTGATGGCCTTCAGAAAGCGCTCGAAGGTATAGGGTTTTAGGATATAGTCTACCACGTCCAGTTCGAATGCTTCGATAGCATAGCAGGTGTGGGCGGTGACAAAAATAACATATGGGGGATTTTTTAGCGCTTTTAGAAATGAAGTACCATTCATCTCCGGCATCTGGGTATCTGAGAACACCAGGTCTACTGTCTGACTATTCAACAGATCCATCGTTTGAAGAGGGCATTCAAAACTCCCTATCAATGTAAGGAAAGAGAACTTTTCAATGTAGCCCTTTATCGTCTCACGGGCGAAAGCGTCGCTGTCAATAATTAAGCATTTAATTTCCACAGTCAATATCTTTTTCAATGTAAGGTTTAAACATTATAGGGTAGGAAAAGTGTGACAGTGCATTCAATAGAAGCAATCAAGCAATGAAGGTTAGTGAAAAGTTCGGGTTAGTGTTCGATGATTTTAGCAGATGGCGGTCAAGTTAGGAAACAATTTTCAAACTCTGTATTATTTTTTATTAACAGCGCGAATATTTACCCAGACACCTGTTACCTGTAAGTAGTATGTAAGTTCTGTAGGGTACCTGTAAGTAGTATGTAGAAGATAGTCTTGCTACTTAGTCGGAGTGGATTGCCATTTGGTCGAATAGAAAAAAATCTTTTGAGAATACTCTGTTATTTCACATCAGCAAACAATTATTGAAATGAATATCCAACAGCAAGCGTCGAACATCCAAGCGTCCAGAGTGGATTACAAAAAGATAACGAACAGGATACCTCAGCGATATCCGTTCCTTTTCGTCGATAAGATCATCGAGTTGAGTAAGGAGAAGTCTGTATGTATAAAAAATGTAAGCCTTACGGACCCTTACCTAGTGGGGCATTTTCCGGATGATCCTGTATTCCCGGGCGTATTGCTGGTGGAGGCGTGCGCGCAGGCCGGCGGGCTGATGGTGTCCGAGCATGAAGAGTATAATAAAAGGGGATACATCGCCATGCTGAACAATTTCAAGTTCATCGACTTTATAGTTCCGGGGGATACCATCGTGATAACGTGCGAGCTGCTGAACCTCTTTGGAAAATTTGTGAAGGTATCGGCGGAGGCGAGGGTCGATGGCGCATTGGTTGGCAAAGGCATCATCACTTATAACTTTGAAAAATAAAGCATATGCAATCGAAAACGGGCAGGGTTGTCGTCACTTCGATGGGAGTCACTTCTCCCATAGGGCTTTCGGTGAAAGCATTTTTTGACAACTACGGGAGCAAGGACCAGGATGGGTCGCTGAAAATTGCCGACAAGCCGTTGGAGGCGGGGCTGACCAGTTTTAAAAATATCAATTCCAGAAGGATGGACCGTATCACCAAGATCGCCATGTCTGCCGCGGCCTCGTGCTGGCAGGACGCCCATCTGGAGTTAAAGGATGCCACGGTCAATGAAGTCGGCGGGATCTTCAGCACGGAATATGGCCCGATAGCCAGCGCACGGAACTTTATCCATTCCGGGTTTGAGCTGGGACTGGATTCCGCAAGTCCCTTGTTGTTCCCTTATACAGTGGGTAATGCGGCGCCGGGCGCCATCACCATCTTAATGGGGGCGAGAGGTTTTAATACCACGGTTTCGGGACATAACCCTGTGGCGTATGCGTATGATGTGATCAGGAACGGGAAGGCCAAGGCCATCCTTGCGGGAGGGTTTGAGGAGCTTGCGCCGGAAATAGAAGAGGCATATGCAAACAGGACCGTCGTCAAAGGAGATGCGGGTAAAGAGTCTGCGCCTATCGACGCCCCTTCGGAAGGAAGCGCCATGCTCTTTATGGAAGACGAAGCCTTTGCCTTGTCGAGAGGGGCCGACATCCTCTTTGTAGTGTGCGGGTATGGGGTTAGCTCCAACTTTCAAAAGGAGGAGAGGTCGATAGACAATTTTGGATATATATCGGATCAGGTCATTGCAGGGAGCATGCGGACAGCGCTGCGTAACAGCGGTGTGCAACCTTCCCAGGTATCGATGGTCATTTCCCTCAGCAGGAAGGACAGCAGCCAGATGGATTCTGAAAAGAAGGCGCTGCAACAGTTGTGGGGTGAAGAGATCCCGTCTGTACACTATGTAAAACAGGTGATCGGCGAAACCTTTGGCAGCAGCGGTTGTTTTGCCACCATCGTGGGATATCTGAAAGGGAAGGAGTTAAAGAAGGAAGGCGGGGGGGAGCAGCATGTCATCGTCAACAGCTATCACATCGGCGGCAATTGTTTTAGTGTGATCATAGCTATTTAAAAATCTTTTAAAAATTAACAATGCACCCTATTATCGAGCTGAAGAATAAGATCGTCCTGGTAACAGGCGCTACCGGCGGATTGGGAGAAAATATTTGTCTGGCGCTGGCTGCACAGGGTGCGATACCTGTCATGCATTATCACTCCAATGACCAGAAGGCTTCGGAACTTTTAAAAAAGATCGCAGATCTGGGTATCGAAAGCATCTGTCTCAAGGCGGATATCCGGGTGGAGAGCGAGGTGCAGAACATGATAAAGGAGATCAAGGCGAAGTTTGGAAGGATAGATTGTCTGGTGAACAATGCGGGTGTGCTTTCCCGGGGGTTCCTGGCTATGCAGTCGCTGGAAGGTTATAAAGATGTCGTGGACATCAACCTTTTTGGGAATTTTCTGGTCCTGAAACACGTATCTCAGCTGATGATCGGCCAGAAATCCGGGACCATTGTCAATATGAGTTCTGCGGCAGGTATGGGCGGTCTTAAAGGGCAAAGCGTATACAGTTCGACAAAGGGGGCGCTGAACTCGCTGACCATCGTACTGGCAAAAGAGATGGCGGACTTCAACGTCAGGGTCAATGCCGTAGCGCCAGGGTTTATCGCCTCGGGGATGCTGGAAAAGCCTACCCGGCAGGACGAAAAGCATAAGGAGGTGATCCCTCTGAAAAGATTTGGGGAAGCATCGGAAGTATCCTCGGTGGTGCTGTTCCTGTTGTCCGGGGCATCCAGCTATATGACGGGCCAGGTCCTTGTCATCGACGGCGGACTTTTAATTGCATAATTCATCTTAAAAACATAACAAAATGAACACGAACGAAAGAAAATTGACGATCAAGAAACTTATTGTCAGCAGACTGAACCTTTCAGTAGACCCGCAGGACATCGGGGATGACGTAATGTTGTTCCAGCCGGAAGAGAGCAACGGACTAGGGTTGGATTCTGTGGATGCGTTGGAGCTTGCAGTGGCCATCAACAATGCTTTTGATGTCACCGTCAGTGACAAGAACATGGCTATCTTCAATTCAGTCGACACGATCAACGCCTTTATCGAGAACCAACTGGTGAAAGTAAATTAATGGTCATTGGTATCGGTGCGGATATCGTCAAGGTTTCCAGGATCCGGCGGTTTATCGGACGGGAGGAAGAAAGGCCTTTAGATCTGATCCTTACTTCAAAAGAGGCGCAATCCAGGAAAAATGCGCATTCGGTGGCAGGTGTTTTTGCCGTAAAGGAAGCGCTGCTAAAAGCGCTTGGGATCGGATTTTCCAGAGGGCTTGGCCGTCTGCTGGAGATAGAGGTACTAAAGGACGACATTGGCAAACCTTATGTCGTCACCTCCGGGGTAGTAAGTGAGATCCTCTTTGAAAAAAAGATCAGCTGCATCGAAGTGTCGATCTCTCACGACACGGATTATGCCGTAGCATTTGTAATATGTCAGTAAATGAGCTCCAAAACAACCATATTCGACGTTGCGATCATCGGCTCAGGGCTGGGTTCGCTGGCTTGCGCAAGTTTTATCGCGCAGATGTATGGCCGGCGGGTGATAGTGATTGAACAACATTCTAATCCTGGAGGTCTCTCTCGAGCGTTGACTGCTGGAAAGGACGCCTCTTTTGAAATAGGCATCCACCAGGTGGGAGAACTGGGCCCCTCTTCTATGTTCAGCAAATTGATGGCATATATCAGCCAGGGGCAGAGCATATGGAGGCGGCTGCCGGAAACCTTTATCAAATTCCATTTCCCGGACTTTGTCTATGAAGTGACTGCCGGAGAAGCCAATCAGATCAGGCGGTTGTCCGAATTGTTCCCGGAAGAAAAGGAGAATATAGCTGCCTATTACAGGGATGTGGCATCGATCACCCGGTGGTACCGAAATTTTACCACGGAGTCGACGACGAACAATAGGGTGCGGCTGGGGGAACTATTAGAACAGGAGCCGGGCAGGCTGGCCATGATGACGACGGAGGAGTACCTGCGGTATCGTTTTTCATCTGAAAAGCTACGCAACCTGATAGCCAGTCATTGGACGGACTATGGTCTGCCACCCAGCCTCAGCGCTTTTTTAAAGCATGCCATCCTGGTGAATAACCATAAGGAAGGCGTCTATTATCCTGAGTTTGGATCGACCCATCTCATTTCATCGATCGTAAAGAGTATCGAAGACGCCGGCGGAGAATTTATATTTGACTCCCTGGTGAAGGAACTAAAATATGAAGGGAACAGGGCGACCTCGATGACAGTGGTAAACAAGCTTACTTTTGAAGAGACGACCATCCAGGCCGGGGTCTTTGTTTCGGGGATCGGGATCATCAACACCTATACAAAATTGCTGGATCAGCGACTGGCGGGTGACCGGCTGCAGGCGTTGGGGGATCTTGGCCGGCATGGGGTAAGCTTTGTCAGTCTGTTTGCCACGCTGACCGACAGTCCGGAAACCATCGGCGCCGATGCTTCTCTCTCGTGGGTGTATCCGGGATACGATCATGGGCGGAACTTTTATGACCGGGATCAACTGGGTAAAGGATGGGTGTCGCAGTTCTCCCTTTCCTTTCCTTCCCTAAAAAAGGCCGGCGGGTTAAAGCACACGATGAAGATCAATAGCCTGGCGGATATCTCCATGTTCCGCGAATGGGATAAAGACAATATCGGCAGAACACTCCTGGAGGCCGCAGAAAAAGTATATCCCGGATTGAACGGTCTTATCGAGTCCTGGGACTTGTATACACCTTTGTCCGCAAGACGGGATACGCAGCACCACAACGGTAATATATTTGGGATACCCGATACGCCTCAACGATTCCAGAACCTCGATCTTTCCTGTTACACGCCATTGGAGAACGTTTATCTTACGGGATGCGATATTACTACGTCGGGGATCTATGGCGCCGTCCTCAGCGGGGCGCTGACCACTACGGCTATCTTTAAGGACAAGCGTTTCTTTCTTCGTGTCATCCAGGCCGTGGAGAAATATGAGACAGCAAAAAATGAGGCACCCGTATGAGAGCGCTACTAATCCTACTATTGTTGTTGTCCGGGGTCTTGTCTGTAGCCGGGCAGGCCCTGATAACAGGAAAGGTCAAAGATAAGAATGGAGGGGCCATTGCGGGAGCCAGCATATTTATAAAGGACAGCTATGATGGGACTACATCGTCTGACTCGGGGGCTTTCCGGCTGCAAACGACCATGGAGGGTAAACAAATGCTGACGGTACAATGCATGGGATATAAAGCCGTCGATACCGCGCTCGATCTGTCGAAGGGGAATGCGGACGTGACCTTTGTCCTGCATGAGACACAGGCTGAACTGGCGCCTATCGTCATCACCGCCGGCTCGTTTGACGCGAGTGATGAGCGAAAAGCGGTAGCGTTGAAACCCATGGACATCGTGACAACCGCCAGTGCGGGAGGGGATATCTATGGCGCCCTGTCAACTCTACCGGGAACCCAGACCGTGGGCGAGACGGGCAAGCTCTTTGTCCGCGGGGGAGACGAGTATGAGGCAAAGACCTTTATTGATGGGCTGCAGGTGGAATCTCCTTATCTCAACCGGCTGGACGGTATTCCTGCGAGGGGACGGTTTTCTCCCATGTTATTTTCCGGCACCATGTTTAGCACGGGAGGCTATTCCTCGGAATATGGTCAGGCGTTGTCCGCGGTGGCCTTGTTAAAGACAGACGGCATGCCTGCCGCGAGCAAGACCAATGTCAATTTGTATTCCCTTGGGTTTGGCGTATCCCAGACAAAGAAATTTGACAGCAGCGCCTATATAGCTGCATTAGATTACAGCAATCTTGGCCCTTATTTTAACGTGGTTAAACAATCCACGGACTGGGTAAAAGCGCCGCAAACCATCTCGGCGACACTGGATGTCATCAATAAACCCCGGTGGGGTGGATTGAGCAAAACGCTGGTGTCCTATAATGATGACAGAAGTTCTTTGAATTATCCTTATTATGGATATAGCTCGCCCAATGTGCTGCTGACCCTTTTGAACCATAACCTTTTTGTAAAAAACAGTTATATGGGCTATCTCGCCGGCCGTACATCCATCCAGACAGGACTAGGTTTTAGTCTTGACAGAAATGATCTCAACCTGGATAGCATGAAGATAAAGGACAAACTGGTGTCGGGACAGATCAAGCTGACCTTTGTCACCGACTTTGCGGGTAAAGTAAAATTGTCCTATGGCGGGGACCTGTTTTTCAAGAGCTTTATGGAGCGGATCACCCTGCCGAAACAAGATTCCAGTCTGCCGTACAGAGATGTGCAGCATGCCGTCTTTGTAGAGATGGAGTATAAAGTATCATCGCGGCTAGCCTTACGGGCGGGCGCCCGGGAGGAATATAGCGCCGGCATCGGGCAGTTGAGGGTCATGCCCAGAATCTCGGCGGCCTTCCGGCTGTCCGACAACAGCCAGGTATCAGCGGCTTTTGGTTCATTCTATCAGAACCCGGTGTATGCCTATCTGAAGATCACGGACAAACTGCGACCGGAAGAAGCCGTCCATTTTATACTGAACTACCAATACAAGATAAAGGACAGGCTTTTCAGGATAGAAGGGTTCTACAAGAGCTACAGGGACCTTGTGACCTATAAGATCATCAATGACCCCAACCCGGCGGATTATGATAACAACGGGCATGGTTATGCCAGGGGGATCGATGTCTTTTACCGGGACAGCAGGTCTATAAAAAATGGGGACTTCTGGTTAAGTTATTCCCTGCTGGATACAAAAAAGCTTTACCAGGACTATCTGAAAGAAGCTACGCCCAAGTTCTTTTCAACGCATAATTTCCACCTGGTGTACAAGCAATGGTTCGCCTCTATCAAAAGCTTTTTGGGATTGACCTTTTCCTATGCCAGCGGACGTCCTTTTTACGACCCCAACAAGCCGGCGTACCAGTTCCTTTCCGACAGGACAAAGCCATATGTGGATCTTAGTATGAATTATTCCTATGACCTGTCGAAATTTACAAAGATCCCCGTCACCTTCTATACGTCGGTGAGCAATATCCTTGGACACGAGAATATCTATGGTTATAACAACGCATATAATACAACATCTCATACATACGATCTGATACCTATAATGCCTCAGTCGAAAAGGTTCTACCTGGCAGCGATATTTATAAGTCTTTAAACTCATCACATCATGAAAAAAAGGTTATTGGTATTGGCCATGACGGTATTGTCTATTGGCCTCTATGCCCAGTCGCGTTACGAGCAGGAAATGAAAAGCGCCCTGGATGCCCTGGATAAGGCGGAGAAATTGCCCGAGTTCAAGGCTGTGGCGAACAAGTTCGAGCTTATCTCGAACGTAGAGAAAGACAAGTGGCTTCCGCAGTATTATACCAGCTATGTATATACGGTGATGACCTATTTTGACAAGGATGGGGACAGCCGGGATAAGGCCCTGGACAAAGCCCAGCAGTATCTGGAAAAGGTAAAGAAGCTTTCCGGTGACAAAGAGGAGGTGGCTGTGTTACAGGCCTATATCTATCAGTCCAGGTTTTTTGTGGCGCCTTCTTCCAGGATCAGTCTTTTTACGCAAACCTCTACCGCCATCGATCAACTGGTGAAGCAATATCCCGAAAACCCGAGGGTCAATCTACTGGAAGGGATACAGCTCTTTCATAAGCCTTCTTTTATGGGGGGAGGCGCTTCAAAAGCAAAACCCTTTTTTGAAAAGGCCAGTCTTAAATACCAACGTCAGCAGTTGAAGACCCCGCTGGACCCGGGTTGGGGGAAGGAAACCAATGCATACTACCTGGAAAAATGTTAACAATATAAACTTATATAATATGGAAGAGAAAATTATCATATCGGGGCTGGGTGTCTATTGCTCCATAGGAAAGAACATCGGGGAGCTGAAAGAATCCCTGTTACAGTCAAAATTAGGATTTGACAACGTGGATGAGTTCTGTACGGATGGATATCGCAACAGGAAAGCGGGGGTGGTAAAGAACATCGATCATGTAGAATCGACCACCGGGCTGCGGGCTAACCTGCTGTTGAAAGCATCCGTTTACCAGGCTATCGAGGATTCCGGAATATTTGATAGCGAGATCGACAGGAGCCGTGTCTCCATATCGATAGGTACTTCCCTGACGGGGTATGGCGGATTTGTTTCCTGGCTGTTTGAAAGACATTATGCCGCCAAAAACGATCACTATGCATCTTCTCTGAATGAGCATATGAAGGTGGAATACCTGGACTCCATCATCAACATACCTGGGCAGCTGCTGGCTACCGAGATTGCCATGGAGTATGGCATATCGGGTGTCCTCTCTTCCTCTATCACGGCTTGCAGCGCCAGCGGGAATGCCATTGCTGTGGGGATTGACACTATCCAGAACGGTTTTGCGGACGTAGTGATCGTCGGTGCGGTAGACCCTTTGTCGGAGCTGACCTATATGGGTTTCCACACGTTGCGGGCGATGGCTCCGGAGCAGCCGAAGCCATTGGATGAGAACAGACAGGGACTGTTGATCGGAGAAGGGTCCGGCTGTATCATCCTGGAAAGCGAGTCACATTTCCTGAAGAGAGGCGGGAAGCGTTATGCGGAAGTGGCGGGTTACGGTTTAAGCAATGACGCCTTTCATGCCACGCAGCCTCATCCGGAAGGTGAAGGCGGGGTGGTGGCCATGACCACGGCTTTGCGGGATGCGGGTATCCCCGCGGACAAGATCCAGTATATCAATATGCATGGTACGGGTACACGGCATAATGACCATGCGGAGCTCAAGGCGATACAAAGAGTTTTTGGCCAGCGGCTGAACAGCATACCTATCAGCTCTTCAAAATCCATGATCGGTCATACACTGGGCGCCGCCGGGTGCATAGAGGCCGTCATCTGTATTGTCGCTTTGTATAATGGGTTCCTTCCGCCGAGCCTGAATTTTGACACGCCCATCGATGGTTTTGATTACCGGGTGGCGACAGAACCCGAAGAAATGGAGCTGGACACGGTGATGAACAACTCCTTTGGTTTTGGAGGGAATGGGGCGTCATTTATTTTTAGAAAATGAGGGAGGGACTGACCATGGATACAAAAAACGTAAGAACGAGACTGCTGATAGGCCAGCTTTCAAAGGTTTTCACCAATAAATGCGCCCTGGATCTGAAAGATATCAGGGACCTGCATCCAAAGAAGATCCTGGTGATCGCCCCTCATGCGGACGACGAGGTCATCGGATGCGGCGCGGCCATCGAACATTTTGTACGGAAAGGCGTGGAGGTCTGTGTGCTCATCGTCACCCAGGAGAGCGACCGCTCCATCGCAAAGACCTATCAATACGTACCGGAGCAGCGGGTGGAGGAAAGTTATGAGGCAAAGTCCATTTTGGGGTATCATGAATTGTTGTATTTCGATTTCCCGGAGTTGAAGCTTCCCGGTGATAGGGGGTTGCAGGACCGGTACTGTGAGGAACTGGCCGCCCTGATCGAAATGCGCAGACCGGACTGCATCTTTATCCCCAATGTAAACGAAATGCATCCGGACCACCGGATCATAGGACAGTTGAGTCTGCTTACCATTTCGGAGAGTATCAACGAGCAGCGGTTGAGGCGTCCGGCGATGGTCATCTATGAGATCTGGGGACCTGTCCAGATGAACTCCTACCTGGAGATCTCGGAGGAAGCGTATTCAAAAAAGATCAGGAGCATCCACTGTTATAAATCCCAGATGTGCTCTGTGGACTATGAACAGATCATCCGATTTATCGGTAACAGCCGGGGCTCCGATCTGCGGCAAACGGGAACTAAAGGCGGGAAAATTGCCGTCGCGATGGCAGAGGCGTATGAGCTTCACGGGGTGAATGATTTTTGAGAGGAGAACGAATGATCTTAAATATTTTATGGATATGTTCAGCGTACTTATCTGCAGCTATAATAAAGCGCGGACACTAAAGGCGGTGTTGACGAATCTTAACAGATGGACCGGGCAGCTGCACAGGCCTTTTGAAGTTGTCGTTATCCTCGACGGCTCGACGGATGATAGTATCTCTATGTTGGAGAACATTCGCGTGGATTATACCCTTCGTTATTTCCATATAGCGCACTCGGGTCTTTCCGAAGCAAGGAATGCGGGTATTGTGCAATGTCGGGGAGAATATGTGGTCTTTTGCGATGACGATGTACTGCTGCATCCGGACTACCTGGAGCACCTGTATCAATCGACAATAATGCATCCCTCAAAAGTACATATCGGCAACCTGGCGAACATCGGTAAGGAATGGTCTCCCGGGATCATCACCAGTCTCGTGGACCGGGGGACGGCAGATCATGCGGCATTCGAGCACATGCAGGAGCCGCATATCTTTTTTGAGGCGTCAAAGAAGCTGTTCCATTTTCAGCATCGATATGAAGATTTTAACCCCGCGGCATGGTGGGCTGTCGTTACGGGCGGTAATCTCTGCATACCCAGACATTTTTTTGCATCCTATGGGTATTTTGACGGAAATATCAAGGGGTGGGGTCCCGAGGATGCAGACCTGTGTTATCGTCTGTTCAAGCATGGTGTCCGGGCTGTCTTTAACAAAGATTGTCTGTTGTACCACCTGGACCATCCGCGGAATGCGGAAACCCTGCTGGAATCCATGACCAGGAATGCGGTGTATTTTATAAAGAAATACAAGAAGCCACAGGAACTGTACGCCTATCTAAACTTTACGAACGGGAAAATATCGCTGCAGGAATTCAACGATCTCTGTAGCGAGCTCTTTGGTATGGAAAAAGTGGATGTCCCGTCTTTCTCCATGAGCATGAAGGATTATTCGGGGAAAGAGCAATTTTTAAAAATTTAATCCATGACACTAACAGAAACGTATAAAAAGAACTATTTACCGGGTTTTGATTGCAGGATGACCACTTTCAGGAATAATCTGGCCTTTTATGGGAACAATCTGTCCAATGGAATGATATTGGGTTTGTCCGGCTGTCTGTCCTTTATCTATGCGACGCCGGTGGAGAACAGGATCCCTTACTATACGATATTAGGTGTGACGGACCAGACCCTGGAAGGATTGGCGTCTGTGTTCGGCACTTATCTGACCAGGGGGGAATATACCTTCCAGCCGGCGAGTATAAAAGAGTTCCTTACGTCCAACCTGGACAAGAACATACTGGTGAATGCGGCTATCAACAGACCTCTTCTCAACCATATCAGACAGGGGGGAGAAATGCGTGATTTTGTCGTTCATCCGACAAATGTGGGTTTTCATTTTGTGACGATCACGGGGGTGGAGGATGAGATGATCACATTCTTTGAGACAGACTATGCCTACCCGCTGAAATGTGATATAGAAACCTTTGCGCATTTATGGTTTTTTGACAACATACATGGACGGGCGATATTCGACTCCAACCAGATGTGCAATGGGAAATATTATACCATCCAGTATCCCTGTATAGCGGCGCAGCATAAAAAGAACATGCTGATCTATTCCATAGACAAAGTGACCACCAGCTATTTTTATGGAGATGCGCCCGTCAGACATGGACTGAAGGGGATCGAGAATTTCTTTTCTGAGATACAGAAATGGGATGCGGGTATTGATAAAGAGTGCCTGGTGAACAGCATCTACTTTATGAAGATACTTGAGATGAACCTCAGCGGAGGAGGGTTTGGAAGGAAATTGTACAGTTACTTCCTTGGGGAAACCTCCTCTCTGCTGGAAGACGAAGCGCTGCGATCGATCGCCGCGGAGTTTAGGAGCACGGGCCGGCTGTGGTCGGATTTTATCAATAGCTTATGTTCGCGGGTGATGATCGACAGTATTATGGAAGGGGAGCTGGAACCCCTGCAATCCCTGGCTCACAGCTATTCGAATGAGATACTCCAGGCCGAGACAAGACAATTCGAGCGATTGAAGCAATGGGTAGAATTAAAATAAATATCAAATGGATAGGACATTGACAATCGACGCAGCATTGAACGAGGTAGTCATCAAACCCCGGTTTTCCGAGATCGACTCTCTTTCTATCGTGCATCATTCGCGATTTATCCTCTGGGCGGAAGAGGCGAACTTCAGTTTTGTGGAAAGGGTGTTGGCTATATCCCGTAAAGAGCTTTTTGAGTTGGGTATCTACAATCCTATCCAAAAGCTGGAATTCAAATACAAGAACCATGTAGTATGGGAAGACGAGGTATTGATCAGGACCAGGATGGAGTATAGCCAGTTTGCCTTTTTTACCATGCATAACCAAATCTGTTGCAGGAAAAACCCAAAGAAGACGTTCGCGGAGGCGCGGATAAGACTTTTGTATACCACAAAAGAGCTTGATCTGCGGCTTTTGACGCCTGACTTTTTCCTGATGAAAATAAGGGAAGCTGAAGAAAAATATCCACAATTTTTTATAAACACCGACCATGCATAAGATCGCGCCGGATATAGGCTACTGTATATCAAAAGTGCTCAGGGACTACTCCGTGGTGATAGAGCCGGACGTATGTCTACTGTTATCCAGCCCGTTGTGGCTGGGTATGAATATAAGTAACGGGAACGCTTATGTCCCCGTGGGGAAGGATATCATCGCTTATCTGAACCCTCTTTTTCTGGAGAGCTTTTCGGTGAATGCCAACTGTCTTTTTCTGCCTGTGCGGGGAAATTCCCAGGAGCATTTTACTTATCTGATCAAGCGGCTTAAGAACCAGCGGAAAACCCTTGTCAAGCTGTCGGGGGATGTGCTGGAACGCAATGACCGTCTGCCGGATGGTGCTGCCGTGCCCGTCCTTGGGGTGATAGAGCATATTTTGGAACACCCGGGCAGTAACGGGGCTGTCGTGGACCTTGTCTTTTCCGAACGGAGCACGCTTACGCTTTCCGAGGCGGACTTTGTCAAATACTGGCATAGCGATACCGCAAGTAAGATCAATACCGAGTGGTTCACCATCATACCTTCCCAGGGAAAGCTTACCTGGGCATTGATAGAGCAGAAGCTGCGTGCGGCTTTTGTCCGTCAATACCACCACCTGCGGCCCAACAGGGGGGGCGTTGTCACCGGCAGCGCCGTCCTGGAGTTCTTACGATCCAATCTTTGTCAGGGGACTGGCAGGTATGGGGACCCGGCATCGCATTTTTATCTATGGCAGACAGGGAAGGGGATCATCCATTTGAGGAAGGGGTATGCCTATGCGTTGAACAAGGCGGAGGGGATGGGGCCTGCCGTCGATGTCTTACAGCAAGGGCTGTTGGACTCGGTACGGGCATGGGAGGATCTTTACAAGGTCCTGGACAGGGATATGACCGTCCGGCAACTGTCGGATCAATACGAGGTGCTGATCGAAAAGGAAAATAAACTTATCCAAAACTTTAAAGCATTTGTATAATGGAAGCAGCAATTCAAACCAGGGTAGAATTAAACAATTATACGCACAAGCCGGGCGGATCGTGCATGGTGACCGCGTTAAGCGGCATATACAGGTACAAAGGGTTGAATTATTCCCCCGAACAGATCATCGGCCTGGGATCAGGGCTCCAATTTGCCTATGGGTATGACCCTGAGCAGAAGAACTACCGGATAGAATTTATCTCGTCCCAGCTCTTGTATTCGTTGTTGTGCAATACGGGGACTTTTGGCGAGGAGTTTGAGATCGTGGATAATGGAGAGGCCCTGTCACGGATGCTGGACCTTCTGGATGAAGGAATGCCTGTGCCTGTCATGCTGGACCCCTTGTATTGCGAGGGGCTGATGAAGCGGACACCCAAGGAATTTGTCGCCTATATCCCTTCCCATATGGTGGTGGCGGTAGGATATGACCTGGAAGAGCGGAAGGTATTTCTTTATGACAGTCCGCAGCTGGACCTGATGACGATGGACCTGGACGATTTTACGACCGCGAGGTGTTCCGGGCCCACCTTGCCGGCCAACAGACATATCGAATTTTATTTCCCGGACACGTTGTATCCATATGCGCAATCCGTAAAGCTGGCCATCGGAAAGGTGGTCCAGGTGTTCAAATACTCCGAGAAACATCTGGCGCATAAGTCCGGGATCGAGGCGATCAGGCGGTTTGCGGCGAATGTCCAAAATTGGAGGAACATATTTACGGATGAAGAGATCGCCGGTAATGCGCGGCTGTTTATCATGGCCGTCACCAATGGTCATGCCACCAAGGGGGCTTTCAGAACACAGTACTCGACATTTCTGCGCGAGGCTTCAGCGCTCATAGGCGGGGACGGCTATCATGCGTCCGCCGACGCCTATCAATACCTGGGACGGCTGTGGATGGAATTTCAAAAACAGATGCTATTGCTTATCAGGAACCCCGGCGCCAGGGAAGTGTGGAAGGAGGATTCCGACTTTCACCAACTGCTGGATGAGATCAGGGATAAAGAGATCGCTGCCATCGATCTATTAGAAAAAGAACTTTTAAAGAATTAAATGCAAACAATACCTGTAATAGAAGTCGCGCACTTAAGCAAGGCCTATGGCGGCGCTGCTGTCCTGGAGGATATATCTTTCAAGGTCTGGCAGGGAGAAATGGTAGGTCTTGTGGGACCCAACGGCGCGGGTAAGACCACGCTGCTGGAAACCATCGAGGGGTTAAGACGGATACAGTCCGGCACGGTCACCGTCCTGGGAAGATCGCTGGCGGATGACCCCAAGGCCATCCAGCAGGAGATAGGCATACAGCTGCAAAGAACGAGTCTTATGGGGGATATCACCCTAAAGGAGACATTGCGGCTGTACAAAACTCTTTACAAAGTAAAGACGGATGTCCATGTACTGCTGGACAAGGTAGACCTGGCGGATATGAGCCATAAAAGGGTTAGGCATCTTTCCGGGGGACAGTACCAGCGATTTAACCTGTGTCTGGCCATCCTGAACAAACCTAAGATCCTTTTTCTGGATGAGCCGACCACCGGACTGGATCCCATCGCCAGGCGAAAGCTATGGTCCATCATCGAGGAGCTGAAGGCCGCAGGGGTCACCATATTGATCACTACTCATTATCTTGAAGAAGCCCAGGAGCTTTGCGATAAGATCCTCATCTTATGCGATCACAAGATCGCTGCCTATGATACACCCGACAACCTGATAAAAGAGCTGAACAATGAAAAGGCTATTGTCATCGATGGGTTAAACGATCTTACGGAATACGAGCTGATAGAACTCCACGACAGATGGAAAGTAAAGACGGTAGACGGGCAATATTTTCTGTATACCTATGAGCTGGGGTCGGCGCTAAACGAATTTTTTCACTGGATCAAAACGCGGGGGAAGAAAGTGCATAATATATCCGTAAGGTCTTCGAGCCTGGAAGATGTGTTTATGATGTATACCTCTTCGGGGATCAACCAGGAAGGAGGTGCAGCATGAGAAATATCATAGAGATCGCAAGAGTCTTTTTTATCCTGTTCATGCGGGATAAGGTGAATCTTTTTTTTAGCTTCTTTTTCAACGCCTTTTTGATGATCATGCTGGGGCTGTTTGTCAACAATCGATTTGACGAGGTGGGTACCGTGGGGATCTATGATACGGTGAATTCCGACTTTTCCCATGAGTTTGTCGATGTCCTTCAGCAGATACCCAATCTGAAGGTGAAGTTGTACAATGACACGACGGGTCTGGTGGAAGGTATCCGGAAGGGGGACCTGGTTGCGGGGATACGGCTGAATAAATCCTTTGAATCCCTGAAGGATTCTTCATTCAGACGTCAGCCGGGAGAAGAGCAGATCAATCTTTACGGCAATTCCGGAAAGGAGTTCTGGATAAAAATGCTGGAGCCGGGGCTTCAAATGACCGTGCTGCATACGAATGCTTATTCCAGCAAGCTGATCGGGCAGATCAGGATCGGGACGCAGATGATCCAGGCCAGGAACCTGGATTATTTTAAGTTCATTTTTCCGGCGGTGCTAGTGTTCTCCATCATGGGGCTGGCGTTCACCGGGGCATCTTCTCTTCTGTTCTTTAGAAAGGCAGATGTATTGAAGCGGCTGAAGA
Organism: Chitinophagaceae bacterium; assembly: GCA_017307755.1. GTDB lineage: Bacteria > Bacteroidota > Bacteroidia > Chitinophagales > Chitinophagaceae > Puia. The sequence continues at coordinate 130,587 of JAFKGQ010000011.1, read as the reverse complement.
TCACTCCCTTAAAAAAATATGAATTTCTGACGGGTTTTGTCATCAGCTATTTGCTTCTGCTTTTTCTGCAAGTGATATTGTATATCCTTATCGCATGGCTTGTGTTTGGGTATACTTTTACGGGCAACTATCTGCAGATAGCCATGTTGATCGCGGGATGCAGCCTCCTGTTCCTCGTGCTGGGCATTGTTATTGCCAACCTTGTGCCCAGTGTGGATTCGGGAAATAACATTATCAGATTCCTAAACTTTCCCGCCTCTTTTCTGTGCGGGATCTTTCTTCCGACGGAATCCCTGCCGAGGATACTGCGGTGGTTCTCCGTTGCGCACCCCCTGACCTATTTTGCCAGGGCCATACGGAACGTCGTGAATTACAGTGCATCATTCCATGAAAATCTTTCCGACTATTCGATACTTGCTATCATCCTGGTCGTTGTGACGGTGGTTTCGGTGACGACCTTTAAATGGGAGGAGCAGGTGGTGTAGGAGGGGGTATTGTTTAATAAAAAAGAATAAAAGATATGAAGCATTTAGTGGCGCTCATGCCTTTCAAACAATTCGAAGAAACTTTTGCGGCATTGATGAAAGTGATCGAGCATACGGACATGGAGATAACCATCGCCGGAAATGTGCAGAAAGAAGAGCTGGAGAACTATCCATTTATCAGGAATGTGATCTATATCCCTCATCCGGAACATTATAAGGATGAGGACGGGCCGTTTTTCAAGGCTTTGGATGCTTGTTTTGCCGAACGTCCTTTTTCGGCGATCATCAACTTCTTTGAGGAATATGTGGAGCTGGCCGCCAGGATTACCAAACGATTTGACCTCAACGGCAATTCGGAGGAAACGGCCTTTCTCACGAGGAATAAGTATGCTATGCGGCGAGCATTGGCGGCTAAAGGGCTGCACGTCCCTGCCTTTATAAAGGTGGGGAGCTATGAGGAGTTCCTGTCAGCAGTAAGGGAGATAGGTTATCCCTGTGTGGTCAAGCCGTTGGACGGTATGGCCAGCGAGGGCGTCCTCAAGCTGGAAGGCGAGCGGGACCTCAAAGCGCTGTATGAGGCGATGATGGAGGATAACCGGCGGATAGCCAAGACTTGTTTTTCGGAACTATTGGTGGAGGAGTATGTCTCCGGGCCGGAGATCAGCTGGGAGGCTGTTGTTTCGGCGGGCCGGCTGCATATCATGGGTATTACGGAAAAGATGACGGAGGAAGAGCCTTTTTTTAACGAGATCATGCATATCCATCCTGCTCAACTGTCCGAGGAAATTGAAAAAGAGATCCATGAGGCAGGGATCAGGGCGGTGGAGGCATTGAACATCCGATATGGGGGCGTCCACATGGAAGCGCGGATCACCTCCAAGGGGGTCTTTATCATGGAAGTGGCCTCCAGGCTGGGAGGGGATGCCATCCCGACGCTGGTGAATCTGTCGAAGGGCTATGATCCTTATGGATATGTGTTCAAAAGCGGTCTGAATGAAAACCTGGTCCTTCAGCAGACACGGAACAAGGTGGCGGGCATAAGGTTTATACAGGCAGACAAGGAAGGAGTCCTGAAAGAAGCGTCGTTTGATGAAGAAGGTCTGCGCCGGATACCCGGGATCATTACAAAAAGGATCTTTGGGAGAAAGGACGAATATATCGCCCGGCCGCCAAAGGGGAGAACGAACAGGCTGGCCTATATCACCATTGCGGGAAGAAGCTACCAGGAAGTCAGGGAGCATCTCCTCCAGGCCGAAAAATGTTTAAAATACGTCATCGAATAATATATATGTATGGAAAAGTTACTTGTGATAGAAACAGACGGGATCAATGACATTGCAAAGGAGTGTGCGTCCTTTGGGTGGCAGCCCATCTTTGTACAGACAAAAAGCTATCATAGCTGGCTGCCTCTGGAAGAGGCGGAAGGCACGATGGATATCCGGACCTGCGGCAATTTGTCGTACTTCGATATCATCCGGCTAATGATATCCGAGGACGTTAGGGGCATATTGCCTATTTCGCTCTTAGAGCCGGAAGGTGTGAGAGACAGTCTGGTAAAGGACCATATACAAACCAGGAATATACCTGTGAACATAGTCGCCAATTCTTCCGCCACCATGGAATGTACATTTGACAAGTGGCTGACAAAGGAAATACTTGCGCATCATCATATCCCTGTTACACCGGGAAGGGCCATCGAAACCATCGAAGGTGTCGGGGAATTGCTGGAGGAGTTCGGGTTTCCGTTGATCGTCAAGGAGCGGAAAAGTTATACGGGCATGGGAGTGCGGATCGTCCACAATGCCGACGAGCTAAAGCGGCATGTTATCCGGAATTTTGAAAAAGGGCTTTTTGCCGAACCATTCCTGCCGGGATCGGAAGTAAGCATGGAAGTAATTGCCTGGAAGGGGGAAATGTATTTTCAGCCGATGGTATATAAAGGAGAGACGAGACAGAACATTGTCGAGCATCCTGCTTACAGACCAAGGATATCGCCCTATAAGGCGGGTACCCCGTTGGAGGAAAAGATCATTTCCATCGTCGGGGACGCCGTTGAAAAGCTCCAGCTGCAGGGGGCGGCGGAGTTTGAGTTTATCATTACGAACGGGGAGCCGTATGTGATGGAGATAAACCCCAGGATATCGGGGATCACCCGGCTTTGCAAGGCAGCGGGAGGGGTGAATGTATACCGGCAACTGACGCATGCGGCCATGACGGGGAGCCTTGGTGAGCGGCGGGGGAATGGCGTGCGGAAATATGCGTTGCAACTGCCGTTGACCGTCCTGCCGGAAGGCGAGCTGTTGGAACGTCTGCGGCGGGATCCGCATATAAGCTATATAAAACCCATCACGTGGATGCCTTTGCTGCCCATCAAGTCCAATATTATCATGAGCTATGATAGTGTGGAGGAGTTATGTGCCGGGATGATGGAGTATGCGGAATTTACGCATAGCGACTATCTAAGTGAAGCACGAAAAGCATTCGAACAGTATTAGTATGACACCCATACATCTTACAAATATTATTGTGCATGTTACGGCGGGGTCCCTGGGTTTGTTATTGGGAGTAATGGCTCTTTTGACAAAAAAGGGAGGAGAGAAGCATAAGAAGACGGGCCGGTGGTTTCTGGCGGTGCTTTCGGTGGTGATACTTACGGGTTTGATAGGGGTTTTTGTTTTTGGGAGGAATACATTTCTGCTTATCATTACCATGTTGAGCGCCTATTTAGGTTTTTCGGGCTATCGTATCATAAGATTCAAATCGAATCAGCCCCGGATATTGGATATGATGGTGGCTGGGGTTACGTTGATAACAGTTGTTTATTTCCTTTATTATTTCAGGTCCATCGGTATGATCTGGTCGCCCGTGATCATTTACAGTACGGTGGGATATTTATCACTGGTGATCGCGTATGATTTTGTGCGGTACCTGATCCCGAGGGACCGGTATGGTAGCCTATGGCTTTATGAGCACATCCTGAAGATGGTGAGCGCGTTTAGTGGGATACTATCTGCGTTTGTGGGGACGGTGCTTCCTCAATATCAGCCTTACAGTCAATTTCTTCCTTCGACTTTTGGGACGTTGATCGCCATTGGGTTTATGGTTTATTGTTATAGGCGCTTTCCTAAGCCGGGTGGGAGAATGCTTTAGCAACGGGCAGATGGCGTATTCTTTTACCGGTGGCCCGGTGGATAGCATTGACAATGGCGGCGGCGGCAGGGCCCTGGGCCGCCTCGCCAGCGCCGACGGCTTTTTCGGAGGGGCGGTCGATCACAATCACTTCCACGTCCGGGGCTTGCGGGAAGCGGGCGATGGGATAATTGTTCCAATTAAGACTGGTGATCTGACGTTCGTTGAATTTTACCTCTTCATATAATGTCCAACTTGCTGACTGTATCATTCCTCCTTCGATGGTGTTTTTTATCCCATCGAGGTTGATGGCCTCACCGGCATCGATGACCGCCCACATTTTTTCCAACCGGGGGAGGGAGTTTTTTAGGCTGGTGGTTACCCGGGCGGCTACGGCGCAGTAGGATTTTGTGTTCTCATAGCGGGAGAAGGCGATGCCGATGGCTCCTGTATGGCTTGTTTGTTGGTTTGAGGTTATGGTTCGCAGTTTTTCGAGGACATCTGTGGCTCGTTGATCCACCAGGTGCATGAGCCGGAATTCGAAGGGGTCTTTGCCTGCTTTTTCCGCCAGTTCGTCCATAAAAGATTCGATGGCAAAAATATTGGCGTAGGCGCCCAGGCTGCGGAGGGAGGAGGTTCTTAAGGGGCCGTCGAAAAAATGCGCCCGGACCAGTTGATCTGGGATGGCATAGTAGGGCGTGGCGTTGCGATAGGCTCCGCCGCTAAAGCCGGATGGTTTTTTTAGAAAGGGTTGTTCGATATAGCGGGCGGGCAGGAGGTTGTCCGCATTACCGCCTGGTCTGGCGCCATGGGTGTCGGACCAAAGATCGTGCTGCCAATGGATGATCCTGCCTGTCGTCTGATCCAGGTGTGCCGCCAGTTCCATCACCATTGCGCTGCCATAGGGTTCCCATGCATTCTCTTCTTCGCGCATCCACTGTACCCGGATGTGTTTGCCGGGATAGGCCATGGCCAGCAGGGCGGCGTCAGCAGCGGCGTCATCCGCGCCATTGTGCCCATAACAACCTGCCCCGGGTACTCCTTTTATATGTATGTTATCAACGGAGATGCGGAGCATCTTTGCCACTGACTCCCGTAATGGATATACGCCCTGGCTGTGTGTCCAGATGTGGAGAGTAGTGTTGTCGTAAAAGGCGATGGCGCAGGAGGGGCCGGTGGCGCCGTGCATGATGTAGGGTTTGAAATAGCGGGTTTTGAGAGTGGGGGTGATATTGCCTGGAGTTCCCTTTTGGGTGACTTGCTCTGTGTTTGCGGGGAGGGATTGCAGGTAATCGGCATCGATCTTTGGCAGGGGCGGGACGTCGGACCATTTTGCTTTTTCCCGGGCCAGGCGCTGGGCTTGTATGGCCTCGTATTCGCCGGCGGCGATGACGGCGAGGAAGCTGCCGTTGATCACGGTCTTTAGTATGCCGGGGACTTCTTCCGCATGGAGGAGTTTTGCGCCATAGACCGGGGGACGGACTATGCGGGCGTGGACCATACCGGGGAAGCGCAGGTCATGTACGTATATGGGGTCGCCTTTTGTAATTTTTGCTGTGTCCTCCCTGGGGGTGGCCTTGCCTACGATCGTGTAGGTTTCTTTTGGTTTTAGGGTCACTTCTCCGGGGATCTCTCCTTGTAGTTGTTTGTTGTCAAGGATTTCCGAGAAAGTGAGGGTATGAGTATGGTCTTTTGTGCTAATCTTTCCATTGTGGATCTGCAGTTCCGTGGCGGGTGTATGTAGTTTTTCCGCTGCCAGTTGTAATAGTTGTTCCCTTGCGGCCGCGGCAGCCCGGCGGATGGACATGGCGCTGCTCTCGATGGAATTACTACCGGCTGTATAGCCTTCGTTGGGTGTGCGGCCCGTTTCGGCCATTGTCACTTCTACCTGTGTCATTTCCATGTTCAGCTCTTCTGCCGCCACCTGTGCCACGGCTGTGGTGATGCCTTGTCCCAGTTCCAGCTTACCTGTGAGCACCCGTATCCTGCCATCGGCTAATACTTCGAGCCAGGCGTTGATGGGATCTTCGAAAGGGGAGGATGGGTGGCCTCCGGAGAGGGAAGGAGTGATGGGGCCGGCCAGAGAGGTTGATTTGAATGCCTCACCGCCGAGAAAGAATCCGATGGTGAGGCATCCGGTAGTTTTTATAAAAGTTCTCCTCGAGGTTTGCATGGCTTACCGAAGTTAAGTAATATGATCAAATTCTCGATTGTTCGAACCGGATTCTCATTGGTGGTTGTTCCCCTGGCGTCCGGGGAGTTATTTGCAGGATAATTAATATTTTACAGTATGAAAAGGATTATCCTGCCGGCTGTGTGTTGTCTTTCCTTCGGGGCTTTTGGTCAACGCTACGGCTATATTTTTGACCGTACAATACATTTTGAATTTGTGAGCACCGACACCCGGATGATGGTGCGTCAACCTGCAACCTTTACGGCCCGGGACTGGGATGTGGACGGGGTTTGGGACTTTATGAAAGCGACAGATGTGGGAGCGGGAAAGGACAAAGTACCAAAGTCGCCCCTTTTTTTGGGAGTAAAGCTTGATTCTTCCGTCAAGGATTACTATGGCACCCCGATAAAATCGATCTCCCGCTCATATACCAGTTATCTTATCTCTGACAGCTCGCCTGCGATCCTCATCGCAATGGGCATCAACAAGGATAATATCAGTGACTATATTTATCACGTGGTGGAAAATGACAGCGTCGAAACTATTCCCTGGTCGAAGATCCCCCGGCTTGAGCAGCAATATGGCGCAAAAAGGCCATATGGGTTCGTCGGGCAATTCCAGGCTCCAGGCCGGCAGCTGGTGGTGGAAGTAAGGAGTGTGAAAGATTATAATATACGGGATGGTGTGGTCTTTGACTGGCGGAAGGATCTCAAGCCTGTCGTCAGCCAGATGATCATCAATGTACCTGAAGATGCCAGCGGGCGCATACCCTATTTTAATGTCAACTATCCAAAAATGAACAGGGGTTGGGCTACGAAATTTGATAAACAGACGGGTCTACCGCTGAACTTTGCATTTCCAGTCGACAGTGTTGAGCAAATGAGGTTGATGTTCGGCCATCATGAATCGGTGGGATATAGCGTGTATCTCATAAAGAAGACACCGGCCCGGACGGACACTACAGCAGTCAGGATGTTCTTATTGGAGGATTTTGTGGACATTGAGAAGAAATATTTTAACGAGCCGGGGAAATACGAGATCATTATCCAACGTATGCTTGAATTGGGAGCCTGGCCGGAAGATCAGATGCTGCGTATCCCATTTGAAGTACAGCCACCGCCTGTACTGGATAAAAGAGTGTCTGTAAAACAGGCCTTGCCCTATCTGGGAGCAACACTGGGAGGTGTTGCTTTACTGTTTTTGAGCTACCGGCGTGTCAATAAAAACAAGCTGGCCAGGTCTTTACAGGCAAGGCAGTCCGCGCAACTGCAGTTGAAGTCGGTGAGGTCACAGCTGAACCCTCACTTTATGTTCAATGCGCTTACGTCCATACAGAACCTGATGAATAAAAACGACACGAAAGCCGCCAATCATTATCTTGCCAAATTTGCCGACCTGACGCGTGAGGTGCTTGACGGTGGTGACCGGGAGTTGATCAGCCTGGAGGACGAGCTGAAGATACTGGATGATTATCTCCAAATGGAACAGCTGCGGTTTGGGTTTCAATATCATATTATCGTGGATGGGGGGATCAATATCGCCAATACGGAAGTGCCGGGCATGCTGCTGCAGCCCTTTGTAGAGAATGCGGTCAAGCATGGGGTTGCCCCTCTTCATGGACAGGGTACGGTGCGTATACGCATAGATAAGGATAATAAGGACCTTGTCCTGAAGGTAACAGATGATGGGAGGGGGTTCAACAAGGCGGATATTGCCGGCAAAGCTTCTGCCTTTGGCATCAAGCTTAGCGAAGAGCGGATTTTGCTTTTAAATAAAGTATATAAAGGGCAGCCGTCCTCACTGCATATCGAGCCGGGTGCCGAAGGAACCACTGTCACCGTGAGACTTGCCAATTGGATGGCTTAATTTTTACCATATGACCATACGGAGCATCATCATCGACGACGAGCCGAATAATATAGAGAATTTACAGATCATCCTGAAGGAGTATTGTCCTGCCGTCGAGGTAATTGCGACTGCGTCGAGCGCGGACGAAGGGCTGTCTGTCATTGCGCAGCACCGGCCTGAGTTGGTATTTCTGGATATCCAGATGCCGGAGCAGTCGGGGTTTGACATGCTAAAGGCTTTGTCCGTCATCAACTTCGAGATCATATTTATTACCGCCTATGACAAGTATGCGTTGCAGGCTATCAAAGTATCGGCACTGGATTACCTGTTAAAACCCATCGATATAAAAGAGCTCAGGCTGGCAGTCGACAAGGCGCAGGAAAAGATTGTGGCCCGTCAGCAAAATCGCAGGATAGAACACCTGATGGAATATATCACGGCCGGGAAAAAATCCACGGTAAAGATTGCGCTGCCTACTTTTCATGAAACCATGTATGTAAAGATCGCCGACATCCTCAGGTGCGAATCTTCGAACAATTATACCCAATTCTATCTATATAATGGCGAGCGGGTGCTCGTATGCAAGACATTAAAAGAAGTGTCGGAGATCTTACAGCCCCATCGATTTATCCGCACCCATCAATCGCACCTGGTAAATATCGAGGGAGTAAAAAGTTATTTGCGGGAGGATGGGGGCTCCTTGTTGTTGACGGATGGTACAAAGGTTCCTATTTCACGGCAGAACAGGGAGATGGTGAAGGAGGCGCTAAACGGGAACGGATAGGTGTTGATGTGTCCTTTCACCTTCTTTTGCGATGATCTCTATCATTTCCTCTATATCTTTTTTTGAAGTCCTGAAATTTACGATACAAGCTCTCAGACAATATTTTTTGTGGATGACGGCGTTTGATAAAAAGACTTTCCCGCCCTGCTGGAGTCTGTTAAGCAATGTTTCATTGAGCTTGTCCAGATATTGGGCGTCTTCGCCCCGGGCCGGAGGTACATATCTGAACGTGGTAATGCTCAAATGCTGTGTTACCGCCTCCAGTTGTGGGTGTTTCTCCGCCAGTTCGAAGAGCAGCCTCGACAACTGAATATTCTTATTGATCATTTTTATATAACCGGTCTTACCCGCCTGTTGCAAAGCGATCCATACTTTTAGCGCCCGGAAACCACGGGAGTTCTGAAGACCACGTTCGTAGTAGTTATGAACGGGGTCGTCTTCGGTGCTATTGAAATTATAATATGCGGGGTGCGAGCTGTAAGTGTCTGTCAGGTGTCGGGGGTCTTTTACCAGCGTACAGCCTGCTTCCAGCGGGCAGTACAGCCATTTGTGCGGGTCGAGGGCGATGGAGTCCGCCTCTTTCATACCATCAAAAACCTTTTGCTGGCCTGGGATAGCCGCGGCGGGCATGCCATAAGCACCGTCGATGTGGAACCAGAGATCATAGGTTTTACAGACACCGGCAATGGCCCGCAGGTCGTCTACCGCGCCGGAACTTACGTCCCCTGCCGTACCTACTACCATGAATGGCCGGGCTCCGGCTTGTAAGTCCTCCTTTATGGTCTTTTCCAATAGGACCGTATCCATCCTGTCAAAAATGTCGGTTGGGATCCAGCGGATAGCCCGGGTGCCATGGCCAAACAAGGCGGCTGCCTTTTCTATCCAGGTATGGGTGTTTTGTGAACAATAGACCAGCATTCGTCCGGATGTGTTGTTTAGTCCTTCCTCTTTTATAGCGTTGCCGGCTTTTGCCGTCCTGGCTACCAGGAAGGCGGTGAAATTTGCCATGTTCCCCCCACTGACCAGCAGACCGCCGTAGCCCTGATCCAATCCGATGAACTCAGCCAGCCATTTTATCGTACATTTTTCTACCTCGGTAGCGACGGGGCTTAGGATCTGCGCTCCGACATTCGGGTTCACCGCGGCGGCCAGCAAGTCTGCCAAGGCCCCGGCCGGAGCCGCGGAAGAAGTGATATACCCCATAAATTTGGGATGTCCGTTCAGCAGGGAATCATTAAACAATAAAGGGGTGATCTTTGAAAATATTTCGGCTGCCGGCGTACCCTCCCCGGGTAAGGATGGGGCGCCCAATAGTTGTTGCAACTCCTTTGCCGTCTTGCCGGTGGTGACGGGCCGGTGAGCGATGCCGCCGATGAACCCGGCGATCATGTCTATCAGTTGATGACCGATGGCCTTGAATTCTTCCGGCTGTAATTCGATGGGGGATGTCATATGCAAATGTATCCCGTCATTCCGGCGGGGGCATGACTGTAAAGCCCAGAGATCTTTCTTAAAGGCTCATTGTCTTTTTGCTTTTTGGCGGCATGCCGAACTTTGCCTTGAATTGACGGCTGAAATGGGAAGGGTTCTCAAACCCGCTTTCAAATGCGGCTTCACTGACCGTCTTATGCATATTTTCCAGCAGGTGCAAGGCATGGTGCAGTCTTTTTTCCAGGAGCCATTTGCCAGGGGTGGTGTCGAACTGTTTTTCAAAATCTCTTTTGAACGCGGACAGGCTGCGATTGCACAGCTCGGCATACTGCTCCATCTTCAGGTTGTAGCAATAATTGTCTTCCATGATCCGTCGCAGGGCTGCCGGCTGCGGTTCGTGCAGCAGCGAGCAGAAATAGGACAGAAGTTCGGAATTACGGGGGTTGTCCGCGATTGTCAGGATCAGTTCCCTGAACTTCAGTTCGAGCAAGGATTGATCGGGTTCCTTTGTGCTGCTGAAATAGGAGGACATGGAGACAAAGAATGCCTCCAGGGTTTCGGAGGTATCCAGCAGGATCACCGGTTCATATTTGGCGCCTGGTTTACTGATGGGAGTGGTCTTTGTCTTTAAGGTTTCGCATAAGAATTCATCCGGCATAAAAAAGAGGACCAGGCAGAACCCGCTGTCGAAGAACTGTTCGATAATGCTGGCGCCTTTTCTTACGAAGACGCAGCTGCCTTTTTGCATGTCGTAGCTGCGATGGGCGGTATGCCAGATCTTTCGACCGTCTATGACATAGAAGATATAGTTATAGCGGCTCCAGAGGTCGGTGTACCGGGTCTTCATCAAACGGGCTTCCAACGGGCAATTAAATGCAGTAATAAGTGTGTCGCCGCAGTTGAACTGACGGCAAAAGTCGGGATGTTGCAGGACCCTATCAAAGAAGTTGACCATGAGAAATCGTATCTTGATAAAATTAGTAATAACTATCTAAAAAAGTGAATATATGCCTTACAGCGAAAAATTAGCCGACCGCGTCCGGATTGCGCTGCTGGAGATGAATGCCCCCAGGTTCGAGGAAAAGAAAATGTTCAGGGGGTTGACCTTTATGGTGGATGATAAGATGTGTATCAGTGTCAGCGGCGACAGGCTCATGTGCCGGGTGGACCCTGAACTGCATGACCAGTTGCTGGAGGAAAAGCCTTGCCGGACGATGGTTATGAAGGGGAGAGAATACAAAGGATATATATTGGTGAATGAGGAGGATGTCGCCAGGAAGGCGGATCTGAACTTTTGGGTACGGAAATGTCTGGATTTTAATGGGAGGGCGAAGTCGTCGAAAAAGGGCAAGGCTGCGCCAGGGAGGAAGAAAAAATAAGAGAGAAGTGTCAAGTTTAATAATCTAAATGTAAAGTTTACTTTACTTTTTGGAAATAAAACTTTACCTTGTGGAAAAATTATGAATTGACATGAAAACGAGATTCCTATTCCCGCACAGATACAGGCACATTGGATGGATCATTGCCCCGCCGGCGTTTGTCCTGATGTTATTTAATCTCCATGGGGAGTTCAACTTTAAATTCCTGAATTACGTCAACGCGCCTCTTGACAGCTGGATTGACAAGAGTTTCCTTTTTAACCTCCGCCAACACAATTTTACCGACGAATTGGGGAGTTTGCTGTTGATCGCCGGGTTGTTGCTGATAGCTTTTTCGAGGGAGAAAGTGGAGGATGAAAGAATTGCAGAGCTCCGGCTGGAATCGTTGTTGTGGGCTGTCTATGTCAATTTTGCCTGGCTGATCTTTTCCATCATCTTTTTTTATAATGGACTCTTCCTGCAGATCATAACCTATAATATCTGTACGCCTCTGATCTTGTTTATCATCCGCTATAACGTGGTGATGTATAACGAGCGGAAGAACCTGAAAAAAAGCAGCCTATGAAAAATACCATCCGCGTGGAAAGAGCCATTCTGAACATTACGCAGGCGGAACTGGCGGAGAGGGTGGCTGTATCCAGGCAAACCATCAACGCCATAGAAAGCAATAAATATGTGCCTTCCACTGTGCTGGCGTTGAAGATTGCCCAGGTGTTCCAAAAGAGGGTGGAGGATATCTTTACGCTGGAGGACACGGATTGATGTCACACTGAAAGATACTGTGCGTAAGCATATCCTTCCACGCCATTTTCTGTCCGGACGAGCCACCATTGATCGTTGGTTTTGCTGATCAGCTCCACCGTGGAATTATGGGCTGCCTTGCCGACAATGGGTTGATCGGTACCTGGTCCTTTCCGGATGTTGAGGTTGGAGCTGTCCGTACTTACGGTTGCCTTTGTACCTGGTGAAGCGGGGGACACATTGACGTTCATCACGACATCCCCTGCCTTGAAGTCGGGGTCCAGCTTATTATAGACGTTCCAGAGCTGATCTTTAGCGGCGCCATCGGGCACTTCTCCGTCTATATACAGCACATTATCCTGTTCCCTCACCTGGAGGTTGGTAGTACCCACGGTACCTGCGGTGTCGATCAGTTCTTTGTATTTATCTTGCAGCGACATAGCTTGATCCTCCTTTTCTTTACTTGATGGTGAGTTGATTGTCGATCTTTTTCGGCTTCAGTGTATGCAGCGCCATCATCAGCTTTTGCAGCGATGCCCGTTTGATATCCCCGGTGAGTGTAACTACTCCGTCTTTTACGGCTGCTGTTACGCCGGGAAAATCCTTGATAGCATCATTGACGCCTTTTGTCAGCGGATCGTCTGCCGCGATGGTAACAGGTGCGGGTGGTGGCGGAGGAGGAGGGGGAACCGTAAGATTGTTGACGACCTTTTCCACGCCCGGGATAGCGGTGATGCTTTGTTCGCACATCGTCCGGGAGCTGGAATCGGGACATTCGCCACTGAGTGTGACCGTCCCTTTTTCCACGGTTGCCGAGATACCGGCCAGGTCTTTCATTTCCTTTTTCTTCGAATCGATGGCGGCCATAATAGCTTTGTCCTTATTTCCGCCGCAGGAAAGGAAGAACAAGGAAGGGACAAGACAAACAATGGCCATAAAAGTGCTGTAAATGCCTTTTTTCATATTGCAAGAGTTTAATGATGAGGACCGCGGGATCAGGATTGCGGGGTTGTGGGTGTTGCCGGTGTCTGTTTTTGCATAAATTTTTGTATCAGGCCCGGAACTGCCGCAGCGATAGCTCCCGTGACTGCGGAAGGCAAACCGAATTTGCTGCTCAATGCTCCCACCAGTCCTCCGGCGGCGGCGCTTGTCCCTATTCCACCTGATGACAGGCTGCCTTCGATGCTGTGCAACAACTCACTAGCCTTGCCACCCAGATTATCAAGGAGTCCCGAGCCCTCTGCGGCTGGCGCTGTCTGTCCGGCTGCGGATGCCTGATTTTGCAGGTTCTCGTGTATCTGGGTAGCTATTTCATTGTGAAGAGCTTCTGCGTGCTCGGGGGGGATTGCTGCTGCCAATTCGGGGTTGTTGCCGAGGTGTTCTTTTACAGCTTGTAAGATTTGCTCAAACATGGTGTGGGTATTTATTGGTGATAAATATGGTTATTTGCTTCGCACGTTTACGGAGATCCTTCTGTCTGCCCGTCTTTCTTCATCCGGTGCATCAGCGGCGGCCCTGGCGTATTGGGAGCCATAGCCTTCCGCGCCAGCAAGCTGGGTGCTTACGGCTCCTGTCTTTTTTAATGCCTCCTGTACCGCGTCGGCCCGTTGCTGGGATAATTTTTGATTCTCCTGCTCGTTGCCCGTCCTGTCAGTATAGCCGCCGATCTTGAGACTTACTTTTGGATATGCTTTTAATATTGCCGAAAGGTTCTGCACCTGTTTCATGCTGGCATCTGTGATCTCGGCGCTTCCCGTCTTAAAATTCAGGTTGTCAAAATCGAACCAGCGGCCTTTGCTGATGCTGTCTGCCGGGTCTGTGGAATTCAGGTAAGCGACAAGTTTGTCTTCGATGCCTCCCTTATAGGCATCCAACTCGGCGCCATCGGGCAGCCTTACTTTTATAGAAGTTACAGAGGTTTGTTCAGTTGTTACGGGAGTGGCGTCGGATATTTCGGATGCTTTGGCAGAAGTGTCTGCAGAACACCCTTTTATAATTATAAGGATAATGATAATGGTCCCAAAAGCAAACCACAGGGGGACTTCCCAGGATTTGCGGATATTCTCCAGCTTTTCCATAGCAGATAATAGTAATTATGATTAATGCGAGAGCCTGAACCTGGTTTAGGGTGTAGGGGTTAACACTTAACCAAAGTAGGACTAATTTTTAATAGTAAGAAATTAATTTAATGTGAAGTCTGATATTTATTCCGCCTTTAATGCTTTTGTGGGGCTTGCCACCGCGGCCCTGACCGCATGGAACATCACGGTGACCAGTGTGATCAGCAATACCGTGAGCGCCGACAGCAGGAAAGGGGTAATGCTCAGCCCTGTATTATAAGGGAAGATCTTTAGCCATTTATCCATGAACAGCCAGGCGATGGGGAAAGCGATGAGACAGGAGAACCCTACCAGGAATACAAAATTCCGGGTGAGGAGGGGGATGATCTGTGTGATGCCTGCTCCCATTACTTTCCGGATGCTGATCTCTTTTTGTCGTTGCTCCGTGGTAAAGGCTATCAGTCCCAGGAGGCCCAGACAGGTGATCAATATAGTAAGGATGGAGAAGGCGGTGAAGATCTTGCCTCTTTTCTGATCGGCAGCGTATTGCGAGTCGAAGTCCTGGTCCAGGAAGGTATAGGAAAAGGGCAGGTCCGGGAAATAATTTTTCCAGGTCTTTTCCATGGATGCCACGGTGGAGGGGATGTCGCCGCCTGCCAGTTTCAACTGGATACGGTTGCTGTTGGGTGTATAGAAGAGCACCAATGGCGTGATCGGGTTGTACAGTGACTTTTGGTTAAAGTCCTTTACTACGCCGATGACTTCGAAATAGCCTGTGGTATCGCCGGATGGTCTTATCCGTTTGCCGATGGGGTTGTCCCATCCGAAATATTTTACCAGGCTTTGGTTGACGATGACCCTTTTCAGGGTGTCGGCCGGGCCTGTGAAACTTCTCCCTTGTTTGACCTCCATGCCCAGGGTTTTGAAATAATTCTCATCGACGGCATAGTTATCGACGCCTTTGTCGACAAAGCCATTCTTTGTCTCGATGCTGAAGAGGCTGAAGTTGATGCCGCCGTTGCCGGGTGTGGCCTGGGCTGTGCTGACGGAGAGGATATGGGGGTTCTTCCGCATGTCATTCTGGAATGCCTCGATCTTTGTGCGTATATCGTTGTTGCTGTTGGCGGCCAGTGAGAGCACTTGTTGTTTGTTAAACCCCAGGTCTACCGTACGTAAGTAATGGAGCTGGTTGTACACCACCCAGGTGCAGATGAGCATGATCATGGAGATGGAGAATTGTACGACCACGAGGACGCGGCGCAGGGTGGCATTGCTGGAGCCTTTTGAAAGCTTGCCTTTTAGGATACTGATGGGGTTGAATCCGGAAAGATAGAAGGCGGGATAGCTGCCGCCCACCAGTCCCACGAACACCACGATGGCCAGCAGGATCAGGAAGGTGCTGGGTTGCAGTATGGAGCCAAATGATATCTGTTTGCCGGCGAGCGTATTGAAAGTGGATAACAGCAACGCGATCATGCCGATGCTGAGGACGAGTGCGAGGAGGGCTGTCAGGGTGGATTCCACCAGGAATTGTGTGACCAGTTGTGGTTTGGTAGAGCCTGTCACCTTGCGGACACCGATCTCTTTGGCGCGTCTGGCTGAGCGGGCGGTGGTGAGGTTCATATAATTGATGCAGGCTATCAGCAGCATAAAGAGGGCTACGGAGGAGAATATATAGATATAGGAGACGCTGCCTAATTCTTCCGGTTCGTAATTCATATCAGAGTGCAGGTGGATGGCGGTGACTGGCTGAACGCCGTACCTGATCTTTATGTTGAACTGGGCGAAGATGGAGGCCATGTGTTTTTGGTACATGGGAAGGAGCTTGGCTTCAAATGCTCTGGCGGTAGTATTGGGTTTGAGCAGGACGTAGGTAAATATGTTGAAGTTGCCCCAATCATTGTTCCCAAAGTCCTTTGGCAGGGTGCTGACGGAGGTCAGGATATCAAACCTGATATGGGAATTTTTGGGTACATCTTTTATAACGGCTGTTACTTTGTAGGTTTCTCCTTTGTCGTTCTGTAGCGTCTTGCCTATTATACCCTGTGTTTTGCCAAAATATTTTTTGGCGATGGATTCCGACAATACCAGGGAATGGGGAGCTATCAGTGCGGTGTGGGGGTTGCCTTCGATGAATTGATGGGTAAATACCCTGAAAAGATTGCTATCGGCGAAAAAAACTTTTTCTTCATAAAAACGTACGTCCCCATTTTTGAACATGGGTCTGCCGGATGAAAATAAGCGGGTGGCTTCTTCTACCTCGGGGAATTCCGATCTCAGGGCGGCGGCGAGGGGGAGTTGGGTGATGGCCATTTTCATCGTGTCCCTCTCCGGCTCCTTTATATAGGAGGTGATACGATAGAGTCTGTCGGCATTGTTATTCCAGCGGTCATAGCTTAGCTCGTCCTTTATATAAAAGATTAGGAAGAGGCTAAAAGTGATGCCGATGGTCAATCCCAGGATATTGAGCAGGCTGTACCATTTATCCCTTTTAAAATTCCGGATGGCGACGAGGAGGAGGTTTTTGAACATGTTGGGTTTATTTCCAGTTGTTGGGTGATCTAGTTGGGTTTTTTACCGTCAAAAGCGTCGAACAAAGCCTTTCCTTCCCTGGCTTTTCCGGGGAATTCATCGATGACATTTGTCCGTTCGCCAGGGTCGAAACCTAAGTTAAACAATTCTTTGACGATGGAGTCCCCTCCAAGGTTACTTTGTGATGAGCGGATTTCCCTGTATTTCCAGTTACCAAAGCGGACGGCTTCTACCTCTCCATGGTTGACGATGTATATGGGGCGGTGCTGGTAGGTCTTTCGGTCGGCCTGTCCTGTGAGGAGGGGGCCTATATTTTGACCGTCCAGCGTCCTGCCGGCGGGCAGGGATGTCTGAGCCCAGGCCGTAAAGGTGGGTAGGATGTCCAGGCAGCTGATGGGGTTGGTGAGGGTGAGGTTGTTGGGCGTATGACCCTTCCAGTAAATGATAAAGGGTTCCCGTATGCCGCCTTCGTAGCTCATGGCTTTGGAGCCCCGGAAGACCCCGGCGGTGCCTGCGTGCCAGCGTTTGGTGGCGCTGTCGCCGGACATGCGGACAGGATAGTCTATCCAGGGGCCGTTGTCGCTGGAAAAGGCCAGGACTGTATTGTCGGCGAGCCCTTGTTTTTCCAGGGCATGCCAGATCTGTGCGATGCTGGAATCCAGCTCTTCCACTACGGCGCCCAGGGGGCCGCCTTCCTGGTGACCTTGCAGATAGCCGGCGGATGCGGCGAAGGCCACGGGCAGGTGGGGCATATTGTAGGCGAGGTAAAGGAAGAAAGGGGTGTTTTTCTTTTGCGTTTTGAGGAATTTGATAGCTTCGGCTGTGTATAAATGGGTGAGGTTGGAGTCGGCGGGTTTGTAGATCTCCGGCGTCCTGTTACGATAGATCTTGATCGTAGTGTCCGTCTTTACATAGGGACTGCGATAGTCATGGCTGTATAGCAGCCCATAGTAGGAATCGAAGCCCTGGGCAGTGGGATAATTATAATCGTGTTTGTCACCCAGGTGCCATTTCCCGATCATGGCGGTGGTGTAGCCTGCTTTTTTTAATATTTCTGCGATGGTGACTTCTTCATCAGGTATACCTAAGGGTGAACCCGGAGCGATGGGGTCCGGCAGGTTCATACGGGATGCGTATCTGCCTGTGAGCAGGGATGCTCTGGAAGGGGTGCAGGAGGGGCTGGCCACGACATAATTGGTGGCACGGACGCCTGCCCTGGCAAGGGAGTCCAGGAAGGGCGTCTCAATGACGGGATTGCCATAGCAGCCGAGGTCGGAATAGCCCATGTCGTCGGTGAGGATAAAGATGATATTTGGACGATGGTCTTGTTGGGCGTTGACCATCAATACAGGTCCGATAAAGAGTAAAAGAATATATAAGTGTTTCATATCAAGTGATCTTTGTTCTGTATTCAGTGGGGGTAACGCCCAGCTTTGACTTCATCACCGTAGAGAAATAGGCGGCCGAGGAAAAGCCCACCTTATAGGCTACTTCTGAAATAGAAAGCTCCATCTCATTCCGGAGAAGATATTTTGCCTTTTGCATCCTTACCTCCAGGATATACTCGTTGACATTATAGCCTAATACCGCCTTTACCTTTCTGTACAATTGCACCCGGGAGATGCCCAGTTCGGTGCAGATGTCATTTACGCTGAAATCCTCGTTGGCAATATTGTTCTCGATGATCGCGGTGAACTCATTGACAAATTTCCTGTCTATCTTCCTGGACGCGGAATTGCGGGCGCTGTCGTTTGCCAGTTCGCTGGTGTAATGTCCTTTCAGCGATTCCCTGTTCTTTAAAAGGCTCCTGATCTGTTCTTCAAGATATTGGATATTGAATGGCTTTACGATGTAGGCATCCGCATTCATCTTTAGCCCTTCGATCTGCTGTTCCATGCTTCCCCTGGCGGTCAATATAATAATAGGTATATGGGAGGTACGGATATCATTTTTTAGCGTTTCGGTGATGACCATCCCATCCTTGCCCGGTAGTAATATATCCGAAATGATCAGGTCAGGGACTATCTCATAGGCGAGGTTCAATCCCATATTGCCATTTTCCGTCTCTATCACTTCATAGCTTTTGCTGAGATGACGCCGGATGAACGTCCTTATTTCGGGATTATCCTCGATGATCAATACCGACTGTTCAGGTTTTATTGTCGCGCTGTCTTCCTGCGTCTGCTGTTTGAAAGGCTCGGATTCGCTGGTGTAGATCTTTTCGTCTTCATAATTCAATTCATAGGGGGCGGGGTCTTTATCCAGCTCGTTTTCCTGCAGATGGTCCCTGCCCAGGGGCAGGCATATTTCAAATGTCGCTCCTTTCCATTTTTCACTCCTTATTTTTATACTGCCCTGGTGGAGGGTGATCAATTCCTTTGAAAGGGCCAGGCCGATGCCCGTACCTTTGTATTTCCCTTCATTGTTCTGGTAGAAAAGGTCGAAGGCATGCTCCTGGGTTTCGGGTGTCATGCCGATGCCGGTGTCCGTAATGGTTATGATCGCGTTCTTTTTGCCGGCATCGGCGCTGACAGTCACTGTGATGGCGCCGTGGTCGTTGGTATACTTAAATGCATTGGAAAGGATATTGAATAATATCTTATCGAGCATATTGACATCGAACCAGGCTTTCAGGTCCTTTTCCGCAGCCTCTATCCTGTAGGCGATGTTCTTTTTTGCGGCCATTCCGGAGAAGGCGCCTGCGATCTCGCTTACGAATTCTATAATATTATTTTCGCTGGCCCGGATCTTCATCTTTCCTTCTTCTATTTTTCTGAAATCCATCAGCTGATTAACCAGCCTCAGCAAACGCATGGCATTCTTTCTTACCATTTCCAGCTGTGTTTTGATAGAAAAGTGGAGTTTGGGTGAGGACAATGCGTCTTCTAAAGGACCGAGGATGAGTGTGAGGGGCGTGCGTAATTCATGGGAGATATTGGTAAAGAAATTGAATTTGGCGTCTGTCGCCTCCTTTGCTTTCTTGCCCAGTTCTATCAGCTGATTGCGCTGGCTTGAGATCTCACCATTTTGCAAGGCAAGCCGGGCGTTGATCTTTTTGTTCTCCCGTAAATAATAGAAAAGGATGGCTCCCATGATCAATGCCAGCCCGAGACTGACGGATATGGCAAGAATGATCCTGTTTTGATCCCTTCTGATCATTTCCTGTTCCTCTATCTTCTTTTGTCTGCGATCGATGTCTTTTTGTTGTGCCAGCACCTTTTCGTTCTGCAATTTTGTGATCCTGATATTTGTGGAGTCGATCACGGTAGTGGACAGCCGGTTCTCCTTTTCATAATACCTGTTCTCCAGGATATTGACCGCTGTCTGGATGGCTTCCTGTCCGCCAGTGGGATAGAGCATCGTTGCAGAGATGTGCTTACTTGCCACCATGTCCAGGCCTAAGCCGGGGGTAGAGAGTCCGTCGATGCCGATGATACGGACCCTGTTGTCCAGGCCCAGCTTTTTGCAGATGTTATAAGCTTCCAGGGCCATGGGGTCATTTTGGGCGTAGAGCAAGTCGATATTCTCAGTCTTCAGCGTCTCTTCCTCGGAGCGTGCGTTGTCTACCTTCTTTATATATTTCAGACCCGGATAGCGGGAGATGACGTCTATAAAACCTTTGTGTCTGTCGATGGCGGGCGAGGCGCCGGAGGGTAAACCGGCCATTTCGAGAATATTACCCTTCCCTTTTAAGAGAGAGGCGGCGTAGATACCGGCGTCCTGTCCCACCTCGTAATTGGATGCCCCGATAAAGGCGGTGTATTTTTTTGAGTCGATCTTTCTGTCTACGACGACCACGGGAATACCCGCGTCGTAGACTTTTTCTATAATAGGTGTTAGCGGCTTTGCCTCGTTGGGTGTAACAATGAGTAAGTCAATATGTTGACGGATGAGGTCCTCTATCTGCCCCACCTGTCGTTGACTGCTGGCCTCGGCATCCCGGTACAGGAGCACAATATTATTATGAAAGGAAAGCTCCCTGTTCATTTCCGTCAGCATGGTCTTTCTCCAGTCATCCGATCCCAGGCATTGGGAAAAGCCGATGGTGAATTTTCTGGCGGCGGGCTTGTTGGAACAAGCGCTGAGTAAAAGGTAAAATATTGCGATCCATCTGGCAAACATGACAGCAAGGTGATATATTTTTTTCAATCATACCTATAAAAATCGTTTCAATTATTTCGATCCCGTTTCTTTTGTATGACAGTGACGGCCGGGTAGGATATAATTTTGAAAATGGTTGTTACAGATTTGAAAAAGGCGGCTAGGGAGTTGTCTTTCTGGTGCTGAAAATGAGTGTTTTAGATGATGATACTCTTTTGTAAAACATAGGTACGAAACCAAAGGTCAGTTGGGGATGCGTCTGCTAGATTCGTGGTGCAAACTAACTGCCATATGAAGAGAAACAGGCTTTTTCAATGGTCCATTGTGGCTGCGCTTGCCGGGTTTATATTTGGGTTCGATACGGTGGTGATCTCCGGGGCCAATCTCCCTATTAAAGAATTATGGCATACCTCTCCTCTTTTTCACGGTTTCTTTATCATGTCGGCGGCGCTTTGGGGGACGCTGCTGGGTTCGATCTTTGGCGGTCTTCCTACTGAGCGGTTTGGGCGTAAAAAAGTATTATACTGGATCGGGGTCTTATTTGCGTTGTCAGCCGTCGGCTCGGCCCTGGCGCCATCGCCGTATATCTTTTCATTTTTCCGTCTGGTCGGGGGTATTGGGATCGGGGTTTCCTCGGTGGCGGTGCCTACTTATATATCCGAGATTTCCACGCCGGCTACCCGGGGGCGGCTGGGGGTGATGTACCAGTTCAACATTGTGTTTGGCATATTGATCGCCTTTCTTTCGAACTATTTTTTGAAAGGGGTTGGCGGAGCCAATGACTGGCGTTGGATGCTGGGGGTTTTGGCTGTTCCGTCCGTCTTTTATACCCTGATGGTAATGAGTGTACCGGAAAGTCCCCGCTGGCTCGTTACAAAAAAGAATAATCCGGAAAGGGCCAGGGAGATCTTTTTGCTGATGGGGGTAGAGGATGTGGATGGGGAGATAGCTTCTATCCGGGAAAGTCTCCGGTATGAGAACTCTGGTAGTACGCCATTGGAGTTTTTTTGCTCAAGGCATAAGTTAGTCATCTGGTTGGCTTTTTTGATCGCCTTTTTTAATCAACTGTCCGGCATCAACTTCATTTTATATTATGCGCCGGAGATATTGTCACGAATAGGATTTGGTGCAAAGGACTCGCTGCTCAACTCCATTGCCATCGGCGGCACCAATCTCCTGTTTACTTTTCTCGGCCTCTATCTTATCGACAGGCTCGGCAGGCGGCAGCTGCTGCTGGCGGGGTCCATCGGCTACATACTAAGTCTGGTGATGGTGGCCGTCTGTTTTGCTTTTCATGCCAGCCCTGTGCTGCTGATGTTATTCTTATTACTCTTTATCGCCGCGCATGCGGTAGGGCAGGGCGCTGTCATCTGGGTATTTATCTCGGAGATCTTTCCGAATAATATCCGGGCAAAGGGGCAGTCGTTTGGGGCCAGCGTGCATTGGGTATTTGCCGCTGTCATTACGCTTATCACGCCCTTCTTTCTGGATGCCAGGGATGGGGTGTTTGCGGATAACCCATGGCCCATTTTTGCATTTTTTGCCGGAATGATGGTATTGCAGCTGGTGTGGGTACTTACCCGGATGCCGGAGACGAAGGGAGTGTCGCTGGAACAAATTGAACGGGATCTGACAAATTTAAATTCCAGAAGATGAGTGAAACAAGTTTACACCAGGTGGTATGTTTTGGAGAAGTGCTCTTTGATATTTTTCCTTCCGGCGCCGAACCGGGTGGTGCGCCTATGAATGTCGCCTATCACCTGCATAAGCAACAGAAGAACCCTGCTCTTATCACCAGGATAGGCGTTGATGAGGAGGGCAGGAAGCTGATCAATTTTTTTTCCGGACGGGGTTTGGGTACGGATCATTTCCAGGTGGACTGCGAACATGAGACGGGGAAGGTCTATGCCAGGCTAAATGCATACAATGAGGCGTCGTATGACATCCTGATGCCTGTAGCCTGGGATTTTATTCAATGGGAGGACGGGTTGCAACGGGTGGTGGAGTCCGCGGGGTTCTTTGTGTTCGGGAGTCTGGCGGCCAGGAGCGGGGTGTCGAGGGAAACCTTATTTCGCTGTCTGGAGATGGCAAGGTGCAAAGTGCTGGATATTAACCTGCGGGCGCCGCATTTTTCAAAGCGCAATGTGGAGGAGCTGATGTCTCGCGCGGATCTTTTAAAACTGAATGTGGCTGAGCTGGAGCTGATCACCGGTTGGTTTTCCAACTACCGCAGTATCGAGGACAGGGTCAGGTTTATCGCGGATAAATTTTCTTTTTCCGGGGTTGCCGTGACGATGGGCGGGGACGGAGCGATGCTCTTTATGAATGGTGTGTTTGCCCGGCACAAAGGCATCGAAGTGGATGTTGTGGACACGGTGGGTTGCGGGGACGCATTTCTGGCGGGGCTTTTATCGAGACTGACGGAAGATGCCCCCCCGGAGGAAGCGCTGGCCTATGCCTGCAGGCTGGGGGCGTTTATCGCAACGCAGCGGGGCGCGTGTCCGGAATACGAATTAAAGAATCTCTGATTATAAATAGTAACCAAAAAACGAAAGCTTATGCGAAAACTAACGTGCTTGTTGTCATGGCTGTTCATGGTTGTAATTACCCATGCGCAGGTCAGACATGTCTCCGGGACTGTTGTAGGGAAATCCGACGGCAAGCCCTTATCGGGTGTCAGCGTGCAGAATGGCGCTGCCGGCACCGCCACCGACTCTGCCGGCAGATGGTCTTTGCAGGCAAAGAAAGGAGATAAAATTGTTTTTTCATTTACGGGTATGAAGATGTTTTCTTTGACCGTGGGAGATCAGTCCGGCTACAGTGTACAACTGGAGCAGGATCAACGTGACCTCGGGGAGATCGTCGTAGTGGGTTATACGTCCCAGCGGAAAAAGGACCTCACCGGTTCCGTAGCCGTAGTGGATCTGGCGCCTGTGAAAAATACCAGTTCCGGCAACACCATGCAGGCGTTGCAGGGGAGGGTGCCCGGGTTATATATAGAAAAAGATGGGTCGCCCAATGGGTCCAACAGCAGGATATTGATACGCGGCGCCAATACCCTGGGGAATAACGATCCTCTTTATATCATCGACGGGATACCAACGACGAGGCCGGAAGTATTCCAGAACATGGACCCGGCGAATATCGCCTCCGTACAGGTGTTGAAAGACGCTTCGGCGGAATCTATTTATGGCTCCAGGGCCTCCAACGGTGTTATCATCGTAACTACGAAGAATGGCGGCAATACCAACGGGAAGGTACAGTTCCAGTTGAACCATCTCAACTCCGTCCAGTCTGAAAAGTCCATGCGTTTTAAGATGTTGAATTCCGTGGACAGGGGCAAGGCCTTGTGGCAGGCGTCCGTGAATGACAGACAGGACCCTACCGCCGGCTATGGTGAAATTTATGGATTCGATTGGAACAATGATTACGACCATCCCGTGTTGAACAACGTTACCGTCAAACCCTTTGTCGGCGGCGACCCGAATACACCCGCGGGCAATACGAACTGGCAGGAGGTCATGTACAAACGGGGGATCGTCACCAACACCAGTCTTACGGTGTCGGCGGGCAATAAGAATTCTTCGCTGGAAATGAACCTGGGTTATCTGAGGAATACGGGCATGCTGCGGTTCACCGGGTACAGACGTTATGGCGGCAGCATCAATGCCATCACGCATGCATTTGACAATAAGGTGACTTTTGGTCTTAACCTGCGTGTCGCCAGTTCAGATGAGACGTTGACCACGAATGACCTTGGCGGAGCCGCCACTACCTTTTTAGCGGTGACCCTGGCGCCTACGATACCCGTGTTCCAAAAAGATGGGAAGACCTATGCGGGCGAACTGGGCGCGGGCTATTCCGACAGGAACAATCCCCTGCATATGCAGGATTTGGCTAAATGGAATAATGCCAACCGGCTCAGCTCGTTTGGGAACATATTCGTCGAGATCCAGCCTATCAAAAATCTTTACTTCAAGTCAAATATCGGGGCGGATGATGCCCGTTATTTAAATAAGGTCATCTCGCCCACCTTTACGGAAGGGGCGTTGAGCCGTACTACAAACAGCCTTTTATACGACCAGAACCATTATCTGAGCCTTACCTTTTCCAATACGCTGCGGTATGACTGGAACCTCAATGATGACCATCGTTTCAAGTTCCTTGTGGGTACGGAGTATATCAAGACAGACATGGATTACCAGACGACCAAGAAAGAAGGGTTTGCGTTGCAGACGGAAGACTATTTTACCTTGGATGCGGCCTCGGGTAAGACCACTGTTACGGGCGGGTCCACCGGCAACAGGCTTTTTTCGCAGTTTGGACGGCTGGACTATAGTTTTTCCGACAAATATCTGGCGGCCCTCACCGTCCGGCGCGACGGCTCATCCCGATTTGGATCGGACAACCAGTACGGTATCTTTCCGGCTGCCTCGGTGGGCTGGAGGATCGATAAAGAGGCGTTCATGAAGCGTTCGAAATTCTTTTCCGAATTGAAGCTACGCGCCGGCGTCGGTCGTGTGGGAAATCAGCAGATAGGCGATCTGGCCCGATTTCTTATCTACAGACCCAGGTATGGCACTTCACAAGGCGACCTGACGCCAGGGTTCTGGGAGACATACATGAACGTCGGTACTGCCTATTCTCTGTCGGGCGCCAACACCGGCAGTCTCCCTTCCGGGTTTGTTCAAACGCAGGCGGCCAACCCGGCCCTGAAATGGGAAACCACGGATGAGGTCAACACGGGGGTGGATTTTACCATTTGGCAAAACAGGATCTACGGCTCTTTTGATTATTTTTCCAGGAAGACCACGGGGATCCTCATCACGCCGCCCGTTGCTTCTGCTCTTGGAGAAGGTCAGTCCAAGGCGGTGAACGGCGCTTCGAAAAGCAATAAGGGTTGGGAGTTTTCCATCGGCTACCAGGGGGAAAAGATCGGGGACTTCAAATATGATGTACGACTGAACTTCTCCCATTTCCGGGATAAGATCACTTCTTTGCCTGAGAATGTACGGCCTGCTTATCCCGGCAACGTGGTGAGCACCATCATCGGTCATTCGCAATTTGACATTTTTGGATATAAGACTGCCGGTCTTTTTCAGTCGCAGGATGAGGTGGACAAGGCTCCGACGCAGGTGGGAGCAGGGCCCGGCAGGATACGTTATGTCGACGTCAACCATGACGGACAGATCAATGACCTGGACAGGACCTGGATCGGCACCACGCTGCCCGCGCTCGAGTACGGCGTACGGATCGATATGACCTATAAGAAGTTCGATCTTTCCATCTTTGGCTCCGGCGTAGCCGGCAGGAAAGGCTTTGACTTTTACTCCAATTACAACAACCTGATGAAGAGCAGGGAGAATGTGGGACCGGGTGTCTTTAATGGATGGACCCCGACACATACCAATACGAGGACACCGGCATTGACCCTCCAGGATAACAACCACGAATTCCAGACCTCCGATTATTTCATGGTCAGCACTTCCTATTTCAAGTTGAGGAACATACAACTGGGATACAGTCTGGTGTCGAAATCCATCTTTTCAAGGTTAAGATTCTACGCCATGGCCGAGAACCTCTTCCTGCTGAAAAGCAAGAGCTATACGAGCCCTGATCCGGAGAGGATCGACATCGGGCCTGTGCCTATTCCGAAGACCTTTACGTTGGGGATCAATGCTTCATTTTAATGATTTTAATAAGATTTTATGAAAAATATTGTCGTTCTATTATTTGTGTTTTGTTCGTGCAGCAAGGTGCTGGATTATAAACCAACGGGTGTATTGAACCCTTCTGATCTACAGTCGCCCGATGCTGTGGAGGGGCTGGTTACCGCCGCCTATTCAGCCATTGGCAACGGAGATATGATCGGTCCCATTTACAGCAAATGGGCTTATGGGAGTGTTCGCTCCGACGATGCTTACAAAGGGGGTGGGGGTACCGGTGATCTGGATGAGGTAGATAAAATGGAACATTATAACCTGGTGACGGCGACCATGGACGGCATCGGTTTTCTGCCGCGCACCTGGAAGAACTTGTTCAAGTCCATCTCCAGGGCCAATGTGGCGCTGCGTGCGGTGAATGCGTTGCCGGATGCCAGCTATCCCCAAAAAAAGACGAGGTTGGCGGAGTTGAAGTTCCTGCGGGCTCATAGCTATTTTACCATGAAGATCCTGTACAAGAACATACCGCTCTTTGATGAAACCGCTACTGCGGAGGATATCCTGAAGGTGTCCAATACCATGAGCAATGATGCTTCCTGGAATAAGATCGGGGATGACTTTAAATATGCCGTCGACAATCTTCCGGATTCCCAGCCTGAGCGGGGGAGAGCGAATAAGCTGGCTGCGGAGGCCTACCTGGCAAGGCTGCGGTTGTACCAGGCCTATGAGCAGGATGATAAGCATAAGGTAGCGGGCATCAACCTGAACAGGATGCAGGAAGTGGTTGATCTGACGCAGGCGGTTATTGGGTCGGGGAAATATTCCCTGAGCCCTGACATCGCGGATAATTTTCTGGCCTCGACGGAGAATGGACCGGAATCCATCTTTGCGATACAATTTTCCATTAATGATGGTACTACCACGGGCCGACTGGACTTTGAAGATGGGTTGAACTATCCCCATGGGGCGCCTCAATATGGGTGCTGCGGTTTTCATGCGCCCAGTCAAAACCTTGTGAATGCCTTTACCACGGACGTCAATGGTCTGCCCAATTTTGACACCTATAATAATACCATTGCCGACCTGAACACGGCGACCGTGGATGTACGTCTTGATCACACGGTGGGGATCGACGGTCATCCTTATAAATATGATCCGACAAAGCCCTTTAGTAATAGCTGGGTACGTGACCCGGGTGTATACGGGAACTTTCATGCCATGCGGAGCGAACTGCTGGCGACGGACCCTTCCTATTTAAAGTTGGGTCCGTTTATGGGGTCTGCCAAGAATGTGGATGTGTTGCGTTATGACGATGTGTTGCTGATGCAGGCGGAGGCCTATATCGAATTAGGACAACAGGACCTGGCGCGACCGTTGATCAATGAGATCAGGACAAGGGCGGCTGCCAGTACCGGCAGGCTTAAAAAACTGGACGGTACCTTTCCCTCCCATTATCTTGTCGGGGTGTATCCGGCTGCGGGATGGACACAGGCGTATGCCCGCAAGGCCCTGCAGTGGGAGCGGCGTCTGGAATTTGCCACGGAGGGCTGGCGTTTTTTCGACCTGGTGAGATGGGGTATCGCAGAGCAGACCCTGAACGAATATATTGCTGTTGAAAAGAACAGAAGGACATTTTTATCGACGGCTAAATTTACCGCGGGCAGGGATGAATATTTTCCGATCCCGCAGTCGGAGATTACGTTTACGAATGGGTTGTACAACCAAAATCCCGGCTATTGAATATGAAAATAAAGATGTTGCTTTTCGTAGGGGTGTTGGCAGGGTTATCCGGTGCTGCACAAGACAGTATTACGCTGGGGTCGTTGCTAAAAGAGATGATTTCCTTTGAGCCGGTGGCGAGCTGGCCCCGGGTGGCATATGTCGAGCGGCAGGCCAGCAGCTATGACAGGCGGTCAATTGCTGTCGATCAACCGGGTTGGTTTGCCAACGGAGATTTTAATCAGTTCATCCGGAAGGAGGAGCGAGGGGGGCATGATGAGTATGTGATGATGGATGCGGATGGGCCGGGGGTTGTCGTGCGTTTTTGGCTGACGACCGTCATAAAGAATGGGAAGCTGCGCTTTTATTTTGACAATCTTCCGGAGCCGGCGTTCGAGATACCCGCATATGACCTGATGAAAGGGAGATGGGGATTGGGGCCGGGGTTGCTACAGCCACATTCCAGCTATGAACCCGAAGGCAAGGGGGGTAACACCTTGTATTTACCTCTTCCTTACCGGAAGCATTGCAAGATCACCTATGAATTTACTGATAGCGCCAGTCTCAAGGCTGCTCATTATTATCAGATCAATTATAGGACCTATGAGGCGGGGGCGAGGGTGAGGACTTTTTGTTTGTCTGATCTTGCGGTGTTTAGGATGTTTATTGACAGTGCGGAGTCCGTGTTGTGGCATCCGCCGGTGTATAAAGGGGGAAGGGTAATCTCCAAACGTTCGTCTGTCGGGGTAGGGGCTCGTGTGTCCCTGGATCTCCCGGGTGGACCTGCTGCGGTCAGGGAGATGCGTCTGGAGGTGAAGGTGTCTGATAAGGAGGGAAAGGTTCCTGATAAAGAAGATATGGGGAGGCTGCTGCGATCGGTGATCCTTCGGATAGATTTTGACGGGCAGCGGACCGTCTGGTGTCCTGTGGGAGATTTTTCGGGCAGCGGTTATGGCGGGAAGGTCATCAGGAGCTGGTACAGGGAGCTAAGCGAGGGAGGCAAGGTCATCAGCAGATGGGTGATGCCTTATCGCAGGAATGCGAGGGTCAGTATTGTGAATGGATCGGGGATTAAGCTCGATGTGTCTGTGGCGGTAAGGACGGGCCCATGGAAATGGGACAGCAGCTCCATGTACTTTCACACTACGTATAAGTATGAAGAGAATATAAAAGATGTGAAGTGGGATAGCCCAGGGGCCATCGAATGGAATTTTGTCCATATCCGGGGTAGAGGTATTTATCTGGGCAACACACTGGCCGTGTACAACCATATGGATGCATGGTATGGTGAAGGGGATGCGAAAGTATGGGTGGACGACGACGTCTTTCCTTCCGAGTTTGGTACGGGGCTGGAGGATTATTACAATACTTCCTGGGCGCCGGTGGTCATCTATCAGACGCCTTTTGCCAATGCGCCAAGGGCGGACAATGAGAGTTCTGCCGGTCACAATACATTTACCAGGACGCGCAACCTGGATGGAGTGCCTTTTCGGAGGGCTTTCAGGTATGACCTGGAAATGCTTAGCTGGAAGGGCGGTATCATCGATGCGGCTGCCACCGTGTATTGGTATGGGGCGCCGGGAGCGAATGATCATTAACCATTGGGAGATAGTTTTAAAAAAATATTTATGAAAAGAAAAACATCGATGCTTATCATCTGTGCGACGTTGATCCTGTCGGCAGACAAAACGCTTTTGGCACAAAAAGACGAGGACCCTATAAAGGAGCCGTACCGGCCGCAGATACATTTTACGCCCGGTGCGCATTGGATGAACGATCCCAACGGGCTGGTGTACTACAACGGCGTGTATCACTTATTTTTTCAGCATTATCCGGGTGCGTCCAACTGGGGCCCCATGCACTGGGGCCATGCCATCAGCAGGGACCTCATACATTGGAAGCGGGAGCCGATAGCCTTGTACCCTGATAGTCTGGGGTATATTTTTTCGGGCAGCGCTGTCGTGGATAAGGAGAATACTTCGGGGTTTGGCGTTGGCGGTAAAGTGCCGCTGGTAGCCATTTTTACCCATCATGATACGGCCCGGGAGAGGGCGCGGCGTGTGGATGTAGAGAGTCAAAGTATTGCGTATAGTCTGGATGAGGGCAAGACATGGACAAAATATGGGGGGAATCCTGTTATTAAGAACCCCGGGGTGAGGGATTTTCGTGATCCCAACGTCATGTGGTATGCGCCGACGAGGAGGTGGATATTGACGTTGGCGGCCCAGGACAGGATCATTTTCTATTCCTCGTCTGATCTCAAGGCGTGGACAAAAGAAAGCGAGTTTGGGGTTGGGTTGGGTTCGCATGGCGGTGTGTGGGAGTGTCCCGATCTTTTTGCGCTGCCGGTACGAGCCGGTGGTTTGTCTTCCGGTGGCCGGGATAGCGTATGGGTGTTGTCCGTCAGCATCGGGTGGGGAGGTCCCAATGGCGGGAATGGGACTCAGTATTTCACCGGCAAGTTTGACGGGCATGTCTTTATCCCGGATGATAAAGAGATAAAATGGGTGGATCATGGCAGGGATGATTATGCGGGGGTCACCTGGAGCAATACGGGCAATCGCAGAATTTTTATCGGATGGATGGCGAATGGGGAATATGCCGGTTCTGTCCCTACGGAAGTCTGGCGGAGTGGGAATACTCTGCCCAGGGAGCTTGGCATCGACAAAGTGAATGGAAGATACTTTTTGGTCACAAAGCCTGTGAAGGAGTTGGGGATATTGGAGGAGGGGTGGAAGGGTTTTAAAGATAGCGTTCGTATTCAGGCGCCTTTTGAGCTGCGGCTGGAGACGGGGGTTGTGGGTTCTTTTAAGGTCGTCTTGTCCAATGATGCCGGGGAGCGTGTCGTAATAGGATTTGACAAGGAGTGGTATGTGGACAGGCGAGGGGCGGGGAGGGAAGATTTTCATAAGGGTTTTGCGGGGCGTCATACCGCGCCGAGGATCAGCCAGTCGAAGACGCTGTCATTGGCATTGGTGGTGGATGTGGCTTCGCTGGAATTATTTGCCGACGGAGGGCTTACCGTCATGTCGGAGCTGGTGTTCCCGTCGAAGCCGTATAATAAAATAGAGGTGGTAGGTGAAGATGGAGTGGTCATGCGGACCTTGCGGGTGACGAAGCTAAAGGGGATCTGGTAGGGGGCTGTCATTCCTTCTTATACACTCTTATGTAGTCGATCTCGAATTTTCGGGGGAAGCTTGTACCCGAAGGGTCGCCGCCGCTGTTGCCTCCAACGGCCAGGTTCAGCAGCATGTAGTGGGGTTGTGTAAAAGGGTTAAAGCCGCTGCTGTCCCTGTTGGTGAGCGAGTCCATCGGAACCTTATTGAGCAGTTGGTCGTCGATGTAGAGGGTGATGTAGTCTTTTGTCCAGTCCATGCGCCATGTGTGGAACCGGCTGGCCCATGCTGTTGCGCCCAGGGAGTCCGTGTTGAACTTATGGCTATACCACCAGGCTTTTTTGCGGGGGCCGAGACAGGCGATGTTGGCAAGCAGGTGTTTTTTATAATATTCCATTATATCGATCTCTCCGTTGGCGGGCCAGGGTTTGTCGACACCCAGCGTCCACCAGGCGGGCCAGAGCCCGTTGCTGATGTCGATGCGTCCTTTCATCTCGAAGCGGCCGTATTTCCAGGCATGTTTGCCTTTTGTGATAAGACAGGCGGAAGTATAAGTGATGTCGGGTCTTTTTCTGCGCCAGTCAGTAGCGCCGGCTATATAGAGGGGATTGGGTTTTTGTTCCTTTCTTACAGCGATGACGAGCCGCCCGTCGATGCAGGCGGCATTTTCCTGCTGGTACCATTGTAGTTCTTCGTTGCGTACGAAACCTCGTTCATAATCCCAATTGGCGGTATCGGGTGGGCCGTCGGTGTTGAATTCATCGGACCAAACGAGTTTATATCCATCCTGGCGGGGAGCGGGCTGTGCATTGTTGTAGAAGGGATGGAGGAAGAATACAGCCAGGAATATGGCCAGTTGATTTTTCATTTGGAAATTTACTGTAAATTCAGCTCTTTAACAAAGTACGTATGAAGAAGATATTGTTTGTTTTATCTGCCTGGGCAGGTGTTCTTACCATGGCTCATGCCGCGCCTGCCGATAGTCTTGAGAAAATCATCGGCCGTTGGGATATAACGCTGCAGCAAGATGGACGCGAAGTGCCTTCCTGGCTGGAGGTTCAGCTTTCGGGTTTTAATACATTAGTGGGAAGATTTGTGGGTGGCGGCGGCAGCGCCAGGCCTATATCAAAGGTCAATTTCAGCGATGGGAAGGTCAGCTTTGCGATACCGCCGCAATGGGAGAGGGAGAACAGGGATCTTTCCGTCGAAGGCAGTCTGGCGGGGGATTCGATAGTGGGGACCATGGTAATGCCTAACGGGAAAGAATATTCCTGGGTTGGGCGCAGGGCTCCTACCTTACGACGGCAGACGGCGCCTGTATGGGGTGTCCCGGTGGCGCTCTTTAATGGGCGTGATCTGAAGGGGTGGCATGCGCTGGGGACCAATCAATGGGTGACTGAAGGTGGTGTTCTCCGCAGCCCGCATTCGGGGGCCAATCTTGTTACGGATGGGAAGTTCAAGGATTTCAAGCTGCATATCGAGTTCAGGTGTCCCAAGGGGAGCAACAGCGGGGTGTATTTGCGGGGCCGTTATGAGGTACAGATAGAGGACGATGAGGGTGATCTGCATCCCACGTTTGATCATCTTAGTGGTGTCTATGGGTTTTTGTCACCCAGCGAGAATGCATCGAAAGGGTCGGGGGTATGGCAAGCGTATGATATTACCCTGGTGGGGAGGATGGTGACGGTGGTGTTGAATGGCAGGACGGTCATTTGTAATCAGGAGATACCCGGTATCACGGGCGGGGCGTTGGATAGCAGGGAGGGAGAGCCGGGCCCGATCTATTTACAGGGGGATCATGGACCGATTGAGTACAGGAATATCAGGATCACGCCGGCGAAATAAACAATCTATTGTATGCGTATCATATGCGTCTTATCCTATAGGAAAATAGTCATATGGCGATGAGTTGGGATATTTCAGACATAAAATCGGGCATTATTATTGGGATGTATTGATATGTGACCGGGGACGGCGCGTATGAGCGTGTGGGGATAGAGGCTTGCATTTTCAGATCTTTCTTTTTATATTGGCACATCCAATTATAATATGAAAAAGCTACTTCTAAGTTTATTTCTTCTTCCTTTTGCCAAGATGGGGCCGACCAATTCTGTTGAGATACGGGGCGGTAAATGGCCGATCAGTTTTGAGTCGTCCGGGAACGCTTATTTATTAATTTTTCGTGATCAGCAGGTGATGATGGAAGAGGTATATGACACGGTGGAGTTTGTGGGCAGGAAGCAGCTGGTCTATCTGGACTCCGCCTTATCTGTCCTAAAAAGGGGTAATGACGGTGACGAGGCGAATTTTTCCACATACAGTGTAAAGCGGGCCGACAAAAAGTTCGACGGCAGGTGGTATATATTGCGTACGAAGTATTCGTCTACCAATTTCCGTCAACAGGAAGCTGATGTTATCAGCAAGACAATCAGGGGGTTCTGACAGAATGGGATTCCCGGTGCACCCCACAATAAATCGGGTTTTTTATCCGTTGTTATTTATCGTCAATAGTTGATTCTAATACCTTAGAAACTAGAAACAATATGAAAAAGCTTGTTTTTCTGTTTGCATTCCTGCCCTTTATTGTCGCAAAAGCCAGGGCACAGTTTACTATTACCAATACTTCCACCATCACTATTGCCGACTTGCGGAGTGGTGACTGGCCTCTCCGGCTGGAGCGTATCGTAAAGAAGAATGACACTATTTATATGTTGAGTTTCCGGGATAAGCAGTATCCCAATGCCCATAATATATCCACGTTAAAGTTCGGCGATCTGACCCAACTGCGTTATCTCCAGCAGGGTCTGACGTATCTTATGACGGCAGATGATGGAACGGAGGCCACCTATAAGAGCTTTTCCATCAAGCGGACGGATGACAAGGCTATCGACACCAAGACCAAGAAAAAACTGGTTAAATACACGCTCACCTGTAAAGAAGAGGGTGATGTCACCGACATTCAGCCAGGTGAGGCGGATGCCCTTGTAAAAGCGATCCAGAAGCTTTAGAGTTCCGGGTGCATATGCAGCCCGACCCCAATACGATTCCACGCGTTGATGGTAATGATGGTCATCATGACCTGGGCTGTTCTTTCTTCACCCCATAGTGTGATGGCCTTGTCGTAGAGTTCGTCACTGAGTCCATGTTGGTGGATCAGGGTGATCTCTTCCGTCATGGCGAGCAGGAGTTGTTCTTCTTCGGAGAAAATGTTGGTAGCTTCCCGCCAGACGCTGATGAGGTAAATGCGTTGTTCTGTCTCTCCCAGTTTACGGGCGTCTTTTGTGTGGTGGTTGACGCAGTAGGCGCAGCCGTTGATCTGCGAAGCTCTTATGCGGATCAGTTCCTGATGAAGTTTATCTACGCTTGATTCGGTGATGTATTTACTGAGGGCGCCCATTGCTTTATAGGCGTCCGGCTGGACTTTGGCCATGTTAAATCTGCTCATGGGGCGAAGGTAAGATTTTTGTGGTCGTGTATAAAAAGCGGAAGCGTCATTGCTGACGCTTCCTTGTAGTGTTGTATTGAGGGCTTAAGAGACTAGGCTAATTCAACCTCAACGACCCTGGCGGTTTTTACCGTCTTGATGATGCGTGCGGCCACCTTGTAGGGGTCGGCAGCGCTGTTGGGGCGGCGGTCTTCGAGCCAGCCTTTCCAGCCTTTTTCCACGGTGCCGATGGGGATGCGGATAGATGCACCGCGATCGGATACGCCGTATTTGAATTCGTCGATAGCGGCTGTTTCGTGTTTGCCGGTGAGGCGGAGGTGGTTATCGGGGCCGTAGGCGTCGATATGTTCCTGGATGAAGGGGCGGAAAGCTTCACAAACCGTCTCATAGATCTCGCGGCTGCCGGCTGTGCGCAGCAGGGTGTTGGAGAAGTTGGCGTGCATGCCGCTGCCATTCCAGTCGAGGTTACCGAGGGGTTTGCAATGCCAGTTGATGGAGATACCGTATTTTTCGCCGATACGTTCCAGCAGATAGCGGGCGATCCACACCTGGTCGCCGGCTGCCTTGGCGCCTTTTGCGAAGATCTGGAATTCCCATTGTCCTGTAGCGACTTCGGAGTTGATGCCTTCTACATTCAGGCCTGCGTCCAGACAAGCGTCCAGGTGTTCTTCCACCATGTCGCGGCCGTAGGCGTTCTTAGCGCCGACGGAGCAGTAGTAGGGGCCTTGGGGGCGGGGGTAGCCGCCTTCGGGGAAGCCCAGGGGTTTATCGGTTTCGGGATTCCACAGGAAGTATTCCTGTTCGAAGCCGAACCAGAAGTCGTTGTCGTCGTCGTCTATCAATGCCCTGCCGTTGCTGGGGTGGGGTTTGCCATTAGGACTGAGTACTTCACACATTACCAGGTAGCCATTTTTACGCTGCGGGTCTTTTACCAGGTATACGGGTTTTAACAGGCAGTCCGAAGAGCCGCCGGGGGCTTGTTCGGTAGAAGATCCGTCAAAGCTCCACATGGGGACGTCCTCCAGTTTGCCGGAGAAGTCTTTTTCAATCTTTGTTTTGCTGCGCAAACTTTGGATGGGCTGATATCCATCGAGCCAGATATACTCAAGTTTTGCAATGGACATAGTGCATTGTTTTTTTATGTGATAGAATGATACTTACTAGCAGTGTCGGGTTAGTAGTGGGTTACCTTGGGATATTGGATTGGAGTTGTGGTGCAAAAGGTACTACCTGGGTTGGCCATTGAGATGGACAAGCGGCAAGCAATACCTTTTTTTAATGCACTTTACAGCAAGACGAAAGTATAAAATTTTTTATTTTGAAAAATATTATAAAAAACTAATATGATTGTAAAAGCCATTTTTGACCCCTGTTTGTTTTGAAAAATTATTAAAAAAATAATAAATCACCTTTTAAATGAAATACATTCAGATTATAGGCTGATATTTATTATATATATAATTATTTAATGTGAATGATCCAAAGGAAGGTTTTGGGGGATGACGTGGATAGCTAAGCTTCGGATATTCAGGGAAGTGTGACGGGATGCAACCAATTTGGGGCCGGGTTGTTGTGCCTGCTATGGCTGATTATAAAAAGAACCTGGTCGTCAGTCTTATCTCTTATGCGGCCCAGCAGGACATTCCTGCTGACCAGTTGTGCAGACAGTCCGGCATCGATCTGGAAGTGTTGCGGTCGGAAGAGCCTGTGGTCATAACCACCCGGCAGCTGAATGATCTTTTTGTGTCTGCGGTGGCTTTATCGGGCGACCGGCTTTTTGGACTGCATTTTGGCGAGCGGTTGCAACTGGCGGCCCTGGGTCTTGTCGGCGCCGTGATCCGTAACAGCAGGACCATTGAGGAGGCGCTGGAGAACTGTGCGGCATATACCCCTTTGCTGACCGATCTGTTCGATCTTACCATCCATTCCGGGGCCGGCAGGTTTGTCGTCCGGCTCCTGCCTTTTGCGGAAAAGCTGCAGGACTATCCCGTGCTAAAAAAACAAATATTGCTGTTGTCCATGGCTTTTGTCTTGCATGAGATGGATGGGTTGTTGCTGGTGAAGATGAAACCTGTGCTGGTACAGCTGCCTTATGAAGAGCAGGATCTGGGAGAATTCTCCCGGGTATTTCGTACTTCCGTGGTCATGCCGTCCCGGGAATATATAATGGAGTTCGAATATGCGTCCCTGAAAGAGCCGATATTGACTGCCAACTACGAGTTGCAGCAGGTGCTGGTCCAGCGGCTGGCGGCAGCCAACCGTCAGTACCCGGATGTCCATTCCGTCAAACGGCGGCTTGCTCAGTTGATGAGGGGTAACAGCTATCTGGGGATACCGGAATTACGGGAGATGGCGGCCAGTCTGCATATGAGTGTACGGACCTTACAGCGCAAATTGAAAGAAGAAGGGGTAAGCTATCAGCAGGTGGCTGAGTCGGTGAGGAAGGATATTGCCATCGACTTTTTACATACGGGCGGGCAGCCTATCAAACAGATATCGTTCATGCTGGGTTATAATGACCCCGGAGCATTTGCCCGGGCTTTTAAAAAGTGGACCGGGCAGACGCCGCAGGAGTATATGAGGGGGATTAGTTGAACATATCCCGCAGCATCTTCCATCCTTTTGCCGACCGTTGCCAGACCACAAGGTATTTGCCTTTGCCGAGGGGGTTATTATTTACGTCGAACTGTTGGTAGGTGCCCTGTTCGGTGACGAACTGTCTATCATAGCCATACCAGTTTAGAGTGGTGAAGACGATGTTCCGTATGCCCGTTTTGTAAGCCGCCTTGTAGAAGGCCTGCAATCCTTTTTCTCCGCAGAGGGCGGGTGCGTTGGGCGCCAGGATACAGGCATCGGGGGCATAACTGTCGAGAAATAACGAAGAATCGTTTTTTTCAAAGGCTTCGCCGTATTGTTTATTCACCTGCGTGATGGCCCGGATGTCCGTGTCCGGGAGTTTGGTTTGCGCGTGGAGGGCGATACATGGGATCAGCAACAGCAGGAAGATCGATCTTTTCATTTTGTTTTTTGATCAAAATTAGCCGGCTGGGGATATGGGTGAGCGGGTTGGCGCGGGATGCGGCGAGATTGGCGTGTTTGGTGTATCTTCATTCCATGAGCATGTATATAAGAATTAATATCGGGATCCTTCTTTTTGGCTTGACCTGTTCGTCTCTCCGTGCCCAGGAACATGCAGGCAACCCTGTCTTTGCCGGGTGGTACGCGGATCCTGAGACAGCCGTCTTTGGTCATCATTATTGGATATACCCTACTTATTCCGCGAAATACAAAGACCAGGTGTTCTTTGATGCTTTTTCCTCGCCGGACCTGGTGCATTGGGAGAAACATGCGCGTATCATAGACACCAACGCTGTCCGTTGGGCCAAGCAGGCCATGTGGGCGCCTGCTATTGCTGTGAAGGATGGCAAGTACTATTTCTTTTTTGCTGCTAACGATATCCAGCATGATTCGGCTGTGGGCGGGATTGGCGTAGCTGTGGCGGACAGACCGGAGGGACCATACAGGGATTATTTAGGAAAACCATTGATAGATAAGTTTCACAATGGCGCGCAGCCTATCGATCAGGCTGTCTTTAAGGACAAGGATGGTTCCTGGTATATGATCTATGGAGGGTGGAAGCATTGTAATATCGTACGGTTGAAACCGGATTTTAAGGGACTTATCCCATTTGCCGATGGAACGGTGTTCAAGGAGATTACGCCGGAAGGGTATGTGGAAGGTCCTTATATGATCTATCGGAAGGGGAAATATTATTTTATGTGGTCAGAGGGGGGATGGGGCGGTCCTGATTATTCCGTGGCCTATGCGATGGCGGATAGTCCGATGGGGCCTTTCAGACGTATCGGTAAGATCCTTCAGCAGGATATGCAGGTGGCGACGGGAGCGGGGCATCATTCGGTGTTGCATATACCGGGTACGGATGATTATTATATTGTTTATCACAGGAGGCCGTTGGGGGAGACGGATGCGAATCACAGGGTGACGTGTATTGATAAAATGGAGTTTGGGGAGGATGGATTGATCAAGCCGGTGAAGATCACAAAGGAGGGAGTGACGGAGAGGAGATTGAAATAGAATGATTATGCTTATATGAAAAAGATGAATCCTTTCAAGGATCGCTGGCGGCTAAGAACTGAGCGGACCGCATTCATTCCCGAACCGCTGGGCCTGGATGCGGTCATATTCTTTTACATAATCCGGATGTTCTGTGCCCATGAACCTGTCCCAGATACGGAAATAAAGTCCATAATTCCCTTTGAACCTGCTGTGATGCATGTTATGATGTACGGAGGTATTGAGTATTTCGAAAAGGAACGACCTCCTGAAACTGCGTGGCATGATCTCGTACCCTAAGTGGCCGTATACATTGATGATAAGGCTTGTGATCGTGAAAAAGGCAATCGTGAGAGGATGAACGGGAATGATAAGTACGATCACCAGCAATACGGCCCCTTCTGTCCATGACTCGATAAAATGAAAGGAATAGGAGGCCCAGGGAGAGGGATTAGTGCTGCGATGATGTAGTAAGTGGGTAAGACGAAAGAGTCTTTTATGATGCAGCAGCCGGTGCATCCAATAAAAATAGGTGTCATGTATGATAAGACAGAGCAGGGCGCTCGTGGGCAGCCACCAGGCGGGATAATCGGATAGCCGGCGATATATCAGTGTATATTTTGTTACAGGGGTAAACAGGAGGATATAGGAGATGATGGTAAACACCAGGGCGCTTTGCAGCGAATAAAGTATCTCCCTTTGAAAGTCTTTGCGCAGGGCTTGCCGGTGTTGGATCTTATTCCGTACAAAACGGGTTCGAGCCATGATATAGAAGAAGGTAAAAGGAATGCCTGCAAGGATAAAGTATCTTACTGCCGTGAAGGCGAATATTCGGGTGACAAGATGGAGGATGGGATGCATATAGCATGTGTTTAAATTCCATCGTAAAGCTACAGCGGCGGGTGTTCCCGGAAATTAGCAAAAGATAATTAACGCGAACGGGTGATCCTCTTCCGGATGCGGCTGAGAGATACAGGGGTGATCCCCAGGAAGGTGGAGATATGTTTATTTGGCACCCGATTAAGAATGAGGGGATTTTCATGGATAAGCTTCAGGTAGCGTTCTTCAGGGCTGAGCAATACGAAGGACTCTATCCTATCGATAGACTGGGACAGGATCTGCATCAACAGGTGGTGACGCATAGCTGATAGCCGAGGGTTATTGTCGATGATGGGTTGAATGGCGGCGTAATCCAAATCCATCAGGAGTGTATCTTCCATCGCCTCGTAGGTGAATCGGGATGGTTTTTGGTGGATAATACTGTCGAAGGAAGCCAGGAATTGCTGCTCCCAGCGAAGGCTTACAGTTATCTCTTCGCCGTCGTCTGTCGTATGATAAGTCCTGATGAGGCCCTGGCTGATAAGGGCAAGCTTTTGGGAGAGCGCGCCTTTTTGTATATAAACATCGCCGGCTTTCAGGGTCCTGGTTTCAGCCAATGTATATAACTGGGTGACATCCTCCGGGGATAAGCCTTTGAACAGATGAACATAGTATGCTATTTCATCGGAGGATGTCATAGTATGGAAGATAACAAAAAAAACGGTGAGTATTATTAGCCTGCCGGAAAAAGGCAGTCAATGTTTAAAAAATGGTATTTGTTGTAAAAAATATGCGTGATAATTTTTATGTGATCACAGGTGGGCCCGGTGCGGGAAAGACCACTCTGCTGGAGACGTTGAGTAAATACAATGTGATATGTGTGCCTGAAGTTGCACGGCAGATCATCCGTGAGCAGGTGGAACAGGGAGGCGGGGCCTTACCCTGGGACGATGTGGTGCAATACAAGGACCTGATGCTGCAACGATCCATCGAAGATTATCTACGGATAGATACCTTTTTGCCCGTGTTCTTCGACCGGGGCATTCCCGATACTCTGGCCTATGCCAGGTTGATCGGGCATCCTTTACCTGCTGGGATCGCAGAGCAGTATCGTTGTAACAAGAATGTTTTTATCCTTCCTCCCTGGGAGGAGATATACAGGACGGATAGCGAGCGGAAGCAGACCTTCCGGGAAGCCATCGATGTCTGCCGGCGATTGGAAGATGAATATGCCGGTCATGGATACAATATCATCGAAGTGCCTCAGGTAAGCGCTGAAGAAAGGGCGCGATTTGTCTTACGCCAGATCCATTATGTTTTTTGATCCGCGGGGGTATTCTGGACAATGACAGCGTACAACCTAATTTCATATGCATCGAAAGCAGCGGTAGAATTGTCCATAGAGAGGAATACCTGAAGAATTGGGCTACAGACTTCGACCGCAGCTGACGCCTGTGCGATAAAGATCATCTGATCACATAAAGGCCGTCTTTTCACAGTCGACATTGATCAACTAAATGGTTTTCCTTATTTTTAAGGCTTACAAGGAATTCCATCGTCTTTGCAAGAGCAGCTTTTACATAATGACCGGGAGCTATTGACGCAGATTGCCGAAGGCAGCGAAAGCGCCTTTAGACAACTGTTTGATGCTTACCGGAAGAAAATTTATACCTACCTATATAGGGTCACCGGTTCAGCTGAAATAGCAGAGGATACCGTACAGGATATTTTTTTGAAGATCTGGTCTATCCGGACTTCGCTGCCGGAGATTGAAAATATCAATGCCTACTTACACAGGATGGCCCACAATCATGCTTATACTGGCTTTAGGAAGCTGGCCAGAGAATCGCTGGTATTGGCAGAGCTGCGGAACGAGCAGGACGTGGATCTCCGGCACCCGGGACGACTACTGCTGTCCAAGGAGGTCAGGGGTTATATACAAAACATCATAGACCGGCTAAGCCCTCAGCAAAGAATGGTTTTTCTACTTAGCCGGGAAGAGGGGCTCAAGCAGGAAGAGATCGCCCGGCGAATGAATATCTCGCTGGCTTCTGTAAAGAAGCATATGGTAACGGCATTACGGTCCCTCCGTACAGAAATTGAACAAAGTTATGGTACTCAGGCTGTAGCGTTATATGTTGTCTTTCAATTGGGGCTGGATCAGGCGAATTTTTAATCTTTCCGAAAAATATTTCCATTTCTCCTTCTCCTGTTTGGTCTTACGGTAGTCATACTTACATAACCTTTCCTTTAACGAATACCTATGTCTGAAAGACTATCATATCTTTTTGAACGGTACTTGGCCGTAGCCTGCACACCCGAAGAGAAGCAGGAATTAATGGGTCTGGCATTGGAGCCAGGCATGCAGGACGAATTGAGCGTATTGATCAGGGATGCCTGGCACCTGACGGGAGAAGAAAATGATCTGCCGGAAGAGAAGGCGCTGGCGATGATGGAAAAGATATTCCCGTCCTACCGGGAAGCGGTCGTCCGTCCGGACTTCACTGCCGGGAGAGGATGGTGGAAATGGGTGGCGGCGGCATCGTTGCTGATAGCCGTACTGGGAGCTTATTTCTATTTTTCACATCGATGGATGCGGGTCGAAAGTGTTGTAAAAAATACGTCGCCGGCCCATGATGTAGCCGCACCGGTAACTACGAAGGCCCGGATCTCGCTTGCCAGCGGCAGGGTCATCAGGCTGGACAGTGTCGGCAGCGGAACACTGGCAGTGCAAGGCGGAGTGAAGATCAGAAAGGATGATGATGGAGAGGTCGTTTACAGCGTTGAAAATAACGAAGGGGGAGAAGTACAATACAATACATTGGACAACCCCAGGGGCAGTAAGGTGGCCTCCCTTGTGTTGTCGGATGGCACGAAGGTGTGGTTGAACAGCGAATCCTCCTTACGTTATTTTGCTTCAGTGGGGCGGGGGGGCCGGCATGTCACCGTAGACGGCGAGGCTTATTTCGAGGTGGCTGCGGATGCGACAAGGCCATTTATAGTGTCGGCCAATGGAGTGACAACGGAAGTGCTGGGTACGCGATTTAATGTCAACTGTTACCCTGAGGAAAAACATATTGCCATCACCCTGCTGGAAGGAGGGATAAGAGTGTCCAGGGGGGGCATCGCCAGGGTGTTGCAGCCGGGGCAACAAGCACAGACAGGAGAAGGGATCAGCGTAAAGAACAATATCGATGTGGGGGCGGTAATGGCCTGGAAGAACGGGCTCTTCCAGTTTGTGAATGCCGATTTGCCGGTGGTATTGCGGCAACTGGCGAGATGGTATGACCTGGAAGTAGTTTATGAGGGTGCGATACCTGTCAGAAAATTTGAAGGGAAGATACAGCGGAACCTGCATTTATCCGATGTGCTGGATGCGCTCGCCAGGAACCAGGTGCATTACAGTATCGTAGGGAATAAACTGACGGTGAAACCCTCAACGGGCAAATGATCAATACGCGTTTTATGATGGGCCTGTATAAAAACAGGAAAGTGTTGGAAGCACTCTCCTGTAAGTAGTCCGGGTCAATCCCATAATACAATCGGCGAAAGACTGCTTATTCATTAACCCAAACAAAACAAATGTATGCGTTTTAAGGCTCTTTGCAAAGGGCATGTATTTACATGCTCTGTCACCAGGACCATGCCCTGTTGGCTGTCCCCGCAGCCCGGCATGAAAAAACTGCTATGGACCATGAAATTTACAATCGTTGTACTGTTGTCGGCTTGTCTTTCCGCAAGCGCTCACGGATATGCCCAGTCAGTGAGTTTTTCGGGCAGGAATGTAATGCTGAAAGAAGTATTCACTGCCATCGAACGGCAGACCCCTTATGTTTTCTTTTATGATGCTGATCTGCTCGATGGTACGAGGAAGGTGAGCATCGACCTAAAGGATGTCACGGTAGAGAGACTACTGGAAGCATGTCTGAAGGACCAACCTCTGGAGTTTGTTATCCGGCAGCAGACGGTGTTCATCACGCGGAAGGTCATTGAGAAGAAAGCAGCGTTGGCAGAGTCGCCGCTTCCCCCGGATATTCGGGGACGGGTCGTAAATGAGGCCGGCGATCCCGTGGAAGGGGTGTCGGTGAAGATAAAAGGAAGTAACAATGGCGCCAGTACAGACGTAAATGGCGTGTTCCTGCTGAAAGGTATCGATGGCCCTGTGGTACTTGTCTTTAGCAGTACGAATATCGAAGAGCAGGAGATCCGTACCGGGAGCAGGAATGACCTTGTGGTACGGGTGAAGACAAAGGTGAGCAAACTGGATGAGGTGCAGATCGTGGCTTATGGTACTACGACCCAACGTTATAATGTAGGTTCGGTGTCGAAGGTGACGAGCGAGGAGATCGCACAGCAACCTGTACAAAACCCTTTGGCAGCCCTGGAGGGGCGGGTGCCGGGATTGGTGGTCACACAGACCAGCGGGGTACCAGGCGCGGCGTTCAAGATACAGGTGAGGGGGCAAAATACTTTGTTCGCCGGCGCTTTCTCCCGTCCTATGGATAACCCGCTGATCATCGTGGACGGAGTACCGTTTGCGCCACAGAACAAGAACCTGAACCAGTTTGGTTCGCTGGCAACAAAGAATTCCATTGTTATCGATAACGATGCGCTCAACGGGATCAGCCCGTTCAACAGTATCAATCCTTCGGATATTGAAAGTATCGAAGTGCTGCGGGATGCGGACGCGACAGCTATTTACGGCAGCCGGGGGGCCAATGGAGTAGTGCTGATCACCACGAAAAAAGGAAAACCGGGAAAGGTCAAGTTTGATATGAATGTGTATGGGGGAGGGAGCCGGGTGACGAGGACCATGAAGATGATGAATACGCAACAGTATCTTGCAATGAGGAGGGAAGCTATAGACAATGACGGATTGACCTCTTATCTTACCGATCCGGCATATGCTGTATACTTCCCTGATCTTGTCGTCTATGACACTGCCAAATATACAGACTGGAAGAAATATTTCATGGGTAATACGGCACGTACGACGGATGTCTATGCTTCCTTATCAGGCGGGGCTACGGGCACTCGTTTTATGGTAAGCGCGGGATATCATCGTGAGACTTTTATCTTCCCCGGTGACTTTTCCGACAAGCGCGTTTCCACGAACATGAATTTACACCACAACACAGCCGACGGCAAGCTGGTGATCGACTTTTCCGCCGGCTATTCCTTTGGTCAGAACAACTCGGCAGGGTCGGCCGATGCATTACAGGCGTTCACACTTTCGCCCAATTTTCCTGATCTCATCGATGCGAATGGGAACCTTGTCTGGAATTATAAAGGGATCCCACTCGACAACCCCATGGGATACCTGAAGCAAAAGTATCTGTTGCAATCCTATAATCTGCTCAGCCATTTCCAGATAGGGTATGAAGTACTGCCGGGTCTACAGGTACGGTCCAGTTTCGGGTATAATACATTGAATTCAACTGAGAATTCTCAAGTGCCTATCTCTGCCCGCGATCCTGCCA
Source organism: Chitinophagaceae bacterium (assembly GCA_017307755.1). Taxonomy (GTDB): domain Bacteria; phylum Bacteroidota; class Bacteroidia; order Chitinophagales; family Chitinophagaceae; genus Puia. The sequence goes on along the minus strand of JAFKGQ010000011.1, from coordinate 85,608 downwards.
GATTTTCCACCGGAGCCGCCAGTTTTGGGACCAACAATTTTCAGACCTGGATCATCGAGCCGCAGGCGGAATATACCAGACGGATCGCAAAAGGTAAGTTGACAGTATTGGCCGGCGGCACGTTCCAACAGAATATCAATGCCAGTACCGCGGCGGAAGGGGAAAATTATAATAATGATGCATTGCTGGGCAGCTTGTCCGCGGCGGGGTCAAAGACCATGTCTGATGCCAATAGCCTTTACCGGTACTCGGCTGTATTCGGCAGGATCAATTACATATGGGACCGCAGGTATATCCTCAACCTTTCCGGCCGGAGGGACGGGTCCAGCCGGTTTGGCCCCGGCCGGCAGTTCGGCAATTTTGGATCCGCGGGTCTTGGGTGGATCTTCTCCGAAGAGCAATGGATCAAACAACGTATTTCTCCATTAAGCTATGGAAAGTTGCGGGCAAGCTATGGGACCACCGGAGGGGACGTGATAGGCGATTATCAGTTCACGGCAAACTGGCAGCCGACAAACCGGGCGTATCAGGATGCATTGGGTTATATCCCTATGAATCTCTATAAGCCTAACTTCAGCTGGACAGTGAACAAGAAGTTGGAGGCGGGGGTAGAATTGGGCTTCCTGGGGGACAGGTTACTGGCCAATATCAGCTGGTATCGCAACCGCTGTGGTAATCAGCTGGTGTCCTATGATCTCCCCACCCAGACGGGTTTTGGAAGCGTCACACTAAACTGGCCGGCCCTGGTACAGAACAGCGGGTGGGAAGTACAAATATCTACGACAAATATCAAGACCAGGAAGTTCAAATGGACCACCGCCCTGAACCTGACCCTACCAAAAAATAAGCTGCTCTCCTTCCCGGGTATAGAAATTTCCAGCTATAGCTATGCCTATATTGTCGGCCAGCCGCTGAATATATTAAAAAAATACAGGTTAGCCGGCGTGAACGATACCACCGGGATTTATCAATTCTATACAAAGAAAGGTGGGATAAGTTACACGCCGATGTCCGATAGTGATTATTATGTGATAGGTAACCGGGACCCTCAATTTTATGGAGGTTTCAGGAATGTATTTAACTATGAGGGGTTTCAATTGGACCTGTTCTTTCAATTCACAAAGCAAAAGGGGTTCAATTATCTTCAATCCACACTTGGATGGGCAGGGACTCCTGTCAATCGGCCTGTGGATGTTTTGTCACGCTGGCAAAAACCGGGAGATCATACCCATATCCAAAGATTTGGCGCAACATCGATCACTCCGGCATACGACGCTTCTAACAGATATTTTTCCAATTCAGACGGAGCCTTCGAGGATGCTTCATTTATACGATTGAAGACCTTGTCATTGTCCTATTCATTCCAACCCGGGTATTTGAAAAAGGTAAAATTATCCGGATGCCGTATTTATTTCAATGCGCAAAACCTAGTCACCCTCACGCATTATAAGGGGAACGACCCTGAATCGCAAAGTTTTTACTCCGTACCGCCTATGAAAACATTTGTGGGAGGGATCCAATTCAATTTCTAAAACTTATTAAATGAGGCACTCAAATTTCAGTTTTTTCTTTCTGCTGCTGGCGGCAATTGGGTCGGGGATGACTTCATGCAGAAAATTTGTGGAGATCCCACCGGCAAAAAATACAGTGACGACGTCTGCTGTCTTTACAGACAGCGCTAATGCCACTGCCGCCATTCTGGGTATGTACATCGGTTTTATGTCCTCCGCCGGCGCCGGCTATCCCCTGAATGGCCTTACCACCATCTATATGGGATTGGCGGCCGATGAACTATATGCTACTAATCAGGATATTAGCAATCAGCAATTTTATCAAAACAGCGTTTCCGCGACCAATGGATATACGGGATTCTGGTATCTTAATTACCGTGTCATATATCAGGCAAATGCATCTATCGAGGGATTAGCCGGCAGCACCGGTATCAGCAAGCCGGCAAAAGATCAGCTGACAGGAGAAGCAAAGCTGATGCGGGCTATTTGTTATTTCAATATGGTGAATTTATTTGGTGATGTACCATTGGTGACGGGCACGAACTTTGAGAAGAACGCCATTATTCCCCGTACGCCGAAGAATACAGTATATGATCAAATCATCAAGGATCTGAAGGATGCGGCTTCTGTGATGTCGGCTGTCTATATCACCGAAGGCAGAGTGCGGCCGAATAAGTATGCCGCGCTGGCGCTGCTGTCCAGGGTTTATCTCTATCGTCAACAATGGCCGGAGGCTGAGGCTGCTGCTTCAGCAGTTATTGATGGGGGAGGGTATGGGCTGGAGCCCGACCTGAACAATGTGTTCCTTGCAAAAAGCAATGAGGTTATCTGGCAACTATTGTCCGTCATACCGGGATACAACTCCCCGGAAGGGAATTCTTTTATACCCTTTGATGCTACGCTGATACCTACCTATTGTATCAGTAATTATCTCCTGCATGCATTTGAACCCGGTGATCAGCGGAAGGCAAAATGGCTGAACAGTAACCTGGTGAATGGTCAAACCTATTACTACCCATATAAGTATAAGTTGAGAAAAGGTGGGGCCGGCGCACCCACGGAAGACTATATTGTATTTCGACTGGGCGAGCAATACCTTATCCGGGCCGAAGCACGGGCGCAGCAGGATAATGTCACCGGAGCCAACAGCGCTGTCTCTGACCTGGATGCCATAAGGAATAGGGCCGGTCTTTCGGGCACTGCCGCTGCCAATAAGCAGGATATGCTGCAGGCTATCCTCCATGAACGACAGACCGAATTTTTTTGTGAATGGGGTCATCGATGGTATGATCTCAAGCGTATGGGAAATGTGGATGCTGTTATGAACGTGGTTACCCCCGCAAAGGGTGGTATATGGAGCACGAATCGGCAATTACTGCCAGTACCATACGAAGAATTGCAGAAGAATGCCTTCCTGATCCAAAACCCAGGGTACAATTGATCATTTAACAAACGTTGCTTACAATGTTAAAGAAAATTGCAGGATATGTATTTGCGGCCGCATTTCCGTTGTTTACTGCCGCACAGCCGCAAGCCAGACCAGAGTTTGCCACTGTTGGGAAGGTCTGCCCCGATCTTTTCCTTAACGATGTTCATTATTATACAAGAGATCAGGTAAGTCTGCAGGATCTCAGGGGGAAATGGCTGGTGCTGAGTTGTTTTAACCGCTATTGCTCATCCTGTGTGGCTCAGCTGTCTGCGACGGACAGCCTGCAAAAGCAATTCAAGGACAAAGTTCAGATCCTACTTATCGGATATAGCGGAAGCATTTATATACCGGCCCGGGGCCCTGACTACAAAGAGATGCGTTTATTATATGAAAAGGTGAGAGAAAAGGAGCACCTTCAATTACCCATCGCCTATGATTCCACGGTCTACGAACGATTTGACCTGGGAGGTGGAACGAATATGATCATTGTCGATCCCAACGGTGTGATACGGGCGATCTCGAATCATCTTGCGAAGAGTGATCTGGATAGTTTTCTGGAAGAAAAGGAGCCGCGGTTGGAACATGCGATCACCCGGACGGAGGAGCGAAACAACGAGCGGGCGAAATTCTCGGGTACCTGGGTGCTTCACCGGCAAAAAAGCGAATTCGGGATCGCTCCTTCTTCCATTGTACCTTCCAAATTCTCTGTAAGGATCATGCCGGATGGTGTTGCAGTAGCGGGCTACGAAAAGCAGCGGCGCATCTACCAGGCCGGAGACACACTGAGAAGTGTTATCACGGACGGCCGCATCAGAATGGATTTTATGGAATGGCCTCCGGCGGGAAGGCTTCTGGTCAAAAGGGTTCTTATAAGCCATATGGACGATGTAAGCCGGATAGTGTATAAGATGTATGAGCAGTGGGAACTGATCAACGGGGGTAAATCCCTGGACATGAGGCGTGTGGTAACCTACAGCGGGGGCGCCGGGTATTCAATAGATGTAGTATATGATAAATTATAAGCTAGTCGTCTGTCTGCTATTGGCGGGGATACAGGCAGTAGCCCAGGATCCTGTCAGCTGGCAATTCAACCTTCGGAAGAAAGCGGGAGGTCTGTACGAGCTGCATATGACTGCCTCGATAGAAAGGGGATGGCATATTTACAGCCAGATGCAACCACAAGGGGCTATCGGCTTTCCCATCGTTGTGGGGTGGGATAAGAACCCTTTGTTGATCATGGAAGGGGCTGTGGAGGAGTCCGGTGTGCTGATAAAACATAGAGAGCCTGTGCTGGACAGCGAGTCCTGGCAATATGCCGGCAAGGTAGATCTTATACAGGTGGTCAGGATGAAAGCGAAGGTGAAGACCAGCTTGTCAGGTGCCATCCGATTCCAGGTCTGTACGGAGCAAAAATGTTTGCCACCCGCATCGGTGGATTTCCGGCTCTGGCTGCCTTAGCTACCGTGTCAACCTGTATATAAACACTGCTGCCCGCTGAATAAGGAGGGGGTATTCTTTCAGGTGGATGGTTTCCCCTGCTCTGTGAGCTCCCTTGCCGGAGGCGCCCAGACCGTCGAGACAATCCATGTATTGCGCGATGTCCGAAATATCGCCTGCGCCCCTGGCTCCGGGATCGCCTGCTACCGTCTCGCCGATGGCCATATCGCGGGTGACTTTGTCCAGTTGGGACACCAATGCAAGGTTGCCGGCGGTTGGCTCCATAGCAGGAAGACCGTCGGTAAAACTGATGGAGGCGTGCGTGCCGGGAAGACTTGTAGCGACGATGGTCTTCATTTTTTCGCGAACGGCATTTTTCTGTGCTTCGGAGAGAAAACGCAGATCTCCTGTTACATGTGCGGCGGGGGAGATGATATTTGTTTTTCCCAGCGCTTCGCCGCGGGCATCCTGGTCAGAGAGTTTTATGCCCGAGCCGCCTACGATGAGGCCGGGATTAAAAGTGAGATATTGCTCATGACTCAGCTGTTCCCTGAAGGTATTGAGGATACGGGCTGCTTCATAAATGGCGCCAAAACCGGCGGAGTCCGTGAACACCTGTGAGGAGTGTCCTGTGCGGGCTGTCACGTCCAGCGACCAGTCACCAATACCCCGGCGGGCGGCGGCCACGGTATGCAGTCCCATGGCGGACTCGAAGCCCAGGGCTATGTCACACGTCTTTGCCCTTTCGATAAAATCCTTACGGGCTACGCTATGAGGGAACCCGGACCGCTCTTCATCCCCCGTGAAATAAGCGACGATGTTCATGTCCTTTAGCTGTCCGGCTGCCTGTAGGGCTTGCAGCGCGGCGATCATCACCACATCGCCCCCTTTCATATCATTGACGCCCTGACCTGTGGCGGTGGAGTCGTTGAGAACTGTATAGGGGCCGGCCGGCATGTCTGGCTCAAAGACGGTGTCCAGGTGACCGATGAGAAAAAGTTTTTTGCCCTTTTTGCCTTTATGGGTGGCGACTAAGTGCCCGGCCCGGCGAAGGGAGTCGGGTTCGGCTACCCACTCGATGATAAAACCCAATTTTTCCAGTTCCTTTGCATAGAGGTCGCCCACCTTTCTTACGCCTGCAATATTTAGCGTCCCGCTGTTGATATTCACCGAATTGATCAGCAGCTGCATGGCAGCGTCCATATGGTCGTTGATATAGGCAATGGCTTTTTTTTCGGGTGCTGTCAGTTGGGCCCTGGCGGCAGAAAAGGCAAAAAAGCAGAACAGGAGGGGGGTAATCGTTTTTCTCATGATGGGTAAAGATATTAAACCTGACCGGGTTTTGAAGGTCTATGAAACTATGTCAATAAAAAATTTTGCCGCTGTATTATTGCTCCTGTTTGCAGCGACGACAGGGCGCGCACAGGACAAAGGCCAACTGGACCAGTGGCTGGACGACCATGTCCAGGAAATGGGCGGAAGGGCTATCCTGGCGGTGTGGAAGGACGGCCGGCTCGTGTATGATCACTCCGTGGGCGAAATGACCCGGCGGCAAAAGATGGTGAACAGATTTATCGCCCGCCGGCAAAAAAAAGAGGCGGACCTCGGCGATTATACGATGACTACCCGCCAGCCTATCGCCAGCTGTAGCAAATGGCTCAGTGCCGCGCTGATAATGACTTTTGTAGATGAGGGCAAGCTGCGTCTTTCCGACACAGTAGGTACATATCTGCCAGTGCTATCCGCCCACGGAAAAGGGAACATCACCATCGGCCAATGTCTTAGTCATCAGACGGGGATCAATGAACCTCCCCTAAAGGAGAGTTTGAAAGACATGCGAAGCCTCCATAGTATGGATGAGGCTGTGCAATACATCGCGGGCATGCCTATGGAAGGTCGGCCGGGGAAGGTCTTTCACTATAGCAATGCTGGATTACAGATAGCGGGGGCGGTGATCGAGAAGATCGGGGGAGAAAGTTTTGAGAGCCTTTTTGCCGAGCGGATCGCCCGGCCGTTGAACATGAAGAACACGGATTTTGGGCATGGCCCCGTGGCGATGCCGGCAGGTGGAGCCAGCAGCACACCGGAAGATTATCTGAATTTTCTTATCATGATCCTCCATAAAGGCGTATTTGACGGAAGACGGGTGTTGAGTGAAAGAAGTATTGCCGAAATGCAGGTAGACAGGATCACGCGGGATGTAAAGGTCGCTTATTCGCCCGTCCCCATGGAAAGCATCGGGTATGGCTATGGGGAATGGGTGGTACGGCCTGATGGTACGACGGTGACCAGCCCAGGGCTTTTTGGCAGTATCCCGTGGGTGGATAACGACAAGGGCTACTGCGCCTTTTTGATGACCTTCTATATAAAGAATGACGACAGGGCGGCCAGGTTTAAGGAATTAAAGCAGCTGGTGGACAGATGTTATTGAGACGTTATCGGTTGTGCCAGCAGGAAGGGATTGTCTACTTTGCAAGGGCTAAACCTTCCATCTGGGAAATGTGGACTCGCTTTTTTCATTTAAGGATACTACCATTGTCAGCAATCTTGTAAAGGTAAAAACGCTTAAAACGTTGCCGGATGTGCTGAATTATATGTCTTCGCTGGGTTGGGCGCCTGTAAGCGGCATGCCCCCTTATCTTAGTGCCAGTATATGTTTTAGACGGGAGTTCGACTCATCGGAACTATCGGGGCATTGATTTGGTGTAACAGTGTATGCGGTACTAGCCTCTGAATGCCGAAGGCGTCATATGGGTCTGTTTTTTAAAAAAGTGATTAAAGTGCGCGGGTTCTTCGAAACCCAGGCAATAGCTGATCTCGGAGATATTCCAGTCGGTGTGGCGGAGAAGGGCTTTTGCTTCGCTGGCCAGTCTTTCCAAAATATGTGACGTGGTGGTCTTGCCGGTGCTGAGCTTTATCGCCCGGTTGAGATGGTTGACATGGACATTCAGCTGCTGGGCAAAGTCGCCGGCGCTGCGGAGGACAAACTGCTGGGAAGGGGATTCGATAGGGAATTGTCGTTCCAGCAGCTCGGTAAATACCGCCGTGATCCTCGTGTTGGCATCCATGTGCTGGTAGAGGGCCTCTGCCGGCTGCATCTTCATAGCATAGTGCACCATCTCCATGATATAGTTGCGGATGAGATCGAATTTGAACCGGTAGTCGGACCGGAGCTCTTCCAGCATCTTTTCAAAAACATTGCTGACATTCTTGTCCTGTGTCTGGTCGAGCATGTAGGCCGGCTTGCCGCCTGGTGCGTACATGGGAAGCTCCCGCAGGCTGAGACGCATGTGCTCGCTGAAGAACTCTTCCTTGAAGATACAGAAATAGCCGGAGAAGGGTACTTGTTCGCCCACAAGTTCAAAGGTGTACGGAACGCGGGGATTAAAGAACAGCAATGTCGGGCCGGAAACTTCCAGACTCTTGTCGGCGTAATGATAGAGGTAATGACCGCGGATAAGAGAGATCTTATAGTAATCACGGCGGGCGTAGCGGATGGGTTTTGACGTATGATAAAGCTCATCTACCCTAAATGCATTGAAATGCCCTATTTCTCTTTCCAGGTTGTCCGGGACGCCCAGGTGTTTACTACGATAGAAGTCCGCGATAGTTTCTACGTTCGACATTGCTGTCTTGTTTTTGTTTTTAGTTGTTCTATTTACGATCTCTACCTTGCCATTCCAGCATCCAGCCGGGATATTCCGGGGCGAGTTTGCTGACGGCGTCCAGTTTTTCCAGTTCGGCGGCATCCAATTTCAGCTCGATAGCTTTTAGGTTGTCTTCCAATTGCTGAGGGCTTTTTGCACCGATGATAACAGTGGTTACTACAGGCTGATGGAGCAGCCAGGCAAGCGCCACCTGTGCTACGGATACGCCCCTGATCTTCCCGATCTCCGCCATGACGTCGACGATATCATATACCTTCTCCCTGTTGACAGGGGGGAAATCGAAGTTGACACGGCGGCCTTCTTCCGGAGAGGTATGCCGGGTATATTTACCGCTGAGCAGGCCTCCTGCCAGGGGGCTCCATACCATCAGGCCCATTTTCTGGTCCAATAGCAAAGGTACGATCTCTCTTTCTATATCACGGCCGGCGATGGTATAGTAGGCTTGCAGTGAAACGAACTTTGCATAGTCGTGCAGTGTGGAAATACCCCGGGCCTTCATGATATGCCAGGCGGCCAGGTTGCTACAGCCGATGTAGCGTACTTTTCCGCTGGTGACGAGCGTATCCAGCGCTGAAAGGGTTTCTTCCAGGGGGGTAAGCGCGTCGAAACCATGTATCTGGTACAAGTCGATATAATCCGTCTGCAGGCGTCGAAGGCTTTCTTCCACCTGATGAAGGATGTGTTTACGGGTAAGCCCTATCTGATTGGGTCCTTCACCTACCTTGCCTCTTACTTTTGTGGCGAGGATGAGGTCTTCCCGGTGGAGGCCCAGGTTGCGGATGGCGGTCCCTGTCATCTGCTCGCTGACCCCTTCGCTATATACGTTGGCTGTATCGATAAAGTTGATGCCTGCTTCTATGGATCGCCGGACCAGTGCGTCCACTTCGTCCTGTGGCAACGTGCCAATGGCTGTCCAGATCCCTTTGCCGCCAAAGGTCATAGTGCCCAGGCAAAGTTCGGAAACCTTCAGGCCTGTGTTACCTAACAAATTGTACTTCATTATTTGTATGTTTTTGGATCTTTAGGTTGTGTTCAAAATGGTTGTCCAGTAATAATATTCGGGGTGGTTCAGGGTCACCTGCCAGCCGGATAAAGCCGGCGGCTACCTCTTCATGGTCGTTGAACCTGATGTCCTCCAGGGTGAAATATTCCCTTGCCCAGAGTTGGGTTTGAAATGCCGCGGGGGCGACTACTGTAATGTGTATACCAAGGTTGCGTACTTCTTCCATAATACAGTCCGATACACCCAGGATGGCATGTTTTGCCGCTGCGTACAGATCGATGTCAGTGGCTGTTGCACAGGCCGACAGGGAGGATATGTTGAGGATGTATCCCGAGCCCTGCTGTTTCAGGTAGGGTAGTACTTTGTGCATGACGGTGATAGGGGCCACCGTGTTGATGGCGAAACACCTGTCGATGACGGCCGGCCCCAGCTCTTCTACCGTGCCATGGACGGCGAAGCCGGCGTTGTTGACGACTACGTCGATGCGACCAAAAGTTTTGCAGGTAGCGGAGATAGCCTGTTCTATTGCCTTTTCGTCCGTGAGGTCCACTTGCATGGGCAGGAAGTTCCCCGCAAAGGCAGTAATGTTCCTGGAGAGTCCGGCGAGTGACCGGGTAGTAGCAGCCACCTGATCGCCCCTTTCCAGCAGCTGTCGCACAAAGGCCAGTCCAAGTCCATGAGATGCGCCTGTGATAAACCATACTTTTTTTCTTTGCATATGATCGGTGGTTTTAATACCCAAATGTAGGAAGACGGGAAGGGGGGATTATTACACGCTTCAAACCAATAATTGCAAAATTCAAACAATTAGGGTGGGAAAGATTCGGGAATGAAATATAATAATTTTTTTGTATTTTTCTTGAATGGCGTTAAAAGACATCTACCCCTGGTATGCCCGGCAGCGGGCCTCTGTAAAGGCGACGCTGGTATTCTTTAGTACCCTGCTGCTCGTATTTCTATTCTTTGAGCTGATACTATTGGGTGTGAACGGTTTGAGTGGTAAAGTGATGGACCCTATCTATCAGTCGGAGAACATATTGAATGACGGGGTTATCAAGCTTAAGAAGCCCGCGGTACTTACCTCGGCCTATTTTACTGTCTTTAAGACCCAATATGAGATCATGAAGCTCCGGAAGGAACATCATTTATCGCTGGCTATCCTCTTTTTTCGAAATTACTATAGCGTTCTTATCCTTACGATGTTCATATCCTGTATCGGGGGTGTCACCTTATTTGTCATGATCAATAAAGGGTGGACCAATGCGGGGATTACTCTCCAATCCTTCTTTTTATCCCTGGTCTGCGCGACTACCTATCTCGGGTTTTTTCCGCTGGTGTTCAAACAACAGGATAATTTTAGCGAGAATATGCAGTATTATGAAAGCTACACCAAGGCACAGCTTGGTATTTATCATCAACTGGTAAGTCTGCAAAATCCGAAGTTCCAGCCTTTATCGGACTCTTTAAAGATCTCGGGCAATCCCCTGGACAGCGCCAATTATCGTCTTGTGGATTCGATGATCGCCCGCAATGGGGTTATCCTGAACGAGCTGACCAACTATGTTTTCTCCATCGATGCAAAGCAGGTGAAAGGGATTGGGGACGTAAAGCAGATGATCGACAATGCGCTTTCAAGCTCGAGGGATTCTACCAGGTCAAATTAAGTTCGCCATAAATTCATTGTGCAGTTTGCCTTGCGGGTCCAGGCGGGCGGCCAGCTGCCGGAAATCGGCCAGTTTCTCATAATGCCGTTGCAGCGTGGCGGGGGGCATGGTGAACAGCTTGCCCCAATGAGGCCGGGCATTAAAAGGGGCCAGTTCCTTTTCGATGACGGGCAGCAGCTGGCTGACGGAGGGCCAGTCCGGTTTCCATGTAAAATGGATGGCGAGGGAGTCCTGGTTTCTGCAAGGGCTCATCCACAGTCTGTCGGCAGCGATGGTGCGGATCTCGGAGATGAACAGGTGAGGGCTGATCTGTCCACCCAGACGGGCGATGGCTGAAAAAGCTTCTATACCATGATGGAGGGGGACGAAATATTCCGTCTGCAGCTCTTCTCCGTTGCTGGGGGTAAAACCCATTTTAAAATGGGGCAGTCGTTCATGCCAGGGTCCCGGGACGCCCATCTGCTCAGTACAGTTTTCCGCGGAGTTGGCTGCGATAGGGTGGAGGTTCCTGGTGGCTGCCGTTGCTCCATACCATTCACCGGCGGGCGCCGCGCCCTGATCCACCCTATTTTTTACCCAGACTTCGTTGACCGTATCTGTTCTCCAGTCGGTGAACAGGCTGACGCTGTAGCCGGCTGAGAGGATATTGCTGAAATGTTGTTTTAGCTGGGGCACCGGCAGATGTTCATATACGTTCTGTCTTACCAGGTACCGGGGTTGTATGGCCAGGGTGACCTTTGTGATGATACCCAGCGCGCCCAGACCCACGACGGCGCCATAGAAGGCGTCACCGTCCTTTTCCTTTGAAAAATGTTTTATTTCGCCCGAGGGGGTGACGAACTCAAGGGCTGTAACTGCCGTAGCGAGATTCCCATTACCCACACCGGAGCCATGCGTGGCTGTGGTGATAGAGCCGGCCACGGAAATATGGGGTAGTGAAGCTAGGTTATGCAAGGCATAACCCTGTCCATCCAGGTAAGGAGCCAGTTCCCCGTATTTTATACCTCCTTCCACCGTGACTGTCCGGGCGCCGGCGTCCAGGGATATCACTTTGTTTAGATCGCGTGTAGAGATAAGATGGGCCTTGCTGTCGGCAATCCTGTTGAAGCAGTGTCTTGTACCCAGGGCCCTATAGGTAGGGAGCTGTTGTACAATAGCCTGCACCTCTTCCACCGTGCGGGGATAATGTACCTGGTCTGTGCTGTATTCGATGTTGCCGGCCCAATTCTTTAGTCTTCCATCCTGTGGTTCGCCCATGGCAGTGAGAAAAGTATTGCCTGCGGCGGCGGCAGAAGACAGCTGTATGAAGGTTCGTCTGTTCATAAGATTAAAGTTAAGCGAAAATCATCGACAAAGGGCACCCGTGGCGGCCCGGTGCGTTGGTCGCTGTAGAGCGGTCGTATGGGGACAGTAATGTCATGCTAAGCTACTTTTCAATTTATGGGGCTGATGAGGGAGTAGTTTCGGTACATAAAAAATCAGGTTATGAACAAGCTAATCATCATCGCAGGAGTTTTTGTTTGTCTGGCTGCCCTGCCGGCCGCGGCACAGGAAGATGTGCGTCCCGTTCCCAGCTGGGTATCCGATAGGGGCTATTGGGTAGTGGAAAACAATACCGACTCTTCCATTGTGTATTTTTATAACAACGATAACCAGTTGTTATACAAGGAAAAGGTGAAGGGTGTGCTGAACCCTTTTCGTAAAAAGGCAAAACTATGGCTGACAAAAGAGCTGGAACAGGTGGTGACGGTCTGGGAGAACCGGAAAGACCCGTCAAAAGCCATTAGTCGACAAAACCCGTCTTTATATCGACAAATGACGGGCAGCGTCCCTGGTCTGTCAAGCTATTAGTAAATTTGGGAATATGGATAGCAATCCGTTCATATTCTCAAATGCACCCAAGTACCGGTGGCGGCGGCATCTGGCATTCTGGGGGGTATGGGGGGGCGCGCAGGCTCTTCTGTATTCATTTGCGCCTCCATTGATGAAATTGAGCTTTTTTCAGCGGTTGGAAATGTCCAGCGTCGATGCCCTGGTCTACCTGGTGACGCATATGTTCCTTGCTTACTCATTGATGTACTTTGTGATACCAAAGTTTGTCGTGAAAGGGAAATATGTGCAGACGGCCTTGCTGGTGATCTTGTTGTTCCTGGCTACGGGAGCACTATCCGCTGTTGAAGGTAACTATATTCTCGACCAGATCAGGCATCGGATACTGGGAGATATTGTTAAGCTTGTTCCCCCGGCTTATTCCAGTCACGGCAACTTTTATTCGAGCCTGCTGGCCGGACTACGAGGGGGGATTACCATCGCCGGTCTGGCTGCCGCCATCAAGCTGATGAAGTACTATTATGTCAAACAGGCCCGTAACCTGGAGCTGCAGAAGGAGAACATCGCCTCGCAGCTGCAGCTGCTGAAAGCACAGGTGCACCCGCATTTTCTTTTTAATACATTGAACAACGTATATGCTCATGCCCAGGTGGGGTCTTCCTCGGCGCCTGTGCTTATCGCGGGTCTGTCCGATCTTTTGCGGTATATGTTGTATGAATGTGATATACCCCTGGTGCCGCTGGAAAAAGAGCTGAAGATGGTGCAGGACTATGTTCTGCTGGAACGGGTACGGTATGGCAATAAGCTGGATGTCAATGTACAGGTGACCGGCGATACGGAGGATGCCTATATCGCCCCTTTGCTGTTGCTGCCATTTATAGAGAATTGTTTTAAGCATGGCGCCAGCCAGATGCTGGAACAGCCATGGATAAGCCTGCAGATCCTTGTCGAGGGCGATTGGATAAAGATGAAACTGTTGAATGGGAAGGCTTCCGGCATATCCGCCCCTGCCGGCGGTATCGGGATCGCCAATGTCGTAAAACGTCTGGAATATATGTATCCGGGAAGACATCAGCTGGTGATCAATAATGAGGAAGAAGTTTTTATTGTTAATTTAAAGGTACAATTAGAGAGAAAGCCGGAGGCCGGGAAGATGGTGAATACAAATATAATAGCGTATCAACTTGCAGAATAGCCCTACCATAAAATGTCTGATCGTGGATGACGAGCCGCCTGCCAGGGACATCCTCCGTCGTTATATCGGCGAAATGCCCATGCTTGAGCTGGTGGGGGAATGTGCAAATGCCATGGAGGTTTTGAGCTTTCTTCAAAAGCATTCGGTCGATCTGCTGTTCCTGGATATCCGTATGCCGCAGCTGAAGGGTACGGAATTGATAAAGATATTGAAGAATCCTCCCCGGGTGATATTTACCACAGCCCATGCCGACTATGCGTTGGAAGGATATGAGCTGGATATAGTGGATTATTTGTTGAAGCCTATACAATTCGACCGATTTGTAAAGGCGGTGAGCAAGGCTTTTCAATATGCGCTGCCTGTAGCCGCGCCGGCGGTTGAAACCGCACCGCCGACTGTCGGGAAGGACGCTTTTGTGTATTTCCGGATGGACCGGAAAATGGTGAAGGTAATACTGGCGGACATCATGTATGTGGAAAGCATGAAAGACTATGTGAAAATACACACCTGCGATGGGGTGATCATCACGAAGCAATCCATTTCTTCCGTGGCGGCCATGCTGCCGGAAGAGGTCTTTATACGCACGCACCGGAGTTTTATCGTCAACATCGGGAAGATAAGATCGTATACGCATGAGCTGATAGAGATTGAAAAGATGGAAATACCGATTGGGAAGCTTTTTCGTAATGGGGTGCGGAAGGTGCTGGGGTGAGGCGTCAATTCATTCTGTTCTTTATCTCATCAAGGCCCGTCTGCCGGGTACGTGCGGCCTTGACCTGAGAATTACCAAATTTATAGGTGAATACCAACTTTACAAAGCGGGTTTCCGGGTTATCACGGGTGAGGCAAGTGGTGCCAAAGCTGGAGGTGGTATAACGGCGTTTGCTGGTGTTAAAAATATCTGTCACATTGAGGGTCAGTGTTCCTTTATTTTTTAAGATGTTTTTGGACAGGCCTGCTCCCATCTCGAATTGCGACCTGAAGCTGTAGGCGCCGACGGCCATCGGGCTGTAGTAATCGGCGTTGATCTCCGCTTTCCATCCATGGTTGAAAAGGACACGGTTATTGCTGCTGAGGTAGGCGGTATAGGATGTGTTGTTCAGACCGGTGGAAGCCGGGGCATGATAGCCGGCGTGAAGACCGCCGAGGGTATTGCTGGTGGACAGGCGGCCTCTCAGGAGGCTTTTTGTCCAGGTGAGGTTGAAAGTCAGCTGGTCAGCGGAAGAGACATTGTCGTACGTGCTGATCACAGCATTGCCGCCGGGATCTTTTTTGTATATCTCGGCCGGTACGTCCACGTAGTGGCTGTAGCCGAAAGAAGCCATCCATTCATTGCGGTAAGCCCAGCTAAGTTCGAAATTGTGATAAAAGCTCGGTTTGATATTGGGGTTACCCTGGTAGTAGGCATATTGGCTCTGATAGATGATAAAGGGATTGACGATGCTGAAACCATAGCGTTCGATGTTGCGGCTGTAGGAAAAACTAAATTGGTGGTCGTCGGTTGGCGTATATGTTATATTGAGGTTGGGAAAAAGATTGGTATACCTGTTTGTCCTTTCCTGTTTTAAGGTGACGGAGTTGCCGTTGGTATATGTGTGCTCTGCCCGCAGCCCTGTCTGCAGGGTGAGCTTGCCCAGTGTACGGGTTAAGTTGAGATAAGCGGCATAAATGTTTTCGTTATAGATAAAATGGTTGCTACGTGCAGGGTCGTTGGTCCAGCTGTTGCCGTCAAAGGTTTCCCAGGCCACGTCGTTGTCTGTGTGGGTAAGGATGGTTTTCAGACCTGTCTCGTACCGGATCTTTCCCAGGTGAAAAGCATAGTCGGCGGAGAGGGACCTTGAGGTGTTCCTTGCCGGGGAGTTGTCCTTCAGCAGGTAGGCCGTACGGTATTCTTCGTTCTTTTCGTTTGTGAACCGGGTGGTAAAATCATCTCTCCAATCCTTCACATAGCTGAAATAGTCGGCATTGATAGTGAGGCCCTTTATCTTATAATACAGGTTGACGGAAGGCGTGAAATATTGGTTATGGTTCACCGTGGTGACGGTGGAGAAGGTATCCCGGGTTTCATAATGCTGACGGGATACGTTTGTGATGTCCTTGTTCCTGCTGCTGAGAGCGCCTCTTATCAGTATGCCAAAGCTGCTGTTCTTGTTGATAGTGTAGTCGAAACCTATACGGAATGTATGGTTGGAGGCTTGTGAAAGAGCGGACTGGTCTTCGAATATTTTATAGGCATCGTTAAATTGACGGGTGGTGGTGCTGTTGTTGCGGACCTTTGTATACAGAAGGTCGTAGCTGCCGTAAAGACTTAATTTTTTGCTGCGGTAGTTTAGATTAAGTCCTGTATTATACCGGCCGTATCTGCCGGCTCCGGCGCCTGCGGTGAAGGCGCCGTTGGCTCCCATGTCCTTGCTCCTGGCGGAGATGATATTGATGACCACGCCGCCATTGGCCTCGTATTTAGAGGTGGGGTGCGGGAGGATCTCGATACGATCGATAGCCCCGGCGGGTATGGCGGACAAGTAGTTCTGCAGCTCTTCCCCGCTGAGGCGCACGGGTCTGTCGTCCATAAATACGGTGACCTGGCGGCCTCTGAACTGTAATCCCTGCAGGTCGATGATGCCGGGTACTCTTTTTACCGCCTCGTAGGCGTTGCCACCCGCGGCCAGAGGGCTTTGGGTGATGTTTATGATAATCTTGTCCGTGTGTTGGATGATATAGGGTTTGGCGGCGGTGACGGATACGGCAGCGAGCTGTTTGGCTGAGTCCTTCGGGCTGGCTGTACTGTCCTGGGCGCGGGTGGTATGACTATTCAGGAGGAGGGCGAGAGCTGTCAGGATGGAGGCGATAAGCTTGTTCATTTTTTAGGATTTTGTTGTTGTGAGAGCAAAACAACGCCGTGGGAAGGGGATTGTAAAGCGCCGTTCTGCCAAAGCCGACGAATCGTCTGCATAATCCGGGGGAGCTTATTTTGTCGAAAGAAAGCGGTGTTTTGTCGAAGGGGGCTTCCGGGAGAGGGGGGAAATGCCATAGTTTTGGCGATATGAAGCTATTCGTATCTAAAGGAGGGAGAGGGCCGGGTATCCCAATATATGAGCTGATGATCTGGGTGATCTATGTGTCCCTGTATAAATACGGGGTGACCCTGGAAAGCCGTGCGCTGCCCCATATACGGGAGAATTTTCCTTTCCCTCAGCTGATGCTGTATTGTATTGCCACAACTGCCTATGTGATACCCTTATACAGGGGGATCGGCCCCTGGCTTTTGCGACGGCGGAGGTATGTACTGCTTGGCTTACTGTCCGGGGTTTATTTTTTGTTTTTTATGAAATGGTGTAACTGGGGGGTGACCCATTTGTTCAAGATGTTGAATACGAATCCGGCGCTGGACAATTTTTATGTTTCCCAGGCCAGGTGGTATGATCATAGTCTTTTAAATCTTTCGTTACATGGATCGGAACACCTCATAGATCCGCTGGTATTCTTTTCCATCATGTTTATGCGCTGGGGTTTTGAGAACGAGCGTAAGCGGCATGATCTGGAGCGGGACCATCTTGTATTGCAGCTGGAGACATTAAAGGCGCAATTGCATCCGCATTTCCTATTTAATACGTTGAATAGTATCTATGGGATGAGCCTGACGGGAGCAAAGGATACCCCTTCTTTTATCCTGCGTCTGTCGGACATGATGCGCTATGTCCTCTACGATTGCCAGGGGAACCAGGTGTTGCTGGACAAGGACCTTACCTTTGTGGGGAACTATCTGGAAATGGAGAAGAAACGATACCCTATGGCGGACATATCTTTTGATATCATGGCGCCGGACAGGGAGAAGATCACTATCGCCCCCCTGCTGCTGATCCCCTTTTTGGAGAACAGTTTTAAACATGGTTCGCAGCGGGTGGCGGACAGCGGGTTTATCCGGGGGCGGGTAGAGGTAGCCGATGGGGCCCTTCATTTTACGCTCTCCAACAGTGTGCTGACGGGTATGCCGGTGCGGTCCGGTCAATATGGCGGGGTCGGTATCGAAAATGTACGGAAAAGACTTGCCTTATATTACCCGGAACGACATACATTACAGATCACGGGCAACGGCGATGTATATACCGTCGACTTAAAAATCAGATTATGATCCATTGTTTGATAGCGGATGACGAGGTGATCGCACACCAGATCCTGGAACAATATATTTTACAGACGGAGGGGTTGACCCTGATAGCGAAGTGCCGTAATGCCATGGAAGCTTTTGCCAAGCTGCAGCAGCATAAGATCGACCTCATCTTTTTGGACATCGAGATGCCGCTGGTGAATGGCATCACCTTTTTAAAGACCTTGCCTGATCCTCCCAAAGTCATCTTTACAACTGCGTATGCGGAGTATGCGTTGCAGGGTTATGAGTTGAATGTGGTGGATTATTTGTTGAAGCCTTTTTCTTATGAGCGGTTTTCCCTGGCGGTGGGGAAGGTAAAGGCGTTGGGTGTTTCGGGGGTGTCGGCGCTGGCGGGGGAGTCTGATGAGGTGTCGGATGCGCTTGTTATAAAAGAAAAAGAGGGGATGATACGGATACCTTTTTCAGAGATCCTGTATATCGAGGGGTCAAGGGATTATATGAGGGTGGTTACGCCGGAGAGGAAGTATCTGGTACATCTGACGATGAAGAAGCTCGAAGAATTATTGCCACCGGGAAAATTTATACGGACGCATAAGTCCTATATTGTCTCCGTATCGAAGATCAAGATCGTAAAGACGGCTGAGCTGGTGTTGGCGGATCAGCAGGTGGTGCCTGTCAGCGGGCATTATAAAGAGGGGGTGGTGAGGAGTTTTGGGGGGTGAGGGACGGGGGTTATTTTTTGTGCGGGCCCCAGTGCAGGCGCACATAATGATAAGCCTTTTTTTCTTCCTCCGACTGTGGATGGGCTGTTGCAAGGTATAGCGTGAAATATTTCCGGGCCAGGGGCTTGTTGTGCAGCTGTGTTTCGCAGATGCGCCCGCAGTTGTAGAGCATCAGGGGCTCTTTGAATAAATAGTAAGCCGTATCGTAATGAGCAATGGCGGTCTTATAATCCTTCAGCTCCTCGTCATTGCTGCCCAGGTCGTTGTAATACCATTCGGCTGTATGCGAAATAGCCTTGTTAAGACAGATAGCCAGCAAGTCATTGCTTTTCTTATACTCTTTCATCCTGGCATAAGCCCTCGATTCGTAGTAATAAATGGATTCCACCTCCAAGCCATTTGATAGCATATATTCACAGGTGGAGACGCATTCGGGGTATTTTTTCAGGTTGTAATAAGATAGGGTCAACCAGGTCAGGGCGTTGAGGATCGCTACGTTCTGCTGTTTGATCCTTTCTCCAGGGACGATGGCGGAGGCATAATCCTGGGATAGATAAGCGGAGTGGATACGGGATTTCAGCAGGGAAAGGTTCATGGAATCCCTGACCAGGCTCGCATCCAGGATGCTGTCGGCCTGGGGGTACAGTTTTTTTTCGATGAGGGCGTCCGCCAATGCGACCGCATTTTTGTAGTCGGCAGGCGCCAGCTCGTAGGCATGACGGTGATAGATGATGGCGGAGTCGATCTCGTTGCTCCTCCGGAACAGGTCGCCCATGGTGCGCCACCAGAGGGGTTTATTGGGCTGAAGCCGGATGAGTCTTGCCGCATATTCCATGGCGATGACATGGGCATCGTCCTTATTGAGCGTGACCAGGTAGGACAAGGCGGATATATTGTTGCTGTCCAACTGGAATATACGGGTGTTATATCTTTCCGAAGCGGGCTTATCGTCGTTCATATAGCTTGCATAGCCCAGCCAGGTCAGGACATTGATGTTGCTGCTGTCGGCGGCGAAGGCGGGCTGCAGATAGTCGACGGCCTCCGCAAACTGTTGATCCTGGAAAAAATTCATTATGGTATTCCTGTCAGGGGACCAGGGTTTTAGGGCGATGGGAGGTTTGCCGGTATCCCGCAGGGGTTGGGCCCAGGCGCCATAAATAAACAAAAAGTTTAATGAAAGGGTCAGCAATTTTCTCATAGACTAATGGTTAAAGTGGATTAGATGCGAGCGCTTTAAAAATCCATAGAAAAAACGGGTAAATTTGTTGTATGCGTAAATATCCCTTTTTGCTTGTGGCATTGTTGTGTACCGGCGCTCTCAATGCTCAAAAGTTCGGTCCTTATGAAGGACCGTTGCAATCATTTAGAAAATGGTATGCTGGGAACAATCCCGACAGCATATATGGTATGTTTAATACACAGATGAAGGGGGCGGTGGGGGCCGACAATTGGCGTCATGTATTTGTACAGATAAAGGAGGCTGTGGGGGACCTGGAGGCATTCGATCTGGATGCGGGGAATATGGGCGGTTATAACAGGTTTGCAGCTGCCGGCTCGAAGCATTCACTCATGCTGCTGCTGGTCATCGATTCCAATTTACATATTGCAGGCTTGTTCAACCGGCCGGGCAAGTCAACCAAAACTGTTTATCATACTAATTATAAGATTGCTGTGCCTGGCGGCGAACTTTACGGGGAGCTGCTGACACCGGCGCCGGATGCGGGACAGAAGCCTCCTGTGGCGTTGATCATCGCCGGATCGGGCCCGACAGACAGGGATGGAAATAACCCATTGGGTGTTAAGGCGGCGCCTTACAGGATGTTGTCGGAGTCTTTGCAAAAGAACGGGATAGCTACCTACCGGTACGATAAAAGGTTTATCGGGGAGAGCGCCAACATTAAAGGCCGTATGGATACTTTACGAATAGAGGATTATATCGATGATGCCGTAAAGTGTATCCAGCGATTGCGGGCCGACGGACGTTTCTCCAGGGTGATCGTCATCGGACATAGTGAAGGGGCATTGATCGGGGTTGTTGCGGCGCGGGAAGGACATGCTGACGGATATATTTCCCTGGCTGGGGCCGGTGCTTCGGCGGAAGTTGTATTAAGAAGACAATTTGCTCAAATGGGGCTTAGCAGGGCCGGCGTCGACAGCGCCCTGGGCAATTTGGAAAAGGGGCAGGAGATCTATTACAAATCCTGGGCAAGCTATGATCCGGCAAAAGAGATCGTCAAATTAAAGATACCGGTACTGATCATCCAGGGTCTGACCGACCTGCAGGTTCAACGGGAAGATGCGGAAAGGCTCAAGTCGGCGGCGCCTAAGTCCTCTCTGGTATTCATCGACAGTATGAACCATGTGCTAAAAGATGCTCCCACGGACAGGGCCCGGAATGTGGCGACTTACGAGAATGAGCAACTGCCGCTGAATAAAAAGCTGGTGGATACGGTGGTTGCGTTTGTAAAAAGAAACTAATCTTATTTCTGGTTTACCGGTGTCTCGATGATCAGGAAATGGGCGTCCGTATCGCAATGAATGGTCACGTCGCTTGTGTCCCAGATACCGATGGCGTCCCTCTGTTGCAAGGTAGTGGGGTTTATCTTTATATTGCCTTCCATAACGAAGATAAAAAGGCATTTATTGGTGGGGTTGAAATTATAAGTGATGTCTTTACCCTTTTCAAAATACCCCAGGGAGAGTTTGGCGTTCTGGTTGACCCAGCAATGTTCCTGTCCTTCTTCTCCGGATACGATGGTCTTTAGCTGACCTTTCCGGCCGGCTTTGGGAAAGCTGCGTGTCTGGTAACGGGGGGTGATATTCTGCAGTTTTGGCTGGATCCAGATCTGCAGAAAATTTACCTCTTCTTCTCCTATATTGTATTCTTCATGCCGGAGTCCGGCACCCGCGCTCATGATCTGTACGCCGCCTTCTTCAACGACAGTGCTGTAGCCTAAAGTGTCTTTATGGTTCATCTTCCCTTTTAGCATAATGGAGATGATCTCCATATTGAGATGGGGGTGGATACCAAACCCTTTTCCTTGTTGAAGGAAGTCGTCATTAAAGGCAACGAGGGTGCCAAATGCGCTTTTGGAGGGATCGGCATAATCGCTAAAGCTAAAGAAGAAATTACTTTTCAGCCAGCCGATGTCTTTGACACCTCTTTCGGCGGCGGGGAATAAAAGAGTCTTCATATCGTCGCTGTTATGGGGTTAAAGATCAGGTTATTTGCCTGATCGATCTCGTCCTGGGAGATAGTATGTCCCATCATGGTATAGACCTTTTCCGTCACACTGGCGTGCATGTCTTTTAAAATATTGGTAGTGGCGTAAACCCTTTCCACGGGAACGTGCGGATCAGGATCGCTGGTGCCGATGAAGACAGGCGTGCCGTTGAAATCGCCTTTGTAGTTGGCGGGGTAGATCTTATCTCCGATGAGGCCGCCGGTGAAGGCAACCACACCGCCATAACGGGTGGCATTACGGGTGACAAATTCCAGTGTCAGACAGGCGCCCTGGGAAAAGCCCAGCAGATAGATGCGCTCGTTGGGGATGCCGGCGGCATTGATGTCAGCCACCAGTCCTTTGAGCGTATCGAGTGCTGAAGAAAGATAAGGTTCATTCTGTGCCGGCGGCGCCATGAACGAATAGGGGTACCAGGTGTTACCCGTGGCCTGGGGAGCCAGCAGGGCGTAATTGCCTACTGCCAGCTCGTCGGCAAGAAAAAGGATGTCGCCGGCCCGTCCTCCCCGTCCATGGATCAGGATAAGGGCTTTGTCAGCTTCTTCCAGTTTTTTGCCTGCGGTGATGATATTTTTTGTGTGCATATAGATAATTTTTGGGGTCCACCCATCCGGATGTTTAGTCCAGTTTGGGTAATACAGCTTCGATACGGGCGCGGTCAGCCTCATACTGCCGGGGCAGTTTGAGATGCGTACCCAGTTCGTTCAGCGTCTCGTCTCTGGTAAAGCCGGGATTATCGGTGGCCAGTTCGAACAACACGCCGCCGGGTTCTCTAAAATAGAGCGAGAAGAAATAATCCCTGTCGATCTTGGGGGTGATGTGCAAACCTTTTTTTACGATCTTCTCCCTGAATTCCATCAGTATCTCATCGTTCTTTACCCGGAATGCCACGTGGTGGTTGGTCCCCGCCGCGTTGTAACCAAAGGACTCGGAAGGGGCTTCTACCAGGTCTACGATAGCGGCATTTTCAATTGCGTCTGTGATATACCGGTAGCGATTGCCTTCCTGTTCCAGTAACTTATAGCCAAAAATATCGGTGAGGATCGTTGCGGTGGGCTTGATGCTGCGCAATGTAAGCGTAACGCTGTGAAAGCCCTTTATCGCGTCTGCCGCCCCGGTGTCCGGGGTCGTCCATGCAGCCCGGCTGTCCGGGATTTTGCTGACGACGAGGTCTATATTTAGTCCGTCCGGATCCTGGAAAGAGAGGTATTGTTCGCCAAAACGTTGGCTGATGGCGTCATGTCTGGTACCCGTCTTTGTAAATCTGTCTTTCCAGAATTCCAGGCTGTCCTTGGGTACGGAATAGCCGATGGCCGTGGCCATGCCTGAGCCGGTGCGACCTGTTCCCATACCTTCCCAGGGGAAGAAAGTGAGGATAGTACCGGGGGCGCCTGTTTCGTTGCCAAAGTAAAAGTGATAGGTGCCGGGATCGTCAAAGTTTACCGTCTTTTTCACCAGCCGCTGGCCCAGGACCCTGGTATAGAAGTCCTGGTTGCGCCGGGCGTTGGCGGCAATAGCGGTAATGTGGTGAAGTCCGAGTATTCTGTCTGACATATAATTGGTCTGTTTAGGATTGTTTAAATGATTTGGTTTGTTTAAGATTGTTTAATTAATTGAACTTCGGCGTTGACCTTGATCTCATCTCCCACTACCACACCGCCGGATTCTGTGACGGCATTCCAGGTGAGGCCGAATTCCTTACGGCTGATCTTACCGGTGACGGTAAAACCGGCCTTTGTCTGTCCATAGGGGTCTTTTACGATGCCGCCGAACTCTACGTTCAGGGTGATCGGTTTGGTTACGCCTTTAATAGTGAGATTGCCGTGCAGTTTGGCTTCATCGCCTTTTGCTTCATATTTAGTGCCTGCGAATTCGAGCTGAGCGTGTTTTGCGGCATGGAAGAAATCTTCAGATTTGAGGTGTGCGTCCCGTTGATCGCTGTTGGTATTGATAGAGTCGATGTCTGCGGTGAACAGGATCTCCGAGGCGGTGTTAAAATCTTCCCCATTTGTGATAACATCCAGGTTGAATTTATTAAAATGACCGGTAACGGTGCTGATCATAAGGTGTTTTACCTTGAAGGTTACTTCTGAGTGGCTGGGGTCAATTGACCATTTAACGTTTGACATGGTAGTTAATTTTTTGTGTGATTTGATAAGACAAAACTACGATGCCGGAGGGGGGAGCTCCATTGATGTATGGTAAGTAATGGCGTTGATCTAGGTCACATTTTTACGCCGGGCATAAGAATTGGCGTGCAGGCTTTAGGGGAATGATTTCCCCGAAGCGATATCCCTTCGCAGGCGGCTAAGTGTTTCGCGGGTGATACCGAGATAAGAGGCGATCATGTGCTGAGGGACGCGCTGGATGCTTTCCGGATAGGCTTTTACGAATTTGAGGTATTTCTGTTCGGCTGTTTCGCTGAGTGAGCCTATCAGCCGCCGCTGGGTAGCGATAAGGCTGTTCTGGATGAGGATGCGGAAGTATCGTTCGATGGCGGGAAGCTTGTTTAGAAGGGATTCCCATGAAGGGCGGGTGATCATCAGCAGTTCGCTATCTTCCAGGGCTTCGATGTTAAAAAGAGAGGGTTCGTCTGTAAAAAAGCTATAGAGGTCGGCTGTCCACCAGCCTTCGAAAGCGAATTGAAGGATATGTTCGCCGCCTTTTTCATCGATGGTATATGAACGTAACAGGCCTTTACCCACAAAGATGTTGTACCTGGACACATCACCTTCCTGCAGGATGAATTGTCGTTTGCGGAGCTTTCGTTGCGAGAACAGGGGTTTACATAGCTCAAACTCATCTTCTGTCAGCGTGATTTTTTCAGTGATCTTCTTATAAAGCAGGTCAAACATGGGTCAAATATAGGTTCAGGAACATTGCAGAAGCCGGGAAAAAACAAGTTTAAATTTGCAAAATCTGCGTATATTTATTGCAAATAAATTGCAAAAACCTTTAAATGAGTTCAACCATGGAAAAGCAAAGACGGACTGCTTTAAAAAGATTGTTGGGAGCGATTGGAGGGGTGTTGGGAGCTACTATTATAAGCAAGGCTGAGAAAATAAAACCGGCAGATACGGGTGGTGTCCAGCATGAAGCGGGTACGGCGGGTGTATCGGCAGCGGAATATCAGCAGGAGGTGCCTTTGTTCTCCGGAAATACCAAGTACAATGGTTTGGTGTTTATTGCCGGCAAGGGTGCGCACGTTGCACCATTCGAGATCAAGGCACATACGGAGATCGTGCTGAAGGAGCTGGAGAAGGAGCTGATCGCCGCGGGTTCTTCCATGGAAAAGGTGTTAAAGGTGACTGTTTTTCTCAATGACATTGCGGATTACCAGGGTATGAACGAGGTTTACAAAGGACGTTTTGGCAGCAAGCCTCCTGTACGTACGACGGTGGCCGTTGCAAAGGGTGGGGTTCCGGGTAATTCCCTGGTGGAAATGGATTGTATCGCTTATGTATAATCTTATACCCGTACTACACGTGAATTGGTCAATATACACTCCTTCTTTTAAAGAGGGGAATGCAAACGACAGCAGCAAAATGGTAAGGAGCCGGGTGTCAAAGTTGTATTTGCTGCTGTTGTTTTTGCTTATCTTTCTACAGGGTATGGGGCAGCCCTATTCTATTGTCATCAAGGGGGGGCATGTTATCGACCCCAGGAACCACATCGATGCGGTGATGGATGTTGCTATCAGCGATGGGAAGATCGCGCGTATAGAGCGGTCCATTGATGGAAGCCGGGCTGCGCAGGTAGTGGATGCCCGCGGGCTGTATGTGACGCCGGGGCTTATCGATATCCATGTGCATGTCTTTTATGGTTTTGAGAATTCATACAGTAATGGTCAGGGAGGCATCGTCCCGGACGGTTTTACCTTTCGCACGGGCGTTACCACGGTGGTGGATGCGGGCAGTTCGGGCTGGCGTAATTTCCCTCTTTTTTGTGAGCATGTGATCCAGCGGAGCCAGACACGGGTGCTGGCATGGGTGAACATCGTAGGTGGGGGGATGCGGGGAGAAGGGATGTATGAACAGGATACCACAGACATGGATGGCGCCAAGGCAGCTGAGATGGCCCGGCAATACCCGGACCTGATCGTAGGGTTTAAAGTGGCCCATTATAGCGGCCCGTTGTGGAAGCCTGTCGATGAGGCTGTGAAAGCAGGGAAGCTTGCCGGCGTCCCCGTTATGATCGATTTTGGCGGAAGCAAGCCTCCTCTCTCCATCGAGCAGCTATTTATGTATGAATTACGGCCGGGGGATATTTTCACGCATTGTTTTGCACAACTGTCGAACAGAGAGTTTATCGTGGATACGCTGTCGCATACAGTAAAACCTTTTGTATGGCAGGCGCGGCAGCGGGGCATTGTCTTTGATGTGGGATATGGCGGGATCAGCTTTGCTTTTTCACAAGGGATACCCGCGTCTAAACAAGGGTTCTATCCCAGTTCGATCAGCACGGATATCCATGCGCACAGCATGAATGGCTCCATGAAGGATATACTGAATGTGTCTTCGCAGTTCCTGGCGATGGGGATGAGGCCTGACAGTGTTGTTGCGGCTTTGACCTGGAACCCTGCCCGTGAGATAAAGCACGAAGAGTTAGGGCATCTTTCCGTGGGCGCTATAGCTGATGTTGCGTTGCTCAATCTCCGGAAGGGCAAGTTTGGGTTCTTCGATTATACGGGCCGCCGGATAGAAGGCGCCGGCCGGCTGGAATGTGCTATGACCATTAAAGGGGGAAAGATCGTTTATGATCTCAATGGGATTGCAAAGCCAGCGGTATTGCCCAGGTCGGTGAGGTATTAGATGGCTATCATATTACTCCGACCGCAAGCTCTTCACCGGATTTGCCAGCGCAGCCTTTATTGCCTGTGAACCGATGGTCAGCAGGGCTACCAGGAGGGATAGGGCGGCAGTTGCCACGAAGATCCACCCACTGATGGTGATACGATAGACGAAGTCTTCCAGCCAGCGGTTCATCACCCACCATGCCACAGGGGCGGCGATAAGAAAGGCGATACCCACCAGCTTTAAAAAGTCTTTTGATAAAAGAGCGACCAGTCCTGTCACGTCGGCTCCCAGTACCTTGCGAATACCTATTTCCTTGACACGTTGAGCTGCCGTGAAAGTGGCCAGGCCAAAAAGACCGAGACAGGCTACGAAAATGGTCAATCCGGCGAAGATGCCCATGATAAGACCGATGTTCTGTTCGGACCTATACGTATTTTCAAATCGTTGATCCAGGAAGGAATAGGAAAATGCGGATTCCGTCGTCATAGCCGACCATTTGTGCTGCATATCAGACAACAGCCCCGCGATGTCCTTTGTCCTGGTCTTTACAATAAAGTTGTACCAGTCAGGGCCCAGGGTCATTACGAGGGGGGTGATCTGCTCGTGCAGACTTCTGAAATGAAAGTCTTTTACTACCCCGATGACATGATAAGTAGTTTTGACGCCATTATTCTCCGAATGTGTGATCGTATGTCCCAGGGAGTTATTCTTCCATCCAAAAGCGCGGGCGGCTGACTCGTTGACAATGACGGCTGTGGAATCGGACGCATATTCCTTTGAGAAGTTACGTCCTGTCGCCATGGTCATACCGAGGGTGGGCATATAATTCTCATCCACATCATAGCGCAGGGTCTTGATATTCTGATCGTGGTTGCCATCCGAATAGACAAAGAAATTATTACCATTGGAAGGTCCTGCCGGCAGATAGCCCGAATTGGACACGCTCACTACACGCGGATCCTGTAACAACTGCTGACGGAACGCCTCCTTTTTATCCCCCAGCCACCAGATCTCCTGTACGATGAGTACCTGGTCTTTATTATAGCCCAGGTCTTTATTCCGCATATAGGACAGCTGTCCATACATGACCAGGGTGCCTATTATCAGACTGATGGAGATGAAGAACTGGAACACTACCAGTCCGCTGCGCAAACCGGCGCTGCTTTTCCCTCCTGTGAGCCTGCCTTTTAGCACAGTGATAGGATTGAAGGAAGACAGGAAGAAGGCGGGGTAGCTGCCTGCTAACAGACCGGTGAAGAGGCCAAGTGCCAGGAGTCCGGGGATGATCCAGGGATGGGAGCTTAAGTGCAGATCGAGATGCTGTCCCGTGATGTTATTAAAGAAGGGGAGGGCAAAATTGACCAGCACGAGGGCTAGCGACAGGGCGATGGCCGTCAGTACGAGGGATTCCAGCAGGAACTGCCGGATCAGTTGTCCTTTGACGGAACCCATTACCTTACGGATCCCCACTTCCCTGGCCCTTTTAAAGGCGGCGGCCGTGGAGAGGTTCATAAAATTGATGCAGGCGATCAGCAGCATAAAGATAGCCACTGCGCTAAAGATGTATACATAGCTAAGGTTGCCGTATGGTTCCATGTCGCCTGTGAGATCGGAATGCAGATGGATGTCCGTCAGGGGTTGGAGATAGAGGTCGATGGAATTGCCATTCTTTCTGAATTGTTCTATCGTGAGGCCAAGGGCTTTCTGTAACTGTGGGCTTACATATTTATCTACCTCCTGCGGCAATTTTGCTTCCAGCTTTTTGTAGTCGTAATGTTGGGGCAGGACCAGGTAGGTAAAGAAATTTGAGTTGAGCCAGGTGGGGTCTTTTGCCTCGGGGAGAGTGGACATGGAAGCCAGGACGCCAAAGTGGAAATGCGAATTGGCGGGGATCTCGTCAAACATACCCGTGACGGTGGCGGCGGCCTTGCTGTCCTTGAACTGAAGCACCTTACCGAGAGGGTTTTCGCTGCCAAAATATTTTTTTGCCACGCTGCGTGAGATCACTATTGTATTGGGTTGGAGCAGTGCGGTATTGGGATCGCCTTTGATCAGCGGGACGGTGAAGACATGGAAGAAATTGGAATCGACAAAGGCGATGGCGTCCTCTTTAAAGGTCTTGTTGCCATAGGTGATCCTTGGGGTACCATATGAGCGTATACGGGTGGCGTCCTCTATTTCTGGAAAATCCTTTTTTAAGGTTGCCGCCACAGGGGGCATCACGTTGGCCTCTTTGAGTTCTCCCACTTGCATTTTCCCTTTGAGGACCACGCGGAAGATGCGATCCGCTTTTGTGTTGTAGCGGTCATAGCTAAGCTCGTTCTGTACAAAAAGCACGATCAGCAGACAGGAGGCGATACCCAGGGCCAGACCCGCGATATTGATAGCTGTAGTGGATCTATTCCTGCGGAGGTTTCTCAGGGCTATTTTGAAGTAGTTTTTGAACATGAGCTTATTATTTGGCACTGGTGGTACTGCTAAGTAGATGCCAGATTGATAGTTGATTGAAATGTAATGTTTTATGGACTAGTCGGTTTTGTCTACCGTCTGTTTTTGATACAAAAATTGTGCGGTTTTACGTTGTAATGGTATGAAAAGTATATACTGTGTTATGGCTCTTTGGGTTTTGCCGGCTGCGCTGGACGCCCAGCCCTTTGTTTTTCCGACGTTCAGCAGGTCCATAGGGTCGGCGACAGCGCTGGCCGGGTCGGGGTGGAGTGTCAAAGACAGTGTTCTTGGGGACCTCAACAAGGACGGATGGGCGGATCTGGCGGTGGTGATAGAGTATGCGGACAGCATACGGGAAAGGCGGGAGGACAGCATTAAGTTTCACCGGCCGAGGGTCCTGTTGATCTTATTCAGGGATACGGCGGGGGACAGTTACCGTGTGATCTGTCAGAATAATTCGTTTATATGGAGAGAGGACGAAGGGTGGATGGACGGGGACCCTTTGGATGTGCTGTCCATCGACAATGGTGTTTTAGAGGTTGGATTTCATTTTATGCGTGTGGATGACATCTATAAGTTCAGGTATCAAAAGGGGGACTTTTATCTTATTGGCGCCTCGACGGAGCAACATTGGGCCAATGCCATGGAGAAATACGATGTCAATCTCTCCACCCGGAAGTCCGAACATTACTGGACGGACCCGGACCCTCCCCATAAGGCGCATGACGTATGGACCGTATTAAAGCCGGCCCCGGGGATCAGGCTGCGGGATATCAAAGAACCTTCCAGCTTAGATATATTTTAGCGGTTTTGCTAAAATGCTATAGCCATATTTTCGGGTTAATAAATAAAGCTATATGAAGAAAGTACGCTGTTTTATTGTCTGCGCTGCCGCCATTGCGATGTTGTCCTGTGGCGCTTCTCATCATGCTTCGGGACAAGGCTGGATCTCTTTGTTCAATGGCAAGGATCTGGATGGCTGGAAAGTGGGTAATAACGCGGAGACTTTTTCGGTGAAGGATGGGACTATCATCGCGCATGGTAATACGGCGCATCTTTTTTATGTCGGACAAGTAAAAGATCACAACTTTAAGAACTTCGAATTTAAGGCCGAGGTCATGACGGAGCCGGGCAGTAATTCCGGGATCTATTTCCATACACAGTACCAGGAGAGCGGCTGGCCTTCCAAAGGTTATGAGGTGCAGGTAAACAATTCCCACTCAGACTGGAGGAGGACGGGCAGTCTTTATGCCGTGCAGGATGTAAAGGAGGTGTATGTAAAGGACAATGAATGGTACACGGAATCTTTTTCCGTACAAGGCAAGAGAGTGATCATAAAGATCAATGATAAAGTAGTCGTCGATTATACGGAGCCGGACAATGTACAGCGTCCGGAGGACATGGCCGGGAGGATCATTTCCAGCGGCACTTTTGCATTACAGGGCCATGATCCCAAAAGCATTGTTCACTTCAGGAATATCATGGTCCGGCCGCTGGAAAATTGATGATCCTGCTGCTGGTATCTCAGTGCTGAATAATTACCTTTTGTATTACGGGTTTGCCATTGTCGAACAAGGCTCTTACGAAATAGAGGCCTGACGGCAGACGGCTGGTTTCCAGTACCTGGATGGTGTTGCCCCTGAGGAGGGGTATTTCGCGGATACGTCTGCCCAAACCGTCTATCAACTGGATGGCTTTTAAAGTAGAGGTTTCCTGCAATGCGCTGAGATCCACTGTAAACTGTGTATTGGACGGATTGGGGTAGACCCTTATTCCGGAAGGCGCCGATGCCATTGGCGTTGACTGAGTCTGACGACCGGCCGGCTGAGATCTCTGTGGGCTTGCCGCCAGGGAACCATATACCCTGATCTCGGCTATTTTGTACCTGGAGTTACAGGATGACCGGGTGATGCCCTGGAAGCCCAGGTATTTGCCCGTTACGCTCAATCCCTGTAAAGTGCTTACTAATGAAGAATTATAGAATCGTTGATCGACCACCTGCCAGCTGGTGTCATTGAGGGAGGTCTTTATCTGAAAATCCCTTCCGATGCCCGTATTGTCCCACACTATCTCTACGGCGCAGATGTTATAGACTGCGCCCAGGTTTACAGAAACCCATTCCGTATCGGTGGCGGCGCTGGTCCATACTGTGGTGATGTTATTATCTGTCAGCCTGGAAGCGGTGCTGCTGCCGGAGGATACATCTACCGGCTTGCCGGCAGCTACATTTGTACTGCATGTGGCGCTGTAATCACTCCAGAAAGGATTCTGGTCACAGGCTGCATCGGATACGGCCCTCAGGAGTGATTTAGTATTTGTGGAAGGCAGGTCCTGTCCCAACTCCCAGATCATTATCCCTTTGAGCCCATTGAATTTTGTATATTCTATCTTTCTCCGGATGAGGGCGGCGCTGTTGAAGAAAGTAAGGCTATCCTGGTCGTTGTCGGTCTTCAGATTGGGGTTGGCGTTCATGATCGACGCATAGGTGACGGCGGGAGCATAGCCGCCGGAAGTGGAGCTGAACCGGTTGCCATAAAAAGGAACGCCGATGACCATTTTTGAGAGGTCTGTATATCCCCGGGATTGCCAATAGGCTACGGCGTCCAATGCCATCTGGTAGGTAGATGGATTACCGAAGGGGCTGCCGGCACCCCATCCTGTCTGATCATAGACCATGAGCTGTATCCAGTCCGCTTTGGATACGGTGGCGAGGGAGTAGTACCCGGCATTATAATTACCATAGCTGAGGGTGATCACCAGCTTATAGCCATTGCTGTGCAGGGCGGTGGCCAGGCTGCCGACCAGCGAGTCAAAACGGGCAGCGTCGGCGGAAGACTGAATATTTTCCCAATCCATGTCGATCCCCTGGAAACTGTGGCTTTGGCAGAAGTTGACGCAGTTGGTGACAAAGGCGCTGCGGGCGGTGGCAGAATAAGACATGTCCCGCACGGAATGGCTGTTGCCGCCCTCCAGGCTGAGGTACCTGTTCTTGCCGGAGGTGGCATTGGTAAAGGTATCGAGATTGCCTGCGGGAACGTATGGGTCGGTCTGGACAATAAGCGCGCCTGTGGAGTCCGATCCTGCAAAAGCATAGAATACATCGGAGACACGGGTGTAGTCGATGTTGGAGGCTGATGCATTCCGGTAATAAGGGACGTACCCGCCTATGTATGTACTACAGGTTTGAGAATGACCGGTTTGACAGACGAGCATGAGGAGGACTGGCACAAGGAATTTGTACAACTTCTTCATAAGACTTTGTTTGTGGTGAGAAAAATGTTACAGTAACAAGTGGGGGGAAGCGTAATTTTTTACCAATGGATGTTTGGTAAATTTTTTCTTCGTATATACAATATAGTTATAAGAAGGAGTTATTTCCGGGTGATAAAGAAGGGGATAAGGATGCAGGCCATTACTTCCCTTAAAACTTCCAGCGCATTGTAAAGGGTGTTGTAGACGGTGCGTTCTGTGAGGGAAGTTTTTTTTGCAATGTCCCGGATGTCCATTTGTTCGTAGAAGCGAAGCTGGATGATCTCTTTTTGGCGCGGGGATAGTCTGTCAAGGACTTTATGGAGTTTTTCCCGGGTGCCGGCTTCTTCCTGCATCGCCATCAATACGGACTCGTAGGATTGTTCGGCCGGCTCTTCGGGGAGATCGTTGCCGGAGAGAGGGTGTTGTTGCTGTTGTTGCCAGGACCTGTATAATATCCTCTTATAGATGCTGAGCACGTATTCGCGCATATTGCCGACATCTTTTAGCTTATCACGGATGCGCCAGAGTTCCAGGAAAAGCTCCTGGATGGCCTCCCTGGCCAGCTCTTTATCCTTGTAACGTGCTATTCCGAACCGATAGAGATCATCATAAAACTCATGAAAACAATTGTATAGTCCTTGCCGATGTCCTTCGGCCAATAGTTGCCAGTTCTTTTGGTAGTCATTCCGTTGGTCGGTCATGTAGAGTGCTGAGGGGGAGCGTGGCTCCGGGTTTTTTAAAGGTATTAAAATAATTTTTAAAAAAAGAAGTAAAATGATTGGTAAAAAGGCGGGAACCTGCCCACTTGTAGTAGCTACATAATACGAAAAGATGAATTATACATCCTGGTCATTGGAAGATTTCTTATCGGACGAGCGGTTTATACACTGGTGTTACGGGACGGATCCCGGCGATGTCGATCATTGGGAAGGGATACGGGGAAATGATCCGGAGCTGGCTCAGCGGATGGACCAGGCGAGGCAGATGTGTCTGATGTTGTCTGTGCGTGCCGATGCCGGGCAGAAGCGGGAAGACTGGAAGAGATTGGAAAAGCGTCTTGGCGTGGGTGCGTCTGTCCGTATGATGTGGATGCGAAGGGTGGCGGTTGCCGCGGTGGTGATCCTGTTGGCGGGCGGAGTGTGGGTGTGGAAGAATGGCGGGGCCGGCAGGGGTTTGTATGCGACGTCGTCCTTCCATGCGTTGGCAACCACAGGTTTTGACGGCCGTAAGACGGTGGAGTTACCGGATGGCAGCGTAGTCCTGCTGAATGCATTTAGTGAGTTAAGGATTGCGCCGGATTTTAACAAGGGTAACCGGCGGGTGGAGCTAAAGGGGGAGGCATTTTTTCGTGTGCAGGAAGATCCGGCCAGGCCTTTTATGGTGATGACGGGCAATACAGCGGTGACGGTGCTTGGTACGAGCTTCAAAGTGCGTAATTATGGATCTGACGGTTCCTGTTCCGTCATGCTGGACGCCGGCAAGGTAAGCGTGGAGTCCATCGGCGGGAAAAAACCTTCCTTTAAGGAGATATTGCTGCCGGGAGATCAGCTGGTGGTGGAGCATGACAATACCATCAGCCGTGGAAAGTTTGATACGGGGAGTCTGGAGAAATGGATGAAAGGCCAGGTAGCGTTCAGGGAGGCGGGGTTGGATGAAATAAGGTCGCGTCTGCATGAATTGTTCGGTGTGGAGATCGTGGCAGGCCCCAGAACGAAGGACCCGATACTATTCACAGGATCCTTTGACGGGAAGAGTCTGAAGGATATACTGGATGCTGTAGGATTTACTAATAATTTCACCTATACAATATCTCATGATACTGTGACCCTGAAATACTGATGTGGGTCGTCCGATGACCCTGCCCCTACATATTTTTTAACCAAATTACTGCTCAATTTATGAAAGAGAAGGTGCTTTGCTGCCTCTTGTCGGGTATCTTATGCTTCGGCATATCCGCGCAGTCACCGGAACCCGTCTATTCTTTCGCCTGGAAGAATGCTCCTGTTTCAAAAGTTTTTACGGACATAGAGAATGCGGCCCGGGTGCATTTCTCTTATAACCCACACGATGTGGATGTAAACAAGAAGATAACATTAAAGTGTAACCGTATTCGATTGGATGACGTAGTATCCCAGCTGGCCAGGCAGATGAATGTACAGTATAAGATCGTAGGGGAGACGATCATGATCCAGACCCCGAAGGCGCCGGGCGTCTCTACGGGCAACAGCGGATTACCTCTTCTTACAGGCAGGGTCTTTGATGCGGGGCATGAACCTGTCCAGGGGGCGGTGGTTACCAACAGTACCAGGGAGAAAAATGTCATTTCGGATAAGAACGGAGTATTTGTTCTCCCTGCTGCGACGGATGATGTCATACGCATTCAGATGCTGGGATATGAGCCGGTGTCCCTTATTACGCCGGAGGAGAAGACGGACCTGGTGGTCAATTTAAAGCAAAAGGCGACGGAGCTGGACAGGGTGGTCGTGACGGCGCTGGGTATCCGACGGGAGGAGCGGGCCCTGGGGTATGCCTTTTCGGAGGTGGATGGAAGGGACCTGAAGAAGGCGAGGGAAACGAATGTGATCAATTCGTTGGCGGGGAAAGTCCCGGGGCTTGTGATCACCAGCACGGCCGGAGGGCCGGCGGGGTCCAGCCGGGTGATCATCCGGGGCAATACGACGATCACGGGCAACAACCAGCCATTATATGTAGTGGATGGCGTGCCCATCGATAATTCCAATTATGGCCAGGTAGGCAGCGACAAATATTCGGGAGGTGTGGACTTTGGGGATGCCATTTCCGGCATCAACCCGGACGATATCGACAAGATCAGCGTGTTGAAGGGGCCTTCCGCCTCTGCTCTATATGGAAGCCGCGCAGCCAACGGGGTCATCCTTATTACTACCAAGCGGGGTAGCACGAAGAAGGATCTGGGTATCGAGTTCAACAGCACGGTGTCCATGGAAAAGCAGCTGACGCATTTTTCGGGCTATCAATATCTGTATGGTCAGGGTACCAATGAGAAGTTGGTGAATGATCCGGCGCAAGCCCGTTCAACCCTTTTTAGCAATTTTGGTCCCCGGCTGGATCCCTCTCTGCAGGTCATGGGGTTCGACGGGAAGATGCGGCCTTATTCACTGGTGAAGAATAATATCGAGAACTTCTTTCGTACGGGTTCAACGGTGACAAATACGCTGGCTTTTACGAATGCCAATGACAGGGGTTCTTTCCGATTCTCGGTATCCGACATGCGCAATAACGATATCGTTCCGAAGAGCAGCCTGCGGCGGACTTCCTTTACGCTGAACGGCAATTCGAAATTTGGGGAAAGGATCACGCTGGATGCCCGGGCTTTTTACCTGAATGAGGAGGTGGATAACCGGCCGGCCCTGGCGGACGATCCGGGGAATATCGGAAATAATTTTATCGGTCTTGCCAATAATGTTGATCAGGCTTTATTCAAGACGGGATATAAAGATGCGCAGGGCAATTATGTGGATTGGGGCGGAGGGCAGTACCGGCTGAACCCGTATTGGGTGATCAATGAAATGAGCAATACCACAAAGAAAGATCGGTTCATCGGCGGATTGCAGGCCAACTATACTGTGACATCCTGGCTGTCGGTGCAGGGAAGGGCGTCCACGGATTTTACCTATCTCAATTACAGGAAATACAGTCCCCGGACGACGCCCGGCGCGTTGACGGGAAGACTGGACGAGATAGACCAGAAATTTTCCACGACGGAGGCAGACCTGCTGGTGAACCTGCAGAAGCAGGTGTCGCCCAGTGTATATTTAGCAGCAAAGCTGGGAGGGAGCATTTCCCGGGTGAGCAATGCCGGCAATATGATGGGGTACACCAATATGCTGGTGACGGACAATGTGAGTCCCAATAGTTTTGCCGATAAGACCATTGTTGCCCATGATATCCGAAAACGAACGAATTCCGTGTACGGATTATTTACCATGGCTTTTAAAAGCTTTCTTTATCTGGATGCGACCATCCGGCAGGACGTTTCTTCCACACTGCCCGTAAACCATAACAGCTATACTTATTCCTCACTTTCAGGAAGCTTTATTTTTTCGGACGCTTTTCATCTCCGCAGCAAGGCCTTTTCTTTTGGCAAGCTAAGGGCTTCCATCGCGGAGGTGGGTAATGATACGGACCCGTACCAGCTGGAGTTGTATTATAACCTGAACCCGTTGTCTTTTTCAGGTCATTCGGTGGGCGGGATTACTACAACGGTGGTGCCTAACCGGCTGCTGAAGCCGACCCGCACGAGGAGTTTTGAAATAGGCACCGATCTTAAATTCCTCGACAACCGGCTGGGCTTCCAGGCCACCTATTACACGCAGGATTCCCGTGACCAGATCAATAGGGTACCTGCGCCTCTTTCTTCGGGATTCCCCTACCAGATCATCAATGCCGGCGTCATATCCAACAAGGGGATAGAGCTGTTGTTGACGGCGAAGCCTGTCAGCTCCAGGAATTTCTCCTGGGACGTCAGCCTGAACTTTGCAAAAAATACCAGCAAGGTCAAGTCATTGGCGGCGGGCGTACCATTCCTTTCTTTGTCGGATGCCCGGTGGCTGGGGGTATCGGTGGTAGCCATGCCCGGAGCGCCTTATGGAGCTATTCTGGGTTATGACTATCAGCGGACGGATAAGGGGGAGATCATTCTCGACCCGGTGACATTGGCGCCGCAGCCGGGGACAACGCGGCAAGTGATCGGGAAAGGCGTCTTTGATTGGACCGGCGGTCTGGTGAGCACTTTTTCTTATAAGGCCTTCAGTCTGGGAACCGTGCTGGATGTCAAGACGGGGGCGCAGCTGTTTTCCATGACCAACTTATTTGCCGCCATCCGGGGTAGTCTTACCTCTACCTTGCCGGGCCGGGCGGAATGGATCGGATCGGAGGAAAAGCGATTGTCCGCGGGGAAGACGGCGGATGAATGGGCCTCGATGGGGAATGTAAAGGGGTACGTGCCACAGGGTGTAGTAATGACAGGGACGGATGGCAGCGGTCATCCCGTGTATGCCAAAAACACCAAGGCGCTGGACCCTTCCATATACTGGGGAAATTTTTACAGTGACGGCAATGGGATAGCGGTACCTTTTATTTACAACGCCAGCTATATCAAGGTGCGTGAGATAACGATGAGCTACAGAGTGCCTGTCAAGGGAGGCGTCCATCATGGCATACAGGAGCTGGTGTTGGCAGTAGTGAGCAGAAATCCTTTTATCATTCATAAGAATGTTCCGAATGTGGACCCGGACTCCAACTATAACAACGGCAACGGCCAGGGTTTTGAATATGGATCGCTGCCTTCCCGCAGGAGTTGGGGATTCAATTGTAATATTCGATTCTAAAAAAATGATCATGAGCAATCTATATAAGACCGGGCTGGCTTTTATTGCATGCTGGATGGTTATATCCACCGGATGTAAAAAGATCACCGATATCAATACGGACCCTACCCAGTCCACGAATATGGACCCGATCAGACAGGTGAGCCAGGTGCAATTGCGGTTCTCCGGTGAACTGACCGTCAATGAGCGGGTGAGCGTCATATTAACGATGCCGCTGGTACAGCAGATCGGCGGCATCTGGGAGAACCGGTATGGACAGATGTACATCGAGAACAAGCAGTATATGTACGATCTCTGGGAATTTACTTACCCCAACGATGTATTGAACATCGTCGATGCTGTGAACCGTACCAAGGGCGATGCTCTGAAGTCCAATCTCAATGCTATTGCCCGGATCATGAAGGTCTATGTCTTTGCACGTCTGACGGACCTGTATGGGGACATTCCCTATTCCGAGGCCGGGACGGCTTTTTCCAAGGGGACGGTGCGGCCGAAGTATGACGCTCAGAAGGACATCTATACCGACTTCTTCAAAGAGTTGACAGAAGCTGCCGGGCAACTGGATGCATCCAAGGATGTCATCACGGATGATCTTTTTTCTTATAATGGAAATATTGCCCAATGGAAGAAATTTGCCAATTCCCTGCATCTCCGGCTGGCGATGCGGCTGGTGAAGGTGGACCCTGACTGGGCGAAAAAGGAAGCCATGGCTGCTTTTCAGGCGGGTGTATTTTCCAGTGCCGAGGATGTCTGTCTGCTGGGTCACATGGACGTGCAGAATTCCTATGCCGACATCCGGGGAAATTCTGTGTCGGTGGCGTTGAATCAGCAGGAGGTACTGCCCAGGGCCAACAATACGCTGATAGATGCGATGAAGCAGACGAATGATCCCCGGTTGAACTATCTCATACGTTGTTATCAGGACAAGCCTTATCAGCCTTTTAGCCGGGTGGATATTACGGACCAGGTGAAGGCGCAGGTGGGTCTGAACGGAGTGAACAAAGGGAGTTATATCTGGGATGACTGGGCCAATTCTTTTGACATCACGATCCCATCACAAGGGACTCACACCGTGACCAATAACGAGCAGAAGGCGCAGCTGGCGAATTTCCTCATCCGGAACAATGCGCCATTTCTTCATCTTACCTATGCGGAAACGGAGTTCCTGCTGGCGGAGGCGGATATGCGCTGGGGAGTAAATTGGGGAGGTACGGTGAATGACCATTATGCCAATGGCATCAGGGCCGCCTTTAAGCAACTGAGCTATTTCCCGGGCGGCCCGGTACTGGACGGGGTCGTTGATGGATTTATACAGGGTAATCCGCTACAGCCGGGCAAAGAGATCGAGCAGATCAATACCCAGCTGTGGCTGGCGCTCCTGCTGAATGGCCCGGAGGCCTATGCCAATTGGAGAAGGACGGGTTTTCCCCGGCTGCAGCCTGCCACCACGGCAGAATCAACTACTACGACTATACCGAGACGTTTTGAATATCCGTTGTCCGAGCATGAGCAGAATGCGACGAATATCGCCAGCGCCATTCAGGCGTTGGGAGGTAAGGACGAATGGACAGGAAGGGTTTGGTGGGATAAGGAGTAGGACGAATAAGGTTTGAGGAGGGATTACTTTATGAACTTGAAAAATATGATCTCACGAATGACACGATTAGCAGTACTGGCGATGTTATCGCTGCTGACGTTATGTAACAAGACAGGTAAGGGGGCTGATCCGGGGACCGGCGTCCCTGGAAAAAGTAAATTCCGGACGGTGGGTTATCTGATGATCAACCGGGTGGACCTGGTTACGGCTGTGACTACAATAGACTGGCATAAGCTGACGCATCTGAATCTGGCCTTTGTCAACCCTGACAGTACGGGTGTATTTACGGTGAACCCTCACCTGCCTGTTGTTGTGCAAACGGCGCATGACAACCAGGTGCAGGTGTTAATGTCCCTGGGTGGTGGGAGCATGCCGGCATGGATGAATGGGTTGCTGACGGATGAGAAGCGTGCTGCTTTTATCGAAGCCATCATAAAAGTAGTGGACGGGTATCTGCTCGACGGGGTGGATGTAGACCTTGAGGGCAGCAATATCGACGGGCACTATGCGTCGTTTGTAAGCGAGTTGTCGACGGCGCTGGCGCCAAAGAAAAAGCTGGTGACGGCGGCTGTTGCGACCTGGAGCGGGGATGGAGTGCCGGATGCGGCGCTAAGCAGATTTGATTTTATCAACATCATGTCGTATGATAAGACGGGGCCCTGGAATCCGTCTGTAGCGGGGCCGCATGCACCATACGATATGGCGGTGAGCGATCTGGCTTACTGGGGTGGACGCCGCGGGGTGCCGAAGGCGAAGCTGGTATTGGGGCTGCCTTTTTACGGATATGGGTTCGGGGCTAACCAGGTGACCTCCACCATGAGCTACAAGGACATCGTGGGTGCTTATCCCGGTGCGGAAAACAAGGATCAGGTCAGCCTGCCGGATGGGGAGACGATGTATTACAATGGGGCGCCTACCATACGGAGCAAAACGGCTCTTGCTCTAAAAGATGCGCAAGGGGTCATGATCTGGGAGCTGACGCAGGATGCGCAGGGATCGGGATCCTTATTGAAGCAAATCAATGAAGTTATCACCCAACAATAATCTTTAAACGAATGGCGATGAAAAAATCTTTTGTTATAGGAGCTTGTGCCTTTCTTGCGATGGTTACCGGGTGTAAGAAGGACGAAGTGGCCAGGCAGGCGGAGAAGGACAATTTCTTTCCCCGGATATTTGATAACAGGAATGTGTTCTTAAACCCTTCTTCCATCATTAATGAAGGGGATACAGCCAGGTTTAACGGTCTGTCCTATTCTCCGGCGGGGCAGGTAGCCATCAGCTGGAAGGTCAACGGTAAGCAATCATCTACGGATACGGCCTTTAATTTCAAGCCGGATAGCGGTGGGGATTATACGGTGACGCTGGAGGTTACTTATCGCAACCAGCTGACCAGCCGAACCTCTCATGTGCTGGTGAATCCTTCTACCTATACATTGAAAACTAATCATGCAGTCTCGATGGGCTATCTATCCGCGGATGCCAGCGGCTTTAGCAACCTGGATTGGTCTTCCCTGAGCCATGTGGCGTACAAGTCGGGGCAGGTGATCCCGGATGGAAGTCTGGATGTCACGGCTGGTGAGCAGAACGGGCGTATCAACGAGCTGGTGGCGAGGGCGCACATCAATGGGGTGGCTGTGCTTCTGTGCATCAGCGGGCGACTGTCGGGCATCGATGGCTGGGCTTTGTATGAGAGCAATGACTTCGGCTCTGTCATCCGTGACCCTGTAAAGATGCCGGCGCTGGTGCAGACGATCAGGAATTACCTGGCTTCCCGCAGGATGGATGGGGTAGATATTATGATGGCGGATGTCAATTCCTCCCTGTATGCGGAGAATATCCATGCCGTGGGGCCTTTTCTGAGCGCGCTGCGTGCCGCGCTGCCTTCAAAGGCCATTATCACGGTGACGGTGGCGGCCAACTGGGTGCATTGGGAGTACCCGGACCTTTCGGCGGCGGATTGGGTGAATGTGCATGCTTTTGAGGATGGCATCCACGTGGGGCCTGGCGCTCCGCGGGGACAGGCTTCCGACTATAACTATATGGTGAGCTGTGCCGGTATCTGGAGTAATAATCATTTGCCCGCCGGCAAGCTGGTGATCGGGATGCCTGCGTTTGGGCTGCGGTACGACGCGATAGACGGCAGCGGAAATAATGCCAGTTGGGGCTCTTACAGTTATATTACTTATTCGGACATATTGAAGCTGGATCCGCAGGCTTTTTCCAAGGAGCTGGTTCAATCGGCTTACGGGATCTATTATAACGGGGTGCCATTGGTGACGCAGAAGGCGGCTTATCTGAAGTCCAATGGATTTAAAGGAGCGTACCTATGGGCGTACAGTTTTGACAGTAAAGGAGACTCCTCTTTGCTGAGGGCTATCAGTAAAGCGCTTCAGTAGGACAGCCTGCAACCGGGCTGCCGAATATGTCGGGGTTAGTTCAGCTTGCCGGCGGATTGTATCCTGCCGTGCAGCTCGGATTCCATTTTTTTTGCTTTGGGGATGAGTACTTCCTCTTCTATGCGGGCGTGCACGTGCAGGTCCTGTTCAAAGGTCTGCAGCTGTGTAAGCAGTATGCGATAGAGGGACTCATTGGTGGCAGGGGGCTGATAGAGACGGATGGTTTCGCGTATGTCTTTCAGCTCGTCTTCCGTATCGTGGTGATCCTTGAGGAATTGCGCGATGGAATAGCGCTGGCCCGCCAGGACGTATTCGGAGAAATGATAGGGCGCCAGGGAGGCGTTGTTCAATTTCACGATATAGGGGAGCAGCAGTTTTTCTTCTTCATTGATATGGGTAGTGAGGTCCTGGCAGTACCGGTGAAAGAAGGTCTGCAGGATCATCAGGATGGGGTGGTTGGACTCGTAGTGTCCGGAGAGCAGCAGGATGCTCTGGGCTATTTCCGGCAGCTTCTTTTGTAAATAGAAGGAGTGGGTCCGCTGTATGTAGTCCACTATCAGCCCGATGCGGTAAGGTTCGAAGTCGGCGGCACTGAAGCTCTTTTCTTCGAAACTACGGAGCAGGGCGGTGATAAATTCATTATCGACCCCCGGCTGCAGGGGTGGTTGAGCGCTGGGTAAGGGATCGAGCTGATAGCGCTGCATTACCTGAGAGAATATATAGCTATTTTCGGGCACTTTTTAAGCGTTTATAAGTCCCCTAAGGTACGGAATTTTTTTAGTTGGCCAAGACCGGGGAATGGGTAGATGGCCCGGAGGCCATCTTATGATAGGTGATATATGAAACTACCAGCATAGCCAGTATGATCAGCGGCAGGAATACCATTCCTGAAAAACCATCGGT
This sequence comes from Chitinophagaceae bacterium, assembly GCA_017307755.1. Taxonomy (GTDB): domain Bacteria; phylum Bacteroidota; class Bacteroidia; order Chitinophagales; family Chitinophagaceae; genus Puia. The sequence goes on along the minus strand of JAFKGQ010000011.1, from coordinate 43,035 downwards.
GGCCCAGGTGGCTACAAAGGCCGAGATAAAATTGATGCCAAACCCGACATATGCCCATTCCTTATAACGGGGAGGGACCATTGGCAGGATGAGCACGAGGCCCCCCAGCACCTTGAATACGGTGAGCTCTACTCTGAAATAATCGGGGAATCCCAGATGCCGGATGCTGTCTACGGCAAGTTTTGAGTTAGAAGTAAGCGCAGGGATCAGTGAGTCAAATGCAAAGATGATGCTGGTGAAGATCCAGTAGATGATTTTGTTGCGTCGCATAAAAGTTGGTTTTATTTGTTTTGTTAATTTCTTGCGTAGTGAAACATCCAGTTCATGCCGAATTTGTCGGTAAGCTCACCATAAGTGGCGCCCCAAAAACTTTGGTGCAGGGGCATTTTGACATTTCCGCCGGCGGCCAGCTTGTTGAAGCAGCTATTGATCTCCTCGCTGCTGCTGCATCGAAGACATAGGGTGATGGCATTACCTTTCTCCAGCTTGTTGCCTATCATATCCGAGCCCAGCAGTACCAGTTTGTCCCGGGTGAGGATGCTATGCATGATATTGGCCCCTTCGGTGGCCGGCAGCTGGGCGGCCATGGGGGATTCGGCAACCCGCTGCAGGGTAAGCTCCCCTCCCAGACATTCCTGGTAGAATGTCATGGCTTCGCGGCATTGGCCATTAAAGTTCAAATAAGCGTTGATCTGTGTCATATCCTGAATAATTTGAAGTTTGCTTTGACAAAGCTATTGTCGTATACCCGGATTGAAAGTATGGTAATACGTCAATTCGAGGGGTTGTTTACGACACGGGTTACCCGTATCTTTATAGACCAAAAGTGGACCACAGGTCCACTGGCCGAAGGCCCATCGTAAGACGTGTATCGGGGATGGGTTATTTTTCGGGTAAACCATACCCGATACACAAATTGTAGCACGATATGAAAAACGTTGCCATCCTTGTTCCTGAGACAGCGGTGATCGAAGCTGTCGCCGACCCACGGTATTTATTTACCGCTGTCAACGAGTTCTTAAAAAGCGCCGGTAAGGACCCTTTATTCAAAGTCCAGCTGGTAGGGCTTTGTAAAGAGGTAAAGGTTACGGAAGGCATCTTCTCCATCCATGTAGATGCCGTGCTGAAGGAGGCTCAGAAACCTGACCTTATCATCATCCCTGCGGTCAGCGGTAACCTGGAAAGGGCCATCAAACTGAACCAGGATTTTATACCCTGGATTGTAGAACAATATAAAGAGGGGGCGGAAGTGGCCAGTCTCTGTCTGGGGGCCTTTATCCTGGCCAGTACGGGACTGCTCAACGGCAAGACCTGTTCTACTCACTGGCTCTTTGCAAATGAGTTCCAGGAAATGTTCCCCGAGGTAGACCTTACCGCCGCCAAGGTAGTGACGGACAACAACGGCATCTATACCAGCGGCGGAGCCAATTCATACTGGAACCTGCTGTTGCATCTTGTGGAAAAATATACCAGTCGTGAGCTGGCGATCCTGGCCTCTAAATTCTTTGTCCTGGACATCGACAGGATGAGTCAATCCCCTTTCAGCATTTTTAAAGGACAGAAGATCCATAATGACCCGGAGATAGGGAAGGTGCAGGAGTTTATCGAATCCAATTATCAGGATAAGATCACCATCGATATGTTGAGCGAGCGATTCGCTATCAGCCGCCGTACCTTCGAAAGGCGGTTTAAGAAGGCTACCAACAATACCGTCCTGGAATATATGCAGCGTCTGAAGATCGAGGCGGCCAAACGGCAACTGGAGACGGGCCGTAAGACTGTCAACGAAGTGATGTATGACGTTGGATATTCCAATATCAAAGCTTTCCGGGATGTCTTTAAGAAGATCACTTCCATGTCGCCCGTGGACTACCGTAACAAATACAATAAAGAACAGTTGAACTAACCGACCGGCTTTCGAGGGTTTCAGACGCCGCATCTTATGCAATGGCGGGTTTTTTCATGCTGGTCAATACCACACCTGTCAGCACCATCACAAGGGCCATGATCTGCAGTGGGCTTACCTGTTCTTTAGCCACAAGACAGCCGATGATGACAGCCACGACGGGATTGACATAGGTATGCGTACTTACGACGGCGGGGGTTTTTATTCTCATCAGCCAGGAGAATGCTATAAAAGCAACCAGCGAGCCCATCACCACCAGGAAGGCCAGGGCGCCCCAGGCTGATAAAGATATTTCCGAAGGAGTGAAGGTGCGCCATTCCCCCAACGAGAAGGCGATGATAAAACAGGCTATGGCTGCCGCCAGGTGTTGTACAGCTGCATCCGCCACACCGGAACTTTCACCCGCCTGGTGTTTCCTTGCATATAGAGTCCCGGAAACCCAGAATATAGTGCTCATCAGGACGAGTAAAGTGCCTTTTATCAGTTCCATCGTACTGCCGGCGGCGGCATGAGGGTCTGCCGTAAAACGGGAGAACAAAAAAATGCCTGCAAAACCCAGCAGTAAACCTGTAAGCATCCATTTATTGGAAAAGTTCGTCTTCCAGCCTTTTTTGTCCATCAGCAGGAACAGCAAGGGTTCCGTAGCGATGACCACGGCGGTATGACCCGAATTGATATATTGTTCGCCGATGACCACAAAGCCGGCGCCGCCACCCAGCATCAGCAGACCGCTGATGACGAGTCCTTTTAACTGGCGGCCTGTGGGAAAGGTCAGTTTTTTTATAAAGCACCACACCAGCATAATGGCGGCCGCAGCTGTATACCGGAGGGTGGAGAGCACAAAGGGCTTCATGTCCTGCAGACCGAAGATATTGGCCAGGTAGGTGGTCCCCCAGATAAAATAGATGGCTGCAAAGGCCAGGATGACGAGGAGCTTTTTCGTGTTCATATTTGCTTATTTTTATTCAAATTTATTGTCTACCTGGATGATCTTACTAGTCCAGAATAGACAAACTGGCTAATCCAGGATATAACCTCCTTTATCAATGAGAAACAGGACCCTTTTACTGACCGTAGTGATCTTTTTTTCAGCATGCGATAATAATTCGGGGAATGTACGGGCCGGAGGGCGCTCTGCTGTGGACAGCCCGGCGAGAGATGTTTATGCAGGTAAGGCCAGGGATACCGTGGTCCGGATAAAAAGTGAGCGTCCGGCAGACTCTCTGGAAGAAGATCCGGAGGAGAACCTGGATATCGTTCTTCACCGGACGATAGCGGAATACAGGAGGCCTTTCGTGCTGGATAGAGATGGAAAGACCATCCTGCAGAGGACGGTCTATAAAAAGGATTTTGAGGGGCTGTTATTCCCGCAGTTGGATACGTTTGATGTAGCGGTAGGTGTCACCATGGTCATCGACGATCATGGCGTGGTAAGTTTTAATAACCGGAGCTACTGAGCTCCTGCAGGCATATACATCTCATTGAATAAAAATTTGAACACGCCATGGGTCTGCGCTCTGAAAGTGATCTCCGGGCCGAAGGCGTAGAGTTTACCCTTGCCGACGGAGGCCACAAAAGCAGCTATCCCATTCCGTAAGTATGCCTGACCCCAGGCCCAGCCGCTGCGGAGAGGTTTGTCCGTGGCAAACCAGGCCAGGGGTTTTATCTCACCCGAAGTATATGTTGAAGGAGAGATGTTGAACACGGGGCTTTGTTCAAAATAAACGTCGGCTTTGCTGCCCATGCCCCATCCTGCCTGTTGAGTGGAGTCTACGTTGACCTGCAGTACGCTGCCGGGGACGTAGAATTTTTCGCCGGGCAGTTTTCTTTCCTTTCCGCCTACCAGTTCCGTGAGGGCGTCGTGTACGGGAAGACCCAGGTGATAAGCGAGGTTGGTACTGGTGCCGATGGTCACGATATTACCCCCCTCTTCCAGGAACTTTTTTAGTCGGGGAATGGATACCCCCGGGGTGATACGGCCCAGGCGGTCGCGGTATTCCACCGGTATTTCTTCCGGTTTTGGCTGCCGGCCTCCAAAGCCCCTGCGTCCGGGCATGGCGTTACCGGTGGTGGACGGGGGCGGAATAGCGCCCGTCACAAAGATGATCAGGTCATATTTTCCGCGAAGGTCTGTGCTGTCGATGTCTTTCGGATAGACAACCTCTACGGGGAAATGATATTGCTCTGCGATCCAGCGTATCCAGCCCGAGGGCAGACTGCCTCCATAGACATCCCAAAGGGCCACACGGGCGGGGCGGATACGGGCGAGACTTGTGGGGGCAGGGGTTTGTGACAGCGGTTGGATACCGGCGCCGGTGGATGGGAGGGAGGTGGTCAGGATCTCTGTGGCCTTATGAGAGGCCGGGATATAAAAAGATCCTTGTGTGGCGACTGAAGGATCGGTGACGCGATAGACTTCCGCGCCTTGTTTCAAGAGATCATTGGCTACTGTAAAGGATTGATTGGCGCGGGCGTCGAGGATAAAGCCCGGCGGTGTCCCGTTTGTCGTGAATGTACTTTGCGGGTGTTGTTCTTTTCCGTAGGGGATACGCCGGAATGGACCATCGAACCCGTCCAGGATGCGATGGAACTTTATTCCCATCTGGTAGGCAAGGGTCCAACCAGCGGCGTCGTAGGGCGGGATGGGAGGCCCTCCGGGATATTGGAAGTCGTTAGGATGATCCTGCGGTTCGAACATATCCAGCACATGCGGGCGGAAAGCCTGGTCGGTCCTGATGATAAAGGAGCCCCTGGTGTAGGTGGCGCCTGAGATAGTGAAATCGTCAGTTGCCTGGCAGACGACGACACCCGTATTTATCAACGCGTTGATAAAGCGGATGACAGTGGGACGGTCTGGCTGGTCGTAGGGGATGATATAACCGCGGGGATCGCGGAGGGCCGGGTTCTTTAGCACCGTGTCGTAAAATTTAAGGGGAATGGTGTCTTCTCCTTCACCGGCAGGGGTGCGCCGGGACGTATCTTTTGCATCTTTATACAATTGCTCTATCTCCGCGATCCGGCGGGGAGACAGGGTCCAATAATCTTTTTGTCCCCGCTGAATAGAATTGAGCCCCATCCTGTACATATTGTACAACAACTCGTCCCTATAACGTACTGCATAGTCCAGCACCGCATAGTTCAACGAGACGGAATAATCGATGGACTGGCGGAAGTGCCAGGGTTGCGGGGTCACAGGATTTGGGGTGGCGCCATTGGGTATCAGCCGTTGAGGGACCAGCGGCACGGTGGAGGGCGTGGGGCTTCCGATGATCTCTGTCAGCAGCCCGATCATATTGTGAAAATACGTGGTGGTGCGAAGGCCGCCATTGTACCAGGTGGAATAAACGGAGCCCGAGCGTTGGGTATAACCCGGTTTCCCCTCTGCGTTCAGCCGATTGTTCATAGCGGCGCCTACCGCATCGAGACTTGTGATGAGCAGTGGATCGAAAACATAGTTAAAAGGGTCGCGGTAAGGGGGACCTGCCAGTACCGACCCCGCGGGACCCGCCTGGTGATGGTTGTACATGATCTGGGGTATCCATTCTATAAAAAGCTGACGGCCTATGTTCTGCGTCTCCTTCAGATTGAGCATGAAGAAGTCACGGTTATTGTCATGGCCGGCATATTTTTCATACAGACGGGGGATATTGTCCAGACTTCTTTTTTCCGGGCGGGGCTCCCGCATATACCAGGAAGATACCAGTTCCTGTCCATCCGGGTTGTCATGTGTCAGCAATATGATCACATTGTCCAGGATCTGTAAGGTTTCCGGGTCTTTACGGCTGATGAGCTGGTACGCCGTCTCGATGAGCTGATGCGTACCCACGGTTTCGTTGGCATGCAGACCGCCATCGATCCAGACCACGGCCTTGCCTTTTGCGGCCAGCGTATGCGCCTGAGTTTCCGTAAGCCCTTCGGCATGAGCCAATTGTTGGGAGATGGTCTTGTAATGATCCAATTGCCGGATATTTTTTGGGGAAGAGACGATGAGCATCAACTGGGTGCGGCCTTCCTCTGTCCGGCCTATATCCACCAGACGGATCCTGTCGCTGGCGGCTGCCAGTTTGCGGAAATACGCCTCGGTTTGCGTATAGGTGGCTAATTGATAGTCGTCACCAATATTGAAGCCAAAATGTTCCTTTGGGGAAGGGATATGTTGAGCCAGGAGAGGATGGGCAGTAGAAAGCAGGACGATTGCCAGTAAGGTGTACAGTATTCTCATGTGCAGTTGTAATTTGAACCTTCAATTTATCCAATAAAACGATGGACGACAGAGAAAATACATCAACGGGCGAACGCGAGCTAAGGGTTTATACCTAATTGGCTTAAAAAAACGCTACTAATTGGATAATGCGGAAATCTTGGAAGGGTTTATTCGTTATTATACAATTGGTTAAGCGCTTGTCGCAAGAATCCTGTAACTAGTATGAGAACTATTTTTAATGGATTGACGGGAATCCAACGCAAGATAGTATGGCTCTTGCTATTCTCCATTTCCTCGCTTTGCCTGGTAGGGTGGCTGATCTATTCCAACCGGGATAACATGAAGAATGAGGGTTTTTGGATCGGCCACACTTATTCAGTGATTGAACAGATCGAGCGGATCGACAGCGAAATGGCTGAAGGTGAAACCTTTTCTCTTCAATACAGCATTAGCGGGACGGACTCTTTGCGACGGGAGATGCAGGAATCCCATGCGCTGCTGGAACAGCATTTATCACGGCTGGAAACCCTTACGAAGGACAACGCGGATCAGCAACAATATCTTCGGGAGTTGAAAGGTTATACGCATCAGCTGGGGTTATTTGTGGACAGTGTCGTGTACCTGGACCCTATCGTGGTGGAGCGATCGAGTGCGGGTATGAAGGCAGCTGCCATGATCCATCGTATGAAAGGGGCCTTGCGGGCTATGATGCGGGAAGAACGGAACATACTCAATCAGCGGCAGGCGGCCAGACAGGTGAATGAGCGGGGGAGTACTTATATGCTTATCACCGGCTCTTTATTAGCCTTTCTATTTATCGTCATCCTTCTTCTCCAGCTGAACAGGGATATCCTATTGCGAAAACGGGCCGAGAACAGGCTTCTTCAAAGCGAGCTGAAATACCGGATGCTTATCGAGAATGCGGGGGCTGTGATCTATTCCACGAATGAAGAGGGGTATATCAATTTTGCCAGCGCCAAGGTCCTGGAGCTGACGGGTTATTCGCCCGAGGAGTTGCAGGGGAAGCATTTTTCCATGCTGGTGGACCCTACTTGTCTGGAGGAAGTGGCAGACCATTATTCAAACCAGATAAGCACGGGTGTAAGGGAAACTACCCTCAATTTCCGGGCCCTTACCCGTCATAAAGAGATAAAATGGGTAGAACAGTTTGCCGTATTGGTGGTGCGGAGAGGAAAACATGTGGGTTTTCAATGTATCGTCAAGGATATTTCCGAGACGCATCGTATGAAGGTGGAGTTGGAGAAGGCCCGGGCCCATTACCAGGAGCAGCTGATCACCGCCACCAGGGAAGCGCAGGAAGCCAAGGGGATGCAGGAGCAGTTCCTCGCCAATATGAGCCATGAGATCCGTACGCCTATGAACGGCATCCAGGGGATGACCAATCTATTGCTTGAAACTTCTCTTTCGGAGGGACAGAAGGAGTTCGTCGACATCATCAAGCGGTCGGCCGACAATCTCCTGGTCATCATCAACGATATTTTAGATTTTTCCAAGATCAAAGCCGGCAAGCTCACCATCGAGAAAATAGATTTCAGACTGAAGGACGTATTGGACAATGTGAAAGCCGTCTTTATACACAGAGTAAAGAAAAAGGGTTTATCCTTACACGTGGAGATCGACACACGTATCCCTCCTTTGCTGAAGGGGGACCCTTACCGGCTGAACCAGGTATTGATCAACCTCATCGGCAATGCCATTAAATTTACGGAACAAGGATCTATATTTATAAAGACAGGATTGCGGCAACGGACAGCCGAGCAGGTGGAATTGTTGTTTACGGTAGCTGATACGGGTATCGGCATCCCTCCGGAACGGCTGTCGGATATCTTTGACAATTTCTCGCAGGCTGGGTTGGATATCAGCCGTAAATATGGCGGGACAGGTCTGGGGCTGGCCATTTGCAAGCAGTTGCTGCAATTGCAGGGAGGCAGCATTTCTCTCACCAGTGAAGTAGGCAAGGGCTCTGTTTTTAGTTTTACCATCCCTTATGGTCACAGTGAAAGGGAGGAGCCTGGTACGGCGGCGGCAAGCATGGTCGATGACAGCCGGTGCCTGGAAGGCCGGCGGTTTCTCGTTGCGGAGGATAATGAAGTGAACCAGAAGCTGGTGGAGTATGTCTTGAGCAAGGTCGGGGGCATCGTGCAGCTGGCGGGGGATGGCCGGGAGGCGGTGGAATTATTGCAACAAAACAAGGATTATGATCTTATCATCATGGACCTGCAGATGCCCGTTATGGATGGATACGGTGCGACACAGATCATCCGGGACGAGCTGAAATTACGGATACCTATCATTGCCATGACTGCCACGGCCCTGATAGGCGAACAGGTGCGTTGTCTGGATGCAGGAATAGATGAGTATATGACCAAGCCTTTTGATTTTAAGGAATTGTACAAAAAGATCAACATGCTGCTGGATAGCTGTGACGCCCAGGCCATGAGTGAGAAAGGGGTGGAGATGGGCGCCGGACCTATTTATGATCTGGGTTTGCTGCAGCAGATGGATGACAGGCAATATCTATGGGACAGGCTGAATGCATTTATTATTGATACGCCCGGCAGGATAGCAGAGATGCAGACAGCGGCGGGCCAGGGCGATGGTGAAAAAGTGGTGTACTGGGCCAGCCGGATAAAAAGAGGGGCCCGTGTATTACAGGCGCATATGTTGCTGGGTCTGTTGGGACAGATAGAGGCCCGATGCTATGAAGGAGAGGATGTCACGGGTCTTGTGCGGATGGTACAGTCAGCCTATGAGGGGATGGAGCTACAACTGCAGGAAGAAAAAGAAAAGATCGGTTTTGTATTAAGCCCTGAAGGATAGGATTAAAGAGGAGGGGAGCTACGGGCGATGGCGGGCTTTGAAAGATCCATCAGCCTGTTCAGAAGCAGGAATATCGTGGCAGGGAATAGCTGATGCAGGATCCTGTCGGCGGTGCTGGATATATGCCAGGCCAGGTCATTAGGGGTGATGACATACACAAAAAAATAACCTGCCAGCACTGTGCTTAAAGCAACAAATGGAAAAGACCTGAAGAAGTAAAGCTTATTGACGAGCGCCACTACTATCAAAACGCCGATGATAGCATAACCTTTCAGGAATTCCAGCGTCATCATTTTGATGATAAGCCAGTACCTGGGAGCCGCCATCAGCAAGTACTTGATAGATTCCGACCTGCCGCTGTGGAGCAGGTCATTCGGCGGAGCATACGATAATTTGAAAGAGGCCAGCACTGCCAGTGGCAAGAGAGAGCCGACGAAGTATTTTAACCACAGGGCCGGGGTTCGAAGATGAAAGCAAATAATGGCGAAGGTAAAGGCCGCATAAAACAGCTCACCTTCATTTTTTATCCAGGCGGCGGATGCAGCCGCAAAACCCACAAAATAAATAAGGTTGGCCTGGGTGTCATCGACTTCCCGGTAGAGGACAAAGGCAACCAGGATAAAGAGAGACAGCAGCGTATCCGCGTATTGGGAGGAGGCCAGATAGCTGTAATTGATACTCGCGACAAAAATACCCAGGGATGCCAGCGCCACGAGGTTGAGCTTTCCTCTAAGCAGCGTCATAAAAACCACGAGGGGAATGGTTATCAGTACGACCCATGCGATCAGGGCCGGAACCATGGGGGAAATGGCTCCGATGCTTCTCCACCAGAAGGCAATGACAGAGGGAAGCATCAAAGGATAGTCGGGATGAGTAAATGCTATTTTGTTTGTGAACAGATGGTCCCAGCTGTTGGGGTAATAAAGGAATTTTGCATGAAGGGACCAGATGGCCCAGGCATCCCATCCTCCCCACCTCTCTACCACCAGGGAGAAAAAAACGGTCAACACCAGGACGGACAAACTCAGGGCCAGAAAGATCTTTGATCCCAGAAAACCGCCCAATGCCGGACGGATAGTGCCGATAAGACGGCGGGTCAAAGGGAACGACCAGCGAAGGTGCAATACATTTAACAAGGCTATCCCCCCAAGCAGGGAATAAAAACCTATGTGAAAGACCAGGCTCAGATAATAGAAATAGCTTATAAGGGAAAGACAGGTGATAAAGGCGATGAGACCTTTCAAACCAGGCCTGGTGGCTGGACTCAGCTGGTGAGCCAGGGTGAACAGCCCCATGCACAATATGAGTATGTCGATCAACGATAGGATGACTGCCATATTATTTTTTTGATACAAATAGACGATAGGATAGACTTTTATATTCTCCCTGCTGAATGGACCTGTAGTTATCATAGCTCTTTTCAGGGAGGGAGGGGTCGGTTACGGTCAGCAAGGTATCATAACCCGGGGCTTCCACTACCAGGGAGGGAGATAAAACAGAAACCGTCCTGAAATATACTGCCCTCTCCCTGTCGCCGGGAAGGTTGGAATCATATCCTATGACGGAGGAAGGGGTTATCTGCTGTTTGACGGGCGCCAGCAGCTGTGTGAGCACGTCCATTTCATTTTCGGTGCGGCGTATTTTTATTAGGGTAAATGAGAGGATAACAAGGACTGCAAGGAGAGCTATCATCGATGCATACTTGAGCTTACTTTCATTCATGAGGCCAAAGATAACTTAGAATAATTTAGTATCTTCACCATAAGGGTAATAAAAATGAGCCAATATCGCCGTCGCGCAGTCCGCCAGGACCGCACGGTCCTCTCACGGTACTGCAACAGCCGACTATACCCGGGATTCTTTACGGATAGCTACATGGCTAATAATCATTTATTATTTGAGTTGTTGTGCCAGCCCGATGAGAAGCCCTTCGGTTCCGCGAATATAGCAGAGCCGATACGAATCCTCGTACTGAACCACTTCGCCAACAAGCTGACCGCCATGCTTGCTCAGCCTGGATACCATCTCATCAATATCTTCAACAGTGAACATGACACGCAGGTAACCGAGCGCGTTCACCGGGGCAGTACGGTGATCCGAGATCGTAGGCGGGTTGAGAAACCGGGAAATCTCGAGCCGGCTGTGTCCATCAGGGGTAACCATCATTGCGATCTCTACACACTGAGAACCTAGTCCAGTGACGCGACCAGCCCATTCACCTTCGACTTTGCCCCGCCCTTCGAGCTTCAGACCTATTTCCGTGAAAAAAGAGATGGCATCATCAAGAGATTCTACAACGATGCCGACATTGTCCATTCGTAGTAATTTATTTTTTGCCATAGTTTTATTTCCTTATGAATTAAAAAAATTTGAGAATATATTTGGACAGGTTGACGGACGGGCCACTAAAGCGGCAGTACGGCAGTCATTTCCGTATCGTCGACATGAGCGCCTATCTTTTTGTAAAACTCGATGGCATTTGTGTTCCAACGGGAGACGAGCCAGCGGACGGTCTTGCAGTTGTTCTCCCTGGCGAAGCTGATAACCTTGTCCAGGAGCTGCCGTCCTATGCCATACTTCCGATGGCCCTCTCTTACATACAGGTCGTCGAGATAGACGCCCCGGCCTGTCCAGGAGTAGTAGGCGAAAAAGTAAGTTGCATAGCCGATGACCTCTCCATTCACCACGGCGACAAAGCATTGAAAGTGTAGTTCGTCCTCCATCAGTTGATCGAGCGTGATGTGCATCTTTTCCGGGGTCTTTTGGAAGATGGAGAATTCTTTAAAAAGTGCGAAGATGGTTGGGAGATCTTCTTTGGTGAATGGTCTGATAATGGTGCTCGGGAAAGTGTCTGGCATGGTCTTTAAAATATTTTTCTGATCAAAAAGATGATGAGCAGGAGAAACAGGCCTGTATCCTTGTTCATAGAACAAAGCTATTGGAATTTGCCGGCTGTTGTTATATTTATGGTATAAAATAAGGTTTATGAGATCATTACTGGTAGTCTTTTTGAGTTTCTGTTCGTTGTTGCTGCAGGCGCAGGAGGGGAAGTGGATAAAGCTATTTAACGGCAAAGACCTCAAAGACTGGGTGGTAAAGATCAAAGGATATCCCGCCGGAGATAATTTTTCCAATACCTTCCGGGTGGAGAATGGGGTGATGAAGGTGAACTATGAAGGTTATGGAGGACTTTTTAAAGAACGGTATGGCCACATATTTTACAAGAAGAAATTTTCCGCTTACCTGATAGTGGTGGAATACCGCTTTACCGGCGACCAGATGAAGGATGGGGCGGATTGGGCCTATCGCAACAGCGGGGTGATGCTGCATTGTCAGTCGCCGGAAAGTATGGAACTGAAGCAAGACTTTCCCATATCCCTGGAGGAGCAATTGTTAGGAGGTAATGGTAAGGACCAACGGTCAACGGCCAATCTTTGTACACCAGGGACAAATGTGGTGATGGATGAGAAGCTGTTTACGCCTCATTGTGTCAACTCTACTGCAAAAACCTATCATGGGGATCAGTGGGTACATGTAGAAGCCCTGGTCCTGAAAGATTCCATCATCCGGCATATCGTGGAGAGTGATACTGTATTGACATACGAGAAGCCTCAATACGACGGGAAGGATGAATATGTAAAAAGGGCCGGGCTACCCGATGGCGGTCTGATCCCCGCGGGTTTTATTTCGTTACAGAGTGAAAGCCATCCCGTGGAGTTCAGAAAAGTGGAGTTATTCGACCTGGGACCTTATCTGAACAATCCTGTAAAATTGCAGGCAGCGATCGCGAGATTGCAAAAGAGAAAGAAATAGCGCAAACGTTTGCGTGAGGTTTGGGGATACGGGTTGGCTAATTTTAATATACAACTGTGAGTGAGAAAGGCGTATCACCTATATCATGATGAGCACTTGCTGCCGCTGATCGCCAGCGATGACGAACAGGCCTTTCATGTGTTGTACGATCGTTACTGGAAAAAGCTGCTGGTACAGGCGCTGATAAAACTCGGATCGCCTGAGGTGGCGGAGGAGATTGTACAGACCGTGTTTATAAACCTTTGGCGCAGGCGGCATACACTGCAACTGCGGTTTACCCTGGCTACTTATCTCGCCTCCATGCTGAAATATGAGATCATTGGGTACCTTGCCAGGGAAAAGAAGGAGCATGCGTTAAAGCAAAAACTTATTGCCGACCGGCACGCTGAAGACTATAGTGCCGTCGAATGGCTGGATTATGAACAGCTGCGGGTGGACATCGAAAGAACCATCGCCACATTGCCTGAAAAATGCCGTCTTGTATTCCGGCTTAGCCGTGAAGAGGGGCTTTCCGGCAAGCAGATTGCCTCCTCCCTCGACATCTCTCCCAAAACGGTGGAAGCCCATATCAGCAAGGCCTTAAAAGTATTAGGGGCCTCTCTACGGCAGCTGACCAGCATTTTTTAAATCTTTTTTAAATTTTTTGTCCCCGGCTAGGGGATGCGTCCTTTTTTACACGCTATATACAATAACAGATACTTTTTCCATGAACAACGGTGTTTCAAAAGACCAGATAAAAGCCCTTGCTGAAAAATGGATGCAGGGAACCTTATCGGCTGAAGAACGGGCTATTTTCGAAAACTGGTACAATCATAACGAAGGGGCTGAGGTTCAATGGCCGGGCAACGAGACGGAAAAGGAATTGAGGAACAGGATGTATAACACGATCAGCACTGAATTAAAGGAAGAGGAAAGTGCAGGCAGGACGGTGTTGATGCGTCGATGGTGGATGGCTGCTGCCGCAGTCCTTTTATTGGTATCCGGATCTCTAATATGGCATGTCATTGCTCCCCGGAAGTCACAGCCGGCTGTTGCCACACAGCAACCTCAAGCCAGTGAGAAATTGACGGGTTTTATCCGTCATATCACTCTCCCCGACGGGACCCGTGTGGTGCTACAGGCCAATAGCCAACTGGATTATCCCGAAAAATTCATGGGCAATGCGCGGGAGGTCGTCTTGTCGGGTGAAGCTTATTTTGATGTGGCGGAGGACAAACGAAAACCATTTATCATTTATACGGGGCGGGTACGTACAACGGTGCTGGGGACGGCTTTGAATATACGCGCCTTGCCGGATGACAAGAAAATAACGGTATCGGTGACTACGGGTAAGGTGAAGGTAGAGGATGACCGGCGACTGCTGGCTGTCCTGACTCCCAACCAGCGGGTGACCTATCAACCTGTGACAGCGGCGGTATCAAAAGACACGGTGAATGCCATTTCCCTGGTGACGGATTGGACAAAGCATGAGATGGTATTTGAAGGACAATCGTTTGAAGAGGTTGCTGTCCTGGTAGGCAGGCGGTACGGAGTGGAGATCCTGTTTAAGAACGAGGGGCTAAAGAAGTGTACTATCAAGGCCTTTTTTGATGGTACTGAAACCCTTGAAAATGTGCTAAATGTGTTATGTATAATAAGTAATGCTCATCGCAGCATGTCCGACGGGAGAACGGTGCTCCTGGATGGAGAAGGCTGCGGAGGACAATAAAAAACCCCTCTCGCCCTGGAAAAGCTATGGAGGGGTAGGCTTAAAATAATCTGATAATCATTTTAAACTAGTGCAATTTATGCAAAAAATTATTGCATTCAGCCCCCTATTGCCCGGAGAGTATCTTTCCGGCAGGCGGGGAAACCAAAACCTGCGTTTTTTTATGAAAGTGAGTTTGGTGGTTGTGACGGTCCTGCTTCTTTTTACCCAATTACTTACGGCGGAGGAAAGCTATGCCCAGAAAATGGAGGACAAGCTTATCACGCTTGAATTGCGTAATGTGCCGCTGCGCAATGCGCTTGACCGGGTGGAAACCATTTCGGGTTTTCGCATGGCGTATGTGTTGGAGCAGGTGGATCGCTACAAGAACATCAATCTGACAAAAGAAACCCGTTCGGTAGCAAGCACCCTGCAATTGATATTGTCGGGCACGAAACTCGATTTTAAACAGGATAACAACACTATCCTTATATTCCCCAAAAGCAAAGAACCGCTGCTTATCACCATTACGGATGGGATAGAAACAGAAGCTCCGCTGGCGTTGATCCACGGTAAAGTGACAGACGAATCCGACAATCCCTTGTCGGGTGTTTCGGTGTATGTAAAAGGCAATTCTTCCATAGGTACTGTCACCGACGAGAAAGGGATGTATAAAATGGATGTTCCGGATCGTACCGTCACGCTCGTATTTTCCTCGGTGAATACCCAGACAAAAGAGGTGCCGGTGTCCGGCAAGACGGAGATAAACGTTGCGCTAAAAGCGAAATCCGACCAGCAGGAGGTCGTTGTCGTAGTCGGGTACGGCACCCAGAAAAAGAAGGATGTCACGGGTGCTATCAGCTCTGTCAACAGCGAACATATGAACCTGGGTGGGACAACGGCTAATATCGCGCAGGCGATACAGGGGCGTGCAGCCGGCGTGGCCGTCCAGCAGTCCGACTTTTCACCCGGCGGCAGCATGCAAGTGACCATCCGGGGTGGTAATTCCATCACTACGACCAATGAGCCTTTGTATGTAGTCGATGGTTTTATCAGCGACAACGGGAAATATATCAACCCCAACGATATTGAAGATATCGAGATCCTAAAGGATGCCTCTGCAACCGCCATTTACGGAGCCCGCGGCGGGAATGGGGTAGTGCTGATAACAACTAAAAAAGGCCGGCCGGGAAGAGCGCAAATAGATGCGGATGTCTCCAACGGGTACCAGTATCTTACCTATAACCCTTCGCTGGTGGATGGTAAGACATATGCGGATGTGCAAAATGCGATAGCCGCGGAAGATGGTAAGCCACCGGTCTTTCCCCCCAGCTTTCCTCTGGCGAATACCAATTGGTGGAAGCTTGCCACCCAACAGTCTTCGGTGTTGAACAGGTCGATAAGCTTTAGCGGTAACGATAAGAATTCAAAATTCTATTTATCGGGGAATTATATGAAACAGATAGGTGTGCTGAAGAATACCGATCTGGAAAGATACTCCGTGCGTATGGGCGCCGAGAAGAGGTTTAGCGACCGGGTAAGGGTGGGATCGAATTTTTACGGCGCGGCTACCAGCAGTCATCTGCAGCGATATGTAGCCGACATTACGGCGCCGTTATACAGCGTATTCACATCGCCGCCGAGCATACCCGTGTACAATGCAAACGGCAGCTATTATCAGTATCTGGGGAAGGACAACCCACTGGCGCTGTTGCTCGAACCCACGAATGCATCGCAAAACAAGCTGATCAACGGCAATATGTTTGCCGACTATGATATCATCAAAAACCTCACCTATCATTTTAGCGCCGGCGCCGAATACTCCGGAACGACCGCGGGTCAATACACTCCCCGCACGCTGGTGAATGGCCAGTCGAACAATGGGGTCGCCGCCGAGCAGATGAACACTTCGTTCAGATGGCTGGTGGAACAATATCTTACTTACAAGTATAAGCACGACGTACATGATCTTACGGTGATGGCGGGTACTTCCAATCAGAAGGATATATACGAAGGGCTGGGTGCGGGAAGCCGTCAGTTTTCCACGGACCTGTACCTGTACTACAATCTCAATGCAGGGGCCATTCCGCAGGTGGCGGGCTCGAACAATACGCCCGGCAGCAACAAGGCGGAAACAAAGCTTACCTCGTATTTCGGGAGATTGAACTATTCGTATAATGACCGGATACTGGCGACCTTTACCTTGAGAAGGGACGGTTCCTCGCGGTTTGCACCGAACCACCGGTGGGGCACGTTCCCTTCCGGCGCCCTCGCCTGGAAAATGACCAATGTTCCTTTTATCGCCGACCTCAAACTATTTTCGAGTCTGAAGGCCCGGGTGAGCTATGGGGTTGCGGGTAACGACCGTATTGGTGACTATACTTACATGAGCCGGTTTGGCAATTACAATACCTCTATTAATACCGGAGGCGCTTTATCAGGGGGGATCGAGCCTGTGTCTCTGTTGAATAATAATCTCAAATGGGAGAGCAATGCACAGGCCAATTTTGGCATCGACATGGGATTTTGGGGGGACCGTTTGAGTGTGACGATCGATCTGTACCGCAAGAAGACCAGCGATCTACTGTTGAATGTGCCCATCGGGCAATGGTGGGGCTTCAGCACGCAGCTCCTCAATGCCGGGTCGATAGAAAATAAAGGTATCGAACTTGCCGTCAACTCACGGAATTTTACGGGGGATGCATTTACCTGGAGTACGACTTTTAATATCGCTTACAACCGGCAGAAGTGTTTATCGCTGGCCAATAATGTGAGCATCATCCCCACTAATACCGCCAACCCCAGCGGTACCGTGTCGGGACGCGAATTTACAAGACTTGAGCCCGGGAAGGAACTGGGTGTGATCTATGGTTATAAGTACCTGGGAGTCATCGGGCCGAATGAAAAATATGGACCGCAACCCAATTCAAAACCCGGCGACCCCAAATATGCCGACCTCAATAAAAGCGGGATGATCACGGATAGCGACAGGACCTATCTGGGTAACACCAACCCCCACCTGATAGCGGGGCTCAGCAACGATTTCCAGTATAAGAATTTTAGCCTGACCGTATTCTTTCAGGGAGCGTTTGGTTATCACCTCTATAATATGAACAGGCTTGTACTGGAGTCGACTACCAGCACGGACATATTGAACCGTTGGGTAGCGGGTAAGAACGAGAATACGAGCATTCCCCGGGAGGGATATTTCCTCAGCGGCTATGGCAGCTATGTGAATTCCCGTTTTGTAGAGGATGCCTCCTATGTCCGGCTAAAAATGATCTCCCTTAGCTATGACCTGCCCACCTGGCTGCTGAGTAAGACAAAGGTCATTGATGGTTTCCGGATATATGCGTCCGCGCAAAACCTGTTTACCTTCACCGGCTATACCGGTACCGACCCGGAAGTCAACTCTCATGTCAACACCTCGGCGGGCGGCAGCACCGTCCAGGCGACCAACTCCCAGGCGGTGAATACCCTTCAGGTGGCCAGCGCCAGCAACCTTGGGGGCGGTATCGATTTCAACTCGTTCCCAGCCTTCAGGACCTTTATCGTGGGTATTAAACTAACCATTCATTAAAATCAGACAACGATGAACAAATATATTATAGCCATCCTTTTAGCCCCGGCGCTTATCACGCAATACAGCTGTAATAAGAACCTGGAGCCAAAAGTATACAGCACGCTCACCAATACCAATGCTTTTCAGACCAGGTCGGATGCCATTGCCGCCGTAAATGCCGTGTATGCGCGGTTGAAAGGGCCGTCGGTGGGAGATAACTATGTTTACTGGACGGTGCGTCATTTTGCCCTAACCGATCTTACCACCGACGTCGGTCACTGTAACTATGGAGGCGACCCCGGACAACTTTCGCTGGGTTTATGGAGTTCCTCCAATGGACTCCTGTCCAATGACTGGCAGTATATCTATAAGCTCATTGCCAATGCCAATAATGCTATTTTTAATATATTGGCGATGACTACCATTTCAGATGCCGAGAAAAAGCAGTTTGTATCGGAAATAAAGTTTGTAAGGGCCATCGCTTATTCGGATCTTACGGATGCATTTGGCCCTGTAATCCTGGTGACGGAGAAAGACATAGCGAACCCCTCTTTTACCAGCCAGCCCAAACCTACCTCTGTCGCGGATATCGAAGCGCTGTTGATCAACGATCTCAACGAGGCAATGGGTGTGCTGCCCCTGAATTATGAGAACAACCCCATTTATCCCGGCAATGACGTCGGTCGTGCCACCAAGGGGGCTGCCCTTACGCTGCTGTCCAAGCTGTACTTGCGCAGACATGACTGGCAGCAGGTGGTCGGCCTGACCAAACAGGTGATGGACCTTAAAATATACGATCTCTATCCCGACTATCTCGGTCTGTTTACGGAGGCGAATAAATGGTGTATCGAGAATATCTTTTCCGTGCTGGCCGACGCCAATACCAACGGTACTGAATTATTAAACCACTTTGGCCCTTTGAACAACCCTACTCCGGCCCTGCAAAACCGGTGGCAATACTATGCCTGCTCATGGGATTTTTACAACAGTTTTGATGCTGCCGATGACCGGAAGAAATGTTTTTATCCTTATTACAAAGGGGTGGATAAACTCATATACACGCAAGCGCCTTCTCCGGGAGCTACTCCGCCTGCCGGCGTAAGCTATATGGCGGATGTCGCCACCAAGAAATATGCGGATTCGTTAGGTTCTATCACTTATTATGACGGTCATAGCGTGGACATCCTACGTTATGCGGATGTGCTCCTGAGCAGGGCGGAGGCGATCAATGAGATCAGTGGTCCGACGGCTGAATGTATTGGGTTGATCAACCAGGTAAAAGGACGTTCGCATGCAAAACAGCTGAACCTGGCCGACTATGATCAAAGCACTTTACGGGATGCCATTTTAAAGGAGCGGGGATGGGAATTCTTTTATGAAGGCAAGAGAAGGGCCGATCTTATCAGGATGGGTAAATACGATGTGATCGTAAACGCCTATCTCAACCGTATCGGGCAGCCTTCGAATATCGTCATGCCAAAGAACAGGTATTTCCCTTATCCGCAAGGTCAGGTTTATCTGAACCCCAACCTGAGCAATGCGGATAGATAAGTAGTATGAAGAGAATTGTAATCATATTTTGGATCGCCTTTGCGGGCTGTACCGGCAGGAGCGGGAATGTCATCCGGGATATCAGTATCGGGCTGCATAACAACAACGAGCTGAAGATACAGATAGATGTAACGACGACTGCGGATGCCAGGGTGTATGCGGAATACTGGCCGGACGGCGATTCGAGGAGGTCTTTTACTTCATCTGTGTCCGACGCGGGTTCTCATCATGCGCTTGTCCTGGGTAATATTGTTCCGCAGACCGGCTATTCTTTCCGGCTGGTGACAGAGAGCGGAGGGGCTCAAAATGTGAGTAAAACCTATACATTCCGATCCAGGGGGTTGCCTATGTGGTTACAGGACCAGTTCAAGTACAGTTGTACCCGGCCGGAGTTGTTGCCTGATGTATTTAAAGAGGGGTTTTTATTGATCAATAAACGCGAGGCGCCGGGTTTTATGTATATCGTGGATACAAAGGGGCAACTCCGATGGTACCATATGGTTGATGGGACAGGTGTGAAAGTGACGCATTTTACAAAAGATGCCACCATCATATCCATACTTGGCAAAAGTGATGAGCCTACCAGCTATGGCAGCGAGATACTTGAGATCAACCTGTTGGGGGATACCCTGCTACATCTAAAAAAGGGCCAGGGGGATCTCAGGTATACCATTCATCACGAGGTGATCAAGAACAGTGCAGGGAATGTGGTAACGATATATGAAGACCTCCGTATCATGGACCTGAGCCGTGTCGGCGGCGGTAAAACAGATACCGTACATGGCGATGGGATCCTGGTGCTTGATAAACAAGGAAAAAAGGTGTGGCAGTGGTCCGTGTTTGATGTCTGCGATCCCTTTGCGGACAGCGATCTGAAAAAACACAAGAGCGACTGGATGCATGCCAATAGTCTTAGCTATGACAAGGATAGCAATTACCTGGTGTCTTTTTACAATCTCGGGCAGGTGTGGAAGGTGGATGCGCACAGCGGCAAAGTATTATGGAAGCTGGGGAAAGGCGGTACGGTCGGGTTGCCGGCATCGGGTGTCTTTTCTCAATCGCATGCGGTGCATATCAATCCCTATGGCAGTCTGATGTTATTTGACAATGGGGTTGACAAGAAACGATCGGGGGTGTACGCTTTCAACATTCAACCTGATGGCCGGGCCGCGCGTGTAGACTGGCACATCGATCTGCCGGCGGAAATATACAACGACAGGATGGGTAGTGCATATATGATCAATGATTCGCTGGTGCTATGCTGTTGTTCTAAAAGACATATCACTGTGGTGGCGGATAAAAAAGGGACGCTGCTCTGGACGCTGGATACGGCTATTCCGCCTTACCGGGTGCAGTTTATCCCCGCGGCGATGGTGAAACCATTTATTTTGAACTAAATCGGAAGATATGGACAGGAGAGTTGTTATTTGTTTGTTGTTGGGGTGTTCTGTGTGTTTTTATATTTTGACGGGTTGCGGATTGTCTGCCAAAGAAAAGAAGGAAGTGGGGACCGCGCTGGTCAAGAGCGTGTTTATCCTGCCTGATACTTCACTAATCCCTAATGATATGTTTGGCGAAGAGGTGCGGTACGGCAGACAATTGTTGTTGAATACCGCCTATTATATCGGACCCAATGGGACAAAAGGGCATTATCTCCGCAACAGGATGAACTGTACCAATTGTCACCAGGATGCGGGCGTCAAACCGTATTCGTTTAATTTGCTGTCTTCTCATGATAATTATCCCCAGTACAGGGCCAGAGAGGGGAAGATCCTTACGCTGGCCGAGCGAGTGAACAACTGTATCATGCGTCCCCATAACGGCAAACCGCTGCCTTTGGACAGCCGGGAGATGGTGGCTATCTTATCTTATCTGAAATGGATCAATAGTTTTGCCCCGAAAGGAGGTGGTTTTGAGGGGGCGAAAAACATGGCTATCCAATTCCCTGCTGCAGCTGCAAGCCCGAAGAGGGGCAAGGAGGTCTTTACACAGTTGTGCGCCAGCTGTCATGGCAATGACGGTAGCGGGCAGTTGAATTCAGATGGGACAGGGTTTATTTATCCTCCTTTATGGGGCGGGCAGGCCTATCAACCCGGCTCCAGCATGCACCGTATCATAAAGATGGCCAGATGGCTCAAGGCTAACATGCCTTATAATAAAGTTACTACGGGTAAGCCTTTTCTTACGGATCAACAAGCGCTGGATGTCGCCGCCTTTATAAATGACGATGACATTCATGACCGGCCCAATCCCAAAAGCTTTGACTATCCGGACCCTGTCACAAAGCCCATCGATTATGACCGCGGACCTTTTGCCGACAGCTTTCCCTCTGTACAACATAAATTCGGACCTTATCAGCCCATTATCGATTATCGTAAGACGATGCGGCTGCCGGTGGATTATTAATTATTTTTAAGAATGAAAGGAATTGTTCTTGCTTTTTGTCTTTTATCCCTGGCCGGCTCTGTGTTTGGGCAGGATATAAAATATAGTGTTTGTCCCGGTTGCTGGGATCCCGATTCGCTGGGTAACCATCGGGTGGTATTACAATTTGAAGGCGCCGGTAAGCCGGCGAAGGCCGTGATCCCATGGCGCCGCAGAGATAGTGATCCTGCCCGCAAACGTATCATTGTACAGGATTCGGCCACGGGCCGGAGGATCGATAACGTAAAGATAGTGACGGTGACACGGGAAACAGGCGAGCTCTTTTTTGAACCGGTGTCGGGGAAGGGAGTGTATTATGTGTATTATATGCCTTACAAAAATGAGGGGCGTTCGAATTATCCAAAGGGCAGGTACCTGGCGCCGGATACTACTGCTTCCGGTGCATGGCTGGCGGCCATCGGGGATGGATCGTCTTCGAATGTTTTTGTAAGAGAGATACAAAGCATCGATGCGTTCAACAGTTACTATCCGATGGAGGTGATTGCTACAGACCAGGAGACAGGTGAGCTTAGAGAGCGTTCTTCCGGCCGGGGGTTTCTGGTTTTTCCGGAAGATCGGGAACATCCCATTCGTATGACCCGGGACCTTCCGTACCGATGGATCCAGCGGGGGCCGGCATCTGTCTTTAAAAGCGAGGTTTTAAGAGGAGAGAATTTTTCATGGCAGCTGGGGGTTTATGCGTTGGAAAATTTAGATGAAGTGAAAGTGTCGTTTAGTGATCTTAGGATGGATGGGGGAGGGAGGATTGCGGCAACGGATTTATCCTGTTTGAATACGGGTGGGGTTGGATATAATGGTCAGCCGTTGGTAAATGCTGTACATGTGGGTAAAGGGCGGGTGCAGGCTTTGTGGTGTCTGCTCCATGTACCTACCGGTGCGACGCCAGGGATATACCGGGGTAAGGCAACTGTTACTGCCCGTGGATCTTCTGTGGGGATTGACGTAACGTTTACCGTGCGGGGTGAACCGGCAAAGAACGGGGGTATCGACGAGCCGTGGAAAATGACGAGGCTTACCTGGCTCAATTCCACCATGGCGCAGCAGAACTCGGTGATCGCGCCCTATACACCGCTGAAGGTAAAAGGGAACGTTATCGATCTTTTAGGCAGGACAGTCCGGCTCGATAAAAATGGATTACCGCAGCAGGTGCAAACCTGGTTTACTCCGGAGATGACGGGGTTTGGGGCTGTTCCGAAAAATATTTTGACGGGACCTTTACGATTTGTCATAAAAAATGGGTTAGGGGCGGATATTGTTTTTAAAAACCCGGGGGTGAAGTTTGTCAATGTCCAGCCAGGTACAGTGCAATGGAAGGCTGTGAGCGTATCCGATGTATTGCAGATGGAGGTGAATGGTTCACTGGAATTTGATGGGTTCCTGGCTTATACGGTGCGTGTTACGGCATTGAAAGATATCGATCTGCGGGAATGCGCGCTGCGGATTCCTTTTAGTAAGCAATCCGCTACCTATATGATGGGGCTGGGGCAAAAGGGAGGCTTACGGCCGAAGGACTTTGAATGGAAATGGGATGTAGCGAATAAAAACCAGGATGGAGCCTGGATAGGCGATGTAAATGCGGGGATGCAATATTCTTTGCGTGATGAAAAATATGTGCGTCCGTTGAATACCAACTTTTATCTCACCAAACCTTTGCTCCTGCCCTCCAGTTGGGGTAACGAAGGAAAAGGGGGCATCTCTATTCATGAAGCGGATAACAGTGTGGTTGCCGACAATTACAGCGGACCGCGTACCATGAAAAAAGGGGAGGTCCTGTATTATAATTTCAATCTACTCATTACGCCTTTCCACCCTCTGAATACGGATTTTCAGTGGAGCACCCGGTTCTACCACAGATACAACGATCTTGACAGCATTAAGGCCACAGGCGCCACTGTTGTAAATATTCATCATGCTACGCCTATCAATCCCTGGATCAATTATCCTTTTATCGAGTATAATAAGATGAAAGCGTATATCGATGCAGCCCACAAAAGGGGATTGAAGGTAAAGATCTACAATACTATTCGCGAGCTGAGTAACTGTGCCTGGGAGGTCTGGGCGCTCAGGAGTCTTGGGCATGAAGTATATTCTCCGGGTCCAGGCGGTGGATTTAGCTGGCTGCAGGAGCATTGCGATACGGATTATATCGCCGCGTGGTTTGTTCCGGAAATAAAGGACGCGGCGATCATCAACAGCGGGATGAACAGGTGGCATAACTACTATGTTGAGGGTATGAACTGGCTGGTGAATAATGTAGGTATCGACGGTATTTATCTTGATGATGTAGCATTCGACAGGGTCACCATGAAGCGTGTAAAGAGGGTCCTGACACAGGACGGTCATCCCGGGATCATCGATCTTCACTCCGCCAATCAGTATAACAAACGGGACGGGTTTAATAACAGCGCAAATTTGTATATGGAGCATTTCCCCTATCTCAACCGTCTTTGGTTTGGGGAATATTTTGATTATGAGCATAATGCCCCTGACTTTTTTTTGACGGAGGTGAGTGGTATCCCTTTTGGTCTGATGGGTGAGATGCTGGAAGGGGGTGGTAACCCATACAGAGGCATGGTATATGGCATGACAAACCGTATGCCGTGGAGCGAGAACGCGGACCCACGCCCTATCTGGGCCGTATGGGATGCTTTTGGGATGAAAGGGACGGAAATGATCGGCTATTGGAGCGGTCATTGCCCTGTAACTACGGGGAGCAGCATGGTACCGGCTACGGTCTTTCGAAAAAAAGGCGCTGCCCTTGTTGCTATTGGCAGCTGGGCTGCCGGGGATACTACGGTCCGGCTGACCATCGACTGGAAAAAACTGGGGATTGACCCCGCCAGGGCGGCGATCACGGCTCCAGCGATCAGGGGGTTGCAGGATCCCAGGTCTTTCCAGGCGGGAGAGGCGTTGCCTGTGTCGAAAGGGAAGGGGTTGATATTGGTGATCAGAGAGGGGAAATAGGTACAATATTTGATACCTGTATAACAGCGGAGGAATAATGCCTATATCTACCAATTATTATTTATGGATGCTCATGCCGGTCGGCAAAGACCATTCCCCGCGGTGGCTATCGTGTCAGTGCTTGTTTTCCTTTGTATTTTCCCAGGACAGCATTTGATGATCAATCTATTGCCCGGAATATCGGGGCTTGCAAGGATCGATCCAAGCCTGACTATCCTGGATATTCCGGTTCGTATGCCAGTCTCGATAGATCTGATACTGGTGCCGGGTCTTTTTATCATTATGTATGTGGTCGTGATCCTGCTCTATCCTTTTCGGTCAGGTATGTTCTCAGGGCGTGAGGTTATGTTTAGAATGGGGGCCGTTTTTTCGGGCGTATTTACCTTATTGCTTTGTATTGGTTTTGGGGCTCTCATCTCCTATCTGGCGCGAGGCTATCTTCCCAAGTCCATTAAGAATGGAATGGACTCTTTAGCAATAAACGCGGACATCCATCTTCCTAATGCGGGATATGAGGTCATTCCTCTGCGTGGAAATATAATTTTACTAGTATGCTTTATCATCGGTGCGGCGATCTTTATCCAGCGGATAAGAAGGACGCCAAGTATCCGGAAAGTAACGCGATTGACGCGTGAACAGCGGAGGACACCGTATGAGCGGATGCTGCGGGAGAAACGGGAGCAGGAAAAAAGGGCAAGCCCGAATGTACCAAGTATGTGCTGTAATCATCCCCTTTTGACTATCCGACCGGAGGCCGTCAATTATAGACCGCTGGAATAAATTGCTTTTAGCTTGGCAGGATCGATGACATTATCGATCTGCGATATTTTAGTACCATCGGAGGTGATGCTGAATACCTGGCATTGGAACAGTTTTTCCCCCTGATAATAGAGGAAGGCGGGCTGGTGATTGACCATAGCGTAGACGAAGGACGCTTTTTGATGAAAGCGTTGATGCACCAACAGCAGGAGGCCGGCCACATCTTTCTGACCGATGGTGAGCTTGCTGAGTACTTTGATCTTTTCGCCTCCGTCGGCAGTATACCGTATGTCCTCTGTCAGCAGGGCTTCCAGGGTGTGGACATCTCCTCCCTGGATGGCCCCTGCAAACTTTTCCAGGAGGTCTTTTGGAAA
The DNA here is from genome assembly GCA_017307755.1 of Chitinophagaceae bacterium. Lineage (GTDB taxonomy): Bacteria > Bacteroidota > Bacteroidia > Chitinophagales > Chitinophagaceae > Puia. Next base: position 16,929 of record JAFKGQ010000011.1, on the reverse strand, counting down.
GGGGGTGGCGTGCTGGGGCCGGATATGCCGGGGTGCGTCAAGTTTTGTCTTGGCACGGCTCAACAGTTTGCGTGAGTTCTCTACTGTCCCGGAAAGCAGCCCGGCTATCTCCTCATGGGAGTAGCCGAACCCTTCCTTAAGGATAAATACCGCCCGTTCCTTTGGGGTCAATTGCTCCATCAATACCATCAAAGAGTAGGTGACGATGTCGCTGAGATTTATATTCGTATCGGCTTTTTCCGTGGCAATGGGCTCCGGCAGCCAGACATCGTCCGGGACGATCTTCTTCTTACTTTTTTTAATATTGATAGATTGGTTGATCACGCTCCGGATGAGATAGTTCTTTTCGTTCTCTATCCCTTCTTTTGGCGAGGCAAGGTACTTGTACAAGACATCCTGTACGGCATCTTTTGCATCTTCGGAGGAGCCAAGGATATTGTACGCATAGGGGAATAAAATGGATTGATAATCTTTCATGGTTGTTACAGATGACAAATATCGGGGAATTCATCCAGGAGCGGGTCGGCAATGGTACAGGTGTCAGGCGAACTGCCCTACCTGGTACTCCCCGGGAACGGTGCGGAAAGCCTTGTTGATCCTGTTCCAACTGTTGATCTGGGCAACGGCCAGGGTGAGTTCTGCGATCTCTTTTTCATCAAAAAAGGGTTTGAGCCCTTCAAATACCACGTCATCGGCATCGGCGTGCAGGGTCAGCGCCTCTGCATAAGCCAATACGGCCCTTTCTTTGTCTGTGAAATAAGGAACTTCCTTCCATGCGGGCAGGGTATGGAGACGTAATTCCGTCTCACCCAGGTGGATGGCATCTTTATGGTGCATATCCAGGCAATATCCACAGCCGTTGATCTGGGAAACCCTATGTTGCATCAAGGTCAGGAGCTTTTCGTCGAGCGTGGATTTTTTGAGGTAACGTTCTGTTGCCAGCATTCCGTCGAATAATCCTTTCCAAAGGAGCTCTTTTGCGATTCTCTGTGTCATTTTCTTGTGTTTTTAGTGATTTGTGTTGTTTTATGGGTAGAAGACAGTGCAGCAGGAAAAAACGTGACCGGAATTGGCCGTAATTTCTGCAAGACCGGGTGAAAATCTACCTTCTAAGTAGTTTTGACGTAGTCGAAAATTTGGAGAGGTGTGAATTTTTGGGCATATTCACTACACACATTCAAAACGAAAGCTTCCAGTATGAGTACGTCACGACCAGTAGTCCTGGGGGCTGCTGACGCGGGAACCATTCCCATCACCATCACTATAGACGAAAACACTTACTATCAGCCCATCGACGGCTTTGGATACTGTCTTACCGACGGCAGCGCGGGGTTGGAAGGCCTTGAGAGTGAATCAATAAGCGTGTTCAAATTAAATCTTATACTAAAAAACGGTTTACTATGAAAAGAGCAGCCACAATGAGAATTCTTGCCGGCATCGGACTGGTGTTTTCGATGCTTGTTTTATCCATCTCCTGTAAAAAAGACGCTAGATCCACCGCAAGGGCGGGACAGGAGACAAACACGATCCCCCGGGCGCTTACGCTGGTGTGGTCCGACGAATTTGACGGCACGAGCGTCAATACATCCAATTGGAACATCATCAACGGCAATCCCGGCGTCAACAATGAGAAAGAATTTTATCAGCCGGCCAACGTCACGGTGACAGGCGGCAATCTTGTGATCACGGCAAGACAGGAGTCCGTGCAGGGGCAACCGTATACTTCGGGTAAGCTGGAGACATACGGTAAGTTTTCCACGACCTATGGCCGTATAGAAGCGCGTATCAAGCTACCGATGGTACAGGGGACCTGGCCGGCTTTCTGGATGCTGGGTAATAATATCAACACGGGCGCCGGGTGGCCTACCTGTGGAGAGATAGATATCATGGAGCAGGTCAACACCTCTAATACCATCCTGGGTACGATGCACTGGAACGGCGGCAGCGGCCATGTACAGTATGGCAGCAGCACCACGACCACGCCGGGGGACTATCATATCTATGCCGTGGAGTGGGACAACAGCAGTATCCGGTGGTATGTCGACAACACATTGTATGTGACGGGGAATATTGCAAACAATATCAACAATACAGGCGCCTTCCATCTACCCTTCTTTATCATCCTCAACCTGGCTATCGGCGGCGATCTACCCGGCAACAACATCGACAATGGGTCCCTACCCACTACGATGATGGTGGACTATGTAAGAGTGTACAGCATCAACAATACCGGCGGCGGCGCTCCTATCGGACAGACGATTACGTTGAAAGGTAACAACAACTTGTATGTCAGCGGGGAAAACGGCACACAGGCCATGAATTGCAATCGTACCACGGCCCAGGCCTGGGAGCAATTCCTCGTGGTGGACGCCGGCGGCGGCAAAGTGGCGTTACAGAGCATGGGTAAATATGTCAGCAGTGAGAATGGGACACAGCCTATCACCTGTAACAGACCTACGTTCCAGGCCTGGGAGACATTCACCTGGATCAATAACCCGGATGGGACGATCTCGCTGCAAGGGAGCAATGGGCTTTTTGTCAGCAGTGAGAATGGAACGCAGCCTATGACCTGCACCCGTCCTACGGCGCAGGCGTGGGAGGAGTTCAAGGTGAATCAGTAAGGTTTTCAGGTCGACGCAGTTTCGGCGCTCGTCGACTGATAAGGGCCGATATGTAGAAATTGGGCATAACTTGCGGATATGCTCAATAACAGACAATCATTCCTTACCCCTGCCATCCATATGGGGATCTGGATGGTCCTTCTGACCATTCCGGCTGTGATATTTCATAATGCGCCAGGCAATCCCGCGTTGCCTGGCGCATTTTTTCTTTTTTCCAATATTTATCATATCGGGTTATTTTATCTCAATGCCTTCTTTATTTACCCAAGATTGATGACCCGCCGGCTTTGGCCTTTCTATTTTTTGTTTGTGGCGGGTTTGCTGGCTATTTCCTACTATGGCAAATTGTATATAGTGCGCCTTTTACAGCCGGAGCTGGTCATTACTTCCTTTATTCACCGGCTGTTGTTCTTTCCGCCAGTACCCTTTTTGATAGCATCGGTCATTTTCCGGACGGTGATGGATCGTGTCCACCGGGAGAGAGTGGAAAAAGAGCAACGGGCCCAAAGGTTATCGGCAGAACTAAAATTTCTCCGTCAGCAGATAAGCCCTCATTTCCTGTTCAACATGATGACCAATATGGTGTCCCTGGCAAGGCAGGGATCGCCTTTGCTGGAGGCTTCGCTCATCAAGCTTTCGGATCTGCTTCGTTATTCCCTGTATGAGTCCGGGGAGGAAAAGATATTGCTTTCCAGGGAGACACAGCTCGTAAAGAGCTATATCGACCTGCAGCAGCTGCGTTTTGGAGAAGATGTGGATATCCGTCTTTCCCTTGATGAACCTGACCCCGGGGTGCTGATAGAACCTATGCTGCTGATACCGTTTGTAGAAAACGCTTTCAAACACGGGATCGGGATGGCGAAACAGGCTTTTATCGCTGTCGAAATGAGGATGGAGAATGGAGGATTGATCTTTAACGTCAGCAATAATTATAGTAAGGACGATCTTGCCAAAGATAAGAGTCCCGGTATCGGACTTGCCAATACGCGAAGCCGGCTGGAATTATTATATCCGGGCCGGCACAAACTTATTATCACGGATAAAGACGAAATTTATACGGTGGAATTAAATCTTGATCTCTCATGATGAACTGTATCGCTGTCGATGACGAGAAGCTGGTGCTGGACCTCCTGGTAGACAATATTCAAAAGGTCCCGTTCCTCCACCTGGCAGGGAGGTGCAGGAATGCGATGGAGGCCGCGGATATCCTCCACAAGGAATCTGTGGATCTTATTTTTCTTGACATACAGATGCCGGGGCTCAGCGGACTACAGTTCCTGGCATCCCTGCCTTCCCCGCCCATGGTGATCTTTATCACCGCGTACAAAGAACATGCGCTGGAAGGATTCAATCTGAATGCTGTAGATTATCTTTTAAAGCCTGTGTCATTTGAAAGGTTTTTGAAAGCGTGTAATAAGGCGCAGGAGCTTTATTTGTTGAAGACCAGTACGGGGACTATTGCCGGCGGGCCGTCTCCGGACTATTTTTTTGTTTATGTTGAATACAACCTGGAAAAGATCTTTATTCCTTCCATTCTTTATATCGAAGGTATGAAGGACTATATAAAGGTCTTTATGGAGGACAGCGCCCGACCGCTGATCACCAAGATGAGTATGAAGGCGATGGAAGAGCGACTGGCGGGCAGGCGCTTTGCCCGTATCCACCGGAGCTATATCGTAAATGCGGACAAAGTGTCTTCTATCCGGCGGGACCTGGTGCTGGTGGGGAAGGTTGAACTGCCGCTGAGTGAAAGTTACCGGGGGCAGCTGGGGGAACTATTGGGACTGTGAATCGACTGAATTGGGGAGATGTGTCGACGCTTATGGGGCTGTGATCTATTCTATCTGCGAATGGGGCTGTATGAGGGGTAGGTTTGTGGAAAATGTCAGGTATGAAAGCCGGATCAATCTTTGTTTTTGTGCTGATGTCGGGTACTGTTGTATATGGACAGGACACAGTACTGCGGAAGCCGCCTCAGACCCTGGGTGAAGCGGTGGTAACGGGGGCCGGCAGCTTTGTCGCCAGTGATAAGGCGAAGGGCGCTTCTCTTAGTCCCATAGACGCCGTCACGGTGGCCGGCAATGGGGGTGATCTGGCCAATGCCCTCCGATTTCTCCCGGGCGCTCAGCAAATAGGCGAGAAGGAGGGGCTCTTTGTAAGAGGAGGGACGAGTGAGGAGACAAAACAATTCGTAGACGGTACTCTTTTGCGCAGTCCTAATTTTGCCAGCGTTCCCAACGTGCCGCAATCCGCCCGGCTGAATCCTTTTCTTTTTAAGGGTATATTATTCAGTACGGGTGGTTATTCCGCCTTATATGGACAGGCGCTTAGCAGCGCCCTGATCCTGGAGACGATAGATCTGCCGGATGAGTCCTCTGCCAGCGGACATCTTTTCCCGCAGCATATGGGTGCCGGATTCCAGGAGCTGGGTAAGAAAAGACAGAGCAGCTATGGAATGAACCTGGGATATGGGAACCTTCAGCCCTATAATAAAATAATACCACAGCAGCAGGACTATTTTCATGGGCCCGAATATCTGACCACAGACGCCAATTTCCGGCTAAGAACGGGTAAAGAGGGTATGCTGAAGTTTTATACCAACTATGGGTACAGTCATACGGGGATGCATACCCCCGACGTCAATCATCCCGGGGAGCTCTCCACCTTTGAGATACGCGACAGGAATGGATATGCCAACCTTTCCTGGCGTCAGCCCCTGGGTAATGACTGGAAGATAGATGCGGCTATCGCGGGGAATTATGAGCATGTGAGTATCCGTGATTCGGGGGAGTTCAGGGATAGGTTTTTTCAGGCGCGGACGGTGGCCACTAAGACTTTTTCGCACTTCCAGGCGTTGCGGTTTGGAGGGGAGCATTGGGTAGACTCTATGGACCATCTGACGGCCGTATTTGCAGAAGGCGATATTTACCTGACCCGGGATCTGGCTATAAAAGCGGGACTTCGCGGCGAATACTCTTCCCTGTTGGGAGCTGCCCATCTTGCGCCAAGGTTTAGCCTTGGATACCGGCTGTCGCATGGCGGACAGATCAACATGGCATACGGGGTATTTTATCAGCAGCGCAGCCAGGCTACCCATTGGCTGGTGAATTATCAGAAAAAGGGGCATAACCAGCTGTTGAGGGTCGAAGCGTATTATAAGAAGTACGACCATCTCATGGTGACGGATTCTATCGTCAGCTACACCGGGACAGGATATGCGAAGGGTGTCGAACTTTTTTGGAGAGATAAAAGGACATTTAAGGGTTTGGATTACTGGGTGACCTACACGTACCTGGATACGAAGCGCCAGTGGCTTCAATACCCTTATGAGCTACGCCCTCCTTTTGCCACACCCCATACTGCCTCCATTGCCCTGAAGAGATATTTTCAGGAGCTGAATTTCAGCGCGAATATGTCCTATGCTTTCTCCACGGGAAGACCCTACTATTATTTTGGGACGGATGGTTCGGGTAAAACATTTGTAGGCGACGAGGGCACCACCAAGATCTACAGTGTAATGAACCTCAGCTTTGCCTGGCTTTTTACCATGTTCCCCGGATGGAAGCACAAGGATTTCTCGGGTATCGGGTTTGGCGTGAACAATGTGCTGGGGAGCCATCCTGTCTTTGGATATAATTATAGTTATGACGGTGCATTTAAACAGCCTGTCACCCTGCCTGCTCTGCGGAGCTACTACATCGGGCTGTTTATGAGCTTTGGCATCGACCGCCGGGACGACTTTATTAACGAAAATCTTTAATCATTAAATATCAAGGTTATGTTACGAACAATTGCAAGCGTCTGTCTTATCATTTTAAACTTTACACTGTGTGCGCAAACGGATGAGCTGGGGCAGTTGGCCTCTCGTCTGGATAAGACAAAAGATGTAAAAGGCTATCAGCAGCTGGCCGAAAGTTTTTCCCGGATAGCCGACACCCGTAAGACCGATTGGCTGCCGTATTACTATGCAGCGTTCTGTAATGCAAGGGTCGGCTGGCTTTACCAGGATGAAGGGGAACAGATAGAACCCTATGCCGACAAGGGCCAGGAACAGATCAATAAAGCATTGTCCCTGCTGGACACTTCCCGCCAGAAAAAAGAGCTGTCGGAAGTCTACTGTGTGTTGAGCATGGTCAACAGGGCAAGGGTTTATATCAACCCAGCGACCTATGGCCGCAAGTTTGGTCCATTGGCCTCCCGCTATATACAGATGGCAAAAGCGGCGAATCCGGATAATCCAAGGGCGTTGTACCTAGAAGGTTGGGAGAAATATTTCACTCCAAAAATGTGGGGCGGTGACAAGGCAAAAGCAAAAGAGATATTACAGGCGGCCAAACAGAAGTTTGACGGCCAGGGTGTCGGGGGCGCCGGTCAGCCGCACTGGGGCAGACAGGATGTAGAAGATCTACTGGCAAAAAAGTAAGGAATGTAAGATCTGACGACAGGATGTAATGGATATATCATCGACAGGATGTAGTGTATATATCATCCCTCTTTGATATATCCTTTTTGCTGGAGCCGCTGGATGATCTTTTTGCTTATCTCAGCCCCCCAGCTTTGACCGGCCTCCATGGACTCCTGCAGGACGACGGGCAGTTTGGCAAGTACTTTTTGGCCCACGGGGGAGCTATAAAAGGCCAGCATCCCGTCGATCTCTTCGTCTGTAAAATTCCGATCGTAGACGGGGATCACCATATTGACGAGGTCTTCCGGGCTGACCTCTTTCATAAAATCGTCCCAGAATGAGGGGTCTACGTTGGGATAGCCGGTCTTAAAGGTGTTGATCATATTTTGCATCACCTGGATACCCAGCTTTCCGGAACCTGTGAGCGCCATTATTTTACGTATATTTTTAATCTTTGGGCTTTCTGGCGTGGCGGCGACGGTGCTGCTCTGCGCGTATATAGAAAAAGAGGACAGCAGCAGGATAAAACACAACAGGGACTTTGACATTGTATAAAAATTTAGGCTATCTAAAAACGTAGCGGTGAGGGTGCTTATTATTTATGTATATTAGGAAAAACGCCTTTCTCTATGCTTCGTCGTGATTTTCTCAGAAATGGATCAATTATAGGGGTTTCAATGATCGTCAAGGTGCCAAAAGGATTTGTGCTAAAAGAGGCAACTATTGATGAATTGCAGGCAAGAATGGCTTCCGGAGAGTATACTTCCAGGTGGATCACTGAACAGTATCTGCGATGGATCAAGGAAATAGACAAGCAGGGGCCGACCCTTCGGGCGATCATCGAGCTAAATCCGGACGCGCTGCCGACGGCCGAGCAATTGGATAAGGAACGGAAGGCCGGCAGGATCAGGGGGCCTTTGCACGGGATACCCATGTTGGTAAAGGACAACATCGATACGGGCGACAAGATGATGACGACGGCAGGGTCGCTGGCACTGGAAGGTCATAAGGCCGCAGAGGATGCTTTTATCATAAAGAAGCTTAGGGAAGCGGGCGTTGTTCTGCTGGGCAAGACGAATCTCAGCGAATGGGCTAATTTCCGCAGTGGGCGGTCAACCAGCGGTTGGAGCAGCCGGGGTGGTCAGACAAAGAATCCCTATGTGCTGGACCGTAATCCTTCGGGATCCAGTGCGGGGTCGGGCGCTGCCGTGGCGGCTAACCTATGCGCCATCGCTATCGGCACCGAGACGGACGGCTCTATTGTAAGCCCCGCCTCTGTCAATGGCATTGTGGGTTTTAAGCCTACCGTAGGGCTCTGGAGCCGCAGCGGCATCATTCCTATTTCCGCCACACAGGATACGGCAGGACCCATGGCCCGTACGGTAAAGGATGCGGCTATCCTGTTGGGGGCGCTGGCCGGTGTCGATGAAAAGGACCCGGTGACGAAGGGGAGTGTTGGACATACGAGCACTGACTACAGTGTATATTGTCTGAAGGATGGGCTGAAAGGTGCTAAAGTCGGGGTTGAAAAATCCCAATTAAATGGGCATGAAGGGGTAGTAGCGTTGTACCGGCAGGCGATGGAAACCATGAAACAACAAGGCGCTGAGATCGTGGAGGTCGACCTGATGGGGCCTATCCGTGAGCTGGGGTCTGCGGAATTCACCGTACTGCAATATGAGTTTAAAGACGGGCTCAACAAATATCTTGCCGGTGTGGAGGGTATGCGTTCGCTGGCGGATGTTATTGCTTTTAACACTCAGCATGAAGCCAGGGCCATGCCGTACTTTAAGCAGGAGACACTGGAAAGCAGCCAGGCAAAAGAAGGGCTCGACAGCAAGGAATACCTGGATGCTTTGGAAAAGAGCACCAGGGCGCGCAAGATCATCGACGACCTCCTGCTCAAATATCAGTTGGATGCTATCGCGGGCGTTACCAACGGTCCTGCCTGCTGCACCGACCTTGTGCTGGGTAATTATGGATCTGGGTTTTCTTTTTCTTCTCCGGCTGCCAAGGCCGGGTACCCTCATATTACCGTCCCTATGGGAATGGTGCAGGGGCTGCCCGTGGGTCTGTCGTTTGTAAGCGGCGCCTACAAGGAAGGACGGCTGTTGTCGCTGGCATATAGCTATGAGCAGGCCAGCAGGAAAAGAGTGACGCCGGAATTTAAACCTACATTACTGCCGGCATGACAACCTATAAGAACAAGTACAGGATACCGGATGGCTACTCTACTACAAGGCTGATCATAAGAAGCCTTCTTTTTCTGCGTCGAAACTCTGTCAGGGCCATCAGCCTGAATATGGATAAATTTGGAGATGCTTATTCCGCCATCTTCCCGGGTGACAAGCTGATCATTGTTACCCAGGACCTTGGTTTTATCCAGCACGTTCTGCGGGATAACCATACCAATTATCGCAAGTCGGAATTTACCACGGCCAAAGTGGGCCGTCTGTTTGGGAAAGGGTTGCTTTTTTCCAACGGGGACTATTGGCTGCGGCAGAGAAGGCTGATACAGCCCGGATTTCATACACGGAAGCTGCAAGAGTTATATAAGCTGATGACAGAGACGATAGAAGGGGCAATGGCGGAATGGCCAACGGGGAATGAGATCGATGTTTATCCGCTGATATACCAGTTGGCTTTTGATGTCATCCTGCGGAGTTTGTTTGACATTGATCTAAAGCCGGCAAAAAAGAAGGAGATGAGTCTTCTTTTTAACCAGATGCAGGATTTTGTGGTAAAGGATGTGAATAGGCCGCTGCGTCAGTTGTTTTATCGTATCACCCGGCAGGATAAGATCAATCTGAAGCGGAGCGAAAGGATGCGGGACATCATCAGGGAGATCATCCGGCAGCGCCGGCAGGATAAAAGAGAATACGCGGACCTGCTGGACATGTTGCTCAGCGCCCGGTATGAAGATACGGGTGAAGCCATGTCCGAGGACCAGATCATCGACGAAGTGCTGGTGCTTCTGCTGGCAGGGCATGAAACAACTGCTAACACTTTATCCTGGATGTTGTCGCTGTTGGCGGACCAGCCTGCTGTGACGGACAGGCTAAAAGCCATTGCGGAGAGCACGCATATTTATGACAGTGTGCGAAACGACTATATCAATGCGGTGATCAACGAGGCTATGCGTCTGCGGCCAGCGGCCTTTATGACGGACAGGGTTGCTATAACGGACGACCACTATGGTCCCTGGACGTTTCCCAAGGGAACTGTCGTGCTGTCTTTTTTTTATGGTCTTCACCGGCATGAGGATCATTGGCAGCATGCGGACATCTTTCTGCCGGAGCGATGGCTCGACGATGCCGGGAAGCTTCGGAAAATGTTTGCCTTTTTCCCGTTTGGAGCCGGCCCCAGATTATGCATCGGTAATAATTTCGCCATGGCGGAAATGTGTTTTTTTACACATGCTTTTTTTAGGCGGTATAACATTTCTTCCACCGGGCATGTGCCCAACATGCTGCCATTGATCACCCTGCGGCCGGACAAAATATTTATTTCGATGTCTCCTGTATGAATGTCGCCACATCCTTTTTGAATGCCGCGAGGGAGGGTAAATGGATATACATCATGTGTCCGGCGGGATAATATTTCATTGTGACATTGCCGCGGACCTTTCTTTCCAGTCCCATGTGATCAAAAGTATATTCCGTGCCGAAGAAAGGTGTTGCCAGGTCAAAATAGCCGTTGAGCACCAGCACCTTCAGCGTGGGGTTTTTACTCATGACAGCCGCCATATCGACGCTGGTATTGGGGGTTACCGGAAAACCTTCTCCGCCATTGGCAGCGTGATGCCAATCCCATTTAAAACCTTCCGCTGAATAGGCCGACACATGGTAGTTGTAATTCTTATTTACTTTTAGTTCCGTATAGTAATAGTTCATAAAGGCGGCGATATAGGGCGGGCTGATCTGCGTGCTTTGCGGGTCGTCGTTTGAGAACTCGCTCAACAGGTCCTGGTTGATGCCTTTATAACGGGCGTCCAGGCGTCCTACTGTCTGATGCTCATCGCGCAACAATTCCTGTGTAAAGGCCGGCTCTGGAACCCGAAGGTTGGCTTTGAGCCAATAGTCCTTGCTCAGACCCGTGTAGCCGGACAGTTTGGCGGCTATCTGGGCTTTCTCCGCATCGCTGAGGGCGTCGCCTTTCTGGAGTGCCGTAGCATATTCACCCTGCGAGAACCCTCTTACTTCTTTTAGAAAAGCTTCCAGGTCGGCGGGTTTATTTGTCAGTTTATTGTGATACCAGGCGACGGCGGCATAAGTAGGGATGTAAAGAACGTGGGAGATGTCATCAGAGAAGGTCAGCGTATGGATATCCAATACGGCGGACACCAGCACCACTCCATTGAGCTGTAATCCCATATTATCGTGCAGATAACTGGCGATGCCCGCGGACCGGGTGGTGCCGTAGCTTTCGCCCAACAGATACTTAGGGGAGTTCCATCTGTCATTCTCCTTGACGTATTGTGTGATGAACTGGCTGATGGATTTGATGTCCTGGTCGACACCCCAAAAGTCCTTATTAGCGGTCTTCCCGATGGGATGGCTTAGTCCTGTACCGATGGGGTCTACCATCACCAGGTCGGTGACATCGATGATAGAATGTTCATTATCTTCCAATTTATAAGGCGGGGGGTCGTTGTATGTGGGATCGTTGAGAGCAATGCGGCGTGGTCCAAGGGCGCCAAGGTGCAGCCACATGGAGGAAGATCCGGGGCCGCCATTATAGGCAAAGGTCAGCGGGCGATGAGAGACATCGGGTTCTCCGTCCTTTATATAGGCTGTATACCCGAAGATGGCGATGGACTCGTCCTTATCGTTCTTTAACAACAGTGTACCTGCCACGGCAGTATAGCTGACGATCTTGCCCCCTATCTTTATTGAATGTTTGGTTACTGACTTATCCGGCTTTGTAATGACGGTTGTATCCGGGGTTGGGGTGGGTGAGGGTTGAGCATCTACGGTTTGGGTGGTGAGGATGGCTATGCCCAGTACCATCGCTATTGCTGGTGATTTTCTCATATGCTGCCTATTTAGGATTTAGATGGACAAGATAAGTTTTTTTAGGTATTTTTAATTACCAATCAACACATATGGGTTCAAAGATATTAATGGTCGAGCATGACCCGGACGACAGGTGGCTGACGGAAGAGACCTTTGAGGCTGAAGGGATCAGTGATGGCATCGAGTTTATTTATGGCGCAGACCTGGAGGATTTTATACAGGACCCGGATAACAGGCCGCCGTTGATCATTTTGAGTATGAATGCCCAGCCATTTAACGGCATGGACCTGGTCCGGCGGATAAGGGAGCGGCAGGGTTTTGAGACGGTGCCGATCATAGTGCTGAGTGAAAGCGCGTTGCCGGATGATGTACAGGCGACCTATACAGCCGGAGCCAACAGCTTTATTTTAAAACCGGACAGTTATAGCGATGCTTTGTTTAAGATCAAGTCATTTATCAATTACTGGTTTCACACGGTGGTATTACCTTCTTAACTTCTCCATCTTTACACGAGTGTCGGCGTTCTCGCGGATGAGGAGCGCCTGTTGATAGCATTTTATCGCCGTATCTGTTTCCTTCCGTTCGGCGAGCAGATCCCCCATGGAGTCATATACATTAAAGCTGTTGGGATAGTTGGTCATGTTTAGCATAAAATAATAAGCGGCCCTGTCGAACTGACGGCTACCCATCATTTGATAGCCTATATTATTTATAAGGGTTTCAGGGGGTGATACCTTGTAACCCATTTGCCGGCTGATGATCTTAAAATGTGTGGTTATCAGCGTATCTGCCGTCCATGCAGGCTGAAAGAGTTCCGGGAAGGGGAAATAGATGGGATAGTATCTAAAAGTATAGCGGAGACCGTCATAGTATGCGGGCAGCGGCAGTGCGCCATGATCGCAATCGGGATAAAATTTCCAGGAGAACCGGAAGGAGGGTTTTGTATTTGCGGGAAGCTTTTCAGGGGCGGGGAGCTGGCCGGTGAAAGGGATAAATCTATCGGGGGCCTGCGGGTAGGCGGCCGTGATGGTGTTCCTCAGGGAGAAGATGGATCTCATGTGCAGGCTGAACAGCTCGTGGCTGGTGTCCGACATAATGGCCGTGGTATCCGCCCCCGGCCGGAGGTTGTTGGCGATGGCGAGGAACAGGGTTTTCCCCGCGAATTTGTCCTCCTGCAGGATATCCTTTGCCTGGCGCAGCAATTTTTGCTCATCCCAGAACATGCTGGGGTCGGTGGCGATATAGGCATTGAACATGGGAGTGTGGTGTATAAAGGTGTTTATTACGGTGAGGCCGCCCAACGAATGCCCCATGAATATTTTATAGGGTGCAGTACGGTAAAGCGAATCGATATGCGGCATTAGTTCGCGGTCTATAAAGGAAAGGAATTTCTCACCGCCACCGGTGCGGCTGAGTGAAGCGCTGTCCGCCATGGGGTTGAGGTCATGGGTGACGTGGGTAGGCGTCAGATCGCGTATGCGGTCTGTGTTGTAGATGGCTACTACGATCAGCTCCGGAAAATCCAAAGGACCCCTGCCTTCGCTGAGGAGCCGGATTATCGTGGACACCGGGTTGAAGAGTTCTTCTCCGTCCAGCAGATAAACCACGGGATAGCGGCGGGGGTAAAAATAAGTGTCGCCATAGCTGGAGGGGAGGTAGATGCGGACGCGCCGGGTTTCGCCCAGGACCTTTGAGTAGAGGGTGTCCGTGTTGCCGGATTGGGCGTGTGTTTGCAGGGTGAAGAGGATGGCGAGGATGGCGATGGTGCTCGTTTTCATCTTGCTGAATTTTCAGACAAGATTAGCTGATGGCGGCGGGTTGTTTTGTCAAATGTGATGAATCGGCCTGGAAATGTGACGGAAATTACTTAAATTGACAGACATATTCTTTTGTTCCGGCAGGGATGTATTGTTTCCTACGGTAGCGATAGCCTTACTCTCGGCTTACGCATCTTTTATCTCATCATTAATTTACATGGTATGTCAGTGCAAGAGTTCTTCAGAAAAATGAAGGATATACGTCTTTCTTTGTCCAGGAATGGGGATAAGCTCATCCTTAAAAAAGATGGGAGAGTCGTCTCGGCAAAGGACAGAGAGATCATTGAAAATAATAGGGATCTAATCAGCTATATCCGTGAGCATAGATCGGAATTGCTGGAATATGTTCCATTGGCGAACAAGGATTGGAGTGACAGGAAGGCTGAGGGGATACAGTCCATGTACAGATTAAGCGGTGTACAGGAAGGGATGCTGTTCCACAGCCTGTATGAGGTGGGAGGGGATATTTATATCGAGCAATATACCTGTGAACTGCGCAATATTACGGCCGAAGTATTTGTCAGGAGCTGGCAGTTGCTGACCAGGAAGCACAGTATCTTCCGGACTGCATTCTACTACGACAGATTTAAGATACCCGTGCAGTGTGTACATAAGCAGGTGGAAATGCCCGTGCATATATCGGACATACGTCATCTTGATCCATCGGAGCAACAGGCGCATATGAATGCATATATGCGGCAGGACCTGGAGAGAGGATTCGATCCGCAGACACCTCCATTGATGCGTGTTGCCCTTTTCCGGCTGGATGAGGAAAGGTATTGCATGCTGTGGACATTCCATCATATTTTATTGGACGGTTGGTCCATGCAGGTATTGAAGCAGGAGTTCCGGAACCTCTGCAGCCTGTTGCTCAAAGGGCACATCATATTGGATGAAGAGGACAGGTTCGAAGACTACATCCGGTGGATCGAAAGGCAGGATAAGGAAAAAGAGAAATCGTACTGGACGCGATATCTAAAAGATGTGGATCATCCCTCCCTGCTGCCTTTTATTGAAGACAGGCTGGAAAAGACAAAGGGGGTCGGTAGGTACAAATACATCGAGTTGGAGTTGGATAGATCTCTCACCCGGGCGTTGAATGGGTATGTGCGGGGATGCCGGGTGACGATGAACACCCTTATGCTGGGTGTTTGGGCGTACTTGTTATACAGGTATACCAGTCATGAACATATCCTTTTTGGCGTGACTGTCGCAGGACGGCCGGAGGATTTGCCCGATGTTGAGCGCAGACTGGGGTTATACATCAACACCATACCTTTTTATACGAGGGTGGAGGAATCCCTGTTAATTATGGAATGGCTGGCCGGGATACAACAGGATCAGCTGCTATCCCGGCAGTATCAGTATACTTCACTTGGCGATATCAGAAAGTGGAAGAAGCTGCAAGGCGATTTATTCGACTGTCTGGTGGTATTCGAGAATTATCCTGTGGGAGAAAAGGCCGATGAGGATACGTCGACGCCCCATCTGTCGAATGAACAGATGCAGGAACACACCAATTACCCATTGTGTCTTTCCATTGCGGGTAGCGACAGGCTGTATGTATCCTTTGAGTATAACGCCGATGTCCTGAACGAGCAATATGTACAGCAGGCGAGCGATCATTTCAAATATGTGCTGGAGCAAATTGTCGTTGATGGCAGGGAAAGGATATGCGATCTCCGGTTGTTGAGCGAAAAGCATCTGCATGGTGTAATGGAGATGAGCAAAGGAGAAGATATTGTCTATGACAGGGAGAAGACCCTGGTGGATCTGTTTGTGGAGCAGGTGTTGCGTACGCCGGAGGCGGTGGCGTTGGTGTCCGGGGAGGCGGAGGTGAGCTACCGGGAGCTGGAAGATCGAAGCAATCGGCTGGGGCATTATTTGCTTCAGTTGGGAGTTGGGTTGGAGGAGCCGGTGGGTATCTGTCTAGAGAGGGAGTGGGGGTTGGTGGTAGGGATGTTGGGTATTCTGAAAGCAGGGGGAGCGTATGTGCCGCTGGACCCGGATTATCCATTGGAGCGGCTGGAGTATATGTTATCGGATACGGGAGCGAAGGTAGTGATCAGCAGTCGTGGGGTGAGTAGCCGGCTGCCGGGGGGTGAGTACCGGGTGATATGGATGGATGAGTGGGAGGAGAGCATGGGCAGGGAGCCGGTGACGTTGCCGGAGGTAGTGTTGAGGCCGGACAACCTGGCGTATATCATGTATACTTCGGGGTCTACGGGCAGACCGAAGGGAGTGATGGTGGAACACGGCAATTTTATCAATACAAGCATGGCCTGGCGCCGGCAATATGACTTTTCAAACCATTGTCCTGTCGTATTCTCAGTGGCGGGTATGGCTTTCGACGTGTTCTCCGGCGATGTTTTCCGGGCGCTCCTGAATGGAGGGAAGGTTGTGCTTGCGGATGGTGAAGGGCGATTGGATCCATCTTATCTGTACGGAGAAATGAAAAAACATGGCGTCCATTATCTTGAATCCACGCCTGCATTGATGAAGAACCTTGTCGAGCATGTGGCGGCCCTTCGGCAGGATCTTTCTTTTCTCCGGATCATGGTGGTAGGGTCCGACGTCTGTTCGCCTACGGATTTCAATTATCTGAAGAACAGCTGCCCCGGGGTGCGGTTACTAAACAGTTTTGGTGTTACGGAAGCGGCGGTGGATGCAACATTTTTTGAAGGCAGGCCTCATGACAGGGCGGCCTTGTCCATCGGCAGGCCTATGGATAATATACGTTGTTACATATTGGATGAGCAGATGCGATTATTGCCCAAGGGTTGCATCGGTGAAATATGCATCGGCGGCCGGAGTGTGGCGCGTGGATATTGGGGATTAGAAGAGTTGACGCGGGAGCGTTTTGTTCCGGACCCGTATAGTGAGCGATCGGGAGTGCGGATGTATCGTACGGGGGATCGGGGTCGATGGTTAGCGGATGGGAATATTGAGTATTTGGGGAGGAGTGATGAGCAGGTGAAGATCAGTGGATATCGTATTGAGCCGGGTGAGATAGGGAATGTGTTGCTGGAGAGTGGCCTGGTTCGTCAGGCGGTGGTGGTGGCGCGGGGGGA
>JAFKGQ010000034.1 GCA_017307755.1 Chitinophagaceae bacterium | reverse complement strand
TTTCTTTCATCTGAGTTCAATTGAAAAGGTCAATTGAAAGGAAAAATCGATTATCTTGGAGGGGTATAGCAGTTCTTTGAACAGTATAAAATCTGAGCGCCAGCGAAAACGGGTTGGCGTTAAAAAGGGGTTGGTAGGTATTATCCGTTCGGTCTGACGATGGCCGGCATCAGCTCTCAGGAGGCCGGCAAACCCGAAAACAAATATCGCTACAACGGCAAGGAGTTACAACATAAGGAGTTTGGGGATGGCTCGGGATTAGAATGGTATGATTATGGGGCCAGGATGTATGATCCGCAAATTGGAAGATGGCATCATGTTGATCCGTTTTGTGAAACATCGAGAAGGTTGACACCTTACAGTTTTTCTGTTAATAATCCGATGCGATTCATTGATCCAGATGGAATGTTAGCGTACGATTGGAATACGGGTAAATATGTTGACGAAGAGGGTAAGGAAATAACTATCGAAAGTGCCATGACCCAACTTAATAATATTGGTACAAAAGAATACCAAAATGATGATGAGGATAAATCTGACAATGCTGATGGTGAAGGAGACAACGGTGGTAAAAAGAAACAAGGTGATGACAAATCAGATAAAGCGAAGGAGAAAAGGGAAAAAGTTAATAAGGTTATCGACGCAACAGCTACAGCTGTTGGAGGCATAGCTATGACGACTGACTTGACAGTACACAGTGTCACTGCTTTTCAACAATTAGCAAACAACGTTACCGGCACTTCGTATGAAATTATCAATTTAGGAGAGCAAACTATGGTTAAAGGCTTTACTGTTGATGCTCTCGGACGGAGAGTGGCTATCATTGGTGTTGTAGTTTCTGCAGCGGATGTTACAAATAATGGTCTAAACTGGAAGAATGGAACCGATTTGGCTGTTGCAGGTTCCGCCTTTATTCCAGGGATAGGATGGATAATTGGAGCCGCGTACTTTTTAGCCGATCCCATTATAACTCGATATACCGGAAAACATATCGGCGAGCATATTGGGGACGCTACAAATCAAACGATAGATGCATTTTCATCAATTTGGGACAATATAAAATCAGGATTTTCGAATATGGAATCTGCGCTTAGGGGTGGCTGGCTGCCAAGATAATCTATATATTAAATTATACTTCTATGCTTTTCTTCGATTATTTGCACTATTTTATTTTTAAATTTTACTCCGGATATCGAGAAAAAGGTGCTCTCTCGAGTTCCGCTGGAATTATAGGCGGTTTTCAGACTATTAATGTCCTCACTGGAGTAATACTTTTTATGCTGGCAACAAAACAAAAGGTTTTCTTAGAAACATGGTTAGTTATAAGCTCACTGATCTTGTTTCAGGTAACTACGTACATACGATATATTTATAAAGAGAACCACTCCATTGCCGCAATAGAGAAAGCATGGCTCAATAAGACAGAAGCAAATAGAAATATGACCCGCAACCTGCTAGTCGTTTATGGAGTCGTAAGTGTGCTTGGATTCCTCGGTCTTGCATTGTATTTGGGTATTAGACGTTGAACGTGCCACTGCCGAGCCCATTTTTAGAGGAAAGCCATGCTTCTTCATCAGTAGCTAATCCATTTGAATCTCACATCGAATTGGGTGATTGGTTTAATTGATCAAAACGGTTCTTCGCCCATTATCGCAACTCCCATTATATTTTCAGCTATAGTAGAGTCAGAAAGAGCATCCGTAGAAACAATTTTGGCAGTAATCGTAGGTGTTTCTTTCATGGTAGGAGAAACTTTCTATGACAACGTAGCCCTACTACAAATGTCTTAATTAAGGGGCTGGCAAATTATGAAAGCGCTTTAGGATCAGGATGGGTCCCGCGACAGTAAAAAATGAAATAGATGGAAGCAAAGAAATATGTAATCAGACCTTCGCTCAAACAACAGTTTTTACTACTATGGCCTATGCTACTAAGGTACGTATTCTTAATAGCAGTATATGTTCACTATATGAACTGGAATTTTAATGCTATAGTGTTTTGGATACCTTTTTCAATTTTATTTGTAATGGATATTGGCCCTGCACTTGCTTTAAATATTGAATACTCGATTAAGACCTCGAGGCTAATCATAGAAATAGATGAAGAACTGAAAACAATTTCTTACACATGGCATAACACAAAAAGAGTTTTTTCTTTTGATGACATATCTGCATTAGAATATTATACTTCATTTGGAAGAGGAACGGGAGTGTATTCTTTTGAAAATTACCGGTATTATAAAATCACTTTTAAGGACCAAACACAAATCCCAATTACTTCTCTTATGATGAATAAAATTCAGAAGCGCGTGGAGCCATTGTTAGGAATGAAAGCAGAAAAGAATCCCACATTTCTTCCATTTGTTTGATTGAGAAGAGCAACAAATTATGATAGGCTTCACTCATGAGTTCAAAGAAATACTTAATTAAACCTTCGATCAAACAACAGTTTTTACTACTATTGTAGCCTTCGCTGATAGCACAAAATAAGGGGTTACACATGATCAGGTGGATGGTATGGCAGACGAATTTGAGAAGAAAATCAGGACAAATTTACCGTCACACCCAGTAAAATAATATATGAATGTGGGCAGGGAGATGAAGAAGCTATCCCGACCGTCTAAGCGCCGCCGGAAAAAACTTAATAAATATCAATAATATTGATCCGGACAATCGATAATTTTAAATAAACAAATATCGATTTTTTATGAAGGCGTTAGTTAATCGGCTGCAAATTGAGGTGCAGTCGAGATTAGAGATGGTAGACCCCAAATCGAGTCTTGTAAAGGGGTATGATCAAAAAATGAAGGTGATGAAGGAGACGATCATGGATTTGAAGCATTATGTGGCGGCAAACCCTTTTTCTGACAAAGATACAGAGATAAAATACTTCAAGCATTGGCTACCCCTCTTTTATAAAGAGTATATTTATTATACCGCTTTGTGCCAGTTGGAATGCATGCGTATCTCGTCTAATTATGAAGATTTCTCCATTTACGTAACTAGTGAAAGAAAAAGAATAGCCGGTTTCCTCGACGAACATCGGGATCTGTATTTTTACCACATGCTTGGAAAGACAGATGAAGACGATGCACTGTTTGTTCGAACGCCCGCGCATGAGGCAGCCGACTTTTTAGTAAGAGACGAGAACTTTTGTCAAGCCAGCCTTATACTGTCTGAATTGCTGGCTTACGAGGATTATAAAAAAATATTGGATAAGAGAATGAGTGTCATTCAACCATCGACGAATAGTATCAGTAACAAAAAGCTCAAATGGACGGGGACGAAAGCTGAAGCAGTGGAACTGATAGTGTTACTTTACGAAACGAAATTGATTAGTCATGAAGGCGCACCGGCTACATTGGAGCATCTGAGAGAATGGGCCGAGGAAAACATGGATGTCGAACTAAAGGATTTCTCTGTCATTGAATATAAGAACAGGAATAGAAAAATAACACCCACTCCCCTGCTGGACAGGATGACCAGGGCATATAATGCCCGGAAGGACCGGTTTGATCCATAAAACGGCCTACAATTTCATTTTCCGACAGTATTATCTCTCAAGCACCTATAAACAATCTTAGTTAAGTTAACCGTTAACTTAACCATTTTCCCGCGCACATCTATCCATATTTGTCTTGTCAATTTTTATTTTATCAACGACAAGACAAACACATGCTACAACATATTTCAACGGGAGCATTCATCAGAACAATCGCTCTTTTGGCAGCACTCTACTACAGTGTCGTGGTTGTCTGGTATTATCGAACAGACATCCGTAAGCGGCTTAAGAAAACAATGTCAAAAGAACCCGAAGGCTCTGGAGCCGAATAGTTTTTTCATCGGATTTCACATTTAAAAACTAAAAATAAATACAATGAAAAAATGGACTTTTCTGATCGGGGTGCTGACGACGGGACAGACCCTGTTGGCACAGAGTGCAGATGGAAATAATGGTGCGCCCGTAAAGGTTGCTTAATAAATGTACCCTTGGCAAGGTACTGGGTTAGTGTTCTTTGAAAACCCATCATCAACTGGCTTATCTGTGAGAGAAATCAATACCAGGGAGTGTAGCATGCCAGCAAAGTCGAAAGTCAGATAGTT
>JAFKGQ010000033.1 GCA_017307755.1 Chitinophagaceae bacterium | reverse complement strand
GATACATTGGTGATGGCAGTGGTGGCTGAGAGAGAAGTAGGTTGAGTGATTGTTATTGTAGCCGTGGCTGCACATCCTTTTGCATCGGTGACTGTAACCGTATAGGAGCCAGCAGCTAGACCTGAGGCTGTGGCGGTTGTTTGTGTCGGTGTAGTATTCCAGGAGTAAGAATAAGGAGGTGTTCCCCCAGAGGCGGTCACAGTGGCAGTGCCGGTAGATGCCCCATTACAAGCAACGTTGGTTGTAGTTGAGGTAGTGGTAATGGGGGTTGGCTGTGCAATGGTGACGGGCACATTGATAGAGCACCCATTTGCATCTTTGACGGTAAAGGTGTAGCTACCGGCGGCTAATCCTGTTTGAGCCGGAGTAATAGTGTAAGGGCCAGTTCCACCGGAGGGAGTGATAACGACGGAGCCATTGGATCCCCCGTTGCAGGATACATTGGTGACAGCAGTGGTAGCGGTAATGGGAGACGGTTCATTAATGGTGACGGGCACATTGATAGAGCACCCATTGGCGTCGGTGATGGTAAAGGTGTAGTTGCCGGCGGCTAACCCAGTCTGAGCCGGGGTAATGGTATAAGGGCCAGTCCCGCCAGAGGGAGTGATAACGACAGAGCCATTGGATCCTCCATTACAGGATACATTGGTAATGGCAGTGGTCGCTGTAACGGGAGTTGGCTGTGTAATGGTGACGGGCACATTGATAGAGCACCCATTGGCGTCGGTGATGGTAAAGGTGTAGTTGCCGGCGGCTAATCCAGTCTGAGCCGGAGTAATAGTGTAAGGGCCAGTCCCCCCGGAGGGGGTAATGACGACGGCCCCATTGGATCCACCGTTGCAGGATACATTTGTGACAGCAGTGGTGGCAGCAACGGGAGTTGGTTGAGTAATGGTGACGGGCACGTCAATGGAGCATCCATTAGCATCTTTGACGGTAAAGGTATAGTTGCCGGCGGCTAACCCAGTCTGGGCCGGAGTAATAGTGTAAGGGCCAGTTCCACCGGAGGGAGTGATAACGACGGAGCCATTGGATCCCCCGTTACAGGATACATTGGTGATGGCAGTGGTTGATGAGAGAGAAGTTGGTTGAGTGACTGTTATTGTAGCTGTGGCTGTACATCCTTTTGTGTCGGTGACATTTACAGTATAGGAGCCGGCAGCCAGACCTGAGGCTGTAGCGGTGTTTTGTAGGGGTGTAGTGTTCCAGGAATAAGAATAAGGAGGTGTTCCCCCGGAGGCGGTCACAGTAGCACTACCGGTAGATGCCCCATTACAAGCAACGTTGGTTGTAGTTGAGGTAGTGGTAATAGGTGACGGTTGGGTAATGGTGACTGATACATTGATGGAGCATCCATTTGCATCTTTGACGGTAAAGGTATAGTTGCCGGCGGCTAATCCAGTCTGGGCCGGGGAAATGGTGTAGGGGCCGGTTCCCCCGGCGGGGGTAATAACGACTGATCCGTTGCTCCCTCCATTACAGGATACATTGGTAATGGCAGTGGTCGCAGTAACGGGAGTTGGCTGTGTAATGGTGACGGGCACATTGATGGAGCACCCATTTGCATCTTTGACTGTAAAGGTGTAACTGCCGGCGGCTAATCCAGTCTGGGTTGGAGTAATGGTATAAGGGCCAGTCCCGCCAGAGGGAGTGATAACGACGGAGCCATTGGATCCTCCATTACAGGATACATTGGTAATGGCAGTGGTCGCAGTAACGGGAGTTGGCTGTGTAATGGTGATGGGCACAGAGATAGAGCATCCATTTGCATCTTTGACGGTAAAGGTATAGCTGCCGGCGGTTAATCCAGTCTGGGCCGGAGTAATGGTATAAGGGCCAGTTCCACCGGTAGGGGTGATAACGACGGAGCCATTGGATCCTCCATTACAGGATACATTGGTAATGGCAGTGGTTGCTGAGAGAGAAGTGGGTTGAGAGATGGTCACTGTCGAAGTTTTTGTACATCCCTTTGCATCGGTGACCGTAACAGTATAGGAGCCGGCAGCCAGGCCTGAGGCCGTAGCAGACGTTTGTGTCGGTGTAGTATTCCAGGAATAAGAATAAGGAGGTGTTCCACCGGAAGCGGTCACAGTGGCAGTGCCGGTAGATGCCCCATTACAAGCAACATTGGTTGTAGTTGTGGTAGTGGTAATAGGAGTTGGCTGGGTAATGGTGATGGGCACAGAGATGGAGCACCCATTTGCATCTTTGACGGTAAAGGTATAGCTACCGGCGGCTAGTCCAGTCTGGGCCGGAGTAATGGTATAAGGGCCAGTTCCACCGGAGGGGGTGATGACGACGGAACCGTTGTTCCCTCCATTACAGGATACATTGGTGATGGCAGTGGTTGCGGAGAGAGAAGTGGGTTGAGAGATGGTCACTGTCGCAGTCTTTGTACAACCCTTTGCATCGGTGACCGTAACCGTATAGGAGCCGGCAGCCAGACCTGAGGCAGTAGCAGTTGTTTGTGTCGGAGTAGTATTCCAAGAGTAAGAATAAGGAGGTGTTCCACCGGAGGCGGTCACAGTGGCACTACCTGTTGTTCCACCATTACAAGCAACGTTGGTTGTAGTTGTGCTAGTGGTAACGGACGTTGGTTGGGTGATGGTGACAGGTACGTTAATGGAGCATCCATTGGCATCTTTGACGGTAAAGGTATAGCTGCCGGCGGCTAAGCCGGTCTGGGCCGGGGTAATGGTATAAGGGCCTGTCCCACCGGAGGGAGTGATGACGACGGATCCATTGGATCCGCCATTACAGGATACATTGGTGATGGCAGTGGTTGCTGAGAGAGAAGTGGGTTGAGTGATTGATACAGTAGTTGTAGCTGTACATCCTTTTGCATCGGTGACGGTAACCGTATAAGAGCCGGCAGCCAGACCTGAGGCTGTAGCGGTTGTTTGTGTCGGAGTAGTATTCCAGGAATAAGAATAAGAAGGCGTTCCCCCGGAGGCAGTCACAGTGGCACTACCAGTAGATGCTCCATTGCAAGCAACGTTGGTTGTAGTTGTGGTAGTGGTAATAGGCGTTGGCTGGGTAATGGTAACGGGCACAGAGATGGAGCATCCATTGGCATCTTTGACGGTAAAGGTATAGCTGCCGGCGGCTAGTCCAGTCTGAGCCGGAGTAATGGTGTAAGGGCCAGTTCCTCCGGAAGGAGTAATGACGACAGATCCATTCGCCCCTCCGTTACAGGATACATTAGAGACAGTAGTGGTGGCGGTGATGGCGGTTGGTTGTGTAATGGTCACTGTCGCAGTCTTTGCACAGCCGTATGTATCGGTGACCGTAACTGTATAGGTTCCAGCAGCCAGGCCTGTAGCCGTAGCAGTCGTCTGTACCGGAGTGGTATTCCAACTGTATGTGTAGGGGCTTCCCCCGCCGGAAACACTTACGGTGGCAGATCCCGTCGCCCCACCGTTGCAGGATTCGTTGGTCGAGGCACTTATGGTAACGACCAGTGTAGTAGAAGGTTGGGTAATCGTCACCGTGGCAGTGGCATTACATCCCTTTGCATCTGTTACGATAGCCGTATAAGTTCCCGCAGCCAGGCCAGTTGCCGTGGCAGTTGTCTGTACAGGTGTTGTATTCCAGCTATAGGTATAGGTGCCGTTGCGCGCAGTGCCTCCTTTAGGTGTTATGGTTGCACTTCCTGTCGCATCTCCCAGGCAAGCCACATTTGTAAAAGCAGTGATCGAAGCTGTAAGGGCTGAGGGGGGCTGCTTGATAGTTACAGTGGCTGTCGCGGTACATCCATTTGCATCTGTGACCGTAACGGTATAAGTGCCGCCATAAAGACCGGTAGCCGTGGCAGTTGTCTGTACGGGTGTCGTATTCCAGATATAGGTATAGGTGCCCGTTCCGCCACTCGCTATCACAGTAGCACTACCCGTTGCTCCTCCAAGGCACGACACATCGGTCGAGTTTTTAAGGGTGGCTGTTAATGCGGAAGCGGGCTGAGTGATCGTCACTGTAGCCATGGCCGTACATCCCTTTGCATCGGTGACTGTAACCGTATAAGTTCCTGCAGCCAGACCCGTGGCCGTGGCAGTCGTCTGCACAGGTGTTGTATTCCAGCTATAGGTATAAGGACTTGTCCCACCCGAGGCGTTTACGGTGGCAGAACCCGTTGATCCGCCAAAACAGGACACATTGGTTGAGGAAGAAATAGTGGCAGCCAACGCGCCGGCGGGTTGAGTGATCGTCACGGTAGCCGCGGCCG
>JAFKGQ010000025.1 GCA_017307755.1 Chitinophagaceae bacterium | reverse complement strand
TACCAAGGATTGCAGACCGAAGAGATCACGCAGTTGGAGCTTGCCAACATCCACCTGCGGGAAGGGAAGATTTTTATTAAAGGGGGCCGGAAGAGTAATGAACGGTGGTTGCCCTTGCAGGCGCACCAGGTATTAGCGCTGCAACAGTACATCCAGGACAACCGGTTCAAGGAAGGCATCTTCTTAGCCCGGCCGGTGCGGGTGGATGCCAGTAAGATTAACATCAGCAACCGCATGCGGCATATGATCGGGCAATTACAACAGTTCAATCCTAAGGTCATTAATGCGGGTCAGATCCGAAACAGCGTGATCACCTTATGGCTCGGGCAGTACAACTTGCGGCAGGTGCAGTACATGGCCGGCCACCGGTATGTGAGCAGCACACAGCGTTACCAGGTGTTGAGTACAGATGACTGGCAAAGTGAACTGCAAAAGCACCACCCTATGAGCTGACAGAAAGTTCGGTTCGAATCTGCTCAGAACCCGAACCTTTTGATCCGTAGTCAAATGCTCGTCGGCGGGTCAGTTTGTAGCCAGCAAAATAGGTGAGCAGTCTTTGCGCCCACCCTATAAAAACACACGCCAGGTAGACCTGTCATGGTTTTGCCTCCCTCCGCAAAGCTGCTCTCCGCTGCTTCTTCTGCCGGCAAGCCAGCAGCGCAGCTCCTCCATTTTATCCGCCACCTGCCGGTGGCCGGGCCGCTGTAGCTAATCATATTGCCTCCGCTACCACTCCGGCATAACGCTAAGGTCGAACCAGCGGGTAGCTGTCCGGCGGCCTGCCGGCCTTCCTCCGTCCAGCACGGCCGGCCACATGGCGGACGGTGGCGGGCGCTGCACCCTCGGCCGGTCGTCCCTCCCTCCCGAGTGCTCGCTGCCACTAAATACAAAGACATAAGTACAGGCGGCCGCCGGCGATCAGCAGTAGAATAAAGCCGGTCGGTAGTAACGCCGTTGGCGGCTCCATCTGCCGGCACAAAAGCCCGGCAGCTGTAAGACATTGTAAGCGCCCAATGGGCTTTTATACCGTCAGCCGGAGCGTTGGTTCGCCGCTCGCTGATAAGGCCGCCAATAGCTCCTGGTAGCCTTTACGGCCTGCTGATACACCCTTACCTGGATGGGTACCCCTTTGTCTTCTTTTACGATAGCATGCTCAGACGCTATCTAAATGAAAAAAGTAACCCCTCCTGTGGCCAGTGTAAGGGGATTACTTTTTTTCTCACATAAACGAAATGTAGCATGAAAACGTACATCGTAAAAGAAGCAGACGGGCTCAAGATCATCCAGGTAAGGGCCGACCAGGAAGACTTCTTCCAGGCAGATTATGCAGGACGGGTCCTGGTAGGAGCTAACAGCACGACGGAAGCCCTGTTGAAGTTCCAGGACTTACCCGACGAGGTAAAGTATCCTGATCCGGAAGAATCCCCCCAGTGAGGGGGATTTTTTTCTTTCAATTGAAAAAATAAAATCTACTACCTTGGAAGCTATAAAGTTCTTTGAACCTACAAATAACCGGGCGCCAGCAAAAGTCTGAGCAGGTTAAAAAGGGCATGGTAGTTATTATCCGGGCGGGTTATTAATGGCCGGAATTTCTGACCGGGCATTGAAGCCAAACTACCCTGAGAACAAATATCGTTACAACAAAGGATCGGAGTTACAGAATAAGGAGTTCTCCGATGGATCAGGACTGGAAATGTACGACACCCACTTCAGGCAACTTGACGTACAACTGGGAGGGAGATGGTGGCAGATCGATCCGAAACCCAATGTTTCTGAAAGCCCTTATGCCGCGATGAGTAACAATCCAATCTTAAAAAATGATCCTCTTGGGGATACAATAATTGACCAACAAGGAAAGAACATATCTTTTAAGATGGATAAGAAAGGAAATATAACTTGGGGTAAGAACGTGACCGCAGATATAAAGCGAATGGGGGGATTAATGGCAAAATCCGAGATCGGTCGTAAAATCCTCAGTAATATGGCTAGTGCTAAACATGATGTGACAATGAAAATAGATAAGGCGACCATCAAGGGTGAAAATGGGAATTTTACACTTGGTCATACTGAGTCTACTGTAGGTTCAAATGGTAAGTTGTTAAGAACTGATATAACCTTATACGAAAAAACGATTGAAGCCGCCATGTCATATTCTACAGCAAATGGAGCAATATCACCGGAGGATGCAAAAATAGCTCCAGAAAATAAAGACTACGAGATAGCACAAGTAACATCAGATGATATTCTGGGAAGTGTAGGTGTTCATGAGGGAACTCATGCAACCGACGTTGGTTCAAACGCTGCTGCGAGTCCCCGTGCAACATATGAAGAGAGAGAAAGTAAGCCCCGTGCAAATCAAGACACGTATTTGGACGATGTGATATTGCAGAAGTTTCTTCCATTAATATTTAAACAATTTTAGGATGGTTAGGCGCATTATCTTAACTGCGATCTTGTTTGTAGGCTTTTCCGATCTTGCAAAATCTCAGGAAATTAGTAAATCTTGTGACAGCTTAGCTCTTTCGTTTTTGCATGAAAATTATCCACAGGACAATATTGGGTTTAGAACTGACACCACAAACGGAAAGGTAAGAACAGGCCGTAATTTTTATTCCTATGAATCTTTTCATTTGCGCATAAACGATATTCTATCCATTTTTTTAATCAATTTTGGTTTGTACGATAGTGAGGGAGGAAATTATGTTGTCATAATCGATAAGGAAAAGAGCGATAAAACGTATTTGTTTCTTGGCAAGAATAGCCTTGAAGATGATTTGGCGCAATTGAATAAATACTTTATGTCAAAGAAAAGTATTCTTAAAAACAGATACAAACTCGAAATACTCGACCTCTTTTTGCGCTGTAAGAAAGGACAAATAAAGACACCTGTATATATTCATTAGGCTTATCATTTTGTATTTATTAGCATTTACGGTAATGCAACCAGTTAGAAGATGAACACTTCCCTGGAGCATTTACCGGAGCAAAAGCAGCTGAGAGAGATCACCGGGATCATCGTGAAGGCGGTGGATCCTGAGAAGGTGATCCTGTTGGGCAGTCATGGAAATCCGGCGATACCCGCAAGGACTACGAAGTGCAAGACCTGATCGAAAATCGCTGCGTGTATAAGACGTCGGTCACGGTGATCACCCACGACATTGATTTTGTAAACAAGATGCTCAGCGAGGACCAGTACTTCTTCACCGACATTGAGAAAGAGGGCATTCTGCTACACGATGCCGGCAATACGCCGCTGGCCGAACGAAAGCCCCTGAGCCCTGCGGAGGCCAAAGCTATTGTGCAGAATTATTTTGATCAGTGGCTTTCTCCTGCGAAGGGATTTTTAAAGGGAGCCGGCTTTTACCTGCAAGAGAAAGAATACAAGTTCTCTGCTTTTGAATCGCACCAGGCGACGGAGCGCATCTATAACGCCATCATCCTGGTACATTCCGGCTACAAGCCGAAGACCCACAACCTGGACAAGCTGAAGCATTACTCCAAACGTTTTTCCCAGGACAGAAGAATTTAATATCAAAGAGAATGTTTTATCAATTAAGACTGCGGAAGAGCGGAGAAGTTTCGAATTATGAGTTTTAGCTGCTCATTACTTTGCAATATTGCTCAATGCAGCGGTTCCTGGCAAGTATTAAAGACGCGGAGAATATTGACGGAGTGGCTAGCTTCATCGATGGTAAAAGTGATGAGATAAGGGAATCGCTTCATGGGCTTGTAGCGGACAGCGGAGGCAGTGGGCAACTCAGCGATGCGATCAAAATACTCCGCCACCAGGTCAGCAAAGCGGTAGCCCAGATCAGCGGCGAGGGCATTATAATACTCGACAACTGCTGCGATATCGTCGGTGGCAGTGGGGGGGGTAACGAGAATCGTGTAGGGCATCAGGGCTTTTTAAAGCGATGTTTAACGACGCTCCATTTTTGTAAATATCCTGGATTAGTGGCAATAGCGGCCAGCTCTTTATCCAGGGCTTCTTTTTACTGAAGGGTCAGTTCAACAACTTCATCTTCTTCAACCGCTTCCACTGCATGCACTTTGATCAGATCCTCGATCAGGGTAGCGGCCATCTCGATGGAGGGCTTAACCTCGTCAGTGCAGGAATTGTACATAAAAAATATGAATTTTCTTATGAGAGCCAAAGGAGGAACCGTTGGAAGGCAATCAGCAAAGGGATATATGAACCCTATTATAGATGCCAGACATGGTAAATAAAGTAATTTCTCTATCTTACGGGCCCGAGAATTAAATATGGCGTCGGGACATGACCATTTCAATCTTTATGAGAACCTCACAAAAAATAGTAAGACTTTCTTTGCTTTTTGTTGTCAGCACAGCAGTTTATTCTTACTACTTAAACCCTGTAGGGAAGTCAATGGATATTTCTGATCTCATCGAAAAAAAAGGCGACATAGAAAAGTTTATAAAGGAGAATTTTGACAGCGTTGAATATGAAGAAGCATGGAAGAACCCTCTTCCATTTCATCGGGTAAATCTCGTTAACAAAACAGATTCTCTTAAATTTTGTACGATGAATGTTCAACAATGTTGGGTAAAAAAAATCGATACCTTATATGCTTTTTTTATTCTAATTAAAACATCTGCTGAAATTGAAAAGCATATTTCCAAACGATACGGTGTATGGGAGACAAAGGCCGAAATTAGTATTCAAGGTGATCCCCTCGGTGGCGACCTCATCTCGTGGAGCGCTGGCCAGCTAAAAATAGACCTAAGCTCATATTTCAATACCGCTCAAATTCCGAGGTATGAAATGTGTGACTTAGTTGTCTGTCGTAACATGACATACGCGCAATTACTGGAGATATGCATTACCCCACCCTCCCCTTCAACACCGGATCCCTCATAATCCTCAACATCTCACTGTCCACTAATTCAGCCACCTCCCGCTTGATCCGCCTAAAATTCTCTTCGATCTCACCCGGACTAACCTCCCGTACCACCGGCAACACCTCATCTCCAACCTCAACACGCTCTTTCACGATCTCCGCATGAAAGGTCTTTAACGCCAGTTTCTTCCCCGGATCATCCGCCAGGATACCTACAAATTCCCCCGATGACAACGTCGCGAGGGTCGCCTTCGAAATGGCAGGATTTGATTGCTCTGATTTGCTTACAGACGTGTCAAGCATTTGCCGTTCCTCGTGACGGCAATAATACTCGTTTGAAATAATACGGCCATGATTATGGAACTCAGGAAATAGCTCGTACGTCTTTTCCAATTCGTCGTAGCTGGTTCCCCAACACACACAATCCTCAAGCGCCACATGGTTCTCCACACTTGGGGTTCGCCGGAAAAAACTCAATACAGAGATAAAAAGATCCCCTTCCTTCATAAACCAATTTGATACCTCTTTTTCATTCAGCATATAATAACTTCGCACCAGGCCGGATTCAATATAGTAAATATGACTTGCTATCGTTCCTGCTTCCAGAATAAGCTCCCCTTTTTTAAATCTCATTGGTCTGATAATGCTTCGTAAATGCGCCAGGAGCGCGGGCGACATAGGCCCAATATTCGTGAGAAGTTGCAATAATTGGTCCATAAGGATAAGCTTTATAGGGCGGCTTTCCGGTACCTTATAATTGTGGATAAAATACATTCGGTAATGGATACCCTCTATTTCAATTTACTGCAATAATCAAACAATCAATCTTTGTTTTTAAAGGTGTACTTGTAATCTTTTAGTCCCAATTATTAATTTACCCTTATTCACCCTTTATCGCGATAACGATAAGTTCTCCAGGGAGTTTGTTGCCGGCAGATACGGTGCCGGGACGATAATAGGCCGTTATCCGGTTCAGGACCTCATCAGCCACTGGTGCGGCATAAACTTCCCGCCTAAAACTTCGCGCCTGCCCCGTACGGCTACCGGCGTTTCCGCTGCAGGTAATACACCGGCACCCCTAATATCGCGATGATCAGACCCGGCCAGGTAAAACCCGGTTTGTAAACGATCAGCAGACCGCAGAACGCCAGCCCCATGAGTATATATATTGCCGGCAGGACGGGATAGCCGATGGCTTTATAGGGACGCGGATGATCGGGCTTTTTGACGCGGAGGATATAAATCCCGAAGATGGTCAGGATATAATAGATCACCACCACAAAGCTGATCATGTCCAGCAGATCGCCATATTTCCCGCTGAGACAAAGGATGGATGCCATCCCTGCCTGTATCCAAAGGGCAAAGGAGGGCACCGCCTGCCGGTTGAGGACGCCTGCCCTGCGAAAAAACAGTCCGTCCCTGGCCATGCTGAAATAGACACGCGCACCGGCCAGGATAAGTCCATTATTGCATCCAAAAGTGGCTATCATGATCATGATGGCGATGACCGCTGTACCGGCCGGTCCGAAAATGGCATCGGCAGCAGCAATGCCCACCCGGTCCTTCTGTGCTGTGGCAATGCCTTCCAGGGGAAGGACAGCCGTGAACATGAGGTTCAGCAATACATACAGCAGCGTCACCATGACCGTACCCAGTAAAAGGCTCAACCCGATGTTACGGCGCGGATTATTGATCTCCCCTGCTACAAATGTGACGTTGTTCCATGCATCATAGCTGACGATGGCTCCCACCAGGGCGGCAGCTACCGCACCCCAAAGGGCGGGCTTGCCGGCATACTGTGTTATTTCCCCTGTGACGCTGACAGACCGTATCTGCCAGGCATGCCACCAGTTGGCATGCCATACTTCAGGTTTTAAAAGGATAAACCCCGCCAGGATCAGCACTCCCATGCTGAGCACCTTGGTAAGAGTGAACGTGCTCTGGATGATCCGCCCCTTCCGGATACCCCGGCTATTGATCCAGGTTAGTCCGAAGATGGTGAGGATAGCCAATGCCTGGGCCGGCGAGATCCTGAGGCCGCCCAGTTGTAAGAGGATGCGATCCTCGCTGAGCGCCGGGATAAAGTAGGCCAGAAATTTATAAAAAGAGACCCCCACCGCGGCAATGGTGCCCGTCTGGATGACGGTGAAAAGACTCCAGCCATAAAGAAAGGCTACCAGGGGATTGTAGGCTTCGCGCAGATAAACATACTGGCCCCCGGCCTTTGGATACATGCCGCTTAATTCTCCATAGCTCAGCGCGGCCGTCAGGGTCATGAAACCGCCGATCAGCCACACTGCTATCAGCCATCCTGCCGATCCGATATGCCGGGTGATATCGGCGCTTACGATAAAGATACCCGAGCCGATCATGCTGCCTGCGACAAGAAGGGTGGCGTCCAGAAGACCCAGTTCCCGTTTCCATCCTGCGGCACTGTCCGGGGCCGTGTCGGCTGGGGACAAAGTATCGATGTGATTGCTTATCGACATAATAAAAACTGTTTTATCTCAACGGGGCGGTAGTCAGCGGTGTAATAGGTTCAGTCCCGGGTGTCCGTCCTTGCAGCCTGGATAGGGTGACATTGGGAAGACGATGCAGGATATGAGTGGCAAACTCTTCCGCTTCCTCGATCAGGGGGAAACCGGAGAATATAAAGCTCCGGAATCCCATGTCCATATATCGGCTGAGCTTACCCACGATCTGGTCGGGATCACCGACGAGCGCGCCGCCGCAGCCGGAGAAGACCTTCCCGATGCCGGTCCATAAAAGGGGTTCGATATATCCTTCACGATCCGCCAGCTGATCCCGTAGCTTGTCCTGCCTGATCACGCCCAACGAACGGGAGTCTTCAGACCGGCTGCGGATCTCCAGTCCTTTTTGCTCATCGAATTTCGACATCAGCTTGCGCACATAATCCTTTGCCTGCGTTTCGGTAGCGCGGGGCACTATATGGATACGCAATCCGAAATCAAGCGTCCTTCCATAATGGGCGGCCCGTGCGCTGAGGTCCTGCATCGTTTCATACATGCTTTCCTCCGTCTCGGGCCACATCAGGAACATGTCGCAGTAACGGGCGCATACATCCCGCGCACCGTCCGAGGTGCCTCCAAAATACAGCAGCGGTCCCCCATTCTGCTGATAGGGCTTCGCCGGGTCGGAGGGCATGTCCAGCTGGTACAGTTCGCCTTTGAACTGAATACGCTCCTGCGTCCAGGCCTGTTTCAGGATCTCTATCGTCTCGGCACAGCGCTGGTACCGGAGTTTCGGGTCTTCCCGCAGACCGGGAAGATCAGAGTTGATGATATTGATGGTCAATCTTCCTTTGAGGATATGATCGAGGGTCGAAATAGCCCTGGCCAGCATGGGAGGATGTATCTCACCCGTGCGGATGGCCGTCAGGAGGTTGATCTTCGAGGTGCGCGGCGCGATGCCTGCCGCAAATCCCAGCACGTCCTGCCCGACGGTGTAGGCGCTGGGAAGCAACACATTGCTGAAGCCCAGTTCCTCCGCTTTCAGCACGATGTCGCCGCTGTGCTGAAAATTGGCCCGGCGTTCATTGTCAAGGACGCCAAGGTATTGGGTATCGCCTCCGCAGAGATCGCTGAACCAGGTGATCTCCGCTACACGCTGTTGCGTTCTGATAGGTACTGTGGTTATGGTGGTTAACACACGTATGATTTTTAAGGTAAATAAATTACTGTCTCTGATAGATCGTCTTGCCTTCTTTGATGGTTTCCAGCACGACGATGTCCTTTATTTTTGGCGGATCGATGGTCAATGGGTCGCCTGAC
The DNA here is from genome assembly GCA_017307755.1 of Chitinophagaceae bacterium. Classification (GTDB taxonomy): domain Bacteria; phylum Bacteroidota; class Bacteroidia; order Chitinophagales; family Chitinophagaceae; genus Puia. The sequence goes on along the minus strand of JAFKGQ010000025.1, from coordinate 71,083 downwards.
AGGATGATGAGGTCTGCCAGCTTGCCCTTCTCAAGAGAACCTTTGCTCTTCTCTTCGAAGTACTGATAGGCGCCGTTGATGGTGATGGCCCGCAGACCCTCGATAGGCGTCAGCCGCTCTTCGGGTCCGATGACCACGCCCGATCGGGACTGCCTGTTCACGGATGTCCAAAGCAGGAATAGCTGGTTGATCGGCGTTACGCCATAATCCGTATGATTAGTGAAAATGACGCCTTTCTTCAATGCGCTCTTTACCGGGCTTTCAAAATAACCGCGGTCCTTCCCCAGATTGCGCACATGCACATCACCCCAGAAAAAAGTATGGTTCGTAAAAAAAGAGGGCACCATCCCCAGCTCTTTATACTTGTCGAGCTGATCTGCGCGGGCAAACTGGGAATGGATGATCACCGCCCTGCGACCGATACTTTCCGTCCCCAGCACCTTCTTTGCGTTCTCCACCGCGGCGATATACATATCGATGGTAGCATCCCCGTTGCAATGGACATAGGATTGGATATTGTGCTGAAAATCCTTCAGCACGACATCGTTCAACTGCTGCTGCGTAACGTTGGGAAAACCCCGGCAGTCATCACCGGTACAGCCGGGGACGTCCACCAGGTAAGGTTTGTTGAAATAGGCGGTACGTCCCTGGGGGCTGCCATCCGCTATCAGCTTCGTGCCTTCCAGCTTCAGGTGATGATCCAGCACGCCAAAGCGATACGTCACCGTGTCGGCCAACAGCTTATCCAGGAAGGGAGCGCCCGGCAACGCCTCGATATCGATGTACAGAACACCCGCGGCGGCTGCTTTTTGAAGAAGCGCTACATTATCGAGGCTCGTGAATCCATCCTGCGCAGTAGTCACTCCGTAGGAAGCATACAGCTGCTGCTGGTCTTTCAGCGCCTGCAATTGCTCTTCCCAGGTGGCCTTATGGTTTGGCCGCTTCAGGAGATAGCCCGCATGTTCCTGGAGAAGGCCGGTAGGGTCCTTCGTCCCCGGACGTCGGACGATGGTACCTCCTTCCGGATCCTTGGTGGTACTGTCGATGCCGGAGATACGCAACGCGTAAGAGTTGGCTACCCCCATGTGTCCTGACACATGCTGTATCACCACGGGGTTGTTCGGGAAGGCGGCATCGAGGTCCTTTTTGGTGGGATGACGTTTTTCTTCCAGTTGGTCCTGGTCATAGCCAAAACCGTTGATCCATTCTCCATCTGCTATATTGTTCTTTGTCTTGAAATTCTGCAGCGCTGTGATAATATCCGCAATATTGTGTACAGTCCCTACGGGTGGCGCCTGCAAATCGACCGTCTTTCCGCGGCCCAGTCCCATGAAATGGCTATGTCCGTCGATAAAGCCGGGTAATAGCGTCTTCCCTTTAAGATCCACAACTGCTGTAGATTTACCTTTGTATGACTTTATCTTTTCCGTCGTACCGACAGCCAGTATCCTGCCGTCCTTTATCGCAAGGGCCTGCGCGATGGTATTGGATGAGTCTACGGTGATGATCTTGCCGTTGATAAAGATCTTATCGGCGGTTTCCGCCGGCGGCAGGGAATGATGCCGTGATACAAAAGCCGCCAGGGCGATGATGCCCGCCGCAGCAACAAGGATAGATGTTATTTTTTGCATGACCAATGGTTATTGATGTTTCTGATTTGAAAATGTTACCGGGGCGCCTGGGGGTTGTAGGCAAGCTCCCCGCTGGGAACAGGCCAGACATAGTTGGAGGCGGTGGGCGCCACCGCCGGGGCCGTACCGGCATTACCCGTCTTGGCCGGCAGCGTCTGTACCTTTCGCAGGAGATCCGCCAGACGGAAGCCTTCTCCCAGCAGCTCGATACGACGCTCATTCAGGATCGTAGCAGGCAACGCATCGGCAGCCAGGCTGGCCGGGTCGAATACATATGAAGGGTCGGAACGATGTCTTACCGCCCCCAGCAGGGCGACGGCTGTCGCGACATCACTCGTACCTGCAGCCGCTTCCGCATAGTTCAGTAATACTTCCGCATAGCGTATGACGGGTATATAGTCGTTATAGGGGACTACATTTTTCGTGAACTTGTTCAGCAGGAGCTGACCGCTGACGTTCGTCTTTGTCAGCGATGTCTTCCGTGCATCGGTGGAGGCGGAAGAGAACACCGGGTCGGCCGCGATGCCTGCCGTGTTCAGGGGAAGTATCGGGTACAGATAGTTATAGGCCAGCGCGCTCTGGTTGCCCGGCGCTTCCGAAGGATTGACAAAAGGGAGAAAAAAGACGGCTTCCGCACCCGTGTACGTTCCGTTGAATACAGTGGCGATATTAGCTTCTAGCTTATGCGTTACGCTGCCGGCGGTATATTGATAAGGTGCGGAAGAGGGCACCAGCTTGACAGCCTCTTTGATGACAGCCGGATAGTCTCCCTGCACAAGGTATACGCGGGTCTTCAGGGCGATGGCTGTCGCCTTATGCGCCCTGGATACGTTCAGCAGGGCGGAGCCATAGCTGGCCGGCAGGTCGGCCTCTGCTTCATCCAGGTCTTTTAGCACCTGGGTATAGACATCAGCTACTTTGCTGAAAGGAAAGCTGTTGTCACCGCCCGTGGTAGAGGGTGCAAGCCGCAGCGGCAGCCCCGGACTGTTCTTGTCCTGGGCGTAAGGTTTGGCATAGGTCTGGACCAGGTTGAAATAATTGAAGGCGCGGATGAATTTTGCTTCCGCCAGGTAGTTCTTTCGCAATGAGTCGCCGACTACCGTACTGTTGCTGATATTTTTTATGATCAGGTTGGCCGAGTTGATGGATGCATAGGCAGCTGTCCATACGGCATTGACAAAATCCCCCGATCCCGTGATGGACTGGTTCCAGACATTGGCGCCCGTGGAATTATTACCGTCGTTCTGGCTGAACTCGTCCCCCCGCTGTTCGTTGAAGATGATAAAACGACCGCCATAATAGGAGGCGCTCTGGACCTGGGAGTACATGGCATTCACACCCGCCAGGATCTTTTCCGGCGTGCTATAGGCGGCGGCATCCGAAAGGTTGGTAGGCGGTACGGCGTCCAGGATATGTTTTGTGCAGGCCGTCTGTACCAACAGCAGGGCGGCGACAAAAAGAATTTGATAGTATCTGCTCGATATATGACGATGCTTGTTCATTGTAATTTGATTTGCTGCATGGTTAAAATCCTACATTCAGTCCGATGGTGATGACGCGCGCATTGGGCGGCACGTTCTGGTCCTTGCCGGAGTTGATACTATTGCCATTGATGGAGATCTCCGGGTCGGAGCCGGTGTATTTTGTTATCGTAAACACATTGCTTGCCTGCACATACACATGCGCGTTGGTGATCCTGTTCCGGAGGTCCCCTGGCAGCGGTATGTTGTAGCCCAGCGCCAGGTTCTTAAGCTTGATATATCTTCCGTCCTCTACACGGGCGGTATTGGACGAGCTAAAGCCGCTGGTAAAATTATCCCCCCACACCAGCTTCGGGACATCTGTTGCCTGGCCCGGCTTGGTCCAGCGGTTGAGGATAAAGGTGCCGTTGTTGAAATACCGCTGGTCGGAAATGGTTGCGGTAGTCCCATTGTAAAGTTTGTTGCCGCCGGCAAAATTGAACCCTACGTTGAGATCAAAGCCGTGATAACTAAAAGTATTGTTGAAACCTCCGAAATAGGTAGGCAGCGATGATCCCTGTATCCTGCCGTCAAGATAATTGTCGATGGCGGCGGCCGTCGCACCATCGATGGTCGTCCAGCTTTTGTTCACCGCATTGTACTGCACCTGTACATTGTTGCGGTTGACATAGACCCTGTTGCCATTATCCCGGTTTACACCCGTGGTCGGCACAGCAAAGATGGACCCTACCGAATATCCCACCCTGGTCATATTCTGAATGCCAAAGGTTGTCAGGGCTGTCGGGTAGATATCGCCGCCGGCTCCCAGGGACGTCACTTTGTTTTTCAGGGTGGAGAAGTTGAGGCTGGCATCCCAGCGAAAAGCGCCTTTGTTCAGAATATGCGCGTTCACCGCTATCTCGATACCTCTGTTGTACAGAGCGCCTACGTTGGCGGCGATGGAATTGCCCGGTATACCTTGCGAGGAGGACTGAGGGGCATTGAGGATCAGTCCGTCGATGAGGTTGTTGAAATAGTCTGCATCCAGTGTAATGCGGCCCCTCAGGAACCCGATGTTCACACCCACGTCCGTCTTCTTGCTGGTTTCCCAACGCAGCTTTGCGTTGCCGGCCTGGGAGAAATATAAGGTAGCCAACCCTTCATATGTCCCGGAAGCATACTGTGACAAGGAAGCATAGTCCGCGATCGAGCTGTTGCCGACGACGCCGTAGCTGCCCCTGATCTTCAGGTCGCTGATCACGTCGGCGATGTTTGAATTCTTGTAGAAACTCTCTTCGGAAATATTCCAGCCGACGGAACCGCCCCCAAAGTTGCCCCACTTGTTCCCCGGTGCGAGGGCCGAAAGACCGTCACGGCGGAAATTGAAGCTGAAAAGATACCGTCTGTCATAGTCGTAGTTGATGCTGCTGATAAGAGACACCAGGCCGCTGGCCGTCTGTATATTGCCCGTGGCGGAGATGCTGGACCAGCCGCCCTGGTAGCTGCTGTAATAAGGGTCCGTGATCCCCGTCCGCACCGCGCCCCATCCGTTGATGGTCCGGCGGATCTGTTCGTAACCCGCCAGCACTTTGAAGTGATGGTCGCCAAAGTTGGGGTTATAGACAAGGGTATTGGTCCAATCGGTGGTTTTTAGGACCGTGCTGGTGTTGGTAGCCGCGCCCCCTCCGATGATACTGGGGCGTGCGGTGGCGCCATCGCCGCTGTAGGGGTTGAGAAAGCCGGTATTGGTGATGGAGAGATTGTCATACCCATAGCTGACCTTTAGCCGCAGGTCCTTCAGGACGGACCATTCGCCATATATATTCCCTATAAATGTGTTGTTCTCGGAGGTGTTCTTGTCCAAGTCCAGCACCGTGCGCAGGTTCCAGGCATTAAAAACACCCAGGGAAGAGCTGTTCGCTCCGTAGCCGATGGTGCCGTTGTTCGGGTTGATATTGTAGTTGCCATTGGGCTCGATCGCACGGACATTGGGCGGGAGGATATAGGTCAGACGGGCCAGCGGTTCCGTACCGATGTACTGCGTATTGACGCTGTTACCGCTTGCGCCGGCGATGGAGTTGGGTGGGATGGCCCCGGTGTTGGGCCCGGCATTCTGGGAATTACTGTAGGATATATTCGCGCCGATGGTTACGGTGCTCAGGAATTTATGGTCGATATTTAGCCGGACGATCTTCCGCTTGAAGGAGTTGGTCCTTATGAACCCGTTCTGGTCGGTGTAGCCCGTAGAGAAAAAATAGCTGGTGGCGTCATTGGCGCCGGAGATACTGACATTATGGTTCTGGGAGACACCGGTATGATAGGCCTGATCGTACCAGTTGGTATTGACGATGCTACTGTCCGCATTTTTCTGTAAGGCGAATCCCGGGGTCAGTCCGGCATTTACACGCGCTTCATTCTTGATGTCCACATATTGTGTCGCGTTCAGCAGCTTGGGGAGATTGTAGGCGGAGTTAAAGCTCACCCAAGTATCATAAGCCACCTTGGGTTTGCCTTTCCGGCCTTTGCGGGTGGTGATGACCAGCACGCCGTTGGCGGCCCTGGACCCATAGATGGCCGTGGCGGAAGCGTCTTTCAGCACGTCGATGGTCTCGATGTCCGAGGGATTGAGGTCGGCAAGAGGGTCATTCCCTACCGCGCCGCCTGCAGACCCTGTAAAGACCGTGACGCCGTCCACTATCACCAGGGGATATATGCCCGAAGAGATAGAGTTGACGCCCCGTATACGAAGGACTGGCGGATTGTTCAGCGCGCTGCTGGGTTGAATGATGTCTACGCCCGCCGCCTGACCGCCCAGCAGTTGGGTAAAGGATTGAGCAGGTCTGTTTTCCAGCTTGCTCCCCCCTATCTGGGCGACTGCGCCGGTGTATTCGCGTTTTCCCTGGGTGGAATAACCGGAGGACACCACCACATCCGTAAGGTTGGCAGCACCCGGATGAAGACTAATGCTGATATTATTTGTCTGGGCTGTTGTTAATTCCAGGGTTTCATAGCCAATGTAAGACACGACGAACACGACGGTGCCGTGCTGCCCGGTGAGGAAATGGAATTCTCCTTTGTCATTGGTAACCACCTCATGGGTAGTACCCTTGATATGTACCGTAGCACCGGCCAGCGGCTCCTGCGTCCGGACATCAACGATCCTGCCGTTGATGCTCACATTGGCCTTTTGAGCTGTCGCTGTGTGATACAATAAGATAAATGTTGCGAAAAACAGGGTGCCTGTACGTTTCAGCAGGCGATTCAGAGCTTTGTGCATGGGTCTGCATTGGTTTTGTTGCCGGGGCGTTGGCAGGGGACAATGCCCTGACCAGCAGGCTGGTTCTTGCCGCCGGGTGGGTTACATTATTGATACAAGGAAGGAAAGGGATAACGGTTATCGGGAGTGAATTGCCGGATCAGCAACAACAACTTGTCAGCTGGATAGTAGGTGTCATAAACGTCGATTTATATCAGGTGACAAATATAGGGTAAAAAAATTAATTAGTCTACTTTTTTAGTAGACTAATGTAAAATAGTCTATAAATTATATAGACTATTTGTAAAAAACTCCCGGGAAGGCCCCTCTTTAATTCACCCTATTGAGGGTTCTGGGGAAAATTAGCCGGGTCGTTATGCACGTCGATCTCGCTTTGTGGGAGGGGGAACAACAGCCGTTTGGTCGTCAGCACAGGCGTCGTAAGACCATACTCGTTCAGCAAATACGCCTGCAGGATCGCCAGACCCTTCTGGTACCGGACGAGGTCAAACCACCTGTCGTTCTCAAAAGCAAGTTCCACTCTCCGCTCCCGGAAGACCGCATCCCTGAAGCTATCCTGGTCGGGTAGGTCCGTAGCCGTCCTATCGGCGAGCCCGGCACGCTCCCGGACCAGGTTAAGATAATAAAACGCCGTCCCGGGACCATTTCCTGCATTATATCCGCCTTCATTCTGCGCCTCTGCCAGCAGCAGCAATACATCCGCATACCGGATCACCGGGAAACTATTGCCTTCGTCACCCGTGGGTCCGGGCAGATCAAGATACTTTTTGACAAAATTCCCTTTACGAACCGTCGTTGCATTCGTCAGGTAGGTTGTATCGAGCGAGGCGGTAAACCGTTTATCCCCTGTCTCATACGCGGCGGCGATATCATGCGTGGGCCGGTTATTGTTGGACCCGCCGTACGTCGCGCCGTTGAGGTAGATGGTCACCGGCGCCATGTCCGTGAAATAGGTGTTACCCTCCGAAGGGCTCAGACCTTTCCGGTACCGCACGGAAAAAATGGTTTCTGCATTCTGTGCATTGCCAGCGTTGAAAAGGTCGCCATAGTTTGTCAATAATGAAAAACGTCCGACAAGAGGAGCAAGGGTATTCACCGCATCCGTCCATTTCTTCTCCGTCACATACACTTTTCCCAGCAACGCGCTGGCAGCCCCGGCCACCACTCTTCCCTGGTCCGCAGCGTTCGGATAGGATGCCGGCAGGATAGAAGCCGCCGTTTTCAGATCACCTTCTATCCGGGCATATACCTCGCCTTTGGCGTTCCGTCTATCCGCCTGTGACTGGCTGATCGTCTCTGTCCTGATGACCAACGGTACGTCGCCATACAGCCGGACGAGGTTAAAATAAGCCAGGCTCCGGAGGAACAAGGCCTCCCCCTGGAATTGCTTTTTGGAAGAATCGGGAATATTCGCCGCCCCGACCCTGTCCAGCACCGCATTGGCACGGGCGATGATCACATAAGAGCCGGCATAGCCGTCGGAAATAAAATTACTGGTCGTCACCTCTGTAAAAAGATCGATCTGGGAGGCGGCTCCTGCATTAGCCCCCCGGTCGAAAATATCGGTGTTGTCACTGCGCACCTCCATCAGGTAGTAATAGCTCTTTCCATAGGTCTGCTGGCTTTGCAGAGCATCGTAGACGGCATTCACGCCCTGTTGAAAATCGGCGGCGGTCTTGAAGAAATTAGCAGTAGTCTGGTTGGAAACAGGTGCAAGGTCGATAAAACTTTTTTTGCACGAGGCTGCCAGAAGCAGGATCGCTGCCAGGGCTATTTTTAAAGATGTCATGTCGTTATTCCGTAATTTATATATAGGATGCATGATGTAATATTTTTTAGAATGACAGATGGACGCCGGCCGTAAAGGTTTTTGCCAACGGGTATGTCCCGTAATCTTCCCCCTGCGTCAGCGGGCTGTCCGGACGTGCGTTTACCTCCGGGTTGTACCCGGTGTATTTTGTCCAGGTATGGAGATTCTGGGCGCTGAGATAGAACCTCAATCCCCTGATCCTGTCATGAAACCAGCGGCTCTTAAGTGAATACCCGATCGTCACGTTACGAAGCCGTACAAAAGAACCGTCTTCCACATGAAAAGAGCTGATCTGCCCGCTGTTGGCGTTTGCTACCCGGTTGGCCCGCATCGCTTTCCCATCCCCCGGGTCGGTGGGCGACTTCCAATAGTTCCAATCTTCGATCATCTGATTGGCGTTCCCTTCGCTGTTAAATAAATACCGCCGCTGCAGATTCAGGATCTTATCTCCCTGGACAGCCTGCAATGAAATGGAAAGATCAAAACCCCGGTAACTGAGCTCATTGGTCAGCCCCCAGATGTACTTCGGGAAATAGCTACCGATAGAGGTCCGGTCATTGGCATCGATGACACCGTCCGGCTTATGGTTAGGACCACCTACGTCCAGGAACTTTCTGTCGCCCGGCTTCGCGGTCGCATAGTGCGGGTTTTTTGCGATATCGTCGGCATCCCTGAAAACACCGCCGTTCACATATCCATAATAACTGCCTATGGGCGAGCCGACCTTGGTGATGAATATCTGGGAGATCGTACCATTGCCGCCATCAGAGATGATTGGCGTTCCCGCGGGCCCCAGCTGCAGTACCTTATTGCGATTGACGGAAATATTAAAGCTGGTCGTCCATTTAAAAGCGCCCGTGAGATTATGTGTCAGAACACCAAACTCGACGCCTTTGTTCTGCACCTTGCCAAGATTCTCCAGGGCGGTGCCAAAACCCGAGCTCAGCGGAACAGGTACATTCAGCAGCAGATGGCTCGTGGTAGCGCTATAATAGTCGGCCGTGAGGTAGATCCTGTTCTTTATAAGCCCGATGTCGAGGCCTGCATTGAACTGAGCCGTTTTTTCCCAGGTCAGGTCCGGGTTGGCCGGTTGTGACAAACCCGCCCCGTTCACAAGAACGCCATTCCCCGCGCCCAGCACATAGTTGTTCGACCCCAGGAGATCGTAAGACGCATAGTTCGGTATCTGGAAATTGCCGGTCAGCCCATAGCTGACCCTTAGCTTCAATTCAGAAACAGCTGCGACCCTAAAGAATTGTTCACTGCTGACAAGCCATCCCCCGGATACGGACGGGAAATAACCCCATTTATTATGCGCGCCAAACCTGGAGGAGCCGTCTGCACGGATGCTGGCGGACAAAAAATATTTATCGCTAAAGTTATAATTGATCCTTCCCAGATAAGAAAGCAGCGACCATTGGGAAGCCGTGGAAGTCCCGCTGGTGATAGTCGCTGCGTTGACGGTCTGCACGGCATCGTTGGGAAATCCCGTGCCGTCGGTTTCATTCGCCCTGGTCGTATTCTTTTGAGAAGTATACCCCGCAAGGACGTCCAGATGGTGCGCATCGCCCAGCTGGAATTTATAGTTCAGTGTATTCTCCCAGATCCAGTTGGTAGCCGTAGCGGTCTGTGACGATCCTTTCGGTATCGTGGGTGCGGGCTGCTGGCTTGGCTTGTAGGCGCCAAGTGTCGACGGCCTGTAATACTGCCTGTCAAAATAATTGATATCGGTCCCGAAAAAAGTCTTAAAGGTCAACCCTTTGAGGATTTCATACTCGCCATATATATTGCCAAGGTTCCGTACATGACGCAGCTTGTCCTTGATCTGCGAAGCCAACGCGGCCGGATTTTCCCCGCCGGAAAAACTGTAGGCCCAGGTATTCTGCCTGTTGATAGCGAATGAACCATCCGGGTTATACACAGGGAAAATGGGCGCCGCTTTCAGGGCATTGCTCAGGATACCGTCAAAGGTCCATGGACCTTCGCTGTTGACAAGGTCATACTCGTCGAAACTGGGATTCAGGTTCAATCCTATTTTGAGCCGCGAAGTGAGCTGTGCGGTAAGGTTGGCCCTTAACCCATATCTCTTATACCCGGAATGAATGACAATACCCCGCTGATCATAATAGTTGCCGGAAATATAATACTGGAAGTTATCGTTGCCCCCCGAAGCAGATAAGCTGTGGTCCTGGATGGGGGCCTTCCTAAGCACGGCATCCTGCCAGTCGGTATTCGTCAATCCCTTCGTGCCCGCCAGGTAAGGCAATATTTCGGGAGGGATCTGGTAACTGGCATTACCCCGAACTATATTGTTATCGTTGATGCTGGCATTAGGGAAAGCATCCAGGTAGGCATTATTTTTCCCGTCATAAGCCAGTTTGGAAAATTGATAGGCATCGAGCAATTTGATCTTTTTTGCGACTTCCTGTACACCCCCGTATGCACTGTAATCGATGACGGGCGTACCGCTCTTCTTCCCTTTTTTGGTATTGATAAGGACCACGCCATTGGAGGCCCTTGATCCATAGATCGCGGCAGCCGAAGCATCCTTCAGCACCTCTATGGATTCAATATCATCCGTATTCAACGTGCTCAGCGGGTCGGGCGATTTCTGGAACGAAGCCTGCCCGGTGATATTGATGACATCCGTGCTGCCTTGCAGGTTTTTCAGATCATTGGACAGGGGGAATCCATCGATCACGTACAAAGGATCTGTCCCGGCAGAGATAGAATTAAGGCCCCGTATACGCACGCTGATGCTCCCGCCCGGGGCCGCCGAATTCTGCAGCACCTGCACGCCCGGCAGCCGACCCGCCAGGGCCTGCTCAAAGCTGCTCACCGGCTTATCCTTCAGATCACCGGCACGTAGCGACGACACGGCGCCGGTGACTTCCTTCCTGCGTTGCGAACCATACCCCACGACTACCACATTGTCGAGCGCCAAGAAGCTTTCCTTCAGTTGAACGAAAAGCTCAGGCCCTTCCGGTCTGACTACCGTTGCCGCCAGATCTTTTGGCTCGTAACCTGTATTAGAAAAGGAGAAACTGTACCTTTCCCTTGAAAGAAGATCGGGAAAGACAAAATGCCCGTCTGCATCGGAAATGACAACGCTGATGCCACCTGTCTTCGTACTCCTGGCAGTCACCGATACACCGGCCAGCGCCTCCCCGGAGCCGTTAACCACCCTCCCCGACACGCGTATCTTTTCCTGGGCGTTCAGCATGGATGGAATCAGGGATAAAAGGTATAAAAAGACCGTTATCCTTCGAAAGACAACTCTCTTGCAAGTAGAAAGGATCATGATTATCGTTTTGGTTTGGTTTTCTAATGTAGCTCAGCGTACATTGTTACATACAAATAAAGGTTCGGGATCACCGGCATCCGTATCCCGGAATTTCCCTTCCAGCATGCTCTGACCCGCATTGGCAGGATTGTTCCCCCGGCCCAGCGGCCAGGTCCCCCGGGTGTCGGCGATGCTGATCCCCGCCAACGTGGCTACGCTAAGGCCAAAGTCGGTGCAGTTGTTTCTGTTGAGATGATAAGTAGCATGGTCACATTTTGCCAGCAGGTCCAGGATCTTTTCAAACCGGGTCGCTGAAATAAACTTACCGATGGACTCATCCCAGTCATGCAGCGCATCATCCTTGAAGACGGAAGGAGACCTTACATGCAGGGGCGTAGCCGAAAAGATGTTCTTTTTATGCGGGTAAAATCCAAATGACCGCGCCGTAAAGCTGCCATCTGAATTGTATTTGATCAACGTGACAAACATGTGCCCTACATTATTGATATGCGTAAACGCTTTTCTTTTTCCCGGAACAGGCTGTTTATCGTGCAGGATCAACGCATAGGATACGGCCGTCTTGCCGTCTTTAAACGACTCCCGGAGATCGCGTACCTCTATAGGCGGTGAATTCCCGGCCGGATGTGCGGACAGCGACGATAAGGAATCCGTCGTTTGCAAATAAGAGCAGGCCGCGCTGTCGGTCAAAGCCACCCCCTGAACGCTGTCTGATGCCGCCGGCCCGGAGGCGGAAAATACAGGTGATCGATACCATGCGAAAAGCGTATTCTTTCGATACTCTCCTGCCTTATTGTAAAACTTCATCGCCAGTGGATATAATTTGAGTCTGGCAGAGAATTTTGCCAGGTTAGTAAACAGCTTATATCCTCTCCTGCTGTCCGGGATCAATCTTTTTACCTGCACTACTTTCAACAGCCGGCGCAGACCTTTACGCCCGTCCCGCGTCCGCTCATAATCCGCCTCGGCTTCCAGCAGATCGGGCACTATATCATCCCTTTCAATATATCGGGCGCCGATGGGTAAAAGAGAGTCGGAGACAGGAAGTTTCGACCCCGGCCGTTCAGCAGCCGCAACGCTCTGCAAGGCCGCAAACACAAGCGCTATGACAGGCAATGACCTTTTAAATGGTGCCATATGAGAGGTGTTTGGATTGAAATAATCTTACCAGGTAAAAGGTAGCCGCCGCGGCGGCCAGATGTTTCAAAGTATGCCCGCTGATAAAGCCCGTGAAAGTATAAATGACCCGGTCGAAAATATCAAAGGCCTTCGCAATGACATACCAAATGACAACCCACAGGAGATAAGGCCCCCCTTTTCCGGCGTCCCTTGAAGGAAAGAGCCAAAGGATCAGCGGGATAAGCAACATCGGGTAATACTGGACCAGCACATATAGCCTGAGATCCCCTTCTCCCCGGAGCTCCGTGTAATGCCACCATAATACACTGGTCACCCCGATAAGGACAAGGGGCGCCAACAAAATTCCCCCCAGCTTTAGATTGATAAATTCAGACAACACAGCGGACAACAGGGACATAAAGACAACGGTCATCGGGATACGGTCGTACACAAGCGTATTATTATCCGGATCTATGTGATACCACGCGGAACCTACACCTGTCAGCAAAACGCCGGCGAACAGTACCGTATAGATCAGGAGCAGCAGCCCGGGAGCGGAACTCTTCCCTATCATCATCAGTCCTATGATGCCAACCGCTATGAAAGGGATGTTGCTGATGACGTTCAAACAATAAGGGAGGCCCAATAAAGGCCGTTTGTCGGCAAAGTCATGGTATAGCCCCGATTCCGGTATTGGGCCGGCCATAAAGACGCCCGTCGTCACAAGGACAGTCATCCCGATCAGTATCAATACCTTATTACTGAAAGAAATATTTGCACATATCATTTTAGTCCACTAAATTGGTAGACTAAAATAATACAATTTCGGATACCCGGAATTAAATACCTGACAAAATTCATATTTTAACTATAATTGTATCCTCCATGCTACGCTGGTCCCGTCTCTTGCTTTCTATTCTTAGTATATTGTGGCTTGGCTCCGTTTTTGCGCAGACACCCGCCGGCTATGCCGGGGAAATAACCGCCTGGCATGCTGCCCGTATAAGCCGTCTGCAGGCAGACAACGGCTGGCTTAACCTGGCAGGCCTTTACTGGCTGGACGAGGGCAGGAACAGTTTTGGCAGCGACCCCGGCAATAAGATCGTTTTTCCGAAAGGGACTATTACGCCCTCGGCCGGCTATTTCGAACGGAAAGGGAATACCGTCAGGATCGTCGTTGAAAATAATACAGCTATTAAAGTAAATGGAGCGCTGGTGAAAGAAGCCGTCATCTATGATAAGGATTCCGCCAGGCCGGCAGTGCTGTCCTATGACAACCTCCGCTGGACCATCATCCGGCGGGATGACAAAATAGGCGTTCGGCTGCGGGATCTGAAGAATGCGCAAGCCGTGGGCTTTCAAGGGATCCAGCGATATCCTGCCGACAGCGCCTGGAGGATAAAGGCCTTTCTACGGAAACCGCCATTCCCTCAAACCATCCCTATTACCAATGTCCTTGGACAAGTGAGCCAGCAGCAGACGGCCGGCACATTGGAGTTTACTATCCATGATAAAAAATATACGCTTGATGCGCTGGAAGAAGGGGATGAGCTTTTTATAATTTTTGCCGATGGCACCAGTGGTAACACTACCTATCCGTCCGGTAGATTCTTATATGCCATAAAGCCGGATCCGGACGGCATAACGCTCATCGATTTCAACAAGGCGATCAACCCGCCCTGTGCTTTTACACCCTATGCCACCTGCCCTCTGCCGCCCAAACAAAATGTTTTGCAGGTGAATGTTGCTGCGGGCGAAAAGAATTATGAACATCAATGACCCGGTGTGAACCGATTAAGCGGGTACGGTGCGTTTCTCCCTGATGACAGTTAGTGAGTACTGACTAATTCTTTGCCCTGAGCGCTGCCAGTGTGGTCTTGCGGCCGGATGGGTTCAGGCTCAGCTGGCCGAGCTTGTGATAGAAAGGCGTAGGACTGGTGGCGGACTTTGGTTGATAGGCTCCCGTTATAATGGGGATATACATTACCCTTCTCCGGCTGGCCTCCCCCAGCAGCGGCGACTGTTGCACTCGGTGCCAGATACGTCCGTTATGGACGGTGAGATCGCCGGCGTTGATATCAAAGCCTACCTCTCTTACGTCTGCCGTATTGTCGATAAAGTATTTCTTCCTGAACAAAAGCCGAAAAAGACCTTGCTTATGGGTTCCGGGCAATACCCGAAGTCCGCCATTCTCATAAGGACAGTCGTCCAGGTGAAGCCCAACGTTCAGCATTGGCTGTATCCGTCTTCCCAGGAAAAGATCCCTTGGGCTGTCCGTATGCCACCCCAGCTGACGGAATGCGCTGGAAGGCGTATTGACATAGTGATTGACGACCAGCCCGTCTTTTTCGTTCTCCCCGATGCGGCCTTCGTAATCCCCCAGCAACGACGTGAGGGCTGCCAGACGTGAGTCCTGCAGGAATTTTTTCAGCACGCCACTGTAATGAGAGGCAAAGGCGATCCGTTGTATCAGCGGTGAGCCATCTACGTCCTGGCCGAATTTCAGAGGTATGCCATTCACCTTCGCAATACCCTTTCGCAGCAAATAACGTTGCGTTTGACCGACTTCTTCCAATAATAGGGCTACCGTGTCCTTGTCTGCAAAACCTTTGAACTGGATGATGCCATGCTCGTCAAAGTAACGCAGCTGCTCTTTGGTCAACGATCTCTCAAAGTGGAATTGACGGGGTGCTTTGTTATTCATAGTTCGTTTTATTAGTCTACTAAATTAGTAGACTATAATAACATAAAAAAATATATTTTATTGTACAGGCAAAAAAATGTCCCTTATTTACCCTTTATCCCGACAACGATAAGTTCTCCCGGGGAGTTTGTTGCCGGTAACGTCAGTTCCAAAAGACCCGGATACCTTTGCTGCACGTCGATCTTTCTTCCGTTGAACCTTGCCTCATAATGATAGGTAGGATTAAGACACGCCAGCATGCTGCGCTCGTGGGGTGGGGTCAGCTTGTCAAAGGTCAGCTCGGCACGATAGTTATTCTTCAGCTCATTGGTCTTTGATGAACTGATCAGAACCTCAAAGCCGGCAGATACGGTGCCGGGACGATAATAGGCCGTTATCCAGTTCAGGATAGGCGTCGATAGCCCTGAGAACTGGTGCCAACCCGCTCCACGGCGGGACGCTGCCAGGAAATGCTCAAAAGTATAATAGGACAGACGGACCTCATCGTTATATAGATCAAGCGCCGTATGGGCGATGGTAAACGCCAGATCGCTGCGCCCGAGGTCCAGCATGGTCTTCCACATCAGCCACTGGTGCGGCATCCATACGGCGCCATTCCAGTAGCCGTCCTGACGGTAATAAGGCGCGGCCTGATCCACCACACCCATACCCGATGACGTCCAGAGATGCTTGGGGGAAAAAAGCTTTTCCAGCAGTGTCCGGGTTTGATCCCCGGTGCAAATGCCGGCAAATAAAGGGTAGGCGCCGTCAAGCCCCATATTATAATTGGTCAAACCATTATATTTAAAAAAAGATACCGGACGACCCAGCGAGTCATGACGTACATAACCGTAATACCCGCTGCTGCTGTCCCAGGCCACCGTCTGAAGTGCCTGCTCAAAACGCTTCACATCATTTTTATAGATCACAACATCATCCTCGAAGCCCAGTTTTTCTGCTGTCATGGCTAATAACTTGGCCACCCGGATACATTGGGCCGTAGTAATGACAGGGGTCACCGTCGCCTCCGATCTTGATTGGTGTACGGCCACCTGGGGCGGGTAATCATCCCAGCCGCCGGAGTTATAAAAATAGTCCCAGGTTTTTAAAAGGTTCGACCCGAGCGCGTTCGTGCTCGACCCACCCTCTTTGCCGGCAAAAAAATTATAATAACGTTTCAGCCGGGGATAAAAATAGTGCAGCAGGTCCCGGGATGGCATTTTGTTGTATAGATCAAACAAGGCATAAAATTGCGTGGGAACAAGGGAGCCATGATGAATAAATGCCGACTGTGCGTCGGCGGAGGTCGTATAGGCATTGATACAGTCGATCGCCAACGCCGGGTTGACATCATTCAAACCAAGGGCCGTAAAACCCAGGTCCCAGGTGTACAGACTGTTCCACCATTTGCCAGGTGTAAAATGTCTGATATAGCTTTTCTGGGTATACACCGGGTACACAATATTGGTCATCAGCGTCGCCTTGAACAATTGCAGACTAAGCCCGTATTTTTCACCGGCAGGCAATAACCCGGAAGCCTTTGCTGCCAGTACAGCTTCATCCTGTTTACCGAGGTCAGCCAATCGTCGTTTTACTACGTCCGGGCTGTTGCCGGTAGCGATCAGGACATTCAACGTTTGGCTGGATCTCGGACCCAGCACGACAGGTCTTATAAATACATTGCTGAAATGTCCTTCTTTATTGCCTTCAAAAATACTGGATACATGGTTGTGCGTATAATAACGCATATAAATGTCCAGTTCATCATGCAGGAATTGTCTGATCGTAAAGTTATCGTTGTCCCATGTAAGACCATAATAGTTGTCGATATCCCGGTATTTTAAGATGAGTGACCGTCCCGCCGGGTCTTCCGACAGTTGCGGCTGGAATTGAGGCGATTGTGGCTTGATCGCAATATCCGGGTGTTCGCCCGGAGATAGTAAGATACCGTTTAACACCACCGCATCGCCTCCCAGGCTTTTGATGACAACAGCCGTATCTCCAACAGGCCGGTAAGGCACCGATACCACAGCCAGCGCCCCATTACCGGTAAGTATAACAGGCTCCGTAACCCCCGTGATCGTGACTGGACAGGTTTTCCCCGCGGCCAACTGATACACGAGGCTGAGCGTACCTTCGGACGGCATACCCGCACGATAATAAGAAACGTAGTCATCCTTATGTACTCCAAAATCCTTTCCCAGGGCCGACCCTTGAATAAACTTCTTATTCCTGACCTCACCCAGCATCCACCCGTCATAGACAAGATGGTCCTGGGGCGTTTTTTTAAAAAAATGCACTTGTTGATAGTCCACCCCGTTAAACCATAGGGATCCGGCCGGGTAATCAAGCGTAACCTCGGGATACAGGTCCGGGTAAGCCATAAAGGCTATCAGGTTCAACGCCAGGTTTTGGGGCGACGAAGTGTTGTTTACGCATTTGATGCTTACACGGACAGTGGTGCTGTCTTGAATGTCGTAGGTGACGTCTGTATAAACCCGGTCTTTCCATTCAAGTTCATAACGAAAGGTGTACGTCGTACCGTTGTCGTTGGACATCCAGGGAAAATAGCCCGATTCAAAATTGACGTTGGGTATCAGCATCCTGTTACGATAGTAACCCGGGAGAACAGAAAAGTCCATGCGACGGCCCGAACGAAGATCAGGCAAATGTGATATACCGGCGTATTTCTTCCCATAAGGTCCCCATGCCGAAGCCGCTGTGATATCATGCTCGTTGTTTAGCTTGTCAAGGCCGGCCGCAGAAAATCCTTTTGGCTGGGCCGTGGCAAAAAAACAAAGGACGACACAAAAAGAAAAAAATAACGCCCGGTATATCATAAGAACTTTTTATTAAAGATCTCAATATCCTAAATTCTGCTTTATCTTACTTTTATTGATATCTATCTGGCTTTGCGGGATTGGGAAGACCATGTTGTTTTGTGTAATGGGCTGCACGATATTGATGGAGGCGGCCTTGCCGTTGATCACTGGTATTGCGCGGCCGGTACGGACCAGGTCCCACCAGCGTTGGCTTTCAAAGGCAAATTCCACCCTTCTTTCCTGTTCCATTGCCAGACGAAAGCTTCCCTGATCCGGGATGTCCGCCGAGGTTTTTACAGGCAGCCTTGCCCTGGTACGTATCATGTTCAGGTATTTCATGGCATCTCCCGATCCATCATACGCCTTTTCATTCAGGCATTCCGCATACATAAGCACGACGTCTGCATACCTGATGACAGGAATATTGTTGGGGTTATCGTTTTTCACCGCCGGGGCCGGGTTCCTGTATTTCTTTACAAATACGTCGGAAATGGTTTGTCCGGCGGCATTTACATAGGAGGTTGCCAGGGAAAGATCTTTTCTTATATCTCCCGGTTCATAGGCGTTGATCAGATCCTGCGTAGGCCGGTTGTTCCCATCGCCTCCAAAGGCGATAATAGCGCTCCCCGAATTTAATGGCGCAAAAGAATTGGGCCAGGGGTTACCCTCGCCATTCAGTCCTGCTGCAAACTGCACTTCAAACACGCTTTCTTTTCCATTTTTCTTGGCGGGGTCGAATGCATCCGCGTAAGCGACGGTGTCGTAGATATTCAGGTTTATCACTTTCAACAAAGCTGTCGCCGCCGCATCATACTTATGTTCCGTCAGGTATACCTTTCCCAGCATGGCATCTGCTGCTCCCTTGGTAATTCTGCCTATATCTGCTCCTTTATAAGAGACAGCCAGCACAGCTTCTGCTTCCGAAAGGTCTTTCTCCACCTGTGCATATACTTCGGCGGATGGGTTACGCCCATAATTATACCCTTCATTGAGGCTGGATATCAATGACTTTAATACCAGCGGTACATCGCCGTAAGTTCTCACCAGCTCAAAGTACAGGTATCCCCGGATGAATTTTGCTTCGGCGATATATCTTTGTTTTAAACTGTCGGTTATTTGAATGGGAGCGATCCTCTCAAAAAAGAGGTTGGCCGCGGCAATGCCCTTATAACAATCGTTCCATCTTTCGGAAATAAATGGATTGGTCGTCCGGATATAGAATCGGTCGAACTCGTCCTGGTCCGTCACCGTGCCCGAGAACACCGGCAGTGTATTATCCGAGCTTATTTCCCCAAAGACATAATTATTTGTAGAAACCCCCGCTGTCTGTAAGCTTGAGTACACCCCGTTCAACCCTACCCTGGCATCATCGGCGGTCTTGTAGAAGTCGACGACTGATGCGGAGGATTCAGGGCGAAGATCTATAAACTTTTTACTACAGGAAGCGACAACAAAGAGGAAGCAGAGATATAAATATATATTCGACTTTTTCATGTTCATTTTTTTAATTCGTGTTGAATTGCTTTTGATCGATCCCCTGTCAGAATCCCAGATTGATGCCGACCGTATATGATCTGGCCAGCGGATAAACACCATAATCTACGCCGCCCGTAAGCGCTCCTCCGGTGGGTATACCGTTACTGGTGGATTGTTCATAACCGCTGACCTCAGGATTATACCCGCTGTACTTTGTAATAGTGAACAGGTTCTGTCCGGACAGATAGATACGCACCTGTTTCAGTTTTGCCCTGTTCAGCCACTCCCGGGGCAAGGTATATCCCAGGGTTATATTCTGACAGCGCAGATACGATCCGTTCTCTATGAATCTGCTGGATAAGGCGCTATTGTTCCCCGTGGGTACCGCGTTCGCGCGCGGGGTCATACCGTCCCCCGGGTCGGAGGGCGACCTCCACCTGTGAAGAACTTTTGTGGTCTGGTTCTGGCTGCCTTCCATGTTGTAAATAAACCTTTTACTGAGATTGAAGATCTTGTTCCCATAGACACCCTGTATGGCGATGTTCAGATCAAAACCTTTGTAGCTGAACGTATTGGTAAACCCGTAAATAAATTTGGGCTGGTTGTTCCCGATCACAGTCCTGTCATTCGCATTGATGGTATCGTTATGATCGATGTCCGCATAAATAACATCACCGGGTTTGCTGGTGGGGTCGTGGGCGTGCTTGCTTAGCTCGCTCTGGTCTTTAAATACGCCCAGTTGTTGATACCCGAAATAGCTGCCGATGGGCTGGCCGATCATGGTGATATTTGTTTCACCCACGCCGCTGCCGCTGCGTATCGGGTCCCCGTTAGGACCAAGCGCTAACACCTTATTCCTGTTCAGGGAAAGATTGGCATTGGTCCTCCAGACAAATGCACCTTTTATATTCGTAGAGGTCACCGAAAATTCCCAGCCCTTATTTTGCATCTTTCCTATATTCTGCACAACAGTGCTGAATCCTGTGATGGTAGGCACGTTCACCGCAAGCAGCAGGTCTTTTGTGACCCTTCTGTAATAATCCACGGTAATATAGACCCTGTTGTTAAAAAGCCCTACATCCAGACCGGCATCTACCTGCTGATTTTTTTCCCAGCTCAAGTTGGGGTTTGCCGGGGAGGAGGGGGTGACGCCATTGCCAAGTCCGTTGTTAAGGACATAATTCGAAGCCTGCAGCAGGGATGCGTATGGGTAGAAGCTATTGAATGCGTTATTGCCGGACAGCCCATAGCTGGCGCGGAATTTGGCTTCCGACAGTACATTCACATTTTTCAGAAATGGTTCTTCTATAATACGCCAGCCGGCCGATACGGCGGGAAAAGTGCCCCAGCGATGATCCGGCCCGAAAATGGAGGAGCCGTCCCTGCGTACCGACACATTCAGCAGATACTTGCTCCTGTAGGCATAGGTGGCGCGGGCAAAATAGGACACCGATGAGTTTTGCGCTACAGAGGCCGTAGCCGTGGTGGTGGGACCGTTGGCGCTGGCATTGATGGTTTCCACAAGGTCGTTGGGGAAGGCGCTGCCGCCCCCGCCGTTGGTCTGATAGCTGTACTTTGTGCTTTCCATACCCAGCAACACGTTGACATTATGATCTTCAGCAAAAGTTTTGTTATAGGTAAGCGTTTGGTTAAAAAGCCAGCTGACCCCCTGACTCGATCCGGTGGACCCTGTCGCTGTAGTAGGCGGCAGCAGTTGGTTCAGCGGCATTTTTGATGTACGGAAATTATTCCCGCTGCTATCGCTGAAATTTACATTACCCGACACCCGGTAGGTAAGGAAGCTGAACAGGTTGTATTCCGCATAGGCATTTGCAAGCACATTGGCCCTCCTCACCGTGTTATGATATTCCGTGATATTGGCCACGGGATTTGTAATCCCCGGCCAGTTATACAGCGGGGCTATTGCGGTTTGTGAGGAATAGGTGACGCCGTCCGCCGCATAAATAGGCGCCATCGGCGCCACCGCCAATGCCGAATTGATAACGCCGTTATTCGCCCAATGCCCATCCGTATTTACGGGGTTGGCGACACGGTACACAGGCAGGATGTTCATACCCACTTTCAACCTGGGCGAAACATTTGCATCCACATTGATCCGGATTGAATAACGCTTTAATGTAGAGTTTTTTATGACACCCTCCTGATCCAGGTATGCCCCGTTGATAAAGTATCTCAGCTTATCGGTGCCGCCGGAGAAAGAAAGCGCATAATTGCTGATCATCGCATTGCGAAAAATAAGGTCCTGGTAATTGTGATACGGTAGCGCGGCAATCTTTGCAGGATCGTCGAAATTCAGCCAGTCATACCCTTCTCCCCGGGGATAACGGTATCTTAGATTCGATGCGGGGCGTACATTGTTGGGGTCCGACACGCTTGCGTTGGGAAACCGGTCCAGATAGGCATTATTGGATGCCTCTTTTGCAAAGTCGGCAAATTGCTGAGAGTTTAAAAGATCTATTTTTTTTGTCACCTGCTGTACGCCGGTGTAAGCGTTAAAGTTGATCATCGATGTTCCGGATTTGCCTTTTCTGGTAGTCACCATCATGACCCCATTGGCGCCCTTGGAACCATAAATAGCCGCCGACGAAGCATCTTTCAGCACATCGATACTTTCAATATCATCGCTGTTGAGCAAGGCAAAAACTTCCGAACTGGTGATATTGCCGTCTATGACGATCAAAGGCGTGTTGCCGGCAGAAATGGAGCCCAACCCCCGTATCTTGATGGAAGGGGTGCTGCCCGGCGCCCCGTTGCCCTGCTGCACTACAACGCCGGGTATTTTTCCCTGGAGCGCAGTTGCTACGTTTGAAACAGGCATATCCTTTATTTCCTGCATGGGTACAGAGCTGATAGCCGCGGTCACTTTTCCTCTTCTTTGTACGCCATAACCTACGCTTACTACAACATTTTCACCTATCTTTTCCAGCGTCTTTAGCACGATCCTCAGATCTGCGTTACCGGAGAATGATACTTCCTGTGTCACAAACCCCACGTAAGAGATCACCAGCGTTCCGGATGATCGGGGGGATTCCAGGGAAAATCCTCCATCCGCCCTCGTAGCCGTACCCGCAGTCGTGCCTTTTATGGTCACGGAAGCGCCTTCGATGGGGCTGCCCGCCGAGTCGACCACATGACCCGTAATGGCAATGGACGGCACAGGGGGCTGAATAATAAAGGAGGCAGAGATGTTTTGTTTTTCTTTTAGCGTAACTACGATGACCTTCCCCTGGATCGTATAGCCCATCGGCTGGCCGGCAAAACAGGCATCCAATACTTTGCCGATAGGTTGATCCTTTATATCGAGGGTTACTTTTTTTGCTTCACGCAACCCGCTTTTGTCAAAGAAAAATACATAATCGGTTTGCTTCTCGATAATATTAAAAACTTTTTCTAGTGGAAGGTTCTTACACGAAAGAGTTACGTTTTGCGCAAATCCGTCGGCGTACGCCTGCAGGAACATCGTCAACAAAAATATTGACAGCAGTTTCATGATGCGCGCCAGTCGTCTGGTCAGGAGAAAAGACATACTTCAAGCTGTTTAGTTGGTTAATAAATAATCCATAGGTTATAAGGATACAAGTTGGAACAAATGGAGCTCAGGGAGTGATCAGGGAGAAATGACAAGCGTTCTATTTTCCATTTTATAATTTATTTTTGTGATCGATAATATTTTCAACATCTCGGAAAGACTTGTGTTCCCCGGGATCTTCCCGCCGAACTTCCTTTCGGGCACCTTTCCATCAAAGACTATATCTACGTTGTACCACCGGCTCAATTGCTTCATCAGCTGGGGAATGCCGGCGTCCTCAAAATAAAAATACCCGTTCTTCCATGCGAGCACTTCTTCTATATTCACATCGTTGCTGACGCTTAATTGCCCGGCTTGCCAGATGGATTGCTGCCCTGGTTTTAACAGCACAGATTTGCCGCCTGCCTGTAATTGTACACTCCCTTCTACCAGCGTGGTCTTGATATTTTTCTCGTCATCGTAGGCATTTACATTGAAATGGGTACCCAGCACTTTTACTTCCATGTCGCCTTTTTGTACGATAAATGGCAGCTTTTTCCCGTCTTCCGGAGAGACAAAGCGAGCTATTTCAAAATATGCTTCGCCCTTGATGGTAACACGTCTTTCTTTTCCCGTAAAGGTCACCGGATAGGTGATAGAGCTTTCCGCATTAAGCCAGACCTTACTGCCGTCGTACAATTGAATGTTAACTACCTTGCTGCCCCGGGGATTGAACAGCGTGTTGTAAACAACCTCTTTTGGCGTTGCTCTCTTTGCATTTTTATAAACTATTTTACCATCAGCCGACTTTTCTATTTTCGAATCACCCTGTTCGGCGATGGTGCTGCCCGGGACACTATCCAAAAAGACGGTGGTTCCGTTGGCAAGCGTGAGCATAGCACGGTTGGTTTGCGGGGCATTTATATCCGCGGGGGAGGAGGTAGTGGCAAAGGCAGGTTTTATGGTATGTTGAGAAGAGAAAAAGAAGAAATATCCCCCTAAGCCGATCAGCAAAATGATAGAGGCGGCGACAGCGCTATATTTCCAGACACGAATGGCAGGCCTTGGTCTGATACCCTTCCGAATAGCGGATAAGATTTCCAGCCGGACCTTTTCCTTGTCCTCGGGCTGGCTTATATCCCATTCGATATCTTGTTCATTTACAGCGTGGTACCAATTCAACAGTTCTTCCCTTTCAGACGGGGAAATGGTTCCCTCAAGATACGCCTTGACCAGGGCAAGCAGTCTTTCTCTTTCCATATGAGCAAGCGTTTACCACTGTAAGTACCTGGTGACAGGGATTTACCCTTAGTGCTGCTCAAAAAAAATTTTAACTGCGGCGATAATAACGATCGCATTGTCTTTGTTAAAATGGAGGCGCAGCGTTTTTAAGGATTTTGTAAGATGCGCCTCTACAGTTTTTTCGGAGATGCCCATTTGCGCCGCGATCTCAGGGATCTTCATGCCTTGCTCCCGGCTGTATTTAAAAACCGTCCGGCATTTTTCGGGCAACGTTTCTACAATGCCATTCAAATATTCTTCAAGGAATTTAGCGGAGATGATCTCATCGATGGTATAATTCTCATGAGAAGGGGCGTTTAATTTTAATTTGTCCGCCCGCCCATGTTCGCGGTAATACAATTTAAAAACGGAGAATTTTACCGCGGTGGCAAGATAGCTGTCGAGATGGTCAATTTGCAAAGTACTTCTTCGATTCCAAAGGCTTATAAAAAGCTCCTGCACTATTTCCTTTGATGTTGATTTGTCTTTTGAGTGTTTAAATGCGATGGATAGCAGTTTGTCCCAGTAGCGATCATATAAAGTTGAAAGGGCGGTTTCGTCATCATCACGTAATAGCGATAATAATTCTTCGTCGGTGTAAAGAGAGTATGGCTTTTTTAATCGCTTCACACTTAAAAATAGTAAATTTTATTTATTCATCGCTACCTCTGCACCCATATTAAGTGTTCGCGGCAATGAGATCGAGTTTGATGAACTGCCATCGCTCATTCCGAAGACAGATGGGGTCAAAATCTTCATCAGCATAAGTAAAGTCGTTGAGGTTGTGACGTATACGGGCAGGGTCGTGACCATATGGGTATCGTTGCTCATGGAGATCGATCATTTGCTGAATAGCATAACGATGCAGCAGAGCATGAATATCCCAATAATCTTTTTTTCGCCCGCGACGTTGTATGACATCCATCTTCATAGCGATGATCTCTTCGATGGTAGCCATACGCAACTGCTCCAGGATCAGCGGAGGCTGTATAAATGCATCCGTATAGTATATATCGAGCTTGATTGCTTCCTGTGGGCTGTTGCCAACAAAATAAGACCTGCCCATTCCAACAGGGCCAGGGGTAGGCTCGGAAACATAGAGATATTGCTGCCGCATCCAGGCATCTATGGCATCGAAATCCAATGATCCGTAAAGTCTGTCTGTAAATAGATCGATATCCACCGATATACGGTGCCCCAGTTGCAATGCAAGAGCAGTGCCGCCTACAAGACGAAAGGGATCGAACGATCTGGCAGCCATTAAGTCCTTAAGGATCGCCTGCAAAAGGGGCTCGGTAGTATGCCAGTTCAGATCAGGCATGATTAAGAATTATTTTTGTGTCGTTCCAGGACTCTATCGATGGTCCTCTGTCCGTAGAAGCGAGTGATCTCATTTTTTTCCTGCTCATTACCGCGCTCCCAAACGCGTTCAATAATGGCACGTTGCTGACGTTGCCAGTCGATACGTTCTATCCGGGTATCCCAAAAAAGGGCAGGACGCAGTTGGCTGAGATCGGGTTGGCGGGGTGCTGATTGCTTTTCCTTCTCCTGCTTGATCTCATAAAATATCTGTAGGGTCATGAGAAAGCCCTCTTCAAGACCCAGTTGCTCTTCAATGCGCAGTGCAAGCGAAGTATTCATGTTGCGTCTACCCTTTATAATGGCGCTAATAGTTTGCGGAAATTCCTGGATAGAAAGGGCAAATGGCCCCTGTGCAAGCTTTCTTTTTTTAAGCTCGCGTTCCAGAACGACGCCGGGGTGAAGGCCTTTTACGATGTCCAAGTCTTTTTTCACAACATGAAAATAAACAATTTTGTTTATATATTTTTGTGCAAGCAAAATTATTTATATTATAACTAAAAATAATTGATTATCAAGAAATTATAAATTAATATTTGCTTGACTTACTTGTCTGACAAGTATGAAGATGGCTAATATATATTGAGATAATTGTTTTTAGTTATTATTAACCCATATCCACCCAAACCATCATTCAATCTTTCCCCGGGAAAGTTGAATAACATACTTCTTCTTTTCTCAGTGCCTGTATAAAAAAGTAAGGAGCCTATTCTATAATTGTATGGTAGGACGGTGCCGCTTATTGAGCAGCGAAGATGTAAGTTCATCAATTCCTTTATTCCAACAATTTTAAACTTATTAAATTCGTCGGTTCGCACATTATCAAATTTTTTCGAAATGTCCAGCGTAACTGAATCCTTTTCGTAACTGATATTGAACGAAGAATAACTTATAGAAAGAGAGGTAAAGCTTAGGTTAATAGCGGCTATCTTATCAAAATTCTTCATCGATTTTATCATCGACAGCAGTATTTTGGGAGATTTGTAAAATGTCAATGTCGCTCTTGTATCAAACAAATCCTTTAGTTTATTGTTAATTGGATCATTTAAAGCTTGCAGGTTGATAGTAAAGCTTGGATTCGTAATAGTATTACCATAACCACTCATCCTTTTTTGTACATTCGGAAGTGAGTCGGAAGAATAGGCCGGACAAAATGCATTAAATGTTTTCTTATCTATACTCATTTTAAAAGTAATGAGTATAGATAATGGGTTTATTGGAAAAATTTGCTTGTCGGTATTGTTTAGGATGCTCATGGAGACGCTGCTAATAGAATCTCTAAGTAATGATTGAACTTTTTTTTGTTCTGCACTATATGTTAGATAATATTCTGCTAATGCCTTAGTAAAAGTTTTGTTTAGGCTGTCAGTTGTTACTATGATCATACTGTCTTCATGTTTTCGGTTCTCAGAATCCCTTTGTTTGATCTCACGTTGGGTTTTCTGGTCGGCTCGTTGGGCACTGTAATCTGTTAACCCGAGTGACGTGACAGTAAAGAAAAAGAACCAAAAAAATTTGAAGCTTGTTTTTCCTAAGATGGAGGTGTCTATCCTAGGTCTTCCCTGGAAGACAGCACGTTGGTTCAGGATTGCCCATTGGTCAAAAAAGGCAGATATTCCAAGAAGAACAGTACAAATCCTTGATAAAATGAGCAAGAATGTATCCATACTGGCAAGGGGTTAAAATTTAATTTGTGAGATCCGTTATGATGATAAAAAAGTATAATAAAATTAACAATGAATTATAAATGTATCAATAGCTAAATAGATCATTTCGGTAATTGACAGAATATCGGCCACGTATATATTTTTACCAAATAGCCATTATATTCCATTCGATAACAACAGGGTAATAAAAAAATCCCTGACCAGCTTTTGCCGATCAGGGATTGCTAACAGGGATGGTCTAACGGTATGGAAAAATGATTTTCTAAGAAGCTATTGGTGCAAGGTGACGGTGGGCACTTTTGTTGTCTGACCCGCGGTCACCGCGATATTTGTGATCGTCGTATCCTTATAGCCGTCCCGTCCCTTGAAATTGATGGAATAGGTTCCTGCCGGTACGTTGCGGATCTGGTAATCGCCGTCTTCCCAGTCGGGTATCGCATATAAGGTATCACTGCCGCTAATGGCTGTGATCAGTGCTACTTTCCTGCGGGGCAATGCCTCGCCTTTGATCTTTGCCTGTACCTGGTCGTTAAAGACGACGATATACGGCTTCAGCAGGAACTCCCCGTTCCAGAAGAAGACGGAACGATCCAGGTTGAAGTCCAGCCACAGCTTGAAGTCGTTGCTGCTGACAGAACTGACGTCCACACGGCGGACATTGATAGTAAAGTAGGGATGCGGACCAAATACTTCCAGGGGATAGTGGGTTACACTGTCCGTATAGATCGTGTTGTCGGAACCCAGTGTGATCTTTACCTTCAGGATCTTTCCGCTGGGGATCAGACCGTTGGCCAGCAGCGTATCGACGCCATTGCGCAGTTTCAGCAGGTCGTATACGCCAGGTGTGATGTTCAGCGTATCCCAGAATACGGATTTGTTCTCCTGGGTCCTGTGCCGTCCGCAATAGTTGTCGTCCCATTGATCATCCTCATCGCCGTCCGTCTGTTTGGAGCCTGTATCCACCAGTACTGCCACTTGCCGGATATCGATCAATACTTTTGTAAATTGAATAGGGTCATCCATCATATAAATGGATACCTGCGATTTGCCGGGCGGGATACTCGGATTACTGGTGGACGAATTGTTCTTGTTACACGCGAAAAATACAAATAATGCAGCGGCGGAAATGCCGAAGGCAAGCCACTTGGTTACCGTTTTCATGTTTGTAGGTTTTATAGGTAGAGATACTGCATCGTCCTGGCAAAAGGTTGCCAAAAACTATTCCAATACACGTTATTGACCCGTTAACCATACGCTATAACCGATGCTCATTTTTATCATTTCGTTATAAACCAAGTCATTGCAAAATTTTAATGTGGAAAAATTGCCACAGCCGGCAACCAGGTCTGAAGAAAATTTTCCGGCAGATTTGGAAATATCAGATCCCCGCCCCTATCTTTGTGCCAGTTCTTAACACATCTCTTATCAAGAAAGGCTGAGGGAAATGGCCCGATGAAGCCTTGACAACCTGCTGATGCGTAACTGCTGAAAGTAAGGTGCCAACTCCATCCCGATGGAATATCGGGACAGATAAGTCAGACCCGCTTGACAATATTCAACCACCATATTTAAAGCTCTTCTGACTATCAGAAGAGTTTTTTTTTGCCCGCCATGTACGTCCGGACGATGGATATCATCCATCCGGCGGCCTGGATGAGCAAGAGGAGACTCCACTCTGATGTATTCTCTTGGTAAGTGGTGTCGCTGAACACAATTATTCAACATCAAAACTTGTTTAATCATGGGAGCGACAACACAACTCATTCACAGCATTCCTGTAGATCCACTGACCGGCGCTATCTCCGTGCCCATTTATCAGACATCTACTTTTGTCCAGGAAGCACCTGGCGTAAACAAGGGTTATGATTATGCCCGGACGGGAAATCCGACCCGCGCCATACTGGAAAACCTCATTGCGCAATTGGAGGATGGCCATACGGGCGCCGCCTTTGGCAGCGGCCTGGCAGCCATTGATGCTGTCCTCAAGCTGCTGCAGGCCGGGGACGAGATCATCGCCGTAGACGACATCTACGGAGGCGCCTTCCGTCTCTTTGAACAAGTTTATCGCAAGTTTGGTATTGACATAAAATACGTCGATACTACAAACACCGAAAACGTACTCAATGCACTGACGCCAAAGACAAGACTCATCTGGATCGAGACACCCACCAATCCAACACTGAAGATCACAGACATTGCGGCCGTCGCGAAGATCGCCCGGGACCATCGATGTCTGCTGGCGGTAGACAACACCTTCGCCTCTCCCGCTCTTCAAAAACCATTGAGCCTGGGAGCTGACCTGGTGATCCATTCAGGCACCAAATACCTGGGTGGTCACAGCGACCTCATCGCAGGGCTGGTAGTGACGAAGGACAAGGAATTGGGAGAGAAGATCAAGTTCCTGCAAAATGCCGGCGGGGCCATCCTCAGTCCTTTCGACAGCTGGCTGCTGATCAGGGGCATCGAAACCCTGCATCTGCGGGTCCGTCAGCACGGGGCCAGCGCCCGCGCCATCGCCGCATTCCTGGAGCAACATCCCGCCGTGGACAAAGTGTTCTATCCGGGTCTGCCCACTCATCCGGGACATGACATCGCGGCCAGACAATCAAAAGGGTTCGGCGGTATCGTTTCCTTCACGTTGAAAGAGAACACCGCCGATGCCGCGGGAGACTTCGTAACCTCCACCAGCTTATTCAAGCTGGCAGAAAGCCTGGGTGGCATCAAGAGCCTGGTTTCTCATCCCGCAACGATGACACATAAAACAATACCTGCCGAAAAAAGAAGGGCGGCTGGTGTTGCCGATAGTCTGATCCGTCTGTCCGCGGGACTGGAGGATACGGAAGACCTCATTGAGGACCTCCGTCAGGCATTGGACCGTATCCATGCCCAGTCCCGGGTCCGGGGAACAGGCGCCACCGAAAATATCACCCGTGCCGCATCACCGTCAGTACGGACCTCGCAGCCGGAGGGACGTACAGCGCAGCCGGTAGGAAAGGCGGTGGTTACAGCATGACGCCTTCTGTTAAATTCGCCGATTAGTATTTTTCATAGTCAAAAAATTTTTATGAGCAAACATCATTTTGAAACACTACAGCTGCACGCGGGTCAACAGATCGACCCCACCACCAAATCCAGAGCTGTCCCCATTTATCAGACGACCTCTTATGGCTTCGACAATTCGGAGCATGCTGCCAATTTGTTCGGACTAAAGGCATTCGGTAATATCTACACCCGCATCATGAACCCCACCACCGACGTATTCGAACAACGTATTGCGGCATTGGAGGGGGGCGTGGCCGCACTCGCCACCAGTTCGGGTCAGGCGGCGCAATTCCTGGCGCTGAACAATATCCTCCAGGCAGGAGATAATTTCGTCAGCACTTCCTATCTCTATGGGGGCACCTACAATCAGTTCAAAGTGGCCTTCAAAAGACTGGGCATCGACGTGCGCTTTGCAGACGGCGATGACGTGGAAAGCTTTGTCCCCCATATCGATAAGAACACAAAGGCCATCTATCTGGAAACCATCGGAAATCCCAGGTTGAACATACCCGACTTTCAGAAGTTCGCCGCCCTCGCCAAAGAATATGATCTGCCGTTGATCGTCGACAACACTTTTGGCGCGGGGGGATACCTGTTCCGTCCCATCGAATGGGGCGCCAACATAGTTGTGGAATCCGCCACCAAATGGATCGGCGGTCATGGCACTACCATCGGCGGCGTTATCGTGGATGCCGGCAATTACAACTGGGCAAATGGAAAGTTCCCGCAGTTTACGGAACCTTCGGAAGGCTATCATGGTCTGAAATTCTGGGATGTATTCGGAGAAGGCAATCCCCTGGGGCTGCCCAATATCGCCTATATCATCCGGGCAAGGGTAGAAGGTCTGCGTGACTTTGGCGCCTCTCAAAGTCCGTTCAACGCCTTTCTGCTGTTGCAGGGACTGGAAACGCTTTCCCTGAGAGTGCAGCGTCATGCTGACAACACCCTGGCTCTGGCGCAGTGGCTGGAGCAGCATCCGCAGGTTGACTTTGTAGAATATCCTGGATTGAAGAGCAGTCCTTATCATGCTTTGGCAGCCAAATACCTGAAGAATGGCTTTGGCGGCATTCTCAATTTTGGTATCAAAGGGGAGGACACGGCAAAGGCAAAAACCAATGCCGCGAAGTTTATCGATTCGCTAAAACTGGCCAGCCACCTGGCCAATGTAGGGGATGCCAAAACACTGGTCATCCATCCGGCCAGCACAACACACGAGCAGCTGAGCGCGGAGGAGCAGGTCGCCGCCGGTGTGCAGCCCAACCAGATACGCATAAGCGCAGGTATCGAGCACATCGAAGATATAAAAGCCGACTTTGAACAGGCTTTTGAAAAAGTATTTGCAGGAGAATTAGTGTCATAAGGGTCAGCCCATATGCGATTCGACTGCACCCGACCTCTGAGGCTGGAGTCCGGCCTCGAGGTTCCGGCTTATCATCTGGAGTACACGACGCATGGCCAGTTGAATAAAGCCGGTGATAATGTTGTATGGATCTTTCATGCGCTGACGGCCAATAGCGATCCCGCTGAATGGTGGCCCGGACTTGTGGGGCAAGGGAGATTGTTCGACCCTTCGATATACTATATCGTTTGTGTCAACATGCCCGGCAGCTGTTATGGCAGCATTGGCCCTTCCGACATAGATCCGTATACCGGCAGGGTCTTCTATCATGATTTTCCCGTGTTTACCACCCGGGATATGGTACGGGCCTATCAGCCCCTGAGGATAGCGCTGGGTATCCGGAAGATCTTTATTGGTGTCGGGGGCAGCATGGGGGGGCAACAGTTGCTGGAATGGGCGATTGAGGAACCGGAGCTTTTCACCCATATCGTCCCCATCGCCACCAACGGAAGACATTCCCCCTGGGGGATTGCCTTCAATACGGCGCAGCGGATGGCCATCGAGGCCGATGGCAGCTGGCGCCTGCGCCAGGAAGGGGCGGGTGCCGAAGGGATGAAGGCGGCAAGGGCCATGGCCCTCCTGTCCTATCGTGACTATCATGCATATGAGCAGCTGCAGTCACGACGGGAAGAACAAAGGTTCGAAGGCTGGGGATGTCTGCATGGGGTAGGACCCGATATCCGCACAGGGGCGGCATCCTATCAGCGTTACCAGGGTGAAAAACTGGCTCGCCGGTTTTCCGCCTTTAGCTATTATGCGTTGAGCCTTAGCATGGACTCCCATGACATAGGCAGGGGACGGGGAGGGATGGCTGCTGCACTGGGACGGATACAGGCCAGCACCCTGGTCATCGGGATCGAAAGCGACATCCTTTTCCCCCTTGATGAACAGAAGACGCTGGCCGGGTTGATACCAGGTGCGCGTCACCGGGTCATCTCATCGCTGTACGGTCATGACGGATTTTTGCTGGAGTTTGTGCAAATAGAGGAGCTGGTAAAGGGGTTTTTAAAGGACGGCGCCGGCGTGACAAAAGAATTAATCAACCATTAATATATATATGCAAGGAACCACCTCCGCCTTACGAACATTCAAAGACATTGACCGCACGCTGCTGCAGGCCATACCCAACCCATCCGGGCAGGCCTATGAGGTCAAGATAAAGATCCCGGAATTTACCTTCCTCGGTGTAAAAGAGCAGCCGGATTTTGCCGTTATCTATCTGACTTTTTATCCAGGCAAAAGGGTCATCGAACTGAAGTCCTTAAAACACTATGTTTTTCAGCTGCGTAACACCATCGTATCTTACGAGCGGCTGATCAATATCATTTACGATGATCTCGTGGCCGTCTATGAACCCGAAAGACTCCGCATTGTTATGGTATGCAATCCACGGGGTGGCATCAGCTCTAAGCTCACCATCGACTCGGATTGGAAGGCCAGGGGTGGTCCCGAGAAGTTCAACGACTGGCAACGTATTGAAGATGAATGGGATGTATTGATGTAATCCCCTGGAATATTGATATGTAATTGGTATAAAATTCGGAACTTTGCGGCCCGGTTATCCGGTGTCCGCTACAAATAAGGAAATAAAAAAGAACATGGAAACGCATAAGCAGCTCACCATCGGGCTATTCGGATTTGGAGTAGTAGGAGAAGGTCTTTACAAAGTATTGCAACAAACCCCTTCCTTAAAAGCCTCTATCAAAAAAGTATGTATCAAACATCCCGGTAAAAAACGGGAAGCTCCCGCCGAGCTTTTTACCACAGACCGGGACGAACTCCTCAACGACCCCACCATCAATGTCATCGTGGAAGTGATCAATGAATCAGGGCCGGCTTACGAAATAGTCTCCACGGCATTGAAGAATGGCAAGTCTGTCGTCAGCGCCAGCAAAAAAATGATCGCCGAGCACTTGCCGGAACTCCTGCGGTTACAACAGCAGACGGGTGAGTCTTTTCTGTATGAGTCCGCAGCTTGCGCCTCCATCCCCGTCATCCGCAACCTGGAAGAGTATTACGACAATGACCTGCTGCACTCCATCAAGGCCATCGTCAATGGCAGCACGAACTTCATCCTTACCAAGATGTTCGAAGAAAAGCTGGGCTTCCAGGAAGCCTTGCTGCTGGCCCAGCAGTTGGGTTTTGCCGAGAGCGATCCCAGCCTGGATGTGGAAGGTTTCGACGCCGCCAATAAATGGACCTTCCTGCTGACACATGCCTATGGCATCGTAGTGGCGACAAAGGACCTCGTGTTCAACGGGATACAGAACGTACAGGCAGGAGACGCCGCGGTGGCAAGAGAAAAACATTATGACATCAAGCTCGTAGCCCAGGCTAAAAAGCTGGAGACAGGCAAGGTGGCCGCCTTTGTACTACCCCAATTCGTCAAACAGGAAGATCATCTTTCATTTGTAAAGAACGAATACAATGGCGTGGTGATCGAGAGTGGTTTTGCGGACAAACAGTTCTTTTATGGCAAGGGCGCCGGGTCCTTCCCCACCGCCTCGGCTGTATTAAGTGATCTGTCCGCACTGCGTTATCAGTATAAATACGAATACAAAAAGCTTTACCACCACCAGCCCCATGAACTGACCAGCGATTTCTTTGTGCGGGTGTACGTAAGCTTTGATGACTGGAAATATATTCCCCGGGACAGGTTCGAATGGATAGAAGAATGGCATGCAGAGACGGACCGGAAATATCTCATAGGCGTGATCCATTTCCGTGAGATCCGGGAGCACAGCTGGTGGAAGGAAAACAACACTTCCCTGGTACTGACGCCGGAACCCATTATCGAGGATGTGGAGATTCGCAAACTGAAGAAAAAGAGCCTGGAATTGGCAGGTATCGTCTGAAAGTGACGTAATACTACATATCCCTAAGAGTTTACCAATAAATGGCTGTAAGGGGATGAGCATATATTCAAAATCTTTACCAGATATTATGCCTTCCCCTACTTTTTTTTCACCAAGTTTGTTTCCCGAACAACCAACCCCTGAATACGTCTGAACCCCGGATGCCCCTACTGCCTGTCCCTTCGTTAAGTTAATAAGCTCTGGTTGGAGCATGCATAGCAATAGAATGATCCTTAAATCATCAAATGCTCAAGATCATGCCAACCAAACCTACAACCTCTTTTTCAGTCCCTGCATCCTCTGTGTTCATACAGGAGGTTGCCTCAGGGCTTTGTACTTCCTTTTTATCTACAGGCATTGAAAAAAATGTCACCATTAGGGAATCCTCCGATGGGCCGCTGAGGATCACTGTGCGTCCGCTTTGTATCGCTACGGACCTTCCCGTCCTTTACAAATGGATGAGCCGGGAATATGCGGGTCCGCTGCTGACCCGGACCCAGCCTCCGCATGAGTTGGAAGAGTTCTATACGTGTATGATCGAGTCGGATTTTGCTCAGCCCTTTATGGGTCTGATAGGTGATGTCCCTGTCTGCCAGGTGGATGTATGTAAATCACAGCAGGACGCAATCAGCCTGCATTACAACGCCCGTCCGGGAGACTATCACATGCAGCTGGTGTCAGCCCCGCTGGCTGTTCAGCAAAATATGATCCTTCTTGTAAGGACCTGCCTGGAATATTTTTTCTCCTTTCCCGAAGTAGGCAGGATCGTAGCGGACATTGACACGGAGAATGAATGGAACAACACCTTGTTCAAAAAAGCCGGTTTCCGCAACATACAGCAAATTCAAACGCCCTACAAGTCCTCCACGCTGTACATCTGCACACGCAGCAGCCTTATGCATTAAAAGAAGCATTGTCTTTCTGATGACGCCATAGTTCGTTGAATACAGGACTATTGTCACGCAGGTGCTCGAATGTGCCTTCATCCACGATGCGGCCGTGATGGAGGATATATACATAGTCAAAGCGGACAAGCAAATGCAGACGGTGCATGGATGAGATAATGGCCTTGTCTGCAAAAGCTTTAAAAAGCCCCTCATAGATCAATGCTTCCGTGCGTGGGTCCACGCTGCTGGTGGGCTCGTCCAGCAGGACGAGGTTGCTGTCCCGGGCGGCCAGAATCCCTCTGGCAAGGGCCAGCCGTTGTTTTTGTCCCCCGGAAAGGTTGACGCCCTTCTCCCGTATGTCCGATGCCAGCCCTTGCGGCAATTGCCGGATGACCTCCGAAAAATAGGCGCTGTCGCACACCTGCATGATCTCTTCATCCGTAAAAGGCAGCCCCAACGTCACATTGTAGGCCAATGTATTCTCGAAGATCTCCGGTTCCTGGGGAAAGAGTGTGACGGACTCATTCAGCCTGCCCAGTTCTTCGGGCCGGCCATCCACCGTGAGTACCATACCCGGCTGAGGAGCATACAG
The DNA here is from genome assembly GCA_017307755.1 of Chitinophagaceae bacterium. GTDB lineage: Bacteria > Bacteroidota > Bacteroidia > Chitinophagales > Chitinophagaceae > Puia. The sequence continues at coordinate 34,893 of JAFKGQ010000025.1, read as the reverse complement.
CCCCCGCAGCAGGGACAAAAGGGTAGATTTACCGCTGCCGCTCTCTCCTATCAGAGCTATCCGGTGTCCTCGTTGTATGCGCAGGTGCAGGTTATGCAGGCTCTGGGCATACTGTCCCGCGTCATACAAGGGCTGATGGGAAAAATTCAGCTGTTGTATCTCGATGGTCTTCCACTGTTCGGGCAACGATCCGGAATCATCGGGCCGGTGCTGCTGTTCATACGCGGTGCTGATGCCGGCTGCTGTCTGTACATAGGTATGGAACTGGATGATGTCGGTGTACTGCCACGCAATATCCTGGAAAACACTGGTGAACTGATTTACATAGGCCAGCAGGGTCACGAGCCCGCCCACATAAAATACTTTACCCGGTGTCCAGTTCTGGTAGATATATCCAAAGGCAATGATCCCGTAGATACTGACGATCAGCATCTCCGCCGTGAACCATTTCCATTCATTGATAATGGCGCTTTTACGAAAGGGGGACAGGATATTCCGCACTTTGCTCATCAGTCCTGTCTCCATACTGTGCTCCAGCCGGAGCGTGATCACCGTAATGATATTCGAAAGGCTGTCAAAAAGCGTAGAGCTGACGATATGCTCCTGCTCATTCACCTCATCCAGGGCTTTGACAAAGGGTTTGTCATAGGTACGGATGATATAGACGGTAAAAATGCCCATACAGACGGCGATGCTCCCATAGAGGGGTGAAAAGTAGAGGATGGCGATGACGGAAAATACAAACTTCCCCAGGGCATATACATACATAAAACCCCTGTCAAAAAACTCACGGAGGGCTTCCCAGGCCTTCCTGATCCGATTGATCGTGGCGCCGCTGTGATGGTCCTGGTGCCATTTCACGGGCAGATGCACCACCTGGTGATATTTCTCCTGGAGGAAATTACGGCTGAGATGGAAAGCCAGCGTACGCTCCATCACACGGGCCGGACCATGGAAGCACCATTGCAGGAATTTCAGCCCGATGTAACACCCGATATAGATAAAGGTATAATGCAGCACATGGGTGGTATCCTGCTGGATCTTGCCTATAAACCATCCGAACAGGATGGGGTTCATGGCATACACCAGGTTGGCGCAGACAAACATGGCGTAAACAAGGATATACTTTCTTTTTTCCCTGCGGGCATAACGCCAGGCCGTTTGCAATAAAGAGATATAAGGATTTGCCATTTACAGGGATTGTATTAATTTTTCAAGGACATTGTATGGAACACACAAAATTAAAGAAATATCTGGAGCAGTACAGTCCGTTGCCCGCAACGGACTGGCAATTCTTTGTCTCCCGCCTCCAGCCAAGGACGTTTCAGAAAAAAGATCTCATCCTCCCCGCCGGCGCGGTGGAGAACTATGTCAACTTTATAGACAGCGGCATCATCCGGTACTTCGTTATAGAAGAAGAGAAGGACATTACATTTGAGATCGCTTTTGAAAACTCCTTTGCGACCGCTTACGATTCTTTTCTTACGCGTATGCCCGTGCAATATGCCGCCGAGGCGCTGACGGATGTCGAACTATGGAGCATTGGGTACGACCACCTCCAGGAAATGTATGCCTTGACATCCGTTGGTGACAGGGTCGGCCGGCTGGCCGCCGAACAGCTGTATATACGAAAGAACAAAAGACAGATGTCTTTTTTAAAGGACGATGCCGGGGCCCGGTACACCGGGCTGATGAACGATCATCCCCATCTGCTGCAACATGTTCCCCTAAAATACCTGGCCAGTTATATCGGGATTACCCCACAAGCCCTCAGCAGGATCAGGAGGAGAATGACGCCGGGAACATAGGGCCGGGAAATTAACTTAGGTTCATTGACTCGGCTTTCCCGATCTCCTACCTTTATATCCATGAAAAAAGACACTCCCAGCAAGACCGCCCAATACATGGCCTTGTACAGAGCGCTGGAGACACGCCGGCCCACAGGCAAGCGCCTCTTCACCGACCCCTATGCCATTCATTTTCTTACCCCCGCCCACCGCCTGCTTTGTCACCTGGCATCGATCCCGCCGGCGGAACGCCTGTTCTATCATCTCATCCAACGCAGGATCCCCGGTGCGCTGGCCTCTGGTCTGGCACGAACCCGCCTCATCGACGATCTGCTGGAAACCACCCTGCGACAAGGAGCCAGACAGGTCATCATCCTGGGAGCCGGATTCGACACACGCAACCTGCGCCTCACCAGCCTGCAAGATCTCCCCATCATCGAAATAGATCACCCCGACACAGCCAGACGCAAACTACAGACCCTCGGCCGTCACCAAAAAACACTTCCAAAGAACACCCGTTATCTATCCATCGACTTTAACAAACAAAGCCTGGAGGACCTGTTCAGACAGCACTCCATCGATCTTTCCATTCCCACGGTCCTCATCTGGGAAGGCGTCACCAACTATCTCCAAAAAGAGGCTATTGATGCCATGTTTGCCCTGGTTGGAAAATTCGCAAAAGGGTCCTGTATCATCTTCACTTATGTCGATAAAAAGGTATTGGAAAATCCCGCATTGTACTATGGCGCCGTACGGCTGATAAAGGACCTGGAAGCCATCGGGGAGCGGTGGACCTTTGGCTTCAGGCCGGAAGAACTGGCAGGCTGCCTGTCCGGCTTCGGGCTGCGGCTGATAAAAGACGTCGGTGCGGCAGACTACAGACAGCAATACGTCCCTGAAAGAAAGAAAATATTAAAGGGATATGAATTCTACAGGGTTGCCATGGCGCGGGTAGTCAGTACTTCCTGAAGAATGGCATTTACCTCCGTCGCATGTGTCATCACCAGTAAATGACCCGCACGCCGTACTTTATGACTGGGGCGGGTAAGCCCGATGGGGAACACAATGTCCCGCGAGCCGTGGATATGCCAAAGGGAGGAAGGCAGCTCTTTATTCTCCCATTTTAATACGGCCCGCATGGCCCATATAAGGAACGCATCGTCCGACTCGTCGATCATCTGCCATATCAGGCGTTTATCCGTCGCCGTCTCACGGGTAAAAAACCGTTTTACCGTGGCAGCGCCTTTAAAAAAAGAGCCCGGCAGCACGTTCAGCAGCCCCAGTTTCCGTCCCAACGTATGATAATAACCCGGCAATTGCGTGGATACAGGGATAGACCCGATGATAACAGTAGCCGCTGCCGGATATCGTTTCGCGATCTCGACAGCGATGATACCACCCAGTGATACGCCCACCAGCGCAAAAGGTTGGGAGGCGTCTATCTGGCCGGTGAGTCTGTCCGCGTAGGCGGAGATCGTCTCGTCCTCTTCAGGCTTGACCCAATCCACGAATTGCATCCGGTATCCTTCCGGCAGACGGATATGTCTGAATAATCTTCTGTCGGCGCCCATGCCGCTGATAAAATAAACGTTCATCGTCCAAAAGATACGGATAAATCGTCGGATTGAATGGCCCCTGCCCGGGTTAATCATTGAGGAATTCCATTCCCTCTATAGTGTCCAGCCTTGCGATGATTCCCCACCCATAAAAATCATTGGCTACACCGATGAGGATCTCGTTGACCCCTGCTTTCAGGGGCAGGTTGAAGCTAGCATTCTCCAGGCTGCACCTGCCGTCCGGCTCCTTACGGATGGGGTCCATATAAATATTCTTATCTACATAGTCCAGTTGCCCGTTGACAAATACCCATACCTCATCGCTAAACCCCAGGCTGACCCGGCGGGTCTGTGCGGTGGCTACCCTGATCGTTTTCTTTAGCCAGACATATCGGCGGCTTTGCGATTTTCCCAGACGGCGGGTAATGTTGACGAGGCCACGACGTTCCGTCGTTATCTTTTCCCAGGCGCTGCCGGGGGCCAGCGTATCTGCGACCGTCAACTCCCTTCCTTTTGGCAGGGGCGCCGGCTGACTCATCTTCCAGTTGAGAAGATACCTCGGGTCCTGATGGGTGGGGTCGAAACCTTCGGCGGCAGGCAAACCTTCCGTTGCACCTGGTCTGACTACCAGGTTGGCAATGGTGCAAAGGCCATCAAAGGCCAGACCGCCTTCCATCTTATTCCCTTCCAGTCTGGGTACTTCCAAAGCAGGCCGGCTCATATTATTTACATATACCAGCATCTGCATGCCGGAGATCACCAGCTTGATATGATTCCACTCCCCCTTTTTGAAATTGGCAGGTCCCTGGTACCAGGGCAGCATATCCCACAACAGCACTGTATCCATGATGGGGGCATATTGGATGGCATCGATGGCTGCCGGATTGCCCGCATCACCCGTCCGCAGATAGAAATACTCACATTCCGCTTTACTCTCCCTTCTAAAATAGATGCCGTTAAAGCCCGGGTCTTCCGGCTGGATATCGTATTCTATGACACCGCTGGAAAAATTCAGGTCTTTGGGTATCACCTGCTCCCTCCTGGCGACGATCTTCATGGCCGGTACACCGTTCACATCCTGGAAAGTGACTTTTCCGGGGGAGAATTCCCAATGGTCTGCCGTCATGGGGATCTTTAATACAGGGGGTGTCTGCGGTTTGTTCTTTTGACCAGGGGCTGTTGTAAATGACAAAAGCAATAAGGCGAAGATCATTTTGTTCATGCGATACATTTTAAGAATGATGGAATATCCGGTTCGTCCGGAATGTCCGCCGAGGCGGATTGAACAAAATTGACAAATGGGGCTGGTCCTGCCTGTTCAGGTTCTGTTCAAACATATTCAAGTGTGTTCATGGTGACTATAAAAAACATATATATGGGAACAAATCTGTATCTTTCCGCCCATTGATCATACCAGCCTTAACCATGCTGATCCGTCTGACTATTATCCTACTTCTGTTTTCAGTATCCACTCACGCGCAGGATGTCAATTACTGGTCTTCCAGCTACGGACCGGGCGGCTTTCTGGCTCCCGGCGCTACCATCGCTAACAACGGCGACAGCGGTGTCTTCTTTTTTAATCCCGCGCTTTTCGGGTACTCCCGCAAAAGTTCCGCCTCCATCAGCGGCACCATCTATCAGTATCAGTATACCCGAATAAAGGATGGGGCCGGCACAGGGCTGGACCTGAAAAGCACCGGTGGAAGTGTTGTTCCTCAGATAGTTTCCAATACCATCACGTTAAAGATAAAAAAGCCGTTCACCATCGCCTATGCTCTGGTGCACGAGCCCGTGATGAGCTTCACGGGTACCCAGCGGAAGGATGCGCGACAGAATGTGCTCAGCGATACCTATAGTCCCGGCGCCGAGATCTTTGTCGGACAATACACCGCCCAGAACAGCATCGATGAAACGGCCGGCATCCTCAGTACAGGGTTTATGCTGTCCCCTCGTCTGGCCCTTGGCTTCTCCGCGGAAGGAAGGATCAGAAAACAATCTTATTCCCTGGACCTGACTTCCAGGGCCCTCTTCAATATTTCCACCGACACCATCTTCCCTCCGATAGCCAGCACGAAGGAGTATTACCTGAATACCTATACGCATATCGGTGTCCGCTTTAAGACCGGGTTGGCTTATGACATAGGCGCCCGGGATCATCTGGGTCTATTGCTTACTTTCCCCCTGCTACGCATCAGCGGCTTTAGCACGGTGGTGGCCGACAACGAGATCAACAATATCAGGCTGGACAGTTCTTTTACCTGGAACCTGCTGGCCACCACCCGGCAGACAGACCTGAAGGCAAAATACAAGATGCCCATCTCCCTGGCCCTGGGATATACCCACGACTTTGGGACAGAACAGTTGTTCTTTACTGCCGAATACTTTGCCAAAGTAAAGGAATACAATATCGTGACACCCAGAAAGGAGGCCTTTATCCGTCCCGACACCGCCAACAATGCGGGCACTCCCCTGCTTACCCGGCTAAAGGATGCCCGCATGGCCATCCTCAACATTGCCATCGGCTTTAGCAAAGTGCTGACACCGACGACAACGGGATTTATTTCCGCACGCACCGATTTCAATTACGGAGGCCCATCCAATTATAAAGCCGATGAGAGGGGGTTGGGATATACTTCCAACACATCCGACTGGGACCTTTACCATATGCAGTTGGGCGCCAATTTCAAAAAAAGGAAGTTCAATCTGCGGGTGGGGCTTCTCCTGGATTATGGTCGTACTACCCAATATCCCCAGGAGGTGAATTACGACAATCCAAATGAAAGCAATTTCCTGTTGGGTGAGTCACACCTCACAAAGGCAAGCCGGCTCGGGGCCGGGCTCATGTTTGCCTATATCCACAATCTATAATTAGTAGCGCTCTGCCAGCTGATAAGCAGGCGACCAGAATTTCCACCAGGGCCTGACAGCGGCTTTTTTAGCCGGTGGAAGGGGTGGGGCCTGTATAAATTTTTTAAACGGCGTTTCGAACATCAGCGCATTTTCTTCTCCCGAAGATATCTTGACTCCCAAATGCCGTTTGGCCACCCCAAATGCAAAGTCTTCCATCAGCTGGTCTTCCGTGACGGCGATCAGATGGTCCTGCCGCCGGCTTTCAAAATACCGCTTGCCTTCGATGACACGGCTGGTCGCGTAGAGGGGCTCCTCTTCCTTCAGCCGCGTGCCATGTTCCAGTACGGGTCCAGTAGCCACAACCCTTTTAAAACGGAGTTTTTTACCATCCCGTACAAGGGAATACAGATGATAATTGACGCTGCTATGACAGGCGACGGTCAGGATTTCAGAGCCGGGAAAAAGGTCCGTCAATATCTTTTCATATCCGGCCAGGGTCACCGGGTCGTCGGTGGTTTCCAGCGAAGTGGTCAGCAGGTAGTCTTCGCATATGACGATGTTGTTATTATAATATCCGATGCTTACCGACTTATCTCCCGGATAAATGCAACTGTCCATTATCGTGTTCTCCCTGAATACCAGGTCGTTGAAGTCTAAATGCTCCAACAGGACCTCTTCGGGCAACAGCATGGAAGGACGATGGATGATGATCATCGAGGCTTTATGACCCATGAATGTGCATTTGTTCAGGTGTAAATTGTCGGCCAATGGACCACAGGTCCGTCTTATAAGACGCAGCTCCGGGGCGGATGTTGCATCTTCTTGCCGGGTAGATGGTAAAAAAATGTTAATGTCCCCCTCAAAAAAATATTTCCATAACTAATGGGTTTCGTATAAATTTGTAACAGATCGGTTACGCATATACATATATCATGCTAAAAATATCACCATCATTATGAAGCAGGAACCGTTTGTCATTGAAAGGACTTACCAGGCGCCGGTAGACAGGGTCTGGCGGGCCATTACCGACAGAGACCAGATGAAACAATGGTATTTCGACATTGCCGCGTTCAAGCCGGAAGTGGGCTTTGAGTTTCAGTTCAGCGCCGGGAATGAAGGTAAAATATATGTACATCTCTGTAAGGTAACCGAGGTGATACTGGGGAAGAAGCTGAAGTACAGCTGGCAGTACGAAGGGCATGAGGGTCTGTCCTACGTCACATTCGAGCTGTTCCCCGAAGGAGATAAGACAAGACTTAAGTTGACACACGAAGGGCTGGAAACCTTCCCCGATACGCCCGAATTCAAAAGGAAAAATTTCGAGGAAGGCTGGACAGCGCTTATTGGGGATCTTTTACCAAAGTTTTTGTCCTGATCGACCCCTTAAAGATGTCACAATCCCCCCCCGTCATTATGGACGGGGGGCTGTAAGTTTGTAGGGATGAAACTTTACAGGCATGGTTGAAGTTTTCAAAACCAACGTGATCCATAGGATGCAGGCCCTCGCGCTCATAGAGCAGATTCACCGGACCTTTACAGGCTACAGGGCCAATTTTGACCTGGATGATTGCGACAGGATCCTGCGGGTAGCATCTGTGACAGGGTCCGTCGAAACCCGCCGGCTTATACAGCTGATGGAAGAACGGGGGTTCAAGGCGGAGGTCCTTCCAGACAAGGCCCCGTAATAGGGTGTCCATCCCGGATGTCGTATCTTTACAGGAAATACGACTTGTATGTCCCCGGTATCCGGTACTGTCGTCTCCCGCAAAGAAGAGATCACTTCGGAATTTCTCCGTCTGGTCGATCAGCATATCGATGATCTCCTACATGACCGCATCCGCCGCCGCTTTTCCGCTCATGACTTTGCAAAATTGCTGTTTATCCATTCCCGGCATCTCACCGACACCGTAAAACGCACCACCGGAAAGTCTCCCTGTGACTTCATGGAGCAGCGGATCCTGGACGAAGCGCAAAAGATGTTGAAAGAGACTACTTTATCCATCGCCGACATAGGCGAAAGATTTGGCTGGAACGATCCTTCCAATTTTACCAGGTTCTTCAGGAACATGTCGGGTATCACCCCCCTGCAATACCGTAAGGATGCTGCCGGAGCTTGAGAATCTGAAGGATTGACCATTTTTGAGGGGAGGGTCCACTCTATCTTTGTCCTGTCATTTCAATCATCAAAAAAACATTTATGGGACAGACAAAGATCGCCCTGGTCACCGGCGGCAGCCGGGGATTGGGGAAGGACATGGCCCTGCGTATCGCTGAAAAAGGGCTGGATGTATTACTCACCTATCACAGTAAAAAAGAAGAGGCCCTGGCCGTGGTGGATGCCACCCGCAGGCTTGGCCGGAAGGCAGCCGCCTTGCAGGTGGATACAGGTGACACCAAAAACTTCGACGCATTTTTTAAGGAAGCAAAAAATACCCTGAAGACCGTATTTGGCGCAGAGAAGATCGACTTTCTCGTCAACAATGCCGGCATCGGCATACATGCCTCGTTTGCGGAAACCACCGAGCAGCAGTTTGACACGCTCATGAACATACATCTCAAGGGCGCTTTCTTCTTTACACAAAAGGCGTTGTCCCTGCTGGCAGATGGGGGTGGGATCATCAATATCTCCTCCGGTCTGGCCCGTTTCAGCACACCGGGTTATGCCGCCTATGCGTCCATGAAAGGCGCCATGGAAACCTTGACAAGGTATCAGGCCAAAGAATTAGGCGCCCGGGGCATACGGGTGAATATCGTGGCTCCCGGCGCCATCGAGACGGACTTTGGGGGCGGGATGGTACGTGACAACGCCCAGGTAAATGCAGCTCTTGCTGCCAATACTGCGCTGGGGCGGGTAGGCCGCGCGGAGGACATTGGAGGCGTGGTAGCCTTCCTCTGTACCGAAGACGCCAGATGGATCACCGCTCAGCGTATAGAGGCTTCGGGCGGTATGTTCCTGTAGGATCTCTTACGGACTGCCCGGATCATTCCTTTGGCTTAAAAACGATCATAAAGATCTCCCCGGGGCGGGTAGGTCTGTCATACAATGCCGTCGGCGCCACAGACACAGGCGGTACGTTCGCACCCTGTGCCACCAATGCGGGCGGCACCTCGTCCGTCGCATAGAAGGGATTAGGGTTCTCTCCTGTGGCAGCACGTATCAGGGTGTCAAAAACGGGTTTTATCTTATCGGGGACCCGTATGCGCAGATTGCCGCCCAGCGTGCTGCGGATCACCAGTTTGGCGGGAAGACCGTCCTTCCATTGAAGAAATGCCACTTCAAAGCCGCCGCGGGCCCGGATACCGGCAATGCTTCCCTCCTTCCATTCGCCGGGCAGGGCGGGCAGTAGATGCAGGGCGCCGTCCTGGCTCTGGACGAGCATTTCCGTAATACCCGAAGTACAGCCAAAATTCCCGTCTATCTGAAAAGGGGGGTGTGCATCGAACAGATTGGGATAGGTGCCGCCCCCCTCTTTATGCGTACCCACCGGCGAAAGTTGATCCCTGATCAGTTTGAGGGCGTGGTCCCCGTCCCCAAAGCGGGCCCACCAGTTGACCTTCCATCCCATGGACCAGCCCGTGGAGACATCGCCTCTTTCCAGGATGGTGGTATGGGCGGCGGAGAATAATTCCGGCGTCCGGTAGGGCGATATCTGGTTGGAAGGGAAGAGGCCGTAAAGGTGTGAGATATGACGGTGATGGTCATTTGGGTTGTCCAGATCTTCCAGCCACTCCTGCAGTTGACCGTATTTCCCCACCTGCATCGGCGGGAGACGTTGCCGCCTGGCCAGCAGAGTGTCCGCAAAAGCACTGTCTGTATGCAGTAGATGGGCCGCCCGGATCACCGCGCTCATTAAGTCGAATACGATCTGGTTATCCATGGTGGCTCCCGCGGTGATGGATACACCGGGTCTTATGGAGGGTGCATTCTCAGGGGACGTGCCCGGGCAGTTCACCAGCCAGTGATGAGAAGGCTCCTCCACCAGGTGGTCTGAAAAGAACAGGGCAGCGCCTTTCAGAGCCGGATAAACGCCGCGTAAATATATCTTGTCGCCGCTGTACAGGTATTTTTCCCAGGTGTGCAGCGCAAGCCAGGCGCCTCCCATTGTCCACATACCCCAGTAGATGCCGTCCACAGGCCCTGTGATACGCCAGAGATCCGTGTTATGATGAGCCAGCCATCCCCTGGCCCCGTACATCGTGCGGGCCGTCTCCCTCCCTGTCACCGCCAGCTCCTTTACCATTTGTATCAACGGCTCATGCATTTCAGGGAGATTGTCCTTCTCCGCAGGCCAGTAGTTCATTTCCGTATTGATATTGATGGTGTACTTCGCGTCCCAGGGGGCATCCATCCGATCGTTCCAGATACCCTGCAGGTTGGCAGGCTGCCCGCCGGGCTGGGAGCAGGAGATGAGTAGGTACCGGCCGAATTGGAAATAAAGGCTGACGAATTGGGGATCATCCGCCCTTGCAAAATTTTGCAGCCGGACATCGGTCGGCTGATGAGTACTGTCAGCGCCCAACTGCAGACTCACCCGGTTGAAATATTTCTGATAAGCGCGTGTGTGATCGGCAAGCAGCTGCTTATACGGTTTCTGAAGGGCGGCAGCCAGGAACTTCCGGCAACGACCGGCCGCGTTACCGCCGACATTGTGATAGTTGACGAAATTGGTACCGATGGATACATAAATGGTTACGCTATTCGCCTTTTTGACGGTGAGGGCGCTGTCCGCTGTCTTTATCGTTCCACCCTCGTTCACAACTTTTACGGCAGTGACAAATTTCACACCACCCGGGACGCCCTCATGACCACCCGTGACCCCGGAAAGATCAAGCTCGTTATTGCCGGATACATGTATGGTCGCCTTTTGCGCCGTGTTCATATGGACCGTAAAAGAAAGGGCGCCGGCTTTATCCGCGCTGAGACGTACGATCATGACCCCGTCCTTCAGCGATGTGAATGTCTTGCGGGTAAATGTAGTGCCGCCCGCCGTGTACCGGGTCGTCGTCGTGGCTGTAGCCAGGTCCAGCTCCCGGTAATAATCCGTATAAGCCGCATGTTCCGGGAAAGACAGGAACAGATCACCTGCAGGTTGAAAGATCTGGCCATTGGACCTCCTGGTCTGGATCTTTTCTTTTGCCAGCTCCTGGGCTTCCTTTTCTTTTCCTTCGAAGATGAGCCGGCGGATCTCCGGCAATGCCTGCAATGCATCGGGGTTGTCATTGCGGTTGGGACTGCCTGTCCAGACGGTGGATTCATTCAGCTGGATGTGTTCTTCGGCGGGGTTGCCGTAGACCATGGCGCCGATGCGGCCATTACCCAGCGGAAGGGCGCTTACCCACTTTTCACCCGCAGGCTCGGTATACCAGAGTTTCATCGTGGTATCCTGGGCAAAAGAAGAAAATGGCAAAAAGAGCATCAGTATGACAGGCAGCTTTCTCATTGGACGATGTGATTTAAATTGTGCGAAATTATGCTAAACAACGTCATTGTCCTGCTGATATTATCAGCCGGCGCTATCGCCAGCGTCCTGTTAAAAAAACTTACGGTACCCGCGGCGCTCACCGGTGGCGTTGTCGGATGGCTGGTATTTGCGGGCGGCGGCTATACGGGTCTGGGGATGCTGGCGGCCTTCTTTGTCCTGGGGACAGCCGCCACCAGCTGGAAAAAACACCAAAAAGGCTCCGCCACCCAAACCACACGTACAGCAGGCCAGGTGCTCGCCAATGGCGGAGTGGCCGCCCTGGCGGGATTGGGGGCACTGGTCTTCCCGACCCACCGGCATCTATTCGAGCTCGCCATGACCGGCAGCCTGGCGTCTGCAACAGCCGATACCCTCAGCTCTGAATTAGGCATGGTATATGGCCGCAGGTTTTACAACATCGTCACCTGGAAACCTGACCTGAAAGGAATGGATGGAGTAGTCAGCATCGAAGGAACGCTCATCGGTGTCGCAGGGTCTGCCGTCATCGCGCTATTGTACGCCGCCACGCACAGAAGCCTTGCCGCCATCGGGATCATCCTCCTTTCTGGTACCATCGGCAACCTGGTGGATTCCATCCTGGGAGCAGCCCTGGAAAGGAAGGGTTTTATCGGGAATGACATGGTGAATTTTCTTAATACACTGACAGCCGGATTGATGGCTGGGGTCCTGGCATATATCACAAGCAATCCGTAATTTCAATTTTATGAAACTGCTTCTACTCTCATTTGCTGCCATGCTGCTACTGACCTCCTGTGACTGGAGCTATACGCTCGTTGTCAATAATAGTACGGGTAAGCTGCAGCGTATCAAATACGTCAACTTTTACAGGTACCCTCCACATGACTCCATCAGGACCTGGGCCGACACAACGGCGCAACTCTCCCGGGACAGGCTCCACAATACTTTCATACCCATTTACAAAGACACAGTGGAAAGATCCGTTTCATTGTCATTGGAAAATGGCAGGAGCGCTGAACTGGAATGGGGCATCAACGGTAGTATCAATCCCGAGGCCTGGCTTGTCATCAATGAGACGGATACCATCCGCTTGATCAGCGATAAAAAGGCCCGGCTGGTAAAAGGTGGCATCAAGGCCTTTTCGGGATTTGTGTCTTTGAAATGACAGATATCATTTCGCGGCGATCGCCTCGATCTCCAATAACCATTGCTCGTCGTAGATACCCGTAATGATGATCGTCATGGCCGGCTGATGATCCCCCAGCACATTCCGCCTGACCTCAATATTTTCCTGGCGGTACTCCCTGTCCGAAAGATAAATAGTAAGCTTGACGATATCCTGCAGACCCATATCCGTCGCCTGTAGCTGACGGGCCACATTCTTCCACGCCAGTTCCGCCTGTGAGCGAAAGTCCGGGGGCGTCTTTCCATTCTCATCCTCGGGTACCTGTCCGCTGACAAATACCAGCCGCTGATAACCGCTGATCTCATAAGCCTGTGAATAGGACATGCCGGTGGGGTGGATCGCTCTGTGCTGCATAGGCGATAAAAATAATATACCGATAATATTTTGAGGAAATATTTTTAATACATCTAATTCTTATGTATCTTTATCTTATGCTTATATACATGTCCGCCAATGACGCTTATTTACCCTAAAAACAAACACTATGCATTTCGAAAAGATCATGAATACCCTGTATTCATTTGCCGCTGCCGTGGTAATTTTTGGGGCGTGGGCTAAGCTGGAGCATAAGGATTATGGCAGTGTGGCCCTGACAGTGGGACTGTTGACGGAGACAGGTATCTTCTTCCTGTACGGTCTACTGGAATGGGGTAATCACCGTCCGCAACCAGACCACTCCGTCCTGCCGCCGTCTGAACAGCCGTCCGGCACGCCATCCTCTGCTGCCGAACAGACAGCTGAGCTGACCACCACCCTAAAAAAGACCAACCATATCCTGAACAAGGTGTTCAGAACAGAGTGATCTTTATCCGTATATTCGTCGTACGAATCTTTTCACCATGACCTACTCTCCGGAATTGTTAAAAGGGACGCTGAAGACCATTGTGTTGAAGTTGTTGAGTGATCATAAAAAAATGTATGGTTATGAGATCACTCAAAAAGTAAAGGAGCTGACGCGGGATAAGATCCAGATCACCGAAGGGGCCTTATACCCCACCCTGCACGCACTGGAGGCGGACGGGCTGGTCACCACCGAAGTGGAGTACATCGGCAAAAGGGTGCGGAAGTACTATAGCCTTAGCCCCGCCGGGAGAACGGCCGGCAGGGAGAAGTTAAAGGAGTTGACAAACTTTATGGATACCATGATCGCCCTCCTGGATATAAAACCAAAAATGGCCTGATGTACCGGCTCAATGACCAACAGATAGACTTTATCCATTCCGACCTCCTGCGCAGAGGCATCCGGACGGAGAGCATCCGGCTCAATCTGCTGGATCATATCTGTATACTTATTGAGGAACACCTGCATGAGAAGGACGACTTTTATCAATATTACACGACCGTCCTGCCAAAGTTCTACAAACAGGAGCTCTGTGAGCTGGAAGAGGAAGCCCGTCTCCTGATGACTATGCGAAAGGGGCATTTGTTACTGTACAGGAGCCAGTTCTTCCTGCTGTTGTTCATCGTGCTGATAGGCCCCTTTATTACTTTTGACCTGGTGCAGATAGCGCACTCGACGCCTATTGCCGGACAGATACCATCCAGGGTCTGGGCCGGCCCCCTCATTTTTGCCCTGTTCCCGATGCTGACCCTACTGGTATTGTTCCTGACGCCGGAAAGATTTGACCCGCTGTTTCCACGAAGAGCAAGGGTCCTGCTGGGATCCCGTCCCTTTATCAGGATACTGCCCGTGGATTTCGCCTCCTAAACGCCTCTCTTCCGCCTGTTGTATATATTGGGCCGGGATCGTCGGCCATAAAGCGTCAAAACCCGTGATCGCCTCGTCCCAGCTGCTGGAAATACCGTTCATAATTAATTGATTGTTCTTCATGTTCAAAGTTTTTTGGTTATAGTTCTGTCCTCCTTACAAAGGAACGACGAATGAGTGTCAACCCTATGTCAGGAGAATACAACCCTTTTTTTGTAAATTACCCTATGATAAAAAACTACCTTAAAACCGCCTGGCGTAACCTCGTAAAACACCGCGCCCATTCCTTTATCAACCTGGCCGGGTTGTCCGTAGGTCTTGCCTGCAGCCTGCTCATCCTCCTATGGGTCCAGGACGAGCTGAGCGTAGATGCCTTCCACGCCAATGGAGCAAGGTTATATAAGATATATGAACGGGAATATTACACCACCCATATCGACGGCAATTACGACACGCCCGGCATGCTGGCCGACGAGCTAAAAAAAGTGTTCCCTGAAATAGAGGATGCCGTCTCCATGGAAGATTCCAATACACCCGTCGTGTTGAGGGCAGGTAGTAAGACCCTGAAAGTAGATGGCAGCGGGGTGGGTGCAAGCCTGTTCACTATGTTTAGCTATCCCTTGCTACAGGGCGATCCAAAAACAGCGCTTATCTCTCCGTTGAACATGGCCATTTCCCGGCGGACGGCCATGCAGTTCTTTGGCAGCCCGGAGCAGGCCATCGGCAAGACCCTGCGCATGAATAACCAAAAAGATTTTATCATAACGGCGGTATTCGAAAACTTTCCGGCGGGTACATCCCGCAGGTTTGACTACCTCATCAGCTGGTCTGCCTGGCAGGAAGATCACCCCTGGGCAAAATACTGGACCAGCAGCGGTCCCCTCACCTATATATTGCTTCGTCCCGGCGCTAACGCTGCTGACCTCGACAGGAAGCTGGCCCATCTCCCCGACAAGTATATGACCGACCAAAGCGCCGCCTACCATATAGAATGGGGCATGCAGAAATTTGACGAGGTGTACCTGAACAGCCGGTTCAAAGACGGCAGGATTGCAGGGGGTCGGATAGAGTATGTTCGTTTATTCAGCATCATCGCCGTCTTTATATTGCTGATAGCCTGCATCAATTTCATGAATCTCAGCACAGCACGCTCGATCAGGCGGTCCAGGGAAGTGGGTGTACGTAAGGTGGCAGGCGCCATGCGCTCCACCCTTATCCGGCAGTTCCTCGGCGAATCACTCCTACTGACATCCCTGGCAGTCGGTATTGCCCTGGTGCTGATGATCCTGACCCTTCCCTTGTTCAACCAGGTGACCCAAAAGCAAATGATATTGCCGTTCGGCGCTCCCGGCTTTTGGCTAAAGCTGTCGGTCATCACTATTATCACGGGTATTATCGCGGGAAGCTATCCCGCCCTGTTCCTGTCTTCTTTCCATCCCGTAAAAGTCCTGAAAGGGGTGGCGCGGCTGACCTCGGGCGCTGTATGGTTCCGCAAGGCGCTCGTCGTGTTCCAATTTGTTATTTCCATCGTACTGGTGGTCGGCACCATCGTCGTATCACAGCAGGTAAATTTTATCCAGCACCGGAACCTTGGATATGATCGCGAAGATCTTGTCTATCTTCCTATTGAAGGTACGCTGGCTGTCAAGTACAGATTGTTCAAAGATGAGGCATTGAGCATGCCGGGCATCCAATATGTCTCATCCGTGTCCGACAATCCTTCCTCTCTGAATTCACAGACCAATGAGGTTGATTGGGACGGGAGAGCGCCAAAAACCATGATCTCTTTTGAAAGTCAACGATGTGAGTATGATCTGGTACACACGATGCAGCTTCAGTTGAAAGAAGGCCGGGACTTCTCCCGCGATTACGCTTCGGACTCGTCGGGTGGCTGTCTGATCAACGAGACGGCGGCCCGGGAGATAGGTTATACGCATGCGGTAGGTCGCAGGCTTAGTGTCAATGGCCGGAAGCTGACCATCATCGGTGTCCTGAAGGACTTTCATTTCCGGAGTCTGCATGAGCCTATCCGCCCATTGGTCTTGCAGTACGGCGTCAAAGACTATGGCAATGTCCTCGTGCGTACCCGGTCAGGCAGGACAAAGGAAGCGCTGCACAGCCTGGAAACGCTTTACAGACAGTTGAACCCAGCCTTTCCCTTTACCTATACCTTTTCCGACGAAGCCTATCAGGCTCTGTACAGAAATGAGCAGGTCGTCACCCGGCTGTCCAATGCCTTTAGCTTCCTGGCCATCTTTATCTCCTGTCTCGGTCTGCTGGGGCTGGTGATGTTCACCGCCGAACAAAGGACAAAAGAGATAGGTATCAGAAAAGTATTGGGGGCTTCGGTAATGGGCATCGTGCGGCTGATATCGGCCGATTTTTTAAAGCTGGTGATCATCGCCATCCTGCTGGCATGTCCCCTCGCCTGGTGGATGATGAGCCGCTGGCTGGACAACTACGCTTACAGGATTGATCTTAATTTATGGATCTTTGTTTTGGCTGGAGCGCTGGCTATGCTGATCACCCTCTGCACCATCAGTTTCCAGTCCATACGGGCAGCGCTGGCAAATCCGGCGGCAAGTCTTAAAATCGAATAGCATGATACCCACTCCACGTCAGATAGAACAGGCCATTGCCTTACAAAAATTGCATCATTCGCCAGGCATCTTCGTCATCCCCAATCCCTGGGACGCCGGCTCGGCAAAGATCCTGGCCAGCCTGGGCTTTAAGGCGCTGGCCACCACCAGCGCGGGAATGTCATTCTCCATCGGCAAACCCGACGGCGACGGAGTAGTCAGCCTCGAAGAAGCGCTGGAAAACGTACGCGTGATCGCAGCAGCCACTTCCCTGCCGGTGTCCGCCGACTTGGAGAACGGCTATGGAGACGATCCGGAATTCTGCGCCTCCACAATCATCAAAGCTGCCGAAGCCGGCGCCGTCGGCGGCTCCATTGAAGACGCCACAGGACGAAGGGAAGACCCTATCTATCCTTTCGAATTTTCCGTCCAGCGCATAAAAGCTGCCGTGAAGGCAGCCCGCAGCCTTCCATTTCCTTTTACCCTGTCGGCCAGGGCCGAAAATCTTATCCATGGCCGCCCCGACCTTCCCGACACTATCCGTCGACTGGTGGCTTTTGCCGAGGCGGGCGCCGATGTACTGTTCGCGCCGGGCCTGAAGACCCGCGAAGAGATCGAGGCTGTGGTCAAGGCTGTCGCTCCCACGCCGGTAAATGTCGTAATGGGATTAAGCCAGGGTAATTTTACGCTGGAAGAGTTGGGTGAGCTGGGCGTCCGACGGGTGAGCCTGGGGTCGGCCTTGAGCCGGGCAGCTTATGGCGGACTTATCCGGGCGGCGGAAGAGATTAGCCAAAAAGGAAGTTTTTCCTTTGCGCAGACAGCTACTCCCTATGCCGAGCTGAACGAACTATTCCGGTCAGGCGCCAAATAAAAAACCATGAGTAGGAATACTCATGGTTTCGCGTTGTACATAACCAAAGCCGATCTATGCTTACAGTTGAAAGCTGATCGGAAGCTCCAATCTTTTTTTACATCCTTTACCAAAGGATAGTTTCAAATTGAATGCCACCGCCTATCCCCGCCTGTTATACGCGTCACTCTGTAGAAAATATTACACAGTATGGTCAAAATTTGCAATAGCTTTCCACCCATTTGCGGATGAGAGCGGTTCTTTCCTTTAGGAAGCGGGTAGAGAGAAAAGTATTGGAGAAGTCGTCAAAATTTTCTTCATAAAATCCCAGGGCGAAGATCCAGAACATGATACCCAGGTAGGGGATCGCCTCGATCTCTGCGGCGGACAACGACCGCTGCTCCCTGTAGCCTTTTATTGCCACGGCAAATGCCTTGTCGGCTTCTTCCTGCGTGATCCTTCCCATATGGATCTGTAGAAAGTACGTTATGTAAAAAGTCATCAGATCATTCACCAGCCAGCCTTTTCCACACCAGTCGAAGTCGAAGAATGTGATCCTGTCCTGGCTATCAAAATGAAAATTCTTGGCAAGCAGATCGTAATGACAATAACCATAGCTCAATTCTTCCAATCGAAAACTTTTTAATTTATCGTCTGCTTTCCCGGCAATGTCCTGCAACCAGGCATATTCTTCCGGCAACTCCTCGAATCGTCTGCGGACGAGTTCCAGGGGACGGCGAAGCGTAGTATACGTATCATAGACAGGTCTTTCATCCCGCAGTTGAACGTCGGCCATCACGATATGCATTCGCGCTATTTCCCTGCCGATGATCTTCAGTTGTTTTTCGTCAGGGAGTAGTATCACTGTCCCGGGAGCAAAATAGAACAGCACGCCATTGCGTATTCCTTCCGCAGCCTGGAACGACTGGATATAACTACCCTGAATATCAGCGATGGGATAAGCCACGGGGGCGCCTTTCGCATGCAGGATGTTCAACAACTCCACTTCCGCACGGATCTCATTCAGCCGGCGGTAGTTATCCCTGTAGATCTTAAAGACGAATTTTCCGCTGTCTCCCTCCAATATATAAGTATCACTGACATTCCTGACCAGCAGGCGGCAGTGCATACCCCTGAATCCAAACTGTTTTTCAAGATGATCTTTCAGTGCAGTGGCTGACAGCGTGGAATACTGGGTGGGAAAAATATTCATAGCGCCGCAAATATAGGATGTTGTAGATTTACCTGTATAAAACCCTTTTATGTGAAAAAAACGACGGGTCTTCTTTTCCTGTTGCTCCTGGCAGCCTGCGGCGGACCTGGGTGGCATTGCCCATGGCAGGGATTCCATCCGAAAGTTCCTTTCTTCATTTAAGAATGTAAAGGTTCTGGAAGTATCTTCCACCACCGACTCACTGACATTGGATCATGATTCAGCCTACCAGACGGGACACTATCGTCAAATGGGCATCATCGATGGCAAGGATACTTTTCGTGTAAAAGGCGCATACCAGGCGCGCTGGATATGGGCAACCCAAGGGTGGTACATAAAAACAATGACCACGCAGCCGGAGCCTTAGTTCTTTCTGATCCTGTCTATTTCGTCCTGCGAGCCTGTCCCTGGCTTTCTCCTGGCTTTTCCCTCCGTGCCGAAGGACCTTGAATACGTCAGCTTCAGGATGGGGAAGATCCTGGTTTCCGGGTTGTATTTTACATAAGTGGTGGTTGCAAAAGCTTCCCGGGTAAGCATCCCGAAATACATCCTGACCTGCATGATGCTAAAAACATCGGCAGCCGACAGCTGAAGCGTGCCTTTATTATTCTTCAGCTCCTTTTTTACACCGGCATCTACCGACCCAAACCCTTCCCCCCTGATCGTCCCCCACCAGGTGGGCGAGTTCCACCAACCCGAAAGTTCCAGGGAAAAATTGTCCGGCAGTTTGAAACGCTGGCTGAAATTGAATGAATAGCTGAGGTAGCTTTTTTCTGCGGGCGCCGCTGTATAGGTTTCCTTGAACTTATTCCATCCGCCCGTCAGGCTATAGCTCATGTTCCACCAGTCGTTTACTTTCCATGGCAATGTAGCCTGAAGGGTCAGTGAATTGCGATAGACCATGTTCTGGGGTGACACATACATCAGGTCGTGGGTAGGGTTCTCCGTCAACTGAGCTTCCTGGATAGGGTTTTCGTCCCTGCTGGCCAGCACGGAAAAAGCGTAATCCCCGATGTTATATCCCAACTTTATGTTGGAGGTGATCGTCGGCTGTAATAATGGATTGCCCGTAAAGACGGCTACCGGGTCTACATAACCTACAAAGGATGCCAGGTCATTATAGGTAGGTCTGCTGATCCTTTTGGTATAGGACAACTGCACCTCGCTCCGCTCCGAAGTTTTCCGCGAAAAAGAAATATTGGGGAACAAGACGCCCAACCGTCTATCTACATCACCTACTCCTTTATTCCCGTTCTCCAGGCGGGTGCGTGCATACTCATACCGCACTCCGATGGTCAGATGGGTCACGGAGTCAGGCTGTACGCTAAAGGATGCATAGGCCGCACCGATCCCTTCCTTCATCCTGATGTTGTTCAAGATCCCGGTACGCCGGACCCATTCTCCATCCACTACACTCTCCAATCCGGAGGTACTGGCACTTTGTGTATAGGTCCCTTTTACACCCGCCTCCAGTCTCGTCTTTTTGCTCATTTGTTTTTCATAGTCCGTCTTTATCACTCCCACTTCTATCGTCGTACGTGCCATGCCCCGCTGCCGGGGAGAGAAAAGAGAATCATTATTCGTCCCTGCCTGACGACCATATTTATCCGTGAATGTGCTTTGTATATCAGAAGGGTTGTTGTTGTCATACCGCAGGTAGTCCGCATTGAAGGAAATCTTTTCTCCCGCCCCTGTGTTTTTTTCCACCCAGACAGAGGGCATCAGATTCCGCCAGTGATTCGTCGAATTTACGTATCCCTCGAACAACAGCAGCGAGTCCGGCAGCACATTGTATCTTGCATTGTTGATAGCATGATAGTTGGCTGTATTCACACCAAAGATGATACTGCCGCCCACCGTAACACGGGGGGTCACCCGGGCCTCCCATCCCAGGGTAACATTATGGCTGTTCCGTACAGCCCTGGTGGTATCCAGGAACAGCACCTCCAACGGGCCGCCAAGAACAGGGAAATCATTGGTGCCGGGGATATACAGACTCGTCTTGCTTCTGTCATGCGAAAAAGTATAAGACCCATATATGTCCATGGTCTTTCCGTTATGCGCCAGGTTCATGCCGGCCGTACCTTTCTCCCCCCAGCCATAGCCTCCTGTAATGGACATGTTACCACTGGTGCCCCGCCGCCGGCTTTTCTTCAGAACGATGTTGATCAAACCCGCGCTGCCTTCCGCGTCATAACGTGCGGGAGGTGTCGACAACAACTCGATCTTCTCAATATCGTCCGCGCTCATTCCCTCCAATAAGGTGATCACCTCCGTCATGGACATGCGCATAAGTTTCCCGTTGATCATGACCATCACCCCTTCTTTCCCATTTAAAGAGATACTGTTATTCCTGCGATTGATGATCACACCCGGCGACCGCTGCAGAATCTCCAGTACTGAGCTGCCTTTTGTGAGCATGGAGCTTTCCACA
Source organism: Chitinophagaceae bacterium (assembly GCA_017307755.1). Lineage (GTDB taxonomy): Bacteria > Bacteroidota > Bacteroidia > Chitinophagales > Chitinophagaceae > Puia. The sequence goes on along the minus strand of JAFKGQ010000025.1, from coordinate 13,289 downwards.
TTGATTACGATGCCGTCCGGTCGCTGTTGGACCAGGGGTTTCTTACCCGTGATGACCGCCTCTTTCAATACGCCGGTGTCTTTTAGTTCCTGTCCATAGGCAGGCGCCAGGAGATATAGGAGACAACAGAGAAAAGGTATTCTTTTCATACACAGACAAAGAAATCCTCTCCGTGAAAATTTTTATAAAAGCTTTGACCACCCGTCGAAATAAATTGACCAGATGCAATCCCGCAGTTCATATACCGGCAGGTGCAGTTCGTCAATTATGCTGCAAATAAGGCGGATTTTATGTATCTTATAGTCAAATGAATGCCGCTTATCATACACCGGGACAGCATTGGTTCATACGGTATAAACTTTACCATATCCCTTTCTGGCTGATCTACCATTTTTGCTGGTGGGCAACTACGCTTGGCAGCCCGGCAAAGGCGGCCTCCTCCATTTTTTCCATCTATGTTATCAAATTCCTTTTTTATGTCGTCTTCCAGGCGCTGGGTGTCTATTTCAATCTGTATTTCCTCATCCCGAGATACCTGGAGAAAAGCCGGTTTGTCGAATACATCACATACCTGGTCCTCACGATCCTGATCACTGCTGCCTGTATCGTCCCCGGATATTATCTCACCTCCATCCTGTCAGGCAGGAGCCTAAAGGAATTATATGGGGTTGATTCCTTCAATCTATATTATTTATACACGGGAAGCCCTCTATCCGGGACTGTGGCCAGTATGACCCTTGCCATGAGCATCAAGCTGACAAAGAATTGGCTGCAGACCCGGCAACGACACCAGCAACTGGAGAAGGAAAAGCTGGAGACGGAGTTGAATTTCCTCAAGTACCAGTTCAACCCGCACTTTCTTTTCAACACCATTAATTCCATCTTTTTCCTTATCCATAAGAACCCGGATATGGCTTCGGCCTCGCTGGCCAAATTCTCAGAGCTATTGCGCTATCAACTATACGAATGCAATGACAGACAGATACTCCTGAGCAGGGAGATCGCCTACCTTGAAAATTCCATCGAGTTGGAGAAGCTCCGTCAGAACCCCAATATGGAGGTCAGCCTCCAGGCGGACCCGTTGCCTTTTGAAGACCTGGGTATTGCCCCTTTTATACTGATGACCTTTGTGGAAAATGCATTCAAGCACGTCTCAAAAGAGACGGACAAACTTAATTGGATAAGGATCAAATTGCGGCTCGATGGGCGGCAGCTGGACTTTTCAGTATCCAACAGCACCGCCCCCTCTGCATTCACCGAAGTGGTCCATTATGGCGGCATCGGTCTTAAGAATGTACAGCGAAGACTGGACCTGATCTATCCCGGACAATACGATCTAGATATTCAAAACAATAACGCAAGTTTCGAAGTGAGGTTGCGGCTCCGGCTTTCGGAGCTGATAATGCCGCTGCCCATATCGAAGACTGCTTAAAGTTGTATACGATGATAAACTGTGTCATTATCGACGATGAGCCCCTGGCCAGGGAAGGCCTCGCCAAATATGTCGGGGAAGTGGATTTTTTACATCTCGTCGACACCTGCGAAAACCCTGTAGAGCTGGTAAAGATACTGGACCAGCACCATGTAGACCTGCTGTTCCTGGATATTCAGATGCCAAAAATGAATGGCATTGACTTCCTGAAAATAGTGCAAAAACCTCCCATGGTCATCATTACTACGGCCTTTCCCAGTTACGCTTTGGAAGGATTTCAGCTAAACGCGCTGGACTACCTGCTAAAACCCATCACCCTCGACCGCTTTTTAAAATCCGCAGGCAAGGCAAGGGATTATCACCGTCTGCTCAATAAGGCGGACGAAAGCTCCCCATCTTCCAGGCCTGAACCACCGGCCGACTATTTCTTTATCAAATGCGGGAGCAAATTTGAAAAGATACACTTCGCCGACATTATGTACGTGGAAGGGATGCAGAACTATGTCACCCTCTATACACGCAAAGGCAAATACGTTACTTTACTCTATCTGAAGCACTTGGAGGAAAACTTGGATAGTAACGCATTCATCCGTGTGCACAAATCCTACATCGTATCCATCGACAAAATAGAAAGCATCGAAGGTAACGAGATCTTTATCCAGTCTTATCGTATCCCTATCAGCAGGAACTATCGCGAACAGGTCATTGAAAGAGTAGTATCCAATAAACTTTGGGACAAAATAAAGTTCTCCTGATAAAAAGATGCCGGAATGGCATTCCTATACTATCTTGTATCTATATCCCAAAAGTATGTACAAGCCCTATTACCTCCTCGTGGCAGGCATTCTTTCTCTTTTCAGCCTGACCCGCTGCAATCATACCGATACCTCAAACGCTGTTTTCAAGCCGGACGCCCTCCAGCCTTTTACCGTCGAAATCGATGTCTCCCGGGACACCGTGCTCCGGGCGCCCGAAGGCAGCCTCGTCCATATACCCGCCAACGCCCTGGATGCCGGCGGAGCCGCCAGTGTCAAGCTGGTGATCCGGGAAGCCCTGCACATGAGCGATATGATCCGTACAGGGTTGCTTACTGTAACCAGTAGTGGGAATATCCTCAGCAGTGGGGGCATGATCAATATCGAGCCCGCCAAAGGACAGACAGTTACTGTTAAAAAGCCGATATCTATCAGTATTCCTACTCAGTATATCGATGAGAAAATGCAGCTGTATAAAGGTACGGTGAATGCCAACGGTAATATCAGTTGGAAAGACCCGCAACCCCTCGCAAGCGACTCTGCCATGAAAGCGTTGGATGAAGGCAACGCCATATTCACCACCAATTGCGCCAGCTGTCATGGGATAGGTAAAGTGGTCCTGGGTCCTGACCTGGCATATATATCCCAACGACGAGATTGGAAATGGCTGTATTCATTTACAAAGAATAACAAGACGGTACTTGCATCCGGCGACAGATATACTCATTGCCTTTATGAGCAATACAACAGAACACAGATGAACACATTTTCGGATTTGACAGACAAATCAATGCGTGATCTGTATCGGTTCATCGATAATGAGAGCTACAAACATGGACTGCCTATGCCGGACGACCGCCTTTATCATTGTACGGACAGCTGTGCATTATACGAATCCAAAAGGGATAGCCTCCTGAACAAACGCCGGGCTTTAGTAAAAGACAATGGCCCAAGGATAGTGCTGCGACAGACAATGCCCGCGGGCTATATCAACCCCGATACCGTCGGTGTCGTATCAAAAGTTGTCGCTCCGGTGTACCAGGCGGAATATTTTCAATTTGAGATTAAAAGTTTTGGATGGTATAATATCGATCGGCTCCTGCAGGACGTGAAAGGAGTAGTGGCCGCCAGCTTATTTGCGCGGATACCTCCGCAATACAAGACAGCCGTAAATGTCTTCCTCGCAATTCCTTCGGTCCGCGTATTGCAGGAAGGAGGGCCGTCAACCGTGGGAGATAGCTTATTTGCCTTTTATGACCCGAATGGGCGATTGCCATTGCCGCAAAATGCCAAAGGAATATTGGTAGCTCTCGGGGAAAAGGATGGACAGCCTATAGGCGGCACCGCCACTTTCAGATGCGGTGTTGACCAGGTTGTCGACCTGTCCATCCATCCCTTTTCAAAAGACGAGCTGAATGAATATCTGCACCAGCTGGATCTCCGGGACATTTCTGTAATAGTAAATGACGCAAAAAATGCAACGGAGATCCGTCAGACAGACAGACAATTGAAAGACATCGAAAAGCTAAAACCCACTGGCTGTGATTGCAACTGCACGCCCCCTGCGCAACAAATAGACACGATAAGGAAAGTATGAGCATAATCTCTCATCAATGGAGCAATATATTGCACTTTTAGACACTATTTTCATTAAAATTAATGCATTTACTCAAAAAAGAGCACTATAATGCACTTTTATTGCAAATCAATACCTAAAAGCGTATTTTTGATATAAATAGAGCCATATAATGCACTATAAGGAGATCATCAACATCGTCAAGGCCAGGAGGGAATCCCTTCATGTGAGTCAGGAAACGCTGGCCACATTGTCTGGCGTAGGGCTGCGAACCTTGAAACAATTCGAGAGCGGCAAGGGTAATCCCACCTTACTCACCCTACAAAAGATAGGAGATGCCCTTGGCCTTGAAGTTACGATCACCGTCAAAAGTATGGGAACTGCATCATGAGACAAGCTACCGTATTATTTAAAGGAGAGGAAGCCGGAACCTTAACGCAGCAGGATGACGGGTCTTTTCTGTTTCAATACGCCCCTTCCTGGGTAGACGACCGAAGCAAGCCGGCGATTAGTCTTACGCTGCCTAAAACCAAATTATCTTATCATTCAACGTTCCTGTTTCCTTTTTTTTATAACCTACTACCGGAAGGCTCCAACCGACAAGTCGTGTGTCACTTGAACAGGGTCGACCAAGACGATTATTTCGGACTACTCCTGACAACAGCCGCCAATGACACGATTGGTGCCGTCACCGTCCGTAAAATATAACCTTCATGCCATTACCAATAATCAACTATTGTCCCGGCACCTTGGCCCCCGGTTATCACACCTACAGCGGAACAGCTTTGAAGCGGGTTTTCCACAGTAGAAAAGTTAGCCATATCCTGCCGTACGATTCACCTGCCTCGGACCCTGCCACGGATAAATTATTCGAAGAAAATGTACGTCGCATGTCCATCTCCGGGGTACAGGAAAAATTTTCCGTCCTGTTGGAAAAGAATAAGCTCCGGCTCATCAAAGAAGGAGAACGGGGGGGCTATATCTTAAAACCGATCCCAGCCGCGGGCAAAAAACCCGACCAGATGCCCGCCAATGAACATGTCACCATGCAAATTGCGCGACAGGTGTATGGCATTGAAACGGCGGAGAATGCCCTGATCTTTTTCCAGAATGGCGCCCCCGCCTATATTACGAAACGTTTTGATGTCGCGGTAGACGGGAGCAAGCTGGCGCAGGATGATTTTGCCTCCCTGGCAGGACGGACCCCGCAAACCCATGGAGAACATTATAAATACCAGGGCAACTACCTGGAGCTTTTTCAGTTACTGGAAAAATACGTCCCGGCCTATGCCGTGGAAGCGCCTAAATTGCTGAAATTACTGCTGTTCAACTATTTGTTTGCTAACGGCGACGCCCATTTTAAGAATTTTTCCCTTTTGGAAACCCCCATGGGTGATTATAGGCTGAGCCCGGCTTACGATCTGCTCAACAGCCGGATCCATATCCAGGACAAAGATTTTGCGTTGGACGAAGGTCTTTTGCCTGCGCCACTGGCACAAGACAAAATTATGCATCAATTTTCTGTCCTGGCAGAGCAGGCCCATATCCCCAAAAAAATCTTCGCGGATATCGCCGACCTGTTGCTTTCCAAAACGGACGAAGTGGAAACCCTTACCTTTTCGTCCTACCTCGATCCCAGGGCCCAACGGCACTACTGGCAATCCTACCGGTGGCGTTTACGACAGTTGAAGAAAACGTGAGGCAAGGTACCGTTCCATTTTTCCCACATGGTTGTCGCACCCTTGTTCACCATGTAGAGCCATGCGTCAAACAGAGGGGTAATTACGGCTATATTTGTTCCTATAGGTCACAGGTGTCAGTCCTGTAATTCTTTTAAACAACCCTCTGAATGCCTTGCTGTCGGAATACCCCACCTCATGCATCAATTCTATGACGGTCTTGTCGCTCGTCTCCAGTCCTTTCTTCACCGCCTCCACCCGTACCCGCTGGATATACTCCCCCACTGTATTCGACGTAGCTTTTTTGAACCTTCGCTCTAAATTCCTCTTATCCGTAAAAAGCACAGAAGTCAGCTGTTCAGTAGTTATTTTTTCCTGGTAATTGCTTTCAATAAACTCCTGCGCCTTCTTTATCAGATCATCCCCGTGCTCCTTCTGACCCATAAAAATAACAAACGGCGCCTGGCTCTTTCTATCGATCTCGATCTGGAACATCTTGGATGCCAGTACGCACATTTCCCTGTTGGTGTATTTCTCTATGAGATAAAGTATCAGGTTCATATAAGAAAAGCCTCCGCCGCCTGTATAGACACCCTGTTCGTCTGTGATGATCTTATCGTCAACGACATGGATATCCGGGTACATTTGTCTGAATTCGTTCACCGCATGCCAGTGGATGGAACATTTTTTCCCGTTCAGCAAGCCGGTGGGCGCCAGCAAATAAGCGCCTACGCACAGGCTGGCCACTTCTGCGCCGCACCTATACTGCTGTTGTATCCAGGGGATGAAATCTTCGTTGCCCGTCAATAACTCCGGAGCACGGCCACACAGGATCGGAATGATAATAAGGTCTGTCCTTTCCACCTCATCGATGGTTCTGTCGGCGTGGATCGTATAAGTACCTCCATACACCGGCACTTCCCTGGTAAGCCCTACCAGTTCGACTTCAAAGACGGGCGGCAGCCCCTGATATCTGCAGAAGTCATTTATCCGGAGAAATATCTGATGAGGTACATCTACGCTGCTCAGCGTTGCATGCATCGGAGCTAGTATCGAAATGTGCTTACTCATATGTTCAAAGATAGATAAACTCATTGTCGCAATCACACCCCCTGATAAACCGCAATACCCCCCCGGTCCAAAAAAGAAACCTTTGTACGTTTGACCCATCATCAAAAAAACAAAAAAATGAGAACGATCGAGATCATTCCCGTTCCTGTCACCAGCCAGGAAAGATCAAAGGAATTCTATCAGAAGCTGGGTTTTGAAGTGGTATTGGAGCAGCCGATGGGCAATGGACAGACCTGGCTGCAAATGGGCTACAAAGGGCAGTCAGCTTGTCTTTCGATCATCAGCTGGTGGCCGTACAAAGAGGTGGCCATGACCCCCGGTACGCTTAAAGGCATCATCATCGAGACAGATGACATCGAAAGAGATGTAAAGGAATTACAAAAGAAAGGGATCGCTATGGTCATGATCGATCTCAAGGGTATCTCCGAGGGAAAGATCGCGGATACGCCCTGGGGCAGATTTATCCATTTCAGCGACCCCGATGGGAATGGGCTCAGCCTGCACCAACACCCTCCTACCGCCTCTTAATAAACCTTGATGATCTGCCCGTTGACGGCGCCCTCCACACTCAGCACGTACGCATTCGCCACCTTATTCATCGGCACGGGATTGTAGCCTGGGAACAGATGCCCATATCGCGACATGGAGTCTTCCACCAGTCCGGGGCTGACGGCATTGATACGCTTGTCCTGTTTCAACTCCTGCGCGGCGCCTAATACCCAGCTGTTGATGGCGCCATTGATCATGGCGACACAGGTGCCGTTGCGGGCAGGCATTTCGGCGGCAATGCCGGAGGTCAATGTAAAGGATCCTCCTTCCGGGAGATGATCCTTACCTATCATCACGATGTTCATTTGTCCCAACAACTTACCCCGGATACCCGGCATCATGTGCTCCTCGCGCATACCGGCAAAATCCACATAATAACCCGTCCCTGCCGTACAGATACAGGCGTCCACCTGCCGGAGTTTTCGGAACATGTCCCCAATGGATCCCGGGGAAGTGATATCTACCTGAATATCTCCGCTGGTCCTGCCTGCAATAATAATCTCGTGCCGGGGCGCCAGTGCGGCAGCCACTGTCCGTCCGATGGTGCCATGACCACCGATGATCAATACTTTCATAAAAAATCTTTTGACAAAACTACCACGGACTACAGGCCGGCTGGTAACGCAAAAAGCTCAATGAATTGCTTTTTTAGCTCGCAGCACATGAGGCGTGATACCAAATTCTTTTTTAAAGATGCGGATGAAATGAGAGACGCTTTCAAAGCCGCATGCCAGGGCAACGTCTGACACGGGCTGATCTGTATTATTCAAGAGCAGGCGGGCATGTTCCAGGCGCTGCCGGTTGATCCATTGCCGGGGCGGGCATTGATAATAACGCTGAAAATCCCTCTTGAAGGAAGCCAGGCTGCGATTGGACAAGCTTGCCATCTCTTCCAGTGTGACAGGTTGCAGCATATACTCCTTTACGATGGACGCAAGATCCTCCGGTTCCGCGTTCATAGCCGATCTCAAAAATCGGGTCACGGCCTGTCCTTGGCTGGAGTTCGCCAGCAGGACCAGCAGTTCCTGTTGCTTTAAGGACAGTAGTTGCTCCTTACCCCGGAAGGACCTTCCAAAGTAGCCGCGGTATTGCTCTTTGAATTCCGTCAGCAGATCGTTTGCCGGGAATAGGAGAAAGGGAAGATCACCTGCTGTCACCGGCGTCGCCGACTCATCCTTTGATGCCCCGGGTCCTTTTTCCTCCATCCCCTGAAAGAACGCTTTCAAAACTTTACGGGGCAGGAATACCATCAGCGCTTCGAAGGTCAGACCGTCCTCAAAATATTCCGCCATTACATAGATGCCTTTTTTCAGAAGGACGACGCTGTTGGGTTCCGCCTTCACCGTCTCACCGGAAAAATGCAGGAGCTTGATCCCATCCATGACAAATATCAACGTATGTTCCGTCAGAAGAACGGTCCTTTTCCCCGGACGTGTTTCAATTTTGTGTTTGGCATAGACAGTCTGTTCCCCTGTCAGGAAAGTAGCGTCTCCGGGGTTCACAGGTATGGGGGGGAAGCGGAATAGCATAAAGGTCACAAATGTACACCCATCGTATCAAAAGCGGACACTTACCTGGCCTTCTAACATCCAATGGAATAATTATCAACATCTTATCAATCCGGCATTTTTTTAGTATTGCTCTGGCATGATCCGAAATTATCTAAGGACGGCGCTCCGTCTTTTCCGCAACAACAAAACCTTCTCCGTCATCAACATCAGCGGGCTTGCCCTGGGCATGACCTGTAGTCTGTTGATCTTTCTTTGGGTCCAGGATGAGTATGCCGTGGATGCGTTTCATAACAACAACAAGCGTTTGTATTATGTGTACGAGAGGTATACCATGCAGGGTAAACCCGAGGGATGGTATTGGACACAAGGCCCGTTGGCCGCCGCTTTGAAAAAAGAGATCCCTGAGATCGTCCGGGCCACTCCCTTTTCCTGGTCGCGTATCAATACCTTCAGAGCAGGAGAAAAAATAATAAAGGAGGATGGATATGCCGCCGACGAGGATTTTTTTACCATGTTCAGCTATCCCTTACTGGAAGGCAGCGCCATGGATGCATTAAAGACACCCAACAGCCTGGCAATCTCCAGGAAAATGGCCGTTGCCTTATTTGGCAGCCCCGCAGCCGCCATCGGCAAGACAGTCAGGTATGAGGATAAAAAGGATTTTGCCGTATCGGCTGTGTTCGAGGATCTTCATGGCAATGTATCTTCTTCTTTTAATTATATCATGAGTTGGAAGGCCTATCTGGAGGATGACAATGATTGGGCCAGATATTGGGGTAGCACGGATCCGCGCACGGTTGTTCTGCTCCGACAGGATGCCGACCCCGCAGCAGTGGAGAAAAAGATCGTTCATCTCATCGATCAATTCCACCCCGAGGAAAAAAGTCTAAAAGTCGAGCTGGCTTTACAGCGTTTTGATGAATACTATCTCCATTCCGATATGAAGAATGGAAGGCCGGCAGGGGGAAGGATTGGCTATGTCCGTTTGTTCAGCCTGGTCGCCCTGTTCATCCTGCTGATAGCCTGCATCAATTTTATGAATCTCACTACGGCCCGGTCTATCCGCCGGAGCAAGGAGATCGGCGTACGAAAGGTCATCGGCGCACGAAGGGGCATGTTGATCCGGCAGTTTATATTGGAGGCAATCCTGATGGCCATGATATCCGCCATTCTGGCCCTTCTATTGACATCACTGGCGCTGCCGGCGTTCAATCAGCTAACGGAAAAGTATATTCATCTGCCATACGACAGCCCTGCTTTTTGGCTTAGGCTGTCCGGGCTGACGGTGCTAACAGGGTTTTTGTCAGGGATCTACCCCGCCTTTTTTCTTTCCTCCTTCCAGCCCCTGCGGATCTTAAAAGGCGTGTTGCTGCCGGCAGGGGGCAATGCCGCGGGCTTCCGGAAAGGGCTGGTGGTTTTCCAGTTTACACTATCCATCGTCCTCATTTTATCCACCCTGCTTATATCCAGACAAGTTAGTTTTCTCCAAAAGGCTGATACAGGATATGACCGCGAAAACCTGGTCTATATCCCCATTGAAGGCCGGCTGGCATCACAGCTGGGCGTATTTACGACTATGGCATCGCGTATCCCGGGTATCAGTGGTGTGACCATGTTGTCGGACAATCCCACTCAAATGGAGAATGGCACCCTTTCCGTAGAGTGGCCGGGGAAGAACCCCTCGGAACACGCAAGATTTATCTCGGATCGCATTGGTCCGAACTATATACAGACGATGAAGATCCATCTGTTGGCGGGAAGAGATTTTTCACCCGCCTATCCCACCGACTCCATGGGCTGTATACTGAACGAGACAGCATTGAACCTGATGGGTTATAAAGTGCAGGACGCCGTCGGCAAGACGGTGTACTGGGGAGGCCGGACCCTGCATATCGTAGGTGTAGCGGCCGATTTTCATATCCGCAGCCTGCACGACCCCATTCAACCCCTAATCCTCTCCCCCGGCCGTAATGAATTTTCTACGATATTGATACGCGTACAGGCAGGAAGGACCAGGTCCGTGCTGGCAGACGTACAGGGGCTTTGTCATCAGCTGAACCCCGCATTCCCCTTTAGCTATAAGTTCTCCGACCAGGAATATGCCGATCTCTATAAGAGTGACGAGATCACAGGGCGGCTATCTTTGCTTTTTGCCGGGCTGGCCATTTTTATTTCCTGTCTCGGTTTGCTGGGTTTGTCCATTTTTATGGCGGAGCAGCGTATCAAGGAGATCGGGATCCGAAAAGTACTGGGTGCAAGCATGCATTCATTATTAAAGCTGCTCGTGAAAGATCTCCTTGGGCTGGTAGCCATCTCCTTTGTCATCGCCGCCCCGCTGGGGTGGTGGGTCATGCACCACTGGCTGGAAAACTTTGCTTACCGGACAAATATTCCGTGGTGGATCTTTGCCGCCGCCGGATCGTTGGCCCTGTTCACCGCGTTATCGACCATCATTATACAGGCTGTACAAGCCGCCACCCGGAACCCTGTTAAAAGCCTTAGAACTGAATAGTCATGATCAAGGATAAAGCCATCGTTATCGAAGAATATTCACCTGGCTGGCCCCTGGCCTTTGCGCAACTGGAGGAAGTCTATCGATCCCACCTGGGAAGCTATGTCGTAGGCATCGAGCACGTAGGCAGCACTTCTGTGGAAGGGCTGCCCGCCAAACCCATCCTGGATATCGATCTCATCGTGGAAGACAGTCATTTACTCCCGCCCGTCATTACAGCCCTTGAAGAGATTGGGTATCAGCATGTAGGTGATCTGGGTATTCCAGGCAGGGAAGCTTTCCGGCGATTAAATACGCCTCATAATGGATCCCCAAATGCCTGGCCTGAACACAACCTCTATGTCTGTCTTGCCGGCAGCACCAGTTTGAAAAATCATCTGGCCTTTCGCAACTACCTGCGCAGTCATCCCGGGAAAGCCCGGGCCTATGGCGAACTAAAAAAACGTCTGGCCGCGGAGCATCCGCATGATATAGATGCTTATGTCGAAGGTAAAACTGCCTTTATTACAGGGGTATTGAAAGAAATGGGATTTGATGCGGCTGCGTTGGATGATATTACAAGGCAAAACAAGAACGTAAAATAAACCCGGTTATGCAAAAGACCATCGTCGCTGTACTTATCCTTTTCCTGGCAGCACAAGCCCACGGGCAAAAAGTTTATGAAAGTTACGTCCCTGTCAACGACAGTCTGCGTTACGGATATGGGCCGCATGATGTCTTTCCCTGCGGTAGCAAAGGTTATACCCTGGTACTGCCTGATCCAAAAGAGGCCGTCAAAGGCACCGTGCTTGTACTCAACGATGACAGGGTCAATCTACAGGACACCACCCGGCTACAGGAAGGCCTTATCCATCAGCAGGCCAATGCCAAAGGATATGCCGTATTGTATATTTCCACCGGCATCCCCGCGGACCTTTATTTTTCAGAGCAGTCATTGCTGTATGTCGACCGGTTGATCAGGACCGTCTTTACCCAATACCGGCTGCCTAATAAAAATGTTTTCCTGCTGGGGGCGATGACGTCAGGGCATAGGGCGCTGAAGTACATCGAATACTGTAAAAAAGGGAAGTCCTCCTTTATTCCTGCTATAAAAGGAGTGGTATTGAGCGAAAGCGCCATCGATTGGGTACGGCAATGGTATGAATGTCAAAAGCAGGTGAGGGATCATCTGACAGCCATCGGCTTTTTCGAAGGCAATTTTATCACCTATCTCTTCGCCACGAACCTGCATGATACACCCGTCACCAATATGCAGAAATACATCGACTTTTCCCCTTACAGCTATTTCGATACAAAGATGGAAAAGCCCGCACTTTATAAAGACCTGGCAATCCGCGCCTATACGTACGCAGATATCCGCTATTGGTTCTCCGCACAAGGGAAAGGTATATACGACAGCAACTACCCTGACATGTCCGGCTTTATCAACGAACAAAAACTGGTGGGGAATAAAAATGCGTCGCTCGTGGTGTTCAGCAGTCAGCTCACCGACCCCTTGCGTAATGAGATGCGCCGTCAGGCAAGTACCTGGAGCCTCGTCGATAAGGATGAGCTGGTCAGCTGGATGACGACCCGGTCCGAATAACCACTGGTATAGAGAATTTTTAATCTTCCAGCAATCTGTTCAAAGCTTTTTCCAATTGTGCTTTGTCAGGCAGGTATAGCTGATATTTAGCTAGTAGTACTCTATTTGTTATACTGCTGGTGGCATACTCTACTAAAATATGATCTTTATAAGCACCTAATAAAATTCCCACTGGCTCATTGTCTCCGTCTGTGGCCTCCTCCTTTTTGAAGTAATTAAGGTATAAGTTCATCTGACCAACATCAGTATGGTCGATTTCTCCACGTTTTAAATCGACCAGTACAAAACATTTTAATATCCTATGGTAAAACAGCAGATCCAACCGGAAATGCCTCCCTCCGATATTCATGCGATATTGCCGGGCTATAAAGGCAAATCCCTTTCCCAGTTCCATTAAAAATTGCTGTAAATTACTAATTAGCTTTTCTTCCAGATCCCCTTCAAGATACTGAGTCTTCTCTGGCATATCTAAAAAGTAGGGTAGGATGCCGGCGAGGTGGCTCTCGCTCCTTTTCCGACATCCCCCCTCCGAACCGGACTTGCGGCTTTCACCGCATCACGGCTCTCCAGTAACCTCTTCCGTCTTCGTTTTCAATGGTCTACCTGCATGTAGGTCATC
>JAFKGQ010000032.1 GCA_017307755.1 Chitinophagaceae bacterium | reverse complement strand
TTTAGCGACGGCACGTTGACACCAAAACCAGGTGCACCGTGGAATGTTCTGAACACACCACCGCTGACGAACATGATATGGAACAATTTTGTCAACGATGCAGGGCTTACGACAAATGTGGGTATGGTGCAGACGGCAAGGTGGGAAGGAGAGTATGGCGGAGGGGTGAACACAGGTAATAATTCCGGCATCTATCCTGATAATGTCATCCGACAGAGCTATGGTATGTTTGCGGGTGAGACATCGAATGTGACGCTGACGGGTCTGGATCTTTCGAAGACCTATGACTTTACGTTCTTTGCGAGCGCGACGGGTGTCTTTGATGCGACGGCCTACTATACGGTGAATGGCAGTCAGCCAGTGTATCTGAATGCGAACCTGAATACGAAGGGGACCATCACGTTGTATGGTGTGAGGCCGAATGCGGATGGTACGGCGCTTGTGACGATCACGGCCTATGGTCAGGCGCAGTTTGCGCTTATTGGAGCGATGATCGTGAAGGGTTATACGCCATCTGTGAATGGGGCGCCGACACCGCCTGTATCAAATTATACCTTTGGGCTGAGGACACAGACAGGTACGGCAGCCCAGTTGGGTATTACAAGGGACAACGATGATAAAGAGCCGAAGGCCTATCCCAATCCGTTCAGGGATTACTTTGTATTGTCTCTGCCGGCGAAGGACAATGACAATGTGCTGATAATAGTGACGGATGCCAATGGCCGGCCCCTGCATCAACAGCGTCTGGCAGGATTGATGGGTGGGGTTAATCAGGTGCGTATAGAACCTTTACAGTCGCTGACCAAGGGTGTCTATTTCGTACGAATAATCTATATGAACAGGAATGAACAAAAGGTGCTGAAGATCCTGAAAGACTAATATTTTTCTCACAGCATTATATAGGGCTGCTCTGCTATGCGGGGCGGCCCTTATATATTATGTATATAACTATATGTTAATAGTATTTAACTCCTCAAAAATCTTATTATCTTGTGCCCCGAATCTGCCTTCTAATTTCTATCTCCTTTGATTGACCCCTCCACGCTTGCTCGATCTTGTTTGTAAGAAGTCATTTATCCGTGAATTCCTCCCTCCAATTTCCTTTTTACTACTACCTAACACTGTGACATTATCCTTTTAGCAAACCTATCTGACCGTGCTACCGATCAACGTTGGTGAAATTTTGTATTTATTTGGTTTTCAACATAATGTAATGAATTCGTAAACGCCCTTTTACCCTAAGCAATCATGAAAATTTTTACAAACGTTCTCTTGACGGTCATGCTATTTGTCTCCGGCCTGTTAGTACAGGAAGTTCGGGCGCAAAGCGTATTAGATCCTACCGATTCGGTGTATACCTACAATTCGAGTGCGGCTGTGGGTTCGCCCAATAACCCGAATCTACCTGCCCTCAACAGCATTGGCAAGTGGATCCGGACGGTACGGTTGAACTGGAATACCAACATGTGGAAGGCTTATGTGTATAATGGACCCAACGGGGTGGGAGTGCCTTTCCGGCTATTGTTCCCTAAGTCTTACAATCCTACTGCCAATGATGGGAAGAAGTATCCCATATTGATATTCTTCCATGGGGTTGGGGAAGCTGGTCCGGTGACGGACAATGAGTATTCAATGGCCAATGGGGGTCCTGTGTTCACCAATGCGGTGACCAGCGGCGCTTTTGACGGCTTTGTATTTATCATGCAGAGCACGGGTAGCTGGGGGCCCAACCACAATACGTATATCACGAACATCATCAACTACATGGTGGCCAACAACAAGCTGGATCCCTATAGAGTGATGGTGAACGGTTTATCTGCGGGGGGGTATAACTCCTGGAATTTTATAGAGACGTATCCGCAGTATATTGCGGCTGCTTTGCCCATGTCGGGTGTGTCGCTGGTGGATAACAACTATATCAATACATTTAAATACACGCCCATCTGGCTATTTCAGGGTGGTCTGGATGGATCGCCCGACCCGGGCACGGCTGCCAATGTGGTCAGCAATGTCAACAATGCGGGGGGCAATATCAAGGAAACCTTATATCCGACACTTGGTCATGGCACCTGGTGGACTGCCTGGGGCGAGCCGGATTTCTTTCCTTTCTGTGTAAGGGCCTATGCTTCGAACCCCTGGACTTTGTTTGGGCGGACGCAGTTCTGTCCGGGCGACCCTGTGAATGTGACGATAGGGGTAGCACCTGGTTATGATGCTTATCAGTGGAGAAAGGATGGGGTGGTACTCTCAGGTACGACGAACTCCATCACTGCCACGCAGTATGGCACTTACGATTGTCGGGTACAACGGCTGGGCATCTGGTCGGACTGGAGTCATACGCCCGTGGTACTTTCTATAAAACAGCCTACGATCACCCCGCCCATTTCTGTTTCGGGGTTGATGAGTGATGCCATTCCTGCGGCGGATGGGAACAATTATGTAAATCTGCAGGTGCCGGACAGTGGTTATACCAGTTATACCTGGAAAAAAGTGGGCAGCGACAGTGTCATCGGTACTACCCGTATCCTGAAGGCTACGCGACCCGGCCAATACATTGTATCAGTGACCCAGCAATTCGGCTGTTCGAGCATATACTCACCTCCTTTTACTGTGATCAATGCGAACGGGCCTAATCCTCCCAGTCCGGCCAGCAACCTGGTGGCTCACGCCTTATCTTTTACACAGGTGGACCTGAATTGGGCGCGGAATCCTAATCCCACCTATCCGGAGGCGGCTTTTGAGATCTACCGGAGCACTACTTCCGGTGGGCCTTATACGTATGCCGGGCAGGCCCCCGCGAACACCGTACATTATACCGACCAGGGTCTGAAACCCAATGTAAAATATTACTATGTGGTGCGGGCTATCGACAGCACGGCTGCGGCGCCTCTTTCCAACGAGTCTTCCGCCACTACGCAGTCCGACCAGACGCCTCCTTCTGCGCCGCAGAATGTAACAGTAACGGGTACTACCAGCACCTCTGTGTCTCTCTCCTGGAATGCAGCGACGGACAATGTGGGTGTGACGGGTTATTATGTATATGTCAATGGTGCGAAGAGCTTTTTTACCACGGATACTTTTTATACCGTAAATGCGCTGGCGACCAAGCAGCAATTTGCATTCTCTGTCGTGGCGATGGATGGCAGCGGTAATGCCTCTACGCAGAGCAACCAGGTGACGGCCGCCACCATCAACAATGGCCTGGTCTATAAATATTATACGACAGCCAATGCCTGGAGCGCCCTACCGAACTTCTCTACCCTGACTCCTGTATCCACGGGAAGGATGCCGAATGTCAGCATCAACGGGACAACGCAATCTACCAACTTCGGCTATACCTGGTCGGGTTATATCCGGATACCTGTAGCCGGGACTTATACATTTGCCACTACATCTGATGACGGTAGCGCCTTGTGGTTCAATACCAGCGGGCCCACCGGCACTCCGTTGGTGAACAATGACGGGCTGCATGGTTCGCAGACGGCGTCGGGCAGCATCACCCTGCAGCCGGGTACTTATCCCATCTTTATCGAGTACTTCCAGGCGGGGGGCGGCTATAACATGTCCGTATCCTGGGCTTGTACGAATCTTTTTGGGGATAACAACCAGCGGGCTATCGACAATACCTATTTCACCGACCTATACACGCCGGCCGACGTGGCCCCTGCTATCCCGACCGTTGTCAAGGCTGTAGCGACCTCTTATAATAAGGTGAAGATCAACTGGACCGACAACAGCAGTAATGAGACTGGTTTTGAGATCTATCGCAGCACCAGCTTTAGCGGCACTTATAGCATCGTATCGACCGTACCTGCGAACACGACGAGCTTTGTAGATTCGACGGTGCAGGCTTCCACGAAGTATTTCTACCGGGTACAGGCTATCAACAAATACGGGTCCTCAGGGTTCGACCCGCTTTCCGTCGGGGGCATCCAGTATGCATATTATCAGTTTGACGGCAACTGGAGCAATATGTCACTCCTGAATACCCTAACACCCGTGTTCACAGGAGTACTGACAAATATTACGAACTCCCCGACCACCAGGAGTACCAACTATGCCTTCAAATATCAGGGTACGATCAACATTCCAACCACCGGCACCTACACCTTCTATACCAGCTCGGACGATGGCAGCAACCTGTATATCGGCGGTTATGACAGCGCGCATCTGGTGGTACAGAATGATTTCCTCCAGGGCCCCACGCAGAGGAGTGGGACCATTACGTTGAACCAGGGCAGCTATCCTTTCTATGTCACGTACTTCCAGGCCGGCGGCGGTGCGGCCATAAACGTGTCCTATAAGGGACCCGGATTCAACCAGGTGGCCATCCCGGATTCCGCCTTTGTCAACAATCAGGCGGTGACGACTACTTTCCCGCTGCCTGCCGTACCGGTGGCGCCGTATAGTGTGACGGCGAGTGCACTGTCCGCAACTGCGATAGGGCTTAGCTGGCAGGATACATCTGCTACTGTGACAGGCTTCCAACTTTACCGTAGTGTGGCGGATTCTACCCACTTTATCCAGCTGACAAGTTTCCCGGCGAATGTATTTTCTTATACGGATACCGGTCTTTTCTCCAACCAGACCTATTATTATAAACTGCTGGCAACCGGCGTAGGCGGTAATTCCCCGTATTCTTCTGTAGTGAATGCAACCACGAAGAATACGCCGCCCGTGATCACCAAGCTGTCCGATACGTCTATGCGTTATGGGA
>JAFKGQ010000031.1 GCA_017307755.1 Chitinophagaceae bacterium | reverse complement strand
TACCAAGGATTGCAGACCGAAGAGATCACGCAGTTGGAGCTTGCCAACATCCACCTGCGGGAAGGGAAGATTTTTATTAAAGGGGGCCGGAAGAGTAATGAACGGTGGTTGCCCTTGCAGGCGCACCAGGTATTAGCGCTGCAACAGTATATCCAGGACAACCGGTTCAAGGAAGGCATCTTCCTGGCCCGGCCGGTGCGAGTGGATGCCAGTAAGATCAATATCAGTAATCGGATGCGGCATATGATCGGGCAATTACAACAGCTCAATCCTAAGGTCATTAACGCGGGTCAGATCCGAAACAGCGTGATCACCTTATGGCTCGGGCAGTACAACCTGCGGCAGGTGCAGTACATGGCCGGCCATCGGTATGTGAGCAGCACACAGCGTTACCAGGTATTGAATAATGATGACTGGCAAAGTGAGCTGCAAAAGCATCATCCCATGAGCTGATCATCGAGGGTTCGAGCCCCATGAGGGATGGCTAATGGGGCTGTTATCGAACGCTATAAGCCCTGTATGCCTTGTCAGGAAAATAGGTGAGCAGTCTTTGCACCCACCCTATAAAAACACACGCCAGGTAGACCTGTCATGGTTTTGCCTCCCTCCGCAAAGCTGCTCTCCGCTGCTACCTCTGCCGGCAAGCCGGCAGCGCAGCTCCTCCATTTTATCCGCCACCTGCCGGTGGCCGGACCGCTGTAGCTAATCATATTGCCTCCGCTACCACTCCGGCATAACGCTAAGGTCGAACCAGCGGGTAGCTGTCCGGCGGCCTTCCGGCCTTCTTCCGTCCAGCACGGCCGGCCACATGGCGGACGGTGGCGGGCGCTGCACCCTCGTCCGGTCGTTCCTCCCTCCCGAGTGCTCCACTGCCACTAATACAAGACATGAGTACAGGCGGCCGCCGGCGATCAGCAGTAGAATAAAGCCGGTCGGTAGTAACGCCGTTGGCGGCTCCATCTGCCGGCACAAAAGCCCGGAAGCTCCCAGCCCTCATAAGCGCCCCAATGGGCTTTTATACCGTCAGCCGGAGCGACGGTTCGCCGCTCACTGAAAAGGCTGCAAACAGCCCCTGGTAGCCTTTACAGCCTGTTGTTCCCTGCTGACACGCCCTTACCTGGATGGGTACCCCTTTGCCTTCTTTTACGCGTGGCATGCTCAGACGCTATTTAAATGAAAAAAGTAACCCCTCCTGTTGCCAGTGTAAGGGGATTACTTTTTTTCTCACATAAAAAAATGTAGCATGAAAACGTACATCGTAAAAGAAACAGACGGGCTCAAGATCATCCAGGTAAGGGCCGACCAGGAAGAC
Source organism: Chitinophagaceae bacterium (assembly GCA_017307755.1). Lineage (GTDB taxonomy): Bacteria > Bacteroidota > Bacteroidia > Chitinophagales > Chitinophagaceae > Puia. Next base: position 3,487 of record JAFKGQ010000031.1, on the reverse strand, counting down.
TTCTTCCAGGCAGATTATGCAGGAAAAATCCTGGTAGGGGCTAACAGCACCATGGAAGCCCTGTTGAAGTTCCAGGACTTACCCGACAAGGTAAAGTTCCCCGATCAGGAAGCATCCCCCCAGTGAGGGGGATTTTTTTCTTTCAATTGAAAAAATAAAATCTGCTATCTTGGAGGCTATAAAGTTCTTTGAACCTACAAATAACCGAGTGCCAGCAAAAGTCTGAGCAGGTTAAAAAGGGCATGGTAGTTATTATCCGTTCGGCCTTACTATGGCTGGCATATCGGATAAGGCACTCAAAGGCTGGTATCCGGAGAACAAATACAGGTATAATGGAGGAAATGAGTTACAGAACAAAGAGTTCAGCGACGGGGGTGGATTAGAACTATATACAACAGACCATAGATTATATGACCCACAGTTGGGAAGGTTCGTTCAAATGGACGCCTATGCAGATGAATTTGAAAATTGGTCGCCGTATACTTTTGGCAATGATGATCCTACTCTATTAAACGATCCAAGTGGATTGCTTTCTGATAGTACCCATCCGCAAGAACGCACTCCGGTTACTGTAACGCATACTAAGTCAGGGACGTCAAACAATGTAATTTTTGCTGATCTACGTCCCGTAAGAAAAAATCCCAACTACATTTTGGGTGGGAACCAACCAGCTTATACTCCTTTTACACAAACACGTCCTGATCAATGGGATCCAGTAATAACGAAGCAGTTTGTAAAAATGACGGTTACGGGGGCGTCCTTAATTCCTATTGGAAGAGGGTTAAAAGTCCTCTATAGCGTATACAAAGTATTTCAAGCCATTAAAAGATTTGAAGATGCCGAAGAGACAGCAGGAAAGGTTGCGGATCACGCACTAAATAAGAATGGTGGTGCTATGAGAGGGTGGAAAGGAGGAAGACAGTATGAGAACGATGGCAGAGGTGGGGGAGAGATTTTACCGACAACAGATGGGAGTGGAAACCCAATTACCTACAAAGAATACGATGTTTGGCCAAGAGTTCCGGGCCAGAATAGAGGGACAGATAGAATTGTAGTCGGTTCTGATAAATCAGCATATTATACAGGTGATCATTATCAAACATTTTTTAAAATAAGATAAATCATGGATGCACATGTTTCCGGCATACTTAAATCTGAAAATATAAATGAAGAACTTTATTACATTGCAATACTTGACGGATCTAAGTGTAAATCATTAAAATATTTTTTAAAAGAAATTGGTAAAGTATTTAATTTCCCGTCCTACTATGGGGAGAATTTAAATGCTCTATATGAATGCTTAAACGATCTCGAATGGCTTGATAAACAAAACTATTTCTTACTTATAAAAAACTCCGAAATTTTCTTAAAAGACGAATCTACAGAAACAAGAAATCATATTCTTTCATCCCTAAAAAGAGTTGCTGAAGAATGGGCCAATGTTCCAAACTACGAAGGAGAAGAAATATACAGACGTAAATCTGATTTTAGAATAAAGCTGACGTAAATCTAGTGTCCATAATATTTGAAGAAACAAAATATATAATATTGGAAGGTCTACACTTCTTCAACATTACAAATAATCGGCTGACAACGAAAGTCTGGGCAGGTTAAAAAAGGCATGGTAGTTATTATCCGTTTGGGCTCTCCATGGCAGCAATATCCGATAAAGCCCTCAAAGGGTGGTATCCGGAGAATAAGTACCGGTACAATAAAGGGTCGGAGCTGCAAAATAAGGAGTTTAGTGATGGGTCTGGGCTGGAGATGTATGAAACGCATTTTAGGCAGTTAGACCCTCAGTTGGGTAGGTGGTGGCAGGTAGAGCCTAAGGCGGATAGTATGCCATCATGGTCTTCTTATGCGGCTATGTTTAATGATCCTGTAAGGTTTAATGATCCGCTTGGAGATAGTGCAAAACCCGGCGATACTCAGCAAGGGTATATAAAGCCTCCAAAAGATGGGTTGCCTGGCTTCCCTAATGCAGGCAAAGGATCATATAACAAAGAAAGTGGGAGATGGAGATGGAAGGATAAAGATGGTTCCATACTAGAATGGGATAAGCAGCATGGTGAGGTAGAGAAATACGATAAAACTGGTAAAACTCATAAAGGAGCTTTTGATCCGAATACAGGAGAACAAATTAAAGGTAAAGAAGGCATTCCAGGCAGAACAACTCCTAAAATAGTCGGAACGGAATCGTCTTCTACGACTAATAGTTCTGAGTCAAAGGGATCTTGGTTTAGTGATTATTTAAAGAGCCAGTCAGGTGTTTTACAGCCAGGGACACCACTGACAGGAAGTCCGGGAATGCAGCAAATTGATCCAACACAAGCCAAAACAATATTAAAAACGGCGGCTACAGTGACTATAGTAGGGGCTATTCTAATTTTGACAGATGGGCTGGCGGCACCTCTATTATTGACGCCATAATTTTTAAAATCGATTTTAAAAGTATGATAACGCTAATATCGAGGCAACGATGTTTGGAGCTATACTCCCGATTACCAGTGAGTAATGATTTAAAAGAAGAGTATTTTTTTCCTAAGATATTGAGGTCTTACATCCTTACATCTGATTCTAAAGAAGATATTGAAAAATTATGCTTCGATGTAGTTGATTGGGTTCAACGCATGGGATTCGAGTCTTTGATCTTTTTAGGGGAAACTGAAATGCCCTGGCTTTCACAAAAGAATGATGCAAAGCAGGCAAAAGAGGCTGTTCAATTTTTTAAAGCCCAAAAAATAGATGTAAGATATAACGGGGGATTTATAGTAGACAACAGGGCGTTACCTGAATTTATCACGCATCTTTTTTGGCTTACCAGATTAAACGCTTCTTTTCCGATGGTTTATTTTACAGACAAAAACCAAGGCTTAATTGGTAATCTCTGTAAGTATGGGAACCTTCACATTTTTACATTAAGTGAAGCCATTGACAATTTTATTCTTACTGTAGTTGGTGAAAGTCATTTTAAATTGGCAGAAGGCATGCAATGTTAAAGCAATACAACCGCTTTTGTTCAGTGCAGCGGTTCCTGGTAAGTATTGAACACACGGAGGATGTTGACGGAATGCGTAGCTTCATCAATGGTAAAGGTGATGAGGTAAGGGAACCGCTTCATGGGTTTGCAGCGAACGTTCCTGTAACGAACAGCGGAGGCGGTGGGCAGTTCAGCAATACGATCAAAATAGTCAGCCACCAGGTCAGCAAACCGGTAGCCCAGATCGGCAGCCAGGGCATTATAGTACTCGATGGCAGCTGCGATATCGTCAGTGGCAGTGGGGGTAACGAGAATCGTGTAGGGCATCAGGGCTTTTTAAAGCGGTGTTTGACGTCACCCCATTTTTGTAAATATCCCGGGTTGGCGGCGATAGCGGTCAGCTCTTTATCCAGGGCTTCTTTTTGCTGAGGGGTCAGTTCAATAGCTTCATCTTCCTCAACAGCTTCTACCGCATGTACTTTGATCAGATCCTCGATCAGAGCAGCG
>JAFKGQ010000010.1 GCA_017307755.1 Chitinophagaceae bacterium | reverse complement strand
CACCGGCTTGAACTTAAAGGAGAGTCGCTCAGAAAGAAATAGAACCTTATTTTTGTACCACCAGCTCTTTACAAGATTACAGAACAGGCCATCATCCCCAGGTGGTCAGCATCGCAAGAACGATGGTCAGCATGGTAGGATTTTACATCGAGGTCGGTATGCGCATATACCAACACATTGGTATCGAGGAAAATGCTATCGTTCATTGGCTTCGTCCCTATTGAATTTGTATCCCTTCGTATCTACATGAAGTACCGTAAAGGAAACCTTCTTTTTGACAGGCTGTTCCTTGGGCCTTGCCTCATCTTTGGCAAATGCGATCACTTCTATTTCCTTCCCGACATAGTCTTTAGGAATCGAAAATGAGATAGTTTGCTGCTGGGGCGTTACTATTGTGCGTATCATGATTAATTTTTCTTAATGTTTCTTTTTCTGGCCGGCTAATATTTTTTCGAGTAAGGCTATCTTTTCCTTTTCAGCCTGCAATAACCGTTCGTATAGCCGCCGGTTCTCGGTTATTTCCTCAGCCCACTTGTCCAGCGGATTGAAGGTGCATTTGTAATTAATAGTTGGACCCGCATTAACTACGGCGCTATCGTAATTGTTTTGGATGTTGTGAATGGCCTGTTCTTCGTCAAAATTTCTGATCGCCTCAGCCGGGACATTCAAAATTTTTGCCACTTGCTCCAAAATAGCCGGTTCTATTGTTTCCTTCTGTTCAAGCAAAGAAACTTTCTTTTGGGTCCAGTCTTCGCCGAGACCAGCCGCAAGAGCCTCCTGCTTTACACCCAACATTTCCCTAAAACGCTTAACGTTTCGGCCTTCGTGTACTTTCGGCATATCGGCGTTTATCATAATGCAAATTTAATTTTTTATCTCGTGGTAATATAGGCAGATTTTCGGATAAAATACTGGTAAAATATGCCCTTGGTCATTCGAAGATAGTCATTTAATAACTTGATTATGCTTTGGTTATCGTGTTATTTGCCTGCATAATCATCACAGTTATGGAACAAGCTGACCAACCAATCGAACAAAGGCCAAATACCCCACCCTTTAACGAGGAAGCCTGGATAAAACTGGTTTTCCTACTCAGCGATACCCAAGATTGGCTAAATGAACTTGCGAACGGGGCACTCATGCAAGTCCCGATGAAAAACCGGAAACGCCTATTGCGAAAGACCTACTACCTGCCGCTTTCTTCCTTGGCGCATATCCTCGAACGGCATCACTACAAAATTCCACGCCATCCCGGTACCAGCAAATTTACCATTCCAGTACCGGAAATTCTATCCTATCTCCGGGACATATCTGCTGAACCAGGGACACCCATTGCCGGATCGCTCGATTTCAAGCGGGTCGTCAATGTTGGGAGAGTTATCGGGTTCGACCGGGACCAGCTCCCCACTACTTATATATCTGTCCTCACTGATTCCGGTGGCCGGATCACCACAGCCTTCCCCGGAATCCATTTCAATCTCAGTCAGGAAACAACCTAGTCATAATTTAAACCTCTTTTATGAAACATGAGCATGATTACATCAAAACCTCCATCTGGTACAAAGATGAAATAACCGATCCTAACCAGATCATTGCGGAATTTTTCTCAGCGGCGGGGCTGTCTGACAACCGGAAAATCATTCATAACCTCTTGCTGGCAGCCAATTCGACGAAGATGTATAACAAAGACGCCCCCGGTGATTTGCTTTTTCACATGAGGTTATTTGAATCTCTAATAAACGCGGCATACCTGATAAATCAGGAAAAGAGGAAAAGCCCGCTCGAAATTCCTAACTATGGTCTATTCAATCCAAATCTTTATCGCGGCTGGGGCAAGGATACCACCGATTGGGACTTCCTTCCGCGTACTTTATCTTTGAAGGAGTACAAAAATCCCTATGTGGTCTTTAAGCGCTTTTTCAAGTTTCTATCGCTGGAAGAATGGAAAAGGCAGCTGAATGATATACTCGAATATGCGTTAGGAAAAGACACCCTGTTTGAAGCCGGGGTCTATATCGATTCCCTGTCAATTTATTTGCATATGACCAAACTAATCGAAGCGGCCCACCTGATCGATGTTAGGGAAGTCTACCATATCGGCGGGATGATAAAAGATAGAATGAAGTAACGTCAATAAGAATTCGTAAATTTAGGCTGTAATCAGCTCTTTGCTTCGCCGCCAAAAATTTACTGGCAAATTACTGGCAAAAATGATAAAAGGCCGCTGGTGCGGCCTTCTAAACGATTGATCTCTAGCTCCCCCTGCTGGACTTGAACCAGCGACCCTCTGATTAACAGTCAGATGCTCTAACCAACTGAGCTAAGGAGGATTATATCTTCCGCCTTTTGAACCTATGAACACAGGAGTTCCAAAAAGTTCCAAAAGGGGCTGCAAAAATACGGGATTTTACCTTTTAAAAAGTCCTGACAGCTGAAAATTTACCAGCAAATTTTTTCCTGCTCCCCCTGCCGGACTTGAACCGGCAACCCCCTGATCATCACCCTAAAACCACTTCTTAAAAAAACCCTTTCCCCCGGCCTCCTCCAACCCTACATAAACCCCATCAGCCCGTACCTCCACCGGATAGGTCTTCAACGTATAGCCCTCCCCATTCACATCCCGTCCTCCATTTTTCAGGTTAAACTTCAACTGATGGACCGGGCATACCACCTGGCAAGGCCCCGCCACATACCCATCTGTCATGGGCGCCCCTGCATGCGGGCAGGTATGCGCAAAGCCAAACCATTGATCCTGGAACTTCGCCAAACAAATCTTCGTCCCGTCTGCCGAAACCTCCGCAATTGCTCCCGCCGTCCATTGTAAGTCAGTGGCGGCGCCCGCCACCTTATGCCAGGTATACTTTTTAGATGCCATCTATATAAAATGAAGTTTTATAAGGGTACCTCTCACGATACATCTCCCTGACCTTCTCCAGGATCGTCAGTCGCAGCTCATCGATATTCCGCTTTTCCGTGGCAGAGACAAAGACTACATTCCCATTGGTTTCCCTTTCCCATCGTTCCCTCAGCTCAGCCATGATCTCCTTTTTCACCCCTTCTTCAAGCCAGGGATCAAAAACATTCTTTTCATACTCGTCGATCTTATTAAAAATGACCAATATGGGTTTATCAAAGGCGTTTAGCTCCTGTAGCGTCTTATTCACAACACCCAGTTGCTCTTCATATCCGGAATGGGAAAGATCGACTACGTGCAACAGGATATCCGCTTCACGTACCTCATCCAGTGTGCTTTTAAAGCTTTCTACCAGGTGATGGGGCAGTTTCCGGATAAAACCTACCGTGTCGGACAGCAAAAAAGGGGTTGCCTCAAAGACCACTTTCCTGGTAGTAGTATCCAGCGTGGCAAAAAGCTTATTCTCGGCAAAAACCTCGCTCTTGCTCAATACATTCATCAATGTGGACTTACCAACATTGGTATATCCCACCAGGGCTACACGGATAAATTCACCCCTGTCCTTGCGTTGGGTAAAGGCCTGTTTATCAATCTCTTTTAAACGTTTACGCAACAACGAGATCTTATCTTTTACGATACGGCGGTCCGTTTCTATCTCCGTTTCACCAGGACCCCTGGTCCCGATGCCGCCCCCCAGCCGTTCAAGGTGTTTCCACATACCCCGAAGACGTGGTAAAAGGTATTGATATTGAGCGAGTTCCACTTGTAATTTTGCCTGAGCTGTCTTTGCCCGGCTGGCGAAAATGTCCAGGATGAGGTCACTCCGGTCGATGGTCTTTGTATCCAGGATCTTCTCAATATTGGAGATCTGTGAGCCGGATAATTCATCATCAAAAATGACTACCCGTACATCCTTTAATTGGATATAGGTTTTGATCTCCTCCAGTTTGCCTTTACCTATAAAGGTCTTACTGTCAGGGTGCTCCAGTTTCTGAGTAAAACGTTTCAACGTGACGGCTCCCGCTGTTTCAGCTAAAAAGGCCAACTCGTCCAGGTATTCCTTGGATTGCTCCTCTGTCTGGGTCTTATGGACCAGTCCCACCAGCACTGCTCGTTCCGCCTTTTGTACGCCGTTTTTCTTATCTATCAAAATGGATAATTTGGACGGCAAAGGTAATAAAAAACGCCCCGAAGGGGCGTTCTAAATATATTCGGGACGATCAGACTTACAATCCGCTGAGCTGGATCCCAAAGGAGTACGGGAACATTGAAGGTCCTGCGCCAGACTTTAACAGGCTGGTGATTTGGTATTGACCAAATATCCCAAATACGCCCTTGCTGATACGTGCGGTAGCTGCCAGCTTGGTGGTATTGAAGTATTGTTTGGAGGATTCCTTCATGGTATAGTTGCCGATGGTCTGCCCAAAGCTGTTCTGCCGGGTCTTACCCTTATTATGGGCGCTCAGCATCAGCCCTACCTTGGCGCCAACGGCGAATTTCCAGGAATTATTGGTATTCTCCGGGTCCAGGGCAAACCGTAGCTCTATGGGGACTTCCAGGTAAGTAGTTACGACCTTGAACTTTTTCCAATGATCTGTCTGCGCCTCGTCCGAAAAAGCCAGGGTAGGGGCGTTGGCGGCTAGCCTGACCCATTGCTTGTTAAAGAATATATTGCTGGTCCCGATGCCAAGACCTGCACCTACGCTAAAGCGGGGGTCTGTCTTGAATGGGAAGTCAAACATGAAATAGAAGTTGGCGCTCCGGTTCCAGCCCGATATGTGGATACTGTCCGGCGCCTGCGCCCAGTTATCATATCCGAATTGGAACATGAAATGATCGTTGGCGCGTCTGCCCAGGCTTACTTTACTCCAGTCCTTTTTATTGGAGGTGGATGCCGTGGGTGTCGGGCTTGTAGCCGGCTTGACGATAGATGTTGTAACGGAGTCTTTTTTTTGAGCGAAAGCAGCAGTTGTGGCCAGAAAAGCTATTGCAGTTACAAAATGCTTCTTCATATTTTCACTTAAAGTAATATAGTTCCGGTTAGGACACGGGCCCCTTCCGATGCCAGCGTGAGCCATACCCGAGCACAAATGTATTCTCCCTGGGGTTAATAAAAGGTTAAAGAAGCCTGTTATCATAGACAACAGGCCATTTTAACGGACCGCAAGATATTACTTTTTGGGTTATCCGGCTCAAAATTGCTTCATCACGAGGCTGTCCAGGTGATAGTATCCCGAAAGATAGTTTGCGGGAAGCTCCTCCACATTATCGTAATACAGGAAGGTGGGCCGGTCTTTTAACACCCGCAGGACTGTCACCGGGGCTCCATGGGGAAATACCTGTCTGATCTTTTTATCCAGTGCCACGGCATAGGGCGTAATGGTAACCGATCGCTGATGGTGTTCCCTGGCAGACAGCAATACTTTTTGCCTGTCCGCCTGTATAGCATGATAAAAGTATCCGATGGCCACATTTTTCCAGGCTTCCTTGTAGTTATAACTAGCGAGTAGGGTACAGCTTAAAAGGACCACCAGCAGCGTAGAAAAGCTCCTCCCGGCGATCTCGCCCGCACTGGTGATAAAATGGGGTCTGCAGGCGCCCGACAAAAAAGCCAACCCCAATAAGTAAAAGACGGACAGGGAGGTCAGATTATTGATAGCCCGTTCAGGTATGGACCCATGCATCGCCACCAGCACAGGCGCCAGGGTGCAGAAGACGATCAGCACAATTCCCAGCAAACCGGGGATGAAAAGGCGCTTGCTTCGGACAACGTGTAGGTACGGCTCCAATATAGAGGACATCCGCCCGCCCGAGATATAGCCGGCTGCTGCACAGACCCAGAAAAGCGGCTCCTTGAAGATATAATAGAATACAGAAAGTCCCCGCCCCATGAGGATGAGCGCCACACCCGTATAGCCAGTACGGCTCGTCCCGATATAACGGGCGGATAGCACCCCGGAGGTGAGCGCGATGATCACACCTGTCAGAATAACGATACCCAGGTAGAGGAACAATACTCCCGGAATTGGCCTGCGGTAGTAGATATATACTCCGATCAGCAGTAAAAAACAGCATGCCAGCGCAATGGCAGCGATCTCATTGCATCCGCAAATAAGGATAGCCAGCAAAATAATAGAAATTTCGGATCTTCCCCGGCTCCCGGCCCCGCTCGTAAACCGCCTTACTATGCAAGTAGTCAGCACCAGGAAGAGGATAAATGCAGTCTGGTATACTGCCGCCGCGCTGAGCCAATAAACACCCGAAGATATGTCAGCCATTACATACAGGTCCAAAATAAGCAATACGAGACTTGCGGGCAGCAGACTGGAGAAGGAAAATGCCTTGTTCAGACAGCGGGAATTGATACAGTTCAGCAACAACAGCAGCGCCATCCAGGTAAAAAAGGAAAATAAAAGAAAGACAAGGAAGTAATAGTGGTTCACGATCCCTGTCACTTCAAATATACCCAACACGAAATTGGCGGTGAACCGGCCTTCCCAATGGAGGTAGATGAACTTCTGAGCTTCAAAAAAGCCATGTTCGCGATAGAGCCCCCAAAGCTGGTAATCATCAAGGGCCATTAAATTAAAAAAGGAAAGAATGGTAAAAGGTAGCAGGCAGAGCAGGATGCATGCCCATAACAGATAAGTTTTTCTGGCCGATAGGGATAACTTACTCATACTTCAATGCGGGAACTAAACTATCATTAATTCCCGATATAAAGGGAAACAGCTGTCACTAATCCCGAAGAATTAAAAAGCCCGTCATAGAGGTTTGGGCGGTAGCCGCAAGCTCAGAACTTCGTCGGAACGTCGTCCCTCGTTCCTCCTCGTCCGTAATCTTCGCAAGCTCGATTATATCAGAAACAATAGCCCGCTCAGGTCCTTTCCTGCACCATTCTACAAAGCGGCGAAGGTCCTCTTCCTTTCCGTTTGCCAGCGCTTCCACATGCCCTTCCCGCGTATTCTTCACCCATCCGGTGAGATGCAATCTCTCCGCCACCTCTTTTGCGCTGGCACGATAATAAACACCTTGTACTTTTCCTTTTATCAACAGATGGATGGAGGGCATAATAGTGATACAGTCCCCGTATAAAAAACGGGCAGTGCTCAAATCTACAAAAATACTTAAAACATTGGCCGCCATGGCACACCCGGTAAAAAGTCTGCGAACGGACCGACCCACCCTGGCACAATTTTTTAAGGCGAAATATTGAACCTTATAATCATGTGAAGATGAAAGTGGATAAAAACGCGATTATTCGGATCGATTACGACGCCGACGATCTGCCTCCAGCCGCAAAAGAGTACAAGCCGGTCCTGTTTAGAGAAGGCAACCTCATCTGTTGCCTGTTAGGCTCCGACCCGCGCTCGGGTATCTTTGGCTGCGGGGCCACGCTTTCCGAAGCCATTAAGGATTGGGACGCTGACCTCAAACGACATATGGCCAAGCAGGTCGACATAGCCGCCCTCTTAAAGTCGTAGGAGCCTCTCCATCCTGCCGTTAAAAAAGTACACATCTTCGCCGGATTAATGGAAAATAAAATTTGCGCACGAGGGTAAATTTGACCAAACAGCGAATAGATGAGTTCCAAAACTAACCGCAGAAATTTTATAAAGATGGCCGCTCTGTCCGGCGCCGGCCTTAGCCTTGCAAAGAGCCCCCTGGCCTGGTCTGCCGGTCTTGTCCCACAGCCCAATACACCGGCTGCAGCAAATATTTTCTTCCCCCGGCGCATGGCCAGCTGGTGGTGTAGTATCGATGACCTGCAATGGCCTCAGAGGGCAGTTGGCGACAAAATAAAAAGGAGGGCCGACGGCTTTGCAAAAGCCCGTATTGACACCGCGATCAATTTCGGCTTCCATAACAGGTTTGATTTCTCCAATTATTTTGACAGACTGCACGGATATTATGCCAACGTTTGTGAAGAACTTCACCAGCGCAACATCCGCTTTATGGACCATTATTCCTGCAACCATGTCACCAGGCCACGCAGTGAGGCCGACTTGCGGATGGTACACAAATATGAACGTCTGGCCGTATTGCTTTTTCCCGACCCCAGGGCAGCAAAGTTCGCCCAGTATGAAGGACATTTATTCCAGGATATCTGTGAGGTCGATCTGAGGGACGGTTCCAGGGGTTACGCAAAGCAGTACCAATACGAAGCTTTTTGCCATAACAATCCCGGGCTGCACGATATGCATGAGAAGTACTTGAAAAGGCTGATAAAAGAAGTCCCTTTTGACGGCATCGAGGTAGACGATATGTGCAGCTATCCGGCTAACACCACCTGTGGATGCAAATATTGCAGGGAGCGTTTTAAAAGGGATTATGGGCACGAGATCCCTGACTTTTCGGACAGATCTTTTTTTGGCGATACTACAAAAGAGATGCTGCAATGGGGTAACTATGACAACCCCGTGTACAGGGACTGGCTGAGGATGAAGTCGGACTCGATCAGGGACCATATCAAAATGATAAAGGACGTCCTGGGCGACAAGCCCCTGATGACCTGTTGCTCCAACACGGGGCCTATCGTATTGAGCGCCGTGGCCCTCGACCTGGAGAAAATGGCGCCTTATCTCGACATGTTCATGCTGGAAAATGTAGGCACCAACATAGGGAACGTGGATTGGGCGGAGATGGATGCGGAGGCCTTGCTTCAAAAAGACATAGCTGATAAGAGAGGAGGCGCGCCGGCGATAGCATTGAGCTATGAGATCAATAAAAAAGGGGCTTATCTTGGCTGGTCGCTTGCCCGCTTTTGGGGGGTGGGTAACTGGAGCAGTACGCTGAATGGCAGATTGGAAGAAGATCCTGCGGGCGCCCTGGAAATGGAAGACGCCATCAGCGGGCCGAACAACTGGGAGCTTCAATACAGCGACCTTCAACATGCCGAAGGCAGAGATATCCCTGAAATAAGGCTGGTATACAACAACCATTGCAAATATAATGGCTGGAGGGACTCTCAGGGTCACGAGCATTGGGACAGGGTAAAAGCCTGGAGCATGCAGCTTGTATCGCGAAATGTAGGCTATCGGTTTGTTCGTGCCGACGAATTGGCCGACGCTTCTGCCCTGGCAAAAGAAAAGACTCCGCTGGTCCTGGACGGAGTAGGTTGTGTTTCGGACAAGCAATTTGCAGCCATTAAGACCCATCTTTCTGCCGGCAACGCCGTATGGATGGCGCTTCCGTTCGGCACACATGACGAAAAAGGTTTTCTTCGTCCTCGTCCGCTGTCCGAAGCGCTGATAAAGAACAACTACAAACATCTGCGGATAATAGATCCCGCCGTGTCATCACATCCATTGGAAAAGCTTATTTCGACAGGCAAATTCACACCCCTTATAAAACAGATAAAGGGGGACTCACGCTGGGTGGCAAGGGTTAGACTGTACGGAGACAAACCCGTCATACATTTTATGAACACCGGCCTGATAGCCATACCAGACGATATAAAGGATATCTCGAACATCCCTTTGATGAAGGATATAGAGTCTTCGATCAAAGACAGCGAATGTGTATATCAACTGAACACGGAGAAGATCAGGCTTACGGAACTATCGCTGCTGAGTCCGGAACTAAAGGACAAAAAAAGGCCCGTGCAGATCGGCAGATCCGGGAATGGATATGCCACTGTACAGGTAGACCTGAGCCAGGTTAAAATATATGCCGTGGCTCAATAAAGGGAAAATAATCCCCACATTTTTCGTATAAGAATTTGTCTATTAGCCTGATACATAGGTGAAAATTGTGCTGGCATATGCTTTGAAAACATATGGGCAAATTAACACCATATGAAAAAGCTCATCATGATTTCCACGACAGCAATCTTATTTGCAGCTGTACAGGCAAAGGCGCAATCTACAGAGCTTACACCCCGGAATTCCTGGTTAAAGCTGGGCGCTAATATAGGCGTACCCGTTGGGAATGCATCCAACTACAGCAGCTTTATGGCAGGTCTTGAACTAAAAGGACAGGTGTTGGAAACAAATTACCTGGGTCTTGGTCTTACCGCCGGATACAATCATTTCTTCGGAAAGAATGACTTTAAGGATTTTGGTACCATACCGCTGGGTGCATTTCTTCGTCTCTATCCTCAAAGGCAGGGGTTCTTTTTTGGGACGGACCTTGGCTATAGCATTGTCACGGGTTACGATAATGCCAAAGGCGGTTTTTACTTAAAACCCCAGTTAGGGTATCATAACTATAACTGGAATGTATTCGCTTTTTACAACAATATCTTCCGCAGCGATGCAAATGGCGGAAGTATCGGTAGTGTCGGGGTAGGGGCAACATATAATATACGGTTCAGCAAGTAGCCATGGAGATAAATCAACGTTTAAAGACCGAATAGGGCATTAAGCCCCATTCGGTCACTTGATTAAATCTCAGTATACTTAATAGTTACCACAGGTGTTGTTTGGGTTACTTTTTTTAGATACGGCTGATACTTGAGAATATCTGCCGACTCCTTATAAGCAAAATCAAACTCCTGGATATAACCATTCGCGAACTCTCCGTTCCTGCCGAGTAACTCACTAAAGCGCAGCTTATAGGCTTTGCGTTCCTTTTCCTTTAGGACGGTTTTCCAGTGTTTCATCGCATCAAAGCGGGACAATTTTCTTCCCGCACCATGCGCACAGGAATACAATGCCTCCTTTCCTGCGTCAGCAGAAATTTGCCGCACCAACAAGCTGCCTCTGGACATGGATAAAGGGATTACGACAGTTTTGCCTGCCCCCAGCTCGGTACTGCCTTTCCGGTGAACAACGGTATCCCCATCAAATCTGAGATGATTGTGTATGGAATCTTCCAGCAAGTAAGGCGTCCCGTTCAATTCACTCTCATGAGGCATGTTTTTGTAATTGCCCGGTAAATAGCGCTTTTCGATCTGGGTTTTATTGCATCGGATATAATTGGCGTTTTGCAGAAAAATGAATGTTTTTAAACAAAAGTTCTTCCGCCGCTCGTAACCGAAGCGCAAAATGCTGTTATAATATTCCATAAACTCTGACGTCAAAAACCCCTGGTGTACATGATCCACCTGACTGCCACAGACAAGAGAATAGTCCCTCGTCAACTGCAAACAATCCTGGTATAAGGCGATCCCTCTGTCCCTGGTACCGGTATGGCAAATGACATATACGGCCTGGTCATCTTCTTCTATGGATAAGAAATGGTTCCCTCCGCCAAGCCCGTCGTCTGTCATTTGCTGGTGCGCAAAATTCCACGCAGCATAATGTTCCTTTTTGTCGAAAGGCCTGAGCCAGTATGCCTTATCGATCTTAAGGTACATCACACCGCAACCGATGTCCTTCCCCGTGATCAAAGGATAAACATGATCCTTTGTCGTAAACGCAACTCCTACCGGCAGGGCTTTCTCCTGGCAGAAATGAATGTCCGTAAAGGCACGTATGGCTTCAACGTGCGGCTTCCCGGCATACTGCTGTAATTGATCCAAAGCATTTTGTTCAATGCTATTTGGATCACAATAGAATCCAATAGTGCTCATTTTCCTTAATTCTTGATGAAAAAAGATTAGATCGTGGGGCTTGGTAGGACATCTGCCCCTTACAGAGATGTCAGCAGCCGAAATGATTCGGAGGGCAAAGATAAAAAATTAGATTTATAGATGCAATACCATCTCGATCTCTCTGGCGAAGAGTACGACATAGCGTATGTGCCGTTGATTAATCTCCCCAATTTTATTTTACTGATTTTTAATAAGTTATAAACTTTCTTCTCTCCCATCTACATACTATGCGCTTGTAAAAGGTCTATATTATAATTCAGACCTAACCAATTCAACTAAAACTAATGTTTCACGATAAACACAAATTATTTGTAGCCATTATAACGCTGAGCGTATCTATACCTTCCACCGGGCAGGCGCCGCTCCCTTTGGACCCTGCAGTTCGTACAGGTAAATTACCAAACGGATTTACCTATTACATTCGCTATAACAATACACCTAAAGACAGGGTCATTATGTATTTGGCTAACAAGGTCGGCTCTATCCTTGAGACTGATGAACAACAGGGATTGGCACATTTTGTCGAGCACATGAGTTTTAATGGGACCAAACATTTTCCAAAAAATGAGCTGGTGGATTATCTCGAAAAGTCCGGTGTGCGTTTTGGTTCAGACCTGAATGCCTACACCAGCTTTGATGAAACTGTTTACAAGCTGCCTCTGCCGTCCGATAAACCAGAGATAATAGAACATGGAATTCAAATTATGCGGGACTGGGCCCAGGACGCTACCATGGACCCGGAAGAGATCGACAAAGAACGCGGGGTAGTCCTGGAGGAGAAACGTTTGCGAAAAGGCGCCGGTGAGAGGATACAGGAACAAACCACTCCATTGCTTCTCAACTATTCAAGGTATGCTTCACGTAACCCCATTGGAAAAGAGGAGGTAATACAGAACTTCAAACCGGAGGCCATTAAAACCTTTTATAAGGACTGGTACCGGCCGGACTTGCAGGCGCTGATTGTTGTAGGTGATATCGATGTGACCGAAATGGAAAAAAGCATCAGGGAAAAATTTGCCGATCTTAAAAACCCCACGAATAAAAAACCAAGAACAAAATATAGTGTTCCCCTGACAGGAAAGAACGGGTTTATAACAGTCACCGACAAAGAATTGAATTACACTGATATACAGGTGATGTTCAAAGGCAGGGCACGGGTTGTCAGGACAGCTGCGGACTATCGGGCTTCACTGGTCGGAATGATGTTTAACCAGATGCTGAAGGCACGCTTTGCCGAAATGTCGAATGAGAGTGATGCACCATTCAGGAGCGCCGATGCAGGGCTCGGGGGCTTAATGGCTGATGTGGATATGTATGCCGTCAATGTCGTGGCTAAGCCCGGTGAGCTGGAGAAAGGTTTTAAGGCTGCCTGGAGAATGAGCCGTCGTACACAGCTATTTGGTTTTACGCAGACCGAGCTGGATCGTGCCAGGCTGACTATCCTGAACAACATGGAGGCGTCAATAAAAGAAAAGGACAAAACGCAATCAGGGACGTATGTCAATCAGTGTCTTCAGAACTTTTTAACACAAACCGCGGCGTTTAGTGTTGACAAAGAGAATGAGCTGGTAAAACGCTTTATTCCCGGCATAACCTTAAAGGATGTCAATTCGGTAATCGATGAATATGTTAAAGACAGCAATCGCGATATCGTGATTATAGCGCCTGAAAAGGATAAAGCGGATCTCCCTGATAAAACCACCGTATTAAGCTGGATAAAAAGCGTCAATAAAGAAAAGCTGAAAACATATAAAGATGACGTCGGCTCCCTGCCGTTGCTAAAGGCCAATCCTGCAGAGGGGAAAATTGTAAAGGAAGAGAAAATAGAACTGGGTATTACCAGGCTTGTATTAAGCAATGGGGTGAATGTACTGCTGAAGAAGACGGATTTTTCCAACAGTCAGATCGTCTTCTCTTCTTTCTCTAGGGGAGGGACTTCCCTGAGTACCGATGCTGGGTTTCCGGGCGCAGAGATTGCCGGGGCTGTTGTGGGCGCAGGAGGAGTAGGAAATTATACGGCTGTCCAACTGCAAAAATTTCTTACAGGTAAACAAGTGCGGGTAATACCATACATAGGTGACCGTGAACAGGGTCTTAATGGAGTATCGGGTACTGAAGATCTGGAAACAGCGCTTCAATTGGTGTATGGCTACTTTACAGAGCCCCGTGTAGATAAGGAAATTTTCAAAGCTATGATCATCGAAGCAAGGACAGCGATGGCAAATCGTGAAGTTGATCCAAATACGGCATACATCGATACGATAAATAATGTATTAGGTAATTATAACATCCGGCGTTCGCCCCCGTCGCTGGAAAAGATAGATCGCCTGAACCTGGATAGTATATTGAGCTTTTACAAGGCGCGTTTTGCCGACGCCTCCGGTCTTACTTTTACTTTTGTCGGAAGTATTGATGAGGCGAAAATTAAGCCGCTGTTGGAAAAATACCTGGGCTCCTTGCCGGCCAAAGGAGTAAAAGAAAAATCCAGGGATCTCGGGATCCATATTCCTCCGGGAAGGTTCTCCAGGACTGTTTACAAAGGGACGGCAGAAAGGGCGACTGTAATGATGGTGCTTTCCGGGCCTTTTGATTACAGCTATGAGAATGATGTGAAAATGGCGGCTTTGAAGGGGATCCTTCAGATCCGGATGACCGCGCGTTTGAGGGAACAGGAGAGTGGAGTATATACCCCGAATGTCGACTTGAATACTGTAAAGCTTCCGCTGGGAAGATTCCATATGACGATTTCCTTTGCTTGTACGCCGGACAATGTGGATCGCCTGATTGCCGCCGCAATGGATGAAGTTGAAAAGGTCGTTAAAAATGGTCCTGCACAGGATGACATCGATAAGCACAAGGAAGAAACCAGGAGGGTCAGGGAAATTGCGCTGAGCACGAATGATCAGTGGTTGGGTTATCTCAACTCGCAGCTGATCAACAACGAACCTTTGACGACAGTGGATCACTATGATGAAGCAATGAGCAAGATTACCGTTAAAGGTTTAAAAGATCTTGCAGCAAAATATCTCACTGGAGAGAATTACATCAGCTTTATCCTGATACCTGAAAAATATGCAAAAAATTCAGGCGCCGGCACTTCGCAGTGAAATTCTTATATTTGGGTTCAGTGAAACCCTAAGCATGAAAGCATATAGCACACTTTCTGATGTTGAGCTGACTGATTTGTTGATGTCCGGAGATCAGGGTGCATTTACGGAAATTTACACTCGGTATAAATGGGTCCTGTTCCTGCATGCGTTAAAAAGACTGGGGGACAGGGAGCAGGCGAAAGACATCGTACAGGAGCTTTTTACCACACTTTGGGATAGACGTACTGAATTGGACCTGAGATCGCATTTGTCCGGGTACCTGTACGCCGCTATACGTAACAGAGTAATTAAGATATTTACTCACCAACGGGTAGTAACAGGCTATATCGCGTCCCTTGGAACAGCGATCCATGAAGATGATTGCATCACCGATCATAAAGTAAGGCAGAGCAGCCTGGCAGCGCTGATTGAAAAAGAGATCAATGAGCTTCCGGAGAAAATGAGGGAAGTGTTTGTATTGAGCAGGAAACATCACCTCAGCAATAAAGAGATCGCCCTGAAGCTGAGTATTAAAGAAAGTACGGTTAAAAGACAGGTCAGTAATGCATTAAAAATACTTAGAACAAAACTGGGCCTTTTTGTTTGGCTGATGCTCCTGCTACGGATCTTTTAGATGCTCCTATTGACATAATAAGCTGATTTTCAGGTAAAAACTTTTTTTCTTCTTTTTCTACATCCTTCGCTCCTGTTAGAGGTCTATATTATAAGCCATGGACAATCAGGAGATCATCAAATTGCTGGAACGTTATTATCTCGGCCAATGCACCGAACAGGAGAAAGCATGGGTAGAAACATGGTATCTCAAACAGCCGGAAAAACCCCTAAACCATTCCATTGAAGAATTAACGAAGGACCTGGATGAAGTAGAGCAACATCTGATTCACTACATCCGTCCGGCAAAACGCATATCCATATGGCCGCGTGTTGCTGTCGCCGCTGCCGTGTTATTTGCCTTTATTGCCGGCGCGTATTTCCTGTTCCAAAGGCAGGCCCCGAAAACGATACGAGATCAGACCGCTGGTGTTATCACTCCGGGCGGCAACAAAGCAACGCTAAAACTCGCGGATGGGCAGCAGATCAGCTTAACAGATGCGGCTATGGGGACCATTTCGGAAAAAGGCGGTCAGACCATCAAAAAAACAAGTGATGGTACAATTGCTTACCAGGGCAACAGCTCATCGGGAGAGGCGCGTGCTCAAGCCTTTAATACCATCACCACACCACGGGGAGGACAATGGTCTGTGGTGCTGCCCGATGGGACCAAAGTGAAGCTGGATGCTGCGTCTTCCATTACGTATCCTGTATCCTTCGGTAAAGTACGACAGGTGGAGGTTGCGGGACAAGCCTATTTTGAAGTAGTTCATAACGCCTCCTGGCCATTCAGGGTGACCACCAAAGACCAGGTTATTGAGGATATAGGCACCGCATTTAATGTAAATGCCTATGGCGATGAGCCGGCGACAAAGACCGTGCTGGTGGAAGGTGCCGTAGATGTTTTTAATTCCGGCGCGGACCTTTCGAAAGGGACACGTTTAAGGCTTAAGCCAGGTCTGCAGGCGCTTACTCAAAACCATCAGACCACTGTCTCCGCGGTCAATACCGGAGATGCCATTGCCTGGAAGGATGGTTATTTCAGATTCAGTGATGAAAATATTGAAAGTATCATGCGTAAGCTCTCCAGGTGGTACGACCTGGATGTGGAATACCAGGGAAATTCATCTCAGGTCAGCTTTAATGGTGAGATCCCACGGAATACCAGCCTCTCCGAGGTATTAAAAGTGTTGGAAGCAGCTAAAATTCATTTTAGCATAGAAGGGAAAAAGATAATTGTTAAATATTGATCCATTCTTGAAACACCGGTAATTCAAAATTAAGCCTTCAAAAAACCTGTGGAATAAATTACAGCTTGCAGAACTGTACTTACAGTCCGACAAAAATTTTTTTGCCTAAAAAGACCGTTCAATCAATAATTAACCAATCACTAACTACTAATTTTTACGTGAAAAGATCTTTATTTTCTTTATTGGCATGCCTGCTGTTTAGCGTCAGGTTGCCGGCTCAACAGGCCCGGGAAATTACCCTCTCCGTAAAGGATGCTCCGCTTGAAACCGTACTGGCAGAGATCAAAAAACAAACGGGCGTTTCATTTTTCTACAATAAGGAGATCCCGGGCACGGTCGGTAAAGTGTCTCTCCATGTAAAACGGGCGGACTTGCAGACCGTACTGAACCAATGTTTTAAAAATACGCCCATTAGCTATTCCGTGGTGGGGAACATAGTCGTGATCGTCATTGACAATGCAAAAAAGAACGGCGATACCGGCCCGAAAATACAAGAAACCCCACCCCCTCAAAGTGATGTACACGGTATTGTTTACGGCAGCAAGGACGAAAGACTGAACGGCGCCTCCCTGACCATAAAACGCACTCACCAGGGAACCATCACAAAGGCCAATGGGATATTTGAATTAAAAAACCTGCGTGCGGACGATACTTTGCACGTCAGTTTTATAGGTTATGTGCCACAGGATGTCCCGGTAACAGCCCAGGTTGAATTTGCGGGGAAATGGATGTCCGTACCACAGACTGAATTTTCGATCACATTAAAAGAAACCAATAATGAGCTCGATGTAATACAGGTACAGGCATACGGTGGCGCGACCACCAGACGTCTTGCCATTGGAGAGATCAGTCAGGTCAATGCCCGTGAGCTTGACAGGCAGCCCGTATCCAACCCCCTGCTTGCCTTAAAGGGCATTGTTCCGGGAATGCTGGTCACGCCAACCAGCGGTTACAGTAACGCCCCCGTAAAAGTGGAGATCAGGGGAAGAAGTTCTATCGATCCAACTTCAATTTCCGATCCATTATACATTATAGATGGCGTACCGCTGATCCAGGCCAACATCGGGGAATTGCAGAATTCGTCCTACAGGAACGGGTCGACAGGACTTCAACAGGCCGGTATGTCCTTTTCCGGGGGACAAAGCCCCCTGGCCAACCTGAACATGAATGACATTGAAAGCATTACAGTCCTGAAGGATGCCGCTTCGACGGCCATGTATGGATCGCGTGCCGGCAACGGAGTGATCCTTATCACCACAAAAAAAGGCAGACCTGGCAGAACAGATTTCAATGTCAGCGTGAACCATATGACCAACTATGTCATCGGGCACTATGACATGCTGAATACCAGTCAATACCTGCAAATGCGGGCGGAAGCCCTGGCCAACGATGGTCTTACGCCTTCCGTTTCTATAGCCCCTGACCTTGTGCTGTGGGACCCCAAACGCAATGTCGACTGGCAAAAAGTATTGTGGCGGTCCGCACGGAGCACCTCTGTACAGGCTAGTTTGACAGGAGGAAGCGAGCAGACTACTTTTCGCATCAGCGGCCAGTACAGCAAACGGAATGATATATCCCCGTTGGCGGATAATAACAGCAATAACTCGGCAAATATTTCTTTTAATATAAGCCACCATAGTTTGGATCAAAAGTTAGCCGTGGACCTTGCTACTACTTACGGATACAATAGAGCCAGGCAGATAGCGCTTAACGGGATTACCACGATGTCGCCCAATCTGCCCTCTATATATGATGATAAGGGGAATTTGAACTATGCAGCCTGGAATGCGGCCGGGATAGCGGCATCTTTTCCTTTTGCGGGTTTGCTGCAGCCTTCTGTATCGAGTTCTGATCTTTTGAACAGCAGCCTGAATATAGGTTATCAGGTGATAAAAGGCTTGAAGATAAGCGTGCAGATGGGTTACAACCTCGGGCTGAACAAAAATAGTACGACTACCACGATCGCTTCTCAAAATCCACTGTATAATCCTACAGCATCTGTCTTTTTTGGCGACAGCAAAACCACAGGATGGAATATTTCCCCTCAGCTTACCTATACCCGTGTCCTCGGAAGAGGAACGCTAAACGTGCTTTTGGGCGGCAACCTCAATAGCTCCACTGCCAATGGGCTCAATTCGTTTGGACTCGGGTATACCAATGATGCGTTGACCCAATCCATTAATAATGCACCTTATTCTGCCAGCTCCCAGGAATATAGCCAGAGTAAGTACGTTGATCTGCATGGACGTATCAATTATATTTGGGATAATAAGTACATCATTGAGCTCAGCGGTAACAGGGATGGCTCCTCTAATTTTGGTCCGGGAAGACAATTTGGATCTTTTGGCGTTGCCGGTCTGGGCTGGCTGGCAACGGAAGAAAAATGGATAAAAAATTTGCTCCCATCCTGGCTAAGCCTGTTGAAATTAAAAGCTTCCTACGGAACCACGGGTAACTATCCAAACGTTGCTTATCAATACCTTTCACAATGGGCAAGGACAGCCAACGGCGTACCTTTATATAGCTATAATGGCGTTTTACCTCTGATGCCTATACATGCGGTAAACCAGGATTATCACTGGGAAACCGATAAAGACCTGAACGCGGGCGTCGACCTTGGTTTTTTACATGACAGGATCAATTTGCATGCTGCCGTGTACCGCAGACGCATCGATGATCAGCTGGCGCAATTGCCGATGCCGGGATTCAGCGGGTTTACTTCGGTGCTGGGTAATTCGCAGGCAAGTGTGCAAAACACTGGTCTGGAGGCGGCTTTAAGCGCAAATTTTATAGAACATTCCGGTTTTTCATGGTCTGCAAGATTGAACTTCAGCCAGAACAGAAACAAATTGCTGGCCTATCCCGGGATAGAACGTTCCTCCTATTATAACACCCTGATAGTAGGGAAATCCCTGAATAATGTCTATTTGCTTCACTATAAAGGCATCGATCCCCAGACAGGACAAAGGAGCTTCGAAGATTTTAATAAGGATGGGGTTATTGCTAATGGCCCTTCACGACCGGGTTCAATCGGGGACGACAGATGGATCGCTATCGACCTCAGCCCAAAATTCGAGTCTTCGTTGCTGAATCATTTCCGGTACAAAAATTTCATATTGGATGTACAGCTCGCCTACAGGAAATTTACAACCTTGTCGCCGTATATCCAGACCGGGGGTGCATTCAATGCCAATATCCCCCTGGATGTTTTTAAGGACCATTGGCAAAAGCCGGGAGATATTTCCCGCAATCCACGATTTACCACCATTACCAGCACCAGCGATGCTTCTTTTGGCTTATCGGATGGCGCCTATACGAATGGGTCTTATCTGCGCCTGCAGAATCTGTCGCTCAATTATGCTTTACCCGATAAGCTGGCAAAGAGATTTGGCTTGCAGCAGATGAGCTTTATGGTCAGCATGGAGAACATTTTTACAGTAACCAATTATCCTGGAATAGACCCGGAGCTTCCTTTTGGCAACCAGCCACAGCCCAGAACTATTAATGGTAGAATAACCCTAACGCTTTAAAAATTCGGAGAAATGAAACGGCAAGGTTTAAAAATAAATGCAATTTGTCTGCTTGGCATGTTTGCCTGCACGACACCGGCATGCAAGAAATTAATTGAGGTCGGCGAACCTATAAATACCCTGACCACTTCGGAAATTTTCAGCTCGGATGCTACCGCAACCGCCGCCATGGCAGGAGTATATTCGACGATGATCAACGGATCCACTACCGCAATCAGCGCTTTTTATACTATGTTTAGCGCCGGATTTACAACCTCTCTGGCAGGGCGTTCCGCGGATGAGCTGTACAGCCTCTCTTTGATCCAGAATGGTACTCCGGATGTGTATCGTACCAATAAGCTTACTGCGCTCAATGCAGACGGCACGATATGGTCTTCCGCCTATGACATCATTTATAAAGCAAATTCGGTGATAGAAGGTATCCAGGCCTCCGCATCTCCGGCTTTACATGATCAGGTCAGAAAAAAGCTCACTGGCCAGGCGAAATTTATAAGGGCCTTTTGCTATTTCTATCTCACAAATTTTTACGGTGACGTCCCCATGGCCCTTACGGTTGATTTTAATAGGACGGCCAACATGTCCAGGACGCCGCAGAAGAACGTGTACCAGCAGATAGTGACGGACCTGAAAGATGCACAAGCTGCGCTGGCTGAAGACTATACGGAAGGGAATGGCGAGCGGACTATTCCGAATAAATGGGCTGCTGCATTGATGCTTGCCCGGGTTTACCTGTACACCGGCGACTATGGCAATGCCAGCGCCCAGGCAGGTTCCATTATTGCTAACACGACTTTATTCGGCCTGGAAACCAATCTCAACCAGGTTTTTTCTTCGGGCAGCAAGGAAGCTGTCTGGCAGCTAAAGCCGACCAACGAAGACATACAGCTAAAAAATGCTACGCCGGAAGGCTACTCTTTCTCCCCCAGCACACTTGACCATCATGGCACCGTTTCGATTGGCCTGACCAACGAGTTGCTGTCGGCATTTGAGCCGGATGACCAGCGCCGCCTAAACTGGGTGGATAGTACGGACTACCCGAATGCTAATCCTAATACATACACTTATTATCCGAACAAGTACACGATAGGTCGCGCAAATGGCAGCATAGGTGCGCCGTCCCCGCAATACTACATCGTACTCCGCTTGGCGGAAGCATACCTGATCCGCGCGGAGGCGGATGCCAACGGTGCTCCCGGTGGCGCCAGCGCGGCAATTGACGATGTAAATACCATACGCCACCGGGCCGGCCTGCCGGACCTGGATGCCAACCTTGACCAGGGACAGCTGACAAAGGCCATAGCCAAAGAGCGCCAGGTGGAATTTTTCGCCGAATGGGGACACCGCTGGTTTGACCTCAAAAGGACCGGACAGGCAAATACCGTGCTTTCCGTCATCACGGCAAAACAGCCCTGGCTGGGGGAAGGCCAATTGCTCTATCCAATTCCGGTGGCGGAAATTAAGGCCGATCATTTCTTAATACAGAACCCGGGCTACTGACCCACGGACAAAACAACGTAAATACAAAGACATGCAAAAAATATATCTCCTGCTTTTCGTGGCCCTGCTGTCCCTGGGCATTGCTTCCTGCAAAAAGCGGCTAAGCTTTACACCATCGGGCACCTCCTCCTTCACCATTGTGAATGGATTATCGGGCAGTGATTACCTGTACACCAACTTCAACGGGGATAAATCCAACGACCAATACTACGTTTCAATGAGGATGATTAATTATGGCTATTCCCGGTTTTTCAACAGCTACATCGGACAACAGGACCTGGGGCTGTACCCCGCCACGGATACCAATGGGAAAGCGCTGCTCCGGCTGGGATTGGATCTGGAGTTGAACAGTATCCATACGCTTTTTCTGACAGGAACGATACAAGACCCGGATTATGTGTTGACCACCGATCAATTGCCTCATCAGCCGCCCGCCGACTCCACGATGGGTTTGAGGTTTATAAATATTTCCAAAGGCAGCGATCCTGTAAGCGTAAACCTCGCCGGACAGGCCAATGGCTCCGAGGTAGGAGAGCTCCCTTATAAAAGTGTTTCCGCATTTAAAACTTACAAGGCTGGTTTGGCCGTCAGCAGCTACACCTTTGAATTCAGAGACAAAGCCAGCGGTACGCTGCTGGGGAGTTGCGTAGTGGATGGAATAAACAACGATGGCTCGATAAACGCCCCCAATATCCGGCGCGGCCGGAACTATACCATTGCCTTGATGGCTGTCCCGGGTGGTAGTGCGGCCGGCCGGGTACTGATCATTGATGAAGCGGCACAGATCTAAGGCTCTATTAAAATTTAAAATAATGAATGGCATTTTAAGCGTCCGGCAGCTCTCACACAAATACAACAGTGACTGGGCCATAAGGGATATCAATATGGAAATCTCCCACAACGGGATCATAGGTTTATTGGGTTCCAACGGGGCCGGGAAATCCACGACAATGAACATCATTTGCGGTGTGCTCACCCCGACAGAGGGTACGGTACAGGTGAATGGATTCGATATCAGGACGCAACCTGAGCTGGCAAAAAAAGAAATAGGTTTTTTACCGCAAACCCCGCCCTTGTACACAGACCTTACCATCGACGAATACCTGCGCTATTGTGCGGAGATCAGGTTTATCCCGCCCTCAAAGATCAGGGCCGCGGTGGAAGAGGTAAAAGAACGTTGCGCCATCTCACATTTTAGCAGCAGGCTGATCCAAAATTTATCAGGTGGCTACCGGCAGCGGGTTGGGATAGCGCAGGCCATTATCCATAAACCCCGGCTCGTGGTGATGGACGAGCCCACTAACGGACTGGACCCTAACCAGCTCATCGAGGTCAGAAAGCTGATCAGGGAAATATCCCTTGACCATGCAGTATTGTTCTCATCCCATATTCTGTCGGAGATCCATTTGCTTTGTAAGGAGATCGTTATGATCGAAGGCGGACGGGTGGTGTTTTCCGATTCCATGGATGCTTTTGATAACTATATCCAACCCCACAGTTTATTGATGCGAATGGAGAACCCTCCTCAAATGGGTGAGCTGCTGAAGGTCCCCGGTGTAACCAAAGTACACTTCCTCACCGATAAACAAGTCCGCGTCTATTTCGACGGTAACGAAGAAATTACTGAAAGGCTGATCACTGCCGGCGTGCAGCAGCATTGGCAGGTGCGGGAAGTTCACCTGGAAAAAGGACTCCTCGACGATATTTTTAAGCAACTGTCTACTCCAAGCGCAAAATCTTAACCCAACAATCATGAGGATCATATGTAAAATTGCCAGGAACGAGCTCCGCAACCTTTTTTATTCGCCGGTTGCGTGGTTTGTAGCTATAGTATTTCTTATACTGTGCGCCTGTTTTTATACCGCTGCTTTATCCCCTTTGGCTGTCTGGCAGGAACAGATGACGCTCAATAATCCAAAATGGAAGGATTTTTACGTCTCACTGACCGGTCTTATTTTTTCAAATCCCAATGGTGTATTTTATAATATTTTAACAAACCTCTATTTGTTCATTCCCCTGCTTACCATGGGATTGCTGGGACGGGAAGTAAGCAGCGGCTCCATAAAGCTGCTCTACTCCTCACCACTTAAGCTGCGGGAGATCGTTCTTGGGAAATACCTGGCAGTTATGATCTATAACCTCGTGCTGATGGGAATTGTCGGGATATTCATCCTTTCGGCGGTATTTAATATTAAGTCTGCTGATATAGGATTGCTGCTGTCCGCGGAGCTGGGCTTGTATTTGCTGGTCTGTGCCTTTTCTGCTATTGGTTTGTTTATGTCGAGCCTCACCACCTACCAGGTTATATCCGGGATTGGCAGTTTCGTGATCTTCTTTATACTTACACGCATCGGTA
This sequence comes from Chitinophagaceae bacterium, assembly GCA_017307755.1. GTDB lineage: Bacteria > Bacteroidota > Bacteroidia > Chitinophagales > Chitinophagaceae > Puia. Next base: position 482,012 of record JAFKGQ010000010.1, on the reverse strand, counting down.
CCCTATGGCAGCAATATGATCTTGTACGTGACCTCACCTATTTTTTGTCTATAAATGGTCGTGCCAATATGTTCCTAAAGGGGCTGATCAGGACCAGCGACGTCTTTTACTTCCTGATTGTGATCTTTATGTTCCTGGGTTTTACGATCCTTAGGCTTAAAGGTAAAAGAGAATCCAGGCCATGGCCTGTTAAAGCCATGCGGTACATGGGTGTGATATCGGTTTGCCTGGTAATCGGCTATATTACTTCACGTCCCTTTCTTGTGTGCTACTGGGATACCACGGCCACAAAAGCAAATACCATACATCTACGCACCCAGGAGATCCTTAAAAAAATGGATAAGGAACCTTTGGAAGTTACCTTGTATACTAATCTGCTGGGAGAAAGAATGGTGCCGGGTTTCCCCGAGGGACGCAATCCTTATTTAGCCGCCCTTTGGGATAAATATCTGCGTTTTAAGCCGGATATTAAATTTAACTATGTCTATTATTACGACAATGATGGCAGGCTCGATGACAACAGGCTTGCCCGGACCTTTCCAAATAAAACTGAAAAGCAAATTGCGGGTATCACGGCCAAAATGTACCAGACCGACGCATCCCTGTTTATCGGGCCGGAAGAAATACGCAAACAGATCGATCCGTATGCAGAGGACCTGGGCCTTTTTATGACGGTTAAATACAAAGGAAGGACCATACATCTGAGAACATTCAATGATAGCGAATTCTGGCCCGATGAGTCGCAGGTGGCCGCTGCCTTCAAACGGCTTGTAGAGAACAATGCACCAAAAATTTATTTTCTCACTGGTAACCTGGAACGGAATATTTATAAGACTGGGGAGCGGGAATACTCCCTGCAGTCGACGGAGAAGCTGTATAACCGCAAATCTTTGATCAATCTGAGTTTTGATGTGGATACGGTTTCGCTTGACCGGCGGGACATTCCGGCTGATGCAACAGCCCTGGTGATTGCCGATCCTAAGTCTGATCTGAGCCCGGCTTGCCTGGCAAAAATTCAGCAATATATTGCCCGGGGAGGCAACCTGATGGTTTTTGGAGAACCTGCCAAACAGACCGTTATTTACCCCGTATTAAGACAATTGGGTGTTCAATTGAGAAAGGGCACCCTGACACAGCTTAGCAAAAATGAAACACCGGATAAGGTCGTTTCCTATGGCACCGATCCTTCTTTCAGTCTTGCCGAAGAATTCGATCAGCTGTTGATTGCCAAAAAAAGAAAAGAAAAGGACACGGAAGATTCGCTTAAGCTTATGATGTACGGGGCGGCGGCAATTGCGTTTGACAGCAGCGGCCCTTTTACCATCCAACCTTTATTGAAGACTGCGGATAAAAACACCTGGCTTAAAAAAGAGACATTGGTGACGGACTCTGCTGCGCCGGTGTTTAGCCCGGCAGAAGGAGATGTAAGGGATCCATCATTCGTAACAGGCATTCAACTGACGAGACAGGTATCCGGCAAACAGCAGCGTATTATTGTTTGCGGCGATGCCGATTTCAGGAGCAACATTCGGGTAGGGTACGACCTCTATGGCAATGCCTTTTACAGCTGGCTGGCCGACAATAGGTATCCAGTCTATTTACCGGGGACCCGGCCCAGGGATACCAGGCTTACCATTACCGCGGACGGGGCCGCCGTGCTGAAGACTGCGTATGTATGGGTATTGCCTGCCGTATTGCTGTTGACAGGTACGATTTTATTGATCAGACGTAAAAGAAAATAATTGTATGCTTTTACACACGGATGAACAAACCATTGAAGACCTGGGTATTTTCAGCAGCCGGAATACAGGTGGGATCTATGACCTGTATAATGCCGCCAATACAAGAGGAGGCGAAGAGGTTCTGAAAGAGATGTTTCGCAACCCATTATCAGACCAGGAGGCCATCGATCAGCGAAGCCGTACGATCGGGTCGTTTGCCCGGATGAACATGGATTTTCCTTTTTCCGCCACATCCTTTGATATGGCGGAGAAATACCTGGTCAATGCCGGCGATCAAGGTAAAGATGCGGCTCCGCTCAGTGAAAAAGAAATGGGTAATGGCGTGTCCGCAATTATAGATATCCTGTGGACAGCCAAAACATTTATAGAACAGAAAGAGGTGGCTGCCATCAGCTACTTTGATAAGGAACGGGAAAGTATAAAAGTACTGCTGGACCACGCTGCTTTTGAACCCGCGCTTCGTGAAAAACCAGGAGCGAAGCTGCCTTACTCGGCAATGACCGCATACGACATCCTTTTCCGTGTACGTGAATACAAAACGATCAAAGCACTCTTTACTCATATTTACACATTGGATGTATATTTATCCGTAGCAAAGGTGGCTGTTGCAAAAAATTTCATATTTCCTGTTGCATTGGAAAAGGGTTCCTGCCGGTTGGAGCTGGAAGGCGTTTATCATCCCGGGCTCAAAAAGCCGGTGGGCAACGATTTTTTTATAAACCAGGGCCAAAATGTCATCTTCCTCACAGGGGCGAATATGGCTGGTAAGTCGACCTTTTTAAGATCGGTAAGCACTGCGCTGTATGTCGCGCATATGGGCTTTCCCGTGGCGGCAGGATCCATGACATTTTCCGTAATGGATGGTATATACACAACGATCAACCTGCCGGATAAGCTGGGCATCGGAGCCAGCCATTTTTATATGGAAGTGCTGCGGGTACGGAAGATAGCTACAGAATTGGGCCAGGGAAGGTCCCTGTTTGTCATCTTTGATGAGCTCTTTAGGGGCACCAATGTAAAAGATGCCAATGAAGCCACTGTAGCTGTTACCCTTGCTTTTGCAAAAAAGCAGCGTAGCATGTTCATCATTTCTTCCCATATTGTGGAGGCGGCAAATGATCTGGCGAAAAAAAGCAATATCGGGTTCCTTTATCTTCCTACCATCATGAACGGAACGACGCCTGAATATACATATACCCTTAAACAAGGTGTAACGGATGACCGTCACGGCATGATCATCATCAGGAATGAAGGCATACTGGATATTTTAAAAAATGGAGTAAGAAAAAGAAAAATTTTTGTTGATCAAAAGGGACAGTTGTTATGAGTTTCGGAATAGACAAACAAACATTGGACGAGTTGAACCTGTTGGGTAAATTTCGCAGCGGCTCGGTATACAGCCTGTTCAACCAGGTTAAGACAGCGGGCGGTGAACAATTGCTGGATAAAATGTTCCGGTCCCCGATGGACGATGCGCAAAAAATAAATGAGCGTACCGCTGTTTTACGCTTTTTTCAGCAGGAAGGGCTGAACTTTCCTTTTGATGCGCAGCAAATGAGCTTAATGAGGGACTACATGGACGCAGGAACAGGAAATCACCTGCCGGCCGTATTCATCGGCACGGTGGTAAAGAGAATGCTTTCAAGCCTGACCCGCGATGAGCGTTATAAAAAAAATATCCAGGGCCTGCAGGCTGTTATAGCTGTAATGAACCGGTGCCACACCTTCCTGGAAAATTTAAGATCTGTCCCGCCGGCTTATTCAAGCCGTATAGCTGAAATCAGGAAAGTGCTGTCTGATCCCCGTATTGAGAAGCTGCGGAAAATAGACATTTACAAATCCCTGTCCTTACAGGTGCTTGTTTACTATAACCATTTGTTGAAAAGCAAGCTGCACAGGGAGATGGAGGATATGATGCTGTTCGTTTATGAGTTGGACGTATTTATACATGTTAGCGATGTGGCCCGCAGTAAGGGCTTTACTTTTGGAAAAGCTTACGCGCGGGAGCAAAATATACTTTCTGCGGAGAACCTTCGCCATCCCTGTGTAGAGAATGCAATAGGCAATTCATTGTTGCTTGATGAGGAAAGTAATGTGCTTTTCCTGACAGGCGCAAACATGGCCGGGAAGTCTACTTTTATGAAATCCGTAGGTATCGGTATCTATCTGGCACACATCGGCTTTCCGGTGGCGGCGGAAAATATGGAGTTTTCGGTCCGGGATGGACTTTATTCCTCCATCAATGTAGCGGATAACATCAATTTGGGCTATAGTCATTTTTATGCCGAAGTCGTCCGGGTAAAACAGGCCGCCGAGGCCGTGGCGGGTGGCAAACGATTGTTGCTGATGTTCGATGAATTGTTCAAGGGAACAAATGTAAAGGACGCCTATGATGGCACACTGGCTGTAACAGAAGGTTTTTCGGATTATACGGACTGTCTTTTTATTGTTTCTACCCATATCATCGAAGTGGGAATGGCTTTAAAGAGACGGAACAACATCGGCTTTTTTTATATGCCTACAGTTATGGAGGGGTCGAGGCCAAGGTATACTTACAAAATGCAGAAAGGTATTACGGAGGACCGTCAGGGAATGATGATTATCAGAAATGAGGGCATCCTGGAATTGATGGGGGATTGAAATAAAAAAGTACCTATCGAGTCCCCCCGTAAGTGCCTGAATTTTTGTGGACCCTGCTGGGCTCGAACCAGCGACCCTCTGATTATGAGTCAGATGCTCTAACCGGCTGAGCTAAGGGTCCTGCCTTATCACCGGCGGCAGCAAAAGTATAAAATTAAGACGAACCCGGAAAATAAATCCACCCGCCAAAACCTCTCTACCCAAAGCAGCATCCACCCAAAAGAAAGTGTCCAAATGAGATAGTCGGAAAAACTTTCTTAATATTGCTAAATATTGAGCATTGTAAGATCGTTCATTGCTTTGCCAAATGATAACCGCCACAACCATTCAGGAGCTGCAAAGAAGAATTGCCCGCTATGACGATCAGCTGGCCTATAAAGAATTGTTCACCTCGCTTTACTCTTACCTGTTCCAATTCGCCAAAACCCTCGTCAAAGCAAAAGAACCCGCCGAAGAGATCATATCCGATGTCTTTATAAAAGTCTGGGAAAAAAGAAAAGACCTGGAGAAAATAGACAATCTCAGGCTCTATCTGTATGTCAGCACCCGGAACCATGCCTATAACTATCTGGAAAAACAAAAAAATACCATCACCAACACCCTCGACGACTTTCAGACAGAATTCACCAGTGTCTATTTTGACCCCGAACAGCTGCTGATCACCGCCGACATGCTCGCTCGCATCCAAAAAGCAGTTGACCAGCTGCCCCCCAAATGCAAAATGATCTTCAAGCTGGCAAAAGAGGATGGGCTCAAATACAGGGAAGTGGCCGAGTTGCTGAATATCTCCGTAAAAACTGTTGAGAACCAGTTAGCCATTGCAGTACAGAAGATCGGCAATGCCGTCAGCTTTGATATCCGGAAGACCATTTCCTCCTCCATCCACCACTCTCGCTAAAACAAAACACTTAATTTATTGACTATTAATTAATTAAGGTCATTTCATTTGTGATTGTTAAAAAATTTTAAATTTTTTTGGGGGTTTTTTTTGATTTCCCTGTCCATATAAACATCTACTGCACAATGGGACAAGAACACAAAGAATATACCTGGAACCTCGTAGCCAAAAAGCTGATGGGAGAGGCTACTCCCGAAGAGCTCAGGGAGCTGGAGGAATTATTACGCAGCAACCCTGAGCTTCATTACCCTATGCAAACCATCTCCGATCTCTGGAATCCCGTCGATCCCAGGGATCAGCAGGTCGCCGAGGAGGCTTTCAACCGTCACCTGGATCGCATGCAGGACCTGAAGATCAATTACCTTCCCACGGCAACTCCTAAAAAAATCTATAAAAGAGTCCTGCTCGCTGCCTGCATCATTCTCCTCCTTGGCATAGGTGTCTCGGGTCTTTATCTCTCCCGGCAGAAAGCTCCCGTAACTGCCCCACCCACAATAGCAATGGCTCCTGCCCTCACCGGCAATGACATCTTCACCAGCAATGGCTCCCGTACCCATCTTACCCTGCCGGACGGCACCATAGTATGGCTCAACGCCGGCAGCCGTATCAGCTACGAAAAGAATTTTGGGGTCAATCTTCGGTCTGTCAGCCTCATTGGAGAAGCATTCTTCGATGTGGCGCCCAATGCCAGTAAACCCTTTGTCATCCATACCGCCCACATCGATATACGTGTACTGGGCACCAGTTTCAACGTACGCTCCTATCCGAGTGACAAGACTACCGAAGCCACCCTTATCAGAGGCAGCATAGAAGTGTCCATCCGTAACAGGGGCAGCGATAAGATCGTGCTAAAACCCAATGAGAAGCTGATCGTAAACAATGAAGACAGCGCACTGCTGGCAAAAGAGCTCACGGCCCATCATCGGGAAAAGACCGATCAGTCCCTCGTGGTGGTGGGTAAACCTACCTATGAAAAGACTTCCGGCGCGATGATCGAAACTTCCTGGGTGGATAACAAACTGATCTTCCAGGACGAAGAGTTCGGTGATCTGGCCCGGCAAATGGAGCGCTGGTATGGTGTGACCATCCGCTTTGACGGTCCGGGAAAAGAAGACCTGCGCTTCACCGGCTCCTTTGAAAAAGAGACGATCCAACAGGCGCTGGACGCGCTGAAATTGTCAGGGAATTTTAATTACAGCATCAACGGCACACAAATAACCATTCATGACTGATTATGATTAAACCAAACGCTAAAACTAAAAATGAATAACAGCACCTGATCCAAAAAAAATAAAAAGCGGGAAATGTTGGCGCATTCCCCGCAAGGTTACATTGGAAACCAGTAGTGCAATTACTGACAGCAGCACCGGTTTCATCATTTTAATAACCCACAAGTTTAAAAATATGAAAAAAATGCTAACGATTGGGGGCGTGAGTCCTCATGCCGTAAAAAAAGCTCTTTTGTTTATGAAACTCACCTTTCTACTTGTTCTCGTGGCAACCCTCCAGGTATCGGCCAATGTCAATGGACAGGGTAAGGTTTCTCTCAAACTGGATCACGTAGAAATCTCAAAAGCCCTAAACTCCATCGAAAAACAGGGCACCTACCGGTTTCTGTACAACAGCCGTCTGAACGACATCAGCAATAAGATAAGCATTGACGTCTCCGATTCGGGGATCAAAGATGTTCTGAACAGGCTGTTTGTCGGCACAGAGCTTACATATAAGGTTTTGGAAAACAATTTAATAGTAGTCCTGGCAAACAATCTGATCAAACAGGATATAAAAGTCACCGGTAAGGTCACAGGGGATGCGGGAGAACCTCTTCCCAATGTGTCTGTTTCCGTAAAAGGCACCAACCATGGTACGACCACCGATAACACCGGCTCTTTTACACTGCTGGTCCCCGAAGACGGGACCCTCATCATATCCAATATAGGGTATATCACCCAGGAAGTAGCTGTCAGCAGCCAGCCCGTCATAAATGTTAAGCTGGCCCGCTCCAATATCCAGCTGGACCAGGTGGTTGTCATAGGTTACGGTACACAAAGGAAACTGGACGTCACAGGCTCTGTCGGACAGGTGAAGGGAGCCGAGATCTCCAAACAGGCATCCGTCAACCCCATCAGCGGATTGCAGGGGAAAGTCGCCGGCGTTCAGATCACCAACACAGGCGCGCCGGGAGCCAACCCTAATATAAGGATCAGAGGTTTGGGCACCTATTCTTCGAACGCCGACCCCTTGTATATAGTGGATGGCGTATGGGTGAAAGATGTCAGTTTCCTCAATTCGGCCGATATCGACAATGTCAGTATATTAAAGGATGCCAGCAGCGAAGCCATCTATGGCGTACGGGGAGCCAATGGCGTTGTGTTGATCACCACGAGGAAAGGAAAAGGGAAGACCAGCGTCAACTACAATGGTTCGGTTGGCTGGCAGGTAGCCAACCATATACCCAAGATGGCCGATGCCCATGAATATGCCATCCTGTTCAATGAGCTCACCCGTGCCAATGGCGGCAGCGCTTTCCTGGATTCCTCCCAGTTTGGCACAGGTACGAACTGGTTTAACAATTCACTGCGCAATGCCATCATCACCAACCACCAGGTATCCGTCAACGGCGGCAGCGAAAAATCGACCTATAATCTCTCCCTGGGTTATCTCTCACAGCAAGGTATCCTGAAGACCAACAAATACGATCGTTATACGGCGACTTTTAGCAACGACGTCCAGGTATCCCGTTTTGTAAAGGCAGGCTACACCGTCATCGGCTCCTATAGCAAGTCGCACGATGCGTCCCTCGGCATCTGGCGCAATCTGTATACCGCGGCACCCGTAGTCCCAGTAAAATTTGCCGACGGCACCTATGGCGATCCCGGTTATTATGGATTGGGCCAGTCTGTTAGTAATCCCCAGGTAACGCTGGACTATAACAACGCCACCACCCAAAGCTATCATCTCAACGCCAATGCCTACCTGGAAATAAAATTCCTGGACCATTTTACCGCCCGCGGCAGCGTCAGCGGCATCTATGATCAAAATCAATTCAAGAACTTTACACCCGTATACAAAGCTACCGCGACCCAGTCAAGCACAAACAACACCCTGGAGACAATTGATTTTTCCACCCGCAACTGGATCATAGAAAATACGCTGACCTATTCCAATACCTTTGGCGATCACAAGGTCACCGCCCTGGCAGGGATGACGGCCTACCGGAATTATTATGATGAAGTACATCTGAGGTCGCTGAACGGCAATTTAACATCCGACCCCCGCACCTGGTACCTTGGACTTGGCTCCAGCAGCTCCTTCTATATCTATGATGTAACACCCAGTGATCAGCCTCCGCAAACCTATCCTGCATTGGAACGTGTGTTCTCTTATTTCGGACGGGTGACCTATTCCTATAAAGATCGCTACACTTTCACCGGAACACTCCGCTCGGATGCCAGCACCAAGTTCACCAGCGCCTTCGGCCGGGCTGTCCTGCCCTCGGTGGGCGCAGCCTGGATCATCTCCAATGAGAAATTCATGACCGACCAGCATATCTTCAATTCACTCAAGCTAAAAGCCAGCTGGGGCCGGGTAGGGAATAGCGGCGTGCCCGCTTACGTGGCCACTCAGCCGGTCTTCTCCGGAAATGGCATTATTTGGAATGGTTCCGGCACCGTTGGCAGCGGCCAAAGCATTGCCGCCCCCGTTCCCCCAACCCTGAATTGGGAAAAAGGCGAAGGCACCGACATCGGGATAGAAGCGTCGATCCTGCATAACCGGCTGGACATCGAAGCCGACGTCTATAATAAGAACACGCTCAACTTTGTTTTTCCCTTCCTGTATGTGGCTTCCAACGGATATACCACTTCGCAATTGGCCCAGAACATAGGCAAGCTGCGTAACAGGGGCATAGAGCTGTCGCTCAACTGGCACGATAAGATCAACAGCGATTTCAGCTACAGCATCGGCGGCAACATCTCTTACAATCAGAACAAATTCACCGAGAATAAATTCGGGCATGATCAGAAATTGCCCAACGGCGGTGCCGGGTCCACCGGCGGTCAGCTGGCGACCCTTACAACCCTGAGCCTACCTGTCGGCGTATTCTACGGTTATAAGGTCATCGGTATCTTCCAGTCACAGGACGAGGTAGACAACTATAAGGACAAAAATGGGACGCCTTATCAGCAGGATGCAAACCCCGGAGACTTTAAATATGCAAAGACTTCCAACAATGGTATCGGCGCCATCGGCGCCGCCGACAGGGTCATCCTGGGCAACCCGAACCCGAGATACTTTTACGGCATCAATACCAACTGGGCCTATAAAGCATTCGACCTCTCGCTCGACTTCAACGGCGTGGCCGGCGTAGAGTTGTACAATGCCAATAAAGGCCTCCGTTACGGGAATGAGAATTTCACCAAGGATTTCTATGACCATCGCTGGCACGGAGCAGGTACCTCCAACACCTATCCCTCCGTCAGCCTGGGCGGCAGACAGAACTATTATATCAATTCCTGGTATGTGGAAAGCGGCAGCTACTTCCGCATCCGTAATATCCAGCTGGGCTGGACCTTGCCCGCTGAATATGTCGGCAAACTGGGCATCCAGAAGCTGAGAGTATATGTCAATGCACAGAATCCCGCCATTTTTACAAAATATAAAGGCTTTAGCCCCGAGATAGGCGCCAGCGTACTGAATGGCGGCGGACTTCCGGGAACCATCGGCATCGACAACGACGTTTACCCGATCTCCGCGATCTACAATTTCGGTGTTAACGTTACTTTCTAACAATAAACTCTTTATTATATGTTACTAAAGAATAGGTCTATCAGCGTAAGTTCCTCCCTTAAAGGACTTACACTATATATAATGGCAGGCTGCATGCTCCTGACCTCCTGCTCCAAGAATTGGACGAGCCAGAAAGACTCCTTGTTAGGCCAGATTGGCGGTACGGATTTCTGGAAGACCGCCACCGGCGCCGAGGCCGGCAGGGCGGTCAATGCGATGTACGGCAACCTGCGCACCTGGAACAATACTGCCTTCGCTGCTATCTGCATCGAGAGCATAGGGTCGGACGATGCCGTAAAAGGCAGCGTTGCCAATGATGCCGCCTTTATCAATCAATATGATAATTTCACCGTCGATCCCGCCGAAGGTCAGCTGGATGGGTTCTGGACAGGCCAGTACCAGAACATCAATTTCAGCAACCAGATCCTTGACCACGTGCCCAATGTCAATATGGACGGCGCTTTAAAGGCTCGCTATCTCGCCGAAGCCAAGTTTATCAGGGCTTACTCCTATTTCAGGCTTGTAAGAGCATTCGGTAATATCCCCCTGGTCCTCCATGTACCGGATAGTCTTACCGCCCAGAACCCCCCGCAGGTTACCGCCGACAAAGTATGGGCAGCCATCGAACAGGACCTTACTGATGCGGCCGCTGTATTGCCGGTGTCCTATGGGCCTTCGGATATAGGCCGTGCCACCAAAGGCGCAGCCCTGTCCCTCCACGCCAAAGTGGCTATGTATCTAAAGAAATGGCCCGACGTGCTGAATTATACCAACCAGGTATTAGCGCTGGGCGTTTACGATCTCTTCCCGGATTATTACCAGGAATTCCGCTATGCCAATGAGAATAGCATCGAGTCCGTTTTCGAGATACAGTGCGACTACATACCCGGTAATACGGACATCAATAGCAGTCAGTACTCCCAGGTCCAGGGTAACAGGGACGTCACGCCGAAATCCGCCGGGTGGGGTTTCAATGTTCCTACCCAGAGCCTGGTTGATTCGTTCGAGACAGGAGATCCCCGCCTGACCGGCACTGTCATGCTTGCCGGCACCACTACACCCAGCGGCGATGCTGTCCCCATGCCGGCAGCCGGCGCCCCAGACAAATACAATATGAAATCCTATGTGCCTTTTGCTATTGCAACGCTCAGCGATAACCAGGGCTGCGGTCAGAATGTCCGCGTCATCCGTTTTGCAGACGTACTGCTGATGAATGCCGAGGCGCTCAATGAAACAGGCAGCAGCGCAGCAGCGCTGATCCCCCTGGAAAGAGTAAGGGCCCGCGCCCGTGCCAAGAGCACCAACCCCGCTACTAACCTTCCTGCCGTCACCACCACCGACCAGGCTGCGCTTCGCGGTGCTATCTACCATGAGAGAAGAGTAGAACTGGCCATGGAAAATGACCGCTATTTCGACGTCATCCGGCAGGGACGCGCTGCCGCCGTCTTCGGCCCCTTAGGCTGGAAGGCGGGTAAGAATGAAGTATGGCCCATCCCCCAGGCTGAGATCGACAACAGCGGCGGGGTGCTGAAACAAAACACAGGCTATTGAGTGTCTTAACAACGATTTTATCATCGTCAAACTGATTAAAATGTATAACAATAAACCAACCATAAAGCAGGCAGCCTGTCTCATCGCCGTCGTTACCCTGGCCATGGTTTCCTGCCAGAAAAAATTCGACCCCAAAAGCTATGCCCCTGCTGAAACTTTCGGCGGATATTCAGCTTCCAATCAGGTAGCATCTTCAAACCTGGTGACCCATTTCGCTTTTGAAGGCAATCTCCAGGACAGCGTCAGCAAGACAGCCGCCACGAATGCAGGTACATCTTTCAGCCCCGGCATCAAAGGCCAGGGAATGCTGGTGGGCTTGAACAACTACGCCCTCTTTACCCCTACCGATGCCATAAAGAACCTCCAGAGCATGACAGTGGCCTTTTGGGTCAACACTCCCATCAATAAGACAGGTATCCAGGAACCCATTTGTTTTGTCAACCCCACCCAGTTCTGGGGCAACCTGGACATGTTCTTTGATGGACAGACAGACGCCAGCTCCGTGTTCAAGATGCATCTGCTTAATTCCGCAAACGCAGATACCTGGCTCGCCAGCTGGTCCATCGCCAGCCCCTGGAGCAAATGGATCCACATAGCGCTCACCTATGACCATGGCTCGGGAAAATTCACCTTCTATGTCAATGGCGCACCTGCCGGTTCAGCTACGCCTTCCGGCTTCGATGGTTTGAACTTCGCCCAGGTCCCGGCCATTGTCCTTGGCACCGTTCAATTCATGACAACGCCCAACCTCACCACAGGCGCCACTTCCCAGCCCTGGGCCAGCTTCCTGCTGGGAGTTATGGACGAACTGAGGATCTATAGCAAGGCCCTCTCCGGAGATGACGTAAAAGCCCTTTATAACCTGGAAAATCTGGGAAAATAAATTGATATTACAGAGGAGCTGCGCCACGGGCAGCTCCTCTTATCTTCCGTAATGTATATGAAGCAACCTTACAGCTTACTTTATTTTCTCCTCTTATTGTGCGTAGCCTCCTGTAAAAAGAGCGGCGGCTCAACGACGACGCCACCACCACCGCCACCACCTTCCTCTTTCAGCTTCAATAGCCTGAAGGTCAACGGCGCCTACAAAGGACTTACCTACTATAATGTCAACCTGTCCCCCGTCCTGCAATTTTCATTTTTGGCGCCTATCGATCACGCCTCTGTAAACACCGCCTTTTCCCTAAAGACCAGTGCCGGCGCTGTCATTACCTACACAGCATCCTACGCCAACAACGACAGCACCGTGATCATTCAGCCTTCACCCCCCCTCTTGCCCATTACAAAATATATACTGAACGTAACTACCACGCTGCAGTCCCAGGCCAAAGGCGCCCTTCAATCACCCATTACCGTTACGCTTATCACAGCCATCGATTCCTCGGATAAATTTCCCCGCATGTCAGACGATGCACTGCTGGATAAGGTACAGTCCCAAACTTTTGCCTACTTCTGGGATTTCGGTCATCCCGTCAGCGGCCTCGCCCGTGAACGCACCAGCTCCGGGGATATCGTAACCTCCGGAGGCAGCGGCTTTGGCATAATGGCCATGTTGGCCGCGGCTCAACGCAGCTTCATAACCCGGGCCAAGGCCCTCGAAAGGATCGATACCATCGTCAATTTTCTTACTAATAAGGCTATTCGCTATCACGGGGCCTTCTCCCATTGGATCAACGGCGCTACGGGCGCCACCGTCCCTTTCGGCACCCAGGACAATGGCGGCGACATTGTGGAAACCTCTTACATGCTGCAGGGACTGCTTTGCGCACGACAGTATTTCAACAGTACGATAGACGCTACAGAGATCAGCCTGCGCAGTAAGATCAACGATATCTGGAATGCTGTGGACTGGACCTGGTACAGGAAAGATGGGCTGAATATCCTTTACTGGAACTGGAGCCCGGATTACAACTGGGCTATCAATGTGCCCATAAAAGGATGGAATGAAGCCTTGATCACCTACGTGCTTGCGGCTTCTTCCAGCACACATCCCATCCCTAAAACAACCTACGACAGCGGGTGGGCAGCCAATGGATCGATCCGCAACGGCAGCACATATTATGGTACAACCCTCCCTCTGGGTCCTCCCATGGGAGGACCCCTGTTCTTTACCCATTATTCCTTTTTAGGCCTCGACCCACATGGACTTTCCGACGCTTACGCCAATTATTGGACACAGGATACGGCCCATGCCCGCATCAACTATAATTATTGCGTAGCCAACCCTCAGAACTTCTTCGGCTATAGCTCCCAATGCTGGGGACTCACGGCCAGCGACGGCAATGTCAACGGCTACTCGGCGCACTCTCCCACCAATGACCTGGGTATCATCTCGCCCACAGCCGCCATTTCTTCCTTACCCTATACACCCACCGAATCCATGAATGCCCTGCGCTTCTTCTACTACACACTGGGCGACAAGACATGGTCGCAATATGGTTTTACCGATGCCTTTAACCTGGCCAACCCCTGGTTCGACACAGACCGCCTGGCCATCGACCAGGGCCCGGAAATTGTAATGATAGAAAATTACCGCTCTGGCCTCCTGTGGCATCTTTTCATGAGCTGTCCCGAAGTACAGGCAGGCTTGAAAAAACTTGGTTTCCAGAGTCCATATTTTTAAAATCGTTTATACTCGTATGAATACAAGGATCACACTACTTCTCATACTGGCCGTCAGCCTGGCCATCGTATCCGGGGCACAATCCGGCAAAACCCGATCCATCCCGCCCGACCACTCCACCCTTTCCCGCCCGACACCCCGCCCCGCCAACCTTTCCGACTCCGCTCTGCTGGACCTTGTCGAGAAACAAACCTTTAAATACTTCTGGGACTTCGCTCATCCTGTCAGCGGCCTGTCACGTGAGCGTAGTAACACGACTTTTGAACACGGCCTCGAAGTCATCACCACCGGCGGTTCCGGTTTCGGCATTATGGCGATCATCGTAGGAGTGGAAAGAAAATTTATCACACGGGAACAGGCTGTTGACAGACTGCTGAAGATGATCAACTTCCTCGTCAGGGCCGATAGCTATCATGGCATCTTCCCGCATTGGCTCAACGGTGAAACGGGTAAGACCATTCCCTTTGGCCGTAAGGACGACGGGGCCGACCTCGTGGAAACCGCCTATCTTTTACAGGGACTGCTTTGCGCCCGCCAGTATTTTAATGGACCCTCCGGTAAGGAAACCGAGATTCGCAATCGGATCAACTGGCTCTGGAACGATGCCGAATTCAACTGGCATACCAGGGGAGGCCTGGACCTGCTCTACTGGCATTGGAGCCCCAACAATGGATGGAGCATGAACTACGAGCTCCGCGGCTGGAATGAAACCCCCATCACCTATATCCTGGCAGCATCCTCTCCCCGCTATTCCATCGATCCAAAGGTCTATCATCATTGCTGGGCGGAAAGCAACCATTTCTACAATGGCAAGACCTACTATGGGATCAAACTTCCGCTCGGCTTCGAATACGGCGGACCCTTATTCTTCGCTCATTACTCCTTCCTGGGCCTCGACCCGAGAGGGCTGAAGGACAGATATGCAGACTATTGGGAACAAAATAAAAATCATACGCTGATCAACCGCGCCTATTGTATAGACAATCCAAAGAAATATAAAGGCTACGGCCCCGACTGCTGGGGACTGACAGCCAGCGATAACTATGAAGGCTATGACGCCCATGCGCCGAACAACGATCTGGGTGTGATCACCCCTTCGGCAGCGCTTTCATCCTTTCCCTACACGCCCGAATATTCTATGCAGGCCCTGAAATATTTTTACAACAAGCTGGGTGATAAGATATGGGGAGAATACGGTTTCACGGATGCTTTCAGCGAGGAGAAGAACTGGTATGCCACGGAATACCTGGCCATTGACCAGGGCCCCGAGATCGTGATGATAGAAAACTATCGCTCCGGGCTTCTCTGGCGCCTGTTCATGAGCTGTCCGGAGATACAGAATGGTCTTCGCAAGCTTGGATTCGAAAGCCCCTGGTTAAAATAACTGACTATATGAAATACTTACTCACCACCCTTGCGCTCATAAGCACGCTTAAAACATTACCACAGAACACTATTCCCCCCGTCGGCATCGTCAAAGGGCTCTCCGACTCCGCCCTCCTGGACGTCGTACAACGACAGACCTTCCGCTTTTTCTGGCATTATGCACACCCTGTCAGCGGTCTTGCCAGGGAAAGAGACAACACCGTCAGGGCCGAATATTACTGGGACTATATCAACGAAGCCGATGATGAACCCAATCTCAGCCGCCATACCTTCGGAGAAGAAGCCTGCGCCATCGGCGGGACAGGCTTCGGCATCCTTTCGACCATCGTAGCCGTACAACGGAAATGGATCGGCCGCGACACCGCCCTCCGGCGGCTGGTAAAGATCGTAGACTTTCTTATTAAGGCCGATTGCTATCATGGCATCTATCCCCATTTTATGAATGGCGCGACAGGTAAGACTATCCCCTTCGACCGTATCGACGATGGCGCTGACATCGTAGAGACTTCCTACCTGTTCATGGGCCTCCTCTGCGCAAAAGAATATTTCACTGGCGACACACCCCTGGAAAAATATTTCCGGAAAAGGGTGACGCAAATGTGGTCGGTGGCCGACTGGAACTGGCATAGTAAAGGGGACGATAAATTGCTCTACTGGCATTGGAGCCCCTATAACGATTTCAACATGAACTTTCCGGTATGGGGATGGGATGAAGCCCTTATTACATACATTATGTCCGCCTCATCACCCACTCACTCCATTTCCAGGGAGCTGTATGAGAATTGCTGGGTGAAAAGCCCATCCTGGCTCAACGGAAAATCTTACTATGGGATCAAACTTCCCCTGGGTAATTTTGATGGCGGGGGGCCCCTCTTCTTCGAACAGTATACTTTTATGGGCATTGACCCCAACGGGCTGAAAGACGATAAAGGCATCGATTACGCAGAGCAGACGAGGAATCACACCCTGATCAATCGCGCTTATTGTATCGACAACCCCAAAAAATTTAAAGGCTACGGCCCCGACTGCTGGGGGCTCACGGCAGGCGACAGCTATAAAGGATATGTCGCTCACTGCCCCCAGGAAGATAGAGGCGTTATACAACCGACCGCAGCCCTTTCCTCCTTCCCTTATACGCCCGAATACAGCATGCAGGCCCTGAAACATTTTTATTATGGCCTGGGAGATAAGATCTGGGGCCCCTACGGCTTTGCCGACGGATTCAGCGAGACAAAGGATTGGTACGCCAGGACCCACCTGGCCATCGACCAGGGCCCCATCGTCGTCATGATCGAGAATTATCGCAGTGGTCTGATCTGGCGCCTGTTTATGAAGATCACAGATGTACAGAACGGTTTAAAAAAACTTGGCTTTCAAAGCCCCTATATAAAAGAATAGCCATGCAGAACATTTCCCGTCAAATATTCCTGCAAACCGCCGCCATGGCCGTTTGGCTCTTCCTCGGGCTTTTACAGACACCCAACGCCTGGTCCCAACAAAAAACATACTGTAACCCCATCAACATCGACTACGGCTATACGCCCATTCCCAATTTCAGCGAATGGGGACGACACCGCGCAACAGCCGACCCTGTCATTGTCAACTATAAAGGCGATTATTATTTGTTCAGCACCAACCAATGGGGATATTGGTGGAGCAGCGATATGCTGGACTGGAAATTTATACCCCGCAAATTCCTCCGGCCCTGGAATCAGGGCTATGACGAACTATGCGCACCGGCAGTCGGCATCATCGGAGATACCATGATCGTTTTTGGATCGACCTATACCCGGAACTTCACCATCTGGATGAGCACAGATCCCAGGGCGGATCAGTGGAAACCTTTGGTGGATTCTTTTGACATCGGAGGCTGGGACCCCGCCTTCTTTACGGACGATGATGGAAAATTATACATGTACAACGGCAGCAGCAATTCCTACCCCCTGTACGGCATTGAGCTCAACCGCAAAACTTTTCAACCCATCGGCACCCGCAGGGAATTATACCTGCTCCATCCCGACCGCTTTGGATGGCAGCGCTTTGGTGAATACTATGACAATACCTTCCTCGACCCCTTTATCGAAGGTTCCTGGATGACAAAACATAATGGAAAATACTATCTGCAATATGGGGCGCCCGGCACCGAGTTCAGCGGCTATGCCGATGGAGTGGCGGTAGGCGACGGGCCCCTGGGTCCTTTCGACAGACCCCAGTCCGACCCGCTATCCTTTCATCCCGGCGGCTTTGCAAGGGGTGCGGGACACGGTAGCACATTCATGGACAACGACCAACGCTATTGGCATATTTCCACCATCGCCATCGGCGTAAAAAATAGCTTTGAAAGGAGACTGGGCATATGGCCGGCGGGCTTCGACAAGGATGACGTCATGTACATGGATGCCGCATTTGGGGACTATCCTCGGGATCTAACGTCCGGGGAGTTCACGGGCTGGATGCTCCTCAATTATAAAAAACCCGTACTGGTATCCTCTACACTGGCAGCCGGACACCCCGCTAATGACGCAGTGGACGAAGATATCAAGACTTACTGGAGCGCAGCCACGGGCGATAAAGGGGAGTGGATACAGTCAGACCTGGGCAGCCTCTCCACCGTCCGGGCCATACAGATCAATTATGCGGATCAGGATGCGGAATTCCTGGGCAAACAGACAAATATCTATCATCAGTACAAACTGTATCACAGTCCGGATGGAAAAAAATGGACCTTACTCGTAGACAAGAGCAAAAACCTCACAGATATCCCTCACGAGTATGTACAATTAACCACCCCCGTCAAAACCCGCTTTATAAAACTGGAGAACATCCATATGCCCACCGGAAAATTCGCCATCAGCGGTTTCCGCGTTTTTGGCAAAGGCGCAGGCGTTCCTCCTGATACCGTAAAACAATTCATCGTCCTGCGTACCGAAAAGGATAAAAGAAGCGCCTGGATCAAATGGTCGCCCGTGGATAACGCCTATGCCTACAATATTTATACAGGTACAGCGCCCGATAAATTATACAACTGTATCATGGTACAGGATGCGAATGAATATTATGATAAATTGATGGATAAGGAGAAAGTATACTATTTTTCCATCCAGGCGGTAAACGAAAATGGCGTATCCGCACGCACACAAGTAATCAAAGTCGACTAACTTATAATAAAGAACTCGATATGAAGAAAACTTCCCTCCTTGCCATACTATCGATAGCCGCCGCAATACAGCTGTCCGCGCAACCCCCCGCATCCCCCGGCCCTGCCATGAATACTTTTATCACAAACCTCATGTCAAAAATGACGCTGGACGAAAAGCTTGGTCAGCTCAACCTGCCCGGCGCCGGTGACATCACGACAGGACAGGCAAGTAACTCCAATATTGCCGGCAAGATAAAGGAGGGTAAAGTAGGTGGGCTTTTCAATATTAAGTCAGTCGCAAAAATTAGGGACGTACAAAAAGTCGCCGTAGAGCAAAGCCGCCTGAAGATACCCCTCCTCTTTGGCATGGATGTGATCCACGGTTATGAGACGGTGTTCCCTATCCCTCTCGGGCTCAGCTGCAGCTGGGATATGGATGCCGTTGAAAAGAGCGCCCGGATAGCCGCGACGGAAGCCAGCGCCGATGGTATCTGCTGGACCTTCTCCCCCATGGTGGATATCTCGCGCGACCCCCGCTGGGGACGCATCGCGGAAGGCAATGGCGAAGACCCCTATCTGGGCTCCATGATCGCCAAAGCAATGGTAAAAGGATATCAACGGGACCTCAAAAACAATACAGATATCATGGCTTGTGTAAAGCACTACGCTTTATACGGGGCGGCAGAGGCAGGCCGGGATTACAACACTACGGATATGAGCCGGGTAAGGATGTTCAATGAATACCTGCCTCCCTATAAGGCGGCAGTCGATGCAGGCGTAGGCAGTGTCATGGCCTCCTTCAACGAAGTGGACGGTATTCCCGCCACGGCCAATAAATTCCTGCAAACGGATGTGTTGCGCACCCGCTGGGGTTTTAAAGGTTTTGTGGTCACGGACTATACGGGTATCAATGAGATGATCGACCATGGCCTGGGCGATCTGCAGACCGTCTCTGCCCTGGCCCTCAAGGCCGGCATCGACATGGACATGGTGGGAGAGGGCTTTCTGACGACACTAAAAAAATCATTACAACAAGGAAAAGTCACCCAGGCGCAGATCGACGCGGCATGCAGAAGAGTCCTGGAAGCAAAATACAAGCTCGGTCTGTTCAAAGACCCTTATAAATATTGCGATGAGAAAAGGGCGGCAGCCGAAATCTTTACGGATGCCAACAGAAAGGAAGCCCGCCGGATTGCCGCTGATTGTTTTGTGTTGTTAAAGAACCAGGGGAATGTTCTTCCTTTGAAAAGAGGCGGAACCATCGCATTAGTAGGCCCTCTTGCAGACAATAAAGAGAATATGCCCGGCACGTGGAGCGTGGCGGCCGATTTCACAAAATCCATCTCGGTACTCCAGGGTCTAAAAGATGCTGCCCGTGACCAAACAAAGATCATCTACGCCCAAGGGTCCAATCTGGATGAGGACAGCGTCTTTGAGGTAAGGGCCGGGATGTTTGGCAAATCCCTGCACAGGGACCCTCGCCCCGTCGAACAAAGTATACAGGAGGCCGTACAGGCCGCCAGTCAGGCTGACGTCGTCGTTGCCGCTCTGGGCGAGTCCGCGGAGATGAGCGGTGAATCCAGCAGCCGCAGCAATATAGAGATACCCAAGGTACAGCAACGCCTGCTCGAAGCCCTGCTAAGGACGGGTAAGCCTGTCGTATTGGTCCTGTTCACCGGCCGTCCCCTTGCCATCAAATGGGAAAATGACAATGCTCCTGCCATCCTCAACGTATGGTTTGGGGGCAGCGAGGCCGGTCACGCCATCGCCGACGTGCTGTTTGGGGATGTAAACCCTTCCGGTAAGCTAAGCACTACATGGCCTCAAAACGTCGGACAGGTGCCGCTGTACTATAATCATAAGACTACAGGCCGTCCATTGGCGGAAGGGGCCTGGTTCCAGAAATTCCGCTCCAATTATCTGGACGTATCGAATGACCCCGTCTACCCCTTTGGCTATGGTCTTAGCTATACGCATTTTACGTACGGCGATCTCGTGCTGAGCAGCAAATCCCTGAAGGGAGCCCAAAAACTGACAGCCAGCGTCACCGTGACCAACGATGGCGCGAGAGAAGGAAAAGAGGTGGTGCAACTGTACATACGCGATCTCGTGGGCAGCATCACCCGTCCTGTCAAAGAGCTGAAAGGGTTTCAGAAAATTACGCTGAGTGCAGGCGAGACAAAGACCGTCACCTTCACGATCTCCACGGAAGACCTGAAATTCTATAACAGCGATCTCAAATATGATTGGGAGCCGGGTGAATTCGATATCATGGTGGGAGGAAATTCCAGGGACGCAAAATCCGTGCGGGTTAACTGGGTAAAATAGTACCTTAGCGGGCCACGGAACAATAACCCATTCCCTGTCTTTTACCATGCAAGGTATCAAGAACATCATTTTCGATCTCGGTGGCGTGATTATCAACCTGGACAACCAGCTCACCGAAAATGCATTCCTGGCGCTTGGCGCAAGACCGCTAAAGGAATATTTCGGACACGGACATGCCGCTTCTTTTTTTAAAGACTATGAAGTAGGCGGCATCAGCGACCAGCAGTTTGTCGACAATATAAAAAGTCTGACGGGGATCACTGCTTCGGATGAGGATATCATCCGGGCCTGGAACGCCTTGTTGCTGGACTTCCCGCCTGAGCGGATCAGGCTGTTGAAGGACCTGCGGAAAAGTTACCGGATCTTTCTTTTTAGCAATACCAATGCGCTTCATCTGGCTCATCTGCAACAGATATATAGGGATACTTTTCCCGGTGACGAATATGGCCTGGACGACCATTTCGAACGGGCGTACTATTCCCATACATTAAAAATGCGTAAGCCGGATATAGCGTCATTCCAATATATCCTAAAGGAAAATCAGCTGAGGGGGGAGGAAACCCTCTTCGTGGACGATGCGCTGATCAACGTGGAAGGGGCAGAAAAAGCGGGTCTGAAAGGATTCTTTCTCAGACCTGGCACCACGATCACGGATTTTCAATGGTAGCGGCTACTTAATCTCCTCGAAATCAATATATTCCCCAACCTTGCCGGAGTTGGGTTTCCGTTGCTGGCCACTTGCGCCAGCCTGAGTCCCCTGGCCATATCCGGGTTGTTCTTGCCCATATCCGGTGGCCTGCCCTTGTCCGGGCTGTCCATACCCATTCTGCCCACCCTGGGCCTGCTGATGCATCTCCTGCATATTTCTAAACTGTTGTTTCACCTGACGGGTTGTCCGGGCGATAGGTACGACGAAATTGAAGATAAATCGGTACAGTACGTAGAATACGATGCCAAAGAAAAATATTTCTGGTAGAGTTCTCATTGCATTACTTTTTAAACACCCTGTTAATCATCCAGTTGAGTCCGTCGCCCAGCCTTTCGGCCAGCATATCGGCTAGTTTGGCCAACACTTTTTGTAGCCGCTCGTTCTGAAGAAAAGGGTCGATGACGGGATTGCCTGTCACGGCTTCTCCCTCCATCCTTCTTGGTAACAGTGATCGAACAAATAATGTTCCGGAATGTTGTTGAAAATATGTGAAATTATCGTCGAGCTGTGCTTCCAGCTGACGGGCCTTTTTTCTCAATTTGCGGATATCTGTTTCCAGGGTATCCAATGTCCGGGATGCTTTCGATGCCATATGAAAATAATTTAAATGTAAGGATATTCAGCCTCATTCCTCTTCCTCCATCTCTTCTTCCCTGGACCTTTGAATAATACTTTGAACCACAGGGTCTACGAACAGCGATTTTCTGAACAGCGCCAACAGGACAAACAAAACCACCAGTAAAAGTGTCATCAACCCAAACCCTTTCACATAACTCCCCAGCATACTGGAAAACCAATAACCCAGCATCAGTCCGCCAAAGATCAGGATCAGGAAGGCGAGGAAAAGAGATACGATGATCCAGGCAAAATATCCCGCTGATTTGGAGAATATGCGAAGGCTTTGGAGCCGGTAAATTTCCATCCTCGTCTCCAGGTATTCTTTTAACACTGCCTTGTTCTCGGATATAAATGAACCCAGATTATCTGGCTGGTGCTGGCTCATGCTGGTTCTTTTCTTTAAAAATACTTAACCTGTTCGCAATTTTGGTGGAATTATTTTTAATCGTACATTTGCAATGGTAAAACGAAGCATCAGAAGGGAACGGAAGCGTTCCCTTCTTCAATTTATAGAATGGATCGTTTTCCCGATATTTTACAGAACAATAGTAGCTCTTATAAACATATGGTGAACGAAACTGTCAAGGCGGTGGAAAGCATGGTTCAGGCCCTGTTGGCCGACCAGCCGGATTATTTCCTGGTAGATATCAGGATCAAACCTACCAATAATGTAAAGGTATATCTGGACGGAGACAAAGGAATTTCTATTGAGACCTGCGTTCGCTATAACCGCGCCCTGTATAAGGAACTGGAAGCGTCTGGCCTTTTCCCGGATGGCGATTTCTCCCTGGAAGTTTCCTCCCCGGGTCTGGACGAGCCGCTGAAGCTCCTCCGTCAGTATAAAAAGAATGTCGGCCGACAGGTAGAGCTGGTGCTCCAGGACGGATCAAAAAAAGAAGGCCGCCTGGTGGAGGTCAGCGAAGACGGCGTGATCGTAGAAGAAACAAAAGGGAAAAACAAAAAGAAAGAGGTGGTCAACCATACTTTCTTATTCGATAACATAAAAACAACAAAAATTCAAGTAGTCTTTTAACAGGCCCTGTCTATGCGGACCACCATCCGCAAGGTAAAGCCTTAAAATCAAGAGTTATGGCCAGTATCAATTTGATCGAAGCCTTCCAGGACTTCAAAGAGGCGGAAAATATCGACCGTCCTACCATGATGAAGGTGGTAGAAGATGTGTTCAAAACTTTGTTGCGAAAGAAATACGGCAGCGACGAAAATTTTGACGTAATTGTGAACGCTGAAAAAGGCGACCTGGAGATCATGCGCCGGCGCACCATCGTAGAAGATGGTGAGGTCAATGACCCGCTGGCGGAGATCGCATACTCCGATGCCACAAAAATAGAACCCGACTATGAAGTTGGGGAAGAATTATATGAAGAGGTTGAGATCCTGGACTTCGGCCGTCGCGCTATCCTGGCTGCCAAACAAACCCTGGCCAGCCGTATAGGCGATCTGAAGAAAAATGTACTGGTAAAGAAATACAACGAAAGGGTTGGTGAGATTGTCAGTGCAGAAGTATATCAGGTCTGGAAAAAGGAAATATTATTGCTGGACGAGGAAGGCAGCGAGCTTATTCTCCCCAAATCAGAACAAATACCCCAGGATTATTTCAAAAAGGGGGAGAACATCCGGGCCGTAGTAAAAAAGGTGGAGCTGAAGAACAACTCCCCGGTGATCATCCTGTCCAGGACGAGCCCTCTGTTCCTTTCCAAACTATTGGAGATCGAAGTTCCCGAGATTTTCGACGGACTGATCGTTATAAAAAAGATCGTTCGTGAGCCGGGTGAAAGGGCCAAGGTGGCGGTGGAGTCTTATGACGATCGTATCGATCCGGTAGGCGCCTGCGTAGGTATGAAAGGTAGCCGTATCCATGGCATCGTACGCGAACTGAAGAACGAGAATATAGATGTCATCAACTGGACCAACAATGTCCAGCTGCTCATCCAGCGTTCTCTGACCCCGTCCAAAATAACCAATATGGAGCTGGACGGCGAAAAGTCGCATGCAAATGTCTATCTTAAACCGGACCAGGTATCCCTGGCCATCGGCCGGAAAGGGGTCAATATCAAGCTGGCTCAGGAGCTGACCGGGTATACCATCGACGTATTCCGTGATAATGAGGGCGAGCCGGAAGAATTTGACATCGACCTGGAAGAATTCAGCGATGAGATCGAGACTTGGGTGATCGATGAGCTTAAGCGCATCGGTTGTGACACTGCCCGCAGCGTGCTCGACCTGACCGCCGAAGAACTGGAAAGAAGGACCGACCTGGAAAAGCAGACGATCGACGATGTAAGAAGGGTGCTGAAGGAAGAATTTGAAAAAGGCTAATCGTTTTCATAGATTAGCCCCATCATACTCTCCCTGACCCGGCACTCAAATTGTGCCAAACATCAGATATCTGTCCTTCGGACAACGGACCTTTGGTCCGTCCCGGACTGAAAAACAGCGAGGTTATTGTATATTGCACAACATTGTGGACTAAAAACCCACAAATTATTTGATATTTAAAATTGGGACAATCTGAAATTCCTATCTTAGAAGGGTTTCAGGGAGACAAGTATGGCAGAAGCAACAACGACATTACGTTTAATGGCCGCCGCCAAGGAGTTTAACATCGGGAAAGACACCCTGGTGGAATTCCTGGTAGGCAAGGGCTTTAGCAGGGACGATCTGAAACCTACGTCTAAGCTGACGGAGGATATGTATCGCAGCCTGCAGCAGGAGTTCCAGTCGGACAAAGTCGCCAAAATAAAGAGCGACCAGATCGACCTGCCCAAAGGAAGCCTGGATGCCAAAAAGAAAAAAGAAGAAGAGACGCTGCTCTTTAAAAAAGAAGTCGTCAAAAAGCCTGTAAAGGAAGAACCACCCGTGGTGGCAGAGCCCGTTGCGCCCCCGCCTCCCGTGGTGGAAGAAAAACAGGAGGAGCCTGTCCGGCAAAAGCCAGCCGCAGAAGAGATCGTAGAGATCGAAGCGCCAAAGCTGGAAGGGCCAAAAGTCATCGACAAGATCGACCTTTCGAATATCGATTCCTCTACCCGCCCCAAAAAGCCTGCGGCTAAAAAGCCCGGGCCGGAGAGTAATGTGGAACCCATCCGCGAAGAGCCGGAAGAGACTACAACAGCTCCCGCTGTCGTCGTGGAAAAGGAAGCGCCAAAGGAAAAAGAGAAAGAACCCAAGGAAGAGGCTCCCCAGGAAACACCTCCTATCACAGTTGAAAAGCCTCCTGTGGAGGTACAGGTGCAGGAATCAGCTTCCCCGGCGACGCCCGAAGAGCCCGAAGCCCCTCCCGTCATCGAAAATATCAAGGCCGAAAAGCTGGAAGGGCCAAAGATATTGGGTAAGATAGAACTACCTGTCAACAGCGACACCCGGCCCAAGCCGGCTTCCGAAGAAAAAAGGAAAAGAAAACGGATCCCCATCGAGAAAAAGGACAATACCGGCAGACCTCCCCAGCAAGGTGGGGGCGGCAACCAGCAGGGTGGGGGTGGAAGACCTCCTCAGCAAGGCGGTGGCGGCAATCAACGCCAGCCGGGACAAGCCAGGATCCCGATCCAACGTAACCCGGGCGGTGGTCGTGGCGCCGGCGGAGGTCAGGGCCATGGTCATGGTCAGGGTGGCGGCAATCGCCGGCCTGATCCCCGTCACACACCCCGTGAAGTAAAAGAGATCGACAAAAAAGAGATCCAGGAAAAGATACGGCAGACCCAGGCAAAGCTGGCAGGAGCCGGTGGCCGGGGAAAAAGTCTCAAAGCCAAATATCGTCGCGCTAAACGCGAAGAAATGGCCGAACAGGCCGGCGGCGACGAGATGATGGACAACAAGCTCCAGGTCACTGAGTTCATCAGCGTCAGCGAACTGGCTAACCTGATGGACGTTAGTTATGCGGATGTCATCAGCAAATGTATGAGCCTGGGAATGATGGTATCCATCAACCAGCGTCTGGAAGCCGACGTCATCGAGCTGGTGGCCGGAGAATTTGGCTACACCGTGGAATTCATCGGTATTGATGATGCCGCTGAAATGGAAGAGGAGGAAGAAGAGGATGATCCCGCAGACATGGTGCCCCGCTCGCCGGTGGTCACCATCATGGGTCACGTTGACCACGGTAAGACCTCCTTGCTCGACTATATCCGCAGCGCCAATGTGGTAGCCGGCGAAGCCGGTGGTATCACCCAGCATATCGGCGCCTACCAGGTAACGACAGCTGCAGGGAAAAAGATCACCTTCCTCGATACGCCCGGTCACGAAGCCTTCACGGCCATGCGCGCCCGTGGCGCCAAGGTGGCCGATGTCGCCGTCATCGTGGTGGCGGCAGACGATGCCGTCATGCCCCAGACCAAGGAAGCCATCTCCCATGCCCAGGCCGCTGGGCTCCCCATGGTCTTTGCTATCAATAAGATCGATAAGGACGGCGCAAACCCTGAAAAGATAAAGGAACAGCTGGCTCAGATGAACCTCCTCGTGGAAGACTGGGGCGGTAAATACCAATCCCAGGAGATCTCCGCTAAAAAAGGCCTCAATGTGGATCTCCTGCTGGAAAAGATATTGCTGGAAGCCGAACTGCTGGACCTGAAAGCCAACCCCAACCGCGAAGCATCCGGCAGCGTCATCGAAGCCTCCCTGGATAAGGGACGTGGATACGTGGCTACAGTCCTCGTACAGAACGGTACCTTCCGCATAGGTGACCTGGTTGTATCCGGTCAGTATTTCGGCAGGGTGAAAGCCATGTTCAACGAAAGGAACAAAAGGATCGACGAAGCTCCACCTTCCTCTCCTGTACTGCTCCTGGGGCTCAACGGAGCTCCCCAGGCCGGTGAAAAATTCAAGGTATACGAGGATGAGAGCGAGGCAAAAGAAGTGGCAAACAAACGGGCTCAGATCCTTCGCGAACAAGGTATCCGCACAAAGAAACATATCACGCTGGATGAAATCGGACGCCGCCTGGCGCTGGGTAACTTCAAGGAACTGAATCTTATCATAAAAGGTGATGTGGATGGTTCCGTGGAAGCGCTTAGCGACTCCCTGCAGAAACTCTCTACCGAAGAGATCGCAGTACGGGTGGTACATAAGGCTGTAGGCGCCATCACCGAGAGCGACGTATTGCTGGCAACAGCTTCCGACGCCGTTATCGTAGGCTTCAACGTCCGCCCCTCTTCCCAGGCTTCCCGCCTGGCAGAGAACGAAGGCGTGGAGATCAAGACCTACTCCATCATCTACAACGCCATCGAAGAAGTAAAGAGCGCCATGGAAGGGATGTTGGAACCCAAGATCCAGGAGAAAGTGGTGGCCAATGTGGAGGTCCGCAACGTCTTCAAATTCGACAAGGCCACCGTCGCAGGTTGCTATGTTCTGGATGGCAAGATCTACCGGAATTCGAAGATCAGACTGGTCAGGGACGGTATTGTTATCTACCCCGTTGGGGAAGGTGCGACAGCCGAACTGGCCTCTCTCAAACGCTTCAAAGACGACGTCAAAGAAGTGGCTTCGAGTATGGAATGCGGATTGACCATCAGGAACTACAACGACATCCGCGTCGGCGATATCGTAGAAGCCTACGAAGAAGAAGAAGTTAAAAGAACACTGTAATTATTTGTTAAATACCCCCATCCGGGGGTATTTAACATTACTATCCTGCTAATTTTAGGGTCGCAACATCCTATACATCTCATTATTGTTTATGAACCAGAAATCCCTTCTCTTACCCGCCTTACTAATATTGGCAACCTCCACCTTTGCTCAGCATAAGGTGACGGCAGACAAGATCGTCGGCATCGTAGGCGATAAGATCATCCTGAAGTCAGAGCTGGCCATCGCCATCCAGGACATGATACGCAACAACAATGGGCAGGAAGTAAAAGGAGTGGATGAATGTTCGATATTGGACAATATGCTCATCCAAAAGGCCCTGGTACTGCAAGCCGAAAAAGACTCTCTGCCCGTCAGCGAAGAAGAAGTAGAGGCCGAGGTCGATCAGCGTATTCGGTACTTTATCAACATGTATGGAGGAAAGGAAGCCTTCGAACAGATAGCGCAGCGCACGGTATACCAGGCCAAACAAGACTTCCTTGGTCCTATCAAAGAACAAAGACTGGCCACGGCGATGCGCCAGAAGATCGTGGAAGACATTAAGATCACTCCCCAGGAAGTAAAAGACTATTTCGAAAAACAAAAAAAAGGCAACCTGCGTTTCTACGAATCCGAAATGCAGCTGAGCCAGATCGTGCTGTATCCCAAGGCCAGCAGGGATATTGAAAAACTGGCCATCGACGAGTTGAATGATTACAAACGGCAGGTGGAGAGTAGTCAGAAAAAGTTCGAAGTCCTCGCCCGACTGTATTCCGATGATCCCGGCAGCAAAGAAAAAGGAGGAGAGATCGCGCTGAGCCGCTCCGATAGCAAAATGTGGGACCCTGTGTTCTTCTCCACCGCCTTCCGTCTAAAAGAAGGACAGGTTTCACCCGTCATCAAAAGCAAATTTGGTTATCACATCATACAGATGGTGAGCCGCAATGGCGATGACGCCATCGTAAGACATATCCTGAAGATCCCCGTTATCACAGAACCCGAGATCAAAGAAGTCTCGTCACTACTGGACTCCGTTCGTGTCCAGCTGATAGCCGGAACCATGGGCTTCGGAGAAGCCATCGCCAGGCTTAGTCTCGAGACGCCCACATACGCTCCGGATGATAATGCAAAAGCCACCGCCGGCCAGATCATGGGCAGGGACGGATCTACCTTCCTCACTATTTCCGAGATGGATAAAGACATGGTCCTTTTGCTGAAAAATTCCAATCTCAAACCGGGCGAATACTCCAAACCCACCGTCTTCACGGACGATAGAGGGAAAAAAGGCGTTCGCCTCGTGTATATGGTATCCAAATCCGAGCCGCACACCGAGAATCTGAAGGATGATTATAACCGGGTCGCTCAACGCGCATTGGACGAAAAGAAGTCGGCTGCATTAGAAAAATGGTTCGCCGCCAAGATCCCCACATTTTATGTAATGATCGACGGCGACTACACTCCTTGCAGCAACTTATCCAAATGGGTGGGAAATGCGCCAACAGCGGGTAATTAACTTAGGTATTAACCCTTAGGAGCAAGGGAAACCACGTTTACACGGCGTTCTATACATGCATCTTTAGTAATTTGATCAGGTGTTTTCCACACCATGAATACTCCTCAAAATGACACATACGGGGCCCATCCACCCGATGATACTATGGAGCATGATCCGGAATTACCGCCGGCCACCTGGCAAGCCGATATCCAGGCAGGTCTTGCCAAATACGTTTCCGACATCATAGTTGCCACTGATCTGCAGGACAGGATCATCTACTGGAATACAGCAGCCGAGAAATTCTACGGCATCTCCGTACATCAGGCCCTGGGCAGGAATTTTCGGGCGCTGGTCCAATATGAATACTCGCAAGCTACAGAGGCTGAGGTAGAAAAGAATTTCCGGGAAAATGGTCTTTGGGACGGAGAGATGATCAGTATTTCGGCAACCGGAAAAAAATCGTATCTTATTAGCTCTATTCGGTATATAAAAGATGAAGAGGATAGGATCACAGGGATAATGGTGGTGAATAAGGATATCACGGAAAATAAATTAGTCCTCGAAAGCATTACAGACGGATTTTTCGTATTGGATAGAAACTTCAGAGTTACTCTCTGGAATCATGAGGCCGAAAGGATCACCCGTCTTTCAGCAGCAGAAATAGTTGGACAGCCGATCCGGGAAAAACTGCCCGAGCTGATGAATGGGGATACTTATCAGTCTTTTCAAAAGGCCTTCAAAAAGAAAATGACAGTGACATTGGAACAATACAATGATCGCTTTGATCGCTGGTTGGAGATGAGCGTATACCCCTCAGAGCAGGGGCTGTTTGCTTATTTCAAGGATGTCACGGCACGAAAAAAACAGGAGGCCATGCTGGCGCTGGAAAGAAAAGTGCTGGAACAGAACTCCAATAAAAAGTCTTCTCTGCGTACCATCCTCAATAATTTTCTCAAAGGCATTGAAAAAATATTTCCCGGCATGTATTGTTCAGTGCTGACCCTCGACGAAGATGGGGTCAGCGTCAGACACCTCTCAGCGCCAGGGTTACCCGCCATCTATGCACACGCCATCGACGGCCTCCTCATCGGACCCAATGCCGGCAGCTGCGGCACAGCCATGTACAGAAAAGAAAAGGTCATCGTCTCCGACATTGAGAGGGATCTCCTCTGGACTGAATACCGTGACCTCGCCCTGAAATTTGGTCTTCGCGCCTGCTGGTCCTTCCCCATTGTCAATCCCAAAGGAGAGGCAATAGCCGCCTTCGCTGTATATTATACGACAGCTAAATCACCTACAGCAATGGAGTTGGAAATCGTGGAAAGAGCGGCCAACCTCGTAACGACCATCATCGAAAGCAAACGGGCGGAGGAAGAGCTTAGCATCAGTAACGAGCGGTATATGCTGGCGACAAAAGCAACCAATGACGCCATCTGGGATCGCGATCTGCATACAGGGCTTTATTTTTGGGGAGAAGGGTTCTATCATCTCTTTGGTTACAAGTCCGGACCAAAGGTCCGCACCAGGAAATTTTGGGAAATGCACGTCCATCCGGATGATCGCACCAGGGTGCTGAAGAATATCGATCGGTTTATACGCAGGAAAGACAAAGGACTCTGGCTGGAAGAATACAGGTTTAGAAAGGCCGACGGCCGGTACGCACTGATCTCCGATAAAGGCTTTCTCGTCTTCGGAAAAGACGGACGGCTCATCCGTATGGTGGGCTCCATGCAGGACATCACCGAGAAAAGGGAAATGGAGAAAAGATTGTTGAAACAGGAGCTGAACAAACAAAAGATCATCGCACAGGCCATGGTAGACGCCCAGGAAAAGGAAAGGGCTGAAATAGGTAAAGAGCTCCATGATAATATAAACCAGATCCTCTCGACGACGAAACTATATCTCGAGCTGGCTAAAAATGACAATGAGGAAAGACTGAGCCTTATCAACCGCAGTGCTGAAAATATCCATGAGGCCATTCATGAGATCCGGAATATCTCGAGGTCCCTCGTACCTTCCAGCATCGGCGATCTGGGACTCCTGGATTCCATCTCCGATCTGGTCGAAAGTGTCCGCACCACCCGGGCAATTCATGTAGAATTCTATCCGGTTGGTAAATTTGACGAAAGGATCAGCGATAAGGAGAAGCTCATGTTGTTCCGTATCATACAGGAGCAAGTGAACAATGTGCTAAAACACTCCGGCGCCAGGAACCTTATCATCGAACTGTTGCTGGAGGAGACAGGGAACAGGATCGAACTCAATATCACAGATGATGGGAAAGGATTCGACCCGGAAAAAGTAAAAGGGAAAAAAGGGCTGGGTCTTTCCAATATCATGAGCAGGGCAGACCTCTTCGGCGGAAAAGTGACGATCATGTCCGCGCCAGGCAGGGGCTGTAAGCTTAGGGTTCAGGTACCTGTTCAAAATGCTGATTATCTTTAAAACAATCCTATATGAGCAAGATCAATATCTTAATTGCCGATGACCACAAACTGATAAGAGAAACCTGGAGCTATATCCTGAACAGTGATTCCCGATTCCAGGTGATCGCCGAATGTGGAGATGCGCAGGAAGCCGTGGAATTGGCAAAAGCAAAACGCCCTCATGTCGTTCTTATGGATATAAATATGACCCCGTTCTCAGGTCTGGAAGCCACCCAGCGGATCCGCAAGATATCCCCCGGCTCCAAGGTCATCGGCGTATCCATGCACTCCCAACCCGCCTATGCGAAAAAAATGCTGCAGATGGGCGCCCGGGGATACGTCACCAAGAACTCCTCCAAGGAAGAAATGATAAAAGCCATTTTGGAAGTCAATCACGGCAATAAATACATCTGTGACGAAATAAAGAACATCATCTCCGAACAGCTCCTGGATGAAAAAGAAGATTCCCCCAATATCAATGCCCTGACGGAAAGAGAAATGCAGATCATCAACTTTATAAAAGAAGGCCTTTCCTCCAAAGAGATCGCTACCAGCCTGAATATCTCTCTGAAAACCGTGGAGGTCCACCGGCATAATATTCTTAAAAAGTTGAAACTCAAGAATTCAGCATCCCTTGTAAACTTTATAAACACAAATGCCACGTATATTTAGTACCTTTGCGGCTTATTTGACTCCATGAGCGACGAGATAAAACATGAATGTGGATTGGCATTCATTAGATTACGTAAGCCGTTCTCCTACTATCTACAGCAATACGGCACTGTCCTGTATGGTCTGAACAAGCTGTACCTGTTGATGGAAAAACAACACAACAGGGGCCAGGACGGGGCCGGAGTAGCTGCAGTCAAACTGAACACCGAACCCGGATACCCCTTCCTCCATCGTATCCGCAGCAGCAATAACCAACCCATCGCCGACATTTTTTCCAAAATAATGGGGGAAGTAAAGGAGCTGGAGCAATATCAGCCCGATATAAAAAAACACCCCGGCCTCATGAAAGGCCATATCTCCTTCCTGGGAGAAGTGCTGTTGGGCCATCTCCGCTATGGTACCCAGGGGAAGAACAGCACGGAATTCTGCCATCCCTTTATCAAACGAAACACCATTCCGGCCAGGAACCTCGCTCTCGCGGGCAATTTCAACCTGGTAAACACCGACGAACTCTTTGCGCTGATAGACATCGACCCGGGCGAATTTCAAAAACAAAGCGATCTGGCCGCCATGATGGAAGTGATCCACCATTTCCAGGTGAAGGCTGATGAAGCTTCACCTGAGAACCTGGACGTGGTCGGCCTCCTCCGTAAGGCGGTAACCCTCTTTGATGGAGGATTCACCGTAGGGGGCCTCGTCGGCAACGGGGACAGCTTCGTTTTCCGGGACGCTAACGGGATCAGACCCGCCTATTATTATATCAGCGAGGACGTGGTCGTGGCCGCTTCCGAAAGGGCCGCCATCCGGACAGTATTTAATGTGGGAGAGAATGAAGTGATGGAGCTGATGCCTGGTAAAGGCCTCATCGTCAAGGCCGATGGAAAGGTTTCCGTAGAGACTGTACTGGAGCCGAAAGAACGGAGGGCCTGTAGCTTCGAACGCATCTATTTTTCCCGTGGGAGTGATGAAAAAATTTATCGTGAACGGATCGCGCTGGGCTACAATCTCAGCGAACAGATCCTCACCGCCATCAACCACGATCTCAAGAATACGATCTTCTCCTTTATCCCCAACACCGCGGAAGTAGCCTTCTACGGCCTTTGGAAAGGAATGGACGACTACCTGGAGAGCATCAAGATACAACGAATACTTTCCTGGGGAAAAGATATTACCCAGGACAAGCTGGTAGAGATGCTCAGCCGTAAGATACGGGTGGAAAAAGTAGCGATAAAAGACGTGAAGATGCGGACCTTTATCACCGAGGACGTCAGCCGCAATGAAATGGTCCAGCACGTATATGATGTCACGTACGGCACTGTCCGTAAGGGCGTAGACACCCTTGTAGTCATCGACGACTCTATCGTCCGTGGCACTACGCTCAAGGAAAGCATCATCCGCATGCTCGCCCGTCTGGAGCCCCAAAAGATCATCATCGTATCCTCGGCGCCTCAGATCCGCTACCCCGACTGTTACGGCATCGACATGAGCAAACTGGGCGATTTTATCGCCTTCCGCGCAGCAGTGGAATTGATGAAAGAGAAAGGGAAGGAAAATTGTCTCCAGGAGCTCTACGAAAAATGTAAAGAACTCCAACGTACAGGACAGCTCCATTCGGAGAACGTAGTACAGCAAGTATACAAACCCTTCACTCCGGACGAAATATCCGAAAAGATCGCTCAATTAATAACCCCTCCCGAAATAACCACCCCGGTGCAGGTGATCTACCAAACCATCGAATCCCTGCATAAAGCTTGCCCCACAAATACAGGGGACTGGTATTTTACGGGTAATTACCCAACTCCAGGGGGTAACAGAGTGGTTAATAAGGCTTTCATAAACTATATGGAAGGGAAAAATGTAAGAGGTTATTGAAATATCGGATAAAATACTTATCATTACATACTAGTTTCATAGTACACCCCCTCTCCCGCTTAACAACAACCTCTTCGCCTGGTTAACGCATCCGATTAGTAATGTTTGGTATCTCCCTTGAGAAAAACACAAGCGTTATGAAGAAAGTTTCTATCATGATCGTAGACGATCATACTCTTATCAGAGAGACATGGAGTTTTTTACTCGGCAAGAACGAGAATTTCGAGGTCGTGGCAGAATGTGGGGAAGGCGAGCGGGCCATTGAACTGGCCAGGGACAAACGACCCGACATCGTTTTGCTGGACATCAACATGGCCCCGATGAGTGGCTTTGATGTGCTGAAAATGATCCGGAAATATTCCCCCGGCTCAAAGATCATCGGCGTATCCATGCATTCCCAACCTGCCTACGCAAAAAAAATGCTCCGGTTGGGTGCAAAAGGGTACGTCACCAAGAACTCACCCCGCCAGGAAATGCTGGAAGCCATTTCGGAGGTCAGCAATAACCAGGTCTATATCTGCCAGGAAGTAAAGAACATCCTGTCGGAACAAATGCTGAACGGGGACCAGACAAATCCGGATATCAACAACCTTTCCGATAGGGAAATGCAGATCGTCAGAGCCCTTAAAGAAGGCTTGTCCTCAAAGGAGATCGCTTCCGAGCTGAATATCTCGCTGAAGACCGTGGAAGTTCACCGGCACAATATCCTGAAAAAGCTAAAATTGAAGAATACGGTGTCCCTGATCAATTTCATCAATTCTCAGGCCTTTGATATTTAGCTGAGGATCACTCATATAATGATATCTCGCTCAAAACATCGGACTATGAAATACGCGCCGAAACGCGTAAATTTATAGTCAGCGGCGACCCCGGCATATAACTATACCCGGTGTAGCCCGTCCGTCATGAAAACCCTATTGATTGTAAGACACGCAAAAAGCAGCTGGGATGATGCCGGCCTCACCGATGTCGATCGACCTTTAAATGACAGGGGCAAACGTGACGCTCCCGTTATGGCAGGAAGACTGATCAAGGCCGGTGTTAAGATAGATTTTTTTGCATCCAGCCCGGCAAAAAGAGCCCGACATACCGCCGAAATTTTTCTTCATGAATTCGGAAGAAAAGAGAAGGAGCTGGCCATCCTCCAACAACTTTACCACGCACAGGTGCAGGACTTCAAAGAAGTGGTCGCGGCTTTAGATGACCGGTATGACACAGTTGCTCTCTTTTCCCACAATCCGGGCATTACGGCCTTCGCCAATGTCCTTACCTCCGTACGACTGGATAATATGCCCACCTGCAGCATATTTGCCGTCACCGGCCAGGCTGCGACCTGGCGGGAATTCCTCAGTGCCGGCACGACATTCTGGTTCTTCGATTATCCCAAACGGGCGGGGGAGAAGGATTGAGCAATGATCTCTCGCAGCAGGTCTTTCTTTTCCTGGACCGTGACATAAGGGAATTTGTCTGCGCGCAGCAATGCTTCGGCCAGTGAAAAACCTTTTTGCCTGACACAGACGGCGATCTGTCTGTGGGCAAGATACCTGCCCAGGTATTCCTGTTCCGTCTGTCCCGGCGTCGGGATAAGGATCGCTCTCTTTTTCAAACGTACCAGGTCCATCACCGTACTATAACCCGCCCTTGCCAGCACGAGTTTTGCCTGCAAAAATGCTTTATTCAACTCCCCGGCAGGAAGGTGGTCATGGACCTGCACATTCGGCAATCCCCCAAGCGCCTCACCCCCTCCCGGCAACCCCCTTACCAGCACTACACTTCCCCTGAGATCCCCCAGCTGCTGCCATAGTATCCGTTCAAGGATGGTACGTTGCGGTTCCGGTCCCGAAAGAATGACCAAAAGGTCGATCGGCCTCTCCATGGCTGTCGGAACCTCTGCCATCCGCGACAATAGCCCGATGTACCGTGTAGGCGGAGAAGGCATCCGCCCGGGATGGGAAAGCACGCCCGCCAACCCCATTCCCTCCTCCAGGTCAGGCACCCAAACGGTAGAAAAGCGGTCTATCAGCCGGTAATGCAACCGTTGCACCCATCGGTCCATCCGGGACCCCAGGGACGTCCTGATGCCCAGCTGATGCGTGATAAGCACGGAATAAAGACCCTCCCCCCATAACCCATAACGGTTGTCCGAGATCACCGCATCCAACCCCACTCGTTGTCTGAATTCCTCCAACCACCGATGTTCATCCTTGATCCGGATCAAAATTTTAGGGATCGAGCCTATTAATCTAAGAAATGTAAAGGCACGATTTTTGTCATATTTTACGTGATAGCCAGGCAGTTCTACATACGATAGCAAAGGAAATTCCCGCTGAAGAAGGGCTTTTTGGTCGCCCGTGGCCGCGATCCATATTTCAAATTCATGGATTATTAATTCTTTAATGATTGGTATACACCTGGTTGCGTGCCCTAGACCCCAGTCCAGGGGGGCTAAGAGTATTCTGGCTTTTTTTGTAGTAGGATTGTTAATTTTTGAGAGAGATGCCAAAACAGGATACTTTTTTCTTTACAAAATAGTTAAATTAGTAAGATTAAAGCCATGAAGATTTCCAGGTCAATATTGATTCTCTTGTTATTATTTAGTAGCATTGTAGTAATTAGCTGTAATTCGGGCAGGGGCATCGGTGGCAGTAGTAAAAAGTGCGGCTGCGGCATAAACGCCGGTATGTCGGGGTATAAATAAGGTTATCTGGTTATAAAATCTAATAAAGAATGAAAACTTGCAACAGAGATTTGCTTGTTCTGGTGAAAGATGAACAAATGAACGAACAGTCCATGGAAAAGGAACTGGAGCAACTCAATGAACTTTTATTCCACTTCGAAACTATCGATAGCTTCTGCATTGCTCACGAGGTATTTGATATCAACAGGCATAAGACATTGTACAAGCGGGACACCATGCAAAAGATCATACGGGATAAAGAGCTAAAGCCCTTTGTCTTTATTTGCAACAAAAACTAACACGGCTGCAGGCCCGCTCTCAGGAGCCGGGCGACAGTTTCTTCATCGCCTCGCGTAATTTCCCGATCATTTCCCCGATGTCCTCCACGCGACAGGTCCCTACGCTCAGACGGTACCAGGGGGAGTTCCTGGAAGCTCCGAATGCAGAAAAGGGGACAACAGCCAGTTTAGCCTCGTTCAATAGATAGGAAGTAACATCCGTTTGGGCCGTCAGTACTTTTCCATCACTCGTACGAAGACCGGTCAGGTCGATCTTGATAGTGAGATAAATGGCCGCCTCCGGCGCCAGTACATCCACACGGAACCCTTCTTTTTTCAATTCAGAAAAGCCGGCATGGATACGCTGTAGCCTGTCGGACACAGCAGCCCGGAAGGTTTGCAGATATTCGTCGATCTTCTCCTTTTCCAATAAAAAGGCGGCGGTAGCTTTTTGTTCTGCCATAGGAGCCCACGCCCCGATGTGGGTGAGGATCGCTTTCATCTTGCCTATGACTTCTGCCGGACCAAAAGACCAGCCCACCCGTACACCCGTGGCGGCAAATACTTTACTGATAGCATCGATATAGATGGTGTATTCCCGCATGGCCGGGTACAGCGACACCGGATCATAATGACGGATCTCCCCATAGGTCAGCTGCCAATACATCTGGTCATATAAAAGGAACAGCTTTTTTTGCCCCTCTTTGCGGCGTTTATTTTCTTCCAGCACCAGCTCGCAGATGGCGGAAAGGTCCTTCCGGGATATGGTCGTACCCGTTGGGTTTTGCGGGCTACAGAGACAGATAAGTGTGGCATCTCCGACATGCGGCCGGATGGCATCTGCCGTAGGCATGAAATTATTTTCTGCTTTGGCCTCGATGACCACATGCTCACCCCAGTTGAGATGCGTATAATGGTTATTGTTCCAGGAAGGCACCGCGTACACCACCTTATCGCCTTTATCTATCAGCGTACGAAATAATGAATAGATCAGGGGACGTCCTCCGCTGGCTACCAGGATCTCATCTACAAAGGAATAGGTCAACCCTTCCCGTTCTTTCAAAAAAGCCGCGATGGACTGACGCAGGTCCAGATTACCCTCCGCCAGGGGATAGTTGGTAAAATGCCGGCGATAGGCATCGACGATGCCATCCTCCAGCGCCTTGGGAATAGGGAATATAGCAGGATCGAAATCGCCCACCGTGAAGTTGTAGATCTTCTCTCCCTGTCGGATCTTCTCCTTGATATCGCCGCCTAATTTCACGATTTCAGAACCAATAAGCGTTTCGGCCAGATGAGATAGCTGCATGACTTGTTATTTTGTGAATTCCGGATAGTAAAGATAATCCAAACGAACCAAAGGTCATCACCTGCACGTCTCTAACACATGCAACACATACGGGTCCACCTGTACGCTGGTATCGCCGGACGGTTTGCCGAAAAAAAAAGTTTCGTATTCATTGCGGTACTGTCCTCCGGCCTGGCTACGCGCCAATGCATGCTTATTAAAGGTCGTATAAAAAGAATAGCCGTTAGCTCCTGCGCCAGCCAGTACATACACGATCACCACCAGACGAAAAAACCGGGGATACGATCCATACAACAGGATCATAACCATCAACGGCGCCACGGGTATCCAAAAACGCACGTCGAAAAAAGGCCAGTAGAATATCAACATACAATAAAGTACCAAATATACTCCTGCCGCAGCCGGCACTTTCTTTCTCTGCCGGATGAGCTGATAGGATACCACACATACGAACAATAACCCCACCGCTGCCGCCAGCCAGCGCATCTCACGCACACCAGTACCTGCTATTTTACCCACGGGCACATTCAGCAATAATTGCCCCCATTCCGCCAGGTGCTCACGTAATAACACCTTCCAGCCATAGCCCGTGTGCCGTACACTGTTCATATAAAGGCCTGAACCTGTCCCTCCCGCCATCACCAGCACTATCCCTGCCACGACCACCGTCAACACGACTATTTTCCAATTTCTCATCACCCACGTCCGGTGATGCCACGCCAGCCCTGCCGTCAAAGCCGGTAAAAGCACGATCCCCACCGTACGGGTTAAAATAGCCAGTCCGGCAAACAGAACAGCCAGTATCAATGCGCCCGGTCGCTCGCCCCGGTCAGTATAAAGATGAAAAAAGAACAGACTCCCGCAGGAAAAGAAAAGATATTGCATCTCCGACATCGGGTAGGGGGAGAACTTGATGACAGGATAGCTTAACAGCAAAAGAATGACTCCCAGCTCCAACCTGGCATTTGCAACTGTGCTTTTCTCCTTTTGGAACAGTTTGCCCGTAAAATAAAGCGCGCCCGCGAGATACAGCAAATTGACAAAAGCGATGGTAAAAGGATGTAATAGTCCTGTTCGGGATAATAGCAGTAACAGAAAAGGGTAGCCGTAGGGATGAGGATCGTTTGCCGCCTGAAAACCCGGGGGACAGGATTGCTCCAGACAATCCTTCAGGGCAAAATAGCGAATGCTGTCATATTCCAGCCTCAGCGGAGAAAAACAGTTTACCAGGTAGCAGCCAAGCAATGCTGCTATGATAAGACTACCGAAAGAGGCATTACGCATCTGAGCCAACTATCGGAATCGAACCGACGACCCTTTCATTACGAATGAAATGCTCTACCAGCTGAGCTAAGTTGGCTTGTTCCCAAAGGGGAGCGCAAATTTATAGTAAATTCCTTAAAATACAGACTGTTTCTCACCCTGTGCGCTGAGATAGGACAATATCGCCATCACATCTTTTTCTCCCCATTCGTGGGCCGCTTTTTTAAAACAATCTTCCAAGGCCAGTCCGCCGGGTGTACGGAGCCCTTGTTCCTTTGCCAGCCGCAGGTCCTTGGTCAGGTGTTTCAAGGCAAAAGCGGCCTGGAATTCATTGTTTTCAATATTCGCGGTCTTCATCCTGGTAATCCCATTGCCAAGGGCGCTCTCATTGATCAGGGCCAGCATTTCTTTTGGAGCAATGCCGTTCTCCCTTGCAAAAAGCACCGATTCTGCTAGCCCCTGTATGTTAAAAGCTAATAATAGATTGATAGCCAGCTTTGCAGTATGCCCTGCACCCTGCGACCCCATCAGAAAAGAGGCTTTGCCCAGCTTCTCAAAAATGGGCAGCACTGACTCGTATACCGAACGTTTACCGCCCACCATGATCACCAGCTGCCCCTGCTCGGCGGGTTTTACGCTGCCAGACACAGGCGCATCGAGATATTCCACGCCCATTGACGACAATAAACCCGCCAGCTCCCTTGTTGTGGCAGGCGAAACAGTGCTCATATCGATGACGATCTTGCCGGCCTGAGCGCATGCCAGCAGCCCCACCCGTTCCCCATAGAGATCTTTTAACGCAGTATCATCGGACACCATGGTGATGATAATATCCACCAACCCCCACAATTCTTTTGGATGGGGCACAAGCACAGCGCCTTCAGCCACCAGCGGGTCAGCCTTTGATGGCGTACGGTTGTAAACATAAAGGGGAAACCCCGCTTTTAATAAATTGCGGGCCATGGGAAACCCCATATTGCCTAAACCTATCCAGCCGATGCGTTGTCTGTTCATAGCTGTTGATTTAATATCCAAAGTTACCCCTCCCGCTCTGCAAACCGCTTTTTATATTTTGTGATCGTCCTGGCGATCAACGGCCCCCCAATGGCAGTAGGCAGCAGCCAGGGGACCCAGCCCGGGTTCATTTGCACATTCACCACCACAAAGGCCGTCACGGTGGCAATATAACCTCCACACATGCCGGCAATATGCGTATACCACCAATGCATCTTTTCTGTGGAAGGCCGTAGGAATTTTCGGACATCACCCGCCAGAAAGGAGCTTCCTAACCCCCCAAACACAATGGCCACATACCCCATGCCCGGCCCTCTTATTGCATGCACAATACCCCAGCCCAGCAGACATATGATAAATCCTCCCGCCAACAGGACAATAGTCCAATCCAACACCGCAGGCCGTTGTCCTCTTCCCAGGTTTTTTAAATATAGTATCCTGTAACCCCTCACCACCATGTAATAACTAAAGAAACCCACCATCAGCAAAAAGGGGATATGATGGGCCGTCGACAAAATGACGGCACTTACAAAGACCACCGTCATACAGACAAAGTAGATCTTGCCGTTCCGCCGGTGAATACGTCCTCCTTTACGGGTCAACATGGCGATAGCGCCGGATATAAGGGCAAAAAAACCTCCTATAATGTGGAGGATCAATATGATACGAAGAAATAATTCCATAGAAGCAGCTTTTTTAATAGTTAACTGCAAACTACGCAGCCTGAAACCCTGTTACAAACTGTCGGGACGGATGGGAAGGTCTTTGGGACGAGTGACAAGCCGGGAGATCTCCCCATTGAGGGAGCGGGAGACAGGAATGACCCCTTCCACTCCTGCTAAATGCAATTTGTAACCCTGGGCATTGCCGCTGATGTGGACCACTTTATCAAGATTTACCAGATAGGTGCGGTGACACCGGAAGACCCGCTCATGTCCCCGGAATTCATCTTCCAGTTGCTTGAGACTGCTCCGGATCAGCGCCTGTCTTCCCAGGTAAAATACTTTTACATAATTGTCGGCGGCCTCGGCATACAGGAAATCCTCCACACCATCCGGCTGGGATAATACCACCGGGCCGCTCTCTGCCGGGCGGGCAGACACCTGTTCATCCAATGTCTTCGCTTCACGGCTATAGGTCTTCATCAGCCGCATTTGACGTAACAGCACCATCAGGACAATGGGAATAATGCTTACGCTAAAGGTCCACCAGAGGAAGCGCAGGACCAGTGCCCCGCTGAAAGCTTCATGAAAATAAAAATGCGTAAAAAGGATATTGCCCCCGCAAACCG
Organism: Chitinophagaceae bacterium; assembly: GCA_017307755.1. GTDB lineage: Bacteria > Bacteroidota > Bacteroidia > Chitinophagales > Chitinophagaceae > Puia. The sequence continues at coordinate 439,719 of JAFKGQ010000010.1, read as the reverse complement.
CCAGCACGCAGGCAACGCTGTGGAGGATCTCTTTCCACACAGTCCAGGCGGATTCAAGAAAAATGTTCGGGAACAGACGGGGCAGGAACAGGAACCAACAGATCAATATGGTAAAACAAACGGTCCCGTATAGGAAGGTGACCAGGGCCAGAGACGTCGTCTCCATCATCCCCAGTCCAAAGGGACGGAAAATGAAAAGAAATAAAAATACGAACAGCCCGAATCCCGAGGCTGTCCGTAGTCTTTGGGACATTTGTGTAGAGTAGGGGAATGGTTGTCGTAATAGATGCAGCATTCCCGCAATTTAATCCAAACAAAAGCACCTTATTGTTTATCCGCCTTATAATTCTTCTCCGCTTCCTTTGCTTTTTCAAAGTCCAGTACTACGCCGTTGATACAATAGCGCAGATGGGTGGGGGGAGGACCATCATTGAACACATGACCTAAATGGGACTTGCATCGCCCGCACATGACCTCCGTACGTTCCATCCCATAGGAGTTGTCGGCTGCATAGATAATGCTCGACTTGCTGATAGGCTTGTAAAAACTGGGCCAGCCGCAGCCGCTTTCAAATTTGGTATCGCTCTGAAAAAGAGGATTGCCGCAGACGGCGCAGTAGTAAGTGCCCACTTCGTGGAGGTTTTCCAAAGGACTGGTCCAGGCCCGTTCAGTACCCTTGTTCCTTGCCACTTCGTATACATCTGCCGGCAGTATCTTTTTCCATTGCTCGTCCGTCAGGTTAACAGATCCTTTTTCGGTGTGTGAATAGGCTGGGTTGTTTGTTTTTTTAGAAGTATCCATAGTATTCAATTTCGGTGGAGTAGAAGACTGGGAATAAGTGCATTGCTGCAACAGCAGAGCCAGCACTACGATGACGGTATTTCTGACGATATGGTTCATATCTTTCTTTTTTTCAACAAATCTACGCAGGCTAAGTTCGGGCGGATTGTCGGTAAATAGACAAACAGGCAAGGCTTAACATTTCATTTTCTTAATGGCTTGCCTTATATTTGTCCACTCACAAGGGTAAGTAGTACATATGTTTAATTTAATTCTATTTGGACCGCCCGGTAGCGGAAAAGGCACCCAGTCTGAAAGGCTCATTTCAAAATATGGTTTGAAACACCTCAGCACGGGGGACCTTTTACGCAGCGAAATTGCAGGGCAGACCCCGTTGGGACTGGCCGCCAAGAGCTTTATGGACAAGGGACAGCTTGTGCCCGATGAGGTGGTCATCGAAATGATCAGCTCCGCCCTTGATAATAATCCCCAGGCTAATGGCTTCCTGTTTGACGGCTTCCCCCGTACTACCGCCCAGGCCGAAGCCCTGGACAAGCTCCTCGCACAGAAAGGCACTTCTATCGCTGTTGTCCTGGCTCTCCAGGTCGGCCAGGATGAGCTGGTAAAACGCCTGCTCAACCGGGGGCTCACCTCCGGCCGCTCAGACGACACCAAGGAGGATGTGATCCTGGCTCGTCTCGTCGAATATGAGAAAAAGACAGCCGCCGTGGCAGACTACTATAAAAAATATGATAAAGTAGTCTATATCAATGGAGAAGGAGGCATCGACGATATATTCGACTCCCTTTCTGACGCCATTGACAAAAGGATGAGGGCCTAAGCCGCTTGTCAGACCAAGGACTGTAGCCTATTTCATCTCTCCGGGGATCACGTTCACGACCTCTTTATGGCCATTACGCAGCACCTCCAGCCGGGTAGCGCGTCCTATGACCTCCTCACCCAATTGTTTGTGCAACTCATCCACTGTGGCGACGGACTTGCCGTTGAAAGCTACGATAATATCCCCGGCCTTCAGCTCATTATTATAAGTAGGCTGGTCCGGGACCACTTCAGAAATATAGATACCTGTCTTCTTCTCCAGTCTGTTGGCAGCGATCATCCTTCCGGTGAGGTTGACCACCTGTCCCGCAATACCAAGATACGCCCTTTTTACCTTCCCTTCCATGATCAGCTTGCCTGCCACAAAAGCCGCCAGGTTGGACGATACGGCAAAACAAAGTCCCTGTGCTGAAAGGATGGTGGCGGTATTCACCCCGATCACCTGCCCCAACGAGTTTACCAGCGGTCCCCCGGAATTGCCGGGGTTGAGAGAAGCATCCGTCTGGATAATATCGTCGATCAGACGGCCATTATTGGCACGTAGTGTCCGTCCCAGGGCGCTGACCACCCCCGCCGTCACCGTATGCTGCAATCCCAGAGGATTACCGATGGCAATGGCGATCTGTCCGGGCTGTAATGCCTCCGAATTGGCAAAACTCAACGCCTTAAGACCCGACTCATAGATCTTCAACACCGCAATATCCGTGGAAGGGTCCGTCCCCTTCAGCTCTGCATTCACCGTCCGGCCATCCGCCAGCGACACCTTTATATCCCGGGCATACTCGATGACATGGTTATTGGTCACGATAAATCCGTCGGACGAGATGACGAATCCACTTCCCGACCCGGGCGCCAGTTTCTGCTGCCCCCCTCTTCTGTCAGTGACAGGCTTCTGCACCTGTATATGTACTACCGCCTCGGCTACCTGGCCTACCACGCCCGTGATCGTCTTTGAGTAGGCGTCCAGCAGATGATAATCCGTGGATGCCATATGATCGATAAAAGAATAATTCGTTTCCATGAAAAAGATCACCCAAACGCCGCACCAATCCATTTGAGATGCCAGTCTGTCACTTTGTGCCCAATGTCCCGGCAGCAAACCATAAAGTTTTCTATCTTCGCTGGTATAAACTAACGATCGTTTGTATGGCAACAAAGCTTGGCAATTATGTCACAGGTAAATGGATCACGGGTGATGGGGAAGGACAAGCCCTGTATAATGCTGTCACGGGCGAAACCATCGCCCATGCTACCACCAGGGGCCTCGATTTCAAGGCCATGCTCGGCTATGCACGGAGTACAGGCAATCCCGCCCTGCGCAAAATGACCTTCCCGGAAAGGGGCCGTATGCTCCGCGCCCTGGCCCTGTATCTTAAAGAGAAGGTAGAGCCTTTATACAAGATCAGCTACCTCACAGGTGCAACCCGGGCTGACAGCTGGATAGACCTGGAAGGGGGCATCGGTAATCTGTTCTCTTATGCTTCCCTCCGGCGCAAATTTCCCAATGAGTCTTTCTGCCTGGATGGAGAAGGGATGAGCCTGGGTAAAGGGGGTACTTTTATGGGGCACCATATACTCGTTCCCAAGGAAGGAGTAGCCATCCATATCAATGCATTCAACTTCCCCGTATGGGGAATGCTGGAAAAGATAGCGGTCAACCTGCTGGCAGGTGTTCCTGCTGTTGTCAAACCCGCCACCGTCACATCCTACCTGACAGAGGCGGTAGTACGGGAGATCGTCGCTTCCAGTATCCTTCCTCCCGGCGCTTTGCAGCTGGTCTGCGGCAGCGCAGGCGACCTGCTGGACCATGTGACGGACCAGGATGTGGTGACATTCACGGGTTCTGCCTCCACAGGTCAGCAGCTGAAATCCCATCCCGCCATCCTGCGGGAGAACACTCCCTTCAATATGGAAGCGGACTCCCTCAATTGTCTGATCCTGGGGGAAGATGTAGACCCCTCCATGCCCGAATGGGATATCTTTATAAAAGAACTAAGAAAAGAAATGACGGTAAAGGCCGGTCAGAAATGTACGGCTGTACGAAGGATATTTGTCCCCGCTTCTAAAATGGAAGACACATGGAAAGCCCTTACAAAAGCCTTGACCCAGACGGTCATCGGCAACCCCGAAAATGAAAAGGTGCGCATGGGCGCCCTGGCGGGCATCGCACAACGGGAAGAGGTCCGGGATCAGGTCAAAAAACTCCTTGCCTCCTCACAGATCTTATACGGCTCTCTGGACAGCGTCGAGGTCGTCGATGCAGACAGCGTAAAAGGCGCCTTTCTCAGCCCCCTGCTACTACTGAATGAAAAACCTTTCACCAGCGAAGAACCCCATACCATCGAAGCCTTTGGCCCCGTCAGCACCATCATGCCTTACGGCAACGCGGATGAGGCCATCGAACTATCCAAAAAGGGGAAGGGCTCGCTCTGCAGCACCATCGTTACGGCCGACCCCGGGCTGGCAAGAAATTACATCCTGGGAGCAGCTACCCATCACGGAAGGATGCTCATATTGAACAGTGAATGTGCAAAGGAAAGCACAGGACATGGAAGCCCCCTGCCCTTACTGGTACATGGCGGCCCCGGCCGTGCCGGCGGTGGAGAGGAAATGGGTGGTCTTCGCGGCGTGAAACATTATATGCAACGGGTTGCTGTACAGGGCTCACCCACTATGATCACGCATCTCACCCATACATATCAGCCGCACGCACACCAGCAGACGGAAGACAAACACCCCTTCCGTAAATATTTCGAAGAACTGGAGATAGGCGATACCGTGATCACCCATAAACGTACTGTCACCGAGGCGGATATTGCAAACTTCGCCAACCTGAGCTGGGATCATTTCTATGCTCACACGGATCATACTTCGCTGGAGGGTACTTTGTTTGAAAAGCCTGTTGCGCATGGTTATTTTATCCTCAGCGCTGCTGCCGGATTGTTTGTGGATGCAGGTAAAGGACCCGTCATGCTGAATTACGGTCTGGAAGAGTGCCGTTTCCTGAAACCCGTCTATGCAGGCGCCACCATCGGCGTAAGGCTCACCTGTAAAGAAAAGATCGAACAGGAAAAAAAGGAGGAGACAGATGTACCTCGCGGCATCGTAAAATGGTACGTGGATGTCTATGATCAGACAGGCGAAAGCGTCGCCATCGCCACTATTCTTACAATGGTACAAAAAAAGTCATCATGATCACCGATATTAAAGAAGGCTACGTAAAAGTAGAACACCACCACGGGATAACTACCATCGAATTCTTCCATCCGCAAAGCAATTCACTGCCGGGCCGTCTTCTGGAGGAGCTGACCCATGCGGTCCATGGGGCCGGTAATGAAAAGGATACTCACGTGATCATCCTCCGTTCCGGAGGGGACAAAGCATTTTGCGCGGGCGCCTCCTTCGACGAATTGCTGGCGATCGAAAATGCCGAACAAGGCTTTCAGTTTTTCAGCGGATTTGCGAGCCTTATCAACGCCATGCGCAAATGCCCAAAATTCATCATTGCCCGCATCCATGGAAAATGTGTGGGAGGCGCTGTCGGTGTCGCCGCCGCCGCTGACTATGCCATCGCTGTCGAAGGCGCCGACGTAAAGCTCAGCGAACTGGCTGTCGGCATCGGCCCCTTTGTCGTTGGTCCTGCTGTAGAGAGAAAAATAGGTTTGGCGGGTTTCAGCAGTCTTGCCATCGATGCCACCATGTGGCGCAGCGCTGAATGGGCGCGCAGAAAAGGTCTTTATGCCGAGCTGCACGCCGGCATAGCGGATATGGACGAGGCGATACATCGTCTGTCTAACAATCTCCTCCACTCTAACCCCGAGGCGATGACTATGATGAAGGAAATGTTCTGGAAAGGCACGGAACATTGGGACAAGCTGCTGACAGAAAGAGCTGCCGTCAGCGGACGGCTTGTACTGAGTCCGTTCACCCGGAATGCAATCCAAAAATTCCGAAAAAAATGACTATTTTCAATCATGCAGCTATCGCATGACGACGATGCTTTGCTCTGGCGGAAATTTAAAAATGACGACAAGGATGCTTTTGCCATGCTTTACCAAAAGCACATCATCCCGCTGATCGCCTATGGAGCTAAGCTTTGCCCTGACCGGGATCAATTAAAGGACCAGATCCAGGAACTTTTCGTGGAGCTTTGGAATTCACGGAGAAGTCTCTCCGACACGGATTCTGTACGGTTTTACCTGCTAAAAGCCCTCCGTTATAAATTGATCCGGCTGGAGAAGCACCGCCACCTGCTGACGGGTATCCGACAGTTTGAAGAAGAGGACGCCGGCATGCTGAGGGAAGATCCCGTTGAGGCCAGCATCGTCGAAAAAGAGATCCATGAATCCTTCAGGGTACTGTTGAAAACAGCTATCGGCCATCTTACCTCACGACAACAGGAAATTATTCAACTTCATTTTTATCAGGGGCTTACCCATCAGCAGATCGCCAGGTTGATGGACATGAACTATCAGTCTGTGAGCAATTTGCTTTACAACGCGCTTTCCCGTCTGAAACAACAAATGAAGATACCCGTTCTGGCGATCGTTTTTCTCTTTTTGCACCCCGCATAAAAAAATCCTCTTTTTTTTGAGTATAAACCACCGGTTCGATACATCTCCCTGGGAGGGGACCCGGTACACTTTCATCATTCTTAAGCAATTTTTCGTGAAAAATTTAGACCAGCAAGTATGGGATTTGTTACGAGACGATCAATTTGTGCAATGGGTGCATTCTCCCGATGAGGAATCCACTGCGCATTGGGAAAAATGGATGGAACAACATCCCGGAAGACCTGCTTTATTAAAACAGGCCCGTGAGCTGGCGCTGGAGCTGGCAGGTACGGAAAACCCGGGGGAGGCTGTGCAGCTGGCGGAAGCGATATGGAAGGGGGTACAGGAAAAGCTTACAGACCAGCCGGCCGACGTCGAAGAAGCCATTCCCCTCAATAGCCGTCGTCCTGTCCGGAAATTCTGGTATTGGGCGGCAGCCTGTCTCCTGGGTCTGGCAGTAGGAGTGGCTGCTATAAGATACGCCCTGCCTGAAAAGCGGAACCAGACCATCCCGGTAATACAGCAGGTAGCCACCTTGCTGGTGAAAAAAGACCTTCAGAGGACCAATCAAACCAACCATGACCAGGAGGTCTGGCTGGTAGATGGTTCCAGGGTGATCCTGCAGCCCGGCGCTCGTATCCGTCACGCCGCCTTTTTACAAAAGGATAAAAGAGAGGTCTACCTGGAAGGGAACGCCTTTTTTGAAGTAGCGCCTGATGCTGCCCGGCCATTTAATGTCTATACAAAGGACCTGGTGGTACGCGTGCTGGGCACGAGCTTTAATGTCACTACCAATAAGGAAAATGGAGATGTCACTGTCCTGGTAAGATCGGGAAAGGTGGCTGTGTCAAAAAAGACAAACCCCGCGTATGAACCGCTGATACTGGAAACCAACCAGGGGGGATTATATAAGATGGGGACACATGATCTTGTCCAGACCTCCACGGATAATATAGCCTTACCCAGGCCGGAGCCCGTACCCGCCGCCACACCGCTCAATTTTGAAGAAGCGCCCGTGGTGGAAATATTCCAAACACTGGAGAAGGCCTATGGCATCCCCCTACACTATGACAAAAAAACCTTTTCGTCCTGTATAGTGACGACCTCACTGGCGGATGAAACATTCGAGGAAAAGCTAAAGATCATTTGCGAGGCCATTGGAGCCGCCTATACCATCTCGGACAATGGCGTGGTCATAGATGGCAAACCCTGTAAAGAGTAGACTGCTTGATATAGATAAAGAACTGTATTATTAACCAAACAACTACGCATGATTATATCTGTAAACTCCTACTAGAATAAGATCTCACCGGAATGTAAAAATGGTGGTGCTGCAACACCACCATCGAATTCTGATCCCTTTCATCACGCGTTAGGACGATGAAAAAGGGAAGCTTTTGCCACACTTTTTTTCAAGAATTGACAAAACCTAGTAAAGTTATGAACAAAAACGGAAAACCAAAACAAGCTGTTTTATTCATTATGAGAGTAACACTTCTACATGTTTTCCTGGCCCTGAGCTGTATGAGCTATTGCTTTGCCGGAACCGCGGACGGCCAGGAGGTCCTCGATAAAAGGATCTCTCTCAATCTGTCCTCCAAGGAAATAAAGACTGTATTGAGAATGATCACTACTTCCACGGAAGTAGGGTTTACTTACAACAGTCGTATCCTCCCCGAGAACAGGAGGATCACGGTGATCGCAAATGAAGAAAGGCTGGGCGACGTTCTTTCCAGGATATTCGGCCCCCTGGATATCTCCTACGAAGCCATTGGCAGACAGATCGTCCTCAAAAAAAGAAAAAGCCAGCTGGCAGACCGGCTTTCAAAAGGAGACATGACAAACGAAATATTCAAGCCCATCAGCGGTACTGTCTTATCAGGAGACAATACACCGCTGCCCGGTGTGAGCATAACGGTGGCGGGTAGCTCGAGAGGTACGGTCACTGACGAAAAAGGACATTTCCAGGTGGAGGCAAATGATGGAGAAGTCCTGGTATTTTCTTTTATAGGATTTCAGACCGTAAGGGTCACGGTTGGCGCAACCCCTGTGGTAAACGTCACCATGGTAAAATCCGACAACTCCCTCAACGACGTGGTGGTGACGGCGCTGGGTATCAAAAGAGAAGCCCGGTCCATTGGCTATTCCGCCCAAAAGGTCACCGGCTCCGACATCGTACAGGCCAATCCTCCCGACCTCGCATCCGGCCTCATGGGTAAATCCGCCGGTCTGAATATCACCGCCTCCAACGGTGTGCAAGGTAACTCTCAACGTATCGTCATCCGGGGTAACAATAGCATATTGGGCAGCAATCAACCCCTTATCGTTATCGACGGGATCCAGGTACAGAACGACCCTGTCGGCGGTCAGCAGTCCACCCTGTCAAGCTCCAACAACGACGGTACGGTTTCACCCACTACGGACCTTGTCACCCCAAAGGACTGGGGCTCTTTTCTCAACTTCCTCAACAGCGATGATATCCAGGACGTCACTGTGCTGAAAGGAGCTACTGCCGCAGCATTGTACGGCGCAAGAGGATCCAACGGCGTCATCCTGATCTCCACCAAAAGGGGGACAAAAAGGCCCGGTATAGGCGTGGACTATAATTTTTCTACGCTCTTTACCAACCCTTATCGCTATCAGGACGTACAGAACTCCTACGGCTATGGCGGCGCCAATGCTATGTGGTCTGCTAACCTCGATTTCCCAAAAACAGCCGGCGGCGATCTTCGCTATCCGGGCAATTACCCCTGGGACGGCACTCCGGCAGGTGACGCATACCAAAGCGCGGGATCCATTCCCGGCGGCTATTCCACCTGGGACGTCTTTAGCTGGTACGGCCCCGGCACGTCCTGGGGACATAAACTGGACGGAACAGAGATCACATGGTGGGATGGCGTCAAACGTAAATGGGATCCGCAGCCGGACAACAGGAAGGCCTTCTTCCGCACAGGCAGCACGACCACTCATAACTTATCATACAGCAACGCCGGGGAATTCGGAAATATCCGGATAGGCTACACCCGCCAGGACAATACCGCGATTGTAAAAAACAGCAACTACAATCAGAACAACATCAACCTGGGCGCCAACCTCAATGTCTCAAAAAAGATAAAGATGGATGTTTCCGCCAGCTATACCAACTATAACAGGAGGAATGTACCCGATCTTGCAGGCGACCAGGGATGGACCAACTTCATGATCTATTCCATGCCTCGTGACTACAAGCCCATCGAGTTCAGCGAATACAAAAACCCGGACGGTAGTAAGAAGGACTTTATTGCCGCCTCTCCCTTCGGCTATTACCCTTACCAGAACAATTACAACCAGAATCTTTTCTGGCATCTTTTCGAACAGAATCAGCAGCTGACCCGCAATCAACTGCTCAGCTCAGTGAAGCTCTCCGCGGACGTTACACCCTGGTTGAACCTCACCGGCCGCACCTCGATCAACTACGCCATTACCAATGTGGAAAGTAAATACTCTCCGATAGACGCGGTCGGCGTACAGGGACAATACGGCATGGAATATGTAAAGAACCAGGATCTGAACTTCGAGCTGTTCACCACCTTGCATAAGGAGGGCCTTTTTGGATCAAAGGTCAACGGCAGCCTGCTCATCGGCAACAGCGCTCTCAGAAGCAGGATGTACGACAATAACGCTTGGAACAGCGGCGAGAACGGCGCTACTTACGGTAAAGGCAGTGTGTATCCCTGGTACATGCCTTATGGTTACTTTCTTTCCAATACAACCAACTCTGCCGGCATCCCCCCTCCGGTGGAGGTCTGGAACAATTATAATCTCAACTCTGTATTTGGGATCATGGACCTGTCTTATGACAATTACCTTTTCCTCCAGGTCACGGGCCGCAACGACTGGTCATCTACCCTGCCTGTTAAGACAGCATCCTACTTCTTTCCCTCTGCCAGCCTGAGCTTTGTGTTCACAGAAGGGATAAAAAGCATGCAGGACATCAGGTGGCTGAGTTATGGTAAGCTGAAGTTCTCCGCGGCCAAAAGCGCTAATGGAGCTTCTCCGTATATGTCTACTTATACCTATAGCCCCTTTGTCATTTCGAATTATATGAACGCCTCACCGGCGCCTACCTCTTTCGGCGGCTTGCCCGTTCGTTCATATCAGCAGAACCTGCCCCCGGCCAATCTGCTGGTGCCGCAACGCAATTCATCCTACGAGGCGGGCATCGAAACCGGCCTGTTCAACAACAGGGTGAATGTCGAGTTCACCTATTATTGGACAAAGGCTACCAGCCAGATCCTTTCCAGCAGCCTCGCCCCTTCTTCCGGCGCTTCAAAAGTGACTTTCAATACGGGTGAGCTGTCCAATAAAGGGATCGAATTCATTATCAGGGCCACCATTATCCAGAACAGGGATTTCAGCTGGAATGCCAGCATCAATGGAGCGCATAACCAGAATAAGGTCATTTCCCTGGCCGCCGGTATCGATAAATATCCGTTGCAGGACCTGTGGGGGACCAGCGGCGTACAGATGTACGTAAAGGCGGGAGAGAACTACGGCACTATCTATGGATATGATTACACCTATTTCAAAGGGAAAAAGGTGGTACAGCGCGTGACGGATAAGTCCGATCCTACAAAGGTGGTGGGAACACAGTACGTCACTACCACCAATCCTGTGCCCATCGGCAATGCCACCCCCAAGCTCACCGGCGGCATCAGCAATACGTTCAGGTATAAGAACTTCAGCCTGTATTTCCTGACGGACTTCAAGATTGGCGGTCAGATCTTTTCCGCCGACTATGGCGCTGCCATGGCTGAAGGTCTTTCACCCAGGACGCTTAAGGAGAGGAATGGCGGCGGTCTGCCGTATACTTATCCCGACGGGACCAAGGCCAACCACGGCGTCATCCTGGACGGCGTATTTGCCGACGGGACGCCCAATACGGATGTAGTACATTATATGTGGAAGTATGCAGGGCAATATGAGGCATGGTCCAACGTGAATATGCCACGCAGTAATTCCATCTTTACCAACTCCTGGGGCAAGCTGAGAGAGCTCACCCTGACCTATAGTGTTCCCAGCAGGCTGATCCGGAGCACCAAAGTGTTGCAAGGGCTTGATATCTCGCTGGTGGGTCGCAACCTGTTCTACCTGTTCACCACCCTGCCTGATCACCTGAACCCCGAGGCCATCAACGGCATCGGCAACGGCCAGGGCGTACAGTGGTCTGAATTCCCGGGCACAAGGGATCTGGGCGTATCCGTAAAAGTTAAACTTTAACCCTTTAAATTTTAACAAAGTGAAGTATAAAATAAATAAGACAGGTGCGGCATGGCTTATTATCACAGTAATAGCGCTGGCCTCCTGTAAAAAGAACTTTGAATCCATCAATACTCCGCCGCAAGGCGCGACGGCGAATGCCACACCCATGGTATACAACGCCATCGTGAGCTCGCTCCCTATCTCGGCCGGAGAATATTCGGTGCTGAACTCCTGGATCTATCCCATCACCCAGCAGGGGATAGTGGTTGGCGGTAGTTATAATTTCGACAATGCCAAGCTGGCCGTATGGCAAAATTACTACCAGACATTGGCAAACTACCGGCTGATGCAGCACAGGATCGACACCTCCGCCAATCCGTCCGCCATGAATAACTTCTATGCCATGCTAAAAACCCTCATGGCCTATAAGACGTTTAAGACCACAAACTATTACGGGGATATGCCCTACAGCCAAGCCGGTTATGCGCCTCTGCTGCAGGACTCCGGGTTTAAAGCAGCCTTCGACAAACAATCCGACATATATGACAGCGTCCTGACGGACCTGAAATGGGCCGTGGATCATTTTACCAACGACGCTTCTCAGTTTTCGGTGGGCAGCTATGAAACCTTCCTCAATAATAATATCTCCCTTTGGGCAAAATTTGCCAATAGCCTCCGCTTGTATGTCGCCGTAACCTTGTATGACAAGAACAGCGCACTGGCAGCGACGCATATCACCGACGCGCTCAGCAAGCCGCTGCTGGCAGACGGAGATGACATCGGTCTTTGGCCTGCAAAGATCAGTGGACTCCAGTTCCAGTGGAGACAATGGTCTTTTTCCGCCAACTGCTATCTGCGCATGGGCACCACCATGTGGGACCTGATGTCTTCAAATGATAGTACTAACGGCCACGGTATCTTCGATTTGCGTGCGAGGATTTTTTTCGAAGCCAATGATTCCGCACAGTGGGCGGCCTACCCGCAGAATCCCAATAACGCTCCATCGGAAGGCGGAGCACCCTATAACCCTGTCCGGTTTACAAAATGGGATAGCCTTGGTACAGGCTGTATCTATTCTCCCTTTAACCTTTATTTTGAACAGGACCTGACCTCCATCCCCGAGCTGATGCTGACGTCGGCACAGGTGCATTTTATCAAGGCAGAGATATACAACAGGGGTCTGGGTGTTACGGCCAGCACTGCTATTGCAATGGCGGAATATAACGCGGGTATAGCAGCCTCCCTAAATATGTGGAAGAGCATCGCCTTTAACTCCAACGTGTGGTTGGTGAACAAACCCGGTGCAGCCACGGCAACACCCGGCGAGATCAGTGCGGTGCAGAACAGTACCGTAGCCGCCTATGACATGGCAAATGCTACACACGCCCTGAGCCAGATCTATGCACAGCTATGGATCGATCAGTACAGACAACCCTGGGATGCCTGGCTCTTGTTGAGACGGACGGGTGGGAAGACCCCTATGTCTACGGACAACACGCAGTATTACAACGCTAATTACAGTACTTATCAGCGTTTTGTCTACCCGGACGAAGAGCTCAGCTATAACACGGATAACTGGAATGCTGCCGGCTCGATAAAGGATAATAAGGTTAAACTTTGGATAACCAAATAAATATTCGAGGGGCCGCTTCCAAAGCGGCCCCTTACTTTTTTCCCGGCTTTTATAGATCATCATATTGATACAGCGGATCGATCTGCGCACCCGCGTCCATCTGGAAGACGGGCTTGATGATCCCATCCTTCAGACCGTATACCCATCCATGCAGCTGAGGCCGTTGCTCTTTCTTCCAGGCTCGCTGGATAATAGAGGTCTTAGCCAGGTGCAACACCTGCTCTTTTACATTCAATTCCACAAGCCTGTCTGCCCGATTTTCCATATCCGTGATGGCATTCAGCTCGTCAGCATACAGTCTGTACACGTCCTTGATATTCCGGAGCCACATATTCAGCACATACTTGTAATCGTGATTGGTCATGGAGGCCTTTACCCCGCCGCATCCATAATGACCACAGACGATGACGTGCTGTACTTTCAAATGGGTCACGGCATAGTCCAGTACGCTGAGCAGGTTGACATCCGTATGCACCACCATATTGGCGATATTGCGATGCACAAAGATCTCTCCCGGCTGAGTACCCGTGATCTTGTCGGCAGGCACCCGGCTGTCGCTGCAGCCGATCCATAGGAACTGGGGCGTTTGTATATGCGCCAGTCTTTCAAAATATCCGGGATCGTCCGCTTTTACTTCCGAAGCCCAGGCTTTATTTTCGAGCAATAACTTTTCTATCGGTGACATATTAATGCGTTTATTCTATTGTAAAAATAACTTATTTATAAATGCGGAACGCAGCGGAATACAGACCCCCTAGGCCGCTCGTTCATTTACATCTTCCTCCCCGGCCACCAGCTGATGTAAGGCCTTGAAAGAGCTTTTCTTTACCTGTACTTTTATATTCTTTAAATGGGCATGGTGCATAAACTCGTTGATGGTGTCGATCACGTCCTTGTCGATAAAGTCCGCACGTGTGATATCGATGAGGACAAAGGAACCTTCCGGCACCTTCTCCAATCTTTCCTTTACGATAGGTTTGTTGAGGAAGGACACATCCTTTCTGAACCGCACCAGGTACTTGTTATCATCATGTACGATCATCACCGCCGAATGAAAATTGCTTCTTATCAGGAAAAAGAGCGACACGCCCATGCCCACGAGAATACCTATCAACAGGTCGGTCAACAGGATAGCGACGATGGTTACGACAAACGGCACCAGCTGATCCATGCCCTTCTTGTGGAACTCACGGAAAAGAGCGGGTTTTGCCAGTTTATAACCCGTCGCGATAAGGATGGCCGCCAGTGCGCTCAGCGGGATCAGGTTCAAAAGTCCCGGTATGAACAGCACGCTCAGCAGCAGCAAAGTGCCGTGGAACATGGTAGAGAGCCTTGTTTTACCGCCCGCATTGACATTGGCCGAGCTGCGTACGATCACGGACGTGATGGGCAATCCTCCCAGCAGACCGGACACCATATTGCCTACCCCTTGCGCCTTCAGCTCCCGGTTGGTAGGCGTACGACGGTTATATGGGTCCAGCTTATCGACAGCCTCGATGCTTAGCAAGGTTTCCAGGCTGGCCACCAGGGCAATGGTGACACCCGTGATCCACACCTGCGCATTGGCAAGATGCTGCCACTGGGGAAAACGCAACAACTCTCCTGCTGAGGATAACCCCGCTGTCACAGGCAGAGTGACCATATGATTCGACTCCAGGACAAAGGCGCCTCCCAGCGTTGAGAGAAAACTATTCAGTAATATACCTACGATAACTACCACCAACGGACCGGGAATGAATTTAAAGATCTTCCGGCTCTTGAAGAACTTTGTATCCCATACCCAGATCAGGATCAGCGACACCAGCCCGATGATCAGGGCTGCCGGCGAAAGATAATTCAGGGAATAGATCAGCTCGGAAAAAGTATTCCTCCTGTCGATCTGTATAAATGCTTCGTCTCCCGAAAAGTTCTTGTCAAACCCTGTCAGATGAGGTAGCTGTTTCAGAATAAGGATAATACCGATGGCGGCCAGCATCCCCCGGATGACGGCATTGGGTACATAGTCCCCAATGATCCCCGCCCGGATAAAACCCAGTATAATTTGTATGATCCCCGCAATGACCACCGATAGCAGGAATGCTTCGAAGGCGGGCATCTTACCGATGGCAACAGCGACCACCGCGGTCAACCCTGCGGCCGGACCGCTTACGCTGAGTGAAGATCCGCTGAGCGCGCCGATGACCAGACCGCCGACAATGCCGGCGATAATGCCGGAAAATAAAGGGGCGCCGGAACCCAGGGCGATACCCAGACATAAAGGCAAGGCCACCAGGAACACCACTACTGCGGCTGGAATATCCGAACCCGCACTTTGAAATAAGTTCTTACGTTGAGTCATATCTTTTCTTTTAAAGGATTAGTCAATGGCAGACATTCGTTTTACAGGGACAGACAAAGGCTTCTCGCTCGGAAGGTCCGGCAAGCAGATGATAATAATAAAGGTTAGCAACGGCCCTAAACCGTCAGAAAAAACAACTACGGGAAATACAAAATAGAAAAATGAAAAAAGAAAGGACTCAGCAGTTGGGAGGAGGTGTGAGAATATCGTCCGCATGTCTGCCTTCCAGGCCCTCGCATTGGTGGGGAACAGGCACATGACGACTAATCAATATAGACTGGATGAGGGTAGGATGATAAACGGGCAAAAAATCCTTATTAAGATCATCACTGCCGCGGCAGGCCTTGCCGTCGTTGCTGCCATGCACAAGCTCTTCCGTCGCCTGGCCGCCTAAGAGCCAGGCAATGGTTTGCTTCAGCGGTAAGAGCTGTATGCTTAATACCAATAGCAGAAATACAGATATGATTTTTTTTCCAGCCAAAGTCGTACAAATATACAGCTTACGCGGATAAACACATAGCCTTATCAGGGTTTTAACAAATTGATCAAATACCCTTATAATCAGGCACTAAAAACTAAATATTCAACCCCCCGCAGGCGCTGATCACCTGCCCTGTGATATAGGAGCTCATATCGCTGGCAAGGAACAAGGTGGTACTGGCGATCTCTTCGCTACTACCAAATCGTCCCAGCGGGATCTTTTCCAGAAAAGCCTTTGCGCCTTCCCCATCCTTCAGGTAATGGGTCATGTCCGTCTCCACAAAGCCGGGGGCGATGGCGTTGCACCGGATATTGCGGCTGCCCAGCTCTAAGGCCACGGACTTTGTAAAACCGATGATCCCCGCCTTTGATGCTGCATAGCTGCTCTGCCCTGCATTTCCCCTGATGCCGACGATAGAGCTCATATTGATAATGGAGCCCTTGCGCGCTTTCATCATGGGCCTTATCACTTGCTTGGTCATATTGAATACGCTCTTCAAGTTGATATCCATCACCTCGTCCCATTGTTCCGGACTAAGACGTAATAGCAAATTGTCCTTTGAGATACCGGCATTGTTTACACAAATGTCCACTGCTCCAAATTCTTTTACCACGTCATTCACCAGAGTTTCACATTCCGCATATACGCCGGCATTACTTTTATACGCTTTGGCTTTTACGCCAAAAGACTTCAGACGATCTTCCAAAGCCCTTGCCTTTTCCTCGCTGCTCAAAAAGGTAAAAGCGACTTGTGCGCCTTCCTGGGCCAGTTTCACGGCGATAGCTTCTCCGATGCCGCGGCTGGCGCCGGTGACGATAGCGATTTTTCCTTCAAGTAACTTATTCATGGGCCAAACCTACATTAAAAACCTCAATATAAATATTTATTTTGCAACCGATGATCCTTCGGAAACGTCTGCTTATATGGATATTGTTCGCCTTTGCGGTAGAGACGCTTTGCTCCACCTGGCTTCTGAAATTCGATGGCTGGGGGCCCTTTCTTTCTATCTTGTATTTCCTATCGGGCATGGTTATTTGCCTGTTGCTGCCGTCCTTCCCCCGCCTGCATTTCTCCAGACCTGATAAAGGATGGTGGAAAGCGCATACTCACCACTATCGTCTTATCCTGATAGGACTGATCGCCCTTGCCATGTATTCCTGGTGCCGCTATTGGTTCGAGGAGATACCCATCGACATCAGTAACGCCGACATGCTGCCGATCATCAAAGTAATGGGCGAACGTTTTGTCGCGGGCCATCACAAACAGGTGTACGATACGATCCCCTGGATATGGAATGGCATACAGCCCATTTACCTGCCGGCCATGTGGTTGCCCTATGTACCAGCCATTGCACTCGGCATCGACATCCGCTGGGTCACCATGGCCGGCCTGCTTTTTTCTTTTGCCATCTTCCTCTTTCTCTACAGACCGGAGATCCATCGATACCTTTCCTTTCTTACGGGCGTGCTCGCTTTCCTTTTGTTCTGGTGGATACTGGCGGACAACACGCCCGGTATCATCAGTGTGTCGGAAGAGGGTGTGGTCATTGCCTATTACGTGCTGCTGGTGGTGGCACTCGTCACCGGGAACCCCTGGTTCATCGGCGTCATGGCCTCTTTATGCATGCTCAGCCGCTATAGCCTGGTGGGGTGGATACCCGCCTATACCCTGTATCTTCTGCTGGAAAAAAAATGGAAGCACATCGGCATCTTTGCGGTTACGGGCATGCTGAGTTTTATCCTGCTGTTCCTGCTGCCGGTAGGCTGGCAGACCTTTTACAGACTGGCCTCCCTGCCCGGTAATTATGTCGCCTTTGCCGCCCGGGTATGGCACGACAGCCCCAAAGTGTTTACCGAGGCCCCCGGGCTGGCCTGGTTCTTTGGCCCCCATAGGATTGCCATCCTACATAAGCTCCTGGTAGCCCTCAGCTTTTCCGTTCCGTCCGTCTTCGTGCTGTACTGCTATATAAAAGGAAAGAAAGAATATTTATATAATACACCGCTGGCAGCGCTCAAGCTAAGCCTCGTGATATTTTACTGTCTTATCGACGTACCCTATCTCTATCTTTTTTATACATCCTCTTTTGTAAGCCTTGTGATCGTTACGATGCTGGTGCGGACAAGGGAATAAGCGCACAGATCTCCTCGACATATTTTCTGTCATTGGCCAGCCGGGGTACTTTATGCTGCCCTCCCAGCTTGCCCTTACTTTTTAGCCAGGTGGTAAATACCCCCTTCTCCAGCGCATGGAGGATGGGCATGCCAAGGGCGATATTCTTATAACGTTTGGCCTCATAGTCGCTGTTGATGTTTTGTAAGGCCTTATCCAGCTCGTATACGAATTGATCCAGGTTCTCCGGTTCTTTTTCAAACTCTACCAGCCATTCATGAGCGCCATTCCCCTCGTCGCTGAAATAGACAGGGGCGGCCGTGTAGTCATTGACCACTGCTCCCGTTCTCTGACAGGCAACAGCGATCGCCTTGTCCGTATTGTCTACGATAACCTCTTCTCCAAACGCATTGATAAAATGTTTGAGCCGGCCGCTGACCTTGATACGGAAAGGGTATTTGGAGGTGAATTGAATAGTGTCTCCCAGCAGGTATCTCCATAGACCCCCGTTGGTATTGATCACCAGGGCATAGTTCCTGCCGATCTCTACGTCGCCCAAACCGATGGTTTCGGGATTGCTCTTTCCGTATTCTTCCACAGGCATGAACTCCATAAAAATGCCGTGGTCCAGGAACAGCAGCATCCCGTCATCGTGCGGGTTGGCCTGGGCGGCAAAAAAACCTTCACTGGCGTTATACATGTCCAGATAATGGATGTCCTTGCCTATCAGCTTATTCAACTGCTCACGATAAGGGGTGAATGAAACGCCTCCATGGATGTACAGCTCCAGTGAGGGCCATACGTCCGCCAGACAGGATTTGCCCGTGATCTCAAGGATGCGTCTGATCAATACCATGGTCCAGGTAGGCACGCCCGAAATGGAAGTGACGTTTTCAGCGATAGTATTACGCGCCAGCCTTTCGATCTTATCCTCCCATTCGTCCAGCAAGGCGATGCTTAGCTCGGGCGTCCGGATCCAATGCCCCCAGAAAGGAGAGTTCTGTAAAAGTACAGCGCTCAGGTCCCCGTAATGTACATCGTCATTCATCTGGTGGACGGTATGACTTCCCCCCAGCACAAGACCCTTGCCGGTCAGCAGGTCTGATTCGGGATTGAAATGATAATACATGGTGAGTACGTCCTTGGCGCCTTTATAGTGACAGTCCTGCAGACTGTCTTCGCTGACAGGAATGAACTTGCTCTTATCGCTGGTGGTCCCGCTGCTCTTGGCAAACCAGTTGACCGGCGTATTCCAGAGAATGTTCTCTTCCCCGTTCATAATCCGCTGGATATAGGGCTTCAGGTCGTCATATTCATGGATGGGGACGGCCTGTTTGAATTCACGAAGAGAGAAAATGTTGGAAAAATTGTATTTACGGCCAAATTCCGTGTATTGCGCCGAGGTAACAAGGTGCTGCAGGACCTCCCGCTGTGTAGCTACCGGGTTCTCCATCCACTGTTCAATGCGCCAAAGCCTGAACCTGGCGAGTCTTGATATGGCAGGGCTGAGAAGTCTCATACAGTATGTTCTAAGGCAAAATAAAGAAAATTCTCTATAAAACTTCCTCCGGACCACTGGAAGCTTCCTGCATCCCCCTGCGCGCTTCCTCATGTAGATAATCTTTCCGTCTTAGCTCGAAATTCCGTCCCAGGTAAAGCCGGCGTACCTGTTCGTCCTCCGCCAGCTCCTCGGCGGTACCATGCTTAAATATTTTGCCGTCTATGAGCAGATAGGCGCGGTCACAGATGGACAGTGTCTCGTTTACGTTGTGGTCCGTAATAAGGATACCGATATTCCTGAATTTCAGACGTGCAACCACCGTCTGTATGTCCTCTACAGCAATAGGGTCGACACCCGCAAAAGGCTCGTCCAGCAAAATAAACTTTGGATCCACTGCCAGGGCCCGGGCGATCTCCGTCCTCCTTCTTTCCCCCCCGCTGAGCGAGTCTCCATTGTTCTTCCGCACATGGTGCAGATGGAACTCATCCAACAGCGACTCTAATTTATCTTTTTGCTCAGCCTTGCTGAGCTTGGTCATTTCCAATACGGCCTTTATATTATCTTCCACGCTTAACTTCCGGAATACAGAAGCCTCCTGGGGGAGGTACCCGATACCCATCTGAGCCCTCTTATACATGGGCATTTTGGTAATATCCGTGTCTTCCAGGAATACCTTGCCTTCATCAGGCTTGATCAACCCCACTACCATATAAAAAGTGGTGGTCTTTCCGGCCCCATTGGGCCCCAGCAGCCCCACGATCTCCCCCTGATCTAGTTTCACAGATACATGGTTTACTACGGTCCGGTTCCGGTAACTCTTTACAAGATCTTGTGAGTGAATGGTCAGGCTCATGGCCCAAAGTTAAGCTGCAAACTGTAATATAAAGGCTAAAAATCCGTTATGTTTGCGCTCAAAATCGGGCAAAAAGCTCCCGATTTCATATATATGAAGGTTATAGAACATATTCAACAGGCTAAGGATACGCTCGTTTCATTTGAGATCTTACCCCCTCTGAAAGGCAGGACGATCAATTCGATCTACGAACACCTCGACCCTCTTATGGCGTTCAAGCCGGCGTTTATAAATGTCACTTATCACCGCAGTGAAAGCATGTTCAAGAAAAAGGCGGACGGCACCTTTGAAAAAGTAGAGGTTCGCAAGCGGCCCGGCACTGTAGGCATCTGTGCCGCCATCATGAACCACTACCAGGTGGATGCCGTACCGCACCTCATCTGCGGCGGTTTCGGCAAAAGGGAGACGGAGGACGCGCTCATCGACCTGCATTTCCTGGGCATCGACAACGTATTGGTTCTGAGGGGAGACGCGGCCAGGAATGAAAGCTCTTTCGAGCCCGAGCCCGATGGTCACCGCTATGCCATCGACCTGTTAAAACAGGTCGTTTGTCTGAACCATGGCATCTATCTCGAAGAAGATATCAAAAATGGCGGTAAGACCAATTTCTGTATTGGCGTGGCAGGCTATCCCGAAAAGCACTTTGAAGCGCCTAACCTGGAGACGGACATAATGTACCTGAAAGCCAAAGTAGAAGCGGGCGCCGAATACATCACCACCCAAATGTTTTTCGACAATCAAAAATATTTTGATTTTGTAAAGCTTTGCCGGGAACAAGGTATCCATGTCCCCGTTGTGCCCGGGCTCAAACCCATCACCAATCGCAAACAGCTCAGCATGCTGCCAAAGGTCTTTCATGTCGATCTGCCTACAGACCTCTCAAGCGAGATACTGAAGTGTAAGACCGATGAAGAAGTAGAGAAAGTGGGACAGGAATGGCTGATCCACCAGAGCAGGGAATTAAAAAAGGCCGGCGTGCCTGTGCTGCACTATTATACATTGGGTAAACCCAAGGTCATCGAGAATGTAGTAAAGGCAGTGCTGTAACCGATCTAACGATCATTTGGGCAGGCTGGCAAAAACCCGCTCATCCACATTCACCTGGTATTTCTTCTTTAGTGTGGCGATCCATTCATCTTCCAGATAGGTCTGATAATCATTGATGACAAATCCACGTGCATCCTTGTAATCGCGGGGCGACCGGCCCTGGTATACGTTCAGGATGTACGCAAAGCTTATGGAATTGTCCGACTTGCTTGTGATCATGGGTGTGAATTGGTGAGGACCAGGGGTCGTCTTCTCCAGGGCGGGTATCTGCGCAAGTTCATAACGCCCCGAATCTGCCTGTACGCCCGCGGCAGCGCTGTCCGACCATTTCCGCCAGTCGTAGATGCTGGCAGCCAGGTGCGTACGGAGCGTTTGCGCCGTCTGTTCATTGCTGCAGGTGAATAACAGGGCGTCGGCGCTGTTTTCCCACCAGTATTTGTCCTTATGCGCTTCGTAATAAGTATGTAGTCCTGCGCTATCTGTGGAGGCTTTGTCCCAGATCTTTCTTTGCATGACCTCGAAGAGCAGGTTGCCTTCCTTGAATTCGGTCAGCTGAAAAGCAAAATCCTTATTGTATTGTTCCAGGTGATTCCGATAGTAATCCAGGGCTGTACGGCCTACAAATTGTTCGAACAACGCTTTGTCGCTTACATTTCGGGCCCTGCCGGAAGCTTTGATGGTGCGGACATGATCCAGCCAGTTCTGCACCGTATACTGCTGTTCAGGAAAGGAGAAAAGGATAGTGGCATGGCTCAGGTTCCGGTAAAAATTAAGACCCGGATTGGTCATAATGCTGTCCGTAAAGCCCCAGAGGTCTGTCTCGGGCACATCAGCCCTTCTCATGCCTGTCTGCTGGTAGATGCGTTTCAGCAAGGCCTGCCTTGATACTTCGGCCCTTGCGTCATTGCCCACCTGCTGTTTCAGGTCGGCTGCCACCGTCTCATTCAGCTCATGGGGGAAGGGCGTCCTTCCGAGCCGCCGTATAATATGGTAGCCAAAAGTAGTGGCCACGGGACGGCTGATGGCCCCATCCCTCTCCAGGGCAAAAGCGGCGGCCTCAAAGGCTGAGTCATAACGACCTACGCTGAATTCAGGCAATTCCCCGCCACTCTGGTAAGATAAATTGTCCCCGCTATAGGACCTGGCCAGCTGGGAGAATTCGGCCCCTTTTTGCAGGGCGGCATATAATGAGTCCGCCCTACGCCGGTACTCCTCCCGCACGGAGGCGGAAGCTCCGGGTGGAATAGATATAAGGATCTGAGCTGCACGCATTTTCCCCAGGGATTTACGTTCGCCCAGATTTTTGAAGATATGATATCCCCCTTTGCTGTGGTAGGGTTTGGACACCTGCCCCACCGGAGTGGAATAAGCCAGGGTTTCCAGCTCGTAAGGCAGGGAAAAAACGGTAATATAACCTATATCTCCCCCATTCCCTTTTACAGCAGGGTCCTCGGACCATTGAAGGGCGGCTTCTGTGAATTTTTTTCCTTTTTTCAGGGCATTATAGGCTGTCAGAGCCTTGCCATAGGCGGTAGTAGTATCCGTCCCTGCTGGGACGGCGATAAAAATATGGGCCAGGTGAATGTCCTTTTGCCCTCGGCTAAAAACCTCATTCACCAGTTTATCCAGGCTGGCCTCATCCTTGAGATAGCTGTCGGCCACCTGGTTCCGGAAATTCTGCAGCTCAGCCCGTTGACCGGGCAGCGTATCCAGCAGCATGTCATAAGCTGCCCGTACTTTTAGCTTAAATCGGATGTAGAGCTCCAGGTAATCACGATAGGATCTTTCCGTCGTCTTTTCTCCCGTATTGTTCTTATTATAGGCTTTTAGAAAGTCTTCCTTGCTGACGTCCCGTCCGTCACAGGTAAATAAGGTTTGGGCTGTCAGGGATGACGAAAAAAGTACAAAAAGGACCATCAGTTTTAAAGCTCGACCACTTGCACAGGTGTCAACGAGATTTTTCATGCTGGAATTTCAGATTTAATACTTCATCCAATTGCTGGTAAGAAAGCTTTTTGGCTACGATCCGCTTGTCCTTATCCAGCAAATAAAGGATCGGCGTCTGGTATACATCATATAATTGCCGGTAGCCTGCCTGGCCCGCAGCCTCCGTGGAGTCCTGGTGAGCCTTGGTTTCATAAACGTGCATCCAGTCCTTTAAATTGTGATCCTTAATGAATTGTAACCAGGCTTCCTGCCCTCCGTCCACCATGACCCCATACAGTTTTACCCCTTCCTGTTTCCATTTGGCCTGGAAAATGGAATCCAGTTTGGGGACGAGTTCCTTGCAATGCCCGCAGGTAGCATCCCAAAAGCAGATGACGATATAGGGCGCCTGCACGGCATACAGCGGTTGGGGTTTCCCGGCGGTGTCCACCATTTCCAGGTTGGCGGCAGGCTGTCCGATAAGGTTGGCCATCAGGCTATAGGCCCTGTTGTTAAGATATTGCCTGTATTTCTCTGTAAAGAATTCCGCCTGTCCCGTATTGATATACTTTTCAAACAGATGTACAAACACCGCATCCTGCCCCATATATTCCGGGTTCACATATTTCTGGACAAAATAGACCAGGAGATATTGGAACATGGTCTTATTGACCCTGGCTTGCAGCAACATCATGTCCGCCTCCCGTTCGATGGAGTCCGCCTGTGGGTAGACCAGGTCTTTAAAATATTTGTCCAGCCGGGGCTCAAAGACGGGGGTACGGGTAAGCCTGTCATCCGTAAAAGAGATACTGTCCCAGTAATGAGCTTTAAAATAGTGGTAGGGGAAGAGACTGTCAATCTTCCCGCTTGCAGGAGACTTTGACTTCGGGTCAGGAGGGACAACGGGTTCTTTCATTGTATAGAACAACGCGGTAAGCAACGAGCCGGGATGCTGTCGCATGATCTGGTGGCGATATTGCTGGATATCCTCGTTGAGCTTCTTTATCTTTTCCCGTATACGGACGGAATCCTGTTTGTTATGGACGGTGGCCAGTTCTTTCTGGCTGGCGACGATCTCGGACCCCTTCTTATTGGTGAAGAGAGTATATTGCTGAAAGACAATATTGTCGGTAGAGCCGGTGAAGGTCACGCTGCCCGGCAGATTGAGGGTATCCGCCGAAAGGGAAAAATGTTGCTGGCTGTCGATCAGCAGCTCGAATAGGATACTCCTGGAAGGGCTGACGATAAAATAGACCCCACCCGTCAGTTTTTCTTTGCCGGTAAACCGGCCGGAGCTGTTCTCGTCCAGGGTGATAGAGTCAGCCACGGCTTTGATCTTCCCATAATAATAGCCTAAGTAGACCTTGCTGTTCTTGTAGGGCTTTAGTGTGAGCCGGATATCATATCCGTTTTGCGGAGGGGGGCCGTCGAAAGCTGCCGGGCTTGCGAAGGCCTGTAAAAGACACAAAGAGGTGGTCAGGGACAATAGGATTTTATTCATACGTCTGTAAAAATAACCATGTCCCAGGACATTTTTATATTTGCCGCTGTGCGTAGAAAAAATAAAAATATAGTCCTGCAGCGGGTCCTTGTTGAAAGTTATGCCGCCGAAGGCAAATCCCTGGCCCGCGTGGACGGGAAAGTGATCTTTATCGAGAATGTCGTACCCGGAGACGTCGTAGATGTTAAACTTTCCAAAAATAAAAAGGATTGGGCGGAAGGTTTTGTCACAGCCTGGCATCAGTACTCTTCCGATAGGATAGAGCCTTTTTGCCAGCATTTTGGCGTATGCGGCGGCTGCAGGTGGCAGATGCTGCCTTATTCCAGGCAATTAGAGTACAAACAACAGCAGGTGATGGATAACCTCCGTCGTATTGGCAAGGTACAGCTGCCGGAGATCCCTCCGATCCTGGGGGCCGAACAGACCATCCGCTACAGGAATAAGATCGAATATACTTTTTCCAGCCGGCGCTTTCTCCTGCCGGGGGAATTGAATAACCCCGATATCACGCCCGAGCAGAATGTGGCAGGCTTTCATGCCAAAGGGATCTTTGACAAGGTGGTAGATATCGGCACCTGCTATTTGCAGGAAGAGCCGACCAATCAGCTGCGGTTGGCCGTAAAGGATTTCGCCATCAGCCGCAATCTCCCTTTTTATGACATCAAATCCCATCAGGGCTGGCTGCGGACCATGCAGGTCCGTATCTGTACGACGGGTGAGATCATGGTCAACATCGTCTTTGGATATGAGGATGAGCCGGCCCGTACTGCTTTACAAGAGCACATTCTCCGGCAATTCCCGGGTCTGACTACCCTGTTGTATACCATCAACCCCAAATGGAATGACAGCCTCTCCGACCTGGAGCCCCGCATTGCCCATGGAAAAGGATACGTCATCGAAAAGCTGGAGGACTTCCGGTTCAAGGTGGGGCCAAAGTCCTTTTTCCAGACAAATACCCGCCAGGGTGAGCGGCTTTACCAGGTCACCCGTGAATTTGCTGAGCTGACAGGCGCCCAGACGGTGTATGACCTTTATTGCGGAACAGGGAGCATCGGTATCTTTCTCAGCAGGCTGGCCGCCAGGATCATCGGCGTGGAAGTGATCCCTGAAGCCATCGAAGATGCCCGGGAAAATGCAGCGCTCAACAACCTCCGGCATGCCCGCTTCTTTGCCGGCGATGTCATCGATATCTGTAATGACGCATTCTTTGCCGCCGAGGGCAAACCGGATGTCATCATCACCGATCCGCCCCGGGCTGGTATGCACGAAAAGCTGGTGCGGAAAATATTGGACATGGAGGCGCCCACCGTTGTCTATGTCAGCTGTAATCCTGCCACCCAGGCCAGGGACCTGCAACTATTGGATGAGAAATATGTTGTGACAAAGGTCCAGCCGGTGGATATGTTCCCGCATACCCATCATATTGAGAACATCGTTCAACTGAAAAAGAGAGGATAGCCGGATAAATAGTAATTTGCAGATAAAGCACACACTCAAACAGGAATAGCGTATGACAGAATTTCGTCCGGGTGGTTTCCAGCTGATACCCCCTGTTATTAAGAATTTGATCATTATCAACGGACTGATCTTTTTGGCGGAGATGACCCTGGGTCCTTCCATAAAAAATAGCATTGAGAACCTTTTTGCTTTACATACGGTCCAATCACCCCTTTTCCGGCCCCATCAGCTGGTGACTTATCTGTTCCTCCATGGAAGCTTCGGGCATATATTCTACAATATGTTCGCCCTGTGGATGTTCGGCGCCGTTCTGGAAAATTATTGGGGGCCTAAGCGGTTCCTGGTCTTTTATACTGTCTGCGGCATCGGAGCAGCCGTCTTTCACCTGGCCGTCCTGTACAGGGAAATGCTCCCCGTCATCGAACAGCTCAGGCAATTTTCACCCGAGTCGATAGAACCCTATAAATACAACCACGACTTCGACCTCAACCAGGCCACCGTGGGCGCCTCCGGGGCCATCTTCGGCTGTCTGGCCGCCTTTGGCTACCTCTTTCCCAACAGCCTCATCTACCTTTATTTCTTTGTCCCAATCAAGGTCAAATGGTTCGTCCTGGGCTATGCCGCCATCGAACTGTTCTCCGGCATCAGCAATAATGCCGGGGACAATGTCGCTCACTGGGCTCATCTTGGCGGAGGTCTGGTAGGATTGTTGCTGGTGATTTACTGGAATAAGTCCAACCGGCGAACTTTTTACTAAACTCTTTGCCGGCAAGGACTGTTAAAATGCTGGTGGGGCTGGCGGTGTTTTGTAACTTCATAGAATCTAATTTTATGCGCATAATGGAAGATAGCTATCGCAAAAAAATGACGCTGGGGCAGGACGGGAATGCGCTGGTCCAATTGATCGTTATAAATGCCGTTCTTTTTATCATTCTTCAGTTTATTTACCTCATTTTTAAAATGAATGACAAAGAGATTGTCTTTGGGACCGATGTCCTTAGCTGGTTTTCCATGCCGGCAGACATGGACAGACTGTCTTCCCGGCCCTGGACCATCCTGACCTTTATGTTCTCCGAACAAAAGATCGCCCGCTTCATAGGGAATATGTTTTGGCTCTGGGGCTTTGGCTATATCCTGCAGGACCTTATGGGCAACCGTAAGCTGATACCTATCTATCTCTATGGAGGGGTGGCCGCCGCTGGGATCACCCTCATGGCGTATGGCATGGTCCCTGGTCTGAAAACGCATGCGTCGGAAGTCTATCTGCTGGGAGCCAACCCCGGTGTTATGGCCGTCGCCATTGCAACGACCACTGTCGCGCCGGATTACAGGATCTTTCCCATGATCAATGGGGGAATACCCCTGTGGATATTTACATTGATCTTCCTTATCGTGGACCTGGCAGGCATCGGACATAGTGACACGGCGAGCTATATTGCAAACATTACAGGCGCTGGCGCCGGCTTTGTCTTTATCTATCTGGTACGGAGAGGCTATGACGGCAGCATATGGATGAACAGGTTTTTCGATTGGTGCAACGACCTCTTCAATCCGGGAAAAAAGAAAAAGGGACGCTCGCCCAGAGATGAATTTTATTATAAGGTTTCCGGAACGCAGCCCTATAAAAAAATACCCAATATCACCCAGCAACGTATCGACGAGATCCTGGACAAGATCAATCAACAAGGGTATCGTTTTCTCACCGATGAGGAAAAAGACATTCTCAAACGGGCTGCAGACGAAGAAGATTTGTAACTTAGGTCTTCATGGCGACTATTCGAAAATTTTCACGCCGCCTGTTCATCATCACGAACATCGTTGCGGTGATCCTTTTCCTGCTGGCCTGCGCCAACGCCCTCCTGCATCCGGGCCGATGGTGGCTTTTCTCCCTGCTGGGGCTCGTATTCCCTCTGCTGCTCCTGCTTGTACTGGTTTTCTTTATTCTCGGTCTTTTCTTTCCCTCCTGCCGCCGCTGGTCACTCGTATCCCTGGCAGCCCTGATACTTGGCTGGCCCAATATCCATAGTTTCTGGGCATTTCATCCGGGCAATAAATTTCAATCTGCGAAACCTCCCCATACGCTGCGCATACTCACCTGGAACATCCGTAGCTTTGACGATTATATCACCAAAAAAAGAGGCGCCTCCGGTCATAAGCCCCAAATGCTGGAGTTCATGCGCGGGCAGAATGCCGACGTCATTTGCCTCCAGGAATTTTATACCTCCCGCAAATCTCAAAGCGGAGACGACAACCTGACCTATATGCGTGATCAGCTGCATTATCCTTACAGCTATTTTTCCAGGGATTATGCCCGCCCCGATGGCTCATACGAGAGCGGCGTGATCATTTTTTCCAGGTACCCATTTGCGGATTCCCTTCTTATGCGGTATCCAAAAGAGGATAAGCTGACCGCCCAGGAAAGCCTCATCGCTGCCGATGTCCTCGCAGGTAAGGATACTGTCCGGATCTTTACCACCCACCTCCAGTCCGTCCTGTTTAAAAGCAAGGACTTCCATGATATCGAGATCATCAAGAATGTCGACGACAGCATCCTCATGGCCTCCCGCTCCATCGCCAAAAAACTCCGCTATGCATTTCGTCTGCGGGGAAACCAGGCTGAACAGGTACGGGCAGAACTGGACAAAAGCCCTCATCCGGCCCTTATTTGTGGGGATTTTAACGATGTCCCCAATTCTTATACCTATTTTACCATCCGGGACGGCTGGCAGGACGCCTATATCAAAAAAGGCTTTGGTATCGGGCGCACCTATGTCCATATATCCCCTACACTGCGTATAGACTACATCCTGGCCGATCCACGACTGCCTGTCGTCCAATGCCGGAAATTTTCCCTTCCCTGGTCGGACCATAACCCTGTCATAGCAGACTTGCAACTCCCCTAAATATTGTATCTTCGGGGGTTAGTATGAACCCGTCAATATTAAAGGTCTTTAATTCATATACAAGAAAGAAAGAAGAATTTATTCCTATTACGCCTGGCCATGTGGGAATGTATGTCTGCGGCCCCACGGTCAGCGGAGAAAGTCATCTTGGCCATGCCAGGCCCTTTATAACCTTTGACTTTATCTATCGTTACCTGCTGCACCTGGGGTTTAAGGTCCGCTACGTGCGAAATATCACCGATGCCGGTCACTTCGAGGAAGAGGGGAGGGAAGCCGAGGATAAGATCGCAAAAAAAGCCGTACTGGAAAAGCTGGAGCCGATGGAATTGGTACAGAAATATACCAATCTTTTTCATTGGGCCATGCATCAATTCAATAACCTGGATCCCAGTATAGAGCCTACCGCCACAGGACACATCGTGGAGCAGATCGTCATGATCGAAAAGATCATCGACGAAGGGTATGCTTATGTAGTCAATGGTTCCGTCTACTTCGACGTAAAGAAATATGCCGCGCACTATCCCTACGGTAAGCTTAGCGGAAGGATCCTCGACGATCTCCTGGAGACCACCCGTGAGCTGGACGGACAGGATGAAAAACGCAACCGCCAGGACTTTGCTCTTTGGAAAGCCGCTCCCAAAGAACATATCATGAGATGGAAAAGCCCCTGGGGCGAAGGTTTCCCCGGCTGGCACATCGAATGCTCGGCCATGAGCACCAAATACCTGGGTGGGGAATTCGATATCCACGGAGGCGGCATGGACCTCCAGTTCCCCCATCATGAGAGCGAGATCGCACAGAGCACCATCTGTAATAAACATGTCCCCGCACGCTATTGGCTGCATAATAACATGATTACCCTCAACGGGAAAAAAATGGGTAAGAGCTATGGCAACCAGATCATGCTGACACAGATGTTCTCGGGCAACCACCCTCTGTTGCAACAAGGATACTCTCCCATGACCATACGTTTCTTTATCCTGCAAACACACTATCGCAGTACCCTCGATTTTAGCAACGAAGCCTTACAAGCTGCTGAAAAAGGGTTGAAAAGATTGTGGGAGGCATATGAAGTGTTGAAAAAGCTGGAAACCCCGGCCGGCGCTGCCACAGACCCCGACCTGGATGCCAGGGTCAATAAGCTTCTGCTGGAGTTCGATGAGTTCATGAGCGATGACTTCAATACTGCAAAAGTATTGGCCAATATGTTCGAGCTGACGCCCGTGATCAATTCCATCAAGAGTGGTCACATCGCTTCCGATGCACTTTCCAGTACTACGTTCGAAATGCTGAAAACATACTTTTCCGACTATCTGGAAAAAATATTTGGTCTTAAGGACGAATCCGCCGCGGATGATAATAAACTCACGGGGGTTGTCGATCTGCTTATCGACATCAGAAAGGACGCCCGTAAGCGAAAGGACTATGCTACGTCGGATAAGATCCGGCTCCAGCTGTTGCAACTGGGCATCGTACTCAAGGATGAAAAGGATGGCGGTGTAAGCTATACCTTTAGCTAGGCTCATCATTCAGACGACAAATATAAAACAGACCATTCGTAGATGGACTATCGCGAACACCTGGCAAAAGATAGAAAACTGAAGAAACTCCTCGACGGGCAGGAGGCTTATAAGCTCCGCCGGCGGAAAGATGTACACCACTATCTCATCGTCTCCATCATGAGCCAGCAGCTTTCCACCAAAGTGGCAAATACAATCACCACGCGGTATCTCAACATCTTTGGAGGACGCATTCCACTGCCGGAAGAGATTCTGACCACCCCCTTTGAAACCCTCCGTGGTATCGGGCTTTCCAACGCCAAGGTCAACTATGTACACAATGTGGCCCGGTTTGCCATCGAACAGGGCATGGACCACCGCCGGCTGCATAAAATGGACAATGAAGCCGTCATCAGCTATATCACCCGGATAAAAGGGGTCGGCCAGTGGACAGCGGAGATGCTGCTGATGTTCAGCCTGGGAAGACCGGACGTCTTTGCCATTGACGATGTTGGTATACAAAATGCCATGATGCGCCTGTACAAGCTGGATAATACGGATAAAAAGGCCTTTCGCGAAGAGCTTTTACGGATCTCACAAAAATGGAGTCCTTACAGGACCTACGCCTGTATCCATTTATGGCAATGGAAAGACTCGCCGCCGGCCAAATAACCGGCAAATTTCCTTCATTTACCGAAAAACGTTAGACCCTCCCTCGCGCAGGCACGTATCCACTATTGTATAGCAATACTTCACCTTTAAAAATTGAAAGCCTTGAGAAATCCAAAACTCATTTTAATGGCCGTCGTGACTACCAGTGTTTTTATGACCATGAGCTGTAAAAAAGGTGACACGGGCCCGGCCGGCCCGGCTGGGCCGGACAGCGTAATGTATTCCAACTGGATCACGCTGAGCATGACAGGCGCTAAGGATCAAACATCCGGTGATTCCGTCTATTATCAGAGTATTACCGCAAAAGCCATTACTGCGGATATCCTGAACAAAGGGTCGGTGATAGGCTATCTGCTGGTGAGCGATCCGCTGAGCAATGACTCCAGCATCATCAACGCTTCCCTGGCCCTCGAAGAGCATTTTGTGGTAGGCTCCATCAGTCTGTTATCACCCACCACCTATACCGGGTTTTTATACAGGTATGTGGTGGTCCCGTCAAAAGTGGCTGTCACGGGCAGCAACGGTTCGGTAAAGACCTACACCAGTAAAGAGATGAGCCAGATGGATTACAGCACCCTTACAGGGCTCCTGAAAGTCCCGTCACAAGGCAGCGGCAGCGCTGCAGCCATGAACCTCTCGAATTGACCTATTTGCCTGCCGGCGTGGTGCGTACGAGTTTCAGCTCATTGATGATATTCGGCGCACCGCCCAGCTTGTCGATACACCATAATACGTATCGGATATCTACGCAGATGGTCCGGTTGTATACGGGATCAAACGCTATCTTGTGACTGAGCGCTTCGTAATTACCATCAAAGGCGAGCCCGATCAGCTCTCCGCTGGCATTCAGTACAGGCGAGCCGGAATTGCCGCCCGTAATATCATTGGTCGTGATAAAACCTATGACAAGGTCATTGCGCTGTCTGTCGGCGTATTGACCAAAATCCTTTTTCCTGGCCAGCTCCAGCAATCCCGGCGGTAGATCGAACTCATAATCCCCTGGAACATATTTCTCCAATACCCCCTTCATTGTCGTGACATAATCGTAACGCACGGCGTCGCGGGGGGTATAGGATTTTACATTGCCATAGGACACACGCATGGTAAAAGTGGCGTCAGGGTAACGGACTTTTTTCGGGTCTTTCTCGATAACGCCCTTCAGATATAACCTCCCCAGTTCATTGTTCCGGGAATTGAATTGCTGATAGAATGACAGGTATTTGGTCTGCCAGTTATGAAGAAAAGCATTCGCATGCTTGTAAGCGGGATCTTCCTGCAGCGTGGCGGCCTCGGGACGGTTGAGAAAAGCATTCCAGCGCGCGTCGTCAAAAATAAAGGTCTTGGAAAAAACGGCGGCGGCATACTTCTGATAAGTGGCATCTTCATTTAACGGGCCGTAGTTGAATTGTACCGTCTCGTAAAAGCTGATGGGGTGCTGGTTCTTATCGACGTCCTGATAAAAGGCCTGTGTGATGGCTGCTACGATACGCTGGTCGGAAGGCTTGTTCTCCTGTTTCAGAAAAGTTTTGCGCGCTTCGTCGGCGGCCTGTAAGAACTTTTTCAGATTGCCTCCTTCGCCTGGTTTTACCAGCGCATATTCCACATTTTGGAGTATGGCGGCAAACGCCATCAGCGGGCTGCCCAGGATACCCTCGGTGATATACACCCGGTGACGGCTGTAGGGGCGCCAGTCGTCATATGCTTTGGACCAGTCCTTGAACAAATGATCATAGTCGGAATGAGATTCGGCCCATTGCTGAAAAGCGGCTTCCTCCGTTTTTTTCCGGCCGTAAATGTCATACTTCACCAGTTGTTTGGACTCCCCGTCAAAGAATTTCCAGTAATTGGCGATACCCGCATAGCTGGAGGCCAGCTGCAGTTTGACGGCCGGGTCTTTTTTCATTTCTTCGAACATGTATTTCAGCCGGATATCCCGGAGCTTTACAAGTGTCGGGTTGTCAATGTCGACCTTTTGTTTTACTCCGAAGGAAGTTTCATAACGATTGGTACTGCCGGGATAGCCATAGATCATTGCATAGTCCCCATCCTTTAATCCTTTTAAAGAGATCGGCAAAAAATATTTGGGCTTCAGCGGGACGTCGTCTGTGGAATATTCCGAAGGCAGTCCATCCTTTCCCGCATATACGCGGAAGATGGAGAAATCTCCGGTATGACGAGGCCACTCCCAGTTGTCCGTGTCACCCCCGAACTTACCGACGCTTTCCGGCGGAGCGCCTACCAGCCGGATATCGCTGTAGCGTTGATAGACAAAGACAAGGAATTGATTACCCTTGAAAAGAGGACTTACTCTTCCCGTAATACTTTTCCTGGCATCGGAATAGCGGTTGCTGATGGTGGTCAGCACGCTTTGCTGTCTGGTAGCGCGTTCGTCTCCCGACAAACCTTTTAGGGAATCCTCAACTTCCTTTGTTACATCTTCGATCTTCAGAAGGAAGTCGGCGGTAAGTCCACGGGCAGGTATCTCCTCTTGTCTGCTTTTGGCATAAAACCCATCGTGAAGGTAGTTGTGCTCGATAGAGCTGGAAGAAGCAATGGCGTCATAGCCGCAATGATGATTGGTAAATATAAGACCGTCGTTACTGACGATCTCTCCGGTGCAGCCCCGGCCAAAAATAATGATGGCATCTTTGAGAGATGCCTTGTTGATGCTGTACAGCTGTTCTTTAGTCAGTTTCAGCCCTTTCTTTACCATGTCGCTATACACCTGTTCGCCCAGCAACAGCGGCAGCCACATGCCTTCGTCGGCCATACTGCGCAGTAAAGTGATAGACAAGACCATCGTTAGCAGGATCCTTTTCGGATGCATATGGGTAAAATTTAAGAGGTTTTTTCATTTAGCACCTTCCATAACAAATCCTTTAATTCCGTAATACCTTGCTGCGTCACTGAGGAGATGAATACATGCGGAATATTTGGCGGCAGCTCCTTTGCGACCGCTTCCTTCAGCTCCTGGTCCAGCATATCCGACTTGCTGATGGCGATAATGAATTGTTTATGCAACAACTCAGGATTATATTTCTCCAGCTCTGTTACCAGGATGCGGAATTCTTCCCGGTGGTCCTTGCTGTCGGCAGGGATGAGAAATAGCAGGACGGGGTTCCTTTCGATATGACGGAGGAATCGGTGTCCCAGCCCTTTGCCTTCTGCGGCCCCTTCGATAATGCCCGGCAGGTCGGCCACGCAGAATGACCGGCCATTCCTGTATTCCACCATGCCCAGCTGAGGGGTAAGGGTGGTGAACGCATAATCCGCGATCTTGGGTCTTGCGGCCGTGATGACGGATAATAAAGTGGATTTCCCCGCATTTGGAAAGCCTACGAGCCCTACATCGGCTAATACCTTTAATTCCAGTACCTTCCAGCCTTCTACGCCCGGTAGTCCCGGTTGAGCATGCTCGGGAGCCTGGTTGGTCGGGGTGGCGAAATTGGCATTACCCAATCCGCCTCTTCCGCCTTTTAACCAAACGATCTCCTGTCCGTCTTCCAGGATCTCCGCTTCTTTCTTACCTGTCTCCTCATCCCGGGCGATGGTGCCTAAGGGAACTTCGATGATGATGTCCTTACCAAAACGGCCGGTGCAGTTGTTCCCGCTGCCCGCTTCGCCATTCTCTGCCAGCACATTCTTATAATAACGCAGATGCAGTAAGGTCCACAAATGCTTGCTGCCCCGGAGGATGATATGTCCTCCCCTTCCTCCATCCCCGCCGTCAGGTCCGGCCATGGCGTTAAACTTCGTACGCATGAAGTGTTTGCTTCCTGCGCCGCCGTGCCCGCTGCGGCAAAAGATCCTGATCTGGTCTACAAAGTTTGATTTTTCCACAAGGGTGCAAAGGTAGTTATTTCCACGGTTTATATTGGGGTGGTTCCTCCGGAACGGAGGAGCCTCCCGGTAACTCCTCTCTTAAAGCTTCACACACGGCCCAGCTATCCCTCATTTCCCCGGGCAGCGCCTGGTACAATGACGTACCCTCCGTCTTCCATTGGATCATCTCGTCACTGACCTCCCTGATGATCGTCCCCGGGTTACCCACCACCATACTCCGTCTTGGGATCTCCATCCCCGCCTTTATAAACGACAAAGCTCCTACAATACACTCTTCCCCCAACTGCACATTATCCATGATAACACTGTTCATACCTATCAAACAATTCCTTCCGACCACAGCCCCGTGGATCACCGCCCCATGCCCGATGTGCGCCCCTTCCTTTAGCCATACCGTGACACCGGGGAACATATGGATGGTACAATTCTCCTGGACATTACAGCCGTCCGCGATAACAATACGGCCCCAGTCGCCCCGTATGGCGGCCCCGGGCCCAACATACACATTTTTTCCGATGACGACATTGCCCGTCACCGCGGCTTGCGGATGAACAAAGGCCGATGGATCCACCACCGGTCTATATCCCTTAACTTCATAGATCATAAAAATAAATTACACTTCCCAATCAATACTTTTCCGATACACTGTCCCTTTGAACAAGGCCACCAGCTCTCCATCCTCTTCCCTTTCTATCCTCACTTCATAAATAGCGACCTTGTTCCCAAAACTCTTTTCCTCCGCAATAGCAACGATCCCATCCTCCGCCTGCAATGGCACGATATGAGAGATGGATGTCTCTATCGACAACGCATGTTTCCCCCTGCTGTTGGATGCAAATGCCAGGGCGCTATCCGCCAGGGAATAAGTGATGCCGCCGTGCGCGATGCCAAACCCATTACACATTTCAGGTCTGACGGTCATCTGAAGCCGGCAGAAACCTTCCCGTTCCTCCAGCCGTACAATACCCAGCCATTGACTAAAATGATCCTTTTCCATCATGGCATCGACGATCCTGGTTGCTTTGCTTTTCATGTTATACATTTCTTTGCGGACATATTATTCTCCCGTAAAATTAGCCGGTCTTTTATTCAAAAAAGCCTGTACCCCTTCTTTATAATCCCTGGTAGTCGACGCTTTTTGCTGTAGCTCATCTTCCAGCAGCAATTGCGCTTCAAAGGAGTTGACGGAAGAATAATTCAGCGCATGCTTGGTAAAGGCAAGCGCTTGCGTGGGCAGCCGGGCCAGGGTCGTTGTCAATGCTTTTGAGGCTTCATCGAAATCGATATCCTCATAGATCTTGTATACCATACCCATCCTTTCCGCCTCGCTTGCAACGATCTTATCTCCCAGCATGGCAATGGCGCTGGCGCGCTGCCAGCCCACCAGCCGGGGGAGAAAATACGTACCGCCGCTGTCGGGTATAAGACCGATCTTTGAAAAAGCCTGTATAAAGGACGCAGATGCCGATGCCACGACGACATCGCAGCACAGGGCGATATTGGCGCCTGCGCCTGCTGCTATCCCTCTGACAGCGGCGACCACCGGCTTGGGAAGATGACGGATACGGGTGATAATAGGGTTGTAATGTTCGCTGAGGATCTGAGCCATGGCTGGTCCCTGGGGGTCTACGACCTCGGCGAGGTCCTGGCCGGCGGAGAACCCTTTGCCGGCCCCTGTCAGATATACCGCCCGTACTTCGTGGAGACTGGCGCATTCGTCCAACCTGTTTTGTAACAACAAGGCCATTTCCCGATTGAAGGCATTTAGCTTCTCCGGCCGGTTCAAGGTGATAAAGGCTATCTGATCACGGATTTCAAATAAAATAGAAGACATATGTAATTAATGACATTTGAAATAGTCAAAGGGCTCCTTGCAATCCTCGCAGCGATAGAGCGCTTTACAAGCGGTGCTCCCAAATTCGCTGATCAGGCTGGTATGATAGGAATGGCAATGGGGGCATTGAATAGCCTCCTCCCGGTGAAATAGCTTTGTATGACACACCTGCTGCAGGGGAGTAGGCGGCGCAATGCCATAGGCCCTTAGCTTATCTTTTCCCTCCTGGCTCATCCATTCGGTGGTCCAGGCTGGTGAAAGTACAGTGGTGATCCGGGCATCCTTATAACCATGAAGCTCGAGCACGGCTTTTATCTCCGTACGGATCATATCCATGGCAGGACAACCGCTATAGGTGGGCGTTATAATGACTTCCACTGTCCCGCCATCTATCCTTATGTCCCGTACGATACCCAGGTCCAATACAGAAAGCACGGGAACTTCCGGGTCGTTCACTTCCTTTAGTAACGCCCGGATCTCCTGGACAGAGACTGTTGTGTTATCGTGCTTGTTTTCCATCTGACATTTACCATTCGCATCCCGGGTAGGCCCTTTGCAGGAATTGCATTTCTGCCAAAACATAACCCAGCTGCTCTGTATGACGACCTTCCTTACCGCCTGTCTGCATCCACTCTGTCACGGGATAGGTCAGACCTGCTTCGTCAAATACTTCTTTTACCCGCTCCTTCCATCTGACACGCAGCTGTGAAAGGTCCGGGCCAATCTCCGCTTCGGCGGCCCATCGCTCGTAGGGGGCCGGTATATACAGCTCCCCGGTGAACTTCCATAATTCCTCCAGGGCCTTTTTCATCCGTTGATGGCTTTCGTCCGTACCGTCGCCCAGCCGGATGACCCACTCGCTGCTCCAGCGCAGATGATACAGGGCTTCTTTATAAGCTTTGGCCCCGATGGCGGCCAGCGTTGTATCTCTCCCCACAGCCAGCTGCTCGTACAGGTCAACCTGGAAGGCGCTGAAGAAGAACTGCCGCAAAATAGTCTTTGCCCAGTCTCCGTTTGTCTGCTCCGTCAGCAGGCTGTTCCTGAAGTCCCACCCGTCCCGGAGAAAAGCCAGCGTGTCCTCCGTGACGACGCCTCCTCCCCCTGCCGGATAGATACTTTCCCCGCTGTCATTACCCGCCAATCCCGCCGCGTACTGATAAAAATTCCTTGCCTGTCCTATCAGGTCGAGGGCAATGTTGGAAAGGGCGATATCCTGCTCCAGGATAGGGCCGTGCCCCGTCCATTCACTGTTGCGATGACCAAGGATCAATACGTCATCGGCCAGGTGCAAGGTATATTCCAAAAGAGGTGTTGATGAAGACATTTACATATGCTTTAATTCGTCCGGCAGGTCATAAAAGGTCGGATGCCGGTAAACCTTATCACTCGCGGGATCATAAAAACTGGCCGCATCATCGGGGTTGGAAGCATGTACGTATTTGCTCTCCACCACCCAGATGCTGACGCCTTCCATGCGGCGGGTATAGACATCCCGGGCATTTTCGATAGCCATCTGTGCATCTGCTGCGTGCAGACTGCCCACATGCTTATGATCCAGGCCCTGTTTGCTGCGGATAAATATTTCCCACAGCGGCCACTGATTTTCTGCCATATTATTTATGCAATCTCTTTTTTTACCGTATTTTTTCCAGAACGAACCACAGGTTCGTTGGCCGAAGGCCCATCATTAGATTTTTCCCGAAAACGGGCTATATTTTTTAAGAGGCCCGTTTTCGGGACATTTTCTCCGCATGCGCCAGCGCAGCCTCTCTCACCCAGGCCCCTTCCTCATGCGCTTTTACCCTGGCCTCCAGCCGATCTTTATTACAGGGGCCATTGCCCTTGATGACACTCCAGAATTCGTCCCAGTTGATGGCCCCGAAATCATAATGCTGCCGATGCTCATTCCAGACAAGATCAGGATCGGGCAGGGTCATGCCCAGTATCTTTACCTGGCCGGCACAGATGTCCACAAAACGCTGACGCAGCTCGTCATTGGAAAAACGCTTGATCTTCCATTGCATGCTTTGCGCCGTATGAGGGCTGGCGTCATCATTGGGGCCAAACATCATAACGGATGGCCACCACCACCTGTCAATGGCATCCTGGCACATCCGCCGTTGCGCCTCACTTCCCTTACTGAGTGTCAAAAGGATCTCAAAACCCTGCCGCTGATGAAAGCTTTCCTCCTTGCAAATACGGACCATGGCCCGGGCGTAGGGGCCATAAGAGGCCCGGCATAAGGGCACCTGGTTCATAATGGCGGCTCCATCCACCAGCCAGCCAATGGCTCCCATGTCCGCCCATGTCAGGGTAGGGTAGTTAAAGATGGACGAATATTTCGCCTTCCCCGTATGCAGCTGATCCAGCAATTCCTCCCGGCCCGTACCAAGGGTTTCCGTGGCGGCATACAGATAAAGTCCGTGCCCGGCCTCATCCTGTACCTTGGCGATCAGGGTCGCTTTCCGGCGAAGGGTAGGGGCCCGCGTGATCCAGTTCGCCTCGGGTAGCATCCCCACGATCTCGCTATGCGCATGCTGGGACATCTGCCGGACAAGCGTTTTTCGATAAGCGTCGGGCATCCAATCCTTCGGCTCGATGCGGATATCTGCATCTATTTTATCCTGGAATATTTTTTCAAGGTCCTGTACAGACATAGACTAAAATTGCATGCCAAAGATACCTTTTTTTCTGGAAACAAACTAACGACTGTTAGTAAGGGTGGCGTCAGCTGAAATTTTTTTTCGTAGCTTTGAATAAGGGCGACGAGACAGCCACACTGTCGATTGCTACATCATGAGAGAAGAACAACCTTTTTCCGGGGAACATTTGCCGGAGCTACTGCTGCAAATATCAGAAGGACGTCAGACGGCCTTCCGGGAGGTATACGTTCTTTTCTACAAGCGGTTGTTCCATTTTGCTTTCGCCATCGTGAAGACCCGCGAGCTGTCGGAAGAAATAGTGGAGGATGTCTTTGTGAAGCTCTGGCAGAAACATGCGGATGCCCGGGGGATACAAAATCTTCGTGTTTATCTTTATACAGCTACCAAGAATACAGCACTTAACTACCTCTCTAAAAAAGCAAGGGAGAGCATCACGGAACCTTTTGACCATATCCAGATAGAATTGAACGATTCCGCTGTCACCCCTGAACAAATTCTTATCACGGCGGAAATGTACAAAAAGATCCAGGCGGCGGTAGAAGCTCTTCCTCCGCGCTGTAAAATGATCTTCAAACTGGTGAGAGAGGATGGGCTGCGGTATAAGGAAATAGCGGAAATATTGAATATATCCGTGAACACCATCGACGTACAAATGGCCATTGCCGTCAAACGGATCGCCTCTGCCCTGGAGGCCGACCTTGGCTACTCCCTTCAAAAAAAGCCCCTCCGAAAATAATTTCAGGGTTCTTTTAGTAGATGCTTCCCGCTTCTTTGTCTTTACGGACAAGAGCCTGCTGTATGATGAAAGAGAATCGCTTATGGGTATTGATGTCCCGGCGTCTGTCGGGTGAAGCTTCTCCTGCCGATGTAGAAGAACTGCAGCAATTGCTGGAACATTCTCCCGATAAACAGTATTTACTGGATATCCTCCATTCTTATTTTACTGCTTATACCGTTGCTGATGCTGCCGGTGAAGGGCCTCCCGGTGATGACCAGGAACAACGCTTTTTAAAGCTCATAAAGAGGAGTGGGACGGACGGTCAGACGCACGGGAAAAAAAGCAGGATAATCCACCTCCCTCCTCGCCGGATCGCCGTACTGGCTGCCGTTGTTATTCCCTTGCTGGGAATTATGATCTTCCTGTTTCGACCCACAACCAGGCGAACGCTTACCCCCAAAGCCGCGGAACAGGGAAGGACGGGAGAAGTTCTTTCCAGGGCTGGCGTCAGGACAAAGCTGGTACTTCCCGACGGGACAAAAGTGTGGCTGAACTCCAGCAGCAAACTACGATATGCACAGTTTACGGAAAGCGCCACCCGGGAAGTTGAGCTGGAGGGTGAAGCCTTCTTCGACGTTGCCAAAGACCCTCAGCGACCATTCATCGTTCACGCGGATTCCCTGGAAATAAAAGTGCTGGGCACAGCATTCACCATCAAGTCCTATCCTCAGGATCCCACCATTGAAACCACCTTGCTTCAGGGAGCTATCGAGATCACCCGGAAAGACAATCCTAACACTCCCCGGGTCATTCTTAAGCCCAATGAAAAGCTGGTGTTCAACAAACATCTTTTACCAGTGACGACCCATTCCGCCGATTCGTTGATACATCACTCCAGGCCGGCCCTTGCGGATATGGCGGTAAACAGCATTCCTGTAAATATTCCCGACAGCGAGAAGGTAGAGACGGGATGGATGTATAACAAACTGGTATTTAACGGCGACTCTTTTAAAGAGTTGTCGGAGAAAATGGAACGCTGGTATAATGTAAGGTTCATTTTCAAGGACACGCATCTCTATAACTATCATTTTGGAGGGTCTTTCACCCATGAGACGGTACAGGAGGCCCTGGATGCCCTGCAACTAACTGCAAATTTCACCTATAAAATCAACGGGAATGAAATTGAATTATATGAGAAATAATAGTGGCTGAAAATAGCATCACTACTAATTAAGACAAAAAAACGGGAAATGTTAGCGCATTCCCCGTTCAGATTGCAATGGAAACCGGTTATCAACTTGGAGGGAGATAGAGGTTTCCCATTTAATAATCCTTAATCATAAATGTATGAAAAATTTGCAACCCCTGGTAGGGAGGGGGTGGTTACGATTGCTCTTTAAATTACTTGTCATTATGAAGCTTTCCATTCTGTTAATCCTGTTTGGTATCCTGCAGGCCAGGGCGGATATTCATGCACAAGGTTCCATCACTTTGAACATGCAGCGGGCGGAGATCGCCAAAGTGCTGAACAAGATTGAAAAGAAAGGCGAATTCCGGTTCCTTTACAACTACGACCTGGTATCTCTTCGCAAAAAGGTGGATGTCAATTTTAATAATTCGGACCTCAAGGCAGCCTTACGCACACTTTTTTCAGGTACGGACCTTACCTATAAAATGCTGGACAACAATCTGGTGGTTGTCATGTCCACGGGCCCCGAAAAACAGCCTCTCCGGATCACGGGTGTTGTCACCGGCGCCGTCAACGAACCCCTTGCCGGGGTGTCGGTGCGGGTAAAAGGTACTTCTACCGGAACTTCCACGGGTAATAAAGGGGAGTATACACTTACGGCGGAAGACAACGCCACGCTGGTATTTTCTTACATAGGCTATATGGATAAGGAGGAGGCCGTCGGCGGCAGGAATGTTGTCAACGTGCAATTGATGCCGTCAGACAGGAAGCTGGATGAAGTGGTGGTGATAGGCTATGGCAGCCAGCGGAGAAAAGATGTTACCGGAGCTGTTTCCACTGTAACAGCCGCTGACATCGCCAATCGCCCCATCGTAGATGCCGGGGAGGCCCTGCAGGGCAAGGCTGCTGGCGTACAGGTGGTGAACAATTCGGGTAAGCCCGGAGCAGGCCTGACCATCCGCATACGGGGCTCCTCTTCCATCAGCGCCGGCAATGATCCTTTATACGTCGTTGACGGCATACCTATGACGGATATTTCGGCCTTTAGTCCCAATGATATAGAAACGATCTCTATCCTAAAGGATGCGGCTTCCGCCTCCATCTATGGAACCAGGGCCGCCAATGGGGTAGTGGTGATCACGACAAAAAAGGGGGTGGCCGGAAGATCGAAGGTCAGCTTGAATGTTTATGGGGGGATCTCGTCTACCACGAAGATGTTGTCCGTGCTGAATGGCAAACAGTATCAGGACTATGCCAATGAGCTAAATTATCCTGTCGTGGCGGTCACCGACTCCATGGTGAATGCCAACAATGTCAACTGGCCGAAAGAAGTATTTCAAAAGGGGCATCAGCAGGATTATCAATTATCCATTGCCGGAGGTTCCGAAAAGACGCAGCATTACATTTCTTTCGAGTATCTTAAACAAACGGGCATTGTAAAACCGGCCGCCTTTGACAGGCTTACCGGCCGGGTGAACCTGACGACAAAGGCGACCAGTTGGCTTACATTTGTCACCAGTACGGTGCTCTCCCGGTCCAATAATAATGATTCAAAGGACAATTTGAGCGTAGCGAAGAGCGGCGTGGTATTGTCCGCCCTGGAAACGCCGTTTATCGTACCCAAATTCGAGACAGACGGCAGAATAGGATTTAACAGGCTGAAGGGATGGTCTAATCCATATGGCTCCATCCTTGGCGGCTATACACGTTTTCGGAATGACCGTCTGCTGTCTAACCTGGGGGTGGATGTAAAACTATTCAAGGGATTGACCTTCCAGTCACGGTTTGGCCTGGATTATCAGAACAATCTGGCCACATCCTTTGTAGATCCTTTTCTTACCTCGAACATTTCCACGTCCAACCCAAGCGACCATTCCCGAACTAATTCTACGGTGCTTACCTGGCTAAGCGAACAGACATTGAACTACACCGCCAC
Organism: Chitinophagaceae bacterium; assembly: GCA_017307755.1. Taxonomy (GTDB): domain Bacteria; phylum Bacteroidota; class Bacteroidia; order Chitinophagales; family Chitinophagaceae; genus Puia. Next base: position 396,201 of record JAFKGQ010000010.1, on the reverse strand, counting down.
CTGGGGTAAAAGTCATGTGACTGCCCTGGCCGGATGGACAGCACAAGAGGCGAAGACCAATAGTACAACCATCGGGGGCTCACACCTGGCAAATCAATACAGACTTTTGCCCTGGGAGGCAAGCTACATACATGACAGTATCTTTAGACCCGGAAATGTGGCTGTCGATGAATGGGCGCTGGTTTCCTATTTGGGAAGGGTAACTTATGACTTTGACGGGAAATATTTGTTACAGGCTAACCTGCGCGTGGATCAATCCTCGAAATTCCTGCCTGGCAACCGGACGGCCGTTTTCCCTTCGTTCTCCGCAGGGTGGAGGATCTCCAGCGAAGAGTTCATGAAACAGGTCAATTTTATCAGCGATCTTAAACTAAGGGTAGGCTGGGGAAAGAATGGTAACCAGGAAGGCATCGGCAGCTACGGCTATTTGTCGCTGTATCCTTTAATATTGAGCAATGACCCCGCTACCAATGGCACCCCGAACTATGGATTAGCCACCTCAGCCCCGATGGATCTCACCTGGGAAAAGAGTACGCAGACCAATATAGGGGTGGACGCAGCTTTTCTTAATGGAAGGGTCAATTTCTCCGGTGACTTTTATATCAAAAAAACCAAGGACATTTTATGGAATGTTCCCTTGCCGGCACAATCAGGATATAAAAATGCACCGTTCAACGGGGCTGAGATGCGAAATATTGGTACCGAATTCCTGGTGTCTACCCGCAATATCGTCAGAGGTGATTTCCGCTGGAGCACCGATTTCACCATTTCCTTTAACAGGAATAAGGTGACCCGACTGCTGTATGGCATACAGAACTCTCCCGTCTACGGTGATGTTTCCCTGAATGGAGCGGGTACTCCGCAGCGCGCCATATCATTGGCCACCGGATACGGCCTGGGAGAATTCTACGGCTACGTTGCCAAAGGCGTCAACCCGGAGAATGGACACGTGATGTACCTGACAAAGGGTGATACCCTGTCCGATGCCCCTTCCCCAACCTCGCGCCGCTTTATTGGAAGCGCTCAGCCTAAGTTCGTGTATGGCATGACCAACACCTTTTCGTATAAGAATTTTGACCTCATCGTATTCATACAGGGTTCACAGGGGAATAAGATATATAATGTGGGAAGAATGGAGGCGATATCCATGCTGAACTCAGCCAATCAAAGTGCCGACATCCTAAGAAGGTGGAGGAAAAAAGGGGACATCACGGATATTCCCGTGGTAGGCTGGGCCAACAATTCCCTGATCTCTACCCGCTTCCTGGAAAATGGCTCTTACCTGCGTTTCAAGACGATCACCTTGTCCTACCGGTTTGATCCGAGCCTGATCAACAAGTTGGGTCTGGGTGCAGCTTCGATCTATGTGTCGGCCAATAACCTGATCACCATCACCCAGTATAAAGGCTTTGATCCCGAAGTTAATTCTACAGGAAGCCCAATCAGAGTAAATCCGGGGGGAGAAGCCAGCAATAACAATGATTCCAGGAATATTTCCCTGGGTATGGACAGCGGCGCCTATCCCCAGTCCAAGATCTTCCTGATAGGACTCAATATCAGTCTAAAATAAAAAGATTCAAAATGAAAAATAAAATATTGCATAGAACGACCATTGCAGCGGCGGTCGCAACGCTGATGCTCTCCGGATGTTCCAAATTCCTGGATAAAAAGCCCGTCACCCAGGTGGTAAACAAGGGCAAAACGGATTCAACACTGACTGCCACAGATGCCGATGCCCTGTTGCAAGGTGTTTACGGCGCTTTTAAAGGGGCTGGCTATGGGCCCGGCATCGAGTTCAATGTGCTCGACAGGATCACGAATGGAGATGTATTGTCCGACAACTGTTATGCCGGGGGTGATAACCCGGATAATGCGGCCATCGATCTGTTCACCTTTACGTCGCTGAACGGGAATATCGCCCGCGACTGGAGCGACTGTTATTCCGTGATCGGGGCAACCAATGACGCTATCGCTCGGGTATGGGCCAGCAAAGACCCTTCCTTGACGCAAGACCATAAAAACAGCATCGTCGGACAGGCGAGCTTCATTCGGGCCTTTCAATACTTCGATGCCGTAAGGCTTTGGGGAAGACTGCCATTGATATTAACGCCTGTAGACCCCACCAGTTCAGAGACATTGATCAAAACCTCCGGCGGTCTGCCATCCGGAGTGGATACAATATACACTGCAATCCTCAACGATTGCTGGTTTGCATTGGCAACAGTAGGCAATGTAGGAGACGATCCTTCGAAGTTCACCGTCTCAAAGGGCGCAGTGGCTGCGTTGCTGGCCAAAGTATATGCTACAAAAACTCCCGCCAACTGGGATTCCGTGGCCTATTATTGCGACCAGGTCATTCCTCATTATACCTTGCTGTCGAATTATGCTGATCTCTGGGATATCAATCATAAAAACAACAGTGAATCCATCTGGGAGATCCAATACGACGGCTATAGCAGCAGCGTGGGTAACTGGGTCCCTTCCCAGTTCGTCGGGGCAGGGTGGAAAAAATTCTCAACGCCCACCAACGACCTGGTGAATACATTTATCTCGGAAGGCGATAATGTCCGGATGAATGCCTCCATACAATTTGTAGATTACGGCTGGCCCGATAAATATTGGACGGACCCCGGCCACTACCCTGTACTCTCCAAATACACGGACCCCAACAACGGATTGAATAATATGTACATGATCCGTCTGGCGGATATCCTGTTATTGAGGGCCGAAGCCTATAATGCCAAAGGAAATGTCACCAGTGCTGCCGGAATGGTAAATACGGTACGGAGCCGCGTCGGATTATCAAATACTACCGCCGCCAACCAAAGCGACATGGCCCTGGCTATCGAAAAAGAAAGAAGACTTGAATTGGCTTTTGAAGGTCAGCGTTGGTTCGACCTGTTAAGGACAGGCAGGGCGCTGGCGGTGATGAATGCACTAAAGGATGGCAATGGGAATAATCTTAACTACAACGTGAAGGATTACCAGCTCCTGTACCCCGTTCCCCAGACCCAGCTGGACCTGAACCCTTTCCTGGAGCAGAATTCCGGATATTAGTGTCATAAGGCCTGGTCATCATACGGTCAGGCCTTTTTTATTTCGAATCGAAATCCACCACCACTTTCTCCGTACGGGGGTGGGATTGGCAGGTGAGGATAAAGCCCGCCGCTATCTCGTCTTCCTCCAGGGCATAGTTCACATCCATTTCAACCTTCCCTTCCAGCAGCCTGGCCCGGCAGGTACAACAAACTCCCCCTTTGCAGGCAAAGGGCAGGTCGGCGCCCTGGTACGAGGCGGCATCCAAAATTGCATCCCCTTCAAAGGGCAGATCGAATTCAAAGCTGGCGCCGTCAAGACGCACCGTCACCCGGCTGACTTTTCCGGCGAGCGCAGCCTTCGCCGCCGCCTGCTCTATTTTACGTGTCTCCGACCGTCCTTCCTGGGTATTGAACAATTCGAAATGGATCCTTCGTGTTTCGACGCCCCGGTCTTCCAGCCAGCTTTTTACCGTAAAGATCATTTCCGACGGACCGCATAAAAAGACTTCGTCTGCTGTTGTCAGATCGATCAGCTTGTTGCAGAGTTCCGCGCATTTGACCGTGTCGATCCTGCCCTGGTGCAGCAAAATGTCTGTTTTTTCCCGGCTGAGGATATGATGGATCGCCAGACGGTGGATATAGCGGTTTTTGAGAGCTTCCAGCTCTTCCCGGAATATGATGCCAGGCCGGCTGCGATTGCCGTATATCAGTGTGAAATGGCTGTCAGGCTCTGTTGCCAGCGTCGTCTTGATCAGGGAAAGGATGGGGGTGATACCGCTGCCTGCGGCAAAAGCCAGGTAATGCTTGGGTTTGTCCGGGTCCAGCGCGGTATAGAATTTTCCGGTAGGGGGGAGGACGTCCAACTCGTCGCCGACGTGCAGCACATCGTTGGCATGGGTAGAAAAGCGCCCGCCCGCCACCTTTTTTACAGCGATCCGGAGCTCACCCTCAAAAGGGCTGCTGCAGATGGAATAGCTGCGGCGTATCTCCTCTTTGCCTATACGGGCGCGGATGGTGATGTTCTGTCCCTGGATGAACCGGAACTCTTCCCGGAACTGATCCGGGACGTCAAAGGCGACGGAGACGCATTCATTTGTCTCACGCCGGACGTCGGCTACCCGTAACTTCCTGAAATGACTGGCCATTGGATGCTATTTCTTTAATCCCTCGATGAGATATTTTACCATATTTGTCTCCAGCGCCTCGGCGCTGGTGCTTTTGCGGCTGCGTTGCCAGGAGTCGATACCGCTGATGGCGGACAGTATGATCAGGACTGCCACATAAGGGTCGATATGTTTCATTTCCCCTTTGGCAATGCCTTCTTCGATGATATCGCCCAGACGCTTGCGATAGCTTCTCCGCTGGCTGAGAAAGTTGGAGAGATAAGGCTCCGGCAGATGCCGCCACTCATGGTCTGAGATATAAATGTACTCGTATTGATCTAGCATCATACGGATATGTAGCCGGATGATGGCTTCCATCTTTTTTAATGTGGACTGGCTGCTGGACTCCACCTGTTCCAGGTTGGTCATAAATTCATTGGCGACCTTAAAACAGATGGTCTGTAATATCTCCGCCTTCGATTGGATGTGGTTGTACAGGCTGGCGGCCTCTACTCCCACGTCCTCAGCCAGATCCCGCATGGAGGCGGCCCCGAACCCTTTCTCCCGAAAGAGCTTGGACGCCTTTTCAATGATGACCTCCTTTTTAGTACTGTTCTTTTTACTTTGGATCTTCGCCATAGAAGGTGTAAAGGTATAAATTACTAACAAGTGTTAGTAATATTTTGTACAGAAATTATTGTAGGTTTGCACCGCATAAAACAAAACAATACGAATGTCTTTAATTGTTGTAGGTTCCATGGCATATGACGCCATTGAAACCCCTTTCGGTAAGATGGATTGGATCGTTGGTGGTGCTGCTACTTATGCTGCTTATGCAGCCAGTAACTTTATTAAGCCTATTAACCAGGTGTCCATCGTCGGCTATGATTTCGCCCAGGAAGAAATGGACGAATTGCGGAAAAGGGGTGTGAACCTGGAAGGGGTAGAGGTCGTGGGGGATAAGAAATCCTTCTTCTGGAGCGGTCGTTACCACCTGGATATGAACACCCGGGATACCCTGGTGACAGACCTCAACGTACTGGCAGACTTTAACCCCATCATCCCCGATAGCTATCAGGGCAGCGAATTTCTCATGCTTGGCAATGTATTGCCCAGCCTGCAGATCAGCGTGGTCCAGCAATTGAAGACCCGCCCCAAGCTCATCGCTATGGATACCATGAACTTCTGGATGGACAATGCCCTGCCGGATCTGAAAAAGCTCCTGACCATGGTGGATGTGCTGCTGGTGAATGATAGCGAAGCCCGCCAGCTCAGCGGACAATTTTCGCTGGTGAAGGCGGCAAAGGAGATCCAGAAGATGGGCCCCAAATATCTTGTGATCAAGAAAGGAGAACATGGTGCGCTGCTCTTCCATGGCGACAAAGTGTTTTTTGCACCGGCACTGCCGCTGGAAGAAGTTTTCGATCCTACGGGCGCCGGCGATACATTTGCAGGAGGATTCATCGGCCATATCGCACAGACACGCGATATCTCTTTTGAAAATATGAAGACGGCGATCATCGTGGGCTCTGCTATGGCTTCTTTCTGTGTGGAGAAGTTCGGACCCACCCGGCTGAAAGAGATAAGAAAGACAGACATTGATGAAAGGATACGGCAATTCATAGACTTGGTGAACTTCGACATCCAATTGGTTTAAATAAAAAAGCCGGCTGAATAAGCCGGCATTTTTTTTATTTCAGTTCGACACCCACACTGGCTCGTGTCTCATCATGAAATAGATTCAATGTCTTCGGCTTGGCGCCCGCGGGGATCTTGTACTTGATACCAGTAAGCTCCTTCGTGGACTCCGCATCTACGCCGGAAGAATTCCCATTAGCTTCCGTGAGATTCTGGTTGTTGTCCAGGGCGAGCCGGAAATTGTCCGTCCGGAAGAAAAAACTGCTGGTCCCTATCTTATTTTTATTGGTCACATCCAGGTCGAAGGTCAGCTCGATGCCTTCATCCTTTCCATCAGGATTCTGCAAGGCCACAGCCTTTGCATTCTTGATCTTTATAAAAGCCTCCTTGTTCTTGCCTAAAAGTGCGGAGTCGGGGCTAAAGGTCACAGTATAGGTCTTGGGCTCATTGGCAGGGGTCGTGGATGCTGCTTCCTCCTTCTTGGCAGGCTCCTGCGTGGCGGTGGTGTCGGATGTAGCTTCCTTGTTCTTACCCTTACAGGAATACATTACGGAGAAGGTCGCGATAGCTACCATCGAGATAAAGATGTTTTTCATGTTCATCAGTTTGAAGTTTTAAGAGAAAATAAAAACCAGGCAAATCTCTATTATAAATGGTCATGCCAAAATTATTATTTGGGTATTTTTTGGATTTTCTTGTTTTCATGCCTATTTTTGACCTCGTTATGCAAATAATGAAACATACAAAGAAGCAGACCAAGAAGCAGTTCCCGCCGCGGGAAGGGGTTTGATTGTTTTGTATGACAAGATAATAAAGAGCCTTCCCGGATAGGGAGGGCTCTTTGCTTTTAACAGAACGAACCACAGGTTCGTTGTCCGTAACCGCAAGGTTACGCCCGAGAAGGAGCGTGTCGAAGCAGCTCCGCCGAAGGGCTCAGATTTTTAATAAACAATATATAATCAAGAAACAATGAAAGTTGCAGTCGTAGGCGCCACAGGCCTGGTAGGCACCAAAATGTTAGACGTATTGACCGAAAGGAATTTTCCCGTCACAGAGCTGATACCCGTAGCATCTGAAAGGTCGATTGGTAAAGAAGTGACATTCAAGGGAAAGAAATATAAGATCGTCAGCGCCTCCGATGCGATTGCAGCAAAGCCTGCCGTAGCCATCTTCTCGGCCGGCGGCAGCACCTCCCTGGAATGGGCGCCGAAGTTTGCTGCGGCCGGTATCACGGTCATCGATAACTCCTCTGCCTGGCGAATGGACCCTACCAAGAAGCTGGTAGTACCCGAATTGAATGCGGATGCCCTGACAAAAGAGGATAAGATCATTGCCAACCCCAACTGTTCCACCATTCAAATGGTGGTAGCCCTCAACCCTCTTCATAAGAGGTACAAAGTAAAAAGGATCGTTGTATCCACTTACCAGAGTGTCACCGGTACGGGTGTAAAGGCGGTGAACCAGCTGATGAACGAAAGGAAGGGTGTACAGGGAGAAATGGCTTATAAATATCCTATTGATCTGAATGTTATCCCACAGATCGACGTATTTCTCGATAATGGATATACGAAGGAAGAGATGAAGATGGTCAATGAGACAAAGAAGATCATGCGGGACGATTCCATCCGGGTGACGGCAACAACCGTACGTATCCCTGTCGTAGGCGGCCACAGCGAAGCCGTCAACGTGGAATTTGAAAATGATTTCGATCTGGCTGAAGTAAGAGACCTCCTGTCCAAAGCCCCCGGAGTAGTATTGGTGGACGATCCTTCTACACAGCAATATCCCATGCCAAAAGATGCACATGATAAGGACGACGTGTTCGTCGGACGGCTGAGAAGGGACGAGACGCAGCCAAAGACCCTGAATATGTGGGTGGTGAGTGACAACCTGCGGAAAGGGGCGGCTACCAATGCGGTGCAGATCGCGGAATACTTAGTAAAACAAGGACTCATATAAAAACGAAAGGGGGCGTAAGCCCCCTTCTTATTTTAAATATTAATCCATACTTCGATTGAGGAAATCGATAAAGCCCTTCATCGTGGCAAATGTCTTTAATACCTCTTTTAACAGGGTCCTGGATTGCAGGTCGGCGTCGGAGAGGTCGCGTGTGACGATAAAGCATTTCATCTTGAGGAATTCGATGGCGGGGTTCTCTTCATCATATCCCTTGGGGGGCCTGGATAATACTTCTATCCCTTCCACTCCCTTGGGGAAGGTCTTCTTGAAATTACGATCCCCGACGATCTTTTTCCACTCGTCAAAACTATAGTCTATCTCCTGCCGGACCTTGGAAAGATGCGGGGGCATGGGCATCCATAGACCACCGCCAGCCATGCTCTGTCCACCCGGCTCACAATGGAAATAATATCCTGCCGTAGGGACTTTCTTACCGCCTTTGTTAAAGGAGGCGCCCATGTTCGTCTTATAGGGTGTCTTGTCTTTGGAGAATCTTACGTCGCGATAAATACGGAAGATGCAGTCTTTTGGTTGTAATGAAGCTATATCCGGGTCAATCTTTCCCAACCCATCGATCACCTGCTGTACAAATTGATCCATATCCTCTTTGGCGTTCAGGTAAACCGTCTTATTTTTCTCGAACCAGGGCTTGTTGTTATTCTTCTTAAGATCTTTTAGGAACTTGATCGTTGCGGGTTGTAACATATGCTATTTGATCCTCCCCCAATTTTCTCCACTCTTGATACGATACATGGTCATCTCGCTGACATTGTATTTCTCTGCCAGCTTTTTGATAGTAAGTTGCCGGTTTTTACTGGAAAGGGTTTTCTTGATGGTCTTCACCTGTGAAGCCGTCAGCTTCAATCCCACGGTACGATTGGCTTGCACTTTCTTGTAAGCGATCTTGGCAGGACTTTTTTGTTGGTGGTCGATCATCTCTTCCAACGTGGCCCATTTCAGATTTTTGGCAGCATTGTCGAGCTTGTTGTGATTCACGTGGATCACATACTTATTCTTCTGTGAGGCTTTGGGCAGGAACAGGCGCGCAATTTCCCGATGGATATACAGCGTACCATTATTGCCAGGCCGATGAAGATTAAGTGTTTTGTAGCCTGTTGTAAGGCTGCCGTTCAGCAACTTTCCATCTTCAAGCACGTCTTCAGAATAACTGGCAACGCGCCCCAGCGATGAGAGTGCATATTTTTTTCGGAGTTGTTTCCAGCCGGGAAACTGTAAAGGTTTCCACGCTTCGCCGGTTAGTTTTCTAATCATGCCTACAATTTTCTTAAAGTTACGGAAAAGATTTTCGATTTACCAGTGACGTAAGAAAATATTCTTATATGTTAATAAGCTTGATAAATTCGTCTTCTGTGAGTATTCGGATGGATGGTATCTTTTTGGCTTTTTCCAATTTGCTGCCTGCATCTTCGCCTACTATCAGGTAGTTTAGCTTGCTGCTAACGCCGCTGAGCAGCTTGCCTCCGTTCTTTTCCACCATTTCTTCGGCGTCGGACCGCTTGAGCCGGTTTAGGGTGCCCGTGAATAAGAACGTTTGCCCATCCAGGTTGCCTCCGGCTGCCGGCGTCCCTTTTGGGCTTTTCAGGTTCAACCCCAAGGCTTCCAGCCTGTCCAGCAAGGTCTTGTTGTCCTTATTATGGAAAAACTGGTATACGCTGCCGGCCACCTTGGGACCTATATCCTCCAGATTTTGCAGATCCTCCAGGGTGAGATCCGTAAGGTCCGACAAATGACTGACCGCTGCGGCCAGCGTTTTGGCTGTGGTTTCCCCGACATAACGGATACCCAATCCGAAGATCAGCCTGTGCAGGGGCTGTTGCTTGGAATGCTCGATAGCCGCCTGCAGATTGGCAATGCTCTTTTCCCCATAACCTTCCAATTCCCTTATTTTATCATACGGCAGGTGATAGATCCCGGGGATATCTTTTAAAAAACCCAATTCGAAGAATTTACGGACATTGGCATCCCCAAAGCTACGGATATCCATGGCGTCCTTGCTGGCGAAATGGATGATCCGCTCCACCACTTGTGCCGGACAATCGATGTTGACGCACCGCCAGACCGCCTCGCCCTCCGGCTTCACAAGCTTTGATTTACACACAGGACAATGGGTAGGAAAGATGATGTCGGTTTCTTTGCCCGTGCGCACGTCCGCCAACGATTTTACGATATAAGGGATCACATCCCCCGCACGTTCCACCAGCACCTGGTCCCCGATCTTCAGGTCCTTTTCCCGGACCACTTCCTCGTTGAAAAGAGAGACAGAGCTAACGGTCACACCACTGAGAGGAACAGGGTCGATCTTGGCCACAGGGGTAATACTGCCTGTGCGGCCTACCTGGAATTCCACCTTCCGAAGGGTGCTGGTAGCCTGACGCGCCTTGAATTTAAAGGCGATGGCCCAGCGGGGATGGTGAGTGGTCATACCCATCTTGTCCTGCAGGGCAATGGAATTTACCTTGATCACCATGCCGTCTATCTCATAAGGCAGATCATCCCGTCCATTCTCAAATTCATGACAATAGTCCAGCACGGCCCGTATGCCCTTCACTACCCTTTTCTCCTTCTGCGGACTTCTAAAACCAAGGTCCCATAACATCTGAAGACAACCGCTGTGTGTTTTGAGGGCCGGATGCACAGGCATGTCCCGGGGTTTTACTTCCCCCGCATCCTCCCCTCCCGGATTGGTCAAATGCCCGTCTGTCATCTGCCATCCCTCCAGGGTGGCAAAATAGCTGACGTGGTACAAAAAGGCCTCGAGGTTACGACGGCTTACCTCCTTGGGGTCCTTTATTCGAAGAGAGCCGGCCGCAGCATTACGGGGATTGGCCAGAGGGGCAAGGTTTTGCTCCGCCAACTGGTCATTATATTTCTTAAAGTTGTCCTTATTCATCAGCACCTCTCCCCGGATCTCCACCAGTTGGAGGCCATATTTGGAAAAGGCCGCTTTCAACGGCACACTACGGATCTGCCGGATATTTGTGGTGATCTCGTCTCCCGCTACACCGTCGCCACGGGTCACGCCTCTCGCCAGCAGGTCATTCTCGTAAGTAAGAGAAATGCTGGCTCCATCAAATTTGGGCTCCACGCAATATTCCAGCTCTTCCAGGCCGGTGAGCTCCCGGGCCCGCTTGTCCCATGCCAGCAGGTCTTCCTCATTGTAGGAGTTCTCCAGGGATAACATCGGCACCAGGTGCTGTGTCGTAGGGAATTCCTTGGTAAGCCCCGTGGCCACCCGTTGTGTAGGGGAATCCGGACTTATCAGCTCCGGATGTTCGGCTTCTATATGTTCCAGTTGCTTGTACAATCCGTCGTATTCGGGGTCCGAAACCAGAGGGTCGTTCATGATGTAGTACCGGTACTCATGAAAGCGGAGTACATCTTTCAAATCCTTAAGGTTCCCCTTTCCCAAAGGTTTTGCATTACCGGACGCCAATAGCGTTTTTGTTAATTTCTGTAATTGCTGGGTCTGTTCGGAAGAATACATACGAAGGTGAATTGAACACACAAAAAGGACCGAAGGTTCTTTGGCCGAAGGCCCGAAATTAGCCCATTGTGTTCAATGGTACTAATTTCCCCAAATGTACCAATTGAACGCAATATCAGAAAAGGATTTAAATTCGTACTTCTATGAGCCTTAAAATACCATCCGATACTACCGATAAGACTTCAGGTAACACCGTTACCCCGCAAAAGAATATTAAGACAATTCTCAAACAATTGGAGAATGATGGGATCATCGGTATCTCCGTGGACTGTGTCATATTTGGCTTTGATGACAACGAGCTGAAAGTATTGCTGATCAAATCCGATCTGGAAAAATTCGATAATAAATGGTCCCTCCTGGGCGACCTGGTCAATAACCATGAAGACCTGGACCAGGCGGCTTACCGCATCCTGAAAGAACGTACAGGACTGGACGATGTGTACCTTGAACAGGTAAAGGCCTTTGGGGAAGTAGGACGGCACCCCGCAGCCCGTGTCGTTACCATCGCATACTGTTCGCTTATCAATATCGAGCACCATAAATTAAAGATCCTGGACAACGAGTTGCACTGGCACAGGGTCACTACATTGTCCGAGATGGCCTTTGATCACCGCCAGATACTGGATGTCTGCTACGAATGGCTGCAAAAAAGGATCCAGGAGCATCCCCTTGGTTTCAGCCTCCTGCCTAAACAGTTCTCCTTACGCGAACTGCAAAATCTCTACGAAGCCATCCTCGACGTAAAGCTCGACAGACGCAATTTCCGGAAGAAGTTCTTTTCCATGGATTTGCTGGAAGATACTGGCGAGCTGGAGTCCGACGTCCCTCATCGCCCCGGAAAGCTCTACAAGTTCAACTACGATAAATACCAGAAGAAGGAAAGAAAGAAATGGTTTGGCATCGATTTTTAATCGCTCCCTCGCCCCCTATAACGATTTAGCAAAGAAATTTTTGTTGAAACTTGGTGAAGTGCTTTTTTTTCATATATATTGTGTATTAATTACACATTAATTTGTGTATAATTTACACGATAAGCGTTACACGATACCAACTATTAAATAACGACTAACGACAGTTTATGAGAAAGAAACGATTGCTTGCAAGGACACCTGTCCTGTTATGCATGTTACTGGCAACGCTATTCTCCTACGCACAGAACAAGACGGTCACGGGTAAAGTCACAGACGCAAAGGATGGGAGTCCTTTGGCTGGCGTATCCATTGTGCCGAAAGGTTCCGCAAAAGGCACCACCTCCGGTGTGGATGGGAGCTTTCGGATTACCGTACCCGCTGCCACACGCACATTGATCTTTTCTTCCATCGGCTTTGGATCAAAGCAGATAGACCTCTCGGGGGACGTGATCGATGTCCAGCTCAGCGCGACCAACACCGCGATGAATGAGGTGATCGTAGTAGGCTACGGCACCCAGCGCAAAAGGGAGGTCACAGGAGCCATCTCGAGGGTCGGCGGCGACAAGATCAGCGAGATCCCCGTGCCCAGCTTCGAAGCCGCGCTGGAAGGCCGCGCCCCTGGCGTACAGGTGATATCCGGCAACGGCCTCGCGGGCTCCGGCTCCGTCATCCGCATTCGTGGCGTGGGGTCTATTTCCGCCTCTGGCGACCCTTTGTATGTCGTGGACGGAGTACCTATTATAGCAGACCCTTTCATCCGTACCAACAGTGGCGCCATGAACCAGAACCCGCTGTCTTCCATCAATCCCAACGACATCGAGTCTATCGAGATACTAAAAGACGCCGGCGCCACAGGCATCTATGGATCAAGAGGCGCCAATGGCGTAGTGTTGATCACTACAAAAAGGGGCAAATCCGGCACGCCTCAATTCTCCTATTCCAATAAGCTGGGAATAGCGACCTATACAAAGAAACAGGATTTTGTAGACGGTCCTCAATGGCTGCAGCTGCGTCAGGAAGCCTGGATGAACGACGGTCACACAGGTCTTGCCACACTGCCAAACAATATCCCCTGGGCAGTAGCCAGCCAGACAAATACGAATTGGTGGGACCTACTGACGCAAAAAGGCTTTATCAATGACCATAGCCTCTCCATGTCTGCAGGCACCAGCAAACTGAAGACATTTGCCAACCTGACCTACAGCAACGATCAGGGCTATCTGAAGAAAAACGCTTACACCCGCATGGGCGTAAGACTGAATATGGATTACAATGTACTCTCCAACCTGAAGATCTCCCTCACCTCCGCCTATAACCGCGGTATCAACAGACGGGTACATGCCGCCTGGGACGGAGGCATCGGCGATGCTATGTCCAGCGCACTGCCCATCTACCCGGCGTACAATGCCACGCATTCTGATTATTACAGAGGATATACCAATCCAGTCATCGCGCTTAACGAGTACCAAAGAAGACAGACTGATAGCCGGGTGTTGGGTGGACTGGCCGTAGAGTATCAGCCTATCCATAATTTATTCGTAAGAGCCAACTATTCTTTGGAGTATACCCGGTCCAATGACGACCAGTTCAACGGACCCCAGCTCGACACAAGCATACATAGCGGTTACGCCCAGAGAAGCCCCAACTGGGGTACCAATCAGACAGGTAATATCACCGCGAACTACCTGTGGAATCCGGGCGAGATGCACAAATTTAATTTTTTGCTGGGGGTTGAAGCGCAGGATTACAGACGAAAAGGTTATACCAAGGACCCGATAGTCGATTATACCAATAAGCCTTTCTGGGAGAACCCGGGCGACTATAAAAGGGTCAGGGACTCATTGTTGTCAGCCCCGGCCCCTATGACCGAATTGGCGCAGGAAATGTTTACTTTCAATAGCTTTTTCGGAAGGATCAACTATACTTTTCACGACAAATACTCCTTGCAGGTCATTGGCAGGGTCGATGGTTCTTCAAAGTTCGGAACAAACCATAAACATGGATTTTTCCCCGCTGTTTCCGCAGCCTGGAACATCAGCGATGAAAGTTTCATGAAGAATATCACCCCCATCAGCTATCTGAAATTACGGGCCAGCTATGGCGTCGTCGGCAACGCCAATTTCGGCTCCGGCTTGTACTATGACAAATACACACTTGGGGCCAATTCCTACGTTGGCCGCCAGACACTTTATTACAATTATCCGGGCAATCCCGACCTGCAATGGGAAACCCTCCACAACGTGGATGCGGCTGCTGAATTCGGTTTGTTTAACAATAGGCTCACAGGAGAGATAGCGTACTATTATAAAACGACCTCCAACCTCATCCTAAAGCCGGGTCTTCCTCCTTCCACAGGCTTTACCGACAGCTATCGGAACCTCCCCAACAGTAAAATATTGAACCAGGGTTTGGAGATCAGCGCCAATCTGAAGGTCATTGAAGAAAAAGACCTGAAATGGTCCGTAGGCGGCAATATAGCAAGAAACCAGAATAAGGTGCTGAAATATGAATTGGGACCCGATGCCGTCAGTGGCGGCACCAACGACACCCGCATTGTAAAAGGCCTTCCGGTGGGCGTAAATTACCTCGTCCGCTTCCACGGGGTCGACCCCTCTGATGGATTACCCATCTGGCTGGACAAGAATGGCAAAGAAACCAAGACCTTCTCGCTTGATCACAGGACCTATGTCGGTGCGGTACAACCTGATTATTTCGGAGGGTTCAATACCAATCTCCAATACAAAGGCTTCGAGCTTTCCAGTCTCTTCACCTTTGTCATCGGCGGTAATATTTATGAGAATTCCGGGAAATACCAGTTCCTGGGCGTCTCCAAGAAGTTTTGGAACTTCCGTAAAGATTTCCTGGACAGGTGGACAAAGCCCGGCGATGTCTCTAAATATCCCCGTCTGGTGGCGGACGTCGCATCCTATCCCGGCGTACCCAGTGAGGACCAGTTCAACTCCACCATGTTCCTGAGAAGCGCCAGCTACCTTCGCATGCGGGAGCTGACCATCGCTTACAGAGTGCCGAGAGCCGCCCTGAAAAAACTTTTCTTTAAGGACTTCAGGGTATTTGCCACAGGCACCAACCTGCTGACCTTTTCGAAATATCCCGGAGGCGATCCCGAGATCACACGCGACTTCGAGAATTCGCAGGATAGGAACCTCAGCCCGAATATCTCCTATCTGACAGCGCCTACACAAAAGACTTTTGTATTCGGAATCAATGCCAATTTTTAAAACGCACGGTCAAAACAAATAAATATGCAACTTTATAAACTAAGTCTCATCCTCATAACGATCGCGCTCGCATCCGGCTCTTGTTCCAAATTCCTCGACCGGCCGCCGCAGGGACAGCTGAGCAAGAGCGATGTATTTACAAATGATAGCAATATCGTAGCGCTTAACAATGGCATTTATACGCTGATCGGCGATGGGAATTTTATGGGAGGCCGGGTACAGTTCATCAGCGACATGCTGGCTGATCAGCTGGACGGATCCAATCTGCAAGGTGATTTTTCCGAGATATATAAAAGGCAAAACTCGATCTTTGGCGGCACGAGGGATGACATGTACAAGAAAGCGTACCTGGTCATTACCACTGCCAACAATATCCTGGAGAATATCGACGCGGTCAGCGCCGACCACCGGGGTTATATAAAGGGACAATCGCTCTTTTTCAGAGGTATGGCGCATTTCGAGTTGGTACGGCTGTTTGCGCAACCCTACGGCTACTCTTCGGATAATTCTCAACCAGGAATACCCTTGAGAGTAAGCGCTTCTTTGAACTCCATCCCACGTTCCACTGTAAAACAAGTCTATGACCAGGTGATCGCTGATCTGAAAAGCGCGGACAGCCTGCTCCCCGCCGACGCCGGTGACGGTGGCAAATTCTACACCGCTACCAAATGGATCGCCGAGGCCTACCTTGCCAAAGTCTATTTCCAACAGAATGACTTCGCCAACGCCTTCAAATATGCGGACCAGGTGATCAACAGCAATAAATTTCAGCTGGATGCAGATTTTACCAGCAGGTTTTCACTGGGCTTGACAAAAGAGGCGATCCTGCGGCTGGCTAACCAGGTAGGACATTTTCAACCGGGCTCAGAATACATCAACAACTGGCGCTCCGATACAAAACCTCCTGTCCTGTATTTCACCAGCCAGTTTTATAGTTATGCAACATCCGACCCTGCCGACCGGCGGTTGACATGGTTCAGCAATACCATCAAGCCCGGATTTAACAGCCTCACCAAATATAATTTCAATTTCATGGAGGAACCCATCACCCACCTCACGGAAATATACCTTATCCGGGCTGAGGCAGGGGCGGAGCTCGGAGGCGCTAACCTGGCCACATCCATCACGGATATCAACCAGATCCTCACCCGCGCTTATGGAGGGACTTCGCATAACCTTTCTCCTGCATCCAGCGCATCCGCTGTCATAAGCGTCGTTCGCACCCAGCGGGAGTTGGAAATGATTGGTGAAGGCAACAGACTTCAGGAGATAAAAAGGATTGGCGCCCGGACAGGCACTAACATCGACAGACGGGGCTCTCCCTGGACCTGCAACGGCTTTATCCTGCAATTCCCCAAGGCAGAACAGGATGCCAACGCATCATTCCAATTGAATCCGGAAGGAGGATGTTTCTAAACGACTAAAATGAAAGATATGACACCCAATATAAAAAATTTCCTTTTACTCGCCGGCGTGCTGGCAACGATCCTCACCGGAGGCTGTAAACCGGAGAACTACAAACCCCTGGGCAAATCCGCCACCCCCATCAATGCACTGGCAGGCACCTGGAAGATCACCAGCGTGACGCAAAAAGATGAGGATGCGGCAAACAAGGGATTCCCTTACCAGACGGCGGATCTTACCAATGTTTTCCCCTACACCGATTTTACGCTCACCCTGAATATGAATGGGAACAACCCCACTACATTCACCACTACGCCGGGTAATTCACCAAAGATCATCAACCTTGCCAGCGGCAACTGGACGGTGGATAATCCCGTGTATCCCCAGGTATTGACCCTGGCGAACGCCACGGATACGGCAAAAGTGACGCTGGGCGGTTATCCCCTGGGAGCCAGCGCTTCCAATCTGAAGATCGCCCTGGCAAAACATGATGCGGCCAGCGGCAAGCTGCTCATTTCTTACAGCTTTGTGTTCTCCAAACAATAAAATCATTTCAGCAATGCAAAAGCAAAAGATATTTTCAGCCCTGGTGATCCTGATGCTCTCCTTTTCGTTGGGAGTTAGGGCGCAAATACCCTCCTTTTCGCCATCCTCCTTCACGGCGCAGGACCAGGTGACCCTTACCATCGACGTCACAGGCACGCCTATGGCCGGTGCCAGCGAAGCTTACATTTGGATCTGGGCCAATCCTGGTGGGGTAGGACCCACTCCCAACGGCCTCGTCAACGGTCAGTGGAACCCCTCGGATCCCGCGGCTAAAATGACTTCTGCTGGGGGCAATAAATGGTCTTTTACTTTCACCGGCACCACACTCTTTGGCCTGGCCCCGGCAGACTTGCATGACTTTGGCTTCCTGGTCAAATCAAAAGACGGCACTAAACAAACGCCCGACTTCAAACCTTTCAAATTCGACCCCCTGGTATTCACTCCTACCAAGCTACGGATCTTCCCCGCCAAGGTAGACACCAACGACGTGGTGATGCTGAATTTCGACAGGAACCTGGGAGCTACGGTGGATGAGCAGCGTATGACCCCCGTTTCCGCCACGGTTACTGCCTTCGATGAGACAGGTACTCAGGTAGGCAACCCGCTCACGGTAACCATCACACAAAACATGGGGACCACCATCTGGAAAGGCTTTTTTATACCGAATGTGTCTTTCAGACCCGCTGCGGGGCATGTCTTACAGAAATTCCATTACAAATTCAACGGCACCGTGTTGGACGCCGGTGGCAACCCTGCACAAGTCAGCACAGATGAAGCAGAAATATTCTTTGTCTCCATGAAATAAAAAAAATAGTATGAACGCATATATCAGAAAAATAACGGCCGTTCTCTCCATCCTTGCACTGGCTTTTGCCGGCTGTAAAAAGGCGGACCTGGCTGGTAACAACTCCACCGGCGAGGGATTAGTACCGTTTGCCCTGCAATCTCCTGCCTCGGGCACCAACGTAGTGCTCAACTCCGCGACCCCGTCCGCAACAGTGGATTTCACCTGGAAAGCATCCGTACCAGGTCTGAAAACGCCCCCTTCATACACATGGGTGGCCGCACTGAAAACAGGTTCCCTGGACACCCCGCTCATATCCCTGCCTGCCGGCCTGAATACTGTTTTTTCCCTCCCTTATGCACGCCTGGACAGCGCCCTGAAAGCAAAGGGCATCGCCGCAGGCGCACAGACCGCTCTCATATGGAGCATACTCGCGGACAACGGCTCGACAAAGCTACTGGCCCAGAACGTCTATAACCTCATCGTCACCCGCTTCCAGGACGGCGCTTCACCCTTTGTATTGTTAGGGCCTTCTTCATCGACTGCCTCCGTAGTGATCAACCCCACTTCGACAACAGACAGCCTACGGTTCAACTGGACCCGGTCGACCCCGTCCGGCAGTATTAATACGGTGGCCTATAAAGTCTGGTTCTATAAGGATGATGCTGCATCCACACCCGTATTCTCCATGTCTTCCAACAACAGCGGAAAGGATTCGATTCTGAGCGCTTCCTACGCTCAGCTCTCAGATTCCCTCTCTGCTCACGGTCTTGCCGATCTCACCCAAACCTCCGGTCTTAAATGGACAGTATCCGCGGCCAGCGGCAGCTGGACCCAATGGAGCAGCTACACCAACCAGTTGTACCTGGTGAGACAGATAGACCTGTTTCTGGCCGGCAGCTTCCAAACCCCCAATCCATGGGATCCTCCCACTGGTATCCAACTGATACCCGACCCCCGGCCGGCCCTGCAGAATAAGATGTTCTGGATCTATATCTATCTACCCGCCAATACGCAATTCAAATTCACCCAGGGCAGATCGTGGAATATTAACTTTGGAGGCGATGGCGCCGGTAACCTGGTGCCAAACGGCAACACCAACCTGCAAGTCACCAATGCCGGCGTCTACAGGATCACAGCCGATATAGACGCAAAAAAATATGACATCAGCCCAGGCCGGATGGGTTTTGTCGGTGGCGCCGTAACAAATGTAGGATGGAACCCACCCAGCGTGTTCCCCACAGCACAAATGAACTTCATCGGCACCAATAACTTCATGGGGATCTATGACTTTGCTTCCGATGGCTGGAAGATGATCGATGGCGATCACTGGAACGACGGCTCCAATTCGCCCGCCGAAGTGAGAAGCTATGGGTCCGCGGACGGCAGCAGCATGACGATAAACGCTGGCAATATGCCCAACATCCCTTCCGCAGGCACCTACAAGGTCATCTGGGACGGCACGGATATAAAGAACCTGAAGTACACGCTGCAATCCTGGCATATGTACCTCATCGGAGACGCAACGGCGGGAGGCTGGGATAATGCCAGCCCCAATCTGCCGGAGCTGACCTACCAGGGTAATGGCGTCTGGAAGATCACGGGCGTTCCGCTGACGGGTGGTAAGGCATTCAAGTTCCTGATGGTAAAGGGCACCTGGGATTATAACTACGGCGGCACCCAGGGCGACACCAGTCCGATGACAGGTACAGCCAAGGAAGGCGGAGGCAACATACTGGTGCCTGCTTCGGGTACTTATACGGTGACGATAGACGAGTATAACCACACCTATATGGCCCAATAGTAAAAATATAAATAATGAGATCATCTCCCGTACTATTGCTGCTGGCCCTTCTGATAGGGCCGGCAGCTTTTTCGCAATTATTGACCCCGACCCCTGACTTCCCCGCCGACACCGGCACGGTCACTATTACAGTGGACTGCTCCAAAGGCAACCAGGGGCTGTTCAATTATGCGGGTACAGGGGATGTATACGTACATACGGGAGTGATCACGGACCAAAGTACCAGCCCGGCGAACTGGCGGTATGTAAAGTTCAACCAGAACTTCAATCAGCCAAATGCGGCGCTGGCCGCCACCTATCTGGGGAATAATAAATATTCCTTTACTATACCCGGTATAAGGGCCTGGTATGCAGTACCCGCGGGAGAGAAGATCCTCCGGGTAGCCATCCTTTTCCGCAATGGCAATGGCAGCCAGGTCGAGCGCAATACGGACGGCAGTGACATGTATGTACAGCTATACGATGGCAGCCTGGCCATCCGCTTTGTCGCCCCTCCCATGCAGCCCCAATACACACCTGTACCTGAACCTCTGAACAAAACCGTGGGGGATACCCTGCCCGTGAGCTACCTGTCCAACAAGAACGCAACGCTCAGACTTTACTACAACGGCGCCCAGGTTACGACGGCTGCCGGCGCCAATTCGCTGACCTATACCCTGCATATCACGACCCCCGGTAGCCAGCAGGTGATCGCCACCGCCGACGACGGCACTGCTTCAGTTGCGGATACCATCAACTTCTTTGTCCCAGGCGCTGTAAATGTTGCCCCGATCCCCACAGGAATGAAAGAAGGCATCAACTATCCCTCCGGCGATACTACTGCCGTGCTGGTTTTGTACGCACCACACAAGAACAAGGTACTCGTCGTGGGTGATTTTAATAACTGGACGCAGCAGACGGGCTATATGATGAACAGAACACCCGACAGCAACTTCTACTGGCTGACCATCCACGGTCTTACACCCGGTACGGAATATGCCTATCAGTATATAGTGGATGACACGATCAAGGTGGCGGACTACAACGCAGAGAAAATATTGGACAAGAACGTGGATCCGGGTATCCCCGCCTCGACGTATCCCGGATTGAAGACCTTCCCCGCCAAAGCCGCCGGCAGCCTGGCAAGCATTCTCCAGACCGCCCGCCCCGCCTATACATGGCAGGTGACAAACTTCCAACGCCCGGACAAAAAAGGCCTGGTGATCTACGAGCTCCTGGTGAGGGACTTTATTTCCCCCTCCAACTGGCAATCTCTAAAGGATACATTGAGCTATTTAAAACGTTTGGGAATTAACGCCATCGAAGTGATGCCATTCACCAATTTTGAAGGTGGCAGCAGTTGGGGTTATAATCCCAATTTCTATTTTGCGCCGGATAAAGTATATGGTACGGAGACGGCTCTGAAACAATTCATCGACGCTTGTCATCAGCAAGGTATGGCCGTGATCATGGACATGGTACTGAACCATTCCTTTGGCAGCTCGCCCATGGTACAGCTGTATTTTGATAATACAAAAGGTGTCCCCGCAGCGGGTAGTCCCTGGTTCAATCAATACCCCACCCACGCTTTTAATGTGGGCTATCAGTTCAATCATGAGAGCGCGGCTACCAGGACCTTTACCCAGCGCGTGCTGGCTTACTGGCTGAACAATTATCACATCGACGGCTATCGCTTTGATCTAGCAAAGGGTTTTACGCAAAAAAGGACCTGTGACGCCATGGGCAATAATTGTGACGTTGGCGCATGGGGGGCTTACGACGCCAGCAGGGTTGCCATATGGGATACGATCTACCACCAGCTGCAGGCTATCTCTCCCGGCAGCTATTGCATTCTGGAAATGTTTGCCGACAACAGCGAGGAAAAAGTGGAGGCAAACTACGGCATGCTGCTTTGGGGCAATATGAATGACAATTTCAACCAGGCCACGATGGGCTATGGGACAGCCTCGCCCAGTGGCGGCACCTGGGACCTCAGCGGTGGCGTATATACCAATCTCGGATGGGATCAGCCCGGCCGGGTAGTCTACCAGGAAAGCCATGATGAGGAGAGGCTCATGTATAAAAATGAGCAGTACGGCAACAGCAGCGGGTCGTATAATACGAAAAGCATCCCCACCGGTCTTCAGCGCAATGCCCTCGCCGCCGCCTTCTGGGCCATGCTGCCCGGTCCGAAAATGCTCTGGGAATTTGGCGAGCTGGGGTATGACTATTCCATCAACACTTGCGGCAACGGCACAGTGGATGCAAACTGTCGTACGGATGCAAAACCTTCCGGCTGGCAGTATCTGTCGGATACGAACAGGACCAAGCTGCGCAGTGTATATGCCGCCATGTTGAAATTACGGGCTACCTATCCACAGCTGGCTGTGCCCGCGACTTTTAACGCAAACCTTACCGGAGCGGTCAAGACACTGACAGCCGTCACCGATAGCCTCAGTGTAGCAGTGATCGGGAATTTCGATGTCGTCTCATCCGGCGGTTCACTGACCTTCCCTTCCGCCGGCACCTGGTATAATTATTTCACCGGCGAGCCTTTCACCGCCACCGGCAGCGCTCAATCCTTTACGCTGAACCCGGGAGAGTACCGGGTCTATGTCAATAAGAACCTGACGGGTACGGTGCCGACGGCAACCAATGATGTCAATTATTCCCGCAACCCTTTTGGCATCAGGGTCTATCCCAACCCGGCGGGCAGGGGGAATGCCGTACTGGAATACGAGTTGCCTGCCTATGGGAAGACCTCTCTTTCCATCCTGAATCTTGTGGGACAATGTCTGGCAACGGTGGACCTGGGGACACAGCCTTCAGGGAAATACAGCTTCTCTTTGTCTCAAATGCCCCTGGGCATTTCTTCTTTAGCCGATGGATATTACGTGCTGCGTATCGTCAGCAAACAGCAGAGCTCGCAGGCGCCTTTTCTGCTGAGAAGATAAAGAAAAGATGCAACGGCCGTACGAGAGATCCTGTCATACATACAAACCTACGTATGACCAGGTCTTTTTTTATCATAAATGCTCTACTGCTGATACTGCTGTCGGGATGCAGTAAAAGTAATTCGCCACAGCCTGGCCTGACGGGCGGGTGGCGGCTGACAAAGGTCGTTTATGTTAGAGGGATTGCCCCGACGACAATTGATTACAGTCACGAAATGCGGGTGCTTCAACTGCGGTCCGATAGTTCATATACAAAAAAAGATCTTGAAACCCTGACTGAATCCGGCGCCTATAATATTGCTGTCCTCCATACCGGGAATCTTTCGGATACGATGATCTCATTCAACCCGGCGAGCAATGATGAATACAAGAGAGTGTTGCGAATGAATGGACTACAGCTATACCTGAAAGGTGTAGATGACTACGAGGTCTACGAGAAGCAATAATTACTGTCCGGCGTCTATCGTACGTCTTTTTGATGATCGATGATAAATTGAATGATCTCTTCCAGGGGGGTATCGATGCGGCTGATGGCGTCGTTGATGTCATCCCGGTTCACCTGGGCTGCAAAAGAAGGCGTCTTTAATTTTTTTAGAATACTTTTTACATCCATTCCTTCATAGCGTGTGGGCCGTATAAGCGCAGCGGCATGGATAAAACCGGACAGCTCATCAAATACGTAGATCATTTTATCCATCGTGTTATTGGGCTCGACGCCAAAATAACGGGGGCCGTGCGAGGCGATACAATGAATCACTTCCGGGTCGACCTGCAGCGCTTCCAGCTTCTCGATAATGATGCGGCAATGCGCTTCGGGATATTTTTCCCAATCTGCATCATGCAGGAGGCCGGCCTGCTCCCATTTTCGAGCTGTAAACTCGTCGGCGCCTTCCTTTTCCAGCGCCCACGCTTTCATAACAGCGCCCACCTGCTTCATATGCAGCCGCAGCCGATCATTGGGTACCCATTCGTTGAGGAGGGCCAGGGCTTCTTCCTGTGATAACAGTTTGCCTGTATTGACCGGATCGCCAAAATTACTGCGGCCTAATGCGAGAATAGGAGAGGACATGCGTAAGCTTTTGGGGCAAATTAGTGCAACGGGCCGGACGAAAAAAATGTCATTGAAGGAAACCTTCCGTATGCGACCTTTTCATTATATCTGTATCTGCGGCTGCTTCGCAATCCTGCTTATGACGTCCTCCTGCGGCAAAAGCTCTGTTGACGGCAATCTGCAGGGAAAATGGAAATTGGTTTCGCTTTCGGGTGGGCCTGTCTACCCCAGGCCGGCAGCCGGAGAAATATTGACGCTTCTCCATGATCGTACCTATGAGATAAGATATAATGATAGTATAATGTATTCCGGTATGTATCATGTGGGTCATCTGTCCACTCCTCCACGCCCTGTTCTTTATTTCACCAGTCAGGAGGTCAACGGCTTTTGGATCGACTTCAACAAGGACACACTGGTGTTGAGCTATGCCGGCGCTATGATCATGCTTTACACGCAGCCGGTGAGTAGATATGTGAGGGTGCCATGACGTTTACCGCAGCGCATATTCCTTGGAAAGAGCTTCCACCGGTTTCCCAATAGGCTTTCTCAACTACTAACCTCCATACGGCAAGGCTTTAGCACCTCCTTCTTCGGCGGCCCGAAAGCATCATCTTTTTATGTTGTCAAAATTTTTATTGTAAATCAGATACTTACAAAGGGGTCTTTGAAAATACTCCCTCTTTTCCTTGGAATATCACCCTATTTCAACCTACCTTTGCACTCCTTTTATTAAACGCCGTCGGGATAGCGACGGTTTCATGTAAAAAAATAAGACAATGAGCAAATTACATTTCACCACCAAGCATGCGAACGAGGCTACCGTTAAACGCGACTGGTATGTTGTGGACGGTACTAATCAAACCGTGGGTCGCGTGTGTTCCAAGATCGCCGCCGTATTACGGGGTAAGAACAAGGCCTACTACACTCCTCACGTGGATTGCGGAGACTTTATCATCTTCATCAACGCAGACAAAGTTATCTTCTCCGGTGACAAGCTGGATGACAAGATCTATATCAACTTCTCCGGTTACCCCGGTGGTAAAAAAGAAGAGTCTGCCAAGAGCCTGCTGAAACGTCGCCCCGAAGCTGTGATCGAAAGGGCCGTAAAAGGCATGCTGCCCAAAAATCGCCTGGGTCGCAAGATGTACAAAAAATTATTCGTGTATGCGGGAACCCAGCATCCGCACACCGCCCAGCAACCCAAAACATTAACCTTCTAATTTTTTCAGATAAATGGAAAAGCAAAAAAATGCAGTTGGTCGCCGTAAAGAGGCTGTAACCCGGGTATTTCTCAGCAAGGGTGAAGGCAAGATCACGATCAATGACAAGGATTATAAACAATACTTCTCTCTGGTATATCTTCAAAACCAGGTAGAGCTTCCCCTCAAGACGGTTGAACTCACCGACAAATACGACGTCAAGATCAACGCTGCCGGCGGTGGGATGAAAGGACAGGCCGAGGCCTGCAAACTGGGTATTGCACGTGCTCTCCTGGAGATCAATGCTGAGTTTCGCCCGGCCCTGAAAGCCGCTGGCCTGCTGCGCCGCGATCCCAGGTCTGTGGAACGTAAGAAACCTGGTCGTAAGAAAGCAAGAAGAAGCTACCAGTTCAGCAAACGTTAACGAATGCCTTCGACCCAAATAAATTAGATAATAAAAAAACTTCCAAAATAAAATGGAAAATAACACTTCATTACAACAGCAACTCCTTGAAGCCGGTGTCCACTTCGGTCACCTGCGTAAGAAGTGGAACCCCAAGATGCTGCCTTACATTTTTGCTGAAAAGAAAGGCATCCATATCATCGATCTTAACAAGACGACCGAGAGCCTGCAGGAGGCTGCTGCAGCCCTGAAGCAGATTGCAAAAAGTGGCAAAAAGATCATGTTTGTCGGCACGAAGAAGCAGGCTAAGGAGATCGTTACCGAGTCTGCCAAGAAAGTGAACATGCCTTTCGTAACGGAACGCTGGCTGGGTGGTATGCTTACCAACTTCAACACCGTGCGGAAGAGCGTTAAGAAAATGCAGAGCATCGAGAAAATGCTCAACGATGGCACTTTCGACAGCATCACAAAGAAGGAAAGACTTACCCTGGCCCGTGATAAGGACAAGATGGAAAAAGTATTGGGCGGTATAGCTCAGCTGGGACGTGTTCCGGCCGCTCTCTTCATCGTGGACATTGGTCACGAGCACATCGCGCTGGCCGAAGCCAAACGCCTGGGTATCTCCACCTTTGGCATGGTTGATACCAACTGCGATCCCAATAAAGTGGACTTCGCCATCCCCTCCAATGACGATGCGACCAAATCCATCGCCATCATCGTGAGCTATGTCACTGCCGCTATCGCCGATGGCCTGGCCGAAAGACAAGCTGCTAAGGAAGAAGATGTGGAAGACTCCGGCAGTGACGAGAATGAAAAGAAAGCCGCCCGTCTCCAGGCCGAAGCAGAGAATGAAGCTGCCCGCGCACGTGGAGAAAAGGTGAAAGGAAGCAGCCAGCCCAAACGCAGGATCCCGAATTCCGGGCCCCGCCGTGGTGCAGGCGCTCCCCGCTAAAATCTAATGATCGTCCTTCGGACAGCGAACCGGAGGTTCGTTCTGCCAGCTGGATCAACATTGTAATATCAATTCAAACTTATACAACATGTCTACTGCAACTATAACAGCAGCTGATATCAACAAGCTGCGCCAGACCACCGGCGCCGGTATGATGGATTGCCGCAAGGCGCTGGTAGAAAGCGATGGCGATTTCGAAAAGGCCATCGACTATCTGCGTAAGAAAGGCCAAAAGGTCGCCGCATTGCGTAGCGACCGTGAGGCAAAGGAAGGCGTTATCATTGCTACTACTACGCCCGACAACAAGACAGGCTTTATCGTTACGCTGGCTTGTGAAACCGACTTCGTAGCAAAGAACGCAGAGTTTATTGCCTTTGCTCAAAGCATCGCAGCCGTCGCATTGAAGAATAATGTAAAGAGCCTGGATGAACTCCTGGCTGCTCAGCTGGACGGTGCATCCATTGCCGATAAGATCAACGACCAGGTAGCTAAGATTGGCGAGAAGGTCCAGCTCACCCGCTTTGAAAGAGTGGATGCTGATGGTGTAGCCGCCTATATCCACGGTTCTTATCGTATGGGCGTGCTGGTGGGTCTTACAAAGAACACACCCGCTGTACTCGAGGCCGGTAAGGACCTCGCCATGCAGATCGCCGCGATGAACCCCGTAGCAGTTGACCCCGACAGCGTTCCCGCTGATGTCGTTGCAAGGGAAAAAGCCATCGTTACTGAACAGATCAAGAACGATCCCAAGATGGCCGGAAAGCCCGACGAAATGATCGATAAGATCGCCGTTGGAAAGTTGAATGCTTTCTTCAAGGAAAATACCCTCACCGCGCAGGCATTTGTAAAAGATGCTTCCAAGACGGTAGGCGATTATCTGAAGAGCGTAGACGCATCCGTGAAAGTAACCCAGTTCAAAAGAGTTCAGCTCGGATAAAATAAAAAAAGGGGAGCGTAACGCCCCCCTTTTTTTTATATATATTTGTGCCCAATTAAGAATCATCCGACATGGTGCCTAAGTACAAGCGTATTCTACTGAAATTATCCGGTGAAGCATTGATGGGAGATAAGAGTTTTGGATTTGACAATGCTGTTATCGCTCAGTACGCAAAAGACATCAAAAGCATTGTAGAGTTGGGCGTACAGGTGGCCATCGTCATCGGAGGCGGGAACATCTACCGCGGGATGAATGAGGCTGAGACGGGTATAGAAAGGGCCCATGGAGATTATATGGGAATGCTGGCCACCGTGATCAATGGAATGGCCATGCAGGCCGGTCTGGAAAAAATAGGCGTATACACCCGTTTGCAAAGCGCCATTAAGATGGAACAGATCGCGGAGCCTTATATCCGGCGAAGGGCTATCCGTCACGTGGAAAAAGGCCGTGTCGTTATTTTTGGCGCCGGCACAGGCAATCCTTACTTCACCACCGATACGGCCGGTTCGCTCCGTGCCATCGAGATCAACGCAGAGGTCATCCTGAAAGGCACGCGGGTAGATGGTATCTATACCGCAGACCCGGAGAAAGACCCCACCGCCAAGAAGTTTAATACGATCACTTTTCAGGAGTGCATTTCCCAAAATCTCAGGGTAATGGATATGACAGCCTTCACGCTATGCATGGAGAATCAGCTGCCGATCATCGTGTTTGATATGAACAAGCCGGGCAACCTGCTCCGCGTAGTACGGGGAGAAAAAGTAGGCACCCTGGTAAAAGACTGATAGTGTGATGTTTATGTGCGGCATGCAAAACATTTGTATATCTGCTCAAAGCATAGTAACTTAATGGCTTGGTGCCACCTTTACGGTGGCTTTTTTAACCGCTTCCCTCTCTTGTTGTCGTCGATACTCCCTTGAAAAACGCCCCTAAGTCTTTTTATTCATTCATCCCTGAAAGCCATATGTGTATGCTTTTGTAATTTATAGCTCCGAACCGTTATGAACGCCTTAAACAACCTGAACGTTATCTTAGGATTTCAGCTTACCATGGGTCTGCCTGAGATCATCATTTGTGAACTGGGGGCCCTGATCCTCGGCTTTACCATCCATTTTTTCTGGAATTCCAAAAAAAGCCTTCGCATAAACGATCCTGCTCAATCCGCCGGCATCAGCGATAATGACAACTGGAAGCTGAAGTATTACAACGATATGGACATGCAGGAGCGGGCGCAGCAGCAATTGCGTGACAAGCTCAACCAGACACAGGAAAACGAGCAGATCCTCACTATAGAGCTGGAAGAAACCCGCAAAGAGATCGAGTCTTTACGAAGGGAGCTGGAAGAGACGCGTACCGAGCTGGACGACGCACAATACCGGGTTTCCAAGGTCCATGAACAACAACAACAGGTAGCGGCTGCTGCGGCAGCCACGGCAGCTGACCCCGCCAATGCCTATCTCTCTCAATTGAAGGCTGCCCAGGAAAAGCTTGTAGAGCACAACAACAGCATTTCCCGCCTGCTGGAACAAACACAGCTATTGGGCGAGGCGGAGAGAAAGATCATGGATCTCCAGGTACGGAACGAAGAGCTCACCGAAGAGCTGCGCCAGTCCGGTCAATTACTGGTGGAAAAGGAAAGCGAGATCGGGTATCTGCGTCATCAAAAAAAGCTGGCGGAAGAAATGAGCATCCGCCTGGACAAAGCATACGAAGAATACAGTGGACTGCAGGAAAAGCTGCAAAAACTGCAGGCATACCTTACGCAACCTTATAAGAAGAGCGCTGATTATGAAGAGCTGAAAGAGGCCTATTTCAAACTGGGCAAAGAGCATGATGAGATGAAGCTGCGTCATATCTCACTCCGGGAGGAGAACCAGCGTCTCACCCGCATCCTGGCCGACACAGAAGAAAAGCTGAAGGAAGCCAATTTCCAACGTCAACAATCCCAGAAAAGGGCTGCCTTTCTGGAGGAGTTGAACCACGACCTGCAGGAGATATCCGAACATAACAAAAAGATCGAGAGCCAGCTGCGGCGTGTCAGTGATATGGAGAGCTTGCTCGCCAGGATCACCGGCAGCACAGGCGATGAGCTGCCCAATGGGTAAACGGCCGAATTGACTTACTTTTGTGTTGTTATGTCAAACAACATTGCAGATATTCGAAAGGACTACAAACTACGATCCCTTTCAGAGAGTGATAGCCTGCCTGACCCTTTCGCTCAATTTGAGAAATGGTGGAAAGAAGCGCTTGACGCCGGTGTTGACGAGGTCAATGCCATGACCCTTGCTACGGCTTCGGCCGATGGTATGCCAGATGCGCGTATCGTCCTTTTGAAGGGTTTTGATCCGGAGGGCTTCACCTTCTTTACAAACTATGACAGCGCTAAAGGCGCACAATTGTTGGAGAACCCCCGGGCATGTCTCGTGTTTTTCTGGAAAGAGCTGGAAAGACAAGTGCGTATCAGTGGACTGGTGGTAATGGTAAGCGGGACGGAAAGCGATGATTATTTCAACAGCCGGCCCGAAGGCAGCCGTATAGGGGCCTGGGCCTCACCTCAGAGCCAAACCATTGACAGTCGTCAGTGGCTGGAAGAAAACGAAAGAAAAATGCGGGAACAATTCCCGGACGGCATAATCAAAAGACCCTCGCATTGGGGAGGGTACCGCGTCAAACCTACGCACGTCGAATTCTGGCAGGGCAGGCCCAGCAGATTGCACGACAGGATACGCTATAGTTTGCAGATAAAAGGCAACTGGAAGATTGAACGGCTGGCGCCATAAACATCGAATGCATCAGCCGGCAACTGTTCGTCGCATAGCCAATGCATTCGACAATCATTTATTGATCTATTTGCTTTCTTTCTTTGCAGGTGTCGATTTCTTCGGCTTTGCAGGACGGCTTTTTCCAAATGAAGCCCTGAATATCTTTCCTTTCTTGGTTTTTTTATCTCCTCTTCCCATATTTTTTGTTTTTTTTATAAAACTATAAAAAGCTCCGGCACCCGCGCTGACTGCCCGGTATCGGAGCTTCGGTGTACCCTGTAGGGTGACGTAACTTATAATTTAGCAGACAGTTCTTTACCTGCCTTGAACTTAGCTACTTTCTTGGCTTTGATCTTGATAACAGCGCCAGTCTGAGGATTGCGTCCGTTACGGGCGGCTCTCTTGGAGACAGAGAAAGTACCGAAGCCTACCAGTGTGACTTTACCACCGCCTTTCAGCGTTTTGGTAACTGCTTCAACAAAAGAATCCAAGGAAGAATTTGCCTGAGTTTTTGTAATGCCTGCGTCGTCGGCAATCTTTGCAATTAATTCAGCTTTGTTCATAATGTAATTTTTTAATTAGCAGCAACAAATATACCCGCTTTTTGAATCCGACAAAATTTTTTTAAACTTTTGGGAGGTGCATGCAGGAGCCCTATAAGCCGCGTGGGACAAGGATTAGACGATATTCTACATCGTAGAATTACCATGCAAAACTTACGCTTGTCTGTTGAAACCCTTGTCAGTACTATGTTTCACGCGATGCCGGCTGAAATCCTTCACTGGTAAGGATTTGAAGAGAATTTACAATAATTTTTAATTCGCCCAACTTTTTTTTCTTCTTTTCCACAATTACCGCACAGCCCGAGCACAGCGAGGGCGCGCGAAGCGCAATAGTTTAGCGTCTAGCCACTCAAAAGGCGCCGTCAGGCGCCTGGTAAGAACCTAAACATTCTCTTAACACTTAATTAATCTCTTCCATTAGGGTCCTGAACCCCATAAACCCATCGCCCCATTTATCCCAGGCCACCCGCTGCAGATCAGGTGCAAACTCGATCATAAATTGTCTGTATCGCTCAAGGGAAGTGGTGAAATATTGTACGACATAGGTAGGACCTTCTTCTTCATCCTGCTCCAGCAGACGGAAGACCCGGTGACTGTCAAAAAGCCCGGTAGCCAGGTGAGCGGCAATATGCGCTGACTGCAGCCAGGCGGACCACCTCTCCTGGATGTCCCACCGCACTTTGTAAGTAACATTGTAAACGATCATTGCTTATTTTCTTTCTGTTGATCTCCCGGAATGGCTTTTAACATCTTCAGGCTAAAAAAGACCAGGAACGCCAGGACAACCAAAATAATACTCCAGAGCCAGACACCACTATGGTCGCTCGCCGCCACTGGCGCCATAGCCGGAGAACTGACCGCCTCCAAAATACCGGGGACGATCTCTGCAGGCTCCCGGCTCACGGTGTCGACAAAATATTTAAGGTCATATCTGGGCGTTTGCGCCTGCAAACTTCCGGCCAGCAGATGATATTTTCCCGGCTCCAGCCAGGTGAGCAAATATCGCTCAAGTTGACTGGTTTCCACCTTTCCGATGACCAGCGGCGCATTGTCCTCGTTGTCGATGTCTAACGTTATGGTTCGTGTCTTGATGGATGGTATTTCGAACGTATGGCTGGCGGGATCGATAGATAACCACTCGTCCCTGTACGGGGTTTCCCTGACCAGGATACGGGCCTTTCTTTTATATAGTTTAGGGCCCTTTATATCCAGATCCAGGTATTCCACCAAGTAAGGTTCATCAAAGGTCAGTGTAACATAACTATGATGATTACTGCTGTCTTTTTGTGAGATCGCCGGCGCCGGCGTCTGCCGGTACCTTCTGCTGCCGGCATGGTGCGCTCTTACCCCGGCACGGTAGATCCGCAGGGGCAGAACACCCTTATCCTCCTGGGTGATCCTAAAATAACGATAGCTGCTGGCAGGGAAATCGATCGTCTCGATGGTATGATCCGTATTGCCGGACACCCGTGGCTCCACCTGGATATGCTCTCTGATAACAAACCACTTTTTCCCATCATCGCTACCGCTGAGTGTCCAATTTCGCCAGACACTGTTGTTATTAATAAAGACCAGTAACGAATGAATGGCTCCACCGGACCAGTTACTCATCTTTACTTCACCGGCGCTATCGCCGGGAAGGACAGGGAATTCAATAAAACTTTCCCCGTCCAGACTGGGGAAATCGCTTTTTAGCACATAAGAAGTGAACTGGCCATGCCCATCGAGTATTCGCAGGTCGGAAAGATCTTCCTTGCACCGGGCGATGATCCCGGGCGTGAGGATGATCCTATAGAAACCAGCCTTCTCAATGGTATCCAATGACGCCCTAAAGGCAAAACTATCTTGTGTTTTCCCCTGTAAAAAGCACAGTAACATTCCCGACAGCAGCAGGGAATTAAAAAGTTTTTTTCTCTTCATCCTCTATAATGATCTTTTTTAATCTTTGATACATAAAGCTAACGACCAGCAACAAAACGCCCAGACAAAAGAACGCGGCGATCTTGCCCGCCACGGGAATATTACGGATATCGAACAGGAAAAGCTTTAATAACGTGACGGTAAACAAGGCCAGTGAAATGATACGCAGCTGTTTGAATTTATAACGCATGCCCAGCCACATAAAGACAAAGGAGCATAACCCCCATAGAATGGGCAATCCCGTCTTGATATACACTGTGCGGATCGTATCAAAAGAAAAGGTCTTGCTGTAAAAGACCGCACATGCCAGCAACTGCACTTCCGCGCTGAGGAATATTAGGATCACGATGCACATCAGCCAGCTGAAGGCTGCGGGCGATAGGGCTTTTAGTTTATCCTTCCGCCACCAGGACACGGCCCTGTGGATCATCATGGCCATGAGCGCAGCCGTAACCCAATGGACCAGAAAATGGACGGAAAGCCCTTGCGTCAGCACTTCTGCTTGTATGACATGGACGGCTGGTATGAATGACAGGTATACAAGAAGGCTGAACATCAACATCCCCATGGCATAGATAGAGCCCCCCCACCAGCGCCAGCGGTCTGCGGCAAAGGTAATAACATAGGACCAGGTAAACCCATATAGCAGCAGATACAGCGTGGATATATGTGGATTAGGATAGTAAAGGTCGAACTGGTATTTTATTTCCAGGGCGCCCCCGACAAATAGCAGCAGACACGCGGCGACGATAAAGACAACGCTTTTCTGCAGCCGGAATAATACAAAACAGCAGATCGCTGTATAAAGAGTGGTCATTAACCCTTTGTTAAAAACGACAGGCAGAGGTCGCTTGTCAAACCGTAAGAAATAGGCAGACCCCCAATCCATCAGCAGGCTCACCAGTGTGGCTGCCCATACTATATAGGCTGCCCACCTGATAATACGGATCCCCGACTTACGGGAAAGCCAGTACAGAAGCACCGACTCCGAAGCCCAAAATAAAGTAATATAATGTCCGTGCAGCTGTACCGGCGCTGTAAGGGAAATAAATGTCAGCGTAATACCTATCAGCAGGTAAAGGATATTGGTATCTACCTTTTTCTTACGGAAGAGGAAATACGATATTCCCAGGTTGAACACTGCCATGGATGCGCTGAACAGTCCCAGGTATTTTGTTGCTCCGGCGGCCTTCAGCAGATAAAGACCCGCGGCAAAATATAAACAGGTGTTTGCCAGCAGGATACCGAAATCCGAAGCTATAAATTTCTTATTCTCCCGGATGTTATGAGCGATATTGATAAAAAAGAACAGGATATAAAAAGCTGATGCAAATAGGAATGCCCCTTCGTACGTAGGTACGTCGACATTGTCCGGCAAGGTCGCCAGCCAGCTGATGAACAGGATCGCCGTAAACCCGAATGCCAGCAGGTTCAGCAGCCGCCAGGCTTTGCGGTAGGCCATCACCAGCAGCCCTGTATTGAGGATCAGCAGATAGCCGAACAGCACTTTGTAATTGCCGCTGCCATTGCTCACGAGGAAAGGAGTGACAAATCCGCCCACCAGGGCAATGATAGCCAGCTCCTGCCGGTCATATAATAAAGACAGGATCACGGCAAACGCGGTGATCACCAGCATAATGACAAAGGCGATAGACTGGCTGAACAGTTGATACTGATGATAGGCCAGTGCAATAGAGAAATACAGTACCGCCAGGCCCCCGCCTACGAGTACGCTGCTGAATGCTTTATAGCTGTTGCGTAGAAAATGAGCAATGCCTATCAGGATGCCTCCGCACAGGACGCCGATGCCCACACGCCCCGCCGGACCTATCCAGTCGTTGTCGATAGCATATTTTACAAAAAAGCCGATGGCAAGGACCAGGACGCCTATACCTATCTTGCTTACTAGGTTCTCCCCGATAAATTTTTCCAGGTCGGGATATTTTTCAAAAAAGCCGGGTTTCTGCACGGGAGGAGCTTCCTGTCTGAGATCGCCCGTATTGGCGGCAGGATCGCCTGTACTGGCAGATGACGTTCGGAACACGTGCGGTTCGGTGATCTCACGGCTGGGTTGAACTGCCGCCTGAGACGCCGGTTTTTTAAGGGGCGGCGGAACAAAAGGCTCTGTCTCTTTTGGCATGGGTGTGGGTTTCACTGCCGGCGCTTCGGGTGGTTTGACGGTAACCCCCGGCCTGTCAACCCCTTCCCGCAGACGGGTAATCTCCCTTTCCAGCTGATCCATCCGTTCCATGGTGCGATTCCTGAACGAGATGATAAGTATGATCAGAATAATAAAAAGTAGAATGACAAGTATTTCCATACTGCGGACGTTAGCCGATAAAGATAATCGGTAACTTCCGTAACTGAAAGCCCCCCTTATTTAGTTCATTTCCAGTTCCAGATAGACGGGACAGTGGTCGCTTTGCTTTACATCCGGGTATATTTCCGCACGCAGGAGCTTTTGCCCCAGGGCTGTGGTGACATTTATATAGTCGATACGCCATCCCTTGTTCTGTAACCGTACCGAAGGGAAACGCTGGCTCCACCAGGTATAATGATGAGGATCAGGGTTTAGTTGCCGGAAAGTATCTACCCAGCCGCTGCCCAGGAATTTGTCCATCCATGCCCGTTCTTCGGGAAGAAAACCCGAAGAATTCTTGTTGCCTTTTGGGTCATGGATGTCGATCTCCCGGTGGGCGATATTGTAATCCCCGCACAGGATCAGCTTGGGATATTTTTGTTTCAGCGTCTCCAGATAAGTATGGAACTCATCCAGCCAGGCGTATTTGTAGGTCTGCCGCTCATCTCCCGTCGTACCGGATGGAAAATAAGCATTGATCAGACGGATGTCCCCAATGTCCATTTGTAACACTCGGCCTTCGTCGTCGCTGACCTTATGCCCCGTACCATATTCCACATGGTCCGGAACCTGTTTGGTAAAGATGGCGACACCGCTGTACCCTTTTTTCTGAGCGGAGAACCAATAGTCATGGTACCCCAGGTCTGTAAAGGCCTTGTGATCCACATTATCCCGGTGGGCCTTGGTTTCCTGGATACAGATGATGTCCGCCGGGTCTGTTCTCAGCCAATCGATAAGACCCTTGTTCATCGCGGCACGAATGCCATTAACATTGTAGCTGACAATACGTAATGCTGACATAAAGATGATTCCTTTAAAACGAACCAAAGGTTCGTTGTCCGAAGGACAGACATTAGATTTTTCCGGAAAATGGGTTATATTTTTCAGGAACCCATTTTCCGGACATGTAAATTTGCCTCTCAGACAGTTAGACACCTGCAAGGTACTATTTGTCCCTGAAATAAGGACTATTTGGGAGCAACAGCCCGGTGAAAGTAAACCCATTACGCAACATGGAAAAATTAGATAGGATCATTCCCGCCAATGTCAACGAATCAAGATTCCTGGAAGGCCCCAAGAGCAGAGGCTATGAGCTGAAGTTTGCCTGGAGGATTTTCAGGGAGTTTATCAAAGGGTTCCGGACCCTCCATTTCGTGGGACCTTGTGTCACGGTATTTGGCTCAGCACGATTTAAGGAGGACCATCCTTATTACGAGGCCTCGCGGGAGATGGGGCGCCGGATCGCCGCCCTGGGGCTCACTACCATGACGGGCGGAGGACCTGGTACCATGGAAGCTGCCAACCGGGGCGCTTTTGAGCAGGGAGGACACTCGATTGGCTGTAATATCAAGCTGCCTTTCGAGCAGAAACCCAACCCGTATGTACAAACCAGCATCACCTTCGACCATTTTTTTGTCCGTAAAGTGATGCTGGTGAAATATTCTTATGCTTTTGTTATCATGCCTGGCGGCTTTGGGACGATGGATGAGTTCTTTGAAACCCTCACGCTCGTCCAGACAAAGACCCTGGTCCAATTCCCCATCGTCCTGTTTGGAGTAGAATACTACCGGGAGCTATGGGAGTACATGGAATACATGGCCACGCAGGGCACCATTTCAAAGGAAGACCTCTCATTGGTATTACTGACGGACAGTCTTGACGAAGCCGCCGGTCATATCGAAAACTTTATCAGGAAGAACTACCGCGAAGGTCCCCGCAGACGCAAATGGTGGCTGTTTGAGAAGTACCGGCAGTATAAGACTGCCTAGCAAAGTATTCATCCACCTGCTTAATACCATGCCGTCAGCACGCTCAATACAGACATCTGCTCCGGCTTGCTATAGTCGATCTGATAGATCTTTTTGTAGGTGGAAACCAGCAGAAGGTTGTTGGCGGCGATCACGTCATATGCGCTCCCTGTTGCTATCGTCCTTAAGGGTTTCAATAAATTGGGATCGCTTGCATCAAAGACTTTTACGCCCTCCGTGTCGCAAACGAACAAAAGATTGCCGTCCTTGCTCAATCCCATCGGCTTTGTCATCGGATAGCTCTTCACCAGTTGCGGATTATTCAGGTCCTTTACATTCACGACATCCAGCTCATTGGCCGTCCCGCCGCACCAGGTACCCGTATGCAGCGTGACATAGGCATAATCTCCATCCGTGATCACAGGGTCGCAGGCTTTTCCGTGCCAGAATGTTCCGTTTGCCACGGGAGCGTCCGGGTTGCTGATGTCATAAATATATACGCCTGAAGACGAGCCCAGGAACAGCTTGTTCCGGAATGGGTAAATGGTTTCCAGGTCGAAGCCGGCGGATATCCGTGCGCTCAATGCAGGCTGGGCTGCATTTTCAAGGTTGATGATCTGCAGGCTGTGGCTTTCCGACAAAGCATACAGACGATCGCCCAGCAGGACCATTTTTGCCATTGAGCCGGCTATCCCGGCTGATTTGAAAGATGAATAAGCCATCGGGACTATGTTACAGGGCGGGCAAACATTAGGGGGCGGAGTCTTTACAAGCTTTTTTCTCCAGCCGGTGATCACACTGTCTTTTGGTATAAAGTAACCATTCACATATCGACGCATGACAAAAAGATCCTCCAACTGATGGGTGATCTTTACGTGACGTACGTCCGAAATATCGATGGCCAGCAACGCATCATACATGTCCGCATATAGCGT
This sequence comes from Chitinophagaceae bacterium, assembly GCA_017307755.1. GTDB lineage: Bacteria > Bacteroidota > Bacteroidia > Chitinophagales > Chitinophagaceae > Puia. The sequence continues at coordinate 358,508 of JAFKGQ010000010.1, read as the reverse complement.
ATTATCTTTTATGACGATGTCCTGGTTGCCGGGTATCGAAATAAAGGCCAACTGCACAGGACGGGAGGGGTTTCTGTTGTCGATGATATGAATGCCTTTATTAATATCATTTACAAAAATATAGGAACCCTTGGCATAGATCTTCCCGGCAGAGTCAATACCCTGATCCGGATTGCCGTTGATGGCTGCAAGCGCCGCCGATCGGGAGGTATATATCGGTTCATATACGGTATAAAATCTCGCACCATTTTTATCGCAGCCGGGTAAGAACAAAAAGAGAAGGGCCCCTGCCAGAAAGGATGGCAGGATGGGGTAGAAATGCTTCGCTTTCATAACAGACTTTTTTGTCTGACAAAAAGCCGTATCGCCCCGTTGCACTGACAGGTAGTTTGTCCAGGGTCCCCCGGCCGCCCGTTTATTTGGAGAGCAATTATTTCTTTCCGCTGGTGGGTATCCGAACTCCCAGGCTGAGGATCATCTCATAAGTGCCAAATGCCTGACGGGCCTTGCCCTGGTATACTTTCAATCCGGAATAACGTGCATAGTCCAGCTTGTTGGAATACTCCAGGTAGACATATTGAAAAAAAGTCGCACGTATACATCCCTCAACACCTACGTTCCAGCCACCCAGCTGAAATCCCGCATCATTCTTTTGTCCAAAGAAACTGTTGTCTACATGGGGGATCACAGGGCCGACGCCGCCCTTCGCCAGCAGGTCTAGCTTTACATTCTTCGAAGAGAGGGGCAGGAAGTGCCAGCTTTTGACAACATTGAATAGCAGGAAATTGGCCCCATTGTTCAGAAAGTAATAAAAACCGTTGGCTTCGTTAAAGGCGACCGTGGTATCCACCTGCCGGTGGTTTAATGTCCCTTTTACACGGGCATTCTGGTCGGCAAAGATGAATTTTGTATGATCGAAATTGATCTCGAATGCCCATCCTTTTTCCTCGTCCAGCACAAAGCCAAGCCGGTAGTTGTATTGTGGTATGCTCAGGGCCTTGGAAAAAAGACCTTCATCCCATCCGGGATGATCATGCCCTGTGATGCCTTTAAAAGTATAATCGTTGCCGAGTGAAGGTTGGGAGACGTGTACATTGCTATGGGTATACCACTCCTTATTATATCCCCAGGAAAAATAGACTTCCTTGATAAAATGTTTTTTCTTTTTTTCCTGTTTTTCCTGCGCGAAACTATAGCGGGGAAGAAAAAGCGTAACGAATACCACCGAGGCTAAGCCGTAGCTGAACCTTACTTTTGACAATCTCATAATCTATGCCTTTCAGAAAAGAATAATTTAGCGGTGTAAAATTAGGCAAAAATGAGTTAACCGCGTGTTATCAGTCTGTCAGGCGTCATACTCCAATATAGGCCTCAACCATCTCTCCACTTCTTCCAGCGGCATGCCTTTCCGGTCCGTATAGTCCAGCACCTGGTCCTTCTCGATCTTCCCGACCCCAAAATACTTGCTCTCCGGATGGGCGAAATACCAGCCGCTGACAGAGGATGCGGGATACATCGCCAGCGATTCCGTCAGCACGATACCTGTATGCCTGGTGGCATCCAACAGGGCAAACAGCTTCCTTTTCTCCGTATGATCCGGGCAGGCCGGGTATCCCGGCGCCGGGCGTATACCCAAATATTCTTCCTTTATCAGTTGTTCGTTGTCCAGATGCTCGCCGTTAACATAACCCCAGAACTCTTTCCGGACCCGCTCATGCAGCAGCTCGGTAAAAGCTTCCGCGAGCCTGTCCGCCAGGGCTTGCAGGGTGATCTTATTGTAGTCGTCATGGGCAGCCTCAAAACGCTTGATATGCGGCTCGATACCCTCGATAGTAACGGCAAAGCCGCCGATGTGATCCCGTTTGCCAAAGGATTTTGGCGCTATAAAGTCGGCAAGGGAGATATTAGGCTGGCCTGCCGCCTTTTTGACCTGCTGCCGCAGGAACTCCAGACGTACAGGGGCATCCCCTGCATCCACCGTCACCGTATCCTTTCCGTCCGAACCCGCAGGCCAGAAGCCGATGACGGCCCGGGCCCTCAGCCATTTCTCAGCCACTATCTGTTTTAACAGCATTTGTGCGTCGTTGTATAATTTCGTGGCTTCGGCGCCTACTTTCTCGTCTTTTAATATCTGTGGGAATTTCCCGTGCAATTCCCAGGCGATAAAGAAAGGACCCCAGTCGATGTAAGGTACGATCTCCGCCAGGTCATAGCCGTCAAATACTTTTGTTCCCGTGAACCCCGGCGTTACAGGCGTGAACTGCTCCCAGTCGATCTTTACCTTGTTCTCCTGCGCCTGTGTCAGCGTGAGGTATTGTTTTACGCTCTTCTTATTGCCAAAGTCTTCCTTGAGCTTTCGGTACTCTTCCTTTATTCCCCGCAGAAAATCCGGCTTTTGTTCCTGACTTAACAGCGAGCCTACCACAGTGACGCTGCGGGAGGCATCCAGCACATGCACCACCCCCTTTTCAAATTCAGGGGCGATCTTTACCGCCGTATGCATACGCGAGGTGGTCGCTCCGCCGATGAGCAGCGGTACGTCGAAATTCTGCCGCTTCATTTCTCTTGCCACATGCACCATCTCGTCCAGTGAGGGAGTGATCAATCCGCTGAGTCCGATGATGTCCACTTTTTCCTTTTTGGCCGTCTCCAATATCTTGTCGGCCGGCACCATGACCCCAAGGTCAAGGATATCATAGCCGTTGCAACCCAGCACTACACCCACGATGTTCTTGCCTATGTCATGAACGTCTCCCTTTACGGTGGCAAGAAGGATCCTGGCGGCCCCTGCCGTCTCTCCGTTGTCTGCAGTTCCATCTGCTTCCGCCGCGAGCCTGCGCTCCTCTTTTTCCTGCTCTATAAAAGGTGTAAGCACCGCCACGGATTTTTTCATCACACGGGCGCTCTTCACCACCTGGGGAAGGAACATCTTGCCACTGCCAAAGAGATCGCCGACTACGTTCATCCCGGCCATTAAAGGACCTTCTATCACGTCCAGGGGTTTGGGATATTTTAGCCGGGCTTCTTCTGTGTCCGCATCGATGTACTCTGTGATGCCGTTGACCAAGGCGTGTTTCAGCCTTTCTTCCACAGGCCCTTTACGCCAGGCTTCATCCTTCACTTCCGTCTTGTCTTTTGCCTTTACAGTCTCTGCAAAGGCCAGGAGCTTATCGGTGGCTTCCGGGTTGCGGTTGAGGATCACATCCTCGCAAAGGTCCCGAAGCCTCGGTTCAATTTCATCATATACCACCAGTTGACCGGCATTCACAATACCCATATCCATTCCCGCCTTAATGGCATAGTAAAGGAATACGCTGTGCATGGCCTCACGGACGGGCTCATTGCCTCTGAAAGAGAAAGAGATATTGCTGACCCCCCCGCTGATACGGGTAAGGGGCATCCTTTGTTTGATCTCTTTGATGGCTTCAATAAAATCGACAGCATAGTTATTATGTTCCTCGATACCCGTGGCGATAGCGAAAATATTGGGGTCGAAAATGATGTCTTCCGGATCATAACCCACTTGTTGGGTCAGGATATCATACGCGCGTTGGCTGATGTCTACTTTCTTACGGAGGGTATCCGCTTGTCCGGATTCGTCAAAGGCCATTACGATGACCGCGGCTCCATAGCTTTTACAGATGATGGCCTGCTCGATAAATTTTGCTTCGCCTTCCTTCATGGAGATGGAATTGACGATACATTTCCCCTGTACGCATTTTAAGCCCGCCTCGATGATGGAGAATTTCGAGGAGTCGATCATGATGGGGATCTTGGCGATATCGGGTTCGGCCTGCAGGAGGTTGAGAAAGGTTTGCATGGCTTTTTCTCCGTCCAGGAGGGCGTCATCCATGTTGACGTCCAGTACCTGGGCGCCGTTCTCCACCTGCTGACGGGCTACGCTGAGCGCTTCTTCATACTTATTCTCTCTGATAAGCCGGGCGAATTTCTTGGAACCTGTGACATTCGTACGCTCGCCTACATTGAGAAAATTGGTTTGAGGCCTTACTACCAGCGGCTCGAGGCCGGACAAACGCAAATACGGTTTAATAGTGATTGCTGACATCTTATTTGATCAAATCCTTTTATAGTAAAACTAACTAGACCAGCTCCTTTTCTACCACCGGCAGGGGTCTGGGGCGGATGCTGGCTACATGTTCCGCAATGTGCCGGATATGGTCGGGGGTAGTACCGCAGCAGCCGCCCACGATGTTCACAAACCCGTTCTCGGCCCATTCTTCGATAAAGTGAGCCGTCTGTTCCGGCAGTTCGTCGTATTCACCCATGGCATTCGGCAGACCCGCATTGGGATAGGCCGAAGTATAGCATGCGGCTATCTGGCTCAACTCCTCGATATGACTGCGCATTTCCACGGCCCCCAGCGCGCAATTCAGCCCGATACTCAGCGGTTTGGCATGCATGACAGAGACATAAAAAGCTTCGAGCGTCTGACCGCTGAGGGTTCTGCCGCTCGCATCCGTAATAGTGCCGCTGATAAGTATGGGCAGCTCTTTCTGCCCGGTTTCACGGAAATATTTTTTGATAGCAAATATGGCGGCTTTGGCATTCAATGTATCGAAGATGGTTTCTATCAGCAGTACATCCACTCCGCCTTCCACCAGGCCCTTTACCTGTTCGTAATAGGCGGCGGCCACCTCGTCAAAGCTGACAGCCCTGAATCCCGGGTTATTTACGTCAGGGGAGAGGGAGAGCGTCTTGTTCATAGGCCCGATGGCGCCGGCTACAAAACGGGGCTTGTCAGGATTACGTGCCGTATAGTCGTCGGCTGCCTGTCTGGCGATACGGGCGGCGGCTATATTGATCTCGAAGGCCAGCGATTCCATATGGTAGTCGGCCAGACTGATCTGCTGTGCATTAAAAGTGTTGGTTTCGATGATGTCGGCGCCCGCATCAAGATACTCCCGGTGAATCTCCTCGATGATGCCCGGCTGAGTAAGACATAACAGATCGTTATTCCCTTTCAGGTCGGACTGCCAGTCGGCGAATCGATGTCCCCGGTAATCCTTTTCCTGCAGCTTGTACCGCTGGATCATAGTACCCATGGCTCCGTCGATAATGAGGATACGTTCTTTCAGACAGTCTTGAATTGTCTTCTTCATGATAATAGCTCCTTTTTTCCGCGCTCTCCTTGCGGATCCTTATTAACAAATTGTTCCAAACGCTTTTTAGTAAGAAAAATTTCCTGAACGGGTGATAACGAGGGAAATAACCTGAAGAAGGATAAAAAGGATGATTATTTCAAACGTTTATTAGTTCAGTTTTTACTTCTTTGCAGAAGCGCTGGCGCTCGCCGGACAGGCTGAACAATAAACAAATCCGCCTGTTCCGAATATAAAGGTACATAAAAACCATGGATTAACAAAGTAGCAAGCCCGTCTTGTCCCAGGGAGCCCTCTGCCGGAGGCTACCGCCCTGCCATATAGCTTTCTACTGGGAGGCGATTGGTAATGCTCCTTGCCAGGGTCATTTCATCCGCGTATTCCAGCTCTCCCCCAAAAGCGATACCCCTGGCGATGGTGGTAAACCGGGCCCCGCAGCCCTGCAGACGTTTTTGAATGTAATAAATGGTAGTATCCCCCTGTATAGTGGGGTTAAGGGCGAAAATAAGCTCCTGGGTATGTTCTTTTTGTACCCGGCCCACCAGGGCCTCGATATTCAGCTGATCGGGACCCACACCGTCCAGGGGGGAAATGACCCCTCCCAGAACATGGTAAGTGCCGTTATATTGTTGGGTGCTTTCGATCGCAATGACCTCCCGGATACTTTCTACCACACAGATCAACTCCTGTTTGCGGAGGGAATTAGCGCAGATGGAACAGATATCCGCATCAGCCACATTAAAACAGCGTTGACAGAATTTGATCTCCTGCCGCATCCGGATCACTGTCTCGCCAAAACCCTGTACGAGCGAGGCATCTGTCTTTAGCAAATGCAGCACCAGGCGAAGGGCTGTTTTCTTCCCGATGCCTGGTAATTTGGCAAACTCGTTCACCGCACTCTCAAGTAGATCAGAAGAAAATTGCATACAACAAAGATACGACAACCCCGTCAGTCCCCCGCTACCGTCCCCCTATCCCCGGCGGTTTACAACGTAATATCCATGTCATTGTCCCAGTTGGCCTTGACGTTCAGCTTCTTTTTGATGGGGATCACCCGTTCGGGCTGCCGGTGCTTGCCAAAGAACTGCCCGGAATCCCAGGTCCCATTGCCGTTGGTATCGTAGAGGACACGCAGCTCATACTCTCCGGGGGCAAACAGCAGTTGCCGGAACTCCTTCCCGCCTTTGAATGTATGGGAGAATTTTACGGCGTCCTGGACGACGAATTGCAGAACAGGCTTTTTGGAAAGATCGAGGTTGAGTATACGGACCCGGACCTCTCCATAATCGATGTCTTTCTTGGTATGGAAGGTAAGCGTATCCGCTTTCAACAGTTTTTTCCCTAACGTATCCTCTGCAAAGTCCTTGGGTAAGATCATATGGTACCTGGTAGCCGTTGGCCAGGTATACATCATGGAGAACAGTTTGGCCGTGGAGTCCCTTTTGAATTGATAGGTCTTCGGGTCTATATCCTTGTAATCGTCGTCGGTAAAACGGATCTTGGTGGAATCAAAGAATTTCAGCGGAGTGGTGAATTGCAGCTTAAAAGTATCGAGTATATCAAATTCTCCGCCAGGGATATTGGTTTGCAGTTGCAGCCGTCTGTCCTTCTCTTTTTCCTTTTCCTTGCTTGCATTGCCTCCCCCCTTGCTCCCCGTACCGCTTTTGCCGGTGGTCTTTTTGCTCGTATCCGGCTCCACAAAAGCATATAGCGTGGAGGGCGGCGTGTTAGGCCCGATGACTACAGGTGTGTCGGAAAATGCGAACAGCGAGGCGGCAGAAAGATATCTCCGGGTGCCTGCATCATCCTTCATGGCATAGAGCGCATATTTGCCCGGCTCGATAAAGCGAAAGCGGAACCTGCCCAGCGTGTCCACCCTGGCGATATAACGGGGTTTCTCCTTTACGACAGCCGAATCGTCCAGGTTCCTGTGCAGCATAACGATCAGGGTGCTATCCACCTTGCCTGTGTTAGCTACCAGCACGTTGCCGGAAAATGTCATGGAGTCCAGATAAAAGCCCGTAGAAAAAACATACGTAAAGCCCCTTAAAATATTGCCTTCATTGACATCCCGGATGGCATTGCCGAAATTGAATGAATAAGTGGTATTGGGCTGCAGGGTATCTTTTATCCGCACCGTAAGCGTCCTTAATCTCGCATCCACTATAGGCTCTGTCTTGGGGACAGGAGAGACGATCAATTCCGTCCGTACATCCTTTGGGTCGATGTACTCGTTAAAATAAAAGACGATCTTATTCGCATTGAAGCGCTTGCTGGAATCCCGGGGCGTGACATACACCAGTTTTGGCGGCAGGGTGTCCCTGGGGCCGCCCAGGGGAGGGACAATATTGGCGCAGCCTGAGCCGCCCAATAGGTTGATGATGGTGATAAAAAAGAGAAGGAAAAATGACGGACCGTGCTGGATCTTCATGCTGTAAAAATACGGTGATTGATGAAAGATGCTTGCTAATAATAGCTTAAATCTCCTCCCCCTCCTCTTCTTCCACGCCAACCTCATGCAATACGATAGCCAGGTTGTTCGTCTTTACAAAATTGCACCAATGGCAGTTCGGCTCTCCGCAGCCTGTATAGAATTCCCGGTTCTGTATCTTCCGCCAGGTAGTTTCTATTTGATGGGTGACCGTGGTGATGTCCGCAGGCGTGATCGGGATCTTTACTTTCCGGTATTCCTTTTTCTTATCCGGCTCGACAAAGTCAAATTCCGTGCTCACCACTTTCCAGTCTTTTTGCTCATAGCTATCCACCAGTATCTTATAGAATACGGCCTGCCGCCAGTAGTCCCCTCCGTTAGGGGTATTCGGGTTGGGCGGGGTCAGTTTATCCTTTGCTTTGTCTACGTCTCCCGTTTTATAATCCACTACGTTGACCTCTTTTCCCTGGAATTCCAACTTATCTAACTTGCCTTTTAGGGGTACACCCTTTACCATCACATTCCGGATATTTCTTTCCACGGCCACGATCTTATTCCACTCGTAGATGTATTTGTCGTAATAATTACCCAATACTTCCTGCCCGTATTCCATTCGGCGGGCAAAAGCTTCCCGGGTAAAGATCTCCCGGTGACGATGCATATACCATCTGAAATCCTGCAGCATCTCTGCTTTTTCAGGAAATTGCTCAGCCGCATGAGCCTTCATCTTTTCGAATAACCGTTGAAGGGCAAAGTGTACCGCACTACCGAATTCCGTCGCTTCATTCTTTGGCGAAGGTATCCGTATCAGGTTTCTGTAATAAAACTCCAACGGGCATTTGAGATAGTTGTTCAGGGCCGTCACGTTCATCACGAACTTTTCCAGCGTGCGGGTGATAAAGGCTTCTTCCGCTGCCGCGATCTCCGGCGCTACCGTTTCAGTAAAGGGGAGGGCCGAAAAGTCAGCCTTGACTGACTCCGGAACGACCACCTTTTCCACCGGCAGGGCATGCTGGTCCAATATTTCCGCAATAAAGACAGAGGGTTCCAGTTCCTTGTTATCCTGGCGGTGACGGGCGTAAGAGATAAATAAATGCTGTTCCACCCGGGTCAGCGCCACATAGAACAGCCTCCGCAGCTCTTCCTCGTCTGAAGCCTCACCGTTTACCCGGGAAGAGAACAGGGTATCCGGGTATTTATAGCCGCCCCCTGGTTTTCGCTTTTTTTCCCAGGTCGTTGCATTGGCTCCGGCGAAAAAGACGTATTCGAACTCCAGTCCCTTGGAGCCATGGGCCGTGAGAAGATTGACAGCCTTGTCGCTGCCCGCCACCTGTATAAGGGGGAGGGAAATGCCGTTGTCCTTCATCAGGTCGATCATCTGCACGAGTCGTTGCAGGTTCAGGTCCGGATCACGACGGGATTCCTCTTTTATAAAGTCAAAGAGGGCCGTGATCACCTGCATCAGCCAGATCTTTTCAGGGCTTTTCAGGACATAGGCCAGCAAGCCCGTATCCCGGATACAGTGCTCGAATAAAGTCTGCAGGGTGACATTGGCAGCGTCCCCGATCAACTTTTCCAATGCATAGCTGGCCTTTTTCATACCCTCCGGCAAGCCGGCGTCAAAGAGGTCCCGCGCGGGGCGGTTGGCCTTTTCATACAGCAGTCGGCGGATAGAGGTCTTTTGATCGCTGAACTGCCGGTCCGCCACCTCGACGGACAGTTTGGCTATTTCGATGGGCGGAATAGAAAAAAAATCGAAGTGCAGGATCTCGAACAACATTTCATCTCCGCCATAGGGGGCGTCATGCTCGGCTGCCAGATAACGTAATAAAAGGATGATCTTTTGTGCAAAAGGCTCCTCAAAAAGGTTGAGGTTGCGTTTACTATACACCGGTATCTTCTTCAACTGCAGGAACCGGGCGATCTCCTCGCCATATTTATTCTCCTTGTAAATAATGGCGATCCTTCCCGGGGCGACTCCTTCCTCATTTACCAGCTTTTCCACATGCAGGGTGATATCCGTCATTTCTTCACGAGGGTCCTTGTATTCCAGGATACGGGGCGGATATTTCAGGGCACTGATAAGAGGATGGCTGGAGACAAGCTCCTTTGACAATCCCGGAAGCTGACGGACCAGCCGTTCTTCATTCTTGTCGATCAGGGTTCGGGAAATATCCAGGATGGGTTGGGTGCTCCGGTAATTATGAGTGAGCACCACCGTGAGCAGATCTTTCTCGTATTGATGGGCGAAGTCCAGCATGTTCTCCACGTTGGCGCCCTGGAAGCGGTAGATACTTTGGTCGTCGTCTCCCACAACAAATACGTTGGGCTGATCCCAATAGCTGATGAGCAGGTTCACCAGTTTGTTCTGAGTACCGCTGGTATCCTGGTATTCATCTACCAATATATATTGATAACGTTCCTGGTAGCTGGAAAGCAACGTTTTATTCTCTTCGAAGGCCCGGATGACCCAATTGATCATATCGTCGAAATCATAGCGGTTATGCTTTCGCATCAGGTCCTGAAAACGATCGAACTCGCCAACTGCCGCACGCAGCTTGTTCATTTTTTCCGCCTCTTCGGCGATCTTGTCGGTGCGGACGTCCCCTTTCTTAAAATCTTTGATGGCCCTCTTGGCTATATATTCGTCTCTCGTAGGCAATTCCGCCAGGTATTGATCGATCCTGCTATTGATAAAGGCCGGTGTCCAGCCTTCCCGTTTCATCGTGGAGAAGAGGTTGGCCAGATTGCTCATCTCGAAATAGACGTCTCCTCGATAGCGTTTGAGGGGGTGGTTCTTGGGGAATTCGTCGATAAGAGTTTTAAAAAGCTGGATCTTTTCCAGGTCGGAGATAGGGTCCAGGCTGGTCTTTTCAAAAAGAGGCAGGTTTTCCTGGATGATATCGTTGCAAAAGCTGTGAAAGGTATGAATATTAACCTTATAGGCGTCAGGACCGATAAAGGAGAGGAGACGCCGGCGCATGGCGATGGCCCCCGCGTCCGTATAGGTCAGACAGAGGATATTTTGGGGGGATACGTCGGTGTCTAAGAGTATTTTCCCGATACGGGCGGCCAGGATCTGGGTTTTCCCTGTACCTGGTCCGGCTATCACCATGACGGGCCCTTCCGTGGTGTCGACGGCCAAACGCTGCTGCTCATTCAGCCTCCGGTACTCTTCCTGGAAATGCTGCTGGAGTTTTTCCCGATGAATGGACATGGCGTAAAGGTAAGGGACTCGCCTGAATCTGCCATCCCATCCCGGGACGTCTTCTCGTCCTCCTTTGCCCCTTCCCGGCATGCCCCAGGAGGGGTAATTTAAACAGGTTTCCCAGGTAAACAATACGTACAAACACCTATCGTTATACTATATTAATCCCTAATTTGGAAAATCCGGTCTTATAAATTGGAAATTGTCTTAATATGGGAATAAATTAGCCGATTCGACGTTAGAATCATATCCCTATATAAACGCAAATATGAAAAACCATCATCCTTTCAGAGTTTTTATCGTCGAAGATGATGTCTGGTATGGCAGTATGCTCCAGCATTATCTCTCTCTCAATCCGGAATATGAAGTCAAACGGTTTGAATCTCCCAAAGATTTTTTTGCCCAGCTCCATGAGAATCCTGATGTAGTGACCCTGGACTACTCCCTGCCGGATTGCGACGGTGCGGAGGTGCTGAAGAAGATCCGGGAGCACAATCCCGACATCCGGGTCATTGTTATTTCGGGACAGGAAGACGTGGCTACTGCGATCAACCTGTTGAAGAATGGGGCCTTCGATTATATAGTTAAGGATGATGATACAAAGGACAGACTCTGGAATAGTATTCTGCACCTGCGGGAGATCAGCAACCTGAAACAAGAGGTAGAAACCTTGAAAAGCCAGGTAGGACGCAAGTACGATTTCTCCCAGATGATCCTTGGTAAAAGCGAACAGATACTAAAAGTCTTCTCTTTGATTGAGAAAGCAGCGAAGACGAATATTACAGTGTCTGTCACCGGTGAGACCGGGTCCGGAAAGGAGATGATCGCAAAGGCGATCCATTATAATTCCGAAAGACATAAGCAGCCGTTTGTGGCCGTGAACGTAGCTGCCATCCCCAGGGACCTGATCGAGAGCGAGCTGTTTGGTCATGAGAAAGGCGCTTTTACAGGCGCCGTGACGCGCAGGATAGGGAAATTTGAAGAGGCGGACAAGGGTACACTATTCCTGGATGAGATAGGGGAGCTGGATATCAATCTACAGGCCAAGCTGCTGCGTGTCCTGCAAGAGCGGGAGATTACCCGTATCGGCAGCAATACCGTGACCAAAATAGACGTTCGAATAGTAGTAGCAACGCATAAGAACCTACTGGAAGAGGTAAAGAACAAGAGTTTTCGCGAAGACCTTTACTATCGTTTGATAGGCCTGCCCATCTACCTGCCCCCTTTACGTGAGAGAGGCAATGATATCCTGATCTTATCCAAGCATTTTATCGATGGCTTTATAAAGGAGAACAAGCTGGAGAAAAAAGCCTTATCCCCGGAAGCACAGCAAAAGCTGATGCAGTACCCGTTTCCCGGGAATGTACGCGAGTTGAAGTCCGTGGTGGAACTGGCCGTCGTAATGGCGGATGATGAGCTGATACAACCCGAACACATTACGCTGAACACGTCCGCCAGCATTGCGGACCTGCTCAACAAAGAAATGACCCTTAAAGAGTTCGAGATACAAATCCTGCAGCATTATTTGGACAAGTATGACAAAGACGTTCTGCTCGTTGCCAAGAAGCTGGATGTAGGTAAATCCACGCTTTACCGCATGATACAGAACGGGGAACTGAAGATGAAGTAAGCCCCTAAATCAGCGTGCATGAGTTTGCTACAAGAGTTGGTAAGGCATTATAGTTTTTACGAAGAGATACTGAATAAGATCCCGGCGGAGATCATCGTCGCAGACATAAATTACAGGTATCTTTTTGTAAATCCCAGTGCCGTCCCTGACCCTGAACTGAGGGAATGGATGATCGGCAAGACCAATGAGGAATTCTGTAGGCATGCAGGCCGGCCGGAAAGGACAGCCAGGGCTCGCCGGCAGGTGTTTGGAAAGGTACTGCGGACCCGGCAGATGGTGGAGTGGGGGGAGGAGTTCCAGGATGAAAAAGGAGCATATCAGCATTATTTACAGACCGTATACCCCGTTATGGATGATAAAGGGGAGGTACAATGGGTGATCATCTATGGGGTGACGATCACAGAGAAAAAAGAGTTCGAAGAGAAGATCAGGCGTAGCGAAAAAAGATACAGGGACTTATTCAACTATAGTCAGGCACTCATCTGTACACACGACATGGACGGCAGACTGTTGACTATCAACCCCGAGGTCTGCAGGGTATTAGGCTATGCCGAAGGAGAAATGTTAGGCACCCGGATCCAGGATTTTATCCCACCCGATCACAAAGACAAATTCGAAGAAGAGTATATACAGGCTATAAGGACCAGCAGCACAGCCGTCAGCGGCGTGTTTTGCGTATTGAATAAAAAGGGCGAGCGGATCTATCTTCTGTATAAGAACTACAGGGTGGAGGAGCCGGGTATCGAACCCTATGTGATAGGCTTTTCACAGGACATCACAGCGCGGATCCATATGGAACAGGAGCTGCGCTATGCCAAAAAGCTCGCCGATGAGGCCGCAAAAGCAAAAGAATCCTTTTTGGCGCACATGAGCCATGAGATACGCACGCCTATGAATGGCATCATGGGTATGGCCGGCTTGATGGCTAAGACCAAACTGGACGACCAGCAGCGGTATTATTTAAAACTTATACAGGAGGCTGCCAGCAGTCTCCTGGTCATTGTGAATGATATATTAGACCTTGAAAAGATCATTGCGGGCAAGCTGCAGTTGGAGAAGATAGAGTTCAAACTGGTGGAGAAGATCACCACGTCGATACAGTCCTTTATCCACAAGGCGGAGGAGAAGGACCTGGGTCTGATCTTTCAGAATGGCATACCCACGAATATGGTAGTAAGGGGTGATCCTTACCGGTTGAGCCAGGTGCTGAGTAATATTTTGAGCAATGCCCTGAAGTTTACGGATAGGGGAAACATCACCATCGTAACGGGCATTATCGAGCAGAATGCGGAATGGGCCGTAGCAGAGATCGTCATTCGCGATACGGGTATCGGGATTGGAAAAGATCGGATCCGATCCATTTTCGACCCATTTGTACAGGCCGATGCAGCCATTTCCCGCAAGTACGGAGGGACGGGACTGGGGCTGACCATCTGTAAGAACATGATCGAGATGCAAAATGGGGAGTTGCTGGTTCAAAGCGAAGAAGGAAAAGGGTCCGCATTTACCATCCGGATCCCATATCAATTAAGTACGGAAGTTATGCAGGAAAATGAAAACAACCAGGAAATTGATTACAAGAGCCTGGGACACAAAAAGGTGTTAGTGGCTGAAGATGTGGAGCTTAATCAGTATCTTGCCCGGCATATACTCGAATCATGGGACTTTGAGGTCACCATCGTGAACAATGGGAGAGAGGCTGTGGAGCAGATGCAGGCGGACTCCTTCGACTGTATCCTCATGGACGTACAGATGCCCGAGATGGATGGTATGGAGGCGACGCGGCATATCCGGCAGTTACCCGATCCCGTTAAGGCAAATATCCCTATTATCGCACTGACGGCCAATGCGCTGAAGGGGGATAGCGAACGGTACCTGGCAGCCGGTATGAATGACTATCTGTCCAAGCCTTTTGACGAGCCCAGGCTGTTTCGGGTGATTTCGAGGAACCTGATCGACCTTACCCCCTCTATATCCGCAGAAAAGAATATTCCCTTTAAAAACCATACAAGCATGTTACCCGAAAATAAACTGTACGATCTATCCATGGTGCAATCCGTATCCGGAGGTGATGAAGGCTTTATAAAAAAAATGGTAGCGCTCTTTATCGAGACGGTGCCTCAGAACCTGGATGAGCTGGTAAAGGCCGTACAGGCGGAAAATTGGGATCTGGTAGCCAAGACGGCGCACAAGCTGAAGTCTACGGTAGATTCCATGGGCATCAAATCCATCAAACAGGAGATCCGTACGGTGGAAGCCAATGCCAAGCAAAAGACACAGATAGAAGAGATACCCGCCCTGGTGGAAAAGATAGGGACTGTCATCCACGAATGTATCGGTCAGTTACAGATGGAGGTCATGGTATAAAAATTAAGCACAACTACTTATGATCTGATGGGTGTTTCTACGTGATTTTATTCGCCCAATCTAAGAAAAGCATTCCCAAATAGGGAGTTCCGTCCTGGGATTGTTAAATTTTAGTAATTGATAATCAAATATTTAAAGCGATTTTATTTCTGGCACCATTTTCCGAGCATATGGTTGCACTACTTAGCAATCATATATGGAATTCAATCAAGAGCCTGTTATCTTCGTCGTCGAGGATAATTTGATTTATCAGAACCTTATCGCTAAAGAGCTTGAATCTGTTAGCAGGAACATCCATTTTTATACGAATGGGGAATCCTGTCTGGACGAGCTGGATAAGGGGCCTACCGTCATCGTGATGGATTATAATCTGGATGGCAAGCTGAATGGCCTCGATACCCTTCAGCAGGTGAGGGCTATCAATCCTGATATTTATATCATCCTCTTTTCAAGCCAGAAAGGGTTGAATACCAAAGAGGTCTTCCTTCAATATGGTTCTTTCGATTTTCTGGAAAAGAATAGCTTATCGCTGCGTACCCTTCATCAAATGGTGGACGGTGTCGTCTCCACCAGCGGAAAATCCTGAACTTTTTTAGTCCCGGAGGGTTATTCCATTTTTCATGAGCATATATTCCCTCAAAAGGGTTCAAAATATTCCCATCACCCTGGATAAAGCCTGGGATTTTTTTTCGAATGCTGCTAATCTTTCGTTGATCACCCCCGAATCGCTTCGACTCGATATTATTTCCCGACATCATGGCGATCAGGTTTATGCCGGCCAGCTGATCGAATACAAATTGAGCCCTTTACCCTTCTTTCGGGCCTATTGGATGACCGAGATCACCCATGTAGTTCCAGGACGCTACTTCGTCGACGAACAGCGCCGTGGTCCTTATCGTCTATGGCATCACCAGCACCATTTCAGGAACATCGAAGGAGGTATTGAAATGACGGACATCGTCCATTATCAATTGCCGCTGGGCTGGCTGGGAACCCTGGCCCACGGGTTATTTGTAGGGCAGCAGCTGGATAAAATATTTGCTTATCGCCGGGAGAAGATAGAGGCCATCTTTGGCAGATCGCACACCCCATTACCCGCATGATGTTTTTGTCTGTGACCCTTCCCCTGTTTTTCTATCCAGGTATCCGGGAGATATATTTTTCTATCTGTTTGATCTGATCTACAATTTGAGGCGTTGTGGGTTTCAGCGCTTTTGCCTTCCGGAAGAAGTCCTTGGCTGCGCGGAATTCCCTTTTTGTCATCATAATGCTGCAGAGCTGGAGGAAGGCAGCCGCCTGGTTCTCTTTATCCGGCAGCCCTTTGCGGATAGCCTGACGGATATAGCTTTCACCCTGACGGAGATCGTTCTTTTGCATGGCCAGCATACCCATCTGCAGGAGGCTGGCGCCTTCGGCTTCTTTCATGGGCATACCCAGATCAAGCCCTTTTTTCATATTGACCTCAGCGCCCGTGAAATCCTGTTTCATCATGGCGATATTCCCTTTCAGGGTATAGTATACGCTGCGGATCGGTTTGTACAACAACCCCGGGAATTTTATGGAATTGAGCACTTTTTCGGCGGCCTCCATGTCGCCGCTTTCCATATGCTCCTGGATCAGGCGCAAGGGTCCGAAGAAGAAATAGCCAAAAAGCAGGATAACGGCTATAAAATACAGGGGGAAGGAAGGCCAGAAGCCGGAAGTGACATTGACAAGGATACCCAGGGCCAATAAGGCAATGGCAATGGGAAGACGGTATTTGATGACGAGATTATAGAACTTCATAGACCTGCTTTTTTGATGGCCCCGGTTTCGCCGGCTTACCGGCCGGTCCCAGGGGCTGCAAAGATAGGGCTATACACTGAATTCTCCCCTACATTCCGGGCTTAGAACTTGTCGTCATTGATCTCGATCCAATATCCGTCAGGGTCCTGCAGATATACCTGTTTGACTTTGTCCGGGCGTACCTGCGGCTCCTTACTGCTGCCTGCCCAGTTGCCGTATTTTACTTTGTACAGATCCAAATGCCTGGTAAAGGCCTCCATCGAGGGGACGCTGAAGGCGAGATGGATATTGATGTCGTGGGCCACATCCTCTTTGGCGCCGCTTACTACGTGCAGCTGGCCATGTTCAGAGATCTGGAACCATACGTGTTTCCCGTCATGGAAAGGCTCGTCGATCTTTTTCAGCTGGAGCACTTTTTCATAAAAGTCGGCGCTCCTGTTCAGGTCCGTTACAAAAATGGTCTGATGGCTGAAGTGGGGACCCTGGCTCTGGGCAGCAAATGCCAGCAGCAGACAGGCGGCCAGAGGGAACAATCGTCGCATAATGAATGTTTTAAGGAAGGCAAAGTACGGAATTAGCGACAGCTAAAAAACCCGCGGAGCGGGTAGCAGCGTGTTTAGTGGTACAAATTATATTATTAGCTGGGAAAAAGATGGGAATGCCTTATTTTTGCCGCCCAAACCATTGGCGTATGCCTTTGGCCCTGGTCCTGTAGTTCAATGGATAGAATAGAAGTTTCCTAAACTTTTGATACAGGTTCGATTCCTGTCAGGACTACACTCGACTTAACCCGCTGATGATCAGTGGGTTTTGTTTACTGCAATTTTCTTTCCATTCATATGGTGGTCTTTTTCAAGCTGAATTGGTTCGATTTCGACTAGGTCCTATCTTGCAAATTTTCGCATACCCACGGAGATCCATTGCTTTGAATAGAAAAGAATGAAAACAAAATTGCACGGTCTGATATCAACCATGCAATTTCATATTCATTAAAACTATTTTAGGGGCGGTCCCAGAAGGCGGGTGGCTCAATACTCAGGCTTCTTAAATATACATATGCTTGTCCCCTGTGGTGTATTTCGTTATCAATAAAATACAAAAGAAAAGAAAGGCCGGTGCCGGGCCATTGGCCAAATGCCACATCCTGTTTTGCAAAACGATGGGTTGGAATGGTGGGCCAAATAGCGTTGATTTGATCGGTAGCTGCATCCCACAGTTGCAATAATTCTGCTTTGGTGTTCACTTTATCAGCGTCTGCCCATTTTTGCCATTTACCAGTAGCAATACCTTGGAGGCCGGGTATCGCCATGCCGAGGAATTCGTATACCAGGTCAGAGAACGGGCGCATACCGCCTATAGAATAGGTAAACAGCTTGTCTTCAGGGAAGGCTTCAATCGTTTTGCGGGTAAGGCCACGATGTCCCTGCCAGTGCTTAAGTAATTCCTGTGTAGAGAAAACAGTGGCGGCGGTGTTTGATGTTGCTTGTTGCGCTGACATGGTTGTAGTTTTTTAAATTATGTAATAAGTACAGGACAAAACTATTGGTAGGTAGTGACAAGGGTATGTCAGCAGGGTTTCGACGCGGATAATTTTTTTATTATTTTGATGATAAATTGCGGGGAATCATGCAAGCTTTTTCGGATGGCCCTAGGGGGACAAGAAGCACCGTCAGGAGATTCTGGCCGGACATATTAAGACAGGTGCTATTCATGTATAGAAAGGGTCGCGAAAAGTTGTAAATCAGGCCGGAAGAAGTTCGATATCTGTTCGGCCGGGACTACCCCTTTCTTCTCAATATCACCGCGGGGCTTTTCGTCATATCTCCCTTGAATCCTACCTCGTAACGTTCGGAGCCATCTTCAATAATTAGCAAGCCAGAGTTCGGTGGAATGGAACCGAGGTTTTCTGCATATATCACCAATTGCAGAGAATCACCCGAACCGGGCGGTATTTTTATGACTTTTCGAAATGCTTGATCTGTAAGGCCCTGTTTTGGAATAATCACTTCATCATTCAACATTACACTTACTGTGTCTCCATCAACAATACCATTATCATATAAAACCAATGTAAGGCTGTCGGATTTGAGATCAATAGTACTAATAACTTCTGTTTTACGTAATGCAACTTCTGCTGCAGCCCCCAAAGTTTTTTGATTAGTCGGAATAGCAGATGCAGTGGTAATTTTAGTGGACGCATAGCTATAAGGTTCATTTTTCCCCTTCTCAAAACCTGCCTGTTGCTGCACTTTAACGGCTGTTAAATCTTTCACCGGATTCTCGGCCACCGCAAGGGCTTCTTTTTCGGACACTGCTACTGCCGGTTTCTCTTTTATAATTGTTTCAGGATTTGAAAACGCAAGGTTACTTGACAATTTCAAACTGTCGAGTTTACTGATCAGCCTTGTCTGAGCCTGCCTGTTTTGTTTTTGAAGCCTGATGGTTCCTGTAGAAAGATCCTCGTCACCCGCCCGTAGGTCCCGCGTTCGTGTGTGAAAAGGTCCGCTCAAAACCATTATGGTATCAACCATCTTAATGGACAATTCACAAAATGTTTTGATGCTGCGGGACCGGACCGTAAAATTATTGTAGACCAGTTTATCATCCGAAATAGTAAAAACACTATCCTTCCGGATCAGGGTAATTTTCTTAACGGCTATTTTTTCAGCACCTTTAAACATGAAGGTAATCATCGAATAACCGGTCATGTCCCGGTTGATTACCAGTTCAAGTGGCATTTGTGTTTGAGAGGTGGAGATTGTTCCCACCCAAATTCCCGAAAGATCCTGGGAAAAGAGTTGCAATGGCAGTAAAAACAACACAAAAATTGCCTTCATCGTAGTGGTGGAATTGGTTTCTTTTATTCTCAACGATAAATCAATGTGTTAAATTGTTTGGGGCGGCAGGCTTGAATTGCCATCCAAAACTGCCCAATCCCAAGGTCCGCTAGAAAGCTGATTAAGGAAAAGCATGAAATTCGAAAGCGGGTGATGTCTCGTAATTAATAAGCCAGATGCGGCCAATTTTGGCCTTTCGACATTTCTTTATCGGTTGATTTATAGCTTATTATGGTAGGTCGGTTTATTTTGCTATTTGGAACAAAAGCTCTTGGCATAGGGTTGTCACAGTGGACCGTCATACCAGCGAGCCTCTCGTCGCGGGCAATTTCTTTACCATCGTGTTAAAAAGAGATGTCGCCTATAAAGGCAGGCCCGGGTCAGCTCGGAGGAGATCGCAGTCATCGAAATGAAGAACGGTAAGATCGTGTCAGAAACCTTTTTTACTGATCCTGGTCGCCTTACAAAATCAAGTAAATCTCGCAAAAGTCGGTTAAATGATTGTCCGGTTCCCTTTACATTCTATCTTTAATCCTCTGCAATTCAGCGGATTATTTTTTGGCCATTTCTTCCGATTCAATTCCACATTTGTCTGCCAATTTGTATTTTTCACCAAAGAAAATTAAATGGGCTATTATACCAGAGTATTTTGCCGCGCAGACAGATTTCCAGTCCTAAGCGAAATCCAATCCTATATGTATTCCTTCAATTCAACATACAGACTAGAAGGTGAGGTTGACGATAATAACAACTATTGGACAAATTTTGAACTTCATTATAAGGAGGGGAAGCATCCGATCCCTGTAGAATTGAATTGGTGTGATGAAGACGGCAGCGTCGGAAAAGAAGAGCTAGCCGAATTTCTTGATGACATCGGCCGACCTGGATTATCTATTAGAAAGTGGAAAGTCATTAAGCGATTAACGAAAACAAAGTTTATAATTTGCAATCAATTACTTTCTGATTTGGATGAAGATGGCTACTCTGCTAACGACCATCTGATGCAATTTTTTGTTGAGAGGTATGACGGTATGATACATGCAGAAAATGAGGGATTTTATGATCCTGATGGAGCCCTTCTATTAAGATCAGAGTAAATCGGGGATTATCACACCCAGCGAGTAGTCGCATAATCATGTGCAAATCTAACATGAAATGTGAAATTTGCACACATCAAGGTATAAAACAAATTACATGCTGATTATCAAATGCTTACAACTCTGGTTAAGTTAATTCAAACAATAATAAGCCACCAAAAGACACAAAATCACGTAACAATTGGTTAGATATTTGTCCGGTTCCTGCTACGTTCACCTCCAACCCACTGATCAGCGGGTTTTGTTTTTGCAAACCGCCTCTCAATTTTATAAGATGCACCAATTCAAAGAATAAAAGGTTCGTTCTTGCTTCAATGTAATGAATATTCAAAAGAACTGCTGTTCGATATGTCAGGCTTTAGGCTTAACGGGAATAAGGCCATATTTCGTCATAGTTGCTTTAAGTTTTTCTACATCCGGCGGCCCGCCTGCGTTTATGATGGCAGCAATTTCTTTAAAATAACCCGGCCCCAGCAATGCAGGTGTAATTACTGCCAGTGCTTTGGCAGTCTCCTGCTTCAAATTATCAAAGCCATGGACAACACCCCGGGGAATGAACAATGTTTCTCCGGGACCAATATCAATGGCTTTGTCGTCTACTGTAAAAGTCATAATACCCTCTACTCCATAGATGGTTTCATCAAAATGTTCATGATAATGAGGGGCGGGTACCCTGGCGCCTGAAGGAACAGTAAATTCAAACATGGCTGCCGTTCCATTGGTATCGGCAGCTTCGAGCAGAAAGTCAATCGTGAGCTGGCCTACCTTGATTGTCTCTTTTTTCATTTTAATGGTGGTTTGGGGGAATAATAAGGGCGTAATAATACAATATTACCACCGACTTCCGAATGAATTCTGATAGACCTTTATAGCAATCTTTCACCCTTCGGGGAGACTGCTAAACGCGACGAGATCGACTGGCAATTGATTAGATAATTGTCGCGTTCCCGCTACAATGCCTCGTAAAAGATTGATTACGTGGTGTTTTTATTCTATCGATACCTATTCTCTCCTACCATTTCCAATCGCTATATTTACAGGCAAACTACGTTATGTCTGATTACAAATTTGATCGTACTGCGTTTAAAATGCAAACGTTCGTAGAGGCGGATAAAGCCAACATTTTCGACAAGAATGTTTCTTATCCTGAACGGCTGCGTCAGGTATATTTTCTGATATCCCAGGCATATGGCTTCTTGATGTCCGACCAACCCAAACTCGACAGAACTCATTTTTCAAGCAGAAAATTGAGTAATTGATGTCCAATATATTCAATAATGAAATGAGACTGAATATACTTTCTATTGTTAGCCTTTCCTTATCTACTCTTTTCTCTTGCTACACGCCACAAAAATTCCATGATCTTTACTACATGAAGGATTTCAATGTTACCTATGCCAACGATTTCGTCCGGAAAATAGAATATCTGCCAGCAATCGATGAGATTTCTATTGTGGATACGAGAGTAGATGGCGACAACTTTGAGGTAAACAGGCAAAGCATTTTTTTGGATACCAGCAAACAAGATTTCCCCAATTATTATAATTATAAACGGAGAGCTAGAGAAATTAATGTTCCGGCAGACAGCCTGTTTAGTTGCCTGAAAACATTTTATAAAATGGGTGTAAATGAGTTTAACAGAGATGGGAACTATTATCGTTTTCGGGTTATTGTCGGGTTTACAACAAACCGAGGCTATCTCTATTCCATGTCAGATAGTTTGCATCCTGGCGATTCATTACCTGCGACGTCTGTCAGGAATCGGGATTATCATTTTAAAGTTGTGGTAGTAAGGCGGGTTGATAAGGGCTGGTTTGAATACTATGAAACGTCCCAAACTCATTAGGCTAGATGGAGAATTCTTACAAATGCCCCCAAATCGACCGGTAATTGGTTAGATAATTGTCCCGTCAGGACTACCATCCATTGCAATTCTTTTCGAACCCGCTGTCAAACAGCGGGTTTTTGTTCGATTTACAGTGGACATTCTTTTGATGACTTCATAATAGGTTCATAACTAATACCTTCCAATTCGATTCACTTAGGGTAACACCGTCTTTACCAAGTCGTAGTATTTGGAATAAAATTCTATAATTTAGAATATTATTCTAAATTTGTATTGTCAAAAAAATGAAACGATGATTGTCATTTCCAAGGCAGTTCTCAAGGAATTCGCTGAAAAGTACCCTGACGCTGAAGCTGCTTTGACGAAGTGGTACAACGAAACCCAGGCTGCAGATTGGAGAAGCTTTAGCGAGTTGAAAAAAACCTTCAATACGACCGATGCAGTGGCAAACGACCGGTATATATTTGATATAAAAGGTAACCAGTACAGACTGATAGCCTTGATCATTTTTAAGGTAAGAACTGTGTTTATTTTATTCATTGGAACACATAAAGAGTACGACAAAATTGATGCTTCCAAAGTTCAATTTAAAAAGTAGAATATGAAACATGCTATTACATCCAAAAAAGCCTATCATGAAACAATGGTTGCTGTGTACGATTTGATGAATAAAGGAGAAGCTAATCTCACGGCAAAAGAACTGAAAACCCTTGCAACGATGGCAAAAGCTGCAGAAGAGTATGAGGACAATGTTTTGGGACTTAAGCCTGCTAAGGAACCGCAGACAATAACTGAACTATTGGAACAAAAGATGTATGAAAATAAGATAACCCAGGCTAAACTGGCGGATACGCTTGGGTTGGGCAAGTCCAAGCTATCGGAAATACTTTCTGGAAAAAGGAAGCCGGACGTTCCTTTTTTAAAGGCGGTATATAAAAAGCTAAAAGTTGATCCTGCATTCCTGTTAGATCATGCTTAGATTACGAACATCTATCTCAAAAAAGCAGTTCGATATCTGTCCTGTCAGGACTACAACTTACTTCAACCCGCCGTTGATCAGTGGGTTTTTTGCTATTAAGGATAGCAAATTACCTCTTGATTAAATTGTCTCCATAATACACTTCGTAAGGAGCTTCGTCATGGATAAATTGCTTTCCTGTCTGTCATATCTTACAGGTCAAAACTCTGCTGCCTGTTAAAGCCACAAATCATTATTCCTGTACTTTTGATCCTGCTTTCGATGCCGTTTGAGATAAAATTAAAGCAGTGCCGCAGAAGCATAAACAGGTTGAGGAGCCCATAAAATTCTCACCTTCATTCCAATGTGGAAAGAGAATAGTGTAATAAAGGTGTAGCAATAGTAACCAGATAAATAGGTTTAATGCAAGCAGCAGTAAAATCTTTTTTACCATATACTTGCTAAAAATACTTATCGCCGATCCTATCAATGCAACACCACCAAGGAAGGTCCAGAATTTGGGGAAAGGAATATACTTTGGCACTATATTGCTGATCCCTTCCAGGTTATTGAAATGTCCTACTCCGAAATTATATAACATGATCGCATAGAAATACATGCCAATAGGACCTGCTTTAGCAAGCAACCGCATTATTTTATGTCCCGGTTTCGGGGCATTGATTGTTGATACGGCCAGGAACCCTCCAGACAATGCTAAAACCTTATTAGTGTTAACCCAGTAATTATTAAAAGCACCAGCTGATAAAAACCTGGGCAAATGACCAAATAGAAATAGGAGTAAAAATATGATCCCCATTAATAATGAGATACCATTAAATTTTTTGCCGACTGTAACCCAAAGCCCTGTACCGATCAGAAGAACAGCTATAAAATAGGATATAAAAGATAGATCAGGGGGAATATTTGTTAATCCAGGTATTATAATTGGCCTGATGCCCGGGTAGAAGAAATGTAGCACTCCTATCCCCAGTATTCCTACTCCAAAAAAAATGCGGCCTAAAGTCATGCATGTATTCATATTGTATTTGTTTAATATATTTCTGCGCGATCAACTTTACTATGAGGCTAACTATTTTGTGCCTTAGATATTTCTATGCAAATAAGCTGTGGAACATAAAAATGCATGAACAAAAGCTCGGCAAAGTCCCCCAAAATTGAATAAAGATGGATCCCGGCGTATTTGTTAGTATTTTGATAAGGGATTGACGTTTAATATTTTTCCTGTGATTTACATAAACTAATTTTAGGAGAAATCGATCTTTTATGAGCGAACAGTCATTGGTAAAAGAAAGCATAATAGAGATTTTTAATAAGAATGGATATAGCGATCTCACCAGTATGACGCAACGGGATTTTGATCACATCGGAGAGCAGCTACAACAAAGGTCAGGTATCCTTATAAGCGGGACCACTGTAAAACGACTTGCTTATGGAGAATTTAGCCGGTTACCACAAATAGCTACCTTAAATGCGATTGCCAATTACTATAATTACAAGACCTGGCAAGATTACAAGGCCAGCAAAGTCCAAGACGTATCTGAAAAAGCACCAGCAAAAGAAGCAAGCAGGCGAAAGTTTAATTTAAAATTTTTTTATATACCGATCGCCAGTATCATTCTGGCTGGTTTTTATTTTTTTGGCACAGCAAAAAGAACAGTAAGTAATGCGGAAAAGGCATCTTTTTCATTCCGGAAGAATACCTCGAACGATATTCCGAATTCCGTAGTTTTTAGCTATAATATAGACGAAGTGCAGGCGGATAGTTTTTTTATACAGCAATCCTGGGATAAAAATCGCAGGGTAAGAATTTATAAAAACAATTACACACTCACCGATATATATTATGAGCCTGGTTATCATATTGCAAAACTCATAGCCAATGATTCCGCCATCAGGACGGTTGATGTAAGTATTCCTACCGACCGCTGGTTTTTTTATGCAATTGATAATATAGCCAACTACATCCCCGAACATATTAAAGTGGATACTTTCGTAAATAATGGCAGTCTGAGCGTTCCGGTATCACAGTTATCGAGAAATAATATCGATGCAGGCAAAGACAAACGATACCATTATGTTTACTTTCCCAGCCAAATGAATGTACCCAGCGATAATTTCAACTTTAAAACCAGGGTAAGAATGCGGGAGGTAAGAAGCACCTCCTGTCCATATATTGAAGTAGAGCTATATTGCCAGAGATCTTTTATGATTATGAGAAGCACGACAAAAGGATGTGCACACAACGCTTTAATAGAATTCGGAGAGCAGGTGATGCAGGGAATTAATACTGACTTATTGCCAATATCTTTTGACGTGTACCAGTGGACAGATATAGAAATAACCGTAAAGAATAAAGTGGCAACTATAAAAATAAACGATAAAGAAGTATTTTCAACTCGATTTACTACTGATACCAAAAACCTGGCTGGCCTTGGGTATATTTCAAACGGGTTATGTGAAGTAGATAGAGCGGAGTTAACAGGCCTGGATGGAAAGACCCTGTACAAAAATGAATTTTGAACATGTACTATGATGCCCTCCTCTACCTTGATGATCAAGGTGTTTTTTATTTATCTTTCCAGAAAGATCGAACTTTTAAGCCGCAGTAAAAAACTTATACACCCCGACAGCTACAAATATCAATCCTGCAACGATTAAAACACTTTTTACTGTTCTGGGATACTGCTTATTTGATATTGTAAAATCAGACGGATTGTTTGGATCATAAATCACCTGGACCTTTTGGCCTTCTTTAAATTGTCCTGTCCATGTGATCATGAAATCCGTATTTAAATCTTCAGTTACCCATTCCTGCTTTTTTGTGACAAAGCGTACAGTTATTTTATCTTTTGTTATGCTATCGCTCCTGTTAAAGTTATTTCCCTCTTTATAGTCAAGCTTAAAAAAAGGCTACAAGATATTTTGTTCTTACGGAAGAATTGCTGCAATATGTTGTAAATCAATTCGAAAGAGCGCCATCTGCAACTTGACTATTGCGTTGCGTATATTTATGAGTTGTCAGCAAGGATAAAACCACACCCTAACATTCACAAGCACGACAAATGATTTCGACAAAAGATTACAGCCTGCTTCCAGACAGAAAATCATTGGAAACTATTTGTAAAGCCATTTCGGTTTTGGATGCAATAATGTCCCAAGAGTGGCAGTATGGAAATTCTGGTGACAAATTGGACAAAGTAAGCAACACATAATTTAATATTTTATATGAACGTGCAAGAACAAATCAAAAAGCATATTGCCAACCAGCCTGAACAAAAACGCGGTGACATGCAAGAGTTGCACCGGCTCATACTACAAGTGCTGCCAAAAGGCAAATTATGGTTCGACGATGGTAAAAACAGCGAAAATAAAACTGTTAGTAACCCTACTATTGGCTATGGATCTCACACAATAAAATATGCTGATGGAAAGACTAGAGATTTTTTTCAAATTGGTATAAGTGCGAATAAAACCGGAATCTCTGTCTATATCCTTGGTGTAAAAGATAAAACATACTTAGCTCAAACGTATGGAAAAAAAATGGGCAAGGCGAAAGTGACCGGGTATTGCATTAGGTTCAAAACCCTGAAAGACATAAACATTGATATACTTGCGGCGGCAATACGATATGGAGTTGAGACTTCGCTCCGAGAGTAGCATTACAGGTTAAGTAAAGGGCATAAGGTGTGAGAACTTTAAATTCGAGATGGTTATATTGGCGAACTCTTTTAAAACCCTAATTCGCTCTTCCCGGGTTGATTGGGATAACAGCAATTCTGTACGTTCCCTGATCGCAATTATATAGTCGTATTGGGTGTCCTTTTTAGCTTCCCTGATCAACCATTTGAGCATTGTATCTTGCTTGTGTCGACTGGCAAATAATATGCTGGTATAGGCACATTCTTCGTAAACCCTTATATTATCCTTCCTGCCCTTCTTGATAGCGTCATAGGCATTTTTGGCGTCGTTGAGCTTTGCCAGGACCGGCTCCCCTTGTTTATCCATGATGGTATTGATCAGCTTAAATGCATCATCCCGGCTCGCAATCCGGACGTCCCATACACGATTTCTGGACCGCTTAAGGTTGAACAGTCCTTCCCGATAAGCATAGTATAGCTCTTGCGAATAAGAAATGCTGATCGTCTCCTCTACTACGAACAGAGGCATTATGAAATACGTGACATGCATTGCATCCGGATTTCTCCCGCCTGCATCGAACGAATAGCCCTTTATGAATAATTCATCTCCAAAAGGTTTATACAAAATATTTTTATGAAGATAATAGTTGGAATGTGTCGGCAGAATATATTCTTTTATAAACTTCTCGATCTCTTTTTTTGTCATGACAACCTTGTTGTTTTGCTACGTCGTCAGGCTGTTTATTTGTTTGTGACTTTCCATGCCTGACTGATCACCGCACTTATTGGAGCGATCATAGGAGCATCCCCGAATTTTTCAGCAAGTTCTTTTTCCACTTTAATTTTTATCTCGGCTATCCATGCGGGATTACGCTTTTTGATCTCCTTATAAATAAGCGCTCCACCCTCTACAAGGCCGAATGCAGCTTCTTTTGCAGATGGGCTGACAGAAAATTGTTTTACTTTTTCGATTATCATTTTTGAAAACCCTGCGTCCTGTAATAATTGACCTATGACGGTTTCATCACTCATCGAGGTTGCAAGATTATATGACTCTGGCAACGGCTCTTCCAAATACGCCTTTGCTATGGATCGGGAGGTATAGGATGCAGCATTTTGCTCCAACTTATCCCAGGTTGTAAATAAAAACATGCCTCCTGGTCTTAAAACGCGATATGCCTCTGCAAATGCCTTTGGCTTATCAGGAACAAACATATATCCAAAGCAACAAACAACCAGGTCGATACTGTTATCATTAAAAGGGAGTTGTTGTGCATCGATATTTTGCCATTCAATATTAAGATGGCTTAATTTCTTTTTTGCTTCACCTAACATGCCCTCGCTAATATCTGAAGCGACTAGCTTTGCAGAGGCTGGGATACGTTCCCGGATATGACGTGTAACCCGGCCTGTTCCGGCAGCAATTTCCAATACAGTAGAAACGGAGGTTGGGTCCATTCGTTTTACAACTTCTATAGCATATGGTTCAAAGAATAAGGGGCCGAGAAATTGGTCATAGTTAGCGGCAGTGTCTTCCGAAATATCAACGGAAGGAACTACGGTCGAAGTGTCATTCATAAATTAATATGTTTAAATGTAAGAAACCTCGCACGGTTCGATCGGGCAACAATCCATTTGAGTATTTCCCTGCCTAAATATAAGATCGTTTGGTTATAAATTTTTGTCGATCTAAACGACCATCAAACACCAAACTGCTTTAAGTGATGATCCAGGTGCAGGTAAGCCAATTTGCCAATCTGGTCGCGGGTCATCTTGCCAAAGAATGGGTGAATAAAGCTGTAATCCGGCTGGTCATATTGAGGATAACTGTTAACAAGCGTAATTAGCTGACGACGCTCGTCATTTAGGTCAATATTCGCATCGGTCACTAGCATTTCTGGAATGGTCGGACTATTTCTTCGGAACTCTGGCGATTGCAAGACTTTCTTTAGGATCATCTGACCGATTAGCCGGCCGATAAACGGACGCTTAAGCAATTTGTTCTCATGGATCATTTCCTCCCAAAGACGGCAGTGTTTTACCATTTGAGACGAGTTCATCTTACCCCATAAAGGCCGGTTTTCGGCAGTCAGTTTGTCCAGCCTGCTGATGAGTTCCTGCCGTTCAGCATTATCAAATAGAGTTTTCATGGCTCCGGATTGAGTTGTGATAAAGAGAACCAATTTCCCGAGTCGTCTTTGAATAAGGCTTCATAGCCATAGAATTCTTTTGTGGGAGTCTTAATGAATTCCACACCTTTTACTTTTAATTCTTCGTAGGTGGTCATTAGGTCCTGACAGGTAAATACGGCGGCGCCAAATGTGCCTTTTTTGACCAGGTTCCTCATTGTACGGGTGGTTTCCGCATCAAAAACTCCGCCTTCCTTAACTAGGAACAGCGTAATCTCAAGTTCGGGCTGGGCTGGCGGTGTGACGGTGAGCCAGCGGGCATCAGGCCCCATGGGCGCATCGGTATGGACCTTGAATCCCAATTTGTTAACATAAAAATCGTATGCACTGTCCTGATCGAGGACATATACACACATGTGAGTGACTTTGGTGATCATGCTGCTTTGTTTTTACCAAAGATGCCACCAATTGGCCACTTTAAACTATTGAATATTGCTTTATTTCCAGCCGTGGGCTTCGGCAAAACAATTTGGTACGGCGCGTAGCCGGTTTGATACGAGCCAGGCTTGTTTTTTCAACTGTCGGGCCCGATAATCCGATGGCGATGCCCCGTAATGTTTTTTAAACAGTGCGGCAAAAGAAGTAGAACTATCAAATCCGACCCGGAAGCTGACCTCGGCCACAGGCACGCCTTGTCCCAATAAGCGCAGTGCATTATCTATACGCACTTGCGTCAAATAATGGTGCGGGGTCTTGCCATAAGCCTTTTTAAAGAGTCTGCAGAAGTGAAATTTGGAAAAATACGCAGTGCAGGCAATCTGTTCCAAGTCAATATCTTCGGCGTAATGAAGGTCAATAAACAACTTGGCCTGTACGATACGCTTGCAGAGATACAGATTTTTGTATGGTTCCTGTTCCATTTTTGTTTTTGTCATGTTAATTTCCAATTTAAACTACCAAAAAACAGCAGATCTTGCCGACGACAGATCATAATTTTTCCATACCATCCCTGTACCCCTTTCCAATGGGAATAGACACGCCATTTATTTCGATCACATCGGCCGTGTAGGCTTCAATCCTGCGGATGGATACGATGAACGACCGGTGCACCCTTTTGAAGAGATGAGCGGGCAATATCGCCTCTATCTCATGCGTACTCATTTTTGAAATGTATTCACTGTGAGTAGTCGTGATCTTGACATACTCCCGCTGGCTTTCAATATAGACAATCTCTGAAAAGAAGATCTTTACTTTTTTCTTTTGAACGTTGATAAAAATGAAGTCTCTCGGCTCGGCATCGTCAGTTGGCTCCTGCCTTGCCGTATGTACGGTCCTTACCTTGGTCACAGCTACCAGAAACCTCTCGAAATCGAAAGGCTTCAGCAAATAATCTGTCACGTTCAGGCTAAAACCTTCCACGGCATATTGATGATAGGCGGTGGTGATAATAACGGCTGGTGGATTGGAAAGCGTTTTTAAGAAAGACATACCTTTTAACTTAGGCAGGTGGATATCCAAAAAGATAAGATGAATGGATGCATTCCGCAAGTAGTCGGTCGCAAGGATCGCATCTTTAAAAGCCCCCTGGAGATCCAGGAACGACACCTGTGAGATGTAGTCTGTCAGGACCTTTACCGCTAAGGGTTCATCTTCTATAATGATACATCGTATTTTAGACATGGCTTGCAAGGTTGATCTTTAAAGTGGCTAAAAATTCGGATGCATGTTGTTCCAACGATACCTGATAGTCGGTATAAAGTAATTCCAATTGACGCCGGAGATTCGATAAGCCAATATTTTCCTTCACCTTCCCGTCACCGGAAAGATCGTCCGTCGAGTTCCTTACGAAGAATGCCAGTTGTCGCTTGACGACGGAAAGATGAATGTCGACGAAAGGGCGATCCCTCGTTTCAGCGGCTCCATGTTTGAAGGCATTTTCGACTAAAGGGATCAACAGCAGGGGCGGCAAGGATTGTTTCAGGTCTTCTACATCGTAATTGAAATTGATCCGCAAGGAATCATCGTAACGCAGCTTTTCGAGGGATATATAGTCGCCAATAACCTTCAGCTCTTGTTCAATAGCTACATACGGGCCACCGGCCTCATACAACATATAGCGCAATATTTTTGATAGCCGCAGAATTGTTTCCGGCGCCAGGTCAGACTTATCCCTTGCCAATGAATAGATGTTATTTAAGGTATTGAACAGGAAGTGCGGGTTGGTTTGAGACTTGAGATAATTCAATTCAGCCTCCTGCTTTTCGATCCTCAGCTGCTGGGCAGTCTGTTTTAGTTTTATATAATTATAGAAATGCCTGATGATCGCAAAGAAGACGAGTGATGCTATGCTATACTCCATTTGCGGTCCAACCTCATGTGATCCTGCAGGGAATGGCGTATAGATATTTAGAGCAACCCCTGTTTCCCTCCAGAGATATAAGCCCTCCGAGTATAAAAAGAGATGCGCTGTGATAAGCAGCAATGATCGAATGAATTTCTTCCAGCTGAGTCTGGGTAGGGTATACTCGAATAGTATATAATGCAGAATGGTGACATAACCGATACGCCAGCAATCATTCACAAACCTTTTCCCTGCCTCGCCAACGTGCGTCAAATTGGAAAGCAGGCCAAGCAATAGAAAAGCAAGACCAAGCCAGCCATATAATTTAAACCGTTTGATATCGAAGAGGGATCTCATGGGTTATTTCGTGCACTAAATATCGGGAAATGTTTTCATCCTTTTGAATGAAGCCCGGTGGTTGACCCGGAATCGCATTTGGTATACCTTAATACCCTGTCTATTGATGTAACTTTCAGTTTTTGAATTATTTAGCTAGCATTGTAGAAAAATAATGCCATGAGCAAAACAATACAGTTCGGCGAAGATGTGGCCGGATATGACATCCGGGTCTTAAATGAAAGAGAGGTCAGGGCGGCAGCTGGAATCCTCTTTCTGGCGACCTTCCTCTCACTGATGTTCATCGTGTTCGAAAATAACTTTATACCGATCAAATATGTGATAACCCTGTTTATGGTTGATTTTGCCATCCGGGTTTTTATATCACCCAGGTTTTCTTCCACGCTGATCATCGGCCGGCTCATAGTTGGCAGGCAAACGCCCGAATATGTGGGCGCCCGTCAGAAAAAGTTTGCATGGATCATCGGCCTTATCTTATCAACCACCATGTTCATTTTTATGGTGGTGGTCAACTCATATAGCCCCATCACAGGTATTATCTGTCTCATCTGCCTTGTATTTCTCTTTTTCGAGTCCGCCTTTGGTATTTGCCTGGGGTGTAAATTTTATCCGCTGTTTTTTAAAGGGAAGACCCAATACTGTCCGGGTGAAATTTGCGAGGTGCGGTCGAGACAGGAAATTCAAAAGACCTCGGCATATCAAGTTTTAGTTGTTTTGGCATTTGTCATGTTTACAGCTATGCTTGGCTCTTATTTTCATGGATATTTCAGCAAAAAGCCCTACGACCTTTTTGGCATGTATGTTTCTGAAAAAACCAAATAGCGATGAGCCGCCCAATGAAATGTATGCATCCCATAAGCTCGCTCGAAGATTATTTTTCTTCTTTTCGCCAAAATATCATCGGCTGTGAACAACTTTTTGAATCCCCTTACGGGACTAAAAGGATACTATATACGGACTGGACGGCAAGCGGCAGGGCGTATGGACCCATTGAAGCAAGACTACAGGAAGAAATCCTGCCTTTTTTCGCTAATACGCACACGGGGACGACTATTACAGGGCAAATGATGTCCAGCGCCTACGAACAGGCCAAAGTCATTATCAAGGAACATGTCAATGCCAGGGAACACGATGTACTGATCTTCTGTGGAAGCGGAATGACCGCTGCCGTGAGTAAGCTGCAGCGGATCATGGGATTAAGGATCCCTGAGCAGATCATGACCTATGGCAAATATTTTCAGCCTGTAGAATCGGAAAGACCGCTGGTATTGATCACCCACATGGAACACCACAGTAATCATATCAGCTGGCTGGAGACGATCGCCACTGTCGAAGTGATCCGGCCGGGTGAGGATGGAAATGTCGATTTGGAACATCTCAGGGAACTATTGGAACGATTTAGCCACCGGAAAAATAAGATTGCGGCGATTACAGCTTGCTCTAATGTCACCGGTCTTGAAACACCCATTCACGAGATTGCCCTGATCATGCATGAGAACGGAGGCCTCTGTTTTGTTGACTTTGCCTGTTCTGGCCCGTACGTTCATATAAACATGCATCCCGGGTCGGGTTTGGGGGATTTAGATGCTATCTATTTTTCTTTCCATAAGTTCCTGGGTGGTCCGGGCACCCCGGGTGTATTGATCTTTAACAGCAAGCTATATAAGAATCGCATTCCCGATCACCCCGGCGGAGGTACAATATTGTACAGTAATCCCTGGAAGGTACATGAATATATCACTGATATCGAGCTACGCGAAGATGGCGGAACACCACCGATCCTGCAAGGGATAAAAGCGGCGATGTGCATCCGGCTGAAAGAGGAAATGGGCGTGGAAAGGATGCTGGAGAGGGAACAGGAGATGCTTCGACGCCTCTTTGACCGTTTGGAGAAGGTCACCGGCCTGGAAATACTGGGAGCGAACAGGAAGCGACTGGGCGTTATCTCTTTTATGATCAGGAATGCACATTATAATTTGATCGTAAAGATCCTCAACGACAGGTTCGGGATCCAGGCAAGGGGAGGCTGTAGCTGTGCCGGCACTTATGGGCATTTGCTGCTATGCATCGATAAGACCCGATCTTACGAGATATTGAATTCACTTAGGGCTGGAGAATTATGGCGTAAGCCAGGTTGGGTGAGATTATCCATTCATCCTACGATGACGGACGCTGAAATAGAATATATATTAGACGCTGTGGAGATCACGGCCGAGCGATACGAAGAATGGGGGAAGGCCTATGTTTACGATCCGGCTTCGAATGAATACACTTTCGCAAATGCGAAAAATTATATGACTTTCAGTATCATTAAGATATGAACTTCGATCTATTACATCCCAACATCTCGAGACATATTTCCTTAAGCCTGTACTTACACCCACGCCTTCTTATTATACTTACTTCTGTACTCCAACGGCGACACTCCCGTAATCTTTCTAAAAACCTCCCGGAACGCTTTGACGTCCGAATAACCCACCTCATACATTACCTCATTGACCGTTTTGCGGCTGATCTCAAATGCCTTTTTTGCCGATTCTATTTTTACCCTTTGCACATATTCAAACGGCGTATTTCCGGTGGCTTTAATAAATCTTCTGTCAAAGTTGCGTCTTCCCACCGAGAAGATGGAAGACAGATCTTCAACAGAAATCTTTTCATGCAATTTGCTCTCAATATAGGCTTGTGCTTCCACTACCATTGCATCTCCGTGTAACTTCTGGCCAGTGAATATGGTAAAGGCCGACTGACTTTCCCTGTCTATCTCTATCTGGAATACTTTGGCGCAATAAATGGCTGTCTCTCTATCATAATACTTTTCTACAAGATAGATGATAAGGTTCAGGAAAGAGTAACCGCCACCGTTGGTATAGACCCCCTTTTCATCAGTGATCAATTTTTCCGTCTGTAGTTTCACTTTTGGGAACATAGCCCTGAAATTATCCTCGGCAGCCCAATGTGTAGAGCAGATCTTTCCATCCAGTAAGCCTGCAGCTGCAAGCATAAATGCTCCTGTACAGGTACTTGCTACCTCTGCGCCTTTCCTATATTGTTTTCCAACCCAGTCAATCAGTATCTTGTTTTCCTTTACTGCTTTTTTATAAAAGTAATTGAATGCCGGGATAATAATAAGATTGGTTTTTGTTATAGATGTAACGTTGATCCCGGGACTCACTGTCAGCAGACCCTCATAGAAGTTTACTTTTTTTGAAACACCCGCCAGCTCAATTTTAAATAATTTCTTTTTACCAGTCTTTACCCAATAGTCATTGGCAGCTGCAAATATTTCATAGGCGCCGGATATGCAGGCAATAGTGGTTAGATTATTCTGTCCGTCAGGGACTACAATTGTAAGGTGCTTCATTTGGCTTCTTTTTAAAAGGATAGAAAGTTATAAAGGTATAGGTTTATGATGTCCGGATCCACCTGCTATAATGTCTAATTCACACCCTCTTAGGACCCATTTAAAGGTACTAATTTTACTGCTCGATAGTTTTATTCAGAAATAGCAATTAAAAACGAAAGTATGGCAGATATCAGAATTAACTTGGTTATAAAAGCTGCTCCGAAAGAGATATTTACTGCTCTTGCCACACAAGAGGGGCTTGCAAGCTGGTGGTCTAAGCAGACCACAGCCAAGCCGGAAGTAGGGTTTGTGAACGTATTTATTTTTGGAAAATTCCGGAATGAAATGAGAGTGACCAGACTTGACCCTAATAAAAAAGTAGAGTGGAAATGTATCAATTCGATCGAAGAATGGATTGGTACCGACATTTCGTTTGAGCTGGAAGAAAGAACAGGAAATACGCTTTTGCGTTTTACCCATGGAGGATGGCGGGCCGTAACGGACACTTTTGCCGGTTGCACTTACGACTGGGCTATATTTATGAAAAGCTTGAAGTCTCTTTGCGAAACAGGAATAGGAGAGCCATATTAATGATACTCCGTTAGTTATTAAATAATAAGACAATGCCGACACAACAAAAAAAGACGCTGACGATCCAGGAAATTGCAGCCCGTTTTCATAAACTCGCCCAACAGGAAAAATGGTTTGAGATACAGGACGAGTTATTTGCCGAAAACGTCAGGAGCGTCGACCCGTCCGATTCCCCCTATTTCGGATACGCAGAAGGCAGGGCTGCCGTACGCAAAAAGGGAGAAGACTTTGTAAGCAAGATAGAGGCGTTTCATGGCGCTTCTACCTCTGAACCTCTTGTTGCAGGTAATCATTTTGCGGTAAGGAGGATGGTAGATATTACTGTACAACAACATGGGCGGGTACAAATGGACGAGATCATGCTGTATGAAGTAAAAGACGGTCAGATCATATTAGAACAATTCTTTTACTGAGAATTTTTTGTCACCAAAACAGAACCCGCGTCAAAAGCGGGTTTTATATAGAAGATTTGTGTAGTCAAATAGCTACATGTATATTTGTCAGCAGACATAAGTTCACTTTGATCAATGAGTAAGTAACATAGTTATAATAAGCGGGTTAAAGGAATACTGTGCAATAGGGTTTTTCAAAGGTGTATTGTTAAAAGACCCTAATGGTATGAGATCTATCCTGAAAGCCTATATTTATGAAGCCATCGAAGTGGAAAGATCCGGTTTGAAAGTGGATTTTAGAAAGAACCCGGCGCCGGTTCCTGAAGAATTTCAAAATAAATTGAATAAAAACCCTGCTTTGAAGACTGCTTTTGAAGCATTGACACCGGGACGGCAAAGAGCATACATACTTTATTTCTCAGCACCCAAACAGTCCGGGACCCGGACGTCAAGGGTTGAAAAATGTATGCAGCAGATCCTCAGAGGAAAGGGAATAAATGATCGATAAAGGAAGAGCATAGTCATTTGCCAATTACCTTCTTCCGATGAGCCAATCCCCAATAATGCAGCTCGTCCAGTACTTTTTCAAGCGATAACCCGTGAGGCGTAATGGAATATTCCACAGTTGCGGGGAAAGTATCGTAAACGTCTCTTTTAATCAGCTTGTTTGCCTCCAGGCTTTTTAACTCCTTGGACAAAGTTTTATCTGTAATGCTACCAACTTCTCTCGCTATTTGCTTAAAACGTTTGGGTCCTTCTGATAATGAAAAAAGTATAAGCAACTTCCATCTTCCTTCCAACGCTTCAAGTGCATCCCTGATGGAAAGCATTGTTCTGGGGCAACCTCCTTTTGACAACATCTTTTCAGCTTTTAATTAAACCACTATCTCATGAGATAGCACTATCCAAACTGGAAGCGCTATCCTCTGGAAAGCAATTTCATTTAATTTTATTTCGATAATTAAATATCAGAATAATTCGTGGATAAAAATCTCAAAAAAATGAACATTGGAATTTGGGTAGCACAGACATTATTAGCTCTCAGCATGATTTGGGCAGCAGGTATGAAATTTTTTCAGCCGGTAGAGAAACTGTCAGCTCTGTGGCCCTGGACGGCAAATAATGTAGCATTAGTAAAGATCACAGGCGTATTGGATTTGCTGGCAGGTATCGGACTGATACTACCCGGATTACTGCATTTTCATCCGAAACTCACGGTTTATGCAGCTATCGGAACGATTGTATTGATGATAGCAGCAAGCATTTTTCATATTGGGAGAGGCGAAGCTTCACAAATTGGGGTGAATATAGTTTTTGCACTGATTGCTGCTTTTATTGTATGGGGGCGATCGAGTAAAGTCCCTTTGTAGATATATTAATTCAGGGATTACTATTACCACTGCTTGTCGTGGTGGTTTGTTCCACTCTCGTAATAAACTGTGTGCTCGTTCCTTGTCTAGCCAGCGCTACCTCGTTAAACCCCATTCCTTTTAGATCATTTTCCCAAAGGATCTCTCCATTAGACGTCCTGAGCGCATAGATCCGCCCGTTACAGCCTGCAAAGACCTGTTCACCATCGATC
Organism: Chitinophagaceae bacterium; assembly: GCA_017307755.1. Taxonomy (GTDB): domain Bacteria; phylum Bacteroidota; class Bacteroidia; order Chitinophagales; family Chitinophagaceae; genus Puia. The sequence goes on along the minus strand of JAFKGQ010000010.1, from coordinate 320,832 downwards.
AATACGCTAACGTCGGAACCGCGGGAGCCGCCCAAAACCCCCTGTCGTAATTTTGTTCGCCAGCATTCTTCGCCATTGTTGGTAAGGATGGCTGAAACATAACCATTGCAGCCAATGATAAGCAAATCTTTTTGCATAAATGAAGCTTGATGTAGGGCCGAATATAAGAAAAATATACTACCCGCTCACTTCCTCTTTATTATACTTTGCTCTATAATCGAAGGGGGATACGCCTGTTATTTTTTTAAAGACTTCTCTAAATGCTTTATCATCCGAATAGCCCACTTCACTCATTACTTCAAAGATCGTTTTCCTCCCTTTTTCCAAAGCGCTTTTTGCCACTTCCACTTTTACACGTTGTAAATATTCCACCGGTGTGTTACCCGTTGCTTTTGTAAAACGTCTATCAAAATTCCGGCGGCTGGTTGCAAGTTTTGAAGCCAGCTCTTCGAAAGAGATCTTTTCGCTTAGATTTTCTTCTATAAAAGTCTGCGCCTGGCTGACCATCTCATCCCCATGATTCTTTTGCACCTGAAAAATGGCAAACGGCGATTGAGATGTTCTGTCTATATCGATTTGAAACATTTTTGAACACAAAATAGCGGTCTGTCTGTCAAAAAATTTTTCAACGAGGAAAAGCGCCATGTTTAAAAAGGAGAACCCGCCGCCATTTGTATATATCCCTCTTCCAGCCGTCGTCAGTATTTCGGTGTGAACCTGGATCTTTGGGAACTGCTGCTGTAAAATGCCCGCGGCATCCCAATGAGTGGAGCAACTTTTCCCATCCAGCAACCCCGTGGCTGCCAGTAAGAAGGTACCTGTGCAAACGCTCGCGATCTCAGCACCGCCTTTGTATTGCTCCCTGATCCAGGTGGTCAGCTCTTTATTTTTTCTGATAACAGCATCATAGTCACTGGAAAGAGAAGGAATTATCAATAGATCGGCTTTGTCAATCTCATTGATAGATAAAGGATGGATCGAAAAAAAGCCAAAGTTCAGTTTCAATTCTGTCTCAACGCCTGCCAGGCGGAGCCGGATCACGGGTCTGTGTCCCATCTTTTGCCAATAGTCATTGGCCCAGTGCAGGATCTGGAATGACCCCGTTATGCTGCTGATATCTATATCGCCATCGGGGACGACAATGATCAAATCCTTCATGACAAATTTTTGTACAAAAATAAGGGATGATCCTGGCCAAATCTACCCGCCAGTATGTCTATTTAGGACCCGGTCACAGAAGAATTAAGACAATATCTTTGCGACAAAGAGATAGGCAGGTCCAAGCCAACAACACATACAAAAATTTATATATGCAATTGGAAATGAAGATGAGGCCGGCTGAATTTATCGTTCTGTCGGCCTGTACGATGACCCTGACGGCTTTGGGCATAGATATCATGCTTCCAGCATTTAGTCAGCTTAGGGAGCATTTTGGACTCAAGCCTGATTCTACCGACACCGCAAAGATCATTTCGTTCTTTTTTATGGGGCAGGTCGCCCAGATCATTTTTGGTGTACTTTCTGATCGTTTTGGGCGGCTGTCGATCCTACGGGTCGGTTTCCCTCTCTACATTGTTGGTGGATTAGCCGCAGCTTTTGCCCCCAGTCTGGAGATCATGCTTGCAGCGCGCTTTGTAGCGGGTATGGGAGCGTCGGCAGTCTTTATGACCACCATCGCGGGTGTTCGCGATCGCTTTGTTGGAAACCAAATGGCCCGGATCATGTCCCTGATCTTTACGATCTTCTTGTTCACGCCCATCGTTGCACCCTTTTTAGGAGTGGCTATTCTGTCCGTCTCATCCTGGAAGATGGTATTCCTCACCCCTCCCTTGTTCGCGGTTATCGTATTTCTCTGGTCGCTCAGACTGGAGGAGTCCCTTCCTCGCGAACAGCGTGTTTCCCTCGACTGGATAAGCATCGGTCAGTCCATCCGGAAGGTTATAGGCCACCGGACCTTTCTCCGATATACCGGGATCACCACTATTCTTTTTACGGCGTTGAGCTCGTACGTCGCCAGCTCCGAACACATCATCGGAGAGATTTACGGCAGGCCTAAATTATTTACCTGGATCTTTGCCGGTATTGGTCTGCTGATGTCGTGCTGCACCCTGCTGAATTCCCGTCTTTCTTCCAGGTATGGAGCACGCCGGGTCATAAGATGGCTCCTCAGCATCTATACTGTGATAGGGGCCCTTCTCCTGTTGTTTACATTCGCTTTGGGAGATCCGCCGGATATGCTTTTGTTCTTTACCTGCGTTGCCCTGCTGCTGGCGATCAATCTGGCTGTGGAGCCAAATAGCAGCGCTTTGGCGCTGGAGCCGATGGGGAACATGGCGGGTATGGCATCATCCATTTATGGGACTTCCTTCTTTTTTATCGGAGCATTCCTGGGCTCGGTGATCAGTCAGTTAATGCACAATAGCGTCCTTCCTCTTGTGCTAAGCTTTTTTATCTTCGGACTGCTCACTGTATTTCTGGTATATAGCGACAGTCGTCCTCCTGGCGAACAAACTTCCTGAGAGTAGCAGTCACACATCTATGCCGCCGAAACCCAGTAAATAATGATCGCGGGAATGAGGATAAAAGCGCCGAATATGGGTTGGCTGGTTGTTATTTATTTTGCATGCTTTACCATCCATTGTATACCGTATTTATCCTTGCACATCCCGAATAGCGGACTCCAATCTTCTTTGGCAAGCGGCATAATGATCTGACCACCTTCCGAAAGCTCGGAAAGTATCCTTTTTGTTTCGTTTTCATTATCCAGGGAAATACAGATATGAAAATTATCTCCGGCATGCAATCCTTGATTCATTGATTCGAGGATGTCAGTACCCATTAGTACATTATAATCGCCGATAGGCAGCGTGACATTGAATATCTTCGCTTTGTCAGCCTCCGGCATTTTTTCACTCCCAGGCATATCGCCAAATCGGATCAGGGTCGTAAACTCACCCCCAAAAACCGATTTGTAAAATCTAAAAACTTCCTCTGTATTGCCATTAAAGTTCAAGTAGGGATCCAATTTTTTCATCGTAGTTGTTTTGATAAAAGTACTGTCCCGGTACCATTTAAAAGTGGGGTATAGCGACAATATATGGCGTTGATTGCGACACTTGAATAAAATATCTTTGCTATATGAGATCTGTTTCGATCATAGTTCCGGAGCACGCTGTGCTTTCCTGTATAATTGACGCGAAAAGGTTATTCGCCTTTGCAAATCAATTCCTTAAAGAAAAAGGAGTGGATAATTTCTTTGAGGTTCAATTGGTGGGGTTCATAAGACAGATATCTTTTGATAAAGGGGCGCATATTATCCAGGTAGACAAAACTTTAGAGGACGCCGGATATAGCGACCTCATTATTGTTCCGGCAATTTCCGGGGATGTCATCCGTGGAACTCAACTGAACAGACACTACTTCCCATGGCTTATAGAACAGCACAAAAAGGGTGCTGAAATAGCGAGCTTTTGCGTCGGGGCTTTTATTGTAGCCGCCACCGGGTTGCTGGATGGCAAACAATGTTCCACCCATTGGGCGTATGCAAACGAGCTGGCGGCATATTATCCGGGGATCCGGCTTGTAAACGATAAGATCATTACGGAGCAAAGTGGTATTTATTCCAGCGGAGGAGGTACGTCTTATTGGAATTTATTGCTATACTTGCTGGAGAAATACACTTCCCGACAGATAGTAATTGCGGCTACTAAATATTTTCTTCTTGACATTGCAAGAAATAGCCAGTCCGCATTTGTCATGTTCAAAGGACAGAAGGAACATGGGGACAAGTTGGTAGGGCAGGTGCAGGTATTTATTGAGAATAACTACAGGGGGAAAATAAATATCGAGAAAATGGCTGCTGAGTTTTCTATTGTAAGACGCACTTTGGAAAGAAGATTTAAAAAAGCGACAAAGAACTCGATTGCGGAATACATCCAGCGGATAAAGATCGAGGCGGCAAAAAAAGAAATAGAAATGGGCCGGAAGACGATCAATGAAGTGATGTATGAATTGGATTATTCTGATAAAAAGGCTTTCAAAGAATTATTTCTCAGGATCACCGGTCTTACGCCGATAGAATACAAAAAGAAATATGGCACTGAGCGTTGCTCCAACTGATCTAAAGAACATTTTGCCTTTGAGGAAGTTATTCTTACAGGAGAATAATTTCCAGATAAGATATGATGCCTGTCATACACGAGGATGGACAGATAGTTATGCTTTAATGTACAATGAAGAAATGGTCGGTTATGGATCCGTCAAAGGAAAGGAGAATATAAATGATAGGGATACTGTCTTCGAATTCTATTTGATCCCTTCTTTCAGGAACCAGACCTCTCTATACTTTGAAGGATTATTATTCTCTTCTTCTGCTGCTTATATTGAATGTCAGAGTAATGACCTGTTGCTTACACACCTGTTATATCAATATGGGAAGAATATAGATTCAGACGTGGTGCTATTTGAAGAAGGTGTCACATCGTCCCTTGTCATAGACGAGGCCGTTTTTAGAAGACGTAATGAAAAAGATATTGTTTTTGAACATAAGGCCGAGCCGGTCGGTGATTATATTCTGGAGTTTAATAAAGAAGTTGTGGCGACCGGAGGCTTTCTCCTGCACTACAATATGCCGTTTGCGGACCTGTATATGGAAGTCAGGGAAGATTACAGAAGAAAAGGTCTTGGGAGTTTTCTCATTCAGGAAATAAAAAAGCAATGCTACCTCGCTGGCAGGGTCCCTGCGGCCCGGACCAGCATAGATAATGCCGCTTCAAGAGCAACGTTAACAAAAGCCGGGTTAAGGATTGCCGGCTTTATGCTTGTAGGATGTGTCAGGAATAGCAAGCCGCCAGATGAATTTTCAGCACAAAGCACCTGATCTTCTTTTGTGGCGACTTGCTACCAGCATAAAGAACCTCTTTCCCGGTCACTCCCCTCGTTATTTTTCCAGAACGCTCGCAATAAACTTCCAATTAGTCCTTTCTGTTGCCTTTACCTGTATGGTTCCATTGGAAGTCAGCTCGACATTTTCCAGTTCATAAAACCCTGATTTGTAATCTGCTGGCACGTTCAAGCCTTCTATTATCGCTTGTGCGGGAATATTGTCCCCATCTCCTTCCGCAATAACTTCCAGGATCCGGAGGTCCTTCATAGGGCAGAAGTACATTATTACTCCCCCCTGGCTCATTTCCAGACGAACAGGCGATAAATTGGCCTTTACGGTGCCACCATGGGACATTTTTTCTTCCTTCATTTTGGATTGCAGAACATGCGGCTGGGAAAACGAAGTGATTGTCACCGGCGAGGATTGGGATTGGAGCGATGGCTCATACACTTTTCCTCCATAGAAGGAGTCAAAGGCAGCAAATAGCTTTTTCATACAAGAATAATTTTTTGTGATGGATGAAAAGAAACCCGAATGGAGCGACAGCCTTATCTGAAGTTGAATAAATGATCGGTATTTATCCATTGCAAGAACGAAATACCCTTTTATAGAAAACATACAATAGACGGGCCTTGTTGTGTTAAAAGAGGTCACATTCGATTTTTTTGTTTGCCATAAATTTTGTAAATTCTATATTGCCGCCTATATTTTGTTAAATGATCATGAAACTCTCGATTTTCTTAGGTTTGCTGCTCTTATCACTACAAACCTTGTCGCAAACAGAACGTTATCAGGTCTATGCACTAAGGGTCGCCGCCACGACCCATCCGTTCCCCATCTCGTATTGGGCTGACAATGGACCCCAAAATGATAGTGTGGGCGTCGTCTTCATGATTTGGCTGATCAGAGGGAACAATGGGAAGAATATTCTTTTAGATGCCGGGTTCCTGCACGGCAGCGATTACGAAAAGGAGTTTGAGTTTAAAAGCTATCAACGACCGGATTCCACCCTGCTGAAACTAGGTCTGAAGGCAGGAGATATTACCGACATCATTATAAGTCACCCGCATTGGGATCATATCAATGGGATTAGCTTATTCCCCAATGCACATATCTGGATCCAAAAGGAGGACTATAATTATTTTGTAAGTGCAGCCTGGCTGAAACGTGGGGCGATGGGTGGTTTTGATAAACGCGATGTACGCTCTCTTGTCGACTTGAACCTGGCCGGCAGGGTAACGCTTGTAGACGGGGATAATAAAGAAATAATTCCCGGGATAAAAGTATTCACCGGCTCAAAACACACGTTCGATTCGCAATTCGTACTGGTAGGAACAGGCGCCAACAGGATAGTGCTCGCTTCAGATAACATCTGGATATATTACAACCTGGAACACCTGCGGCCGGCGGCCATCGGCGGCACCTGGGATACCACAGCCTACGTGAATTCGATGCGAAGGATGAAGACACTGGTTTCAAACCCCAAATACATCATCCCGGGACATGATGCGAAGGTATTCTCGCTTTTCCCTCAAATAGCAGAGGGCGTTGTTAAAATTGAATGATGTTTACTTTATCGCAAAACTCGACTTCGGCAGATAGAAGAGCATACTTTTTCCCGAGCCGGTGACATATTTCATTCTGGCAAAACTCCCAGCCACCCCGACATAAAGAATTTTATCACCCACCTTCATTTTATCAGTATCAAAATACGCCCCTAACAGACATTTAGGATTTTCCTCTCTTACCATGTTCTCACTCGAAGAAAAGCAGATCACCTTTTTGGTTGTGATATTGGGATACTGGTATCCAAATACCGTATATGCCGCTTTCTGATCAGCGGCAACGGTAAATTCTTTTGTCTTTTTGTTTACACGGCCAATGGTTTGTCCTATAGCACTGAAGGAAATTACAAGGAATAAGACAACGGAAAGGATTTTAGTCATTTTGATAGTTTGAGAAGTAAATAAGTATCTATCCCCATTATGCAAGAAATATACCAATCTTTTAATCTAAAGAAGTGACTTTCATTCGATTGTGATTTGTCTTTTTGCGCCGATTATTTCTCGCCTTCTACTACCCATGCCTGCATGGCACTGACAATGGGTGCCTTGCCAAACCTTTCCCCCAGTTGCCTTTCCAACTCCTTTTTTATCACAGGCAAAAGCTCCGGATCCCGCTCGTTGATCGTCGAATAGATGGGCGTACCTTCCATCATACCAGTGGCGGTATCCATGGCTGAATCATTTCTGCCCATCATTTTTACCAGGCTGATCCTGCAATTCTTAAAACCAGCACGCTCGAACAATAAAGCCAGCTCCTTTTCGTCGTGGAGGGAAAAAGGTACATGAAAGAACAAAGGCGGTTCCTCCGGAAAATATCCCGACACGATCTGATCTGCCAGGAAAAAAGCCGGATTGTTCTCTAACTTGTCCCAGGTATTTAATAAGACCTGCCCACCAGGCTTCAAAACCCTGTACACCTCGCTCAATGCCCTGTCCTTGTCCGGGACAAACATCAACCCGAACTGACAGACGACAAGATCGAAACGACCATCCTCAAATGGTAGTTCCAACGCATCCGCAACAGCCCATTCGATGTCCTTTGCAGGAACAACTTCCCGGGCGATCGCGATCATATCCGCATTAAGATCGGTAGCCGTCAGATGGGCATCCGGTAACAACGTTTTTCGAAGATGGCTGGTTACACGACCGGTGCCACAGGCAATTTCAAGCACCGTCCTTATGTCGGCACGCCGGATGCGCCGAACCAGATCTTTTGCATACGGCTCGAACAAATATGATCCCAGATAGCGTTCATATTTTTCAGGAACCGAGCCTACAAAGGCCGGTGGTTTATTAGACATATTATTTCATTTTTTTGGGTGAAACGCCAAACTTCTTTTTAAAGGCGGCGCTAAAATGTTGCAGCGAAGAATAACCCAGCTCACTGGCGATCTCGGTCACCGATTTACCCTTGTTGAGCAGATCATTTTTTGCAGTCTCCAGCCGGACATCCGAAAGGTATTCAAAAACAGTCTGGTGAAAGGTTTCTTTGAACCCTTTTTTGAGTTTGAATTCATTCAGCCCCGCCGCTCTTGCCAGCTGTGACAACGTAGGAGGGGAGTCGATATTCTTTAAAAGACAGTCCCGTGCAAAAAGGATACGTTCTTTATCATAATCATTCCTGACGTAAACAGGTCGTCCATTGTACGCCCTATCAAAGGCTTCTGCTTGTAAGACAAGCATTTCGATGGTCCGGGAGAAAAAGAACATCCTTTTTAGTGATTCCGCATATTTACAATGTAGCAACGAATCTATACAGGTATGCAGTCGCACATCGATGTCCAGACCGGTTGCTGAAAAAGCTGCGGCATTTCCCATGGAAACACGCTCGGCAAACCGTTTGATGGCGTCATTACCGTCCCTGGCGATATTAAAAAAAGCGTCCCTGGAGAACTGTATAAGCAGCGATCGCATGGCCGATCCATCAAAACGTATTTTCCCCTTCGCTTCTTTTCCATAGAACATGTTATGCTGATTGGAAGACAATTCAAATGGACCGGGCATTTTTTCATCCAACATGGATATATGACCCTCCAGGTTAAAATGCATGGTAATAAGTTCCGTATCCCCCTGCCAATCCAGCTCCGTCTCTTGGTGCAGACTGGCTTCCGAGTATGTCATTTTTATCCCGTCAAACCACCAGGTGGTTGCCTTTAATGTCCCATACGGGCTGGGAAAAGTAAAAGTATCCGTTTTAAAAGCAGGATCAACAAAGTTCACTTCATTAAAATCCTGTCTGAAGACGCTTTGCTCCGACTTATTTTTTACTTCAAATCCCATTTCCCTAAATTATAAATTTTACTCCGTTAAATATAAGAGGAAGCATAACCCCTCCGATAATTTTGTTTTATAAACAAAAGAAAATGATATCAATCCCGCAAACCTGGCTTGTAATCACGACGTTGCTGTATTATATGATAAATGGGGCCCAGATCTTCGAGACATGTGTCATTATCCCCAAATGGACGGCATCACCGCCAGAGTCATTCCAGCTGTTGAAAGGGAAATATGGCATCGACCTCAAGACCTTCTGGATCTGGGGCCATTCCATCCATGAAATTACATTTATCCTGGCGATTGTCTTTTGCTGGAAAACCCCGTTGGTAAAGGGATGGCTTATCGCGCTATTCCTGGCTCATTTCGCAGTCAGGGTGTGGACGCTGCTGTATTTTGCGCCCAACATCATCGCGTTCCAGAAGATGGCCAATGGACAAGGGGAGATCAGCCGTCTATTTATCCGGACGCGTTTATGGAGAAATATGAATTATCTTCGGGTAGGGATATTTATAGCTATCTCTATTGGACAAACGATCCTATGCATCTACTCTTGCTACATGGCGCCATTGGTGCGGCAGACCAGATGACCGCACTTGCCGCGAAATTGCAAAACGACCTCACTGTGCATACACTGGATTTTTCCGGTCATGGCTCAAGGCCCTTTCCCCAAGCGCCTTTTTCTATTTCCCTGTTCGCAGGAGATGTGTTGACATATATGGATGAGCATAAATTAGAGCAGGCTGCCGTTTTTGGGTACAGCATGGGCGGATATGTGGGTATGTATCTCGCCCGGTACCATAGTTCCCGCATATCCAGGCTGGGTACCCTGGCCACCAAGTTTCATTGGGATCCCGCCATCGCCCAACGCGAAACACAAATGATCAACCCTGACAAGATCCGGGAAAAACTACCGGCTTTTGCACGGACCCTGGAACAACGTCACCACCCGAAAGACTGGAAAACGGTGTTGGAACGCACTGCTCATTTGCTGACCAGTCTAGGAGATCAGCCGCTATTCTCTCCGGACATTTATCCGGCTATAACCATTCCCGTCCTCCTGCTGTTGGGAGATCGTGATAAAATGGTCAGTCTGGACGAAACCCTGGCTGTTTTTAAAAGCCTGCCCAATGCCCAATTGGGCATCCTCCCCGGGACACCTCATCCCATTGAGCAGGTGAATAAAGACCTGCTGGCCTCCCAACTTCAGACCTTTTATAGGGAATAGGCCCTCTTTCTGGCTGATAATCAATGGGGTAAAAAATTTTCAAAAAAAACATCACTTTGTAGTTACATCACTACAACCGGCTAGTACTAATTAGTATAAGTGCAGTAAAAATGCAGGATACGAATAAGTTAAGGGCCATCAAATTTCATATAGATCACTGAACATTTCGGTTTCTGGACATTATTAAACGTTTGCGACAGGTTGTTTTAAGGGTCAAGACCATCCGTTACGAAAGTAGTCGGGTGGTCTTTTTATTAAGGACTCACCGACAATTGTCCGCCACCAGTTTCCCATCGATGATCACCTTGCAGACATGTGTAGTATATTCAAATGGATCACCATCGTATAGGACAACATCCCCGTCCTTGCCTTTTTCAAGAGAACCGATGCGTTTATCGAGCCCCAGGAGCCGTGCGGGGTTAAGCGTGATCGCTTTTAGCGCTTCCTCATAAGGCAGCTCATTGGCGGCGGCGGTGGCCGCCTCGAACAGGACCACCCTTGTTTTGGGGACATATCCTTCATACCCGCTTTCGATGGATACAGATACACCGGCCTTTGTGAGGATGGCGGCATTTTCCATCGTCATGTTGGCCATTTCTCCATAAGGACGCGCCATCGTGGGATGTACAATGATCTCGGCATTTGCGCTCTTTATTTTATCTATCACCCGATAGGCCTCGGCCCCTCCTTCGATCACCAGTTTCAGGTTGAACTCTTTTGCCAGACGGATGGCCGACATGATATTAGTAGCTGTGTTGGCATATATGAGGGCCTTGACCTCTCCATGCAGCAGCTTCACCAGCATTTCCAGGTTGAGATCCCGGGCAGGCTGTTTTGTACTATCCTTGGACCCCATTTTCTTTTCGTAACCCTGCGCTTTTAGCAGCTCTGTTCTCAACAGAGCTATTTCTTTGGATTTGGTGCCGGGCGACGTGAAGTTTGCCTGAACGGAAGTACCGAGGGACATCGCCAGCATTTCGGTAGGGACAAGGGTAACAGCATCGATCAGTCCTGGTTTTGTTTTTGCCACCATGGTTTGCCCGCTTACCAGCGCCCCGATGCCATGTCCTGTATGGATGGTAGTCACCCCGTTGATACGAAGATAGCCCACCAGTGTATCGTCAGGATTATAGGCGTCGACAGCCCGAAGATCGGGTTGTATGGGACTTGATTTTTCCAGTTGGTCCTGGTCGATGGGAATATTTAATGGTCCGGAAAGCCCCACCACGCTGCGTGCATCCACCAGTCCGGGGGTTACAACCCTGGCCTCGTAAACAGTGTAGCCGGATGGGATCTTCAGGGAGACGCCAACCTTCTCGATCTTGCCGTCTTTTAGCAATACTACTCCGTTGGTGAGGACCTCCCCGGCCATGGTATATACTTTATCTCCTTTCACGGCGATCTGGGCGCGAAGAGAAAAACAGGAAAAAGTCAGGGATATATACAGGAATATTTTGTTCATAATTTCTTTTTTTAAATGTCTTACCGGGCTTCATCGTTCCATTCGTTGTGATTGCCGTCGTCGTCTGCATTACCTTCGGGAGGGTACACTTTATATCCACCTGTGGCAAATGCTTTATCGGATGGGATCGCCCGGTCAAAACGTTTGACGCCTTCCACCCAGGTCTGTTCAACATGGGTAAATACGCTGAAAGGGTCTCCCGATAAGATGACAAGATCAGCGTCCTTGCCTTTTTCCAACGAGCCGATCTTGCTACCAAGATCGAGCATACGAGCGCCGGCGATAGTCAACGCTTCCAGGGCCTTTTGTCGTGACATTCCTTCACGAATGCCGAGGGCGGCGCTACGGATGAGGAACCTTGAGTCTGTGACGGGGTCATCCGTATGGATGGCTACAGACACACCGGCCTTTTCCAGTAAGGCGCCATTCTTCGGAGAGATATTCATCGCTTCCAGTTTGCCGCCGGGAGCATCGAGATTGATGATGGAGCAGGGGACTCCCGCTGCGGCAATGGCATCCGTTACTTTCCAGGCCTCCGATACGTGGTGCAATACCACCCGGAAACCAAATTCCTTCTTCAGACGCAATACAGTGAGTATATCGTTCATTTTATGCGTATGAAAATGAACAATCCTTTTGCCTTCGAGCACTTCCACCAGGGATTCCATCCGTAAGTCCCTTTCCGGCACCTTTGTCGAATCTTTCCTGGCGGAATCCAGTTTTTTCCTGTATTCCACTGCTTTTAAAAAGAGTTCCCTGTCCATAGCCGCCGACTTGGACCTGGTGCCGGGAAATCCATTCGTACCGCGCATGGAGTTTGTACCGTTGGCCATTTTCATACCCCCAAAAACGCCTTTCTCATTGACCTCCAACATTCCCTCTATATCGTCAGCCGCCCGCATCTTCAGGTATACTGTCTGTCCGCTCATTAGGTGACCCGATCCGGGCATTACATTTGCCGTGGTGATCCCCCCGGAAAGGGCTTTCTTAAATTCGTTGCTGGATGGGTTGATCGCATCGAGAACACGTACTTCAGGATTAAGGGCATTGGACCCGTCGCCTCCTTCAGGTCCTCCGATATGCGAATGCGTATCCACGATCCCGGGGATAATGACCTTGCCGCCGGCGTCAATGACAGTAGCATCGCCGGGAATAGTAGTTGAAGCATCGCCGATCGCCAATATCCGTCCATGCTGTACGACCAGGACACCCTTTTCAATAGCCGGACCCGTCACCGGATAGATAAGGGCGCCTTTGAAGGCTACAGGCCGATCCTGGGCATTTCCGGGAAAATTGATAAGAAATAGGAATTTCGTCAGAAATCCTGCGAAGAGAAATTTTTTCATGTGACCATTTTTTGAGGGACAAAAGAAATATAAATTACATAAAAATCCTTACCTCCGGGGTATTTCATAAGTATTAAATTTGGTACAGCTAATCACCCGTCAGATTGAGATCCCCCAACGACATACCTAAATATACGCATAGCGAGTTTCGTTACCGCTTTACACAAAAAGATAAATTCCCTTCCGGCGGTGACGGATCATTCAGGATCTATAAGATAGAGGACGTGATACCGTATCTCAAATTCCCTCTCCCGCTGCAGCGGTCCGATTACTACGAGATATTATTCGTATCTGCCGGGGCATTATCCTCCCGTCATTGCGGCCTAAAAAAATACGATATAAAACCCTGTCAGATATTCTTTAAAGCCGCCGGACAAATATCCTCAGGTGACATCTACGATGCAAATATCCGGGGGTACTTTTGTTTGCTGGAAGGCGACTTTCTTTCCAGGAACGGCATATCAAATACGGCCCTCTCCTCCTTTTCTTTTTTTAAATTCGGACAGCGCCCCCTGGTTGATCTGACAGCTGAAGAAACAGATAAATTCACCCGTCTGTTTGACTCCATGCATGCCTTGCGCGAAGATGCCGGTAACAGACGGCTGCTGGCCGCCTATCTGCATGTATTTCTGCTGGAAGCGGGCGCTTTGCATGAGCAACAGGAGAATATCACCGCCACGACGAACACCTCTTCATATGAGCAGCTCACCAGTAAGTTCTTAGACCTGGTAAATCAACATCATTTAAAGGCCCAGCAGGTAAACGAATATGCCGGGATGCTGCATGTGACGCCAAATTATTTAAATAAAGCCGTAAAACAGACTACTGGTAAGTCTGCGCTGGAACAGATCCATGAAATGCTGATCCTGGAAGCAAAAGTCCTGTTGAAACAAAACGAGATGAACGTTTCCGAGATCGCCGGTTATTTGAGTTTCGAAGACCCTTCCTATTTTACCCGCCTGTTCAAAAATCGTACGGGCTACACTCCGCTGGACTACCGGAAGAGGGAATAATTTGTACTGTTTTTGTCCGGTTATGTTCTATCATCCGGCCTGTTTCGCCGGGTAGCTTTGTGTCAATAAAAATCTTTATGCGACACATTACTATCATCGGAGGGGGCATCGGCGGATTATGTCTGGCCCAGGGCCTCAAAAAAGCTAATCTAAACTTTTCCATCTATGAAAGAAATGACACGGCGGAAAGCTGGCTGGAAGGATACCGCATACACGTACGCCCCATCGGTACAAGATCCTTATACAGCTGTCTGCCTGGTCATGTCTGGATGGATTTTCTGGCCTCCACGGCGGCGCCTACAGACGGATTTGGCTTTCTTACAGAAGACATGAAGGAACTGGTACATATAGAAGAGGAGTTGATGACCGGGATCGGGAAGGACAAACCTCTGCAGGAAGGACAGTACAATGTAAGCCGCAAACTGCTGCGGGAAGTGTTGATCTCGGGTATCGAAGAAAATATCCATTATGGCAAAACATTTCTTCGATACGAAATACTTCAGGACCAAAAAGTGAAGGTCCATTTTGAAGACGGGACGACCACCCTCACCGACCTTCTCATCGGAGCGGATGGCGCCAACTCAAAAGTGAGACAACAGCTTTTGCCTTATGCGCGGCGAGTAGAAACCAATGCCGTTGCCATTGGTGGAAAAATGTATCTCGATAATGACACGGAACAATGGCTCCCCCATTATATAAGCTCGAGGATGAACGTAGTAATGCCAAAAAGAAAATACTTTTTTTTAATGCTGTGTACAGGAAGAAAAAGGAGAATTATATACTCTGGTCATTTATCGCCCACGCAAATGAATTTTTCCAGACGCCTGCAAAAGAAGACTTAAAAAAGATAGTCGCCGGGAAGATCAGCTCCTGGCACCCCGCCTTTACGAAGCTGGTCTTACACTCAGAAGACACAAGCTTGCTGTGGTTACCTTTGAAAACCATGCTGCCTGTTCAGCCCTGGAAGAGCGGTCCCGTTACTTTGCTGGGTGATGCCATCCATAATATGACCCCGCTGCAAGGTATGGGAGCTAATATGGCCCTATTCGACGCAGCACTTTTGTCCCGGGCGCTGGAACAGGTCGCAGCCGGCAATAAACCCTTGATAACAGCTATCAATGAATACGAGGCGGTCATGTTAAAGACAGGCTTCAAAGCAGTAAAGACCTCTTTAAAATATACCAAACAAGCCATTTCCAACAATCGGCTCTCCAGGATGATCAGCAGAGCCTGGTTCAGGCTATGTAACGCGTATCCGTCTATCAAAAGGAGGACGTTTGGTTCCCGGTATAAATGACCCAAGCCGAAATGGCTCTCAATGAAAAGGGATATTATTTCACCGTGTTGATGTTTGGTCTTTTTGCCGCGGTATCTGTTCAGAAATGCGTGCGGGACAGATTAGAAGGAGTTCCCGTCACAGATATATATTACGGTCTTAGCTGGTTCTCTACCATTTTGTCGATCCTCCTGCTGATCATAGGTCTATGGAACGCCGCGATCCTGCCCAGCGAGAAGGGCTATTACGCGTTCTCGTTCCTGCTGGCTTTGTTCGGGGCCATTGCTGTGCAAAAGAACGTCCGTGACGCGGCGCAAGCGACAAAAAAAGATAACAGATCGGAAAATTGATCGGATTTCCTATTTCCGGACAATGAACAGACGGCATTATCGTTTGTAGATAACCGTTTTCGGTCACTCTTAACTACACCACTATGAAAAACTCCATTACTTTATGTATTCTTGTTTTTTTCATCTGTTCTTGCAGGAAGGACAGCCAGGAGAAACACGCCGGCCCCGATCCGGTGAAGGTCGATCTGACTTCGAAGGTCAGCTGCTCTGTATCCGGCTATGTGTCTGACGAGAATGGCGACCCTATCATATTTGCGCAAGTATTCTCCGGAGATAAGCAGACCGTGACGGACAAATATGGTTTTTTTTCCATCGAAAATGTTTCCCTTCCTGCGACAGCAGGGCTCATAAAAGTGGTGTCCAACCGGTACTTCATAGGGTACAGGACCTTCTCTCCTCAAAAGGGTAAAGGATCGTTCGTTCACATAGGCATGATACCCAAAAAAGAAGCCGGCGTTGTCGATGCAGCCACCGGAGGCGAGGCGACTACCCTTGAAGGCGGTAAGGTTGTCCTTCCCGCAAATGCGGTTGTCGTGGCAGCAGGCGGAGCGCCCTACGCAGGGAAAGTACATATCTATGTTCGTTGGATAGACCCTGCCGGCGGCTCCGGTCTTCAGCTTGGAGTTCCGGGAGATGGACGGGGCGCAGATAATTCCGGATTTTTAAAGACATTGAAGTCCTACGGTATCATGGCCGTCGAGCTCGCCGGTGATGGCGGACAGCTTCTGCAGATAGCTCCCGGCAAGACCGCAACCATCAATATCCCGATTCCTTCTTCTTTGTCTTCGGCTGCACCGGCTACAATCCCATTATGGGCCTTCAATGATAGTCTGGGGTTATGGAGACAGGAAGGCGTTGCAACAAAGAATGGCAATGTATTTACAGGGGCATCACCCCACTTTTCGTTCTGGAACGGTGCTGAAGGGGCGGACCTGGTAAATTTCAAGGCCAGGATCGTTGATGCCGCAGCTCACCCGCTGGCCAATGTGCCGGTGAGCATTACTCCCGTGGGTATACCGTTGAATACAGGCTATGGCCGTTTCGGTTTTTCAGACGCAGACGGCAATGTCATCGGGGCCATACCGGCCAATAGCAGCCTGGTACTGCAGGTTATGACTCCTTGTACTACACCCGCATATGCGCAATCTTTTTCTTCAACTTTTACGGATATAGATCTGGGACAGATTACGGGTAACATGGGGCAAAACATAGTCACGATCACAGGTACAGTGACAAATTGTGATCATCAGCCTGTAAGCAATGGTTATGTACAGACCTATGATCATGGGTTTTATCATCGGATACCCATTGTCAACGGCAGCTTTAGCCTCTCCGGTATAACTTGTACGAACCTGGCCGTAAATGTTGTAGCCGTCGATAACACCACTCATCAGCAGGGCGAACCAAAGACAGTGATGCTGACAGCGGGAAACAACGACCTGGGTGCGCTCACGGCGTGCGGTTCCAGCACAATGGGAAGTCTTAGTTATACCATCGATAACGTGACTACTAACATAACGGAGCCGGCAGATACCATCGGTGGATATTTCCTCGTACCCATCCCAGATGCACCTGCCAGCAAATGGACGCAAATAATTACGCTAAGTGGTAATGTCGATCATAACCCACAACTGACCTTCCAATTCGATGGGGAGTCCGCAGCCGGAGAGGGGCATCACGTGACAGAGGTCTTTTCCCCTAAATTCCCGGGTGGACGAGGCTACTGGCCTGTACCGATCACCGTGAACATTACAGAATATGGAGAGATCGGCGGCTTTATCAGCGGATCGTTTAGCAATCAGTTGATAGACTTTGCCAATAATGGTATTCATACATTTAGTTGTACCTTTCGGATAAGAAGATATAACTAAAAAGTTATCATGAAAATAGCTTCTTTTACGGCAGCCTTTTTTATTTTATTGGGAATAAAAGCATATCCTCAGGCCGCGATATATGAAATAACCAATTGTAATGGAGAACGCAGGATAGTTACTTATACTCAACAGCTGTCCAACCTCACGAATTGTCTGAAGGGGGATATAAAATTTAAAGAAAGTATAAAATTAAAATACAGTAGCAATAGTACAGTAAATATTGATAGCCTCGAGGCAAAGGCCATCCTGTTCCGAAAAACATTGCCAAAAGACTATTGGAGCGAGGGAATGGAGATTGCCAGGCTGGACACAAAACCCAATGAAGATGGGCATATCTGGTTTGAAACAGTATATGTAGACGAGGATAGCAAACATAATATTAAAGTATACGCTGCCTGCAAAGTGATTTACGAAGGGGTTGACCCGACGGTGGAAAGGTTCGACCCCAGGATCCGGACAATTGTCCTGACCCTGGATCCCAAAGAGCTAAAAAAATATACCGCCATTATTAAAAAGCTGATAGCGGCAAATAATGTTACACCACCCGTTACGCAAAAAAGAGGCAAGCGGCCGGCAAAGGACGAAAGGCCTCCCGAAGTGGAAAAATTGGAAAATTGACATATGAAAAATAAAAATACACGCCCTAACCCCTAAACCTTACTGACAGCGTCACTCCCCAGGTAGCGGGATCGCCCAGATGATAGGCGCCAAAATCGTAGGCATAAGAGATATATTTCTTCTCTCCGATGTTCCTTCCCCAGACGGCCAGCTCAAATTGCCGGTAGCCGGCCCCACAGCGCATATTATAAATGGAATAGGGAGATTGCCGGATGGTATTAGCCAGATCGAAATATGTCGTCCCCGTCATTTTCCATTCCCCCCGGACAAAGGCCCGCACATCACGGCTAAATAAATATCCGTATTGCACGGCCAGCATCGATGTAATGTCCGGTGTAAAGAGCTGATGTTTACCGGCCAGGTCGACAACGCGGCCATTTTGTGACAGTTTTAGCGTCTGAAACCTGCTATGCGTATATCCAAAATTATATAATACATCCAGTCCCTTAAAGGGCGTTGCGGCGATCTCCGCCTCCGCCCCCCAGTTGTTTAAGCTACCTGCGTTCTTTGTAACAGTGATTGCATCCGGGAGGACCAGCGTCGGCACCTGAGCATCATTCATATGCGTATAAAAGAGATCCGCATTTACCCGCAATGCCCCTGATAGCCAGGAATTTTTAATACCCGCTTCATAATTGCTGCTATACTCCGGCCGGAAACCCACCAGGGGTGGCTGTGAAGGGGCGGAGGACAGCTGTGTCAATCCTCCCGTACGGAACCCCCGGCTGTAGACGGCATACAAAGTGGAATGAGATGCCAGCTGATAATCCAGCGCCAGGCGCGGCGAGAAAGCATGAAAAGAAACACTGCCTGCGGTATCGGGGGTCACTACCACAGGTGAGGGATCGGGATCGTGTTGATATTCACCCATTACATGCTCCCGCTGATGTTCATAATCATATCGCAGGCCGGCCGTCAGATTGACCTTCCCGGAGAGCGCATAGCTGAGCTGTCCATAAAAAGCCATACCCCACTTACGGTTGCGGGTAGTATTGATCGTCGAAAAGAGAGAGTCCCCAACACCCAACATATTGGCATCCTTCCCATAACGGGTGGCTTGTTTATTCGGCTGGTCCTGGTAAAACCAATAAGACCCGGCTGTCCATTTCCAGCGTGCTGCGGCAGCGGAAGAAAATTGGATATCCTCCGTATACGCCCGTATGTTATTCCATTGCTTTCCATAATTGTTGATAATAGAAATGGCATCCAGGGGAGAGAAATCGCCGTCTATCGGAGAAGTATAGTACCGGTAATTCTCCTGGTAGGAGGTCTGTGTCTTGAAATTGAACGTCCGCCCTTTGTATCCGGCCGAGAGGGAGGACTGAAAAGTGTTGTCCACCATCGTCGTCCTTGCATTCTGGTTCAGCTTATAAGGTTGCTGAAAGACCATGACCGGATCAGCCACCAGCGGGAAAGCGCCGTTGTTACGATTGCTGCGATGCTTGATATTCAGGTCCAGCGTCCAGCGGGTGTTCGGGAGATATTTCAAATAGTAATTGCCGGTGTAGTTATGCTGCTTGTCATAGGAGGACTGGTCATATTCGTTAGTATAGTAACCATTACGGCCTTCGTACAAGCCCGCTACACCGATGAACAACTTGTTCCTGACCAGGGGAGCGCTGAACCCGGCGGAATAGCGCTGCAAACCATGATTACCCGCACTGACTTCCGCAAAACCACTGACCTTGTTCCCAGGCTGACGGGTAATGATATTCAGCACGCCGCCCATGGCATTGCGGCCGTATAAAGTCCCTTGCGGTCCCCGTAATATCTCGATCCTTTGTACATCGAACAGCGAAGGGATATAGGTATCCAGACCAAATTGGTTGATACCGTCGATATAAGTGGCTACGGCAGGATCATACGAGGTAGACGTAACACCCCGGATAGAAATGACATCTCTCCCATCTCCCGGGTCGGCGGCATAGAGCCCGGGCACAACACCCGAGATATCCTTGTTATTCCAGAGCCGGAATGCATGCACCTGGCTCGAGGTAAAGGCAGTGACGGCGATGGGGACCTTTCCCAACGGCTCTTCTCTTTTCTGCGCTGTGACCACTACTTCATTCAGCGAAGAGACGGAGTCGGCGGATTGCGCTTGTACACTTACAACGGAGATGAACAAACAAAAAACTAGCGTCAAACCGGCTCGGCTATTCCAAAACATGTAACTCAATTATCGATTAAGCAATCGGATATACCAGGACGCGACAGGGACATTCTGCGCCTCGGTTTCCTTTTTTGTACCCACAATATACAGCTTATGCCACCCGCCGTCATTCACAGGCAGAATAGACGCTTTTACCGTCTGTGTATATTGTTTTCCATCAGCGGAGGGGACAGCACCCTTCCCATCGAATTCTATGTCTGCGATCTTTTTGCCTGTGATAGTATCCAGGTACACCTCCATGTGATACGCAGGACCGGGACGTCCATTCCAACTGATGCTCATTTCAGCACGCACGACCCCGGAGAGGTCGAGATGATCCCGATGAAAGGGCCCCTTCATGGACGAGGTGCGACGGAAGGAAAGCTTGGAATTATAAAGCGAGGCCGACCCGGCGCCCGTCAGGGGACGGATATTCTCTCCACCTTTATTGGTAAAGGAAGCCGAGATGGTCAGCACGCCATTGTCCTTTACAGGGTGATGCATCGACGGATCCACCGTTCCATTGGCAGGAAGGGATTTGATGGTCTGCTCCACTCCGGAGAGGGTTTGTATCCAGGAGATTATTTGGCGTATGTCTTCTTCTTTCAGGTCAGGATGCGCGGGCATGGCTACTTCGCCCCAGTTACCGCTGCCGCCCTTCATCACTTTCTGTATGAGCTTGGACACCCTATCCGGATCTTTTGCATACCGTTTGGCCACATCTGTAAAAGAGGGACCAATGGACTTCTCGTCTACTTTATGACAGGTCTTGCAATCCAGGGATAGCATGATATTCTTTCCTTCAAAAGCTCCGCTCAACACCTGGTGTCCCTGGGAAGCAGCCGCCTTGTCGGACCCTTCTACATAATCCGCGGATACGACAAGACCCTTCATGTCTTTTGTCTTACCGCTGTCTGCCGGATCATCTATATGGACGGAATAGCTGACAGGCTGCCCTTCAAAATAAAAGCTGCGATTACCCTTTATCTGCACCTGCACGGAGGGAATGATATTGCCCGCATAGATGCTGGCAATATTGCTTTTCACAGGGGTATGCTTTCCATCGGACACACTGACGGAAAGCGCGTAATCACCAACTTTTTTAAATGTATAGTCGAGAGAGGGGACAGTTGTTTCCTGCGTATGACCATCGCCCAGGTCCCAAACATACTTCAACGTATCCTTCTCAAGATCTTTTGCCCTCACCGTCATATGTACCTTCATCGGCAGGAGTCCCGAGATCTTATCCACTTTGAAGCTGTCGACTATCGGGGCGATATTGCCCTTGTT
This sequence comes from Chitinophagaceae bacterium, assembly GCA_017307755.1. Lineage (GTDB taxonomy): Bacteria > Bacteroidota > Bacteroidia > Chitinophagales > Chitinophagaceae > Puia. The sequence continues at coordinate 299,502 of JAFKGQ010000010.1, read as the reverse complement.
AAAGTCGATACGAGCAATGCCCGCATCCGGGTTCTTTTGGAACCAGCCGTTGCCATATTCAAGAACATATAACTTGCCATCGGGCCCCAATTCCACATCCACAGGTGCATTGAACCTGGTATGCTCCAGAAAGGGTTCCATATTATCTAAGTCGCCGTCCGGCCTCATCGTCACCATTTTAAACCACCCCCTTACCCAGTCGTACATAAGGAATTTCCCATTGTAATAGTCAGGCAGCCGGGTACTGTCCGGATAGAGGTCCGAATAAAAGACAGGTCCGGCCATGGCGCACCTGCCGCCGCTGCCCAACTGGGGAAAGTCGGTGGAGGGCCCATAGGGGTACCATACAAAGGCGGGCTGAGCCGGAGGAAGTTCCTGTAGGCCGGTGTTGTTGCGCGATCCGTTCACAGGCTTGGCCGGGTCGAAGAGCGGACCGTTCACCCCCGTCTCATAATCATGAAGATGATATGGGTAATTATTGCCTACGAACAAAGGCCATCCAAAAAAGCCGGCTTTCCTTGCCTGGTTGACCTCGTCATAACCTTTCGGACCACGGGTGTCCAGGCTGTCATCGTTGGCGTCAGGCCCTACCTCTCCCCAATACAAATAGCCGTTTTTCTTATCCACCGCAATACGATAAGGATTGCGATTGCCCATCACATAGATCTCCGGACGGGTCTTGGCTTCGCCTTTGGGAAAAAGATTGCCCTCGGGTATCCCATAAGTCCCATCAGGATTGATCTTGATACGAATGATCTTGCCCCGAAGGTCATTCGTATTGCCCGCGCCACGGCGGCTGTCATATTGTAAATGGCCCGGTCTGTCGTCCAATGGTGCATACCCATGGCTCGGGAATGGCGTATTAGGTTCATCAAATGGTGTGGAATTATCTCCGGTAGAAACAAACAGCGTGTTGTCCGGTCCAAATGCGATAGAGCCTCCTGTATGACAACATATCTCCCGCTGAGAGGCCACTTCCAGTACGATCTTTTCCGACTTCCGGTCGATACTGTCCCCTGTCAGTGTAAATCGGGAAAGACGGTTAACCGAAGTATCGGCAGGGCTGTAGTACATGTAGACAAAATGATTCCTGGCAAAGTCCGGGTCGGCCTGCACGCCCAATAACCCCTCTTCCGCATTGACGTTGGGCGTGTGAAGGGTCTTAAAATAGACGTCCAGGAAACCCGCCTGCGTCACTTGCTTAGTGGCATGATGATAAAGGAGGATCTCTCCCCGGCGTTGAACGACAAGGATGTCCAGGTTCGGGAGTATCGTCATCTCAGTAGGCTCAAAGAAGACGCCCTGCGCCAGGGTCGTCTTGGTAAACCGCACTTCTTCCGGCACGCGGAGCGTGGTCGCCTTTTCATACTTCAGCTCGCTATTTTCCCCAATGGCGTAGCGAATACCTTCTATCAATGGCCGCAAGGCCGCTGTGTCGGCAAAAGAGGAAAGCGAATCCATATACCAGGCTCTGCCACCGTCGTACTCGTGGCTTACGACAGCCACCCGGCTGGTGTCCCCGGCCCCGATCATTCGCCGATACCAACCCCATTCATATTTCGAGCTGGTGGCTGATCGAACTCCGGCATATCCGCCGCCGGCTTGAATATAGCGTTCAAGATCAGCTTGCCCATAGTTGTCGAGGCTATTGCCCGGCGTATTTAAAAATACTACCGCCGAGTACGGTTTGAGGCTGTCCTCCCTGAAATAGGTACTGTCTGAAGTAACAGACACCAGCCATTCTCCTTTCCCGGACAGCAGCGCCGTATCTATATGGAGCTTGCTGTATATCAGCACACGAGGCTTACCAGGGCGGGAATGGTTACAGCTGAGAATAAATTGTACTAAGAAAAAAAAGAACAGGGGGGAAAGCAGTCGCCGGGCAGTATACATAATCGTTTTTTAACTAATCTGAGTATGCATAGTTACTACTTTTTTCTAAAAATGCAATCGATGGCATAAATTATGGCGTACCCCCCTGCTGGTATAAAAATTACAACGCTGAGCGTACGAGTCCGCCTTCTACCCGGATAGCAGCCCCATTCGTTACGGAAGCCAGCGGACTTACCAGGTATACGGCCATACTAGCCACCTCTTCCGGCGTGGCAAAACGCTGTATAAGAGAGGTGGGACGGAACTCATGGAAAAACTTCTTCTCTATCTCCGCAAGACCGACACCCTCCTGTTCGGCGAGCGCATTTACAAAATCACCCACCCCCCGCGACTTTGTTGGCCCCGGCAGGATGGTATTGACGGTGACGTTCGTACCCTTGGTCAATTCCGCGAGTCCCCTGCTGATGGCGATCTGTGCCGTCTTTGTCATACCGTAATGGATCATTTCCTCCGGGATGAATACGCCGGATTCGCTGGAGACAAAAAGGATCCTCCCCCAATTTTTTTTCAGCATTTCCGGAAATACCTTTCGTGAAAGCCGGACTCCGCTCATTACATTCACATCGAAAAATCGGAACCAGTCCTCGTCGGGAATATCCGTAAAAGCTTTTGGCTCGAAGATCCCAATGTTATTGACAAGTATATCGACGGCTGGTAATTGATCAAGCAGCCGCGTGACATCCTCTTTTTTGCCAAAATCCGCCGCAATCCCCGAAATCCTGGCAGCAGGGATGGATTGCTGCAAGGCGGCAATGGTCTTATCCACTGCCTCTTTTGTCCGACCATTGATGATGACGGCGGCATTTTCCCGGAGCAGAGCCTCCGCGATGGCCAGCCCGATGCCGGCTGTAGAACCGCTGATAAAGGCCGTTTTGTCCTGAAGTTGAAGATTCATTGGTGTATTTAATTTGGTATTAAATACATCCGGGCAGAATTATTGTTCATTGCCGTCCAGTTCTATCTCCCTGTCTTGTGGAGGCGTCGTATCGAAGAAATAATAGACACAATCGTCGATATAAACAAACTTGAGCATCTTATACAGCAGGGCATGGTTTATCAACCGCACAAAATCTCCATAAGTACTTTTCCGGCCTAAACGGGCCTTTAAGATCATGGAAGTATCATACGTAAACTGCATCCTCTCTACCTCATGGGTGATAAAATGAAGTTTCCTGTCCAGGAGATAATCGGCCTGTTCTCCATATTCGGGGTCACCTATGAAAGGTTCCGCCATATCGACCGTAACTATTTTTTTATCTTTTATGGACCGGTAAACCCCATCTTCTGTATATGCCATGATCCCGGGAATATCTTTCTTGTCGGAGGGCAGATTCAGACGGATGGCTGTCGGGTATACCCTGTCCTCCGGACCCATAAAGAACAACAATACAGGCAGACCTATAAGGCTGATAAGGCCGGGAACATATAATAATTTTCCTTTTTTCACTTTAACTTAGATGCTGAAAATAAAATTCTCCACAAAACAAAAACCGCCGCCATGATCCAGGTACACGAAACCTTTGTTTGCAAACCCGGCAATGCGTCCAAACTGGCAAAAAAATTCAAAGAAGCCATGGCTGGCCTCGGCGAGCCGGTGACGATCCTCACCGATATGACCGGGCAATACAACCGGGTGATACTGGTTACGCAATATGACAGTCTTACCGCCTACGAAAAGAACTGGGAGAAATACAAAGAGAATCCCGAAGCGATGAAGAAAATGGAGACGGCCATGGCCGGCTACCAGGACATGTATCTCACAGGGTCCCGTGAAATATACCAGACCTGGTAATTACCTGGTCTTACCCCCGCCGTACTCCCCTGAAAAGCAAAATACTTGTGATCGCCATGACAAACGCGGTCCCCCAATGTATGAGCAAATGCTGTACATCGCCGGCGCCATTACCAGCAAGAATGATCAGTCCGTCCGTAAAAGGGACGATGATAGCGGTGGTAAATACCCAGGCAGCGGCATAACGCATCCGCATCCATAACAAGGGTAATAGTACGACGCCGGAAAAGATGTCCCGGATACCCTTGATCCTTCCATAGGCGGCATCATGAGCATCAGCCAGGTTGATCCCAAAACCAGTTGCACCCGCAAAAGGGGCGATCAGGAATCTTATGCCGACAAAAATGATACCTAAGGCCAATAATAAAGTGAGCCAGTAACTTACGCTACGAAACCCCCATTTTCCCTGATTGATCTCTGTGTTCATTGTTTGTAAATTTTATGACACAAATCTCCCTCGGGGAAAGAAACCATTTATTCACCTGGGTTAATTACCGTCTGCCCATAATACGCTTACGTATACGGCTTAAAGAAGGAGCTTTTACCCCAATATAGGAGGCAATAAAATATTGAGGTACACGCTGACCGATGTCCGCATTCATTGTTAAGAATTCCCGGTATCTCGTTTCAGGCGTATCGTTATACATGGAATTCACCTGCCGTATGGCATGGATAAACACCTGCTCTATTACCAGGCGTCCAAATCGCTCACCATGTTCCAGCTCCCGGTACATTTGTTCCAAATTGTTATAGCTGATCCTGTAAATGACAGACGGTTCCAGCGCCTGTATATTCCTGGTCGAAGCCTGCTGTGGCAAAAAGCTTTCGTAATCACATATAAACGCCCCTTCCTTGCTGAAATAATAGGTTTTTTCTTCATCGCCATCGCTGTTGTAATAACGTACGAGGCCGCTCTCGATAAATCCGACATAGCGACAGGTGGTGCCGGCTTCGAGGAAATGCTCCCCTTGTCCGAATTGTTTTCTTTTGAACAGCCGCTCGATGATCTTTTCGTCATCTGTGGATAAAGGGATATATGTTCGTATTGTCTTGAAAAGGAGGTCCATGAACTAAAGTTCTGCGAATTTTGTTACATTTAGCAAAGGTTCCGGGGCTTCCTGCCCGGCTCAAAAAAATGAAAGTCGAAAGATTCCTTCCTTCTGCCGTCTTACTGCCGTTTGTCAGGGAGTTTCTTATCATCGAAAGCGACCTGGACATATCCAGTAAAACCATTCCGGACACTTCCATGACAATGGCCTTCCGGTATATGGGTAAGATAATGAGAATGGACGGAGATGAGACACTGTCGCTTCCCGGCATCGCTATTGCGGGATTGAGAAAGTCTGTCCGGCAATTTATTTATACCAAACATACCGCTAACCTCCTGGTTATTTTTGCCCCGGGCGGTATCAATGCCTTTTCCAGACTGCCCGCACACGAACTGTTCGAACGGCATATCGCCGCAGAGAACTTGTTCCCCGCCACAGAGCTGAACGAGATCATGGAGCGCCTTGCCGAAGCCGCAAATAATAAGCGCAGGGTCGATGTCATACAATACTTCCTCCTGAAATACCTGAAGAACAACGAACCGGACGCCCTTATAAACGAGGCTCTCCATTTGATCCGGCAGCACGGCGGGATCATAAAGATCAGGGACCTGGTGTCCTCCCTGTACATCAGCCAGGACGCTTTTGAAAAAAGGTTCAGGGCAACAGTAGGTTCCACACCCAAACAATACGCTTCCATCGTACGTCTGCGACGCCTCATTGCGGCATACCCTTCTTTTACCTCTCTCACCGACGCATCCTACGAGGCGGGCTATTTCGATCAGTCCCATTTTATAAAAGACTTCCGCCTGTTTACGGGCCAGACCCCCAAAGACTTCTTCAGATCCCCCGAGTATTGGTAGATCAATGATTTTTTACAATTCCCCGCTTCCCCGCCGGAGTACTTTTGTATAAATCAAACAAAATGACACCGATACACACCCTCCTGTCAGCCATGCTTCTCATGACAGGTGTCTCACATGCACAAGGAATTGATAATAACACAAAAACTAAGAAAATGACTACCAACAAAAAGAACGAAGATGTCGTACGGGCTGTATTTGAACAATCGCTGAACAAAAAGAACCTGGAACTATTAAAAGAGTTCATATCCGACGACTATGAAGGACCCCAGGGCACAAAAGGCGCCGAAGGCTTTGAAAAGCCGATCCTCCCGCTGTTGAAAGCCTTCCCGGACATACAATGGTATATCGAGGACCTCATTGGAAAAGACGCCAAGGTCGCTGTCAGAACGAAATGGCAGGCAACCAGCACCGGCTCATTCAACAATATTCCCCCCACCGGCAAAGCGACGTACAATGATGGCATCGCCATCTTTACCTTAAAAGACGGGAAAATAACGGCTGGACACGTAACGACCGACAGGCTCGGCTTCCTCCAGCAATTAGAGGTGTTACCACAGGACCTGAACAAGCTGTATAATCTTTCATCAAAAGACCAGGTGAACCTGATAGATAAATTCATTATACCCGCGGCCGCGAAGACCGAATTCTACGAAAGGATGCATATCAATCGCAGCTTCATCAGGACATTACCCGGATTTATAAAAGATGAAGCCTATGAATACACAGATGACAATGGCAACCTGGTCTGCGTAACAGTAGCGCACTGGGCTAATAAGGAAGTTATAGCCAAGGCGAAAGAGGCTGTACAGGCGGAGTACAAACGAGAAGGCTTCGATATGCCCGCCATGTTGAAAAGACTTAATATCACCATCGACAGGGCTACTTACACGACAGTGACGGAATAATATGTCGTAAAACGCCCCATTGTTGTCGTTATACCATAGTTTCCATTTGAAGTACACTGAGTAGTTTTACATCATCAAACAACAACAAAAATTAATAATTACTTAAAACTAAAAAAATGGAAACGGCAACTAAGACAAAGATCACGATCGAAGCAACAGTAAAAGCCCCGGTAGAAAAAGTCTGGAAGATCTGGACATCTCCGGCAGACATCGTCAAATGGAGCACCCCTTCTCCTGATTGGCATACTCCCCGCGCCGAGCACGATCTGCAGGCAGGCGGCAAATTCAATTACCGCATGGAGGCAAAGGACGGTAGCTTTGGCTTTGATTTCGGCGGCGTATTCGATGTCATAAAAGAGAACGAACTGATCGAATACACCATCGGGGATGGAAGAAAAGTAGTGATCAACTTCAATTCCAATGGGAAAGAAACACACATAGTGCAAACCTTTGAAGCCGAAAGTCAAAACCCCATTGAAATGCAACGTGCCGGCTGGCAGGCAATCCTGGACAGCTTTAAGAACTATACCGAGAATAACTAAGGACAAACCCCCCGCAAGGGGGTTTCCCTTATATATTGTTCTTCTTATATTCTTCGATCTCTTTCAGATAGTCCATCGCCCTGATGACGGAAGTCCATTCCTTACCGCTGAATAACAGTTTGAACCATTTCTTATCCGAGTTACCCGGATGAATATTCCGGTACAACCAGACAGCCCCCACGGTCAGCAGCAACGCTATCGGAAAGGTTATCAGCCAAAAAGAGACGGGGCTCTCTCTTATCCATTGGAAACTCCAAAAAAAAGTGGCGTAGAACGGGGTCTGCAGGAACAAGATCCGTGTCGCCTGCAGCGTGGAGGTTTTTAACCGGGCCGTTTTCTCCTGCACCTCCATAAGACTCTCGCTATTGTCGATCGCTGCGATCAGCACCGTATGATATATATATACGAGGACGGCATAGATATTGAACCCCAGGATCGCCGCTACCGAAACAACAAAGAATATCTTTGACCACGCCAGCGAACCCGCGACAAGAAAGACCAGGAACAGCACCCATAAAAGACCTAGCGCGATCATCCATTTCTTCCACCTGCTCAAGGCATTCAGCCGTGATCTTGCCTTTTCGGTCTGCAGGTACTCGAATGTCTGGAGTTGAAGCACCCAGGATTGAAGGTTTAAAATATTGGCTCTCTCTATCTTTTGATTGTATTGTTTCCAAAGCTCGCCCAGTTCAAGATCGTCCATAATATTTATTTTTGATGGTTTAAGATACATTGCCGGAGACGTTCCTTTATCCGGCTGATCCTGGTCGCAACATTCGTCTCTGAAATACCAAGCACTTCGGAGATCTCTTTGTAACTTTTTTCTTCGAAATACAGCAGGATCAATGCCCTGTCAAACTCTTTCAGCTCCTTTATACATGCCTGCAGCCATAGCGCCCGCTCCTTATAGACTTCGCCTTCGTCCGGATCGTCTTCAATTTCCAGATGGAAGGATAACAACGGAAGCGCATGGATCTGCTTCCGGCCTCCCCTGTAGAAGGAGATCGCAACGTTTAAAGCTACCCTGTACATCCAGGTGGAAAAACGATGCTCCCTGTTATAGCTTTTTCCCGACCTCCACAGCTGGTATATGATCTCCTGGGTAAGATCCTCCCTGGCCTGTCTGTCAGGGCAGTAAAGGTGACATATCTTTAGTATAATCCCTTTATTTTCAAGTATCAAGCCTAGAAAATCAGGATCGTTGCTTGCAGCTGGCATTTCTATTATGATTCGCAGACAGGCTTAAAAGATCACAGTTTACAGGAATTATTTTGCTTCCCGGGAGACTATTCCAATACCAGGGCGCCGAATGCGGAAGGGATGTGAAAATCCGGGTGGTCTGATTGCGGTCTGATCCAGCTGATCCAACGCAGGTCAGCCCTTCCGCCCATCATGCCTTTGCACTCCGCACGAAAAAGCCCCGCCTGCAGACGGCTTCCTGAACGAACCGGGAAGCCATTCTCCAGCAACCCCAGGTCCAGCAGTGATTGAATGCTTATAGCAAATTCCACTGTATAGCCATCCGCAGTCCGGGAGGCTTTCACAGTCAACTGCCCTGAAGGCCATGACCAGGGGTAATTCATTTTCCGGTAGTAGACGGCATTGTAATCCAATGTCCTTCCGTCCGCATCCAGCTCCAGGCAATAATAAGGGTTCATGACGTCATCCTTCTTGAGAAAGATCTCCACTCTGTCGGAGGCGCCGACTTCCATTTTACTGTTATTTTTCACCAGGGTGATGACCGAATCGTCCTTTACCCGGTAGAGACCATACAGCCATTGCCCGTCCCATAGCGCTGCAAAAGAAGTGGCCGGCGCTGTTGCACTGTCCCAGGGATAAACAAAGTCTGTAAGTATGTTTGCACGGGTCCATACGGAAGAGCTCCCTTTGCCGTCCACCTGCAGCGTACCCGGAGTGATCTTTTTAACATGATACGCCTGTGCCGGCGAATAATACCCCCAGAAGAGCAGCAGGCTCAGGATCCCGATCTTCATGTTTTTTTATCAATAAAGATAGTTCCTCCGGAGCATATCTTATCTTAGCAACAATACTTCCGTATGCAGCACACTTTCCTCATATATATCTCTCTTATCCTGATCATTCTATTCCTGGTGATGCTGGCTGAGAAACTAAAGGTGGCTTATCCGATCATACTCGTGCTGGGAGGGCTTTTATTAAGCTTTTTTGACGGGACGCGTTTTATTTCGATCAATCCCGATCTGATATTTATCATATTCCTGCCACCCTTGTTGTATGAAGCTGCCTGGGATATTTCCTGGAAGAATCTTTGGCGCTGGCGGAGAGTGATCCTAAGCTTCGCCTTTTTGATCGTGCTCGTTACCTCCCTGGTGGTTGCGCTGGTTTCCAGCTGGCTGATCCCAGGCTTCACCCTGGCGCTGGGTTTTCTGCTGGGCGGCATTGTTTCCCCGCCCGATGCCGTCTCAGCCGGCTCCGTGATGAGATATGTAAAGATCTCGCGGGGCATGTCCGCTATCATCGAAGGAGAAAGCCTCATGAATGATGCTTCCAGCCTCATCGTATTCCGTTTTGCCCTGATCGCGGTGGATACAGGCCGGTTTGTTTTTCACGAGGCAGCCCTCAGCTTTGTGCTGGTCATAGTAATGGGTGTCGCCATCGGTCTGGCCGTGGCCCTGGTCTATTATGCCATTTATAAATGGCTGCCCACCAGTACCAATATGGACATCGTCTTGAGCCTGACGGCTCCCTACGTCATGTATATTGCGGCCGAGTCCTTCCATGTTTCAGGTGTACTCGCCGTAGTCTCCGGCGGACTCTTTCTTTCCGTCAAAAGCCATCTGTATCTCAGCCAGCGCAGCCGGCTGAGAGGCGCCAACGTGTGGTCTACACTTGGGTTTGTGCTCAACGGGCTTATTTTTATGCTCATCGGACTACAATTGCCGAACATCGTGGGGCAGTTGGGGGATGTGCGACTGTCCCAGGCCATTGGGTATGGACTGCTGATCACAGGTGTGCTGGTCGTCGGGCGTCTCCTCTCCACCCTGGGTGCTTCCGCCTTCACCGTATGGGTCAGTAAATACATCACCACTGCGGATAGCCGGCCTGGTTGGCGAAACCCTATTATCTTCGGCTGGGCAGGTATGCGCGGCGTGGTTTCCCTGGCAGCCGCCCTGTCCATCCCATTATACCTGCACAACGGCGCCCCTTTTCCCCAACGGAACCTCATCCTTTTTATCACTTTCATGGTCATTCTCCTGACCCTTGTTGTACAAGGGCTGACCCTGCCCCTGGTCATCAGGTGGGTGCGCGGCGGAGAGAACAGGGATATTACTCTTCCACACAAGGAGCAGGAATTGCTGCTAAGGAAAAAACTGTCACATTACAGCTTGCAATTCCTGGATGACCAGCATAGGACAGAGCTGGAACACAACCGCCCCTTGCAACAGCTGAGAGAAAGATTTGCTAATGATCAGTTGCCGCAGGACGATAACGCGGGTGTATGGCATGAAGATTACCGCCGGATCTATTTACAATTATTGGAGATACAACGCGACGTATTGCATAAATTGAATAGGAAAAATGAGCTGGATGATGAGATCATCCGTAAATACCTCACCATGCTGGACCTTGAGGAAGAAAAGCTGCGCATGAAATTTGAAGGCGCATAGCTTGTCACATTTCCCCCCTTATATTGTCACATATGGCCATCTCGTTTCTTTTGAGACATGACTAGTTTTGTTATATGGAAAAACAATTAATCAATGAAATAGAAAGCACGGCTGGCGAGCTGTTACAAATGATCGACAGCTTTGAACAGGAGACGTTCAACGAAGTGCCTTTTAAAGACAGCTGGACACCCGGACAGGTGGCGGAGCATGTCTTTCTTTCCGCATCCGGCATATTGAGTACGGTGAATGGCAACACCGGGCCCACGCAACGCGACCCTCATCAGATGATCGCGCCTTTAAGAGATGCTTTTCTCAATTTCAATATTAAAATGCAATCCCCGGACTTTATCCTTCCTTCGCAGGATCCGAAAGATAAAGCGACCTTGCTGCGTTCCATGAAAGACATATGGACAGGTCTTGCCAAGGCTGCAAGGACACAGGACCCCGATGCCACCTGCCTGGATTTCGAGATGCCCACGATTGGGACACTCACCCGTATAGAATGGCTTTCCTTTGCAGTAGTGCATACGCAACGGCATATCTGGCAGCTAAAAAAGATGGCAGTGATAACAGGCGTCGCTAAATAATCGTTATTTTTAAGGCCTGCAACCACCGCAGGTCTATGAAAATAGTATACTATATATTCTTTAGCTTCCTGCTGATCCTGCTGCTGTTTGCCACCACTACGTTTATCAATTTTCGCCTTTCGGGGACCGTCAATGCAAATACGGAATATTTGTCTACTTCCACGGAGATCATCCGGTATAGCGGACGCTTCCAAAGAAACATCCTCAATATGGTCAGCGGTCTGCGGGGTTATCTCCTGACAGGCGAACGTTCTTTTATCGATGCTTACGACGCCTCCAATACGGAGAACGATACGATACTCGCCGAACTGGGCTCAATGGTCGCCGATACGCTGCAATATAAATTGCTGATGGAGATCAAAGAGCTCAACGACAAATGGACGGAAGAATACACTGAGCCGTTGCGCAAGGCAAAAATGCTGGCGAGCGTCAGCGACAGCAACCTGCAGGTCTTTAACAGGTTCTATAGGGAAAGGTTCCTCACAGGCGACGAAAGGGCCATACTGGCCAATCTGCAGCAGAAATTCAAGGCATTCTCCAACCTGGAATACAATGTCCGCCAGGAGAAAAAGACCCGGCTTACGGAACTGGTGGACAAGACCCGGCGATTGTCCTTCTGGCTCACTGGCCTGTCTCTTATCCTTGCCCTGGCCATTGTCGTTTTTTTGGTAAGAAAGATCTCCAGGAGGATCGCGGTTATGACACAGATGGCCAACGATATCGCCGCCGGTAATTATGATGTGAATATCAAGGACCCCGGCAACGACGAGCTGAGCTCGCTTGGATACTCCCTGAACCACATGGCGGACCAGCTTTTTCAAAACATTTCCCTGCTAAAAAGGTCCAACGAAGAGCTCGACCAGTTCGCCCACATCGTTTCGCATGACATGAAAAGCCCTCTCCGGGGCATCAGCAATGTCGTGTCGTGGATCGAAGAAGATCACAAAGAAGAGCTTTCACAAAAAGTGGAACAATACCTGCACATTATAAAGGAGAGGATCGCCCGGGCAGAAAGTCTGATAGAGGGTATCCTCTCTTATGCCCGCATCGATAAAGAGGAAGTGGAGAAAGAGACGACGGATCTGAATAGGCTGGTGTACGAAATACTGGAAAATCTGCCGGTCGGGAGCAATGTCAAAGTAGAAGTGTCCCCGCTGCCGATCATATATAGCGAAAAATTTCTAATCTTCCAGGTCTTTTCCAACCTCATCGGCAATGCCATTAAATACAATGACAAAGAAATGGGACTGGTAAAGATCTCCTGCGAGGAACACCTCACGGAGTATGAGTTTTTTGTGGAGGACAATGGCATAGGTATTGCTCCTGTCTACCATAAAAAGATCTTTGTTATTTTCCAGACACTTGCGGACAAAGATATCTTTTCAGGCACCGGCGTGGGACTTGCCATCGTCAAAAAGATCCTGGACAGTAAGAAACAGCATATCCGGCTAAGCTCAGTGCCGGGGAAAGGGTCTGTTTTTTCATTCACCTGGCCAAAATATTAATACGTATGAAGGCAATTAACATTTTACTTGTGGAGGACGATCAGCTGGACATCATTGACATTACCCGGCAGCTGGACAAACAGCACGTCATCTACCAGCTTCACACCGCCCGTAATGGGGAAGAGGCCATTCGTATACTGGAAGAAGGACCCGAGTTGCCCGATATTGTTTTGATAGATATAAATATGCCAAAGATGAATGGGCTGGAGCTGCTGCATATCATCCGTCACCGCGAAGAATGGAGGGGAATAAAATGTTTTATCGTCACCACTTCCGATGAAAAAGTGGACCGTCGCGCCGCCGGGTCGCTCGGCGTATCCGGGTATATCATCAAGCCTTTAAAACTGAACAGCCCCGCATCGATGGACGCTTTCCACCTGATGATCGACCTCATTAATTTAAAAGCGTAGAATAAAATTTATATATTTGCCGTTGTAAGCTGCTTGATTAGTAACGATGCTATCCAACGACTGCCATAATGAAAAAGAGAAGATATTGGTCCGCCGCCTGGTGGCCGGAGAGCTTGCAGCTTTTAATGAGATCTACAGCCTTTACTTTCACCCCGTCTATAGCAATGCCGTAAAGATCACCCGGGACACGGCCGTCGCAGAGGACATTCTGCAGGAAGTTTTTATCACATTGTGGGAGAAAAGGACGACTATCGATCCCGAAAGATCATTGGCAGGATGGCTTTTTGTCCTTTGCTATCATCGCAGTATAAATATCCTGAAAAGACGGCTGAGGGAATCGCTCTTATACCGGCAATTACCGCAGCCTGCGGAGAACTCCGCCGAAGACGAGATGAGATTCGGTATTCAATGGAATATCCTGGAGAACGCTATATCCCGTCTTTCTCCTCAGCGCCGCCGGGTCTTTGAACTATGCAAGCTGCAAGGGAAGTCCTATGAACAGGCCGCCGCCGAGCTACATATCTCCAAGTATACGGTAAAGGAATATCTGTCCGCGGCACTGACCTCTATCAGGGAATACAGCCTCCATCATCCTGAATCCACAGCCCTGCTCCTGCCCCTGCTCTTCCTGAGCTGATCACGCCGAACATTTTTTTCAAATCCACCCCCCCTTTTCCCGGGCGTCTTTGTATTTATCAAAACTGCCATATTGGAAAAAGACAATACAGAGTGGCTGAGGCTGCTTTTTGAAAAAGACGAATGGTCAGAGACTGACCGCCGGCGATTGCTGGAATACCTCGATACCACAGGAGATGATGATATACGAAGCCTCATGGAAGGTCGCTTTCAGGAGGATATGATCCATCCTCAGGCCTACCCGGACAAGGAACAGCGGCTACTCTCCCTCATACATGAAAAAATAAGACCATCGGATAAAAAGACCCGCCTGTTCTCTCTGGCCGGCTGGAGAAAATGGGCGGCGGCAGCCATCCTGGTATTGATAGCCGGAAAATTGCTCCTTGATCTCAAGACACACAGGCCTACTCCTTTAAGGCCAGCCATTAACCCCCCAGTGGCTGCTGCTGACCGCCCTCCGGGAACACAAAATGCCACACTTACGTTGAGTGACGGTACCAGGATCACCCTGGACAGCGCAGCCAATGGTAGTCTGGCCCAACAAGGCGGCACCAGGGTAATAAAACTCAATGGACAGATCGCCTACACCGGCAAGACGGCCGGCGACGGAGCCCCTCTCTTTAACACCATCTCCACCGCCAGGGGCAATCAGTACGTACTGATATTGTCGGACGGCACAAAGGTTTGGCTGAACGCTGCCTCCTCCATGCGCTTCCCCACTTCCTTCAAAGGCAATGAAAGAAAGGTGGAGATCACGGGCGAAGCCTATTTCGAGATCGCGAACAATCCTGCCATGCCGTTCAAAGTAATGGCCGGGGGCGGAGAGATACAAGTGCTGGGCACCCATTTCAATGTGAATGCCTATTCCGACGAATCAGCTGTAAAAACTACACTCCTCGAAGGAGCGGTCGCCGTAAAAAAAGATGAAACCCGGCTGGTGCTGTCCCCCGGACAACAGGGGAGATTTTATCCGCAAGCTGTATCCGGAAAAAATGAAAAGACCATTACACTCCTGAAAGACATAGACCCGGGACGTGAGACAGCCTGGAAGGACGGCTTTTTCTGGTTTGAAAACACAGACATCCATACCCTGATGCGACAGGTGTCGAGATGGTATGATGTGGAAGTGGAGTTCAAAGGCGATATCACTGATGACGGTTTTTCCGGCAAGGTTTCCCGCAGCGTACCCCTTTCCAAACTCTTAAAAGTACTGGAACAATATGAGATAAACTTTAAAATAGAAGGCAAAAAGATCATCGTATCGCCATAAACAGAGCCACATAAGAACATAAAAAAAGCCAGTAGTGCGGCAACACTGCTGGCTGGAAGTTCAGGCTATTTTTTGCGTCATTAGTTAACCTAAACAAAACAAAGTTATGTATTTGCGACTGCTTTCCAAAGCCCCTTCCCCAGGGAGGGCCGGCTTGGTCAAAACCCTGCTGATCATGAAACTAACAACGATTTTTCTGCTGGCCACCTGTCTGCAGCTTTCCGCCAGAGGATATGGTCAAAAGATCACCCTCTCGCAAAGCAATGTCTCCCTGAAAGCCGTTTTCCGGGCGATAGAAAGACAAAGCGAGTATCAATTCTTTTATAAAGAGCGGCTGCTGAAAGAGACAAAGAATGTAAGTATAAAAATTTCCAATGCATCCATCGAGGAAGTGCTGGCCTTATGCCTTAAAGATCAACCCCTTTCCTGGTCACTGGTGGATAAGATCATCGTCATAAAAAAACAGGCTCCGGTGGCGGTTAAACCCGAAGAGACACCACCACCACCTGCTTATTTTCCCATAACGGGGGTTATCGTCTCCGATAGTACCGGCCAACCCCTGTCCGGCGTCTCCGTAAAGCTGAAAGGGACATCCACCGGCACCTACACGGACAATGATGGCTCCTTTAATCTGCAGATCCCGGATGGAGGCGGCACGCTGATCATCTCCTCCATTGGCTATGAATCCCAGGAAATACGTGCGACGGGCTCCACAGGCGCCATCCGTGTCCGTCTCAAACTCAGCGCGACAAAGCTCAATGAGATCGTCATCGTCGGATATACCACACAGGAAAAACGCAAGCTCACCAGCGCCGTGGTATCTGTCTCCGGGGAAGATATGAACCGTCGCGTCGCCACCGACCCCACTTCCCTCCTGCAAGGTCAGCTGCCCGGTGTTTCGGTAGTACAAAACTCGGCGGAGCCGGGGAATGAAGGGATGAAATTACGTATCCGCGGTCTTACCACTTTCAGCAGCGCCGGCACAGACCCGCTTGTCATCGTAGATGGGATACCCGGCAGCCTCGCCGCTCTCAACCCCAACGACATCGAAACCGTCAGCGTGCTGAAGGATGCCGCGTCCGCCGCCATCTATGGTTCCAGGGGCGCCAATGGCGTCATCGTGGTTAAGACGAAGAAAGGAAAGAGCGGCGGATTCACATTGACCTATAACTATAATGTGGGCATTGCCAAACCCACCCGTCTGCCCAAACTGGTCACCAACTCTGCGGAATACATGCAGCTGGCCAATGAGGCATATTTCAATTCCACGGGTGATGTCATTTATACCCAGGCTCAGATCGACCTGTACAAGAACGCCACCGACAGGGTGAAATACCCCAACCATAACTGGCTGGACGATATGTTCCGGAGCGTGGTAGTCCAAAACCACTATCTCAATCTCAGCGGAGGAAGAGAAGGCACTACTTATAGCCTGGGTGTAGGCTACACAGACCAGCCGGGCACCATGCTGGGTTTTAGCTATAAAAAGTATACGTTGAACCTGGGTCTTTCTTCCAGGATAAATAAAAGGGTTACCCTCGGCACCAATATCCAGATACGCTACGGCGACAGGACCTTACCCGCCAATAACAACAGCACCGACCTGTATATATCAGCCTTGTCGCAGTCACCACTTTTCCCCGCACAAACACCTGATGGAAAATGGTACGCTAAGGCATATCAAAAAGAGCTGGGTAACAAAAACCCTGTGCTGACGGCGGAAATCCCCATCAGGAATCCTGACTACTACGGTCTTGGGAACATCAGTCTGGATGTAGACCTTATCAAGGGTCTTAAATGGGAGAACCGTGCCGGTATCACCTTCGATGTTAACAAAAACAAACTCTTTATTCCCACGATCCCCCTGTACTACTACAACGATATGTCTTCCGCGGGTAACTACAACGCCAATTTAGGTCTGTCCACCGGAGAGAATGACAATATCTATACCACCTATTACAGCCAGCTGAATTACAAGCGTACCTTTGGCAGCCATAACCTTTCAGTCCTGGGCGGTGCGCAACAGGAGGTCAACAATTACAGCGAGCTGAATGCCTTCCGTACCGGATTTCCCACCAATTCGCTGGCAGAGCTGAATGCTGGGTCACCCAATGGACAGACGAACAACGGCACTTCGTCACAGTGGGTCATCCGGTCCTACTATGGTAGTGTCAACTATGATTATGAGGATAAATATCTTTTTGGTAGCAGCATCCGTTATGACGGTACTTCACGCCTGCCAAAAGATTCACGCTGGGGCCTTTTCTATGCGTTCTCCGGAGCATGGCGTATCTCGAAAGAGGCGTTCCTGAGCGACGTGCAGTGGCTCAACGATCTGAAGATACGCGGCTCCTGGGGTATCATTGGCAATCAGAATATCGGAACATACCCCTACCAACGTGTGCTGCAGCCCAATAGCTATGCTTATGCAGGCAATGTGCTGCCTGGCGCTACCGCCAGCCTCGCAGTAGATCCCAATCTTACCTGGGAAACCACACGGGTATTCGACCTGGGCGCGGATATGACCTTGCTTGGCAATAAGCTCAGCATCTCCGCCGACTGGTTCAACAAGTATACCTATGATATCCTTCGGCAGGCACAGGTGCCGATATGGGTGGGTCTGCAACCTCCCACCATCAACAATGGCGCTCTCAGGAACAGGGGTGTCGAGCTTAACGTTCACTACCAGGACAAGGTCGGCAGAGACTTTTCGTATTATGTAAACGCCAATCTTCAAACGTACAGGAACAAGCTCGTTTCCTTTGGCAAGGATGAGATCGGTGGTCCCGATGGCCAGACGATCATGCGCAATGGCGAACCCATCAACTCCTTTTACCTCTATGTTGCCGACGGCATCTTCCAAAACCAGGATGAAATCAATAAGGCTCCGGATCAGTCATCCCTGGGAGGCACTCCGACACCCGGCGATATCAGGTACAAGGATATTAATGGTGACAAAAAAGTAAATTCAGATGACCGGCAGGTGTTCAGCGGCCAGTATCCGAAATTCGAATACTCCCTGACGATGGGCGCCAATTGGAAAGGTTTTGACGCCAGCATCCAGCTGTATGGCTCACAGGGCAATAAGTTGTATCTATATAAATGGGGTGTAGATCCTTTTGCCCAGGGCGCTCCTCCCACGGTGGATTGGCGCAACCGCTGGACGCCTGATCATCCCTCTACTACCATGCCGAAGCTTTATATGGGTTTTTATGGCTACCCAAGGATCACCAACTTCCAGTCTACCTTCCATCTGTATAGTGCCAGCTTTATGCGGATCAAGAACGTCCAGGTGGGCTATACATTCTCCGGTCGTCTGCTTCGTGAAGTAAAGAACCTGCGACTCTACGTTTCCGTCGATAACCTCGCACTATTTACCCCATTAAAACAGGGTACTGACCCCGAGCGCCAGGACATCAGCACCAATTCCACCGGATGGTATGGCTTTGCCAATTATCCTCAAAACAGGACTTTCACATTTGGAGCTTCCGTACAATTCTAACCTTTAAAAAAATCTCAATGAATACGACATCAAAATATATGCTTCAGGGTCTGATAGCCGGCGTCGCCCTATTCACCTCCTGTAAAAAGCTGGACGTTACCCCCCCGGACAAACTATCTACAACGATCTTCTGGAAGTCGGAAAGTGATGCCGACCTGGCGCTGACGGGTATCTATAACACCTTTTATGCCCCCTCTTCGGAAGGATATATTCAGCAGTATATGCCCTTCTGGTGGGATAACTATAGCGATAACTCCTATACCCGTCACAACATTGCCGGAGCGCAACAGGCATTGATAGCAGGTCTTAACGCCAACAGCGGCGGGTTTGATTACAGCTATTACAACAACGGTTATATCGCCATCGCTGCCGCCAACTATTTCCTTGCCAATGTGAACAAGGTATTGTCGGGCGACAAGCTGAAACAATATAAAGGAGAAGGTTTCTTCTTAAGGGGCTTTAATTACTTCCAGCTGGCTGAATTGTATGGTAACGTTCCCCTGGTGACAGAAGATCCATTTACCATCGACTACAAGAGTACACGGGCCAAATCACCCAGGGCAGACATCCTCAAACAGGTGGAGAACGATTTTGACAGCGCCATTGCCTATCTCCCCAACGTAAAGTATACCACCGGTCATGCCGTAAAAGCCACCGCGATGGGGTACAAAGTGAGAATGCTCCTCTTCGAAAAACGCTGGGCCGAAGCTGCCGCGCTGGCAAACCAGGTCATCACGGACAATCTTTTTTCCCTGAACACAAAATACGCTTCCAACTTTTATAAGCCGGATCAGAAATCCAGCCCTGAGATCATGTTTTCGGTCCAGTTCCAGGCGCCCACCCGTACACATGGCGATAAATCATTGGCCGCCCTCCTCAGCGGACCCGGTTGGTGGGATGTCCAGGGCACCCAGGACATGATCGACGAATATGAATCGGGCGACCCCCGCAAGACCATGACCTTCTTTATGCCTGGTGACGGCCCTGCTCAAGGTTGGCCCTATCCCGGTCAGGTAGGTAATCCTGGTACAGGAGAATGGGAAAAAGGGTTCTTCACGGCAAAGAAATGGCTGGACCCCACCGTGACAAATCCCACAGACGCCCTCCTTGACGACCAGGACTATGTGCTCCTCCGTTACGCCGACATTAAATTAATGTATGCCGAAGCGCAAAACGAGGCGGTGGGTCCCGACCCTTCTGTCTACCAGCAGGTGAAAGAAGTGCGCGCCCGTCAGGATGTCAATATGCCAGCCCTCAACCCGGGACTTTCACAAGATGACATGCGCCAGGCCATACGTCACGAGAGGAGAGTGGAATTCGCCCTGGAAGGCCTCCGGTACTTCGATCTTCGCAGATGGGGTATTGCTACACAAAAGCTAAACGGTTTTGTCCAAAACCCCCTCAACCCAACGAACAAAACGATCTACAAAGACAACTACGAATTCTGGCCTATCCCCCAGACAGAGATAGACAGGAACAAGCCTGTGCTTATACAGAACGATGGATATTGATTCAAAAAGAGGACTTCGGTCCTCTCCCCCCTGATTGGCTGGCCAATCAGGACATATATGAAAAAAGAGGACGGCTCACTTTTTCCCATCGAGACGGCCTCTTTTTTTGTTAATAATGCCCTCATTAATCTATAATTAGCAGATTTATTAACCTCCTGATCCTTATTTGCATCCGGTAACATCATTGAATTATTAAATCACTAAAACAATTGCTTGTGTTATGAAACTACACATACTGCTGCTTTTGTTCACGTTGGGCCTTCTTAGGGTATACTCCCAGGATCAGGTCATTAAAGGTAAGGTAACGGATGAAGAAGGACGGCCTCTTGTCGGAGCAACCGTTGCCATCAAGAACACAAACATTTCCACTACCACCGATGTTTCCGGGAATTTTCAGATCTCGTCCGGAGGACAGCTAAAACCCATCCTGGTCGTCTCATATGTAGGGTATGCCAACAGCGAATTAGCCGCCAGACCAGGAGGCGCCTTTACCGTCAGCCTCAGACAGGATGCTAAAGCATTGAACGACGTGGTCGTGGTGGGATACGGTACCCAGCGCAAACGGGACGTCACGGGTTCCACCGCTACCGTCAGGGCGGATGAGATCGCCAAGCGCCCCCTGGTAAGGGTAGAACAGGCCCTCCAGGGCACCACTTCCGGTGTAGTCGTCCAGTCCAACAGCGGCCAGCCGGGTAAAAGCCTCAGCGTCCGTATCCGGGGCGCCAGCTCCATCACAGGCAGTAATGAACCGCTCTACGTTATCGACGGATTCATCGGCGGCAACACCGAAACCCTTGCATCCTTATCCATGGACGATATCGAATCCCTCGAAATACTCAAGGATGCTTCCGCTACGGCCATCTATGGTTCCAGAGGCTCCAACGGCGTGGTCCTCATCACCACCAAGTCCGGTAAGGAAGGCAAAACCAGGATTGATATAAATCCCTGGTTCAGCAAGGCCGAGATCCCCAAAAAACTGAAACTGATGAACCCCTACGAGTTTGGCTTGGGCGTCAATCTTCAGACAAAACAGGCCAACCCCACGCAAACGCCTCCCTTCTTCGACGCACAGCTGAACGATCTTAAAACCACCAAGGGCACCGACTGGCAGGATGCCGTCACTCAAAAACCCTGGATCCAGAATTACCAGGTCAGCGTATCAGGGGGCTCTTCGAATGTCAGGTACTTATTTTCTTTCAACCATCTCGACCAGCCAGGACTGCTCATCAACAGCTGGTATAAAAGATCTACCCTGCGGGCAAATGTGGATGTAAAGGTCAACGACAGACTGGATCTCAAATTCAATGTCTATACTCTGTTGCCCAACAGCCGGAACAACGATTTTGCAGGCGACATCACCGATCCTTTCGCTCAGGCTTACCAATGGAACCCGATCTCCCCCATCAGGGATGCCTCAGGAAAATTTATCCTTCAGTCCAACCTCGGGTCCAATGCTACCAATCCCGTGGCTCAACTGACCAATGGCTTAAATGACAACAGCGGCACTACAGTCGTCGGGACAGGTGTATTGAACTATAAGATCTTAAAAGGGCTCACCTTCACAACTAATAATACTTACCAGTCTACCAATTCCTTACAGCAGGAGTTGTACGGACCCCAGACCGCCCAGGGTATCGTTGGCGCGGATTTTGCCGCTGCCACCACCAACAAATACTACAACTGGCAGAATAGTAATTTTCTTACCTATACCAACCGTTTCGGAGATCATTCGCTTACTGTATTAGCCCTCTACGAGCAACAGGTAGATCAAAACATAATGGTAAAGGCTACATCCACCAACCTGTCGACCTATGGTAATGGATACTATAACCTGGGGGTCGGCGCAGCGCAGAAAACTACCTCGGGCTATTACAAGGATGTGCTCGAGTCCTATATGGGAAGAGTAAACTACTCCTTTCAGGATAAATACCTGCTCACCGCCAGCGTCCGTACAGACGGCTCCTCGCACCTTACCAACAAATGGTCCACTTTCCCCTCCGCAGCAGTAGGATGGCTGATCAGTAAGGAAAAATTTATGGAGAACGTCAGCTGGATCTCCAGTCTGAAACTGCGCGCTGGTTATGGCGTCGCAGGCAACCAGGCCGTCGGAGCCTATGCTACGATCCGCAAAGTCGACGGCCAGTCATCAACGCCTTATGGCAACGCAGGATATTTCTATGACGGCACGACACTCTCTGTAGCTACTCCTCTTGGACAACCCACGACCACTACCCTGAAATGGGAAAGAGATGCCACCACGGACGCCGGTATCGACGCTTCCTTCCTCCATGGCCGTATCACTCTTTCGATAGACGCTTATTATAAAAAGATCACCGACCTTTTATATGCACAGCCAAACCCGGGGTGGAACAATGGCGGCACCTATCAGAACAACATCGGCAGCATGGAGAATAAAGGGATCGAGTTTGCTATTGGCGGCACACCTTTATCCGAAGGCAGGTTAAAATGGAGCACCAATCTTACGCTTTCTTTCAACCGGAACAAGGTATTAAGCCTTGCCGGCATCGACAGCGTAGTGGAAGGCAACATCGGCTCGGCGCAAAATGGCGAGGTGATCCTCGTCGTAGGTCAGCCGCTGGGTAACTTCTACGGTTATAAATACCTGGGCACCTGGAAAACCCACGAAGCAGCCGAAGCGGCTTCGTTTGTCAAGCACTATGTACCCGGTGACTCCAAGTACTTCGATCGCAACGGCGACCACGATTACTCCACCAGTGACTATATGGTCATCGGTAATGGTACCCCGAAATATTCTTTCGGCTGGATCAACGATTTCAGCTACGGCAACTGGAACCTAAGTTTCATGATCCAGGGGACGCACGGTAACCAGATCTTCTCCGGCACCATCCCTTATGCTTTCGGTGGCGAAGGCGATGCGAGAAACCCGACGATCAAGGATTTCCTCAACTCCTGGTCTCCCGAACATGAGACAGATATCCCGGCAATGCACCCAAGTAACGCTCATGCAATCAACAGCAGCCGTTTCGTATATGACGCAAGCTATGTCAAGTTGAAGAACCTGTCCATCAGCTACCGTCTGCCACATGGTTTGTTGAACAGAGCTATGATCCGCAACCTGGAAGTATATGTCAGTGGACAAAACCTGGTTACGATGACCCATTATCCCGGTTATGACCCCGAAGTAAGCAATGCCAACTACGGTGCGCACCCGGCGATGGCGCAGGGTCTGGAAACCGGCGTGGTGCCTAATCCCCGCACTTACACACTTGGATTGAGAGCCGGGTTTTAATTGATAGGAAAGATCAATACAACTTCACCTGATTATTATAAATGTTTATAAAAATGAGCACAAAATATTTGACTTCACTCGCACTGATGGGCTCGCTGATCTTCTCCGGATGCCAGAAGCTGACCGAGAATCCCAAGGCGACGATCACTGCACTGACCTATTATAACACAGCCGCCGACCTCCAGGCGGCCCTGTCAGGGGTGTATGAACAATATGCTTATGACGGAACCTGGGGCTTTACCAACAGAATGACTACCTATTTCGGTGCGGATGACCTGACGACAGACCCCGGTCTGAACAAAGGGCCTTTACGTGAGTTCGACATGCTTAGCGGCACCTCTCAAAATATAGGCATGGACATCTACAATACCTGGAAAGGCATTTACCAGGCCAACAACCTGCTGGCCGTTTACCAGAAAGCGGATGCCCCTGACTCAATAAAGAATATAGTGGCAGGCCAGTGTTATTTCTTAAGGGCCATAGGTTTTTATTACCTGGTAAGAACTTACGGACCCCTGCCCCTAGTAACAAAACCCGTTAACCCTAATTCGCATCCCAAGCGTGATTCAGTCGCCAAGATCTATGACACCATCGTCGCTGATCTTCAAAAGGCAAAAAGCCTGTTGCCCAACCAATGGCCTCCAACGGAGATCGGCCGGGCAACCGCCTGGGCTGCAAGATCCCTGCTCGCCGATGTATACCTGACCATGGCAGGTTGGCCTCTGAACCAGACCAGCAACTATGCGCTGGCAGCTGCCGAAGCAGACTATGTCATCAAGAACGGCCCCTTCAACCTCAGCACACCTTACGACAAGGTATTTACGACAAATAATACGCCTGAGACTGTATTCGCCCTTCAGTTCAGTGTCCCAAAAAGCCTGCCCCAACGCAGTTATGGCAACTCTTGCGTTCCCTTGGAGGAAGTTGCGGTCAATGGCAACAGCGGCTGGGATGACTATTACCCCGAGATCAATTTCTATAAGAAGGCGCCGGCTTGCTTCCGTACAGACGCTACTTTCTATACCACACTCAAGCTGCGAAATAACGATGGTGTAACCTACACCTTGGTCAACTGGGATGATCCCCGGACACGCGCCCGCCACCCGTATTATAAAAAATTCAGGGCCGGCCTCAACGGCGACGGCGTAAGCGAGACAGCTACCTCCATCGCTTATATGAATCCCAGCACCAACAAAGCCCTGGATATTATTCGCTATCCCCAGGTGCTGTTGGATTACGCCGAAGCGTCTACCATGGCTACCGGCAACCCTTCCCCGGACGCATATGCGGCCATTAATCAAGTGCGCCACCGGGCAGGTCTTGGGGACCTTGTATCGGGTCTTGGCGGTATAGCCTTTCGCGACTCCGTAGTCTTCGAACGTGCGTATGAGTTCGCCGGTGAGTTTGGCATGCGTTGGTTTGATATCGTCCGTCTGCAGCTACTGCCTCAGGTTACAGCCGACAGAGCTAACGAGCCAAACCAGATCCCAACATCCATCACCAGCAACCCAACGATCCTGCAACAAAAATACCTGGCACCAATCCCCTTTAGGGACATGAACCTGGAGCCCGGCTGGACCCAGAACCCAGGCTACTAAATCAGACTTAACCACGCACATAGTACGTGTGCGTGGTTAAGTTAAATATTCTTGTAATGACCCAGCAAACACTACTCGTTCGTACCTTCCTGCTTTCCGGTATCCTCTTCTTATACGGTCCCGCAAAAAATGCGGTAGCCGGTGACACCATCCCCGTTGCAAAATCCATTATCGATTATATAGATCCGACCATCGGGAACGTAGGGCAATTGTTGGAACCTACGCGACCCACCGTACAACTGCCCAATCAGCTGATCCGGTTTACCCCGCAGCGAAGGGACTATATGGACGATCAGATATCCAGTTTCCCCCTCACCATTGTCTCGCATCGCCTGGGGCAGGTGTTCGCGCTAAAACCCTCTGCGCATGGCTTCGGCGCCGGCGCGTGGGAGAGGGAGCTTACCTACGACCGCAACCTGGAGATCAACCGGCCCTGGTATTATTCCTCCTGGCTGATCGATGACGACATTAATGTTGAGTTCGCACCCGGAAAAAAGACAGGGTGCTTTCGTTTCAGATTCCCTGCCGGTGAGGATAACACGCTCCTTTTCGACATCTATAATGACGGAGAGGCTGAATGGCATTTCCCTTCACCACAGGTGATCACAGGCATGGAAACGTACCATGGGGATATAAAGATCTTTATGTACGGAGTTTTCAGTGCTGCCGGAACATCGGGCACACAGGATAACAAAAAGGCATATATACGTTTCCCTTCAACGACACGTACGGTAGAATTCAGGTATGCCATCAGCTATATCAGCCCCGATCAGGCGAAGAGAACTTTTGACGAAGAGATAAGAAGGAAGAGTTTTTCCCAATTGTCCGATGCCGGCAAGAAGATATGGGCGGCGACCATGTCCAAAATAAAGGTGGAAGGTGGTACGGAGAAACAGAAACGGGCTTTCTACACCGCACTGTACAGGTGTTACGAACGGATGGTAGACATTACGGAGGATTCGTCCTATTACAGCGGTTTTGATAAACAGGTACACAGGGACCCCCGGCCATTCTACGTTGATGACTGGTCATGGGACACTTACCTTGCCCTTCATCCTTTGCGTACGATACTTGAACCATCCCGTGAGGAAGACATGCTGCAATCCTATGTCCGCATGTACGAACAAAGCGGGTGGATGCCGACCTTTCCCGTATTGTTCGGGGACCATGCCTGTATGAATGGGTTTCATTCCTCCGTTGCTTTTCTCGACGCATACCGCAAAGGGCTAAAGAGATTCGATATAAACAAGGCATACGAAGGGATGAGAAAGAACTCCACCGATGCCACCCTTCTTCCCTGGCGCAACGGCAGCAAAACTTCGCTGGATGATTTCTATCAGGAGAAGGGATACTTCCCCGCCTTGCACCCCGGAGAAAAAGAGACGGTTGAACAGGTACACCCCTTCGAGCGAAGACAGGCTGTCGCCGTTACCTTAGGGGCAAGCTATGACGATTGGGCGCTGGCACAGCTGGCAAAAGACCTTGGGAAAAACATCGATTGTGATTCCTTTGCAAAGAACGCGCAGAACTATCGCAATCTTTGGGACCCCCAGCGAAAATTTTTCCTTCCAAAAGATGCGGAAGGAAAATGGATCGATATAGACCCGAAATTTGATGGTGGTCCCGGTGGCCGGGATTATTATGACGAGAACAATGGCTGGACCTATCTATGGCAGGTACAACAGGATATTCCCGGGCTCATTGGATTGATGGGGGGAAAAAAAGCCTTTGAGGACAGACTGGATCAGCTGTTTCGGGAAGGACTCGACCGCGGCCGTCATGAGTTCTGGTATAAATTCCCGGATGCCACAGCCCTCACAGGTCAATATTCCATGGGCAATGAACCCAGCTTCCATATACCTTACCTGTATAATTTCACCGCCTCGCCATGGAAAACGCAGAGCCGTATTCGATTTCTGCTGGATACATGGTTTAGGGACGATGTCTTTAGTATCCCCGGTGACGAAGATGGCGGCGGTATGTCTGCTTTTGTCGTCTTCTCATCCATGGGCTTCTATCCTGTAACGCCTGGCCTGCCTGTTTATACCATCGGGAGCCCTGTCTTTAGCCACGTTACCATTGATCTGCCTGGCGGCAAACACTTCACCGTCATCGCACATAACAGCTCCGCGGTAAATAAATATATTCAACAAGCCAGGTTCAATGGAAAAACGCTCGATACTCCCTGGTTCACGCATCAACAGCTGATGGATGGCGGTACACTGGAACTGACCATGGGACCCAAACCCAAGAGGTCCTGGGGCGCCGGCAATACGCGTCCGCGGGATTATCGCTTTGATAAGACCATATCCCGCCCTGTGCTGGAGAATTATCTTTCCCGGGCAGTCTCCATGGAAGGTCTGCTCAATGGCAAAGGTGATCTGCATGACAATACTCGTATGTTGAACAACACCGGCGCAAAATTCATTGGACGTAGTATCTGCCTCTGGGGGCGCGAGGATTCCTTATTAAAAAATTTCGAAAGAGCCCGGAGACAGGTACCCGAAGTATTAAAGGACGACCCGGATAGAATACTGGAGGCCTGCATATTCGAGATTGTTACCGATAAAGTGGGACAGGTGCTCGTCCCTGCCTGGGCGTTCAAGGCCATGGGTATGCCTGTGGAGAAAAGGAACTTCCGTTATGAAGATATGCTGTATGTCGACGGACGCCGCCGCGATCAATGGGGAAAAGGAGCTTCCGTACCCGATGTCAGCCGGCCGGAGACGCGTCTCTGGTTTTATTTTCTCGCCGCCAGCTATATTGATCTTGGTTTTGAAGCCATTCACTATGGACAGGTGGAGCTTATGAACGGCAATGACCATGACCTGGCCTGGTGGGCATCCGTCTTTGCCCAGGCCCGCGCATATGCGGCAAAACACGCCCGCCGTCATATATTGCTTTGCGACGCTCATGTCCCCGGAGGCGGATTTAAGAGAGGCGACAGCCTCCTGCTCGATTTTCACGCCTTCCCCCTCAGGATCAAGGAGGTCCCGGATAAGCCCGAGGAGGGTATCCTGGAGCTGGGCTTTTCCGATGGACTTTATCTCCGAAGTAAAGGCGGTATCACCCCCAGCGGATGGAAATGTGAGCATCTGCCTTATCTGGTCGAGCTGGATAACTATGGCGTTAGCGATCATCCCAGCCAGGCGCTGCAGAGCAAAGGCGGCTTTGTATGGATATGGGGATATGACGAGATATCCTGGTTTGCTCATCAGTCAAAGGAGTATCGCAGCAGGTGGCTGCATTATGCGCATGACTGGGTCCGCAAGACAGACCCCAACGGACATCTTCAGATGCCGGGTAGCCGCACAAGACGCTCCCCATTGGATAAGAAAAACTGGTACTATGCCAACATTCCAAGCGCAGCCATACCCGACGGCCTGGGAGACGAAGAGGTCATCCGGGAGATCTGGATGTCGGGTGACGACGGTACGGGAAAATGAGCTATTTTTACGCTCAGCTTATGAGGTATATCTATTGCATCATAATTTCTCTATTCTCAACGGTTAGCGCTTTTGCCCAATCTTATGGTTTGATGTTCAACAGCCATGAGGTTGTCCAGGAAAAAAGGACCTGCCTGGACCTTACTCCGGATGATTCGTTGTGTTTTAAAAAGGGATTTGAACTGAGCTTTGATCTCCGGTTCATACCCGGCCGTATGATCTACTTCGGCTATGTCGTACGTCTCATTTCGTCAAACAACCAGAACATCGACCTCATCTATAACCAGCCCCTCCGCACCTTTAAGGTCATCATAGGAGAGAATTTTTCCGGCATCAGCTTTTCGGTGGACAGCATACAATTGCATAAGGAATGGACCAGGTTCTCTTTCAACTGTGATCTGGAAGCGCATGCCCTTCAATTTTCCGTGAACGGCAAAAAAATAGGCAGCAGCGCTATCCCAGCCACTGACAATTGCTTTAAATTCATTTGGGGCGCCAATGACTATCAAAAATTCAAGACCAGGGATATACCCCCCATGCGTATACGGGATATCAGGATCCTGGAAAAGGATAAGGAAAAGCATTTTTGGCCCCTGGACGAGACTTCCGGTGAAACGGCTTACGATAAGATCAGTAGACGGGTGGCAAGAATAAAGAACCCCGTATGGATCAAACCTAAATACCAGAAGTGGGAACTGATCAGCTCGTTTTCGTTGAATGGATACGGCGCCGTGACGTATGACCCCAAACACGACAATGTATATGTGATAGGCTCGGACTCCGTAGCCACCTTGTCTCTTCGGATGGATCAGCACGCACTGGATTGGACACGCGCCAGTCATCAGGAATTCATCCTTGGACATCAGGCCCTTTACGACACCTTCCACGACAAGCTTTATGACATCTTTATAGACAAAAAGATGGTGCTCACATTCGACTTTACACGTCGTCAGTGGGATATTCCCATGCCCTATTCGCCTATCACCGAATATTGGCATGCCAACAAATTCATAGCTCCTTTCGATACCTGTCTCTACACTATTGGCGGCTATGGACAGCTGAGGTATAGGAATAAAGTACACCGGTATGCCTTCTCCACGCATAAATGGGACACTGTTCATACGACAGGAGACTATTACCCGCCCCGTTATCTATCCGCGCTGGGACTAACCCCGGACGGGCGGACAGCCTATGTCGTAGGAGGCTATGGTAGCCAGACTGGGGACCAGATGCTCGATCCCCGTAATTATTATGACTTCTACCGCTATGACATTGCAAAAAGCTCATTTAAAAAGCTATTTACTCTAAAAACCCTAACCACTCCTTTCACATTTTCCAACAGCCTGGTGATAGGCGCCAAACCCGGCGCCTGGTATGGGCTTGTTCATCCCAACGACAGCTATAACTCCAATCTTCAATTGGTGGAAGGCTCCTTCACAGACAGTGCCTACATACCAGAGGGCGACCTCATTCCCTATAGCTTCCATGACGTACAATCCTATGCGGACCTGTATTATTCACCCATCAGCAATAAGCTTATTGCCGTCACGATGCTCTATTCAAAAGAGGAAACAAAGGAGAAAAATACACAAGTAAAAATATACACGCTCAACTTCCCCCCCGAGAAAGCGGAAATCGCGCAGATACCTGCTGTATCCACGGGTCATGTCAACTATTGGTATGCGCTTCTTTTTCTGCTGATCGTTGGCGGAGGGGGCTTCCTGTTCTTCCGCAAAAGAAAAGGCCTGGCGACCCAACCTGCTTCTGCGGTTTCCCCCGCTTCGGTGTTCGATGTACATCCGACGGCGGAGCCGGCGCCCGACCACACTTCGACATCGGAGCCAGCCCTGCTGTCGGGGACGACGCCTGTTGAAAAGCCTGTTTATCCCGCCGTCTATCTGTTCGGCCCCTTCCAGGTCTTTGACAAGACCGGTCATGATATAACAAGACAGTTTACCCCTTTGCTGAAAGAGCTGTTCCTGATCATTGTCACCTACACTTTTAGGAATGGAAGAGGGATCTCCTCCGAGGGGTTAAATGAGATACTCTGGCACGACAAATCTGAAAAAGATGCCAAGAACAATCGTTCCGTCAACCTGGCAAAATTGAAAGCTATCCTGGAAAAGGTAGGTAATATTGTCATTAACAAGGAGTCCGGCTATTGGCAGTTCCAGACGCCCGAAGAGGAGATTTATGTGGATTATAAGAGATACACAGCTTTATTACAGGGGACGCCCGATGTCACACGGGCCGATATCCGGCCTCTGGTGAACATTATCAAAAGGGGGGCATTCCTTTCACAGACAGAATACAACTGGCTGGACGATATCAAGTCAGAGGTTTCCAATGCCGTCATCGATAAATGCCAGGAATATATGAGGGCACACCCGGCGGGTGACCCCGAATTTATCATCGAGATCGCCAACTGTATCTTCTGCTTCGACCCCCTGAACGAGGACGCCCTTACTTATAAATGTAAAAGCCTTATCGCACTCCGCCGCCACACCCTCGCCAATAACACCTATCTGAAATTCCTCAAAGAGTATAAGGATATTTATGGTAGTGATTTTGGAAAGAGTTTTCAGGAAATTATAGCGTAAGCTCCGAATTAATGATTTATTAAGGCCCTGGTTAACCTCGGGATCCCATATTGCATCTATGAAATACAGATTGCTGCTGGGCATCCCTCTGCTTATTTTATCCTTTACCTTCAAAACACCCCAGGGGACGCCGTCCATCTACCCGTACAAAGACCCCCGTCTTCCCATCGAAAAAAGGATAACTGATCTGCTGGGAAGAATGACCGTGGAGGAAAAGATCCGGCAGCTGGACATGTACTGGGGAAAGGAAGTAGCCAATATGGGCAGGCACGAGGCGGAGTCATGGTCGGAAGAAAAGACAAAAGCCAGCCTTGGGACCACAGGAGCCGGCTCCATACATGACCTCTACCCCCTCCGGCCGGAAATAGCCAACCAGATCCAACGATATGCCATGGAAAAGACCCGTCTGGGCATCCCTGTTCTCTTCATCGAAGAGGGTTTGCACGGTTACAGCGGCCTTGGCAGCACCTCGTTCCCCATTCCTTTACAGATAGCTTCCGCATGGGATACCGGTCTTGTATATCGCATCGGACGCGCCATCGCCACCGAGACAAGGGCCCATGGCGTGGACATGATCTTAGGACCCGTGCTTTGCCTTCCGCATGATCCTCGTTGGGGCAGGGTGGAGGAAACCTATGGTGAGGACCCGTACCTCTCCGCACTCAACGGAGTGGCCATGGTAAAAGGTCTGCAAGGCGGCGATGTCAGCCATGCCGATGCTGTCATTGCAGAGCCAAAACATTTTTCCGTCCATGGTATCCCCGAGGCAGGCAGCAACACCGCCCCTGTGAACATTGGTGAAAGGGAGGCCCGCAGCACCTTCCTCTACGTGTTTGAAAAGGCTGTCAAAGAGGGGGGCGCTCTTTCCATGATGGCCGCCTACAGCGAGATAGATGGTATCCCTTGCGTAGACAATAAGTGGCTGCTGACGGACGTGCTTCGAAAAGAATGGGGTTTTAAAGGCTTTGTCCTGTCGGACCTGGGGGCCATCAAAATGAGTCTGGTGGATCATCGCGTGGCCACGGACACGGCGGATGCGCTTGCACAGACATTGAAGGCGGGGCTTAACATGCAATTCTATGATTTTTCTCATCCCGGATTCATAGAGGCTATAAAGACAGCCATTTTGAATGGCTCACTTCCTCCCGCCACGCTGGACAGGGCCGTTCGGGACATCCTGCGGGTGAAGTTTTTGCTGGGACTCTTCGATCGTCCTTATGTAGATACGACGCTGAAAGATAAGGTCTTTCATACGGCGGTGCATCAGGACCTAGCCCTGCAGGCGGCGCAGGAAAGCATTTGTTTGTTAAAGAATGAAGGCCATATCCTGCCGTTGAAACATCCCCATTCGCTGGCTGTCATCGGCCCCCTGGCTGCCAGCACCTATCTGGGGGGGTACTCCAACGAGGAGGGAAAAGCCATCTCCATCCTGGATGGTTTGCGGCAACGGGCGGGCGCTGATGTCACGATCCGTTATGAGCAGGGCTATGTCCCCGACCCAAAAGGAGCTACCCTTCACAGAGAGACACCGGCGCCCGATACGGCAGCCTCGGCTCTGCTGAATAAAGCCCTGGATGCGGCAAAGGAGACAGAAGCCGTCATCGTGGTCCTTGGTGAAGAGAATAATATAGTAGGGGAGGGCAAGGACAGGGCCGGTCTGGATCTTAGCTGGCAGCAGATGCAATTGATAAAGGCGTTGAAGGCCACGGGTAAACCCATTGTGGTGGTGCTTTCAAATGGACGTCCTCTCACCATCAATTGGGTCGCTGCCAATATGCCCGCGATAGTAGAGACATGGTTCTCCGGCGAAAAAGGCGGACTGGCCATTGCCGATATCCTGTTGGGAAATGTCAACCCTTCCGGCAAGCTGCCGATGACCTTTCCCCGCAGCGTAGGACAGATCCCATTTTATTACAACCACAAACCCACTTCCGGACATCACTACGTAGACGAGTCGGATACGCCTTTGTTCCCTTTTGGTCACGGCCTCAGCTACACCAGCTTCGGGTACGACGATCTCCGGGTCAGCCCTTCAAAGATCCCTGCCAACGGCCGCGCACGCATCAGTGTCCATGTCCATAATACGGGAAATATCGAAGGTACTGAGGTTGTACAGCTATATGTCAGGGATGAGATTAGTAGTGTTACTACGCCTGAAAAGGCATTGAAAGGCTTTGCCCGCGTCACGCTCCGGCCGGGGGAGGACAAGGTGGTGACCTTTACGGTAGGCCCCGAACACCTATCCTTATGGGACAGGGCGATGCGTCGTGTGGTAGAACCCGGAACTTTTAAGATCATGATAGGTAGCTCTTCAAATGATATCCGGCAGACGGCAGATCTGGAGGTAATAAAATAATCGATATGAACATGAGATCATTGATAACGACCACCTTTTTACTTTTCTCACTCAATGCCATAACTCAACCAGCCAATCGTCATAGCCCTCAAACTATTTACCCCACTTACAACGGCCTGGTAATGGCCGGTTATCAGGGATGGTTCCGCGCAGCAGGGGACGGCAGCGCTGCACAACATTATGCTTATGGTAATGAAGATCATTCGGGTATTGACCTGTGGCCTGATGTAAGTGAATATGAGAAGACTTATGAGACGCCCTTCAGACTGCCTGATGGAAAGCCCGCTCGTTTCTTTAGTTCGCTGGATCAGAGTACCACCGATCTTCATTTTAAATGGATGCAGCAGTATGGCCTGGATGGGGTGTTTATGCAGCGGTTTTTTAATGAAACCAGACCCAGTCCCCGGAAAAAAGAATCTACTATCATATTGCAGCGGGCGATGGAAGCCGCTTCAAAATATCGTCGGGCCATTGCCGTAATGTATGATCTTTCCGGACTAAGGGGAAAGGGAGAGGATTGCTCCTCTATCATAGAAGACTGGAAATACCTTGTCGACTCCATCAAGGTCACTAACCAGGCAGGGGCAAAAACGTATTTACACCATCGGGGCAAACCCGTGGTCGTTATTTGGGGAATAGGTTTTCCGGACAGACCTTACGACATACGGGATATTGGTTTGAACAGGCTGATTGATTTTCTCAAACATGACCCCGTATATGGTAACTGCGCCGTCATGTTAGGTGTGCCTACTTTCTGGCGGGACCTCAACGCGGACTGTGTGCATGACAGCTATCTGCACGACCTCATCCGTCAGGCAGACATCGTCTTGCCCTGGACAGTGCAACGTTTTTCACCCTTATTGCACAATGATATGGATAGATACCGGGATGTTATGCTGGCAGATATGGAATGGTGCGCCCGTAACAACGTAGATTACGTTCCCTGTGTTTATCCAGGCTTTAGCTGGCATAATCTCAGCGTTCATGAATTTCCGGATGATATAAAACCCGTAGGCTCTATCCCAAGACAGGGCGGCCGGTTTTACTGGCAACTGTTGTCCACGGCAATAAGGTCTGGCGCCAAAATGCTGTATGTAGCGATGTTTGATGAGGTGAATGAAGGAACGGCTATTTTTAAGGCATCCGACACGCCGCCAACGGGAAGGAACGTACAATTTATCGACATAGATCATAAACCTTCCGACACCTATCTTTGGCTAACGGGAGAAGCTGGAAAGATGTTGAGGGGAGAGAAGCCATTAAGCCTTAATATGCCGGAAAGAAAATGACTCAGTATTCCAAACATACCAACGGACGTCTCCGTCTTTTTAAGTGGATAAGCATTTTATTGCCATTCCTCTTGCTTGCGTTTGTGGAGATCGCTCTCCGCATGTTCCATTATGGTCACGACCTGCACCTTTTTATTGAGTACCCGGCCGACAAGAACTATCTTGTGCTGAATCCCGCCGCCTCAAAAAGATATTTTACCAACCAGGCCAATGCTACCACGGGGAATGCCGAACCCTTCAAAAAGGAAAAAGATGCAGGCACCATGCGGATCTTTGTGCTGGGCGAATCCACTACCATCGGGTACCCCTATTTTCACAACGGCAGCTTCCACCGGTGGCTACAGTACAGACTGATGCATGATTATCCAGACAGACGTTTCGAAGTGATCAATATTTCGCTGACAGCCGTCAACTCCTATACAGTATTGGGCTTTGCCCGGGAAGTGGTAAATTATGAACCGGATGTCATACTCATCTATACAGGGCATAACGAATATTATGGAGCCCTTGGCGTAGGTTCCACGGATCGCATCGGTGGGGCCCGATGGGTAGTGAACCTTTTGCTTTTGCTGCGACAGCTGCGCATCGTACAATGGTTGACCAATACATACGAGCATCTGGCCGGATTATTCCGGGGCCATAGCGCAGGCAGTCCCCGGACGAGGATGGAAGCGATGGTGGCCGACGAAGAGATACCCTATGGTTCTAAACTTTATCAACGGGGTATCGATCAGTTCAAAGAAAATATGGGAGAGACGTTGCAGCTGTTGGACCAGCGGCATATCCCCGTATTTATCAGCAACCTCGTCTCGAATGAAAAAGACCTTTCTCCTTTTATCAGCATTGCTGCGGACAGCACAAAACATGCCGGGTTTATAAAAAACTATACAGAAGGCAAGACGGCTTTTGATAAGGGCGATTGGGGGGCGGCGTACCGGAGTTTCAGGACAGCGGAAGGGATTGACAGCATGTATGCCCAGTGTAATTATTATTTGGGCCGTTTGACGCTCAGGCAGGGCGACCCTGGTCAGGCAAAGGCCTGGTTCTCCCGGGCGGAAGAATTGGATGCCTTGCGGTTCAGGGCGCCATCCCCGATGAATAATATCATCCCGAGATTAGCTGCCCAATACAAAAGCATACATCTGGTGGATGCCAGGGCCGCTTTTGAAGCCCGGTCGGAATATGGGATCATCGGGGACGAATTGCTCCTGGAGCATATACACCCTAACATATACGGATATGCGCTATTGTCCGATGCCTTTTACAGGGCGATGAAGGCGGCAGGTATGTTTGCGACGTACAATTCCGCAGATACCTCCGCCCTCTCTCTCGAACAGCTGCGTCATTCCATGCCTGTCCTTGAAATGGATTCGCTGGTCGGCGAATACAAGATCGGTAAACTAAAAAAAAGCTGGCCGTTCAACCAGGGCTCCACCACCTCCACCCCCGGCACTTCCACCCCCGGCTCCGTCGCTCCTACCCCTGACTCTACCGGGCTTTCCCCCGTGGCTTCTATCGAGGCCAGGCTGGCCCATGGCATCGTCTTTGAAAAGCTCGACTGGGAAGACGCAATGGACACCTTGTATAATTATTATTCCGGCATTAAACAGTGGTCAAAAGCGGCAAAGGTCGTCGAAGCCCTTGCGTTGGAGCACCCCACCGAAGTAGCTTTTTATGACAGGGCCGCCAATATATATGGTGAGTTAAAGGACGACATGAATGCCGTATGCTGGTTCCGTCGGTCCTTTTCCCTCTCACCGGACTTTGAAAAAGCCCACAAGATCTTTGTTCTTTATCTAAAACAGGATAGACCTGTGGATGCCATGCCTTTTTTGGACTATGCCATCCGGAACAATGCTTCCGGACTAAACCTGACCCCGGTAAAACAGCTGACGCAGGAAATCATCCAATTACAACAGACCCTCCGTACCGATCCGGGAATATTGAACAGTATCGCCGCCAAATATCTTGCCATGGGAAATCGCGAAGGAGCGACCCGTTATATAGACAGCGCGTTGAAAGTCGATCCGGGTAACAAAGAGGCTTTGTCCCTGCGGGGCCGCTAATTTTTTAACAGTACCAGCTGACCCAGGTGATAACCCACATGGGTAGCGCGGTTGAGCAATACATTCAGCTTATTGCGATGAGGCTCCTTTTGGTAGTCTTCTTCGCTTACGGAAAGGTGACGCTGAAACCATTGTTCCTCCGAAAGACCGGCAAATTTTTCCCCCAGATGCTGGTGTACTTCTTTCCAGTATTCCCTCAATTGACTAAGCGTGGGCGTAGGTTTACCCGATTTGTCAGGGCTGGTGATAAATGTCTCCTCCAGCTCAGGGTGAAGCTTTTCTCCCAGCCCGAACAGGGGTAGCATGGAATCATGGACGGCTATGAGGTGTCCTACTATATAGACGCCCGAATTGCGTCCGGGGGCTATTTCCTTTGATAATTGTTCATCCGTGAGCGTATTCAACAGGTTGGTGGCTCTTTTAAGCTGCCCTTCCCAGGTGAGCAGGCTCATTTTTACAAAAAGAAGTTGGTCTTGCATGGTGGTGATTGCTTTTGCCGGGGATTACAAACTAAAACGTAACTTGTTCGTTGAACAGGGAAAATGAAACTAAATAAGCTCATCAGGGTACCCCTGGGACTGACCAACGGGATTTCCAGGCCATTTATAATCTGCCCCCCTCTCAATGGATCAGGGAGTACTTTGGGTACTCTCCCTCGTCTTTGCGGCAGCCCGGTGACCCGAAGAAGTTAGCGCAGGCTCTTATCAAACTTGCGGATGCCGAAAACCCTCCCGTCCACCTGTTGCTGGATAAAGACACGCTGGTCCTTTTCCGGGAAAAGCTTGCCGCCATGGAAAAAGAGATCCCCGAATGGGAAGCCGTTACCACGGGCACCGACCATGATGATGTAGGGGCATAAGGCTATTGATCTAACGCACAACACCATGTGCTGACAGGTCCTGGATCACCGGCTTCTCCCATGAGGTCTTCTGAAAGACGGCCGCCGTCATAACACCTGTCGCAAACCCGCAACTTGTATGGGGGTTCTTATATAATCCACGGAGCTCCATTTCCTTGGGGGAGAACCAAAAGATAATGGTACAATCCGAGTCACAGGCAGGTGTATAACGAGCTATATCTTCATTATACTTCAGCGTATCTGTAAATGAGCCGGATTCATAATTGGGATACCCTTTGTTGATATAGAAGGCGATAGCGACCCTTTCGCTATCCAACAGCTGGACCCTAAGCTCTCCGGAATGACCCATTACATGATGTCTTCTGACGGTGCCGGTGAGTGTATACGTTCCCGTGGGATCGATAAAATCAGGGACGCGTTGACGGGGAACGACTCCGCCAGTGAGAAAACTCTGACAGATCAGGAGGACGGGGATAATAAACAGACGTCTCATTAGCATAATGCTTTTAAATGTTTGAGAAAAGAATTTTCTCATGTCTGTTATCTCGCGGAAGATAATTTTAAAAATATCTTTCTTAAAAGTTGGAGGTATCAGGAAAATTGTTGCATCTTTGCACTGTTAAAGAAATCTTAAAATCAAATGCAACGCACATTTACCATATCGATGCCAAAAGAGAATAGTCGGAGAGGCTATATCCGGGCGTGCGGGGCAAAATTTGTATGTAAGTAGTTTAGAATTAAAATACTATAACGAGCCCCGCAAGAGATTGTGGGGCTTTTTTTATGTCCTTTTGTTCAATACGATATAGCAATTTCTATAACAGGTATTGGGTGGGCCACAGTCCACTCGGTAGCCGGATGGGAGAGATATGCCTGAAAAGACCGGGGTGTTTATCGATGGGGTCCGCATAGTCGGATCTTCCAAAGAGTGTGGCCCGGTCAGCGATGACCGGGCTTTTTTATGATCTGTTCGTCTAACGGCCAGGATACGTGACTTTCTATCACGTAACCGAGCGGAGCGAAGGTTACGAACGAGGAGGAGCGTGTCGAAGCAGCTCCGACGAAGTTCTGGGTTCGAATCCCATACAGATCACCACATATAAGATTGCGATCTGGTGTAACGGTAACATCCCATTCTCATAAGGTGGTTAATCCCGGTTCGAATCCGGGGATCGCAACGAAATGGTCCATAGCTCAATGGTAGAGTACCGCACTTTTAATGCGGGAGTTCCGGGTTCGAGCCCCGGTGGGCCAACGAGAATTACTGGATTGTGTAACGGTTAGCACATCAGCCTTTGACACTGATAGTTCTGGTTCGAATCCAGATCCGGTAACCTATGTTGTCTCTAGCTTAACAGGTAAAGTGCTTCGCTGTGAACGAAGGGAACAGGGTTCGAGCCCCGGGGACAACCATATAGATTGACTTATAGTTCAATGGAAGAATGCCACGCTACGAACGTGGAGATAGAAGTTCGACCCTTCTTAAGTCAACAGTAAAATGGTCAGTAGCTCAATGGTTAGAGCAGATGCCTTATACGCATCAAGCTGCCGGTTCGACCCCGGCCTGACCAACAGGGATGAATAGCTCAACGGTAGAGCGTCGGCTTGTTAAGCCAATGGTTGAAAGTTCGAATCTTTCTTCATCCGCAAAATTTGTGAGTGCGACGAAGATGGCGAGTCGTGGCGGTCTGTAAAACCGTTGCTCAAAAGGCCCAGTTGGTTCGAATCCAGCCACTCACACGATAGAATGATTGCAACGGAGAGGTGACAGAGTGGTAATGTGCAAGCCTGCTAAGCTTTGGCTATCCTCTTTTGGATACGAAGGTTCGATCCCTTCTCTCTCCGCCAACAACCCAAGTCCTGTATCCCATGCAAACGATATTGTAAAATTTAGTTATGGACAATCAACAATTTTCAAAAGTGATCAATGCCAATGCATTGTTTGATGGTTACATGGACGGGAAGTCTTTATACCTACATTGCTTCGATGCATTGCCAAATATTAGCTATATAGGCAACATCGATGGCGAAAAGGCATACCAGGCTTTTGTCGAACAATTCAAGGATGGCATAGAAAGGATTTACCAATACAGGTGGTATGAAAGCAAGGAGAAAGCTTTCCGGTTCTCTACGACATTTGCAGTCATGAAAAACACCTGCATTGTCGAGTTCGATGTAGGGTATTGTGAAATACTCCACAATGGAGCTGTAAATATGTTCATCGACGAGGTGGTCAAAAAAGTAAACCATTTCAAAGAGAGGACCAAGCGACGGCCCCTTGAAATCAACCTGGTCGTGTCAAATAACGGCAGGCTATCTCTCAAGACGATGGAAGTTAAACGAACCAGGCTAGATATCCCTTTGTACTATGAAGATGACTTTGAAGAGACGGATGTACTGATCAAAAGGCGGTTGAATAAGAAAAATGACAAAGGGATTGTTTTGCTGCATGGTATTCCCGGTTCAGGAAAGACCACCTATCTCCGGCATCTGATCGGAAAGATCAGGAAAAGGGTATTGTTCCTTTCTCCGGCCGTAGCAGGTAATCTGACCAGCCCGGATTTTATCCAGCTATTGATGAATAATCCCAATACGGTACTTGTCATCGAAGACGCAGAGAACGTGATCATGGATAGACGTCAGTACGGAGGGTCTTCCGTATCCAATCTATTGAATATTTCAGACGGACTGCTGGCTGACTGTCTGAATATCCAGTTGATATGCACCTTCAACAGTGCTTTATCGCTGGTGGACGGCGCACTGATGCGTAAGGGTAGGTTGATCGCTAAGTATGAGTTTGGTAAACTCAGTATTGCTAAGGCCCAACGTCTGAGTCAACACCTGGGGTTCGATACCACTATCGACAGACCCATGACCATTGCAGAGATCACCAATCCAAACGCAAAGGACTATGTGGAAGATAGTGCAAAGATCATTGGATTCAGGACCAGCCTGATAAAAAATTAAAAAACAATGGAACAACAGCAACAATGGAGACGCCTCGACGGCTCTCCCGTAAAAAAGGACATTGCGGATGAGATCAGGTCGGCTCTGGTCAGGGAAAAGGAGGCAGGTCATGAATTGAAGGTCTGCATCGGTACGGACAGTCAGGTAAAAGGCGCCGAAACCGCATTTGCCACCGTCATCGTCTTTCTCCGCAAAGGGAAGGGAGGTTTTATGTACATAAACACGGAGATCTCCCGTCAGAAAATGAGCGTAAAGGAGAGGATGTTAAAGGAAGTGGCCAGGAGTATCGAAGTGGCATATCCGCTGAGCCGTCTTTTTACTTTGTACGGGGTGGATATGGAAGTGCACGCGGACATCAACACCAACCCTGCCTTCAAAAGCAATGACGCTTTGAAGGAAGCGATGGGATATATTCTGGGAATGGGGTTTTCCTTCCGTGCAAAGCCGGAGGCGTTTGCCAGCTCCAGCTGCGCGAATAAGGTGGTACAATAGGTTCTAAAATATAAAAAAAACAAACCCCTCACTCGTATCCTGGATAAACTGAGCTGGAATGATATATCTCATGCATGAGCCGTACCTTTTTTTGGATCCTGCGTACAAGACGGGCAGGGGAGAGGACCTTCAATCCCTCCCCGAAGCCCATCAACTCACGCTCCAGCTCAAAATTTGGTATGACCTCAATACTGAAATGTGTACCCGTGGGCCCCTCTTCGATGATCTTTTGTGTATGATGGATGGGTTTGGTACGGATATAAGGAGCATGCTCATGATTAGCCCAAAAGACTACCTGAACAGGAGCTTCACCTCTATTGCGGGTGACGCCGATGATAGGTTGGAAATAAGTATGAGGATCAAAATCCTTCTGTCTGCGAAAATCTTCCTCCGGCATTAACGCTATCTGCTGGATACGATCGAGCGCAAAAGTGATAATGTCGCGGCCCGTCTTTATCATGCCAAGGACAAACCACCGGTTGCGGTACTCTTTGAGCAGATAAGGATAAAACACAAGATCGCCCGGCTGACGAGCTTTGAAGGATTGGTACGTGAGACGGACAACCGTAGAGGAAACAATGGCTTTATAAAGGATATCCAGCCACTGAATGCCCGTCAGCAGCTCATTCTTTTCAAAGTCGATGACAGAAGGAGAATGGTATTGCTCACTGTGGATCTTGTCTTCCAGCCGGCTGATCATTTCAGACATTTCCGAGAAATGGCTGAACCCTTTGAATTGGATAAGGAGACCCGAAACCTCCTGCAGGATACCCAGGTCACGGGTGCTCAGCGGAATATTGGTGATGGAATAGGCCGGGTCCTCATAACTGTAATACTTCCGGTCACGGACGATGATCGGGGCATTGTAGCCCAGTTTATCACTCCGCATAGCACTGAGGTCCAGCCGGATGGTACGGAGACTGACACCCCGGCGAATGCCTTCATATTCATAAAGGGCTTCGTTACAGGCCTCGATAAGGTCTTCGATCGTCCATTTCCGGCGACGATTTTGCAGACATTTATCGATGGTGCGATATCGGATGAGGGCGTTGCGGTTAATAGGCATCGGAAAGATTTTGTGTAAAAAAAGGAAAAAAAATTTAACTGTGCAAGTAGGTTGCATACTTGTGTTTTAATCTTGTATTGTCAACGGATAACAAGATAAAATGACCAGGAGGTATAATATGAAATTCAATGTAAAAGCTGCAAGCACGAAATTGTTGAACTACGAGGGTGAGACAGCCTTTGCCCTTAAGCCTCAGATGGAGTTGTATACGCTGGTTGCCACCAGCTGCAGAAGGGATTGGCAGAGGCCTTTAATAAGTTCGACGAATACCAGTTCGCCAAATATAACAGGGATACCCAGGTAACAATGCGGGATGCACTGTTCCTGGTACACCCCAAGGCAAAGGACGAAGCACAGCAGGTCTTGTTTGACAAGATCTTCCATGCCCTGCGGGCCATCGAAGAAGGAAGCAACGCAGTAAAGATGATCAATACCCTAAACCTATGACAGCCTACGGTCCGGCCGGGGCTGTCATTAAAAAAAACTAAAAGTTCTTTGAAGAAATTTACAGGTGTCGTAGAAAAGAGATACTTCGTTTAACCGAGCGGGTCGCGGGTTCGAGTCCCGCCGGGTCCACAAAACATATCACAATGGGCCCGTAGCTCAGTTGGTAGAGCTGCAATGCTCTTTTCGCCTTATTACCCTGTAAATACTTTATTCCCCGTAAGGGAAAACTCGGTATATGACCATTGCATGTGTTTCAAAAAGACACAACAGTGCAGGTGTAGTAACTCCCTGTATCCTGTATGCAACTGGCATATTCCACCCATGGGTTCGATTCCCATTCCGACTTGAAAACGGAAAGCTCAACTGGTTGGAGCACTACACTGTTAATGTAGGATGAAAGGCAGTCCACTACTGCTCCCAAAAAATGGTGAAACGACAAAGCCAGGCTTATTCGCCGGCAATGAGCGCCAAACCCGGCACACCAGCCGGACCAAATGTTCATCGCGACCCGGCATGGGCCAGCAGCCCCGCCAAAGAGATAGGCGGCGTTTTTAAAAACCCGGTAATCAACGGAGACAGCCGAACGGCCAACTCCAAAGAAACCCGAAAAGAAAAACAACCCTGTCTCCGCAGCCCGGTTCCGCGCATGCAGGGTGGAGGATAACCCCTGGCTTTTAAAACAAAAAAGTAAAACTT
Organism: Chitinophagaceae bacterium; assembly: GCA_017307755.1. GTDB lineage: Bacteria > Bacteroidota > Bacteroidia > Chitinophagales > Chitinophagaceae > Puia. Next base: position 256,237 of record JAFKGQ010000010.1, on the reverse strand, counting down.
GATAAATGGAACAAAAATGAAAAAGGTAACGATCAACGCCTACCAGGTAGGACTGTTGTACAAAAATGGAACGTATCAACGTATGATGAGGAAAGGCGACCACTGGGTATGGTGGCCATCCGAAAAAATAGAGGTATACGACCTCACCAAGCCCTTTACCCCCGCCTGTGAGCTCAACATCCTGTTAAAGGATAAAGAGCTGGTAGAAGCCTTGCACGTTGTCGAAGTAAAGGATCATGAGCTGGTCCTTCAGTACGAGAATGGATTGCTGAAGCAGGTGCTTACGCCCGGCCGCTATGCTTACTGGAAGGGAATTATCGTATATGGGTTCGCACGGCTGGATCTCGGTAAAATAGAGATCACAGAAAACCTCGATCGTGTCACCCTGCTGCATAAGCTGGTAGCACCTTATGTGAGGTCCTACACAGTGGAAAGCTATGAAAAGGCCCTCCTGTTTATAGACGGGAAATATGTAAAGACACTGGAAAGCGGCGTATATTACTGGTGGAAGAACAATATCGTGATCAACGTTGGTAAGGTCGACACACGCCAACTGCAGCTGGAGGTCAATGGACAGGAGATCCTCACCCGGGATAAGGCCGCCTTGCGTGTCAATGCCTGGGCGCAGTACAGGATCCTCGACATAGAAAAGACGCTGCTGCAGAACAAGGAATATGAAAAGCATCTGTACATAGCCTTTCAGCTGGCCTTGCGTGAATACATCGGGGGACTTAGCTTTGACGAGCTGCTGGAGAAAAAGGAGACGGCCATACCTTATGTACTTGAAAAAGTAACGCAGCAGGCTGAGACGCTGGGAATACAAGTATCCGGCTTTGGCATCCGCGACATCATCCTGCCGGGTGATGTAAAGGACATCATGAACCAGGTGCTCGTAGCCGAAAAGAAGGCACAGGCCAACATTATCCTGCGTAGAGAAGAGACGGCGAGCACGCGCAACCTGTTGAACACTGCCAGGCTGATGGAAGACAACCCCATGTTGTTCAAGCTAAAGGAAATGGAATACGTCGAAAAGATCGCTGAAAAGGTCAGCAGCATCAGTGTCAATGGCAACGGTGTGCTCATCGACCAATTGCGACAGATATTCATAAAGTAAAGTGTAGCGGCCTTCCCGGCCGCTGCACTCCTAAAAGGAATTAATATGGGAAAGTTAAAATTAAGAGGAAAAGATCTGCGAGCCATCGGCTATCCCGAAGGCCCTGTGATCAGCATAGCCATGAATATCATGGAAAAGAATTACAAGTTTACAGAGCAGGAGGATGTGATGAATTTATTAAAACAAATATTGGCCTCGCCCGTTGAGTATGCAAATGATGCAGTGCTGGGCCTGATCGCCCAACAACTGATCCCGAAGAGCGAGGAGCAGGAGGGCGTTGAAATATCCCTCAACCAGACAGGCGTCCCGTTCAATATCTTCGGGGCGGACCAGATAGCGGAAGGCGCTACACACCAGATGTACCAGGCCGCAAAATTACCCGTTGCTGTCGCGGGCGCACTGATGCCCGATGCGCATGCTGGGTATGGACTGCCCATCGGGGGTGTGCTGGCAACCGAAAATGCCGTCATCCCATATGGGGTAGGCGTAGACATAGGTTGTCGCATGTGCCTGTCCATATTCGACATCGACCCAAAAGAGCTGTTGCAGCGCGAGCATTATTTCACCCGCGAACTGAACGAAGCCACCTTATTTGGCGGGGGAAGACAGTTCGAGCAAAGCACGCCGCATGAGGTCCTCGATAGGAAAGAGTTCGATGAGATACCCATCCTGAAAGCCTTGCAAGGAAGGGCCGCCAGACAATTGGGATCCTCCGGATCGGGTAACCATTTTGTTGAGTTCGGTATGGTGGACATCACAGCAAAAGACCCTATCCTGAACCTCGAACCTGGCCAATACCTCGGTCTTCTCTCGCATTCCGGCTCCAGAGCCCTGGGCGCCAACATCGCAGGCCACTATACGAAAGTGGCCAAGCAAAAACGCAGACTGCCCGGCGAGACAAATAACCTTGCGTGGCTGGACCTGAAGGAGGAAGAAGGGATGGAGTACTGGCTGGCGATGAACCTGGCAGGAGACTATGCCTCCGCATGTCATGAGGTCATCCACGACAAGATAGCCCGGCAATTGGGAAGACGACCGCTGAAAAGGGTAGAGAACCACCACAATTTTGCGTGGAAGGAATGGTATGAAGGCCGGGAGGTCATCGTCCACCGGAAAGGCGCTACACCCGCCGGAAAGGATGTGCTGGGTATCATACCCGGATCGATGACGGCGCCGGGGTTCATTGTAAAAGGAAGAGGGCAGGAAGCTTCTCTATCTTCCGCCTCGCATGGGGCTGGTAGAAAGATGAGCCGGACCGCCGCTCTTAATACAGTGACGGACGACCTGCTGAAAAAGACCTTGCTGGAGCATGGGGTAAGGTTGCTGGGCGGAGGTTTGGATGAAGCGCCCCAGGCGTATAAGGACATCGAGGCCGTGATGCAGTCTCAGCGCCAGTTAATAGATGTGTTGGGAAAGTTCATCCCCCGGATAGTAAAGATGGACGGCGCACAGAAGGCGGCCCGCTAAGGGCCGCCTTCCGCTATTTTTTACATTTATCCAGTATATCCAAAATAGCTTTCCGGATACGTGGTTTCTCCGAAAATGCAATAAGATGCCCTCTTCCCGGGATCATCTGTATATCGAGGGAAGATGCATTTTTCAAATGCTCCCTGGCAAAATCAGCATTTGACGTAAAGACCAGCTCATCATTGGCACCCTGCAAATAAGCTACAGGGACATGTATATGCGGCCACAGCGGGAGCATTTTTGTCAACTCTTCCTTATGATGGATCTTTTCCTGGTTGGCAGACTGGAACATGCGGGGCACGACCCAGTGTATCAGGGGATGCTCGATCATATAGGTAAACCAAAATACCCTTTCCTGGCCAGGCGCCAGGGCGGGGGCTGTCAGGACAAGACCGTCCACCAGCTGGGGATAATCCATTGCAAGACGACTGGCAATGGGTGCGCCATAGGACACACCTACTACTATGATAGGATGATGCGTCTGGTGGAGACTGTCCAATATCGGCCGGATAACAGCAGCCTGCGCCGCAATTTCCGGCAACGGACGAGCCAGCCCGGAATAGCCATAGCCGGGTCTGTCAAGGGCATAAATGGTAGCTCTTTTTAATAATGCGCTGTCGGAAAGATAGCCCCTCCAATAGCTAAGCGAACTGGGCGCCCCATGGATAAAAAGGATGGTAGCATTGGTGTCGTCGCCTACCCGGATATAACGGACCTCTCTACCTCTTGCTTTATAATAGCCGATATGAGCCTCCAGGCCCTGCTTATGGAAATACTTTGTCAGGTCGGCATCATCCATACGGAACTGGACCAGCCGGTCGAACACCAGCAACAGTACGATCAGGATAACCAATGCCCAGATAACGGTCTTTAAACAGATACGGCCAATCTTTGCTAACATACCTTAAAAATAGTGATTGAAATTTACATACTATTATTCCCGTATGATCGTTAAAAAATCATGAAACTCCCCTCCTCCTTACTACCGGCGTTTGTCCTTATTTTCCTCCGGGCCATCCCCCTTTCAGCTGCACCCGCCTTTACCCGGGGGGATAGCAATATCGTTATCAGCAATAAGACCGAACATTATTCCTTCGAGGAAGGCGGTCAGGAGCATCCTGTGATCATCCGGCAGGAACATAAAACGACTTATTACTGTAGTGAATTACGGTCTGCCATCCCCTGGGTGGAGACTTATGACGGGGAGTCCAGGATAGACGGAGTAAAGATCTATGTCAACGGCTCCCGGGACAGATCCATCCAACCCAAGGACGAGTTTTATTCTTCAGGAGATATCTTTTACTCCGACCAGCGCGTATATTATTTTTCCCTGCCTTTCTTAAAAAAAGGCACTTCCAATGAAGTCGATCTTGAAAAGACCACGCTGGACCCAAGATATTTTACCACCATCTACTTCCCTGAGGAACAGCCGGTCCGGCAAAAGACGGTGGAGATCGTTGTTCCAAAATGGATGCATCTCGAAATAAAAGAAATGAACTTTCCGGGCTACAGCATCCGGAAGACCCATCAGTTTGATGACCGCAAACAGGCTGACATCTACACCTATGTTATCACCGATCTCCCGTCCTTCAGAAATGAAGAGAATAGCCCCGGCCCCTCCTATGTATATCCGCACCTGTTCATCCTGAGCAAATATGCGGAGTTGAAGACAGGTAAACAACAGTATTTCAGTGAATTGAAAGACCAATACGCCTGGTACCACAGCCTCGTGCTGCAGACAAAGAATGACCCTGCCGTCATGAAGGCCCGGGCGACGGAAATTACAAAAGGCATCACCGGAGATCTGGATAAAGTAAAGGCCATCTATCAATGGGTACAGGAGAATGTCCGGTACATCGCCTTTGAGAACGGTATGGCCGGCTTTCGCCCCGAAAAAGCCCAGGACGTGCTGAATAAGAAATATGGGGATTGCAAAGGCATGGCCAACCTGACAAAAAACCTCCTGACCGCCCTTGGATTCGACGCCCGTCTCTGCTGGATCGGTACCGACCATATAGCTTACGACTATTCCACCCCTTCCCTGGCCGTAGATAACCACATGATCTGCGCCCTGAATTACAAGGGTAAATTTTATTTTTTGGATGCCACGGAATCATACATTGGCTTTGGACAGTATGCCCAGCGCATACAGGGGCGCCAGGTGCTGATCGAGAATGGCGACAGCTACCTCCTGCAACGTGTACCGGTATCCGGCTACGAGCAAAATGAGGTCCATCACCAATATGATCTGCGCATTGAAGGCTCAGCTCTCACCGGCCAGGCATCTCACCTCTGGAAAGGAGAGAACAAAGAGAATATCCTTTTGCGGGCCAATGCCATCCGTAAAAATAAATTGGAAGAGGCCTTGCTGGAATTCCTTTCCAGCGGTAATCCGAATTACGTAATGACTACGGTCAAACAGGACGGGCTGGAAAACCGCAACGCCGACCTTTCTTTCCAATATAAGCTGGTCTATAATAAGGCAGCCACCATATTCGATAATGACATCTACATCGACCCGGACTTCAGAAAAGAATTTGGGAATGCCGATATCGATACCACCAGTCGCCGGATGGATTACCTGTTCGATTGTAAGGGAGATTGGATCACAGAAACCAACCTTGTTGTTCCGGCGGGATACAAGGTCCAGGATATTCCAACGGGATTGGATATCCAACGCAAAGGATATAGCTTTTCCGTCTCCTGCAAGCTGGAAGGGAGTGTGTTGAAATACCGGAAAGCCATTATTATAAAAGATGTACGCCTCCCGCGTCCGGGCTTTGGCCAGTGGAATACGGATGTGGCCCAATTAAAAAAAACATACCTGCAGCAAATAACCCTGACGCGGAAATAGTTCACTTCAACTCTTCATGCTATGAAATTGTTTTTACGCATTTGTTTACTCCTCAGTTTGCCGGAAATGATCTACTCCTCCGCTTCTGCCCAGGCGGATTCGATCAAGTATAAAGAGAGGGCCGCAGCCGTCCGGGCAGATGTATGGGCATGGAAGGGCGAAATATTTGCCGGCCGCACTGTTCCCGCCGAATATGCCAACGAGTCCTGCGTGATCATGGCCAGAAAGGCCGTCATTGAAGCTGATACAAAAAAGAGGATAAACTGGGCCCTGGGCGCGCATCGCAACTTTTACTACAACAGTACGGTGAGAGAAATGGTGAAGATCAATGACAAGGCATCTCTGGAAGAGTTTTCACAATTGAGCTATCGCCAGTTCAGAAAGCTCAATGGCTGGATGTCGGCTACTTCTACCTCTTTTGTAGGTGCGCGTATCATCAAGCCTAATGGTACGATGAAAGAAGTGAATATCGACGAGGCCGTACTGCTGGCCAATGGCCGTAACGATCAGCAGCGCAAGCTGGCGATCAGCGACCTGCAGGTGGGTGATATCCTCGACTATTTCGTCAGGACAGAAGAATATTCCGAATATATCAAAGAGCCGGAAAGACTCATCTTTGTCTTCGGCGACGATCACCCCATCCTGTTCTACACCCTGCACTGCGAGATCGGGAACAAATATGCGATAGAATACAGGTCGATGAATGGCGCTCCATTTGCCAAACAGACGACGAACGAGGATAAGGACGTCATCCTCGATATTGGTATGAAGGATATCCCCGCAGCGCCTACAGGGCTTTGGATGGCCTCCATGCGGGAACTGCCTGCTTTCCGGCTCAATGTCCTGGCCGGAGGGACCTCCGGACGTTCCACAGGAGAAGTTGTAAAAGACGTTCCGCTGGGAGACGTAGTGGACCGGATCAACACAGGCGTATCCTACCCTGATCCTATTAAAGCAAAATTGATCAAGGGACAGGTGAACGACATTTTGAAAGGGTATGACAAACACTATAGTAAACTTCCAAAAGACAGCCTGGCCAGCCTGATCTATTATGCCTATCGTTTTGTACGTTATTACAATCAGCTGGATGCCAGCCTGGAAGTAGGACAGGATAGAAATGAGACGAATATAAACAGCTATGATTATCTCATCTACCTCAATCTTCTCCTCAACATGTATAAAATTGATACCAGGTTTATCGTGATGCCTTATAAGCATGGGCCGGCTATCCAGCATATAATGGGCATAGGCGATCTGTCGGTGATGCTGCGCTGGGACATGGACCCGGGCCAGGGTAAGGACCTGTTTTTTACTAATCAGAATATGTTCACCAGCCTGGGATACATACCTGCCGGCCTGGAGGGACAACCCTGTCCGGAAGTCCGAGCAAAAAAATACCTGGCCACAAGACCGGAGGACGATAAAACCCCCCTGAGCAAAGCGTCCGAAAACACCCAACAGGAGAAGCTGCAGGTCAGCTTCAATGGTACGGACATGCAGATGCTGCGTGTAAAAAGACATACGCTTCTCACAGGTAAAATGAAAGAAGGCGAGCAGGTACGTCTTCTGAATTTCGAGGACTGCTACGAGTCCGAAAGAAACGCGTTACATGTGGAAAAGTCCATCATGGATGACCTGAAAAAGGCGCGGAAAAGTAAAAACCTGTCCGAAGACTATGCCACCGCCCTGCAAAAAGCACGGGCCTCTCTGAAAGACCGTTTCAAGGAAGAAATATCATCCGAATTCGACCCGGAACCCAAGGATATCATTGCCTGGAAAGTAGACAATCCCGGCCTGCGCCACACGGCGCCCGACCTGGCTTATTCCACGGAGTTCACCGTGGATGGACTGATCCAGCGGGCCGGGAATAATTTCCTCTTGAACATAGGCAAAGTGGTCAACTCCCCCCTGAAGTTGACCCCCTCCCAAAGAACCCGGAAAATAGATATTTATATGTCGTATGCCCGGACCCTGGACTGCACCGTAGCATTCGATATCCCCCAGGGATACACCGTGCAAGGCGTGGACAAGCTGAACAAAACCCTGGATAACGACTGCGGTTCGGTTACTACCAGCGCTCAGATACAGGGCGGTCAGCTGATGGTGCATTTCCGGCGGATCTACAAGCACGACCAGGAGGCTGCGGACAAATGGCCCCAACTACTGGCTATCATCGATGCATCGACAGACTTCGCAGATCAAAAAGTATTATTAAAAAAAGGATAATACTATAACACATAATACCTCTTTGCCTGTGCCCCTGCCTCGGTAAGCTGCGGAGCATCGCTCATCATCTGCTTGAGATCCCGTTCGATGGTAAAACAAATAGCCGTCATCGGAGTATCTGTTGGCTTGTTCTCAAACGGGTCCTGTAAATGGATGGCCATTTTCTCGATGAGAAAAAACACGGCGGCAATGGCAATGACCACCGGTATGCTCATAAACCCAAAGAATTCCACCACCGCAAAAGGCAGCAGCAGGAAAAAGAACAGCAGGGAGAAGTGGATATACAGGCTATAAGTGGCCGGGAATATGGTATTCTTGATCCGTTCGCATTTCCCCATGGCATCGCAAAGCCTGGACAGGGTCCTTTCTATTTCCACCTGCTGATAGGAGTTGATCAGACCATTGTGATACGCTTTTTGCAGGTCCTGGCCCTGCAGGTCAAGTATCGCCATGGGTGTATTATTGAAGTTCTTTACGTGCTGGATATCGCCCCGGCTGATATACTTCTCGATACCATACGCGCTATCCTGCCCGCGAAGACTCCGGCTGAGGCTATAACACCAGGCGATCTGTCGCTTGATAAAACGTGACCTGAAGAAATGTGCCTGCTCTCCCTGCTCCGGAGCATGAATAAACCAATTGATCTGCCTGGCCAGCGTTCGACTGTCGTTTACGATGGCCCCCCAAATGGTCCTGGCCTCCCACCACCTGTCGTATGCCTGGTTGCTTCGGAAAGCCAGCAACAAAGAGATCACCGTTCCCATGATCATAGGGATGGATAAGGGGATAGCCAAATGCGTAAAATGGAATACTTTATACAAGATGGCCACTACCACGGCATAGATACTTACAAGGATCAGTTCCGTTCTGATCTTGCCGATGATATATCTGATAGGAATATTTTTCTTTAATAACATGTTAAGCTAGCATTTTCTCTTTATACAAAAGGGTTGTCAGGGTGCCTACCTCTCCATGGGAGATTTTTTGGATATGGATGACAGGCAGCTTGCATTTATGCAATACGGAGATACAGTTGACGGACTGCTCCAACCCGTTCCGGTAATCATAATCTTCCAACATATAGATCGACTGTATATTGCGGCCCTGCATATAATTACGCAGATAGGCCCGGGAGTTACTATACAGGAATTCAAAAGACAGGACATGAATGACCGAAGCGTACTTTTTTCTCAGCATTTCCAGCGCTTCGAGAAAGGCCGGCGACAGCATTTTATATGGCTTTCTGTCCTTTAGGAACAAAAGGTCCATGATGCCCGTAGGGGTATCCAATGTATGGATGAGATAGATATTACATTGCTCCCCGCCGGCATTTTTGCAGATCTCATGGATGGGGTATAGCGATGTGATGGTAAGGTCGGTCGGTAATAATATGTTCTTCATAAATTATAATTTGACAGCAAGATGCTGCCCCGGGGTAAGGAAGGGGTAAGAAGAGGGTGTGAATGAGGTAAAAAAAGGGTAAGAAAACGGTAAGAAGGCTCCGGGCCCGGCCGGGCCGGCGTCTCATAATGGGAATTTGATGATCACTTCCGTACCGGCGTTCTCTTTGGAATGGATCTCGATATTGCCTTTATACAGATGGACGATATTCCGGGCCAGGGGCAGGCCGATGCCGTAACCCTTGGTATTCTTGACATTAGAGGCCCTGAAGAACGGGTCGAAAATGTGTTTGATCTCTGCCGTAGGGATGCCGATACCCTGGTCGCTGATGATAAAAATGACATGCGTCTTGCTGGCTGCGACGGCCAGCGTCACTTGTTTTTCTCCGGAATATTTACAGGCATTCATCAGCACGTTGGAGATAGCCAGCTCGAACAATTGTGCATTTCCCTTGACGTTGAGCCCCAGGCCGACCTCCGGGCGCAGACTCTGATCCAGCCGGATATTACACATGGGGTATACATTCCTGGCCACTTGCAGACTATTGTGTACGAGCTCGTCTACGCTCACCTGCTCATAGACCAGGGTTCCATGAAAACTGGATTGCGCCAGCTCCAGCAGCCCGCTGGTGATAGCTTTTAGCTTTTCCGCCTCGCTCATGATCACCCGCAAGGATTCCCGGTACTGTTCCGGGTCCCGCTGCCTGGCCAGCGATAGGTCCGCCTCCCCGATGATCGCCGTTAAAGGCGTATTCAGCTCATGCGAAGCATTGCTGACAAAATTGTTTTGCGTTTCAAAGGCTGTTTCCAGCCGGGACAGCATATCATTAAAAGTGGCGGCCAGAAAGGTGATCTCATCTTTTCCGCTGCCTACCTTCAACCGTTCGTGGAGGGAAGTGACGCTGATATTGGTCACTCTTTTTGCTATATCACGCATAGGGAACAGCACCTGTCTGGAAAAAAGCAGACCAATGCTGAATAACACAAGGGTGGAAATGATACAAGAGGTCACCAGTATCTTCTGCAGACTCAGCAGAAAATTTTGCGCATAACTATTGACGGCAGATACGATGATAAGATATTCTCCTGTGTGAGCCTGGTGGATGATGCCGGAAAAGAATTGAAAACGATGACGGGCCACTGCTTTCCCGTTCTTCAGGGCATCGGAGAACAGTTGCTCGCCGGCAGTCTTGAACAGGGCTGTATTCCTGATCCTGTCGATCGTGTCCGTCCTTATGATGAACTCTTCTTCTTCCGGGAGCCGCTGCACGTGTTGACTGCGCAGGTTCTCTATCGCTTCCTGATTTTGGAAATTGATATCAAAATTTATTTTGGAGGCGATCACCGCCCTCAGCTCCAGCCGGGTGTAAAAATCCTGGAAGGCCTTCTCATTGGCGAAATAATACACCGCTGTGCTGAGCAGCACAACGACCGAGAGACAAAGCAACGTAAATAAAAGGGTGATCTTCAGCTGTATCTTCATAGGGCTATTCTTCTTTTAATATGTATCCCATACCTACCACTGTGTGAATGACACGACTGCCGTCCGCCTCTTCCAGCTTTTTGCGCAAATAATTGATATATACGTCTACCGTCTTGGTATTCAGGTTGAAATCATATCCCCATACCTTTTCCAGTATGTCCATCCGCGAAAGCACTTTTCTGGGATTTTTCATTAAATATTCCAACAGCCTGAACTCGGTGGCTGTGAGCTCGATGACCCTCCCCACCCGTTGGGCGTTCTTTTCATCCAGGTTCAACGTAATATCGGAAAATACAAGTACGTTGACGCGGCTGGTATAAGCGATACTCCCCGGGGTCGCGGCAGACGCTCTTCGCAAGAGCGATCGGACCCTGGCCAGTAGCTCTGCTATCTTAAAAGGTTTGGTGAGATAATCGTCTGCGCCCGCATCCAGTCCCATTACAATATTGTCTACAGACCCAAGGGCTGTCAGCATTAATACAGGCGTATGTATCCCCTCTTTCCGGATCTTCCGGCAGAGGTCCATGCCATTCCCGCCCGGCAACATGACGTCCAGTATAAAAAGATCGTATGACCAACGGGAAATATGGTCCCATGCGGATGCGGCATCCATGGCGAGGGATACCTCATATTGATCCTCCATAAGGGCTTTTCGTATCACGGAAGCCACGGAATGTTCGTCTTCGATAAGTAATATACGGGTGCTCATAACTACATCTCTCGGGGCTAAAGTTATGGCAAATGGTCGATCTTATCCTTTAACAGCTTTTTTTCCGCCAGGGAAGGCGTCAGTTCATACGCCTTTTCCAGTAACCTGCGGGCCTCGGTGATATTGTTCGCCTTACCATACAGATCCCCCAGTACGGCATTATAGATATAATGATGTTTCAGCAGCTGATCGATACCCGGGATGCCCAGTATGGTGTCGATGGCAGTCTCCAGCCTACCCAGTTGTGCCAGGAGGATGGCCCGGTTCAACTGAACGATAGGGATAGGCTTATGTTCCAGCAGATAGTCATACAGTTTCAACATAGCCTCCCAGTTGGTGGAAGCGAAGTCGGACGCCAGACAATGTTCCGCGGCGATGGCGGATTCTATGTGGTAGACGGATAGCTCGTTGCCGGAAGCCGAAAGGCTCAGGTAATGATAGCCCCGGCGGATCAGGTCCTGGTTCCACCCCTTCCTATCCTGGTGTTCCAGTAAAATGATGGTATTGTCGTCTCCCATACGGCTGTCAAAGCGGGACGCCTGGAAACACATCAGGGAGAGCAATGCAAAACTCGAGGGAGTATTGCCCACCTGATGTTCGCTCAGCAACTTGCATAGCCGCATAGCCTCCGCGCAGAGATCATAGCGGATGAGCTCATCCGACTTGCTGGAGTTGTATCCTTCATTAAATAAAAGATAGAGTACGGTATACACCGTCTCAAGCCGATCTTTCAACAGCTCTCCGGCAGGGATCTCAAATCTGATAGCGTGCTCCTGTATATATTGCCTGGCTCTATAGAGTCTCTTCTGAATAGTGCCTTCGCTGGAAACGAGCGCTTTGGCGATCTCTGATACGCCAAAACCCGACACCGTCTTTAGGGTCAGCGCGATCTGGTCCTCCGGATTCAGGGCCGGATGACAACAGGTGAATATCATACGCAGCTGGCTGTCGGCGATCTCCGTGTCGAGAAAGAATTCCCCGATCACCTGTTCTGTATCGGACTGGATCCGGTGGCGCAGCTCTTCCGAGATATCGGCCATCTTATGCTGACGGCGGATAAGATCGATGGTGCGGTTGCGGGCAACCTGCATCAGCCACCCAGCCGGGTTGTCGGGGATGGACTGATATTTCCACACCTGCAGGGCTTTTAAAAAAGTCTCTTGTACGGTGTCCTCCACCAGCTCCAGGTTATGAATACCGAATATACGGGTTAAAACAGCGATCATCTTCCCCGCCTCGTGACGGAAAAGATGATCGACCAATTGCCGGGAGGACTCCCCATAGCTCATACTAAGGATGCATAGGGATTTTCATGATCTCGCGGATCTCCACCGAGCCCTGTATCTCAAAGTCTGGGAAACCAAAGGCCGTCTGCGTGGCTTCTTCCAGGGATTCAGCCGAGATGATAATATACCCGCCTAATAATTCTTTTCCCTCGGCAAAAGGACCGTCCGTGACTACAGGCTTCTTGCCCTGGATCGTCTTACCACCGGGCAGGAGGGGATCACCGCCCTTATACCGGCCCGTTTCATTTAGCTGACGGATCCAGTCAAGCCATTTCTGCATGTTGGCCTGTGATTCTTCGGGGCTCATTTTCAGGTCCTCGGGAGTGGGACCACGGAAGATAAACATAAAATCTTTCATGTTAGCGTGTTTTGGGATTGAAAATGGATTATCATACCTATGACGAACGGCTGAAAGAGCTCCGGACAAGATCAGCGAAAAAATATTTTTTTTACTTTCTTACAATATCATAAATAGGCACAGGAGGATCAAAAGATTGGTTGTTTTCAGGACGTAAATAGATATTCCTTACAATATCCATTCCTCTTACTACCTTCCCGAATGCTGCATATCCCTGACCATCCGGGTTATTATCACCTCCGAAATCAAATCCTGGCTGATCACCGATACAGATAAAGAATTCCGTGGTCGCCGTCCCCGGGGTAGTACGGGCCAGGGAGATCACCCCATCTTTATGAAGGATATGGGTCTGCTGCGTCGGCTCATGGGGTATGCCCGGAAGGGAAGCCGCCTTCTTTTGGTTGCTCCTCCAGATACCTCCCTGTATCAGCTCGGATTTTGCCGCCTCGGAAGACTGATTGTCATCATTTAGCACCCGGTAGAAAGAGCCATTGCGGTAAAACCCTGAGTCGACATACGATAAAAAAGCCCTCACCGTCTTTGGCGCCTGCCCGGGGTAAAGCTCTACTTCAATGTCCCCTGCGGCCGTTTTGATCCGGACATGAGGCTGTTTATTTCCACTTCCGCCGCAGGAAACAAAAAATACCAGACTGAGCAAAAAGATAGAGATCCGCATACACATGCCCCAAATTACCTAAATTATAACGATATTCACGAATGCAACTGGACTTCCCTTTTCTTCAATTGGTATTCACCGGGTTCATCTCGCTATTCCCGGCAGTCAATCCTGTTGGATCCGCCTTTATCGTCGACCCCCTGCTTTCCGGATTGAACCATACGGAACGCAAAGCCGCCTCGAAAAGAATAGCCTTTTATTGTTTCCTTATCTGTACCGTATCCATCTTCATCGGCACATATATCATGGAACTTTTTGGCATTTCCATCCCCATCGTACAAGTGGCGGGAGGTATCATGATCTGCCGGATGGGTTGGCAACTGCTGACCACCGACGACGGTATAAAAAAAGGCAATAAAGAGACAGCGCAACCTGATAGAGGTGACGTAGAAAACCTCCTGTTCTATCCCGTCTCCTTTCCCATGACGACAGGCGCAGGCACCATCTCCGTCCTGCTGACCCTCAGCGCCCATGGTGAAGACAATGACATCAGCAAACACCTGGTAAAACTGGTCGCTCTCTTTGTCGCCGTCCTCCTCATCTGCCTGCTGATCTATATCTGTTATGCCAATACCCCCCGCCTTATCAAAAGACTCGGACCAAGAGGCGAGCAGATCGTGAACAAACTCAGCGCCTTCCTGGTCTTTTGCATCGGTATGCAGATAGCCACGGCGGGTATCAGGGCTTTATTGAGAACATAAAACCATAACCTTAAATCATTTTTTATGAAAGGACTGCGTAAATTATTCAAATGGGGAAAGGAGCAGGATCTTGAACAGGATGAAGAGAAAAGGACCGCTGAACATAAGCTGGAAAATGTCAGGGATAAGATCTATCCTTATTTTAAACAATTTAAAGCCATTACAGAGGAGAGTGTTCCTTTGCCGGACAATCTTTCAGAAATAGACAACGCGAAAATATATGAGGCTCCCCAGGTACAATTGGTGCGGAGGACGATTGTAGAAGGGCTGGAATTATTATATGCCGTTGATAGTGGTTATAGCTATGAGATCATCCAGGAAAGAAACCTTGCGGAATGGCATCTGACGGAAGATCAATTATACGAAATAGCCAAGGAGAATTTTAATAACCTCCTGGTTAATAACCTCAAAGGTCATGGAGACTCCAATGCTTTAATGCTCACGGTAAATGGCAACCTCGAAGCCGGTCTTGTCTTAATCGATCCCATATGGGAGCAGTTGGAGCCACAGATCGATGATACGCTTGTAATAGCTGTCCCTTCTCGGGATGTAGTCCTTGTAACGGGTGAGCATAAAAAGGAATTTCTTTCCTCCCTGCGACAAAAGGCCAGGGAGATCTATGAAAAAGGCGATCATCCCATTTCAGAGCTCCTTTACAGACGTGTAAATGGAAAATGGGAAGTCTTTGAGAAATTTTGATTCCCCAAAGACTTTTTCCAGAGGCGCTCGTTAAAGACAAGCCTTGATCTCCCGTATCGTCTCCCCAAAAGCTTTTTCCTCCTGGACATTGGGTTGCCAGGCCAACCCCCGTTCCATCAGGTCGATGCTCCGTACGATCGTAGACCCCTCTACGCCGTCCTGTTTTCCCAAGATAAACACTGTATCGGAAATAGCTACCGTGGTAACGATATCGTGCGACACGATGATCAGCGTCTTGAATTCGTGAGATAACGACACTTTCAACAAAAGATTTACCACCTTGTCCAGTACGCAAACGTCCAATCCCGAGAAAGGCTCGTCGAGTAAAAGGAAATCCGATCCCTTCAACAATTGCTGAATAATGCTCACCCGTTGCTGCTGGCCGCCGGACAACTGCCTGGGATAGCGTTTCAACACATCCGACAGATCGAACTGCGCGGCATATTCCAAAATAGCCTCTGCTTCACGTCCCATCAATCCCTTATTCTGATGGGCTGCCAGCATGAGGGACTGCTCCACCGTCCTCCACCCGAATTGATAGTAGTTTTGGAAAATGACACCCATATCGCCGGCGTGAACGGGACGCAGTGACCACGGTCTGCTCTCGCGGACAAGGATCTGGCCCCGGTCAGGTTTTTGCAAGCCGGAGAGGGTACGGAAGAGCTGGGTCTTACCGATACCGCTGCGGCCGATCAACGAAACTACCTGTCCCTGCTGTATACCCGGCCGGATAATATCCTCGATGCTAAAATTGATGTCGCGCAGGATGCATTTATTGTCATATATAAGGGAAAGGTCTTTCACCTGCAAAAGCGTTTCCCCTTTGCTGTAGATTGTCATGGTTATAGTTTTACATACGGGAAGAGCCAGTGACGCAACCTTCCCAGTAAATGATCAAAGAAAAGCCCCAGACCGAAGATCACCGCCTGCAAAGCCATCACATGCACCAGATCGTTGTATTTATTGTACTTGATCAGCAGTGTACCCACCCCTCCTTCGCTCATGCTTAAACCCTCCACCATCGTGATCATCATCCATGCAATGGCAAAGTTCTGCCGTACGATCTCAAAGACCTGGTCAGCCTTACCGACGATGATCACCTCATAAAGGCTCTGCCACCGTCCATAACCCAGCGTCTGACAAAGCTCGAACTCCTGCGCGTTGGTATGTACGATCACAGACATAAAGGATGTGGTGAAGAAAGGCACGATACCGAACACCAGCAGCGAAAGTTTCAGCTGGCTCCCATCCCTGGTCAGCAGCGTAAAAATGAATATCAGACCTGTCAGCGTAAGATATCGGCATTTTACGATGAACTGGGCAAACGGCCGGAAAAAGGGCACTACGGACAAATAGGAAAAAAGTAAAGTGATCACTACGGAAAAGAACAATGCCTTCAATGTCAGTAACAGGCTCACCAGTACGTTGTCCCACAGGAGACTGGAAGCGAGCAATCCGCCCAACGCTTCTCCTATCCGCAGAGGCGAGGGTATAAGCCCCGCCGGGAAGGACTGCCATATGGATAACAGTACGATCACCTGGATCGACACCATGATAAGAACCGTAGTTCGACTTATTTTCTCAAAAGGTCTAAACATATAAGTACATTACGGGGACAGCGATCGCTGTCCCCGGTTAAAAAATTAGTTACCCAATACGATCTCCACACGACGGTTGCGGCTGCGGCCTTCTTCGGTCCCGTTGTCGGCCACAGGCTTGGCAGAGCCAAAACCCCTGGACTCGATACGAGTGTCCTGCAAGCCCTTATGGATTAAATAATCCTTTACAGCGGCCGCCCTCTTTTCGGAAAGGGGGATGTTGACGGCGTCAGAGCCATGATTGTCTGTATAACCGTATACACCCAGTTTCAGACCTTCGGCAACCACAGCTGATTCGAAAATCTCATCCAGCGTCCTGTATGAGGAAGACCGGATGATGGCAGAGCCCGTCTCGAACTCGATGTGATAGCTGCGTGAAGACACAGCTTCCGTGATCTGATCCGCATATTTTGTCTCGATGGCCTTACCTTCCAACAATTCAGGGTGATTGGATATCACGCTGAGAAGAAAGGATTTGTCCACCGCCTTTTCATAAGGCATAAAGCTGGGCATGATGGAGGGGTACATCTTCACCATCAGATTACCGAATGTGTTGTAGACGGCTTTATAGCGGTCCACTTTGTCGTTGCCCAACCCATAGGTCCCCGCCATATCCGCCAGGTTGAATACCATGGAACCACCCAGGTTCACCGTCAGACCGCGGATATCTTTTTCAGCTACGCCATTGTAGTACTTCAGCCAGTAAGCTGCGTCCTTTTCCTGATAAAGCTTTGCGCTGACCTCAGCCGCGAATTGCTTGGCCTCGCTAAAGCTGCGCACCTGGTCGCCGGCCTGGGCCAGGGCGATGATCATATTCTCGATGTCGGTACGGTGATCGTTCGCCCACTTCCTGATGGCAATCGTTTGGTTGGACATCTGCGAAGCGTATTGCTTCGTACTGGCGATGGTGACAAGACCACCCTTCTTCGTAGCGACGTTCACGTCACCGGGCGTCCATGTGGCGACAGCATCCACACCTACGACAGTGTCCCGTCCCGTCGCCCTGCCACCGTCTACGACCTTTCTTTTCTCCGTATATCCAGTGATATATTTGTTCGGAGCGTCAAGGAAGTCGCCGGCGGCTATCAGGTTGATCGCGGTAGCATCGTACGTGGTTTCGTCGGGGTTGACCTTAAGACCGTTGTCCCCGGCCCATTTCAGCAGGATATTGACATCCCCGTCCCTCAGCACGCCGGCTACGCATTTACCCACCGCATTGTGCGGGTCCTGTTTCCAGGAAAGGGGTCCCATTATCTGGTCCTCACCGTACGACTTACCGTGCGTTACAGGTATAATAATGGGTTGGTATTCCGGGCCCAGCGGTTCCAGTTCCTTTGATAAGGAGGTCATGAAGGCAGGCATACCGTCACCCATAAAGGTGATGAGGATACCCGGCTCATTGGAGTTATTCTTGTACTCCCCGGCGAATTTCACCAGGTCGGCCATTTGCTTGTTACAGTCGTCCTGTCTTACATAAGAGATGTCCAGGTGCGCCTTGTCAAACAGAGAGTTCTTGGATGTGCGTATGCCACCATTAGCATACAAGCCGGAGAACTGACTATTCCAGGCCATACGTTCCCAGGTGATACGCGTGCCGCCGTTGACGGCATCGGCATCGGAAGGCAAGGGCAGCAGAACGGCATCCCCTTTCAACGATGCTTCAGGAGCATCGGGGAGCACTACCTTTCCTACCTCTACAGCCTTACCTGCCTCTTTCGGACGATTCTGATACCATTTGACACCCAGTATGCCTGCCGTTACTACGGCAGCAATGATGAGCAATTTTCCAGCGGGTTTTACTTTAACTGACATATATTTAAATTTTAAGGGTTTAATAAAATGTTTAATCTAACAGACCTTTAAATCGGTCGGGGGTCTTGACGTCTTTCAATCTTCCCCGGTCTTCTTTCGAAGCTTTGTCGCTGTAATTGAAATCCTTGCCCATGTCAAAGCTGTTTATCAGCTCGATGGCCTGGGCGGACTTCGCCTTATCTTCCAGCGTCTTGTCATCCATAAAGCGGGATGTGACATCGATGGCGGACTTGATATGTCCGATCTTTTCCCCGATGTTGACCTTTAAGATGGCCAATGCCCTCTCCGCATCCTGGTTCAGCTCGTCATCGCCCTTGAACGCCTTCATGGCGCTGGTGACGGCGGAAAGGCCGGTGGTGACGGAATAATAGAGGTCCTTCTTTGCCTCGAGATCCAGTTTGGCATCCTCCAGCATAATACCGCTCTCTTCATAGGCGGCATCTGCGAAGCTTATCAGCTTGTTCAGGTCGCTCACGATAGGGGTGACATTGTCGATGTACTCGCGGCAACGGATGACGTTGTTGGCGTACAAGTCTATCTGCCGGCTGTTGGCATTCTCGGACTGAAGGATCTTTACCTTTTTGATATTCAGCTGCAGCTCCTTTTCTTTTTCTTCCAGTTTTTCCTTCAATTCGCTCTGCTTGCCTTTCAGCCGCCCAGACTGACGGAAGAGGGTTTCCCTATCCTTGTATCCCTGGTCGATCTTCGCCTGCAGGATATTGAAAGGGTTTAACTCGATAGCCAGCCCGATGGTATAGTTGGCAATAAAGGCCGAGAAATACTTCAGGGCGCGCCAGAATTTCTTGCTGCTGACGATCATCAGCAGGAATCCCATCACAACACCTCCGATGATCAGGTTTACCAGGTTCCAGGTCACTGTCACCAGCCAGGGTAACACATAGGTTAGGAAGCCGTAGGCCAGCCCGGCAAAAAGGGACAGACCAATGATGGCAGTGGCGATATTCTTGGGTTCGCTCCACCATCCGGGTTTCTTTGTGTTTTCAATCAGCTTGCTCATGGTCAATTTGGTTTTAACGTTGATGTATATATTGTTTTATCTTTTCAATGTCGGCGCTTATCTGCTGCTTTCTGGCAGCGCTTTCCGCCGTATAATCGCCGCTCCTGCCGGTGATCTTCTGCTCGCTTTCCGTGATCTCCGCCTGTAAGGCAGCGATCTGGCTCTGCAGGTCACTGATCTCTTTTGAAAGGTCCTGGATACGCCGGCTTTTTTCCTCCGCCTCTGCCTTTTTACCATGCACTTTTTCCTGCAAGGCGGCTTCCACGGTGGAATGGAATCGTTCAGCGTCGGTATCCAGCACACGCAGGTACTCCTCCGCGGTGGACAACAACCTCTCCTTTGTCAGCCCCTGCACCTGCAGACCTGCATAAGCGGCGCAAAACCGCGAGAACTCATCCGGCACCGCTTTCAGAGCGGCCACCATCTTCGAAAATTCGAAATAGTCCGGACCGGGAATATTCGCTTCGCTGAAAAGCTTGTCGAAATATTCCGTCATACGGTTATCTATACCCGTATTTTTAACAGACTCACTTTCGTTGCTCACGGGTGCGCTTGCTTTTATCGGAGGTTCTTCCTGATTCGCTCCTACTTTTTCCGCATTTACCTCCACAAAGGCGGACAGGATCTTTTTTCCAAGACTTGCCATGGTTGTTGATTTTAGTGGTTAAGAAAAATTCTTTATCGTTAGGGCATAGCTTTGCCTGTTATAACCAGCGACGGTTATAGCGCACCGTGTCGGCTATTAGCCCGGTACTATCACATCAGCATAGTGGTAAGGAGGATGTTCTCACGCATGATTGCGGTGACATTGACCTTCCGGCCAGGCGCCTTGGCTTGAGAATGATTCAGCTGGCGGAGGATAAGGAATATAGCGATAGACAGCAGCAGCGCTACCGCACCAATAATCTTTTTCATTTTCTAATGATTAAAAAATAAGCGTTGTTTGATCTCTTGCTGGGGGATTTCTATCAGCTGAAGATTTCCGGTAGTCTGGCCCTGTGAAGTGAAAAGGGTGAAGTGACCGGCGTATGTGTGTTCATTTTACATGGGAGACTGGCTCCGTTTTGTTTTGATGGAGTAAAGATATAGCGGGTTTCACCCTCCTGTTAGCATATCCGGGTGGATCGGTCCTTTTTGTAGAGAATCGGTAGAGTACCTGTGATGAACGGCAAAATAGGTGGCTGAGCGCGAAATATCGGGTCTGATCGGTTTTTGGGGCCTATGAATGGTTGCGGAGCTTTACCGGCGGTAATTATGGCTTTTACAGGGGGTCGGAATTGTTACATTGTTGCGGAAATATAAGCTGGGCGCGGGTTTCAGCGATCTGTATTGACACGTCGTTGCATTATTTGCCCGAATTTAATACATTTGAGTACTACCCTTCACATAAGTAAATAAATACACATAACATGCTGTCAAAAGTAAGTATGGCCGTAATGGCATTTACGATATCCCTGTCGCTGGCAGCCCAGGACACGCATCCCCAGATCCCCCTCTGGCC
The DNA here is from genome assembly GCA_017307755.1 of Chitinophagaceae bacterium. Lineage (GTDB taxonomy): Bacteria > Bacteroidota > Bacteroidia > Chitinophagales > Chitinophagaceae > Puia. The sequence continues at coordinate 235,335 of JAFKGQ010000010.1, read as the reverse complement.
CAAAGGAGCTCCGGGATTCGAGAACAGACGCAACATTCCCGAAGAAGCGAAAGACTATTGGGTAAAGACGATTCACAACCCTTCTGTCACTGTCTATCTGCCGCCCAAGGAGAAGGCAACAGGCACTGCTGTAATCATCTGTCCCGGCGGGGGACACAGGTTACTGGTGTATAACGCCGAAGGACGTGATGCCGCCCTCTATCTCAATAGTCTTGGCGTAGCTGCTTTCGTATTAAAGTACAGGCTCTTTAGACAGGATTCTTCTTACACACTGGAAAAGGACGTTAGGATGGACGCATACCGCGCTCTGCGTCTGGTGCGCAGCAGGGCGGCAGAATGGGGCGTAGATACGAGCAGGGTAGGAATGCTGGGATTTTCCGCAGGCGGAGAGGTTGTCGCATTGGTAGCCTACGCGTCCGGCGCCGGTGACTCTCATGCGCCTGATCCCATCGACAGACTGAATGGCAAACCGAATTTTCAAATGCTGGTCTATCCCGGTCCACTGGGTGTGCCCGGGGTAGTTCCCGGAGATGCTCCTCCTGCCTTTCTTATCGCGGCAAATGATGATGAATGCTGCGCAGTGCCGGTGGTTAAATTATTGGAGAGATACAGGGAAGCAAAAGCTCCTATAGAAGCGCATATCCTTTCAGGAGGCAGCCATGGGTTCAATATGGGTTATCGCAGCAAACTCCAGGCAGTAAAAACCTGGCCTCAGCGTATGGCCGACTGGATGTCAGATATGGGTCTGCTGACCTCGCAGCGGCAACAATAAAACACTCCGGGTACGAACCTGGCGTTCAAAAAAAGCCCCCGGTAAGACTACCGGGGACATACTAATCAAAGTGTTTTAACCATTAAACCTTATCCTATGAAGAGACAAAGCTACATCAGTAATTCGTATGGAAATAAATTCACGACCTAAGAGTTTACACTTTAGGACCAAACTTTAATGAAACACGGGTAATACTCTTAGTAGGGGGTACGTACTATTTCTTCCCGGGAGTCAGCTTCTTCGATGCAGGTGTGGCAGCCTGCTGTTTAGCCAACTCGTCCTCCTCTGATATGATATAAGGTTGCGGGATCGGTAGATCCTCTATGACATCAGGCATCAGGTAGATGATATTGGCTACCGAATTATAACTGACATCAAAAAGCCGCCAGGTTTCGCCGTCATCTCTGGACTGACCGAGATAATAAGTAACGAGATGATATTTTTTTAGGTTCTTGTGAATATAGCGGGATACCCGGATGACACACTGCCATTGATCGTCCTTCGCTCGCAGCGCAAAGACCTCTCTTTCCGGATAGTTCTCATCGATCCCACTGACAGTACGGGGATGGATCTTCTTGAAATGCTCGATAAATGCATTCTTGCCTCCATAATACTTCAAAACACTGGCAGGGGCAAGATCGGCATATTCCGGACAGCTGTTATAGGCATCCGTTTTAACAAGACTGTCTGCAAAATATAGCGCTCTTTCCTTTATCTTTACCGAGTCAGGCTGGGAGAATACGGTCGGAATAGCTACAAATAGGGTCATTATGACCGTTAAAGACGTAATTGTCTTCATGGGATATAGACTTTAGGGGTTTAGGAAGCCAAAATAATACAAAAACCCGTCAGACACAAGGTGGTTTCTCATTTTTTATAGTATCTTGACCCACACTACACTCACAACTATCTATGGTAAGGAAAACTGATTTCGTTTATTCGGCCAAGCAAGAACCCCATCGTCTGCGTACCCGACAGATTCTGAAAGAACATCCGGAAGTCCGTAAACTCATCGGTAAGAATAAATATACTTTCTTTGCTATATTTGGCCTCGTAACCTTTCAGGTGGTACTTTCCGGGCTGGTGAGCCAGCAATCCTGGTGGATCGTATTTGGCGCTGCCTATCTGCTGGGAGCCTTTGCAGATCATTCGTTGTTTGTCATGATCCACGAATGCGCCCACCACCTCCTGTTTAAGAGCCGGGCTGCAAATCGCCTTTCCGGGATACTGGCTAACCTACCCCAGATCTTCCCCAGCAGCGTGTCCTTTGAACGTTATCATATCAAACACCATTCTTTCCAGGGTATTCACGAGCTGGACGCCGACCTGCCCAACCGCTGGGAGGCTAAGTTGATCAATAATTATTTTATTGGGAAAGTGATCTGGCTGTTGTTCTATCCTCTTTTCCAGGTCTTTCGTATATCCCGTCTAAAGGAGATCAAACCATTCGATAAATGGGTGGCGTTGAACTGGTTAGCCGAGATAGTGTTCACGGCCGCCATCTGGTATGCCTTTGGCCCCAAAGCCATTGTATACTTACTGGCCAGCTTCTTCTTCTCCGTTGGGCTGCATCCCCTGGGCGCCCGTTGGATACAAGAGCACTATCTTACCCACGACGAGGAACAGGAAACCTTCAGCTATTATGGCGTGTTGAACGTCGTAGCCTTTAACGTAGGCTATCATAACGAACACCATGATTTCCCTTCCATCCCCTGGAACAAGCTGCCCCTGATCAAAAAGACGGCCCCATCATATTATGACAGCCTTCAATCCCACAGGTCATGGACCAGGCTATTCTTCCGCTTCTTATTCGACAGGGAAATATCCCTTTACCATCGTGTTGTCCGTAAAGATAGAGGCAAGGTAAAGCTCACGGACGAATCCAGGCCCGATCAGGACCTCATCCTCGCCGAACGCAACGGGCAGATGGCAGGCGTTTAGTTAGATAAATACTCTTGTTCCTGAATTGAAGTTCTCCCTAAATTCCTTAGGCGTGCAGGTCTTTTTCTTTTTAAAGATCCTGTTGAAATTGGAGATATTGTTAAATCCGCAGTTATAAGAGATCTCCGCAATGGAATGCGTAGTGTCAATAAGCATCCTGGATGCATGCCCCAGTCTTATTTCGTTGAGACTATCGATAAATGTATTGCCCGTCCTCTTTTTCATAAACCGGCTGAAGGACACCTCGGTCATATTGACCAGTTTGGCCACTTCCCCGAGCGTGATGGACTTGTCATAATTATTGTTCATGTACTCAAAGGCTTTCTCGATACGCCGGCTGTTGTACGTAAAATGCTCGTTGGTAAAAGATGCATCTGACAGCGTGCGTATATTTCGTGAAATGGAGAGGTCATGCAGGATGGACAAGAGCTCCAGCACCGAGTCGAAGCCGTGCTTCTGATTGAGGGAAAGGATACGGGGAGCCACCGCCGCAATCGTCTCTTTTGAAAAAAGGATCCCTTTCTGCGAACGTTCCATCATGTTCCGGATAAAGCTCAGCTGGTTCCTCCTCAACAATTTTTCTTCAAAAAGATCCTTGTGCCATTGGATCGTGACTTCCCGGATCTCTTCACTCTTACATTGATGCGTGAACCAGGCATGGTAAAGATTGGGTCCTACCAGCACCAATTCAAGGTCGTCGATGACATCGATATGATCTCCCACGATCCGCCGCGCACCCCTGGCATTGATGATCAGGTTCAACTCCAGTTCTTCATGATAATGCAGGGGAAAGGTGAATTCTTTTTTTACACGGGAGAACATGGTGAAGCAGTCATTTTGCGTAAGAGGTGTGATCTCCCGGATGATATTTGCGCTCATATGGCAGCTCGTTAAGGTTTAATAAATATATTCAAAACCTTTGTAACACAGGGGAATTGTCAGATTTGTACCAAGTTAAGATAAAATAGTATAATCTGATTGGGAGGAAGAGATATTTTATGTACTGCCTGTAAATCAACTATTTATTATGTATATGCCTCACTAATTCATCTACCTGGGTGATTTAATGTCCATTCTGGGATAAAATATCATTAGTTTTTAGGTCCAACGGGGACATATATTTGCTGCATAACAAGCTTGCTCAATTTTCATTTCCCATCGATGGCTACAGCTGCAAATACCGCCAAAACCGATAGTTTAGTTTCATGAACTTACAATTACCGGATCTACTCATTATTGCGGCTTATCTTATCACCATGGTGGTGATCGGCTGGCTCTTGCGCAAAAAGGCCAGACAGAATAAAGACAACTATTTGCTGGGTGGGAAATCCCTTCCGTGGTATATGCTGGGGCTCAGCGATGCATCGGATATGTTCGACATTTCCGGCACGATGTGGATGGTGAGCCTTTGCTTTGTATATGGCATGAAAAGCATCTGGATACCCTGGCTATGGCCCGTATTCAACCAGGTATTTATGATGATGTACCTGTCCCGCTGGCTGAGGAGGTCCAACGCCACTACAGGCGCCGAATGGCTCACCACCCGATTTGGCTCATCGGGCCGCGGCGTACGGTCATCACACAATATCGTCGTGGCATTTGCCTTGCTGAGCTGTCTTGGCTTTATGGCCTATGGCTTTGTGGGGTTGGGCAAATTCGTCCAGGTGTTCATCCCCTGGGACATCGTAAGCCCTTACGTTCCCTTCCACATCCCGCCCGAATATGTGCCGCATTTCTATGGCATCGTTTTCACGCTCTTCGCTATGTTCTATTCGATCCTCGGCGGTATGCACAGCATCGTGCTGGGCGACGTCATCAAATATGGATTAATGACCGTCGGTTGTATCAGCATCGCCATTATCGCCATGATACGGCTCAGGGATCATCGTCTGCATGTTCCTGAAGGCTGGCTCAACCCGTTCTTTGGTGTGGATCTCAACCTGGACTGGCGCAATATCCTGAACGATGCGGATAGGAAGATACAGACGGACGGGTTCTCTCCGTTCAGCGTGTTTTTTATGATGATGCTCTTTAAGGGAATTTTTGCCAGCCTCGCGGGCCCCGCACCAAATTACGATATGCAGAAAGTGCTCAGTACCCGCAGCCCCGAGGAAGCCAGTAAGATGAGCGGTTTCGTCTCTATCATTTTATTGCCTATACGCTATTCCATGATCATTGGCCTCACCGTCCTTGCATTGTTATACTATCCCCGGATCAGTGGTCAGCTGGGGACTGGCAAGGAAACCGACTTTGAAAGGATTTTGCCGGCCACCATCAATAATTTCCTTCCCGTGGGATTGATGGGCATCGTTCTGACAGGCTTGCTGGGCGCCTTTATGGGCACCTTCTCCGGTACGCTGAATGCGGCCCAGGCCTATCTGGTAAATGATATCTATCTGAAATACGTCAACCCTGCTGCCGGTACCCGCAAGACCATTTATATGAACTATCTGGCCGGCGTAGTAGTAGTGACTACGGGAGTCGTACTGGGGCTTTTTGTACGGGACGTCAACACCGTCCTTCAATGGATAGTGTCAGGGCTGTATGGAGGCTATGTCGCCGCCAATATGTTGAAATGGCACTGGTGGAGATTCAACGCCAGCGGATTTTTCTGGGGCATGCTGGCAGGTATCATCCCCGCCATCGCGCTGGCTGTCCTGAAATCATTCGGCTTGCTGCGGGGCCTGGACCTTTACTATTGGCCCGTCCTTTTTTTGCTTTCCCTGGCAGGCTCTATCCTGGGAAGCTATGCGGCCCCTCCCACAGAAGAGACTGTCCTGCTGTCATTTTACAGAACAGTAAGACCATGGGGATCCTGGAAACCCATACAACAAAAAGTAATGGCGGCAGACCCCGGCTTTATCCCCAATCGCAATTTTAAGCTGAACACATTCAATATTTTCCTGGGCATCATCGGACAGCTGTGCCTGACCATCCTGCCCATGTACATTGTGCTATGGCTGAAAGGACCCTTGTTTATCACGGTGACACTGTTATTGATAATCTGTTTTATCCTTAAAAGAACGTGGTGGGATAAGCTCAATGAATATTGACAGGGCGGAACATGGGTCCGCCAGTATTAAAAAAGGACAACCATGAAGAACGATTTTAACAAAAGACTATTGCAGCTGGACGAACAATATACCCAGCTGATCAGGCGCCCCAATGAGGTCAGCGGACTGGGGAATGGGGTCATCGATCGCTGGAAATATCCCGTGCTGACGGCCGCGCACACGCCGTTATTCTGGCGTTATGACCTAAATGAGAAGACAAACCCTTTTCTGATGGAACGGTTTGGTATCAATGGCGTCTTTAATGCCGGCGCCATCAAATGGAAGGATAAATATGTAATGATGGCCCGGGTGGAAGGGGCTGACAGGAAGTCCTTTTTTGCCATCGCAGAAAGTCCCAATGGCGTTGAGCAATTCAGGTTCTGGGATTCTCCTGTGCACATGCCCGGACATAATGACCCGGAGACAAATATCTATGACATACGTCTCACTCATCATGAAGACGGCTATATATATGGGTTATTCTGCACGGAAAGAAAAGACCCTTCAGCACCACCCTCGGATCAATCCTCGGCTATTGCTCAGTGTGGCATCGCCCGCACCAGGAACCTGGTCGATTGGGAGAGACTGGCGGACCTCCGGACCCCCTCTCCTCAACAACGTAATGTAGTCCTTCATCCCGAGCTGGTCGACGGTAAATATGCCTTTTACACCAGACCCCAGGACGGATTTATCGATGCCGGCAGCGGAGGCGGCATCGGACTGGGTTTTGCCTCATCTATCACCCATGCCATAATAGAGAAAGAAACGATCATCGATCCCCGGATCTATCATACCATCAATGAGGCCAAGAATGGTCTGGGGCCCGCACCCATCAAGACCCGCCTTGGATGGCTTCACCTGGCCCATGGCGTCAGGAACACGGCCGCCGGACTACGCTATACACTCTATCTGTTCATGACGGACCTGTATGATCTGAGTAAGGTGATATACAGGCCAGGTGGATACTTCATCGCCCCAAAAGGGGAGGAAAGAGTAGGGGATGTATCAAATGTCGTATTTGCCAATGGATGGATAGCTGATAAAGACGGATCGATATTTATTTATTACGCCTCTTCCGATACGCGCATGCATGTGGCGACCACCACCATCGAAAAGCTGCTGGACTATGTGGTCAATACACCCCCCGATGAATACCATTCCGCCGGCTCGGTAAACACTTTGCAACAGATTATCGACAATAACAGAGTCCATATAAAGGCGGGTTCGGTAGTTTGAACATTTTGGTGTAGGTTTGGAAGAAGAAAAAACTTACACAGATATGCGAATGTTATCAAGGGCCGCCCTGTTGCTCATTACGTTCACTGCCGTCACGTCCATGGTACATAAAAAACCCGTCCGCGTCGTATTCTTTGGAGACTCCATCACCCAGCAAGGGGCTCAACCCGGCGGGTATATCGTAAAAATGAAAGAGGCCCTGACAAAAGCCGGAAGGGGCTCCGACTATGAGTTTATCGGCGCCGGCATCGGCGGCAATAAAGTATATGACCTCTACTTACGTATGAGCGACGATGTGCTGGCCCAAAAGCCCGATGTAGTAGTTATCTGGATAGGTGTGAACGACGTCTGGCACAAGGCGTCATCCGGAACAGGCACAGACCCGGATAAGTTCGAGAAGTTTTATACGGCCATCATCAATGAATTATTGGACAGACGTATCAAAGTAATCCTCTGCACCCCGGCTGTCATCGGCGAAAAGACGGATTTCACTAATATGCAGGACGGCGACCTCAACGCCTACTCCCAGATCATACGCAACCTGGCTCAGAAATTTCATTGCGGCCTGGTGGATTTCCGCGAAGCCTTTCACACGTACGAGCTAAAGAACAATCCGGGCAATAAAGAATCCGGTATCCTCACCAGGGACAGGGTACATCTGAACGATACAGGCAATCAGTTGGTGGCGGACAAAATGCAGGAAGCGCTGGATTCCAAATAATCTCAAAATCATTCTTCATGGCAGGGACTGTTATCATCACGGGCGCGAATGGCAACCTGGGCGTTGCCGCAGTAAAGAAATTCCTCGATACAGGATATAAAGTGATCGCTGTTGACCATAATGGGACACACCTCGGTTTTGCCGCGGCTCACGATAATTTCGAGCTGAAAGACGTCAACCTTTCGGACGAGGCGGCTGCTGAAGATTTTATTACCGAGGCCATTAGCCTTTATGGACGCATCGATGGCGCCCTTCTTTTGGTAGGAGGCTTCGCAATGGGTGATGTTGCGGCGACAGATGGGGCCGCCATGAAGGAGATGTACACGCTGAATTTTGAGACTGCCTGGTTTGCGGCCCGGCCCCTGTTCCAGCACATGCTGCAGAACGGTTTTGGGCGCCTGGTGTTTATGGGCGCCCGCACGGCCTTGAAGCCCGAGCTGGGAAAAGGCGCCATCGCGTATGCGCTTACAAAATCCATGTTGTTCAACCTGGCCGACCTGCTGAACGCTTCCGCAAAAGGAAAGAATGTGCTGGCGTCCGTGGTGGCGCCCGGTACCATCGATACCGCGCTCAATCATCAGAGCATGCCCGGCGCCGACTCCAGGGGCTGGATAGAGCCTGCACAGCTTGCGGATATATTGGAGCTCATCTGCAGCGGAAAAGAAATATCCCTTAGATAAAAAAATTGCGGGCCGACCAGGCCCGCAATTTTTTACTAACCCATAAGCGTTTTTACACGGTTAACACACTGTTCCACCCAGTGACCCCGTCCGGCTCCCGTAAGGGGTTTTCAATGTCCTCCATCCACATCTTGTCATCGATCAGGAATCGATAATAATACTTGCCATTCGGTAGCATAGGAATGGAGATCTTCCACCCTCCGCTGACCTTTTCAGGCTTCATCTGCAATTCATCGGTAGCCCAATGATTGAACGTGCCGGCCAGGGAGATGTGATTACAGGTGGCCGCATTCAGATGATGAACATAAAACTCGATTGTTTTTTTCCGCCTGTTGATATACGGCGATTCACGATGTTTCATAGCAACCCCCTTTTTTAGATTTTAAATGACAGTCTTCATGCGGGCAGGAAAGGTTTAATATGGCTTAATCGAACTTTAGCAAGCAGAAATTAGACAGCTTATACGATATAGAGTCTGGAGAGAGCATACAAAATTTACGCTTTTTTTTGGCATATTGCAAGAAGATGGGTTATTTATTTGCTAAAACGGTTTAATGCATTTTTAATGAGACAGATAGGTCTGGGAGCCGCCAATTATACTATATTACACCGATCCCAAAGACGCTATTCCGGACATTTACGCACTATGGCAGAAACAAAGATCTTACTCGTAGAAGATGAAAAAAAGATAGCAGAAACCCTGCGTAAGGGGCTGACAGAACAGCATTATGAAGTGGACGTTGCCTATGACGGGGCCGTCGGTAAAAAGCTCTTCGACGCCGGCGCCTACGACCTGGCTATACTGGACATCAACCTCCCCCTGATGAATGGATATGAGCTGGCGCGTCATATCCGGGCCTACAATGAGGAGATCCTCGTGATCATGCTGACCGCCATGAACACCACTGAGGATAAGATCGAAGGTTTTGAGGCCGGCGCCGACGACTACATCGTAAAACCTTTCGATTTCCAGGAACTCCTGGTCCGTATCCGCGCCCTGCTCAAACGCCTCCACCACCAGCCGGCCGCAGGCGCCAATATATTGAAGGTGGGGGACCTGGTAATGAACCTCGACAGCAAGGAAGTAACTCGTGAAGGTAAGACCATTCCGTTGACAGCCAAAGAGTTTCAGCTGCTGGAATACCTCATCCGAAATAAGAACAAAGTGGTATCCCGTATCGACATCGCCATGAACGTGTGGGACATCGACTTCGACACAAAGACCAACGTCATCGATGTGTATGTGAATTTCCTTCGTAAAAAGATAGAAAAGGACTTTTCCTCCAAGCTCATCTATACCCAGGTGGGCATGGGATACGTTTTGAAAGAAACTCCCTGATGTGAAGATCCGCTATAAAATAATGTTGCTGTTCACGCTCCTGGTAACCGCGATCATCTCTTTGCTGACATGGTCCGTCTTTTACTTTGCCCGGCTGGAACGTGTCCAGGTATTCAACAGGAGGCTGAAGTCCCGTGCCAGCTACAATACCCAGCTTTACGCCCTGATGGGCGACAGCGCCTTCTCCTTTCTCCGGAGGATGGATACCACGGGCGGTCTGTTACCCCGCCGCAGCATGGGTATCTATACGGATAACGGCAAGACCTTATACCAATACGATGTGCCGGGCGCACCCCCGATCTTTGTCACGAGCGACCTCCTGCGGGAAGTAAAAGAAAAGGGGGAGAAATACTTCACCATCGGGGACAGGGAAGCCGTCGCCATTCACCGGGAGACGAGCAACAGGGACTTTATCGTCGTAGTGGCCGGCCGTGACGACGATGGGTTGGAAAGGGTCGAGACATTGAATAAAATACTCCTGTTCAGCCTTGTGGTAGGGGTCTGTCTTACAGCCCTGGTCAGCTATTTCTTTACGGGACGATTGCTGCGCCCTCTCTCCCAGATCATCCGGGAAGTAAAGGACATATCCTCTTACAACCTCTCCCATCGTATCCGCGCCGGCGCCGGCCAGGACGAGCTTAGCCAACTGGCCAATACATTCAACGATCTGTTAAGCCGTCTGCAGGAATCCTTTGCCATCCAGCGCCGGTTCATATCCAACGCGTCACACGAGTTATCCACTCCTCTTACATCCGTCTCCAGCCAGGTGGAAGTGGTCCTCCAAAAAGAAAGGAATGCCGATGAATACAAACAGGTGTTGTATTCCGTCCGGGAAGACGTCCAGCAAATGCGCCAGCTTACAAAAAGTCTCCTGGAGATAGCCAAGACAGGGTCCCAGGGGGGTATCGAACTCAACGAAGTACGGGTAGATGAAGTACTGCTAAAGGTGACGGCGGACGTTAAAAGGCTTAGCAGCGACTACCATGTCGAGCTCAACTTTGGGGAATTCCCCGAGGACGAAAAGGACTTTGTCGTGTTTGGGAACAGCGAATTGCTGTACATCGCCATCAAGAATATTGTAGAGAATGGATGTAAATATTCCTCTGATAAGAAGTCCGTGGTAGACCTCTCTTTTTCGGACCATAAGGTATACGTTCAGGTAGTGAACCAGGGAGACGTTATCGCTGCCGAAGAGATCCAGCAAATATTCCAACCTTTCTACAGGGGCGCCGGTACGGGTAGTACCCGTGGTTTCGGATTGGGCCTGGCACTTGCCCATCGCATCATCGCTCTTCATAAGGGCTTTATCCAGGTGCGGTCCGACATGGACAGCGGTACAAATTTCACCATCGAAATGCCCTCCATAACAATATTCAATCAATAGCAGTGCTCCGTAATGGCCCATTTTGTTAATGGACTTTTTTTTAATTGCCGTTTAATGCCCAAAAGCCTCCGATGGCCTAGTTTTGGCACCCGCATATCAGGAGCCATACCAATGAAAAAATTATTTAACCATATGCTCGTGCCGGTAGATTGGGTGGATGATGAGGGCATCTTACAACAAGCGTTTTATATGGCTGATCGCCTTCAATGCCAGGTTCACCTGCTGTATCACGTCCCTACGGCACATTGCGCCGGCGTTGCGGGCAAACTAAAAGCCTCTATACGGGAACGCCACCCATTCCTCACTGATCCTTCTATATCGCTTGAAGTAAATACAGAGGCTGTATTCCCTGAAAAACAGATAGTGGAGTATTCCCTACGGCATTCCGTAGACTTGATCCTCCTTGTCAGGAAGAAAAGGCCCGGTCATCCTCTTTTCTATCATCCGGCCGGTGCGGATATCGATCGGTTGGTGGACAGGACGCATTGCCCCGTGCTTTCTGTGCTTGAACAACCCTCCTTTACCAGTCTGAAGAATATCGTACTGCCCGTTGGAGATCACCTCCCCATGCGCCAGCTGTTGTTTGCTACTTATCTCGGCAGGACGGTGAATTCCACCATTCACCTGGTAGCGCCCGGCAGCAGCGACCCCGGCTTTGCTGTCGAGGCCCGCGGCAATCTTCATAAATGCTACCGGTTGTTGAGAGAGAATACAAATCTATCTATAGAATGCATGGCCAGTCCTGGGGAGGATCTCGAAAGGGCAGTCTGGGACTACGCAAGAAAAATAAAAGCCGACCTCATACTCACCTCACCTGGCGCTGCATCCATGTTCTCCGGCTTCTGGAACAAGCTCCGCGGTAAACTTCTGCGACGTTTTGGCTCCCGCCCGTCGTCTGATGCTTCACAGATACCTGTGATGACCATTGGTAATCTTTCGTAAATTACAGGATGTCATGGACTCAACTCACCAATCCCTTACACCACATCGGTCTGTCTGCGCTGTTAGCCGCGTTGCCGCTGGCCTTCATATTCTGGGCCCTTATCATTCAAAAGATGAAAGGACACACTGTCTGCCTCCTTACCGTCCTGGCGGGCATGATCATAGCCACGGCGGCATATGGAATGCCCGTTAAGCTGGCCGTCCTATCTGCCATAGATGGAGCTTTGTTTGGATTGTTTACCATCTGTTGGATTATCATGGGCGTACTTTTTCTTTATCATCTGACCGTGGAAAGCGGACAATTTGCCGTCATCCGCAATTTTATGGCCGCCATCACCACTGACAGACGGCTTCAGGCCCTGCTGATCGCCTTTGCCTTCGGCTCCTTCCTGGAAGGCGCAGCCGGTTTTGGCGCACCCGTGGCGATCACAGCCTCTATGTTGGCCGGCTTAGGGTTCGACCCTTTGTATGCAGCCGGTATCTGTCTTATCGCCAACACAGCTCCCGTGGCCTTCGGCTCCATCGGGATACCTATTACGGTAGCTTCCCAGGTATCCGGGTTACCTGAAATGGCGATCTCGCAAATGGTAGGCAAGACCCTGCCTCTTTTGTCTTTAGTACTACCCTTTTATCTTGTGTTCATTACCGTGGGTTATCATGGGAAGGGCCGTGAAAAATTAAAAAAGACATGGGAAATATGGCCCGCCATCCTGGTGGCCGGTGCAAGTTTTGCCATCGTACAATTTGTCACGGCTAACTTTATCAGCCCTATGCTGCCTGATGTGCTTTCCGGGCTGACGACCATCATCGCCCTTATTATTCTTCTGAAATACTGGAAGCCTGATAAAAATCCCCTTCCCCCATCTTCCACTGTCTCTCCATCCGCATCTCCCTCTACTCCGCAGTACACGTCAGGTCAGATCGCCCGGGCCTGGTCCCCATTTATGATCATGACCCTGCTCGTGATCCTATGGGGGATCCCTGTGATAAAAGACCAGCTCAATGCTATCGGACAATTCAAAGCCTTCATCCCGGGGCTCCAACATGCCATCCTTCAGACCGACGGAACGCCACTCCCTGTGAAACCGTTTACTTTTAACTGGCTTTCCAATGCCGGTACGGCCATCCTCCTGGCTGCCCTCCTCTCCATGCCCCTGATAGGAGCAAATGGCGCGATGGCCGCGCGGGCCTTTCGCCTGACCCTGCGCCAGCTGAAATTCCCGGCAATTACGATCGCTTCGGTAATGGGATTTGCCTATGTTGTAAATAATTCCGGCATGTCCATCACAATGGCCCTTGCCCTGGCGGCAACAGGCGCCCTTTTCCCCTTCTTCTCACCCGTACTGGGATGGCTGGGGGTATTCCTGACAGGATCGGATACTTCATCCAATGCTTTGTTCTGTAAATTACAATATAACTCCGCCGTCGCCATTGGGGTAGATCCCGTCGTCACGGTGGCTGCCAATGTCTCAGGGGGCGTCACAGGCAAGATGATCTCCCCGCAATCCATCGCCATCGGTGCGACAGCCGTAGACCTGGTGGGAAAAGAGGCCGATCTTTTCCGCTTTACGGCCAAACACAGCTTTATCATGCTGCTGATCGTCTGTATACTTACCACTTTGCAGGCGTATGTAGTGCATCTTTTAAATATATTTGGCTTATGAATCTCATGAACATAGTCGTTATCGATGGTTATACGCTAAATCCCGGCGACCTGAGCTGGGAAGACACAGCGTCACTGGGACAGCTGACCCTCTATGATAGAACGCCAACTGAACTGATCGTTCAGCGCTGCAAGGATGCGGACATCGTCCTCTCCAATAAGGTCCCTTTTACAGGGGCTACGCTGGCTCAGCTACCCCGTCTCAAAATGATCGCCGTTACAGCCACCGGCTACAATATCATAGATATAGATGCTGCCCGGGACAAAGGCATCGTGGTATGTAATGTGCCGGCATATGGTACGGCCTCCGTGGCGCAGCACGCCTTCGCCTTGCTATTGGAATTGACTAACCGGGTAGGTCAGCACGCCCGCAGCGTCAGCGAAGGAAAATGGCTGCGTTCGGAAGACTGGTGTTTTACGGAAAGACCTATCATAGAGCTGGAAGGAAAAGTCATCGGCATCGTCGGTTATGGCAACATTGGCCAGCGGGTAGGACTGATCGCTCAATCCTTCGGTATGAAGGTCATCTACTACAGCCCCATGATAAAACCCTGGACACCAGATGAGCCCGCCGATCTCCCTACGCTTTTCTCCACCAGCGATGCTGTGACCCTCCATTGTCCATTGACACCCACCAACCACGAATTTGTCAATAAAGACCTTCTGAAACTAATGAAACCCTCCTCCTTTCTCATCAATACGGCCCGGGGACAGCTGATACAGGAGCAGGACCTGGCGGATGCATTGAACGAGGGACGGCTGGGCGGCGCAGCCCTGGATGTCTTGTCAAAAGAACCTCCGGCTGCGGACAACCCTCTTCTTACGGCCCGAAATTGTATCATTACCCCTCACAACGCCTGGATCAGTAGGGAGGCCAGGACAAGGATCATGGAAGTGACGATGGCCAATGTACGGGCATTCCTGGAGGGGCAGCCCATCAACAGGGTGGGATAGCAGGCATCAGGTGTTTTCTGTCGCCCTTGCAGCCGGCTCGACGACCACCTTCCGTGGCATCAGCAGCTTGGTGATAAGACCCGTCCATCCCGTCTGGTGTGAAGCCCCAAGTCCCTTGCCGTTGTCTCCGTGGAAATATTCAAAAAAGAGGATATAGTCCTTAAAATGAGGGTCGTGCTGCATTTTTTCACAGCTGCCGAATGTAGCCCTCCTCCCTTTGTCGTCACGGAGAAATATATGCGCCAGCCGGCGGGTAAGCTCGACGCTGATCTCATTCAATGTATGATATCTGCCGGAGTGGGTGGGGTATTCCACTTTGAAGTCATCCCCATAATAATGATGGAAGCGTTGCAGTGACTCGATGATCAGGAAGTTTATCGGTATCCAGATAGGACCTCTCCAATTGGAATTACCACCGAACATATTGGTGTCGGATTCTCCCGGCACATATTTCACCTGCAGCACCTGACCATCCAATCTTAGCTCATAGGGATGCTGTTCATGGTACTTGGAAAGAGTCCTCACGCCGTATTCGCTGAGGAATTCCGTCTCGTCCAACATACGGTACAGCAGCCGTTTGATCCGGTGGCCGCGCAACAGGGACAACAGGTGTTTCTCTTCCGAGCCCTTCTCATGCCAGCGGGATACCAGCGCTGCCAGGTCCGGGCGGTTGTCCAGCAGCCAGTTTAGCCGTTTGGCAAATTCGGGTAAGGCCTGTAAAATGGCATCGTCGATGACTTCTACAGCAAAAAGAGGCGCCAGCCCCACTGCCGACCGGGTTTTTACCCGGACACTTTTCTCGCCGGGGATACGGATGGTGTCATAATAGAATTCGTCCTCCGCATCCCATAGCCCTTCCGACCCTTCGCCTATATTGGCAATAGCCGACGCTATATGAAGGAAATGCTCGAAGAATTTATTGGCCATGTCCTGGTAGGTGGGATTGTACATCGATAATTCAAGGGCGATGCGCATCAGGTTCAGCGAATAGGTCGCCATCCAGCTGGTGCCGTCCGCCTGCTCCAGGGTCCCCCCAAAAGGGAGGTGCGTATTGCTACGGTCAAAGATGCCGATGTTATCCATCCCTAAAAAACCACCTTCAAAGATATTGTTGCCTTCCTGGTCCTTGCGATTGACCCACCAGGTAAAATTGAGCAGCAGCTTGTGAAATACCGTCTCCAAAAAAGCAATATCGCCTTTTCCCCCGTTGGCATGTTTCTCCAATTCATATACCCGATAAGCCGCCCAGGCATGTACAGGAGGATTCGTGTCGCTAAAGGACCATTCATAGGCCGGCAGCTGTCCGTTGGGATGCATGTACCAGTCATGCGTCAGCAGCAACAATTGATGTTTGGCAAAATCAGGATCGATAAGGGATAATGCGATACAGTGGAAGCCAAGGTCCCAGGCGGCATACCAGGGATACTCCCACTTGTCCGGCATGGAGATGATATTCCTGTTGTTGAGATGCTTCCATTCATGGTTTCGCCCCATCAGCCGTTGGGACGGTGGCGGTGGTTGCCGGGGGTCGCCTGTCAACCAATGATGGACATTGTAGTAATACAGCTGTTTACTCCACAACATACCCGCAAAAGCCTGCCGCTGTACCCGCTTCTCATCCTCATCGGTGATCTCCGCCTGCAATTCGTTGTAGAATTCATCCGTCTCTGTACGGCGGGCCTCCAGGACCAGGTCGAAATCTGAAAAGGGAACGAAGCCACAGCCGTTCTGCAGCCGCAGACGGACAACGACGGACTCGCCGGGCGGAACGACTCTTTGATAATGGACGGCTGCCTTTGTGCCTTGCTGGTAATTGACAGCATCGGGTTTCTTTCCCACAATGTATTCGTTGATCCCATCCTTGAAATAACCGGTGCCTGGGACGCCATAGAGCCTGTCTACATTGGTTTCATTATCACAGAACAGGTGCATATCCCGCTCCTCTCCGGAAAGCGTGAACTCACCCAGGTCCTTGTGCTCGATGATGATATCGCCCTCGTTTGAGGTCATCATCCTAGGCTTATAGTCGTCATATCCCCAGTCCCAGGTATTGCGAAACCATATTGTGGGCAGGACATGGATGGGAGCAGCCACCTTCCCCCGATTGTGTATGGTGATCCGGATGAGGATGTCCTCCTTCTCCGCCTTGGCATATTCTATAAATACATCAAAATACCTGTCCTCATCAAAGAGTCCGGTGTCTATCAGCTCGAATTCAGGATCGTTCTTTGACCTTCGGCTGTTCTCTTCCACAAGCTGGTGATAGGGGAATGCGTCCTGCGGATACTTATACAGCATCTTCATATAAGAGTGGGTAGGGCTGCTATCGAGATAATAATACAGCTCCTTTACATCTTCTCCATGATTGCCTTCATATCCGGACAGACCGAAGAGCCTTTCTTTTATGATCGGGTCCTTTTCATTCCAAAGCCCTACACAAAAACAGAGCAGCTGCTGTTTGTCCGAAAACCCACCCAGTCCGTCCTCTCCCCAGCGCCAGGCCTTGCTGCGGGCCATGTCATGGGTGGTGGATATCCAGGGCTCTCCATTGACGCTGTAATCTTCCCGCACCGTCCCCCACTGTCTTTCTGAAAGATAGGGACCCCATTTCTTCCAGGTCACGTCTTTAAGTCTTTCTTTTTCCTTCATAGTTCCTATTATCCATTCGTACTGAATCCCGGGTACAATGTCATACCGCCATCCACGAATAAAGTGGTGCCCGTCACATATTCGGAATCATCGCTGGCTAACCACACGGCGGCTGCCCCGATGTCTTCGACTACTCCTACCCGTCCGTAGGGTATCAGCTCCAGCAGCTTCTTCTCCGCCGCGGGTGTATCCCACGCCTGGTGGTTGATAGGTGTTTTGATAGCGCCGGGCCCGATGCTGTTGACACGGATCTTCCAGGGAGCAAACTCCTGTGCGATGCTTTTCATCATCATCATGATACCGCCCTTGCTGGCTGCATAGTTGGCATGACCAGCCCAGGGGATTACTTCATGCACGCTGCTCATACAGATGATCTTACCCGCCGAGATGGATCTTTCGGGTACAAGGCCTCTCCGGAGGAACTCACGGATGGCTTCCCGGGCGCAGAGAAATTGCCCGGTAAGGTTCACACCAAGGACAAAGTTCCACTGTTCCAGGGTCATATCCTGGAATGGGGAATCTCTTTGTAACCCTGCATTATTGATAAGGATGTCCACCGTCCCGAATTGGGCGATGACGTCGGCAAACATTTTCTTGACCTCATCTTCCTTACTGACATCGCATTGGTAAATGATGCCTTTGTCCCCGGCGCTTTTGATTTGTTCCAGCACGGCCTGGGCCGCAGCCTGGGTGGCCTCAACAGGATGATTGATCACTACCGTAGCTCCCGCCGCAGCCAGGGCCTTAGCCACACCCGCACCGATGCCCGAACTGGCTCCCGTGACAATGGCGATCTGCCCTTGCAACTTTTTTTCCTTCATATCGGCAAATTATTGCGTCAATTTACCGATAAATATCCACGCCCCTTTGCTTTCTCCCCCTATTTAACAATAAAATTCCAGCCCTCCGTATCCGCAGCACGGCCATAACGGATATCCTCCAATGCCTCTTTTAGCCAAGGCCCCAGACGACCCTCCGGTGCGCTTCCCGGAAATGTACCCGGCCTATCTGCTACAGTAGGCAACGCATAGTCCTCGCCGTCTATCCCGATGACGCCGATGGGAGAGATCACTGCCGCTGTCCCCGATCCAAAAGCTTCGCTGATCCTGCCGCTCTCAAAAGCCGCCCGTAGCTCCTCCACGTCAACAGGCCTTTCAGCCACAGGAATGCCCTGACGGACCGCCAGGGTCAGCAGGCTGTCGCGTGTGACCCCGTCCAGGATCGAGTCGGATAAAGGCGGCGTTACCAATGTGCCGTCCAATACGAACAACACGTTCATAGCACCCGATTCCTCTATAAAACGATGCTCCTTCCCATCCGTCCATAACACCTGGTCATAGCCCTCGTCTTTAGCCCGTTGGGTCGGGTACATAGACGCCCCGTAATTACCGCCGCATTTGGCATAGCCCGTGCCACCCCGTGCCGCACGTACAAAATCTCTTTCCACCTTTACCCTCACTGACTGCTGATAATAGGAGCCCGCGGGACTGGCGACAATGACAAAACGATAGTTATTCGAAACCTTTACCCTTAACCGGGCCTCCGTGGCGATCATAAAAGGACGTATATACAACGAGCTGCCTTCGCCCCCGGGCACCCAGGCCCTGTCCAGGTCCACCAGTCTAGCAAGCCCCTCTATAAAGATCTCCTGGGGAATAACAGGCATGCACATCCGTTCAGCAGAAAGGGACAGACGCTCATAATGTTTTTGCGGACGGAAAATGTTGATGGCGCCATCCTCCATCCGGAAAGCTTTCATCCCTTCAAATATGGTCTGTCCATAATGCAGCGCCAACGCGACAGGGCTTAGCTGGAGATCCCCAAAGGGGACGATTTTCGGCTCACGCCACTCCCCGTCCGTATAGTCACACACCAACATATGGTCGGTGAAGTATTTTCCAAATTCCAGGTTATCCCAGTCTACCGTATGCAGCCTGGACGCACCAGTCCTCTGCACGGGGATATGTAATGATTTAGTATGTGTCATGATCCAAACGTTTTATTGTGTTATATGAATATTCTTGCTTATCCGCACACTGGCCGCTACCAACGCATCGAAGTCTTCCAGCCTGCTGCGGTGATTGGTAATAGCCACCCGTATGGCATATCGTCCGTTCAACAAAGTATAGGAAGGCAGCGCGACCCCTTCCTCGTGCATACGCATGAGGATCTCCTTGTTTACGGCATTCAATTCCTCCTGTTCCATGGCTACGGCTCCCGATGGGGTTCCTCTATCTCCACGCTTCCCCGGGTTCCATCTGTAGCAGACGATATTCAACGATACATCAGCCAACAGCTCCAACTCCTCGCTCTCTTCTATCAGCCGGCCCAGATACTGCGCCTGGTCCAGGTTTTGACGCACAAGTCCCGCATATTTCTCCAGGCCGTGCTCCTTCAACAACATCCATACTTTTAGCGCCTTGAAACCACGGGACAGCTCCATCCCATAATTAGTAAAAGAGTCCGGCCCCGCCGACAAACCCCGTTCATGCTGCATAAGATAATTTACGGATGTGCTAAAGGCAGCCCGGTGCACGGTCCCATCCCTTATCAGGACACATCCCACCTCGTAGTTCATGTACAGCCATTTGTGGAAGTCAAAGCTGAGGCTGTCCGCCAGTTCCAACCCTTTCAGCTTGTCGCGAAATGCCGGCAGGATATAAGGCACGGCTCCGAATGCCCCGTCAATATGGTACCACAAACCTTCTTCCCGGGCAATGGCCGCCAGTTCCATCAGATCATCGATAGCGCCTGTATTTACCGTACCCGCATTCCCAATAAGACAAAAGGGATGATGCCCCGTCTCCCTGTCCTCCCTGATCATCGCCCGCAATACATCCGTACGTACCCGATAATTTTCATCCACCGGCACCTTGCGGAAATTGTCACTCCCGATACCGATGACCTCGACGCCCTTCGCCACGCAATTGTGTGTTTCCGAAGAACCATACACGATCATCTGTCCGTCTACCACACGCAGCCCCTTTCGTTTTACGGCTGCATGAAAATGATTTCTCGCTACGATCAGCGCTGTAATATTGGCAATGGACCCTCCGCTGGTTAACATACCCGATGCGGAGGGGGGGAAGCCGAACATCTCTTTGCTCCAATCCAATACCTGCAGGTCCACATACATCGCCGCGTGATCCCCGATGGCGACATTGGCATTCATCCCGCTGGCCAGCATATCCGCCAGCATCCCGAACGGCGTGCCGCCGCCCTCCACCCATGACCAGAACCGGGGATGTACATTGCCCTTGTTATAAGGCAGCACGGAATGAAGAAAATCCTCATACACATCCGCGGCATCCTGCGGCCCTTGCGGTAAAGGCTGTGCCAACCTCTCCGCCGCCGTCTCCGTCATCTTCACCCATGCCGGCCTATCCCTGACGGTGCTTAGATAATCCATCATATCGTCCACCATACGGTGGCCCAGCCGCCGAATTTCTCCCCAGTCGGCGGGGTCCAAACTGTATTCTTTTTCCATATCTCCAAATTTCGGGATCAAATAATAAATAAAACAGATGCAGATTTATTAATTTTGACTATATCAGATATGCGTAAGAAAAAATTCCATGACCAGGACCACCTCTATCTCCAGGTAGCTGAAGGCCTGGAAAAGATGATAGGGGAGGAAACCCTCAAGATAGGGGACAAGCTTCCCTCTGTCCGTATGCTTAGCGAGGAGTACGGCATCAGCATGGGTACGGCCTTCCAGGCTTATTACCATTTGGAAGGCAAAGGCCTTATAGAGGCCAGACCTAAGTCAGGCTATTACGTACGTTTTAACTTTCGGCGGATGCCGGGTCTTCCCCGGATAGCGGAACCTGAGCCCATGACCAGCGAGGTCAGCGTACAGGAGATGATCACTGCCGTCTTTAACGACATCACTTCGGACGACCTTATTAATTTTTCTATAGCAGCTCCGCCTACGAGCCTCTTGCCCGTCGCGCGGTTGAATAAATCACTGGTGCATGCTATGCGTTCTTCCAGGCACCATGGGATACAATACGAACACATCCAGGGAAATAAAGAGTTGCGCCGTCAGCTTGTAAAACAGGCCTTTCATTGGGGCGGCAAATTTTCGGAAGAGGATATCGTGGTGACGGCAGGATGCATGGAAGCGCTGGTGATGTGTCTCAAGGCCGTCACACAGCCGGGTGATACCGTTGCTATTGAGAACCCTACTTATTTCGGGATCTTCCAGGTAATGGAGAGCCTGGGGCTCAAAGTGCTGGAAGTCCCTTCCGACCCTCTCACAGGCGTGGACCCTGCCCTGGTGGCCTCCATGATAAAAAAGTTCCCCGTCAAGGCCTGCGTGTTCGTACCCAACTTCAGCAATCCGTTGGGTTCCTGCATGCCTGATGAGAACAAACGGGCCCTGGTAGAGTTGCTGACGAAGTCCCGTATCCCTCTGATCGAGGACGATATTTATGGTGAGCTGTACTTCGGCCGCCACCGCCCAAAAACCTGCAAGACCTATGATAAGGAAGGCTGGGTCCTTCAATGTAGCAGCCTGTCCAAATCCCTTGCTCCCGGCTATCGCATCGGATGGGCCATCCCGGGTCGGTTCACCGAACAGGTGGTTCGCCACAAGATGATGCACACGGTGACGGGTGTCACCATTACACAACATGCTATTGCACATTTTTTGAGTATTGGCCGGTACGAATATCATCTGAAAAAATTGCGCAAGGCCCTGCACACACAATGTCTCCGCTATCTGCAGGGTATCATGCAGTATTTTCCGGAGAGCACAAAGGTTTCCCGGCCCCAGGGCGGCTTTGTATTATGGGTGGAGTTGGATAAAAAGATCAACGCCTATCTTCTTTACCGGGAAGCATTAAAGCACCATATTTCTGTTGCGCCGGGTCAGCTCTTTTCCAGACAAGGCCGCTTTGCCAACTGTCTTCGGATCAGTTATGCCCGCCCCTGGGATGAGGATGTGGAGCTGGGAATAAAAGTGCTGGGGCAACTCATCCGGAAAATGAGCTAAAAAAACCTTATATTTAGGTAAGCTCTTTTAAACGCCGGGCCGCGTGCCCGCATCTACTCACCAAAAAACGATGCCATATGAACCTCGTACAACGCGTGGAGCACTGGGGTGACACCCATCATCCCCAATGGCTCGATATCGTCCGCATTGCCCTCGGGGCATTCCTCTGCTATAAAGGGGTGGAATACCTGTATAACATGGGCGCCATGTTGAGCCTTATTACCAACAGAATGGCCTTTGGATCATTTTCCTCCATGCTGATGAGCAATTATATTGCTTTTGCACATCTGCTGGGAGGCATCCTGCTGATACTGGGCGTGCTCACCAGGTTCGCCTGTCTCATCCAGATCCCGATCCTGCTCGGGGCGATCTTTTTTATCAATCTGTCGCCAGACCTGTACAGACCTTTCTCCGAATTGCTGCTGTCCATTGTCGTATTCCTGCTGCTGGTCCTTTTCCTTATAGTAGGTAATGGAAGATGGTCGATGTTGAAATTCAAAGATTGAACATCCGCTGGCCTGCTTGTCCGCTCACTGGCGGGGCGGAACGGATCATTCTAAGTAGATGCTCTCGATCAGGTCCCGGTATTTTTCCGTGATCACTTTTCTTTTGAGACTGAGCTTGGGGGTCATTTCGCCTGTCTCAACGGTCCAATCCGCCGGCAGCAAGCGGAAACGCTTCACCTGCTCGACATGGCTGAAATATTTATTATAGCTTTCAATAATCTCCTGGTAAAAAGAGATGACCTTGGGATGTTTGATCATTCCCTCCTGTGAGGAGACTTCGATACCATTCTGTCTGCACCATTCCTTCAGATAAGAAAAGGACGGTACGATAAGGGCTCCGACAAATTTCCTTTCCGGGCCGACCACCATCAATTGTTCTATATAAGGAGACTCTTTCAGTTTGCTTTCAATGGCCAGCGGCGCTACGTATTTACCTCCGCTGGTCTTGAACATCTCTTTCTTGCGATCCGTGATCTTCAGATATTTATCCTCTACCATGACCCCGATGTCGCCCGTGTGGAACCAGCCGTCCTGTATGGCCTCTGCTGTAAGGTCCGGGCGTTTGTAGTAACCCATCATTACATTGGGGCCTTTACAAAGTATCTCACCGTCTTCGGCGATCCTGACCTCTACGTCCGGGATGATGGGACCTACGGTGCCGAACATCCGGTCTTCCACCTGGAGACGGTTAACACTGATAACGGGCGATGTTTCCGTCAGCCCATAACCCTCCAGGATAGGTATACGGGCGGCTGTAAAGATGCGGATCAACCGTACCTGGCAGGCCGCGCCGCCGCTGGCGACACA
This sequence comes from Chitinophagaceae bacterium, assembly GCA_017307755.1. Taxonomy (GTDB): domain Bacteria; phylum Bacteroidota; class Bacteroidia; order Chitinophagales; family Chitinophagaceae; genus Puia. Next base: position 211,692 of record JAFKGQ010000010.1, on the reverse strand, counting down.
GGTCAGATTGTTGCCAAGCGCCTCCCTCCATTTGCTAAAAATAAGCTTGTTGGCTAATGCCAGCTGCAGATTATACCATGCTCCCATGGATTTGTTGATCTCATATCGGGTCGCCAGGTCATGCGCCCAAAAGAAGAGCTTTTTCTTTATCCCTGTCAATTCCCCGCCTTTCAGCATGATGCGATCATATACCTTCTCCAGCAACCTTGGTACGGTGACGAACATCTGTGGTTTTACCTCTTTCAGGTTCTCGCCGATGGTATCCATGCTTTCCGCATAATAAATGGAGCTGCCGCTGAAAAGATACACATAGGTCAGCATCCGCTCGTATATATGGTTCAGCGGGAGAAAACTAAGGGCGCGCAACGGACCCCGGGGCAAACAAGGTATACAGGACAATACATTGCTGACGATGTTATGGTGGGACAACATCACCCCCTTGGGTGTCCCTGTAGTACCGGATGTGTAGATGATGGTAGCCAGATCTTCCGGGCGGATCCTGCTGCGGATGTCCGCAACACGGGCCAGTTCTTCAGCGCTTGCGTCGGTCGCCAGCTCTTTCCAATGACTGGCATGCGCGACATGCTCGAATGTATAGATGTTTTTTAACGAAGGTACCCTGTCACGTATGCTCAGCACTTTGTGGAACAATTCTTCGTCATTGACAAAGATCAGTTTTACCTGCGCGTCGTTAAGGATAAATTCCAGCTCGTGGACGCTGATGGTGGGATAGACGGGTGTGAGGACGGCGCCGATCTGCTGAACCGCCAGGTCCAGCATGATCCACTCAGGGCGGTTCTTGGAAATAAGGGCGACCTTATCCCTGCCTTCGATAGTGCCGTCCTGCCCTGAGATGCCTAGTCGCAGCAGACCCGCACTTAGCTTATGGATGGTTTCTGTCGTCTCTGTGGTGCTATAAGTCCTCCATTTGCCATTTTCTTTACCGGCCAGCATATCCGGGAGGACAGATACTCCCTGCTTTAGCAGGATACAGTCGAACAATCGTTTGGGTTCATTCATACACTTCCAATGTACAAAACTTCCCCGAATATTTTCACTTTACCCCTGTTTGATAATATTGCCCTTCAGGCAGCTTGAAAACCCTCCCTTGTTGAAAATTTACAAACCGCTTGTATTCATCGCCGTGGGTATTGCTCCAATTCTGAAAGGCCGTGAGGTTCTCCGCTGCGCCGAAGATCCACTGATTATATGCGTCGAACATCCCCTCTTTTAAAAGCTGCCGGTCATATTCAAAAAGACGAAAAGGATAGGTGGTGGGATATTTTTCATACCAGCTGAGGATGAACTTTGTCCGCAGCAGGATCAGCGATTCCGTGGTTACGCCCTGCGCGACGACGGGTCTAAGATTCCCATATATACCCAGGCAGGCCAGCGCAAAAGGGCTTTTTGTAGTTTGATCTTTCATTACGTCTCCGTCTGCATACAGCTTCTTATACGATTCCAACAGGACATCCTTGATCTCCGCCGTACGTTTGCTGTAGCTTTCCAGATTGACAAATATCTCTCCATATAGGATACCCCATATCCTGTCCATGGTGAAATAGTAGTAACGGCTGGCATTGTAGTAATTGGAGGAATAGCCGGGGTCTACCTCGATACCTTTTTCCCATTGTTTGATGGCGCCGGAATTATCCTGGCGGGCAAAGAGCATCTCTCCGTACTCATTGTATAATACGCCGCTGAGCGGAAACTTTTTGATACCCGCCTTATACAGCCTTTCGCATTCCTTTGGCTCGTCGATGGCTTTGTATAGCATCCCCGCTATCTGGTAGCTCTGTACATCTGCTTCAGAACGCTCTGTAACAGGACGGATCACGTTCAACCCCTTGGGATAATCCTTTTGCAGATAATAGTTGAAGGCAAGGTCCTTTTGTAATTCCAGGTTTTGAGGTTCTTTCTCAACGGCCCCCTTCAACACCAGGATGGCATTCGTATAATCACCTTGCCGTGTAAAGGTCTTGGCTGTCTCCTGTAGAACTTTCCCTTCAGGTTGTTGTGAAAAGGCGGACATGCTGGCAAATGCCAGCATACAGGGTAGAAAAAGACTCCTTATCATCATAGTTTCGGCTTTACAAAAGCCAAAGATAAGGTTAAATCAGGTTGGTCAACAGTCCGTCCCGCAGTTTGGGTTCGAACCACGTGCTTTTGGGCGGCATGACATTCCCGCTGTCGGCAATGGCGAACAGCTGTTCGATACTCACCGGGTAAAGACTAAAAGCTACCTTCCAGTCCCCGCTGTCCACCCTTTTTTCCAGCTCGGCCAACCCCCGGATGCCTCCTACAAAGTCGATCCGTTTGTCCGTCCGCGGGTCTTTGATAGCCAGCAGCTTGTCCAGTACATTCTTTTGAAGGATGGTGACGTCCAATACTCCGATGGGGTCGGAGTCCGTATATGTTCCTTCCTTGGCTACCAGCTGGTACCAGCTGCCGTCAAGATACATCCCGAACTCATGCAGACGCGCCGGTGAAAAGGCTTTATCCACTTTCCCTATAAGAAAATCCTTTTGCAGTTTGTCAAGGAATTCTTCAGTGCTGGCCCCATTGAGGTCCCTGGCCAGGCGGTTATAATCCAATATCCGCAGTTCGGCAGACGGGAACAATGTTGTAAGAAAATAATCGGCGCTATTCCCGGCCGCCCCACCCAGCTCCTTTCTCACCTTGGCTGCCGACGCCGCACGGTGATGTCCATCCGCGATATAGGTAAAAGGCACTTTATCAGCAAATGATTGCGTGATGGTCTTAATGGACGCGTCGTCATCCACGGCCCAGATGGTATGCTGAATGCCGTCTTCCGCGGTAAAATCGTATAATGGCGCATGTGCATTCTTCCAGCCCTCTATCAACCTGTCTATATCCTCTACATTCTTATAAGCCAGGAATACATTCCCCGTCTGGGCCCTGATCGTCTTCATATGATGGATACGGTCAGCCTCCTTGTCGGGACGGGTAAACTCATGCTTCTTGATGACATCCTTTTCATAGTCGTCCACAGAGCTGACACATACCAGCCCCGTCTGGCTCCTCCCGTTCATGATCAGGCGATAGATATAGTATAAAGGCTTTTCTTCCTGTACGAGGACTCCCTTGCGTATAAACTCCTGGAGGTTCTCCTTCGCCTTCTCATACACCTGCGCGGAGTGCGTGTCAATGTCCTCCGGCAGATCGATCTCGGACTTGGTGATATGGAGGAAAGAGTGGGGATTACCCTCCGCCTCCAACCTCGCTTCCGTGCTGTTCAATACGTCATATGGTCTGGAAGCCACTTGCGCAGCCGATTGCTGGACAGGGCGCAACGCTCTGAAAGGAGTAATGCTTGCCATCGTTGTTGTCGTTATTAAGCTTTTTGAGTTGCAAATTCTTTCATCAGTTCCGTAAGGGCCCGTACGCTTTCCAGGGGCATGGCATTGTACATGGACGCCCTAAATCCCCCCGCGGTGCGATGCCCTTGTATACCTACCATCCCATTTTCCTTACAGGTGGCAAGGAATTCCTTTTCCAACGCTTTATCATCCATGACAAACACTACGTTCATCTTGCTCCTGTCCTCTTTCGCCACCGTGGGCCGGAAGATAGGCAGACTATCCAGCGTATCATATAATAGCGCAGCCTTCTGGTCGTTGATTTTTTCGATGGCAGCTACACCCCCTTGCTCCTTTAGCCAGCGAAGCGTAAGCATACAAACATAAATAGCGAAGACGGGAGGCGTATTCAATACCGACCCCGCCTCGATATGCTGACGGTAATCCATCATCGTAGGCAGCTTCCGACTCACCCTTCCCAAAATATCTTTCTTCACCACCACTATGTTCACCCCCGCCGCACCGATATTTTTCTGTGCGCCCGCATAGATGAGATCAAACCGGTTAAAATCCATTACCCGGCTGAGGATATCGCTGCTCATATCGGCAACCAATGGCACATTCGTCTCCGGTATCGAGTGCATCTGCGTACCCTCGATGGTATTGTTGGTAGTATAATGAAAGTATTTTGCATCCCTGGGGATCGCAAAGTTCCTGGGGATATAGGTGTAATTCTTATCCTTGGAAGATGCCACCACATCTACATTGCCAAAGAGCTTTGCTTCCTTGATAGCCTTGATGCCCCATGTGCCGCAATCCAGGTACGCGGCCGTCTCATGTTCGTTGAGCAGGTTCATGGGCACCTGGAAGAATTGGGTGCTGGCGCCTCCATGAAGAAAAAGGATCTCATGTTCCTCGTCTAGGTTCATCAGCTCACGGGTCGTATCCAGCGCCTCATCCAGCACTTCCTGGAATAGGGAAGTACGATGCCCGATCTCCAGTATAGAAAGCCCCGTGCCGTTGAAATCCAGGATTGCCCGGCTCGCCTGTTCAAATACCTCCTTGGGCAGAACGCTGGGACCGGAATTGAAATTATAAACCACTTTTTATTAATTTTTTTTGCGCCTCAAAGATACCCCCTTACCGGCAAAATTTTTTCTAAATCTTTTTGCTTATCTTACTCCTACGGCAAAAAACACTCCCTTCGACATGACCGGCGCAAATGCATATTTTTTCTTCTGGGCAGGGCAATTTATGTACATCGGCAAGACGATAGACACATCCGCCCATGATCATCATGCCATCCAACTGGCCCTCAGCTTTGATCACCCCTTTTTCATCAAGACGCCCGAAGGCGCTTTTAAAAAAGTTATGGCAGTCATCATCGACTCCGATCAGGCGCACGAATGTCGCACAAATGACAATCATTTCCTGTTATTGAACATCGATCCCATGACCACCATCGGAAGGGCGCTAAAAAAGGGCTACCTCACCCGGCAGGCAGTGGCGGAATTACCTCCTGAAAGCACAGCCCGGTTCCTACAGACCATCGAGAAAAATCTCGACATCAGCCCCTTTGACAGCGATCTTGTCCACGACCTTGCACGCAGGTATGTATACAGCCTCTGCGCCCTGGAAGAAGACGCGGGCATAGACGAAAAGATCCGAAAGGTCATACAGTTGTTGGAAGAAAAGAAGGACAATATGTTGAAAGTGGAAGAGCTGGCAGCGGAAGTGTCTCTCTCCCCCGGCCACCTGACCCACCTTTTTAAAAAGCAGGTAGGCATCCCCATTAGAAAATATATCCTGTGGACGCGGATACTGCTGGCCCTTTTCAAAGTATTCGAGACAAAAGACCTCCGTGAGGCCGCCTTATACGCCGGGTTCTCCGATGTGCCTCATTTCAACAGGACCTTTCGGAAAATGTTTGGACTCTATCCCTCCTCCATCCTGAAGGATAGCCCGAACGTACAGGCTTTCTGGAAGTGATGGCCTTGCTTACTGCTCATCCACCTCCGCGACCCCGCCCGAAATAGCAAATTTCAAGGCATCCGCCGAGCTGATGTCCGTGACGATGCGGACTCTGTCCCTTTTTACAAAGAACAGATGCCCCGAAAACGCATAGGATTGGGGTACATAGACAGCAACATATTCCTGTAGCCCGAACTCATGCAGTTCTTCCTGCGTAATAAATCCCATCCTCCAGATATCCGGGCCATCGATGTTCACCAGCACTGCCTTGTCGAATTTCCGTTTGTTGCCGGCAAAGGCCTCAAAAAAATCTTTAAGCGTGGTATAGATCAGCTTGATCCCGGGTGTCTTTTCCAGCAGCCTGTCCGCGAAGTCCATCAGCCGGCTGACGATAAAAGAAGGGGAGATATAACCCACAATAAGAGCAATAGCAATAAAAACGACAAAACCCAGACCCGGGATACGCCTGGGGACCCCAAATTGGTCCGTTCCGATCAGTTTTGGGGCAATATTATATACCAGGTTGGGCAATATGCCGTCGATCCAGTTAAAGACAGCTATGACGGTCCAGATGGTAATAGATATCGGAGCCAGGACGAGCACTCCCTGTAAAAAGAAGTGAAACAATTGTTTAGGTATTTTCTTGAGCTTCATGTGCAGGGATTTTGCTGCCCAAAAATAGTCATTATTATAACCCCGGCCGTATATCCGCCTGCCGGTGGGAAATGGGTAAAAGTCGGTAAAAATTCGGTAGGAAACTTTGACAACGAAAAAAGTTTCCATAGTTTTGCCCTCGCAATGGATGTAAAAGAAAGAATATTAGACAAGGCTGCTGACCTCTTTTTTCGGTATGGTATCCGCTCCATTACCATGGATGAGATCGCCACCCAGCTTGGCATCTCCAAAAAGACCATCTACCAGTTCTTCACCGATAAGGACGATATGGTTTCTGCCGTCATCGACCAGGAGATACACCAGCACGAAGAGGAGTGCGTACTATTCCGTAAACAGGCTGAAAATGCTGTCCACCAGATCGTTATCGCCCAGGAGTCCGTAGAGGAAATGCTGCGGTACACCAACCCCCTGATGATGTACGACCTGGAGAAACATCACCCCCGCGCCTTCCGACGGCTGAAGGAATTCAAATACCAGTTCCTCTACCAGGTGCTGACGGACAATCTGCAATGGGGAGTAGAGGAAGGCATCTACAGGGCGGACCTGGATAAGGACATCGTGGTAAAAGCGCGTATTGAGGCCGCATTCCTGGTATTCAACCCCGACGTCTTCCCCCACAGCAGGTATAAAATAGTGGAAGTAGCCTATGAACTGGCCATTCTCTTCCTCCACAGCGTCGTCACGGACAAAGGCAAACAGCTGATAGAGAAATACACAACAGAACGTAACAAAAAAATATCTCATGAACAGAAGGTTTAAAAATGGAAGAATGCTGATGGCTGTAATACTGGCTTTTCCTGCCCTTACGGCATGGTCACAGCAGGCTTCCAACGGACAGGCGCCGGGTGCGGGGCAGACTCCACAGATCCACGAGTTTACCCTGACGCAGGCCCTCGACTATGCCGGCAAAAACAGTGTCCTTGTGAGAAATGCTTTGCTGGATCTCCAGATACAGGAGGAGAGCAATCGTGCCACGACCTCGCAGGCATTGCCGCAGCTCACCGGTAATGCAGGCATTACGGATAATCTGCAGATCCCTACCCAACTGGTCCCGGGGGAGTTCATCGGCCAGCCGGGCACGTACTTTCCCGTAAAATTCGGTACCAAATGGAGTAACAACTATGGAGTTACCCTCAAACAGGTGCTTTTCGACGGACAGGTATTCGTAGGATTGCAGGCCCGGCAGACCTCCCTGGATTTTTACCGGAAAAAGCAGGAGGTCACCGAACAGATGCTCCGCGCCAATCTTGAAAAAGTATACTATCAGCTCCTGATAAGCCGGTGGCAGATCGCCCAGATCGACGCCAACATTTCCAATCAAAAGGAGCTATTGCGCAGTTCCACCGAAATGTTCAAAAATGGTTTTGCCGAGCAACTGGATGTCGACAAGGCCAATGTACAGTTGACCAACCTGCAATCAGAGAAAGTACAGATGGAGTTCAATATTGCCAGTGGTTACCTGGGCTTGAAAGTGCTGATGGGAATGCCTGTACAGGACTCGCTGCGGCTGACGGACTCGCTTACCTATGACATGATCAGGGATGCTGTCCTGGGTGATGATTACAAATACACGGATCGTCGTGACTACCAGCTGCTGCAGATCAATAGGAAGCTAAATGAATACGATATCAGCCGTTACAAAAAAATGTACATACCTACGGTCAACCTGACAGCCAATTATGGCCAGACACAGTATACCAACAGCTTCGATCTGTTTAAAAAGAACAGCTGGTTCCCTGCCTCCTATGTCGGACTGAATATCTCGGTACCCATTTTCGACGGGTTCTTCAAGGATGCTAATATCAAACAGGCCAAGCTCAAATTGCGGCAGACGGAGAATAATATGGACTCGCTGAAGATACGCATCGACAACGATGTTAAGCAGGCACAGCTGCGGTTTACCGCTGCCCTCGCCACGCTGGATTACCAGAAAAAGAATATGAATCTGTCCGACAGGGTCTATGCTCAGACGCGGAAAAAATACGACCAGGGCCTGGGCTCCAATACGGAGATCACCACCGCCCTGGCCGACCAAAGGACGGCGCAATCCAATTATTACAACGCCCTTTACAGCGCGATAGTCGCAAGAGTGGACTATCTCAACGCAATAGGTAAACTATAAAGCTAACCCGACAGACCAAGAAACAATACAACTTAAAATAATTGATATGCAAAAGATACGAACGGTAGTTACTATTTCCGTTTTTTCCACGGCCATCCTGCTGGCATCCTGCGGCAGCTCCACAAAGACGCCGGATACGCTGGACGGCAAGAAGAAGGAGCTGGCTGACCTGAAAAATCAGCAGGAGAAGCTGAGTAAACAGATCGACAGCCTGGAGGCCCAGATCAGCCGTCTTGACACTTCTTCCAAAGTTGGTCAGAAGGCCAAGCTCGTTGCGTTGACGGAGGTCGCCCATTCTCCTTTTACGCACTACATCGATCTGCAGGGCAATGTAGAGGCAGAAAATATGTCCTGGGTTTCCCCCCGTGGTCAAGCTGGAGTGGTGAGGGCCGTCAACGTCAGACAAGGCGATGTTGTAAGAAAAGGCCAGCTGCTGCTAAAGCTCGACGACGCCGTCCAACGCAACAATGTGGCTAACGCCCAGATAGCGCTGGACCATGCAAAGGATCTTTATCAACGCCGGAAAAACCTTTGGGACGAGAAGATAGGTACCGAAGTAGACCTGATCAACGCCAAAAATGCGGTAGACCAGGCTGAGACGCAGTTAAAGCTGGCACAGGATCAACTGGACTTCACCAACGTATATGCCGATATCAACGGGACAGTGGATAACCTCACGATAAAGATTGGAGAGACGTTCGCCCCCGGCAGCCAGGTCCTGCACCTGATAAATACTGACCTGCTGAAAGCGGTGGTACAGGTACCCGAGCTCTACCAAGAAAGGGTAAAAGTAGGCACGCCGGTAAAGATCAGCCTCCCCGGTCTGAACAATAAAGAGATCACTGGCGTGGTGCATGTTACGGGTAAAACGATCAACCCCGACAGCCGTGCCTTTAGCGTGGAGATTAGGCTGCCCAATGACAGGAGCATCCGCAGCAACCAGGTAGCCGTCGTACGCATACAGGACTATGCCGTCTCCAAAACCCTTGCTATCCCGGTGAACACGTTGCAGACGGATGAAAAGGGCAAATATGTGATGGTTGCCTCCAAGGATAAAGAGAATAATTTACTGGCTCATAAAAGATCCATCACCATCGGTCAATCTTACGGCGATAAAGTAGAAGTGACAGGCGGATTACAGGAAGGCGACCAACTGATCACGGACGGTTTCCAGGGCTTGTACGAAGGGCAGCTGATCACGATACAATAAGTTCTACCAACGTCAAAATCACTGTATGAGTGTTTTAGAAAATCTTACCGAGAAATTCAAGCAATTCGGACCTACTACCTGGAGTATAAAAAATAAGACTGCAGTCTATCTGCTGATGTTGATCGTCAGCGGCTGGGGCGTATTCCAGTTCATGACGCTCCCGAAAGAACAATTCCCGGACATTGTGATACCTACCATCTATGTGTCCACGATCTATACAGGCAACTCCCCCAAAGACATGGAGAACCTGGTGACCCGCCCCATAGAGAAACAGATCAAAAGTATCACGGGGGCCAAGATCAAAAAGTTCACCAGCACTTCCCAACAGGATTATTCAGCCATCATGGTGGAGTTCGAGACGGACGTCAAGGTGGATGTGGCCCTGCAGAAAGTCAAGGACGCCATCGACAAGTCCAAACAGGACCTGCCGACCAACCTTACCCAGGAGCCCACTGCTCTGGAGGTCAGCTTCTCTGACCAGCCGATCATGTATGTCAATATCAGCGGCGATTATGATCAGCAGCGCCTGAAGAAATTCGCCGACGACATGAAGGACAAGTTGGAAGACCTGCCCCAGCTCAACCGGGTGGATATCGTGGGTGCGCCCGAACGCGAGTTCCAGATCAATGTGGACAATTATAAGATGCGCGCCAGTAACATCAGCTTCGACGACATCGACAATGCTGTAAAAGGGGAGAACCTGGATATATCCGGCGGCCTGCTGGACGTAGGCAACATGAAACGCAACCTCCAGCTGAAAGGTCAGTTCCATACCGCCCAGGACATTGCCCAGATCATCATCCGCAACCCCGCCGGCGGTGCTGTCTATCTGAAAGACATTGCTACCATCAAAGACACTATCAAGGAGAGGGAAAGCTATGCACGACTGGACGGCAAGAACGTGGTTACCCTGAACATCATTAAACGCAGCGGGGAAAACCTCATCGAAACCTCTGACCAGGTAAAGGAGGCTGTGGATGAAATGAAGAAATCACTTCCCAGAGATCTGACGGTGGTAGTAACAGGTGACATGAGCACCAAGACACGCACCTCCTTTGACGACCTGGTCAACTCCATCGTCATCGGCTTTGTGCTGGTCCTCATCATCCTCATGTTCTTTATGGGGGTGGTCAACGCCTTTTTCGTGGCGCTCTCCGTGCCGCTTAGTATGTTCGTGGCCTTTGTGTTCCTGCCCGCGGCCGACATGATCATCGGCACGCATGTAACATTGAACTTTATCGTGCTGTTCGCCCTTCTGTTTGGATTGGGCATTATTGTAGACGATGCCATTGTGGTCATCGAGAACACCCACCGTATCTTTACCCAGGGCAAAGGCCGGATCAGCGCACCTACTTCGGCGATGATGGCGGCAGGCGAAGTCTTTATTCCCGTACTTGCCGGTACGCTTACCACCCTGGCGCCTTTCTTCCCCTTGTTGTTCTGGCCCGGCATCATCGGTAAGTTCATGGTCTATCTTCCGGCCATGCTGATCTTTACCCTGACGGCCTCTCTGGTGGTAGCATTTATCATGAACCCCGTCTTTGCCGTGGATTTTATGAATCACCCGGAGGAAGAAGGGAAGAGCTCCAAGACGGACATATTTAAAAAGCCGGGCTTCTGGATCGCCGTCGTCTTTGGCATCCTGCTGGATATGGCACACCAGACCTTCCTGGGCAATCTGCTGCTGTTCATCGTGATCCTGACCATCCTGAATAAATTTGTATTCGACGCCATGATCCATGGCTTTCAAAATAAGGTACTACCCTGGATCATGGGGCATTACGAAAACCTCCTGCGCTGGGCGCTGAAGGGCTGGAGGCCGGCCTGGCTGCTGCTGGGCACCTTTGGTCTGCTGATCTTTTCTTTTATGCTCTTTGGCGCACGCAATGTACAAGTCGTATTTTTTCCTAAGGGCGACCCCAATCAGGTGTACGTTTATCTCAAACTACCCGTGGGCACCAACGTGGAATACACCGATTCTGTGACCAAGGTATTAGAGGACAGAGTATATAAAGTGCTGGATATGCAGAATGGCAAGAAAAATCCTGTGGTGGAAAGCGTCATCAGCAACGTGGCCATCGGCGCCAGCGACCCCACCAGCGGGGACAGAAGTACGCGCAGCGAGCTGGGACGTATACAGGTGTCGTTCGTGGAATTCGGCAAACGCAATGGCGTGCACACGGCCCCGTATCTGGATTCCATCCGCCACGTCATGAAAGGTATCCCCGGTGCGGAGATCTCCGTGGACCAGGAACAAAATGGCCCGCCCACCGACCCCCCTGTTAATATAGAGGTAGCGAGCGAAGATTTCGACGATCTGATCAAGACCGCGGTATCGCTGAAGAACTACCTTGATTCTATCCAGACACCGGGCGTCGAAGAGCTGAAGATGGACATCGATCTCACCAACCCCGAGATCACCTTCACGGTAGACCGACAGCGCGCGATGATCGAAGGCGTAAGCTCCAGCCAGATAGGCCAGGCCCTTCGTACCGCCCTCTTTGGAAGAGAAGCCTCCAAGATCAAAGAAGGTAAGGAAGAATATAAGATACAGATACGCAACCTGGAAGTGCAGCGGAAAAACCTTGCCGACCTGCTGAACATGAACATCACATTCCGGGATATGGCCAACCAGGGACGGATCAAGAACGTACCGATCAGCTCGCTAGTAAAAATAGACTACACCAGCACCCTGGGCAGCGTAAAAAGAAAGAACCAGAAACGGGTTATCACCATCCGCAGTAATGTGCTCAACGGATATACGCCTACGGCTGTCAATATCGAACTGGCTAAATCCATCGCCGACTTTAAGAAAAAGCCGGACGGTGTAACGATCAAACAGACGGGTGAAGGCGAGCAACAGGCAGAAACCGGCGCTTTCCTCGGAAAGGCCCTGGTCATTGCTCTGATGGCCATCCTGTTGATATTGGTATTACAATTCAATTCTGTCAGCAAGTCAGTGATCATTTTGACGGAAATATTGTTCAGCGTCATCGGTGTCATCCTGGGATTCGCCATTACAAAGATGGAGGTTTCCGTTATCATGACCGGCCTTGGTATCGTTGGTCTGGCAGGTATTGTGGTGAAGAATGGTATCCTGGTAATAGAATTCACGGACGAGCTCCGTTCGCGCGGAATGAAGACCCGTGAGGCGGCGATCGAAGCGGGAAAGACCCGTATCATACCCGTGCTGCTGACGGCCATGGCTGCCATCCTGGCCCTCATCCCCCTGGCCGTAGGGTTCAATATCAATTTCGTAACCCTATTCTCCGAGATGAACCCTCACATCTATTTCGGCGGCGATAATGCGGTATTCTGGAAACCTTTGTCCTGGACCATCATCTTTGGTCTGGCATTCGCCTTTTTCATGACACTCGTGATCGTGCCCAGCATGTATCTCATCGCCGAAAGGTTGAAAAGACCCATGCGCAGAATGTATGGAGGCAAATGGATATCTTTCCTGGGTATCCCGCCCTTTACCATCATTTTCCTTCTATTGGTATTCGCCACCATGATCCGGCATAGCTTTGAAAAAGCAAGAAGAAGAAGAAAACTTGGCGGAAAAGTGGGCGAAGCATGGATAGGCAGCTGGTTTTAGATAATTGTTAAAAGTTTACATAAGAACGGACCTCCTTCAGAACGGACCTGTTGTATAGCCTGGAAAACTAAAGAAGCCGTCCATCATTTGGTGGGCGGCTTTTTAATCGGATCAAATTAATTTCACAAAAACAAATGCTATGCGCAACAATCACGAAATAGACTATAAAATATTTGGCGAAGAGCTCCAATTCGTTGAAGTGGAGCTGGATCCCGGAGAGACGGTCATCGGTGAACCGGGCGGTTTTATGATGATGGATGACGGCATCCAGATGCAAACCTTATTTGGCGACGGGTCCGCCCAGTCCCAGCAAGGAGGCCTGTTGAGCAAGCTGATGAATGCCGGCAAACGGGTGCTGGTGGGGGAGAACCTCTTTATGACAGCCTTTACCAATATAGGACAGGGCAAAAAAAGGGTAAGCTTTGCATCTCCTTATACAGGTAAGATCATTCCCCTGGACCTTCAACAGCTGGGCGGGACCATCATCGCTCAGAAAGACGCTTTTCTCTGCGCCGCAAAAGGAGTGAGCATCGGCATTGCATTTCAACGCAAGCTGGGCACCGGCATATTTGGGGGGGAAGGCTTTATCATGGAAAAGCTCGAAGGAGACGGAATGGCCTTTGTGCATGCCGGCGGATATATTATTGAAAAGGAGCTGCAGCCCGGTGAGCTGTTAAAAGTGGACACAGGCTGTGTAGTTGCTTTCCAGCCTTCTGTCGACTTCGACATTGAATTTATACGCGGCATCCGCAACTGGATGTTTGGCGGTGAAGGGCTGTTCTTTGCTGTTATGCGCGGCCCCGGTAAAGTATGGCTGCAGTCCCTGCCCATCAGCCGGCTGGCCAGCCGTATCATTCAATACAGCCCGCAATTTGGTCATCGTCGTGAGGAGGGAAGTATACTCGGAGGATTAGGGAATTTATTTGATGGGGATTAAATAAAAAAGGGGCCTGATGGCCCCTTTTCAAAAATATCTTTCTGCGCTTAATTTCTATTATTCGCAAACCTGCTCAACAGCTTCAATATCTCGATATACAACCAAACCATCGTCACCAGCAAACCAAAAGCGCTGTACCATTCCATATATTTCGGCGCACCCATCTGTTCGCCTGTTTCTATTTGATCGAAGTTGAGAACAAGGCTCAGGGCGGCAATGACGACGACAAAGAGGTTTACCCCAATACCCAGGAGACTGCTGTCACCCCAGTTCATAAAAGGGATGTTGACGCCGAACAGCCCCAGCACCATATAGATCAGATAAAAGATACCAATACCCACGATCGAGGAATAGATGATTGCTTTAAACTTCTCCGTAGCCCGGATGATCTTGAAATTATACAGGAGAAATACGGCAAAAGCTACTCCGAATGTCAGCAGCACGGCCGTCAGGACAATATTGGGATATTTTGTCTTCATCGAATCATTGATGATAGCAGACAATCCCCCCAATACAAAACCTTCCAGTACCCCATAGGCGGGAGACAGATACTTCGCCCATTCGGGTTTAAAAGATATGGCAAAAACAGAGATCATCCCCCCGATAAGACCGACCCAGAAAAAGGTCATCATAGTAGGGAATGCTCCTTCAAAATATAATTTCCAGGTATAAGCTGCGCCTGCTACGACCATCAATAACAGAAAGCCGAATTTTTGCATCGACCCTCTTACTGTCATTAACTCAGTGCTTGGCTGGCTAAGCGATTTACTAAAGATCTTTTCCGATAGGGTTGGATTTCCGGATTCAAAAAGTGCCATAGTTATAGAGTTTTAGCCTTTGTAAAATACAAAGTGTATATAAAATTAACAAGAAGAGATTATTGTGGTTCTCCCGTGAAAAATTTTAACAATTATCGCAGTCTCTCTCAGCGTCTTATCTGCGTCTGTGACGACCACCGGAAGGCGGGAGGTTCTTATTATCCTTACCGTCCCGTCCGCGTCCTGCCTGTTGTCCCCCGCCGCCCTGTTGCCCGCCACCTTGTTGTCCGCCACCTTGCTGCCCGCTGTTGTTGCCCGGCTGCCCCTGTTTGTGATGGCCGTGCTTCTTTTTCCGGTCGGCTTTTTCCAGCGTCTTCAGGCTGATCTGGCCTACAAGGTCTACAAAACCGCTTTCCACCTCCTTGGGTTTGCCTGTGCTGATCTCCACAGGCTCCAGGCTTTCCGGCACCACATTCTGGAGGTTGAGCTGCCGGATCTTTCTGACCCTTTCGATAGTCAGGGGATATTGTTTATTGCTGTCCGGCAGCACATACCACATGAGGTATTTGAAGATATCTTTTTTGATAAGGATGGCCGTGCCTTTCTCCACCTGCAGTGTCTCCGCATTGTCCGGGAAGCTCTGCAAGGCGTCCAGGTAGGTGTCCAGTTCGTAGTTCAGACAGCATTTCAGCCGGCCGCACTGACCGCTGAGCTTGCTTTGATTGATGGATAAGTTTTGATAGCGAGCTGCTGTGGTATTCACAGATTTGAAATCGCTGAGCCAGGTGCTGCAGCACAATTCCCTGCCGCAGCTGCCTACACCACCCACTTTGGCGGCTTCCTGACGGGCACCTATCTGCCGCATCTCTACTTTCAGCCGGAATTCTCCTGCATAAAGCTTGATCAGCTCCCGAAAATCCACCCGGTCATCTGCGATATAAAAAAAGGTAGCTTTTCTTCCGTCGGCCTGGATCTCCACCTCGCTCATCTTCATATCCAGTTTCAGCTGCCGGGCGATGGCCCTGCTACGGATGAGGGCCTCTTTTTCCCTGGCCTTATTTTGTTGCATGATTTCCAGGTCTTTATCAGTCGCACGGCGCAAGACCTTTTTTATTTCCGGGTTATTTTCCTCCACGTCTTTCTTCTTCATCTGGAGACGGACCAACTCACCCGTCATGGAAATTTCCCCTACGTCGAATCCGCTGATGCCCTCTACGCTTACCTGGTCACCCTTTTCAAACAGATGTGTGGTGGTATTCCGGTAAAAATCCTTACGGCTGCCTTTGTTAAAGCTCACTTCGACGACCCGGCAGCTGCTATCCGGATCACTAAAGGGTAGGTTCGCAAGCCAGTCATGTACATTTAGCCGATTACATCCCCCCGTGCTGCATCCTCCGTTACTTTTACAGCCGGATGGTTTACCCCCCGTGGCTGTACCACAATTGCTACATCCCATATCCAAAATAAATTAACAATTAGGAAAATGATCGCGAAAAGAGGCTGGCAAAGGCACAGGCAGAAGAATCCTACTATAAATAAAATATATTCAGGTGCAAAATATCTCTGATCCCGCGGCCTCCTTCTACACATATTCATTCGTCAGGTCCGCCTCTTTTCACCGGCCCTGTTCCCGGGCCTGTGCCAAATATACACAAACGCCCATCATCCTCAAAGATTTAGTTCACCGAAGCTACGGTCCTGTCAGCCAGGATATGATATAGTTTGATAGTCAAAGCATGAAAAAGCATCTTGGCATGGGCATTCCGCTCGATGTAATAGGCGGCCCGGTCCAGTTCCTCTATGATGGCCTGCTGCTGGGGTACATCTGCTATCTTATTCAGTCGCAACGAGATATCCCGCTCGCCATCAGGGATAGGCGGCGCCGCATCCCCCATAAAACGCAGCCGGACGGCCTGCTCTAATAAATGATTGAAGTACCGGAGAAACTGTTTCTGCCGTTCGCGCCCCGACTTGCTGATCTCGTCTATCCACTTCACCTGGGCTATCGGACCACCCCTCAATATCGCATTCAACCATTCCCGCAGCACCCCCTGCCAGTCATCTTCCGCATGACGGATCAATTGTAGCGCTTCATGATAATTCCCTTCACAAAGGACGGCGATCTGTCTGGCTTGCTCCTCACCTGCCCCTGCCCGCTCAATCAGGGCTTTCTCGATATCCCTGGTGTCTGGTAGGGGTATTTTCACCAATTGGGTCCTGGACAAGATGGTTTGAAGGATAAGAGACTCATTTTCAGCGACCAGGATAAATAAGGTATCCGCAGGTGGTTCTTCTATAAGTTTCAACAGTTTGTTCCCTTCATTACCCAGGTATTCCGGCATCCACAACACTAAGATCTTGTAGCCACTCTCAAAACTCTTGAGATTTAGCTTGTGAATGATGTCATTACATTCCTGGGCTGTGATATTCCCCTGCTTGTTCTCCGCCCCGATGAATTGCAGCCAGTCATAAGCATTGCCATAAGGGTATTGTTTGATGAATTCCCGCCATTCAACGATATAGTCTGTGCTCACCGGCTTATCTCCTGGCTTCCGGGGGATGACGGGATAAGAGAAATGGATATCCGGGTGGACGAGTTGTGACGCTTTGACACAGGAAGGGCATATCCCGCATGCATCTCCCTCCCCCCCTTTTGTCTTCTCACAGACTGTGTACTGCGCAAATGCCAGGGCCATGGGTAGGGCTCCGCTGCCTTCATTACCAAGGAAAAGCAAGGCATGGCTCAGCCGGTTGAATTGCACCAGTTCCACCAGTCTTTGTTTGATCTCCTCCTGTCCGATGACATTTTTGAATGACATAGGCGCAAATATACTATAAACAAAAACCCTGGCGACAGCCAGGGTTCTTTTATTAGGCACTTAGATCTCAATTCAAATATTTCGTGATCTGTTCATCCATGGGTTTTACCTTACTGGGAAACACGGCTACTAATTTCCCCTTTTCATCGATGAGGAATTTTGTAAAATTCCAGCCGATGACTGGATCGGCTACTCCCATCTTCTTTGCTTCATCCGTCAGGTATTTAAAAAGTGGATGTGTATTTTCCCCGATGACATCCACCTTCTCGGCCATGGGGAAAGTAACACCATAATTCTTTTTGCAGAACTCGCTGATCTCGGCATTAGTACCCGGCTCCTGCTGATGGAAGTTATTGGCAGGGAAACCTACGATCACCAGCTTGTCCTTATACTGCTCATACAATTTTTCCAGGTCGGAATATTGCGGAGTAAACCCGCATTTGGAGGCTGTATTGACGATCAAGAGTTTTTTACCCTTGTATTTGGCAAGATCGATGGTTTTTCCATCCAGCCCCGGTACCTTGAAATCATAGACACTTGTGACACCGACCCCGGCCACCATAAAGATCGAAAACAATAGTACGCGTAACATAGTAGGATGATTTTAGAAGTTGAAGGTATTTACAATTCTTAAGGTTTTACAAAGATGGAACGCTAAAGTTTAAGTTAGCGAACAATTTGAATGATGGGCGGCATCACCTCCTGATGGCCGGGACGGCCGGACATGTCTGCTCACTGATGCTCGTAACACCCCAGGTCTGGTAACCCCACCGGCCGGGGATTCCCATCGAGGTCCAGGGTCACGCCGGCATCCATCCCTTTATCGATCATCGGCGACGAAGCCTTCAAATGCAGATCATAATATCGCCGGACATTATTGACGCTGTCAAACATAGGATCGATGTTCACGATCATATTGGAAGCAGTCACATTCGCCGGTGAGTTTTTTACCTTCCAGCAACAATTAGAAAATCCTACATGGAAAGCTGTAGCGCCCTGTTTGGAAACCTGCACTTCATCATCCACATTGCCGCTGTTACCCCAGAAGATGCAGTTGATAAAGTCTGCGGTCAGATCGCTTGTCAATATGGAGCTTCCCTGCAATACATAATTGCTGACTGATAATACAGGCTGCGTGTGAGCGATAAGATCATTGCCCCAGCTGGCAGCCGTACAATGGATAAATTGATAATGTCCCCCATAGCTCAGCACGATATTTTTTCCGCAATTGCTGATCAGACAATTGGACGACTGTATAGAGCCGCCTGCTCCCAGTATTCCCGCGTCATAGCTGTTGTCGATGATACATTGCTCCATCGACAGCTGTGGGAAGCTTCCTGCAGAAGGCCCTTCCACCACGACAGCCTGATAAGCATTTTTAATGACGGCATATTGGAGCTTATTGCCCGTACTGGTTTGTCTGAAATAAATACCCGGCCAGCTGCCCGGGAAGCCACGATAAGGATCATCAAGCCGGTCGCTTTGAAAAATGACCCGGCTGCCTGAGTCTTTACTACCTGCAACCTCTAATGTCCCATCCACCAGTAAGGGAGCATCCGCATGTAAATAGACCCGGCATCCCTGGGGAATGGTAAGCCGGGCAGTCGTATCTACCCTTAATCCTCCCAAAATGACATAGGGTAGGGTGTTATCCCAGGTCACATTCCCCCGGATCACTTCATTACGCAGAAAATGCGCATTTTGCCCCCATGCACGCAACTGAATATATTTGGATACACCGTTAAAGGCGACCTGGATGCTATCCTGTACAATGAAGGGAAGATTGACCGCCCCCGGCCGGATGGTGATGGCGACAAATACATAAATGGAATCTCCTGCCTCCAGATCCAACCCTTGTCGCTGAGGTCCTGCCGCGCCGTCGATATTAATGGAAAAATAAGACTGGCTCCCGCCCATCAGCTTTACATCCGACAGACGCAGCTTCTGATCATTCCCATTGATGATCTTGACCACCTGCGTAACACTGCCTGTCGATACGAACACGGTGTCGAAGAACAAGGTATCTGTGCTTAGGCGGACGACGGCATCTGCACTGGTGACAAAGCTGTCTTTTCTGCAGGACAAAAAAGTAAGGACGGCGACCAGGGGTATAAACAGCCAATGCTTGTACATCTGGGTAAAAGTACGTTAAAAAAGATATTGATAAACTTCTTCCACCCTCCCCACAGGCATGATCTCGATGCCCCATTTCTGGTTGTGCAAACCTTTTATATTGTATCTGCTGACGAAGATCTTTTCAAAACCTAATTTTTCGGCTTCCGCTATTCGTTGTTCGACGCGGCCAACCGCCCGGATCTCTCCGCTAAGCCCTACCTCACCGGCAAAACAGTAATGAGCAGGCAGCGGCGTGTCTTCATATGAGCTGAGCAATGCGCATAACACCGCCAGATCGATGGATGGGTCTTCCACTTTCAGCCCCCCGGCGATATTGAGAAAGACGTCTTTCATGCCGAAATGAAAACCTCCTCTCTTTTCCAACACAGCCAGGAGTAATTGAAGACGACGCAGGTCTAGTCCGCTCACCGTCCTTTGGGGGGTTCCATACACGGATGGTGTCACGAGCGCTTGCACTTCTATAAGAAGAGGGCGCAACCCTTCGATAGTGGCAGCTATCGCAATACCGCTAAGCTGCTCCTCCTTTTGAGTGATCAATAGCTCGCTGGGATTGCTTACCCCCCGCATGCCATCCTCTGTCATTTCATAGATGCCCAGCTCGGCCGTGCTGCCAAAGCGATTCTTCAACGTACGCAGGATCCGGTAAGCGTAATGCCTGTCCCCTTCAAATTGCAGTACTGTGTCCACCATATGTTCCAGGATCTTCGGACCCGCAATGCCGCCATCCTTGGTGATGTGCCCGATGAGAAATACAGGCGTCTGCGAGTCCTTGGCAAAACGTTGAAATTCTGATGTACACTCCCTGATCTGAGAGACGCTGCCGGCTGACGATTCTATATAGGGAGATTGCAGGGTTTGTATGGAATCCACGATCACCAAGCCGGGTCTTAATTTTTTTATTTCCTGAAAAATCGCCTGCGTGGATGTTTCCGTTAAGAGATAGAATTGATCGTTGTGCATCTTCAGCCTGTCTGCCCGCATCTTGATCTGTTGCTCACTTTCCTCCCCGCTGATATAAAGAACGACATGATCTTTTAAAAGTAATCCGTTCTGAAGGAACAGCGTACTTTTACCTATGCCCGGCTCACCCGCCACAAGCACAATGCTTCCCGTTACGATGCCGCCGCCTAATACTCTGTTCAACTCCGCGTCTGAGGTAACGATCCTCTTCTCTTCGGCACTCACTACTTCACTCAAGGGCAAGGTCCGGACATCTTTTTTTACAGGAGATAATTTTTTCCAATCAGTCTCCGCCAGTTTGTTGTCTTTTGTGATGACCTCTTCGACAAAAGTATTCCACTGCTCGCATGAAGGACACTTACCCGACCACTTGGCACTCTCATAACCGCAATTACTGCAGAAGAAAGCTGTTTTTATTTTACTCATTCTGTAAAGTTACTGGCAAAAATTGCATGGGAGAGGGAGGAAAGAACATAAAAAGAAGCGGAAAAGAATAAGGATGGCATAAAAAGTAAAAGGGCCAGCTAAATCGCCGGCCCCTTACTTACTAACCCATTAAATTCTTGCACTAAATTACAAATTAGCGCCACATAACAAAATAAATTTTTGACGGTGTGAATAACTTTAAAGCCTTAAAAAATCGCTTTTTTTTACTTAAAAAAATCTTTATAAAATATTATCTTTCAAATAGTTATCATAAAATGTCCAACCTCCTCCCCAACCGCTCATCCTCTCCCGGACCCTAATAAAATATTGAAAATTAACCCAGGTAATGCACATCAAAAATCAAGCGAAAATTCTCTGTCTTTTTTACCATCTGTCTGTCTTTTTGACAAAGCAGAGCAGTTTTAAAATATATACATTAAAAAAAGTATATATACATAAAACTTGAAGTTAATCCAAAATTGCTGTCTTTCAGTTGTTGTAATAAATATTAAATTTATTTTACATGCATTTGATGACCAGATCCGGTTGTTAATGGTCATTTATAGGGTCCGGGAGACAACCACGACACTTCACAATGATCTTCCATCGTCAGGTAGGTAATAAGCCGGTGGCCGGCACACATACCAGAGCCAGGCATGAGCTTTTATTCGATTTTTACATTGTAATAATAAATATGTATTTTAACAAACTATTATAAACATAATTAAGATTATTTTTACCCTCTGAGTTCACACATTAGTCATTTTTATTACGTAAGCCCTCCCTTCTGTCAATTGAGAGCCGATTGC
Source organism: Chitinophagaceae bacterium (assembly GCA_017307755.1). Lineage (GTDB taxonomy): Bacteria > Bacteroidota > Bacteroidia > Chitinophagales > Chitinophagaceae > Puia. The sequence goes on along the minus strand of JAFKGQ010000010.1, from coordinate 189,951 downwards.
TTTGTCTATGAACAGCTTCGGTCTTTTATTAAGTAACCAAAACTGCTAAACATGAGAAAATATCTTCACTTGACAGAAGGGCTTTTATGTATTTTTCACCTCATACTGCTCCATCGTGCCTTTGACTGTTGCTTGCTAACCCCTAGGTAAAAACATATATGGATAGCATAAAAACCTTTTTAATATATAGGTAGTACAACGGGATTTTTTGTAAATTAACCCCGAATTATAATTCCCACCACTGTCAATTCTTGAGTTCCTCACACTTCCTTCCGCATATACCTGGAAAGCTGCCTTGAGTCATTATTATTAATCACCAAAACGCATCTACATGAGAAAACTTCACTATCTCATAGTGTGCCTGCTATTGCTCATTTCATCTGAGCTTTCAGCGCAAACTAAGGAAGTCACAGGAAAAGTCACGGACCCTGCCGGTAATCCCATCCCGGGAGCCTCTATCCGGATAAAAGGACTTAGAAAAGGTACCAGCGCCGAATCCAACGGCGAATTCAGGATCACTACTCCCGCCAATGCCACCCTTATCATCAGTGGCGTAGGGTTCGAGCCCGCGGAGATCTCCGTAAAAGACAGGTCCACCGTCACCATCGCTTTACGATCAAACAACACGGCCCTGAGCGAAGTGGTGGTCACAGCCCTCGGTATCAAAAGAGAAAAGAAAGCCCTGGGCTATGCCGTAGCCACCGTCGATAAATCGGCGCTGGAACTAAGACCCGAAGGCGATCTGGGACGTGTCCTCAACGGGAAGGCCCCGGGCCTGAATGTCCTAAGCACCAGCGGCCTCAGCGGCAGCGGCACCAATATCAACATCCGCGGTATCAGCACCATCAGCGGCAACTCGACACCCCTATTCGTCGTCGATGGCGTCCCCTTCGACAACAGCACCAATACCCAGGCCGACTTTACCTACGGCACTCAGACCTCCAGCCGATTCCTGGACCTGGACCCCAATAACATCGAAAGCGTCAATATTCTAAAAGGACTAAGCGCCACCGTTCTTTACGGCGAAGCCGGAAGAAATGGCGTGATCCTCATCACCACCAGGAACGGCGCCTCGCAAAAGGAAAGAAAAAAGGCGGAGATCATGGTTTCCCAATCTTATTTCCGCACAAAAGCCGTCCTGCCTGAATACAACACCGAATACGGCGGCGGTTTCGACCTTAGCCAGGGCATTGCCTTCTTCAGCAACTGGGGCGCCAAGTTCACCAATCCTCCTGCCGTGGTAACCCATCCTTATGATAAGTCCTCCCTCGCGTCCGAATTCCCCCAATACAAGGGAGCGCCTTATTACTACAAATATTATAACAGCGTCCCCCGCTTTTTCAAAACAGGTAACACCAGCAATACGTCGGTGAATGTTTCAGGCGCCACACCCACCGCCAGCTATGCCATGAGCTACAGCTACATGGACGACGAAGGCTACCTGCCGGGGAATTCCATGTATAAGAACACTTTCGGGTTTGGCGGGTCGGCTAAACTATCAAATAAGTTCACGGTCAGCGGCACAGTCAACTATGTTACGACCAATGTAAGCTCGCCCCCCACCAGCGACAGCTATGGCAACAATTCCACCAACACTTCCGTATTTGGTAACGTTTTGTATACTCCTACCGCCGTCGACCTGATGGGACTGCCCTACGAGCTGCCTTCCGACCACTCTTCTATCTACTATCGTAATGGGAACGATATTCAGAATCCCCGCTGGACCCTCTATAACTCTTTTACCGTCGATAAGGTCAGCCGGGTGTTCGGCCAGATGACGTTCACCTATGCAACCCCGGTCAAAGGGATGAACGTTTCTTACAGGATAGGGTACGACAACTATACCGAGTTCCAGGAATACGCTCAGAACAAGGGCGGCATCGCCACTCCTACAGGGATCTATCGTACGACCACAGGTATCAGCACCATCTGGGACCATACAGGTTTGCTGAATTACAACAGGAACCTGGGTGATGACTTCTCCCTCAATGTGGACGCCGGCGTCAATGCCAAGAATACTAAATATGAACAGACGGGCATGACCAGCACCCAGCAGCTGGTATACGGCTTTATGAACCACGGCAACTTTATCACTCATTCCCCCAACAGCGAAGATGGCATCACAGCCTTGAACAATGGCAATTCAGATATATTGAGCCTGGGCGCTTTCGCACAGGGCACCCTCGGCTATAAGGATTATGCTTACTTGACTGTGGGAGGGCGCCACAGCTGGTTCTCCACGGTGGAAAAGAACCACCGCACCATCTTTTATCCCAGCGCATCGCTGTCCTTTATCCCAACCACAGCGATAGAAAGTCTCAAAGGCAGCAAAGCAGTCAATTACTTAAAGCTGAGGATCGGCTACGCCACCTCCGCCAATATACCGCCGGCCTATTCCACCAGGGCTACCTTGTACACAGCCACACAGAATTTCCTCACGTCCAAGGGCACGGCCATCAACATCAATGCCATTCCGGCCTTGCTGCCCAACCCCGATCTGAAACCGGAATTGCTAAAAGAGACAGAAGCCGGCGTGGAAGGCAGGTTCTTGAACAATATCGTCGACGTTGATCTCACCGTTTATCAGCGGGTGGCAAACGACCAGATCCTCCTGCGTCAGATTGACCCTGCCGCCGGCGGTACCCAAAAACAAATCAACGCAGGTAAGGTCACCAACAAAGGCATCGAGTTGAAAATAGGTGTGACGGTCTTCCAGACCCAGGACTGGAGATGGCAATTGGATGGGTTATATACCCTGAACAAAAGTAAAGTGTCCAATCTGCCTCCCGACCTGACCCAGATCAACACTGCCGGGTACTCCAACCTGGGGACCTTTGCAAAGAACGGTTATCCCCTGGGCATCATCATGGCGAACTATTTCCAGAAAGACCCGAAATCCGGCAGACGGCTGGTCGGTACAGACGGGAACTACATCAACTCGGGAGACATCGGCATCATCGGCGACCCCAATGCGCTGTACAAGCTCACGGGCATCAGTACCCTTTCTTATAAAGGACTTTCCTTTCGCATGCAGTGGGATTTCACCGAAGGTGGCGAAATGTTCGCCTCCACGGCCGGTGCCCTGCTGGGAAGGGGTGTGACAAAGGACACGCAATTTGACAGGGCCGCACCCTATATCCTCCCGGGCGTGCTGGAGAACGGACAACCTAATAATATCGAGATCTCCGCCACACAAGCCTATTACGGCAACAGCATCACCAATGGCGCTGCCAATGAAGGCGCCGTCTTCGATGCCACCTGCATCCGCCTGCGGGAAGCATCCCTGTCCTATAGCCTGCCCGCAAAAATTTTAGATAAGACGCCATTCGGCTCTCTCTCACTCAGTCTGTCGGGTACCAATCTCTGGTACTATGCTCCCAATTTCCCCAAATACATCCACTTCGATCCGGAAGCTTCCGGTCTGGGTGTGGGCAATGGAAGAGGCATGGAGTTCCTCAGCGGCCCTTCGGCCCGCAGATACGGCGCTAGTTTGAGAGTCACTTTCTAAAACTTTTTTAAACAGAAAATATGAACTATAAAAAAATATTGATCGGGTGCATGGCGATAAGCCTTCTTATAGGAATAGCTTCCTGTAGTAAAAGCCTCGATGCGCGACTGGGCAATCCCAACTATCCCGGCACCTCTACTGCAGACGTAGACCTGTACCTCAACCAGGTACAGCTGACTTTTAATAACCTGTGGGTGACCGCATCCGACTACGGCGCACAACTGACCCGTCAGCAACAATGGGTGGGACCTTTTTATCGCAATGCCTATACACCCGCCTCCTTCGATGGGGAATGGGAAATAGCCTATGCGGGCGGTTTGTCCCAATTCGGCGCATACTATGGCACGTTAGGCGCCAGCGCCTCTACTTACGGCGGCGTCATCCCCAATGCCGATGCGCTCATCAAGCTGGCGAAAACACAAAAAAAATTCATCCAATCCGGTATTGCCAGGGTCCTGAAGGCCTTTACAATGGGCATCCTGGTGGATGATTTCGGGGACGTGCCTTATTCGGAGGCCAACCAGGGAAATGCCAATACAAACCCCAAGGTGGACCCCGGCGCCAGTATCTACGCAGCGATACAGACCCAACTGGACAGCGCCATTCTCGACCTCCAGAATCCCGATGCGGCGAAAGGCCCCGCCAATGACCTCTTCTATCCCGGCAACGGAGAAGTGGCCAATTGGACCACCCTCGCCAAAACGCTAAAGCTGAAATTCTATATGCAGACCCGGCTCGTAGACAATACCGTAACAGCAAAGATCCAGGCGCTGCTGACCGAGAACGATCTCATCAACGACCCCTCCCAGGACTTTGTATTTAAATACGGCACTTCCGTCACCTCCCCCGACAGCCGTCACGAACACTACGCCCTGGATTATGTCAACTCCGGTGGAGTAGGGGAATACATCTGCAATTATTTTTTGTGGATGATGACGGCGCAGAAATACGGAGGAACCGTCAATCTCTCCGGCGACCCCCGCACACGTTACTATTTCTACCGTCAGGCAGGGAACTACTCCTGGGCCAATTCACAGACCTGTCCCTGCTTTGTCAACTCCCAGTTCGGCACATCTCCCACTTTCCCCGCCTGGTATCCCAGCGTCCCTACTCAGACCCCTTATTGCGTCATCGGCAAAGGCTATATGGGACGGGACCATGGGGACAACAGTGGCGCACCCCCGGATGGCAGCTACCGCACTGCATTTGGCGTCTATCCCGCGGCAGGAGAGTTTGATGCTGACCAATACGAAGCCGTCTCCCTTGGTATGGGCGGACAAGGCGCCGGTATCAACCCGATCTGGCTCTCCTCCTTTACCTCTTTCCTGGAAGCCGAGGCGGCCCTCACACTGAATATTACCTCCCAGGGCGCGCCCCGCGATCTGCTGGAAGCCGGCGTGAATACCTCCATCGCCAAGGTAATGTCCTTCCCCGCCACCGTCAATGTGACACCGGACCCATCAGCCGTCCCTTCCTCCACGCAGATATCAAACTACGTCAATCTTGTGCTGAACAATTATGACGCAGCGACGACAGATAACCAGCGGTTAAATATTATCATGACGGAATACTATCTCGCCCTTTGGGGAAATGGAGTGGAACCGTATAATAACTACCGGCGCACAGGCAAGCCGGACAATGCACAGATAGCAGTCGCGGTGCCCAACCCGGGCTTCTTTATGCGCAGCATGTACTACCCCTCCGTATTCGTCAACAGGAACGCCAACGCTCCTGCACAAAAGACGCCGGGAGACGCCGTCAACAAAGTGTTTTGGGATAACAACCCGGATAATTTCGTCAAGTAATTCGGTACACAAAAAAAATTCAACATGAAGAAATTACTCATCACCATCATAAGCCTCGTCAGCCTGGTCTTCGTGATCAACTCCTGTAAAAAGACAGGAGGCGCGATCAATCCGCTGTCGGATGTCAAAAACCTGACCGTGGGGTCCTACCTGGTGCTGGACAGCACGATCAACCTGAATTTCGATAATAGTGCGATGACCACCTCCACCGTTGGGGTCCTCGTCAGCGGCTACAAAGGCGGTGAAGCGGTGGATCACATCGACGTATTCGCGGCATCCGGCGCCACCTACGATACAACCCAATGGCATAAGGTAAAGACCGTCAGCTATTCAGGCAATGGTACAAAAATAGCCGTCACGGGCGGAGAACTAGCCACCGCGCTGGGGGTCGACCCCGGCTCCTTTAACCCCGGCTCCTTCTACACGTTTTATACCCGGCTCTATACAAAAACAGGAAGGGCCTTCGATGTCAATAGCACAGGAAATAATTCCGGCAGCGGTCTGATCACCGGCCCTTATTATCACAGCGCTTATTTCTTCACCACTTATATCACCAGCCCCTTTGTCGGCCCGATCGCGGGGTCCTATAAAGTCATTGCCGATGACTGGCAGGACTGGCATCCGGGCGATGTCGTACAGGTGACGGACGGACCAGGGCCCAACCAGGTGAACCTAAGCCAGGTCTGGCCCAACGGCGGAACAGTAATCAGCCCCCTCGTCGTCAACGTAAATCCCGCTAATGGTGTAGCCACGATCCCCAAAGTGATCTTTGGCCGCTACGGCGGCCCCTCTTCCACCCAATACACCGCGGAAGGGGCCGGAACAAATGACGTTGCCGGCTACGTATTTTCCAGCACCGGGTATATTACGCTGAGCATCGATATCCAGGGTGGCGGTACGGATTATGGGCCCAACCGGCTGATACTCCAAAAGCAATAAAATATACAAAAGCGAGGTCGGCCGCCCGCCGGCCTCGCTTAGATAATAATATACTATAGGCTCTGACTTGCGTAAAAAACTCAAAAAAAAATGTTAAGAAAAATTAAAGTCTAATTAAAAGTTCGTACTTTAATTGTCCAAAACTGACTTGCTTATTGGTTTCCGGAAGCAATTTTATATAAACGGTTACCGTCCAGCCAGTAAGACATCCGCTCGTCACATTTTGGGAACGTTCGCTTCCATATAAGGAAAGTTTTTAAGAATAAACACTACTACACATGAGAAAACTTCACTGTTTCCTAATGGGCATCCTATTGCTCATTAGTTCAGGGTTACTCGCCCAAACAACAGAAGTGACCGGCAAGGTCACAGACCCAACAGGGTCACCCATTCCCAACGTATCAGTAAGGATCAAAGGTGTCAGAGGCGGCACCAGCGCCGACGCCAACGGAGTATTCAGGATCAAGGTAGCTCCTTCCGCTGTATTGATCATCAGTGGTGTAGGTTATGAAGCCGCCGAAATTGCCGTCAGCGGCCGCACATCGTTGACATTATCCCTAAAGCCCGGCACCTCTGCTTTAAGCGAGGTCGTCGTAACAGCTCTGGGCCGTGAGAAAGAGAAAAAAGCACTGGGTTATGCAGTATCCACCATTAAGGGTGCTTCTTTGGAACAACGGCCCGAGACGGACATTACCCGTCTGCTCACCGGCAAGGCGCCCGGCGTGAACATCCTCAACTCCAGCGGGATCTCCGGCAGCGGCACCAATATCAACATCCGTGGTATCAGTTCGATCAACAGCGGCAACGCTACACCCCTGTTCGTAGTGGACGGTGTGCCCTTCGACGCAGCGACTAATGTAAATGCCACCTTCCAATTTGGTGGCGGTATCTCCACTTCCAGCCGATTCCTGGACCTGGACCCTAACAATGTCGAAAACGTCAACGTCCTAAAGGGGCTGGCCGCCGCCGTGCTCTATGGAGAAGCCGGTCGTAATGGCGTGATCCTTATCACGACAAAGAATGGCTCCGGTCACAGACCACAAAAGAAACTGGAGATCACAGGCACCCAGTCGATCTCTGCCAATGTGGTCGCCAACCTGCCGGATTATACACATGTCTACGGCGGTGGCTTTGACCTGGTGCCTTCCGCGGCCTTTAGTAACTGGGGCGCGAAATTTACCAATCCGCCTTTGCAGATGGGTTACCCCTCCGCATTGACGACCGCATTCCCTCAATACGCAGGCAAGACCCAGGATTATAAGTTCTACAACAGCGTGCACGACTTCTTCCGGACTGGGCTCGTCAGCACCACCTCGGTCAATGTTTCCTCCTCAGGACCGAACACCACCTTCAATGCCAACTACAGCTATACAGGCGATCAGGGTTTTACACCCAACAACCGTGTGTATAAGAACAACCTCGGTGTCGGAGGTACGGCCAAATTGTCCAATCATTTCACGGCCACCGGCGTATTAAATCTGGCCATCACCGATATGCAAACGCCTACCGTAGGCGCCAATGGAGGCGGAGGCAGCGCGGACAAAGCCTCTGTATTTGGCAACCTGTTTTTTACCCCTACCAGCATCAATCTCATGGGACTCCCTTTCCAGAATCCCGTAGACGGATCCAGCATCTATTACCGTCCTACCAACGACATCGAGAACCCTCGCTGGGCAGCTAATAACAACCTCTCCAGTGACAAGGTCTACCGCACGTTCGGTACACTGGGCCTCAAGTATGACGTTAAGAAAGGATTGAGTGTTTCCTATCGCTTTGGTGTCGACATTTATAATGAGCTGCAAAGCCTCAGCGTGAATAAAGGGGGCAAACAGGGCGATAATACCTATAAGACAGGTACTTATCGTACGACCAATATCACCAACACGATATTGAACCATACGTTGATCATCAACTACAACACTACATTCGGGAATGATTTCACGCTGGATGTGGATGCCGGCGGAGACTTCCGTCATGACTTATATAACCAGAATGGCATGCGGAGCAATCAGCAGCTGGTATTCGGGTTATTCGACCACAGCAACTTTATCAGCCATGCTTCCACTGACGAAGGGGGGTACGATCTGGGTAAAAAGATCGAGAAGATCCGGGAAGGTGTCTTTGCACAGGCCACCCTGGGTTACAAAGACTACCTGTACCTTTCTGCCAGTGGCCGTAATGACTGGGTTTCTACGCTTGAGCCGAACCACCGGCAATTATTCTATCCCAGCGTCAGTCTCTCGTACATACCAACACAGAACCTCAGTTTCCTCCAGGATAGCAGGGCGATCAATTATCTCAAACTGCGGGTGGGCTATGCTACCAGCGCACACTTCCCCGAGCCGTACAATACCAGACCCTATTTCAATGTAACTGCCAATGCATATATTGATAAGAATGGCAATGTGATCAATACCGGCGCCATTCCTGAGAGGGTGGCCAATCCGGACCTCAAGCCCGAGCTGATACGCGAAATAGAAGGCGGTATCGAAAGCCGGTTGTTTGACAACAGGATCACCCTGGATGTCACCGGCTATTTCAGGACTGCCAAAAACCAGATCCTGGACGCTCAGCTGGATGCTTCCACAGGGTATAATGTAACACAGATAAATGCAGGTGCGCTAGATAACAGGGGTGTTGAAATAGCATTGGGATACACCGTCGTTCGTACACAGGACTGGAGATGGGAGCTGCAGGGCAATTTTACCCTCAATCGCAGTAAAGTGCATGATATTCCGACTGAGATCAAGCAGATCCAGACAGGTGGCTACTCAGGCGGTCCCGGTACTTACGCCCTCAATGGCAAGCCGCTCGGGATCCTCCAGGGAAGTTATGTACAGGTTGACCCCAAATCCGGCAAGAAGATCGTAGACCAGAATGGCTACTTCCTTGGTTCCTCCGACATCGCCGTCATCGGCGACCCCAATGCGAAATACAACCTGACGGGCATCAGCACCCTCTCTTATAAATGGGTGTCCTTGCGCATGCAGTGGGATTACACCCGGGGGGGACAGCTCTGGTCCAATACGGTGCGTACCATGCTCGCCCGTGGTGTCACCAGAGATACGGACTTCGACAGGACCCTCCCCTTTATCCTCCCCAATACGGTGAAGCAGGACGGGACGCCAAACGATATCCAGCAGAGTGTGGATAATATCTATTTCAATTCGTATGCCTTCGGCCCCAATGCCGTCGCTGTATATGACGCTACACTCATCCGGCTGCGCGAACTGGCCCTTAACTTTTCTCTCCCTGCCAAAATACTAAAGAATACGCCGTTCGGTTCAGCCAGCATCGGGTTCTCCGGCACCAATCTCTGGTATTATGCGCCCAATGTTCCAAAACATACGCGCTTTGATCCGGAAAGCAACAGTCTTGGCGTAGGCAGCCCCAAGGGCGTGGAGCTTTTCTCCGGCCCCTCTTCCCGTCGTATGGGTGCAACCCTGAGACTCACGTTCTAAAACACAAAACTGGATTAACATGAAAAGTAAAGTAAAAATATATCTTGCGGCAGCCCTTGTAATCCTGGCTTCCTGCAACAAACAATTGAACCCGCTGTTGACCGACCCCAGCAAAGCCACCCCGGCCGCTGCTGACAATGACCTTTATCTGAATAACCTCCAGCTATACTTCAGAAGCTTTTATCAACGCGCCACCGACTTCGGTGATCAGATGGTACGTCAGGAGGTCATGTTCGGCCCTACTTACTTCAACGCCTTTACACCTTCTAACTTCGACGACATCTGGAATGAAGCCTATATGTCCGTGTTTCTCTCGGCAAATACCATGATCCCCCTGGCGGAAGCTAAAGGCCAATACAAGCATGCGGCCATTGCACAGGTGTTGAAAGCCTACACCATGGTCACCCTGGTGGATCTTTTTGGAGATGTCCCTTATTCCGAGGCGGTAAAAGGTGTTGCAAACACGAACCCCAAGGTAGATCCGGGCAAATCCATTTATGATTCCGCCCTCGCTTTACTCGATTCGGCCATTGCCAACTTTGCCAAGACAAGCTCTGCGACTCCCACCAATGATCTTTTCTACAACGGGGACGCCACGTCATGGACTAAGCTGGCCAAGACCTTGAAATTAAAGACCTATATCCAGGAACGTTTAGTCGATGCCTCTGTAGCTTCCAAAATTTCCGCCCTCGTCGCCGAAGACGACCTGATCAATGCTGCCAAGTATGATTTCGTCTACAGCTATTCCACTCATGCCGTCTCACCGGATGCCCGTGCACCCCATTACGCCTCTAACTATGGAGCATCCACAGGAACCAGCGATTACATCGGTACGTATTTCATGTGGGCCTTGCAGCAGGAAAAGTCCATGCCCGACCCCAGGACACGCTACTATCTCTATCGCCAGATCGTCGATATCAATAACGACAGCCGCCTGCCCAACCAGACCACTACCCAGTTTGCAATTCCTTGTCTTTATCGTGCATCTCCTTACCCTGCGGGTACTTGCTATTGCATCGTAGGCACAGGCTACGTAGGCAGGGATCATGGTAATAACGAAGGTATCCCGCCGGATGGGGCCCTGCGTACCACCTGGGGCGTATATCCCGCCGGTGGTGAATTCGACGCCAACCAGAATAAGCCGGCCGGAACAGCTACTACCCAGGTACATGGCGCCGGAGGCAATGGCATCAACCCCATCTGGCTGTCCTCCTATACGTACTTCCTGAAGGCGGAAGCCGCCCTCCTGCTGAGTGCAGGCGGCGATCCAAGGGACTGGCTGACAAAGGGTGTGAACGCGTCTTTCAGCAAAGTGTCGGGCTTCGCATCCGGCATCGGTTATACCCTTCCTACCACGGACACGAACTTGCTGATCACCCCCACCAAGCAAAACAAATATGTCGGTATCGTACAGGGATTATACGACGGAGCTTCCTCCAACGACGACAAGCTCAACGTGATCATGAAGGAATACTACCTGGCGGCATGGGGCAATGGGGTAGAACCCTATAATAATTACCGCCGCACTGGTAAACCCAATAACTTCCAGCCTGCGCTGGGCGGCAATGCCGGCAGCTACATCCGCAGCTTCTTTTATCCGTCGGTATACGTGAATTACAACAAGAATGCCACGCAGAAGACGGCCGTTAACGTGAAGGTATTCTGGGATAATAACCCTGACAATTTTGTACAATAAAAAAAAGCATCATGAAAAGAATCATCATATCATCCCTGGGTATCTTCCTGCTGTTCGGCCTCGTGTTCTCCTGCAAGAAGAATGATATCAACGGGGATTCCAAGACCCTTGTTGGCGGTTCCTATATCACACTCGATTCGACGATCAACTCTTTCCTGGACATCTCTACTTCTACTGCCAGTGTGTCCATCAAAGTAAAAAATACGGTGGGTGAGAAAGTGGCATCCATCGACGTTTATGCAGCCACCGGAACTCCCCTGGATACCAGCAAATGGGTGAAGATCAAGACCGTCGCGTATGCAGATGGGGTCGTATTGAATGTGACCACTGCCGAGCTGGCGACCGCCTTTGGCGCTACGCCCTTGTCACCCGGGAAAAGCTATACTTTACAGAATCAGATCACGACTGCCTCCGGACGTAAGTTCTCTGTGAACAATACGCCCAGCAATTATAATTCTTTCCCTGCCTACAATATGGCGCTGACCTGGCAGGCGACGGCGGTATGTCCTTTTGTCCAGGCAGATGCTATCGGAGATTACAAGGTGGTATCTGATAAGAACTGGCAGGATTTCTCTGTCGGCGATATTATCACCGTATCGGCCGGCCCCGACCAGAACTCCCTTAGCTTCCTCGCCTATCCTTCCCCCGCTGCGGGCGGAGCAAACAGACAGCCCTGGATCGTAAATGTGGACCCTGCAAAAGATGTTGCTACCATGAAAGATCAGTACGTCGGCGATTACCCCGGACCGGTTCACGCGAATTCTAACGCCACCGGGTTTGTATTCTCCTGCACTGGTCTAATCACTTTGAAAGTGAATGTGAACTATGGAGGAACGATTTATGCCAACCAGGAATTCATTTTGCAGAAAAAATGATCACCATATCATATAAACTCTGTGTGACTCAATGTTGACAGTGAAAAGACGGCCCCGGTTTCTACCGGGGCCTATTCGTTTACAACTTTATCTCGTCTTCCTGTTTATCAAAAAAATGAAACTCCGTAAGGTGATAATTCGTATTCGCAGTGATGTGAACTTTCTGTTTGTATTTCCATCGCCAGTTCCACTTCCTCGACCCGATGCCAAAGAGCTTCCCCTTGGTCAGGTAGGCATGCATAATGGGGTGTACGGCGAGTGTGAGGTCTTTATGCTGATGATTGATCAGATAGCTTAAGTTCTTTTCGATCTCGTCCTCCAGGATGAGGGCCGAGGATATCTTGCCCGTGCCGTTACAAGTAGGACATACTTCCTGGGTGTTGATCGTGACTTCCGGCTTCATCCGCTGACGGGTGATCTGCATGAGCCCGAACTTGGAGATGGGCAGCACCGCATGCTTGGCCCTGTCGGTCCGCATAAAGGATTCCATCGACTCCATCAGCTTGCGTTTGTTATCCGGCAGCTTCATATCGATGAAGTCCACGACAATGATCCCGCCCAAATCCCGCAGCCGTAGCTGTCTTGCGATCTCCTCGGCAGCCTCCAGATTGGTTTCCAGGGCATTTTGCTCCTGGTTATTACTGACGCTCTTATACCCGCTGTTTACGTCTATGACGTGCAGCGCTTCGGTATGCTCCAGGATCAGATAGGCCCCGCTGGGAAGGTTTACCGTCTTTCCAAAGGCTGCCTTTACTTGTTTTGTAATGCTGAATTGATCGAATATAGGTGAGCCGTTGTGGTAATAGGACACGATATCAATCTTATCCGGGGCAATGCGCTGGATATAGCTCTTGGTATCGTTGTAAATATTCCTGTCGTTGATGACGATCTTGTTGAAGTCCTCATTCAACAGATCTCTCAGCATGCTGGTCGTTTTCGTCTGCTCGCTGAGAATCTTGGCCGGCGCTGTAGCGCCTTTTAGGTTGTGCTGGATAGTCTTCCATGTCGCTACCAGCTCTGTCAGATCCTCATGTAGCTCGGCAGTGTTCTTCCCTTCGGCCGCTGTACGGACGATAACCCCAAAATTCTTCGGTTTGATGGCTTCGACGATCTTTTGCAGCCTTTTACGCTCCTCGGAAGAGTGGATCTTACGACTGACGGCGACGATGTCGTTAAAGGGGGTAATAACGACAAAACGGCCGGGCAGGGATATTTCACAGCTGAGACGGGGGCCTTTGGCCGCAATGGGTTCTTTTAATATCTGAACGAGGATATGGGGCTTGCCATTCAATACCTCGTTGATCTTTCCCGTCTTGATGATCTCCGGCTCTACCTGGAAATGGCCGAAGTCAAAGCCCTCCGCACTGTTGTCATTCATCGCCTGTTGCGTGAATTTCAAAAGCGACCTGGCATAAGGGCTCAGGTCGGTGTAATGCAGAAAAGCGTCCTTTTCGAAACCTACATCCACAAAAGCAGCGTTCAGCCCCGGGATCAGCTTCTTTACCTTCCCCAGGTACAGATCACCTACCGCAAAGCTTGCGTCAGCCTTTTCATGGTGTAATTCCACCAGCTTCTTATCCTCTAATAGGGCTATCTCAACACCCTGCGGGGTTGCATTTATGATCAGTTCCTTATTCAAGCGTAACTAGCGTTTGCCATCGACATCAACCTTTTTGAATGAGGCCATTCTGTCCAATCCGTCCACCAGCGAAAAGAAGACTTACTTATTCTTCTTCTTATGACGATTTTTTCTCAGTCTTTTTTTACGCTTATGCGTCGCAATCTTATGACGCTTACGCTTTTTACCACAAGGCATACTTTAGTGCTTTTTATTAGTTTTAAAAATAAATTCCCAATTGATCGGCCTCATCACATGTTCCAAATGAGAGACTTAACGCAAAGACTGGATACTTTGATCAATCTCCTTGACCATATCCGGATTACCTACCAGCTTCCGGGCGGCCTCATACCATTTGATGGCGTCGGCTTTGTTGCCCTGTTGCTGATGGATTTCGGCAAGTAGGAGTATCGCTTCGATATTGGCAGGTTGATGTCGAACGACGGTTGTCAAACGTTCAATAGCTTTATCAAATTGACCTGATACGATGCCTCCCCAACCCAGCATGAACTGGGCGTACATATTGGTCGTATCACGGCGTGCTACTTCCAAAATCCGCTGAATCCCCTGCATGACTTCCGTCGGACTTCCGGCCGAGCTGCCAAAAATATAACTTGCGCCCAGGCCCACCTTCGTGGAGTCATTCTGTGGATTCAGTTCTAAAGCCTTTTCAAACAACTCTTTAGCATTGGTGGCCATCCAGCTTTTTATGGCGGGATTATCTTGCCCCCTCAGCTCCCCAAGAAATAATTGGGCTGCAAATGTCAGACTTTTTTCCGAATTTTCCAATTTAGCCGCCTCCGCCGTATAATAGGCAAAAGGCAGAAATCCATTCTGCACCGAATCCCGCCAAAAAGCAGCCAGTTGCCGGCTGGCATTTAACTGCTGCGCTTTTACATCACCTCTTACCACAGCATGCTGCAGCCGGGTGACATATTCTAATTGTGTAGGAGTAAGCTTTGATTGTGAGGATTGTAGAATATCCTCGGTACTGATCGGTCTTGAAATAGCAGGCCCTTGAGCCCCTCTTTCGGAGGTCTCGGGCTTCTTTTGTGGAGGAACTGTTTGTCCAAAAAAATACAGAGCGAGTAATAAGAGCACTCCAGTGCCGGCTACAATAATTTGCTGTCTCTTCATGCTGTTCGCTTAGAGCGCAAATTTACATCTCTTCGTCCGGGTTTGGCTGATCTTCTTTTACTGACTGCAATTTTTTTACTTCTGCTACAAACTCTTTTGCAGGCTTGAACGCAGGAATGAAGTGCTCAGGAATATGAACTGCCACATTCTTTTTTATATTGCGTCCGATTTTAGCAGCTCTTTTTTTCGTGATGAAACTGCCAAATCCCCGGATATAAATGTTTTCTCCCTGGGAAAGGGTTTCCTTGACTTCTTTGAACATGGTTTCCAACGTCACCAGGACGTCAACCTTAGGTATACCTGTTTTTTCCGATATCTGGTTAACTAGGTCTGCCTTTCTCATGGGGATTAAGTTTTATAAGTTTCTGATTTTAAATATATAACAAAATTTTTAATTCGCAACATCTTGTCTGAAATCCTTTTTCAATGTCAAAATAATAGATTTGGTTTATTTGTGCAAGGATTCTCTAAAATATTGATTGTGAATTTTAAGGGAGGCTAATTTAAGAAGAATGACGGTAAAAAAAGAAGATTTTACACAACTATTGCTAAAATGGCATAAAAATGAGAATTCCCGGGCCATGCCCTGGAAGGGGGAAAAAGACCCCTATAGGATCTGGCTGAGTGAGGTGATCCTCCAACAGACCCGTGTGGAGCAAGGTTGGGCCTACTATGAGAAATTTATTGCGGAATTCCCTACCATCGAAGATCTGGCCCGGGCCCCCGAACAAAAGGTATTCAAATGCTGGGAAGGGCTGGGTTATTACAGCCGCTGTCGTAACCTTATAGCTACGGCCCGCAAGATCGTTGGGGATTATGGCGGCAGGTTCCCTTCTGATTACGAGAGCATTCATGCATTAAAAGGCATCGGGCCCTATACAGCCGCGGCGATCGCCTCGTTCGCCTTCAACCTTCCCCATGCGGTGGTGGATGGAAATGTCCTGCGGGTACTGTCCCGATACACGGGCGACGCTACACCCATCGATACCACCGCCGGCAAAAAAAAGTATACAGCCCTGGCCGGTGAGCTCCTAGATAAGGATCAGCCGGGTATTTACAACCAGGCTATCATGGATTTTGGCGCTGTGGTCTGTAAACCTCAGAATCCTCTATGTACAAGCTGTGTCCAACGGAAGGATTGTCAGGCTTACTGCACCGAAAGGGTAGGCGAACTTCCCGTAAAGGAAAAGGTGCTCCGCAAAAGAAGCCGCTGGTTCTATTATTTTATGGTAGAGACACCTGATAAAAAGGTATATATACGGCAAAGACAAAAGGGCGATATCTGGGCGGACCTTTTTGAACTGGTGGGCTGGGAATCCGAAGAGCCGGTGTATCCCGAGGACATCCTCCGGGGTGCCGCGGCGGGCCGTGTCTTTGGAAAACAATCACTCACAGTCAAGTATATATCAAAAGTATATCGTCAGGAACTGACGCACCAGACCATCCAGGGGCAATTCTTTACTATCCACCTGAGCCATCCGTTGCCCTCTCTGAAGGGTTATATACTGGTAGACAAGGAGAAATTAAATGAATATCCTTTTCCAAAATTCATCAATGCCTGGCTGAAAGACCCCACCCCGGCACAAAGCTTGTTTTAAGTAAATTTATCTTTTTGCTCGAAAAAATTTAATTTTAGATTAGCGGGGCCGTGCGGCACGGCTTTTAAATAGGAATTGGTATTTTAAGACGATTACAAACTTCAAACTTCTTCGTATGCGAGGCGTAAATAGGGTGATGTTAATTGGAAATTTAGGAAAAGACCCGGATGTACAGGTATTGGAGGGGAATATTGCCGTTGCTAAATTCTCTTTGGCTACCACAGAAACCTTTAAGGACAGGGCCGGCAAATTGATCTCACAGACAGAGTGGCACACCGTTGTCCTCTGGAGAGGGCTTGCCGAGCTGGCGCAGAAGTATCTTCACAAGGGCAGCCTGGTATATATAGAAGGAAGACTGCGCACCCGTAGCTGGGAAGATAAGGAGGGGAATAAAAAATTTGCTACCGAAGTGGTCGGAGACAACCTGATCATGCTGGACAAGCGCACGGATGGCCCCTCCCATCCTCATATTCATCACGAGGGCGAGGGAAGCGCCGACACCCCTTCCCTGGGAGAACCCTCCGAAGACCTGCCATTTTAACTCCTTGAACCCCAATCCCGGTCTGCGATGGAGGAGAATTAAGTAGTTATTATTCACGAAACTGATTATTTTGGATCACCCTTTAACGAAACTGTTACTGAACGAACTCATATCGCCTGTATTTCTGGTCATCAACCCGCAGGCTACTACTATTCTTGCCATTGTCATCCTTTTTCTGTTGATCCTTTCTTTTGTGCTGGCAGGTTCGGAAGTCGCATTTTTCTCTCTGACATACAAGGACATCAATATCCTCAAGACAAAACAGGACGCCAGCTGGAAGAGGATCGTCACCTTGCTGGAAGAGCCGAAAAGCCTGCTGGCCTCCCTGCTCATCGCCAACAGCATTATTAATATCGCCATCATTATCCTGGCCAATTTCCTCATTGACGAAATGGTCCTGTTAAAGCAAAGTTTCTGGCTGTTCGAATTTCTGATAAAAGTGATCCTTGTTGCCTTTGTCGTGATCCTGTTCGGCGAGGTCATGCCCAAGGTCTGGGCTACCCAGAATAATCTCCAGTTTGCCTATTACACTTCGGGTGTGGTAGAACTTACACACCTGTTGTTCCGGCGGGTCAGCGGATGGGCGGTCCATAGGAGCGAGGGGCTGGAAAGGTTCTTTGGTCGCAAGAAGGTGGCGTTCAATCTGGAAAAGCTGGCCTCCGAAGAGGAAAAAAGTATCTTACAGGGCTTTATCGAATTCGGCAGTATTACTGTAAAACAGATCATGCGCACCCGGCTGGAAGTCCATGGCATCGATTACCAGGTCAACTTTGCCGGGCTGAAACAGCGGGTGGATGAACTGCATTACTCCCGGCTGCCCGTATATCGCAAAAGCCTGGATGACCTGGCAGGGATGATCCATATAAAAGACCTGATCACTTATCTCAACGAACCCGATGATTTTGATTGGCATAAGCTTATCCGGCCCCCTTTTTTTGTACACGAGCACAAGCTCATAGAGGACTTGTTGCACGAGTTCCAGCAGAAAAGGATCCATTTTGCCATCGTCGTGGACGAGTTTGGCGGCACCAGCGGTATCGTCACCCTGGAAGACATTATGGAAGAGGTCATTGGGGATATACGGGATGAGTTCGACGAAGAGGACAGCGGCAACAGACGCCTGGATGACGGCAGCTATATTTTCGAAGGTCGCACCATGTTGAACGACGTTTGCAAAGCAATGAACCTGCCCGTGGATACTTTTGATAAGGTAAAAGGGGAAAGTGACTCGCTGGCGGGTCTTATTTTAGAACTGTCTGGAAAGATCCCCAAGGTCAATGATATGATACCCTGCGGGGATTTTGAGTTTACTATACTCGACGCGGACAGCAGCCGTATAAAAAAGGTAAAGGTCACCGTAAAAACGAATCCTTAAATTGAGAACGAGAATATTCCGGTATGTCTGGGCCGCCTGTATAACCGCAGCCCTTCTTTCTTCCTGTAATAGTAATTACAACCCCAAACGAAGGGGGTACTTTAAGATCGACCTGCCCCGGCACCAATACCGCGCTTTTGATCAACCGGGCTATCCCTATACGTTCGAGTACCCTGTATATGCCAACGTGGTGCAGGACAGCACTTTCTTCGAGGCAAAGCCGGAAAACCCGTATTGGATCAACATCGCTTTCCCCCAGTTTGACGCAAAGATCTATATTAGCTATAAGGACATAGGCGGCAACACCTTTGACAAATTGAGGGATGACGCCTTTAAGATGACCTTCAAGCATACGTATAAGGCTTCTTCCATCGACCAGACCCCGATCCAGACGGCCAACGGGATAGGAGGTATCTTTTTTAACGTAGGTGGTAATGCAGCCACGGCCCACCAGTTCTTTGTTACCGACACGACCAGACACTTCCTGCGGGGCGCCCTGTATTTCGATGCCCCCCCCAATGAAGACTCCCTAAAGCCTGTCAATGACTTTCTGATGGAAGATATGACCCATCTCATCAATACGTTCCGGTGGAAGCCTTTGAGGTAATAGGCTGCAACAAAAACCCCCAACACGCATTATATTTGTAATATGATAGCAATCGATAATGTCCTGGTAAGCGATCTTGTGATAGAAGAGCAGTTCGTATGCGATCTCCTCAAATGCAAAGGGGGATGTTGTGAGGATGGGGATGCGGGCGCCCCGCTGGAAAAGGATGAGATGGATAGGATCAATGAGGTGTATGAGACGGTGAAACCCTATCTTACGGCTGAAGGGATCAGGGAGATCGAGCGTAATGGCCGGTATAACTACGACAGGGAATTCGGATGGGTGACACCCACCATTGAAGGGAAAATGTGCGCCTATGGGTTTAAGGACGCCAAGGGTATTATCAAATGTGGTATCGAACAGGCCTACTACGATGGAAAGATCAGCTGGAAAAAGCCTATCAGCTGTCATTTATACCCCGTGAAGATCAGTAAGACCAAGACCCATGAAGTAGTCAATTATGAACCCCGGGAGACAATGTGCCGGCCGGCTTGTGTCCAGGGAAAAAAATTAAAAGTCCCCGCCTACGTGTTTCTGAAAGAAGCGCTCACGCGCAAGTTCGGAAAGGACTTCTATGAAGCCCTGGACCAGGTGGCGAAAAAATACTTTTCACAATGACCGAGACAGCAGCCAGTTTTATCGCCCGTAGCACCGTAAAGGCGGAAGATATGGATCACCGGCGTAAGATCAACTTCAACATCGGCCGGTACAACGCTGTCGTCCCCCAGGGCAAACAGCAGTTTAGCGAATTGGCCCTGGCACGGGAAAGAGCAAAGAATATCAAGTGGCGGGCGCTCGAAACCCTGGACAAACAGCTGGAAGAATTCGAATCCACCTTCACGAAAAAAGGCGGAAAGGTCATCTGGGCCGAAAATGCTGCATCCGCCCTGCAGGAGATACTCGCCATTTGTAAGGAAAAGAATTGCCGGACCATCGTCAAAAGCAAGAGCATGGTCACCGAAGAGCTCAAACTGAACCATTTCCTGGAAGAGAATGGCATCGAGTCCGTTGAGACGGATCTGGGAGAATACATACAGCAGCTGGATGGAGAACCGCCTTACCATATCGTCACACCGGCTATGCATAAGAGTAAGGAAGATGTAGCCAAGCTGTTCTATGAGAAACTACACACCAAACCCGGTCTTACCCCCGAACAGCTTACCCTGGTGGCCCGGGAAAAGCTGCGTGAGAAATATGTGCAGGCTGAAATAGGCATTACCGGCGCCAATTTCATTATCTCCGACACAGGAGGTATCGCCATTACGGAAAATGAGGGCAATGCCCGTCTCAGCTGCGCCTTCCCAAAGACCCACATCGTCATAGCCGGCATCGAGAAAGTAATCCCCTCACTCACTGACCTGGGATTATTCTGGCCCCTCCTGGCTACCTATGGCACCGGACAGCGGGTGACCGTCTATAATACCATTGTCACAGGACCAAGACAGCCGGGAGAAACCGACGGGCCGGAAGAGATGATCGTTATCCTCCTGGACAATGGCAGGACCAATATCCTCGCGGGTGAAAAGACGCGTGAAAGCCTTTATTGCATTCGTTGCGGCGCCTGTCTCAACGCCTGCCCTATCTACAAGAACATCGGCGGACATAGTTACGGCACGACGTACAGCGGGCCCATTGGTTCGGTGATCACTCCCCATCTGAAAGACATGGAGGAATGGAAGCACCTCAGCTATGCATCTTCTCTCTGCGGTAACTGTACGGAGGTATGCGCTGTAAAGATCAATTTGCACGAGCTGCTGTTGGAGAACAGGTATGAGGCCGTCGAAGAAGGATATACTTCCTGGTCGGAAAAGCTGGCCTGGAAAGCCTGGAGAAAGGCAAGTCTCAATCGCGGGTTGATGAACATGGGGAGCCAAAAGATGAAAAATTGGGTTGTGAACCGGGCATTCAAAGCCTGGACGGCTCACCGTGACAGACTGGACTTTTCACCAACGACCTTTAATGAAAGGTGGAAGGTCGAAAGAGGGTTACGATAAGTTTGTATGCTTTTATTATATAGCCCTTATATCAGTCCCAGGCTGTCTTATATTGTCGACTTTATTGGTAAAGAGCTTTTTGACGAGCCTATTACCCTCACTTCAGACAAAAAGCGATATGCTCTCCATCCGGGACCCCGGTTGAATTATTCCGATGCCGAAATGGATGATGCGGAGTTCTTTCTTCAGAGCACTGCTTTACTGCAGGAAAAGGGTGTGCACCCGCAGGAGATCGATTGCTTCGAACTCAATTTTCACAAAGCCTTTTTCCCTACAAAAGGCGATTTCCCTTTCGATATTTTTGCCGCGGCCTTTTATCTTATCAGCCGGTACGAGGAATATCTTCCCGGCATACCGGATGAATACGGCCGTTTTGACCACACACGTTCACTGGCTTGGAGAGAAGGCTTCCTGGATATACCACTGGTGAACATATGGCTCCGTGAGTTCAGGAAAGCGCTCGCCCGGAAATATCCCGGTCTTGTCTTTCGCCACCTTTCCTTTAAATTTATCCCCACCTATGACATCGATGTGGCCTACAGCTATCTCCACAAAGGATGGAAAAGGAGTCTGGGCGGTTTGCTGAGATCTTTATCAAAAGGCCAATGGGGGGAGTTTACACAGAGGATCAGCGTATTGCGGGGCCAGCAGACAGACCCATACGACGCCTATGAATGGCTGGACTCCCTGCATTTGTATTGCCGTCTGAGGGCATATTATTTCTTCCTGGCAGCCGCCCGGCAGAAAGGAGTGGATAGGAATATCTCACCTTATAAACAAGGCCTGCAGGACCTGGTACGTTATCATGCCATGGGCTATAGGGTAGGCATCCACCCATCCTGGCACAGCGGCGATAAGGCATCGGTCTTGAAGGAGGAGATAGAATGGATGGAGTGCATGACTGAAAAAAAGGTCACCCGCAGCCGGCAGCACTATATAAGATTTACACTCCCGCAAACCTACCGGTTGTTAATTAAGTATGGCATTCAGCAGGACTTTTCTATGGGCTATGGCAGCATCAATGGCTTCCGGGCTTCCGTCGCCTCTTCTTTTTATTGGTATGATCTGGCCAATGAGGAAAAGACCACCCTGCGCCTTTTCCCCTTTTGTTTTATGGACGCCAACTCCTTTTATGAGCAACATGATACACCTGCACAGGCAATGAAGGAATTGATGCATTATTACCACCTGATCAGGAAGGTGGGCGGCTTGATGGTGACCGTCTGGCACAATACCTTTTTGGGCAGCGACCCACAATTTGCCGACTGGAAAAAGCTCTATGAGGTTTTCCTGAAAGATGAGATATACTGGGATACCTAATGCTTAAAGTGTCTCACCCCCGTCATCACCATCACTAACTTATGTTCCACACAATAGTCGATGGAATCCTTGTCGCGGATGGAACCACCCGGCTGGATAAAGGCAGTGACCCCTGCCGCATGCGCTATCTGCACACTGTCGTTAAAAGGGAAAAATGCGTCGGATGCCAGCACTGCGCCCTTCAGATCAAAGCTGAATTGTGCGGCCTTGGCAATGGACTGCCGTACGCTGTCCACCCGGCTTGTCTGTCCGCAACCCTTGCCGATAAGCTGCCGGTCCTTTACCAGGGCGATAGCATTTGACTTTAAGTGTTTGCAAATGATGTTGGCAAAAGCCAGGTCATCCTTCTCGGCAGTGGTAGCCATCCGGCCCCCCACTTCCTTCCATTCGGAATAATTGCCTTCGTCCTGCTGTTGCTGCAGCACGCCGTTGAGTAACGACTTATATTGGGCACCCGTGCTCAGCCGGGCTTTTTGACGCAGAAGGATACGATTTTTCTTAGACCGGAGCACTTCCAGGGCATCTTTGTCAAATGCCGGGGCGATCAGCACTTCAAAAAAGATCTCGTTGATGGCTTCTGCCGTGGCTTTATCCACTGGGACACTGCAGGCCAACACCCCCCCAAAAGCGCTCTCCGGATCGCCCGCAAGGGCGGCATCCCATGCCTGTTTCAGCGTAGACCGGATGGAAACACCGCAAACATTTGTATGTTTTATGATGGCGAAAACAGCACCCTGGGTACCGTCAAATTCCTGTATCAATTGCACGGCGGCATCCACATCCACCAGGTTGTTATAAGATAATTCCTTCCCATTTACCTGTTCAAAAAGCGCGGAAAGCTGGCCAAAAAAACGGGCAGATTGATGGGGGTTTTCACCGTATCTTAACCCCTGAGCATTAGGGACGGATGCCAGGAAATAATCCTGCTCCCGGGCCGTGGACGTAAAATATTGCGCGATCACCACGTCATAGTGGGCACAAACCTCGAAAGCCTTGGTCGCCAGTGCTCTTCGCTGCTCCAATGTAGTCATCCCTTTTTGCTCGTCCAACAGCCGCTCCAGATAGGCATATTCCTTTTTGGAGGCTATGACAACCACGTCTTTATGATTTTTGGCAGCGCCCCTGATCATAGAGGGACCTCCTACATCTATTTTCTCGATGATGGCTTCGTCCTCTGTGGTAGAGGCCACTGTCTCTTCAAAAGGATAAAGATCGACGATCACCAGGTCGATCTCCGGAATGTGATAACGGGCCATTTCTTCCAGGTCGGTGGGTCTGTCCCTTCTTCCCAGGATGCCTCCAAAGACGGAGGGATGCAGGGTTTTGACACGGCCCCCCAGGATGGAAGGATAGGAAGTGAGACTTTCAACGGGTGTGCAAGGCAGCCCCAATGACTCGATAAATTGCTGCGTACCCCCTGTAGAATAGATGGTTATACCTTCCTGGTGTAGTTTTTTTACGATATTGTCCAGGCCATCCTTGTAGTATACGGAGATAAGCGCCGATTTGATCTTTTTGTCCATTGGTTGAGCTGTTGTTTGGTTGAAAGGCGCGAAATTAAGGGAAAATGGTGGGAAAATCACTCCGGGATTACCCCCTGCCTGGATTGGCAGATGGGTACCCGGGAGTTTTGAATGGTAACAGCGGTAAGCACTTGGGCAAACAATGGTAGTTGGTTTCTACTGCCCGGATGATTTCTCATGTGTACTAAAATCGGCCCGATCCGCGTTTTTATATACGAGTGAAACAACAGCATACATACCCATACACGCTTGAAAATAAACAGGATAAGGTGTTAATGGTTATGTATGCTGTTGCTGATGCATAGTAATGTAAAATGGTCAATAATTTCGAGAGCAGATCACAACTGTACGATCCATACAATAAGCAACACAGCACAACACTTTGAACGATCTAGCGCGCTCTTTAAGGATATCAAATTGTAAAAACGGGACATTGAAGAACCTCCTCTACTAATGTCAGACAAAATCTCGGATCCTGTAGAAATCGGGCAGAAAAGTTGAGACGGTATTTTCTTGCGTAAAAAAACGGGGTTTTTGACCACGTCTTTTTACGTGGTGAGTGCGCGTTTATTTACTGTTTTATTATTGACTAAAAAACGTTTTTTTTGTAATATTTCCCCCCTGAGTCTTTGATCCCCTTTAGCTTATAAATAATACTAATTTATAATTATGTGATTTTTACATTTTTGTGAGAAGTCTTTCAGAGACTTGGGGAATACTTTTACCAAAGCAAATTATTCTTCAAACTCTAAAAGGAATCCACCATGAACACAATTGAACAAAAATTAGTAAAGGCATCTGGCAAGTATGTAACCACTGAACATGTAGATACTCTGATCAGAAATTATAAGAAAGAGCGGTGGCTCCAGAATTCCGAGCGCATCGGAAAAGAGGATACCCTGGGCCTTTGGTTAACTACGGACGAACTGGAGGAATTCATTCAAACTGCAAAGCTTCATGGTGCTAACAGCATTCGCGTTTGTTTTGGCGTCTATGGAGAAAAGGGTGGCAGGCCTGGTATGGAAGGCAAGCAGACTGTAGCATTGGTAGCAGCCTCCGGCGAAGGTGACGATCCTCGTAGCATGGTGTTCAATGATGTTTATGTCGAGAGGAACGGCAGCTCTTCGCTTCTTGCTTACAATGTACTTTACCCTGAAACAACGCCGACCGGGCCGGTTAATAACCCGCCCCACATTACCCTGGGCGCCATGATGGTGGCCGACAAGGAAAAAGGTTTACATGTAATATAAGATACTAAACATAACCATTAAAAAAAGGGCCTCATCTACCGGGCCCTTTTTTATTTATGTCAAAATTCCATTACTTTAGTGACCTATGCCGAGCATTTATTATACAATGGTCGTTGTTAGTTTCCTGACGAGCCTGACTGCTTTTTTCATAAAGGACTCCGGCCGTTATCTCCGTCTATTCCCTCTATTCCTGCTGATAACGATCATTGTGGAAATAGTCGCCAGCTGGCTGCATATGCATAAAAAATCAACTTCGATATTGTATAACTCTTTTATCTGTCTGGAATTTCAGTTTTACATGTATGTATTAAGGGAGATTATCCGAAGCCCCCGAGCGAAGAAAATTATTTTTCACACCGCCTGGTTGTATCTTTTGCTTGGCATAACCAATATCCTTTTTATCCAGAAATTAACTTCGTTCAATTCTATTACATATGCCCTTGGCTGTCTGATCATAGCTGTTATCTGTTTCTATTATTTCTTTGAGCTCTTCCAACAAACATACTCCATCAGTCTAACCCGTCAGCCCGCCTTTTGGATATGCGCCGGTCTCTTGTTCTTTTATACCTGCAGTTTCCCTATATACGGGCTCGTTAACTTTCTTTCTCAGGACTTTATCGCGAAAAACATTCGGGTTCTTATCATCTTGTTGAATGTTTTCTTATATTCATCCTTTACTATTGCGTTTTTATGCAGGATAAGGGTCAGGAACTCTACGTCATAATCCTTTTGGGTATCGTGCTGGCCTTGTTATTGGTTGGCTTTATCTTATTCCTGCTCTTTATGTACCAAAAAAGACAACACCGCCAGGAGCAGCAGCTCGCCCGTATGAAACAGGAGTATGAGCAGGAAGTGCTGCGAAGCCAGCTGGAAATGCAGGAAGCTACCTTTAAGACCATCGCCCAGGAACTCCATGACAACATCGGTCAGGTACTATCGGTGATAAAACTGTCCTTGTCCATCCTGCCCCTGGAATCCCAACACCCTGCCTATGAAAGCGTACAGAACAGCCGTCAGATGCTCAACAAGATCATCTATGACATGGCCGATCTTACCAAAAGCCTTCATACGGACCGCATCGCCCAAATAGGACTCGTGGAAGCCATCCGGTTTGACCTTGAAAGCCTTCGTCGTACGGGCCTGGTTGAAGTGGAATTTTCTGTGGAAGGCGAGGAATATGCATTTGAGAACCAGCGGGCTATCTTCCTTTTCCGCATGTTCCAGGAGATGATAAACAATATTTTGAAACATTCTAAGGCCACTCACGTAAATATTGCGGTAAATTACCGGATAGATAATAAATTCGTGCTGCGGGTAGAGGATAATGGGGTGGGGTTTGATCCGGAGAAAAAACAGGTACAAGCTTCCTCTTCCAGCGGTATAGGCCTGAAAAGTATGACAAATCGTGCACGCCTCATAGGCGGTGATATCACCATTCAGAGCCAGCCTGGAAAAGGTACCATTATACAAGTAGAATTACCCTTTGAAAGGGAAGCTTTATAATTTGTTTATGGCTGCAGCGCTTAAGAAAATACAGGTCGGCATTGTCGATGATCACAGTCTTTTAAGAAAGGCATTGGCTAAATTAATCGATTCGTTTGAGAACTATTCGGTCCTGTTCGAAGGTGATAATGGAAAAGAGATAAAGACGAAGATCACTCAGCACATTATACCCGACATCATCCTGCTGGACGTTAATATGCCGGATATGGATGGGTATGAGACGGTACGTTGGCTCCATAAGAACTACCCCCAGATAAAAGTCCTGGCCCTCTCCATGTCCAGCGACGAAAATACCATCATCCGCATGCTCCGGCTGGGCGCCAAAGGCTATATCATGAAGAATATCGAACCGGAAGAGTTGAAAATAGCCCTTGACTCCATCATGAAAAAAGACTTCTATCTATCAGAATATATCTCCGGGAAGATCATCAGCGGTCTTCATAAAGACCTGGGCAACCCCGAAGACCCTGTCATCCTCAGCGATAAGGAGAAAGAGTTTCTCCGGCTCATCTGCTCCGAGCTTACCTATAAGGACATCGCCGACAAAATGTTTATCAGCCCCCGTACGGTGGACAATTATCGCAATACTCTTTTCGAAAAATTAAAGGTACGCACCCGCGTAGGCCTGGTGATGTTTGCCATTAAGAACGGGCTGGCGGAAATTTGACGGACTGTGCAGGGTGACGACCGCTGCCGGAACCAACCTTACTCTTTCGGCCCCTTGATACGCCGCCCTTTTGTCAATGTGATCAGCAACGCCGGGAGGAACACGAGGTTCGTCACCGTCGCGATCACCAGGGTCAGCGACGTGAGCCAGCCCAGAGCGAAGATGCCGCCAAAATCACTAAAACAAAAGATGACGAAGCCCGCGATCAGCACCATCGAAGTATACAGAATACTGATACCCGTCTTGTTGATCGTGTCGATCACGGTCTGCTCAGATGATGTCAGCTCGCCGGTAGCCTCCGCCCGCTGCCCTGTCACGGTCCGCTGCCCCCCTGGCCCCGCCGTCTCCTGTTTGTAATTTACTAGGAAACGGATGGTGATGTCGATGGCAATACCCAGGGCAATGCTGAATATGATGACCGTGGACGGTTTTAGCCGGACTCCGGCCCATCCCATGATCCCCGCCGTAATGATGAGGGGGATGATATTGGGCACCAGGCTGCAAAGCAGTATCCGTATTGATCTGAACAGAAGGAGCATACAGGCGGCTATGAGCACAAAGGCCCATTGAATGCTATCCTTTAGCCCCTTGATGATAAAACTTGCCCCTTCCAGGTATGTGACGCTTGTACCAGTGAGCTCTACCTTATATCTCGCCGTATCAAAAAGATGTCTCGTCCTTTTTTCCAGGTCGTCCAGGATCAGAGGCAGACGGCTGCTGCCCACATCGGCCATGTTCACACTGATACGTAAACGTTGCTGATCCTTGTCTACAAAGCTGTTCAATAATTTGCTGAGGTTATTGCTCCTGGCCGCCCTCGTTCCTTTCGAGGGATTGCCTTTCTCCTGCGATGAATCCCCTCCTCCGCCCGTCTTCAGATACGATGAAAGAAAGGGCAGGTCCAGCGAGTTCGGTACCCCGTAGTTGCTGCTATCCCCTCCATAATAAGACTGACGTACGAATTTTAAACCCTCCACCAGCGATAAAGGACGGGCCATCTCCGGTTGTGCGGCTATATACTGCGACAGCTGATCCACACTGTCCAGCGTCTGCAGCATATTAATACGTAATCCATTCTTTCTGCGCGTATCCACGACGATCTCCAAAGGCATGACCCCTTTGAAATGATGTTCGAAGAACTTCAAGTCAGTATAGATGGGATCCTTTTGCGGTAGATCATCCACGATAAAACCCTCCGACTTTAGCCGGAACATCCCCGCTACAGCCAGTATCAGGACTACCAGGGTCACCCCATAGATGGACCGCTGATGATGCAGGGTCCAGATCTCCAGCCGTCGTAAAATAGCCGCCAGCCACCTGTTCTCCAGATAACGCGTATGCTTGGGTCTGGGCGGAGGCAGGTAGCTGAGGACCACCGGTATCATGATAAAAGATATAAAAAACAAGAGCATGATGTTGATACCCGCTACCACCCCAAACTCGTTCAGGATCTTACTCCGTGTAAGGGCGAAAACGCCAAACCCGATGGCCGCGGTCAGATTGCAGAACAGGGTAACGACCCCCATGCGTCCGATCATGGTAAGCAGCGCCTCGCGCTTGTCACCTGTGTCCTTATAGGCCGTATGGTACTTGTTGAGAAAATAAATACAATTCGGGATGCCGATCACCACCATCAAGGTCGGTGTCAGGGCATTCAACAAGGTGATCTTATATCCCAACAAGTCCATCGTCCCCAGACTGAAGATCACACCCACGATCACCACTCCCAAGGATAAGAGCATGGTGCCGATGCTACGGAAGAAAATGAACAGGATGATGGCAGACAGGACTACCGAACCCAGGAGGAACCAGGTGGTTTCTCTCGATACTTTCTGCGCCATCACGGTCCTGATAAGCGGCAGCCCGCTGAGATGCATATCCAGACTATATTGTGTCCCAAAAGCTTTTACATGTTGTATGATGGCATTTACCGTGGCGATACGGCGGGAAGAATTGATCACGTCCTTGTTTACACGCACGGCCATCAACCAGGTATGGGTTTCCCCGTTATAAAGCAGCCCCTGGTAGAAAGGAAGACCGAGAAGTACCGCCCTGCCGCTGTCGATCTCCGCCTGTGTCTGAGGATGCGGTGAAAAAATAGCGACAGCCCGGGGTTTTTCTGTGACGGAATCCTTTACCAGGTTCACCGCAATGGGAACGCTAAGGACATCATCGACACCGGTGACTTTTTTCAACTCTTCGCCCAGCGCTATATATCCGGAAAATATATTCTTTTCAAAAAGCTTATCCGTCTGTACCCCCACCACCAGCAGATTGCCATCATCCCCGAATTGTTTGCGGAAATTCAGATTGGCTACATACTTAGGGTTGTCCGTAGGAATGCTGGTGTTGAAATCATAGCTCAATTTAACCCGGGAAGCATGATAGGCCATAAAGGCCGTGACAGCCAACAGGAAAACAAGTAATAAGCTCCGAAATTTCAGGACCAGTTGTGCTAGGGATTCCCACATGGTGAAATATTTTAGTCATGCACGGGTGATGGGTTAATTTTCAATGTAAACCATACCCCGTGTACAATTGCGGTGCGAAGGTCCGGTATTTTGCCGGCTTTTCCAGCGTCGGGCGGGGGGATTTAGGATGGTTCCGGTTAACTTTGGGCTGATGAAGCGGGTGAATTAAGATGGTTCCGGTTAACTTTGAGCCGATGAGGCGATGCCTATTTCTGAATCTGATAATACTGACCTGGCTGCACAACCTGGCGCAAACGCCTGCCATCGGTCATTGGCGGGACCACCTGCCTTACCACCAGGCTATCGCCGTAGCCGGATCCGATAAAAAAATATACTGTGCTACCCCCTACAGTCTTTTTACGGTGGACAGGACAGATAAAAGCATTGACAGGCTCAGTAAAACGAATGGTCTTAGCGAGACAGGCATCAGCGCCATCTGTTATGACCCGGGCGCCGATAAACTGACCATTGCCTACAACAGCAGTAATATCGACATCCTCTCGGGTGGTCAGACATACAATATTCCCGATATCCGTCAGTCCACCCGGGTCGGCGACAAGACGATCTATCAGGCCCTGGCCTATAACAACAAAGTATACCTTTCCACCGGCATAGGCATCATTGTCCTGGATGAGGACAAGTACGAAGTAAAAGACACCTATGTCATCGGTACGGATGGGGATACAGTTGCCGTCAACTCAGTGGCTACGGATGGAAGTTTTTTTTACGCTGCCACCACCCAGGGGTTGAAACAGGCCCCCCTGAATGCTCCCGACCTGGCGGACTATCATACCTGGGCATCGACAGGTGACAACACAAACCCCTGCCGGCAGGTGATATCTCTGGACGGGAAGATCTTTATCCTGCGCAGCGATTCCGTCTTTTTGGGGAGCGCTCTTTTTTACGCCGGCTCCTGGCATATCAATAGCCTTTCCTCCTCCGAAGGCCATCTGCTGGTGTGCGAAGAGCACCTGGACAGCGGCCGGGTGACGATACTCACCGGAGCAGGTGTCACCGAAATGGTCCTGCAAAAACCGGGAGTTCTTCGCAGTCCTCGTCAGGCCCTGCTTCAACAAGGAGAGCCATGGGTAGCAGATACTCTCACTGGCTTGACGGCCTGGGGGACGTCCGGCGCTTCGCCGGAGGCCTATATCCCCAATTCGCCCCTTGGACTTGCGACAGGCCCCATGGTCATCTATCGGGATCCCGCCGCGGCGCCCGGAACCCCCGGCGTCCTTTGGGTCGCGTCCGATGGTGTGGACGAACGTGACGGGCTTTACCGGCTGAACGCAGACGGCTGGACTAACTATAACAGAAATACATATCCTATATTTAACGATATTTTCAATTTTAACGCCATTGCGTACAACCCACGGGACAGCAGCCTGTGGGCCGGTTCCTTTGGAGGTGGATTATTGGAAATACAGCCTGGCGATCGGATGACTATCTATGCCGCCGGCTCACCCGTAGGACCAGACCTGAACGACCCTTCGGCTTACCGTGTCAGCGGTATTACCTTTGATAGGGAGGGAAATGGATGGATGGCTAATTACGGCGCAGCCCGCGAACTCTTATTAAGACAAACCGACGGTAACTGGTACTCGTTTGCCATACCTTTCGTGCATACAGAAAACGCCGTCTCGCAAGTGCTGGTAGACGACTATAAACAGGTGTGGATCGTCTCTCCGAAAGGGAATGGCGTCTTTTGCTATAATCCCGGCGCTTCTCTAAGCAGCGCCTCCGACGATCAATGGAAATATTACAGGACAGGCGCTGGCAATGGCCACCTGCCGGATAGCCGGGTCTATTGCCTGGCAAAAGATAAAAGTGGCTTTATATGGATCGGCACGGGCAATGGGATCGGTCTGGTACAATGCTCCGGACAGGCCTTCGGATCAGGCGGCTGCGACGCCATCTGGCCGGTGGTGCAATTTGATGCATTCGCAGGCTATCTTTTCAGCGGCCAGACAGTACAGGCCATCGCAGTGGATGGCGCCGACAGGAAATGGATCGCCACTCGCAACGGCGTCTGGCTGATCACCCCGGACGCACAAAAGATCGTCTATCATTTTACGGCAGACAGCACCCCATTGCTTAGCAACGATGTGAGAAGCATTGCCATCGACCCCCTGACAGGGGAAGTTTTCTTCGCCACGACAGGAGGCATCTGCTCCTTCCGCAGCACGGCCACCGAAGGGGGGGACAAGAACAGCAATGTATTGGTGTTCCCCAACCCTGTACCGCCCGATTATACGGGGACCATCGCCATCAGGGGGCTGGTGGATGGGGCCATAGTAAAGATAACGGCCCCGGATGGCCGCCTGGTCTACCAGACCAACGCCCTGGGGGGACAAGCCATCTGGGATGGGAAAGACTATCGTGGCCGGAAAGCCGCCACGGGCGTTTATCTGGTGTTGATAAGCGATGAAAGCCGCCATGAAAAAGCATCGACGAAAATCGTGTTCATAGGAAAATAACATTGACGGTATGCAGCTGCATAAAACAAAAGGAATAGTATTCAGGACCGTAAAATATGGGGACACGAGCCTCATCGTCACGGTATACACCGAACTGTTCGGTATACAGTCCTATATCGTCAGCGGCGTAAGAACTTCCACCAAAAAAGGACCGGGCAAGGCCAACCTTTTCCAGCCTTCCGCCATCCTGGACCTGGTGGTCTATCACAATGAACTGAAACATTTGCAGCGGATCAGGGAGTTCAAATGGGACCATCTCTATAAGCACATATTCTTCAACGTTATAAAAAACGCGGTCGCCCTCTTTATGGTAGAGCTTTTGCAGAAATGTCTGCGGCAACCGGAACCCAACCCGGAGCTCTTTTACTTTATCGAGGACGCTTTTATACACCTTGACGAGTCGGAAGGCCCCGTGCTGGCCAATTACCCGCTGTTCTTCACCCTGCATCTGGCAGGCTTCTTCGGGTTCCGTATAGAAGATACATATTCGGAGCGCAATCCCGTACTGGACCTGCAGGAAGGCGTATTTGGAGGAGAGCGTCCCCATCACCTGCATTTCCTGGAAGGGAACTATGCATACATAACCTCCCAACTACTGAAGGTAAGACAGCCTGCCGAGCTAAGCGAGCTATTACTCAACCAGGACACCCGGCGTCATTTGCTGCACGCCTACCGGGACTTCTATGCCCTGCACGTTCCTGATTTTGGGGAGATGAGGACGCTGGGGGTTCTGCAGACGATCGTCGGGGCCTGACGGTCGTGTTATTGCCTTGTCAGAGTAACCGCTGCGCCCTGGACTGCCCTGTAAATCTCCCATTTTCCAGACCTCCGATGACTACGACCCCCGGCTGTTTGCCCGGTGCAAATTCACCCAGTACACCGTCTAATTGTAGTGCTTCTGCCCCATTATAGGTAGCCCATTGCAGTAATGTTGCGGTGGATAAATGTTCGAAATGCCGTTGGAGCGTCTTCATCTCTTCCAGGATATCCAGCTGATGATTGGAAGCCAGACTGTCCGTACCCAGGACGATACTGCAGTCATACCGCATTAGCAGGTCTACATCCGGCAATTGCCCGCCGATGTAGAGATTGGCGTTGGGGCAGAGGCACCACCGGACGTTGGGACCGGCATGATCATTTCCCCCGGCTATGCCACCCTTCCACTGCCGCAGCCACTCCAGATCCTCCGCCCTGGTATCCACATTATGTACGAGCAGCAGGGTTTGATTGCGATAAAAATAAGGCAGATAACTCGCCAGGCTCCTTTTACCCGTGCCTTGGAAAAAGGAGACGTCCAGCCCCAGCGCCTGGTATAGCCGGAGGAAGTCCCCCTGTCCTGTCTGACAGAACTGGTTCTCCGCCTGGCTTTCCTGGTTGTGTATGGTTATCAGCTGATTGCCGGGAAAGTTGGCAATCAGCTGGAAAAGACGGGGCGACACTGAATAAGGGGCGTGGGGCACCACCGAATTGGCGGCTATAGGAAGCGCAAAATCCTGGGCAAAATCCTGGAACACCTGTAGGGCAGTTTGGAGCCGGTCGGGGGCAGTCTGTTCGATAAACCCCATGGTTTCAATAAAGTTGTGATAGTACATCCTACCCTCGCCTTTTTGCTGCAGCGTATGACTGGTGTTACAAATGTCCCCAACCGCAACGATGCCATTATGCAGCATGGATTCCTCCGCCACGGCAATGGCTTCCGGAATAATAGCCGGATCTTTTCCTGGAAGCGTGTCTTTCCCCCCGCCCGAAGGAACGCCTCTCCCCGAAGAAGCATCCCTTCCCCTGATCACCGTCAGCAGAAAATCCACCATACCCGTCTTTTCCGGTAGCAGCCCCTTCATATGGGATAGCTCCAGGTGGCAATGGCAGTTGACAAATCCGGGCGTCAGCAGTCCCCGGAACACTTCTACGTCGTCCCCGGCATCTGTCGCCCCTGCATTACCGGCATCTGCCGCCCAGGCATCAGGATTTGCAGCTGGGTCCCCCGTATTTGCCGGAGGCAGGATCGCCTCCACGGTACCATCATCTTTTGTCACCAGTACTGACCCCTTCGCCGCCATTTCCCGGCCTGTAAATAAATAGTCCGCTGTAAATTTTCGCATTTGACATAATTTCGCAGCCCAAAGTGGGGATCCGCCGAGTGGGGAATTTACCCGCAAAAAAAGGATCTTCCCAAGAGGGGATCTAAAAGTAGTGAAAAGTATGTTAGATAAGCTGGAAGCCATAAGAGCAAGGTTTGAAGACCTGGGAGTTGCCCTGAGTAATCCGGAGATTGTAAATGACAACCGGAAGTTCAGCGCCATGAGCAAAGAGTATCGCAGCCTGGAAAAGATCGTTCAGGCATATAAAGAATATAAGGACCTGCTGGATACCATCGACTTCAATAAAGAGGCGTTGAATGGGGATGACGCAGAGCTACGGGACCTGGCCAAGGCGGAGGCCCCGGGACTGGAAGAGCGGAAAGAGAAAATGGAGGCTTTTGTCCGGCAGCTGTTGATCCCCAAAGATCCGCAGGATGAAAAGAATGCTATTCTGGAGATCAGGGCAGGCACGGGAGGGGACGAAGCCAGCTTGTTCGCGGGCGACCTTCTTCGCATGTATATCAAATATTGCGAGAAAAGAGGC
Organism: Chitinophagaceae bacterium; assembly: GCA_017307755.1. Classification (GTDB taxonomy): domain Bacteria; phylum Bacteroidota; class Bacteroidia; order Chitinophagales; family Chitinophagaceae; genus Puia. Next base: position 154,961 of record JAFKGQ010000010.1, on the reverse strand, counting down.
TGGAAAACGGCCATCCTCAGCGAAAGCGAAGGCACTGTGGGCGGGTATAAAGAAGTACAGGTAGAAGTAGTGGGTGAGGACGTATACGGCACGCTAAAGTTCGAGAGCGGCGTCCATCGCGTACAGCGGGTGCCCGATACCGAAACCAGCGGCCGGGTACATACCAGCGCGGCAACCGTGGCCGTAATGCCCGAGGCCGAGGAAGTGGATTTCGAGTTAAAAGAGAGCGACGTAAAAATGGAAACCGCCCGCAGCGGAGGCGCCGGCGGCCAGAACGTGAACAAAGTAGAAACAAAGGTTTTTCTTACACATATTCCCACGGGCGTAGTAGTCGTTTGCCAGACAGAACGCAGCCAGCTGGGCAACAGGGAAAAAGCCATGCAAATGCTGCGTACCAAATTATATGAGGACCAGGTCCGCAAACAGGAGGAGGAGATCGCCCGGCACAGAAAAAGCCTCGTGAGTACGGGTGACCGCAGCGCCAAGATCCGCACCTACAACTTCCCCCAGGGCCGGGTGACAGACCATCGCATCGGGCTTACGGTCTACAACCTGGACGAGGTGCTCAACGGCAGTATCCAGGAATTCATTGACGCCCTTCAATTTGCGGAAAACGCGGAGAAAATGGCCCGGCAGAATTAAGCCAAAGCCCCAAGGTTAAAAAGACATTAAAGAAGATTTGGCGGACCCTCACGGTTTTGGGTAGTTCCTACCGGTATCCCGGAGAAATGTCCCCCTAACGAACCGGAGATTCCCATTTTTAGAATCTTTTAACGTACCACGAGTAAACCTTTTCTTCATTTATGCGTCTTTATATAGTAGAAGCTCTTTTACAACGAAATAAAAAAACAGCTAAAACCTTGCTATAAACCACGGAATTACGTATCTTAAGAGAGGAATGCTAAATAAATGTTATTACTTTTTAGATGAATTAAGAAACACGAATTGCAACGTAATTTTACAGTGTGAATGAAAATGAAGAGAGAGGTTATAGTAATATTGGCACCTGTTTTGCGTTATAGAGTTTATAAATTAGTCTTTTCTATTTGACTCACATAAAGCAGTCAATTTTCTCATAAGCAGTTAGTTTTGGTTACGACCCCTGTTTCTACAGGGGTTTATTTTTTGGCTCCCTGCCAAAAAATAAACCCGCGCTCGCTTGCGAGCGCAATAAATTAGCGTCTAATCAAGCCCGACAGCTTGCTGTCGAAAGAACAGACCCGGGCCGTCAGGCCCCCACAGTCAGCTGTAAACGCAATTCATTTTATAAAGAAAATATTCGACACCCCATATCCCAACCCTGCCCCGATCATATCGGCAATAATATCCTCTGTATCAAAATCCCTGAAAGGGATATAATACTTCTGTATGAATTCCATCCCGATGCCGAATGTATTCCCTAATACAAATACAAGAAAGTACCAGCGTAAGAGCCGGGCGGAGGAGTTGCTGCGTTCGCTGAGGTAAAAATTCCAGGACAATACAAATCCGCCAAAAAAACAGATATGGACTAATTTATCAAAATTTGGGAGGGCGAAGTGGGTTTCACTGGGCAGCATAGTGCCCGGAATACTAAGAAGAAAGGCGACAATGAGTGTCCAGGCGATAGGGAAATAAATATTTCTCAGATATTTTTGGATCAAACGCTTCATGTAACAAGGTACACTAAAGTAAAAAGAGACCCCCAAACAGAAAAATTTTGGGAGATCTCTTTTCGTTATTTTTTGTGTGTAAGCCGGGCGGGGTATTTCTTCCTCTGTAGAGTTTTTTTCCCGCGGCGTCCTTTATCCAGGAATTATTGCATCTGCTGGGTTTTTCCCAGGGATTGCATGCTGTCCAATGTAGGAGATGGGCTTCCTCCTGTCTTTTCGATGGTGATCGCAAAGGCCTGTGCCTTCTGGGTATTTTTCATCTTCAGGATGACCTTATCGTCCGTGGCGTCAAATACGCCCAGGTCCTTGGGTTTTCCGTCGATGAGGGCCCATAGCTGGTACTGTTTGTCGGAAGGAAGCTTAGGCATGTTCTTTACGACCAGATATACGCTGGAGCTGGTCGAGTCCCAATAAATATTAGCAGAGGACTTTGGCGCTACCTTGGTTCCCACCATGTTGACCACGGTAGTGTTGGGGTTTTTTACAGCGTCTCTTGTTTCATCCAGGATCTTGTTCAGCGTACTGTCGGTGGAATTCAATTTGTCTTTCAGGGCGGTGTTGGATCGTTGCAACTCTGCATTCTCATTGTAGAACCGGTAGCTGAACCAGGCCAGTCCGATGAGCAGAATTACAGATGCGGCGGCTACAAAGCGTAGCATGCCGGAAGACCCTTTTTTGGTTTCGTTTTGCATGTTGATTATATTAGGTGGATTTACAGAAACACTTTCACGGGTGCCGCTGGTGGCGGTGTCCCCAATTGCTTCTAAAACCTTCACCTTAACCCCGACAGGTGGTTGCACGGCATGGGTCGATGCGTGCTTTTCAAGCCCTTCTTCAAATTTTTTGCGGACTGCTACTAATTCAGGATACTGAGCGCATAATCGCTCGAATTCAGCGCTTTCTGAGGGGCTGGCCAGACCTAAGACATATGTCTCGATGATGCCGCTTTCTATGTACTCTTGTATATTCAATTTACTGTAAGTATTCTCTTAGTTGTAACAACGCATTTCTGATCCTCGTCTTCACGGTTCCTAGCGGAATACTCATCATTTCCGCTATTTCTTCATGTGTAAAACCTTTAAAATAAGCCAGTTCCACTAATACCCGGTGTTCAGGCCTCAGCTTTTCCAACACCTTTTTCAGTCCTATATTGTCGACATTGAGCTGGGTGGATTGGTTGGCTGTACCCTTATATACGTTATCGGGAAGCTCCTGGTTTTTTTGAGAATTCTGATAACTTTTGGATCGCAGCATGTCGATGGAGGCATTCCGGGCGATATTCAGCATCCAGGTAAACAGGCGACCCTTTGTCTGATCATAGGTATCAATCTTTCTGTAGATATTGATAAACACTTCCTGCAATACGTCGCTGGCCAGTTCGGCATTGTCGGTAACTATCTGTTTTATAATGCTATAGAGAGCTCCGGCGTAATTGTCATATAGAGTACTGAATGCCTGGTTATCTCGTTGTTTCAAGGCCAGTACTAATTCCTGCTCTGTATTATAGGTAGTAGGTATTCCCAAGGTTTAATATAGATGGATACTCTAATGTAAGGAAAATAACGATCAATGTACGATGTTCGCGTAAGCTGCCGCATCCATCAGCTTATCCAGGTCTGCGGGTTCTTTCACCGTCATTTTGACCATCCAGCCTTCTCCATACGGATCAGAGTTCACCAGTTCCGGCTCGCTGGCAAGGGCGGGATTCACCTCCGTAATGGTACCTGCGACAGGCAGATACAGATCAGATACTGTCTTGACAGCCTCCACAGTCCCAAAAACCGTCTCGGCAGCCAGGGACTTACCCACCGTCTCTATCTCCACATACACGATGTCTCCCAATTCTTTTTGTGCAAACTCGGTAATACCAATGATTGCCGTATTGCCATTCTCCAGGCGGATCCATTCGTGGTCTTTCGTATAGCGTAAATTTTCGGGGAAATTCATGGTGAATATATTTTGAGATGCAAATATTGGAAAAAGGGATCAAACAAAAAAAGAATGGTACAGACGGGGTTATTTTCTACTTATCAGCCTCATTTTCAGTATACGAACATCTTGTAAAGGTCTATTATATGGCCCCCCGCTGGTGCGTACGGCAGCAATGGAATCCACTACTTCCATGCCTCTGATGACTTCCCCAAATACGGTGTAATGCTGATCGAGATGAGGGGCGCCGCCAATGGTCTGATAAGCGTTCCGCTGGCCGGCAGGGATCTTTCTGCCTTTCAAACGAAAGGTTTCCACGGAATCAAGCCCCCCGGGAGTAAATACCTTTCCCTGGACGATATAGAACTGGCTCCCGCTGCTGGCCATTTGAGGATTGACATCATCCCCTTCTCTGGCAGCGGCCAATGCCCCTTTTTTATGAAAAAGGGTAGAGCGGAACTCCGCGGGGATCGTATAGGCTGGTCCCCCATCCCCCAACGGCATATCCTGTCCCGCATGACGGCTGCCGGGGTCCCCCGCCTGTATCATAAAATGTTGAATGACCCGATGAAATAAGATACTATCATAGTACCCTTTTTTCACCAGCCGAAGGAAATTGTCACGGTGCAACGGGGTGGAATCAGACAGACGCAGGACTACAGTACCCCGGGTGGTGATCATCTCTACGTCCTTACGCAGATCGTGCTTTCGCAGGCCATCGGCAATCCTGGGATTACAGGAGGCGAAGAAAAGGGAAGTGAGCAGGGCAAGCGGGATGACGCGTAGATATCTCTTCATAAGTTAAAAACCGGCGCTTTCAAAGTATAGTAATATATGATCTTTCAGGAAATTCTCCTGCTGCGGCATTGTCATGACAGGAAGGGGTTTTAGCTGCCGGAAATGCGGCCACCCGTCCTCATCCACCCGCTCTATTTCATAATAACCACTTTGCCGGAACAAATTGCATACTGCGATGTGCATCAGGTCCTGTTTCTGCTCCTTTGAAAATTTCTTTCGTATCTCCCCAAACTCCTGGATACCGATGAGGAATAGGATGGTTTCCATATCCGGCTTTTTCCCGAATCTGTCTACCAGTTTTGCCTCCAGGTTCCACCACCGCATCTGCAGATCATCTTGTGCTTGTTGCATGGGACAAAGATAGTATCTTATACAGGTAATTGAGGAATTATGAGATCGAGTATCGTTTTAATCCTGCTATTGGCCTCCACGAGCTGTCTGACCGCACAGAGTCTGACCTTTACAATGCCGCAGATGTTGCTGCCCGACGCCGCGACGGACAAGGCCGTCGATATTACAAATTTTAAAGGACGTTTTTTTGTCACCTGGAAAGAAGCCGGCGGTGCCGGTAAACCACACGTGGCATATCTTGGCAGACATTACGATACCACCGTCTCCCGGATAGACCATGTCCTGGATGGTGAACGAACCGCCTTCCCTCCCGTATTGAGGGTCCTGGGCGCCAGGATCTATCTTTTCTGGATAGGAGAGAAGGGGGAGCTTCGGTATATTCTAAACAACAGCGATACGTCCTTCGACCTGGAAAATGTACATCGGCTGGATATCACCGGGGGACGTCTCTCGCTGGGCATCACCTCCGCCGCTATCGGCGGCAGGTTGCTGCTGGCTTCACATGCACCCGACAAACAGCATCTCGTCTATATTCTCGTACAACCGGGCATGGACGGGATCTTCCCTTCTACGCCGCTGCAGACAGTACCGGCAGGCACTTCTACGGACTACCCGTTCGTGGTAAGCCTGAATGATAGTCTTGCCCGGTTTTGCTGGCGCGGCTATAAAGATCAGCTGGTGTACTGTACGGATCTCAACATCGTCACCCATACCTGGCAAACCCCGCTGCTCCTGGCCGAGGCGAAATCCAGGGTTGCGCCCGCTGTTTATCACATCGGCAATGGGGAAAGATTGTTCTATATCTGGCGGGGACCGGACAATGATAAACGGCTGTATTATTCCACTTACAGGGACGCGACGCTTCCAAAAAAACAAACCCATCTACCGGCCTACTTTTCCACCTCCCTGCCTGTCTCCATCTGTATTGTGGATGACAATAATTTTATACTTGCCTTTACAGGTGACGATAGAAAGCTCTATCTCAGTTATTTTTCGAATTACAACCCTGCCACCTGGATGAATGACTTGCTGCTGCCTGTCAAGGGCAGCTATACGTTAAAGGACATTGTCCTGCCCGGCGCGCATGATGCAGGCATGTCGGTACTCAGCGGGGTGGGCGGCTCGCAAAGCGGCACTATCAACGACTGTAATACGCTGACACAGACCCTGGATATCGCCGGTCAACTGGGAGCGGGCATCCGTATGTTCGATCTCCGGGTGGGCACGTTTAACGGTAGGCTATATACGAAACATTGTTCTTCGGACTGCATGTCGGACGCCATCGGGGGAGGTTACGGCGAAAAACTGTCCACCTTGCTGGATGCCATCCGGAACTTTCTGCAAAAGAACAAGGGGGAAGTAGTCCTTCTTACCTTTAGCCATTTCTGCGAAAAAGAGACACCGGTGGCCGCGCTGGCCGACAGTATTATCACCCGGCTGGGAAAGGACATTATCTTTCAGCATAATGGGAGGGGGGTGACCGCCACACCGCTGAGACAACTGGCGGGAAAAGTAATCCTCACTTTTGAACACTATCGTCGCCCTGACGGTCTTATAGACTCCTGTACGATTGCCGGCCACAGCGGCGCCCCTGTCAATTTCAGGAGGGAATATGCGGCAACCAACGACCTGAACAAATTCCTGTCACGGCAGGAAACTTTTTTCCGCGAACTCCCGGGCGGGGGTGGTGGTAACGGCCTCCCGGGCGCGGTGGTTGGGAATAACCTCCCCGGAAAAGTAGCCGAGGGCAACCTCTCTGGTGGGGTAGCCGGGAACGAGTTCTCCGGCGGGATTGCCGGCAATGACCTTGTCCGTCTGGACTGGCAGCTGACCCAGGATGGTGGTGAGGCAGCCATGATCTGTAATGATTTTCAGAGCGAAAAGACAAATCCCCTGATAGGCGGAGCCATGTTGCTGACTAATGTCATCCGCAAACATCAGAGTATTATCGACCTTTCCATCGACGGCAATAAATATTTACCTGTAAAGCTCAACGAATGGATCAGCAAGGGCCTTGTAAACAAAAAGAACAAACCCAATATCCTTTATGTAGACGTTGCCGGGAACTGGATCACGGATTTCTGTATCGATCTGAATAAATCCGGGTTATACCAGCGATGACGGCTATAGTCTCTCCACTGTCACAGCCGTCCCATAAGCCAGGACCTCTGTTACGCCATTCATTACTTCATTGGCATCATAACGCATATTGATAATGGCATTGGCGCCCCGCTCGGCGGCATGTTGCATCATGTATTGAAATGCCTCTTCCCGCGTCTTTTCACAAAGGTCTACATAAATGGATATTTGTCCACCGAAAAGGGTTTGCAGACCGCCGGCGATATTGCCGAGAACGCTGCGGCTCCGGACGGTGATGCCCCGTACGACACCCAGGTTGCGGGTGATACGATAACCTTCGAGAGCGGTGCTGGTGGTGATCATGGATTGGTCTAGCATATGAACGGGTTTTGTAGTGAGTTCGGATAAAATTACGCTTTTACAATACTATCTTTACCAAAATTTTCAGAAGATGTTACAATTGGCAGTTATCCGTCAGAACCCGGAATTTGTAAAGGAAAGGTTGGGCGTGAGGAATTTTCCGGAAACCCACTTGGTCGATACGATCATTCAGCTGGATGATCAACGCAAGAAGCTGCAGTTGGAATCAGATACGACACAATCCAGGATAAACGCATTTTCAAAAGAGATCGGGCAGCTTATGTCCAAAGGGCAAAAGCAGGAGGCTGAAGCAAAAAAACAAGAGGTGGCTACGCTAAAAGCTGCGCTGTCCCCTATTGCCGACCAGTTGGCTGCAGTAGAAGAAGAGCTGAATACCACGCTGATACGTCTGCCGAACCTTCCGGCTGCGGCTGTCCCGCGGGGAAAGACCCCTGCCGACAATGTGACCATCCGGGAAGGGGGCAAAATACCTGTGCTCCCCGCCGGCGCGGCGCCGCACTGGGACCTTGCAAAAAAATATGACCTCATCGACTTCGAACTGGGTAACAAGATTACAGGCAGCGGCTTCCCCGTCTATATCAACAAAGGCGCCAGGCTGCAAAGGGCCCTTATTCAATATTTTTTGGATTATAATACCGCTGCGGGCTATACGGAATATCAGCCCCCCATCATGGTGAATGAAGCTTCCGCACGCGGTACGGGCCAACTACCAGATAAAGAAGGTCAGATGTATTATGTGGGAGAAGACAACCTCTACCTGATACCGACGGCGGAGGTCCCTGTAACAAACATCTATAGGGATGAAATTTTAAAAGAGGCGCAGCTGCCCCTGAAGATGACGGCCTATACGCCCTGTTTTCGTCGTGAAGCAGGCAGTTATGGAAAGGATGTCCGCGGCCTCAATCGCCTGCATCAGTTCGATAAGGTGGAAGTAGTACAGCTGGTGCATCCCGAAAAAAGCTATGAAGTGCTGGAAGATATGGTGGCTCACGTAGAGCGTTTGTTACAATCTCTCGACCTGCCCTATCGTATCCTGCGGCTTTGCGGTGGCGATATGGGTTTTACTTCAGCAATGACCTACGATTTTGAGGTATACAGTGCGGCCCAGGAAAAATGGCTGGAGGTCAGCTCAGTTAGTAATTTTGAAGCGTTCCAGACAAACAGGATGAAGATCCGTTTTAAGGATGCCGGTGGAAAGACCCAATTCGTACATTCTCTGAACGGCAGCGCTCTCGCCTTGCCCCGTATTGTCGCCTGTCTGCTGGAAAATCATCAGGCGGCGGATCATATCGTGCTGCCGAAGGTACTGCATGGTTATTTCGGGGCGGAGAGGATCTGAGGTTTAACGCTTTGATTTCAGACGGCTCAGGGTTTCGGGTGAGATATTCAGATATGAGGCTACGATACGATTGGGGAGCCGGCGCACGATCTCGGGGTTTTCTTCCAGCAATTGCTTGTAGCGTTCTGCCGCATCCTGTGTGATAAAGCTCATCAGCCTATTCGTATTATTGACGTAAGCATGTTCCAGGTATTGCCGGTAGAACTTTTCCCAATTGGGGATGCTGTCCAGCAACGTATAAAATTCATCACGCGTGATATATAACAGGGTCGTGGGCTCAAGCGCCTGGGTATATTCCAGTGCGGGCTGCCGGGTGATAAAGCCCACCAGCGTGGTAGAAAAATGATCCTCGAAGGCGATGCGCCGGGTGGCCTCTGTACCATCCTCCTTTATAAAAAAGACACGCAGACAACCTTTCACGACAAAGAACATACGACGGGATGGATCGCCTTCGCTCATAAGGATCTCGTGCTTTTTTAGTTTCAGAGGTTTATAATGAAATAGGATGCGCTGCATGTCCTCATCGCTGACGTTGATCCTATCCCGGATATATTTAATAAGCTGTTCGTACATGCGATATAAAGTTAGCTCACCGGGTCCGGAGTGACAAAGATAGCAGGGCCGCTGTTCCGGCGGCGAGGGCGCCAAAAGCATAAATAGCCGCATAGCCCCAGTGCCCGGCGATAAAGCCCGCCAGCGGACCCGTTACACCCAGCGCCAGATCGAAGAAGGCGACATAGGCGCCCAGGGCGACCCCCTTGTTCTGAGGACTTAGCTGTTTTACCGCCTCTACGCCAAATGAGGGGAAGACGAGTGAAAAACCCAGACCTGTCAGGGCTGCGCCGGCGAGTGCTATTCCGGACGATGGGGCGGCCCACAACAGCATTTGCCCGATGACCTCGATACATAAGGATATAAAGGCCACTCTCCTACCTCCCAATCTGTCCGGAAGATGGGCGAAGAAAAGACGGACAAGGATATAGCCGGCGCCAGGGCGTCCTACCTTACCCATCACCGTATAGAATGGGACCCGATGAAACCCGGATACCGGAACCCTTTGCAGTCTGCGCAAACATACCCCTCCCAACAACGGAAAGAGCGCTACACCCCACCAGACGGCGATAACACCTCCATTCTCACGGAGAAGCATACCCAATGGCGTCCCACATGCCAGCGCCCCATATATGGCAATACCCGTCCATGCCATCACTTTACCCGAATGCTGCGGGCCCGACAAACCGACGCCCCAGGACAACGCGCCTGTGATCAGCAAACTTTCGCCTATGCCCAGGATTATTCTTCCCACGAGCAGGACCAACAGGCCGGCCAGCGGAGATCCTGTGAGTACAGCCGACAAAACATAGACGAGCCCTGCGAGCGCACATAACCCCACCCCATAACCTACGGCAACGTTGCTGCCGCGCGTGTCGGAGACGACGCCGGAAAAATGACGGGAAGCCAAAGTGGCCACGGATTCCAGCCCGATGACAAGACCCACGATAAAATTGTTGAAGTGCAATGTGTCCCGTATATATCCGGGCAATACGCCCAAAGAGAGCCCCACCGTAAGAGAGCCCAGGAAGACGGCGGCAAATAAAGGAAGCTGTTGTCTGGTCATATCTTTTTTCCGGCAAAGCTGAGGATCACGGATGGGAAAAACCTTGATACATGTCAATAAAACGAAGTCAATACCAGCGCCTGAAATTTCGTTGCATGGAATTTCAGATTTAAGTAATGTTTAATACAGTTTATAAATGTTTGTGAAAGACGGTAGAACGGCTATGTATATATGTTTTTTTCCGCAACCTTTAATCATATAAAATTATATCTATTATGAAGAAGCAATTTTACTTACTGGCCACGGGCCTGTTCACTGTATGCATTGTTAACGCACAAATCAAAAAAGGGGATATCCTGTTGGGGGGTAACCTGAACTTCAGCAAGCAGGACACAAAACCTATGTCCTCGAACAGCACCAGCATCACTGTAGCTCCGTCTTTTGGAATAGCTACCAAAGACAATCAGGTGATAGGCTTTAACCTGTCGTACGGACACACCAAAGCAGAGAACTACTCGTACCCAACGCAGACCTCGGATATTTATGGAGCCGGTGTTTTTTTACGTCGCTACAAACTCCTGGGCAGCGGTTTCTCCCTGTTTGCCGAGGGAAACTTTATGGGCTATTATTCTCACCAAAAGAACATTTATTACACAGGAACCGGGGTTCCCACTGATACCAAGGGATATAGCTTTTACCTGGGCTTTTATCCCGGGATAGCTTATGCCATCAGCCGTCATGTACAGTTGGAGACGGGATTTCAGAACCTGGCCTATGCATCATACGGGCATACCAAGACCACGATCACCGGGGCAACGAATGATGTCAAGACGGATAATTTTCTCCTGGGCACCGCGCTCAATAACAACCTGGGGGGATTTACCGTGGGACTCAAATGGCTTTTATAAAAAGACATTGCCGGCGACCGAGGGTCGCCGGCATATTTAATGTTGGATAAAGTCTTGTTTACCAGCCTTGTTTGGCTACGCCGGCCTTGATGGCGGCCAGGGCCTTTTCTTCACCGAGCAGGGTCGTCAGCTTGTTGCCCTTGCCATCATGTCCCTGGGCCATGTAAGCGCCTTTGGCTGTTTTGGTGATGACTGCGTCCTGAATGGGTACATTCTTTTCTTTCGTCTTAACATTGTAGGCCGTGAGTGTTACAGTTGACATGATTTATTGATTTAGTGTCTGCTATTCAATCGCAAGATTAGTACCAAATATTGAATATTTTGACTTTTATCACTTTTATCTCAAAATTATACGTCCAGCTTGGCGTATTTCGCATGTGATTCGATGAAGTCTCTTCTGGGTGCAACTTCGTCTCCCATCAGCATACTAAATATACGATCGGCTTCTGCGGCGCTTTCGATGGTCACCTGTTTCAAGGTACGGGTATCAGGGTTCATGGTGGTATCCCAAAGTTGATCGGCGTTCATCTCTCCCAAACCTTTGTAACGTTGTACCACAACGTTGTCAGGGTTGCCGCCGCCCAGTTTTTCCGAAAGGGCTTTCCGTTGCTCTTCATTCCATGCATAGGCCTGGTCTTTTCCTTTCTTGACAAGGTACAACGGAGGCTGGGCGATGTAGACGTAACCTTGTTCCACCAGCTCTTTCATGTAGCGATAAATGAATGTAAGGATGAGCGTGGCGATATGGCTGCCGTCGACGTCGGCATCGGTCATGATGATGACTTTGTGATAACGCAGCTTTGACAGATTGAGGGCCTTGGGGTCTTCCGTGGTTCCCACGGTGACGCCCAGTGCTGTATACATATTGCGGATCTCCTCATTCTCGTAGATCTTATGCTCCATGGCTTTTTCCACGTTGAGGATCTTACCACGCAGGGGAAGGATGGCCTGGAAGCTGCGGTCACGGCCTTGTTTGGCAGTACCACCGGCCGAGTCACCTTCGACAAGGAAAAGCTCGCAGCGCTCGGGGTCCCGATCTGAACAGTCCGCTAATTTGCCCGGCAGACCACCGCCGCTGAGCACGCTTTTTCTTTGTACCAGCTCACGGGCTTTCTTGGCTGCCGCGCGGGCCTGTGCGGCCAAAATTACTTTTTGTATGATGTTCTTGGCTTCGCGGGGATTTTCTTCCAGAAAGGAATCCAAAGCTTTTGAAACCGTGGAATCTACTACGCCGCTGACCTCATTGTTACCCAGCTTGGTCTTTGTCTGGCCTTCAAACTGAGGTTCGGGTACCTTTACGGAAACGATGGTGCTGAGCCCCTCACGGAAATCATCACCCTCAATTTCTACCTTGGCCTTTTCGAAAAGCCCCTGCTTTTCCCCATACGATTTAAAGACGCGGGTAAGGGCCCTGCGAAAACCGGCCACATGGGTCCCGCCTTCGATGGTATTGATGTTATTGACGTAAGAGTAGATATGTTCGTTATAGCTGTCGTTGTAGGTCAGCGCTACCTCCACGGCCACATTGGTGGATTCATCCCTGCCTTCTACATAGATGACGTTAGGGATCAGCGGTGCACGGCCTGCATTCTTGTCCAGCATTTCCACAAATTCCGTGATACCGCCTTCGCTGTAGAAGGTCTTGCTATAGGTGCTGCCATCCTCTTCCTTCTCACGCAGATCGTACAGGATGATGCGTACGCCCCTGTTCAGGAACGACAGCTCACGCAGACGGCCTTCCAGGATATCCTTGTTATAGACCGTGGTGATAAAGATGCTCGCATCGGGCCAGAATTGGATGGTGGTACCCGTCTTTTCGCTAAGGCCGATCTCCCGGACCTCATATTGAGGGATCCCAATATTGTATTCCTGCTCGAATATCTTCCCTTCCCGGAAGACGGTGGCGTGCAGATGCGAGCTGAGCGCATTTACGCAGCTGACGCCCACACCATGTAATCCGCCGGAAACCTTATAGGTGTTCTTATCAAATTTTCCGCCGGCATGGAGAATGGTCATTACCATTTCCAGGGCGCTTTTCTTTTCTTTTGAATTGATACCTGTGGGGATGCCACGGCCGTCGTCCTCTACTTTTATGGAATTGTCTTCATGGATGGTGACAATGATGTTCTTACAAAACCCGGCCAGGGCTTCGTCGATGGAGTTGTCCACTACCTCATATACCAGGTGATGAAGTCCTTTTACACCTATGTCCCCGATGTACATGGCAGGTCTTTTGCGAACGGCTTCCAAACCCTCCAAAACCTGGATACTATCAGCCCCATAGCCATTGCTCGCAGGGGTCAGGATCTCCTGTGTTTGTTCACTCATATTTTTAGGTAAAACATTGTCGTTAACAATAAATTAATAAGGCTTGCAAATGTAAGAAAAATAAGGGGTTTTCAAGGTTATAATATCCCCAAAATGGGCTTATTTTGAGCGTTTTCTCCACATTTCTTTTGCCCGTCCGATCCATGGTTAAAAGAGGTGGATCGGATGTCATTTTTGGCCCCTTTGGACGGCAGATCCGGGTGGTTTTGGCGGGCTGTTACAGACCAAAAAATTGGGAAATATCTCCGGGTATTTGGTCATGATTTTGTCAAAAAAATCATCTCTTTACAACCATTTGCGGCAACGCGGGTTAATTGGTATTTCTGACCTAAATTTGCAGCTTATGTACCAGGCTCCTGATATTCTGATGATGGCATACAAGACTCCTGTCATGCAGGGGCAGCTGTCATTACTCGATGAAAAAGAACGACATATACCGGGTTCGGTACAATACAACATCAAAAGGTATGAGCGGCACCCTCAATGGAGCCTGGACGATATGGGAATGCTGATCTATCATTACAAGAAGGAAGATCCCGCTCAAAACTACCTGGAATTACGATTTTGTATAGCCGGGAATGTTTATTGCCGGAAGAACAACACGGAGTGCAGCGCCTGTAAGGTGAACGAAACGCCCGGCTGCAGCGAGCGTGTGGATACAGTGGACGTGCTTAGCTTTCGATTCCTCTCCGTCCATCTCTCTCAGTTCGGCAAACCTCGTAAGCCTGAAAGTACGCTTAGCCAGGACATCCTGGACTTCCGTCATCCTTCCTCTTTTTCCAAGATCCTTTCTCTTTGCGGAAGGACCCGTCTGGTGCTGGAGGCTCTGCTCAACCATGGCTATACGGATAGCATGGAGAATATCTTTATCAACGCCCAGAGCCAGATGCTTCTGCTGTACAGTCTCGAATGCATGGTGGGTGAAAAAGAAGTGGAAGGGTTCCAATGTAAATTCCTGGCCAATGAAGCAGACAGGGAAAAGATCGTCAGGGCCAGGGAAGTGCTCCTGCAGCATATCGGTGAACCCCTTACCATCAAGGAACTGAGCCGCAAGGTCGCCATCAATGAATGTTATCTGAAGAAGGGTTTCAAGGAAATGTTTGGCACCACCATCTTCGATTTTTATCAGAGCCAGCGCATGGAACACGCACGCTATCTCCTGTATGAAAAAGGGTTGAGCGTCACGGAAGTGTCCATTATGCTGGGCTACTCTTCCATTTCGCATTTCTCCACAGCCTTTAAGAAACACACGGGGTTGAAGCCTTGTGAGCTGTTGTTGCATTGATCCATAAGCACAAGGTTACAGCTCTTCCAGGCTTTCCTTTACTGCCCGGATGGTGTCGTCGAGATCCTTTTGCTGCAACGCATTGTTGAGGAACCAGCTTTCAAAGGCAGACGGCGGCAGGTACACTCCCCTTTTTAGCAACGCATGGAAAAAGAGCTTGAAACGCTGATTATTCGCGGCTGAGGCGGAGGCAAAGTCGATGACGGGATGTTCGCTGAAATGCACGCTGATCATGGACCCCAACTGATTGATCTGGTACGGTTGCCCCCAGGCTTGCAGTACTTTATCCAGTCCATCCCGGAGATAGATGGTCTTTTCTTCCAGTTCCCTGTATATGGATGGATTGTTTTTCAGCTCCCTGAGCAGGGTATATCCCGCGATCATGGCAATGGGGTTGCCGCTCAATGTGCCTGCCTGGTAAACATTGCCCAGCGGAGCCACCTGCTGCATGATCTCCTTCCTTCCTCCAAATGCACCTACGGGCATCCCACCCCCGATGACCTTGCCATAGGTGAGCAGGTCTGCGCGGATACCCAATCTTTCCTGGGCTCCGCCGGGAGCCAGCCGGAAACCCGTCATTACTTCGTCCAGGATCAGTACGATCCCTTCCATATCGCAGAGGCTTCGCAGCCCTTCCAGGAACCCGGGCCCGGGCAGGATACATCCCATGTTGCCGGCTACAGGCTCCACGATGATAGCCGCGATCTCTCCTTTATGGGCAGCCGCGATCTTTTTTACGGCCTCCAGGTCGTTGTAAGCAGCCGTGAGGGTGTCCTGCGATACCCCAGGCGTTACGCCGGGGACGATCTGGATGTTAAATGTTGCGACGCCGCTGCCGGCCTTTACAAGAAAGGGGTCGGCATGACCGTGATAGTGACCTTCGAACTTGATGATCTTATTGCGGCCTGTATATCCCCGTGCCAGCCGGATAGCGCTCATGCAGGCCTCGGTACCGCTGCTCACCATGCGAATGAGATCCACATTTGGCGTCATGCTGATGATCAGTTCGGCCATCTCCACCTCCAACTGCGTGGGCGCCCCATAAGACGTAGAATACGCAGCATATTCCTGAATGGCCTTTACCACAGGCTGCCAGGCATGACCCAGGATCATGGGCCCCCAGGAGGCGATATAATCGATGTAACGACGTCCATCCACGTCATAGAGATAGGGGCCTTCGGCCTTTTGGATGAAGATTGGCGTGCCGCCTACGCTACGGAAGGCGCGGACAGGAGAGTTGACGCCGCCGGGAATGCTTTGCTGTGCTCTTTCAAAAAGTTGCTGGCTTTTTTCGTACATATGCTGCGTTTGTGCAAATTTATATCGTCTAACTGGTTAAAAGTTTGGCTGCATCTTTGGCAAAATAGGTAGCGATAAGGTCTGCCCCTGCTCTTTTGATGGAGGTAAGGGTTTCCAAAACAGCTTTTTCCTCGTTGATCCATCCCATTTTGGCTGCGGCCTTGATCATGGCATACTCGCCGCTGATGTTATAAGCGCTGACAGGGACTTCCACCACATTCTTTACTTCCCGGATTATGTCCAGGTAGGGCAGGGCAGGTTTGACCATGACGATGTCGGCGCCTTCTTCCACATCCATTTGCGCTTCTTTGACGGCTTCCAGCCTATTGGCATAGTCCATCTGGTAGGTCTTTTTATCTCCAAAACCCGGCGCGGAATCCAGCGCATCCCGGAAGGGGCCATAAAAACAGGAAGCATATTTCGCACTGTAGGCCATGATGCCCGTCCCTGTAAAACCATTCTCTTCCAACGCCTGGCGGATCGCACCGATGCGACCATCCATCATATCGCTGGGCGCCACGAAGTCCGCGCCCGCATCCGCATGGCTGACGCTCATTTTTACCAGCGCTTCCACGGTAGGGTCGTTTACGATCTCTCCATTTTCTACTATGCCATCGTGCCCATAGGAAGAATAAGGGTCCAGCGCGACATCCGTCATCACCACTATTTGCGGCACGGCATCCTTGATAGCCCGGATGCTCGTCTGCATAAGCCCGTCGGGATTCCAGGCCTCTTTGCCCGTATTGTCCTTTAGTTCGTCCCGGCATTTGATAAAAAGCAGCACACTTTTGATACCGAGGTCCCATAGTTCTTTTACCTCTTTCACAGTACCGTCGATGCTCCGGCGGAAATAACCCGGCATAGAGGGTATCTCATACTGCTGTCCCTTCCCTTCGTCGATGAAGAGCGGGGCGATAAAATCATTCGGAGTGAGTATGGTTTCCGCCACCATTGCCCGGATGGCGGGGGTTTTACGTAAAATGCGGTTGCGTCTTTGGAGATACATATGTATAGTGCGTTTTATTTTTCAAAGTTGTTTCTGGCCGGGGCATGTCTGCCGGACGGCCCGATGACCAGTCAGGCCCATTCCCGTGGATGCAGACAGGCATCCAGCAATTCAGACTCGGGCGACCCCGCAGCGGGCTTATAATTATAGCCCCATCGCGCCCTTGGCGGCAGACTCATCAGGATGCTCTCGGTACGACCCTGGGTTTTCAGTCCAAAAAGGGTCCCACGGTCATGCACCAGATTGAATTCCACATAACGTCCCCGCCGGATCTCCTGCCATTCCTTTTCCCTTTCTCCATAGGGCGTGTCCTTCCTTCTCAGAACGATGGGCGTGTAGGCCGGCAGAAAAGCATTTCCGCCCGCCTGCTGAAAGGCCAGGAGCTGATCGGCCTCTTCCGTACCTTTTGGCTGGAGCTGATCGTAGAACACACCGCCAATGCCTCGCATCTCGCATTCACGGTGTTTGTTGACAAAGTATTCGTCACACCATTTTTTATACAGCGGATATTTCTCTTTCCCAAAAGGATCCATGGCTTTGCGGAGCGTGCCATGGAAATGCCGGGCATCTTCCTCAAAAAGATAATACGGCGTAAGGTCTGAACCGCCTCCAAACCACCTGTCGATGACATTGCCTTCCTCGTCATACAATTCAAAGTACCGCCAGTTGGCATGTGTGGTCGGTACATAGGGATTTAAGGGATGGATCACCAGCGAAAGTCCGCTGGCAAACCATTTGGCCGGACGGACCGAAGGTTCGTTGTCTAGAGGACCGGCATTAGCCCCGAGCTTTAACTGCGACCGCATCACATCGGTGACGGTACCCCATACTACGGAAGTGTTCACTCCTCCTTTTTCGAAGACATCTCCCTTCTCGATCACCCTGGTGATGCCGCCGCCACCGCCCTCTCTTTTCCATTCGTCGGTGATAAACCGGGTCTTGCCGTCGATGGCCTCCAGGTCCTGACAGATCCTGTCCTGCAGCTGATGGATATATCCGGTCCATTTCTCCCTGAAGTTTGTCGTGTCCATCTTATTGAATTTAAAAGTTCTTCACGGCGTTGACAAACGCCCTTGCATGATCTACGGGGACCTCCGGCAGGATGCCATGCCCCAGATTTGCGATATGGCGGGTGCCTTTGAAGGCATCCATCATGGCGTTGACTTCCCGCTCGATCACAGGGATAGGCGACATGAGTTTGGCCGGATCAAAATTTCCTTGCAGGGTTACGTTCGGCCCTGCCAGTTGTCTGGCCATCTGAGGACGGATGCACCAGTCGATGCCCAGCCCATGTGCGCCCGTAGCCGCCATTCCTTCCAGGGAGGACCAGGCTCCCTTTGCAAAGATGATGGTCAGGACCTCATCCTTCAGGGCGGTCACGATCTGGCGGATGTACCGGAGAGAAAGCTCCTCAAAATCATCAGGCCCCAGCAGGCCTCCCCATGAGTCAAAGATCTGTACTACGTCGGCGCCGGCTTTTGCCTGCCCCTTCAGGTAGGCAATGGTCGTATCCGTGATCATTTGCAGCAGACGGTGCGCCGTCTCCGGCTGGGTATAGCAAAAGGCTTTTGCCTCGTCAAAGGTTTTGGAGCCCTTGCCTTGTACCATATAGCATAGCAACGTCCAGGGCGCGCCCGCGAAACCTATCAGGGGCACCCGGCCGTCCAGGGTCTTTTTTGTGAGACGAAGGGCATCGAATACATAACCCAGCGAAGCCTCTACATCGGGAAGGCATAAACGCTGAAGGTCTTTTTGGTTTTTAATGGGGTGCGGCAGCAGCGGGCCCTTGCCTTCTATCATTTCCACTTCGAGCCCCATGGCCTGCGGCACTACTAGGATATCTGAGAAGATGATGGCGGCATCCACACCCACCTGTTCCACCGGCTGTATAGTGATCTCCGTGGCAAGCTCAGGGGTTTGGCAACGCTCGAAAAAAGAGTACTTCTCTTTTAGCTTCATATAATCGGGCAGATAGCGCCCTGCCTGCCGCATCATCCAGACGGGCGTACGTTCGGTCTTTTCTCCTCTCAATGTCCTTAGTAACAGATCGTTCTTTAATTGGCTCATATATTACTTTGAAAAATAATCGATCATTTGCTGCACAAGTATTCTCTGTTCCGGCACAGTGCTGACGATGACAGGATTCAGACAGTGCGTCCGAATCGCGTCTGCCGTCGTGTTCCCAATGGCCAGTACGGTTGTTGCCGGGGGGGGCGTGTTGACTGAAAAGTAACTCTCAACGGCGCTTGGGCTAAAAAAAGCGATGCCGTCATAGTGCCCTGTAACAATCTGCGGCGTCTGTATGGTGTGGTAGACAATATATTCGTTGAGATATATTGCTGCTTCTTTATACAGCTTGTCCCGCAATTCTCTCCGCCTCAGATCGCCGCAGTAGAAAAAATAGGTTCCCGGATAGTGCCGGTGCTGCGGTTGTAATATCACGCCGGCCAGTTGCTCTGCCGAAGGGGCTGTGCCGGCGATCGTCTCTTCTCCGAATTGCTCCTGCACTTGCCGCCGGGTAGCGCCGCTGATACAAAAGATTTTCCAGGGCAACTGTCCGGGCATCCCCTGCTGTTGCAGCAGACCGGCAACGGCCTCCACGGCATTCCCGCTGGTGAAAATGGCTACCTGGGGACGGAGTGCAAGCGCCTGCATCTGCCGGGCGTCTTTTTCGCTCTTCACAAAGCTGGTGACGATGAATGGTATCACATCGATGATAATACCTTTTTCTGCCGCCTGTTCGATCAGCGCAGCTTCCAGGGGCCGGGTAGATAATATACGTACGGGACGGCTCATGATCCTCCGGCAGGGCTTTTACCGGCAAGTGCGCTTGCGGCCCGTATCTCATCAGCAATTGCCTTGCCCCCTCTTTCCAACAATTCTTCGGCAGCCAATTTCCCAAGTCCGTCTGCCTTATCCACCGGCAGGATCTTTTCGATCTCTACTTTTCTGCCGCCATCCAGCGACAGGATATTGCCTCTGAAATAAATATCTTCATTCTCTATCTCCGCCAGTGCGCTGATGGGAGTGGAACAGCCCCCAAGCAAGGTACGGAGAAAGTCCCTTTCGACCTTTGTACAAAAGGCGGTGTCGGGATCGTTCAATGACCGGCATGCATTAAAAGCCGTCTCGTCATCTTCCCTGCATACGACCATGATGGCGCCCTGCGCAGGGGCGGGCAGCATCCAATCCAACACCAGGCTGTCCGCGGGACGGAGATGGATACGTTCCAAGCCGGCAAGCGCAAAGATGGCGGCATCCCACTTTTCTTCCGCCAGTTTTTTCAACCGGGTGTTGACATTGCCCCTGAGGTTGTGTATCTGGTGGGATGGATATTTATGCAGCCACTGCGCTTTACGGCGAATGCTGCTGGTGGCGATATGTGCGATGTAGTCCCTTTGCGAAAAGAGGGCCGGATCTTTTTTAAAGACCAGCAAGTCATATACAGGCCCTCTCTTCAGTACTGCGGCCTGCTGTAACCCTTCCGGCAATTGTGTGGGGACATCCTTCATGGAGTGAACGGCAATGTCGATCCTCCGGCTTAACAGCGCTGCGTCGAGACTACGGGTAAAGACGCCCTGAACACCCATTTCATACAAGGGGGTCTTCAGATCAATGTCACCTTCGCTCTTTATAAAGACTAGTTCTGCGGCTGTGCCTTCCTGTGCTAATAGCTCTTTTACCTGGGCGGCTTGCCAGACAGCCAGCTCGCTTTCTCTTGTGCCTATCCGGATGGGTGTCTGCATGGAAATTAATTTAGCCCGGTGGTCACCGGAGCTGCGGCCCATTGGGCGCCGGTGGCGATGTATTCGTTGATCGCCTCTATATAATGACAGCCGCCCTGGTTATGCTGACGCATTTTGGTGGCCATACCATTGATCACGCGTTGTATCTGTTCATCTGTGAGGTCGGTGGAAGGAAATGGTTCTCCCGACAGACGGCTGAAAATTGGGCATGTATGCAACTCTTTCAGCTTTGTCTTTACGGCCTTCAGAACGGGCACATATTTACGCATATCATGCCATTCCAGGAATTCATCCATATGTTCCGAAATGATGAACTTTGCCTTTGGAACTTCCGCCTCTCTTTTTTGAAGGGTTTCATCCTTTAGTTTGGAGAGCTCATCCACATTCACCAAGGTGATGCCGGGCAGTTCGCCGGCGGACTTTTCTATATTACAGGGAATAGAAAGATCTATCAGCAGCCGGTCACCGCGGCCTTCCAGATGGGTACGGAGCAAGGTGGGTTGTTCGGCATTTGTGGCTACCAGGATGATATCGGACTCGTCGATGTATTTTGCCATATCTTCAAGGGGAGCATGGCGAAGACCCATTTCTTCGGCCAGACCGGCAGCCCTTTCCTCCGTGCGATTGATAAGGGTGATGTTTCGGGTGTCCAGATAATCCACCATGTTGCGGCAGGTGTTGCGGCCTATCTTGCCGACACCGATCAGCAGGATCTTTTTGCCGGCTGCCTGCCCCATCCGCTCTTTTATATATTGTATGGCGGCAAAAGAGACGGATACCGTCCCGCCGCTGAGGGCCGTCTGGTTCTTTATAGATTTGGAGGACTGCAGCACGCAGTTCACCAGTCTCTCGGTAAAGGCGCCGATGAAACCCCGCTCCCGGGAAAATTTCACCGCCGTCTTGATCTGTCCTACAATCTCATAATCCCCCAGGATTTGGGAGTCAAGCCCGGCGGACACCTCGAAAAGATGCTCCACGGCATCAAGCCCCTTCCTTATATAAGCGATCTCCGAAAAAGCAGTCGCGGCGCCGGTGGTTTGCGAACATAACAGATTGATCAGCTGGGAAGGCTCTTCGGCAAACCCGTAGATCTCTGTCCGATTGCAGGTGGATAGGATGAACAGTTCGTGCAGATGGTGAGCAGGCGCCAGGGTAAGAATCTTCTCGTATTGTTCGTTGCTGATGGCAAACTGACCTCTGATAGCCGCATCCGTCTTTTTATAATTGATCCCGGCGATGAAGAATTTAGAGATATCTGTCGGTTTATGGCCCATTGTGCGTCAGCTTGTTCTAATAATGTACGCAAAATTACTTGCAAGGGTTCCTATTACACGAATTTTTCTGTCATTAGACTGTCATAATAATATGATCAGACCCATCCAAATGTCTTCCCGCGTTGTCATTTTTATCTGATGAGGCTAGGATACTTGCGAGGATGAAGTTAGAAAGGCCGGGAGAGAGGAGGGATGATCTGTGTCAGACGGCGGCCTGATGATAATCAGCAATCTATTTGGAGGCAAATGACGTTTATGGCAATGTTGTGACAAATTAGTGACCTACATTTGCGAGATTATGACCAATTCACCGGTGAAACGCGCTATCATCTTAATGAACCTGGGATCGCCGGATTCCACGGAGGCGCCGGACGTCAAGCGTTATCTGACAGAATTCCTTATGGACGGAAGGGTCATCGACTACCCCTGGCTGTTCCGTAAAATACTCGTACAGGGCATTATCGTTCCTTCACGGACAGCAAATTCGGCAGAAGCATATAAGACTATCTGGACCAAGGATGGCTCGCCGCTGATACATCTGACCCGGGAGCTGCAGCAGGCATTGCAGCAGCAGGTGGACGAGCCTGTGGAAATAGCCATGCGGTATGGCAATCCCAGCATGGAACAGGCTTTTGAACGTGTCCTGGCAAGGGTCCCCGGACTGGAGGAGGTCATCGCCGTCCCTTTGTATCCGCACTACGCCATGGCCAGCTATGAGACAGCTGTGGAATATGCGAAAGAGGTACATCGCCGGAAGAAGCATACCTTTAGCCTCCGATTTATCCGGCCCTTCTACAATGAACCGCATTATCTGCACGCATTGAGCGAGCTCATCCGTCCGTATCTTTCCAGGGATTACGATCACATATTGTTCAGCTATCATGGGATACCGGCCCGTCACATAAAAAAGACGGATCCCACGCATCAGCATTGTCTTTCTTCCACGGACTGCTGCAATATCCCTTCGATGGCCCATGGCAGGTGCTACCGGCACCAATGCTTTGCGACGACAAAGGAGGTGGTGCAGAGGCTGGGTATTCCCGAGGGAAAGTACAGCAATTCTTTTCAGTCCCGGCTGGGCAAGGGATGGCTGGAACCTTTCACGGACGTCCGATTGGAGGAGATGCCCAAAGAAGGTATCAAAAAGCTGTTGATCCTTTGCCCGGCTTTTGTCAGCGATTGTCTGGAGACGCTGGAGGAGATTGCTATCAGAGGTAAGGAAGCGTTCCTTGAGGCAGGCGGTGTGGAGTATGAGATGATCCCTTGCCTAAATGCGGACCCGCTGTGGGCGCAGGCATTGGCGGGATGGGTAAAAGACTATGCCTCAGGGAAGAAGGGAATGATATTGGTTTAAATCAATTCCTATGTATAATTACATTAAAGCGCTGCACATCATTTTTATCGTCACCTGGTTTAGCGGGCTCTTTTACATGGTGCGTCTTTTTGTGTATAATGCCGAGGCGGCGGAAAAACCTGAGCCGGAAAAAAGCATCCTGCAAGCACAGTACAAGATCATGATCCGCCGGCTTTGGATGGGTATCACGTGGCCCTCTGCGATACTCACCCTGATATTTGGTCCGTGGGTGATGGGACTTTATGTTATGGGGACGATCCCTGTCTGGCTATGGGTCAAACTATGTTTTGTAGTCGGGCTGTATGCTTATCATTTCTCTCTTCAGGCGATCTACCGTCAGCAAATGAGGGGGATCTTCAAGTGGTCCTCTCAGCGGCTGCGTATCTGGAATGAAGTAGCCACTATATTTTTGGTAGCCATCGTCATGTTGGTGGTGGTAAAGCAAAGTATGAGCTGGGTTTGGGGTCTGGCAGGGCTCTTTGGCTTCGTCATTGTGCTGATGAGCGCCATACGCATTTACAAAACGATAAGGACAAAAAAATAAAACGCCGGGAACAGTGTGCGTGTCCAAAGGCCGAAAACAAAACCCTCCCGACGCAGAGGCCGGGAGGGTTTTTTCTATTCCGGGGTAAAAAGGTAGTTTTTCAGGAAACTGAACTCTTTGAATACGGTCATCCAGGAATTGGTAATTTTTTTAAGAAGGCTGGTGCTTGTCGATCGGGTTCTTCCAAGGTAATATCAGAGATTAAAAACGGGTGGCTACGGACGAAACAGATACGATAAGGCGAATGAATGAATAATACAGTGCACGGAATAAGGCAGGTTATGTACGGAGGGAAGTTTTAAAAGGAAGGGGAGTAGGAATACCCCCCTTTTTAACCCCTAAACCCTAAACCGTAGAAAGAGTTGACTTAATGTAGTTGTTAATCAACAACTTAGAGCATTAAGGAATTTAATTTCTTTATTTATATGAGCTAAAAGGTGTTTACACCTTTTTTATTGTCATTTCTGGAACTACATAACCATAAATTATGCCAAAGCTAGCTAATGTGGATAATTGACAAAGATCAACCGGGTTTCTGGCTCCCCTTTTTGCATAATCTTAACAACTACGATGAACGGATAGTTGCATCTGTTTGAAAAAAAACTGTACAGGGGCCTGGAATGGGCCACCTGCTTGAAATTTCGTAAATTCGCACCCCCAAACGGGGGGATGCAATATAAAATATTATGCCCAATAAGTATAGAGAATATCAGCAGTTGAACCTGCCGGCCATCAGCCAGGAAATATTAGCTAAATGGGAGGCCGACCGGGCTTTTGAAAAAAGCGTGGAACTAAGAGAAGGGGCTACACCCTTTGTATTTTATGAAGGACCACCCAGCGCCAATGGTATGCCGGGCATTCACCACGTCATTAGCCGGACGCTCAAGGACCTGGTCTGCCGCTATAAAACCATGAAAGGTTTCCAGGTCAAACGCAAAGGCGGCTGGGATACGCATGGCCTTCCCGTCGAACTGGGCGTGGAGAAAATGCTGGGTATCACAAAGGAAGACATCGGCAAGAAAATATCTGTCGCGGAGTATAATGACACCTGCCGTCGTGAAGTGTTGAAATACAAGGATAAATGGGATGAGATCACCCGCCGGATGGGCTATTGGGTAGACCTGAAAGACCCCTATATCACCTTTAAGAACGATTATATTGAGACGCTCTGGTGGATATTGAATGAACTATATAACAAAGGTCTGTTATATGAGAGCGTAAGCATACAACCTTACTCTCCTGCCGCGGGTACAGGCCTCAGCTCGCACGAGCTAAACCAGCCCGGTACTTATAAGGATGTGAAAGATACGTCGGCGGTGGTGATGTTCAAGGCGGTACGGGATGGGAAAAGTGAATTCCTTTTCCGGGCGACGGAGGGGGCACAGGCGGCGGGTGCCGGGGAGACGGGCAAAGCATCCTCCGGGGCCGAGGTCTTTTTTATGGCCTGGACCACCACCCCCTGGACCCTTCCCTCCAATCTGGGTCTTACGGTGGGGCCAAATATCGACTATGTTCTTGTAAAGACTTTCAACCCTTATACGCACCTGCCCGTAAATATCGTGTTGGCGGGGGCGTTGTTGAGTAAATACTTTAAACCCGAAGGGGAGAACGGAGATTTCAGCGGTTACAAAGAGGGAGATAAAGTATTACCCTGGAAAGTCCTGGCGACATTCAAAGGCCGTGACCTGGAAGGATGCCGCTATGAGCAACTATTGCCATACGAAGCTAACAGCCCCGAAGAAGCGGGAGGCGACCCTTTCCGGGTGATCCTGGGCGACTTTGTCACTACTGAAGATGGTACGGGCATTGTGCATACGGCCCCGGCCTTTGGTGCGGATGACTTTAAGGTAGGGAAGAAGTATAACATAGGTATACTGGTCATGGTGGACAAACAGGGTAAGTTTGTCGATGGGCTAGGTGAGTTCAGCGGCCGTTATGTAAAGAACTATAAGGATGACCCTCAATATGTTGACGTCAATGTCGACATCTGTGTCAAGTTAAAGAAGGAAAATCGTGCTTTCAAGATCGAGAAGTATGAGCATAACTACCCTCACTGCTGGCGGACGGATAAGCCCATTATTTATTATCCCCTGGATGCCTGGTTTATAAAAACCACTGCTCTGAAGGACAGGATGGTAGAGTTGAACAAGACGATCAACTGGAAACCAAGGTCAACGGGTGAGGGCCGCTTTGGCAGCTGGCTGGAAAATATGGTGGATTGGAACCTCAGCCGCAGCCGGTACTGGGGGACGCCATTGCCTGTGTGGCGGACGGAATTACCGGAGAATCCCACAGATGAGGACATTGCAGCAAGGGAATCCCTTTGCATCGGCTCTGTCGCTCAATTGCGGGAAGAATTGACAAAGTCTGTAAAGGCGGGTATCATGCCTGTGGGGACGGATGTTCAGCGGCTTACCTCCGACCTGCACAAACCTTATGTAGATGAGATCATCCTGGCGGCCCCCAGCGGTAAACCCATGTACAGGGTCCCCGACCTTGTCGACGTATGGTTCGACAGTGGCGCTATGCCCTATGCCCAATGGCATTTCCCCTTTGAGAATGTAGACACTTTTATCAAGAACTATCCGGCCGACTTTATCGCGGAAGGCGTAGACCAGACGCGGGGGTGGTTTTACACCCTGCATGCGCTGGCTGCCCTTTTAAAAGAATCCGTCCACGATAAGCTGAAGGCTGCGGGTGTCCCGGCCGGGGAGCTTGAACAACGCTATCCCGGCATCGCCTACAAGACGGTGGTATCCAATGGCCTGGTACTGGATAAGAACGGGAACAAGATGAGTAAGAGCAAGGGTAACGTGGTGGACCCTTTTAAGACCATCGGGGATTTTGGCGCTGATGCCACCCGCTGGTACCTGATCACCAATGCCTCCCCCTGGGACAGCATGAGGTTCGACATCGAAGGTATCCGGGAGACACAGCGTAAGTTCTTCGGCACGCTCTATAATACGTATCAGTTTTTTGCTTTATATGCAAATGTGGACGGCTTCAACTTTCAGGAGGCTTATGTACCCCTGGCGGAAAGACCTGAGATCGACCGTTGGATCCTTTCTTCTCTTAATACATTGGTAGTCAAAGTGGGCGCAAATCTTGACGACTATGAGCCCACTGTTGCCGGCAGATTGATCGAAGACTTTGTGGACGAGCATCTCAGCAACTGGTATGTGCGTCTTTGCCGCCGCCGTTTTTGGAAAGGCGACTATGGGCATGACAAGCTCTGTGCGTATCAGACCCTTTATGAATGTCTGGAGACGGTCACCCGGCTGATGGCCCCCGTATCCCCCTTCTTTGCCGACTGGCTTTTTTGCAATCTCAATGATGCAACAGGCAGGATCAAGGCGACCTCTGTGCACCATGCCGACTTCCCCATGGCAAACGAAAAGGTGATCGATACGGCGCTGGAAGAGCGGATGCAGCTGGCCCAGGATGCCTCTTCCCTGGTGCTATCGCTCCGTAAAAAGGTGAATATCAAGGTGCGGCAGCCTTTACAAAAGGTGCTGATCCCCGTGTTGAACCCCCAGATGAGGCATCAGCTGGAAAAGGTGGAGGATCTGGTAAAGGCGGAAGTAAACGTGAAGGAGCTGCAATACCTTTCCGACTCCGATGGATTTATTAAGAAAAAGATCAAACCCAATTTTGTGGCCCTTGGAAAGAAACTGGGACCCAAAATGAAGGCTGTCAGCAGTGCATTGGGCGCTTTTTCGCAAGAAGATATATCAAAATTGGAAAAAGAAGGCATATATACTTTGTTAATTGAAAGCGAACCAGTAATATTGAATATTAATGAAGTGGAGATAACCAGCGAGGACATCCCCGGCTGGGTTGTTGCCGGTAAGGATACCCTTACGGTAGCCCTCGATGTAACTGTAACTCCCGAACTAGCTCAGGAAGGCAATGCACGCGAATTTGTAAATCGTATCCAGAAGATCCGGAAAGACAATGGATATGAGCTGACAGACAGGATTTTAGTAAAAGTCGCTGACGTACCCGCCCTTAAGGATTCCTTGACTCAATTTAATGACTATATTTGCTCGGAAATTTTGGCAGATTCTATCGAGTTGGTAGCAGGACTGGCTAATGGCACTGAAATTGAAGTGAATGATGTTCTTTTAAAAGTGTTTGTTTCAAAAAAAGCCTAATTGTATGGCAACCAAGAAGAAAGCGGCTAAGCCCGCCAAAAAATCTACTCCTACCGTCAAGAAAATAGCGCCGGCTAAAAAGGCGGCCGCAAAACCTGCCCACTCGTCAGGCGCCGGTAAAGCGACCAAGAAAGCCCCGGTTGCTAAGAGTACTGTCAGACCGGTGGGTAAAAAGGTTGCCACCGCCCCTGCTTCCCCGGCCAAAAAAACCGCTGCTGCTGTGAAAAAAACGACTGTATCCAACGTATCCAAACCCGCCTCAAAATCACAGCCTGCTCATCCTCCGGTGGCAGGCGCTGCTAAACCTGTGGTAAGCAATACCGCTGCCGTCAGCAAAGCAGCTCCAAAGGAAGAGGTTAAAAAAGCTGTAGTCCCCCCTCCGCCCCCTGTGCAAATAAAACCAGAAGTAAAAAAACCGGCTCCTCCACCCGCCAAACCGGCTAAAGTGGTCATCCCGGAAATTAAAACAAAAACGGTTCGTAAGTATGAACCGGAATTTACAAAATCAGTATTAGATACACCACAAGAAGATCAAACTGGACCCACTATGAGATACAGCGACGCAGAACTCGGAGAATTCAGAGAGCTGATCAACCGTAAACTGGATGCAGCTAAAAAAGAACTTGCCTATCTGCAGGGATTGATTACTCGCAAGGACGAAATGGGAGGCGACAACGATGACGCACGTTACATGACCATGGAAGATGGAAGCATGAGTATGGAACGGGAACAGCTGAGCCAGATGGCCAGCCGCCAGATCACTTTTATCGACCATCTCGAAAAAGCCCTCATGCGAATTGAAAATAAGACCTACGGTATTTGCCGGGTGACCGGTAAACTCATCGATAAAGCAAGGTTGAGAGCGGTACCCCATGCTACGCTTTCGATCGAAGCTAAACAGATGATGAATAAATAGCTGAAGAAGGTTTTTTAGCTGATTTTTAATTATGTCCGTGCTTGTTTGATCCAGGCACGGCCGTCTCTTCTCTCCCTCGAGCTGAGATGTGGGGCTTCGTCTACATATCCCAAAAGACCTGACGAGCCTTGCCGACAAGCACACCCGATTATCCTGAAAAGTCACCGCATGTGGATGTTAGTGATGTACCGTTGCCGACCGGCATTCCAAAATGAGTATTTTACGGTACCTAATCAAATCACTGCTTATGATCAGGACCTTGTTATCCTATTTACTGCTGTTATCTATCAGTTATTTTGCCCAGGCTCAATCAACTCCTGTTACAAAAGCCGACTACAGGGCAGCCGCCCGATACTCCCCCAAAAAACTGGATAAGATGGTCTTTACCATCAGTGTGGATCCCCATTGGCTAAAAAAAAGCAATCGCTTCTGGTATGTATACGAAACCTCAGAAGGAAAAAAATGGTATATCGTCGATCCGATAAAGATGGATAAGAAATTGCTATTTGATAATGAGAAGCTGGCAGCAGCCATCACCCGTATCGTACATGACCCCTTTGATGCACAACACCTCGGACTGGATAGCCTGCGTTTTATAAAGGACGAGAACTGGATACAATTCGAAGTGAAGAGCACACAGGATGTGGAAAATACGGACACAACGAAAAAACGAGGCAGCGGTACAGCGAAAGAAAAAAAGATATTCTATTTCGAATACAATCTCCGGGACGACGTCCTCAATGAGCTGGTGGGGTATAAAAAACACACTCACAAGCCCACATGGGCAAATATTTCCCCAGACAGTAATACGATCGTGTATGGCAAACACAATAATCTTTATTGGATAGACAGGGTTAATTATGAGAAGGCTCTTAAGAAAGAAGATGACAGCACTATCGTTGAGCATCAGCTGACGACAGACGGCGAGGAATATTTTAGCTATCACGGCAGCGGCGTCCTGGGAGGCGGAGGTGAAACCAACGTGGATAAAGAGAAGGATAAGGATCGGCGAAAGCCTGTCTCCATCTTCTGGAGTCCGGATGCAAAACACTTTGTCATGACGCGTACGGATAGCCGTAAAGTTAAAGATCTGTGGGTGATCAATTCCGTGGCAAACCCCCGGCCCACGCTGGAAACATATAAGTATCAGATGCCGGGGGAGAAGGAAACCCCGGTGGAGCATCTGCTGGTGTTTGAGATGGAAGGTAAGACCCATCGTGAGATCAATGTGGCGGGGTTTAAGGACCAGGACGTCTCCCTTTGGGCAAGACCGGCGATAGCCAAGACCCGCGACGATGACTACAGACCTTCTGTGTGGCTGGGTACGGATAGTAAGTTCTATTTTACACGTACCAGCCGCGATCTGAAGAAGATCGACGTTTGTATCATCGATATAAAAGATTCCGTCGCCCGGCCATTGATCAATGAGCGGCTGAATACTTATGTGGAGGTCCGCCGTCCGGGGCTGGTAAATGAGGGTAAGGAACTTATCGAATGGAGCGAGCAGGATGGCTGGGCGCATTTCTATCTGTATGACGGCAACGGCAAACTGGAGAACCAGATCACCAGCGGCTCCTTCCATTGCGAGGACATTATAGGCATCGATGAAAAGAAAAGAGCGCTTTATTTCTCTGCGTGCGGCCGCGAGCCTGGTGAGAATCCTTATTACCTGCACCTCTATAAGGTCAATTTTGATGGATCGGACCTTACCTTGCTGGACCCGGGCGAGTTTGATCACGCAGTGGATATGAATGATGATCAGCAATTCTTTATAGATAACTTTTCCAGGGTAAATACAGTACCCCGGTCGGTCCTGTACAATGCACTTGGCAAAAAGATCATGGACCTGGAGACAGCCGATCTCAGCGCCCTGCTGGCGGCGGGTTATAAATTCCCCCAGCCCTTCAAGGTCAAGGCTGATGACGGCATTACGGATATCTATGGGGTGATGTACAAACCCTTCAACTTCGATTCGACAAAAAAGTACCCCATCATGGAGTATGTATATCCTGGTCCCCAAACAGAGTCTGTGAATAAAGCGTTTAGCCGGGGTATGGACAGGGTGGACAGGCTGGCGCAGCTGGGCATGATCGTTATTACCCTTGGTAACAGGGGCGGGAGTCCTTCCCGCAGCAAGTGGTATCACAATTATGGATATGGCAATCTCCGTGACTATGGGCTTGCCGACAAAAAGACGGCGGTAGAGCAACTGGCGGACCGATACCCTTTTATCGACATCAACCGGGTGGGTATACATGGACACAGCGGCGGAGGGTTTATGAGCACGGCGGCGATGCTAGTCTATCCCGATTTTTTCAAGGTTGCCGTCTCTTCTTCCGGCAACCACGATAACGCTATCTACAACAGGTGGTGGAGTGAAAAACATCATGGTGTAAAGGAGATCATTGGACGGGATGGGGATACAACTTTTGCATATAGCATCGAGAAGAACCCCGATCTGGCAAAAAATCTAAAAGGGCATTTGATGTTGTCCACGGGTGACATCGACAACAATGTGCATCCGGCTAATACGATCCGGGTGGTAAATGCGCTGATAAAGGCCAACAAGCGATTTGACCTCGTAGTGCTGCCCGGGCAGCGGCATGGTTATGGTGATATGACCGAATATTTTTTCTGGCGTATGGCCGACTATTTCTCCCGCTGGCTTATCGGGGATGAGACTTCAAGACCCGTGGATATGGAAGAGGTGGATAGAGATCAGCCGCAGACAGGTGACAGGGAAGGTAATGGCAGGACGCCGGAGGAGAGGATGAGTGATGAGGAGGATGCCGGTGGGTATGAGTGAGGGGACGCCGGAGGGTCTGAGTGATGAGGAGGATAAGGAGTGTTGAAGACGATACAGGGAGCGTATCGGAACCGGACAGTCGGCAGGGATAAAGGGAAGCGCATCGATCTGATTTATAGCTTATTAATAGCTTGGCATCATCCTGGCCGAGGAATTATCATGTTAAAGAATTTCTTTAAGACCACCATCCGCAATCTGGTCAGGGATAAGGCCCATTCCTTTATAAATATAGCGGGTCTGTCGGTAGGTATGGCGGTGGCCATGCTCATCTGGCTTTGGATATGGGACGAGCTTTCCTTCAACAAGGAATTTCCCCATTATGAGCGTATTGCCAAGGTCATGCAACACATGACCATCAATGGAGAGACTGGAACGCAATCGGCGCTGGCCTATGTGATGGGGGATGCGCTACGGAAAAATTACGGTGGTGATTTCAAGCACATCACTATGTCGTCCTGGACGAATGATCATATCCTTGCCGCCGGAGATAAAAAGATTACAAAGAGCGGGAGTTATATCGAGCCTGAAGTGACGGATATGTTGTCGTTGAAAATGCTGCGTGGCAGCCGATCAGCATTGCGGGACTATCGTTCTGTCATTCTTTCCTCCAGTACGGCGCAAGCCTTGTTTGGATCAGCCGATCCGATGGGGCGGCAGATAAAGATCGACAATAAATTTGATGTAAAGGTTACCGGCGTATATGAGGATATCCCCTACAGGTCAAGTTTTGGCAACGTAACCTTTATAGCACCCTGGCAACTGTATATCGACAATAATTTCTGGCTGCAGAAATATACCCATCCCTGGAGTAACAACTCTTTCCAGGCCTTTGTACAGATAGGGGATAATACTACGATGGAGCGAGTATCCGCCAGGATCAGGGATCTCAAAAAGAAATCTACAAAAGAAGACGCATCTCTGAACCCCACGATCTTTTTGCAACCTATGCGGAAATGGCATTTGTATGATAATTTTAAGAATGGCGTAAATGTCGGCGGAAGGATCGAGTTTGTCTGGTTGTTCGGGACTATCGGGTTCTTTGTATTATTACTTGCCTGTATAAATTTCATGAACCTTAGTACGGCCCGATCTGAAAAGCGGGCCAGGGAAGTAGGTATCCGCAAGACGATGGGGTCGTTGAGGGGGCAACTGGTCCGGATGTTCTATTTCGAGTCTTTGTTTGCCGTGCTCGTGGCGCTTGCCGGCACTTTGTTGCTGGTGACCCTTGCTCTTCCGTATTTCAATGAGGTGGCGGATAAGCGGATGTATATCAAATGGACGAATCCTTTTTTCTGGATGACCGTGCTTGTCTTTTGTCTTATCACCAGTCTGATAGCAGGCAGCTATCCGGCGTTGTACCTGTCTTCATTCCGCCCGGTGAAAGTGCTCAAGGGCTCATTCCGGGTAGGCCGGCTGGCATCCCTTCCCAGGCGGGTGCTGGTGGTGCTGCAGTTTTCAGTGTCCATTGTGTTGATCATCTCTACCATTATCCTTTACAAACAAATACAATTTGCAAAAGACCGTCCGGCGGGTTATGACCGCACCGGGTCGTTAATAGTACCCGTGGTGACGGAAGAGATACATAAACATTTTGATGCCGTACGTACTGAGCTGATCAATGCAGGTGCGGTATCGGAAATCGCAGAGTCATCCAGTGCGGTCACGAGTGTGGACGAGTATGACAGTGGGTTGGAGTGGCCGGGTGTGGATCACGTTTCTCAGGAAGCTTTTGGTGTGGTCTGGGTTTCTCCGGAGTACGGTAAGACCGTGGGCTGGAAGATAAAAGAGGGGAATGATTTTGTCCGTACAATGATCAGGGATTCGAATTCCATTATCCTGAACGAATCGGCGGTACAATTTATGAAATTAAAGGATCCGGTGGGGAAGATCATCCGTTGGAACGACAGATCATACCAGGTGAGGGGCGTGGTAGGTGATATGGTGATGGAGTCTCCTTATTCACCAGTCTTTCGCACGGTGTTTATTTTGGATGCAGGAGCGCAGCCTGTCATTGACCTGAGGATACATCCGGCCATGGGTATGCGCGAGGCGTTAGGGAAGATAGAGGCCGTCTTTAAAAAGTACAACCCCGCGCAACCTTTTTCCTGCAAGTTTACCGATGTGGAATATTCCTGGAAATTCGTGGATGAAGAAAGGATCGGCAAGCTTTCGGGCGCTTTTGCCTTGCTGGCAATTTTTATCAGCTGTCTGGGGCTGTTTGGGATGGCCTCATTTATGGCGGAACAGCGAACAAAGGAGATCGGTGTGCGCAAGGTGCTGGGCGCTTCTGTATGGCAGCTGTGGCGTCTGTTGTCCCGGGATTTTGTAACGCTGGTAGGTATCTCGTTGCTGATAGGGATCCCTGTCGCCTGGTATTTTATGAGCAACTGGCTGATGAGATATTCGTACAGGGCGTCGATGTCCTGGTGGATATTCGTCTTGCCGGGGGCGGGAGCGATCCTGATCACGTTGCTGACGGTGAGCTATCAATCTATCACGGCCGCCCTGGCAAATCCTGTAAAAAGTATCAGGACGGAATAGATTTCACCGCGGGCTTGTTTCGGGACGTCTCTTTTAGCAGCAAGAGCATCTTTTTTGCTACTTCCCCGGCAGATGCCGGGTTTTGTCCCGTGACAATATGCTCGTTGACTACAGTATGACAAACGTAATCCGCGGCTTTACTGTAATAGGCGTGAGATGCGACTAATTTTGACTCCAGGGAAAAGGGTATGATCCCGGTGAGGCCGGCCAGCTGCTCTTCGCTGTTGCTGAAGGCTGTGAGGTCCTTTCCTTTTACAAAGGGTTCGCCGTCGCCTGTTGACATCGATACGAGAACCGATGCTGCATAAGACAGCAGGCCCAGGATCTTGTCTTGTCTATGAAAATCTTCCAATAATTGTATTAAATGGCTATTATGGGGGAAGTCCCATATCGCCGCATGTCCACCGGGCAAAAAAACCATATCAAAATCGGTTGTTTTGAACGTACCCAAAGCATTGGAATGCGTCAGCCAGGAGGCCACATCCGGGTCTTTTTGAAAACGCCGTATCGTCGGTGTAGAGGCAATGATAGATTCGCTCCTGGGATCTATGGGTATGCGACCACCCAGGGGAGAGGCGAGGGTAACATCGGCGCCTGCGCCTTTGAATATATAATAAGGGACGGCCAGTTCTTCCAGCCATGCACCTGTCTTCCGTCCCGTATTCCCCAATTGGTCATGTGAGGTGGTAACTATCAATATTTTCACAGAACTGCTTGTTTGCAGTAATGTACGCTTATAAATCCGGATGAGGGGGATTATTTTTGGGGACTGGCTATAAATGCCGTGCAAGGGGATCACTCCCAAAAACTACAATTTGCTAAAGAGCTCCTTCATCTTCTTTGGATAATCCGCCAGGGCCAGTTCCGGCTCGGCTAACTCGGGATGCCATAGCTTCTCCCATTCGAAGCTGTAATATCCTTTATATCCTCCCTGGTACAGCAATCCGATGGCCTCGAAGATGGGTGACTCGCCTTGTCCAAGAAAGAGATATTGTTCTTTGCCGTCAACGATCTTACCGTTCTCCTGATGTCCGCCGACAGTCTTCCCGTCTTTGATATGCGTATGCCGGATGTATTTTTTTAACCTTGGGTATACCTGGTCAGGCGGCTCATGGGTGATGGACCACATGTTGTAGATATCCCAGATCAGACCGATGTTGCGGCCATCGGCGTCCCGCATGATCTGTTCCAGCAGATCTGTCTCCACGAGGTCGCCATGCGTTTCCATAAGCACGGTCACACCGCTGTGCCGGGCATATTGGTCCAGCTCCTTTAGGCCCCTGATGATGAGTTCGACGGTCGCCTGGCGGTCTTGCTCCTTCGGCAACCGATTGGGAAACACCCGTACATAGGGACAATGCAGCTCGTGGGCCAGGTCGATAAAGCGGCGTGCTTCATCCAGTTGTTTTTGACGGGTAGCAGTGTCGGCATGGTGTAATTCGGCGGAAGATCCCAGGTCGACAAACTTCAAGCCATGCTCTTTCATCTGCTGAAGCGTGGTGGTAATGTTTGCGGGGCTGCTGAATTCCGGACATTTGGGCAAGTCCATCTGCCGCTGGATCCCCCGTATTTCGATGCCTGAATAGCCATTCTTTACCGCGAAGTCCATAATGGCGGGGAAGGGCCAGTCCGGGCAGCCTAAAGTAGAGAAAGAGAGGGGTGGAACTTTTTTGAATGGGCCGGCAGCGGCGAGTGCGGCGGTTCCGGTGAGCGTCAGACCCAGCAGACCGGCGCCGGCTTTCAGAAAGTCCCTGCGGGAAACATCGGAAGAGTAAGCAGCCATAGCAGTGCGTTTTAGGTTTCCAAATTAAGAAATCTTTGGCATCCAATGTGATGCCCCTGATCGTATAATCCTCAAAGAGGACGCCAGTCTATTTTACCTCCTGCATATCCAACAACCGCCGATAGATACCACCATGTTCCACCAGTTCTTCATGGGTGCCTCTTTCAATGATAGCTCCTTTTTGAAGTACGATGATCTCATCCGCATGACGGACGGTGCTGAGACGGTGAGCAATGACGATGCTGGTACGATGCTGCATCATATTGTTGATG
Organism: Chitinophagaceae bacterium; assembly: GCA_017307755.1. GTDB lineage: Bacteria > Bacteroidota > Bacteroidia > Chitinophagales > Chitinophagaceae > Puia. The sequence goes on along the minus strand of JAFKGQ010000010.1, from coordinate 118,658 downwards.
GCTTCCTGCACCAGCTGCTCGCTTTCCGTATCCAGTGAAGAGGTGGCTTCGTCGAGGATGAGGATGGACGGATTCTTGAACACCGCCCTGGCAATGGTCAAACGCTGACGCTGACCGCCGCTGAGCTTCATGCCCTTGTCCCCGATGGTGCTGTGATAGCCTTGCTCCAGCTGCATGATGAACTCATGCGCATTGGCTACCCTGGCGGCGGCGATGACATCTTCCATTTTTGCATTGGGCACTCCGAAGGCAATATTATTAAAGACGCTGTCATTAAAAAGTATGGGCTCCTGCGATACGATACCGATCAGCTCGCGTAAGGAGTTCGTTGTCAGGGTGCGGATGTCCTGCCCGTCGATGTAGATGCCGCCGCCGGTGACGTCGTAGAACCGGGGCAGCAGATCGGCCATCGTGGATTTGCCGGCCCCGCTGCTGCCTACCAGCGCGATGATCTTCCCCTTGGGGATGACGAGATTGACATCCTTTAACACTTCTGCCTGGTCATAACGGAAAGAGACATTTCTGTATTCGATGGTCTTTTCAAAGCTGGAGATGGTCCTGGCGTCGGGAGCGTCTACGATCGTATTGGGAACGTCGATGACGCTGAGTACCCTTTCGCCGGCAGCCAGACCCCGTTGGAGATAGGTAACGGCGCCCGCTATATTTTTGGCCGGGGTGATGATCCCGAAATAAAGACCGATATAGGCGAGGAAGGTCGAGGCGGTAAAGGAGGAGGTATCGCCGGACAGGATGAGGTTGCCTCCATAGATAACGATACCTACGATGACGCCTATACCAAGGACTTCGGCGAGAGGGGAAGACAACTCCCGTTGGTTGAGTACGCCCTTGGTGGACCTGGCGAAATCGGCATTCTCTTTATCAAATTTTTTGCCCATAAATGTCTCGGCGGTAAAAGCCTTGATGATGCGGATGCCGGACAGGGTTTCTTCCGTTGTATTGAGTATCTTTCCCAGAATGGCCTGGCTGCGTCCTCCCCCTTTTTTTAGCTTGCGGGAAATAAGAGAGATGATGGTGCCTGAGACAGGAAAAAGGATGAGGGTGAACAGCGTCAGTTTGGCGGACAGATAGAACAGCAGCACAAAAGTGGCGATGATGACCAGCGGGTCACGGAAGATGGTCTGGATACTGCTGACGACGGAATTCTCGATCTCTACGACGTCGTTGCTCATGATGGAGATGAGATCCCCTTTGCGCTGGTTAACATAAAAACCCAGGGATTGACGGGAATATTGTTCATAGATCTGGTGCCGCATTTTTTTTACCAGGTTGACCCGCATACGGGTCAGCACTTTTGTCGCCAGGAAGCCAAAGATGTTTTTCAGCAACGAGGCGGCAAAGATGACGAGGCTGACGAAGATAAGTACGGATACCTTTCCCGAAGGCCCCTTGCTGTAATAGCCGACGTAATAATTAAAGGCGCTCTTGAACCAGGAGACTGAGAGCGAAAAGGAGGGCATATGATCGATGGCATTGGCCTGGGTATAGCCTGTATTAAAAAGAATGTCGAGCAGGGGAGCCAGCAGGGTAAAGTTCACCAGGCCAAAAACGATAAAAAGGAATATATATACGATATACTCAGGTATGTAATGATGGTAAGGCCTTGAAAATCCGAGCAGGCGGAAGAAAATTTTCATGTACTTTTACGATTCGATTTGCAATGTACTCTACGAGTTCAGGACGAACCGGAGGTTCGTCGGCCATAACCGAGCGTAGCGAAGGTTACGACCGAGGAGGAGCGTGGCGAAGCAGCTCCGACGAAGGCCTCCGATTTTTTATCTTACCGGAAGACGGGGATAAATTTGTCAGTAACCCCGGATTCCGGCGAAGGGAGCAAAGTTAAGGTAAATTAACCATGATAAGTATTATCACAGCAGTGCATAATGGTCTTGCTTTCAATAAGATATATCTTGAATGCATTCGAAAGTATACCCATCATCCCTATGAGGTCATTATTATTGACAATGCTTCCACGGATGGCACCCGGGAGTATTTTCAGTCCGAAGGCTGTACGGTCATCGCCAATAGTCTGAATTATTCGTATCCTTATACCCAGAACCAGGGTATCCGGGCGGCGAAGGGGGAGTATCTTTTCTTTCTGAACAATGATATTGTGGTGTCTCCTTCCTGGGACAAGCATCTGATAGAGATCGCCCGGGAACAGGGTATCGATATCATTTCCGCGGCAGGTATCGAGAACATGGGCAATTCCAGGGAGACGAAGGCCTTGTCCCGGAAGTGGAAGAAGGTAAAAAATCCGTTGATGTTCCTTTTTGGATTCGGGGAGCGTAATCTCCGTCTGATGCATCGGCTTATGTATGGTGATTGGGAAGGGTATTGTGAAAAAAGGCTGCAGGCGTTTGGTCACCGGACGGTAGAAGGCATTGTTGGCAACAATGTGATGATGACCCGCCGGGCTTTATCTATCATGGGTGATTGGGACGAGCGTATCCAGGGGGCGGATTGGGATCTTTTTATACGGACAAAAAAGCGGTCGGTAGAGACAGGGGATATCAAGCCTTGTCACATAGCATTGGGGGTTTTTATCCATCACTATATCCGTATGACGGTGAAGTACGCGGTAAAGCCGACGCCATTTGCGGACCTCGATAATATGGTCGAGCTAAGGGATAAATGGACTCCCGAGGAGATCGACCGGTTCCACCCGGATGCGGCCGTCTTATAAAAAAAAATTGTATGCAAGAAGGAAAACGACAAAAACAAGTGGGCGCCCTGCTGCTACAGGAGATGAGTGATATCTTCCAGCGGCTGGGTTTGAGTATGGTGGACGGGGGATTGGTGTCGCTGACAGCTGTAAAAGTGACGCCTGATCTATTGGAGGCCAGGGTGTATCTCAGTTTTTTTAAAGTAAAGGATATCCCTGCCGCCATGAAAAAGATAGATGAGCGGAGCTGGGAGATCAAACGCGAGCTGGCTGCCAGGGTAAAGCATCAGCTGCGCCGTATCCCTGTCATATCCTATTTCCAGGACGATACACTGGAGCATGCGGACAAGATGGAAGAGCTGTTCAGGCGGCTGAATTCGGAGAACCCAAAAAATGACGCATGAACTTTCTCTTTGCCTGGCGTTATTTCAGAGCAAAAAAATCTACCAATGCCATCAATATCATTGCCTGGGTCAGTATGGCGGCCATTGTGGTAGGCGCAACTTCGCTGATATTGGTGCTTAGCGTATTCAATGGCTTTGAAGACCTGGTAAAGAGTCTTTATACCAGTTTTTATCCCGACGTAAAGATTACGCCGGCTACCGGCAAGACCCTGACCCTGACACAACAGCAACTGCAACAGCTGGCGGGGGTGAAAGGGGTACGGGCGCTTTCCCTGGAAGCGCAGGACAATGCGGTTTTACAGAATGGGGACTGGAGGACCATCGCTTATCTGAAAGGGGTAGACGAGAATTATACAAAGGTCACGGGTATAAAGGACAAGGTGGTGCGCGGGAAGTTCGAGCTGGGGACGGAGGATCATCCGCTGGCGGTGTTGGGTTCTGGTATCGAGAACGCCCTGAGCACGGAGTCCGACCGGGCGATCCTGCCTTTGTCTGTATTTATGTTCAAAAAAGGAGAGGGGAATTATACGGCAGACCCTGCATCCTCTCTCAGCAATGCTAACATGGCCACTTCCGGGGCCTTTTTTATCCAGCAGGACTTCGACAACCACTATGTTATTACCAACCTGGCGTTTGTGAAGCAGATGCTGGGGTTAAAGCCGGATGAGTACAGTGGTGCGGAGATAGCCCTGAACGATCCCCTTCAAGGGAAGGAGATAAAACCTTTCATAAGCCGGCTGCTGGGGAAAGATTACGTTGTTCAGACCCGTTATGAGCAGAACCAGAGTCTGTATAATGTCATGGGTATGGAAAAGTGGGTGATCTATATAATGCTTACGCTGATCCTGGTGGTGGCCGCCTTTAATATGGTCGGCGCTCTCACTATGCTGGTCTGGGAAAAACAAAAGGACATCCATGTTTTGAAGGCGTTGGGGGCGGATAACGGAAGGGTACAGCGTATATTCTTAAGCGAGGGGATATTACTCGCGGGGCTGGGAGGCGGCTGTGGGATCCTGCTGGCAGTATTGATCTGCTGGCTACAGGTGAGATATCACCTGGTTCCCTTGCAAGGCGGCTCCTTTCTTATCGACTATTATCCGGTGAAGCTCGTGCCGACGGATTTCCTGTTGGTACTTTCCACCATATTTGTAGTAGCGTTGCTGGCTTCCTGGATACCCGCACGAAAGGCCGCCGCTACACCGATAGAGTTGAGATAAAATGTCTCTTTGGGGGCTGTTGTAAAAAAGAAAGCTGACCGCTCCTGGCGATCAGCCTTATTGTGGATAAGCAAAAGTTTAATCGATCTTTAATGGACCTAGTAGTCGCCCAGCGTCTCAGGTAATTGGGCGAGTGCCTTTGCCAGCTGCTCGTCATTGGGCGCTACGCCATGCCAGTGATGGTCGTTCTCCATAAAATCTACGCCTTTCCCCATGATCGTATGCATCATGATGGCGATGGGTTTTCCTTTTCCTGTCATCCCCCTGGCTTTATCCAGTGTGGCGATGACCTCGTCCATATCATTACCATTCATCTCCAGGGTAGTCCAGCCAAAGGCTTCGAATTTTGCGTGGATATCACCCAGGTCCATCACGGATTTTGTGGTGCCATCTATCTGTTGGCCATTCCAGTCGACAGTGGAGATGAGGTTATCGACTTTATGAGCGTTGGCGAACATGATCGCCTCCCAGTTCTGTCCTTCATCTAATTCTCCGTCGCCGTGGAGCGAGAATACAATATTTTTGTCGTTATTGAGTTTTTTAGCTAGGGCTGCGCCGATGGCAACGCTCATACCTTGACCTAAGGATCCGCTGGCTACTCTTACACCGGGAAGGTGTTCATGAGTGGTCGGATGGCCCTGAAGACGGGAGTTGATCTTACGGAAGGTGGCTAGTTCTTTGATGTCGAAATAACCTGATCTTGCTAGTGCAGCATAGAACACCGGGGAAATATGACCGTTGGACAGAAAGAAGAGGTCTTCGTTTCTGCCGTCCATGCTGAATTGGGGATTGTGCTGCAACACCTTGAAATAAAGTGCTGTAAAAAAATCTGTACAACCCAGGGAACCACCCGGGTGGCCGCTTGCGGCGCCATGGACCATTCTAACGATGTCTCTTCTAATCTGTGTTGCTATTGCTTTCAAATCGGCCATAATTAACGTTTTATGAGCTTTGCGACTGAGGTTTATAAGATTTGGTGAGCAAATCTAGTGATTTTATTATCATTAATAAATTTGACGCATTAAACTTTTGTATTACCTTTCGGTCCAATTTCCCTTAACTACCAATAGCTTACTAGCTGAAGCGGGTTTTAAAGACATCTAAGACAAAGTCAAATTTGAACTGGCCTACCGACTCCATAAACCTACAAATTGCTTGGGCAACTGATATAGTAGCAGTATAAAAAATGGAAAAAAGATTCCTATTTTTGTTAACCAACTCAAAACGAGGCTGATGTTCGATGTCCTACTTTCGATAGCTATTTCCTTCACTATCACGTTCCTGGCTATCCCGGCCGTAATTAATGTAGCCGAAATGAAGAAGTTGTTCGATATGCCGGACGAACGAAAGGTCCATCATTCTCCTATTACACCCCTCGGGGGACTGGGTATATTCGCGGGTTTCGTCTTTGGCTGCCTGTTGACGTTACATTTTAGCCAATATACTGATCTACAATATTTTATAGCAGCTTCGCTCGTTATATTCTTTTTGGGTCTAAAGGATGACATCCTCATCATTTCGCCAGTAAAGAAATTTATCGGACAGGTATTGGCGGCTTTTATCATTATATATTATGGAGGCATCCAGATCCGGAGTATGCATGGGTTCCTGGGTATCTATCAGCTGCCTGAGATGTTTAGTCTGCTCCTCACCTATTTTGCCGTCATTGTGGTGATCAATTCCTTTAATCTTATTGATGGTATCGATGGTCTGGCCGGCAGTCTGGGTTTATTGTCCTCGGTTGTGTTCGGGACCTATTTTCTCAACGTGAATGCGAACCTGTTGCCTTATGCCGTCATCGCTTTTTCGCTGGCCGGCAGTCTACTGGCCTTCCTTATCTTTAATTTTCAGCCTGCCAAGATCTTTATGGGTGACACCGGCTCTTTGCTGGTAGGCACCATCAATGCGATACTGGTAATAAAGTTTATCAATGTTGCGGGTTCTGAAGACGTGAGTTTTCGTATCTCGGCCTCTCCTGCCGTAGGGTTTACCATATTGATGGTGCCGCTGCTGGACACGCTGCGGGTGTTTGGTATCCGTATCCTGCATCGTCGCAGTCCTTTCAGCCCCGACAGAAATCATATCCATCATCTGCTACTGGACAAGGGTTTTTCCCATAAGGCCATCACTTTCTTCCTGGTGGCTATCAATGCGGCGATGATCGCCCTTGTATTTTTAGGGAGATCGCTCAACTGCACGCTGCTGATCGTTTCCGTCTTTGCAGTTTTCTTTGCGATGATAGGCATTATCTACTACATGCGCCCTGCCCCTCGTCTATTTGTGGCCCGGAATGGGGTTGAAAAAAGCGCGCAGCTTACCAAGGCTTCCAAGCTGATGTCTCTTACCAAGGATACCATGCTGGAGCAAAACAATTAGCAATGGATCGGGTAGATTAGCAATTTTTCCATAGGTTTGCAAGCGGACCACAGGTCCGCTGGCCGTAACCGAGGAAACCGAAGGTTACGACCGAGGAGGAGCGTGGCGAAGCAGCTCCGACGAAGGTATCACATCATTAGCCGTGCACCGGAGATGGGTTATTTTTCGGTAGAAGCCCATATCCGGTGCACCTTGTAACCTATCTATAGTATTATGTCAGACGATGTTACGCTGATCCTGGAAGACGCCGAGGACAGCATGCAAAAAGCGCTCAATCATCTTGAAACTGAACTGATTAAAATACGTGCTGGAAAGGCCAGTCCCCAGATGCTGGATGGCCTGACAGTAGATTATTACGGTAGCCTTACCCCGCTGAACCAGGTAGCTAATGTATCCGTGATGGATGCCCGAACCCTGACCATTCAGCCCTGGGAGAAAAATATGCTCCAACCCATTGAAAGGTCTATCATTGCTGCTAACCTGGGTGTTACTCCTCAGAATGACGGGAATATCATACGTCTGTTCATGCCTCCGCTGACGGAAGAAAGAAGAAAAGAGTTTGTCAAACGTGCGGGTGGCGAAGGCGAGCAATCCAAAGTATCGGTGCGCAGTATCCGCCGGGAAGCAATCGAACAGATAAAAAAACTGCAAAAAGACGGGCTTAGCGAAGACGAAGCCAAGGATGCGGAGAAAAGGATGCAGGACCTGACGGACAAATTCATCGCCCTTGTTGACAAGCACCTCGCAGCAAAGGAAAAAGAGATAATGTCTGTTTAGACCGCCAGTCAGGATCTGACCCGGTCCTGGCGGTGAAGAAAATATAATTACCCCTATTTACTTTCCCTTCCTACTTCCTGTCGCAGGGAATTAGGACCGCACTATGAAGCACACCTGTCCATTGTCGTTATTGCGGCAAATGGGTAATCTCCTATTTCACTGACGACGTGAGTGACATACATAAGAAAAAATCAATACATTCGAACCATAAATTGGGGATCAATGGGGAAGATCAAATTGAAAGATATTAGTACAAGGGCCCCGGAAGGCTGGGATAAACAGGAGGTCAAGGAGAAACTGCCGGGTATCCTGGCGGAACTGGACGAATTGCAAAACCTTTTATACGCCGAGTCAAAGCATTCTGTGCTCGTCGTCATCCAGGGCATGGATGCCAGCGGCAAGGACGGGGCCGTACGCAATGTATTGGGAAAATTAAACCCCCAGGGTGTATTGGTAAGATCTTTTAAGGTGCCTACGGCTGAAGAGCTGTCCCACGATTTTTTATGGCGCATCCATGCACATGCGCCGTCCAAAGGCTATATACAAGTGTTTAACCGCAGCCATTATGAAGATATCCTCATCACCCGCGTGCATAAGTGGATCGATGACAAGACGGCACGGCGGCGTATGAAAGCCATCAATGATTTTGAGCGATTGCTGACGGAGCATAACGATACCCATATCCTGAAATTCTATCTGCATATATCCCCCAAAGAACAACGGGAAAGGTTGGAAGAACGTATCCGCAACCCTGCAAAACAGTGGAAGTACAACGAGAGTGATTTTAAAGAAGCCGAGTTATGGGACGATTACATGGCGATGTACGAAGACTGTTTTGAGAACTGTAATGACGTACCGTGGACCATTGTGCCGGCTGACCAGAATTGGTATAAGGAGCATGTGATAGCCACCACATTGAGGGACACACTAAAAGGTCTGCAAATGCAGTATCCAGGTTTAAAGAAGTAGAGTAACCAACTTAAAACCAGATAACATGAGTATGCTAAAAGAATTCAAGGATTTCGTCATGCGCGGTAACGTGCTGGACCTGGCTGTAGCAGTAGTTGTCGGCGCCGCATTCAGCGCCATCGTCTCGTCGCTGGTGGACAATGTGATCACCCCTTTGTTGTTAACCCCTGCGCTTAAAGCGGCAAATTTGCAGGACATCGATAAACTGGCATGGGGTACAGTGAAGTATGGCAGTTTCATCGCCGCGATCATTAAATTTATCATTATCGCCTTTATCCTTTTCCTCATCGTAAAGGGGTTCAAGAGCCTGGAAAAGAAAAAAGTGCCATCCGCCACAGCGCCTACTGCCAGTGAGAAACTGTTGGCCGACATTCTCGACGAGCTGAAGAAGAAATCCTAAAAAATAGATCATCTGGAAAATTTATCCATTTTTTAGGATAGGTCTAATAATTGTCCTTCGGACAACGAACCTCTGGTTCGTTTGGCCCAACGTCTGATCCGCTCGATCGCTTGCCAGGTGGTATCCGATTGCGCCCCATCAGGCGCATAACTGAAAAATAAATTGTCCGGGAGGAATCCTGGCAGCTTTTTTGTGAATCGACCAATTTGAATCAAAAAGATCTGTTATGAAGAACTTTGTGCTTTTAGCCGTCCTCACGGTAGGGTGTATCTCTTTTTCCAATGCTCAAAACAAGATACAGGGATTGAGGGACGAATCGAACCGGACCATTACAAAAGATCCCAACGATACGATACCACAGAAATGGAAGGTCGGCGGGCTGTATAACCTCAACTTTAACCAGGCTGCCCTTAGCAACTGGGCGGCGGGTGGCGACAAATCCTCCCTTTCTCTTTCCACGCTGCTGAGTTTGTATGCATTTTACAAAGACGGCAGGCGAAACTGGGACAATACCCTGGACCTGGCATATGGGCTTGTACAAACCACCAGCCTGGGGACCCGTAAGGCGGATGACCGCATCGACCTGGTGTCCAAGTACGGCTATGACATAGGGAAGAATTGGTACCTCAGCGGACTGTTTAATTTTAGAAGCCAGTTTGCAAAAGGGTACGCTTACGAGGGCGATACTGCTAAAAAGCTGACCTCTAATTTTCTCTCTCCGGCCTATGTGCTTCTTTCGCTGGGTCTGGACTGGAAGCCAAAGCCGAATTTCTCTCTCTTTCTGTCACCGGCCACAGCCCGCTGGGTGATCGTAAGCAATGACAGTCTCTCTTCCATCGGCGCTTTTGGAGTGGACTCCGGTAAACATGTCAGATTCCAGCTGGGCGCCTTTGCATCCATCAACTATATGGCTAACATCAGCAAAACGGCGACTTTCAAGACCAAGCTGGACCTCTTCACCGACTATTTACACAAAGCCGGGAATGTGGCTGTCTACTGGAACAATATCCTGGCGGTGAAAGTGACCCGGCTCATCAGTATGAACCTCTCGGTGAACATGATATATGACAATGATATTAAATCTGTTAAATCAGACGGTACCCAGGGAGGGCCTAAGGTACAATTGCAGGAAGTGATGGGGATCGGGCTTTCTTATGCATTTAATAACAGGAACCCGGTGAAGCCTGCGGCTCCGACGCAGTAAGGGTTTACTCCTGCCCGGGTCTTAAAAAGAAAAACCGCTCGAAAGAGCGGTTTAATATTTTATCTATAGCAGAAGTGTTGATACGGGAGCTGACAGGCCGGGGTTATTTCGTGTTCCGCCGTATTCGTTTTACAAAGGCTTCGGTCACGCCGACAATATCAGCGATCTTTTTGTCGGAAAAATTGGTTTCTGCTATAAGGTTTTTAACCACTGCAGCCTCTTTTTCCGTTCGGGCTTCCTCTTTTGCCTCCGCAATCCTCATTTGCTTCACTTGTTCAATGATTCCCATTGTATTCGTTTTACCAGTTAAGCGATCAATTTCACTATCAAAAATACGATTTGTTTCCGGCTTCTCAAACCGCACGTAGTTGTGGAGAAAGGATAAGATCGCATTTGTCTTTTCCTCCCCGTATCCTCTTCTAATCAATAACTTAGAAATGGCCAGCTTTTCCTTTAATAATACTGCGTCCAAGTCCTTTCCTTTCAATAAGGCCTTTTTTGCCGCCAGCATTACCAGGGCGAACGGATTCCTGTCTGCGGCCAGGCGGCGGTCTTCATAATCCAGGATGCACAGGGTATTGTACTTATAGATCAGCTCCGCACCCATGTATTTGCGAACGTACATCCCCGGCAGTTTTTTACCGTCTCTCCCGGTGAAGATGGCAATTGTTGTTATTGGCCGGTCGAAGCGATCGAAGATCCTGGCATAGTACTTAAACATCCGTTTGGCAAATTCTTTATCATTCTTCCCTTGTACCTCGACGTGGCAAAGGACCCATTCTTCGGTACCATCCTTTTGAAAGACTTTTACCAGCTTGTCCACAAATTTGGTTTCCGACGGCTTTTCAGGCTCCGGATACATTTCCCCCAGCTCTTTATCCAGGAACTCGAAACCTCGTCTCATAGCAAAGGCCCGATCAGCATTTGGGAAGACGAACCGTAGCAGGTCGTCAAAGACCTCTTCGAGCATTCCCTTCCAAAGTATATCATTCTTTCTACGATTCATTCCTCAAAAGTTTAAAGCCATGAAATCCGCATTTGCGATCGCGGAAAACGCATCGAAATGACCGAAATACTACCCTACTTGGATTTGGAATGTTGCGAAGGAGGCTGTAAAGCTATAAAAAATCAAAATTAAATTGGGAACAAAAATTGCTTCCCCTGGGGTTAACTTGGGGAAAACCGGCCGGTAACTCCGCCGGATTTTGAGTATTTTCGCCTAATGACCAACGCAACGTACCAGATAAAATTACCCCAGTTTGAAGGTCCTTTCGATCTCCTTCTGTTCTTTATCGAAAGGGATGAGCTGGATATTTATAATATTCCCATCAGCAGGATCATCCAGGATTTCCTCACCTATATCCATTCAGAGGAAAGCCTTAATATCGAGCTGTCCAGCGAATTCATCCTTTTTGTCAGTACACTGATGCGGATAAAGGCCAAAATGCTGCTGCCCCGCAAGGAGCTGGACGAGCAAGGCAACGAGATTGACCCCCGTCAGGAACTTATAGACAAACTGCTGGAATACAAGCGTTACAAAGAGGCAGCCGCCACCCTGGCCGAAATGGAGGCCATCCGCCACCTGATGGTCCGTCGCGGCAACCTTCAAAAGGAGCTGTCTCATATAGGAGAAGAGTCCGGCGAAGGCACGGAGATACAGGCCATCACCCTTTTCAAGCTCATGAAGACCTTCGAAAGGCTCATGCAGCGCATACAACAACGCCAGAACAAACCCGTACATACCGTCGTCCAATATCGCTATACGATGGAAGACAGCCGGACCTATGTGCTGGACATCGTACAAAAGGGGAAGACCCTTTCCTTTGAAAAGATCTTCGAAGTCTGTGAGAACCGGCTGCATGCCATTTTTATGTTCCTCTCTATGCTGGAGCTGGTGCAGGCAAAATATATGAGCATCCTCATCGGCGAGGGCAGGAATAATTTTATCGTCGAGTTTAACGAACACCGTGAGGAAGAAGATGACGGCTTTTTCCCGGCGGAAGAAGATGATGCGGACGTCGCGGGGCCCCAGAGCGCGCTGGAACTTTTTGATAAGCCTGTGAATGAGCAGCCGGAGTTACGGTTTGACGAAGACAAGGCGGACGAAGGGGACGCGGGAGACAAGGATGATGAGTCCGGAGAGGAGGATGACCGGGCGTTTTTGAATTAAGGCTTTGCTTATTTTTACATACTTATGAAGACCATATTCTATCCTGCGGCTGAAAGGGGCCATGTCAACTTTGGCTGGCTGGACAGCCACCATTCTTTTAGCTTTGGCAACTGGCATCATCCCGAAAAAGTACATTTTGGCGCTCTTCGTGTGTTGAATGACGATATTGTAAAGGGCGGCGGCGGATTTGATACCCATCCCCACGAAAATATGGAGATCGTCTCTATTCCCCTGAAAGGAGCTATCGCCCATAAGGACAGCACAGGTACGGAAGGCATCGTCTACAGCGGCGACGTACAGATCATGAGTGCCGGCAGCGGCATCCGCCACTCCGAATACAACGCGTCCCATTATGACCCCTTGAATTTTCTTCAGATATGGATCTTTCCAAAACAACAGAATATAAAGCCCCGTCATGACCAGCGGACCTTTGACCAAAGTCTTCGGAAAGATCGGTGGCAGGTGGTAGTTAGCCCCAACTCCGCCGAAGGAGGCGTATGGATCAACCAGGACGCCCGTATGGCGCTGACCCGGCTGAGCGCCGGGAAGGAGATCGGGTTTACTTCCTCTTTTGACGGCAGCGGCGTTTATCTCTTTGTTGTGGAAGGAGAAGTAGAGGTGGGCGGCAAAACGCTCCAGCGGCGTGATGCGCTCGGGATCTACGAAACAAAGGACTTTACGATCCATGCCGTGGCAGACGCCGACCTGCTGGCTATCGAGGTGCCGATGTTCGGATAATAAAGGCCCTTAATAAAATATCCAAAGCATAATAGGTTTTTTCGACCCATCGATCAAGGGTTGTAATCGCTGCAGGAATGCCGGCGATACCATGGGACATCCCTGGCTGTTGCAGATGGGATAGGGGTCTGTCTCTCCCTCGGGTACGCAGCTATAAGAATGCAGCACGATATGTCTGTTCAGCGCCTGATCATTGGTGGAGTCCAATCCATGAAGGAAGTAGGCCCGCCCGAACCGTCCCGCATAGGGGCCGCCAACTCTGTATTTACCCAACGCGCTGCAATTACTGCCATTGACATTGGAGAAAGATGGCGTAAGGCTGAAGGCATGACCCCCACTGCCATGCGCCACCAGTCCCGCCGTCCGGACGGAGTCGGCGGCCAGATCATAGACAAAAAAACGATTCTTCCCCGAGGGAAGCCGCATGTCCACCAGGAACGCCACCTGCGAATTGTACTTTGTGGGAAGACCACCCATAGGATTTCTCAGCTCGGCTGCTTTTGCAGACAAACGTGCGATCTCGGCCAGACCCGGTCGCGAAGAGGATCCGTTTGGATGTGAAGGATGATTCCGATGATAAAAGCCTTTGTAATAGTAATGTGCCGCTAATACACACACGACGATACCCAACCCCGCCAGCACCAGGAGTAATCTGCGAAGCCGCCGCATAAAATGATTTTGGTAATTGGGATGCACTAAAACGTGCATTCCATAGCTATCATGCTGCGGCAGGTGTTAAAGAAGTTCTAAAAAGTATTTATCTTGGAGTCAGACCAAAACCTTAATAGAGCTTCTAACAAAGGAAAGAGAATATCATAACAAGCATCCCAAGGACGCCTATTGGCCTCTTTTCGTATGAACCAGACACCCGTAACCGCTGGTCCTTTCACGACACGAAGATCGGCCTCGGATCCCTATTGATCACCATTGGTTATGGTATCCTGATCTACAGAGCTTTTATGAGTTTACGTTGACGCTACTCTTGCTTACTGCAGCAGCGTGCTCACCTGCACTTTATCCTTCATCATGTCCCGTACGGCAGCGGTGATGGCCGGTGCATCGTAGCCACATTCATGCTGCAACTCTTTGGGCGTGCCATGTTCGACGATGCGATCGGGGATACCGAGGATACGCACGGAAGCCTGGTAACCATGGGCTGCCTGGAATTCCAGGATAGCAGACCCAAAGCCGCCCACGACTGTGCCGTCTTCCACGGTGAGCAGACGGTCGTATTTGGAGAAGATCTCATGGAGCAGCGCTTCATCCAACGGTTTGACAAAGCGCATGTCATAATGAGCCGGGTTAAGACCGTCCATTTTCAGCTCGCGTATAGCGGTGGTGACAAAATTACCGGGGTGTCCCAGACTTAATATGGCCATGCCTTCCCCATCCTTGATCTTACGACCTTTGCCAATGGGGATCTCCTGCAGCGGGGTCTTCCATTGCGGCATAACGCCTTCCCCGCGGGGATAGCGGATGACAAATGGATGCTGATTGGCGTCCAGCTGGGCGGTATATAACAGATTGCGAAGTTCGCTTTCGTTCATGGGTGCGCTGACGATCATGTTGGGGATACAGCGCATGTATGGAATATCATATGCGCCATGGTGGGTGGGGCCGTCCTCGCCGACGAGTCCGGCGCGGTCAAGACAGAACACCACCGGAAGGTTCTGTATGGCTACGTCATGGATCACCTGGTCGTAGGCCCGTTGCATGAATGAAGAGTAGATATTACAGAAGACCCTCATCCCCTGGGTGGCCATACCGGCCGAGAGGGTGACGGCATGCTGCTCGCATATACCCACGTCAAAAGCGCGATCGGGCATCTTCTCCATCATGAATTTCAGGGAGGAGCCGCTGGGCATGGCGGGGGTGATCCCGAAGATCTTTGGATTCATCTCTGCCAGCTCGATGAGGGTGAGGCCAAAGACGTCCTGGTATTTGGGCGGCTGTGGCGTCTCGTAACGTTTTTTATAGATCTCCCCGGTGATCTTATCAAAAAGACCGGGTGCATGCCATTTGGTCTGATCTTTCTCGGCCAGGGCGTATCCTTTGCCTTTTACGGTCATGACATGCAGGAGCTTGGGGCCGGGTATGTTCTTTAGGTCGTTGAGGGTATCCACCAGTTTGGTGACGTTGTGACCATCGATAGGACCGAAATAACGGAGGTTCAGCGACTCGAACAGATTGCTGCTGTGACTGATAAAGCCTTTGATGCTATGCTCGATCTTCGAAGCGATCTCCCGGCTGAAATGGCTGCCGATGGGCAGTTTGCCCAGGGCTTTCCATATGTCGTCCTTCAGCCGATTGTAGGTCTGGGAGGTGGTGATATCTGTGAGATATTCTTTTAGCGCACCGACATTAGGGTCGATGCTCATACAGTTGTCATTCAGGATGATGAGCAGGTCGGTATCGGCAACGCCGGCGTGATTCATGGCTTCAAAAGCCTCTCCGGCCGTCATGGCGCCATCCCCGATGATGGCAACAGACTTACGGTCTGTCTCTCCCTTATACTTGGCGGCCATGGCCATACCCAGGGCGGCGCTGATGGAGGTGGAGGAATGTCCGACCCCGAAAGTATCATAAGGGCTTTCGGAGCGTTTGGGGAATCCGCTGATGCCGTTGTATTTCCTGTTGGTGCTGAAATTATCCCGGCGGCCTGTAAGGATCTTGTGGCCGTATGCCTGGTGACCTACATCCCATACCAGTTGATCATAAGGGGTATTGAAAACGTAGTGAAGGGCTACGGTCAGCTCGACAACGCCCAGGCTGGCTGCAAAGTGACCGCCGTGGACGCTGACGGTATCGATGATATATTGACGCAGCTCATCGCTGACCTTTTGCAACTGCTCCCTGCTGAGCTTTTTCAGGTCGGCGGGAGAATTGATCACCTTTAACAGCGGTCCCGGAGTAATTTCCATTTCAGCGTTCCTTTTGCTTTGATCCTGTAAAAGTACGCTTTTCCCGTGAGACAAGGAAAGGCCCGGGCATGCCCCCGGAACCGGGGGTAGTTTAGCGGGTGAGCCGGGGTTCAAGGCTTGTAACCAATGGTTAGCCATCGAGTTATGGAGGCGTTGGGGTCGGACGGAGGCCTGTTTTGTGTAGCGTGCTGAACCGGTGGCCTATTTAATTCAGCCATTAGTACTTTTTCCGGGCGGCGGGCGGAGGGAAAAGGTTAGATTTGACGAAAGCAGACCTACCCGAGGGTATCCGAAGGGTACGAACGAGGAGGAGCGTGTCGAAGCAGCTCCGCCGAAGTTCTCTGCTGGCCGAAGGCCCATCATAAAATGTACACCGGGGATGGGTTAAATTTTTTTAAAAGCCAGACCCGGTGTCAATGTTGAATTCATAGGAGCGCTTATGCCTAAAAATACAAGCAGATATTATTGGTTGTGTCAGATCAGCGGATGGGGGTTTTTGGGTTTGGTCATGGTGCTTTTCTCCTCCACTTTCGAGCAAAAGATCACTTTTAAACTCATAGGTTTTTTGGCAGTGGTCGTCGTTGCCGGCATCTTCACCACACATATATTCCGGGAAGTGATACGCAGGTCGGGCTGGTTGATGCTACCGGTGGAAAAGGCCTTGCCAAATCTCCTGGTGGGCGTATTGCTCACTTGTGTGGTCGACAGCCTTATCCGCATCCTGGTTGTGGACTCCCTGGGGCTGTCCATTACCCGGCAGAAGATGGACTTTGTTCCCCGTCTGCTGGCCACTACCTTTGACAATGGTCTGCTGATCATTCCCTGGACCCTCATTTACTATTTCTACCACTATATCGAAAAGAGCCGGAAGCAACAGTTGGATACCCTGAAGCTGGAAGCCCTGGTAAAGGAGCTGGAGCTAAAGACCATCAAATCCCATATCAACCCTCATTTTATTTTCAACGCGCTCAACAGTATCCGTGCCCTGGTGGATGAGAACCCGGTGCGCGCCCGTACGGCCATCACGGAGCTGAGCAACATACTCCGCAGCAGCATGCAGGCGGAGAAGCTGGAAACCGTCACTTTTGAGAAGGAGCTGAACATCGTAAAAGATTATCTGGCCCTGGAGCACATCCGTTTTGAAGACCGCCTGGAAATTGAATATGAAATAGATGAAGATACCCTGGACCAACCCATCCCTCCCATGATGTTGCAAACCCTGGTGGAGAATGCCATCAAACATGGCATCAGCAAGCAGGTAGGCGGCGGCAAGGTAAAGATCGTCTCGGATTTTTCGGAAAACTACCACGAGCTGGTGATCCAGAATACGGGCTATCTCAATGGCGCCCGCAACAGCGACGGCTTTGGTCTGGCCAGTACGAAGAACAGGCTGCAGATCTTATTCGGACAAAAAGCGAACTTTGATATCCGGGAGATCGACGGTAATACGGTGGAAGCGCGCGTATTGATCCCCATCGGCATGAGTAAATAACACCTATACACCCATGATAAAAGCTATCATCATCGACGACGAACGTCTCGCCAGGAATGAACTGAAAAAGCTCTTGATGGATTTTCCGGAGATCGAAGTGATCGCGGAGGCTGCCAATGCCAGCGAAGGCGTGGAAAAGATAGATTCCCTGAACCCCGACCTGATATTCCTCGATATACAGATGCCCGGCAAAACAGGCTTTGACATGCTGTCTGAGCTGGAGCGGGCTCCCAATGTCATTTTTACCACGGCCTATGACGAGTATGCCCTGAAGGCTTTTGAGGTCAACGCACTCGACTATCTGTTAAAGCCTGTAGAGCCCAAACGGCTGGCGGATGCGTTGCAAAAGCTACAGCTGGAGGAAGATAAAGAGCCTATTTCAGACCATCCTATTTCGGTGAACCGCAGTATCCTGGGTGAACACGACCAGGTATTTGTAAAGGATGGGGAACGCTGCTGGTTTGTAAAGCTCTCCGATATCCGTCTGTTCGAAAGCGTAGGGAATTATGCAAAGGTCTATTTCGGCGCCAATAAACCTCTGATCCTGAAATCCCTCAATGCATTGGAAGAAAGGCTGGACGAAAAGGTTTTTTTCAGGGCTAACCGCAAGCATATCGTGAACCTGCGGCTCATCGAAAAGATCGAGCCCTATTTCAACGGGGGGCTGCTGCTGGAAATGAAAGGGGGCGAGAAGATCGAGGTCAGCCGTCGCCAGACGGTGAAATTTAAAGAGATGATGAGCTTATAGTTATAATAGCACTACACATATGAAGATATTATTTACAACCCTTATCCTTATTACGGGCGGCTATATGTCTGCCCAGACCGGCTCTCACGGTATCGACGCTGTTATCAATCCTTCAACGGTGGAGAATATTGAAAAGGTATTATCCTCCGACGCCATGCGGGGCAGAGGTACTTTTACGCCGGATATCGACAGGGCCGCAGCCTTTATCGCCACACAGTTCAAGGAGGCCGGGCTGCAAACCTGGAACGGCAGCGCCAGTTATCTGCAACCCTTTGCCCTGGTACAGGCAAAAGTATCATCGGCCAGCGCCACATTGGACGGGACTGTCCTCCCGGCATCCGCCGTCGCAGTGGCCTCCTCTTCCACTCATTTGACAGTGGATGAGAACAGCGGGTACGAAAAGGTATTTATAAGAGCAGGAGGCAATTTCAGGGATGTGTTAAAGTACCTGTCCCAGGAGAAGAAGAGTTACCTGGTGCTCATCGACACGAGTTTCTCAAAGAATTTCCCCCGGCTGGCCGGGTTTGCCGCGCAGCAATTCAAATCTTCCCGCAACGTGGTGATGCTCCTCACGACTATCGACCCTTCCAGGTATTCCATTACGGTGGAGCAGGAGGTTAACGAAAAACCGCTGGCCAATGTGGTAGGTATCCTTCCCGGGAAAAGCAAAAAGAACGAATATGTCATTTTCTCCGGCCACTATGATCATCTTGGCGTAGGTCAGCCAAACGAGAAGGGCGACTCTATTTTCAATGGCGCCAATGACGATGCCAGCGGCAGCACGGCGGTGATGACGCTGGCCAAATATTTCGGGAAAGTAAAAGACAATGAAAGGACGCTGGTATTTGTCACTTTCACCGCCGAAGAGATCGGCGGGTTCGGCTCGCAGTACTTTTCGCATCAGTTCGATCCATCCACGGTGATGGCGATGTTCAATATCGAAATGATCGGGACGGAAAGTAAATGGGGCACCAATTCGGCGTTTATAACGGGCTACGAAAAAACGGATATGGGGAAGATATTGGAGAAAAACCTCTCCGGCAGCAAGTTCACTTTTTACCCTGACCCATACCCCGACCAGCAGCTATTCTATCGCAGCGATAATGCCACCCTTGCCAGACAAGGGGTCCCGGCCCATACTATCTCCACTTCGAAAATGGACTCCGAGAAATTTTACCATACGCAAGGAGATGAGATCGGTACGTTGGATATGAAGAATATGGCCGAGATCATCAAATCGATAGCTTTAAGTGCAAGATCGATCATTGCGGGGACGGATACGCCTTCCCGGGTAGATGCGACGCAATTAAGGTAGGGTCAATGGGGCCGATTAAGCAGTATGAGCTCCCGGCATTGTATATTTATGGACCTCCAATTCCACCTCCTGCTCCTGAAAGCCTTCTTCAAATACAAATCCCAATTTTTCAAGTAGTCTCCGGGAAGCGTGGTTCTCCTTTTCGAACACGCCATAGACGGCGGGCAGGTGCAGCTGTTGTATCCCGACTTCCACGAGTTTTTGCATCAGCTCGGATGCGAAGCCCTGACCCCAATAATCCCTTTTCAGCTGGGCCCCGACCTGCATTCTGGTAGTACCCTTGATGGGATTGAGATTGACGGCTCCGATGAATTCGTTGTTGGTCTTCAATCGGACAGCCCAGTGATAGCCGGCTCCCGTGCGTATCTGTTCCAGTTTGGTATGAAGGTATTTCGTATACTCTTCCGCGTTCATGACCCGGAGGAATCTCAGGTATTTAAAAGTATCCTCCTCCCGGGAGAGGGCCTCCATGGCGGGCAGGTCTTCTTCCGTCAGCAGCCGGAGAGAGGTCCTTTCTGTTTCCAGTTCGTACATGGGGAATATTATTGATTGAAGAATTGGATCACTGTCTTATTGAATGCCGCCGGATCATCGTCCGGGAATTGATGGGTGCCGCCCGGGAAGATCGTCAGCCGGCTGCCGGGGATATGTGCGGCTATCTGCCGGGTGTGTTCATCTTTGATAACATCTTTTTCTCCGGCCATTACCAGCACGGGACAATGGATGGCTTGCAGATCTTCAAATGTGTGACGGGGCTCGGTTTCACACATTCTGATAAGACGTAGGGCATTAGCGGCACGCCGGCTGGTATCGTCTTTCCATTCCCTTTTCTCCGCCTGCAGGATCCGGAAGATCGACTTGTCCACCACGGTGTTGTCGATAAAGACATTGGCGCCCATGGTGGCCAGTTTAGCGACCTTGCCCGGATATTTCATCGCCATGATCAGACCGGTGTTGCCGCCATCGCTCCAACCCAGGACATTGACGCTGTCGAGGTGAAGATGGTCCAGGAGAGCATTCATGTCTTCCGCAAAAAGGTCATATGTATAGGTCTTTCCGTCCTCGGTGCTGCGGCCCTGTCCCCTGGTGTCAACGGCGATCACATGGAACCCGCGGGAGAGATCGGGGATCTGCTGTTTAAAGTCGGCTATGGATCCCCGGTTGCCATGCAGCAGCAGGAGAGGGGCGCCTTGTCCATATTCCTCGTAGTAGATGCGGATGCCGCCCACATCGGCAAATTTGCCTGCGGTGTCGTTATTATCATAGGCGTAGGAATGGGAGCCGTCTGCACGGAAACATGCTTTTCCTTCCCAGGCCGAATCTCCGGACAGCGACCAGGTGACGGAAGACCGGGGATCTTTATGAGGCCAGTTCTTGCGCAAGGCGGCCGTGTCGTCCTCGAATCCATTATCCGGCAATGGCATTTCTTCCCATGGCTCACCGCCCTTTTGGATATAGAAATGGAAATCGTCAAAATAGAAGTAGCCTTTGCCCGTGGTGTATCCCCCAAAAAGAACTGCCCGACTTTTTCCATCCATCTTCACCTCCGGCGACGTATAGACTGCCCATTCCTTTTTACGGATGGGGTTTCCCTTCATATTATAGAGATACACCATTTTTCTGTTGGTATCGTCTACCCTCACCCAGATGCAGGCCCATGCGGACGGCTCCAGCGCCTCCACCCGGACAGCTGCCCGGATCTTGAATTTTACGCCCTGCAGCGGTCTGGCGTCCAGTACCTGGGCAAAGGTGCCCGAGTTGCGAAGATCCTGAGGAAATGCGGAGCAGAAAAATAGGATGAACAGGCCGGTGATGATGGTCTTCATATCGTGAAAATAAGCGTTAAATTTGGCTAACCCATGCTTTGCCCGTGACAAAAAATGAAACATCCATACAGCGATGCCGGCGCCTGATCGAAGCTTCCCTTGGGTGGGGTGATGCCTCTTCCTGGAGCAACGAGGATTTTGAAGAGCTGAGCGAAAAGATATTTACGGCGACATCAGTCAGGCTTAGCGTTTCCACGCTAAAAAGGATCTGGGGAAAAGTGCGTTATGACAGCAACCCCACTCCTGCGACGTTGAATACGTTGGCGCGCTTTTCCGGCTATGAGGGCTGGAGGGATTTTGTCACCCGCACCGGGACGGACGAGGTGGGCGTGCAGACAGTGGCCGATGTGCCTGTGGATGGAGAGAATACGGCAAAAAAAAGGAGAGGGAGCAGGAGAGGCGTGTTTGCGGTGATGGGCATGGTGCTGACGATCGCTGTTGTCGGCTTACTGTCCCTTTTTGGATCGCGGCTAAAACGACAACCTGTAGATACAAATATAGGGACGGGTCCTGGTGTGTCGGGATTATCATTCACTGCCAGAGAGGCATCCGACGACCTGCCCAACTCCGTGGTTTTTCGTTATGATGTAAGCAAGCTGCATCTGGAAAAGCTGATATTACAACAATCCTGGGACACCACGAGGCGGGAAGAGATAGATCCGGGCAGTAATGAACATACTTCGCTGTATTATTACCCTGGCTTTTTTACCGCCCGTCTCATCGCCGACGGACAGACGATGAAAACAACGGCTGTTTTTATCAAAACAAAGGGCTGGAAGGGTATTATCGAAAAAGTGCCGCTGCCCATTTATCTGAAGGATGAAGAGATCAGGGATCAGAAGGGCAATGAAATAAAGAGCCAAGACGGTCTGCAAGTTTCCGCCGCCACCTTACAGCAGAATACGGGCTCCGCGCTTTTTAATGGGACCTGGGTACAACTGAACAATGTCAGAGACTTTGGGGAGATGCCCGCGGATGATCTTACCTTTACTACCTTCTTGCGCAATACGGCTACGGTGGAGCAATGTCTTTGTCGTGGAGTTAAAATTTCTTTGTTAGGTACTTCCAGCGCCATTATTATCCCTCTTGCGGATAAGGGCTGTATCTCGGGTCTTAACCTGCTGACCGGGGATAAGTTTATTCGTGGGAAAGATCACGATCTGTCCGCATTTGGCTGTGACTTCCGGCAGCTGCAGCGGCTGGAATGTGTGGTGAAGGATCACAGATTAAAGATCAGACTGAATAAGACGGAGATCCTGGATGTTGAGCAGTCCCGGTCCATCGGGAAGATCATTGGTATACAGGTGGCGTTCGAGGGGCCGGGGGAGATCAGGGAGATGCGGCTGGATGGCCCGGGGAAAAGTTTTGACCTTATCCATTGATCAATAGCGTATAGAACTGGACCGCGCGTTGAAAATCCTTCACCGGCAACCGCTCATCAATACCATGATAACCCTTGCTGTCGGTGGTCGGGCAGAAGTTGATCACTCCATCGCTGATGGTCCGGAAGTTCCTGGAGTCTGTTGCTCCGACCATGATAAAGGGAGTTGGGATCAGGTCATCGGAGACGGCAACGGCCGCATCCGCCACTTTTTTAAATGCATCCGAATGGTAATCGGTCATGGATGAGGGTTCGGTGGCAAAGTCTCCCGCAAGTCTGATCTTTATCCTGTCGTCATCGACGCCCCTGCGGATAAAAGCTTCCACTTCTTTGATACTCTCACCCGGCAGTATACGGGTATTGACGATTGCTTTGGCCTGGGAAGGGATGACATTTTCCCGTACGCCGCTCTCCAGGATCGTAGGGACGATGGTAGTGCTGGTCATTGCGCGGCCGTCCTTGTCTTCTCCCATTTTGTACAGGACATAACCTTCAAAGAGCCAGAGATTGTTCAGCGCCATTTTGTCCATGAATTTGTTGGATGAACCGCTGATGCGGGTAAGGAATTCCCTGGTCGGATCGAGTATGCGGTGGGGTGTCTTTTCCTGGCGTAGCTTGTACAAAGCTCTGGCGAGCATATCGACGGCCGTCTCTTTATCCGGACGTGATGAGTGCCCTCCTGTCTTTTCTGCCAGGAGCTCGAAGGTAGCATAGCCTTTTTCCCCGATGCCGATGAGCCCGACGGGTCTGCGGACGCCGGGGATCTTTTCCCGGGTGATCTCTCCGCCTTCATCCACCACCATCCCGGCATGGATGCCTCGCTGTTGTAACAGACGGGCGATGGCTGCGGCCCCTTGACCCGTAGATTCTTCGTTGTGGCCAAAGCAGAGCAGGACGCTGCGGCGGGGTGTATAGTTTTGCCGGAGCAGGGCTTCCACCGCCTCCATAATGGATATCATGCTGCACTTGTCATCTACCGCGCCTCTGCCCCAGACGGTGTCGCCTTTGATCTCGCCGCTAAAGGGTTGTGTCGTCCATAGTTTTATCGCGGAGGGCTCCACGGGCACTACGTCATAATGGGCCATGAGTATCAGCGGGGGCAGGGAAGGATCTGTTCCTTTCCAGGTGTAGATGTAACTAAAGCCGGTGACGATGTCTCTTGTGAGACGCTGGTGGATCAGGGGATAGGCATTTTCCAGCAGCGTCCTGTATCGTACAAAAACGCTGGTGTCGATGCGCGAAGGGTCCTGGGGAGATACGGTGGGGATACGGATGGCCATGCTTAGGTGCAAGAGGGCGCTGTCGGGTAGGGCGGCCAGCGGCGCTGCCTTGTGGGAGGGCCAGGGTTTGGCGTTAAACGTTCGCACAAGTATCCATCCTGCCGGCAGCAGGATGAGTACAATGATCACGGCAATTATTTTTTTCATACTTATGGGGTTAATCCCTGTAATTCAACGCGGGTTTTCTATCTCCCAGCAGGGCCTTATATTGATAATCGCCCTTGTCTTTTTTGAACTCTTCTTTTGCCTTTTGCACCAATGCGGGGTTGGTGTAAAGATCGATCGCCGTAAGCGCCATGGTCTTGGCGGCTACCATCATGCCTTTTACACCGATGTCAGTGCCTCCGCAAGCCGTCGCCTGCCAGCTATGGGCCGGCGTGCCAGGGACCCAGGTGGCGGCGCCCAGACCTACAGTAGGAACGGCATAACTTACATCCCCCACGTCGGTGGAGCCGCCGCCCGCATCATTCACTTCTTTTAATGGTTTGACAATGGCGGCATCTTCAATACCGGGCGCTTTATAAGTAAATGAAGCTTGTATTTTTCTGGCAAATGCCTGTTCTTCCGCCGTGTAGGCAACACCTCCCACAAACAAAAGGTTCTGTTGCATAGCCGAGGCTAGCGATCTGTTCAACAGCAGGTCATGCGTTCCTCCTATGATCTCATAGTTCATGGTGGTCTGTGTGCCAAGCGCTGCCCCTTCCGCGGCCTTTACTACCCAATCGAAGATGCGGACCACTTCTTCTTTTTTGGGGTGCCGGACGTAATAGTACACTTCTGCAAAGTCGGGCACTACGTTGGGAGCCTTTCCGCCATTGGTAATGACGTAATGTATACGGGTTTCCTGCGGGATATGTTCCCGCATCATGTTGACCATATAGTCCATGGACTCGACGGCGTCGAGGGCTGAACGGCCTTTGTCGGGACTCATGGCCGCATGCGCGGCAAGTCCATGAAAACGGAACTTGGCCGACTTGTTGGCCAGGGCGCTGGTGAGGGTCACGCTGTTCTCGTCTCCCGGATGCCAGTGGATGACTACATCCACATCATTGAATAGCCCTGCCCGGACCATATACACTTTTCCCGAGCCCCCTTCTTCTGCCGGGCATCCGTATACGCGGATGGTGCCGGAGAGTTTTTTTGCTTCGATGAGCTTTTTTATCTCGATACCGGCGGCTACCGATGCGGTGCCGAACAGATGGTGCCCGCAACCGTGTCCTGCGTTCCTGCCTTCGAAGGGTTTTTTTTCGGCCACAGCCTGTTGGGACAGTCCGGGCAAGGCGTCGAATTCGGCCAGGACGCCGATCACCGGACTACCGGACCCATAGCTTGCCACAAAGGCGGTGGGGATGTCCGCTACGCCGGTGTTTACCGTAAATCCGGCATCACTGAGTGTTTTTTGCAACAGGGCAGAGCTTTTTACTTCCTTATAGCCTACTTCCGCATAATCCCAGATCTGGAGGGCTATTTTTTTGTAGTTGTCGTATTGGGATTGTATGTCCGCAGCGGCTTGAGTCTTCAGAGGGGGATCTGTCTGAAAGGCGGCGGTCAGGATAAACAGCGATAAATAGAGGGTTTTCATCATGCAGTAGCTTGTTCATACAATTTAAGGAATTATCTTACACCATGTATATGCATATTTCATCAGCCTTCTGCCTGCTGATCAATACGGATATGGAATCCGCCCTGAAACAGGAACGGTAGCCGTCACCGATAAGGAATAATAAAGAGAGTATACTGATATTGAATAAATAAAGGTTGACGGGATCAGGAGAATTTTGTCAATACTTTCTCCATCTCCGCGGCTATTTTATCATTAGCCAGATTCCCAATGCTGCCGATATGTGTATGATGCAGCCCTTGCCGGTGGTCGAAGTGAAATTCTCCCTTATCAATCTGGTTGCCTACCTGCCGATACGCCTCACGGAAAGGAACACCTTTATTCACCAGCTCGTTGACCGCCTCTACACTGAACAGATATTTATATTTTTCGTCGTCGAGGATATTCTCCTTTATTTGGATATTCGACAGCATCAGCCGCATCATCTGCAGACAGGCTTTGCCTTCTTCGATGGCGGGGAAAAGGATCTCCTTGGTCAGCTGAAGATCGCGATGATAGCCGGAAGGAAGATTGTTCACAAGCAAGGTCAGCTCATTGGGAGCGGCCTGTATCCTGTTGCACTTAGCCCGTATCAGCTCGAATACATCGGGGTTTTTTTTATGGGGCATGATGCTGCTGCCCGTGGTAAGCTCTGAAGGGAAGGAGATAAACCCAAAATTCTGATTGATATAAAGACAGCAGTCCATGGCCAGCCGGCTGAGAGTGGCCGCGATGGAGGCGAGTCCGGTGGCGACGATCTTTTCCGTCTTACCACGGCTCATCTGTGCATATACGGAATTATAGTTCAGCGTACCAAACTGCAACAGACGGGTGGTCTGTTCTCTATCAAGAGGAAAAGAGGAGCCATAGCCGGCGCCGCTGCCTAAAGGGTTCTTATTGACAATGTGATAAGCCGCAGCCAGCAGCTCCAGGTCGTCGACCAGGCTTTCTGCATAAGCGCCAAACCAGAGTCCGAAGGAGGAGGGCATGGCTATCTGCAGGTGTGTATAGCCGGGGAGGAGCTTGTCCTTATACTGTTCGCTCAGACGGATAAGGAGATCGAACAGTTCTTTTGCCTCGTCTTTCAGGTGAAGTACCTGGGCCCGCAGGAAGAGCTTGATATCCACGGCTACCTGGTCATTACGGCTGCGGCCGCTGTGGATCTTTTTACCAGCCTCGCCGAGGCGCTGGGTCAGCATCCATTCCACCTGGGAATGTACGTCTTCGATATCTTTTTCTATGACGAACTTACCTTCCCTGATCACGGCGAGGATATTGTTCAGTTCCTGGTGGATCTGGTCCCTGTCCTCCTTGCTGAGCAGACCGACGCTTTCCAGCATTTGTGTATGGGCCAGAGAGCCCAGTACGTCGTATTCGGCCAGCAGCACGTCGAATTCCTTATCACGGCCTACGGTAAAGGCTTCCACTTGCTCAGAAGTGCTGGTGGCCGATTTGCTCCAAAGTTTTTGTCCGCTCATAATTAAATCTTTTGATGATCTGCTGTACGAGATTGTTTGAGCAATATCGGCCGCAGGAGTTCGATATAAGATGTAATGCCTTCCTTTATCTCATCCAGGAAAATGTATTCGTCGGCCGTATGGCTCCTGGCAGAGTCCCCGGGACCTGTCTTTAATGTCGGGAAGGGCATCAGGGCTTTGTCAGAGGTAGTAGGACTGCCATAGCATTTCCTTCCTGCCTGTATACCGCACCGGACGACGGGATGGTCCAGGGAAATGGAAGAGCTGCGCATACGCAGGCTACGCGGTTGTACGTCACAAGAGACATGTTGCCGGATGACGTCTAAGATCTCTTCAAAGGTATATAGTTCGTTCACCCGGACGTCCACCACGAAATGACAGGTGGAGGGCACCACATTATGCGCCTTGTTGTCTGTGTCGATCACGGTGACGGTGGTCTTTACGGGCCCCAGCAGATCGGAAACCCTGGGGAACTTATAGGTACGGAACCATTCGATGTCGGGAAGGGCCTTGTAGATGGCGTTCTCTCCTTCATCACGTGCCGCATGACCTGCCTTGCCATGGACGGTGCAATCCAGCACCAGCAATCCTTTTTCTGCGACGGCCAGCTGCATCTGCGTAGGTTCGCCTACAACGCCCCAGTCTATTTTTCCCAGACCGGGCACCAGCAGCTCGATACCCTGATGACCGGAGATCTCTTCCTCTGCCGTAGCGGCAAGGATGATATTGTGGGAAAGGTTTGGAGAGGCGTAGTAGTAAACAAACGTGGCGATCAGCGACACCAGCGCTCCGCCTGCGTCATTGCTGCCCAGCCCGTATAATTTCCCTTCTTTTTCGATGGGAGAGAAGGGGTCGAGTGTGTAAGCTTTGTTGGGTTTTACGGTATCATGATGGGAGTTCAGCAGGAGGGTGGGTTTTGAGGGGTCGAAGTATTTGTTCTTTGCCCAGACATTGTTCTGCAGTCTTTGCGTGGGGATATCTTTTCCCCGGAGATATTGTTCCAGTATAGCCGCCGTCCTATCCTCTTCTTTGCTAAAGGATGGTGTCGCGATCAGTTGCCGCAAAAGGCCGGTGGCTTCCGTCTGTAAAATATGTATATCTGCACTAAGCATGTACAATAGTTGTTCCGGACTTGCCGGCGAGTAATTGGGGCAGCTGTTCGGCTCGCCCGATGATGACCTTCCCCACGCCGCTGCTCAGGGCGGCGAATGCGTTATCTAATTTCGGGATCATGCCGGCGAAGATTACCTGTTTTTCTTTTAACTGCCGGTAATAAACGGGGTCGATACGACCGATGACCGAATTGTTGTCTTCCGCGTTGAGCAAGACTCCGCTCTTTTCAAAGGAATAGATCAGGCTTGTGTCAAAGGTCCTGCAAAGGGCTTTGGCCACCTCCTGGGCGATGGTGTCGGCATTAGTATTTAATAGCTGGCCTTTACCATCATGGGTGATAGGGGCGAAAACAAGGGTCTTGTCGAGCATGAGGAGGCTGGTGAGCAGGCTGGCGTCCACGGCATCCACGTCTCCCACGAAGCCATAGTCGGTGGTAGGGTGCACCCGTTTGTGCGCCAGGATGGCATTGCCGTCCGCACCCGTGAGCCCCATAGCATTACAGCCTTTTGCCTGCAGGCTGGCCACGATGTTCTTGTTGAGGGTGCCGGCATAGACCATGGTGACTATCTTTAAGGTTTCCGCGTCCGTGATACGGCGGCCGTCGATCATCTGTTGTTGAACGCCCAGACCCGTGGCAACCCTGGTCGCCAGCTTACCGCCTCCATGTACAAGTATTTTTTTACCTGGTACTGCTGCGAATGCATCCAGAAATGCTTCGAGCTTAGCCTCGTCGTCGATGATATTACCGCCTATCTTGATGATGGAAAGTTGCATGGTCTATTTTTTTAGCAGCTCCGCCAGGACTGCCTGTGCGGCCCATACCCTATTCGATGCCTCCCTTGTCACGATACTGGAAGGGCTGTCGAGGATCTCGTCGCTAAGCTCTACATTACGTCTTACGGGGAGACAGTGCATGACCTTCCCATTGTTGGTAGCTTTTAGTTTTTCCTGTGTCAGCATCCATTCGGGATCGTTGCAATAGATCTTGCCATAGTCTGTGAAGGTGCTCCAGTTCTTTACATAGACGAAGTCGGCGTCTTTTAATGCCTCGTCCTGGTTGTGAGTGATGGTAGCGCCCTTCGTAAATTGTTCATCCAGCTCATAATCTTCAGGATGGGTGATAACAAAATCGGCTTGTCCCCAGGCATTGATCCACTGGGAGAAGCTGTTGGCTACGGCCTGGGGCAGCGCTTTGACGTGTGGCGCCCAGGTGAGGACGATCTTCGGGCGACGCTTGATCTCAAGCCGGGGGAACCCAAGTGTTTCGGATATGGTGATGATATCGGTCAGGCTTTGAAGAGGGTGCAGGGTAGAGCTTTCCAGGCTAACCACCGGTATCCCGGAGTACTTTACAAACTGGTTGATATAAAGTTCGCTGTAGTCTTCTTCTTTATTCTTTAGACCGGGAAAGGTGCGAATACAAAGAATATCAAAGTAATTACCCATGATGGGAGCAGCATCCTTTACGTGCTCTACCTTACTGCCGCTCATGATAGCCTCTTCCTCGAACTCCAGGGCCCAGCCTTCCTTATCCACGTTGAAAACGATGGCTTCCGCACCCAAGTTCTGTGCGGCGATCTGTGTGGAAAGACGGGTACGCATGCTGGGGTTGAGGAACAGCATGCCTATGCGTTTGTCGGCGCCCAGTTTTTTATCCTTGAAGGGGTCGGCCTTGTAGGCCAGGGCTGCCTGTACCAGGCTATCGATGTTCTTTACATCGTGGGCGGAGATAAAATTTTTCATCGCTGGTTGAATTGAGCTCGTTGTTGTGCGTCGGGTTGATTACTCGGTGACCCTGGCGGCGCCCGCCAGGACGTTTATTTCTTCTTCCAGGGCCTCCAGGAATGCATCTGCATCCTTTTTCCTCAGGGCCAGGGATGGCAGCAGCCGGATGGTATTGGGTTTGGCTTCGCCTGTGAATATGCGTTGGTTGAACAGTAGGTTCTTCCGCAGCTCTTTCCATTCTTCAGGAACGTCAAAACCAATCATCAGGCCTTTACCTCTTACGTTCTGAAGACCGGGTAGTTTTTTTAATTTTTCGATCAGGTAGCTGCCTGTCTCGGCAGCATTGGCGATAAGCCCTTCCTGTTCGATGACCTCCAGTACGGCCAGTGCGGCGGCGCAGGCCAGGTGATTGCCGCCGAAGGTAGTGCCCAACATGCCATGTTTTGCATGGAGATGGGGGGCGATGATGATACCCGCTACGGGAAAACCATTGCCCATTCCCTTGGCCATGGTATAGATGTCGGCATCCACGCCGGCATGGTCATGGGAGAAGAATTTACCGCTGCGTCCATACCCGCATTGTATGCTGTCGGCGATGAACACGGCGCCATATTGTTTACAAAGTTTGCTGATCTTTTGCAGGAAGGAGGCGGAAGCTTCTTTTATTCCACCCACGCCTTGTATACCTTCTATGATGACTGCGGCTATTTGATCACCCTGTTCCTTGAAGTAGGCTTCCAGCGCCGTCTCGTCATTAAAAGGCAGGAAGACGACATTGTCCGTCTGGTTGACGGGTGCGACGATGGAAGGATTGTCCGTCGCGGCTACTGCCAGGGAGGTACGGCCATGGAATGATTTTGTAAAAGCGACGATCTTTTTTCTACCGTTGTGGAAGGACGCCAGTTTCAGGGCATTTTCATTGGCTTCTGCACCGGAATTACAAAGGAAGAGCTGATAACTTTCCCTGCCGGAGATCTTGCCCAGCCTGGCTGCCAGTTCCTGCTGGAGAGGGATGCGGATGGAGTTGGAATAGAACCCTACTTTATTTAGCTGATCGGTGACACGGCTCACATAGTGAGGGTGTGTATGACCGATGGAGATGACGGCATGACCGCCATACAGATCGAGGTATTGTTGTCCTTCATGATCCCACACATAAGAGCCCTTGGCTTTTACGATGGTAATGTCATTGATGGGATAGACGTCAAATAGATTCATATAAAATTTTTTGTGGCGATGATTAAAATGCGGCTGCTTTCAAATGCAGACCGGTTGTTTCATCGAGTCCAAAGAGCAGATTCATATTTTGTACTGCCTGGCCGGAGGCTCCCTTGGTCAGGTTGTCGATGGCCGAGTGAACTACCAGCTGCGAACCTTGCTGCTCCAACTGGAGCAGACATTTATTGGTACCCACCACCTGTTTGAGCGAGATGGGCTGCCGGCTTACGATGGTGAAAGGGTGCCCTTTGTAGAAGTCTTCGAAAAGGGCGAGGATCTCTTCCTGTCGTCGTTGGACACGGAGCTGGGAGCTGACAAAGATGCCCCGGGTAAAGTCGCCGCGCCAGGGGACGAAGTTTATGTGTGGGGCGCCGGGTTGGGCAGGGTCGGATGGGGCGGTGTTCCCGGCCTGTTGCAGCGATTGTCCCACTTCCTTCAGATGTTGGTGCGTCAGCGTCTTATACGCCTGTATATTATTCGCGCGCCAGGAAAAATGCGAGGTGGCGGAGAGGCTTTGGCCGGCGCCGGTGCTGCCTGTGATACCCGTTGTATATACATCACCTAACAGACCTGCCTGCGCCAGGGGCAATAATCCCAGCTGAAGGGCTGTAGCAAAACAGCCGGGGTTGGCAATGTGCCGGGCTGTTTTTATAGCTTCCCTGTTCAGCTCGGGGAGACCGTAGATGACGGGTTGTCCGTCGAGGAGGGGACGGCCGGTTAGGGGGGACGCCGACTGTCCACCCGTGCGCAGCCGGTAATCCTGGGAAAGGTCTATGATCTTTACCTTGCCGGTGACGGGTGAATGTTCTTCGATAAATTTTTTTGCCTCTCCATGACCCAGGCACAGAAAGAGGACGTCGACGTCATAGCTCCATTCGGAATCAAATGTCTTATCTGTTTCGCCGAGCAGGTCCTCATGGACGGCGAACAGGGGTTTACCTGCATTGCTTTTGCTGTGTATAAAGGAAAGCTCCACGTTCGGATGCCGGAGCAATATCCTGAGCATCTCACCCCCCGTGTAGCCTGCGCCACCGATGATGCCCGCCTTTATGGTTTTTTCCCTGCTCATTGTGCCGCCTCGTTTACTTTGTGGTAGATGGCCGTCTGGTTGCCGAAGATCTTGGCAAAGCCTTTTACGTCGTCGCCGGACCAGCCTTTATTCATTTCGCCATAGCTGCCGAACTTGCTGCTCATCAGGTCATGCGGACTCTCGATGCCCGTGACGGTGTAGCGATAGGGTTGGAGGGTGACAAAGGCCTTACCTGTGACGGTGGTCTGGGTATCTTCCAGGAACTTCTCGATATTACGCATGGTCGGGTCCAGCATCTGGCCTTCATGCAGCCAGTTGCCATACCAGGTGCTCAGCTGGTCCTTCCAATACAGCTGCCATTTGGTAAGCGTATGTTTTTCCAGCAGGTGGTGCGCTTTGATGATGATAAGAGGGGCTGCGGCCTCGAAGCCTACACGTCCCTTGATCCCGATGATGGTATCGCCTACGTGGATATCCCTTCCTACGCCATAAGGCTGTGCGATGGCCTGGAGGTATTGGATGGCTTCCACGGGGTGGCTGAATCTTTTTCCGTCTACGGACACCAACTGGCCTTTTTCGAATTCGAGCTCTAACTTTTTTGTCCCTGTCTCCGTCACCTGGGTCGGCCAGGCTTCTTCCGGGAGGTATTCCCTGGAGGTCAGCGTCTCTTTCCCGCCTACAGAAGTGCCCCAAAGACCTTTATTGATGCTGTATTTTGCCTTCTCGGCGTTCATCTCCACGCCATTCTGTTTGAGGAAATCGATCTCTTCTTCCCGGCTGAGCCGCAGATCGCGGATAGGAGTGATGATCTCCACGCCGGGGAGCATGCTTTGGAACACCATGTCAAAGCGTACCTGGTCGTTGCCCGCGCCTGTGCTTCCATGGGCTACATAGGAGGCGCCGGTCTTTTTTACGTGCTCTGCCACGGCGATGGCCTGCACCATCCGCTCGGCACTTACGCTCAGGGGATAGGTGGCATTCTTTAAAATATTTCCGTAGATGAGATATTTAATACAGCTGTCGTAATAGGCTTTTGTCACATCCACGCATTCAAAGGAGGCGACGCCCAGGCTTTTTGCCCTGGCAGCTATCTGTTCGATCTCTTTATCGCTGAACCCACCCGTGTTGACGGTGAGGGCATGTATCTCCAGGCCTTTTATTTTCTGCAGGTAGATCGCGCAATAGGTGGTGTCCAGACCGCCGCTGTAAGCTAATACAACTTTATTGTTCATGATATGATGGAAATGAATATGTTAAAGATTGAAGAATGTATGAAACAGGCTGCGATGGCGTTTGGCATTTTCAGGGCTGCCGCCAGTCTTGCCGTTGTTGTTACCGGCTTTGCTGGTGTTGCTGTTTGGCTCATGATGTTTCAGGAAAGGCGCCAGCAGCTTCCACTGTTTGATCCGCATAAAGCGTTCGTACAGCTTGGAATGTTTTGTAAAATCCTGTTGGGTTTCCTCCGGCTCGTAATGATCCTTGGGGTCGTAGAGCATGGCGGTACACATACAGTTCTTCCTCTCCTTGCTCATAAGGATCTCGTAGTTAACACAGCTTTTACAGCCGGCCCAGAAGTTCTCGTCCTGGGTAAGCTCGGAGTAGGTGACAGGCTCATAACCCAGTTCGGAGTTGATCTTCATGACGGCCAGGCCCGTGGTAAGTCCAAAGATCTTCGCGTCGGGATAGGTCTTGCGGCTGAGCTCGAAGATCTTCTTTTTGATCTGTTTGGCCAGCCCGCTCTTACGGAAGTTGGGAGATACGATAAGCCCGGAATTGGCTACGTATTCCCCATGGCTCCAGGTTTCGATATAGCAGAAACCTGCCCAGACGCCGTCCTGGGTAAAGGCGATCACCGCCTTGCCTTCCCGCATTTTTTGCTGGATATAGTCGGGGCTTCTTTTTGCAATACCGGTACCCCTCGCTTTTGCGGAGGACTCCATTTCGTCGCAGATGATCTTTGCGAAATCCTGGTGGGTATGATCAGCTATTAATATTTTAAAGTTCTGTTGTTCCATTTTGAAGTGTACTCTTGAGATGAAAAATGATGCTCCATTGCTGAAACGGGATTAACTGAAAGATCAACCGCCGCAAGGGGTAGAAATAGTGCCTCTATATCAGGGGTCGCTATGGAAGAATAAGTATCAACGTCGCACCCAAAAGGGAACAGGGCGAACGGAAAAAACTGAGCACAGGGCCGCAGCAAAAAACCCACGCTTATTGAAGGCGTGCAATATCACCAGAGAGTGTGATATGGGTGAGTTTTTTTTCATTTCAGAACAGATGAGATTGTGTAAAAATGATTTTTACGGTGCAAAGATGGGACATTTTTTAGTTTATAGCCATTATTTTAACGTCATTTTTTAGATAAATCTTGGCCGGCCAGCTGGTTTTTGCATGTTAATATTTTATAATGTGTTGTGGAGGGGTAATTTAGCCTGTTAAAGTACTCTTAAAGCCCCTTTGCCAGGCTTCCCTCCGAGGGAGATTTTGCATTTCTTGGGGGTATGATCATTACTTCTACCAACTACCTCCGGATGGCTGTGCGCCACCTGTTGCGTCATAAGCGTTTTTCCCTGATCAATATCCTGGGTCTTTCCACGGGGATTGCCGCCTGTCTGCTGATATACGGTTATGTGCATTACCAGGAGAGTTTTGACAATTATCATCCCCGGGCGGACCGTATCGCACGGGTGACGGCTGTTTTCCATTCGCCGGAGACGGACCTGGCCTTTGCCACCTCAAATGTTCCCCTGGCCGCGACATTATTACGGGACTGCCCGTTGCTCAAAGCGGCCACCCGTATCGAGCCGGCGGAAGTGACGGTCAGGCAAGGAACGACTCTCTTTAAAGAGGAACACTTCGTCTACTCTGAGCCATCCGTCTTTTCTATCTTTTTCTTTTCTTTTTTGGAAGGTACGCCAGGCGGCGCTCTTACCGAACCCAATTCCATTGTCCTTACCAGGAGCACGGCCAGGAAATATTTTGGGGATGTCAAAACTTTTTTGGGCCGCACGTTGATCTGTAACAGAAAAACCTATAAGGTGACGGCGGTCATAGCGGACAGGCCGGCTAATTCGGATATAACCATCGACGCTCTGTTATGGAAGAATTATCAGGCAGCTACCTCCTGGATGGAGGATGACTTCGAGGTCTTTACGTTTGTCCTTTTTAACAATAAGCCGGATCTGCCGGCCCTGGACAGATACCTGACCAAGGCATCCGCCATGTATATACAGCCTGAACTGGACAAACAGGGCGCCCCGCAATATCATGTGGTCCTACGTTCGGAACTTTTGTCCGACGTACATTTCAGCAAGGGGAGAATCGCCGATACGCCAAAAGGCAACCGGCTCTTTGACACTATTTTTTCGGCGCTGGCGGTATTTATTTTGCTGGTGGCCTTACTTAACTATATCAACCTGTCTACTGCCCGGGCGGAGGAGCGGGCCAGGGAAGTCGCCATCAGGAAAGTTGCCGGTGCAAAGCCTGTGCAGTTGATCGGCCAATTCATGGGCGAGTCGTTCTTTCTGATGTCCATCGCCTGGCTCCTGGCGATCGGGATGGCGGAAGCGACGATACCCTTTTTTGACAGGCTGCTCGACGCGCATATTTCGTTGGCGGATGGGAACAGTGTGCTTTTGCTGGCCCTGTTATTCCCTGTGACGGCCATCCTGGCCGGCGCCTGGCCCGCCTTTGTACTGTCGGGGTTCCAGCCTATCCGGGTACTAAAGGGGTTGACCGTCCGGGGACGAGGTATCGGGCTGCGCAAGGTGCTGACGGTGGTGCAATTTATCATTGCCCTGATCATGCTGATGGGTACGTTGGTGATCCACCGGCAAATGCGTTACGTATTGTACAGGGACCTGGGGGCGGATAGGCGGCAGGTGATCAGTCTCAGTATCCCGAGGGATTCCGTTTCCACCCGGCATATGGTCGCCTTCAGCCGGGCGGTAGGGCAGGTGTCTGGTGTGCAAGGGGTGTCGGTGGGCAGTGGTATCCCGGTGGGTGGTGTATTTATGGGTAGTACGACCGTGCATTCCGGCGGCAAGAAAAAAGAGATCTTATGTAATTACTTCTTCATCGATCCACAACTTGTGCCTTTGCTGCATATCAAGATGGCGGAAGGCCGCAATTTTTCGGACAGCATGCGCACGGACAGGAGTGAGGGTTTTATCGTCAACGAAGCTTTTGTAAGGGCCATGCGTTGGGGATCCGGCCTGGGGCAATCCGTCGAGGGTGTTGGCCGGAAAGGAAAGGTTATAGGGGTGACAAAAGATTTCTTTTTTAAATCCCTCCACAATATCATCGAGCCGGCGGTAATGGTCTTTAAGGACAGTTCCGAGCCGGGCTGGGCTGTACTCGCAAAGGCGCCTCCGTCTGTGCTGCCACGGTTGAAAGCGCTCTGGAGTAGTCACTTTCCTTCGGATGCTTTTGACTATTTCTACCTGGATGAATCTTTTGACGCGCAGTACAAGAATGACCGGCTGACCATGACCTTGTTCAACGGGTTTACCCTACTGGCTATCTTTATCTCCTGTCTGGGTCTGTACGGGCTTGTATCACTGATCACGGTGCGACGGACACGGGAGATCGGCATCCGCAAGGTCCTGGGGGCTTCGGGCAGAGGATTGGTGCTGCTGCTGACCCGGGAGTTTTTTATACTGATGGGCTGTGCTGCGCTGGTGGCGTTGCCGCTGGCAGGGTGGGGATTGTATAAATGGTTGTCTTCTTATGCGTATCATACTTCGCTGACGCTGGACCTGTTTGGGCTGCCGTTGGTGCTGTTGGGAGGGATTACCTTGTCGGTTACAGGATTGAGGGTGGTGCGGGCGGTGCTGAGGAATCCGGTGGAGAGCCTCCGCACGGAGTAACTGGATTAAAAACATTATCTTTCGTGGCATCCAAATTTTGATCGATGAATTTTTTCAAAAAGCTATTTGGGCCTGCTCAACCGCAGGAACCTATCTTTCCCGGCGAAAGCTATACCCTTCTCAAAGTAAACATGCCTGAAGGGCTTGCCCTTGCCACTGTTAATAAAGCGTATGATAATTATCCCAATAAGGCTTTTTACCCCTTTTTTGTGGGTATTGAATTGGAAGTCATTGAAAAGAATGACAATGGCCACCCTTTGGATGACGAGGCAGAAAGATTGAACCAGATACAGGAAGATATCGAAGCTTTCCTGAAGCAGAAGCACACTGTTCATTTTGTGGCAAGAGTGACACGCAATGGAGCGAGGGATATTATGATCTATATCGACAATCCGAAGTTGACGCAAGAAGAGGTTGCCAATTTCTGCGGCAAGATTCAGAAAGAAAGACAAATAATTTTCGGCATTCAGATGGACAGCGCATGGACGGCTGTGTCGGGCTTTGTGAAGCAATGACGTCTAAAACCCTGTTCAATGACAATCTCCCCCCGCCCCAATTGGACCCTCGCGCTCGGACTGCCGTTGCTGGTATTCATCACCTGCACCATTATCGTCTTCAGCCCCTTGTTCGCATTAAACATATCCCGCATTTCTACTGCAGTCGCCCTGGACCTGACGGTGACGGCGCCATTGCTTTATTTTCTGGTGATCAGAAAGACAGGCATGTCCAGGGTTTCTGTGATCCGGGTCTTTACAGTAGGAGCTTTGGCGGCGGGCTTGCTGCTGGGCCATCGCAACCCATTGCTCCATGGCATCAGGACCTGGATCTCACCTGTTGTAGAAACGGTCGTGATCGCTGCTGTGGTCTGGAAGATCCGCCAGGTACGGAGACAGACAAAGGGTGGGGCTTCGGATGTTTTGACGCAGGCGCGGTATGTTATGTCGGCTGTTGCAGGCAACCAACGGGTGGGGGATATCCTTGGGTCCGAGATCGCCGTATTTTATTATGCTTTTGCAGCCAGACGGACGAAGGATGGGTTTTCTTACGCCCGTGCGAGTGGAGCGCTGCCGGTGTTGGGTGTTTTTATGATGGCGATGATCGCTGAGGGCGTGGGGTTGCATTTCCTGATCGCCCATTGGAGTCCTATGACGGCCTGGATTCTCACGGGATTGAGCATGTATACTTTATTACAACTGTACGCACACATGCGGGCTATGAAGGCCAGGCCTATTCGGGTGGTGGATGGCATGCTATATCTCCGCAATGGGTTGGCGGCGGATGTCTGTGTCCGGATAGATGATATTGAAGAGGTCACGCTTACTACCCGGACGGTGCGGGGGGATGGGGTCTTGAAGCTGGCTTTATTCGGCGTGTTGGAAGGTCATACGATGTGCATTAGGTTACGTCAGCCGATGACGGTGGTACGTATGTTCGGTATCCGGCGGAACGCGAGGGTATTGTTGTTTGCGGTGGATAGACCGGAAGAGTTGTTGATGTTAATTTCGCAATAAACCTGTTGCAAAATATTTTTCGCAATAAAATTATTGCATTATTTTTGATGCAATAAAACTGTTGCAGAATGGAAAAGCCTTGGATTTCACCGGATACCATAACGGGAGATGCAGCCACTGGAAAAAGGTATTTGAGGCGGGAGTACATCAATGAGACGTTTTGGAGGGAAGTAAGAAAGGGCAATCATATTCTTTTTGTAGCTCCCCGCCGGGTGGGCAAGACTTCTATCATGAAGGATCTGGCGGAAAACTGCCCGGAGGGGTTTGCGGCTATTTACCAGAATATTGAAGGGGTAAAAACTGGAAACGAATTTTATCAACGACTTTTTAGTCTGATCTTACAATGTATAGATAGAAGCCCTGTTGCTAAAGCAAAGGCTTTCGTTGCCAATTGCAGAAAGAAATACAATATCCAGGAAATCACCCGCTCCGGTATTAAATTCGGTGAGAAGGAATTGAATTATGAAAAGGAAGTACGGGAGATCATACCACAACTAAGAGAGGCAGAGGTTCATACAGTGATCTTTCTTGATGAATTTTCGGAGGTTATTAACAAATTGAATCAAAAAGGTCTACAGGAAGAGGCTGTTGCCCTGCTTCATACACTACGAGAGATACGAAGTGATGATAATTTCAAACAGTTTACCCTCGTATTTGCCGGTTCCGTAGGACTCGAACATGTCGTCACAAGTATTGACAGACCAAAGCTGATCAATGATCTCCATCCTATCAATACTGGACCGCTGACTGACGCAGAGGCTTCCCAACTGATCCTGCAACTGACAGATGGCGTTACCATCCAGTTGTCAGCCGAAGTGACAGAAGCCATTAAAACCACCATCCGACATTTATTGCCTTATTACATTCAATTGATGTTAGAGGAGTTGGATGCGATGGCCAAAGTAGACCAGCAACCCCGGATCAAATTGGAAATGATAAACATCGCCTTCCGAAGAGTGTTGAAAAAAGATAAGAATTTCGAAGATTGGCTGGAAAGACTGAAAAGTTATTATGTGGAGGCTTTCCCCTTTATAAATGAAATTCTTGTTCATACGGCTCATAATGGCAATATAACCGTACGGGAAATATACCACAAGGCCATCCAGGAAAAGTATCAACGAACAGAGGACTACATGAATTTTGTAGATCAACTGACGAATGACGGCTATCTGACAGAGACGGAAAACCATGTGTATTCTTTTACCAGCCCTTTTCTTCATCAATTCTGGCTGAGAAAATATCCTATTTATGCCTGACAATTTATACCATAGTAATTTTAATTTTTATCAGAATGCAAACGCCGAAGCATCCGAGATAAAAGAAAATTTCCTGATCCGTCAGATCGAATACAGTATTATCATCGAAGATATTAAACGTCATCATGGGGATAGTTCTACTCAGCACTATTTACTGGTGGGGAGACGGGGCAGCGGCAAGTCTACTTTACTTAAGCGGCTGCAGGTGGAATTAGAAACAGATGCCAGACTAAGACAGCTTTACATTGCTATAAATCCTGCCGAGGAGCAGGCGAATATGTACAGGCTGTACGATCTGCTTGAAGAGGTTATACGGGAATTGGAACACAATGATATAAATGTAGGCGAGTATGAGTTCCATGAAGATACGCATGCTTTTACAAGGCAGCTCTTTTCTATGATCCATGCCGCTGTCGAGCGGAGTGGAAAGAGGTTGGTTTTACTACTGGATAATATGGACCGTATTTTCGATAATATAGGAGAAGATGCTCATCTGCTAAGGGAGGATCTGTTGAATTACAGCGGCGATATAAAGATCATTGGAGCCAGCACGCGGGTAACTGAACATTTCTGGCGATATGATAAACCTTTTTATGAGTTTTTCAGGATATTTAAGTTAGAGCCGCTGACAAGTGAGGAGATGAAAACCTTATTACTGAATTGGAGCAAAAGGCTGAACCTTCCCCAGATCGAAGAATTTGTACAGAACAAGCCGGGGCAATTAGAGACGATAAGGATACTGACGGATGGCTTACCACGGACCCTTCAATTCTTTGTTAATATCCTATTAACCCGCGATCCTGAAACGGGATACGAATACCTGAGACTGATCATGGATAGCATGACGCCTCTGTACCAGGAGAGATTGAATTCACTGCCTCCAGCACAACGGAAGATCGTGTTACAAATGGCCTTTATCTGGGAGGCGGCGGGAGCGGGGGATATAGCTGCGGTCACAAGGATGGAGAATAATCTGGTTTCAGCGCAGTTGAAACAACTGGCAGGAAAGGGCATCGTGGAGAAACTCGATACGGGCGGCAGGAATCATTTATACAGGCTGGCGGAAAGATTTTTTAATCTCTGGTTGATTTTTACGCAGGGTAGTCCGGGGGAGAAGAGAAAGGCAAAGTATTTGACAATATTTTTGGAGAATTTTTACGATGCAGAGGAAATACAGAAATTGGCTGTGGAGC
Organism: Chitinophagaceae bacterium; assembly: GCA_017307755.1. Classification (GTDB taxonomy): domain Bacteria; phylum Bacteroidota; class Bacteroidia; order Chitinophagales; family Chitinophagaceae; genus Puia. Next base: position 77,762 of record JAFKGQ010000010.1, on the reverse strand, counting down.
ATTTAAAGGAGATAGAAGAAGGAAAAATAGAGCCTAATAAGGCTGCTGTACTGACGAAAGCATATGCCCACTCAAAATATATTTCTTCCGCTGTTAGGGAAATGCTTATCGAAAAGACACTGCTTTTACCCGGCGTCCTTGAAGAGATGAGGAAACAGTTGCCGCCTATGGTGAAAGATATTCTGAAAGATGTTAACGATCTGACAGATGAGAGAGCCTGGAAAAAAGCGTTCTCATCCATTGAAACTATTGAGCAGAACGATGGTGTTAAGGATCTTTTAAAAGCGTTTGTATATTTTAAAATGGGGGATTGCGAAAAGGCCGAACCATTTTTTCTGGCAGCTATCGATAAAGGAATAAAGGGATGTCTTACCACGATTGCCTGGATGTATCTTTCGGAATCGAAGTTTGATTTGGCAGAGGGTTATGTATTAAAAGCCTTAGCCGAAGGAGAAAAGGAATCTATACAATTACAATATTTTGTCCTTTCCGGAGCTTATTATGGTCAAAATAAAGCAAAACCGCAAACTGTCGACATAATTAAAGAGTTGGCAAAAGTGGACCCTTCCGAACATGTTCAATCCTTTTTACCTGTGGTTAAAGCATGGAATGGAGAATTTAGCGAATTAGAAAGGGATATAGAGCATCTGCTGGAGAGCAGAAATCCTTTCATATCCCGTACTTTAATTGAATTGCTGGCCCATTATCAAGCGAACCTTGTACATAAATTTTTTCTGCAGGAAAAATTTGGAAAACAATTAACCGAGGAGCTGTTGCCTTTATATTACGCTACACAGGAATTGGTAGACCATGATCCAAAAAAATCACTTATTATGCCCCCTGAACTGCAACAGCCGGTGAATGACTTATTAAATCGTATAAAAGAATCGCAGCAATTTTATTATGGGAAAGTCCGTACTTAACTTTCCACCGGCACCGAATGCACAGCAGCAGCCATCTCCTTAATAAGACCCGGGTCTTTTTCAATTGCGTTACCCACCACGATGACATTTGCCCCGGCCTTGCAATTGCGATAAGCCTTTTCCGGGTCCCGGATACCTCCGCCCACGACGAGCGGCACTTCGATGTGACCGGCGACAGCCGCGATCATTTCTTCCCGTATGGCATGACGGGCTCCGCTGCCTGCATCCATATAAATGAGTTTCATGCCCAGCATCTCGCCGGCCATGGCTGTGCAGAGGGCGATCTCGTTCTTGTCGGCGGGGATGGGTACTGCATTGCTGATATAGGAGACGGTGGTGGGGGCGCCTCCATCAATGACCATATAGCCTGTGGAAATGATCTCCAGTCCGCTGCTGCGTACCTGTGGTGCGGAAATGACGTGCTGACCGATCAGCAGTTCGGGGTTCCTTCCGGAGATGAGTGATAAGTAAAGAAGACCATCGGCATAACGGGACACCTGGGAAGGAGTGCCGGGAAAAAGGATGATGGGAATGGAACAATTCCGGCGGATGTGCTGGACCACTTCATCGAGGTGATTGGAGATGACGAGGCTCCCGCCAACCAGGAGATAGTCTACTCCTGCATCGACGGCCAGCCCTGTGAGCTCATCGATCTTTGCCGCATTCACATTGTCCGGATCTATAAGGACGGCAAAAGACCGCTGTCCCTTTTTTTTCTTGGCCAACAAGGACTCGTAAATAAATTGCTTCATTCGCTATTGCCGTTGGGTAGTAAATTGTGCGTGAATTTGGTCTTCACGATAATACAAAAATGCGAAAAGTTTTCCGCTTTAAGGGGGTAAATTCGTGGAAATGTGATTTTTACGAACCCGGTACTAGGGATAAATACGTACGACGCGCATCCGGGGATGTCCTTGTCCGTAAATTCACGATCGCAAACAAATGTAATAGATTTTTGCTATCTGTAAAATAAAATCATGGACCCATTGCACATTCCAAAACGAGCCGGAGGTTCGTTTGGCCCACAGGGCCAGATATTAGATTGTATTGCACAATTGGACTAAATTTCCAAAAAAGTACAATTGTGCACATTGTTAACAACGAACAGCAGCAACAATTCCAGGTGAGGGTGGATGGTGAGCTGGCCTACCTGGAATACCGATTTTACAAAGGAGATATAGCCCTTATGCATACGGAGGTACCGGAGAAGCTGGCAGGAAAAGGAATTGCTTCCGCACTGGCCGAGTATGCGATAAAGTATGCCCGTGAGCATAAGATCCCGGTCATGGTCTATTGCCCCTTTGTCGCCAGCTGGCTAAAAAAGCATCCTGAGAACAGGGATGTGCTGGACCCAAAATACAGGGATGATCATCCTAATTTACAAAAATAGGGGGTGTATCCAGGGCGATGACAGGGATCGTTACAATCTGACATAGGTAGCCACCTGCAGAATGTGGTTGACGGTGGAGTTGTTGCCTGCGCCACTGATATACTGATTGAGATATCCCATCTCTACATCGAACTGTTTGCTACAACGATAGCCGATGGAAACATAGGCCCTGTTCTGATCAAAGAATTTTCCGTTGACGGGGGAAGGATCGCCCACGTTGAGGAAGATCTCGTTCTGGATGGAGGCGAAGAAACCCTGGGTGAATGCCCGCGAGGCGGCAGTAGGTCCTGCCTGTGCTGTGCCGCCGGAGGCGGAAGGGGCGCTGATAGCATGTACGCCGCTGAAGGGAACAACAGCCCGGGTGAAATAACGGAACCTGCCGGCATATACATGTTTATCCTTTACCAGGGACTCTCCTTCTGCATGGAACCGGGGTATATAGCGTTGTTCCAGCCGGAACCGGTGTTGGACGGCGGTAGCACGGGCTTTGGGGGATAGGTGGACATTGTGGGTCACGATCAACTGTTCCCAGGTGCGATGTTCGGGCAGATACCCGGTGACACCGCCAGACGTGCGCTGTTGGGGAACGATAAGGTATCCTACGATACCGATGATATTGGGTTTGAAATAGTAATTGACACCGGGACGGATGAGCAGGGAATGCATTTGTTTCCACTGATCGGTGGTCCTGTACTGGATGTCGAAGTAAAAGCCCCATTTGGGGGAGATCTTATAGTTCTGAAAGGTGGCCGCCCAACCACTGAACTGGGATTGTGCGGTGGCGGGACGGATGCCGCAGATAAAGAGTACGGTCACCAGAATGGTCAGTTGGAGGGTGTTCTTCATACCGCAAAAAGAAGGAATAAAATTCTAAAGAAATCCTAAATTTCGGGACAGGCCTATTTCCGAATAATACTATCCAACACAATGCCCCCGGCAATGGCCATGTCGGGGATATGATCCCTCCTTCTTCCTTCCGGGGCTTCATTGGTAAAAGCATACCACAGCATGGAGGCCCGCAGGTACATGATGCGGGTGATCTGTCCTGTGAGCATATTCTGATGGAATTGATGATAATGTCCATCCGTAGACATGAGCGCTTTCCATGTAGTAGGAGGATCTGTCTTTAAAAAGGATTTATGCGCATTCATATAGTCTGTCTGGATGGCGCTGGTAGGAAATTGTGCCACCAGGTCGGAGTCATTGACAAGGGAGGTAAAGTCGGGGGTGGAATACTCGATGTCCGTGGTGCCGTCCGGCAATTTTTCACCCCAGGCTACACGGATGGGACAACCCTGTTTGACGGCCTGTAAAAGCGCCCTTTTATCCCCGAATAAAGTATGTCCTTCTTTATCATTCTGAAAGAGGGGCCGCCATCCGGCAGGGGCGGGGGAGCGGGAGTCGGAGAGACTGATGACGGCCAGCATGATCAACAGGGAAACAGCGAGTTTGTAATGCATATAACACATTGAGAAAGTAAAGTTTACACCAATGAGTAGAAACAGGAAATAAATTCAACGGATGGGCTTTTCTTTTTAACAATTTGGCTGTTGAGGCGTTATTCAAAAGGCACAAAATGTGCATAAATTGGATAATCCGTTGCCTGTCTGCGATCCACATCCTTTTCCACAAGATGTGCAAAAGATGGGGATGGAAATCTGGGGTCAAAAAAATACTTTCGTTATCCCCGCCGACCCGTTGAAAACGTATCAAAAAAATCATCTTTAAATCTGGTAAAACCTGGCACTGATGGCATCCAAAAAGCAGACTACAAAGGGCTTGCAGTTCCCCCGCCGCAATACGAAGGACGATGTGAATGTATTCGATCAGTTTACCTATGACTATCGTTCGTCCGTGATCCGGAACCCCAGCGGGGAAGTGGTGTTTGAGATGAACAATGTAGAAGTGCCGAAACAATGGAGCCAGATCGCCACGGATATCCTTGCACAAAAATATTTCCGTAAGGCTGGTGTTCCACAGCCGGATGGATCGCTGGGCAGGGAAACTTCCGTAAAACAGGTGGCCCATCGTATGGCCAATTGCTGGCGGGTATGGGGTGAGCGTTACGGTTATTTTGCCGGCGAGAAAGATGCGCAGGTATTCTATGAGGAGCTTGTTTACAGCATCCTGGACCAGGCCTGCGTACCCAATTCCCCTCAATGGTTCAACACGGGTTTGCATGAAAGTTATGGCATTACGGGTAAGCCGCAGGGACATTATTTCGTCGATCAGGCGGATGGAGAATTGAAGAAGTCCACGTCCGCCTACGAGCGACCGCAACCCCATGCGTGCTTCATCCTCAGTGTGAACGACGACCTCGTAAACGACGGTGGTATCATGGACCTCTGGGTACGTGAGGCGCGCATTTTCAAATACGGCTCAGGCGTAGGCACGAATTTCTCCTATATCCGTGGAGAAGGCGAGAAACTCAGCGGTGGCGGAACATCCAGCGGACTGATGAGTTTTCTCAAGATCGGGGACAGGGCCGCGGGCGCTATCAAATCAGGAGGCACTACCCGCCGGGCAGCCAAGATGGTGTGCCTGGACCTGGACCATCCCGAGATCATGGAGTTCATCAACTGGAAGGTCGAAGAGGAGAAAAAAGTGGGTGCACTCATCGCAGCCGGCTATCCCAGCGATTATGAAGGGGAGGCTTACCGTACTGTCTCCGGACAGAACTCCAACAATTCCATCCGTATAACCAACGAATTTTTTGATAAGCTGGCAGGGGGCGAAGACTGGGAGCTTACCGCCCGCAGCGATAAAAGAGTAATGAAACGCATTCCGGCAAAAGAGATCTGGAACCAGATTGCGTATGCAGCATGGCGTTGTGCTGACCCGGGTACCCAATACGACACCACCATCAATGAATGGCATACTTGCCCTGAAGGTGGCCGTATCCGGGCCTCCAACCCTTGCTCCGAATACATGTTCCTGGACAACACCGCTTGTAACCTGGCTTCCGCCAACCTCCGCCGTTTCTACAATGAAGACACCAACACTTTTGACGTAGAAGGGTTTGAGTACTGCTGCCGTCTGTGGACGACTGTACTGGAAGTATCCGTGCTGATGGCGCAATTCCCTTCCAAAGAAGTGGCGCAGCTCTCCTATGACTATCGCACCCTGGGCCTGGGCTATGCCAACCTGGGTTCCATGCTCATGATCATGGGTATCCCTTACGACAGTGAGGAAGCCCGCGGCATTGCAGGCGCCATCACGGCCATCATGACGGGAGTGGCCTATAAGACCTCCGCAGAACTGGCTGCGGCTATGGGCCCCTTCCCGAAATATGAGCAGAACAGGGAACACATGCTGCGTGTTATGCGCAATCACCGTCTGGCCGCCTATGACGCCGACGAGTACGAAGGATTGGGCACCAAACCACAGGGGATCAAAGCCCGCTACTGCCCCGACTACCTCCTTAAGGCGGCTACCAAGGCTTGGGATGAAGCAGTGCAGCTGGGTGAGAAATACGGCTACCGCAACGCGCAAGCTACGGTCATCGCTCCCACAGGCACCATCGGTCTTGTAATGGATTGTGATACGACAGGGGTCGAACCCGACTTTGCACTGGTGAAATTCAAAAAATTATCCGGCGGCGGCTATTTTAAGATCATCAACCAATCAGTGCCCACTGCCCTGAAGAACCTGGGCTACACGAACAAACAAATAGACACCATCGTCAAATACGCTGTCGGCACAGGCTCCTTTGCCGGCGCACCGCATATCAATCACCAGACGCTGAGCGAAAAAGGATTTATCGCCGAAGAGATAAAGAAGCTGGACACGGCCGTAGGCTCGGCCTTTGAGATCGCCTTTGTATTCAATGTCTATACGCTGGGCGAAGAATGTCTGCAACGTCTGGGATTCAAGCCTGAACAATATTACAATCTCGAATGGAGCCTGCTGGAAGCCCTGGGCTTCTCCGAGAGCGAGATAGAAGCGGCGAACAACTACGTATGCGGCACCATGACGGTGGAAGGCGCTCCGGGATTGAAAGACGATCACCTGGCCGTCTTTGACTGCGCCAATAAATGCGGCAAGATCGGCAAACGCTATATCCATGCCCACGGTCATATCCGTATGATGGGAGCTGCTCAACCCTTTATCAGCGGCGCTATTTCCAAGACGATCAACCTTCCCAACGAGGCTGCGGTGGAAGATATCGCCGACTCATACATGCTCAGCTGGCAGCTGGGTCTAAAGGCTTGCGCACTGTACCGCGATGGCTCCAAGCTGTCTCAACCGCTGAGCACCAAGTCGGACAAGAAAAAGAAGGATGAGGGGACGGACAAGACAGCGGCTGCGGAAACGCCGGCTACACCTGAAACGATGATCGTCGATATGAGCAAGCTGACGGTGCAGGAGCTGCTGGAAGAAGTACAGAAAAGAGTACAGGCCTCCCCCGACACGAAATTGAAAAGAGCGCTTGCTACCATCGTCGAACGCAGGACCCTCCCCGCCAAACGCCGGGGCTTTACACAGAAGGCCAAGATCAACGGACAGACGCTCTTCCTGCGTACAGGAGAATACAACGACGGTACGGTAGGAGAAATATTTATCGATATGGCCAAAGAGGGGGCGACGATGCGAAGCCTATCCAACTGCTTTGCCATTGCCGTCTCCATCGGTCTTCAATACGGCGTTCCCCTGGAGGAGTTTGTGGAGAAATTCGTCTTTACCCGATTTGAACCATCGGGCATGGTGGATCACCCGAATATCAAGAGCGCTACCTCCATTGTCGACTTTATCTTCCGCAGCCTGGCATACGAATACCTGGGAAGGACCGACCTGGTCCATGTGCTGGATAGACCGGAAGTAGCCAATACAGGCGCAGATGACTGGGACGAGATCCCCACTTCGCTGGAGTATGATAAAAGCACGCCCGAACTGAGCGATGTACGCATCCTGGCAAAAGCGGCCGGTAGCGGGGCCACTTCTCCAGCCGGGCAGCCATTGAACACGCCAACCAAGACTTCCAGGGCGACTACGGCTGTAAAGGCTGAGACGGGCCTGGACGCGGTGAATGCAGCGGCAAAAAGTATGCAAAGCGATGCGCCGGCCTGTAATACCTGCGGGCATATCACCATCCGCAGCGGCACCTGCTATAAATGTCTGAATTGCGGGAATAGCATGGGGTGCTCCTAAAATATGTTTTCACGGTAACTTAATCATAAACATTTCGCTAAGCCCTTCATTTCCATGAGGGGCTTTTTACATGACCGCCCCGGCCCCCAATGGGATTGTCCCTTATCTATCATGCACTAAAAAAACAGTTATATTATTCGGGCTATTCTTACTATTTTTCACTTAGGAACGAAAAGGTAAACATATAATACTTTGTGTTTATTTTCGTTATGATGTAATCCTTAATAACCTAAATTGGAAAACTTATGAAGCGTATCCTGCTGGCCCTCATTGTAATCTCTTTCCTTGCCTCCTGTGCGCGTAGCGTTACACCCGGAGATGCAGCAAGTCACCACTATGGTAGTTGCAGGAACGTCCGTTAAGGATCCTGTTTGTTCGAGTAACCTGTTCGGACCTAACATAATGTATTCGTAGATCGGCTGTCCCGTAGGCTGCGGGACAGCCTTTTTTTTGTTTTTGCGGCTGGGTTCTCCTTTCCAGGGGGTCGTCCACTTTTTTCCTTTACTTTTACCACCCAACTACACTAAGGCGGATGACTATTCAATTCGGATACAATAAAAAACAGGTGCTGGACGGATTACGAGGCCATTTTTTCAGCCGGCCTGAGATCCGGTTTCTTTTCATAATGATCAACGTCTTTGCCATCATATCGGCTATCCTGTTCTGGCTCAAACAGATACAACCACAACCTTTTTTGCTTTTTTCCATTCTCTGGTTCTTTTTATGGCTGACCATCCGGCGGCTGCTGCCGCTCAGCATTTATAAAAGAAATGCTACCTTTCACGATACGTTCACGCTCACTATGGAAGAGAGGGGCATCCTGCTGGAAACAAAGAAAGGCAGCCAGCGATGGAACTGGGAGAATTTCAGCGCTTTTAAAGAGACAGCCTACTTCTTTCATCTGTATTTTGACTCCCGGAGCTTTTTTTTGATCCCCAAGGATTCTTTTAGGGATATCACAGAGATCCAGGCTGCCAGACATCTGTTAAAGGAGCATATAAAAGGATAACTATACTATGACCAAGCTCTCATTCAATAATGCCCACAATGCTTTTTACAGCTCGCTAAAAATATCCGTAGATCAGTATTTCAGCAGTCATCAGCTGAAAAAAACGGGTAACTGGAGGCTATATGCAAAAACAGGGGTCCTGATACCTGCCGCTGTGCTTATTTACATGGGGCTGTTGTTTATTTTTCAATCGGGGGGGGCGCCACTTCCCTGGTATGTCCGGGCGGGGGGCATCCTTTTTTGCGGATTGCTGGGGCTCATATTGGCCAGCATCGGATTCAACGTCATGCACGATGCCTGTCACGGCAGCTATTCCAGCCGGAAATGGGTCAACGGGCTAATGGGGCTTTCGCTCAATGCCCTGGGAGGCAATGCCTTTATCTGGAAATTCAAGCACAATATCATCCATCATACTTATACGAATGTGGATGGCATCGATGATGACATCGCTAAGAACCCCGCCATGCGTCTCTGCCGGAGTCAGAAATGGGTGCCGGCCCATCGGTTTCAGCATATTTACGTGGTCCTGTTCTATGCCCTCTCGTCTTTTCTTTGGGTGGCGATGCTGGACTTTATTAAATATTTTTCACAAAAGATCGTCTCCACTCCTCTGCAAAAAATGGATGTCCGGGAGCATATAGTATTCTGGCTTAGCAAACTGCTATATGCTGTCTTTTACATCGGAGTGCCGGTGTATTTTGTCGGCTGGGGGGCCTGGGCCATCGGGTTTACCTGTATGCATATTGCGCTGGGGTTTATCCTGGCCATTGTATTCCAACTGGCGCATGTGGTGGAAGGTCCCGAATTTATCCATATCGGGATAGGAGAAACGAAGAAAGTGGAAGAAGAATGGGCCATACACCAGGTGAAGACAACCGCCAATTTCTCACCACGGAATAAAATCATCTCCTGGCTTGTCGGCGGGTTGAATTTCCAGGTTGAGCATCACCTGTTTCCCCGTATCAGTCATATACATTATCCGGCGATCAACCTGATCGTGAAGGACACTTGCCGGGAATATGGCATCGATTATCATGAATTTTCGACCATGGGACAGGCCATACGTTCTCATTTCAACCTGATACGGCAATTGGGTAAAAAACCGGTGATATAACCCCTCTCACTACCTCTGCTCAAGCAAACCTATCACCAGCTCCTTATAGCTCCTGCCGATGGGTATCTGTTTGTTGCCTATCTCGACATCCGTGGCCGTAAATGCGCTGATCTTGTCCTTTGCCACGATAAAGCTCCGGTGGATACGGATAAAGTTGTTCTTCGACAACAGCTCTTCGATGGCGCCCAACTGGAATTTTGTCAGAATGCTTTTTTCCCGGGTGGTGATGCGGATATATTCCCGGAGGCTTTCGATGTATAGTATCTCATCCAGGAATATTTTTACTTTCTTTTTGCCTACCGAGAAGAAAAAATAGGTCCTTTCCCGGACGTCCGCAGGGATGGGCAGGGGTCTGTTTTCCGGCGGCTGGTTGAGCTTGTTCACCGCCTTGAGAAAGCGGCTGAACCGGATGGGTTTTAACAGATAATCAACCACGTTGAGCTCAAATGCCGAGATGGCGTAATCTTTATAGGCGGAGACGATGATGACATGGGGCGGGTTGTGCAAGGATTCCAGGAACTCCATTCCTTTTAGCTTTGGCAAATGGATGTCCAGGAAAAGCAGATCGATCTTCTCTTTCTGCAGCAGCTCCATGGCATAGATGGCGTCAGTGCAGACAGAGCGCAGCTCAAGAAAGGGCACCTGCCGTACATAGTCGGTCAGTATCTCGGCCGACAACGGCTCGTCCTCGACGATGAGACAGCTATATTTCAACATGGCTTTCCAAATTTAAAAAAAGGTTGACGGTAAAAAGATGGTCATTGTTATGGACATCCAGCCGATAGTCCTTATAGCTCAGCTCCAGCTGCCGTCTGACATTGATCAGACCAATGTTATTGCCGTTGTGATACTGCTGATCCTTGTCTTTTGTGTTCTCGATGGCGAAATGGAGCCGCCCGTCTTTTACCTGGATATCTATCCGGATAAAGGATTCAAAACGCGTCTCGCTGACCCCGTGTTTAAAAGCGTTCTCGACAAAGGGCAGCAACAACAACGGGGCGATCCTGTAACATCCGTCGTCCAGCGATTTATTAAACCCTACAGAAAGCCTTTCGTTATACCGTATCATCTCGAGTTCCAGGTAGTCTTCGATCACCTTGATCTCTTCCGCCAGGGTGATGAGATCGCTCCGGGATTCGTACAGGATAAACCGCATCAGCTCCGACAGCTTCATGACCACTTCAGCCGTATCTTCGGACCTTTTCCGGGCCAGGCCATAGATATTGTTCAGCGTATTGAGCAGAAAGTGAGGGTTTGTCTGGTTGCGGAGGAACTTCAACTCAGCCCCTAATTTTTCCTTTACCAGGCTTTTCTCCCTTTCTTTTGCCGCCAGTTGTATGCGTACGAATTTTATGGAAGCTGCCAATCCGGCGATAAACCCGATGTCCATGGTGGCTACGATGACATTGGCGATGCCGAATGTATTTCCGTCGGGAATAACACCTCCATAAACTTTTGCATACAGGATATAATGGGATGTCAGCCTGTAGAGGATGACACTGACGACGGTGACCAGGATGACCTCCATCACTATCTTTCCCATGCGCTGTCCTCCCGCCGAGATCTTTGGGATGGTGACATAGAGCACGAAGTAAGTCAGTAGTAATTTATAGGGCATATTGATCAGCGCGGCCTGTACGGCGATGCCCAGCATCTTCGTGGCGGTGGTGTTTTTAAAGGAAGGTCCGACCCAGGAGTAGGCCAGCATTGTGTCCTGCACGACATACAATACCCAAAAAGCGATATGCAGCCAGATCCTTTTCATGGATGGTAAAGCTCGTAAAAATTGTCGGGAAACGAACTGCTGATGCGCCCCGGAAAAGCCGTCCGTTCCTGAGAAATTGCCGGACCGCAGACAAAGCCCCACGAACGACAGCGTGCTACTTACCAACAGCGCTTATCCTGCAGCCAGTGCCGTATGTTGTCTTTTGCACTTCGCCGGTAGAGTACGGTTGGGACACTGCGGTGAATAATGGATATTCGATATATGCGCACCTATCTACTCCCCCTCGTCATGGCCCTCTTTGGTATTCCCTGGATCGTATTCGGGATACAGCATTTTATGTATGCAAGCTTTGTCAGGGAGCTGGTGCCGGCCTATATACCTGTGCGTATCTTTTGGGTCTATTTTACAGCCGTGGCGATGATCGCCGCAGGCATCAGCTTTATCATCCGCCGGCAGGTGCAGCTGGCCGCATTTCTTCTGAGCTGTATGTTGCTGCTTTTTATCCTGCTGCTGCATCCTTTGTTGCTGGCGAAAGAGCCGCAGGTAGGCATGCATTGGACAAGGGTCCTGCAGGATACGGCCATCATGGGGGCGGCTTTGGGATTGGCCATCGTGTGTGGGCGACGGATGGGGAAGGGAGGATTTGCATGGCTGGCCTCACCCAAGGCGTCTGTTATCGCCCGCTATTGCTATGCCCTGCCCCTGGTGGTCCTGGGTGCACAGCACTTTACCCATAATGCGTTTGTGACGGCAAAGATCCCGGATTATTTCCCCCTAAAAGATATATTCGACTACCTCATCGGCATTATGCTGATAGCTGCCGCCTATGGCATTCTTTTCACTGTCAGGATTGGGTGGACATGCACCCGGCTGGGTGTAATATTGATGCTCCTGCTGCTGTTGCACCATATCCCTTTATTAGCAGCCAACGTCTATGCCGGCGCCGAATGGACGGGCACCATGCTGGACCTGGCGCTGGCGGCAGGAGCTTTTATCATTGGTGAGACGGCGGGTGGAGATAGCCTCCGGAAAGTGAGTTAAAGGGGGCTATTTCGGCTTGTACTTCGCCTCCTCATAGATCTTTCGGACAGGTGTCCGCATCATCGCCTCGGGAGTAATGTCCGGGTACAGCTGCGCATACTTTTTTACGATCTGCCAGCCTACCCAGGCGCCAATGTTACCGGGCGACGTATCCGGCATTCCCAGGGTCTTGGGGCCATCGCCGATGTAATTTTTGATAAGGTCGGGGTCTACTGTATAGAGATCGGGGATGTTTTGCAGGAAGAAGTTCCAGATGCCGACTTCGTTGGTGGCGCACCATTTGAGCTGTGCTTGCGTATAGCCTGTCCGAAGGCTGTCGGGTATGCCGGGCTGTAATTTCCCTGCCAGCCACCAATACCTGCCTTTTATGATCATCTGATCCAACAATGACCGGCCGTCGCTGCTGTCGGGGAAGATGTCTTCCGATAGGGCGGTGACGCAATTGGGAACGATGTATTCGGGTTCAAAGCGCCTGGCGACGTAGAGGGGGTAGTGGTCCTGACCGGCATAGAAGGACGAATTTTTTCCCGCATAGGATTGAAGACCGATGGCCAGTACATATTGTGTGATGGCGACACCGGGCCCGTCAAAAGGTCCGATGAAGGTCACTACTTCCCTTGGGAGATGGTAGCGGGGGAAATAGTATTTTATATAGCGGAAGGATCCTGTCAGTTCCTTTTCAAGCCACTCCAACCGGGCATATTTTTTTTCCAGTGAATCTTTTACGGGCATATAGCTTACCAGGAATTGCCGGCTGGCTGCAAAAGCCACATGGCTCGTGTCCGACAAGGGGCCGGCCCCCAGTATATTGCCTACGAAATCTCCGGTAAAATAAGGGTAAGCTTCACTGATCCGCCGGAGGCCGGGGACGATGTTGCCCGAGTCCAGGGAAAACCAGGCTGTGTCATAACGGACGATCTGCACGGGGCTCACCTCTACACCGGAGACATCCGGAGCATTGTCATTATGGCCGCAGGAAGCCAGCAAAATGCTGAAAATAAGGCCGATGACAACCAATATCCGACGGAGATCTCTACATGGGTTCTTCATACTGCGAAATAACGTGAATGAGGGCAGATTAATATCCGGAAGACGGGTTTTTTAATATCCGGAAGACGGGTTGTCTGGAATTTACCCCGTCTTCCGGAAAGATCTAACGTCTGAGCCCTTCGGCGGAGCTGCTTCGACACGCTCCTTCTCGGGCGTAACCTTGCGGTTACGGACAACGAATCTCCGATTCGTTCTGTAAATTTGGGGTATGAAGATCGCTCTTGCACAACAAAATTATCACATCGGGAACTTCGAGGCTAATACCCGTAAGATCATAGATGCCATCCGGCAGGCCAAGCAAGCGGGCGCCGACCTTGTCGTGTTCTCCGAACTGTCCGTCTGTGGCTATCCACCCCGGGATTTCCTGGAATTTGAGGATTTTATTGCACAGTGCTATGCTTCTGTGGACCGCATCCGGGAAGAGGCGGACACCATCGGTGTGATCGTGGGATCGCCTGCCCGCCATACGGCTCCTCTTGGGAAGGACCTCTTCAATGCCGCCTGGCTGCTGTATGAAAAAGAGATCAAAGGCGTTGCCTATAAGACCTGTCTGCCTACCTACGATGTATTTGATGAATACCGCTATTTCGAGCCGGGATATGAATGGAACGTGATCCCTTTCAAAGGAAAGAAGATCGCGCTCACTATCTGTGAGGATATCTGGAACCTGGGCGATAATCCATTGTACAGGGTCTGTCCCATGGACCAGCTCATCGGGCAGACGCCGGACCTGATGATCAATATTTCCGCCAGCCCCTTTGACTATGATCACGATGCAGATCGCAAGGAAGTGGTGCGGCAAAATGTGCTGAAGTACAAGCTGCCTATGTACTATTGCAATGCGGTGGGGTCGCAGACGGAGATCGTTTTTGACGGCGGCAGCGTGGTATACGATGCAAAGGGCAGACTGATAAAAGAGTTGAAATATTTTGAAGAGGACCTGGAGGTGGTAGATCTGCCTGTACCCGTACCTCCCCTCTACGAGGAGATATTACCGGGCTTTTCCATTCCCATCCATACCAAGGAGGCCGGGGAGGAATTGGTAACGCCTACGGCAAAGACCCCGGGTATGGTAGAGACTGCTGCGTCCGCCAGCGCTCCGGAAGCTCCCGCCCTTCCCGGTGAACCCGCGGCATTCGACAGGGAAATGCGTGTATCCAAGCTAAAAGACCCGGGTAAGATCATCGAATACCTGACAAATACGGAGAATATACACCAGATACATCAGGCCTTGATCCTGGGCATCAGGGATTATTTTTCCAAGATGGGTTTTTCCAAGGCAATTTTGGGCAGCAGCGGTGGTATCGACAGCGCTGTTACGCTGGCCCTGGCCTGTGAGGCCCTGGGTAAAGATAATGTACGGGCTATCCTGCTTCCTTCACCCTATTCCACTTCCCATTCCGTCAGCGATGCGGAGCAGCTGTCCCGTACGCTGGGCAATCCTTATGATATCATCCCCATCCGGGAAGTCTATGAGGCGTTGCTCCATACGCTGGAGCCCGTGTTCAAAGGCGCTGCATTCGGACTGGCGGAAGAGAATCTGCAGAGCCGTACCAGGGGCAATATCCTCATGGGCATCGCCAATAAGTTCGGCTATATACTACTCAATACATCCAATAAGAGCGAGCTTTCCACGGGCTATGGTACGCTGTATGGAGATATGGCGGGTGGGCTTAGCGTGCTGGGCGATGTATATAAGATGCAGGTGTATGCCCTGGCCCGGTATATCAACCGGGACGGAGAGATCATCCCTGCAAATATCCTGGATAAGGCGCCTTCGGCAGAGCTGCGGCCCGATCAGAAAGACAGCGATAGCCTTCCTGAGTACGACGTACTGGACAAGGTGTTATACCAGTACATCGAGCGCAGACAAGGGCCCAGGGAGATCATCGCCCTGGGTATCGACGAGGCCCTGGTAAAAAGGGTGCTGCGGCTGGTGAATACAAATGAATACAAACGCAATCAATTCTGTCCCATTATACGGGTGAGCTCCAAGGCCTTTGGGGTAGGCAGGCGCGTCCCCATTGTTGGGAAGTACCTCTCATGAACAGACGATGCTGCTAGTGCTTTAGCGACATTATATACCAGAAGCTGACGCCCATGTACGTAGTGTCTTTGTACACCGTGAGCTTTGTATCCGTCAGCGTATATATCTTTAGCCCCTGCGCCAGTATGGGATTGACATCCGACTTCAGGATGGCTGGATTGCCGTTAGTAATGCTCCAGGAGTAAGTGCCGGTTTGTGGATTCGTGCTGCATTTGTCGGCTCCCTCATCCATTACCACCGTGCTGTCCTTGTTAAATACAAAAGTGTTGTCTTTGAAGCAGGGCTCCAGGATAGGGTCCGGCTGGTCGACAGTCCCATTCTTGTCGAGATCGATACCTGAGGTATCAAACTTCCAGGTGCCTTTTGTAAGAAGGGTTACATAGTTGTTATTGTTGCCCGAGCTGTTTTTACTACAGGAGGCCCAAACGAGGGAAAGGACCAGGACGGCCAGGCAAGGGATCCAAAGGTGTTTTTGCATAAAATAGGATTATAAATGTGTAATTATCAATAACATATAGAACGCTGTTCTTATTGTGTGCAATAGGGCAATTTTGGGGCCATTTTGGAGTGTTTTGCGGCTGTTTTGCGGGGGTCAATGCTTTAGCACGATGGTATAGCGCGAGTTGAAGCCTTTTAGCTTATGGTCGGCGTAAATGACGAGGTGATCGTTGGTCAGGGTCTGGACCCGGTAATATTGATCCTGGAAATAAAGAAGGCTGTCTTTTTTTTGAAAGGACCAGAGGAAGGGAAAGCTGTCGATCCTGTGATGTTTGCCCTTCGTATTGCTTTCTGTTAGGGCGCCGGTGCCATCCGCCCGGAAAACGACGGTATAATCCTTTACAAAGCCCATTATACGGGGATCCAGGGCGTCGAAATGGACGTCTTCCTCATTGTCGTCTGTATTAAAAGCGGCTTTTTCGTATGTCCAGGGGGAATGGGTGAGGAGTTCTGTGTCACGACCGGATGCATTGCGGCAGCTGCTCAGGGCGAGGCCGGCTACCAGGATCAATATGGTCCATTTCATCAACATACGCACGAATCGTTTGGACGGAAGAACCCCTTCCAGGTTTAAAACTGCTGACCGGAAAAGTTATTGCCTTCACCGATTAAAAACATATTAATATTTTAAAAGATGGGTGCGGGAATAGTTCCCAAAATGGGGGGTGGGGACCCCGGAAATAGAGCGGAGGTCCATTGACCAATAGTTGGGCCTCCAATAAAAAGGGCTGCCGGTAAGGGCAGCCCCGCAAAGCAAGGGAAGTGTGTTATTGTTTTGTAAGGGTCGATGTATTCAGGATAGAAATGCCCTGGTTTTCCTCTGTGGTGGTGATCACCAGTGTAGAGCCGTTAAAGCTCTTTATGGTGGAGGTGTCGGCCATGTCGGTCCCGGGTGAAAGGATAAACAGATTGCCTTTGATGGCAAGACTTTCGGAGTGACTATCTCCAACCGTGCCGCCGCCGCATATGATGCCGGCATCGATGAATTCAATCTCTGTTTTTGGGCTTGCCAATATCTTCAGGATATTGTCCTTTTCACAATCTTCCATTTCCGCAAATCTGTCGATAGTGATACCTCCGGAGGTGGACGTAGCGGCAGTCAATTTATAGGTGCCGGCCAGCTTTTCGGCTGAATAGGCGGGGGAGTCGCTCTTTTTACAGCTGGTGATGATCAGGATAGAGGCAGCAATGGAAAGGACAGCAAAGAGTAGGGTCTTTTTCATAAAAAAATTAGTTTTTGTGATACAATTAAGAGTGGTCTATTAACAATCTCCAGGTCCGGTTTATTGTAATGAAAATCTTCTTTTTAGATGAGTATTTGACCGCGATAAGCCAAAAAAATAAGATATTGATTATCTGGCAAGCAAGTTGCCATGGGAAACGCGTAATTTGTTATTTTGCAATCTTAATATTAGAAATATGCTCTATACCGCAGAGGATATCAGACAATTGAACAGTAAGATACAATACCAGGCGGCGTTTATCGACAGGTTAAGGGACGAGGTAGGGCGCGTGATCGTGGGGCAGCATCATATGCTGGACCGGCTGCTGATAGGTCTGCTCAGCAATGGGCATGTCCTGCTGGAAGGCGTCCCTGGTCTGGCAAAGACGCTGGCCATCAAATCCCTTTCCCAGGCCATCCACGCGCGATTTAGCCGGATACAGTTTACGCCCGATCTGCTGCCGGCCGACGTCATCGGGACGATGATTTACAACCAGCAGAAGCATGAGTTTGTCGTGCGCAAGGGCCCCATCTTTGCCAATTTTGTGTTGGCCGATGAGATCAACCGGGCTCCGGCCAAGGTACAGAGCGCCCTGCTGGAGGCCATGCAGGAGCGGCAGGTCACCATCGGGGACACCAGCCATAAGCTGGAAGAACCCTTCCTGGTGCTGGCTACCCAGAACCCCCTGGAACAGGAAGGCACCTATCCTCTTCCGGAGGCCCAGCAGGACCGATTTATCATGAAGGTCATCGTGGACTATCCCAGCAAACAGGAGGAACAGCTGATCATCCGGCAGAACGTGCAGGGGCTTCAGACCCCGAAAGTGGAGCAGGTGGTATCGATGCAGGAGATCACGCAGGCCAAGGACCTGACGCGGCAGGTATACATGGATGAGAAAGTGGAACACTATATATTGGATATCGTGTTTGCCACAAGGACGCCCGAGAAGTATAAGCTGGAGAAGCTAAAGCCCCTGATCGCATACGGTGGAAGCCCACGCGCCAGCATTAACCTGGCGCTGGCCGCAAAAGCCAACGCTTTCCTTAATAAGCGCGGCTATGTGATACCGGAAGATGTCCGGACGATCTCCAAGGATGTGCTGCGTCACCGTATCGGGCTGACCTATGAGGCGGAGGCGGAGAGCGTGAATGTGGAGAACGTGATCGATGACGTATTGAAAGCGATCCCCATTCCATAAATGTGATAATATGCTGACAACTGCAGAGATATTAAAAAAGGTCCGGGAGCTGGAGATCAAGAGCAAGAAGCTCACCCGCCATCTTTTTACCGGGGAGTATCACAGCGCCTTTAAGGGGCGTGGTATGAGCTTCCGGGAGGTGCGGGAATACGCCGCGGGAGACGATATCCGGTTCATCGACTGGAACGTTTCGGCACGGTTCAACCATCCCTTCAGCAAACTGTTCGAGGAAGAACGGGAGTTGAGCGTGATGCTGCTGGTGGATGTAAGCGCCAGCTCGCTTTTTGGTACGGTACATGCCCGCAAGAAGGACCTGATCACGGAAATTTGCGCGGTGCTGGCTTTTTCCGCCGTCAACAACAACGACAAGGTAGGGGTGATCTTTTTTAGCGATAAGATAGAGGGTTATATTCCCCCGAAGAAAGGCCGGGAGCATGTCCTGTATATCGTGCGGCAGCTGCTGACCACCGAACCCCGGCAAAAGGGCACCAATCTGAGAGAGGCCATCCGCTTCCTCAACCGCAGCGCCCGGCAGAAAAGCATTGTCTTTTTTCTCAGTGATTTTATTGAGGAAAATTCGGGAAGTAAAGAAGAAAGATTTGAAGATGCATTAAAGGTAGTGGGCAAAAAGCATGATGTCATCGGTATTAAAGTCTATGATAAAATGGACATGGAACTGCCGGCCATCGGGCTCATCGAGGCGGAGGACTCGGAGACGGGCCGCAGGTACTGGGTGGATACGGACGACTACCTGGTGAGAACGAACTATCAGCAACATTTCTTTAACCAGACGGAGCAGTGCAAGAGTATTTTTCAAAAAGCCGGTAGCGACCTCCTGCACTTGCGTACGGACGAAGATTACGTCAAAATATTACAACGGTTTTTTGTCGGTCGCCACAGGCCGGCATAGTACATGAAAAGATCAATCGTATATATAGGATTCCTGCTATTGTCCCGGACGCTGTCAGCGCAGCCATCCGCACATTCAGCCCCTCCCGTCAAAATAAAAGTTTCCGTTGACTCGCAAAAGATCGTCATTGGACAGCCAATACAACTGATGGTGGAAGCTTTTGTTCCGGACGGGACCCCTCTGACCTGGCCCGTCATCGACAGTCTTCATCATTTTGAGTGGCTGGAAAAAGGCGCGCTCGACTCTGTGGTCAAGCCTGAAGAGCGGTATTACCGCCAGCGATTTGTCATCACAAGCTTTGACTCCGGGTCCTGGGCCATACCCCGTCTGCCTTTCCTCTCGGGAAAAAAGAAATACTTCTCGGATTCGGTGCGGATTGCCGTGAACTATTCCCCTTTTGATCCTAACCAGGACTTCCATGACATCAAGGACATCATCGATGTTCCCAACCCATATGCGAAGTGGGTCCCCTGGGGGGTGGCGGCTGTCACGCTGATCGCCCTTGCCCTTGTGATATGGCTGGTGAGGAAGAAGAAATTATTGCGGCGGGCTGTTGCAACGGCTCCGGTGGTGCGTCTCTCCGCCTATGAAGAGGCGATCCGTCAGCTGGAGGAGCTGCACAAACAGGGAGCAGGTGAGGACGGGCAGGTGAAAATGTATTATACGCGTCTCAATGATATCCTCCGGCTGTTCGTCCTCCGCAGACTGGGTATTGCCAGCCTGGTGGAAACCAATGAGGAGCTGATCGGGCAAATAAAGCGCCTGCCTCTCACTGGCGGACAATTTGATGAGCTTGCTGAAACATTACGGATGGCGGATTTTGTGAAGTTTGCTAAATACCAGCCGGCAGCCGCGGACAATGAACGGAGCTACCAGGTGATCCGTCAGTCGGTGGATCATTTGAATGAGATCGGCGTCGCGGAAGAAAGAGAGGAGATGGCAAGGGCGGCCACCGCCAGAGCCCGGACGGCAGTGGCCGGGACAGAGGAGGTGAAGGCGGAAGAGAAAAAGAATTTGGAAAAGAAATAATACGACAAATAAGTGCTGTACGATTGGTACGAAAATATTCACTTTAGCCAGCCGGCATTCTTCGGGCTTTTTCTCCTGGTGCCGCTGCTCATCTGGTGGGAACTGCGTAAGGCAGGTCAGACCCAGGGGACCGTGCTGGTGTCTTCCGTACGCCCTTTTGCAAGATCGCGTTCATGGAAGAACCTGCTGCGGCCGGCGCCATTTATTTTCCGGGTACTGGCGCTATGCTGTATCATCATCGCGCTGGCGCGTCCTCAGACCCGTAATGATGAGCAGATGGTGACGGGCGAAGGCATCGACATCGTGCTTTGCCTGGATATCAGCGGCAGTATGCTGGCCCAGGATTTTACACCCAATCGTATGGAGGCCGCGAAGAATGTGGCAAATGAATTTATTGACAACCGGCCTACGGATCGCATCGGGCTGGTGATCTTTTCGGGTGAAAGTTTTACAATGTGCCCTTTGACGACGGATCGTGCCGTACTAAAGACACAACTTTCCACCGTACAGAGCGGTCTTTTGGAAGACGGTACGGCCATCGGGTCGGGACTGGCTACGGGTGTGGATCGTCTGCGGAACTCTCCTTCCAAAAGTAAGGTGATCATCCTGCTGACGGACGGAGAGAACAATGGCGGTCTTATCGATCCCAATACAGCCAAGGAGATTGCCAAGTCCATCGGGGTACGCGTATATACGGTGGGCATGGGTACCGAAGGCTTTGCTCCCGTACCGATACAGACACCACAAGGCGTACGGATGTCAAGAGAGAAGGTGAACATCGACGAGAAGCTGCTGACACAGATAGCAAAGGAGACAGGAGGACATTACTACCGGGCCAAAGACAATGAAAGCCTGCACAGCATCTATTCGGAGATCGACAGACTGGAGAAGTCCAGGATAGAAGTGACCGCCCTTCACCGGTACACCGAGCAATTCTTCCCCTTTGCCCTGGCGGCTGCCATATTGCTGATGCTGGAGTTGTTGCTCCGCTGGACAGTGTTAAAGAAATTCCCATGACGGCAAAAGTTTACAAGTCGACGGGCATCTGGTATGTGGTGAAAACCCCGTCGGGTGAAATGTGGAATGCCCGGTTGAAGGGCGTCATGAAGCTGGACGGGATTACATCCACCAACCCCATTGCCGTGGGGGACATCGTTGAAATACAAGAAGAGGACGCGCTTGAACATACGGCCATCATAACGCAGATACAGGATCGCAGAAATTATATCAACCGGCAGTCGCCCTCTCACCGCATGCAGCACCATATCGTGGCGGCCAATATAGATCAGTCCCTGCTGCTGGTGACATTAAAAGAGCCGCGTACCTCCCAGGGATTTATCGACAGGTGGCTGGTGACCTGCGAGGCATATCATGTTCCCGCCATCCTTATTTTTAACAAGACGGACCTTTACAGGAAGAAAGAGCTGGAAAAGTTTGAAGCGTGGAAGGAGATATATGAAGCTGTCGGCTACCGTGTCATCCGTATGAGCGTGCATACGGGGGAGGGGGTGGAGGAGGTAAGAAATTGTTTGCAGGGCCGGATCAGTCTGCTCAGCGGACATTCCGGCGTGGGTAAATCATCTTTTCTGAATGCCGTCCTTCCCGACTTGCGGCTAAAGACCCAGGATGTCAGCGGGTGGAGCGGTAAGGGTATCCATACGACGACATTTGCGGAGATGTATGATCTGCCTTTGGAGGGGACGGGCTCCGGCGGCGGCCAGGTCATCGATACGCCCGGTATGCGGGAGTTTGGGCTGGTGGATATCACACGGGCGGAGTTGTCGGGCTATTTCCCCGAGATGCGGGCGCTGGCCGGGGAGTGCCAGTTCAACAATTGTCTGCATACCGAAGAGCCGGGATGTGTGGTAAAGCTGGCTGTGCAGGAGGGACGGATCTCCGAAGACCGATATATCAGCTATCGGACTATAATGGATTCCATTGATGAAAAGAATTATTGATCCTTCTCCGGCGGTCCGGCTGTCGAGCTTCCGCGCTCATCGGGGTTTACGCCTCCTGCTTCTTTGATTTCTTCCTTTAATGGCGCCGGCTGTTCTTCATCCTTTTCATCACCCAGCAGCATTCCCCAGGGCTTTAGCGGCCCGATACGATCAAATATGATCTTTGTCATGGCTATGACCGGAATGGCCAGGAAGGTGCCTGTAATACCCCAGACGCTTTCGCCGACGATGACTCCCAGGACGGTGATAAGGGCATTGATCCGCACTTTCGAACCGACGATGATGGGTAGCAGGACGTTGGCGTCGATGAGATGGATACCGACGATGGTGCCGGCCACGATAAGGACCTTTGCCGCGCCTGCCGTGGCGAAGGTGACGAGGGCGCTAAGGATCATGGCTGTGATGATACCGATGTAGGGGACGACATTGAACAGGCCCGTGATCAGTCCCAGCAGCAGGGCGTACTTTACGCCGAGTATCCAGAGGGCCAGGAAGGTGGCGGCGGCCACGATGATCATTTCCAGGACCAGTCCGAATATGTATTGCCGGATGCGGGATTGTATATGTGCGATGATATCATAGACCGTGAGGGCATTTTCTTCTTTGAATACAGCGACGAGAAACCGGACGATGAGCCGCCGGTAGTATAACAGGAAGAATGTATCGAACATGACAAAGACCATAAAGAGCACCATTGAAGAGATAGAGAGGACGGCGGTACCCAGTACGGAGGAGCCGGTGGCCAGCAGTTTGGAGGTTGCGGTGTCCAAGTAGGCATTCTGCTGTTTGATACGGATATGGAATTTTGTGGATATCCAGTGCTGCAGGTCGTTTAGTGAAGACAGCACCTGTTGTTTGAACTGGGGCCAGTCTTCTGTAAGCGTGCTGATCTGGGCGCCTACCATGTAAAGGATTAAATTGATAGCCACCAGCAACGATAGCACGGATAAGATCGAGGAAAGGCTGCGGGGCAGGCGTAGCCGCACTTCCAGGAAATGCGCCAGGGGCAGCAGGAGCATGGCGAACAGGAGCCCGAATATCAGGGGGGCGAGGATGGTCCGTCCCAGGATGGCGATGTAGAACAAAGCGATCAGGCTGATGAGGACCATTGCCAGCTTGGTATAGAAGGGTGCAGAAGGTTTTGTATAAGCCATATCTGCAAGATAGGAAAAAAACAGGCCGCCCGCTATGCAGGACGGCCTTGGGGTAGCAAACAGTTGTCAGCGCGGCGATGAGCAATCGTTATTCCACTCGCCAGAGTCCCGGATTATTGTGCCGGGATCAGGACATGTATCGTTTGGCTGTATTGATCAGTAGTTTACTTTCCAGGAATTTGGCGACTTCCACCACGGCGTCATTGTCTTTGCGGGGAGCTTCCCGGAACTTCCGCGGATAGATGGAGATGCCTGTGTAAATATTGTAATGCAGTGTCAGGATATGACCCTTGTACAGGAAGTCCCACATGAGACTGTCAAACTCATCTGTCTTTTGGGTGAACTTTATATCCAGGTCGTCGGAGAGGATATTAGCGACCTCATAGAATCTTTTCAGACCGCAATCGTCGTCTATGACGGCTTCAGTGCAACCGAAATCGGTGCGGAGAGTCAGGGGGCTCATAGCGTAGGGATTTAAGTTTATAATGGATACCGAACTATTTTGTGTTCTATGCTTTAAATTTTGGCGCCTTCGGGACTTTTTCTCCACTCAGGATCCGCTCAGCTCCAACATTTTTCCCGTCACTTGGACAGCCGTATTTTGGTCCGAAAAGACTATGTACCAGTCCGCAGGAACTACCTGACAGAAGAATGGCCGAAAGCAGGGCCACAGAAAGAAGATTTTTTGCTGTAGGTTTTAGTTTCATTGGGCGGTTCATTAAATCTCTTTAATAAACGATTTAAACCTACAAATATTATTTTGAAAAAGCAAGGGGGAGCCCGTGTATTAACGAATGGGAACTAAGGTAAGTAGGTAGGTTTTTGTCCTTATTCGCAGCTAAATAATCACTTAGCAGGGGGGGCGTCATTGGAATCCTTGAACCAACTGGCGTACAGCGTATAATGTTCCGCTATGCGGTCGATCTGGCCCGTGATCAGGTCTACGGGGATGTCCTTGATCTTGCGGGCGGGGATGCCACCGTAGATGGTGCCGCTCTCTATCTTGGTGCCTTCCAATACGACTGCGCCGGCTGCGATGATGGTGTTGCTGCCGACCTCGGCATTGTCCATGATGATGGCGCCCATGCCGACGAGGACCTTGTCGCATAATTTGCAGCCGTGTATGATCGCGTTATGACCGATGGAGACGTTGTTGCCAATAAAGGTTTTGGATTTCTGGTAGGTGGCATGTATGACCACGCCGTCCTGTATGTTGACCTTACTTCCGATGCGGATGCTATTGACGTCGCCGCGTACGACGGCATTAAACCAGATGCTCGTCCCGTCGCCGATCTCGACGTCTCCTACCACGGTAGCATTCGGGGCGACAAAACAGTCTTTTCCAAATTTGGGGAATTTTCCTTCGACGGGGAGAATGGTGGCCATGGTAATGCTTTTTGTTATACGAATATCCTACAATTTTTTAAACTCCTGACAACAGAGGGGCTATCAAATAACTCCTTTTTCAAATTTTAATGTTGCCTGATAAGAATTTAGCACTTTTTGGTGGATTTTTCTTTTTTTTCTTAGGTATCGCCTCAATTATAGGATTAATACCGGCAGGAAATTTTGCCGGGATAACAAGAATTAAGATATTTGAAGTTCAACATTAGTGAGTACTGGTGCGCTTAGCCCGTGATAGTAAACTTGAAACCTTCTACGATTCATAAACAACGCGCCAGTAATTAACCAAGGGCCTTACTATACAATATGTAAGGCAGACGGGCTATGGTAATTTTTATAACATCCGGAGAGATCCGGGTAAATGAATTGTTATGAGGTTTATATTACTATCTGATCTTGTCAGCCCGGCGTTGTTGTTTTTATGGGTTCCCATCATCGTTATTGTTGCGATAATTACAATCAGTAAAAGGCATGGGCGAATTAATCTCCGTAAGGGGGAGATAGAATTGAATATTCCTCCCGATAAGCCTGCTGTAAAGAAGAGGAAGACACAGCCTAAGAGCAATTCCAGACAGTAACACCTGGCGTGTGTTAAAATACTATTCTGAAAAAAGAAAAGTACACAGATAAATTCTTTTTAGGATTTGGAAATCTCTGTATTTTGCTTTCGGTTTCGATGTTTGCATAGTAGTAGCTATAGTAACCAAATTAAAATAAGTGCTTCTATTATGCCTTCATTTTGATTCGCACTCCGAAAGGAGCATCCTTAGGATTCTTGAACAAGAGATGCAGGCTATGTTCTGATGGACATAGTTTGGAGTGTGTATTTATTTCAAAATGATGTAAAAACATTGAAGCAATGTCTTCACGAAAGAACATTTACGGGCTACTCGACCCGAAGAGATTAAATCCCAATATTGTTGCAATTGTAGTGGGTATTGTGATCATTACCATTATAGTGGTATTCTCCAACAAGCACATCAAAATGTCCTTCAGCAATTGGTGGCAGATAGAAGCGATTCCTACCCCTCCGACAGATTCCTCTGCAAATAAGAAGGTAAGCTGAATTAACTTTGCCCATAATGAATATTAATTCCAACAACAAGGGGGGCATGGACATACGCCAATTATTCCTGCGACATGTAGCGCAGACCTCCCCCAACCCGCTGGGTATTGAGATTGCCCGGGCTGAAGGCATTTATTTGTATGACCCTTCCGGTAAGGCGTATATAGACCTGATAGGAGGCATCAGTGTCTGCAACACCGGTCATAGACATCCGCGCATAGTACAGGCCATCAAAGACCAGGCGGACCAGTATCTCCATGTGCTGGTGTATGGGGAGTTGATACAGTCTCCCCAGGTGCGGTATGCTACGTTGCTGGCGGCTCATCTGCCGGCTGCGTTAAACAGCGTTTATTTTACCAATTCGGGCGCAGAGGCTACGGAAGGTGCGATGAAACTGGCCAAGCGGGTGACAGGGCGTACCGAGATCGTCGCTTTTGACCAGTCGTATCATGGTAGCACACAAGGGGCTTTGAGTATCATGGGGGATGAATACTGGCGTAATGCGTATAGACCTTTATTGCCCGGGGTGCGGCATGTGCGGTATAATGATCCCGGCAGTCTGGAGTGGATCACGGATAGGACGGCTTGTGTGATCGCAGAAACCGTACAGGCTGAGCGGGGCATATATACGCCGGATAAGTCGTGGATGAAGGCGTTGCGGCGGCGGTGTGACGAGACGGGCGCATTGTTGGTGCTGGATGAGATACAGGCCGGTTTTGGCAGGACGGGTAAACTTTGGGGTTTTGAAAACTATGATGTGGTACCTGACATCCTGTTGTTGGGCAAGGCTCTGGGCGGAGGTATGCCCCTGGGGGCCTTTATCGCGGACAAAGAGCGTATGTGGGCATTGACGGGTGATCCTGTGCTGGGGCATATTACAACCTTTGGCGGTCATCCTGTCTGCTGTGCGGCGGGTCTTGCCTCGCTGGAAGTCCTGTTGGAGGAAAAATGGATGGGGGAGGTGACCCGGAAGGAGGCGTTGTTCCGCCGGCTGCTGGTGCATCCTGCTATCCGGGATATACGCAGCTGTGGGTTGCTGATGGCCGTGGAGTTTGACAGCTTTGAGACAAACAAGCGGGTGATCGATAAATGTATTGAAAGAGGGGTGCTGACGGATTGGTATCTTTTTGCGCCGCAGTGCATGCGGATCGCTCCGCCGCTGCCCATCACGGAGGAAGAGATAGGGAAGGCTTGTGAGATTATACTGTCCTGTATTGGGGGTTCATAAAAATTTAATCTTCTTTTGTGTAGTTAAACGGAAAGGATTTGCGTAGTAGCAAATATGAAAAAGCGTTTAACTATTATCTGTCTTTGTTTGCTGGCTGTCCGGATATTTGCGACGGGCCAGTCCGTCCGGCATGTGGTATTGATCAGTATTGACGGGTTCCGTCCTGACATGTACCTGGACAAAAGTTGGCCGACCCCTAACTTACAATTATTAATGCAGCAGGGGACGTATGCAAAGCATCTTAAAAGCGTATTTCCGGCTTATACGTATCCTGCTCACGCTGCGATGGTAACGGGAGCTCTACCGGCGCGTTCCGGGATTTGTTACAATCAGCCAAAAAACAGCAAAGGTGAATGGAACTGGTTTATGGATTCAATCAAGGCGCCTACAATATGGCAGGTATTAAAGAAATCAGGTATGACGACTGCCTCTGTAGAATGGCCGCCAAGTGTAGGTAAAGATATTACCTGGGATATCCCTGAGATATGGGATTCGGGACCAAATGGTGGGAGTGACAGGATCACGGAAGCACGAAAATATGCCACACCTGGCCTAATTGAAGAGGTCGAACAGAATGCAACGGGGAAGTTGGATAGTAATTCCATGAACGAAGAATACCTTAGCCTGGATGAGCAGGCGGCTCGCGCAGCAGGGTATATTTTTAGGACACACAAGCCCTCCTTCCTGGCAGTTCACTTTGCGTGCGTGGATGGTATGCAGCATGGGTATGGCCGCGACCATGATTCGGTAAAGCTGGCAGCAGCATGTAATGATCATGCCATCGGAGATATGCTGGAGGCTATTCAGAGGAGCGGGTTAAAAGAAAGCACAGCTGTTATCATCGTAGGTGACCATGGATTTAGCACTATTAATCAGGCATTCAGACCCAACTTATTGATTAAAGACATTGATGCAAGATTTATAGCAGCTGGTGGGAGCGCTTTTTTATATCGCAGCTCCATAAGTACAGTCAGCAATGCTGACCTTATTAAAGTGGTAACGGAGAAATTGAATACCCTTCCGAACGAAAAAAGAAGGCTTTTCCGCATCATAGACAGAAAGGAGTTGGATGAAATGGGGGTGGACTCAGCTGCGTTAATCGCACTTAGTGCGGAACCAGGTCTAGTATTTAGCGGATCTACAAAACCGGCCCCGGTGGCTAACCACGGACCAGGAACACAGATCCAGCAAAATGAACTCGAAGGGGCTTTTTACACTGTTTCCGGAGGTCATCATGGTTATGACCCCAATAATCCTCAGATGTATACAGGATTTATTGCTGTTGGTGCAGGTATTCGTAAGGGAGGGGTAATACCAGATCTTTGCGTAACAGACATAGCGCCACTGATAGCCCGGCTGCTCGAGGTGCCATTTACTTGTCCGGATGGGAAGCTGGTGAAAGGTATTGTAAGTGAGAACTAAAAAGATTAGCCATTAATCATATTGATTTTGACCACTTTGGAGATGTTTCCGGAATGAGGATTAAATTTTTCCGGTTGCGTTCATAAAATTTCCGCTTTGGCCGTATTAAGAGTATGTAAACCGAAGACATCCCATGAATACAGGCCAATTGGATAATGGACTCATCGTCAGACTGAGGGCTGGTGATCGCCAGGCGCTCAAAGAGATCTATCTATATCATTATAACAAGCTATTCTTTTTTGCCTACCGGCTGGTGCGGGATGCTGCGGATGCCAATGATATTACTTCGGAGTGTTTTGTCAAGCTATGGCGGGAGCATGCCCGGTTTAAGAATGTTGCCAATGTAAGGGGGTTTTTATATCTCACTTGTCGGAATGCCTGTTTTGATATACTTCGGTCGAGACAAAGTCATATGGCGTCTCATAAGGAGATCCGTTATCTATCGAGGGAGGGGGAGTTGGCGGGCGATGGTGAGCGGGCGCAGGTAGAGTTATTAAAAGAGATTGGCCGGCAGGTGGAGCGGTTGCCGCCAAGGTGCCGGGAGGTGTTCAAGTTGATATTTTTTAATAGAAAGAAAGCGCGGGAGGTAGCGGAGTTGTTGGGGTTGAGTCTTTCGACTGTGCACCGGCATAGGGCCAGTGCGTTAAATAAGCTGAGGAATGTGTTGCTGCAGAAGGATCTTTTTTATCATCCTTTTCAATCTGACTGATATTTTGGGAGAGCGGGGTATTAAAGAGAGGGTTCGTGCCTGATCCAGTAGTCCGGCGACCCAGGTTACCGGATGGTCCGGACCCTGGTTGAGGCATAGTTTTTTTAAGGTGGGGTTTAGACTAATGCGAACCAATTAAAATCACCTACAAATAGTTTGGAGGGATGGGTTTCCAGGCCTCGTGCGAGTTCGACGATGGTGGATAAGGAAACGTTGAATCTCCCGTCTTCGATCTTGGCGATCTTGCTATTGTCGAGATTACAATTGGCGGCGACCTGTCTCAGGCTGAGTCGTTTTTTTTCCCGGAGGTCCTGAATAGTGGCTCCGAATCTCTTTTTGAGGATTTCTTTTTCTGCTGTAGTCATGGATTGGTTTGGTTAATGGATAACCAAGATGAAATTTTTTCCCGATAGGCATGCGGTTTAATTAGGCCACAAGATAGGTCTTTTTTATTAGAGTGATAAAAGAAATGTGGAGTGGTAAATAAAATTACAACTAACAGGGTATTGACGGGGAGGGCTGGAAAGGTTACTATGCCGGCCCGATAAAATGGGTACGAACCCGATCAGGATGCCGATCAGCGATGATCGGCTTTTTATTTTTGAAAAGAAGGTCATAGGCCTCCTGGCCGGGCAATGATCTGTCGCCGTAAGGTATCGAGCGCTTTTTTCTTCTGGACCCGGACAGTCAGGGCGCTGGTGCCAAGTCTATCAGCTGTCTGCTGAATGGAAAGCCCTTCTATAAAAAGAAGTTCGATAATCTGGCGGCATTGAGGGGACAGATTCCTGGAGGCCTCGTTGATGCGGGCGATAACTTCCGGGCGATTGGTTTCGTTGATGATCTCCTGATCGTTTTGAAAATGAAGGAGGAATTGGCTCAATAAGAGTCTGTCCCTGTCCACTTTCCGCAGATAATCGACAGACGCATTGCGGGCCGTAACGTAGAGGAATGATCTGATCTTATTGAGGCTTGTGAAGTTTGCTCGTAATTTCCACAGTTTTGTGAATGTCTCCGTAGTTATATCGTCAGCTTCCTGCTCATGAGCGACAATTTCTTTAACAAAGTAGTAAATGGCTTGCTTAAACGATGCATACACTTTTTCAAAGGCTTCCTGTTTCCCATTACGAAAGTCGTCCATGGAGAAATCGTCCATGGATAAGGATAGGTTGTTGTTGGTCATTAAAGATGGATGTTAAGGGTTAAGGTCTAGTTAGGTTAAAATACAATTTTTTACGCAGTGTAAAAAAATTACTATCGTGAATTACCTTTTAGTTTGAGGAAATTGGTCTGTGTTAAGCGGGTAATCCTGATAGTAATCTGAAAGATTTCTCAAAAATGCAGTAAAACTTCACTAACAGAATGGACGATCTCACGTTCTTATATTGTATGGCGCCTTATCAGGCGGCCTGACACATTATCTAACGGATGCCTTGCCTTCTCGCCTAGCCTATTGTCTGCGAAGAGATCTCCTATATAAATAGGTGATCGTCCATGGCTGCCGCCATGAACCATTGAACCTTCACCAACTATTATTCTCTTATCCAAAAACCGGAGGCTATACCGCCTCGGAACTCTTATTGTCTGTTCTGCCGGCAATAAGGTAACGGTCATAAAATACCATTTTGACCGACGGGGCTTCCTATGTTCGTCCAGTTGGATATTCTGATGAAAAAATGATAAAACTTTTCAATATGGTTGAATTGAGTAATGAAATTTCGACAATAGTGTTTAATGTCCTCACAAAGGAGGCGACTGAAGAGGATCTGCAGCAATTGAAAGATTGGTGTCATCAAAGGGATAAAAGCGGTGTGCTTTTTTCTCAATTATCCGACGCCGTTTGGATTGCGAGGAACCTTGAATTATTTAACAAGATCCGGGTCAAGGAGGCGAGGATGTCTGTATGGCAACGTATCCTGGATTCCTTTCCATCGGAGGGCTCCCCGGATGAGAAATAGCAATTAAACGGGTATTATTATATTAATTATTATTATTCTTAAACAAGTTTAATTGTGGATAAATCCGGATCAAACGATGTCTGATTATTTGCCTGGACGATGAGTTTTTACCTAATTTTATGCTACCAACTTTCTGGGTAGTTTCCCGCCTAATAGATTGGATGGATAAGAATAGTATCCATTAATCTTTAATCATTTTTATGTCTAAGTTCAATCAATCGTCGGGAGAGCTTTTCGATAAGATTATCTATTTGGAGGAAGAGGATCAGCAGGAGCCGTTACGGGTGTTCCGTCGTTTTTTTATCGACTATCGTTTGCATGAGTTTCGGGATATATTATGGACGATGGTGGAAACATGCATCACAACGGATAATGCGGAGTTCAGTGAAGCGGGTGAGCGGGCTGATCTTCTCATGCGTTGCAGGCATTTTGAGGAGTTGCTGGAGGCGGGGTGGTTGTTGGCGGAGGTAGGCCCTGGAGCAGAGCAATAAGGAATGGTGGGGTGAGGGGGAACTTTACAAAACGGTAACACCCACTCTTTTTGACTGATATTCAATAAATTGACGTAAGTGTGCATTTCTTGAATTTCTTTTTTCCGAAGATGTTTGTATTTTCAGAACAGATTTCAGTGTAAAATCAGATCTTTATATAACCATAAGCACTAACACTTAGTTGGAGAATGTAGTATAAATACGACTGCTTATTAAGTAAATACCGCGTTTTTTTCTAGGGTGAATTGGTTAGAGGCTTGGGAAAAAGAGATTAAGAGAAGGTTGATTCAGGTCAATTATATTATCATTGTCGACCCTAGGCTCTGTCGCCAACCAAGGTAATTTTTCATCTTCCAATATCCACATGATGACCTTATCCGAAGCAGGCCCTAGCCCCCGAAAACCTTATGCTGTACCTTGTTCTGTTAAAGGGACAACGGACGCGGGTCACGCCTGACGTTAAAATTAGTTGTTCGTACTATTAGTAGCATTTTAACCTTAGGTATGAGTGGTAAAACTTTTACACCTGACATTTCTATTGATCGCTTCCGCGAAGGCGATCGAGATGAATTTAAGCGCGTGTATGACTCCTGTTATGAAGAGTTGTACATTTTTGCGTATAATCTGGTCCGTAAGGAGACGGAAGCCCAGGACATCACATCCGAAACGTTTATCAAACTCTGGCGTCTGCGTGGTAATTTTGAAAGCCTGAGTAATATAAGGGCCTTTCTGTTTGTCACCTGCCGGAACGCCTGTATCGACTACCTGCGATTTCTTCAAAAGCAACGGACGGTGCATAAGGAGATACAATACCTGGAAGAGATGGAGGCCGATGAAAAAAATGAAATGATAAATGCCAAAGTGTTGGGTGCGCTCTCGAAAAAAATAGAATCTCTCCCTGATAAATGCCGCAGAATCTTCGAACTGATCTATATCAATAATTTAAGCACCTCGGAAGTTGCTGCTCAAATGGGGGTCAGCAACCAAAACGTCCTCAACCAAAAGGCAAGAGCGATCAGCATCCTGCGTTCCTCTTTGCTGACGGCGGAGCTTAGTCTTATCCTTTTATTCTTCTTTATATGACCTATGTAATATAGGTCAGTGTGCCGGCTATCGTTATTATGTATTTTTTGCATAAGGGGAATTTTCATGCCCAGTATTAAGTTTTTATGAAGAATTCCCTTTTAATTCCCATTTTAATAGCGTACAAACAAAAATTTTTCAGAAAAAATATTTCAAAGATCCTTTTGTTAAAATTATCAACCATCCGTAGTAGGAATGAAATGGGTTACCCCACGGATGAAGTTTTATCACCTGGATCATAAAAAGAACAAACAAGGAAGTGCATGAGAGATGAATTCAACTACATAGAAAGGATCGCGGGACTGATAATAAGATATCATCGGGGTGACATAAGTGAGCTGGAGTATCGGGAATTGATGGAGTGGCGTAACCTGTCGGAAGAGAACCGAAAGCTTTTTGATAGACTGTCCCATCAAGATTATGTCAGAGATAGCATAAAAGATCTGCCGGATATCCCATCTTTAAAAAAAGAGGGATGGGAAAGGGTGATGAATGCTATCACAAAAGAAGATGCATCCGTATATCCGGTATCCCCCGGTGTAGTGAGACGTATACGTCGTACCCGTTATTTTATTGCTGCCTCTGTGGCCGGCTTGCTGGTAACAGGTGTTTGGCTCTATACAAAGAACAGCCCCGTCAAAAGATCCAATATCTCTGCCCTCGCCTCGAATTTTAAGAACGATGTAGCTCCGGGAGGAAATAAGGCTGTGTTGACCTTGACGGATGGATCTCATGTGGTGTTAGATAGTGCGGGTAAAGGGACAATAGCCGATCAAGGTAATGCCCGCGTGGTGAAGCTGGGTGATGGCCAGCTGGCTTACAATAGAGGATCGGATGAAAAAGCGACAGCTCTTGCATATAACACCCTGACAACGCCGTCGGCCGGGCAATTCCAGGTGACATTGCCGGACGGCAGCAAGGTGTGGCTGAACAATGCTTCCTCGCTGCGCTATCCGGTGGCTTTCACAGGGAAGACCCGAGAGGTGGAGTTGAATGGAGAAGCCTATTTTGAAATAGCGCCCAATGCGCATCAACCCTTTAAAGTTAAGGTAGGCGAAACTTTGGTGGATGTGCTGGGCACGAGCTTTAATATCACCGCGTATGCGGATGAGAACAACATAAAGACCACCTTATTGTCCGGAAGCGTCAGGGTTTCGAAAGAGAATGCCGGAATGCTCCTGAAACCTGGGGAGCAGGCCCAGACGAGTGAATCGGGCAAGTTGAAGGTTCTGAAAGACGTCGATGTGGATGGGGTGGTAGCCTGGAAGAACGGCTGGTTTCATTTTGAACATGCCGATCTAAAGACAGTGATGCGGATGCTGGCCCGGTGGTACGATGTGGATGTTGTATATGAAGGGACGGCGCCTGACAGAGAGTTTGGGGGAGATATCGAAAGAAAGCTGAATCTCTCCCAGGTGCTGGAGATCCTTCAGAAAAACCAGGTGCACTTTGAGATAGAAGGGAAGAGGATCACGGTACGACCCTAAAATTAAAGATTTACCAACCATTATAACCTTACTCTAGCAACTGCGATTTTGCTATGCCTGCCAACCCTTACTGCCTAAGGGGACTTTAAATTCAATTCTGCAATTTATAAATAGGGGAACCTATTCCATTAGTCCATTAAACCTTTCATTATTGCCTGTGAACTTGTCATTGCCGGGACCTATGTGTGCCCGGAATGACGCTTTTACAGGGCCCGAAATGGCCGGGCTGTCCTTTTATTTTAGAACCACCTAAAATCGTAAAAGATGCTAAGAAAGGAATTCTATTTGTTCCCCCTACACCCTGAATAGCGGTTATGCATCCGCGTTTCTCTCATGTGTGTCTATAAAAGAAGCCGAGGTGTTACCAGCACTTCGGCTCTTAAAAGTCCTGGATTCAGCAGGACCTCTCCCTAAACCCGCCGTTTAAAGGCGACTTTATGAAATTCTAAATTGAAGGTAATGCTTTTTTTTACTATAAACCGGGTACCTGTTTCTATGTGTGTACCCAGACAACTGCTTCGAGCTATGAAATTAACGGCCGTATTCTTAATAGCTGTATATCTGCATGTTAGCGCTGCAGGGTATGGGCAGAAAGTGTCTATTTCCGGAAAGGATCTGCCTTTGGAAAAGGTGTTTAATATGATCGAGAAACAGACGGGATACAAGTTCTTTTACGATTATAGCATTTTTCGGGGGGCGAAGAATGTGTCTTTGAATTTGAAGGAGGCAGATATTGATGTAGTAATCAAAGAATGTTTGAGAGATCAGCCATTGGAATATAACATTGTAAATAAGACAATTTACGTAACGAAGAAGGCGGAAAATGAAAAGGCTGGCCAGACAGCGGCACTAATTTCTACCCAAATCGATCTTATAGGTAAAGTGGTTAGTGAAAAAGGCGATCCGATCCAGGGAGCCGCAGTTTTTGTAAAAGGGACTGGTAAAGGGACAAATACTGATGATAACGGTTCTTTTGTCCTGAAAAGTGTTCCAGATGATGCAGCCCTTACGGTTAGCTCTATAGGATATTATGATACCACGGTATCAATAAACGGAAGAAAATCATTGTACATCAGAGTCAGAGTTAAGATCGCGGAACTGGGGCAGGCGGTTATCTCTGCCTCCAATGGCTATCAACAGATACCTATGGAGAGAGCCACGGGCTCTTATGGTATCGTCAATAATGAATTGTATAATCGAAAAGTAAGCACTAATATCCTGGACAGGATAGATGGTGTGGTAACGGGCATTTATGGTACAGGTGCACCTACCGGGGCACTAACATTTGATCCGAAAGGAAGATCACTGCAGATTACTGTCCGGGGAATCAGTACGCTTAGCACATTAGTTGGAACAACACCGCTGATAGTACTTGATAATGTACCCTACGAAGGAGATATTAATAACCTTAATCCGAATGATATCGAAACAGTATCTATATTAAAGGATGCGGCAGCAGCATCGCTTTGGGGTGCGAGGGCTGGGAATGGAGTAATCGTACTGACAACAAAAAAAGGAGCCTTTAACAAGAGGATGAAGGTGGAATTCAATAGTAACATTACAATAGTCAAAAAGCCTAATATTTTCAATGACCCCGAAATAATAGATGGCAATACTTTTATAAATATTGAAGATAGCCTATTTAACCAGGGATTTTTTGATGCCGATATTAGCAACACAACTACATATGCTCCACTTTCTCCAGTTGTCAATGCGTTGGCTTTACAGAGAGCAGGTGTTTTATCAGCTCAGGATGCGAATAACCAAATCAATGCATTAAGAAATAATGATGTCAGGAGGGATTTTTTGAAATATGTTTACCAGAATGGGATTAACCAGCAATATTCCATCGGTGTAAGAGGCGGCAGCGATAACATGAATTACTATCTTTCTGTTGGCCATGATAACAATAGAAATAATCTTGTTAGAAACGGCTATAAGAGGACTACTATTAATGGGATAACCTCATACGCGCCGATAAAGAACCTTGAAATAACTACTTCCATCAATTATAGTCTATCGGAGACTGCTATAAATAACCAACAGGTATATCCTGGTACAAGTATTTCATCAAAATATCTGAACATTTATCCATATGCTCAACTGGCGGACGCGCATGGCAATGCCTTATCCATCGTAAAAGACTACAGTATCCAATATAAGGATAGTATGCAAAAGCTTGGATTTTTGGATTGGCAATACAAACCTCTTGACGAAATAAAGAATGCGGACAATAAGAGTAAGACCAAGGGTCTTATGTTAAAAATTGAGGCAAAGTATAAAATAACCTCTTCATTAAATATTGCCTTCCAGTACGCGAATGAAACACAAAACATCATCAACAGAAATTATCAGAACCTGCAAACTTATGCGGTTAGATCATTAATTAACCGATTTGCGTATTACGATCCTTCGACAAACAAAATAAGCTACGCTATTCCATTAGGCGGCATTCTTACCACGAATAACTATGACTGGAATGCTAACAACTGGAGACTCCAAGCTTCTTTCAATCGAAATTTCAGCAAGGAGCATTCGATTTCTGCTATAGCAGGCGGGGAAATAAGGCAATTGGTTACGACAGGTTATCAGTTGTTATCTTATGGATATGATGATAAATTCGGAGTGTCAAGTAACAATTTAGACTATAGTACTGCTCAGCCAGTTAATCCGGTTGGAACTTCTTTCATACCTGCTCCTTCGGGAAATATAGATGGAATTACGAACCGGTATATCTCCTATTATTCAAACATTGCTTATACGTTTAAGGACCGGTACACCTTGAGCTTAAGTGGTAGAAAAGATGGATCAAATATTTTTGGTGTAAAAACGAATGATAGAGTAACTCCTCTTTGGTCGGTCGGCAGCGCCTGGGATATTAGTAAGGAAGACTTTTATAGACTTGCCTGGCTACCTCGTTTAAAAATCAGAGGAACGTACGGATATAATGGAAATGTATACAACGGCACTGCTTATGTCACCGGTACATATGGAACCTCAAGTGAAACAGGAGCCCAATTAATAAGGAATATTACTCCTCCCAACCCTAATCTTCATTGGGAAAGAGTTAGAAATATTGACCTTGGCATTGACTTCTCCCTGAAAGATGGAATTATCAACGGTACTATGGACTTGTATCAGAAAGACGGCTTGGATCTGGTAGAAC
Source organism: Chitinophagaceae bacterium (assembly GCA_017307755.1). Taxonomy (GTDB): domain Bacteria; phylum Bacteroidota; class Bacteroidia; order Chitinophagales; family Chitinophagaceae; genus Puia. The sequence goes on along the minus strand of JAFKGQ010000010.1, from coordinate 40,333 downwards.
CAATCACCTTAGCAGCTTCAACCGGATTTACGTCTTTTACAGGAAATGCCGCATCTACAAAAACAAGGGGTATTGAACTTTCTTTGAACAGCAAAATTATTAATAAAGAATTTAAATGGTCTATAACATTCTTGGCAAATTATTTAAAGGATAAAGTTGAAAAATATGATGTGCCTCAAACTGCCCAAACCATTCAAACCAATGGTGGACTTGTTGCTCTTAAAGGTAAGCCGCTGTACAGTTTATTCAGCTACAGGTGGGCGGGATTAGACCCACAAACAGGCGATCCGCAAGGTTACTTAAACAAACAAGTCAGTAAGGATTATCAAAATATTATCAGCAACTTTAAGCCTGACAGCCTTGTGTACAGCGGATCTACCATACCTACATTTTGGGGCACTTTACGCAATGATTTTTATTTTAAAGGTTTTTCCTTGTCAGTAATGATCGCGTATAGGATGGGATATTATTTCAGGAGGCCTTCTATTACGGGGAATTTACAGGATATGATCGGCCCTTTGCAGAATGTTGATTATTTAAAACGTTGGCAAAAGCCGGGCGATGAAAAACTTACAGACGTTCCTTCGGTGATTTATCCGGCTAATCCGAACCGGGCAGCGTTTTACCAATATTCCGCTAAACTTGTGGAAAAAGGCGACCATGTACGTCTACAGGATATAAGATTATCTTATGACTTAGGGGCGTCTTCAAAGAAGCTGCCTTTTTCAACACTTCAGGTCTATACTTATTTGACTAATCTTGGAATTATCTGGAGAGCTAATAAATATGGTATTGATCCTGACTCCTATAGCTATGCAGGATCGCACAGTTATCCTAATCCATTTTCAATCGCTTTTGGTTTCCGGGCAACTTTTTAACACAACAAGGAATCTATTATGACACGTAATATTCATAAATTATATACACTTTTAATTGCTGTTTTTTTATTGAATTCCTGTAAAAAGCAAGATAATTATTTAAATGTAAAGAGAAATCTTAGCGATGTCTCTCCTTCTACCTTAAGCGATTTACAAGCGGTTTTGGATGATCCTGACGCCATGAACACGCCATTCCCTACAATAGGCTTTGCCGGAACGGATAATTTCTATATAACAGATGCAAATTTCGGCGCTATTCCTGCTGTCCATGCCGCGGCCTATCTTTGGGCAAAGGATATTTATCAGCAAATTGCTGGATTTTCGGATGACTGGGATATTCCTTATGGCGCAATAGCTCACGTAAACATTGTCCTGGATGGCTTAGCGAAAATTGACGAGAATCAGGGAAATAAAAATCTGTTCGATAATGTTAGAGGATCTGCGTTATTTTATCGGGCTTTTCTATTTTATTCAATTGCTCAAATTTATTGTAAACCTCTTGATAGTGCGACGTTCAAAACTGATTTAGGTATTGTGCTAAGACTGACTTCAGACGTCAATCCCAAATCGACAAGGAGTACAGTTAAAGAAACATATGACCAAATAATTAACGATATTAAAACGGCAATTCCATTATTGCCAGTTACACCGGCTTATAAAACCAGACCTAGTCAAAGTTCTGCTAATGCACTTTTAGCTAAGGTATATTTAAGCATAAAGGATTATGAGAACGCGGCACTATATTCTTCAAAATCCCTTGAAACTTTCAACGGGTTGCTTGATTACAATAGTAGCTTAGTTAAACCCACTAAAAGAACGCCTTTTCCGGCATATGCGGCTAACCCTGAAATATCTTTTAATGCCACTAATCAAGGAGTCGGTGCAATTTTGGTGTTCCCCAGAATAAATTTGGCGAATGTTGATACGGTTTTATATGGCTTGTATGATATAAATGATCTAAGAAGGGCTTGCTATTATAATTCTCCATTTCCAGGTACCATTTATTTTAGAGGTTCATATTGTACGACTGGTCAGGGCTTCAATGGGATCGCAACTAACGAGGTATATTTAATACATTCCGAGTCGAACGCGCGTCTCGGAAAGCTATCAATTGCGCTTGATGATTTAAACACATTACTTGTAAATAGGTACAAAACAGGAACTTTTACTCCTTTGAATATTCAAGATGCTGATTCATTACTTGCAACAATTTTAGTAGAACGCCGTAAAGAACTTGCTTTCACAGGCCAGACCAGATGGGAAGATCTACGAAGGCTTAATAAAGACCCCAGATTTGCAAAAACACTTACGCGTATATCTAACGGAGTTACTTATACATTACCTCCCAATGATCCCAGATACGTCCTGCCAATACCAGACCAGGAAATTCAATTGAGCGGGATTCCACAAAATGTAAGGTGATAGTAGTCGAATATATTTTTACCCGTATTGATAAAACCATATAAACATGAGCAGAACGATTACCAGAAAACGTATTGGTAATGATGAAGGTGATCTAAATGTAAAACAGAAACATATTTCAGGCGCACGAGTGATAAAGATGAGATACGAGCAGAAAAATATCTTTCGTCAGAAGGCTGGTATCGGAGATATGATGCAAAAGAACTGGTCAGTATGTAAAGTTATTCAAATGCGCCAGCAATCAGTTAGTGATTTATTTGATTACTCCATGAAAGAATTTATGGAGCAGATAATGAGAGCAAGCGCTAACAGAACACTAAATGATGCCGGAAAACCTGATCAGCGTTAATATCTGTTGCATTTGAAGAGATTTCTTATGATGCTGATAAGGATCCCGGATACAACTTTAGGTATCGGTTTATATCCTAGCATCATTATTTTCTAAATGAGTTATTATGAGATACATTTTAATTACTATTTTTCTTTTATCGTTGCCAACTTTTATTTGGTGTCAAAAACTCCAATCCCGTCAAGTTCTACATCCAACAGGTAGCCTTTTGAAAATTGCGGTAGATGCAGATGACCTTACAAAAAACGATACTTTAACTTTGAGAATATTTTCTTATTACTATCCCGTTAATGACAGAATTTCCCCGAAATATATAAAAGCTTCATTACATAAGAACGGTCGATTTCAGTTTGTCATTCCAGTTGAAAGTAATTTTGGCTATTTTGAAATTGGGAAGATTGTTGACGACAGTAATACAATTGGATCTGTCATAAATTATCAACTCTTAATATATGGGCGATATTGGGAAAAGGATGACGATATAACTATTCATCTAAAAAGGGTAAGTGCCGGGAAAGATTATAAGATAACATTTTCGGGTAAAGGCTCTCTTAAATACATTGCGAAAGCACAGGCAGATTCGGCATTTAATTCTGCAGAGTTAGAGTCCAAATCAGGACTTGATGAGAATTTTACTTATCATGATATGTTTAAAAATAGAGTCGAGCATGCGGTCCAGATTCTCAATAAATATAAAGCAAAAATATCTTTTAGCGCTTATAATGTATTAAAAGCAGATTTCTTGTTTGAGAATTCATATTTTCGATTTTCCAGGATGAGAGAATGCTTTAAAAAAAATATAAATAACTATCCAACTGAGGGAAAAGAAGCAATTATCAAATTGCTTGATCAGCAAATAGTTAAAATTGAGGATTCTGCGGATATTCCAGATCAATATCTTAGCAGGTCAAAAGAGTATTCCGAATTTACAATCAGAAGACTGCAAACATTGCTTTATTTAAAAAATACCAATTGGAGCGATATTTCGCAAGACAGCATCTATTTTTTAATAAAAAAGAACTATAAAGGGATACTAAGAGATAAACTAATTTCGTACGCATTGTTAAACTATGAGACACCCGAGAATTTTTCTTTTATTTATAAGGAGGCATTGCAAATAACAGAAACTCCCTATTACCGGAATAAAATCAAAGAACTATTTTATAAACGAGCGCCCCAGACCACTGCATTTAATTTTACTTTGAGAGATACTTCTGGAAACTTTCATACATTGACTGGACTTCGCGGGAAAATTGTGCTATTGGATTTTTGGTTTACCGGATGTGGAGGATGTTCTCATTTCTATAAAAATGTTCTATCGACAATAGAAAAGCAATTTGAAAATGATACAAATGTTGTTTTTATCAGTATTTCTGCCGATCAATACATCCCCAGTTGGAAATCAGGTATTCAAAGCGGCCAATACACAGGTAAGGAATCGTTGAACCTTTACACAAATGGAAAAGGGTATGCCCATCCACTCATTCAGTATTATAATGTACAGACGTATCCTACGGCGATTTTGATTGACCAAAATGGGAATATTGCAAAGTTCAACACATCGGATCTTTATGATAGCAAAAGGTTGGCATTATCTATAAGTTTGCTATTACAGAAGAATATGAAGACGAATGGCATTGTTAATAAAGATTAGAGATTAATGAGAACATTCTATTAAAATATTCGCTTGCTAATTATCCAACCATACTATGTCAGGATCTTGGGCTCGCTATCAGGCAGATCGACAATCGTAAGATTACAAATATGCTGGCTTCTAGTACTATAATATATGAGACAGGGAATGAAATACTACCCATATCTAATATCTAACTAGAGACGTTTTGAAATAATAATAACGCCAGTTGTGAGTATTTTCCCACCTGCTGTGCGTGTAGTTGTACCATTCGTGAGGACGTTACATGCATGGTTGACTCCTGTTCCACAAGTTGGTGAATGGATATCATTAACAGTAACAACCTGAAAATAGTTATGGCCACCTACTGCAACAGTCTGGATGGAGTAATATGTAATAGAAGCTACTCTCTTGCTATCAGATTTAGTTGTAAATGCGCTTGCGCCGGTTACAATAGCGAGAAGAGCCATTGAAGCAATTTTGATACGTTTCATAAAATTAATTGGTAATGGTTATGTGATGACTACCTGCTATCAATAAGGATTACTACATTGGGCAACGATTAAAAAAGCATTAACCTACAAAGATTTAAAGATTTTAGATAATTCAAAATATTCGCCTGCTGATTATCCAACAATGCCATGTCAGTATTTTGGAATCGCCATCAGGTAGATCGAAAGTTGTAAGTTTACAAGTATGTTGGCTTCCTGTACCACAAAGATGTTGTAATTGAGTTGTTACCAAGTAATAGAGTTCACCGTTGGATATAACTGTTGCTATCGACCAATAGGTATATATACCTCCTGAATTGACGTAAGAACCTGCTGTCTTATTGTGTGAACGATCTGCCCACACGCTAGTTCCTGTCATTAATGCCGTTAACGCTAATATCGAAAGCTGGATTTTCTTTTTAAGCTTTTTTAAGATATTGCCGGAAGAGTTGGAAGCGAGTTTAGGGAATTTAGCGGGGTTATTACTCATAAGTAATGTAAATTTTAAAGATAGGGGAATGTAGTACACCCCCCTATCTAATACCTAACTAGATGCGTTTGCTCGAAACGGTAACGCCAGTTGTGAGTATTTTCCCACCTGCTGTGCGTGTAGCTGTACCATTCGTGAGAACCTTACATGCATGGGCAGTCCCTGTTCCACAAGTTGGTGCATTGATATCATTAACAGTAACAACCTGGAAATATTTAAGGCTACCTACTGCAACAGTCTGGATAGAGTAATATGTAAGAGGAGCTACTCTCTTGCTATCAGATTTACTTGTGAATGCGCTTGCGCCGGTTACAATAGCGAGAAGAGCCATTGAAGCAATTTTGATACGTTTCATAAAATTAATCGTTAATGGTTATGAGATGATTACCTACTCTTTTATCAGGTTTTCGGTTTTCCCTGTATAAGATATATTTGCAACTATATCTTATCTTATTGCGCAATAATATTTTATATAATTAGCTTGAAATAGCATTGTTATTCGTAGACATAAGGGGCTTATCCTGATTCAGATGTCTGCTTGACAGAACACCAATCAGAGCCAAGCACGTCAGGGAGGCATTGAATACAAGATGCTGTGGCCAAGACAGAGTTTCGATGAACCCTCCACATGAGCAAGGCAAGCCGGGTACAAATAATATCATTAAGCCTACATATAACGTTAATGCAGCCATTGAAAACATACTAACCCATAAACCCGTAGTTCTTCTGAAATATAAAAGCGCTACAATAAAGATCTCAAATAAAGGTATTGCCCAGGCAAAAAACGGCGCTAACCGCCCGATAACCGGATAAGGATGTAATAAGTGGATGAATTTACCAATTGAAAATAATTTTGTAAGCCCCGTGTAAAAAAACAATACCATAAATAGTAACGTAATGATGTCGATAACACGGTTTTTTTTCATAAAAATATTTTTAATGTTAGAACGTTATCAGATTATCTATTCCTGAATTCTCCATTCTGAGTAAAAAATGTATTATTCCACTGCATCCATTAAAGATGCCTGCTTCCGGAATGATCGTACTATTAATCAGCCAAAAAATGGAGTCTTCATTGTAGATATATGCTCTTTTTAGTACTTCAGAATTCCATTGCGCCTGAATAAAGTATTCTTCCTGTCCGAAAGCCTCAAACGCATCGAGATACATTTCTCCTCTTCCAGCCATCCCGTCGTTAATACCAGCTCTGAAATCCACTTGAAACATATCGAAATAAGAAATGGCCTGTTGGGAAATTGTTTTATATTGATCATCATGAAAAACCTGATATGCTTTTATAAAAAGAGAGATTACTCCCACCAAACCATCCGACAAGGATATATCAATAACCTTTTGTTTTGTTGAAAAAGGCCATGTTCTTGTTTTTTCTTTTACTGATGATTGTTTAATAATCCAATTCAAAGATTTATGAATAACGGGGACTATAGATTCATCATGATATACACGATAGTATTCAATAAGAAAATAACTGATGCCTGAAACTCCTTTTCCAATGCCGATTAATTTTTCTTTTTTAGTTAATCCGGTGATGTCCGTAATCCAGGAACCATCACTTAATTGCGTTTTTTTGAAAAATTCTATTATTTCAGAAATTTTAGATTTAGAAAATGTTTCTGTGAGCTGAGATTTGCATTTAAGTATTGCAATACCAATCCCAGAAAGACCATAGTATAACCCTGGATTCAAAGATGTTGTATTTAGTAATTTTTCAATATCATTTGCTAGAGCATTTTGTTCAGGGATTAAACCGGCCTTTATACCTTCGTATAAGGCTATTGCCATTCCAGCCGCTCCTTCAGCAAAATTGCTGGCGACACTACTGATATTATCAAGGAATTGCTCCTTTATAAAATTGATATTATCCCAATAAACTAATGAGCAATTTTTACTTTCGTATCCTTTATTTTTTGCTACTGCTATCACATAAAGCGGTCCGCTAACCCCATCGAGTAAACCTGGGTATATCCTTTTTTGTAAATTTTCATTTTGCACAAGAGATGTCTTAGCAGTGGAAGTTGTATGCCATATATTCCTGGTCGATGACAGCTCTTTGTTTGCTAACCCCTCTAAAGCTAATTTAATAATGACCGATGTGTCTTTCTTTGAAAAAGGCGCTTTCTTGATAATAGGCTTATTTTGATCGCCTTTGATAATCTGATGTTTATAATTTTTTACTTTTTCGATGATTAGATCGAGCGATGGCCTTGAGCCGGAGAGTGGTTGCAAACAATCCAGAATGAGATGGCTTATTTCGGAGTCTTGTATAAAAAAATGAATATTTTCATGCAATTCTTCATGTAATTCGGGTTTCATTTTGAATGTATGGAGCCCTGTAAACAACAGAACCATGGTGGCTCCAATAGCATATATATCCTCGTATACAGTAGGTTTCCGGTTTTCATATTGTTCCGGCGACATATAGCCAAAGGTGCCCAGCTTAAAAGGGGGGGCCGGATAATTTTTTATAATGGAATAGGTGAGCTCTGGATCAATAAGATAAAGTTTCCCATCTTTAGTAATCTGAAAATTCCCCGGTGTTATGTCTCTATGTACATAGCCTTTTTTATGAAGGACTCGAACTGATTCTAATAGATCAATCAAATAACCAAGTGTTTTCAACTTGCTTTCAAGCGTAAATGTATTCCAACTTCCTCCAGTATGAAGTTCACCGATATAAGCATCTAGGCTTCTGCCTTCTATAAACTCGCATACAAAATATGCATCTTCCCTGTAATAGAAAAAATCCAGCACTTTAGGAATATTTATCAACCCAGCTAGATCTTCGTATATTTCTTTTTGCCATAATAGTCGATCCCTTATGTCCCTACCTTCGTCATCAAAAAATGAAAATTTTTTTCCTTGCTTTATCAAGCACCATTGAATATCCAATATTTTTTTGATCGAGATTCCCTTCACAACGTCACCCTTTGCATCGGATTTTATTTTCTTATGTGCTATATAATGCTTGTTTAATAGGGTTGGTAATTTTGGAGGTATTGGTGACGCTATTTTTTTAAAAGGCCATTCGATTCCTGCGGGAAGCAGGAATGGAATGGGAGGAACATCTTTAACTAAAAGACCAGAAGAGTTAAATATAAAATCTGTAAATATTCCATTGATATCAGTCATTCGCTTGGGTGTGTGACCTCCATAACTTACGAACAATGCCCCCCCTAATTGAATATCTGTTGGTATCTCCGGGCCATGAAAACCTTGAGTAAGATCTATAAGCTTTATAGCCAAGTGTTCAAGATCGATATTTTGATCCGGATAAATACATATTACTTTTCCCAGCCTTTCATAACCATAAAGACCCGAAAGAATCTGGCCATAAATATTGGAATCTACAACTATTCTAAACGGAATGTTTTCTTTTATAAGATAAGGAAATAATGATTGAATCAATGGAAAGAGATGGCAAGAGATGACTGATATGTGAAATTTCCATCCTTGAACCTGAGAGACATCCCCTACTTGTAAATAGATGTCATTCAACGAATATGAAAGGTTGTACATGTCAAGGAACTCAGAGAACTCTTTGATACGTATAACCTTTTCATCTTCGCCGAAAGTCGGCATTACAAGGGCGCTATTTAAATTAGTCATAGATGGCATTTCACTATTTTTTTAAGCGTGGACTTTCTTTTTTTCCAATCTTTTACGGCTATACAGTGAATGATCGTTTTCATACTGGGATAAATATTCATTCAACACCATCGTAAAAGAAACTAATATGATCATTGATATATACTGATACCTTAAAATATTGACTGTGGTTGAGATGCTGAATCCGAAGTTTAAAATCAAGAAGAATATTACTAATGGCAATTCTTTTTTTGATAAAAACTCTTTTAAATTAAATTTTGTTTTGTATATCAGAAATGTCAAATTGAAAAGGAAATACAGGTTAACAAAGAAAAAAAAGAATTTATAAATAATTAAAAGATTTCCTTGAAATTCAGCTGAAATACTATGGATCTTATTTGTTGGATAATGAAACCATAATTTTGCTATCGGGTCAATTTCATTTGTACCATAATTGTATAACCCAATATGAGATAACGGGGGTAATAAATAATGCTTTATATTAGGTAATACAAAATACTGTATATATGAAATCGGGTGGCTTAAAATAATAGGTTTGCCAAAGCTTTCAAACACTACAGACACTTGCGCCCAGGCGGATACTACCTCTAAAGTGGTTTTCGGGAAATAATGTTTGGCATAATATTGTTTTAGTGGTGCTTTTGGCTCTCTTATATACAGATTTCCTACATAGCTTTCTACAAAATCTCTATATCCTTCATGATTACGAATCCCTGAAAAATATCTTTCGCTTGTTGTATTTATTTCTTTTGCTTCTCTTGAAGAAAAAATGTCTGAGTCCACATCTACCTTATCATAAATATAAAGGGCATTGTTTGCCAACTGCCAACCTGTGAAGAGCGAGAATTGTCGGGTGCCAGTCAATTTAAATGCTGCTTCCCGGGTAAAAAGAATAAACGATATGATCATCAACGAAGGCAATACGATGCCAATGATTTTTCTTATTTTGGATTGGCTGGATATAATTAAAGCAACTGCAGAAACAAGTGGATAGTAATACGCATTATTTCTAATAGTAAAACACAGAAACAACAATAAAGACTGGGTTAGTAACTGATAAAACATAGGACAATAGACTATCCAGATTAATTCTGAAAGCCATAATAGACTGAGTGTAGCAAATAACGCATCACTATTGATCGTATTGCATAAGTACAATGTAAGAGGGTTTATGAATAGGAATACTGCTATTACATTTCGAGTCCATTCGCTTAGTTTGAAAAAGTAGCAGATGGTAAATAAAAAATGCAGAGCCGACAACTGAAGTGTGAAGTATTGAAAAGCTATTAATGCGGTGTCCGAATATGTTACTCTATGAAACAGAGATAAAAATTTTGAATACCCTATTGGCCAAATATTGATATTTAAGTTTGTATAGGCGGCATAGATATAGCTGTACGAATCACTAAAAAAGTCTGGATATGGATAAAAAACTTTGAATATTATAAATAAAAATCCTGACGCACCAGCAGCAAACCAGAGCAAATTACGGTTCTCCGGGGTGTTCCATATGAACTTCCAATAAGAAGGCAGAAAAGTTTTTTTTGAACTAAGTGCTTCCATGGCTATATATTACGGGTTTGCATTTTTAAAGACTGCTGAGGAATTTCAGAACGGAATGAAATTGTGTATTTTATTAAACACCATACCGTACGAAAGGCATCTCGCATCCGAATTTTTTTTCCCTCTGAAAAAGTCCTGCCATAGTAAGATATCCCAACCTCATAGATGCGAATACCAGGGATAGAAGATAGCTTAACGTTTAATTCCGCATCAAATGCGAATCTTTTTTCAAGGAGTGGTATGTTACGAATTATTTTTAACGGAACCAATTTGTAACACGTATGTGCGTCTGTAAGGTTCATATTAGTGAACAGATTACTGACAAAGGTTAGCATCTTATTTCCGATGGTATGCCAAAAGAAAAGGATGCGGTGGGGTTGTCCTCCCATAAAGCGTGAGCCATATACAATATCAGCATGACCTGCGCAGACGGGTTCAAGTAACAATGCATATTCTTTCGGATCGTATTCCAGGTCGGCATCCTGAATAAGCACATACTCGCCTGATGCTGCCGACAAGCCTGTTTGTATGGCAGCGCCCTTGCCGGCATTTTTTGGGTGTAGTTTGTATATAATATTGACAGATGGGTTGTCTTCAATGTATTCTGAGATCATTAAATTTGTGTCATCGGTCGAGCAATCATTGACGACGATGATTTCTTTTTCAATGCTGTGTGGTAGTACTGCGTCATTGATCTTATCCAATATAAGAGCTATAGTAGAAGCCTCATTGTAGCAGGGAATAATAATAGATAATTTTGTTATAGGGGAGCATAGAGATGATGACTTGGTATGCCGTGGCGTTTTCCGGACCGGCATGGCACCGCCCAGCGGTTGAGTTATCTCATACATAGAATAAAAGTTTACATGCGCCTCTTAGTCAAAGAAGCATAGTTATGTCAGTTATGTCAATCAATGGTTGTTAAAAACCCGGTAGGAACAGCCCAAACTATTCCAGCCCAAGCCGTTCCGGCTGCCGGGTCGTATATATGGGATTGCTATAAATCGAGACTTACCCTTGTACCTTATTTGTGTGGTAGAATTTTATCTATGGAATAATGTGTGTGTGATGCTGCTTGTGAGAACAAATATATATTCCAAATAGAAGGATCAGATTATGAAAAAGGGATTAAAAAAACAATAGAACCTGTGATACCCTATCCGTATCTTCCTTCACCAATGATTACCATTCACTCTTCCACTGCGTTGTACAAACGCAGGCGTATATCCAAAATATTTCTTAAAAGCTAGTGAAAAAGCATGCGGGTGTGAATAGCCGCTCTCTCTTGCTACGACACCGATGGGCATCTCCGTCTCTGACAACACCTGGTGCGCCCTTTTCATACGTGCTTCCAGCAAGAACTCTGTAACACCAATACCATATATGGATTTGAAGCCGTGGTTCAATTTGTAAACGCTGAGTCCCATGTATTCAGCCAGAGAGGTCAAAGAAATATGATGCCCCATGTCCTGCAGGATCACTTCTTTCGCCTTATAGACGTGCATGGTATCGTCTTCGCTGATCATGCCGGATGCGGAGGCGCTATTCCCGACCATGCGTACAAGGGATAGCAGCAGCAGCTCAGTACATAAATGACCGACGTATAACTCCCGTATGTGCCCCTGATAAGTGCATTCGAGGATGTTGTCGATGACAGAAAGGATGTTGGTGTCAGCCGTCATATAGTATTCGCCCAGGCGGGCGGCCTGACCCACAGAAACCTTGGCCATAAAGGGCAACAGACCGGGAATGCTGCCGACGAACGATAGTAGATGTTTTTTCTGGTAGTAGACAGTGAGATGTGTGTAGTGCTCATTGGGGCGGCATCTGAAGGTGGTATAAATTTCCGGCGTATAGCTAAAGCTCATGCCTCTCTCATGCAGTACCCCTTTCCCCAAATGTCTGGAATCAAAATAATAACTGTTGTTTAGTATGATCTGCAGACAGATGGCGGGCTCTTCGCTTCTGTAGATGATCTGTTCGCCCTCGTGGAAGTACAGGGTGTTGTAATGTATGGATATATCTTCACCATCCAGTTGCTGTAGCAGCACATGGCCAAAAGGACCCACGGCGCCATAACAAATGCTATCCGGGATCCGCAATTGATTACGCGAAGAAGGCAGGACGGGAGAGAGATGGATCTCGCCGCCCTGCGCTGCCTCGATCCGGATATTCATAATTTCAGTTTGCCGCCTGCAGTAATATGCTCTTTACGGAAACGGTTAGGGGAAGTCCCATAGTAATGTTTAAAAGCCCGGATAAAATTGGGTGGGTCGTCATAGCCTGCCAAAAGAGAAATATCGGCGATGCTTTTATCAGTCTCCAACAGATAGTGCCTGGCCTCTTCCATCCGTACTTTATTAAAGTCTCCAAAGATGGTGGTGCCAAATACCTGTTTGTATCCTTTCTTAAGTTTGAATTCGTTTAACCCCACTCTGTGCGCCAGCTGCTTCAACGTTGGCGGGTTTTCGATGTTATGCAGCAGGTACTCCCTGGCTTCATACAATTTTTCCAAATCGTATTTTCTCAGCGGGATGCCGGCTTGCGGCTCTGCCGGGCGGCTGATCAACTGTTCCAGCGCCAGCATCAGTAGCACGGCCGTCTTCGACTGAAGAAAGCTGCGACGCAGATCGTCCTTATAGGGACATTCGATGATGGCATGTAACATGCGCAGCATGATCGGCGTCACTGTGGCTGGAACGGGACTGAGCGTTGAGGCGACATCCTTTTTCCCCAACCAGCGAACCAACTCGGGAAAGTCGTCTCCCAGTTTTTGCAACGCGACAGGAGAGAAATGGATGTCCAATGTGTCCACATGACTGTTGGCCGGATCAAACCAGTTGATCTTGCTGATGGACGGGGCGCCAAAGAGATTGAATTGTCCTTCGGACATAAATTTCCGATCACTCCCTTCCAGCTTGTAGGTAAGACTATCATGCAACACAAACTGTAATACCAGCAGACGATCGCCGGAACTGCGTTCAAACCAGCCCGCATCTGCCCCCAAAAAATAATTGCTGAGGCGGATGCAGAAATCCCGGGATTGATCATCGTAAAATAAGAGGCTGCTAAAGCACCCGGAAGACTGAAGCTCACGGGCGTCGGGAAATGCGGATGTCGATGGCGACTCTGGCAAAAGGGGATGCAGACAGGGTCCACCCCAATTAGGTGTGCTAATGTGTATAGGCATAAGGTTCAATTGTTTCCTTTAATAGCAAATGGAAACTAATCAAGGTAGCGATAACCAGTATTTCTACGTAATACAGGGTTAGGAGTCGGGTCCCGAACGAACCAGAGGCTCGTTGTCCGAAGGACGGATATTAGATCTTTCCGGAAAACGGATTACATTTTCCAGAGAATATCCGTTTTCCGGACATTGAATGTGAAGCGACAGGTCAGGAAAAAGGTCAGGGGAAATAAATATAAACAGGTTTTCTAATTTAATGGTCAAACAATCAACATATCCTCGGCTCATAAAAGTTAACCTATAAAGAGGCCTAAGAGAAGGGGATTATCCTGCGTATAAGTGCGGAAGGGCATTTTCGTCCTAAACAGGTACAATTACCCCTGGAAGACTTTTTTTCAGACAGGAATCCAAAGCGGACGTTTTTACGTATATCCCTGTGAATGAGAAGAATAATTTGGCTAGGAATTTGATTAGTCATCCCCGCTTACACAGTGGGGATTTTTGTTACTACCTCCCTGGCCGGCTTCTTACTAAGGGCGGCTTTCTCAATGAAGTAATACGTCAGTGTACACAAGGGGATCAGCAGCAGCCCACAGACACCAATGGTGATCCAATGCATCTCAGGAGAAAGGGCGCCGGCTTTTTCCGGTCCAATAACAAAGCGGAAACAGATGAACAATACCAATCCATGCAGGAGATAAAGGCTATACGACACCATGCCAAGGTACCGCGTCAACCTATTACTAAGCAGACCGAACAGGTCATTGCCCGATGCGATCATTATGAATACCAGTGATATACATACAAAAGGCACAACATGGCTCAAATCCGGATATAAAAAAACAACCCCCATCAGCAACAAGATAACAACAGACGCCCATCTGCCGGAACAATATCGCCGGATGAGATCCTTTCTCACCAGGTAGGCTGCTGCAATACCGCCTGCAAAGGGGTAAATCCTTCCCAGCGGCTCTTCGTCGAGATAATACACGAGGACGATAGCCAGAAATAAGAGAAAAAACAGACCTGAAATGATCAGGGTCGTGGCAGATGTCCGTATCCTGTACACCGTACGGCCCACCAGGGCCAGGGAACAATAAAAAAGCCATTCATAAGCCAGGCTCCAGACCACGCCCGCCACCGTCCTCTTGGTGCCCGCAACGCCATTTACATCGGCCTCGATAAAAAAGATCCATTTCACCAGCTGCGCCGTGATATGCACGATACTGGTCCGTAAGACAAAACCCGACAAAACACCCACCACAATAAAAACAAAGAAAACAACAAAAATGTACAAGGGCATGATCCGTCGCACCCTGCCCAGGTACAATTTCCCCCAATCCAATCCTTTACTTCCGGCATCCAGCAGCTTGCTATAGAACAGGAATGCGGTGATCATAAAGAACATCGCCACGCTGCTGGGGCCGAAATGACTGTATACCTGGGAGGGCGGGGGCGACCATTTATCCGTACGTAAGAAATAGTACCAAATGACGGAATGATGAAGGAATACAAAAAAGGCCAGGATGCCTCTCAGCCCATCGATGGGGACAAATTTGTCTTTTGGTACATCTACCTTTATAAGACGCAAGAGCAAATAGATCTCGCCTGCAACGAGGCAAAATAAGATCACAGCGGGTACAAGGCTCACAGGACTCATAGCTTCGGAATTAAAGGACCCCTACAGCCTTGCAAAGACCAATCCAAATTTTTGAAGACGGCCTACAACATTTTGAAAACCACCGCTGCCAGCAGCGCGCCCACTACGGGGCCCACCACAGGCACCCAGGCATAACTCCAATTACTGTCCCGTTTGCCGGGGATGGGCAGCAGCACATGCATGATCCTGGGGCCGAGGTCGCGCGCAGGGTTGATGGCATAGCCGGTGGGGCCGCCCAGGGAGAGGCCGATACCCAGCACCAGCAAAGCGACGGGAAGGGCATCCAGCGAACCCAGGGTACTGGAGGGTGATGTGATGTACAGGACCCCTAATATGAGTACAAAGGTCCCGATGATCTCGGTGATAAGATTGTCTACTGTATGGCGGATAGCCGGCGCTGTACAGAAGGTGGCCAGTTTCCCATCGGGATCGCCCGGCTGTGCATAATGCCCCCGGTAAGTCAGATAGGCCAGCAGGGAACCCGTCATTGCCCCCAGCAGCTGACCGGCAATATAGGTAGGCACCATCGCCCAGGGAAATTTACCCAGGAAGGCAAAAGCCAGTGTGACGGCCGGGTTCAGATGCGCCCTGCTGGAGGCGGCGGAGCAATATACGCCCACAAATACCGCTATCGCCCAGCCGAAGGAGATGACGATCCACCCGCTATTCTGGCCCTTGCTTTTTGGAAGGACAACATTGGCAACTACCCCCTGTCCCAGGACGATGAGCATGCCGGTGCCGATGAATTCGCCGAAAAAAGGTGTCATGGAAGCATTCGTTTGATGTGAAAAATTTTATGGGAGATAATGAGATGACAGGGTTCTAAACTCTTCTACCTGCCGCGCCTGCCAGGCGGCATCCCGTCCCAATTCCCCTGCGAGCAGCTCCGCGACAAGCGGAGCGCACTCGACGGCCGCGGCTGCATCCAACAAAAGGGCCCTTGTCCGACGGCTCAATGCATCCTCAACGGTCATACACAACTCTTCCCGTGCGGCCCAGATGATCTCTGCCCTGATATATGGCAGCCGGCTGTGCAACAGCTGTCCCAGGGACGGGTCTGCCGCCGCAAGGGCCCGGATGGCCGGCGTATCGCTGCCATAGTAATACAGCGGGGCATGGAAGTCGACAGACGGGGAAGATCCGTGAATGGGCAATTCCATTGTCCTGCAAGGTCTATCCGGAAGCCCCCCCTTTGTGATGGCCGTATTTACCGTGTCTTCCGCCATCCGGCGATAGGTGGTCCACTTCCCGCCTGTTACGGTGATGAGCCCCGAAGAAGCCACGGTGATCAGGTGATCCCGTGACAGCTCAGCCGTCCTCTTGCTGCTGCTCTTTACCAGGGGACGAAGTCCCGCAAATATGCTGCGTATATCTGTCCGTGATGGGGGTTTGGTGAGATATCGGCTGATCTGCTGCAGGATGAAATCCACCTCTTTTGGCAAAGCCTGCGGCTCGGCGCTCACCTCCTGTACAGGCGTATCGGTGGTACCGATGATGATCTTATCATGCCAGGGGACGGCAAAGAGGACCCTGCCATCATCCGTGTGCGGGACAAGAATGGCTGCCTCGCCGGGTAAGAAATGTTTGTCGAGCACGATATGGACACCCTGGCTGGGAGCGATGATCGGGGCGGTACCCGGCTCATCCATTTGCAGGATATTGTCGGTGAATACACCCGTGGCGTTGATGACTGTTCCGGCCTTCACTGTATATGTCTGACCGCTGATACCATCCACCACCTGTACACCCGAAATCTTCCCCTCTTCTTTCAACAGCCGGTCTACCTGGCAATAATTTAACAACACACCTCCCTGACCCGCCGCCGTCATCGCAAGACTGATGGCCAGCCGGGCATCGTCAAACTGCCCGTCATGATATAATACGCCTCCCCGCAGACCTTCCGCATCCAGGGTAGGGGCCAGTTCCAGCGTTTCTTCGCGGGACAGCAGCCGGGACGGGCCCAGACCGAGCTTTCCCGACATCCAGTCATAGACCTTTAACCCCAGTCCATAGTAGGGACCTTCCCACCATTTGTAATTGGGGACGATAAATGATTGGTCTTTTACCAGGTGAGGAGCATTACGGCGAAGGATGCCCCGTTCATGCAAGGCTTCCATCACCAGTTTGATATTGCCCTGCTGCAGATAACGGACGCCTCCATGCACCAGCTTGGTGCTCCGGGAAGAAGTGCCTTTTGCAAAATCATATTGTTCCAGCAGCAACGTGCTGAACCCCCTGGAAGCGGCGTCTACCGCAACCCCCAGACCGGTGGCCCCGCCGCCGATGATAAGGCAGTCCCAAGGCTTGTCGCCCTGCGCCTCCAGGGCCTGTAACATGTCTTGTCGATTCATATTATCACGGATTGTCCGCCCACGCGATGGCCGCCCTTACCGCCCTGCGCCAGCCTTTTAAAAGCTCTTCACTCTTCTGACTGCTCATGGCGGGAGTAAACCGTCTGTCTATCTGCCACTGTTGTTGTATATCTTCCACGGAATGCCAAAAGCCGACCGCAAGCCCCGCCAGGTAGGCGGCGCCCAATGCCGTGGTTTCCGTCACTGTCGGCCGTACTACGGGCGCCTGCAGGATGTCGGACTGGAATTGCATCAGCAGGTCGTTGGCGGTAGCGCCGCCATCCACCCGCAACTCCCGGATATGGATATCACTGTCGGCTTCCATGGCCTTCAGCACATCATAGGTCTGGTAGGCGATGCTCTCCAGCGCAGCCCTTGCCATATGCGCATGCGTAGTCCCCCTCGTCAAACCAAAAAAACTTCCCCGCGCATGCTGGTTCCAATGAGGGGCGCCCAGCCCGGCAAACGCCGGCACCATATAAACGCCTTCGGTATCCGGTACCTGCGCGGCCAGAGGACCTACTTCGGATGAGGTATGGATCATGCGCAGCCCATCCCGCAACCATTGTACAACAGCACCCGCAATAAAGATACTCCCTTCCAACGCATATTCTATACGGCCCTTCAACTGCCAGGCAATGGTGGTAAGCAGGTTGTTTTTTGACAGGACAGCCTGCTCCCCGGTGTGCATGAGCATAAAACAGCCGGTGCCATACGTATTCTTTACCATCCCCGGTGTAGTACACAACTGTCCAAAGAGGGCTGCTTGTTGATCACCCGCGATACCGGCTATCGGCATGCCTGAGGAGCCGGACAATATCCCGCTGCTGGTGGCGCCGTATACTTCGCTGGAGGCCCGTACCTCCGGTAATACTGATGAGGGAATATCGAATAACCGCAAAAGATCGTCATCCCATTTTCCCGTATGGATATTCAACAGCAAGGTCCGGGAAGCGTTCGTGCTGTCGGTGATATGGAGCCTGCCTCCCGTCAGCTTCCAGATAAGCCAACTGTCTACAGTACCAAACGCCAGCTCACCTTTTCCTGCCCTGGTCCGGGCCCCGGGAACATTGTCCAGGATCCATTTTAATTTGGTGGCTGAAAAATAAGCGTCGATGACGAGCCCGGTACGCTGACGGATAAGATCGGTGTGCCCTTCGGCTTTCAGCTGATCACAATAACCCGCCGTACGACGGTCCTGCCATACGATAGCAGGATGAATGGGCTTTCCGCTGGTGCGTTCCCATACGATGGTGGTTTCCCGCTGATTGGTGATGCCGATACCCGCGACTTCCCTGGAGGCAACACCGCTCTTTGCCAGCACTTCGGCAAGCACGCCATATTGAGAGGACCAGATCTCTTCCGCATCATGCTCTACCCAGCCGGGCTGAGGATAATACTGGCGGAACTCTTTCTGTGCCGTCTGCATGATGCGACCGGCATTATCAAACAGTATGGCCCTGGAGCTGGTAGTACCCTGGTCAAGCGCGAGAATATATGGCGAAGACATGCGTTCGTCGTTTTTTATTGAAAAGTGATTGAGAGGTAATTTAAGGAAAATTAAACGGTTAGCTATGGACTAAACAAGCCGGTAGGAAATTTTTTGGAAGACGAGAAACTCTATTTATATTTACGTAAGCACTTACGTAATTTATAATATATGGATTTTTATGAAAAGACGGGTAAGATGGCCCTGGGCAGCCGGCTCCGCCGTCTGAGCGAACAGATGACCGAACAGGCTGCCAGCATCTATGATCTCTACCAGGTAGACCTGCAGCCCAAATGGTTCCCTGTGTTTTATGCCCTTTCCGGAGGGGAGGAGAAGTCGATCACGGACATTGCACGCGAGATCGGGCATACCCATCCCTCCGTCTGCCAGATCGTACGGGAAATGGCGGCTAAGGGGTATATCGTGGAAAAAAAAGGTGGTCAGGGGGACAGGGAGCAGACGGATGGGGATTCGACCCAGGGGAACAAACGTGCCGTAGATGGTCGCAAGAATTTTGTCACCCTTTCGGATACGGGCCGGGCAACGATGGAAAAAATGGAAGCCCAGTTAAATGACGTGACCCTGGCCATCGAAAAGGCTATGAAGGAGACACAATACGATCTTTGGAAAGCCATTGCGGAGTGGGAGTTCCTCCTGGAACAAAAAAGCCTGCTGCGACGGGTGCAGGAGGAAAAAAAGCTGCGTGAGAGCGACGACGTGCAGATCGTGGATTTTGAGCCTCGTTATGCGAAGGCTTTTCACGATCTCAACGAAGAATGGATCAGCACCTGGTTTAAAATGGAAGAAGAAGATTATCATGCCCTGGACCATCCTAAGGAGCATATATTGGATGGAGGAGGGTATATCTTTATCGCGTTGTACAAGGGAGAGCCGGTAGGCACCTGCGCGATCATCAAGATGAAGGACGGCGGTTTTGAGCTGGCCAAGATGGGCGTATCGCCCAGGGCAAAAGGAAAGGGCATCGGCTGGCTGCTGGGGCGGGCCTGCGTGGAGAAAGCCCGTACATTGGGCGCTCATCGCCTTTACCTGGAAAGCAATACAAGGCTAAAGCCGGCTATCAGTCTCTACCATAAACTGGGTTTTTCAAAGATCACGGGGCCGCCATCGCCTTATGAACGATGCAATATTCAGATGGAGTTGATACTGAATTGATTGCCATTTAATTGTGCTATTCGTTTGCTTTCATTTCTCAGAGTACTTATAATTTATTATATTTGCAATGTCATTTCCCAAGGGAAAAGGACCTGGTGGGCCGCATTACCGTAATTGCGGCTTTTTTTATTTATTATTACGATACCATTGTTCTTTCTTTTCAAAGTATTGTCTTCTTCTTTCATCATCTATATGGAAACTGGTCACGATTAAATAATGTGGTGTGATTTGTTCCATTACCAGAAGAAAATTACCCTCTTTATACCAGTAATAGTCTCTAAGCCTACCGTCTGCTTCCGGATATCGGAAAAAAATAATTTCTTCCTGATGCCTGTTTTCCAGGATACAACGGATCCAATGGATTTTATTTGCACGATGCTTATCAAAAACACGTATCCCACTATTACCTTTTCTTGTTATTAGGTGTACGAATGTTTCAGGAAGGTCCTCAAAACCTAGCAAGCGGGCATGCTTTAGGATGACCTTTACCCGGAGCCCATTGATGATGAAATTATTCTGTACAAAGTCCCTTTCAAATTCATGATATAGCTTCGAAAGTTCTTCATCAGACGGGTCTATGCCAAGGCCTGCTAACAGATCATCTAACTCAAAGAGCTCCATCTCACAGGTTTTTAGGTTGATGATCTAAAACATTGAATTTAGTTTTCCAAAGTGGCGTAGTTAATTCGAGAGAGCTGCCAACTTTTTTTTCCAGATAAGCGATGAATTCCTGTTTAGCTTGATTTTCGGGAACTTCTTTATTTAAGAGTCTACATTTATAGGTGATAGCTCCTATAAAAAAATCTGTAAGTTGAAAAAACTCGTTGTCATGCGAGCGGAGGTGTTGGAAACGGATAAACGGTGATCCTCCGTGATAAAAATTATGGAATACCTCTTGTATTTTTCTTAACTTTTCCCTTCCTCTGGTGTCTTTTATATCGAGGAAGATCCTATAATCTGCTTCGTTTGAATTTGGCTTCAGCAGAAAGAAGATCATCTTATAATAAAAGTTGTCATGAGAACCCATATTGAAATCATCATGCCGTAGTTCGCCCTTATATTTGACCAGGACGGCTCGAAATTCTATGGGGGATGCCATGAAAAAGTCGACAAGAGATTTGTAGAGATCGAGCTTTGCTTTAGAGAACTTTTGCCATTTTAATTCGGAGTGAACATTGTACTTGTCCTTTACAGCAATGAATTGCTTCCGGAGATCCTGGTACTCTGGCCGAGGCACTTTAGTATACCCAATGCACATTACAGAAGCATGATCATGTTCAAGATGACAGCTTTCATCAACGAAGACGTCGTAGTTCATGACATAGGTTGTTATATATCCAACCATACAAACTTACGTCGGAGATTAATTAAATCTTGATTTTTTTGGAAAAGGTAAATACCTGGGGTTTGATTTTTTAAGTTTTGAAAAAGGATCAAATTTTATGCAGCCTTACCTTTAGTACCATGTCGTCTGCCGTGATATAGAGGACATCGTTCGTCTCGTTAAAAGCGCAGTTAGAGGTGGGGCGGTGGTATACTTTTATAAGCCCCAGCAATTTCCCGGCCGGTGAAAGGATATTGACCCCATCCGGTCCGGAGCTGAATATATTGCCGTGCCGGTCGACCTTAAAACCATCCGCCCCCTGTTTGACGGTGGCTTTTGCCTTGAGCTCTGTGCCGTCGAGCAGGATGCCGCCGTCCAGGATATTCCCGGCTGTGTCCAGGTGATAGGCATACCAGCGGGGATGGGTATCATCGCTGCTGCCTACGTAGAGGACCTTTTCATCCGGAGAGAGGGCGATGCCGTTGGGTCGTTGGATGGAGTCTATCAGGAGAACGGTCTTGCCTTCACCAGTGATCTTAAAGACCCCCTCGAAGCGGAGCTCCCTGGTAGGGTCATTCTCATGTTTTGGCAGACCATAGATGGGGTCGGTAAAATAGATATTCCCTTTTTTATCCGCGACGAGGTCATTGGGGCTGTTGAATTTCCTGCCCTGGTAATTTGCCGCCAGGACGGTGAACGATGGTCTGGGGCTATCCAGCGGAGCGTTCATTCGTACCACCTGGCGATTGCCAGACTGACACAACAACAGACGGCCATCCTTGTCGAGCGTCAGGCCGTTGGACCCATTTTCTCCATCGCGGCGGGCTGTGTCGGTGTATCCGGAAGGGGTGAGATACGCCACCGGCGTGTCCTTGCCCCTGTATTGAAAAACGGTATTTGCTATAACATCCGAGAACAGCAGTGTTTGTTGGGACGGCAGCCATACAGGGCCTTCGGACCATTGGTAATTCCTGCCGATGACCTCGATCACGGCATTGCTGTCGATGAGGCCGGCGGCGGATGGGTCGTAGATCTCGATCCTGCCGAGGGCGGTGTCATGGCCTGGGGCGGTGTTACAGCCGGCTGCCGCCACGAAATAACACAACGATGTGGCAAATAAAACAATCTTCATACTGGCAATTTTTTTCTATAGTACAAAATTTTTCATATTTTACATAGCCCATCATAAGACTCCCCGCAATACTGCCGCAAACCCTGTCGCTCCCTTGCAATCTGCCGGCCAAAACTTTGCTTTGCAATGAAATTCATTTTTGTTGTAGCTGTTACAGCCTGTCTGTATGCAAACACCGGTGGGTTTGCCCAAACTATTGACGTCCGGCCCCGGTCCGGGGATAGCGCCCCTACATTTATCGACCTGCACGGACGAGTGGTGGATGAGAACGGCAAGCCGCTGTCAGGCGCAACAGTGACGCTGAAGGGAACATCCATAAGAGCGATAACGGGCTCACAGGGCAAATTCTCTATTCGGGCGGACTCGGGCCAAACCCTCATCGTTGCGAACGCCGGCTATGACGATCGGGAGATACTGATCGGCCCCGATAACAATTTGACGATCCAACTTGAATTGAGCCTGGCTTCCCTATTAAACACGACGGTCGTAAATAAAGGATATTATACCACCACGCAAAGGCTGAACACGGGGAATGTCAGTACGATCAAGGCTGCTGAAATAGAGGAACAGCCGGTGGGCAACCCTCTGGCGGCCTTGGAAGGGCGTGCTCCGGGCTTATTTGTTACTCAATCCAATGGGTTGCCCGGCGCAGGCTTCTCAACCCAGGTGCGGGGCCAGCATTCGATCCTGGCAGGCAACGGTCCCTTGTACCTCATCGACGGCGTCCCCTTTACCAACAACAGCATATCTCTTGTGGCGATCTCCGCCAATGGTCCGCAAAGCCCCTTCAATAGTATCAATCCCGCGGATATCGAAAGTGTAGAGGTCCTGAAAGATGCGGATGCGACGGCAATATATGGTTCAAGAGGCGCTAACGGCGTAGTACTGATCACTACCAAAAAAGGGAGAACAGGCAAGACAAAATTAGAGTTGAATGTATATACAGGCAGTGGTAAGATCACCAGGATGCAGGACCTGTTGAATACGCGGCAATACATTCAAATGCGCCGTGAGGCCTTTGCCAATGATAATCTCTCTCCGGATATATATAGCGCGCCCGACCTGACGGCCTGGGACACCACCCGGTACACCGATTGGAAAAGGATGCTGATCGGCGGCACGGCGCATATCACGGATGCACAAGCCTCGCTATCCGGGGGGAATGCACAGACACAATTCTTTTTGGGGGCAGGCTTCCACCGGGAAACCACTGTCTTCCCCGGCGAATTCGCGGACAGCAGGGGGGCGGTCCATTTTAATTTTACACATAGTTCCCCTGATGATAGATTTAAAGCGACCCTTACGGTCGGCTATACCACTGATAAAATTAATTTAATAGGCCAGGACCTGACCAATTTTATAAGGTTATCTCCCAACGCGCCGGCCTTGTACGACACTTCCGGGAAGTTGAACTGGAGCGAGGGTGGGGCCGGGTTCTCCAATCCACTGGCCTATTTGTTGCAAAAGTCGAATGCAACAGCGGATAATCTGCTGAGCAACCTGGTACTACGTTATCAGCTGCTGCCGGGTTTGGATCTGAAGGCAAACCTGGGATATAACAGCATGCAATTACAGCAGGAGTTTATTTACCCGGGAGCATCGGTGGACCCTATGTATAATTTCACGGGATTTGCAGAGTATAGTGAAAATAATTTTAAAAGCTGGATCATTGAGCCCCAGGCAGAATACGGGACCTCATGGGGGAGAGTGAAATTAGAGCTGCTTGCAGGCACCAGTTTCCAGCAACAACGGACGAACGGCAGTATCACTTATGCCAGCAATTTCAGCAGCGACGCGCTGCTTGGATCGCCTTCAGCCGCCGGTAACGTTTCTGTGGCGAACAACAACACCTTATACCGCTACCAGGCGGGGTTTGGAAGGATAAGTCTGAATTGGGGAGATAAGTATCTGTTGAATTTGACAGGTAGAAGGGACGGATCGTCGCGGTTTGGGCCGAACAGGCAATTTTCAAATTTTGGGGCCATCGGGGCCGCCTGGATCTTTTCAAAGGAAGCTTTTATAAAAGACAATCTTCCTGCCCTGAAATATGGAAAATTAAGAGGCAGCTTTGGCATAACGGGAGATGACCAGATCGGAGACTATCAATATCTCAATACCTATATCCCGAATATCTATCCCTATCAGGGTCAGGCAGGGCTGATACCGGCCCAGTTATACAACCCGGAATACAGCTGGGAAACCAATCGCAAACTGGAGCTGGGACTGGAGCTTGGGTTCCTGGATGAAAGGATCGTGGCAACGGTCAGCTATTACCGTGATCGCAGCTCGAATGAGCTTATCAATTATACGCTGCCTGTCCAAACAGGATTTAACAGCATCATTCGCAATTTCCCGGCCCTGGTACAAAATACAGGTTGGGAATATCAGCTGAACACCACCATTATAAAAACAAAACGCTTTACCTGGAATACCTCATTGAATGTAACTTTTTCGGATAATAAATTGTTGGAATTCCCCAACCTTGCTTCCTCCGCATATGCCGCCAATTATGCTATCGGCCATTCTTTGAGTATTGTAAAGCTGGTCCACCAGACAGGAGTTGACCCCCAAACAGGGATCTACCATTTCACGGATAAGGACGGGCATCTTACGTCAGCGCCTTCCTTCCCGGACGACTATGTCGTCATTAAAGACCTGGCGCCTGATCTTTACGGAGGACTCAGGAGCTTTTTTCAGTATAAGAACTTTAGCCTAAGTATATTTTTTCAATTCGTAAAACAAAAGGGGTTTAGTTATGTCTACAATAACCCCACGCCGGGAAGCATGAGCAATCAGCCGGCGGAGGTCTTACATCGCTGGAGGAAGCCCGGTGATATCACGGACATACAACTGTATACCACCACGAATCCGGGTGCGGCAGCCTATTATTATTATAGTTATTCGTCCGATGGGGCGGTGGGGGACGCATCTTTTATAAGACTAAAGAATGCGGCATTGACATACACGTTGCCGGCGGAATGGAGCGGCCGGATAAAGACCGGATCGATCAAGGTCTTCCTGCAGGGGCTGAACCTGGTGACATGGACAAAATATAAGGGTGGGGACCCGGAGATCAGGAATTCATTCACGTTACCGCCGCTGAAAATATTTACGGCCGGCATCAACGTAATTTTTTAATTGACGAACATGAAACCATGTGTATATCTCAACGGCCTTTATCTGGTGCTGCTGACGACAGCCTTGTACGGCTGTAAAAAGTTTGTCGAAATACCACCCCCTGTCAATCAGCTGAACATAAACAGTGTATTCAACGACGACAAGACCGCCACAGCTGCCGTCGTCGGTATATACAGCGATATGGAGTTCTCCTCGCCCATAAGCACCTACCTGACATTGCTACAGGGACTGAGCGCCGACGAACTTACCTCCACCTCCGAGGACAAGGGGTACCTGGATTTTGCAGGCAACACCTATATGCCGAATAACCCCTATGCCGCCGCCGTCTGGGCCATCTATGTGCATATATATAAGGCAAATTCCTGTATCGAGGGTATTCAACATCCCGGCGCATTGTCGGAGGCGACGGAGGATCAACTTTTAGGGGAAGCCCTGTTCAGCCGCGCATTCTGCTATTTCTATCTGGTTAATCTCTTTGGGGATGTCCCGCTGGTAACCTCGACGGACTATCGGATAAATGATACCTTAAGCAGGACACCCACGTCCCGGGTGTACCAGCAGATCATTACAGACCTGGGGAATGCGCAAAATTTGTTAAAGCCCGCGTACCCCACGGAGCAGCGGGTTCGCCCGAACAAATGGACGGCGACCGCCCTGCTGGCCCGGACATACCTGTACATGAGCAGGTGGGCGGACGCTGAAACCCAGGCTTCCGCTGTCATTAACGCGGGAGCCTATACATTGATGGGGCTTGATTCTGTATTCCTGAACTTCAGCAATGAGACGATATGGCAATTGATGCCGGTGAACCCTTATTTGAATACACAGGAGGCGGCATTCTTTATTCCCGGATCGCCAACGCAAATCCCGGTCTACCCTTTGACCGGCAGCCTTGTCAAGGCTTTTGAATCCAAGGATAAGAGGATGCAGGCCTGGACGGGCAATACGGTCATCGGCAGCCAGCTGTACTATTACCCCTACAAGTATAAGATCACCGGAGGGAGCCCGCTGAATGAGTACCATATCGTATTTCGTCTGGCAGAACAGTACCTGATAAGAGCGGAGGCACGGATACGGAGGGGCAATATTGCTGCGGCTGTCCAGGATATAAATAAGCTCCGTTCACGGGCGGGTCTGAAAGTGCTGCCGACCTCTCTTACAAAGGATCAGGCGATCACCGCCGTTCAACAGGAAAGAAGGATCGAGCTGTTTGCGGAATTCGGCCACAGGTGGCTCGACCTGAAACGAACCGGTAAGGCCGACGCCATCCTTGGAGCGCTAAAACCATCGACCTGGCGCGCTGCCGCGGCCCTGTGGCCCATCCCTCAAGCCCAGAGAAGCGCGAACCCGCATCTCACGCAAAACAATGGTTATTGATATCACCGGTGGAGGCCCGGGCGAAGGTCATAAAATACTACGCTGTTTGTATACAGACCTATCACACTGCTGTCCGAAGCAATAAAACGGGATAGTTTACTTCCATTGAGGACGGGCAAATATATACTTCCCCTGTAGACGCCGGTCTTTAGATCTACGACATCGAGGATGGAGTTGTCTGAGAAGAATTTGTCGGATTCATTATCCGCCTTTAACGCAGACATATTGAACAAAAGTCCCTGGCGCACATCATTTGCTTTATTGATCACATGAGCGGGCGTAACATTTGTAAAGGCTGCCGTGCCTTCATTCCTGACCATCGCGGTCCTTATTTTAAACGAACCCACGGTATCTATAGAGAAAAACCTATTGGTAATAGTAAGGGCGGTATCAAAAGCCAAAAGCAGGTTCTTATAAAAATAGATATAATAGAGTTTTTTTGTTTCGGGGTCGAAATGCAACTGTCCGTCTGTAATGATCCCTCCGTCACCATAGACCTGGGAGATGCCGTCTTCCTTTTTGAGCGATCCCGTGCTGAAAGTATAACGGACGAACACCTGATCAGTGATCCGGGGATCGAATTTTCTTAATATAAAACAATCAGCGCCTGCCATTGCTTCCCGGGTAAATGGACCCGGCGGCAGGACCCTGACCTCAAATGATCCGGAATCAAAGGAGGTTTTAATGATAGCCGGCTTATTCTCTGCAAAAAGATAGATGTAAGGGGAGTCGATCTTTATGGAAAGGCTGCCGAGCCCGAGGCTATCATAAAACCTTGTAAAGAAGGGGATCTTTATCCGTCGTACGGTATTATCGGGGCCTCTGCTGAGCTGCAGCACCTCGCCTTCTGTCGCCGTGGTAATATAAATATTCCAGGGGGTTGTCCCGATGATCTCATGTAATGTATCCTTACAATCTATCTTGCGCACAGCCACGCATGCACCAGGGAAATATTTTCTTTTAAATCCATTCTTGTACCTGTTGGGGATATCGCCGAAATGGAACACCAACAGGAGGATAACCCCAGCAGAAAGCAGCGTGAGCAGCAGGTAGAGATAACTTTTCATATCAGGGTCTGGATATACCGTATAGCAGGCAATGCCTGCCATACGATACTCCTGATAGTATTCTTAAGGTTTTTTTATGATCACGGACGGATTGGTTACCAGATAGGCGCATTCTACATTGTTGACACCGGGACAATAGATCGACTTTACCTGGGCTGCCGTCAGGGTATAGATACCGGGACTTCCATTTTCGGGATGATCGACATTCCACATCCCAACCTGATACCTGGTCGTAAATGCGGCCCCAATCGCAAACAATGCGGCGATGGCTGCCAGCGATACTGATCTTTTCATACTGCTGGTTTGCTTTTATAATTCAAAAAGCAAAAAACTTTGGTTAATGATATGCCTACTTTTTTTCAGGTGTTCGGCTCCTTTCCTGTTTATTGCATAGCGGCTATGACTTTGTTCGTACGGGTATTTTCTATTGCTATACCCAAGAGTGACAGTCCGGTGAAGATGAGGTTAAACACGAAATGTTGTTTCCATGACATTACGGACAATACGCCCCCGCAGGAGCAAGGCAGATAGGAGCTATATCTCAACATCATAAATATATAGCCCGTAAAAAGCAGCATCAGGAAGAACGAAAGGTAAAGGCCTGCTAACCTCGTTCGTCTGATCAAAAGAGCGACGGAAACCAGTATTTCTCCCAGTGGAATAGCCCAGGCGGCAAACCAGGAAATATTGGTTATAAAGGGGGATTGGCCTAATTGATATTTAAATTTATCAAGGTCAAGTAATTTGCTTAATGCAGCATAGATGAACAAAAACACCAATAGAGCGGCAATGATCTCGACGATCGTGTTTTTTTTCATGGCGATAGGCTTAACAAAGGTGTGCGAATGGTTGAGTAAAGGGGAGAAGGTCGATGACTGTGAAAGGCAGAATAAAGATACGGCGAATAAGGAATTGTGTGTATCAAATAAGTATTTTTTTTAGATCGAAGACTAAGGGTATTTTCATCCGTCGGCTATGTCTTACTGAGATAATTCTTCAGCATGGCTTGTATTTCTTTGAGCTGGAATGGTTTAGAAATATAGTTGTTCATCCCTGCCTTTAGACATCGCTCCTTGTCTTCTTCCATGGCATCAGCTGTTAATGCGATGATAGGAATACCGCAGTGTGGCTGCGGCAACTGGCGGATCTGCTTTGTCGCGGCATAGCCATCCAGCAACGGCATATTGACATCCATAAAGATCATTTCAGGATGATGCTGTACCAGCATGTCGATGGCCTCCTCACCGTTGGATGCCCTGGTCACTTCGATACCCATGTTGCCCAATACCTCGGAGATGAGTAGCATATTCATCGGATTGTCCTCCGCCACCAGTATTTTCCGTCCCTCAAAGATCTTCCCGATCTTCGGCGTGTCGGCGGGGGGCTTGGGTAAGGAGGATCTTTCGAAATGCAGTCCTATCAGGTCGATCAGTTCGCTTAGTTTTACAGGCTTGGAGAGGAATTTGTCGATGCCGGCGGTTTCCGCCTTTGGTTGGAAAACGCTTCTTTCCAGGGAGGAGAGCATCAGTATGAAGGGCTGGGCGTGTCCCTCTATCAATTCATTGATCTTCTCCGCGAGCGTGATACCGTCCATGCCGGGCATCTGGTTGTCGGTGATGATAAGGTCGAAGGTTTGTTTGTCCCGGATGGCTTTTTGAATGATCTCCAACGCTTCGGCGCCACTGCTGGTGATCTTGCAGGGAATATGCAGATATCCGAAAATGCCTTCCATTAATTTACAGTTGGTCATATTATCATCTATTACCAATACGCTGCGCAGCGATCCCTTTGAGGCGAGTTCAATACGGGGATGTTCATCCGCAATTCCCAGCGTGAGTCTGAGGATAAATATGCTGCCTTTGCCATATTCGCTCTCCACCTGCAAGGTCCCGCCCATCAATGTCGCCAGACTCCTGGAAATGGTGAGGCCCAGACCCGAGCCTCCAAATCTGCGGGTGGTGGATGAGTCGGCCTGTGTAAAGCTTTCAAAGATCTTGTCGATCTTCTCCGCCGCGATACCTATGCCTGTATCTTTCACCGACATGGCAAGGTCCATAAACTTTTTTCCTTTCTGTATATACACGGGCGCCTCCTGCCCGACCGTCACAAAAACCTCGCCTTTCCCGGTGAATTTTATGGCATTGCCGATGAGGTTCACAAGGATCTGTCTTATGCGGACCTGGTCCCCGAAGAATTGGGCCGGAAGCCCGGGATCGATGTTACAGATGAGCTCAAGATTTTTTTCCTGGGCTTTTATGGACAGGATATCGATGGTGCTTTCAATTAATTCACCGAGCTTGAAAGCCTCGTTGTCTATCATCAGCTTGCCGGCTTCGATCCGGGAAAGATCGAGTATGTCGTTGATAATGTCCAGGAGGTTGTAGGCGGACTTGTTGACATTCTGCAGGTACTCCCTTTGTATGGGCTGAAGGTTGGTGGTAAGTACGAGTTCTGTAAACCCGATGATCCCGTTCATGGGGGTACGTAATTCATGACTCATATTGGCCATAAATTCACTTTTTGCGGAACTGGCGGCTTCCGCACTGTTCTTTTGCTGCTCCATCCGTGTACGATCGATGGCCGAGCCTAATGTGCCTGAAAATGATTCGAGGACGGAGAGCTCGGCCTGTGTCCATTCCCGCTCGATCTTGAGGTCCTCCAGACAAATAGAGCCCCATAATTCGCCCGTCGCGAATACGGGGATAATGGTCACCGATCTTACCTGTCTGCTTTCAAGCAATTTCTTTAGATAAGGATCTTTTAGATGGGTGGTGGTGCTGTAGAACACCTTTTTTTTCTGAAAGGCCAGATCTACTTCGGTGTTACTATAAGCGGGCGCCTTCTGATATTCAGCCTTTACCCCTATTTGGAGTCCTAATAACCTGACGGCATTCCCAATGGCAGTCTCAAAATCGTTGTTACTGACGAGTTCATGTGTTGCAGAACCCACGGCCTGCAGCAACTGTTCTTTTTTATTAAGGTCCTCGGTGATCTGCACCAGCTCCGTCTGGCTGGCCTTTAGGTTGTCGCGCATGGAAATAAGCGCTTTTCCCAATGTGTCCTCATTGCTCAGGGGCCGGAAGGGTATATTGAAGTTCCTCTTACCCACTTCACGCGCAAAACTTGCCGTCCCGCTGAGCTTTTCGGAAAGATTGTTGACGGAGCTGACCATTTCCCCTATCTCATCCCTGCCTGCCGGGTGGTCTATTTTCCGGATGATCCCTTTGCCGAGGTCGTTGATGATCAGTCTTAGTTTATGAATAGGACGGATGATCGTCCTGGCAAGGTACATGGAAAGAAAGAACCCGGCGAGAATGATGGCAATGGATTTTATCATGATAATACTGCTCAGTAGCCGGGAAGAGCTTTCCTGCCTGCTGTTCTCCTGTCGTCGTACCTCCTGCTCATGGACGATGATATTACTTAATGCATTCATCAGGGCGGCGGTCCTCGGCAGGACCTCCTCTTCGATCTTCCGTTCAGCCTCAAGCTTGGTCACGGGATCGTCATAGTCCTTGAATTCCTTTAAAGACCCCATGATATTCTTCTCGATCCCCAGCAACTGATCGAACCCGGCATAGACCTGGTGCAGACTGTCAACCCAGTTTTTATTTATCCATTGAGCGGCATAACTGTTGATCCTGGACTTTAATTCGCCGTAATCCCGCTGGTGAAGCTTTTTTAAGGAATCTTTGTCTTCCTGTTTGTATCTCAGGAACACCCAATTAGTGGTATACATTTTGGATTCAAGCATCATTTTCTTAAAATCATCCAGGGATTGTAACGAAGGGTCGACGATACCGGAAAGCCTTTCGGATGATCTTTTGTTCCTGTTGAGGATGATTATAGTGATGCCGCCATTTAGTACGAACATAAATACCAGTAAGGAGAAGCTCCAGTAAATTCTCTTTTTGATGGTAATGTTCATTTTTCTATTTTATAATTATCCCTAATTCCAACAGTTCGGAAGCGATATGCAGCGACCTTTGTTCGACATTGCCTTTATTGATCTCCAGTTTCAGCCGGTCATCCACGGTGATGAAATTTATACATGACCCCTTTCTGGCGAGTCCCCCGGATTCCGTAATGATCAGGGTGGGTGTTCCGGCGGTAAGAAGGGCGATCCTTTTTAGACTGCTGCTTTCCTCCTCGCTGATAAAGAGGATATGACAGTTGTAGGACCCTGCCGAGGGGGCTATTTTGACGACGGTGATTTTCTGGCTCCCGACTGTCTTACTGACGCTGAGGTTCTTCAGTTCGTCATATAACGGGGTATCTCCGACGACCCCGATGATAAAATCGCCTGCCCTCTTACCCGAAGGCCAGTCTATATACTTTGTAATGCGGTAAATGATGTTAGCCTGCAGCGCATAAGCAGTCTCATGCTGTCCACGGATCCTGAAGGATGACAGCAATGACAGCCCGGCGATGAGAGGTAGTTTAATTATTACATGCATATCCTTTTCCTGGTTGAACGGGGCGACAGGAACAAGGATCCGGGAAAGTGACTTAAAAACTAAGGGTTTAGACAAGGCAATATTAAGAAAATCTCAAAAAAGCTTGCGGGAATGAAAGATTTTCCTGTACTTTGTATTTCAAAGTGCTTTTATGATGGATAACCCCAGCCAGGCCAATGAGTCTTTAGAAGCCCTTCAGGACATCCGGCGTATGATGGAACGGTCCTCCCGGTTTATCTCCCTCAGCGGTCTTAGCGGGGTGAGCGCGGGGGTATGTGCGCTGATCGGGGCTTTTATAGCACATGGCTGGATCATGGATTATTATGGCGGCTCTATTGGCGGCCGGGTGGTACGGGGATATGTAGATCATCATGGTTATATGCACGATGAAGCCGAAGGGTTGAAATGGAAGCTCATCGGTCTGGCGATAGCTGTTCTCGCGGCCGCCCTGGTGTCCTCTACCTGGTTCACCTGGCGCAAGGCCCGCCGGAACAACCTCCCCATCTGGGATGTCACTTCAAAGAAGCTGATCGTCAATATGCTGATCCCCCTGGCAGCGGGAGGTCTGTTCCTGATAGGCATGTTCTATCATACGGATTGGGAATATGTGGCGCCCACCTGTCTGGTATTCTATGGTCTGGCGCTGGTAAATGCCAGCAAGTATACGCTCTCAGACATCCGTTATCTGGGTTTTCTGGAGATATTGCTGGGTTGTATCAGCATGTTTTATCTCCATTGGGGGTTGTATTTCTGGGCGGCGGGCTTTGGTGTACTGCACATCGTATACGGGCTGATTATGTGGTGGAAGTATGAGAAGGGGGTGGCTGTATGAAGAACCCCATCGGCAATCTGAACAAGGTTTTTGACAGCCGGATCCGGATGGGGGTGATGAGTATCCTGATGATGAACCAGGAGATCAGTTTTAACGATCTGAAGCAGCTGTTGGAGCTGACAGACGGCAACCTGGCCTCCCACCTGATCAACCTGGAAGAGAACGGGTTTATAAAAGTGCATAAAGGGTTCATCGGCCGCAAAACAAATACGACGTATTCTATAACCAAGGCCGGAGAAAAGGCTTTTAAAGATCACTTGGAGGCGCTGGAGACAATGATCAAGGGAATGAATAAGCAAGGGTAACACCTATTTTTTTTATATAAACACTTTGTATTTCAAAGCACTTTTTTTAAAAAGATAAAACAATGACCAACCAGCTCACACATCCGAAAGCGACCCGGACATACCTGCAATCCTTTATCTCGGGGCTTCTGGGCATCGCGCTGCTGCTGCCGGCCACCTTCTTTTTGCTGTCCTTGACGGCGCGTATCATCTTCGGCACAAAAACCCTGTACTATTTTATCGCGCCTTCCTTTCTGCAATCGCCCTTTGACCCGCTGGCATGGCACAAGGCCCAGTTCATCCTGGGATGTCTGCTCCTGGCCATTGTGCTGAATGGATCGACCTATCGCCGCCACTGGCTGAACCTCGCCATTGCCATACAGGGATCGCTGCTGCTCATCGTGCTCGTGGCATATACATTGATCCAGCATATACGCTATTGATCTGATGTATCCGCATGAAAGGAGATAACTATTCAACCAAAAAGCCCGACAGATGAAGATCAAGATGATCCTCCCCGCGCTGACAGAGGCTAAGAGCCCTTTCTGGCGCCCCATCAAATATTCCCTGTTCCCGCCCCTGGGACTTGCTACCCTGGCGGCTTACTGTTCCCCGGACGACGATATCCGGCTGCAGGACGAGCATGTAGAGGAGCTGGATACGGATGACGAACCCGACCTGGTGGTCATACAGGTGTATATCACGAATGCTTTCAGGGCTTATGGGCTGGCGGATCATTACAGGAAGAAAGGGGCGTATATATGTCTGGGAGGACTGCATGTCACTTCATTACCGGAAGAAGCGATGACGCATGCGGACAGTATTTTTGTCGGACCAGGAGAAGACACTTTTCCCCAATTCTTACAAGACTTTCGCAATGGCTGCCCACAAAAGATCTACCGCAACAGCCGGCGTGATATAGAAGGGATCCCCCCTATACGAAGAGATCTGATCAGACGCAGCCGTTACCTGGTGCCTAATTCCATTGTCGTCTCACGGGGATGCCCGCACCATTGCGACTTCTGTTATAAAGATGCTTTCTTTGAAGGCGGCCGCAGTTTTTATACACAAAAAGTGGATGCCGCCCTGGCGGAGATCGATCGTCTTCCCGGCAGACACCTGTACTTTCTCGACGACCATTTATTGGGTCATCAGCGGTTTGCCACGGGGCTGTTTGCGGGCATGAAGGGGATGGACCGCGTGTTCCAGGGGGCCAGTACCATCGACGCGATACTTCGGGGCGACCTTATCGAGAAGGCCGCGGAAGCGGGTATGCGCAGCGTCTTTGTCGGATTTGAAACATTGAGCAAGAGTAACCTCGTACAGAGCAACAAGCGGCAGAACATCGGACATGATTACGAGCAGGCCATCCGGCGGCTGCATTCGCTGGGTATTATGATCAACGGGAGCTTTGTGTTCGGACTTGATGACGATGATCCCGATGTATTTCAAAGGACCGTGGATTGGGCTGTCAGAAATTCACTTACCACCTGTACATTCCATATTCTAACCCCTTATCCCGGCACCCGCCTGTTCAGGGACATGGAGGCGCAAGGACGGATCCTGCATAGGAACTGGGATCAGTATGACACCCGGCAGGTGGTGTACAAGACGGTGGGCCTTAGCGGTGATGAACTGAAAAGAGGATATGACTGGGCCTACCGTTCATTTTACTCCTGGAAGAATATCCTAAAGGCCAGTCTGGGTCATGATAATTTGAGACACAAGATCAAACATTTTGCCTATGCGGGTGGATGGAAGAAGCTCGAACCTATGTGGAACTTTCTTATTAAATCCGAAGGGTTGAACAAAATGCTGCCATTGTTAGAAGCCATCCTTTCAAAAGTTAACAGATCGGGGGGGCGACCACAGGACGTAAGCGTGTCGCCCTTCCCGGCCATTGCTTAAATTTATGGACAATTTAAACCTCATGATGAAAGACGAAAGGTTCTCTATCCGGGGACGTCTGAGAAGTTTTTATTATGCCGCCATCGGCATAAAACAGTTTTTCCGGCAGGAACACAACGCCCGTATCCATCTGGCCGCGGCCATCGTTGCCGGCCTCCTTGCCTGGCGGCTGAAAGTCTCCCGGGGGGAAGCCATCGCGCTTGTCATCGTCATCGGTCTGGTGTGGGTAACGGAGATGCTCAACACCTGTATTGAAAAAGCGATGGACATGATCACCCGGGAACATCACCCCCAGGTGAAGATCATAAAGGACCTGGCCGCCGGCGCAGTGTTGATCGCCGCGATCACGGCCGTTATTGTTGGATCATTCATTTTTATTCCCAAATTTTTATGAACACTACCGCCACCGCTACCACCAAAAGCATTCCTTTTCTGCGCACCGAAATGGACAGGCTCTTATTTCTATCCATGCTTTTCAGCTGTCTGCTGACAGCCGCGCGTATCCTATACACCGGTAGATACACCTTTATCTTTTTGCCCTGGAATCTTTTCCTGGCCTATATCCCTTATTTTATTTCGACGATCCTTTCCAGAACGTCTAAACGCGGCGTCTGGTGGTGGGCCCTATCATTGATATGGCTGTTGTTCATACCCAATTCCTTTTACATTACCACCGACCTCTACCACCTGGCGGACAGGTACAATGACAGACAGACGCCGCAATGGTTTGACCTGGCCATGATCCTATCCTATGTATGGAACGGGCTTTTATTGGGCGTGCTTTCCGTAAGACAGATGGAGCGGATATTGTTGCCGCGTCAGACCTTACGCAGTGAGCTCATCTTCCTTTATCCTGTTATGTGGCTCAATGCCCTGGGAATTTACATCGGTCGCTACCTCCGGTACAACAGCTGGGACGTAGTGACCGATCCTTTCCAGTTGCTGAGGGACATTGCGGTCATGGTAGTTCATCCTCTGCGGCACCAGAATACCTGGGACATGGTGTTGTGCTTTTCTATACTGATGACCCTCATCTATCTGATGATGAAAAAGATCAGTCATGCGTTGACATAAACCCCTCACTATATGGAAAATATGATCAAAACCTTTTGGGATCGCAACAAAATGATCCTGAAGAGCTTCTTTATTGGCCTACTTATCCTGCTCCTGTTGATACCCGCCACCTTTATACAAAGCCTCGTGTCGGAGAGAAGTTCCCGGCAGACGGAGGCTGTAAAGGAGATCAGCTCAAAATGGGCAGGCTCGCAGACAATCACTGGGCCCGTGATCGGCATCCCTTACATGGAGGTAGTGACTTATGAGAAGAATACAACGGAAGTAAAAAAATGGGCCTATTTCCTGCCCGATAAACTGGACATCCAGGCCCGGATATCGCCGGAAAAGAGATACCGGGGCATTTATGAGGTCGTCGTGTACACGTCCGAGCTACAGATAAAAGGCTCCTATGACAGCCTGCACATTGCCGAGCTGAATATCCCGGCGGACAAGCTGCTGTGGAATGAGGCGGCTGTGTTCTTTAACATCAGCGATGTGCAAGGGCTGAAAGAAGAAATGACCTTACATCTCGCCGGGAATACGCTGGACCTCGTACCCGCGAAGTATTCGTCAGACCAGTTCAAGAATGCATTGAGCGCAGCGCTTCCTGCTTCATTAGCCGGCGTTCGCGGCCCCCTGGATTTCTCCGCCACTGTGCAGCTGAAAGGCTCCGGGGATCTTTTATTTGTGCCCACGGGTAAGGTGACCACGGTGAAGGCCGCCTCTTCATGGCCGGACCCCAGCTTTGCCGGCAGCTATCTGCCCGATCTGCGGACGGTGAAGGACAGCGGTTTTACGGCTGACTGGAAAGTACTTTATTTAAATCGTAACTATCCCCAGCAATGGAAGGGTGATGTACATGAGATGGGCGGCTCGGCCTTTGGTGTGAACCTTATCCTGCCGGTGGATGTCTACCAGCAGACGACGCGCAGTGTAAAATATGCTATCCTGATCATCCTGTTGACCTTTACCGCCTTTTTTCTCATCGAATGGGTGTATCGCCGCTCCATCCATTCCTTTCAGTATGTACTGGTGGGGCTTGCCTTATGTCTGTTCTATACGTTGTTGCTTTCTTTTTCCGAATACATCGGTTTTAACAAGGCCTATCTGACGGCGGCGCTGGCAACCATCTTTCTTATCGCGTGGTTTGTACGGAGCATCCTGCGCAGCTCAAAGATGTCCCTGTTCGTCGGCGCATTACTCTCGCTGCTGTACGGATTTATCTTTACGCTGATACAACTGCAGGACTATGC
Source organism: Chitinophagaceae bacterium (assembly GCA_017307755.1). Lineage (GTDB taxonomy): Bacteria > Bacteroidota > Bacteroidia > Chitinophagales > Chitinophagaceae > Puia. The sequence continues at coordinate 2,192 of JAFKGQ010000010.1, read as the reverse complement.
GCTGCTGATGGGCAGCATCGGCCTCTTTATTACGCTGGGTGTGGTGATGTATTTTTCGCGGAAGATAAAATGGACGGAGGAGGAGAAATAGTATATGCCGGCGTTACTTCTGCTTTATTTTATCGGCTTCCTGGCTGTGCCGGCTGACTTTATCTTATTTCTTATTAAGGGTAAGCGGAACGCTGCACTGGCATCGCCTGTGTGGGCGTTTGGGCACTTGCTGTTCTCCATCGGGATGCTGTGGTTTGCGGATCTCATGGCGACAAACAACTGTTGCGGGGACTGGAGTTTGTTAGCCCCGAAGCATAGGCTGTCGGTGTATGTGTTGATCATTCTCTGTGCGGCGGCTTATTTTTATAGCGCGCTGCGGAGCAAGACGGCTCCCCCCTTAATGGAGATCCTTGTCAATTGCCTCCTGATCGCGGGTTTAGGATTGAACATCGTCGTCAGTATCCAGGATGAGGAGCATGTCGGATGGGTCATCCTGATCCCGCACAATCTGCTGCTGATCATGATGCTGGCGCAGAATCATCTGTTGATGGTCCATGAGATGGAGCAGCAAAATGAATTGCCTTTGCGATCCAGCCGGGTAGTGCAGTTCTGCTGGTACCTCTTACGACTGCCGGTGTTTGTAAAATTCCCCGTGCTGCTGATCCTGTGTCTGCCGGTGCTTGTCTGTTTATCCGCTGTCCTGCTGATCTTCGGCCAGCAGCCGGATTCGCTCGTCAGGGCATTTACGGACACTTATGAGCATGGATTATCCCAGCTGCATAAGGATTGCAATGGAGTGGTATGCGGCGGACATTTCCTTTGTACTATCGCTGCCAAGGGAAGCCCGGGGCTGGTGAAACCCTTGCGGGCAGGCGTCCGCGCCGGAACCCCCATCAAGTGCAACAGACAATTGCTGGTGTCCAATGCTTTTGAAGAGTGGCTGGAGCAACACACGCCCCGGCTGCACCGCCCGGTGAGAAGACTGTATAACCATGTAGGTTCCTATCTCCATCAACATTATGGGGTCTTTGATAGAAAATGGGTGTCCAATCTCGTTTATCTGCTGATGAAGCCCCTGGAATGGATCTTTTTATTGACGCTGTATATGCTGGACAGACATCCCGAGACAAGGATCGCGCAGCAGTATATGCGCAGAGAAGACAGGGAAAAAATAGCTGTCTGCCGGAGAACCTGACAATTTAATGGAAAGTCTGATCGATATGCTCGGAAAAATAATATGGGCGTCCACGTTCGTCGCTCCGTTGGTCATTATGCCTCTTGTCTGGAAATTCCTGGATAAAAATAAGCGGACCAGGATTATGACGGGGCTCATATTGTCGGCGGTTGTTTCCTATCTGCTATTTTGTATTGGCCTGGCCATTATTTTCAGAAATGGTATGGGGCCAGGCTAAGACTCCTGCTCCCATATTCACCAGCTGCAAGAGTGCAGAACGTCGTACTTCATCCGCGGTCAGCCTGCCTAGCGCCGGATGCTCTATATCGCAGGCCCCTGTGGCCTCGGGATCGCTGCCGGAAGTTTTCCGTGAGGAAGCCAATTAAAAGCCGTAGGACGGAGGAGTGGCCTTGGAGGGTAAAAAAGAACATTTAGAAGCATACTGGCAAATTGGAAAGCGGATAGTGCAGCAAGAGCAGCATGGTGAAGATCGGGCAACCTATGGAGAGAGTATTTTAAAGGAACTCTCAAAGGCTTTGACCGCAGAATTCGGCAAGGGATTTTCTTACGCGAACCTTCGTAATTTTAGGCAATTTTACCTTACCTATCCCGATCCTGAGATTTGCTACACACTGTGTAGCAAATTGACTTGGAGTCATAATAGATTGATAATGAGGTTGGAGGATGTTAAAGCGCGTTTATACTATCTCAAAGAAGCGGCTGAACAGGGATGGAGTGTACGAATGCTGGAACGAAATATAAACACCTTTTACTACCAAAGGTTATTGTCCTCCAGAAATAAGATTGAGATAACACAACATACTGAGTATTCGGAAAAAGAGCATGCCAGAGATTTTATCAAGGACCCATTCGTATTCGAAGTGCGCCGTGGCACTTTATATTATATTCTTGGTTCAACCAAGGGGATACTTGAGAGAAAGTACCCAAGTCAACCAGTCTACCTGGAACCGAAAGGCGAAGGGGAAAACAGCATACTGGTAAAGCGATATTTGGAGATAAAATGCTC
>JAFKGQ010000024.1 GCA_017307755.1 Chitinophagaceae bacterium | reverse complement strand
GAAAAATTAAAGCTGGTGGTTTGTGCAGAGAGACGGCCGGCGCCGAGGCAGATTAAAAGTAATAGGAGCCAAAGTAATTGCTTCATATATGTCATGTTTAGGGCTGTAGTTATGATAGTGTTGTATTAAATGATTAAGGTAATGTAGGGGTGGTTGCCTGGTACTGGTAGTCGTATGATTTTAAGATGTTCCCGTCCTGGTCGCGGATGTATTTCAGCCGTTGCAGACCGTCGTACTCATAGTAAGTGATCCTGTTGCCCACATCGCATTGGCTAGTCATCCCCACCAAGGGTTGATAGGTATAGGTGGTCATCTGGGCCTCTGCAGGATATAACCGGAGTTCATCTATTGGTCCATTTCCGCTGAGTGTAACAGTAGATTGTCCGGTGACCTTATGTACGTATAAAGTCCATCCGTTGATGGTTTTGCCTTTTATGGGATACCCAGTGATAGTGCCGGTAATAGAAAAAGCAGAACTATTTTTTGTCCAATAAGAAACTATATAGCTGGATGAAACAGAGAGCCCTGATTTATAGACATTGCTGGCGAGCGTGTACCATTTGTTTCCGGTGATGGCATTGCCGGAATCTCTTGTTGGAGAGCCAATATTCCAGTTGCCGGAGCCATCGGCCTCAAAACTTGTATAGGCAATGTACGTTTGCGACGCATTTTTCACCTCCGCTATGGGATATTGCTGGTTAAAATCCCATATATAGGAAATGTGTGCGTCGTTGCTTTTCGATTCTTCCAGGATGTTTCCCTTGGCATCATACCCGTAAGCCACTCCCCTGGTATCTAATACATTATTACTTCCCGTCTGTGTTTGTATGGATGATGTGGATAAGATATCATTTCCCCAATCTGCATAATTTGTGTGCTGTAATTCTAAAAACTGGCCATTTTTATTCTTTTTTGTTTCAACGACTGCATTAAGGTTGTGTTTTGCGATCATTTTATCATAAGGCGAAATTGTTGAATAATCATATGGGTATCTGTACGTTGTCTCTAACGTATCACCTTTACTGCTGAAAGTCTTTGTTTTTGTGAGTTGATACAAGGCAGGGGATGCTTCGTAGAAAAAGCTGTCTACGGTCGACAAAACACCACCATAATCGTCAAATAAGGTTATAGTTTTTGCCATTGGCTTATCAAAGCCGGTGTAATGTAGAAAATAAGGAACATGCCAACTATTATCGTAATAATAGGTTGGGCAATCGACATTGCTGGATGTCGGAGTATTTGTAATATTAGAATTGGGAATAGAACTGGGACTGTTGTCATAAAAATCAGGCGGATAATCATTGGGATTATATGGCCCCCAGTTGGGATTATCTGGATTTAGATTATAGTCCCAAACCCATTGTGGGTTATTGGCAATAAGAGACTGCCAGCTTATAAAATCGGTATTAATTTCAGGTACGTTATCTTCCGCCGACTGATTAGGAGACAGATAATAATAGGAGTAGTCTTCTTTCTTTATGATGTCGGTCCCTTTAAAATATTTTTTAGACAACAACTTCCCCCGCATCCATTCCTGTGGTTCCCACATGGCTAAATTTTCCGAAGGGTTTAGCTGTGCGAAATACGAAGGCATGAACGAAAAGGAATAATTGGTTCTCAGCACTTGCGTAGTATCCTCTGTATTTACATCGAACTCATCTACGCTTTCGTATCCTGCATAAGACCCTGCCGTAGTCTCCATCGGCAAAATAGAACTTGAAAAAAAGCTTAAATAAAAACTCCCGAAACATGTAGTCGGGTTTTGGAGATTGAATCTGATCAAATTTTGAAACTGATAATATTTCGGCAAAGAAACTATCCTTCCTGAAGTAAGGTTGGGGATATTGTAAACATTAGAGGTCGTATAATTATAAGAGAAACTTTTTTTCAGCGCCAACTTCCCGTCTTGAGTATAATGGTTTATTCTTTTTATTCGCAAGCCTCCGACATTCACCGTCATTTTAGTAGTATCAAGTTCCCTCCAATAAACGTGAAATGAGGTGCTGTACCTTTGGTTTTCAGCAGGTGAACCTACAGGATTAAGGTAAACAATTTTTACAGTCATCCTATATTTCCCCTCGTGTAAATGTAAGTCACTATTGTCGTAACCGGTCCTCGGATATGGGTTGCCAGGCCCGGAAATACCCCCTGCTGTAGAAAAATCCTTAAGCAAGGTAGCGTTCCCGGCAGCATCAATGGACTCCAGCTTGAAGTAGACATTATCTGCAGAATAAGGTGTGTTGTTTTCCGCTGTGGAAATACCATAGTCTGTAGAGAGATACCACCCCAATCCCATTGAAGGGTAACTGTTTTTAGGTATTGTAAAATCTTGAGTAAAATACTTTGTGCCATCAGGGTCAACACTGGTCGGAGAAGGATAAAAAGAATTCCGGCTCCAGCCACTGAAGCTTATACCTGCGGATGCATCCTTAATATTATCATCTTGGTAGCCATCCAGCAATTGGCTGGGAATCCCGCCCAGGTTTGCAGTATTGTTTTCGTATACATATTCGGTTTTACCCCCCTCGGGATAGGTGACAGCATGGAGAGAGAAAGTGTTGCTCAGCGTAGGATTAACTCTCCTGTCTCCACCTTGGAACCCCTGGTTTGAAGACGTAGGAGAGGGAGGAAGGAGATTGGGGAGGAAGGTGTATATTCCAGTGTTGGGTTGCCCGTTGTAAAACCCAAAATGATCCTGGGCAAAGGAATATTTTGATGGCATTTGACTATTGGTATAATAGTCGAATCTATATGTAGCCGGCTGTACAGATATCCCCGTGATCTGTACACTGTCTAATCTTAATCGCTGGTATTTATATGCACTGGGAACATAATTATTTACAACAGAATTAAGCGTCGGCAGTATGTCTAAGGAAGAGCCTGTAAAATAGCTATAATAGAATAGGATCCTTTTTATTTGTATCCCTGTATTATCCATAACGTCTATTTCGGATAATGCATTGGTAGGCATATCACTGCGAGGGGAAGAAATAAATGTCACTTTACCATTTGGAAAATCTATCTCTTTCGCTCTTACGTCTTGATAAGAATATTGCTGGACCGCTGTATTCACGTTCGAACTACTACCACTTGCACCTCCTATAGTGTAAGTTTCACCCATGATTTTCCAGGCGGTATAACTGTAAGACTCATAGTTATAAGTAACGCTATCATTTCGGCCATTCCGGATACATTTTATCAGCCAACTGGACCTGGTAGTGGTGTTGGAATTATTAAGGTTGGTTTGCGAGCTGACTGCATCTTTTCCAAAGTCTGCCGAAACTCCGTTGGGCAGTTGCAATGTCCAGTATGGGAATGGATCTCCGGAACCAACGATGAATGGACCAGGAGTTATTAATATATCTTCTTTAGGAAACAGAACAAATTTTTTTGTCGATTGATTTAACATAAAACGTCCTGAATATCCCAGGGAGGAATAGTAAAATTCATCCGGCATAAAATCGACAGGAAGAATACCGTATTTAGCCATCGCAACCTGCTCTTGTCTTAATTGATTATCAGATACCGTAGATTTTGGCATGGCCATAAAAGAGTCAATTGAACCGGAGTTAAAAAATGCTCTTTCATCTCTTATACCTCTAACCTTCCGGGAAATCTCGCCTCCATAATCTAAAGACCATCCCAGGCCTACCCAGGTTGCTTCCTGGTCTACCCGTATTCCGCCGGCATGATAGTTTAAAGATATAGGTACCGTAACGCCTTTCATGTTGATTTGATATAACGGTATGCTAATACTTGGCACACCCGTATAGTAGGAAACGGGGGTTTCGATATTCCTATTAAATGCAGCAACTTCGGGCGACTTGATGTCGACGACTGCAGGTATAGTTTGCGAATAGGTTGCCTTGAAAAAAAATGTGATAATCAACGCAGCAGCAACTTTCTTTCCAAAATGACTCATTATAAGGAGCTTTTTATACTTTATCCAGTATTAATTAAAAATTGTATCCAACCCTAAAGATCACCGCCTGCGTCCTCGGCACCTGCTGGTAGCTGAGGAAATCCCACATTAATTGGACCTTGGTCTTTTTAAACACCCGGCTCTTCATCGACACCGTTTTGGTCAAACCTATCAGCCCACTCTTTGTCCAGGTGTCCCAATTCCGCAATTGCTGATAAGTGGAAAAAGGCAGAGTCCGGTTGATCTCATAGCCGCCCGAAAAAGAAAAACTACCCTTGATCTTTACGTCCACAAACGACCTTAGCCCTGCCCCCTGGCTGGAAAAGGCAATATGCTGAATACCATTGCCCCATCCCAGCTTATAACTCGCACCTAATCCAATGGTGCTGCGATTCGTGAGTTTATACCCCACCGAGAGCCCGAAGTCTGATACGGTGGGGAAATAGTAGCTGTTTCGAGTGGTTTGAAAATTTGTACCATATTCCAGCCGGCGCCAGAAGCTTTTCGTCTTTTGATTATTCGGCTTAAAATCCGGCATATCGATGTCCCCGCTGCCGGCGCCGAGCTTGCTCAGCTTATCCTTGTATCCATCCAACTGCGACTGGGCCGACTGAAGATTGGCCTGCAAGGCAGCTTGTCCGCCTGCGCCACCAGCGGCAACTTGCTGGTTGATCAATGCGGCTACCTGGTCACGAGTCTGCAGTCCGGCCAGGGTGGCGGGGTTTTGGTAATTGGCAGGGAGACTGAACAATCCGGCGAGTTGTGAGTTTTTTGTCATGAATGTCTGGAAGATAGGTAGCTTGTTAAGAATGGTGAGCGCCTCCTTTGTCAGCCTGTCCGGGTCGTTTAGCATTTCCTTATACGCCCGGACCTGCTGTGAATAATAGTAAACATCCTGGTTAAACCCCTGGTAATCCTTCCCTAATAATCCGCTCAAATTCGCATGCTGCTGAACATATTGGGATATCTGTTGCTTCCGTTCGCGGATGTATTCCTTGACCTGTTCCGCGTCCTGCATCTTCGCCTGCAGGGATTGCAATTGTTTGAGTGAGGCGAGGGCTTTCGGATTGTTGCTCATGAATTTGAGCATACCCTGCAACGAATCCGTATAGGCCTGGTATTCGCCATTCAAGCCAAAACTACTGCCGCTACCCGTATCTCCAGCCAGTTTTTGAGTCAATGCAGCATAACGCGCTGCCGAGCCTGCAAACAGCGTCTTTGCTGCGCTGGAATCGACTTTGTATAATTTCCTACGCAGACGTTCCTCCCGCCGGGCCATCTTTTGTAAATATTTTTCTGTCTGACGGGTGAGCTGTGCATCAAGATTGGCTGTCTTGTGTTGTACCCGGTTGAAGAATTTGGAAGGAAGATTAATAATGGCCGTAACCTTGTCAGGCTGGTCCTGAGCAAAACAGGAAAGTGTCAGTATACAGCACAGCAATAGGATTGCAGTCTGGTGTCCTTTCATGAGAAGCCAGTTTAGGGAATTACGCACGGCAATGCCATACGTCTACGGTCAGTAGACTAATCGTTGTTAACTAATCAGAGAATGGGTTTGAATAAGATGCAAGAATACGGAGAAATGCCTACAACGAAATAAGGGAAAATTTTTTTAAAAAACCATAGCTGTGCCAATATTTATTTTTTTGTAACGCCGATAGTCTTCAATGCAGGATCTCTTCAGGAGCGTAAGCTTTATAAAAGTGACGGGCTAAACCCCGTTACTAATGATCAATGGAAGTTCGTCGAATTGCTGCAGCACATCCGGAATGCTGCCTCCTTCGACAAGGATTTTCTGGCCATACAAGAGCCTGAACAACAATTCATCCTCCGGCATGACCGACCGCACCTGTAACTCATTTTCTATTTTGATAAGAAAGTATAACATAGGTAAAAATTTTAAAGGATTACTATTCTTGTATGACGGTTTAAACAATAAAATGTTTAATGCAACTATATATGAACGTTATAATTATTTTTTAAATAAAACCGTCTCCGGGGCGGCCGAATGAGCCGCCCCAGGGAGGAATATTAATCTAGCAGGCTTCTTTATCGAGTACAACAGGAAGGCTGTAGAATTGCGTAAGCACATCGCCATATGAAGCTCCTTCTGCCAATATGAACTCATGATAAAAGAGACGAAAGGTTTCCTCTTCCTTTGGAAGCACTGGCATAACGTGCAATTCATTTCCTTTTTTGACGAGAAAGTATAACATAAAATATGGCTTTGTGGTGAAAAAATAAATCCCCTCTCAAATTGAATGGAGGGGTTTATTTTTTCACAAACCCTGGTTATACGTCAAAAAAGGAAATGCACGCCTTGCGGGCTTAAGGAGAACTTTCAAACTTCTCTGTCCTTGGATGGCTTTAATATAACCTTGGTCTGCGGAGCCTTATTTGCCCGAATGCTTGCCGCGATAAGAGAAAGATACATGCTTGCAGGGAGTGGAATGACCGGCGGGATGCACGGGCAAATACAGCGGAGCCCGCCTAAATCGAAATTGAAAGAAATGCGGCGGCGGACTGGCGCTTTTTGACCGGATTGGAAAAGATATAACGGTTTAGATTGATCTTTCCTTTTATTATCATATTTGCAAGAAATGTATGTGAGGGGCAGCCCTCCGTGGAGCCGCCTTAGTTGCCGTGGGTGATAGGTCCCCGCTGTTGGGAAGATAGCAGGCCGGGTAATGTAATATGGCATGGCGTTACGGCAAATACAGCGGCGGAACGGTTGAGGCTGCCCCGCCCGATAAAAAGCAAAGTTGCACAGAGGAATTAAAATAAAGGAAAAGATCAATTCAGCCTATTATCAAACCTCGCGTGAGGGATAACCGAGCGAAGCGAAGGTTACGAACGAGGAGGAGCGTGTCGAAGCAGCTCCGACGAAGTTCTGTGGCAGCCCACAGCCCGCAGGGCGAGGACTACAGCGAATGGCCCGACCCGAAGGGGCACGCCCTAATAAAAAAACAGAAATTTATGCCGCACTCCCGATCGACCGTAGTATCTCTTCAAATTTATCTTTTGTAATGGGTTTTACATGATAGCCCGACACAATGCTGTATCCCTTTGCTTTATTGATATCCTCGGAGGTTGAGGAAGAAGAGATGATATGGATCTTTCTCCGGTAACCTTCTTTGAAAGGGATCTTTACAAATTCATCCAGGAACTGCCATCCATCCATAAAAGGCATGTTGATATCCAGCAGGATCAGATCAGGCAACCCTTCCGGCGTATCCTGTTTTTCCTTGAAATAATTGAGCGCTTCTTCCCCATCGTAAAATTGCAGAATGGACCCGATCACTCCTGTTTGTTCGATAGTCCGCCGCATCACCAGTTGGTAGATCTCGTCGTCGTCGATAATGCCTGCCATGGATAGTTTATAGCTCATGAGATTGTATTCTTTTCAAAATAGACACGAAAGGTAGTACCCTGATCAACCGCGCTTTCCACTTCTATCTTCCCATTATTGGCTTCCAGCTGACTCCTGGTAAGGAATAGCCCCACGCCATTGCTGTCATAACCTTTGTGAAAGACTTTTTTATATTTAAAGATGTCCTGCCCGTGCTTCTGCATATCGATGCCGATGCCGTTGTCCTTTACGGTCAGTACCACATGTCCATTTACCGCCATTGTGCCAACGTCGATGACGGGCGCTTTTCCGGTGTGACGATATTTTATGGCGTTGCTGAGGAGGTTGTAAAAGACGCTGTCCAGGTATGCCTTGGGGAAGCACACTTCTTCCACGTCGAACTGTACGTTGACAAGCGCGTTGGAGCACTTCACCTCACCTTCCAGCATCTGCATGCTGTTGTACAGGGCGTCTTTAAAAGGGTAGGCAGTAGACGGATCTTCCTGGCGGATCTGGATCTCCAGCAGGTCTTTCAGATCATTCAACGTATGGATGATCAGTACGGAAGTGTCCTTTACTTTTGATAGCATGAAATCCCTGTCATCTTCGTTCCTGTTCTTTTCCAGGAAGTCCGCCATATTGATCAGCGTGGAGGCAGGGCCCCGAAGGTTGTGAGCAACGATCCGGTTGAATTCATTGATCTTGACGATATGGGCTTCCAACTCGGCATTCTTTCTCTCCACTTCTGTCTGCAACTGCCGTTGGGCCGAAATATCCGCCAGCTGCGAAATAAAAAAGGCGGGCTTTCCTTCCTGCCAGGTAAGGGATACCGATAGAAGCACCCAGATGGTAGCGCCGTCCTTGCGGATATACCTTTTTTCCATCTGGTAGGTTTCCCGTTCCTTTTGCAGCATCTGGTTTACAAAAGCCAGGTCGGCAGCCAGGTCGTCGGGGTGAGTAATGTCCTGAAAAGAGCTTTTCACCAGCTCGTCTTTGGAATAACCCAGCATATCGCAGATGGATTGATTGACATTGAGCCACCGCCCATCAGGGCTCACCAATGCTACCCCTACGGCTGAGTGATCGAAGACGTTCTTAAAAAGCCGCTTGCTTTCTTCTACAAGAATATTCTTCACCTGCAGGTCTGATTCTATCTTTTTACGCATTTCGATCTCCTCCAGGAGCCGGGAGGATCTCAGGGAAAAAGCGTACGGCAGCAGCCGGATGAGGGTAAATACGGCTACCCAGCTGATCATGTCTGTAATGATCCGTACAAGGGATGATGATGAGTAAAGAGATGTCCGGAAAGCGATGAGGTCGAGAAACCAGGTGGCGACACAGGCAAGTATGATGGCGGCCAATAAAAGATAGAGACGGATAAACCGTCGGTCCCTTTGCCGGGCTAGTAGTTTCAGAACGAGGTCGAGCGCAGCTTTCATCAGATAGAGGTATATCCTTAACCGGTGGGGGCAATGTAACAAAAAAAAGAAAGCCCAAGGAATAACGCTTTCTATATTAATTAATTGTTTAGCGATTTCTTGACTGCCGTCATGCCGTGGAGGAGCCAGACATTTGTCGGGAAGGGATATGTTTTGTTGAATTTTCCCCAACTTTTTTAGCATTTGGATTGTTATACCTATCTTTGAACGGACCGAAGGTTCGTTGTCCGAAGGACAGATATTAGATTTTTCCGGCAAACGGGTTACATTTTTGGGGATGACCCGTTTGACGGACATTTAGCATCTATTTTTTTTCACCTCAACCGGAACACAATTCATGTCATTGGTAGAAACAAACACAGATGCCGGCCTTACGCCCGGAGAAGAGACTATTGAGGTATTCGGAGCCAGGGTCCACAATCTGAAGAACATAGATATCCGTATCCCCAAGAATAAACTGGTGGTGATCACGGGTATCAGCGGCAGCGGTAAATCCTCGCTTGCCTTTGATACGATCTATGCCGAGGGGCAGCGTCGTTATATGGAAAGTTTTGGCGCCTATGCCCGTCAGTTCATTGGGGATATGGAGCGGCCTGATGTGGACAAGATCACCGGACTCAGTCCCGTCATTTCCATCGAACAGAAGACCACCAACAAGAACCCCCGCAGTACGGTGGGCACCGTCACGGAGATCTATGACTTCCTGCGGCTCCTCTACGCACGTATCGGTGCGGCTTATTCTTACAATACGGGAAAGATGATGGTGAAATTCAGCGAGGAGGAGATTGTGGACAACGTCTTTAAGAAGTTTAAGAATAAAAAGATATCCATTCTCGCACCGTTGGTCCGGGGCCGGAAGGGGCATTACCGGGAGCTGTTTGAAGACATCCGGAAGAGAGGCTATCTGAAGGTCCGGGTGGATGGGGAGGTAAAGGACCTGGTGCCCAAAATGCAGGTGGACCGGTACAAAATCCATGACATCGAAGTGGTCATCGACAGGATGGCGGTGACGGAGGACATGAAGGTCCGTCTGAGCCAGAGCGTACAGAAGGCGCTCCAGATGGGAAAGGATCTGTTGTTCCTGCTGCTCAATGACGACAACAGGCTATTCCAGTACAGCAAGCAGCTGATGTGCGAGGATACGGGCATCAGTTATGAAGAGCCTTCCCCCAACAGCTTTTCCTTCAACTCACCCTATGGCGCCTGCCCTACCTGCAAGGGACTTGGTGCGGTGTACCAGATCAGCATGGACGCCATCATTCCCGACCCTTCCAAAAGTATCAACGAAGGCGGTATCGCGCCCCTGGGAGGCGAGCGGGAGGCTTATATGTTCCAGCAGGTGCAGCAACTGGCAAAGAAAAATAAGTTTAGCCTGGATGTGGCCATCAAGGACATGCCCAAAAAAGCGCTGAACCTGGTGTTGTATGGCAATGAGGCGGGGGATAGCAGAGAAATCGACTTTGACGAGAATGCATCTTCCGAAAGTCAGGTCTATACGACAGAATACGAAGGGGTGGTGAATGCCCTGAAACGCTGGTTTGCCGGTGGTACTTCCGACAGTCTGCGGGAATGGGTAGAGAAGTACATGGAGCTGAAGACCTGTGACACCTGTCATGGGGCCCGGCTGCGGAAAGAAAGCCTGTACTTCAGGGTAGGGGACAAAAATATTGCGGAGCTCAGCGCCATGAACCTCAACAGACTGGTGGATTGGTTCTCGGGAGTGGAGAAGCGACTGAATAACAAACAGAACATCATCGCCAAAGACATTCTGAAAGAGATACGTGAGCGGCTGCAATTCCTGGCGGACGTGGGACTTACTTATCTGACCCTGGACCGCAGCAGCCGTACCCTCAGCGGCGGGGAGTCCCAACGGATACGGCTGGCGACACAAATAGGCTCGCAGCTGCAGGGTATCACTTACGTCCTGGACGAACCCAGCATCGGTCTTCACCAGCGGGACAACCAGCGTCTCATCGAAGCTTTGAAGAACCTCCGGGACATCGGTAACAGCGTGCTGGTGGTAGAGCATGATAAGGACATCATGATGGCGGCGGATTATGTGGTGGACATAGGTCCAAAAGCGGGCTTTCACGGGGGGCGGATCGTGGCGCAAGGCAAGCCGGCCGGTCTGCTGAAGCTGGACACCCTTACGGCAGCATACCTCAACGGACATAAAAAGATCGAGATCCCCTCCGAAAGAAGAAAAGGATCCGGAAAGTTCTTGGAGCTAAAAGGCGCCAAAGGCAATAACCTAAAGAACGTAGACGTAAAATTCCCTTTGGGTAAGCTGATCGTCGTCACAGGTGTCAGCGGCAGCGGCAAGTCCACACTCATCAACGAGACATTGTACCCTATTCTTAGCAAACATGCGTACGGCTCGAAGATGACGCCCCTGGAATATAAGAACATTAAGGGGCTTGAGCATATTGATAAGGTCATCGAGATCGACCAGTCGCCCATCGGCCGTACACCCCGCAGCAATCCTGCCACCTATTGCGGTTTTTTTACGGATATCCGCACGCTGTTTGCTTCTGTGCCTGAAGCAAAGATCCGGGGTTATAATGCGGGCCGATTCTCCTTTAATGTAAAAAGCGGCCGTTGCGATGTCTGTGAAGGCGGGGGAATGCGCGTCATCGAAATGAACTTCCTCCCTGACGTATATGTGCACTGCGAAAAATGCAATGGGCGCCGGTATAATCGGGAGACGCTTGAGATCCGCTATAAAGGAAAATCCATCAGCGATGTGCTGGATATGACAGTGGATGAGGCGGTGGAGTTCTTCCAGAATGTGCCTTATCTCTATCGCAAGATCAAGGTGCTTCAGGAAGTAGGACTGGGATACATCACCTTAGGTCAGTCGGCCGTCACGCTCAGCGGCGGCGAGGCCCAGCGGGTAAAACTGGGGACAGAGCTGGGGAAGAAGGACACCGGCAAGACCTTCTATATCCTGGATGAGCCGACCACGGGGCTGCACTTTGAAGACATACGGCATCTGCTGGATGTACTGAACAAACTGGTGGACAGGGGTAACACTGTCCTGGTCATCGAACATAACCTGGACGTGATCAAAGTGGCCGATCATATCATCGACCTGGGCCCCGAAGGGGGCGATGGGGGCGGCAGGATCCTTTTTGAAGGAGTTCCGGAAGACCTGGTTAAGAGTAAAGAAAGTTTTACGGCAAAATATTTAAAAGACGAGCTAAAGGGTTAATACAGTATTATGGAAAGAATTATCATTGATATGGACGAGGTCATTGCAGACCCGATGGGAGAAATGATCGACTGGTATAAAAAGAAATATGACAAGGACGTGGACTGGGATAAGATGCTGGTGGGTTCCTGGTTAAAGGGCTTTCCGGAAGAACATCAGAGCCTGGTAATGGATAGACTGAAGGCCCCGGGCTTTTTCCGCCATCTTCCTGTGATGGAGGATGCAGTAGAAGTGCTTCGGGAATTGAATGATAAGTACGAAGTCTTTATCGTGTCGGCAGCCATGGAGTTCCCCAACTCCCTCAAAGATAAATATGACTGGTTGCAAGAATACTTTCCCTTCTTCTCCTGGCGGCAAATAGCTCTCTGTGGAAGCAAGGACCTGGTGCATGGGGATTATATGATCGACGACCATGTGAAGAACCTGAAGGGATTCAAAGGGAAGCCATATATCTTTACTGCTGCGCATAACCTGGAGATCACGGGTTATGACAGGATCAACAATTGGAAAGAGGCGGCAAATATTTTTTTGAAGTAGGTATTCAGTTTTGTTCCGGACCTGACGGTCCGGGATTGTTTAGAATCTAAACAGGCCTTCGTCGGAGCTGCTTCGACACGAGGGCTGCGCCCGTATCCTTCGTTGGTTCCAACACTGTTGGACCCTTCCTCGGATACCTCGGTCGTAACCTTCGCTACACCCGGTTATGCTTCGCGCGGCCGACCTGTGGTCGGCCAACAAGCGATAGCAGGGAGTGATTAATAAAATCTTTGTTTGTAAAGGGTACTATAAAAATAGGGAACGGATCAGGTTTTACTTAACCTTCGGATATTAGGATTTTACCAATTTCCCTGCTTGCTTATTGGTTGTACATTAATAAAGTTTTAAAGAGCTGTAAAGTATTACCGAATGACCAGATGGCCATTCTCTATTCTTTCATCATCCGTGAATATCTCAAACAAATAATTCCCTTCGGACAGGGAAGTCAGTACAGTCGTCTCCCGATTGCGGATACTGGCCTGATTGACAAGTCTGCCATCCATATCGAATAAATACAGTTGATATACTCTTTTATCTTCGCCATTGGCAGAGAAGAACAGCACCTGCTGTCTGGCATCAGGGAAGAGCCGTATCTTGTTCTTTTTACTAACCAGAGACTTATTTACCTGGATACTGTGGATAGTATCCAAACGAACCGGAGGTTCGTTGTCCGAAGGACAGACATCAAACTCCTTTGGATGGAGGTGCACCCCCGTAGGAATATCGGATGCAAAAGCCGGCTGCAGCGCGGTGAATAAAAGACCGGTCACCGCAACGCCGGTGAATAGATGCAGACGACGGCATGTTTTCTGAAGGGTAGAGGTTTTACTCATAGATTACCTATTGATATTTTGCAATCAATAAAAAAAATAGGGTACGGATCAACAACTTTTATACGATCAACAACGAATAATAACTTTCCGGCAATGACCAGCGGGCATTTTTTAGAACCTTAACAACGGACAGTGAGTGGAATTCCTCCAGCGTTGCTCGCTGCCGCCGCCGATGCGAAACCCGATCTTGAACTGGGCTGTAAAATAAGCGTCATTCTGTTTGGGGTCACCCCTTTTATCGTTCTTCCGATAACCAGGTGTATTATATCCCTGCGCAGCCTTGTTAGACATGTACTTTGCA
This sequence comes from Chitinophagaceae bacterium, assembly GCA_017307755.1. Taxonomy (GTDB): domain Bacteria; phylum Bacteroidota; class Bacteroidia; order Chitinophagales; family Chitinophagaceae; genus Puia. Next base: position 81,429 of record JAFKGQ010000024.1, on the reverse strand, counting down.
ATGACGGCCTGGGATGGCGACAGATACTTGTCAAACAAAGCTGGGTCTACATATCGGGTGCTCACGTCATCGATATAGTCGGTGAATGTTTTACGGTGGATGATCTCAAACGAGACATTCAGGTTTTCGCTAAAAAAGTATTTTATACCAGCGCCCATGGGAATATTCAACTGGGTAAGCGAATAATTCTTCCTGTCAGGATACTCGGCCCAGCCTTCACCTTCTGTATGCAGCGGCTTCAGATCAACCCATACTACGTCGCCATATTGATTTCTATAGGTACCCTGGGGATTGAAGTGGAAGGCTCCCAAACCAATCACGCCATAAGGACGAAACCTTGCTGTGACGTCTTCAGGGTCTTCTTCCAGGAACACAGTCGGATAAAATTCCGCCATGACGGTGCCTTCCAGTATCTTGCTGCGGAAATCCAGGTTACGGGCTTTGCGGGCTTCTTCCCAGCCGCCTTTACCAGTGATATCACCATCACTACCTTCGATCTTACCATAATTAAGAGAGAATCTGAATCCCAACCATTGTGCGGGGTAGGCAGTTATATAGGCGCCGATGGCTATTTTGGTTTGGTTCATATTGTAGTCCTTGATAAAGGTGGTGCCTTTACCAGCGTGACCGCCTAAGTCACCAAGAAAGACCATGGGACCAATGGTAATACCTGCTTCAGTCGTGTTTCTGAGCTCATCCTGACAGTAAGAAGAAAGATGCAGGGATAGAGTTATTGCCAGCAAGAACAAACACTTCCGGGACAAGGAGTGTAAACTCTGTTTCATGAATATTAGATTTTAGTTTTCCGATGGTTTGGATTCCCCCTTCAAATGAATTGATGACGGGTTCTCTTACAAGAAACGAATTATTTATTAATAATTGTGTATGAAAACACAACTATTTTATCCACGGGATCGCAGATTGAGGAATTATACTTAGTCTTTCGTAAGTAAAAGCATTTCAATGTGTTCAATATCATCTTCTAAATAGATATCACCCACTGTGCGGAAGCCGAAAGATTCGTAAAAATCCCGTAAATAGTATTGCGCGCCGATGCGTATAACGCCCTTTCCGTGAAGGCTATACGCTAGTTGGATACTCTTGTCTACCAGTACTCTTCCTATACCCTGTCTGCGCACAGCGGGTGAACTTACGATACGACCGATAGAAAATTCCACATAGGAAATACCCGCGGGCACTATCCGTGAATAAGCCACCAGTTTATCTCCCTGCCACCCCATTAGGTGATGGGACACCTTGTCTTTGCCATCCATGTCCTGGAATGCGCAATTCTGCTCCACGACAAAGACCTCGCTTCTCAATTGCAGGATAGCGTATAATTCACCGGGTTTCAGGTCCTCGAATTTTTTGTCAGTCCAATTTGTCATAGCAGTGTCGATTTTCAGTACCCATATTTATCTTTCCAAAGCCCCCGCAGGAATTTGCGCAGTTCTTCTTCCCTGGCATTGTTACCCGGGTCATAGAATTTTGTGCCTTGTAATCCTTCGGGAAGATATTCCTGGGGAGAAAAATTATTTTCATAACTATGGCTGTATTGATAGCCTTTCCCATAATCCAGGTTTTTCATCAACCTTGTGGGAGCATTCCGGATATGCAGGGGGACGGAGAGATCACCCTTGGCGCGTACCGCGGCCTGCGCGGATCCGATGGCAGTGGTGGCCGAATTGCTCTTGGGGGATGATGCCAGATAGGTGGCGCACTGAGAGAGAATGAGGTTGGATTCAGGATAGCCGATCTTATTGACTGCCTCGAAACAGGCGTTGGCGAGCAGCAATGCATTTGGGTTGGCATTGCCGATGTCTTCACTTGCCAGGATCAATAGCCTGCGGGCAATGAACTTCACATCTTCGCCTCCTTCTATCATCCGGGCCAGCCAATAGACGGCTGCATTGGGATCACTGCCACGAATGCTCTTTATAAAAGCCGAGATGATGTCGTAATGCTGCTCGCCTTTTTTATCGTACAAGGCTATCCGCTGCTGTGCGATCTCCATGACCATTTCATCCGTGATCACAGCCCCTTCACCAGCTGCATCGCAGACTACTTCCAGTAGGTTCAGCAGCTTGCGCGCGTCCCCTCCGGAAATATTGATGAGCGCGGTAGTCTCCTTTAACCGAATCTGCTGCCCGCTGAGTAGGAGGTCATCTTTGATGGCATGGTGCAACAGTTTTACGAGATCCTGCTCATCCAGGGGTTTTAGGACATACACCTGACAACGGCTAAGCAAAGCGCTGTTCACTTCAAAGGAAGGATTTTCCGTAGTAGCGCCGATAAGGGTGATGACGCCTTTTTCCACGGCTCCCAACAGGGCGTCCTGTTGTCCCTTGTTAAACCGGTGGATCTCATCTATAAAAAGAATGGCTTTTTCCTTTTCCCGGGCTTCCGCGATAACCTCCCGTACTTCCTTTACCCCGGCTGAGATGGCGCTCAACGTATAAAAGGGGACCTGCAGGGAGTTAGCGATAATGCCGGCAATAGTGGTCTTTCCTGTCCCCGGAGGACCCCAAAGGATCATGGAGGGCGGTTTCCCATGCTCGATGGCAGTCCGCAGAACGCTGCCCTTACCCGTCAAATGCTTTTGCCCGACCAGTTGGTCGAGCGATTGTGGCCGGAGCCGCTCGGCCAACGGAGCTTGTGGAGACGACATAATAAAATTTAAACGTCAATAGTACAACAAGTTAGCCTTTTTCCTGTTTTATTTGTGGAATGAATGGCACTTCATGAACAGCATCGGTAAATACCCCCTGTTGATCCTTTTACTTTTCCCTGTCGCCATTGTCCACGGACAGAAAATATCCGGGATGGAGAATTATGCTGTCAACAGACCGGGGGTGGTCATGATACGGACGGAATATTCCGCCAATGTCTATGTCAACAGCATGAAGATGGACAACAGGGCCTTTAATGCCCTGCTGGACTCCATTCAAGGCCTGGACCAGGCCGGCGGCGTCTCTGCCGAGCAGAAACTGGACATCGTCCTCCGGGAAATGAATAATCACCCTGCCCGATTTTTCCAGACTACTTTCGACTATATCAAACAGCCAGAACAGATCACGGCCACCGGCACGGGCTTTTTCCTCACAGGGGACGGATATGTGGCTACCAACTGCCATCTTATTGAAAGAGATAACGCTTTTATACGCCGGCAGTTCATTCTCTCCGCCTTTCAGGCTATTACAGACGCCAGCATTGCCGCCCTGGAAAGCTCCTGGGCCACTACTTTTAACGAGCAGCAGCGTAGTCTTCTATACAATACCTATGCTTCGGTGTACTCCCGCCTGTTCTCTATGATCCTGTACGGTCTTAAAAAGGATATTTATGTGGTATATCGCAGTGACAGGGAGGACAAGGGACCTAGTACCGAAAAGGCCCTGGCGGCCGTAGTCGCAAAGGGGCAGCCGATGCCCGGAAAGGATATTGCGATCCTCAAGATCGAGACGGGCAAGGAGGAAATGCCTGTCGTGGCTGTTGGCGGCAACACGCTGCCCAGGGTGGGGGAACAGCTGTTTGTATATGGTTATCCCGGTCCTGTAACCAACAACGACTTCCTGGCCGCCGAGTCGGCCATCGAACCCACCCTGACCACAGGTATTGTCAGCGCTATCAAGAAATCCGCGGGAGGATGGCCGCTGATCCAGATGGACGCCAATATCAATCATGGCAGCAGCGGGGGGCCTGTGTGTAATGAAATGGGAGAAGTGGTGGGGCTTACTACCTTTGGCAGTATAGAAAATACGGGAGGGCTGGCAGCGGGACTTAATTTTGCCGTACCGGTGGCCATATTGGACGAATTCCTGGATGCGGCGGGGATCACCCCCCGGGTCAGCAGCTCTTCCCGTCTCTTTGCACGGGCAGTGGCATTCTATGATAAGGGGCATTATAAAGCAGCCCTTCATAAGTTCGAAGCAGTGCGGCAAGTCAACCATTTTTACCCCGGGTTATACGTTTATATAAACGATTGCCGGGAGAAGATCAAAAAAGGAATAGACCATGGTTTGGCGCCGGTGGAACGGATGTTGCTCATCAGTGTTGTCCTGTTGATTTTGGGGGGAGCTGTTGTTGGGGTAGGTTTGCGGGGTCGAAAGTAGACATGACTTCGTCAATGTAGGGTTTTCGGGTTTGTTTTAAGAGGCGCCAGCCTTTGAAGAAAAGGGTCAGGTTCAATACGATGGTCACAAGTAAGATCAAAAGTGTTCCCGACTGAATTACGTTAAGGCGAAAACTATTTCCTGCATTGAACTTTCCGGATACATTATATATCGCCACCGTCAGCAAGCCGGTGAGCAGAACGATAAATATCAATTGTATTACCCGGAAGATGTGGGTGAAAACCCTGGCGCGATAAGAGATGGGAAAATGCCGGTAATATCTATCCCGTATCAGCAGCAGCAGTGCCGGATATCCCAGCGTTAACAGACTGAGCAATACTGCGGTCAGCATCAGGTTGATTTCCCTGTTGGAGGCGAGCCCGCCCGGCTGAAGCCATGCGCTGAATAGCACCAGAGAGACAACGCTTCCAAGAATGATCGTGCAGACGGAAAAAGTTCTTATGCCCCGAACTTCTTTCATGGATTATCCTGGTTGCCCTTCGACATAATATACCAGCGCAGCAGCCTGAAATTCAAAATGACGTTGACCGTGAGGCTTAGTCCCAACAACAGGGCCAGGACACCCGACAGGCGTACCGTCTTTTCATTGAACTGTTGTTTGGACTCCGGCATCATGGACTGTTCCATTTGTAGCCATTCTTTTGTATGCTGGAGGATCGCTATGCTGTTGGCGATGATCATAACCCCAAAGAACAATACCACAAAACCCATAAAACGCAGTCCGGTGGCAGTCTGTCTTTTCAGCGGCAGGCTTGGGTCCCGGATGCTTTTATGGAACTGAAGAGCGGCATAGCTATGCAGCGGTATGGCGCTGAAAAAGAAAGCCATGATCAGTACTACTGCACCAAAGACAGATGTCGCCAGCAGCATGGACAGACATATGAAGCTTCCGAACACCAGGTTGATCCATGACAATATGGTGGATATAGGCACTAGTTTTTTCATCGGCTTTCTACTTTCAAAGCAATGGACAATTCTTCCAACTGTTGGTCATCGATGGCGCTGGGAGCATCCAACATCACATCCCTTCCGCTGTTGTTCTTGGGGAAGGCGATAAAGTCACGGATGCTTTCGCTGCCTCCAAGGATGGCGCATAGTCTGTCGAACCCAAAGGCGATGCCTCCATGGGGAGGAGCGCCATATTCAAAAGCGCCCAGCAGGAACCCGAATTTATGGAGGGCTTCTTCCTGGCTCATCCCCAGGGCCGCAAACATCTTCTCCTGCAACTCCCGTTGGAAGATCCGGATGGAGCCGCCCCCGATCTCATTCCCGTTGAGTACCATGTCATAGGCATTAGCCTTGATATTGGAATAGGGATGTTCCAGGTATTTTTCCGGGTTCTCTATCACAGGACTATTGTTGATCATTACGCTGATGTCCGAAGGTTTGGGGGAAGTAAAGGGATGATGGCGGGCTACCCAACGATTCTCCTCCTCGGCATATTCGAACAACGGGAAGTCCAGCACCCAGAGGAGCTTGAACTCATTGTCTTTTCGAAGACCCAGGCGCCGGCCCATTTCCAGCCGCAGCTCGCTGATGGCTTTGCGGGTGCGTTCTTCCCTGCCTGCAAGTATCAGTATCAGGTCGCCAGGGACGGCGCCGGCTGCGGTAGCAATGGCTTTTAGCTTTTCTTCATTGTAAAATTTGTCTACGCTGCTTTTCAGACTACCATCCGTGTTGTATTTGATAAATACCAGACCCTGCATGCCTATCTGGGGACGTTTGACCCATTCGGTGAGCTCATCCGTCTGTTTGCGGGTGTATTCGCTGCACCCCGGCACGGCAATGGCCAGCACTGTCTCAGCATTGTCGAATACGCCAAAACCTGCCCCGGAGATCAGGGAGGCATTGCCCTCGTCCAGGACAGCTTCCAGTTGGGAATTTATCCTTTCGCTGCGGGTAAAGGCCGACTTCAGGTTCAGCAATTTCATGCCAAATCTGATATCGGGCTTGTCATTGCCATAGTTCCACATGGCCTGCTCCCAGGTCATGCGCTCTACTTTCTCCGTATAATCGATGTTCTTTACGGCCTTAAAGATATGTTTGATCATGCCTTCAAACATGTTGAGGATGTCCTCTTGCTCAACAAAGCTCATCTCACAGTCTATCTGCGTGAATTCCGGCTGTCTGTCGGCCCGAAGGTCCTCGTCACGGAAGCATTTTACGATCTGGTAATACCTGTCATAACCACTGACCATCAACAGCTGTTTGAAGGTCTGCGGGGATTGAGGGAGAGCATAGAACTGCCCTTGGTTCATACGGGAGGGGACAACAAAGTCCCGTGCCCCTTCAGGAGTGGACTTGATAAGGAAGGGCGTCTCGATATCCATAAACTGCTGCTCATGCAGGTAGTTGCGGGCGGCTCTGCCCACGGCATATCGCAGCTCAAGGTTCTTTTTCACAGCATTACGCCGGAGGTCCAGATACCTGTATTTCATACGCAGGTCGTCTCCCCCGTCCGTGTCATCCTGGATAGTAAAGGGAGGCGTTACGGATCTATTGAGGGTTTTAAATGAATCTACCTTTATCTCGATGTCCCCGGTGGGTATATTAGGGTTCTTATTTGTCCGCTCAGTCACCGTCCCGATGACCTGCAGGACGAACTCACGCCCGGGAGGATCCTCCGTAAGCTGCCGATTCAATTCTTCTCCAAAAAGCAGCTGTGTAATGCCATAGCGATCTCGGAGGTCGACAAAAGTAATGCTACCAAATTTACGTACTGTCTGTACCCAGCCGGCCAGGGTCACGGCGACCCCGACATGTTGTTGTCTTAATTCCCCGCAAGTATGAGTTCTATACATCCTGATGTTTTTTCATGAGGGGCAAAGGTAATTTAAAAATTATGCACAATGACAGCGGGAGCCCCTCTCTTATCGTTGTAAAAGCAGGAAAAAACTGTATTTTTCGGATGTATGCGCCTGTTGACCGAAATTGCCCTTATCATAGGCCTGGTAATAGCTGTTTTTATTATCGCCAGGCTGAGCCGCCTGGTCCTTAAAAGGATCAGGGCGGTGAAGGTCACCCGCATATATGATGACAGACATTGGGATTATGACAATATCCTATCGCAATATAATCCCTACTATAAGAGCCTGGATGACACGGTAAGGGACCGTTTTCTACGCCGGGTGCTCAATTTTATGGAGGACAAGGATTTTGAATATATCGACCTTGAAAAAGAGGAACGGATGCCCCTGCTGATCAGTGCCGCCGCCGTCCAGCTCACATTTGGCCTTGAACACTATCTTCTCGACTATTTTAAGACTATTTACCTGTTAAAAGAGAATTACCGGTTTGGATTATACAATATGCCCTTTGAAGGTCATGTCAGCGAAGACGGTATTTACCTTTCCTGGTCCAATTTTATCAGGGAATTCAGCGATTATTCCGATGGACAGAATGTCGGCTTACATGAAATGGCCCATGCGCTGGTCTACGTCAATTTTACGGTGGAAGAGGGAAAGGACGATACCTTCCATGACAAGTTCAGGGATTTCTCAAAAACGGCCCGGCCCATATTCGAGCGTATGCAGGCAGGCGAAACCACTCTCCTGGACCCCTACGCAGCCACCAATTACCAGGAGTTCTGGGCCGTCAGTATAGAAACTTTTTTTGAAAAGTCCCATGCTTTTAAGCGGCAGCTGCCGGAACTCTATGACTCGCTGTGTGTACTTCTCAACCAGGACCCGCTGACCCCCCGCAAGGTCATTGATCCGGAGCTTCTGGAGGAATCGATTTCTAATAAATTGATTGTCAATTTGTAAAGAAATTTTAACGAAAACATCTCCACAAGGCTTTTGATTTTTAAATATTATTTCTATCTTGTCTGCAATCCGTAATGATTCATTTCCTCTTGATTAACCTACCTAGGTTTTCTTCTCCTAACGAACCGTAGGTTCGTTGTCCGAAGGACAGATATTAGATCTTTGCCGCAATTGGACTAAATTTTCCCAAAGTACAATTGCGGGCAATACTACACTGAAAACCATAGTACCGTATCCAAGACCAATGTAAGGCCCGATTGTAACAACCAATCGTTTTCTTTTGAATCACAAAGAAAAATGGAACCTTATGGAAATTGTCGTCATAATTGCATTGGTACTGGGAATACTTCTACTCAACCGCCCGGTGACCTTGCTTTTTCAACGTCTCTACACTAAACATCAATACAAACGTTTTATCGCGGCGGAGACTTTTTATCACTCGATCATATCTCGCCACCTAAAGTATTACAACCGGCTGGGTCTGGAAGAACAACGGAAATTCCTTTTTCGTACCTACCAGTTCCAACATTCGAAGAACTTTCATTATATAGAGGTGGAACAGACCGCCGAAATGCCTATCCTGGTCAGCGCGGTCGCCGTCCAGCTTACTTTTGGTCTGGAGAAGTTCAGACTCAACTATTTTGATGATATCTTCATTTTAAGGGACGACTATCATTATGGATTTTATTCCCGGCCTTTTATGGGGCATGTTGATCAATCGGGCATTTATCTCTCCTGGGATAATTTTGTCAAAGGAATGTCCGGTCAAACACCCAACTGCAATGTGGGCTTACATGAAATGGGGCACGCACTTGCCTATGTCAATTTTGTCACCCAGACGGAAGAAGACAAACACTTTAAAAAGGAATTCCATAATTTTTCCAAGGTAGCCCGTCCCATCTTTACGGCTATGCAGAGCGGCGCCAAGAATTTACTGGGCGACTATGCAGCCACCAACTACCACGAGTTCTGGGCAGTGGCTGTCGAACTGTTCTTTGAGAATACAGTACAGTTCAGACACGAGCTTCCAGAGCTGTATGAGGCTATGAGCCGTGTGCTCAACCAGGACCCCCTCAGTTTTATTTCGGGCAATACGACGATCATCCGGCGATTGGAACCAGCGCCCCCCCGCAAGGTGGCGGCACAATAAGGGCTGGGTATGGCGTCATAGATAGCGTTGAGCTGAACGTCGTGCTCACCCAATCTATCCCTGATCTCCTGGAATTGAACAGCGATATTGTTCTGCTCGATGGCATATTGCTTCAGGGCTATAAAAGCCCGGACTACCTCGATGCTCATTTTTACGGCTTTGTCGCTTCTGAGGACGCTGGCCAGCATGGTGACACCGTGTTCGGTGAAGGCGTAGGGGAGGTGGCTCTTGTTTCTTTTTTCAGATGATGCGGTCACAAATTGTGACCGCATAGTACCCTGACCCGAGCTAATTACTCTTTGCAATCCGTTCTCTTTTTGGTATTCGATTGACCGTCAAGTATTTGAATGTTTGTCTGGCCCTTGCCTGATGTGATCACAATTTGTGACCACATCCGTACCCATTCTTCTTCCGTCAGCCTGAACATAAAATCTTCCGGGAAACGCTCGGCATTACGTTTTACTGCCTGATTAAGAACCTTGGTGGGCACCTCATACAACGCCGCCAGGTCAAAATCCAACATCACCCGTTGCCCCCGTATCTCATATATCTTATCTCTGATAAATATTACTTCCATAGTATTTTGGTTTAAGGAAGTAAATTTACCGATTCACCTACTCAAAATTTTTGTAAATCTTCTTACATCTGCGTCCGGCCGGATAGCTCCTCCATGAACAATATGCTCCACCAACTGATGCGCAAAATAGGGCGCTAATGAACATCCCTTGGTTCCCATACCATTGAGGATGCCTATGGCAGGGTATATGGGATGGAAGCCTACAAAGGGGCGTCGTTCCAGGGTGGCGGGGCGTATGGAAGCGACATGGTCAATGATCCGGAAAGGCACTTTTAGCCAGTCTTTCAGGAGGGCTTCGGTCTTTTGTTTGAATATTTCTGTAGGACCAGCGTCGGTGAAGGACCATTCGTAGGATGAGCCGACCCAATACAAGCCATCTTTCCAGGGGGCAAGCGTCATACCTTTTTTAAAGACGGTGGCAGACAGCGGCAGATCGGGGATATCTATTATCAGTGCTTCGCCTTTGTTCGGGGCGAAGGGGATGCGGGAGAAATATGGACTGTCTGCGCTTTGAATACCGTCGCAGAAGATGATCCTGTCTGCAGTGATGTCCTTGTATGTTATGCCTTGTGCTTCGACGATAAGAGATTGATGATCGAAAGCGGCTTCGATTAGGGTATTTTGTTGCAACAGGCGTTTACGAAAGGCAGGCAGGAGCCGGGGAAGGTCTGCAAGGTAACAGGGGGTGATGATGCCATAGCCGAGATCATAGTGGAATAGCTCTCTGTAATGCTGTTCGTCCGACGGCAGCTGCAGGTATTGGGGATCTTCCTCATAGCGCTGTAAAAATGCCAGCCGCATCTGTGCCGTGGGAAAGAAGTCGACGACCCGGGTTTGTGTAAGACAGTCCACCTGCAAAGCTGCACCAAGATCGCCATAAGCTTCCCCGGCAAAAGACAACAGATCGTCGATCATCCAGGTCTTTACGATGCGCCGGCCCGTAACAGGATTGATGAGTCCCGCCGCTGCCCTGGAAGCAGTATGTGGACGCTGTTCGTCGATGACGATATAGGATAGCCCCTTTTGTTCCAGCCACCAACCGAGAAAGGTACCGCAAATGCCCTGACCAATGATCAATACATCCTTCCTCATGGCGTGGCCTCCTCCACGTTCACCCGTATGCCTTCGCTGTGGAATCCAAACTCGGGAGCATACATGCATTCGATGTTTGTCACACCATTGCTAAAGTTCCCCGATTGACCGACAAACAGGGGATATTCAAAGATGAATGTACCCCGGGGTACATGGGAGAAGAAGAAATCCGTACTGGCGTCACGGGTGCTTTCATAATATCCCAGACCGCCTTGCCATTTGTAACTGCTCAGCACGTTCACGGGTTCCATACAGGCAGCGCGCATGTCCTTCATGTGTACATATTCCAGGTCACGGTCCGACTGTAGCTCGATACGCACTTTTACCTTGTCCCCCGGATGGAGTACACCGTTGTCGGCTACGGGCTCCAGCACGGGGCCGCGATCCGTATTCTTTTCTATAAATAGTTTTTTTGTCAGCTTTAAGGGCGCTTTGGCGTTGGAGGCGGCGGTGATCTTGTCCAGGTTCTCAAAGTATTGCCAGTAGATGGCGCCCCACGCGGGTGACCCGCTGCCGGCCGGGGCAGTCTGACCGGAGCCGGTGGTCTTCATGGTCACCGTGATATTACCCATGGAAGGTTGGACACGGGCGCCATCGACCACTTGTTTGAAGTAGCCTGTGCCGGCTTCGGTGGCCACAGCGGATGAAGAAAAGGTGCGGTTTCCCAGCTGGATGTCGACGTTCCTTTCCGTGTTCAGCCAGTCATTGGCGGATAATGCCGGTTGGGAAGGAGAGGGGGCGAGCAAGGCATAGCAGGCGTCTGCCGTGGCCTTGGTGGTGGGCCAGTTGTGTGTCTGCTTTTGTTTTAGCAGCCAGGTCTTGAGAGCGTTGTCTGTGCCTGTATTGGGTGCGATCTCGCGGAAGGCTTCTATCAACAGCGATTGTGTCTCGATAGGGGCCTGCCACCAATAGTAGCCGCCCTCCATGCCTTTCCAGTACATGCCCCTTTCTTCGTCCCGGATGGCCGTCTGTTTCAGGGAAGCGATGATATCTTTTCCCGTCTGCACATCCCCTGTACGGAAAAGCGCCAGGGCGATCATGCCCTGCATATATTTGCCACCCTGTATCCATGCTTCACGTGCCTGTTTACGGAAATAATTGACAGCCGGGAACACATCTCCCGGTATACCGTAATCGTTAAAGAAGCTCCGCATGTATAAATACTGCGCCGGTGTCTCCCCGATCCATACGGGGCCGGCCGTTTTACCCAGGGGTTGTGGTCTTTTGTTCTTTTGTCTTTGTATGATGTCCTGGTAGTCCTTTTTGATCTTACCGTCCAGGTAGGGCAGGGCGGCTGACACAATATCTTTTATCTTTCCTGTCATGGAAGGAGGAATGGCATTCAACTTTTGCAGATGACCGATGCCGGTGAGGATATATTGGGTCATGTACCGGTCATCAGGACCACCCTTGAACCATACGAACCCGCCATTGGGAGCCTGCATATCCTTCAGTTTCGTCAGGGATGACTCCAGCTCCCGGCTCATCCGTACCATATCGAAGAGCAGAGCGATGTGTTGTCGTTGCTGCGACTCGTTTTTTCCCTGTAATACCCAGGGGGTTTCCTGGAGCAGTACGGACTTCAGCTCCTGGTTCTTTTCCAGGTTGCTTAACAGGGCTGCGGTATCGGATGTCTTCCATTTGGAAAAGATCTCCTGTATACGGGGTGAGCTGCCCGCGATCCGGCTGGCCAGGGCATTGGCATAAAATTTATTAAAGGTTTGTTCGACGCATTCATAAGGATATTCCATCAGATAGGGCAGAGCCTGTACAGCATACCAGGCGGGATTGCTGGTGAACTCCATCGTCAGGGCATGATGATTCAATGTTTCGCTGGCGCCGCTCTGTAAAAGTTTTTCAAAGCGGAATTGTTTTGTACCGTCCCCGTTCATATTTAGCGGGAGGCTTTCGGTCACCAGCATCCTATTGCTCACCACGGGCAGCACGGCTTCTTCCCCGTCGCTGTATTCCTTTGCTCGGGCCACGATCCTGTAGGTCAGGGGGCGATTGTATTGATAGGGGATGTCGATAGGGAAGCCTATTACGGCGCTTTGTCCCGCGGCTACGGTAAAATATTGGTTGGCCTGCCGGTTGCTTAATACGCCGTCCGCTGTCTGTCCCGTGGCGGGGTCTATCAGCTGCAGCCCCATCTGTCCTGTCATTTCAGAATCAGTGAGATTGACCACTTTTACACCCAACTCCATCCTGTCCCCTTCACGGAGAAAGCGGGGAACATTGGGCTGTACCATCAATTTCTTTTGTGAGACCACGGTCCTTTCTGAATAGCCCAAGGAAAGGTCTTGTGTATGGGCCAGCAGCATCCATTTCCATTGGGTGAGCGCCTCGGGCATGGTAAAGGAGAACGTGACACTGCCGGAATCGTCGGTCCTCAGGTCGGGGAAGAAGAAGGCAGTCTCGTTGAAGTTTTTGCGTACCTGGACGGGGGCGGCTCCCGGCGGAATAGCTTCGACGCCCTCTAAAATAACGCTATCCAGCATCATTCCTTTGGACCCGTCCGGATCGCTATTTGGGTCTGGTACTTGTACGATCTTTGCCGCGCCAAGTTGGTCACGGTTAGCCGTTGAATAGTTAAATACAGGTGCAGCCAATGCCTGCGGCATTGCCCTTGTGCGTCCCGACGCTGACTTATAGATTACTTCTCCATACATTCTTCCATCATGACTGATGGTCACCAGCTGGTCATACCTCTTATCGAAATAGGGATAATCTTTTTCCTGTATGTATCGTTGCTGTGAAGTGATGTCGCCGAAATTGGAACGCCCTTCCCAACCATTGCCCGGGCTGTACACAGGATACACATCGGGGACGGACCAATCATGCTTTTTGAACTGATCCAGCGAAGCGTCGTACATACCGGCCAGGATTTCGGCGGCGACCTTATCCGTCTGACGGCCTTTGATGGTCACCTTCCATTTTTCCTCATTGCCCGGCAGGACCTTATCGCGATAGGTGTCGTAGCGGATGCTCAGTTCTTTATTGGTCCAGGGTACATGTACGGTAAAAAGACTGGAATAGACGCGATTGTCCTTTACAAACGCATCCAGCACGCCAAATCCGCCTCTGTCGGCCTCTGTTACAGGGAAGTCGGCGCTTTTCTTTTCTTTGTTCAATGTGAGGAAGCTAAAGGCCGCAGCGGAATCATTATGGGATACTTTCCGGATGACAAAGACATTTTCCGCAGAGGTTCCGATGCCTACCGTGGCCTTGTTCCCCGGCTCCAATGTTTGTTGACTTCCCAACGCCCAGTTATATTGGGCCTCTGACGGTCTGCCCGTCTGTCCATCGTACAGGTTGATATACTGCAAGGCCTTCACCGGCTGACCATACTTATCTTTCGACTGTACTTCGATGAGATACCATCCCGGTGATAAGCGTTTACCAATGGTCAAAGGTCTGCCCGCCGAATCAGCTGTTTGCCATACCTTGTCGCCTTTTTCCCATTTTGTCTTGTCGGTTTCATCGCTGTATTCGTCGTGAGGGAACAGACGAAGGTATTCTTCGCGGGATAATACGAATTGATCCGGGGCTTCCCAATACCTGTTTCGAATGAGACGGTCGGGCGCTTTCAGAGGATAGATCGCTACATTTATGGCGGCCGGCTCAGGCGTACCGCTGAGATTACCGGCACGTACAAATATCGTCTTCAGACTGTCGGCGGCAAGCCTGTTTTCCGTAGGTTGCTGAATGGACAATTCCAATGCCTTATAACCCGCCCGGACGGTGGTGCTTCCGCTGCGGGTTTCTCCATTGATATCCGTTATGTCGGCGGATAAGATATATTCAAAGGTAGGATCTGCCGATCTGCCGGTCATCTGGTCCGGAATGGCTGGAAAGGTCACGCTAAATCTACCCTTGGCGTCAGTCTTTATCGTGCCGTGGGCGATCATCTGCGGATTGGAAATGGGGCGGGACCAGCAGTCAAAACAGAAGATGGGATAACGTGTCTCCCGCCTGACCGTATATTTCACCAGCGCTCCATCGATGACATTGCCCGCGTATGCCTTGGCCGTTCCTTGTACCCGGATGGTATCGCCTACACGGTAGCCGCCTTTAAGGGTATCATACGATACGTAAAACTTCGGGCGTTTGTACTCCTCTACCGAAAAGGATTGCTGCTGTCTTGAAGAATCATCCTGTATCCGGAATGATCCATTTAAAAGGTTTTCCGGCAGCCTGAATTGTCCGTGATAAGAGCCAAAATCATTGGTGGTGACATTCAGCGAATCCACTTTTGTCCCATTGACATCGTAGAGGACCACCCTGGTCTTGTATTGCGAGAGTATCCTGGCCTTATGTGTATCGAAATCCCGGGTCACGAGAATGCCTTTGAAATACAGGGTTTGCCCCGGCCGGTAGATCGACCTGTCCGTAAAGAAATAAGTACGCAGGTTGTCTTTCTCATACTTCCCTCTGTCGACAGTATTCGTCCCATCGGGATACGGCAGTCTGTAGTAAACATAGTAAGCTTCGTCGTCGGTGAAAAGATGATCCTGGCCAGCGGTGATCTCTAGCGCGATTTGTGCGTTGTTGTTGCGCTTATTCTCCCTTTTTTTTATCTGGAAGTGACCATGTCCGTCGGTGCGATAGGTTTCTGCTTTTGTAAAGACAAACCGGCTGACCTTATAATCATAGGTCTTCTCCCACACCTGCACGCCGGCTGCGGAGATGGGCTGTCCGCTGGTCCTATCGACAACAAAATAGTCCTGTCCATTACTGATGTAGGCGATATTGCTTATGTAAAGGCTTGCCAATGCCATGACATGCTGACCCAGCCGAAAAGCGGAGTCTTCGCTGGCGATGAGGGCATATGCTCCCACGGGCAAACCCTCGATGCTGATCTCCGCTCCGTGGGTTTGATTGTCGTCCGTCTTTGGCAAAGACTGCGTAAAAGTTCGCACCGCAGACAGTTGCAATAGCTTTTGCCAATAGTCGTCCTGGTAGGTATTGTTACCCAGGTTTTCCCGGGTGGCATGATCCAGACGCACGATCCTGATGTATAATCGTGAAAGATTGCGCCATTTTACCAGGCTGCGAAAAGGCTGACCCGGGACGTTGACCGTCTCTGTTTTTAGCTCCAGTGATTTATAGAGGATCTGTCTGAGCAGCCCTATACAGTGTACCTTACCTTCGCTGCTGTCCTTTTGCGCTATCACCTTTTCACAGATGGCCTTGGCGGCAGCATATTCATAACGCCCGCTGGTGTCCTGTGGGGGAGTGTATCTGCCGGCTTTGTTGGAATGTTGCAGGGCCTGCAGGTACCAGGCTTCGGCGGCGGCGGAAGCATCAGGCCATTTGTTTGTAATGTTTGCCAGCGCGGCTGTATACAGCTCGTCTTTATTTTCCATCACGGCATAGCTATGTACAAAATTCAGCCTTTCAATATCCACGTCCAGCAATGCATCGGGTTTCGCGTCGGCTAAGTGGAGCCCTATCAGGCGTTGGAACAGGATGAGGGCTTTATAATGGAGGGACAGGGAGTCGGTGGTGACAAAAGTGTGCTTTATAAAAGCGGCCGCGTCGGCAAAAATAGCGGGATCATTCAGTTCAAAAGCATATGCGGGGCGATTCAGATCCCGTTCATCAGACTGGAAATAATCCATTGCGTAATGGGCCAACAGATCGAATAGGGTTGGGCGTAAGGCACGCATGTTACCCTTTATGATAATGGGATCATAAGTATCCAGCCGGGTGGTCTGCAGCAGCCGATCTTCTGCAAGGGAAGCGAGATACAACTCTCCTATCTTTTTATGAAAGTCATCCGCCCCCCAGGTAGCGATGCTGTCCTTTATAAGATCAACGGTCCTGGTACGATCATACAGTTGATAGCGATGCTGCTGGTAATAGTTCCGGTATAATCCTGCTAATATATTTTGCAGGATGGACCGGGCTGGCTGTTGCGCTCCGGGTATCTGTTTTTCCAGGTCGGCGATGTTCCTGATGCCGGCATCCTCCTGATCTCCATTCTGCAATCGGATGCGATAAAGCAGCGCCTTTAATAGCTGCGGCTCATTTTTTTCCTGGCGCGCGCGTTCGTAGATAAGATTTACCTGTGTCAGCGCGGACTGTGGCAATCCTTTTATATTGATCAGGGAATCCACTGTCTTCCAACGGGCGGTGTAATTGTCCGGCTTTACCTGGGCGAAGGATAAAAAGGGTGTCAGTAACAGGCAGGCGATGATCCGGATACGCAATTGGGTGGTCATAGGAGAAAACTTTTTTAAAGTTAAATAAAAGATGTCAGAGACATCTATTGGAAGATGCAGGAAATAAAGCGACTACATAAGTAAAATTCCTTTTAACATAGGTATAACTTATTGTACTTAAACGGGAATTTCCTATATCCTTCTTAATACAAGTACGATTTGTACAACACAATTAAAAAAGAAAGATCATGAACACCAAATTTACAATACTTGTTGCTGCCGGCCTTCTGATCGCCGGTGTTTCACAAGCCCAGGGTACTATTGCCTCCAACGTAGACTTCAACAATCCCCGTCATGCGATGGCAAGTGAGCACAGGGCTATATTAAATGATCGTCATGAGATCAGGAGTGACCGTCGCGAGATCAGAAATGATCGCAGGGAAATTAAACGCGACCGGCATAGAATACACCATCATCACAAAATGATGAAGCGTCACCATCACAGAAAGTTTTAGGCCATCGATACAATAAATAAAAAAGGCCCGTGAGAGCGGGCCTTTTTTTCTATGATTATTTGATAACTTTTGCCATCGTAGCGCCGATGTCTGCAGGGCTTTGTACCACATGGATGCCGCATTCCGCCATGATCTTCATTTTGGCGGCGGCTGTATCGTCCGCGCCGCCGATGATGGCGCCGGCATGTCCCATTCTTCTTCCGGGAGGGGCTGTCTGGCCGGCGATAAAACCTACCACGGGCTTTTTACTGTTGGCCTTGATCCATTGAGCGGCCTCAGCCTCCATACTACCGCCAATCTCTCCTATCATGACGATGCCTTCCGTCCCCGGGTCATTCATCAACAGCTCCACCGCTTCCTTTGTCGGGGTCCCGATGATGGGGTCGCCACCGATACCTACCGCAGTGGAAATGCCCAGTCCTGCCTTGGCTACCTGGTCGGCCGCCTCATAGGTCAATGTCCCGGATTTGGAAACAATACCGATATTCCCCTTTTTGAAGACAAAGCCCGGCATGATGCCTACCTTGCATTCCCCTGCTGTAATGACACCGGGGCAATTGGGGCCGATGAGACGCGTCTTTTTACCCGTCAAATAGTTCTTAGCCTTCACCATGTCCTGTACAGGAATACCTTCCGTGATACATACCACCAGCCCGATGCCTGCTTCCGTAGCCTCCATGATCGCATCCGCGGCAAATGCCGGGGGTACGAAGATGATGGATACATTGGCCTGCGTGGCCTTAACTGCGTCAGACACGGTGTTGAACACAGGCCGATCGATATGGGTACTGCCGCCTTTGCCGGGCGTCACACCACCGACCACCTGAGTGCCGTAGTCTATCATTTGCGTAGCATGGAAAGTCCCTTCTGTTCCTGTAAAGCCCTGTACAATGATCCTGGAGTTTTTGTCAACTAAGATTGCCATGGGAGAATAGGTTATAATTCGGTGATTCTATTCAGTGATTCGGTGGGCAAAAATAAGGGTAAAATGGGAAATGCCCCCTTTTTTAATGTGATGCTAATATATCTGGCAAACAGCCTATTTTAAAAGCTCATCCATGTTCCTGTTGTTGTCGATCTTCCCTTTCATCTCCAACATCCGCATGTCCTTGGCATCCTGGAGGAACTCGGAGGCGAAGATAAACTCGTTTAGGAGCTTGTTCTTGCTGAATATGATCTCCTTGTTGCTGCCTTCCCATTCTTTCAGCCCCTGGTACATATAGATGATGTTGTCCCCTATTTCCATCACGCTGTTCATATCATGTGTGTTCACCACGGTGGTGATATTGTATTCGGTCGTGATCTCCTTGATCAGCTTGTCTATCAGCAGGGAGGTCTGGGGGTCGAGGCCGGAGTTAGGTTCATCGCAGAAGAGGTATTTGGGGTTGAGCACGATGGCGCGTGCAATACCCACCCTTTTTTTCATCCCCCCGGAGATCTCGGCGGGGAATTTTTTATTGGCGTCCTTCAGGTTGACGCGGTCCAGCACCTCGTTGACCCTTTTCAGTTTGACAGCATAAGTGTCCTTGGTGAACATATCCAGGGGGAACATCACATTCTGTTCAACGGTCATACTATCGAACAGCGCCGAGCCCTGAAAGAGCATACCTATTCGCTGACGCAGCTCTTTGCGATGCTCTTCCGTCATTTCGGAAAAAGACTGCCCGTTGTAGAATATCTCTCCGCTGTCCGGCTCAAAAAGACCGACCAGGCATTTCATCAGTACGGTCTTGCCGCTGCCGCTGGTGCCGATGATCAGGTTGCATTTTCCTGTCTCAAAGACAGCGCTTACGTCGTTGATGACAATTTTCTCGCCGAAACCTTTTTTTATATTTTTTACTTCGATCATTGCGATGGTTGAGGGTTAGAGCAATAAGGCCGATAACAGGTAGTCCGCAAATAGCACAAGAACGCAGCTGACCACTACGGACCTGGTGCTTGCCCTTCCGATCTCCAGGGCGCCTCCACGGACATAATAACCATAAAAGGCGGGGATGCTGGAGATGATAAAAGCAAATGTATAGGCCTTTGCGAGGGCGAAAAATACATTGTATGGCTTGAAATACTGATGCAGCCCCTTGTCAAAGGCCGCCCCGGACAGGATGCCCGTCATGGTCCCCGCCAGCCGGCCACCCCAGATGCCCAACACTGCCGAGATCACCACCAGCATGGGAATGACGACGATGGACGCCAGCAGTTTGGGGAGGATCAGGTAGGTCTTGGTATTGATGCCCATGATTTCCAGGGCATCGATCTGTTCACTCACCCGCATATTGCCCAGCTCGCTGGCGATCTTACTGCCGACGACGCCTGCCAGTACGATACAGACGAGGGTAGGAGAAAATTCCAGGATCACGGTATCCCGGACGATCTGTGCGATGGTAGACAAGGGGATCAGGGGGCTTACCAGCTGATAGGCGGTTTGCAGGGTAGACACCGCACCCATGAAGATGGAAATGATCACCACAATGCCCAGCGAGCCAATGCCTATCTCCGAACATTGATGCATAAACTCTTTCCAGTACATCTTGCCATTCTCCGGCTTGGAGAACATTCCTTTCAGCATCAGCAGGTATTGGCCAAACTCTGTAAAAAAATGCATGAATGAAAGTATAAATTATTTACTGTTTTTTCCTTTTCCACCAGGGCGCTTTTGCCATTTCTTCCGTCGTGACGCTACCCTTACATTTGATCTGCGCATCCACTACTGCCACCAGCGCCATATTGTAAATGCTTCTTACGGAGCTGCCCAGTTGCAGCACATGCACGGGTTTTTTCAAACCCAGCAGGATGGGGCCGATGGCATCGGCGCCGCCGACTTCTTTTAATAGATTATACGCCACGTTGCCCGCTGCCAGGTTGGGGAAGATAAGGGTATTGACCTCCTGATCCACCAACTCGCTGAACGGATAATTTTCTTTTATCAATTCGTTGTTCAGGGCTACGCTGGCCTGCATCTCCCCATCCACGATGAGGGAAGGGTTCCGCTCTTTTACGATCTTTCGTGCTTCCGCCACCAATCTTGCTTCGGGCGAATCGCTGGTGCCGAAGTTGGAGTAGCTCAGCATGGCGATCCTGGGTGTGAGATTGAAGTTCTGCACAGCCTTGGCCGTCAGCAATGTGATGTCGGCCAGTTCCGTGGCCGTGGGGTTGAAGTTTACGGTAGTGTCGGCCATGAACAAGGGGCCTTTCTTTGTCAGCAGCAGGTACATGCCCGCGATCTTTTGTACGCCTTCCTCTGTGCCGATGGCCTGCAGTGCGGGCCGGATCGTGTCGGGATAATTCTTGGTAAGACCCGAGATCATGGCGTCGGCGTCTCCCATCTCTACCATCATGCAACCGAAATAGTTCCGGTCGCGCATGACCTTCATGGACTCATACTTATTATAACCCCTGCGCCCCCGCTTGGCGAAAAAGACTTCACTGTAACGCCGGCGCTGTTCTTCGAACTGATCGCTATGGGGATTGATGATGGGCAGCCCTTCCAGGTCTATCTGGTTGGCGGCGGCCATATGCCGGATCTTCTTTTCATCGCCCAGCAGCATGGGGTAAGCCACCCCCTCATCATAGAGTATTTGGGCCACTTTCAGGATCTTCAGGTTATCCGCCTCGGCAAATACCAGCCGTTTGGGCTCGTTACGGGCCTTGCTCCCCAACACACGGACAAGCTGGTTGTCCAAACCCAACCGCCTGTTCAGCTCGATCGCATAGGCATCCCAATTGTCGATGGAGGTCTGTGCGACACCACTGTCCATGGCAGCACGGGCTACAGCTGGCGCTACGGTAGACAGCAGCCGGGGGTCCAGCGGTTTGGGGATGATATAAGTGGGGCCGAATACGATGTTCTTCTCGTTGTAGGCCATATTCACAATGTCCGGGACAGCCGTCTTGGCCAGGTCGGCCAGGGAGTGTACGGCAGCCAGCTTCATAGCCTCATTGATCTGGGTGGCCCGGACATCCAAAGCGCCCCTGAATATAAAAGGAAACCCCAGCACATTATTCACCTGGTTGGGATAGTCGCTGCGGCCCGTAGCCATAATGACATCATCCCGTACCTCGGTGGCCACCTCATACCCGATCTCGGGGTCGGGATTGGCCAGGGCAAAGATGATGGGCTTTCGGGCCATGCTTTTTACCATTTCGGCGGTCACCACGTTGCCGACGCTAAGCCCTACGAAGACATCGGCATCCTTCATGGCTTTTTCCAGCGTCTGATCCCCGGATTTGACGGCAAACTTCCGTTTGACCTCGTCCAGATCCGTACGACCGTCATGAAGGACCCCGTCCTTATCAAATAAGATGAAGTTCTCGTATTTGGCGCCCAACGCTACGTACAGCTTTACACAGGCCATGGCTGCCGCCCCGGCTCCATTGACGACAAATCGGATCCTGTCGATCTTTTTTTTCTGTAACTCCAGGGCATTCAGCAGGGCGGCGCTGCTGATGATGGCGGTGCCGTGCTGGTCATCATGCATCACGGGGATCTTGAGCTGATCCCTTAGCTTTTGTTCTATATAGAAGCATTCCGGCGCCTTGATATCTTCCAGGTTGATACCCCCAAAAGTGGGCTCCAGGGCCTTTACGATCTGAACGAATTTTTCAGGGTCTTTCTCATTGATCTCTATGTCGAAAACATCGATGTCGGCGAAGATCTTGAATAGTACGCCCTTGCCTTCCATGACGGGTTTGGAGGCCTCGGGACCGATATCCCCCAGACCCAGCACGGCCGTACCATTACTGATCACGGCCACCAGGTTGCCCTTGGCGGTATATTTGTAAACATCGTCGGGATGCTTGTGGATCTCCTTGCAGGGTTCCGCTACGCCGGGAGAATAGGCCAGGGATAGATCCCTTTGCGTCTTTGCCTCCTTGGTAGGTACGACCTCGATCTTGCCCGGTCGCCCTTTGGAATGGTATTCAAGCGCCTGCTCTTTGCGGAGCTGTTTTTTTTGCATATTGGAAATTTATCTCCCGGCCGTCGGATCATACGGCAGGTGAGATTCGGTGCAAAATACGAAAATGCTGTTAATCATGCGGGAAAGGAAACCTGGCTGCCTAGCCAGGCCATCATCCCCACCCCGATGGCGATGGCAGATTCGTCGATATTGAAGGTCGGCGTGTGTACGCCGGAAGTGATGCCTTTTTCTACGTTCATGACCCCAAGACGGTAAAAACACCCCGGGATCTGACGGGTGTAATAGCCAAAATCCTCGGCTCCCAACCGCACTTCCGTCTCCAAAACGTTGTCTTTCCCGATGAATTGCCCGGCAACGCCCCTGGCCACTTTATCCAGCGCTTCATTATTATATACCATGGGATAACCCACATCGATGTGGAGATCGATCTCGGCCCCCATGCTATGCACCAACTCTGTCGCCTGCCGCCGGATGAGCTCATGGGCTTTGAAACGCCATTCTTCGTCCATAGCCCGGAAGGTCCCCATCAGTTTTACTTCGCTGGGGATCACGTTTGTCGTATAACCACCCTGTACGGAGGTGATGGACAGGACGGAGGGAGACAACGGGTTCCTGTTCCTGCTGATGATCTGCTGGAGGGCCACCACGAGGTGAGAGGCTACCAGTATGGTATCCACCGTCAGATGCGGGGCTGCCGCATGACCTCCCTTGCCCTTGATCGTGATGTACAGCTCATCGGCGCTGGCCATAACCATTCCACCCCGGAAGCTGAGCTTTCCCGTCTCAAGCCCGGGATGTACATGCAGTCCGAAGATGGCCTGGGGTACAGGGTCTTTCAGTACCCCTTCCCTGATCATCAGACTGGCCCCGCCGGGGTTCTTTTCCTCCCCCGGCTGGAAGATGAGCTTTACCGTCCCTTCCCACTCGTCTTTCAGCTCCTGCAGGATACGGGAGGCGCCCAATAATATAGTGGTGTGGACATCATGTCCACAGGCGTGCATGACCCCTTCATTTCTGGACTTGTAAGGGACGTCATTTTCTTCTTTGATAGGCAGGGCGTCCATGTCCGCCCTCAATGCGATGACGCGTTTGTCCGGATTTTTGCCTTTGATAAGACCCACGACCCCTGTCTCCGCCATTACCTGGTGAGGGATACCGGCCTCTTCCAGTTGCTGTTGTACGTATCTGGAGGTTTCAAATTCCTTGTAGCTCAGCTCCGGATGGGCATGCAGATGATGACGGGTGGCGATAAACGCGGGGGTGTACCGGCTGACCAGCTGTTGTATCTTATCTTTCATTGGGGACCCTCCTCTTTTAGCCGCTCGGGCGTGACCTCGATGGTATCCCTGATGACATATAGCCCGCTGGGGAATAAGGAGGATAGCTGTTTTTCGAATTCTTCTGCCTCCGTCTGCGTCTTGAAATTGCCTACCCTCAATTTATAATAAGGAGGTTGGTAGAGCACATAAGGCTTCAGATCGGGGAATTGCTGGTAGATCTTTGTTTTGGCGGCAAAGACCTTATTGCGGTCAGTCGCGCTGATCACCTGTATCCGGAAACCCGGCATGCTCCGGCGGCTGTCCCGGGTAGTTTCTTCATTGATCTCCATCTGCCTGTGGATCAACTGGTCGATGCGCGGGTCCTTATGGACAACGATGCCGGCGGTATCAGCCTGAGCCATAACTCCAGCCGGAGTGAGTAACGATAGGATGATTAGATATTTATACATAAAAAATTTATTTCAATTAATAGCCTTTTCCGGCAACTTTCTCCCCTTTTACGATCTCTACGCTGGCGCTGCAGCCCAGCCGGTCGGCTCCGGCGTCAATTAATTGACGGGCGAATTCATAGGTTCGGATGCCGCCGGAGGCTTTTATTTTTATGCCGGCAGGGAGATGTTTGCGTATCAGTTGCACAGCCTCGATGGTAGCGCCCTTTTCGGCATATCCTGTGGATGTCTTTACAAAATCCACGCCTGCCTTGCTACAGATCCCGCAGCAGCGGATGATCTCGTCATCCGTAAGGATACCACTCTCGATGATGACCTTTATAACCCGGCGCTGGTCATGGATCGTATCCGTGAGAGCAGATATTTCTTTTTCAATATATGACCAATCCCCATTGCGCAATGCCGTAAGATCGATGACCATGTCAAGCTCATCAGCGCCGTCGGTGAGGGCCTGCTCCACCTCGGACAGCTTGGCCTTCAGCACAGAATAACCAAAGGGGAACCCAATCACCGTAGCTGCAAGAGGGGAACGTGCGACCTGTAGCTCCCTGCGGGCTGTAGTTACCAATGATGGAGGTATACAAACAGCTTTGAAGTCATATTGTATCGCTTCCTCACATATTTTTTTTATGTCCATATGTGTGGTAGTGGGCTTTAGAATGGTATGATCAATATAGGATGAAATGTTAGTCACCGAATTGGCATGTTTAATTTACCGCTGATACAATATTTAAACGTTAAAATTAGCCCATTTACCTAACTTGAGGACCATTTTTAGGGACTAAAACTAATTTTCAAACATGAGAAACTTCCGACATCGTCCGCGGGGTAGAATATTCTTTTTACTGGCGGCGTTCCTTATCTGTTCCATTATTTCCATCGCTCAAACTACTTTTCCCGTCAATGGCGTTGCTGATCAGCGGGAAGGGTGTTATGCCTTTACCCATGCCACCATCGTAAAAGATGGTCAGACAACGATGGCTGACGCCACCCTGGTGATCCGCGACGGGCTTGTCATTGGCGCAGGCACGGGTGTCGCTATTCCAAAGGATGCAGTCGTCATCGACTGCAGCGGTAAATATATCTATCCCTCCTTTATCGACGCCTTCAGCGACTACGGTATGCCACAGGGTGAAAGACAGACAAGGACCTTTGATTTCAGGGCTCCGGCGCAGCTGACCTCCAATACAAAGGGCGCCTATAACTGGAACCAGGCGATCCATCCGGAGACGGAAGCCGCCCATCTTTTTACAGTCGATGATGCAAAAGCCAAGCCTTTGCGTGAAGCAGGCTTTGGTACGGTGCAAACCCTTCAGCGGGACGGCATCGCCAGAGGCACCGGCGCAGTGGTAACACTGGCCAATGAAAATGAGAACCTGGTCATCGTCAAAGAAAAATCGTCTGCGAATTATTCTCTTAACAAGGGTACATCCACGCAAAGTTATCCCAGCAGCTTGATGGGAAGCATCGCCCTGCTGCGGCAGACCTGGCTCGATGCGGGGTGGTATAAAACAGAGGGGTATAAAAGCCAGCCTGTCCATGAAGGCACAAATTTAAGTCTGCAGGCTTTCAACGATGAGCTGTCCCTTCCGCAATTGTTCGAGGGAGGCGATAAATGGACTGATCTGCAGGGTGACCGTGTTGGGGACGAATTTGGCGTTCAGTTTATTATCAAAGGCGGTGGGAATGAATATCAACGCATCAATGAAATAGCGGCTACCAAGGCCAGCTTTATCCTGCCGCTGAACTTTCCCCAGGCCATGGATGTAGAAGATCCCAATGACGCAAGGTTTGTGTCGCTTACGGATATGAAGCATTGGGAATTGGCTCCCGGCAACCCCGCAGCCTTTGAAAAAGCGGGGATACCTTTTTGTCTCACTACTTCGGATTTGAAGGATGTCAAAACATTCACGGCCAATTTGAGAAAGGCGTTTGAGTATGGGTTGAGCGAGGGAAAGGCTTTGGAGGCGTTGACAAAGACACCCGCGACGTTGTTGGGCGTATATAATAAGGTCGGTAGCCTGGATGCGGGAAAACTGGCCAACTTCCTTATCACCACCGGCCCCGTGTTTGCAGAAAAAACGACCCTCATCGAAAACTGGGTGCAGGGAAAAAAATATGAAGTAAAGCCGGAAGGATGGAAGACCGTACGGGGGCAGTATAATCTGACGGTGACTTCGGCCACTGGCCCTACGACCACCTATGTGCTGGATGTAAAATCCGCCACTTCGGCCAGCGTTATTGCGGGTGGAAAAGACACGCTGACGGGTAAGTTCAATTATGACGGAAGCCTCGTATCATTGAGCTTTGGACCCGGCGGCGCCGGCGGACCACGGGGAGGAATGGGCCGTCCGGCCGGAGATTCGACGGCGGGGCCTGGGCAGGGCGGACAAGCCGGCCAGGGCAGGAGGGGTGGTATGGGTGGACGTCCCGCCGGTGCACAGACGCATCTCAGCGGTGCGGTGTATGCCGACAGCTGGAGTGGGAATGGCACAGATTCCACGGGCAATTGGGTCACCTGGACGGCTGTCTTTTCAAAGACCACGGCTCCTGAAGCGGATACTTCCCGTAAACGGCCATTGCATATCGGCAAGGTCGTATATCCCTTTGACGGTTACGGATGGGATTCCCTGCCGAAGCAACAGGACCTGCTGATCAGAAATACCACGGTCTGGACCAATGAGAAAGAGGGCCGGCTCGAGAATACGGACGTACTGGTAAAAGGAGGTAAGATCGCCCAGATAGGGAAGAACCTTTCCGGGGCAGGGGCCATTGTCATCGACGGCGCCGGTAAACACCTGACGCCCGGCATCATCGACGAACACTCCCATATCGCCGCCTTCTCCATCAATGAAGGCGCCCAGTCCGTCACTTCAGAAGTCCGTATAGCCGACAACCTCAACCCGGAGGATATCAATATCTACAGACAGCTGAGCGGGGGTGTCACCTCCTCTCACATCCTTCATGGCTCCGCCAATACCATCGGCGGGCAGACCCAACTGATCAAACTGCGTTGGGGAAAGGATGACGAGGGCTTAAAATTCAGGAATTGGGATCCCTTTATCAAATTCGCCCTGGGCGAGAATGTAAAGCGGACCACCTCGCAGAGTAACAACCGGTTTCCCGACACCCGTATGGGCGTGGAAGAAGTGCTGATGGATGCTTTTACAAGAGCGCGTGACTACCAGCAGGCAAGAAAGGCGGCTCCCCTGGCTACCCGCCGCGACCTGGAACTGGATGCACTGGTGGAGATCCTGGAGAAAAAACGTTTTATCACCTGTCACTCCTATGTGCAAAGCGAGATCACGGCCCTGATGCGTGTAGCAGAAAAGTTTGATTTCCGTGTCAACACCTTCACCCATATCCTGGAAGGATACAAAGTGGCCGATAAAATGAAAGAACATGGCGCCAGCGCTTCCACCTTCTCCGACTGGTGGGCCTATAAGATGGAGGTACAGGATGCCATCGCTTATAACGCGACGATCATGACAAAGGTAGGCCTCAACGTATGTATCAATTCCGATGATGCCGAACAGGCCCGTCGTCTGAACCAGGAGGCCGCCAAGAGTGTCAAGTACGGAGGGTTGTCCGAAGAAGAAGCATTTAAGATGGTGACCCTCAACCCTGCCAGGGCCCTGCACGTGGCCGACAGGGTGGGCAGCATCAAGGCAGGAAAGGATGCCGACCTCGTACTGTGGTCCGACAATCCGCTGAGCATCTACGCCAGATCCGAAAAGACCATTGTGGACGGTGTCATCTACTATGACCTCGATAGGGACGCAGCGCTGCGTAAGAGTATAACCGCCGAGCGCAACCGGCTGGTGCAAAAGCTGCTGGCGGAAAAAAGGTCCGGGACGCCTATGCGGCCGGCCGAGCCCAGCTTCCATGTAGAGTTAAACTGTGGTGATCACGAGCATCATGACGGGCTCCTGACCATCGACGGCGACGACGGAAATACAAAAACTAACTAATCAGTAAAATGATCATACAAATGAATTATGCTTTCATCCGTCGCCTGGGGGCTGCAGCTTTTTCGATGCTGGCGCTGCTGGCTGCCCACGCCCAGGACGACGTATACCCGACAAAGGACTATAAAGGAAAATTATATATCACCGGCGGGACTATCCACATCGGCAATGGACAGGTGATAGAAGGCGGCACAATTGCTGTGGACAACGGGAAGATCGTACAGGTGGGCGCGAACGTATCCGTTCCATCAGGCGCCGATGTAAAAGTCGTGGACGCCAAAGGCAAGCAGGTATATCCGGGGTTGATACTCCCTGTCTCCGACCTGGGTCTGAAAGAGATTGCTAATGGCGTACGGGGTTCCAATGACTACGAAGAACTGGGCGATCTGAATCCCAGCATCCGGAGCATCGTGGCCTACAACACGGATTCGAAGATCATCAATACCTTAAAGGCCAATGGGATATTGCTGGCCAGCGTCACGCCCCAGGGCGGCACTATCAGCGGCAGCTCTTCCGTCGTGCAACTGGATGCCTGGAACTGGGAGGATGCGGCATATAAAATGGATGGGGCCATCCACCTGCACATGCCTTCCTTTATCGTACGCCGTCCTCGTTTTGGGGGCAGGAGAGGTGGTGTTGAAGCGCCCACTGATCCTGTGAAGGAGGCTCTTGCAAAAGTGGAAGAGCTCAAGAGTTTTTTCCGGGAAGCAAAGGGGTATCTGCAGACTTCTCCTCATAAAGAGACGAACCTGAAGTTCGAGGCGGTAAAAGGGTTGTTCTCCAAACAACAAAAGCTATTTGTTCATGGCGACCAGGTGAAGCAAATGTTGGTGGCGGTAGATTTTGCAAAAGAGTTCGGATTTGACGTGGTGATCGTAGGCGGCAGTGAGAGCTGGCTGATCGCCCCCTTGCTAAAAGCAAATAATATCGCGGTGATCCTGGGACAGGAACATGCATTGCCTACTACAGAGGATGACGATGTCGATCAGCCTTACAAGACCCCCGCGCAATTACAGAAAGCTGGTGTCCTCTTTGCGCTGAACGATGACCATGACGAGACGCGCTATCGCAACCTGATGTTCAATGCGGGTACGGCTGCGGCCTATGGTCTTACAAAGGAACAGGCGTTGCAGGCTATCACGTTGAATACAGCGAAAATTTTGGGGATTGACGATCGCACAGGCTCGCTGGAGACGGGAAAAGATGCAAATATCGTCATTAGCGGAGGGGACATCCTGGATATGCGCAGCAGCATCGTCGAGCATGCCTTTATCCAGGGCAGGGAGGTTAGTCTTGATAACAAACAGACCCAATTGTATCGTCGTTATATGTATAAATATGGCTTGCCGCTTACGCCGACGCCGTAACAGCGCATGTCACACTGTTAACCTTGTGAAGCATAGCCCCCGTCGCAAATTCCAGTGACGGGGGTTTTTTATTCTGTCCTCAGCCTTTCCACCGGGTTGACCACAGCCGCCTTGATCGCCTGTAAACCGACAGTCACCAGGGCAATGGTTGCGACACCCGACCCGGCCAGGACGAAGGCCCATCCGCTCACCGGCGTACGATAGGCAAAGTCCTCCAACCACCGGTGCATTCCCCACCAGGCCAGAGGGAATCCGATGCAGGCGGCCAAAAAGATAAGCTTAAAAAGTTCCTGTGAGAATAATACCACTATGTGACGAATACCCGCACCCAGTATCCTGCGGATGCCTATTTCTTTTGCACGTTGTTCTGCGGCGTAGCTAACCATCCCGAATAGTCCCAGACAGGCAATTACAAGAGAGAGAATGGTAAAAGCGATAAAAAGGCTGCCCGTGCGCTTGTCCGACGCATACAGCGCATTGAAATCATCGTCCAGGAAGGAATAGACGAAAGGTTGCCCGGCGACTTCATCCATGGAAGTATAAGTTCTTTTGATACGGGCAATAAGACCGGAAAGATCCTTTGTATGCAGGCGGAAAGCAAAGGCATTCCTATCTGCCCGGAGACTGAATATAATGGGTTCGATCTTACTGTGCAAGGTATGCGCATTGAAGTCCTTTACCACTCCCAGAATGCGATAGGGGGTCACCGGATCCGGACCGGTGAAAATGGATTTACCGATTGGGTCGGCATAGCCCAGCATCTGCGCGGCCGTTTCATTGATCAGTACTCCGGCTGAGTCTGTTGGTATTACGGACGAGAAATTCCGGCCCGCCACTATTTCCATTTTTAAGGTTGATATATAGTCCGCGTCGATCCTCCAGTCGCCCATTAAAAAGGATTCATTCACCCGGACCCCCGCATCTTTAAAAAAAACTCTGTTCCCGGGTTGCGGCATATTAGGCAGATAGCCAGTCATGGTCCCGCTGACAACTCCGGGGAGTGCTTCCACCAGTTGCTTGAAAGTCCGGGCATGATCACCCAGATATTTTGTTTGCCGGATGGTCAATACCTGCTCCCTGTCATAACCCAACTGTCTTGTCTGGATATAATGCAGTTGGTGATAGATCACAATGGTGGAAGCCACAAGTACAATGGCGATGGCAAATTGAAAGACCACCAGCCCGTTGCGTAGCCGGCTTTTGGTTAAGCCCATCACCAACCGACCTTTTAACACCTGGAGAGGTTGAAAGGCGGAGAGGAAAAAGGCCGGGTAACTGCCTGCCAGCAGTCCTACTGTCAGAGAGATCATCAACAGAGCCGGGACAGTCCACCTGTTGTATAAGATAGCCAGGGAAAAAAATTTACCGGATAATTGATTAAAGTAGGGCAACAGGATCACAGCTATGACTACGGCCAATGACAGCGCCATAAAGCTGGTGAGGATGGCTTCAACCAGGAATTGAGTGATCAGCTCCCTGCGGCTGCCGCCCAGGACTTTTCTCACGCCCACTTCCCGGCTCCGGCGTGCACTGCGGGCGGTGGAAAGGTTCATAAAATTGACGCAGGCCACCAGTAAAATAAGGAGGGCCAGTACGATGAAAATATAGACTGTGCGGATATTGCCATTGGGCTCGAACTCTCCCATTACATTGGAATATAAATGGATGTGTGTGAGGGGCATCGAATAGAACCTGAAATAGTTGCCTTTCTTCTCCATGTCCCCTGGTGTATTGTGCAACTGCTGTCGCATCTGGGGATCGATGTATCTTGTGACAGCACCGGCCAGCATAAGATCGATGTCCGCGGTGCTTGTATTCGGTCTTGCCAGTAAATAAGTGGCTCCATAAAGGTTGAACCAGGCCTGGTTGGTATTGAATTTTTTGCCGGTCAGGGATTTGATCAACTTCAGGTGGAGATGAGATTGGGTCGGCATATCCTTTATTACCCCGGTGATCTGCCACGAAGTGGTGTCGTCATCTGTGCGGAGTGTTTTGCCAATGACCTGGATGCTGTTGAAATATTTCTCGGCCAGGCTGGCGGAGATCACCAGGGAATTTGGCGCCGCCAGGGCGGTATGCCGATCTCCCGCCAGCAGGGGAAGCGTAAAGACATCGAATAAAGAAGGGTCGGCCAGCACCGCATTGGATTCCATCCATGTATCGGCACCCTTTCTTACCAGCACACCCCCCTGGATAGGACGGATCCGGACAGCCGCCTGGATCGCGGGATAGTCTTTTACCAGGGCAGGCCCCATGGGAGAGGGTGTAAAGACGCTGTTGTTCCCATTGCCGTTGATATGTATGTCGGAAACAACTCTGAAAATACGGTCAGCCTTGTCGTTGTACCTGTCATAGCTCAGCTCGTCAATCACAAACAGCGATATCAGCAGGCAGACGGCCAGCCCCAGAGCCAGCCCAACAATATTGATGATGGAAAAGACGCCGTCTTTTTTTAGCGAGCGTCCTGCCATTTTGAAGTGGGTTTTCAGCATACAACAGGAGGGATGCCAGCTGGCGCCTTTTCCATAAACCTCCTAAGCCTTTTATGAATGAGGAGGAGGATCTTTTTCATTACAGGATCATTGTGAGGGTGGATTTTTCCCTGAAGACGTCATAATGTACGCCTCTGTACGTGCCCGGAGTTTCAAATTTCAGCGTCACCAGGGAAAAGTACCGTCCCGGCCGCGGAGCATGGAAGGACACTCTGCCATCCTGATCTGTCGTCAATTTCTGCTCCTGCATTTCGGGGTGACGCATAAATAAGGTAGCATTGGGCACCGGCTTGCCATGCAGTAATACCTGAAGGGTTACATCGGGTCCGGACTTATAGCTGGGGTCCTTTACAATTGTCAGATCCGTAAGGGCGTCTGGTGCGATAGATGACACGTTGCCGACCTGGATGGTCGTACGGGCATAGTAGTGTTGTTTGGTAATACCTATTTTGGTAGTGGATTTGCTCCAGTCTTCCACTTTTCGTTGCTTGTTTTCAAGCAACACCACATATATACCTTTTTCTTCAGGGGTAAAACTGGCCTCAAAAGAGGTGTCTTTGGGGAAAAATTGCAGAGAAATATACTTGCCCGTTGGGCTGATGATCCAGCAAGTGAAATCTTTCACTTCCTGAAACTCTTCGCCGACCTTTTGCAGCCTGTATTGATTATAAGACCCGAAAATAACTTTTATGATCTGGGGTTTACCCATCTGTCCTGTTGCATCGGCTTCGATCCATAATGAGTCGGCCTTGCTCTGTAATATTGTTGACAAGATAACCAGGGAGAATAATGCTATGCGTTTCATATGATGATAAATTTTGGAATTAGAATTTCAAGCTCATGCTGCCGGTGAACCGGGCCGGCGCCTGTGGGGTCAGACGTACCGACCAGTTTTTTTCGCTGGTGAGGTTGTCTACTTTTAAACCCAGCCGGAATTTGGGCTGGTCATAAAATATGCTGGCGTCCAATAAGGTGTAGGAAGGAATAATGACTTTTGCGGTTTGGGTATTGGTTTGGTAGGATGCAGTGCCCGAGTTCCCTCCAAAGCCCAATCCCAGTCCTTTCAGCCGGCCTTCGGGAATGCGATAGCTTATCCAGAAATTCAACATTTTATCCGGTCCTGACAGGGCAGGCCGCAGGCCTTGTACCGAAGAGTCAGCTTTTGTGTATTTGCTGTCATTGTAGGCGTAGCCCGCAACGATATTCAACCCTGCAAAAGGGTTGGCGGTCAGTTCCACTTCCAATCCCCTGCTTAGCTGTGTTCCGTCCTGGATGGA
Source organism: Chitinophagaceae bacterium (assembly GCA_017307755.1). Classification (GTDB taxonomy): domain Bacteria; phylum Bacteroidota; class Bacteroidia; order Chitinophagales; family Chitinophagaceae; genus Puia. Next base: position 48,288 of record JAFKGQ010000024.1, on the reverse strand, counting down.
ATAGTTGGCATCTTTGGGATCGATGCGTAAGACATTTTTTACCTCGATATCATAATAACTGACGGTACCTACAAGGCGATGGTCCAGCACATCTCCCTTGATGCCCAATTCGAGTTGGTTGGCATGTTCCGGTTTAAAGGGACTTCCGTCGGCCGCAGAGCCACTTTTGTTGAAAAACCCGCTCATATAATTTCCGAACAGGGAAACACGGTCTTTGACCAGTTGGTATACCAATCCCAGTTTGTGCGACAGGGCAGTCTGACCGTAAGGGCCAGCTTGTACTCCTCCGGCGCCTAAGCCACCGCCGGTGATGCCTGTGGTGATATTATACACTCCTTTATACTGATAGCGATCCACACGGAGGCTTAGCATGGCCATTAGTCTGTCGGTGAGGTTAAAGACATCGGATGCATACGCCGCATACGTATTATCCTGGTTTGTTTCCTTGCGAAGGCTGCCGGAAGTTGTAAGTGAATCGACTTTAAACCGGCTTACCCGATAGTCCGCAGGTGGGTGGATGAAGTTGACCGTTGTGGTATTGACGGTGACCCGGTCGAAATCATTGTAGTTGTTGTAATAGTCCAGTCCTACAACGAGCCGGTTGCGAAACGCCCCCAGGTTAAAATCTCCGATAAAATTCTGTTGGACGTCGGTGGCGATGAACGCGGTGGCGCCTACGATGACAGAGGGCCGGAGTGTAGTGTCGGTGCGACCGTTCAATGCGGTAATATAGCCATTGATGGATGACCGGGCCCGGGAAATGATGGTCTGGGAAGTCCATTTCTCCGAGATCTTGTAGTTCAGCTGCGCGAAGATATTCATCATCTGGGTTTGGTAGGCCAGGTCGTTGCTCAGAAAGGTACGGTTATAAGGGAACCGCATATCCACGATGGATTGAGTTTTGTTACTGCCCGTATAAGGGTTAAAACGGACGACGGAGGTTCCTTTGGCCTGACCGAATTCCACGTCGAGCAGCAATGACAGGCGGTCAGTGATCTGATAGGAGAAACTGGGGGCCAGGCTTACGCTGTTGGTAAACCCCTGATCCTGGAAGCTTTTCTCAAACGTGGTAGCTCCGTTAAATCGGAGCAAGGCTGTTCTGTCAGCATTAACAGGGCTATTTATATCAAAGGTGAGTCGGTTGTAATTCCAACTGCCGCCAAAATAAGCTACTTCGCCGCCAAAGCCATTGTAGGGTTTTTTGGTAACGCGGTTATACAATCCACCGTAACTGCTGGATATGCTGGTGCCAAACAGGGTGGCGGATGGGCCTTTGATCGCTTCCACCCGTTCGAGGTTGGCCACATCGATGGATGAAAAGGCGGCGCCGGCCACCCCATTCCTGGCATTGGGTTCCGTCTCAAAGCCTCTGGAGCGGAAGGTAACCCGGCCCTGGTTGGCGATCATGGGGATGCCGGCCCCGGGAACGTTTTTGGAAATGCTGCCCAGATCGACGGCCATCTGCTCCTGTATCAGTTCTTTTGGTACGGAGGAGTACACCTGGGGGTTCTCCAGGTTTTTCAAAGGCAGACGGGCAATATAGATGCTTTCTTTTTTGGAGAATTTGTTGATGTTGCGTGTGACGGTCACCTGCTGTAAAGACTGAATGTTTTCCCGGGTCAGTCTGAAGTCGACCACGGTGGTTTCCCCTGATCTCACATCCACCAGTGTATCCTTTTCTTTGGCGCCCAACAATTGGATCCTGATGGTATATTTTCCCGGGGGGATATTTGCGAAAGTATAGTTGCCTTTTGTGTCCGTCAGGGTGCCTTTTTTGGTTTCGACGATTGTTACGGATACCAGTTCCATCGGTTGGTTGTCGACAGACGTGATCTGCCCGGAAATGTTCCCGGCATTGGTTTGTGCAAGACAGGTCAGCAGGCTGCCGTAGAAAAGTAAGAAAGATGTAAATAAACGCTTCATTATAGTATGCAGTTAAGGGTTGAACCAGAATAATTTCTGGTTTTTTTTCGTGCCCAAAATTGCATGCTGATGATGAAAATGAAGGTAACCAATCGGGAAAAAGAGTTCCGCAATAAGGAGAAAAAAAGCCCCGTCCATTGTGGACGAGGCTCTGATGTTGACAGTGAAAAAAACTACTTGTTGGGATTTAGCGCCTGCCTGATCCGCTCAGCCACATCCTGCAGGTGATATTTGCTTAGTTTGTCGGTTGTACGGGCTGCGGCCGACAGGGCTTCTGAACGGAGCTCTACCAGCTGTGCCCGTGCGATAGAAGGTACGTCGGTGTTTTTTATGCTGCCGGTGAACAGGACGGAAAGCCCTCTGGGCAGACCTGCGGGTACGGGCGTGGGTGGCGGCGGGTTGATGAGGTTGATCAGCGCATCTATATATGTCTTTTGTAAGTTGCGGCGGAAAATGTCGATGGCTGCACCCGTGTTCAGCTCAGACCAGACACTTTTCTTTGCATCCGCCAGCAGTTCGTCAGGGCCATATACACTCGCGGCGCCATATCTGCCGGCACATACCGACATCCGGAAAAGCCTTGCGCCCGACAGGAGGCTGTTGAGCACACCAGCCTGCACATTACCTACTGTCTCGGTGGCGGCGGGATGACTGAATTTATTCAGGATCTCCTTGTTCAACAGCCAGGTGGGGGTCGTGAATAACTGTTTGCTAAGAAAATCCACGGCCTCTTTTTGTATGGCCCTGGGAATGGGCTCATAAACATCACCTGATTGCTCAATGCTCTTAAAGGTTTCGAAGATGCCCCCTACGTTCTTGACCACATGTCCCATATAACGGCTGTATTGCCCCACCAGTTGCCCGTACATCTCTTCAAGGTTGTCATATTGATCAGCCTCTTCCTTTGTCCACTCCGGCAGTGCAGGCAAAATGCGTTTGAGATTTTTGATACCATACTCGCCTGCCTTCATGCTGTTGTCCCCCAGATCTTCCGTCTGTGCACGGGGGTCGAAATTAAAGCCTTCCCCTCCAAACCAGAGCCGGGGGTTTGCCTTCAGGCTATCGATCACCCATTTGTTGAGTATCTTCTTATCCTCCTCTTCGTCCCTGGTTCCGGAAATACCCTTATAGCCCCAAAGGATGGCCCATTTGTCATAATCGCCAATGCGGGGATACAGGCCACGGGGGGAGATATTGTCCTCGGGTTGCGCGACGTAGTTGAAACGGGCGTAGTCCATGATGCTGGCGGTGTGGCCATTGGCTTCCACCCAGGCTTTGTCACGCAATTTTTCAACGGGAGTTTTGCTGCTGCTGCCCATGTTGTGACGCAAACCTAATGTGTGGCCCACTTCATGGGAAGATACGAATCGGATCAGGTCGCCCATCAGCGCATCGTCGAACTTCATCTTCCGCGCCCTTGGGTCCGAACTGGCGGCCTGGATAAAATACCAGTCGTGTACCAGCTTCATCACATTGTGGTACCAGCCGATGTGACTTTCCAGGATCTCCCCGCTGCGTGGATCGGCTACATTCGGTCCATAAGCATTCTCAATGTCCGAGGCGAAGTACCGGATCACAGAAAAGCGGGCGTCTTCCAGACTCATGGTACTGTCGTTCTCTGGCCATTCCTTCCCGACGATGGCGTTCCTGAACCCGGCTTTTTCAAAGGCTGCCTGCCAGTCGTTGATGCCGGCGATGAGATAAGATCTCCACTTTTTTGGCGTGGCGGGATCGATATAGTACACTATCTGTTTCTTTGGTTCTACCAGCTCTCCTCTTTTCCATTTCTCGATGTCCTCATCCTTTGGCTCCAGGCGCCAATGGTGGATAAAGCGTGAGGTTTCCACCCGTTGCTGGTCGTCGCCAAATACGGTGTATTCGCTGGCAAAGAAACCGACCCGGGGGTCAAAGAGTCGTTTGCGCATAGGCGTCTTTGGTAGAAGGATAAAGGAGTTGTTCAGTTCCAGGGTAACGGCCCCTGTTACGTCCGCGGCCGGCAGGGTCGTGGACTGGGTGGGACCCAGGGAGATGCCTCCGGAGCTGGGGGTGGAGGAGAACGTCTTTACTGTCCTGATCTCTGTATTGATGGGGTAGGTATGGATGCTTTCGATATAGCTTCTATCCGAAGCTATGCTGCCCAGGTTAAATCTTCTTTTGATGGCGGGATTCAGGCTGACGGCCTGGTTATCGCCTTTAAAAAAGTCCGTTATATCGATGACGGTTGTTCCTGAAGAGTCCTTGCCTTTGCCATAGGCCTTTATATCAAAGGCCGCGGCGATGGGGTTCAGGTTGGAGTTGCTCACTGCCTGGGCAATGGGCTGTGAAGAGTCTGTAGCCACGTTGACAATGGTCAGCACCCGGAGGAATAAAGAGTAGGATGGACCTTTTTCCCAGCGGATGGTCTGCAGGTTCACCTGCTCGCCGCCATAGCTGCTGCCGCCGGCAGCCGTCTTGCTGTAACGGGTGCTTACAAGAATATCCCGTCCCAGAAGAGAGTCGGGTATTTCGAAATACCATTTATCATCGATGTGGTGTACTGCGAACAGACCGGTACGGCTGACAGCCTTGTCGGTGATGACCTCTTTATAAGGTTTTGGTTCCTGTTTTTGGGAGCCGCTCCCGTTGCGCTGACCGGCAGCGGCTGCGGGGTTTGCGGCAGGTGGGGTGGGTGGTGCGCCGGGTTTTTGCTGGGCGAGGACCAGGGAAAAGGGGAGGCCCAATGCAAGGGTTATCAGCGTCTTTTTTCTCATAAACATATCCATGTTTTTTTTGCGGCTGTGAATGTAGGAAATGCGGTCTTGCCGGCACATTAAAAATGACGAGCGGAAGATTGAGGGTAGCCGCAATCTTGATAGTGTTTAATGAAAGATGCTATACTATTGACAGTATCTAATTCTATAGCACAATGGTTAAACGAAGTAATAAGGGGCCAATACTTTCCTAGTATTTCACCAATTTTACTGTTTGCCGATGACCTTTGACCAGCAGCGACAACAGGTAAGTGCCGGAGGGCAGAGCGTCGATGTCACCCGTGGAAATTGGATTGTTGCCTTTTGAGAGGCTTACCCGTTGTTGGAACAGCAGTCTGCCGCTGATGTCTGTGACGGTCAGGAGTGCAGTCCCGGTGGTTGGGGCAATGATGGATAGGGCGCCATTGTTATGGTAAGGGTTGGGGGATAGGCGGATCGCATAGGCGTTGTCTGTAACATGTTGCAGGACCACTGTTTTGCTATAGGTGAATCCGCCGTCCAGGTCCACCATTTTGAGCCTGTAGGATAATGTGTCGCTGGCTGCGTCATTGTCCGTGTACTGATAGTGGAGGGGTAGGCGGCTGTTGCCGGCTGCGGACACTTTTGCGATGGTGGTGAAAGCGCTGCCGGGTGTGTGGCGTTGGATTTCAAACCAGGCGGTGTTTTGCTCGGAGGCGGTGATCCATTGGAGAAGGTTGCCGTTTGTCGTTGTTTGTCCGTTGAAATCAGTCAGGGTCAGCGGGAGAGGAATGAGGGAACCGGTGGAGACGTAGAAGCCGCTGAAGCCGATGATATCGAAGGTCACTTCCCAGCGATTGTCCGTGGCGTTCCAGATAATTTTGTTGTCGTCCGGGTTGATCTCGCCCGTGGTGCCGGTGTAGGTGCCGGGCGCAGTGCCTGTGCCGTGGAATTGGGTGATGCGGAGGTTAGCGATGCCGGCGGCGTCGGTGGAGTTTGCCGGCAGGGCCGGGTTGCTGCCGCGGGCGAGGTTGTAATTATCAAAGTCGGACTGGGTGTAGTAGAGGGTGAGGGTGGCGGTGGAGGCAGAGGGGTCTTCATTCGGCTCAATATTGTAATGGCGTTGGACATAAGGTATTCCGCCGTATGATTGAACTGTCGAGTCAACTGTTACGCAACTGGTGACGTAGCCGTGAAGGGGATGAGGTCCGGACGCGGTTATATGAATAAGCGGAGCACATGTACTGCGGATTGTATAAGAATTAGGATCATCTCTATTAGAAAAATTATCACCACAAACCGGCCCATAGCCTGCAGCGCCTGCAACTGTTTTTAGCTCTGGTGAGATTGTAATAGCGAGAGTAGCAGGCCCGTAAACGCCACAAGCATTGCTATCGACGGCTGACAATATCCCCATGGTAGCGGTGTCACTAAAATCAATGGTTATTACACTATCTCCCGGAGAATTATTGTTAGTGTGATCATAGTGAATAGTAATTCCCGAACCTGTATATGTCCAGGTAACGCTATCGATATAAAGATTCAGGCCAGGGTTAAAGTATGCCGTACCACTTCTGCATACGGGAATTTGCCCCCAAATAGTGAAGTTCGGGTGGGGCTGTGCTATCTTTACGATAGCAATGGTTGAGGGGATAGAAGAGCCTTCTGCATTAACAGCAATACACCTGAACCTGACAGAATACGGATTCAGCGCGCCACTGTGAATAGTCAACTGGTTTGTGTTTTGCCCCGAGAAACCGTCTTTGGTTGGACTTATATCATACCATTGGCTGCGTGTAGGATGATACTGATATTGCCAAACATAGCCGGTGGGATTATTCGTCGCCGCAACTGTAAGGGTTACATCATTACCCACACAAACGCTGGTATCCCTTGGATTGGACGTGATCACGGGAACTTGTCCCTGGGCAACATGAAAATGAGCAAACAGGCATGCAATAAAACAAATACGTAAAAATCCCTTCATATGATGACAGTTTAGGAGTATTGAGGTATCCAGCGGTAAGCATCAACGAAGGAAATTCGTGGGGATATGGATGAGGACGGGCAAAAGTATAGAAAATAGTTGCCATTTGACAGCTGCTTATAATTATTTGTTTACGTATTACATCACGGGTATTCAATTACGCCACATCCTTCTGTTGAAGGTATTGATTTTTAATTTTTTACGAACATTTAACATGCTGATTATTTCAATTATAGGAGCCTAAAATAATTTTCTATATTTGTAAAAATGACCATTTTATGTCGATAGCCTTAAATGATGCTCAATTAGAAATATTGAAACTGTTCCGGCATGGTCAGTCAGAAGAAGACCTGAAAGAATTGAGGTCCTTGTTGGTTGCCTATTTATCCGATAAAGTGACCAGGGAAGCGGATAAAGCATTTGACAACAAGGGCTATTCTACTGCTGTCTTCGATAAATGGAAAAACGAGCATTTTCGTAAATCTGCGCAGTAATGACAATTGTAATTGACTGCAATATCCTTGTAGTCTGTCTCACTTCAAGATCTCCTTATCACAATATCTACCAGGCACTCATTGCTGGAAAATTTGATCTATTAGTTTCAACTGAAATTATCCTGGAATATGAAGAAATAATCCAGGATAAATATGGGATAAGGACAGCCGATGCCTTTATTTCTTTGTTGGGTGAATTATCTAATGTACATTTTGTTACCCCATTTTATAAATGGTTACTTATTGATGTGGACCGGGATGACAATAAATATTGCGATTGTGCCATTGCCGGAAAAGCAATGTATATTGTAACTGGGGATAAGCATTTTAATGTATTGAAAACACTTTCATTTCCCAAACTGGAAACGATCAATATTGATGAGTTTATGCAGTTGATCCAATAATCGTTTATATTAACTCATCATAAAAAATCCCGGCCTTTTGGCCGGGATCGAAGATGTTGATTATGCCGCATCCTTCCCGTGGCAGTTCTTGAACTTCTTCCCGCTGCCGCAGGGGCAGGGATCGTTGCGCCCGATCTTCGGACCGACCTTGATGGGTTCATGCTTGGCGGGACCTCCTGACGGATCGTAATAGTCGGGGCCGCCTTCCTGGGGAGCGCCGTGCTGCAGAGGGGCGCCGTTGCCGGGGCCAGGACTGGGGCTGCCCGCCAGCTCTTCCTTACGTACGCGCAGACGGCTCATATCAGTCCGTTGTTCCCTGCCTTCACGGATGGCCACATTCGAAGTGTTTTGGCCACCGGAATGATAAATACCGCTGTGGCACAGGAAGCTGACGATATCTTTATTCACTTCGCTGTCCATCCGGCGGAAGAGCTCGAATGCTTCCATTTTATAGATGACCAGCGGGTCCTTTTGTTCAAGATAGGCAGTCTGCACGCTTTGTTTCAGATCGTCCATGCCACGAAGATGTTCTTTCCAGGCGTCGTCGATGATGGAGAGGGTGATCTGTCTTTCCACGGCGTTCATCAGTTCGCGGCCATCACTTTGCAGTGTCTTGTCCAGGTTTACGTGGACGTTGGTCCGCCGTTTGCCGTCGGTGAAAGGCACTACGACATTCTGTATATGGCCGCCCTGGGTGGCGCGTATATTATTGAAGACGGGGAGGGACTGTTTGCGCAGTTCGGCGAGCTTGTGCTCGTAATTCTGCGTAGCTTCCTGATAGAGCCTTTCGGATAATTGGGCCGCGTCGCCTTTCAGGAATTCTTCTTCGGTGATCTGGCTGTCGATGCCGAAGTTGACGATGGTGGATAATTTGAACCCTTCATAATCGTCCTGTTCCCGGAAGGAGCTGATCAGCCCTTCCGCCACTATATAAAAGGCGTTGTCCAGGTCAAGCGCAAGTCGTTCCCCAAACAGGGCGTGGTTACGTTTTTTATAGACCACGTTACGCTGCTTGTTCATGACGTCGTCATATTCCAGCAGGCGTTTGCGGATGCCGAAGTTGTTCTCCTCCACTTTTTTCTGAGCCCTTTCGATGCTCTTGGTCACCATGCTGTGCTGGATGACCTCTCCTTCCTTGTAACCCATCCGGTCCATCAGAGAGGCGATGCGATCGCTGCCGAACATACGCATCAGGTCATCTTCCAGCGATACGTAGAATTGAGAGGTACCGGGATCACCCTGACGGGCGGAACGTCCGCGCAGCTGACGGTCTACACGCCGGCTTTCATGGCGTTCAGTACCGATGATAGCCAGCCCGCCGGCTTCCTTTACGCCGGGCCCGAGCTTGATGTCCGTACCACGACCGGCCATATTGGTGGCGATGGTGACGGCGCCTGCCAGACCTGCTTCCGCAACAACCTGGGCTTCCCGGCTATGCTGTTTGGCGTTCAGTACATTGTGTGGGATCTTCTTTACCTGCAGCATCTTGCTGAGCAGTTCGCTCACTTCCACTGAGGTCGTACCTACCAGGGAAGGACGTCCTTCTGTACGGAGCCTTTCGATCTCGTCGATGACGGCTTTATATTTTTCTCTTTTTGTTTTGAATACAAGGTCCTGGTGGTCTTTTCTGATGGCGGGTACATTTGTGGGGATGGTCACCACATCCAGCTTGTAGATATCCCACAACTCGGCCGCCTCTGTTTCAGCCGTACCGGTCATACCGGCCAGCTTGTGGTACATACGGAAATAGTTCTGTAAGGTGACGGTGGCATACGTTTGAGTGGCTGCCTCGATCTTTACATTTTCCTTTGCTTCGATGGCCTGGTGAAGACCGTCGCTGTAACGTCTGCCGTCCAGGATACGGCCTGTCTGCTCGTCTACGATCTTTACCTGTCCATCCAATACAACATATTCCACGTCCTTATCAAATAGAGTATAGGCTTTCAGCAGCTGTTGAACGGTGTGGATACGGTCGGCCTTTACGGCATAGTCGTTCAAAAGGGATTCTTTCCGCTGCAGTTTCTCTTCACTGGTCAACTCGCTTTTCTCGATCTCGGCCAGCTTGACGCCAATGTCCGGTAATATAAAGAATTCCGGGTCTTCCCCTTCCCGGGTGATCATCTGGATACCCTTGTCGGTGAGGTCCACGGAGTTGTTCTTTTCGTCGATGTGGAAATAAAGTTCGGCATCCACTTTTGGCATTTCCTTCTGCTGGTCTGCCAGGTAATAATTTTCCGTTTTTTGCAATCTGACCTTTATGCCGGGTTCGCTGAGGAATTTAATGAGGGCGCTGGATTTGGGCAGACCGCGGTGGGCACGCATCAGGGCCAATCCACCATCTTTTGCGTCGTCATTTCCTTCGGCGAACTTTTTCTTGGCTTCGATGAGGAACTGGTTGGTCACCCGTCTTTGCACATCGAATAATTTCTCCACCCGGCTTTTCAGGATATGATATTGCTGGTCGTCCCCCTTTGGTACGGGACCAGAAATGATGAGGGGCGTACGGGCGTCATCGATGAGTACGCTGTCCACTTCATCCACCATGGCGAAATGATGTTTACGCTGCACCATCTCTTCAGGAGAGTGCACCATATTGTCACGGAGATAGTCAAAACCAAATTCGTTATTTGTGCCATAAGTGATGTCGGCCAGGTAGGCTTTGCGGCGCGACTCGCTGTTGGGTTCGTGTTTGTCGATGCAGTCCACCGTCAGCCCCAACCATTCGAAGATAGGTCCGTTCCATTCGGAGTCACGGCGGGCCAGGTAATCGTTGACCGTCACGATATGGACGCCTTCTTCGGCCAGGGCATTGAGATAGGCGGGGAGAGTGGACACGAGGGTCTTACCTTCACCCGTCGCCATTTCCGCGATTTTTCCCTGATGAAGCACCGTCCCGCCGATGAGCTGTACATCATAGTGTACCATGTTCCAGGTGATGGGGCTTCCGGCGGCCATCCAGGAGTTCTTATAAATGACCTTATCGCCTTCAATACGGATATGTTCTTTTTTTACGCTGAGCGTACGATCGTGGTCGGTGGCGGCAGCCACGACCTCGGAATTCTGGGCAAATCGGCGGGCTGTCTCCTTTACGACGGCAAACGCTTCGGGAAGAAGGGTTTCCAACACTTCCTCGATCTGCTCATCCCTGTCCTTTTTCAATTGGTCCACCTCCTGGTAAATGGCATCTTTCCCGCTGATATCACTGAAGGGAAGCTCCTCGGCTTTTTTGTTGAGCTCGGCGATCTCTCCGTCAATATTGCTTAAATGTTCCCGGATACGCTGTTTGAACTCCGCCGTTTTGGCTCGCAATTCGTCGTTGCTGAGGGATTGGTAAGACGCAAAATGACGGTTGATCTCCACCACGATGGGCTGGATGGTCTTTATGTCCTTTTCCGACTTGTTACCCCCGAATATTTTGGATATGATACCTAACATAAATGATTCGTATTGAATATTTTTTCAGATGGTATAAAAATAATCCCCGGCAAATTTGATGCTACCCTCGATAGCAGGTCAAATTGGCAGAGCGCCAGGGTACGGCCAGGGGGTCAAAAGTACGAAAAAGCTGTCATCCGGCTTCGTTTATATTGAGCCCGATCAGGCTAAATACAATATGAATCAAATGTTAATATTCTCCCGAAATCATAGCCTTTGTCCGGAGGAAGTGATACAAAACAACGGATTGTGAATAAAAAATTTGGTAATGGTAAAAAAATTAGTAATTTTATTCTAAATATCTTAGTCTATGTCAGTTGCAGGTCAAAATCTGAAATACCTCCGTAAGCTACGGGGCTGGACACAAGAAGAGTTCGCTGCCAAGCTGGGCATCAAAAGATCCCTTTTGGGCGCCTATGAAGAAGAAAGGGCGGAACCCCGCATCGATGTGCTGGAAATAGTGGGGGATATGTTCAAGCTCACACTGGACGAACTTCTCCGCAAAGAGCTTAGTGATACCAAGGGCAATTACCTTTCCAAGAGAAGGGCTCAGAAAATGACCTCCGCCACCAATGACATACAATTGGTGCCTGTAAAAGCCGCCGCGGGTTACCTGGCCGGATACGCCGACCCGGAATTCCTGGACGAGCTGAATACCTTTACCCTTCCCATGCTGGCGCCGGGCAATTACCGTGCCTTTGAGATCGTGGGTGATTCCATGCTGCCTACCACCAGCGGCTCTGTTATCGTAGGGGAAAAAGTAGACGACCTGGAAGAAGTAAAAAGCAATCAGACGTATATCGTAGTCTCCCGCAATGAAGGCATCGTTTATAAAAGGGTGATGAAGAATAATAAATCCAGGACCAAGCTCACCCTTATAAGTGACAATACGGCCTATCAGCCGTATAATGTCAACACCGACGATGTCCTGGAAGTATGGAAAGCACAGATGATCATCAGCAAAGCCAACACCCAGCATCGATGGGATGTTAACCAACTGGCCAACCTGGTAAGCAACCTCCAGGATCAGGTCAGCTCGCTGAAGAAGAAGATGAACTGACAGATATATCTCGGTAAGAAATTTACTCCCTACCACCATGCACCCCCAATACATCACCGTAGAAGGCATACGTCTCGCTTATCTTGAAAAGAACCCTGCAGGCGAAAAGATCATCTTTTTTATCCATGGGAACTCGTCTTCCTCCAATGCCTGGCGGGCGCAATTCGAATCGGAGCTCTTATCCGGCCATCGGCTGATAGCTTTTGATCTGCCAGCACATGGCGGGTCGGCGTCTTCCCCTGATTATAGCCTCCCCGGATTGGGGCGTGTTATCGCAATGGCGGTGAACCAACTTGCCGGAGGACAGGAATATATTATTTCCGGCGTATCGCTGGGCGTAAATATCGTAGCCGAAATGCTGGGTCAGCCTATACAACCCAAAGGTATTGTAGTCATCGGCTCCTGCGCTATAGGCGGGGCATACACCATGGAAGTCGTATTCAAACCAGGCGCTGACATGCGGCCCTCGCTGGAAGATGATGTGTCAATGGAAGAATTACGACAATACTGGACCCGGGCCGGCTTATGTATTCATGACGAGGATCATGAAAAATACCGGTCATTCGAAAAGGATTATTACGCTGTTCAGGATAATTTCCGGTCGAAAATGTTTGCTACGGTAATGGCCGGCCATATAGGAGATGAAATAGCCCTATTCCGGCAATCGGACATACCTATACTGGTGTTGTTTGGAGCAGAGGAAAAAGTATGTAACATCGATTACCTGGATGATGCAGGCCTGCAGCTTTGGCAAAACAAGGTTTTCAAAATACCCGGCGCCGGTCATTTTGTACATGCGGACCTGCCGGAAAGCACCAACGAGCTGATGGCCGCCTTTGCGAAAGACGTATTTTAAATAATAGCCTGCCGGTGTGCAAAACTTATCAGCTCGGCAACATTTTTTGTATTCGACTTTGTCTGCATATTACGCCGGTGGTTGATGACCGTATTCTCACTCAGGAATAGCTTTCCGGCGATCTCCTTACTCGTCAGGCCATCAGCAGTCCACAGCAATATTTCTTTCTCCCTGGCCGTAAACAGCTTGTCTTCTTCATGGAGGTAGAAAACTTTCTTATACACGGTTTCGGGCATTTTATCCGGGTGGCTGCTTAATTTCTCTATCACCTGTATAACAGGGTTCTCATTTTTAAAATGGTCGACATTGATCACCATGCCCAGGCTGAGCAAGGGGTTGCCGTTGTCATCCGATTTAATAAAACAGTTGCGCTGCAGAATATTACTATATTTTTTCTCTTTGTTCCTGATACGATAATTGTAAGAGAAAATATAATTGGAGTGCTCGACGGGAGGGATCTTTTTTAAAAAGGAAAGCCTGTCGGGAAATATCTGCTCATTAAAGAGCTGCAGATCGGCTGTATGATAGTTTTCCATGGTAAAGGACAGACCCCCTTCGGTAAAGTTCTCCGGTTCATAGCCCAGGAGCGTCTTCACCGCTCTGGACATGGTGAGATAACGGCCAGAGGAATAGTCCACCAGGTAGATCATCGGTATGGTGTGATGGAATATTCCCTGAAAATGATGGTTGATATTTAGCATCCTGTCCACCCCTTCCACTTTTAGCTGTTCGGGGGAGAAGGTTTTGCCCTGCATGGTATTTATATAATCCAACCAGGAACCTGTTTTATGCCTTGCCATAGTAGCCAATATAGGCGATAAGATATAAAAAAAATAGCAAGAACTTGCTATTTCCCCTGAGCAGGCATATAAGTAATTTTGTATATAGCCCCTAAACCCCTACTATATGAGATTATCCAGCGGATTTTTACCCGCTCTGCTCCTTTTTATCTATTCCCCCGCCCTGTTGGCCCGCACCCCTGATCCACCCGCTGTCCCTTCCCCGATGGCTGCCCTGACCCGGGATTCGCTTCCCCCGGCTCCGGCGAAGGCCCGACAAAAGATAGAGGCGCCCTATTTGAAAAACCGGCTGAAGATCAATGTCAGCTCATTTTTTCTCAATAACTACAGTTTTAGTTACGAGCGTTCGCTGACCAGGAAAATTTCCTTTGTCGCCGGCTACCGGTTTATGCCCAGGAGCGTGCTGGGGAATATTTCTCTGATAAAAAAGATCGTCGACCAGGTGGCGAAGGATGGGGATGGTATAAAGAACGATATCAATAAGCTCAGTCTGTCGAGCAATGCCTATACGGGCGAATTCCGTTTTTATACAGGCCATAAACCCGGGCCGCGTGGCTTTTATTTTTCCCTTTACGGAAGGTATTCACAGCTCAATATCGACTATGCCTATGAATATGCAACGGGCAGTAAGACCTACTCCATTCCCATAAAAGCTTCTACAAAAATGTGGGGCGCCGGATTGATGATCGGGGCGCAATGGCTGATCGCCAGACGGATCACGCTGGATTGGCATATCCTGGGTGGTCATTACGGCAGCGTCAGTGGGGATGCCTCCGGTCTGGCTGATCTCAGCGCTATGTCGCCGTCGGATAAGGAAGCTGTAAAGGAGGACATAGAGGGTCTTATCAACATCGGCGATAAAAAATTCATCACGGCCACTGTTACCAACCAGGGGGTGCAGGCAAAGATCGACGGCCCCATGGTCGGGTTGCGGGGGGCAGGGATCAATATCGGGATCGCTTTCTGAGGGATAAAGTTTTTCAATCACCAATCTTTTATATGAAGACTAAGTATACACTGCTGATCTGGCTGTTCCTGGGAATGTCCTGTATAGGCGGCATGTGTTCAAAGGATGGCAATAGCAGCAACGGCAACGGCGATGATCCCAGTTATACCGAGCCGGTGCTAAAGCCGGATGCGACCTGGGCATACCTGACCAGTGACGACATGCTGTATAGCGATAACAATAGGCCGGTGACCAGGAAATGGATCGCCACCCTGAACAAGACTGCCATTGTGGTACCCCACAGCACTGGTGATACGAACCTGTGCTATGTAGGTTTTCATTATGAGAATACCGATAAGGCAACGAGGTTCCTTTTAGACGCCAATAATCCAGGGGGGAAGGAGGTACTCGATATTGCCCTGAACAATTTTAGCCGGACGCCCGGCACCGGCGCCTATACCATGGATATTGATTACAAGCAGGGATTTTGCTGGTACAATGTCTATAAGACAAATGGCGATAAACACGATAGTACCCGTCATCAGTCATTTACAAATTCAACATTGAATGTAACGACAGCGACGCCACTGCCGGGAGGCAAGACCTGGTTAATGTCCGGCACGGGTAATTTCGAAGTGATCTATTTCCCGACGGGCGCCAGCTCTTCTTCGGACGTACATCATTTCAAGCTGACGTTCAACAATCTGCCGGTGGTTTATCCCTGAGCGGCGGGCTGGCCCTGCCTGGCCTTTATTCCATCCAATATCTGCTGTTGTTTGTCGACTTCAGCCTGTTGCTGGCGCTGATCAATCTTGTTTTGGTCCAGATCGCTCTTCGCATTCCTCAGTTTTTTGTCCAGACGGCCTTCACTGTCCATGAGCTTTTGTAGCTTCCGCTGATTTTTCTTTTTGGCATCATCATCGGATTTGATATTGGAGCGCAAGTCCGACGCCTGTTTAGCCTGCTCCTTTTTATTTTCATCAATGTCGGCCTCTAGCCCACGGATCTTTTTTTCCAGGTCAACCTGGTCATTTATCAAACCATTCAGTTTTTTACGGGCTTTTTGCAGCAACGCTTCCTGGGTACCCGCGTGCACACGTATGCTGTATGCTTCCAGGGCAGGAGCAAGACTGTCGAGGAACGACCTGGCCGCAGGCACCAGCGTGTTGTCCCCGGCCGGGCGTGTCAGGATATCCTGATTCTTCCTTACAGGCAGGAGTGTTAATAGGGTGATGTCCTTTTCCTGCCTGCTCTTGGGCTCCATCATAAAATAAAGGTCCGTGAGCGCGGTGTCGGCATCGTTCAAACGTACCGAGCGGAATACGGTGAAGCTTTTTACCCCTGTCCTTTTGGCCCCTTTCTTGGCCATATACTCCGACAATCCGTCTTCCACGGTTGTTTTGGAGCAAGACAACTGAACGACAGCGACGGGCTGCTGGGTTTTTTGATAGTCGATCTTACCCTCATATGATTGGGCATATATAACCCCCGCACTGATAATACCCAGGCAGGTCAGGTACACTTTTCGCATACAATATTTTTTAGTGATAAAATTATTGTTCACACATCTTACGGATCTCCGCCGAGAGGTATTTGTAAATGGGTGGATCTATCGATTCGAAGTCGGTATCTTCCCAAAGCTTTTCGAAGAACTGGTCCACCATTTTTGCCGCAGCATGTGCATCCTGCAGCAGGCTGTAGGTAAGGATCAATATATCTTCTCCATATTCCTTATATAACCGTATGAACGCTTTGATATCCCTTCTTCCCAAAGCTTGTAAAAAAGCTTTTTCTTCTTGCAGCTCTTTCGGACTCATTCGCTAAAGATTTAAGGTAGGGACACGATCAACAACTACTACAGAAACCTGGCCTTTGGCCGATGAAACCTTCCGCCGATGCGGTAAGAAAAATAAGGGTACGGATATTTCCCCTAAAGACCTATAGGTACGGCCTCGATCTTATTTAACTAATATGCCAACTTCAACTCTACTCTTCTGTTACGGGCGCGGCCTGCGGCTGTCTTATTGTCCGCAACAGGGTTGGTTTGTCCGTAGCCGGTGGCAACGACCCTGTTTTCCTCGACGCCCTTGGATACCAGGTATTTTTTTACTTCATCTGCCCTGCGCTGGCTCAACAGCTGATTTTTTTCAGGCTTGCCGGTGTTGTCTGTATGGCCATCGACAGAAAGATGGAGGTCGTGATCGGCCTTCATAAGGTTTACCACGTCATCCAATCCCTTGTTCGACTTTTTGAGCAGGGTATAGCTGGCCGTGGCGAAATAAATATGACTGGCGGCATAGGCTGCCCGCTTTTTTACCTCTTCCTTCACAAGGGGGCAACCATTATTTGCCCGGTCACCGGCAAGGTCAGGACACTTGTCTTCCTCATCGTTGACACCGTCGCCATCACGGTCGGGTATGGGACACCCCTGATATTTCGCGACACCGGCAACAGTGGGACATTTGTCCTCTTCATCATTGATACCATCCCCGTCGGTATCAGGTATGGGACAACCCTGGTATTTTGCGACGCCGGCAACAGTAGGACATTTGTCATCCTTGTCCGGGATGCCATCTCCATCCGTATCGGGGCACCCGTTGAATTGGGGAAGCCCTGCCACATCCGGACAAGCATCCAGGCTGTCGACCACTCCATCCTTATCCCTGTCCTTTACTTCCACCACCGGAGGAGGAGGCAGCGGCGCCGGCTCCTTTTGTACGCGACGTGAACCAACGGTCTGGGTAAACCCTAACGAATAAAACATATTGTTGTCGAGATAGTCCTTCTTAAAGCTCGCGCGATAATTCGCCTGGAGGAATATGTAACTCTCTCCCATCAAATTGAATTGCAATCCACCTCCCAATGGAGCATAAGGAGCCCAGCTGCCGCTGTAATTCCCTATGCCGATACCGGCGGAAATAAATGGCGAAAAGAAATGATCATCATTGATAGGACGGGCATGCAACGAACCTTCAAATTCATTGATGTAGTCGGAGTTATGGTTCTGGTTCCTGGTATAGTCGGAAAAAAGCCCGTTATATCTCAGCGAGAAATCTATTTTTTTTGTGATCCCTTTCCAATACATGACGGAGAATCCGGGGTCTAATTTTGACGACCTGGGAACAGAAGTATTAAAGTCGACGAGGTTGGCACTAAATCCTATAATGGAAGGTTTTTGTCCATAACATAACACGGTCATCGATACCAACAGGGTAAAAAATATCCCTTTCATAAGCGCTGCTTATTTTTAAATTTTGATGTAAAAATGAATATTTACAGGCAGCGACAGTTCAATGTAGCTACACAGAAAGTGTTCATGGGGTTTGAGTGATAAAACAAGGTAGGGTACTACGGTAAGGTATATATACTGCCGATCAGACAAAGTAATGTCTTACGTACACAAAGACTGGGAAAAGGCACCTGGCGTTTCGCGGAAAAGGATTTTTTTTTTGATTTTTTGCTATGCTAAAGTTTAGTTGTCTGAGATTCACGCCCTTATACTAAGAAAAAACTGAGTGAAAAAGATGGAACACCCGGCTATGGATGACCGCTGACCCTACCTAAGGGTAAATATTTACTGAAAATGTAGATATTTGCGGAATGGAGCCCAAACGCAACGCTTCTCCTTTTTTTCAAGTCTTAGCAGAGAAGGCAGCAAAAGGTGACAGCCCATCTTTCCGGGAGATCTATGATGCCATTGCCGGCAAAATGTATAGCCTTTGTTTACGCTATGCCGGGAATGCAGAGGATGCCAATGATTGGTTTCAGGAGGGGTTTGTAAAGCTTTATAAGAATCTTACCGCTTTTCGTGGAGAAGGCTCATTTGAAGGTTGGGCCAGAAGAATATTCGTGACTGTTTGTATTGATGGTATAAAGAACAGAAGTCTGCTGTTCCCGGTACGCCGGGAAGACACCGACGCTGTTGCTGAAGACCTGACCGGGTATGACAAACTTACCAATGACGATCTTATCCGGATGATCCGCGGACTACCGGACGGCTATCGTACTGTCGTAAACCTGTACCTGGTAGAAGGGTATAGCCATAAAGAAATAGGGGGCATGCTCAATATTTCGGAGGAAGGCAGCAGATCTCAATTGTATAGAGCCCGTGTTTTGTTACAAAAAATGCTTACAGAAAATTAATGACGGATCGTCAAGACATATGGCACCATTTAAAAGACCATGAGGTGATACCGCCACAGGAGGTCTTTGCCCGTCTCCGTCAAATGCTGGAGTCCGGGGATGCCGTGCCCGGGCTGTCTGTACAGCCTCCGTTGGAAAGATTGCAGCAGTATGCGGTGACGCCGCCGGCGTTCTTAGGCCGGCAGATCGAACTGCGTCTGGGAATAAGGTCACGTTTTTTGGGGAGGGCTCGCTGGTATCTATCCGCCGCGGCCTGTTTGGTGCTGGTAGTGGCGGGATGGATGGTTTACAGAAGCTATTCCGGGCGGGAGAATAATGTAGCCGTTGAAAGAAAGGTGCGGCAGTCGGCGGCACCGGTTGCAAATGTCCCTCTGCCGGCAGACACACTTCTGAAAAAGGATACCCCCGCACGTGTGCTGGCTGCCGCCGGGACGCCAAAAGACACCCGTTCGGCGCCCGGTGCTAAGATCAGCGTGCGGCCTGTTCTTAGCATTGAGGGACAAACCATCTCTGTCACAGACAATGATCTCCTCGTTACCTTTACCAGCTTTACCTATCCGGCTATACCGGCCTACCTTACCCGTAACACAGACAAACCACTGAAAATAAATATCGATCAGTACACCCATCTGTATGTTTCGAAGAATATGCTGAGTATGATGAAACAGACCTACGAGGTCCTGCCTAACGGCAAGCCCGCCAGAAAGGCAAAGAAGATGAAACGAAGACTGGACAATTGGAAGGAGAAGGACCAGAAACGATTTGATAAGGGCAGCGGGGCTAATCCGCTGGACCCCGTGGACCTGGGAGACTTTATTTTCAGATAACGCCGTGAATGCTCAACTTTTATAATGCACCGGATCTTTTCTATAATAATATTATCTATACTCCTGGCCTTCCCACAGGACGCACTGAAGGCCGGGGGCGCCTCGTCTGACCTTACAGTTTCCTGGTCTATCGCGGTTACATCGAAAAAAGGCGGCGATATGGGGCTGGCGGAAACATATAATGGAGGAGTCGAAACGCTTTTTACGGCAGGCGGACAGGCGAGGATCAGACTTGTTTCGCTGATGCGGATACAAAGCATATTTATGTCGACGGGCGACGATGAGGCAAAAAGATTCACCATTGTAAAGGAGTCCGGTAAGGATAAATACGTCAGCCGGCTGACGGAGGACGAGTGGAAAACGTACAATAAGAAATATGATGGCTCCGTCTGTAAGCTTACAGAAGATACCTCGGAGGTGTTGAACTTCAAATGTAAGAAAGCCATTGTAAGCTTAAAGAATGGCAAAATAATAACGGCCTGGTATACCACGGCCATACAGGCGCCGGCATTCTCTTTTCTTGAGCCGGCTTTTTCGGGGGTCCCGGGGCTCGTATTGAAGTATGAGTATACCTATAAAAAGAAGACCATCGCCTACACCGCCACCTCTATCAGTCACGCTCCTATCGAGAAGAATGTTTTTAAAGCGCCCGTTGGCTGAGGGGCATAGACATTCAGGCGATACAGTCGGGTGTACGTTTTATCCCGTTGGATCAATGCATCCAGTAGCCGGCGCTTGTGAGCGATCGGGCCAGTTCTTTTGCCATTTTGTTATTTATCATGTGTTCCCCGCCGGATGTCCTGCCCTTGACGTCTATTGCGGCATGCCAAATGGGAAAATGGATGTTGCCGGTGTTGATAAGAAAGCATTCGTAAGCCCCATTTAACGTTTTAACGTTATAGCCAGTCCCTGGCGTTACCATGTGCCCATTGACTATCAACGGCGCTGAATATGCAGGATGATCAGTGTGTGTATACCTGCGGAGGTCTACCATCAGGATTGCGTCGATGTGCAGGCTGTCTATCACTCTTCTGAAATAATCATAGCTGTTGTAGGTGATGTCCAATACATCGGTGGCTTTTACAATAGCTGTGCCTGTCGTCAGCTGGTCAGCCAGCATGTTCTCTGCCTGTACCCGGGTGGGGTAACTGTCCGCATTGAGAAAACAGCTTTTGAGACAGATGTCGTACGTCAGGGAGTCGAATAATGTAAAATCACAACCCTCGTCCAGATAGGCTACGAGCACCTTGGTATAAGGTCTTGTCGGGTTTTTTTTATCTATGACATTGATGGAGGAGCTTGCACAGCCGGCACATAACAACAGCATCGCGAGGCATAGATAGAGGGTTTGCTTCATGCAGGCAAAATACATTTTTTATTCAATTACAATCCATATATCTCTTTGGCCATCCGGAAAGTATTGCAATGGGCTTCTACGATCACGCGGATGTCCGCTGAGTAACCGCCGCCCATGGCTACGACGCAGGGGATGTCTTTTTGCCGCAAGGTGGTGAATACCATTTCATCTCTTTTTCTACATCCTTCGGGGGAGACCTGTAATTTCCCGAACTGGTCGGTAGCCAGGATATCGACGCCTGACAGATAAAACACCAACTGGGGATCTGTCCGTTGCAGCAGGACGGGCAAGGCGTCTTGTAGAAGGGAGAGATAACTCTTGTCATCCGCGCCATCTTCCAGTGGGATATCCCAATCCGAGGTTTCTTTATGAAAGGGATAGTTATGACGGCCATGCATGCTGAAGGTGAATACACGGGGTTCCCGTTCGAATAGTTTTGCCGTACCGTTGCCTTGATGGACGTCCAGGTCGATGATCAGGAGGCGTTCGGTCATTCCCCGGTGCAACAGATAATTGGCGGCCACGGCAAAATCGTTCAGCAGACAAAAACCCTCACCCCTGTCGGCAAAAGCATGGTGGGTGCCACCGGCGACATTTAACGCCACGCCGTTGCGGAGGGCATAATGACAACAGTCGATGGTGCCTTGTGTGATCACCAGCTCTCTTTTTGTCAACGCGGGGGATTGAGGAAGACCAATATGCCGTTGTTCTTTTGCGGATAGCGTTTGCTGTTGCAGTTTATTCAGATATTCCCTGGTATGGGTGAGCAGCACGACTTCTTCGGGGCAGGGCGTGGGTGCAAAAAGATCGTCCGCTGTGATCGCACCCTCGTACAGCAATTGTTCGGGGATCAGCTCGTATTTCAACATGGGGAAGCGATGGCCTTCGGGCAGCGGATGGGCGTATATCGGGTCGTAAGCTATATGGAGTCGTTTGCCGGACATGGGTCATTGAGGCTACATGTGTCATTAAAGTTGCATGGGTCATTGAAGCCGGAGGATGCTGCCGGCCCTTGGCTTGCCGGCGACCGGGGGAGTTGGAATGGCTTCCGGAGCCTGGCGTCCCCGGCCTCTGGGGATATGACGGCGTTCTGCAGGAGCAGGCGGAAGGATGGCGAACACGTGGGCCCCGGGAGAGGGGTCGATGGAGGCGGTGCCTGTGAACCGGCTGAAGGCGGGCAGCACGGCATAGTCCTCTCCAAAGTAGAAACAGGGAAAACGAAGGGCTTGCTTGCCCACCCCGCTGATCCATACCCCGGGGTGGATATGGCCTGAGAAGTAGTAGGCAGCGCGTTCTTTCTGTTCTGTAATATCATGAATGAAGGCGAAATTCCCGATGTGCAGCTGACCTGTATGAACGGTGATGCCGGCGCCAGCGTACCACTCATCTTCCAGGATATCGTGATTCCCCTTGATCAGCCGTACCGTCAGGTGGGGTAGGTCCTCCCGCCAACGCCGGAAAAGGGCCAGCTCCTGGTTCTCCCGGCTGTGAAAGAGATCGCCTACGATCAGCAATTGCCGTGGTTGGAAGTACTGTATCTGCGTCAGCAGCCGGTGCAGGTCTTCCCGGTAAACGGAGGGGGGTACTGCGATCCCCGATTTACGGAAATGTCCTGTCTTGCCAAAATGCAGATCGGATAAAATAAGCGCTTTCTCTTCTTCCCAGAAAATGCAACGCTCAGGCGATAGCCACAACTGCTGATCTTTGATACGGTGTGAGAACGGAGCCGTCATAACACCTGCAAATGTAAGTACTATTTGCTGTCAATGTGCAGCTGTTGTGCGACCACTGTCCCGGGCGATGATGGTCCTTAGACTATCCGCCCACCAGACCAGGATATTCTTTTTCCCTTTGTCCAATGCGGCATCGATGTGGATCCATAGATAACTATTGAGGGGCATGCCGTTTTCCTCCACTTCGTGAGCGGTTTTCTTCAATTTGCGTATTTGTTTGGCTGGAGCATAGGCTGCAAACTCCGAGAAATTCAGCTCCTTTTTGCCTTCCCGGATATGGTTGTTCAACCACCATGCGACGGGCTGGATGTGGTTGTACCACGGATAGACCGTATTGTTGCTATGACAATCATAGCAACTCTGTTTTAATATGTCGCGTACGGTGTCCGGTACCCAAAAGTGCAGCGTGATATCGCCGGCGGATAGCTTGTCCGAATGGTTTTCGGCCGGCCGGATGAATTGAATGATGATGAGTACGAAAAGTAAGAGCAAAAGGAGCTTTTTTGTCATATTGTTATTTATTAGCTGTCATTATCGCAATTGCGCCTGCATCTTTTTTACCCTGTCTTCCAATTTTTCCGAAGAAAGATCTTCCCGCATGCTGTCCACCTTGAGGGGGAAGCAGAAGGGGGTCAGCTGCCGGGGCCAGCGAAGGACGACCTTTCCCTGTTGGATCCTTTCCAGCATATTCCGTAGCCGCACCTCTTCCATTTGCTGGTCCATCACTTCATTGTAAGCCTGGCGGATCAGTAAATTGTCCGGATCGTATTCGGTGAAGACATTAAAAAGCAGCGAGGCGGAAGATTGCAGGTGTCTTGTCTTTTTATGTTCGCCCGGATATCCCTGAAAGATAAGACCTCCGATGACGGCAATGTCCCGGAATTTACGCCTGGCCATTTCGGCGCTGTTGACGCTGCGCTGTATGTCGGCCGTAAGATCATTCGGGCTGAACAGTTCGTATACATTCGTGTCGTCGATGGGGATGGGCTGATCGCTCAACAGCTCGAACCCATAGTCGTTCATGGCGAAAGAAAAACTGATCGGCGTTACACGGCTGATGCGGTAGGCCAGCAGCGCCGCCATGGCTTCATGTACCAGCCTGCCTTCGAAAGGATAAACAAAAAGGTGAAAGCCGTCCCTGGTTTCAATCTGCTCGATGAGCAATTCATTCTCCCGGGGCATATAGGACAGGCGGGATTGCAGTTCGAATAAGGGTTGCAGTATTTTGAGCTCAATGTCGGTTGGCTTGTCCGGAGAGAGCAGCATTTCCGCCGCCTCATCCAGCTTTTTGCGCAACATCATGCCCAGGTTGGCCGACAAGGGCATACGACCTCCATTCCAACTGGGGACAATGGCCTTTTTAGCATTCGACTTGCGTACGAGCGCCGTCATATCCTTGATCATGACAAACTCCAGGTTCCTTCCCGCCAGTGTAAACACATCTCCGGGTGAAAGCCGTGAGATAAAATATTCCTCGATGACGCCGATGTATCCGCCGGTGACAAAACGTACTTTCAGCATGGCGTCGCTGACGATAGTACCGATGTGCAGACGGTGCCGCATGGCAATCCTGCGGCTATTGATCTTAAAGAGGCCGTCCGGCATTACCTCTACTTTTTTGAACTCATCGTATTGGTGGAGGGCTGCTCCGCCCGCGGTAATAAAGTGGAGGATCTCATTCCATTCGTCCTCCGTCATGTCGGCATAGCAGTAAGTGGACTTCAATTCCGTAAAGAGCTCGTCCGGAAGGAACCCTTCCGAAATGGCCAGGGTGGAAAGGTATTGTATCAGCACATCGAAGCAGAGCATCATGGGCTCGCGACTCTCGATGAGGCCTATCTTCATAGCCGACTTCAGTGCGGCGGCCTCCATCAGTTCCAGGGAATGAGTAGGCAGAAAGAAGATCTTGCTCACTTCTCCCGGCTGGTGACCGCTGCGGCCGGCTCTCTGTAAGAACCTGGCGACGCCCTTTGGGCTGCCTACCTGGATCACCATTTCCACGGGACGGAAATCTACACCCAGGTCAAGACTGGCCGTGGTCACTACAGCCTTCAGTTTGCCTTCGTGCAGGGCCTCCTCCACCCAGTTGCGAAGGGCCATGTCGACGGAGCCGTGGTGAAGGGCGATGGCGCCGGCCAGGTCGGGAGAAACGTCCAGCAGGGATTGGTACCATCTTTCACTCATGCCGCGGGTGTTGATAAAGATCAGCGTGGTGCGGCTATGTTCAAGAATGGGTAATACTTTCAGGATCAGTTTCAGACCCAGATGTCCTGCCCAGGGATATTTTTCTATTTCATCCGGAAAGATAGACTCGACGTGAATATTCTTATGGATATTCGCCCGTACGATAAAATCCCAGTCGACACGTTGTTGTCTGTAACGTTGTAATGATGCCAGCAGCACATCCCTGGCTTGCTCCAGATTGCCAATAGTGGCGCTGATACCGACGACCGTGCAATTGCCTTCCTTTACGCCGACGATCCGGGAAATGGCGAGCTCCACCTGTACGCCCCGTTTGCTGCCAAGCAACTCATGCCATTCGTCGACGGCAATGATCTTTAAAGGCTTGAAAACCTCCTGATACCCCTTTTGCGCCAGCAGGAGATGGAGACTTTCGGGGGTGATGATCAACACTTCCGGCATCTTACGTTTTTGTTTCTGCCGTTCACTGAGATCAGTGTCTCCATTACGTATCCCCACCCGCCAGCGCATACCCAGCTCCGCGATCACCTCTTCCATGGCGCGGCCGATATCTTTTGCGAGGGCGCGGAGAGGGGAGATCCATAATAGCTGCAGACCGTTGTTCGTCCGGATGCGATAGTCATCAGGGTGTTGATTGATAAAATTGATCAGTGATCCCAGGAATACCGAGAAGGTCTTACCACAACCTGTAGGCGCATTTACAAGTCCCGACCGGCCGGCTGCGATGTGGGCCCAGGCTTCTTCCTGGAAAGCAAAGGGCTGACGGCCGCCTGCCGACAGCCAGGTTAAAATGGTGTTGTATCCTGGTGTTCCCTGTAATGTCATATTTCACTCTCCGTTCATCAGCCTTTAATCGCCTTTAACATCATCGCTTTAATCCTGTTTTAAGGTCAGTATTAATTTTCGATTGAAAGCTATCTTTTGGCTGGCGAAATTGTCAATCAATATATAATTTAAAACAAAAATTCCATGCGCCCGTTAACCCTGACCGCCTTATTATCGATGCTGATGTATTTCAGCTCCTGCGTTCCTACCTGGCAGTATATCACCCTTGATTCCCGCGAAGTTACAAAAGACGCTTCGAAGCGTCTTTTCTTTGAGAACGATACTATCAGCCTGGTATATAGCTATAATGGTTACGGCGGCCCTATCCGGATGTCCATTACCAACAAGACGGACAAACCTATGTATGTCAACTGGAAAAAGTCCGCTATTATAGACAGGGGCTATGCCAGAAGCCTTTTTCAGCCCAATGTGCAAATGTCCGGGTCATTTGTTTCCGAAACGCAAAAGACCTCTCCAAGGGGCTATACTACCACTTCCGGCAACCTGGCAGGATCTTTCAGTCTACCCGACGGGATGGATTTTATGCCCCCCGGCAGCACCATCAGCAAAGAACTGGACCTGGTGGTATCCTCCAATCCTTTAGATCCGGATCAATTCACAGGCAGTCCAAAAGCCCTCAAGGCAACAAAGAAAGGTTTGGGAATCAATTCCTACAAGCTGTATACTTTCGAACAGTCTTCCAGTCCCGTACAATTCAAAAGCTATCTGACCTTTGTAGTGGATAGCGACAATGCCAGGGAGTTTTCGGTGAGCCATACATTCTATGCACGTGAGATCATGCTGGCCGGCTACTCTCCTCAATTTTTTATCCCCTATAAAAGGGAAGGGGATATGCTTTATATGATGCAACGCAAGCAATAATTTTTATAGTCCTTCAATTATATAATCTAAACATAGTTCTCATGCGCCGTCCATCAATTACCCTGATCCTTTTAGGCCTGCTGAGCTTTAGCTCCTGCACAACTTATCAGTATATTACCCTGGGCTCTCCCGAAGTGGCCCAGGATGCTTCGAAAAGTCTTACCTGGGAGAATGACACCATGCGGTTGACCTACAACTTTCATGGCGAGGGAGGTCCTATCTCGATAACCCTTGCGAACAAAATGGACAAACCTTTATTCGTCAACTGGACAAAGTCGGCCCTGATCCGTGATGGACAGGCTTTTAGCCTGATGGACCGCAATGTGCAGATATCGGGGGCCTTTGCCGGTGCTTCCGTAGGGGGGAGGGGCTTCCGCTACACGGGTGGAGGTTTTTCCGGGTCTTTACAATTGCCGGAGGGTGTGGACCTGGTTCCTCCGGGTGCTCATATAGCCAAAAACCTGAATGCCGCGGCTGTGCCGTCTGCCGTCTACAGTGACAAATTCATGGATAAGACACAGGCGCAGGAAAAAAAAGTGGTTCTGTCTACAGGTGGTGGCTATAAATACAAACAGTATAGTTTCGATCAGTCTTCCAGCCCTGTGCAATTCAAAAGCTATCTGACCTTTTCGTTAGCCAACAGTACGGAGGAGTTTTTTGTCAGCCATTCTTTTTATGCCAGGGAAATATTGTTATCCGAGGAAGTACCCGATTACTTCACCTTTTATCAGCCCGATGGAGATAAGCTGTTTGTAAAACTGCATAACCAATAGGCCCGGAAGGTCCTATAACGTTTTCAGGTATTCGATAACGGCCTTTCTCTCTTTGTCGGTGAGTTTGTCGCCAAACGTGTGACCATAATTCCCATAGCCGTCAAGGGTGGTGTTATAGACCGACTTGCCCCGGGGCGCTGTTTCCCGGGTATATTTCCAGCCCACGTGGTCGTAGTCATACTGCGGATTGTTAAAATCCCTGGACCAATAAGCCGGTCTGGTCTTGCTGTTCAGCAGGGCTTCCAGGGTGGGTACTGATCCATTGTGCAGATAGGGCGCTGTGATCCAGATGCCATCCAGGGGAGGGGCGATATAGCCGGAAAAGGGTTCCAGCCTGGCCGGATGATCACCCATGGCAAACCAGCTTTTATTGAACCAGTCGATAAATTGAGGGCTCTGGTAATTGCTTTTATAAAGGAAGGAGTCAGTGCCGATGGTAGACTCTGGTATCAGGAGGTTGGGATAGTCGCCGCCTTCTCCGTCATAATGTCCGTGACATTTTGAACAATTTTGCACAAAGATCACACCTCCTTGTTTTGCAAGGGTCTGATTGATAGGCTGTGGATATTTGGGGGGCTCCAGCGAGTAGATATAGGCCAGCACGTCATTTATGTGACTGTCGACTTCCCGGGCCTCGGCGCTGTCGCTGACGGTCAGCAGATTGGAGGCCATCAGGAACCTTCCGAAATCTCCCCGGCCAAAGCCGTTGTAGAACATGGCATGTTTTTTCTTCAGCAGCCACCAGGGTGGCGTGTCGGTGGGGATGACACCTCCGGCCACGTCGATGACGGGCGTATCGCTCCAACGCAAGGTGGCGGGGTCACGGTGCGCCACCAGCAGGTCAGCTATCCTGTCCGCAGAATTTACCCCTCTTACTTCCGTATACAACTGGTTGCCCAGGACCTTCATGGATTGGAGGAAGGGGGCGGCGGCCGTATATTTTTTTGGATCCCCTTTCTTTAAAAGGGCTTCGGCCATGGAGGCATTCCGGGCATTCAGCTTTTGATGGTCTGTAAAGTCGATGGTCGTATTGCCCAACCCAATGTAGAGTTTGTCTTCGAACACCTGTGCATGACATTGCAGACAATTGGGGGCTACCACGATCTCGCCATTCGGCGCTTTGACGGCCGTGTATTCCTGACTGATAAGATGGTTAGGACTATCCCTTTTCAGGAGATTACTGACGTTTCTGCCAAAACCCAGGAGAAAATAATTATAGGGGATACCGCTTTTGATATAATCTCCCGTAGTGAGGTATTGATATCCTATATCTTTTTGCCCTACCCGCTGGGGGCTGGCAGGGATGGGTACCGGCTCTTCCCGCCTGTAATCGTCATGGTGAAGGACGGTGGTAAAGGCCAGACAGGCTAATATGATCAAGGTCGACACGAACAGCTTCTTCATAGGGTAAATTTACGCTGATCCTTCCGTATTTGAGCCACCCCCCTTGCCATGGCGCTGCAGGATCTTTTTCAGGTCTTCCAGTGTGTTGATCTCATCAGATTTTTTGTCCTTTCTCCAGCGATTGATACGGGGGAACCGGAGGGCAACCCCCGATTTATGCCGGCTGCTGGCTGCAATACCCTCAAAGGCTATTTCAAATACCAGCTCGGGGCGGACCGTACGCACAGGTCCAAATTTTTCCAGGGAGTTACGTTTTACAAATGTATCCACCTCGGCCAGTTCCTTGTCCGTAAGACCAGAATAAGCCTTTGTAAAAGTGACAAGCTTATTGTCATTGCTCTCATCTCTTACGGCAAATGTATAGTCTGTATACAGATTGCTGCGGCGTCCATGACCTTTCTGGGCGTAGACCATTACGGCATCGATGACAAGAGGATCGATCTTCCACTTCCACCAGTCACCCCGTTTGCGCCCTACCTGGTAGGGGGAATCTTTTTTCTTTAGCATGATGCCTTCGCTGCCTCTGTCCCGGGACGTTTGACGGGCCCCGGTCAATTCATCCCAGGTATTGAATTTGACGATGGGTGAGATATGCATCAGGGGATGATGGATGTTCCCGACGATCTGCTCTAATTGCGCTCTTCTCTCCCGCAGTGGTTTCTCCCGCCAGTCGACTCCCTCGTATTCCAGCAGGTCGTAGGCGATAAAACCTACCGGCGCTTCGGTGAGCTGTTTTTTTGTTACGTTTTTCCGGCCGATACGGGTTTGGAGCGCAGCAAAGGGGAGTACGGTGAAGTTTCCCGGGCTGACGGGTTGGTTGGAAGAAGATGTTCCGGCAGCCGGCTGTATCCCGATGATCTCGCCGTCCAATACAGTGCCATCGGGCAGGTCATTGGAAAAAGCCTGGTATTCTGGTAGCCTTTCGGTCATCAGTTCTTCTCCCCGGCTCCATACAAACAGCTGACCCTGTCTTTTTATGACCTCCCCCCGTATGCCGTCCCACTTCCATTCAGCCTGCCAATCGTCCGGGTTACCCAATGCGGAAGGCTCGTCTTCCAGGGCATAGGCTAAATAGAAGGGATAGGGTCTTGAAACGTTGCTGGCAGCGTCTTCCTCGCTGAGCAGGTTTGAAAAAGATATGACAGCAGGGTCCCAGCTGCCGCTGATACGGTGCGCAATGACGGATGGGGATGTGGCGGTTGTCCTTCCAAGCGCATTGACGATCATTTTCTGCGAGACGCCGATGCGGAACCCGCCCGTGATCAGCTTGTTAAAGACAAAGCGTTCGTCCTTATTCATATGCGCCCAGCACTGTATGATAAAATCCTTTTTTATGGGTTCTTCTTCCTTGCCTATTTCTGTCAGTCTTTTTAGGTAGTAGGACAAGCTGCCGTCCTCTTCGGCGCGTTCGACGTCAGTAAGACCTGACCATACAGGGTCCTGCTGGTCAGGGAGCAATAAGGCGATGGTTTCCGCCAGATCACCCACGGTATGATAGCTTTCTTCGTACAGCCATGCGGGCAACCCGGTGACCTCAAGACTCCATAAGGTCAGCTGCGTGGAGTTGACGGTGCGTTTTGGCCTTCTGCCGCTGAAGAGGGCGATGACCCAGACCTTGTCTTTGTCGACAGCCCCGGAGAAATAGTTTGTGAGGGCCTCCAGCTTATCATTCGTTTTTGTGCTGGTGCCCAATAGTACAACCAGTTCTGCGAAGAGACGCATGCCCGTCATGGTGTTATATTTTGAGGTTCATCTGCCGCAGCCGACGTTCCTTCTTCATCCTCCCCATATTCCGTCCGTACCTCCGCCGCCTGGATGCCCTGTTCATTCAAATATCTGCTGAGCGCCGCCTGGAACCCGTGGGTGACGTAAACTCTTTCTGCGCCTGTCGCTTTAATGGCCGACAAAAGCCCTTTCCAATCCGCATGATCGCTGAGCGCGTAGCCGGCATCGGCATTTCTCCGCCGGATATTACCCCGTACCTGCATCCATCCGCTGCACACGCCCACTTCAAAAGGTTGGAATCTCCGGATCCAGGGTGATTCTTCCGTGCCGGATGGAGCGATGACGACGCTGTTCCTGAAGGTTTCTTTTGGGGCGTCGAGATCTACTTTTTCAACGGCGGGGAGGTTGATGCCGGCATTCAACAAGACCTGGTGCACATTCCATACCGCCCCATGGAGGAAGATCCTGTCACTGACGGCCGAAAGGGGCGGCAAGATCCGCTGGGCCTTGCCCAGACTGTAAGCGATGAGGACAGAGGTTTTGCCTGCTTCTTTATTTTTGGTAACCCAGCTTTGCATGGCGCTGAATATTTCCTGCTGGGGTTTCCAGTTGTAGATAGGCAGCCCAAAAGTGGATTCAGTGATAAAGGTATGGCAACGTACGGGTTCAAAGATCCCGCTGATGCCGTCGTCCTCGGTTTTGTAGTCGCCGCTGACCACCCAGATCTCTCCGTTGTATTCTACCCTTACCTGGGAAGATCCGATGATATGTCCCGAGGGATGCAGGGAGACATGTACGCCGTTGATGGTCACGGATTCGCCCCATTCCACAGCCTGGTAATGATGGTCACCCAGCCGCAGACGTAATAGAGGGAGAGTGAGTCTATGGCATAGATAGGAATTGCTGCCGGCCCTGGCATGGTCACTATGGGCATGGGTAATGACAGCCTTGTCTACAGGCCGCCAGGGATCAATAAAGAACCCGCCCTGCGGGCAATAGAGGCCCCGGTCTGTGAATTCGATGAGCGGCATACGCAGTGGTAATGTAAATAACAAGCCGGGTGAGGGAAAGGTTTGGAGAGGTAACTCACTACAGGATTTAATTTTTATGTGTTATTCTTTTTGATAGTTTTACTAAATAAATTAGCATAACTTATCCATGAGATGTTTAATAAATCATTGATACCGGAGATCAAGGAAATCATTCACCATTCGCGTGATAAGGCTATCCGGATGGTGGATCATGAGCGTACGTTGATGTACTGGCGCATTGGTCAGCGAATCTTTGAAGAAGAGCAGGAAGGCAAGGCCCGGGCTGAATATGGCAAATATCTCACTCAATTCATTGCCGAACAGTTGGAGCCGGAGTATGGGAGCGGCTTTTCCAGGAGGCAGATAGAGCTTTTTCGCCAGTTTTATCGCACATTTCCAATTGCGAATACGGTGTATTCGCAATTGACCTGGAGCCAATATAAATTACTTTTGAGGATTGATAATCAGGATAAAAGAAGCTTTTATATAGCTGAAGCCCTCAAGAATGTGTGGACTGTACGTCAACTCGAACGCCAGATTTACAGCAACTTATGGGAGCGGCTGCTAATGAGTAACGATAAAGAAACAGTCCTTGCTTTGTCATTATAGAAATAAAGACGCATAAACTTACGCACCAGGATCTGGGGCAATTGCAGATGTATGTAAATTATATTTACCTACAGAACAGCAATTAATGGAAGAAGTGAAAAAAGTTAATACACCCCCGTGACATTCCCATCCAGCTTCTTTATAAAATACAGCTTCTTATTCTCAAAATAATCCAGCGTCATATTCTGCCTGTTGAGGAACACTGGCTCGATGTCAAAATCCGTAAAGACCTTGAACTTCTTCTCTCCTAGACTGCCGTTGAGGCCTTTCCCCGTATGTAGCAGTTGTTTGGAGAATCGGTAGGTCGTCTCATACCCCCGGAAGACCATATCGCTTGGCCGGGAATAAAATTTGGTCTTAAAGTATTGCTGGATGGCTTTGACCAGGTTATCTGCAGGATTGATATAGAAAGGCGTGGAATAAACGATCTCTTCCCCGCTGAACTCCGGACGGGAAAAATCGATGTTGTCCCAGGTAGGCATGCCAATGACCAGCGATGTATAGGTCTTATTTACAGCCGCCAGCCCCTGGCAAAGCATCCTGGCGAAGTTTTCATCCAGGCTCCCGGCTATACAGATGGTCTGGGTCGTGCTGTCCAGGTAAGGTGTCAGCGCGGTCGCGTCAAAGACATCTTCCAGCGTGACATATTTGATCTTTAATGACACCGAATTCGTCACCTTGCCGATCTCGTCAAAATAGCTCTTCAGACGATCTTCCTGCGCTCCCTTTTTCCGGAAGAGGACGATTGGTTTGGTGGCATAGTTACGTTGTATGAACCGGTAGATGCCCTCGCAGTGGGTTTTTAATGTGCTGTTGAGGATGATAAATTCGGGGTTGTTGGTAATACCGCCGTCGTTGGGAAAATTTACATTGATGAACGGCACGTTCATCTGCGCCGCCGCCGCCGCCAGCTGCTGCATCTCCCCGGGCGCTATATGTCCAATAATAAGCTCCGTCCCTTGAAATTCGGGACTTTGCAGCACGTGCGGGATGTTTTTGGTTCCGGACCTTGTATCATAGATATGCACTTCCAGGCGGGCATTTTCCTTTCTGAGGGAATCCAGGGCCAACTGAGCGCCTTCATAAAATTCGAGACCGGGGTTGATAAATTTGGGAAAGTTCTTATCGTAACGGTAGTTACCCGCCACGTCAAAGGCGGAATCCAGGTATAAGGGGAGGAAAATGGCCAGTTTATGCCGGAAGATGACGGAGTCGGTGCTATGGGATAGGGTGTCGGTAGTACGATGGGTCGTGTCAGTCTGCACCTGGCTCATAGCGTACTGTGCCGGTAGCAAAAGAAAAAGTAGGCAATATCGGAACATGGTTTTCATACAATATGCTGCAATGTGCTATTCCCATTCGATCGTGGCCGGCGGCTTGCTGCTGATGTCATATACTACACGGTTGATCCCCTTCACATTGTTGATGATCTCATTGGAGACATCTGCAAGAAAGGTATAGGGCAGGTGCGCCCAATCCGCCGTCATGCCATCCACCGAGGTCACTGCCCGTAAAGCCACTGTAAATTCATAGGTCCGCTCGTCTCCCATGACCCCTACGCTCTTCACCGGCAGCAAAATAGCGCCGGCCTGCCATACAGTGCTATAAAGATGATGATCTTTCAACGCTTTGACATATACATGATCAGCCTCCTGCAAAAGTCGGACCTTATCCTCGGTGATCTCGCCCAGGATACGGATAGCCAGGCCGGGACCCGGGAAAGGGTGCCGTTGCAAGAGGTCTTCCGATATGCCCAGCTCGCTGCCTACCCGGCGCACTTCATCCTTAAAGAGAAAACGCAGCGGCTCTACCAGCTCCAGGTGCATTTTTTCGGGCAGGCCTCCCACATTATGATGGGATTTTATCGTCACGGAAGGACCATGTACTGATATGCTTTCGATCACATCGGGATAAATGGTGCCCTGACCAAGCAGTTCAACGCCTGCTACTTTTTGGGCTTCTTCCTGGAAGACATCGATAAACAGCCGCCCGATGACCTTACGTTTTGCCTCAGGGTCTGTCTTGTCTTTCAGTTCGTCGTAGAAACGCTGTTTGGCGTCGATGCCTTTTACATTCAGACCTATTTGTTTGTAAGTCGCCAGTACCTGCTGGAATTCGTCTTTGCGCAGCACTCCATTGTCAACAAAGATGCCGATCAGCCTGTCGCCGATGGCCTTATTGATCAGCGTGGCTGCCACAGTGGAGTCGACGCCCCCGCTGAGGGCCATAATTACCTTGCGGTCACCGATCTGTTTCTTCAGATTGGTGACGGTGTCGCTGACAAAATGGGCCGGCGTCCAATCCTGTTTACAGCCGCAGATCTCAACGAGGAAATTCTTTAATATCTTTTTCCCTTCGATGCTGTGATAGACCTCGGGATGGAACTGCAGACAATATAAAGCCTGTCCGTCACCGGTCTTTCGGAAGGCCGCATAGGGTATATCTTCCGTATTAGCCAGTACTTCAAACCCCTGCGGAAGATCGAGCACAGTGTCGGCATGACTCATCCATACCTGGGAGAGCCCGATCACATCCTTTAGCAGAACATCTTCCTTTTGTTTATGTAACAGGGCCCGGCCATATTCTCTTTTACTGCTGTTAGCGACCCTGCCTCCAAATTGTTTGGCCGTCAGCTGAGCGCCATAACAAACGCCCATTACAGGCAGTCGTTGATGCAGCGCTGCAATATCTACCAGTGGTGCATTTGCATCATTTACTGAAAATGGAGAACCCGAGAGGATGATACCCTTCAGGGAAGGCTCAAAATTGATGGGCTGGTGGTAGGGAATGATCTCGCAATACACATTTGCTTCACGTACTGCTCTGGCAATCAATTGAGTATATTGGGAGCCAAAGTCGAGAATCAGGATTTTTTCCGTCATGGTGACGCGAAGGTAAAAAAAATCCCCCATTCGGGGCAGGGTCCGGGATTGTGGGCTAATAATCTATTTTGGTCGCCATACCCCCTACTTTGTTTTTTGATTTTGTGAATATTGAAATGATTGCACTGAAAATTACACCTGTTACAAGTCCGCCTACAATGCTTGTAATGATGTAGCTTTTAATATTGAATTGGGCTTCGGCTTGTTCCCGGGTAAACATTCCTGATTTAACCGTATGCTCAATGACATTGGCAAAGTAGTCAGGCGTAATGATGCAGGAAGTGATAAGTTGATTTATTGGACTTAGAAGAACCACGAAGAGGGTAAGGATAAGTCCGGTCATAAAACTTTGTTTGTAACTTATATTTCCTGCATAGTAGTCTTTCTTCTTGTCCTTTATTGCAAGCGCATAGATAATAATTGACGGAATAAGAATAAGCATTGTAACAAACTGTTGTTGTTCCAAATACTTGTCGTGTAAGCCTGTCAGTTTTTCCATTGTCATCCATAGCAGGAACATTGCGGCAAAAATGAATGCCCATTTGATTTCAATTTTATACGGTTTCATTTTCTTGTTTTTTATGTAATTAATCTCGATTAGGAATTTTTGTTGTGTCCATGAAAAATATCTCCCATGTGTGCCCGTCTAAATCCTCCAAATTTCTGAGTTGCATAAAGCCGTAGTCTTTCATAGGCATTGGCTCTGTGCCACCTGCCTTTAATCCATTTTCTAAAAACTCATTTAGTTTTTCGGCACTTTCAACAGATAAAGCAAACCATCCTGAAAAAGAATTTTTTGTGTCGGCAATAGGTTTCTTTGTAAAGGTTTTAAACTTTTCGTGACCCATTATCATCAAAAAAATTGTATCGCTCCAAGTCATACATTTTGCCTGGTCGTCAGAAAAATGTGGGTTGATTGTAAACCCAAGCTGGGTGTAAAAGTCCATCGATTTCGCAATGTCCTTTACTGCCAAATTGATAAATACCTGTTTCATTTTTTTTTGAATTTAATTGTTGATTACGGATGCAAAGATGAACAGGCTAAAATGAAAAAACCTTTACAAATGTTGAGAAAGAAAAAATTTATTTGCTGTAACTAAAAATTCGGCTCAACTGAGTAGGTGTAATGCCAAGGTATGCGGCAATGTGATGTTTTTTTAATCTTTTTACAAGGTCGGGGTATCTCCGTAAAAAATCGGCATAGCGGACTTTTGCCGAGTCACTTCGTAGCGAAACTTCATAATATTCTTTGTCAATAACCCAATGCCGTTCCAGGTAACGAATATAAAATTCCGAAATGTCAGGATAGACTGAAACCAACTTTTTGAACTCATTAAAATCGTATTCAAGAACAGTTGTTTCTTCAAGTGCTGTAATGTCAAATAAGCTTTCCGATTGTTGCAATGTCGCAGGGATTGAACCGGCGATTCTGCCTTCGGGAAAAAAGTATTTTATAATTGTTTCACCATTGTCGTTAACGTAGTATTGAGAAAAAAGTCCTTTCACAACAAATGCCACCTTTTTAGGTTTCTGTCCGATGCGTATAAAGTTGTCCCCTTTTTGATAGGTATTTTCTTTGAGCAAGTTCTGCCAGGCACATTCAGCTTCTTTTGAAAGGTCTGTATATGTCTTTATCTTTTTGAAAAATTGCTCTGTCATCATTTTGTTGTGTCGTCAGGTATGCTTGCAGCTAACTTTCAAATATACGCAACTCTATGTTTTTCATGAAAATATGGGTGCATAACATTTTACAGAGTTACAAAAAATTTATGCCCCCCAATTGTGCATCTCCTGTAACCTTTATTCTGCAGACATAGTCAAAGATGATTTTAAAATACCATGGAAAAGTTTAACTTTTGTAACCAAAGTCACATGAACCAAGCAAATAAATACTTAATATGAACTACACTGCACACGCGCGCAACTTTAAACGCCTGATCCTTTTCGTTCTGCCCCTACTCGTCATTCTGGGGTCCTGCCGCAATTTTATGGGCAAGCGGGTCAGAGGCAACGGCAATATCCGGACGGAAGAGCGTCCTGTCCAAAACTTCAAGGAGGTCGAGGTCGGCGGCGCTGCCAAAGTAATGGTTTCGCAAGGGGATAAGCCGTTGGTAAAGGTCGAGACGGACGACAATCTGTTGCAGTACATAGAGGTTTTCCAGGAGGGGGATAAGGTCTTTATCAAGGAAAAGTCAGGATTCAACCTGCGGCCTTCCGGCGATATCAACGTATATGTGACATCTCCTGTCTACAGCCGGATCAGCGCCTCCGGGGCATGTGACATCATCGGTCAGAATAAGATCTCCAATCCGGAAGACCTGCATCTGCATGTCACGGGCGCCGGTGATATCAAAATGGAAGTGGACGCCCCCACACTGTCCGCGGAGGTTTCCGGCAGCGGTAACATCAACCTGAAAGGGCAGACCAAGAATGTTGACCTGGAGCTTACAGGGGCCGGTCATGCCCATTGTTATGACCTGCTGGCCGAGAATACCAAGGTGGAGATCTCCGGAGCCGGTTCTGCAGAGGTGTATGCCAGCGTAAAACTGGACGCTACGGTCAGTGGAGCGGGGAATGTCAACTACAAGGGTAATGCTTCGGAAGTAAACCAGCATGTCAGCGGGGCGGGAAACGTAAAAAAAGTGAGTAATTAACATGCGCATCGCCTGCCTTTTTCTATTAGTCATCGCTGTCTTTATCGCCCGGGCGCAGAAGCTGCCGTCCAACGAAGAGTTTGTCAATGAGACGATAAAAACCTACGATAGTAAGGGCCCTTCCAGCTACTATCTGGTGGCCGGAGCTGACACCTGCCGGTTTGAAAAATTTGATTACGACGAATGGGTGAAGTATCATTTGCAGGAGACGGTGCCGCTGGTCACCCTGAACGAACTGGCGTATAAAGCACATATGGCCCGGGAACCCTATTACTGGAAGCAGGACAAGCTAAAGAAAGCAATATGCATCAGCGCAAAGACAGCCGACTCGCTGATCGACCTTCCTGTCAGGCTGGGGAAGGAAATATTTAGCTTATCGCAACCTTTTTTTACAGACGACGGCCAGTATGCGGTGATGGATGTTAATATGATAGGCAAACCCGGCACCGGCGGGGGGCTTACCTTTTTATACCGGCATAAGAAGGATGGCTGGCATGTCGTGGGTGCCAAACAAAACTGGGGGCCGGGTGGGATCATGAAGAGCCCGTCTATAGGTTCACATACCTTACCCTGATCCATATATTTCTGTTACGACCCTTGTCATCCGTACAGGATATCTTTACGGGGCCTTCTTCGGGAACAAAGAATTGTTTGCTGTTCGCTTCGCCGGATTTGTAGAATTTGTTGTTGATGTACCAGTATACTTTTCCCACATCATTGCTGACCCGGCAACGCAGTTGGAGGGGTTCGGGGTCTTTCCGGTTGATAAGGTACTCGCTTCCATTGGAGGGACTGATAACGAGGGGCGCGCCGTTCTGGAACACTTTTTCGCACGTTGGATTATGCGGCGGGATGGCCTGGTAAGCGATCCTGTTCAGGTCGAAATACTCTTTCATCTCAGGGGAAATAAGCTTGTATAATTTTTTCTTGTACCCGTTCTCCGGCAGGCAGTTGCGGCAATAGGAGATCTTTTCATCCGCCGAGACGAATACTTCCTGCATATTGTCGCATTTCCGGGAAGGAGATATCAGGGGGATAAAATAATCCGTCACCAGATTGGTACAATGGTCCGTGGGCGGCAGTCCTGTTTCGGAGCATACGGTGTGGACCTCACAGCCATCAGGCTTGGAAAACCAGGGCAGGTCATCGTCATAATCGATCGTATTGAACACCTGGAACAAGAGGGGAGTTGCTGTATTGGCGCCGCTGAGCTCCGGTACGCCCGCGCCTGAAAAATTCCCCGCCCATATCCCTACGGTAAACCGACGGTTGTAACCGATGCTCCAGGCGTCCCGCCGGCCATAGGAGGTTCCTGTCTTCCAGGCGATCTTGGGCAGATGTGTGGTACTTTCCCAGTTCAAAGGGAAGTCGGGCCGGTTGACCTTTGATAAGGTTTCATTGATCATAAAGGTCGCCTCGGGGGAGAGGATGGACTTGCGGGATGGAGATTTGAGATTGGTATCTATCAGATATACGGGCGGCACGTACTTCCCTTCGTTGGAAAAAATGGAATACAATCCCGTCATCTCTTCCAGCGTGGCGCCGCATCCTCCCAGGATCATGGAAAGCCCGAGCTTTTTCTGGTCCTTTTTGATCTGTTGAAAATCACAGAAACCCAGTTTTTGGATCAGTTTGTCGATGCCCAGCGCCTTCAGGCTTTTTACGGCGGGGATATTCAGCGAATGCTCCAGCGCGTATTCCATGGTGACATAGCCGTTGAATTTCCGGTCATAGTTCTCCGGGGCATAGCCCTCATAATTTACAGCCACATCGGTGATCATCATCTTGGGCGTAAGGAGCCCTTCGTCGATGCAAAGTCCATATAGCAAGGGTTTTAATGTACTGCCCGGCTGCCGGATGGCCGCCGCCCCATTCACCTGGCCTCCATCCGTCGTGTCTTTGAAATCGGCTGATCCGACATAACTGATGACCCGGTGGGTTTGGTTGTCCAGGACAATCACGGCCGCATTGCGGATGTGCTGAAAACTGAGGATCCGGGAATAATCCTTCACCAGCTTTTCGATCTTTCGTTGGGTATTCAGCTCGATGGTGGTGTGAAAGACTTCTGAGCCACCCTGTTTTTTTAGCTTCCAGGCCAGGTGAGGGATAAAATGAGGTACAATGCCCCTGGTGGCAGTGAGCGGCTCGTCCAGGGCATCCGCGATCTCTTTTTCTGTAAAAACCTTCTCCTGTGCCCAGCGTTTTAGCCATTTGTTCCTTTCTTCGATGATCTTATCATTATTTTTCCCTATGACCAACGAAGAAGGACGATTGGGTATAATAGAGAGGGCGGTGATCTCGGCCAGCGACAGGTGATCAGGGTTCTTTTTAAAATACAGGATGGCGGCCGACTTGACGCCTTCGATATTGCCGCCATAGGGTACTTTGTTCAGATATAGCTGCAGGATCTCGTCCTTACTGTATTTCCATTCCAACTGAAGGGCCCGGAACATCTCCCGGACCTTGTTCCAATAGGTACGCCGCTTGGGCTCCAGGCTACGGGCCACCTGCATGGTGATGGTGGAAGCGCCGGAGGTCCGTCGCATATGCAGGATATTCATAAAAAATGCCCGGCTCATGGCCAGCAGGTTGACCCCGGGATGGTAGTAAAAATATTTATCCTCTTTTTCCACGATTGTCTTGCGCAACAAGGGGGAGATCTCCCCCAACTCGGTCTTCATCCGCCATTGTTGATCGCGGGTGAGAAAAGCATTGACCACCTCACCCTGGTTGTCTTCGATGATGATGGAATATTCTATCTTGTCGGGTAAGGGGAAGATCCGGTTCAGGAGAAGAAAAAGCAGAAAAACGGCCGCCGCCCCGGCCAGGGTCCGTACCAATCTCCGTCGCAGACGTGTATTAAAAAAGAGTTTTTTCATTTTTACGGCTTTAACAAATTCTTATCGCAGCCCCCCTTGACAATATCCATATCCGTAATATACCTTCACAATAGGATATTTTCCTCCAATTTATGTACTCTCCAACAATTCCTCCTTAGGTTCATCGTTAAAATACTTTTAGTTTTTTATCCCGTGCGTTTGGCTGCCGGCATGTATTTTATTGTATCTTGACAAAGTTTTTATTATTAATAATAAAGCATTCCCATCTTCAATCTGACCTCCTATGCGTATCAGATCTGGTTTTACTACAACCACCCTTTTAGCCGCCTTGTTTTCCGCATTCCTGATGACGTCCTGCAACCGCAGTACCGTCAGTCTGCAATATACCAATGCCCGTGACGAAGTGCCTGCACTTGGCAACCTCGTCTTCCGGTTTGACCAGGACCTGGTCAAAGATTCCCTTCTTGACCGATGGGACTCCACTCAGTACATCAGCTTTGAACCAAAGATCCCCGGCCGGTTTCGCTGGGAGCATCCGGACGAGCTGGTGTTCTCTCCGGCTCAGCCCCTGACCCCGGCTACGAGCTTCAAAGCTACCCTGAAGAACGATATTCTCCAATACAGCAGCTATGGCCGTATCAACAAGGGCGCGGACCTGGTGTTTCATACCCCGGACCTCAAACTGGACAATACCAATACTTCCTGGGTGCTGCAGGATGAGAACAGCACCACGGCTGTGCCGCAGGTCGACCTGCAATTCAACTACCCTGTCAACCCCAATTCCCTGAAAGAGAAGTTACAGATCGCGGTGGAAGGCCAGCCGGTGAGCTATACTTTACAAACCCTTTCCACCGACGACAAGATCACGGTCCGTCTGCTCAACCTGAAAATGGAGGATAAGAATAAAGAAGCTGTCATTTCTATTGACAAAGGGCTTGTGCCGGAGGGTGGCGTCAATGGTCTGAAAGAAAAGCTGGAAAGCAAGTCCACCATCCCCTCTCCCTTTGTCCTGCAGATCAATGACGTTAATACGGAGCATGACGGGACGACGGGGACGATCAAGGTATTGACCAGCCAGCAGGTGGTGGCAGCGAACCTGGCCTCTTTTATCAAGCTGGACCCGGCCGTCAAATTCACGGTAGAACCCTCGGAAAACGGATTTATCATCAGCAGCGACAATTTTGATCAATCAAAGAGCTATGCGCTTACCCTGACCAAGGGCCTCCGCGGGCGTATCGGCGGCGTACTGCATGAGGAATACAATACGAATATCACCTTTGGCGAACTGGCGCCCTCTGTCAGTTTTGTCAACAGCAAGGGCGTCTATCTTTCCGGCAAAGGAGCCCAGAATATCGAAGTAAAGATCATCAATGTCCCAAAAGTAAAGGTCATCGTTTCAAAGATCTATGAGAACAATCTGCTCATGGCGCAGCGGTATGGGTATACACCCAAGGAGACAAACAGACCCAGTTCCGGGGACGGGGATGAAGAAGGCGGTTACGATTACGGCGGATATGACAATGGAGGCGATGTTACGATGGGAGATGTGATCTATGAACAGGAGGTGGACACACGTTCTCTGCCCAAGAGCGGTAATAACAGACTGTTCAACTTCAGCATTGCCGACAAACTCCCTGAGTTCAAAGGTATTTATCACATCATGATCCGGAGTGTCAAAGACTATTGGGTCCGGGACAACAGATTTGTGTCTTTGTCTGACATTGGTCTTATCGCCAGGGAAGGCAGCGAAAAAATGCTGGTCTTTGCCAACTCCATCAAGACGGCGGCGGCGCTGGCCGGCGTCAACGTGTTGGCGTATGGGGCGAACAACCAATTGCTGGGCATGGGCGCTACCAATGCGGATGGCGTAGCGGAGATCGCATATACCCGTAAGGACCTGGCCGGGTTTAAACCTGCCATGATCATCGCCAAGACGGCGGACGACTTCAATTATCTTCCCTTCGGCACGACAAAGGTCAATACCTCCCGGTTTGAAGTGGGTGGAAGACATAGCAATACCACGGGACTGGACGCTTTTATCTACCCGGAAAGAGATATCTACCGTCCCGGGGAAAAGCTGAACTTCTCCGTGATCATCCGCGACAGGCAATGGAAAGCGCCGGGTGAGCTGCCCGTCAAGCTGAAATTCCTGCTGCCCAATGGAAAGGAACTGAAGACCTTCCGCAAGAGCCTCAATGAGCAAGGTTCCCTGGAAGGGAGTATGGACATTGCACAATCCGCCATCACAGGCTCCTACTCCCTAGAGGTATATACGTCCAACGATGTATTGCTGGCTACACAACCCTTCCGTATCGAAGAGTTCGTACCGGACAGAATCAAGGTGACGGCCAAACTGGATAAACCATTCCTGGAGGCGGGCGATATTGCCAGATTGAGCATCCATGCGGTGAACTTCTTTGGACCTCCAGCCGCCAACCGTAAATATGAATATGAGGTACAGACCCGGCAGAAGACTTTCAACCCGAAGAACTACAGGAACTATAACTTCAGCCTGGCCAATCAAAGCACCCTTTTTAATAAGGATACGAAAGAAGGCAAGACGGACGAGCAAGGCAATGCGGTGGAAAAGTACGAGGTGCCGGAGATGTATAAGAACCTGGGTCTGTTGCAGACTACCTTCTTTGCAACCGTCTTTGACGAAACGGGACGGCCTGTCAGCCGGAGCACCAGCGTCGATATATATACACAGCCCGTTTATTTCGGGGTGTCGGACGACGGATATTCTTACTATGCGCTCAACCAGGCCATACAATTCCCCCTGATCGCGTTAGACCGCGATGAAAAAGTGCTGAACGGGGCTTCGGCGCGTGTGCAGGTGATAAAACGTGAATACAGGACGGTATTGACCAAGAGCGGCAGCTATTTCCGGTATGAATCGCAACAGGAAACCAAGGTAATTGCCTCCAGCCTTGTCACTATCAGTGGAGAAAGCACCCGCTATTCCTTTGTACCCCGCAGTCCCGGCGACTATGAGCTGCGGGTTTCCATACCCGGCGCCAACGCCTATGTCAGCCGGAGCTTCTATAGCTATGGATCCTGGGGCGGTGACAACACTTCCTTCGAGGTCAATAATGAAGGACATATAGACATCGATCTGGACAAAGACTCCTATTATACCGGCGAGCCAGTGAAAGCCCATTTTAAAACCCCGTTCAGCGGCCGAATGCTGGTGACCATGGAGACGGATAAGGTAGTATCCTATCAGTATGTCAACGTGGACAAACGGGACGCTTCGCTTGACCTGCCCTTGTCTGTCGACGATATCCCCAACGTATATATCACGGCTACGTTGATCAAGCCGCACGAGCTGTCCGATATCCCCCTGACGGTGGCGCATGGTTACCAATCGGTGAAAGTAGAGGAAAAAGACCGCAGGATCGCCGTAAGTATTGAAGCCCAGAAGGCCGTTCGTTCCCATACACATCAGAAGGTACGGGTCAAGGCTGCTGCCGGCAGCATGGTAACATTGGCAGCCGTGGACAATGGCGTATTACAGATATCCAGCTTTGAAACTCCCGATCCCTATACACATTTTTATGCCAAGCGTGCCCTGGAGGTCAATGGTTATGACCTATACCCCTTGCTTTTCCCCGAAGTACGGCCCAGCCTCAGCAGTACGGGTGGGGATGCTGAAGGCGATATGAAAAAGCGGGTGAACCCTATGCCTGCCAAACGGATAAAGATCGTCTCCTACTGGAGTGGTATTGCCAAGGCAAACGGCAGCGGCGAAGCAGAGTTTGAATTCGATATACCCCAGTTCTCCGGCGAGGTGAGATTGATGGCCCTGGCGTACAAGGACCAGCGTTTTGGGGCTTCGTCGTCGACGATGACGGTGGCCGACCCCATTGTACTGAGTTCGGCGCTGCCCAGGTTCCTAAGTCCCGGGGACACGGTGACCATGCCGGTGACG
The DNA here is from genome assembly GCA_017307755.1 of Chitinophagaceae bacterium. Classification (GTDB taxonomy): domain Bacteria; phylum Bacteroidota; class Bacteroidia; order Chitinophagales; family Chitinophagaceae; genus Puia. The sequence continues at coordinate 3,857 of JAFKGQ010000024.1, read as the reverse complement.
ATTACTAACACGACCAATTCTGCTGCGAGTGCGGAGGCAAGATTGAAAGTGTCCGGCGCTGTGCGTGTGGCAGGCGACGATCATATGTCCCTTTCCGTTGCGGCTGGTAGTGAAGGCCGTGCGGTATTCCAACTGGTGGCTCCGCCAACCATCGGCACCGGTAAAATATCGGTGGATGTGGCTGCCATGGGCGAACACTTTACAGATGAGACGGAGATAGGTGTCCGGCCTTCCGCCCCCTTGCAAAAGATCACGGACGGCGGCGCTGTCACAGGCGGCGCTTCGCAAACGATCAATTGGAATGCCGGCGACTTTATCCCATCCAGCGTGGATTATCAGCTCCTGGTGAGCAGGAGCCCTGTGATAGAGTTGTCAAAATATCTTAACTGGCTGGTGGAATACCCCTATGGCTGTACCGAACAGACGGTGTCCGCCGCCTTCCCTCAATTGTATTATAGCGACCTGGCGGACCTGATGCGGCAAGGCAATGCGGCTTCGCGGGCCTCGGCCAATTCGAATGTCCAGGAAGCCATCCGTAAGATCAAGATGCGGCAACTGTATAGCGGTGCTGTCACACTGTGGGACAATGAAGGAACTGAGAACTGGTGGGCTACCATCTATTCGGCACATTTCCTCCTGGAGGCGCAAAAGGCAGGCTTTGACGTGGATAAGGGCCTGCTTGAGACAATGCTGGGTTATATCAACAGCCGTCTCAAGAACAGGGAAACCATTACTTATTATTACAATCGCGACCAGAATAAAAAAATAGCGCCAAAAGAAGTCGCTTACGGCCTGTACGTCCTGTCCCTGGCAGGCAGACCGAATGTCAGTGTGATGAACTACTACAAGGCGAACCCGGGCTTGTTGAGCCTGGACGCTAAATACCTGCTCTCAGCTGCCTATGCGCTGTCGGGGGACAAGAAAAGTTTTAAGGAGTTCCTGCCTTCTCAATTTGCGGGAGAAGAGTCGGTAGCACAAACAGGCGGCAGCTTTTATTCCGATATCAGGGATGAATCTATCGCGCTCAATGTACTCGTGGATGCCGATCCGGATAACCCGCAAATACAGACCATGGTGAGACATATCTCCGCCAAACTGAAACAGCGTTACTGGTACACGACGCAGGAGTTGGCTTTTAGTTTCCTGGGCATGGGCAAGGTGGCAAGACGCGAGGCGGGGTCCACGGCTACGGCAGACGTCAAGGTAGACGGCAGGACGGTGGGTTCGATGAATGGTAGTCCGCTGAAGCTGTCTTCTAAAGATCTGAAGGGTTCGGGTTCCGGAGTTCCAAAGGTAGAGATCGTTACGCGCGGCAGCGGGAAAGTCTATTATTTCTGGCAGGTGGAGGGGATCAGCGCCACCGGGGCTTATAAGGAAGAGGACAGCTATCTGAAAGTGCGCAAACGTTTCTTTGATCGCAACGGCCGCCCCATTGCCGGCAATACATTCCATCAGAACGATCTTGTCATTGTGCAGATCACTCTGGAGAAGACATATAGCACGGACATCGACAATGTGGTGATCACGGATATGCTGCCGGCGGGCTTTGAGATCGAGAACCCGCGGACCAAGGATATTCCCGGCATGGATTGGATCAAGGATGCGGAGACGCCTACGGCGCTGGATGTACGGGATGATCGTATCAATTTCTTTGTCAACCAGCGGAGCAACAGACAGACCTATTACTATGCCGTGCGGGCGGTGTCACCGGGGATTTACCGGATGGGGCCTGTGGGGGCGGATGCAATGTACAATGGAGAATATCATTCGTATAATGGGGCGGGGACGGTGAAGGTGGTGCAATAAATCTATGATTATTATGTGATTATAAAAACTACTCTTTAGAAAGAGTAATCATAAACCTAGTAAATCAAAAATTAAACTTTGGATTTACTAGGATATTGTATCTTTGAAATGAATGATATACCGTTTTTTACAATCGATTATTGAAAGTACGCTTACTAGGTCGCCGGCAATAGCTGTTCTAGGCCCCCGGCAGGTAGGGAAGACTACTCTTGCTAAAACAATTGCAAAAAACAGGATACAGTCTCTTTATCTGGATGTAGAGAATCCTCAAGACAGACAAAAATTGGAAGATGCCTATGCTTATCTTCATTCTCTTGGTGATATCTGCATTATCCTTGATGAGGTTCAGCTTAAGCCGGACTTATTTTCTATTCTAAGACCGTTGATTGATGAGAACAGGATTGCCGGGCGGTTTATACTTCTGGGTTCTGCATCTCCTTCATTGGTGAATGGAGTTTCCGAATCTCTGGCAGGACGAATTGCATACATGGAATTGTCGGGCATCGGACTTACCGAATTGTCTGATAAGAATGATTATAAAAAAAGCTGGTTTAGGGGAGGTTTTCCGAATGCATTGCTGGCTGGTACAGACGAAGCGTGCCTGGATTGGTTGGATGACTTCATTAGAAGTTATATAGAAAGGGACCTTGGACATTTATTCGGAGTGGACCTTTCCCCGGTGATCCTGCGAAATTTCTGGAGCATGTTGGCTCACACAAATGGTAACATATGGAATGCTGAAGTATTTGCGCGTTCATTAGGGGTCAGCGCGCCTACGGTTCTTCGATATTTATCCTTTTTAGAAGGGGGATATATTGCCAGGCGGTTGCCTCCCTGGTTTGTGAATGCCAAGAAAAGGGTGATAAAATCTCCGAAAGTATATGTTCGAGATACAGGTATCGTGCATCGATTATTGAACATACCGGATTATAATTCGTTATTGGGACATCCCGGAGTTGGAGGTTCCTGGGAAGGATATGTGATAGAGCAGATATATCAGCGGAAACCTTCCGGTATCGAGCTATTTTACTATCGCACACAAGCGGGGGCTGAATGTGACCTGGTGCTGGTGAAAGGGATTACTCCATTGGCATGTATAGAAATTAAGTTGAACAATGCTCCTTCCATTTCAAAGGGATTTTTCAGTTGCTTGGAGGATCTGTCGCCGCAATATAGATATGTTATTACTCCAGAGAGCGACACTTTCACAACAAGCAAAGGTGTTGTTGTTACGAGCTTGCATCGATTTGTTATGGAATTGCTGGCGGAGATAAAATAATTTTGCTTCAGTTTAGGGGTGATTGGAAAATGAATGGACGGTTTTTTCAATAAATAAATAACAGTTAATGTACTGGGCGTCTTCGGTTGTGATTTGCTTTCAAATTATTCGGTACCTTAGATCATCGACAACGCAAACGATCCTGTAGCGCGTTCAGCGGGTGTTGTGATTTGCTTTCAAATTATTTGGTACCTTAGATCATCGACAACTGGAAAAGGAATGCTAAGAGAGCCATTGCAGTTGTGATTTGCTTTCAAATTATTTGGTACCTTAGATCATCGACAACGGTTTTGGAAAACCAATGTTACCCGGTTGGGTTGTGATTTGCTTTCAAATTATTTGGTACCTTAGATCATCGACAACCCCATAAGACTCTACCATGTCGCGCTGATCGTTGTGATTTGCTTTCAAATTATTTGGTACCTTAGATCATCGACAACCCCTGAATACGACATACGCACCGACCGATGTTGTGATTTGCTTTCAAATTATTTGGTACCTTAGATCATCGACAACAGCATGAACACAATACTGCTGCCGGTTGTAGTTGTGATTTGCTTTCAAATTATTTGGTACCTTAGATCATCGACAACATATAACAAAATATGTGCACAAAAGAGAAGGTTGTGATTTGCTTTCAAATTATTTGGTACCTTAGATCATCGACAACTAAAAACGCCATACCGTTCTTGGCATACTGGTTGTGATTTGCTTTCAAATTATTTGGTACCTTAGATCATCGACAACTGAACAATAACGAACCCATCACAGA
>JAFKGQ010000023.1 GCA_017307755.1 Chitinophagaceae bacterium | reverse complement strand
GGGGTATGCCTGCGAGAACCGAATCTCTTTGCCCACTGGGCACTCTTAGGATCTAAACCAACGATTTGATAACCGGAGCCGTGTAACGGGAGACTGTTACGCACGGTTCTAACAGAATCTCAGGTTGTGATACCTGGGTTTACTTACTAGTTATGAAAATAAAAAACATCTCTCTATTTATTTTGCTGTTGGCAGGCATTGCGTCCTGTTCCAAACAATCTGCCCCACCACCACCCTCTTCCCTTACTATTATCAATGGGGTCGTAGGAAGCGCTCCGCTGGTGACCAATTTTTCGGGAACAGACTCCCTTACCTGGTATCTGGGCGCCAATCAGATCGTCTACAATACTTTCAGTACGGATGAATACAATAACAATAACCGGGTGACCTTCAACCCCGGGATGCAAAAGCTGGCGCTGTACCAGTATCCTGACACCCTGCAAAAAGATAAGCCCCTTTTTAATCTCACCCTCAACCTCTCTTCAGGGTCCATCAATAGCCTGTTCTTAACAGGCACCATCAATGCTCCCGATACCTTATTCACTACAGACAAGCTCCCCCTTCACGCCGTATCCGACAGCGCCGCGGGCATCCGATTTGTCAATCTCTCTCCCAACAGCGCCCCTGTCAGTATCAACATCACCGGGAAGAACAACGGCAGTGAGGTGACGACCTTGCCCTATAAGGGAATTACTGAGTTCAAAAGCTATCCGGCTACGCAGGATATCGGCAGCTATACTTTTGAGTTCAGGGATGCGGCCACCGGGGCATTGCTTGTCACCTACACCGCGGACGGGATCAATAATGCAGAATCGGACCCATATGCTCCTTCAAAGATCTGGCGGTACAAGAATACGACGCTGGCGTTGCTGGGGCTGCCGGGCGGATCGGGTGACGCAGCTCAAACGGTGTTGATGATCAATAATTACTAAATCACTATAATCATGATATTAAAAACTGAAAACCTTTCTCATAAATATAGCAGTACATGGGCTATCCGGGATATTGGGATCCAAATTGAAGGTACAGGCATCATCGGACTTTTAGGATCCAACGGAGCGGGCAAATCGACCACCATGAAGATCATCTGCGGGACGTTGAACCCGACAGAGGGAAATGTATATATCGACGGCATAGACCTGAGGAAATCTCCGGAAGAGGCCAAGAAAAAGATCGGCTATCTGCCACAGACCCTGCCGCTATACACTGACCTTACTGTGGATGAATACCTTATGTACAGTGCTGAATTACGGCTGGTGCAGAAAGACAAAATAAAGCCGGCCCTGGAGGCGGTAAAAGAACGCTGTGGTATCACCCAGGTCAGTTCCAGGTTGATAAAAAACCTATCGGGCGGCTATCGTCAAAGGGTGGGTATTGCGCAGGCCATCATACATAAGCCCAAACTGGTGGTGATGGACGAACCCACCAACGGACTTGATCCCAATCAGCTGATAGAGGCAAGGAAGCTGATAAAGGAGATCGCGGCAGAGCATACGGTGCTGTTGTCATCCCATGTGCTTTCGGAAGTCAATCTGCTTTGCAAGGAGATCGTCATGATAGAATCCGGGAGGATCGTTTTTTCCGACAGTATGGAGTCCTTTAACAATTACATTCAGACAAATGCAGTCGTCGTCAGCATGGAAAACCCACCGGCAAGAGAAGATCTGTTAAAGATCCGAGGCATCACCGGTATGGAATATATGACGGAGAAAAGGTTCCGCATCTATTTTGAAGGAGAACGGGAGATCACTGAAAAAATCATAGCGGCTAGTGTCGCCGGCGACTGGCGTTTACAGGAGATCAGCATCGACAAAGGAGAGCTGGACGACATATTCAAAAAAATATCCCAACAATCGACCAAATAAAACAATTGATAATGATCATCAAAATAGCGAGAAACGAATTAAGGAACCTTTTCTATTCCCCCGTGGCCTGGTTCTTAGCGTTGGTCTTTCTTATTCAATGCGCAATAGTCTATGTGAATAGTGTTTATCCTTACGCGAACTGGCAGGAGATCTTTCAGCGAAATACCCCAAAATTTAAGAGTTTTGGCGAAACATCGATAACAATATCTATTTTTCTGGGGCCGGAAGGTGTTTTTGCTACTGTCCTTCAAAATCTTTACCTCTTCGTTCCATTACTGACCATGGGGCTTATCAGCAGGGAGATCAACAATGGGTCGATACAATTACTCTATTCTTCCCCTGTGAAATTACCCAGGATCGTACTGGGAAAATACCTGGCGGTCATGGTCTATAACCTGTTGCTGCTGGGGATACTTGGTATTTTTATGGTGACGGGTGCATTCAGTATCCGGCATATCGACTACGGTCTTTTATTATCCGCCTCATTGGGCTTCTACCTGATGATCTGCGCTTATTCGGCGATAGGGATCTTTATGTCGAGCCTTACCACTTACCAGATCATATCAGGTATCAGTACTTTTACCATCATATTTATACTTAGCCATATAGGGAGCCTATGGCAGAAGTATGATTTTGTCAGGGACCTCACCTATTTTTTATCACTCGAAGGTCGCACGGCAAAAATGCTGAGCGGTCTGATCACGACAAAAGACTTTTTTTATTTTGTGATCATCGCGTGCATGTTCTTAGGGTTTACTATCCTGCGGTTGAGAGGAGAAATGGAGTCCAGGCCCTGGTGGATAAAAGCAGGGCGGTACACGCTGATCGTCATAGCGGGGTTATTGACAGGCTATTTTACCTCACGGCCAAGTCTTACGGGCTATTGGGATACTACAGCACGCAAGATCAATACGATCCATCCCCGTACCCAGGAGATTGTAAAAAGCCTGAAGGATGGGCCGTTGGAAGTGACCCTATATACCAATCTTCTCGATATGGGCACGGTGGGTAAGGGTTTGCCAGAGGCCCGTAATCTCTATTTGTCGACGCTTTGGGACCCCTATCTCCGATTTAAACCCGATATCGTATTCAGGTATGAATATTACTATGACTACAACCCTGTGTTCAACAATTATCTTGCCATGGCTACGGACAGTTTGTTATATAAGTCGATGCCGGGTAAATCACTCAAACAGATAGCCGTTGAGATGGCGAAAGGTATAGAGACCGATGTGTCCATCTTCAAATCGCCGGAGGAAATGCATAAAACAGTCAACCTGGACCCTGAAGGCTACAGGCTGGCGCTAAGTTTGAAGTATAAAGGGAACACGGAGTTCGTACGTACTTTTGATGATTTTGAATTCTGGCCCAACGAATCGAATTTGAATGCCGCGTTTAAAAGACTGCTGCAGGCAAGTCTTCCAAAACTGGCTTTTGTAACAGGTGGATATGAGCGGAATATTTACAAGACGGGGGAAAGAGAGTTCCATACACATGTATTGGCGAAACATGCACGATACTCGCTGATAAACACAGGTTTTAATTCAGACACCGTTAACCTTTCCACCCAGGAGATACCGGCAAACGTAACGACGTTGGTGCTGCCGGACCCGAAAATGGACCTGACACCTATAGAAACCGGTAAGTTAAAAAGATATATCGCAGGTGGGGGCAATATGCTGATTGCCGGAGAACCAGGTAAACAACAGGAACTTAATCCATTGCTGCGCGAGCTGAATGTACAGCTGATGCCCGGAGAGATCATACAGCCATCGTTCAATGAAACACCCGATAAAGTAATGCCCTATCTTACACTGACGGCCGCAGAACTGTCGGAAGAAAAAGTCCTTACGAATTTAAAAAAATGGATTGTAAGCCATAACACCGATGACTCTTTAAAGATCATCACTCCGGGAGTGGCGGCCATTTCTTTTAAAGACAGCCTTTTCAAAGTAAGCCCTTTACTGCTGACCACCGAGAGCAATTCGTGGCTTAAAGCAGGTAGCCTGGTGCTGGATTCGGCGGCGCCTGTTTTTAACCCGGAACAGGGTGACGTGAGAGGGGCTTTTACAACGGGTGTTCAACTTACCAGAAAGATCAACGGGAAGGAACAGCGTATCGCAGTATTCGGCGATGCCGACTTTATGAGCAATCTGAGGATACGGAACGCCGCGTTCCTGCTCATGCCCGGTTACAGCTGGCTCAATGATAATCAGTATCCCATCTACACTCCGCGTCCGGACCCTAAAGACAATTTAGTGACGCTCAGTCCAAAAGTCGCCGGTATTCAAAAAATAGCGTACATCTGGGTCGTGCCGGCGCTGCTGCTGCTGACGGGTACAGTGATACTAATAAGGAGAAAGAGAAAATAATATGTTATTACGAACCGACGAACAAACGATCAATGACCTGGGGATCTTTGGAAACAAAGGGGGCAGGAGTATTTATGAGATCTTCCATAGGATAAGCAGCCGTGGTGGAGCGGTGGTTCTGGAAGAAATGTTCCGTCAGCCGCTGGCTGACAGGGATGCTATCAACAGGAGGGTAAATATCATCGAAGGCTTTGCAAGACTACAAATCCGATTCCCCTACAGCGCTTCCCTGCTCGACGCCGCGGAGAAATATCTGAGCGACACAAAACAGGAAGCCAGGAACGAGAATGGTCCCGCCTCACCCGGGGAAAAAGAGATGCAGAATGGCATTGGGGCCTTACTGGAGATATTACAACAAACCAGAGCTTTTATGGAGAGCGCTGAGATCAAACAAGTCCCTGCCCTTTTAATGGAAAGGGAGGCCATCTCGGGGCTGCTGGCTGACCCGGCTTTTGCGCCCGTCTTCCGGGAGCAATCCAGGAACCGTCTGGCTTTTAGTGCTCTCACCGCCTACGACAGCCTGTTCAGGATCACGGAAAAAAATAAGCTGAAAAAGTTACTGGAATACATGTATTATCTCGACGTGTATATATCGGTGGCCGGCACCGCCAGGGAAAGGAAATTTATCTTTCCCAAAGCGCTGGAAAAAGGACGGGGCCAGCTTTATCTGGAAGGCGTCTATCATCCCTCCTTAAAGGAGCCGGTGGCCAATGATATCAGTATGAACGCTGCACGGAATGTTATTTTTCTCACCGGCGCTAATATGGCGGGAAAATCCACCTTTCTGCGTTCAGTGAGCACGGCGCTCTACCTGGCGCATATGGGATTCCCCGTGGCAGCCAGATCGATGGAATTCTCTGTGATGGATGGTATTTACACCACCATCAACCTGCCTGATAACCTGGGTATCGGGGCCAGTCATTTTTATGCGGAAGTCCTGCGGGTCAAAAAAATAGCTGAGGAATTAAGCACCGGCCAGTCATTTTTTATTTTATTTGACGAGTTATTCCGTGGCACCAATGTAAAAGATGCCCATGAGGCCACGGTAGCCGTTACTTCCGGGTTTTCCTCAAAGAAGAACAGCCTGTTTATCATCTCTTCCCATATCGTGGAGGCGGCAGAGGACCTGGAACAAAAATCAAACGTCGGCTTCTTTTATCTCCCGACACGTATGAACGGGCATGTTCCTGAATACACCTATACACTGGAAAAGGGCATCACCAACGACCGTCATGGAATGATCATTATTAAAAATGAAGGGATACTTGAACTATTTAAAAACGGAAAAAAATCATGAAAAAAATAACTTTTTTGACTTTATTAGGTCTGCCTTTTTGCACGCTGGCGCAAAAAAAAGGTTTTGAGATCAAGGGAAAGGTTGGCGCCTGGAACGCACCGGTCAAGGTCTACATGGTTTATATAACACCGGGAAGCGCTGTCAATACGGTTGACTCCGCGCAGCTCGCCAATGGAGAGTTCACGTTCAAAGGCCTTGTCGGTGAACCTGTATACGCCACGCTTATACTCGATGAAGCCGGCCTGGGCTTATCGGGGCTCAACGACCGCAACGCCGACTTTACCAGGTTTTATCTGGACGATGAAGTGATCTCGGTAACGTCCAAAGATTCGATAAAAAAAGCTGTTGTCAGCGGGTCGGCCGCCAATGACGAGAATGCCGCATATACCGCCTTTATCCAGACAAATACAAAAAAATCGGCCGCTTTACAGACGGAACTGGCAAGCACTCCCCAGGAAAAACAGAATGATCCCGAATTCCAGAAATTACTACAGCAGCAAATGCAAGAAGCCAGGGAAGAGCTAAGGGGGGCATTGACGATCTATATCGGACAGCACCCCTCTTCCTATTTCAGTCTACTGGCCCTTTCCAACCTGGTGTTTCTGAAAGCGGATGCGGAAGCCGTCGGGAATTTGTACAAGAAGATCCCACCCGCTCTTCAGGTCACCCCGCAAGGAAGAAAGACTGCAAAGGAAATAGAACTGTTCCGGAATACGTCCATTGGCGCACCCGCGCCCCTATTTACGCAGCCGGATACCAACGGATCGGCCGTCAGTCTGGCCGGATTCAAAGGCAAGTATGTGTTGATAGATTTTTGGGCAAGCTGGTGTATGCCGTGCCGGTTAGAGAATCCCAATCTGGTAAAAGCATATGAAAAATATCATCCCAAAGGCCTGGAAATACTCGGCGTATCATTGGACGACGAAGCTCAAAGAAGCGCATGGTTGGATGCGATCCGGAAAGACAGCCTGTCCTGGACACAGGTCAGCGATCTGAAAGGCGGGGACAATGCCGCAGCGCGATTGTATGGGGTCCAGAGCATCCCCCAGAACTTTCTGATCGACCCCAACGGAAAGATCATCGCATCGAGTCTCAGAGGGGAAGACCTGGATAAAAAGCTGGAGGATATTTTTAACAAATAACAGATATGCAGTTCAATATAGATAAACAGACATTGGAAGAGCTGAACCTCCTGGGCAAATTCCGGAACGGCTCGGTCTACAGCCTGTTCAGTAATACCAAAACAAGAGGGGGAGAAAGGATGCTTGAGGATATGTTCAAGCATCCCCTGGTGGACGCCAAAGCCATCAACTACCGGAGCAAAACGTTTCTTTTTTTTCAGCAGACGGGTCTGGTCTTCCCGTTCGATGTACAACAGCTGCAGTCGATGCGTGAATACCTCGATACAAAGACCAGCAAATATCCCCCGGCTGTCCTTGTAAAAACCGTCATCAACAGGGCGCTTTCCTCTCTTGTAAGAGACGAGCGGTTTAAAAAAAATGTGCAGGGGTTGCAGGCCGCTATCATGACGTTGAACAAATGTTTTGAATTTGTCGGGTCATTTGATCTCCGAGGGGGGCCTTTTGACGAAAGGATAAAGGAAATAAAGAACATCTTGTCAGACAAGCAGATTGAAAAAATCCGCAACACGGATATTTATAAAGACCTGACCACAGGAACAATCGCTTATTTCGATACGATCCTGAAAGGAAAACTTCACGGGCAGATGGAAGCCGTCCTCTCATTTATCTACGAGATAGATGTCAATATAGCCGTAAGCGAAGCCGCTAAAAGAGGAGGATTTTGTTATGCAAAGGCGCTTCCCCCCGAAGCGAATGTCCTCTCTGCCGCCGGCATTTTTCATCCTTGTATCAGCCAGGCGGTAGGCAATAACATACGACTGGATCAAAACGGGAATGTACTTTTTTTAACAGGCGCCAATATGGCGGGTAAATCCACGCTGATGAAAGCCATCGGCGTGAACCTTTACCTTGCACATATGGGTTTTCCGGTAGCTGCCGCCAGCGTGGAGTTCTCCGTAAGGGAAGGGCTATATACTTCGATCAATGTTGCTGACAATATTGGGATGGGCTATAGTCATTTTTATGCCGAGGTGGTGAGGGTAAAAAGGGCGGCGGAAGGGGCTTCGATGGGTAAAAGACTCTTGCTGATGTTTGATGAGCTGTTTAAAGGGACCAACGTAAAAGACGCTTTTGACGGGACGCTTGCAGTAACCGAAGGGTTCTCTGATTACAGACAATGTCTTTTTATCGTCTCTACTCACATTATCGAAGTTGGAGAGGCGCTGAAAGGCAGACCCAATATCCATTTTGTCTATATGCCCACAGTGATGGATGGCCCCCACCCCCGCTATACCTACCAATTAAAGGAAGGCATCACAGAAGACAGACAAGGCATGATGATCATCAGAAATGAGGGGATATTGGAACTGTTGGGGTAAACAAACCCGGGCCGGGAAGCCGGCCCGGGCTTCTGCTATTTGGCCAGCCCTCTGGCAAAGGCCAGGGTGTCAAAACAATCGCGGAAATGAATGACCTCGCCTGCATCATTAAATTCCCATATCATTGACCATGTGGTGGAAAAATTCCTGCCTGTCTTCCGGCCTTTGGCATTCATATGTCCCGTGGCAACCACTATATGTTCGTTTTCAAGGATATGCTCGGTCACAAACTCTTTTGGTTCTACGTGATCATTCAACTTTCCAAAAAATTCTCTTACATCCGCCGGGCCATGATAAATCCCTGCAAACGGGACATCCGGCTGCCCCATCACCTCCCAGATGACATCTTTATTCAACGCGGATAAAATAGCGGGGATGTCTCCCTTCTGATAAGCTTCGTACATTTCTTGTACCTGTAGGCCATAACGTACTAAGGTTTCCATAAAAAGAGCTTTTAAGGTTAATAAAATGAACTTTTCCTATTGAAATACAGGAAGCGGACCGGGCAACCGATTAAAAGAGTTCATGGCGCGGCGGAGATACAGGTCTGATCGATAGTGAGAGGTAATGCGGGATATGGCTGATAAGATAGGAGCAATAAAGATACAAATTTTATTATTGACAACTGTGCTGCCATTGTCGCAATTTCCCCTGAAAATTGGCATATTTACCACCCTTGCTATTAAATGTTTCGGTGTAAGTTTGCAGGATAACAAAATTTTTATGCCTACATCCAGGAAAGCTGCAATCGGATTTATTTTTGTCACATTACTCATCGATGTAATGGGTTGGGGATTGATCATTCCCGTGATGGCAGACCTGATCGCCCAGCTAAAGGGTATACCGGTGAACCAGGCCAGCACTTATGGCGCTCTCCTATTATCTGTTTTTGCATGCATGCAATTCCTTTTTGCGCCGGTGGTAGGTAATCTCAGCGATAAATATGGCCGCCGGCCTGTCTTGTTGTTCTCCTTATTGGGTTTTGGCATTGACTATATCATTCTGGCGATAGCGCCGTCCTACGGATGGCTTTTTATCGGGCGTGTCATTGCCGGGATCACAGGCGCCAGTTTTACCACTGCCTCAGCTTATATTGCCGATGTGAGCACGGATGAAACAAGTAAGGCCAAGAACTTTGGCCTCATCGGCGCGGCTTTTGGACTTGGTTTCGTCCTTGGTCCCGCCCTGGGCGGATTTCTGGCGGCATGGGGGCTGCGAGCGCCATTTTATGCCGCGTCAATCCTCTGTCTGCTGAACTGTCTCTACGGATACTTTATACTGCCCGAATCCCTAAGTAAGGAGAACCGTCGGCCTTTCGAATGGCGAAGGGCCAATCCATTCGGAGCGCTGAAATTCCTGACAAAGCACCCGGAGATTGGTGGACTGGCGCTTAGCTTTTTTCTGATCTATTTTGCAGCCCAGGCTGTGCAGGGTAACTGGAACTACTTTACCATCTACCGGTTTGGCTGGAGCGAAAAAATGGTCGGTATCTCACTGACCGTGGTAGGTGTATTGGTCGGAGGCGTGCAAGCAGGGCTGACGAGGGTCATCGTCCCCAAGATCGGCAATGAAAAGAGTATTTACCTGGGCTTGTCGTTGTATACTTTGGGACTGGTGTTGTTTGCCTTTGCCACACAGGGCTGGATGATGTTTGCCTTTCTGGTGCCCTATTGTCTGGGAGGGCTCTGCGGGCCTTCACTGCAATCCGTCATATCGGGTCACGTACCCGCCAATCAGCAGGGTGAGCTGCAGGGTGCACTGACAAGCCTTATGAGCCTTACTGCCGTCATCGGCCCGGTGATCATGAATACTACCTTTGCCTATTTTACTTCGACAAAAGCGCCTTTCCATCTTCCCGGCGTACACTTTTTGATCGGGGCTTTCTGTATGTTGCTTGCCGTTATCATCGCCAACAGGGTGCTTAGTCGGGAAAAGAGAGTGACTGCGGCCAGTACTGCAACAACATGATCTAAACTATTAAAAAGGATATATGCCAACAGGATTTATCGGACTGGGGAATCTCGGAATAGCTATAGCAGAGAATATAGTAGAAAAGCATCAACCTCTCTACATTTACAATCGTACGCCTGCTAAGGCTAAACCCCTGGCTGACAAGGGGGCTATAGTCTGTGATTCAGTGAAGGAACTGGCTGAAAAATGCGATGTAGTCTTTTCGATCGTGTCCGATGACGCCGCGCTGAACGATATCACGACGGGGCCTGGTGGTATTGCCGCTCATTTGCGAAAAGGCGGTATCCATGTTTCACTCAGCACGGTCCTGCCGTCTACTTCTGCTGCACTGCATGCTTTGCATCTGCAACACGGCAGCCATTATCTCGATTGTCCTGTAATGGCCAGACCGGAAGTCGCCAGGGCGAGAAAGATAAATTTTCTCATATCCGGCGATCATACAAGCATTCAGACCATCAAACCCCTGCTGGAGCACGCAGGCGCGGCAGCCATATGGGAGTTTGGCAATGAAGTCGGCGCTGCCAATGTGGCCAAGCTCTGCAGCAATTACCTGATCATTGCAGCTGTGGAGGCCCTGGCGGAAAGCATCAACCTCGCGCAGCGCAGTAATATCAATACTGAACTTTGGCTGCGCATGATCACACAGACCTATCTCAATGCTCCGGCATATATCAATTACAGCAAACTGATATTCGAGGAGGCTTTCCAGCCGGCGGCATTTAGCCTTCGCCTGGGTTTAAAAGACATGAGCCTGGTGCTGCAGCAGGCGCAGAGCGTTCAGGCAGGCATGCCTGTAGGGCAACAGGTGCGGGACCTTCTTCAAAGATCGATGGAGGCCGGGCTGGGAGAACATGACGTCGTTGCCGTAGCACAGACGATAAAGGACTTGTAGCTCCGGGGGTCAATGTCCGGGTTCTTTCCGGGCTATATCTCCGGCAATTTTTTTGGCATCCGAGGCGATCTCCCGTATCTGACCTGTCGGGCTGACCCAATAACCACAGAAATACAAACCGTCCTGGCCAAAGTATTTTTGGTTATCGATACTGACCCGCAGATCGTCAAAACGGCAGGGAGCGACCTTGACAATCTCTGCATAATCCCTATAATAACCAATGCCCGCAACAATGGCGTCGAACCTTTCTTTTTTACCATCAATAAAGTAAATGGTCTTTCCGTCGATGTGATCTATGTCGTCATAGACCTTTATACAACCATCCCGGATATGACGTATCGTGCCGATGTCGAGCACAGGCGCTTTTCCATCCCTGCGGATTTGCTCCAGCGGTCCATATGGCATTTTTCTGAGGCCCAGTTTGCTAATATCGCCTATCAGCCATTTTACAAGCGGGGCGCTGATGACGTCGGCTATGCGTGGTGGAAGACGGTTCATCAATAAACTCAACCTCAGTACAGGTATACCCAATACATCGCGGGGGACCACATTTACGGGAGAGCGGACGGACATGGAAGGCGTGGACCCTTGTTCATACAGGTCGATGGCAATTTCACAGGCTGAATTCCCAAATCCTATCAGCAGTACATTTTGTCCCTTGAAGTCCCTGCCGGACCTGTATTCATAACTATGCAGTACCCGCCCCGGGAATGTCTCCATCCCTTTGAATTCAATGGGCCTGGGTTTGCCATAAGCACCGGTAGCCATTATCAGGTATTTTGATCTGAACTGCCCGCCCGCGGTCCCGGTAAGCCAATAGCCGTCTGTTTTCCTGATGGTGGTAGCTTCCGTGTTGAAAATGGGATGGATGTCAAATGTTCGCTGATAATCTTCCAGGTAATCGATCACCTGTTCTCTGCTGGGATACCGGGGTATGCGCTTCCCGAATTTTTTATAGGGAAGATGGGAGGATCCTTTGCTCGTATGCAAATGCAGACGGTCGTAGTGGCTATGCCAGGGGGCGGCTACCCTACCCTGTTTTTCAATAATCAGGTATTCAATTTTTTTCCTGTGCAGACAGGCTGCCGTAGCCAGACCGGAGATGCTTGCTCCTATGATCAATGTATGGGTGTCTTTTACATACATCCTGTCGTAATTCTACCTTTAAGATAGCATGCCGCCATGACTTCCTCAAGTGGTTGGTTACCTTTAAGTAACTACTTGACTTTCAACATCGACACGCCTAAATTTGTAAACATGGAACTAGAAAAAAGGAAAGTAGTCCTCATCGGCGGGAGCCATGGCATGGGACTGGGCACAGCCAAAATAGCATCCGCTGCGGGCGCGGAAGTCATTCTCATCGGTCGCGATGAAGCCCAATTACTATCCGCAAAGAAAACATTGGGGCCAAAGACCCGCATAATTGCGGGCGACCTGACGCGGCCGGCGAGCTATCCGGCCTGGCTGGATGAAATCGGTACTTTTGATCATCTGTTTATCTCTGCTTCCCCTGGAGGAGAAAGCAGTTTCAGGTCGACATACCCAACTATCGAAAGTTCCTATTTGTACGGTAAGTTCTGGCATACTTTCATTTTTCTACAACAGGCGTTCAGACATATCAGCCCCAATGGGTCAATAACACTGATGTCCGGAGGGTATGCGGTCAGACCGCACCCGGATTATTGCCTGGTTACAGTGGCATTCGCAGCTACCGAATCGCTTGCAAAAGCCATGGCTGTCAGTCTGGCGCCTGTGAGGGTCAATGCTATTCGACCGACCTGGATCGATAAGGAGGGTGATCATACCGCAACGACCAAAAATCTCAATGGCTTTATGGGAAACAATCATGACATTGGTCATGCCGTAGTTTTCCTTATGACCAATGATTACATGACGGGCCAGGTATTGGAGGTAGATGGAGGTACGAGCCTGGTATAAGCAATAAATCGTGTAGTTTTGGTGAAATCGCAGCAATGGACAGGACCAGCTATTTACTATCTTTACAGAAGCAAAAGCAATCTCCCAAATTCGATCATTTTTTATCGATGGTGCATCGCATCGGCAATTGCCCTGTTAGACTGACCAATAATGTGATTGGCGGTAAATGGAAGCCGGTCATTTTTAATCTCATTGTCCACGATGTAAACCGTTTTGGTGAAATAGTACACCTCGTAGAAGGGTTAAGCAAAAAAGTGCTGACCACCCAATTAAGAGAGATGGAGGCCGACGGTATTTTACAGCGTACAGCCTCTGATCAGCGCCTGAAAAAGGTGGAATACAGTCTCACCGAAAAGGGGAAGTCCTTTATACCTGTGATCGAGGCTATGTGTGCATGGGGATTGAGTAATGAAGATAAAAAGGACGCACGAATATGATCAGACTGGCTACCATAAAGGATGTTCCGGCGTTACAGGGGCTGATAGCTTTGTCTGCCCGTGGATTAAGCTCCGGTTATTACACCACCGGACAAATAGAAAGCGCTATCCGGTACGTCTTTGGCGTCGACACCCAATTGATCGTCGACGGCACCTATTACATTTTTGAGAAAGAAAATACGCTGGCCGGCTGTGGCGGCTGGAGCAAACGCAATACTTTGTATGGGGGCGATCAGCATAAAGATGTAGAGGACCCCTTGCTGGACCCGGCCAGAGATGCGGCGAGGATCAGGGCATTTTTTGTTCATCCGGATCATGCGAGACAAGGCATCGGCAGCCAGCTGATCAGGGCTTGTGAGTCTGCCGCACAGCGCAATGGCTTTACAAGTTTTGAACTGGGCGCTACATTACCGGGGGTACCTCTTTATACTGCTATGGGCTACCGGCCATTGGAAAGAATAGATGAGGTTCTGCCCGATGGAGAGACATTTGGTATTGTACGGATGCGCAAAAACTTGTGATCTCTATTTCTTTTGTTTAAAAAGCCATTGTGGAATAAGATCTCCGCTGTATAACCCCGGATAAACAGCGTGATCAAGCTTATCAACCTCCCAAAACCTCACATGCCGTCCATGTACGGACCGCAATTCCTTATATAATAAAGAATCGCTGCTGAAAGGGTTTTCCGTGTCGGCATTTCCATGTACCAGCCAGACCGGTACTTGTGAGATCGTCTCGATTTGCCGGAAGCCGGGTATGCCTGAAATGGATATGCAGGCTGCAAACAGGTGGGGTCGCAGTTCCAGGGAATTAATAGCGCTGGACCCTCCCATGGAGAACCCCATTACATAGACCCTTGCCGTATCTATGGGAAGCGTTCTTGTTAACGAGTCGACCAACTGCAGCGCTGTAGAAAGACAGGGGTCAGGCGCCGAGGCAAGCACATGCCGGACCGGATCCAAAACATAGTTGGAAGAACGCCTGGCAAACTGGGGGGCGACCACATATGCAGGATAGTTTTTCCTGATCCCTGGCTGCGCCCATAATTTGACCAGTATTCCCAACTGGCTGATATTATCCGTACCTATAGGTTTTCCGGAACTGTGCAATACAAGCACCAGCGGGTATCGTTCTCCCTTATTTACCGTTGCCGGCGTCAGCAGCCTGTAATTGACCGTTCCATCGGGGCCTGTGTATTGCAATGGCCTGAAATTGTCGTTATCGATCGAAAATATATAGGACCTGACTTTATTTACAGAATCGTTGCTGATGGATGGTCTGACCTTATAATATCCGGTATCTTTTTGGGAGGTCATGCAGGCGGTGAGCAATAAAATAAAAAAGGCGCCATACGATTTTACAGACATGCCGCAAATCTAAGGCGATTTTCATATTTTACAGGCTGTTTCTCAATACCCGATATATGGACAGACGAAATTTTGTAAAGTCGACATTACTCTCAGGCCCTGTATTGACCGGGGTGCTTCCGTCCGAAAATGTCTCCGCTATGAGCAGTAAAAAGCAACAACAATGGTATGAGCTCAGGACCTATACATTTGCAAACGACACTCAACGGCAACTGACCAGCGCATACCTGGAGCAGACATATGTACCTGCCTTGAACCATGCCGGCATCAGGAATGTAGGGGTATTCACCGAATATCAACCCCAGGGGCAGGGTAAAATGTTTGTGCTGGTACCGTTGGATTCCCTGGACCCATTGGCTGCGCTCAATGGCAAGCTGCCGTATGATGCCGCCACGGCGGATCAGCCTGCTTACGATCGTATAGAAAGCTCCCTTCTCAAGGCTTTCCGGCACATGCCGCAGATGGAAATACCTGAAAGAAAAGAGCGCCTTTTTGAATTACGGTGTTATGAAAGTCCCGGTGAAACGGCTGGCCAAAAGAAAATTGAGATGTTCAATGAAGCAGGTGAAATAGATATCTTTAAAAAGATCGGCGCCCGTCCCGTATTCTTTGGCGAGACGATCATCGGACTTAGGCGGCCCAATCTGACCTATATGCTTTGTTTTGATAATATGGAGGGACATGATACATGCTGGAAGGCTTTTGGCAGTGATCCGGAATGGAAAAAGATCAGCGCCATCCCGGAATATTCGGATGCCCGGCTGATCTCTAAAATTACCCGTACCTTTCTCTCCCCTACCAATTATTCACAGATATGATGAAAAAATATGTCTTCTTTTTTCTGACCCTGCTATCCGCGTGTAAAACAAATCCGTATAAAGCTACCAATCGGGACTATAAAAAACAGTCCCGCCAGTATGCCCGGGTCATTGATCAAACGCCACTGGATGCCGGCGTCGACTCGATACCTCCGGCGCCTTATTGGGTGGGTACGACCAATTTCAATCTACGAAAACCGAACTTTATCATCATCCATCATACTGCTCAAAACAGTTGTCCCCAGACCCTACAGACCTTTACCATGACCAGGACACAGGTGAGCGCGCACTATGTCATTTGTAAGGACGGGACTGTTTATCATATGCTGAATGACTATCTGAGAGCATGGCAAGCCGGTGTCAGCAAATGGGGGAATGTAACGGATGTCAATTCCATATCTATCGGGATCGAGCTGGATAATAATGGGTTCGAATCATTCCCGGATGCGCAGATAGGTAGCCTTCTGCGTCTCCTGACAAAGCTAAAGAGCACTTACAACATACCTGCCGCCAATTTTATCGGACACGGAGATATTGCCCCCACCCGGAAGGATGATCCCAATGCGGCATTTCCCTGGCGACAGTTGGCGGATAAGGGGTTTGGGTTATGGTATGGGGATACCACCGGTGTCTGCGTACCCCAGGGTTTCAGCAGTCTGACAGCCCTTCGGCTGGTGGGATACGATATAAGGGATAGTAGCGCCGCCGCACTTGCTTTCAAACGTCATTTTGAGCAGGATACTACCCGGAGCTGGGGTTTACAGGATGAAAAGATCCTTTACACTTTGTACAGACAATACCAATAACCTACCCCTTTGTCACATCATAGCTTTCATAGTGGAGGACCTTCTCTTCAAATTCCAGCAGGATACCCTCGTCTTCCGGGTAATACACGGCTTTTTCGTAGTCTTCACCGGCAAAACGCTTTACTGCCTCCAGATCTTCCCATTCCGTAACAGTATAAAAATGACAACAGTCTTTTTCTTTCCGGCGCCATACTTTAATGGAGATGTTACCCTCCGTCTCCCGGTATTCCTTCGTGCCGTCATTCAGTAAAAAGCTTAGGTAGCTGTCGGAGTGCCCGGGAGAAGTCCTCCCATGCCATATTCTGGTGATCATCTTTTTTTTACCGTAATTTACGGCTCTGTCTGCCCATTTAGTATCCAGGCGAGATTAAATTTGTTGAACTCAATGGATTTGTGACTGCTGTCGGAGTGATGTACGTCCTCGTTATATTCTATCAGAGCGCCGATGCAATAGTCGGAGGTCTTGACCATACTGGAATACCCGCCATACACCACGGTGCTTGAAGTATAGTTACAGTTGACGGCGTCATAGAGCGCCCTGCTCCTGGGCGAGGTGACCCCATCGTCATAGCTGATCCGTACGGTCATATTACATCGTTGTCCTGTCCCATTGGGGTTCAGGAAGATGATCCTGTTAGGGCTGTCCGTGTTATATCGCAGGACGGAAGCCTCGCACTTTGGGTCGGGCAGCGCCGTCACCCAACTGAAGCCAGGGAACCCGCTTTCAATAGAACCTACTGACTTTCTTCTTGTTTTTGAGGAGTCCCAGGAGGTAGTGCCGGGTCTGTCATTTCTCATCAGGCTGCCATTCATCAATTCAACGATCGTGCTTTCATCCGTTGCGCCCGGGATGGGGACGGAAGTCCAGGTGTTACCGTGATCATCGCTGTAGATATTCCTGCCCATCGCAGGTACGATCAGCCTGCCCGGGTGATCAAAGGCTGTCCTTACACCGATGCCCGGACCTACGCAATCCCATTTGTAGCTGGCAGGTGTTAAGTCACTCGTCCTGTCCAGCGGATCGGACCATGTAATCCCATCGTCATCGCTGTAAGAGGTATGGATCTTTCGATCCCCCCAGGCTTTAAAATCCGAGAATTTATGTTTTGCGGAATCATTCCACTCCATAAAAAGCCATATGCGTCCGTTGGCGCCTACTGTCGGATCGTATACGGCTGTTGGATTGCCCCAGGTCCCGGGCCCTTTTCCTACGACCTCTCCCAGGGTAAGCCATGAATTCCCATTATCCGTCGATCGCTTGTACACGACATTGATATCGCCATAATCACTGGGGCTCCAGCGCCTGCCTTCCGCAAAAGCCACCAATGTGCCATTCTTTGTCTTGATGATAGAGGGAATGCGAAAGGAATGATAGATGCTTTCATCCCCTCCGTTGAAAACAACCACCCGGCTGTGGACAGGCGCTGCCAGGGCGGCGGCCCTGCCGGCTGTATTGTTGGAGGCGATGGGTTTTTTGGAGCATCCGCCTATAAGGAGGACGGAGGCGCAGACAAGCGCCGGAAGGATCATTTTTTTCATATGCAATCAATTAGGTTTATTTGAACTAATGTAGGACATAATAAATGTAAATAACTTTTACGGAAATAAGAAATAAAAACGTCCGTCTAAGTGTTTACAGGGATAAATGTGCTGTTGCTTCCTGCGTGTCCGTATCGAGGATCAGGATACCTTCGTGTGTATCATCGAGCTGTTGTATCAGCTGTCCTTTGTCATTCCAGACAGATGTCATTCCTGCGCATGTCTCGCCATCCGCCTGCCCGATGGAATTAGCCATCAACACCGGCACGGAAAAGTCTCTGCTTATCTGCGACAGCCGGGTCAACGCTTTATCGATGTTGCGGGGGGACTTGACCACGCTGGCGACATAGAATTTTGCTCCGGAGGCAAATGCATCCTCCGCATGTTGGGGGACGGAGATCTCATAACAGATGGCAAGGGCAAGCCTGTTCCCCTCCCCTATCAAGCCGGTGTCGGCGGGGCCGCTGACAAAGAATGGCTCTTCGTCGGCGTGTAAATATCTTTTTGCATACAGCCGTCTTGGTTTGCCAGGCTGAAAAAGGATCATACCGATACGGGTGCCTTCGGCATGTCTGGTCGGGACGCCGGCTCCAATGGTAATCCCCCCCTCTTCGCTGGCCATGGAAAGCTCGTCCAGCCTGCTGTCGTCCGGGCTGATAGCCCATGCCGCCGCCATCGGGGGCTCATAACCCGTCAATGACAACTCAGGGAAGATAATGGTATCCACGCCCCGGGAAACAGCCAGGTCTATCAATATCTTATGCCGCCCGATATTCTTTTGGATATCGCCTGTGACAGGCTTTGTCTGTGCTACAGCAATTTTCATATTTCCCGGCGTTTGACTAAACTGATCAGCTCAACACTGCTGTTTACGTTGACCTTCCTGAACAACACCTGTTTATGGTTCTTAATGGTGCTGATACTGACATTCAACTGCCGGGCGATCTCCTGAGTGGAAAAGCCCCGGATGATCAACCTGATGATCTGGTGCTGTCGCGGAGTGATAAGGGCATCCGCCGACCTGGGGTTATAGGCATATAGTTTTAGCGCATTGCCCTTATTGTACCGGTAAATATCCAGGTGTACATAAAAGAACTTTTCGTCTGTCACCTCTTTGAACAGGGTGAAGTAAATACATTTCCCGCCGTCATCGGTGATGGCCAGCTTCTCATCCCGTAAATGGATGTAACGGCCGTCCGTGTGTCTGTAGCGGTAGTGTAAGACAAACCGGTGTGTCAGAGGGTCATAGGGCTCCGCACTTTGAATAAAATTATAACACTGCTGAAGGCCATCGATATCTTCCGGATGTATTTGTCTGAAAAAATCAGACACGCTCATGTTCTTGAACACTTCCCTGTCAAAACCGAACAGATGACGGCAGTTGGCGCTGATGTATTGCAGGCGGGGATGGCTCCGGTTGCATAACAATAAAACCTGCTCCGGATAGATCTTTTCGATCATGGATAAGCTGTCCAGGATCCTGTTGCCGTCATCTTCAGCTTCAAACCCGGGAGAGAGAAGTTGCTGCGGATCATTCCTGAGAAAGTCGTTAAATGACGCTGATGCTGACTTTATAGACATAATGATGCGTATAAAGTCTAAAGATACTTGATTTTTAAACTTTATATCCTGTAATGCTTCTACGCATCATTTCGAAGACCACGCCTGCAAACACAAGATTGGGGATTACGCGTATCCAGTCGGATATGATCAATCGTTCAAGCACGCTGGGGTCATGGTCAAGTCTTATCTGCAGCGGTATCTGGATAAAAAAAGAAGAAAGCCATGTGATCATCGCGCATACCAGCCCCACCCACACCAGTGACTTGGGCACTACGGTAGGTCTGTGCCACAACTGAAGGACCAGAAAAATGGTCATGATGGCTGAAGGTATTACCAATACCCGGATGACCCTGTTCCCCGCTTCCTTATGCATGAGTGTGAAATCCGCCGGTCCGACAAACCGCCAGCTATGGTACATGGCAAAACTATCCAGCATCCCGGCGCCAACGGTATACATAGCGAGAAAATAGAATACAGGTGTGATCCAATGCGCATACGGACTCGTAAAGGTTGTACTAAAATTCATTCTTTTTGCCGCAAAATAAAGGTCCTCGTGCCGGACGGACAATAGTCCTTTAGTACTAGATCCGTGCAACCCTGAGCAAGATGGGAAACGTCCCTTTTAGCATGGCCGTATCTCCCCAATTTTTTTTCAACTCGTCCCGGATCAGATCGACGGGATTGCGGGCATTTTTCTTTTCGTAATGCTTTACTGCGGACCAGGTGCCGATGTACCCGATCAAATGGTCGAACGACCATTCAAAGTCATTGTCAAAATGGGGCGTACTTATTTCCTGAAAAGGAAAAGGAATGGTCTGGTAATTCTCATCGACGTATCTTCTTTCCTTATCCCAAAAGGGCCCGACCACATCCTGGTAAAATGTTGAGATGATCCTGTCTATGGAGGGATTGGTACGGATAAGTCCATACCCGATGACGGCGAGCACACCCCTGTTCCTGATCGTCCGGCGTACTTCCCGGTAGAAGGCGTCAAAATCAAACCAATGTATAGCCTGCGCTACGGTGATAAGATCAAAGGTACTGTCCGGGAACGAGGTCCTTTCGGCGGGTTGTACGGTATACTCGATCCTCTTATGGAGGACGGCGTTATCTATTTGCTGCCGGCTGATATCCGTCGCAAACACTTTTTCAAAAGACCTTGCAAGCACCTGCGCAATCTGTCCATTACCTGTGCCGCAGTCCCACGCGTTTTCCCTGCCGGGAACGATAGACAACAAGTAATCATACAACGCATCCGGATAGGTGGGCCGGTATTTGGCATACTGATCGGACTGTGTTGAAAAGTTATCTTTCATCTGCTGTTTGTTTAATTGCTCCCACTGCAGCCGCCGCATCCTCCCCCACCCCCACAACTGCTTCCGCCGCAACTGCTGCCTCCGGAGTCACTACTACTGCTGCTGTCAGAACTGCTCCAATTGTTGGCAGGTGTATAGACAGCAAATATACCCGTAAGCAATGCCCCTTGCGTCCAGCCATTCATGGCCGGGGCCCCATCCAGCGCAAATTGTTTCACCATATCACCCTCCCCGCCGGCCCGCTCCTGCCATCTTTGTTTGACTATTTCACTGACCACCGATTTTTTCGAAAAAAACTTTGCCGTTACATAAAATAGGAGCAACAGCCCAGCCGCCTCCAGCCAAAGGAAAACAAATGGTCTTTGATTTACCATGGCCTGGATCGTCCTGGCTAACAATAAGCCCAAAAAAGCTGCATGGAAGAGATATGCCCGGGTGAGGGATTCCGGGCGTCGTATAAATTCATCCAGCGCCTGCAGGGCAGGGTGAGAAAATGTTGCACGGTCGTACCAATTTCCCAACATAGTTTCATAAGTATACGGGCTGCCGGCCGAAGCTGCATCATAAGCCGGCAGCAATGGATTTTTCTCTTTGAACGCCGGTCTGTAGCCGGCTTTCTTTACCACAAAAAAATCGCCTTGTGTCACTTCCAGCATGTCCCTATTGATCAGGTCGACAATACATGCCTGTAAAGCCCTGTGCTTGCCATATAAAAAGTCCGCCATCTGGAAGGCGGTGACGTCATCCGGGAAATATGCTATCGCCACCTCCTCTATCTTTTTTTTGATCAGGCTCCGGTGAAGGATATAGCCGGCAAGAAGCGCAGCTCCATATAGGGGAAAGAATACGAGGAAATGAGGGCCGCCCAATGAAAAAGGGGACAACGTCTTGTAAGCCAAACCTATGAATATAAAAGGTAAGAGCAGGATGATCACAAGGGCTAAGACAGCATATCGATGCCAGACGATGGGAGGTTCTTCAGGCACCTGCGGGTCCGATGTTGGCGGCGGCCATATATCCACGGGAGGGCCGGCTCCAAAGACGGTGTGATATAACTGCAGGGTTTCCTTGTACCATTCCAGGTGCTTATGGTTCTCCAGGTCGCCTCCCGCAGAAGGATAGTGGTGAATATCCTTACCCAGGGTATTTCTGCAAAAGTCTATCCAGTAAGATTGTGTATAAGTCAGGTGCAGATGCCACACTTCATCCACCGTCCGGGAAGGCGAGGCGCCTTTTTCCGAAATACAGCAGAGCAGTATGAATTTTTTATACTCCTCTATCGCTCTTTTGGTGAATTCGATCGACCAGTTCTCTGATGAGGCTAATTTTACAGAGAAAGGGACCGCCGCCGTCCCATCATCCATGGAAAAGCTTTGTATTTTATCCCAGAGAGGTAGATGTTCCTGCATTTGGATACTCAAAGCTACATTAAAGTTTTATTTGGTGCAACTTCCCCACCTGTACTTTTGGGTTAATTATGATTATCTTTAAGTGCAAATGGTCACTTAGTATGAAACCTTTATCCATCCTTGTCCTTCTGGCTTTTCTCTCCTGCCGCGAACCCGGCAAAAAAGACATCGATTATACACATGCTTACACCTTCACCGGCAGGATAGCCGGCCTCGATGAGGGTTTAGCTTTCTTACTGCACAGAGGGAATGGAAATAAGATCGATACGGCGGAAATCCGGGACGGCGTTTTTGTATTCACGGGCAGGGCAGATACACCCGAGTATTGCAGACTCGGTTTTCTTAACAATGGGAACATGGATTTCTGCTGCAACTTCTTCCTGCAGAATGGCAAGCTGGAAATGACCGCAAAACCTGATTCACTGCGGGATGACGCAGTGATGATCACCGGTTCGCCGGCAGAGGACGAATTCAGGAGCGTCCGCAGACAACTGGCCATCATCGGCGATATGGACCAACAGCAAAAGACCTTTATCAAACAGTTCGTCTATGCGCATCCTTCTTCTTATGTCGCAGCATTTGAGATCCAGCAGGCTTTTGGCGTCAACCCTGATGCCAAAGAAATAGACAGTCTGTATAACAGGCTCGACACTGCTGTCAGGGTATCCTATTACGGCAGCCTCATAAAGGATATCCTTGATAAGGCAAAGCTCACAGATATAGGTCAGCCAGCCCCGGATTTTACCCAAACTGATACTGCCGGGAGCGACGTAAGATTGTCCTCCTTCAAGGGCAAGTACATATTGGTGGATTTTTGGGCCAGTTGGTGCGGCCCCTGTCGCAGAGAAAATCCGGCAGTTGTAAAAGCCTGGCAACGCTTTCACCCAAAAGGGTTTGATATCCTGGGTGTCTCATTGGATAACAACAGAGAAAAGTGGCTGGAGGCTATTAAGAAAGACCAGCTACCCTGGACGCATGTCACAGACCTCAACGGATGGCAGAACAGCGCTGCCAGGCTTTATGGCGTAAGGGGCATACCCATGAATTACCTGTTGGACAAAAAAGGGAAGATCATCGCTAAAAACTTACGGGGACAAGCGCTGGTGGAGAAGCTCGCCGCCCTGCTGAATTAAATCGACCGCTTTAACAATTCATCCAGGAGATCCAGGGAAGACAGCCAACTGGGATAGGCGCCCGTACGTGTGGCTAATGTCTGAGCCACGGTCTGGTGCAACGTAAATTTTGTCGTTATACCCATCTCTTTAAATGTAACTGTCACGATGGTTTCAGCCGGCCACTCAGGGTCCATCCCTACCTCTTCAGGCCTCCTTGGAGCACCCGTCTCATCGGAGATCGCCAGCTTATACACGATCCGTTCAGGAGCAGTGATCTCCAGGTAGGTACCTTTACACCAGCAATCCTTAAAGTTCGGGGTCTTGATACAGGAGAGGAAGGTACCGCCAGGCCGGATGTCGATGTATGTAAAATGAATGGTACACCCTTTGGGAGCAAACCAATGTTTCAGATGTTCCACATCTGTCCATGCCTGAAACACGAGCTCCCGGGGAGCATGGATGATACGGGAGATGAACGTGTCATTTTTTTCGAGGAGCATTTCTGCGGGATGCTGTGTCATATGTTTTATTTTTTGATTGTAAATCGCTCAAATAATTTTCCAGGGAGTCAAGAGCCTCATTCCAATATTTCCTGCAGTCAGCTACCCAATCCGACACTTCAGTCAGCTTGTCCAGCCTGGCTTCGCAATATCTTTCCCTCCCCTGTTTTTTTATGATGATCAGACCACACTCGGTAAGTATTTTGATATGTTCGGATATGGTGGGACGGCTGGAATCAAAATGCTCTGCAATACTGTTGTAGTTGAGCGTTTGCCGGGAAACCAGATGGAGTATTCCCCTCCGGGTGGGGTCCGCGATTGCCTGAAAAACATCTCTTCTTTTTTCCATTGTGAAGCCGTTTGGTTACAAATATATAAAAAGGAAGGGAAATGGCTACCTTTTTTTGAAAAAAAATTTTACTC
This sequence comes from Chitinophagaceae bacterium, assembly GCA_017307755.1. Classification (GTDB taxonomy): domain Bacteria; phylum Bacteroidota; class Bacteroidia; order Chitinophagales; family Chitinophagaceae; genus Puia. Next base: position 72,469 of record JAFKGQ010000023.1, on the reverse strand, counting down.
CTGATTTATTCTTTATTTCAATCCCTTTGAGAAACCCCGATGATCACGCCGAAGTCTCCGTCCGTCTGTATCCAGTTCTTTTCGGGTATATAGGTCCTTGAAACAAAGCCATCCAGATACAACGCATCCCGGCAACCCTGGTTTTTAAAATAATCGGCGAGATCATAAAAATTGATGGGCCCTTTTGACATGGCAAATACCAGCCGGCCATCCGGCAAGATACCGACGCCATTTCGGATATTGACATTTGCCGACCCTTTTTTAAAAGCAGGATGGAAATTTCCATTGATCAGTAACATAGGACCTGATTGTGTGGCAAACTTTATGCGGTCGTAATTTCCAAGATCCGGCGTTGAACAAATACCTGCCTTATTTTCAGTAGTAATATATAGTACGCCATTGGGCTTCATATAGAAGTTTCCACTGCCTGAGGATGTATCCAGGGACATGCGTGTCATCTGCTGCTGAATAAAAAGCCCTACAGGTGAACGGTCAGCCCTGAACATACCGCCATTCATGGCAAACATGAGTTTCCTGTGTTTATGGTGAAGATAATCCTTCAGCGCCTGAATACTCCCGAAATTACGCCCACTGTCATCTTTCCAATAAAATTGAAGATCCTGTTTTGCCGGGTCGATGGTACAGCTTATTATGTTTTCGGTTTGGAATGGCACATGAATAAATGCGCCGGCGCCAATGATCAGCAGGAAAACCAGGTATAACCGCTTTTGTCCCATTACTTCAAAAATAACAAAACCCCCGCAGATGATTGCGGGGGTTTCAATTGTTTGCAGCGGAGCTGTATTAAAATGTTCCTTGTTCTTTTGATACGATGCGCTCAACAGCCCAACCGGAGTTACGCGTGGCAGCGAGCGATACGATCTGATCCGCATTTTCTACCGTAATGTGATAGGAGATCTTGCCGCCGGCATCTTCTCTGCTAAGCGCAGTGATCCAATAATCTTTATAATCCTTTTTGATGCTTGCCAAAAGCCTGGAGGGAAGTTTGTCGGAAAGTATGTTCCGTACTACAGTGGGGTTCTTCTTTGAACGCTCACCTTCATTTGTGAGATTCCCGTTGATAGCGTGAGCATGCACAGTTCCAAGGGTCATACATAGGATCATTGGAAAAATGGACTTTTTCATGAGGGTATGTGTTTTTATCTTTTGCCCGCTTATAACGGGGTTCGGGAAATTAAAGTATATACGTCAGGAATATATTTGTCCTTTATTTAAAAGAATGCTGTCTTATAATCGTTTATGCATGGTGGTAGCAATTATGTATAACTGCATGAAACAAAAAGGGCCGCCCTTCATTATGTATGGGCGGCCCTGTTTCTCATAGTGACCTCATCATTGACTACGTTTAAGGTTTATCCCACCATATCCTGCCGTTGAGATCATCCTTTCCGCCAAAGCTTGTCTGCGCCTGTACCGCAGCTTTATAATTGTTGGTATTGATGTTCGGCTCGCTGCTGGGATATCCCTGTCTCCTTGGAATAGGAATATTATTGTTATTAGGCGCTGGTGTCAGTACGGGATATCCTGTGCGTCTCCATTCCGCCCATGCTTCATAACCATGCATATACAAGTGTACCCATCGCTGATAGGCTATCTGTTTCAGGGCATTTGCGGGGTCATAGGTCACTCCCGGCTGTGCCAGATAAACACCAAGGCCCGTGGTATCGCCTTCGTCGGCGGGATCATAAGACGTCTTTTCCACGTCGTTGACGACGCCTCCTTTAAAGCTATTCCGGACCCATTGGCGCACTGAAGCTTCAATACCCGACCGGTATTTCAATGCCGCATCCGCGTCACCACCGGACAACCAGCCTAATTTATCGGCCTCGGCTTCCGCCAGCAGGAGCTCGGCATAGGTGACGATATAACAAGGTGCATTTTGAGCGCGGACATGGACACCCATCCAGGAAACTTTCGAGGTAGAGATCTTTGCAATAGAGTCGCCATCCAGGCCATAAGGCACTCCTGCATAGTCACCCGTGGAAGGGGCCGCATCGGCAAATATGGGCAGCCGGGGATCATGCAATGGATCCATATAATCCGTCAGGGTCTTGCTGATCCAGTACCACTGACGATTTTGCACATCCGCTACATAGTACCAGTAGTTTTGGTTCACCGGGTCCGCCAGGTGGACATACACGGCATTGTCACTGTTGTCCGTAAAAACGCCGCCTGCTACCGCATCCGCGAACTCTGCCTTGCCCTTGTCAGGGTCGATCTTTGACATACGCAATGCCATCAGGACCCGTATGGAGTTGGCGAATTTTTTCCATTTATCCATATGTCCGTCATACAACAGATCGCCTGTCACCCCACTCCCATCGTCTATCTGTGCAGCAGCCTCTTTCAGCTCTTTTATCAGATCGTAATAAATATCCTTCTGCGCATCGTATTTGGGCGTGAAATTATCCTTTGCTTTTAGCGCTTCCGAATAGGGAATGTCTCCCCAGCGGTCTGTCATATACCAATAGAACCAGGCACGCAGGATCCGGGCCGCCGCCAGTTGATTGTTCTTCGATCCTTCATTGCCATTAAAGGTCGTACCGCTGATGATGGTCTGAAGGTTCTCCAACGGACCCGCATAGATGCCATAAAAATCAAAGTTCACAGAAATATACCTGGAGTCGTCCGTATACGGCTTTTCCGCCCATTGCTGCGTATACAGCGCCCCGGATATGCCTTCGATAACTACGGGCAGATAGTTGATGGCGGAAGTGAGCAATTGTGCATTGGAGGCAGTGGTTGGTACATTGGGGTTAACATTGATGTCAGACGGGAACTTTTTACATCCCGGTGCAGTCGCCGAAATTATTATTGCTGCTATGATCAGGAATTTTTTTCGCATGGTAGTGGTTTTTAAAAGGAAATAGTCAGGTTTAGGCCATAGGAACGTGCAGTGGCCAGCTGACCAGTCTCCAGCCAGTTAAGCGAGGATGCGCCGGTAGCCAGCTCCGCAGGATTGACGCCTTTGGGCGCTTTTTGCCAGATCATCCAGGGATTACGGGCGATAAACGCCAGGTTCAGGCTCTTGAAAGGAAGGGAAGGAATGGCTGTTCTGCTAAACGTATAGCCCAATCTTGCCTCCCGCAGCCGTATATAGCTGGCATCCTCTGTCCAGGGTTCATAGATCTTAGCGCCAATGGTATTCCTGTAATAATCCCTTGCTTTTACGTAGGCCGTGACAGCCTGACCGGTGACCGAGGAAATACCCGATACTTTTATCCCGCCGCCGGCAGCTGTATCATCCCTTATATTTTTACCCCTGTCATTTATCACAGCTGTCTCGGCAGCCTGTCCACTCTTTACAGCCAGCATCTTTGTCCAGCTGAGGAATTTACCGCCGCTTTGAAAGTCGATGGTGGCAGACAGATCAAAGTTCTTCCAGGTCACGGCGTTCTGCCATCCGCCTGTGTACTTTGGCAACACATTGCCTAGTTTGTGCCCGGATTCATACATCGGTAAATTCTTGCTGTTCAGCAGGACTTTCCCTGTTTTCTGATCTCTCATATAGCCGTTGCCTACGATAGTGCCGAAGGGCTCCCCTTCGCCCGCCAGCAGGTACATGTCCACGCTGGCATAGCGGTTGTAATCCAGCTGATAGGTATGAAGACCCGGGTACAACGAAATGATCTTGCTCGTGTTGTGACTGACATTGAAGGTGCTTGTCCAGCTGACGTTCCTGGTCTTTATTATCGTACCGGATACACTCAATTCGATGCCATGATTCTCTATATTCCCCGCATTGATGATGGAGGTGGTATAACCGCTGGTCCCCGATACGTCCAGGGGCAGTACGGCATTCTTATTGTTCTGGCGATACCAGGTAGCGCTTATACTTAGCCGGTTCTGAAAGAATTTCAGGTCCAGACCTGCCTCATAAGCTGTACCCAGCGAAGGTTTCAGGTTGGGATTGTTCAGGGTATCCGGGACGTCCATGGGGAAAGTGCTGTTATAGGGTTGACCCAGATTGAAATACCCCGTAGTCAGATAGGGAGGGATATCCGAGCCGGCCTGTGCAAAGCTCAGGCGTGCTTTACCATAGGACAGCGGCTGCCATTTCAACAACTCACTGAATACAACGCTGCCTGACACGGAAGGATACAGGTAAGAATTATTATTCTGCGGCAGCGTAGAAGAAATATCATTCCGCAGGCTGGCATCCAGGAAGTAAATATTTTTATATCCGAGCGTCACCGACCCATAGGCGCTTCTCACCTCTTTTTTTCGCAAATAATTGATGACAGTGGGTCTTTGCAGGGAATTGGCGATATTATAAAAACCCGGTGTTACAAAACCACCCTGGGTTTCTTCCTGGAGATAGTCATACCGCTGGGTGAGAATGTTGCCGCCCAGGTTGGCATTTAACGAAAAGTCTCCAAATCCTTTATTGTACTGAGCGAGGAACTCATAGTTCATTTCCTTTGACTGATATTTCCCTATCCAGAACGAGGGGGTGCCTCTTCCTCCGGCGGCATTACGCCCATCCAGGTTCTGGGTAAAGCCATCCTGTCTTACAAAACCATTGACCGACAGACCAGGCAGGATGGTCCAGCTAAGACCGATGTCCCCAAAGAACCTGTCACGCGAATCATGCGCCGGATTTTCATAGGCGTCGAAATAAGGGTTGTTCCAGTCGATGGGCGTTGGGTCATCGTATACGCCTTCTGAATTAGGATCATTTACATTCCATTGATAAAAAGTACCATCCGGATATTTATACTGTTTCAACTTTTGCATGTCCAGGTTGCGCTCGAACCACTGGTACATGTTGCGGGAGCCCAGGGCCTGGTAGCCTTGCGAGGGCCGTTGCCCCTTGTTTTGAGCATAGTTCAGATTGACCGTCGCCGTCAGACTGGACGTGATGTTCAACGATCCGTTGAAGGAAAGGTTATTCCTTTTGAGATAGGTATTGGGTTCTATGCCTTTAATATCCGTATTGTTGTACGACAGCCGGAAAGTAGTGTTCTGCCCCCCGCCTGTGAGCGAAAGGCTGTTGTTCAGGGTGCGTCCTGTTACAAAGTATTCTTTTATATTGTTGGGATGAGGGACAAAAGGCGTGGCCTTGCCAAAGTCGGGGTCTGCCCGGTAAAAGCTGTATTGCTGACGAACGAGGGTGCCGTCCATCTTGGGGCCCCAGCTCTCGTCCCAGGTGCCATCCACGTACTTGGTATCGACCCCATTGATGGGCACCGTCTCAAAGTTCAGCGAGGAGCCGGCTCCATAAATATTCTGCAGGGGCATGAAATTACCCGCTTTCTCTATCGAGGCGGCAGAACTGAACGTGACGGTTGGCTTGCTGTTCTTACTCCCCTTTTTGGTAGTGATGAGGATGACGCCAAACTGTCCCCGCAAACCATAAAGAGCGGATGCGGCCGGTCCCTTCAAGACATTTACGGACTCGATGTCCTCGGGGTTGATATCCTGCGCCAGGTTGCCGTAATCACGCCCGTTCTTGCTGGCGTAGTTTGTATTTGAGATGGGGGTATTGTCCACTACTACCAGCGGCTCCCCGTCACCCGTGACGGAGTTGACGCCCCGTATCTGGATCTTTTGAGTGCCGCCCATACTGGCCGCCGAAGACCCCGATACCTGTACACCGGCTATCTTACCACCCAACGATCCCAGGACATTCTGTTCCTTTGCGACGGTGAGGTTGTTGCCGCTGATCTGCTGGGTGGAATAACCCACAGACCTTTCCTTCCGGGTAATGCCCAGGGCAGTGACGACCACCTCGTCCATCCTGGCGTTGCCTTGTTTTAGAACGAATTCATAGTCGGTGATCTCATTATCCTGCACCCGGATATCTTTGACAAGAGGCTCATAGCCCACTGCGGATATCCTCAATTTATAACTGCCGGCTTTCAGACCTGTAAGGGTAAATACACCATTATTGTCTGCGGCAATGGCCCTGGTCGAACCTTCCACTTTGATAGTGGCGCTTGATATCGGCTCTCCCGTTGCACTCGTCACCCTGCCTTTTACCCCTCCATCAAAGGAGACACCTTCCACAGGCTGCGGTTGAGGGGTCGCTTTGATCTTTTTGATAATGATATTGCTGTTGACCTGTTCATAGCTTAACCCGGTGTGTAACAACAGCGCATCCAGCACACGGGAGACGGGGATATTTGTGCCCTCACAGCTGACATCTTTATACTCTGCTATATCACTGGTCTTATAGGTAAAAGGCAAACTGGTAAGCGTCTCGATCTTTCGTAAGGCATGTTTGAGAGAGACGTTCTTCAACTGTATGGACAGGGTCATTTTCTTCAGATCCTGGCCGTTGCTGTCACGCGCCACCAGCAATCCGCCTGAAAGGAGCAATATACCCAGGAAAAATGCCTTCATAAGTAGACCTTTGTTTTTTAATGGCAGGGCAAGCAAATACAGGCATGAATGTAAATTCATATATTTGATAAGTTTTAAGTAATTCAAGACAGGGTTATTTTAAAACTTGGACCGCCTCAGTTGCAACCTGGGAGCGGTCGTTTTATTTTGTCTGCTTTTAAAAACCTTTATGTAGGCGGGGGAGTGTTCATAAGCATATGATGAGTTTGGTTTTAATGTATGGCCTATTGAATGATATACCACCCGTCGGACTGCCGTAGCATCGTGTCCGTCAGCTTGCACAACACTTGTAATGCCTGTTCTATCCCTATCTCCCTTCTGAATGAAGTGGACACTTTTAGCGCCCGGATGGCATCGTTATCGATCCTGATCTTTACGTTGTACAGCCTCTCCAGGTCAGCGACAATATCCTCAAAGGTTTCATCCTCATACGACATGTTCCCCTGCTGCCAAGCGGCCACTTCAGCAGGTGCGATCTCTTTTTCCACCACGGTATTGAACCGGCTGTTAACCTTGACCTGCTGTCCCTTGACAAGGGTCGCCAGCGGTACATTGTTATAACTTACCTTCACTTTTCCGGTGCTCACTGAAATAATGATATGCTGACGGTCGGGATAGGCCTTGATATTAAAAGATGTTCCCAGCACGGTGGTGGATATCCTGCCGGTATGGATGATAAAGGGTGCTTTCTCCGTATGCCTGACATCAAAATAGGCTTCTCCCGACAAGGTAACCTCTCTTTTGTCAGATCTGAATTGTGCCGGGAATTCCAGGGAACTGGAGGCATTCAGCCATACCTGGGTGCTGTCTGGTAAAAGCAGGTATTTGTATTCAGACGGCTCCGTTGTTCTTTTTGTCAGCGAGGCCGTGACAAGGGTTGGATGATGACGGCCGGGCGTATTCAGCCGCCAAAGGACAGAGCCGGCTGCTACCAGCAATACGATAACAGCGGCCGCCAGCCATCTGCGGCGGGAGTGGTTTTTGGGCACGGTGACATCCGAAACCCCTGCCTTCCCGGTGAGAATAAGCGTTCCTTCTTCATTTACATAGGTCTGTAGGGAGGGCATTTGCTCCATATGCTCATAGACCTTTTTTATCAGACCCCTCAGCACCTCATCCCGATCGGAAGCGCGGATATAGGAAAAAAACTCTTCCAGTTCTTCCCTGGAACATTTATTCTCCAGATATTGCCGGAAAAGATATCTTATTCTTTCTTCCATTATAAGAAAAGACGAAGCAACCGGCAACTATTCCTATCCGGCGGAAAAAAAAATTATAATTAAAGGAAAAAGAACCCGGAATTCCGGGCGACAAAGCTGCGGATGGACTGGAGAGCCGCGGATAGCTGGTTTTTGACGGTATGACGGGAAATAGATAATTCCTCGGCTATCTGTGCATGATCCAACCCTTCTTTCTTATGCAGACAATAAATTCGCCGCCGCTGAGGGGGCAAATGATCGATGGCTTGCTGAATGATCCGGTTGTACTCCCTTGCTTCCAGCCATTCATCCGTGTCGTTGCGGGCTTGTGAGATACTATTCCAGATGGCGTCTTTTAGCCGGTGGTCGGCAGCCGCCTTACGGAGGAAATCGATGACCTTGTTCTCCATGACCCGGTAAAGCCAGGCTTCCATATTATTAATATCCTGCAAGTGATGCCGGTGCTCCCATAACTTCATGAATACTTCCTGGATAATGTCCTTGACATGCTGTTCAGACTTGATCAGACATAGCGCCAGTGTATACAACCTGTGCTCATGCTGCTGGAAGACATCCGCAAAGAGTATCTCCAGGGCATGTTCGTCACCATTTCCATCGGAGGAGTGCAGGTAGCTGGTCATCCTTAAAATTAATAAAAAATTAAGATAACCAAAAACCAGTAATTTATACCCGACCTGTTACTTCTCCGCGACTACAAAGAAATCCAGACATTGACTGTCGAGCACACTTGTGTAGAAATCTTCGTGTGTGATAGCGGCCCATCTCCCTGGATTGCCGTTGGACAAAAGGGCCCGGTTGATATTGTTCAGGATACTGTACGGGATCTTCAACAAGGATGCGGGCAGACGGTGCTGTAAATGGAATATATCCCAGCGCAGGATGTTCTCCACGCTTTTTCTGTTGTCCTTATAATATTCCCTGACGATCTTTTTACCATAGATACCCAGGATATCAAACTTTGTAAAACGGGACCCCACCAGCTGATGGATACTATCCGGTGTGTATTCCCGGATATGAAACGGATTACGGGTGAGAGACATTAGTCGGTTGGGCGTGGTCAGCAGCAGCTTTCCCCCGGGCTTTAATATACGGTGGGCTTCTTCCAGCAACTGTCTGTCCTTTTTGATATGTTCTATTACCTGGAAGCAGATGACGGTGTCAAAGCTATTGTCTCCTATGTTATGGAGGTCCGGGAAGCGCGCCTTAAAAAAAGCGGTATTGATAAAAGCCTTGCGGTTTTGCGGAATATATTTATCCAGGCCTACGTACCAGCTACATGACGGCGCCAGCATCTGCATCCCATAGCCGGAGCCACAGCCCAGCTCGATGACATTATCACCTATATGATCGATGGCCTTGACATAGGCAAATGCGTGCCGTTGATATACATAGTTGCTGATAGGTGCGGTGTTGGTGGTCCTCTCCGCCGTACTAAGAAGTGAGAGCATAAGAGATGTTGTACCTCTATGACACAGTATGGCGCCCCTACCCTTATGTCATCTTAAAAAATTATAGTAGACTCCAATAGAAATGCCCGGCCAGAATTTTATATTGGAGCCCGAATTCCTGTCAAAAGTATTGACGAACTTCAGCGGTGGGCGCAGCAGGTACAAGGTCTTGTCGGGGTTTTGACCTTGAGAAAAATATCGTGCGGGCGACGTCAGGGTACCGTCGATGTAATAGCTGGTCTTTAATAACCTCCATTCGATGCCTGCTTTAAACAGCCAGTGCTTGCCGTGCCTGCTGTATGCTGTGAATCCCAGGTCGTACAGCTGTCCTTTGACATTGAAATGGGTGGTATGCTGCAGACCGCTGTCTACGTTGATGACAGCGCTCAATGGGCTGTATCCTGCTGTAATGTGGAATGACATACGCTCGGGCAGGTGTTTGAAGAGGTTGCCCGACTGCAGCCCGATGTGCCAGGTGGTAACATGAAAATTGCTGCCTACCGAAAAAAGGAGGGACACAGGTTTTATCCCTGCTTCGATGCCGCCATTGACATAGAATACCTCATTGGCAAAGACGCCGGCATGCAGCAGCCATTTGGAAGAAGAGGAAGGCGCGACGGTTTTCGCCGGCCCGTTCTCCGGGGCCGGAATGGTCGTTCGTACATGAATACGCGTTCTTGTTCTTGTATCGATGCTGACAGGGCCCCGTTTTATTGTATCTATGATAGCGAGGTTGACTGGCGGTCCTGTATTTTTTTGCCGGATGATCACCGGGGTGTCAACTCCGGTCTTTTTTGGGGGCGCCGGCTTTTTGCGTATAATGGGCGGGGGTATCTTATGATGATCTTCCCGGAAAATGACATGTTTTCCATAGAGTGACCAGGTCAGTCCCGTGTTCTTTTGGATATGCGCCAGTAGTCCGTTGAGATCATAGGTCCTCCCCGGGAATCTGACAGGCCTGCGACCACTGATCTTCCCGGCATTAAAGGTCAGCCGGATATCCGTATGGATATTCATATAATGGGTGAGGGAATCCAGACTAATGGGGCCGATGAGCGCCCCTGTTCCCCGCAACAGCTGACCTTGAGCGGCGGAAAAAAACACCGTTCCAAGCAAACATGCTATAGCTAATATCCTTTTAGTCACAACCCCCGCCATTTAAGTAGATCGTTTTCCCCTGTTGCTGAATAGAGTACTGTATATTCAACGTCGCTGCAATAATTTCAAGCACGCTTTTTATCGGTAGGTTATCGAATTGGACGGTCATACGACAATCCCCGATGGCAGGATTTTCCAGCCGTATGTCGACCTTGTAGGCTTTGGCCAGGGTGGCTGTCAGCTCCTTCAGCGGCGTATTGGTAAACGAGAATATGCCTGTTGCAAAAGCGACGCTGTTGGTGTCAATCGAATTTCTCCCGGTAAACCGGTGTGCTGACGCATCGTACAAAAGGGAATGCCCTTTTTCCACGATATAGCTCCCCGCAGCGCTCTTTACTTCCAATGCTCCCCTGGACACCTCTATGCCAGTGGTTCCTGTAAGACTGTCATGGATCAGAAGGAAATCCCCACCCTTCGAATGTATGGATAGCTCTCCTACCCCGACGGTAAATGGTCCGGCAGCGGCTTGTATATAGGCCTTACCCTTTATCAGGGTGGCTGTATCCCCGCTGCCATGACCCGGAGACGGATAAGAAAATACACTCTGTTCATCCAGTGTAAGGATCGTCCTATTGGACAGCGTGTCTTTTAGGGGCATCTGGCTGCTGTACCGTACCACCTGCGGGTATGTGGGAGTATGATGTCTGTTTGTTTTTATTATAATGATGCCCGTAATGACACTGCCGGCCAGGAAGACAGACAGCGTTTTCCAGATCAGGGGACGGACGGGCGCTTTTATGGGTACGGATGCCTGCGCCGGCTGCACCCGGGCCCGCAGGTCCTGCCAGCCCTTTTCCATATCCGGCGGGACGTAGCCGGTCCTGTCCGTGGTCTTTTGCCACAGCCTCCATAAAGACTCGAACTCCTGTCTGTTGCCAGGGGAAGCATTGAGCCAGTCATCCAGCAATGCTGCCTCTTCGGGGGAAGCTTCCCCGGAAAGACATCTCAGCAATATGGATCTATCAGGCACTTGCATAGCGTATTATTTTAACAGACAACTGCAGATCATCATGACACAGGATAGGATTTCGTGCTTTTCCAGTGCGCTCCGGAGGATCTTCAATGCCTTACTGATCTGAGCCTCCACTGTCTTGACGGAAATATCCAGTTCCCTGGCGATGACCGGATAGCTTTTTTCTTCTTCCCTGCTTTTAAGGAACACCACCCGGCATTGAGGTGGAAGGGACCCTATCGCCTGCTCAAGGATGGCCTGTAATTCCCGGATATCGCTAAGAAATTCCGGTTTCACAGGCAATTGTCCTGCATCATCCGGTGGTAATGAGAGATGTTTATGCCCTCTCGTCTGCCGGTTCACACAGCTGTTGTAGACGGCACGGTACAGGTAGGCTTTGACGGACATGGTGATGCTGAGCGCATCTTTCTTTTCCCATAGCGTGACAAACACCTGTTGCACAACGTCCTTTGCCAAATCGCTGTCATTCAGCATGGTAAACGTATACCTGTGCAACCCTTCATAGTACAGATGAAAAGCATCTTCCAGGAACTCTATGTTGATCACGTTCATCGTCCACCAATAAGACACAAATTAGCCTGTATACCCTTACGGGCAAGCGATAAATTTTTCCACCGGATGTATTCCTACGGCTGGAAAGCCCCAGCCGGGGGCGATGAGGTCGTAAAATCCCCTTATTTTTACGGTATGAGGTGGGAAGATCTCAAAGTCTATAAAAATTTGTCCAAGGAAGAGCTCAAACCTGCCTATAAAGCATTTGGTAGGATCATCGCGGACAACATGTCCCCATTCGGATTTCAGCCTTTTGGCAGAAAACTGGTGCGGTTGTCAAACGACATCGTCCAGGTGATCCATGTCGATACCCGCGGCAGCTGGACAGGTATCGACGAATATTTTGAAACAGAGATCTCTTTGGAACCTGTAAGTGACAAGTCCTCTTTTATCCGAAAATCGGAGCCTCGCCCCGCGAAAAAGATGGAGGAAATTACCAAAGGCATACGCAATCATTATAGGATCACCCGCGAGTATGAGCTATTGGCGGACTATCTGACAAGACATATCCGGCAAAGTATTCTACCTTATTTTGAGCAATACGACAGCTCGGCAAACGTCCTGAGATCTCTCAAAGATATTAAACCCAATGGTCAGCCCTTTGGATATGATGGTCTTATCCTGTTCTGTGAATTACAAAACAAGGTGAATGTTCATGCTGCCGGCATACTGGATAGTTCTATATCGCAGATACGGAATTTCAATCCGCAAAGTGAATATCTTGCTGAACTGCACTTATACAGAGAAGGTCTTCGCGCCAATGACTGGACCGCGATAGACGAAAAGTTGTCGGCTAACAGGGCGGAAGTGTTGAAGAAGTTAAAGTTGTGATCACGCGGCGCCTTTTCTCAATTTCCAGAAGTTGATGACCCGTCTTTGCCGAAACCCCAGGCGTTGATATATCATGATAGCCCGTTCATTCGTCGTCAACGTATGCAGGTAGGGCGTAATTCCCTGTTCGAGGTTGTGCAGACAGACGCGGGTCGTCAATAGCTGCGCATACCCTCGTCCTGTATAAGCGGGGTCAGTACAGACGGCGCTTATCTCGGTCAATCCATCCAGCCGGACACGTTCTCCGGCAATAGCTACCAACTGCCCTTCCTGCCGGATGCCATAATAACTACCCAGGCGGTATGTATCCGGCTCATAATACCCCGGCTGTACTTTATTTATCAGACTGAACATGTCGTCCCGGTCGGCAGCTGTAAGGGGAATGACAGGCGTCGTTAAAGGGATATCCGCGATAGGCTGTTCCAGTACCATCTGTACACAGGGTAATTCCCTGATCACTTCCCAGTGTGATGGCAAAAAAGGCAGCGTTCCGATGAGAAAAAAGACTTCACCCGGCTGCAGCCATTCATCCAATGCCATAAGGTTTTCCGGGGAAGTGTGGTCATATGCGGCAAACGGCAGGATCCCGCGTTGGTAACGTTTGGCGACAGTCCCGCCGGCGGCAAAAGATTGCTGTACGCCCGTCAGTGCCCACCAGGCAGGGTTATCAAGCTTTGAAAAATGATCATGGGTCATGCGCAAATGTACGAACGGGCTTTATTCTGACCTCAAACTGTCAGCAGGATTGATCACTGCTGCCTTGATGGATTGGTAGCTCACGGTCGAAAGGGTGATCACTACCAGTGATATGCCGGCTATTACAAAAACGCCCCATCCTATATCTATACGATAAGCAAAGCCAGCCAGCCATGCATGCATAAGCCACCAGGTCAGCGGGAATGCTATCAGCATGGCCAGCACCATCAGGCTGACAAAGCTCCTTGAAAGCAGCAAGGTCACGCTACCCACCGAAGCACCCAGGACCTTTCGGATCCCGATCTCTTTGGTCCGTGACTCCGCATTAAAGGCCGCCAGACCCGAGAGCCCCAGACAGGAGATGAGTATGGCCAGCCCGGCAAAGTAACGGGAAAGCAGCGATACCCTCTGCTCTGATACATACAATGCCTGATATGTCTGGTCCTGGAACTTATATTCGAAGACATATCCGGGGTTAAAGCGTTTATACAATGCTGCTATCCGGAGGAGGGTTTGTTGTTCGTTCCCTGCTATCCGGGCAATGATGGTAGAAGTATGTGTCGGATTAAAATAGAATACCATCGGTAAGATGGGGTCATGCAGGGAAGTGACATGGAAGTCTTTCATCACGCCAATGATGGTCATATCCCTGCCCCACATGCGGATAGTGGTTCCAACAGGGTTTTTTAGCCCCATGATCCTGACGGCTGTCTCGTTGCACAATAGTTTGGTGGAATCTACGCCAAATGCCGGGGAAAAATCCCGCCCTTCTTTTAGTTGTATACCCATTGTCTGTAGTACGCCGTAATCGAGCGCCCTTACACCGAAGTTCACTTCCAGGTCCTTTGGCTTGCCCGGCCACCCGATGCCATAGGTAGATGAGCCAAGATCGGCCTGTACGATGTTCTGCTCCATGGTGGCCGCACTGACGACACCCGGCACCTTTCTCAGCCCGGCCAGGAAAGCGTCCTGGTTTTGAGCCAACGCTCCTTCCTTATCAAAATAGACGACATGTTCCCTGTCGTATCCCAAATTCTTGGACTGCACATAGGCCACCTGCTGATAGATGATGATCATCGAAACGATCAGCACCAGGGAGATGGTAAACTGAAAGACAACCAACCCTTTCCTGGTCAGCAGTTCCAGGATGGAGTTACGCAGCTTTCCCTTCAGGACAAGGATGGGTCTGAACCCGGACAGGTAAAAGGCGGGATAGCTGCCGGCAAGGACACCTGTCAGTAAGGTGATCCCCAGCAACGTCGCTAGTACGGGTGCTGTAAAGGTTTCATCGAGATGTTTACCCGTCACCTGGTTAAAGACGGGTAGCAACAACGCGACGATCAGCAGCGCCAGGAAAAAAGATAGAATGGCTGTCAACGCAGCTTCCGTGAGGAACTGGTAGATCAGCGCTGCCCTGCTGGACCCCATCACCTTCTTGATACCTACTTCCTTTGCCCTGCGGGAAGCCTTGGCCGTGGAAAGGTTCATAAAATTTATACAAGCGATCACCAGTATAATGATAGCTACCACAGAAAATATCCGTACGTATTCGATCCTGCCACCCGCCACCACTCCATTTTCATATCTGCCGTATAAATAGGCGCTGGAATATGGCCGAACAAATAACGAGAAGTCGGAATCCTTTTGATATCTTTTTATAAAATCAGCGATCTTGGTATTAAAGGCTGTGATATCCGTGCGGGGTTTCAGCAGCAGATAGGTAGCAGGTCCTTCATTCCACCATTTATTGCCATTGGGCCATAGATCGCTGAGCAATAGCTCGTGCGTAAAGACGAAGTCGAATGTCAGGGAGCTCTTCGCAGACAGCCGGGCAGCGACCCCTGTCACCACCGACTGTTCCTTTTTTCCCATGACCTCCCAGGAAACGGTACGTCCCATGGCTTTGTCTGCCCCGCCAAAAAGTTTATCGGCCATTTCCTCGGAGAGGACGATACCATTCTTATCGGCCAATACCTGGTCTGGTCTTCCACGCAACAACGGGAAAGAGAACATCCGGAAGAAATCCCTGCCCGCGGAAAGGCCTCCTGTCTTCACCACTTTGTCTGTTGTTCGCATCTGGAAGTATATACCCACTTTTTTCAGATCCATGACAGTGACA
Source organism: Chitinophagaceae bacterium (assembly GCA_017307755.1). Taxonomy (GTDB): domain Bacteria; phylum Bacteroidota; class Bacteroidia; order Chitinophagales; family Chitinophagaceae; genus Puia. The sequence continues at coordinate 57,106 of JAFKGQ010000023.1, read as the reverse complement.
GCGGACTCGACTTCCGGCAGGTCTTTTTGCATGGATGTGGCCAGCAGACCCTGTGTGGACTCATGCACCTGTATCTCGTCGCTTATCTTGTTCTTTTCCATTACCTGATACAGACGGCTGTCATTCGCATGGAATTTATCGAAATTCCATTCGTCATTGACCCATAGATAGATCAGGAAAGCGCAGGCCAGCCCCGTGGACAAGCCTATCCAATTGATAAAAAAGGAACTTTTGTGACGTCGTAGGTTCCTGACGGCTATAAGCAGGTAGTGTCTTAACATTGATCCGGGATTTTACTTTTTAACAGCCAATGGGATGCCGATATTCTACTTGTATGATAATCAAATATATGTATTAATGGTCAGACATAGACATTGCCCGTTTTCGGACATATGATGTGTTCTCGACGGACAATGGCAGTATCGATATTTATTTTTCAAAAACAGTACATTCGTATATGCGATACATTATTTTATTTGCAGCTATTCTTTCCTGTTGTTGCCGAACGCTTGCCCAGAAAGTGATCCCATTGTATTATCCTGACAGCATTCCCAACTCCATTCCTCACCCTGATGAAGAGGAACGGACTACCGATGAGAAAGGTGTTCTTTTGGTAGGTAGGGTATCCCGCCCTACCCTTACGCTTTTTCTTCCCGAACACGCGAATGCTACGACCCCCGCCGTCGTGATCTGCCCCGGAGGAGGTTACTGGATCAACGCAGTCAACATCGAAGGTTATGATGAGGCAAGAGTTCTGAACAGCTGGGGTGTAGCTGCGTTTGTCCTTACTTATCGCATTCCCGACAGCGCTTATTGCATACATCCGGAGATAGCTCCGCTGCAGGATGCTCAACAGGCCATCCTGCAGGTGAGACGTAATGCGGCTAAATGGCATATCGATCCCAGGCGTGTGGGTATTATGGGTTTTTCTGCCGGTGGGCATCTGGCTTCCACGGCAGGTACGCATTTTGACAGGGTGCTGGTACCCGACCCGGAGAACATCAGCGTCCGGCCCGACTGGATGATCCTGGGCTACCCGGTCATCACCGGCGACAAATCTGTATCACACAGAGGATCCTTTGATAAGCTGCTTGGCAGGGACGCCACTGACAGCCTGTTGAAATATTATAGCAATGAACTACAGGTCACCGACAGGACACCACCCGCATTCCTGGTACATGCGCAAGATGACGATGGCGTCTCCGCACAGAACAGTATACTTTTTTATCAGGCTCTGACGGCTCATCATGTGCCGGCTGAGCTGCATATCTATCAGAAAGGGGGGCATGGGTTCGGGTTGCATCTTCCCCTGAAGGAGGAGTTGTGGATGGATAGATGCAAGCATTGGATGGAATTGAATGGATGGATCAAATGATAGATACCGCGATGCCGACTGCCTATTTCAATTTCCTGCTCAATTCATCGACCATCGCCCGCCCCTTGTCAACATCACCGGTGATCTTTTCTTCGTTGAAATCGTGCTCCGTCGTAAAGTTTTTTAAGTGATCTTCAAATGTTTTCCATAGTTGCTGTATTTCGCCCGTACGGCCCGCCATCCGTCGCTTTAGTATCCGTATCTTCTCGAAGTCTGCAATACCTTCCCTGAGCTTTTCAAAACGGACACAACTGCCTGCGCCGGGATATACCAAAAAACAGTCTCCGGCAGGCCAGCTTCCAAAACGGGCGTCCCTCACGGGATCTTCGGGCCAGGCATCGTAGGCCCAACGCAAGAAGCCGTTGTAACCGGCGGCGGCAGCATACCAACTGATCCATCTACCTTCCACCGGCGGCGAGAAAACAAAGTTGTTTGGTTTGGCGGGATTGCAGCAGACATAATAGGTGGAAGTGGCGCCCCGGGCGGCACGGTCCTTCAATTGCTGGATCCCGGGCTCATTACCATACAGAAAACAATAATCGTCCAGCAGCCCGTCCAGCTCCTTATGCCAATTACCCGCATAGGTGATCTTCCAGTCCTTCGAATGTTTTTTGATCACTTTTATAGCTGCCAGTGTTTGGCTCATCTCGCTTTCGTTGATACCGATGTAGGTTTTTGAGAACCACCCCTTTTTTTCCAGATGTCCTTTCAGCGCTGTAAGAAAGTGGTTCCAGCGGGTGATGTAGTCGGGTGTGCCCGGCGCCCAGGTGGCATATACGGCATTGCCGGTGGATTCGTCTGTATAACGGAACCGGTCCCCCCAGGACACAGGCGTGTATATGGTAATGGCCTTGTCGACGCCTGTCTGCATGGCCAGGGTTACATAGGTGTCAAAAATGGTAAAATCATACCGCCACTTCCCGTCCTTTCCTTTTATCCAGTCGATCATGCCGCCCTCGATCATATAGGAATTGTCGGCCCAGGGAGAATGTACTGCGTAAGTAGTGATGTATTTGCCGCCGGCATCGGCATACAATTGCAGGTGCTTTTTTAATAAAGCCTTATGTTCTTCCGACCATGGCTGCAAGTGGTTACGCCAGGCAATCACCCAGGGATTTTGCCATAGGTCCAATCTGTATTGCCATTCGTGCGGCGGCGGAAGGACTTCGGGCTGAACTTCTATGCTTATCTGCAACTGCCGGCTGTCGTGGTCAGTGTGCACCATGAAGACTCCTTTGTAGATGCCGGGTGTTGCATCCGCCGGCACATCCACCGTCAACCATATGGGTCTTACCGTTCTGCCGGGCAGTTGAAAGCGTTCCAACGGCTGGAACCTGTCAGGCATAAGATATCCTTTCTTATAAGGAGAGGGACCGCATATGGCGTCTTTCGCCCCATAAGGATAGTTGGAAAGGACATAGCGTACAAGGTTCAACGTAATATGTTTATGGCTGATGGTCTTTCCGGCGGCGCTCGTCAGGTCCCCGGGGATGACCCTCACCTGTTCCAGTGTATCCGGCGACCACACCAGCAGTTGGGTATTCAGTCTTTCACCTCGCCAGCCTACGGCTTTCCATACATCTGACGCTTTCAATTCAGGAACCTCCGTCCTGAACCAGGCCCGGTCGGTAGACGCAAAGGATACGTGCAAGCCTTTGGGTTGTTCGGTCCATACTTGGGGACTGACCGGCGCGTCGAAGGCGTATTCAGACATGTAATGAGGATACTGCACGGGCAGCAAAGTGGTGTCCACCTGCCCTGGTGTGTGTTGGGCGAAAACCGCCGTCTGAAAAAATAAAAATAAGACCGTTGCAGTATTTCTTAGAGACATATGATGAGAAAAATTACTGGTCAACAATGCCATTGGCTTAGAAGATGGATAACAAAAAATATAAAAAGAACAGGCAACAGGCTTAGCGAGAAAGCAGTGTATGTAATGACATTCACATACCGGCTTTCCTTGTAATGATAGGGGAACCATATGATCAACGCATAAAAAAGGTCGATACCCCCAACCAATAATGCGGATTGGATAAAATTTTTGAAATGAAACTCCTCCTTTTGTAATAAGACACCCATCCAAATAATCGTAGTTGCCGCAATAAATATAGCCGAGATTATAATGGACGTATTCCTGATCGCCTTCATCCCGTAATGATACTTATTATTTTCTTAAAGTCCCGTCAATTTTTTTATCCCGTATCCTGTTTAGCAACAGGAAGATCACCCCCAAATAAACGATAAAACAGTACAGACTTATATGATAGGCCGGATGATAATCGCCGGTATGCGATAATACGGAAAAGAACAACCCTCCCAGCATACTGATCCCGGCCGCGGAAGAGAATTGCTGGATGGTGGAATAGACCCCGCTACTGCTGCCTGCCAGTGAGGGAGGCACATCCTTTAACGACACATTCAACAAAGACGGCAGCACCAGACCGCTGCCCAGCCCGAATATGGCGAAACAGACGACGATTACCACGGTGGAAGGCCCGGCGGCGCCAAACAGGAATACCTGTGCAAGAAATGAAGCCATCATGATTACACAGCCGGCCTGCAACATACGGATGCCGTATTTGCCTGCATTACGGATAGACCACCAGGAGGAGAACATATAGGTCCATCCCAACGATGTAAAGAGCAGGGAGGCTGTATAAGGCGAAATATGGTAGCCTTTCTGCAACAGTATCGCGCAGGTGAACAGGAACGCGTTGTGAAGCCCGAAATAAAAGAAGACGGACAGCACGCCTGTATTAAAGCTTCTGATCCTGAACAGACGCAGATCGATCAGGGGTTCTTTTTGAGGATCTTTGAGGTTGCCGAGATGCCGGAAGAAGATATAGATACCTGCCAGGGAACCCAACAGCATGGCATAGGACCAGCCGGGCCAGCCATATTCCCTGCCTTGCGTCAGGGGATAGATGAGACAGACCAGGCCCAGGGTTAGCAGGATCACTCCCTTCATGTCGAGCTTCCGTTGTTTGTTCTGTGTGGATTCTTTTAAGGATATAGCTGCCAGGACCACCGCCATGACCCCAATGGGCAGGTTGACAAGAAATATCAGCCGCCAGGAGGCGGCAATCCATCCTCCATGGATAAAATACCCTCCCAGGAACTGTCCCAGGATGGCGGCCATGCCCTGGGCGATACCATAATACCCAAAGGCCTTAAACCTGTCATTACCTTCCGGGAAATTGAGATGGATGAGGGTCACTGTCTGCGGCACCATGAATGCTGCCGACATGCCCTGGAGAAAACGGAACAGGATCAGTTGCCCGATGGTGGCCGCCAGACCACACAGGACGGAGGTAACGGTAAAGGCGGATAACCCGGCGATAAGCATTTTTTTCCTTCCGAACTTGTCGCCGAGACGGCTGCCCGTGATAAGAAATACGGCATAACCTATCAAGTAAGCCGCAACGATCAACTGGACCTTTGCATCGCTGGTGTTATAATAAGATTGTATCGTGGGCAGACTTACATTGGTGATAAAGATGTCAACTACCGAGATCACCGGAGCCAGCAGGATGACAAACAGATTCCACCATCGGCGTTTGTCGGGTTTCTCTTGCCGTAGTTCAGGTGCAATGGTTGTGGGAGCCGTGTAGGCAAAGGCCGTGGCAGATAAGGTTGTCACAGGCCGAACAGACTGGTCTGTTTTCATAAGCTTAAATTTTTTTATGATAACAATTTTTGAGCGATCTTTTTGGCGGCGTCTATCGGATGAGCTGAACGTTCCAGCGAGGACTGTACGCCACTGCCCTCATACAACCAGACGATCATTTCTGCAAGGTCTTCTGTCTCCCGGGCCGACCGTCGGACGGGCAGCAGGGAAATGTGCTGTTTTACCATGGTTTTTATATAAGCTTTATGTTTGCGGATGATGTCCAGCGACGCTTCATCGAGATTTGGGAGTTCATAGGCCACCCGGACAAACGTACATCCTTTGAACCCGCCTTCCACTGCCCGTTGTTTGCGATAGTCGAACAGCGCCAGCAGGGTCTTCTCTCCCGGGGGCCTATCGTTACAGAAGGCGGCGAAATCCGTACGCCACCGGGCAGTGGCATCTTCCAGGTAAGCCCGGAGAATATCTTCTTTCGAAGGAAAATGCTCGTACAGGCTGGCTTTGGCCACCTCCGACTCCTCGATGATCTGGTTGATCCCTGTAGCCTGAAACCCCTGCTCATAAAACAAACGCGTCACCGTGTCCAGCACCCGGTGCCTGACCTTTGAATTTTCTTTCATATTGTAAAGCTAGGGAAAATTTTCAAAAAACAGACAAGTCTGTTCGTTTTTATTTATAGGCTAACCTGGCTTCCCGTGGTTCTCTTTCTTTGAGCAGTGACCATTCAGCTTCTTTTCCAGTACCGCCCTTTCCTCCGGCGACCCGGCCAGCTCCAATGCCCGCAATATATGCCGCCGCGCTTTTTCATCGTCAACACCCGTGTAGAGCTCGCCCAGCAGCGAATGATAAAATAAGTTGCCGGATAGTTGTTGCAGCCCTTCCGCCTCTGCGATGGCTTTTTCCCTGCCGTAAACCCTGAAAAAAGCATAAGCCCTGTTTAGCGCCGCCATGGGGGAATATTCCAGCATCAACAGTTGATTGTACAGGCGGAGGATGTTTTCCCATTTCACCCGCTCGTCGGCCTTGTGCGTGTGCCACCAGGCGATGGCCGCCTCCAGATGATACTTCGACACTTCTCCCATTCCTGAGGCTTTCACAAAAAAACTACCCCCTCTGTCTATCAGCTCCTGGTCCCAACGGCTGATGTCCTGGTCTTCGTATAGCACCAGCTCTCCGCTGTCGCTGATCCTTGCGTCAAAACGGGACGCCTGAAAACACATGAGGGCCATCAGGGCATACACACGGGGTATGGCGGTGGGAGGATGATTGACCAGCAGCCAGGTAAGACGCATGGCTTCCAGACAAAAATCCTTCCGCAAAACTTTGTCCGGGTTTGCCGAATAATATCCTTCATTGAACAGAAGGTAAAGACATAGCAATACTGTATCCAGCCGGGCGCTTATTTCGCTGTCATTGGGGAATGCTATTTCTTTATCCTCCGTCCTTAGTTTGTCCTTGGCCCGGAACAGGCGTTTGTTGATGTTGCCTTTTGATGTAAGCAGGGCCTGTGCGATCTCGTCGATGGTAAATCCGCAAAGAACGCGCAGGGCCAGGCTTATTTGAGCTTCTACAGGTATAGAGGGATGACAGATGGCAAACAGCATCCGCAGCTGACTGTCGGTGATATTCTGATCTGAAAGATCGATGTCCATTTCAAAGCTTCGTTGGCTGTCCTGCACCAGGTCCTTTTTCACCCGCCGTTGGAATACTTTATCATGCTTGAGATAATTCAGGGCATTATTCCTTGCCACGGCGTATAGCCAGGCGACTGGGTTGGACGGTATCCCATTCATACCCCATGTTTCCGCCGCGGACAGAAAGGTGTCGCTGACGATGTCCTCCGCCTCGTCGATATAGGCTATCCCAAAGCGACTGCATATCACCGTCACCATCTTGCCATACTCTTTCCTGTAAAGCTCTTGTATCATGAGAAATTATCGGAAGTTACCAGCGGTCTTATCTCTACCTTGCCCCCTCCATTCAGCATGGGGCAGCCCTTCGCCAGCTCCACCGCCTCGTCGATGTTTTCGGCACGGATGTACATGACCCCATTGATAAATTCCTTTATCTCGGTGTATGGACCGTCCGTGACCACGTTGCCCGGTGCAAGGGTTTTTGATCCGGCAATCCCCAACCGGGTGCCTTTGTCGATCAGTCTGTTCTTGGCGGCAATACCCCCCATCCAGTTTGTCCAGGAGGTCAGGATATCCTGCATCTGTGCGGGCGACGGCTTGAATTCGTTGTCGGTACTTGTTCGGAAGATCAATGCAAACTCTTTCATGGTAATACTTTTTAAATAGTGATTGTATATACTGTAGACAACCGAACTTTCCGGGATAGGACAAACACCGGAAGTTTTTTAGGGACCGTCGGAAGGGGTTCGTCCGGAGAAAGCCCGCTTCCCGTCTATCTTATACCATCGACTGGCGTTTAAAAAAGCTCTCGATCAGGGTAATCTCCCGGGCAAACATCGTCTTTTTTCTCTTTCCGAAATAGAGCGTATTCTCCATGATATTCTTTCCCTCCCATATCAACCTTAGTTTCTTTTCCTTCAGCTCAGTACGGCAGAGAAAATCGGGGATGACGGCAAAGCCCTTTTCATTGCTGAGGCACCTGACGATCGAACACTTGTTGGGTACAATATAATTAGGCCGGAAATCGGGGTGTTTGTCAAAATTATTATGCCAGAACTTCCGGAGATGTTCCATGTCGGCGGCCGTGCTGTACCATCGCTGTTGTTTTAGCCATTTTTCCGCCTCATCATACTCACCTTTTTTGATCAGCTGTCCGAAGACCTTGCTATCCTGCTGTCCCCCACTGACCAGGACGATCCGCTCCCTGGAAAAGGCGGTGTATTCCATCCCCGTCTGCTGGCCCTGCCGGGGAGTAATGATCAGATCCAGCGAGCCATTGTCGAGTCCTTCTTCCATCGCCTGATATTCTCCAAACCGGATACTTACATTAAAAGGCAGGGAAGAAATGTATTGCTCCAACGTGAACTGAAAGGTTTCCATACACATGCCGATGCTGATGGTGGCCCTGTCCGTATCCGTGCTCTTATGAAAATGCGATTCGGCCTCTTCCAGCCGGGAAACCCCGTCAATGATAAAGTTATATAAAACTTTTGCCCTTTCAGTAGGCACCATTTTCCTTGCCATCCTGTCAAACAGCCTGTAGCCGACATACGACTCCAGGTTGCTGAGATGAAGACTGACACCCGGCTGCGATATATACAGCATTTGCGCCGTCGAAGTGAGCGATCCCGTCTCGTAGATGGTCTTGAAGGTCCGGAACCATTCCAGGTTGAGTAACATTGACCTATTATTTTAATGATTGATAGGATAAAATTATATAATTATGTTTATAGATATGCCAGAAATAATTTTGCCCCATGAAATACAAAACACTCAGCAGTACCTTACATCCCGCCCTCTGGGCCCTTACTATCAGCGCATTTGCCATCGGCACCACCGAATTTGTGGCCGTGGGTATCCTGCCTACCATCGCCCAAAGCCTGGGGGTTAGTGTCGCTGCCTCCGGAGCCCTGGTCAGCATTTATGCCATGGGGGTAGCCATCGGCGGTCCCCTGCTCACAGTCCTGACGGGTAAAGTACCCCGCAAACCTTTGCTGGCCGGCCTCATGATGCTGTTTATCGCCGGACATATCGCCTCGGCACTGGCCACGGATTTTGCCATGCTGCTCATCGCCCGTTTCCTCTCAGGATTTGCTCATGCCACTTTTTTTGGTGTCGGAGCCACTATTGCCGCCACGGTCGTACCTCCTGATAAAAAAGCGACTGCCATTGCGATCATGTTTGCGGGGTTGACCATTGCCATCATCGCCGGCGTACCATTAGGTACTTTTATAGGACAACATTTTGGATGGAGGGCTACCTTTTTGGGTGTAGCCCTGTTGGGAGCCATCGGATGTACGGCCACCCTGGCGTTGGTGCCTTCCGATATCAGAACCCCTACCCCGCTGAAACTAAAACACCAGTTGAAAGTGCTGGGCAACGGCCGTATCCTCACCGTCCTGGCTATTACAGCCTTTGGCTATGGCGGTACCTTTGTGCCCTTCACTTATATGGCAAGCCTGTTGGAAAATATTACGGGATTCCCTGCCGCCTCGGTCAGTATCCTGCTGTTGATATATGGATTGGCCATTGCCCTGGGGAACCTGGCGGGAGGGAAATTGTCCAATACCCACCCCGTAAAGACCCTGGTCCGGCTGTTTTTTCTGCAGACAATTATCCTGCTGCTGTTCAGCTTTACAGTCGCCTATAAGATACCTGCCGTCATTACCTTGTTTGTGATGGGTGGCCTGTCTTTTGCAACAGTACCGGGACTACAGCTGTATATCGTGCAGCTTTCGGAAAAATACCTGCCCGGAACAGAGGAGATCGCATCATCCCTGAATATCTCTGCCTTCAACCTGGGTGTAGCCATCGGCTCCTACGTGGGCGGGCTGATCCTGAATACGCAAGCCCTGGGCCTCCGGGCCACTCCTTTGATAGGAGCGCTCATCGTCCTGTTTGGCGCCTTGCTTACGATGAGTAGTGCCTATAGGAATAAGAAGATTTATTCATAAATTGCCTTACCCATGCAAACACAGTTTCTTTTACCGCCACCGGCCATAGCCGCATATGTACGTTACAGGGTCGTGCTATGGGAGCCCCGGTTGCCAGGGGATTTGGTGATACCGTTGATAGCCAATGGTCATCCGGGTATTGTTTTTCAGTCTACTGGAGAGAAGGATGAACTGTTGCTTTATGGACAGACTGTTCAGCCTGTGGAATTCAATGCTGACGGACATGTTACCATCATCGCCTATTTTCTTTACCCGCCTGTCCTGAAGGCTTTCTTTGGATTTGACGCAAAAGAAATGACGGATAAGAGGATCGATTTGTCTCTCCTCTTACCCGCGGGGAAAATGAGTCTGTTACAACCCCTGCAGGATACGGCTGTCTTAAGCGAACGCTTGCAGCTGATGGATGAATATGTACTGAAACTGGCTGCCGGCAGCCACGCCGGCGTACATAACGCTGTCGCTTATGCCACCAACGCCATACAGATGGCGAAGGGGCTGATATCCCTGCAGGATCTTCAGCGCGAACTTTGTGTCACGGAAAGGACCTTTCAGCGTATGTTCGAATCACACGTCGGGCTTTCCCCAAAAATGTTCCGCAAGATCTGCCAGTTTGATGCCGCATTCCGTCAGCTCAACCAGGGGAAATTCTCCCGGCTTGCAGATCTCGCCTATGAACATGATTACGCGGACCCCAGTCATTTTATACGCGTATTCAAGGAGTTCACCCATCGCAGTCCCAGGGAATACCTGAAGAATATGCCGGATGTTTAAAAATCCACTTTCACTGCGATCTTCCCTCGGGTCTTACCCGTAGCTATCTGCTGATGCGCCTTGCCCATTTCATCAAAAGAGAATGTCTCCGATATACGGGTCCGTAGCGCCCCTTTTTCCAACAATGCGGCAATATGCCGCTGGTCCTCGCCATTCGAAACGACATCCAGCCTGTGCGTAAATATGTCTTTTGCCCGGGCCTTCTCTGCAATGGGACCTTCAAAATAGGATAGCAGGGTAATGACCCGACCACCGGGTCTTACGGCATCCAGGCTCCGCAACACATGGTCACCCGCAATGGGGTCGAGCACCAGGTCGGCATCCTTTATTTTTTCCTCAAACTTTTCCTTTGTATAATCGATGAACTCGTCTGCCCCCAGCGACAGCACAAACTCTCTGTTGGCGCCGGATGCCGTGCCGATGACATAGGCGCCCAGGTATTTCGCCAGTTGTACGGCAAAATGCCCGACCCCGCCCGCCGCGGCATGTATCAATACCTTTTCTCCTTTTTGTACTTTCCCATAAGTGACCAGCGATTGCCAGGCCGTCAGGGCTGCCAGCGTCGCGGCAGCGGCTTCTTCAAAAGAGATATTGGATGGTTTGGACGCCAGCTGGTCCGCCGGGGCTGCCACATACCCGGCATATCCCTTGCCATTGCCGGGGAATTTTATCAACCCGAATACCTCATCTCCTTTTTTAAGGCCTTTTACGGCTGCACCCGTCTCCGTCACCACACCGGCCACATCCCACCCGATGATGATATCCTCGCCGGGCACGGGTTGCAGATAAGTTTCCATTGCCTGGCTGTATGCCCGCACAAAATTATCCACAGGGTTGACGGACAAAGCTTTTGTCTGTATCAATACTTCGCCCGGCTGCAGGTTGGGACGGGCTACCTCTTTTACAATAAGGTTTTCGATATCTCCGTTCTTCGAAAGTGTTATTGCCTTCATAGATTTATTATCTTTATTGTTTGACAAAGGTCTGCCGGCCACCCGGTGCAACCCTTGTATAATTTGGGGATTATCCTGTAGTTTTTTAGGTTATGCATACAGAACACTTGTTCCAACCTTTTGGCATCGAGGTTGTTGCCTCGGGCGACTGTCCATTGAAGACACACAAACACAGTTATTTCGAACTGGTATATATCGTATCCGGGGAAGGCACCCATAACGTAAATGGCAATGTGTTCCCTTATATGGCAAACAATCTTTTTCTGCTAAGACCGATGGACACACATTATTTCGTGGTAAAGGAATTCACCTCCTTTTTGTTCATCCGCTTTAACAACATTTATCTGCAGGGGCAGATGGTAAAAGATGAGCGCAATCCTCTGGGACAATGGATACATAAGCTGGAATATATCTTTGAGAACAATCACAGCAATGGCTGTATCATTCAGAACCTGCATGACAAACCCCTGGCCAGGGCGGTGATAGAAGCGCTTCTCAAGGAATATGCAGAAGGACAGCTCCTGCAGAAAGAGCTGGTCCAGCAGCTGATAAATACCCTGATCACCCTGGTGGCAAGAAATATCAGCGGGGATTATATGGATAAGCGAACGGATAATACTGCCCTCCGGATCATCAACTATATCCATCAGAACATATACGACCCCTCCAAACTAAAGGCGGAACATCTCGCGGCCCATTTTAACATCTCCCTCCATTATGTGGGTGAATATTTTAAAAAAGAGGCGGGAGAGAACCTGCAGCAATACATCATCCATTACAAACTTTCACTGGTGGAGGCCAGGCTGCGCCACAGCGATATGAGATTGAATGAAATAGCTGATGAGCTGGGTTTTACGGATGAAAGCCATCTGACAAAGACCTTTAAGAAGTACAAGGGGATCACCCCCACGCAGTTCAGGAAGAATATACAAGGTATCGCCGCGGCATAGATCCATCCGGAATATTTTATATATTTATATAAACACCACTACTATGCTTGCTGTTTATATCATTATCGGGATCATCCTGCTATTCCTGCTGGTGGCGGCCCTGGTGGGTACCAAATGGCAGTTTGAGAGATCCGTTCTTATCAATGCTCCTATCGAAAAAGTCTGGCAGAACACAAATTCCCTGCATGCGATCAACCGCTGGAACCCATGGCTGGACAGGGACCCCAACGTTCGCCAGGAATATACGGGTACGGACGGCGCACCCGGCGCTGCTTATGCCTGGGATAGCGCCGAGAAGAACGTTGGCGCCGGCAACCAGACCATCACGGGGGTAAAAGAAAATACCGAAATGACCAGCCGTATCAATTTTATCCGGCCCTTTGCAGGTGTCGGAGATGCCTGGATCAGACTGGAGCACGAGCGGGGAACGACCAGGGCCACCTGGGGCATCGCCAGCTCCACCCCCTATCCCATGAATATCCTCAAACTGTTCGGTGTCATCGAAAAAAATCTGAACAGGGATTTTACCAAAGGACTTGGTCAGCTGAAAGCGCTTAGTGAAAAATAGTTTCAGGTGACAATGAGCTTGAGGAATTCATCCTTTTTCCGGCGCGATACGTCGATGACATCTCCGTTCTGCATCACGACCTGTCCACCTTCACCCCGGATATAACGTTTGATATGTTTTAGGTTGATGAGATGGGAATTATGCACCCTGAAAAAATGATACGGCAACAGCAGGTCCTCGAATTCTTTTAACAGCCTTGTCACCAGAATGGACTTCCCTTCCAGAAAGAAGAGCCGGGAGTAATTCGAGCTGGATTCAATGTGCAGGATATCCTTGATAGGGATGAACTCCAACCCTTCCGCGGTAGGTACGGCGATCTTTTCCTCCTGGCTTCTGACGGACCCCAGGGATTGTCGTAATACATCCAGTTTATCCTTTGTCTGTACCTGCCGCTGACGGGACAGCCTTTCTACCGCGCCTTGCAGATCCTTGATAGCCACGGGTTTCATAAGATAATCAAAAGCGCTGATACGGATGGCATCCACTGCATAATGGTTATAGGCGGTGGTAAAAATGATCTCGAAGCCCAGTTCACCCAGCTCATCCAACATCAGGAACCCGTTCATCCGGGGCATTTCGATGTCCAGAAAAACGACATCCGGCCGATGCTGCCGGATAAGCTGGATGGCCTCCTCGGGCCTTCTCGTAGTGGCGACAATGGCTATATCCGGGCAAAATTCGGTCAGCTTTTGCTCCAGGTTCTGCAAACTGCTGAGCTCATCATCTACTAATATGGCTTTTAATGGTTCCATCTTACATTGCATTAAGAATGATCTCAACCCGGGTCCCTCCGGCACTTCTGTCGGCACGATACAGGTCGGTGATCGTCACTGCCCTTTCTTGTGTGTTGTTAAAGATATGGATCCTGTCCTCCGTAATAGCCAGTCCCATGCTGCGGTGGTAAGGTCTGTTCTTCCGCACATATTCTTTTGACTTTTCCCGTCCTACGCCATTGTCCTGTATCACATATTTGATCTTGTCATTTTCCAGGGTGGCCGTCACCATCAGACAAAGGTCGTCTTCTTCGCTGTTGGCCAGTCCATGCAGGATGGCGTTTTCAACATACGGCTGTATAAGCAGCGCGGGGGCCCGGTAGTCGCCGCCCAGCAAAGCCGGATCGATCATTGCCTGATAGCTGAACTTATGGTCAAAACGCAGCTGTTCCAGGTCCACATACAGTTGTAAGGCCTCCATATCCCTATCTATCGGCACTACCTCCGACGTGCTGCTGTCCAGGATGATCCGTATCAGACAGGCAAATTTATTGAGATAATCGATGGCGGGACGTTTCTCGTTGCGCATGATAAAGTTCTCGATGCTGTTGAGGCTATTGAAGATGAAGTGAGGGTTCATTTGAAGCCGGAGCACCTTTGTCTCCAGTTCGGACCTTATCTTCTCTGCCCTTATCTTATTGCGAAGGTTCCGTTGATAAAAGACAACACCCAGGGTTATCGATACTGCCGCAAAAAGAAGGATATAGATCAGCAGACGGCGCCGGTTGCTCAACAGCTGCAGGTCCTTGATGTCATTGTCCTGCCGCAGCAGTCGTATCTGCTCCTCTTTCTGCTGTGTCTGGTAGTTGACTTCCATGTCGGCCAGGCTTATTTTTGTCTTTTCATCGGCCAGGGAATCCTTGCGCAATAACAATTCCTGCTGGTATTCATAGGCTTTTTGGTAATCATGCAGCTTTGCGCTCACGGTGGTGAGATCTGAGAGGGCCAGCATGATCAATCCGCTCTGCTGATTGCGCCGGGCCAATGCCAGCGCTTTTAACAGATGCTCCCGGGCCGGACCGTAGGCATACAGACTTGTGTCAAGATGCGCCAGGCTCAGCCAGGTCTGGGTGAGGTTGAACCAGCTGTCACCGGACTTTAACGCCGCGATGTTCTTTTCAAGAAGGACACGCGCAGCATCAAACTTCTTTTGCCCCAGATAAATATTGGCCAGCAGGTACTGGTTTGTATAGATCTGTGCGCTGTCGTTGATGGTACCAGCCACTTTATTCGATCTTTCCAGATAGAAAAAGGCGGAATCAAATTTCCCGAGATCGGTGTAATAAGATGCCAGATTGCTGGCTGTCTTTATAAAAGGCATGTTTACGTCAGCCAGGTAACCCAGCGCCTCCCTGGCATAGGCCGTCGCCTTTGGGAGGTCTTCGGATTCATTGTACAGCTCCGCCAGATTGGCCAGGGCCATGCCCAGACCGCGGGTATTGCCGTTCTTCCGGTGGCCGTTGATAGCCACATAATAGTTGCGGATAGCCGACTTGTACATGCCAAACCATTGATAGACGGTGGCGATATTCGTGGAAAGGGTGATCTTTTTGGGGGAAGTGTCGGGCATGGTGTCGATGAGGGCCTTTATGGAGTCCAGGTACCGGAAGCTGGAATCCTTATTTCCCATCTCACTGTAATTATCCATCAGCTCACGCAGGGCAAAGACATGATATTTCCGCATCTTGTCGGGGAAATATGGTAATACCTTTTTATAATAGACAACAGCGCTGTCGGGTTTCAGAAGTTTATAAGTAAAGGCCTTACCGATAAAATAATTGAAGATGCCTTTCATGGTGTCCGTCTTATCCCCTTCTGACAAAGCCAATCCTTTTCTGGCCCAACTATAGACAGGCTCCAGCCTGTCATCGTCCAGTGAATCGTTGATAGCCTTTACCAGCCATCGCATCCGGGCTGTATCCGACGACAAGGCCTGGTAGGCAGACGGCATGTCCTGCACCGGCCATTGGGCCGTCACTCCCTGCAGCATGACCAGACAAACGGCTAATAAATAAAGCTTCCCTTTCATTCCTCTCAAATTAAGCATAAAACTTCTGAACACAGAGGGGCCGTTGTATAAATGGCCTGCCCCGGTCAATAATCGGCGGCCCATCCCCTACCCTGCATTCACATCCCCAAACCCGCCATCTATTGACTCACCCCTTCCACAGGTACAACGACGATAGGACGGCAAACAAGCACCTGTTAGTTTCACATCGACATTAAACTTATGGTTATGAAAAAATATCTGCTTTCTCTTTTATGGTGGTGGTTGGCTGCCGCCTCACAGGCCCAATTGGGAGATATCCTAAAAAGAAGGGCGGGAGAAGGCGCCCGTCAGGGCGCTGCATCCGGTACGGAAAAAGCTATGGATAAAAGCCTCGACAGGCTTTTTCATAAAAATAAAACGACAGTCTCTGCCGACTCTGTTGATACCGTCCGGCAAGACGAACCCATCCCCGCCACCCTCACCTTCGACTGGCAGGTGATACAGCGTACGGGGGGTGAGGACGGTGAACAGGAAGTGACCTATTATTTTACTACCTCCGGCGATTATGCCGCCCTCAAACCCCAGGACAAAAGCTTTAGTCTGATGGTTTATTCCAGACAGGGGCATACCTGGATGTTCGACGATAAGACAAAGACCATTATGGTGATGAACATGCCCCGTGTGGTCGGGGAAGGCGGATTGGCAGCCAAACAGATGGCTGAACATTTTAAAAAAGGGCCTTTGGAAAAAGATAAGAACGATGAGCATCTTTCCGTCCGTAAGACGGGGCGTACCCGTGAGATCGCAGGTTATACGGCGGATGAATACGAGATGACCAATACCCGGGCTTCTTCCGGCAGGACGGGTGCCGCCAGCTTCTGGTATGCCAAAGTGCCTTTTGATCCCGTAAAGATCTACACGATGGGCGCGGGCCGGCCCGCGGACCCGGACAAGCTGCGCAACGACCCTAAGATGAAGAACAATATCATCGCCATCCCTGTGCTGAACACCAACTATCTCTGGGTGGAGACAGAGGCCGGCGGAAAGAAGGGATTGCAAACCCTTTCCATCAAAAAAAGCCCGGTGACCATCAATACCAGCGGCTATACTATCAAGTCATTACATCATTAAACAACGAATACCATTATAACCTCAAAATAATTTTTCTTAGCTCCCTTCCTATTCCGTGCGAAGACTTTTCACCGGGTTGGCGCCGGCTGCGCGGAGCGCCTGTATACAGACTGTCAATAAAGTGAGCCCGATGGTGATCAATCCTGCCATCGCGAAGATCCACCATGTCATGGATATCCTGTATGCAAAGCCTTCCAGCCATTTGTTCAATGCCCATCCTGCTATAGGCAATGCAATGACAATACTGATCGCCAGTATCTTTAGAAAATCCCTGGACAACAGCGCAGCCACGCCGGTGACGGAAGCGCCTAATACTTTCCGGATACCGACCTCCTTCACCCGCTGCCGGCACAGGAAAGAAGTAAGCGCAAACAAGCCGACGCCGGTAATGATGAGTGAGATGATGGAAAAGAAAAAGATCACCCGCTCAAGACGTATATATTCTGTGAACAGCTGTTGAAAGTCCTGGTCCAGAAAGGAATAACGAATGGGAAAATCGGGTTCGATATTTTTCCATGCCGCCTGCATGCCTGCCAGTGTCTGTTGCACATGATCTGTCGATACCCGCACAAGGATAGCGCCACCGGACCGGAACTCACAGGCATTATTCGAAATCGTATAGATGCTGGGCTCTACGGCATGCTGAAAACCCTGCACATGAAAGTTTTTTACCACGCCTACGATGGTGTAAGGGATAGTGTCGCAGCCCGAGAAATAAATAAGTTTGCCGGTGGGGTTTGCCACACCCAGTTTATGAAGAGCAGTTTCGTTGATGATGGCCGAATGACCCGGGTCTTCCGGGTGAAGATCGCTGAAAAGCCGCCCTTGCAGCAATTGAATATTCATTACGGAAAAATAGTCGGCGCTCACTTTTGAGGAGTTTAGCCGGAATTTTTTCCCGTCGCATCGAAATTCCCTTGTAGTAGTGTCGTTCCGCCAGTCGCCTGCCACGGTGGTGGATTTTGCAACATACTCCACACCCGGGATGGAGAGCAGTTTGTTTCGCACCTGGGGGAAGTCCGTATCCCTTGTCTTTTGGGTGGCTTCAATCCGCATGACCCTGGAGGGTTCGAATCCAAGGTACTGGTGCTGCATATACGACACCTGCCGGTTCACAACAATAACCCCTGTGATAAATAAGACGGATAAAGATAGCTGTACCACCAGCAGCCCATTCCTAAAAAGCCGCCCTCCCGTACCCCGCGTGTATTTGCCTTTTAAAACTTCCGCCGTCCTGAACCCGGAAAGAAAGACGGCCGGATAAACCCCGGCGACAAGAATGATCATCACCAGACAAACTGATAGTTGGGCGCCAAGGGAGAGGAACTGTCCACGCTGGAAAAAATTGACCGGCAGATTGAATTGGCTGCTGAAATATGGCAGGACCATTTTCACTAGTAACAAGGCCAGCGACAAACTGATGACACACTGAACAGCAATCTCCAGTAAAGATTGGGTAATGATCTGTATCCTGCCGGATCCCAATACTTTACGGACCCCTACTTCCTTTGCCCTTGTCATCGCCCTGGCCAATGCCAGGTTGCTGAAATTAATGGCGCCCGCTATTAGTATAAAGACGGCCAGTACCAGCAGCACGATTGTGATGGTAAATTGACTTTCGCCGTGCCGGGGGAAATTGTGGATATCTGCCACCGCATCGGAAAATAATGTCGTAGCTGGGCCGGCTTTTTCATACTGGCGGAAGGTCTGATTGTCATTTTTGAGATGGCCGTCATAAAAGACCCTGTTGATCTGCTCGTCACGTGGCCCGGCGGCCATCGGATGACGCAGCTTTATATAGGTCTGAAAGGAATAATTCTGCCAAAAAATATTTTGCCTGCCGGCAGGATCACGCATCACCATTTTCACCATCAGATGAGAGGGGGTTTCCGGCTCTTTCAGTATACCCGTGACTACGGCGTCAATTTGATTGAAGAGCTTTACCGGCGCACCCATTGGGTCTGCATTCCCGAATAGCTTCCGGCTAACTTCCTCGGAAAGAATGATGGCATTGGGCTGGTTCAGCGCCGTAGCGGCATCTCCGCGCACCAGAGTATAGGGGAATACTTTGAGGAAGGTGGAATCCGTTGTGACAAGCCCTCTTTGATATATTTTTTGCCGGCCATTTGCGATCAGGGCCTCGTAATCACCGGCAGGCATGACAGACGTAGCGGATTCTACACCGGGAGCATGCTGCGCCAGAAAAGAAGCCATCGGAGCCGGGGTCATGGGTAAAATGTCCTCATGCTCACGCATAGATACTTTATACACTTGCTTCAGAGAGGGGGCCCATTTATCGTAGCTTAGCTCATAATTCAGATAAAGAAGAATGACCGTAAAACTGGCTAATCCGACAGCAAGCCCGCCGATGTTAATATAAACGTGCCATTTATTGTGACGGAGGTTCCGTAGGGCAGTAACGATATAACTCTTCAGCATATACGATTGAATACTAGGATGGTGCCAACTTTGCAGTTGTCACGTGATCAATCGATTATATTTTTTAAATGCAAAAGAGCTGCACGTTTTTGATACGGTCATCGTCCGGAATAAGTATTTTTATGATCACAAGAAAAACAAGCGAAGCACATGAATATTACACCAACCGACCCCCGCTATGCCGACCTCGTCCGGAAAGCATTCAACAAGCGTTTTATAGGGCAGCCTGATTACATTTGTCTGCCGGGTTCCACGGCTGAGGTGATAGAGGCGGTCCAGGAGGCAGTAAATAGCCGGCGGCGGCTGGTGGCGCGCAGTGGAGGTCATTGTCTGGAGGGTTTTGTGGGCGATCCTGCCGTCCGTGTCATCATCGATATGTCCCTGATGACAAGCGTTTATTATGATACGGACAAAGCAGCTTTTGCAGTAGAGGCCGGCGTCACGGTGGGTGAGATGTACCGGAGGCTTTTCCTGGGCTGGGGAGTTGTGCTTCCCGCGGCTGAGCATCCGGGCGTAGGTGTGGGAGGACATGTGTTGGGAGGCGCTTTTGGTTTCCTTTGCCGGGAATACGGATTGGCGGCCGATCATCTTTATGGTGTGGAGCTGGTGACAGTGGATGCCGCCGGAAAGGCGCATAGTGTCATAGCTACCCGTGAGCCCGATGATCCCAACCGCGAGCTTTGGTGGGCGCACACAGGCGGCGGAGGCGGTAATTTCGGCATCGTCACCCGCTACTGGCTCAGGTCCCCGGAAGTCACCGGCTCCGACCCATACACGGCACTACCAAAAGCGCCCGCATCGATCACTACTTTCCGGATAACATGGGATTGGAAAGACTTCGATCAGACTACGTTCACCTTGCTGGTCCGAAATTTTGGACAGTGGTGTCTGGAGAACAGCCATCCCGGCTCGGCTTATATCCAATTGTTCAATATCCTTTTTCTCAACCGCCGGGTGTTAGGCAAAGTGGAGATGAAAGGCCTGTCGACCGCAGGCGACAAGGCTGAGACGCTGATAGACGAACATCTGGCTGCTGTCACCAGGGGGGTGGATATACCTTATACCCGTCAGATAGAAAAAAGCCCCTGGCTGAGCTTTGCCCTCAACCCTTTTCCTGAATTGTTCCAACCCGGTTTCGACCAGGTACGCGCTAAAGTAAAAGATGCGTTCCTGCGCCGTCCCTTCACCGACGAACAAATGGCTACTGCCTGGTATTATCTCACTACGCAGGACTACAATGCCTTTGGCGGCCTGGGACTCGCTACTTATGGCGGCAAAGTAAATGAAGTACCTTCGGACGCCACTGCCTCAGCCCAGCGGGATGCTATACTTGACACCGCCTGTAATGTGGGATGGGGCGACCCCGGGCAGGAAGCGGATGCGCTGGCCTGGGTCCGGGCTTTTTACAGAGATCTGTATGCCACTTCCGGAGGGGTGCCCGTCCCCAACCAGCAGACGGATGGCGCAATGATCAATCATCCCGATGCGGATCTTGCCGACCCGGCATGGAATACTTCCGGCATCCCCTGGTATACGTTGTACTATAAGGATAACTATCCAAGGTTACAACAGGTGAAACGGAATTGGGACCCGTTGAATATCTTTTATCATGCGCTGTCTATCCGGGGGTAATCACCGTCTTCTTGCAGAAACAGACATTAAGAGCTTTTTAATGTACGCCCTGGGGAATTCACGCTTACTTTTGACTTGGATATAGCGGTATTGCGTACCCTTGCTTAAACTTTTTATGCCGGGGGCGATCATATGCCTGGCACCAGTCAACCCAGGCACGGTTTTTATGGTTGTAGGTGAACCTTTTATAAGTTAAATTTGTAGTTGGTCAGTAAATAGGACGAATAGACCGGCAAGACATAACACATTAGCACATAATAAATAAGAAGCATGTACGACATTTGCTGCGTAGGACATATTACCCTGGACAAAGTAGTGAACCCGAAAGCCACCGTTTATATGGCAGGAGGCACTTCCTTCTACTTTTCGAATGCCATCAGCAATATGGAGCTGAGCTATACCCTGGTGACGGCGCTGGCTGAAAAAGACAAGGACATTGTGGAAGAGCTCCGGTCCAAGGGCATCGAAGTAATAGCCTTCCCCAGCGCTTATACCGTCTATTTCGAGAATATTTATACCAAGGACCAGGATCACCGGGTACAGCGGGTGTCCCAAAAAGCCGACCCCTTTACGGCGGACCAGCTTTTGTCTATCGATGCCCGATTCTTTCATCTGGGCCCCCTGCTGGCCGACGATATCCCTTCCTCGTTGATCAAACCCCTTTCGGAGAAAGGCCTGGTGTCCCTGGATGTCCAGGGTTATCTCAGGGAGGTGCGAAATAAGAATGTACATGCCATCGACTGGCCAGCCAAAAAGGAAGCTTTGCAATATGTGCACGTCCTGAAGGCTAACGAGTCGGAAATGATGGTGCTGACAGGCGAGACGGATGTCCGTAAAGGAGCCAGGATCCTTTTTGACTGGGGTGTAAAAGAAGTGGTCATCACCCTTGGCAGTAAGGGCAGCGTTATTTACAACGGCCGCAATTTCTATATCATACCCGCCTATAGCCCTATCACAACAGTTGTAGATGCCACGGGCTGCGGCGACACCTATATGGCAGGCTATCTTTACTGCCGGAACAAGGGCAAAAGCCTGCAGGAGTCCGGGGAGTTCGCTGCCGCCATGGCCACACTCAAAATAGAGTCTTCCGGTCCTTTTACAGGTACTGAAGATGATGTGATGACCTTGCTTGACAATAGCAAACGGAGAATATTTCTGGAGGTTTAATCTTAGTAGGTTGTAAACCAATCACTTGATAATAAATAGGGTCACAGGAAATACGAAATTTCGTATTTTCGTATCGATGGGTACGAAATTTCGTATATTGTATATATGAAAGACCCCCTTTCCCTTTCGTCATTATTCCTGACTTTTGGCAATGAACTGGCATCCGTCAGTGATAAAAAAGGTCTGCTTCAGTTAATAGCCGTTCAATTTACTCCTCATCTAACCTTTAGCGATATCCTCCTTTCCGTGGTGAATGATGACAAAGAGACGCATAGCGTTTTTATCCATCATTGTAACCCCGCCCGTCAGGACGATGGCGAATATGCGTCCCTGTCACAAGAGAAATTCAGGATGGATGATGGGGTTTACAATACCACCATGGCCTCCCCTTCCCCACTTGTGGTAGACATAGCCGTCACCCTTCTCCGGCCTGACCCGCCCCGTTATATCTCCCGCTGGTACCGCCCCGCCATCAGCCGGATGATCGCCGTCCGTCTGCGTAGTCACAACCAGCTATTGGGCGCCTTTTTCTTTTTTTTTGAAAAGGCCCACATCGGCGTGGGCGACCTGGACCTGGTACAACACTTCTCTTATATGATGTCGCCTGCCCTGAAGAATATACTTGCTGAGGAGCGTATCTTCCGGCAACAGCAGGACAATGAGGTCCTGCTGTCTCTTTCATCCGACATCGTCAGGGTCAGGGATAAGGACGAGCTGCTTCGGCTGCTGGATGTCCGGTTGCGGCAGCTCTTTGTGTTTGATCACAGTCGCATCATCCTGGCAGGTAAGGGCAGCGGCAACGGGATGATCGAGGCCGCTCTCAACGCTGACCGTCCCCTGGTTTTCGATCTTGATAAACATCCGTCAGCCGACATGCCGGAATATATCCGGCAAAGCCATGAGGAAGGTATCGGGGAGGTCGTCATGACGGCGTTGCACAAAGAAGGAGAAAGCTTTGGTTTGCTTATTCTTTTTTCCAGGGAAAAGGGCCGGTACACACCGCGGCACCTGGACCTCATCCGCACCTTGTCCAACCAGTTATCCGTCGCATATACAAATGTTCTTATCCACGAAGCTTTTTTGGAAAAAGAAAATGACCAATCCCTCATTTTGTCACTGGGTAAGGATCTTACCACCACCCGTAACAAAGCAGATCTCCTCGCTGGGGTCGAACAGTCCCTGCGCCATATCGTTCCCTTAGACGAGATCGTCATATTCCGTCTGAATAAGGATGGCGAGCCCCACAGCCCGTACCCGGTACATGACGGTATCTATGAGACACTGCTCCAGTCGGAGATCCCCCTGGTCTTTGACAACGGCATGCGGGAAATGGTGGCGCTCCCTTTGCGGGAAAACAACAAAGGCGTCGGCGGTATATTCATCTATCTGAAAGAAAAAGGCCGTCTCTCCCAACGCAGCCTCAGTCTGCTGCAAGGGTTGTGCGCCCCCCTGGCCATTGGCCTGGCCAATCTCTGGGCCTATGAAGAGATCGAACGCCGGTTGGAGGAGGTCAATTATTATAAATTCCGGCTGGAGGAGGAAAACCTCTACCTGCAGGAGCAGATCAAGACAGCGCACGGTTTTACAAAGATCATCGGCTCGGGCAGCGCCATGCAGAAGGTCTTTCAATTGGTGGCCATCATCGGTCCTTCGGACAGCACCGTGCTCCTTCTTGGCGAAACAGGCACAGGGAAGGAATTGGTGGCAAAAGCTATCCATGATGCCTCCCCCAGGAAAGATAAACTTATGATCAAGATCGACTGCGCCGCCCTGCCGGCCAATCTGGTGGAAAGCGAGCTTTTTGGCCATGAGAAAGACAGCTTTACAGGGACCGCGGAAAGACGCATTGGAAAGTTCGAGCTGACGGGTGACGGCACCCTGTTCCTGGATGAGATAGGAGAAATGACCCTGGATCTGCAAGTTAAGCTGCTAAGGGCCATCCGGGAAAAAGAGAATGTACGTATCATCGCCGCCTCCAAACGCAATTTGTGGAAAGAAGTAGAAGCCGGCAGGTTTCACAGCGATCTTTTTCATCGACTCAATGTGTTTTCCATCCATCTTCCACCTCTTCGTGATAGAAAGGAAGACCTTCCTACCCTGGCCTCGCATTTCATCAGTGTACAAAACCAACGCTCCGGCAAGCGGATAACCAACATCTCCCAGCGGGCGCTGGAAAGCCTCATGCGCTACGACTGGCCTGGCAATGTCCGTGAGCTTGAACAGTTCATCGAACGCAGCGTTTTGATGACCACCGGCTCCACCATCAAGGAGATCTCCCTTCCCGCCGGCCCGGATACCGTCCTTTCCGACATCACCCCGGACACTTCGATAAAAACGCTGGATGAGCTGGAACGGGACCATATTCTTGCCGTCCTGAAAAAATGTAATCACAAGATCGGCGGTCCCGGTGGTGCGGCCGAGCTCCTGCGTCTGCCCGTCACAACCCTTCATTCCAAGATCAAAAAACTGGGGATCAAAAAAAGCCAGGAATGATCAGCCCGACAGAAGGTGCCTGCTTTATGCCTCCTGATGACGGGCCATTGGCGCCAGTATCTTTTTATCTATATAAAAAGTCCCAAAAGGCACTATACAAGCCAACAACACTTTCCAAGTGGTGGTCCTGAACTTCCAGCGATATTCCACACCGACACTGAGCGTACTGATCACAAAAAGTAAAAACAGTAGCCCATGTGCGGGACCCATGACTTTTACCCAATGGGGGTTGTTGTAGATGTACTTTAATGGTACAGCGATGGCTATCAATATCAGCAGGGATACGCCTTCCAGAAAAGCGATCAGCCTCAGCCTGCCGATGCGTGTTGTAAATATTCTATTCATAGCGCTAAAAAGTTCTGAAGAACGGACGTTTTGCCAAAGGTGAAAAAGGCCATGGTATGGCCAGGAGAATGATCGCGAGCGCCACCCCATACCACAACGTCATTGTCCGGAATTTTTCCAAATCTGTGCTCTTTCGTTTGGCTACTGCTGAACCGATGGTAATAAATGTAATTGCCAGGGTCATGAGTATAATATGGATCAGACCGAAAAAGACCACCGGCAATTGCCGCACAGCCTCCCGAAAGTGCGTCCTGAACCATTGCACCAGCGGGCTGTTGAAATACAGGACATATCCAAGGGTGAGTTGTACGTGCGCCAACGTAGCCGTAATATGTCGCAATTTATTATCCAGACGGGTAAAAGACTTTTGTCCTGTCCATCTCAGGGCTGCCCGGGATAATGTAAATAACAAACCTGACAACACCAGCCAGCGGAATAAAGAATGGAAGAACAACAGCAGGGAATACGTTCTCATAGTGTGCAAAGCTCAGAACATAAATGAGCCGTTATCAGGACAAAAAAAGCGATGTTTAGGATTTTTCAATCATTGCTCTAAACGCTGTTGGGGTCACCCCCTCATATCTTCGGAAAAGACGGGCAAAATAGGATTGATCCGTAACACCTACTTCCATGGCCACCTGGCTGATGGAGAAGGATGTTTGCTGCAGCAGCGTTTTTGCTTCCGAGAGGATGATCTCATCGATCCACCGGGTGGGAGATCTTCCCGTAAAGGCCTTTACTGTTTTATTGAGGTGATTTGGCGTAACGTGTAACAAGGCTGCATAATCCTTTACCAGGTGTTTGGTTCGGAAATGGGTATGGACCAATTGTTTAAATTGCCGGGTAAGATCGGATGTCCCGTCGACGCCGGCCGTGGATGACCCCGCATGCTTTAATTCACAAAGCAATGCGTACAGGTAAGACGCGATGATATCCTTTCGTTCCAATCCATAGGCCGAATATTCGAAGAACAGCCTTTTGAAAAGCTGCAGGATGAATTGGGCAGCCCTGTGGTCAGGACGAATGTGGGGCGGAGAGTCCCAGAGAGTATAGTTCTTGTATACGCCGGAAAGGATGTCTTCATTAAAGTGGCAGAGATATCCTTTATTGACATCGTCCTTCCCAAATGAAAACACCTGACCGGCAGGCACCATCATCAATTCACCCCTGCGTGTCCTGTATCGCTTGCTGCCGATGCTCATGACAGCCTCGCCTTTTGTGATATAGATAAGCGTATGACCCGTACTCCGGGAAGCCGGCACGGTTTCCTGCACCAACCTGTACATATCTTCCACACGTACGATAAAAAAACGGGTAAAATCGTCTTTTAATAACTGCCTCAATTCGGATGAAGCCATATATCGTTGTGTAAATCCCCGGCTGTCATAGACCTTTATCTTCGGCATGCTCAAAGATACCCCGAAATAGCAATTTCTCAGGGTGGTGTTAGGGCAGCTCAACAAACCTCCCATATGAAACAAAAATTGAGATAACGAATGTTATTGAATTGATAATCAAATTCATCGGGAGTCTCTCTGCCCGGTTTGTTCCTTCTCTTTCAAAAAATTTGTCCATACTTCATTCAACTCTTAAGCTTTCCACCGGGTTGGCCATCGCAGCTTTTATTGCCAGTATGCTCACCGTCATCAGGGCGATGAGCAAGGCCATAGCGCCTGCCAATACGAATACCCACCAGCTGATGTCTATCCTGTACGCATAATCCTGCAACCACCTGTGCAGGACCAACCAGGCCAGCGGCCAGGCTATCAGGATAGCGATAAACACCAATTTTATAAAATGACGGGACAAGAGCCCAACGATATGCCGTACGGAAGCGCCCATGACCTTGCGAATGCCGATCTCCTTTACCCGACGCTCGGCCGAATAGCTAGCCAGGCCAAAAAGACCCAGGCAGGAAATAAGAATGGCCAGCATCGCCAGAATGCCTACCATCCGGGACACCTGGGCATCCGCCCGGTAAACTTCCGTGAAATGATCGTCCAGGAACTGGTAAGACAATGGACGGTCGGGGAATATACTGCTCCAGGTGGATTGGATAAAAGCAAGGGCTTCCTTGCTCCTGCCTCCGGCGATCTTTACCGACATCGTGGTAAAACCCCACTCCTTCTGGTTAAAAAGGAACATGGTTTCGATCTTATAATGCAGCGAGTTAAAATTAAAATCCCTGGCGATGCCCACGATATAACCTGCTGAATCAAACCCGAAATGTTTGCCTATCAGGGAAGACAGCTCCGCCTTTGGCTGATCTTTTGATAACTCCTTCGCCAATGCTTCGTTGATGATATATTCCCTTCCGTTCGCCTCTTTATCATGAGAGAAATCCTTCCCCGCCACCAACGGGATCTTATACAGGCGCAAGTAATCCGGGTCGACTATCAGCCGGGTGGATGTCAGCTGCCGTAATGGGCCTTCTCCTTTGAACTCTATTCCGGACTGGTCCAGATGGCTGCCCAATTCGTCCTGGGCGCCCGTCACACTTGTAATAGATGCATGACGGGAAAGCGTTTCTTTTAGCAGGTCATACTTCCGGAACGTCACCCTGTCCAGCTCGATGTTCACCACCTGGTCGCGGTTGAACCCCGGATCCCGCTGCTGCATATAGTTCAGTTGCCGGAATACAAAGATCGTGGCGATCATAAGAAAGATAGCGCTGGCAAATTGCCCTACAACAAGGATATTCCTGAGCCGTCCCTTGTTCTTTCCCGTCAACGACAACCCTTTCAGAACCTTTACGGGCTGGAAGGACGACAGATAGGCTGCCGGATACAACCCGGAGAGGATGCCTACGACGATAGTTCCCAGCACAACAGCGACAAACAGCCAGGTATTGTCCAACAATACGGTTTCCAGACGCCGCTGGCTGAGGTTATTGACGTATGGCAGTGCCAGCAGCACCAGTCCGGCGGCAAGCAACAACGCAAGCAGCGATAACAGGACCGTCTCACCCAGGAACTGCAGCCCCAATTGCACCCGGAGGGCGCCGATGGATTTGCGGATACCTACCTCCTTGGCCCTCTCTGCCGACCGGGCCGTGGACAGATTCATAAAGTTGATACAGGCGATCAACAATACGATCAGGGCAATGGCGGAAAAGATATTCGTGTAGTTCTTATCAAATTTCTGGTAATTGAGATAATCCAGCCCGATGTCCGCTGCATTGGCATGCACATCTTTGTATCGCAGCAGGAACAGCTCATAATATTTCCAGTTGTCTTCCCTTAAATGACGTTTCAGATAATCGGGGAATTTTTTCTCCAGGGCCGCCACGTCCGTATTGGGCGCCAGCTCGAAGTAAGTGTCCAGCCAGTTACCTCCCCACCAGGTCATCCAGTCGGGCTTATAATTGGTGTTGAAGGAAAAAAGCGCATCGAATTGTAACTGGGAGTTCTCCGGCACATCTGCCAGGATGCCCGTCACGGTAAAAAACGTCGTGTCACCTCCATAGTGTGTGACCCTGCGGCCTATCGGGTCTTCCGGGCCGAAAAGCTTCCTGGCCGCGGAGGCCGTGAGCACTGTGCTGTTAGGCTTTTGTAAGGCCGTGGCTCTATCGCCCCGCAGCAACCTGAAATCGAACATGTCCAGGAAGGTGCTGTCGACAAAAAAGGTCTGTGGCAGGAACACCCGTTTATCCTCATAGGTCATCTGGTATTTCGCATTCCAGCTTATACGGGTGAAATTCTTTATTTCCGGGAACTCCTGTTTGATGGTGGGGCCCATGGGGAACATGGACAAACCTACCTTCTGCGAGGCCACCATTCCCGGGAACTTTTGCACTTCGTTCAGCCGGTAGAGGTTCTTATGATGGAAATTGTCAAAGCTGCGTTCATAAAATACAAACAACAGGATGACGATACAGGCAGCCATACCCGTGGCCAACCCTACGATATTGATGGCGGAATAGACCCTGTTCTTCCACAGGTTGCGCCAGGCGATCTTAAAATAGTTTTTAAACATGGTGGCGTTGTTTTTTGGGGAGGATCGAACGCCTCATGCGTAGGTAATTTAAAGATAGGATTTTTTCCCATACCCGCATGCGTAATACGCACACCCGGCGTATCAAAAACGGGCAATACTTTTTGAAGATATAAATCCAGTTGATTGACTATCACAACACTGTGTATTTGGCACCGAAATAGCCCTACACCGGGAAAATATCCTGTACATGCGCATTATCCTTGCCTTTATCATCCTACTGGCTATCACAGGCCCGTTGGTCCCGACCCCCACTTTTGGACAGAACAGCGAAAAGATCGTCTTTGACACCCATGACAGTACTACCGGGTACTACCTGGCTATTCCTCCTGCCGGGCCGGTGCGGGGCGCCCTGATCTTACTCACCAGCTTCCGGCCTCCTGAAAGTATCCTCCCGGAAACCATGCTGCACAATGCCGCCTATGCAAATGGGATACTCACTATCGTCGCCTCGATGCGGGATAAGCTGTTTGCCGACACCGCTGCCGTCGCACGTATCAATACGATCCTCCGGCATGTCACTACCCGCTACCCCATCGATAGCAGTCGCGTCGCACTCGCCGGTTATTCCTTTGCGGGCAATATCGCCCTTCGTTATACAGAGCTGGCGAATGAACGTCCCTCGCAATTCCCGCTGCATCCACGCGCCGTATTTGCCGTCGACAGCCCCGTGGATTGTTCAGGTCTTTGGGAATGGAGCGAAAGGGCCGTCAAAAAAAACTATTACCCCGGCAGCGTAGGCGACGGTAAATATTTGATGGATGCTATGACAAAGACCTATGGTACTCCCGGGGAGCATCCGGAAATATACCGACAGCTGACCCCCTTCAACCGTACATCTGTAGGACCCGGTAATGAGCGATACTTACAGCATACGGCTGTAAGACTTTATTATGACACGGATATAGAATGGCAGTTGCAGAACAGACGCAACAGCTATTACGACACCTATATGCCCGACGGCTCGGAAATGATCAGCAGATTGTTGCTGGCGGGCAACAAAGAGGCAGAATTTGTGACGGGCCGGCAGGGATGGCGCAGCAATGGCGCCCGCAACCCAGATGCGCTTTCCCTCGTAGATGAGATAGCCTGTATTCAATGGCTGAAAAAGACATTGAACATGTATGACCCTATCACCTGGGTGGCGCCCTATAAGCTGGATATCCCATTGGGCTGGTCCACGGAACGCTTTGCCTTCCCCTTTGATTTTGCGCCGCAGATACCCTACATGGGAATGGAAGAGATACGATTTGCACCCGGCTGGGCCGATGGCTCCAGTGAAGAACATTGGGCCTATGCCTTTTTATGGTGGTTGGAAGGAAAACCACAGCTGACGGCGCAGAAACTGGCGATGCACCTGCAGGACTACTATACCGGGCTTGTCGGGCGCAACATCGCTTCCCGGAAAATACCCGGGGAAAAGCTGGTACCTGTAAAGGCGGAACTGAAAACAATATCTGCCGCCCCTGGTGATAAAGCAACATTCACCGGGACGGTAACCATGCTGGACTATCTTACCCAAAAACCCATGACCCTGAACGTGGTCATCCATTGGAAAGACCTGCATCAGGCCGACCGCTCAGCCGTGTTTTTTGAGATATCCCCCCGGCCGCGGGATCACCGGATATGGACACAACTGGATGCCCTGGACAAGGCGCTTCAGCTGCCTCAGTGATTTGTGTTATATTCGGGTATGCGATCCAAATACAGTCTACTCCTGTTGCCGGCGCTGCTATATCTGGCCTGTAACAGTGATCCCGCCGGCCGTGAGCAGGATATTGCAGTCCCCTCTTCCCTTCCTGTTATCAACTATTCCGTCACGAGCTATCTGCCTCATGATACTTCGCTGTTCACGGAAGGGTTCCTGGTACACAACGGGCAGCTGTATGAAAGCACCGGTTCGCCGGAGGAATTCCCGGATGCAGCATCTCTGGTGGGGGCTATTGATCCGCACACGGGGAAGATGGATGTAAAGATCCGGATCGACAAGGAAAAATATTTTGGAGAAGGTATCGTATTCCTGAAAGACAAGCTCTACCAGCTGACCTATCTGACGCATAAAGGATTTATCTATGATGCCGGTACCTTTCGGCGGACGGGGGAGTTTGATTTTACGAATCAACAGGGATGGAGCCTTACGACAGATGGCGCCCGTCTGCTCATGAGCGATGGTACGGATACGTTGACCTATCTGGACCCCGTCACCTGTAAGCCGGCGGGGATCCTGAAAGTGACGATGAACGGTATTCCCCGCGACAGCCTGAACGAATTGGAGTACATCAACGGGGCTATCTATGCCAATGTCTGGCTCACCGACTATATCTTAAAGATCGATCCATCCACGGGCAAGGTTACCGGGCGGCTCGATCTGTCTTCTATCGTTGCCGACGCCCGTAACAGGAACCCCCGGGCGGATGTGCTCAATGGCATAGCATATGATGCCGCATTGGACAAGATCTATGTCGTGGGCAAGCGATGGGCGAATATTTATCAAATAGACTTCCCGCATTAAACCTAATCGTTCATAAAGCTTTTCAATTTGCTGCAATAAAAAGACCTGTTACTCATTGATGATCTTCAGTCGCTGGAACTGCCCGTCCGTGATCGATAGTTTCTCCGTCCCCCCATTGCGCGTGATACTGCCTTTGAAAGTGCCGTTAAAATAACCATTGTCGACGCTGGTAATGGTTACGGAGATGGAGTCATCCACAGCGGAATTCCAGTAATTGGTGCTATTTGAAAGGGTTCCCAGGGTACATTCGCCTATCTGTCCTGTCTTACCGGCTCCTTTGTGAGCATAGACAGTTGTCTGCAACGCGCTGCTGGTGATGTCAAAGGACAGCTTATTATATCCATTATTGCGCAAGTCAATGCCTCCCAGGGAATATAAACCAGAAGCATCTCTGTAAATAGCTGTCACCGTACTGCTGGTATCAGATGTCGAACCGCCCCAGGTATATAACGTCCCATTGGCTTTAAAACTCAGGGAGGCAACGGCGGATTGGGAAGAATTGTTGTCTTTTTTGCATGCAGCAAGACATAATACGAACAGAAAGATAAAAGATCGGGTAACAGAGGTTGTGGTTTTCATATAGTATGGGTTAAGGTAAAAACACAATATAACGCGTCAAAATATGGATTATTTTGGGGTTTTTCAATATATCGTCCAAAGTCTTAGCTTTAGACAGGGCAAAATCCGTAAGGTTTCAGTCAATAATTGAAAAGCCCCCTACTCCCTGCTGTCGTAGTTTTATTGTCATATCAACGCTTAATTACTTATGCCAACGAGCCGTGCTTTTATACTTGCCTGCTTTATTTTGCCTATCTTATCCGTCCATGCCCAATCCGATGAATCAGGCCCGCAATACGGTAACCTGGCCACTATTGCCGTCGCCACCGGCAGCGGACGTTCATCCTTTTCTCTGAAGGAGTTGAATGACGGTCTTACTCCGACCCCTCCCGGCGACCACTGGTACAACCGTGCTAAACAGCGTCCGGGAACACAATGGCTTCAATACGAATGGCGTCAGCCCGTCCGCATCAATAAGATCGATCTATTTTTCTGGGACTATGGCAATATGGTCCGTCTGCCCCGGGCCTATCGTATCACCTGGTGGGACGGCAGCCGGTGGATCCCCGTACAATCGCCTTCGGGGCTGGGACTGGTAAACAACCAATACAATACAACCACATTTCATGAAGTGACTACTACCCGTCTGCGGCTGGAGCTGGATTCTGTAGACCGCTGGACCGCGACGCTGGCGGAATGGAGGGTGCCTCAACCCGCCGGAGCACCCGGGTATCCTCCTATTGTGGATGCCGGAGTAGAACGTGATGTGATGATGGGTGGCAGAACCTGGCTCTCGGGTAGCACCCGTTCGATCAGTCCCATTGGCGCTACATCCTGGAGCCAGTCCTCCGGCCCCGGTAAGGTCCGGTTTGCAGATGCCGGCTCTGCCCGGACTACCGCCACCTTCTCTGCACCGGGCGACTATACATTGACGCTGACCGTCCGGCAAGGCAGCTTTAGCGCGACCTCATCGCTCCTGGTGAAAGTACGTCCCCGTCCAAAGGACCGTCGATTGGACGTGGTATATACAAAGCATTACAGCATCGACAGCAAATTGTGGAATGACCGGGTAAAGAACATCATTGTCAATTGGATACCTTTTTGTATCGACCAGATCGAACGTACTGATCTCACCACGGGAGAAGGGGGGCTGGATAATTTTATCGAGGCGGCCAAGGCGCTGAAAGGCCAGCCTCATGGTCGTCACAAAGGATATGTCTTTTCCAATGCCTGGGTCCACCAGACGGTGGAATCCATATGCGAAGCGCTGATGGTAGATCCCAAAGGGGACGCAGCGATCATTGCCGCGCAGGAAAAGATGAGGACGACCCTTGAGAGATGGATACCCATCATCCTTGCAGCACAGGAGCCTGACGGCTATCTGCAGACCGCCTATACTCTCCGCGACACGAGCAAATGGCATACCCGGTGGTCACCCGAAGGACGCGGCAACCATGAGGGATATGTATCTGGTTATTTTATCGAGTCCGCTATCAACCACTATACGCTTACAGAGGGGAAGGACAGACGTCTTTATGATGCCGCAAAGAAGCTGGCGGACTGCTGGGTTGCGGCATTACGTCCGGACAAGATAGCCTGGTACGATGGCCATCAGGAGATGGAACAGGCGCTGGTGCGTTTTGGCCGGTTTGTCAACGATATGGAAGGCAACGGACGCGGGGACAGCTATATACAACTGGCAAAATTCCTGCTGGACAACCGTGACCATGGCAGCGAATATGATCAAAGCCACGTGCCTGTACAACAGCAGTACGAGGCCGTAGGACATGCTGTAAGGGCCACCTACACTTATTCCGGGATGGCTGACGTGGCGGCGGAGACAAGGGACGAGGATTATCAAAGCGCTGTACTCTCATTGTGGGACAATATGGTGAATAAAAAATATTATGTGACGGGCGGCATCGGCAGCGGTGAAACCTCAGAGGGTTTCGGCCCCGACTATTCTCTCCGGAACAACGCCTATTGCGAATCCTGTTCCAGCTGCGG
Organism: Chitinophagaceae bacterium; assembly: GCA_017307755.1. GTDB lineage: Bacteria > Bacteroidota > Bacteroidia > Chitinophagales > Chitinophagaceae > Puia. The sequence continues at coordinate 23,233 of JAFKGQ010000023.1, read as the reverse complement.
CCTCATCTTCTTTCAATACAAAATGAACCTGGCCTATCATGATGCCAGGTATGCCGACCTGTATGAGGAAACTATGTACAACGCGCTGTTGGGCTCGCTTTCACTGGACGGGAAGGATTTTTATTATACCAACGCCCTGGCGGCTTCACAAGGCCGTTACGCGTGGCATGTCTGCCCTTGCTGTGTAGGCAATATTCCCCGCACCCTCCTGATGATGCCTACCTGGACCTATGTACGGGGTGATGATGGTCTTTATGTCAATATGTATATCGGCAGCACCATGCGGATAGAGAAAATTGCCGGTGCAGACGTCATCATGACACAACAGACCGACTATCCCTGGAATGGACGTGTCACGCTAACGATCGATCCGCAACAAGCGAACGGACAGCCATTTACCATCTATCTCCGTATCCCTAACCGCACCACCAGTACTCTCTATACGCCCATCCCCGAGGTAAAAGGCTACCGGTCTATCACAGTCAATGGACAAACGCAAACACCGTCCGTGGAGAACGGCTATGCAGCCATCCGGCGTACCTGGAAGAAAGGCGATAAGATCGTGCTCGATCTGCCGATGAGCATCCAGCGTGTCACGGCCGATAAAAGAATAGAGGCCGACCGGGGACGTGTCGCCCTTCGTTATGGCCCACTGCTATACAATGTAGAAACGGCTGATCACCAGGATATCAATAAAAGCATCGGCAGAGGACCGCTGACCCTGGAATGGAAGGATGATCTCCTCCACGGGATCATGGCTATCAAAGGCGCCTGGGCGGATGGCACCCCCTTGCTGGCCATCCCGAACTATACCCGTCTGAATCGTGCCGCCTCCACCCCCTATCCGCAACAGACAGCCGAAAGACAGCCTGCGTCAATTGTCTGGATAAAACAATAACTTAGTACCAATAACTATATGTTCATGAGAAATATCCTACTGCTGTCACTTGGCTTATGCTGCGCCGGGCTTATCCATACCCCGGCTTTTTCACAAATATCCCCGGACCCGTATGTCCCCTGCCAGGAAATGCCCCAGCTCATCACAACCTTTAATGCCGACTATTCGGCGTTGATACGATATTACACCCCGCCCGCCAATACCAGGGGTTTTGGCCGGGGCGGTGAAGGTGACCGGGAAGGAGGCGGTTTTTCTCAGGAAAAACGCGCCAGATTGGAAACCCTTTACCACGACTATCTTAAAAAGCTGGAGCAAATAGATTTTAAAAGTCTCCCGCAGGAATGCAAGGTCGATTATATACTTTTTAAACGCGACCTGGATGAACACCTGAAAGTATCCGCGGGTGAAGCGGCAGGGTATGAAAAAATAAAGAAATGGTTCCCTTTCTCCGACTCCATCTATGCAGTGGAACGACTGCGCCGCCGGGGGCATCAGCCCGATGCGGCAGCTGTTGCCAGGAACTGGTCCGATGACCTCAGCCAGATCCGACAGTTGAAGACGCGTTTGAAAGCGGACAGCTCCCTTGGCATGGACGAGATCTACCAGGCCGGACTGGTCATCAATGACCTGAAAAGATCCATCGCTTCCGTGTACAATTTCTACAACGGTTATGATCCGCTGTTCACATGGTGGATGCCCAAGCCTTATAAAGAGCTGGACTCCATGCTCACCACGTATGCGGATGCGTTTAAGGAGAAGAGTAAGGCTTTTACACCTGCCGACAACAGCGGTATCGTGGGCAAACCCGCGGGTCGTGAAGAGCTGTTGCGTCAGCTGAAATATGAGATGATACCTTATTCACCGGAGGAACTGATAGACATCGCCAATAAAGAGTTTGCCTGGTGCGACGGGGAAATGTTGAAGGCATCCAGGGAAATGGGTCTGGGGGATAACTGGAAGGCCGCGCTTGAAAAAGTAAAGAATACTTATGTACCAGCCGGCCAGCAGCCTGAAATGATACTACGTTTGTTCAACGAATCTGTCGATTTTTTAAAAAAACACGACCTTATCACGGTGCCGCCCCTTGCGGAAGAGACGTTTGGTATGATGATGATGAGTCCCGAGCGGCAACTGGTGAACCCTTTCTTTCTGGGCGGCAACGATATCATCATCTCCTACCCTACTAATACCATGAATGAGGATGACAAACTGATGAGCATGCGGGGTAATAACCCTCATTTCTCCCGCGCCACCGTTCATCATGAGTTGATAGCGGGGCATAACCTGGAATTCTTTTCCAACGAGCGTTATCGCACTTATCGCAATTTCGACACGCCATTCTGGATAGAAGGATGGTCCCTTTATTGGGAGTTGCTGCTTTGGGACCTGAAATTTCCTCATGGTCCCGAGGACAGGATTGGGATGTTGTTCTGGCATATGCATCGTTGTGCCCGTATCATCTTCTCCCTCAACTATCACCTGGGCAAGTGGACGCCGCAACAGTGCATCGACTTCCTTGTGGATCGTGTGGGCCATGAGCGGGCCAATGCCACCGGCGAGGTCCGGAGGTCCTTTGTGGATCGCTACCCACCCCTATACCAGTTGGCCTATCTCACAGGCGGAAGACAATTCTATGCGCTTAAAAAAGAACTGGTGGACAATGGTAAGATGAGCTACCGACAATATCATGATGCCGTGATGCATCTGAATACCATGCCCGTGGAAATGATCCGGGCTATCCTGACCAAACAGCCGCTGGAAAAGGACTTTACAACGAAGTGGAGGTTTTATGATCTGGGGGGCGTAAAATAGCTCACCACACATAGGTGGCCACCGCGCCCGCATTTAACGTTTGTTTTGACTTTCCCTTGCCGTCGTCGATGGTAAATGTCTGGCTTGTCGCTGCAGTATTGAGCACGATGAGCACCGTCTTTCCCGCCGGCGTCTTGAATGCCACATTTGGCAGGAGGTCATTGGCAGAGGTCTTGTCAGTCCGGGCTGCTTCCGACCCGATGCGTACCGATCCTGGTCGCACAAATTTTGCCGCATGCGCAACGATGTAATAGGCTGGGTTCCGTGTCACCTTGTCACCGTCGATGGTCACCGCCCCCAGACAGCGATCACACCCCCCTCTGTCCGTGTGGGGATTGTTGTGAGGGTCTGCCGCCAGGTTCCATTCGATGACATTCCGGCTCCAGTTACGGGTGGCGCTGATGATGAGGTTTTGGATATGGTTGGGTATGTCTTTGGAAAAATCCCCCGGAGCACCGACCCATTGTTCCGTAAAGTAGAGACTCTTATCGGGATAGGCTTCGTGGACCTTTGACATGGCCTCTATCTCACCGGCATAGAAATGAAAGGCCGATCCATCAATATACTTTCTCGCATCCGGGTCGTCCAGGATGGAGATGGGATACTCCGGTTTGTCGCAGTTGTGGTCGTAAATAATGATCTTTGTCTTTATACCTCCCTGTTTGAAGGCTGGTCCCAGGAAATTTTTTACAAATGCCGCCTGCTCGGGCGCCGGCATATACATGCTTGGGTTATTACCCGGATGCAGCGGTTCATTTTGTACCGTGATCGCATCGATCCGGATGCCTGCCCGGGCCATGACCCTGATATACTTTACAAAATAACGGGCATACACGCTGTAATATTCCGGCTTCAGACTTCCTCCGCGCGTGTCGTTGTTCGTCTTCATCCAGGCGGGTGCGCTCCAGGGCGAGGCTAATATTTTGATCTTGGGATTGATGGCTAATATTTCTTTTAACACCGGGATGATGTCTTTTTTGTCGGGTCCCAGGTCAAAATGGGACAGAGCAGTATCTGTCTGTCCTTCCGGCATGTCGTCGTAGGAAAAGACATGATCGTTCAGATCGGACGCCCCGATGCTGATACGCAGATAGCTGCCGCCGATGTGGTTGTCTGTTGTGGAAATAAGGTCTTTGAGCAATGCCGCACGGGCAGGCGCGCTCATATGGATGATGTGCTGTGCGCTGCCGCCTGTCAGAGCCCATCCATAGCCGTCGATGGATTGATAGCGTTTGCTCTGGTCGATGGAGATCACTGGCATGTCGGCGTCTCCGGCAGCCTGGTTATTCACCCGTGAGAACAGGATCTGTCCCGCAGGGTCTGTCAGCCAGGTGGTCACTTTTAATTGCGCCTTCGCATTTGCCAGGCTGCATAGCAATAGGGTAAAACAGATTGTTCGCATGATCATTGTATGACAAGTGTAGCAATAGAGTGAGGCAGGCTTTCCGTAGCTGTCTCTTTTCCTTTCAGGATAAGGCGGTAAGAGAGCTTCTCGCTGGTGGTATTCAGCACGACCACGACAATGCTCCCATCCGTGTTGAGGAAAGCGGTCGTCTGCAGCTGTGCTCTATTGGTGCTGGCGGCGATCCGTTTAGCGCCCGGCCTGACGAATTTGGAGAAATGTCCGATATAATAATAAGCATTGGTAAAGATTAGCTTGCCAGTACGGGTATCGGCGTGCACGGGCGCAAAACAAAAATTACCTGCATGGTTAGGCCCGCCCTTTTCATCCAGCAGGATATTCCAGTCCGTCCAGCCAACACATCCATTGTTAAAATCATTCACCATGGAATAGCCATATTTCTCTCCCAGCGACCAGTTCTTCACGCTGTCCAGGTTGAATTTTTCCAGGCAGCCCTCCGTAAACATGAGGTTCGCATCCGGAAATGCACTTGTCACCAGCCGCATGTTCTCAAACTGCATGGGTCCACCCGTCCAGGTTTCATACCAGTGATAGCCGATGCCCCAGACATATTTGGCGGCCCCGGGATCTTCCAGGATAGTGCTGACCCGCTGGTACAGCAGATCACGGTTATGATCCCAGGCGATCAGCTTTTTATCACTCATGCCGGAGGAAGCCAGTACCGGCCCCAGATAATTCTTTATAAAGTCCCTTTCTTCTTCCGCCGTGTAGATACAGGATTCCCATTTCTGACGGGCCATCGGTTCATTTTGCACCGTCAATCCCCATATGGGGATGCCTTTTGCCTCATAAGCTTTGATAAATTTTATATAGAAATTTGCCCAGCTGCGGTCGTATTCCGGCTTTAGCTTCCCGCCTCCGATGACGCTGCCGTTGTCTTTCATCCAACCCGGAGGGCTCCAGGGGGATACAAAAAGACGGAGACTTCCCCCGGCGGCCGCGATGGCCTGTTTGATCAGGGGGATCCTGTATTGTTCGTCATGCGCTATGCTAAAACTGGTAAGGGCGGTGTCAAGATCCTTTACATATGAATAGCTGCCGCTGGAGAAATCACAGCTTTGGATATTGGTCCTTGCCAGTGTGTACCCAATCCCGCTCTGCGGATGATAGTAGGCCCTGAGTAATTCCTCCTGTTGGGATTTGGGGAGCTTTGCAAACGTCTCCGCCGACGCATCCGTCAGCGCTCCCCCTATGCCGACAACGGTCTGAAAGGCAGCCTGCGGGTCCACCCATACAAAGGGTTCTGTCTCGAGGGGCTGCCGGCTCTCGGTGAAGTTCAACCTGCCTCCCTGTGTAAGACGCAGCTGTGTTTTTTCTGCCGTGGTATAGATAGTGGCCGTACCTGTTTGGGCAAGGATGACGCCGCAGGTGAAGACGGAGAAAAGGATGGCAAGTAATTTCTTCATCTGCTAAAGGTAGATAATATTTCTGCTGTACGGTCTTTGCCGACCGGCGGAAATACTACGTCAATACTACTGCAAGGCGCCTAATGCCGGATCCACCGCTCAAAAAAATCATATGTTCGCAGCATCTGATCAATTCTTTGCCGGCAATCCCCGCTCCTTGTGATCTCATGTGTGGCGCCCGGGTGACGGACATACTCCACGGGGCGGCCCAATACTTTCAGACTCCTGTACAACATCTCCCCCTGTACAAAACCAGTCCTTCTGTCGTTCTCTCCGTGGAATATGATCAGGGGCGTGGTTATATTCTCCACATAGGTGATGGGTGATTCCCGTTGGAGGATGGCCTTGGTCCGTGGTTCCCAGGGATATCCCCCGAAATAGTTTGGCACCAGCCGCCAGGCATTGCCTTCCCCAAAAAAAGTAGCCAGGTCATACACCCCCCGTTGGGCGCAAGCCGCCTTAAACCGGTGGTCATGTCCCACGATCCAGGCTACCAGGTAGCCGGCATAGGAGCCTCCGCTGACCACGAGCCTGGAAGTGTCCGCCCATCCCTCCGCCACCGTCTTGTCCAATACGGTCAATACATCGCCAGTCGGACCCGTACCCCAGTCCTCCACGTTAGCCCGGAGAAAATCCAATCCATACCCCCCGGAGCCGCGGGGATTACAGTACACCACGCCATATCCCTTGCTACCGAAGAATTGGAACTCATGCCACATGCTCGTCTCCCCGGGTCCCCACATGGCAGAAGGACCGCCATGGATGTCCAGCAGCAACGGGTATTTCCTGCCGGGTTCATAATTCGTGGGCTTCATTACCCAGTATTCCACGGTCAATCCCTTGTCGTTTGTAAAAGAATGCTTTTCGGGCAGCGACAGTCGTTTGCGTTGTACCCAATCGTAATTAAAAGCGCTGATACGCTGTGTTTGTTTTAACGCCGGGTCGGCTGTGTATAGCTCAAAGGGGTCGGCAACTTCCGTCCTGACAAACACTACTTTTCCGGCGCCCAGGTCAAAGCTGCCCGTGCCACTGTTATAATCCGACAACTGCTCCGTCTTTCGCGTGCCGATGTTTACACGATATAGCGGAGCGCCCCCATTGGATTGCGCGGTAAAATAGATCCATTTTTCATCCGGGCTCCATGTATAGCCGGACTTGCTGCGATCGAACGGCAGGTCTACCGGGCTGCCCGTACCCTGCAGGGGAAGGATCGCCAATTGGGGAACGGTCACAAAAGAAGTATTGCTATATTGAAAAGCCAGCCATTTACCTGAGGGAGAAAGGACGGCATTGGAATAGACCTTTCCCTTCTCTCCCAGCAGGAGTCGTAGATGACTGCCGTCCCTATCGCATATATAGATGCTGCTTTCCAGGCTTCTGTCCGGATGCTGTGTAGAGTCCATATTCCCCGTCAGGATCAGGTGTTGCCCGTCAGGGGTGAAATCGGCGTCCGAAAAGCGGTAGAACCCGCCGGTCACCGCCACGGGAAGGGCGCCGGGCTGCAATTCCTGGATATAAAAATGGTTAAAGCTCATCTCCGCATTTACCACCATCTCGTCCTGGAAATTCAGCCTGCTCAATACCTTGGCCTTTTTGTCCGTCACATCGCCCTCCAGGTAGGCCCTTACTTCTTCGGGGTTCCCATCTGGATCGGGTTTTGCACGACTGACAGAAAGGTTGTCATTTTTATCGATGCCGGCCTGTTCATAGGGCCAGGCCGGGGGGACGTGCTGCGGATTGAGTGTGGAGTCTTTTATAAGCTCACCCAGCTTCAAATTGGAGGAAAACAAAATGGCTTTCCCGTCCGGCGACCATTTGGGGGTACCTGCGCCATATTTATAATGAGTGAGCTGTACCGGCTCTCCTCCTTCCATGGACATGATAAATACCTGGGGTTTGCCGTCCGCGAGGCGTACAAATGCCAGCTGTCTGCCATCGGGGCTCCAGGCAGGCTGTGAAGAGCCTTCCTTTACCGTCAGCTCCTTTGGCGGCGTCCCTCCATCGGCGGGTACAACATAGATATGATTGACGTATTTATAATCACTCTTTGATTCCGGGTCAGGCTCAATCCTTGTCACCGTGAATGCCACACGACGACCATCCTTGCTCAGCGTCACTCCGCTGAGCGACTGGATCTTTAGCATATCGGTGACCTTTACAGGTTCGGCGCCGGGTTGACCATATGTATATAGGGAAAAAAGGCCTAGTGAAAGCGTCAGATATTTTCTCATGTATTAAATTTAATCGATTTGACGGACATGATCGGGCCGCTCATCACAACGTACATTTCTCGTGGTAATTCACCAGCTCGATGGGCTGTCTGCCCATTTCCAGGCCCCGGTAGGCTCTGCCGATGTCATCCAGCGCCTCTTCAATTTCTTCGGGAGAGGACAGCATCACCAGCTTTTTGCGATGTTCATTCAACTCCGGGAGACCTTTCAGGTATTGAGCATAACGGCCCCGCATTTCATAAAGACCTATCTGTCCCTGCCATTTTATGGATGCCCGGAGATGCAGTCTGCAAACGTCCAATCTTTCTTCCAGCGTAGGCGGCGCATGTAGCTCCCCGGTGCGCCACAGATGACGGATCTCCCGAAAGATCCATGGATAGCCGATAGCCGCCCGGCCGACCATGATGCCGTCCACCCCATAACGATCTTTATATTCCAATGCCTTTTGAGGACTGTCGATATCCCCATTGCCAAAAATGGGGATCTTTATCCGGGGATCGTTCTTTATCTTTCCGATGAGGGTCCAGTCCGCGGCGCCTTTATACAACTGGCTTCGGGTCCGTCCATGGATGGTAAGGGCGGCGATGCCGGCATCCTGTAGTCGCAGCGCCACCTCTTCGATGTTCTTTGACGCGTCATCCCAGCCCAGCCGTGTCTTGACAGTGACGGGCAGACGGGTAGCTTTTATACAGGATGCTGTAAGTTTTATCATTTGGGGGATGTCCTTTAATACCCCCGCCCCCGCGCCTCTGCCGACAATACCTTTTATAGGGCAGCCAAAATTGATGTCGAGAAAATCGGGCTCCACGGCCTCTACTATCTGCGCAGCCATGGCCAGGCGCTCCTCATCTCCCCCAAAGATCTGGATACCCACCGGCCTCTCCTCCTCAAAGATCTCCAGCTTCCTCCGGCAGGCAATAGCGTCCCTGATCAATCCCTCGCTGGAAATAAATTCCGTAAAAAGGAGGTCTGCTCCGTATCGTTTGCATACGGCCCGGAAAGGAGGGTCGCTCACATCTTCCATGGGTGCCAGCAGCAGCGGGAAGTCCTTCAGTGTTATTTTTCCTATATTTATCATGTATCAACCGGTCGCGCAAAGGTAAACCATAAAAAGTTATGAGAACGCTGACCGTTGGCATCGCACTTCTCCTCTTTAGCTGTGGAAAAAGCTACCATGATCCCAATAACATATCCGTCACCGTCGACGGAAAAACGCTGCAGTCGTCCCGCGTCGGCGGAACGGCCAATGCCGCTGAATTTATGGTGGATGGTCATCTTATTAACCGGGGGGATACAGCACTCGTGCATATCGTCATACTTGCCGGCATCGGCGTCGGTGAGCCGGACCAATTCCAAAATTCTTCCGTTGTTTACACTACCAGGAACGGCTTCACTTATTCCGGTGATGCGACCTACGGCGGTCATGGTATATTGACGGTGGTTTCTTTGGACAGCGTTACCCGGCGGATCGCCGGCACGTTCGAGGGCGTATTTTATAATATCGCGGGCGGCAGCGACAGTCTTACTATCACCAATGGCCGATGGGACTCGTGGTACGCTATTTTTTGAGCTATCTTCCACCAGCCGCGAATGACCCTGTGGGTCATACCAAAAGGGCGATTTATACGTTTAAGGGCCGTAGAACGATCGTAACCTTTAAAAGTCAGTATGAAAAAAATCTTCTCCCTTTCTGCTCTTGTGGCGGCAGTTATAACCATTCTTATCGTCGCCGGGTGTAAAAAAGACAATAACAACAACAATAACAACAATGGCGGCGGCAGCGGGATCTCCGGAACATTCGGTGGTAAGGCCTGGCAGTCTACCTATGTTATTGGCGATTTCTCCTATTCTACCCTGGCCCTGAACGGGTATTATGTCAATGGCATCGACACAACCCTCGTCTATATCGGTATTCTCACCAGCATTAAGGTAGGACAGCCTGACGTAAATTTTCAAAGTTCGGATGTAGGGTTTACAAAAGCCAACGGGACGATAGCCAATGGCACCAATTATACCAGCGGTGATTTTTTTGGAGGGCATGGCACCCTCACCGTCACATCCTGGGATACCGCCGGCAAAAAGATTAACGGCACTTTCAGCGGCGTACTCTACAACCCGCAAAATAGTAAAGACAGCATGGTCGTCACCAATGGACATTTCAACACTTCCTATACTCTTCGTTAAGATATATTTTTTACAAAACTTCCGAATCGTAACCTTTAAAAGATCAGTATGAAAAAATTTAAACTCCTTACAGGCCTTTCAGTAGCATCAATTCTTGTCTTTGTTGCCACCGGATGTAAAAAAGACAATAACAACGGGGGCGGCGCCGGCATCAGCGCCACGATCAATGGAGCCGCCTGGCAGTCGCAGCCCATATGGACCAGCGCCAATCACTCAGGCGGGACCACCACTGTGGCTGGCGGCTATATCAAGTCCGGCGACTCCACGGCCATTACTATCGCGATCCATGACTCCGTCCACGTTGGCGAACCTGACAAATTTTATCTTTCAGACCTCCTGTACATCAGGAGCAACGGCGGCTCCGAAAAAATATATGGAAGCGGCGGGCCCGGGCATGGTACGCTTACGCTGACCACCCGTGATCAAAACGCTCATAGGATCGCCGGTACTTTCAGCGGGGTATTTTATAACGGTCAACTTGATGATAGCGTCAAGATCGACAACGGGCAATTTAATTTAACGTATAAAGAGAATTAAGGCTTATGAAAAGGTTAAATCTCTTTACATTCCTGTCTGTAGCATTCATCCTTATACTTATTGCCACTGGCTGTAAAAAAGACAACAACGGAGGTGCCAGCGCTATTAGCGCCACAGTCGGAGGTACTGCCTGGCAGTCACAGTATACAACCGGGAGTTATAAGGCAAGCAACCATTATATTTTATTGACAGGGTTTTATGGCAAATCAGGGGACACTTCCTCCATCGAGCTGGTGATCTCCGACACTGTCCATATCAACGAACCTGACCCCATCAAGAGCTCCAGCGTGGAGTATTATACACCCACCGCATCCTATGCCAGCATAAGTTTCTTTGGAGGCCACGGGGTCATCACCGTTACATCCTGGGATAAGAACGCTCACAAACTTGCCGGTACATTCAGCGGTGTTCTTCATAGTACACAATATAACTCGAAAGATAGCGTCATCGTAGAGAATGGACGTTTTAACGTCTCATATACGGTGCTTTAGTTGTTCTTAAAGTGATATTAATGTGCCGGATCGGTAAGACCGATCCGGCTTTTTTGTGTATTTTACCCGGGCTAAATCCTTACAGATGCTGTATCGTATAAAAGACCTTGGGTTCAAGACCTCCTATATCCTTTTCCCGGTCGTCATCGTATATATCCTTCTTACCGACAGCGATGGCTGTGGCGATCTCCCCCGGGACTTCCGTTTCTTCCCTATTGCCGGCGGCGCGGCCCTTCTGCTGGCCATCGTCTGGAGCATTATCGACAAACAACGGAAAAATTATACCAGGCTGCAATATTGGCTGCAGACGCTGCTACGCTTTTTCCTCGCCTACACTATCATGCAGTATGGAGCCGCCAAGGTGCTGGATGTCCAGTTCTCTTCGAACATTACTTCCCTCGACACAAAAGTCGTCGACATGCGCCCTATGTCCGTTGCCTGGTCGTTTTTTGGCTATTCATTCAGCTACGAGTTCTTTATCGGCTGTAGCCAGATAGCCGCCGCCCTCCTCCTGCTTTTCCGTCGTACCGCCACCCTGGGCGCCATCCTCATGGTCACTATCATGAGCAATATCGTCTTTGTGAACTTTGCTTTTGACGTATGCGTAAAATTTTTCTCCTGTACCTATCTGGTCATGTCCCTTTATCTGCTGGCGGATGATGCGCCTCGTCTGGTCAACGTACTGCTGCTGAACAGGGCCGCGGAAAAAAGAACCTATCCACCCCTGTTCCAAAAACGGGCGCTGCAAAGGATCGTCGGCGTTTTGGGTGTTTTGCTGGGGATATTTGCTATCGCCTATCCCCTCTTTGACACACTACATATGAAAAAAAAGTATGGCGTTGGCAGGCACACAGCTCTTTACGGCGTCTGGTCCGTAGACAGCCTCCGTCACTCCCGGGATTCTCTTGACCGGGTACTGCATGAGGAGAACAACGCCTGGAAAAAGATCATTTTTGAAGACTACAATAATGCCGCCGTTAAATCCCTGGTGTCCGATGTCGGCTACTTCGGCTATACGGTAGATACAGCCACGCACACCCTGCATATGAAAAGGACCTATCCGGACAGTCTGCTGGCGGTAAACTCTTCATACCATACAGATGGAGACACACTCTATTTGAATGGGAAATATGGAGATGATTCATTATATATTCGTCTACATCTTCAGAGAAAATACTTTATTCGTCAATAAAACATTCGCAAAAGGACGACAGGGCACTAAAAAACACTTACCCTACGTTAGTGAAAATAAGTCCTAAAATCCAATTCGTCGTATGTTTAAATCGCAGGCCGTCGCATTTCTCCTGGGCTTCACGCTTACATCTGTCGTACTTCTTTGCATTCCCGGTATTTACAAAAAGAACAACCAGGACCGTACTAATCAAAAACCTACCAAGCCTGTCGTAGAAACCGCAGCCAGTTACCGTGCAGTACATTCGTGATATCATCGGGTGTATATCCCCGTTGTTGCAGTAATGCCCCCAGCCGCTGCAGATCGGCTATATCTTCCATATCGTATGGCGACTGTTCTTTCCCGAACATACCGTCCAGGTCACTGCCGATGGCTATATGTCTGCTATTCCCCGCCAGCTGGCAGATGTGATCATAATGCTCTAACAGCTTTTGCAGATCGACACCCGCCGTCTGAGGATCGGACTTTCCACGAACCCAATCGTTGGATAGCATCCAGGCGTCCAGTACGCCGCCGATGACAGCGCCCCGTTGGATCAGCATCCTTATCTGATCGTCCGTCAACTGCCGTTGATGATGTACCAGCGCCCTGCAGTTGTGGTGGCTGGCCCATACAGGACCTTTATACATCTCCATCGCCTGCAGGAAGGCCTCATCCGTAAGATGGGTGATATCCAGGATCATATTCAAACGCTCCATTTCTTTTAGCAGCTCCAACCCCTGCGGGGTAAATGGCCCTGTCATACCCGTCCCCGGCGCATAACGACCCGGGCCATAATGGGCGGGACCAATGGCTCTCAATCCATACGCGTAGGCCTTTTCCAGGTAGGAAAGGTCCACCAGGCTATCGGCCCCCTCCAGGCTCAATATATAGCCGATGGGTTTTGTTTGGACAGGGCTTTCCGGGTCCTGCCATAGCGCGAGATGTTTTTCCAAGACCCCTGCGTCCTTTATCATGGTCATCTCCCCGGCCTCTTCCATAGCCTTATACCAGGCCAGTTGGCCCTGGGTCTGGGCCCAGGCCTGCTGTGGCGAATGCCAGCCGGGCAACGGATTGCCGGGCGCAGTGTAACGGGCTATCTGGGTAGCCACCACGAGGCCTATATTACCTTTTCGCAATGCGGGCAAGGATACCATCCCCTTCCCCCTATCCAATTTATCAGTGAGGTTTTTTTCTCTATCGCGTATTGCCTGTACGGGTAACCGAAGGTCCCTATTCCATTCCAATGCATTCATGGAGAGGTCCAGGTGCGCATCTATTATCAACATTGCTCTTTTTTTACTATGTCCGCGGGATATTGCAACGCCAGTCTTCTGATGTCGTAGCTAAAGCGGGTGAAGGTCTCCTCCCATTGTCTGGCCTCTTCTTCTGTATATGTATAAAAGCCTTTTCCATTGGCAACGCCCCTTCCACCCGTCTTTACGATGTCATCTATCAATCGCGGCACCTCCGTGCTGTTGCTCAACGTGGGGAAGAGGTCCTTTATCACGGTGTGGTAGGCCCCCACCCCTGTCAGGTCCATCCATCTGAATACGCCCACCAGCGTCATCCAGTACCCGGCGTTATTGCGGCAGGCCCTGTCCACATCTTCCACGGTGGCATATCCGTTCTCCACCAGGAAGAAGGCTTCCCGGTACATGGCATACATCAGCCTGTTGGTGATAAACCCCCGTATATCCTTTCGTACCAGGGTGGGTTCTTTTCCCCATCCCTGAGCTATGTCATAGAGCCATTCTCCCCGGACCACCTCGCTTTGCTCTCCGCAAATGATCTCCAGGAAGCGGGTGGTGTGGGAAGGTTCCGCCCAATGGAGTCCGAAAAAACGCCGGGGGTGGCGGGCATGTTCCTGAAGAAGGCTGATAGGTATTGCCGAAGTATTGGAAGCGAGGATAGCATCCTCCGCAATGACGTCCTCTATCTTTTTATACACAGCTTCCTTGATGGCCAGGTTCTCCAGCGTACATTCGATGACGATGCAGCAGGGTTTGAGGTCCTGATAGTTTTCCGTGATCTTTAGTTTTGATGTCCAACCGTCTTCCGGCGCCCTGATCAGACCTTCTTCCACGGACCTCCGCCAATGTTCGCTGATCCTTCGCTCCGCATGTTCCAGGTCAGCCGGCACCGGCGCCACCGCCACTACGGGATGGCCTGCCATCAGCAGACAGGTGGTAATGCTGCATCCCATCAGCCCCAGTCCTACCACGCCTATGGGCATTTCACCAGGGGGTGTTGTTGAATCTCTCTTCATGATCGTTTGGTTAATATGTAGCCCTGCCTCCGGAAAGATCGAAGGTAAAGCCGGTGATAAAACTATTTAAGGGGGAGACGATGTACTGGACAAGGTCTGCCGCCTCTTCCAGCGTCCCGCACCGTCGCATCGGGATCTTATCCGTCATATAACTTACCTGTTCCTCCGGCATGGCATCCACCAGGGCTGTCCTGATCACGGCTGGGGCCAGTGCGTTGACGGTGATGCCGGTAGTTGCGTATTCCTTCCCCTGTACCTTTGTCATGCCGATGACGGCTGCCTTGCTGGCGGAATAAGCAAGCATACCGGCATTGCCTTCCTTTCCGGCGATGGATGCGATATGGAGGATGCGGCCATAGTTATGACGCAGCATCCCCGGTAGCACATGTTTGGAAGTATGATACGAGCCCATAAAATTTATATGGAGGACCTTTAGCAGATCAGCCGTATCCACTTCATGGCTCTTTATATTTGTCCGTCCGGTGATACCCGCGCTGTTGATGAGTATATCGATCCGTTGCCATTGCGCCGTCACCCGTGCCACAGCCGACGCCACCATCTCTTCATCGGTGATATCCACTGCGTGGATCGTGCTTTTGCCGGACAGGGTACTCTGAGTGGCTTTTAATCCGTCCTCATTTTTGTCAAAAAGCGCAAGGGCAACGCCCTGTGCGGATAATTTTTTAGCAATGGCCCGACCCAGCCCGCTGGCCGCCCCGGTGATGATGCCCACCTGCCCGTTGAAAGATGTGTTCATGGTGATCAAATCTACGTCTCCCTGTCATTTTGTGTTCTATCAATCGATTGTGCAAAATCACTTAGCGGGTGCGGGGTCCTGTTTTTTTGTTATCTTTAGAATACAAGTCTACAGCTATGTCCGACCACTCCCCTACGATGAAAGAGATCGCCCGGCAACTGAACATCTCGGTGTCTACCGTCTCCCGGGCCCTGCAGGATCATTACAGCATCGGTCTGCGGACAAAGATGCGGGTGCGCAAGCTGGCGACGGAACTGAATTACGAGCCCAACCAGGCGGCCATTTTTTTTAAACAGAAAAAGACCTTTATGATCGGGGTTATCCTACCCAATCTCTCGCAGGACTTCTTTGCCTCGATGGTGACGGGTATCGAGGATGTGGCGTATAAAAAGAACTATACTGTGCTGCTTTGTCAGTCCAGGGACGAACAGGAGCGGGAAAAACAACTGGTGAACGCGCTAAGATCCCACCGGGTCGACGGGGTACTGATATCCATCTCCAAGGAGACTACGGACTACGAACATTTCGAGCTGTTGCAGCGGCATAAGATACCCGTGGTCTTTCTCGACAGGATACCCAAGATGCCGGATATCCACTATATCGCCAGCAGTCTGGCAACGGGCATGCAGCAGGCTATCGACTTCCTCATCAGTAATAAGCACAAACGTATCGCCCTTATCAACGGCCCCCGGCATCTGCCGGCCAGCCAGGAGCGGCTGGAGGCATTCCGGCAGGGGCTCTGGCAGAAGAGAAGAAAGTATGATCCCTCGCTGGTGGTATATTCGGATCTTTCCAGGGACGGGTCCTGTATGGCGATGCAGGAGCTGCTGGATGGGAAGCAACGTCCGGATGCCGTCATTACTTTTAATGATTATGTGGCGCTGGACTGTCTTCGGTATATAAAAAAGGCGAAGGTGGAGGATATCAGTTTTGTCAGTTTTGCCAATGAGCCTATCTGCAACTATATGGACAATGCGCCCATCGCCTCTGTGGAGCAATTCCCTTATCTGCAGGGGGAAAAGGCGACGGAACTGCTGCTGCAACTGCTGGATAAACAGGCCGGTCAGGCAAGTGACCATGTGGCGCATCATGAGCTGCTGCAGACGAGGCTGGTGGTGCACCGGCCGGGGTGATGCATAAAGAAATTCAGTAAAAGGGGAGTGTAGTTGTATTCTGGAGACTATTTCGTGCGGATTTCTTTGCTTAATTTTCTGACAAACGCGACAGGTACACCCATTAGCGAGGCGATCTTTCCTACAGAGAATTCGGTGTTTGCCAGCAATACCTTTACGGACTTTTCTACGCCTTCTTCCAACCCTTTTCGATGGCCTTCTTCAAGGCCCTCCTGCCTTCTCATTTCCGCCACTTGTTCAAAAATATCCATGGTATTTGTTTTACCGGTGATCTTATCAATTTCCGTTCTAAAGATACGATTAGTTTCGGGGTTTTCAAACCGGATATAATTATCCAAAAATGTTAAAATAGCCTGCAGCTTTCGCCTTTGAAATACACCGCCTTCATACAATTTTCTGAAAATAAATAATTTCCCTTCTAACAATTTTTTATCTATGTTCTTCCCCTTTAACAGCGCTTTTTTAGCCGCCAGGACTACCCATGCAAAAGGGTTATCACTTCGCCCCAAGTCTTCATCCGAATAATCAAGGATACAAAGCGTGCTGTATTGATATTTTAGTTTTGTCTGCATGAGCTCATATTCGTAGCAGTCGGGCAATTGCCTGCCGTCAGGGCCGGTGTAGATAGCAATTGCCGCTACCGGCTTCCGGTAGCGATCGAAACAACGATAAAAGTACCGGAACATCCGTTCTGGAAATAGAGCCCGATCCTTGACTTTTGTTTTATCCTGGACCTCGATGTGGAGTAACAACCATTCCTCCGTACCATCTTTTCGGAAGACCTTAACGAGTTTATCGACAATCCGTACATCCGTCTCCTTGTTGGGTTCGGGGAATATTTCCGCCAGTTCCCTATCCAGAAAACCGAATTCCCTTTGCAGATCAAACACCTGGTCTGCATTCGGAAAAACGAATCTCAACAGGTCATCAAGCACCATTTCCAACAATCCTTTCCAAAGGATGTCCTTATTATGTCGCATAACATACAATTGATCTTAGCAATACTGTATTATCGCTGAGATATGCTAATAGAAAAGCGAATATGTTATCCGAGTAGTGGGAATGGTTGGATTTTCTTAGACGTTGTTTATTTGTTCATTTTACAGGGTTACTAAGTTACGATGAAGAAGGCGAAATATTTTTGAATATTTTATCACCCTTCCTGGTGCGCTATTTTCTCAATTCCCGTAACAGGTCTACAGAAATACGTAAATAAGAAGCAATGTCTTCCGGCTTTGCCAATTTAAGTATCCAGGGCTGGGAGGCGACCATATTGTTATAGCGCTGCACATCTGTCATCGTTTGCAGGCAGTGTATACGAGCGGCTACTTTCTCGTGATACAGCTTTCTCATTTCGCGGTAATGAATATGACTCTCGGAGAATTTCCGCAATGTCTGGAATATTACGCCATGAGTAAAAGTATTTCCCTTTACTTCGTCGAGGCTTACCAATTCCGAGAGAGGGTGGCACGGTATGGCAAATTCCCCCGGTCCAAAAAACAAGGCGACAATGCGTCTGCTGTGCCTACCGGCATCGAGGATCTCCATCACATGCCCCTTTTCGATAAAAAAAGCTGTTGGGGTGGTGGGCCTTAAGGGTTCACTTTTAGATCTCAGGTGATGGGTGACACCAGCAAGGTTGAACAATGTAGTTCCGAGCGTTGGATGAGGCATAGATAAGGCATTTGAGTAAATAAGATGCAGTATATAAAATCAGCGGATGAAATTTCTTAATATTTATTATTTTTTTGCCGGATGAGTCGATCTATATTAGCTCATAAAACCTAAAAGCCTTAGCTATGAAATGGAACAACCTTATTCTGCTGGTGCTGATAGCACCAGTGTTCACTGCGTGCTTGAAAAGCACCGACAATGTCGCCGATACAAACGAAAAGAAATTTATTGTCGAAGCACGAAAATTCTTCGATACATCGACTGTGGAAGGCAGCAGCCATGCAGCCATAGATTATAAAAGCCGTACTCCGAGAATAATATTATGGGGACAGACGAAATCACACAAAGCCTCCGGTGGCTATGCGCTCATCGCCCCTATTGAGTATAGACTGCCCCTATTTGTAAAAACTGAGTTCAGTGCAGGCAACGTATTCCATCTGAACGATCTTTCGCAATTGCTGATCTACTGTGACAGCAACAAAAAATATCATCTGGAGGTCCTTACCAGGTTTCCGGATACCAATTATTTAAAGGATCCGGCAGGAGTGTTCAGTGGATTTGTGTTTGTGGATGATTGGTGGGGGAATAATCTTGGTAAATATCTTTTGGAACCGAAGGGAATAAAAACTTATCATTCGACGAACATTCAAACTGAAGCCATCATACGTACCTGCAACGTTATTTATGGTTATAATTATTCATCAGGTGATCCTGGTGGTGGATATTCATGGGTTCAGGCCGGGGGTTGTACTTATATGTATTTGCCCGATAGAGTGGACGAGATACATGGGAGTTCATTTAGCGGAGGACTCGGGTTTTCGGGTGGAGGAGGTTCGGGAGGCGGCACTGGAACAACTATCGCGCCGGCGCCACCGGATAATCCTATTGCCAATATTGCGGATTACAACAAGTGTTTTACAAATGTTGGGGGAAGTGATCATATTTACACAGTGACGGTATGTGTCCAGCAACCAATACCTGGGGATCGTTCTGCATATAAATGGGTAAATGGTGGACCTATAGGATCAAGTAATGAAGGAAATATTGTTAATGTCGGGCATACATTCCTTATATTTTCTGAACGCTATGGGAATACAACGATAACCAGGAATGTTGGGTTTTATCCATCCTCTGGAGTAAAGCCAGGAAGCGCTACGGCCCCAGGAATTCTGAATAATGATGAAGCCCATTCTTACAATATATCAGGAACTTTTTCCGTAACTAGCGCTAATTTCTTTATAATGCTAAATAGTGTCGGTAGAGGGAATGATCCTGGCTTTAATTATAACCTTAGCTCAGAAAATTGTACGACCTTCGCACTTCAGACATTAGCTCAGGGAGGCATCTATTTACCTAACACAATTGGCTCGTGGCCTGGAGGAATGGGCTGTAATCCGGGCGATCTGGGTGAAGACATCAAACAAATGGCACCATTACCTAACATGACCAGATCAACTGTACAAAATTATCATCCAAACATAGGAGGCTGCCAGTAGGCCTCAAAGTATAATCATGAAATTTATCCTACTTTTTATCAGTCTCTTTTTTCATTTTATATTATTGGGGCAAGTTGGATCATTCAATAATGCCAAAGATTGGAAGCTATACGATATAGCAGATGAGAACGTATTTCAATATCGATTGGACACTTTGAAAAATTTTTCTTACCAGCTACTTAGCGGTGATACAATGCGATCTTTTATGGGTGACTTATCTGAACTTCCTTCTAATCGACCTCAAGTATGGATGGGTGCTTATGTCGCGACCTTCGAATCGGGAGGAGTAACAAGAAAGATAGAAATAAGTCATTACGGAGGTATTTTATATGACGAATCGAGCAAAAAGCATTATAAAATAGCTGAAAAAAGAATTCAAGAATGGCTTTCTTATATCCGGAAATCATTTATGAATATACACATGGAGCCGGCAATAAAATAAATTATTAGAAAAAGCATCGACATGTCAAATGATAGGAACCTGAGATGGCAGAAAATTTTGTGGTCTGTCGTGATCATTTTTGCCATATCCTTATTTTTATACCTCAGATATAATCAAACTTATCACGTAATAAAGTTTTCTATCTTTCCTTATTTTATTTGGCCGTATTTGGCGGCATTGTCCAGCATTGTTATAGTACTACGTATTATTAGGCTTGGCATTTCCCGGGAATCGTTTATATATATCCTAATAGGTACAACAAACTTTTACATAGGTGGTATAGGCTCATATATATTAGCCACAAGCGATGCCCCATTGTCGTGGGGAATCCATGCCATGTTCTATTCGAGTCTCCTTGCAGCAATCATTGTATTGTCCGATACATTTGGGAGAAGTTTTAAATAATTTGTACACTCCTCACAGTACAGACTCTTACATTAAATAGGTATTTCGACTTATTAAGATCTAAAGTATACCCTAGCGTCTGGATTAATTTTCCGTCTCATCTTTTAGTTAATTATATATTACGGTATTGTCTATTCGAGTATACACCCTTGATCCATAACCGTAGCTGTACATATTATACTATGTACGTCTATTAAATGTCAAAAAACCTTATTTATGGATCAGCTATTCCTTCTGTTTGACAGGATCAGACCACTCTCTCCGGAATTAAAAACTTATATCAGGAGTCACCTTGTTAGAAAAGTCGTAAAAAAAGGTGAGATTATTTTACGTGAAGGACAGGTAGCCAGGAATATTTATTTTATTGAGCAGGGTACAGTAAGAAGTTTTCGCTATAAGAAAGGAAAAGAAAGAACCGCCTGGATCATGAAAGAGGGCGATTTGTTTGTATCTGTAGGAGGCTTTTTTTCCCAGACACCGGCTGGCGAAAACATCGAAGCACTGGAAGACTGTATCCTCCATTACATCACTTTCGAACAGTTGGAAAAGGCGTATGATGACTACCCGGAGTTTGATCGGCATGGAAGGAAGATACTTACCTACTATTACGAATTGGCCGAAAAGCGCAATGAAATGAGGGAGTTCTCTGCTATGGGTAAATTTGAATTCCTGATGAAATACCAACCGGAACTGATCGGAAGAGTTCGTCAAAAAACCCTGGCTAGTTATCTGGGTATGGCACCGGAAACGTTTAGCGTGCAGAAATCCAAGTTCGCCAATAAAATGATGAAGAAGAAGCTGCCTCATGCGGGTAAACACCGTCGCAAAAAGATTAATAAATGATATTTAGTATGAACAAAGAATTTACGCCTGCCGAGAAGGCTGAACTTGCTCTGATCTATGAAATAGTGACCAAAGTAAAAAAAGCTTCAGACCGGGAACTAAAAGGCCTTGTACTGGATGAGATGGATAAAAAACAACCTGCTCTTCAAAACCTGGCGCGTTTTCTTTATATGGAAAAGAAGTTCAGTATGGAACAAATGATGGATATAACGCGACTGCTGATCTTGATCTGGTTGTACTATAAAGACCGGCTCAGGGACCCAAGTGTAAAAATTGCAGACCCTCTATATGTTGAAATGCGTAAAAAACATGAGAGTCTTATGGACGAAATGAATGGTAAGAATGCTGAACACAATAAAAGTTTGCTGGTTGATCATCTGAAAGTGTACCCTGGGCGTTTTTTATATGGACAGATACAACATGCCATATTCCATAATAAAAGTAATAAACTGTCGACGCTATCTAGGGCCAATAAGGCCTATCTGTTGTCCCATTTGAAAATAATAATGGATTGCTTTGAATCGTTGACAGTCCCCAGCTTTCAGTAGCGATCGAAGCAATGATAAATGTACGATTACGATCAGGTATAATTGGTTTTGAATACTGGATAAAAAAGGTGTTTTTCCCCTTTTTTAATTGGCAGTAATATTATAATTTTATTCCGGACATTATCCTGCTCTATTCGTTTAGTCTCATAGTTCGGCTATTCATCCAACTCACATTCAATGGTTTTGAACATTCATCCGTAAAGGCTGAAAGTAGCATTATTGTAGAATTATTATAACCATTAAACTGGCTTGGCATGCGCATTTCATTAATTGCGTGCCTGTTATTCTATTGCGCTGTTGTTATAGCGCAGACGGATCCCACGTCAATACAGGCTGCTCCCTTGCGTCCACAGGACATAATACGGCTGGGCGATACATATGACGCACTATCGATGTCTATCCAGCGAAGATCCCTACATCTGTTATCAGCGCTACAATCCAAAGAAGCTCGGCTTTGCAGAGAATTATCTTCCAAAGACAGTGTGGTAGCCCGTAATCTATTGGTTGGCCCTAAGGTTGCGTATGAACGGCTGATTCAACAAGTAAATACCTTTCCAGCTAATTTATCGTTGCATCCGCTCACGGAATACCTGCCGGGTTTGGATAGTGCCCAGACCGCCTTGCTCTTTTTCAAGGCCCAGGGTAATTACAAAATTGACCCGTCGATATTAAAATCTACACAGCGTAACTTATTACAGCTGCAATATCAGTTGCAGCAGGCCGGGAAGCTCACTGCATTTGCAGAGCAGCGGCAACAGGAATGGCTGACAAAGTTGCACGCTTTTCAGCTGAATGACAAAATGCTTGGGATTAAGAAAAAAATATACTACTACAGAGAAGAGCTACAACAATATAAAGACCTTTTGCACGATCCGGATCGGCTAACTACAAAGATCTTGACCGGCGTCCGTTCCCTACCTGCTTTTCAGCAATTTTTCCAGGACCATAGTTATCTTTCCACTCTTTTCCGTCTGCCGGGTAATGGTACGCCCGCATCGGGCCAGCCTATTCCGGGGCTCCAAACGCGCGCATCAGTGGATGCCGCTATTGTAGAACGGCTGGGGCCTGGAGCAAGTATTAGTACTGCTATGCCCCATGGAGATGCCGGCGCCAATCCTGCCCTAGACGGGATGCAGGACGCTACGGATCAAATGAATAAATTAAAGGCTAAGCTGCCGGCCGGCAATAGCAATTCGATCACAGCTGATTTCAGACCAAATCCACAACATAATAAGACTTTCTTCCACCGCATTCAATTGGGTTTTGACATGCAGACACAGTCGAGTACATACTTCGCGCCTGCGCTTAGCACACTGGCATTGACAGCAGGATATTTACTCAACCCCCGCAGCATTGTCGGTGTCGGAGTGGGATATAAATTAGGCTGGGGAAGACCTTTTGATCATATCGCCTTTAGCAGCCAGGGTGCAGTCCTTCGCAGCTTTTTGGACTGGCGGCTGAAAGGCAGTCTGTGGATCGCTGGTGCTTATGAAGCGAATTACTACAACGCTTT
>JAFKGQ010000009.1 GCA_017307755.1 Chitinophagaceae bacterium | reverse complement strand
TGGTCAACATGCTAGGAATGATCCTGCGCTTTGAGCCAGCAGGTGGTCAATATCGCGAGAATACAACCCCTCGGACCACTGGTCAGCATGCTGAGAACAGCTGGTCAGCATCACAGGAATGGGTGGTCACGATGCGTAGGAATATACAGTCTTGGTGAAAATCGAGAAATCGTTCGGTCTGACTCTTAAAACAGATTCATTCAAAAATGCTCGGACTTTCGGTGATATCTGCGATATCATTTCTTCCATGATCGAATTGGAACATGCGGATGATTGCACGACACAGCAGGCTTTCTATAAAATCCGGGAATCCATCGCCAAGATCCAGTTTCTGGGAAAAAATACGATTACCCCAAATTCCGATCTTGAAGGGTTAATCCCCAGAAAACGCCGGCAGCATACAATTTTGAAAATCCGGAAAGA
This sequence comes from Chitinophagaceae bacterium, assembly GCA_017307755.1. Taxonomy (GTDB): domain Bacteria; phylum Bacteroidota; class Bacteroidia; order Chitinophagales; family Chitinophagaceae; genus Puia. The sequence goes on along the minus strand of JAFKGQ010000009.1, from coordinate 514,601 downwards.
ATCAGGCCTTTCATTAAAAATACTGGAGCCGAAGGGATGGATAAGCGTTACACTTTTCTTTGGCCTTCTTGCCTCTATTGTAGCTTTGTTCTTTAATTCGAGATATGGGCTATTAGGCCTGGGAGCGATTATTTTCGGCTTTCAATTAGCAAGCCGGTTTGGAAAAGAGTTCAGTGTCAAAACCGTTGGGGATGCTGCTACCATGGCGGCAAGGGAAAACTATATAAAATCCCGCCGGAACCTAAAAACTGTGAACAGGCAGGAGATTGTTAATAAAATCGAGGAGGTTTTCATCCATGATCTTGACCTTGATCCTTCAGTCTTGACCAGGGAAGCGCTCCTATTTTGAAGAGCAATAATAGGACTGTGCCCTTTTTGCGCACAGAGCAAGATATAGTGTTGTAATCACAGGGTGTTTTTTGGCTGTGTACCAATAACCCGAAACTTTTACGGCACTTACATGACTAAATTATGCATAAGCCCTTCCGTTCCCACCCTGTGCCATTAAAAGAAAATGCTCAAAAACGATATCACATTTGCTGCTATAAATGGCTCTGTCATAACTTTCCGGCAACGTATCATTCAATACTTTCTTAATAGCAGCCTGAACCTGGAACCTGACCTGAGTATCTTTATACCAATCGTTTATTAGTACCGTGGGCTTTTCTTCCCTTAGCCTTCGCAACAGATGTTTTGCAGCCAACTTTACCTTTTGTTCCTCTTCTTTAGTCAGGTTGTCTTTTTTGAGCAGGTCAAAAATTTCCAGCTCACTTTCTGTTAATCCTTCCCTTGCAGCCCGGGCCTCCTCGTCACGCATTTTTTCCATGAATTCCATTAATTGGTCAAAATAATTTTCATTCGATGAATTTCCTGCATTATAACGGTTAATGATCTCCTGGAGCCGTTGAGCAAAGCCCGCTCTTGTTGCATTCCGTGATATCATTTGTTGGAGCTTATCGGATATAAAAGCGCGTAAGTCTGCAATCTCAATATTCTTATAAGGAGCTTGTTGATACTCTTCTCGTAATTTTTCAATATCGAGTCTGCTCAAATCTATCTGTTTCCAGGATTTAATACCATAGTGAAATCTCTCCTCTGATAATATGGAATTTGAGTTATCGACTGTTGAAGCCGATCTGTCTTCTTCTTGCGTCACTATGCTTTCATCCAAAAGTTGACTGATGCGTCGTTTGGCGCTATCCAGGTTTCCCCTATCGGCCCTGCCGTCAAGCACTTCCCGCAAATATCGAATAATGGCAACAAGGGGATAATTCTTCCGCTTACCTAATATTTCAGGTTTGCAGGCTTCGTACAGGGCATCTATTGTATTGTCATAAACTACAAATTGCTTGCGATGATCATCGTTAGCCATTAAAATGTCGGCATACGAATCAAAAAGGCTTAACTGACTAAACACCAGATCAGAGATCACTATAGCATTAAGATCAATTCCAAGAGCAGAACACCAGGTATTACATTCACTAATAGCATCTTGAAGTAAAACATACAATTCATCCTTTTCTTTCACCGGTGAATCATCTCCTGCCTTTTCGTCCCCGATCATTGTTCCGCCTCCATACGAAGCAAATGCCTTTTTCAAATTCCGGAACACATTATAATAATCCACTATCAACCCATTTTTCTTTGGCTTGCCATGGATGGCAAAATCCGTTACCCTATTCGCCCTTGCTATAGTTTGCATCAAGGAATGATCTTTCATCGGCTTATCCAGGTATAGAGTAGAAACAGTGGGAGCGTCAAATCCTGTCAGCCACATACTGCAAACAAATACTAGCTGGAGAGGATCTTCTGGGTTCTTAAATTTGTCCTCAATCTCCTGCCCGTTTTCATCCGGAGTGATCATCCGCCTTCTGTGCCAAGATATGTCCAAATGTTCTTTCTCAAATTTCTCATTTTCACCGGCCTCCTCACTCACAATTACAGCCATATCCGTTTTTCGCATCCATTCCAATACTTGCTTCCATTCCTTCTTTTCATTGTCATCCACCGCCGAAGTAATCTGCTTTTGCAAGGCCCTTTTCTCTTCTTCCCACAGCCTTTTTACCTTGTCATACATTTTTACGGCGGTAAACTTATCTATCGTCACTACCATCCCCTTGCCCAGGTATCCCCTTCTTGGGAAGTGATAAACAATATCGCGAGCTATCGTTTCCAGCCGATCATCCGCTTTCAGAACACTCAGTTCCTGAGCAAATTCCCTTTCGAGCTTCAATTGTTGCGCTTCCGTAAGATTTTCATCGCTCACAATATCGGCCAAATCATCATCCAAATCATCATTCTGTAAAAGTACTTCGGGGACCCTTTTGTGATAAAACAATGGCACGGTAGCCCCGTCTTCAATACTCTGTTTAAAATTGTATTCAGATATATTATCTCCAAACCATTCATGCGTCAGCTTCTTACTTCCCAATAACGGCGTTCCTGTAAATGCCATATATTGTGCGTTAGGCAAACCCGTACGCATATTTTCCGCCAGATCCTTGTATTGTGTCCGGTGAGCCTCATCGATGATGACTATAATGTTATTCCGGTTCGATAGCATAGGGTACGCTTTCCCTTTCTGATATCTGAATTTTTGGATAAGCGTAAAAATATACCGCGTATTCGTTTTCAGCATCTCCCGCAGGTCTTCGCTATCTTTGGGCCTGCATTTGATGTTCTTACCAATGGCTCCCGAACCCAAAAAGTTTCGGTATATCTGACTGTCCAAATCTTCCCTGTCAGTCACTATCAAAAAAGTATAATTGCCGGCAAACCTCCTGAACACCTTTTGGGCAAAAAACACCATACTAAAGCTCTTGCCACTCCCCTGTGTATGCCAAAATACCCCCAACTTGCCTTTGTTAGCCGTATCTGTACCTTCTTTATCATGCCGGAGCCGCAGCGCAAAATTGTCAACGGCGTTATTTACGCCCAAAAACTGGTGGTTTTTAGCGGCTATTTTAGTAACATCATTATAATAAAGGATAAAATTTTCTACATAGTCAAGCAACCTTCTTTTTTCACAAATACCTATCACGGCATAATCCAGGCTCACCCCATATTGCTCTATCCGCTTTCTGTCCGGCACCTGCTGTTCATTTTCCGGCCTTAGCCAATGAAAGAAATGCCCGTAACCAGAATTAAAGCTGCCCACTTTTGTTTCCAGCCCATTGCTCAACATGCACACCGCATTGTAGTGAAAGAGCAAGGGTATATCATTTCTGTAGTTGGTTAGGTTGTCGTCATAAGCATTCCGCAGTGCAATGTTGCTGTTCTTCAGCTCAATGAAAATCAGTGGTATTCCATTTACATAAACTATCAAATCCGGTCGTCTACGGATAAAAGGTCCTTGCAACCATAATTGAGATACTACCAGGAAGTCATTATTCTCTTCATTGACAAAATCAATTACTTTTACGTTGGCAGGCTCCTTACGATTAAGCGAATTGTTAATTTCAACGTCGATGCCGTTTTTCAGCAGTCCGTAAATTTCCTTATTAGCGGTCAACTCCGATTTGTCCAGTCGGGTTTGGCAAATTTGATCAAATGCTTCTTCGATGGCGTGATTGGGATGCCCGGGGTTCAGGTCTTCGAGTTTCTTTTTCAGTAGCGGCTTTATTAATACGTCAATTTCGTTTACTCGCCCTGAAACATCTTGGGTGAGACAGTTTACATGCCTATAGCCGAGATTGTTTACAAATACCTCGATCGTTGCTTTTTCAATTTGATCTTCAGAAATAAAATTAGCCATGCGTATCAAAGTCATTAAATGATTGGTGAGTGACAATATCGCGCCACGAGTCCCGAACCTTTAACTTTTTCTTTATCAAAATACGTTACTATTTCCTCATATCATAACACAGGTCATATTCTAAATTCCTGCTGTTTGCTTAGACTTAGCATTCGCTCTCACAGACAATTTTCCGCTTATGAGTCTCGGCAATAACCTATCTCTAATTTGGCGGAGTTCAGTGTTTTGTCTTGTTAATGTTTCTATTTGCTGAAAAAAAGGCGATACAAGTTCGAAAAATCTTACCCGCAACTTTTTACTCGGAATCAAAGCCTTATATTTTCTAAATGTATTCAAGGTAATTGCATCAAATGTGGCTCCATTTGCCACCTGCTTAAAATATCTTACCATCTCCTCAGTAAAAAGGAAAGCGAAATAATAATCATTGGGCTCATGAGGTACTACCGCAAAGCAAGACTGATTCATTGCCATTTCCTCGCCAGCTATACAAATATTTCCTACAGTACCTCTTGCCGTAATAAAGGTTGTATATTTTGGGAATAATTTTGTGCTTGAGTTATATAACCCCTTTTCAGTAATTTTTTTTTCGGTTGCCATAATGAAGAAACTATCTGTATGGTCTGTAGGCGTAAAAAAGCTAATATGTCCATCCCAGTATTCGAAATTTGTTGTAGAGGGAGTTCCGCCTCCTTTCACATCTGAAAATGAATAACATGTATTGATGTTCCAACCGTCTGGTATACCCTTAACGAACTTCGCTTTCTTATATCCCGGAAACCGCATCCGCACAAACCACTCTTTATAAAATTCTCTGGCGGCTTCCTCAAGCAGTTTTATGCGTTGATTATTGATTTCAATGGCATCATTAAAGCTTCGTATAATCCCACCAATTGTTTTCTGTACTGGGTAGGGAGGCGCAAATAGTTTTAAGGATTTGGCAGTACCAATATTGAAGTGCTGCTGTGCTGCACCCACAGTCGATCCTCCAACACTTTGAATTCCCCAAGTTGAATTAAACACAGTAGCTATAAAATAGGGATCAAGATTTTTACCAGTCCTAATAATTACCAAATCAGAGCAATTAGCCACTTCGATATAATCCGGAATTACACATGCCGTGCCGGGATATCCTGTCCGCACCAAAACCAGATCACCTGGTTTCAATTCCGATTTTTTTAATTTTTTATGAAATATCTCATCAATAAAAACTAAATTGCTAAGATTTAAACAAAAGGGATTAATATTTAATGAACGCAAAAAAGGTATCCCATTATGTCTATATTGATTAGCCATTGAACCTACGTGACCCACTGTAATACGTTCGCAATAATCGCCTAATACTATTTCCTTCCACCCTTCATGCATTTTCTATAAGTATTTTGAATGAATTATTAATACTCTTTATCAATTTGCAGGCTTCCATATCCAAATTATCCAATTTCAATTTCCTCTCCATCATTTCCCGTCTAAATTCTTCTTCTGTCAATCCATCCTCTTCGACTACCACTCCTACATACCGCCCTGGATTCATACTCCAATCCTGTTCTTCTATCTCGGTCAATGTTGCTACTTTGCAAAGACCGATTACATCCTCGTACACACCGTTCGGGAATCGCTCCTGTAACCACTGTATGTGATCTTCATAATAGAGTTTCTTATCATGCAGCACCCTGTATTCCCTTTCAGTTGCTTCCATCTCTTTTTCCCACCTCCTAAGGTCCTTCTCACTTCCTGGCTTTGACTTTTTTAATTTCTCGACTGTCTTACCCTGCGCAGCTGCCTGTTTCTCGAAATCCGTGGCTTGCTTCTTATACTTTTTAAGCAGATCAGTAAATCGCTCGGTTTCACCTCTATATAAGCGAACGATAGTTGCAATATTTTGAATATGCTCTTCAGTAAATTCACGTAAAGCCCGGTTCACTTGGCGGAAAATACTCCTTGCATCAATAAATAGCACTTTGGGCTCCCTGCTTTTTTTCCCCTTTTCAAAAAACCACAACGTAGCCGGTAACGTCACCGTGTAAAACATATTCTTGGGCAAGCTAAGCATACAGTCAATTACCCCGCTCTGAACCAGGTTCCTCCGTATTTCCGCTTCGCTGTTCCGCGCATCACTGGCGCTATTAGCCATCACAAGAGCCGCCCTTCCTTTCGGTTTTAGCGAAGTAGCAAATAGGCTTATCCAGAGATAATTGGCGTTCGGGATGGTGTTAGTGTTTTTTCCTTTATTACCGGAGTTTTTCGTTTTATTCTGAGGAATACCATATTCGTTAAATCGCCGTTGCCCCTTTACTTTGTCCAGATTTACATCATTCACGTTAAAAGGAGGGTTTGCCATTACGTAGTCAAAATGCCCATAACTGCCGAAAGGGTCTTCGTAATAGCTGTTGGCTGGTCTAATTTCCCCTCGCAGTCCATTTACGGCCAAATTCATCCGGGCAAGTTTCACCGTCTCTGGTGTCCGCTCAGCGCCATACACCATCAGGTCTTTGGTATCTGTGTCGTGCAGTTCCTCTCGACGTCTATCCACAAAATAGGAGCTTTGCACAAACATGCCACCACTACCACAGGCTGGATCAAAGATAGTTCCATGGTAGGGTTCAATAATTTCCACCATCAGTTTTACCACGCTCGTAGGTGTAAAAAACTCTCCTCCCCCCTGTCCTTCTGCCAACGCAAATTCCGCCAGAAAATATTCGTATACTTTCCCAAATACATCCCCCGTCACATCATCCGGTATATCCGCAAAAGTTTTTAATAGTGATTTAGGGAGACTCCGATCATCGGGCTTTACTAGCTTAAAGTATTCATCCTTCGGTAAACTATCCGTCAGTTCTGGTTTGTACAACTCTATTTTCTCCATGGCCACCTTAATGGCTTTGGCAATGTCTTCTTTTTCAGGGAGGTTCAATAGGTATTCATATTCAGCTTCAGGCGGCAGGTAAAAGCCGCATTTTTCAATAGCTATTTCATGCCGTTGCCGCTGCATCCGGCTGTTTTTATGCGTGGACATTTCCTTCTCAATCTCTTTTTTCACCTTGTCGTATCGTAAGGAGGCAAATCGCAGAAATATCAACCCAAGTATGGGTGTAGCATATTCGCTCGCCTTCAATCCGCTATCTACCCTCAATTTATCGGCTGCTTGCCATAACCTGTCTTCTAATTCTTTCAGTTGTTCCGCTGTCATTTGTTTTAAGATTTCCCTTTTTATGATTTCATATTACACCTCGTCAAAATAATCAGTGTCTAATCGCTTAACTTCATAAGCCTTTTTTGTCGCAACACCGACGTTGTATTCAATCATTAATTCCGCTAGCTCCTTTCCATCAATTAATACTATTTTAGGTTCAATAGAACCAACAAATTCCTTTGCGCTCCCAGGATAACTAGATGTAGTGATGAAAATACCCTTTTTTGCTTTTTTCCCCAACAATGATCCTGCAAAATCTCTTACTTGATGTATTGTCACCTGATTCTCCCATCTCTTAGCTTGAACATATATAGTATCTAGCCCAAGCTTATCTTCCTTGATCAATCCGTCAATTCCTCCATCGCCGGATTTACCCATAACCTGTCCCGCTTCCCTTCTGGAGCCACCATAACCCATTTTAATAAGTAAATCGATAACTAAGATTTCAAAAAAAGCTGGCGTGCTACTTTTAACCTTATCTAATAATTCCGACGCCAACTGCTCTTTAATGGAAACAAAAGAATATTCCAGCAATTCTTCAGGAGTTTTACCAGTTTCTATTTCCGTCTTTTCAATAACAGGAGTTATTTCATCGTCTTTAGATGAAGATGTTTCATGCCATTCTTTAAACCCTGGCAATGTCTTTAAAAACTTGACATCTATCTTCTCAGGTTTACTTTCAAGCAATTGTTTACCGGCCTGACTGATTTTCAAAATTCCTCTGCGAGGATTTTCAAGCAGTTGAGCTTTTTTTAAATAGGTCCTCACCCACCCTACTCTGTTGTCAATAATGGGCTGGTTACCACTTGGCAATAACTCTGCTCTTTCTTCTTCCGACAACCCAAACTCATCAGATATTTTACTAATAACCTCCCTCAAAGGATGTTCATCCCCATCGGATATTACTTTTAATAAAGGCAACATAATTTTTTGAAAATCTGGAATCATACCTTTTATATGGATTAAGGTGTTAATTGATCAAAAACAATCATCTTATCTCTTCATCGGCCGTGCATATATAACAATACTAAACAAAAAATTCAATTATAATAGTACCGCATACCCTTAGTCTTCTAAACTTTCCTAAAATGCTTATTCAGTTCTCTAACCACCAAATCGAATTCCGGGAGATCTTTTATTTGGCTTGCTAATGACCCTTGCCATCTGCCCTTAAAGGCATTCATTTTAGCTTGAATCTTCTCTTTAAATGCTTCGGGTGCATGCCCTTTATTTTTTGCCTTTCTTTGGAATTCAGGCCAGCTATAAATTATATCCATTTTATCATATTCCAGCAAATACCACAAATCATATAAATCGCGGGGTTGTGTCCGCCCCATTAATGCACACATTTTTTCTATCAATACCTCTTCCAAGGGATAGGAAAGGATATCAAATGCTTCTAAATCTGAATAATGGATAAAAACAGGTTTAAGCAGAGGCTCAAATTCAAGCACTTCTTTCCTCGTTATGTCGATTTTCACTTTTTTATTGACTCCTACTCCACCCAGCGGACCAGTATAGCTGATATAGAAGTTGATGCTACCGCTCTCATGTTCCGAATCCTCCGCCAATTGAAAAGCAATGTTTGCTTCTTCTTTGACCAAGCCAAATAGTTGTTGAAAATCGCCGAATATTTCTTCGTTAGAAAGATTATCGTCCAATAAAGTAAAATCCAGGTCTTCAGAATAACGGTAATGTTCGAAATATACTTTCTTTAATACTGTGCCTCCTTTAAAAGCCAGGATCTTTGAAAGTCGCTCATGCTTTGAAATGCCAAAAAGTATCCATGTAAGAATATAATCCTTTTCGATTTGTGTATCACGTACGGCCATCTTACGAGCATGCTGCTGAATCTCCCCAGGCTTGATCATGTAAGAATTGACGATTTAATGGTTTCTGAATCTATATTTTGTTGAACACTCCAACGACTTAGTCTTTTCCCCTCTTTTCCCATTTCAGTATCTAGTAGGATAAAAGAATCTGTTTTAAGATCCTGCAAGTCTCTGATGATAGGTGCATCTATTTTTAATAGTTCCAGTAAGAAACCAAGTCTTTTAATAACAGCTTGGGAATCGAATTTCTTACAGTATCCCAATAACTTTTCAAAATTGATAGCCGTTCTTGCCGTGTAGAGAGCCTTACCGATTTCTACAATTCCGCCGCCATAGTCAGGTCTGAATAGGCAATCTATAAATGTTTTTTCCAAATCAGAGCATACCACCCTATTAAATGAATCAATCCAGACCTTTTGGGTTCCGAAAAAATGTTTTTCGTTATGATAGATAAATTGAAACGTTACATCTTTTACCTTAATCTTAGCAGGTTTTATTTGATGATCAGTAACTATCAATTCTGTAAGAGAAGGCTGAGTAATTAGCTGATGCAATTGAAGAGCCGAATAATAGCCAATATAAAACTTGCTATCATTTACCAAATATTCCGCCAGTAAATGCCAATCAGGCATGAATGTTTGAGGATCCTGATCAAAAGGAATAATATAATACAATCCCCTTTTAACACGCATTAACAGACCTCTTTTAGTCATGTCACTTAGCAATTCCTTGACTGCACTTTCTGAAGTATCTGGTAATGCTTTCAAGGCTTCAGTATAAGTAAAGCATAGCTTGTGGCTATTGAAAAAATAGCTCAGAACATTGTTGGATTGATAAGAAATATTCTTATGTTTCATATCCATTTTGTCAGGGTAAACCTGACAAATCGGCTACAAAGTAACACAATTAAACAATACTTCACAACAAATTGTTGTTTTATATCTATTATGTCAGGTATAACCTGACTAAAACGCTACGAAAGATCATTTTAAAGAAAACAAGTATCTGACTCTGGTTCATTTGCTCGCCTTTTTTCAAATGCCCCCTGTGCTGTAACCATCTGATTCTATGGATGATAGGATAATCCATTACCTGCCGTCAATATCTTGAAAATCATTAGGATATTGGATTTATTTATTAGATTCTGATCACTTTCCCGATATCCAAATTTTCATCTCCGCATCCGATCCCAACCTCGAGCCCAACATATCCCAAGAACGGACGCCTAATCAATTCTCCTATCTTTATCCAATCTATGTCAATCCAAGACCAGAGTACAATCTTCAGGGCTCTCTTCAAGGGAAGAGAAGACATTTATGCCATTCGCTGGGAAAAAAACGGCAAATCGGGATACACCCCGGCCTACGACATGAATTGGCAAGAATACGCACAACACAAAGCCAAAGGAGGATCACTTGATAATTTCCCTAACAAAAAGACTATTCCATTAACAGACGAAAAGTTAGTCCGGCATCTGTCCGGTAAGGAAATTATTGGCATATACCCTTTACTACAAGATAATACCTCCTGGTTTATTGCAGCAGACTTCGATCAATCCGAATCAGGCAAAAAATCCTGGATTGAAGAATGCAAGACATTCATGGCCCACTGTGAAAAATATCAGTTACCAGTTTATTTAGAACGATCCAGGTCTGGACAAGGTGGTCACATATGGCTATTCTTTAATGCGCCTTACCCCGCTGTCAAAAGCAGAAAATTATTTCTTACGTTCTTGACCGGTTCCGGGATTATCTCACCATTTAATAAAAGCTCCAATTTTGATAGGTTATTTCCTAACCAGGATTCACATTCCGGCAAAGGCTTTGGCAATTTGATTGCCCTGCCTTTGCAAAAAACAGCTCTTGAAAAAGGAAATACTTGTTTTATCGATCCGACAACCCATAATTCATTTCCGGATCAGTGGGCCTTCTTACGAGCAGTTCAAAAGGTATCCCCTGCAAAGCTAGATGAAGTACTGGATAAAATTTCCTCGTCCCATAGTCCAATCAGGAATCGCCCTACCTCACTTATCTCACCAGATGGAAAAATCCATATCACCCTTACAAATCAGATAACAATTCCACGACATGAATTAACTCCTTCTTTGATAAGTTATCTGCGAGAGAATCTGAATTTTTTAAATGTAGATTACCTGATCAAACAGAAATCAGGCAAGAGCACCTATAATATTGAACCCTATTTCCGAACACTTAACGAAAAAGACGGCTTTGTTTTTCTTCCCAGGGGTTTTGCCGGTAAATTGATCAACCACTGCAAAGAACAGAATATATCTTATCAGTTTGAAGATAAAAGAGTAAAGCTGGAACCTGTTCACTTCAAATCAACAATAACTCTAAATGAATACCAGCAAAAAGCGGTCGAGGCAACAAATACGAAAGATTTTGGGGTAATCGTTGCGCCTCCCGGAGCCGGAAAAACTATCATGGGATTGTATATGATAGCAGAAAGACAGCAACCAACCCTAATTATCGTGCATCGGAAACAATTGTTCGATCAATGGATAGAAAGGATTCAATCATTTTTGGGAATACCAAAATTCAGAATTGGAAAAATAGAAGGCGGAAAATGTGAGATTGGCAACGAAATTACCGTGGCTATGATACAAAGCCTGCAATCCGACAGTTTACCGGAGAAGATCTATCGTTCCTTCGGAACAATCTTAGTGGACGAATGCCATCATATCCCCGCCAAGACATTTCGGGAGGTGATAATAAATTTCCACTCTTATTATCTGTATGGTTTTACAGCCACTCCCAATAGGAAAAACAAGGACGAAGAGCTTATTTTCATTCATATCGGGAAAATAATCCACAAGATTGTCTTTTCTCCAACAGAGGAAAAGCACAGCAAACAACTATCATTAGCAATTCAGGAGACGGACCTATTTACCCCGTTCAATGCTAAAACGGACAACCATGAAACGCTGCTTCACATACTCGTTCATGATACCGCCAGAAATGAGTTGATCGTTAAGGACATAAAAAAGGAAGTAACTGCCGGTAGAAAGGTACTTGTATTAACGGAAAGAAAAGCCCACGTCGCTATTCTTCAGCAGTATCTTAAAAGTTCAATGGAGACAATTGCTATAACCGGTGACGATCCCGCCCAGGCAAGAAAGTCGAAATTAGATCAAATCCATGCTGGCCAGTTCCAGGCATTGATCACGACCGGGCAATTCATGGGTGAAGGAGCAGATATCGACGCCCTTGACTGTTTGATACTGGCGTATCCCTTCGCCTTCGAAGGAAAACTTATCCAATATATTGGTAGGGTGCAACGTAGTGCTGTCAAACCTACTATCTATGACTATAGGGATACACGGATTGAATATTTAGATAATTTATTCAAACAGCGTAATAGACATTATAGAAAACTGGCGCAATCCGGCCAGATAAAACCATTCGAAGAGATCATTCTTCTATTGGATGGCAGAAGATTTCACATCCAATCAACCGAAAACTCCTTTCCAATTGACTGCCTTGAATTACCGATGCCCATAGAACAGTTTCTGCCAGATATCTGTTGGAAGATCAGGGTACTCAGGTATGACGATGACTCCGGGGAATTAACAGGTGAAATCATCGATTATCATTATGACTACAGCGATATCATGCTCAATCTTAACACCTCATTCTATTTCCCAGGTATAGAAAAAATAAAATTCCGGTCGATCGATACAGCAGGTTTTCTAAGATCTGTTATTCTAAAAAAACAAATAGCCGCACAACAAGCGGTACCGGAAAAAGCAAAGACACAAGAAAAGCAGCCGGTTGAAAACGTAGTTTTAAAAACCATGAAAGTACCGTTTTCAAGAATATCGTTTTTATACGGCAGCGTATCATTCCCGCTATTTATTGAAGAAATCAATCAGGAATTGATCTTTGAAATTGAAAATGCCGACATACGGCCTGAATTTGATGCTATCAAGGATTATTTCAGCAAAACGCTGAAGAAAAAATTGATCACTACAGATGTTGCCGTCCAGTTTTCCGACAACGCTGTCATTTCAGCAACAGCCAAATCCGATGATATTAATTGCATAAATAATTCCCTTATTGAAAGTGTGCGATTTGAGTTTGTGAAAAGAGAAATATTCAGGCCAAAGGATGGATCATTGACTAATAAAACCAATACATTCGATACCCTGCTAGGTCAATATCATTCATCGGCCAAAGATTTATTCGATTCAGAACAACAACTGTTAAGCGATATCTTGAATGTAAAGAAATGCAAACACTACCTGCATTTAAAATATTTATCATCTAAACATGAAACATCTATATTAAAGCTCAGGTTTGTATTGCAACCATTCTCTTTTTTGTTTCTGTTATCCGGCGAAAGGAAATATCATATTATCTGGGAAACACTCGATAGTGAGGAAGCCACTTATGTTTGGGATACAGAAAAATCAAGAGATGCCCTGCGAAATACGCTAAATCAGATCGAAGAAATTATTACCGGCATCAAAAAAAGTGGAAGGCAGGATTATCTTAAGCAGGAACATCCCAATTTCAGCCGAATCTGGCATGATTATTCTGATTCTAAAAAGGGGTTTATAGCCTGGAAGGGCATATTGGAAGAGCGGTTGGTTTAGATCCTCATCTCAACCTCCTATTCATTCATTCAACAAACATATTAAACATTAATCGCAAGTAATTTGTACATTTCGTGATCAAGACGCTACCAACATTCCAACCAAAAGGCTAAAAAAGCGGCGCAAGATACAGCCCGGGGCGATTCCGCGGCATAAACACAGCGCCCGCCGCACAAGGGCCATCCTTTATACGCGCAATGAAAAATCAGGCTGTGGGCTGCGCCTTTCTTTTTTGCCCTTTTTTCGTTTTGGGAAATTATTTTTAAAAGTGGCCCCGGCCGCATCCCTACTTTCTTCCCCATCTTGCGTACCTCACCATTATTTTCTATCTTTGTATCACAATAGTTCTTTGTCCTAAAACGATCCAGATCATATCAAATCTCCCGGGTAGGAATTCGGGTAGTTATCCGATCGTTATCTTGAAATATAATACAGGTGCAGGTTCCGGCGGTCAGTTATTGTCCCGTCCGGTCCGCAGGTCACTCGTACAAAACCCCCTCTCAGAGCGGGTTTTCTTATTTCCTGGTCTATAAAAAGCCGGAAATTTAGAGTTCTGAACGTTTATCCCCTATTTCTTTGAAGATGGCCGGAACTAATGCAGGGGCAGCGAAAAGCGAACCGTCTCCGGCGGCAGACATTTCTCATCAGTGCACGCCATATAAGTAATAGTCCCTGAAACGATCGTCTTAACTTTCGGTTTCAAAACCATCACTTGAACCAACTCTAACTTCTCCGAATAGATCAAGGACTCAACATCTAATATTGGATCACGGCGTTTTACCGACCGGCCAATCTCCAAAATAGCTCCCTCGAAAGACCAAAGGGGGCTTTTAGTAAAATGAACGGTTGTCGGCAAACCTATCGCATCGGCAGGCTGTTTGCAACTATAGATATGCCAGCCGCCTTCGATCGTCAGCATCAGATGTATCTCGTATTTTTTGTCACCGACCTTTTTGGTGGAAGTATTTAGTTGCACTTGGGCAAAGACAGACAGATCAAACAACAGGCATCCCAGCAATACAGTTCCTCTTTTCATGATTATTATTAAAATTTCCGCCGGTTACAGCACTTTATCACGGACAACAATTACAGCCATTTCCTTTTCACTTTTCTCGATCTTAAAGCCGGCATTTATCATAATAGTAAACAGATCGGTTTTTCGTGTGTAGCTATAAAACGCCGGCAGCTCGATACAGCCACGATCTTCCAGTCCTGACTCGTTTATAAAATAAAGACCGTCCTTATCATATTCGGAAAGCTGAAATAACAGGGCGTCAAGCCAATACGATCTATAGGTTTCATACGGCACCGTCTTTATGCTATTCTTTCCGGTATCCAGCGTTACTTTCCAATAAGGCATGCGACGTCTTTCCACCACGACGTGAGATCCGAAGTAATTATCAAGGTCTTTCCGCATATAGTTCAAAAGCCCTTCCTTTTTTCCCTGATTTTCAGGGAGGGAGAGGCTATAATTGTATTTGCGCCCAGCCGCCTCCTTTAAAAGGCCGTGATCATCACTCAACTCTACCAGGGGATAAGGGAAAATATGCCCATAAACACTATCAGAGGGAGCAAATCGTTGATAACCCGTATAAGCAATCCTGTAAAGCGTTTTCAGATCCGCTCCGGTGATCTGTAGTAAAGACTGTTTTAAAGTATACCTATAGGCCTTAACAGAGTCATTCCATTTTGTCAGCACCGACCGATACAGATAGTCTGCCTGACGGCCGCCATTATTGTCTATTAAGAAAGGTTCTTCAACCTTAAATGCTATGCGTTCCTTAAACGTCTGGATTCGCTCCAATTTTGGTTCATGCCCCTGTAAAAAACCAGAAATATCCTCTGCGTATAGTTCATCGCCGGTCACCGCCCGAACTACATTGCCAGGGTCTATCACGAGGGTATAAGGAGATAGTCGTCCAAACTTTTCAAAGAACACCGAGTCAAATGCACAGGGGAAACCCAGGTTTAGCTTCGCGACAGCGCTCCTCATCAGGTTTTTTATTTTTGCAGACGCCGGCCCTTGAAATGGAGAAAAGGCGGATCCGGTGTATCCAAGAAGAATGATCTCGATGCTGTCTGAAAATTCTTTTCTGAGATTCTCCCACCTTAAAAAACTCGCTACACAGGAACTGCATTCCTTATTAAAACAATAGATCACCTTCCACCTGCCTTTAAAGCTGGCATTGTCAATACGCATTCCCGCATAATTGATGAGATCAGTAAATTGAAAAGGAGGCATTACTCTTCCAGCTTCAGGGATCGGTCCGCTGATTGGCCCTTTTTGCGCCAAAACAGCCAACGATAAAAAATTTATAAAAACGAGCCCGAAAAGAAAACGCATATACATAGTTAAATATTTATCAGTTTTTAATATCCGGGATTTTGAACCAGGAAAGGATTTGTTTGCAGCTCAACCAGCGGTATTGGGTATAGCCGGGCTGTAGGCTTCCAGTTGGCGCCTTTTGAAATTGCAGCAGGAGTCATTACTGCATCGATGACGTTCCATCTTTTAAGATCATACCACCGATTGGACCCTTCAATAAAAAGTTCGATCCTTCTTTCCTGGATTAGTGCCGTACGCATGGCCTGCTGGGTGTTAGCAGAAGTATTGGCCAATCCTGCGCGGTTCCTGATCAGGTTGAGATCCTGTTCGGCGGAGCTCGCGCCCGTAATTTTACCCTGTTCCAATCTTGCCTCAGCACGGATAAGATAGATCTCAGCCAGCCTGAAAACAATATAATTTTCTTCCGAAGTAGTTCCGGAACCCGTACCTCTAACTTTATATTTATAAGGAAAATAGAAGTCCACGGGCGTGCCGTTGACATCGATAGTGTTTTTACTGATCCAGCTCATCTTACGCTGATCTCCTCCTTCGAACGAATTCAAAAGATCATCACCCATGACAAATTGGGGGATGGTATTTATATCAGGGGGCACAAATGTGTTTCCAAATCCTGTTTGACGTCCCAGGTAAGGAACAAGCTGCCAGATCGTCTCCGTGCTCCCTTTTTTAAATACCTGGTTCAAGTCGGCCTCCAACTGATACGACCCTGAATTAATGATCTCTGAAGCCAGATCTTCTGCCCTACCCCACTGCTTTAGATACAAATAGACCTTGGCCAGCAAGGCTTTTGCAGTATACTTATTAGGTCTTGCCTTTCCTGCGGTTGGGTAGGTACCCTTCAATCTCCCCGCAGCCTCTTCAAGATCCGTCACCACCTGTTGATAAACGGAATCTTTCGAATTACGGGGTTTTATAGCATTGTCTTTATAGTCAGTAGACAAGATCAATGGAACATCCCCAAAAAGGTTCACAAAATGAAAGTAAAATAACGCGCGTATAAATTTGGCTTCTCCCATTAGCTGATCTCTTACAGAGGAAGAGATGCCGTTACTCTTATTGATCCCTTCAATACAGGCATTCGCCGCGTAAATTATTTTATAAAAAGAATACCAGTTGTCATCATCCGTTATCGGGACATCATTACGAAAATAATATTCAAAACCACTACGTGAAAGATCGCTGCCGATACTGAACTCATCTGCCGATATAGAATTCTGCAGATCGACAAACCCGCCCATACTCGAACTAGCGCTTATGCCAAATCCTACGCCGACCTGTGTTGCATAAATAGCAGTCAGGGCATTGGATATGTTGACGCTATCAGAAAATACGGCAACATCCGAGATCATACTGACCGGCGGCGGGATCTCGACAAATTTCCTGCAGGATAAAAAAGTTACACTTATAAATAAGAAATAGAGAAAAAAATAATTGTAATATTTCATACAAAAAAATTAAAAAGTAAATTGAATGCCTGTAACGATCGTCCGTAAAGGAGGGATTGAATAGTAGCTCATACTCTCCGGATCATGACCCTGATAATGCGTAATAGTAAAAAGATTCTGCGCGTTGACATAAATGCGACAGTTATCTATCTTTATTTTTCTAAGCACATTTTTATTCAGGGAATACCCTATAGATACCGTCTTACAGCGGATATAGGACGCATCGCTATAGGCGCCTGTAGATCTATAAAAATAATTACTGGATTTAGCTACGCTGAACTTTGGGAATTCCACATGGTCACCGGGCTGCTTCCAGCTGTTAAAAACAGCTGCCGGAGCGTTTTCCCTTTTACCAACGCCGCTCAGGTATACCTGGCCTTTATAATTAGGGCCGATACGTTTCATAAACTCAAAAAAAACATCGACGTCAAATCCTCCATAAGAAAAAGAATTTCTAAAACTTCCAAAAAAGTCCGGGTCCAGATCTCCAAAATTTACGACATCTACAGTAGCATCCGGATTGTAGGTCCGCTCCTTTTTTTGGGTCAGGAACTGGAACTGTCCGGTAGTATCATTAACGCCCCAATAATTATACAGTCTTAAATTAGATAACGACCGGCCTACCTGATAAGTATTATTATAACTGGATTGCTCGATACCGGGGAATTTTATCAGTTTGTTGGAGGGTATGGTCAGGATCAGAGATGAGATCCAGGTAAAATGATCCGTCCGGATGTTTGTTGAATTGAGCTGTATTTCCCATCCCGAATTTTGAATGGTCGCATTGAAATTCTGTTTGACGCTGCCAAATCCCGTCTGATTGGGTAAGATATAGGCTATCAGTTGGTTGCTCGACCTGCTCCGATACCAGGTGGCCGAGGCCAGTATCCGATCCTTGAACAGGCCTATCTCCAATCCCACTTCGATTTTTTTTGTCACGGCCCAGTTATAATTCGGATTATATAAATTCACCGGGCTATAGCTGCCCCCGATATTTTGATAAGGATAGGGCAATGGCTGCCAATTGGACAGATAGTCATAATCCGTACCATTATCTGTCCCCGTCGTACCATAACTTCCTCTCAGCTTACCATAACTTAAAAAGGAGAAGTCTTTCTTTATCAATTTTTGCTCCGAAAAAATCCAGCCGCCCCCTAGTGACCCAAAATCCCCGAATTGCCGCCCCGGTCCAAAACGGCTTGAGCCATCCCTTCTGGCACTGAGATTGAGTATAAATTCTTTATCCCAGATATAATTCACCCTTCCAAACAGACCCGAATATTTATACAGGCTGTTGAGATCCGTATTGGTTATCGTCCCTGCCGCTGTTATAGAACCCAACAGCAGATCGTTGGGGTAGTTACTTCCATACACGTTAGTGGCATTGTTTATTGACTTCTGAAAGGTGCTTCCGACCAGGACAGAAAGCTGTCCTTTTGATAAAAGACGGCGGTATTCGGCTTGAGGCTCTATATTCCAGCTGATGTATTGATTACTGGTAAAGCCGGCTCCTGACACCGCAAAAGAACTCGTAGGATCCAGAGAGTTTTTGGGGCTCGTACTATGCTCTTTTGTATAATTCGTGCTGTATCCAAATCTGGTGCTGATCGAAAGTCCATCCAAAACCTTATAGCTGATATATAAACTGCTGTTCAAACTACTTTTGTTGACGGCATAGGTCTGCTTCAAATAGGACATCGGATTCGTCTCAAACTTAACCCCCTTATAGCTCCAGATGAGATTGCCCTGATCATCGAGGAAATCCGGGTGGTTGGGAGGCAATGTAAATAAGGCATTCGCATTGGTTGTTCCAGAGCTGTTGTTTTGATCAAATCCATACATCGTAGTCAGGTTGATAGAAAACTTCCTATCCGAAGAGATATGTTGTAGATTGGAATTAATGGATCCTCTATAATAGGCATAATCCCCAGGGAAAATAAAGGTTTCCTTATGATAGCCGGCTCCAATCAGAAATTGCGTACTCGTATTTCCTCCGGAGAGGGTCAGATTCGCATCACCGGATCTGGCGGTGTTGCCAACAAAGTAATCTTTCCAGTTGATGTTCCTTGTGGAATCCCAGGCGATGAGGTCGGCAAAAATAAAGGAGACGGCAGGATTAGTCAGCAATGCTGTAAAATTGTCGTTCTTAACAGCCTGCTTTCTCATGTCCCGGTACTGATCGATATTCATCATTTCCATGGTATGACCAACCCTGCTCAGACCCGTATACAGGTTGCCGGATAATTTGGTCTTACCGGCTTTGCCTTTTTTCGTAGTAATAAGAATAACGCCATTGGAGGCTCTTGAGCCATAAATGGCCGTCGCATCCGCATCCCTTAAAACTTCAACACTTTCGATATCTGCCGGGTTGATGGAACTAAAAGGACTTATTCCGCCATAAGGATTCCCGTATTTAAAATTTCTACCAGGGGAGGCAATAGATTCCAGTTGATTGACATTGTTGTTTTGTGGAGCGAACAGCACTCCATCGATAAGGAACAGCGGATTGTCAGGCACAGGAGCATAATTCCCCATTCCAATGGATCCAAATGGACTGGATGCCAGTGTATTTTGTCCGCGGACCTGGACCTGGAAGGACGACCCCGGAACACCACTGGATTGTGTAACGACCATTCCCGGCACCCTTCCCGCCAACGTCGCCAACAAGTTGGAAACCGGCTGTTTTTCAATATCCGCAGCCGTTATCTTTGTCACCGAACCTACATTATATCGTTGGGTCGTAGTACCATAGCCAATGATCTGTACCTCATCCAGCCTGCTGAGCGATCTTTCCAGACTGATGATAAAGGTCTGACGATCCGAAGACCCGAGAATAGCCGATGTAACCTTCACCTCCCGCCCGAGATAGCCGATATAAGAGATCACCAACACTTCGCCCTCGGAAGCTTTTATCGAGAACCGTCCATTCCCATCCGTAGACACCGATGTTTTCGACCCTTTTACGGAAACAGAAGCCCCGGAAAGCGGTTCGCCATCCGTGTCGAGGATACGCCCGGAAACAGCTGTAGGGGGAGGCAGAACATTTTCTACTTTCCGATCGACAGATAACGAACGGGGTGTTACGACCACGATCCTTTCAATAATAGTATAAGTAAACGGCTGGTCCCTAAAACAGATGGCCAACACCTGGTCGATGCCCGCAGCCGTCACCGAGATATCAATCGGCCGGGCTTTTTGTAGCTGATCGATGGTGTACATAAAATGGAAGTCGGTCTGTCGCTGGATCTTCGTCAGCACCTGTGCGAGAGAAGCGTTCTTCTCAGTCAGAGTGATCGGCTGAGCAAAGCCCGTGGCACCTACCTGCAGGCAGACGGTCAGGAGGATGATAGCGGTGATGTGCATGACCCGCATAGTTTTGGTTAGTCCGCGGCGCAAGCCGGGAATAAAAAGAGCCTTAAAATGCATACTTTTACAGTGTTTGGGTTTTAACAATAAAGCAGTCGCGCAACGATTGAACTACTGGGTAAGCCCAAATACGGCTGGGGGTGTTCGCTGCACCTCCGGCTTTCTTTTGGTTCCCCATCGATCTGGCCAATAAATTTTTACGGTCTATGGCATAACGGTGATTTTTTTTCCTTCAATGATAAAATGGACACCTCCTGTAGCTTCGAGCACTTTGAACAAGCTGGCTGCGCTGATACTCCGGGGTATCGAGCCGACAAACTGTGTTTTGGGTTTGCCCTGGTAAACGACTTCCACGTCATACCATCGGGCGATCTGACGCATCATCTCTTCTATATTCGTCTTCTGAAAAAAGAATTCATCCCTGATCCAGGCAGTAGTATTTTCCGTGTTGACAGAGGTCACCGTTGTAACAACCTCCCCCTGGCGGGTAATCTCCGCTTCCTGGCCCGGCTGTAACAGTTTTGTTCCGGCAGCTGTCCGAACATTTACTGCGCCCTCGACCAGGGTCGTCTTTAAGACCGGTTCATCGGAATACACATTAATGTCAAAAGTAGTTCCCAGGACCTCCGTAGTAACACCTTTACCCATATCCACCTGGAAGGGCCGGCTCTTATTGACAGCGACTTCAAAATAAGCCTCGCCAGTGATGCTCACTTTGCGTTCCGCACCCCGGAAAGCCACCGGATAGGTGATCGAGGAGGCAGCATTGAGCCAGACCTTCGTACCGTCTGGCAGGGTCAGCTGGTATTTTCCCCCACGGGGCGTAGAAAGTGTATTATAGGATAGGGCTTCGTTGGAAGGGACGGCGCCGGAATAAATGATCTCACCATCAACCTTCTTATGGATTGACGCCCCTCCCTGCCGGGCGATCTCGCCATTGACAAGACTATCGAGGACCAGCTTTTGCCCTCCTGCCAGGGTAAGGACGGCTTTGTTTCCGCCGGCAGCTATATCATTGTGAAAACGTTCTTTCTGGCTGCCGGTGGCGGTAACATTTAATGGAGCCGATCGATGATAAAGCCAGGTTCCGCCCAAAAACAGGATCAGGACGGCAGCAGCAGCGATCATACGGCGCCACCCCATCCTTCGCGGCAAAGACTGCCGGACCTGCGGGTGGATGCGGGCATATACCATTGACCAATCTACTTCCGGGGCGGAATGGTCCATCGGGCTCTGATCCCAGCTATCACGGATCAATGTCTCCAATTCCCTCCTCTCGGCAGGACTGCACCGTTGTTCCGCATACAGCGCTAACAAATCCCAATATCGTTGAAGATTTTTATCCATGGTCTTATACAAGGACTTGGGTCGGGCAGAAATGTACCAGTCGCGGTAAAAATTATTTCCAGAACGACCACACCAGGATCGTTAGGACGATACCACCCTGTTCTTCCATGAATTCGCGGACACTTTTCACCGCCTCTGAAAGATGATTTTTTACCGTATTGGCGGAGATATCCAACTGCAGGGCAATCTCCTCCCTGGAAAACCCTTCCAGCTTGCTCAGGATATAGACCTTTTGTTGCTGTTGCGGAAGAAGGGTTAAAGCCTTTTGAAGGAGCTCGCGGCTTTCCCTGTACTGGAGGGTCTCTTCAGTACTCCGTTCCGCCCAGGGAGTCTGTTCGGCAAGACTTTTTAGAAGCGCACGTTCACGCCCGGCCTGTTTTATAAAATCCAGACCCCGGTTTCTCGCCATGATAAAGAGGTAGCCGTCTGGTCTATCTACTCCAACCAGTGATCTCCGGCTGACCCAGAGCCTCAGAAAAACGTCCTGAACACACTCTTCTGCAGCAGATTGGAGCCCAGTCATCTCGAGAAAGAAATAATAAAGCTTGTTCTTGTATTTTTCAAAAAAGGCATGAAAAGCGCGCTCATCACCCTCCGCAATACGGGCAAAAAGATCGGGGTCGGTATGGATCATATATTCCAGCATCAGCGGTGATGAGAGGTAAATGTAGGAAAAATGGCGGGAAAAAAAACCCACGCTAGGCGTGGGTTTTCTCATTTCAGATTCAAAAAATCAGCCTCTCAATCCTATAAAGCCGGCTGCGTCAGCACATACGCTCCGAATTGTCCGGTGGTCCCGGGAATACTATTTAGAAAGATGGTGTAAATTTTTCCATCCTGCAGCGTGAGATTGCTTATCTGGTCGTCCGTAAGCGCGATCGTCGCCTTCGTGGTAGTTGACCTGAGGGTAAATCCGGGTTTACCCGCATTTATCGTGACAAATGGCCCTAACGACCAAACATTGACAGTCGGGGAAGATAGCACTTCATTGCCTGCCCAACCATAAGCGACTCCTGCAAAGACGGTATTGTCACCGCCGGAGGTGCTGACAAGATCGACGGGTGCAAGCCCATTTGCAAAATGAATAAAACGGATCTTTGCCTTGCCTGCAGGAGGTGGCGTTAGATCATCATAGAATAGGACAAGAGAGTCTTTCAGTCCATCGGCTGTGCGAGCCGCAAACACAGTATGGTAGTATGTTGCAATAGGCCCGTTGGGACCGCCTGACGCGCTGAATGTCGCACTGTTGCCAAATTCCCTGGACACAATATAGGAAGTCCCGCTGCTCTGTGTGACATTGATCTGTACGCTGCCATATTGTGCATCCAGATAGCCGGAGGCGGTATTGAGGGCAACAGGTGCAGCGGTCACCTTTGTCGTGAATGTCCAGAAGTAAAGGTCGGTATTGACAGGGCGCGCATTGACAAAGCTGATCCTGGCCGTGAGGGACGGCCGGTTGGCTGCATTAATATCCAGATAATCTGTCTTTTTGCAACTGCCCAGAACAAGTAATATTAGATATACAGGTAATGATTTTATCAGCATGATTATAGAGTTTTATGCGATTGAAGAATTGCGGGCGATAATGAGTCATAGATGTGCGGTAACCCTGATAAAGGGCTGGACCCCCGCATTGCCATTCTGAATGCCTGCTACTGTTGGGTTTCTAAGCCCCGATATGGCCGGGTCCGTATAATCCCCGACAACGTTAAAAACATTGTTGGCGCCGGCAACGGCTTCAAAATTTTCGCTGATCTTGTAGCCGATGGAAAGGTCGGTAACCCAGATCGGTTTTAACCGCTGATAAAAATAAGTCGTGCTGGTCAACGCACTAGCTGTAGTGACTTTGCCGAAATAAACCGTTCTGGCCAAAAAATTGAAGCGACCGATGTTATAAATGCCCTGCAGGGTGATCTTAGTGGCCGGAATATTGGTCGTTACACGGGCGCGCTCAGCAGGGCTGAAAATAACCACGTTATAAGCCGTATCCAATCCTTTTGGTCTGTTCACGCTTCTGACTGTATTGCTCGAAATATTAGCCCCTGCCAAAAATGTGATGATGCCGTTTGCCGCCCTAAGACGGTAGCTGCTGGTGATCTCAATACCCTTTGTTCTTGTCGAAAATTCATTGTAAAAGAAGTTGGCTTGCGCTGCGCCGGTTTGTTGAAACAATAGGCGGACATCCGCAGGCAATTTCGTATCTGAGGCAGAAAAGTTTCCCGTGTTGCCAATGCGGTTGTTGACATCGATCAGATAGGCATCGGCGGAAAACTCCAGGTTGGATATAGGCTGGGAAGTGATACCCGCAGTAATACCCTTGGACCTTTCGGGAGAGAGTTTAGGTATATTCAGTGCGCGCGCAGCAGCACTCTGGTTAGAGGCTGTTAAGATATCTATGCCCCGGCCTTGCTGGAAGGTAGTGGAAGTAGAAGTATAATAGCTCTGGGCAAGATCGGGCGCCCTGAATCCTGTATTGTAGGATCCCCGGATAGCCAGCCATTTGGCAAAGCTATACCTGGTGGTGGCTTTATAGGTGTCGACATTGCCGAAGTCGGAGAAGTTTTCGAGCCTGACAGCACCGCTGACTAGCCAATCTTTAGTCAGGTTGAGCTCTACATCCGCATACCCGGCCGTTACAGCGCGGTTGACGTTGACTGCGTTTTCCGGTCTGAACCCTGCATGGATCTGCGATCCGGCACTCAGGCCATTCAGTGAAGTAATACCCGCATCCGATAAGTAGGTAATCCCTCCGGTGGTGGTATCGATGTCGTAAATGGTCCGCTGATCGCCTTTAGAATAGGATGCCGCTTCACCTGCAATGATCTGGAAAGTTTCAACCCTGTACTGCGCACCAAAAGCAACGTTCAAACCGCTGAGCACCTTGTCAAAATAACGCCCGATGTCGAGACTTGTCGTATTTTGACTGGCATTGTAACTGCCGGCGTCAAAGGTGGTGGGGCTTTTCAGACCCAGGCTCGCATTCAAAGAGTTGGAGACTCTGTTGCCAAAACGGTTTTTCCCATACACATTGGAGAGGTCTACATTCCAATCATGGATTCTGGTTTTGAACCCAAGGGTCAGGTATTTATCCACGACGTTATTGTCCATGTCGGGTAAAAAGCCGTCAGGATAAATAAAATTATTGTTGCGGGCAGTCCATCCTGGTAGACGATAGACTGCGGTAAATTGGGAATTACGGCTGCTCAGTCCGCCAAAAGAATAGATTTGACCACCCGATCTCAGCGGCAAAGCAAGATTGAACGAAAGCAGGGCATCTTTAGCCTTATTGGGACCGCCGCGTTGATCGAAATAATGCCGGTCGATACCGCGGCTGGAGAGGATGGAATCGTCTATTGCCTTGGTATAGATATTATCATATCCTCTTGTGTTGGCGCCGCCGCCATAAATGGGGCCGTTGTACAATCCTGCATTGTCGCGGCCCGCAGGAAGGGATATGCCTTGGGTCGCATATTCGGCGGTAGCGTTGAGATATCCGCCGTTGTCCCCCAGTTTAATACCGTAATTGACGCCTGTACGGGTTGTCTGGCCGTCCCCCCGGCGTCGAATGCTGCCGGTAGAGGTGATGGTAAACGCGTCTGTATTTTTCTTCAACACAATGTTGATCACGCCCGCAATGGCGTCAGAGCCATATTGGGCTGCAGCGCCGTCCCGGAGTATCTCTACACGTTCGATACTGGCGGTCGGAAGGCTGTTGAGGTCATAGCCGGTGGTCCCGTTTCCAAGTCCTCCATAGTTGACATTGGCGCTTTTGTGCCGGCGTTTGCCGTTGACAAGCACCAGTACCTGGTCAGCGCCAAGGCCGCGCAGTTGGGCAAGACTTAAGGCAGATCCTGCATCACCGGCGTTGCTTCCATTTACAGAATGAAAGGATGGCGCAATGTATTGCAGCAGTTGGGTAAGACTTACCTGCGGCGCGCTTTGTTGTAAGGGTTTTAGATCAATGATGTCCACAGGCACAGGTGAAGAGAGTTTTGTCCTGTGCGCGCTTCGTGAGCCGACGATCACCTGATCAAGTTCTGTTCTGACAGATTGTAGTACGACATTAAATTGATTGCTATCTCTCTGGACCGGGATTTCTTTCGTATCAAATCCTATCGCGGAAAAAACAAGGCTTTTGGCTCTGCTGACATTGGGCAAAATAATGGTAAAACTTCCGTCTTCCCGGCTGGTGGTTCCGCGACCGGCGCCTTTGACGAGTATGGAAACGCCGGCGAGTGGCTTGCCGTCCTCGGCAGACAAAAGCTTTCCGGTAAGGGTACGTTGCTGCGCGTTGGCTGCGGCTAAAAAGCCGATGGATAGTAATAGAAAGAGTATTCCTTTTTTCATGAGCTTAAGTTTTGGTCAAATGAGTAAGAACACGTGCGTTTGAGGGTTATTTTTTTGCAAACCGGTCATCTGTCAGCGCCTCTAAAAAGCTGACGACATCGGATACTTCGGCCTCGCTTAAGTGCAGTGGTTGGTTAAGTGAGAGATCCCGGTGGCCGCCTCCTCCGCCGCGAATCACCGAATCAGGATTGTTATAGTATTCGACCACCTGCTTTAAGGTTGCGAACATTCCATTATGCATATAGGGGGCGGTGATAGCCACGTTCCTTAAACTGGGGATCTTAAAAAATCCGATCAGGCCCGTGTCCTTTGTCGCATTATAACGTCCTGAATCTTTGAGTTGATGATTGTCGTAGAGACCGATGTTTTTAAATCTGTCGGCCGTAAAGTCTTCGCCCGAATGACAATTGTTGCAATTCGCCTTGCCGATAAAAAGCAGGCGGCCCCGTTTAGCTGCGTCCGACAATGCATTCTCATCCCCGCCGATAAATCGGTCGTAGGGGCTGTTGGCCGTCTCCAGGGTGCGTTCATAAGCTGCAATTGCCTTTAGGATGCTTTCCTTGTCTACAGGGGCATGATAAAGCCGCGCAAAAGCCTCCGCATATTCGGGTTCCTGCCGGAGTCGTTGGACAGCTTCCTCCATAGATAAACCCATTTCTGCGGCTGAAGTGATAGGACCCATTGCCTGTTCTTCCAGGCTGCTTGCTCTACCGTCCCAGAAAAAGCGGGGCCTGCCGCTCAGATTGGTTGCCGATGGCGTATTCCTGGTGGTAAGTTGCCCCCCTATTCCCCGGCTGAACCGGGCAGTATCCGCAAATCCAAATGCAGGTTTGTGACAAGAGGCGCAACTGATGGTACGATCTTTTGATAAAATGGGGTCAAAGAACAGTTTTTCGCCCAGTTGTTCCTTTGTCCCGATGGGAGCAGATCGTCCCCTGTGCGTAAAACTCACCAGGACAACCGCTCCCAGCATAGCTAAAATACCATAAACGATTAGTTTTCTCATGTGACTGGTCATGACGGGTGGTTATTGCGCCGTTGCCACCAGTGATACGACAAGATCGAAATTGTCGTAGATAAATTTGTCGCCAAGGTTTTCAAAAAAACTCTTCGACCTGAACTTGATGTTATATTTAGTTCTGTCAATAGTGATTTTTGCCGTTGCATTCAATTGCTTTCCGGACAGCGACACCAGTGCGGGGAAGCCGATCTCATTGGTAATGCCTTTGATGGTCAGATTGGCTTTGATAGTATAGTTCCCACCGCCGGCAGGCGTAACATTGGTAATGACCAGGCTCGCACGGGGATACGTTTCCGCCGAAAAAAAATCATCGCTTTTCAAATGACCTACTAATTTGGCATTGTTATCTTTATCGGTGATATCGTTGTCCGTAATGGTCCTGGTATCGATGTCAAAGCTGCCGCTTTTTAGTCGGGCGTCTTCGAATTGAAATGCGCCTTTTTCAATAGCTATGTTACCCGTATGTTCGCCCGTAGCCTTTTTACCGATCCAGACCAGCGAGCTCTTAGAGGGGTCAACGATATACTGCTGTTTTTTGGTTTTGAAAGCGAAAATGCCTAATGTAAACAGGGCTAAGAGCATGATCGCCAAAGAATTATTTTTCATATTTGTCGTGAATGATTAATGAGATAATGCGTATTGATCCGGGGCCGGCTCGGCTATGAGCTCGTCCAGGACCTTATTGAACTTAGACACATAGTTTTCGTAATATTTGCCTGTCACAGTCCCCGTATACCCCGTGTAGATCTCTCTGACTTCGCCTTTCCGATCGATGATAATGGTGGTGGGATAAGCGATAAATTTATTCAGGGCCGGTATCTTTTCCGAAACAAGCTTTTTGTCAGCCAGGCCGCCAAACAGGATATCATAGGTGATATTGTATTTATCCCGCAGTTTACCCAGCGTATATTTAGCATATTCAAGATCATCTTTTTGTTCAAACCCGATGGCAATGGCCTCTACTCCCCTATCATGATTCTTTTTGAACCAGGGAGCAAGAAACACAGTTTGATCAGTGCAATTCGGACACCAGGTGCCGACCAGTTCAACAATGACCACTTTGCCCTTGTATTTCTCATCGCTCAGAGAGACAGGCTTGCCGTTGAGATCAGGAAAAGTAAATTCGATCTTCCGGACACCTTCCTTCAGATGAGTGATGGTGTATGGATCAGGTAATTCGGCAGAGTCATTTTTAATGGCGTCGAACTTTTGGTTACTGTATATGCCTGAACTGATCACTCCGGAAATAGAGCCGTCGTCATTGATCCTGCCTTTATATATCTTGGGGCTTGGGCCGGTGAAACCACTCAGCACAAACTCGTCCCCCTGTACTGTACCCTCAAGCTCGCGACTATCTCCGACAATGGTCATCACTACACCCGTGAGTTTGTTCCCCACCTGTTTTAACAAGGCGATTGGCTGGTTGTGAATAGCTTCTTTGGTATATACAGTCAATTGCCATTTGCCGGAAACGTTCGCCTTCGGTTGCACATTCCGGGACGTCTCTACAAAACGGTAGGATTTGCCAAACTCAGCAACAAAGGGCAACGCGTTACCGCGAAAATTGGGCACCAGGCTTCTGTATTCACCGGTAATTCTGCCGTCTGATTCAATCTTTGCAACGAGCGCCGCATCATAGGTATTCATCTTGATAAACAGAGAATCGTCCCCGATCCTGGTGACATGAAAATCATCCCGCCTGGAGCCGTTTAACAAGGTAAAGATGGCATGTTCCGCGTCTTTTCCTCTCAGTTCGAAATTAAAAGGCACTTCATCTTCAGCAACGTTAAAAACGCCGCGCCAAATGCCCTGTTTTATAAATGGTCGTGCTTTACCCCTGGGTTTATCGCCTGCATAGAGCGTAGTAGAGATTAATGTCAGGCCGGCAAGGGCGTAACGTAAAATGGAGGTCATACATTTCATGTGAAGGTGATTGTATAGTTAATAATTTTTATTCGGAAGGCTCTGAGATAAGTTGGTCTAAAAGCCGGTTGAATTTCTGTTCATAATCCTGGTAGTACTTTCCGGTGACCGATCCTGTATATCCAGTGTAGATCTCGCGTACATTTCCCTTACGATCGATGATAATGGTAGTGGGAAAGGCTATGAACTTATTGAGCGCTGGTAGTTTTTCGGCGACAACTTTCTTATCGGCAATACCCCCAAAAACCAGGTCATATTTAATATCGTACTTCTCTTTAAGTTTACCCAGCGTATACCGGGCATATTCAAGATCGTCCTTTTGTTCAAACCCGATCGCTATAGCCTCTACTCCCCTATCATGGTTCTTTTTGAACCAGGGAGCGAGAAACACAGTTTGATCGGTACAGTTCGGGCACCAGGTGCCGATGGTTTCTACGATGACCACTTTGCCTTTATATTTTTCGTCGCTAAGCGATACAGGTTTACCATTCAGGTCGGGAAAGGTAAAATCCAGTTTTTTATACCCGTCTTTTAAAAAAGTGATCTTATAGGGGTCTGGCAATTCGACATCGGCGTTCTTAAAGGCGTCGAATTTTAAGTTTTTATAGATGCCAAATCCTTCTTCGCCGGAAAGTGTCTTATCATCATTTATCTTCCCTTTTACATAAAAGGGGCTGGGACCCGTGAACCCGCTGAGCGCAAATTCATCGCCTTGCACGGTTCCTTCTATCTCCCGGCTATCGCCAACCACCGTCATGATCACACCTGTAAGCTTGTTGCCGTTTTGTTTAAGCAGTGCAATGGAAGCCGGTACGGCATCCTTTGTGTAATTTTTGATCTCCCATTTACCGGAGATGTCATAGCTGGGCGCGACATCATGTCCCGGCTCGACATAACGGTAGGATTTTCCATATTCTGCGACAAAAGGAAGCGCATTACCCCTGAAGCCTGGCACCAGGCTCCGGTATTCGCCTACCAGTTTGCCGTCCGACTCAACTTTGGCTACCAGGGCGGCGTCATAGGTATTCATCTTTATAAACAGAGAATCCTCCGTTGTATAAGCCACATGAAAGTCATCCCTTCTACTACCATTGATCAGGGTAAAAACGGCATGTGTGGCATCCTCGCCCTTCACTTCGAAATTGAAAGGCACCTGTATCTCGCTTACGGTAAACACCCCTCGCCAGACACCTTGTTTAATAAAGGGTTTTTTAACATTGGCGGATACAGTATCGGCCAGCACCAACGTAGCCAGTAGGCAGGCAAAGCCATAAAGGATGCTTTTCATAATAAAAGTTTTTTTCTTAATAGATTAAAAGATATAGAAGGATCTTCCCGGCGCCCGCTACAGTATGTATTTGAACACATATTCCACCATATGTTCTCAAGCATCCTGATTGGCGGGACACCTGAAAGATTTATTTATTTCAGCAACAAAATGACTACTTATGTCCTTTGGTGGAAAAAAGGAAAAGAGGGTATTTGAGAGCCTCATCATCATGCCCCCGATAATTAATGGTGGAGATAAATCAGGAACTGTTGAACAAAAATAATAGAAGAGAAATAAAATTCCAAATAATAGTCTACTATTTTTATAGACTATTAAAAATACCATACTTATAATACTATTTACTCCAGGGAATCCTTAAAGTTTTTCTCTGTGGCCTTGAGATGCGCCAACATGGCGTGAGAGGCCTCGCGCGGGTCGGCATTTTTGATAGCTTCGTAGATATCCTCGTGGAACTTCAGCACCATGCTTTTGTCATGTGTCAAATATCCAAGGTTGTTTTTGGCATAGATAGATCTTTTGACCTTCGGCATGTTGTCGAAGATGGGCCGCATGAGCAGGGCAACGACATTGTTGTGGGTGGCGCTGGCGATGAGACTGTGGAATCGGATGTCGATGATAGTCTGACCATCGATGTCTTCCATAGAACTGGCTTTCAATGCTTCTAAGTTTCCCGCCAGCTCGTCCAGCTCGGCGGCGGTGCGGTTCAAGGCCGCTAGGCCGGCAATCTCGGGCTCAAATAGCTGTCTGGCACGGATGATGTCGAAGATAAGGGATCCATCATCAGTCAGCTCAAGAAAAAGGTTGATCGAGTCTATCGCAGATTCAGAACTCAGCTCGTTGACATAGGCGCCACTCCCTTGCTTGATGACGACCAGCCCGCGGGCGCTGAGCTTGCGCAAAGCCTCCCTTACCACGGTCCGGCTGACGCCAAAGAGGTCACAGAGCTGTCCTTCAGTAGGCAGTTTTTCACCCGCCTTGTAGTCCTTTCTCCGGATGGCCAGTTCAATGGATTCTTCGATCTTTCCACTCAATAACTTGTCCGAGCCGACCTTTCTAAATGGTGTATCCATGACACAAAGGTATTAGGTTGTATGATAAATTACATTTATTTAATGTTATAACTAAGTAAAAAACCTTATATTCGCCCTAAGTTGTATGATGTTATATGAATTACAACTTTTAACCCCTAACGATGGTCAATCCGCCAACCATAAAGGAGATCGCCAAAAAGCTCAATATTTCCATTTCTACAGTTTCCCGTGCCCTGCATGACCATGAACGTATCAATATCATGACCCGGATCCGGGTTCAGAAGCTCGCCCGCGAGATGGATTACGAGCCGAACCAAAAAGCCATTTTCTTTCAAAAAAAACGATCCTTTACCATCGGCGTCATTCTCCCCGATCTTTCCGAGTTCTATTTTTCCACCGCCATCAGCGCGATCGAAGATATCTCCACACAGCATAAATACTCGGTCCTGCTGGGCCAGTCGCATGACAGCGAAGAAAGAGAAAAACATCTTGTGGAGTCGATCATGCATCAACGTATCGACGGTCTGATCATCTCCATCGCCAAAAACACCCGGAATTACGATCATCTGATCCAGTTGAAGCGCCATGGCGTTCCCATCGTATTTTTCGATCGTGTGCCCGCAATCCCTGATATCCATTATGTGGCCTGCAATGTCGAGACGGGTACGGTACAGGCGGTGAATTTTCTGCTTGCCCGGGGACATCGCAGCATCGGTATGATCAATGGCCCGGAGTCGCTTTATTCCTGCCGGCAGCGGAAGGAAGGCTATCTGAAGGGCATCGGTTCACAGCGATTGAAATATGAGCCGGAACTTGTTACCGCCACTGACCTGAGCCGGGAAAGCACTGAGCAAGCGATGGCCCGGCTTTTGTCGCTGAAGAGAAAGCCAACGGCGGTGCTTTGTTTCAACGATAATGTGACACTGGACGCGATCGAGTATTCCCGAAAAATGAAGCTGAAGATCAATAAGGACATCAGCTTCATCAGTTTCTCCAACCAGGCGTTGATCAGGTACGCCGCTTTCCCTCCGATTGCCACGATCGAACAATACCCGTATGAGCAAGCGCAGCAAGCGACGGAGCTTCTGTTGGATCTGCTCGACAAGCGGGAACAAACCGAATCGAACTCTTTCAAAAAGATCAGCCTGGAATCGCGGCTTGCGATCCACCCACAGCCAAAATAAGCAAACGCATGCAACGACGGTTTTCCGGATTTCTAACGATCTCTGCCATTCTTCTTTATTTGTTCTCGATCTCTTCAGCCGTAGCTCAGTCCCCAATACCTATCCAGCTCAGCAGTCCTTCGGGGAAACTACGCGCGGCGATCTTTATGGACGCATCTCATCGTCTCGGCTGGTCGCTGGCCTTGAAAGGCAGACCCGTTGTAGGGGCCTCGACGATGGGCATCGACATTGCGGGTAAAGACACACGCGGCGATGTCGGATTTGGCGCTCCGGTCCTATCCACACATCATGGTTCCTATCCCTGGAAGGGTGTCCATGCCGTCGCCACCGATCATTACAGACAGGCCGTTATCGCCGTCAGATATAAAGGGAACGGTTTGCGTTATGATCTTGAATGCCGGATCTTCGATGGAGGCTTCGCCTTTCGTTATGTCGTCCCGTCCGGCGGCCTTGTCACCAGTGAATCCAGTTCCTGGCATGTTCCCCGTGGCAGCAGGGTGTGGTACCAGGAAAATGTCTACTACTACGAAGGACTGCATTATACGCGTCCCATCGAGGATCTGGGCCGCCGGCAGCTTGGCCCGCCGGTGACGTACCAGACGGCCGCCGGCGATTATGCCTGTATCACGGAGGCGGCGCTGTACAATTACAGCGGAATGTCGCTGCGTGCGGATTCCGCCGGCACCCTCTACGCCGATTTTATCAACGATCCTCAGGGATGGCAGATCAGCGGCGCCATTACCACACCCTGGCGGGTGGTGCTGGTATCCGATAACCTGGACGATCTGGTGAATTCGGATATCATAGCCGATCTGAACCCTCCTCCCCATACAGGCCCTGGCGATCTGTCCTGGATACGACCCGGTCGTGCGGTATGGTCCTATTTTGTCCATGACAATGTCACCACGCTCGATCTTGAAAAGAGCTATGTCGACAAGGCCGCCGAGCTTGGCTTTGAATACAGCATCGTCGACGCGGGCTGGGACAGCAGTTGGCCAAATGCGCTGGACTCGCTGCGTTCCCTCGTCCGTTATGCCGGGCGTCACGCCATCGGCATTTTTGTCTGGAAGTCCTATGCCTCTTTACGGGATGATTCGGTCCGAAGGTCCTTTTTCCGCACGATGCATGAAGCTGGCGTGGCGGGTCTTAAGATCGATTACATCGATAAAGAGGGTATCGAACAGGTACGATTTTATGAAAAGGCCTTGCAAGACGCGCTGGCCTTTCATCTGTTGGTCGATTTTCATGGGGCGAATAAACCTACGGGTTATGACAGACGCTTCCCAAATGAGATCAGCAGGGAGGGCATCTATGGCCAGGAGTGGCGGACCTATACGCCACAGGGTGCGATCAATAATGCCATTATTCCCTTCACGCGTTTTCTGGCGGGTCCGGCCGATTATACACCGGGAGTTTTCACCAGCAGCCTGGCCTATGGCACGTCGCGTGCACAGCAGCTGGCCCTTCCCATTATCTATAACTCTCCCCTTCTTTGCTGGGCCGATGATCCTGCCCGTTATCTATCCAGCTCCGCCGCCGGTCTGATCCGGGCGATCCCCACCATTTGGGACAAGACCCGGGTGCTTGCTCCCAGCAAGATCGGGGAACTGGTGGTCTTTGCCCGCCAAAAGGGCAAAGACTGGTATCTTGGGGTCATCAATGCCGGTGATGAACGCCGCCTGGTGCTACCGCTGAACTTTTTAGGCGCCGGAAATTTCCAGGGCGAGATCATTGCCGACGATCTGCGGAGCAGCGACAGCCTGCTTCACTCGATCAGCGGCTTTTCTGCCAAAGACTCGCTGCATATAACCTTACAGACAAAGGGCGGATTGGCCGCCAGGTTTACGAGTACGGAAAAAAACGCCGTCCCTCTTGCTATCCTACCCGCCGGGGGCTATCTGCAGGGACCCCAAAAGGTGCGGATTGTGTCGAAGCCAAATACAGAGATCCGATATACCACCGACGGAACTGAACCCGGTCCACAGTCACCGGTATATAAAGAACCATTAACACTCCACTCCCCCGCCCTGCTACGAGCACGAACTCAAGGCTCAGACGTGGTGGCGCAATTTCTCACGGCGCCCGCGCCAGTGACATCTCCATCGGGCGGGATCTTCGTCGGTCAGGATACGGTTCGCCTGCTGACAAAGCTTGTAGGGGCCATCCGCTATACCACCGATGGAACAGATCCTACGAACGCTTCCGCATTATACGCATCCCCTATCGTTCTCACCCGGTCTACGCGACTAAAAAGCCGGGTGTTCTTTACCGCTGGCGGTGTCAGCGGGATCTCCACGCAGGATTTTCAACAAGTGACACCCGATCCTGCACAGACCGCAAATACCACAAGCCGGCCGGGATTGCGCTATACCTCGTACGAGGGTAAATGGGACTCGCTACCACGGTTCAATGCTATCCCGCCCGTAAAACAAGGGCTGGCCGGCACGCCTGCGCTGGATAGTTTGCCCACACGGGCCAATGAATACGGATTGCGGTTCGAGGGTTGGATCAATATCCCCGAGACGGGCGTGTATAGTTTTTATACGGTGTCGGATGATGGCTCACGGTTATATATAGATGATCAGATGATCGTAGACAATGATGGCTGTCATGGGGATCTGGAAAGATCGGGCGACCGGGCGTTGGCGGCGGGTAAACATGCATTCCGGCTCGACTATTTCCAAAACGGTTCGGGTCAAACCCTGCAGGTCTTTATAAAAGGACCGCATATGGAAAAGCAGCTCATACCCGCCGCCCTGTTCAGTACACCTTAGTTTTTAAAATTTACCTTATATACCACCGCGAATTCAGCGGGATAGGTGACAGACGGTTCGATGATCAATGCGTCCGCTTTTTGCGCCCATTTCGGTCTTTCCGTGCTGCCGGGGATCTCGACAGAGGCGATGACGCCGGGATGGGCGTTCAGTCCCAGGCTTTTGATGACCGTTTTTTCTTTCGGCGTCCCCAGCGTGATGACATAGAGTGTCGTGCCCTTGGTCGTGAAACGTATGTCCTTGGCCGTAAACGGCTCCTTCTGATCGGCAAACGCTCCACTTGCAGATCTTGTCGGTCCTTCCCCATATACGCGCCAGGGTCTTGTGCCATAGATCGCCTCGCCGTTTATATCAAGCCATTTGCCTGTGCCGAGCAATGTAGCGGTTTCTTCTTCGGTGAGGGTGCCGTCGCTGCGGGGTCCGATATTCAATAACAGGTTCCCATTCTTGCTCACGATATCGATGAGGTTGGTGACGACATACTGTGCGGATTTAAATGTATTGCCGGCGGCATAACCCCAGGATTCGTTGCCGATAGCGTCGTCTGTCTGCCAGGGCAGGCGGCGGACAGAGTCTAGCTTACCACGTTCGAGATCGAGCACGGCGACGCCGGTGGGAAAGGATTTATCGTATTTGTAGTTGATGACGACACCTTTGTCCCATTGCAACCCTTTATTGTAGTAGTAAGAAGCAAAGGTTTTACGGTAAGGATCCAGCGCCGGCTGTTCGATCCACCAGTCGAACCAAAAGAGCTGAGGTTGGTAACGATCCACAAGCTCGGTACAGCGCAGGAGCCAATCGGCCATGAACTCTGGCGAGGGATCGTCGCTTTCTTCGCGGGCCGGTCCATAGAGGTCCCCGTTCTTCGGGTCCAGGACATCGGAAAGGAATTGTCTGCCGCCGTTGAAGAAGAACCAGTGTTCGATGCGATGGGAGGAGAGCCCGAAGATCAGACCCTGTTTGCGGATCTCGGCGGACAGTTCGCCCAGCACATCGCGTTTCGGTCCCATCTCATAGGCATTCCATCTACTGAGGCTGGTCTTGTACATCGCAAATCCGTCGTGGTGTTCGGCCACGGGCACGATGTATTTAGCGCCTGCTTTTTTGAATAAAGCCACCCATTGTGCGGGATCCCATTTCTCCGCTTTGAACAAGGGCACAAAATCTTTGTACCCGAAATTTTTTTGCGGGCCATAGGTGGCGACATGGTGCTTGAACTCGGGTGAGGTCGAGTCGTACATGTTGCGGGGGTACCATTCACTGCCAAAGGCGGGGACGGAATAGACGCCCCAGTGGATAAAGATGCCGAATTTGGCGTCTCTGAACCAATCGGGAGTGGTATACTGCCCCAGGGATTCCCAGGTAGCCTGGTACTTGTGTTGAGCCGTTGCAGTCAGGAGAACGGTCGTCATTAATAGCGTACAATAGATGCGTTTCATATGTCTGGTTGAGTTATTCGTGAACCCAGGCGGTAGCTGGTAATTCCTGTCTTTCGATGCCGTTGGCGCTGTATTCCAGTTTGAGAGCTTTATCGCTGCCTGCCTGAATATAGGCCAGTTTGAAAACATGCGGTCCTTTTTTTAATGCGATCTTTCCAGATTTTTCGGTATTGGCATGCTTGCCGTCGTGGTCGATGACCAATTGGCTGTCGATCCAGAGCACGGCGCCGTCATCGACGGAGAGATACCAGGTATAAAGTGCATCGCGAGGCGTCTGGACATAGCCCGTATAGAGCAGGCCGGCGTTGTCGGCACGCGGGAGATCATTGATGGAAGGCCGTGAAGAAACGGTGTCTCCGATGGGCGTTGCTTTGTCCAGATCTTTCACGGTTTCGGGAATGAGCTCATAACGGGTGAGCTTGAGGCCTTGCTTCCCCGCGGTGGAATGGGCAGCCGGCAACAGCGGGTAGACGGTCAGTGGTACGACGATGGGGTTGCTGGGTAGAGCGCCGGGTCTGAAGGAACGTATGGTCAGCGTGGCCGATTGCTGGGGCGTGAAGGGCTTTGTAAACAATGTGGCGTTCTCATCGGGGATGGAGCCATCCAGCGTATACCTTATCTGACTGCCATCTCTGACTAAAATATTGACGATGGGTTTGAGGGAATTGCCGGGATATTGAAGATCGATCCTCGGATTATCGGCAAAATCGCCGGCTCCGGCTAGTCTGATCACATAATAATATTTGCCCTTGATAGTCGCCGGATCATAAACAGGGAATTCGATCCGTAGTTCCTTTCCGTCCTGGTGCGCATCCAAAGCCTGACGAGACTCAAGAAGCTCGATCTTCGTACCTGGTGGGATGACAAGGTCTTTTATGGTAAAGGAGCTGGCCGGCCAATGCGGGAGGATAAGGAAGAGGTCTTTGGTGTTTTTGTTGTACGTGAAGAAGCATTCAGGCTTTCCGTCGGCGCCAGTCTGCCGCGGGGTTCTCCAGCGGGAAGTATTGTATATCGCCTCGTGGTTGATCTGCATCCATTCGCCGATCTGCAGAAGTCGTTCCTGCATGATAGGCGGGATCTTGCCGTCGGCATCAGGGCCTATATCGAGAAGGAAATTGCCGCCGCCGCTGGTCTTGTCGACCAATTGTCCGATCATGGTTTCGGCGGAATTATAGTCCCAGGCGTCCTCATTGCGGTTATAGCCATAAGAGTATCCCATGCCGCGGCTCTCTTCATAATAATGATCTGCAAAACTGACATCAGGCTGGTATTCGGGCGTGAACACGCCTCCGTGTTTGAAACGAACGCCCTTTCCCCAACGATCATAGGTGACGACCTTGTCTTTGATGGGGCTTTCGTTGTATAGCCAGGCGAGGAATTCCTGCGATTTCCAGGTTTCGGCTGTTTCGTCCCACTCGCCATCGGTCCAGAAGATCTCGGGTTTGTAGCTGCTGACAAGGTCTTTCATCTGCGGCCATTCGTGCTGCACCACATATTGTCGATGGTCTTTCAGCCAAATAGGATTGTACCATTCATAGAGGGAATAGTAGAGCCCGGGATGGACACTGGTCTTGCGTAATGCGGTAAAAAGATCGCCGAGCAGGTCGCGGTGCGGTCCTGCATCGACGGCATTCCAGGGGAATCCCCAGTCGCGGGTGGCTTCCTTACTAGGCCAGAGCGCAAATCCGTCGTGGTGTTTGGAGGTAAGCACAACATAACGAGCACCGGATTTTTCTATCAGGTGGGCCCAATCGTCGGGATTGAAGAGGGGCGCCCTGAATCTATCCACCAGTTGGTAGTAGGTAAGGTCCCCGTATTGCCGCTTGTGATAAGCAATAACAGCGGTATCGCCACTGTTCAATCCATTCTGATACCATTCCGCATATTCTCCTTTGGTGCGGAATGCGGGCACTGAATACACGCCCCAATGGATAAAGATCCCAAACTTCGCATCCTGGTACCATTGCGGGACGGGCCGCTTATCCAGGGATTCCCAATTCGGAGCATACACCTGCGCCTCCGGCGCCAATGCCGGCAGACAAAAAAACAACAGCAAGCAAACCTTTTTCAACTTAAAATTTATTTACTTTTAAAACAATAATGCACATATGAAAAAACTGATCGCTATTTTCTTTTCTCTCCTCATCGTCCTTGTTTTGATCAGCCTTGTTATTCCCGTCAAACAGATCCGGTCTGTCACCATCGCCAACACCCTGGCTAATAGTGTCGCGGCCTTACACAGACCGGGCAGTTGGCGGACTTTAGACTCGGGCAGGAATACCCATATCAATGAGGCCGGATTCATGCGTTGGACCATCAGCGAACCCGCCCACGGCGGAGACAGCACCGAATTTGCGATCTCGCTGGCTCCCGATCTATCACGTCAACAAGATCCGCAGCATTCAAATATCTCCTATGTCCACGTGACATCCTTGTTTTACTCGCTTTTCCCCTCTCTGGAAAGATCCGGTACTGATGTGCATACCGTCGACGAGCTTCGCTCCTATCTGCAGGACAATCTCCGTTTTTATGGTTATCCGATCAGAACACAAAAGCTGGTCGATTCTTTTTTCCTGACGAAGCAGACGGATCTTCGTTCGAGCGATCTTTTCAAGGTCCTGCCCGGTATATTCCAGTCGCTGGAAACCTATGCCGCCAAAGAATCCAGCAAGGTCATCGCCCGTAATATCGCCATTACCCGGCTGGATCACGATTCCATTACGTTGATGGCCGGCCTCAACATCGATAAATCGATCTACACCGACGCGGCTTACAACTTCCGGCAGTTGCCTTCAACACTCGGTCTGGTCGTCGGCCGGTTCGAAGGCCGGTTTGACGAGCGCACCGGTCTGTACGCGGCGATGGAAAAATTTATTTCCGATCACGGGTTGGCCAAACGAGGTCTTCCTTACGAACAGTATCAGTCTCCCCTACCGGGCTCCGACAGCTCGACGATCAGGATCGACCTGATCTATCCGGTTAGTCACCGGTAGGACAGCACTCGCAGAGGCCCGTTGTTGAACCCTACGAGCAGAGCTTTTCCGCCACCCGCCAGCCGGATGGGTTGAATGCTGCGTACTTCTCCCGACAGCGTATCCAGCAGCGGGGGAAGAGGCAGGATGCTGTTAAAGGAGCCCTTCCCGTCTCCCCGGTACAGCCCCAGGGGCATTGCGTCGTAACGTCCTTCGTAGGGTTCGGTCCCATCAAAATTACCCCCGGTCATAAGATCCGGCCTGCCGTCCCCATTCAGATCGGCCTGTGCAAATGTAAAAATAGGCGACCATTGCATCTGGTACGGCAAAGGCTGCGATCTGAAATGTCCGTGTCCGTCGTTGATCAATACGGTCGAGGCCAGTGAATAGGCTTCAAAGAGCGCACAGCTATCCAGCTTCTTTCCAAAGATCTGTTCTACAGTGAGCCCCGCCATTTCTCCATAGTTAAGGTATTTCTTTTTCAGATAGGGCAATTGCTTTTCCAGGTTCTCCTTATCCAAAAAGGTATAATAATTGCCATCTTTTTGCAGGGCCATGATCTGCGACATCCGCTGATTGCCCATCATATCTCCTACGTACATCTTGAGGGGCGCCGATGCGCTCGCGGTAAGCTTGCTGTTGAGGCCATAATTGCCCAATAGGAGGTCAACGTACCCATCGCCGTTGATATCTGTGGCCAACATGCCGCACCACCAGC
Organism: Chitinophagaceae bacterium; assembly: GCA_017307755.1. Taxonomy (GTDB): domain Bacteria; phylum Bacteroidota; class Bacteroidia; order Chitinophagales; family Chitinophagaceae; genus Puia. The sequence goes on along the minus strand of JAFKGQ010000009.1, from coordinate 474,005 downwards.
CCGAGAGATCGACGTCGTCATTTGTCAACTCTTCGCGTACCAGGCGTCCGTTGTGGTTTTTAAAGAGCACCGGCGGCATCCATTCGCCGGTGAGGACGAGATCTGGCCAGCCGTCTTTATCGATATCGACCCAGGCGGCATCGGTCACCATGCCGATCTGAGCAAGACCAGGGGCAGCTGCCGGTGTGACGATCGTAAAATTACCCTTGCCGTCGTTTTGTAAGAGATAGCTGGTCGGGGGCATTCCATAGATTAGGGCATTGGCTCTGCCGCCGACAAAGATATCTAGATCGCCGTCCTTGTCAAAGTCGGCAGCGCGTACGATCGATTTGTTTTCGAACAGATCGGGAAGACCTGTGCTTTTTGTAAAATGGCCCTTGCCATCGTTGAGATAAAGACGGTCTTTGAGTTCTTCGGCATGCCCGGCAAATTCATTGCCACCGCTGGCGACATAAAGGTCGGGATAATGATCGCCGTTGACATCGGCGAAAATGGCATCGACATCTTCAGCGGCACGGTCCTTTAGAAAAAGGACAGAGTCGGGTGATCTTGAAAAGGTGGCGTCGGGTTGTTGTATAAAAAGCGTTCCTCCCTGCCCTTTGCCGCCGCAAACAAAAAAATCATCCAGACCATCCCCGTTGACATCGGCCACGGCGATCTTTGGTCCCGGTGTGGAGATCTCGTGAGGGATGAACCATTGTCGGGTAAAATCGATAAATGAGACATCTTCCTCGTGACGATAGTCGACGTGGGAGACTCCCGTGATGTCCGTCAGGACGGTGTCGTCGCCGGCATGGAGAATGTGATCGATAAAGGATGGGTAATTTTGGATACTATCCTGTTTACTGCGCTCATAAACTATGATGAGTTTTTCATCCGCTTTTGTACGGCCGATTCGCCCGAAAGTGTTATCAGGCCAGATAAGGATCAGGCTGTCGGCACTTGTCAGGCTTCCGAGCCCGTAATGCAACAGCGGTTCGGAGGAGCTCATAAATCCGCGTTCGGGTTGTAATTCCTGGAACTGCAGACGGCCGCCGGCAAATACAAAAAGTTTGGCGCCTATGCCAAAGGTATTCGGAGCTTTACCTTTTAAGCGGACGGTCAGGAAATGATTGCCGGGGTTTTGGGTCCTTATATTGTTCTTATAGATGCCCGCTTCTTCATTCATATTATTGGTCACCAGATCGATGGAGCCGTCGCCATCAAGATCGGCATACGCTGCACCCTGGGCGAGGGTCGGTTTGTCGAAACCCCATTCGATACTGCGGTCGATAAATTTGCAATCGGCGCCGCCTTCAAAGATATAATTATGCCAGGCGCCGGAAGGAAGGTGTTGGAGGATCTCTTTATCATGCGATCTTTTGCCGGTGTTCAAATGGTTTTGCGGGAGGCCGGAGATGAACTTGACATAGTCAAGGTCGTTGGGGCGGTTTTTGATACCATTCGAGATATAGATATCGTCGCTGCCGTCCAGGTTATAATCCGCGATCAGAGGCCCCCAGCTCCAGTCAGTCGCGGCGACGCCACTATAGAGTGCGATATCGGAAAACTTTTTACCCCTGCCTGTATTCAATTGCAGACAATTCCGGGAATACTGGTAGTTGTATCCGAGTCCTCGCTGGTAGAGATAAAGGGTCAGGGGATCATCGCCAAGGGATGACTTCAGTACCTTCTCATCTGAGGGCAACATATCCACCGTCATGACATCGAGCCAGCCGTCGTGGTTGATGTCGGCGATATCGTTGCCCATGGAAAACTTCGACTCATGACCAAAGGCGCGGGCATTTATCTCTTTGAAGGTGCCGTCGCGCTGGTTGAGATAATAATAATCGTTCTCGTGGAAGTCGTTGCTGACATAGATATCGTCGTATCCATCGTTGTCAAGGTCGGCGACGGCGACTCCAAGGCCGTATCCCAGGGCGCTGCTGTAGATGCCGGAAGATCTGGTAACGTCGGTGAAATGCTCACCGTCGTTCCGGAAGAGCTTTCCGCCGCTTTCAGGACTGTACTTCTCTCTGAGCGAGACGGGGCCATATGCGTCGGTCTGGTGGGTGGAATGCTGAAGCACAAAAAGATCGAGGTCCCCGTCTTTGTCATAGTCGAAAAAGACAGCCTGGGTATTGTATCCTTTCACCGCAATACCATATTTTTCGGCGCATTCGGTAAAGGTATTGTCGCCATTATTCAGAAAGAGCTGATTGCGTGAATTCCGGAAATACAGGTGTGTGTCGCCATTATGGTCTCTGGGATCAAAATCGCCGACGGCGCTGACATAGATATCGAGGAGGCCATCGCCATTGATATCAGCCATGGTCACGCCGGTGGTCCAATCCGCTTGACCGCCGACATGGGCCTTGGCGGTAATGTCTTCAAATCTGAAATTTCCTTTGTTAAGATAGAGTTTGTTGCCTCCCTGATTGGCCGCCAGATAGATATCCGGCAGACCGTCATTGTTGATATCCCCGATGGCGACCCCTGCCCCATTATAATAATAGAGATAATCCAGGATACTGAGCGTATCGCGGTCGGTATTGACGTTGATGAACCCGATGCCCGTCTCCGCAGCCTTCATTTTTGTGAACAGCGGGGAGGGGCGATGGGTACAGGCGGCCAGCAATATCATGTACCCGGTCAAAAGGACTATATGATTGCGCCCTGGCAATGGATCAGTACCCGGGATTTTGTTTCAGGTTTGGATTCGTATTGATCTCGACTGTAGGCACGGGCAGCCAATAAGTATGCTTATCCGCGTTGTCGGCCGGTTTGGGCGGATACGACCTTGCCCTGGTGAAATACGGTGTGCCGGTATACTCCTGCATCCTGATCTGATCGATCCTGCGGACATCTTCCCAGGCAAGTTCCCGGCCCCGTTCCGCAAGGATATTATCAGGAGTCAGATCTGCGAGCTTCCAATAATAAGCCGTGTTGTGGCTGTAGGCACGGTCACGGACCGTATTGAAATCGCTAAGTGCGTCGGGCAGGTTCCCGAGCCAGTAATTGGCTTCTCCGCGCATAAGATAGACGTCGGCGAGACGAAATACGGACCAGGCATTCCCCATATTGCCATTGGGGGGAAGGCCCGGCTGCGGCCAGTACTTGATATTGCGGACGCCTGCATGACGGAAATAGGCCGGCTTGGTGTCGAAAGTAAATTCGGCCATGGTATCATAATAGATGACGGGAGACTTCAGGCCGTTGTAATTGTCACCGATCTTGGTCGTTGCGGCCGTGGAAGCATCGCCGTCATACGTACAGCAAACGTCGTCGTTGGCTACGATCCAGTTCTTGTTCGGGGGATAATTGCTGACGCCGTCTCCCTGGAACTGCTGACCGACAAGGTATTGTCCCGTGCGCTGGTCGTTGAAGGTACGCAGGACGTTGTGTACGGTCCTGCCGTTGATCTGCTGTGTATTGGTGGAATAGCTTGAAGCCGTATCAAAATACTGGTAGAAATCCCGGGTACTGGAGGCGCCGTTGTTTCCATAATTACAACAGGGGATGCCAAAGGTCAGGGAGGAATTGAACTCGATCGAGGCCTGTACAAGACCATTGGTATAAGTCAGCCCGCTTTGGGTGCCGGGGACCACGAGGATATTTTCTTTGCTCTGGTTGTTGATACCCACAAAGCAGTCGAAATAATTATCTTCGAGCTTATAGTGTTTGTTGTTTATGATGGAATCGCACATGGCGACGCAGTCGGCAAAGCGGTCCTTGCCGGTGTAATATTTCGCGTTCAAATACATTCTCGCCAGAAGGGCAAAAGCCGTATATCTGTTGACTATTCCGTAGGTAGAATTGTCGATGGTGGCGGTGAGGTGGGGAATGGATGCTTTGAGTGAGGTCTCAAGGCTGTCGAAGATGGCGGCCATCGGGGTTTGGGTGACCTTAGTCGGGTCGACGGCGTAATTGACGTAGGGGAAATTACCAAAAAGGACCATTGCCTTATAATAGAAGATACTGCGGAGTGCGGTCATTTCGGCGACGTCGGCATCGAGATTGGGGTCGGTGCCCGCGGGCAGACCCTGGAGCGTCAAAATAACATAATTGCATTTGGAGATGCCGCTGAGACAGCCCTGCCAGCATCCGTCCACATTTCCGTCGACATCGCTGGGGAGGTTCTGGTGGTAATACATTCTGGCCCATTGACCGCCGTCGTACCAGTCGGTGCCGCGGGTCGGATAGACCATTTCATCAGAGGTAATCTCCATCATATTGCCGACACCGCTATGTCCTACGATATTGCCAAGTGCGGTATAGGGCGCGAGCTTTCCGATGGGAATATTGTCAGGATTGTTCCAGAACTCGGCGGCAGGCAGCACGCTATAAGTCTTTACATTGAGTTTGGTACAGGCCGCACCGGAGATCCAGAGGAGGAGGATGACGGGCGCCCAGTGCTTAACGTTGTATATCGAAGTCTTCATGTTTTTCATTTTTTGATTGCCTGATCTTATTTAACGGTGATGGATACGCCAACTGTGAAGGTGCGTGCGCGGGGATAAAAACCATTCCCGGCATAGTTATTATCCAGATAGCCCTGGCCGGAACCGGCGCCGCCAAGACCGCCATAATTGCTGCTCAGATTGGTAGCCAGCCGGGCGACATTGGCCTTGCTGCCGTTGGCCGTGGCATAGCCTCCAACACTAGCGCCATAGGGCGAGATCTCTGGATCAAGTCCTTTGTAGGGCGTGATGACAAAGAGATTGCTGCCTGTCACATATATACGGAATCCGGAGATCACATCCGTCAGTTTCGGGAATGTATAGCTGATGGTCGCGTTCTGACAGCGGAGATAGGAAGCTTTTTCTAGCCAGTAATCGCTGGTCGTGGGGGCATCCTTGAGTCCATTGGTAAAGAGCTCTTTCAGACTGTTGAGGCCGGGGAAGCGGCCATAATTCGCCATATTCAGACGGGCATTGTCATACACTTTTTGTCCGTAGTTGCCGGTGAAGGCGATACTGAACGAGAAATTCTGATATCTCACAGAGGTATTGAAACCATAAGTAAATTTGGGGGAAGGATCCGTATAGTAGTAAGTCGGGTTGCCGCCGATACCTACTTTGGCGACCCCTGCCGAATCCAGAAGCTGATTGCCGTTCTGATCGATGCCTACAAAATGCGGCAGATAGAATACACCGGGATAATAGCCTACCTGGAGGAAAGTCAGCGGGTTGAAGCTGAGGCCCTGACCGCCGGCAGCCGTGAGCTGGATATGATCGGTGGCCACCGGGATGCCCTGGATCGAACCGTGGAGACTGGTGACCTTTGTACGAACAATGCTGATCTGTCCGCCAAAGTTCCATTCGATATCCTTGTCCCTGATGATCGCGACATTCAGACCGAGCTCTGCGCCTTTATTGGTCATATCCCCCACATTCGCGAGGATACTTCCATAGACGATGGGTGGAATGGGCTGTACGTTGTAGGTGTAGAGCAGGTTTTTGGTTTTGTCGTTAAAATAAGAGAGCGTACCCGTTACCCGGCTTTTGAGAAAGCTGAATTCGACACCGATATTGCGGCCGATCTTTTCTTCCCAGCGAAGGTCCTTGTTGGGGTTCTGATAAGGGAATACGCCTGCGGGATACTGGCCCGTGACAGGGTTATAGACATTGCTGTAACCGTTGGGATTTGAATTTGTCAGCAAGGTTTGGGTATTATAGGCGCCGATGGGATCCGAGTTACCGGTGATCCCATAGCCGACCTGGAGTTTCAGTTCATCGATCCAGGAGATATCTTTCGCCCATTGCTCCTGGCTGATACGCCATGCTGCGGAGAAGGAAGGGAATTGACCCCAGGCGTGATCCGAGCCGAATTTGGAAGATCCGTCGCGGCGGAGACTGGCCGTCAGGTAATAACGGTTATCATAATTGTAGGCCGCCCTGGCGAGAAAAGAGATCAGTTTGTATTCTTCCTTATAGGACTGGATGATATTCAGGGCGCTGTTGCCTGCCCCCAGCGAATTATTTTGTAACACGTCGACCTGGAATCCTTCGCCCGATGCGGAATAATAATCGTCCTCGTAATAATTGTATTCGTATACGCCGGTGGCTGAGATATTGTGTTTACCAAAGCTGCCCAGATAATTCAGGTGCAAGTCTCCCCGATTGGAGTTGAAATTCGAGCTATACTTGACAGCCTGGTTGAGCCCGCCCAGGCCGGGTATCACCGGCTGGTAATAATCGTACTGGCTGTTCAATCTGCTCATGGCCGCTGTGACGCCGGCTTTGAGGCCTTTGATGATCTCGTAATTTGCGGTGGCCGAATTTTGTTTCAGATTATCGGTGGATTTCCACAATTCATTCTTTTGCAGCCAGACGGGATTGAGATAATTGTAATTGTTCAGCGGCGTCAACGTGTCGCCGTGGCTGTACAGCGGGACGGTCGGCGGAATGTTATAGGCCCAGTAGAAGATATTGGCATTGATATGCTGATGCTGGGTTTCGGTATTGACGATATTATACTGGATATCGAGCTTACCGTTGAATGCTTTCTGATTCGCAGTAAGTCTTAGTCCCAGTTGCTGTCTGCCGGTATTGATGACAATGCCTTGCGTATTCTGGTAATAAAGCGACCCGCGATAGGTAAAATTATTGCTGCCTCCCGAAATACCAAGGTTATGCGTCTGGCTGTAGCCGGTCTGGGTGATGGCTTTTTGCCAGTCCGTGTTACCACCCTGGTTGAGTCCGGCGGTATCGGTGCCGGGGATGGTGGCGGCCGCTTTGAGAAAGCTGGGCGCATCACGGAAGATATCGTAGTATTTAGCGTCTTTGGAGGTGGATACCGACCCGTTATAGTCGATCTGGAAATTGCCGCTGCGTCCCTGTCTGGTAGTGATCAGGACAACGCCGTTGGCGCCGCGGGACCCATAGATGGCGGCGGCAGAAGCGTCTTTCAGGAAGTCGAAAGTGACGATATCCGCCGGAGGAATGGAACTCAGCAGCTCATAGTTGTCAAGGATGACGCCATCTACAACAAGGAGGGGCGTTTGCGTGCCCAGCAGGGAGGTCTGGCCTCTCAGACGGATGAGAGGGTTGCTGTTGGGGTCGCCGTCAGGCGTGGTTACGACAAGGCCCGGCACTTTGCCCTGCACCTGATCCATCGGTGTGGTGATATTGCCCTGGTTGAAATCCTTGGCCGAGATACTGGAGATCGAACCTGTCACATCTTTCCTGCGCGCGGTTCCGTAGCCAACCACTACCACATCATTGAGAGCCGCACCTTCCGCCGTCAGGCTGATCGACAGGTCTTTCCCATTGCCTATCGGGAAGGTCAGGGCTGCAAAGCCGACACTCGAGATCTGGAGTTGTTTTGCTCCGGCAGGGACTTGAAGTGAGAAATGTCCGGTGGCATCGGTGGAGGTTCCGTTGGAGGTGGAGCCTTTGACAATCACAGAAGCGCCGGCGACCGGGTTGCCTTTTTCATCGATGACCTTTCCTGTAATGGTCTTTACCTGCGCGAAACTTTGGTGGAGAAGAAATAAAAAGAAGAAGCTAAGCAGGGCTTTCGCCTTCATATCAATATTGACCATAAGCAAGCATTTTTGGAGGCTTAAAATTATAGCTTCTCCCAGGGTCCGGTTTGTTAACTTAATGTTTTCATGACGGAATGATTGCCATTTTCAATGTTTAAACAACTAAAGGACAATCTTTTATAATTTGACATAGTTTTACGCAAACGTTTGACTGAATTTGGATTTTTGGACCGCGTTTTTTTGTGCAAGCGTTTGCAATTTTATGCTTCAGCCGGCGGTTCGCTGCAGCTACGCTGCCGTGGAATGGATTAATCCTTACCTTGGCGGCGACAAACAGCCGTATGAAGTATTCCACCTGCCGTCTGCTGACTTTAATGATTTTATTGCTGCGGGGATTTACCGGCCGGTGCGGGCCGGCGGATGAAGTCGATCCGTTGATCGGCACGGCCAAATCGGTGCGGCCGACGGTCTGGGAGTCGAATGGGGCTTGTTTTCCCGGTGTGCTGGCGCCGCATGGGATGGTGCAGATAACACCTGACGGTTACCATTATACTGACACGCATATACGCGGGTTCAGTTATCTGGATCATGGCAGCGGGTGGAGTTCTAACGGACGCTTCCTGGTTATTCCTTATGTGGGATCGGGGGCTTCGCCTTCTGCTTTTTCTCATAGCCGGGAGGAGAGTCATCCCTGGCGATATGAGGTTGATCTCTCTGATTACGGGATCCATGCCGCTTTTGCGGCCACTATTCATGCGGGATTTGCACGAATGACATTCCCTCGCTCCGATGATGCACATATACTGTTGAGTGATGTTAGTCGGGTGACGGTTCTATCCGATACTTCTCTGACGGGGTATTGTAATGGCAGCTATTTTTTTCTGTTATCCGGTAAGGCTTTTCATGCTGTTTTGATCGATGGTGGCGGCGTCCGGCTGGACTATCGCACCGGCTCTGGGGATGCTGTTGATATAAGAACGGGGTTTTCTACCAGGTCTGTGGCTGCCGCGACGAATAATCTGGCGACGGAAATGCCGGATGGGGATTTCAAGCGATACAGCCGGGAGGGCCGGGATAATTGGAATACCGTCTTGTCGCATATCGAGATACAGGGTGGCGATGCGACACATCGGAAGATCTTTTACACGGCGTTTTATCATAGTTGTTTTATGCCGTCGATCGTATCCGATGCGGGTGTGTCACCACGCCGCTATACCCCGACCTATCCCTGGGATACGTATCGCAGCGAGCATCCGCTAAATGTTTTGCTGAACCCGGATGCGGAGGGGGAAGTGATCGCTTCGACGCTTTCGGCTTATGATCAGACAGGGTGGCTGCCGACAGGCAACATGCTGGGGAATCACAATGTGGAGCTGATTCTCGATGCCTATATGAAAGGTGTACGAAATTTCAGTGTCGACAAGGCTGCCATGGCGATCCGGAAGAGTCTGATGACAGCGCCGTATGCACGGCGGGATATGGGGCTTTTCCACCAGTTGGGTTATGTACCTGCCGAACAGGTGAATAGTGTTTCCCAGACGCTGGAATTTGCTTATAACTGTTGGGCTGGGGCTAAATTTCTAAAAGCTGTTGCAGAAGCGGATGGTGATGTCGATACATTATTTCAGAGGGCTTTTTCATACCAGCGTCTTTATGACCCCGGGACAGGGTTTATGCAGGCGGTGAAGGGAAACGGTGATTTTACTGATGGAGGCTATTGCGAGGGAACAGCGTGGACTTATAGCTGGTATGTTCCGCATGATGTACGGGGTTTGGTGAATCTGATGGGAGGACCTGAACGCTTTTCCGGAAAGTTGGAGGAATGCTTTGACAAGGGGCATTATGTTCATGACAATGAACCGCCATCGCATTATGCCTATCTTTTCGATTTTGTGGGGAGGCCGTGGAAGACACAGGAATATGCGAGAATGATTACTGAAAACTCCTATGCCGCCGTGCCCGGCGGGCTTCCGGGGAATGATGATCTCGGCGCTTTGTCGAGCTGGTATATATTTAGCGCGATGGGATTTTATCCCGTTACACCGGGGGAGCCATTGTATGAACTTGGCAGCCCGGTTTTTGAGACTTGCATTCTGCATTTGCCGAATGGAAAAAAATTTACAATACGTGCACCGGGGAGCTCGGCGAAGCGCCGGTATATACGTGCGGCGAGGCTGAATGGGCGGGCTTATGGGCGGCCCTGGATTACGCATAAAGACATTCTCGCCGGGGGAACGCTGACATTGGAAATGGGAGTAAAGCCGAATAAACATTGGGGTATCGCCGATAAAGATGCACCGCCATCGCTGACGATGGGAGGGCCGGAGTTTAGACTTGCGGGATTGTCGAAGACCACCGGAAGGCCATCGCTATCCGCGACGAATGCGTCGGCAGGTGATTCGGTCGAATGGTCTTGTCTGATGAGCAATGACGGCTCTGCGGCGGGCAGCGTTCGACTGGATATTTTTATAGATGGTCGGCTATACGGCAGCCGTTCGGTGCTTATCGAGGCGGGTCGGACTCAGCGGGTGTCTATTCCAGTTACTCTTTATCAGGCCGGGGCGCACCGAATTACGCTGGGTCGGTCAGGCTTTCCGCTTACGTTTACCATAGCCCCAAAAGCGCCGGTCTTTTCGTACTCCGATCTGTCAATTCCATTGCCGCATATCGTGCGGCCTCAGGATAGTATGCCGGTAAGTGTAATGGTCCGTAATCGGGGGAGCCGCGGCGGGTCTGCGCAGGTAAGGCTGATTGTGGATGGTCTAACGATAGATAGCCGGACGGTGTTTGTTCCGTCGGGGCAGGAAAAGAAGGCCGTGTTTATAGTAGCGGGGCGGGCTTTGCAGCCGCTGTCGACTATTGGCGTGAATGAATTGCCGTCGGTCACGGTTCGGCTGATTGATGATCGACCGTTGCCTCCTTTTGATACTGCGATGTTGAGAAAACTCTGTGCATTAGTGGTGCTTGATTTTGAACATCACGCGAGCGACCAGTCGGGAAAAGGCAATGACGGGCTTATACACGGAACGCCACGATGGGTGAATGGTCTGTTTGGAAAGGCAGTACAGTTGGATGCGCCACATGGCTGCTATATTGAACTAAAGCCGGGACCGTCGCTGGACACGTTGGTTCAGAATGAGGGAATGACGATGATGGCCTGGGTCTATCCGATGGAGGAAGAGAATTTTTCGGATATTCTTTGCAGGGGCGACTGGCATACGCTGCAATTAAAGGCAAGCAATACGATCGTGAATTTTTACTCGGCCGGCTGGGAAGGGCACGAAGCCTTTGCGCCGGTCCCGGCAAACTGGAACCGGCACTGGCATCATATTGCCGGTGTGACACGCGGCGATATCGAAGAGTTATATATCGACGGGCATCTGTCGGCAGTCAAACGGATGGAGCCGCGTGACCCTAATGGGGAGACGGGGTTGACGGATTATTCGAATCACCCCTGGAGCATCGGGCGGAATGATGGGGATCCGACGAGGATTTTCAAGGGATATATCGATGATGTGATGATCTTCGGTAAGGCTTTGCAGCCGGCCGATATCCACCGGTTGATGTCGCATCTACCGGAGAATCCGTGATCTTTGATGTACAAAAAAATAAAATATACTTCCTGAAAAATAGGCTATTACATCAAAGGGGTCCCCTACAGTATGAAAGTGGTAATACGGAAAAACCCATTCATATATAAACGAAACATATAAGGCCGCGAATAATAAATAGCTTAGGGGATAACGGTATGTAGCATTACGTACAATGTATTGCCGGGTAAGTACGAGCGCGACGTGCGCAATCACAGGTACAAAAACAAAGTCAGTAAGCCAGTTATTCAAAAATGGGACGGGCCTGTGTGACCATCTGCCTGTATGTATCATCAGCCAGCACCCACAGTAAATCGTAAAGAGCCGGTCAAACACAGCCCCTAAAGCGCCAGCGAGATACCTATCATAATACCAAAGGATACGCATACAATTAAAATGATAAAGGCTACAAAACCTACATTTTTACCCAGTCTGACGATTGGGTGGTCTATTTCTTTTATGGGAAAAACAGAATTTCTCAATCTTCTAAGTAAGGATAGCTTTTCCCCTTTGGTGGATTCGATTTCCATATCCTATAATTTAGAACAAATGTACTAATTTTATTTAAATTAGAGCAAAAGTTCTAATTTTGACCTGCTATGGATACAAAGACTCGTATTCTGGAATCAGCCCTTAAATTGTACAACGAAAAAGGCATAGACGCCACCACCAGGCATATTGCCGCAGGCATGGGCATCAGTGCCGGTAATCTTCATTATCATTTTAAACATACAGATGACATTATTATCACCTTATGGGATCAACTCGCCACAGAATTTGATCAATTGGTATCCAGACTGGGGCAAGCCACAGAGATCAGTCTTGATTCATTACATTCTTTCTATTATCAATCGTTTCAAACGCTATACAAATACCGTTTCATCTTTTTACACTTTGTTGCTATTGGCATCCGCATTCCAACTATCCAGGAGCATTATAGAAGCTTAATGCAACGACGGGAGAAAGAGTTTAAAGCCATATTCCGCATATTGATCCGAAATGGAATATTTAGGAAAGATATCCCGGAGGCCGTATGGACCGCACTGGTAAGACAAATTTTTATTGTGAGCGATTTTTGGCTGTCTAATAATGAACTTACCGATCGTCTAAGAGATAAAGAGGCTGCAATAGCATTTACAAAACAAATGGAATCAATGTTCTTTCCTTATCTTTCTAAGTCTTAAATTAATCCGATGGAAGAAATCATTATAAGATCAGCAACTTTAGAAGATGTTCCGGTATTGCTGCATTTCGAACAGGGATTGATTACAGCCGAAAGACCGTTTGACCCCACCATACGCGCGGGACATGTCCAATACTATAATATTCCCGTAATGATCACGGCAGATCATATTCAGCTGGTCGTAGCAGAACTGGATAGAGTGCTCATCGGATGCGGCTATGCGCGGATCGAACAGACAGGCCGGCATTATCTGACCCATACTCAACACGCCTACCTCGGCTTCATGTATACCGAGCCGGCCCATCGCGGGAAGGGTGTCAACCGGATGATCATTGCAGCATTGGAAGCCTGGGCGCTGGAAAGAAATATAACGGAGATGACATTGGAAGTCTACTATGACAATAAAAGCGCTATCCGGGCCTACGAGCAGGCAGGATTTAGCAGCCATCAGATAAATATGCGTAAACCCATCCCTACTCATACCGCAGCTTCTGTCTCAGGATCCGGATGACCTGGGAGATCTGGTTCCTCACCGTCTGATTGGACACCCCCAGATACATGGAGATCTCCGTCGAATTGAGCCCCTGCTTCCGGCTCAGCTCAAACACCTGCTTCAGCCGGGGCGGCAGATACGCAAGCTCTTTTTCATAATGATATTCCAATTCCTTGAACAATAAAGAGTGCGCAGTTTGATCCTTGGATGTGGCGGCAAGAAATTGCTCGTAATGCTCGTCGAGTTCCACCGAAGAGAACCTGGTACGCAGATATCGAATGCAATCATATTTTACAGCAGCGTATAGATATGCACGTAAGTTAGTCTGTACCCCCTTCAATTGTTCTTTTACCACCAGCCTTACAAATACTTCCTGTACAATATCCTTGGCATCCGTCTCATCCCGGGTAAAGCTAAAAGCAAATTTTAAAAGGGATCTCCAGTATTTCTCGTATATGCCCTTTACTGCAATCTGTTCATCCGTCTTCAGCAGATCGATCAGTTCCTCGTCGGTTCTCACGATTTCGTTGGGAGAGAGATTCATAGTACAGTCTTTTTTCTATACAGGCACGGTAAACCACCAAGTCCGAAACCGCACCAAAGCAGTCCATGAAATTAGGAAGATCATATATCCCCCGGGTGAACAGCATATTAAGGAATCGTAAATTATCCACGACAAAAGACAGTATTCGTCTTGTTTGTTAATTGATTATCCGGATGGCGTGATTCCCCACGTCACATACGTATAAAAAAGTTTTATAACTGTTTGGCACCGTAATCATAGCCCCCGGTTTGTTAAACAAAGCCGTTCGGAAACCACCGTCCTGGTACCCTGCCGTGGTGCCGCCCATTCCGCCGATGTAGGTGTACACGGGATAAGGGCCTGTACCAGTCGTATAAGTATTGTTATAGATGACCCGGATAACATTGTTGCCGGCATCGCCTACCATCCAAAAAGTACCGGGAATAGGAGGCGACATAGCCACCAACCCCAAAGGGTTATTAAACAAAGCCCCCGAAGGTCCATTCATAAATCCGGCGGAACCGGGTGTACCAGCCAAAAAACCTCCGGCATTATAATAATACACCGCCTCGTTGTCGACATAGGCCACCTGGCTATATCCACCATAGGGCGATCTCGGATTGATCAACCCGGATTGAAGGGTCGTTACAGTCACCGATCCATCACTGAGCCGGACAACCTGACGCAAACTGCCGGTGCCGCCGGCCGCGTCGGTGATCACCACCGAAGCCGTAAGACCGCAGCTGTAACAATTTGAGCCGTACAGGGAGACACCCGTAGGCCCCAGGAACTGTGCTGACACCCCCACACCGTCGGCCGTACCCGGCACTCCGGTCCCCGCAACAGTGGTAACCTGGTAAGTTTTCGGGTCGATCACTCGGACCCTGAAATTGCCGCTGTCAGCAACCCACAGGTAGCCGTTATTGTCAATTACAACCCCACTGGGGGCATTGAACAGGGCGCTGGCGCCGATGCCATCCGCATAACCGGCCTGGCCGGTTGGACTGCCGGCCACCAATGTGACAATACCATCCGTCGTTATCCGCCGGACATTATTGGCCTCCCTGTCCACTACATAGAAATAGGCGGGACTATTATAAGCAGCAGCGCCTAATGGATGACCATACGTAATGCCCGCCAGCGTCTCGAACTGAGCGTTCTTCCCCTTTCCATTAGCCAGACCGTAACTGCCGCCGGCCAGCGTGGTTACTTCTTCATAGGCGATGTTCTGCAGACCCGCGGTTGTGGCCGTCAGACTGCCCGACTGCAGGACCAGAGGGCCATTAGCAAGCCCTATCTGGGGGGGATTGATCAGATCAGGCAGATAGTAAAGGATAGAATCCCCGGTAGGACTGACATACGTCACCGTGCAGGGAAGACCGTTCACCGTCAGGTGATTCTGGCTGACATCAGGGTTGAAGCCGCTGCCTATCAACAGCTGGGGTATCCCGGAGGTGGCAATAAAAGGAAAACTATACGGCTGGCTGGACCTCGAATCAATCGAAAACAAGGTAAAGATGGGGCCGGTGACCACATTCTGATTGTTCGGATTCACCGTAACAGGACCCGTACCGACACCCGCGGGAAGCTGCACAGTCAGCGTGTCGACACTACCCCCGACGACGGTTGCAGGTACGGGATTGCCGGTAAATTTCTGAGTAAAGGTTACAGCATTGCGGTTGGGTACGGGATTGAACCCTGTGCCGATGATCTGCACCGTGCCCCCCCCCGAACCCTGGATATTCGGACTGACCGCCTGTACCGTGATTAAGGTAAACACCGGGCCGGCATATTGCTGTCCATTAGTCTGGATACTCAGCTGGCCGGTCTGCACCCCATGAGGAGCTGATACGATGATCCGGCTGGAATCCGTATAAAGTACCTTCCCCGGCAGATTGCCAAACAGCACCGTCGTGGACGCCGTAGGACCTACACGGATGGCGGTGGCAAGTGTGACCGTGGTACTGTCAACACCGCTCAAAGGGCTCATGGAAAAGACACTGCTCGAAGGATAGGTGAATACGGGACCATTGGCTTGCTCTCCATTGACCCTCACCGTTATATTGCCCGTCGACCCCGCAGCCGGCGCCTTCACCACCAGCCGGGTAGCACTGGCTTGCAGCACAGCCGCACCTGTTCCGTTAAAAAAGACCTGGTCCTGGTTCGGGTCGGTACTAAAACCCTGGCCCGTTATGGTCACCAGGCTATCGGACGCTATCGTCAACGGGCTCGCCGTCACTTCGGCCGCCAGGAACTGGTTGCCCTTGGGGTCCATAAATTTCTTTCCACAGGCAGACAGGAAAAGAGCCAAAATAAAGATCCCGATATAAAGTTTCATAGCAAGTGCATTAATATGAATAGGGTTGAAAAGTATGGATCACGCCATTAGTGCAGACGATATTCGCCAGGACGATCTGATATCGGGTATTGGCATTCCCGATACCATTGCTGACTGTGGTATTGGGGTAAAAACTATATCCGTCCTTGGTGAACCATAAATAGTTTCTGTTCCCAAATTGATCCGCGTTCAGAAAAAGATTGGAGGCTCCGAGAAAATCGCATGTATAATACTGCCCGTTGCCCCAGAAGTAGACATTGGAAAAATAGCCTCCCTGCTGTATGGCGGTGAGATTGTCCCAACCTAACGCGGCGAAGAGAGTATTGTTGGGCAAAAAGACGGTGAGCGGCGAGGCAGGACTGGCAGCCCGTAAATAATCACCCGGAGATCCATATTGACCGACATAATGGATCAAAAAGTTATAATCGCTCAGCGAAGGGATCGTACCAACGGTGGTATACAGATCCCCTACAGGGGGGGCGGCCATCGTTTGCATCCGCTGAATAATGCCATTGGACAGACCGCTATCGACACCAGCCACCGGAATGCCATTAAAAAATAAGCCAAAGTTGTTTTGTTCCAGGTAAGCCTGTATACCGCTGTCCGCTGTAGTCAGTGGTATCTCCTGGTAAAGTTGCAGACTCGCGCTGGTGATGCTGCCCTGGATGATCTGGTACAGCAAGGTTCGCCTGAGTCGCGGGATATTGGTCGTATCGATCCCTGCAGAAGTATAGCCGCTATGTATCATGCCCGAATCGCCGACGGCAAACACCGTATAAGGTATCGCTCCACCCAGCAGCGTGTCCAGCCCGGTCCTCTGCAGCGCCTTGTTAAAAAGAGTATATTGTGACGCACTGCTGAAATACTGCCGCAATGTCTGCGTGGAAGCGCCCGCGCCGCTGTTCTTTTTACACGATACAGCAAAGATCGTAAAGACCAAAAACACCGCAAAGACGGACAGACGTTGAAAATGGCTGTTTCTCTTCATAAAAAAAATTTTATCTTGGAACTAGTTCGGTAGCGTACAGATATTGTACAACCCCATTGGGCGCCACAACATCCTGGGGTTGCAAACTGCCGTCATAGAAAGCAGACCCATCCAGCAGCAACCCTGCCGGTTCTCCCGTTTGCGCAAATTGATTCTGGTACTGACTCGCGTAGCGGCTGTACCACAGGTTCCCCGGACCGAACACCCAGAATCCGGGAGTTGTGCCGCCTATCGGCAGCCCGTTGGGGATCACATAGAGTGAATCCTTCCCGATAGTGGGAAACACCAGCGGCTTGCTATAGGTCCATTGCCCGAAAGCAGGACTGTAGAGGGTATCCAGCACATGGGCATCGAATGGATAGGATTGAAAATCGCTCAGGAAATACCTTCCCGGAATAATATGGAGTTTCATGATCTTCGTCAGGGTATCCAGGTTCATCGTCAGCACCTGCTGCTGGCTCAACATCGGGCGCGAAGGACTGTATGGATTAAGAAAAAAGTTGTTGGGTACAGCCATCACCGTATAGGCGCCGGCGCCCTGCAGCAGCTTGTATAACCCTGTCCGCACCAGTGCCGTGGTAAATGTACCATAATTGTATGCCCGCATCCCGAACCCAAGGGTATCGTGGGGAGGATTAGAATTGCAACACTGGCCATAAGTACTATTGGCAATGGGTTCGAAAGCCCACCCCAGCGCATTGGTGCCGGAAAGAATGGCCCAGGTACTCGTATTGGGATTGGGGAAGAGCAGCTGGTTCAACACATGATAGGTGCCGTTGGAAGCCTGGAAATCATGACGGATCACCCGGATGCCGTTGACAGTCACGATCGGGTCACCCCCGGACGAATGAGGGTCGGCATATTTGGAGATAAAGACGGAGTCCCCCGCCAGCGTAACATATGCTTTGTTAAGCCCCATAGGGATATCAGCTATGTTCAGCTTCTGCGGCAGGATGTGGTAGCCCGCCACCCGCTTGAGATAGGGGACATTGCCCTGCTGCACATACCAATAGTAATAATTGGTGAGGCTGGCAGCAAATGGACCTTGCGCATAGCCCTTGCCATAAAAATTACCACCGGTGGGATAGGTAATAGTCCCCGCGAAAATTCCGCCATCCGTCGGATAATTGTCGTCCTGCACCACAAAGACGGTATAGGCGCCCTTGCGTGCCAGTAAGGTGTCCAATCCGGTAATTTGCAGGGCCGTATCACAATGGCTCAGATTAAAATTAGCGCCGATAAGACTGTAGAGGGACTGAGGGTCGTCATACAACCCATTCTGCCCTGGCGTCATGTTCTTCTTACAGGAAAAGACCAGCGCCAACAGACTCGCCGCAACCACCCATTTTTTTAAATAACGTATTAACATAGACAACATAACGTTTAATTTAGTAGGGCCAAAAAAGATGATCCACCCCATGTAAGATTAAATTATACGCACACACCATGTCAGGCTCGACGATCCTCGCTGCCGGCGGCTTCCTGCCCGAATTGCAAGTCATCGTTATAGTGCTGCCGGAGGCCTGGAAAAATATTTCGCCTATATAGGGCTGCGTCCGCCCATATTGCGCGGGATAATTATATGGATCGTTATTGATCTTGTAAGCAAGATTATACATTATACTTTGAAAAGCTTTTTTGTCATACCCGCTGACAGCGGAGGCCAGTGGCCGCTGATTAAAGCCCGGGTTATGTTGCAAGTCGAATGACAGCACCGCAGTGTCCGGCATACAGTGGCCGTAAATGATGGTGTCCAGCGGACTTACAGTGGTATTGGAAGGATCGTACTGGGTAGTGAGCGCATAAGCCCGGATATCGTTGATCGTCCGAAATCCGGCATCGATAAAGGCCTGGTTGGTCGGCACAAAATAAGTGATGCCGGCACTAAAAAAAATACTGGTATCGCTTGGGAGGTTCAGCGGATCCCCCCTGTACGGCAGCCCCATCGCGTTGGCAACACTGTCGTTGATTTGGCACGCCGCAACAAAATAACTAAATTCCGGTTTCGATTGCAGCAACTTCCAGGCATTTACGACGGAGGGATAGTAGTAGGTATTCACAGAATAGAGATACCCGTTGGATGCACGTAGTCCGCCGGTCTTGGGACTGATCTGCGACGCAAAGATCCAGAGGCCCCCGACGGGCCCTGCCTGCTTGCCCAGCCGGTATGTATACGAGGTCTGCGACGTCGGGTCGGCCTTGGTCGTCGCGGGCACATATCCTGACACATCGAGCAAAGAATCCGAAAAATTCCCGTACAGGAACTGGGGAATGATAATCCCGGTCAGCAACAGCTTAGTATCCAGATAACTGATGACATCCCTGGTATAGCCCATGGAAATAAGCAGGCTGTCCGTCGGGACCAGCAGGGTATAAACAGAATCCTTTCGCCGCAGCAGACTGTCATATCCCGTTCGTTGCAACGCCAGTAAAAAAAGACCGGAGTTGGGCAGACTGTCCATCATATGCCGGAGATCATGCAGGGAGTCAAAGACAGGGACAGGATGGACGGGAAAAGTCTGCGGATTTTGAATGGCTTTATTGCACGAATACAAGCAGAACAATAACACACCCGTAAACAAAATACCGCGAATAAAGATCAGTCGGATTGCTTGCATGATAAAATTCATTTTTTGTCTCTATTAATGTAGTCGCCGGCAGGCATCGGGGCCGGCTAACGTCTCTTCAATAACAATAACTACCCCATTCCCGGCCGGATTATCCTGACTGCGGATAGCAGCGATAGAGGCCGGGTATCCGTTGTAGGGGGTTATTGGGTTACCATCTATCATCGAAAACAGCTGTATCGGATCATGGGTCCCCGGATCATAGGCCGAGACAGCTACTCCAGGAGAGGCGCGCCCGGTGCTGAAATCATACCAGGAACTGCCGGTTACCTGGTAGCTCCCATCGGGGGAATAATAAAAGATCCCGTAATTATTTAACCTCGGCGCGCTGAAATACAGGTAGCTGGGCATCAGATAAGACTTGAACAGCAGTGGAAGATAATGCACCGTATCCAGCCGGCTTATGCTGTCCATGTCTATACCCACACCACGAAAGGCATTGTTGGTCGGTGCGAGCACCGTAATAGGCCCGGCAGACTGCAGCATGCTATATAGATTGAAGTTGCGTAGTGCGGCGAGAAAAAAACTAAAGCTCGTGTCGGCGCTCAGGTAATCCGCGCAGCTGTTATAGGTCTGATACTTCAGCACCGTTTTAAGCGTGTGTACCACTCCATTGACAGCCAGGGCATCGGCTTGCACCACCGTATCTCCATTCACGATAAAATTGTTGTTATTGACGGCATCACCCGAATAAGGCCTGGAAATATACAGGGTCTTCCCATCCCAGTTGGTAAAAGGATTGTTGGGCTTGTTGTCCACCTGCAGCCGGGGAATGTTCTGACCATAAAGGATATGATATTTTAGTAAATGCGTCAACTTGACCTTATCCATCGTGTCAATCTGTGCAACGGAAGAAATGCCTATGGAATCGAAGGCCGCATCTTCGGGTGCGAAGATGGTGTAGGGGCCGCTGCCCTTCAGCGAATCGTCCAGCCCGGTGTAATGCATGGCCGCATTGAACAGGCTGACGTTGAAAGAACTCTTCAGGACATCCTGCACCGCCCTGCCCACGCGCTGGGGGCTGACGTCGGGCTGGGACTTGTGACAGCCCCCCAGAACGACGCCAAACAACGCAAAGATGGATCCCGCGGCCAGATTCCGGATGTTATTATAGCTATACATATCAGTTGGTGATTATAGGTGGATCAAATGTTCTGTGCAATTGCATAAGATAGGCCGCACCATTGATGAGCTCTACAACATTGACGCTGGGGTAGACCACTATCCGCTGGCTGTTGCTAGTGCCGATGGCAAGACCCTGCGGAAAATAAAATCCGGGGCTGATGGAATAACCGCCGAGATTCGGTGATACCCCGAAATACAATGGGCTGCTGCCGCCGCGGGCGTCGGCTACGTCGAATTGCGGAAAAGGACGGTAGTTCGAGTCGACAAAGGTACCGTCCGGATTGAGGAAGTCGGAAAGAGGAGGCATCGGCAGGCTATCATAGGGAGCCCTGGTTGCAAATGCGTTGTTGACGGTACGAAAATAAACGTGGTTGACCACCGGAGTAGGCCAAATGCAGGAATACTTGGCAATACCCGTATAGCCGGTGTTGACACACACAGGCGACCATAAACTGTAATACAAATACAATGGAGGATCAAAAGCGCCATTTCCAGCCGCAGGACTCATATTCGTTGCTGTCAGACAATAAAAGCTCAGGTAATTCTGTAAGATGCTGAATGGGACCTTCGTAAAACTTTCATTCCGCAAATAGGCGCCGGTACGATTGGTTGCAAAATCAAAGACCACCCCTTCCAGCGTATAGACTTCACCAGGTGTAAAAGTGACGGTCGTATCCGCGATGACAGACGCCCTCGCCGAAGCCGGTAGATGAGCAAACGGAGTGTCCGGCTCCGGCCTCCCCATGAGCATGATGCGGTGTTTCCCCGATGGCACCTGCGCCCAGGCAGAAAGGTCAAGCCCGTTGATGGTAGGCGCCGTCAGCACGGGTAAAGAGCCCGGCCACTCCGATTGTTTGGTCACGGCAATATTCCCTGCATTGGTAGGATAACTGCTGCTAAAGAGATCTCGCACGGTGATATAGTCCCCCACCACCGCCGCATCCGCCGGCAGATCATTCTTGTCCATCACAGGATCGATCAGCAGCGTCATTTCATTGGGTGGTAAACCTCCGGTACCCCGGGTGTAATTGAGACTATTGAACACCCGCAGATAAGACGCCTGGGGTTGAGGCTTCAGTTCCGGGTACTTCGTGCAGGAACCCAGACAGACGGCGGCGGCCAGACACCACACGAATAAATCTTTTCGGTTCATTATTTGAAATGTTTGACGATTAATAAAGTATCGATTGCCGGATTCTCACCCAGCGTGGTATCGACAAAGCCCGTCAGCGCCACTGTGTATACGCTCTGAGCGGTAAAATCACCAGCTTGCAGGGGCCGGACGGAGATCAGGGGTATCCCGGGGACAAATGGTGGAGGACCCGCATCCGACTTGTTCACCTGCAACGGAAACTGGCCTATCCCCGAATAAGGCAGATGCGTGGCAGGCACCCCGATCGCCAGGTTCTGCGAAGCGCCCGCCGCCGAAGTGGTGTCGTTGATGTCCGGATAATAAGTTGCTTGGTTGGAAGGATTACTCACGGGCAGCACCTGCCCGTTATAAGTGAACGTTATATAGGGTACATTAAGCGAAAAGTTCATAAATCGTACTGTCAGACCGTTGGGTGTCGATAGATCGCTGGCTGTAATGGAAAGGGCCGGTTGACCATTCTTCACATAGGACCACACCGTAAAATTATCGTTCGGGGTGATCTTAATGTTTTGCTGGGCGACCGTCTGACCACTCCGGTCGGTCAGCCGCATCGAATAATCACCCAGCGACATCGTCTGGTAACCGGATACCCCCCTGAAAGGAACTGCGCTCCCGATGGTGGTGTTGTCCAGGTTCAAAGAATAGGTCGTACCCGGTATGGTGTTGACGAACTGTACCAGGCCAAAAGAGGTATTGACGGGTGGGTTGACGTCCGGGATAATGGAGTAGCAATTGCCCGTTACATTGATGCCATTACAGCCGCCAAGGAGAAAAACAAAATTGCTGTTGACAAAAAGAGTATAGACGCCACCGGGCTGATATTGATGAAAAGTGGCAGTTGATGAACCTGGAATGGATTCGGGTACTTCCACACCCGTCTGGGTAAAAAGACGGAACTGATAAGTGTTATAAGGGATCTCCACATAACCCGATGCCACACCCGAAGGAATATTAGTAGTCAGTGTACTCACAGGAGTGGTGCCGTCCCCATACGTCAGGGTCAACGGCCCTGTACGCTGGAACGTATCCGCTTGGGAAGCCATGTTCACCACCCGGATCCTGATATTGCTCGGTACGGTCGGCGGCGTAGCACTGCGCGGTACAGCTGTAATAGTGTAGTTCACCTCCTCCCATGTCTTCGTGGCGGGCATGATATAATAGTCGGTCGGACTGTTGGGATTGTCCGGCAACACCGTGTCGCTGTAGAATAAGGTATAGGCGAAACCGCTACCATTAAACACGGGCTTGCCGATGCTCATCCGGATATGAGCAATTCCTGCCTGGTCCAGCACCTTTTGCGGTATCGACACAGGGGTCGGACGAAAAGCGGCGGTTACATCACCAACCGTGCACCCCGATCCGGTATTACCAGGAGCATTATTAGGGGTCAGGTTAAAACTAAGACCGCCGACAACAGCAGTCACTTTGTTAGGTCCCATTAGGGTGATCAGCCGGATGCTGGAATTGGACGTTTTCAAAGTATTCAACACCGGTAGATTCATATCCGTTTTGACCTTGGCGCAAGCCATCAGCCACAGGGAACAACACAGGATTACATATTTGCGCATACAGTTGGCATTTGCATTAGAATAGGAAATAAGTCACTCCCAGTTGGTATTCCACCCCCCGGTAATATTTGGAATGTGTATAATGACGACCGTTGAAATTGCCGTTGTTGCCCGGGATCGTATAGGCCTCCTCATACGCCGGATTCAGCAGATTTTTGGCGAATCCCTTGATGAGAAACCGTTTGAACAGCCGTTGACTAAACACAAGGTCCAGCTGGGGCGCAGGAAGGGAGTAGATATCCGGGACCCCGTCCAGCTGCACCTGCACCAACCGCTCACCCACCACGTTGAGGCTGGCGGTGACATTAGTATGCGTTCTGGGATAGTCATAGTCCAGCAACAGGTTTAGCGAGTAGGGCGGTTGCTCGAACAGTGGCGAATAAGACGAAGCCTGACGGTATATCTGACGGGAAGCCTTCAGACGATCGGGATTCTTCGTGACCTTGCTGTTGGCCAGCAAAAGGTTGGCCCCAAAAAAGAAATGATCCAGCACAGGCGTCAGCGTCCCCAGGTTCTTCCGGGCCTCCAGCTCAACGCCATAAACATGTCCCACATTCTGATCATTCACAAATTTTGTGATGGGGAATTCCGGCGCGGTCGCCAGCGTACCTTGCGAGTTATAGATAAATATCTTTGTCAGCTGATTGGTGATCTCCTTCCAGAAGAATGATGCCGACAACACTTCCCCCCTCGCCCGAAACCACTCCCATCGGAAGTCGGCGCTGCGGGTCAGCTGGTTCTTCAACGCCGGATTGCCCACGACCACAGCGAACTGGAAGGGATCAAATTCGTAAACATTGGTGATCTCCCGCAGCTCAGGCCGCGCTAGTGTAGTGCTATAGGCCAGCCGGAAGTTCATAGTACTCACGGGTGAATAGATAAGAGAGCCGGAATAATAAGGCTTAAAGCCTACATGCAGCCCCGTCACCGGGGAAAAGACGGTTGCACTGTCTATGATGACATTGGAAGTCGTATTACCCTGCGGAAGCCCCGGGTCGTGATATACATTGAAAGTGTCCACCGTCGCCTGAATATCCGTCGATTCAAATCGGACACCGCCCACCAGCCGCCACTGGGAAGTAATCCTGGCGTCAACCATCGCATAGAATGCCTTCGTTCGGTAATAGCCTTTGTAGTTGTTGGGAGACTTCAGGAACTGGTAGATAAATCCTGGTTGCCGCTGACTGCCATTGACATCGGCGGCGCTGGTGTTCAATATCCCTATATTATTATAGCCGATCAATGAATTAAGATCGCTTTTGGCGGCATTCAGCAAGGTATTGACGTTGGGGTTATTGATCCCGGATCCTGGAAAGCCCAAAAAATTCTCCGTATACGTCCGTTCCTTGTCCAGGTAGTTGCCCCCGACCTTGAAGTCCAGCTTGCTGCTGCCTATATAAGCAGGCACAGTGATATCGACCTTCACATTATAATTGTCCTCCGTCAGATAGCGGTAGCGGCGCCCGTTAGGATCTGCCTCCACTACCCCATTGGGCCCGATACCATGAGCAAGACCCACCACTTCCGCATACTTGTCGGAGCCGATAGGGGCGCCCAGCGGGCCCCCATAGCGCGTCGTACTCAGATCTGCAATGTCGATGAAGCGGAAGTCAGGATCGTTCTGCGTAGAATGAGAGGTGCTGGCATTCCAGCTGATATGGGGCGACCAGCCGGCCGGTAATACTTTGTGCTCACCTTGCAGGTTGTAGTTCCGGAAAGTCCGGTAGGTTTGCCGGAGCGAATAAATTTCGTTGTATACAGGATAGTCGATCCCCGTATTCTGAAAAGAACCCAGAAGATGCGACCCGGTGATCTGTGCGCCTGCACTGGTCAAGTATTGCCCGCTGACCTCGTTGCGGTCATTGAATCTGTAGGTAAGCGCGAGCAAACCCCCATAGTTCAGGGTATAAGTACCCTTGTTCTCCGTATACCCCAGGTATTTCCCAAAATGGACGTCGTTGGGTGTTGTATAATAGGGAATATGCAGCCCGCCAAATACATTGGACGACCCGGTCACAAATCCCGTATAGATGCTGTATTGATTCAGCTGGGAATTCGCCTGATCCTCAGTCCGGCTGTAGTAGCTGAGCCCGGCCACCACACCCAGATTATGACCGTTGAAGACCTTGAAGGAATTACCAAAATTAATGGCGTACTGCGCGTTGGGTAACGCGTGCTGATAGGTAGTGGTCAGCACAGGGTCAAATGACTTCATGATCCGGTCGATCTGAAATGCCTGTGTGGTCAGCGACTGGCTGTTCCGGCTATCGGAGATGATTTGATTGATTTGCGCAACCCCGCCGGAATATTGCTTGCCAAGATTCAAAAAATCCCGCGAGAGGTTGCGAGAATTGACCTTGGTGCCAAAAAAGCCAGGATCATAGTTCTGAAAGGCATTGAACTTTCCCTCCCACCCTATCGTGGAATTGAAACCCGTCGACGCCGTGAAAGAGAGCAGCAGGCTATCCGGCACAGACTTGGTCTTGAGCTCGATGATCCCCGCCGATGCGTCGGCCGGCTTGTCCGGGGTCATGGTCTTGTACACGTTGATGTTGTCCAACAGGGCCGCCGGGACGAGGTCCAGCGGGACAGAACTACGGTCCGGGTCCGAGGAAGACAGCCGGGCGCCATTGAGCTCTGCGATCACCGCCCGGTCCCCCAAACCGCGAATAGCCACATACTTATCGTCGGTAATGGTCACCCCGGTAACCCTGGCCAGCGCCTGCGTAGTGGTAAGACTGGCCGTCTTTTCGATATTGGCAGCAGAGATCCCGTCTGAAACAATAGCAGCTGTCCTTCTTTCATTGAGCAGGGCAGCCTCGGTATTAACCCTCCGCCGGGCCATAACAACTGCCTGACCAAGCACCCTGGCGCTGGACGTGAGCCGCACCGTATAGAAGATGCTGCCTTTCAGAGCCAACGTATGCGTGGTAAAACCCACATGACTGATCTCCAGCGAACTGACCTCATTGGGGACGACGATGGTAAAATTCCCCGCGGTGTCGCTCTCAACCGCGGTATTGGTCCCCTTGACCTTTACGGTTACGTCTGTCAAAGGCTCTCCATTCCGGGCATCTACCACCCGTCCCTTCACAACCAGGTCGGTCGTCACTTCTCTGACAGTAACCACGTAAAGCCGTTGCTGCACATTGTATCGGGCCTGCAGACGCGTCCCGGCCAACAGCCGGTCGAGGACAGCGCCCAGCGGCTCATTGCTGGCGCTAAAAGCATCGACATGTATCTGTCTCACCCGGTCCACCTGATAGACGATCTGCGTTTGCACCTGACTGTTGATTTGCTTCAGCACCTGGTCCAGGGTCGTATTCCTGGCTTGCAGCGTGACCTTGTCCCCGCTGACTTGTTGCGCCGATACAGGCCGGTTCCATAAAAGTACGATAGCAAAAACCACCGCGATCCGGGCCAGGACAAGACCTGGTATTCTAGTGTATGACATAATGTTGGGCATCCGTTTGAGTGACATGATTCTGGTTAAGCAGGCACAGCGTCGTTAGAATATCCTTCAAAGACGTCTGATGGGAAAAAGACGCCGATACCGCGTATTTTCGCAGACCGGGATATTTGAAATCTATTTTGGCATTGTAATAGTGCTCCAGCTCGATGGCGATATCTCCCAGGCTCTCGTCCACAAAATCGAACCGTCCATTCTTCCAGCCCTGGATCTTCTCGACAGCTATACCCCCCCGGCTAAGACGCTCCGTCACAGTATTATACCGCACCAGTTGGCCCGCCGTAAGGATCATCCCTCCTTCTCTTCCAGCCGATACCGCCACCTTCCCGGAACTCACAGCAACACTCATTTGCTGTGACTGGCGATAGGCTTTGACATTAAAGGACGTCCCAAGGACCTTCGCCACCATCCGGTCAGTACCCACCTCAAAGCCCCGCCTGGCATCAGAATGGATCTGGAAATATGCTTCCCCGTCAAGCAGCTCCACCCGCCGCATGCTGTCGCCAAAAGGCTGCGGATAACGGATCCTGGCGCCGGCATTCAGCCATACTTCCGAACTATCAGAAAGCAGAAGATGAACTCTTTCGCCAGGCTTCGCTTGTACGGTCTTGTATATCGCAGCTACCTGCACAGGTACAGATTGATGCGTATTCCTGGACAATAAAAAGATCCCGGCGATGACCACTACAACACTTGCGGCGGCTATCCAGGCGTAGGTTCTTCGTCTGCGCCCTTCCATCTCGTAGACAGGCGCCTCTCCCCCGGCCGGCTCACGCGCCACTCGGATCTTAGACAGGATCTCTTCCAGCGGACCTGTTTCATCCCCCGGTTCCTTCATAAATTCCGGGCTTTGCCCCTGATGCCAGGCCAGGTA
Source organism: Chitinophagaceae bacterium (assembly GCA_017307755.1). Lineage (GTDB taxonomy): Bacteria > Bacteroidota > Bacteroidia > Chitinophagales > Chitinophagaceae > Puia. The sequence continues at coordinate 446,606 of JAFKGQ010000009.1, read as the reverse complement.
CTCCTCCACCCGCCGACGCTGTTCTTCGTTCGCCTTGCCTTCTTCGTATAGTTTCAGAAGCTCCTTGATCGATGGTTCACGCATATCGTTATTTATTAAAAGGTATATCTGATGCCGAATTGAAATTGATATCTCGATGCAAAAAAATCTGTGGAATAGGGTTTACCCGGATTGCTCCACTGATAGGTGGGGTAACCACCCGCGCCGTCATGCGGCGGATTGGTCTGATACAGACCCACACTCGCCGTGCTGTTGAACGTATTGGGAACAAAATAGACATGCCCCCAATCCTTGTTGAGCAGATTGGTAAGATTGACACAGTCTACAGTAAAGGTGATCACCTTTTTCTTCTGTCCCAGCATAAAGGCATAGTCCTGCTGCCACCGCAGATCAGCCTGGACATTCCAGGGAGTGAACGCTGCATTGCGTTCTGTAAATTGCCCGCGACGGCTGCTGAGATAAGGGTTCCCGTCGATATACTGGTCGAAGGCCGCGGCCTGCTCGAATGCGGTGACGACTTTCTCATTGACATTAGTAAGATCCCGGAAGAAGTTATACGTCTCCCCTCTTTTGGGAATATAGACCAGGCTGGTTTGCTGAGAGGTCCCCTGTATGCTGAAATTTACAAATCCATAGGTATACGGGCTGCCGGACTGGGCGCTCACCATCAGCGAAAGATAGCTTGTCCAGTTCTTATCCCACACTTTCCGGTAATTGGCCAATCCCAGTATCCGATGTTTGATCTCAAAATTCGAATTGGCCAGACCGGGATTGTTCGGGTTCAGCGCCTGGTTCAGCTGCCAGTTCGACTCCAGGGAGTTACGCACCCCATTGCTGATGTCCTTGGACTGCCCATAGGTATACGCTACCGATACATCCAATCCATCCTGCGCCCAGGTCAGACGTCGTCCCAATTTCGCGGTCAGGGAGTACCGGTAACCCTGGTCGGTATTGCTGAGTTGATAAGCGTTGGAAAAAGGTCCGGGTACCTTCGAGGTGAATATCGGCTGCTTACGCGTCTGCATGTCATAGGCGTAATAGCTGGGATTGTCGCTGAGATTGACGTTCTGGAATTTCACGTCCACCAGCGTGTTGGTATAGATGCCTTCGACAGTGCCGTAGTAGCCATCGTTTGTCTTGAAGTCCAGAGCCAGGCTGACACGCGCAACTTTTGGCAGTCTAAACCCATCGGCCATGTCGTCTACCTGGGTGGGATAAGCCCATGACTTGCTATCATGCACATCCACTTTGTTTTGGATCAGATAATCAGCTATGCCATTCCGGGAGCCGGGCGTTACCCGCAGCGGATCGGTACCGGGTACAAAAACATTGCCGTTCTGGTTGCTTTTGTCAAACGACCCAAACGTGGTTCCGGTGTTGTAATAGATATAACCCAGCCAGGCCAGCGGGATACGACCGGTGAACATCCCTACCCCGCCTCTTAGCACGAGACGCTGATCCGCCCGCAATGCCGCACGGAAACCCAGCCGGGGCGAAGCCTGGGCCTTATTGAGAAAATGATTGGTCAGCGTGTTCAGCGGCTGGTAATAGTACGTATTGCCTAGAAAAGGGTCCGTAGGCGCATTGATGGTCTTCTCTCCCAGCACCGGTGGGTGATCCAAAAAGCTGAAATCTACCCGCAGACCCGGAGTCACATAGAGCCAGTTGTTGATACGGATCTCATCCTGTACATAGACGCTCGGAAAATTGATGGCAAATACTGAAGACGGATGGTTGTAGAGGTAATCCCGGTCGTTGTTGATATAGTTGTACGAACCTCTCACCCGGTACGGGTTGTTTTGCAGGAAATCATTGATGCTAAGGTAATCCACCCTGCCGTTGAACGAATTGACAAAACCATAGTCTATCTGGTATCGCTCGTTGTGGGTGCCGAAAGTGAGCACATGATTTTTTATCCGCCATACGAAATTATCCGTAAGCTCCATAGATACCTGTTTCTGGTTGAAGACAGCACCCTCCCTGTCCGTGCCAAAAAAGATCGTCGTGCCCGGCGTTTCGCCCACGATCTGCACTTGCGGAAAGGACGGGTTCGAAGAAGGCTCCCGGTAATCATGATCGTAGGAATAACCCAGGATCAGGTTGTTGGTCATCGTGTTGCTGATCCTGCTCTTCAGTTCAATAACAGTCGAGGTCAGATTATTCACCTGCTTGTAAGCGATCGAACTGAACCGGAAATCACCCTGATCCCTCTCCAGGTTGATGGCAGAGGAAAAGATCGTATTGTTCCGGACGGTCAGCTGATTATTCTTGTCGATATTCCAATCCAGACGATTGAAGTATTTGTTGGAGTTGGAATAGATCTTCACAACGCCATAGCTGCCGGGATCGAAACCATAGCGGCTGATCATGGTGTCGGATATCTGTTTGGCATCCGCCAGCGTGATAACCCCCGACTCCTGGGGCGTACCCGCACCCAGCAGCACCGGGTCCTGCCGGCGATCGATCTCCTCGTTGGTAAAAAAGAACAGCTTGTCCTTGATAAGGGGAAAACCCAGTCGGAAGCCCGTCTGATATTCGTAAAAGGAGGACGGAAGACGCTGCCCTTCGCCGGCATTGTCCGGCCCGGTTACCATAGCATTGCGACCAAAAGCATACACCGACCCCTGCAGTTCGTTACTGCCGCTGCGCGTCACCGCATTGATGCTGGCGCCGGTGAAATTGCCGATCTTGACATCATATGGGGCAAGATAGACCTGCATCTCCTGGATAGCATCGAGTGAAAAAGGACTGGTACGGGTACTGCTGCCGGGTTGACCCGAAGTACCTGTTTGCCCCCCCAGGGATGGACTGAATCCGATGGCATCGTTATTGTTCGCCCCGTCCACGGTGATATTGTTGTACCGGAAGCTGCTGCCCAGAAAGGTATTGTCCTTACTCCCCTGGGGCGTCAGCCGCGTGAAATCCTGCAGGCTGCGGCCGATGCTGGGAGTATACGTCAGCTGCTCCCGGGTGATGTTGACCCCGGCGCCATACCGGTTGGCATTAAGGGTTATCCTCGACCCGGTCACCTGCGCCTCTTGCAACAGTTTGCTTTTGTCAAGAAGTACAAAGTTTAGCGTTTGAGGATCCCCGAGAAATATCTCCACATCCTCCTTTACCCGGTCCTCCATTCCGATGAAGGAAACCTTTATCCGGTAGGGACCACCTACACGCATGTTGAAGATCGAATAGCTGCCGTCACTCAAGGTAGCCGTTACATACCGCGTATTGGTAGGCAGATGGATGGCCGTCACCGTAGCGCCCGGCAACTGGGTCTGCCGGACATCGGTAACTACCCCCCGTAATGCGCCGCTGGTCTCCTGGGCGCCGGCCAATGCCGGTACTCCAACCACCAGGATCAGCACGGCCAACGGAATAAAAACTATGGAGCGAATATTTTTGTAATCCATAAGATCATTTATTGATGGAAAGCCCGAATTTATAGGTATTGGACAGGGGGATCCTGCCTGTGCCGCCCGAAGAAGGAGCTATATAGGAGAAGTTCAGCTCGAAAAGGCCATACCGGAGCCCCACTCCGGCGGTGAGATAGTTCTGGTTTCCCCGTGTCTTATCTTCCCAGTGGTAGCCGGCCCGCAGGAACAGCAGGTTGTCATAATTATACTCGCCTCCTCCCGACAAACCATAGCCGGCATTATCAAAGGACCTTGCCCAGCTGCCGGGGATCGAATAGGAATGATACGTTTGCAGCGCGGCGGAATCCCTGGGACTGCCGGGCGCCAGCAGCTTGTTCGCATCCAGACCCAGCTGCAGCTTGTTCTGATCATTGAAGACAAACGTATAGGCAAGCCCGATACCCAGGTTGGCCGGAAGATAATCTTTGCTGCCGGCGCCGTCGGTATAACCGATCTTCGTACCCAGGTTGGTAGCGGACAACCCCACGGAGAAACCCCGGCCGTCCCTATCCACCCGATCCCAAAAGAGAGAGACGTCGGCGGCAAAAGCCTGTCCCGACTGATAGGTCGATCCTCCGACGCTCCCGCTGACCAGACGCGAATTGATATACCTCAGACCAAGGGCCAGCGAAAAAGAAGCCGCTAACTTTCGGGAATAGGCTATATCCAGCGCGAATTCCCGGGGTTGCGACGTTTGCAGATGGGTGCCGCTAAAGTCGGTCACCGAGGCATCGCCCAGATTGAAATAGCGGACGCCGGCAGCTATCGCCTGCAGCGTATCCAGCCGATGATACCCCGAGGCCTGCAATAGGTACATTCCTTGTACGATGTCGCGCAGCCAGGGCGCATAGTTGATGGACACGCCTGAACGGGCAGGGGTAAATGGCAGCTTGGCTGTATTGTATAACCCGGAAGAGGCGTCCGGCGTAGTAGCAATACCCAGCTCCCCCATTCCTCCGCCCCGCGCATCGGGATTGATCCGTAAGAATGGGACTGCCGACGTCGCCATATTGACCGTACCCTGCGCAGACGCTACGCGGGCCGCCACAAGCAGACAGGCCAACAGACCCCATGAAAAGAAAATACGCTTGTTCACGTTTCGTTGGTTATAAAAGTTTGGTGATCGTTTTACTTAGTTGTATCCCTTTCCCGGATATCTGCACGATATAGACACCAGCAGGCATGTTGGATATAGGGATACTAAAAGTGTTAAAACCCCAGGTCAGGCTGAGCTGTGTGTTCAGACAGGGCCGCCCCGTCACATCAAATACCTTGAGGCCCACTTGCTGACCAGGCGATGTCTGTTGGGTGGCGAAGACGGCCACCTGGAGACTGCCCGGACCGCTAAACCAGGCATCCAGGTTATTCTTATTGCCCGCCGCCGGATAGATCAGCAAGGTGCCGGGCTGATTGGCAATGATGTTGTAATTGATGGAATCCTGATGCCGTATCGCCACGGCATAAATAAGATAGGCGCCAGGCTGCGCACCGGCTTCCGTCCCGGTGCTGCTGAATATGGTCTGCAGGCTCTCGGGGGTATCGCCGCCCGTCAGACCGGTATAGGTCGCGCTAAAAGCAGGTATACTTTGACGATAGATTCCGGTGGTATTGTTGACGGCAATGGTCAGCGTAGCCGGCAGGACAGTCAGCACTTTGGAAATACTGGTGTAACCATACTCGGAGTTGCCGGCCTGGCTGATAGTGAGGGTGTCCCGTCCGGCTCCGGTGATATGGATCTTGTTGTCGGACGTAATGGTGGCCACCGCTGAATTGCTGCTGGCATAGGTCAATGGCAGACCGGTATTCACCGTGGCCGTAGCAAAATCCACATCCCCATAAGTTTTCAGCGTGTCGGTGAACTGGATATGCTGCGCCGGGCCGATCACCGTCAATACCCCGGGCTGGTAGGTGATGTTGTAATTGCCCGACGTTGCCCCGCTCACGGTGATAGGATATGGGCCCGGAGGAGAGCTGCCATTCGCCGTAGTCACAGCCACCGGCGGCGTAAGCAGTGAGCTCGCCGTGTCTCCATTGACAAAGCCGGCATACGTCAGCACAAACGACGGAACAGCGTCTCCCTGATGCAGGACGGTATCCCTGACTCCAATAAGGAGGCCGGCCTGGCTGACGGTCAGCGTTTGGCTGACGGATTGGGACGCATACACGGCATTACCTGCCTGACTAGCCGTAATGGTAGTAGTTCCGGCGCCCACGATATGGATCTGATCACCATTCGTCCAGGCGACATTCAAATTGCTGCTGGTATAGGTGATCGGCAGACCCGAGCTCACCGTCACCCCGGCAGAAAAGTCCGGATCTCCATAAGTCTTGACAGGGAGTGCGTTAAAACTGACCGTCTGGGCGGTCGTACCCCCAGTGCCAGGCACAAAGGTAATGCCTTGCGCAGCGGGGCCTGCAGAACCCATATCAAAGGAGGTGAGCTGATGGGTGGCAAGATTGAATTGAAAGAATACACCGTTATTCGAAGGACCTCCACTGGAGGTAAAACCGCTCATGATACCCGAAGAACTGTCGATAACAATTCCCACCACATTACGAATGGAATTTTTAAAGTCGTACAGGTCGACAGCCTTGCCGGTAGCCAGATCAAAAGAAAAGATCGTCCCGGCATTTTTGGCGCCGCCGGAATTACAGACGCCATAAAGTTTCCCCTGATAACCCAGGATCTGGTATGGTCGGGAGCCATGCACTTTGTCGAAACTGTACACCGGCTGAAATCCACCCACGGCATCATACGAGAAAATAAGCCCCGCATTATAGGGCCCCGCGTTCTGTTGGATACCATACAGCTTATTATTGTAGACGATCATAGGCGAGTTCAGCTGAGTTCGGCTGGGGAAATCATACAAAACTTTGACCGTGTTCGTACGCGGATCAAAGCAATAGAGATACCCATTGCCAAAAGCCCCGCCATAAGCATTGTCCCCATACAGCTTATAGTTGTAAAAAGTCAGCGGAGTAACGGTTTCGCAGCAGCCCCCACCCGTTCCAGGCAGATCGGCGCATATCGAAAAACTGTTCGTTACAGGATCCCATGAATAGATGGTCCCCCAGCCGGTGGCTCCTCCGCCGCCGGCTGCACCATATAACTTGCCATTGGGATACGCGATAAGCTGCCCGCCGCCGGCACTCAAAGTCCCGTCGTTCCCTCCATTGAGCGCATACAATATCGAAAAGTTAGCCGCCACCGGGTCGAAGGAATACAGAAATCCATCGGTGTAGCTGGAAAACCCACCCCCGAAGGTGCCATACAGCAGCCCTTGGTAGGGGATCATGGCGCCCGAAGGAGGGATATTGCTCAGTTGCGCAGTGACGTCATACAACATTTGAGGATTGCTGCCGTCCGCATTGATACTGATAATGGCATGATCGTCATAATAACCCGTACCACTAACACTAAAATATTTGTCCTGTCCGCGGGCGGGAATGACAACCGCTGAAAAAAAGAATAAAAGGGTGCTTACCAGCCACCACGGCCAGGTGTAAAGAGACTTCTGTCGCATACGGTAATACTCCGATGACCCGTTCTTTAAGGCAGTTTGAGGGCTGCCGTCGGACCATCGCACCATATGAGTAAAAAATGGACAGCCTGTACTATTGAAAATAAAAAAAAATCCGCGCCGCCCCTACAGATAAAGATCAGTATCCCTGATTCTGCTCCAGCGCGGGATTCAATATCCTTTCCCCGGATGGTATGGGAAATATGCGTTTATAGGTGTTTGCATCGGTCTTATATCCCCAGCTGTCTTCGAACTTTCCGTACCGGATAAGATCATTCCTCCTCCAGTTCTCCCAGTTCAGCTCTAGCGCCCTTTCCTTCAACATCGCCGGCAGATCCACCGAGGTCAGCGTAGTCGCCTTTCTTTTACTCCTCAGCTCATTCACCAGCGACAACGCCGATTCGCCATAGGTAGGAGCAGCCCCTCTTAACAAAGACTCCGCCTTCATCAACAGGATGTCAGCATAACGAAACACAGGCACGTCATTGCTTTGATTGCGGTCGGTAGCCGTTTGGTCGGGATAATACTTGATATTCCGGATACCTTTCGCCTTACCCAGCTCATCACCGCCGACCTCGAACTTGGCTACATCCCGCAAAGTAACGTCCGGGGTGAAATTCAATTGGTAGTCCATCGGCGTGCTGCCGTCGGCTCCCGTATAGGTATTATCCAGCCCCACTTTGGTAGTGTGTATGATAATGGGGTTGCCCGCAAAATCATACTGCTTGCCTGTCAGCCACAGCGCCGTCCGCACGTCGTTGGAGTCGTCGAACTGGGCATAATAGGACGGTATGGTGCTTACAGGATTGCTCAGACGGTAGGAAAGACCATATTTCGCCGCAAGAGCCGGATGCAGGGAATACCAGTTGAATTGTTCTCCCAGCGCAAGCGCATGATCATACGGAATAGCAAAAATAAACTCCTTTGTCTGCGGTCCATTATCCGGGTAGAACATCTTGGCATAGTCGTCGGCCAGCAGATACTTCCCCGACTGAATGATGCTGTCGCAAACAGTCACGGCATCGTCATACCGGGCCTTTCCTGTAAAGACCTCCGAGTTCAGGTACATCTTGGCCAAAAGGGCATAGGCCGTATAAACATTGGGCCTTCCATATACGGTCGCGTCCGTCGCATGACTCAACGCAGGCAAAGCAGCCTTTACTTCGCTCTCGACAAAATCAAACACCTGCTGACGGTTTTTTTGGACGGGCTTTGCCGTATCCCCAAAGGTGGTAGACACGGGAATATTCCCATACAAGTCCATCATAAAAAAGAACATCATGGCCCGCAGCGTCTTTATTTCCGCAACAATCTGCACCTTGGCAGGACTGCTCTGCGAGGCCGCAAAAAGGGACAATATTTGATTGCAGACGCTGATCGTCCCAAAACCCCAGCTCCAGGTATCCCCCACAATGGGGTTGTCCGGCGTCCAGGAATGATAGTGCATCTGCTGATAACGGCCACCGTCATACCATCCACCCGCGCGACTGGGTAGGATAGCCTCGTCGGTGCTAAGGGTTTGCGCCTGCCAGTAGGAGGTGCACCAGTTGCCCCTGAAGTTCGTATAAGCAGGGCCGGCAGCAAGAATATATTGTTGGTCCGTTGTAGGAAAATTCTGTGGGGTCAGCGCGTTTTCCACCGGTACGTCCGTCTTGGTGCAGGCATCCAAAAAAAACAAGCTGCCTGCGAGTATCATGATATCGCAAAGAGCCCTTTTCATAATTTTAGTTTTTAAAAGTTAACACTCAGACCCAGCAAAAAGGCCCGGGTACGGGGATAATAGTCTTTGTTGTCGACGCCCGGAGCAAGTCCGGCCCCGCCGGTCACCCCGGCAGTCGCTCCGCTCAGCGGTGCACCCAGCGATACTTCCGGATCGATACCGCGGTAACCGGTGATCACTGCCAGGTTATTCCCGGAGACATATACCCGCATCGAACGCATACCCCTAAAAAAGGAAGGGAAGTTATATCCAAGAGTGACATTGTCCAGTCTCAGATAAGCGCCGCTTTCCACGTACCGGTCAGAATAGATATAAGCGCTGATATCCTTTGGCGACTCCTGCGTCGAAAAGACAGGTAGGTTATAGTTGGTCACCTGGTCCGGTCTGTTCAGGTCGGCTAAGGTCGCATTCATGATCCTGGCCCCCAGCGAGCTCCTTACAAAAACATTCAGGTCCCAGCGTTTGTAGCTAAATGTATTTCCCCAGCCGATCTGTAGCTTGGGCTGCGCATTCCCGGCATAATAGTAGTCGACAAAGTTCTTTGGCGCACTGGTGATCTTGCCGCTCTTGTCATAGAATTGGGTCACGCCCTGATCATCCTTTCCGGCATATTTAAACGTAAAGAATTGCCCCACCGGATAGCCCGATTTCAGTATTTGTACATAAGAGCCGGTCTGCCCCTGCCCCCCGGGAGATACCTCAAATATGGAATCTAATTTAAACACGTTGTTGGACAAGGATACCAGCCGGTTCTTATTATGCGAAAGGTTAAACGAGCTCACCCACTTAAAGTTCGCCGACTTCACAGGGGTAGCCTCCAGCGTCACCTCAATCCCCTTGTTAGAGATCGATCCCACATTGGCCGTAAACGTATTGACAAAGTATTGGATGGTAGACACCGGGTAATACCAGATAAGATCACTGGTATGTTTGTAGTAGTATTCCACACTGCCGGTGAACCGGCCTTTAAACATTGAAAAGTCGATCCCCGTATTAAACATGGCTGTTTTTTCCCATTTCAGGTTGGGGTTGGAATTCTGGGTAGGCCCGATACCGTTTACAAAGGAACCGTTATAATAAAAAGTGCCCGCCGAACCATACTGTACCTTCGAGATCAGGGGGTCAAATCCAAGCGAGTTCCCCGTGACACCATAGCTTATCCGCCACTTCAAGTCGTTAAACAGCGCCTGGTGTTGCAGAAAAGACTCGTCGATGACCCGCCAGGCGAAGGAAGCAGAAGGAAAGGTCGCCCAGCGATTGTTTACCCCAAAAGCAGAGGAGGCATCCCTGCGAAGAGACAACTGCAGGAGATAACGGCGTTTGAAATCGTATTTAGCCCGGCCATAAAAAGAAATGAGCCGCAGTTTTTGATAATTGTCCGTACCCCAGTCCGTCCGGTAATTGCCGATAGGGCTCCCCAGCCCAATGTTAGTATAGCCGAGGTCATCTGTCGGAAAGTTCTGGTTGCTGGCTTGAAAGCCATCCCCCGTAACATCTTCTTGCCAGCTATATCCCGCCAGTGCATTGATCGTATGGTCACCCATGCTCTTGTCAAAGGTCAGAAAGGTTTCTATCATCTTGCGCGAGCTCTGGTAGGATGATCGGTAAGCTTGCCCATTGACCCCGGTCTTCAGCGTATACTTGCTGGTATAATAGATCCCGCCATTGTCCTGCTCGGTCTGTGAAGTAAGACTGAGATCGTATTTGAAGCCAAATGGCAATATCACCTGGACCGTTCCATTCAGCGTGGTGATCCTGTTCTTCAGTTGCTGCCAGGCGTTGTTCTGCAGGGCTACGGGATTATAATACTGCACCCGCTGCAGGTTTTCGGTGTACGTGCCATCTGCCTTTTTTACAGGCACGGTGGGCAGGTATCGCAGCATATTGTAAAGGATAATGTTCTGGTCGGGCAGTAGGTCCGAATTCGTCGCGGATGAGCCGACCGAGAAACCTAACCTCAGATGATTGTTGAGAGCCCGCTGGTCGACATTGATACGACCGATCAGCCGGTTCATCCCCGTGTTTTTTAGGATGCCCTTGCTGTTCAGATAATTGACGGCCGCATTATAGGTCATACCGCTGGTGCCGCCACTGAGGGAAAAGTGGTGATTTTGTGAAACCGCCGTCTGAGCAACCTCTTTCTGCCAATCCGTATTGGCGCCCTGGTCATCAGAAGGATCGAGGGCCAGGTTGTTCTTCTTCAGGTAGTCCTTCAACTGAACAGCATCCATCATTTTTATTTTCCGCGCTATCTGCTCCGCCGATACATAGCCGTCATAGCTGATCAGCGTCTGCGCTAACTTCCCTTTTTTGGTCGTGATAATGATCACGCCATTGGAAGCACGGGTGCCATAAATGGCCGTGGCGGACGCATCTTTCAACACCTCGATGGTGGCGATATCATCCGGAGATACCAATCGCACATCGGCGCCGGCTACCCCGTCGATGACATAAAAGGGCTCCTGTGCCTCTCCGGTACGCAGCGTAGACGGGCCACGCAGCGTTATCGTAGGCGTACCGTTGGGATCACCGCTACGGGCGATGATCAGACCTGCCACCTTCCCCTGTAGCAACTGGGCCGGGTTGTTGAAATTGCCTTTGTTAAAATCTTCATTTTGCACCGTGCTGATACTGCTGCTCAAATATTTTCGGGATTGTTTTCCATAACCCACCACCACCACTTCGTTCAGCGCCGACCCATTCTTTTGCAGCGAAAGGTTCAGCACCGTCGGTGAAGAGGCGGATACCTCCAGCTCCCGGACCTCTCGTGTGCCATAGGTAACATGAGTAACACTGACCGTATAACTTCCGGCAGGCACCGCCAGTCTGTACCGGCCATCCTCACTCGTCATGACAGTACGCTCACCTGCCGTCACCGTGGCCCCGCTTACAGGCTCGCCTGACTCTGCATCCGTAAGACTGCCGGTGAGCACCTCCGCCGACGTATGCCCGGAAACAGGCTTCTTATACGCCGGGTCCGCGAAAAGTACGACCAGACTGCCCTTGAGGGACCATGTCAGCGGGCTCCCTGTAAAGATCCTGTCAAGCACCTGCCGGATGGTGGCGCCTTTTAGTGAGAAATTAACTTCTTTACTATACAGCCGGATATTGTTCTCATTGTAAGAGAAATTGAATCCGAACTGTTTTTCCAGTTCGGTAAAAGCCTGCTGTAAAGAAATATGTCTGAAATGCACATCCGCCCTTCGGGCGGTGTCCTGCGCATGCAGACAAATGATCCCGCATAACAAGGCCAGCAGGAGGAATGCCTTTTTTTTCATATTCTTTATTATTTTATCGCACCACAATCCTGTTCCCTTCCCGGGCATATTTTACTCCTGCCGTCGCCATCACGATGTCCAGCGCCTCCTCCAGACTCCGGTTATCCAATAAGGTTGTGAGTAGAATATTGGCCTGCTCCGCATGTTCATACCGGATGCTAACCCCATAGTATCTTTCCAGTTCATCGGTCACTTCCTTCAAGGGACGTTTCCGGAAAATAAGTACTCCCTTTCTCCAGGAACCTATCACCGAGGTATCGGGCAGGTCGACGCTAACAGACTTCTTCGTTACAGGATCATACTCCAACTGCTGCCCCTGCTTCAAAGCCGCCAGCCTGCTCTCCTTGCCGTCTTGCACAGCATGCACCTCCACACGGCCGCTCGCCACCGCCACTTCTATAGCCCCCTCGCCGGCATAGTGGCGTATATTGAATTCCGTCCCGATATCCACCGTCGCCAGATCCCCTGTCACCACCGTAAAGGGATAAGGATTTTCGTGTTTCACAACGAAATAACCCTCTCCTTCCAGGATAACACGCCTGTTATCGCCGTTGTACCCCGCGTCATATTTCAGCGTGCTGGCGGCACCAAGATAGACCACTGTGCTATCCAAAAGTTGGATCGTTTTCTTTTCCCCGGGTGCGGTGGACACCACGACCTGAGATATGGCAACCAACCTTTTCCCCGCCGGCATTGACCTGTACAGCCACCAAAGCCCGCCCAGCAGCACAAAGACAACAGCAGCCGCAGCAACAGACCGCATCAGCCGTCTCACCGGCCTCCGCTGTACCACCTCGGCTTCTTCTCCCCTCCCCTGCAACTGCCCCCTGAACTTCTCATATTGTACTTCCAGATCAGGCAGGGGCGGCATGGGAAGCTCCTTCACTTCCCCCCACTCTTCCCGGAGAAACTTCTCCAGACTCTTCCGGTAAGCAGGGTCGTGTAAATATTCCTGCAGTATTCGCAGCTGTGCGATAGAATAATTTCCCTGTAGCCAGGCGAGGATGATTTCCTTATCGATCTCTTTCGATTCCATGCATGGAGGTTTCTATAATTGTATACACAAATTGTTCGCCCTACCCTAAGAGGTAACAATTTCTTAACAAAGAAAGTTAGAGGATAATACTCGTAAGATATTGAAGCATAGCCACCCGCAGCTGTTTCAGGGCTGCCGATATCTGGTTCTCCACCGTTTTGGGGGAAATATTCAGTTGGCCGGCAATTTCCTTATAGCTCAGCTGTTCATTGCGATGCATTTGAAAGATGATACGCCGCTTTTCGGGCAGGTCGGAAAGGCTTTTTCTATACACGGACTCCAGTTCTTTGGACAACAGCACGTCTTGTATGAACACCGGTTCTACGCCTGGCGCGCCACCTTCCTCCGGCCGGATCACATCCAGGGACAACAGTCCGTCGATCCTCCGCTGCCAGTGATTGATCAGTCTGTTCCTGGCCGCCGTAAAAAGATAATTCTCAAACGTCCCGGGGTCAACAATAGCGGCCTTTTTCTCCCAGATCTTTGTCAGGACCTCCATAGTCAGGTCCTCCGAAAGCGTCTCATTTCTCAGATAACGAAGGTTATAACGATATAACAGGGGATAGTAATAGGTAAATATCTCTTTAAATGCGCCCTCGTCATCCCTCAGCCATGACCTCACCCGGTTTTGAATGTCTTTCTCCATTGTAAGCGATTAGTTGGCCTACAAAGTAAACAAACAAATATGAATTAAATATTATCGGATACCTCAATTCCTTTTCGCACGCTAATATCCAGTCAAAAGCCATCAACATACCGCTTTACATACCTCCCTTTTGCAAATATCCAGGCGATCGTGTAGGCTCCGCCCCCATCACTGCTGGAAGGAATAAAAATATACATAAAGCCTGTTCTCGTGTCAAAAAATACATTGCAGGTTTCGAGTGTCGGCTCATATATGTCATTCCAGGCAGCTGCGGGAATGTCAACAGTATTGCCGCCGATCGTCATCCGGAATGCCGTCAGTTTTTGGCGAGGCATACTTCCATCGGACCCAACGGGCTTTCTGCCGTCTATTGTTGACACATAGCCATCCTTGTCTTTGCGAAGTACATGTTGTCTGGCTTGAAATGGGGCGGTAGTAAGTTGAAGGGTTACTGAGTCATTGTGTATCATAAGCTTACCATCCCGTAATGTTCTGCAATTACGGGTTTCGGGTATATGCTTCAGCTGTTCCATCGGTAGGAGGCGATCCTTATGGATAAATCCTTGTAGCTGCCCCGAATCATTGGATTCATTGGGATTATAGTAGACGCTCGCCCATTCATCGTTTTTCTCGTAGCTATAGGAAAAAACATCCCCATCCAGGAATTTGCCAATAATTTTTGTGGTAGTGCTTTTACCTGCGCGAACATTCGTAAAACCGTCGGGGTCCCTGATAATTGCAAGCTGTCCTTTGGCGGAAAGAGTAAAGGATAGGATATAGACTACAGGCAGAAGGGTAAATTTCATGTCAAACAGGGTATTTCATCTTCAATATAGAACTTTTTCAGCCATTATTTTTGCTTTACTTCCATTCACTATTCACCCAACCTAACCCTCCAGTTTCCCGCTTTCCTGGAGCCCACTCTTTCCAATATTCCTATATTCTTCAGCTTTGCTAATTGCTTCTCAACCATCCTGGAAGATATATTAATCTTTTCCGCCATCTCCATAGCAGTAATTTTCCCATTTTCAAGAATTAGTTCCAATATCTTCTCCGAGCTATCCTCTGGATTTATCCCGAACTCTATCCCGAACTTACTCCGAACTTTATCCCGAACCTCAAGCCAGTTCGAGGGCCCCTTCTCCTCAACGATTCCAGCGGATCGAAGAGGTATGATCGTCTTAAACACATCTCCTTCAATCAATTCCGGCCTGGCCCCTCTTGTATACTCAGGTGCATATCGAAAAACATTCCTCACTCCCGAGCCAAGTTCATCCGCCCGGCCGATAACTTTAAAAAACTTGGCAATCACAGGATTTTTTGGAAAAGGCGCAAAATTCAAAGGGTCGATCACCCCCCACCCATGCGGCAGTGTCCAATTCTCTGTATAAACCCTGTTTCCCTCGATGATTAATTTAGCAGGAAACCGATTGGAATACTCCCGGTGGATAAGCAGATTGCTGATAATTTCCCTAAAAAGCCGATCCCTCAAACTGATGCTTATCACCCCTTCCAGGTAAAACTTATCCGGCAAATGCTTGGCAATAAAAGCCATCAGCCTGTCAAAACTGTCGATCAGATTCGTACGAATATCGTCCCGGTCATCATAACGGTCCAGGTTCTCCACTCTTTTTAACGCATCCGTCTTATGATGTGACAATACATTCATGATCGTCTCATCCTTACCAAATAACAACACGGCGGCAAGTGTCATCCCACTTTTACCCGTGCCCGGATCCATTTTATATAGCCCTGCCGATCGGACAATGTCCATTGGACTCATTTTGATCCATGGATGTTCCGGTTGTCTTATTCTTATTAGTTGCCTGATTCTTTTGAAAAGCTGCATCTTGAGATCCGCCAACCCTACATAAGGACATACCCAGTCTTCCGAATGTATCGACTGTTTGCGCATATAAAGGTTGGTCATCAGAAAAGGTTGCCTGGTTATATCGATATCTCCATCCCCATTACGATCATATACTTTTCCATTGGTATTATGCACCTGCGGACTCTCGGGAACATAGCAATAAACAATTTTCTTACCCTCATAGTCCAGAACTTCCGGAGAAAGATACACGGTGGGAAAGAGTTTACCGGGGTTGTTGGCGCTGGTTACCAGATTATTGATCATTCCGGGTATACAAGATTCGAGAACACCATCTACGTTTCCCTTGTCATTGACCCCTAATAGTAAATGCCCTCCTTTTCTATTTAGAAAACTACAAATGGAATCGAAGACATCCATATTCAATTCAAACCCGGCGCTCTTAAATTCGATATCAATACCTTCACCATCCCGTAGCAGTTCACTCACTTTTTCTATAGTCATACGAAGATGTTTAACTTAAACACAAACCTATTATTCCCGACAAGATAGAAAAAATGAAATACCCGGTTAAGGCCAAAAACTCATCTTAAATTAAACTAGTTTAACCCTTCCCAAATATTCTTTTGTAAATTGAACAAGATTACATAGTATCTTTACCTATCCATTGACGTTAAACCTTTATTCTTTAGTCCCATGGAAGAACTCTTTTTGATGCTCTCGGCCATCCGCCCTATGGGCGAAGAACTGGTTAACTATCTGAGATCCATACTTGTCGCCGTTGAACTCCGTAAAAACCAATTTCTATTAAAAAAAGGACAGGTATGCAACTATATTTACTTCGTGAAAACAGGCATCCTGCGTTCCTTTTATACGGATGAGAATGGGAAAGAGACGACTAAATGGTTCATGGACGAAGGCAATGTCATCACCTCGGTGGATAGCTTTTTCTCCCGCACCCCAACCCTGGAGCCCATTCATGCCCTGGAACCCAGCCTGCTCTATGGCATCAGTCACCAACAATTGTTTTACGCATTTGAAAATATGGATTTCAGCCGCCATGGAATAGAGATACTCATCAGATATCATGTCCTCAATGAACGCCGTATATCAGCATTACAACGTCTATCAGCAGCGGAAAAATATCTCTACACCAAACAAACCCAGCCAAACATCGTCGAAAAGGTACCTGACAAATACCTCGCCACCTATCTGGGGATCACAAAAGAAACCCTAAGCCGCATTAAAAATTAATACGAATAACCTCATCTGCCTTCCATGATATTCGTAACAAGTGTATCGAATATCTCACTACCCTCAATACCCCCTCCCATGTACCCGGGTGTAACGCGTTGAGATCATACCTGAACCCATCATCTTCCTGCATCGACATCTATTCTGATCATAATTTGTTTGTATATGTTAAAAAATAATATACCAAAAAATAGATCCTTGCAAATTGATATTTGTCAACTCGCCCATCCGCAGGATCTCCCTAAATTGAAAAAAACTTTATCCTTTATGGTAGATCTTACCCTCCTTCATGAAGATCCCGGCGGCGACTATACATACCATGACCGTCTCTACAGGTGTACAGGCCGTTTTGCCTGCTATTTCCTTGAATGGACCGGATGGTACAACAATCGTATTGCCACCCGCCTTCTGGGCCATTACAGGCTATACCAGCTATATAAAAGAGACCCCGACCGCGTCTTTAGAAGTATGCCGCTGCCGCAAGCCTATATCCTGCACTACCGTTCCAGCCACATCGTTAAATATTTTATTTCCCGGGTAATGTCCTTTTTCTATTGCATCTGTACATTCGGACGGCACTATCTCATGGTGGAGATCGAAACCTTCAACCACACACTCATCAATGATCACGCCCTGATCTTACAAACCTTCCTCGAACAGGCAGACCACGATTTCACCAGCGCTTTCCGCACAGCCATGACACAGCTGAATGACCGCATCTTTGCCGTCCCGGAAATTCCGTCAATCCCCCCTCCGACTCCCATGCTCATCCAATTCCACAAAGAGGATCACCACTACCATCAAACTTTCCATTCCCACTACTCCTACAACCACACCGAAATAAATTTCCAGCCGGCCATTCAGGCAGCCCACAAAGGCAAGGAAAAAGATATTCTCTCAAAAAAACAAACACTGATCCTTTTCGACCTGCTTTCCCAGACCGCCAAACTCGAACCCATCGACCTCGGCAAACCCGCCAGATCCGAAGCCATCGCCATTTTCCTGCACGCACTCACCGGTAGATCAAAAGCATCATGGACCGAAGAACTCCATGACTACAAAACAAAAAACCTATATGCCTTCCATACCCCCGGCGAACTCCAACAGCTGATCAATACCATCTCCAATCTCGCCGAGTTCCTGCGAAAAGCCGGCTTCCGCTCAGTCGCCACATTGGCCGACAAAAAAATACGCGAGCTTGAACGACATAAGAAAGACGCATAAGATGTACTTAACCCCTACCTCAACCCTTTCTGCCCCTGCAACTCATCGATCTTCTGACGCGCTGTCTGCTCCTGTATCATGTTCTTGGTAAGCTCAGCCCGCCGATGCTCCTCCTGCTCAACATCCCTGGCAAACTGCCCCGGGTTGAAAAGACCAGATTGCTCTGCCCGCTGTACCACCTGGGTCACTACTGTATCGACACTCAACTTGACATACCTCCATTTCACCACATCACCAGCATACTCGCCCGCCCGCTTCCATTGGTGAACCATCATACCCACCGCACCGGCAGTAACAACGATCATCACCGCCAATACCCAGACAACTCTGCCGACATAATGATGATAACGAACCGTTTTATCCAACGGTTTCTCAAACAGCCGGCTATGATCATCCAGCCTTTGTTGAAGCCCCTCGATCTTCTCCACAGGAAGATCGACCTTCCCCGCCAACCGTTTTATCTCATCAACGGCCTCCTGCTCTTTTTGGATCAGCTCCTCCACCCGCTTTTCCTGGCTGGTCATAAGCTCATTCAAGCCTTTCACCACCTCCAGGTGCTCCCCTATTCTTCTGGTCTGATCCGCATTCTCTTTCACCATCGTCCCAAGGTCAACGACCTTGCCTATCAGCGCCTTCAGCAATTCCTCCTGTAAGACACTGGTACCGCTTGTCTGTCCAAAATATTCACTCATATGCTTTAAAATTTAGTTTACAACCCCAAATCAAGTCCATGCGAATGCCGGTGACGGTGATGCCGCTCCTGCCTTATCTCCTCATTCCGTCCCAACTGCCGCTCACGGGTCACAGACAGCCGCTGACGCTCCTGCTCCTCCTTAACCTGGGACAAATGCAGCTGCAACACCTGCTCCTGCTGCAGGCTCATCGTTTGTTGAAGACGCCGCAACGTAAATTCTTTGTCCACACGATAGCCCGCAAAACTGTAGTTCTCTATCCGCCAGCTAATACCCTGATGCTCACCGCTCACCGGGTCGTTCCGGTACCGGGTGGTGATACCCTCCGACAACAACCGCTTTTCCAGATCCTCCAGCCGGTAACACTCCGGCAAATGACGCTTGATCGCCTCGTACAGCTTATACCGCTTCACATCCGGTTCATGCATAGCCTCCATATTGGTAAGATGAAGGTTCTTCCCCTTTTCCTGACGCAGATGATATTTCTCCGTCAGCCGCTCAGCCGCCTTTATTCCTCGTTCGATAATAAGCCCTTTGCCGGTGATACGACCGTCATTATCTATCCTGTTGGCTACAATATGCATGTGTAAGTGCTGTTTGTCCACATGCTTGACCACCGCATACTGCGTATTCCGTAAATCGATCAGGTCCAGATACTCCCTGGCAATACTGATCATGACCTCATCCGGCAACACCTCCCCCCTTGGAAAGGTAAGGGCGGCATGAAAAACCGGCTTTTCCTTTTCCGGCCAGAACTGATGCTGCACTTTGAAATCCTCCGCCATCAACCTATGGTCGTGTCCCCTCACACCTTCCGCATACAATACCTCCGCCCTCACCAGATCCTGACAGACATACCCGCAAGTCTCCACGAACCCCTTCCCGGTGAGAAATATCTTACTTAGCATCGCTCAGTCGTTTTATTGCCTCATCTATCATCTGACGATACCGCTCGAAATGCAGCAGCGCCGATGAACTCCCCTCCTGCCCGGCAACCTTCACCAACTGGTGAAGGTCATTCGAGATACCCACCATCTTCTTAAAGATGTCTCGCTCTTCGGACGTCCACCGCGCCTTCACCTGGCCATAGATAGCCGCCTGCCGCATATAATCCGAAATATTCACCCCTGCTATAGCCGCCTTCTGCTGAATAATAAAATACTGGACATGAGTGACGTAAAAACCGATATTCTTCTCCTGGATAATAGTCTTCTTAGGCCTTCCCGTTATCTTGCTCATAGACGTATGACGGACGCTTTAATAACGTCCATACATGACAAAAGAAATAAAAAGACAAACCCAAAGCCGTTCAGGTGGACCTGGAAAAACAACCTACTGTAAATCAAACACATGAAGTCGACAAAACAAAAAAGTCGCACAATGTGCGACTTACCTGGAAAATATTGTCTAATGCTTTAATTTTCAAACAGTCCGACTATCCCATACATAGCTTCTATCCTTTACACTTTTATATAGATCTTTTTCCTATCCAGCAGATAGGCCAGCAACCAAAATGTCATGACGGTAAAAACGGCATCCAGCAGCGATCCGTTCAAAAAGCCAAACGCCGGCGAAAAAATATGATCGTACATCCATCCACTGACCCGCAACAGACCATACAACCTCGGCAGTATCCCGCTGATCATAAAAATGAACAAGGCATTTTTTCCAAATACATCAAAAAATTTGCTCCACCACCCCTTTACCTCCCGCATCTCTATGACATACATCAGCACGCAAAGCACCAGGATGGCAAGCCCCGTCGTATAGACCACAAAAGAGCTGCTCCAGATCTTCTTGTTTATCGGGAAGACCATGTCCCAGCAAAAGCCGGTAAAAATAAAGACACAGCCCACGACAAACAAGCTCGCTATCATTTCATAGGTCTTGCCCTTCTGAATAATGTAATGGCCCACCAAATACCCGAATATCACTTGCACCACGGCCGGCAACGTGCTGGCAAGACCCTCGGGGTCAAATGCAACTCCTTCGCCTTTATACATATGAGCCGGCCCCAACACCGCCTTGTCGACTGCAGTACCAAAATACCCTGAAAGACTATAAGGATCACCCGCAGCCCCCGCCGACAGACAAACCGCCCAATAACCTAACAACACAACAACTCCGGTCACCAGCGCTACACGGATCCTTCCATAATATACGATCAACGAGGCAAAACAATACGCCAGGGCAATACGCTGCAGCACCCCCAGGATACGGATACCACCGGGCTCTCCCCCCGGTCGTGCAGGCTCTGTCCAGGCTCTAAAGACCAGGTGGTCGCCTGACCATTTCACAAAAGGGAACCAGTTTAGGAACAATCCGATACCAAAGATCAGCAATGTCCTGGTAAAGACCTTTTTCAAAAAGACCGCATCCCCGGCCTCCTGCAGCCGGGGCATCACAAAGGCCATAGCATTACCCACCGCAAAAAGAAAAAAGGGAAAGACCAGGTCTGTCGGCGTACAGCCATGCCAGGGCGCATGTTCCAAAGGGGCATAGATATAATTCCAGCTGCCGGGATTGTTCACCAATATCATAAATGCCACCGTGGCCCCCCGGAAGACATCCAGCGAATAAAAACGTTGTTTCAAATGCAGATGGTTTAATCCCCAAGATACTTATATTTGCCATTTATAAAACTAATCAATTCCGGATACTATATTCACTCCTATGCAGCTCACGGCAAAACTCATACAGCTCCTGCCTTTACAAACCGGCACTGGCAAAAATGGTCAATGGAAAAAACAGGAATTCATAGTAGAGACAGAAGGCACTTACCCAAAAAAGATCTGCATTTCCCTCTGGGGCGATAAGATCGACGAAAGCCAGTTAAAAATTGGCAATGACCTAAAGATCGACTTCGATATCGAAAGCCGCGAATACAACGGCAGATGGTACACCGACGTAAAAGCCTGGAAGGTCGAAAGCGCAGGCACAGGCAGCCAAACACCTTCCGTCGGCTCCGGCGCAGGTAAAGCCACGACGCTCCCCGGTAATGACCAGGACGACCTGCCATTCTAGGTCGATCTTTTACCCATAAAATTCACAAAAAAGGAGCTCCTTGAAAGGAACTCCATCTTGCATTATGCATTCAAACTGAGACTTATGCGTCTCATCAGAGGCAATATTAAAGGTCAGTCCCTACCCCGCCCAGCCAGATTGAGCGACGGGCGGCTGTGACCCATAACCTGTAGGATACAATGAGCAATTGGTAACCCTACACCCTCATCTCCGCAAGTGCCCGCTCCATCGCCTGCTCCTTAACCCCCGGTACCGCCGTGCCTTCCACACGTAGCATGGTAACATCCGTCAGACCAATAAAACCCAATACCGTTCGCATATAAGGCTCCACAAAATCCATCCCCTTACGCGGACCATCCGAATATACCCCCCCGGAAGACTCCACCACGTACACCTTCTTACCCTTTACCAATCCCTCCACGCCTTTTTCCGAATAGTTAAAGGTCACACCTTTTCTCACAATATGATCGACCCATGCCTTCAGCGCGGATGAAATGGAAAAATTATACATGGGTGCACCGATCACCAGGACATCCGCTTCCAGGACATCCTGTATAGCCTCATCCGAATGCCGCAAGACCTCCTTGTGCTCACTGGTCTGCTGCTCAGGCGGCGTAAAAAAGCCCGCAATATGAGACTCCTCCAGGTGGGGAAAATGTTTCTCCGCAAGATTGACGGTCTTCACCGTACTGCCGGGATAAGCTACCCGGAGACTGTCGATAAGCGCCTCCGCCAGCTGAATACTATAAGAGGCAGCGCCTCTTGTACTCGAAATAACGTTAAGTATCTTTTTCATGTGGACAAAGCTACCTACCTTTACTATCCAAAGGATATCGGTTTCCCAAAGGATAGTACTATCCAAAAGGATAGTTAATAAAAAAACAACAACCTATGCCATCACCCTCTCGAACTGTTTACACACCACCCGCAAAAGATGAGTGCAATGGAATGATCTCATCCGTACGTGACACCCTGTACGTGGTAGGCGGGAAATGGAAGCTGCCCATCATTTCTGCGCTGAGAAGTGGCCCTCTGAGATTTAATGAATTACAGTCCGCTGTGGGAGAAATTACCCCAAAGATACTCTCCAAGGAATTGAAAGAGCTGGAGCTGAATGAATTTGTCAACCGGACCGTTTATGCCACCTCGCCCGTAACAGTCGAATACGCGCTGACGGAATACAGCCGGTCCCTCGAAAAAGTCATCATTGAGCTCGCCAAATGGGGATCTCAGCACAAAAAAAGATTGAAAGATTGCGCAAAAGCCCGTCGTAAGGCAGCGCAAAAGAATTAAAACAACCGTCCTGTAAAGACTTCTTTCACCGGCAGCCTTTCCGCGAGATGATCAAAATAATGATGTACGCTCCATACCTCCCTGTTGCCGATGACATACAGCCGTTCCTTGGCTCGCGTAACGGCCACATTCAACATATTGGGACGCTGAGCCGCCCATCTTCTCGCCGCAACACTCCCGGCATGCGTTCCCAATACAAGAAAGACGATCCCCGCTTCTTTCCCCTGAAAGTTGTGAATGGTGCCGCACTCGACTCTTCCCTTCACAAAGAATCTTTTCTTACAATTATCCGCAATACTCCGGAAAGGAGAAATAATATACACCCCGCCGTCATAATACGCCAACCGCTGAAGAAGGATCTCCAACACCTGTAATTCCTCTATCACCGTATGCCCTTCCATCATACTTCCTACCCGGACGTCTATCCAGCCGCTTTCGCCTGTGGGAATATCACTGACGCCGTCCTTCGTCACCTTGACCATCTGGCCATTATAGGCTATCGTATTGGAAATAGAGAACATAGGCTCGCTGCATCGCCTGTGGGCGCGCAGGGGAATGCCGGTCCATATCCTTTCACCATCGCCCGCAACGACATACGTGCCAGCCGTTGTAACACGGTCCGCCAGGTATTGGGCCGAATGATAGACTGGACTCCAGCAATCATCCCCGATAGCATAATTTTTTTGTAACAGTTTTCCCAGCGCTTCGGGGATAGTCACAACAGGAGGTATCTGAAGGGTATCCCCGATGATAATGGCTCTCTCGCTCCGCCATAAGGCCCCGCAGATGGAGGCCGGCGTAGCCTGCCCTGCCTCGTCCAGCAGCAACCATCCAATGGCCGCCTGCCCCAGTTT
Organism: Chitinophagaceae bacterium; assembly: GCA_017307755.1. Classification (GTDB taxonomy): domain Bacteria; phylum Bacteroidota; class Bacteroidia; order Chitinophagales; family Chitinophagaceae; genus Puia. Next base: position 422,823 of record JAFKGQ010000009.1, on the reverse strand, counting down.
GGCAAACTGACGTTGGAACGAGGCCAGCGTCACCGACACCACCGGGATACAAAAGAAAAAGGTGTTCCATAATACAGCCGCGATCTCCGTATCGATAAAATTCGTGTGCTTATTGGAAATAAGATCGACAAAGACATTCAGGTTGCTGTTGAACTGACGGGCATTGACCTTGATGGCCCATTCATGCAGCTCCAGACTCAATAAAAATATCCTGCTTCGAAGACGATTGACCCTGTCCGAAGAATAAGGCATCCTTCGATGTAACTCTTCCATAGGCAAGCTCAAAAACTCCTCACCCGGCAGGTTATACGGAGATATATCATATGCTGCCCTTAACTCCGACGCCAGTTCCTGCAACCTGGGCCCTTTATGACCTTGCAGCATCAGCCGGTGATAAACAACAACTATTTCTTTAAAGCGGTCGTATTCCCCCAGCAAATCCCGCAGCTCTCTGGCCGTCTCCTCATAATTTGCAACATTCTTTTCCCGCGTCGCCGGGTCATATTGCTCTTTTAAATACCTCCCGAACCCCTGCCCTTTGTTAAACCAAAAACGGCTCACAAAACCATTTCGGTTATCCGACTTCCCCAGTACAGCACTCAGCATGCCCCAACAGGGTTTTCCGTGGATATGAGTGGCAGTGGAAGAAAAATATTCGGCGTCCCTGAACGTCCCCCGGTCGATACTGTCCAGGACAGGCAGCTCTTTGGAAATATTCTCTACGGCGGTATTGTTATTACTGGCGACCACGATCCCGTCCGTACCAGACACGGCCTGATTGATATCATAATACCCCGACATATTGACGATCGCCTTACGCTTCCCCGAAAATAACTCCTTCACATCGTGCTCCAATAGCCGTAAGGCCCTGGCAGTCACCACGTCGGCGATCACCTCTCTCAATAGGGTCGTTTTCCCCGTCCCGGGCGGCCCGTTGATACCCATCAGCGATGTCTCCGCCCGTAACCCGGACATGACCAGATGCAACGCCGCCTGTTGGGCGCTGTATAAGCCAAACCCGGGAGAGGAAGGCCATCTGCCCGGAGACTGATGCTCCGGGTGCAAAGCCTCTGACAACGTCCGGGGTGTAAGGATATCATACCTCCGGTGCACCGCTGCCTCCCGGGATAAATAGACCTTCAATGGCCGGCTGGCATCATCCATGTTGATAAGCGCATTCAGATCATGGAGATAATAGCTGTTTAAAAAAGGGGCCTCGATACCTGTATCCGCACCAACAAGCTCCGAAATACATACAACAGACGCTTGCATTTTTAGCTGATGCCCGCTCAACCCCTCGAGGTAATCCAACTCTTTCCCCAACACAGTCCAATCCACTGCCTTCAGACCAGCACGCTCCGTCCCCGTCTGAAAACGCTCCCGATACCCCTCCTGCGCCTTCGCAAGGACATCTTCCAGTTCCTCCGGATTTCCTTTTTCCTGTATGATCTTTATCGCATAAATAAATGCCGCGGGAAAGTAGCTTCTCCCGGCAGACTGTCCAAAATGGTCCACCACCAGCGCGGAAAGACAGGTCCTTCCGGGGACAGGCTCCCGGAATTCTTTCGAACCCGTAAGACGGGCCAGCAGACTCACTACCTCTTCCTTCGCGACAATATGGAAATACAGGGTATGCCGCCACTCTTTGCCTTCTTTTACGGCGGATGCTCCATCCGGCTCCCAGGGCAGAGGCGTCCCCGGTTCCAAAAGCTTATACGGCTTATTCATCGGGATATCAGGCAGGTGAAAAGTCTCTATTGCTCTCCAGAACTTCAGGATATCCAGGTACTGATGTTGCGGCATAGATAAGGTATTGATGCAACTAATTAAAAATCAAAGTACAAAAAAGTTAAATAGACCAGTAAGTACATACACTTAAAAATCCGGATTTCCGCACCTTACCGGAAATCTTATACATAATAAACACGTTTACAAGGAGAAATACGGACGTTTCTGACATTGTATGGCTATTGGCATGCCTCTGAAATTTATTCAAAAAGCCGCTAAGCAACAAAGTATAACCTGGCTTACCGCCGTCTGCGTCTTTATTATGCTTTGTGTGCTAAGCCTGATCATCCGGACCAAGCGGGATACGGATGCCAGCATCCTTTGGGTGGATCATACCTATCAGGTAATGAAAACCCTGGATCACATCCAGCTCGACCTGTCATTACCCACCACACACATACCCGGAGAGCTGGATGAACAGCTAAAAAAATTCCAGACATTGATCGGGGACAACCCCCGGCAGATCGGCCGTCTTCTCAAATTACGGCTGCACATTGCCCAGGCAGACCAGGTCGCTGCCCAGGACCTCCTGGGAGAGATGATGAATGAGGAAACGACACTGCTGCACCAGCGGCAGCAAGCTCTGAACCACACGAGGAAGGTGTCCAGGACGGTCCTTTACAGTTCCCTTGCCGCTGCCTTCCTGGCTATGATCTTCCTTTTATACAAAATAAAAAAGGACGGTGATCGACGAAGGGCCGCTGAACAGCGATTATTCACCAGCGAGTCCAAATACAGGAACCTGATCGACAATGTCAGCGCAGTCATCTATTCCACGGACATGGAAGGATACATCGAATATGCCAGTCCCGGGGCCCTGAGCCTGACAGGATATTCCGTCGATGAGCTCAAAGGCAAAAGATATACGATGCTGGTAGACCCTGGTTTCCTGTCCACTATCAAAAAACATTATGAACAACAATTCCGGGAAGGCGTCCGGGAAACGACACTGCAATTCCGTACGATCACCCGCTCCGGCGAATATAAATGGGTCGAGCAGATCGCCATTTTGCTAATAAAGGATGGACGCCCTTCCGGCTTTCAATGTTTTGTGCGCGATATCACCGCAAATAAGAAATTGCAGGAAGAGTTGGAAGCATATGAATTAAAATTAAAGGAGAACCAGGTACTCCTGCAGTCCATCCTGGACAATACCGCTTCCATCATCTATGTAAAGAACCTGGAAGGCAAATACAAGATCGTCAATCGCCGCTTTCTCGAAGTATTACAGCTAAAGGAAGAACAGGTCATCAATCACACCGACTACGATTTCTGCGACAGCAGCAAGGCCGATGAATACCATTCTATGGACAAAATAGTCATACAGACAGGAAGGTCCATCGAGATAGAAGAACAGCTTGTCACCGCCGCCGGTCCGTTACACCTGCTGCTGATCAAATTTCCACTACGCGACGACGACAACAACATCGTCGGTATCAGCGGCATCGCCACCGATATGACCGAACGGGTGCATTCTCATCAACAATTGATCGCAGCAAAGACAGAGTCGGAGGATGCCCGAAAAATGCAGGAACAGTTCCTGGCCAATATGAGCCACGAGATCAGGACTCCCATGAATGGCATCCAGGGTATGACCAATCTGTTGCTGGAAACAAAACTAACACCCCAGCAAAAAGAATTTGCTGCGATCATCAGCCGCTCAGTCGACAACCTTCTCGTTATTATCAACGATATCCTCGATCTTTCCAGGATAAAGGCAGGGAAGCTGACCATCGAAAAAATAGATTTCCGGTTGCAGGACGTTGTTAGCAATGTACAGTCCTTGTTCAGGCACCGCATTAATAAAAAAGGCCTCCGGTTTGATCTGGATATAGATAGCGCTATCCCCGAATGGCTGCAGGGAGATCCTCACCGGCTAAACCAGGTGCTGATCAATCTGGTGGGCAATGCTGTCAAATTCACCGAAAAAGGGGTTATTACCCTGAAGGTGGTCCCAAAAGAACAACAGGATCCCAACCAGCTGACACTGGTCTTTTCTGTCACCGACACCGGCGTAGGGATACCGGAGAAAAGCCTGCCCCATCTCTTTGAAAGCTTCTCGCAGGCAGGATTGGATATTTCCAGACGATATGGCGGCACCGGGCTTGGTTTGGCTATTTGTCACCAGCTGCTCTCGCTCCAGGGCGGCGATATTTCAGTCGTCAGCACCGAAGGCAAGGGAACCACCTTTACATTCACACTGTCATTTGGTTGTGAAGAGGTCGCCAATATTACCCGGCAGATAACCCATTCCCTGCAGGACTTCGCCGGTTTTCTCACAGGCAGGCATTTTCTCGTTGTGGAAGACAATCCTATAAATCAAAAACTGATGGATTATGTCCTGCGCAAGACAGGGGCTGCCGTCACCCTGGCCGACAATGGCGAACAAGCCATTCACCAGTTAAAAGCAAATGAGTTCGACCTGATCGTTATGGATCTTCAAATGCCGGGCATGGACGGCTATGAGACGACAAAATATATCAGGAGTAACCTCCGGCTCCGTACCCCCATCATGGCAATGACCGCCAATGCCATCAATGGAGAACAAATAAGATGTCTTGAAGCAGGCATGAATGACTATATGTCAAAACCCTTTGAATTCAAAGACTTTTATACGCACATAGCCGAATTGCTGCGTAACCCCAGTGCAACACCCACACCCCACGACCCATCCAAAGATACAGCCAATCCATATAGCCTTTCCCTGCTGGAAGAAGTGGGTGATGACGAATACCTTCAGGATATCCTGCATACTTTTCTAGCCAATCTTCCCGGACAGTTGGCCGAATTGCAGAGCGCCTGCACCGAAAAAGACCATGACAGGGTCTTCTTCATCTCGCATAAACTGAAAGGCAGCTGCGGCATGCTGCAGGCCGTGACCTTGATAGAAAAACTGTCCATGATACAAAAGTTATCAAAGGAGAAGATAGACGCCACCGAAGTCGTCGAAGAGATCTCGGGACTGTTTAAAGAACTATTGCACCGGTTGGAAAAAGAAAATCTCAGGTTTTCCGGCATCTCTAACGAACATAATAAATAAATCCCGCTATAATATGAAAATACTGGTTGCAGAAGACGAACCCATACTTATCCGGACGATCGAGGTCCGGCTAAAAAAAGACGGGCATGAGCTATGCCTCGCAACAGACGGTCAGCAAGCCATGGATAGAATGACAGACTTCGTCCCCGACATGGTCATCACGGATATTATGATGCCATACGCATCTGGTCTGGAGATCATTTCCTTTGCACGACAGCAGGAAAAAAGAAAAATACCGATCATCATCCTTTCTTCCATGGGACAGGAAGACGTCGTCCTGGAAGCATTCAAATTGGGGGCGGACGATTATATCACCAAACCTTTTAGCCCAAACGAATTATCCGTACGCGTCAGACGCCTGCTCTCCGTTTGACAGGTCCAGCGACATTATGCTACAGCTACCTCTACATGTATCCACGTTAGTCCCAAACCCCCATTACCTTTTGCTGGCGATGGCGGTGGTGGTCGGCACGCTTTCGCTGATCATCGCATTCATGCTTATTTACCTATTGTGGAAGAATCAACAGGGGAGGAAACAAAAAGAATGGCAACAGCAGCTTGCCGTCGCTCTGCAACGCGCCATTTACTTCGAAACGCCGGAAAATTCGCCACCCGTCATCCCCCTTACCTTCAGAACGATACGGCTTCTCAAAAAACCCGCCTTCCGGCAATTGATGATCGATGAATTGCTACAGGCAAAAAAAGCGTTCACCGGCACAGCAGCCGACAACCTGGTGACCCTGTTCCACCAACTACGCCTGGATGAGCTATCGCTCCAAAAGCTCCGCAGCCGTAAATGGCACCTGAAGGCCCGTGGTATCCAGGAGCTCGCTGTCATGCATCAACAACAGCATACCAAAAGGATCTACCGGCTGACAAACGCCCATCATGAGCTGGTACGCATGGAGGCCCAGTCCGCCATCGTTCAGCTCCACGGCTTCGAAGGGCTGCGCTTCCTGGATATCGTCGATCATCCGATATCAGAGTGGCAGCAGATCAAATTGCTGCGATTATTATCCAGGACACCGGGCGCCTTGCCGGAAAATACAGACAGGTGGCTGTCCTCACCCAACGATTCAGTAGTGATCTTCGCTTTAAAGCTCGTAGCCGAACACCAACAGCAGTTGCTGCACGGGCAGGTGGCGACCTGTCTCGATCACCCCCATCCGCTGGTAAGATTGCAGGCTGTCCGCTGCCTGAAGGATATTTATACGGATGATACCTCCGCCGTCCTGGAAAAAGCATACGACGCACAGACCCTTGCCTGCAAGCTCGCTATACTGGAAACCCTCGGCCACATCGGCTCGGAAAATAATTGTATATTTCTTTCTCAACAGCTCGTACATCCCGACAACAGCCTGAAACTGGCCGCCGCCCGCGCCTTGGTAAAAACAGGCGGCAAAGGCCTTCAATGCCTGCAGGAATACCCGCAGGCCTACATGTATCCCTTAAACGAGATTATTCAACAGGCAAAAACAGAACATACGGTATGAACGGGTCAGCCATTTTTTCTTTCTTCCTTAATTACGGATTGTGGATCTACTCCGTTGCCCTGCTTTTATCACACCTGTTGATCGCATTGCTCGCTATCCTGGAGGTAAGACGGTATCGCCGGTCCGCCTCGTTCACCGATTACAGTATGCTTGCCAGCTCGCCCCAGGCGCCAGGGATGAGCATCCTCGCGCCCGCTTATAATGAAGGCGCCACCATCGTGGAGAATGTACGGTCCCTACTCTCTATTCACTACCGCAACCTCGAACTCATCGTTATCAACGACGGCAGTAAGGACGACTCGCTTTCAAAACTCATCAGCGCCTATCAGCTCCGGAAAATGGATTTTTTTGTGTCGCCGGCCATCCCCACAAAAGAAATAAGAGGCGTATACAGAAGCACCCAACCCGTCTTCCATAAACTCATCGTCGTGGATAAGGTCAACGGGGGAAAGGCCGATGCCCTGAATGTCGGCATCAATGTGTCATCAAAGGAATACGTCGTATGCATCGATGTCGACTGTATCATCGAGCAGGACGCGCTGTTAAAAATGGCCAAACCCTTCCTGGATAGCACAGGTAAGAGAATTATCGCTTCCGGCGGCGTCGTCAGGATCGCCAATTCCTGCGAGATCCGCAATGGACGGCTGGTTAAGGTCCACCTTCCTGAATCATTCCTGCCAAGGGCTCAGACGCTGGAATATATACGCGCCTTTCTTTTGGGCCGTATGGCCTGGAGCCGGATCAATGCATTATTACTCATCTCCGGCGCATTTGGGGCCTTTGATAAAGAGATCGTCATTGCCTGCGGAGGTTACAACCATGCCACCGTAGGGGAGGATATGGAGCTGGTAGTGCGCATGCGCCGGTATATGGAAGAAAAAAAGATACCTTACAAGGTCACTTATATCCCGGACCCATTGTGCTGGACGGAAGCTCCCTCCACCTATAAGATCCTGGGCCGGCAACGCAACCGCTGGACCCGGGGTACTATCGAAACCCTCAGTATACACCGCAAAATGTGCTTCAACCCCCGCTATCGCATCCTCGGAATGCTCAGCTACCCTTACTGGCTACTGTTCGAGCTGATGGCCCCGTTGGTGGAATTCACCGGTATTGTCTGCATGCTGATAGCAGCCGCGCTTGGTTATGTCAATTGGACGATGTTCTTTGCGTTGCTGGGGTTTATCCTGTCTTTTGGTATCCTGTATTCCATTTTTGCGATCCTGATGGAGGTATTGACCTATAATCAATACAACAAATCCTCTGATATCCTCCGGCTTACGCTCACCGCCATCCTGGAGCCCTTTATCTTTCACCCCTTTATTGTATGGTCCGCCATTCGCGGCAATATCGACCTGCTTCGAAAGAAAAATAGCTGGGGTGAAATGAGTCGCCAGGGCTTCGCCGGTAAAAAATCCACTGCTCATGCAAAAACATAAAGCAAACAACACCCGGTACATTCCCGCACTATCCTGGTTCTCCTCCACGGCAATAGCCTGGCTGGGAATGATATGGCTGCTGGCCGCCGGTGAGGTCTGCTATAATAAGATAGTCCATGGGGCCGGGATGAGCTGGCTCCCGGCGATAGGTATTGCCTGTCTTAATGCGACAATAGGTTGGTTACGGCTCGCCCCATGGATCATCTTGTTGCTGCTGCTCTCATGGACATTCTCGCCACGGTTTGCCAGGACACTGATCCTATGCCTGATATTCCTGCACCTGATAGCACGACTGCTCCTGATGACCTATTTTTCCACCGCTCTGGTGCCCCTGGGCGCCGATCTCTACGGCTACTCGTGGAAAGATATTCAACAGACGGTAGGCGCCGCGGGCGGCGTCCCCTGGCAATCTGTCCTCATACTAACAGCTGTCCTCTTACTTCAATGGATATTCCTTAGCATTACTCAAAAAAAACTAAAAACCCCCTGGCAAATATCCCTCATCATCACCGCCCTCGGCATAACTATTCTATTCACAGACGTCTCCGGCATCGACACGGGCCGTTCGCAGTTCACCCGCGATCTGCTGACCGACAAATTTAATTTCTTTGTCAACAGGTCATGGGAACATTTCTTTCACGGCAATGAAGACGCCGATATCTATGCAGATAGCTACATCCCCGATGATGACAAGACAACATCTGGCGTCATCGTCCGTCATTATATCGATGAAACCTCCTATCCTTTCCTGTATAAGGATAGCGCCATAGATGTACTGTCGCCATTTTTTACATACAGCAAAGCCCCGCCCGATATCGTCCTGCTCATCGTAGAAGGCCTGGGTAGAGCATTCACAAACGACCAGGCCTACCTGGGCAACTTTACCCCCTTTCTCGATTCATTGTCCCGAAAAAGCCTGTATTGGGAGAATTTCCTCAGCGCCGGAGGCAGGACATTTGCCGTCCTTCCTTCCATACTTGGCTCCCTGCCCTTCGGGAAGAATGGATTTCTTGAACTGGGCAATGATATGCCCCCTCATTTTTCATTGGTCAATCTCCTGAAACCAAAAGGTTATCACAGCAGCTTTTATTATGGAGGCGATGCCCGTTTTGATAATATGGCGCCCTTCTTACGACAGACAGGCATCGACGAGCTCAACGACGGCAGCACATTCCCGCAAGGATACACAAAGATCCCCCCTGTCAATGGTTTTACCTGGGGATATAATGATCACGAACTTTTCAGACGATGGCTGGACACAAGACCCGAAGATCACAGTGATCCTCAATTAAGCATTATTCTCACCGTCTCCACACACAGTCCCTTCCTCCTCAATGATCCGCAGGAATACACACGGCGATTTGAGGACCGCATGACCAAACTGGGGTTTACAGGAGACGAAATAAAAAGTCATCGTAATTATAAGGACCAATATGCCAGCATCCTGTACACCGACCAGGCCATCCGGGACTTCTTTACTGCGTACGCCAAAAGAAAGGATTTCAACCGGACTATCTTTCTCATCACTGGTGATCACAGGATGCCCGAGATACCAATGCGGGATAAGATCGATCGTTTCCACGTACCACTCATCGTTTATTCCCCTTTACTCGCACGCCATGCGCAATTCGCTTCCATATCCAGCCATTTTGATATAACCCCCAGCCTCCTGGCCTGGCTGCAACACACTTATGGCTGGCAATTCCCCGGCGAAGTCACCTGGATGGGAGACGGCCTTGACACCGCCAGGGCCTTCAGGAACATACACAACTCCCCCCTGATGCAGACCAAAACAGATCTGGTAGATTATATAAAAGGCAACAACCATCTTAACAACGGTACCCTGTTCCACCTCAACCCCGACCTATCGGAAGAGACATCGACAGACAATGACGCGCGGCAGCAGCTTTCATCCGCAATGGATGCCTGGCGGCAACGCAACGAAAGATGGCTTCAGACAAAGATGCTGCTACCTGACTCCCTTTCCCGTCGCATCGGCAAGTGACAGACGGCTATATTCATCTTCCAGTATGCGGGTCATCATAGGCCGGTAGAAATTCCAAAAAAAACTTTTTCTTTCCCCCGGCTCCGCATCATTATAAAAAAAACTTTTGAACCACTTGATCCCTTTGAAATAAGAAGTGCCGTAAGACAATGGATTGTCACAAAAATCACCGGAAAAATAATAAAAGGAATAGTCGGCGCCCTTGTGTCTGAGCACCGCCGGGAAATGGTCCGGTATATGACTGTTCCGCAGTAAAGCAGCTCCCTTCCCGTTTACGCTGATAACAAATCCTGCGGCAGCTTCATTATGAGCTGCCCCTTGACGGACACTATCAGGATCAATCACATCAAACCAGAAAGGATATTTTATGGAGACAGGCAGATCAAGGTCATGTACCCCCGTCTGTTCCGCGACAATATGCGGCAACGGATCCGTAAGATCCGTACCATTTTCCAATATCACTACCTCTCCCGAAAGATGAACAAAAGCAATGCCGTCACGGTGAAAAGGCCAGGAGCCATCATGCTGCCGCTTATACTGATCGATAAGCCAGTGCGGCAGCTCCCGGTTCTCTATAGTGTCCAGGGATGCAAACCAACGACCGGTCCACCCCGTCCAGTAAAGCCCGAATAAATGCTCGAATTGATGCCGGATCTCATCCCGGGTAGGCGATCCGATAGCATTGAATTCCGCTATCATCAGCTTATGATGGGCCTTCATTTCCTTCAATAACCCAATGTCCTGCTCGCTCATCCCGCCATAAAGCACCGCCGACCGCTCATTGTCCGGGACCTTCCGGTACCATTCCTCTTTATAGATACCATAAGTGTCCGTAAAATATACCATATCCGCATCGACCGCCAGCCGTTGCAACTGCTCCGAAGAGAAGCGCTCAAGCCCCTTTATCCGAAAGCGATCTCCGACACCCGGGAAAAAACCAAAATAATCCCTGTCCGGTGTATACAGGGAAGTCCGGTTCTTTGAAAATCTTTGCTGGTTCAAAACCCAGTCCAGGGAAATATGCTCCTGCCCCCTCCGGTCAAGCACAGTCTTATCAATAATGGCCACCGTCAGCTTCCTCTTTGGCGTCAGCCGCCAGGTCAGCCACATCCAGAAAGGCAGCAGGAGCACGACCAGGACCAATAATAATATTACTTTTTTTCTTTTCATCTCCTTAGAATCTTCGTTGATAGCCTATTCCCAGGTCCAGCTGATTGCCATGCGTCTTGGGAAGATATTCCTGGTCAAGCCATTGTGCACTTGCAAAAAGAATATTACGCATCCCGATAGTTCGACGCCAACCCGCTTCCACCTTATGGCTCCGCAACGCGTACTTTGAAGCCAGCTGCTGATTATTGCTCCGGTCGTCAGGGGAGATACCCGTCCCCGCCCCCAGACTAAGATAATCATCGGCCCCGCCAAAATACCACCGTCCCGTCAACGTAAAGGATTGAGAAAGGGCGCTGCCGCCCGGAATAAGATAGGTCCGGGCGTTGAACCAAAAATTCTTGTAGTATTTTCCGATAGAAAATGTATAGATCCAGGTACTTGAGCTGAAATACAGATAACGCAGACCACCGTCCGCTTCAAAAGCATAGGGCAGGTTGGCATACAACGACGCGCCCGCACGGTACCGGGGAAATATCCCTTCATCCGCGGAATAACCAAAATTGATATATCCATAGAAACGACGGGACAAATGAGGATACGCCTCTATCTCTCCCTGCACACCGCCCGAGCGGAATCGGTTCGCATAGTTCAGCCGCCCTATCACACTCCCCAGCGATGTCTGCCGGGTGTAATCGACACTCACCAGGTGCCAGGGGTCCTGGTATTGACGGTCGAAATATACATAGTCATAAGAGATCCCGATCTTATTTAAAGTGGAGTAATCCCTGATCTTTGATAACAATGCACGCACCTCCGCATCCTTTGGGTCCACCCGTAAGGCACTGTCTGCCGCGGCTTTTGCTTCGCTGTATCGATGTAGCCCGTACAACGCAGAAGCCCGTCGCAGCAGCAGCGGCACGGAAAGGGAATGGTACGACAGCCCGGAAGAGCAAAGCTCCAGTGATCGGGTGTCGTTGTCATTCCAACGCTCCAGGTCCGCATAAGCCACATAGACATCTTCATATCCCGGATGCGACCTCAACACCTCGTCAAAAGCCTGCCGGGCGCTGTCAGGCTGATGGCTCCATGCATACAGCCTCCCCAAAAAAATACGGAAATCAGGGTCCCTGGGCGATAGGGCAAGCGCCGCACGGGTCCGCTGTATCGCAGCCGGATAGTCATGTCCGTCAAATGCAAGGGAACGCGCCTGCTGAAAGATATCCTCGGCCGAAAGGGACGACTGGGCATCTACCCCCTTCACGATAATGCACATACCCAACAGGTACAGGTAAAGATAACGACGATGATGCATGCACATCAATAACGTCTTACATTTCCATAATAGATACCCCAAAACGGTATTTTACAAATTTTAAGTATAAGTACTTATCATTTCATACCTCGTGAATAGTATATTTTACGCAACCGGTTGATGCCCTCTCCAGCGTATATCGCACCAAAACATTTACTATTTTTCCATCCGACAATAAAAACCTGAATGATGCTGTTGGAAAATAAAAAAAACACGATCTGCGCTATAACCGAAGTTATTCCTCAATCTCATATTGTCGTCTTTTCTCCGCACTTTGACGATGTCCTGTTCATGCTGGGAGGCTATATCTCCGAATTGAAAAGGACCGGTACGCTCCATACAAAAAAGTTCCATATCAACCTCCTTTTTTCAAAAAGCAACTACCTGGCCCGGTCAGGCAGAGAGAACTTTAATAAAAGCCTGGAAAGGATAAAATTTGCCACAGGTCAGCGCCTCCTGGAAGACCAGGAATGCATCGACGAAATGCTGGGTAAGTTTAACTATCGTTATGAAATCCTGGGGGAAAGCGAATGTTTTACAAGAGGTAAAAAATTTGCCGATTCGGAAATGGAATTCCCCCACGGGATGTACGAAGACTTCGATGACTCGGATAAGGAAATATTCCGTCGTATGAAAGAAAGGATCCGCTCCTGGGCAGCCTGCCCTGATACGGCGCTTATTTTCCCCATCGCATTTAAAGAACATATCGACCATTTCATTGTAAGAGAGGCCGCTGTTGAAGTGGCAAAAGAGCTCAATGGAGAAGGGAAGGCCCGCTTCTATTTCCAGGAGGATAAACCATACGGTGGGATTGCAACAGAGAATGAGCGGCAGCGTATTGACCATTTCATCAGTACCAACGCCCTTGAATGCAGAACATTCCGGTACGACCCCGAGCACATGATAACCCTCGCATTTAAACATTACATCACCCAGGTGGAAGAAGTGTACAAGATCGGCATACGCAACAGGGCAAAATACCTGGAAGAAGTGACCCACGCCGACGGCCCCTGCGACAGAATATACCTATACGACAATGGGGCTCTCTGACGAAAGCCCCGTTGACGTATTTACCTGACAGTCCCATCAATGATCCAATGCTCTGAAGATCATCCTCGCGCCGGTCTTTGGCAGATGATCCCCCGAGGAATTGGTAATAAATCCCGCATGTATGTACCCGCAATCCGTGATGTTCAGCTCGGATAAAGCCACTGCAATCTCAATGACCGAGTCGCTTTTATAATACTGCTTGTTATCCAGCGTATCCCAGGGCTCCCAGTTCCATCCTCTCCCGCCCATATGCTTATACAGGATATTGTTCTCCACCATATAGTCGCACCCGTTCGGTCCCCCCCATGTAGTGGCCGAATAACCCGTACTGTCATTGTTGTCGGTGTTGAGATAGATATTACTGATGACATTCAGCCCCGATCCCTGCGCCAGAAAGAAAAGCTCCGAATCATCATTAGCCATCTTAAAGGTTCTTACATTCCCCGAAGTCGCAATGGCGGCAGGTGGGACATTGTTCCAATCGCCCGTATTCCCGTCAACCGTGATATAGTTAGGAGGTCCGTTACGAAGAAAAGCCACCAGCTTTCGTAGTTGCGTCATATAGGAAGGCAGTTGATCATAGGGCGCGGGGAATACACCGTCGGTACAATACACCCATTCATAACCCCGGGAGACAGCCTCGTTGATGCCATAATACATATCGCTCAGCGTTGCTGTATGGATCAAAAAGGCAAATCGGTCTGGTGTAAAGTTGGCCTGCCAGGTGAAAAACTGCCAGGGCCATGTGGCAATGGAATCTGCATAGTATTCATAGGTGCAGATGACGTCCGTGACCCGGTTGCCATTCCAGGTGACATAAGTAGGTACGACATAGCCGCCGGGATTGCCCATTACGATGTCATTGGAGTCCTTACCCTTTACATATACGTAAAGGTCCCGGTAGAATTGCTCCTGACCACCATTCACAGGGTACATCTGGTCAAAGAAAATACCGTCCATCTTCGACCCATACCACGCATACCAGTGATCCACATCCAATTTGACACTGTCTATCGGGCGGTTGGACGATCCATAATTGTAGGAGTTCACATACCCCACGACTTTTCCGCCGGCATTCTTGAACGCGGTGATCTTCGCCAGGAGCGTCGAATCCACGGCAGTGCCGGGCCCGTTGGATGCCGTATTGACGATGGCATAGATCTTCGATGGGAGTAAGGCGGCCTGGGCCGTCAACGAATCCCACCATGGAGAAGCACTGTAAAAATAAGCAGGGATCAGGATCTTTGTTTTCAACTCATCCGGACAGGACGTCACCGTCCGGGGAAGGGTGTTATCTGACGCCCCCCTGGGACGCAGGTCCTTCTTACAGCCGGCAACGACAATAAAGAGCACGAGGGATAAGGTCCATAACGGACCATTCTTCTTTTTCATAGTCATCTCTATTTAAGTGTGATAAAAAACTAAACGGAGGGCTACTTATCAGAGCGTTTAGCATTCATTACCACAATTTCAAAAGGGGCCAGGGAAATATTGATCTTTTTTCCTGAAAGCGCCGGGGCTGCGCTGTTCCTTACATTATAAAATGAATAGTTATTTTGATCGCTGCCGGGCAGATCGAACACCCTGCTCACATCCACCGTAAACAATTTTCTCTCTTTGGTAGGATTACGCAGCGTCAGCACGCCTTTCCCATTATTCCAGGCAGCATAGCCATATACCTCTTTCCCGGCAGGACTACCGCCGACCCAATGCACATCGGCCAGGATATCTTCGTTCTCCCTCACCCACCGAACAGCCGCCGCCAGCTCGTCCCAAGCTGCCCGGTTAAGCTTATGCGGGTTGATATACATCTCCTGTAAAGCAGTACCTGTACCAAAGAAGGACCATATCTCATCCGCTATCTCCTTGTCGTCCATCTCCAGCTTTCCAGGTATGCCCTGGTCGGCAATCGCAATGCCATGATACATCACCGCATTCAGCGGGTAAAACGGCGATCTCAAAACTATATTCTCATACGTCTTTGCACTACGATAAGTGATCCATTGCTGCCGCCTGGAACCGTCAGCCCCCGGCTCCAACCCCGTATCATCACCCGCCCGCCAGATCGCATCCCCATATTTCAGGAAATACATCGACGGCCAGGTGCCGATGGTAAGATCAAAGAACAGCGAAGGCTTTTCCGCCCGGAGCTCCGTAATAAGCCGGAGAAAAGCTTCGATATCTTTCTGGTATTTGATCCCCGCCCCGCCTGCGCCATTGCCCGCCCCTACTCCGTCGAATTTAAAAATGCTGACATCATATTTATTGACAAAATCACTGGCTGCCTGCTTAAATCGCCCATAGTACACAGGCCCCGTTAAGGTAAATCCATTCTCGTTCGTCTCAAAAGGCGGCGTCTGTTTAACCCCATATTCTATCCGTTGGGGCTTCCTGATATCATACCCACCCCATGGGGACATCCATACCCCGATGCCTGCTCCCAGGGCTCCGGCCGCTTCCCGCAAATGGGCAAACCCATCGGGGAATCCTGTATTGAACTGCCATAGCGTCTTATAATTATCCCATCCGTCATCAAAAAGAAACCCCCGCATCTTTGTCTGACGACGGACGATCAGGCTGTCCCCAAACACCTTTATCCTGTCCAGACACAGACTATCGTTGAGGGTCCTGTCTTCCCAGGAAAGATCGAACCAGGAATTATAATGGAGGAACTGGTTATAAGGTCTTGCACGCTCCCTTTCTACATAATAAAGAAGACCTCTTCTCAATTGGCCTCTTGGTACGACACCCCATACAGCGCTGACAGTAAAAGGATCCCCCGCCGTCAAGGCCCCCGAGCGGGGAAGATAGATCGCAGAGAGCCGGTCATTTTGCTCCACCTGGCTCATGGGATGCTCAAGTCCAAAGAACATATTATTGTGCAGGATGGGCAATCCGTCGACAATCCCGCTCTTTTTAAATGAATACGCCCGGCCAAACTTTATCAGACAAATCCTTCTCACCGCCACAGGTTTTTGCGCGCTAAAGGAAAATATTTGCCTGACATAGTTTGACGAGTCCCTCAACACCATCTGCCAGCGCACCGTC
The DNA here is from genome assembly GCA_017307755.1 of Chitinophagaceae bacterium. GTDB lineage: Bacteria > Bacteroidota > Bacteroidia > Chitinophagales > Chitinophagaceae > Puia. The sequence continues at coordinate 406,538 of JAFKGQ010000009.1, read as the reverse complement.
AGTCCCAGTTTTTTATTGACGAGCATCGAGGTGTATTCCACCCCGCCTTCGGACACATCCGATACTGCCGGAGCATCTTCAGCCACAAACTGGTCAGAACTCACCGTCTCTCCACCTTCCAACCGTACCTCGAACAATGGAATACCCGACAGATCGAGCGTCTCCTTCCCCGCCTTATCCTGGAAACGCTTCAATTCCACCTTCCCCCCTGAAAAACCAACAACCATCCTTAGTACGCCATTCTCCAGCACACCATCACCACCCGTCACCGCTTTCCCGGGAGCCCCATCATAATACACCTGCGCATACGAACAGGTAACAAAAAAAGCCAGCAGACTAAATACAACGCCAGTTTTATTCATCATACACTTTATAATTTTATCTGTAAATATTTAGAGGAAGGCTGCTGATTGACAGGCGCCGACCCAATGATCGAATACGAAGGATTTAACTCGTGAAAAGCAAAATTTACATAGTTTTTTTGCGTCCCAAGCGCATCCCTCTTAACAGAAAATTCTATAATATTCTTACCACCGGCCGTTTTGATCGAAGAGAACTTGTAAGCCACGTCAAATGTAGTCACAGGGTCCCATGACCACCCACTGTTGTCTCCACCCGTATGAAGAAAAACAGACCCGCCGGAAAGACCTCCCTCACACAAATATTCAGCTCCCGACCCCATGGGGTACATCCACAACTGAAAACCCGTCGCCGGATTGTTGTCCGCATCTATAAACATATCAAACAAGTCCAGCTTCATATCCGTTTTTCCCTCCAGATAAAAATTCAGATAGGCGGGCGACGCATAGGTCTTTACAGCCAGTATCGTCCCGTTCGAGTCAGGACGTTGAAAGGTATAATCGACATACTCCCAATCCGTGAAGTCTCCATCGATCTTGATATTTGGTCCGGCGACAAATACGGTATCTTCAAACGACTTCTTGATAGCCCCGTTCGTCACAGTCAGTTTGGCAATGAACGAACCCTTATTATGATAGATATGCAAGGGGTTATGCATATTCGAAGTATCTCCGTCTCCAAACTCCCAAAAATAGGCTTTTGCATTTGTCGAAAAGTCGGTAAAGGTTACTTTAAATCCATCAGGTACATAGCTGAACACAGCCTTGACATTTCCACCGGCATCATTTCCCTTCTTACAGGAGACAATGAGCATGACCCCCAGGAACAAAATTTGAATAAATTTTCTCATAAATGATATATTGTCAGATTAGTTTCCAATTGTTAATGTGTGTCGCAGATCATTCATCCCCCCGCCTTCCGTTACCCATGTATTTTCATTTGCCAGCCTGATGGAAAAAGCCGCTCTTTGCCGGAGCCCCTCCGCCTGATCGGCGATTTTAAGATACATGGCATACGTCCCGGCAGGAATGCCGGCCGTGCTTATCGAATCTTCTATCTGAAATTCAGCCAGTGGCTTGCACCCCCTGAGATCGATATCTGCTGACAACCGCAATTCCCTCAACGTTCCGGCCCCCATATCCTTAAAAACAATGCTCACAACTTTGTAATTATAGAGAGGCGCATATCCCTTATTAGCAATCTTTATACGGATACCCAACTTTTGCCCTTCAGCTACCTTATCGGGCAGTTGAGCGCTTTCCAACGCAAGCCGGTAGCCCAGGTTCCTTTGCAACTCTTCAAAACAGCCGGCAGCCTTCCATGCATTGATGGTCGGACCATACCAATCCAGGTTTAAGTAGGTCCATCGCAGCTGTCTCAAGGTAGCCGTGGCATCAGGACAGCCAGGCGTATTACCTGCCGGTATAGGCGGACAAGTCTCCCCACCCGTCGGAACATATAAGCCTTCGCTGCTGATATACTGTTTGTCAGCCTGGACATCCGTATAGGTGCCGTAATCATCCGCGCTGGCCATCAGACAATCGTTGTAATGCCCTACCCTGGCTCGCCCGCTCCCCGAAAAGCCGGTGGATGCATCGACAGGAGCATTAGTGCCAAAGATCACTTGTTTATACCGTGGTGTTCTCACCTGTACCATGATCTCTTTCGGGATCACATCCAGCATCTTATTCAATACTGCTCTCATATTCTCCGGCGTCTCCAGTCCGTTGGTGGAACTATGCCACTCCCCCCAGGGCCCGATAAATCCAGCCTGCACAAAAGCTATCACATCTTTGTTATCCTCCAACACAGGTTTCAACTGGTCCAGATGCAGCGCGATAGAGGACAAAGGCGCATCCTCGCCCTTTTCCGTGTTCTCAACATAGTCTATCCCCGTATAGGCAAAACCCAGCACACATTTGACACCCGCATTCCGTAATAGTTGCATATCTCCCTTTATCAGTGCCAGCTCCGCGTCGCTCAAAGGGTTTTTCTTGAACTTTTCAAAATAATAGACACGGTGTATAAGGGTGACATTCTCCGCAGCCAGCGCCTGTAGCCTGCCGGCATCCAAAGAAGCCCCTTCCGACTCCACCGTATAAAGATGCATAAACCCACGCTCCGGATTGGAAAAGATCTCATTGGACAATGTATAGCTGATCTCGGCAGGGCCTTCCTGACTGACAGTTCCTCGCCCTTTTCCACAGGCGCATGAAACCAAAAGCATCGTTATTAGTACCATCCATTTCATCGTAGATCATTTTTAACTTAAAAATACCCGGCGTTCTGAATAAACTTTCCCTTCCCCTCGCTTACCGTTTTCAGCGAAAAAGGCAACACCACCTTGTTGGGAGTAGCATAAGTAGTATGCTTCACCAGTTCGGCATGTTCCAGCAATTTACCATGCCGGATAAGGTCGGCCCTGTACTGCCCGTTCTCGCACCAAAATTCATGACTCCTTTCCAAAAGGATCAGGTCGTTGAATAGGCTCAGAGAACTATAGTCCGTCAGTTGCTTGTCTTGTAATCCAGCCCTGTGACGAACGGTGTTTATAAGGTCCATCGCCTCCTGCGTTGGCGACCCTCCGGCATTGACAATAGCTTCCGCCTTTGATAAAAGGACGTCTGCATACCGGTATACGATGATATCCACAGTAGACAAAGCCGTCGTCCTGTTCGCATCCGGGTCCACTTTTAAAGGGATGGGCCCCAGGTCCATCACCGTGCCCGGGTTCGCCCTGCTATATACAATACCGTCAGAGCCGGTATATTGAGTGATAAGCATGGTCTTTCTTACATCGTCACCTTCAAAGGAATCGTAGAACCACCAGGTGCTTTGCACGGTCTGGTAGCCGCCCTTTGGTGTAAAATTCAACGGCAATGCATACATCTGCCAGCTGCTTTCGCTCGTTCCTTCATAATTGCAGGGAATAGCCCAGATGACCTCCTTACTCTTTTTGGCGCCCTCCAGCCCCCACATCCCCACATAGTCGGCATCCAGGGAGTATTGTTTATAGGCAATGATATCATCACAAAGCGCCTTCACCTTGTCCCACTTCTTCTCATGCAGGTTCAGCCGTATATCGACCATCTTGGCCAGGGCCTTGTTAAATCTGCCGTATTCGGCATCCTTCGGCTCAGGGAGATCGCTCGCGGCAGCGTTCAGGTCATCTTCAATAAAGGATACCATCTCGTCATTGCTCAGTCTGGCCAGCGGCCTTTCGACCGTGGGGTTCTTCAGCACCTCCAACGGCGCCACCACGATAGGTCCATACAGATCAAAAAGATCATAGCACAACAATCCCCTGGCGCAACGGATTTCCGCAATCGCACTTTTTTTGACATTATCGCTAATCTTGGAACTTTGTATCTGGTCGATGGCCAGGGTCATCCTGCTCACCTTATTATAAAATGCATCATAGTAATAAGTAACTCCCTCGACATCTGATGGAGTATAATTCAACAACCCTAGTTTCTGTTGTGACCCATATTTCCCCACCAGTATCTCCGTGGTACAATCCATCCAGATCAACCCGCGCTCGGTTTGCCCATTGATACCATCCGCCCAGGCTCCCCGTAAAGGATAATAACAGGCATTTACAAGCGCCCTGACATCCTCTTCCGATTGAGGGAAAATAGCCGGGTTGATCTCGGAATAATCCTTGGACACCAGATCTTTCGTACAGCCGGCAAAAAATAGCGCGGTGGTAAATATGATGATAGTTATCGTTTTCATCGTCGTCTTTTTTATTTGAATGTTACATTCGCTCCTATGGTAAAGGTCCTGATATTCGGATAGGAGGCAGTGTACGAGTCTGTTTCCGGGTCCACGCCGGTATAGGGCGTAATGACAAAAAGGTTACTCGCATCCAGATGCAGTTGCACCGAAGAGAACACCTTTCCGATAAAACGTTGCGGCAGCATATATCCCAGCGATACATCCTGCAGACGGACAAACCAGGCCTTTTGTAAAAAGAAATCCCCGCCTCCATAAGGACTCCAGCCATAGAAAGAGCTGGGATGCGTCTTGCTGGGATGATCAGGCGTCCATCTGTCCTTGACAGTCCGAAGGGCATTATAACCATAGGTATAAATAGGCTCTGCACTGACCCCGTACGTGGTGTAATTCAGGTCCGCCATCCGAAGCCCCAGCATACCGGAAAAATGGACATTCAACGAGAAGTTCTTATAGGTCGCCATATTCGAAAAACCCAGTATGAGGCTGGGATCCGTGGTCCCCAAAAGTCTCGTATCCGCATCGTCCACTATTCCGTCCGGTTTACCCGTTCTTATAAACCGCCCGCTGGCATCCACAATGGGGTTCCCGCTCCCATCCCTCGCAAAACCATCCACATCTTTTATTTTGATCATGCCCGGTCTTAAAGCAGGCTGTGCAGTCACATGCTCTCCGGTCTGCATGATCCCGTCGGACAATCTGGAATAGACAGGTCGGATAGGGTCCTTGGCGCTCTCATATACCGCCGGCTTCCAATCATCCGCCCGCCGCCGCCAATTGTCCCGATACCTGCTGACAATAAAGGTCGTGGTCCACTTTACGTCCCTGTGATCGATGTTGGTGGTTGTCACCGTCACCTCAAAACCTCTGCTTTGCGTCTCTCCGACATTGGCCATGATCTGGTTCACATCGTTATAGGAGTTCAGCTGTTTGACAGCCAGAAGGTCCGAAATGATCTTATTGTACACTTCCAGCGAACCGCTGATCCTCCCTTTTAGGACAGAGAAATCAAGACCTATATTGGTTTCAGTGGTGGTTTCCCATTTCAGATTCGGGTTCTCCAGCCGCACCAGCGATGCGCCTATCTCGATGGCATCGTTCCCTGACAACCAGGCGGGATAAGCATTGTAGGCCGCAAATGCGTTGCTGCCGATGGAGGCGTTCCCCGTCTTGCCATAGCTGGCCCGCAACTTCAGCTGCGGGATACTGCTCTCCAGACCACGAAAGAACGGTTCGTCCGCAATGTTCCAACCCACGGCCATAGATGGGAAAGTACCCCATTTATGATTGCGGGAAAACACACTGGCCCCATCCGTCCGCACTGTGGCGGTCAACAGGTACCTGTTCTTGTAGTTATAGTTGAGCCTGCCGAAATAAGAAGCGATCATATTCTCCGTTCGCCCCGAATTGACAGCCTTGGTGCCGCTGCCCGCATTGAGATTGTTCCACAAAAAAGCATCCGTTATAAAACCCGTGTTGGATTCATTGCTGATGCTGTTCTTTGTACTTTGCTCAGAGGCGCCCGCCAGCAGAGTAAAGTTGTGGTCCCTCCACAATGTTTGGTTGTAGGTAGCCGTCGCCTCCAGCAGATAATCATTTACATCAGTATGTCCGATGGACGCCCGGCCGTTTTCCATGGCCCCATACAGCGTGGTCCTGGGCAAATAGCTCCACCGGTCCGTACTGCTCTTGTCCACCCCGGCTTTCAGTTTTATCAACAATCCCTTGATAGGGGTGATATCCAGATAAGAATTCAACAGCACCCGGTCGATCCTGCCCTTGTCAGTAATGGTCAGCATCGAATAAGGGTTGGGTTGGGTCGCCAGTTGCGGGTTTACTGGGTAGTTTCCGTCATCGTCCACCGGTTTTATATGCGGCCCCATTTGTATGGCTGCCCGGATAATACCCGAGTTCTCATACTGGTCGTTCCCCAATTGCGTATTGTCATTGTTGATCCGGCTGCCCGTTAAATTGATCCCCAGTCTCACCAACTTGCTCAATTGCTGTTCGATGTTCGATCGAAAGGTAAATCGTTGAAAGTTCGCATTCTTTACGATCCCATGCTGATTATAATAATTACCCGAGAACAAATATCGGGTGGTAGCCGTGCCGCCCGTCACCGACACATTATGCTGCTGCGTGGTCCCGTCACGGGTAATAAGCCCAAACCAGTCCGTACCCCTCCCGACATTATCAATGGCATTCTGCGTATAGAGCTTCCGGAAATCACCGCTGACAGGGTTTGCCTGCGCCTCCTGTAAGGTCCTGTCTCCATAGGGGATGACATTGTTATCAAAGTTCCATTGCTCCCAGGCAGCCTCATTCCTCACCTGCATCCATTCGTTCAAAGGCAGTACATCAAATGGATTTTTAAACTTCTGCACCGAAAGATTGGTAGAATAAAGGACAGTGGGCATACCGGCCGTATTCGCGCCCTTTTTTGTCGTGATCAATATTACGCCGTTGGCTGCCCTTGATCCATAGATCGAAGTCGCACTGGCGTCTTTCAGCACATCGATTGACTCGATATCATTTGGGTTGAACGAATTCAATATGCTCTGCGTCCCCGCCTGGTACCTGTTCCCGCTGCCCGGTTGCTGCACATCCGAAATAGGGAACCCATCCACGACGATCAAAGGCGCATTGCTGGCGTTGATAGAACCCGCACCCCTGATCAATATGTCCAGACCGCCACCCGGCTGCGCACTGTTCTGTCGTATCGTCAGACCCGCTGCCCTCCCCTTCAACATATTACCAATGTCAGGACCTCCCGTCATCACGATATCCTTGGTCTTTACAGACGCCACAGCACCTGTAAGGTCCCTCTTCTTTTGTGTTCCATAACCCACGACAACCACATCCTCAAGGGCCTTGTTCTCAGCCGCCAGTTGAACATTCAGGCTGGTGGTAACACCCTGTACAACCAGTTCTTTGACAGCATGACCCGTATAAGAGAAAATGAGCGTGCCGCTCCCCGGCATCCGGACACTATACACTCCATCGGCATTAGTGGTCGCTCCAACCTTTGTTCCCTTGATAAGAACACTGACCCCCTCGATGGGCTTCCCATCTTTGTCCGATGTAACGATCCCGGAAACTACTCTTTCCTGCGCAAACGCACGCAAGGAAAAAATGAGCATAAAGATCAAAAATTTTAAGTGAGGTGATAAAAATGATGGCATAGCAGTTTTGGTTAAATTTTACAATCCGAGCCTTACAAAACGAATATACACGCAACAGAAGCGCAAAAAAACACGCAACCGGTTGATCGATTTCGGTATGTCCCTACGATACAATTTTGCTGATAATACATCAATACTATGAGCGATATAAACATTAAAGATCTGTACAGGTGGTGCGCTTTGACACCCGAGGAGCTTGTAAGCCGCCCGGACCTGAGGATACCATTCAGACTCGTAAAAGACTCGCACGAGATGGGTGAAGTGATGGCAAGGGATTTCACCGAAGAGATAAAGCTTGCCAATAAGGAGAACAGAACGTTCAGAGCCATCGTTCCCTGCGGCCCAAAATGCTGGTATGCCCCATTCGCAAGGATCATCAACAAAGAAAATATCTCGCTGCACAACGTCACCATATTTCATATGGACGAGTGTCTCGACTGGCAGGGGAATCCCTTGCCAAAAAACCATCCCTATAACTTCAGGACCTTCATGGAGAAATATTTTTATGGTGACATCTCGCCGGACCTTGCGGTACCCGTGCAACAACGATTCTTCCCTTCTCCCGGATCTCTGGCAGACATAAAAGAAAAAATAAACGCAGCCCCCATTGACATCACCTTGGGCGGTTGGGGACAGGATGGTCACGTAGCATACAACCAGACCCGCCGCCATCCCTTCGATCGTATCACCATCGATCAATTAAGGAATGCCGAAATGAGGATCCAGGAAAATAACATCGATACCATCATCGCTCTGGCTCACCGAACCTTTGGCGCAGCTTACCAGTTTGTCCCACCCATGTCCATTACCCTGGGCATGAAAGAATGTCTGTCGGCAAAAAAGATACGTCTGTACAGCGACACAGGATCATGGAAGCAGACAGCATTGAGAGTAGCGCTTTTTTCGGCGGAGACGGTAGAATATCCCATAACCCTGCTGCAAAACCATTCGGACGCATTGATCACTGCAACACACGAAACAGCATCTCATCCCATATCAGAGAACCCCGGCTGGGAATTCAAAGGAGTAAACATATGAGACGCCTTCAACCCATATACCCATCCGGGTTTTTATTCGACCACATTATTGCCACCGGCGGCATCGGCAGCGGCATGTTCTTTTCGTTGAGCGACGATCATACCCTTGGAAGGAACGAAAGCAGAATGGCAACCCTTCTGCCCTATAAGGATTTTTGCAAACAGCATATAATTATGCATTACATCTCCGTCCTGTTAGGAGCGGGTGAACAGGGCGGGTTCCAATCTTATCCCATCGGCAAAGTAGGCGACGATGAGATAGGCAGATCACTTATAGAAAAAATAAAAAAGGCCGGCATGAATAGCTCCGCGGTGAGCGTTGCACCAGGAGCCGCTACGCTTTTTAGCGTTTGTTTTCAATACCCCGATAAGACGGGTGGTAATATCACCACGGAGAACAGCGCCAGCAACAAAGTTTCCCCTGAAGACATCGACGCTTTTTTTACGACTGTTCATCCTGTAAAAAATAAGGAGATTATACTCGCCGTTCCCGAAGTCCCCTTAGCCGCCCGCGTCAGGTTGTTGGAATATGGCCGGCAACGGGGAAGCCTAAACGTTTCTTCCGTACTGTCCTCCGAGATCGACAGCTTCAAAGAACAAAAAGGGTTTCATCTCACCGACATACTATTTGTCAATATCGACGAAGCGGAACACATCGCAAACTCAACCCAAAAAGACATAGTCAACAACTGTATAAACACTTTAAAAAACCTCAACCCCTCTATCTCCATCATTATAACCGATGGCCCCAATGGCAGCTACACCTGGACAGACAACCATCTATCCCATACACCGGCTATAAAGGTTCATGCCATATCCACGGCAGGGGCCGGAGACGCATTCCTCGCAGGCACACTGACAGGTCTTTGTTGCGGACTTCCCCTTGACAAATCGGTAAACATCGGCACGCTGCTGGCCGCCTGGTCCGTCACCTCGGCCGACACGATACATCCGGACACAAATGCACAAACACTATTCAACTTCATCCAAAACCACGCCCCCGGCGCTGCCCGCGAATTCGCCGGCCTTTTTAAAAACATCACCGCCATATGAGCTACAAACTGAGATTCGTCCAAAACTTTGTATTGAGATACAGTAAGGAATACCTGGAGCTGGAAAAGGAGTTTGAAAAATTTGAAAAGATGCATCCCGAAGCCCCCAAAGGAAAACGCTATCTGGCATTGACCGGGCGGTACCCATCCAATACATTAATATGGGAATGCGATTTTGATACCCTGGAAGAGGCGCAAAAAGCCCAGACTTTCTTTCTGACAGACACTCGCCACGAAGACCTTTACCAACAACAGTCGCAATACATCCTGGGCACCTATACGGAGATCTACCGGCCTTTCAGTTTATGAGGCTGCTTTACCGCCAGCTGCGATTCGATGACAATTTGTTTAAAGCCACTGTCCCGTGTCCCGCCATTAATAAGCTCCATCAGCATCTCGGCGGCCTTTTGCCCCTGTAGATAGGGGAATTGTTCCACAGACGCCATTGGCGGGTACATGGTATAATTGTTCCAGGGCTCGTTGGCATAGCTCACAAAAGCAATATCTTTATTGATTCTTAATTTTTGGCTGCGTGCATACGTGATGGCATCCATCGCTACATAGTCATTAAAGGTAATAATAGCCGTTGGCTTCCGTTTCGAATTGAGCAGTTCCCTGGTAGCCTGATAAACCCCTTCGCTTGAGAGATCCGTATTGACGATGAGCGAAGGGTCGAATTTCAGCCGGCTTTTGGTCATCGCCTCGATATACCCATCCTTTCTTTCCCGGCTGGCAATCAATTTTTCAGGACCGTTGATCATCCCGATGACCCGATGCCCGTTTTTGAAAAGGTAATTGATGGCGGCGATGGTTCCCGTAAAAAGGTTACAGGCTACGTAATGTATATTTTTGATATTGGGTATCCGGTCAAAAAAAACAACGGGTATGTTGTATTTTGAAAAACTCTCGAAATGAGCATAGTTCGTCGTGTGTTTCGCAATGGATATAAGCACCCCGTCCACCCGGTGGCTTTTCATCGCGTCCACCAACGATTTCTCCTTTTCTATATCGTCATAGGATTGCCCCATGAGGACCGTATATTTATATTTACCTGCACAGTCTTCTATACCACTGATGGCGGAAGAAAAAAAGCCATCGGTCAGATTAGGAAGAATGACACCCAGGATGGACGTCTTGCCGTTCTTAAAGGAAATAGCGGTAGTATTGAGCTCATAACCAAGCTCCTTCACCAGCGCCTGGACACGCATTTTCGTTCTTAAGCCAATGCTCTTATGATCCTTCAATGCCCTGGACACAGAAGAGACGGAGATATTCAGTCGCTTGGCGATCTCCCGCATGGTGACCATTTTATTTTCCATAGCCCAATTTAAAATTAATTGCGCTCCTTTCAAAATCACCATAATATCTCCGCCGGTAACCGTATTTTATCTCAGACCACCCCTGACCTCCCGCTGGTACTCAATCGGACTCTTCCCCATCACTTCTTTAAAACATTTGTGAAAATTCGAAAAATTATTGAAGCCGCTCTCGATACATATCCTCTTGGAGCAAAGCTTGCTCTCTATCAAAAGGTGACAGGCATGCCGCACACGCAACTCGATAAGATACCTGGAAAACGTCTTTCTCGTCCGGTTTTTAAACCATCTGCAAAATGAGTTTGGACTGACATACGCCACAGCAGCAATCTCTCCCAGACCGATCTTCCTCGAAAAATTCTCTTTGGAAAATTGATGCACCCGCTCCAGTCTGTCCGCCTCATCGGGATGCAAGCCATCCTCCCCGGAGCTAAGAGAACGGATGCCCTTCGACACCGAGATCCTGAAAAGTATCTCCAGCAGCAGGATGATCTTCCCCGCACTCTCAGACGAATGCATCCTTTCCATCAAACTCTGTATGGTCCCCCGGACATCAGCGCCGGGCATGATCCCCCGATTCGCACTATCCAGCAGCACTTTTATGTGCCCGTTCTCATAAAGATTGAGAAATGTCTCTCCCCAGAAATCAGGCAGGAAGCGTATTACAGATACCCTGACACGATCCCGCATCTCTCCCACATATGCGGGGTCAAGCTTATATTGACAACAAAGATGAGTGCCCGTCATGACTACATCTCCGGAAGTAAAAGAAGTCCGTTCATCCCCCGCGATAAAAACACCCGCGCCCTCTTCAACATAGATGATCTCGATCCGCGAGGAGGTCAACGGTCTCGTCGAAAAAAAAGAATGATCTTCCATCGTAATGCTGAAAGAATATGATGTTTGGAATGATAAAGCAGTCGCAGGATGCCCCATAATTTTTTATCGTTGATCGATCAAACTTAACGCACAATAAAGAACGAAAAAATAGGCAACCGGTTGCTACGAAAAAAAATTACGCATCCGGTTGCATGAATTTTTATACATTTGAAATTGCTAACCATGCAAAACAAGATCCCTACCATACAGGAAATGGCCCGCATACTGAAGCTCTCGAAATCCACCGTATCACGCGCGCTGCGGAATCATCCTGCCATCGGTCTGCGTACTACCCAACAGGTGCAAAAGCTGGCAAAGGAGCTGAATTACGAGCCTAACCAGATGGCTATCAGCTTCTCAAAAAAGAAAACGATGTCCATCGGTGTGATCGTCTCCTCGCTGGACGTCTACTTTCACAAAGCAGTCTTCGGCATCGAAGATTGCGCCTATGCCAATGACTACAATGTACTGATCAGTCAGACACGCGATGAATATGATATCGAGAAAAAAGTATTGGAAACCATGCGAAAACAACGCGTGGACGGCATCGTGGCTTCCATTTCCAGGAACGCCCCCGATATAGAGCATTTCGAAAAATGCAAACAATATAATATACCCGTCGTCTTCTTCGACAGAGTACCGGATGTTCCCAATATCAATTCAGTATGGTGCCGCCTGGACATCAGCACCGTGGAACTCGTCAGCTATCTCGTATCCAAAGGACACGAGAAGATCGCCCTCATCAACGGCCCCGATACCTTGCCGATAAAGAACGAAAGGCTAAAAGGTTATTATGACGGCCATATAAAGAACGGTCTGAAGGTACATGAACATTTTATAAAGGTTGCCGACCTCTCCACCGTCGGAACCTACGAGGCAATGGACCAGTTGCTCTCCCATCGTGTAAAGCCCAGCGCCATCATCACTTTCAACGACTACATGTCCCTGGACGCCATGCACTATCTCCGGAAAGTAAAACCCGGCAGGTATCCCGACATCGATTTCGTAACCTACTCCAACCTCCCAACGACCAGGTACCTGGACAGACCCCCGCTTGCCTACGTCGACCAGTTCCCATACGAACAGGGGAAACTCGCTACAGAAGTGCTTTTCAGACAGCTCAACGGTCTCGCTCACCCCGAAACTACTCCTCCGGAAAATCTTATCATAGAAAGCAAATTGGTGATTTATTAATTTCAGGCAACCGGTTGCAACTATTTTTTTCAAAATCCTTTTCTAAGTTTGATGTACAAAAAGGTCATAAACCATCTTATCATCTGTTATCATCTGACTATGTACGCAACTCCTTCGCCCAGGCTGTTACTCCTATTCGTATTGCTCACAGGCTCCCTCTCTTCATATGCCCAACAGGATATCAAAAAGATCTTCGTCCCGTCCAATGGCTCGCTGTCCGCAGCCATCGCCACAGCTGACAAGATCGCCACCAGTCCGTATCCTCCCCGGCAGATAGAGATCGATCTTGCACCAGGCACATACTTCATCGATAGCACCATCGAATTGGTACAGGGCAGGAATTGGCATTCATCCATCCCGCTTACCATCCGCTCCGCCGGCGCCACACACGCTACCTTCCATGGCGGAAAGATCGTCCCGGTAAAAAAAGCACGCCCCGTAAAAGACGCCTACTTTCTCGCTGGCCTGGAACCCCGCGTCCGGACACAGATACGCGTGCTCGACCTGAAAGACCTCGGTATAAAGGACTTGGGACGCCTTAGGGCGGTTGGTTTCTCAAGACCGTTCGGCGTCTCATGGATGGAGCCCTTCTTCAACAATAAGCCGGGTACGATAGCCCGCTGGCCCAACGACAGCATGATCCTCATCGGCAAGCTGATCGACTCCGGCGCCGTCGCCCGCTACGGCGACCATTCGCTGCGCGGCGGCATATTCACATACGAAGGGACCAACAGACCCTCACGCTGGCGCAACGCTGCCAACACCTGGATAGCCGGCTACTTTATGTGGGGCTACGCCGATGACGCAGTTCCCCTGAAGTCCATCGATACGTTGGAAAAAAAGATCACTACAGCCCTGCCGACCATGTACGGCTTTGGCACCGGCAAACCTTACCGTGCTTTCTACGCCTACAATATCCCCGAAGAGATAGACACACCCGGAGAATACTATCTGGACAGGGAAAACCAAAAACTCTATTTCTTCCCCCCCGCAGAACTAAAGACTATCCAACTGTCCGTCCTTGAAGGACCTATGATAGCCCTGGAAGGCGTCGCCAATATACGTCTTGAAGGCCTTGATTTTACTTGCAGCCGCGGCATGGGCCTCTACATGGAAAGAACCACCGGCGTTCGCGTAGATCATTGCAACTTCTCCAACCTGGGTATGATGGCGGCCAGCGTGGGAAAAGGCATACTCCCCGGGGAAGACCAGATGCACGCAGGCTCAGGTACCCCCGCCTCCCGCATCGTAGGCAATATCATACCTCATGTCTACGACAACAGCACCTTCGATAGGGAAGGCGGCTCCGACAATGGTTTTGAGAATTGCCGCGTCTTTCAGACAGGAGCAGGCGGCATCTTCTTTACAGGAGGCAACCGCATTACCCTGCAACCCGGTAACAGCTTCGTAAAGAATTGCTATATCAGCAATTACAACCGCATCGAAAAATCCTACCGGCCCGGCATCTGGATATCAGGCGTAGGAAATCATATCTCCAACTGCGAGGTCTGCAACGGACCCGCCATGGGCATCCTCCTCCACGGCAACGATCATATCATCGAATACAACAACATCCATGATATGGCCCTCATGGTGGATGACATGGGCGCCTTCTACCACGGCCGCGACCCCTCCGAAAGAGGCAATATCGTCCGCTACAACTACTTCCACAACATTGGCAGCAAACACAAGACAGAAGCCGTCTACCATGACGATGGCGAATGCGGTACCAGGGTATACGGCAACGTGTTCTATAAAGCAGGCACCGTAGCCGGCTTCATCGGCGGCGGCAGGGACAATCACTATGAGAACAATATTTTCATCTCGACAAAATACGCATCCCACATAGACGATCGCCTGAACAACTGGGCAAAGGCAATGCTGGACTCCAACGGCCTTTTCCGCAAAAGATTGAACGCCGTGGCATACAATAAACCTCCCTATTCGGAACGTTACCCCCATTTAAAAGATTATTTCGAAGATGAACCCGCTTTGCCAAAAAGAGATACATTCACCAACAATATCCTCGTGCGCATAGAAAAGATCACCGAAGGGAAAAAGGAATGGCTCCCTTTCACCAGCGAAAACCTGGTCGTAGACTATGATCCGGGCTTCGTCGACAGCGCAAAAGAGGACTTCCGTATAAAAGAAGATTCGGAAGTTTGGAAAAAACTACCGAATTTCAGGCCGATACCTTGGGAGAAGATAGGATATGATCCAAAAAAATGACGATAGCGAACGGCGCCTCCTGCGCCTGGTTGCCGAAGGCCACAGACCTTCTTTCACAGACCTGTACGATAGGTATTGGAAAAAGATCTATGCCACGTCATTACATTACCTCAAGTCTCCCGAATGGGCCCAGGACCTGGTCCAGGACATCTTTCTGAAAGTGTGGGTCAAAAGACAAATACTTCCCGAAATAGAGGATTTCGGGTCGTTCCTCTTCATCCTGGCCAGGAACGAGCTGCTATCCGCCATCCGTAAAAAAGTAGCCGCCGCTCCTCCTCCGGAACACAACGAAGCCGCCGCCGCAGCAGAGCTTCCCGACAACGTCCTAAATCTCAAACAAACAGAGCAGTTGATCGCAGACGCCATCGCCCAACTGCCCCCCCAGCAAAAACTGGTCTTTATGCTCACCCGCCAGGCCGGTCTTAGCCATGAAGCCATCGCCCGCCAACTCGGGCTGAATACCCGTACAGTTAACAACCACGCCACCCGAGCACTCCTCCATATCCGCCAATATTTGCAAAAAAAGGGTCAGTAATTTTTTTTTCCGGGGGACTGTGCGTTCCTCAATCCCGCCGCGTCTTTAATACATCAGCCTTTCCTTCGAGACAGCCTTTCCTTCACAAAACAGTTGAAAATACCATGCATTCGGATCTTAAATATCTGATGGATAAATATTTGAATAACACCCTTACCGCAGAGGAGAACCAACGGCTAAAACATCTCCTGCAGCAAAGGGAGCACCTGGACAGCCTGGGACAAATGATCCTGGCTGACCTGCGCCAACGCCAGCCCGGCGAAGAAGAGGACGAACCGGTACGATCCGCCATCCTCGAAAAGCTCGAAACAAAAATGACACTCCTGGAAGACAGCCAGATAATCCCAATAAGGCAAACACGCAAAAGAACATGGGGATGGCTTGCTGCGGCATCCATCC
Source organism: Chitinophagaceae bacterium (assembly GCA_017307755.1). GTDB lineage: Bacteria > Bacteroidota > Bacteroidia > Chitinophagales > Chitinophagaceae > Puia. Next base: position 390,620 of record JAFKGQ010000009.1, on the reverse strand, counting down.
TACTGCTCGCGGCAGGCACATGGTTCTATTTCCGGCATGATACACACCAGCAGCCACAGCTGGCAGCAAAACCCATCCCGCAAAAAAAGATCAGTCCCGGCGCCAACAAAGCCACGCTCACGCTCGCAGACGGCTCCGAGATCCAGCTGGACGACAGCAATAAAGGCAACATCGCCACACAAGGCGGGATCAAAGTCATCAAACTGGACAACGGCGTCCTGGCCTACAACGGAAAAAATACCACGGGAGAAAGTATGTACAACACCATCCGCACGCCCCGCGGCGGCCAGTACGAAATAGTACTGCCGGACGGCACTCACGCCTGGCTAAACTCCGCATCCACACTCCGGTTCCCCACATCCTTCACCGGCCCCCGCCGCGAAGTGACGCTGACAGGACAAGGCTATTTCGAAGTGACAAAGAATAAAGAACACCCCTTCATCGTACACACAAACCTCACTGATATCAACGTCCTGGGCACCAGCTTCGACATCATGGCCTACGAAGATGAGCCCGAAATAAATACTACCCTGGTGGAAGGAGCCGTAACCGTCCGTCATAAATCATCCGAGCAGACGCTAAAACCCGGCGAACAGTCACACCTCGACCTGACCTCGCAATCCATGAGCATCCGGAAACCTGATGTGGAGGAAGTCATCGCCTGGAAAAACGGAAAATTTCAATTCGGCAGAAGCGATATAAAAACCATCATGCGCCAGATAGCCCGCTGGTACGACGTCGAGATCCAATACAACGGCGACCTGTCCGGCCTCCGCTTATCCGGCGTACTCTCCCGCAAAGGCGACGTGACTGAGCTGCTCGACGCCCTGCAGGAAACAGGCGACGTACATTTCAAAACAGAAAATAATAAGATCATCGTAACCCCGGCAAACCCCAAATAATAACCCAACCATTTCATTCACCCCAAAAAACAGATGATAATGCCAGATTGAAAAAAGGAATAAAAGGAAAAAACCGGAAGCGATCGCGAGTCACTCCCGGCCATATGTCCTGGTCATTCCTGTAACGATGCTTGGATCTCTACATTCTTAACCAAAACAGTTCAAAAATATGAATCTACAAGGACCCGGCAAAGCCGTTGGCCGGCTTTTGCCCTCAAAACTGCTGTTTATCATGAACCTTTGCGCCATATTACTACTCACAACAGCTCTCCAGGTAAGCGCCTCGGCTTTCTCTCAAAATGTCACCATTTCGGAGAAAAAGATCAGACTGGAAAAGGTCTTCCGCCTCATCAGCAAACAGACAGGATACGAGTTCATTGTCAACGAAAAATTACTGGACAACACTACCCCTGTAAACCTTGACGTAAAGAACGCCACCATCGAGGAAGTCCTTACCCGGTGCCTGAAAGACCAACAGCTTGCTTTCACCATCAGGAACAGGATCATCATCATAAAAAGAGCCGAAGAGCCCGCGGCCCCTCCCGCCACCGCGGAGCAGCCCCTTCCCCCCGTTCCCCTCGCCACCATCCATGGCAGGATCACCGATGCCAAAGGCGCGCCCCTGGCAGGCATCAGCATCACCGTTTCCGGCGGCAAGGGCGGCACCAGCACCGACAGCAACGGCGAATTCACTATCACTGCCGAAAAAGGTGACAAGCTCACCTTCAGCGGGGTCGGGTTTTCTCCCCAAACGATCACCGTGGGAACACAGGCCAGCATCTCAATCGTGATGACGGAGGTTCCCAGCCAGCTCACCGACATGGTGGTCGTCGGTTACGGCAGCCAAAAAAGAAAAGACGTCACCGGCGCCGTCACCAGCGTCAAGATCGAAAACTCTCCAAAATCCACGATCCCCAATATCAACGCCCTCGAAGCCATACAGGGCGCACCCGGGATCAATGTCGGCCCTAGCACCAGCGCAGGCGCCGACCCCAACATCGTGGTACGGGGACAAAACTCGATCTCCGCAAGCACAGCCCCCCTCATCGTCCTCGACGGAGTGATCTTCAACGGCAGCATCAATGAGATCAACATGAACGACATCGCCTCCTTCGACATCCTCAAGGATGCAAGCTCCGCAGCCATCTACGGATCCCGTTCCGCCAACGGCGTCGTCATGATCACTACCAAACGCGGTAAATCCGAAAAACCTCAGATAAATTTCAACACCTATTACGGTAAACAATACTGGACCCGCAGACCCGATATGCGAAAAGGCGAAGCCTACATCCAATGGAGAAAGGACAGCAAATCCATCACAGGCCAGCAGGACCTCAGCCTGCCCGCTATCCTTGCCCCGCTGGAGCTAAAAGCATACAACGAAGGACATCAGATGGACTGGTACGATGCCGTCACACAGGACGCTCCCATCCAAAGCTATCAACTCAGCATATCCGGACGCAGTAAGAATACAAATTACTATGTATCCGGCGGCTGGCTGAAACAAAACGGAGTGCTGGCCAACGACAACTACAAAAAACCAAACGTAACCGTAAAGCTCGAGAACAACGTCACCGACTGGCTGTCCTTCGGCGTCAACGGCTATTTCTCCTCCCGCGACTACTCCGGCACCTCTCCCGACATGTACCTCGCGACATACATGCCCCCTTATACCTACATGTATACGGATAGCACAAACAAGATCCTCCAGCGCTACCCCACCGGCAGCGCCAGTCTCAATAACCCTTATTGGGGCAACCCCAACCTCTTACAACCCGGATACTACGACGACGACCTGGAAAAATATTCCAGCCTGCGAGGCACAGGCTTCGTAAACGTTAAGATCCCACAGATCCCCGGCCTGAGCTACCGGCTGAACGTGACAGCAAGCAAGAACACCGCTGAACGCGCTTATTTCCATCACGAGTTCGGCGAAGTAAATACCCTCGTCGCCTCGGAAGTGGCTAACCCCTCTCAATTCCTGAACAAAGCCAACGGTTACAAACAAACGACCATCGTCAATTCTTACGTACTGGACAATATCCTGAGCTATACCCATTCCTTCGGCGATCACCATCTCGACGTCATGGCTGGCTATACACGCGACCAGACGATCACCGACCTGGTACGATTCGCAGGCAGCGATTTCTCCGCCATAGGGACGACAGCCCTGAGCTACAACGGACTGCCCTCCGCAGTCACAAGGACAGGCCTGACCAATAACTCTACCTATGCCAACGTAGGATACATCGGGAGGATCAACTACAATTACCTGGGCCGTTATTATTTCACCGCAAACTTCCGCCATGACGGCTCCTCCGTATTCAGCGACGGCCATAAGTTCGGCAACTTCCCCGGCGCCTCCATCGCCTGGGCGCTCAGCGAAGAGGATTTTATGAAACCCATCAAATGGCTGAATTATCTCAAGGTGAGAACATCCTACGGCAGAACAGGCAACCAGGCCATCTCACCGTACTCCACCCAGTTCACCGTCAACTCGTCCAACCTGTTTACGGTGTTCGGCAGCACTTCCACCCCCTTCATCGTCCCCAGCCAGTTGGGTAACAGCAACCTGTCCTGGGAAAAGACCACTTCCTTCAACTTTGGCGCGGACTTCGCAGTCCTCGGCAATAGACTCACAGGCTCGATTGAATTATATAAAGGGTCTACAAAAGATCAGCTGCTGACCCAGTCGATCCCCATCCTCACCGGCTTCTCCTCCGTGAAGAACAACCTGGGACAGGTAGACAACAAAGGCATCGAAATTTCACTAAACTCCGTCAACGTCAAAACAGCCACGGGATTCACCTGGCAGACAGGCGTCAGTTTCTGGCTCAACAGAAATAAAGTGGTTCACCTGACAGGCATCGACGGCAACCACGACGGCAAGGAAGATGACGACGTCGCCAACAGCTTATTCATCGGCAAATCCCTGGGCGCCATCTATGACTATACGTTCGATGGCATCGTACAAACCACCGACGTCGACTATATGGCCAGCACTGGCGCCAAACCCGGTGATGTAAAATTCAAGGACATCAGCGGCCCCGACGGCAAACCCGACGGTAAGATCACAACCCTCGACCGCTCCGTCATCGGCTACGCAAAAGAGAACTTTAATTTTAATATCACGAACACTTTTACCTACAAGAACTTCTCGCTGTACTTTGCCGTGAACGCCATCGTCGGCGGCGGTAAGAACCATTATTTCATGTCCACGAACCTGCGCAGCCTCGACCCTGGCGCCGTACTGCCCACCAGCGCCAACTGGATCAACCAGGAATACTGGATGCCCGACAGACCCAGCAATAAGATCCCTCGCCCCAACTATTCCAACCCGTTGGGATACGGATTCTACCAATCCCGGACCTTCGCGAGATTGCAGGACGTCGCGCTTAGCTACAGCCTGGGCAAGGCCACTCTCGATAAACTCAAGATCAGCGACCTGAAATTCTTCGTCAGCGGTAAGAACCTGCTCACATTCACAGGCTGGACAGGACTCGATCCCGCCAACGGCGCACAGATAGGCGGCAACGGCGGCTCCACAAACTCCTCCGTCAACCAATCCCCGCCCTTGATGAAGTCCATCACCATTGGCTTCAACCTGTCATTCTAATCCAAAAAAAGAAGAAAAATGAGATCATATAAAAATATACTTACCGTCGCCGCGCTTGCAACGCTGACGCTTGGTTCCTGCCAAAAGGACAGCGACTTCCTCAAAGAAACGCAGAAGGACGCCTTGAACACCAACAACGCCTTTCAAAGCAAGACCCAGTTCGAAGAGCTCTTGGGCGCCATGTATCAGGGCGTTCAAAAAATGTATAACTCCGCCGACGGCGTCCAGGACGCATTCATCCTAGGTCTCGGCACCGACGTATGTTTCGACCCCCGCGATAACGCCAACTCGTATAACAACTGGGGCCTCGTCAACACCGTGGAACCGTACTCGGCCAACTGGTTCAACCTGCAATACGGCACCTTTTTGAAAGTCGCTAACACCGTTATATCCGGAGCAGACAACCCCGCCGTAAAATGGGCAAGCGATGCCGAAAAAAACGCCATCGTCGGAGAAGCCCGCTTCTTCCGCGCATTCGCTTATCGCAACCTGGCCAATGTTTACGGTGGCGTACCCATCGTGGATAAACCCGCCACCACGCCCCGCTTTGACTATACCCGCAGCGCCCGCGAAGACGTATGGAAATTCGCCAAGAGCGACCTGGAATTCGCCCGCACCTGGCTCCCGCTGACAACAACAAAACCCGGCCGGGTAGTAAGAGCCGCCGCAGACCACCTGCTGGCCGAGATCGACATCAGCCTCAAAGATTATGACGGCGCCATCGCCGCGGCCACCCGCGTCATCGACGGTACCGACGGCACCTACTCACTTGTAAAAGCCCGCTTCGGCGCCCGCGCCGCCGAAACAGGTAAAGACTACTATTGGGACCTCTTCGTCATGGGTAACCAAAACACACAAGCCGGTAACAACGAAGGTATCTGGGTCGCCCAGTTCGAGCCGGTCATCCCCGGCGGTACCGTCAACTTCAACCGCCCCCTGATCGAGCGGATGATGTGGTGCAGCTACTGGTCCCAGGCCAAGTTCGGCTACAAAGCCCTCGCAGTAGACTCCACAGGCCGGGGCGTCGCCTTCGTACGCGGCACCAACTATGTCAATTACGATATCTGGAACAACGACCCGGGCGATATCCGCAACAACGAAACCAATATCAAACGCAGCTATTATTTCGGCCCTACCAACCCCGTCGCCCCCTATCATCCCGGCGACCTCATCCCAAGCTCCTTCCTGACCTTACGGGAAGACACCATGTCCTATGTCTATCCCAACTGGCAAAAATTCGGAACGGATAAACACATCAACGCACAACCCGACAACGGCTATATCCGCGACTTCTATGTCATCCGGTTGCCGGAAACCTATCTTCTCCGCGCAGAAGCACACCTTGGCAAAGGTGAAACGGGTCCTGCCGCCGACGATATCAACGTGGTCAGAAACCGCGCACAGGCGCAGCCGGTCGACCCGGCCAACGTTACATTGGATTATATCCTCGACGAACGGGCCCGCGAACTCTTCGGGGAAGAGTTCCGTATGCTCACCCTCGGTCGCCTCGGTCTGATCTACCAACGCACAAAAGATCATGGGTACGCAGCATCCGCAGCCTCTATACAGACATTCAACAACCTGCTCCCCATCCCCCAAACCGTCATCGACCTGAACTCCCAGGCCCCGATGGACCAAAACCCCGGTTATACTAAATAGTTATTATACCCTATACCACCGCATAGTGAGGGCGTCCCTGTACGCCTTCACTATGTTTTTTACACACACGCCGACAGCAAACGCTCAAACAAACACCCCCTACAAGATTTTCCAGTTCCCCGCAGACAGTATACCCCGCATCGACGGTATGACATCGGACTGGGACATGGTACCCGACGACTACGCCATCACTATTTCTCAGCTGCACGACGACAGACCGGACAGTATACGCCATAAGATCATCGACAAAAGGAATCTCGATGTCACAGTCAAAGTAGGCTGGGTAAAGGGTATAAACCGTCTCTACTTTCTATACGAAGCCTACGATGACTACTGGGACTTTGAAAGCCGCGACCTCCACAACGATATCTTTGAACTGGTTGTCGACGGCGACCGCAGCGGCGGACCCTTTATCACCTCCTTCCGCCCGGATAAGAATATCCCCGTAATGGACGCATGGTTTTCCTTCCAGGGTACACAGGCACAGAACTACCATATCTTCACACCACCCCTTGATAAAAAATGGGCAATGATATGGGGCCCGCAATCCTGGCTGACCGAACTGCCCTGGTCCAATGCAGCCTATAGATATAATTTCTCACCGGGTCAAGCCGGCAGGCTGGTGATGGAATGCTGGATCACACCATTCGACTACGCCGGGGCCGAAGGCCCCGGGCATTCCGTAACATCCACCCTCACGGAAAACAAGATCATCGGCCTGTGCTGGGCCATCATCGACTACGATGATGTCCATAAAAAACTCCCCGCCAACAACGGATTCTGGAACCTCTCCCCCATACATACCATGTATGGCGACGCCACCGCCCTGCCCGCATTCCGGCTAATGCCCCTGGAAGCGCCCTATAAAAAACCCGTCACAGCCGCCTGGTCATTCCATACCATAGGTAGAACAGTATATTTTCACGATAACTCAGAAGGAGATATAGACAGCTGGACATGGGATCTCGGGGACGGGTCCTCCAGTAATGAACAACACCCCATCCACACATATGACCGGCCGGACCACTACGTGGTCACCCTCACCGTACATGGAAAGAAAGGAACATCCAGACTTTCCAAAATATGGGAGGTCGCCGTCAATTAATTTCATCAACAATATGAAAAAGAATATCATTCTTGGCTTTGTCTTCTTTTATACGACAACCCTGAACGCACAACAAAAACGCACTCCGTACTTCAACGTCAGCGCCGCCGATAGAAAAAAGATCGATGCGCTCATTGCATCCATGACCATCGAAGAAAAAGCCGCTCAGCTTGCCTCCTTTTATCCCAACGGTAATACCCGCCTGAATATCCCGCACATACAGGCAGGCGAATGCCTCCACGGTGTCGTAGCGGGCGGCGCCACCTCCTTCCCCTCCGCCATCGCCCTGGGCAGCACATGGGATCCCGCGCTGGCCGAAAAAGAGGCCGCCGTCATCGCCAAAGAAGCCCGCGCCCTGGGTATCCAACACTGCTACACGCCCATGCTGGGCGTCGTCCGCGATGCCCGCTGGGGAAGGTTCGAAGAAGCATATGGAGAAGACCCCTATCTTGTCAGCCGTATAAGTGTAGGGTTTATCAATGGTCTGCAGGGCAAAGGAACACATCGCTTCGACAAAGACCATGTACTGGCCACTGCCAAACATTTCGTAGCCGACGGCGAACCCCTCCTCGGCGCCAATGGCGCACCCGTCGAAATATCCCTGCGCTCCCTGCACGAGATCCACCTCCCACCCTTCCGCTCCGCCGTGGAAGAAGCCCATGTCGGCGCCATTATGCCGGCCCACCATACCCTCAACGGTATCCCATGTCACATTAATACATATACGCTCAACGATATTCTCCGGAAGACATACGGCTTCGATGGCCTGGTCGTTTCCGACAACAACGACATCCGGTGGGTACAGGACAGGTTCCATGTCACAGACAGCCGCCAACAGCTGATGAAAATGTCCCTGGGGGCAGGCGTACATACGGAACTCGCATTCAAGGAAGCCTGGACAGAAAGAAGGATATATGGCGCTGCCCTGGTTGCCGCCGTAAAAAAAGGCGCCGTACCCATGCAACTCCTCGACAACGCCGCAAGAAAAGTCCTCGAAGTAAAATTTATGATGCACCTGCAGGACGACGAAACCACTTCCCCAAAAGACATCGTGCTTGAAAAAAAAGGCGGCAAGACAGCCGACGAATCGGACGTGTTCTTTAAAGACATCAGCGGCTCTTTCGCACATCCCCGTAAGGACTATACCACCATCCTCAACGATCCGTCTCACGACCAGCTCGCCCTGGAAGTTGCCCGCAAAGCCATCATCCTCCTAAAAAACCAAAACAATCTCCTCCCCCTAAAAAAAGACAACCTTTCCATCGCTGTAATAGGCCCCAATGCAGACACCGTTCGCCTGGGTACCTACTCCACCCAGCAGCCAAAATTTTTCGTCACGGTACGCCGGGGATTGGAAGATCTAAAAGGCGCAAATGCCGCCGTCTCCTATGAAAAAGGCTGCGATATCCAATCCTCTTCCACGGCCAGGATCGACGCGGCAGTCGCGCTGGCTAAAAGATCCGATGTAGCTGTCGTCGTCCTCGGTGACGACGAAAAGACTGTAATGGAGAATGTAGATCGGGACGACATTACCCTACCCGGCATACAGGAAGAATTGCTCGAAAAAGTGACAGCCACAGGAACACCCGTGATCCTCGTCCTCCTCCACGGCAGACCCGTCGCCATACAATGGGCAAAAGAGCACGTCCACGCCATCCTCGACGGATGGTTCCTCGGACAAGCCACCGGCACCGCTATTGCAGAAGCTATATTCGGACTTATCAACCCCGGGGGAAAATTGACCGTCACCTACCCCCGTAACGTAGGCCAGGAACCGGCCTTTTATAACACGCTGCCGCCCGGCAGGCCACGCACCCTCTGGAATGCGTCGTCAGACCCCACCTACAGCTTCGGTTACGGCCTTAGCTACACCAGCTTCAGTTACTCGGATATCATCTTGTCAAAACCGGCCCTTACTCTCAAAGACACCGTTTATGCCTCGGTAAAGATCACCAACACAGGCAAGGTAAAAGGAGATGAGATCGCCCAGCTCTATATACACGACGACGTATGCAGCCTGGTAAGACCCGTAAAAGAGCTGAAAGGTTTTCGCAGGATCACACTGGAACCCGGCGCCTCCGAAACAGTGCGCTTCCCTATATGCGCGCGCAGCCTGGAATTCTGGAAGAATGACCACTGGGCTACAGAGCCGGGTACATTCAGCGTCATGATCGGTCCCTCTTCGGAAGAGCTCTCATCTGTAAAGCTGGAATTAAAATGACCGTATGGAAAAGATGATCCGCATCCCCCGGCTTTTCATCCGTCCTGCCCCTTCCACCGAAGAATGGTCGCTCATTATGGACAGCCTTGCCCGCCACCCGCTGGCTCATAGCCCCTGGCCGGCCTTCTCGCCCGGACCTGTCACACACTTCTCCATCGCTCACACAAATACTGCAATACTGCTAAAGTTTTACGTCGAAGAAAATGTCCCACGGATCACTTATCATGCAGTGAACGACCCCGTATTTAAGGACAGCTGCGTCGAGTTCTTTATCTCATTCGACAAAGGACGCACATATTATAATATGGAGTGGAATGCCATCGGCACCTGCCTGATAGCTTACGGCGCTGCCCGCAATAACAGGGACCTACTGCCTCCGGAGCTGATCCGTTCTATCGGGATTGACATGGGAAGGACCTCTTCACCGGCAACCCCCTGTTGGTCACTCACCTTGTATATTCCCACGGCAATATTTATACACGACAAACACAGATCCCTCTCCGGCATCCACGCAACAGCCAATTTTTATAAATGCGGGGATGACTGTCCCGAGCCTCACTATCTCACCTGGAACGATATCCCGACCTTCGCTCCGGACTTCCATCAACCCCGCTTTTTCGGAAACCTACTTTTTCTTTAGCACGATCATATAACCCTTTGCGGCAGGAAGGTCCAGCGGCTTGTTCACATCCACCGCCTGCTCCGGCTGGAAATCCTGCAGAAAAGGAATACTGGCCGTCACCGCATCCGGGCTCATTCCCAGTTTTTGCCAGTCGATCTTCAGTTGACAGGTCTGTACCGTATCCGTCCAGTTGGCAATGGCAATGATCGCTTCTCCGCCGTCCTGGTAGGTGGTCACCACCGCATTCGGATTGTCCGCCTTCACGGGTGCTTCCTGATCCCAGAACCCGATCATGCGCTTGTGCTCAAAATCATGCTGATCCCAGAACTTCCAGATATACTCGGGGGTTATGCTGCGATACCAGCCAAAACGATCCGTGATGCCAAAGACCATTCCCCTCCAGGCATTGCCCCCTTTGTTCAACATCTGCGACGTCAATCCAAATGGGATACCGCTGACCTCGATCAGCCAGTAATCCGCCGGCTTGTTGTAATCCCTCGCTTCCCCTATCCACAGCTGATCCATGTATGGCAGCAGGTCCATATATAGATACAGGGAATTGGCCCATTTACCATATTGGTTATAATGGTTCCAGCTATGCATGTCGATCCGTGCACCGGGCCGCTCACGGTCCAGTATCTTACGGGCGCGCTTCAACGTTTCTCTGTCCAACGCCAGGTCATCGATGTAAAGACCGTCGATCTTCAGGTTCTTACACATCCAGTCCAACCCTCCCAGGTAGAAATTGTTCATCCTGCTGTCGGGACGCGTCAGGATCGCAAGGTCCTGCTTTCCTTTAAATCGCCCATGCTGAAAGGTCGCTACCCAGCCGGGAATAAAGTCTTTTTTGAAGTTGACACCCAACCAGGGATGCACCGCTTTTGGATTCACCAGACTACGGGTGGCCATCCCCGGACCAGGATAGAGGATCTCATTATCCAGGCTCCGTAAAGCCCATATTTCAGGCGTCTTCACCGACAGCTCCCGGGTGGTGTAATAGATCTTTGTTTTAAGCCCTTCCACATGCGCACGGTCTATAAAAGCCTTCAGACTGTCCACGTTCTCCGGCGAAAAAGGATAGTCGATATAAGGATAAATATCTTTCTTATGATGCACGACGACTACGTTCGCGCCATGCGCCTTGGCCGTTCTGATAAAATTCTCACTGGTGTCAATGTCGGAATGATAATACCGGTCCCCATACTGGACACGCTTATCGATGAGCCGGAATGGCGTCACCAGCAGTTCGAAGATAAAATGATACGTGCTGTCCTTTCGCAACGTCCGCCTGCCGGAGAAAGCCCTGATCATCGCACCGCGGCCCTCCGTATTTACCGTGATACCGCCGCTACCACCATTGCCCCACGATTCCGGTTCGTTCAAAGGCCCAAATGGATAATAGATATTCACCAGCTGACTACGGAAGTTGCCGCCCTTCAACCGTACCCGCATACCGCCATTGATACCGCCTACCCAGACACCGTCCTGGTTCTTGTTCAGGACATCCCATTTCCAGGCCCACTTGTCTTCCGTTCTCCGCCCCCCTTCATGGTCAAGTCCCATGATATATTCCGCCTTGCTTTTCTCCATGGGGATCTCCAGCCTGATATCATTTACATCCACATCCTTCAACGCCTTCACCGATACCTCATACCCTATAAAACCGTCATATTCCGCATGCCCATGCACCGTCAACGCAAGAGCCGGGTTATCCAACCTTGTCTCCCAGCTTACGGATCCCGGCAGATGGTCCTTCCACCGGGTGACACCCGAAGTAAAGGACAAAGGCGACGCACCCTCGACGATAAATTTCACAGCATCGGAAAGGATCGGCTCACCCTCTTTCTTCAACGCCAGGTTATCCTTGCCGAAATAGCTGACGATCTCTCTTGGTAGTCCGTCATTGCCCAATCGGATCTTCCTTCCAAGGATGGAAAGGGTTTGCGCCTGTCTTGACAAGGGAACAAACCTCCGTGTAATACTGTCATCCAAAGCCATCTTGTCGTTGAGCCAGGACAGCCGCGACAGCCTGTCGGCATCGTCGACACCGTTGTGCTCGACCACCGCGTCCGAAATTTCCAACGAAATATCTACAACCGCCACGGATATTCCCGCAGGCGCTATCGTCACCTTCCCGGTATACACCCCTCGCGCATTTTTGGGTATCTGCACGCCAAACCACAACGGCAATACCCCGCTTTGTTGTAAATGGAGTTGCTTGGCGAACGGCTTTCCCAGGTACGAAATACCACCCGCATTAAAACAGGTGACATCGGACAGTACGCCGGCCCCTTTCAGCGGCGATAACCGTACCTTGATATCTTTCAGGTCTCTCCGTGCGGCAAAAACCCCCACCTGAAAAACATAATACTCGCCGGGCTGCGCCGTACCCTTAAAGCCCCCCATCTCCGGCAGACCACGTTTTAGCCATACTTCCGGCACAGAGTCCAGCATGCGGATAGAATGATCGCGATTTTCCGGGAAAGTAAAGAACACCTTCTGAGGATACCTGGACAGAAAAGCCCCCAGATGTTCAGGACTCGCCGCCTTGTTCATCTCCGTGAGAGGTAATCCGATATCCCCCGTCAACTCCGTCTGCCGGATGGCATCCACGTCTATAGGGTGTTTCTTATCATCCTTTTCCTGTCCAAATACCGCTGCCGTCGTCAGCAGCAACATAAAATATAAAAGGGTGTTCTTCATATCTGCGATTGTTTTTTCCCGATAAAATAGTAATATAATGTAAAAAGATAACAGGGTATCAGCAGCCAATAGGCAGACTGGTTATTACTACCCCGCGCCACCCAGCCGTATACCAATGGCATGATGGCGCCACCGGCGATCCCCATGATCAATATCGCCGATCCGCGGCTCAACGCCCGGCCGCTGAGCCCTCTCAAAGCCTGCGGCCAGATGGCAGGCCATAACAACGCATTCGAAAGCCCCAGCGCCGCCACGCCCGCCACCGAATATTTGCCGGGGACGATCAGAATGACAAGACTGATGACAACACCCAGCACGGATGACAACAGAAAAGCCCGTTCCTGCGAAATGATCGCTGGGATAGCCAACGCCCCAAAAAGATAACCGGCCATCGTAAAGGCCAGTGTATAGGAGGTGAGATGCCGCGCAAGGCTCAGCGGCATCCCATGATAAAGACCATAATTGCCGATGGTATCGCCCGCCATTACCTCCAATCCTACGCAACAAAAAGTAGCGAGAAACCCCATGACGAACGCTCGCCCATGCCCACGCTCGGTAACATGCCCGGCATGCTGAACATTCGCATTTCCAATCTCGGGAAGATGCGCATATTTTATCCCAAAGGCCGTCAGCAGCAAAAATACAGCCAGTACGACATAAGGTACGATCACTGCCCGCGCCAGCTCATCCAGACGCGCCGCCTTCGCCGGCGGCGACAACTCCCTCAGCTCATTCAACAGTCCGTCGGAGTTGCTGAGAATGATAGCTCCCAGGATCAACGGAGCCAGCACCCCGGCAAATTTATTACATATACCCATGATGCTCATACGCTGCGCAGCCTTGTCAGCCGGCCCAAGCAGGGTAATATAAGGGTTCACCGCCGTCTGCAGCAGCGTAGTCCCCGTGCCGATGATAAAAAGCCCGGCAAGGAACAATGGATAGCTGCGCGCCGTGGCAGCCGGTATGAACAAAAGACACCCCACGCTCATGATCGCAAGCCCCAGACGCATGCCCTTCACCATCCCCGTGACTGCCAGCACCGCACTGGAAGGAATAGCCATCACCGTGTAGGAAATATAGAAGGCAAAGGTCACCAGGTATGCCTGCCACTCCTTTAGCTCGCATGCTATCCGGAGATAGGGTATCAACGTCCCGTTAACCCAGGTGATAAAGCCGAATATAAAAAAGAAAGCCCCTACCAATACGATCTGTGCCCTGACGCTCTTATTTGACATATCTGTTCATTAAAATATTTTTCATTTCCAGGTCACACGTAAAACCCAACTCTCCTCCTCCCATACCACGATGCTTCGCCACCACCTTGTCCCATATCGACAGGTATTGCTGCGGGTCCCGCATCTCCCCCATCCTTGCCTGCACATGCACCGTCCTCGACAATGCCATTTCCACCGCCTCCGCCTGGTCTTCCAGATAGCTGTCCGCCACCGTATGCCACTGCGATATATCCAGATCAATCCTCAGTGACGGCATCGCTTCCAGGTACTGTCGCGCAATGTGAACGGCAAAACAAAACCTTCCCCTCCGTGTCTCATGGATAATGTTTACTCCATTCTCCTGTGCAATCCTTTTACTCATCAACAACAGCTGCGTATTCTGATCGAAGGTGAAATGATCCTTGCCGGTCTGCATGCTGATAACAAATGGCTTCAACTCCAGTATCGAACGCAGACTGCCTTCCAGTTCCCGCGCATGTTGTAGAAAATCGGACGTTACAGTACCGTCATAAACGGCCTTCAACCTCAAGCCATGCTTCTTCAGCCCGCTTAGGATAAGTTCACGCCCACGGACATCGGAAGACAGCACGGTTTCCACTCCGTCATACCCTCCCTCCCGGGCGCATTTCAAAAAGTCGGCCCAGGACAGATGCTCCTGTCCGCGGCGGGTACAGTAAAAAGCTATTTTCATGGAAAAAAGGTTTCATCAATTGTCCGTCAGCTTCCGGTCGATCAGCAGCGGAAAGAACTGCCCGCCTACCTTCTCCCCCTTGGGGATCGCAGGCGTGCCCGGCATCAGCGTATTGTCGGACCCTGACACGGTCCCATCGGCAAAGACATTCAAAACAAACGCGCGGCGGGGTTTGTCGCTCCTGTTCTCATATGAGCCATGCACCAGCAGGGGATGATGGAATGTGCCATATCCCTTTTTCAGCTCGATAGGGATAGGATGAAAGCCCGCCCGCTGCTCCTCCGTCAGGACGGATAAAAGCCCTTCCATATCTCCCGTCAGGTTGGGCTTTTCCAACAAACCCCATCGGTGACTGTTGGGAACATAATACATGCACCCATTCTCCGTAGTGGCATCGTCCAGACCTACCCAACAGGTGAGATGTTGCATGGGCGTCGTACGCGTCCAGTATGAATAGTCCTGGTGCCATGCCACCACACCCCCATGTTTTGCAGGTTTGCAAAAAAGCTGGTCGTGCCAGAACCTGATGTTCTGGTCGTTCAACAGCTGGCTGGCCGCCATCGCAAAAGCAGGATTCCATAAGATGTCATGAAAACCGGGCTTGATACGCCACGCCCCAAGCGCATGGAACAGCACGGCTCCGGGGTCCGTGGATGAATTCGAAAAGAACTGGTAGAACAGCGGGTTATCCGGATGGGCCGGATCGACGATCTCTGCCAGTTCCTCATTCAACTGATCGATCTGCCACCCTTCCAGCAACTTGATATTGCTTAGATAACCATGCTGGCGGAAGAATGCTATTTGCTCCCCGCTAAGCCTGTAAGGTTCCCACTCCTCCGGCGTCGCAGGCCACTTGAACATGTCGGACACCAGCTGATGGAATACAGAAAGGTCCTTCGGTATGTGCTTGCTCATATTTTATTCGTTTATGTTTAACAGACCCATTTGATACATCTTCCTGATAAGCTCGAATGCCCTGTCCTCATAAGGTATCTCGTAAGGCAGGACCACGGGTGGAGATATCTTTTCCGTTGTCATCCGGTCCAGCATCTCCAAATCCCCATCGAGAAAAGCATTACACCATCGTATCTGCAGTCTTCCGTCCTCCACAGGCAGCCACGCCTGACGGCCGCTTTCAAATACCTTCGTCTTCCCCTGTTCCCGCAACACAAGCAATGACAACAGATCGCCGCTGCCGGCAGGCCACTCCGGATACCGGCCCCTAAAAGAAAGTATTCGCTCTCTGAAGACTTCCGACTCCTTCGTATCTTTCCTTATCGTACAGTGCTCCAGGTAATCTTCTAACCTTTCATCTACATCATAAGGCTTTCCGACCCCGAGGTTCTCAGGCCAGGTCCTGGCGGCGCGAATGTATTCCCCTGCCCGGTCATAGTCACCTCGCACGATAGCCGCAATGGCCGCATGTAAATGGGTTTCCCGCCAGACATTCCTTCCCTCTGAAGCGCCCTCGTTCGGCAGCACCCGCAATGCATTCATCAATTGTATCGCTGTCTCATACCGCCCGCTATACATGTAACATCCCGCCAGTTGAAGACCCAGGTAATAATTGCCAGGATGAACAAGGTATCCCTTCTCGGCCGCTGACTTAGCAGCATCCCACTGTTCACGCTCCGCATAATATTTTGACAACGACAAGCTGGCTCGCCACGCTTCTGGAGCCAAAGCCGCCGCTCGTAAAAGGTCCGTCCCCCCGTCCTGTTTCAGTCTCGCCCTCACCAGATAAAAAGGATACCAGCCCGGCTCGTCCCCGCAATCATCCAGCAACACCAGCGCCTCTTTTTCCTTCATCAGTTGGATAAGACCCAGCGCCAGAAAATATTTCACCTGCCAGCAATCGGCAAAATCTGCCGCCCATCGCAGAACCGTCAGGTCCTCATGCCTGTGAGGGAACACTCCCTCGGGAGACATCCTCCTTATCTTTTCCACAACCAACGCATCTACCGTACCCTCCTTTCGAAAAACTACCCAGGCCATCCACAGCCCCACCATGGGATGTTCCGGCGACAATCGCAATATTTCCATCGCCGCCTCCCAATCCTCTATTTCTGTATAAAAAGCAGCTATCTCTAAAAATGTTTCATGCGGCCATTCACTAAGCACATAGGTTGACAAGTCTTCTGTTATCCCGGCCTCATGACGTAATAGATGATCCAAAGGATCGCTCAGCAGCCGCATCCGCGCCATCTCCCGCGCCTCCTCTTTCCTCCCTGTCTTCCTCAACGCCGCTACCTGCAAACGATAAGCCCCGCAGTTCCCTACATTACAGGCTATCGCCTCCTCCAGATAGGTCAATGCCCGCGCATATTGCCCTCCTCTGATCAGCAGTTTGCCAAGCTCCATCATTGCTGCGCTTCGGTAAGCCGGCGTCTGCGACGCTATAGAAAAGCCATCTTTTGCATCATACAGGTTGCCCATGCGTACATGCACCAATCCATAGAAGTAATTCACCTCCCCGTCATAGGTGTCGACAGACAATGCCCGTTTGAGATACAAAAGACTCTCTTCATAGTCCATGGAACGCAGCCGCAGTCCGGCCAGGCCTGCCAGCGCCCGGATATGATACGGGTCCAAAGACAGACACGCCTCATATTTTTCCTGCGCACGCGCAAAAAAACGCTGACGCTCCCACTCCTTCGCCTGGAGATAACACCCCTCTACTGAATCATACGAATACCCCGCCGCGATCTCCATAGGTCTTTGCAGCCGGTGGCGCTCCTCACAGGCGTCATAGATCAGCAAGTCATCCAGCCATACTTTGAGGCTGCCCGCATCCGGGCCCGACGATAAGGACACCCGTTGCTTTTCCATTGTCTGCATATCCAGGGCTGTCATCGCCAGCAAACCATGATCATCCTCTACCTTCAGCTTGTGTATCAAACGTTGATTAGCGCAAATATGCATCGCGCCGTCACTTATATTAAAGGAAATATCCGGGCATGCATAATCCAACCCTCCAGTGCCTGCCACAGGCATCCAGTATTCATCCCACGTGTCGAACGCACAGGGGAGGAATGAACGATGCTTGAATGGAGTGGCAGAACTGGCCGAAATACTCTGGTTGAACAGTCGCCCCGACTGCACCTCCGTATACTGCCCATCCCTGTCGGTCAGCAGATCTTCCCATATCATCCCATACCGCGAAAGCCCCCAGATCCATATCTTCTTCCCGGGCTTCTCATCGTACGCTGAATAATGAGCCATCCCGAAATCATCTTTCTCCCAATAGCAACCCCAGAAATTCGAGGTCGACCCGATGACATGATAGGATTTATAATGACCGGTGTCATTATGCTCATATTTGGAAAGATCACGCCTATTTTCATCCACCGGCCACGCATGGGCTCTCCCATCATGCCCCAGATAAGCATGCCCGGGAAAGTTATACGAAAGCCCTCCGGATACTTTGATACCCGCATTGCTCCAGTTATAATAAGCCTGGTCCACCCCGCTGTTGTTATACCAGCAGGTACGCGTCCGGAACCACGCCGCATCCCCGGGTAAACAGACCTCTACGTACCAACGTGTCCTCGAAGGCCAGTCCGTGGCGCCGATAAAACAGCTGACGCTGCCGTCATCGTTCTCCGTTGTATAACAGTCCACAGGGGCTGCACACGAAAGCGAATGACCCAATATGCCCACGTTGAACTCTATCCCGCCCGAAGTCCAGGGCCCACGCATGGCCACATCCCTGAACTTGACCGCATGATTAAAATAAATGAACGCCCTGCCCGTGGACTTGTCCACAGCGCCCCAGATCTTCCCCCCTACTGCCGGACAGATCCATATCTTGATATGACGGTTCTCCATTACCACCATCTCCCAGGAGGCAGGCGCCCCATGCGACGTATACCCGTCCCAACGGTTGTAAGGGTACATCCGCCCAAATTCAGGCGCCGGTGACGGGTCCGAATAGGGATAGGTGTTCAGTAAGACCATTTCTTTTCTGATCAGAGCCTTCATAGCTCAAATATAAAGCCTGCCCCCTCGCCGGGAACACCGTAAAAGACGATTGCTAATATATTGGAATAGATTGCCAATCGGCGCTCCCCCTCCTTCCACAATAAATTATTACTTGCAGGGATGAACCCTGTCGTTTCGTTTTACCTATGCTTTCTTGGCTTCCTTCCCACGATGCTGAACGCCCAACCAGTCCGCATCACCAGCCTCCTGAGCGAATACGCCTCCAACCCCATCGGACTCCCTGCGGCACAACCTGTGCGCCTCTGCTGGAAGATCGCCTCCAGTGAAAAAGACGTCCTCCAGACGGCATATGAGATAAAAGTATCCGCAGGCGGCAGGTCTGTATGGAACTCATCCAAAGTTCCCTCCGGCCAATCCGTACACGTTCAATATAAAGGCCCGGCACTGCAGCCTCGCACCCGCTACGCCTGGCAGGTACGTATCTGGGACAACCACGGGCACGTATCAAAATGGAGCCCGGTCAATTATTGGGAGACAGGTCTTGACGACCACGATTGGTCCGCCAGCTGGATCACCCCCTCCTACCCCGATAGCACCGAAGGTCCCGTACCCCATTTCAGAAAGACCTTCACCATCGGGAAAAATATAAGCTCCGCCAGACTCTACATCACCGCGCACGGTCTTTACGAAGCCTGGATCAACGGACGACGCGTCGGCGACGCTTTCTTCACCCCCGGCTGGACAAATTACAGACAACGTCTGCAATACCAGGTCTACGACGTCACCCCGCTGCTGACTGCCGGCCCCAATACAGTAGCCGCCATCGTAGGAGATGGTTGGTACCGCGGCCCCTCCTATCGTGACAAAAAGAATATTTACGGTCACACATCCGGTCTGCTGTTCCAGCTTGAAATAACCTTCACCGACAACACCCGTCAAACCATCGTTTCAGATGATACATGGCGGTCTGCCGATGGCCCCATCCGCTATTCAGAATTCTTCAACGGAGAATGTTATGATGCGCAAAAGGAAAGGACAGGATGGCTCTCTCCTGGTTATGATGACACACAATGGACACCGGTAAAAATAGGAACAGCAGACCCGGCCGCCCGCCTGATAGCCTCCATTGCTCCATTGGTAAAAAAACACGAGGTCTTCAAACCCCTGTCCATCCTCAAAACACCAAAAGGAGAAACCGTCATAGACTTCGGACAGAACCTCGTCGGATGGGTCCGCTTCAGAACGTCCGGGCATAAAGGCGATACCATCATGCTCCGCCACGGCGAAGTGCTCGACCCCAACGGTAACTTTTATACAGCTAATCTTCGCTCCGCCCTGCAGACGATCACCTACATCGCCAAAGGCACAGACAACGAATGGTTCGAACCCCATTTCACCTTCCAGGGATTCCGGTATGTAAAAGTCGAAGGCCCCCTGGACCTCCGCAACGTAGAAGCCATTGCGCTTTATTCAGACATGGACGTCACCGGCGATTTCTCTACCTCTGACACCCTCATCAATCAATTGCAGCACAACATCCAATGGGGGCAAAAAGGGAACTTTATAGACATCCCCACCGATTGTCCCCAAAGGGACGAGCGGCTGGGATGGACAGGCGACGCGCAAGCCTTTTCGGCAACCGCAACCTTTAACATGAATGTAGCAGCCTTTTATGCAAAATGGCTGGCTGACCTGCGCTCCGAACAACTGCCCGACGGCGCCGTGCCCTACGTCATTCCCAACGTCCTGCGTCCAAAAGACAATGCATCAGCCGGATGGAGTGACGTAGCAACCATCGCCCCCTGGAATATTTACCTCGCCTATGGCGATACCGCCATCCTCCGCGACCAATACGCCAGCATGAAGGCCTGGGTCGGCTATATCCGCGCCCACACGGTCGAAAATTTGTGGAATACCGGAGATCACTTCGGCGACTGGCTCTTCTATACTCCCGGTGACGCCGACGACGACGGCCGGGCAGCCATCACCGACAAACACCTCATCGCCCAGACGTTCTACGCTCACTCGACACAGCTCCTGATAAATGCCGCCCGGGTCCTCGGAAGAACAGAGGATGTCCGCGAATACACTACGCTCCTGCAAAAGATCAGGGACGCATTCATGGATGAATATACCACCCGCAAAGGCCGCCTGGTATCCGGCAGCCAGACCGCATATGTCCTGGCCCTGCAATTCGATATGCTCCCCGAAAACCTCCGCGCACAGGCCGCCGCCCGCCTGGTACAAAATATAAAGGACTACGGCAACCACCTTACCACCGGCTTCCTCGGTACACCTTACCTCTGTCACGTACTCACAAGATTTGGATATAACGATGTCGCCTATATGCTCCTCATGCAGCAAACCTATCCCTCCTGGCTGTATCCCGTCAAAAAAGGAGCTACCACCATCTGGGAAAGATGGGACGGCATACGCCCCGACGGCAGCCTCCAGCAGGCAAATATGAATTCATTCAATCATTATGCCTACGGCGCCATAGGAGATTGGATGTACAAGGTGATCGCAGGTATCAACCCCGTCGATACCGCACCCGGTTATAAAAAGATCCTCCTTACCCCACGTCCCGGGGGCGGACTCTCCTATGCCCGTGCTCACCTGGAAACGCTCTATGGCTCCGTCTCTTCATCCTGGACATACACAAATGGCCGTTTTACCCTCGATGTAGATATCCCCCCAAACACCACGGCAATATTGGTCCTGCCGGGGAAAAATGAAAGGTACCAGCTGGGTTCCGGTACTTATCACTACGATTATACATGGTCTCCGTAAAACACATTCCACTACCGGAAATATCACATATCCTCCGACCCCTCCAGCACAGGCTTGATATCCACCACAGGCGTCCCGTCTATCGCCTCCAGCGGCCCCACCTTCAAAGAGGTCCCCTTGATCTCCAGCACCTTCACCCGGTGCAACCCTAATGGATTTGGCCTGTCCGGGCTGCGAGTAGCAAAAACACCCGTCAACGGATTACGCTTATCTCCTCGCGGATGTACAGTAAGGATATCCCGTTTCGATTGGTGAAACCAGGTGATCAATATAACCTCGTCCCCCAACGACGTTCCTTCCAATGCCTTTGAAAATCTTTCATCCACCACCAGCCATACGTCCGGTGCACCCTCATATCCTTGTTTGGCCGCATCTTCGCGATCCTTTACAGGCGATTGAATAAAACCAATCGGTTCTAAAGCATATATTGACATAACTCATTTATTTAAATGCCCCATAAAACTCTTCCCTGATCCGGATCAATAGCCGCTCGGCAGCTCTTTCATCCGGCATATCCGGCAGATCAGCCTTAACATACAGCTCCTCGATCCGGTTCATCTTCTCTTCCACGTTTTTCAATAACTCCTCATATTCAAATTCGCCTGACCGGATGCGGAGCAGGAAATCCCTGTCTTCACGATGGACCACTACTTTATGATGTATAGCGATCTCTTCGGCCATGCTCAACAGCCGGAAAGTATGCATCATATTCTTCGAATCGTAATTCTTGCCATGAGACATAGTATTCTGGTACCGCTCCTCATTCCGCTCGTCTACCCATTGCCAGTATTCTCTATATTCACGGCAATAAATGGAGTAAGCGTCCTTATTAAAATGCATTACCGCCAAAGCCTGCTCGTCCTTAGGGATAGAGCTAAGCGACACGTCATTGGCAACAGCGGATGAAACGATCCCATTCAGTTGTCCCCCCGGCTGATGAAAGACCAGATAAGCATCCCGGAAATGGGTCAGGTTTATCAATCCGCAATCCTTTTGCTCAAATCCGTTATCTTTTAACCATTCATTCAACGGAACCGTGCCATTATCCTTGACCACATAACAAAAATCCAATACCTGTTTGCGTTCTTTTTCAAATGTCCGGAGTATCTTCTTATTCAGACCCCGGGCCTTTTTTATCTGCGTCTTCGCATAGCCGGCAAATGTATCCAGACACAATTTGGAAAGATAGTCTTCCGGTTTTATAAGCTGCATCAGCGGGTGCCGGTACAACACCCATTTTTCAGGCGTGCTGAGAAGTTCCAGGATATTAGGGTTATTTTTACAGAGCAGACTGATAAAACGCCCCGCTTCAAAGAACACCTCGTCGTTGCTGGAATTAGACACTTGTTCGGTATAGGTCAAGCCATAGAGCTCCTCCTGCGGCAAAACAAATACGCCTTTAATATCTGTATCGGAAGTAGGCAATGCCAGATTGTAGGCTCTGCTGCCACTGACGCATTTTAATAGAAAATACTGCGGTTCACGCATCAACTGTTCAAATGTCATAATACAATATACTTACGGAATATATTATCCAATTCCTCCGGATCGCCTTTTAACGCAGGTATATCGTCTCCCTTTTCCTTATAATGAGTCAGTGTTTCCTCGATCCAGTATTGCAGGACAGGTATAGGACTTACCAGCGCCTTCTCATTCGCCGACCGCTTCTGTACCAACAGCTCATCCACCGCCTTTTGCCAATTGCTATCCATCACCAATGTTCTGAGTATCCCAAATTCCATCGGTGGTACCGATCGCTTTTCGACGATCCACCTGCAGGCAAGAGCAGGACGCAGGGCATAAAAATATTTTTTCAACTTTATTTTCTCTCCCTGCAATTCACCCTCAAAGGTATTTCTTGCCATAGAAAGATAATGATGACAGCCGGCCCTGTGAGAAAAATAGGAAGACATCAGGTTACGTAATTTCCCCGCAAGCTCATCTTCCTCTTTGTACACGATGGGAGACTGTAACCATTCATACAAGGGGCCGTTGGATCTCAGATAAAGCTGCAGGGCTTTCCGGATATCCCATCCATTGATATCCAAGAGTTCATTCACGGGTAGTTCGATCACATCTTTCCACTCCCTGATACTTAAATAATGGCTGGCAGCCTGCGCATAAATAAACCGCACGTCATAGTCGCTATCCGGAGAGGCAAACCCCCACGCCCGGCTGCCGGATTCACAAGCGTATAATATCCTTACATTATGTTCTTTTTCGATATTCTCTATCTGTCGTCGTATGATCTCTTCCATGCTTTACAAAATACCAAATAAAAGGTATCTTGAGAAAAATATCCCTGGCATGATCTACTCCCGCCTGGTCTTGCTGCTGCTGGCAATTTACAGTACATCCCTCTCCGCCCAACAGGAGCGACAATTCAGATTCACCTGGCAGACCGCCCATCCTAACGCCAAGCCCCTGATGAAAGATAATTTTTTCTGGAGTGAGATCGAAGAAGAAGCGCCTTTTGGCAGTGACGCAGGCTCCGATGCCGCCTATGGCTACTACAATTGGCGAAAAGACCACCGCTCCGGATCACCCATCACCTATCTGAAAGAACTGCTCGCCTCCTGGCAATATCCTCAGTTCGCCTGGGACGAACTGGACACCACCAAAATAAAAGTATTTATAAGTACATCTTCTCATCCTGACCCGGCCACTGTAGAACAAACAGTACGGGCAATCAAGCAAAACCAGGAGAACACGTCATTGCCCACAGGTAAAAAAAAGCTCACCGACGAAGAGATACGCCAGTTGATACTCGATGGAGGAAAGAACATGGGCCTCACCTACCTGGTAAACCAGGACGAAGCCATCATCGGCGTCGCCTTCGCGCAGATCGTGCTGGAAGGGAAGCTCGACCCCGCTATAAAGAATTACGCCCAAATTGCAGTAAAAAGAGAAATGCTGCCCGTCATCAATAGGCATTTCGGCACCCAGGGGCAACAGAATGCTCACAATGAAAAAATGACCCGACTGCTAAAAGTTTTACAAAAAATCAGGCCCAATTCAACCAACCTTCTCCTCGATAAAGCTCCTGGCGCTTTCCACCGCAGCCTTCAACCCCTCAGGACGGGTTCCTCCGCCCATTGCATAAGAAGGCTGACCACCACCTGTACCGCCGATCTCCCTGGCGGCTTCCTTGACTATTTGTCCGGCATGAAGACCGTGTGATTTGATCGCTTCGTCACTCACAGCAACGGCGATCATAGGCTTTCCATCGATCACCGATCCCAACACAACGTATCCAATCTCTTTACGAAGCTCCATCGCCAGTTGTTTCAACGCATTTGAAGAGGGTATCTCCACGACAGTCGAGACATAATCACCCTTTTTCTCCTTCAACAGGCGGGCCCGCACCCCTTCCACCTGCTGATGCTCCATCGACTCCACTTTTTTCTGCAGCTCAGCCTTCTCCAACAACAACCCTTCGATGGACTTGATCACATCCTGGCCTTTCACCAGCTCCTTTATCTGTCTCACCTGCCCGATAAACCCATCCACGTATGTCAACGCCTTCCTTCCCGTAACGGCCTCGATACGCCGCACACCAGCGGATACAGATCCCTCGGACAATATTTTAAACAGACCGATCTTACCCGTTGCGGATACATGCGTGCCGCCGCATAGCTCGATAGAGAATGCAGGGTCGAATACAACCACCCGTACGAACTCTCCATATTTTTCTCCAAAAGTAGCAGTGGCGCCCAGCTTCAATGCATCGTTGTACGGCATGTTCTGATAAACCACAAGCGCGATGTCCTGCCGGATCTTCTCATTCACGATGTCTTCTACACGGGCTATTTCCTCATCGGTCATTTTGGAAAAATGAGAGAAGTCAAACCGCAGGAACTCGTCATTTAGAAAAGATCCCCGTTGCACCACATGTCCCCCCAATACATTCCGCAAAGCGCCTAACAACAAATGCGTTGCAGTATGATTGTTCTCGACAGCAGCACGGCGCGTTTTATCCATCGACGCAATGACACTTACAGACTCTGACAAACCGTTTAACAACTCATCCAAAACCTTATCCGTCGAAATATGTATCACCAGCCCCGCTTCCTTCTTGGTATCGCTGATCCGCACCTGCACGCCGTCAAAAGAAAATACACCCGTATCACCCACCTGTCCGCCCATCTCGGCATAAAAAGGCGTCCTGTCAAGCACCAGCTGATATTCCTTCCCCTTCTTGGTATTGACCATACGATATTTCATCAGTTGAGCCGTAGCCTCGTCACTGTCATATCCTAAGAATTCAACCCCGTCCACAGGTCCCAGCTCCACCCAGTCAGAAGACTCCTTGACAGCATCCTTCCGGCTACGCTCCTTTTGTAGGGCCAGCTCTTTGTTAAATCCCGCACCATCGACGGTAAAGCCATGCTCACGAGCGATCAGTTCCGTGAGGTCCAATGGAAAGCCATAGGTATCCGAAAGCTCGAACGCCTGCTTGCCCGTAATTTCCTTACCACCGCCGGCTTCTGAAAATATTTTTTCCAGACGATCCAATCCCCCCGTCAATGTATTCAAAAAGGACTTTTCTTCTTCCTCGATCACTCTTACAACAAAATCAGCCTGCTTGTCCAGCTCCGGGAAGACATCTTTAAACTGGGCCGCCAGCAGAGGCACCAGCTTATGCATAAATGGCTGACGGAGGTCCAGGTATGAGTATCCGTACCGGATAGCACGACGAAGGATCCGCCGGATCACATACCCGGCCTTGGCATTGGAAGGCAGCTGCCCGTCCGCAATGGCAAAAGCCACCGCCCTGATATGATCGGCGATCACCCGCATAGCCACATCCGTGTAGTTCTGCGCAGTCGTCGAAGGGTCTGTCGTCTTCGTATATTTCTTGCCCGACATTCCCTCCAGTAAGGCGATCGACCCCTGGAATACATCCGTGTCATAGCTCGATTTCTTTCCTTGCAGCACCATACACAATCGCTCGAAACCCATACCCGTATCCACATGCTTTTCAGGCAGGTTCACCAGCGAACGGTCAGCCTTCCGCTCGAACTGCATAAACACGATATTCCAAACCTCCACGACTTGTGGATGATCCTTATTCACAAGGTCCTTACCTGGCGTCTTCAGGACGTCACGCTCATCCCTCACATCCACGTGTATCTCGGAACAGGGGCCGCAGGGGCCGACATCCCCCATCTCCCAAAAATTATCTTTCTTCGATCCCATGATGATCCGGTCCTCGCTCCCCAGGATCTTCTTCCAAATATCAAAAGCCTCCTTGTCAAACCCTAACTTCTCCTTCTCATCTCCCCCAAAGACAGAAACATAGATCCTGTCCTTCGATATCTTATATACTTCCGTCAACAGCTCCCAGGCCCAGGCTAAAGCATCCTCCTTAAAATAATCCCCAAATGACCAGTTACCCAGCATCTCGAACATGGTATTATGATAGGTATCAAAACCCACATCCTCCAGGTCATTATGCTTCCCGCTCACCCGGAGACAACGCTGCGTATCCGCAATCCGTTTCGAAGGCGGCTTGGCATTCCCCAAAAAATAATCCTTGAACTGGGCCATCCCCGAGTTATTGAACATCAGGGTAGGATCGTTCTTGGCGATCAAAGGCGCGGAAGGCACGATCAAATGCCCCTTTGATTGAAAAAACTTTAGATATGTCGATCTAATTTCACTGGAAGTCATCATTTAACAAATAATATATTATTCAAATAAAATAGGCCCAACCAAATGGCCGGGCCCAAAATTACTTCTTTTTACCCCTACTTCAACAGGTTGGGGTAATCAGTGATGATCCCGTCCACACCAAGGCCTTTTATTTGCTGTACACTCTCCGGTGTATTCACCGTCCACGGCTCAATGAGGATCTTTTTGTCGTGGCATTGCTTTACTAACGCTGGGGTCACAAGACGATAGTTCGGGTTATAAAAGGCGGGGATAAAACCCAGCTTTGCGATATTTTCATCAAATGAAGCGTTCTTATCATCCGTAAGGAACCCCAACTGGATATCAGGACGCAGCCGGTGGATCACCTGCAACGGTCGCATATCAAAAGATTGCACGATAAGACGCCTGCTCAGGTGCTTTGAGTCCAGCACAGACAGCAATATCTTTACATACTCTTCCGGCACAGGCTGTTCAAACCCATCCGTCTTTTCCTTGGACTTGATCTCCACCAGCCAGTATACATCCGGCAGATGATGCGACTTTGTGAACGCCTCCACCGAATCGATCATCTCCCCCAATAAGGGTGTATAACAATCTGTCCGCTGCTGCTGTGGAAAGGCCGGGTACTCCTTCCTGCCAATGATAAACTTTCTGATCTCCGGGTAATCCATCTGGTAGAATGTGTACTTCTTCCGCTGATCTTTTGGAATATCGCTTCCATCCGGCATGCTCGTATAGTCCGGATTAAAGGACTCGTCATGATACACCAACACCTGCCCGTCTCTGGAAATATGCACATCCAGTTCCACCGTGTTAGCGCCTGCCTCGATCCCCTTCTCCATGGCAGGTATGGTATTCTCCGGCATAAGTCCCCTGGTGCCCCTATGTCCCACCTTGAAAAAAGCCGGATATTGCGCCTTGCAATAAACAGACAACATCACCAGCAACACCGGGATAAATAGTTTCTTCATATGTCGATCATTTAAATTTTTAACCCCATATACAACAATGCCGCGATCCCTGCTCCGATGAATGGACCCGTGATAGGTACCCATGCGTATCTCCAATCGCTGGCCCCCTTATGCCGCATGGGTAGTAAAGTATGCACGATACGAGGCCCCAGGTCCCTCGCCGGATTGATGGCATAGCCCGTCGTTCCGCCCAGCGAAAGTCCGATAGCCCACACCAGCAGCGTCACAGGCAAGGCGCCCAACGACCCCATCCCGATGGGCGTCTTTTGAACAGTGATCTCCGGGCTGGTAAAGTAAAAGATAACGAACACCAGAACAAAGGTTCCGATAGCCTCGCTCAACAGGTTGAAAACAATATTTCGGATAGCCGGCCCCGTGCTGAACACCGCCAATTGTACGCCCGGATCATCCGTTGCATCAAAATGGTCCTTGTACAAGAGCCAGGTGACAAACGCCCCCAGGATAGCCCCAATACACTGCGCCAGAATAAAAAGCCCCACCTTGCTCCAGGCGAACTTCCCGGCAATGGCCAACGCCACAGTAACAGCAGGGTTCAAATGCGCACCGCTGTAAGGCCCGGCGATCACCACGCCCGCAAATACCGCCAGGGCCCAACCCGTGGTGATCACGATCCATCCCCCATTGTTGCCCTTGGTGCCTTTGAGGATGGTATTAGCCACCACACCGGTGCCTAATAAGATAAGAATAAAGGTCCCTGTCAGTTCAGCAGAAAATTCAGTCATGATCGTTAGTTTTAAAACTTATTCACTCCATACCTTGCAGGCTTTCACCGCCTTATTCCAACCCGAAACAAGGGAGGCAACATTCTCCTTTCCCGCAGGTTCAAAAGTCCTGTCCACCTTCCATTGCTGCCGTATATCTTCCACATCCTTCCAAAAACCCACCGCCAGTCCCGCCAGATAAGCCGCCCCCATGGCCGTCGTCTCCGTCAGTTCAGGCCGCACTACCTTCACGCCGATGATATCCGCCTGGAATTGCATCAATAAGTTATTTGCCACTGCGCCGCCATCCACCCGCAGCTCCCGGATCGCGGCGCCCGCATCCGCCTCCATCGCCCTCACCACCTCCATGGTTTGAAAAGCAATGCTCTCCAATGCCGCTCTGCTGATATGCGCTGCCTTGGTGCCCCTCGTCATTCCCGTGATCATCCCTCTCGCCTGTTGCAGCCAGTGAGGAGCGCCCAACCCCGTAAAAGCAGGCACCATATATACCCCCCCATTATCCGGAACGCTTTCCGCCATATCCTCCACATCTCCGGATGAAGCAATGATCCCCAGTCCGTCACGCAGCCATTGCACCACGGCGCCGCCGATAAAGATGCTCCCCTCCAGCGCATATCGCACCTGACCATTGATCTTCCACGCCACCGTGGTCACCAGGTTATTACGCGAAAGGATCGGCTTGTCGCCAATATTCATCAACAAAAAACACCCCGTGCCGTAGGTATTCTTTACCATCCCCGCTCCCGTACACATCTGACCAAATAAGGCGGACTGTTGATCACCGGCAATGCCCGCGACAGGTATCCGCTCAGCCCATACCTGCCCCGCCGTATGACCATATATTTCGCTGGATGAACAAACCTTTGGCAATAAACCGCCGGGAATATCAAATAACTTCAAAAGCTCTTCATCCCATTGCAGCGTGTGGATATTAAAAAGCATTGTACGGGAAGCATTCGTAACATCCGTAGCATGTACCTTTCCACCCGTGAGGTTCCATAACAGCCAGCTATCCACTGTTCCAAAAGCCAACTTACCCGCCTCCGCCAGCTCCCTTACACCCGGCACATGATCCAGCATCCACCGTATTTTTGTAGCCGAAAAATAAGCATCGATCACCAACCCCGTCCTCTGTTGTATCAGGCTGCCCTTACCGGCTGCCCTCAATGTATCGCAGTAGTCCGACGTACGCCTGTCCTGCCATACGATGGCATTGTACACCGGCCTCCCCGTCTCCCTGTCCCATAAAATAGTTGTTTCCCGCTGGTTGGTAATACCGATCGCCGCAATATCCCCCGGCCTCAACCCCGCCCTTACTATGGCTTCCGTTGCCACCGCCAGCTGTGAGGACCATATTTCAATGGGATCATGCTCGACCCACCCCGGCTGCGGAAATAACTGGGTGAATTCCTTTTGAGAGATAGCGATCAAATTTCCTTTCCTGTCAAAAACAATGGCGCGGGAACTGGTCGTCCCCTGGTCGAACGATAAGATAAAATCCGGCATGCAATCTTAATTTTTTGCCGGCGCCGGGAGATACCCACTTGCCAGCCTGTTGAAATCTTTTAACTGCTCTGTTTTCCACTCTTTGTTGTAACCCAGCTCCTCAGCCATCAACTCCGCGACCCTGGGGGCTGCAATAAGCGCAGCCCGTGCATCCAGGAACAAGATGCGCAACCTCCTCGCAAGAACATCCTCCACCGTTCTGGCCATCTCCCGGCGTACCGCCCAGACAACCTCCGCCTCCGTATACGGCAGCCAGTCGACAAGCCGGCTCACCAGCACAGGCGCATCCTCCATCAACACTTTTATCGCTCGCCCATCCGTCCCATACACCGCCAGATGCTCGTCAGACTCCGGCATACAACAACCATGTATCCGCAGCTCCTTCGTTCTGCAACCCACCGCCTCCAGACCACCCACTTCTATCACCTTATCCACCGTCTCCTCCGCCATCTTGCGATATGTAGTCCACTTCCCGCCGGTGATGGTCACCAGCCCCGATCCATTCACAAATAATTTATGGTCCCTTGAAATTTCCTTTGTAGCATGCCCATCCTCTTTCGGTGCGGCCAATGGACGCAAACCCGCAAAGACACTCAATACATCCTCACGCTTCGGAGGTTCAACCAGGTACGTCTTCATCGTATCGAGAATAAACGCGATCTCCGCTTCCAATGCGCGGGGCTCCAACAAATGTTTCTCCATTAAAGTATCCGTAGTGCCCGCCAGCACATGCCCATGCCAGGGAACGGCAAACAATACACGCCCATCAGATGTTTGGGGGATCATCAATGCACTGTCACTGTTTAAAAAATATTTCTTCAACATCAAATGCACACCCTGACTGGGTCGCACCAACGGCCTGGCATCAGGGTCCTCCATCTTTAAGATATCGTCCACAAATACACCCGTCGCATTGACTACCACCTTCGACTGTAACGTGTACTCCTCTTTTGTCTCCATGTCCATAGCAACCACACCCGTAACCCTCCCTTCTGTCGTCGTCAACCGCATTACCTTGCAATAATTCAACAACGTCCCGCCCCTCTCCCCGGCCGTCATTGCCAGGTGAATCGCAAGCCGCGCATCATCAAACTGCCCATCATAATAACGAACCCCGCCCTTCAATCCCTTAGTACTCAGACCTGGCAGAACACCCGTAAGATCCTTCGGCTTTACAAAACCAACCTTTCCAAAACTGAAACGACCCGAAAGGATTTGATACAGCTTGAGCCCCGCAAGATACTTCAGCTTCTCCCACCAGTTGTAACATGGAATTATAAACGCTTGTTTCCTAACAAGATGAGGGGCGTTCTGCAATAGAATACCCCGCTCGTGCAGCGCCCCGTATACCAACTTTATCTGCCCCTGGGCAAGATACCTCACCCCCCCATGGACAAGCTTGGTGCTCCGGCTCGACGTCCCCTTGGCAAAATCAGCCTGCTCCAAAAGCAATACCTTATATCCCCTGCTGGCCGCATCCACAGCAATCCCCAGTCCCGTCGCTCCCCCGCCGATGACGATCACATCCCACACCGGCACCTGGCTGAGCCGGCCCAACTGATAGGTACGGTCAAAATAATCTGGCTGATCCATGAGTTTCGAAATATTTCCTTTTTATCGAATTCAAAACTAATAAAAACAATTCGAAAACAAAAAATGAAAATAAGAAATCAATCGAAACCATCTAAATAATCTCATACCCCGGGAATACTCCTCCATTTATTATCTTTATCCCAACTACAGATGTTATGGTAACAGACAGGCACCAGTTTATTATCGACAGGCTACAGCGCGAAGGAAGGGTCAGCGTATTGGAACTATGCAGGGAATTGAAAGTATCCTCCGTTACTATTCGGAAAGACCTGAAACTACTTGAAAAAAAGAACCTCCTGTTCCGTACACACGGAGGCGCCAACGCAACCAATCCTTACACGATCGATCGGCCGGTGAATGAGAAAGAAAAATTGCAATCTTCAGAAAAATCCGACATCGCCACCGTCGCCGCACAACTCATCGAACCCAACGACTCCATCATCATCGCATCAGGTACCACCGTGCTGGCCCTGGCTAAGAAGATCCAGCCTATAGAAAGCCTGACCGTAGTCACCTCTGCATTGAATGTCGCCATGGAATTGATCAAACACCCAAATGTGGAAGTCATCCAGCTCGGCGGGTTCCTCCGTAAAAGCTCATCCTCGGTCACAGGCCCCTACGCACAAAACATCCTCAACGATTTTTTCTGTACCAAACTGTTCCTCGGCGTGGATGGTATAGACATCGAACTGGGACTCACGACCACCAACTCTATGGAGGCCCAGCTCAACAGACAGATGATCGCCCAATCACAAAAGATCATCGTCCTTTCCGATTCTACAAAATTCGGGAAAAGAGGATTCGGCCGCATCTGCGGACTGGAAGAAGTAGACCAGGTGATCACCGACAGCAGCATACCCGATCATTATAAAAAAGACCTCGAAAGCCTGGGTATCGAAGTAACCATCGTTCCCGTATAAAAACATCTTTCGCTCTCGACACTACTTATTCAGTTCCCTGATCCTTTTCCCGATCTCCGCCTCCCTTGCCTTCGCCTCCTCCAACGGCAGCCCCTCGTTCATCCCCGGCCGCTTATGCCCCGCCGCCGTCAACCATGCATCCTTCATCAGGCCCTGCTTTTCCTCCACCAATCCAAATATCCTCCGGTTCTTCCCGCCTAAAATAACTTCCATAGCATCTCCTTCACCCGGCTTCTCTCCTAAAAACCGCAATATCTCCCGGGCCATGATCCAATGCCCCAGACTGTCAGGATGAACCCCATCCCTGGCAAACGCAAAAGAGGAGTCCATACGACGGTGGTCTTCAAGATATCGCTTCATGGGGAAATAGATATCCGCCACCCGCCAACCAAGTGAGTCACGTTGTTGCAACAACCATGTTGAATACCGGTCCATCACATTCGCATAGCCTATGTGTCCGCCATTCCTCTCATCATACACCGCCGGCGTCATATGGATAAAAAGAGCGCCCGTCCTTACCACTTCCTGGTGCAGCCACAAAATACCTTCTCTGAATCGTAAAAACCGCCCTTCGTCAAAAGGCATGTAAATACCATCGTTCATCGCATAACCCGCAAATACCAGGTCCGGCTTTGTCAACGCCAATACTCTTGCCAGCCTTTCATGAAGGTCCGGCCGGGGAAATTTCCCTCCCGCATGCCCCGGTTCGGAAAGACCCGACACCGTCTCGCTGGGCAGCCCGATATTGATAAACTCATAATGCCTTTCCGGATAGTGTGTGATAAAATACGTCTCGATATCGACGATGTATTTCCCGGCATACGTAATGCTGTTCCCAAGAAATACGATCCGGTGGACATTCTCCGGAAAAGGCGCCTGAGCAGTCCCTTTTTCCCAACAGATGATCCCGCAAAACAACCATAACCATAATCTATACATACTATTTATTTTCTTTCCGGCAGGGCAAACGCCACATAACTATCTCCAGAATGCGTACCCAGTTTACCGCCGCCACAGGCGATTACCACATATTGCCGGCCATTCACCATATAAGTAGCCGGCGTGGCAAACCCGGCCGCCGGCAGTTGCGTCTCCCATAGAAGTTTCCCCGTCCGCTTATTAAAAGCCCTGAATATGCCATCCTTTGTAGCGCCTATAAAAAGTACTCCACCCTCCGTCACAACAGGTCCTCCATAATTCTCCGTTCCCGTCTGTGGATACCCTTTTGCCTTCAACTCCGCCTCCTCCCCCAACGGCGTTGTCCACACCAGTTGCCCGCTGTTCAGGTCAATGGCATTCAACGTCCCCCAGGGCGGGGAGATGGCAGGCTTGCCGCTTTTCGAAAGGAATTTATGATACCCCGAAATATTGTAAGGCACGAGCCGGAAACTATCCCGCGCAGAAAGCTCCTCCACATACGGCCTAGGCTGTTTATTCTTCAACTCAAGTACATACGAAGCAATCGCTTCCTTCTCCTGCTGCTTCAGATGTTCAAAAGCCGGCATCATCCTCCTGCCTGTATTGATAAAGGATATCAATTGCCCTTCATCCAGCTTCTTATTGATGTTTAATATAGAAGGATAATTTCCGCTGCCTTTCCGGTCCGGCCCATGACAGGACATGCAATGCTGCATAAACAGCCGTTTCCCCGCCATACCCAGGTCCTCCCTCGGTTTCGGCTTGCCGTCCATATCCAGCATCTTCAATATCCAGGCCATCTGGTTGGCATTCACATACAATATACCCGTACCAGGGTCAGCCGCCGGCCCACCCCACTCCGCCCCTCCGTCAAAACCCGGGAAGATCACCGTCCCCTCTCTGGACTGTGGTATAAACATCCCCGTGTGATAGCCGGCCAGCCGGTTCTTAACATCCTCATACTCCTCCTGTGATAAATAAGGGTTGATATCCTTTTCGGTGAATGATTGCCGCACGAATGGCTTGGGCTGTTGTGGTATAGGCTGCGTGGGCCATAGTTTCTCTCCTACAAGCCTGGTAGCCGTATCCACCGGTGTCTCCACGATGGGGAATAGAGGCTTGCCCGTCTCCCGGTTGAATAAAAAGACAAACCCCGTTTTTGTGGTCTGCGCCACGGCATCGATCTTCTCACTGTCATGGACAACCGTTAATAATACGGGCGCCGAAGAAGGGTCCCAATCCCAGGTATCATGATGAATATACTGGAAATGCCACAACAGCTTACCCGTCGCGGCATCCAGGGCCAGCAGACAGTCCGCATACAGGTTCGCCCCCTTACGCCTCCCGCCATAAAAATCCATCGAGGCCGACCCGACAGGCACATACGCAATGCCCCGCTGCTGATCGACAGCCATCCCCATCCAACTATTGGCCCCACCCGTGTACTTCCAGGCATTCGGGTCTTCCCATGTCTCAAATCCCGGCTCACCTGGCCGGGGTATGGTGTGAAAGATCCATACCTGCCTCCCGGTCCTGACATCATAGGCCCTGATATCCCCCGGCGCCGCATCCATGGCCTCCGATACACGGGTGCCCGTGATCACAATATCTTTATACACCACAGGCGGTGATGTCGACGTTACAAAAAGGTCATGCACATCTTTACCAAACCCCTCATGCAGATCCACCTTTCCTTTTTTACCAAAACTATCCACCAGTTTACCCGTCCTTGCATCGATAGCCTGCAGATAAGCACCTGCCGTATAAAAGATACGCTCATCGCCCCGGCCATCCGTCCAATAGGTTACTCCCCGGTTGTTGTTAATTTCAAAATGTCCGGTCTTATCTCCCCGGATAGAATCATAAGGTGAAAAAGACCATTTCTGCACACCCGTACCCGCATCCAGGGCAAAGAGCTTCAACTGAGGCGAAGTACCGTACAAAACGCCATTTACAACGATGGGGCTGCATTGTATCTGCGAATGGGCTGCTGTATCCATATCCTGCGTATGATAGGTCCATGCCTCCTGCAGTTGCTGCACATTGGACGTATCGATCTGGACAAGCGAAGAATATTTATTGACAAAGGAATTCCCCCCTGCCACCTCCCATTTGTCGAAGGTCATTCGATCCCGTGACATATGACAGGCCATCCAACAGGGCGCCAGGAGAAATATAGCAAGACAGGTAACAATGATTCGTCTCATTTTGGCAATTTATCGGCTTTTGATGAATTTACACAAAAATCGACATGTATCAGTCATTTGATATTATGGTGGCAGGTCTGGGCGCAAATGGCAGCTCCGCATTGTATCATCTCTCAAAAACCTCCAAAAAGATCATAGGTATCGACAGGTTTCACCCGCCTCATACACACGGCTCGTCTCACGGCGAAAGCCGCATCATCCGTCAGGCGTACTATGAAGACCCAAAATATGTCCCCATGTTGATCACCGCCTATCAGCTTTGGACGGAAATAGAAAGGATATCCGGGAAAACCCTTTTCAAAAGAACAGGCGGTCTTATGATAGGTAATAAAGATACAGCCGTTGTAAAAGGTTCCCTGCTCAGCGCCGAAACCCATGGCATACCTTACGAATACCTGGATGCTGCGACCCTGAAGGAACGCTTCCCCGCCTTTCGCCCCTCCCCGGACACCGTAGGCGTCCTGGAAAAAGAAGCGGGGATACTCTTCCCCGAAGATTGCATCAGCGCCTTCCTGGCAACCGCGGCCGCCGCCGGCGCCGATATCCGCTACAACGAAAAGATCCTGGAAATCCGCCCGGCAACGGACAAAATAGAGGTCACCACCACCAGGGGGAAATATACAGTAGGACAATTGATACTCGCTGTCGGAGCATGGACCAGCCGGCTCCTGCCCGGGTTAACCTTGCCCCTCACCGTCGCAAGACAGACACTGCATTGGTTCAGAGACAACAGCCCAACACAAAATACCCGTTTTCTCCCCGCCAATATGCCGGTCTACATCTGGGAATATGCACAGGACAGAATGTTTTATGGCTTTCCCGACCTGGGCACGGGAATAAAAATTGCCATACACCACGAAGGCCGGCCCATCGACCCCGATCAGCTGACACAGGACGTAAGCCCCGGAGAGATCGAAGAGATAAAGGACATCACCACAAAATACCTGGACATCGATCCCGTCTACAACAGGTCCGCCGTGTGCATGTACACCAACACCCCGAAAGGCGACTTCATCATCGATTTCCATCCGGAATATAAGAACATCATTGTTGCAAGCCCCTGCTCGGGACACGGCTTTAAATTCAGCAGTCTGACAGGTAAGATACTCAGCGATATGGCGATGGGAATGGATCACGGATTTGATCTCTCGTCATTTTCTATCCCATATGCTTGATGGCTCAGATTACATGCTCCCTGAAACCCTTGTTGTGATACAGCACCGGCATCGCCACCGCACAAATGCCAAGGATAACGATCACACCCGACAACAGACCTTTGAACGCATGGTTCACCGCCACATCATCAGACCTGTGCACACCCGCGGTCGCCAACAAACAAAACACCGTAATCAACAAAAAGATCGCTTCAAAAACAACATCCCCTTTCGGCAAATACCGGAGACAGGCAAAATAAACCAGCCCAATAAGAACAAAAAGTATATTGACTGCAAATATCAGCGAAGAGACATTGATGATCGCAGAAGGTAAAAAACCCGTATCATCCCTGTAAATAATATTGAAGGCAAGACAAATGATCGTACCCGCAAAACCCGCAAAAACGCCCGTCAGCAATGTTCCGCTAAAGACTCCGCCCATTGGTTGTTCCTGTGTCATAAAGATGGTTTTATTTATTAAATGATAATAGCTTCCTCCCCTGTACCATGATCCGTCTCGTCCTTCCAGGAGAATGATAGACATGCTCCTTCTCCTTTTGTTTGCTG
The DNA here is from genome assembly GCA_017307755.1 of Chitinophagaceae bacterium. Classification (GTDB taxonomy): domain Bacteria; phylum Bacteroidota; class Bacteroidia; order Chitinophagales; family Chitinophagaceae; genus Puia. The sequence continues at coordinate 352,900 of JAFKGQ010000009.1, read as the reverse complement.
TAATAAGCAAGGATAGACGCAGCCGTAATGATCCCCAGCACCTTTCCGGGATCATGCGCATCACGCACCTGCAGCTGATCTACTCCATACCTGCCCATCATTTCGGCCGCCAGTCCCACATCATCCGATGCATAGACAAAGGCGCCCTCGATCACCGGCGCAGCCGTAACCAGCTGCTTCACCTGCACGCCCTGTAAAACATCCGGCTCATAGGCTTCCGGTGTACGAACACCCCTTCGCTTGATCTTCTCCGTCATAATACTTCCCCGCAGGAGGAAGAAGGAAAGAAAATAGGCCGCCACCGAAGCTCCCAGCACAGGCAGCAATCCATGCGGCTGACCGGTGGTTTCCAAGGCAAAGACCACGGAGGTCAGTACAGCCCGGGAAGCGCCCGCGAACATGGCAGCCATACCCGCCAGGGCGGCCGTCGCCGGGTCGATCCCAAGGGAAGGAAAGAAATGTTGGGCGCCAAGACCCAGCAACGCTCCCAATCCCCCGCCGATGGTAAACAGAGGAGCCAGCGTCCCTCCCGAAGTGCCGCTGCCCAATGACACCGCCCAGGAAATATACTTCAACACACAGAGTGAGAATAATATCCGTAATGACCAGGAACCACCCAGTAAATAGGTGATATTGTCATAGCCTACGCCCATTGTATGAGGAGCAAAATAACCTATCCCGCCGATAGCGATCGCCCCAATGGCAGGCCACCACATCCAGTGGATCGGAAGCTTTTCAAAAAGGTCCTCGATGATATAAATAGACTTCGATACCCCCGCGGCCGCCACGCCTACTATCAAACCCAGCACCACATATGCCGCCAGCGCGCTATCCATAGGCGCCGGTATCTCCGGCATAGAAAAGACAGGTGTCGAGCCGAATAATAGGATATGCATCCCCGCACCCGTGACACATGCTATCGCCACTGGGATAATGCTCCGGGGTGAGAACTCAAATAACAGCAGCTCGATGGCCAGCAGCACCGCTGCCAGCGGACTACCGAATATGGCGGACATACCCGCACAGGCGCCCGCTGCCAATACGATCTTACGCTCCCCTGAAGATATATGCATCCATTGCCCCGTCAATGACCCAAAGGCGCCGCCCGTAGCGATGATGGGTCCTTCCGCACCAAAAGGCCCTCCTGTTCCAATGGAAATAGCCGCCGACAAAGGCTTTAAAAAAGTCAATGCCGGAGGGATACGGCTGTCTTCCAGGATGATCTTCTCCATCGCCTCCGGAATACCATGCCCTCCAATGGCCTTCGAACCAAACCGGGCCATCAAACCCACCAGGACAGCTCCTATGATAGGAACCACTAATACCAACAGCCCCAGATGATTGCCCGCAGGAGAAGCCGGTTCAAAAGACAGCCTGCCGTAAAAGGACAAATTGGTAATAAGATCGATGAGATATACAAGGCCCCGGGCCACTATCCCAATTAATACTGCATTGATAGTCACTTGAATACACAGATAAAACACACGCTTGTTCACCGGCCCTTTACGGATGATCCTCTCTTTTTTGTTCATGCCACAAAGATATTGCACAAACAATATTTAAAATAATAAATAAGTCATAAACATGCATTATAGTATTAAATAAACAATATTTTAATTTTCCTCTACAGATTGACTATCATTGCATGATGCAAAACTTACCCTGCAATCTCAACACCTGCTTTTTGTGCCGGTATTGCATGCCCGAATGGAAGGAGCTGATTGCATTAAAAAAGACGACCCTGTCCATAAAAAAGGGCAGACCCATATTCCGTGAAAGTGAAAAGGTCACAGGCATCTTTTTCCTCTATGCCGGGTATGCCAAGGTACATATGCCATGGCCCGGGCAGAAGGATCTTATCCTCCGTTTTGCCGCACCGGGTGACATCCTTGGTCATCGCGGCCTGGGTGGCGACACCTATCCTGTTACAGCCACCACGCTGGAAGACAGCCAGCTTTGTTATATCCCCAATGATTTTTTGGAAAACAGCCTAAAAGCCAACCCTTCGCTGACCTGGCAGCTCATGCATTTCTACGCAGCCGAGCTGCAGAGGACGGAGCAAAGGATGCGGGACATGGTCCACATGGAAGTAAAAGGGAGGATTGCGGGCGCATTGCTGGAAATAGCCGGACTACCCCTGACCATCACCCGCCAGGACATCGCTTCCTATGCAGGCACCACCTACGAGACGGTATTTAAATTTTTTACTGAGCTGACAAAAGAAACGATCATCTCCACATCTGGTAAGGACATCAGGATCAATGACCCGGAAAAGCTGAAGAGCTATATAACAGCCGGCGGGACCAATATCCCGGGTCAGGATGCGGCTTAACGTACAAGCACCACCGTACCCTTGCGACTGATGGTTCTGCCCTGGTAAGAGATCCCTTGCGCCACCCATACAAAGGTTCCCGGCTCCTGCAGCTTTCCATTCACACGCCCGTCCCATCCTCTGCCGGTAACCGTCGTGCTATATACCAATTGGCCATAACGGTTATATACCCTGAAGTATTGGAAAGTAGCGATCCCCACCGGTATCGGCCGGAACAGGCTGTTGGCCGTACCTCCCGGTGTAAAGGCATTCGGAACGAAGATATCCGGCAGCGTCTTGAACACCTTCACGAGCAGGCTGGCCAGACCAAAACATCCTTCTTCCGTAGCTGCTTTCACGACATAACGCACAGAGTCGATGTTGGCTCCTAAAATAGCCACCGGGTTAGGTATGAACGCATTGTCAAGCCCCGTCCTGGGGTCCCAGCTGTATATATTCGCCGTTGAATCGTTGGAGCTCGCATTCAGCTGCAGCGGTTGATTGAACACCACCGCGGTATCATGCCCTGCATCCACCACGATCTTTTGATGTACATTGATATGGAAAGTGTCCCGCAAAGGATTGGGACAGCCGGAGTTCATGATGCTCAGCACATAATCAGTGGTGGTGGTCGGACTGGCCAGCGCATGTATATCATACGGCAGGGCATTAATAACCCCATCACCCGGGTTAGCCAGATCGGCGGTTGTATTCCAGGCATAAGTAGTCCCCAGCGTAATATGGGAATTCAAAGGAGCGACGGCGCCATAACAGATAGGGGTATCCGCGGGGCTTGACTGAGCTACGGGAAATTGTGCGGTCAGCAGGTTGATAAAGGAGGATGAGCTGATATCCTGGGGACAGACACCGCTTTTTACAATGGTTCGAAATCGCGTGGATGACGTAATACCTATTACATTATAGGTAGGATTATTGTTCACAGGCGTAAAATCCGTCCAGGTGAGGCCGTCGGAAGAGGATTGCCAGTTAAGCACACTGCCAGTATAGCCTTTTAATGTTAAAAGGGCATCTTTATTTTGACCCATGCAAAATACCATGTTCGCCGGGTTTAGACTCCCCCCCACGCTTTGAGGGTCGACAATGACCAGGGCGGACGAGCTGGTGTCGATATCACAGCTCTGGCCGTTTTGCAATAATGCCCGGTAATTGGTGGTCTGCTGCAGATTTTGCGCCGTATAGGAAGGCGCCGTCACCGAGAGCGGGCTCCAGCTGACACCATCAGGGGAAGTTTGCCAGCCCAGCACCTTGCCCCGGTAATCGTTCAGCTCCAATAGACTGCTGTTCGTACCCGCGCAGACCTCGTTGTTGCCCGAGACAAAGCCTGCAATGGTGGGAAGGGTGGTGACGACATCGAGCGTGGCCCTCAACGCAGCGCAGCTGTTGGTTTCCATAGCCGTGATCTGGCCCGGGTTAGGCCCTACAAGCACTTTGAGGATATTGCTGTCCACTCCCGACTGGATGCTCCAGCCGCTGGGTACCGTCCATTGATAAGAGGCGCCCGTCAGAGCCGGTATAGAATAGGTCAGGACGCTGTTGATACAGGCCTCTACAGGACCGCTGATAGCAAGACCATCACAAACGTTGCGCAGCGCCACATAGGCATAGGCGAAATGCCCGCCCGGTACACAGTTATCCGCTTCAAAGGTCAACACCACCGTCTGCCCCCTGTAAGGAGAAAGATCAAAAGTCACCTCCGTCCAGCCCTTTGCCCAGACATCCATCAAGTGCTCCGCATTGGGGTTATTGGAGTTGGGATTGGCATTGGGAGAAGGATGCGCACTAAGATAGATCCCTTGCGCCTTCGCGGCGGCCGTATCCAGGGTGGCGCCGGTGCCCCTGGGATCCGCATTGTCCTTGGTAGGAAGATAGTATTTTGGCGAAGCGCATTGAACGACGGTGTGATTCACAGACAGCGTAGCCGAGAACAAAGGCTGCTGGTTCGAGTTATGCGTGCCGTTCTCCAGTACCATCGCATAGGCATAGGTCATCGTATACGGCTGGGCGACAGTGCTGGTAGGTACCGAGATCGTATAGCTGATACCCCGTACATATCCCCCTTGTATCCCGCTGGAGTTACTGCGGGTGATAGCCGTCGACCCCAACAGCACTGAGTAGTTGTATTTATAGCCGTTGATGGTAGGGATGGTAGGAAACCCGCCCAGGTAATCAGTATAGTTATTTGTGATCACCTGGATACCCGTCGTGGAAGGTAAATTAAATTCGGAAATAGAGCTGACCCCGATCGTCCCCCCAGGAGCCCCCTGGGCCGTGTCATAGGGCTTGATGGTCGAAGCCGGGTTGCCGCCCGCGTTATTCCCCGTATAGGCGTGCCAATGGGTGAGATTTCCAAGCGAGAAATCATTATTCAGCGGACAAGCCTGCTGCTGGGCAAGCAGATCATAAGACACCAATAAACATACAATGGGTAGCAAAAATTTCATCAGGCTGCCAATAAAGGTAAAAGAATGCCACAATTGCTCTACTCTTATCTTAAAGGAATACGAGAGAATTTCACCGGAAGTTGACTGATCGTGTCATTAAATTTTATTTTCCGGCTCAACCAATGTTAACCTCTTGTTTAACAACTCATTGAATACAATACCTGTCCGATAGGACAGTCCGAGCAGGAAGACGCGTCCACGACTTCCTGCAGTTTTGCCTTCATCGCTATCAATTCACTGATCTGCTGGTCTATATGCTGGATCTTCCGCTCTACGTACCGCTTCCCCCTTACGGGCTCCAATACACCCTCTTCAAAAAGGATAAACAAACCCTTTGTCTCGTTCAGGGTAAACCCGTACTCCTTCATTTTCCGGATAGCCATCAACCTTCTGAACACCCCTTCGGAATAATCCTTGGACTGATACCTGTTCCTCCAGTCATCGTCTTCCAATTTGATAAGCCCGATCTTTTCATAAAACCGGATAGTATCCCTGCTAAAACCCGATCTTTTGGATAATTCGCCGATCTGCATAAAAATTTTTTTAGAAAGAAAGGATAGGATGGACTATACTCCAGGGGTTATGTTAGCTAAAAATACGATTTTATGGTCACAAAACCCAGGACATTCTATACCATCCGGTTCAACGACTGCGATCCCCTCGCCCATCTCAACAACAGCAGATATCTCGACTATTTCCTCAACGCCAGGGAAGATCATATAAGGGAAAATTATGGCATCGACCTGAAAGAATGGGCATTAAGAGGATTTGGGTTTGTCGTCAGCCGTCACGAGATACAATATATCCGCGCCGCCACCTATAACGAGGTCGTCTGCATTGAGTCCGCGCTCATCGGCTATGGAGACAACTACCTGGAAGTCGAAATGCTGATGTATGACAAAGACCGGCAGGTCCTCAAAGCCATTCTCTGGTCAAGATTCACTCACATCAATAGCCGTACAGGCAAAAAAGAGAACCATAATGAAGAAATATTGGAGTTCGCCCGGCAGGCGCTGGTACCGGGTATCGATACGTCAAAAGGGATGAATGCCCGTATCGCCGACCTCCTTGCCCTCCTCACCATTGCCCCTTGATCTCCCCCTCGATGGTCCGGAGGAATTGACGCAGGTATTCCGCCTTCTCCTCCGCCAGTCTCCTGCCCGTAGCCGTATTCATGAGGGCGGGCAGTTTGAACAGTTTCACCTGGAAATGATCCAGGGAATATTGACGGTCGTTCGGCGTCCGCACCTGCGCCAGCGGGTCCTCCGCATCAAAAAGCCGCTGGCTGAGCTGTCCTGCCGTATAGAATACCCGGGCGAGTCCGATGGCGCCCAGCGCCTCCATCCTGTCCGCATCCTGCAGGATCCTGGCTTCAACAGTCAGAGGCGCCACCTGCGCGGAAAAACTATGCGCATGGATGGCATGCCGCACACCATCTATCTTTTCCGGGGGGAAATCCGTAAAGACATCCCTCAGCAACGCCGCCGTCCTCTCCGCGCTCAGCCGGGAAGCAGCGCTTCTTTCAGGAGAATTCTTGGGCAAGGACACCAGATCGTGGAAATACGCCGCCGTCAGCAGTATCATCGGGTCAGCAACCCCGCCCTCTTCCTTGTCAATATATTGTGCGGCCTTCCACACCCGCTGGAAATGCCCCAGGTCGTGCGAGCCGTCTTTTGTATCCGTATGCGTCGTAAGGTAATTGATAAAACGCGTCTCCCATCCGGAGATATCTTGATCTTGCATGGCCCGAAAATACAACCGATTTTGTAATGAATAATTATTCATTTAAATTTACAGTGTAAATCCGGGGTCATGAAACCCAAAGACGAAAATAAGGTCCGCGAGATCCACCGTGCCACACTGGCCCTGGTAAAAGAAAAAGGCCTGGCCGGCATCACGATAGAACAGATCGCCAAACAGGCAGGGCTTGCAACAGGCACAGTCTATATCTATTTCACCAATAAGGACGAACTGATAAACTCTCTTTTCGCCATCTGCCGGAAAGCTTCAGCCGAAGTATACTTTAAAAATTATGACCCCCGGGCGCCTTTCAAAGAAGGTTTCCGCACAGTCTGGATGAATCTGCTGCAATACAGAATGGAAAGATTCGAAGAGGCCGTTTTTATAGAACAATGTTATCACTCCCCTTTCATCAATGCCGGCAACCGGGATATCTCCAATCAATTGCTAAAACCCCTGTTCTCCCTGATAGAAAGAGGTAAGAACGAACAGCTGATAAAGCCGGTGGACACGTTACTCCTCCTCGCCTATATCATCGGCGCCATGAGCGAAATTGTCCGCCTCACGCATTACCAGGGGCGAAAATTGAGCAACAAGGAGGTGGAAGCCGTCTTCGGGCTCTGTTGGGATGGATTGAGAACTTAAATTTTTTTACCCTATGAATGAATAATTATTCACTTAAAAATATGTAATATGAACACCATTTTAATTGCGCTGGACTTCAGCGAATTTTCCGCAGAGGTTGAAACAAGGGGATATGCTTTGGCCGAACGCATCGGCTCGTCCGTCATACTGGTATCTATAACACCGGTGCATACTGAATATGCAAGGCCCGACACGGGAGAGGTCTTCGTCGACGATCCGGAAGCAGGGCAGCGGGAGACAAAAATAAGGTTGGAAAAGATAAGTCGCGCCCACCCTGCCGTACCGACGGAGATCATTTCCGTTGCAGGCGATCCCAAAAAAGGGATCGTTGAGATCATTGCACGGCAGGATCCGGCTTTTGTGGTAGTCGGCACGCATGGAAGGACAGGTCTTTCCCATTTGCTCCTGGGGAGTGTCGCGGAGTATGTCATCCGGCATTCCCACGTACCTGTCCTCGTCATTCCCTACCGCACGGACAAACATTGATAGGACAAAAAAAAGGGCCGGAATAGAAATTCAGCCCCGTATAAAATCCAATATCCTATGAAAAACCAGGGTATAAACGGAATTAATAAAGAAATAATTGTGACGACGATAAAATACTTTTAAGCATTTCCCTTATGCTTCCTTTCGCCATTCTTTTATTTGCACGGATCGCGGTTCGTCGTACATAACAATACGATCACCGTATAGTTATTGTACGAAAGACGTGTCATGCTGAAATGTTTGCTTTTCTTCCTGCTGGGGGTCCTGGCCTTTATAATATTGTGCTTCGCTTCCTCGCCGCTTATTGCATTGAAAAAATGAATATTGTAGAGTTTGTAGTTTTTTCAAAAAAAAAGTCAGAAAAGCTAAGAACAGCTTACAATGAGTCGTTTACGAGGTGGGAAATCGTTGCCGGTAACGCAGTGTCCTGCAATACCCAATCCTTCTTGTTTAAATTCAATTCAGGTGCTGCAAATAACGTTTCGAGTTGGATTTCCTTGTGGCACTTGCAACTGGTGCGCCGATATTGGCAACAGAAATAACAATGAACTTTGGTAACTGTATTCAACATTTATAGAGGGGTGTACTTACTCGCCTGGAAACCATTTTTGTTTATGTGCAATGTTGATTACTTGCGCCTTGGAATTTGCATGCAGCTTATGGTAAATGTTGGCAATATGTTTTCGGATAGTATGTGTGCTTAGGAACAACGAAGCGGCTATACCTTTATAACTTTTTCCTTCTATCATTAATTTCAATACATCTGCTTCTCTTTCAGATAGATATTCTTTAATATTTATGGAAGCTGCACTGTCATCAGCTTCCTGCAACGATGCCTTTGACAATAACTGTAAAGATTTTCGAGCTATGGCCGGGCTCATAGGAGCACCCCCCATTTCTACCAATTGCTGTATGTATTCAATAATAGTACCCGCCTTCTCCTCTTTTAATAAATACCCGCTGGCTCCGGCTTTTATGGCTTCAAATATTTTTTCATCATCATCAAAAACGGTGAGCATCAAAAAATTCATTTCGGGATAAAGCTGTTTGGCGAATGCAACGGTTTGTATGCCATTCATTTCCGGCATCTCTATATCCATCAGCACTACTTTGGGTTGGTGGCTGTGAGGCAGCTCCTTTATCTGTTCCAGAAAGTGAACGCCATTTTTGGCCATAAGCGTTATTTCCATTTCATCGGAATATTTTATTTGTTCCGATAATGTACGGCGCACCTGCGTGTTGTCATCTACAATAGCTACTGCAATTTTCATAATGGATTTATTTATACATTAAGCCTTCATTTCTTTTTTCAACACAATGCTTGTTCCTTCGTTTGATATGCTTTCTATCTGCAAATTTGCACCTATCTCTGCTGCTCTTTTTTGCATATTTTCAAGGCCATAATGATTGTTGTAAGTGGCATTTATGTCAAAGCCTTTTCCATTGTCGCCAAGCCGAAGGGCGTAATTTTTTTCTGTAGCGTTTATGGAAAGTTGCAAAGAGGAAGCTGCCGCATGTTTTACAGAATTGCCTGCTGCTTCCTGCATAATGCGGAAGATATGAATAGCCTCGGCCGAGGACAACCGCATATTTCCTGTTATATTTTCATTTATATGCAATTGCACCACCTGTTGGTTGTTCAAATGGTGGTTCAGGTACATCTTCAACTTGTCGGCAAATTCCAAAAAAGTAACGCTGTCCTTGTTTAACGCCCAAATGGTTTCCCGCAGGTCTATGATGGCTGTTTTAGCCGTATCGTTCACCATGCCAAGGAAATGTTTCTCATCAGTTTCACTCATTTTTTGCGGTGCATCCAGTACAAAATTGATATTGCTGCTAATATAGCTAAGCCGTGCGCCAATATTATCGTGCAGGTCGGCGGCTATGCGTTTGCGCTCGGCTTCTTTGGCGGCGGCAATGGCTTGGTTTAATTGATGCTGCTCCTCGGCATGTATCAATTGTAGCTGTAGCTGTTGCTTTCTGTTGTATTGTACAAAAATTATGCGGGCGACCACGAGGCTTAGCAACGCCAGCCCGATGGTGCCGCATAACAAATAGTTTCGTTTTGTAAGTTCGTATTGTTGTTTAATGATGGTGGTTTCTTTTTTCTGGGTTTCATATTTGGTTTGCATTTCGGCAAACGACTGGGAATAATTTTGTTGATAAAGAGAGTCTTTGATGGCAATAACGGTATCAAGCACTTGTCCCCAGGCTTTGTAATTTCCCAGACTTTTATAATCTTCGGCAAATTGCTGGTAAATAACCGTTGATAAAGGCATGTGGTTTTTTATAAGCAGGTTTTTCTCCATTTCATCGTATGCCAGGGCTCTTTTAAAATCTTTTTTATCCCGATATATTTGTACAATGCTGACAAAAGCATCGTGTGTGCGATCAGGGTCGCCAATTTGCTGTTCCAATGCAATTCCCTGATTAAAAAAATATTCCGAAGAATCATATTTGTTTAGCCTGCTATAGATGAAGCCTTTTTCTTCAAGGCAGGCGGCCATTGTCCTTATCCTGTTACTTTCTTTAGAATACCGATAGGCAATATCCACATAAAACATTGCAGAATCCAAATTGGGCTTGGGTAATTGCTCATAGGTGGTTCCAAGGTTTAAATAAATAAAATCCCAGTTTTCTTTATAAAAGTTACTGTCTGGTGTTACAGACAATGCCTTTCTATACAACCCAATAATCTGTTTGTAGGCATCCTGTTTCTTTGAAATATCGTTTAGGTCTTCATCGCCAATAATAAACGTAAGAAGGTTGTATGCTTGAACCTGCGCATTTAAGTCTTTATATTTTTCGCCGCTCTTAATCAATTCATAAGCCAGGGTCATGGCTTCCTTTAGCTTTTTTTGGTTCTCTAAGCAAATGATTTTGTTTTCAACAACCTGATGGTACAGTTCGTAGTTTTTATCAAGAGCAGTCATTGTGTTAATAATGTCATTACACAAAAGCAACGCGGAATCTTTTTTTGCACGTTGTATAAGGGATCGGACACATATAAATTTTGCTTCCCAAATTTTGGTTGGGTCTTTTTGTTGCAGGCTTAGTTGCAAGGATAGATTGGCGTATTTTTTTAAACTATCGCCCGGCATGGATTTCCCCTGCCTGCATAATTTTTGCAATTGGGCCAGCTTCTCATCGTTGTTCTTTGCCAGACTAACCAGTCTTTTAAGGCTGTCAATCTTTGTGGTTTGCCCCTGGCATACATTATAAAAAACCAATATCAAGCCGACGACAAAATATTTGCGCAACATAGCGTGTAATTAGGCTAAAAGATATGATAAATATTTATTGGTGCAAATATCTTTCATTGCTCCTCTGAAGAAAATAACGCAAATGTGTTATTGTTGATGCCTTTTTTGCGCATCACTTTTGTGGGCGTTATTCATCATTTTATAAGCAGCAACAATAAACTCAAGTCACAGTAATTATGAAAAGATTAATCAAAACCGCAATTATTACTTCAATCATTAGCATCGCTGTATTTTCAACCTTAGCTGTCCGTGCGCAACTTTCAGTTGGCGCCAGGGCGGGAGCCAACTTTGCTACAGAGCCGGCAAATGGCCTTTACCACGTATTCCTGGCAAGGCCTTATTTGGGAATCTTTGGGCAATACAACCTGAATAATTCATTTGGTTTACAGCTTGGTATAAATTACTCCGGTGAAGGCGCTAATTATAAAGACCTTAGTAGTGGCGATGTTTATCATGTCAGGCACGCCTTTCTTACCATCCCGTTTTTAGCTCAATATAGATTTGGCTTTGGCGGTTACATAGAGGCAGGCCCGCAGTTTGGCTTTTTGCTTTCGGCCAAAGAACAGAATAATAGTGACCCAAGCATAGATGCCAAAAAATATTACAAGGGTACAGATATTAGCGCCGGACTGGGGCTGGGTTATGATTTTAAAGGATCGTTACAAGGCTTTGGTATTAGTGCACGCTATATGCGTGGCCTCACCGATATTAATAAAATCGCTCTACAGGACAATGATCATATCAAATCGAGGGTATTAAGCGTTGGGCTTACCTACAAGTTATCGAAACATGTTGCAAAAGGTAAATTATAATCCGGCACAGATAACACACAAGAAAACCGCATTTATTATTAAAGCCATGCAATAAAATAAGTCCATTTGATCACACAGATATTATAACAAATCATGAAAGTATTAAGAAGTTTGCCAATTATTTTCTTTGCAGGGATAGCCTTATTTACAGGCTGTAAAAAGGACACTGTAACCAACAATGGCGCACCTGGAGATTTTCCGGCAGCAGTTTCTAAAGTTGTTTCGGCGGCTTTGATGGATAGCTTAAAAAAAGCCGGCATGACGATTTACCCGGGCAGCAAACCACCCATAGTGAATGGGAATTATGCTATGAAATCTGATAGCACCATCTACGCCGGAGGGAAGAATATTAATGATGTGGAAAAATTTGGCGACCCTGTTGTTTATAATGCTTCTGCGCAGGATACTGCCAATAATACGATTAGCCTCCAGTTCAGGGACGCAGTAGATGCCACCATTACAGGTGGGGCACTTTCAACAGCCTACATTTCAGGCTCCGGAAATAATTTTACGATTTTTTCGCCTGCTACCTATATGTCAGTATATGGTTCGTCCGCCACCTTCCTTTATGTGGTCAGCGGCACTTTAACAAGTAAGGGAATAAATAATCTTCGATACTGCGTTTATCTGTTAAGTAAAACGGATGCCGCAAATTCTGCGGTAGACAATCCGGTTGGGTATTTTACGATAGGCATAGAAGCTTACCCATTTTTCACGCCAAAGGTTCCTTAAAATGAATGAAAACCAAAAAATGATTTTAAAACAATGAAAAAATTTAGGCTATTACCCGCATTATTTTTATTAGCAATCATGGCATCCTGTAGTAAAAAGGATGACCAGGTTACCGCTTCCACCGGCGCAAAAGATGTATATGTGGTTGGCTATGAAATCAGTGGGACAAATATTTCCACAGCCAAAATATGGAAAAACAGTGTGGCTACCGCCCTTACCAATGGAACCAACGAAGCACAAGCCACCTCTGTTTATGTGGCAGGCTCCGATGTGTATGTTGCAGGTTATGAGCTTAATGCAGCTAATGTTCCTGTAGCGAAGACTTGGAAAAACGGTGTGGCTACTGCCCTTACCGATGGAACTAACAATGCTATGGCTCTTGCTGTTTTTGTTTCCGGCACAGATGTGTATGCTGCCGGGTTTGAGTACAAACCGGTTACTAACAGTAGTGTTAACCGCAGAGTAGCCAAAGTATGGAAAAACGGCGCGGCTACCGCCCTTACGGATGGAATCTACGATGCACAAGCCGCTTCCATTTATGCAGCAGGCTCTGATGTATATGTGGCAGGTTCAGAATATATACAAAGTACCGGGTCTGGCGAGATACAGGTAGCCAAAATATGGAAAAATGGAGTAGCCACCGCCCTTACGAATGGAGCCAACGATGCACAAGCCACCTCTGTTTATGTAGCAGGATCCGATGTGTATGTGGCAGGTTGCGAACTTAATACAGCGAATGTTCGCGTAGCCAAGATATGGAAAAACGGTGTGGCTACCGCCGTTACTGACGGAACTAAACATTCTATGGTTACTGCTGTTTTTGTTTCCGGCACAGATGTGTATGCTGCCGGATATGAAAATGAAACACATGCTATAGCCAAAGTATGGAAAAACGGCGTGGCTACCGCCCTTACTGACGGCGCCAAAACCGCTAATGCTACTGCTGTTTTTGTTAAGTAACAAGGCTGACTATGATTATCAGCATCACAATGATGTCCAATATATCATTTATCAAATTTTAGTATTGACCAAAAATCATAAAAAATGAAAGCAGTTTATTATTTCTTGTCAAGTTCTGTATTGGGTTGTAAGTAAGATGGATGCGCCAGGCATCGCGTCCTTTTAGCTTCTTGCAGCCGGCAGGCCTGGGGTCGTGCCCCAGTTCCATCATTTTATCTTCGATGCGGGTGGCAATGGCGTTTGGCAGCTTGTTAAGCTGTTTTTGCGCAGAAGGCAGGATGAGAACGGTATACTCAGGCTTTTTGCTTTTTGCGTCGTTGTTGGATGGCATCGCGGAGGGGGATGGGTTTTTCTTTTTTTGCTTTGGCTTTATCGTAGGCGCGGATGTCTTCAAGTTCTTCCAACTCGTCGAGCCATTGTTGATACTGTTTGATGGGAAGCACAGCAGATATTTTTTTCCCTTTTCCGTCTGTTATAAAAGTAGTAGCAGGCATAGTTGTCAAATTTAGTCATTAATGAGCATAGGCCTTACAGGCTTTTGCATCCCGGATATAGGTGTCAATAAGGTCGAACAAAGTTTTTTTCTTATCCTCCTCCAGGTGTTCCAGATCTTTAAAGCGTTGCAGGGTCTTTTTGTCAAAGCCCTGGTAAATAATCAGGGAGGTTGGAATTAGAAACGATGGGATATTTGTAACTGATAAGGGACAAGATAAAAATTATCCACATGGAGCTACCCGAGATCAAAAGGCAAATAATTTACAATTCTGCCGTCGGGTTCATGTACAACCCAAAAATTTGAACCTTAACAGCCCCAACGCCTTCACCTTATGGTTCTTCACCGTATTCACGGAGATGGAGAACCGCTCGGCTACCTCCGTATTGCTCAACCCTTCCACATAACACATCTTAAAAACCTTTCTACACTGGGCAGGCAACGCCTCGATAGCCTCATAGATCTGCTGCATCACCTCCGCCCGTATCATCTCATTGAGCGCAAACTCCTCATGGTCGGCAGAAAGATATTCCGTAAGCGCACTTTTCATCACCGTGTCCCGCTGCTGCTTCTTTATGTAGTTAATGCAGGCATTGCGGGTGCTGATGTACAAAAAGGCCTTGATATTCTGAATGGTTTCGAAATCCTTGTGCTTTTTCCAGAGAATGACAAATACTTCCGCGACAATATCTTCTCCCGCGGGACTGTCCCCTACGAGACTCATGGCAAAACTGCGGAGAGCAGGGTAATAAAGATCGTGAAGGGCATGCAAAGCCCTGGTACTGCCCTTTTTTAGATCGGACACAATCTCAGCAGCGTTTTCTACAGACATAGGAAAAATTAAGGTCTACGGAAAATGGTATGCCGGGTAATATTATATCTTATATTATATATCTGCAAAATTTTTATAATATCCCGTTTGGATAATACCTGATCCATTTCTAAATTTTCTGTCTGTTTCTTCCATCCTTTTCCAACCACTAATGATGGAGGTTAAAAATTTTTTACTAAGCCGAAAGGAAATATAGAGAAAGTCTAAAAGTCCGAGCACAGCGAGGACGGCCGAAGGCCAATAGTTTAGCCTCTAACCAAACCCCGGACCGTCAGGTCCGGAAAAACATCTTAAATAATCCTCTCAAAAACCTAATTTCAATCATTATGCCTCTCCACCAAACCTACCTATCCTATAATAATGAAACTTATCCGCACTACTATCTGTGCCACTACCTGCCTCGGTCGGCCGGAAGAGATACTCTATCACACAGCCTCCTGAAATTCAAACGCTGCCGGCAGCCTGACCTCGAAGGGTGGATCGACTGCGCCCTGGAAATGCTGACAGCAATGCCCGTCCCTCCCGGCGCTACGCTCATCCGCGCCCTGCATCACAACGAAACTACCATCTCTGACACCCCCGGCGCACTCGACCTCCTGGGCAGACGGCTGGCAGCCCGGTTCTATTATCAGTATCATCCCCGCCTCCTGCAAAAAGCCCGCCCCCACCGGCCCGTCAAAATCTTTGGCAAACCCCGGCGGAAAGAAGAATTGCAGGGTCTTTACTCCATCGACCCCGTCTATACAGCCACCCTGCCCGAAGGTCCTCCCAAACACTGGCTCATCATCGACGACATCCTCACATCCGGCGCTACCATCCATGCCATCATCCGGACCATACACCAGTCCTATCCCGGAACACCGCTCACCGTCTTTACCCTTACCAAGGCCGGAACAACCATCCCTCCCCACACTCCTTCCTCCATCAAAGGCCTTCATTATCAGTTCGAACAGGGGGCCGACTGGGTCCTGGCAGAACCTCCCCAGCCCTACTACTCCCTCCCTCAGCTAAAAACCATGATCCAATCAGACATATTTAATTTTTAACCATGCAGCATATGTATAAAGTACACTGTCTCGTTATCCCATTAAGCGCAATCTCAGACCTGGTTTTAAATTGAATTGAAAAAAAAATTGTTAAGTAAATTTTAATTTTTTTAACTTAGGTTCTTAATATCGCTAAACTTTTGCTTTATGACCATTCAACGCTTGCTTGCCAACTCGGTAAGTACTCTGCTATTATGTGTACTTTTCACACTAACTGCTTTCTCCCAAACAAAAACGATCACCGGTAAAGTTACAGACGACAAAGGCGCCCCCATCCAGGGAGCTACCGTCTCAGCCAGAGGCACCAAAGCAGGGGCTTCCACCGGCACCGACGGTACCTATAAGATAACGGTACCTACCACCGCCAGGACCCTGGTGATCAGTTCCGTTGGGTTTTCTTCACAGGACGTCGCCATCGGCTCCCAGGAATCGATCGATGTCTCCCTGGTACCTTCCACCACCAACCTGAATGAGGTAGTGGTCATCGGCTATGGTACCGCACGTCGTAAAGACCTCAGCGGTTCCTTCGCCGCCATCTCACCAAAGAATTTCAACCAGGGTGTCCCCGCTGCTACGCCCGACCAACTGCTCCAGGGTAAGGTAGCAGGTATGGAGGTCATCGTCGCCAGCGGCCAGCCCGGCGCACCTACCGTGGTAAAGATCAGGGGTAACAACTCCATCCGCGCCAATACAAATCCCTTATATGTCATCGATGGTGTACCCCTGGACGGAAGAGGAGCCCGCCCCGAATTCCTCAGCGGCCCTCCCGGACAACCCGACCTGAAGATCAGCGGCGTTGGCAACATGCCCGATGCTAACCCCCTCACATTCCTCAACAGCGCCGATATAGAGAATATCACCGTCCTAAAAGACGCCTCCGCCTCCGCCATCTATGGTTCCCGCGGCGCCAACGGCGTAGTCCTGATCACCACGCGTTCAGGCGGATCCGGACCGGTAAAAATAGACGGCTCGGCCGCCTGGGGCATCGGCGGTCTGATGAAACAGCCTGATGTACTCAACGTCGGTCAATACAAAGCAGCACTTGCAAAATATGGCGCTGCATCCGACTCAGGCGCCTCCTACAAACCCTTTAATGAGATCCTCCAGCATAAGCTTACACAGAATTATACCTTAGCGCTCAGCGGCGGTGGCAGCGACAACAGCCGGTACAGAGCCTCCTTCCTAGCATCTTCCACACCCGGCATCGTGAGGAAAACAGGACTCGATAGGTATGTTGGTAATTTCAATGCATCCTATAAGCTATTGGATAAAAAGCTGGCCATCTCGTTCGGCGCAACCACCGCCAATACAAACGAACAAATTGCCCCAATTTCCAGCAACGCCGGCAGCACCGGTAGCGTCATATCCAACGCCCTGCAATGGAACCCCACCCTGGTCATGAAACGCGGCGCCCTTGGCTACACCACCAACCCCAACGGACAGGTTAATCCCCTGGCCTTTTCAGATGGATATAATGATTATGCCAATATCACCACCGTCCTGGGCAATTTCACAGCATCGTATAAGATCTTCCCCTTCCTGGAATATAAATTCCTCTACGGCGTGAACTATAGTACGGGCAACCGCAAACAAGAGCTGCCAGGCTGGGTGTCCGGCACAGGCGGTAACAATGTACCCGATGCTAAAACTGGATATGGCGGTGAGGCTGCAGTAGCCGGAACGCAGTTGTTCTCTCAAACCATCACCCATACCTTAACCTATAATCAAACGTTCAATGACAACTTTACAGTGACAGGGTTAGCCGGCTACGAATACTGGACCACCTCCTTTAAATCGCAGTACAGCATGGTTTACGGTTTTGACGTCAACAATTCATTGTCCAAACTGCAACCCATTCACCTGTATGACATCATGCAGGACGGCGTGCAAAAAAACCTCCTCTCCTATACCTTCAACGATCCCAGAGTAGAGCTCCAATCCTATTTCACAAGATGGCAGTTCAATTATAAGGACAGATACAACCTGTCCGCTTCCTTCAGAGCAGATGGCTCCAGTAAGTTCGGTTCCAGCCATCGTTATGCTTACTTCCCTGCCCTAAGTGCCAAATGGACCATCTCCGAAGAAGATTTCATGAAAGACAACCACGTATTCTCCAACCTGGGTCTAAGAGTAGGCTGGGGAAAGACAGGTAACCAGGAATTTCCGGCGGGAGCCGCTGACAGCCGCTATCAATACAACGGTGTCAACAACCTCCAAATAATCAATTTCGCCAACCCCAAACTGAAATGGGAAACGATCACCGCCTTCAATGCCGGCATCGACTTCGGGTTCCTGAAAGGTAGGATCACCGGAGCATTTGAAGTATTTTTCAAAAAGACCACCGATCCCCTCTTCCCGGGAACCTTCGCAGTACCTGCCCCCGCAGGTACCTTATGGCAGAACCTGCCCGGATATATCACCAACAAAGGAGGCGAATTGGGCATCAACGCCATCGTCGTCCAGAAAGACAACCTCACCTGGTCCGTAGGTGGCAACGTGACCTATGTAAAAAATAAATTCGTCTACCCCGCTGCCGGAACAGCTCCCCTGGTACTGGCCGGTCAACTCAGTGGTAAAGGGACCTCCGCTACCTACGTACAAGCTATTGCCAACAATCAACCCATCGACGTCTTCTTCCTGCGAAAATTCCACGGGTTCGATCAGAATGGTTTTGCAGTAACGGATACAGCCACCACCTACTCCGGAGACCCCAACCCGCACTATGTAGTAGGTCTGAACACAGAACTGGACTATAAAAAATTCAGCCTGATCATCAACCTGCACGGCGCATATGACTACGTTATTTATAATAATACCCTCCAGTCCGTCACAGGCCTGAGCTTTATCGTCAATGGCAGCAATATTTCCAAGACCCTCATCGGTACAAAAGAGAACATCGCAAATCCCGTATCCTCTTCCACCAGGTATCTGTATAGCGGAAATTATATGAAGCTGGGTAACGCAACCCTCCGCTATAGAGTAGGTGATCTCTTTAAATATCTCAAGAATATCAATGTTTCCTTTACAGGTTATAACCTTTTCAATATTACACATTACCCAGGCTTCGATCCCGAAGTGAACGTCTCCACCGCTGATATCAATACGACGGGGATACCTTCCAGGGGCATCGATTACATCGGCTATCCCAGCGTAAGGTCCTTTACCCTGGGCGTCAATTTCAGCCTGTATTAATCTCGTAACAAAATTGAATAATTAAGCACCTGTTCTAAACGACAAAAAAATGAAAAAGTATAAAAATATCCTTCTGGTAGCTGCGGCCCTTTCGATGACTGCCGCCTGTACCAAGTTGGAAAATAAGTTGAATGATTCGATAGCGTCCAGCGGGTCGGGAAGCCTCGATCCTTCGTCTCTGCTGTCTAACGCATACAATGACCTGAACATCCTGTTGCACAACCAGGACCAGCTCTTCTCCCTCGAAGAGACCGTCACCGACGAATGTCTGGTGCCTACCCGCGGCGGCGACTGGGACGACAATGGCGTATGGCGCGTATTGCACGCCCACACCTGGGACGTCACCCACACCCAGGCCCAAAGCGTGTTTGTCAACCTCGGTAAGCTGGAAAGCGACGCCACCACCGTACTTGCATTTAATCCCAACGCAGATCAGGCAGCACAGGCCATCTTCTTAAGATGCCTCGCCCAATTCTACTTCCTGGACCTGTACAACCAGGTTCCCTATAGAACAGTAGACAAATACAATGGCATCGATGCACCCCCGGTAATGACCCCTGCGCAGGCCATCGACTCGCTGGTAACAAACCTGACAGCCATCATCCCCGTGCTCAGCAACGCCAACAGACCCTATAAGGCCAGTCCGGCTGCCGCTCGTTTCCTGCTGATGAAGGTCCTGCTCAACAAACAGGCTTTCCTCAACAAAAAAACACCTGCCGCAGATGATGCCAACGACATGGCGCAGGTCATCACCCTTGGCAATGCTATTATAGCAACCTCCGGCCTCACACTCACCCCCCACTATTTCGACAACTTCAGCCCCAACAACGGCGGCTTGGATCCCGGATATGGATGGGGCGCCTCCTCGGAAATGATCCTGGCTTACCCCAATGCGCCAGGTGTAAAAAATAACAACGGCATCGGCAACGCTGGCATCAACGCCCGATGGATGATGACACTTCACTACAATTCCTTCGGACATAAAGGTGATGGTGTTTACGGCAATGCAGGCTGGAATGGATTCAGTACCATCGCGGACTTTTACAACGCCTTCGACGCATCCGATACTATGCGCAGAGGTAACGTACCTTATCCCGGGGTGACGGATGTCTCCGGTCTGAGAGTAGGTCTGCTGCAAGGCCAACAAGTAGATGAAAACGGTGTTAACCGTGTGGATAGAAATGGCGCTCCCCTGAAATTCAACGCCCAGGTCAGCCTTATCGAACCCGATAAAGCCACCCTGGAAGACAATGGTATCCGGATCATAAAATATCCGCCCGATTACTCCAACTACAACAGCGGACAACCGGGCAACCAGCTACAGATCTTCCGCCTGGCAGACGCCATCCTGATGACCGCAGAAGCCCACCTGAGGAGCGATGATAAAGCAGGTACAGGCGCTTCGCTTACCCTGGTCAACGGTCTGCGCGATGTCCGCAAGGCAGCCCATCTGTCATCCTTAAGCCTTGTCAACACCGGCAACCTCTACGACGCCAACACCCTGCTGGCCGAACGTCAGAAAGAACTCTACTGGGAGAGCTGGAGAAGACAAGACCTCATCCGTTTCAAAGTATTCCTGATACCCTGGGCCCTCAAAACCTCGGATAACGAGAAATACCTGCTCTTCCCCATCCCTGCCACACAGTTGATAGCAAACCCCAACCTGAAACAAAACCCGGGCTACCAATAACAGTTACTGATCAGAATATATTATCTTGCTAAAGGTCATTGTAGAATGACCTTTAGCTTTTTATAAACAGCAGTCGCCGCCACAAATAGTTTACACGCCAGCAATGAAAGCCACACTCCTCCTGTTATCCCTTGCCTTGTTGACCTACAGCTGCTCCCACAGCCACTCAGAACAAACACCCCTGTTCCAGCTGATGGACAACACAGGCATCGACTTTGACAATAAAGTGGTCGACGGCCGCCTGGAGAACAGCTTTCTCTTCAGGAATTTTTACAACGGCGGCGGCGTAGCCATCGGCGACATCAACAACGACGGCCTGGCAGACGTGCTGATGACCTCCAATATGGGCGACAATAAGCTGTACCTCAACCAGGGTAACTTCACATTCAAGGACATCACCGCCACCTCACATCTTAGACAGGACAGCATGTGGAGCACAGGTGCCGTACTGGTCGATATCAACCACGACGGCTGGCTGGACATCTACGTCTGCAACTCCGGCCATATGAGCAACGGCCACCGGAAAAACAAACTGTACATCAACAACCACGACCTCACCTTTACCGAATCCGCCGCTCAATACGGACTCGATATCTCCGCCTATACCACACAAGTGTCCTTCTTCGACTACGACAACGACGGCGACCTGGACTGCTTCATGATCAATAACAGCCCCATCCCCGTCAATACCCTGAATAATTCCAATAAAAGGGACCTCCCTGAGGCTGAATGGCCCGTGGCAAACTTTCTGAAAGGCGGCGGAGACCATCTCTTCCGCAATGACAACGGACACTTCACCGAAGTGACAGCCCAGGCCGGCATCCACGGCACCCTCATCAGCTTCGGACTCGGCGTATCCGTGGGAGACTTCAACCAGGACGGCTACCCGGATATCTTCGTGTCCAACGACTCCTATGAACGGGACTATCTTTATATCAACCAGAAGAACGGCACTTTTAAAGATGAGCTGGAAGACCGTTTCGGACACACCAGCTTTTCCTCCATGGGCGCAGATGTGGCCGATATCAACAATGACGGTTATCCCGAGATCTTCTCCACCGATATGCTACCCGAGGACGACTATAGACTAAAAACACTGGGCGCCTTCGATAACATCGACCTCTACAACGCCAAGCTCAAGTCAGGCTTCTATCATCAGTACATGAAGAACTGTCTGCAGCTCAACGACGGCACAGGAAAATTTATAGACATAGCTAACTACGCCGGCGTGTCCGCCACCGATTGGAGCTGGGGAGCCCTCCTCTTTGATATGGACAATGACGGACTCAACGATATCTATGTCTGCAATGGCGTCAACAAGGACGTGACCAATCTCGACTTTATGGACTTCTTCGCCAATGAGGTCATCCAGAAAATGGTGCTCTCCGGAAAAAAGGAAGGCATAGAAAATATACTGGAAAAGATCCCCGTCAACCCCATGCTCCATAAAGCCTACCGCAATAAAGGCCATCTGTCCTTTTCCGACGAAGGTCTGGCCTGGGGTTTTACCCAAAAGTCCTTCTCCAACGGCGCCGCCTACGCCGACCTGGACAATGACGGCGACCTCGACCTGATCATCAACAATGAGAATGGCCCCGCCTTTGTCTACCGCAACAATGCCCGTCAGCTCAACCAGAACAACTACATTAGCATCCTGCTGAAAGGTACGGGAGCCAATACCTTCGCCATCGGCAGCAAGATCAGGATATACAAGGACAGCCAGGTGATCTATAGAGAGGTCATCCCCAGCAGAGGCTTCCAGTCCTCAGTAGACTACAGGCAGGTGATAGGCCTTGGAAAGATCGCACAGCCCGACTCAATGATCATCACCTGGCCGGATAATTCCTGGATAAAATTTGATCATCCTGCTGTCAATAAACTGGATACCATCCAACAGACAGCCCAAAAGGCTAATCCGCCACCACCCGGAAAAGCCCCAACAACCAACACCCTGCTCATACCCGAAAAAAGCATTTTCGAAAAACACCACGAGGATGATTATGAGGACTTCCATTACGAACGCAATCTCCCTAAAATGCTATCCCGGGAAGGCCCCAAATCCGCTGTAGCCGATGTCAACGGGGATGGACTGGCCGATATCTATATTGGAGGCACCCCTGATTACCCCGGACAGATATATTTGCAGACTCCCACGGGATTCATAAAAAAAGAAGAACCCGTCTTCAATCAGTTTATCGACTTCGAAGACGAAGCCGTACTGTTCTTCGATGCTGACGGAGATGGCGATGCCGATCTCTTCGTCGGACCCGGCGGCAACAACAACCCCGCTTACAGTCGCCAGATGCAGTTCCGCTTCTTCCGCAATGACGGTAAAGGGAATTTCACCCTCGACCCCACTGCCTTCCCTACACTGCCCGCTGGCAACAATATCGCAGTCGCCATCGCTGAAGACTTCAATAAGGACGGATACCCTGATCTCTTCATAGGCGGCCGGAGCCTACCCCGGGAATACGGCGCTCCCCCCAACAGTTACTTGTTCGTCAATGACGGCAAAGGACACTTTAAGGACATCGCTGCATCCAACAACCCCGATATCGCTCATATCGGGATGGTCACAGGCGCCGTATGGGCCGATGTCACGGGGGACAAGACGCCCGAACTGATTATCACAGGCGAATGGATGGCCCCCCGCATCTTCACCTACAAAGGCAACGACCGCTTTGAAGAGATCCATACCAATCTCGCCAACCTCTACGGATGGTGGCAATCCATTGCAGCAGCGGACCTCAATGGGGACGGTAGAACAGACCTCATCCTGGGTAATATTGGCGAGAACTTCTACCTCCGCCCCGACTCGCTCCACCCCGTAAAACTCTGGGTCAATGATTTCGATCAGAACAACATCCGGGACAAGATCATGACACGCACCGTGGACGGAAAAGACATGCCCGTCTTCCTGAAGCACGATATGGAAATGCAGATACCTTCCCTCAAAAAACAAAACCTGAAACACGGGGATTTTGCCCAAAAGACCATACAGGAACTATTTCCCTCTCAAATCCTGGACAGCTCGCTGGTAAGACAATTCAATTACCCCAGCTCCATCATCGCCATAAATGAAGGCAATGGAAAATTTTCCATCCAAAAGCTGCCCGTTATGGTCCAGCTATCCTCCATAGGCGCCATCCGCTGTATGGACATCGATGGAGACGGTCATATTGATCTGGTGATGGGTGGCAACGAATTTGGCTTCCTTCCCCAATTCGGCAGACTGGATGCCTCCGCAGGACATATATTACTCAATGATGGTAACGGACACTTCAATTGGATCGATCCCGGCCGGTCCGGTCTTTATCTCCCCGGACAGATCAGGAACATTGCCGAAGTGCCTGCAAAAGATCATGTATATTTATTGTTTCTTCAAAATGATGAATTCCCGGCGTTGTATACCATCCGGCGCAGATCAATAAACAAGAAATGACCAAGAAACTAAGGAATATAGCCTGGATAATAGGTGTCGGATGTCTGTCGGTCCTGGGAGCTTGCCGTCAATCCTCGACACCCACACACGCAGCCTTTAAAGTGCTCGATAGCCGGGCGACAGGTCTGAATTTTAGCAATACCCTTCACCCGACCCGCAACTTTAACGTATTTGACTACATGTACTTTTACAATGGAGGAGGCATAGGGGCCGCCGATCTTAACGGAGACGGAAAGATTGATCTGTTCTTCGCTTCCAACCAGGAAAAAAATAAACTCTACCTCAACCAGGGCAACCTCCATTTTACCGACGTCACCGATTCGGCAAACGTTCCGCAGGACAGCGGCTGGTCCACTGGTATATCCATCGTCGATATTAACAACGACGGCTTGCCCGATATTTATGTCTGTAAAGTAGGACACCTCGAAGGACTTCCTGAAACACATAATCAGTTGCTTATCTGCCAGGGCATTGATAAGAACGGCATCCCCCATTATGTCGATAAAGCAAAAGAATACGGACTGGATTTTTCCGGCTTCAGTACCCAGGCAGCCTTCTTCGATTACGACGGAGACGGCGATTTGGATATGTACCTGCTCAACCACACCCTCCGGCAGAATGGCACTTACGGTCCCCGTAAGGAAAAGCTGGCCACAAGCTATCCCTATTCAGGTGACAGACTTTATCGCAATGATGGGAATGGCCATTTCACCGACGTCACCACGGCAGCCGGCATCCACAGCTCCGTCATAGGCTATGGTCTGGGCGTCGCCGTGTCGGACATTGATCTGGATGGTTATCCGGATATTTATGTAGGCAACGACTTTCATGAAAACGATTATCTGTATATCAATCGACATGATGGCACCTTCAGCGACGAGCTTACAAACATGCTGATGCACACGAGTCAATATTCCATGGGGGTAGATGTGGCCGACGTCAATAACGATGCCTATCCCGAGATCGTCAGCATGGATATGCTCCCTTATGATAAGTATATCCTGAAAAGGTCGGAAGGAGAAGACACCTGGGATATCTTTAATATGAAGATCAGCTATGGCTACCATTATCAATATACCCGTAATAACCTCCAATACAACAGACGCAATGGGCACTTCAGCGAAATCGGGCTCTACGCCGGCATAGCAGCCACCGACTGGTCATGGTCACCGCTATGGATGGATTTCGACAACGACGGCAAAAAGGACCTTTTTATCTCCAACGGAATACCCAAACGACTGAATGATATCGACTACATCAATTTCGTATCCAATCAGGAGCTGCAGGAAAAAATGCGCAACAAGAACCTGGACGACAAAGACCTGGACCTCATCAATAAATTTCCCGAGATAAAACTGCAGAGTAAATTCTTCCACAATACAGGTGAAATGAGATTCCAGGATATCCATGACGACATCGACGGCTCAAGACCAGCTTTCTCCAATGGCGCCGTCTATGCAGACCTGGACAACGATGGCGACCTCGACCTCGTGGTAAATAACATCGATGACCCCGTGCTGGTCTATCAGAATACCAGCAATGACAAAAAGAAAAAAGCATATCTCGACATCCGTCTTAAAGGACCCGGTAGCAATATCAACGCCCTGGGCGCAAAAGCTATTCTTTTCACCGGCAGCGACATACGCACCTACGAAAAATATCCCGTCAGAGGCTTTATGTCCAGCATGGAGATCCCCCTGCACATCGGCTTGGACCAAACCATCGTGGACTCTCTCTTCCTGGTATGGCCTGATAATACTTTCCAGCTACTTGATTGGCACAAGGGTGACAGCCTGCTGAACCTCACCTGGCAAAAAGGCCTTCCGGCGTTCGACTATTCTCTCCTCACACACCATTGGAAAGATCCGGCACGAAAAATAAATGATATTACCCCTGCCACCGGCATCACCTATAAGCACGAGGAGAACGACTTCCATGAGTTCGACCGCGAACCGCTCATACCACATATGCTGTCTACGGAAGGCCCCGCCCTGGCCGTGGGCGACATCAACAAAGATGGATTGGAAGACGTATTCATCGGCTCTTCCAAATGGAAAAAGAACGCCCTGTTCCTCCAGCAACGCACCGGCGTCTTCACACGCATCTCCCAGCCCGCGCTTGAAAATGACAGCACTTATGAAGACATAGACGCCGCCTTCACAGACGTAAACAACGATGGAAATATAGACCTGGTAGTAGCCAGCGGCGGAAATGAATACTACGGAAAAGACACCATGCTGACCCCTCGCATCTACCTGGGGGACGGGAAAGGGCATTTTTCAAAAAACCCGCACGCATTCAAAGACCTCTACGTAAATGCCGGATGTGTCGCCCCCATCGATTTCAACGGGGATGGCTTCGTTGACCTGTTCATAGGAGGAAGATCCGTCCCCTGGGAATATGGCAGCATACCCCGCTCCTATCTGCTGCAAAACGATGGCACCGGCAAATTCACCGATGTCACGGATCGATATGCCCCGGAACTTTCCCGCATTGGATTCGTCACTTCGGCACAATGGGTCGACATGGATAAGGACGGTCAAAAAGATCTGTTGCTGTCCCTGGAATGGGGCGGAATTGTAGCCTTCCTCCATCATAAGGATAGCTTCGTCAAAAAGACCCTTTCTGATAAAAAAGGATGGTGGAACTTCCTGTTGCCGGTGGACATCGACAACGATGGAGATATGGATATCCTCGCAGGTAATCTGGGACTCAATAGCCGCCTGCAGGCTTCCGCAGATCAGCCCGTTCGCCTCTATTATTATGACTTCGACGACAACGGGAAAAAGGAGCAGATACTTACTTACTACCTCAATGGGACAGAGATCCCATTCGCTAATAAAGCCGAACTGGAAAAACAGATGCCCATCCTGAAAAAGAATTTTTTATACGCCGAGAACTTTGCCAAGGCATCCCTGAACGATCTGTTCTCGGAAGATAAGCTACGCAAAGCAGATACCCTTACTGCGGATTATTTTTCCAATGCCATCCTGATCAACGAAGGGGACCTGCAATTCAGCACACAACCCTTGCCCTGGGAAGCGCAACTCTCCTCTTACCGGGATGCAGCGGTGGTGGACGCCAATGGAGATTCCCTGCCGGATATATTCCTGGTGGGAAATTACTATGAGAATAATATTCAAATGGGACGTTACGACGCGGATTATGGCACCATCCTGCTCAACCAGGGTAAAGGACGATTCAGCGCAGAACCCCTGAATGGCGTAACAATAAAAGGACAGGTTCGTCATATACGACCTTTAAACATTGCCGGAAGACCCGCATTTATCCTGGCAAGAAATAATGATAGTACCATGGTCCTGCAGTTCGACCGTTAAGGAACAGGTACGATCACCCGGGTCACCCAACGGGATGTATCGGGTTCTTTATCTCTTTCCGTCACCAGCGCCTGAAAAGGTAACGCCATGGCCGGATATTGATGATCTTCTACATACTGCCGCAACTGGGTCATTGCCTGTTCGGCCGTATAAGCCCCTCCTTTTACTTCGCCGACAAGTATCTTCCAGGGTACAAAACGGCGAGGAAAGATATCGCCGCTGCCCTTTAAACGCTTATTCACCGGGATAGCCGCCATAATCTCGTACCCGTCATTTCCGTTGGGACGAACATGTAACATGGGCGGATCAGTCTCTCGGGCCTGCTGGCTGCTTGCATAAGACCGCAGTTTCGTAATGACACTATACAAATCCTTCGTACCCGGATAAACAGCCGACTTCCATTGCGTCACCACCAACGCAGAGTCTTTCGACATAGTAATATGGAGCTTCATTCCATACACATTCTCCTTCTTCTCCAGAAAGGCACGCAGACGAGAAAGTATCTCGCCGGTTTCGCGCCGGATGACCATCGCCTCCCGGTATCGGCGTACCCTCGTAAAGGGGGCACTGCCCATGGATAGGCGGCACTGCCATTGCAATACCGCCGAATCCACATCAGGCTGTGATAGGACATACAACTGTCCCGTATCCCGTCTATCTCCATTGGCTATCTCGATCCTCATCTGCTGGCGGAACCTGCCCGCTATGCGATAAACATTTCCTCCTGCATTGTGCAAAGGCCACCATTTTTCCCGGCTGGAATCCACACTCATGCTTCGAAAAGCCGCATAGGGATTACAGCCTATCAGCATCGTCTGAGAAACCACCAGCGAAGAAGGAATAAATATATATACACAGCTCACCGCAACCACCAAAACAATTCCGATCCCTATCAACCATTTTTTCATACGAAGAATAAAACTAAACAATAATGTGTAAATTAGCCCCAAACGATTGTAAAATCACACAACACGTAATCATACAACACGTATGCGAACCATCCACCTCCTGCTCATTTCCCTCATTATAGCGCTCCCCACCCTGGCTCAGTCCGACACTTGGACCATCCACGCCGACACCATCGACCCCGCACACTACGCCGGCGTCACCGTAGCCAATGGTATGATCGGACTCGTCTCCTCCGCTGATCCTTTCAAAGTAAAAGACGTAGTCCTCAACGGCGCCTTTGATCTCTACGGACGAGGCAGGGTCAGTAATATGCTAAAGACCTTCAACTTCGTCAACATGTATCTGGACATAGACGGCAGACGCATCGAAACCCTCGGCCAGTTGTCACATGTCCGGCAAACACTCGACATGCGGCGCGCTGCCCTCACCACCACTTTCGACTATGGCGACAAAGCATCCGTCAGCTATACCTGGTACTCCCTCCGGCACCTGCCCTATACAGCCCTGGTAGACGTCACCATCATCGCAAAAAAAGATATCGAGATCACCCCCGCCAGCGTCATGGAAGCGCCCGACATGCTAAAAGACGTGGAGAATTATTACAATGAGATCGATAGACCCCATGTCCGCATCTCCCTGCTGACCTCCACCGCCAAAAGCCCCACAGGCCGGTTGCTGATGGCGGCCTCCAACAGCTTTATCTTCGATGAACCCCATGGACAGGAACCTTCCGTGATCCATGAGATGTGGGACAACAATATGCACCTGGAAAAATTCCGGCGGCAGCTAAAGGCAGGCTCCACCTACCATTTCGCCGTCGTCGGCTCCGCCATCACCTCCGCTCACAGCGACGATCCGCTCAACGAGGCTGAACGTCTCACCATCTTTGCCGCGCTCCAGGGTAGCCGCCGGCTAATAGATTTTCACCAAAAAGCCTGGGAAGAACTATGGAAGAGCGACATCCTCATCGATGGCGACCCCAACACCCAACGCGATATACGCTTCATGCTCTATCACCTCTATTCCTTCGCTCGGGAAGGTACCTCCTACAGCCTCTCGCCGATGGGCCTCAGCGGACTGGGATACAACGGCCATACTTTTTGGGATACGGAACTATGGATGTATCCCGCCCTGCTGCTCCTTCAGCCAAAAATTGCCGCATCCCTTATGGAATACCGCTACCAGCGCCTCGGAACAGCAAGACATAATGCCGCCTCCCACGGTTATAAAGGAGCCATGTTCCCCTGGGAAAGCGCATCCAGTGGTAATGAAGAAACCCCCGTCTGGGCGCTCAGCGGCCCCTTCGAACACCATATCACCGCCGATGTAGCCATCGCCGCCTGGAATTATTACTGCGTGACACAGGATAAGATCTGGCTCCGCGAAAAAGGCTACCCCATCCTAAAAGAAACAGCGGATTTCTGGGCCAGCCGGGTGGAGCGCAATGGCCCCGGACACTACGATATCCTCAATGTCGTCGCAGCCGATGAGTGGGCCGAAAATGTGGATAACAACGCCTTTACCAATGCCGCCGCACGGGCCAACCTCCAATATGCCACCGACGCCGCCAAACTCCTCAGCATTACCCCCGACCCTGACTGGATGATCGTATATAATAATATCCCCATCCTCCGCTTTGAAGACGGAACCACAAAAGAACATGCTGCCTATCAGGGAGAAAAGATCAAACAGGCAGACGTTAACCTCCTGGCCTACCCACTAAAAGAAGTAAAAGATCCCGCCGCTATCCGAAAAGACCTGGAATATTATCAACCCCGTGTGGGAGAAGGCCCCGCCATGACCCACGCCATCTTCTCCATTCTCTATGCACGCCTGGGTTCCCCCGAAAAAGCCTACAAGACATTAAAAGAGGGCTATACCCCCAACCTTCGCCCCCCCTTCGGGGTCATGGCCGAGACAGCCACCGGCAACAACCCCTATTTTGCCACGGGAGCCGGCGGCATCCTCCAGGCCCTGCTCAATGGCTTCGGAGGACTGGACATCACACCCGCCGGCATCACCCAGCTAAAAACAAGCCTGCCTTCCGGCTGGCGTTCCCTAAAACTCACCGGCATCGGACCCGCACGAAAAAATTATGAGGTGAAATGACACTCTCGCAATGCTATGCCACCCTCATTCATACCTATGTAGTATATATAACAAAATAACCTCATAACTAACTAGTTATGGAAGTTTAAAAGGTCATAATATTTTCCACATTTCGTTAAACTACTCAAAATAATCCCCTTCTAACAGTCGTTATACGGTACCTTTTTGCTATTTTTTCGATAATTGATCGTATTTTTATGAAGCCACACTGCCTCATGGAGATCTTTCAAAATTTAAAAGGAATATGATCTCTAAGTCTACATCATTTCGGTTCTTGAGAAATCTATTTAGAAACCTCTACTTTTTGATGTTTCTGAACGGGTTCCTTTTGGCATCCATGTTTTATTTCAGGATGCAGTCAACATACGAACAGGGACTTTTTGCAACTATAAAAACCAGTATTGATAATAGTCTGGATACCAATGACACCCAGGACTCCATCCTGTTAAAGGCAATGGCTACCTGTCATAACCTTATGAGCAGCAGGGCCCCTGTATTCGGGGGAACACAAGTCCTCGGCCCCAGCGCCGACTTCTTCCACGCTACCTCGGTCGATCTCCAGACCACCCAGGGAGCTTGCGGCAGCTATTCCCAGGTCATGGCCCTGATACTTAAAACATATGATTACCCCGTCCGCATCGCCCAGATGAAAGCGGGCGGTACCTGGGCCGCACATAACATCGTGGAAGTACAGACAGGGCACGGCTGGGTAGTACTGGACCCAACCTTCGACACCCATTTTGTAAGACCCGACGGACATCTCGCCAGTTTCGCCGACGTACATAATGACTGGAAATATTACTCCCGTCAGGTGCCAAAAGATTATGACCCTCAGTACCGTTACGAAGACGTTCGCTATTCCAACTGGACAAAGATCCCGATCCTCTTTCCGGCGGCCAAGGGAATACTCAATTTGATCCTCGGCAAAGCCAAAGCCGATACCATTTCCGTACGGACATGGTTCCTGAAAGTATACTCCATCTATTTCTACATTGTCCTGTTCCTCTATATCCCCATTTTCCTGTTCACACTCAGAAGACTGATACAAACCAAGGTCTTCCCTGATCCCAACATCCCATTCACCATCCGAAATCTTATCAAGTACATGCTGCCCGTCATACGGCAGAGCACAGAACTCACCCGGTAGTCCACAAATACCTATATTTGGGCACGAAAAAAATAATAAATGCTTAAAGTAGGTGTTTTTGGAGCAGGCCATCTGGGAAAATTTCATCTTAATAATTGGAAAGAAATAAAAGCAGCAGAACTGGTAGGATTCTATGACCCTGATGATAACACCGCCCGAGAAGTATCCGAAAAATACCAAATCCCCCGCTTTCTTGACGCAGAACGCCTCATGGACGCCTGCGACCTGGTTGATATCATCGCCCCTACTCCTTTTCATTTCGCCTTATGCGAAAAAGCCATCCGTAAGGGTAAACACGTATTCGTAGAAAAACCGCTGGCAGGCACCATGGAAGAAGCCCGTGAATTGGTGCAGTTGGTAAAAGAGTCGAATGTCAAGCTGCAGGTAGGCCATGTGGAACGCTTCAACCCCGCCTACCTGGCCGTACAGTCCATGCAGCTAAACCCCATGTTTATCGAAGTTCATCGCCTGGCTCAATTTAATCCCCGTGGTACAGAGGTCAGCGTGATCCTGGACCTGATGATTCACGACATCGACATCATCCTCTCGCTGGTAAAAAGCGAGGTAAAACACATATCCGCCAGCGGCGTAGCCGTAATGACCGAAACCCCCGATATCGCCAGCGTACGCATCGAATTCAACAATGGCTGCGTGGCCAACCTCACCTCCAGCCGCATATCCATGAAGAAGATGAGGAAAATGCGCCTCTTCCAGAAAGACGCTTACATCGGCATCGATTTCCTAAATAAAAAGGCAGAGATCATTAAATTGAAAACGCCCCAGGACCTGGACGTTTTCGCCTTCGACATCGAAACGCCCGGTGGAAAAAAGACTATCGCACTCTCAAACCCTTCCGTACCGGAAGTAAACGCCATCCGCCTGGAGCTGGAAAAATTCTGCGAAGCCATCCTGAACAACACCCCCACCCGTGTCTCAGAAGTAGATGGATTCCGGGCCATGGACATTGCACATCAGATCTTACGAAAAATAAAACACAATACCATCAATACCTGATCCCGGCATGCCGGCCCATAAAAGACCACATACGATCCCTATCCTCTGGTACATCCTAAGCGATTACCTCTCCGCCCTGTTGGCTTCTATCGTGTTCCATTTCAGCCGGAGGATATTTTTGTCCGAACCGTTATTCATCAATGGGAAACTATTGCTTACCAGCCGGTTCTGGCTCGGCACGGCCACTATCCCCATTGGCTGGCTCATCCTATATACTATGGGAGGGGCCTATTCAGGGCTCTATAAAAAATCCAGGCTGAACGAACTTACCAATACCTTCATTTATAGCATCATTGGCTGTACCATCGTCTTCTTTGCCATCGTCATCAACGACCCCGAAAAAGACTATCACTATTTCTATAAGACCTTCTTTGTCTTCCTGTCGTCCCACTTCCTGCTGACACTGATAGGAAGGCTGATCATCCTGACCAGGGTACGCCAACAGATACGGCAGGGACGGGTCGTATTCAATACACTGCTGATAGGCAGTAATGCCGTAGCCACCCGGATATACATGGACTCCCGCGAAGGACTGTTGTCATCAGGCTATCATTACGCCGGCTATGTCACCAACGATCAGCAAAACAATGGCATCGCAAAATATCTCCCGCAGCTGGGCGACTCCGGCGATATCGAATCCACCATCGATCGCTATCACATCGAGCTGGTGGTAGTAGCGCTTGAGCGGTCGGAAAAAGAAGAAGTAGAAAGTATCCTCGATCGGCTAAGCGATAAGGACGTAGAGATCAAGATCATCCCCAGCACCCTGGATATCCTTTCCGGCTCCGTCCGCACCAGCAACGTGCTCGGCGCCGTCCTATCGGACATCCATACAGGCCTGATGCCCGAATGGCAGCAAAATATCAAGCTGGCCATCGATGTGCTCACATCCATACTGGGCCTGATCTTCCTTTCCCCCCTGATGCTATACGCCATCATCCGCATCAGGCTGTCCTCCCCCGGCCCCATCTTCTATCAACAGGAGAGAATAGGTTACAAAGGAAAGAAATTCATGATCTATAAATTCCGCTCCATGTACCTCGATGCGGAAAAAGACGGCCCCGCCCTGTCCTCTCACAACGACCCCCGTATCACCGGATGGGGAAAGACCATGCGCAAATGGCGCATCGACGAATTGCCCCAGCTCTGGAATGTCCTGAAAGGCGAAATGAGCCTGGTAGGCCCACGCCCCGAACGACAATATTATATTGATCAGCTGTACCAGCGTACCCCCTATTTTCGTTATTTAGATAAGGTCAAGCCCGGTATCACCTCCTGGGGTATGGTCCAGTTCGGTTATGCGGAGAACATTGACGAAATGATCATCCGGATGAAATATGACCTCATGTACATTGAAAATATATCTTTAGCCCTGGACATGAAGATCATGCTGCACACTTTACGCATCATCTTCATGGGAAAAGGTAAATAACAACCCATGATCAAAACATTACTTTTCTGTCTGATCCTTCTCTCTGCTATCCGCTTGTCCGCAAACAATCCTTACTGGCAACAAACTGTCCGCTATGACATCCGTGTCACACTTAATGATGCCACCCATTCCCTGCAAGGCTTCGAGACAATGGTGTACAGCAACCACTCGCCCGACACCCTGCGCTATATTTATATCCACTGCTGGCCCAACGCTTATAAGGATAACACGACAGCACTGTACAAACAGCTATCCCAGATCGAAGAGAGAAAGACAAAGCTGAAAAAGATAAAGGACAATGGCTACATCGATCAGCTGTCATTTACCGTCGACGGTGTAAAAGCATCCGCCGAAGCCGATGCACAGAATACCGATGTACTCAAATTACACCTGCCCACCGCCCTCGCTCCGGGTAAGGATATCACGATCGCTACCCCCTTCTTCGTAAAGATACCATCCTATTTCTCCCGTTTGGGACACGAAGGAAAAAGCTATATGATCACCCAATGGTATCCCAAGCCGGCCGTATACGACAGCAAAGGCTGGCACCCCATGCCCTATCTCGACCAGGGCGAATTCTACAGCGAGTTTGGCAGCTTCGATGTTCATATCACCCTGCCATCGTCTTACGTCGTCGGCGCTACCGGCCAGCTCCTCACAACATCAGAACTTGATACCTACAAACGCATAGGCAAGACCAACCTTCTCACCCCTTCCTCCCCCTCTCGTTATATTCCGGCCCAACCTCCCATCAAAACATTAGACTACCACGCAGACAGCGTCCACGATTTCGCCTGGTTCGCCGATAAAGATTTTATCATACAATATGATACCCTCCAGCTGACATCAGGCAGGATAATCGACGTATTCTCCTGGTATCGCCCTGGCGGGAATAAAGAATGGATGAATAGTATCTCCTTTATCAAAGACGCCGTCCTCCATTACTCGAACTGGGTCGGCGAATACGCCTATCCAATGGTCAGCGCGGTAGAAGGCCCCGGCAATACCTCCTCCGGCGGTATGGAATATCCCATGATCACCTTGATCACCAGCCCAAAAGCACCAAAAGAAGAGCTGGACGGCGTCATCGCCCATGAGGTAGGACACAATTGGTTCTATGGCATGCTGGCCAGCAACGAACGGGATCACCCCTGGATGGACGAAGGCATCAATACCTTTTACGAATTCCGGTACGAGGCGGAAAAATACAGGTACAACGGTATACTAGGCGATATGATACCCGACAGGATAAAAAGATTGCCCGCCGAAGACTTCCTGTCCGCAGTCTATAATGTCATAGGTCAGCTAAAGACCACCGAACCCATCGAAACACCAGCCCCTGCTTTCCCTTCGGAGTTCGATTATGGCCTGGTGGTATACGCAAAGACCGCCGTATGGCTGCGCATCCTGGAGACAGCCATCGGACGGCAACAACTGGAAAAAGGCATGCAATCTTATTTTTCCACATGGAAATTCAGACATCCCTATCCGGAAGATCTGCAGGCCACACTCGAACAAACCACGGGCAGAAGCCTCGACCAGGAATTTAGTATGCTGCACCACATCGGTTCATTCTAACCCATGAAACGCATAATAACCATACTCATCCTTCTCATAGCTGTTAGCTCACAGCTCACAGCTCAATCGCCCTCTCCCCCCGCGTCCCGGCCCTACTGGCAACAAAAAGTAGATTATACCATCGACGTTAGCCTCAACGATATAGAACACACCCTGGATGGCTTCGTCAAAATGCGATACACGAATAACTCCCCCGATACCCTTGCCTGGATCTGGATACACTGCTGGCCCAACGCTTACAAGAATGATAAGACGGCATTCAGCGATCAGATGCTGGAAAATGGCCGTACGGATTTCTATTTTTCCGACAAAAGCGGGAAAGGCTATATCAACAGGCTGGACTTTCGCGTCGACGGAGAAGCAGCCCGCATGGAAGATCACCCCCGCTATATCGATATCATAAAGATCATCCTTCCCCACCCTCTCCCCCCTGGTGGAACGGCCTTTATCACTACCCCATTTCATGAACAGCTGCCTTTCAACTTCTCCAGGGGCGGGCACATCGGCAATACCTACCAGGTCACCCAATGGTACCCCAAGCCGGCCGTGTACGACAATAAAGGCTGGCACCCGATCCCCTATCTCGACCAGGGCGAATTCTACAGCGAATTTGGAGACTATGACGTACGTATCACGATCCCCAAAGCATATATTGTCGCGGCTACGGGAAAATTACAGATCACTGACACTTCCTCCTCCGTCAAAACCCTTCGCTATCTCCAAAAAGATGTCCACGACTTCGCCTGGTTTGCCGATAAAAAATACAAGACCGACCACGATACATTACAGCTCCCCTCCGGACGTATCATCGATATCTACGCCTGCTACAGACCCACTCCAAAATCCCTGTGGCAAAAAGCCACTCAGTATATAAAGGACGCCATCCGGTTTCGCAGCAGCCTTATCGGAGAATATCCATATAGCAAAATCAGCATAGCGCAAGTAAGAACGGCCTCCCCGGAAGGAATGGAATACCCTACGATCAGCAGCATCGCCGATCAACCTACAGCCGCCGGACTCGACCTCTTGATCCAACATGAAGTAGGTCATAACTGGTTCTACGGCGCGCTCGGGACAAACGAAAGACGCTATCCCTGGATGGACGAAGGTATTAACACCTACTACGATGAACGCTATGCCGCGATAAAATACCCCGGTTGGCATCCCGATATGCCAAACAAACCTGGACAAACCCCAGCCTGGATACTAAAAAAAATGCCTGAAGACCAGGACCAGCTCCTGTTAAATACACTCGCCGGAGAAAAAAAAGATCAACCTATCTCGACCTCATCTGAAGATTTTACAACCGTAAATTACCAATTGGTGGTTTATCACAAGGCTGCCGCCTGGATGAGACAGTTGGAAGACAGCCTGGGACTACCGCTTTTCGACAGCTGTATGCAAGCCTGGTTTCGTGACTGGCAGTTCAAACACCCCTATCCCGAAGACTTCCATAGCCTGATAGCACAAAAAAGCCACAGACGCCTGGATACCCTCTTTGCCCTCCTGGATAAAAAAGGCTCCCTCCCACCTGTACAACAACATAGAAGACTCCAACCTGCCTTTCTCTTCAACTACCGCAACACCGATAAGATCGATTATATCAATCTGCTTCCCGCCATCTGTTATAATAAGTACGACGGGTTCATGGCAGGAATGGTGATCCATAATTACAACCTCCCTTTCGATCGCTTCCAATTCCTGGCAGCCCCTCTCTATGCCACCGGAAGCCACCAGGTAAATGGCATTGCAGGCATCAGTTACTCCTGGTTTCTACCACAAACTGTAAACAAGCTAACCCTCTCGATATGGGGAGAAAAATTCTCCTCTCTCTCCGCCCTGGATAGCAATGCACACAAGCTATTCGGTGGCTACTATAAACTCACTCCAACGCTCCGCGTTAACCTGGGAAGCTCCTACCCCCGTAGCACCCGGCAACAATACATCGAATGGAAAACATTCCTCATCGGGGAAAAAGGGCCTGACGGATATGTCATCAAAAGCACAGACTCCCTCCCTTATGCCGCCGGCATAGGGACGTATGATTTCCGCTATCTGAACCAGCTAACCCTCCATGCAGCCGACAAAAGGGTCCTCTACCCCTGGCAGGCTCTCCTGCAATTACAGCAAGGCGATAGGTTTTATCGCCTCAACTTTGCCGGGAACTATTTCTTCAACTACGCTACAGGAGGAGGCATGCACCTCCGGCTGTTTGCCGCTAAGTTCGGTTACCTGGGCGGCAGAGACGCGAACCCTTACATCAGCCGATTTCAGCCAAAGCTGACAGGCGTCGGAGGCAATGAAGACTATACGTACGGTAATTACTTTTTAGGACGCAACGAATACACAGGCTTTTCCAGCCAGCAGATCATGTTGCGGGATGGAGATCTGAAGATACGCGTTCCCAGCTTCCCCTGGCTGGAAGGACGTTCGGACAACTGGGTAAGCTCGCTAAACCTTACCACCACCCTTCCCGCCTCCCTCATCCCCCGTTGGTTGCCATTAAAGCTCTTCCTGGACGTAGGCACCTACTCCGATGCGTGGAAACAGGACGCCCTCACCAGCCGGTTCCTCTACGTAGGAGGATTACAGTTGTCTCTCTTCCACAATGTCATTAACTTCTACGCACCCGTGTTCTACAGCAGTGACTTCCGCGATCAGCTCCGTACGCTCCCGGATCAAAATACATTCTGGAAAAGATTATCTTTCAGCATCGATCTGCAAAACCTCGATCTTCGAAAAATATTCGGTAACCTTCCACTATGATATGATCATGCATGCCATCCGTCATCTGAAAAGAGAAGATATCGATACCTTCAAATGGGATCGCTGTGTAGCACAGGCGCCCAATGGATGGCTTTATGCACGTTCCTTCTACCTGGATGGCTTCGGACATTGGGAAGCCCTCGTCAAAGGAGATTACGATCATATAATGCCGTTGCCGGCAAAAAGGAAATATGGTATCCGCTACCTCCACATCCCTCCTTTTACAGGCCAGTTGGGCATCATCGGCAAGGACCCCGTGACACAGACGTTGACGGACGAATTTATCCGCCATATCCCTGCATCCTTTCTTCTGGTAGATATCATGCTAAACGAGGGCAATCCCGCCCCATCCCTTCCAGGTATCCGCAGAAAACAAAAAACCAACCTCGTCCTCTCTCTGAAAGATGATTATGCGTCCATTTACCGGCAGTATTCAAAAGACGCAAAAAAGAACCTCAGAAGGACACAGCCGCTGGGTCTTACACCTTGTTTCGACATCGATATGGAGACGATCATCCGTCTTTACAAGACCGCTTATGGAAAAAAGAACAGGGATATCTCCGAAGATGCTTACGACAAGATGGCCAGACTGGGCGACCAGTGTATACGCAACGGCTCCGGTTTCACCATGGGCATACGCAACCCGGAAGGGACATTGCTCGCAGCAGCCTTTTTTGGAATGGATGAAAAACGTATTTATTATATACTGGGCGCACCCGGCGGGAAGGACAGGGCATCCAACGCCATACACAACCTTATTGATGAAGTAATAAAAAAATATGCCGGCACCGGCATCTCATTCGATTTTGAAGGTTCGGATATCCCCTCCGTCGCCGTATTCTATCGCAAGTTCGGTCCGCAGACGAAACATTATGACTTTGTACAGGTCATCCGCTCGCCCTTTCTTCGATTATTTTTCCGGCAAAAAGGAGATCCAGAGGGGTGGTGATCTTGATATTCTCCGCTTCTCCGTTCAACAAAAAAACCTTTCCCCCATATGCTTCCACGACAGAAGCTTCATCCGTAAAGGTTTCCCGGTATTCCTTCGCATAGGCAGGTAATAAGATGCTGCTGAGAAAGGTTTGCGGCGTTTGTACCAGCTTGATCCTGCTGCGTTCGATGGCTGTACTGTCTTCTCCCGTCATCACCCTGACACTGTCCTTGCTGTCAACGACAGGCACGGCCGAACCCATGAGAACCGCCTGCTCATAACAATTATGTACCAGCTCCGTAGACAGCAGGGGGCGTACGCCGTCGTGTACAAAAATTACAGCATCCTCCCGGATAGGCTGCAGACCATTATATACCGAGTGCCAACGCGTAGCTCCTCCCGTGATCATGCGGATACGATGAGGCGCTCCTATAGCGTTGATCATGGTCCTGGTCGTCTCCATATGCTCTTCCGGTACCACCAGGATGATATCCAGGTCCTCATATGCCCGGAGAAAGACATCCAATGTATACCACAAGACTGGCTTGCCATGTATTAAAAGGAATTGCTTTGGCACTTGCGTTCCCATACGCTGACCCGAACCGCCAGCCACTATAACCGCATATTTTTTCATTGCCGCACGCTTTTTACGCTCAACAGCAGATCACACTCTGCGAGCAGCCTGTCCTTATTGATGGCTGCCGTCCCCACTTCCTCACAAACAAGTCCGCCGGCGATATTGGCGATCTCAGCCATAAGCCGGATGTCCTTTGTTGCGGCATACACCAGCGCAGCAACGGCGATCACCGTATCTCCCGCGCCGCTGACGTCGGCAATATTGCGCAAATGAGAAGGTATGATGTCGGAATGCTCAGGATCCTGGTAGAACACGCCTTTCTCCGACAAAGTGATAAAGGAAATATGATGTTGCAATTTCTTCAACAGTTGTTCGTGGATGTTCTGTAATACGGGCAGCCGTACCTCATCCAGGAGGAGGTGCAACCCCTCCTTCACCTCTTTGAGATTAGGCTTGAAAATGGTCACCCCCTGGTAAGAAAAAAAGTTCTTCCGCTTCGGGTCCACAGCCGTGACCATGCCGCTCTTTTCACAAAGCGTAATGACCTCACGGATCACACGGGTCGTAAGGACGCCCTTATTATAATCCTCAAAGATCATCACCTGTGGTTTTTCTTCCTTAAGATACTTCTCCACCTGTGACAACAATCGATCCTCCTCTTCCGGAGAAAGGTCCTTGATAGTTTCCGAATCCAGACGCAGCATCTGCTGGTTGCGCCCCATAATCCGGGCCTTATTGGTCGTAATACGGGTATCGCTCTTCAACAGATAGCCGGTGTCGATCTTTTCCTTCTTCAATAGTCCTTCCAGTGTCTTGCCCTCTTCATCTTTACCGATGACAGAAAAGGTGGCTACCCGCGCTCCCAACGAAGCCAGGTTCAGTGCAACATTACCGGCGCCTCCGATACGGTACTCCTTTCTTTCCAGCGATACCACAGGCACCGGCGCCTCCGGGGAGATACGCTCCACATGTCCCCACCAATAGGTGTCCAACATAATATCCCCGATGACACCCGCTTTTATACTCCCAAACTCGTCAAATAATTTATTGAATTCCGTCATACTTGCTATTTCAATTCTACAACATTCCCTTTATTCGATACGGCTATATAATACAAAGGTATTCCCGCCAGCACAATGCCCAATCCCCAGCCGGCATACGTCGGCTTTTGAATGATCAGCGCGATACAGAACACCGTCGCAAGCACGATATAAATGGCAGGCAATACAGGATAGCCAAAAGCTTTATAAGGCCGCTCCATACCGGGCAGCCTTTTCCGAAGCACAAATATACCAAGTACTGTTAATGCATAGAAGGCGACAGCCACAAAAGAGATCATATCCAGCAGGTCCCCATATTTGCCGCTGATGCAAAGCAGAGAGGCGACGACACATTGCGCCCATAAAGCCCACCCGGGCACCGCATTCTTATTCAGCACCCCCGCCTTTCTAAAAAACAGGCCATCCTGCGCCATCGTATAGTACACCCGGGCTCCGGCCAGGATTAACCCATTGTCACATCCAAACGTAGACACCATGATCATGGCTGCCACAACATAGGTGCCCATATGCCCAAAGATCACTTTGGCGGCAGCCACCGCCACCCTGTCCTGGGGCGCCGTTGCGATCTGGTCCAATGGCAGTACACTGATGTACATCAGGTTCGCCGACACATAGATCACCGTGATGATCAGGGTCCCCAAAAAAAGACTAAGCCCTATATTCCGCTTGGGGTTCTTCATCTCCCCTGCTATAAACGTAACATTATTCCAGGCATCGCTGGAGAAGATGGAGCCCGTCATGGCCGCCGCAATAGCCCCCACCGTCGCGAGTCCGATCACCGGTACTGTACTCCCAATCACCCCATCCGTAGACACCAACCGGTGCATATCCCATGCATCCCTCCAATTGGCCCTCCAAATCGTCCCGTTCGCCGCCAAAAAAAGCCCAAAAACAATAAGCCCGAACAACGACAATAATTTTGTCACGGTAAATATCGTCTGTATCCATTTGCCGGATTCAATGCCTCTGGTATTGATATAGGTCAGTAAAATAATGAGCAGGATAGACACCACCTGGGCATAATACACCTTGAACCCGGTCATCTGAAACAATATATTCTCATCTTTCAATTCCAGTGCCGGAATAAAGTACCCTGTAAACTTGGAGAAGGCGACGGCCACAGCAGCGATAGTCCCCGTCTGGATCACGGCAAAAAAGCTCCATCCATACAGAAAGCCTGTCAGTGGATTATACGCTTCCCGCAGGTACACGTATTGCCCCCCCGCCTTGGGATACATGGCGCTCAGCTCCCCATAGCTCATGGCTGCCGACAAGGTCATAAATCCCGTGATCAGCCATACAAAAATGAGCCAGCCCGTGCTGCCCACATTCCGGGTTATGTCGGCACTGACAATAAAAATACCGGATCCGATCATGGAGCCGGCTACGATCATAGTGCCATCCAACAAACCCAGGGACGGTTTGAAAGTTTTGGTTGTTTCTGCCATAGAAGATATTATCGATTATCTCTCAATATAATCATTTTTTCTTCTTATCGACGGCATACTCGGCGTTCAGCCCTTGTAACAGATTTGGAGTGATGTTATAGATGGTATCTTTATAGTACATGAATGACCCTGGGTCATACGCAAATATGAATGAGTAATCCCCCCGGCTGTTAAATTTCCTCAGGAAATCCTCTACCTTCTTACGTATCTGTGTCTTATAATCCTCAGAGGCCTTATATAGCTCTGATTCCAGCTGCTGCTTCTGGTTTTGAAAGTTTTGCTGGTCACCGGTATATTCCTGCTGCGCCTGC
The DNA here is from genome assembly GCA_017307755.1 of Chitinophagaceae bacterium. Classification (GTDB taxonomy): domain Bacteria; phylum Bacteroidota; class Bacteroidia; order Chitinophagales; family Chitinophagaceae; genus Puia. The sequence continues at coordinate 310,173 of JAFKGQ010000009.1, read as the reverse complement.
TCCGCCTCCGCCTGCGTCATATTATTCCCTTTCTGACGCCAGGCATCCACCTTCTTCTGATAGCTTTTGCTCAGGCTGGACAACCTCAGGTTCATGTCATTTTCCTGAGCCTTCAGCTTGGTCTGTGCTTCCTTGAAAAAGTCATAATTGGCCTGCAGCGTGTCCAGGTCAAAATAAGCGATCCGGAAATGATCTGGGGTCGTCTTCTTTTGTTCGATGGCGGAAATGGTCTTTAGCTCCTCCGTATGATGAGCAAAAAGGTAGAATAACACCCCCACCAGCGCCAGGGCTATCACACTCAAGATGGTCGGTAGATACTTCATAACCGCGAATATAGGATGGACTACCCTTAAATAAAAAAAGTAGGAAGCTTTTTACTTCCTACTTTAGTTTTTTTTAACATCTTTTATTAAATATTACTCTTCGTCATCGAATTGCATAGCCTCCCGGGTAGTTTGCAGAAGCTCATACTCTTCCTTGCTGCCTACGATCATGTTCTCAAAGTCACGCAGCCCTGTACCTGCAGGAATAGGATGACCCGTGATCACATTCTCCTTCAGACCCAGCATGTCGTCGCTCTTGCCCTGGATAGCCGCAGAGGACAGAACCTTCGTGGTTTCCTGGAACGATGCGGCTGATATCCAGCTCTGTGTACCCAAAGATGCCTTGGTGATACCCAGCAGCAGGGGCGCAGAAGTAGCTGCCCTGGCGTCCCGGAACTCAGCCAACTTTTTGTCATTCCTGCGAAGGATGGAATTCTCTTCCCTCACTTCACGGAGACTTACGATCTGGCCGGCTTTCAACTTGGTAGATTCACCGGGATCAGAGATGACCTTCTTATCAAAGATCCAATCGTTCTCCTCCAGGAACTCGAATTTGTCCACAGTATCTTCTTCCAGGAACCTCGTATCGCCCGGGTCTACAATGGTCAGCTTACGCATCATCTGACGCACGATGACCTCGATATGCTTATCGTTGATCTTTACACCCTGGAGACGGTATACTTCCTGGATCTCATTGACCACATATTCCTGTACGGCAAACGGGCCCTTGATGGAAAGGATGTCCGCAGGCGCCACCTGTCCGTCAGACAGCTGAGCACCAGCCTTGATAAAGTCACCGTCCTGCGCCAGGATCTGCCTGGTCAGCGGAACGAGATATTTCTTCACCACGCCATCCTTGGCTTCCACGATGATCTCACGGTTACCACGCTTGATGTTACCAAAAGCTACTACACCATCGATCTCACTGACGATGGCCGGGTTACCCGGGTTACGCGCTTCAAAGAGCTCAGTGACCCGTGGCAGACCACCCGTGATATCCCGCAGCTTACCCAATACGCGGGGGATCTTTACGATTACCTGACCAGCCTTCACCTCATCACCGCCTTCAACGACAATATGCGAACCCACAGGCAGGTTATATGCCTTTATTTCCTTGGCGCCTTCAATGTTAATGGAAGGTATCTTGGTCTTATCCTTCGTTTCGATAACCACTTTCTCACGGTGACCTGTCTGTTCGTCCGCTTCTTCCCGGTAAGTGATACCCTCAATGACGGCATCGAACTTCACATTCCCAGCGATCTCGGCGATCACGACATTGTTAAAGGGGTCCCATGAACAGATGGCTTCGCCCTTTGCCACCTTCTGGCCGTCCTTCACATTCAACGTAGCGCCATAAGGCACGTTGTTGGTGATCAACAGACGGTCATTCTTCACATCCATGATACGGACCTCACCGGTACGACCGATGACCACCTGTACCTTGGCGCCTTCATTATTTTCAGCTACGACAGTTCTCAGACCATCGAATTGGACAGTGCCTTCAAACTTGGCCAACATCGTTGATTCCACCGATGCACTACCGGCCACACCACCCACGTGGAAGGTACGGAGTGTCAGCTGTGTACCAGGCTCACCGATACTCTGGGCGGCAATGATACCCACCGCATCGCCCTTTTGCGCGGTATACCCGGTCGCCAGGTTCTTACCATAACATTTCACACAAACACCCCTCTTGCTTTCGCAGGTCAGCACCGAACGGATTTCCACTATTTCGATACCGGCATCCTCGATAGCCTTGCCGATCTCTTCAGTGATCTGCTCACCCGCGGCTACGATCAGCTTATCCGTGGCAGGATCGTACACATCATGCAATGAGGTACGTCCCAGGATCCTGTCATATAATGGCTCTACCACATCCTCATTGTCTTTGAGCGCAGAAGTAGCGATGCCACGCAGCGTGCCGCAATCCTCTTCCGTGATCACCACATCCTGCGCCACGTCCACCAGACGACGGGTTAAGTACCCGGCATCGGCCGTTTTCAACGCCGTATCCGCAAGACCCTTACGGGCACCGTGGGTAGAGATAAAGTAATCCAATACGTTCAATCCGCCCTTAAAGTTGGAAAGAATGGGATTCTCGATGATCTCGGAGCCTGTGCTGCCGGACTTTCTCGGCTTGGCCATCAGACCCCTGATACCAGCCAGCTGCTTGATCTGCTGCTTGCTGCCACGGGCGCCGGAATCCAGCATCATGTACACAGAGTTGAAACCCTGCTTGTCATTGGCCAGCTCCACGATCAGCGATTCCGTGATACGCGTATCCACACGGCTCCAGATGTCTACTATCTGGTTATAACGTTCGTTATTCGTGATCAGACCCATGTTATAGTTGTCCCATACCTCATCTACTTCACCCTTCGCATTCTCCAGCTGCTGCTCCTTGGTATCGGGGATGATCAGGTCATTGATGTTAAAGGACAATCCACCGCGGAATGCCATACGGAAACCAAGCTGCTTGATATCATCCAGGAATTTCACCGTCTTGGGGATATTCGTCCACTTGATGATGTTTCCGATGATCTCACGCAGGGATTTCTTTGTCAGCAGGGCGTTTACAAACCCTACCTCAACAGGCACAAATTGGTTGAACAGCACCCTTCCGACCGTAGTCTCCAGCAGCTTGTTCTCCAGTTGATCGCTGTTATTCCGCACCTGTGTCTTTACCTTGATATAGGCATGGAGGTCTACCCGCTGCTCGTTATAAGCAATAATCACCTCTTCGGCGCTGTAAAAGGCCTTGTTCTCACCCTTCACCTTTTCAGTGGCGGTGGACTTTTTGCCCTTGGTTATATAATACAGTCCCAACACCATGTCCTGGGAAGGCAGCGTGATGGGCGTACCGTTTTGCGGGTTGAGGATGTTGTGCGAAGACAGCATCAGCAACTGAGCTTCCAGTACAGCAGCGCTGCTCAACGGCACGTGCACCGCCATCTGGTCACCGTCAAAGTCGGCGTTGAAAGCCGTACACACCAACGGATGCAGCTGGATGGCCTTACCTTCTATCAGTTTGGGCTGGAAGGCCTGGATGGACAGTCTGTGCAGCGTCGGAGCACGGTTCAGCATCACAGGATGCCCTTTCAATATATTTTCAAGGATATCCCAGACGATGGCTTCTTTTTTATCCACCAGCTTCCTGGCGCTCTTCACCGTCTTTACGATACCCCTTTCTATCAACTTGCGGATGATAAAAGGTTTGAACAGCTCGGCAGCCATGTCCTTGGGCAGACCGCACTCATGCAGCTTCAGCTCGGGACCTACCACGATCACACTACGACCGGAATAATCCACACGCTTACCCAGCAGGTTCTGACGGAACCGGCCTTGTTTCCCCTTCAGCACATCACTCAGAGACTTCAGGGCCCGGCCGCCTTCGGCTTTTACCGCGTTTGACTTACGGCTGTTATCAAATAAGGAGTCGATAGCCTCCTGCAACATACGCTTCTCATTACGCAGGATCACCTCGGGAGCCTTGATCTCCAACAACCTCTTCAGACGGTTGTTACGGATGATCACCCGGCGATAGAGATCGTTCAGGTCGGAAGACGCAAAACGTCCGCCATCCAGGGGCACCAGGGGACGCAATTCAGGCGGAATTACCGGAATGTATTGCATGACCATCCATTCAGGACGATTGGTAATACGAGAATTGGCATCCCGGAAAGCTTCCACTACACTAAGCCGCTTCAACGCATCCGCCTTACGTTGCTGGGAGGTCTCATTGGCCGCCGCATTGCGCAGGTCGAAGGACAGCTGGTCCAGCTCGATCCTCTCCAGAAGATCATGCACCGCCTCAGCACCCATCTTGGCAATGAATTTGGAAGGGTCCTCATCAGGCAGATACTGATTGTCCTTTGGCAGGGTATCCAGTATCTCAAGGTATTCCTCCTCCGTCAGCAGGTCGCCGTAATTCTGCCCCTTATCCGTACGGATACCAGGCTGTATCACGACATATCTTTCATAATAAACGATACTCTCCAATTTCTTCGAGCTCATGCCCAATAAATAACCGATCTTGTTAGGCAGAGACTTGAAGTACCAGATATGAACCACAGGCACCACCAGTTTGATGTGCCCCATACGCTCCCGGCGAACCTTCTTCTCCGTCACCTCCACACCACAACGGTCGCAGACGATCCCTTTATACCGTATCCTCTTATACTTACCGCAGGCGCACTCATAATCCTTTACAGGACCAAATATACGCTCGCAGAACAACCCATCCCTTTCAGGTTTGTACGTGCGGTAGTTGATGGTTTCCGGCTTCAGGACCTCTCCATAAGACCTTTCCAGGATACTGTCCGGAGAAGCAAGTCCGATAGTGATTTTTGAAAAAGTGGCTCTGGGACGATTTTCTTTTTTAATAGCCATATTGCAATATGCGGTTTTTTAGTGCTGATAACCAATAATTTAGACTGTAGAGCGTAGTACAAAAAAGCCACGAAGCCCAAATTAAGGAGGGCAAAGGTACGAATTTATTTAAAAATAACATTTTTCCCAAATGATAATAATGACAAATGCTTACCTGCATGGTAAGCGCTTATCCTGGGATTTCACATAAAGAATTCTGATAATGTATGGAAAATTTGACTCAACTATTCTATAACACTTTTCTCCCTCATTGGTTCACGGACCTACCGGGGAGTTATTTTAGTGATAAAACCCTGGGTCCCGCAATAGATGATATCTCCCTTCATGGTCACTGAAGTTACAATATTCCCCAGCCCCAGCTCCTTGTAATAGGTGGTATAGGACTGGCCGAGGTCCGAGGAAACGATCAGCTTCCCCATGGCGATACTAATGGTATTACCATTTCCCGAGATTTGCTGGGCTCCCGGCAGTCCGCTGCCCTGGTAATTCATTACGGTTTGTCCCCTGTCCCTTAATACAGAAAATCCATCGATCGTAGCCAGATAAATATCTCCATCCCGGACGTAGATGCTGTTGGTACGCAGCGTATACCCGCCCGGGCTGGTCAGGCCGCTTCTGATAAAGGATCGCCCGCCGTCATTGGAAGTAAAAAATCCGGCCTGCCCTCCGACATAAACAGTACTGCCGCTGGCATAAATACACCACAATGACGAATAAAAAACATTATTGGAATTGGTATAGAGGAGCCCATTGGTGGTCGTATCAAAGCTGACTCCCCGGTCCCGGGAGATCATCAGCCCGGACACTGTAGTAGCATAAATGGTATCCCCCTGGACGGCTATTCCTGTGACGGGAAAAACACGATCGGGGTACAGGTCCGCGAATCTACGCGGAGTAAATGTCTGCCCGCCATCCTGGGACATGGCCAGCCCGTTTCTAAATCCCGCGTAAATGGTCTTGCCCCGTGCATATACATCACTTAAAGCCGGACCAGCTCCGATATCTCCCCCAGTTGGGTCCAGCTGCGTAAACCTTTTCCCGTCATCCACAGACACCAACATCCCTACATTCGTCGCTACATACATGATATCGCCGTCGAAAAAGATCTTATTGACAATAGGATCATAAGACTGCATCCTGGGAAGATCTAGCCTTTCCACCTTATACCTGAATGCTATTACATACTGCTTTGTTGTACCATCTGCCGACGTCACTGTCAGCGTATGCACCTTGTTGGGGGTCAGGTCCAGCGTATCCGCCCATACATTATCCATCTGGAAAAAATGCTGCTGCTGCCTTTTCCCTGAGCTGGCGGCAGCCCCCGTCGGCAAATGATATACCAGGGGCACAGCGCCCACTGTCGAGGGTTCCTTTAACCCGACAAGGAACGTATCTCCCGATGCCTTGGAGGTCAGGGAGCCCACTGATGAATCGATACTGATAAAAAAGATGCTGGACTGAGAGTTGAGATGGTCCTTCTGACAGGCCGTAAAAAGGCATAGGGCAAGAATAACTGACATGATCTTATTCATGGGAAGGAGTTAGGCCCTAAAACTACTCATTTAACATGGGCCTGTCAATAGACAAAGATTGCTTTTAACGACCATTTAATACGCTTTTATCACATTTCTGCAATTGAGGCGACAACTGTCACGTTTTTTACCCTCCGCGCCTTTTTCCATTTCCTACCTTTGCTGCCCGCTTGACTCTTTTTAAGATCGCATCTTAGTGCTATGTGTTATATGAAGATGTAAAAAACTGCTCATGCTGATCAAAAGTCAGTATGACATAAGTTTTTCGGATGACAAAACATCCGTTGTTTTCATAATGGAACACAAAAGAAAGCCCAGCATCGAGCTGGGCGAAATCATCAGGTTACTGGTGATAGTCAAGTTGATACTCTCGATCCTTCATTTACTACGGTAAACCTGAAGTCAGAGAGTAAAGAGTCGGGAAAGCACCCCGGCTCTCTTTCACAAATTTACAAAAATATTCTTTTCTTCCAAATCCCCTCCTACCCCCTCCTATGCCCCCCCAGGTACTTCTTACGTATCACATCCTGCACCGGCACATTCAGTATCTTACTCTCCAGCCAGGATATAATATCCAGGTACACAAAAGCCCGCGTCTCAAACCTGTTCCCCTCATACTTCTTCAGCTTCTCCAGCAATCCCGCCAATTCCGGCTTGATCCTGTCCGGTGAAAGATTAAAGCTCTTCCGCAAAAACTTGAATATCTCCTCCTCCACGTGACTCAAATTCTCCATTTTGGCCATAAATCGGTAGACGGATTTGATCAGGTATTCCAGCAGCACGTAATTCTTCAGCTCATAATGGGCGATCAGATGCAGCAGCCGCGAATAACATTGCAGGTCCGTCCGCAGGTCGACCCTCCAGTTGATGATCTTATTCAGATAATCGATCGTCCGCTCATAATCCCCGCTGCCAAAATACAAACAGGCGATCTTATAGTAGAACACCAATATCCGATGACGATCCAGATAGATCCAATACTCCTTCAATTTCTCCTCGATATACGGCACCAGCTCCAGCCCCTCCGTAAAGGTCCCATCCAGGAAGTGCTTGTTCAGCTTGGAAATATAGAGATATACAAAGGTCTGTATGCGATTATTCACATTGCCCGTCACGATCGCGGACTCCGAAAACTCCTCGAATTGCCTGAGCGTCTCGATAAACCTGGGATAGTTCAGCAGATCGAAATGCGCCCCCAGCAGATTGTGCATCCCCTTGATATAATGGGAGGTTTCGATACTCAGCATAAACGGCTCCTTTTCAAAAAGATCCACCCATTTTTGAGTGTACCGGTAATAGAGCAGGAAATCCTGCCTGATAAAGGCATACCAGCAAAAACTCTGGTACTGATACAGTTTCTCATAAAACCCCGTACAGCCACTGAGATCAGAAGGCATGTTCCGCTCAAAGAAATCCTGCACCGCCTTCTCATCCTTCTCATTCCTGGCCACCCCATTACGGATATACCAACTGTATAACTGCAGCGAAAGATTGGACAGCGTACTCACCAGCCGCAGATGGTCGTTTACCTCATCGACCTCCGAGGTCAGCCGGTCAGCCCTGTCCTGCATGCTACGGGTGATATGCAGCGCCTCGATCGTCTTTTCAAAGAAAAGCACCTGCAGCAGGAAAGTGATCTGGTTATGCGCCTTCGCATTCTCCTTTATCTTGTCCAGCACCCGCAGACTCTGCAGGTACAGCCCCTTGTTATACAGGATACGGGCATGATCCAACTGCTCATGCAGCTGAAGATCGATGTTATCCTCATTCCGGAGAAGCCGTAGACTCGTCAGGATCTCCCGGTACAAATGGGCCTTTGCATTCGATAACTGTTGCTTTTTAAGGCTTTTGCTTTTCTTTAACAATTGAACCTCGTCATACTCCTCCATTTTGTCAAGAGCATCAAATAGTTGTATGATCTGCAGGTCCTCACTGGCCGAATTACGCTTGATATAGAGCTTAAAGTTCCGTTTCTCTGACTTTTCCAGAGATTTTATCAATTGGAACAGGGTGTCTGAGGATCGGTTGGGCATCGTAATTTAAAACTTTAAAATCCTTTACAGCAGCGGGTTTTGGGCGAAATAGCTCCTATTAAACGGTGTAAAACCATACCAATTATGATTTTAAGACGAAAATAAAGAAAGCTAATTTCGGATGGAAGGTTATTTTCCGGAACAGGCCCACAAAGATACACCTGATCTCCGAAACGAACCAGAGGTTCGTTTGTCCGAAAGGACAGACATTAGCCATTTCTCAAACCCATTTAAAAAAATCTATGTCCGACAAAAAGATCTTCATTTTTGATACCACCCTCCGCGACGGAGAACAGGTGCCCGGTTGTAAGCTCAATACCACCGAAAAGGTCGAACTGGCTCAACAGCTGGAAGCCCTTGGCGTGGACATCATCGAGGCAGGCTTTCCCATCTCCAGCCCCGGCGATTTTCATTCCGTCGAAGAGATCGCTAAGATCATAAAGGATGCCACCGTCTGTGGCCTCAGCCGGGCCGTTCAAAAAGACATCGAAGTGGCCGCCGAGGCCCTCCGGCACGCAAAAAGACCCCGTATCCACACAGGTATTGGCACTTCCGATTTTCATATAAAAAGCAAGTTCAATTCCACCCGGGAAGAGATCCTCGGGCGGGCCGTCCAGGCCGTAAAATGGGCCCGCAATCTGGTGGATGACGTGGAATTCTACGCAGAGGACGCAGGCCGTACGGATAACGAATACCTGGCCCGCGTAGTCGAAGCCGTTATCGCCGCCGGCGCCACCGTGGTCAACATTCCCGACACCACAGGCTACTGCCTCCCTGACCAATACGGAGAAAAGATCGCCTACCTGATAAACAACGTAAAAAATGTCGACAAAGCCGTCATATCCTGTCACTGTCACAACGACCTCGGTCTGGCCACCGCCAACTCCATCGCAGGCATCCGCAACGGCGCCCGTCAGATAGAGTGCACCATCAACGGACTGGGCGAACGGGCCGGTAACACCTCCCTGGAAGAAGTGGTCATGGTGATCAAACAACATAAACAGCTGGGATTCTATACAGGCATCAGAGCGGAAAAGCTCAACCCCATCAGCCGCCTGGTTTCCGATACCATGCGCATGCCCGTTCAACCCAATAAGGCCATCGTAGGCGCCAACGCCTTCTCTCATTCCTCCGGTATCCACCAGGACGGATTCCTGAAAGATGCCTCAACATATGAGATCATCAATCCCGATGAAGTAGGCGCGGACGGCTCCAAGATAGTGTTGACGGCTCGCAGCGGCCGCAGCGCCCTGGCCTTCCGGTTCCAGAAACTGGGCTATTCCTTTACACGTAATGACATCGACGTTTTATACGAAAGGTTCTTAAAAGTGGCTGACACAAAAAAAGAAGTGATGGAAGCCGACCTGCACGAATTGGCAAAGGCCTATAACAATGCGGTCGTGCCCGCCTGATCATTAGCGCATCAGCCTAACCATTGTTCGACTATGGCAAAAACATTATTTGAAAAGATCTGGGACCAGCATGTGGTAAAGACCATCGAGGGAGGGCCTTCCGTTCTTTACATCGATAAACATTTTATTCATGAGGTCACCAGCCCCCAGGCATTTAAGGGACTTCAGAAAAGAGGACTGGACGTCTTCCGCCCCCGGCAGATAGTAGCCACTGCGGATCATAATGTACCCACCACCGATCAACACCTTCCTATCAAAGACGAACTGTCCAGACTGCAGGTGCAGCAGCTCATCGCCAATTGCTCCAGACATGGCGTGGAACTCTATGGCCTCGGCCACCCCTACCAGGGCATCGTACACGTTATTGGCCCTGAGCTGGGCATCACCCAGCCCGGTATGACCATCGTGTGCGGAGACAGCCATACCTCCACCCACGGCGCCTTTGGCGCCATCGCCTTCGGTATTGGCACCAGTGAAGTAGAAATGGTGATGGCCACCCAGTGCCTGCTGCAAAGCCGGCCAAAGCTGATGCGCATAAATGTGGAAGGCGCCCTGGGCAAAGGCGTCGTCTCCAAGGATATTATACTCTATATCATTGCAAAGATCTCCGCCAGCGGAGCCACTGGTTACTTCGTCGAATTCGCCGGCTCTGCCATCCGGGATCTGTCCATGGAAGCACGAATGACCATCTGCAACATGAGCATCGAAATGGGCGCACGGGGCGGTATGATCGCCCCGGACCAAACCACCTTCGACTACCTCAAAGACCGCCAGTTCGCTCCCACAGGCGCCGAATGGGATAAAAAACTCAGCGAATGGCAACAACTAAGCACCGACCCGGACGCCCGGTTTGATAAAGAGATCCACATCGACGCAGCCGCCATCGAACCCATGATCACCTATGGTACCAACCCCGGTATGGGTATCAGCGTCAGCGGCCACATCCCCACCGAAGCAGACCCCAAATCACTTAACTACATGGGTCTGCAAGCCGGAGCTGCCATCAAAGGCAAAAAAGTGGATTATGTCTTCATCGGCAGTTGTACTAACTCCCGTATCGAAGACCTCCGCCTGGTAGCAGAATTCGTCAAAGGCCGCAGAAAATCAACAAACATAGAGGCCTGGATCGTACCGGGCTCCAAACAAGTGGAAAAACAAGCCATCGAAGAAGGCCTCGACAAAATATTCGAAGAAGCCGGCTTCCGCCTGAGACAGCCCGGCTGCTCTGCCTGCCTGGCCATGAACGAGGATAAGATCCCCGCAGGAAAATATTGTATCTCCACCTCCAACCGCAACTTCGAAGGAAGACAAGGACCGGCAGCCCGCACGCTGCTCGCCAGCCCGCTGACAGCCGCCGTCGCAGCCATCACGGGAGAAGTCGCTGATGTGAGGGACTATTTATGAACCGCTGGAAGCGGTTCGACCGAAGGTCAGACATTAGCCTTTTGTGGGAATAGGGCTAATTTTTTTCAGAGCCCTATTCCCACATATATAACAAAAAAAATGAGCAACCGATCCATCCATATCGTCCAATCCACTGCCGTCCCCGTTGACATCGAGAACGTGGATACAGACCAGATCATACCCGCCCGCTTCCTGAAGGCCACCAGCAGGGAAGGGTTCGGAGACAATTTGTTCCGTGACTGGCGCTATAACGCCGACGGTACGCCCAAAACAACATTTGTACTCAACGACCCCGCTTTTAAAGGCAGCATCCTGGTGGCAGGCAAGAACTTTGGCTGCGGCTCCAGCCGTGAGCACGCCGCCTGGGCCATCAAAGACGCAGGCTTTGACGTGGTCATCAGCAGCTTCTTTGCCGACATATTTAAGAACAACGCGCTCAATAATTTCCTTTTACCCGTGACCGTAAGCGAAGACTTCCTGAAAGAAACCTTCGCCGCCATAAAGAACGATCCATCCACCCTTATCACCGTCAACCTCGCCGAACAGACCATCATCCTGGGGTCCACAGGCAAAAAAGAAACATTCGATATCAATGACTATAAAAAAACCTGTTTGCTCAACGGTTATGACGATATAGATTTTTTACTCAGTATACGCAACGAGATTGAATCATTCGAACATCAACACGCATAAATATATTTAAACCCCATACCCAAAAACTAGATCGTATGCAAAAGAACATTGTTGTTATAGAAGGCGACGGCATCGGCCCCGAAGTCACCCGGCAAGCCATAAAAGTGCTGAACGCCGTGGCCGAACACGGTGGACACGAGTTCACTTATAAATATTGCCTGATGGGCGCCGACGCCATCGACAAGACAGGCAATCCCCTGCCCGATGAAACCATCGAAGCAGCCCTCAACAGCGATGCTATTCTTTTCGGCGCCATCGGTCATCCGAAATACGACAATGATCCCACCGCAAAAGTGCGGCCCGAGCAAGGCTTGCTCAAATTAAGGAAGTCATTACAATTGTTTGCCAATATCAGGCCGGTGGCCACTTACCCGGCCTTACAACATTTGTCCCCCCTCAAGGCAAAAGTCCTGGAGGGCGTGGATTTTATCATCTTTCGCGAGCTGACAGGCGGTATTTATTTTGGAAAGAAAGAGACATCCGCCGACGGCAGCCAGGCCACGGACGATTGCACCTACACCCGCGAAGAAATCGAACGCATCGCACACCTCGCCTTCCGCCAGGCCCGGCAGCGGAAAAAACGGCTGACCCTCGTGGATAAAGCCAACGTGCTGGAAACCTCCCGTCTGTGGAGAAAGGTAATACAGGACATTGCAAAAGAATACAACGATGTAAAGGTCGATTTCCTCTTCGTGGACAACGCCGCCATGCAGATCATCCTGAACCCAAAACAATTCGACGTGATCTTGACAGAAAACATGTTCGGGGACATCCTCAGCGATGAAGCCAGCGTCATCAGCGGCTCCCTGGGCCTCCTCCCTTCCGCCTCCATCGGTAAAGGTGCCGCCCTCTTCGAACCTATCCATGGATCATATCCCCAGGCCGCCGGCAAGGACATTGCCAACCCCCTGGGCAGCATCCTCTCTGCCGCTATGCTGCTGGATCACTTCAGTCTGCATAAAGAAGCCGGCAGAGTACGCGAAGCCGCCAACTGGACACTGCAGAATGGCTTCGTCACCAAAGACATCGATCCCGTGAACTTCTATTTCACGTCCACCATCGGCGAACTGATCAGCGATTACGTAGGCGGAAAGATCCCGGGTGATATTCATAAAGAGAATATCGAGTTGCGTAAGTCAACCATAATCTAATCAGCCCCGCGCACAGCGCGCCTGATTTTTTTGACAAAAGGCAAAAAATAGTTCTTTGTTTATTCGATTGGCGGGAGTATCTTTGAAAAGAATACATCCTTCATGGACCAACGCAGATCATATAATGTTATCACACGACTAGCCGCCGCAGCGATTGCGGTGGTGGTGGTGGTGATTATTATTCCTGCGATTCAGGGAGGAGGGTGGTAATTTAAATACATAAACTAATAATACCAGCGACCCGCCTCCCAAAGGCGGGTCGCTTCTTTTTAGGACTCAACCAATCGAAGGGCGGAGCACAGCTCCGCCGGCCGAAGGCCCGACATGAGATTCTAGAAAAACTAAAGTCAGCCCGATGAGGGCCAGGACTTAAACAAACAAAGTAAAGTATGGCATACTACAATGAACATACCGTTCTCTGGCAGGACGGCAACATCGTAAAGGCTTCGGAAGCCAAAACGGACCTCTATAGCCAATCCCTCCACTACGGCTACGCCGTATTCGAAGGTATCCGGTCCTATCGCACCGCCGCCGGCGCCACACGGATCTTCAAAGCAGTCGAACACTACGATCGCCTCTGCAGGTCCGCCGAAGCCTTGAACATGCCATACAAATACGACACGGACACCCTGATCAAGGCTACTTACGAGGTCCTAAAACTCAACAACCTCCAGGACGCCTATATCCGCCCCGTCGTATACGCACCAGCCAACATGAGCTTCAATCTCAACACTACCTCTTATACCATCATCCAGACCTGGGAAATGGCGCCCTTCTTCGGGGAGAGGCTGCTGAAGGTCATGACCTCCTCCTTCCAACGACCCAACCCAAAAGCATTCCACATCGAAGCAAAAGCCTCCGGTCACTACGTCAACTCCATACTGGCCAGTCAGGAAGCAAAAGCCAAAGGCTTCGACGAAGCCCTGCTCACCGATATCCACGGCTTTATCGCCGAAGGCACCGGCGCAAATATATTCTTCGAAAAGGACGGCGCCCTGTTCACACCCGCAAAAGGCAATATCCTGCCGGGTATCACAAGAGCCACCGTCCTCGAAATATGTAATGAACTGAATATACCTGTAGAAGAAGGACAATACACCATACAACAATTGAAAGCCGCCGACGCAGCCTTCTTCTGCGGCACCGCGGCAGAGGTCATAGGCTGGGAATCCATCGATAACACAAAATTCCCTGCTCCCTGGAAAGAAACTTTAGGTAAAAAGATCCAGCAGGCATATATGGATAAAGTCACCGAAAAACAATTAGCATTAGCATAAACTAACCCAGCATCAACAAAATGGAACTGAATAAATACAGCAAGACGCTCACACAGGACCCAACGCAACCCGCCGCCCAGGCAATGTTGTACGGCATTGGACTGACAGACGAAGATCTCAAAAAAGCACAGGTGGGCATCGCCAGTATGGGGTACGATGGCAACACCTGCAACATGCATCTCAATGACCTCTCGAAGATCGTAAAGGAAGGCGTATGGGATAATGATCTGGTAGGTCTCATCTTCAATACCATCGGTGTCAGCGACGGTATGAGCAATGGCACCGACGGCATGCGCTACTCCCTGGTAAGCCGCGACATCATCGCCGACTCCATCGAGGCCGTATGCGGCGCTCAGTATTATGACGGGCTCATCGCCCTGCCCGGCTGCGACAAGAACATGCCAGGCTCCCTGATGGCCATGGGCCGGCTCAACCGCCCCTCGATCATGGTATACGGCGGCACCATCGCCCCCGGTCACTATAAAGGGCAGGACCTCAACATCGTATCCTCTTTCGAAGCGCTGGGACAAAAGATCGCCGGCAAACTGAATGAGGCCGACTTCAAAGGTATCGTCATGAACTCCTGCCCGGGGGCAGGCGCCTGTGGCGGTATGTACACCGCCAATACCATGGCCGCCGCCGCCGAAGCGCTGGGCATGAGCCTCCCCTACTCTTCTTCTAATCCCGCCCTCAGCGAAGAAAAAAGAAAAGAATGTCACGCATCCGGCAACGCCATCCGCGTATTGCTGGAAAAAGATATCAAGCCCCGGGATATTATGACCCGGAAAGCTTTTGAAAATGCCATCACTACCATCATGGTCCTGGGTGGCAGCACCAACGCCGTCCTGCACCTGCTGGCCATCGCCCGCAGCGTGGACATACCCCTGAGCCAGGACGACTTCCAGACCATCAGCGACAGGATCCCCGTACTGGCCGACTTCAAACCCAGCGGCAAATATCTGATGCAGGACCTCCACGAACACGGAGGTATCCCCGCCGTGATGAAATACCTGCTGGAAAAAGGATTGCTGCACGGAGACTGTCTCACCGTCACCGGCAAGACCCTGGCTGAAAACCTAAAGGACATCCCGGCCATCGACTTTAAAACACAGGATATCATCTACCCCCTGGAAAAACCTATCAAGACCACCGGGCACCTGCAGATACTCTATGGCAATCTCGCCGAAGGAGGCAGCGTTGCCAAGATCAGCGGTAAGGAAGGAGAAAGGTTCGAAGGCCCTGCAAGAGTCTTCGACGGGGAACACGAGTTGATCAGCGGCATCAACACAGGCAAGATAAAACCCGGCGACGTGGTGGTCATCCGTCAAGTGGGTCCAAAAGGAGCTCCCGGTATGCCCGAAATGCTAAAACCAACGTCCGCCCTCATCGGCGCCGGCCTGGGGAAAAGCGTCGCCCTCATCACCGACGGCCGCTTCAGCGGCGGTACACACGGCTTCGTGGTGGGTCACATCACCCCGGAAGCCTATGAAGGGGGCACGATCGCCCTGGTTCACGACAACGACACCATCGAACTGGATGCGACAAAAAATACTATTACGCTAAAAGTAGCGCCCGAAGAACTGGCTAAACGTAAGGCAGCCTGGAAACAACCGGCGCTAAAAGCGTCCAAAGGCCTCCTCTATAAATATGCAAAGCAGGTAAAGACAGCAGCCGAAGGATGCGTAACAGACGAGTTCTGATCATCACAAAAATTATTTTATGAGCAACGCAACAACAACACCCGCACCCGCCCAATCAAAGGCTAAAACCACCGCCGCCAAAAAGGCTGCCCCGGTCGCTCGCGAAATCAGCGGCTCCGTCGCCGTCCTGGAAGCCTTCGTAGAAGAAGACGTCGACACGATCTTCGGGTATCCCGGAGGCGCTATCATGCCCATCTATGATGCGCTCTACGACTATCAGGAAAAATTAAAACATATCCTCGTCCGTCACGAACAAGGCGGCATACACGCCGCGCAAGGGTATGCCCGCTCCTCCGGTAAAACAGGCGTCGTGTTCGCCACCAGCGGTCCCGGAGCAACAAACCTCGTCACCGGACTGGCAGACGCCATGATCGACAGCACCCCCCTGGTATGTGTCACCGGGCAGGTCTTTGCCCACCTGCTGGGTACCGACGCCTTCCAGGAGACAGACGTGATCAATATAACCACGCCCGTTACCAAATGGAACTACCAGGTGACCGATGCCACGGAGATCCCCTCCGTACTGGCCAAAGCATTTTATATCGCCGGCAGCGGCCGCCCCGGCCCCGTCCTCATCGACATCACCAAAAATGCGCAAATACAGAAATTTAACTACGAAGGCTATACGAAGTGTACCCATATCAGAAGCTACAGACCAAAGCCCATCGTAAGAAAAGAATATATCCAACAGGCGGCAGAACTGATCAACCAGGCCCAGCGCCCCTTCGTTCTCTTTGGACAAGGTGTTATCCTGGGCAAGGCGGAAAAAGAATTCCGGGAATTCGTTGAAAAAAGCGGTATCCCCTCCGCCTGGACCATCATGGGCCTCAGCGCCCTGCCCACCGACCACCCCCTCAACGTCGGTATGCTGGGGATGCACGGCAACTACGGCCCCAACGTCCTCACCAATGAATGCGACGTGCTCATCGCCATAGGCATGCGGTTTGATGATCGGGTTACGGGACGCCTGGACAAATACGCCAAACAAGCCACCGTCATCCATCTGGACATCGACCCCGCCGAGATCGACAAGAACGTAAAAGCTGCCGTAGGCGTATGGGGCGACTGTAAGGAAACGCTTCCCCTGTTGACAACGCTCATCCAGAAAAAAAGCCACCCCGAATGGCTAAAAAGATTCAAAGACTACTATAAGGAAGAGGTAGACGCAGTCATAAAAGAAGAGCTCAACCCCTCCGCCGAACAGATGACCATGGGTGAGGTAATGAAAGTGCTTAACGAACTCACAGGTGGTGACGCCATCATCGTCACCGACGTGGGTCAGCACCAGATGGTCGCCTGCCGCTACGCGGAATTTAACAAGACCCGCAGCAACATCACCTCCGGTGGTCTGGGCACCATGGGCTTCGGTCTGCCCGCCGCCATCGGCGCCAAGTTTGGCGCGCAGGATCGTACCGTCGTCGCCATCATCGGCGACGGAGGCTTCCAGATGACCCTCCAGGAACTGGGCACCATCATGCAGACGGAACTCAACGTAAAGATCATGATCCTGAACAACCATTTCCTGGGCATGGTACGCCAATGGCAACAGCTATTCCATGACAAACGCTATTCCTTCGTGGATATCGCCAGCCCCGACTTCGTCATGGTGGCAAAAGGCTACGGCATCGCCGGACAAAGCATCCACCAACGGGCAGACCTTGAAAAAGCAGTAAAGACCATGCTCGATCATAAAGGTTCCTATCTGCTGGAAGTAGTCGTAGGTAAGGAGAACAACGTATTTCCCATGGTACCTCAGGGCTGCAGCGTCAGTGAGATAAGACTTAAATAGGCCGAAAATGTTGACAAAGACAAATACAAGCTGGAATACCAACCTCTACGAGGACAAGCACGCCTTTGTCTTCAAATACGGAGAGGACCTCATCAGCCTGCTCAACCCGCAGGCTGGCGAAAGGATATTGGACCTCGGCTGCGGCACAGGACACCTCACCCACCAGATCTCCCTCACCGGGGCCCGCGTAACAGGCATCGACAGCTCCGCCGCTATGATCGAAAAGGCATCGGCTATCTTTCCCGACATCGACTTCCGGGTCATGTCCGCTACCGACTTCGATTTCGATGAGATGTTCGACGCCGTTTTTTCCAATGCGGTTTTACACTGGGTGCTGGATAAAGAAAAGGCCGTCGACTGCATCACCCGTAATCTGCGCACAGGCGGACGTCTCATCCTGGAAATGGGCGGCAAAGGCAATGTGGAAGAGATCGTAGTCAACACCCGTAAAGTGCTGACAAGACACGGATACTATCACAACGCAGCCCGCCAGTTATGGTACTTCCCTTCCCTGGGCGAATACACCTCCCTGCTGGAAAAGAAAGGCTATCGGATCAACTATGCCTCGCACTTCGACAGACCCACCGAGTTAAAAGACACGGAAAATGGTATCAAGGACTGGATAAAAATGTTCGGCAGTGCATTCTTTGACAATATACCCCAGGAACACATCGAACCCGTCCTGGAAGAGATACAGGAGGCGGTAAGACCTACGAACTTTCGCAACCATAAATGGTACGGCAACTATAAAAGACTGAGGATCGAAGCCATCAAACAATAAACACTCAAAAAAATGAACCCAAATAAAGAGCAATACACCATCACCGTCTACACGGAAAACCAGATAGGCCTGCTAAATCGCATCGCCATCCTGTTCTCCCGTCGTAAGATCAATGTCGAGAGCCTCAACACCTCCCCCTCCGAGGTAGAAGGCATCCACCGCTTTACCATCGTCATCAACGAGACGGAAGAAGTAGTGAGGAAGCTCTGCCGGCAGATAGAAAAACAGGTAGATATCCTGAAAGCCTATTACAACACCGATGACGAGATCATCTGGCAGGAGTTGGCCCTCTATAAAGTGCCCACCGAAGAGATAGCGGAAAAGGTAAAGGTTGAACGCCTCCTGCGTGAATATGGAGCACGGGCTGTAGTCATCCGTAAGGACTACACCGTCTTCGAAACCACGGGACAAAGAGAAGAGACAGCCAGATTAGTGGAGGTTCTGGAACCATACGGACTCATCGAGTTTGTCCGCAGCGCCCGGGTAGCCATCATCAAAGACAGCCACGGTTTTCATGAAAAACTAAAGGAGTTCGAAAAGACAGAGCCCGGGGAAGAGGTGGTGGAAAACGAATATCTCGACCAGCAGGACAAGGTCTTCACCATGTAATTATTAACCCATCAATAAAAAAATCACACATCCCAAAAAAACAGAATAACATGGCAAAATTAAATTTCGGCGGCGTGGAAGAAAATGTAGTAACAAGGGAAGAATTCCCCCTCGCCAAAGCACAGCAGGTTTTGAAGAATGAAGTAGTAGCCGTCATAGGCTATGGTGTCCAGGGACCTGGCCAGTCGCTGAATCAAAAAGATAATGGTATCAACGTGATCGTAGGCCAGCGGAAGAATTCCAAGTCCTGGGATAAAGCCGTACGGGATGGTTTCGTCCCCGGCCAGACCCTGTTCGACATCGAAGAAGCATTGGAAAAAGGCACCATCATCTGCTATCTGCTGAGCGATGCCGCCCAGATCCAATTGTGGCCCACCGTAAAAAAACATCTCACGCCCGGTAAGGCCCTGTACTTCTCCCACGGCTTCGGCATCACCTTCAATGAGCAGACAGGTATCATTCCTCCCAAGGACGTGGACGTATTCCTGGTCGCTCCCAAAGGGTCCGGCACTTCCCTGAGAAGGATGTTCCTCCAGGGTCGCGGCCTCAACAGCAGCTACGCTATCTTCCAGGATGCCACCGGCAAAGCAAAGGACCGTGTCATAGCCCTCGGCATCGCCGTAGGCAGTGGCTATCTGTTCGAGACTGATTTCAGAAAAGAAGTATTCAGCGATCTCACGGGCGAACGCGGAACCTTGATGGGAGCCATTCAAGGGATCTTTGCTGCCCAGTACGAAGTATTACGCAAAAAAGGACACACTCCCTCTGAAGCATTCAACGAGACAGTGGAAGAACTGACCCAATCCCTCATGCCCCTCGTAGCTGAGAACGGTATGGACTGGATGTACGCCAATTGCTCCACCACCGCGCAAAGAGGCGCACTGGACTGGTGGAAGAAATTCCGGGACGCTACCCTTCCCGTATTCAACGAATTGTACGAGAGTGTAGCTTCCGGCAAAGAATCCCAACGCTCCATCGACTCCAACAGCCAGCCCGACTACCGCGAAAAACTGGAAGCCGAACTGAAAGAGCTGAGGGAAAGCGAACTGTGGCAAGCAGGCAAGACGGTCAGAAGTCTTCGTCCCGAAAATCAACCTGCTGCACAAAAACAAGCAAAGACGGCAGTAAATGCTTAATGATCTCACTATACCTTCCAGAGAGGAGCCTGCGATGCAGGCTCCTCTAATGGATTTCCTCGCAGCCGAGCAACGGTTGAAAAAAGTGGTCACCCGTACGCCCCTGGCCTATAACCACAACCTCTCCCGGAAATACGGCTGCCGGGTCTTCCTGAAAAGAGAAGACCTCCAGGTCGTACGCTCTTATAAGTTGAGAGGAGCCTATAACATGATGGTCAGTCTGCCCAAAACGCAATTACAAAAAGGCGTCGCATGCGCCAGCGCAGGCAATCATGCCCAGGGCTTTGCCTATTCCTGTCGTAAGCTCGGTGTAAAAGGCGTCGTATTCATGCCCATCATCACCCCCAAACAAAAGGTCACCCAGACCAGGATGTTCGGGGAAGATAATATCGAGATCGTCCTCACAGGGGACACCTTCGACGACTGCGCAGTGGCAGCCCGGCAATACACAGAGACAAATGGGATGACCTTTATCCCCCCATTCGAAGATCCCAGGATCATTGAAGGACAAGGCACCGTCGCAGTAGAGATCCTCGAAGACCAGTCCGAGATAGACTTCCTGTTCGTACCCGTGGGCGGCGGAGGCCTGGCATCCGGTGTAGGCGCCTATTTCAAGACCTGGTCCCCGGCTACAAAGATCGTCGGGCTGGAACCCGAAGGCGCCCCCTCTATGAAGGAAGCGCTAAAAGCAGGTCACCCCGTGACCCTCGCCAACATCGAAAGGTTCGTCGACGGCGCCGCCGTAAAAAGAGTAGGCGATCTCACCTTCTCCATTTGCCGGGAAGTGCTGGACGATATGCACCTCGTGCCCGAAGGGAAAGTTTGCTCCACCATCCTGAAACTGTACAACGAAGACGCCATCGTCGTCGAGCCGGCCGGCGCCCTCAGCATCGCAGCCCTGGATGATTACGCAGAAGTCATAAAAGGAAAAAACGTCGTCTGCATCGTCAGCGGCAGCAATAACGACATCGACAGGATGCAGGAGATAAAGGAACGGTCCCTCCAATACGAAGGACTAAAACACTATTTCCTTATCAGTTTTTCCCAACGACCCGGCGCCCTGAAAGAATTTGTCAACCATGTGCTCGGACCCGGCGACGATATCACCCGCTTCGAATACATGCAAAAACATAACAAGGACGCCGGCCCCGCACTGGTAGGCATCGAGCTTACCAATAAGGAAGACTACCATACCTTATTGGACAACATGAAAAAGTATAACGTATCCTATACAGAGCTGAATAAAAACGACACTTTGTTCAGTTATCTGGTGTAAAAACTATCCACTCCTGTGAAAAACATTAATTAACGGAAATTTAATTAAATAGGAATTTTTACGTAACTTTATTCGATTGCTTGCTATTCTCCTTAGAATAATATCTAAGGATTTATATAAAAAATTGAAAAAAGTCTAATCTATTAATTGCGTATGGTAAGCAAAGGTTTATACTCTCCTGAGTTTGAGCGTGATGCGTGCGGTATTGGGTTCGTGGCCAACATCAAAAGCAACAAATCCCACCAGATCATCTCGGACGCGCTGACAATCCTGGAAAACATGGAGCACCGTGGAGCCTGTGGTTGTGAGAACAATACGGGTGACGGCGCAGGCATCATGATCCAGACACCCCATGAATTCTTCTTTGACGAATGCGTAAAGCTGGGCATCCATTTACCCCCCTATGGTAAATACGGCGTAGGCATGCTGTTCTTCCCCCGCGACATCCGCCTGAAAGAAGAATGCCGGGACATCTTCTCCCGTTCAGCCGAAAAGCTGGGACTGGAGATCCTGGGCTACCGTAAAGTACCCGTAAACCCCGATGGCATCGGCGCTACCGCATTGTCCGTAGAACCCGAAATGGAACAGGTGTTCATCGCCTGCCCCGACCATATCAAGCAGTCGGACGAATTTGAACGAAAGCTATTCCTCCTGCGCAATTATGCCGGCAATACCATCAACAATACGATCAAAAAGGACACCATCGGCTTTTACGTAGCCTCCTTGTCTTATAAGACCGTCGTCTATAAAGGTCAGCTCACCAGCAGCCAGGTACGCCATTACTTCCCGGACCTGAGTAACAAGCGGCTTGTTTCCGCCTTCGGCCTGGTCCACTCCCGCTTTGCCACCAATACCTTCCCCTCCTGGAAGCTGGCCCAGCCCTTCCGGTTCATCGCACATAATGGGGAGATAAATACCTTACAAGGCAATCTGAATTGGCTAAAAACAAGCGAGAAGGGCTTTACCTCTCCCTATTTTACAAAAGAGGAGATGGACATGCTCCTGCCCATCATCGCAGAAGGCCAGTCCGATAGTGCTTGTCTGGATAATGTCATCGAGCTGCTGACCCTCTGTGGCAGAAGCCTCCCCCATGTCATGATGATGCTGATCCCCGAAGCATGGGACGGCAACGAACACATGGATCCCGTAAAAAAAGCTTTCTACGAGTTCCATGCTTCCATCATGGAGCCCTGGGACGGGCCCGCCTCCATTTCCTTCACGGATGGGAAGATCATCGGCGCCACCCTGGATCGCAATGGACTCCGCCCCTCCCGCTACTGCGTTACCACCGACGATAGAGTGATCATGGCCTCCGAAACAGGCGCCCTCCCCGTCGACCCCCGGCTGGTAAAAGAAAAAGGAAGATTACAGCCCGGCAAAATGTTCGTGGTTGACCTGGAACAGGAGCGCATCATCAGCGATGACGAGCTGAAAAGCGCCATCTGCTCCCAGAAACCTTATGCCGAATGGCTGAACAAATACAAGATACGTCTGGAAGAGCTGCCCGAGCCCAGAGTGCTGTTCACGCACCTGGAAACCGAACAGATCTTTAAATATCAAAAGGCCTTCGGCTATTCCACCGAAGACCTGGATACCCTCATCGCCCCCATGGCGCTGGATGGTAAGGAACCTATTGGCTCCATGGGCACTGACGTTCCCCTGGCCGTGCTGAGCGATCAGCCCCAGCACCTCAGCAGCTATTTCAAACAGCTCTTCGCCCAGGTGACCAATCCGCCCATCGACCCCATTCGCGAAAGATTGGTAATGTCCCTCGCCAGCTTCGTTGGCGGCAATGCCAATCTGCTGGAAGAAGACCCCCTGGCCTGTCACAGCGTAGCGCTCAAACATCCCGTGCTGAACAACCACGAGTTGGAAAAGATCCGCAGCATCGACACCGGCGTCTTCCAGGCAAAGACCCTCCAGATCTATTTCCGCGCCGACGGTAAACCAGGGTCCCTCCAGGCCGGGCTGGACCGCATCTGCCGGTACGCAGTAGACGCCGTGGAAGACGGCTTCGAAGTGCTGATCCTCACCGACAGAGCCATCGACTCCGATCACGCGCCCATCCCCTCACTGCTCGCCACCTCCGCCATACACCACCACCTCATCCGCAAAGGTTACCGGGGACAGGTAGGTATCATCGTGGAAGCAGGCGACGTATGGGAAGTACACCACTTTGCCTGTCTCATCGGGTTCGGCGCTACCGCCATCAACCCCTACCTCGCCCTCTCCAGCATCCGGGATATGAAGCTGACAGGTAAGTTGCAGACAGACCTCGATGCCGAACAGTTGAAGAAACACTATATCAAGGCCGTTTGCGACGGTCTGCTAAAGGTCTTCTCCAAAATGGGTATATCCACCCTGCAGAGCTACCAGGGCGCACAGATATTCGAGATCATTGGACTGAATAAAACAGTAGTAGATAAATATTTCTCCGGCGCCACCTCCCGCATCGAAGGCATGGGTCTGGATGAAATTGCAAAAGAGACTCTTTCCAAACACTATTTCGCATTCAGCCGCAAGGACATTCCCGTGGAAAGACTACCCGTCGGTGGTGTTTACCAGTGGAAAAGAAAAGGCGAATTCCACCTTTTCAACCCCCAGACCATCCACCTGCTGCAGTACTCCACCCGGATGAATGACTACAATACGTTTAAAAAATACTCCAAGCTGGTGAACGATCAGAGCGAAAAGGCAGCTACGCTGAGAAGCCTGATCACGTTCAAACGCAACCGCCCTTCCATTTCCCTGGAAGAGGTAGAGCCCGCCGAGAGCATCTACAAACGTTTCGCCACAGGCGCCATGTCCTTTGGCTCCATCTCTCACGAAGCACACTCCACCCTGGCCATCGCCATGAATCGCCTGGGAGGAAAAAGCAATACGGGCGAAGGCGGTGAGGACGAACTCCGCTATGAACCCATGCCCAACGGCGACTCCATGCGCTCAGCCATCAAACAAGTGGCATCGGCCCGGTTTGGCGTCACCAGCTACTACCTCACCATGGCCGACGAGCTCCAGATAAAAATGGCGCAGGGCGCCAAGCCCGGTGAAGGCGGCCAGCTCCCCGGTCACAAGGTCGATGACTGGATAGGGAAAGTACGCCACTCCACACCCGGAGTAGGCCTTATCTCCCCCCCGCCCCACCACGATATCTATTCCATCGAGGACCTGGCACAGCTGATCTTCGATCTGAAGAATGCCAACCGTGCCGCACGCATCAGCGTCAAGCTCGTGTCCAAAGCCGGCGTAGGCACCATCGCAGCAGGCGTCGCCAAAGCAAAGTCCGATGTCATCCTCATCTCTGGTCACGACGGCGGTACAGGCGCCTCACCTATCAGCTCTATCAAACACGCAGGTTTACCCTGGGAGCTCGGCCTGGCCGAATCCCACCAGACCCTCGTAAAAAATAAGCTCCGCAGCCGCGTAGTTCTGCAGGCCGACGGACAAATGAAGACAGGCCGGGACATCGCCATCGCCACCTTACTCGGCGCGGAAGAATGGGGCCTTGCCACCACCGCCCTCGTAGTGGAAGGATGTATCATGATGCGCAAATGCCACCTGAACACCTGCCCCGTCGGCGTAGCAACCCAGGATCCCGAACTGCGCAAACGCTTCACCGGCGACCCCGACCACGTGGTCAACTTCTTTAAGTTCATCACCCAGGAATTAAGAGAAGTGATGGCCGAGCTGGGCTTCCGCACCATCGACGAAATGGTGGGACAGGTGGACTGCCTGCAGGTCAGAGAAGACGTCCACCATTGGAAATACAGCAGGCTGGACCTTTCTCCCATCCTGTACAAAGAACCCGCCTCCCTGTATACGGGTCTGCACAAACAGGAAGAACAGGACCATGGACTGGAAGGCGTGCTGGACTGGAAGCTGCTGGACGCCGCATCACCAGCCCTCAACGGAAAACAAAAGGTCTACGCATCCTTTGCGATCAGGAATACCGACAGGACCGTAGGTACCATCCTCTCCAACGAGATATCCAAAAAATTCAAAGCCGCCGGACTGCCGGAAGATACCCTGCACTTTAAGTTCACCGGTACGGCAGGCCAAAGCTTTGGCGCCTTTAACACCAATGGCGTTACGCTCGAACTCGAAGGTGATGCCAACGACTACTTCGGGAAAGGACTCTCGGGGGCCAGACTCATCGTCTACCCATCCCCCAACGCGGCTTTTGTCCCCGAAGAAAACAGTATCATCGGTAACGTAGCCTTCTATGGCGCCACCTCCGGTGAAGCCTTCATCCGGGGTAAGGCAGGAGAAAGGTTCGCCGTCCGTAACTCCGGTGTGAAAGCCGTAGTGGAAGGCGTGGGCGACCACGGATGCGAGTACATGACAGGAGGAAGGGTCGTCATCCTGGGCAATACAGGCCGCAACTTCGCGGCAGGTATGAGTGGCGGTATCGCCTATGTATACGACGTAAGAGGCGTGTTCCCTTCGCTATGCAACAAGGAGATGGTCGAACTGGACCCGGTAGGCCCCGGCGATATCGCCGAGCTGAAAGACATGATCCAGCGGCACTATGCCTACACGGACAGCGCCGTCGCCAAATTCGTCCTCGACGATTTTGAAAATCAGTTGCAGCATTTTGTAAAAGTATTCCCGACGGATTATAAAAAAGTATTACTGGAAAAAAGCCATAAACAGACGGTCCGTTCATAGACGGCCGCACCGCCCACAGAGACAACAGAGCCAAGGAATTGAGAACGCGGAGTAGGCTCTCATGTGTGACTCAGCCACTCCGTTGTTCTCTGTGGCCGGAAAGACTAAAAATTAACAAACAAAGCAGAGAAATGGGCAAACCCACCGGATTTCTGGAATTTACCAGAGAATTACCTTCCAAACGCTCCGTGACAGAAAGGAAGAATGACTACAGGGAATTCGTATCCCTCTACAAGGACACCCAGCTGAATCAGCAGGCGTCCCGTTGTATGAACTGCGGCATCCCGTTTTGCCATCACGGATGCCCCCTGGGCAACGTGATCCCCGAGTTCAACGACGCCGTCTATAGACAGAACTGGCAGGATGCTTACGACATCCTCAGCTCCACCAACAACTTCCCCGAATTCACAGGCCGTATCTGCCCCGCCCCCTGCGAGAGCAGCTGCGTGTTGGGTATCAACCAGCCGCCTGTGGCCATCGAGGAAATAGAAAAACATATCATCGAAATAGCCTTCGAAAAAGGCCTCGTAAAGGCAAAAAAACCCACCGTCCGCACAGGCAAAAAGATAGCCGTCATAGGCTCCGGCCCCGCCGGTCTTGCCGCCGCCGACCAGCTCAACGCCGCCGGCCACACAGTCACCGTATTCGAAAGAGACGATGAACCCGGAGGCCTCCTCCGCTACGGGATCCCTGACTTCAAACTCGAAAAATGGGTAGTGGCCCGCCGGATAAAGTTGCTGGAAGAAGAAGGCATCACCTTTAAATGTAATGCCAACGTAGGCGTAAATGTCAGCATCAATGATCTGCTGCGGGAATACCATGCCATCGTCCTGGCCGGAGGCTCTACCATCCCCCGCGATCTACCCGTTCCCGGCAGGGAATTAAAAGGCATCCATTTCGCCATGGACTTCCTAAAACAACAAAACAAACGCGTCAGCAATATCCCGGTAGACAGTGAAGACATCATGGCCACCGGCAGAAATGTAGTGGTCATCGGTGGCGGTGACACAGGCAGCGACTGCGTCGGCACTTCCAATAGACACAAAGCCCGCTCAGTCACCCAATTCGAGCTGCTGCCCAAACCCCCGGAAGCCCGTACAGCCCATATGCCCTGGCCCACTTACCCCATGACGCTAAAAACCTCCTCCTCCCACGAAGAAGGGGCGGACAGACACTGGGCCGTGGCCACAAAAGAATTCATCGGCGACGAAAATGGTCACCTCAAGGCGCTGAAGATCGTCACCCTCGAATGGAAACTCACCGAGGACGGACGCACCGCCAGCTTTGTGGAAGTAGCCGGCAGCGAAAGAGAGATCCCCTGCGAACTGGCCCTCTTTGCCATGGGCTTCGTCCACCCCCAACACCAGGGACTCCTCCAGGAATTGGGCGTAGAACTGGACGAAAGAGGCAACGTAAAAGCACCCGAAAAAAGCTACCAGACCAATATCGCAAAAGTATTCACCGCGGGCGATATGCGACGGGGACAATCCCTGGTGGTCTGGGCCATCAGCGAAGGCAGGGAATGCGCCCGTAAAGTGGACGAATACCTGACAGGACAATCTCTTTTAGAAAGAAAAGATCAAAGCCTCATCGCTCTCTAGACGGCGCTACACAGCCCTATATATAATTTATATATACCTCTCTCCAGACCCATCCTCTCTTTATCAAACAAGAGGATGGGTTTTTTCATTTTTGCAAAAGTTCCTCAAAACTTCCTTAAACAAACAGCAGAATTCCCCCCATTTTTTTAAAGAACTTCGATATTTAATTTCATAAAGAAAATATAAAAAGGGCTGTAATTAACTAATTATTAATTTTTTAAGTCCATTTAACACCGTTAGATTTTTCATATTAATTATTATTATATACAATAGTTTATATAGCATATAGCCTCTGAGTTATTATATTAGCATTACAAACATCACTTATAAATTTTTTTAATGTGATAATCCGATAATCCTTCTTTCTCCACCTACCCATTTTTTTTATTCATCACCAAAACATTTCACCAAATGCTTAGGACAATCTCGTTTTGCCTTATTGTTACCTGTTTATCCAGCGCTGCCCGGGCCCAGGCGCCCGCCGATACGGCCAAACCAGCCGCACCTGCCCCCCCGGCACTATCCATCACCGGGTCAGCCGATGTTTACTACCGGTATAATTTCAACAAACAGGTGAACAGCCCCACCAGCTTCACTATGTCCCATAACCAGGCTAAACTGGGTATGGCCAGCGTCAAGTTGGAACATAAGACAGCCAAAGTGGATATGGTAGCTGACCTGGGCTTCGGACCCCGCGCAAAGGAATTCGCCTACAATGACGATGGCATCACACAAGCCATCAAACAATTGTACATCAGCTACACCATCAATCAATACATAAAACTCACAGGCGGTACCTGGGGCACCCATGTAGGCTATGAAGTATTGGACGCCTATGCCAACCGCAACTACAGCATGTCCTATATGTTTACCAACGGGCCCTTCTCCCACACCGGCCTGAAGGCAGACCTCACCTTCGGGAAACACGGCTTTATGATCGGCGTCTCCAACCCCACCGACTTCAGAAGCGTTCCCGACACCCTCCACAACCATAAGAATATCATCGCTCAATACAGCTTCGCACCCAACGATAATTTCAAATTATACCTGAATTACGTGGGAGGTAAGAACCCGGTGGACGCAAAGATCAACCAATATGACCTCGTCGCCACCGCAAAGGTCAGCAGCATGTTTAGCCTGGGCCTCAACGGCACCGTCAATCAGTCCAGCTACGCCGCCGACGACTATAACCACAAATCCACCTGGTGGGGTTCAGCCCTCTACCTGAACCTGGATCCAAAACCATGGTTCGGCCTGACCCTCCGCGGCGAATATTTCAGCGATAAAGACCATATAAAAGTAGGCGCCGACAACATCTTCGCCACTACCCTCTCCGCTCAATTCAAAGTGGACGGCTTCACCTTTATCCCCGAATTCCGGATGGACAACGCCAAACAGGAAATATTCTTCAAAAGTGACGGCATAACAGGGACAAAAAGCACCGGCAGCTTCCTCATCGCAGCAATCTACTCATTCTAACGGTTACGATCAGACACTATAAAAACTAAAATTACCTAACTGACACAACCTTATTATATATGACGACCACCTGAAAATTCTTTCACAAATAAAAAAACCAACGCAAAATGGGAGTAACCAATTTTATTAAAGGTAGACTCATGCAGGAAGGAACTGGGACCCTTCCTGTCATGGTAAAGCTGACAAAAAAAGACAAATGGCGCATCGCCGGGGGCATGTTCGCTGGTAAAATGATAGGTCTGTTCCTGGTCCTCGTGGCCATAGGATTCATGCCCGCCATTATTATGGGCACTCCTGCACAAGCACAGACCCCCACATGGACGGCTCACGAAACAACCTTGGTTAATACTGCCAATACCATCTGGACCCTGGTCGCAGCCTTCCTCGTATTCGGGATGCAGCCCGGCTTTGTATTCCTGGAAGCAGGCTTCGCCCGTAAAAGGGAAACCGTCAACGTACTCATGGAATGTATCTTCGACACCTGTATATGCGGTATCCTCTTCTGGGCGATCGGCTATGCCTTCATGTTCGGACAAGGAAATGGTTTCATCGGATGGGGAGGCGGAGCCCTCGCCGGCGGAGACGCAAAACCCTGGTTCTTCCTGCAAAATATTCCGGAGACTTATGCAGGAACAGGCGTTCCTGTACTGGCGCACTGGATCTTCCAGTTCGCTTTTGCCGACACCACCTCCACGGTTACTTCCGGCGCTATGATCGGCCGCACCAGTTTCCGCGGTGATATCCTCTATAGCATCGGCGTAACAGGCTTTATCTATCCCATCATCGGTCACTGGGCATGGGGCCCCGACGGCTGGCTATACGCAATGGGCACAAAAGACCACTTCATGCCCGGCCTCGGACAAGGCTTCCGCGACTTCGCTGGATCCACCGTTGTACATACCATCGGCGGCATGGTATCACTCGCCGGCGCAATCGTGCTCGGACCACGCATCGGTCGCGTCTTCAAACGTGACGGCGGCGGCATGCCCGCACCCCACAACCTCACCATCGCAGCCGTAGGCGGTTTTATCCTCTGGTTCGGATGGTATGGCTTTAACCCCGGTAGCACGCTCTCCGCCGTCGATATGCAAGGCATCGGACGCGTAGCGACCAACACCACCCTGGCAGCCTGCGCAGCCGGTATCTCCGCCA
Source organism: Chitinophagaceae bacterium (assembly GCA_017307755.1). GTDB lineage: Bacteria > Bacteroidota > Bacteroidia > Chitinophagales > Chitinophagaceae > Puia. The sequence goes on along the minus strand of JAFKGQ010000009.1, from coordinate 279,768 downwards.
TGTACATGGCCCTCTGGTTCGGTGAAACAAAAGGTAAATTCGACCTCGGCTATACGACAAATGGTTTCCTGGGCGGCCTGGTGGCCATCACCTGCCCCTGCTACTGGGTATCCCCCTTCGGCGCCGTCATGCTGGGCCTCATCGCCGGCATCGTGGTCTATCTTGTGCTCAATCTGCTGGAATACCTCCGCATCGATGATCCCATCGGGGCAGTGGCCGTACACGGAGGCTGCGGCATCTGGGGCACCCTCTCCCTGGGACTCTTTGCCTGCGGACAATACGGCGCCACCGGAGCCACCGGAGCCGATAACTCCGCACCCGTAACAGGCCTGTTCTACGGCGGCGGCGCCAGCGTACTGGAAGCCCAGTTCATCGGAAACGCCATCATAACAATATCAACCTTTGTCGTAGCTCTCATCCTCATGTGGGTGATCAAACTGCTGCCCTACCCCTGGAAGCTACGCGTCGAACCCGAAGGCGAAACAGGTCCCGGCGGCCTCGACGTATTCGAGCACGGCGTCGAAGCCTATCCCGCACAATAACTTTAAAAAACCCGGGCCTTGCCCGGGTTTTTTATGCCTTAACAAAAATTTATTAAACTTTTTTTTCTTCATATTACCTAAAAAAAGAATATACCACGCTTCCCATATTCCTCTCTCTGTTCTTAACGCACTCCCCAAAAAAACGATCTTTTAAAATTCATCTCCCCGTTTTTTACTAACAACTGTTCGTAAAACTTACGTTTTCGTTTCACCCTCTCGTATGAAACCCTTGCCAGCAAAGGGCTTCAGCCGACCGCACCTCTCCCCGCACCATCGCTTTTAAACAATATTCCTCCTAACTTTACGTCATAATTGGACAAGATCCAATAACATTTCGAACGAAAATCCATTAAATATGCACCAGGACCTTAAACATAGATTGCTAGCCTGGAAAAACGACGTTCAGCCCGGAGAAATCAAAAAAGTATTTATCTCTGATAGCCCCTTCACCGCAGGAGAAGATATCATCAGGCTCGAAAAAAGTTTGTTCAACAGGCTCACCGGAAAAAGCAGCCCGCTTACGGCAACCAGCAAATTCTTTACAACCCGGCATCTCATAAACGATATCGACCACCTCAACAGCGTCATCGTCTCCCTGGAAAAAGAATTCAACGACCGCTATGAACAGATATTCCATGAGACAGACAAAGCCGACCTGGCCCGGTATGCCGAGCTCAACTAACCCAAATTTGAACCCATATTTATAAATACACATACTATGATCACGATTCTTTCATTTGCAGCTTTACTGATCGTGTTGCTGGCGCCTCTGGCAAAAAAACCAGCTCACTAAAAAATAAAGAGGCCCGCGGTTAGCGGGCCTCTTTCACTTTACAACACTTACTTTATTAAAGCCTGAACAACAGGGCAAATATGATCCTGTCCTCCGACTTCACCAGGTCAGGCCTCCAGTCCGGCGGCAATGGCGTCGTAGAATATCCGTTGGGAGAAGTCACCCCGCCCTCGCCGGCAAAATAAGGTACATTGGCATGCCTGTGCACATACTCCACTCTGAATAAAAAACTTTGATTGGGCATCCAGTCCAGATTGGTGCTGCAGTCCCATCCTTTAAACTGATCCCCGGGGTTCGCACTGAATGGATACTTACCCTCCGTTTGCGTGGGATTGTTAGGGTCAGGTAATGGACTGGCCTGTCCCGTAGGATACAACACCAGATAACGGCCCGGGTTCGTCATCACCCCGCCGCCGACCGTCCACGCAAACTTGTTTCTCGCAAACCACGTACGATTGTAGATCATCGCACTTAAAAAATATTGCGCAGGCCCCTTCACAGGATCGCTCTTGAACCCATTCACCCCGCCCCCCGTCTCAAATCCAAGATCACCTGTCAATGATAAAGCCATCCTGCTGATACCACGGCTGTTCGGCTTATTGTAATATCTCAGCAACATGCTGTTATCCGAGTGAAAACGTTTCCTCGCAGGCAACCCGCCCGCATCCGTTCCATAATAATCATTGGTGAGTATTTTAAAGCTGCTCGTCGGGTTCCAGGTGATATTGGCGCCCAGCCCCGGCATACTGTTGAACTTGCCATAGCTCTGCCACCCATTGATGATCCAGGGCTCGATCTTTAGATACTTGGAAGGAAATATCTGTACCCTCACGCCGTTGAAGAACCAGGGCGTATTATCCGATGTAAAAGAGGCCTGGTACTCCCAGTTCTCCACCTGGTAATAGGAATTAAGACCAACATAGGACATAAACAAACCCGCATCGACATTGATCCCATACCATTTATTAAAATGGTATCCTACATACGCCTCACTCAAATACCTGTACACATCCGCCAGCTTATACTGCCCCCGATAGGGACTCAGGTCATTCCTCGGCACCACCTGCGTACGCGTTCCCAACTGCATAAGAAAACGCGCCCTCGCATTCTCATAGTTGAAGTCGCCTCCAAAGCTCAGCTGCGAGAGCTGCACTTCATTATTACGCGCCAGCGCCGTCGACCCCACCACCGTGTTGTCATTGGGACGGTTAAATGAATGTGTGTAATTGATGTCGACCATGACGGTAGGAATAAAATACTTCCCATGAAATATGGAAGAATCTCTCCGGTCGCTGCCATTCTGCCAGTTAGTCTCTATCCCGTCAAAAGGAATTTTCGATGTTGAATCCTGTGAAAACACCTGCACTGCCGCTCCAAAAAAAATGCAGCCTGTAATGATTGATTTTTTCATTTGGTCTTTTTTGTGTGATAGCTCTTGAGGTGTCAAAACCCGTTCCTATCCACAAAAATATGAAAATGAATAATTTACAAACAAATCCCCCCTTCTGTTTTGAAAAACCCTTCCGTTTCGGAGGACTTACTGGTTTAAATAAGGCCCGTTCAATCCATACTCCTCCATCTTCCGGTACACGGTCGTGAGTCCAATGTTCAACAGCCTGGCCGCCTCCACCTTATTACCATGCGTATAATTGAGTACACGCTGTATATGCAGCTTCTCCACACTGGCCAGATCAAATGTCGACAGCACCTGTAAAACAGGAGATTCCGTATTCCATGAGGCCGGCAGATTTTCAATACCCAATTCCTCCCCTTCCGAAAGGATCACCGCTCTCTCCATGACATTCTTCAGCTCCCGGATATTCCCTTTCCATGGCATCCGCTCCAGCACCTGCAGGAACTCCCTGCTCATGCCGGTCACCCGCTTGTTCAGCTTGTCCGCAAAGACCTTCATAAAATATTTTGCCAGCAAGGGAATATCCTTTCTGCGGTCCCGCAATGGCGGTATCTCCACAGTAAATACATTCAGCCGGTAAAAAAGATCCTCCCTGAACAGCCCATCCCTGATCTGCTGCTCTAAATTCCGGTTTGTAGCAGATAATATCCGGACATTCGCCGCCGTAGGCACCGTGCTGCCAACCTTGAAGAACTGACCGACCTCCAGCACACGCAATAGCTTGGCCTGCAGGTCCAGTTGCATCTCCCCAATCTCATCCAGGAACAGCGTCCCGCCATCAGCCTCTTCGATAAGCCCCTTCTTATCTCTCATAGCCCCTGTAAAAGCGCCGGCCTTATGCCCGAATAGCTCGCTTTCCAGCAGGTCTTTCGAAAAAGCGCTGCAGTTCAGGGCAACAAAGGGAAAAGAAGCCCGTCCGCTAGCGGCATGGATCGCTTTTGCAAACAGCTCCTTCCCCGTTCCCGTCTCGCCCAGCAGCATGACTGTCGTATCCGCGGCAGTCACCTTGCGTACCATCGCTTTCGTCTGCTGAATAGCAGTGGAGTCCCCGATGATATGGTCAAAACTAAACGTATGCTGCACCTGCTCCTGCAATCGCCGTACCCTCTTCTGCAAACGCGCCTTCTCTATGGCATGAGCGATCAGGGGCAATAGCTTGTCGTTGTCATCCCCTTTGCTGATATAATCGAATGCCCCTGATCGCATAGCCCGGACAACATCCGGAATATTGGCATGCGCGGTCAGCAGGATGATCTCTGCATCCGGCCATCCCCGCTTGATGCTGCCGGTAAGCTCCAGGCCATTGCCATCCGGCAACCGCACATCACAGACCACTACTTCCACCTCCTCCTTGCCCAGGACCTTCAACGCGCTCTTACAGTCAATGGCCTCATGTACAATGTACCCTTCCAGCCCAATGATCCTTTTCAACAAACCCCGGAGCTTGTCCTCATCATCCACCACAAGAATATTTCCTGCTGCCGCCATATGTTTTATTTTAAAGTCTGGCCATACAAATACTTGATCTTATAAGTCTTCAGCAATTTGTCATACGCCATCAACTGTCTGTCCCCGTGGAACTCCTCTTCCAGCGAATAGCGGAACTTTGCATTGCCCGCAAAAGCCTTTTCAAGATTATCCATCGTCAGCTCCAGCACAGGAGAACCGCTGTCGACACTAAAGTAGTACACCGTCTCCGGGCGGGCGATCTTCTCTCCCTGCACCAGCTTGTTAAGACTGTAGAGATAAAAGCCGGTAGTATCAATGACGCGGAATTTTTCCCTTCCTACCTTACGGTATTCCTGCGCCATTGCAGTCCCGCCATACAAACAAACTCCCAAAAACAACACCATTAAGATTTTCATATACTTGATTTTTGAAGGCGCCTGCCGTCCCAGCGACAGGCACCAGGTTTTAAAATCTAACAAGAAAAGCCAGCACAATCCGCGATTCCGACTTTCGCAGATCAGGCGCCCATCCACCCCAGCTGATCAACGGCGGAGCGATAGAAGCGCCGCTGGAAGTAGAGTTGTACCCCCCCGTATTGGTATAACCAGAAGGCCCCGTGACACCACCCGCTCCGGCAAAATATCCCGTCAGAGGCGTACCACCCGGCACTGCACCCAGTTCCGTTACAGCCCTATGGACATATTCCAGCTTCAGCGTCAGACCAGGCAAAGGCATGTAGTCGATGGAAGTAGAGCAATCCCAGGCTTTGAAGGTCGAGCCAGGCCCCGTCTGCTGCTGGAACAACGTATCCGCATATCCCGTAGGCGCAAGCACCAGATACTGACCCGGATTGGTCATATAGCCGCCTCCCACCGTCCAGGCCCACTTTTGCTTTTCTCCCAGCCATAGCCTGTTATAGATCATACCGCTGATGAAATTTTGAGCAGGCTTGTACACCCCCGTCTTCTGATCCGTCTTGCCAAAAGGAGAGACGCCGTCCCCACTCTCGATCCCAAAATCCCCCGTAATGGAAAAGGCCGCCTTGGTGACAAAACCATGCTTGCGGTTGACATACCTCAACTGATAGCTGTTGTCACTGTGAAAACGCATCCGGCCGGGAGCGCCCTCATCATCCTTTCCATAATAGTTGTTGAACACATAATCCACCGTCTCCTTGGGTCTGTAATAAATAGACACCCCCATCCCCGGCGTATGATTAAACCTACCATAGCTTTGCCAGCCATTCACCAACCAAAACTCCACTTTCAGCTTGTCAGTGGGAAAGGTTTGTAACCGCAACCCATTAAAGAACCATGGCGTATTGTCCGACGTATAGGAAGGCTGATATCCCCAGTTCTCAAAATTATTGTAGGAGAATAGCCCGATATACGACATAAATATCCCCGCATCCAGGTTGATACCGTGCCATACGTCCCAATGATACCCCGCATACGCTTCACTGATATATCGATAAATGGTCTGCAGGTCATACTGCCCCTTATAAGAGCTGTTGTCATTACGGGGCACGACCGTACTCCTGGTTCCAAACTGCATCATCACCCTGCCTCGTATATTATTCACATGTATGTCCCCGCCGACACCCATAAATGACAGCTGCAGCTCATTGTTACGGGCAAGCGCCGTACTGCCCACCACCGTATTATCAAGGGGGTTATTATAAGAATGGGTATAGTTCAGGTCGAACGTAACATCCCCGGTAAAATATTTCGAGTCAAAGGCCGGCGGGGTCGTCTTTCTGCTCGTACCGTTCAGCCAGGAAAAATCCCCAAAAGCAAAAGGCTCGCTGGCATGCTCACCTGCCGGCATATCGCTCGTATCCTTCTTAAACAGATGCGCAAGCCCGCTCAGCAGCCCTCGTCGCGGCGAACGAATAGCCATGTCACGTTTGTCTTTCCTCACACTATCAATCCCATCAACAGGCCCCGTTGATCCATCGATAAAGTTTACAGATGAAGAGGATAAGGGTTGCTCCGATAACGAAGACTTGACAACATCGGATGTTTGGCAATATCCTTTTAGAAAAAGGACCAGCGCACCGATGGAAACAATTGATCTCTTAAGCATAGTCTGATTTTAAATAAATAAAAAATAACGCAGCGGGAACATCCGCCATCAGTGTTACAATTGACTAATTACAGGCCAGACATAGGCAGATAAAAAGAAAAACCCGAAAGAAACCCAATACCACAGCGGGTTTCATACGTTCATAATCATCTTCTTCAACAGTCAGGAGTAAACCGGTATGCATTCTCGTTTTGAAAATTTCTTTTCAAAGTAAAAATTGCAAAAAGTGAAATATTTGAAAGGCAACTAGCTGAAAAATCATCTTTTAGGTCAAGCTCCCCACTTGTTAATGCCTAGTTAATCAGATTTTTTTCAAAAGGCGGTCACAATGGAGGGTAATTCAGCAAAATCTGCCCATTTTTTTTATATTATAACAAGACCGTATCCACTTTTTCAAATTGAAAATTTTTTCCCTCATTCATACATCGTGCCGGTTCATACATCATAGCCGTACACAAACAAATTTTCCGCCCCCTGGACTCAAGGATATCGTGATTGACACAGGCCTTGCACTGATCCCAGAACGCAGGATCTTTTGTGATCTCTGCATACGTCACAGGCCTGAACCCCAAATGATGGTTCATCGAAAGCACAGCCGCACCGGTAGTAATGCTGAAAATATTCGCCCGGGGATACAGACCCCGGGAAAGTTCAAAGGTCATCTCCTTTATCCGGCTCGCAACATGCATCCCGCGATAGCGGGGATGTACGATCATACCGCTGTTGGAAACAAACGCTCCATTACTCCATGATTCAATATAGGAAAAGCCCACCCACTCCCCTTCATGGGTCAGGGCGATCACCGCCTTACCTTCATACATTTTCTTACACAACAGCTGAGGTTTTCTCCGGGCAATACCCGTCCCCCTCTCCTTCGCAGAACGCTCCATCTCCTGGAGAATTGGGTATACATATTTTATATCGCTTTTTACAGCTACTCTGATGACCAAATCCGGTTCTTCTTCCATTTTATAATTTTTTTATGGTTCATATCCCTGGACCAAACCCCATTCCTGACTCACAAGTCATTGTAAATGAATTAAGAGATACTCAGGCCACCCTGCCTTTTTGAAAAGGTTTTTCCATTCCGGTGTGCTCAGCCCGGCACGCGATCCATGGACAATTCATCATAACCTCTTCTCTATCTGACATCTGCACAACTATCTCACTAAATGGGCACTCCTTTTGGCCATTAGCATACAAATACCAAAGTATATGATCAGCGAATTTGAAGTACCCACCTATATAACAGGTACCCTGCCCCAGTTAAAGAATGAACTGGTCAGACAGCAGCATGTTTATGATTCGATACAGGTGCTGACCGACTACACCAAGCGCATGGCGCTGGAACATAATTTCGGGGAAGTAAAAAAATGTATGTCGCTGGTAGAAAAAATATACGGCAAGGGCAATGCCCTGGTGAAGAACGCAGTGGAGAACATCTTTGTCTTCGCTTTCTCCTCGATGAGATTGCTCTGCAATATCGTAGAGTGGAGAATGGTGCAGTCCTTTATGCCTTCAGAACTCTACGCTCTGTATATACAACAGGTGCTAAGCTCAAAAGACTAAATGGCGATACTAAGAAAATCAATGAGGTTCTTATGAAGAATACCGCTTTCGTTTTCGCCAACAAGCGAATCGTTTAAAGTCACCACATATTTGGGATAATTATCTTTTATCTCTAACAGATTGCCGAACTCTCGTCGAGCCGTTTCGGGATCATACAGGGTTAGGCAAGTCTGCACGTATATCCTGGCGCCATCCCGTTCCGCCGTGAAATCGATTTCTTTGTCGCCGAGTTTACCTACATATACCTTATAATCCTGCTGCACCAGGTGCAGATAAATTGCATTTTCCAGCAATTTATGTATATCCGTTCGCTGATGATAGCCTGTGATCGTATTACGCAGCCCCAGATCCTCAAAATAATATTTTTCACCTATTTCAAAAATTTTCAAACCTCCCACTTCCGCTCGCTCCACCTTATATACAAAAAAGGAATTGCACAGCGCCTTCAGATACGTCAGCGTCAATTGAGGCGATATATCCACCCTTTGAGATTTAAGATACTTACTGATATTATTAGCCGAAAACAGGCTTCCAACATTGTCAGCAAGATACAACACCAGATTTTCCAAAAAAGCTACATGCCGTATATTCTCCCTCGCTACCACATCTTTTAAGAGAATAGAAGCATAAACATTTCTCAGGTATTCGAATGGCAGATCTTCCGCTAACCCTATATTGAGCAGGAAAGGCATACCGCCATACTTCAAATAACGCATCAATGATTCAAACACATTTTCTAACTGATGAAACTCCAGAAATTCTCGGTAACTGAGACTATGCACATGTATGCTTACATATCTCCCGGATAATTGTGTTGCCAGTTCTCCTGATAACATACGGGCATTGCTGCCTGTACAATAAATATCGCAGGCATTCTTTGCCAACAGGCTGCGCAAGGATCGCTCAAAACCTTCCACTTCCTGTACCTCGTCTATAAAAAGATAATTGCTTTTTCCTTTGATGAATTTATCTTTTAGGTAATGGTTTAAGTCAAGGTGAGTTTTTATACCCACATACTCTTCCAACTCCATATTCATATAAAGGATGTGGGCATTGGTATCGCTGGCGCGAATATGCTCCATCAGCTGCAAAAGGATATAGCTCTTCCCTACCCTCCGTTGGCCAGTAAGCACTTTTATCACCTGCTTATTGATAAAAGGCTTGACCCGGCTTACATAAGTCAACCTATTCAACACTTTCATATATACCGTAAACTTTCCTCAAATCTACCCAAACTTTCACACATACCATAAACTCTTCCTATCCCACCTAATCTTTACGACATACATAAATCATATATATTTGATAATCAATAATTTAAACTCTAAGCCGAGTTTCTCGCTGCATTGATGATCCCGAACGAGCTGCGGATGATCAGCTTCTCATACACCTCTTTCATCTGCTTGTTGTCCCCGCTCTTCTCCAGGTTCTGGAACTTCGTGAGGGCATATTGCTGAATAGTGCTGAGTGGTAATACGATCCTTTCCCGCATCTGGATGGACAGCTGTTCCACCGGGTAGTCGGCCATCAGCTCGTTCTTGCCCGAAAGCGAAAAGATATATTTCTGCGTAAGCTCGAATTCTTCATAGATCATGGCCCATATCTCCGCATACACAGGATGACGGGAATAATGCTCCGTCAACGGAAAATAACATTTCTTCATAGCCATTTCACAGTTGTCCAGCAAAGTCTTAAAGAAAGGAGAATTCTCATACAGATGCTTCACCTCTTTCCATCTTCCTTTTTTGTCCAGGGTCTGCAAAGCCTTCCCCACCCCATAATAGCCCGGGACATTCTGCTTCAGCTGACTCCAGCTGCTGACATACGGGATGGCCCGCAGGTCTTTCAACTCCAGCCTGGCCGAGCTTTTCCGCTTGGAAGGACGACTGGCGATATTCGTTTCGCTGTAAAACCGCAGCGGGCTCACCTCATTCAGGTATTGAAGAAAATGAGGATGCTCCTTCAACGTTTTATAGGCTTTATAGCTTTCCACCGAAAGCTCCTGCAACAGTTCCTCCTCCCCGGCCTCTAAGGTTTCCTCTTTGGATGAGAACAGGTCATTGGAGACACCCGCATGCAGCAGTTGCTCGATATTATATTGTGCCGTGTCTATCGTCCCAAAATTGCTGCTGACGGTCTGTCCCTGTATGGTCAGCTGTATCTGCTTATTGGCAATATTCTTCCCCATCGAGGCATAGAATTTATGGGTCTTGCCGCCACCCCTCGCAGGGGGACCTCCCCGGCCATCAAAGAATACCACGTCGATATTAAACTCTTTGGAAATGCTCGTCAGCTCCTCCTTGGCTTTATAAATACTCCAGTTGGCCATCAGGTACCCGCCATCCTTCGTCCCATCCGAAAAACCCAGCATGATGGTCTGCGTACGCCCCCTTCCCTGAAGATGTTTGTAATATGCAGAATGCTCATATAACTGTCTCATCACATCCGCAGCGTGCTGCAGATCGTCCACCGTCTCGAACAATGGAACAATGTCCACAGGCAGCTTGTCCTTCTTCCATCCATTGATAAGAAAAAGTCCGAATACTTCCAGCACATTCAGGGCGCTGTTACACTGGCTGATGATGTACCGGTTGCAGCCTTCTTCTCCATTATACTGCTGTATGGTCCTGATGGCGGTAATAGTTTCCAGCGTGTCCTTCACCAGGTCATCTTCATAAAGCTCCGGCCGGGCAACACCGGACAGCCCCGTAAGGACTTCCATTTTTTCCTTATCAGATAACTCAGCATAATCCTCCGGGACAAGCTTTTCCCTGGCAGCCACCGCTTCCAGCACCTTCCCATGTACCGTACTATCCTGTCGTATATCCAATGTGGCAAAATGAAGCCCAAAGATCCTCACCTTGGCAATCAGGTTATCCACCAGGTGTACAAACAGGCTGTTGTGCTGGTAAATGATGATCTCCCTTATCTGGATCAAGGGGTCCAGTATCTCCTGCTTGTGCAGCTCCGTGCCGATGAGCTCCGGGATAAAAATGTTATTATAGAGTTTCTGCTCCAGCTCCGCAATGATGGTATCCACCCCCTTAAAGGTCAGCCGGCGCTTCAACCTCCGCACATCCAGATAATAACACTTGATAATGGCCCCACGCAAAGACTCCGCTACCTTAAGGGTTGTATCCGCCTTTACAAACGGGTTGCCATCCCGGTCCCCGCCCGGCCAGAACCCCATCTTGATCACCGCATTATGTTTGTCAATAGCGTGCGGGAACTGGTCCTGCAGCATGGCGATCACCCTTCCACAGGCATGATAGAACACATTCTCCAGGTACCAGACAAGGCTAATGGCCTCATCATATGGCGTAGGCCGCTGCTTTTTCAAAAAAGGCGTCTTGCCCAGCTGCTGTAAGTAAAGATTGATCTCCGCGGCATTGTTCTCTATAACGGCCCTAGACAGGTCATTGATGATCCCCAGCACAGGCCCCGGGTAGAACTGCGTCGGATGCGCCGTCAACACCATCCTGACCGAATAATCTTTCAGCTTGTCCGTCAGTTCTTCCTCCTTCCCCGTCTGCAGCACCTCCGAGATAAGATGCTTCAATGTACCCGCACCACCCATGTCGTTGACATGACGAAAAGCCGCATCCTCTAATGCATCAAAAAGCACGATCTGACGCTCCACATACTGTATAAAACGGAAAAGGATATCCGCCTTCTCCCGCTCACTCGTAAATGCCGTATGCTTACGGAAAAAATCCTCCATGATCTCCTCAGGGCTCTGCTTCTTTTTATAGCCATCCTCACAAATAGTCAACAGCAATGACAACAATATACCCGTCTTCTCTATACGGTGAAAAGGAAGAGAAGTAAAGAGACTGTTATACAACTGGAACTTGATCCCTACCAGGTTCTTGAATTGCTGCAATCCCTGAGAAGACTGAATACTCATATAAATAAGCCGTTTAAATAATGTTCAAAGAAGTTAGACATTTGGCAGCAATAAATTAGATCAAGTGCCGAAATTACTTTATTTTCATCAAAAAAGGGGTTGATTTATTGTTTTTCCAACAACACCTCTTATCTTTACAAAAGCAGACCACAGGTCTGCTGCCCGAAGGGCCATCATTAGATTCGTGTTAGGTAATACACTCCATATCATCCCTTCTCACACAACTACCGCACTTGTTGCGCAAGTTACGATTATTACCTCCTCCACAACAACATCCACAACCCGTTAAGGGTTGTCAATTTCCATATCATAACATGGGCCTCTTTACCAGGCTTTCAACTTAAGAAAGGTCATTTTTTATCCATTTCACTTCATAACCCAACTATATGCAGGTCTTAAAATTCGGAGGTACTTCAGTAGCCAGCGGAGAGAATATAAACAAGGTAGTTCAACTGGTACAGGATGCTATGAAAAAGGACAGGACGATCCTGGTAGTTTCCGCCCTGGGAGGGATCACCGATATGCTGATCCAGGCCGGTCTGTCGGCCGCCGCGGGAGACGAGTCCTATAAAGAAAAATTGTACAGCATAGAGCAGCGCCATCTGGAAACCGTCAAACACCTCCTTCCTCTTACCCGGCAAAGCAGCGTCCTCAGCCTGGTAAAAACAAGATGTAACGAGATAGAGGACATCTGTAACGGCGTATTCCTCCTCAACGAACTCTCGGCCCGCACCCGCGATAAGATCGTCAGCTACGGCGAACTGCTTTCCTCGCTCATCATTGCCGCAAGGTTCGACGCCCTCGACATGCCCAATACCTGGAAAGACTCCCGGCAGTTGATCAGCACAGACTCCAACTTCGGCTATGCAGCCGTGGACTTCTCTCTTACCAATCAAAAGATCCGCGAATTCTTCGACACGGCGAGTGGCGATCTCTTTATATTGCCCGGTTTTATCGCCTCCGACAGCAACAATATTACCACCACCCTGGGAAGGGGCGGCTCCGATTATACAGCCGCCATCCTGGCGGCAGCTGTAGACGCAGGTATGGTAGAGATCTGGACCGACGTATCCGGCATGATGACAGCCGACCCCCGCCTGGTATCCAACGTAAAGGTCATCCCCCATATCTCTTACCAGGAGGCTATGGAATTATCCCATTTCGGCGCCAAAGTAATCTATCCTCCCACTATCCAGCCTGTAATGGCAAAAGGCATCCCCGTATGGATAAAGAATACTTTTTCACCCACCGACGCAGGCACCGTAATAGAGTTTGCATCCGCCCGCAACGGAGGCAGCATCCGGGGCATCTCCAGCATCGGGAAAATTACCCTGCTCAGCCTGGAAGGCAGCGGCATGGTCGGCATACCCGGCTTCTCAAAACGTCTTTTCGAAGCGCTTTCCAATGAGAAGATCAACGTCATCCTCATTACCCAGGGTTCCTCTGAACACTCCATCTGCGTGGGCATCGACGAAGCCAGCACAGCCGCCGCCAAGGCTGCCGTAGACAACGCCTTCAGCCACGAGATAGAAACAGGAAAGGTAGACCCTCTCATCATTGAGAAAGACCTCTCTATCGTGGCCCTGGTAGGCGACCATATGAAAAGCCATCCCGGGGTCAGTGGAAAAATGTTTGGCGCGCTGGGACGCAATGGCGTCAACGTACGGGCCATCGCCCAGGGGTCTTCGGAAAGAAATATCTCCGCCGTTATCGCCGCGCCCGATGTAAAAAAAGCCATCAACGTCCTCCACGAAGAGTTCTTTTCCACCACCTATAAGGAAGTAAACCTCTTTATCACCGGCGCAGGTAACGTAGGCCGGCGGCTGATCGACCAGCTCCAACAACAACAGACCTACCTCCGGGAACAACTACGCCTCCAGGTCAGGGTCGTCGGCCTGGCCAACAGTAGGAAAATGGTCTTCGATGACAATGGCATCCCCCTCGACAATTGGAAAGAAGCGCTGGAAGCCGGCCAGCCCATGGACCTGCCCGCCTGGGTAGAGGGCGTCACGTCCAGAAACCTGCGCAATTCCGTCTTCGCCGACATCACAGCCAACCAGGATGTGGCCGCCTGCTACGATAGCCTCCTGCAAAAAAGCATCTCCGTAGTGGCCTGTAATAAAATAGCCTGCTCCTCCCCTTACGGCTACTACAGACGGCTAAAAGACCTGGCCAGGGAATACAACGCCCTCTTCCTGTTCGAAACAAACGTAGGCGCCGGCCTCCCCGTCATCGGCACGCTCAACGACCTGCTGCGCAGCGGGGATAAGATCAGTCGTATCGAGGCCGTCCTGAGCGGTACGCTCAATTTCGTCTTTAACCATTACAACGGGGAAAAACCCTTTACGGATGTGGTACGACAGGCACAGGAAGAAGGATACACCGAGCCCGACCCCCGCCTGGACCTCAGCGGCACCGATGTGATGCGCAAGATCATGATCCTGGCCAGAGAGGCCGGTGAAAAGATAGAGATGGATGATATAGAAAATCAAACCTTCCTTCCCTCATCCTGTCTCAAAGGCAGCGTGGAAGACTTTTATAAGGCCATGGAGAAGGAAGAGCAGCACTTCAAACAACTCTACGATGCTGCCGCAAAAGCCGGTAAAAAGCTGAAATTTGTGGCCCGCTTTCAGCAGGGACGCGCTTCCGTGGGTCTGCAGCACATCGACCCCAAACAAGATCTTTACCATTTGTACGGTAAGGACAATGTCGTTCTGTTCTATACAGACCGCTATACCGAACAACCCCTGGTGATCAAAGGCGCCGGCGCCGGCGCCGAAGTGACAGCCTCGGGCGTATTCGCAGACATTATCCGTGCAGCAAGACTCTAGAGCCGGCCACAGGCCGGCTGTCCGAAGGACAATAATGAGCGAATTGATAGCCGGGGGGCCTGGCCCCCGGCGGTTACATAAACCAGCAAATAAATTTCACACAAATGAACCAAATCACCATAAAATGCCCCGCCACCGTAGCCAACCTGGTTTGCGGCTTCGACGTGCTCGGAATGGCCCTGGAAGAACCCTATGACATCATGGATGTACGCCTGCTGGACGATCCCGTCATCCGTATCAGCAGCCGCGACGGCTTCCCACTCCCCACCGACCCCGCACAAAACACAGCCGGGGCCCCTTTGCTGGCGATGCAGGAAGAATTGAAAAAACCCGTCGGCTTCGAAGTCATTATCCACAAAAAGATCAAGCCCGGCAGCGGAGTTGGCAGCAGCGCCGCCAGCGCGGCAGGAGCCGTGGTAGCGGCCAATCACCTGCTGGGAAATATTTTCTCAAAGGAAGACCTCGTCCGCTTTGCCATGTTCGGCGAAAAAGTAGCCTCCGGTGTCAAACACGCCGACAACATCGCCCCCTGTATCTATGGCGGCATCACCCTTATCAGGTCCATCTTCCCCCTGGACATCGTATCGATACCCGCCCCTCTCCTGCACGTCACCGTCGTACACCCCCAGATAGAAGTCCGCACGGCTGATGCACGCCAGATCCTCCGTAAGGAGGTGCTCCTGAAGGACGCCATCCGGCAATGGGGAAACATCGCAGGCCTTGTGGCAGGCTTTATGAAGAACGACTACGAACTGATCGGCCGATCGCTGGAAGACGTGATCATCGAGCCCGTCCGCAGCATGCTGATACCCGGGTTCGACCAGGTCAAGACCCAATGTAAAGAGGCAGGCGCACTGGGCGGAGGGATCTCCGGATCAGGCCCCTCTATCTTCATGCTCAGCAAGGACAAACCCACAGCCGAAAAAATAGGACAGGTCATGAAGGACATATACGGCCACATCGGCCTCGATCATCACATTTATGTCACCACCATCAACCATGAAGGTGTAAAACCATTATAATGAACTATTACAGCCTAAATAATCCCTCCGCTAAGGTCAGCTTTAAAGAAGCTACGATAAAAGGACAGGCCCCGGATAAAGGGCTCTATTTCCCCGAAAAGATACCCGCCCTTCCTGCGGACCTTATAACAAACATAACTTCCCTCTCTCACGAAGAAATAGCGATCAGGGTCATCCGGCCATACATAGGCGACACCATCCCGGAAAAAGAGCTCGAACGCATCATATCCGAAACGATTAATTTCAATTTCCCCCTGGTGCCCGTCACGGGTGACATCAGCTCACTGGAATTATTCCATGGCCCCACCCTCGCCTTCAAGGACGTCGGAGCCCGCTTCATGAGCCGCTGTCTCGGATACTTCGTAAAGGATCAAAGCCAGCCAGTGACAGTCCTGGTAGCCACATCCGGAGATACGGGAGGCGCAGTTGCCAGCGGATTCTATGATGTGCCGGGCGTAAATGTCGTTATCCTCTACCCCTCCGGAAAGGTCAGCAGCGTACAGGAACTACAGCTCACCACATTGGGAAAGAACATCTCCGCCCTGGAAGTCGGCGGCACCTTCGATGACTGCCAACGGATGGTAAAGACGGCCTTTGCTGACCCGGATCTCATCCGGGCATTATTCCTTACCTCCGCCAATTCTATCAATGTCGCACGCTGGCTGCCCCAGCAGTTCTATTATTTCTTTGCCTACCGCGAGTGGGCGGATAAAGATCACCCTCCCGTCATCTGCGTCCCCAGCGGCAATTTCGGTAACATCTGCGCAGGACTCCTGGCTCACCGCTCAGGACTCCCCGCACGACATTTCATCGCAGCCTGCAACGCCAACGACATAGTCCCCTCCTATTTACAGACAGGGACCTATATTCCCAAACCCTCCACCCCTACTCTTTCCAATGCCATGGATGTAGGTGATCCAAGCAACTTCGTCCGCATCCTGGAAATATTTCACCATGAGTTCACCTCCCTGAAAAAAGTAATGACCAGCTACAGCATCACGGACGAAGAAACCCGTAGAACGATACGCGACGTCTACAGGAAGTATCACTACCTCCCCGATCCGCATGGAGCAGTAGGCTTTCTCGCCCTGGAAAGGTTCTTGGCAGAACATCCCGGCGAAAAAGGCTTCTTCCTGGAAACAGCCCACCCGGTAAAATTTTACGATGCGGTGGAAAAGGAGACAGGTGAAAAAGTGCTCATACCCGACACCATTAAAAATTTGTTGGGTCGTAAAAAACAAAGTATAAAGATCAATCCCGATTTTCAACAGTTAAAAAACATCCTGCTGTCGGCATGATCGCACCCATCCTTGCATTTTAAAATTTATAGGTCATCCCTATAGTGCAGAAAAAACTGTTCTCCAGTTTTTCAGTCACGGTCTTATTGACGGTGCTACCCGTGGAATAGACAGCATGAATATCCAGCACCGCCGGATGGACAGGGATCGCATAGACGGGAGTAAAGCTACAGCTGAACCTGCCCGCAATATACTTGAGGGACAGCCCCGGCTCATAATCCAGTATCCTAAAGCTCCCCGCATCCGGTACTGTACCCGTAATATCCACGGTACCCGACACCGTCTTCTGCCCTTTCCGCCGCTTGAACCGGCGGGTCTTATAGTAATTGTCGTAAAAATTCAGCGTACTGCCGTTCGCTGTCATCGATGGCGTGATCTCCAGTTTGTCGTCAAATGCCGCGAAGGTATGCTCCAACTCAAAAGCTCCCTGAAAGTCGGTTTTCGGACCAAGGTCCAGCCCCAACGTAATGCTGGGTTCGACAAATCCAAGATCATATTCGCTCCGATAGGATAGCGAACCCGTTATACCCGAAGTGACGCTGGTACTTTGGCTATTGTAGAAGTATTTCGAAAAGGAAATTTCACCCCCATACTTCCCCACTGTATAATCATACCCGCCCTCCAGGGTCACCACATCCACCCGCTGATCCGTCGAATTATGCAGATAAGATGCCGCAGCCGAAAAATAAAGACCCGACTTGTGATAGTACGTCAACATGGGAGTGTAATAAGGTAACGATGCAGAATCCTTTCTGCCGAGATAGACATTATCGCTTTGATAACTCAGGGAAGCTTCGAAATAGGAATGCTTATGCGCTGAAGTCTCCGCTCTGCTGCTGTCCTGGCCCGTCACCGTCTGAGCAAAACAGAACAGACAGACCACAGCTATTGTGGCTACGTGTAGTTGTTTCATCGGGATGATTTAAAGAGGGCCCGCCGTAAAGGCAGGCCCCGGGGTAGTAGTAAGGACTTATTGATTGCCGGTTGTCTTCTTCAGATCCTGCTTGTCATCTTTCAGGTCCTGCTTGTCTTTTTTAAGATCGGACTTGTCTTTGCCCAGATCTTTCCTGTCTTTCGAAAGGTCCTTGCGGTCATTGTGAAGGTCCTTCTTGTCATGGCCGATGTCTTTCCGGTCCTGATGCAGGTCCTTGCGGTCATTGTTCCTGTCAGTCCTGTCCGTGGCCAGGTCCCGCTTGTCTGCATTGATGTCCTTTTGTTCCTGCTTGGCCGCGCCGTAATTGTGGTCCTTTACATCCTCATTCCGCTCTTTCCGGTCAGCAGAAAGGTCCGCCTTATCCTTGCTGATATCCGCATTGTCCTTTCTGAGATCCTTCCTGTCGGCGGCTGCATCCTTCCGGTCCTGGTGGAGATCGGATTTATCACCGGCAATATCCTTCTTATCGTTGCCGATATCCTTCCGGTCCTGATGAA
Organism: Chitinophagaceae bacterium; assembly: GCA_017307755.1. GTDB lineage: Bacteria > Bacteroidota > Bacteroidia > Chitinophagales > Chitinophagaceae > Puia. Next base: position 261,427 of record JAFKGQ010000009.1, on the reverse strand, counting down.
TGTCCTTCCGGTCCTGGTGGATATCCTGCCGGTCATGATGAATATCATGTTTGATATGGGCAGCCCTTTGAGCATTGGCCATAAAGCTGCATGCAAGCAGCGCAAAGGCAAACAAAATAATGTGTCTTTTCATGTTGGTGCTTTTAGTGGTTTTTAAAAAAAGGGTTTTTAATTTTATATCTGAACGACAGGGAGCTCAAAAATTTAATCTCTTCTTGCCCGTTAACAGCATCTTAACAATGCCATATTCAGAAAAAACACCTATTAATCATTGACTAACAATAATATATACATATTTTCCGATTTCCATGCTGACAAGTTCTTCCCCCGGCCGCCTGGCAGGTCTGGACCATATACGCGCCCTTGCGATCATACTCGTGTTCGTTTATCATTACCGTCTCTTCGGACATCCGCCGCATATGGACGAAATAGGCAGCTTTGGATGGACCGGTGTGGACCTCTTCTTTGTATTAAGCGGTTATCTCATCGGAGGTCAGCTCTTCGGCAGGATGGCCCGCAGCGAACCCATCTCTTATGGAGAATTTTACTTCAAACGCTTTTTTCGTATCATCCCCGCGTACCTTATAGTAGTGCTACTGTATTTTGCTATCCCCGGATTCAAGGAACGCAGCGAACTGCCGCCCCTCTGGCGCTTCCTTACCTTTACACAGAACTTCGGGCTTGACATCAAAACAAGGGGCGCCTTCTCGCATGCCTGGTCACTATGCATCGAAGAGCAATTCTATCTCGTGCTGCCCCTCTTCATCATGGCCGGCATCGCATGCATGCAACGCAAAAAAAGACTCCCCTTCCTCCTGCCCGCCTTATTCCTGACCGGTTTCATCCTCCGCATCTGGAGCTGGCATCATTTTATCCAGCCGCTCATAGACAGTGGGCAAAGCTTTGGCAGCGCCTACTATTGCTACATTTATTATCCCACCTACACCCGCCTGGATGGACTACTGGCCGGCCTGTCCCTCGCGGCCCTGTATCACTTCCGTCCCGCTATATGGCAAAAGATCACCCGCTATGGCAACAGCTGGTTGATCAGCGGGATATTGCTGACCGCAGCCGCCTGGTGGATTACACATGATGAAGAGCAATATACTTTCAAAGGCGCCATATACGGCTTCCCGCTGATATCCCTGGCCTACGGTCTGCTCGTGCTGGCAGCGCTCAGTCCTTCCTGTATTCTCTATCGGCATGCTTCATCCCTTACCAGATGGATCGCCGTCCTCTCCTATTCCATTTATCTCACCCACAAACAACTGATCCATCTCACCCACGAGGTCCTTACTCCCTATGGTATAGGCAACGACAGCTATGTTTCTTTCTGGATATGCACGGGCGTCTCAGTATTGGGAGGATGGGCCCTTCATCAGGTGGTTGAACGCCCTTTTCTCAGGCTGAGGGACAAATGGCTGGGGCCCCGGCTCACCAGGTTTTCTCCAGATCCTGCTTCGTAAAGGAATGATCCCTGTCCGTAAAATTGCTTTGCTGGCCCCTGGCGATCCTGGTCATATTATTTTTTTTCAACAGTCGCCTGAACAACCCCACCGGAGTAAGCACCAGGAAAAAGACCAACGTCAGCAATATTCCATTGCTCACCGTTCCAAGCAGAAGGGAAAGCCTGGTCCAAAAAAAATGGATCTTTTCACTGAGCCATGAGGATAATATGCCGGCAAGACCAATGATCAGGGCTAATGACAAAAAGACCCTGACCTTGAAGATCATGTATAAAGCGAGGAATCCCACCGTAATGACCAGGACGGTCTCTTTCGATTTGTATTGCACAGACATATTTCGTTAGAAGAGCGAATAAATAAAAGGGGCCAATGCCGTGGAGCCGCCCAATACAACAAGTACGGTCACCAGCACGATCACGATGATAAGTGGCAGCAGCCACCATTTTTTCCGCTCTTTCAGGAAAAGCCAAAGATCCCTTAAGAATTCCATACGAGTACTTTAGTTATCAAAAATACTTAATTTTCCGTCTGTGCTTCGGCCATCATTTTGGTTGATCTTCCTTAAAAAGCACGAGATTATCCATCACCAGCATGTCCATTTCCGTATGTATAAAACAATGGTACGCATCTTCCGGTCTGCACACGATGGGCTCATCCCGCACATTAAAGCTCGTATTGATCAGCAGCCCCTCTCCCGTAAGGGATTCAAAAACGCACAACAGCCGCCACAATTTGTAATTGCTTTCCTTTGTCACGGTCTGTACCCGGCACGACAGGTCCACATGGGTCACAGATGGGAAAGAGCTCCGTACAACCGCCAGCTTTTCCCGCATACCCAATGCCGCATACTCTTCCGGCAGAGCTTTCCAAAACTCGCTGCACAGCCGCCGGGTCAACAGCATATAGGGCGACGGGATCTTCAGACCAAAATAACGACCGGCATGTTCTATCCTGCACACCGGCGCAAAGGGCCGGAACCCTTCCCTGTATTTGATGCTCAGGTTCAGCTTCCGCTGCATATCGGGGTCTGAAGCATCGGCCAGGATACTTCTGCTACCCAATGCTCGCGGACCAAACTCCATCCTTCCCTGGAACCAGCCTACGATCTTCTTCTCCTTCAGCGAGCGCGCTACCAGAGATAACAACTCCTCGGTATCATCGTATTCCTTCCAGACGCTTTTATTCAGCCGTAGTGTTTTCCTCACCCTCTCTATGCCAAAGCTGGGACCCAGATAAGCATTCTTCATCAGGTCCCAGGGTTCAGCCTGTCTCTCCTGCTCAAAATAGAGATGATAGGCAGCGAGTGCAGCGCCTACAGCCCCGCCCGCATCTCCCGCGGCCGGTTGGATATACAGGTTCCTGAACAACTCCGTATCGAGTATCTTTCCATTTGCTACACAGTTCAATGCGACACCGCCCGCCAGACAAAGATTGTCTAGGCCGGTAATGTTTCGGGCAGTAGCCGCCAGCTTCAGGACGATCTCCTCCGTCACTTTTTGGATGGCCAGCGCCAGATTGCAATGACAACGCTCGATACTGCTTTCCGGTGTACGACGCGGGAATCCAAACAACGCTTCCCATTTCTTTTCATGCACCATCCTTAGCCCGGATATATAATTGAAATATTCCTGATGCAGCACGAACGACCCATCCTCATATACAGTGATAAGCTTTTCACTGATCAGTCGTTTAAATCGGAGGAATTCTTCCGAACCTGTGTCTCCATATGGGGCAAGCCCCATCAGCTTGTACTCTCCCGCATTGACCTCGAATCCGCAGTAATAGGTAAAGCTGCTGTATAACAAGCCTAATGAATGGGGGAACCGTATCTCTTTTAACATACGGATCTCCCGGCCCTTACCGGCGCTTATCGAGGTTGTCGCCCACTCCCCTACGCCATCTATCGTGAGAATGGCAGCCTCCGTATAGGGAGAAGCATAAAAAGCGCTGGCGGCATGGGATAAATGATGCTCGCAAAATAAGAGCCGGAGCTTTTTCTTATCACAGCCAGGCAGTTGCGCCATCTCATCCCGGATCACTTTTTTCAGCATCATTTTTTGCTTCATCCACACAGGCATGGAAGTGAGAAAAGAGCGCCATCCCCACGGGACCCGCGCATGATATGACTCCAGTATCCTTTCCAGTTTTAACAGGGGTTTGTCATAGAACACGACTGCATCCAGCTCGTCCGGAGAAACCCAGCCCATATCCAGACAGCTTTGAATGGCATTCAGGGGAAAAGCAGCGTCATTCTTGATCCTTGTAAATCGTTCTTCCTGGGCGGCGGCAATGATCTCTCCATCTTTTATGAGTGCAGCGGCGGCATCGTGAAAAAACGCCGAAATTCCCAGTATTAGCATGTCGAAAATTAACGTAAATTTTTAATATATTTAATGGCGATGCAAATATCCCTTGGCGCCGTCACGTTATTTAATTACATTATATACCTTCCCTTACCAAATGAAAAACATCTACTTACTGCTTGCTACCACCATAATGCTGCTCCTGAGCAACGTCTCCTTTTCCCAGGCCATCTGCGGATTTGATGACGTTCATCACTATCGTCTGCAGACAGACGCCACCTATCGCCAGCGTCTCCAGGACGGAGAGACGGCTATCCGGCAATACATCCGGCAACATCCGCACCTGGGTCAGACAAAGCCCATCATCGTCGATAAGGCAGGCGCACCCGCTACACCTCTCAGCGGCCCCCTCTATACAATTCCCGTAGTGGTGCATATCGTACATACAGGAGGCGCCGTCGGCTCCATCTACAACCCCACCGACGCCCAGGTACAGGGAGCAATAGACTATCTGAATGCCGTCTACAACGGTACCTGGCCCGGCACAACAGGAGCAGGCGACCTTCAGATACAGTTCGTGCTTGCCAAACGGGATCCTAATTGCAATCCTACCACAGGCATCGATCGTACAGATGGTTCAGGCATCGCTAACTATGTCTCCGGAGGCGTTATACCACAAGGCAGCTCCGGTCCCGGTACCGATGAGGTCAACATAAAAAACCTCATCCGCTGGGATCCTACCCAATATTACAACATATGGATAGTAAATAAGATCCTGGGACAGGACGGTACAGCAGGTCAATTCATCGCCGGCTATGCTTACTTCCCGGTCCCCTTCGACCCCTTGCGGGATGGCACTGTCATGCTGGCCACCCAGATGGTCGCCGGACAAAAAACCCTTCCCCATGAAATAGGTCATGCCTTCAACCTCTATCACCCCTTCCAGGGCTCCGCCGACAAAAATACCTGTCCTCCCCACCCAAACAATGATTGCAGCCTGGATGGGGACCAGGTCTGCGATACAGACCCCATTTCCGAAAACATCAGCGCAGGCATCGTCGATTTCACCTGCCGGAGCACATCTACCGTAAACCCCTGTGCTACACCTGCCGGCACAACATACAGCCCCAATACAGAGAGCAATTACATGAACTATACAAATTGCTTCACGCTCTTTACACCCGGTCAGAAAGCCAGAATGCTGGCCTCTGCCGCCACCTCCCGGGCAAGCCTTGCTACCTCCCTGGGAGGCACCGCTACGAACGCAGGCTCCAGTCAATGCCCGCCCAAGATCAACTTCGAGATCAGCAGCGACCAGGCGACAGAAACAACAGCTGCCACTTCCGGCTGCCGCGCCTATAAGGACTACACTTACAATATGATCATCGGCAACACCCCCTCTGCAGCCGCCATCGTCACGCTAAACGTCAATGCCGGCAGCACCGCCAAAAAGGGCCTGGATTTTGACATCACCACCAATGGCAGCTTTGCCAGCCCTTCCCAGACGCTCACATTCCCGGCAGGCTCCATGACCTCCCAGTCGTTTACTATTCGTATATACGACGATGCCAGCGTCAATGGCACCCGTAGCTTCACTTTAAGCTTCACCGTCAACAATGGAGGAGGCGACGCCGTGGCGGGAGATGGCAAGCCCACCCTCTCTTTTACCATCAGGGACAACGATGCCGCCCCCATCCCCACCAGTTCCACCGGGACAGCCAGTCTGGGCAGCGCAGCATTCGGCATCCCCGACGCACCCTTCAATGGTCAGCTCGCTTCCCAGCGTACACAATTCCTTTACACAGCCTCCGAGCTGACAGCCGCAGGACTTCCTGCCGGTCCCATCACAGGCATCGGACTGCAGATTGCGTCAAAAGCAAGCATCCGTGCATACACAAATCTGAACATCAAAATAGGGACCTCCATCGCAAATTATCTCGTCAATAGCGGCGTTTTCAATCAGGGTTCGGGTATGACAGTCGTAAAAACCCTGTCCTCTTACAATACTACTACCGGATGGAATAATTTCACATTCGATACGCCTTTCACCTGGGACGGCTCCAGCAACCTCGTAGTGGAAATATGTTATGACAATGGCAGCGCAGCCGCGGGAGATGGGATGGACGCCATCGCTTGTTATAGTGGTGACGGAGGCAGCTCCAGTCAGGGAAATATATTCTACAAGAGTAATGTCACCTGCGCCCAATCCTTTGGCAGCAGTGTCGCCGGTTATGGCGGTGGTACAAAACCCATCGCCCGCTTCAGCTACCCCATCAACGCCACCGTGGTTCAGACCGTGCTCAATTCCTCCAGCCAGCAATATCTGGGCCCCAACGCAGATCTCTATTTCTACGATCAGTCAAATGGCCAGCTGATGGCCCGGATACAAAATCTGACAGGCTATGATTACGGATGTACTCAAGTGGTCATCGACCGTCAGGGCACAAGTGCCAGCCAGTTCTGGAATAACAATACCGCAAATTATCTGATGAATAAAACTTTCAGGGTATTGCCCGCCAACAACAATCCGGCCGGCAGCTATAACATCACCCTCTATTATACAAAGCCGGAAGTAGACGGCTGGATCGCGGCAACATCGCAATCTCTGAACAATGTCCAGATCGTAAAGGTCACCAACCAGATCTCCAATGTTACGCCGGCCAATCCCACCGGCGGCGGCGCAGTGGTCATTGGCGCTCCCACCATCAGTACCCTGGGTACCAATACAGCCCTGACCTATAATTTCACCACAGGCTTCTCCGGCTTTGGCGCAGGCGTACCCGACGTCCCCCTGCCCATTAGCCTGCTCGATTTCGAAGGACTGCTGCAACAGCAAAACATAGTCCTCTATTGGACCACCACCTCCGAAGATAACACCAAACGCTTTGGCATCGAGAGGTCCTATGACGGCATTACCTTCCAAAACATCGGGTACGTGGATGCCGCCGGTAACAGCACCACTACACTCCGGTATACCTTTACGGACATTGCCGTACCCCATGATAAAAACTACTATCGCTTAAAGGAAATAGACCAGGACGAAAAATTCACCTACAGCAAGATCATCCTGGTGGACGGCGCCCTTCCGGGCAATCCATTCACCGTGTCCCCAAGCCCCTTCACCACCGGTGTGGACATCGTACTGGACAAAACTCCGGAAAGCAGGACAAGCATCCGGTTGCTGGACATGACAGGCAGGATACTGCTGCGCAAGGACAATGCCGGCTTCGCACAAGATCGTATTCATCTCGATCTCTCCGGACTCTCCCTTCCCGCGGGTATCTATCTGCTGGAAGTCCGTACCGGCTCGAACACATACATCACCAAAATAGTAAAAGCCCGGCCTTAATTAGCCGGGCTTGAGATATTATTCATCAGTTAGCAGAGTACCTCGTTAGTCAAACTTCAGATCCAGTCCTAACCCGCGTAATTCATGCACCAACACATTGAAGGACTCGGGTATGCCCGCTCTCGGGATATTGTCACCCTTCACGATGGACTCATAGGTCTTCGCCCTGCCGATGATATCGTCGGACTTCAGGGTCAACAGCTCCTGGAGAATATTGGAGGCGCCATAGGCTTCGAGAGCCCACACTTCCATTTCCCCAAAACGCTGACCACCAAACTGAGCCTTACCACCCAGCGGCTGCTGTGTGATCAGACTGTACGGCCCGATACTCCGGGCGTGCATCTTGTCGTCCACCATGTGATGGAGCTTGATGATATAGATGATACCCACGGTAGCCTTCTGGTCAAAACGCTCGCCCGTCTCTCCATCGTAGAGATGTGTATGGCCAAAGCTCGGCAGACCCGCCTTGGAAATATGCTCGGCGATCTCTTCCACCGTAGCACCATCAAAGATGGGGGTGGCGAATTTCACACCCAGCTTCTCACCGGCCCAGCCCAGTACAGTTTCATATATCTGTCCCAGGTTCATACGGGAAGGTACGCCCAGGGGGTTCAATACTACGTCAACAGGTGTTCCGTCCTCCAGGAAAGGCATATCCTCCGCCCTTACGATCTTGGCGACGATACCCTTGTTCCCGTGACGACCGGCCATCTTGTCCCCTACTTTCAGCTTACGCTTAACAGCCAGGTATACTTTAGCCAGCTTCAATACACCGGCAGGTAACTCGTCCCCGATGGAGATATTGAACTTCTCCCGTTTGTAACGACCCAGTTCTTCGTTGTACTTGATGCTATAGTTGTGCAACAGGATGTTGATCGAGTCATCGGTCTTGGCATCACCCGTCCAACCCAGGGGATTGACATTCAGATAGTCGATCCCTGCCAGGTTCTTAGCAGTGAATTTGGATCCTTTCCCGATCTGTACCTCTCCGAAGTTGTTATTCACCCCGGAGGATGCATGATCTTTCAGCAGCACCTGCAGCTTGCTCAACAGCACATCCATCAGATCGGCAGTATTCTTCTCGTGTACTTTTTCTATTTTCTCCAGGGCTGCTTTTTCACGCACCTTGGCATTCTTGTCCTTCTTGGCCCTTTGGAAGAGCTTCTTGCTGATCACCACGCCTTCCGTGCCGCTGGGGGCCTTCAAAGAGGCATCCTTTGCATCACCGGCTTTGTCGCCAAAGATGGCGCGGAGCAGCTTCTCTTCCGGAGTAGGATCGCTTTCGCCTTTCGGAGTGATCTTACCGATCAGGATATCTCCTTCCTTGATCTGGGCGCCTACACGGATGATACCGTTCTCGTCCAGGTCCTTGGTTGCCTCTTCAGAGACGTTGGGAATATCCGGGGTCAGCTCTTCTTCACCCAACTTCGTGTCACGTACTTCCAGTTCGTATTCGGAAATATGGACAGAAGTAAAGAGGTCTTCCTTTACCACCTTTTCGCTGATCACAATGGCATCCTCGAAATTGTAACCCTTCCAGGGCATGAATGCCACTTTCAGATTGCGGCCGAGAGCCAGTTCACCATCCTGTACGGCATACCCTTCCGTAAGGAAGTCGCCTTCTTTCACCTTCTGCCCTTTCTTGACGGCAGGCTTCAGGTTGATACAGGTCTCCTGGTTGGTCTTGATGAACTTTGTCAGCTTATATACTTTCAGGTCTTCTTCAAAAGACACAAGTTTCTGTTGCTCATTGCGGTCGTAACGTACATGGATCTCATTGGCATCCACGAACTCTACGACACCGTCGCCTTCAGCATGTATCTGGATACGGGCGTCACGGGCAGCCTTTGCTTCCAGCCCTGTACCTACGATAGGCATCTCGGGACGGATCAGGGGCACAGCCTGACGTTGCATGTTCGATCCCATCAGCGCACGGTTGGCGTCATCATGCTCCAGGAAGGGGATCAGGGAGGCGCTCAACCCTACGATCTGGTTGGGAGCAACGTCCATATATTCCACTTCGCTCTTGTCCAGTATGGGGAAGTCACCAGTCTGACGGCTGACGATCTTGTCTTCTATAAAGTTGCCTTTCTCATCCAGCTCAATGTTCGCCTGGGCGATCTTGGCTATATCTTCTTCCTCGGCGCTCAGATAAGTCAGCTTCTTCAACTCTACCTTCCCATCCTGTACCTTACGATAGGGCGTTTCGATAAAGCCCATTTCGTTGATCTTGGCGTGAACGCAAAGAGTGGATATAAGTCCGATATTGGGTCCTTCCGGTGTTTCGATGGTACACAGACGGCCATAGTGGGAGTAGTGTACGTCACGAACTTCAAAGCCTGCGCGCTCACGGGACAGACCACCAGGGCCGAGGGCGGAGATACGACGCTTGTGCGTGATCTCGCTCAGCGGGTTCGTCTGGTCAAGGAACTGGGACAGCTGAGAAGTTCCGAAAAAGGAATTTATGACAGAAGATAACGTTCTCGCATTGATAAGGTCCACGGGAGTGAATACCTCATTGTCACGGACGTTCATACGCTCGCGGATAGTCCTTGCCATACGGGCCAGACCTACACCAAACTGAGCATACAATTGCTCACCTACCGTACGGACACGACGATTGCTCAGGTGATCGATGTCGTCGATCTCCGCCTTCGCATTGGTGAGACGCACGAGATACTTGATGATCTCGATCATGTCCTCCTTGGTCAGCGTCTTCTGGTCCAGGGGCTGGTTGAGGTTGAGCTTGCGGTTGATCTTATAGCGGCCTACCTCGCCCAGGTCATAACGTTTATCGCTGAAGAACAGCTTGTCGATGATACCCCTCGCAGTCTCGTCATCCGGAGCGTCAGCGCCGCGCAGCTGGCGGTAGATATGCTGGACGGCTTCCAGTTCAGAGTTGGAGGTATCCTTGTTCAATGTGTTATAGATAATGGCATAGTCGCCGCCTACATCCTCCTTCTGGATAAAGACGCTCTTCACGTCCATTTCCACCACCATGTCGATGGCTTCTTCATCTAGGATGGTATCACGCTCCAGCACGATCTCATTCCGCTCGATGGATACTACCTCACCGGTGTCCTCATCGACGAAGTCCTCTACCCAGGTGCGGAGCACACGCGCAGCCAGCTTCTTGCCAATATATTTCTGCAACGCTTTTTTGTCGGCCTTTACCTCGTCGGCCATACCAAAGAGCTCCAGGATATCTTTATCCGTCTCATACCCGATGGAACGCAACAGAGTAGTGACAGGGAATTTTTTCTTCCGGTCGATATACGCGTACATCACATTGTTGATGTCCGTGGCGAATTCCATCCAGGCGCCCTTGAAAGGGATCACACGGGCCGAGTAGATCTTGGTTCCGTTGGGGTGGATGGATTGGCCAAAAAATACCCCGGGGCTGCGATGCAGCTGGGATACGACAACACGCTCCGCACCGTTGATCACAAACGTACCGCGAGGCGTCATGTAGGGGATATTGCCAAGGAACACGTCCTGGACAATGGTCTGGAAATCCACATGCTCCTCATCATTACAGCTCAGACGCAGCTTAGCCTTCAGAGGAACGGCATAAGTAAGACCACGCTCCATACACTCCTCGATAGTATAACGGGGAGGGTCGATAAAGTAATCCAGGAACTCCAGCATGAAAATGTTCCGCGTATCAGTGATCGGGAAATTCTCTTTGAAAACCTTGAACAAACCTTCAATATTGCGTTTGTCCGGGGTGGTTTCTAGCTGGAAAAATTCTTTAAAAGATTGGATCTGCACTTCCAGAAGATCAGGAGTTTCGGCAAGATGCTTGATTTTACCAAAATTGATCCTGTTTTGCAATTTTGTTGAAGACATATTGATTAAAACCGGTTTTTAATGATTCGTGCCCAAAATCGTCTGCGGCTATTCTAAGTCATTGACATCTAACTATCAATAACTTACACTTTCAAACAAATCTTAACATAACTTAACTTTAGGGAAACGGACCGCAAAGTTAAGGAATTCGCATCAAATACCAAAAAAGAGGCGCCCCGACCAAAAAAAATCGGGGCCTGCCTCTTTTTTCATTCAATGTCCTGATCGGCAGAGCCGATCAGGGGACCCTTGGCTTTTTAGGCCAGGGGCAAAATAAGTCTCCTATCCGGCAAAGACTATTGGATCTCTACCTCAGCGCCAGCTTCTTTCAGCTTAGCAACCAGGGCGTCGGCATCAGCCTTGCTGACACCTTCCTTAACGGGCTTGGGAGCGCCGTCTACCAGGTCCTTAGCTTCTTTCAGACCAAGACCGGTGAGGTCCTTAACGATCTTCACAACGTTGAGCTTGTTAGCGCCAGCGGCTTTCAGGATCACGTTGAAAGCGGTCTTTTCTTCAGCAGCGGCAGCGCCACCACCTGCAGCGGGACCGGCAGCAACAGCTACAGCAGCAGCTGCAGGCTCGATGCCATATTCTTCCTTCAGGATCTTTGCTAATTCGTTTACTTCTTTTACAGTCAGCCCTACGAGCTGCTCAGCAAATGCTTTTAAGTCTGCCATGTTTTACAATTTTTTCCGCCTTCATTTCCACTGGGGGATCCGGCGGAAGGTTTAAAAAAATTTGTTTCTTTTATATCATTAGGCGGCCATAGGCCGTGTAATGCTTAGTTCGCTCCGGCACGATCTTCCAGTGCCTTGATCAACCCGGCCAGCTTGTTTCCTGCATTCAAGCCGCTGATAACATTCTTGGCGGGCGATTGCAGCAGACCAATGATCTCGCCGATAAGGTCGTGCTTGCTCTTCAGCGTGGTCAACGCCTTCAGCTGGTCATCCCCCGCAAATACATCCCCATCGATAAAGGCAGCCTTCAATACAGGCTTTTCCATGTTGCCAGCCTTCCGGAAATCGCTGATGATCAGCGCAGGCTCCTTCGCATTCTCCGAGAACAACAGCGCAGTCACGCCATTGAGAGACTCGTATACGCCTGAAAAACGCTTGTCATCCAGACCTTCCAGGGCCTTTTTTATCAGGGTGTTCTTAGCCACCTTCATCTCTACTTTCTTGTCAAAGCAGATCCGGCGCAGCTTGCCCACCTGTTCTACAGTCAGTGACTCGGTATTGGTCACATAGAAGTTGTTATATTGATTGAACTTGTCTTTCAACAGCTCAATGACTTCATTTTTTTGATCTTTGTTCATAATTCAATTTTTTAGTCCGCGGTGATTCAATTTATTTTCGCCAACGGCCTTTCTGTCAGAATATAGGCCCTTGGCGAAAAATCGCTCATAATGGGCCTTCGGCCAATGGAACTGTGTTCCATTTTAGTGTACAAAGGCTTTAGTGTCAATGGCAATGCCCGGGCTCATCGAGCTGGCCATAAATACGCTCTTGACATAAGTGCCCTTGGCCGTGGCCGGCTTGGCCTTGATGATCGCGTTGATCAGCTCCTGGCTGTTCTCTACGATCTTTTCAGGAGAGAAGCTCACCCGGCCGATGCTGGCATGGATAATGCCCGCCTTGTCAACCTTGAAAGCGATCTTACCACCCTTTACCTCATTCACGGCAGCCGCCACATCATTGGTCACCGTGCCCGTCTTCGGATTGGGCATCAGGTTACGAGGGCCCAACACCTTACCCAGTTTACCAATCTTAGGCATGACGGAAGGAGTAGCCACGATCACATCCACATCCACCCATCCACCTTCGATCTTCTGGATAAACTCGTCCAGCCCTACATAGTCGGCTCCGGCCGCCTTGGCATCAGCCTCTTTATCAGGCGTGCAAAGCACCAGCACCCGCTTGGTCTTACCCGTACCATGAGGCAGGGTCACCGTACCACGGATAGATTGGTCCGCTTTTTTGGGATCAACCCCCAGACGAACATGCAGATCGACTGAAGAGTCGAACTTTGTAGTATTCACCTCCTTCACCAGCGCAGAAGCATCCTTGAGGGAGTAAACCTTATTTTTATCAACCTTCGCTGAGGCTGCTTTTCTTTTCTTTGTAATTGCCATTTCGTAATGTTTTTGGAGTTAGGAGATTAATTTGCCCAGGGAGCAGCACCCTCTACAGTGATACCCATGCTGCGGGCCGTACCAGCCACCATACGCATGGCGCTTTCCACTGTAAAGCAATTCAGGTCAGGCATCTTGTCTTTCGCAATAGCCTCTACCTGCGCCCAGGTTACTTTTCCAACTTTGTTACGATTTGGCTCCTTACTGCCGCTCTGAAGCTTGGCAGCTTCCAACAGCTGTACCGCTGCGGGGGGAGTCTTGATGACAAATTCGAAAGACTTGTCGCTAAATACAGTAAGGACAACGGGAAGTACCTTCCCCATCCTATCCTGGGTCCTGGCATTGAATTGCTTACAGAACTCCATGATATTGACGCCTTTAGAACCTAATGCAGGTCCGATAGGAGGTGCAGGATTGGCTTGACCGCCTTTCACCTGCAACTTGACATAACCGGTAATTTCTTTTGCCATGTTGCTACTTTTTTGGTGTTAACGTCCCCGTCACACGGACAGGAACTCCCAATGCTATATTCCTAAAAGAACTATTTGGGGACGCAAAAGTAGTCAAATAACCCGATACCTGCAAACTTTTTAGCACCTAATCTCCGCCTGACCACACCACCCCTCCCCTCCTTCCCGCCCTCTGCAAAGGCGCCTCCCACCCCATTAACCTCCCCATTCCCGGCTCCCCGTCAACCCATACATCAAACATTCCTCACACCCCATTTATCACCAAAAGTGCGCCCGCACTCTTACGTTATAAGCCCAATTCTCAACATTTTGTAAAGAAATTTTTTCGTCATTTTTTTCTATTTGAATTTTTCTGACTAACTTTTCCGTTAATAAATCCATTAAATTCTCATAACAACTTAAAACGCTCAACAAATTATGTCAAAGTCTAAGAAAAAGCCGGCGAAAAAAGCTGTAAAAAAAGCCGTTAAAAAAGCGGCCAAAAAGAAAGCAGCTCCCAAAAAAGCCGCTAAGAAGGCTGCGAAAAAAGCTGTAAAAAAAGCAGCAAAAAAGAAAGCCGCTCCCAAAAAGAAAGCCGCTCCTAAGAAAAAAGCAGCCCCCAAAAAAGCAGCAAAAAAAGCCGCTAAGAAAGCTGCTCCAAAAAAAGCAGCCCCCAAAAAAGCCGCTCCAAAAAAGGCAGCTCCTAAAAAGGCAGCAAAAAAGAAACCGGCTCCCAAGCCAGTCGCTCTTACTCAGGAAACGATCGAGATCACTTACGTGCCTGCTCCAACGCCTGAAGAGCCGCAGACATCTTTCGGTTTTGACAACGACAATAATGAGAATATGTAATCATAAAAAAACCCTCCATTCGGAGGGTTTTTTTATAAGTATATTTCAGACTACGCGATCTTTTCCACCTGCATATAGTTCAACTCCACCGGTGTGGAACGACCGAAGATCTTCACCGTAACTTTCAGTTTCTTCTTCTCATCATTGACCTCTTCAATGATCCCATTGAAATCATTGAACGGACCTTCGATGATCTTGATAGTCTCACCGATAATGAACGGTTCACTCATGCTCATACCGCCAGACTCAGCCATTTCATCCATCTTACCCAGCATCTTGTTCACCTCGGCCTTACGAAGCGCGATAGGATTCTCCTTTCCAAGGAAATGAATAACACTATTGGTATTCTTTATCGCTTCACGCAGATCGTCTCCCAGCTTGCCATCCGTAACCTCGATCATTACATAGCCGGGATAATAGTTCCGCTCACGCATCACCTTCTTGCCATTCTGCACTTTATATACCTTCTCTACCGGAAGAAATACCTGCTTCACCACCTCGCCCCATCCTCCACGGGAGATCTCCTTATCCAGGTACTCCTTAACCTTACGCTCCTTGCCACTGACCACGCGCAATACATACCACTTGGTTTCCGGGGCAGGTTTGCCCTCGGCCGTAGTCTTGACTTCTTGTTGGTTAACAGTATCCATAACTTGTTTTATATTATCCGAATAACGAATAAGCAAAATGTAATACAGAACTGGACGCCACGTCCATGATCCACACCAGCACAGTAATCAGCAAAGTAGCCACCAGCACGATCACGGTCGACTGCTGCAGCTGGGGCCAGGACGGCCAGGTCACCTTCTCCATCAGTTCTTTATAGGACTCACGGAAATATGTCGTGATTTTATTCATTGTCGTGTTCTTAAATTTACCAGACGCCGCCGGAGACGGCCCTTGCACGGGCACTAGGATTCGAACCCAGATCTAAGGTTTTGGAGACCTCTATTCTACCTTTGAACTATGCCCGTGTATGTTAAAGATCACCCACCCCTCTATCCTAAGAAAGCTAAAAGCTATCCCGAAGGACATTCGGAACAGCTTTTAGATTCATCATCACAAAGATATAAAAATTATCTTATTATTTTATGATGTCAGTTACCTGTCCGGCACCTACGGTACGGCCACCTTCGCGGATAGCGAATTTCAAACCTTTCTCCATAGCGATGGGCTGGATCAGCACAACGTGCAGAGAAGTGTTATCACCAGGCATAACCATCTCAGTACCAGCTGGCAATGTAACCTCACCCGTTACGTCCGTCGTACGGAAGTAGAACTGGGGACGATACTTGTTAAAGAAAGGCGTATGACGACCACCTTCTTCCTTGCTCAATACATATACTTCACCTTTGAACTCAGTGTGAGGAGTGATAGAGCCGGGTTTGCAAAGCACCATACCACGACGGATCTGGGTCTTTTCAATACCACGGAGCAACAGACCTGCATTGTCACCAGCTTCACCCTGATCCAACAGCTTGCGGAACATTTCCACACCCGTAACAGTAGAGCTCAGCGGAGCATCCTGCAGACCAACGATCTCGATAGCTTCACCTACCTTGATACGGCCTCTTTCAATACGGCCTGTGGCAACAGTACCACGACCCGTGATGGAAAACACATCTTCAACAGACATCAGGAAGGGCTGATCAACAGGACGGGGAGGCAGGGGAATATAGCTGTCAACAGCTGCCATCAGCTCGTCGATCTTCTTTACCCACTTGTCTTCACCAGCCAGAGCGCCGGTTGCAGAACCCTGGATGATCGGTGTGTTGTCACCATCAAAACCATAGGAAGACAACAGCTCGCGGATTTCCATTTCCACCAGTTCCAGCAGCTCGGGGTCATCCACCAGGTCAACTTTATTCATAAATACCACAATACGAGGTACACCTACCTGGCGAGCCAGAAGAATGTGCTCCTTCGTCTGAGGCATGGGGCCGTCAGTAGCAGCAACTACAAGAATAGCTCCGTCCATCTGGGCGGCGCCGGTGATCATATTTTTCACATAGTCAGCGTGACCAGGGCAATCCACGTGAGCATAGTGACGGTTAGCTGTCGCATACTCAACGTGAGCTGTATTGATGGTAATACCCCTCTCCTTCTCTTCCGGAGCAGCATCGATCTCATCATATTTTTTTGCCTCTGCCAACCCTCTTGAAGATAAGATAGTTGTAATAGCAGCAGTCAAAGTTGTTTTACCGTGGTCAACGTGACCAATGGTACCAACGTTAACGTGGGGTTTGTCCCTCTTGAAGGTCTCTTTTGACATTGTTATCTGTTTTAATAGTTGTGTTTAAAAATTCTTCCGGCACTCCTATCCGGGCCGGCCTCCGGTGTTACAAAAACTTCTTTTCAAAAATCTCATTGGACAACGAACACTTCCATCAGTGGTTCCGCCGGCAGGCAGACACAACCGCCACCAGACGGGTCTTTTGTCCGTTTGTCCGGACTTCAGAGCCGTTGAAGAGAATTGAACTCTCGACCTCTTCCTTACCAAGGAAGTGCTCTACCCCTGAGCTACAACGGCTTGTCGAAGGACTTCGTCGGGGCTGCTTCGACACGCCCCGACTCGTTCGTAGCCTTCGCTTTGCTCGGCTAGGCCGCCGACGGATCACTCCGATCCGTATTGAATGTTCAACCCAGATCTGACTCCAATCTTTTCTTTCTGAGCGGAAGACGAGGTTCGAACCCGCGACCTACAGCTTGGAAGGCTGTCGCTCTACCAACTGAGCTACTTCCGCATAGGCCGGACCACAGGTCCGGCGTCCGAAGGACAATTATTAGATCCTTTTGAAAAACCCGTGGGGTTTTTCAAAAGATTATCCTCCGGCATTTAAAAGAACTTCTTTCACCTTAAGGTGAACTTATCGTGGGCAAGGATGGATTCGAACCACCGAACTCCGAAGAGGACAGATTTACAGTCTGTTGCCGTTGGCCACTTGGCTACTTGCCCGAATTTCAATTGCGGAGGACCTATCTCCCCCCTTGTGAGCCGGCAAAGGGAATCGAACCCCCGACCTACTGATTACAAATCAGTTGCTCTACCAGCTGAGCTACGCCGGCCTATCGCTCACCCCAAAATCTCACTTATCACACTGATCCACTGTTTTTTTTGGGAAGGCAAAGGTAAGCGAATTTGTTAAATTCAAAAATTTTGAACTCACTTTTTTTAGACTACCCTCCTCTATCAGGCCAATCCATAAAAAAAGACCCCATATAGAGGTCTTTTCATAAAAAAGTTATCCGTTCCGGAGTTATGCAAGCTGTTTTTCTTTTTTCTTCTTTACCTGGTTTACCAACGACTCGAAGGCGCTATCAAAAGATTCTTCAAAAGACTTAGAGGAACATTTTACAAAAAAGTGGTGGCGGGGAACATGGACCCTGATCTCTGCAATCTTGTCCTTGATCGTGTGGACTACATTGTCCAGCTTTAAAAATACATCTACTTTGATGATCCGGTCATGGAAGGTGTTCAGTTTTGACATTTTTTTTGTTACATAATCTACTAGTTTTCCATCTGCATCGAAGTGCACTGTCTGAATTCTAACATTCATAGCAATTCCATTTTAATCAGTGAACAATAAGTTAAAGATCTTCTATGCTGTAACGTGCGCCGGTACATATTTCGCACATCATGCGCATACTAAAGTTTTGTCGCGACCTACCTGCTAAAGCCGGTGCAAAAAACCATAGCAGCTCTCGGAATGCTAGGATAAGGCAGGACAATGAAGTTAACCTTTTGAGGCTGTTTTTCCAAATAATAATGTGCGAAATAATCCCTAAATCATACGCGTCAGGACAACACTGTCCTACGCCTTGGGATGCGCCCTCTGATAGACTTCTTTCAATTTTTCGATGGTATTATGCGTATACACCTGCGTAGCCGCCAGACTGGCATGTCCCAATAGTTCCTTCACCGAATTCAGATCCGCACCGCTGTTGAGCAAATGCGTGGCAAAACTATGCCGCAATACATGCGGACTCTTCTGATCGATCGTCGTCACCTGGGCAAGATATTTGTGAACGACCCTATAAGCATATTTGGAATAAAGTTTCACCCCCTTTTTACCCACGAATAAATATTCCTTCCCCAACTCTCCAAATTCCCCCCGTTTCTTTTGACAGTACGCCCCTATCTCCTCCATCAGCCATGCTCCGATAGGGATCACCCGCTCCTTATTCCCCTTTCCCAAAACCTTTATACACCGGTTACCCTTGTCCACCTGCCGCTCCTTCAGATTGATCAATTCACTCAGCCGGACACCCGTATGATAAAACACGGCTAACAACAGCCTGTCCGTCCACCCCTCCCAGTCATCCGGAAACACCAGTTGCCTGAAAAGCGTGGCAATATCCTGCTCCTCCACATATACTGGCAGCCGTTTGCTGGCCCTGGGACTGGTAATGGCAGCCATGGGAGACTGCTCCACCCCACCGCCCCGGATCTGATATTTAAAAAAGGATTTAAGCGTAGATATCTTCCGGTTGATGCTCCTGCTGCTGATCCCCCCATCCTTTAAGGACGCCAGCCAACTCCGGATGATCGAAGGGGTAATGGCCCGTAGAGACACCTCCCCAAAAGCTATGGCTACAAAGTCGAAGAATTGTACCAGGTCATCCTGGTAACTGCGGATCGTATGGGGAGAGCTCCGCTTCTCAAATTTCAGATGATCGATAAAGGGTGTGATAAGCGACTCCAAATCTTCGACAAATTAAGTGTGCATTGGGGATGGGTTACACCGAAAACTAACCCATCCCCAATACACGTCTAATGATGGGCCTTCGGCCAGTGGACCTGTGGTCCACTTAGTGTAAGTTACACTTTTCCCGGCTAAGCCCCGTCATATCGTCCCCCTCGGCTATAAACGAACATAGGCCGTCGCATGACAGCCTATGTATCAATCATTTATACGTAGTACTACTTTTCTACTGTGCCGTTGGCTACCTGCTGTTTGTAAACAGCTTTAAGCACCTCGCCTCTCCGCCTTACGGATGGTTTGGTAAATGACTGACGCTCTCTCAATTGGATAAGGATCTTAGCCTTCTCAAATTTCTTCTTGTACTTCTTGAGCGCCTTGTCAATGTTTTCGCAATCTTTGGAATCGATAATCAGCATATTATGACCTCTTTTTAGGACAATTATTAAATTTCCTGCTGCCATACCTGGCAACCGGGCTGCAAATATACAGCAAAATCCGGAAAATGGAAATTCTACGGAGAAATTTGCGAAATTCGCTCCCATGTTTACAGGAATTATCGAATCGCTCGGAAAAGTCCGGGAAGCAGCATCCCGTGGCACTAATCGCACCTTCTGGATCGAATCCTCCATATCCAAAGAGCTGAAAATAGATCAAAGCATTTCCCACAACGGGGTCTGCCTCACCGTGGAAGAGGTAAAAGACGACACCCACAGGGTCACGGCCATCGAAGAAACCCTCCAAAAGACCGATTTGGAAAGCTGGCAGCGGGGTCATTTGGTCAATCTGGAAAGATGTCTCATTATGAATGGCCGTCTCGACGGCCACATCGTACAGGGACATGTCGACACCACCGCCGTCTGCACCGAAAAAAAAGACCTCGACGGCAGCTGGGAATTCCGGTTCGAATTCCCAAAAAAATTCGCCCACCTCGTCATCGAAAAAGGTTCCATCAGCCTCAACGGCATCAGCCTCACCATTTTTAATGTAAAAAAATCCCGTTTTGACGTGGCCATCATACCCTATACTTTCGAACATACCAACATGCAGTCTATCCATCCCGGCAGCTTGGTCAACCTGGAATTCGATATCATCGGGAAGTATGTACAACGTATAAATTCGCTTACATGATCCGGGAGGTCCGGGGACGCCCGCTGGAAGATATTATTGCATCCGACAAACAGAATAATTTCCAGCTCCTCCGGCTTATCGCAGCTGTCATGGTCATGGAAAACCATTCTCACCTCCTGTTGTATGACAAAACCAGGGATGCCTATAACAGCTTATATTTTCACATCAGCCATCTGGGATTACCTTCCTTCTTTTTCCTCAGCGGCCTGCTCGTCACTCAAAGCCTTGACCACAGCAGTTCCTGGAAGCATTTCCTCTGGAAACGTATCCTGCGTATCTACCCTGCAGCCTGTCTTTCTGTACTGGCCGCAGCCTTGATCATGGGCCCTGTCGTCACCACTCTCCCCCTTAAAGAATACTTTCTGTCGCCATTGCTCTATCGATACCTTGCCACCTGCAGCCTGCTCCATATCAGCTTCCTGCTGCCCGGCGTCTTCAGCCACTCCGTGCTGGGTAGTCCGGCCGTAAATGCTTCCCTCTGGACAGTCTCCATGGAATTAAAACTCTATATAGGCCTCCTCCTGACCTGGCAGATCCCCGTTGTCTGGAGAAAAAGACTGTGGCCCCCGCTCATCATTGCCGCCATCGTCTGCTATACCTGGAAAGTACAATATATACCTGTCTTCTATCGTCCCTGGTTCACATTTGGTGTACAATTCCTTTCGGGAACGCTATGCTATCACTACAAAGACAAGATCATCATCCCCAGCTATGGAATGATACTCATCCCTCTGCTGATCCTTTTCAGTATCTGGTTGCACATCTGGCTGTACACCGCCTATCTGCTCATTCCCGCACTCGTCATATGCGCAGGCGCCTTTGCCGTACCCTGGATAAAAAAGATCACTCCAAAACCCGATCTATCCTACGGTATCTATGTATTCGCCTTCCCTGTCCAGCAGCTCGTGGCAAATTATTTACACCCGGCAGGTCCCTTGCAAATGCTCACCCTGTCCCTTATTGCCGTCTGCCCCCTCGCCATTCTATCCTGGTATGCCGTAGAAAAAAAAGCGCTCCAGTTGAAAGATCGTATTCCCTCATAATGCCGCATGCATAGCGCTTAACAATGCCCGGGCGATCTTCATATGCCCCGATGCCTTAAAGTGAACATCCAATACAAAAAGGTCATCCTTCGACAATAAGGGAGCCATGTCCACCACCTTTAATTCTCCTCCGAACTTTTCCCGGTAAGGAGCTTCCTCCGATACCTTCCTCACCGTACGCAGGAACGTCCCTTGCATATTCTGAGGATCATCCATCATGGTGACGATCACCTTCACTTTCCTGAAATTGATAGGAGAATGATACAGTATATCCAGAAAGTTCTTTGCCTGTTGCTCCTGCCCCTGTCCCCAATCCTTCCGCTCCCATCGCAGGTTAAAAAGAGGATAGATACGGTTCAACAGTCCCTTTTCAAAAAAACTTCCGATAATAAGAAGATATTTTCCCGGGAAATAAATATGGCTGACTTCCGCCGCATGGATCAGGCCCTCATAATCAGACTGTGAAGATATCGGCAGCTTATACTGATGTTCTATACAGCTTTTATTCTCACCCTGATCATTACCGCAATATTGAATGATCAACCACTGCAGATGAGAGGTATCCACCTTGCCCAGGCTCATCAGCTCCCTGGCCGTTCCATAGCTGGCCATCCCCATGTTCGCAACCCCCAGGCCCGACAGCTCAGCAAGCTTTGAAGGAAAAGCCTCCTCCTGTTCCACCCCCCATCCCATCGTATAGGAGTCTCCGATACATACCACCTGCGGAGATGAACGTACGGTATCCCGGAATCCAACACGGTTGGTTCGGTACGCATTCTTAAACTCGATATTCTCAAATGTAAAGACGTCATCCGGTTTCAGGGTGTAAAAAAGGTCCCTGTCGTATACCGCATATCGCTTGTCGAATTGCAGCAGGTCTTCCTGGAAATAATCGTAATAATATCCATATGGAGCGCGAAGAGGATAAGGTAACCTCCCCGGATGATACATCCACCAGGCCAGTAGACATTCCAGCAACACCCCACAAAAACCCAAAGACAGCAACGCATGCCTTACAGGCCTGCGGGAATGAGTATATTTCCGGAAAGCCCATGATGCCAGCCATACGAACACCGCCCCCTGCACCAGGAGAAACTGGAAGCACCCCAGAATAAGCACGAACTGAAAAGCTGCTATGGACCCTTGTCTGGAAAAAAACACCCTGATAACTTGAAGAGCCAGTAAGACAACAATAAGCCAAAGAAAACTCCTGAACACTTTCATTACTGTATAATCATTTAGGTGAAATTTCCCAAAAAAGATCGGGAAAAATTAGATATTTTCGTCCCGCATTCCAAAATAATTTTCCCCCCGGAGAATAAAATCAGCATACATGTTGTATCAGGCTGTGCTCTATCTCGTCATCACGACCCTGTGTTTATGGACAGGGCTGATCTTTTACAGCATCTTCCGGTATATCAACAAGACCTCATATGCTTCTTTTCATCGGCCATCGCTAATAAGCCATCTCCTCAGCGGACTCATGCTCATCGCCTTATTTGGACAATGGCTCGTTCTGTTCTTCCCTTTAAACATTACCACGCTGCTGGCAGGCATCATTCCCATTCTCCTTATCCTGACGCTCCTGACAAGACGTACACTGACAACAATGTTCCGGCAGCTTATAACGTCACAGCCCAAACACCCTTTTTTTTTACCCTGTCTGGTCGTCTTCGTAGTTATGATCCTGGTCCTGAATGCCGGCCCCACCATCATGGACGACACCGATAGCTATCATATCCAGATAATAAAATGGACACAGGAATATGGTACAGTGCCAGGCATCGCCAATCTTCACATTCGATTTGGCATCAACTCCTCCTGGTTCCACTCTATTGCCCTGCTGACACCTGGGATCAACGGGATCAACCACTACCTGACCCTTAATGGCCTTCTGTCCTGCTGGCTCTGTTACTACTTCCTGGAAAAAGCCCTTATCCCGCATCCGGATAAAACAAACATCTCCGTTGCCGTCGCCATCCTGCTGCTCACCTGCTTGATCTTATGGTCCATGATAAGAGGGAATGCCGCTACAGCCAACTATGATTTTATCAGCAGCTGCTGTATCATTGTCCTGGTCATCGAAGCAGGTCTGGCAAGTGATCCCGCACATATGCCGGAATGGATCATATGGCCTCTCTTTCTCTGCACGGTCAAGCTGATCAATTTTGCGCTATTACTGCTCGGCCTCCTATCCCTCATCAGGTATTTCAGCAAAAGGACCCTGCTGACATACATCGCCGCGGCTGCTTTCATCCTCATACCCTTTGGCATCCGCAACCTGCTGCTGTCGGGCTATCCGCTGTTCCCTCTTCCCCAATTCGATCTCTTTGCCTTTGATTGGAAGGTCAGCCGGTCGCTGGTAGCCGAATGGATGGACTATACCAAATACTTCAACAGATCCAACGGCAATCCCGAACTGGTCAGCCATTTGCCCTTCCCCGGATGGGTAAGGATATGGCAGACGCACCTGTTCCCCTATGACAAGGTCCTCGCCGACTTTTCACTCCTCTGCTGGCTCCTTATACTACTTAGATGGCGAAAGCTGACCATACTCTTTTCAGCCCCGTACAAACTCCTGGTCCTGGTCTTGCTTTTCATGTTGACCGCCTGGTTCGTTACGGCCCCTGATCCAAGGTTCATTTATGGCGCATTGTTAGCCGGCATTTTCATTTTTATCATGACGCTGCCCCCATTGATAACGCCAGGCCGCCGCCATTTCCTGAACATCGCTGTAATTACACTTTCGGTTAGTATTTTTATATACACGGCCATAAAGGTTATAACCAATCCCCATTACAGGAATTGGGTCCTGCCCTACGCGCTGCCCGTCCCCGCCACCCGCCGGCTGATAGTGGACGGCATCGAAATGCGTATCCCGGAGAAAGTGCTTGATAACTGGAACCCGCGCTGTTTTGATCTTCAGCTGCCATGCCTGTATGTCCCCAACCCCCACCTGCACGCCAGAGGTAAAGACATCAGGGATGGGTTCAGACTGGAAGGAACCCGGCAGGAACAACAAATGACAGGAGAATTTAAAATCAGATAGACATCATGCTCATTAGCCTCATCGTCTGGACCTATCTTTCCGCCCTTTGCCTTGTCTGGGGACTCATGCTCCAGTCCATGACGGGTATCTCTGCCGGGGACAGATCTGATATTCACCCCTCCCTGATATGTCTGACAGGACTTATAGCCGTCAGTTCGATAGCGCTCGGCCTATCCCTGTTCATGCCGCTTGATTGGAAAACCCATTTCCTGCTCGTCATCGGCGCCCTGCTCTATCTGCTGAGGAAAACGGCCCGGATAGAACTACATACCCTCCTGACCCGCTTGTTCAAAAATTTTACTATCCTGCAGTATGGTCTGCTGGCCGCCTGCATTGGGATAGTACTCCTCATCAGCGTTCATGACATCATCCATCCCGACACGCTGCATTATCACGCCAAATCCATCTTTCTGTTCCAACAGTACGGACCTATTCCCGGCATCGCCAATATACGACAGGAACTGGGCTTGCAGTGCGGATGGTTCGCAGCGTTGGCAATATGCAATCCCACCCCCTGGTACACGCTCATCTTTCTCAATGGCGCTGTACTATGCTGGTTTTTTATTTTTATCGTGAGCACCTGGAACAAGACATGGCCGGGATGGCTCCTGCTGGCCTATACGCTCTGCTCCTGGACACAGGTACGTCTCACCGCGGCCTCTGCAAGCCCTGATTTTATAGTAAGCCTCTATAGCTGGACAGCCGTATATGCCTTTCTAAGAAAAGAATACAGGCTGAGCGTCTTATGCTGTCTTGCAGCAGTGCTGACAAAACCTTCAGCCCTGGTACTGCTGCTCCTGGCAGCTGTAGCGATCCTCTACGGGAAAAAGCCCTGGCGTGTGCTCGTTTATTTCTGTATAATGCTGCTCGTCCTGTTCATAAAAAATGCCATCGCATCCGGCTACATCCTCTATCCCGCATCCTGGCCCGATTTCCTTGATGTCGATTGGAAAATGCCCCTGGCCAGCCTGCAAAATTTTCAGCTGTACATCTCCCGCTATGCGACCATCCCATTCTCAGGGCCTATTGAGCCATTGAATATCCCCTGGATGCAAAGGGTCTCCGGCTGGTGGTCTTCCAATACCACACTCCCCGACCGCCTGCTCCTTTTGGCTATAGCAGCAGGCCTGCTGATCCACCTGGTAATGCTTATTGTCAAAGGAAAAAGATCCACCTTGCTCACCTGGAATAAATTCACCCTGCCTCCCCTGGCGGTTGCCTTCATCGGTAGTGTAATATGGTTGTACAACGCTCCAAGTCCCAGGTTCGGCACAGGTTTCCTGGTCCCTTTGCTATACCTTCTTTTTTATCATCTGCCCCAGCCCGCACCAAAACCGACCCGCCTGCTATCGCTTGTTGCCGGCTGCTGTCTCTTTACCGCCGTATCAGCTTACGCCATCTATCGTTGCATACACTTCCTTACTCCATCCGAGCTGCTGACACCTTCGGGAATAGCCGCATCCGCCTATGAACCCATAGATTGTGGCAGGGCCCGGGTCGATCTGCTGCACGGCACCATCGACACAGGGCAGCCCGCAGGCTCGGGTTGTGAGTTCTGGTCACCCAGGGGCCGCACAGTGAAGGAAGGGTTCAGACCACGCTGACGGTACTATTTCATCAGATACATTTTCCCATAGCCGTTATTAAAGTATTTATCCGTATTATCACCCGTCGCCTTGTATTTTTCCAGCGACTTACCGTTGAGGTTGGTCACGACATGATAAAGGTAGACGCCATTAGCCAGCCGCTGCCCATATTCGTCCGTGCCATTCCATTTGAACTCCGTGATATTCCTGCCCACATGCAAGGGACCTAATTCGTCCTTGGTGATCTCCCGGACAATCTTCCCCGTAATGGTCAGTATCTGTATCTTGATATTCTGCGGCACTTCGGATCCTGTGATAGTAAATACAAATGCAGTGGAAGTAGTGAACGGATTGGGATAATTCAGCAGGTTCGAGATCATAGCCTTTGTAATGATCTTGAAAGTCACCCGGTAAGGGGTCGTACCCGCAGTATTGCCCATCACATCTTTTCCGGAGACGATCAGTACATAGTCGTCACCCGATGCATTATACTGTTTTGTAAATGCCGGCGTAAAGTCTACCGTGGCAGTATTATCCCCGCCGGTGGCAGGAGTGAAGCGCATCGTATCGGTGTTGAATGGGATAGTACGCAGCGTGCCATCCGGATATCTCAGCTGGACGGTGATCATAGACGTATCCGTCAGCAGCAGATAATTCGATGGACTCTTCAACTTGATCTGGATATGAGGTTTGGCCGAGACGATATCGTCATTCAAAATATGCACATTGTCAAACGTTACGTCCAGTAGGGGGTTTCTCGTTTCATTCCCCACAAAGAATGTCTTGTAAAGGAAATTATTAAAATGGTATTGTTCCGGCTGGCTATTGTTGGGGTTCACATCCAGGTATAACGTATTGAGCCCGTTATAATTCTTCGTGTCCAGTTCATAAGTCACCGTCAGGGTATCTCCGCTGACCAGCGGTTTCTTCTTTGGTAGTGGAATTGTATGCGTTACATTGTTCTTATCAATGATGTTCAGCTTGATCAACATACTGTCAAAGGCAGTTGGACTGACATTTTTGAATGCAATACCAAATTTCAGGGTTTCACCCAACGCCAGCGTATCCTTGCACTTAAAGAATATATTCGGCGCCAGCGCTCCTTCCGGCACCGGGTCATTCGTCACCCGCCAGTATCTCAACTGGTAAGGAGTGCCCTTCACAGTATCCTGTGTCATCAATTTCAGTTGCACATAAGGATATTTTTTGGTGTCGATGCCGCTGATATCAAAGTCCTGGCTGCCAAGCCCCAGGTTGGGATAGATCAGCGCCGTATTCCCCGAGGTATCGATACCATATACGTTTACACTCACCACGTCGGCCGTGGGGGACTCCAGGCTCGTGCCTCTCCATATCAGTTTCTTCCACTGCTTGGCAGGCCCGAATTGTGGAGAAGTAACCGCTCCGTGCAATGCCAGCGCCTTGCAATCCACAGACATGGCCACCGCATCAAAAATGCTGTCCGTTATCTGGAATTTTGGCGCAAAAGCCGGGTTACCCTTTTGATACACGGCGCCATAAGCCCTGGGCTTGGTATATCCGTCGATACCCGTAAGACCCGCATTGTACAGCACATCATAAAGAGAATTGTGCGATCCGTACAGGGCGGTATCCGCCTTCCATTTATCAATGTACACGTTGCCGTTTACATTGGGGTCGTTGTTATTCCGTATGACGACATAATAGCCGTCCGGAACGACCGTGGTCAGGAAATCCATGGCCAGCTTCCGGTGCGCGGGAGTCGAATAATCAAAATCAAAATTCCATTCCCGCTGCGTACCACACACCGCCCTATCGCTGCCATACAATCCGGTAGTGCCGGAATAATCATTCTTCCACGGTTTGAAGGTGACAGGATCGATAACATTTATGATTAGCTCGTTGGAATGACATCCCGGTCCTATGTACGGGTCGCCGTTCACCGCCACATAATAAGAGTTCTGACTGCTGGACCCGGTAGGCCAGGTCGTATTCCTGACATAAAGATTGGTGAATATCGGCACTGATTTCCAAATTCTGTCACTGGCATCCAGGTACATGCTGTCCAATCCGGACTCGGTATGCTGGAAGTAATGCGACTGGTTATACCCTCCTATCTGGTTGGTGTTGGGATTGAGATAGACAAAGGAGGACGTATTCCATAGATAAGGACTGTCGGGTTTCGAAGGAACAATCGCCACCCTCCAGTAATAAACCGTACTGTCATAATACGTGACGTGCGGGTCATATTCCAGGACACCCCCCGTCGACGACACAGTTCCCGATACTTTTTGACTCGAGTTAAAAAGCTGTGTGGTATCCATTTCAAAAACATATTGCTTTATATTCGCAAAAGGATTGGAAGTGGATGCATACAACTTGGAAGTATTGGTATTGATAATACCATAATTATACGGATAGATCGGCTTGGCCTCGTCTTCATAAATATACACACCCACGGTGGTGGAATTATTAGCCAGGGTCGTTTCCGTCACATCATTATTTACATTGACAGCAACGGTAATATAATTCTGCCCCTTGTCCCTGTTGGGAACTATAGGTACCAATAAACTCACCGAGTCGGAATAAACGATGCCTTTTATCCGCTTCTTCAGAAGGATTGTGCTGCTGCCGTCCGGGTATTTTTGTGTGATCTGGATGGTAATGCTGTCCGATACGACCCGGCCCAGGTTATAAAACCTGGCGCTCACTTTAAAAGAATTATCCGCAATAGAGACAAATGTAGGGGTCGTCCTTACCTGCGAAGCTTCGATATCATAATCCGGCAAAGTACCCTGGTTCAATCTGATGGCAGGATCTCCATGAGTGGTCATCTCCTCGGCATGCAGCCGTGCAAAATAGTCCCCGGGAGCCGTTGCTACCAATTGCGACAAAGCGTCCCGCTGGATGATCCCCAACGGCTTGCCGAAATCGGCATACCCTATCAGGTTATATAATCCATACAGCAAAATGTTCAAATAATTTACAATACCAAAGTGCGTGCTGGCGACAAAAGCTATCGTTCCTCTCTCCTTGGCCAGCACATATAGCTCCGACAATGTCATGCTGGTGCTGAACCGTTGAGGATCGTATACAAAAAAATCACCCGCGTCACAACCATTGACAAAAAATACAGGGTATTTCCCCTGGTTGTTATAATCCTTGGGATCATCCAGGTTATAACCCAAAGTGATGTTGGATGAGTGACCAAAATAAGTCATCATGCTCAACCCTGTACTGAAAAGATTGGAAATAAGGTTCAGGGGCACCTGGCTTACCTGGGCCGCATTCCCGTCGCATAGCGTAGAAACATTGGCGCCAAATGCCGTGTCGGCTATCAACCCCTGGTATACATACATATAATTGCACAATATCGTTCCCAGGAAAGGTTCGCTGACCCCTGTAATATGCAGCACATTCTTCATCCATAGACGGCCATCAAGGGTATTGGGGGCCGTTGCCTGCACCTGCTCGTATGTTTTTACTTTGGCAAGATAGGTTTCTATTTCAGGGCCCGATACTACCGATAGCCTGCCGATAGGGGTCAGAGGTACCCCATCCAGTGGATTTCCGGCGCTTAATTTATTATCCGAGGCAGGGTATCCAAATGTCGGGATGATATTCAGCTTGTCGGACAACAGATCATGATACTTCTCGCTGTGTGTATTATAGGTCATATAATCCATCCCATGCCCTATCAACAGTACGAATTGCGGCTTGGAGCCAAATCCGGCCCTGGCATAACGAAGAAAGTTAAAAATGGAGATCGGGTGCTTCTTGACCCCAAAAGCAAACTGGTCCACCAGTTCATCGATGTCATAGACATGCGCATTAAAGCTGCCGCCTGCCGGCGAGCTCCGGTAATTCATATAATCTACGACAGGATTATTCCCGTTGGAGCCTGTATACAGCAGAGAGCTGCTGATGATGATGTAATTTCCCTGGTTGGCGGCAACGGAATAATTCGTAAAAGTTCTTGGGGTCAGCGATGTTACGGTCTGCACCGTAGAAGGGTCCTCGTTCACCAGCACCAGTCTGCGACTGTATGCCGATCCTCCAAGGACAAAGGATAAAGTATCGCTCGGTCCAACGACGGCATCATAGCGCTGCCCCCCCGTCAGGTCATATAACACAGGGGTAATGCCTGACGCCATCGCCAGGTTCGTTATTTTCAGATAATAGCCGTCGCTTTTCGCCGGCAGCTCAAAATAAAAATTAGGCTGCCCACCAAAATTGAATTGACGGGGATAATCCAGTTCATAATAAGAGGCAACCATCCTATCCACGCTGACAGCACTGTTATTCATGAACTGTACGTTTGCCGTACTGCTGCTCAGTTGACTGATCGCCACGGTCTTGGTAGTGTTCAGGTCATTAAAGCTGTTCATGACGGTATCCAGCACCGTAGCCCCATTAAGTATAAACCTCACCGTACGGTTATAATCCGCACAACCTGTCATGCCAAAGCTCACCGTCGCATTGGGGCCTCCCGTATATACAAATAAATTACTCTGGTTGTCAGTCAGACTGCTACCCGCATTGATAAACGCCGAGGCCCAGAACTCACCCATATCATAGGAAGAAGAATAGATATATTCACCGACTATTTGCGCAAAACCCGGGTTGATGGCGGCCTTAAAATAAGTACCCGCCTTATGCATAAAATAGGGCTCCAGCGTCGGCTTAGTGCCCGAGACATCATTGAGGGTATTGGTAAGATGAAAAGGCGTCCCGGTAGTGTTCACCGTAAGGAAATAGACGGCCGTATCCGTCTCCAGGCTCCATTTCTTCGTATGTTGGTAAGTAGGGCTCCTGTACAACGGCTGGTCCGGACCGCCGTCATTCATCCTTCCCCAGAATTCGATATAGTCATTACTGCCAAGCACACCGCTGGGGACAGATGTGTAGATAGGCACTTCCTGCCCGTTACGATACAGTTGAAATTGTTGTGCCGGAACACTACCCAATCCCACGCTTGCCAGCAAGGACTGTGGAATACGGTATAAGCCGTTAGACCCAACCTTGAATTTGTAATACGTCTTACTATAATCGATCCACTCGTTATTGTAAGACTGGGCGGAAAGCCCCAGCGTCAACAGTAAGAGAACGACAGTAAAAAATGTTTTCATACGTTTGGGTTTCGGTCATTCATTCATTTTTTCTTTTCCTTTCTCTTCATATCGATCCTAAGCGAAAATACATGTGTATACAGCGGATATGATTGATTGGCGAGATTGGTGAACGCATAATCGATCTGCACATCTCCCACCTTGAACCCCGCGCCTACGCTCGGCTGATAGATCCATATCTTCTTCCGGTTCGTGGTGTCCTTATCATCCAGCGCCTTTTGAAAATTATTGATCCCTCCCCGTACAAAGAATACATCCTTAAAGGATAGTTCCAAACCCAGTTTCGGGTCGATGCTCACGGGATTAGTACTGATCACCGTATTCCGCCGTCCGTCAAAAGTCACATCCACGTCGGCTTCTGCCAGCAGGTTCAGTTTCTTGCCAAGTTTGAAATTATAGCTCCCGCCCAATATCAGTTGCGGGGCCGTCAATTCCGTCGACTTGGTGGGTATCTCATTCTGGGTCATGTAAAACACTTCCCGCATCTGTTTATTGATGCTGTATGACCAGGCATTAAATGTAGTGGTGACATCCCTGGCGACAACACCCAACTTCCAGCGGTTGCCGATAAGCTGGATTGCAGCGTCAAAACCAAAACCCCAGGCAGAAGCAAAATCTCCCGCCTTCCGGTAGATCACCTTCGCATTTGCCCCAAAATTCAGGGTCGTCCCATTGCTCAGCTGACTATGCTGCGCCAGGGAAAAAATAAAAGCATAGTCCGCCGAAGAAAATGTGGTGATATTGTCAAAATTCACCGTTCCGTCCGGCTGCACCAGGAAAATGGTATTGGGAATATCATCCACGGCAAACCGCAATGCCGTAATCCCCAACGTCCGCTTGTTATCCTTCAACGGCAGCACCAGGTTTGCAAAATCATATTTGCCAATGCCGGCATAATATTCGGAGTGCATAAGGTTCAATTGGGGGTTATCCCGTATGCCCGCAAGTGCGGCAGGATTCCAATAGCCCGCGGTACCATCGGACACACTGGCTACCTGGGCGCTAGCCATGGACAGACCACGGGCGCCTGCACCGATGTTCAGGAATTCATTGGAGTATTTGGTAAATTGAGCTGAGGCCGACAGATAAAGTAAGGATCCCGTAATCGTCAAAAAGGAGTAAATACCGGTCATACCCCCCTTCCTTTTTTGCATAAGCCTGTTGTTATGGTGTTTAATGCCCCTCTCATGACCCTTTGGACGAAATTTCCATGACCCACGGGATCTGACTGCAAAACCTCGTACGGATGGTTCAGAGGATTGGATCATTATATCTACGAAATTTTCGGAAAAAAGGGTTGTGAAACAGATTATCAAAATATAACGGACTTTTATTCAGAATATTGCATCACCGACGGCCAATAAATGAACCAGTGACACCTTCTACGTTCCGTTCGGCAATTATTTCATAATCATCAATTTAGATCGATAAAAAGATCCCGTATCAGGTATTATGAATAGACCAGCGAAAATTTCACAATTAGATTCCATAAGAGGGCTTTCTTTTTTGGCAGTATTTATTTACCACACCATTCGTCCTGCATCGGGAAGTAATCTGGTATGGAATTTCCTGGTATATATCTATTCTCATCTTTTTCTCGGAATAGAAGTTTTTTTTGTTTTATCTGCTTTCTTGCTTACTTGGTTGGGACTCAATGAAAATAAGCAGAGAGGTTCATTTTCTTTTAAGAATTATTTCATACGTAGAATACTGAGAATATGGCCTTTATACTATTTTATACTGATAATAGCCTTCCTGGTTATCCCCCTTGTCACGAGTAAACTGCATATGCACGTCTCGCTCCCCGACCCTCTGTGGTATATATTTTTTGTTTCGAATTTTTACTACATCGATCATATATTCTTCCTTCGTTTCTTATGGTCGATCGCCGTAGAAGAACAATTCTATTTTCTTCAGGGAATTTGCTTGAAATTCCTTTCTCAATACTTACCCCTTGTATTTTTGATCCTGGCGATGATAAGTATCTTTTCTTCTTGCTATCATCTGTTGACAGGAAAAGGGGATTATTCTAATACATTAACTTATTTCTTTGATTTTGCGGTAGGAGGCGTCGCCGCCTATGTGCTCTTTTATAGTAAGGGTTTGGTTCGTTTTCTCACCCATCTGCCGCGTTGGTTGACAGTTGTTTTTTACGCTTATATCCTTATCCATTTTTTCATTTTTTATATTATCGATATTGATTTCAAAGGGGACAAGAGAATAGTGGAGCTGGTCAGTCGCTATCTGTTCATTATTTATACAGCCCTTTTTATTCTTGAGCAAATAGTAAATAACAAAAGGACAAAGATCCTGGAAAAATTCAGGTTCCTGAGATTTACCGGTAAGTTATCTTATGGGCTTTACTGTTACCACGGTATTGCCATCACCTTTTTTAGTATTTTGTTTAAGAAGCTAAATTTAAAAATACAGGACTTCATCTTTTTCTCACTTACTCTTTTGCTTTCTTATCTATTAGCAATAGTAAGTTATCGGTATTTAGAATCGCCTTTTCTTAGACTGAAAGAAAGGTTTAGAAATACCCGGATCAATGAGATCACGGGTGCCCGGGAATCAGGAGCCTAAAATGGCCGGAAAAAAATCCCCGTAATCCTTTAGTTTTGTGGTCCAAATTTTTATAGCAGCATCACACTATGAACCTAATTGAAGAATTACAATGGCGGGGCATGATACAGGACATTATGCCCGGTACGGAAGAACAATTGTCAAAGGAAATGACCGCGGGCTACATCGGCTTTGATCCCACCGCCGACAGCCTCCATATTGGAAGCCTGGTTCCCATTCTGCTGTTGGTTCATTTGCAAAAGGCTGGTCATAAGCCGATTGCGCTCGTTGGCGGAGCCACGGGTATGGTAGGGGACCCCAGCGGGAAAAGCGAGGAAAGAAATCTTCTGGATGAGGCCACCCTTAACCATAACCTCGAAGGCGTCAAAGGCCAGCTAAAAAAATTCCTGGACTTTTCCCCCAGCCTACCCAATGCCGCCGAAATGGTGAACAACTACGACTGGTTTAAAAACATGACCTTCCTCCAGTTCATAAGAGATGTGGGCAAACATATCACAGTAAATTATATGTCTGCAAAAGACAGTGTTCGCAAACGGTTGGAGGGCGAAAATGGGATGAGTTTCACCGAATTCACCTACCAATTGGTGCAGGGTTACGATTTTTACTGGCTATATGAAAATAAAAATGCCAAGCTGCAAATGGGAGGCAGCGATCAGTGGGGTAATATTACCACGGGTACAGAGCTGATCCGGCGCAAGGCGGGGGGGGAAGCTTTTGCCTTCACCTGCCCCCTGGTCACTAAAACAGACGGGACAAAATTCGGTAAGACCGAAAAGGGTAATGTATGGCTCGATCCTGCCAGGACCACCCCTTACGAGTTCTATCAATTCTGGCTCAAATCCTCCGACGCGGATGCCGAAAAATGGATCAAAACCTTCACTTTCCTTGGCCAGGAAGAGATCGGATCACTTATAGACCAGCATCGTCACCAGCCGGAGCAAAGATTGCTGCAAAAGACCCTGGCAAAAGAGATCACCACCTTTGTTCATGGGGCAGAGCAATACGATCAGATCATCAATACCAGCAAAGGGTTTTATGGCGGCGACCCCATCGAATTCATCAATACCTCCAGCGATAGCATCTTACTCGGCAGCGGTGTTCCCACTTCTGCATTCAGCAGCGCTCTGCCTGTCGATGCCGTTACTTTCCTGGCGGAAAGTGGCAGCAGCTTTTTTTCCAGCAAAGGGGAAGCGAGAAAAATGATACAGCAAGGAGGCGTCAGCATCAATGAAACAAAGGTCACGGACCCCAAGACCATGATCGATGATTCCTATTTATTGAAGGGCAAATATATCCTTATCAGAAAGGGGAAGAACTTCCACCTGGTCATCGCCACATCCCCTCTTTCGTAAGGGCGCCGCCGGCGCCCTTAACTCAGCAACGCGGGCCGCTCCCGGTACGTCTTCAGCACGAATTCGCCGAACAGCGTGTTGGC
Source organism: Chitinophagaceae bacterium (assembly GCA_017307755.1). GTDB lineage: Bacteria > Bacteroidota > Bacteroidia > Chitinophagales > Chitinophagaceae > Puia. The sequence goes on along the minus strand of JAFKGQ010000009.1, from coordinate 226,396 downwards.
CCAGGCAAACCATTTCCGGGTAAACTTGGCTGCATCGTCCTTGTGAAAGGCTTCATGCATAAACCCTGTCCCGGCATGGCTGTTCTGCAACATCTTCAGACAAAGTGCCGTCTCCTGCGAGTCGTGGCTTGTCAGCCCTCGCACGATAATGCTCAATGGCCAGATCATATTGACACCCACGTGCGGCCCACCGACACCTTCTCCCGCCTTACCTTTGAAATAGAACGGGTTGGCCTCACTGAGCACTGCACGCCTGGTATTCTGGTAAACCATATACCCTTTCTTGTCAGGATGCAGCACAGAAAGATCGCCGGCGAACCCAGGCGACTGGAGATAAGGCAGCGCCAGCAGGCTGGGTACGTTTGCATCATCCATGAATGTATGGTTACCAAAACCATCCACCTCATAAGCAAACACCTGCCCATAGGTATGATGGTTAACGATGGCATATTCGCCCAGGGCCTTGATCAGGTCGTTCTCAAGTGCAAAGCAGGACGGGATAAGCTCCTTGCCTTTGCCCAGTGCTTCCAGCAGCGTACGAAGGTTCCGAAGACTGCTCAGGGCAAACAGATTGGAAGGTATCAGGAAAGGATAGATCGTAGCGTCGTCGCTGGGACGGAACATGGAATGGATAAGCCCGACTTTCTTTGTGGGATATCCATAGCCGCCCAGAGGCACGCCGTCGGTAGCCCAGCTGGTCTTACGTTGAAAACTATAAGGCCCGTCACCTTCCTTACGCTGCTGCTCCTTGAACGTTTTTAATACAAGCCGCATCGCCTCCAGCCACTCGTCGTCAAAGGGGGAAGTATCCTTTGTCTCCATCCAGTATCCGAATCCCAGACGTATCGGGTAACAGAGGCTGTCGATCTCCCATTTACGCTCATGGATCCCCGGCTTCATATCCGTAATATCCGTCTCCTTCCATTCGCTGACCTTGCTTTCGTTTTTGTAAAAAGCATTGGCATAAGGGTCTTTCAGGATACATTTTGCCTGGCGATGGATCACACCCCTGATCAGTTGCTGCAGATCCTTGTCATCTTTGGTCAGCGACAGGTAAGGATATACCTGGGCGCTGCTGTCCCTAAGCCACATCGCATCGATATCGCCCGTGATGACATAGGTATCAGGTTTACCACCGATGATATCGAATTCCACCGTCGTATCTAAAGTATTGGGGAAACAATTTTCAAAAAGCCAGCCCATCTCCTTATTCCCGATATTCGTCCTTACTTCCCGGATCATCTTTTCCACCGATTTACTCTTAAACTTCCTTTGCCCTTCCGGTATCCGGACGACGGGAAGCTCTCCTCCAAATGACGGTTTGATAAAAAATCCTGCGGCAGCAAGCGTGCTCTGTTGAAGAAAAGTTCTACGTTCCATATTGTAAACCTACGTTATTTTTCGCCATCTGTCCTTTACGAGAAAAAAAACAATCACACCTATCAGCGCCAGCATCAATCCATACAACGCAAATTTCCCTGTCGATACCCACACAAAAATCCAGATCCCGATGGATAAGATCACCGGTAATGGGTACAGCCACATCTTAAAAGGCAGTTTCTCCGTCCCCTCTCTTCGTCGGAGTATTACCACGCCTGCCGCCTGTGCCACAAACTGCACGAGGATCCGCATGGCAAGGATGGCGCTGATAGCATGCGCAAGTTTTAGCTGGATGCTAAAAAGAAAGCCCAGGGCCCCGATAAATAAAAGGGATATATAAGGAAAGGATTTGGTTGGATGAAGCCGTGCGAAAATGGGAAAAAAGTGACCGTCGACAGCCGCGGCATATGGCACTCTCGAATAACCCAGCACCACCGCGAACAGTGATGCAAAAGCAACCCAGAGGATCAGCCCCGTAGCGACAAGCGCCGTCCGGTGACCGTATATCTTTTCCATAAAAGTGCTGATCACAAAGTCCGAATGCATCGCCTCCTGCCAGGACACCACGCCCACCACGCTCAGGTTCATGGAAAGATAAAGCACCGCAATACAAATAATGGAAATAAAGATGCTTCTGGGAATATTACGGGCCGGGTCCCGGATCTCGCCGCCCAGGTGACATACATTGTAATAGCCCAGATAGCTATAGATCGTTTTGCCCGATGCCTGTCCCAGTAAAAGAGTAAAGCTCCAGCTGAACATGGAATCGTCTCCGACAGGCATGAATGAATAAGGTACTTGCCGGTGTGTAAGACCGCTAATGATGATCCATAGCATCGTAATGATGACGCCCGTCCACAGGAACACAGATATCTTGCCGATGGTCTTTATGTTCCGGTACAATAGCAGCACGATAAGAATGACGATGGTCCCCGAGACGGCCTTGCTACCCACCTCTCCCAGAGATGGCACGAGGAATTTAAAATAAGTGGAGAACCCGATGGCCCCCGAAGCCACCACCAGAGGCGCCTGCAGACAGGTCTGCCAGACAAAAAGAAAGGACATCAGCGGGCCCCATTTCTTTCCATAAGCCGCTTTCAGAAAATTATAACTGCCTCCCGCCAGCGGATAGGCCGCACCCAGTTCGCTCCAGATCATGCCGTCGACCAGGGCTGTAATAGCTCCAAATATCCAGGCCCAAAGAAAGAGATGGCTGCCTACGATCTGGATCACAAGCGACAACATCACGAAAGGGCCAATACCTACCATATCGATCATATTGATAGAAGTCGCCTGTAGTAATCCGATTTCCCGCTTCATCCCTTCCCTCCCTTTACAAACTCCCTGATCCCTTTGATCAATACATCCAGGTCCCTGGTCGTCGTATATACATTCGGCGTTACCCTCACACCACGGAGATTCTCCCATTCGATGCCCACCGTATGGACTTTGTACTCGTTAAAAAGGTAATTCTCCAGTTCAGCAGCTTTCTTACCTTCGACGCTTACCATACCGATGGCGCATCCAAAACCCGGCCTCAGGGAAGTATGCAGCTTTACTTTGGGAATATCTTTCACCGCATTCATCCAATAATTTTTAAGGTACAATAATCGCTGCTCCTTCCGGGCCGGACCGATCATATCATAAAAACCGATGGCCTTGCCGATAGCCTGCTCGATAAAAAAAGGCCGTGTACCCTGACTTTCGAACTTCCGGATATTGTCGGACTTCGGATCGCCGGCGGCAAAAAGAGGATAGATAGCCGGTATCTTCTCTTTTTTTACAAAGAGCATCCCGCTGCCGATGCATGCTGCCAGCCATTTATGAAGACTGGTCCCGAAATAATCACAGCCTAATGAAGGGATCGTAAATTCGAAATGAGCAAAAGAATGCGCCCCATCCACCAGCACCTCGATGCCCTGTTTATGAGCAGCATCCGCTATCTGTCGTACAGGTAGTATTTGTCCGTTCCAGTTGATGACATGCGTGACATGCACCACCTTCGTTTTAGGGGTAAAAGCTTTAATATACTGGCCGGCCAGATAATCATTGTCCTCGCTGGGAAGGTCCAGGTTGACCCACACGAGCTTAATACCCTCCCGCCTTTCTCTTTGCTTCCAGGCGTTGATCATATTCGGATAATCCTGCTTGCTGAGGACCACTTCATCGCCGGCTTTCAGTTCCAGCCCAAAGATGACAGTCTCCAAAGCCTCGGAAGCATTGCGATGGATGGCGATCTCTTCCGGTGATACGCCCGAGATACGGGCCAAATCTTTCCGTAACGGCTCCCTTCCCTGATCCAGTATCCTCCACATATAGTAGCTGGGCGCCTCATTACACAGGTCATGATAGCGCTTCATGGCATCCTGAACGATCTTTGGTGAAGGAGACACACCTCCGTTATTGAGATTGATCAATTCGGGAGAAGTCGTGAAAGACTGCTGTACATAGTACCAGAAGTCTTCGTCTCCCGCCAGTTCTCCCGGCAGCCGGGCTTCCGCATGATGGAGCGCCTTATCCAGGTTACGGCTCCAGGCGGGACGGCTGAACGAGCTCAGCAAGGCAGTGGCAGAGAAAGTTCCCAGGGCATCGAGAAAACGGCGACGATTGTATGCAGTCATGTACTGGAGGTTTTAAACCTCCAATATAGCAAAAAAAGCAGCGTATATTTGCCCCTCCATGAAGTACTATATCATTGCCGGCGAAGCCTCCGGCGATCTGCACGGCAGCAACCTCATCAAGGAATTGAAAAAAGCCGATCCGCACACCGAGGTCCGGTGCTGGGGCGGCGACCTGATGCAGGCAGCCGGGGGCACATTGGTAAAACACTATAAAGAGCTTGCTTTTATGGGCTTCGTGGAGGTCCTGAGCAATCTCCGCACCATCTTCAGAAACCTTGCATTCTGCCGGCAGGACATACAGTCCTGGAAGCCTGATACGCTTATCCTGGTGGATTATCCCGGCTTTAATATGAGGATTGCAAAATGGGCCCACCAGCAGGGATTCAAGGTCATCTATTATATTTCCCCCCAGGTATGGGCATGGAAGGAAGGAAGGGTGCGGCAACTAAAGGAGAATGTGGACAAGATGCTCGTCATCCTCCCTTTTGAAAAGGAGTTCTATCGCCGTTGGGATTTTGACGTGGAATACGTGGGCCACCCCCTGGTGGAGGTAATCGATAACTTTCTCTCCTCCCCCCCTTCACTCCCCGAAACCTCAGGCTCATCCCCCATCGTCGCGCTGCTTCCCGGCTCCCGCCGGCAGGAGATATTAAAAAAGCTCCCCGTTATGCTGGAAGTGTGTCGCCATTTCCCCAACCACCGGTTCGTGGTAGCCAAAGCCCCCGGTCTGGAAGACGAGTTCTATAATGACATGCTAAACCCACACCCCAACGTCTTCTCCGTACGCAACCAAACCTATGCGCTCCTCGCAAGTTCAAAAGCCGCCTGCGTCACCTCCGGTACAGCCACCCTGGAAACCGCCTTGTTCGGCGTGCCGGAAGTAGTCTGCTACAAAGGCAGCCCTCTCTCCTACCAGATCGCAAAAAGACTGATCAAGGTAAAATACATTTCTCTCGTCAATCTTATCATGGACAAACTCGTGGTAAAAGAGTTGATCCAGGACGATCTCACACCGGAAAATCTAAAAAAAGAACTGGACGAATTACTAAATGACCCCGGACGGCAACAACAGCTCCGCGCCGACTACAAAGCCCTGAAAGAGCTCCTCAGCCTGGGAGGACACGCCTCTGCCAATGCTGCCCGCAGCATCGTGCAATTCCTTTCACACCCTTAATGCTTCACCCGCTTCCCACAACGCCGGATGCCGTCCCTTAATGCCTCCTCCCGCGCCAGATGCCCCCCTTAATGCTTCCTGAAAAAAAGCAGCTTGATAATAATGATGATGATCCCCACCAGGAACATAAAGATCGATATCCGGTTGATCCCATGCATATATTTCATCCACTGGGTATGCGGTGCATTGGGATCCCTTTTCTTGATGTAGAAGTACTCGGCAAATTGTCTCCAGATTCCCATAGTTCGAACATTAGCTCTAAAGATAATTAACAAGCCCGATTTTTGAATTGTTTAGGTCAAAAACCTATATATTTGCACTCCCAAACGGACTCCCTGTCGCACAGGTAGTCCAAAGGGCTTTTCCGGGCCGGTCCGCCTACAGCCGTCCCGGAATTGTGAAAGGGGGTTTAGCTCAGTTGGCTAGAGCGTTTGCATGGCATGCAAAAGGTCACCGGTTCGACTCCGGTAACCTCCACTCAGTCAAGCGGAAAATCAGAAATGGTTTTTCGCTTTTTTTTGTGCAAAGCTAATCATCCTTTTTATTCTCTCTCTCAAACTATTTTCCTGGCCATCAGCTCCTTATTCCTTCCAGATAACGACATCCGCAGGTGCCAGCGTTTTACTACCCAGCATGATAGTGGCATTGTCGGGGACGGGAATGTTTTGCTGTTGAGAGGTATAGTTCAATCCGATCCAAAATCCGTCGCGCCATCCTACCACAACGCCTTTCGGCAAATCTAATAAGCCGATGCCGGCATTCGTATACAGTTTTTTCAAAACTTCCCGTTCCAACTCACCGTCGTCGGTATCCGGGCCGATGTAAGTAACCGTACCTTTCCCGATCTTTTTAAATACAACGGCCGCTTTGCCTTTATAAAATTGATCATTATAAGTTGCCACTACTTCCGCATCACCCGCTTCAATAACATCGGCCCAATTGTTCCATTTAAATGTTTGCTCCCCCATTTTAATGTGGCCGGTGCGTTCTTCCGGCAGCAAATCATAAGAGATCTCCTTTGCGCCGATGAGGTCATATATAGGGGCGGCGAATTTTGCTTCCCACAAATGCGCTTCCCGGTCTTTTTGTCCCGTCCGGCAGGTCAAAACCAAATGCCCTCCCTGTTCTACATAGTTTTTCCACTTTGCTACCAGCGCTTTATCCAGCAATTGAAAGCAAGGTGCAATGACCACCGGGTAAGCTGAAAAATCAGCATGCTCATCAATTACATCCACCGGCGCGCCAAACGACTGCAGTGCCCGGTAATATTTCATGATGTGGTTCATGAAATTCCACTGGTTGGTTTGTGGCTGGTTATCTGTTTCCCATTGGCTTTCCTGGCTAAAAAGAATAGCGGTTTTTCTTGCAGCATAAGCGGGCGGCACGGGTGTACCCGGATGGTATGATTTTTTCAGGCTGTGCAATTCTTTTATGACCTGTATATATTCATCACCACTGCTGCTTACAGTTATGCCGTCTGTTTTTAAAATGCCGTAATGATATTGCTCGCCCGCGAACAAAGGTTGACGGAAACGATAATTGCAGACGAACTTATTACCGCCTGCAAACACATGGTATATCCACATGCGTACCGTGCCCGGCATGGTTTGCGGGTTGTATTTACCCCAATTGACCTGTCCCGGCTGCAGTTCCATAACACCCGATAAACCATTGATAGGCCTGAAACGATCATTGGAATAGCCGATGCTTGTACTTGATCCCATTCTGAAACCCTGCTCGCCTTCGCCCATTTCAAACCCGGCCACGAGGTATTTGGTATAAGTCATTATGTCCAGCGCTGCCATGCGATTGGGATCCACCGGGTTGAAATCCGGGATAAGGTTCGTTGTGATCCATTGCTGCGGGGAAACATATTTGCGCAATATTTTTTGCTGAAATAATACAAATGAAGCTACTTCGTCTGCGGTGAATCTTTTAAAATCCAGTATGGCATGCGGGTTGGGCTGTTGTACCAGTTCCTTTGCATTCGGTATCCTTATTTGGTTAAAGTCATTATACGTAAGGCTCCAGAATGTGGTGGCCCAGCTTTTATTTAGGGCATCGATGGTTTTGTATTTTTTTCGCAACCATTCCCGAAAATTGGCCTGCGCAGAAGCATTATAATCATATGGGCTTCCATAATGGGAAGGTTCATTGTCTATCTGCCATCCCCAAACAGCCTTGTTATTGCCGTATCGTCTTGCCAGGATTGTTACAATCTTTTCAACATACTCACGGTATTTTTTGCTTGACCAGGATGCGTGTTGCCTTGCACCGTGCCGGATAGTTCTTCCCTCATCATTTACCATCAATACTTCGGGGTATTTTTTTGTCAACCACGCGGGTGGCGTAGGAGTAGGCGTACACATGATCACCTTCAGATGATTTTTTTCTGCTATTTTCACCGCTTCATCCAGCCATGAAAAATCATATCTCCCTTCTTCCGGCTCCATAGCGGCCCAGGCAAATTCACCGAAATGGGTGAAGTCGAATCCCAGCTCCCCCATCTTTTTTAAATCCCGTGCCCAGTTGTCCTTAGGCCATTGTTCAGGGTAGTAATATGATCCGACCAACATTAAACTGCTGTCTGAGAAAAACCGGTTTCTCCCCTGTCCAAAGAACGATTGAACAAAACAGAAAGATAAACAAAGTAAAACAGCCTTTTTTACCATATATTTTTATTTTACCAATCTTTCGCCCGTCGAATTAAGAACCGGAAGGTTACCAAACCATTTTGAGATCTCATCGGCAATGATCTGGTGCCCCTCTTTATTAGGGTGGTTTACCTGCGACATATATTTTTCAATATCTTCTCCTCCGGCTACCCGGTCTTTAAACCGGGAAAAGGCATCAGCCAGGCCGATGTCATATTTTATAGCCAGTTGCGTGATTTGCGTTGTAAACCGTTGCAGCGCACAGTCCGGCTGTAAAATATTCTCCCGCTTATCAGGGGAAGGCGTAAGCAGAATGATCTTAATATTCTTTTTCTGCGCGGCCCTGATCATCTTTTCCATTGCTTTTTTGGATTCCCGCAGGCTGGCAATGCTGTCGTTTTTGACAATGAACCGGTCGTTAAGAGCATAGTCGATGAATAGAACATCAGGTCTGTACCGCAATACATCCCGCTTAAACCGTCGCTGTCCTTTTACTGAGTTTTCTCCACCTATGGCTGTAATGATCACATTAATGACTGCATTGGGATAAATAGCTTTTAACCCTTTTGCCAGCAGGGAGGGATAAGCATCGAACGTTTTTACTTCAGGGGTTTTGAAATACCCCGCAGGAACGGAATGGCCATGAAAAACCAGGTTGATAGTTCGATTACCCGGCCACGCTTTTATTAACTCCTGTTTGATCGCGCCGAGGTAAGATTCCGTATTTGCCTGGGCGAACATGGGCCTGTTAAAAAAAGCCAGCAGGATGAAAATGACAGTGCTTTTTTTTATAGCCGGGGGGATCGTTAATGGCATTGTTTATTATTTATGGAAAAGTATTTTATTGTCTGCCTGGATCAATAGCCTGTATTTTGTGTGAGATTAGGGTTTTTGACAATTTCCGCAGCTGGTATTGGGAAATACCGGTGGAATTCCCTGACATTGTTTGCTGCCAGCGTATTATCCGTGCCTTGAGCTGATTGGACGGATTGTGCCAGTATTCCCCAGCGGGCAAGATCCCATTTCCGCTGAAATTCCCCTACAAATTCAATTCCTCTTTCATTTCGTATCAGCGAGCGCAGGGAGTCTTGCGACAATCCCGGCGTTAAATCCGGAAGCCCGGCATGATCCGTTCTTATTTTGTTGAGTTCGGTGATACAGCCTGCCGTATTATTTTGTTCGTTCATCGCTTCTGCCAGGGTTAGAATTACATCGGCATACCGGAGAAAGTATAAATTTTTCCCGCTGTTGCGTTCATTGGCCTGGAGGTCCCAGAACTTGGGACCAAACCAGGGGCGTCCCGGTTTTGGCAATCGCGTAAAAGACTGCCCGTTATAGTCAAAAGAGACCACTACCGGTTTCCTTTTATCACCTGCCTCAAACAGGTTGGCCATTTTTTGGGTGGGATATAATAGTTCATACCCGATGAGCGTGGTCGTACCGAAGTCCACACCTCCGAATGTATTGCCTACCTGGAAGGGAAAGTACCAGGTATAATAGTAATGCACTTTATAATTAATATTGGCGGCAGCATCACGCCGGTACTGTATTTCAAAAATAGATTCTTTATTATTCTTGAACCCGCCATTGACATCAAACAAATTGGCATAGTTGGTCAGCAGGATATACTGGCCGCCGTCTACCACTTGTTGCGCCGTACTTTGCGCATTGACCCAATCTTTGTTATACAGGAAGACCTTTGCAAGTAAAGCCTGCGCTGCACCTTTTGTTGCCCTGCCCGTTTCCGCAGCAGCATAAGACACCGGCAAGTTGGTAATAGCATACTGTAAATCTTTAATAATGCTATCCCGCACTTCCGGCAGCGGTGTCCGGGCCAGCGAGCCGATCTTATCAAGGGTCGTACCATTTACTTCCGTTTCATAGTACGGTACGTCGCCAAAAAGATTGCTGAGCATAAAATAGAACATGCCCCGCAGAAATTTCGCCTCTCCTATCAGTTTTGCCTTGGCAGCAGCGTCAATAGGCGATTTGCCGATCCGGTTGATAACAAAATTTGCATTTATAATGGCTACGTACAGTTTATTCCACATGCCGTATGAAGTGCCCGGGCTGCCCGGTGTATACGTGTAGTTGGATTCAGTATATGTTTGACTGCCTACCGTAAGATCCGTTCCCGCCTCGGTAGTCAACCAAAGGCTTTCTTGTCCGAATATATCGTTAAGTGGGATATATACGCCTTTTACTGCCTGCGTGCATTGCGTGACATTTTGAAAAAACCGGTCAGGTGAAATAAAGGTTTTTGGCTGCTCCTCCAGTTTTTTGCTGCACCCGGCTAGTAAGATAAGCGTTACAAAGTATAAATAGCTTACAATTTTTTTTACGTTCGGTTTCATCTTAATGAACTTTTGCTGTTTATAAATTGATGTTTATGCCTGCTGTATACGTTCTGCTGTTGGGATAAGTGCCGTCATCTTTTGCCCGGATAGTAGAACTTTCGCCTGATTTATTTACTTCAGGATCAAACCCGTTGTATTTTGTAAGGAGAAACAGGTTAGTGCCGGCAAGATAAACCTGGATACCTTTCATATATTTTTTTGCGATTAACCCGGTGAGATCATAGCTGATCCGTGCCGATTTTAGCCGGATCAGGGATGCATCGTGCAGATAGCGGGTGCTGGGGACATTATCGCGTGATTCCACACTGGGAACATTCGATGTCGGATTCGCCGGTGACCACCTGTTCACCATATATGAATACTGGTTGGCGATGAACTGCCCTGATCCAAGGAAGAATTCAAACTGGTTATACATGGTGTTGCCTGATACATATTGAAGGAAGAAGTCGAGGCTGAGCTTCTTATAGCTGAAGGTATTACCGATGCCGCCGAATAAAGTAGGATTTTGTGTACCCAGATAATGTTGATCGGCAACGGTGTACTGGCCATCCTTGACATAATCGAAATATTTAGGTCTTCCCGGTTTATAATACGCGCTGGCGGAAACATAGGTCCTTTTGTCGGCGGGTTTTGCCAGTTCGGCGTCGATTTCCGCCTGGCTCTTCCAGGTGCCGGCATATTCCACTCCATAATTGGCGCCAATCGGCGCTCCTACTTCAAGATAACTGGTGATGCCGCCATAATCGTTATTATCCAGCGCTACTCTTACCAATGAGCCCAGGTCAAGTACCTTTTGTTTGTTGGTAGAGATGGCGATTGTCGTGTTCCATGAAAAGGATTTGGTTCTGATAATATCGCCTTTGATCATGAATTCAAATCCCTGCGATAGCGTTCTGCCTAAATTGACCAGACGGCTGCCATAACCCGTTTGGCTAGGTAATTGTACGGTGAGCAACAAGTTATGCGTACGCATATTGTAATAATCCGCATCGATGGAAACCCTTCCTTTAAAAAGCTGTAATTCAGTCCCCACATCCAGCTGTGCCGTGGTTTCCCAGGTGAGATTACTGTTTGCGATATTACCCTGCGTATACCCAAGGGAATAATTATTGCCAAACAGATATCCATTGGAGTTTGAGGCTATGGAAGCCAGCGACTGATAATTGCCGATGCCCTGGTTGCCCGATACGCCATAACTGACACGGAACGCAAGATCGCTGATAATGTCTTTTTCCAGTATTCGCATTTGTTGAAAGAACGGTTCTTCTGATACACGCCACTTAAAAGCGGCGGAAGGGAAAAATGCCCATTTATGATTTTCTGCAAAATTGGAAGCGCCGTCATAGCGGCCCGTGGCGGTGAAGTAATACCTGTTTTTAAAATCATAAGTAGCTCTGCCTAAAAAAGAAACGACCGTACTTTCATCGTAGAAGGAGGAAATAGATCGGTTAGACTGCTCTGCTACATTAAGATAATTGTATTGCAGCAGATCATTCGTAAGTCCCCCTGCAGAAGCCTGTAAATATTCGCTGTTCCTTTTTTCATACGTAAAACCAGCGGTGATATTGAAATGATGTTGCTTGCCGATTTTTCTATCGAAGTTGAGCGTATTGGCGCTTAACAGGTAAGCGGATGAGCCGGCCTTAGCCGTCGCACTGCCCTGCTGCGTATTCAACGCGATCTTCGAAGGCATATAGGTAGGGGAATAGTAGTTGTACCGGTAAGAAGACATCATAGTCCCGAAGCCCGATCTGAAAGTAAGCCCTTTCAATATCTCGACTTCTGCATACGCATTTCCGAGCAGGTTCGTCGAAGTAGTAAAAAGCGTTAACAGTTTGGCCTGTGCCACTGGGTTATCGATATGCGCGCCCGCTATGGCGATGGGGTTCCACGTTTCAAAGCTCCCATCGTTTTTATATACGCGCATCGTAGGTGGCAAACCCAGTATACCCCCGCGCCAGCCAAGACTGGACCCCAGCTCAATAGGCGTTTGGTCGATGCGGTCACGGCTGATATTGAGATTGATGCCTGTTTTGACCCTGGAAGAAAATTTCTTATCGAGGTTTAAATGTGCCTGGTATCTTTTGTACCCGGAGTTAATGATGATGCCATCCTGTTTCAACACGTTGCCGGATGCGTAGTAGGTCAATCCATTACCCCCGCCGGAGTAGGAAAGGTTGTAATTTGAATAGATCGCTTTATGGGTTACCGCTTTTGTCCAGTTGGTGCCATCTTCACCAACGATGTTTACGATAGAATCGACATTGGCATACAACGGCGGATAGTTGGCGAATTCTTTCCGCGCTTCATCTTCAAATTTGGCAAAATCGCGGGTTTTCATCAGGTCAAGTGTTTTGGGCAGTTGCTGAAAACCATAAGCTGCAGATACATTAACCTGATCTTTTCCGGCCTTTCCTTGTTTGGTAGTGACGATAATAACGCCATTCGATCCCCTTGATCCGTAAATAGCCGCAGCAGAAGCATCTTTCAGAATATCGATAGATTCAATATCGGCAGGATTAATGTTATTGAGGTCACCTGCGCCGATTATTCCATCAATAACATAAAGCGGTTCATTTGTCGCATTGATGGAACGCGTGCCGCGGATACGGATGGTAGTACCTGATCCCGGCGCCCCATCCACCGACTTTACGTCAACTCCCGTTGCCCGGCCCTGCAACATTTGATCGACACGTGGCGTAGGGATGTTTTTAAATTCTTTTTCTACATTTAGCGTAGATACGGACCCGGTGAGGTCTCTTTTACGGGTAGATCCATATCCTATTATTACCGTCTCGTTTAATGCGGCGACTTTAAGGGCCAGCACCACATTGATGACGGTTTCTTTTTTAAGCGCCACGACTTTCGTTTCGTAGCCGACCGAAGAAAATACCAGGACAGCGTTTTCATCAATCCCTTTTAGCGTAAAAAAACCCGCGGCATCGGTACCGGTACCGATGGCAGAACCTTTCACCGAGATAGAAACGCCGGAAAGGGGCTTGTCTTCGGCATCCGTCACTCTGCCGGAAATATCAATGGGTGGCGGCGCGGCGGCGGTTTGTTCGTTTGGGCCCATATCCTTTAATTTTATCACCACCATATTTTGTATAATGGTATAGGTAATGGGTTGGTTTTTTACGCAAGCATCCATTACTTGCTCAAGAGAGGCGTTTCTTGCCTCGATAGTCACCGGGCGGGATTGTTTCAGCGTTTTTTCGTCCCACAAAAAGGAAAGCCTTGTTTGCTGTTTTATTTGTTCAAATACTTTTTCCAGAGGAGCATCCTTTACAGAAATCGTCACTTTCTGTGCATACCCCCCGGCGCTTGCGGCAAGGCAGGTGGAAAGCAGGATTATACCTATGAGATTCATAATCAACAGCAGTTTTTTGGTTGATGTCCACTTGCCGTCACCCCGGGCAAAAATATCGGGCAAGGTCAAGCGTTTGCAAAGAACATTTGGCATAACTTTGTTTTAGTTTGGGTTAAACAATAAGCAGTCTTAGGCGATTGTATATTCGGGTTGACCTAAGCTATTTGCCGGGTAGTGCTAGTAACACTACCCGGTTTTCATTCAGGCCAACACAAAGAGTTTTTATTCCATAATAATTATTTTATTACCTTCTATTTTACTCCGGATCCCATTTTCCTTCAAGGCCTGTAAGACAGTAGAAAGATTTACATCACGGCTGATGGAGCCTCCGAATTTTTTTTCAGGTTTCTCACCTTCATACACTATTGAAACATCATACCAACGGGCAATCTGCCTCATCAGTGTCGAAAAATCCGTGCTCTTTAAAGGGAAATACCCGTTCTTCCATGCCATCACTTGCTCCAGGGCCACATCATTTATTATTTTTATCCGATCCGAAACCTGCGCCTGTTGTCCCGGTGTCATGATCGAAGATGATTGTCCGTTCACTACTTTCACACTTCCTTCCAAAAGGGTTACTTTAATATCCGCCTCATCGTCGTATGCATTTACATTAAAGTGAGTGCCCAATACCTGTACGATCGTCTTGCCTGTATTAATAGTGAAAGATCTTGCCGCATCTCGCGTCACTTCAAAATAGGCTTCGCCGGTGACAGATACTTTACGTTCATTGCCGATAAATGCTATCGGGTAGGTAATGGATGAGCCGGCATTCAACCAAACACGGCTGCCATCAGCGAGCATCATATCAATCACCTTGCTGCCTCTGGGATTTGTAAGCGTGTTATATATAAGTTCCGCAGTTGAGCCATTGTAGGCGATTTTGCCGTCATCCAGCTTTACCAATCGTACAGTGCCGATAGTGGATACCGTTCCGTTTGTAACGCTGTCCAGGTACACTGTTTTGCCATTACTCATCGTGATAGTTGCTCTATTGACTTGCGGTGCACCAACATCATGTGGTATAGCGGGGGTGGTTTCAGAGATGCCTGTATTATGATTGCCTTTATCGGAAAAGAAAAAATTGCCTGCGATACCGATGGCCAGGATAATTGAGGCGGCCGATATCCATTTCCGCCACGGGAAAGACCTGATCTTGGCATGCTTCCTACCTGTGATGGCATCGGATAACTGTCGTATCCGGTCGGTTGTAAAGAAGGGGTCGGCTTGTAGCGTTTCATAAGCCTCCCTCATCATTGGTTCAAGTATTCCTTTTTGGTCGGCCTCCGCCAGCAACTCCCACAGTTTTGGAAGTTCTGCATCAGTTAGCTGTTGTCGATACCAGCGGTCGAAAAGTTCCCTGCATTGTTGTTCGCTGCTTTCCATATTATCAAAAGGACACCAGCGAGCAGAAAAAGGGGCTATGCACCCGGCATTTTTTTATTGGAGACAAACCACAAGCCCTAACAATGCCAGCCCGATATGATCTTCCACATAGCGGATGATGGACTGGTTGGCATACTGGATATATTTCTTGACAGTTTCTTCGGAGAGTTCCATACAACAAGCTATTTCACTGTATTTCATGCCGTTACGGCGGCTGAGGAGCCAGACTTTTTGTTGCTGGGCGGGAAGTTGGGCAATAGCCTGTTCCACCAGGCTGTATTGTCGTTCTTCATCGGCAATTGACTCATCATCATGAAAATGATCGCTGGTTTTCTCCCATTGTTCCTGCCTTTTTTTCTCCCGGATCAGGGAGCGAAGGGCATTCATGGCCTGGTTTCGGGAGATGACATAGAGGTAGGTTCTGAAATTCCGGACTTCGGCAAGACTTTCGCGGGTTTGCCAGATCTTTAGAAAAACATCCTGCACAATTTCTTCCGTTTGTTCCCTGTGGTGGGTAAGCCGGAAAATATGAGAAGCCAATAAGTTCGCATACTGCTGCATTAGTTTTCCAAAAGCGATTTCGTCTCCTTGCGCCACCAATCCCAGCAAAGAAGACTCTTCGTTATATCGGGTTCGGGTAATCAATATAAAACTAATTGGGCCGTAATAATAAGATAAATATTTTTACTTTGTTTAATTTGACACCTTTTTTATTTTGGCCTGGACATTTTATCAATCCCGACGATCATTTTTACTTACTCTACCCATTCCGTGGGCGCCTTGCCAAACCTCTTCTTAAAAGAATGCGAGAAATGAGAGAGACTTTCAAATCCTAAGTCGAGATAGATCGCAGATGGTTTCTTATTTTTCTTTTCTATAAGGTGGCGGGCCTCTGTCAGCCGTTTTTCCTGTAACCACTGCCGGGGAGACTTACCAAATGTTTTTTGAAAATCACGCTTGAACCCCGCAAGGCTTCTCCCCGTAAGTCGCGCAAATTTTTCAACGGGGACGTTGAAATAAAAATTGCTGAGCATAAATTTTTCCAGATCGATCTTATAAGGTTCGGAAAAGTCGAATAGGAATGCCTTGAGCTCCGGCATGGTATGCAATAGTAATTGTACAGCCTCTTTTACTTTTAGTATGCCCAGCGTACTGGTTATCTTTTCTTCCGGATGCCGAACATAGGGGAGCACGGATTGAAAAAAGCTATGCAGAAACTCGTTTCCGGGAATAAGGATATTGGGCACACCGGCGTATTTTTGTCCTATTTCTATTTGCTCCTCCAGGGCGATCTTCCTGAGCAGGTCTTCTTGCAGACGAATGATAATAGTCTGGTAATCCTCACCGTCCAGCGGCATCTTGGTAATTTCTCCCAATTGATTTTTCCGTATCAGCAACATTTCGCCCCGCCTCATCGAGATCCTTTGACCGGCGCTATCCCATGTAAAATGACCTGACACCTGCAAGACCAGGGTATTGTGCTCCAGGAAACAGACTTTCTCTTTTCGCATGGTCGAGAGAAAAGAATAAAAGATAACCCCCGGGAGTATTTCAGTTGGATTCGTCACTACATAAAGGTATTAAAAAATGCCCACTACCAGAACCCGCTACCGCTGCAGGTACGTGCCGCCGGCTATCGCGCCGGGCGAAAAATGCGTGTTCAGGATCTTCATCTCTTCAGGAGTAAAGACGATCCCCATGGCTTGTATATTTTCCGGCAGACGCGACCTCCGGCTCATGCTTACCAATGGCATGATATGATCGCCCTGTGCGTTCACCCAGGCGATCGCCAGCTGGGTCGGCGTGTATCCCTTTTCTTTTGCCATTTGCTTTAGTACTTCCACCTTCTCCAGGTTCTTTATCAGATTCTCTCCTTGAAAACGCGAGAAATGATTGTGGTAGTCATCCGCCGCAAGGGGCGCTTTCATCTCACCGGTAAGTAACCCTTCGGCCGTATTGGCAAAGGCTACAACCCCGATACCCAGTTCTTTCGCCGTTGGAAGAAGACCGCTTTCTATCTGGCGATCGGCCAATGAATAGCCTATTTCCAATGCAGTTACAGGATATACGCTATGGGCCTTGCGCAGTTGCTCTGCGGTGATCTCCGACACGCCCAGGTAACGCACCTTCCCTTCTTTTATCAGGTCGGCGACAGTTCCAATCACATCTTCCACGGGAACACTATTATCAAGTCTGCACGGCTGATAAAGATCGATGGTCTCGACGCCCAAACGCACCAGGGAATAGTTGATGAAATTCTTAATGGCTACAGGACGCAGGTCCAGTCCGAGAAATTTACCGCCGTAGATGATGCCGCCAAACTTGACGCTTATAAAGGCGTCATCCCTCCTGCCGTTGATGGCTTTGCCTACAAGCAGTTCGTTATGGCCGCTGCCGTAAAAATCTCCGGTATTCAGGAAATTGATGCCGTTGTCCAATGCCATCTGAATAGTAGCGACACTTTCGCTTTCGTCATTTGCCCGGCTTCCCCAGACGGATGACATGCGCATACAGCCTAATCCGAGTTTTGATACAAGTGGACCATTTTTACCCAGAGCTATCTTTGTTATTGTCGTCATTGTTGTTATTTTATAAATTGACCTCACAAAGATCAGCAGATACACCCCGTGGCCGATTTCCTTTACGGCTCAATTTACTTGTCTGAATGGCTCATCTGTCGGCCTTACGGCAAAATGGATACCTCCCGCCATCACCAGACACCCGGTACCAGTCTGTAACGTACACGTTGATAATAGGCCTCATACCCATCAAGGTTCCTCCTTAAAAACTGTTCTTCATCCAGCAATCGCCAGATAACAGCCGCAATAAGAAGACCGCCCGGGATCAGCGCCCACCATGAGGACAGGGCCAGAGGTGTAAAGACAAAGAGCAGGATAGCACCGCTATACATCGGATGACGTACCCGGGCATAAGGCCCCGAAGAAATAACCCGCTGTCCCCTATCCACTTCCACGATGGCGGAAGCAAATCCATTTTCCCGGAGCGTGAGGAATATGACGTAAAAACCTGTAAATATCCCCAGATCGGCGATCACCACCAACGTCGCAGGCACTGAGGAACCATGGATATGATAATCCCAGGCCCCGCCTACGTATTGCGCCAGGACCAGGGTGCCCGTTATGGATTGAATGATCTTTTGCCGGGGCTCTTTCTCATATATCGGCCCCGCATTCAATCTGCGGGAAACCAATGCAGGATCTTTCTTCAGGAAATAGATCGTTGCTGCATAACAACAACTGATCATAATGACAAAAAAACACCAACCCTGCCAGTAAGCCAGGGTCCGTGCGGGCAGAAAGATCAGCACGCCAAGAAATAACGCAAAGAAAAAACAACGCTTCAACGCTTTCGGACCGATAGAATTCATAGTTTGTATTTTTAGTTCTCAACAAAAAGAACCATTTGAGTCAAAAAAAATTACGCTTTGGTATTCTTCTTCCATTTCTCCAGCAACACCGGAAATTCCGTGATGAGCAGATTAAAAAAGTCGACGATATCCTGAAGGTCCTTCGCAAAAGCATCCTTCTTTTTACGGGTTGTCCGGATATCAGTAAGCATATTTTTCAGTATCTCGAACTTGGATACAGCCAGACTGGCGGACATCATATTATCCAGCCGCAGAGAGAAATACCTCTTCCGGCGGCCGTGCTTCGTCCTGGCCTCTATCATATCCACCAGCGCCAGATACTTTAAGGCATTGGAGATGGCGCTTTTACTTACGTCGAAAAACTGTATTATTTCGTCAAACGAAGCTTCATGGTCAGGACAGAAAAAAAGGTAAACATACACCCTGGCGGCTACCGGCGATAGCCCCAATTTCTCCATCGTCCCTGCATGCTCTTCAATTTTTACTCTGTATTCTTCCATTGACTAGATCTCTCACCCAAAAATAAGGACTTTTTAGTTCTTTACAAAGAGAACCAAATGATGGGGATCATCCACAATCCTCACTTGCTGATAAGATCCGTTTGCATATCCGCACTTTCCACCGCTCCCCGGCACAGCTTTTGCGGACTCCCCTTTACCCGGCTTCTTCACCCCCGGCAAAACCTATTAAACTCATCAAAATGAAGAAATTAGCTTTTCTCCTCCTATTTGCATCCTGCCTGTCTATCCAGGCCATGTCCCAAAAGGACAGCACCAAAAGAGGCAAGGTAGGCGCCGCCCTTAACAAAGCCGGTAACGCCACTGCCCACGTCGCCGTAAGCGGCGTCTCCGCAGTCAAAGACAAAAAATATAAATCAAAAGTGGGACCCGAAGGCCAGACGATCTATATCGACAAAAATTCACATTACTATTATGTAGACGGGCGTGGTAAAAAGGTATACTTAAAAAAGGCCGAACTCAAAAACAAACCCAAAAAATAGTAGTATACGCAGGTCCTGATACCTGGCTAATCAAAAAATCATTTAATTTGGTGTCTTATCCCCGTTTACAATGAAAAAGGCCCTATTTCTGGTTGTAGCCCTATATCTGATCTCAATCCCTGTAACGCTGGATGCCCAGGTGTCAAAAAAAACCTACCGGCCGCTAACGCCTGTCATGGGCTGGTCCAGTTGGAATCACTTCTATACAAACATCTCCGGGAAGCTTATAAAGGAACAGGCCGATTTTATGGTATCCACGGGAATGAAAAGCGCCGGATATACATATGTAAATATAGATGACGGATACTTTGGGGGCCGCGATGAAAAAGGTAATCTTAAATGCCATAGAACACGATTTCCCAATGGCATGAAGTCCGTCTCCGATTATATTCACGCCAAAGGCCTGAAAGCGGGTTTGTACAGCGATGCAGGCATTAATACCTGCGGCAGCATGTATAACAAGGATACTACAGGAGCAGGCTCCGGTCTCTACGGACATGATGTGCAGGACCTGGACATGATACTCAACAAATGGGGATACGATTTTATAAAAGTAGACTGGTGCGGCGGCGATGGCTTGGGCCTGGACGAACAAGTTCGTTACACAGAGATCAGCAATGAAATAAGAAGGATAAAGCCGTCAGCCGTCTATAATATTTGCCGTTGGCAATTCCCCGGGAAATGGGCAACAACCGTTGCAGACTCATGGCGCATTTCAGGCGACATCAGCAACAAGTTCGAATCGATCCTGCATATCATTGATCTGAATGCCGACCTTTGGAAATATGCAGGTCCCGGTCATGTCAACGATATGGACATGCTGCAGGTAGGCCGTGGTATGACATATGAAGAGGACAAAACACATTTTTCCATGTGGTGTATGATGACCTCTCCACTGCTTGCCGGTAATGATCTGCGCAATATGTCTAAACAGACGATTGGAATATTGACAAACAAGGAAATAATTGCATTAGACCAGGACCCGCTGGTCTACCAGGCCAGGAGGTTAAAGGACATGGGCGATTTGGAGGTATGGGGCAAACCGCTTATTTCTACCACCAGCGGGAAAGTCGCTATTGCGCTGCTGAACCGGTCTGATAATACATCTTCCATCGCCTTCAATGTGGACAGCATAGGGCTGGATGCGGCAAAAGGTTACACCATGAAAGATTTGTGGAGCAGCAAGCTCTATCCATCATCCACTGAAAAAGAAGTAAGTTTTGAAGTTCCCCCGCATGGGATAGTAGTATTAAGGCTGACAGGGATGTCAAAACCTTATAATATATTTCAGGCAAAATAGACCGTCCCCATATCTGCCTTTTCGGCCATCATTCTAAAATCTATTTCCTCCTCCCCAGCCAATCCCTATACTGCTCATAAAGTTTCACCGAACGACGGTCGCTATGCCCCGCATAGGCCGTCGTTCCGGGCTTATTCATCTGCCCGAGATACTGATAACAAAGTATCTTATCTACAAACGGAGAAACATCCTCCATCTGCCGCAGGATACGGGAAAAGTCCGCCGGCAAAAGATTACCTTGGGTCTTCCCCTCAAAATAGAATAGCTCGATGTCTGCCCATATCCTGGCGCGGGACGCCTGCTGATGAGCCTGGTACAAATGTTCGAAATACCGTGCCGGTTCACCAAGCTTGGTATGACCAACTCCCACACCATCCTGGTAGGCGATGATCTCTATATTCATCCGCTCCAGCTGCCGGACAAATTTTTCATCGCTTTTCTCTACCTTGATATTGTATGGCGCTATCAGGTTGACGCTGCCGGGCATCAGGGTCTTCGCCACCCTGGCGCAGTCATTGACATAGTCAATAAACGCCTCATCAAAATAGGGCATCAGGTACGCTTCATTGGGAAAATACCAACCGTAAAAGCTGGGGTGATGTCCATATTTCTCCGCCACTTCCTCCATAGCTCTGGCCCGGAGCTTACGAATAGACGGGTCCTTCATCAGATAGTCCCCCTTGTGGACATCATCCCAGAAATCATTGCCGATAAAAAATTTTACGTCCGCAGCATCGGCGGCCGACAATACGGCCTCCAGCGGGTCCTCACAACCCAACTGGAATTTTGGCGCCAGCTTGGACGGATAAAAAGTTTTGCCGTTCAAGGCTATCTCCTGCAACACCAGGTAACGAAATCCGATCTCCCGCATCTCCCTGACCTTATCCTTCCATTGCTGCGCCGAAAAACCCTTTAAAGCAGGATCCCAATACTCACCTTCCTGCGGAAGCAGATGCTGAAATTCAAACCAGGACCCCGAGATAGGCTTAATGACACCGGGGACACTACCCCCTATCCCATCAGCAGCCGCAACGCCGGCCTCCACGCCGGCCGCAGCCCTCCCCCCCAACAGACAAGCCGCCGCCCCCGTCAAACCCTGTCGCAGAAAATTGCGTCTTTGCAACCCCGGCTTTCCCCGATGGATCATAGATTCCCTTTTTTTAGTTCTTCCACAGCATGGTTCGCCGCACGAGCCGTCAATGCCATAAAAGTCAATGAAGGATTCTGATTGCCTACAGAGGTCATACAAGCGCCGTCGGTAACAAAGACATTGGTGCAGGCATGCAGTTGATTCCATTTGTTGAGCAGAGAAGTCTTCGGGTCCTTACCCATGCGTACCCCGCCCATCTCATGGATGTCCAGCCCCGGCGCCTGGTGATTGTCGGATGAGCTGATGTTCTTACACCCCGCCTTTTCCAGCATCTCCGCCCCCTGTACCAAAAAATCTTTCACCAGCCGGTCGTCATTTTCGTCATAGCCAACGGAGGTGATCAGCTGCGGGATCCCCCAGGGGTCCTTTTGATCCTTACTCAGCCGGACATGGTTCTCAAACTTGGGCACCGTCTCACCCTGCATGCCCATAAATACACCCCAGCCGCCGGGCTCGGTGATGGCATCCTTATAAGCGCCTCCGATCCCATCCGTCCAGTTACCCTGGTCCCAGCTGGAACGACCGGCGGAGAAATCCACCATATAACCCCGCAGGAAGTCCGTCTGCTGCTTGAACACATTCCGGAAGGATGGCATAAAAGCCGCGGTAGGACGACGCCCATAGTAATAATGGTCGGAGAATCCGTCAAATGTTGCGCTTACTGATCCCCGGTAGTTGTGAAAAGCTACATAGTGACCTAAGATCCCATTGTCATTGCCCAGTCCGTTGGGAAACCTTCCGGACGTGGAATTCAAAAGGATCAGGTTGGTATTCAGACAGGCCGCATTGACAAATATCACACGGGCATAATAGGCCGTCGTCTGCTTGGTATGGTTGTCGATCACCATGACACCCACGGCCTTGCCTTTTTTATCATCATAAATAATGCTATGCACGACGGAATCCGGCTTGAGCGTCAGATTCCCCGTCCGCATGGCCCAGGGTATGGTGGAAGAGTTGGAGCTGAAATATCCGCCAAAAGGACAACCCCTTTCACAAAGACTCCTGGCCTGACACTGCCCCCGCCCCTGCTGCCGGTGTACTTCCTGCGGCGCAGTCAGGTGCGCACAACGTCCAATGATCACCTGCCGGTCTGTATAGTGCTGACCCACCTGCTGCTGGATATGTTTCTCCACGCAGTTCAGCTCCCATGGAGGAAGAAATTCGCCATCGGGCAGGTTCTCGATGCCATCCTTGTTGCCGCTGATACCCGCAAATCTTTCTACATGGCTGTACCAGGGCGCCAGATCGCTGTACTCAATGGGCCATTCCACCGCAAACCCATCCCTGCCGGGGGCCTCGAACTCATACTTGCTCCAACGTTGCGTCTGCCTCGCCCATAACAGGGACTTGCCGCCCACCTGATAGCCCCTGATCCAATCATAGGGCTTCTCCTGGATATAGGGATGCTCTTTGTCCTTTACAAAGAAGTGCTCTGTAGCCTCCCCGAACGCATAACATTTCCTGACAACAGGATTCTCATCCAGTACAGGGTCGGGCAGCCGCCCCCGGTGACGAAAGTCCCAGGGATTTTTCAGAGCCGTTGGATAATCCTTGAGATGGGTGACATTCCGGCCTCTCTCCAACAGCAAAGTCTTGATCCCATGATCGCAAAGCTCCTTGGCCGCCCATCCGCCGCTGATACCCGAGCCTATGACAATAGCATCATAAGTCTGCTGTGCCGCGGCCTTATTGTTCAGATATAATGTATCGTCCGCCATGACGCAATGTTTAATGTTTTTTAAAAAAAGGCTTGTGCCCGTTCAACCCATAGAATACAATATACAGATAACAGACCACCGGCACGAGAAATGCCGGCTTCCAGCTGAAATGATCTTTTAAGACACCCTGCAGAAAAGGCATGACCGCACCCCCGATGATGGCGGTGGAAAGCCAGCCCGATGCCCGCATGCTATAAGACCCCAGACCTTCGACGGCCAGCGAAAAAATGGACGCGAACATAATGGAGTTGCAGAGGCCCACCGCCACCATGCTCCACACAGCCAGATTCCCGTCCGTAAAGATAGATATCCCGACACAGACGATCGCTGCGGTAGCACAACAGCTCAACACCACCGCCGAACGCAGCATCCGCAGCACCATCGCCCCTAACAACCGCCCCACCAGCATACCTCCCCAATAAAAAGAAACGTACCGGTTGGCCTCGTTCTCCGGGATATGCAGCGTGTCGGCTACATAATTGGTGAGGAAGGTACCCACCGCCACTTCCGCACCCACATAGGCGAAAATAGCCGGTATCCCCAGCCGCAGGTTACGAAATGAAAAGACTCCCCTCCGGGAAGCCCCCTCCCCCTCTTTTACAGCAGAAGACCGCTGTATCACCGGCAGTTTCAGGGCGGACACCAGCAGCGCGATAAGGACCAGCAGACCGGCGATACCTAAGTAAGGATATTTCACCGCCTCACTGGAAGCATGCGATTCATGCAAATGGGACAGGATAACCCCCGCGCCAAAAAGAGGAGCTACCGTCGTTCCGATGGAGCCCGCCCCCTGTATCAAGGCCAGACGGGAAGAAGCCGTCGAAGCCGGCCCCAGCGCAGTCACATAAGGATTGGCGGCCACCTGCAACAGCACGATGCCGATGGCAATGGTAAACAAAGCCGCCAGGAACAACGCATATTGATGATACGCCGAGGCGGGGAAAAACAAAAGCGCCCCGCCGGCAGCGATGCTGAACCCCCATACCATCCCTTTCTTATAGCCCGTCCTTTCCACCACCCTGCCCGCCGGTATGGACATAATGCCATAAGTGAGAAAAAAATAGAATTGCACCAGCGAGGACTGCGCATAGGTCAGCTTAAAACCCCTCCTGAAAAAAGGCACCAGCGTATCGTTCAGACACGTGATAAAACCCATTACAAAATACAATACAGCCAGCGACGCCAGGGCGGTAGTATACGCCCCCTTGCGTTCTTCGCCGCCCACGGCGGACATCGTCAGATCTTGTGCAGGTGTAATTGCCATGCTCTTTACTGTTTAACCTCGTATGCAATATCCTTATATTTTTCTTCTATCGCGTTCAATGTTTTCCAACATTGATAAAGACCGCGGGGAATATGAAAACACCCCTTCCATTTGCCTCCTTTGGCCTGTAGCAATATCTCACCTTGCCGGTTGCAATAGCCAAACCATTCCCCATGCTCCCCGTCGACAAAATGAGACCAGGTATATTCATGCACTTTTTGGAACCAGTGCAGACAACGCTCGTCGCCCGTATGCCGGTATCCCTTCAACAGACTGATCAACGTCTCCACATGCACCCACCAGATCTTTTGATCCCATTCTAATTGTTGAGGTGGATGGCCTTTCACATCCATAAAATAAAAGATACCCCCATAGCGGGGATCCCATGCATATTCCAGGGTCTTCAACGTGATATCGGTAGCCTTCCTGATAAGGTCTTTGTCGCCCGCCCGGCTCCCCAGATCCATAATAAACCACATGGATTCGATGGCATGCCCCGGGTTCAACAGACGCCCTTCAAAAGAATCGGAAAATCCCCCGGCAGGCGTGACATTCTCCAGGATCAACCCGAATTGAGGTTGATAAAACACATCCATGACCGAATGGACACCATCCGCAATCGTGCTTTCCACCAGTCTGGGGTCCAGGATCTCCTCCATCTCCAGCACCAGGTTACAAAGGATCATCGGCAGAGAAAACCCCTGCAGATCCCTGGTGCCGGGAAAGGCCTTACTATAAATGCCCTTGGGATTGCTTCTCCGGGCCAGTATACGGTGAAAGGTCGTAAGAGCTATCTCCTTGTATGACGCTTTCCCCGTGGCTTTATACAATTGCGCAAATGCCATGGAGGCAAAACAATCGGAAAAAATATTGTACGGTTGCACCAGGGGTTTGCCCTCCCTGCTGCAGGAAAAATACCAGTTGCCTTCACTGTCCCTGCCATGGGCTTCCAGAAAACGGGCGCCCTGTAAAGCCAGGTCCAGCCACTCCTGCCGGGCTTCCAGCTGGTTGTACAGCATCGAAAAGGTCCAGACCTGTCTGCATTGCAGCCATATGAATTTGTCTGTATCATATACCTGGCCCTTTTTATCCAGACAGGTAAAAAAACCTCCATAAACAGGGTCGGGAGAATGCTGGGTCCAGAAAGGAATAACGCTTTGTAACAGGTTGTCGCGGTACAGATCAGCGTACGCACGGAGATCAATTTGCTTCTTAGTCATGTATTATAAAAGTTGCCTTGAGAAAATTATTTGGCACGCGCCTTCTGCAGCATACTTTCCAGCGCCACGGGAATACCCCCCTGGTCCCTGCTCTGCTGCGCCGCCTCCATAAAAGCAAAGATCTCGAGGGTCTCCTCCGCCGTCACCGGCGCCTGCCCCGTACGGAAGAACTCCGCGATCTTCACCACAAGAGGCCGGTAGCCTTGCCAGGGACCGATAGATGCCACGCCTTTTTCGCCAAACACCGTACCCCCGAAATCATAAGTCCCCGTACGGGTCCCCCTAAAGGTGCCGATCCGCCCATCAGCCCAGATACCCACCACCACATCGGTGCCTTCCGTGTAAAATCGGGTTACTGTTTTACATCCCGTTCCCATCACCGTGTACAGGGCTTCGATGGCATGTATCCCATACCAGAACAGGTCCGGATGCGTCTTTTCCATGGAGGCCGGACCATACGCGTCCGCGCCTAACACTTTACCTATCTTTCCCGCAGCCACCGACTGAGCGCTGTCCATAAAGCGCAGAGAAGAGGAAGAGAACAAAGGTGTCCCATATTTTTTCGCAGCGTCAAAGATGGCCGCCGCATCAGCCAGCGACGCGGCTATCGGCTTGTCGATAAACACCCGCTTGCGCGACTTCAGCACCGGCAGCGCCTGCTGAAGGTGCAGCCTGCCATCATTTGTCTCCAGCAGGATCACATCGCTGCGCCTGATCAGCTCATCCACCGAGGATACGATCTCCACACCCAACTTCTTCATCTCCTCCGTAAAACCCGGTATCATGGCTACGCTGGAAGGGATATCGCGGCTGCCATAGGGAAAGGCAGCCACGACACGAAAGCCTGCAACATCCGCCGGCGCCTGCGGATCATTCAATGTCCTGGTAAAGGCGACGCTATGCTCTGTATCCAGGCCAATCACACCCACCTTGATCGGGGCGGCAAAAGCCATGGCAGCAGCCTGTACGTCCGATGACAACAGGCCGACACCGGCGCCTGCCAATGCCATATGTTTAAGAAATTCCCTGCGATGCGTCATGTTATTTTTTATTTTAAATAAATTACCCGGCCCGTCCTTACAGATTCATCACAAGCCAGTACAATACGCAGACTGTTGACTGCATCTTCCACCGCGTCCGACAGATCCAGGTCCTCACGGATGGAGCGTAGAAAGAACGCCTGCTCACGCCTGCACAATTCGTTATGATCCGGCTCATCCTCCAGGTTGATCCAGCTGTCCGGCTCCCGGAAATTTCCGTCGGCATTCAGCACAGCAGAATGATATCTTAAAGACTCCGTCTTCGTATGCGCCTCCACCGAATCCGATTTGCCCGAGCCGGCGGCCTCCCTCGCCACAATGGACACACAGCCCTTGGGACCAATGACATCCTTTACAAAAAATGCTGTCTCGCTCATCATAGGACCCCAGCCCGCTTCATACCAGCCGACAGACCCGTCCTCAAAGCGTATCTGCAGCTGACCATAATTATAATTACCCACAGGTATTTCCTCCGTCAGTCTGGCCCCAATGGCGCTCACCTGCGTAGGCCGGCAACGGGTCATCTGACACATCACATCGACATAATGCACCCCACAGTCCACGATAGGGCTGAGACTATTCATCAGGTTCCTGTGTACAGCCCACGTCTTGCCATGGCTTTGCTGATTGAGGTTCATCCGCATGACCAACGGCTTGCCCAATTGCCCCGAAAGCGATATAAACCGCACCCAGGAAGGATGATGACGCAGGATATATCCCACCACCAGCTTGCGGCCCGCTTTCCTCGCGGCGGCAGCCACTCTTTCCGCCCCTTCGATGGTGTCGGCCAACGGCTTCTCGATAAAGACATGACAGCCCTTTTCAAAAGCCATGATAGCAAATTGTTCATGGGTGTCAGGATACGTTGCAATACACACCGCATCGGGACGGGTCTGCTCAAGAGCCTCCGCATAGTCGGCAAAAAGAGGATAAGCACCGCCCAGCTTCTCATTCAGCACCTGCTTGCTGTCTCCGCCGGATACAAGCCCCACGATGGAAAACCCATCCATATGGTGATACGCCAGCGCATGCGAAGCGCCCATATTTCCGCATCCGGCTACAAGTATTCTGCAGGACGAATTAGATGTCATCATAGCACTAAAATCCCGGGTTTTGTTTAATGGAGCCCCCGGATAGATCGATCTCCGTCTGAGGAATAGGGAAAAGATATCTGCCCGAGGCCGGCGCTTTAAAAGCCGCACCCCTTCCATTTGCATATGGTTTCGTTGAAAAGTCGTGCATCGTGCTCACCAATGTCCCCCAACGGATAAGGTCATAGGTACGGCCATATTCCATACCCAGCTCCACCCTTCTCTCATGACGGACGGCTTTCTGCAGATCATCCGTAGCCAGGACATCCGGCAGAGGCGTATTAGGAATGGTCCTCACGCGGCTGACCGCTTCCGCATCCGTGTGGGAAGAGGTATTGGCCCGGTGCCTGACCTGGTTGATATACCCGGCCGCTTCATTTTTATCGCCGCCGCTCTCCAGCAAGGCCTCGGCATACATCAACAGCACGTCGGCATAGCGTATCTGGTAAAATGTCCATTCGTTGCCCGGCCAGCCCCATTGACTGCCACGGCGGGCCGCAGTGAGATATATCTTACGCCCAAAATGCCCCGACCCCGCGCCACTCGTAAAATCCATGACATCGTTGGTGCCACCCGCACCGGGAAAAACATCACCCTGATCGAGTACCGTCATCAGCAGACGGGGATCTCCCGTCTCATATTCGCCCACCAGGTTTTCAGTAGGACAGTCAAAACCATAGCCGGCCACACACCGGGGATTGGTATACAACGGGGTAAAACTTCCCACCGCCCCTAAAGCATTGTCCACCTGGTAATGCACCGCCCATACATTCTCATCCAGCTTGTACCCGCCGGGAAGAAACAGGTCCTGGTAATTCGTGGCCAGCGAATAAACATTGGCATCGATGACCTTTTTAGCAGCGTCCCGAGCCAGCGCATACAGTGAGTTATCCGTCCCTGCATAAAAAAGATATACCCTTGCCAATGTAGCCCACACCGCCTCCTTGCTGACACGACCCAGCTCCGCCGGCGGCATGTCCTTTTTCGAAGGCAGACTGGCCACCTGTGTACAGGCTATCAGCTCGTCAGTAATAAACTTGAAGGTCTCGGCATCAGTGGCGCGGGGAAGCTTGCCTCTGTCGGCCGTCGTAAGCGTCTTGGTCACCAGCGGCACACCACCAAAAACCCTCGCCAGATCAAAATAATACCAGGCACGCAGAAAACGTATCTCCGCGATATACCTGGCCTTATCTGCATCGGGAACAGGGCTGCCCGTCGCATCCACCAGCGATGCCTTGGGAAGATTGTCGAGCCCGGCATTGCAATTGCCGATGCTGCTGTAACAGGCCGCCCAGATCCCCGAAAGCGTTTCATTCGAAGAAAGCGCGCGTCCATAACCAAGATCAGCCGCAAAAGGACGATCTCCCGCATCGGAGCCTCCTTTCTCGCTCTCGTCCGAGGCCATATTCCCAAGCTCCACCAACGCCGCCTGGAAGTTCCAAAAGTTATTAAATCCCATATAACAATTGACGACCGTCTTCATCCCCGCATTACGGGAAGAATAAAAATTGTCTTCCGTCTGCTTCCCCAACGGGGCCCTGTCCAAAAAATTCTTGGAACAGGACGAGAACAGCATCGCTACAGCAACGACAATTATGTGCGTATATGATTTCATAATGATTTGTTTTGGCAGGTTAGAATTTTACATTGAGGCCGATCATATAAGTACGGGTCTGCGGATAATATCCCTGGTCAATACCCATCAGCTTGGGATCGGGATTACCCATTTCAGGGTCCAATCCGGAATATTTGGTGACGGTGAACAGATTCTGCGCGGCTACATAAAGACGCAGCTGCGGAATATGGGCCGCCTTCAGCCAGGCCTCCGGAAAATTGTATCCGAGTTGTGTATTCTTCAGCCGCATGTAAGAGCCATTCTCAACAAAGTGATCAGACACATTCGTATTCAGACCTGCATTACTGGAGATTTTATAATGAGTATTGCTGGTGCCGGGACCATTCCACGCCTGCTGCAGATAGCCCGCCGGCGCATTGTAATATCCCGTGCCTGCTTCCGTGTCATAACGAAGGATATTCATGACATCATTCCCCTGGGAACCCTGAAAGAAAGCGCTGAAGTCAACCCGTCCATAGGCCAGGTTCAACGTCAGCCCATAGGTAAACTTCGGCCAGGGATCACCGATCTTCGTCCGGTCCGCGTCATTGAGCTTGCCGTCAGGCCCTCTGGTGACATTACCCGCCGCATCCGTACCATTGATATCCTTAAACCGAAGGTCTCCCGGCGATGACAACCCCGCCTGGGCGCTCTTGTCCACCTCCTGCTGCGTCTGGAAGATCCCGTCCGTCAGATAGCCAAAATAATACCCCACAGGTTTACCCTCCTCCGTCTTGGTGATCGATTCACCGAGATGGGCCTTGCCATAGATCGGCAACCCACCGCGCAGGGAAAGTACCTTGTTCCTGAACGTGGAGACATTGGCCGTCACGCCGATGCTGAGATCACCGATATGGTTATTGTGCGTAACGGAAAGCTCCCAGCCGCGATTCTGCATGCTGCCCACATTGGCATAAGGATTATTGGGAAAACCCAGGGTCGACGGCAGGGGCACCTGCAGCAGCATGTCTTCCACCTTCTTGTTAAAATAATCCACGGTGACGATAAACTTACCCTTCAGCAACGACAGGTCCAGGCCGATATCCGTCTGTTTGGAAGTCTCCCATTGCAGATCGGGATTACCAACGGCAGAACGGCCGCCGCCCATCGCCGCAACCCCCGTCGCACCAAAATAATAATACCCTGTATTGCCATAAGGAGAGAGGTAAGCACCGCTGGTGGTAACATTCTGGTTGCCGATCAACCCATAGCTGGCCCGCAGCTTGGCATCATCCAGCCAATTGATATCCGCATCCTTGATAAAGGACTCCTGCGTAAGACGCCAGGCAGCCGATACGGAGGGGAAAGTCCCCCATCGATGCCCCGGCCCGAAATTCGAGCTCCCATCCCGGCGGATATTGCCGGCCAGGATATAACGCCCCGCAAAAACATAATTGATACGGCCAAAATAAGAGTTCAACGCACTGGAATACGTACTGCCCCCCGCCCCGGGGTTCACAGTGCCCGCATCGATGATACGCTGGTCCGGGTTATTGTTGATAATCCCCTGTTTCGATGCGGAGTTGAGCACACCTTTGGTAAGCTCCGCGCTCCAGCCGCCCAGCACCGTCAGGTGATGATCGTTCCACGTCTTGTCAAAAGTGAGGGTATTGGTCCAGACAAAATAATTCTGATAGCTGGTGGAATTGCTCACCGTATTCAGCTTAGCCTGGTCAAAGGCCGTCAGGTAGTAGGACGGTAGAAAGCCCTGAGAAAGCCCCCCTACGATATCAGCCCCGAAATTGCTCCGGAAACTCAGGGGCTCGATGATCTTTACATCAAGGGCCGCCCCGCCCTTCAGACCCAGGGAGGAATATTGGCTTTGACGCATTCGCTCTATCTGGGCTACAGGATTGGATTTATTGGAATAGATCAGGCCTGCATACTGCGAAAAAGGATTGTCGGCCTCGTATCCATTCATGATGTTCGTATAATTTAGAAAAGCAGGAACGTTCACCAGGTGATTACGCCATACCGGCGTGATGGGATCTCCCGTCATGGCATTGAATATAGTCCCCGTATACGGGTTGTTCTCATCCACATTCCTTCTCTTCTCATAAATCACATTGAAGTTGGTGGAGAACTTGATCCGGGAACTGACCTTCACATCCATGTTGTTGTGCCAGGATATCCGCGTATAGTCGGAGCCCCCGATCAACCCATTCTGACGCATATAGCCCAGCGTAGAGCCTAAGGCCACCTTCTTGGTGCCTCCGCTAACACCGATGGTATAGGATTGGGTCAGCGCATTGGAATTGACGATCTGTTTCCACCAGTCCGTTCCCGCAGCGCTCCCTGTATTATCTTTTACAAATTGCAGTACCTGATCGATACCCGCCTGCGTGCTCATTTCCGCAGGGAGTGAGCTCACCGTCCCCCCCGCCTGCGCAGCACGCACCTTATACTGGATAAACTCCGAAGCGTTGAGCATATGAGGCCGCTTCCAGGCCGACTGTATGCCTGTATAACTGTCAAAAGAAACATGCATGTCATCGTTCGTGCTCCCCTTCTTGGTAGTGATCATCACCACCCCATTCGCGGCACGGGAACCATAGATGGCCGCCGCGGAAGCATCCTTCAACACATCCATGGTTTCGATGTCATTGGGATTGAGCCAGCTGACGCTGCCTTGCGGCAACCCGTCCACCACATACAATGGATCATTGGAGCCATTGATGGACCCGATCCCCCTGATACGTACAACTCCCAGCGACCCCGGACTACCACTGCTCTGCGTTACCACTACCCCGGCCACTTTGCCTTGCAGCGCTTCCTGGGCGCTGCGCACCGGCAGGTTGCGGATATCCTTGTTGGTCACCGAACCAATGGCGCCGGTGACATCCACTCTTTTCTGAGTGCCATAGCCGATGACGACCACGTCATTCAGTTGGGCGCTTACCGCCTTCAAAACAACCACCGCCTCATCAGTGGTGGAAACCGTGATCTCCACAGGCTGATAACCCACATTGGTGGCCGCCAGCACGGCAGGCAGCCTGGGCACCGTGATCTGAAATACCCCTTTTTCATCAGAAAACGTCCCCTGGGCAGCAGAACCACCCTTGAGAATAACGCTGACACCCGCCAGAACCTGGCCTTTGTCATCAATGGTCCTACCCCTGACAATCAGGGACTGTTGGGAAAATGCAGTGAAAGAAAGCCCTAGCAGCAGGGACAGAAAAAATGTGGCGCTGAAGATGGGCCGGGAGCTTGTACTACGTCTCATACTTGCAGTTTTAATTAGTTTGGGCAATAAATAGTCAGAACCTTAACAAAAAATATTTCTATTACACCGTGAATATATAATTTATTTTAAAAACTAACCTTAATTACTAAAAAAATATTTTAATTACAATTGAGTTAATCATAATTTTTAGCTTAACCCCGATAAAAATCAATATTTTTACTTCATGAACGACAGGAGCATGCTCTTCCCCTTTCCAGAAATGAACAGCGAAACCATGACAGGGGTCGCCTACAAGAACCTCCAGCTAAAAAAACAGATCCTGTCGTACCTGGCCAACACAGGCCATAGCACCATCACAGACCTCAGCAGGGAATTCAATGTCAGTACCCCCAAGGTCAACGACATCGTACTGGAGCTCATAAAAGACGGCCTGATAAAAGACTTTGGCAAGACCATATCCGGAGTAGGTAGAAGACCCAATCTCTACGGGGTAGAACCCGACAGCTTTTTCTTCATCGGCATGGAGGTGAAAAAAACATATGTTAATATAGGTCTGATGGACTTCCAGAAAAAACTGGTCCGCACCGCCGATAAACTACCCTACTGGCTGGACAATACACCGGCATCCCTGGAACAGCTCTGCACCATTGTCAGGAATTTTATAACAGATCTGAAGATGAGCCCCGGAAAGATCCTGGGAATAGGGATCAACCTCTCCGGAAGGGTCAACCATACCACAGGCTATAGCTACAGCTATTTTAATTTTAATGAGGCCCCGCTCAGCAGGGTCATAGAAGAAAAGATCGGTATCTATACCTATCTGGAAAATGACAGCCGCGCAATGGCTTATGGAGAATTCTGCTGCGGCGTAGTCAATGGAGAAAAGAATGTCCTCTTTATTAATGTTGACCATGGCATCGGGATGGGTATCCAGATCAACGGACAATTATATTATGGTAAGTCCGGTTTTGCAGGGGAGTTCGGTCATATACCGATCTTCGATAATGAGATCCTTTGCCACTGTGGTAAAAAAGGTTGCCTGGAGACGGAAGCCTCCGGCAGCGCCCTGATCAGGACCTTTATCCGGCACCTGGAAGAAGGCGCCAGCAGCAGCGTCACCAGCAAACATCCCTCGACTGCAGCCATCGGGCTGGATGATATTATCGAGGCCGCCAACAACGACGACATGCTGGCCATCGAACTGATCGCTCAGGTGGGTGAAAAGCTGGGCAAAGGCATTGCCACCATTATCAATCTCTACAATCCCGAACTGATCATCCTTGGCGGAAGCCTTTCACTGACAGGCGATATTATCCTGCTGCCCGTTAAAAGCGCCATCAATAAATATTCGCTGAGCCTGGTCAACAACGACACCCTGCTAAAACGCTCCATCCTGGGAGAAAAAGCAGGTGTCATGGGCGCCTGCCTGCTGGTACGCGATAAGCTGCTCTCTCTCGCATAAGAAAAGACCTTACAGCCGCCTAATGCAGATCCCTCTTTACATCCGCCCCCGAACCACCCCGCAGCCAGTCCATATCCGCACCTACATGCGCCTGCTGCACATGCTCAATATAGAACCGCACATACCCCCTCGTCGCCGCGGGCTCCGGCCGTACCCACCTCGCTCTGCGCACCGCCAGCTCCTCATCGGACACATCCAGGTGCAGCCTCCTGCCGGCCACATCCAGCTCGATCATATCCCCATCCCGCACCAGCGCCAGCACACCCCCCACCGATGATTCGGGCGACACATGCAATACCACCGTACCCCCGGCCGTGCCGCTCATACGCCCATCCGAAATACGGACCATATCCCTTACACCCTTTTGCAGCAGCTTCATGGGCAGGTCGACATTACCCACCTCCGGCATGCCCGGGTAACCCACAGGCCCCACACCTTTCAGAACGATCACACAAGACTCGTCGATATCCAACGCCGGGTCGTCTATCCGGGCATGATAATCCTCCATGCTTTCAAACACCACCGCCCGCCCACGGTGCTTTAGTAAATGGGGGGAGGCCGCCGACGGCTTGATCACCGCCCCATCTTCACATAAATTGCCCTTCAACACCGCAATCCCCGCGTCCTCTTGCAGAGGACGCGACAAAGAGGCGATCACATCCTCGTTATAACAAGACGCCTCGCTGCAATTCTCAGCGACACCCCGGCCATTGACCGTAATCGCCTCGCCATGCAGGTACGAAGCCATTTCCCGGATAACCACAGGCAGTCCGCCGGCATAATAAAAATCCTCCATCAGGTACTTGCCCGACGGCTTTAGGTTGAGCAACAGTGGCACACGACTGCCGATAACATCAAAATCCTCCAGGGTCAGCTGCACGCCGATCCTACCCGCGATAGCCAATAAATGGATGATAAAATTGGTGCTCCCTCCAATAGCCGAGTTCACCACAATGGCATTTTCAAAAGCCTCCCGTGTCAATAATCGTGACAACCTCAGGTCTTCCCTCACCATTTCCACAATACGACGTCCGCTCAGTTGCGCCATTACTTTCTTACGGGCATCCACAGCCGGAATAGCGGCGGCGCCGGGTAGCGTCAACCCCAATGATTCGACCATGCAGGCCATGGTACTGGCCGTACCCATCGTCATGCAATGCCCCTGACTGCGGGCCACACCCGTTTCCACATCATGGATGTCCTGTGGTGTATAATTCTCTACCCCCTGCTTCTCTTTAATAAGCCAGTTAAAGGTCCCGCTGCCGATGCACTCCCCGCGAAAACGCCCGTTCAGCATGGCCCCCCCGGGCACCACGATGGTAGGCAGGTTCACACTGCAGGCGCCCATCAGCGTGGAAGGAGTGGTCTTGTCGCAACCCGTCAGCAATACCACACCGTCGATAGGATTGGCGCGGATGCTCTCCTCCACATCCATACTGGCCAGATTGCGGAAGAGCATGGTCGTGGGACGCATCACCGTCTCACCCAGCGAGGTAACAGGGAACTCCAGGGGAAAACCGCCTGCTTCCAATACACCGCGTTTTACCACTTCTGCAAAATCCCTCAGGTGACCATTGCAGGGAGTCAACTCGCTCCAGGTATTGCAGATACCTATCACAGGCCTGTTCACAAAATAATCGTCAGGATAGCCCTGGGTACGGAACCATGACCGGTGTACGAATCCCATCTTATCCGATTTGCCAAACCAGTCGTAGCTTCTTAATCTTTTTTCCATAGAACACTTATTAAAACTTCTCCCCCTGTTAAACTCAATCCTCACCAATCAAGGCTTATCCCACCACACCCGCGTGCTCAGCTTATCAGCGCCCTGCCTTGTGATCGCCTCATTCACGTTAGTCGTGTTCACACTCAACTCGGAAGTAGGATAGGTAAGCCTTCTGATAAAAGTACCATTCGGAACATCCGGGTTATTGGGCTGTCCATAAGGGTTGGGCGTAAGGGCCGGGTAGCCGCTTCTTCTAAAATTGGCAAATGCTTCAGGACCGTTGAGAAAAGAGGCGATCCAATACTGCGTATTGATCTGTACCAACTCCGTGCCGGCCGCCAACGGATTGGCCGTGACATAAGTATCCCGGTCGGCGCCGGCCACAGCGCATCCGGGGTCATACGACACCATCTGATCCATATGCGCCTTGATACCATCCGAAAAATATTGGTCCGCCGTACCGCTGGTGATCCACCCCCTAAAACGGGCCTCGGCCAATAAGAGATTTGTCTGTGCAGCCGTCACCAAAAACACGGGCGAGGATATCTTCACCATCCTGCGGCGATCCAGCTGGCTGTAATCATAAAAGCTCGCCAGCCCATCCGCCTGGACTGCGCCTGCTATCGACCCATTGTCATACCCTATCGGCATACCTATCTGCTTGGTGGGGTCCGTAGTTCCGGCGGCCACCGTCTGACCGGCCCCGCTGGTAGCTCCTACATACCGGATCGCAATGGATTGCAAACGCGGGTCACTCGTACTCTTCAAAATATCCACAAAAGGCTTGGTCAGATAAAAATTTGCTGCCTCACTGCCGTTGAGCGTGCTTCCGATGGGTTGCGTAAAGTTCGCATCATGACGTATATAGGCATTGTCTGCATTGCTCGTAATGACACCCCCTGCTACGGCCGCCTGCACGGTGCTTTGCGCTTTGGTAGGGTCTATTTTACTGAGACGCATACCTGCCCGCAACATCAGGGAATAAGCAAATTTCTTCCATTGACTTATGTTACCTGCATACAGCGCATCCCCCGATTCGATAGTACCTCCGGGGTCCAGGGCCGCCACTGCGTCCGTCAACTCCTGGATGATCTTCGGGTAAATGTCCTGCTGCCGGTCATACTTGGGAAAAAGTATCTGGTCTGAATAACCCGCGCCGCCTTGCGTATACGGTATCTCGCCATATTCATCCGTCAGGATCATAAAAACATACGACTGATAAATACGCACCATATTGTACATGTTGCTCCTCCCCGCAACGTCTTTCGAACGCATCAGGGCATCGTGCGTGTTTTTGATCACGCTCTGATAATAGGTCGCCCACAAATTCGCCGTGGTCACATCCCGGCTGTCCTGGTTAAAATTGGCGCCGGCCAGCACCCCGCCGTTGGGCGACACCATCTGCTGCACGATGCCGATGTCAAAAACCAGCGATTTCACGGGGAATGACGTATTGATAATGGCCTGG
Source organism: Chitinophagaceae bacterium (assembly GCA_017307755.1). Taxonomy (GTDB): domain Bacteria; phylum Bacteroidota; class Bacteroidia; order Chitinophagales; family Chitinophagaceae; genus Puia. The sequence goes on along the minus strand of JAFKGQ010000009.1, from coordinate 188,825 downwards.
TTCAACAGCAGAGCAGGGTCCAGCGAAATCGGGTTGGTTTTATTTACATTCAGGTCCGACAGACCCTTATCACAGCCCGTCATCACCAGCATAATAACACCAAATAAACTATAGTTTAATATCTTTTTCATGGTAGGCAATTGTTAGAATTTAACATTCAGGTTCAATCCAAGGCTGCGGGTGGTAGGCAGACCGGGCGATTCCAGCCCGACCTGGTTATCAGAACCAAAACCAAATGTTTCAGGATCGATATTGTCCACCCATTTTTTTATCAGCAGGACATTGTTGGCGACAAGGTCCAGCTTCAGACCCTTGACAGGCCATTTGGCAGGAATATATTTCGTAAGATCATAACCCAGGCTCACCTGGCGCAGCTTCCAGTACCCGCCGTTGTAAATGACAGGTTCCACTATCTGCTGCGAACGAAGGTGTTCCCAGTACGTCTGCACCGGCGCCACCGCCGTATTGGGATTGCCGCCGGCATCCACCCCCATGCTCTTTACACCCCCGGCACGACCTTCCAGCGTCATTTTGTGCAGACCGTGCCGCACCGCGTTGAAGTTGGTGCCGGAAAGCATCTTACCCCCCAGCTTATAGTCAATAAACACGCTCAGACTCACCCCCTTGTAATTGAAGGTATTCAGAAAACCACCCACCCATTTAGGCAGCGCGCTGCCAAACAGCACAAAGTCGGATGTACGCAGAGGCAATCCGTTCGACTGGAATATCCTTTGCCCTTTTGCATCCCTCGCATATCCGTAACCCGCGATCTGCCCGATCTCCTGACCCACCACCTGCCTGGTTTCGCCGTTAAAGACATGCGTGCCCGTGGTAATACGCTCACCCGGCTTGCTGGTAACGATGCTCAGCACCTTGGTCTTGTTGTAGGAAGTATTGGCCGTAAATTCCCATTTGAAGGTCCTGGTTTGCACAGGCACCAGGTTTAGCATGGCCTCAAAACCATAATTGCTGCTTTTCCCGCTGTTGATGGGCGTATTGAGATAACCCGAAGCATCCGATATCTGTACCGACACGATCTGGTCGCTCGTGATCTTCCGGTAAGCCGCCAGGTCCACATTCACCCGGTTGTTGAACATACGCAGCTCCAATCCGATTTCCGTTTCCGCCACGCGGCTGGGCTTCAGATTAGGGTTGGGCAACACAGTACCGGTAGCATTATTAAAGATATTGCTTGTTCCCACCGGCACGGGTACGCCATTGGGGTTATTGATAAAATTCGCATTGACCGTATAGAACAGTTGGTTCGAATACGGCGCTACATCGCCATCACTGCCGACCTCGGCATACCCTACCCTCACTTTACCAAAGTCAAGCCAGCCTGCATTTGGCAGATGCTCCGAAAATACATAGCTGCCGGATACCGACGGATACAGGATGCTCCTGTTCTCCGGCGACAGCGTGGAAAACCAGTCGTTACGCACCGTACCGTTCAGGTAGAACGTTCTTTTCCAGTTCAGCTCGGCGGAGCCATACATGGAATTCACACCCTGCTCTGTCAACGTATACACAGGGTCCTTCGCCCTTCCATTTTGTACCGTATACAAACCTCTGATGACAAAGTCCGTCACCACCACATTGTTTATATCCGACCGCTTACGCATACGGTTGCCGCCGGCATTCACGTTCATCTCCAGGTTGCCGAACTTCCTGTTGGCGTTCACCAGGAAGTCGAGGTTAGTCTCCCGAAACCGGCGCGATTCCTGGGTGTATAACCCATTCACAAAGCCGGGAGGGGCAGCCGCCCGCGAAGCCTGACCCGTAGGGAAGTTATTGACATCTTCATCACGGCTCCAGTAATCCTGTCCAAATCGGCCCTGTACACTCAGCCAGGGCAGGATATTATATTTCACCGCCACATTCCCAAAGATCCTGTCCCGCTTGATATTATGGAACTGTTCTGCCAGCACCCAGTAAGGGTTGGTCCGGTTGGTAAACCTCGACCAGACATATTCATTACCCGCCGCATTGTACTTATTCGCATCCAGCACGCTCAACGGCATAGACGTCGACAACGCCATCAGGGTGGTAGGAATAGAATTGTCCTGGTTAGTGATGTTCGGCGGATTCTTATTGTATTCCCTCGAATAGTTGACATTGCCGGACAGGGTCAGCTGCTCCGACAGGTTGTAACTAAAGCCCAGGTTCATGCTCTTTCGGTTAAAAGTATTGTTGGGCATGATACCCCTGTTGTCCGTATTGTTCAGCGAAAGACGCAGCCCCCCTTTGTCACCACCAGTCTCAAAAGCTACTGTATTGGCGGCGTTCTGACCATGACGGTAAAACTTGCCGATACGCTTTCCCTGGTACTGATAAGGGACAGTCAGATTATTAAATAAGACCTGTGTCATACCAGGCGCAAACTTTTCCCCAAACGACCATTCACCCGACGTAGGATTCGGGGTAGTCGGCCGTACGCCATTCTCACCTTGCCCGTATTCGGTCTGATAGTCGGTGAAATCCAGCGGTGTATCATTCGTATAGTTCAGGTTATAGGTGACCCCGATGCCCTTTGTCTTCCCCCTCGTTTTTGTCGTGATCATGATCACGCCGTCCTTGGCGCGTGATCCATAGAGTGCCGATGCCGGCGCCCCTTTCAGTATTGTCATGCTCTCGATATCGTCCGGGTTGATGCTCGATAGACCGTCACCGCCATCAGCGAATACTCCACCCCCTTTTACGGATATCACATTGTCATTGAAGTTGGTGTTATCCATCGGTACGCCATTGATCACTATCAGCGGGTTGTTTTGCCCCGACAGCGACGATTGACCGCGGATACGGATCTTCGAAGTACCGCCCGGCCCGGAGCCAAGCGAAGAAATATTCACCCCGGCCACCTTGCCCTGCAAAGCATTCATTACATTGGCAGTGCGGTTCACGCTCAGCTCCTCAGGCTTAACGTTCGTGGCGGCATAGCCCAATCCCCTGGACTGTCTCTTGATACCCAGGGCCGTTACGATCACTTCGTCCAGGTTCCGGTTGTCACCGGGCATCGTCACATTCACCACTGTGCGGCCGGCAATCGCCACTTCCGTAACTTTATACCCTACTGAAGTAAACACAAGCGTGGCATTAGCCGCGGCAGATAGACTGTACCTGCCGTCATTGTCTGTGGTAGTCCCCTGCGAAGTACCTTTTACGACCACAGAAACACGGGAAAGCTTTGTACCCGATCCATCCGATACGACGCCTGTAACTGTCTGCGCATAGGTTGCAGCAGGCAACAGTAAAAGAAGTACATAAAACAGCTTTTTCATATAGCCAGTTGTTTTGATGAGTAATCGTTCGGGCCCCAAATTATCCGGAATTGCATTCAAAAACTTCCAAAATAAAACAGTGTTGAATTTTGTACATAACTGATCGATAAATTTCTTTTCTTTATACACGCTCCGCAACAAGCCATATGAATCAATTTGTGCTACAACAAGGTTTTTCGGCAGAATTGCGCCTGTTCCCGCATATGCTGGAAGTAGGCATAAAAAAGAATGGCTCGATCCAACTCAACACTTTTCTCACGACAACCACGGATGGCGTCAGGATCTACTATGTTTTAGATGGCAGGTTCGAATGGCGCATCGATCGGCAGCCCTTTATCTTTTATCCCGGAGATGTAGCCCTGGTGCTGCCCGGCTCCTCGTTCGGCAGCGACAACGGCGTACTGGAGATCGGCGCCTTCACCTGGATCCACCTGCGCATGCAAAAGGCCGCCGATGGCTATATACTGCCGGGTAAATGGAGCGGTCTGTCGGAAAGCGAAGGCGCCGCCATCGGCAAGATCCTATCACTCACCAATTCCCCCGTACTCGCCAGGTTCAGCGAAGCCGGTAAAATACTCAAATGCATACACACTGAACTGTACAGCCAGGAAATAGGCTACCAGGCCCGTATCAACCATCAGGTGACCGAGCTGCTGATACAGGCCACCCGGCAAATGACCAGACAAAACCATTCCGGACGCGACTTCCCAAAAACATTCATGCATCTCGAAGAAGTGTTACGTGGAAATCTCGCCCATCAATGGACTGTAGAAGAAATGGCGGCGCTGGTGGGACTGGGCACTACACTGTTCAATGAAAGAGTAAAAAGCTATTCAGGCTTTTCACCCATCAATTACCTGATCAATATCCGTATCTCCGAAGCCATTAAGTTGCTGCGCCGGCCGGAGATCAGCGTGACGGACATAGCGTTGGACACAGGCTTCTATTCGTCACAGCATTTTTCCACTACGTTTAAAAAACTTACAGGCTTCCGGCCAAGCGAATTCAGAAAAAATCATTTGCGCAATAAATCATCGTTAAAATGAAGTGCATTATAACCATCGAATTAGGGACATATGGAGTAAGGGTGTTTGCCTTCGACCTCAATGGGCGCGTCATAGGTTCGATGAAGGGCTACCATCCTACCTTTCATACCGAACCCGACAAAAGCGAACAGGACCCCGAACAGATATTTATTACCACCCTGTACTTGCTAAAAAATCTGCTGAACGAACATATACATCCCCACAAACACAAAGTAGTCTGCATCTGCTTCAGCGCCACCATGCACAGCGTGCTCGCGGTTGATAAAAATGGCAACCCGCTCGGCTACGCCATTACCTGGGCCGATAACCGCGCCAAAAAAGAAGCGCAGGAACTACGGGATTCCCCGCTTGGTAAAAGCCTGTACGCAGCTACAGGTACACCCATCCACCCCATGTCACCCCTGTTGAAAATAGCATGGATCAGACGGCACGATAAGGAACGCTTCAGGCTGACCAGTAAATTCCTGTCTATAAAAAGTTATATCGTCCACCAGCTGACAGGGGAGTACATGATGGATTACAGCATCGCTTCGGCCACCGGTCTGCTGAATATCCACACCGTCGACTGGGAAGCCGATGCATTGAATTATGCCGGGATCACATCCGCCAAACTACCCGGCGTGGCGCCCGTGTTTACCAGCGCCGGCCGGTTGAAAAAAGCTTACCAACAATCATTAGGTCTGCCGGCCGAAACAAAAATACTCATCGGCTCCAGCGATGGCTGTCTGGCCACGCTTGGCGACGGGATAAAAGGCGAGGGAAAAGCCACCATCACCATCGAAGACAGCGGGGCGGTAAGGGTAATGGGTCCCTCTGTTTTGAAAGACGAACAAATGCGCTTCTTCAACTACCTGCTCACCGAAGATTGCTATGTCTCCGGTGGGCCTACCAACAATGCCGGAAATTGTTTCGAATGGTTCACCCGGCAGTTTGGGGACTTCTCCAACCCCTACGACATGGAGAACAGCATGGAACAATTGATGGATGAGGCAGCCAAAGTACCGGCAGGGTCGGATGGGCTGTTATTCCTTCCCTATCTGTTGGGCGAACGCGCCCCCATCTGGAACGCCGACGCCAGGGGCGCCTACTTCGGACTGAATATCAAACACGAACGCAAACATTTCGTACGCGCGACCATCGAAGGCATATTGTACGAAATATACAGCATCGGCAAAACCCTTGGTGAACAACGTAATATTAAGAGCCTTTCGGTCAACGGCAGTTTTGGCACCATTCCCTTTTGGACGCAGATGATCGCTGATATGTTCAATATGCCGGTCCGCCTGCGACAAAGATCGCACAGCGTAAGTTTTGGCGCCTTCCTGTTAAGCGCCACCGAAATGGGCATCTATAAATCACTGGATGAGGCAGCCCGCACTGTCGAGCTGCCCGATGTATACAAGCCGGATAAACAGCACCATGCCGTATACGCCGATTACTTCGGCATATTCGAAAAGCTCAGCACCAAACTTTTCGATGAATTCAAGGCCATCGCAACACTGCAACAGCAACATTCACCCGCAAAAAACAAAAATCATAACTATGACACCGTCACAAAAATTAATGGCAAAACTGGGTCTAAAAGACCCTCGGCCCGCTGACAGTCGCCGGTCTTTCCTCAAAAGATCAATCCTGGGCGGCATCGCCCTCGGCGGCGCCACCGCATTATCCCCCATCGAAGACATCCTTGCTCAAAGCACACAAAAGGTCAGCCGCTATTCCAGCCCGTCCGACCTGAAGATCACCGATATGCGGTACTGTATTATACAAAACGTGGGACGCACCCCCATCATCCGCATCGATACGAACCAAGGTATCTACGGCCTGGGTGAGGTTCGCGACGGCGCCGATGAACGGTACGCCCTGATGCTGAAAAGCCGCATACTGGGGCAAAACCCCTGCAACGTGGAAATGCTGTTCAAGACGATCCGCCAGTTCGGCGGCCCCGCCCGGCAAGGCGGCGGCGTATGCGCCGTGGAAATGGCCCTGTGGGACCTGTGCGGAAAAGCCTATAATGTACCGGTATGGCAATTGCTGGGCGGCAGATACCGCGACAAGGTCAGACTCTATGCCGATACCCCCGAAGCCCCCACCTTCGATGAGTTCAAAGCAAAAATTAAACACCGCCTGGAAGTACAAGGCATGACCTGGCTGAAAATGGATATCTCCATCGGCGAAGTAAAAGACAAGGAAGGCGCCCTGGTGAACCGTAAATTCTGGGGCAGCAACCTGGCCCAATGGCAGGGCGGCTATATGGACTACGCAAATACAAAACACCCCTTCACCGCCATCCAGATCACCGAAAAAGGCCTGGACGACATGGCGCAGATCGTCAGCGACGTACGCTCCGTGATAGGATACGAAATACCCCTTTCCAGCGACCATTACGGTCATTTCGATCTGAACAACGCCATTCGCTGGGGAAAAAAAGTAGAACCCTTCCGCCTGGCCTGGCTGGAAGATATGGTACCCTGGGAATACACCGATCAATACAAAAAAATGTCCGATGCATTGGAAACTCCCGTACTGACCGGCGAGGACATTTATCTGCTTAGCGGCTTCAAACCCTTGATCGACGCAGGCGCGGTAGACATCGTACACCCCGACCTGGCAACAGCCGGCGGCATACTTGAAACCAAACGCATCGGCGATTATGCCGAAGAAAAAGGTATCGCCATGGCCATGCATTTCGCCGGCAGCCCCGTATCCTTTATGGCCAATGTCCACTGCGCCGCCGCCACACAGAACTTTCTGGCGCTGGAACATCACTCGCTCGACAACGAATGGTGGGAAAGCCTGGTAAAGACCACGGATGGCCGCAAACTGTTCGAAAAAGGATACGCCAACGTACCCCTGACAGCCCCCGGCCTCGGCATCGAGCTGGTGGAAACAGAGATAAAAAAACATCTGCTGCCCACCGACAAGTCTTACTTCGAGCCTACACCCCAATGGAACGACGTCCGCTCGCATGACAGACAATGGAGCTAAATACAAAAACGAACACATGAAAAATATTACCTCTCGCAGATCATTTCTGACCAAAACCGCCGCAGCAGCCACAGTTGCCGCCATGGCCCCGCTCGCATCATTCGAACAGACAGTAGACCGCACCCCAAAAACCTCCGCACCCTCCAACCTGAAGATCACCGATATAAAATGCGGCTATATCCAGGGCAGCCTGTTCGTAAAGATCTATACCAATCAGGACATCTGGGGATGCGGCGAAGGCGTGGATGCCATCCCCGGCACCTATTACCTGGTAAAAAACTTTGGCGAACGTATAAAAGGGAAAAGCCCCCTCAACGTACACCGCCTCTTTGAAGACATCCGCAAATCAGGCTTCTTCCAGGGAGCGCAGGCAGGCATGTACGTCGCCGTCCTTTCCGCCGTAGAGGCCGCTCTCTGGGACCTGGCCGGCAAGGCGCTGAACCTGCCCGTCTACCAATTACTCGGCGGCAAATTCCGGGATAAGGTACGCGTATACTGCGATACAGCCTTGTACCAACGCAGCCTGCCTACACCCGATGATTTCGCCGAGGCAGCCACAAAAGCAAAGAACATGGGCTTCAACGCCATGAAGTTCGATCTGGACCAAGCAAACGACCCCCATAAATACGACAGATATAACTGGACAGCCAGCCCCGCCGAGCTGCAGCGCATGTACGACCAACTGGCCGCCGCACGAAAAGCAGTAGGTCCCGACATAGACATCTGCGCCGATATGCACGGCCGCTATGACGCAGTCACCGCCCAGGCCATCGCAAAAAGACTGGAACCGTTAAACCTGATGTGGCTGGAAGAGCCGATCCCGGCCGAGAACGTAGACGCATATAAACTGATCACCCAATCGACAAACACCCCCATCTGCGCAGGAGAGAACCACTACCTGGCCTACGGTTTCAGAAAGATGATGGAAATAGGCGCCGTGGATATCATCATGCCCGACCTGCAGAAATGCGGAGGTCTGGGAGAAGGTCAACGCATAGCCAACCTGGCAGACTTGTATTATGTACCCTTCGCCCCCCATATGGTGGCCTCCTTCCTGGGCGCCATGGCCACCGCCCACGTCTGCGCATCCGTCCCCAACTTCCTGATCATGGAATGGCAATCCTACTTTCATACACAACCCATGTTTAAAGAGATCGTCACTTACGACGGAGAATGGGTAAAGGACAGCTTTATCACCGTGTCGGACAAGCCAGGCATCGGGGTGGAGATCAACGAAGCCGCTATGAAAAAATATGCAATACCGGGCGTACCATTCTTTGAATAGATTGATGACTAATATGTTTTCAATATTGGTCATTTTAGGTTATATTTGTATATGAAAAATGCTATTCAAAACCGCCCGAGACGCGTGGTGGTGGTTCAATGGAAAAAGAGGACCAATCGTCTTATTGAGGTCTTTTCCAATCTATTGCTGTTCACCAAAAGTTATCCGAAATATAACTATAACACACTTAATAACTACCTGTCCAAGGCTAAAACAGTTTATGAGAATGAAGAGGTGAGGATAGAACGAAAGCAGGTATTGACCCAGCCGATCCCTACTCCGGCTGCGCAGACTTCTTTCCGCATGGAACGGGTCATACGGAAAACAACGGTCCATGGCTATGACGAGAAAACGGAGGACCTCTCCTACTGGCTCTCCAGGCCTGCCACCGAAAGATTGGCAGCGGTTACTTTTATATCCATGGGCGCCGCTGGATGGAAAAGAAAAATGGACCGCACGGTAATCCAAATCAGCAAAATGAAGCATGATGGAATTGAATAAGGACTTCGTAGAATTTCTTGACCTGCTGAATAAGCATCAGGTTGACTATATGGTGGTTGGCGGATACGCTCTGGCGCTGCATGGAAAACCACGGCAGACGGGCGACCTGGATATCTGGATCGATATAGGCGAGGCTAATGCCGCAAAAATGCAGCAGGTGATCAAGGATTTTGGATTTGGTGGGCTGGGTATTAAGGAAGAAGACTTTCTCAGGGAAAACGCGATCATTCAGTTGGGGTATCCTCCCGTACGCATCGATATTCTCAATGCCATTGATGGTGTACAGTTCAAGGAGGCGCTTGCACATCGCTTGAACGAGAAAGTGGAAGGCGTGGTTATTCCTTTTATTGGTAAAGAAGATTTTATAAAAAATAAAAGGGCTTCGGGAAGGTCGCAGGATTTGACGGATATCAAGGAGATACAAGCATAACCCCCGCCAACCCCACCGGATAATAAGGCGAACGTGCCGTCCAGGCATGTGCCGTCTTATTGTGATTTAGCGTCTTCATATAATTGCCCAGCGTCGTCACTACCGTAATCGTCACATAATTATCTCCGGCCACAGCAGCCCTCGTGATCTCATAACGATGCTCCCCATACCATCGTACACCCATCCGCCGCCCATTCATATCCAATGTCGACACATCCCGCAGATGCCCCAGATCCAGCCAGACCCGGCCATCCAGCTCGTCCATCTTGAGCATCCCCCTGTATTCGATCGTCCCCGCAAATGAATTCCACTCCGAATCCTCTCCAAATGCCCGCAGCTCCTGTAACGTCACCGTCCGGGACACTCCATTAACATGGTGAAACGTCACCTCCCACGGACCCTGCACAGCCACACCCTTGCTCATCACTCCCACTTCCGGCCGCCCATCCAGCTGACCCCCTTCACCTTTTATTATTTCCTTTTCACCTCCCTTGTCCATCGTATCCCCCGCACCGGCCCCAAACACGATTAACCTCGACTCAGCCGGCCCCAGCTTCAACTCCATCCCTCCGGACATCACCTTACAACGTCTTCGTTCTCCCGTCTCCGCATCCCAACACCACGCCTCTTTATCCCCCATGTTAAACACCGCTTCAAAAGAGGCAGATTTCGTCCCACCGTAATTGACAAAAAAGAATAGCTCGTTCACCCCATCCGAATAATGCAAAGTGCTGACATGATCCACAGGCTTGCTGATCCGCACCTCCGGCGTCAATCCATACTTCGCAGCAAGCGAACCAAACCATCCAACCATATCATTCTCATCCATCGACACCACACCCGTTGTCAAAGCATACTTCCTCAACAACCCATCCACCACTTTCTTTATCTGTCCCGATCGACGATCATGATCCACCAACCCCGCCGACAAATGAGGCGTCTTATGGATAAAAATGATCTTCCCGCCACCATCAGCAAACTTGCGCAACACCCCAGCCGTCGCAGGCATGATCGTCTCCACTTCCGGCAACAACAACGCTTTATACGCCCGCCGGCCATAAACCAACGCCCCGCCCCGCACTGTGCACTGCGCCAAAACCTCCTCAGACAAATAATCACACCCATACCCATTCTGATGAATAGCCTCCCATATCTTGTGAACATAGACCGGATACGCTACATTGGGATAAGGGTCACGCTGAAACCCAAATTGCGAAGCCATATCCGCCATCGGATGCAGCACGGCAACGCCCGCCTGCATATCGCATTGCTGAAACACTGCCGACAACCGCGCTTTATAATCCGCCCAATGTTTAAAATACGGCCACCAGGTATTCCGCTCATTAAAATAGGAACCGTAACGAATCCAACCTGGAAAAGGTGCATCCAGAGGGCTATAGTTAAAACCATGCAGCACCGATCCCGTAACACCCGATAGCATACTTTGATCCCCCGCCAGTTTGATCCGCTCCAGCGTCCCATGGAAAGGATCGTCCGTATTGGTCATCTCTTCACAGCTGATAAGCCTTTTGCCCGACAAATGCGCCGAAGAAGAGACAAATTTATTGATCATGGTATAATTGCGCCCCTTCCGGTAATCCCCCGTCCCAAAATCTTCAATGGCATCCGTCCAGATCCATGTCTCACATTCCGGTATGTCCACCATCATCCCCGAAGCGATAGGATCGCAATCCATACCATACGCCTGCATCCGCGATTGCACGCCATTCTTCGTACACCAGGCGGCAAAAGTCCTGATAAACCGCTCCTGGAAGAGCGCCCGCTTCGTCATCTCAAAGTCATACCGCACCTGCCGGATACGCCCCTGCAATGACACAGAGAACTGCGCACCATAAGCCTCACGCACCGCATTACCCATCTCACCGACTTTAAAAAGCACAAACGGCAGCCACGGCAGCAGATCATATCCGTTCCGCTTCCGGAACTGTTCAGGCATATCCTTACACCAGTTGGCGCCTTCAAGCTCGATACTGTCCGTAAAAAAAGCCCTGAAATGATCACCCAGACGTCCCAGCCTGGCTGTAAGCCGCAAAGAGATCCTGTCCAGGTATTTCTGCACCGAACCCTCATCATAATGATTCAGCACAGGACCGCTGGCCCCCGGCGCACCATTGATCACAGCCATAAAACCCGTTATCTTCACCAGGTAATACAATACGTGCGGCCCCTCCGGTACGTTAAACTCCAACATATCCCCGGACATTTCCAGAGAAACAACATCCTTTATCTCCTCCATCCGGGCCGGCACCAACCTTACATCAACCAACTCTTTCAAAGGATCATCATAAGGTGACGAAAAGGAAGGATGCACACTCTCCAACAGCTCCTTCCGCGTGACAGAAACCTTCTGCCCGCCTGCCAGATCACGCGTACCCAACGCCACCATCTGCGTCTGCTCCTCCCTGGACAGGAACTCGCCTCCATACGGCCATCCCGACCCAACGATCATGTCACAGATAATACCCCTTTCCCTGGCGCCCTTCAACGTCACCTGCAACATATCTATCCATTCATCGCTAAGATAGGTCAGCGCAGGAACGCCCATATCATCCGCCTCACCCGGGAATTTGATGGGGTTGATCTCTACCCCTCCGATACCAGCGGCTTTCAAAACATCCAGCTCCCTCAACAATTCCTCAGAAACCACCCTGTCCCCATTCCACCACCAACGGACAAAGGGCCTGTATTTATTCTCCGGATCACGAAACACCTCATATAGTCCACCCCCCTGCACTCCTTCAGAAATCCTCAAACTACCAGGCACACCGGCAATTCCCCTAAAAGGAACCGCCCCTGCAGCAAGGGCGGTCATTTTTATAAAATCTCTTCTTTTATACATAGTATATGGCAGATGGCTCGTCAACAATTCAACAATATCGAGCCAAATGTACAAAATTCGATAATTATCCAATAGCTACTTAAGAGGGGTCACCATCGCGACAAATCCTCCACGGCGCAGCATCTTCACCTCCACCTCGCTGGAACCTTCCACCACCTGGTAACTCGTCGCAAGCAATTTATCATGTTCTCCATCAGCGATCAGCGTTAGCTTGTATTTTATTCCGGCAGACAGAAAGCCGAACTTCAATTTTTTTGTCGTTTCCCTAAGCGTGCCGTTGAGCCCTCCCACCCACCAGCCATCACCCTTGCGCCGGGCCAGGATGATATCCTGTCCGGGATAACCGTCCATCAGCCGGGTATCATCCCAGGCATTCGGCACTTCCTTTAGAAAGGTCCTGGCCGCATCGGGCAGTCCGTCATATCCTTCCGGTCTGTCCGCCAGATGCTGAAGCCCGGACTCAAATATCACGCTCAATGCCAGCTCATGACCATACGAGGTTACGTGGGGGAACTGGGAATTGGTAAAGGTCACGGGCGTATAATCCATGGGGCCGACCACATTCCGCGTAAAAGGAAGCGTACAGTTATGCTCGGGCGCAGCCATCGTAAAATCCGGCCCATTGTTATACCACTCTGCCCCGCGCACCGCCTCGCAGGTCATCAGGTTTGGATACGTACGACACCATCCCCTCGGCACAAGACAACCGTGGAAGTACACCATCATCTCTGCTTTTGCGGCGTCATCGAGGATATCCAGATAGTACCGGATCATATCCTGCTTCTCGCTTTCAAAGAAATCGACCTTGACGCCTGCAAAACCCATCTGTTTCAATTTCCTGTACTCCTCCACCCGGCTTTCATGCGTCAGCATCCTGTCCCGGGGAGTAGCCATAACATATGTATGCGGTCCCCCCGAGTTGTACCAGATCAGGGGGCGCACGCCTTTCGAGAGCGCATATTTTGCCGCGTCTTCCAGCGCGCCTCCATTTCCCATGACGTCCCATTCCCAGTCGAACAGCGTATACGGCCAGTTCATCCTTGCTGCCAGGTCAGTAAATGCACAGACGACCTTGTAGTCCCTGGTCCCATGGTTATGCGACCAGTAGTTCCACGAGACAAGCCCCGGGCGGACCCAATCCGTTCTTTCCAGGACGGAAGGAGGAGCCACATCCTCCACAAGCGTAGATCCTACTATATCGCTGAGCCCACCGGCAATGATCACCCGCCACGGCGACTGCCAGGGCAGCCGGATGGAAGGTGACGAAGCTCCCAGCCCTCTCCCATCCCCCGCATCAGGGAACGTGATCTTATAAGTGGAGCCGTCGGCAATATTGCTCAATTTCGAACCACAGTACGTCCTGTTCACATCAGCCTCATGGATCAGGAACCACTTGTCGCTGCCTGGAATGTTAAACAAGGCCGGGTAACACCATTCCTGCCGGACGCTGTCGTCCTTCATCGCCTTGTATAGCCCTTCATTGGCAGGGTTCCATTTCTCCAGCCAACGCGCAGTCCCCGGCGCAATGGTATAGGCTGTCATTTCTTCTTTTACGATAAACGAGTCCTTCCCGTCGGGAAACCGGTAGCGAAAGGCCAGCCCGTCGTCATATGCTCTGATCACCAGTTCCATCTTCGACCGTTGCTCATTCTCGTATAGTACGGTCACCTCATTGGCCCTGTTCCTGCAAAGGGACCGCTTCCCGTGCACGACAGTATACTGTTCGTCCACCGGCACCGTCTTTCCCGCCCTGACGAACCGAAGATCTTTCCAAAATGCCTGATCATTACGTGCCAGCCCCAGCGAGATCCGCGGGATCATGCCGGACAGTTCAAGATACCATTCGCCCCTGTCGGCGCCCTGCACGCAATAAAGCCCTGCAACTATCCGGTGGTTCGGCGACTCTACCCGCAACTGCTGAGCGACGGCTTGACGTCCGGCCAGCAATAACAGCAGCACCCCTATATTTTTTCTCATAATATCGCAAATTTACACGCTTATCTCACCGTAACGTTGACCTTCTTCAGGTCCCTGTCTGCAGAGCTGTTGCCATACCATACCTCGTAGTCACCGGGTGTAACGATCATTTGCAGCTTTTCATCGTTATAGAATTCGAACGCGCTGTACGGAAGCGCTACCGTCGCCACGGCGGTCTTCCCTGCCGCAATGGTCACCCGCCTGAACCCTCGCAAGGTCTTCAACAGCCCGCTGCTATCGCCTGCCTTCCGGATATAAACCTGCACAACCTCTGTCCCCGTCCTTTTGCCCGTATTCGACACCGGTATGGCCAGCGGCAAGCCGTCCTTCGTCACAACCTTATTGCCGGCATCGGCATCCCCGATGGCAAAGCTGGTATAGCCCAATCCAAATCCAAAAGGGAAAAGCGCGTCGGACATATACCGGTAGGTCCGCCCCTTCATCGAGTAGCTTTCAAAATCCTTCAGCTGGCTGGAGCTTTTATAAAAGGTCACCGGCAGCTTACCCGACGGATCGTAATCGCCGAACAAAACATCGACCACGGCCTGCCCACCCGACTCACCTCCATACCAGGCCTGGAGAATGGCATCGCAGCTTTCCGTCACTGGCGTCAATGCAATAGCTGATCCGGAACAATTTACGAATACCACCTTTTTGCCGGCAGCCTTCAATGCCTTTAGACAATTACGCTGTACCTCGGGCAGCTCGATATCCGTCCTGTCGCCGCCTTTAAAGCCGGGATAGTTCACGGGCATCTCCTCCCCCTCCAGCAGGGTGGAAAGGCCGCCTGCGAAGATTACCACATCCACTCCTTTCAGCTTGTCGATCAGTGACGAGAAGTCTACGTCCACCTCTTTCCCAAAGTCGAATTCCAGGTTGGCCTGCCAGTTGTTCAGCTGCGTATACCGGACCTCTATCCTGTACTTCCTCCCTTTTTCGACCTTAAAAGGGACCTTCGATGGCAGAGTTCGCCAGTTGTTGTACTTAGTCAGCGAGACGCCATCGACCAGCAGCTCGAAATGGCCGGTGGCGCCGCATTTGAATACGATCTCCTCCGTCTCCGGCGCCTCGAATTCCGTTTCATAACTGGCCGAAAAACCCACGAGCTTAACGCCCGATGCAAATTCATGGTCCCCTGCGGTCGTCAGCTTTAAGGGATTGGATATCCGCGTCTCCATGGCGATATCACCCTTCATATCTCTCTCGTTCCAGTACCTGGCCTTAAGTCCCGGTTTCCCGTCTATCGATGTTTTTGAAAAATAGCTCAATGTCACCTTATTCTCCACGAGATCGCAGGCCTTGTCATAAACCACCGACTGCGCGTTAAGCTTCCGCCGGATACCGTTCAGGATGGTGATGGTCCGTATGGGCTTACCGTTGTAATTTCCCCACAACATCGTCTCATTGTCGGCATTGGGACCGATGATAGCTATCTTACGCACCCCTTTGCTCAACGGAAGGATATTGCCCCTGTTCTGCAGCAGTGTCATCGACTCGTGCGCCATGGTAAGAGCCAGCTCTCTATGCTGCGGATTGTTTATCACCGAAGAAGACAGCTTTGTCCAGGGCACCAGGGCATCCTCGTCAAAATCACCCAGGTCCATACGTCCTTCCAATACACGCAATAAATGCCTGTCGATCTCCTTTTCCGTGATCAGTCCCCGGGTGACGGCTTCTGGAAGATTGGCGAAGGCATATCCGGCCCAGACACATTCCACGTCCGTTCCCGCCAGGGCGGCCTTGGCCGAAGCATGGGCGGCATCGGAGGAAACCTTGTGACTGGAATAAAAATCCGTGACGGCGCCGCAGTCGGACACGACGATGTATTTAAATCCCCAGTCCTCGCGAAGTATGGTTTGCAGCAGCCGGTTATTGCCGCAGCATGGCTCATCCTCTAAACGTTGATAGGCGCACATCACTTCCCTTACATCCGCGTCCCGCACCAGTGATTTGAAAGCAGGCAGATATGTCTCCCACAAGTCCCGGGGGTTCACATTGTTCACGTTCAGGACATGCCTGCTCCACTCGGGCCCCGAATGCACTGCAAAATGCTTGGCACAGGCCAGGAGCTTCCGGTATCTTGCATCCGCAGGTCCCTGCAATCCTTTCACCACCGATACGCCCATACGCGACGTAAGATAAGGGTCTTCGCCATACGTCTCCTGACCACGGCCCCAGCGGGGATCCCGGAAGATGTTGATATTGGGCGTCCATACGGAAAGACTTAAAAAACGCCTGTTCTCCTGCCCCCTTCTCATCGCTTCATTGTATTTGGCCCTCGTCTCATCGGATACAGCATCAAATACCTTATAGACCAACGTATCGTCGAATGAAGCCGCCATGCCTATCGGCTCGGGGAATACGGTAACACTGTCGTTATTCGCCAGCCCATGCAAAGCCTCGCTCCACCAGTTGAATTTCCTGATTCCAAGACGCGGAATGGCGGGGGACTGATCCTGCATCAATAACGCTTTTTCTTTAAGGGTCAGCCGGGAGATGAGGTCCCTTGCTCTTTCTTCGGAGCTCAGCGAAGGGTCTTGAAATGGCAGCCTTTGTCCAAAACAGCTTACGGAAAATAACAGTCCCGCTATTAATAATGATTTCATTTTTTAGCGATTAGTTAACGTATATACTTTTCCAATAGTCGTCGGCAGATCATACAGCAGGGTCGGCTTCGGCGCGGTCACAGAGAGCTTCGCCTCGGGAGAGATCACCGGTGCGGATGTTTCTTCCGTTTGATAAAAAGGATTCCTGTTGATCCCCGAAGCTGGGGTCAAACTGCCGCCGGCGGACCGCAGCTCGTTTGGTACACGCAACCGCAGGTTGCCGCCCAGCAGAGACCTTATCACCACTTTTGTCAATCTGCCGTCCTTCCACTCCATATCCTCTATCTCGAATCCGCCCCTGGCCCGCAGCCCGCGGATACTCCCGGCGGGCCACGCATCCGGCAACGCCGGCAGCAGGAATAACGATCCGTCCGCACTTTGCATGAGCATTTCGGTAATGCCGGAGGTACAGCCAAAATTGCCGTCTATCTGGAAAGGCGGGTGCGCATCAAACAGGTTAGTATACGTTCCGCCGCCTTCGGGGTTTGTTCCCAGCGGTGAAAGCTGCGTTTGTATCAACTTATAGGCATGATTGCCGTCCAGCATCCGGGCCCACCAGTTCACCTTCCAGCCCATGCTCCAGCCCGTCGAAACATCACCTCTCTGGATCAATGTATTCCTTGCCGCCGTATAAAGTTCGGGAGTGCGGTAGGGTGATATCTGGTTGGACGGGAAGAGCCCGTACAGATGTGAAATATGCCTGTGATGATCATTGGGATCATCCACATCTTCCAGCCATTCCTGCAACTGGCCGAACTTGCCGACATGCATGGGAGGCAGCTTGCCGCGCAACATCCGCAGCGTATCGATGAAAGCGTCATGACGATGAAGGACCTCGGCTGCACGGATCGCGGTGCTAAAAATATCAAAGACCATCTGGTTATCCATCGTCGTACCCGCATCCAGAGAGGAGCCGCCATGTGCTTTTGGCGCATTCTCCGGAGAGGTTCCCGGATTGATCACCCTCCAGTGATTCCCCGGGTCTTCAACAAGGTCGTCCACATAGAACATCGCAGCGCCCTTTATAACAGGATACACCGATGCCAGATAAGCCTTATCGCCATTATACAGATAATGCTCCCATAAATGCTGGCTCATCCAGGCGCCGCCGTCGCTCCAGATACCCCAGAAGACACCGTCCACAGGCCCTGTGCTTCTCCATATGTCGGTGTTATGATGCGCCATCCATCCCCGCGCGCCGTACATGATACGGGCGGTTTCCCGGCCCGTGACCGACAGGTCCTTCACCATCTGCAGAAAAGGCTCGTGCATTTCCGTGAGATTGGTCTTCTCTGCCGGCCAGTAGTTCATCTCGGCGTTGATATTGAGCGTATACTTACTATCCCATGGTGGGAACAATTTGTCGTTCCAGATCCCCTGCAGGTTAGCAGGCTGTCCGCCCGGCTGTGAGGAAGATATAAGGAGGTATCGACCATACTGGTAATACAACGCGACAAATGAAGGGTCATTTACATTACGGAATTGCTGCAGCCGCTCGTCCGTCGGCAGGCTGTCGTTATCTGAGTTTCCCAGGTCCAGTTGCACGCGGTCAAAATACCTTCCGAACGCTACAACATGATCTTTCTCGATGGCAGGAAAACCCTTCGACAGCGCCCGTGTGAGGTAACCTTCGGCCAGATGGTGCGCATCACCGTTGAGATCATGATAGTTCACAAAATTGGTGGCGATCGATATATAGATCGTCGCCACGCTGGCGCCGCTGACAACAAGGGCCGTGTCATTATTGCCCACCGTCCCGCCTTCCACCCTGACCCTCGTGATCCCCTCGTACCGTACCATACCTTTTACACCCTCATGATCCATCGTGGTTCCCGCGATCACCAGCTCTCCGCCGGCCGTTGCCTTCCGTTCCGCATTCTTTTCCGGCGTGGTATAGTAGGCGCGGAAAGACAGACTGCCGGGACTGCTTGCCGTCAGCCTCACGACGATCACCCGGTCCGGAAGGGATGCAAATACTTCCCGGGTGTACCGGATGCCGCCTGCGACATAGGTTGTCGTTGCTATCCCCCGGCTGATATCCAGCTCCCTCCGATAGTCCGTATAATTATCCTGCCCTTCAAATGCCAGCCGGAGACTGCTCACCGGCTCGAACATCTGCCCGCTGGATTTGCTGAACCTCACCGAACGCTCCAGGAGTTTCTGCGCTTCGGCCTGTTTGCCCTCAAAAATAAGCTTTCTGGCCTCAGGTAGTGCCGCCAACATCTCCGGATAATCGTTCCTGTTAGGGCTCCCGCTCCATACGGTGTGTTCGTTGAGCTGGATATTCTCCAGTTCCACGTTGCCGTAGACCATCGCGCCCAGACGGCCGTTGCCGACAGGAAGAGCGCTCTCCCATCGTGTACCCGCAGGCTGACGATACCAAAGTTTTAGATACTTATCCTGTTGTGCATGAGCGATCGTTGCCATTCCCAGCAATGCTGTGCATAATAACCTCTTCATCAAAAAATATTAAAGTAACAATTACTCATGTTTCCCGTCACCGTCCTGTAACGGCCGGACTATCCTGCAGAGCGCCTATGGCAGTGGACAGCAGAATATAATTTGCGCAGATCCCCACCGTCACCTCGTTCTCTCCCCAGAAAAAGGGCCAATCCTCCTTATTTTCGGGGAAGTCGGGTTTCAGGATAAGTATCCCGGGGACAACGCCGCCCGCGATATAGCTGAAGTCTGCCCGGTTGTTGCCGTACGTGATCTTCTTCGAACGCGTGCCCACCGATGAGACAAAGGATATATTCGAATAGGGATGACAGCCAAAAAGATAGTTGACACCACGATAAGCATATTCCGTGCTCATTACATCGGGAAAGAGCTGGTGCGCATAATAGCAGGTGATGGCCCAGTTGACAATACCGCCGTTGCCGCCCCAGCCGCCGCTGGCCATCGGTACGCCATAAGGGTTTTGCAGGGTATAGCCATCGCTGAGGTCTTTGTACCGGGTAACATAGTTCCGCAGCTTGTCTTTATACGCCCCGTCCATATAGGGACAGGCCTGCAGGGCCGTCAGCAAGCCGAACTGAACATTGCGGTCCAGCGCCTGCCAAATACCATCCCTGAACTCTTTTGCAAAAGCCTCCTCCTTTGTCGTCATGTACAGTTGCAGGGCCGCCGTCGTCTTCAGGTTTCGTCTGAACATGATAGAAAAACGGGACGTATCCTTCCGGCTCAGACTGTCATCTTCCTTCCAAAGTTTGCGTGCATAGTACAGACTCTGCGCCGACAGCGTATCGTCAAAACCTTTCAGCGCCCTGCTGGCAGCGGCCAGCGCGGCAGCCGTGTAATAATCCAGGAAAACCGTCCTTTCCGTAAAGGCCCACCTGTCGTCCATCGTACCGCTGGTCTTGCCATCCGACTGATAGGGCTTGAGACGGGGATTGTAAGGCAGGTTGTCCGTCTCTGTGGAGCCATCGCCTAAATGATGATACTGATGAAGGTTGGGTACCACGATCCCTCTCACGGGGTGGCCGATGTTCTTCACCTGGGCTACCATGTTCAACACGCCATGCCTGATCTGCTGTAATATATCGGGCTTACCGTCGGGGCGATGGATATCCACGTACCTTGACGGATAGTCGATAAAGGTTTCATCGCGGCCCGGTCTGAATTTTTCCCAGGCATCTACCAACGCCAGAACGGCTTCGCAATGGGAGCCGGTCTGTATGTCAAAGTCGCCGGCGTCAAACCAGCCGCCGACTGCCAGACCGGGTATGCGCTGCAATGGCTTGTATTTTGTCTGCGTGGACGGCCCCATGCTATATCCGTCGAAATGCTGATGGTTCACCGGCGCCTGCAAAGCATCATCCAGGAAGGGCGCGCCGTGCCAGACACGGTACGCTTCGTTCACCTGCATGTGATCCATCTGTACGGGGAACCAGATGTCGGACGTGGGATGCCAGATATCCGCATATACATCGGAGCTGATGCGAAAGGCATTCGTCTTTTCACTGCCGTATTGTAAGAAATAGACGCCGGGGTCTTTAACAGCGCTAAAATCGAATGTCACATAATTGTACCGGAGATACCTTCCCCACGACTGAACAGGGCCGCGCAGCTTTTCTGTCTGGTTGCCGTCGGGCATGACCTGGTACAGCGCCGCCTCTTTCAGGGCCATATCATCCTTATCCAGTTCGATCACCGCCTTCTTCTCCTGTCCGGGCCTGTAGCCCGCCTGTGAGAATTCTATCACGGGCTTCCGCTTCCAGCCGGGAATGGCATTTGGCTCCAGGTACCAGCTCAGGACCTTGCCGGTCTTGCCTGCCGGCAGCAGGCTGCGTACGATGAACCAGCCGTTCTGCCCCAGGTTCCTTCCATCAAATAGCATGAGGTCGGCATCCGTGCTGCGGATCAGCACTTTCCGTTCAGGATCCTCAGGCGCCAGCACCATATTCCGGCCGGTGGCCAGAGGCAAAGGAATGATAAACTCATGCCGCCCCCTGTCATCAAAGGTGGTGTGGCCGGCAAACTGGGGTATCTTTTTATCCGCGGACTCCATCCTGGTATCGCTGGATGGATATAAGGGGAAATTCCCGGGCTTCCCGTCGGCGAGATATGTCTTTTCAAAATAGGCGGAAGGAATAAACTCAAGATTAAAGCCGGCATTGCCCGCCAGCTTATCAGGCAACGGCTGATCAAGATAAACGCTGATCTCGATGCCTTTGTCCTTTGCCGTCACTTCCAGCCTGGAAGTAAAATTGTATTCCCTGTATTTCAGCACAGCCTCGATAGTACCATGTTGCTTGTCAACTTTTCGGCTTTCCAGGACAGGGATAAGGTCCCACTGCTCCGGCGTATGCTGAAGCCTGACGGCCCCGCCCGTCGCCGTCCTCACACCATGATGGATGAGTTCCACGCCTGCCGTCTTTTCATCAAAGAACATCCCGTTGTACTGGCTGCTGAACACCATGACATTCACACCCGCCTTTTCAAAATAGCCGGAGTCGCTGATCTGCAGTTGTGGTTCGGCGGGCGGCTCCGCCACCTGGTATCCCAGCAATGAAAGCATTTCACGCCCGTAACGCCGTCCCAGCATCCTATACCCGGCCGCATTGAAATGCAGATTGTCGGGACCATCCGGACATTCCGCGGAAGAAATGACATGCGCCGTCGGAATGGTTTCGGGGAGCTTTGCAATAATTTTATTCATGCTGGCGCAAACGCCGCCCTGGTCTGCGTTCACTACTTCGCCGGCCAGCAAGGGCACATCCTTCGCGTCAAGATCGAGATCCTTCAGCAGGTGATCATATACCAGTTTAACCTTCCCCGGCCAGAGGGTGTCATTTGTATTCGACTCACCCTGGTGTAGCAGGACGCCCTTGATCACACCGGCCTTCTGCGCCAGACGCGCCATTTCCACCAGTCGAGCATAGGGGTTGCCTCCATACTCTTTGATCATGCTCTTCATCCAGTCCGGCGCCGCAGCGGCGTAAGACTCGTAATGGTCCTTATCGAACAGCTCTATCTTACAGCCGGGGACGGACACATTGATGACCCCCACTTTGACGCCGGCCGGCAAATGATCCACCAGCATCCTGCCAAAATAGTCCGCGGGGGACAGGCCCGAACGACAGCGGCATAAGGGCGGCTTTGCAACGTACCACTCCCCTTTTGCCCTCCCCAGGTCAGGGCAATCGACGGCCTGTAAAACGCGGAATCGCTCGTCCACGACTGTATCCCACGGCCAGGGCCTGGCGGCGCCGTCCATATTGGACTGACCAAAACAGAGGAAGATATAAAAGTTCTTATCCTGCGCAGCAACATGGCTTCCGCATAATATCGACAACATCATACCGATGGCAGCAATACGTACTATCATCTCAATTCTTTTTTATCTGAAAAGTAAAGGGGCAAAATGATACAGATCATCTCTCCACACCGGCCATGTATGACCGCCGGGATATTCATAATAGGTGTACTTCACATTCAGCTGGTCGAACTTCCCCAGCATGACCTGACAGTTCCTGTATGCGATGTCTTCCTTGCCGCCCATGGCGATCCAAAATACCTTCAGATCATGATTGACCTTCTCTGTATTGTCTTTCAAAAAGGCATACTGCGCATCTGCAATAGCGCTCTGCATCGGCACGATCCAGCCCGAGCTGAACACACCAAGATAACCGAACATCTGCGTGTTCCGCACACCCGCATACAGAGTTTCGATACCGCCCAGGGACAAGCCGGCCAGCGCCCGGTTCTGCGCGCCTTCCGCCACCCGGAAACTCCGCTCGACAAAGGGGATGACACTGCGTTTCAGCTCATTCTCGAACTGGCGCAAAAAATCCTCGCCAAAGCCCGAGCCGCTGCCATTCCCGTCCATCATGACGATCAGCATGGGCCTGGCCTTGCTTTCTTCGATCAGATTGTCCAGGATCAGGTCCGTCCTGCCTTGCGTAGCCCAACCCCGTTCATCCTCTCCTCCTCCATGCAGCAGATAAAGAACGGGGTACTTCTGTTCATACAGACTGTCATAGCCCGGCGGCGTATATACATACATTCTTCGCCAGGTATTGGTTACAGCCGAAAAATATCTTTTCATGCGGATATCTCCATGCGGGATATCCCGAACGGCATAATACCCTCCCCCGCTGAAAGGGATCTCGATGCCGCTGGCCATACGGCCCATGCCGTAGAAAGTTTCGCTCGCAGGGTCAGCCAGCGCTACCCCATCGATCAGGAGAGAATAATAATGAAAGCCGGGACTAACAGGCTCAGTGGTGCCTATCCAGTAGCCACCCGTGTCCTTTGCCAGGTCGTATTTCTTTGCCAGATCGATCTGTACCCGCTGCGCATCAGACGCCTTAACGCGGAAGATCACCCGGTTATCCGGCAGTATCTGTGGATATTTTGCCGGCCGGACGTTGGTGGACGCAGGCAGGCCTACGGCGCTGTAACTTTTGAACGATGCTGTATCCACCGGTTTGAAAATAAGCTGGGAGAACATATACAGGCCGTTCTTCCACACTTTGAAATCGTGGACACCGGGCTCTATATAAAAGATATGCGGCACCTGGTGCTCGTCCAGGTAATCATGCGTACGCCTGCTAAAGGTGATCAGACCGTCGTTGTCGCCGCAGGAGATCCAAAGCAGCCTGAGCTTGCGTCTTGCCTCTTCGGGATTTGGCACCAGCTCTTCGGGCCTTTTCGTGTTAGGCGCGGAGGAAAAACCGCCGATCCATGCAAACTTGTCAAGATTGCCAAGACCGAAGTTCAGGGACTGTCCGCCGCCCATGGACAAGCCGGCAATAGCGCGATGCTCCCTGTCCGGCAACACCGGGTATTTCTTTTCAATATAAGGGATGAGGTCATTCAGCAGGTCCTGTTCAAATCGGGCAAAGGCCTGTACTTTCGCGCTGTCAAAGATATTTCCCACTGCCCTGTCGTCAGCCATCGCCCGGCCGTTGGGCAGGACGATGATCATAGGTTCTGCCTTTCCCTCCGCATACAGGTTGTCCATGATGAGCTGCGGCCTGCCCGTCAACCACTCTTTTTCATCTCCCCCGATGCCGTGCAGGAGATAGAGTACCGGGTACTTCTTTTTTGTGGAATAACCCGGCGGCGTATAGATCAGCGCTCTTCGGGTAGTCCCTACTGTTTTTGAAGCATACCTGATGGTGTCGATCCTGCCGTGAGGGATATTGGCGCGCAGGGAATCATAGCCCACGGGCATTTGAGTGACCCTTTCCTGGGCATGCACACCGAAGACGGCACACAAAAGGAAAGTAAAAATGACTGACAATTGTTTCATGATAATACTATTTTTTAGCATGTACTCTTATTACACTCAGAGAATAAGGCGGCGCATTGTAGGAGAAACTTCCCTTAACGACAAGTGCAGACCTGGCCGGCGCGATCAGCGCGGGTTCCTCAAAGGAATTTTTCCCATCCCGGGCGCCCGTCAACACGTAGAGCTCTGCCTGTGACTGCAGGGCGCCCAGGCCCTTCAGGTGCACAAAGGCATCCTCCGGTTCATTGCCGGCATTAACAATCTTTAATATGATATCACCGCTTTTGCTGTCCTTTACGCAGCTGGCAGCCAGTAATGTGTCAGCGCCAGCCTTGGTGCTCCTGAAAGCGACGGCATTGGAATAGTACCAATCTCCCGAATTGACGGAAAAAAGTTGCTGAACATAATAGTTCACGGTGGGGAGGATGGCCGTATTGGTAAAATAAATGAGGTTGGGATTCCAGGAGGTATGGTGCTGGTTGGCCAGCAGGGGCGCGTACGAAGCCATACGGACCAGGTCCCCATTACGTTCCAGCCCTGTCATGTAGGCAGCCTCGGCCAGCGCATTGAAAAGCGCATTACCCCATGATGCATATTCTCCTACATATACTTTTGGACGGGCACGGTCATAACTGTCATAGCGCTTGTTATGGGTGAGGAACCATTCGGGTTTTTCGTAATAGTGTTCGTCCACTACAGGTACGCCCAGCTCACCGGCAAATTTCCAGCCGAGGTTATAGTCCTCGCCTGCCGGAGAAGGGCCTACCGTACCCACCACCGTTATTTCCGGATGTTTTGCCTTTACCGCTTCATACAACATTTTAAACCTGTCCCGGAACACATCCGTCTGCTTATCCTCGTTGCCGATGCCTATGTATTGCAGACCGAAGGGGGCCGGATGCCCGGATGCCGCCCGTTTTGCACCCCAGGTGGAGGTGGGGGAGCCATTGGCATATTCAATAAGGTCGAGCACCTCCTGTATGTATTCCTGCATCTCTTCCATGGAAAAGCCTTTCTGTCCCGTACTGCCGATGCGCCAGGTGCCTCCGGAGTTCTGACAGCTGACGCCTGCCGCCACTATTGGTAAGGGTTTGGCGCCAATATCCTCGCAGAACTGAAAATATTCAAAATACCCAAGCCCGGCTGTCTGGTGATAATTCCAGATATCGCGCTGTTCCACCCGCTGTTCGACGGGACCGATGGTATTCTTCCAGCGGTACATATTTCCCAGCCCGTCACCATGGACAAGACAGCCGCCGGGAAAGCGCATAAACTTCGGATGAAGCTCCGCGATCTTCTCCGCCAGATCGTTCCGGAGTCCATTGGGCCTGTTCCTAAAAGTTTTTTCAGGGAAAAGAGAAATGACATCCATGGCCAGCGTGCCCTTTCCTTTTGCCAGGACAACCAGCCTTGCCGCCGTATCAGTACTGCCGGCAGTGACCGTCGCCGTATATTTTTTCCAGCCGTCACCCTCCGCACGTATAGCCGCCTCGCCGTACACTTCTCCCTTGGCCCCACGCAACGAAATGACGAGCGGGATCGCTTCTCCGTTCAGCACCCTGGCAAATAATGAAAAATCGTATCGCTCACCCTTCCGCACATAGATACCGTCATAGCCTGTATTACTCACACCAATACCTTGCTGGCCCGGTTCCTCTACCTTCAGCACGATGTAATGCGGATTGTTGGGATGGAGAGGCGATGAAGTCTCTACATCCAGCATCCCATATCCGTACCCCTCCGTCACATATTCCCAGCCGGTAAGGGAATGCCAGCCCCGTCTGTCATTGGGGGTATATTCAAATGAGCGGTTCTGCACCAGCTCCGCATATAACCCTCCGTCTGCAGCATAGCTGATATCTTCAAAGAAAATACCAAAGAGATCCGGGCTGATGGGCTTTGCCTGGCCGGACGCTGCACGGCTGCCCTGCGCAAAGACAGATGAACAGAAAAGAACCGCTGCGAATAATGTGGTCAATGACCTGTTAAAAAGCATAACCTTATTTCTTTTTTACAAACTGAATATCTTTTATACTGATGGAGCGGGCGATGCCGGCGGGGAATTTGACAAACACATCGTGGGAGCCGGATACCTGGCTTACTTTTGCAATACAGCTGACCCAGCTGTCGCCTGTTGCCTGTACGGGGATGGTTGCAATCTTCTTGCCTGTCCGGAGATCGTCCACCCACAGCTCCAACTCCCCTCCTTTGACAGACGATGCCTGTACCTTCACCTGCAATGGTCCGTTCTTACCGCGGCCCAGGTCTACGCCGGAGATCATCAGCCAGCCGCCATAAGCGGAGGTATTGGTCACCATTTCGCCGCCGGCGCTTTTTACTTTTTCAACTCCGTAAAAATTACTGTATGCAGTCGCCGCCATCGGGGTGAAGCCATCCTTGCAGACAAAAAGATCAAAGTCGGCGGGACGGCCTTCAGCAAACAGACCTACGCTGGTGCCTACCCATGAATTAAAGTTGGGCTGCGCTTTATCCAGTTTCACGGCGCTGATGGGGGCGCCCACCCGCGTCCATGTATTCCCATCTTTGCTATAATACCCTGTCAATGCATGCTCCTCCCGGACAATCTTCAGCCAGACGATTGAGCCGCTGTTGTTGGGTATGCTTCTCATCGCGGTATCCATGCTGAAGAATATCTTTTTGCTCCCATCGAAGCCCGTATACAAGCGGACAAATACATGCTGATCGCCGTTGCATAAATAGATCCCGGCCTTGGCGGCGGTATCCTTTGCATCCAGGTCCACACGGGTGATGACAGCGTAGCTATGGTCTGTCTCTTTCTGCATAAGATGTGTCCTGCCGCTGTCCGGCGCCAACCGTACCCATCCCTTCCTAGCAGCGAGCGAATACGCCCCGGCCGCCTTTCGGGTCAGGAAATGCCACCCCAAACCCAGGGTATCCGAATCAAAGTCGTCGGAATGAACGCTGCGCCAGGGAATGCCGCCCTGCTGCAACGCGGGACGTAGAATGGGCGTACTCGCGGGCGCCAGCCCCCAGGGCCTGTCCCCTTCCCAAATGACGGGATACAAGGCGGTCTGCCGGCCTGTACCGGACCAGTCGTCACCGTCCGGCTTTTCATAACTCTGCCCGACAGTCCACCATGTCCCATCAGCCAGTTGCAATGGGGCTGAAATATGATTAGGCCGGCGGAAGCCGGTGGTCTTGTCTGTCACAGGCTTGAAGAAATCACCCAACCGTACCCATTTCGTCGAGTCCGCCGTGAGCTCCGTTGCCCTCAATACATATTGACCGCCGGATACATCCCCGGCAGGGAAATAATAATAAAAGCCGTTGCGCTTGCACATTACGGGGCCTTCGGCCCAACTGTACTGCAGCTTCGCATTGATCCAGTCCAGGTTGATCACCGTATCCGTCAGCTGGCCATCCCTGCCCAGAGCCTGTATGCGATTGACCTTTTGCATGTTCTTGATGACCATATACGGCTTGCCGTCATCATCCACAAAAATGGAATTGTCATAACCCAGATCCCCCGTAGTGGGATTGGTATGCACCCTCACAGGCTCGGACCATGGACCATAAGGCGATGCAGCTTTGCAGAACCACTGCCCCCCCGAAGAGAAATAGATCCACCAGGAATCGTAGAAATAGGTGATGGCCCCCTGCCAGATGCCTGCCGAAGGTTTGTCGTTGACAAACACAGCACGGGACGGCGGCACTACCCTGCTGATGACCTCCCAATGTACCATGTCTTTGGAATGGTACACAGGCAAATAAGGAGTGAAATGAAAACTCGAACCGCAATGATAAAAGTCATCCCCTGCTTTTACCATGGTTGGATCGGGATGATCCCCCGGCAGTACAGGATTTATATAGGTCCTGACCTGATCATAAAATATTGAAGAATCCGACGGATTGTCCTGGGCGGATCCTGACAACCCCCAGGGCAGGGCCGTCATTAGAAAAAGGAACAGATGTTTCATACAGAAGCAATATTTATACCGATTGCAAAAATTTCAGTTCAGACAGGGTAAAAGTTCAAAAAATGCCGCTCCGGTCAGACAAAGGGCATATATGCAGTATATTCAGTATTTTATATAAATGTCAAACCTACACTTCAAAAATAAGGAGATTTAATAAAATTTCAACCGATTGCAAATAATTATTTTTTAGCTTTGTCCCAGCCTTAATAAACACATTCGTATGTTACAAAGAATATTACCCGTCATTGCTTGCACAGTCCTTGCCGCACAATCATTTGCGCAGCCTGCCTCGTTAAAAACAACGTTCAGGAACGATTTCCTCATCGGCGCCGCCATCAATACGCGTCAGATCGAAGAAAGGGACACTACTGCCGCCCGGCTGATACCTGCCCAGTTCAATGCCCTGACGCCGGAGAATATCATGAAGGCAGAGATCATTCACCCCCAATGGGATCAATATAATTTCGACTTGTCCGACAAGCTCGTGGATTACGCCCGGAAACAGGGAATAAAAGTCAATGCGCATAACCTCATATGGCATAGCCAGCTGCCGGGTTACGTGCGAAGGATAAAGGATGCCGATTCGCTGCGGTCATGGTTTGCCGGCCATATCAGCACGGTCGCAGCACGTTATGACGGCAAAGTGTATTCCTGGGATGTGGTGAACGAAGCCCTGAACGAGGACGGCACAATGCGCAGCTCCGTCTTTCTAAAAATGCTGGGCGATGACTTCGTCGTGGAGGCGTTCCGCCTGGCGCAGAAAGCCGCACCGCATACAAAGCTTTATTACAATGACTACAATATCGAGCAGCCAAAGAAAAGGGCCGGCGCCATCGCCCTGATCAAAAAGATCCAGGCTGCCGGCGTCCGCATCGATGGTGTCGGGATCCAGGGCCACTGGAGGGCCGCCAATGTTCCCATGAAGGACATCGAAGAAAGCATCCGGGCCTTTTCCGCACTGGGCATCGAAGTTATGTTTACGGAACTGGACCTTGGAGTGCTGCCCAATCCCTGGGACAATACAACAGCCGACGTGGGCCGGACGGCGGCATACAAAGCCGACATGAACCCTTATCCAGGCGGTCTACCCGACTCCGTCGAACGCACGCAGGCAGACGCATATGCAGCATTATTCCGGCTTTTCCTGAAATACAGCGGAAAGGTTAGCCGCATCACATTCTGGGGCGTGGATGACAGCGGATCATGGCTGAACGACTGGCCCATCCGCGGCCGCACCAACTATCCCCTGTTGTTTGACAGACATGGACAGCCGAAAAGATCTTTTTTCAGCGTCATCGGGACAAAAAACGCCACAGCCGGTTACTAACGTTCAGCCTGCCTGGCATTTCAATGAGGACCCCCTGACGATCAAAGCCGAGGGCACAATAGACGTGCTCCCGCGCTCAGCCTTTTTCCTGCCGGATAAATGGTCCAGCAGACTGGCTGCCGCCGTCCTGCCTATCTCAAATCCCGGATAGTCGATGGTTGTAAGTGCAGGGGTGATCAGTCTCCCCACAGGATCATTATTAAACCCCACGATGGCCATATCGTCAGGTACGCGTATACCCGCCTCATTCAGTATTTGCATACATACGGCGGCCGCCATGTCATTGGTGATAAACAGACCATCCGGCAAAGGTCTGAGCCGCAAAACCTGGTGCGCAGCATCTATCCCGCAGTCCATATCGCCACCGGCAGCGATATGGAACTCTTTTGAAAATGTCATATTATACTTCTCCAACGCCTGGCGGAACCCTTTGTAACGTTGCGCATATGCTTCCCCTTCCCGGCCCGGTGTGATAATAGCTATGCGTTTGCATCCCTGCCTGATCAGGTGTTCCGTTGCCAGGAAACCGCAACCGGCATTGTCAATAACCACCGTATCGCTGCTGGAAGCCCTCTTTACCCTGTCAAAAAAGACCACCGGGACCCCTTTATCCCTAAAGAGCGCAAAATGCGAAGTATCTCTTGTTTCGATGGACAGCGAAGCAAGCACACCATCCACACACCGGTCAAACAGCAGCCGTACATTCGCAGCCTCTTTCTCCATACGCTCCTGGGAATGTGTAATGATGATGTCATATCTTGTTTCACTGATCACTTTGTGAATGCCTTCCAGCGCTGAAGTGATAAAATGGCTGTCCAGCTTAGGTACAATAACCCCGATGGTCCTGGTTCTTCTGCCTGCAAGATCGTAGACGGCAACGCTTTTCTTTTTTAACATGCATTCGGGTTTTTCTGGCTGATCCAATTTACCCCCTTTATCTAAAGATGCATTCCGGCCGAAGCTGTTTCGCAGAAGAATGAGACGTTTTGATAAGATTGATAAAAAAGTGGCATTTCACTTATCCCTTTTTCAGGGATGACTGTCTTATGATCAGGTCCGCCCGTACAGTCAGTATGCTGATACTATTCATATTCCCCACTCCCTTCAGATGATTCATGAGATTCCTGGCCGCCGTCTCTCCCATTTCCCTGCCGGGATAATTGATGGTTGTCAGGGTCGGCTTTATCAGCTTGCCGATGACATCGTTGTTGAAGCCCACCACAGCAATATCCTGCGGCACACGGATACCCTGGTCCAGAAAGGTACGTATACATACGGCGGCGGCAAGATCGTTGGTGACAAACAATCCATCAGGCATCGGCCGCAGGCTCATCAGCTTTTTTGCGGCCAGTTCGCTGTCCTCCTCTGTAGGCGGGGCGGTAATAAGGAGCGATTCATCAAAAGACAGGTCATTTTCCATTAATGCAGCCCGGAAACCTTTGTACCTCAAAGCATAAATATCATGCTGAAGCGTGGAAGTAAGATGAGCTATTCTCCTGCATCCCTGCCCGATCAAGTGCCGGGCAGCCATCTGTCCGCACATGGCATTGTCGATGACCACGCAGGTGCTTTCCTGCACTCCGCCGGCATGGTCCAGGAAAATGAGGGGAATATTCCTGTCTGTGAAGGGCTTGAAATGGTCCAACGCCTTCGTGTCAGGCCCCGGGAATGCGATCACCCCATCCACACGGCGATGAAAAAGACTTTGAGCATTGGCCACTTCCCTGGCCGCACTCTGTGCAGAGTCCATGATAATGATACCGTACCCGGCCTCATTGGCGACGTTCTCGATGCCCGACAGCACCAGCGTCATAAAGCTGCTGTTCAGCTCGTACACGATCACCCCGATGGTAAGAGATTGCTGCTGCCGGAGGTTTTTCGCAAAAAGATTAATCCGGTAACCCATCCGGACAGCCGTCTCGAAGACCTTCTTTCTCGTCTTTTTGCTGACATTAGGGTCATCATTCAATGCCCTGCTCACTGTAGAGGGAGATACATTGAGATTCTTTGCTATGTCGTAAATGGTGACATCCTTTGGATTCTCCATACCGTGGTATCTGCATCAGTTAAAGGGTAAAGGTATAAAAAATCCACATCGGCCTCACTGTTGAGCGCCATCGTTTTGCCTTACTTTCCGCTTTTGCGCGACAAATTCGGACGGTAGCATGTTGAACTTGGCCTTGAAAGCCCTGGCAAAATAGTTCGGAGTGGTAAACCCGGTCTGATAGGCCGCTTCTGCAATGGTCAGACCGGTTTTCTCCAATAATACGGCGGCCTTTTCCAGCTTGAAGGACCTGATATATTCCACAGGGGTTTCCCCCGTGATCTCCAGCACCTTGCTATACAGGGAGCTCCGACTCATGCCCACCTGTCTGCTGAGGAATTCCACCGAGAGACTGGAGCTGGTAATATTTTCCTCCAGACAGCAAACAATGGCCTGCAGCAGCCGCTGATCTTCCGACTCAACCTTCACTTCCTGCGGAAGCACCCTGATCTGGCGGGTATACGTGTCCTTTAGATGGCGCCCCAGCATCAGCAGGTTTCTTATCCTGGCATGCAGTACCTCGAAATTAAAGGGCTTCGTTATATAGTCGTTGGCGCCTGTTCCCAGACCCTGCAGCTGCTGCGCCTCCTCTGTCAGCGCAGTCAGCAGTATGATAGGAATATGACTGGTGCGCTTGTCTGCCTTCAGCTTCTTCGACAGTGCGATGCCGTCCATATGGGGCATGCTGATATCGCTGACGATCAGCTGAGGATGGCCGGACAATGCTTTCTGCCAGCCTTCTTTGCCGTTGCCCGCCTCGATGATCCTGTAATGTTGCTTAAGGTTGTCTTTCAGATAGAACCTGAAATCTTCGTTGTCCTCGACCAGGAGGATCGTGGACATTCCGGCGGCAGCGGCCGCCTCATCCGTTGTTGCTGCGGCTTGTGACAGTGAGCCTGCCTCGTCCAATGACGCAGCTTGCTGATCCGTCACTGTCTGCAGGGGCAGGCGGACCGTGAAAACGCTGCCCCGCCCCACCTCGCTTTCCACCCCGATGACGCCGCCATGCATCTTTACAAACTCTTTTGCGATGGAGAGGCCGATACCCGTACCCTGGTTAAGCACCGCATCCCCCGATGCATGTTGAAAGAACCTGTCGAAGATCCGATGCCGCTGATCTTCCGGTATACCGATGCCTGTGTCCATCACGCGGATCACCACCCACTGGATTCCCGCCTCCGGGGGCTCAATCCCCTGCAGCGCAACATTGACCTCCCCGTTTTCCAACGTAAATTTGAACGCATTTGAAAGGAGATTGAACAGGATACGTTCGACCTTGTCGTGATCGAACAGCACATTCAAATGACTTATATCATTATGGAAATTCAGCCGGATATGCTTTCTTTCAGACAGGTCGGTAAAGGAAGACACGATGTCTTTTACAAAGGCCCCCAATTCTCCTTCCCTCAGGTGCAGCTTTAGCTCCTGTTCCTCCATTTTTCTAAAGTCCAGCAGCTGATTGACCAGGTTCAGCAATCGCCTGGCATTCCGCCGGATCATCCGCAGTCTTTCCTTCGATGTTTCCTGCTGTGGCTCGGAAAGCAATTGGTCCACCGGCCCCATGATAAGGGAGACAGGCGTTCTGAACTCATGGCTCAGGTTTGTAAGGAATTTAAGCTTCATCCTGTCCACCTCCTGCGCCCGCCTGATCTCAGCCCGCTCACGCTCCAGCCGGAACTTTCTCTTTACCCTCGAAAGAGCGCGATGCCTGCTGTACCATAAAAGCCCGGCTGCTGCCAGCACATAAAAAATATAGGCATATACCGTGCGCCAGAAGGGAGGTCTTACATAGATCCTGATGGCCCTGTCTTCCGTGCTCCATATGCCGTCGTTATTACAGGCCTTCACCCGGAACACATATTCGCCGGGATCGAGATTGGTATAGCGGGCAGTATTGACCGTACCGGTGTAATTCCATTCCTTATCGAACCCATCCAGCTTGTAGGCATATTGGTTTTGCCTTGGTATAGTGTAATTGAGAGCCACAAAGCTGATCGCAAAATTTTGTTTATAATCCAGCCGGATCTCATCGGCGACAGAGATATGCCGGCTGATGGGTGATGCATCCCCGGGCTCCACCGGCCTGTTAGCTATCTGCAGATCGGTCAGCAGGACCCCCGGCACGTTGCGGTTGACAGTCAGCGAAGAGGGATAAAAATAATTGAACCCCTGGAGGCCGCCGAAAAATAATTCGCCGTCGGATAAACGCAGGCCGGAACCGTGTACAAAGTTGTTATTCTGCAGACCGTTGCAGACAGTAAAGTTGCGAAAAGTTTTTGTGCCCGTGTCGTAGCTGCTGATGCCTGTATTAGTGCTGACCCATATACGCCCCTCCGCATCCTCTACCACCTGGTATATCGTCGCATTCTGAAGACCGTCCTTTTCGGTGTAATTGATAAATTGACCGCTGCTCTTGTCGAATAGACTCAGGCCGCCGCCATAGGTCCCCACCCACATCCGGCCCCGGCTGTCGCACAATAAGGCAAATATTTTGTCCAGGGCCAGCCGGCTATTTGTCTGATTGTAACATGTAAAACTACTGTCTTTAGGATGGTATACGGCAACTCCCCCGCCATGGGAACCTATCCAGATATTGCCGTCCCGGTCCTCTTCGATAGCCCTGATATAACCATTCAACGGCAGCCTGACATCACCGGCAGATGCCGGCTCCGGCGTATATCTTACCACTACTTTTCCATTCTGCAGCACATTAACCCCCTGGCCATTGGTGCCTACCCAGATCCGCCCCCTCCTGTCCTCCAGGATGGCGTAAATATCATTGCCGTTGAGGTCATTCATCCCTGTACCCTTACCCAGGTGACCAGTGTTGCCGGTCAGCGGATCAAATATGATCAGTCCATTTCCATAAGTGCCGATGTACAACCGGCCGTCGCGGGCAGTCTTCAATGCCATCACGGCTAGAGGGTCCTTTGCTCCGCCACTCACTTTTAAGTCTACCCGCCGCAACGCCTCTGTCTTCCTGTCAAAGCTATAGAGCCCGCCGCCGTCAGTCCCCACCCATACTTTGCCATCTGTCTGCCCGGCAAAGGAAGTAACAATGGAGGACCTTGCCCCCTCATCAAGGAATGCATCGCTCAGCTTCACGTCAAAGAGATTGAGGTTCCTGTCATACTTATTGATCCCACCCCGGTAAGTTCCCAGCCAGTAGATGCCTTCCTTGTCAATATAGATACTTTTGATGGCCTTGCTGGTAAGACCGTGAACATTGCCTTTATCCGGCAGATAAGAAATCACCTGGCCCATGTGCGGATCAACAACATGCAGCCCTTCCATCGTACCGATCCATAATTTTCCATCTTTATCCGGTGCGATAGCATTGATGGTCTGATTACCCAGCACCTTGTTGCCGGGGTCCAGCTGCCTGTAGCTGACAAAAACACCGTCATCGGACCTCATCATGCACAAACCGCCCTCCGTGCCGACCCAGAGATGGCCGTCATTGTCCTCCCCCAGCGCCCTGACATGATCATGTATAAGACCAGACTTGCCTGAAGCGTCATGCCGGTACTGCCTGAAAGAGCGTGTAGCCGGCATGTACAAAAAAAGTCCGTTATCCGTCCCTACCCATACCCTGCCCCGCCTGTCGGCAAAAACACAATTGAGGACGACGCCAGAACCACCTGTCCCGGAATTATGTCCCAGCTCCATCCTCGTCAGCCGCCTGGTCGCCGGGTCCAGCAAATAGGGGGATTCGAACTGAGCTATCCAGACCTTACCCGCCCCATCACTACAAATACCCCTTATGACGGCATTGGGTATCAACCCTGACCTGTCACCGGTGCCCGGGAAATGGACAAACTTGTCCTTTTTCCGATCGTATAAGCTCACCGCGCCACCGCTGGTGCCCACCCAGAGGTTACCCGTTTTATCTTCGTGCAGAGCGAGGATCTCATTGGCCTGCAGGCTGGCGCTGTCTCCCGGTACGTGACGGTAGACGGTGAAGTTCGTTCCGTCAAACTTATTCAGACCGTCGTCCGTGGCAAACCACATGAAACCATATCTGTCCTTTAAAATTGCATTTACCGAGTTGGAAAGCAGGCCATCCTTTGATGTCAGGGAAGTAAAGTTGATATGGGCAGGCTGCGCCCTTGTCGCAGCGGCCAGCTGCATAATACACAACAACAGTATGGTGGACCTCTTCGTCATGCCTCAAACATTAACAATATACTGGAATTATAATGGATTAAACATCCGTGCCAGAGATTTCAACAAATATAGCACAGCTAATTAGGTGGCATCTATAGTTTTGTACAACTATGTTTGCTGCCACCCCCCATTTGCTGCTGGTATTCCATGCCGGACCCGAGCCGCACCTGCCGGACGGATACCTGGCAGATACCTATCATCTCCTGACAGC
The DNA here is from genome assembly GCA_017307755.1 of Chitinophagaceae bacterium. GTDB lineage: Bacteria > Bacteroidota > Bacteroidia > Chitinophagales > Chitinophagaceae > Puia. The sequence goes on along the minus strand of JAFKGQ010000009.1, from coordinate 152,408 downwards.
CCGGACGGAAAGTAATGTGGTCAGGATCCTGGAAGACCAGGCTATTCATCTTATCATTATCGATGCATCCCCGGGAAGTTCTCCGGACGGCAACAAGCTGTGCGCCCGGTTGAAATGTTCACCTCATTTTGCGCACATCCCGGTGATCCTGCTGATTACGGCAAATGATCAGGAGGCAAGGATGAGTTGCCTGGAGTCAGGGGCTGATGCCTGGGCGGAAAAACCACTCTCCCGGGATTACCTCAGGGCACAGATCCGGAACCTGGTAGCAAACAGGGCACGGGTAAAGGATCACTTCAGCCGGTCTGCCCTGGCTCACATGCATCCCATGGCCTGCTCCGGAGAGAATGAGACGTTTTTGAGCAGGCTGAACGGCTATATCTCGGATCACCTGCCTGACATCGACCTGAATGTAGATGTGCTGGCACGGCTGATGAACATGAGCCGTCCTACACTATACCGCAGGATCAAATGCATTTCAGAGCTTACCCCCAACGAGCTGATCAATAAGGTCAGACTTGAGAAAGCGGCCGGGCTCCTGGCTGCCGACGATCATAAGATCTTCGAGATCGTAAAAATGGTAGGGTTCAATTCCCGGAGCAATTTCGGCAAGGCATTCGTAAAACATTTCGGTGTCACCCCAAGGGAGTTTCAGCAAATGACAAAGTCCTCATGACCGTGTAAAGCTAAGCCAGTTGAGATTGACCACCTGCTCCCCCGCCCCCGCGAATTTCACCGTCAGCGTGTGTATGCCTTTCACAGGCTTTACAGGAATTTTAACGGTGCCGTATTTATTCCAGCTCCCCGTAAAGGGTATGGATAATGTCGCATAAGGATGCTGCAGTTCTTCATCCAGGAACAATTCGATCCTGCCTCCGCCGGTGGCCGAGGCAAGCCGGACCAGCAGACCGGCATAACCTTTTTCAAAATCGACACGGTCATAGCGGATCCATGCGCCATCAGCCGTCTGCGTGACAGCCTGCCCCTTTCCATCCGTGGAATCCCTGCAGGATGCAACATGAGCGATATCGATGTGATCATACATTTCCGCCTCTATCCGTGCATTGGCCTTAAATAGATTAGGCGGTCCCCGCCGGATTTCCATCCTGAACCAATCGATATCGACAAAACCGCCTGTATCCACCGTGGCAAAATTGAACAGGGCAAACTTATTTCCTGTGAACATTCTCAGATCGAACTTCATATGCAGGGTATCTCCCAGCGGCTGGAATTTTTTATTATCCAGGCTATAGAAAAAGCAGGCTTCGTCCCTTATGGCGGATACCAACGCCCGGAAATAGACTTTTCTGCCGCTTCCAAAACTTACGCTGTCCACCGTCTTTCCATTGTTGACCATGATCAGTGCTCTGGTGTTCTCATCCACCGCCACTGCACCTATATAGGCATAGGGCAATTGAATGATACCCAATCCCGCAATATCTCCCGGATGCATGTGATCAAGGTCCATCGCCATCGTTCCGGTGGAGTATGGCCCGAAAGGACGTTGGGTTAGCGTATTGCGGGCACGTGTAAGATCGCCGGTGACACTCGCCGTCCTCAACCTCAGAAAACCTTTTCGTTCAGTCAACGACCATCTTCCGTCATCCGGGTTGTGGTTCCATCCCCACTGCAGTCCCAGACCGCTGCTGTCAAATTCGTCGCTGGTCGGCAGCAGTTTCACCGGCTGGGGATCTCCCGTACCGGGCTTTTTATAAGTGACCACCGCCCTGCCGTTGTCGCCCGGGATCGGCCAGCCATCTACCCAGTGCACGGGCTGTAAGGTAGGACATCGTCCAATGCCGTCCCTGTCCTGGAAGATCACGCTCCACCATTCGCCTGTGGGCGTCTCCAGCAGGGCGCCCTGATGCACGCCTTTTCCCGCCAGGTTCATATCGTCCCTTAGGACCACTTTCTCTTCATAAGGGCCATAGATATTCTTAGATCGTAAAGCCACCTGGTACCCGTCCCCGCCTCCATAGGTGGCGTAGATATAGTAATAGCCGTTGATCTTATAAACATGACTGCCTTCGAGCCCTTTTCGCTGCACCTTGTCGAATATCACGCTGTCCCTGCCCAGGGGGGCCAGGTTCTCATCCACTTCCGTCAGTGACAATTTGGAATAGCCGTGAACAATGTAGATACGTCCGTCATCGTCGTAGAACAGACCGGCGTCATAATAAGCTTTGGGAAGCTTGTGCAGGGTCCAGGGGCCTTCAGGCCTGTCCGCCGTCAGATGATACCCTCCCTCGTCCAGGGTAACAAAAAGGATATGGAACTGCCCGTTGTGGTACCGAATGCTGCTGGCCCACTGACCATGGCCGTATCTCGTCTTACCCTGCATGTCATATGCGGGGCCCTGGTCAAATCTCCGGATGGCGTTGGCGCAATATTCCCAGTTGACCAGGTCTTTCGACTTCATGACAGGCACACCCGGGAATATATACATCGTCGTAGTCACCATGTAATAAGTATCACCCACCCGTATAACATCGTTGTCGGGAAAATCCGACCAAAGGATGGGATTCGTGTACGTGCCGTTGCCATTGTCGGACTGCTGCGCTGTTGCATAAAAGACAAATACGAAACAGAGTAACAGACCTCCCAAAAAACGTCTTTTCATGTTCATCCGGCATTAATTTACAAATGGAGCAAACGTCTCAAATTTGACGCCCCTGTCGCGTATAACCAGCGTGTCCGTAAAGGTGTGGACGGAAGCGCCGAAGTCGATGGTGTACTTCAGATGCAGTACATCCCGCTTTTGATTGCCCCAGGAATCTCCTCCTTTTACAAACTCGCCGTTGCCGGTGACAGTGTATGAGGCGGAAGACAGACCTTTAATATCGCACTTGCCGCTGTTGTCAAACGTCAGCTGCAGTTGGAACGGCATGTCTGTATTCGTCCTGGACTTGCCGTTAAGCAGCAGGGAATCGCCGGAAAGGGACTTTGTCCCTATGCTGCAAACCTGGTCTGTTTCGACATATTGCGTGTGATAAACAATATTCGTATCACCCGTATTATCCTTTATAACCTCCACGCCTCTTCTCAGATAGTTGCCATGCCAGGGATTGATATATTTTACGGCATACAGGGTATAATTCTTTGGCGCAATGGTCCAGTTCCCAACTATACGGGGATCCGGGTTGGTCAGGTCGCTCTTGCCCTTGAGAATGGAATCGGCATTTTTTACGGCATTCATGCGCAGCGGGATCACAAACGTATTGGTAATGGACCTGGGATCGGCAAAAAAATCATCCGTCAGCTGGATTTCCAGTCCGCCCATGACGCTTCCTGACGGGATATGGATGGTCATGTCCTTGGGAAGCGTATAATAATTGGACGGCAGGGCGAGGACATTGCTGCCGCCCTGGCCGAAAGTGAGGTTATTGCAGAGCGCCGGATCCATGGATACGTCAATGGAAATGTCCCGGCTATTTGTGTAAACACCGCCCATCGTCGCCATGATCGTAAACTTATGTTCATTATCCAGGGTGTTGTCGAAGATGTCATTACCCAGGACCAATGTTCTTACGGGTGACTGATAAGCAAAATACACCGAAGTATATTTATTGTTGGGGAAACTCAGCTCTTTATTGGAGCAGGAGTAGCAGACAGTCAAAATAAAGCATGACAGGATCAATATCTTTTTCATTCTTTTCATTTTAAGTGTAGATGACATTACCACCCTTTGTTTTGCAGCAGGTTTTCCTTTAACACCTCGTTATAGGGCAAGGGACCGTAATACATATAGTCGGCATACTGCCTGTTTTCGACGGGATTTACCGTATAGCTGTTGCCGGTGATGGTTACACCGCTGGCCGGCTGCGTCAGGTTTTCCTTCCATCTGCGCAGGTCCCAGAATCGGAACCCTTCGAAGCACAGCTCCAATCGTCGTTCGTTATGGATCAGCGCCCGCATATCCTCTTTTGTGCTGAGGGAAGCCAGGTAATTGTCGGGCTGTGTTATCCCTGCCCGCTTCCGTATCGCGGCGATGACATTCCTGGCAGAGTAGGTATGAGCACCTGTCCCGTCCGGCCCCCATGCTTCATTCGCCGCCTCAGCATAGGCAAGAAAGAGCTCGGTGTACCGGATATAAGGAATATAATGCCGTTGGGTATTTGTACCCGCCGGGTTGACATTGACGTCCTCACGCAGCAGTTTACGCATATAATAGCTGGTGCGTGTCGATGTGGATATAGTGTTCAGACCATCGTTAGAGGTTCCTACTTGCGTATAGATCGTAGCGCCTGCGGGCCCCATCTTGCTTCCATTTACTACGATGTACAGCGCTAGGCGCGGGTCACGATTGCCATACGGGTTGTTCGCATCATAGCCGGAGGCCGGGTCCCCTATGGGATAGCCGTTGGCCATCGGGAAAGCATCGACCAGGTTCTGCGCGGGGTTCACGCGCCCGTTGCCAAAGAGCGTGGGGGGATAATTATCCTTTTCCAGGTTATTCCCATCTCCTACGTTGCCCCTCCAAAGGATCTCCCTGGGATTGACCCCTGAAGACACCCCGTTGATCTCACCGGAGTTCTTGCTGGCATACCAATATCCGCCGTTGTTAGCCATGCCGGATACGCCGCCGATGAGATCCAGGGATGCCGCCGCATCGTCCGCCGCCTTTGCCCATGCGGCAGCGGCTCCCTGGCCGAAAGCCGGGCTTGTCGCCAGCAAGGATACTTTGGCCCGTATACCTTTGACGATACGCGAAGTCATCCTTTGGCGGTTGTAGGCGCCGAACACACGGTTGTAATCCGCCACCGTCGTTTTGCCGGCATATTTACCGGGGATGTCCGAGTTTACAGCGATATTCTCAAAATCCAGCGGCAGACGGCTTTCGGCCGAATCGAGGTCCTTATAGATCTGCTGTACACATTCATCAAAAGTATTGCGGGGGATCTTGAAATCCGACTTGCCATCCAGGGGTGCGGTAAGGATAGGTACGCCCATCAGCTTGCCATCAGCGGTCCATCCTGCATGCGCCTGTAGCAAATAGAACATAAAGAGCCCGCGCAGACCAAATGCCTCGCCTTTGATGCGATCATTGAACATCACATTTGTATACTGCCCCGTCGTAGCCCATGTCACCTTGTCTGCCTGGGAAAGCAGCAGGTTCAGGTACTGGATGGCGGCAAAGCCTCCCGTCCACTGTTCCATCGGGTTATTGATGGATGACCATTGCCCGGTGGCCATTAGCCGATAGTTGTTAGTGGGATCGTTTGATACGGCGTCATCTGTCGCTACATCATTAAACGACCAGTTTGCCGGCGGAAGCCGGGTATATCCATTGAGCAGAAGCCCCTCCGCAAATGCAGCATTGCCATATATGTCGCTCAGCCCACGGTTGTTCTCGTCTGCGGGAGACAATATCTTTTTGCAGCCCGTAAAGACCAGGACCATGGCCAATATATAGATTAGTTCTCTTTTCATATAAGTTCTGTTGTATTAATGTTCGCGTTAAAATTCACCTTTAACGCCAAAATTGTAAAAGCGGGTCTGGGGCATGGTGCCGATGTTCAACTCCATCACACGCCTGTTACTGCCCAGCATCAGCAGATCGTTGCCGCTGACATAGATATTCAATCCTTTTACAAAGGAATTCTTCAGCACACTGCCGGGAAGAGCATAGGTCAATTGCACTTTCGAAATGTTAAATCCGTTAGTGCTGTAAGTCCAGTAGTCGGAATACCTGAAATTGTTGTCACCACTGGTAGTCGTCAGACGCGGGTACGTGGCTGAACCCTTCGTACTTTCCGTCCAGCTGTTGCGGACAACCTCTGAATACTTTGCGGCTCCCGATACCCAATAATAACCGCCGTTCCTGATACCAGCACCACCGAAATAGGCTGTACCGAGGACAAACAGCGTAAAGCCCTTGTACTCAGCGGTGAGGTTCACCCCGCCTGTAAGAGGGCTGTTCCAACGTCCGATCATGACCTCGTCACGCTCGTCTATCACACCATCCCCATTCTGATCCTTAAATTTAATATCACCCGGTCTTACAGTACCAAACTTCTGGGTGGCATGAGCATTGATGTCATTCTGATCGGCAAATAAACCCTCGCTCCGCAGACCAAATATGGCGTCGATGGGTTTTCCTGCCCGGTTGCGATAGGCGTCGGTGTACAGTTCATCGCGTTTGATAGCTTTGGTTGTGACATAGGTCAGGGCCGCGCCCAGCGTAAATCTTACATGGCCGATGTCCTGGTGGAAATTCAGCTGCAGGTCAAGACCCTGGTAACGGTCAGCCTGGAAATTGGAATAGGGCACGAAGGAGGTTGTCGGATACGTGGTAAAAAAGTAGCCCGGATACTGGCTATAGTTTTGCACGGGTATTCCGTCCTTATTAATAAAGAACAGGGTTGTCAGCAGGGCCAGCTTCTTTTTAAAGAAAGACCCTTCTATGCTCAGATTGACTTCCTTTCTCTTGGCGTAGGAAAGGTTCAAGTTCTCGCCTCGGGAGATCGTCGTTGCCTGATTCGTATAGGTGCCGTCAGCCCATGAAAAATAGGCGGTAGGGGAATATACCGCATTGTACAGATAATAGCTGTTGATATCGAGGTCTGTGTTGATGATGCCGGCTGATGCGCCCAGTTTAAGCCTATCTACCCAACTGACATCCCTGAGAAACGCTTCTTCGCTCAGCACCCAGCCCAGGCTGACCGTCGGAGAAAAGGCCACGCGGGTACGCGCAGGCAGTTTTGTGGAATTGACCACGGCCCCGCTGAAATCCGCATAATACTTATGATCGAAGTTGTAGCCCAGTTGAATACCCAGGTTGGCATTCGTCCTGTACTGAAAATCGCGCGACTGCCGGCGCCGGAGAGCGTCCGCCATCAGGATGGCGGAAACGTTATGCTTGTCTTTAAAAGTATTTACATAGTCGAGATGCATGCTGAAGTCGATAAGCTGGTCGCTCCACGTGTTGCTGAGGTTCTGTGTGCCGGGCTTGCTGTCCTTATTGTACTTTACCAACTGTGTGATAGAGTCTCCGCTCCACGTCGGCTCATATACCGCATAGCTGTTGTTAAGCGTTTCGTCGTACATGTTCGAATAGTCGATGGTCATCTGACCGTGGAAAGACAAACCTTTTGATACATTCCTAAGATCCACGTCTATGCCGTTGGTATACTGGAACTGACGGCTGGTGAAATTATCATACCCGGCGGCATATACATCCGCCACGGGGTTACTGAGGTATTGCTGAGCGCCTCCCAGGATGTACATCCCGCCGATGATATTGCGGCTATCCTTTACCGAGGCCTGTGCTGCGGGTGAATTTTTTGCTACCATGCCAATGGGGATCAGCGGAGAAAACCGTTGCGGCTGCAGGTTGTTTGCCTGGCTCCAAAAATTACCCAATGCCCGGCGATTGTTGGAGAACACGGTGGAAACGTTGACATAAGTGCTTATGAAATTATTCAACTTCAGGTCGATGTTGCCCCGCAGGTTCAGCCGGTTATTCCGCTCATTCCTACCCTCCCCGAAATTCAGCAAAGAATTCTGGCTTTGAAAGCCGGCCAGCGCATAAAAACGTGCGCGCTCGGTACCGCTGGTAAATTCTGCGTTGGCCGAATAGGTGTTATAAAGTCTGCGCAGATAAGCCTGCGAGAAATAATCCACGTCCGGGTATCGGTAAGGGTTTGAGCGGTCGGCAAAATGTTTGATCGTAGAGTCCGCATACGGCGCAGGCAGCCCGTCATTCAGACTTGCCTGGTTATAGTAGGACATATATTCGGCGGACCCCAGGTACTTTGGATAGGACTTGGGGACATTTATCCCCGTATTGACGCGCACGCTGCTGCCATGAACACCCGCCCTGCCCCGCTTGGTCGTGATCAGCATCACCCCGTTTGCCGCACGAGCCCCATATAAAACCACCGCATTGGCGCCTTTTAGAAAGGTAATTTGCTCTATTTCATTGGCGGTTACGTCGCTCAACGCCCGGGGTTCCCCATCCACCAGTATCAACCCTGCTCCCAGATTCCAAAGATTGCCGCCTCCGATAAACGCCCCCATCCCTTCCGTGGGATTAGTCCCATAATGCTTATCCAGATACTGCGGCGGATTCAGCACAGAGATAGCGCCGGCCAAATCCTTCCGTTGCACATTCCGGTATGCCACATGTACTATAGAATCAGCGCCCAGGTTCGTTGCACCTTTCGAAGGAAAGGTTTGCCCCACCGTCATCAGCACAGACATAAGGCTTGATCCAAGAAAAAACAGCTTTATTAATATATTGCTTTTCATTATTCTCCTTTTTACTTTAAAGTTATACTCCCTAATACCCGGGGTTCTGGCTTAAAGATGGATACAGGTTCACATCACTTATTTTTAGGGGCAGCCAGTAATTCTTATCATCGAATTTTCGTGTTATGAGCACCCTCTCCTTTATATTGATCGGCTTTCCATTGACATCCCTGTCAAAATCGATGGCTGTTTTTTCCCGGTACCTGGTCTGTCCCGCAAGGAGCCAGCGCCGCAGGTCGTTATAGCGTATCTCCTCCTCAAAACCAAGCTCCATAGCGCGTTCACGGATGATTTCACCCATGAACCTGTCTTTGTCGGCGACATAGGAAGCCCCCACCTCTCCGGCGCCGCAACGGTCCCGTATCTTGTTGACGGCCGCCTCGGGGGTAATATAACCCGGCCCGGTGCTGGTGGCTGAGCCATATCCCTGCAACACTGCTTCGGCATACATCAGGTAGACATCGGCCAGACGCATATAGGACAAATGCATATAATTATTGGGGAAATTGTCGATATTGTTGGCCGTCATGGGGGTAAGCTTCCGCAATAAATAGCCGGTACGGCCAATCGCGGAATTGTCCCGGCTATATCCTCCATTGGATAGGTTGGCATAGCGGTATTTCTCTTTATCCGCCGGGGCAGATCCTTTTATGATCTGGTTGCCGTCGATGACGATGTCATGATAAAAACGGGGGTCCCGGTTAACCCATGGATTAGCAGGGTCATAGCCAGAAGCCGGATCGTCTGTCGGCAGGCCGTTGGCCATCCCGTAATTCTGTACAAAACGGGCATTCGGTGATGTATACCCTCCACCGATATTCCCCTCGGCAAATATAGAGCTTGGCCCCCAGGGACAGCCGGCAAACCATGAACTATAGACAGGGTTCTGGAATATCGTCTCGGGGTACCCGGGAATAAAGCTTCCCCCATTGGTGTAGAACAGATCGCTGTAATGGGAGAAGTCGATCAGTTTGACCCATGTCGCACGGCTGTCCACCAGCTTCAACAGCTCTGTAAAGGCATCCGCCGCCTTTTTGCAATAGTCGCCGTTGTAAACCGCGTTCCCTGTAGAGGCCCGGTTCATCAACGGGCTGCCCGCATACAGATAATTCTTCCCCAGATAACCCAGCGCCATCACTTTTGTGATCCTCAGTTGGTTCTTGCCAAGCGTCGCTTTGCCGGCATTGGTGTTGTCCCAATCCACAGGCAGAAGGTCGGCAGCCGCCCTCAGGTCCTTGCCGACAAGGTCGGCCATCGCCTGATAGCTCAGACGGGGCAGTTGCAGTTTTGCACCGGAAGACAACACCGTATCGATGTAAGGTAACCCTCCCCAATAGGTCATGAGTTCGAAATGGAACCAGCCCCGGAAAAAGAGCAGCTGGCCCTTGATCAGATCTTTCTCTTCCTGCGTACCGTTGAGCTTATCCAGATTGGCCAGCCCTAAATTGGCTTTATGTATCCCGTACCAGGAGTTGGGCCACAAACCTTTCCCAAAGGTCGTTGTCGGATCCGTAACGTAGGACTGGCCGTCCAGCCAGGAGATCCACTCCCCCGTAGTCCATGACCAGCTGTCGCCGTTATCAAACTGCTCATTTAACCAGGTCACGCCTGTCTTGTGTACAATCTCATCACCCAATATCCAGTCGCAAGCCCAGGTCTTGCTTGTAAATTCCGGCACCGCCGAATACAGCTCTTCCGTAAAACCCTGGAAATTGGTAAAATTGATAAAGGCATCTGTCGGCGAAACGTCTGCTCCGGGGGCCTTATCGAGATATTTCTTACATCCGGTCAGCCCCGCAACGGCAAAAAAGGCAAAACAGATGACAATTATATGTGAATGCTTTTTCATATAGCTTAGTTTAAAAAGTTATATTACAACCCAGGTTGATACGTCTGATCGTAGGATATGCAGTGGCTGCTCCCATGCTTACTTCCCTGTCGTCGGGCATTTTTGTCCATAACAGCAGGTTGTCACCATTGAGGTACAATCTGAAACCGTTGATCCCGATCCTCTTCAGCTGAGAGAGCTTGAAAGTGTAGGCCACCTCCGCATTCTTGAGCCGGATATAGGACCCATCATATAAATAAGTAGTTCCATAATAGGGCATCACACTGGCATAACGAGGCACCGGCACGTTGGCATTAGGGTTCGTCGGTGACCAGTACGCCCCCTGTTTGTATACATTGTCGTAATGATACTGCCCTCCAAAGCTCACCAGCTGCAGGTAGCGGTTCGCATTATTTACTGCGTAGAACTGTACGAAGACGCTAAAACCTTTCCATTCCGCGCCAATGGTCGCATTATAGGTATTCTGCGGACGTTCGGGATATCCCGCGGGCACTACATCCTTGTTATCTATTACCCCGTCGCCGTTGTAGTCGATCATATTGAGGTTGCCCGGCAGCTTTTGATTGTCATAAGTATTCAATTGAGTGCTGCCATACACCTGGTCCCAGGTGTTATAATAGCCGCTGCTTATATAGGAATACGCCTGGCCTATCTGCTTTCCCGCCCTTTTCAGATAGTCGTTCAGCAGTTGGGGGTCGTCGGCCTCGATGATCCTGTCTTTTGCATGCGTCATGCTGAAGTTCGCCCACACGCGAAGGTTCCTGGATACTCGTTTATTAAACCGCAGTTCCACCTCATACCCTTTGTTCCGTACCTTTCCCAGGTTAGCCGTAGCCGGTTGCACACCGAAATAGGAGGGGACAGCACGACTGGCGCCGTCCAAAAGGATATCCGTACGGTAGTCGTTAAATACATCCACACTACCCGATATAAGCTCATTCCATAAAGAATAATCTACCCCGAAGTCTGTCTTGGTCACCGTCTCCCAATGGATGTCGGGATTGCCGACATTCGTATGAGCTTCCGACCACCATGTATAAGGGCTCGTTTGACCAGCGGATGCTCCCAGTGGGGCATTGCCGCCATAGGTCCAGGCCGTCATATAAAGCCAACGGTTGGCGATATTGTCATTACCTACTTTTCCGTACGATACGCGAAGCTTTAAAGCATTGATAAAGTCCACATCTTTCATAAAGCGCTCATTGCTGATCATCCATCCGGCAGCCGCCGAAGGGAAGAAGGCAAATCGGTAGTTGGGTCCAAACTTTTCCGATCCATTATAGGCGCCGTTGAACTCCGCAAAATATTTCTGCGCATAATTGTAAGTAACCCGGCTTACCCAGTCTTCGCGATAATGCTCGAACTCGCTGCCCGTGGCATACCTGTCCCGGCTGAACAAACCCATCGCCGTCAGCTCATGCCTGCCGAATTTCCTGGCATAATCCACTTGCAGCTGGTAGAATAATTTACGGTAAGTCGACCCGTTCTGCACAGTATCCCGGGTGGGACTCCACGGGAAAGGTATCCAGTTGAACTGGTTCGTCCCCAGGTATTGACTATACGTCGTATCGCCTGTAGTAGGATTGATATATTCCTGCTGGATATTTCCATTGTCATAGATCCCTCCCTGCGTTACAAAGGAATTGTCAAAAGAGATCGTTCCCTTTGCAGCCAGCCCCTTGAGGAGCGCGCTCAGGTCCTGTTTCAAAGTAAAATCCGTGGTTATCCGGGTAGTTGTGGTCTTCCGGATACCATTGTTACCCATCGTCGCCAGTGAATTTATCGTTGATACCTGTTCCGCCGGAAAGTACCCCCAGCCGCCGTTAGAATAGCGGGGATAATAAATATTAGGTGCATTATTGTAAATGCTTTGCCAGATGCGGTACTCCCAGCTGTCCTGCCCCCAGGCATCCTGTCGTACACCGTATGAACCCGACAGGTTGGCTGTCAATACCGTTGATTTGGTTAAATTAAAATCCAGGTTGGTGCGGGCATTGACACGGTCAAATCCATATCCCGGGCGATAGGTTTTTCCATTGTCTATTTTCTTGATAATGTCACCCTCATGCAAAAAATCGATGGACGAAAAATATTTCACAAATGTCGAGCCGCCCGCAATATTCAGGTTGGCATTATAAGACATGGCGAATTTCTTCACCACCTGATCCTGCCAGTCTATATTTGGGTATCTCTCGGCCTCTGCCTGGTTGGCGGGATGACGATATTTATACAGTTCGGCATAGGGTACATAATTGTTCCAGGATGCAGGCGAAACACCCAATTCATTCTCGATGGCGATATCCCGTATCCTCAGCGCATCATATGAATCAAATTTACTGGCCAGCTTGGAAGGCAGCTTCATGGTAGTGTTGGCCGTCAGACGGATATCCGCCTTGCCTTCCTTTCCCCGTTTGGTGGTGATCAGGATTACCCCATTGGCGCCTTTGACCCCAAACACGGCCGTTGCGGAAGCATCCTTTAAAACAGAGATACTTTCGACAGAGCCGATGTCCACACTGTTCATCGGCCGTTCAATACCATCCACCAGGATCAATGGATCACTGTTATTCCAGGTGCTTTGGCCACGGATATATATCTTCGGATCTTCCGCACCGGGAGTACCCTGCGTAGCCACGGTAATAACGCCCGGCAGGTTGCCCGTCAGCGTCGCACCAAGACTCGAGACGCCACCGGTCCTTTCAAGCACTTCTCCCTTCACCTGCGATATAGCGCCCACTACGCTTTGCTTCTTCTGCTTGCCATATCCCACCACCACTATGTCATCCAGGGTGGCGGTGCTGTCCCTCATGGTAATGGAAGCAAAGTCCTGGTTACGCACATTGATCTCCTGTACGACCTTTCCAACGTAGCTTATCACCAATACATGCTTATCGTGAGGCAGGAGAATGGAGAACTTTCCGCTGGCGTCGGTCCTGGCGGCGGTAGTGGTTTCCCGCACCTGGACAGAAGCCCCCGCCAGCGGGTTCTTTTGCGCGTCAAGAACGATCCCCCTTACGGTACGCGGTGTCTGCGCCATTAAACTGGAACTTCCCAGGGCAGCCAGCAGTGTAAATACTATCATGGCAACGGCAAGAATTTTTCGTTGCTTAAAAGCACGAGTCATATTATTTTTTTTAACAAATTGATAGAAGGAAATAAAAATGCCAACCGGGTCAATGTCTTTTTTTAAATATTACTGGTTGGATAACGTAATGCGCCGGAGTGAATTTACTGTCAAACTGACATTTTTTGACATACGCCGTCAGGCGGCGGAGAATTAGGGATCTTTCAAACATGGCAAACTAATTTTGGTGTATAAAGTGAATACGAAGCTATATGCTTGTCAGTTATCCGGCATGCAGAAATGTTGAAAGAAGTATAACAAATGTTGAAATTGCCGTTAAAAAGAAGGAAAAAAGCCCTCAACCGTCAATTTTGGATTCCAGCCATTCGGCTAAGTATTGGGTAGGGGATTTACCGAACTCCTCATGAAAACATTTGGTGAAATAAGATACGCTGTTGAAACCCACCGTCTCAGCTATCTGGGCAATGGGTATTTTGCGTTCAACAAGCAATGCCGTGGCCTTTTTAAGACGGATGCTTTTGATAAAATTGTTCGGAGAATGACCTGTCAGCGCCACCAGCTTCCTGTAAAGCCCCGTGCGGTCCATGTGCATGTCGCCGCTGAACTGCACGACAGAATAACAGGGATTCGACAAATTGCGATCGACACAGTCCAATGCCTGTTCCAATATTCGCTGATCCAGCGGGTTGGCCGTGATCGCATCGGCTTTTACAGGCTCCGCCTCATCGAATATAGCCTTTCTCGCTATTGAACGCTGAAGGAGCTTCTCTATCCGCAAACGCAGCAATTGTATATCAAAAGGTTTTACCAGGTATGCATCGGCGCCCGACTCGTAACCCTCGAATTCGGCCTGGATAGAAGCCCTTGCGGTCAACATGATCACCGGCGTGTGTGAAATAGACACATCCTGGCGTAAGCACCGGCAAAACTGCAGCCCTGTCATCCCCGGCATCATCATGTCCGTGATGATCAGGTCCGGGTGTTTTTGTCTTGCCAATTGCAGCCCGGGCCGTCCATCCCCTGCAGCAACGATGTCATAGTCTCCCTGCAGCTCCGCCGTCAGATAATCCCTGAATGCAGCATTGTCCTCTATGATGAGCAGTACTTTCCGATCCTTAATTTCCCGCTCCACAGACGGCATCGATCGTTCTTTTACCAGCAGCCTTACTTCAAAAAAACTACCTTTTCCAACTGTACTGGTGACATTTACGTCGCCTCCGTGCATTTGGGCATATTGCCTGACCATATACAAGCCGATTCCCGTACCGTTGACATGCCCGTCAGTATGATTCTTCGCCTGGTAAAACCGTTCGAATACCCCGGACATATCTTCTGTGCAAATGCCTCCCCCGGTATCGTTGACCCCTATTGTAAGCCAGTCATCGGTGCCGTCAGACCTGACAGTAATTGCAACCTGCCCGCCCTGGGGAGTAAATTTTAATGCATTCGACAACAGATTGATGACGATCCTTATCAATTTCTGCCTGTCGATCCATATTTCCGTCTCCGTGTCGGCAATATGTGCTGTAAATGATATCTCTTTTTCCCGCGCAGCTGCCTGAAAACCGGAGCATACATCTTCCAAAAATCGCAGATTCGTGCAATAGCTCAAATGAAGCATTTCACTGCCTGCTTCCAGCTTCTTGAAGTCCAAAAGCTCGTTGACGGTGTCCAACAATATATCCGCATGGCTGTTGATCCGTAAAAGCTCCTCCTTGATATGGCTGTCGGCCACCTTGGACAGGAGGGACCTTAAAGGTGTAATGATCAATCCCAGCGGGGTCCTGAGCTCATGACTGATGTTTGTCATAAAGTCGGATTTGGCTTTTTCCACCGCCTCCCTCTTTTGCTCCTGATGCAATTGCCTGTTTCGCCTGCTATAGTACCGATAGACCGCCCCCCCTGCAAGCGCCAGCATTATTATATAGCATATCCTGGCATAGATAGTATCCCAAAATGGCGGCCGGATAACAATGGTCAGTTTTTTGGGATTGTCCGCCCACCCGGACGTATCAGTGGCAGCAAGGACCTTGAACACATAGGTCCCGGGCGACAGGTTCGTATAATATGCCTCCGCCACACCGGACAATGCCCGTTCGATACGCCAGTCCTTATCCAATCCCTCCAGCTTATATTTGAAATATGTCTGGGAAGGATTGGCGTAATTCAATCCCGAAAAGCCGATGCTCAAAAAATTCCGGTCATGATCCAAAACCAATGAGTCCATGCTGGAAATGGATCTGGGCAGGATAGTCCTGTTGCCATATACTTCACCTTGTTCGACGACCTTGCCAAAAAGCTTCAGCTCTATCATGACAGGGTCAAGCAGCTTAATACCGTCACCCGCCTGCTTTTTCCGGTATGCATTCATTCCGTCAACGCCGCCAATGAACAGACCGGATTCCGGCGAAAGAAAAGCCGCCCGGTCCGCAAATCCATGTTCGATCACCCCGTCGTATTTGTTATAGTTGGTTATGCGGAAGCTATACCCTGTGTCGGTATGATACTTGTAGAGATGACTTACCCCTCTGGAGGTCGTGATCCAGACGGAGTGGTCGTCATCCTCTATCATCGCTTTAATACTGCTGTTTACCAGCCCATTTTTTGTGTTTAGTTGATATAGCTTCTGCTTGTCATCATCCCACACATCCAGTCCGTCATGCGTACCAAACCACAGCAATCCATCATGGTCGCTCAATAGGCAGGTGTATTGGTAGTTGGAATGAGAGAACATTGCGGCAGACCTGCCACCCTCTGCCGGAGGAAGTATCATCTTCTTATTTGTCCTGTCGATCAAAAACAGCTCTTTTGCAAAAGTTCCCATCACTCCTACCAGGTTATTTTTCCACTCCACCGTCTGTCGTATATGGGGCAGCCTGCCGGCTGTATAAAGTGTCTGAAACGACTTCGATCCTTCATTATATGTAAGTAGTCCGCTGGTAGCCGTGCTGACCAGGAGCTCGCCGCTTTTACACCTCATTATATGATTCACCGGGTAATTCAATATATGTTCCGTATGCCCATACCTATCCAGTTTGTAAAGACCCTGCAACGACGCTATCCAGACATTTCCCGAGCTATCCTTGCACATGGCCCGGCATTCCAGTTCGGGCATGAACAAGGTAAAAGGATGTGTACGATCCAGGGGCAGCCGTGTCTTGTACAGCCCGGTTTGAGTGCCGGCTAACAGTTCGCCGTTGGATGTTTGTTCAAGACAATTTACCTGCAGGTCCTGCGCATCCGACAATTGAAAAAACGACTTGTCAAAATTCCGGAACATGGTCCGGGCCGGATGATAATAATACAACCCCTTGTTCAATGCTCCCGCCCATACCCCATCCTGCTGATCGCAAAACACCGTACTTATCTCATTCTTTACCTGGCCTCCTCCCGCCAGGTGAAGGGTAGATTGAAACGTTCCGGTATCCTCTCCGGCTTTGAAATACCACAAACCATTCCGGCTGCTTAACCAGCAATTCCCTTTTTTATCCGCGGCAAAGTTGTTAAACCAGTAGTTGGTCACCTGCAGCAATACTTTTGACTGGAGGGTCCGGGTGTCAAATCTGGTCAGTTGTCCCGTCCCCAAACCTGTCCGTATCTGATATAAATAATGGTCTACGGGCGCCACGATAAGCGTTTCATTAAAATGGTCCTTAATGCCGGCGGGTAAAAAATTACGGCGATATAACTCTTTGCCTGAGGAATGATCCAGACACAACATGAGCCCTGATCGATAGAAAAGATAGGTGAGATTTCCCAGCTTCGAAACCTCGAACAGCTTATCCGTGGCACTGGTCGGCTGATTTACATCCTGTAGGAAAGTAATCACCCTTTTTTTCCGGCTATCCAGGTAAATAAGCTTGTTGCTGACCGTTCGCAGCCATATATCATGACCGGTATCTACAAAAAGGTCGGCAGGCGCTTCATTAAAACCCATCTGTCGTAAAACGTTCAATGGATCAGCCACACATTGTTCCTTTAAAAGATCTATCAACACCAGCTTACCCTGGTTCTTGAACCAAAGCCTGTTATTTTCTATATAGCTTCTGTAATACCCCTGAAAATCCAGGGATACCATATAGTCGCTGTTGAAATGAATACTTCTGAAACCCGCGCCATCAAATAAATTGAACATCCCTTCAGTGATAATAACGAGTCTTCCATCCGGCAGTTGATTGATATTGCGTATTTGCTCTTCGTTCAATTGATGACCGTTCTCCATCGGGGAAAAAACAATGTCCTGTGACAGCAGACGGCCACAGACATGCAAGACAATCGTTAAAGCCATCAAAATACGCCGCATGGTCAAATATATTTATTAAATGTCGCCTTGACATATATTTTGACTGTTCCGAACGTAAAATTAGGCTTTTTTATGCAATCGGTTGAATTTTTTAAATATCAGGCTTATTTATCCTCTGCTCACCAGCCCCTCGCCGCTGATCTGAAAGGCAAAAGCATGCTCGCAGGGTCGCCGGTCGGGCAACAGGATCGTCAGCCCATTCTCATCCCGCCGGAATTCTACCTTCCCATGTCCCAGCAGTTGCACATCCCCGATACTGGCCGTCCTGCTGTCGCCGCCGGAGCCCAGCGCCCTGATCACCACCTGTTTCCCACCGTCCGGCCATCCCATGACAAACGCATACAACGTTTTGCCCTTTGTCATAAACCGCACATCTTCGTAGGTCATATCCCTTCGCTTGTTCTCGTTGAATGCAGCCCCCTTGTCTTTCCTGGAAGCCCCATCCGCAGCAGGTCCCTCACCAAATATCCTCCACGGCCTCGTCGCATAGATGCCCTCGCTGTTCACCGCCATCCACCGGGTGATGCCATCCAGCACCGTGAGCTCATCGCTGTCCAGCATGCCGCTGGCCGGTAACGGGAAATTCAACATCAGGTTGCCGTTGCGGCTGACGATGTCCACCAGCAGGTCGATCACCGTCTTGGCGGGTTTATAGTTCCCCACCCGCTCTCTGTTATAATGCCAGTCGCCGATACAGGTATCCGTCTGCCATGGCGTCGGCCAGATGGACTCCACTACCCCACGCTCCACATCAAAGACGCAAATGCCCGTCCCCTTCGCGGAATCCTCCGGACGCTTGCTCGTGTACACAGCCTGCGTTATCCCTCCATTCTTCGCCGCATTCTTGTTGTACAGGTGCGCCAGGATAGCCAGCCCATGTTCCTCGAAAGGCATGTGCCCGTCACAATACAACAGATCCGGCTCGTACTTATCTACGAGGTCCCTGATCCTGTCAAACCAATGCCGCCGCCAGACTTCCGGTATCCAGTTCTCCTGCCATTC
This sequence comes from Chitinophagaceae bacterium, assembly GCA_017307755.1. Taxonomy (GTDB): domain Bacteria; phylum Bacteroidota; class Bacteroidia; order Chitinophagales; family Chitinophagaceae; genus Puia. Next base: position 133,919 of record JAFKGQ010000009.1, on the reverse strand, counting down.
CAGGTTCTGAAAAACCTCTTCACATTTTCCGTAATATTCAAAATTCTTTGGGTCAGCCCCATCATACGCTACACCCGCAAAAGGACCGTCCTTATCGCTGCCCTTGCTGGTGGAAAACCATTTGTAGGTGATCCAAAGATGATCGCTGATGCCAAACTTTAATCCATGCTTCTGCGCTGCCTGCTTCCACATCCCAACTATGTCCTTGCGAGGCCCCATATTCACCGCATTCCAACGGTTGAACTTCGAATCCCACAGATCGAAGTTGTCATGGTGTACGCCCATGCTCATAAAATATTTGGCCCCGGCCTTTTTATACAAACCCATCAAATAATCCGGATCGAACTTCTCCGCCTTCCACGCCGGGATGGTATCCTTAAACCCGAATTTCGACGGATGCCCATAGGTCTTTACATGGTGCTCGTATTGCTTCTGCCCTTGCATATACATGTTGCGGGCATACCAATCCCCGGCCTCCACAGCCGACTGGGGACCCCAATGGGCCCAGATACCAAATTTGGCATCCCGGAACCAGTCGGGTATGCTGTAAGCCCTTAAAGACGCCCTTGTCGGCAAGAACGGACCGTCCGCAATAGCCGGCAGCTCGCGGAGCCTTCCATCACCAGGCAATAATTTGCCGGATATTCCACCTTCCGACGCCATCGCGGCATGACCAAACTGTAATGCAGGGAGGCCTAATGCGAGACCTTTGAGGATATTTCTTCTGGAGACTGACATAACAAGCAATTTCTACAAATTTAGAACCTGCCCTGTCTTACAACCTTGTACCAAAAAGACTTTCTTTTCTACAAATCCGACTTTTTTGTACCTTACCATATATGGACAAAAGATGGTTGGGGCATACTTTCTCCCTGCTGCATGCAGACTATGTCAGACTCGACGAGAAATGGAATTATACCCATGTGGTCAGCCCCTATTTCAGGATCTATTACATCGACGAAGGGGAAGGTTTTATCATCAGCACAAAAGAGAAATGCAGGCTTGAAAAAGACCACCTCTATATCATTCCCAGTTTTACACTGTGCCATCTTTGCTGTGACCACTACCTCAGCCAGCATTTCCTGCATTTCTTTGAAGAGTCGCCGAATGGCCTATCCCTTTTTGAGAACAACCGGAAGGTGATAAAGGTACAAGCCCGCGATATAGATGTCATAAACTTCAAACGCCTGCTGGAGATAAATCCCGGCCGGGGGATCAACCGGTCCGACAATCCGAAAGTATATGAAAGGAATGTGTACTACAAGCGTTACCAGGAACTCAACAGCCTGGCCAGCGACGCTTGCCTGATAGAGACGCAAGGCATCATATACCAGCTCATCTCCCGCTTCATCGGCTCCCGGCAGTTCAAGTCCGGGGACCCCCACCCCATGCCGTCGAAGATCCTTGAATCCATCAGTCATATCCGGCAGAACCTTAAAAACCACCTCACCGTAAGCACACTGGCAAAAAAGGCCAATCTTCACCAGGACTATTTTTCAAGACTGTTCCTCCGGTACACCGGGGAAAGACCGTTGAATTATATACACGTGAAAAGGATTGAACGCGCGCAATACCTGATCGCCACTACCCGGCTTTCATACACGCAGATCGCGGAGGCTACGGGGTTCGAAAGCCTCCCCTATTTCACAAAGATCTTTAAAAAGGTCACAGGTTTGACACCCGGTGAATACAGGAAGAGGAGCGAGCTGGTTTGATTGATCCTCATCGCCTGTCAAGATAGCCTACGAAACCGCCTCCCTTTGCCATGGTGAACCGCAGCGAAGACCCGGCGGCGATCTTTCGCGTCCTTTTTAGCAGGTTTTGAGGAAGTGCGCCGGCATCCGTCGCATCTTCCCAGCTCACCAGCTGGTACTCGCCTTTGAGCAGGAAGTCGAGGTTTAAAGTGATATCCCGGGCTTCCCCGTTGGTCATTGCCCCGATGAACCACCTGCTGCCGCTGCGTTTGGCAACGACAATATATTTGCCGGGATAGCCCGCCAACACCTTCGTATCATCCCAGACAGTCTTTACTTGACGGAGAAAATCGGCGCCGGGCTGACCAAGTATGTGTTCAGGGGCGTCACAATAGACCGTAAAGGGGCTTTCGTAAATGACGAATTTGGACAGTTCTGCCGCCCGCGTATTCTTGACCTCGGTTGGCACACCCTGGCGGAAAGCATCGGGCGTGACATTGATAAAACCGCCCGGCGTATAGTCCATCGGACCTGCCAGCATCCGGGTAAAGGGAAGCGTGACGTTATGTTCGGGCGTTATCCTGTTGGAAAACTTGCTGTACTCCTCTCCCATCACGCCCTCCCGGGTAAGTATATTCGGATAGGTACGGCTGATGCCGTCCGGTTTATAAGCGCCGTGAAGGTCAATGAGGAGATGGTGATCGGCGGCGGCCTTGATGATCCTTCTGTACCAATCGACCATTTCCTGGTCATCCCTGTCCATAAAATCGATCTTGATCCCGGCTATTCCCCATTTTTCGTACAGCGCGAATGCCTTTTTGTAGTTGTTATTCCTGTTGACGTCTGTGCTATACAGCCAGAGCCACAACCTGACATGCTTGCCGGCGGCATAAGCCAGCAGCGCGGGCATATCAAGTTGCGGTGCAGCCCGGGTAATATCGGCGCGCGGATCGTTAAAAGGTCCATACCACTGCCAGTCGATCAGCATATAAGGCCAACCCTGGCGGGCTGCCAGATCTATATATTGTTTGATGGTAGGCATATCCATTTTGACCTCGCCGCTCCACCAATGATCCCACGCGCTGATGCCGGGCTTTATCCAGGACGGGTCCTTTATGGCGCAAGGCGGATTCAAATTTTCGACGATCCCGGATTCTATCAGCCGTCCGGGGGTTTCAGCCAGCATGATCACCCGCCAGGGCGTATAGACGCTGTCGTCGAACCGGGCCTTTGCACCGTCCGCCGGCTCGCCGGGCAGCGGGGCAAGCCGGGTGGTCAGCATCACCCGGCCATCCTGCAGGGAATCGCTGCCGATGTAGGAGCCCGGATAATGATCGATCACGGCTTCCGTGATAGCCGCAAAAACAGCCGTATCCACCTCGATCAGCATGGGAAGGCCCGCCACTGTCTGCCGGGTAAGATCGCGAAGCCGGACAGGCTTGAACTCGGACTCCTGGGAAGAGGCATAACCACCGTATTGAGCCACCCATGCCTTTGCATCGTCGGGGAATGGAAACCCTGTCAACTCCCGGACAATGACCCTGTCGCCTATCACGCCGGCGGCAGGCAACTTATAACGGAAGGCAATGCCATCATCATAGGCCCGCACTTCCAACTCCATGGACCTGCGCAGGCCGGTGTCCTCTTTTAACGAGAGCCGCAAGGCGTTGTACCGGTCGTCCATCCGTGCCCTTTTGACACGGACTGTGGGGTACCAGGTGTTCCTGACAGCGAGTGTTTCCTTCTTCACTATGGAAAGCCCTGTTCCCAAAGCCGGCTCTCTCATAAACTCACACCCCATGCGCCCCCGGGAAACGATCTCCTTTTGCTGAAAATTGATACTGTAGACAAGCCCGCCGGTATCGTTGACCAGGTGAAAGAGGATGCGTCCGCCGGGTGATGCGAGCGAAAGGTCCTGGCTGATGACGGTCTGACAAAAAAATAAGACAAAGATCACGGGCAGGGAAATATATCTCATAATTATTTTGTTTCAATATTCAAGTAAGCACCGGACAAACCTTGCGATGTCACCGTAAGTTTAACTTCCCCGGCGTGGCGGGTGCTTCTAATGACCGCCAATGCCCGTCCGTGCCATGCTTTACGGTCATCCGCCGCATATTTGTCCGTGTCCTTCATATCCGCATTATCCACACCGGCAATTATACCGGGCCCGTCAATTTTAAAATGCAGCCGGTTGGCGGCATTAGGCTGGAATATTCCATCTTTATCCGTTATCTCAACGGTAACATAGATCAGATCCTGTCCATCCGCCGCCATTTCTTTCTTATCAGCGATCAGTTTAATATTGGCGGCATCACCCGAAGTTTGCAAAATAGTTGAATCGGTTGCCGCAGCATTCTCCACGCCAATGGCTTTTAAAACACCCCGCGCATAGGGTACTGAAAAGGAGGCCTTGTATCCTTGTTCTTCTGTCGTCTGCCTTTCTCCTATGAGACTTTCATTGAGATATAGCCTGACTTTAGGATATTTTGAATACACTTCCACCTGGATATCCTTCCCTTCAAACCCGGGCCATGTCCAGCTTTCCCAGGTCGGCCACACCGACCACCAGGTCTCTTTGATCTCAAGAGGCGCGGGTTCGGGTTCCCGGACAGCCATATAAAGCTTCTCGGAATTATTATACAGCAGGTTCCTGTAATGCGATATGGGCTTCCGCCGGCCGATGAGGTCGATGTCGCCGCAATATGCGCCATGCCATGGAAAAAGGTCATTCTCCCAATGCTCACCGGGCACATCGCCCGAATAGTACCAACGCCCTATCCCCGACTCGCCTAAATAATCCATTGCGGTCCAAACGCAATCTCCAATGACATAACTATTATATTGCACCAATTTCCAATTCGCAAAAGCATCCTTGGGATAGGACTCTGTCTGAAGGATGATACGTCCGGGCACTCGTTGGTGGTCGACCGGCGCATTATACAAATGATAATTATAGCCGGCGACATCGTGTGCAGCCATCAGCGGATCCAATAACGCCCAATCTTTACCATTTTCTACGATCGCCGAGGTCACGGGGCGGGTTGTATCTATTTTCTTTATCGTACCTGCGAGCATTTTTGCTGTCTTTACGGCTTCGGGGTCGCCCCTTTCCACTATTTCATTACCTATGCTCCACAGTATGATGGAAGGATGGTTTATATCCCGGAGGACCATGGTTTCCAGGTCACGCTTCCACCACTGATCAAAATATACAGCATAATCCTGCTTGTTCTTCCCTATCCTCCAGCAATCGAATGCTTCATCGATCACCAGCAATCCTGATCTGTCGCAGGCATCCAGGAATGTTTCGGAAGGCGGGTTGTGGGAAGTACGGACCGCATTGAATCCTGCGGATCTCAACAGCTCGACCTTTCGTTCCTCTGCCCGATCATACGCCGCGGCGCCTAAACAACCGTTGTCGTGATGTACGCAGCCTCCGTTGATCTTCACCGTCCTGCCATTGAGCTGTAATCCACCGGCGCTTGTAAAACGTAAAGAACGTATCCCAAAATTGGTTTTTGTTTCATCTATCACCTTATTGCCTTTCAACACCTCCACCTGTGCCATGTATAAATGAGGCGTTTCGGGGGTCCAGAGCAAAGGATCCGGCACTTCCACCATCTGAACAACCTCTTTTTCGCTATTGGCAGCTAGTTCAACCCTCGCTTGACCCATTCCTGCACTTTTAGCATTCCCGGTCAAAAGCCGGGTCCTTAGGACAATATTCGCGGCAGAACCTGTTTCGTTCTTTACCCGTGTCTTTACCTGGACGACAGCCCTTTTTGAAGAGACATCAGGGGTAGTAATCTGCACTCCCCCATTTGCCACATGCACAAGGTCCGTCACCACCATCCAGACATGACGATAGATGCCTGACCCGCTGTACCACCGGCTATTTATCTGTTTTGAATTATCTACCCGGACGGCTATAACATTTTCATGGCCGGGATCAAGATAAGGAGTAAGATCGTAGGTGAATGACGAATAGCCATAAGGACGGACGCCAAGCGACTTTCCATTGATAAAAACCTCGGCGTTCATGTAAACCCCTTCAAAATAAACAGCAATGCTTTTACCTTTCCATTCACCGGGAACCATGAACCTTTTCCGGTACCAGCCTATTCCGGCTGGAAAGTAACCTCCGGCGCCTTTTGCCGGGTTCTTAGGACTTACTTTCCCTTCGATGCTCCAATCATGCGGCAGATCAAGGTTACGCCAGCTTTTATCGTCGAGGTCCTTTGATCCTCCGGAGGCGGTATCGCCTGAAAAGAACTTCCAGATATAATCAAATAACTGTTTTCGTGCAATACCGCCTGGGTTTTGAGAAAAAACTGAAGTATTGCCAATTAAGACCAGAAAGAAAATTATCGATACCCTACTCTTCATCTTATGTATTTATCTCTTTTAAATAAGCGTTCATCCATTATTCTCTCCAGACCAGCACTCCGGCGGGCTTTAAAATTCTTTCGCCTATGAGTATCCTGGCATCGGCGGGCAGGTTCATAGCATACTCGCCGGAAGAATAATTCACGGCAATATAAAAGCCATCGCGCCAGTAAACATACACACCGGGGGGATAATCATCCGTGCTGGCCCCGGCTTCGACATAGACATCACGTAATAAGCTTTTTTCAAGTTCCGACCCGTCGGTATCTGCTCCGACGTAGGTCACAGTCCCTTTGCCGATCTTTCGTTTTATTACGGCTGGCGTTCCCTTATAGAACTGATTGTCGAATACCGCCAGGACTTCCGTGCCCGTATCGGGTTCGAGCAGGTCCGCCCAGTTGTTCCAACGGTAATGCATCAACTTCATCAGCACATCGCCATTGCCATTGCCCGGAAGCATATCATTCCCTTTCACATGCGCTCCGATAAGCCCCGATATAGGCGCGGCCCATCCGGCTTCCCAAAAATGCCCCTGGTAGTCCTTGGTCGCCGTCCGGCAGGTGATGATCAAATGCCCTCCGCCGGCAACGTAATCCCGCCATTTGTTTACCAATGATGAATCCACCATTTCATAGGCCGGAACGATGACCACTTTGTATTTCGTCAAGTCGGCCGTAGGCCCCACTACATCGACCGGGGCGCCTAATCCTTTTGCAAGTTGCATGAACTTCACCGGATAGTTCCAGGCATCCCATTGGAATGTCTGCTTTTGCCTGTCGATGCTCCAGTAGTTCTCCAGGTCCCAGAGGATGGCCGTCCGCCGGGCCGCCAGCTTTTCAGGCATCTTACTGCCCGGCCTATACAACCGCCGCAGCTCTTTGACCTCTTTCATAAATTGTATATACTCCTCTCCGCCCTGCGAAGCGGTCACTCCATCCGTTTTTATTACGCCGGCATGATATTGCTCAGCGCTGTAATTGATCTGACGGAACCTATAAGAGCAGGCAAGTTTTCCCCCTGCCGCAAAACTGTGATACAGCCACATCCGGACAGTACCAGGCAGCAGCAACGGGTTATAACCACCCCAGTTCACCGGTCCGGGCTGCATCTCCATCACTCCGGAGGATCCGCCCACCGACTTGTAATATTCGGAGGCAAAAAGAACGACCCCGCTGTTGCCGAGCCGAAAACCCTGATCGCCGATATTATCTGTACCTCCGTTGGGGTAGGCCGTATACGTAGCAAAATCGAGTTTCCTGGTCCGTCTGGGGTCGGCTCCGGTGCAGACCGCAGTGTAATTGGTGGTTACAAACTGGTCCGGGGAAATGAATTTCCGCAATATGCCGGCTTCAAGATCCAGGAATTCAGCCTGGGCGTCCGCAGAATACCGTTTAAAGTCCAGTAACGCATGAGGATTATTGCCCCACCATCCCACCAGGGTGGTATTGGGGATAATGACCTGGTCAAAATTATTATACCACTGGCTCCAGAAGGCGGCGCCCCAGGCGGCATTCAACGCATCGATGGTTTTGTATTTGTTCTTTAACCACTTCCTGAACGCTTCCTGGGATGAAGGGCTGTAGTCGGGTTTTGCATCGGGTTCGTTATCCAGCTGCCATCCGATGATATTTTCATCCCGCCCGTAACGCCTTGCCATTTCAGTGACGATCTTTTCCACAAACCGCCGATAGACAGGATTGACGATCGATCCCAGTCCCCGCGTACCATGCTCGCCCCGGATATAATGTCCGTCCATTACAAAGGTTTCGGGATAGCCCGTCCGCATCCATGCCGGAGTGGTGGCCGAGGGCGTACACATCAGTACCTTGAGCTTGTATTTCGCACAGAGCCCTAGCACTTTATCAAGCCATGTAAAATTGAACTTCCCTTCTTCGGGCTCCATCCTGAACCAGGCAAACTCCGCCAGGTGGACAAACGTAAAACCCATTTCGGCAATCCTGGCGATATCGCGCTCCCACTGGTCTTCCTTCCAATGTTCGGGATAATAATAGATACCCGTGGTGACCAGGTCCTTTTCAGGGAAGAAACGACTGGCTTGCTGTGCGTGCGCCGTCATCGCCAGGATCACGGATGTCAATGTGAGCAGTAGTGCATATTTTTTCATCTGGGACAGTGTTTCAATATACGATCAATGCGTACCCCTTTAAAGTTTGATGAGCTTCAATAAAAAAACATCGTTCTCCCGGATCCCGAATTCTTTCGAAAAAGGCTCCCCGTTCTTAACCTCGACGATCTCCTTCAGCACCGGCGTCCCATCGTTCAGATCCTTTATCGCGTCCACCTCCCGGCCGCTGAGCGATGCAGGCTTGCCCAATGACAGATACGTGGAATAAGCATCATTGCACCTGTACCCCACTTTATATAATTCCAGTACATACATTCCGGCGGGGACATTTTCGATCCGGACTTTCACCGTGCCTTTGGGTTTTGCCGGCAGGTCCTGTATATAGTACTTCTGGTTGTGTACCGAATCCCCCGGATGCGTATGGGTGAAATCCCAGACCAACGCCTGGAAATTGCCCGCGGGATCCCTGCAAAGCCAGGAAGAAGGATCGCTGTTTTTCAATTCCATATTCCCCAACTGGTTCATGAACTTATAGGAATAGAACACGGGTTTGTTGATCCCCTGGATGGTCAGCATGCCAAATCCACCGTGAAAGGGCGTAAAACGAGGACCCGGCTCTTCAAAAATATCCGTGAAGACCCAATACGACATGGAATTGGCGGCCTTACCCACCTGTTTGAGCTTTTGCAATACATAGGATGCCTCGTGATAGCTGTCATGAAGGGGGTCGGCGGGCGTATAGGACGAGCTCCATTCGGTGTAATGCAGCTCCAGCCCGGGCAATGCCGAAAGTGCGATCTCTTTCCGGGATTGGATCACATCCCCGCTGACGCTCATAGGATTTTTATCCAGCACAGTACCCGAGTTGCCGAACTCATCCAGGTACCCCTGCTTTACACCATAGGAATGCGTGCTTATAAAGTCCAGCGGAACTTTGTTCTTATAGCAGTATTCGATCATCTCCGGCTCCCAGGCAGCGCCGGCAGTACCAGGTCCTCCGACACGATACGCGGGATTGACGCTCTTGATGGCTTTGGCGCTATAAGTATACAGCGAAAAGTAATCCTGTTGGCTACCGGCCCAGAAACCGTCGAGATTCGGCTCGTTCCAAACTTCGAAGTACCATGTCTTTACTTCATCGGCGCCGTATCGTTCGGTAAAATGCGCCGTAAGGGCCTTTATCAACGCTCCCCACTTCTCGTAATCCCTCGGCGGAGTTACGTTCCCCCGCCACCAGAAGATGGTCTTCCCGCCGCTGGCAAGCCCCGACGGCATAAAGCCCAGCTCCACAAAGGGTTTCATACCGATGCTGTGTAAAAAATCGAACAAAACGTCGATGTACATGAAATTATAACCCGGTTTCCCATTTTTATCCTCATAATAAACCGCCATATCATCGGACAAAAGCCCGTGCATCCGGATGTATTTGAACCCGCATTCCTTTCTTACGTAGGCAAGCTGCTGCTGCCAGTCGGCGCGGAGTCCTTCATTAGCCCGTCCCGCACCGACGCATTCATTGAACATGGTATTCATCTTCCCTTCAACCCTTGTAAAGTCTGCATTTATCAGCCGTTGCGGCATCACTGAACAGCAAGAGAACAGTGCCGCGCTAAACAAAAGAATTCCTCTCATCTTATTTTATTTATAGTCCGGCTCCGACCCGTAAAGAATCCAATAACTGCGGATCGTATACTACGTTATTCTTCCGGTCGATGAGATCATAATAAGCGTCCCAAATGAATGGCGGGATACCATTCTTCTTTGCGGACTGCGTGACATACCTGTAAAAATGCGCCCTGGAATTCAAGGAAAGGACGGAATCCTGCGGATGACCCTTCAACGTGGCATTGTGTCGCGGAGCACCGTATTCACCGATCAAAATGGGCACATTGTTATCCACAAACCTTCTTTTCATATAGGCCCATGTACTATCGACATAAGCTTCTTCGGTATTTGGCGTAGCATTCCTTGTAGTATCGTCTTTGGAATGGTAGTTGGCGCCCCAGTAACACCATTCCTTACCCCAGGAGGCATCCTCTGAAAGGATGGCAAAATTAGCCGGCGAGTACCAATGCACTTCCATTATCAGCTTATTCGGCGCCCTATCCACCGGCATGCCCGGTATGACCGTAAAATAATCGGCCAGGTCGACAGACGTGCTCGGCGCCTGAATGATCAGCGTACGAAACGCATTCTTTCCTCCGGTGGAGCGGACCGCATTGATAAATATCTGGTGATAATCTCTCAATAGCGTGCTGGAAGCGAGGTCGGTAGCATTCGGCTCGTTCGCGCTGGCCAACATCAAATGTTCGTCAAAGTCCCGCATCGCCGTAGCGATCTGTTCCCAGTATGCTTTTTGTTTTGCCTTGATGGTATCCAGCCGCGCGCCGGTGGCGGTGCAATCCAGCCACCCGTCATTAACATGGTCATTCAGCATGATATACATGCCGTCATTGACACAGTATTGTACAACTTCCTTCACCCTGCGGATCCAGGCAGTATCGATGGCCGCTGTCGCCGGGTCGGCATGCTGGTTCCATGCACACGGGATCCGGACAGCATTGAAACCGCTGTTCTTTACCAGGTCGATCAGCGCCTGTGTGATCACGGGATTGCCCCATCCGGTTTCGCCGCCCGGAGCCTCCAACGAATTACCGATATTCCACCCCAGTTTGATATTTGCCACCAGTTGAGCGGCTGTACTGCCTGTCCCTGTTGCATCGGCGGCAATGGGCGATGTATTATAAGAAGGAAAGATCCGGGGAAGCTGCAGGATTGTCACCCGTCTGCTTTGACCGTTGGTTAAATTTATATTTAAAAGCACTGACCGGCTGATGCCTGATAAATTAGCCGCCGCCGTTAAGTTAATGGCCGCTGCACCGATATTGCCCGATGTCTGACTCAGATGCAGCCATCCGGTACCAGTGGTATCGATGCTCCATGCGGCATTTGAATTAAATGACAAAACCACGGTCCCACCGCTTTCCGGTATGGTATCCGTTATATTGCCAAGCGTAAGCTGAGAGGCTGTAGTTTCAGTCTTCTTGCAGGATACGATAACTGCAATTGCAAAGAATATTCCCAAAGACTTATATAGCAAATCCTTTTTCATTCGGTTTATTTTATTATTTGATCTTTACAGCCCTGAAATTATCGATGGCGACAACAAGTCCCGTGGCGGCAGGGGCCGAGCCATCGTTCATGACATACGCGTTTATACTGCCGCTGCCCGAACTACCTACTAAAGTTGTCAGGTCCGGCGCCATGAGCCCCGTACCATCCTGCCCGCCGTTAGGCTTCGTAAGGAATTGCGTAAAGGGGATCGTCACCGTCTGCCATCCGTTGGTTTTATACGGAGCAGTTGCGCCGTTGAGGCCTTTCCACGGTTCATATCGGGCGATATATTTCCAATCGCCATTATGGGCTAAAAATATCGAAGCTCCGTTCCAGGGACTGGTAACGCTGACCTCAAATTTCAACGCCCAGTTGGCAAGCGGGTCATTTAAATTGGACACCGGCACCCATTGCGCGCTGTTGCAATTGATGCTCCGGCCGCCGTTCCACCAGCCGCCGTCGCCATTGGTTAAAGGGCCGCCGGTATTCAGGATAGCGTAAGTGCCGGTGTTGCCGGGATACTTCACGCTGCTGTTATCAAGTCCTGCGCTCCACCATTGGTAGGTCATTACATTATCAAAATTGCACAGTACGCCGGTGGTAAAATCCTCCACATTAAACGGTGTGGCAGTCGTTCCGGATTTGGTTGTGATCACCAGCGGTCCGCCGGCGCTAAACTGCGGCACGACAAACGCCAGGGTAGTACCATCGACCGAAACATTATAGGCGTCAACGCTTGCGCCCGCAAACTTTATATCGCTGATGAGAAAAAAGTTCGCTCCATGGATCCAGACAGAATCGCCCGGATTCGCCATTTCGTCCGAAATGTTTGTAACAGCGGGGGGAGGAAGCACAATATTGAATTTAAATGTAACAGATCCGCCGGTAGTGGTATATTTTATGGTGTTAAGATCGCCGGCCGCCACCGAATTGAAGGGGATCACGGAGGGGATCTGCACAACCGCGCTTGTATCGGAGAAAAGTGTAGGGTTAAAGGACGCGGGAACACCGTCGATCAATATCTGTACAGCATTCTTCAAATTATTTCCCTCCAATACCACCCATTGACCGGTCGGCGTAAGGTTGGCCATGGCAGTATCATTTGGTGGGGGAGCGTAATAGCGTACACCCGTCAGCACAGGAGCGGATGATCCTGTTTTTTTACAGGCGGAAAATAGCAACAGGGCGGCTGCACAGGTGAGCAACAACCTTTGGCAATGGCTATATGATATATTGTACATATTGTTCTTTTTTAAATTATTGCATTAAAAATAGGGCACAGGCGCATCGGCCAGTTTGGGGTCGGACGTCAGTTCGGATGAGGGGATTTGTAAGGTAAACGCGCTGATGGTGGCAGGAAGAATAGCCGGAGCAGTAGTCGTATCCGGCTTCGCCATACGGGTCGTAGGATCGTAAGAAAACGTCATCCGTTGTTGATGATTGATAATGTACAACGCCTTGTCGGGGTTATAATAAGAAAGCCTTACAAGGTCCAGCCAGTATTGTCCTTCAAAACCAAATTCGACTCTTCTTTCCCGAAGTATGGTGTCGGCATCCAGCATGGGTGCAGGGTCCACACCGGCCCTGGCCCGTACTTTGTTAAAATACAACAGCGCATCACCGTCGGAGGTGCTGGCATTGTTGCCCAAAATAGCTTCGGCATATACCAGGTACACATCCGCCAATCGAAGGATTGCATTGTGCTCGATAGATGACCAGATATCCATCGTCGGCGAATTATTATCTTTCTCGTTGCCGATGATGTGCTTCTTCATACAAACCCCGGTCGCCGTATAGCCACCCCCGGCGGCATTCAACTCCGGGTAATAATCCCCATTCATCATAATAGTGGCAATACGCCTGACCGTGTCTTTCCATGTATAGTTCAGATAAAAGTCATAGGTTGGTTCCAATGCCGTCCATGCGCCCGTCTTTTGGGGATTTATATCGTTGCTGGGTGAATAGGTCAGCCAATCGTTGCCGTTGCCGTAACCTACCCCTGCCGTCCATTGAAGGGCAAACAGTGATTCCGGGTTATCGTTGTACTGCGCCCTGAAAAGATTATAATAGCTGGGCAACAATGACAATCCGCTGTTCCTGCACACATTGCCGGCATATTTTTTTGCGCTGTCCAGGAATGCCTGATCCCGTGTGCCGCCGGTCTGCCCCCGTCCGGCTTCTGTTAAATATACCTTGGCCAACATCCCTTGCGCTGACCACGTGGTTAAGCGTCCCGCGGCATCCGTACCGGGGAGGTTTTGTACCGCAAAGCTGAGGTCGTTATTGATAAATTTATAGACGTCCGAAATGATATTCCTGTTAAGAAGCGGATGATCGATCAGTTTGGTATTATCCTCGATAATGGGCACAGCCCCCCACAAAAGGGCCAAATGATAGTACGCTACGGCACGAATAAACCTGGCTTCCCCTATCGCGGCATTTTTATCGGTAGCCGGAATAGAGGAGGAAGCCTGTTGCCGGATGGCATTGATCACCGTATTGCATTGTGCAATGACATTGTACAAGCCCGTCCAGCCGCCGGACACAATGGCATTCTGTCCCGTGATCGTACGTGTATACAGTTGAACAAGATCCCCCCAATAGGGATAATAAGCGTTTCCGCTCAGCGCATCTCCCAGCGGTATCAAAGCGCCGTTATGCCATTGCCACCAGGGTGATCCGCCATACAGGCTTGCGGTGGCAAGCCGCAGATCCGAAGTGGTTTGGTAAAAATTGTTGGAACTTATCTGCGAGCTCGATGGACGGTCCAAAAAGCTCCTTTTACATCCTGCCATTGCTGCTGCAAATAGCATAATGGTTAATATTTTATTGATCGATCTCATAATAATACTGTTAATAAGTGATTGCTTTATTTGGCAAAACCGATGTTTGCACCGATGGTATATATTCTTGACTGAGGATAATATCCCTGGTCCCAACCCGCCTGAAGAGGGTTCCAGGAACCGATCTCCGGATCCATGCCGGAATATTTTGTAATGACAAAAGCATTGGACACCGTAGCAAATACACGGAATGATTGCAGGTGTACCCTTGACAATATACTTTCAGGCAACCTGTAACCCAATGTGATGTTTTTGCACCGCAGGAACGAGCCGTCTTCGATAAATAAGTTGGACGAACGGTTATTACTGTTGGTATTATCGTTCCGCAATCCTACCACGCTCGTGTTGGGGTTGGCAACATATACATTGTTGACATCGGATGCAGAGCCATTGGGGTTTACCAACGCCAATCTTGCATAATTCAGCACCGACGTAAAATAACTGGTATTATTCTGCGAATTGGTATGGGATATCGCCACCTCATTGAATACTTTATTGCCGACACTGCCGCTAAAGAAAATGTTCAGGTCAAAATTTTTGTAGTAAAACGTATTATTGATACCGAACTGGAATTTCGGTATCGGAGAGCCCAAAAAGGTCTGGTCCTTTGTATCGATGACCCCGTCGCCATTCAAATCCTTAAACTTCCGGTCGCCATACCAGATGCCCCCGCCTGCCGGAGAGATCGGATAAGCCTTGCCGCTTTGATCCACAGGCAAAGCATGTTTTTGAAAATCGCCCGGGTTGGCAAACACGCCATCGAATAGATAACCATAAAACTCGCCAATGGGCTGACCCACCACCGTCTTTTCGACAATATCGTTGATCACATAGGACTTTTGGCTCAGGTTAGCCTGATCGCCGGCGCCTAAATTGAGTACTTTATTGACATTACGGGATACGGTGACATCTGTTTTCCATGTAAAATTTCTATAGCTGATATTGGTAGAGCTGACCCTGAAATCAAACCCTTTATTGCTTACAGCACCGACATTGACGTAGGGCGCCGCCATCGATCCGGGAGAAAAGCCGGCGGTAGTGCCGGAGTACAGCGGAAGCGGGACCTTTAATAAAAGACCGTCGGTTTTACGATAGTACCCATCGAATGAAAAGGTTATCCGGCCGTTGAACAATGTTCCATCCAGACCCGCATTATAGTAATTTGTTTTTTCCCATGTTACATTGGGATTTGCCAGGTTGCTTTGGAACTGCGCTATACCCGACAAACCATTAGCCACCGTCGTAAGTTGCGTTGCGAAAGTGTTGCCCGGGATGCCCTGGTTATTGGTAAGCCCATAACCAAGCCTCAATTTCAATTCGTTGATCACAGTTATAGCTTTCAGGAACTCCTCATTATTGATCTTCCAGGCAAAGGCTCCTGACCACGTGGTCACCCGGCGATTGTAGGCCGGAAAATTGGAAGAACCGTCGTTCCTTAAATTGCCGGTGAGCAGATATTTATCGTTCCAGGCAAAATTAATGCGGCCGAACCAGGACTCAAGTGAAGAACCAAGACCGTTGTCGCCGGAGTTCTTGGCGGTGGTGGCATCGCCGGCATTAAGCGCCTGCACATTGTTTGATGGGAAATTGGATCGTGAACCGCCGGCATTTTCGTAGTTGGATGACTGCGCTTCATGCCCTGCCACTGCATTGAGATTGAACTTCGTGAAATAATGATTATACGTCAGATAGTTGCGTAACACCGTATAAATGTTATTTGTCATAGTCGTGGAGCCGGAATTGGTCCCATTGGTGACTTTTCCAAAAGTATAGGTTGGCGTAAAATTATCCTGTGTATTAAAATCGAAATTACCGGAAACTTCATTTCGCAATGACAGATCCTTATAAAATTGTATCTCGGCATACGCATTCCCAAATACCTGGTTCCTCTTTCTTTGGTTTTTGACGATTTGCGCTATCGCCACCGGGTTGACGACCCCGGGTATCCAACCGCTGGTGTTGGTAATCCCTCCCCAGGAACCATCTGGGTTTTGCACCGGGATATCGGGTGTAAGGCTCACCGCAGAGCCGATAATGCCGGAGGCAGTGGTATTCAGATTTTCATAAACATGCGCCAGTTGAAGACTGGTCCCTACTTTTAGCCAGTTGGTGGTTTTATTATCCAAATTCAGCCGCACCGAATACCTTTGAAAATCCGAGCCCAGCGCCATTCCTTTTTGCTGAAAATAAGAGCCCGACAACAAATATTGGGTCCTCGTATCGCCGCCGCTGACCGTAACGGTATGGTTCATCTCCGGCGCATGCCGGAATAATTCTTTCTGCCAGTCTGTGCCGGTGCCTAAGTACTTTGGATTCGCAAATTCGGGTCTGACATCAAAGCCCCATACCTGCGCCCGGGCATTAAGAAAAGTGGCAAATTGCCGCAAGTCCATGATAGGGAGTCTCTTTGGTAGTTCCTGGTATCCGGCATAAGCATCATAATTGATCTGTGGCGCCGATGCCCTGCCCCGCTTCGTAGTGATGACGATAACGCCATTGGTCGCCTGCGAGCCGTATATGGCGGTGGCGGAAGCATCTTTCAATACGTCGACCGATTCTATTTCAGAAGGATTGATGGTGTTCAACGGGTTAGAACCATTGCCCGGATCGTTGACGGGAGGGATAATAACGCCATCTATTACATATAAGGGAGAATTGGATCCACTGATGGAAGACACGCCCCGTATTTGAATGGATACGCCGCCGCCGGGCTGTCCCGACACCTGCTGTACCACGACACCCGCGACCTTTCCCTGCAGCGCCTGATCGAAGGTCGCCGGCTGGGTTTTCATAAGCTCCGCGCCGGAGATAGAAGAGATAGAGCCGGTCACATCCGTGCGGCGTACTCTCCCATACCCGATGACGACGACGTCATTCAGTTTGCTCCTGTCCTCCACCTCCAGACGGACGTTGACCACCTGCCGGCCCCCTACCCTGACCTCCCGGGTAGTGAAGCCTATAAAGCTGATCATCAACACATCGTTCTCTCTGGCATTCAGACTGAACAGGCCGTCCTTGTCCGTTTGCGTACCCGTGGCCCGTCCCTTGATCATGACACTGGCGCCCTGGAGGGGTTTGTCATCCGGGCCGATCACCACTTTTCCGGTAATTTTTTTGAGATCAGGCGGATTTTGTGCATTCCCGCCGGCTGAAAAGAAAAGAAAGCTGAGCGTGGCCCAGAACAGGCGAATCATCGCTCTTTGCAGATTCCGCTTTTTCATATGCAATCGTCTTGGTTTTAAACTTTATTAAGCAAGCCAAATATAATTGGATGTGTGTATATCCGGGGTAGGGCAGCTTGCAAATGAAGGTGTTGAATTGTTGCTGCCAGGGGTATGATTCCGTTATTTTTAGGGTAAAAATGGTTCACAGCGCAGGCCGGCAATAAAAAGCCGGATGAAAGAATCCACCCGGCTCCATCTTTTATTGCATGCTAATTCCACCCATTGGCTACGTCCTTGGCCACATTCGGATTGTAGTTCTTCTCAAAGTCCGGAATGGGGAACAGCACATGCTTATCCTGGAAGGGCTGGTTGCGATATCCCGGCTCGACAGCCCTTTCGCTGTTGATGGTTTGTTTGGCAATGCCCCACCGGATCAGGTCAAAATACCTGCTTTGCTCGCCGCAAAACTCCAGCCGCCGTTCCCGTATGAGGATGGCCATGGCGGCCGTCTGATCAGCGCCCAGGTCCGGATAAGCCACCGCGCCGGCCCGTTGCCTCACCCGGTTGATCAGTCCCAGGGGAACGCTTCCGATGTCACCCTGCTGGATATGCGCTTCGGCCAGCATCAGCAGCACGTCGGCAAAACGGATCAATTGCATGTTAATGGGGCTTTGCGGGCCGCCGTAGGAAGGTACCAGGTCATAATATTCGTACTTACGCCAGCTGTAGTCGCCCTGGGTGTCCGCCGCATTGAACGGATACGTTATCTTCCCGGTGGAACAGTGTTCGCAGTATACGGTATCGCCTCCGCTGGGTTTGTCTCCATAAAACGTCGAGTAGGCACGGGGATCCACATAGGGCGCTCCTCCCACGGGGTTGGGATAATGGAATGCATTGACCGCAGCGGTCGTGACATAGGCGTTGAACCAGTCTTTGAAACCGTAAGACTGCGCCCTGTCGGTATGGGTGGCCTTGCCGCCCCAGGTCTCCTGTCCGCCGAACATAAAGTATTGGTTGCCTATCGACCAGTCGGTCCACCCTCCATTCATTACCTGGAAGATGTTCTCTACACTGAACTGGTTGGTTATGCTGAAAAGATGGTCGTAGGAAGGGTCCAGGTCGTACGTATAGGGAGCTTGCGTCAGCTGCTCAAAAGTGGCCTGGGCCTGGGCCCATTTCTTTTCATACAGATACGTCTTGCCAAGCAGAGCTACGGCAGCACCCCGCGTGGCCCGCCCCAGGTTGGTAGCTGTGTCATAGGAAAGGGGCAGGTCGGGAATGGCCGCCGACAGATCGCTCTCGATAAAGCTCCAGATAGCCGTGGCAGGGCTGCGTGGGAAATATTTGTTGGTCCGAAGGCTGTCATAAGCAGTGATGAGCGGCGCTGCGCCCCAGCAATTGACGATCTTGAAATAGGCATAGCTGCGAAGGAACCGGGCCTCTGCTATGTATTGTTTGGCATGCTGCTGGTCGGCAGTGGCGGACGGATTCCATGCGGTGGCGCGATCGATTACGACGTTTGCCCGGAATGCCATACGGTAGAGGGTATTCCAAAGCGTACCGAATACGGAAACGCTGGGTCCGAAGTTATAGTCGCCCACCAGTTGCATATCACCCTGCACATTGGTCGTCCTTTTTGCCTCGTCACCGAGAAAATCATAGAGAACATAATCCTGGTTTAGCCCATTGTGGAGGAGCACTGCATAAGTGGCGATGACGGCCTGGTTCATGGCGGCATCGGAAGCGAAATAAGTGCCGAAGTCGTACCCGCTCTGACTTTTCAGATCCAGCAGCGATTTTTTGCAGGCTGTGGAGCCGGCCAGTATGGAGATGGCCAGCGTATATATAACTATCTTTTTCATAAAATCATTTTAAAGTGATGAATCGTTCGATCAAAAGCCCAGCTGGAGGCCGGCCAGGAAGGTCCTTGGCTGGGGCAACGAGCCCTGGTCGATGCCCCGTGTAAATACATACGGAGGATGCGTGTTCGGGTCGAGGCCGCTCAGCGTGCTCAGCTCCGGATCATAACCGCTGTATTTGGTGATGGTCAACAGGTTTTGCGCCGCGACGTACACACGGATACGGGTGAATGCACGGCCGCCGGCAATGCGGGCCACCACATCCTTCGGCAGGGAATACCCCACGGTAATGTTTCTCAGCCGGAGATAGGAACCGTCTTCCGTCCACCAGTTGGAAGGACGGGCGTTGCCTTGGAAATTTTGTCCCGCCCTGGGCAATGCAGCTACATCGCCGGGTTTGCGCCAGCGGTTCAAAATGTCGGTAGTAGCATTGTGGCCGATGGCTTCCATGGAAGTGAGGTTCCTGATCCCGTTGACTACTGTCACGCCGGCGATGCCGGATATCACCAGGTTCAGGTCGAAGTTGCCATAGTTCACTCCCGCATTGAACCCATACATGAATTTGGGTATCGGGCTGCCGAGAATGACCTGGTCACTGTCGGTGACGACGCCGCTGCCATTGAGATCCCTGAAAATGAAGTCGCCGGGCTTAAGGCCATCCTGGTATTTTCCTCCGGGCGCTTTTGCATTCAGCGCGTCGATCTCAGCCTGGTCCCTTGCCACATGGTCAACCTTGTACCCATAGAATGCACCGATAGGGTTGCCTGCGGCAGTGTAGGTGATCGTCGATCCCGCGACAGAGCCATCCTTGATGGGAGCCGTGAACTGGCTGCCCAGGGAAAGCACCTTATTTTTATTGTAGGAGAAATTGGCGCTGATATTATAGGACAGGTCTTTCCCGGCGCTGCTCCTGTACCCGACCAACAGCTCGATACCTCTGTTGTACGCGCTGGCGGCGTTGGCGTATTGCACAGGCTGACCATTGCTGAGCGAAGCGCCGATGCTGCCGGGCAGCGGCACCTGCACCAGCAGTCCGGTGCTTTTACGATTGTACCAGTCCAGGGTCATGTACAGTTTATTGTTCAGGAATGACAGGTCCACGCCGATGTCGGTCTGGTTGGTAGACTCCCATTTAATGTCGGGGTTTGCCAGTGTGTTGATAGTCGTCCCAACATTAAAGGTTTCGTTGTTGCCGAGTGAGTAAACCAGGTTGCCGGCGGGGCTGCCGCTAAAGGTCAGCACGGACGTGATGCCGGTGGTAGGGATGCTGTTATTACCCGTTTTGCCCCACCCAACGCGTAATTTGCCCTCTGACAGAAAAGAGAGGCCTTTCATAAAATCCTCGTCGCTGAAGCGCCAGGCGGCCCCGACACCGGGAAAGTTGCCAAAGCGGTTGTTCGGTCCGAAATTAGACGCCCCATCCCGGCGGAAGCTGCCGGTGAGGATATATTTCCCATCGTAAGTATAGCTCAACCGGCCGTAATAAGATATGACCGACGCACGCGCATAGCCGTAGTAGGAGGAAGTTACAGTCTGCGACGGCGCTACGCTGAAATTCTGGATATTATCATTGGGAATATTCGATCCTGTCCCCGTAATCCCGGAATTGTTGCCGGGGTCGATATAACTATTGCCGGCAACAGCGGAAATAGCATGTTTGCCGTAGGTCTTGTCGAAAGAGAGATAGTTCTCCAGGATATAATAGGAATAGCTGCCATACCCCAGCTGGGCCTGACGGGGAGACGTAAGGTAATTGGAAAGCGTATACGGATACTGGTAGTTGGTGAAACGGTTGCCGCCGATCTCGCCGGAGATCTGGCTTCGGAACCGAAGACCTTTCAGCAAGCTCACTTCGCCAAAGGCCTGGGGGAAAAAAACATACTCGGTGGTCAGCGGGTGTTGCAGGTTGACGGCCTGCAGGGGATTGACGGAGTTGCTGAAATCCTCGATATTGCTCTCGATTGAATATCCCCCGGGGATCCTTGGATCGAGAAGGGGCTTATATGGCGCATAGGCGATGGCGTCGGTAATGTTAGCCAATAGACCCTTGGTCCTGGAATACCGGATAGCCAGGCTCTGGCCGAAATGAAAACGCCCCAGGTTCTCATCCAGCGAAAAGCGTGTATTCACCCTGTTGTACGTCTGATCCTTTACGGTGGACTGCTGGGTAATATACCCAAGGGAAAGCGTGTACGTTGTTTTTTCACCCCCGCCGCTGATGTTGACGTTATTTTCGGAAACCAGGGCTTGCCGGAAAATGTTCTTTTGCCAGTCATTGCTGTCGACCAGCACGGCAGGTGTATTGAACTTCGCGGGGAGGGCAGTGCTGCTGGTGGCCGCGAAATCTTTCAGCAGGTCGACATACTGGGCAGCCTTCAATAAATGCAGCTGCTTCCATGCCTTTGCCACCCCCCACTGGGACGTGACGGAGATCTTTGGCGCTCCCGCCTTGCCTCTTTTTGTCGTAATGATCACTACTCCATTCGCAGCAGCCGATCCATAGATAGCGGTGGACGAGGCGTCTTTCAGGACGGTGATATTGTCAATGTCCTGTGTGCTCAGGGTATTAAAGAGTGTTTTGTCGCCCTGTATGCCGTCGATGACATAAAGAGGATCTACGCCGGTGAAGGAACCTGTGCCCCGGATGATGATCTGGGCATCGGCGCCGGGCGTCCCGCTGGATTGGACGACTTGCACCCCCGCTGACTTGCCGATCAGCAGCTGGGAAGGATTGGTAGAGGCAGTGGCCCCGGCGTCCTTGGCCGCAACTATGTCCAGCGCACCCACGACATTTCTTTTTTTGGCGGTGCCATAACCTATGACAACTACCTCATCCATTTTGGAATAATCCTTCTCCAGGGCAATATTGTAAACAGCGCCTCCGCCAACGCGGATATTCTGCTGGGTGTAGCCGACAATGGAAACCAGCAAGGTCGCTCCCGGCCCTGCCTGAATGGAAAAATTGCCGGCGTTGTCCGTGGTCGCCGAAGCCCTGCCCTTTGACAAAGTGATGGTCACCCCCTGTAAAGGTTCGCCCGTGGCTTTGTCCGTAACTTTACCGGAGATCGTGCGATCCCCCGCCTGCGCGTAAACATCGCCGGCCTGCAGAAGCAGACAGCAGAAAGAAAGGAAGGCCCATGGCAGGAGTCTCCATCTCTGTAGCATGTTGATCAGTCTCATATGAAGCAAATTTTGATTAACTGTTTTACTGAACCATCTTTATGGTTATATTTTTTCCATCGTACCCTACCTCTTTATCGCACCTCGCATCTAAGTCGTACCCCTTTGCCTTATCGGGCGTGATGAAGTTGATGCGAAACGTTCTTTTTTGCAGCATTCCATTGAACGACCCTTTACGATCGCCAATGGTAACCGTCTTTGTCGTTTCCGTGTATTTTATCGGGATGACGGCGAATGCGCCTTTTTCATAATTGTAGTTGGTATCTTCATCCTCATACAGGCGGAAAGAAGCATCCGCGCCGGTGTAAACGTTCAATGTAATGGTATCGGCCGGCCTTTCCGAAGTATATTGCAACGCCGGACCGAAAGGGAGGATGGAACCAGCCTTCACAAATACAGGCATACGTTCATATCCGGCTGGTGCATCTATCTTTTCACCTCCTGCATACCACTTTCCCGAATAGAGATCGTACCACCCCGCGCATTTGGGCAAATACAGTTCACGGTCGCGTTGCTTGTATGTATACACGGGGTTTACCAGCACCGACGGACCGAACATATACTGGTCGCCAATATTTAAGACCGCCGTGTCACGGGCAAAATCCATCGCCAGTCCCCGCATGATCGTTGAATTCTCGTGGTACGCCGCGCCGGCCAGTGAATAGATATAAGGCAGCAGGCGATAACGCAGCTTGTCGTAGTAAAGGATACTCTTGTACGCTGGATGATCCTCAGGAGCAATATTAAATATCTCGCGGTAAGGGAACTGTCCATGCGCGCGGAACAAAGGGACAAATGCGCCAAACTGGTACCAGCGTGTATTCAGCTCTCTCCACTCTTCCAGGCTTTCCGCATCCGGTTTTTCAAATTTTTCCGGCACTACAAAGCCGCCGATATCCATCGTCCAGTAAGGAAGTCCCGATAGGGAGAAATTGATACCCGCGGCAACCTGGTTTTTCATATCCCGCCAGGTCGAGCCGATGTCACCGCTCCATATAGCTGCCGCATATCGTTGAGAACCCGCAAAGCCTGAACGCGTGAGAAGGAATACCCTTTTGCCGGGATCGTCCGCCCGTTGCCCTTCATAAATACCCTTCGCATTTTGCAACGGATAGGCATTGAGATACTCGGTACCGCTGCCCAACGCGGTCGGCGTCATCTGAAGCTTTCTTTTTTCGGGACTGACGTTGGAAAGTATATCGGGTTCGCTCGCATCCATCCACCAGGCGTCGATGCCTTTGCTGTAAATTTTATCATGGATCAGGGCCCAAAACCCTTTCCTGGCGTCAGGATTAAATGCATCGTAAAAAGTTGAAACATATCCTTTCCCGATCCAGTCCCTTTGCCTGTCCGCGATATTCCTTTTATAAAGCCACCCCTTTTTATCGAATGAATCGTAGGCCGGTATACCCTCATAAAACTTGGGCCATACCGAGATCATAAGGTGCGTATGGTATTTTTTGTGCAATACATCGATCATGCTGTCAGGAGAAGGGAAACGGGATGCATCGAACTCCTGGCTGCCCCAGGCGGCCTCTTTCCAATAGCTCCAGTCCAGCACGATATTGTCGATAGGAATTTCTCTTTTGCGGAATTCATCGACGGTGGTAAGGATCTCATCCTGTGTTTTGTATCTCTCCCTGCTTTGCCAAAAACCCAACGCCCATTTGGGAACGATAGGCGCCTTGCCGGTGAGATCCCGGTACCCGGAGATCACTTCGTCCATATTACCCCCATAGATGAAATAATAGTCCATCTGCTGACCGGCCTCCGACGAAAAACCAAAGCTGTTTTGCGCTGCCGCGCTCAGCGGCTCCTGCCATCTTTCCGAAAGATAGGATTCGCCGCCTTCAGGGGTCCATTCGATCCTGACAGGTACTTTTTCGCCCTTTTTTAAATAGACGGGTATCAAAGCAGGCGCCGGATTCCATGCCTTTCGCCAGTGATCCAGCACAAGCTTCCCATCCAGCCAGACCTTTAGCGAGCCGCCAAATGTGAAACGGAATTGATGAAGGCCGGAGAGATAGCTGGCAATGCCGCCTTCCCAGGTTACACAGCCCGTTGAAGGCGTGAAATTGGCAGGAAGCCGGATCTTCGAATCGCCCAGGAAAGGCATGTCGATGTTCGTCTCGGCCCTTTCGGTGACCACCTCCTGCGGTTTTGACTTGTCATTGGCATAGGAGGCGGTAAGCCATCCCGGTTCTCCCTGCTTTGAAAAAAGCTGTAAGTCGGACAACGGGTGCAGCGGCCGGATATCCCCCACCGTCGTCAGCGAATAATTGTCCCAAAGGATGCCGTAATTCCTGGAGGATATCAAAAAAGGAATGGCTACTTCCGTATTGTTTTGAAAAAGACTGACCTGCTGATCCCTATAATTATATATGCCGTCCTGGTGCTGGCCTAATCCATACCAGGCATCCCCGGGACTGGTTTGAAAAGTCTGGACCAGCGTATAACAGCGTTTGCCTTCCACTACCGAAGGCTGGAAGCTCCTTCCCAACGGCCGTTTTTCATCCAGGATCTTTTCCCCCTTCCCATCCCGGAAAGATACAGCCCCTGTTTTCAGGTCCACGATCGCAATGAGCTTTTTTGTTCTTAGCGTCAGACTTTCTTTCGATGGAGTGACCTGCCAGAAAACATCGGGTCTTTTCTTATATACAGTGACCAGGCTTTGAACAGGCAGGATCTCCCTTGCAGGGGCAGCCGTCACCCTTATAATATTGTCCGCGATCACCTCCAGCCTTACGGCGTTGGAAGCACCTGTAACCAGGCTATCGGTGAAAATTATCAGGCCGTCAGGAGTCGTTTTGTAGGCAGGAGGCTCCGCGATCGCGGTACTGAAGACAGCAATAGTCAGCAGGCTAAACAACAGTGTGCGTAATTTCATATATAAGCAATACGGGGATAATAAGATGGTATAAAACTACTCCCCAACTGCCTGGGACAATGCCCCAAAATGTTGCAAACTATGGCATGAATTGTTGCAAAAACATGATTTTCAGCCCATTTCGCTGTCGTACTTTTTACCAGCCACGTACTGTGAAGGCGTAACTTTGAATTCCTCCTTAAAAAACTTAGTGAAATGCCGGGGATTGTTGAACCCTACTTCGTAGGCGATCTCGGCCACCGTTTTCCCGCTTTTTTCCAGCAATTGTGCGGCCCTTTTCAGACGGATGGAACGGATAAACTCGATAGGCGTTTTGCCGGTGAGAGAAAGGACCTTCCGGTATAGGGTGACACGGTTCATATGCATTTCCCGGCTAAGGTCCTCTACAGAAAATTCCGGTTTATCGATATGATCCTCAACGTGTTTCAATGCCTGTTGCAGGAATTTTTCGTCGACGGATGTTATGGTTACGTCCGCGGGGTTAACGTCTATCTGTTTCTGGAACCTCTTCTGCAATAACTTTTGCTGGGCCAGCAGGTTCCGGATCCGGGAAGCCAGTATTTCAAAGGTGAAAGGCTTCGTAATATAATCGTTCACGCCCACCTTTAACCCCTCCAGCTGTTTTTCCTCGCTCCCCATAGCCGTCAGCAGGATCACCGGGATGTGGGCGGTAAGGGTTTCGGTCTTGATCTTTCTGGCTAATTCAACCCCATCCATCAATGGCATCATGATATCGCTGACTACCAGGTCAGGGTTCAGCAGCTTTATTTTTTCCCAGCCTTCCGCCCCATTGCCGGCCTCTTCGATATGATACTGCCCTTTCAGGTTGTCTTTCAAATAAAAACGCAGGTCTTCATTATCTTCTACTATTATTATTGTTTTCTTCCTTCCGCCCTTCCGGCTGTCTTCCAATACTGCCTGTTCCTCCTCTTCCGGCTGTCCGGGGTAGACGGTGGTCCTGACAGAAGGCTCATAGATCTTTTTTGCAGGCAGATGGACGGTAAAACAGGCGCCTTCCCCCGGCTGGCTTTGTACGGCTATGACCCCATGGTGCAATTTTACAAACTCCTTGGTAATGGCAAGGCCAATCCCGGTGCCCTGATTCACCATGTCTTCAGGCAAGTCCGTTTGAAAAAATCTTTCAAAGATCTTTTCATGCTTGTCCGGCGGAATGCCAATACCCGTATCTTTTACTTCGATGGCAAGTGTCCCATCATCTTGCCCATTTAAGGGAGGCTTATATAGAAGGTTCACGCTCACCCTGCCGTTGTCCTCCGTATATTTAAAAGCATTGGAGATCAGGTTGAATAGAATTTTTTCGATCTTATCCCTGTCAAAACACATTTCCAGACTTTCGACATCGGACGAGAAGGAGAATTGAATGCGCTTCTTTTCCGCGATATCTGCAAAAGACTGGCTTATATCTTTGCTGAACCGGACGATGTCGCCTATGGAAGGATGCAATCTCACTCCCTGCACCTCCATTTTCCGGAAGTCAAGCAACTGGTTTACCAGGTTCAACAACCTTTTCGCATTCCGTTGGACCAGGCTTAATTGCTTTTTCTGCTCTTCATTGGCAGCCTGATCGATGATCTTGTTCAGTGGAGCCAGGATCAGGGTCAGCGGCGTACGAAACTCATGACTCACATTGGTAAAGAACTTTGTTTTTAGCTGTTCCAGGGCATAAGCTCTTTCTGCCTCCCTCCGCTGCTGTCGCAGCTCGAAGCGCATGTGTATCCTGTCCAGCGTAATGCGTCGCGCCAGCAGGAAAATCCCCGCGGCTATCAAAACATAAATAATATAGGCCACCGGCGTTCGCCAGAATGGGGGCTCGATGTTGATCCCTAAGCTTTTCACATCGCTCCATAAACCATCCCTGTTCAAAACTTTTACTTTAAAGATATACTGGCCGGGGCCAAGATTGGTATAGGTGGCCGTTCTCTGATTTCCATCCGCATAGAACCAGTCAGGGTTGAACCCTTCCATCATGTAGGCATATTTTTCCCCGGCGCCGCGGGCATAGTCCGGGGAAGTAAATTCAATCGAGAAAACATTCTCTTTATACTTCAGGTCGATACTTTGAGCCCGCAATAGTGACTGTTTTAGCAGCACCCGGCCATTCACCAGCTCGCCCGGTTCGATGTTCTTGTTCAATAGCAGGAGTCCGGTGAAAAGGACCTTGGGACGATGGACAGGCGGCGGGATCAGGGAAGGATCAATGATATTAAACCCGGAAGGTCCCCCAAAGATCAATTCCCCGGCCCGTGTTTTGAGTGCCGCGTTGTCATTGAATTCACTGCTTTGAAGGTTATTGATCTCATCATAATTGATAATGGAAACGAATCCGCTGTCCTTCTCACGGGGGATGGCATTACACAACCCGTTGGGCGTGGAGATCCACAGCGTCTGGCGATCGTCTTCCAGGACATTCAATATGATATTATCCGGAAGGCCATCCGACGTGGTAAATACCTTAAAAGTTTTTGTTTGCTCGTCAAACAGGTTCAACCCATCCCTGGTGCCTACCCACATCCTCCCCTTGCTGTCCTCCAGCAGGCAGATGATATTATTGTCGCCCAAACTGTGCCTGTCACTTGTCCTCCTGTAAAACACAGGCGCCGTCTTATTTTTCCCGAGAACAACCATCCCCGATATCGTACCTATCCAGATATTCCCCTTCCTGTCTTGCAAAATGGCTGAAATATAGTCGGAGATCGAAGGACCTTGCCGGCTGTCTTTATATCGATGGTGGATGAACCGTTTTGTCCGCCTGTCAAAAATATCGACACCGGCGCCTAAAGTACCTATCCACAATCGTTGTTCCCTGTCTTCATATATTTCCCATACATTGTCATTTGCAAGGCTTGAGCTGTCATCGTCATTATGCCGGTAGTGCGTAAATTTCTTTCCGTCATAACTGTCGAGCCCCCCGAGAAAGGTTCCCACCCAAAGTACATCGTTGTGATCGATCCACAGGCTTACGATCACATTACTGCCGGGGCTGTTGCTGTTATTGAGATCATGCAGGTATTGCCTGAATGTGTTCTTTTTCCTATCGAAGTAGATCAATCCTCCGCCGTTGGTGCCGATCCAGATATTTCCCAGCTTATCTTCTACAAAACGGTTTACGTCATCGTATGGAAGACTCCTGTCGTTCAATCCCTGGTGATGACAATACGGGAATTGTATAACATTGTCATTGAAATAATTGACGCCCTTTTTGTAAGTTCCCAGCCAGATGACCCCATCGTCATCCTTATATAGCGCGGGAATACTGTTATCGCTGATACTTTGGGCATCGTTGGGATCATTCGACAAATAGCTGACCCTTACATTCTTCTTTTTATCGATCAGCGTAACCCCGCCATGGTCCGTGGCAACCCAGATCAAACCTTTATTGTCCTGGACGATCTGGTAAACCTGGTTCGAGCTCAGTCGGGACGGAAACGAGGTTTCATTAAACCTCCTGACCGAGTTGTCCCGCGCGTGAAAAAGTAAAACTCCGTAACTATAATTCCATAGCCAAACATCTCCATCGCTGTCTATAAAAAGGTTATGGACGGCTTTTTTTTTATTCAACCCCTGTACGGCAGTGCTGGAGAAAATAACCTTTCCTTCCTTTATATCATACTCTTCCAAAAGCCCATTTTGATACACCACCCATAACTTCCCGTCTTTTGTCTCTTTGACGGAGCTGATCTTTTCAACAGGACTGAATTTGAAGTGCTGCCTGAATGGCTTTGCTGTTTTTTCAATAGATGAATAGAGATACAGGTCCAGGCTGTCGTAAAGGAACCAGTGTCTTCCGTTATTCCCTTTTACAATACTGTTGATGCTTCCTGAAGGTAACCCAAGCGTATGCAAATAGCTGTTGGCATCGGCATCGAATTTTTCAGTCTGTGAATTGTAGATGCAAGGGCCTTCCCTGGTCTTTACCCACATCTTTTCATCGGGCAATTCATACAGGGAGACAATGTAATTATCGTACAGCGACAAGCTGTCATTATACCTTTTACTGAATTTCCTAAAGAAATGTCCGTCATAACGGTCAAGCCCCGACATGGTGCCAAACCATAAAAAACCATCACTGTCTTTCAGTATGGCATTGACCTGGTTGTTGGAAAGGCCGGAAAAAATGTCGAGCCTGGAGAAATTAAACCGCTCCCCTTGAGCAAAAACAGGCAACGACAGTAATAAAAAAACAACCCAGACAAAAAAACGCATCACATTAAGTTTAACTTACAGGGAAGTCAGTTGAACTCAAATATAGATATAGTTTTTCTAAAGCCCTTTAAACAGCAGCTGCGAGAACATATAAAGATCATTTTTCCACACCGGGAAATCGTGTCCGCCCGGTTCCTTGTAGAAAATATGGAGAACGCCGTTCTTTTCAAGATGGTCATGCATCCTTTGACTGACCCACATGAGGTTGTCATCCATCCCGCACGATATCCATAGCAATTTCAAATGCTGTTTTGTCCCTGCCGGATCAGGGATCAGGTCCGCCGGCATTTTTGTATTCGGCGCAGGCGAAAAAGCCCCGATCCAGGCAAATGTATCCGGGTTGCCCAGTCCAAAGTTCAGCGATTGCCCCCCTCCCATGGATAACCCGGCAATGGCCCGGTGCCCCCGGTCTTTATAAACGGGATATTTCCTTTCTATAAAAGGGATCAGGTCCTTCAGCAGATCCTGCTCAAAAGTTGAAAAAGCCCGTACTTTCGCGCTGTCGAATTTGTTCTCCCCGGGTCTGTCATCTTTCATCGCTCTGCCATTGGGCATCACTACGATCATCGGTTCGACCTTTTTTTCCGCATAAAGATTGTCCAGGATGATCTGCGGAGGCGCCATGGCAGGCCATTCTTCCTCCGTACCGGCAAGACCATGCAAAAGATAGAGCACAGGATACTTTTTATTTGTCGAAAATCCGGGGGGCGTATAAACCAATGCCCGGCGTTCGACACCCACGGTAGTAGAGAAATACCGAACAGGATCTATCTTCCCATGCGCAATGCCTGTCCTTAAGGAATCGAAACCCCGGGGCGCTCGTTTTACTTCATCCTGCGGTTTTACCAAAATTTTCACCTCCCGGAAGATATCCCGGGATGAATTACCCAATCGCAGGATGTATTCGCCGGCTCCTGTATTCCATCCTTTTTTTGACTCGTCATAAAAAGCCAGATCGGAAACTTTCACCTGCATTTCAACCGTCTTTGTTTCCCCGGGTTTCAAAAACACTTTCTCAAAGGCCTTCAGCTCTTTTTCCGGTCGCAACACGGAACATCCTGGTTCACTGGCATATAACTGCACGACCTCACCTCCATAAACGCCGCCTGTATTTTTGATAGTAAACCTGGCCCGGATGGTATCATCCTTTCCATAATCCAATTTATCGGTTGAAAATTCGGTCACGGAAAAATGAGTATAAGAAAGACCATACCCAAAAGGAAATTGCGGTTGGATCTTCTTTGTATCAAACCAGCGGTATCCTACCAAAATATCTTCTTCATAATTCACTTTCAGGTCCCGGCCGGGGAAATTGCCCAGGGCATGCGCAGGCGATTGCTCCAGGGACACCGGCAACGTGAAAGGCAGCTTGCCGGAAGGATTTGCCTTGCCGCTCAGCAGGTCCGCCACTGCATTCCCTGCTTCCATCCCGCCATACCATGACCATAAAATGGACGGTACCCGGTGAACAATACCCGCTAATCCCACCGGAGAGCCGGCAATGATCACCAGCACGGTGTTAGGGTTCGCTTTGGCAACCTCCCGGATCAGAACCTCCTGCCCGTATGGCAGATCCATATTTTGCTTATCGAAAGACTCGGTGTCGAAGTCATGGTTCAATCCGCCAAAAATAATGGCTATATCCGACGCCCTCGCTGTCGCAACCGCCTCGTCGATCAGTTGCCAATCCACTTTGCCGGCGCCGGACTGACCGGAATTATTGCCTTCTTTGAACGTGGATTGCTTTTCGTATCCCCTTGCATAATTTATTTTTACAGCAGCCCCGAACTTTTGCTGCAAGGCCTGCAGGGGTGTTATTTCATACAAGGCCTTGATCTCGGAGCTAAGACCGCCGCCGCAATGTTTACGGGTGGCATTATCCCCAATGACGGCGATCGATCTTATTTTATCGAAATACAGCGGCAGCAGGTCCCCGTTATTTTGTAACAGCACAGCCGCTTCGGCAGCGGAATTATAGGCAGCCTGCCGATGTTCGGGCGTATTCATCTTTCCTTTTTCCCGCTGTCCCTCATCCAGCATTTTTGTTTTGGACATTACCCGCAGCACATGCGCGACTTTTTCATCGAGGACCGATACAGGCACTTTTCCTTCTTCTACTGCTTTGATCAATGGGTTGGCGAAATACCACTCGTTATAATCTTTTATATCCGTGCCCATTTCCAGGTCAAGCCCCGCCAAAGCCGCTTTCACTGTCGAATGTGCGGCAGACCAGTCGGTCATCAACACTCCCTTGAATCCGAACTCCCTGCGAAGGACCTGCCGGTCGAGGTAGTCATTTTCGGAACACCAGTCACCGCGGAACCTGTTATAGGCGGCCATCACGGTATAGGCGCCGCCTTCCATCACGGATGCTTTGAACCCGGGCAGGTAGATCTCACGCAAGGCCCTTTCGCTCATATACACATCGATAGAATCCCGGTGCGATTCCTGGTTATTGGCCAGCCAGTGTTTTACGCTGACAGCCACATCCTTTGACTGCAATGCTTTTATATAAGCAACAGCCATCTTCGAAATAAGAAAAGGGTCCTCGCTCATGTATTCAAAATTCCTTCCGCACAGCGGCGAACGGATGATGTTGATGCCGGGCCCCAATAAGATGTCCTTTTTCCGATAACGGGCTTCCTCGCCCAGCACAAGCCCCTGTGCATACGCCAGTTGAGGGTTCCAGGTAGCTGCAAGCGCCGTGCCCGGCGGAAAGCAGGTTGCGGAGTCGTTTGTCCAGCCGGCATAGGCCCAGTTATCCCGGTTGATCTCTGCTCTGACGCCATGGGGTCCGTCACTCAACGCCCACTCCGGGATCCCCAGCCGTCTGATACCTGAAACATAAAATTTCGAATTCGCATGAAGAAGACTCGTTTTTTCCCGCAAGGTCATTTTGCTGATGAGGATGCGGATCTTTTCTTCCTGCTTATTGTCGCTTGTGACGTTTTGGGCCGCCGATGTCCGCTGCGCAGTTGCCGTTCCGGCATTCACTATTATGGCCAATGCCAGCATTCCTGCCGGCATTGCCTTTACAAATACATTTCTCATATTTTTTTCCAGTTGATCCCTCTAATTGATTTTTATAACCTTGAATGATTGTACCCGGTTTATCCCATATATTTTGACGATGTACGCACCGGGGTTCAGCGAGGCGCCGATGGACATCTGATTCGCAATGTCCGGATGCCCGATAAGCTCCACCTGCTTGCCCGCCAGATCAAAGATCGCTATGTTCTTCACCGAATCCGGGTTATCGATGGTCAGGCTGAACGTCGATTTGAAAGGATTGGGATATAATTGCAATGAGCCGTTTCCCTGGTCATTCGTCAGCGTGCCGGCCTGTCCTGTTGCCGCGGCAGCCGTGGAGCTGGTGACCTGCACATGTCCCACAGTGCCTACCGTCCATTGCTGGGCTGTGCTCCCGCTGTTGCTCCATTGGCCCAGATCTGAGCCATTAGCGCTTCTGTAGATACCATCCAGGTACTGGCCTGTCGCCTTGTTGGAGATCGTATAATAGGTCCCCGACGGCTGCAGGAGCCATTGCTGCGCGTCGCTGCCGCTGCTGCTCCATTGGCCGGCCGCCGCGCCGTTGGTATAATTGTACATTCCATCGATGTATATCCCGGTCGCCCTGTTCCTTAATCTGATGTACCTGCCCATGGACTCCATGATCCATTGCTGGTTATTGCTGCCGCTGTTGCTCCACTGGCCCGTGGCAGTGCCATTGGTGGTCCTACCCATCCCGTCTATCAATAAGCCGCTGGCGCGGTTGGTAAAAGTCATATAAGCAACACCCGAACCCTGGTTCATGGCGTCGAGGATACCCTGGTCCAGCACTGTGGCGGTCGCCCGGTCATAAATCCCCTGGTTGATGTCCCAGACATAGGGTATGATCCCCCTGCTTTTTGCAGCGCTTACCACATACCGGTAAAAATACTGACGGGAAGCAAGGTGCAGCGTCTGATCCGACGGAGGGCTCAGCGTCCGCTTCACCGCGGCAAATTCTCCTATGATCACCGGGATACCTTTGTCCACGAACTTCGTCTTCATGAGGTTGAAGCTAGAATCGATATAGCTTTCCTCTCCCCATGTGCTGTTCCGGGTCACATCCGTGGCGGAGTGATAACCTGTCCCCCAGTAATAGAACATCTTTCCCCAATCCGCGTCCTGTGTCATCAGGGAGAACTGGTAAGGTTCATAGTAATGCACCTCTACCATCATCCTGCCCGCGATCTGGTCCGTCGGCAGCGTATTCATCAGGGTATTGGTCAGCCCGATATTCGTCTGAGGACCCTGGATGATCAGCGTACGGCTGCTATTATTCCCGCCCGTAGCCCGGACAGCATTGACAAAGGTCTGATGGTACGACAAAAGGACGGACATGCCGGTGGCATCGCTGGCATTGGGTTCGTTGGCGCTGGCAAATAAAAGATGCTCGTTATAGCCTTTAAAATAATTGGCTATCTGCGTCCAGTAATTTTGCTGTTTGGCATTGACGGATGCCTGGGCAGCCGTAGTAACATTATTTTCCAGCCAGCCGTTATCCCAGTGGATATTGAGGATCACATACATATTGGCGTTGACAAAATAATCCACCGACTGTTTTACCGTGGCCATCCAGTTGGGGTCGATAACGCCATTGGTTGCATGACAATCCCATGCGCAGGGGAGCCTTACCGTGTTGAAACCCGCGGCCTTGACGGCGTTGACCAGCTGTTGTGTGGTTGCCACACCACCCCATGCAGTCGCACTGCAAATGGCTTCAAGGGTATTCCCCATGTTCCAGCCGATCTTCAGGTTGGAGGCGATAGACTGTGCAGTGGGCAACTGCGCACAAACATTTAGAGAAAAAAATAGAGTGATCAGGAGGTTTACAATAAAAATCTTTTTCATATGCAAGCGTTTCGTTTTTTAAACGAACCAAATATAATCCTGCATGCAAAAAAGGAGGGTAATGCAACT
This sequence comes from Chitinophagaceae bacterium, assembly GCA_017307755.1. Taxonomy (GTDB): domain Bacteria; phylum Bacteroidota; class Bacteroidia; order Chitinophagales; family Chitinophagaceae; genus Puia. The sequence continues at coordinate 99,514 of JAFKGQ010000009.1, read as the reverse complement.
TGCAAATAAAGGTGCGGAAATGTTATCCCGAGGGTATAAATCTGATATTTCAGGGGTAACAACGGTTCACGGCGCCGCCATCACCCTTTTTTCCGCCTCTCCGCCTGGTAGACGCTGGGCAGCTTGCCGTAAACTTCCTTAAAGTACCGGGCGAAATATTTGGGATTGTTAAAGCCAACCATATAAGCCACCTCAGCGACATTGTGCCGTGTCTTTTCCAGGAGCTGGGCCGCCCGCTTCATCCGGAAACTACGGATAAACCCGATGGGGGTTTTTCCCGTGGCCGTCAGCATCCGCTTGTACAGGGTCGTCCGGCTCATGCCCAACTCCCTGGCCCAATCATCCACCGAGAAGTCGGCATTGGCAATATGCTTCTCCACGACCTCCACCGCCTTACGAACGAACTCTTCCTCCGTTTCCTCCGGCGCCTCTTCGACCTCTTTTGGCTCTATCGTAACCCTTTTCCTGGTCGTGTGTTCCACAGAGTCCTTAAACTCCAGCAGATTTCGGATCCGGGAAACGAGGATCTCCACATTGAAGGGTTTTGAAATATAGTCATTGACACCCATTCCCAGGGCCCGCAGCTGGTCATGCTCGCTCGAAAGGGCCGTCAGCAGGATCACGGGTATATGACGGACCCGTTCATCCGCTTTTATCTTTTTGCATAACTCCAGCCCATCCATCAGGGGCATATTGACATCACTCACCACCAGGTCCGGTTGCCCGGAAAGAGCTTTCTGCCATCCTTCCCTGCCATTCGCCGCTTCCAGGATCGTGAACAGGGGCGCCAGGTTGTCTTTCAGGTAAAACCTGAAATCGTCATCATCTTCCACCAACAGCACTTTAAAGTGTTTCTCTTCACCCTCCGGAAGGTAAAATGGTTCCTCTTTTACAACCACCTCATCCCCTGCCTCTTCTTCAGAGGCCGGGCTTGCCGTCACGGGTGAGGATTCACGCAGGATGGTCACAGGCAGGAGCACGGTAAAGCAGCTGCCCATATCCGGCACACTCTCCACTTTGATCGTACCGCCATGCATTTCCACAAATTCCCTCGTAATGGCCAGTCCAATGCCGGTACCTTGATTCCGGATATGCCCCGGCGCCTCCCCCTGGAAGAACGATTCGAATATCTTTTGCTGCTGGTCGGCCGGTATCCCGATGCCCGTATCTTTCACCTTGAGCTCCAGCAAAACACTCTGCTCCTCTTTTTCCGCCACGGTAAGCTCCACCTTCACCGAGCCGCCGGTAGGCGTAAATTTAAAAGCATTGGATAAGAGATTGAATAAGATCCGTTCCACCTTGTCCTTGTCGAACAGGGCAGGCAGGTGATCCGTATCAGCCTGATATTCAAAGATAATGCCCCTCTCTGCCGCCAGGTCCGCAAATGAATCGGCTGTCGTCTTTATAAATCCCGCGATGTCCCCCCGGCCCATATGCAGCTTCAGCTCATTGACCTCCATTTTTCTAAGGTCCAGCAGTTGATTGACCAGGTGAAGCAATCTTTTTGCATTGCGCTCGATCGTCATAGCCAGTTGTCTACGCCCGCCATCCTCTTCGCTCCGTATCAATTTGTCCGCGGGTGATAGTATCAATGACAAAGGTGTACGGAACTCATGGCTGAGATTGGTAAAGAATTTGATCTTCATCCTGTCCAGTTCATGTACCCGCAACGCTTCCCGCCTTTCCTCCGCCAGTGCAAATCGCGCTTTGGCCCGCCTGATGATACGCATACGTCCCACATACAATGCCGCCAGGACGAACAAAACATAAAGACACCAGGCAAAGGGCGTCTTCCAGAAGGGGGGCTTTACAATGACGAGGACACTGATACCCTCCTCATTCCATACCCCATCGCTATTGGAAGCCCTGACCCGGAAAACGTACTCGCCCGGATCGATGTTCGTGTAAGTAGCCCGCCGGTTGCGGCCATCCGTAGACACCCAGTCCTTGTCAAATCCCGCCAGCTGATAGGCATACCGGTTCTTACGGGCATTGATATAGCTCAGTGCCGCAAACTCCAGGGTAAAATTGTTCTCGTCGTAGGAAAGGACAAGCTTGCCCTCCCGCAGGACGGATGCCGGCAAAGGCGCCTCCTTATTAAATATTTGCAATCCCGTCAGGACCACCGCCGGAATATGCTCGTCCCGGCCTATCGATTCAGGTTTGAACAGGTTGAAGCCATTCGCCCCACCGAACAGCAGCTCCCCTCCCCTGGTACGGAATGCTGCATACTGGTTGAATTCTCTTCCCTGCAAACCGTCATACTCATCAAAATTCACGCATTTGATCTTTATTTGTCCTTTCTCTGTCGACAAGGCAATCTTTGATAACCCGCCGGAAGTGCCCACCCATAAAAAGTGATCCTGGTCTTCCAGGATGCTCAGGACTGTATTGGAGGGAAGACCGTCCTTTGTCTGAAACACCTGGAAGGTATCACGCCCCGGCTGCATCACGCTCAGCCCCCGCCTGGTGGATACCCACATGTTCCCCGCGTGGTCGCAGGACATGCCATATATGATATTATCGCTCAGCTTGCTGTTTTCGTTGGTATAATACACGTACTTGCCCGTGCTCCGGATCAATACATCAATGCCATATGAAGTCCCTATCCACAGATTGCCGGCCGAATCCTCCGTCAGCGCCGGGACATAATTCGCGTGGATGGAATTAGGCATGAAAACATTGTTGTGATAGAATTTGCCCTTTGTCTTGTCGAGTCTGTCCAAACCACCTACCATGGTGCCCACCCACAGATCACCGCCGGCATCTTCATGAAGCGCGAAAACCCTATCATCCGAAAGACTGACGGGATCGCCGTCCTTATGCCTGTAATGGATAAACCTGCGGCCGTCATAGCAATCCAATCCCCCCTGGTAAGTGCCGATCCAGAGCTTCTTTTCATGATCCATGACAAGCGTCACCACCACATCGCTGGAAAGACTGTTGGGACTGCCTGCTTCGTGTCTGTACTGGGTAAACCTGTTCGCGGCCCTGTCGAAATAAATGAGCCCGCCGCCATTGGTGCCCATCCAGATATTTCCTTTTCCATCTTCCGCAAAACAGTTCACATCGTTATAAGGTAAGCTCGCCGCCTCTCCCGGCTGACGCCTGTACAGCGGGAACCGCAGCATATGCTGCTGGTAATAGCAGACTCCGTTCTTAAAAGTCCCAAGCCATACTGTGCCAAGATTGTCACGGTACAAAGTTGTGATCGTGTTCTCGGGCAAACTCCTCTCTTCATCCGAATGCTGTAAATACCGCACAGTCCGCATCTTCTTATCCAGCAGGTTCACACCGCCCTGGTCCGTAGCGATCCAGATCATACCCTTATCATCCTGCAGGACATCGCTTACCATATTGCTGCTTAATCTTGCCTGCCCCGAATCCCGGTTAAAATGTAAAAGCCCCGCCGTTGATGGATCATACTTCCATAGACCCGAAAGATTACCGGGGGCATACAGCCAAAGCTGATCCAGGTCATCGATGAATAGTTTATATCCGGAAGACGCGCTGGGATTTGTATGTTGCATGATATCCGTACGTAGGGATACTTTATTGCTCTGCGCATCTATTTTCTCCAATAAGCTGTTCTCATAAGACAGCCAAAGGTTACCCGAAGCATCCAGGGCCGCGCCGTTGATCCGGCTCTTCACCGCAGCAGCAGCATGAACATCCCTGCCAACAGGGATGGCTGTCTTGCCGGGATCGATCCGGTAAACCCCCGAATCGCTGTAAATAAAATAATAATGACCGCCCTTGTCATGAAGGATACTGACCAGCCCATATTGTAACAGATGCTTTGCGCGCAGGTAGGCCCCGGCGTGAGGAAGAAAACCCTCCGTCTGCGGATCATAGATATTAACTTCGCCGGTCCCTGTATTGATGTATAATTTATTATCCGGACCTTCAAAGATCACCCCGATATGGTCATCACTGAGGGAAGTGGTATCTGCATCGTCATGCCGGAACACCTTAACCGAATAGCCATCATACCTGTTGAGGCCTGACCTGGTGCCGAACCAGATATATCCCTGGTGGTCTTTAAAAATGGTATTCACTCTATTATCCGATAATCCATCCTGGATGGCTAACCTTGAAAAAGGATAGTCCTTGACCTGACAAAAACCACCGGTACTGGTTAGGAGTAAGCAAACTAGCACTAAACACCTGATAATCATACCAATATTTTCTAGCATAAGCAGAAATGCCAGTTAAATATACACATATTAGTTTTTGCCTCTCACCCCCCCTGTCGGATATTAACCCATTTTCTCACCAGGTACCTGCGTACCGGTTCATCATAAAACCGCATAACCACATAGGTCAGCCCAAATATAATTATGCTCGCCCCCGCCACCCATACGCTCACCTCGGCGCCCGAAGGTTTATATTGATTATAATAAAAGCCAAACAATGCCACCACTGCATAGTGCACCATATACAAAGGATAGGACAGCCTGCCGATAAATACGCAAAACCTTTTTATCCATCCTCCAACCACAGCCCCCGCGGCCAGAGAGATCAGCAGGGGAAAGACCACTATCACAATCACCGATTCACGTATCCAGTCGTTATCCGCATGTGGAGAGGCAAATACGCCTGCCAGCAATAATAACAGCACCGCCATATTTATCCGGTTCCTTATCACCAGCTTAAACCTGAACAGCACCAGCCCCGCTGTAAACGAAAAAGCCGTCCTCGCCCAGCCATCAAAATAATGATTCCCCTCCCAACCCTCGATCAGCCACCCCCTTGCATAAGCCACATAAATAAGCCATCCCCCAAAACACAAAAAAACAAAAAGCAATAACTTCTTGGATAATCGGCACAGCACAAACGCATAAAAAATATTGGCCAGGTACTCGGTCGACAGCGACCAGGAAGGCGGGTTCAACGGGAAAACATTCCCGGCCGTATTGGGCAGCCCAGGCATGGGTAACAGCAACAGCGTGGCAACAAAGGAAAGAATGATCTTTCCCCAGCCGGCGAGCGCAATATTATCCATCAGGGGATTAAAGATATAGGCGGCAAAACCTAATACACCACCAAAAACGACCATGGGGTGCAGACGTATCAGCCGCTGAAGAAGGAACCTCCCCGTACCGATAGTCTTTATCCGCTCATCATAGGCATACCCGATCACAAACCCGGAAAGCGCAAAGAAAAAATCAACGGCCAGATATCCATGCCCCAGGGGGCTTTTCTTATAATCCGGAAAAGTATACTCAAAAAAATGAAAAAAGACGATACAAATGGCAGCTAAGCCACGCATCCCATCCAATGTCTCATAATGTGGCTTCGAGCCGGGAAAACGAACTGTCTCCATCGGCTAAAAATACATAATTTCCCTACTCCTGCGGCAGCTCCGCAAAATTGATCCCCGGTGCAATCCCGTCCGGCTTTCTGCGGATCGTCGAATGGGGAGGAAGGTTGTTCAGCTGTCTGAACCCTCCGCTATACATATAGAACCGGTTGTTTTCCACCCCTGCGCCATAATCATAACGGGCATGCCTCACCGGGTCTGCCGTAGTGGTCAGCATGCAGCTCGTCAATTCCATCCATGTACCCCCGGGCGTACAGACCCACTGATTGCCATAGTCCGCCTTAAAAAAGTCATTCCCGTTAGGACCAAAGTTCTCCACAAAAGCATAAAGGTGCGATAGCAGCTTCCCCCCTGTTTTGGATTTGTCCCATTGCGCAATGAGCCGCCACCCTCCATTCTCGGGAGCAAGATACCATGCCGTAAAAATAGTATGGTCCCCCGCTGGCTTTGCTCCGACAAGCATCTTATAGATCGTTCCGTTCTTCCAGGGAAAGACAAGGTGCGTATGTCCGCCGGACCCCTCATTGCCAAAATCACCGGAGAACACACCTTTCCCCTTTTTCACCAGCTTCACGGCATACTCCGAAGGTATCTCCCTGGGGTTATCAGTCCGGTAGTTGCTCCAGATGGAAAAGATCAGCCTTCGCTCTGTAGGAGAATTTATCTGGATACCCATATACCCGTCGGCAAAACCGTTTGTCTCATAATAGGCATTGGTGGCATTCACACCCTCCGGCACGGACACCTCGGTGTAAAACCAGGCCACTGCGCTATCTCCCGGGACTTCATATCGTAGATGCGTGGAAGGCGCCCCGCGATAAGGCCCCCGGTTGTATTGCACCTGCATCGCCACAGGCCCCGAAAAAACCACCGCCTCGACATCCGGAAAGTATTTCCCTGTTTTGGAGACACCCGTTAGAGAAATAAAATGATACCCCGCGTTACCCACTTCAAATTCACCCGCCGGCAACGTCACAAGATCATTCTCCTTCCCCACCTTCACTTCATGCCCTTCTCCCGTCCCATCCAGTTGCACCCTTATCCGACTATCTCCCTCGGCACTCCGTACCCTCACCGCCACCATAACCCGCCCCTCCCGCTGTGGATAAAAGTACACACGCGTGCTTACACCGGCATTACTCCAATGCACCAATCCCTTTTCACCGATGCTGTTGTCTTTCCATGACCGTTGCTCAGGATAAACATATCCATTACTATACAACGGGACGACAACATCCGAATCCATTCCGGAAGCCGGCCGCCACAGTTCACCGGCCATACCATAGCCCAACATAAAAAACACCGCTATCATTATCAAAAAAAATCGTTTCATAAATAGATCTTTAGGTATGTGTCACATCAGGCAGTTGCACGGTCAGCAAATAAGTGCCCGGAACGTTGACGTTAAATTGAAAATAAACAAGGGGCATAAAGGCGCCGGCATTCCGGTTGTCATATTTTACGGCGGAAGACGCTATCGTATAATAGACAGTGGCGGAGGTGAACCTGGTATAAATGCCTGACTGAACAAAATAGGGGAATGGGAGTGTCGCGAACTGGTAGATAGCAGCAGTATCGCTATTCGTAGTAGATATCGACCAGTTATGAAAATTGAGATAAGTAGTGAGCCCCGTAGGAATGACATAGTTTCTTATTTCTCCCGCGGCGGCATTAAATGGCTTTCCATTTTTGTCTACGATCTTCAAAATGATGGTACGTTCCGTGACATCGGAAGACACCTGTGTTACCGTGATCGCCGGTGTTTTTCCGGTAGCCACCGAAAGCGTGGTGTTCGGGTCGCGTATGCCCTGGTTCACGTTTGATAATGAGAACTTGTCCGGGTCCACCAGCTTAAAGCTGCCCACTTTGGAATAGGTTTTTACACCTGCAGAATTGGAGACGGTCATATCAAAAAAATAAGTCCCCAGCGGCAAATTAACAGTGGCCTGGTTGGCTTCAAGCCTTCCGCCGGCGCTATTCAGCCAGATCGCAAAAGTATCTGTTGTCCGCTGCTTGCTCTGTATCTGTGTGAGAGTCGTATCTATCAGCGGGTTATAAAGACCTGTCCAAAGCGTCACCGGATACTTCTTAAAGAAAATATCATCTGCTGAATTACCTGCTGAATCATATATGTGCGTCATCTTCACGGTATAAGGCAGAGAGCTTCCCTGGTCGTTGATATTATTATTCAGACTGGCGAAGGTAGTGCCGCGCGGCACCAGTACCAGGTACTGGTTATAATAGATATAGCTTGATAAATATCCATTGGGCGCTTTGGTGCATCCGGGCGCAAACAGGGTGACATAAAAAGCCATGAGTAAGATATATATGATGTTCCGTTTCATGGAAGAAAAGATTGGCTGTGAATAAATTGATATTGTCGTCATTAATGATTGAAGAACAGGATATGTTCATTTCCCAGCACACCCAGCACATTTGTATTCGTTATCACACCAAAAGTCTGGCAGCGTGTCTTCTGCCCCAACGTATTGTAAAAAATAATGGTAGGGGGAACCGAGACGGCATTGTAGTACCCAAGATAAGAGCTGGTGACCACCTCATTGGAAACCGTAGCCTGTACGTCATTCACCAACGTCGGATAAGCCATTCCTGTCGGGGAGATATTGCCCCAACTCAGCGTACTTTTTACAATATACAAACCCAGAGAATCCTTAAACGCATTCATATCATATTTGTACATGGAATCAAGCGTATAGGCCGGGAATCCGCCTTTATACATTTTCCGGACCATGTAATTATGAATGGAATAATCGGTAGGGGCAAAAAAGGTAATGCCGCCCTGATTGATCATATCCTTCAGTCCCGCTTTGTCGATCAAAAGCAGCAGGGTATCAAAAAGACCCAGCTGATTTGCTTTGAGATAATCATAGGTGGTCATATTTACCTTGGCCTGATCAAGGCTGCCTCCAATTTTATATTTATCTTTTTTACAGGCGGTATTCAGCAGACAGGACGCCAGTAAAAAGATCAGAATATATTGCATGTGCTTTTTCATATATTTTATTTTGCTGTTACCTAAGCATGAACTAATGAGAAGCCCACCATGGATTTTGCGTCAGCAGCGGGTCGGTTTGTTTCATCGTATTTATATCGATAGGCCAGAGATACCCCTTCTGGGCCATCCTGTCTGACGTGAACACGGGTATTTCCGATGGGAGAAAGCCTGATCGGATCAGGTCATAATAACGGGAACCTTCCGCATACAGTTCCCGGGTGCGTTCGTCAATGACAAACTTGTAAAGGTCCCCGTCCGTGGCGGCATTATAATCCCTGACACCTGCACGGTGGCGTATACTATCCACCAACGTGACAGCTACCGGGCTATTCCCAAGGTTTGCCTGGGCTTCCGCCTGCAGAAGCATGATGTCGGCAAGACGGAAAATAACAAGGTTATTGTTCACATAGAATCCCTGCGTTGGATCGCCGCCGCTTACATACTGCACATTGGTATACTTTATCACAAGCTGGTTGCCATTATCCGACATGGCAAAACAGGTTTTATAACGCTTATCTTTCGTCGTATCATAGATCTTGTTTATAAGATCTGGATTGGTCGTATACAATGCTCCCGACTGTGCATCCCCATTTACAAAAGGTGGTTCCAGGAACACCGAAAAGATCCCATGAACGTCGTTGTTGTTGTTGGTAAGACTGGCTTCGCTGGGCCCGGAGCTATAGAGCATATTCAGCTCGAAAATACTTTCGGGATCGCCGCCCTGCCAGATCCGGAGATACTTCGACATATCTTCCAACGTATAGGCATGTGCATTCAGTACCGCGTCACAAGCCTTCGCGGCATTGGCATAGTCTCTTTGCCAGGCATAGATATGTGCAAGCAGGGAATAGGCGGCATAACGCCCCGCCCTTTGGGGGCCTCCCCCGGGGGGAGTCACGGGAAGTTGGGTTACAGCAACTTGCAGGTCTTTTATACAACTATTCAAGACAGTATCGTCCGGACTCCTGGGCAGTTGAGGCGCCTTGCTGGGATCGCTCAGCAATTCATTAAAGAGCACCGGAGATCCCCACACGCGTACCATATAGAAATAAGCATAGGCGCGAAGAAAATGCGCTTCACCCAGGTATTGGTTTCTTTCAGTGGAATCATTATCAAAAAGCCCCAGGGGCATTGCAGGCACCCTGCCCAGAATAAGATTACATTGGTTTACGACTTTATAAAAATAGCTCCAGTCGCCCACGGGAATATAGGGGGCATAACTATATTGCTTAGGGCTTCCTGGTATAAAAGTAGCATAATTCCAGGCTGTAGTGGTGAGCTCTTCCCCGGTGAGATTATTAAAGATCCAATAAACATTACCGTTCTCCACCGCATTACGCAAGCTCAGATAAGCGCCTGCAACGGCTTGCTCGGCACTGGCTTTGCTGGTCCAGAAATTGGCGTCGTTCGTGGAATCGATAGGCGTTTCGTTGATATATTTCTTACAGGAGAGCTGACATATCATACCAGACAGGCATATCAGCTCAAATAATATCTTATATGATCGATACCTCATGATCTTAATTTTTTAATACATGATTAGAGTTGCACGTTTACCCCGATGGTATATTTTTTTGGTATAGGATATCCATTCCCATTATATATTCCAAAAGCATTCACCTGCTCTGCATCAGGTACATCTTTTGCCTTCTGGAACATGGCTACATTATCCATCATGGCATATATCCTAAGGGAGGAAACATGCACGGGCTTCAGGTATTTATCCGGAACCCGGTAACCAAGGGAAATATTCTTGATCCTGAGATAACTTCCATTCCTGTTGAATTCCGTCATACCCGTGCCATACTGATAATAGTAGCCTTTATATGGGCTCAGACTCTGGAACCCCGCATGATAACCATTTGGGTCCTTATCCGCGGCCGCCGGCACCCAATAATTGAGGTTGCGGAGGTCCGGTAGACGGGTGGATGCAAAAGAATATATCTGCGCAGAGGCATTGGTAGGGGAATAGAAATTCCCAAATGCCGCGGCAAACTGAGAAGACAGGGAAGAGTTGATGATATCCCTTCCCAGGGTATATGCGCAGACCACCGACAACGAAAAGTTCTTGTACGTAAAATCATTGATAAACCCTCCGGTAAACCGGGGGTTGGGATTGATGGTCGGCAAATTATTCCCAAACCATACATCATACTGATGTTGCACATCCACCCAGATAGGGTCGCCGGGGACAGCTCTGTGGTTCCCATTGAAATAGGTCACCGGGTTGCCCGTATTCGGGTTCACCGGGATCTCGGATGCATTGTTATACACACCGGCATAGATCATCTGATAGCCCCTGTACAAAGGCTGCCCTACAGAAAATATCGTGTTGTCTTTAATGATGGTCTGATTACCAAAAGGCAGGGAGGTGATCACATTGTGGTTAAAGGAAATATTGAAATTTGTATTCCATTGAAAAGGATTCTGCGGCGACATATTGTGCGTGGTGATCAGGACTTCCACGCCATTGTTACGTATGCCCAACGGAGCATTGGAGGTTTGACTTGAATATCCTATATAAGCGGGGAAATTAAAGGTAAAGAACTGGTTGTTGGATTGTTTGTTGTAGTAGTCCACGGTAAGGTTCACCCGGTTATTCAGGAAGTAGGCATCAAAACCCAGGTCCCATTGTGTCGTAGTCGCCCAGGTGAGGTTGGTAAGCGTGATCCCATGCTTGTAATCAGGTGTTACAGCAGGAACGCCATTATAAGACCCCGGTGTTGAATTTGGACCCGTCAATAAATTATAGCTGTTAAAGGGCGCGTAGAAGTCGGTGGGCTGTTGACCGCTTTTCCCCCAGCTGCCACGGAACTTAAAAAGGGTAAGCCAGTCGGCGGTGCTTTTCATAAATGATTCCTCCGACAATAGCCACGCGGCGGATACGGAAGGGAAATAACCCCATTTGGTATTGGCTCCAAAACGGGAAGAAGCATCCGCTCTCCAGCTGGCAGCAACAATATACTTCTGTTTGAAATCATATTGTGCCTGTCCCACATAAGAGAGCAGGGAAGCAGCCTGCTTATCGGAATAACCATAAATAAAATTCTGAGGCACCGCTGTGACGGTTTGTACGACATCACTGGGCAGATAAGAGCCGCTGGTGCTTGTTATTTGCGTAAGCTCCCGCTGAAAAGACTGGGTTCCGGTGAGCGCAATGGTATGGTCCTTCCAGGTCCTGAAATAGGTGAGGATATTGTTGATATTATATTGGTTATACGTGCTGTTATCACTCTCGGCATAATTCGGTGAGGTCGTAAATACATTGGTGCCGTAATTGCCGTTATAAATATTGGAAGCGATATTGCTGGGACTAAAATAATCCCTTCTGTTTAAGGAGGTATTAAAAGAGCCCTGCACGCTATAACGCAGCCCTTTGATAATATCGTAGTTCAGCGCCGTAAACAAGGTGAAATTATCATTCTGGTTCTGATCCCTGATAAGATCATATTGACCCATGTATTTCAGGCTGTCGGTTTTTGAAAGCCGGTAGAAAGACGCCGGCAAATTGGGACCGTCCAGCGGCAGCGCATTCCCCGAGTAAGGGTTTCCTCCAAGACCTCTTTTACGGTCGGTTCGGGAAGCGCTCATCAGCAATTGCGCCGAAGCTTTTTCACTGATCTTGATATCAAAATTCCCTCTGATGGAATACCGGGTAAGCCCGCTTGCCCTGAGCACGCCATTCTCGTCATAATAGTTCATGCTTATCCTGTAGTTGACCAGGTCATTGGAAGCCGACATGGAAACATCGGCATTCTTTACGCTTCCGTTATGATAGAAGATATTCTGCCAGTCCGTAGCGTTGTTAAAGGCGGGGTTGAGGCTGTCGGTAAGTATTTGCGGAATACCGTTGTTGTTTTTGCCGGTGGGATCGCTGATAAACAGTCCGGAATTATTGTAAGGTCCCCCCAGTTGATAGTAATTGCCATATTGATAGAGCAGATTTAGTTTCTGCCGCCGTTCTTCTGCGCCCATGACCGTGGGCATAAGATCAGGCCTGTTTACCACCCCCTGATAATAATTGATCTCAAATCGTGGCCGGGGAGATCTTCCCCGTTTGGTCCGGATCACCACCACCCCGTTGGCCCCTCTGGAACCCCAGGATGCGGTTGCCGCCGCGTCTTTCTGGACCTGAATACTTTCAATATCGTTTACGTTGATGCCGGCCAGGTAGTTGGTGCTGGTGTTATCAAAAGTGCCGATGTCATCCAGGTTCAAAGGGACGCCATCGATGACATACAGAGGAGAACTAAGCGCTTTGGCAGGATCCAATACGGTAGACATGGTTGTGTTCCCACGCACTACAAAAGCGCCGCGTACACCCGGCTCACCGGTGAAATTCTGGATATTGACACCCGATACCCGGCCTTGCAATAGCTGGTCAAAACTGGGGGCGGGAAGGTTCTCAATATCCTTTCCATTGATAGTTTGAACCGCGGCCGTAGTCAATTTCTGACTGGTCCTCTGATAGCCCACCACCACGGTTTCACTAAGCGAAAGAGAAGAGGCGGTAAGCTGGACAGAGATCTCTGCTTTTCCTTCAAGGTTGACCCTCTTCTTATTGTAGCCTACATAGGAAAAATTGAGACTTCCATGCAAGTTTCGCACATGCAGTAAAAAATCACCTTTTGCATCCGTAACCGTAGCATTTTTTGTCCCGGTTTCTTCCACCGTAACGCCTGGGAGAAGACTGCCTTTTTCGTCCGTTACATGCCCCTTGATGACACTGTCCCTCACGAGGGGAGCGCCTTGTGCAAACACGACCAGGTTGTCATCCAGCACACGGTAATGGATCAACGTGCCTGCGATCAGCTGATCCACGATGCTAAGGACTGGCTTGTTGCGGACGCTGATGCTGACATCAGCCAAGGGAGAAAAAATACTGTCGTGGTAGAGGAACCGGTAGGAGCTCCTGGACTCGATGACCGCAAGGGCCTGTTTCAGCGTCACGTTCTTACACTCGAGGGATATCTTTTCCTGAGATAGGCCCAGCGAGTAGGTCTGCGTACAGACCACCGTCAGTAAAAAGCCCAGGAATCTCATGATAAGCAGAATTTTTTTTCGCGGGCCTGCGGCCACGCGAAATAGTTTTGGCAATACGAAATATGACATACCTTTATCGCATGATGGTTAACAAATGGGAAGACCCGGGATCGCAAGTCACAAGGTCTTCTTATTTACATCTTACAGGGGGATGTTAGCGCATCTCCCTTTGTTATTCAGCGGATTATTTTCTTCTTATAAAAACCTCCTTTTTTTTGATGGTAAAGTCGAAGGGATAACTGAACTGCAAGGCATTTAAAGCCTGTTCCAGCGTTTCTTTCTCAAACGAGCCTGTAAATATTTCTTTTTTCAGATCGTCATCCTCGAAATACATCCGCACATCGTACCATCTTTCAAGCTTTTCGGCGACGGCTGCAAAGGGCTCCTGGTTGAATACCAGCTTTCTGTATATCCAGGCTATTTCGGGTATCAGCTTGCTGGACTTCTCAGTTTTGAGGGGTTGTAGTTGATAAAATAAAGAGTCGGACAGATTGGTGTTATCCTGGTTTGTAGGTTGTACTGCTCCCGGCCGGACATCTCCGGCAGAAACAGGCGTATCATCCTGTAAAGAGTAGCCGGCCCCTTTCTCAGGCTCCGCCGGTTGGGTCGGGATGTCTATCTTTTCATTGGGTCTTAATAATATACGGCGCCTGGGATCCTTTCGAAGCACTACCTCCACCCGGCCCCTGATAAGAGAGGTTTCCACATTCCTGCCGTCAGGATAGGCCTTCACATTCAGGACAGTCCCTAACACCCGGATATCGACATTGCGTGCATGAATGATCAAGGGCATACCCGCATTCCCCGTGACATTGAAATACGCCTCTCCTTCCAAAATGACCTCCCGCTTCGTCTTGCCAAAATCCGCATTATATGAGATCCTGCTGTTCTCATTCAGCACCACCATGGTCCCGTCGGGGAATTGCAGATTGGAGTGCGATTTCCTACGGGTAAAGATCACGTTCATCGTCTCCGCCCTGTCGCTTCCCCGTGATGCCAGCATAAAACCCAGATACACCAGACCTGCCATCCCCAACGCTACACCGGAAAGAATAAATACACCCCGGCGGTTGCTTCGCCGCACAGGACGCACAGGCTCCTCGCTGTCCCGTAAAAAAAAAACATCCCCCAATGCCTCTTCGAGGCGATCACTGATAGGATCGCCGTCCTCACCGGCAGTCTCATCCCCCCGGCTCTTCCACATCCTTTCGATGATCTCCATCGTTCCCGCATCTTCCCCATAGGCCAGCATCAACAATTCCAATTCCTGTAACTCTTCCTTCGTCGCGACGCCTGCAAGCTTCCTTCCCAATAGTATCCATAACCTTTCCTGTTCCATGTTGATGTAATACCTGAAGAGAAAGGTCCCAGGTAATTAATAAGACACGGCTTTTGAAGCCCACCCCCAAAAAAAGAAAAAGATTTTTTTCTCCGCTTTTGCGCCAGCCCTGCCCGCGGGCATTGGATAAAGGGAGATCACGGGTACCCCACAGGCACTTTAAAGGAGATAGCCTGTCGTATTTTTTTAAGCGCAATACCTATCTGGTTTTCGACGGTCTTTTCAGACACATCCAGGAGCTGCGCCGCTTCCTTATAGCTCAAACCCTTTTCCTTTACCAGACGGAATATAACACCGCATTTGGCAGGAAGCTCGCTGATGGCCCTGTTAAGACGGTTGGCCATTTCAGCGGTGATCATCAGCTCTTCCGGGTTTGTTTCCAATTTCCAGTCGGCCAGGGAAATAGTATCAAGGTTCAGCTGCTCGGGTCGCTTATTGTCACGGAGATAGTTTAGTGAAGCATTTTTGATACACATGAACAGGTAGAGCCGGCAGCTGCGTATCCTGCCATATTCCAGCTTGCTCCTGCGTTCCCACAGCCGAATAAAGACATCAGCCGTGATCTCTTCGGCAGGTTCTTTCAGTTTGACAATAGCCAGGGCAAAGTCGTAGAGGCTTTTGTGCATAATATTGTACAAACCTCTAAAAGCATCCTTGTCATTTTCCTCAGCTATCCGTCGCAGTAGTAGATCTGGTTCGACGCTAGACATTATAGGAAAGATAACAAATATTTACGCCCATTTGTCAAAATGGACTGCGCAAACGTTTGTGTAAATTATCATCCGGACAGCCGCTCATTGATCCTCTGCTGCATCTCCCGCTTAAGATCCTCATCCAACACATGCCCCTGTCCGGTAGCCTCCCGAAAAAGCTCCCGCGCCGCCCGGTTGATCATCCGGCTCTGCCGCTGGAACAAACGACACACGGAACACCCCGCCAGGTGAATGACAAGATGCACCCGCTCCTTTATTGTTAGCGAAGTATGCTGCCGCTTCTCGATCAGATAGGTCGCATGCCGGCAATTGTATTGTATTTTCTTTATCACACCCATAATCCCGGCTTTTATTTCCACGCTTTTTGAATACAGGCCCGCAGATTTAGTTTCGCCCGGTGTATGATCACCCAAAAATTCGATGGCGTAACCTTTATCTCCTTACAGATAGCATCCGTCTCCATCTCCTCCATATGTTTCATGGAAAAGACGGAATGCCATAACGCCGGTAACTTTTGCAGACACATCCGCAAAATGGCCGCCAGCTCCTTATGCGCCAGAAGATCCGTGTCCTCCACACCCAATGCCCGAGGGGCATACGCATCTTTCCAATGACCATTCTCCGGCTCGAAAAATTCTATCTCCGGCTCATGTCCGATCCGCTCAGACTGCAAACCCGAGCTCCTTTTCCGGTAAACATCGATCACTTTATACTTCAGGATCGCCGTCAACCACGTACGCTCCGAGCTCTCACCCTTGAACTGACCCAGCTTCTCCAGCGCCGCCAGAAAGGTTTCCTGCACCAGGTCACGCGCCGTCTCCTCATTGTCAAGCCTTGCCAGCGCATAGGAATACAGATAGTCGGCGTATTTCTCCACCCACTGCTTTGGTTCGGGAAGTGCGGTCATCTTCTCATTTTTTACCCTGCAAAGATTAAAAAAAACCGCATTCCCTGCCCATTTTTAACGAGCCGGAGGTTCGTCACGCCAAAACCTTGCCCGCAGAAAAGTTCATACCCGTCCCCGCTTTGAAAAATCTGCTGAAATGGGCCGTACTGGTAAAACCCAGCGCATCAGCCACTTCTTTGGCCGACTTGTCGGTAAAATACAGGTACCGCTTCGCCTCCAAAATGATCCTCCGCCGGATCAGCTCCGAAGGCGAAGGATAGTTGCAAAGCCCAAAAAGATTGGTCAGGGTTTTGGGTGACTTGTTCATCGTTTGCGCATAGAACTGGACCTCGTGACGGGTACGGAAATGCACCTCCAGCAAGAGGTTGAACCGCCGGATAATATCCATCCTGTCACCTCCGCACTGCCTGTATTGGTCCGTCTGTTGTTTGGCGATACGGGTAATGTTGATGATCAACCGCTTGAGCAAGGTCCGCAACATTTCCCCCTGTATCCCATCCTTTATTTCCATATCTTCTATGCACTGCTCCCGGATGAGGGAGATACATTTCTTTTCATCGGGTGAAAGCCGGATAAAAAAGGGATGCTGGATGCCATAAAAAAGAAACCCTACGCAGCCCACCTCCGCATCATGATCGGCGATACAATAGAAGTCCCGGTTGAACTGCCAGGCTACCAGGTTCTCCGGCTCCTCAAAATGAAAGGTCTGGTTCGCCACAAGAGGCAGGATGGTGTCCCCCGGCATGGTGTAAATGATGTTGTCAATCGTTACTTTCTGCTCATTCCCGGGGTTAAAAACAAACGTATTGACCATCTCTTTCTTCCCATTGAACAATCCATGCCCTTGCAGAGATGGGTCATCCACGATAACAACAAATTTTCCCTGGGTAGTCCTGTCTTCAAATTGCCATTTCATATGAAGATTTTTTAATTGTCAGGGGCTGCCCTAAAAAATGACCGGGCGCCCACCAGCTTAGTAGACGCCCGGTCAAAAACCTTACAAACTATTGCAAATTAACTTTGATAATATTGGGAATGGAAGGTAAAGTGGTGAAAGCGTTGGGGTTAGGAACGACGGATATGGGCACGTTCTCCACCAGCGGAGTGCCCGCCAGGTTAAATTGGGTCACTCCCGCGCCCGGAAATTGGTCGATAGCCGTCCCGTCATTGTACAGCTGAATGCTGGAGGATATATCCCCCGTCTGGGTCGCATCCACCCCATTGCCCATGGTGGCAAAGAACCAGTCATTGGAAAATCCATACATGGTGGCAATAGCCAGACGATCCCCCTTGTCAACGGCAATATCCTGTGAAACCTTGCCGCCGGCCTGCCCATTGATCACGGGCAGCAGCACCTTGGTATTAGGGGCAGGCAGGATATATACGCTCTTTACTCCTTTCACGCCCTTCAGATAGTTTGCCAGCGTATCGGCCACACCCCGCTGGGCAAGATATTTTAACCCTTGGCCACGATCAAGCTCCCCAACCTTATATATAGGATTGTCGATACCCCTGTAGACGACTACAAGGACGGGTGACAATGGCGTAAATATCCCCGTAATGGACTGTAAATATCCCCACAATTGGGAATTGTCCCCCCTTTCCGCGATGGCCGTTAAACCATGAGCCGTCGGCTGCCCGGCCATATATAGGGGAGCCGGCATAAGCAGATTGCCCCCGACAATATACGATATGGCCCATACCCCGGGACTCAGCGGCGTCTCATTAGCCGTCCCTCCCGAAATATTCTGAAGGGTGAGCGTAAAGGTGGAATTCCCGTTGTACTTCAAGGTGGCTTTCACCAGTTTGCTCGCCGCCAGATAGGTATTGCCCTGGGCATCCGTACCATTCACCTCCGTAATATTCTTACTGTCAGGCGTCCCCGGATGCATTACGCTGGCGCCCGGCGCCTGGTTGATCCGGGTGCCGTTATCCCACAGTTTTATCTGGCCGGATACATCCCCTTCGATAGGGTTGCCGGTATTGTCATACACCTGTATACCCGAACCCGCCGGCGCAAAAAAGAGGTCGTTGGACCACCCATACATAGTGGCAAAGCTCAACGCCTCGCCTTTCGCCGCGGCAAACGTTATAGTGGTGGATTGACCAGGCCGGATCAGGGCCGGACTGCCGGTTCCCTGAAAAGTACCGGACTCCACCAGCGGTTTGGACTGTAGGACATTCTCCACCGTAATGGTTTCTATTTGAGTACCTCCATGACCGGGGTTCCCCTCTTTTCTGCAGGCACTCATTGCAAATGGCAGCAGGGCGACAGCCGGCCACATACTGATCTTAATAAAACGATTCATAATTTTCATTTTTGGTGAAACAAAGGTATCCGGCTCGCATAGCCAGGGCAATATCTATTGTTCCCGAACATTTGACAGAATTGCCCTGCGCATTTGCATCCCGCCCGCCACTAACAACGTAAGCGCGATCAGCCCATTCAACAGCCCTTTGTTGATCTGCAGCCACCCGATAAAAAAATGCCCTGCCATTCCATATGCAAAAAAGGCAGCGGCCGTCCCCAAACCGACAGCTCCCGCAAAAACATTGTGATCCGCACCCCCATCGCCAAGCACCCTTTTTGACCGCAGCACCACCACCCACCCCATCCAGAAAGGCAGGTGCAGCGGATTGAGCAGACTGAGCAGTATCCCCGACACCAACGGCACACCAACACCAGCCCTGTACACGCCCCCTCTAAAACTGAGGATCGCCAAAAAGATCACCACTATACATCCCGCTACACCACCCCACCTATACACACCTTTCATTCCTTCCAACCTCCTCATCCCCGCCAGTGCAGCACGGACCAACGCAACCTCCACGAGGATCGCCCCCGCTCCAAACTGAATGGCGGCAAAAGCTCCCCCGTTGACGACCAGGTCCGTCACACCCGTATTGAGCGTACCCGGAGGGAGGCTTCCGGCAAAACTTATCGACAGCACGCACAAAAAAAGTTTCCAAAACCTTCTCATCCCGCAATGAGTTTTTCATACTTGTGATAATCCCAAAGCATCCGCACCCCTTGCCAAAAGGTCATGGGCGTTCTCCCCCGTCGCCTCGCGTTGACGCGGCTCACAACATATAGGATGTCCAGATGCCGTTTGATCTCCCGCCAGGCAAAAAAGATAGAATGCCGTGGGTCGTAAATATGGGTAGGTTCACTGCCCGCCCCATTGAGCTCGATGATCGAAAATGCTTCCCCCGCCTCCAATTCTTCCCAGCTGTTGAACTTTATATCCAGCCTGCCAAAATAAAAGCCCGGTATCTGACGGCAAAGGTCATCGATCACCGCCGCCAGCCGGGGAGTGATCCGGTGGCTGTAGTCCAGGAACTTGGCTCCCCGGCTGTGATTCCCATATGGCACAAGCAGGGTGGCTTCACCGACACCCGGTACCCTTTGCAGCGACAATCCATAAGTACGTCTCAACAGGGGCAATTGCAGCACATACCGTTCATTACTGCACAAAAGCTCTTCCACTGTCGAATGACCATCCCCCGTCACCGACAACATTTCTTTTCCTACTATTCCCGAAATAAACCCTTTCGGCTCCCCCGGCACGCGATAATAAAAGACACCGATCTCCAGGGGATAGTCAATATATTCCTGCAAAAGAAAATCCACTTTGCTGCGCACTGCATAACGCATCAACTGACATTCATCCTTCAATAGCTCAACCCCCATGCCCCTTTGCCCGATATCCGGTTTGGCTATGACGGGATATGTCAGCCCCCTGTCCATCAACGCGCCCAGAAATACGCCCTTTCTGCAATAAACCGTCTTCGGGTAAGACCCTTCAGGCAGCAGATCGTATATCTGCCGCTTGGATTCCAAAAGAAAGCCCGCGTTTGTGATAGTCGGGTTGGCCGTGCTAAAAAAGAAAAGCGACCGGGCCCTGAGACTAAGCCAGATCCAATAAAAAAAGATAGGAGCGTATACGATAAGGAAGGGCCAGTATTCCCAATGTTTGAGCCGGATCATAAAAACGCTCCTGACCCGCCTTACCTCATCCTTCATGTCAAAATAGTCCAACCGCCCCTTTCCTTCCTCGATCCGTATGGTGGTAATACTCACCGTAACCACTTCCCCCTTACGGCTGGCCTGACGATGAAAAGCCAGGATACTTGCGGTCGATATATCACCCCGCCCATACCATTTCGTCAACCAGGCCTCACGTTGTTCACACGTCTTTTCATCATATAAGGTGACGGAAGACCAGATATGCGGACGACTGGTATCTAATTGCCGGATATGCCTGTATGCGCCATCCCAGCGACACTCAAAAAGCCTGCCTCTGGTAAAAAGAACAAGCGTAAAAGGTTCGATACCCTCCAGCCACATCCCATCAAAGGCTGACAAAGGGTCTTCCTTCCCCACAACTTCCAAAAAAACAAGCCCCCGGCTCTTCCGGTACTGTTCAAGACGCCGGTGCCTGACAAACGCACCATTCAGCAGCACACCGGCATCCCCGCTGTCCTTCAAAGCGACCCAACTCCCGCCGGCCTCCTGGTCCAGGGGATACGTAAGCCCATCATACTGTCGCGGATACATAGCCGGACTTCGGCTGATCCGCTCATCCCGGTTTGACGTCAGGTGATAAACGCCTTCTCTGCCCGGCACAAAGGTCACGGTACACATACATGTATAGGGGTTTTATCCAATATAATTAAACAACTTTTTCCTGAACGACCAGGCAAGGACAAGACAGCTGATAAACACAAGCAAAGCATAGATAAACAACTGCCCATGATCGCCTTTGACCTCGATACCCAGTTTGGTGAGATGAAAGAACAGGGCGCCGCTCATGACAGCCAGCCCAAGCAACGCCCCTATCGGTGTCGTCCGGGGTATCAGCAACAACACTGAGGCGATCAACTCCACAACGCCCGTACCGATCCGCCCCCAGGGTTCCATCCCCAACGTGGAGAATATATAGATCGACTCCTCCGCTCCGGAAAACTTAAAGTACAGCGTCTGTAACATAATGACCGCCGCCAACACCCGTAGTATCCAAAATAATATTGTCATCTTAATACGCATTTATTCTTTGTCTTTTAATGCCGGCCAGTTCTTATCCGCCTTATTAATATACCCCGCCTGGTCCTTTACCCACATTTCTTTTACCTTCATGTTGTAGTTGAAGTAAAGCTTATCCCCCAGTACGGTCCATGTTTCCGTCTCCGTAGGCGCCTTATGCCCCTCTGCAGTACCAAAGGCGCAATACCCGCCATACTGAGGTGCATACTTTTCAGGCGCCGCCTTGAATTGCTCCAGGTTCCGCCGGGTGGAAAAAAACCATTCAGCCCCCTTCCATTTGTAATACAAGCTATCCTTCCCTTTGACCGCCTTGGACTCCGTAAAAAAAGCGACCGGGTCATACCCCCTTATCGCCTTCCCGTCGGATATAAATATTTCTGATTTTTGAGCATGCGTGTGCATGATAAATAATACCATCACCGCAATAAAACTTACCTTCTTCATAGCTTATCATTTATTTATCCTGTCCCAATTGGCGTCAGCCTTCATCTTCAGGTTGGCCTCGTCTTTATTCCAGGACTTTAGTGTATTGTTAAAATATTTGTTATAGAACAGATAGAGCTTCCCATCCAGCACCTTAAAGGTTTCCGGATCTACCTCGACTTTTTCTCCCTTTGCCCCCATGGCATAAGCGCACCATCCCCCATATTGAGGTTGATATTTGACAGGCGCCGCCTTAAAAAGGTCCCTGTTCTGCGGGGACACAAACTGATAAGTAACCCCCTGGATGGTATAACTATACTCCTTCTTACCCTCCATGGCCCTGCCCGAAACAAAATAAGCCACAGGGTCATACCCCTCGATAGCTAGCCCTGATTTGGAAAGATTGTACGATCCCGTGCCCGGCTGCGCCGATACACCGGCAGCCAGCCCAAAAAACAACATTGCGATAGCGATTGTCCTTTTCATAATATTTATCAATTTGAAAAACTTTTACTTTCCCTGAATTTTATGGTAGAATAAGCAACGCCGAATGCTGACGGCAGCAACACAGCAGACACAGCAGACACGCCGATACGCATCAGCGCCATATGATGGACCGTATGGTCAAGATTATGGATCAGCTCGCGGTAATAAGTAGTGGGTACATCGATGTAAACCTCTTTCCCCATATCAGCGACCAACACCAGTGACCGTTCCGGCTTCTCCAGCATATCCCCGACAAGAGCCATTTGCCGGAGGGCAAACCGTCTGTTCGTCTCCAGGTTATGATCTCTTTTCCGCTGCTCATAGTTGACAAAACCCCGGTGATACCCTTTTTCAAGCTCCTGGTAACACTCGATCACATGCCGGAAGTGCTGCCCGATAGTCGCCCGGGAGAGCGCTTCGACAGACGTATTGTACTGCTCGTCCGACAGTTGTTCCAGCAAATTCTCCAATTGGAGGAACAGGTGAAGTATAGCATTTTTTACTTGCATATGTCTCAATTTAAACGTCAAGACAAAAATGCAAAGAAGACACCACAGGGGAAATACCCGGAATTCCCGATCTGTTATCCATAATTCCCGAATATCTTTGTACCGGGTAGGATACAACCGCTAATTACAAACCCATAACATGATCGATATCTTAAAAAAAACTGGTGAGACACTAACAAGGCGCCGGACTATGTTTCACACGCTGAAGATGGCTTGGCTCCACAGCCGGCATGACCATCAGCACATGCTCCCTGACCACCGTACGATACGACTCGCCGATGGGTATCTGATGCCCGGGTAAATAGGCCGTCCGCTGATCAAAAGACTGCAGGTGACGCAGGTTGATGATATATGATCGGTGAACCCGTAAAAACTCTTCCGCCGGCAACACAGATTCAAAATTTCCCAGGAGCGTTAATATAAGCCAGGGCTTCTCCAGCGTCTGAATGTGGCAATAAGACTTCCTTGCCTCGATAAAAAGCACTTCTTCATGCAGGATCTTCCAAAAACGCCCCCTGTCCCGAACAAAAAACCATGCTGCCTCGCGTCGACCGGTACCTTTATCCATAAAAAAAATTATCGTACCAAATATCAACATCCTGGCTTTCCGGGGCAAGGTTTGCGTTAAAATCCGTAATTTTTCCTCCTAATAGGTGTATTTTCGCTTCTTTTTCCAGTCAAACCACTTATCCTGTGCCGGCAGCGATACTTTTTTCATGAGGAATTTCACAACAGCCATACAATGACCGATCTCGATGCAACGGACCTTCAAATTCTTGCCCTCCTTCAAAAGGACGCCTCATTGACCCATAAGGAGATTAGTGAAAAATTACATAAGTCCGTGGCCGCCGTCCACGAAAGGACAAGACGCCTGAAACAGCAAGGTTATATCAAAAAGGTGGTAGCCCTTCTGGACAGAAAAAAGATAAATAAAAGCCTTATCGCATTTAGCCATGTAATATTAAATGACCATACGGCCAAAACCCTGAGCGGCTTCGAACAGGAGGTCGCCAAATTCCCCGAAGTGATGGAATGCTTCCAAATGACAGGGACCGTCGACTTTATCCTGAGGATCGCCACCAGCGACATGGACGCCTATCACAACTTCTACCGCAACAAGCTGGCGACACTCCCCAATATCAACACCATCCAAAGCTTCTTCGTCTTGTCCGAAACAAAGAGCGACACTGCCTATCCGATGTGATCCATTTTTCCCCCTATTGCACATTCTGATTTTTTAATATATTTTTAAGGTATCCAATCCTTAAAACCAGTTGAAAAACCAGGAATCACCCCCCCTTGCCCAAAACCCAAAAGCCAGCTTTTGGAAGCTCAACACCTTTATCGTGCTGGCCATGAGCTGCAATTTTATCAATTTCCTTTACTACCTGCTCGATGGCATGAAGTACAGCGCCATCATCGAAATAGCCGGCATCTTCATTTTGTTCATCTTTATTTTATTTAATAAAAAAGGCCTTCCGGCCGTCCCTACCCTGCTCAGCATCTTTTTTGTGAACCTGCACGCTTTATCTCTTTGCTATGTGCAAGGCACCGACCAGGGCTCCTTTCTGTACCTGTTCCCTTTCGTCATGGCCATGATCTTTTTTTTACGCGTTCGTAAAAACAACCTTGTGGTAACGGTCTTTATCACTGTCACGCTACTCAATCTCCTGACGATTGTCCTGTTCCTTCCACATTATTCCGCCAGGTTTGAACAGGTGACGGAAACCGTTGCCTACAACCACCGCAAGCTGAACATTGTCGTCAACTTCCTGCTGGTCATCGTCTTTTTTTATGTAGTCCTCCGGTTATTGGACGCCAAGGAAAAGAAAAATAAGAAACATATCGCATCCCTCCAGCAGGCCGAGCTCCAAATCACACAAGCTAGGGACCGCGCGGAAAAGGCCGCCGCGGCCAAGACCCGGTTCATGAGCAACATGAGCCACGAGCTGCGGACCCCCTTGAACGCCATCATCGGTACTACCCACCTGCTGATGCAGGACCACGAATTGCTCCGCGGGAACGAACATTGCAGAATATTGCTGGATTCATCCCAGCATATGCTTCATCTTGTAAATGAAGTGCTGGATGTTAATAAGCTCGACGAAGGCAAGCTGGAATTGGCCCGGGAACCGTTTGACCTCGCAGAAATGCTCCAACAGGCTGCCGGCGCCGTGACCACAACGATACAGAAAAAAAATATCCACCTTTTCCTGGAAATAGGCACGCTTCCAAAAGATGAAAAGGTGGTAGGAGATGAGATGCGGCTCAAACAGGTCATCCTCAACCTCCTTTCCAACGCCGTCAAGTTCACCGAAGCCGGTACCGTAAAGCTAAGGGCTCATGTCAATAGCCAGACCGGATCCGGCGCTAATATCTATTTTGCCGTGGTTGACACAGGCATCGGCATCCCTCCCGAAAAAAAACATCTCATCTTTGACAGTTTTACCCAGGCCGATGCAGAAACCACCCGCAAATACGGAGGCTCGGGGCTGGGTCTTACCATCTGCCGGGAATTGGTACGAAAAATGGGCGGCCAGCTAAAAGTGACAAGCGAGCCGGGTAAAGGAAGTACTTTTTATTTTACCCTGGATGTGGCCTTTCAACAGTCGGAGGTCGACGTTCCAAAAGAAAAGCCGGTCGGTACAAAAAAACTTCATGGAGTAAAGATCCTGCTGGTCGAGGATAATGCCGTCAACATGAATATCGCGCGCCGCTTCCTGCTCAGTTGGGGCGCCAGCATCGTCATGGCGGAAAATGGCCACATCGCATGGGAATTGTTCCGGCAACACGCTTTTGACCTGCTGCTCATCGACCTGGAAATGCCCCTCATGGACGGCAAGGCGCTGCTAAAGAACGTCCGCGAGATCAACAAGAACATCCCCGCCATCGCCTTCACAGCCGCCGTCTACGAGAATATGTATGACGATCTGCAGCAACACGGCTTCAACGGCTTTCTGCACAAACCCTTCCGTCCCGAAGAAATGCACCGCAACATCCTTTTGCACCTGGGGAGAAATTGACAAAACCATCTATTTCACAAACCCCAGCTGCTTCATCATCTCCAACTCATCAGTTACCCTCCAATGCTCGGATATCTTCCCGTTTACGATCTCCTCGATATTTATCTGGTTGACCCTCACCTGCCTTCCTGTAGGCGGAAGGACAAAAAGACTGTCGGTCTGAGTTCCCGTTACAACCAATCTCACCGCCACCCGGTCCCCCGTGACGATCATATCCTGTATCTCATAATGAATATCCGGAATACCTCTCCGGATGGCCCTTATGATCCGCCTGAGGCCCTCCCTCCCTTTACCCACGGTGGTATCGCTGGGTGTATGATTGATATAATCCTTTTCCAGCAAGGAATCCAGCAGATCGGTCTTCCCCTGGTTCCATACTTCGTTAAAATACCGTTGCACAAGGACCTTGTTGCCATCCAATACCGCTTTCCCCGCAACACGATCATCCCCGCAGGCAGCCACCGCCAGCCAGCCTGCTATTAGTAACAAATTGCCTGTTCTCATTTTATGCTCTTTTAAAAGAGCGCAATTTGCTTCAGGATATGCGCCTGTTTCTTAAAGTAGATTATTTTTTTTCTCCCCCCAACGCCTAATACCCCGGATTCTGCTTGTATACTCCATAAGAATAGTTCATCTGGGGCTGTGGTATCGGCATATACTCATCCCGCCCTGCAGTAAAATGACCATCCTTCATCCACGGCCTCCCTCTCGGCATTTCTTTTGCAAAATAATCGTTCAGCACACTCTCCGCCATCCCCCACCGGATAAGATCGAACCAACGCTCTCCTTCCATGGCAAACTCAAGCCTGTTCTCCCATACCAATGCCTTCCAGGCAAAATCATGTGTCCAGGTACAATTGACCCCATTCTGGTAAGTGCTTATCTTATAGGACAGCGTGGGCGTACCGTTGGCAAATTTCAGCTTGCCCGTGCTGGCTCCCGCCCGCTGTCTGATCTGGTTGATGATCGGCAAGGCTTCCGCTTCACGGCCCAGTTGGATCAATATCTCCGCCTTGAACAACAACACCCTGTCCAGCCGGATAGCCGTTTCATTCTTGGAATTCCACATCCAAAAAAGATTGACCAGACCCGGGCTGCCGGCTTCCACATTTTCTTTCAGGGAATTGAAGTACCCAAAGGTTGCCGGGTCCCTCGATCCGCTGCTGTCAAATAAAAGATTGGTTTGATACTTCCAGGGAAGACCCGGAATGGCCACCGTATGACCAATCCGTGGGTCCCAGCTATTGCTGGAAAAATAGACATGCTTATCCGTTATTTCCACATCGTTGAAATTGTCAAATAAAGGAAGACCGTTTGCATCCACCCGGAAAGCATTCACCATATTGTAGCTCGCCTTGTGAAAATCACAACAGCTGAACTGAGGGGGCCACCAGGGCGCATTCAATGGTGTTCCTCCATTCAGATTGCCGTTAGGCGTGCCATCCGAATGCGAATATTGCCATTCCCAAATGGATTCCGGTGTGGCATTATCCATGGAAAACTCAAAATTGTCGCCAAAATCCGGTGTCAGGTAATACCTGGGATTGCTGATCACATCGTCCAGCAAAGCCATAGCCGCTGTCAATCTATCCTTATTGATATTCACCACCTGGTGCTTGTCATTTTCTTCATAAGCCATCCACATCAACGCACCCGCAGCTTCGGCCTCGGCGGCATACCTGGTCGGCCGGCCTACTTCTGTTTGAGAAGAAGGCAGATCCCCCGCTGCTGCGGCAAAATCCTGGTAGATATTGTTCCAGATAAAAAGATCGCTGGTAGCCGTATCCGGGTGATTAGGGATCTTCGCAATGGAATCATTGCTGACGTGCTCATCAAAGTACGGGATCCACCTGTACCATTTCTTCAGTTGCATAAACATATAACCTCTTAGAAAACGCATTTCGGCAGTCCTCGTCTTTTTAAGCGGGTAGGCCTTCTCATCCACGGCATCCAATGCCCTTAGAGCAGTATTACAACGGGAGATACCCTCATACTGACCATACCATACCCCGTCATTGTTGTCGATGCTGGGAGTTACCAGCGAGAACACTTCCATCATATACCAGGAGGTCTGGTCCGACAGACCACCGCCGCCTTTATAAGAATCGTCGGATTTTATATCAGCCAGCCAGGGGCTCATCTTCTGGTTGAGGATCCCCTCATGTGGTATCCATGCATAGGCTGCGATCACCAATCCATCGATATTTCCAGGGTCAGCGGCATCCGTCTCTGTCAACGCACCCTGTGGCTTGACATCCAAAAAACGCTTACAGCATGTGAACGAAAAGACCATCGCGCATGCTATGATATATATGGTTGCTTTTTTCATGACATACTTTTTATACAGTTACTAAAAGGATACTTCGACACCCATCTTTAAAGTCAGCGGTCTTACATAAGGATTGCTGTAGGACGCCGCATCAGGTGTCTCAGGGTCCGGCCCCGTAAACTTGTTCTTACCCCACCATTTTTTCAGCATGATGAGATTCTGCGCCAGCACATAGAAATGCAGTTTTTCCAGCCCGGCAGAAGCAAGCATTTTCTTTGACAGACTATACCCCACCTGGAGATTCCTCAGTTTCAGATAGGAACCCGATTCCATAAAATAGGTGGAGGTCCTTAGCTCATTATTCGCGTTGGTTAGGGACAAGGCGGGGATAGAGGAATTGGGATTCAATGGCGTCCATGCGCCAAGTATGCGTGTCGGATGATTAAACCCCGTCTGTACCCATACATTCCAAAAATCACTGTAACTCTTCCAGCCATCGCTCACCGTATTGCCGGCAACGCCCTGCCAGAACATGGAAAAGTCAAAATGTTTATAGCTGGCAGAGAAACTGATCCCATATTCAACCTTGGGGTCCCAACTGCCGATCCAGGTCCGGTCATAGTCATAGTCGATGACACCATCCGGCTTACCATTGGGTCCGGAAATGTCCTTGTACCGGATACGCCCCACTCCTTTTCCGGCTTGCGTGGGAGAATTGTTCACCTCATCCTGGCTTTTAAAAAGACCGTCGGCAATAAAACCATAATAGCTATGGAGCGGATGCCCTTCAATATTGTCGCCTTTTAAGGCGCTGCCGCCATAAGAATACCGCACCGACTGCGGCAGATGACTAATGGTATTTTTATTATGGCTGATATTACCGCTGATCGTATAGCTGAACTGCTTACGGGTATCGCTCCGATAGGCTATTTCCAACTCGATGCCATTGTTCTTCATGTCCGCGGCATTCACCCACGTGTACCCCCCTTCCCCAATCGTGCCCAGATAAGGCGGCTGGAACAACATGCCGTCTGTGTATTTATGGTAATAGTCGATGGACCCTGAGATCCTTTGCTCAAAAAATCCGAAATCGATGCCTATATCCGTCTGCGTAGTCGTCTCCCATTTCAGATTTTCATTACCCGTCTGGCTCCGGTAAAACCCCGAAGGCAGCTGACCGCTTTCAGCCCCGCCAATACTGTAGGAAGTAAAATTATAGTCGGGTAAGAACAACGTCTCCGTCGCCCCCGAAGGAATACTGGAATTGCCGTTCTTCCCCCAACTTACCCTAAGCTTCAGGTCCGACAGATTCCTGGCATGCTGCAGAAAATCCTCATTGATCAATCTCCACCCTGCCGATACCGCCGGAAAAACGCCAAATTGGTTATTCTTTCCAAATTTGGAAGACCCGTCATATCGCAAAGAAGCCGATAACAGATACTTGGAATTATAGACATAGTTGAATTTGGAGAAATAGGATAGGAAATTGTATCGGTCACCACTTCCGCTCATGGACATATTGCCCGTGCCCGTACTCAAATAGGCATAATCATAATTTTGGTATTGGATGTTCTGCCGGCTGGCATCCGTTGTTTGCGTCTGGTATTTGGTCGCTTCCGTACCGGCGATCACATCCAGGTTATGACGCCCCGTCGTCAATTTATAGTTGAGAGTATTTGTCAGGTCTAGTGTCGATTCCTGCCAATACCATTGGTCCACACTGCTGATGGGGTTGAATTTCCCGCCACCTTCCTGGAAAGTGAATTGAATAGTCCTGTGATACCCGTCTGTATAGATCAACCCCAGCTGCGATCTAAAAGTAAAATGCTTTAGGAAATTCACACTGGCATATACATTCCCAAAGAGCTTGTTATAGCTGTTGCCGTTGTCTTTGTTCAAAGTTAGTTCACGTACCGGGTTCCAATAGTCGTCCATGCCCAGGCTGACAGCAGACCCGCCCCATCCTCCCGTGGTCGTATGTACGGGAATGATCGGTGGTTCGACCAGGGCATCATGCATCACGTTCTGATCATTGATCTTAAGACGGGAAGCTTCCAGGTTCTCGCCAATGGTCAGATGATTGTTCAACGCCCGGTAAGAAGTATTGAGCCGTAAAGAAAATCGCCGGTAGCCGGTATAGATCTGCGTTCCCTTGTTTTCAAAAAAATTCAGAGACAACAATGACACCGCTTTTTCATTCCCACCCGATACCGTTATCTCATGATTGTTTTGTAACCCGGCCTGAGAAATGGCATCCAGCCAGTTCGTATTTGCCGCCAGCATGGTGCTGTCCGCATTGAGATATTTACGGGGCGTGACCTTATCCAGAACAGGTACCCCCTGCCCATTCTTATGCCAGTCATAGGTATATATCTGCGTGACCAGGTTGGGGTTCTGTCCATCATTCACCGCAGCCTGCCATAACGCTTGCCCATACTGCATCGTGTTCATCATGGGCACCTTGTTCACGAACTGAGAAAAACCAAAGGAACCATTATACGATACCTTCGCCTTTCCCGCCTGACCTTTCTTGGTTTCGATAAGTATGACACCCGCAGCACCCTGGGCGCCATAAATGCTGGCTGAAGCTGCATCCTTCAACACCTGCATCGATGCTATATTATTCCCGTCAATATCCCGAAGGTTCATATGACTGGGAACCCCGTCGATCACGATCAGCGGTGAAGCTCCATTCACCGAGGTCAATCCCCTGATCTGAACATCGATGTTCCCCACCGGACTGCCGTCCGTTGTTATATGCATCCCCGGCACCACCCCCTGCAAGGCTTCCAGGATATTGGTCGTCCCGTGGTTCTTGTTCAGCGCTTCCGTAGGCACCACAGATATCGCCCCCGTCAGGTCCGCCTTCCGTTGGGTCATATAACCAGTGACGACCACCTCATTCAAATTGGAACTGTTCCCCTCCTTTAGCGCAACATCGATGACAGCGTTCGACCCCACCGTCAATTCCTGAGAAACTTTCCCTACATAGGTAAACTCCAGTATCTGCCCCCTTTTGGCTCCAATAGAAAAATTCCCGTCGGCGCCGGTCATCACAGCCGAGCGCCCCCCCTTCACCCTCACAGAAACCCCCGGTAAAGGTTGAGCATTCTCATCCGTTACCCTGCCCGTTATTTTTTCCTGCGCATATAGCTTTACATAAGCAGTCGCCGCCCAAAAAAGAAAAAAAAGGATGGCCACTCGCAAAAAATAGATCAGCCCCGTTTTCATAGGTCGGCCCGGCAGGAAGACTGTCCTCCGCCGGCATCTTTCATTAGTAAAGTTCTGGCTCATAGCGTTGGTTTTAAAGGTGAAAAAACCTTGATTTGGAAATAATGCTTAAACGTTTAAGCGCCCGCCCCAAAAAAGCCACGCCTACAGCGTGTGCCCATTTACAGCAGAATAACTAAACAAACCTCCCGCCGACAGGCGGACATGAACGGTTCTTACAAAAGTGAAAATGTAGATACCCGGCTCCTGGAAGGAATAGGAACCCCTCGTGTTGGGAAAGATCTTTCATACAGACAGTTTAATCGTTAATGGTAAGGTTAATTTGGTGATATAAATATAATGTTAAACGTTTAACTAACCAAAAATTTCTAATTTCCCTTTAACCTTCTTTTAATTATTTATTCCAGATCTTATCCCTACCTTAGATTTATGACAGGCCTTAAGCTATATTACTTCTCCACCTTTAAGGACTTTAATACGCTTACCCAAGACTAAGGTCCGCCGGTCTTGGGTCCCCTTCTCGAATATTTCACCGGTCCTGCCGGTCTGATCCATCTCACCACAACTTTTAGCATGTCACAGGAAAAAATGCCTGATTACCTCGGG
This sequence comes from Chitinophagaceae bacterium, assembly GCA_017307755.1. Classification (GTDB taxonomy): domain Bacteria; phylum Bacteroidota; class Bacteroidia; order Chitinophagales; family Chitinophagaceae; genus Puia. The sequence goes on along the minus strand of JAFKGQ010000009.1, from coordinate 67,582 downwards.
AAAAGCATCATCGTACTGCTTGTTATCGCAGCCATTATTGCATTACGGGCCTGGTATACAGCTCCCTGCACTGTTCAAATGCTACTGACGAACCCTTTCTTTTTCATCCATTAGATCGTCTTTCGATGACGATGCTTGCGGGCCTTTACCAAAAGAACGCACATAACTTAGCTTTATCAGGGGAAACACGCCCGACTCGCCGGTACCCAACACCCGGCTCTTCAGCGAAAACGCTTCCTGGGTCAGCTTCCCAAAATAACTGGTAACACGCAGCGTGCTAAAGACATCCGAAATTGCAAGCTGCAGGGTTCCACGATCACCCCCCAACTCTTTTTTAAAACCCATATTGAGTGTTCCGTATCCTTCCGTCCTCCGGGTCCCGTTATAATAGAGAGAATTAAAATACCCTGATAGCTCAATACCATACCCCCTGGGGAGACGGAAGGTTTGTGTTCCGTTTAGGGTATAGGCAAAATAACTCTTCTCCGCCGGGAACTCCGTATAATTCTCCTTAAAATGCCGGAAGCCCCCGGTAAAACTATACTGCATCCGCCACCATTGATTGACACGCACCGGTGCCAGGGCCTCCAGATTAAAACTACGGAGATACAACAGGTTCTGCGGAGATACTATGTTTCCTGAAGGTCCGGCCGTTATCTGGTATCGAACGATGGGGTTATTATCCCTTGTATGTATCAGGGCAACCAAAAAGCCTTTGTACACATACCCCACTTTTATATTCGATGACGTGGTCGCCAGCAACAATGGATTGCCCGCATTCGATGAAGTAGGACCATCGTATACGATAAAAGAAGCCAGGTCATTATACGCAGGTCTGCTGATACGCTCCGTATACGATGCCTGCAATTCCTCTTTATCATTGATCTTGTGTGTAAAAAAGATATTTGGAAAAAGCTTGCCTCCCGCCCGGCTGACAATACTATTCCCTGAAACCTCGTCTTTTATACCCGTCCGGGTATATTCCCACCGGCTGCCCGCCACAAGCCTGTCATTTGCGCCGATCTTTACACTCGCAGAAAAATAGGCTGCGGCAATAGTCTCATGCATGATCTTGTCGCTCGTCATGCCCGCAGCATCTTCCCAACCACCGTTCTGCAATACCTGTACCCCTGATAAACTAAGACTTCGTGTATAGCTGAATTTTACCCCCGTCTCAAGCGTAAACCCATTTTTGAATACACCTTTATAGTCCGCTTTTATCACGCCGACCCGTATGTTCGTATACGCATATCCCTGCTGCCGGGGTCCGAATAACCCTTGCCCGCCGCCTACCGGCGCGCCCTCCTGGTTGATAAACACCGTTTCAGACTGTGTCGGACTTTGATTAGTATATACCAGGAGGTCCGCATCCGCCGAGAGAGTATGCGCTTCCCCCATCTTTTTGCTGGCATAAAGCGAGCCGGCAAAATTATTCCACCTGTCCCTGCCCCGCGTATCCACCTGCATCACCAGCAGGGAATCCGGCTCGACGATGTACCGGCCGCCGGTGCCTACATGCGACGTTTCCAGGCTATTCCCGTAGTTTAGGCTGCCCCCCATGGTAACATGACCCGGAAGGGCGGCTTCGAGCGCCCCCGTAAATGTATGGCTATTGCTTACCCATCTGCTTTCACTCGCTACGTCGGAAGTATTGGGGCCGCCGAGGAATGGATTATTTTGAGATGCTACAGCCTCCCAGCGGTAGTAACTCCGGTCATGCGAATAATTGTAGGAGCCGGATAGCTGGAATTTACCCGTATTATGCGCTAAACTCACACCTGCGGCAGCTTTCCCGCCAACACCATATCCGCCAGTGAGGGACACCGTCCCATAATCGCCCTTCTTCCTGTTCTTTTTTAGTACAATATTGATAATTCCGGCAGTGCCTTCCGCATCATACCCCGCAGGCGGAGTTGTCAGCAATTCAATGGATGCCACATCACCCGCGCTTAGTCCCGCGAGCAGACTAAATAGCTGGTCTGCCGGAAGACGTAACAACCTCCCATCCATCATCACCGCAACCCCCTCCTTTCCATTCAGCGCAATACCATTATTACGGCGATCTACCAGGACACCAGGAGCCCGCTCTATTACTTCCAGTACCGAACTCCCTTTTGAAAGCAGGCTATTTTCTACATTGATAATCACACCCGCTTGTTGTTGCCGTAACAATGGCCTTTCACCATGCACTGTGACGCTGGACAACCGCCGCACTCTCACGGAATCCGCAGGCCGCCCTGTACTGTCGGGAAGCCTTCCTGTCAGTTGCCCGCGTACATTCAGCACCGACAATAATACAAACAGTAGCATTGCAAAGCGCATAGTGTTCATTTTGCACAAAACAAACAATTATGATCGGGCTATACAGACGCCAAATGACCTGGGTGGACAGATAATTGACCAATGACATTATTCCACCCGGATCGATGGATTATTCCCTTTTACCCACCCCGAAAACCGTTCCCACCTTGCCACACGTCATTCGTCAATGCTCTCCTGTCGTTCCTGTAGTACAGACAAAAAGATCAGGGATTTGGCGTAATTTAATTGTATGGATCAAGACACCCGTAAGCAAAGGACCTTGGGCTGGTTATTGAAATATAAGCTTCATCATATACCACTATGGGTATTGTACCATTACCTGTGGTGGACCGTGGCTGTAGCCAACCCGCTTAAGGCGGCAACGTCCATTATCTCCTCTCCGCTGGCAGTGGAATTTATTTTTTACGTAGTGTTCCAGGCCGCAGCCGTGTATATCAACCTGTATTGCCTGGTACCCAGGTACCTGGAGAAAAGCCGGTTCCTGGCATACAGCGTCCTGTTATCCTCCGTCATCCTCACTGCCTCTTTATCTATCGTTGGCGGATACTATATGACAGCCTGGATCTCGCACCACTCCGTCTCAAAAATGTTCGGCGCAGGCACGTGCTTTTTTTATTTCTTCGGCATTGCTTTGCCGTCCACCGTAGCAAGCGTAACACTCGCGCTAAGTATCAAAATGATTATTGAAAGGAGCCGCAGCTTGCGCAGACATCGGTTGCAGGAGAAAGAAAGGTTGCAGGCAGAACTGCAGTTCCTGAAACACCAATTCAACCCGCACTTTTTATTTAATAGCATCAATGCGATTTTTTTCCTGATCAATACCGACCCCAAAAAAGCTTCCGCATCGCTGTCAAAATTTTCAGACCTGCTTCGTCACCAACTGTATGATTGCAATGACGATTTCATCCCTTTGAACAAAGAAATATCCTATCTTCAAAATTTTGTCGATCTCGAAAAATTAAGACGCAAAAACCTCGATGTCGTTTTCCGGGTCGTAACTGCCTATACCGGGCATTTACACGTGGCGCCTTTTATTCTGCTGACCTTTGTGGAAAACGCATTCAAACATGTATCCCGGTATAAATACAAGCCCAATAGGGTGCTTATTGATCTGTCCCTGGAAGGAAGACAACTGCACTTTTCTGTCTTTAACACCATCGGTACCGCAGATGAAAGCGCAGGCGGCGTACATCAGGGCGGTATAGGTTTGCAAAACGTCCTGCGCCGGCTAAAACTTGTGTATGGCGAGCACGACTATTCACTAGATATTGAACAGGGCCATGACAGCTTCAGGGTAAAACTATGTTTAAAGCTGGGTGACCACATCGCATCGGCAATTACACCTACACCGCCCGGAAAAACATCTGTACCCGCCGTTACCTAAAAATAAATAGTACAAAATGATGAACTGTGTCATAGTGGATGACGAACCGATGGCCACCGAAGGCCTTTCAAGCTATGTGAGGGAGATAGACTTTTTAAACCTGACAGGCATTTGTGAAAATCCTGTCGAGCTGTCTGCCCTTCTTAGCAGACAGGTGGTTGACCTTGTTTTTCTGGATATACAAATGCCCAAAATGAGTGGCATCGATTTTTTAAGGACAGTGCAAAAACCTCCGCTTGTGGTGATCATCTCCGCCTTCCCCTCTTACGCACTGGAAGGCTTTCAGCTAAATGTGCTGGACTATCTTGTTAAGCCGGTCCTGTTTGACCGATTTTTCAAAGCGGCAGTCAAAGCGCATGATTATCATATCCTTTTAGAGAACGCGGCAGATAACAGGAACAACGCTCTTTTTCACAGGGACTATTTGTTTATCAAGTGCGGCAACAGATATGAAAGAATATTCCTGCATGAAATACTTTTTATTGAAGGCCTGGAAAACTATGTAAATATCTATACGCGTAATGGGAAATACATAACGCTTCAGCACCTGAAGAGCTGGAACAAGTATCTTGACGCCAGGCTTTTTGTCCGCGTCCACAAATCCTATATTGTGGCCAAAAAACAGATCGACGGGATCGAAGGAAACACCATCTATATCGGCGATCATAGCATTCCCATCGGAAGGACCTTCCGGGAGCAAGCCCTCAATGAAATATTACATTAATAACATCTAAATATCTATACTTTCACCTATCCCCGGCAAATACAGCGTCAGGCCGTTTTTCTTGAACTCCTGGATAGCCGCGGGCTTATCGATCTGGATTAAACCCCATGTGTCATAATGTACCCCCACAACCTTAGACGTCTTGACAAACTGCGCGGCCTCGATAGCATCCTCCACCCCCATCGTTAACCTGTCCCCTATCGGAAGAACAGCAAGATCAAGCGCCGTCCATTTTGGGATCAATGTCATATCCAACGTAAGAGCAGTATCCCCGCTGTAATAGAAGCTACCATCCCCGGTCTTGAAGACAAACCCACTCGCTACGCCCGCATAGCTGCCGTCCTGAAAGCTGCTTGAATGCTGTGCCGCAACACCCTTCACCGTCCCAAAATCAAAGCTAGCCTTACCACCTGGGTTCAAAGGCTGCACCTGCTGAACACCCTGCTTGCTAAAATAGCTGTACAGTTCCCAGCTGCCTACCACCATCGCACCCGTACGTCCCGCAATGGCCACCACATCCTGCATATGGTCAAAATGCCCATGCGATACAAATATGTAGTCCGCTTTTATGTCCTCCAGCTTGATATTTTTTGCCAGCTCATTCCCCGTGATAAAAGGATCGAACAAAATATGCTTGCCTCCAGCCACTATAGAAAAACATGAATGACCGTAATAAGTGATTTTCATCTTTTAATTTTTGCCGTAAGTTAACACCAATATTTCATTTTCCAGAGCTCCCTTTTGTCCTGTTAAAATTATAGATCAGCGATGCCAGCAACACCCTGCCGACAGTGGTATAGTTGCTTTGAGAAACATGATTGGTGCTCACATCCCTGATCACGCCGGCATTCTGATCCAATGCATCCGTACAGGATATTTTAAGCACCAGATCGCCGCTTCTGAGACAGGCCTTTTCAATCCAGGTATTTAAAAGACAAATATGGATATCATTGTCGAATGCTGTTAGTTTCTGCTGATAATGGTAATCCATGTCTGCATGGACTTTAAAACGCCTTGTCAAATAAACGTCAATATTCGGAATTAAGTTACATACCCAAAAGCTCGTATTATTGCCGGCTTGTATCGAAGATACGGAAGTATTGTAAGCAGCAGACATTTGAAGCCTTATATCATATTTATCATTCTTATTTTTCCTGATAGATCCGTCAAATAAATAGGTGGATGAATGATTATTGTTTAACCTTCCGTTCACGTAATTTTCAAATCTTAAATAATTATATTCCCCATGCAAAAAAAACTGTATATCCGGTCGCTTCCATCTTAAGGAATAAGTACCATAAAATGAAAGCCCGGCATTACCGTTTATATTCATCAGCTGGCTGATCGTTTTCCCGGTGGAAGTGTCGGTGCTGGTAAAATTAGTTATGGCATTCTGTTTATAGGAATATCGCAGGTCTGCAAAAAAATACTGGTCTGACACTATTTTATTTTTATACCAGGTCATAGAAAAAAAATTCTGGAACGACGGTTTCAGGCTTGGGTTGCCGACAAAAATATTCAACGGATCGTTGTTTGACCTGTAAGGCTGTATTTGTGCAATAGTAGGCTGAACACTATTTCCGGCATAGGAAAGGATCACTTTCTCCTGTGACGAAAGGGAGTACAATAGCTTCGCCTGAGGGTACCAATTCACAAAACGCCTGTTGAGAGAACTATTAAACCATCGGTCCCTTTGCTTATACCCTGCCAGCCCGATATCATTCCCTATCGAACCGGTAATATTCTTTTTTGAATAATTGTATGAGATCCCGAAAGAATTGACAACCTGATCAAGATCGTAATCGCTGCTATAAGCGCTGTCGATTATATTATAATCCCCGGTGGCAGATGGATCGTAAGAATAGTTCCGCAAAGTATTTTTATTAAAAGCGATCCCATAATTGCCGGATAACGAAGCATATTCCGACAATGGCTCCATATAGGTCAGTTTGGACTCATAGGAAAGTTCCTCCCCATTCCCCTTTTTATACTGATCCACGATACCCGTACTGTCGTTTTTCTCAAATCTGTTGATTGAATACAGGTTTTCTTCTGAACTGGTGGAACTATGAAAATGTCTAAGCATTATAGATACATTTCTCCCCCTCCTGCGCAGTTGCCTGGTCCAGAGAAGGCTGCCGGAAAAATTCCTGGCATCGGCCTTGCTTTTCAGCTTTGTATCCACTGTGTTCAGCAACGAGCTATCCGTATTCAGAGTCATAGTATAGACTTTATTGTTACTTACCTCGTGTAAAACAGCCCCCTCTACATATACCTCCAAATTGGAAACCGAGTCCATATCGACCCGGTACGTTCCGTTGACTGAATTGTTTAGCTTGGTTTGACTCAGATCTTCTTTCTGTCTGCCGTAATTAATGACATTTCCCGGCAGCTTATTTTCGGATACCGTCGTCCCGGATCCGCTGATGTCCAGGTCATAAATTTTATAATCAGCATTTACAGATTGCCTCCCGTCTTTCCAGCGATCATCGAAATGAATACCTGACGCCTTTAATGAGGGAATTCCCCTGCCATTATAATATCCGCCGCTGGTAACTGAATTTCCGCTGTAAATGCTCTGGCCGCCTGAACTGATCCCCGACGTTCCCGTATTGGAAGCAATGCCATAAATGGATATCTTCCGCTCTCTCCTGAAAAAATTCAGCCTTGCCTGATCATCATAAAACCCACTGGCTCCTCCCGAGAGAACGGCTTTTCCAAAATCAATGTTCTTTTTATCCTCTTTTAGTTTTAAATTGATCGTTTTCTCTTTATTCTCATTATTAACCGCTGCACGGGATCCAAGCTCATTCCTCCCCTCGAATACCTGGACCTTGCTTATCATATCCGCTCTTAAATTCTGTGTCACCAGGGTCGGATCGTCATTAAAGAACTCTTCCCCATCGATCAACACTCTTTTGACAACCTTTCCCTGTGCCGTAATCCGACCCAGCCTATCGATCTGTATTCCCGGCAGCTTTTTCAGAAGTTCCTCCACTGTTGAATTAGGTGGCACATAAAAGCTGTCAACCATGAATTCGGTCGTATCTCCCCTAAGCCGGATAACAGGCATTCTTTGCCTGACAACCGCTTCCTGTAGTAATTGCGCTGCGGGGATAAGACAGATCCGGTTCAAGACCAATATCTGGCCGGACTGTAAAGAAAAAGTATCCGTATAGCTCGTGCATGCCGGAAAAGAGATCATCAGAATATAATCGCCAGCATCCAGACCTTTAAATGCAAAATGCCCATTCTTATCCGATCTTGTATAAGTCACTAGAAAAGAATCTCTGGCGGTCAGCAGGCAAATCACTCCGTTGAGGAGAGGCGCCTGGTTAATGGTATCCATGATCCTGCCGGAGATGCTGCCCTTCTGCGCCATGGACACAGAAATACAAGAAATAAGCATAAAGAAGAACAACAGCTTTTTGATCATTGGACAGCCTCCCGGGAAAGAATACGGCCGGCCTTATCGATATTTGTTATTTCATTCAGTTGGAAATAATGCGCGAAAAGACTGTCTCTATCGATGATCAGGGGGGATGTAATGCCGGTATTCCTAAAATTATAGGTCAGTATGTCCGGGGTTCCGGTCCGGGCAACAAACACAGCGCTGGTACCAGGCGCTTTAGTTGCCGAATGCTCTATCTCAAGTGCCTTGGCAATACAAAAGGCGCAATCCCCATCAAAATAATAGATCTTCAGCCCATGCCCCTTCAACGCGGGGAAAGAGTCGAATATTCTATGAAAAGGCCTGTTGTCCAGCCATTCCTCTCTCCGGCCATAACCACATCCCGCTAAGCATGTATATAATAAACAACACAATAATACCCTCACCGCAAGCATAAGCTAAAATTTAAAGGTTATGATGGTCTTATCCTTCAAATGCGTGAGCCCATAGATCCTCCGTCTGCCCCAGTCGACATCAAAGTCGAATATGGGCTCACTCAACCTGTAAAAAACCTTTGGGACAAGACTCGAATCGAATTGGTAAAGCCGGGAAGTATGATACTCGTTTTTCTCCTGCGACGTTCCATTGTATAACACCAAAAGAGTATTATTATTCATCCTGGGAGTACCTGTATACCCAAACCGGGCATCTTTCCTGGGGACTATCTCCTCTCCTTCTCCAACTTTTAATGTTCTTACGGAAGGCTCAAAGCCATCAGGACCTTGAACTCTTTTGATCAGGCCGCCATGGAGATCACACAGGTCGATGATATCCGTATTGTAATAAGCATATACTATCCTCGTATTGTCATCCGATAAGTTAGGCCTGCCGAAAAATGCTTCTGTGAGCTGGTTGACGTCGATAGCATTGGATGTGGCAGGAAATCGGCCGCCGTAATTGATCAGCGCTCCGGATGGGGAAAAAAAATTATAAACGCCGACAGAACGGAAGTCAGCGATGGGGGCCGTGTTCGATCTATTCCACCTGAGGTCCGCAAAACTTTTGCCGGCCAGAACTACCGGTCGGTTTAAAGGCTCTGCCCAGGCTTTTATAGAATCCGTTGGCCGTACAGTCAAAGCCCTTAGAATGGAATCGGGAGAATAGATAAAAATAATATTCTTCATTTCGTCGGCTACATAAATGACCTTCTCCCCGGGTCTGTAATGTATGCTTTCCGCACTCAATTGCTCGCCGCTACCTGTTCCCCTTTTTATAAAAGACCGTAAATATTTACAGGAATCCAGAGAAAAGGCTTGTGCCAGATAATCACCCGTGCCCATGTCCAAAGTGAGGATCAGATTATACTTCGGGATGATTTTAATCCTTGAAGATTTTCTTAATTCAGGTACCGGTGTCGGAACACCAGCTAAAGATTTACCCGGCAAAAGGTCCTTTTCTTCAAAAACGCTTCTATCATACACTCTGTCATGATTCCGGCAGGAAATCAAAAAGGCCCCTGGGAAAACTACGCACATTGATAAAAAAAACAGTTTTTTCATATTATCCATTTATGATAAAACACCGGTAGTCACATGAAAGGGCTGGCTGCAGGCAGCCAGCCCCCCCGGCATCAATGCGGTTTCGAATGCATGGATTTGCAAGTAGCTTTCTTTACTCCACCTATATAAATTATACAGTTATAATTCACATTGGTCTGACAATACGTTTGACACAGACTGGCATCCCCTGAGTCACTGTCTGTACCGCTTTCATCAACCACACTTATAGAGCCGTCAAAGAAGGCTACTGCCCCCTTCCCGGCAAGCCGGCTGGTCTGCAAGCCATAATTACTGTAGGCAAATTGTAAATTCAGTGCCAGAATAGCTACAAGGGCTGTAATGCCAAGGATCTTCAAAGATTTTCTTTTCATATTTTTTAAATTGGTAAGGTTTACAAATCAATCATTCAGTTGAGGATGGAAGACGGTTACCAGAACTGTTGACTGATCAAAAGGAAATAGTTTTCCATATTGATAGATTTATTTTGACTGATACATTTTCTCTCTGGCCGCCTTTATCAGCTCGACCTTCAATGATTCGGAATCGCGCCAGGCGAAACATCGCAAATACGAGCTTCCACCCAGCCAAAGAAGATATATGATGGCGACGCTAAGAACAATCCTGCGGTATTTTCTAAAAGAGAACAGATAATTGAAAAGACAGCCGGCTAGAAAAAACACTCCGATAGCGCCTGTATAAATATACCGGTCGGCAATGATGGCATGACGAGACATTGGAATAAGGTTCGACACTGGTAAAAAATGTACCAGAAAAAATAAAATCCCGGCCATAACGACCCTCTTCCTGAAAAACTGCCAAAAAGTGATAAGCACTATTAGTATCAACAAGGGGTAAGCCCAGAATACGGCAGGTATGGACTGACCTATCTGGTTTGGATACAGATAGAGGAATAAAAGCTTCACCGGAAAAAGACATTTGATGATATACTCGGTGAATGCATAACAGGCAAAGAGGAAAGACTGATAAAAAGGATAGGTCGCAGATTTATCGGATAATACTCCGACGCCATGTTCCGCTTGTGAAAGCAACGTAATATACCCGAAGAATAATGACAATATAAACAAAGGCGCCTTCTCTATCCATATCCTTTTGCTCTTCAGGTCCCTGCCTGTTATCCAGTCCAGCAGCAATAAACAAAAAGGGAAGATAACAGCCTGTTCCTTGGCGCCAAAAGAAATGATAAAGCAAAAGGCTGAACAGAAATAATACCCGCGTTTAAATGAGATAGTATATCTCAAATAGGCTAAAAGACCTAAAAAATAAAACATAAAATATAACAGAACCCTTGAAGCCGAAAGCCACTCCACCGCCTCCACCGACAACGGATGGATCGAGAACATCAGCACGGTAAAAAAACAGATCCGCTTGGCGGAAAAAAATGAAAAATAATTAGTGCGTGTAAACAGACTGTTTAAAAACCAGTATAATATTATGCTGTTGAACAGATGCAATACAAGACTGAATGCATGGAACCAAAAAGGCGAATACCCGAACCAGGAATATAATACACAATAATAAAGCTGGCTGACAGGAGAGTACTGGCCATGATAAAAAGTAGTGAGTATATCCAGGAAATTATCCCACCCCGGTCCTGATTCGGTATAGATGTTCTTCACAACCCACTGATCATCCCATTGGGTCTGAAAATCATTGTAAAATCCCGGCCAATAAACAAGAGAGGTAGATAAAACAACGATGCCGATCAGCAGCGCATCGAAAACTTTCGAAGAATAGAACGCGGGGATAAGAACACCCCCGGCTTCAATACGCCGTTCGTCATAGACAAGCAGGTTAAAGGCACGCATAGGAAAGGTTCTAAATAAGAAAAGGCTTTGATAAATTAAAGTTAATGTTAAACGTTTAACATACCAAATATCTTTTCCCCTCCCCCTTTCCTACCTTTACCCCCTTCTCTCACGGGCAGTCGACTCCCGGCAGATGAGCTGCGGTTTTAACACCAGCTTTCGGGGATGGGCATGAAAAGACTCCCCGCTTCGCAGCCCTTCAAAGATCAGTCTGGCCGCCTCCTCACCCATGGTCACGGTCTGCTGATTGACAGTAGACAAGGAAGGGGTCAGATATTCTCCAAATGCTTCATTGGCAAAACCAATGATGGCAATGTCCTCCGGTATCTTTAAACCCGCCGTCTTAATGGCTTGCATAGCGCCCAGAGCGGTAAAATCCTCTACCGCAAACACCGCGTCAGGCGGCACAGCACGCATCAGCAGATGCTTCATACATTCCCTGCCGGACTCGATACTCACCTTTCCATGCACGATCAGGTCCTCATTGACAGGGATATTATGGACGTTCAGCGCCTCGATGTACCCCTTCAGCCGGAGATTGAAGATATTTACGTGCTGCTGCCCCGCAATATGTGCGATACGACGGCACCCGTTCTCTATCAGGTGACTGGTGGCCTGATAGGCGCCGGCAAAATCATCCACCACTACGGAAGAAACACCCAGCTTATCATCCGTCCGGTCGAACAACACCAGCGGGATCCCACGGTTTCGGATCTCGCTGTAATGATCCAGGTTGATCGTCTCCTTGGAAATAGAGGCCAATACCCCGTCCACCCTGGACTGCAGAAAGGTCTGTACCCCCTTTTTCTCATATTCATACAGCTCATTCGACTGATAGATCAGCACCGTATAGCCATTCTCACCGGCCACCTTCTCGATGCCATGGACGACAGAACCAAAGAAGTTGATCTCCGCACTGGGGATGATCACCCCTATGATATTCGACCTGCCCAGTCTCAAAGAAGACGCGATCCTGTTGTGCTTATAGTTCAACCGGACAGCCACCTCCCTCACCGCCTTCTTCGTAGATTCCTTGATCCCCGGATGATCGTTCAACGCACGGGATACCGTAGCCGCGGTAATATTCAATTCCCGGGCTATATCAAGGATCGTTACCTTGGAGATCTTATCACTCATGGTTAATTCACACCATTTAACTTCTTTATCAGATTCACTTCGTCCTGCCGGTATGCCGTCCCATCCTTGCGGAAAATATCGTGGAACCATTCCACCGGCTGAGCCCCATCCGGTATAGGCGTATCCCATGCATAGATCGTATTCGTCTTCCCTTCCACAAAACCCCAGTTGATGGCGCCCACATTCTCCTGCTTCAGCATGGGAAGGATGGTGGAGAACCGGCTGTTCCTGGTCCGGGCCATGTACTCCGTACAGATCAAAGGCTTGCCGTTCGCCTTCAGCAGCTCCACCGTCCGCTTGTGCCAGGGCAGCTCCTCATAATCGTGATAGGTAATTACATCCGAGTTGTTCAATTGGAATGCATTCAGTTTTTCCAGGTCCCACTGCCAAAGACCCGCACTGATAGGCTGTTCCGGCCGGACCGCCCAGGCCCATTCAAATACTTTCGATAGCAGCGCCATCGAAGAATCGCCCTTGCCGCCGTTACCCGGTTCATTATACAGATCCCACAACAAAATGCGCTTGTCGTGGGCAAAAGTGGTCAACACATCCTTCACATACTTCTCCAGCAGGGGGAAATTAGCAGGGTCCGTGGAAGCAGGCTGCCCCGGGTCCTGGACCCAGCCGGAATTGTGCACCCCTGGTTTTGGCGCCGGCTGCTTGCCGGGTGCACAGGTCTTTGCCCAGCAATCGTCAAAGAATACAAACAAAGGCTGGATATGATGCTTGTCGGCAATGGCCAGGAACTGGTCTACCCTCTTTTTAAAACCCGCAGGGTCAACCTTCCAGGCAACGGAATGCAAAAAGACACGCAGGGTATTGAACCCAATGCTTTCAGCCCAGCCCAACTCCTTGTCGATGATAGCCGGATCAAATGTCTCCGCCTGCCACATCTCCAGCTGATTGATGGCACTTGCCGGGATATAATTTGCTCCTGTCAGCCATTTATGCTGCTGATACCAGGCATTCGCCTTCTCCGCAGACCATACCTTACTTTGTGCCGTGACCGTCCCTGTCATCAGCCCGACGGTCAATAGACCCAGTGCCAACATTTTTTTCATACTGATTCTTTTTTAACTTTTCTTCCAATACTTTCATAAAATATCCACCCACCACACTCCTCGCCTGAAAACCTACCTGCCTTCCATCCTCCGTCTCATGCCAGTCGCTGAGAGGCACCCTGGTCGGAGTTTCATCCGCATACTTGTACACCGGGTCCGCCAGCGCCTCGAAATCCTTTTGATCCTTCGCCAGCACTGCCGTCCACAAGATCCAGTCCGACTTGGTATACCCGCGGCGGCTGTCCAGAGGAAGACCATATTTGTTTTGCTTGGTGAGATAATAAGCTACCTCCGTTTCATACACCTCCTTCGGGAACAACCCCAACCCAAGGATCTTATCCCATACAAGATTGTATTTCTGGCTCCAGGTACCCTTACTTTCAAAAACCAATCCATAATGATCCCCATTATCCGCCATTCTCATCCATTTCACCACCATGTCCTTTGCCACCTGACTATACTTGGAAAAGGTTTCCTTTTCTCCCAACTGCTGGGCCATCCACGCATACCCGCCCAATGCCACGATGGCTTTGGCCGATAAATTCACATTCCGGGCAAGATGTCCCGCAAAATCATCCGTACACAACTGACCCGCAGGATCGAGCCCTTCCTTTGATAAATACTCCGCCCAGGTGCTGAGGGTCTTCCAATGCTTCCTGGCATAGTCTGCCTTCCCTTCCACCTTGCAGATAGCCGTCGTAAGAATGATCATATTCCCGCATTCTTCCACAGGCATGTCCTCTCCATAAGTCTGCCCATTTGCCAACGGATAGGTCCCCAGGTCATGGGCCGCAATGGGCTTTGTCCATTTACCGCTTTCACTAAAGTAAAAGATGCCGTTCAGCATACCCTTCAACAGATCGGGATTGTACGCCAGGTATAAGGGCGCGGAAGGATAAGTGACATCCACCGTATTGATAGACCCGTTGCTGAAATTCTCCTTGGAAAGAAAAAGGATCTCCCCCTCCGGGCTTTTCAGCAGCTTGTGCGCGGCTACACTTTGCCGATAAGCCAGTTCGCAAAGCCGGGCATACTTCTCGCCCCCCGCTTTCTCAGCATCATCATACAACCGCTTATTAAACACTGCACACCGTTTTATAATCTCCTCATAATTCGTCCATGCATCCATCATTTCCTTCTCGATCGTAGCACCCTGCTTATCCCTCCACCACGCACGCAGGTCCTGATGAAAATATTGTATGGCATAGATATCGTCATACCCCACCATAAACACCTGTTCCCGTCCCCTGGTATCCACCTTCCCCAAAGAAGCCACCGTATTCAGCCAGAGATGCTTCCCTTCCAGACTCGCCGGTCCACCGCCGGCAAAAACCTGCGCGGGAGTAGCAGATGTCGAAATAGACTGACTCAGGCCCTTTCCCGCAAAAGCAGTTACATACATATACCCCCAGTCGATGCGAAGATCATCGCCTTTCTTTTTCAGGATTGGCTGTTCCACCGTCCCGGCCTTGAGGACATTCAGCCCATGCCCTTGCGCATCATACCGCTGCGCTCTCACAGGCTGCGTAGCATTGTTTACCGCAATATCCGTGGACGCGCCAAAATACACCTGCACATCATGCTTGACCCCATCATTGGACCGCACTTTCACACTGACATAGGACACAGGCCTGGACAATAGGTCCAGATCGTCCGGCAACAACGGGGAAGTAAACGTCAGCGACAGGTCCACCTTACCACAGATAAACTCATAGCTCGTCTGCATAGCCTGGATACGGACGCTCTTTTGAACCGCCACATTCTCCGGTGTTACATCTGTCGACAACGGCTTTTCTACCAACCCTGCATCCAGCCAGGCGCCGCCGGCCGTATTGGCGACATGAATGGCAAGTACATTACTGCCTGTCCGCAAAAGACCCTTTTCCAAAGGGATATAAATAAACTTACCCGTCCATCCCTTCTTCTGATAGACCGGCTCACCATTGAGATATACCTCTACATTGTCGTCGTGTTGCAGCTTAAGATACAGCGGGCCTGAACGCTTTCCCGTAATGGTGAACGTCCTTCTTGCCCAAAGGTCCTTGCTCCGCCATAACGTACCCGCCACACTGCTGTTATCGCTAAATGGCGCCTTACCCACATTCCAGCCAGCCTCCCCAAACTCCACCTTCATCCAATCCGCCGGCGGGGCCGTTTCGGTATATTTGACATCATAACCTTTTTCGTCGCTGGCCGGAAGGATCGTCTTGTAGCTCTGGTCCACCGCACCGAGAAAACGGTATACGGTACCATCCACCTTCACCATCCCAAGCAACGCCTGGTCAGTGCCCGTCCAATGTTTGGTAGGCGCCGCATTCAGCGTGTCCGTCATGGACCAGATACTAAAATAAGGGTCATGCGTGATCAAAGGGTAAGCAGGCGCCCGCAACGATTGCGCTGCCGCAAATTGACCCGCCAATAATAAACACCATGTAATAATCCTGTTCTTTTTCATATGTCAATGAGAGGGTTTTAACAAGACCTTTTTTTCACTTACGGGCTCCCCAAAATTGGGTGATCCATCAGCATTCCACGTAAATGGCTGCGCCCGTGGAGAACGCTCCCTTCCACACCCCTGACCGGGCTTTGAATTGGCATGGTATAACAGCCAGTTTTCCCTGCCGTCGGGAGACAGAAAAAATGAATTGTGCCCCGGGGCATATACCTGATTTTCTTTGGACTGTTGAAACACAGGAGAAGATGATTTTTTCCAGGCCTCAGGATTTAGCAAATTGCTCCCACCGGTAAACCGCAACATCCCAAGAGCATAATTATCCGTCCAGCAGGCGCTGGCCGAATATACGACAAACAGGTCATCCCCATGCATTAAAGCCTGCGGCCCCTCATTTACATCAATGTGAGGGGGAGTCTCCCCTCTCAGGTCCCCTATTTTCTCCCATCCATAGTCGGGGCTGCTGATCAGGACACGCTCCCCCTCTATCTCCCAGGGGTTTTTCATTTTTGCAATATAAATATCCTGTCTGCCGTTGACATCCCCTTCCCAGCCGGCCCACAATAGGTACAACTGGTTCTTATAACGGAATACATCCCCGTCAATAGCCCATTTGTCCGAAGGGGCAGCCAGTTTGCCTTTGAATACCCATTCCCCATGAAAAGGGTCCTCACTGGCATTCTCCAGCACATACAGCCGGTGATTCTTATTATGCCCGTCATCAGCGGCAAAATAGGCATACCACTTTCCTTCCAAAAAAAGTATTTCCGGCGCCCACAGGTCCTTCGAATACATGGTACCGGTAGGTGGCATAAATATAGTCTTATGTTCGGCATGACGCAAGTCGGTGATATCCCTTGTCTTCCACAACTCCAGTCTGTCCCCCATCGTATGCGTATAGTAATAATATCCATCCTTATAAAAACTATATGGATCGGGTCCTGATGCCAACAGGGGGTTCGTAAATGTCCCCCCCTGCTCCGAACTTTCAACACCTGGAACATCACCCGGCGATGTCACCACCGGAAAAGCAGATATCCTCAACCTCGCCCCGCCCATCGGCACAAGCGTAAGCTCCACGATAGGTGAATCCGTATGCACCGGGCTCTGCGGCAATACCCCGCACAACCCATACTGATCCACCTTCCAGTCCGGTATCTGTCTGCCTTTCGCCTGTATCACAATAGGGGCGGCAGCATTGGTAAACGGATCATTATCCGCAGGCCAATCTCTTCTCTTCAGGGTAAACGATCGTATGCCGCTGTCCAACACCAACCCATAATTCCAATCCGATGCTGGGAATATTTCATACGAAGGCCATTTATCCGCGTCCGCATGTTCCTGCCAGCGCGCATCCCCCTGCGCTGTTTCCTTGCTGCTCCGCCGTTCATATCGCTCCTCGATCTTTAATGAGAACCCCAGGGGACCATAGCTCACGCTGACACTGTTCTTATTCCTGTCCCATTTCCGCAAACGAAGTTCCATCGGCAGCTCGATCACGATCTTATCCCCATTCTTCCAGGTTCCGCTCAATCTTATATAACTTCCCGAACCCGAATACATTACTTCCCTGCCGTTCACCGTCGCTTTAAATCTTTTACACCAATCAGGCACCCGCAGATACAAAGGGAAAACGGTAGGCTTATCAGCACGCACGGTCAACACCACCTGCTCCTCAAAAGGATAGTGCGTAGAGGCCGCTATAGACACCTTCTGTCCCTTTCCGACGCTCGCCGTCACCACACCCTCCGTGTATAATTGAGCCGCCAGACCATTGTCCGGCGTAGCCATCCAGGCATTCTCCGCATAATATACCCATCCCGCCGCATGATTGTGCTGACAGCACCGGCTGCTGAATGGGTTCATCATCAGGAATGGTCCTTCATTGGCAATACCCGGCGCATGATTCCGGCTGTCGCTCACTACCATGTTGGGGGCAGTAAGATAACGCAGGCTCCTGTAGTCCGGCATAAAGGCGGCCGGGAAGGTATTAAAAGCCACATCCTCGCAATTCTCCGCCCACTTCATATCCCCCGTCATCTGCAACAGCCACTGATCCGAGGTCATTTGCTCCACCATTCCACAGGTTTCCACCGCCTGACGGGGATCGTCATATCCCTCACGGGCATTCTCATCCGAGCCAAACATGCCGCCCGGCACCTGCCCGTAGATATTCCGTACCAACGCAAAATCATTATAGGTTGCATCCCTGTCGGCTGCCCGATGACTCTGCAGATAATAAGTCGCGGGCTCCCTGAAACATTGAGCAATATTCACATTGTGCCAATTGGGAAGGTTGTCTTTTTGCCGCCAGTTTGCGGTGTTCCGATCAATCTTTGTCGCAAGGTCCAACAGCCAGGCTTCACCGGTGCGGTTATATAGCCAGTAAACACTGAGCATATTATCTCCCCCCCGGCTCTTCTCCCAATAGTCCTCAAGGAATTTTTCATCCGGCAGCGATAATTCCCATTTGAAATACCTGCTCATGAACTTTAATACCCTGGCATCATGAGAAAACTCATAATAAGATTGCAGACACCATAACATGGGCATATTGGTCCAGAGGTCCCGGTTGCCGTTGCGCTCTACCATCGGCCCAAAATCCCCGTTCTCCCGTTGGTTCACAAGTACATGACTCATCCAGAACAACGCTTCCCTGATCATTGCCGTATCCCTGAGCATATATCCAATATTAGCATACCCCTTTAACCAGTACGGTAATTCTTCCCATCCATATTTGCCCTTGCCGTCTCCCGCAAGCCATGCATTGTCTTTTTTGGACAGCCATACGCTGATCTCACCCAGATGCCCAGTAAGACCATCCCGCTGCAATTCCAGCTGTTTTCTTAACCACCCGCCCGGACGGAAAGCCGTCACCGGCAATTTTTCAAACGATTCTTTTAACAATGGCGCCTTATTGCCCACATAAAAGCTATTCATCGCACCCGCCGGAGGTCCCTGTACCAACTCCCCGACAGGCCCCTGAGCCATCGATACGTCTGGTACAGATAAAAAACAAAAAATAATAGCGGACACGCATCTATGTAGAAATAACCCTCGGTAGGATTTCATACAGCAATTAATGGTTGGTTTTAAAATGTCCGGAAAACGGGTCCCCTGAAAAATTTAACCCGTTTTCCGGAAAGATCTAATGTCTGTCCTTTCGGACAATGAACCTCCGGTTCATTCTGGTCTTGCAAACGTTTACATAGTTTTATCAGGGTAAATCCCTAATTTTAACCGTTTGCCGAAAGTAGAAGTTATATGCGAGGGGGGTGATTCACTCCGTATCATAATTTTTGCAAATTGTTACATGGTGAAAAATACCAATATACTCCTGACACTACTACTGCCCATCGTATGCCTCTGCCGGTCAAACGCACAACCCTATTATTTCAGACACTACCAGGTAGAAAACGGCCTCTCCAATAGCACCGTCTTCTGCAGCACCCAGGACAAAAATGGCTTCCTCTGGTTCGGCACAAAGGAAGGGCTCAACCGCTTTGACGGCTATCACTTCAAGCTCTTCAACAGCAACACAAAACTCCTGGGCAGCGATATGATCTACTGTCTCTTCAGCGATGCAGGCGGTACCCTGTGGGTAGGAGGGCAGAATGGGCTCTTTGTATTCGATCAGCAGCAGGAAAAGCTGGTACGTGTCATCGACTCCCTCGTAGAGATCAATTATATCCAGACAGATGACAAAGGCAGCCTCTGGTTCCTTTGTCTCAACAGCGCCTACAGGTATAACCTTATCACACGACAGCTAAAACACTTCCCCCAGGCGCAATATTGTACTTCCATCTGCAAGGCGGACGATGGAAGCATCTGGTTCACCACCAACAACGGGTACATAGAAAGATTTAATGAAGCACCGGAAACATTCACCACCTACGATATTTTCTCTCACTCAACCGCTCCCAGCTCCCGATGGTTGCAGCGGATACGCTATGCAGGGAATAACCGCTTCCTCATCGCCACCACCGACCAGGGCTTGAAGAGTTTTGACGCCGCCACGGGAGATTATAAGGACGTACTTACTTACAACCCCGATAAGACCACCATCTACGTCAGGGACATATTGCAATACTCCCCCGGAGAGTTCTGGCTGGGGACGGAATCAGGTATCTTTATCTTCGATATCAATACCGGCAGCGCAACCAACCTCCGGAAAAAATCCCTGGACCCCTATTCACTCTCCGACAATGCCGTATACAGCCTTTGTAAAGATTCCGAAGGCGGCGTATGGGCAGGCACCTTCTTCGGCGGCGTAAACTACTATTCCAAACAATACTCCTCTTTCCAGAAATATTACCCCGACAATTCAAAAAATTCCATCAGCGGCAGCGCACCCCGCGAGATCTGCCAAGACCCTTATAATAATATATGGATAGGCACCGAAGACGCCGGTTTAAATAAGCTGGATCTAAACACCGGCGCCATCACGCATTTCATCCCCTCAGGCGCTTCCACAGACATCGCCTATACCAATATCCACGGCCTGCTGTCCGTAGGCAACGAGCTCTGGATAGGCACCTTTGAACACGGTCTGGACGTTATGGATGTACGGACAGGGAAAGTCATAAGACATTATATGGCAGGCCCCGGCCCCCATGATATAAAAAGCCATTTCGTCCTGTCCCTGATAAGGACAGCCGACGGTAACCTCGCACTGGGCACCTCCAATGGAGCCTATACTTATAACAAAAAGACGGATAACTTCACACCTATACCAGGCTTCCCCCTTAATACATTCGTAGCCATCGTGATGCAGGATCACGATGGGGTGATCTGGATAGGCACGCATGGCAGAGGAGTATATTACCTGGACCCCGCCACCGGTCACCTCGGCCATATCCCGGGCGATGCCACAGACGGTAAAAGCCTCTCCTCCTCCATCATCAATGCCATTGCTGAAGACAGCCATCACAACATATGGATCTCCACGGAAGGCGCCGGCCTCTGCCGGTTAAGCCCTGATAGAAAAACATTTTTTACTTACACCACCGCGAACGGCTTGCCCAGTAACTTTATCTTCCGGTTCATAGAAGATAATAACAACGACTACTGGGTAACAACCTCAAAAGGCCTCGCCAACATGCTCAAGGATGGCTCCATAAAGGTCTATACCAAAGCCAATGGTCTGCTCAACGATCAATTCAATTATAATTCAGGTTTTAAAGACAAGGACGGCAGACTGTATTTCGGCAGCGTAAGAGGCATGATCACCTTTTATCCAAACGATTTTTTACGGGGAGGCTTTGCCCCTTCTGTATATATCACAGGCTTCCAGGTGGGCAACACAGAGCTAAAGATCGACGCAGACAGGTCGTTTCTGAAAAAATCCATCATCTTCACCGATAAGATCACCCTTCCCTATGATCAGTCCTCTTTTAGCATCGACTTTGCAGCACTTTGTTTCGCTTCCCCGGAAAGAACAGAATACAGCTACGTCATGGAAGGGCTTGACAAAACCTGGACCTATTTAAATACTAATCGTAAAGTATATTTCACAAACCTCCCGCCGGGCTCTTACACATTTAAAATAAAGGCAGCAGTTGGCGGTCACTGGGGAGACAGGGAAAAAACACTTTCCATCATGGTCCGCCCCCCTTTCTGGGCCACCGGCTGGGCCTGGTCAGCCTACGCACTGCTGATCATCTTACTCGTGTGGTACATCGTCCGCAGCTACCACCGCCGTATGCAAATAAAAAAAGAAAAGGAGATATACGAGGCCAAGATCGATTTCTTTACCAACATCGCACACGAAATTCGCACCCCGCTGACATTGATAAAAGGCCCCGCCGAAAACCTCCGGGAAAAGATAGACGAACTGCCGGAAATAGAAGAGGATGTCATCACCATGGAAAGGAATACCAACAGGTTGATAGCCCTCGTCACCCAAATACTGGATTTCCGGCAGACGGAAACCAGGGGCTTTAGCCTGGACTTTACAAGGGTCAATATCACAGAAGTGTTGCAGGAAACCTATCTCAGCTTCAACGCCATGGCCAAAAAGAAAAACCTTACCTATAATTTCGAACATCCCACCGCCGATGTCTATGCCATGGCTGACGAAGAAGCGCTTAACAAGGTCTTCAGCAACCTCTTCAGCAATGCAGTAAAATATGGACAGGGGCAGGTATTTATCAGATTGCTGCCTCCGGCCGGTGAAGAGGACGATATCGTCATCGAAATAGCCAATGATGGCTCAATCATCCCCCAGGAAATGAAAGAAAGGATCTTCGAGCCCTTCTACAGACTAAAGGAAACCCATCGGCAAAAAGGCACGGGCATCGGCCTCGCCCTGGCCCGGTCGCTGGTAGAATTACATAAAGGCGCCCTGTTCCTGGATGACGCCTGGCCCGGTATGAACAAGTTCAAGCTGGTACTGCCCCGGCGGCCACAACCCGGGAACAAAGAAAAAAGCTGGTTAAAACCATATTACAATCCCACAAAATAAAAGTATATGCTGCCATTGATCTTATTGGTCGACGACGAGGAAGAGATCCTCGAATTCCTGGAAAGGATACTCAATAGCCGGTACTCCATCCTCAAGGCGGCTAATGGAAAGGAAGCGTTGAAAGTCCTGGAAGCCGAGGCAGTACAACTGGTGATCAGCGATGTTATGATGCCCGACATGGATGGCTTCGAACTTTGCAGGACCATCAAGGCCACTATCGATCATTCACACATCCCCATAATATTGCTCACAGCGAAAAATACCATCCAGGCCAAAGTAGAAGGCCTCGAACTGGGCGCGGATGCCTATATAGAGAAGCCTTTCTCCAAAGAGCACCTGTTGGCGCAGATTTCCAGCCTTTTGAAAAATCGTAACATGGTGAGAGAATTCTTTGCTTCCTCCCCCCTCGTACACATCAAAAGCATCGCTCATACCAGGAGTGACGAAAAATTTCTGGAAACCCTCCATGATTCTATCAGTAAGAATATGGGCGACCCCGATCTGGACGTAGAAAAGCTGGCAAAAATTATGATGATGAGTCGCATCACTTTATATCGCAAGATAAAGGCGCTCTCCGACCTTTCCCCCATCGAGCTGATCAATATATCCCGCCTCAAACGGGCGGCAGAACTGCTGGCAGCCGGCGAACACCGTATCTATGAAATATCCGATATGGTTGGGTTCAGCTCCCAAAGCAATTTTGCACGAAATTTTCAAAAACAGTTCAATATGACCCCCACCGAATACATACATTCCAAACATCAGACCCATTAGCGATCCTTTGTTACCACCCCTTGATGGCCCCGCCCTTGAACGCGGAATCAGCCACCGCCACCACCTCCGGCGACTCATACGACTGCGCAAACTGGCGCAAACTCTCCTTTCCCTTATCCTCTTCCCGGCAAACAATGATATTGACATACGGAGACTTCCCATCCTCCATAAATATTCCATCCCGTCTCGCTATCAATCCCGCCGGACCCGCAAAAGTATTATTGATAACCGCCACGCTCACCTTCTGATCGTCTAATGCCCTGGGCAACTGCGGCGCCTCCAGCTCCAATATCTGCAAATGTTTCGGATTATCCACGACATCGTTCACCGTTGGAAGCAACCCCACTCCATCCTTCAACTTTAGTAGCCCCACATGCTGCATCAACAGCAAGGCCCTCCCCGAATTCGTCGGATCATTCGGAATAATGACCGTACCGCCGTCCGCCAGCTCCCCCACCGCCCTGATCTTCCGCGAATAGCCCGCCAACGGGTACACAAAAGTATTACCAAGCACCGCAAAACGATACCCCCGTTGTTTCGCCTGCACATCCAGGAACGGCCTGTTCTGAAATACATTTACATCGATATCTTTCTGACGCAACGCCTCATTCGGCATAACATAGTCATTAAAGGCCACCAATTCTACATCCAAACCAAACCTCTCTCTGGCAACTTTCTGCGCCGCCTGGGCCATCGCAAATTCCGGACCCGCTTCTACGCCCACTTTGATATGATGAGGATCATCCTTATGAACCCCGCCGGCACAACCCGTCAATACCACCAACACACCGGAAAAAAACAACAAATGAATACGCATGACTATATTATTTTCTATGATCTGTTTTTCGTGAGATCATATGCCCCAGCCACTGGATAAGGAACACAAGTCCCACCAACAACACCAGTACGGTATTCATAACGACCGTATCATACCCCACATACCCATACTGGTACCCTATTTGACCCAGCCCACCCGCTCCCACCGCTCCACCCATCGCGGAATACCCCACCAACGCGATCAGGGTAATAGAAGCTCCGTTCACCAATGATGGTAAGGCCTCCGGCAATAATACCTTCCACACGATCTGCAACGGCGTCGCACCCATTGCTCTCGCTGCCTCGATCAATCCATGAGGGACTTCCAATAGACTGTTCTCCACCATCCGGCTGACAAACGGGGCCGCTCCGACACTTAAAGGCACCAGCGCAGCCAGAACGCCGATGGAAGTCCCGGCAACAATCCGGGTGAATGGGATCATCCAAACGATCAGGATAATAAAAGGTATGCTGCGAAAAACATTCACTACCGCCGATACCAAACGGTACACAATTTTATGCTCCAGAACCCCCTCCGGACGCGTCAAAAAAAGAACAGCGCCCAACGGCAACCCCAGCACAAAGCCAAAAATTCCCGAGCCAAAGGTCATCACCATCGTCTCCCCAAGCCCCCTTAGCAACATCCGGATCATCGGCTCAGTCATACCCGCCTCCCTCTTTATTCAACACCAGCCCGTCACCCGAAGCCAGTACAAAATGCTGCGCCGACGATATAAATCGCCGGGTCAACTCCGTCCTGGGTCGCGCAAAGACCTCATTTACCTCTCCCTCCTCAATAAGCCTCCCCTCGCTGATCACCGCCACCTTGTCGCAAATAGCCCTCACCACATTCATCTCGTGCGTGATCAATAAGATCGTTATGCCCATCCGGTGATTGATATCTTTTAAAAGAGAAAGAATAGACAAAGTCGTCTCCGGGTCCAGGGCGCTCGTCGCCTCATCGCACAGCAATACCCTCGGATGGCTGGCAAGCGTCCGCGCAATAGCTACTCGTTGCTTCTGCCCTCCGGATAGACTGACAGGATGATCCTGCGCCTTCGACTCCAGCCCCACCAGCGTCAACAGCTCCTTCACCCGCCGGTCGATATCCTTTTTCGGCGTATGGCTCAGCTCTAACGGAAAAGCTATATTTTGAGCAACGGTCCTCGATGACAAAAGATTGAAATGCTGAAAGATCATTCCGATATCTCTCCTGGCCAGCGTCAGTTGCTGTGGTGTCAATCCTCCAAGATCCTTTCCGTCCACGATGACCTGGCCGGCCGTTGGTCGCTCCAATAGGTTGATACAGCGGATCAGCGTACTTTTCCCCGCCCCGGAAGACCCGATCACCCCAAAGATCTCTCCTTCCGCAACCCGCAGTGAAATATCCGAAAGCGCGCTTACGACAGCTCTTTTCTTATAGAATTTTTTACTGACATTTTTTAGTTCGATCATCCGTTGCGCTGGAATGAGTTTTATCCAGGCGGCAAATATAATCAATCATTATTACCCTACAAAATGAGTAGACTTTTAACTCACCGGCCCTACACCCCGCTTCTTTACCATCGCCGGCTACTTTGACAAGGGCGGCATTCACAGATCGTCTCAAAACCGGACACTATTTATCCCAGGACCGTACACTCCCTATCCCGCCAAAAAACATAAGCATCTGATTTTCAGCAAAGAAAAAAAATTGGCATCCCGCTGGAATCCTTTCTGGCATACCCGGGGACGCCCGGAGAGCAAACAAACAACAACAACATTTAAAAAATAATTGTATGAAAAAGATCACCACCTTCGCCTTCGCGCTTCTTATCACCGTCGTTAGCTTTGCAAAACCCTCCGACTCTGTCAAGGGAGAAATAAACGCTACTTTCAAAAAGAATTTCCGGAACGCTCAGCTGTTGGGCACAGAAACACACAAAGCCTTTACCAAACTTACGTTCAAAATGAACGATGTGATCATGTTCGCCTTCTACAACAACAGCGGCGAGCTGATGGCCGTGACCCGCAATATCACTTCCTCTCAGCTCCCGATGAATTTGCTGCTGAGCCTGAAAAACGACTACAGCGCCTGCTGGATCACAGAACTTTTTGAATTCACAGGCGATGGCATCAGCTGCTATTATGTTTCCCTGGAAAGCGCCGACGCCAGGATCACCCTGCGTTCCAATGGAGACACCTGGGAAGTATATACCAACACCAGGAAACAATAACAACTCAACATATACAAAAGGGCCTCCCGCAAGGGGGCCCTTTTTATTTTTTGTTTTGTTTTATTAACTCCAGCGGGGAAAGACCCGTAAACTCTTTGAATGTCCGTATCAGATGCGATTGATCAGCATAGTCGTTCTCATAAGCTATGTCCGACAGCTTGTCATAGCTGTTTGTCCGCAATTGATTCAATGATTCCTGAAAACGGCAGATCCTTGAGAACAATTTTGGTGAAATACCAATGGATTGGTTGAATTTCCGCTCCAGACTTCTTTCAGACATTTGCAACTTCTTCAGTAATTCTTTCAGCGAAAGACCGCCTTTTGATTGTACGATCTGCGCTACGGCATATTTAATTATCTCTTCGGTCTGTCTATGATTAGCCTGGTGCTGGTGCAATAAATAATTTGACAGCATTTTTATTTTACCCTCGATGCTTTGCTCATGCGCGATCTGTCCCGTGAGATGGATATGTTTTTTGTCCTGAACTAAATTAAGATCAAAGCCGATCTGCGTAAACTCATTTGCATCAATGCCAAAAATAGATTTTAAGGAATGGGGTTGAAGGCTGACTCCCACCATGGAAAACTTTCCTTTGTAGGATATTTTTGAAGGCCCGGTAGTTTGACCATGCAAATAAATGGGAGACAATTTTTTGTTGAGGTTATCACAGATAGCCCCCCCTTCCGATTGGACCATAATAATTCCAGGGCTGCCATCCGGGAATGCGCTAAGCGTTGCCGGAGGACTATCTGCGGGATTATCTACTGCCCAGAAATATTTTACGACAGGCTTCAGTATTTCTGGCGGTGCAAATA
The DNA here is from genome assembly GCA_017307755.1 of Chitinophagaceae bacterium. Classification (GTDB taxonomy): domain Bacteria; phylum Bacteroidota; class Bacteroidia; order Chitinophagales; family Chitinophagaceae; genus Puia. The sequence continues at coordinate 40,641 of JAFKGQ010000009.1, read as the reverse complement.
TTTGAGGATCCATTATTGTGAGGATAATTTAATTTTACCATCAAAACGGTCTTAGATGGTAAATATAGGGTTATTTTACTATCAAATAGAATTTTACCGGTAAAAAATATTATACTTGTGCCATGAAGAACTTAAGATTCGCAGACATCCAACTGGATGGAGGCTGTGCCGCGTTTGATTTTACCAATACTGTAAATACAAGAAAAGGTCCGGCAAAGGTTGATTATATGAGAAGCTATGAAGACCTGGTGTTATGGGCAGATAAAACCCAACTTATTCTCCCAAAAAGGCTTAAAATCATCTACAGATCTTCAATCATCAAAAAAGAAGAAAGCGCTAAGACCTTTGGAAAAGCGATCAGTACGAGAGAGATGTTGTACAATTTATTCTCGGCTATTGCAAAAGGGCAGGACCCCTCCCCTGCGACCATGGATGAATTTAATAAAACACTGGGCGATTGTTTCAGCAAATTAAGGGTAACGGTTTCATCGCTTAAGCCGGATGTGAGTCTCGCTGATAATGATGCTTTACTGGACGAACCCATCCGGTTGGTGATGAGATCCGCCTATGATATCCTCACCACAGAAAAAATGGAAAGAATAAAGGAATGCCCGGCCTGCGGTTGGCTTTTTATCGACAGGACAAAAAATGGGAAAAGAAGATGGTGCGATATGAAGGTTTGCGGAAGTAATGACAAAGCCAAAAGATATTATCACAGGAAAAAGAAAAACCAGGATCCGGCCCACCCCTGAAACAGTCTTTCATTTCTATAGGACCTGCTTTTGGTCCCTGGCAGACCGCTTCACTCTTGTAGTTGGAACAGATATGATTGGCTCTCCTAATTCTGCTTCTAATTTAGCCAGGGTCTTAAGAGTAAGGTTGTGATTACCTTTCAGCCATTTATTGATCTCGGAAGGTTTCTTATTCATTCTTTCTGCAAGATCTTTTTGAGTATATCCCTTCTCCTGAAGGATCTGGTTAATCCTCAACACAATATCAGTATATTGGCGCACAAATATCCTTACTTCTTCAGGCGTCTCTTCTTGTATTTTTTTTGCGATCTCGCTTCTCATTATAAGTGTTTATAGAAATATTTCGTCGTTTCCATCAGCAGATAAAAGCTTCCTGCCTTTATTATCAATAATTATCTCTTTATCTCTTAACGCTTCTTCAATTCGTTTGGCAAACTGACATGCTTCGATCCATTTCAAGTTCAAATCCCTGCTTCCTTGATTCGTCTGGGAGGATTTGGCGCCGCCATTAAATAGAATTACCAGGTCTGGCCGGTTATTGATCCTTAAAGCATATAGCCTCAACGGAAAATTCGGATATAAGAAGACGATCCCACCCACATTTACTTTCCCTTTATTAGGCAAACCTATAACCTCATTTTCAAACCTATTAAACAATGCATCAATTGCCCCATGATCATCTCCAATACTATCCAAAACAAAACTTAACAATTGCTGAACGGATTGCTGAAACTCGGGTAAAGCATCATATTTTTTAAAGAACTTATCAGTCTCATTCTGACCTGCATTTTCCCAGCGGGCAGAATAAAATGTGCACTTACTAGCCTCGTCATCCCATATCTCCAATACAAAGTTATTCACTTATAAGTTAATTTACAAGCGCGAAGCTACGTACTCATTCCTTTTTTTCTACCCTAACTTTCTATTTGTCGTCTCTCTTCATTATTTCCATCCCACTCTCTAAAACCGGACACTCCTCATATCATTCCCGTACACCTCCTCACCCAACAAAACACATAAGCATTTGATTATCACATAAGAGAGAAAATTGGCACCCCGCTGGACACTATCCTGGCACACCCGGACTACCCGGAAAAAACAAAAGATTATGACAAAGACACGAACAAAAAGCCAGGCCCCTACAGTTCATCCTGCTTTTATTACCGTTCATAATAGTATTATGCCATTCACTGTACTATGTATTGTATAGTACCTGTTTTTGATACTATCTTTGTTATGTCAACAACAACGAAATAAAAACACTAAAAAATAATGTTATGAAACAGATCACCACCTTCGCCCTCGCTCTCTTAATGAGCCTTTGCAGTTTTGCAAAACCCGTCGATTCAACCCGCGGAGAAATAAAGACCTCCTTCCAGAAAAGCTTCCAGAACGCCCGGATCATGAGCACCGAAGTCCGCAAAGGCTTCACAAAGCTCACTTTCAGGATGAACGAAGTGATCATGTTCGCTTACTACTCTGAGAATGGAGAGCTGTTAGCCGTCACCCGTAATATCGTCTCCTCTCAGCTGCCCATGGGCCTGCTGATGAGCCTGAAGAATGACTACAGCGGTTATTGGATCACTGAACTTTTTGAACTCTCCGGGGACGGCCTCAACAGCTACTATGTCTCCCTGGAAAATGCTGATAGCAAAGTAGTCCTCCGTTCCAACGGCGACACCTGGGAAGAATATTCAACTACTAAAAAATAAGCGTCTAAACAAACAACCCCCTCGCTTGCGAGGGGGTTAATCTTTTACCACAAAAGTCAGCTCCATTTTTATTGAATAATCCGAATTACACTTCGCTTGTCATTGATCCCCACAGACAACAAATACATACCCGAAGCCAGACACTGTCCCGGAATAGGAAGATAATAAACACCTTGCCCCATGCTCCTCCGCCCCGTCAACCCCGGCATCCCTATCCGGCGCCCCAACAGATCATAAAAAGCGATATCTACCGCCGCATCCTGCTGTAACCGCAACATCACCATCCTCGATCTGCCCGTGACCGGGTCTGTTGAAACGCTTACAGCCCCCACTCCACCACAGCCGGTAACAGGTACAACAGGAGAATACACCGTCGTAATACCATCGCTCCCGGTCACCTTTAGCCGGTACACAGCCCCTCCCGGCAAAGACGATGCATCCATCCAGGTATAAACCGTTCGCCCCGCGACATCCGCTGGTACCTTGCCCACCGGGACAAAAGCGGTTCCGTCCGAACTTCTCTCAACGGTAAAAACATAGCTGCCGGCCATCCCCATTTCCCAGCTAACCAATATCTTCCCCTCATGACAAGACGCTGAAAAGCTTTTTATCGTTACGGGCAGCGGCGTACGGATTGCCGCCGAAGCCAGCGTGAAATAAGGTTTACCCACAGGTATGCTCGACGCCGGGACCACCACGGTCACTATGCTTGAAGCCACACTGATCGAGATCGTCGGTGTATTTAATACCGTGGCATTGGCAAATACTCCATCGTCATCCACCAACAACCGGAGGTCCGAAGCAAATAAAGGCGTATAGCCCGGTGCCACATTATTAAAGTCGAATTGAAGCGTCAGGTCCGTATTGATAAAATTCGTTTTCTGTGACAACCATGCGCGTTGCAGCCGGCAGCAGATGCCGGCCGGCAGGTCCGTCGTCATGTTCGGAGTGAAGAGGATCGGTGCGCCATTACTTCCCGCAAAAAAGAAGGACCTGTCCCCGCCAGCAAACGTCCCCGTACCAGCAGCCTGGTTCACCTGTCGGGTCGGCCCGACATACATCGTCAGCATATCCGCGGTCACCGAAGTGCTTTTAGATTGTTTCTGGCTCAAAGCCCCAATATCATCCCGGGCAATACCGATGATGTTATTATTATAGGCCGTATTCAGCGACCTGCTCCACACAGTGCCGCCGTTGGACGCCACATAATCATGCTGAAGCGTAATACCATATTTGATAGCAAGATAACTCTCCACCTGGTTGCGGGTCGCCTGCACATGCGCTGTATTGGCATAAGTAATGATCTCCGCAATGCTGCCGTCATAAAACTCGGAATTCGTTCCTCCCGGAATAACCTGGCACCCTAACGCATTGTTCACATCCGTTGCTACATGATTGCCATTCACCCTGGTGCCGACAGACGCGCCGGAAACAAACATTGTACGTTGTGTTGAATTAAAGTCAAAACTGGCCAGACTGGGATAGTTGCTGGTCCACACACTGCCTACTATCAGGTCATTGAGATCCCAACTGTCGTTAAAAGAATTGCCGCTACGGACATCAAATGCATTAAACCCATTGATCCCCGACCCGGCAAACAGGAACTTACCAGCCGAACCACTGCTGTTCCCCGTTCCCGGCGCCACCACCACGTATACTTCATACGGGTTATTTCCCGTGGATAATATCCCGTTGCTCGCAATATTCATATAACTGGCGTTCGCCGCCGTCTGCGACGCATAATTAAAATTCACCACCGGATTGAAATTGACATTCCTGGTACTGTTATTATAATAGGTGGGACTATTGGCCGTAGTCGGAGCAGCAGCGTTCCGCGCATTCCCCGACTGATCGTTCCAGGTAGACAAGACACCTCCATCCGTCGTGGTAGACGTTCCCGCATCCGCCTTTATCCAAAAGCTGGCGCCCGCCACACCGCCCGGGGCAATACTACAGTCCACTACCTTCCGCGTACCCGCGGGATTGGTTGTCGAAGGGGTTCTGGCAGTCCCCCCCACCGTTATCTGTGTACATTGGGCGTCGAGCAGATCACCCGTCGTCGCGGTGGACTTCACATCATAGGCGATCCAGAAATAATTAGTCCCCGCCAGCAACGCCTGTGACCCATTCACCGTGATCGCGCCGGCTGAAGACACAGACCCGCCGCTTAAAAATTCACTGACCGGTGCAAATCCCGCAGAATTGCCCGTATAGTAGATATGCACTGCCGTCACATCCGCGACAGGCGCAGTAGATCCCGTCATATTGACCTGGAATTGCGTCACCGTCGCGGGGCTCACACAACCGCTTGTGACCACCTGCATACCCAGGATCACCTGGTTCAGGTTATTACATTTGGACACCACCGCCGTACTGGCCTGCGTGGCCGTACAGGAGCTATACGTCATACTGCCAGGTGTCCACCGGTATACCTGGTTGGTGGCAGGTCGGGTGCTGATGTTACTGGTTTCCGTTCCATAATTGGCCGTCGGCGCAGCGCCTGATCCACTCAGCGAATAAAAGTCGGTAGCCACATATCCGCCGTTTAAGCCGATAGACGCACCGCCGCTGCCGTTGTTGACGGCCCCCCATCCTCTGCTATACGCAAAGTCAATGATATTGGAAGTCTCATATAGCTTTACCTGGAAGGATATAGTTGCATCCGATCCGCCTGCATCCCACAACATATTCAACCATTCGATGGTCAATACCCGGTTGGGCGCACTTCCCGATAATATATAATTGACATTGCCGTAATCTGACGTGGCCAGGTCATCCCACAAAGGAGCAAGAATAGGTCCCTGCCCTGTAGTGCCAAGCGCATTCCCGGGCATGGAAGACAACGTATTATAACCCAGACTCAGCCAGCCATTGCTGCTGGCCCTGAACTGCGTATAGGTATTACACCCGTAGGTAAAATTAAATCCGATGGACGTCACCGACGAAAGCCCGTCGTCTACACCGCTGTTGATAATGGTAGTTCCGCCCGTATTGGCGGTATAGACAGCTGTGGGCGTGGAAAAACTGAATTTTAACTGGGCATTGACCGTGACAATAGCAAGCCCGGAAAATAGCATGGACAAAAAGAGCCTTTTTATAAAAGGGTTCGGCAGGGGTTTCATGGGATTAGATTTGCGTCATAAAATAAACAACAAATCACAAGATTGTCCCAACGGTAACATACTATAAAGGACAGAATCGTACCGTCTATAAACTACCACTTAGAAGATCATCCATATTTCCCACCCCTCGCCACCGGCTTCTCTAACGCTAACGCTTATTTCTCCTCCTTTGCAGGATCTTATAAAAACTGCGGCTCCTGATCTCCTCCAGGCTCAGGCCCGTAGCAAGAACCGCCGGTTCATCGATAGCTCCGCAGTTCAGCGCCTTTAAAAAGAAATTGAGGAGCCCCTGCCCCGTTGCCGCATCATCAAAAATATCCCCCGTCAAAGTAGAGATTGCAGCCCTTTCCACAAATATCTTCAGACGGACAGTGGCATCTTCCAGGCTGTTTAAAAAGAAAGTATACGTTGCGGCGTACCGCATAGGTAATTGTGCGGGATTCAGGTCCCACCCCTGATAAAAACCATTCACCAGTGAATGCATGGTATGCCCAAACCCCGTCCGCCAGGCTTTGTGCACCGCCTCTCTGTTCTCCAACACCTGCTCAAAGCTCAGCTGCTCCCCCCTGTGCGGTCCGATCGGCATCACATTGGTAGCGCCATCGGAAAGAAATATCCCCGTACCCGCGAGTGCCACCTTCGTCATATGATGCGCAAAGTCACACACCGGATGCGCCATCGTCTGATACCTTGCCGTAATGCCGCAGGAAGCAGTATAGTCATAAGTCCCGAAATGCGCCGCGATACACCTCCCCTCGCTCGCCCTGATGAGCTTGTACAACGGATTACGCCCCTCGTCATCCATGATGATCTGCGTAGCTTCCACCATCGTCTCCATCTTCAGCGCGCCTTCCGGCAGCCCACGCTCGCCCTCGATAAGTCTGAACAGACGTACCAATGTATGCACCTGCTCGGGAATGGTCACCTTCGGCAGCATGACCACAAAATTGGACGGCAGCACCCCTCCTGTCCTGGCAAGCAGCTCCGTAATGAACAGGTCCAATGTCCGTACGCCCCTGTACTTCAGATCCTCGGTAAAAGGTTTGATCCTTATTCCAATAAAAGGCGAGATTGTCCCCGCCTTCATCCCCGCTGCCAGTTCTCCGGCGGCTTTTAAAGCGACCGCATCTTCTTCCTCATCAGGACGGTTGCCAAACCCATCCTCGAAGTCGATACGAAAATCTTCCACCGGCTCCGTCTCCAGCTTCCTCACTATCTTGTTGTACACCGACCAGGCCAGCCAGGCCTTCTCCCCTCTTCGCTCTCCTTCGTTCATCGCCTCCAGTTTACGCATCAATAAAGCCGTTTCCCGTTCCGTCTGCGGCAGGAACTCATGCCCTTCCAGAGACAAAACACGCGCCAGCTCCACAAAGTTCGGAGCATAGGTCCGCAGACTCTTCAATGCCGTCTCCCCCATCCTTACACAGGTGTCCGCCTTAAAAAGATTGGCGCCTCCATACACCGTATGCACAGGTTGCCGGTCCGGCCGGTCACCAGGATACTTTTCCTGGAATGCCAGGTTGGCTATCTTCAACGAGCCAAGCAGGCTCTCTTTCTCGGATTCTTTTATAGAAAATTGCATGCTCATCGTTTGTTATGAACCCCTATACGTAGAATACCCATAAGGGCTCAGCAATAAAGGAATATGATAATGACCGTCTGCCGTCACTTCGAAATAGACTTCCACAAAAGGGTAGATGGAAGGAGTGTTCCGTTTGTCAAAATAATCCTTCGTCTCAAATCGTACAATATAAACGCCGGTCCCTGGCGCCCCATCCGCCGCAGCCCAATCCCCAACTCTGCCGTCACTATTCGTCTGCCCCCGCGCCACGATCTCCCAACGATCCACCTGCATCCGGCAAAGGGTTACCTTCATCCCTTCCGCAGGACAGCCCCTGGAAGTATCCAGTACATGCGTTGTTATCCTGGTCATGATAATAATTTTTCAAGACGTACTCTCGTGATCTTCTCCTGCTCGGCCATGGCAACATGGATCTCCTTTCCCGGATCATTACCAAGTCTCTCCCTCAACAAACCCAACATCTCCTCAGCCGATTTACCCGTGGCGCACACAATAAAAATATACCCAAACTTCTCTTCATATACACGATTCCCCTCCAGCAACGCCTCCAACATCACCATAGAAGCATTTACCGCCCCCGCCTGCTCCATCGACGCGCCCGTACCCGTATACTTTGTCTTCAAAGTTTCAAGGTCCCCAATCCTTGGATGATGCCCAAAAGCCTCCTTCCAATCCTCCTCACTGCATGCATGCCATGTCTTACCCGCATGACCTAACAAGTCATGCACACTTAACACGGGAAAGACAGCCGCCATCTTCTCCACCCAGATCCGGCTTCCACAGCAGCCGCCCAACGCCTTACGCAGCGCCGGCTTATCAAGACCGTTCAATTCGTCCAATGTCATATTACAAGGTAATAGGGTGTCTGTTCACGTTTTTATAATAAATATATACCGCCGGCTCCTTACCCATCGCCGTAAACCATTGCTGACAGTACGGCGCCATCCAGATACTGTCCCCTTTTTTGACAGGATACCAATCCTGGTCCAGCCGGTAGATGCCCTGCCCCCGCAAATACAACAATCCATGCTCCATAATATGCGTCTCGACCATCGGCAGGTGTCCGCCTGGATCATAGGTAAAAATATTTACAGCCATGTCATAAGATAAGTCTTCCGGCAGAAGCACCTGCAGCCGCAAAGCAGGGTCCCCCAGATAATCCTTGCCCGGTATATCCCCGGCATTCCCAAATAAGGTTGCCGGGATCATCGCGCCTTCCAGAGGCTCATAAACTTTATGAAAGCTCAGCAGTTGGGTCCCATCCTCTCCACTTTCGAAATGATACTCTTTTCCTATAGGGATATAAACAAAATGCCCCGTAAAAAGATATCTTGACTCGCCGCTGACTACCGCTCTCCCCTTCCCGCTTATAACGTAAAAGAACAGCTGCGACTGACGAGTCTTCCCGGTCAATACCCCTCCTTGCTGTATCGTAACGATGGTCTGGCAAAAACGCGCCCCCATCTGTTCATTGATGATCACATTCACCGTACAGCGGTTCCATCCGGGGACTACGCTATTGATGTATCCATCCGGGCTGATCAATGCATGGCTACGATGAACCACCGACCTTGTTAAAGCGGATATTTCCATATTTCGGACAATTGATGTAAAAGATCATCTGCAACGGCGATCGCAGCCCGCAGATCCTCCATTTCCACATGTTCCAGCGGATGATGACTGATACCCTTGTGACACCGCACAAACATCATACACACAGGCGCAACGGCAGATATAGGCACAGCATCATGCCCTGCACCACTTACCAATTCCAGCACCTCGTATCCCGCAGCCCCAATGGCCCGACCCAACAGCTCATTCATCCGCGCATCACAGATCACAGGCGGTGAAGTCTGCACCACATTCAACAGAACCGTCAAACCCCGTCTGGCTCCAATCTCCGCGACAAGCCCCCTGCACCTCGTAAGCCCCCTGGACAACACCTCTTCATCCGCACTCCGTATATCCACACTGCAAACTACCTCCCCGGGGATCACATTACTGGCAGCATTCGTGATCTGTAGCTTTCCCACCGTAGCCACCAGCCCGCCTTCCGAAGCACGGGCCAATCCTTCCAGGGCCAGCACAAACTCCGCAGCCCCGCACAACGCATCATTACGCATGTCCATCGGCACCGTTCCCGCATGCCCCGCCATCCCTTTAAAGATGACCTCCGCCCTCACCTGTCCCGCTATCGCCTTCACGGGGCCCACCGGGATCTTACTTTCATACAGGACAGGCCCTTGCTCGATATGTATCTCAAAATAACCCAGCCATTGATCCGGAGGTATAGCATCCCGTTCCAGATCAGCCGGGTCACCGCCTATCTTATGCATCGCCTCTCCCAGACTCACCCCTTCCTCATCCTTCCTGTCCAACACCTCCTTTTCAAAAGAACCCGCCACCACCTTACTGCCCAGATAGGTTGTGTGAAACCTGACCCCCTCCTCGTCACAAAAAGCGATCAGCTCGACATGAAAAGGCAACTTCCTGCCCGAGCAGACTACATTTTCCAATAGATCCAACCCCATCAATACGCCCAGAGGCCCATCCCAACGACCCGCATTCACCACCGTATCGATATGAGATGCTATCACCAACGTCCCCGCACCCGCCACCGGCGACGACAAAAGCCCCCTGATATTCCCGATGGCGTCAACCCTTGTCTGCAACCCCGCCGCACGCATCCATCCCATTACTTTACTCCCCGCCTCCAATGCCGCAGCCGTACCATAGCGACGGGTAATACCCGGAGATGTCTCACTGACAGCCGCCAGCTCATGTATCCTGGATACAATATTTTCAGCTCGTTGTAAATATACATTCATACTACCACCCTCCCCTGATAAAGCCGTACACCCTCATCCTTGTCAAATATTTTTTCTCCCCTGAGCCAGGTCTGCGCTACTACTCCGTACAGCTCCTCGCCCAGATAAGGAGTACCCTTATGCCGGTGCAATATCCCCTCCTTTTCAACCGTAAACGACAGATCCGGGTCCCATACAACAATATCCGCTTGATACCCTCGTGCAATCTTACCCCGCCTCTCCGACTGCCCCGTCAACAACGCCGGCGAAGTACACAACCACGACACCAAGTCCCCCACACCAAACCCTCGTCGCTCAGCCCCCGTCCATAGAACAGGTAGTGACAACTGCAGGGAAGCAATCCCGCCCCAAGCCCTGGTCAGATCGCCCCCTTCCGGTTCCTTCATCGCCGGCGGCGCCGGAGAATGATCCGTGGCTACAAAGTCAATCACCCCTTCCCGCAATGCATTCCACAATGTAGAGTTATTTTCCCTTTCCCGGATGGGAGGAGCACATTTGAAATAAGTCTCTCCATCCCCGATCTCTTCCGCCGAAAAATACAAATAATGCTGGGTCGTCTCCACCGTCAGGGGAAGCCCCCGCTCTTTCGCACGCCTGATAGGTCCGATGGCGCCGGCCGAAGATAAATGAACGATATGGGTCCGGCATTTGTACTGCTCGCACAACCTTATCATCAACGCAATGGCGTCCTCCTCCCACCTGGAAGGCCGGGATAAAAGATAATTCCTGTAAGACCTCGAATCTCCGCCAGACAAACCCTCATTCGTGGACAACTCACAATGCACCAATAAAGGCAGACCACAAGCCGCGATGATCGGCATCGCCTTGTGCAGATCAGCCTCCGTTACATTGGGGAACTCATCGATACCCGAATGGGTCAAAAATGCTTTAAAACCCAATACGCCCCGCCCGATCAGCGGTTCGATATCTTTCTCATTTCCCGGCACAACCCCGCCCCAAAATCCACAATCGCAATGCAATTTTCCCTCGGCAGCCGCCCGTTTCAGATCAAATGCGGCAGCCGTTGTGGTGACAGGAGATGAGTTCAACGGCATATCCACCAACAAGGTAAGCCCTCCGGCCGCCGCCGCACGGGTAGCCGTGTCAAACCCCTCCCAATCCGTCCTCCCGGGTTCATTGATATGTACATGCGGATCAATGACACCAGGCATGACCACCTTCTCTCCCACATCCACCAGGTCGGCACCTTCCACCATGGCAAGACCGCCCACGACCCCTGTTATTATCCCCTTTTCTAAAAAGATAGTGGCCTCCTTTATCCCGTCGGGCAGGAGCACACGTTTGCTATGTAGGGCATTCGGCACTACAGAAAGTTAAGAATAATATTTATATTGTAGTATGGATATCCGGCTGGACAAAAATGCTTATGGCAAAAATGCGATCCATCTGTCGAAGATCATTCGCCACCCCGACCGTCATGATATCCGGCAGATCTCTGTCAATATTTCGCTATCAGGGGATTTTGAAAAGGTACACACCGAAGGGAACAACAAAAAAGTGCTGCCCACCGATACGATGAAAAATACGGTGTACGCACTGGCAAAAGATCATTTCACCACCTCCATCGAAGCATTTGGATTGTATCTGGCAGATCACTTTCTAACCAATAACTCCCAGATCTCGGAAGCTACTGTCAGCTTAACAGAACATTGCTGGAAAAGAATGATCTTCGATGATGACCCACACCCCCATTCCTTTGTGGGTGGCGGTTCCGAAAAACACGAAACCCACATCATAAAAGATCATCAACACACGCTTTTATCATCAGGCATAAAAGACCTTCTCATCCTAAAAACCACCGACTCCGGTTTCGAACACTATATCAAAGACAAATACACCACCCTGAAAGAGACGGACGACAGGATCTTCTCCACCGAATGCGACATCACCTGGATATACGATACCGTCCCACCTGACCCCGAACATCTCTATCAGGCCATCCGTGAAAACCTCCTCCACACTTTCGCAACCCATAAAAGCCTCTCCGTACAACACACTTTATACGCCATGGGCGATGCTGTACTAAAAACCTTCCCGGAAGTAAAGGAGATCACGCTAAAGATGCCGAACAAACACCATATCCTCTTCAACTTGCAGCAGTTCGGCATGGAAAATAACAATGAGGTATTCATCGCCACCGACGAGCCCTATGGATATATCACAGGCACGCTGTCCCGCCAGGGACAATAACTCAATATACCACCACCCGGATCGCCCTGTTCACCCTATCCAGGATATACAACCGATCCCCGTCGCCAAGCGCCAGATCCGTCAATTCCCCAAATCGAACAACACCCATCGGCCCGTCTGCAAAACCTTTATCCGCCTTGAAGATCGTAGTCACCGTTTTCGAACCCAGATCGACGGAGCGTAAAGCATTATTGCCATAATCCGCCACCAGCAGTTGGTTTTTACTGTTCACCAGGAGAGAATGCACTTCTGCAAAAAGAGCCGTGCCATAATCTCCGTCTGCAAAACCCGGGGAAGAACCAATGCGCCGGTCCCCGCTGCCGACACCGATCGCAGACTTGCCCGTTGCATTATTATCCGATGCATAAACGATCCCCGCAGCGTCGATCCCTACCCGGTTATCCGGATCAAAAAAATCGAAGAGATATTGAACATCTCCTGCCGGAGAGATCCTGGTAATTCCGGAGAAATTATTGGGCAGGCCCATAACATACAAATTATTATTCCCATCGGAGGCGATCGCGCCGCCTGCAAATACCACGGCGGTTTTAAAGGTAGACACCATGCCGCCGGGAGTTATTTTCCGGACATTACCGGCCGATTCCACCACAAAAAGATTTCCATGCCGGTCGGCAGTAATTCCAACAGGGCTGTTAAAGGTTGCCGATGTGCCGGCCCCGTCCTGGTTTCCGCTCTGTCCGCCAGGGCTGCCCGCAAAAAGAGCAACGGCTCCGCTGGTACTTATTTTCAGTACCTGGTGTAGCACTGGGTCGGTGGCATAGATCTCGCCGTTAAGGCCAACCGTAATAGCAGATACATTTGCGGACAAAGAAGTAGTCAGGGAATAGACACCTTCGATGGCAAAGATTTTTGGAGCAACAGCTTCCTTTCCATTTACCTGCACTTTGATCGTTCCCGTAGTGGCTCCGGCAGGAACCTTTACTTTTAGCTCCGTAGCGCTGGACGAGGCAACGGCCGCCGCAACCCCGTTAAAAAAGACCTGATTATCGGATGGCGTAACGCTAAAACCCGTACCGAAAATAGTCACTTCCGTTCCGGGTAACCCCCCTTCCGGATCTGTCTGAAAAATACCCAGGGCCTGATCGGTAAACGTCGGTCCTTCGGCTGCCTGGTCATTCACCACCACCTTCACCTTGCCAGTACCCGTATTTCCTGGTATGATCAGTTTAATAACGGTTTTGGTAACAGAGGTAAGAACAATCTCCTTATCGTTGATCATCACCTTCGTTTCTCCCGCAATTTCACTAAAGCCCGCACCGGTAATGGTCATCTCCGTCCCTGCGGGACCGCTCATAGGACTAACCACGCTGATGGTCGGGGGCGGCACTACGGTAAATACAGGACCCGGCAGCGATACGCCATCGACAGTCGCCGTTAAATTACCTGTCTCCACCCCATCCGGGGCAAGCACGGTCAATTGCTCTTCTTTTGCCTCCAGGACCTGTGCGGCTTTGCCGTTAAAAAACACCTGGTTCTTCGACACGTCCGTATCAAAACCCGACCCCTTCACCAACACCTTCGTCCCTTTCCCCCCGGTAGCCGGTGACAGATCACCCATCGCCATAACTTTAAACACCGGTCCCGAGGAAGATTGTCCATCCACCGTTACGGTCACCGGACCGCTTGCTGTTTTCGCCGGCACCATGACAATGATGAGCGTATCAGTCAGACTGATGATCGTGGCTGCATTGCCGTTCATCGATACCTTGGCAGGCTGACCCACGCTGCCGAATCCCTCTCCCCTGATCCGGATATTTGCACCGGCGGGCCCCCTATTGGGTGAGATATGCTGAACACTCAATGCCTGGTAAATATATTCACCGATTTCATAGCCCTTACCCCGGTACGACACATTCAGTTTTCCGCTGGTGGCGCCAGCTGGTGAGCGGACCACAAGGAAAGAAGAAGTGGCGCTGACAACCTCGGCGGCGGCGCCGGAAACAGAAGCGGAATAATTTCGTATATCAGTATCAAAACCCTGCCCTTCGATAGTGATCAGGGTGCCCGCCTTACCGCTATTGGGAAAATAATTGGTTGCCTTAAATTCAAACTGTCGTTCCTGGACAGTTCTTTTACATCCGAATGCGGCAACGAGTAGCAACACAAGTGCGGCGCCGTAAAATTTCAAGGAGTAATCTTTCATTGATCAATCATTTTAAAAACTATATCTTAACCCCATTTGCAGCTGAGCCCTGGACCCGAAATAATCGATACTATAGGGTCTGCCGGGATTGGCAAAAGTGTATACGGGGTAATTACCTTCATTTTGCTGCGGTGGAAAAAGTACAGGTGTAAGCCCCACACTGCTGGTAGAATTGAAGGTATTGGGCGAAAAATATTGGATACCCCAGTTTTTAGATAAAAGATTCGTAAGGTTCACCACATCAAAAGAAAGAGTGATAAAATGGCTCCTGTTCCTGTTCAGAAATACATCATGTGACAAATGCAGGTCCGCCTGGACATTCCAGGGAGTACGGCCCGCGTTGCGCTCCGTGAACATTCCCCTCCTGCTGCGCAGATATGCATTTCCATTAATAAAGATGTTAAAGGCATCGGCCTGCTGTTGTGCGGTTTGGGTCGGCAAATCCTTAAAAAAACGACTGGCCTCATCCGTCCGGGGAATATAGACCAGGGACACCTGCTGCGAAAGGCCCTGGATACTATTGTTCAAAATCCCATAGGTAAAAGGGCTGCCTGACTGAGCGCTGAAGAACAGGTTGACAGAAGTCCTTCCGGCCTTCTTCCATTCCTGGTTATAGCCAAGGCTGACGACAATACGATGCCGGATATCAAAATTACTATAGGCCAGCTGCGGATTATTCGGTACCAACGCCTGGTTCAGCTGCCAGTTGCTTTCCATTGAATTTCGCACCCCGTTGCTCAGGTCTTTCGATTGCCCATAAGTATAGGACGTACTGACATTCCAAACGTTGGAAAAGTTTTTGCTTACCGTTCCCGTCAGGCTATACCGATATCCTTTATTGGTATTGCTCAGTAAATAAATATTCGAGAACCGGGGATCCACCGTTCCGCTGTACACCGGCTGCTGCTTATTGACATCATAACCATTGTAGTGAGGATCATCCTTTGTATTCAATTGCTGAAACAGCACATCCTTAATGTTACGGGTATACAGTCCCTCGATGCTGAAACGCCACTTATCCGGTGTTTCATAGTCGATACCCAGACTAGCGCGCAACACCTGTGGCAGCACAAAGTCATTGTCCACTAGGTCGACCTGTGTCTTTCCGCTTCCCGCTTTATCGATGACCGCCCCATTCTTTCCGATAAACTCACCGATACCCATCGGACCAGGTTTGATCGCATCGCTTCCCGGCGCGAATGCTTTCTGGTCCGCTCGCTGATCAAATGCCCCATAGCTGTTCCCTGTGTTATAAAATGCATAAGCCAACCACGCAAAAGGAATACGGCCCGTAAAGAGCCCTACCCCTCCTCTCAGGATCAGGCTTTGATTACCCAACGCATCATAACGGAAACCTACCCTTGGTGAAAGCTGCACTTTATTCAGAAATTTGTTGGAAATACGGCTGAGCGGAGTATACGAATAAGTCCGGCCGAAACCCGGGTCGGGCAGAATATCCCTCACTTTATCACTGATCTCCGGTGTAACGGGCAGATACGCGACATCGGCGCGAAGACCAGGAGTGACCCGAAGACGATCGTTCACCCGGATCTCATCCTGTATATAAAGACTGTACATATTGACGTTAAACCTGGCAGCCGGGTGATCCAGGATATAATCTCTGGTGTTATTCGTATAATTATAACTGCCACGCACCCGGTAAGGCTGGTTGTTCATAAAATCCTCGATGCTCAGATAGTCCACCCGGCCATTCCAGCTGTTGACAAAACCATAGCGGATATTATACAGCTCATTGTGGGTGCCGATCAGTATTTTGTGACGGCCGATGGTCCAGTTCAGATTGGCCGTAAGCTCCCAGGTCTTTTGCCGCATATTAAAAATACTGGCCTCGCGGTCGGTCCCCAGGTAAATAGTAGCACCGGGTGTGCGGCCCATGATCTGCACCTGCGGCAGGCTGGGGTCGCTCAACGGGTCCCTGCTATCATTGACGACAGTGAAGCCGATCACCAGGTTGCCGGAAAGCGTATTGCTGATACGGCTTTTCAGTTCAGCCACCGTACCCGTTTGATTATTAGTTTGCCGGAAAGCCATGCTGCTGAATCGAAAATCCTGCTGGTCACGATCCATATGCGTAGCCTTGCTAAAGATCGTATTGTTACGGACGGCCAACTGGTGTTTGGCGTTGATATTCCAATCGAGCCGGTTAAAAAATTTCTGCGATTCGGACCAGTTGGTATACTGCCCGGCCGTCCCTGCATCAAAGATATTTCCATACCGATTCTTTGCAGTCTCCGCAATAGCAGCGGCATCGGCCAGACTAAAGATATGTTCCGTTTCGGGTATACCGGCCACCAATTGCGCGGGGTCCTGCCGGCGGGTGATCTCTTCATTACTAAAAAAGAAAAGCTTGTTCTTTATCAGCGGAAAACCGATGCGGAAACCCGTCTGGTAATCATAAAAATCACTGTTCATCTTTCCCAGCTTGCCTACCCTGTCATTCCCCGTAATAGCTGCATTCCGACCAAAACCATAAATAGATCCGCTGACCGTATTGGTGCCGCTGCGGGTAACCGCATTCACTGATCCGCCGGTGAAGTTCCCGATCTTAACATCGTAAGGCGCAAGATATACCTGGATATCTTCGATGGCATCCAACGAAATGGGGTTGGTCCGCGTACTGCTCCCGGCCATGCCCGAAGTGCCGGTCTGACCTCCAAGGGAAGGACTGAAGCCGATAGCGTCGTTATTCACCGCCCCGTCGATCGTCACGTTATTGTACCGGAAATTAGCCCCCCCAAAACTATTGTCGCGGCTGCCTTGTGGCGTTAGCCGGGTAATATCGGTCAGACTCCTGTTCACCGTCGGCATGCTGCGCACTTGTGCGGCGCTGATATTTTTCCCTGTTCCATAACTGTTGGCGCCAGCCCTGCTCACCCGGGCAATAACCTTTACCTCACCCAGCTGCTGCGCATTTTCTTTGGGCATAAAATTCAGCTCCTGCGTGCCTCCAAGATGGATGATAATATTTTCCCGCACATCGGGGCTCATCCCTGTCATAGAAGCCGTGATCGTATAAGGACCGCCGATACGCATATTATTGAGAAAATAGCGGCCGTCGGATGCGGCAGATAAAAAATATTTTGTTCCCGACGGCAGATGGATCGCAGTAAGCGTAGCCCCTGCCAGGGGACGGCCGGAAGTATCCGTTATTTTCCCGCCTAATGAGCCGCTGGTTTCCTGTGCTAACACAGGATAAGACGATTGCAGCAGCAAGACGGTTGCTACGATTAACAAGCAGGTATAGAAATTGATATATCTCATCATCTTCATGATCTTATAAATATTTTTTATTGTTGCGAGCTCCTTAGAACATCATCTATAACATGCAGCACACCGTTCCCTGCCAGGTTATCCTGTTTCAGCAGGTTTACGTCGGAGACATTACCCGGCCCTCTTATCGTGATGCCGCTGAATCCGCCCGGCTGACTTTCGTCGGCCACCAGCTGTATGCTGATGACATTCCCATCCAGCATGGCCTGCTGGGCCTGGTTGGTTCCGTCATCGCTGAGAATATAATCGTAAATAAAACGCCTGTCGCGGATAATGTGCAAACGCAGCAGTTGTTTCAACAGTTCCACGTCCGTTTCCCTGATCTGCTCCACCGTGGCTAAACCATAAGCCTGCATTGCCGCATTGGTGGGAGCAAAAATGGTGAACGGTCCCGTTCCGTCGATCGTTTGCAGCAGACCGGATACTCTCAGCGCTTCGGAGAAAAGCGTTATAGACTGTTCCGCCGCTACGGCATCGCTCAGCTTGTCATGAAGATAAGGAGTAAGTACACGGTTGATCACCTGTACGAGTCCGTTGGAGGCAGGCACGTCCGTGGATAAGACCCTCGCTCCATTGATGGTCAGCACGGTGTCTTGTCCTTTCACCCAGCGGGTGGCATAGAGCTTCCCCCCCTCCGAACGCAATTCCTGGTTAAATTGAAAAGGCAGTTTGTTCAGATCATACTTGCCATCGAGCACATGATAATGACCAATCGCCGATATCACGGAAGATTCAGTGGTGGCCACGGAGCCTGGATCCATATAGCCCGCCAGACCAAAAGCCGCATCTGATGGCGCCAGCACCGTAAAAGGTCCCCGTTCTTTTAGATTTCTATACTGACCGCTTCGTTGGAGTACGGCGGCAAAGACCGAAAGATTAAAATTATCTGAGATCACCTGGCTGATAAGGTTACTATCGACAGGGGCGCCGGTCTTATTATCCTTTGTACAGGCCGTCATCAACCATAGCGGGATCATTAAAACCATTAATGTCGTTTTCATGTCTACTTGATTTTAAAACCTTTGGGAATGAGCAGATGATCGATGGCATGAATAGGTCCCATGATCGAATAAATATCCGCATCGACCACCGTTGCGGCCGGCGCTTCCGAGCCTTTCACCTTTACCAGTATTTTACCCGAAGCATCGCGGGAAAAATCGAGGGGCATATAATAATTGGGATCGGGTAACCCCTCCTCGTTGCTGCCCGTCCATTTTCCGGTAACCACATAATTTCCTAAAACCGCATTACTCATAACATTGCTATAAAAAAAGGGCGCATTAGTACCCGATCGCGCCGACACGTCCCGGGTCATTCCATTGAGCAGGTTTCCCCAGTTTATATGGTAATCCAGCAGCGTGTCGGTGGCAAAATTGCCCGACATCACCGGATAACCCCACCGGTCCAGGATTTTCCGGGGCAACGACCTGTCAATATTAAATTGCTGCAGATCCGCCAGGCTGTTGAAACCTGCATTCCGAAAAGCCTCATCGGTGGGCAACAACAAAGTATTTTTGTACAGGTTGGGGACTCTCGGTTGCAGCCGGGGCGGAGGGGATAGTTCCCAGCCAAAACGTTTGGAGAAACTCTTGTCAGTGGAATTTCTCCGGGAATTATTAGATCCGGTTGCATCCTTCCAGATCTGGTTATATTGCCCGTCGGTGTAACGCAGGATGGCCAGCAACATCGTAAACCGTCCGTCCGCTTCCACGACTTCCAGCAAGGTCTTTACAGGTTTGGTTACCGTTTGGTCCAACAGCCACAGGTAACCATCCTTTGCCGCAACGGATATACCGGCGCCTGCTACCTTCCCATTGACATAGGTTTTACCATCCTTCACCTGCAGATGCTGCCGGTAAAAATAAGGCTCGCTTTCATAAAGGGAGGGAGTCCCCGTGATAAACCGGGGGACCTTCAGCGCCGGGTTGCTCAGCAGGCTGATGGCGATATAATTATCTGGCTTATCTTCCAGCTGCGCCACAGTGATGCGTTCACGCAGCGTATAGAACATAAGGAGACTATCCAGGTCCTTTACCTCCATGCTCTGTATTGTTTGCAGAGTAAGACCAGCACGTTCCATTGCCGCATCACCAGGGGCCAGGATCGTGAACATGCTTTTACCATCGCTCAGAGATCTTAGTCGGTCGTCCATCCCGCTGCGCTGCCACGCCTGGTAAAAAAGCTTGGCCGGAGACGCGGCCAGCGCTTCTTTCAAGGTTATTTTTACCGTGTCGGCTTCGGGCACCTTTGCTCCCTCGGGCGGCGGCATAAACTCCTGTTTCCGGCAAGCCGCGAACAGCAGGATCAACAGTGTTCCCCCCTGGAAAAACAATTTTAGCTTATTCATTTTCTATAAATTAGATCGCAGTTAATTCATTTCATTTAAGCGCCTGTTCAGGTTTGATCAGCAAGCCCGGCGTATCATGTACAATGCCGTTCGAGCAAAGATGATCCAGCCGGTAACCCAGGGCGCCCGGCACATCGACAGATCCATAATAAATGATGGGTTGAATTCTTCCTGAGGTAAGCGAAAGATTATAATCTCCCTGGTAGTCGTACCATCCGAATACAGCCTGGTCATTTCTTATGGTAGTCAGATAAGAGGCTTCGCCGTTGACTATATTAAACAGGATCTTATCGGCAAGGAAATACCGTTTTTTATACAGGATATAGGCGCCAAACAGCCGTTGGCCGATATATTTATCCGTTTCCAGGTCGTCGACGACGGCCTGACTGATCCCTGCATCCGTAAATGCCTTATTATCCGGAGCAAAAATGGTAAAAGGTCCGTCTCCGGCAAGTTCATCCCACAGCCCGAATTTTTTAAGTCCGCTGACAAAGATGCTGTAGTCCGGCCGGTCGGCCAGCCATTGCCGGACGGTTTTGCCGGGATACTGTTTCATTACCTTGACCAGCGCGTGCAAGACGCCATTGGCCAATTGAACATCTTTCCGGTAAGCAAAGCTCCCGCTGAAATAAAGTTTATCATACGAATAAGCGGAGTTGCCCGGGGCATAGCAGGCAAACGTGGCATAAAGGGGAATACCAGCCAGCGTTTCATATTCTATATCCACCCCGTTCACCGGCACATCCGCCTGCATCAAACGCCTGGTCAGGATATGAAAGGCCATGGCCTGTTTCAGGCTGTCGCGGTTCAGTCTTTGAACATCCGCGGCAGTCTGTATCCCCAGTTCCATAAAGGCCTTATTAGCCGGCGCCAGCACGGTAAAAGGACCTTTTTCATTCAGCTGCCGGATCAGCCCGGTATAATCAAGCGCCGCATAGAACAAACTGAAATCGTAGTTGTTCTTTATAAAATCTCCCGCCGTCCGTACATTCTCGTTCGGTTTACTTACCGCAAGGTCTTCATGTTTACAGGAAGTGAACAGCGCCGAAGAGATCACAACGGGAAGTAACAGGCCGGTATATTTTCGGGTCTTCATCGTATATATTTAATTATGACAATAGGCGACTCCAACAGGCAAAGCCGGTATCCGGATGATCATCGGTACACCGGCCCGGGATATTTCCGTTGAATAGTCGTGAGATAAATATGGCTGTTGACGATCTCGATAGTACTTACCGTGGCAAAAGTGCGCGGGTTGTCGATACCCGAATGCAGACTGACCAGCAGATTTGGCAGGGGAACCCCGCTGCCTAACGGGGAGCTGCCTCCTATTTGAACCTTGCCGTTGAGCAAACAATAGGCGGCGGCATAATTGGCATAGGTATTCGATAAACCACCCGATATATAGGGGTGGTCTGATATATCCAACCCCTGAACAAGGAACTCCAGCCGCTCCCAGATATCCGTACGAATACCATCTGCGCTGGTATCGGCCCATAAAGGGAAATCATAATAGGGATTGACTGAGCCAGCATCCGCGTTACGTATCATGGTACCCAGGTAATTGCCCCGGAAGTTCTTGATAAAAGGAGATTTATCCGGTGTCGTCTGTCCCTTGTACAAGGTGAGAAAAATATTCATGGTGTCTTTAACTCCATATTTGAATGAGCGGAGCGAAACATCCTGATTTTTCAGGCTATAGTCCGCTTGCCAGAATCCTTTAGCGCTGTAGTTATAGAAATTCACATAGGCCATCGTATCTGAAAGAGGAAGCTTGTGAAAATTCTCCTGGCGAAGCAACAGACCTGTTTGTTTAGTCAAAAAATCTTTTTGCAGTACATGGAGCGTGTAGACCTCCTTTGCCGTTAGGGTCAGCGTGGTATCCACCAGCACATCGTGTTTCAGTCTATCATCCAGTTCGAAAAAGGGCGTCGTATTGAAGGGACGGTAAAAGAACATGATCCTGAGTTTTCCTGAACGGACCTGCGCCCAGCTGCTCAGGTCAAACCCGTTGAGGATCGGCCCGACCAAAACATCCTCCTTTCCGGGGTATTCCGGGTTTTGCACGGAAGTACTGTTGCCCACATGCGAAGGATAGGGCGGAGCATAAGTATCCCGTTTGTCCAGAAAATCCCCGACGACCTCGCCGCCGGTAGGCATACCGCCGGCATCCAGGACAGGGTTGATGATCATACACAAGGAGGGATACTTACTATCCTTGGCATCCATGCTCTGCGCATAGTTGAGATCGTTAAATACACGCAGATAGGCAGGCTGATCGATCAATGTATAATCCACCTTCCGGCAACCTGCCAGGACAAGCAGGATAAAGACCATCATCACAAGCGTAATTCTTTTCATCATCTGTTGTGTTTGACAAGTATAAGTTTTGCTTTGTCAGGCTGGGATATTCCGTTGCCGGTACGGCCGATAAGGGCAACAGTGTAAACACCCGGTTCCTGCGCAGGCACATCCCGGCCCGCCGCCTCGTATAATCCCGGCAGGGCAACAAAGGCGCTGCTTTTCAGTACGGGTATATCATCAGCCCAGGCGCCGGGGACGACAGTCGGGGATGAGCGATAAGCCATGATCTGGAACGGCCGGTAGCCAAACACTGCGCCGCTGCTATAAGGCTGTTCAGTCACCGCTATCCCGGGTTGCAGATTGACGGTAGCCCCTTTATTCACTGCCAGTTGTCCGTTATCCAGGGTAAAACTGATGTAGGGATTGTCTGGCGAAAGATTCAGGAACCGTTTGTCAAACATAAAATCATACTTGACATAACCCAGGGAATTATCATCCGGGTAGACCGGGCCATTCGTCGTACTTTCGAACTGACCGCTAAGGTCATTGGCAACCAGCACCAGTTTGGCCGCACCCTGCTGATCGGGATATAGCCAGGCAGTATAATTCTGGCCTGGCCGCAAAAGCTGCTGAACAGAGGCCAATGTTTTTCCGGATGCATCCGCCGCCTCGATGGTATAGCGATCCTGCACCAGCCGGCTGTAGTCAGATGCCTGGCCGTACGGCACGCCGCTGGCCAGGTCCTGTCCATTCGCCCTGAAACGTAGGTCCCCGCTGCCAGGCAGGGCATTTACACCCTGTATACGGAAATAGGTGGTATTGACCGCGGGGCTTACATCCGTGATAATACGGAAACCATTCTGGTAAGCGCCACTCTGTTCTTCCGAGGCGGAAGCATGAAAACTGAAATTATAAGGAGTAATGACGATGGTGTAGACGCCGCCCGGCTGATAAGTATTGACGGGAGCAAAAGTAAGCCTGGAAGAGGCAATATTCCCCTGATCATTAAAAGCAATAGTGGAAGTGGGCGGATCGATCAGTTTGTCGATAGGATTGGCGGGCGCCCCGCCGGGCACCTGTCTTCCATCAGGTGTCAGTATCCTGAACTGGTAAGTACCGTAGGGAAGCTCCACATAGTCCGACAGACGCTGCTCCAGGGTAATGTTGCTCGTTGCTGGACCCACCGGGGTGCCATCCGCATAAGTAAGCGTAACAGGGCCAACCAGGTTTTCCAATGGTCCCCGCTCCGCAGCTATAGGATATTTTGCCTTCGCACAAAGGTTCAGAACCCTTATCTTAAAATAATCCGGTTTGGAAGGTTGCGTCACACCCCTTTCTACGGCAACATAGGCAGGCTGCCCTTCGATCTGCTCGGGCAAAAGATAATAATCCATGGGCCGCTTGTAATCATCCTTTACTACAAACTCCGGGGCGCCAAGGCTTCCGGTAACACCGATATTGCCAAAACGCAAAGCTGCGGTACCATCAGCCCGGAACAGGTCCTGAGGCACCTGCCAGATACTGCCAAGACGGCCATTCTCCGGAAAATAATCCGTGCCCTTGTATTTGATGACCTCGGTCTGTCCATCAAGAAGCTCGAAATTGGTCAGGCTGTCTCCATTGGCAATAACCTGGTAATAATCCCCAAGATTTACGATCCGGACAGTAGAGACAGCGCGGTTTTTCGTTACGCTCCGGTTGTCCTTCCACTCATCCGGCCTCATTTTCTTACAGCCGCCCGCACAAATCGCCGCCAAGGCAAACAGCAGGATATTCAATACTATTTTATTCATGTTAGAATAATTTATAAGTAAACCCCATCATAATTTCGCTGCCCCGGTGATAGCTGCGGTTGACATACTCATTTCCATACCATTTGCCGCCTGTGCCGGGATTGGCATACACCGTTTTGATAGCCGGGTCGAATATATTTTTGGCATATCCCTTGAACAGGATCCGTTTGCTCACCCGCTGGGTGAATACAAAGTCCAGTACAGGAACAGGGCGCGTGTACAGATCAGGCTCACCCGTCAGATTGATCTGCACCAGACGCTCTCCCACCATATTGAAGGTGGCCGTAAGATCCGTCCCGGATCTTTTATTATCATAATTCAACCAGACATTGATCGAATACGGCGCCTGTTCAAACAATGGGCTGTTCTTTGGTGTATATCGGTCCAGGGAGCGGTTGGCTTTATACCGTTCAGGCGTTTTTTTGATATCGCTTTGGGCAAGCAGCAGATTCGAACCCAGAAAAAAATTGCGCAAATGGTCATTCAATTTTCCCAGATCTTTCACCAGCTCCAGTTCGATACCCCATACCGTACCTGTGTTCGGATCGTTCTGGAACTGAATGGTGGGAAACTCGGGATAAGTGGCCGCCAGCCCGTCCGTCTTAAGATTAAACACTTTGACCAATTGATTTTTGATGCGTTTCCGGAAAGCCGACACGGCAATCACCTCTCCCCTGTTCGGAAACCATTCCCAACGAAAATCCATATTCTCGGTATATTGGTTCTTCAGGTTAGGGTTACCGACCACCAGACCCATCTGGAAAGCATCGAATTCAAACACATTGGTCAATTCACGCAACTCCGGTCTGGCAAGCGTCGTATTAAAGGCGCCTCGGAAATTCATCACCTTATTGAGCGTATAGGTCGCATTCGCAGAATAGTAAGGCTCATATCCGGTCTTGTACACCGAATTGGGCTCGATAAAAACCAGGGGTATCTTGCTTCCGTTCGGTCCTTGCTTGGTAAGCGCCGGATCGAGAAAGATCCCGGAAGTATCTACCGCCGAACCAATATTTGTCCTTTCAAAACGAACCCCGCCGGCTACCCGTAAACTTTCGGTGAGTTTCAGATCGGCCATGCCGTAAAAAGCATTGGTTTCAAAATAACCTTTGTAATTATTCGGAGATTTCTGGCTGTTGTAGAGAAAACCTCCGATAGGACTTGCACCTTCTGCCTGGCTGCCGGTTGCCGCCTTTACGCCGATCACCTGGTTGCCTACCAGGCGGTCCAGATCTCCTTCGACATCATACAGAGGGATCGCCTTATTGCCGGCAAAATTGGACCCGGGCAGGAACAACTGATTTTCCGTAAACGTCCGATCCCGGAAAAGGTAGCTGCCGCCAGTCCTGAATTCCTGCTTTTTTCCAAACAACCGGAACGGAAAACTCAGATCCGCCTTATAGTTATAATTTTTTTCATCGAGATTACGCCAGCGGCGGCCATTGGGTTCGGCCTGGATGATGCCATAGGCTCCAAAACCATTTACATACCCGGAAGTGAGGGCATACAGATGTTTGGAATAGGTCAGGGTGCTGGTGGCACCACCACCGGCTAATACCCGGGGCCTGTTATACCATCCACCTCCGATCGGCGTATAATCGGCAAGACTGATAAAACGAAAATCAGGATTGTTTTGCCCGGACCGGGAAGTAGCTAAATTATAACTCAGACGCGGCGAATATTCCCCCGTTTTCAATTTATGTTCACCTTGCAGATTCAGCGTATTGAGGCTCCGGTAGGTCTGCTTCAGCGAATAGATCGTACTGGTTACATCACCCGGC
This sequence comes from Chitinophagaceae bacterium, assembly GCA_017307755.1. Lineage (GTDB taxonomy): Bacteria > Bacteroidota > Bacteroidia > Chitinophagales > Chitinophagaceae > Puia. Next base: position 14,754 of record JAFKGQ010000009.1, on the reverse strand, counting down.
AGACCTGTGTATTCATAACTTCCCGAAAGGTTGGTCGCAGCCGTCTCACCGCCCCAGCTTCCGAGATATTGCATACTGATCTCGTGGAGGGGGGAGAGACGGTAGGTCAGTCCGGCCAGCGCTCCATAATTGAGTGTTTCAATTCCCGTATTTTCCTTATACGACTGGTATTTACCCATCACCAGGTTATTCGGGGTTATATAATTGGGGATATTCCGGAAACTGTATATATCGGGGTTACCCGTAACCACACCCTGGTATACGCTATACTGGGTCAGACTTCCATCATTGACAGCCGTGATGCGACGATAATAATTGCCGCCCAGGATAAGACCCAATCTATGTTTTTTAAACACCGTAAAACTATTTCCGTAGGTCACCGAATACAATTGATTCAACGGGGCTTGTTTGAAACGGGTAGTCATCACCGGATCGAAACCCTGCATGATCTTATTGACCCTGCCCACTTCCTGCCAGCCCTGGGTACTGTAATTGCTGTTGGCGATCATTTTCTGAATAGACCCCAGCCCGTCCGGATACTGTTTGGCAAGGGCCTTGAAATCAGAGGAAAGACTTTTCTGATTGATCTTCCCACCGAACAATCCCATATCGCTGTTCCAGAAACTATTATAACCGCCTCCCAGGCCAATCGCCGAATTAAAGCCCGTTTGCGCAATAACTTCGAAGGTCATGCTGTCCGGCACCGATTTGGTTTTCAGCTCAACGATCCCCGCTGCCGCATCGGCAGGTTTATCAGGCGTCACCGTTTTATAGATCGTAATATTATCCAGCAATGACGCGGGTATCAGATCCAGAGGAATAGCGCTGCGGTCCGGGTCGGAGGAGGCCAGCCGGATGCCGTTCATCTGCCCGATCACGCTGCGATCGCCAAGACCGCGGATCGCCACATACTTGTCATCAGTTACGGTCACACCCGCAACCCTTTGCAGCGCCTGCGTCGTGGTAACACTGCCTGTCTTTTCAATTTGAGCGGCCGATATCGCATCCTGGATAATAGATGCGTTTTTCCTTTCGTTCAGCACAGCAACTTCTGTATTGGTCCTTCTGCGGGCATGTACCGTCACTTCGCTCATCGCCTTGTCCGAGGCCGTCAGCGAAATAAGGAGGTTATTACTGCTTTTATTCTTTTCCAGCCTGACCTCTTTGGGCAGGTAGCCCAGGTAGGTAAACACCAGTACACCTTCATCCGAAGGAAGCATCAAACTAAAAACACCATTCTCATCCGTAGATGTCCCCCCCTGTCTTCCTTTGACCCGGATGGAAACGCCGGCCAGAGCTTCTTTGTTTGCTACATCCTGAACTTTACCGGTGACACGTTGCGGCGCAGGCGCACGGGCAATCACCACATATCCGTTCACCAGTTTGAACTGCAACCCGGTATTTGAAAGGATACGATCAATCGCTTCGCGTACGGAAATATCGGAATGGACCAGCGTGACCTTTTTGGAATTACTGACCAACTCTTCCGGCAGCAAAAACTTTACATTGCTTTGTCTTTCTATTTCCAAAAAAGCATCCTTCATACCAGCTTCCTTTAATTTCAGATCTACCTTCCGGTTCAGATCCTGTCCTTTTACCCCGGTTGCCCAAAACATACCGGCCAGCGTAAGGAATACACTCATGGCGGCGATAGCGCACTTATGCATAATCTTGCTCATTAATAGATAATTATTTCCCTATCCTTTATTTGATAAGTAAAACCGCTGCCGCTGCGCAGAACCTCCAGGATCGTTTGTAAAGGCATGTTGGCGCTCAGCGTGATCGTAAGACGTCGATCCGCAACGACAGGATTTACAAACTTTATATCGACAGCATACCAGCGCCCCAGTTGAGTGGTTATTTCCCGCAAAGTCTGTGCATTAAAGGCAAGCCGGTAATCTACCCATCCGTTGATGTCATCTACGGGTTCATCGGTTAATAGGACGGAGGGGGTGACAGCGGCCCCATTCCAGCTGATTTTTTTCCCGGGATTCAGAATGGCCAGCTGTTGAAAAAGCTTTCCGCCTTTATACTGGTCTACCCGTACCTGACCTGTGGCGACCGCCACGGACACCGGTTGCCCGGCAAATGCTTCAACCTTAAAAGAAGTACCCAATACCTTCGTATGAATATCACCGGTATGTACAATAAAGGATCTGTTCGGATCTCTACTGATCTGAAAAAAGGCCTCTCCTTCCAACGAAATTTCCCGGGAATGATCTGAAAAAGAAGCAGGATAGCTCATCCGGCTGTCAGGGCCAAGGGTTATCACACTGCCGTCAGAAAGCGTTATTTTACTGCGCCGGCCTTTGGGATTGTTGACATGCATCGAGGCGACCTGTGATACATCGGAATGCTGCTGCCGTTTATCTTTTTGAAAAAGGCCCAGACCCCACAGGCCAAGTCCTAAAAACACGATAAGTCCGATCCACACCGCGGCATGACCGATTGAAAAACGTTTGAGTACACGCCCTGGCCGGACCTTCTCAGTCAATGGAAACATCCTTCCGTGCACTTTTCCCATCCATTCCGATGCTTCGGCCTCGGAAGGAAGATCAGTTTTGAAAGACGCGATATCTTCCGGGAGTAGAACATCCATAGCCTCCTGCAAAGCCTGCAATCCTTCCGGGCCTCTTAAAAAGGCCTCCACCTCCTTTTGTTCTGCTGCCGTACACTCCTTTTTGAGGTATTTTATTATTAACTCTTTATCTATTGGCATTTCCTTCTATACAAGGGATACTTTATAGCCTTGTACTATAAGAAGTGCACAAAAATGCAAAAGGGGCTAATCAAAAAATAAATTATTTTTTATACCCGGCAATCAGTGGGGAAGAAAAAATCAGCAAAAGATAAGTGAAGAACTCAGGATCAGGAAATTGACGATGTTATTATATTCGTCCAGGTGTGATCGGAGATGAGAGAGCGATGCTTTGAGATGGTTTTTAACAGTATTGACCGAGATATCCAGTTCTTTGGCAATTAAAGAATTACTAAGACCTTCTTCCCGGCTCAATAAATAAGTTTTCCGTCGCTGTGAACTTAAGGAATGCAGCTTATCGTGATAAGAGTTGGTCAATTCCTTGCAGGCCAATGGAGCATCAGCCCGTAAACCATCGGCGATCTTATTGTCATCCAATTCATGAATGGATAAAGTATGCAGGATACGTTTGCGGATCTCCATAGCCAAAGCATTCTTCATGGCCCGGAAAATATAGGGTTCAAAATTAACGTCCTCGGGAAGTGAAGACCTGTTTTTCCAGACCCAGACCATTACATCCATCATCTTTTCTTCTGCAACCTCCGCATTACCCAGGTACTTTATTCCATAATTATGGAGACGTTTGGAATAACGGTAAAACAACATCTCATAAGCCTTCAGGTCGTTATTTCGGCATCTGATCAGTAATTCCTGATCGGATAATTCCGATTTTGCCTTATCCATTTTTTTAATACGGAGTTAATTGGCTGCAAAAATAACGACCATAGGTAACCACTACATTAACTTTATATTACCTTTCGGAACAACCCCTACTCCTCCCGCTTCACCCCCACGATCTCCGCCGCAATGCTCACTGCTATCTCTTCCGGCGTTTGACTATGGATAGGCAGCCCCGCCGGCGCCCGCATTCTCCGCAGCCATTCATCCGGCACTCCTTCCGCCCTGTATCCATCCATCATCTTTGATATCTTCGCCTTGCTGCCCAGCAACCCAAAATACCGGAACTCCATCGGTAATAAAACCCGCACCGCACTGTCATCCGTTCGGTAACCCTGGGTCATCACCACCACATAATGATGCTCCTTCTCCGGAACGATCAACCCGCTCAGTTCCCCATAATCACTCACCAGCACCTTCTCATGCACATATTCATTCCTAGCCAACGTCTCCAGGTCCGGCCGGTGATCAAAGACAGTGATATAAAAATCCATGGTCTGCATAAGCCGGGAGAACGCCAACGCACAATGCCCCGCACCTACAATATACAGCCGGTCCTTATAACCCGTCTTCTCCACATACTTCCAATCTTCTTCCGAACGCTTATCAAAAATAAAATCCTCTAAAGGCGCCACCGGTCCAAACCTCAGTCCTTCCGGCGACAACATCAATGCGCCGTTTCTACAAACTTCCAGCGACTCCACCAGCGCCTTTATAGTCCCCATATCCTCAAAACGCAACCCATATAATAAAATAGTCTGTTCACCGGAACAGATCATCCCGCTCTGATCCTTTGCCGCTTCTTTATCATGCACCTGTCGGCGCAGGGACACTACTCGTTCCCCCTGTCTCAACCGATCCCTCGCCATCTCCGTAAACTTGTGCTCCATGATCCCGCCTCCGATGGACCCCTCCATTTCTCCCATCGCATTCACCGTCATAAAAAAACCTTGCCTGCCGGGACTGCTGCCCTTGCTTTCCAGCACATATAGCAACAATACAGGCACACCCCTCTCCAGACTGGAAAGAGCCAGCTTCCAGGTCACGATCTGTTTATGCAGTGACATGTTGCTTGTCATACAATCCCATCAATGCTTTTTCAGGTGTAAGTGGCGCGGAAAAAGGAAGGTCGGCGGAAGGATTAAAAGCACGTATCGCATTACGTAAGGCAAAATAAGCGCCGATGCCATACATCAGGGGAGGCTCTCCCACCGCCTTGCTGCGAAAGATCGCCAGGTTATCCCGCTCGGTGTGGAGGGCCTCGATGCTGATCTCCTCCGGCACAGAATAAATATCCGGTACTTTATAGGTAGACAGCGTATTCGAACGCAGACGGCCGGAGGTATCGTACAACACCTCCTCCATCGTCATCCAGCCAATGCCCTGCACAATCCCTCCTTCTATTTGTCCCTTGTCGATCAGAGAATTCATGCTGACGCCAAAATCATGTACTACTCTGACGGCGTCTATCGTATATCTCCCCCTTAAACAATCCATCGTCGCCACAACGATGGCCGTACCATAGACATGATAGGCGAATGGATGTCCCTTCTCCTTTTCAGGATCAAAGTGGATACCCGGCGTCGCATAATGCGCATGCTCCGACAAACTGACCCTGCGGGCAAATGCTGCCAGCACAAGCTTTTTCCAATCCATATCCGAGGGCACACCATCCACCCGCACCATCCCCTTCTTTAATTCGATCAACTCCACAGCAACACCCAGCTCCCTTGCAGCCACTTCCTTCAACCTCCGCAAAATCTCCGTACACGCCATCTGCACCGCCTTTCCATTCAGATCAGCCGTCGCACTGGCCGCCGAGGGGGATGTATTGGCGATCTTATAAGTACTGGTAGACTGTATCTTCACCAGACCTGGATCTATCGAAAGAACAGTGGCCGCCACTTGCATCATTTTTGTATTCACCCCCTGTCCCATCTCCACCGCACCCGTAGTCACCAAAACGCTGCCATCCGTATAGACATGCACCAGCGCCCTGGCCTGGTTCATCAACGTTTTGGTAAACGAAATGCCAAAACACACGGGCATAAAAGCCATTCCCTTCTTAAACAATATATGCGAATGATTAAACTCTTCTACTTCCTTGCGAATAGCCGTAACAACGTAGAGGTCCTCCGCCTTCTGCCAGCAGGCATGCGCTTCGCTCTCCGCCGGTTGTCCATACGGGAAGGTATCCCCCGTCTGGTGCAGATTCCTCTTTTGGATCACCGCAGCATCTATTCCAAGGATCTCAGCGGTCTTCGCTATCGCAGCCTCGATAACAAACATGCCCTGCGGTCCCCCAAAACCTCTAAAAGCCGTATTTGGCGGCAGATGTGTCCTGCAGCTGTAGGCGGTGGCCCGTACATGAGGGACAAAATAAGAGTTGGTACAGTGAAACAGCGTTCTTTCCAGCACGGCTGGCGATAGATCCGCAGCTGCGCCCGCATTCTGATAAAAAGTAACCTCATAGGCAAGTATCTTCAGATCCTTATCCAACCCGATCTTAAAATCCGACGAATAAGGGTGCCGTTTCCCCGTCATTATCATGTCCTCCGTCCGCGGCACAGAATACTTCACAGGTTTCCCCACCCGCATACACGCCAGTGCACACAAAGCAGCCCAGACATTGGCCTGGTCTTCTTTGCCGCCAAATCCCCCGCCCAGCCGCGTGACGGATATATCCAAAGCATGCATCGGCAGCCCCGTTACCTTGGCGACAGCCCGCTGCACAGCCGTAGGCGCCTGTGTGGACGAATACACCCGTAAAACATTATTCTCCTGGGGGATAGCATATGCTCCCTGCGTTTCTATGTACAGATGCTCCTGTCCGTTGGTATCCGCACGCCCCTCGACAATATGCGTACATAAAGACCATGCTTCATCAACATCCCCGAGTCTGAAAGTCCTTGGAGGTATGATGAGCGCTCCATTCGTCTGCGCTTCCCGCGGGTCCGTGATCACCGGCAACGGCTCGATCTCCGCCTTTATCATCCCCACGGCCTCCCTGGCCGCCTTCTCCGAAACAGCTATTACAAAAGCCATAGGCATTCCGCAAAAATGAACATGCTGTTCGGCAAACAACGGCTCGTCCGGGATAATACCGCCTATCTGATTCTCCCCCCTGACGTCCCGGTAGGTCAATACGCACACGACACCGGGATGCTGCTCCGCAGCGCTGATATCCAGCGCACGAATAAACCCATGCGCAACGGGCGAACCATAGGCCGCACCAAACAAGGTGCCCTGTATCAGCGGGATATCATCCAGATAAATGGATTCTCCCCTCACATGTCCTATGGCATCGATATTCTTCATATTTCCAATACCCTCACAACTGAAAGTTGAGGGAATAGCGTCAAAAAATGAGACTTGATCAATTGCCCCAGCAACAACAGTTTGTAAGCCGCTGTCCCTCTTGCATCGCTGATCGGCTTAACCTCAGACCGGGCCATTCCCACAACTTCCTGCACCAGCTCCTCATCCACCCGCCGTCCAGCCATCAACAAGGAAGCTCCCTCAAGACAGACAGGCACAGGTCCCACACCACCCGCAGAAATAAGCCCTTCCTCAACCACCGCCCCTTTCATCCTTACCCGCATCGCCGTGTTTACACTGGCAATATCCAGACAGGTCCGCTTGCTCACCTTCTCAAAATGGAAATGCTCGTCTGCATCCGGCAAACGAAAGGATATTTTTTCAATAAACTCTTCCGCCTTTTTACCTAACTCCTTATATCCAAGAAAAAATCTCCTGAGTGGCAGCTCCCTCCGCAGCTTCCCATCGCTCAACAACAGCTGCGCATCCAGGGCCAGGAAAAAAATGGTAAGGTCCCCGATAGGTGAAGCATTGACAAAATTACCCGCTACCGTGGCAATATTCCGTATAGGTGTGGAAGATATCAAATGTGCATAATGGTCAAAGCGTGGGAAGGCGGTCCGTATCACGGGAGACTCTATCAGGTCCGTCACCGTGGCAGCCCCGCCGATCACACACCGCCCGTCTTCCTCCACAATGCCCTTCAGATCGCCACGGACAGATAAAAAGTCAATCTCCGCCTCTACCATCGCTTCCGGTCGCTGCACATAAAGGTCCGTCCCCCCTCCTAAAAATCTGTTCACATCTCCCCGCTCACTCCTCAGCACTCCATTGGGCTCCAATGCAAGAGCAGCCAGCCGTTGAGGGATCTGCTTAAAATAAACAGGCAGTATTCCCTTGTCCACTAAAAAACTCGCCGGTTCATCGCTCATCCCCCCCAGATCCTTAACCATCCGCGTCAAAGCCCTTTCAATGGATTTGTAACCCGTACAGCGACAGATATTCCCATCCACTGCAGCCCGCGCACCCGCTTGCGTAGGCGCCTTACCACTAAGACAAAAGCCCGCCATGGAGACGATAAACCCCGGCGTGCAAAAACCACACTGCGTCCCGCCCTCCTCACAAATGGCTTGCTGCAATGGGTTCACCCCCTCCTGGTTCACCCCTTCCACCGTGACGACATGCCGCTGGTGAACATTCCCCAACGCCGTCAGACAGGAAGTAGCGGATCGATACACCATCCGCCCTTCCTTCAGCTCCCCGATCAACACCGTACAAGCCCCGCAGTCCCCTTCACGGCATCCGATCTTCGTCCCCATCAGACGCTCCCTGTACCGGATCAGGTCCAGCAACAACATGCCCGGCGGATCATCCGCTACGATGAGCTCGTTATTGAGGATAAACCTTATCAAAATATAGATGAATAGTTAGTACAACTTCTTGTCCCCCTTTTCCTTCCACGACCTGAATACAGCCGCCGCTTCATCCAATGCCGCATGATAAAAAGGGATCTTTCTGTCGCCGGGAGGAATGTTGATCTCCAGATATATAAAGGCGTCGTCAAATCCCGCCTCCGCCGCCTCTTCCCGAGTACAGGCATATACTACCCGGCGGGGCCTGGCCCAATACAACGCACCCAGACACATAGGACAGGGCTCACAGGAAGTATAGACATCGCAATCCGTCAGCTGGTAATTCCCCAGGTTGCGGCAGGCATCCCGGATCGCCACCACCTCTGCATGCGCCGTGGGATCATTGCTGGACGTCACCTGGTTCCATCCCCTCCCCACTACCTGCCCATCCCTGACAATGACACAGCCAAATGGCCCCCCGGCTCCTTCCTTTACACCTTGTTTTGCTAACGCTATCGCTTGTTCCAGATATTTTCTATCGTTTTGAGCCGTCATATCTACAATTTACAAAATTTTTTCCGCTTTTGTCCCCGCTTCTGTCTGTACGATTATTGCCCAAATCGACACACCTATGGCTATTTTCTACACGCTTATAAATTTTTAATGTCGCATGTAAAAAAATTTTCCTTACTTCGCCCTACAGATTTTTCTTTACCCTCGAAACCACTATAATCCACTCTAATTAGTTAGCAACAATCACCAGACGTATACGTATGGCTACTCCCCATACGTGAACCTCTAAACTGACCTATAATGAAAGGACACCAGACTGCAATCCTATTGCTGTGCTGTACCCTAACCCTTTCTTGTTTTGCGCAACAGCCTGACAAGGCTACGGCTATTATTGATGTTCCTTCCAAATTCTTCAACCGGATACAACACAAGACGGCCAGTCTTGATGCGCAACTCACCCACCAGACAGAAAAATATTTGCAAAAGATGGCCCGGCGGGAAGAACGTCTGCGCAGGAAATTATACAAAGTTGATTCCAACGCAGCAAAAGCGTTGTTTGCAGGTTCCGCAGCGCGTTATGCCGCCCTCTCTCAAAAGCTCGCCGGCGATACGGGTAGCAGCGGCAGTCTGGCGCTCAACGGTGAATACCAGGCCTATACGGATTCCTTGCAGGGTATGCTCAAATTCATGGGGGACAACCCAAAAGCCCTCGCCTCACTTAGACAATTGCAATCCCTGCAGGCGAAGATGCAGGACGCAGATCAGATCAAGGAATATATTCGCGAACGGAAGCAACAGATATCCCAATACATTCAACAACATACCAATCTGAACAACCTCCTGGGCAAAGACTACCAAGCCATGAACCGGGACATTTATTACTATTCCCAACAAGCCCGGGAATACAAAGAAATGCTAAACGATCCGGATAAATTGACAAAGGAGGCACTCTCTATTCTCAACAAGCTACCCGCCTTCCAGGCATTCATGACAAAGAACTCACAGCTGGCCGGACTATTCAACCTCCCAGCCAATTACGAAAACCCGGCCACCCTGGCCGGTCTGCAGACCCGCGACCAGGTAGCGGCACTGATCAACCAACAGGTGGCGGCAGGTGGAGCGGGCGGACAAGCTGCCTTACAGGCCAATCTTCAATCGGCTCAGTCACAGATGGATGGATATAAGGACAAGTTGAACAAACTCGGCGCCGGCAGCGGGGACATCGATATGCCGGATTTCAAGCCAAACAATCAAAAGACAAAAAGCTTCTGGCGCCGGCTGGAATATGGTACAAATTTCCATACCACTCGAAACAGCTATTATTTTCCCACGGTGTCGGACTTCGGGCTCTCGGTGGGGTATAAACTCACGGATCGGAGCACCATAGGATTAGGCGCAAGCTATAAACTAGGATGGGGCAATGGAATTCAACATATTGCCTTTTCCAGCCAGGGGGTGGGGTTGCGCTCATTTTTGGATATCAGGATCAAGGGCAGCTTTTCGGCTTCTGCCGGGCTTGAGCTGAACCATACGACACCTTTTAGCACCTATCAGCAATTGCGGAATTGGGACACCTGGACAAAGAGTGGGCTGGTAGGTTTGACCAAGACCGTGTCGATGAAGAGCCGGGTGTTCAAAAAGACCAAGGTGTCGTTACTCTGGGACTATTTGAGCTATTCGCAACGGCCGAGGACGCAGGCGGTGATATTCCGGCTGGGTTACATCTTTTAAAAAACAATTACCAGTCTTCGAGTTAATAAAGTATAATATGAAGCCTTTCAGAAAACCAGTTGTAATTGCCGTATCAATTTTAATTTCAGGAATTGCCTTGGGGCAAAATCCAATACCAGAATTCAGTAGCAATTATAACAAACCTGTACAAATACTCCCACCCGCTCCGAATGCCGCTTCCTTAGGCAAATATGGAGGGATAGATTTAGGATTATGGTCCGGTACTCCAAATATAAACATTCCCATTTTTGAGTATGGATCTCAAAATATTAAGCTTCCTATTTCACTTAGCTATTCTAGCCCGGGGTTTAAAGTAGATGAAATTGCATCGAGAGTAGGCATGCACTGGAGCCTTAATGCCGGAGGAGTCATTACCCGGACAGTAAATGGAAGTATTGATGAACAATCAGAAAGAATATTTCCACCTGCTGGTATGACGCTTAACAGCCAGATGATAACTTTTATGGGCCAGTTGACAGGAGACAATCGTGGCACCTATGACGGAAGTGGGCAAGGCCCTTATGGACATTTCGATGGACAACCGGATTTATTTACTTTCAACTTCAACGGCTATAGCGGACAGTTCATTTTGGATACTATTAATTATGCACCTCCTCACAACAATTTTAGGCCTGTTTTACTTACTCATTCCAATCTGAAAATTGAAAGATATAATTCCACCGGGTTGGACTATGCGTATAAAATTACTACGGAAAGTGGTATTCAATATTTTTTTGAAGTACAGGACTTGACCACCAGCTTTGATACTTCTGGTAGCGCCGGGTGTTATTCTCCATACAAACAAAACGTTCCCACAGCATGGTATTTGACCAAAATAGTTCATCCCAACAAGGATAGCATTCAATTATCTTATACAAGACAGCAGTTTAGTTATTTAACGAGCGCAAGTCAAACCATGTATAAGCATGATCAGTCTACTCCTTACTATTGGCCCTGCGCCGTTGAACCTTTCAGGCGCGACGTGCCGCAAATATCAGATGTTACCTGCCTCAATAAGTTACGAACAGATGGCGCAATATTGGATGAGATCACTTCAACAGGCGGAGGCAGAATAAAATTTAAATATATTGACAGAGATGATTATAATGATAAGTTATTGTCTTCAATAGAAGTATCTCTGCCGGGAAAAATCAGCCCATATAAAATATTCAATCTTTCTTATACATATCCGGGAACCCTATCTTACTCCGCGGCCAGTTATGAGCCGGGATTGAATAAAAGACCTTTCTTAATGAGCATGACCGAAAGGAGTCCGGACAGTACGTTGACGAAAACTTATTCTTTCCGTTACAATGATTATAATAACCTACCTCCTCGTTTATCTTACGCCCAGGATCATTGGGGATATTTTAATGGGAAAAGTAATTCGACTTTAATACCCGTTCCTACCATGAGCACATATGTGACAAACTTTCCTCAGGCGAACGCAGATAGGAATGCCGACCCTGTATACAGCACAAAGGGATTATTAAATTCTATCGTTTACCCAACAGGCGGGAAAGACAGTATCTTATATGAAGGCAACCAGGTGTATACGCAAGTTGTTATCCAACCAAAAGACACCGTAGTATCTGCACAAGGTAATACCAATAACATCTTTTACTCCAGTGAAGTTTATACAGGCTACGCAGTTATTTCTATTTATCAAGCCGTAACCATTTCCGGGTACAGAAATCCGAATACTACGGGAGACCCCAGCCAGAGCGTTACGACCGTTGTTTTGTTGGACCAAAATAATAATGTCCTTTTAAGCAAAGCATTAAACCATACGGATCCGACATTGTCATTCAGTCAGCAATTCTCACTTCAACCGGGATCGTATAGACTTAAAATTACTGTTTTGGGACCGAATAATTATGGAGGCGGGTCTATCTCATTTAAGAAGGGAAGTGTTTCTTATGAGTACAGGAATGTAAATAGCGGTGGAGTAAGGGTGTCGAAGGTAATGACCTTTGACAATAATACTGACAAGACTATTGTTAAAAGATACTTTTATGGAAAATTGACCGATCCTGCTATTTCTTCAGGCGTCGGTGTCGCAATACCATCATATGAAAAAATGCTAAAGCTCTACAAACCTTGCAGAGAGTTTGGCACTCAGGGTTATACCTGTGATGATATTGCACAAGCACAATACTTTACCATGCATTCCAATTCCATATTCAATATATATTCAAATGGTTCGTTGCCCACAGCCTATAGTAACGTCGTCGAAAGCTTCGGGGATAATTTTGAGAATGGGGGTATAGAGCATGAATTTTCAATAGTACCGAACTTTAGTGCTGCTGTATATGTGGGGGAACAGATCAACGGAGCTCCTGAAAGTAGCAATAGTAATATCAGTGGTAAAGAAATTTATCAAAACACATTTAAACGGGTCGGAGGTAATAATATCCCCGTTAAAAAAACTTATACACATTATAATATCGATAGCAGGGCAACTAAAGATTTTCCCGCGTATGTGGGTACCAGGAAATACCTATATCCTTGCCTTGTTTCCGACCCCATTTCCGACACTGAAGCAGGACAATTTGACTTTATGTATTACTATTTTAAAAGAAAATGGATATATGAAGACACTATACGAACATTAACCTATGATGACAATGGATCAAGCTATATGGAAGAAAAAAAGATAACAACCTATTCAAATCCTGATCACGCATTGCCCACCAGCATACAGATAGTCGATAGCAAGGGGCAAAAGATTACGACCAATCTGAAATATCCTCTGGATTATACAATATCTAATACACCTAATACAATAGCCGCGAAAGGGATCCGTAATTTACAAAACACCTATGTAATCACTCCTGTCATTGAACAGTATATACAGAGGTCAAATTTAGATAGCAGTAATTTACGAACCGTGGCGGCATCATTGACACTCTATAAACCAACAGCACCTGTTGTCGATACAATATTCGGTTTAGAGATATCAATTCCAACAACTTCTTTTTCTCCAACTGGTATTACTGATCTGGCTGTTAGTAAAAACATAAACTACAAACCGAAAATGGCCTTTGACAACTATGATAGTTATGGGCATGTCCTCCAGGGCCATAAGATCAATAATGTGCAAGAAGTTTATTTATGGGGCTATAATAGTCAATATCCTGTGGCCAAAGTAATCGGCAGTGATTATACTACAGTTAAAGGGTTCATTAACCAGGCAATACTTGATAATCCTGCGACAACAGACCAACAAATGCGTGATGAATTAAACAAAATACGAACGGGGCTCTCGGGAGTAAAAGCATTAGTAACGACTTACACCTATATTCCTCTTGTTGGCATGACTAGTGCAACCGATCCTCGCGGTATAACCACTTATTACGAGTACGATGGTTTGCAACGCCTGCTGCGCATCCGGGACATGGATGGCAACATTGTCAAGCAATATGAATACCAGTACCAGGCTGCTATCAGTTGCGGCAGTAATTGTTCTATTTTGACGATGACCACCCTGGCAGGCACGGGTACCATCGGCTATCCGGTGGGTGTCTTTAATGCCAATGGCAAACTGTTGGGTAATGCCACCACCCAGTCGCAATATATCAGCCTGTGGAACGCTGATACCGCCAACGCCCACCGGGGGACACTGGCAACCGGAGCCGACCCGCTGCATTTCCAGTTCACGCTCATCCCGGGCAAAACGATCCCTCCCATTACAGGCTGCCGGTATTTTCAAATGGATCTTCCCTGGAACAATATCAACGCCATTACCAATGTCAACGGGACTTATGTTGACTTCGGAGATGGTACCGGTATGCGATTGGGAGCAAAAATATCCGACAGCCTGACGGTGCTGGCGCCTAACACCACCCAGTCGCAGGCAGCGCACCCGGAATGGAATGGGTATGCCTGGTATTTTGTACATACGTATCCGGACAACAGCCTGAAGACCCTCACCTTCTATCATAATGATCAATCAGAGCTAGCGGGGCTCGACAATAATGGCTCCCCTGCTACCAGCCTTCCGCATTTACGGAACCTGCGGGGCAACCTGCCACAATATACCGACAACCTGGGAGGCAGCTGTTATCAGGACAGCTCCATGTCCACAGTGGCGGGTATCACCAACTGGAATACGATCCATTCTATCAAAATCTGGGGCCAGGGGTCTGGAGATGGGGGTATAACACCCACTTTGCATCTGGGTTACCCGCAGGATTTTATGGCCGGCAACAGGGACCTGGAATCCATCGGGCTCGTTTCCACCAGTTTTATTGGATGTTTTGATTCCACCTTTAGGATCAGCCGGCTAAAAAGCGATTGGAATACCTACTTCACGCATCTGAAGAGTTTTTTTATCAGCGATGCCCATTGGAACAGGGAGGACCTCAGTGGATTAAAAGAGCTGAACTCAATATTTATCCTTCC
>JAFKGQ010000008.1 GCA_017307755.1 Chitinophagaceae bacterium | reverse complement strand
GATGACCTACATGCAGGTAGACCATTGAAAACGAAGACGGAAGAGGTTACTGGAGAGCCGTGATGCGGTGAAAGCCGCAAGTCCGGTTCGGAGGGGGGATGTCGGAAAAGGAGCGAGAGCCACCTCGCCGGCATCCTACCCTACTTTTTGGATTTGCCGCAGCCAGCATCGGCCACAGAGATAGAAATCGAAGCTGCATTAATTGACAACCTTCAACAATTTTTACTGGAACTCGGTAAAGGTTTTTCCTTTGTGTCCAGGCAGTTCCATATAAGTTCTGAAACGGATCATTTTTTCATCGACATTGTTTTTTACAACTATCTGCTCAAATGTTTTGTGCTCATTGATCTCAAGGCCGGAAAGCTGACCCATCAGGACATTGGGCAAATGGATATGTACCGGCGCATGTCAATCTCGTAGGATCCAGGGATATCATCATCTCTTTAGCAGACTATCCAGCGCCCAGCTATTGCTCCCGATGTATTGCAACAGTACGGCAAAAAATGCGGCATGTATCAGCTGAGATGGGAGGGCATCCCAATTCTCTATAAGGGTCGTTCCCAGGATCAGGACGATCATTACCAGCGCGCCGGCGATGAGCGATGCCCTGGTGAAAAGGCCGGTCAACAAGAATATCCCAATAAGGAACTCGAGGATCGGCAAAATATAGCTAAAAGGCGTCACCAAGGCTATGGGTAACATAGATTTTTCATAAAGCCCTACCATCCAGTGGCTAAAACCGTTGAGTTTGGGCAGTCGCACCAATCCATGCCCGAACATGCTGGCGCCAACGGCAAGTCTTAAGATCAAAAATGCGGTGTGATCCATTGTTTATATTTTTTATGAAAGCAAAGATGACAACAAAACGGGTGACACACTTGTATAAAGACAGGATTGATTAGTAAAATCACAGGAATGGAAATAAAGAACATATATCACCCTTTTGAGATAGAATACCTGCAGGTAAAGGACTATGTTGTTAAGGAGCACAAGCATACTTTTTTTGAGATGGTATTTATTCTGGAGGGGAAGGGGATGCAAAGTATCAATAAGCATACTTTGCCGTATAAAGCCGACAAATTATTCCTGGTATTTCCGCAGGACACCCATGGATTCGAAGTGCATAAGGAAACCAAGTTCTTTTTTATACGCTTTTCCGACAGCTTTTTAAAGACACAAAGCAAGGAGCTGATAAGGAAGCTGGAGTTTATCTTTCTCAACCATAACCATCTGCCGGGCTGCGTCGTCCATAACAGGACGGACAAACCCCTGATCCGGGCGCTGGTGGAGGCCTTGATCCGGGAGCATGTCAATCAGCAGCCGGATAGAGACGACGTGATCCGGCATCTTATCAATACGATCATTGCCATAACGGCCCGGAACATTACTTTAATGACGCCAGCGGCAGGGAATGGTAAGAAGACCCCGTCCATCGAGCTGCTGACCTATATCCATCAGAACATCTATCTGCCTGAACAATTGAAGGTGGAGAAGATTGCCGCGCAATTCAATATCAGCCCTACCTATGTCGGTGAGTATTTTAAGACCCAGACGGGAGAGAGCCTCCAGCAGTATATCATGAACTACAAGATGAGACTGGTCGAGACGCGTCTGCAGTACACCGATATGCAGGTGAACGAGATCGTGCATGAGCTGGGGTTTACTGACGCCAGTCATCTGGGCAGGCTCTTTTCAAAATACAAAGGGGTTAGCCCGTCCGAATTCCGGAAGTCAGTGGCTCGCGCGTGATTAGAGCCTCTTGTAGGAGCGCAAGCCTCTAGTCGTTAACAAATTTTGCTTTATTAAAAAATTACATGTAATTTAGATTACCTTAAATACCTTCTCCCATTGGTCTTTTATTTTTAGACCTGTCTCCATCCGTATAATATTTTACTGCGCAACCACAAACCCTCTTCATTCATTTTAAACTTTTAAAAAAATGAGAAAGCTTCTTATTGCATGGCTTTTACTGCCATTGATGGGAGTTGGACAGACAAAAAATGTCCTCACCGTAGAGCGGTATTTCCCCAAGATCGACAAGATCGCTGAATTCGAAAAAGCGCTGATGAACCATGCGCAGAAATATCACACGGGGGATTGGAAATGGCGGGTCCTTGAAATTCAATCCGGCCCGGATGCAGGCGGCTACCAGATAAATGAAGGTCCTAATTCCTGGGATCAGATAGATAAAAGAGGCAATCTCGGCGCAGAGCATATGAACGACTGGAACAGGAACGTAGCTCCTCTTCTCACGGACCGGTACTCTTCTCTGTTTGCGGAATTTCAGGAGGAATTGAGTACGGTACAGCTTACGGATTATTCCGATAAGGTCGCTGTCACACATGTCTTTCCAAAACCCGGATGGGGAGATAAGGTTGAAGATCAGATAAAGATGATAAAGAAGGCCTGGACGGCCGGGAACCAGTCCGTTGCAGTATATCTTGCAGCCTCTTCCGGGCCGATGCAGTATATGATCGCAACAAGATACAAACAGGGTTTGAAGGAGAGAGAAAAGGGGTTCCGCAAGCCATTCAAGGAAAGATATGAGGCGGAAAATGGCGCAGGGTCTTATGAATCGTCTTATCTGTCGGCTATAAAGGAAGAGATCGACCATGTATGGTCGGAAATGTTATTTATAAGGGCTGACCTGGGTTCCCAATAACGACATTACTGAAATAAAGAAAGCTGGGACGAATTGTCCGGTGTTGATCTGCCACTGGCGGTACGACGGCGACCCCTGGACTCGACTGCCCGGCCAGGTTCGACCCGGGGAGCGGACTCTGCCCGCAGGGATTCGACCCAGGGAACCGGCTTGTCATCGGGTGCTCCCTGTATGGTATAGACGGCCGTCTCTTCGTGTCGGGAGGCGAGGACGATCCTGACCCCGTCAGACTTGACGGCAAACAGGTCCTGCACAAGATCGGGGTCATTATTGTTCTGGGAAAGATGGGACAGGAACAAATGACTCATAAAGGAAGGACGGTGTGCCAGAAAAAGCTCCAACGCCTGTCTGTTGGAAAGATGCCCTTGTCCACCGCGAATGCGCCGTTTCAGATGAAAAGGGTAGCTGCCTTTGTCCAGCATGTCCTCATCGTAATTGGTTTCCAGGAATGCGGCATGACATTGCCGGAAATGCCGGATCAGATGATCGCAGGGAGCGCCGATGTCCGTAAATACCCCGATGACGGTGGGCCCCTGGCTGATGATAAAGCTATGCGGGTCGGCCGCGTCATGGAATTTGGGAAAGGCGGTCACCTGTAGTGAGCCGATGGCAGTGGGTGTATAGGCGGTGAAAGGGTGTACGAGATGATCTTCCAGGTTGAGCGAGCCATTTTCAAGCGTGCCGGCGGTGATGTACACCGGTAGCTGGTATTTTTTTGCAATGATGGGAATGCCTTTGATATGGTCATCATGCTCGTGAGAGACGAAAATGGCCTTCACCTGACCAATGGACAGACCCAGTCTGCGCATCCTTTTTTCCGTCTCACGACAGGATAGCCCGGCGTCGACCAGGATCGCTTCCTTGTCGTTGCCGATGTAGTAGCAGTTGCCGTTGCTGCCCGAGTTGAGCGAAGTGATATATAGGGTCATCCGAACTACAAATGTACCCCGATTAGCGTATATTTAAGTATATGCTAAAAAACATCCTCAAAACCGCCTGGCGTAACCTTTTCAAGACCCGGCTCCATTCCTTTATCAATATCATGGGGTTGTCCATCGGCATGACCATCGCCTTGCTCACCGGGGTTTGGATAAAGGATGAGTGCTCCTTTGACAAGTACAATGAGCATTATGACCGGGTGGCCAGGGTGATGCAGACTACGACCATTAATGGGGATGTCGGTACTTCCTATGGCGTGCCGATGCCTCTTGCGGAGGAGCTGCGCAAGACCTATGGCGGGTTTTTCCGGCATGTGGTGCTCTCCCAATGGACGCGGGACCATATCCTTTCTTATGAGGATAAGAAATTTACGGAGAAAGGGAAGTTCATGGAACCTGCGGGGCCCGAAGTTCTTTCGTTGCATATGTTGGAAGGGACAAGGGCGGGGCTCGATAAAAACCCTGCCACCATACTGATCTCCGCCTCTGCAGCCAGGGCGCTGTTTGGGAATACGACGGCATCGAACAGGACTGTCCGCATAGATAATAAAGCTGTTGCAAAAGTGACGGGAGTATATGAGGATCTCCCGGCCACCAGCCAGTTCTATAAGCTGCAGTTCATCTCCACCATGGAGCTGTACAAGTCGATGGACCCGGAGGTGGCCACGATCAGGACGGACTGGGGATGGGATGCTATGGAAATATTCGTGCAGCTGACGGACAATGCGGACATCCGCCAGGTGTCGGCCCGGATCAGGGATATCAAGATGGAAAAAGTAAAAGACAAAAAGGGGTTGGCTGTTTATAAACCGGTGCTTTTTCTCCATCCGATGAGCCGGTGGCATTTGTATGGGGAGTTTAAGGACGGGGTGAATGCGGGCGGACGCATCCGGTTTGTCTGGCTCTTTGGCGTTATCGGGGTCTTTGTCCTGCTGCTTGCCTGTGTCAATTTTATGAACCTGAGTACGGCCCGCAGCGAAAAAAGAGCAAAGGAGGTGGGGATCCGCAAGGCGATAGGCTCTACCAGGGGACAGCTGATCGGGCAATTCTTTGGCGAATCGCTGCTGGCCGCCGCATTTGCCTTTATACTGGCAGTGGCCCTGGTAGATCTCGTCCTGCCCTGGTTTAACCGTATCGCGGGTAAACAAATATCCCTGCCGTGGAAGGATGGGGGTTTTTGGATGGTGGGTTTGAGCAGTGTGATCGTTACGGGTTTTGTGGCCGGGGTATACCCCGCTCTTTATCTTTCGTCTTTCCGGCCCGTGAAGGTATTAAAAGGCTTGTTTCGGGCAGGCCCACTCGCGGCTGTCCCCCGAAAGGCATTAATTGTTCTGCAATTCACCGTCTCGATAACACTGATCATCGGCACCGTCATCGTGTATCGTCAGATACGATTCCTGGAGGACCGCCCGGTGGGGTATGATAATAAAAGCCTGATCTCTTTACAGATGAATACATCTGATTTTTTTGGAAAACAGGAAGCGCTTCGTCAGGGGTTGTTAAGGACAGGGGGGGTAGTGGAGATGGCGGAGTCTTCCAGCCCTGCAACCTGGGTATGGAGAAGTAATTCGGGATTTGACTGGCCGGGGAAGGACCCGTCTATACAGGATGAATTTGGCACGATCTCGGTGACGCATGGCTACGGAAAGACCCTGGGGTGGAAGGTTAGGAGCGGGCGTGACTTTTCGAGGGATCTCTCCACGGATAGTACGGGATTGGTGCTGAACGAGGCAGCGGTGAGGTTTATGGGGCTGAAAGATCCTGTTGGCAAGACCATCGGCTGGGACCATCGTAATTATCATGTCATCGGGGTTGTCAGTGACATGCTGATGGAAAATCCCTATGACCCGGTGCGACCTACGGTGTATTATCTTGGGCCGGAGAGCGATGCGAATTTTATTCTTATCCGGCTCATGCCGGGACTTAGCGTGCGTGGATCGCTGGATAAGATCAGGGCAGTTTTTGGACAGTATGTGCCCTCCGCGCCATTTGATTATAAGTTTACGGATGAAGATTACGCGGACAAGTTCAGGGATGAGGAACATACGGGCCGGCTGGCATTAGCCTTTACCGTGCTGGCCATTTTTATCAGCTGTATGGGATTGTTTGGTATGGCATCCTTTATGGCGGAACAGCGTATAAAGGAGATCGGTATACGAAAAGTACTGGGTGCTTCGGTATTCAATCTGTGGCGGCTGCTGTCGGCGGATTTTGTCGGACTGGTGATCCTGTCACTGCTGATAGCGGGTCCACTGGCTTATTATTTTATGCATAGCTGGCTGCAGCATTATCCCTATCATACGGACATCGCCTGGTGGATCTTTATGGCGGCAGGACTGGGAGCTTTGTTTATAACCATATTGACCGTAAGCTTTCAAGCCGTGAAGACGGCCCTGGCTAATCCGGCGAAGAGCTTAAGAGCAGAATGATGTCTGCCGGCAGCCGGAGTCAGGACCCCAGCCCGCGACGGATGTTAGAAGTCGACTCCCATCGATACGTTCAGCACGGGTTTATCACCAAAGAAAGTATTCATCTGCCATCCTGCGTCAAACCGGAGGAAGTATCCCAGCAGGGTGCTGCGTGCACCGAAGCCATAGCCGCCTGCAAAAGGCCCGATACCGCCAGCTTTTAGCTTGACGACCAGTGAGCCTTGTCCCACGTTCGCATCATTGCTTGGTATGGTCTGTGTGGGGCGGGAAAGACCGCCGTACCTGCCATTCCAGGCAGAGCCAAGGTCGAAGAACTGTACGAGCTGGAAGTTCCGTAAGAAAGCGTTATTGATGGGTTTGTTCAGCAGCGTGGAGAATACGGGCAGCCGCAACTCACTGTTGATGATCATAGCATTGTTACCGTTGGCTATATTTTGTTTAAAACCCCGGAGGTTCACGGCCAGTGACTGGAAGGCATACGAAGCATCCGGTGCGGGCTGTGGTTGATTGTTAGCCTTGGGGAATAGCCAGCCGTCGGTGCCGCCCAGATAGTACACTACCTTCCGGTTGCCCCAGGAGAAGTCGGCCGCCCATCTCACCGCCCAGATGAAATTGCGATAAATGGGGAGATAATGACGGATGTCGAAGCCAAAGTTGTACATATACTTGCCTTCTCCTACGCCCGGGGTGGTATTCATCTGCATATTCCAGTCCATATAGGCTTTGGCGCGGATGCCATTCCAGATATTCGTGGCCTTCATCAGGGCGTTGTCATATACATATTCCAGCCGCAGGAGGCCATAGGTTTGTTTGTTTTGTGGACCTGCATTCAATATGACGGAGTCCGTGATATCGGGTATGCCGGTGTAGAATTGTCTGAAAGCGGGTCCAAACGGGCGTACCTGTACTTTATCCGTACGGATACCTACGGAGAGACGCAGGCTTTTTACCTTGTCGAAAGGATATTTGATGATCGCCTGCCAGAGATTTGTATACAGCTTGCCGTCGAAAGGAATACTGATCCCGCCGGCCTTGGTCATAAGTGCAGTATCGTAATAGGAGCCCACCTGCGTCTGACGATAATACAGCAGGGAGAAGTCAAACAGTTTCTTCAAATAATCGACCCGTCCAAACCATTCCCCGCTGCCATCAAAGAAAGAGGAGTTGCCGGGTATGAAAGAAGGAGAGAGGGGGGCGCCACCCTGTCCAAAAATAGGCGAAGGGCTGCTGCCACCGCCAAAGAAAGGCAGACGGATAGCGCCGGTGAAACGGATGTCCTCGAACAGATCGAATATGGAGGCCTTCAACATGCCGTTGAACTGGTCGGTACCGCTGAGATTGATCGGCAGGCTGCCTGTGAAAGGCTGATAACGCGTAATAAGAACGTCGTTATTAAATCCGGCGGAGAAATTATCGACCGAGAATTTTAGCTTATAGTCGAATAGCTTGGCTTTTTTTAACAACGGCTCTTCCTTTGGCTCCTGCCGGACACCGAAGGGATTGATATCATTATCCACGGGGGTGATGGGACGTCTGTTACGTGCCGAAGTATCTCCTTTGTCCTTATCGAACTCGCTTTCAAAAAAGTCTTTGGCCTGACGGGAGGTATCCAGCCGGGGCCGGACCCTGGGGGCGAGGATACCCGCACCCTGTACCTGCGCCTCTGTGACCGTCCTTTTTCTGTAGTCGGTCATACGGGCCACTACGTTACGCTTTTTCAGGGCGGCATCATCCACTTTCAGCTTGTACAGGTACTTTTGGTCGCCCTCCTGCCGTACTTCCGTGACTTGTCCGACATCTCCCCCAATCTTGGTTTCGGACAGACCGCTTGCATAATTGGTAATGGGAAAGATATAGGAGGAGTCGTTGGTGATAGTGAATGAATATACCGTATCAGGCTCCGTCTTGTTATAAGCTTTCAGGGTAGAATCCAGGTCCCTGGGGTCAGGGTTATGCAACAGCTCATCCCCGATCTTATACACTGTATCGACCCCGGCTCTTTTGGTCGTGAAAAACCCCGCATAGCGGTTGTTAATCCCATTCTCATCACTGATGAAGGTGAAGTGGTTGACATTATACTGGGTAGGGAAGCGGGCATTCCCATATTTCAGATAGGTCAGCTGTGAGATCTGTTTGCCTTCCATATCGTTCCAGTTATCTACCAGGAAAACATTGTAGTGATAGTTGGAAGGGAGGGTCGTGTCGCCGCCTCGTACCCTGCCGTTGGGACGGTTGGAGGAAAAGATGATCCCCGTCTTGTTGGGGAAGGTAACAAAGGTTGCGTCCAGGTCGTCGTACACGTCGTTGGTGATCTGGCGCCATGTGCCCTCCTCGATCTTATACACATAGATATCGGACTGTCCATGCCGGGTGGCGCTCATGAGCAGGGTGTTGTCATTCAACATGTATTTCATATCCTGCACCTGTTCGAAATCGGCGAGATCCACCACCGTCTTTTTGTACCGGCGTACGACATCGTATACGAACAGCTTTACCTTGCCCCTGTCCCAATAGACGCAAGCCAGCCGGGTGCCCTTGTTGTCCCAGGCGATCAGGGGGTAATGAGGGTCCAGTTGCTCGGCATCCGAGCGGACCCCGTTGCGCAGAAGGACTTTTTTATTGATAAAATCCTGGTGGAGGACCACAGAGTACTTGCCGTGTTTGAACTCGACGACCGCGTAGGTCTGGCTTTTGGGAGCGGGGTTTGGCGAGAAATGGAAGAAATCCTTATGGTCGTTGACATCTTCTACCACCGCCACTGTGCCCTTGGGAAAGTTACGGCGGCCCCGGATATCCTTTTCGTAGACCTCTTCCTGTTCGGCCATAAAGTCTTTCAGCACCTCCTTGAACTTCTTTTTACAGATGCGGAGGGAGGCATTGTTGAGGTTGCGGTAGACCCGCGCCAGATACAGGAAATAGGTGACATTTTCCTTTTTATACTTTGTGGCCAGGTAATACCAGAATGCATGGCCTGCCAGCAGCGGTTTTTCAAAAGCCAGCTGGTAAAAGTTCTTATATCTTCCCGAGAGAATGGCTGCTTTCAGCTGATCGTCCAATGTAGTGCTCCAGACCTCCCCCGCATAGTCGATATACCCATCCGTGAGCCATTGCGGGAGATCCAGGAGGGCCTGATTGGTGGCAAACTCTCCCAGGTCGTCCCCGAAGAGGATATTTTCCAGCAGGATGCGGGCGATACCCTGCCGGATCTGGAGCCGCAGATGGTTGTGATCCCCATCGTAATAGACCACCATTTTGTTATTTACCAGCTTGGTGATGCCGCCCGTGGTCTGCCAATCCATGCCCAGTCCGATGTTGGACTGCTGCATATCATTGTAAGTGTTGTAAATGACGATATTGGCCCGGCGCTGAAGTCCATATTCTACAAATTGTTCGAGGCCCGGGAGCTCTTTTTCCGCCAGCTGGCAAACAAACTTGCCCAGATCCTGGCCGCCTTCGCTGAAATAGGTATTAAAATTTTGAGTTTGATAGTATTTCCACTTGAACTTTTTGAATTGGAGTCTGTTCTTCCCGAACTCTACGGTATTCACCTGGGCAGAAGCCCCCCCGGCAAAAAGGAAAATCCCCAGTAAAACGAAAAAAAACCCGTGTGACTTCAATTTAAACTGAGGATCTTTAGGATCTTTCATACCCAATTCTTTAAGAGTTTTAAAGTTATAACAATCCCAAATACCGGTGAAATCGATTTTGCCGGGGACCGGCAATATAAAAGATTAAATTTGAGATTCGTATGTTGACAATAAAAACCTTTGTTTTCAGCCCCGTGCAAGAAAACACATACGTGTTATCAGACCAAAAGGATGCCTGCTGCATCATTGATCCGGGCTGTTATTTCGGCAATGAACGGATGGAATTACAGGAATATATTGAACAGCAGGGGCTAACACCCCGGCTACTCCTGAATACCCATTGCCATCTGGACCATGTCTTTGGCAATAAGTTCGTCCACGACACCTGGGACTTACCCCTCCATCTCCACGAAAAGGAGAAGCCTGTGCTGGAAATGGCGCCCGCCATGGGACGTAACTGGGGGTTACCGTTTGAGAACTATCGGGGGCCGCAGGTCCTGTTACAGCCGGGGGAGAAGGTGTTACTGGGGGATGACGAGCTGGACATCCTGTTCCTGCCGGGGCATTCGCCGGGCAGCGTCGGGTTTTACTGTGCCGCACAGGGGTTTCTCATTGGCGGGGATGTCCTGTTCCGTGAGAGCATCGGTCGGACCGACCTGCCGGGAGGGGACCATGCGACTTTGTTGAATAGTATCCGGCAGCAACTGTGGCCTTTACCCGATGAGACGGTGGTATATCCGGGGCATGGGGGGGAGACGACCATCGGGTGGGAGAAGAAACACAACCCTTTTTTGAAATGAGACGGAACCTCGGTGGGGCTCCATTCCGGATATTAAGAAGAGTTGGCCTTGAGTGCGAGGGTCTGTGGCATCTACATCTATAGATATTTCCCGATGACAGGCATGCGCTGGAACTCCTTCCGCTCGACCCGCAGGATAAAGAGGGCGTAGGCCCCGGTGAGCAGGGTCGCCAGCGCCAGGCTGAACACCTCATTGTGCCAGAGCCGGGTGAGCCCGTGGTGGATAAAATATATCAGGACCACAATGACCATATAGGCCACCAGCTTTTTCCAGGCATACGGCACCCGGTAGACTTTCTGGCCCCAGATAAAGGAGATGACCATCATGCTGCCATAACAAAAGAAGGTAGCCCAGGCCGAGGCCCGGTAGCTATAGTACGGGATAAAGATATAGTTGATGATCAGGGTAATGCCCGCTCCGACGAAGGTGATATATGCGCCTGCCCGGGTATTCCGGGACAGTTTATACCAGATGGAGAGATTATAATAGATCCCCAGGAACATATTGGCAAAAAGAAGAATGGGTACGACGTCCAGTCCTTTCCACATCGTTTTATCCCGGATGAAATGTTTCCATATATCCAGGTAAAGGGCGACCACCAGGAACATGACACAGATGGTAATGACAAAGAATTTCATTACCCTGGCATAGGTGCGGGGAGCGTTATCTTCTCCAGCCTGCCGGAAGAAGAAAGGTTCCGCCCCCATCCGGAATGCCTGTACGAAGAGGGTGATCAGGAGTGAGAGTTTATAACAGGCGCTATAGATCCCCACCTGATAATCGGCCTCTTTTTCGGACAAGGGAAGCCGCTGGGCCAGCATGATCCTGTCGAAGGTTTCGTTGATCATGCCCCCGAACCCTGCGATCATCAGCGGTGACGCATAAATAATGACCTCCCGCCAGAGCTTTTTGTCGAAGGACCAGCGGAATTGCATGAACTGCCGGCTGAGGGCCAGGAACTGGAAGGCGGATGAGATAAGGTTGGCCAGCAGGACGTACCCTACACCGAAGCCCGGGTTGGAGAAGAGGAGCCAGATGCTGTTGGGGTGCGTTTTTGCCAGTTTGGGACACATGGAGAGAAAGAAAAAGGTAAAGAAGATATTCAGCAGGATGCCCGTGACCCGGATAAAGGCAAACTGTCTGGGTCTGCCTTCATGCCGGAGTTTTGCAAACGGCAGGGCCGACAACGCTTCCAACCCGATGATAAGGGCGGTGAACGTGATGTATTCGGCGTGTTCCTCCAGGTGGATAAAAGTCGCGATAGGATGCCGGAAAAGGATGATAAGACCGGTGAAGAACACCGTGTTGCCCATAAGGGTATAGAGCAGGGTGTCGTACAGTACGCCTTCCGTCCCTTTTTGCTGAACGTACCTGAAATAAGTGGTATCCAGGGCATAGACGACCACGACATTCAGGAAGGGGATGAGCGCATATACCAGGCTCATCTTTCCATATTCGGGGGTTCCGGCGAAAATGAGAGTAAGATAGGGGGTCAGCAGATAGTTGAGGAATCTTGCAAAAATGGAGCTTACTCCATACCACATCGTCTGTCCGGCTAATTTTTTTATACTGCTCAAAAAGGCGGTTGTTTAATTCTAATGGGCAAAAATATCCTGTTATGGGGATATTAACGACGAATTTTCAAAATAGTGTATATTAGAAGAAGGACGCAGGTAAATCTTATGTTATGGATACATTCGGGCATCTCAGAATGGTGGTAGGATTCATTTTGAGTATCAGCATTGCAAGGCTGCTGCTGGGAGGCGTAAAGCTTATCCAGCATCCGGGGCGGACCCGCCCTTACTGGGTGCACCTGTTGTGGGCGCTTTACATATTCCTGATGCTGATCCATTTCTGGTGGTGGGAGTATGGGTTGAAAACGCTCAAAAACTGGACCTTTCAGGAGTATTTTTTTGTGGTGCTCTTTATCACCCTGTATTTTTCGCTTTGCGCGCTGCTGTTCCCGGACGATCTGAACGACTATAAGGGGAGCTTTGAAGATTATTTTTATTCGAGGAAGAAGTGGTTCTTTGGCGTGCTGGCGGTGAGTTTTATCGCGGATTTTATCGATACTTATCTCAAAGGGGCCGATTATTTCCTGAAACAGCAGGTGGAATATCCCGTACGTAACTCCGTGCATTTTGTGCTTTGCGTGGCGGCTATGTTCGTATCCAGCCGAAAATTTCATGCTGTCCTTGTCATCTTGTTCCTCCTTTACGAATTGTCCTATATCTGGCGGCTCTTTGATTTGTTGGCTTAACGGACCGAAGGTTCGTTGTCCGAAGGACAGATATTAGACGTTTGGCAGAATTGGGCTATATTTTCTGCAAGACCAATTCTGCTCAATTTCATGGTTTTGATAGTAATTTTGCGCAAAAGTGGACCACACGTCCACTGGCCGAAGGCCAATTATTAGCCGTTATTGCGCCGGGGGCTAATTTTGGGAATAGTCATCCGGCGCAATAACATTCCAGTCATGAATATGAAGCGATATTTATTACCCCTATTGTTTCTCAGTTGTGTTTGTGCCGGCGGGGCCTATGCGCAACAGTCTAAACCTTACGAGTCCCAGGTCACTTACCAGAAAAGCATACAACCGGCGACGATCATTGATCTGCCTTATCCTGATGATGTTATCGAGTCTTCTATCAAAGATTACATGGGGCGTCAGGGTTGGAAGGGCTCCAGCAGCCGGGGGTATAAAGTTTATAAGAATATCAGGTTGGATCAGTCCGACACTGCTCTGAGCGATCTGCATATAAAGGTTGACCCAAAGAGCAGCCGGGATAAGAGCCATTCCATCGTCACGCTGCTGTCCGCCCGGGCGGGTGAGGACCCGGCAACCCGTACGGGTAAGGATGCCGAGCGGATGAGCAAAACGGCCGCTTTTTTAGAGAAGATGCTGCCCGCCATCGAGGCTGGCGACCTGGAGGACCGTATCAAGACCCAGGAAGGGGACACAAAAAAGGCGCAGAACAAACTGGGCGACCTGCACGATGAGCAAGGTAGTCTGGAGAAGAAGATCCGAAATACGCAGGATGATCTGCAAAAGAATAAGGAAGATCAGGTAAAAGAGGCGCAAACCATGCAGACGAGCGTAAAAGGGGATGATGCCGCGATGAAAAAATCCCATAAGAAGATGGATAAGCTCCTGGATGATCAGACCAGCATGCAAAAAAAGCTGGCCAGGTACCAGGCAGACCTCGAGCAAAATAAAAAGAATCAGGAGTTCCAACGAGTGACCGCGGCACAGCAGCAGAAGACGCTGGATTCCCTCCGGTCATCGCGGAAGCATTAATGCAGAGGGTTATAATATATCTTCTTCCCGGATGAGATTGTGTTTGAGGGCGAAGACAACGACACCCGCGGTGTTCTTTACATCCATTTTTTCCAGGATACGGGTGCGATAGCCTTCGACGGTACGTTTGCTGAGGAAAAGGTGCTCTCCTATTTCCTGGGCGGTATGCTGCAGGCAGATGAGCTGGATGATCTGTCTTTCTCTTTCCGTGAACAGCTCGCCGGACTTCTTTTTCTGGGGATCGAATTTGCTTTTGACGATGAGGGAGGCCAGCCGGTTGGAAGTGTGTTTGCAGTAGAAGATATTGCCTTCGTTTACAGTAAGGATGGCTTCCTGTATCTCCTTTTTATCCGCATTTTTTAACAGATAACCTTTTGCGCCCGCTTCCAGCATCTCCACGATGAGATCCTCTTCTTCAAACATGGATAGGGCGATGATCCTGAGGCCGGGGTCCTGTTGGAGCATAAGCCGGCAGGCTGCAATACCGTCCAGGTATGGCATTTTGATATCAGTGAGGACTATGTCGGGTTTTTTGTCCGCCACCAGTTGAACAAGCTCACGGCCATTGCTTGCCTGCCCGACGAGGGACATATTCTCCTGCCTATTGAGCAGGAGCGCAAGACCGTCCCGAAATATCTCGTGGTCGTCTGCGATCACCAGGGAAATGTTCTTTTTCATTCAGTCTCTGAAAGATAATCAACCAACCGGAATTTTAATAAAATAATTGGTTCCCGACCCCGGCTTTGATTCGAGGGAAAGAATGCCATTGAGGATCTCACACCGGCTCTCCAGGCTGCGGAGCCCCAGTCCATGGCTGCCGGACAGCGCTTTTTCTTTGTCAAAACCCCTCCCGTCGTCCTTGGCCAGGAACAGGATATGTCCTTCCTCTTCGCTGAAGCCTATCTGCAGATTGCCCGCGTGGGCATGTTTGATCGTATTATGGATGATCTCCTGGATCATACGAAAGATGTGTATCTCTTTTTCTTTCGCCACCTGGAAATCTTTTACTACGTATAACTGAATATTGAGGGAGTTCTTGACGCTGACCTGGTTGATAAACTCCCGGATGGCCTCCAGCAGACCCCTTCTCTCCAATGTATTGGGCAAAAGGTCGTGAGAAATACGGCGCATGCTGCCGATGATCTCATCGAGGTAGCCTGCCGTCTTTTCCAGCACTTCTCTGTCCTCCCTCTGTTCTACCTCGACATTACTGATATTCAACTTTACGGCGGAAAGCAGCGGACCCATGCTGTCGTGCAGGTCGCCCGCAATACGTTTGCGTTCATTTTCCCGGATGGTGATCTCCGCAAAGATCTTCTCCCGTTGCAGCCGCATGTACCGGCGGTGGTAGCGTATGATGGATACAAAGAAATAAACAATGATAATTGCTATGATCAGAGAGAAGAGTAATGTAATATCCAGGAGCTTATTTTCCATCTTCTGCGTAAAAATACAAGCATTTAGCGTGACTGCCAACCTGCTGTGGCGGATGGCGGATAATGCTGAACGATTACGGGATGGGGTCTGCGATTAATTCAATGTAAACTTCAGGGGCTTGGGGATCAGGAGGAAGGCGATGGCGTAAATGATGTTGGTAAGGACATTTATATAGCTCATGAAAAAGGTAATACGCCTTGTGATCTGCTCAGCACCAAAAAAACTGATGGCAAAAGCCCAGATATAAACGATCATATATAGAAAATAGATAATGAACCCTATGCAGATAAGAAATCTGGGGTTTCTAAAAAGATTGCGGTTCTCATGGGTGATCATGAAATTGATCTTATTGATGCTGAGCAGCACGATAATAAAGAAATAGAGGAAGCGGAAGTACACCACCATGCCGGTGATGCGATGAAAGAGGAGGTTTTCTACCGCCCAACCCAACGCCATAAGAATCAGCAAACCATAAAAAAGCCGCTGATTATGCCGGAGAAATCCCCAGACATGGAATTGCCAGGCGATCAGGGTCCATTCTATCAGCAAATATATGTTGACGATGATAAAATTGCTTGCACCGTAGCCGCTGATCGTAATGAACCCGATGACCTCTGTTAAAAAACCTATGATCAATAGTAAAAAAAAGGGCTGGTAGCTCCCATCGAGACGACGAAAGTTTACCAGCCCCGTAATAATAGGGAGTAATATGGATTGACTCAGTAGGAAAGCGACAATGGTTCTCATGTGTTATATGCAGCCTCCTTTGAAGACATTATGGATTGTTCAGCGGACTGGTCGGTGAACAATTGGGCGGACAAAACTGCCCTTGTTCCAGCGCCTGGGCGCCTCCGGCTCCCACAGTCAGTGCCCGTACCTTTTTTGTAGTATCGCCTGTCCCGGGTTTTTCGTCCGTGCTGATCAGATGTTTTAAAATATCATTGCCATTGACATCGTAAGGCACCATGACGAACCGTACACGACCATCATCCTTCGATAGCCCGTAGTAAATACGGATGCCTGCAGCCTTTCGTCCAAGGGAATCGGTCTGTTTGAGCAAAAGACGGTAAGAATCGCTGTTGAATGCTTCCGCATGGCCCATTTTGAATGAATCTTTAAATCCCGGACATTTTACGTTGAAAGTGTCAACCGCACTGCGGAAGTTCTTTGTGTAATCAACGGCAAGACTCAGCGGAATGACGTGCGGCGTGACGCTGTCCTCATTGATGGGAGGCTCTTTTTCACCGCCTCCACCGCAGCCGGAAAGCATGAAAGTAAAGGTTGCAACACCGACGAGCAGGAGAAGGACCGGCAGGGTTCGGCCGGGCCTCAGGAAATTACTCATAAGATCTTAATTTAAAGGGTTAAATAATGCCAGGCAAAATACGTCATTCCCCGCTGGAGTGGAAATAGGTATAAACGCCTGATTAAAATAGGTAAATATACCTATGTTTTTCAGGTAATTACTCGCTAGGAGCCTTATTTGGGAAAATAGACCTTTGGGATTGATCTTCCCGGCGGACCCGGGAATTTGGAGAGATAATTTGCCAACCCCTAACCCATCTCTCGTAGATTCAGATACCATTTACCATTAAACAACGGGTCATCTTCCTCCATCCCATGTGGGGTGGGGGATATTTTTTGCCTCCGGGGTAAATAAAAAATCCCCTCCGGGGTAAATGGGAAATCCCCTGATTCAATATTGTATCTTTTTCCGCCCTTCTTTGATCTGGCTTTGTTTTTTCTTGGATTCGACCCTTTTTTCTTTGGACGCTGCTGAAGGCCTGGTGGCTATCCGCCGCCGCTCTTTCTTCAAAGCCTGCTCGATCAGTGTGTGCATTTTGCGGATGACCTCCTGTTTATTGGCCAGCTGGCTGCGATGTACCTGGCTCCGGACCTGCAGAACCCCGTCCGAATTGATCTTCCCGGCCAGTTTTTTTCCGAGTATGGATTTTTGCTGTTCGGTAAGAACGGATGAATCCCCGATGGCGAAATAGCCCTCCACCATCGTCTCCACTTTATTCACATTCTGCCCTCCTTTACCCCCACTCCTGGCAGTCCGGAAAATAATTTCTTTGGTTATATCGATCTTCATGCTATTTTAATGGCTCGTCCGGCGCCTGGATTATATGCTCGTAATGATTAATCGGACATATTTTAACAAGCCTTATCAAAGTTACCCCTAAATATGGTCCGACAATTGCAAACCAAACCAAATATGTTCAAAGACCGCTTTATCCAGGTGTCCGGCGTACAATTCTCCGGGAAAAAATGGTGGACCAGGCTTCTTCCTCATGGAGTGGCGGTGCTGGTGTTCCTCCTGGCAGCGGTGATCTATTGCAAGCCTATGTTCCAGGACAAGGTGCTGTACCAGGAAGACCTGTTGCAATGGAAGGGTATGGCGCAAAGCTCTTTCCGGTACAAACAAACGCATGGACATTTCCCTTTATGGTCGAACAGCATGTTCTGCGGGATGCCGGCATACCAGATAGCTATGGACGGTCCTTCTTTGCATATACCGGGCATTTTTTACAATATTCTTACTTTTTACCTTGAAAAACCGGCCAGTTTTTTCTTCCTGGCCTGTATCTGCTTTTACTTCCTGGCGGGTGTCCTTCGTGCGGCTCCCTATATCGGTATCATCGGCAGCCTGGCCTATGCCTATGCCACCTATAATCCCGTCATCGTGGCTGTAGGTCATGATACAAAAATGCAATGTATCGCCTTGCTGCCGGGGCTGATAGGCTCGATGATCCTGGTGCTTGAGAAAAAGTATTGGCAAGGCATGGCCCTGACGGCCCTTTTCCTGTCGATGATGATCGCCACGGGTCATATGCAAATAGTTTATTACGGGATGCTGACTGTCTTTTTTCTTTTTGCGGGGTATGCCATACGCTGGGTCCGTGACAAGGAGTTCCGCCGTCTGCGTCATGCGGCCCTTGTATCCATAGGAGCCGCGATGATCGGGGTCCTGGCCAATGGCATCGTGCTTTTTACCACCTTTGATTCTTCCCATGAGACGATCAGGGGTGGCAGCGAACTGGCCGATAAACAAAGCAATTATACGAGCAACGGGCTGAGCGAGGCCGCAGCCTTTGACTTCAGCATGTACAGAACGGAGCCCTTTGTCATGCTGGTGCCCGACATGTACGGGGGAAGCACGGATCTGGAGCTGCCGGCGGAAAAGTCGCATGCCGTACGGGTTCTGCAGAAGAGCCCCGCGGTACTGGGGCAACTGGTGGGAGAGGACGGTCCGAAATATTATTGGGGCGGTGTGGGTGAACTGGTGGCAGGCCCCCCCTATGCCGGGGCGATCATTTGTTTTTTAGCGCTGACCGGTCTTATCATCCTGGATGGAAAACATAAATGGTGGATATTAAGCGTCTTTGTCCTGACGATCCTGATGAGTTGGGGAAGTTATTTCCAGCCCTTCAACAGCTGGTTGTTGAAATATCTTCCCATGTACAACAAATTCAGGGCGCCAAGTATGATCATCGTGGTACCCAATCTACTGCTGTGTATATTGGCGACGTTGACCTTGCAAAAGATATTTACCGGGGACTCCGCCCCCCGGGATGGGGCTGCAACCACCGGGCCGGCCAGCCAACTTTGGCATAAATACCGCTGGGGTCTGTTGTTGATGTTGGGTGTTTTTGGGGTCCTGTTCTGGCTTTATGCAGGGTCGGATTATGTCAGCTCGGCGGACGGGCATTTGCTGGAGCGGGCTGCCGCCAAGGGGAAAGCACAGGTGGAATATGTGCGGACCTTTCTGGAAAGTCTTCGGGAGGACCGCCGGGGCCTATTCCTGGGCAGTATACTGCGCAGCCTCCTGTTCATCGCAGCCACAGCCCTCGTCCTGGGGTTGTACATCCGGCGGAAGATCAGGCCCGCGCTGCTCCTGACCCTGGTGGGAACGCTCTGTTTTGTGGATCTGATGGCTACAGACCTGAAGTACCTCAATTACAACAACTACCAGGAGAAGGAAGAATACGGGGCGAATTTTGCTCCTTCCGGAGGGGATAAGGAGGTAGCGCAGGACAAAGGGTACTTTCGGGTGCTCGATCTCAGGGATACTGCCAACAATACGTTGAGCTATGGGGCGATGACCGCCTATTTCCACAATTCCATCGGGGGGTATCATGCGGCCAAGCTGCGGGTGTATGAGGACCTGATCAATCATCAACTGATGAATTATCCTATGTGCCAGCCCGTGGTCAATATGCTGAACACGAAATACATCCTCCGGCGTAATGTCGCGGGCGAGGACTTCGTATACCAAAATACAAACTGTCTGGGTCCTGTCTGGTTTGTTGACAGCCTGCGCTTCATACAAAAGCCCAAGACCGTGATGGACAGCCTGACGCACTTCCAGCCCGAGCAGGAAGCCATCCTCTTTTCGGCCGACAGGGACAAGGTGGCCTTTGATCCCGGCCCCGATACCCTGGCGCAAATCAAATTGCTGAGTAATGACAACGATGTGATCACTTATGTCTCCGAGTCGGCAAAACGCAGGTTTGCCGTATTTAGCGAGGTTTTTTATCAGCGTGGATGGAAAGCATGGGTGGATGACCGTGAGTCGCCCATTATCCGTACCAACTATGCGCTGAGGGGGCTTTCTATACCGCCGGGACGACATGTTATCCGAATGGTCTTTCACCCATTGTCGTATTATCTGGGCCGGCAAATGCAGTGGATGGCCACCATCCTTTTGTTGCTGCTGCTGGCGGGGGCTGTCCTGGTCACCCTTTATGAGAAGGGTTTGCGTATCCGTATTGCCGGACGGCCCATGTTGAACTTTCACAGGGAGAGCTTATCTTCATCCTAAAATGCGAGTTGTCATCCAACGGGTGAGCAGGGCGTCCGTCACCATCGACGGCGTGCTTACATCTGCTATCAACGGCGGCTTATTGGTGTTGGCAGGAATTGAAGACGCCGACGGACCGGAGGACATCGAATGGCTCAGTAATAAGATCATGGGTCTGCGGATCTTTAATGACGAGGCGGGTGTCATGAACCTTTCTTTAAGAGATACGGGCGGCGATATCCTGTTGGTGAGCCAGTTTACGCTCCATGCCGCAACAAAAAAAGGGAACCGGCCTTCTTATATCCGGGCCAGCAAGCCTGACATCGCCATCCCGTTGTATCAGCAAATGATCAGCCGTCTGGAAGCCGACCTGGGGCGGCGCATCTTTACAGGGGAGTTTGGGGCGGATATGAAGGTTGAGCTGTTGAATGACGGACCGGTGACGATCATCATTGATACGAAGGCGAAGGAGTGAGGGAGAAACTTCCTATTTTCGATGTATGAAGATTTATCAGGTAGACGCCTTTGCCGCAGCTATGTTCCAGGGGAATCCTGCAGCCGTCGTCCCTTTGACCGGCTGG
Organism: Chitinophagaceae bacterium; assembly: GCA_017307755.1. Classification (GTDB taxonomy): domain Bacteria; phylum Bacteroidota; class Bacteroidia; order Chitinophagales; family Chitinophagaceae; genus Puia. The sequence goes on along the minus strand of JAFKGQ010000008.1, from coordinate 495,693 downwards.
CTCCCTGACACGGTGATGCAGAACATCGCTATGGAGAACAATCTTGCCGAGACGGCTTTTATCGTGCCCGCCGACACCGCCGGTGGATACGATTATCTTATCCGGTGGTTTACCCCCACGATGGAAGTGGAGCTTTGTGGCCATGCCACGCTGGCTTCGGGTCATGTGGTGTTCCATCACATGGGATTTGACAAAAATGAAATTGTATTCCGGTCATTATACAGCGGGGATCTGAAGGTGTTGAAGGGGACGGGCAAAGAGCTGGCCCTCGACTTTCCCGCGAACATGCCCGCGCTGGCAGCGCACCCCGGGCAGGACATTTTCTCCGATCAGTGCACGCCACAGGATGCGGAAGCCTTCTTCGAAGGCTTACACATTGCTCCCCGGGAATTGTATCGCGGACGCCATGATTTTATGGTGGCGCTGGATGACGAGCAGGAGGTGGAAGCGCTGGCCCCGGATTTCAGACGGCTGGCTGTCGCGCCGGCACGGGGAGTAGTGGTGACGGCGCCTGGCAAGGATGTAGACTTTGTTTCACGATGTTTTTTCCCCCAGTCGGGTATCGATGAGGACCCCGTCACCGGCAGCGCACATACGATGATGATCCCTTTCTGGGCCGCCCGGTTGGGGAAAAACCGGCTTTCCGCCGTCCAGCTGTCACGACGCAAAGGCCACCTGAACTGTACCCTTACAGGCGACAGGGTATTTATCGGAGGGTATGCGCATACTTTTCTACAAGGAGACATATTTTTACAAGTATAATAGTGTGATCATGCCAGAGCAAGATATTTCCATCCGGCAGGCCCAGGAACTGGTAGACACCTGGATACGTACTACCGGGGTCCGTTATTTTAGCGAACTTACCAATATGGCTATCCTCACGGAGGAGGTAGGGGAGGTAGCCCGGCTGATGAGCCGGCTGTATGGGGACCAATCCTTTAAGGCCTCCGATAAAGGCAAGGAACTGGCGGACGAGCTGGCGGATGTGCTGTGGGTCCTTCTCTGTATTGCCAACCAGACGGGCGTGGATCTTACGCAGGCGTTGGAAAATAATTTCAGGAAGAAGAATATGCGGGATGGGGAGAGACATAAGGGGAATGAGAAATTGAGGTGAGATAGCTACCGTTGTTTCAGGAGCTGCTGATACCTCGAGACAAAATCCTGAGGGTGAACGGCTGGTATCCTTGAATCGAAAAAGTCATTTATGTCCTTTGTCAGAATAATACGGGCTTTTGCATGTAGAGCGCATTGGTACTGCAGACCATCTTCCAGATCGGTGAAATGTGTGCTAAAGACCTTTGTTATAAATGATGGTTGAAGAGGAGTCATATCAAATGCATCAAATACCAGCTGCATTTGTTTCTTATGCCACACTTTGTTTTTAATAAACTTTCCCAGGATAAAATTGGTAATAACGAATGTGATAGGAGAGACAACAGGCTTACCAAAGTGGTTTCGGATAATACGCAGGGAGTCTACGGCTACTGCATGATCACGCGCCGAGTTATCCAATAGATCAATCACGACATTAGCATCCAGAAATATCTTTTTCACTTTGCGATCCCTTTGAACAATTCGCCTAATACATCTTTCTTTCCTGTATTGTATGACCCCGCTACTTTATCCAGCCACTCGTCTTTTTCGGATGTTTTGGCAGCTTCCCGCTGCACAGAGGATAGTAAATCATCTATGAACCTGGAAATGCTTTTATTTTGCTGACGGGCGTGGCGCTTGATGAACTTCTTGTGTTCGGAGGATATAAGTATGGTTAATTTCTCCGTCATCGTATCAATTTCGTACAAATTTAAGAATTTATACGAAATGAGCAATGATCATATTTTTTGACGATTTCTGTATTAATTTACAGGATGAAAAAGCCCGCACTGTCCCTCTTTGCTGTTCTTATATTTCAACTGACCTGCCGCCAACTTTTTGCGCAAACACCCGCCTGGCAATGGTTTGATCCTGCCACCTCGTCTGTCCCGGTGATAGAAGGCCGCGGATGGGATATGGTCCAGGGGGTTGATACGAACAATTTTTATGGCCGTCTGCCGCTGAGAGCAAAAAATATGGTAAGACCAGCCGTGTGGAACCTTTCCCGTAACTGTGCGGGTGAATACATCGATTGTAAGACCAGCGCCACTACGATCATCATACGTTATACGGTCACCGGGAACCTGTCCTTGCCGCATATGCCTTCCACGGGCGTCAGCGGAACAGACCTTTATGCAAGGGATGTGAATGGCGGATGGAAGTGGGCGAGAGGCGTATATCATTTTGGCGATACCATCGAATACAGGTTTGACAATTTGTCGTTATCAGCCAAAGAAGAGGAGTTTAGAATATATCTTCCATTATATAATACGGTGAGCTGGATGAATATCGGGGTGCCCGCGGGGGCTACGTTTTCTGTATTTCCAGTGGACCGGGCAGCGCCCATCGTCCTGTATGGCACTTCTATCATGCAGGGAGCCTGCGCCACGCGGCCGGGACTGGCCTGGACAAATATCCTGGGGAGGAAACTTGACCACCCTGTCATCAACCTTGGTTTTTCGGGCAACGGGCAATTGGAACAGCCGCTGATCGATCTGATGAATGAGTCGGATGCCAGATTATTTGTCCTGGACTGTATGCCCAACCTGGTGGACAAAAACAAATTCAGCCGGGAGGAGATCCGCACACGTATCGTAAATGCGGTAAAAAACCTTCAGGTCAGACATCCGGCTACCCCTATTCTGCTGGCTGAACATAGCTGCAGCGTAAGCGCATCAAATATGGATACGGGATTGGTGAACAAATACAAGACCGCCAGCGATATCCTTGCAGCTACTTTTGACGAAATGAAAAAAGAAGGGATAGAAAATATTTTCCTGCTGACGGATCAGGAGATAGGATTCGATGGGGAATGTACGGTGGATGGTACGCATCCCAACGACATTGGAATGATGAGATATGCGGATGCCTATGAATCCATTATCCGGAAGATCATCCATGAAGAAAAGGGATCTATCGGCACAACCATGCCTATACGGCAGCGGAGGGACTGGCGGACCTATGACTTTATGGAACGACACGCAGCCGTCCTGAAGACCATCCGGGAAAAGCAGCCGGATGTGGTGGTAGTGGGTAATTCCATCACCCATTTCTGGGGCGGGCCCCCGGAGGCCAGCATCAACAGAGGTATCCGATCATGGAATAAATATTTTCAACCCCTGCATACCGTAAACCTGGGATTTGGCTGGGACAGGATCGAAAACGTGCTCTGGCGGGTATACCATGGGGAATTTGATGGATACAAGGCGAAGAAGATACTACTCACTATCGGCACCAATAATATCAGCAGCGGCAATACGGATGAGGAGATTGTACAGGGTATAAAGTACCTGATAAATGCCATTGTAGGGCGACAACCGTCTGCCCGCATATTGTTGTCGGGAATATATCCCCGCAGGGACCTGGAGCAACGGGTAGCCACGCTGAATAAATCGCTGGCTGTATTGGCAAAGACCATCGGCGTAACGTATATCGACCCGGGTGTTGTCCTGTTGAAACCCGATAAAAAGATCGACGAGCAGTTGTTCTCCGATGGGTTGCATCCGAATGAGCAAGGGTATGAGAAACTGGGCGCTGCCCTGGTGGGATATCTGCGGTAGGAGGGCTAAATTTTCCCAATGCCCAATGATGACCAATTTATATCTTTGCCGACTATGGCAAACGACACGAACAGGTTCCAGGCGATTATTTCGCACTGTAAAGAATATGGCTTTATCTTCCCTTCCAGCGAGATATATGACGGCCTCAGCGCTGTCTATGACTATGGTCAGTATGGCAGCGAGCTGAAAAAGAACATAAAGGATCATTGGTGGAAAAGCATGACCCAATTCCACGAGAACATCGTGGGTATCGACGCGGCCATTTTTATGCACCCCACTACCTGGAAGGCCAGTGGTCATGTCGACAGCTTTAGCGACCCGATGATCGACAATAAGGACAGCAAAAAACGCTACCGTGTCGACCACCTCATCGAGGCCCGTATCGACGAGCTGGAAAAGGCTGGCGACGCAGCTGCCGCCGGCGCCCTGCAGCAAGCTATGGACAGTCTGCTGGCTGCCAGCGACTTTGTGGGTCTGAAAAAGCTCATTGAAGATCAAAAGATAAAGTGCGGCGTCAGCGGCACCTCCAACTGGACGGATATCCGGGAGTTCAATCTCATGTTCTCCACTCAATTGGGCAGTGTGACTGAAGAGGCCAGCGAGATCTATCTGCGGCCTGAAACCGCCCAGGGTATCTTTGTCAACTTCCTCAATGTCCAGAAGACAGGCCGGATGAAGATACCCTTTGGTATCGCTCAGATCGGTAAAGCCTTCCGGAACGAGATCGTCGCCCGTCAGTTCATTTTCCGCATGCGGGAGTTCGAACAGATGGAAATGCAGTTCTTTATCCGTCCCGGCACAGAGGACCAGTGGTATGAGTATTGGAAAGAGGCAAGGATGAAATGGCACCTGGGCCTTGGCATACCAAAGGAAAAATACCGTTTTCACCCCCATGTAAAGCTGGCGCACTACGCCAAGGCGGCCTGCGACATCGAATACGAATTCCCCATCGGTTTTAAAGAGGTGGAAGGTATCCACTCCCGGGGGGACTTCGATCTGCGGAACCACCAGGAATACAGCAAAAAGAAAATGCAGTATTTTGATCCGGAGATCAACCAGAACTATATACCCTATGTGATCGAAACCTCCATCGGTCTGGATCGCACCTGTCTGATGGTGATCAGCGAAGCCTATACCGAAGAGGATCTCAGCACACCCGAAAAACAGGATAGCCGGGTGGTCTTGAAATTTCCCACTAAGCTGGCCCCGATAAAGCTGGCCGTCCTGCCCCTGGTCAAAAAGGACGGTCTGCCTGAAATAGCCCGGCAGATCATGGACACCTGTAAAAGTCAATTCCGCTGTTTCTATGAAGAAAAGGACACCATCGGCAAACGTTATCGCCGGATGGATGCCATTGGAACCCCTTTCTGCGTCACGGTAGACCAGCAGACCAAGGAAGACCAGACGGTGACTATCCGCTACAGGGACAGCATGCAGCAGGAACGGATATCTATTGCCGCCATCCCGGGAATTGTAAATCAGCAAATTGGGAGCTAAGAGAAAATATTCATGGGCCGGGTTTTGTTTTGAAATTGTTATTTTATTGCTATATTTGACCCGGATAGGATCATAGGCCTGTCCTATCACCCAGAAAAGAACCCGTCGTCCCCGTAAGCAGCCTATCTGTTGTTTTAAGAACCTAAATAACTTATTCAAAATGATTACTCTTGATCTAATCATTAATCCTGTGATCCTATTAGCGGCTGTAATTGTGGGGGGCGGGATAGGGTTTCTGCTGGGTAGAGCTAAGCTTGCCAAAAGCCAGGCAAAAGTCCTGGAACTAGAAAAAGAAATGATGAACGCCCATGCCGAGATCCTCGAAGTGCAGAAGGCGTATGTTCAGCTGGAGAGTAAATTAGAAGAGCATTCGATCCCTGTCATCTCCATGAAAATCAACGGGAAGGACAATCCAAAAGAAAAGGCTACGAAATAGTCGGCTAGCCGTAAAGTTCCTGATGGATCGATTTCCTGTCGTATCCCAATGCCTGTATACGCTGCTTTGCTTCATCGATCATATTCTTCCATCCGCAAAGAAAGAAAGATGCCGGCCTGAGCTCATTTGTACCGGATATCTCCTGGTGCTTGTGACAAAGCTCTTCATACACGGCATGTACATATCCGGTACGGATAAGATGATCTGTGGAAGTCTCCCGGGAAAATGTGGGAATATAATGGAAGCCGGGCATCTGCTCAGCCAGCTCCTTCATCTCCGGACCATATAGTGCATCGCTGAAATGACGGCATCCGAAGATCAGGTAAATATCCCTATAAGAAATATTGTGATTGAGGATATGATGGGTCATGCTGCGGAAAGGAGCGATCCCTGTACCCGTACAGATAAAGAACAGGTCTTTCTCGATGGGTTCCGGCAAGGTGAATACGCCTTGCGGCCCCCGGAGTATCAGCTCACTCCCCACCTTTACTTCGTTGAATAAATAATTGGTACCGGCGCCGCCTTCCAGCAGGACGATCACCAGTTCGATGGTATTGGTGCCGTCGGGCCAGGAAGCAATGGAGTAACTGCGTATCCGCTTGTTAAGTTTCTCATGGATAGGAAGGTCCAGGGTGACAAACTGCCCTGGTTTGAAGTCAAAAGAGGTCATAGCGGGGATCTCTATCCAAAAGCGCCTGGTTTGCGCCGTCTCATTCTCGATGCGGGTGACCTTACCGGTTTGCCAGGGTTGCAGCATGCTGATAGATTTAAGCGTGATGGCCGCCAGATACGTTGGGCGAAGCCCCTTAAAACAAAGAACGGATCCGGAGATCCGCCCTTTGTTCAAAGTCAGTGGCAGGCAATCGATACTGTAATATATAATTTTTTCCCGACTGCTCCTTATTTTTTCACCAGTATCTTTCGGATATACGTGTTATTGCCGTGTATGATCTTCAGCACATACATACCCGAAGCAAGGTTGCCCGCATTGATGGTCTTCGAATAGGTGCCTACGAAGTTCGGATTAGCCTCCTCATAGACTTTCTGTCCCAGGGTATTCAGCAGGATGATGCTGGTATTATCCTGTGTAGCCATATAGAATTGCAGCAGGAAGGCGCCATCATTGGGGTTGGGCGATACCGTCAGACCGATGGAAGCGCCGCTGACATTGGTTGTGCCGGTGGACACAAAAGGTATGCTGTTGGACGCCAGTTGGCATCCGGTGGCGTTGTCTGTGACGATGGTCTGATAGGTTCCTGAATAGATGGCCGTACAGGTCTTATTGATAGAGTCTGCCAGGAGTGTTCCGCTGCGGTACCATTGATTACCATTGTCAAAGCTGCTGGTGAATACATTACCATTCTGCGTGATCACCGGGGCCGAGGTGGTGCCAGCCACCACCGGGATACGGCTGCCGCTGGGGCAGCCTGCCAGTCTGATGCCGAGGTTGTAAAAGCCGATCCAGAATTTTTTATAAGCCGTGTCGTTGGTGCTCGTGTTATTTTGATTATTGCCGGTGATGGAGATCACCCCGGGTATGGATACGGGATACGGGATATTGGACGAGGTGCTGCTGCCGAAAGCATTTATAAAGGTGCTGGTGCTATCGGAGCAATCCAGTATCAGGATATAGTCTCCCGGCACGGGGATAGGGATATTCAGGTTAAAGATGCCGCCCGCATCGGTGTTGTCCCCGGCCGCCACTCCTGTCTGCTGTGCTGTGGTGGGTGTAGACCTGGTGGCATACACATCGATTACGTTGGTGGAGAGAGGCGAATAGGAGAAGTTTGAACCGCTGGCGCTGAGGAGCTTTGCGAGCGTTATCGTCAGTGTCCCGCTGTGAGCGAAATACATCCTGGCGCTTTCCAGTGTCAACGGTACACCCGTGGTAATCTTGACAAAAGTGCCTTTTACCCGGAAATAGGAGCCTGCGCCGCCGGTGAAGGCAGCATTCTTATTGGGCGGCCCAAGCTTTGTATTCAGCTCGTTAAGACCCAGATAATATGTTTTGTTGGAAGGGATTACCGTAGCAGTGGCGGTATTCCCCGCGGCAATGGGTGTAGTGGACGTGGGACTGTCATACCACACGGCTATATCGTTGTCGGAAGCATTTGTTTTTAACGAGGCCGTGGTAGCATTGTCGCCACAAATGGTGGCTGTTGCGCTGGCTGCTGTCGCGGCGGCGCTGGTGCTCAGGCCGGCGACATTCTGATCATTGCCTGTGTTGACGTCTCCGCTGAGGCTTGTCGTACTGGTGAATGTATAGCTGGCACTCGCTGTGGATTTGAAGGTGGTGTTATAGGTAAAGGTCACGGAGCTTTGCCCGGGGATCGCGTCCTTATAGACGCCGGTAAGGGTTGCGACCGTGGTGCCTCCGTTGTTAATGACGGTGGTCACCGGAACATTGGATTGACTGGCGCTACCAAAGTTGCGGATACGGATGGTGACGATCTGGGAATCGCTGGCGCAGATGCCGGTGGTGGGGTATTCCATGGCTACTACTCCTACGTCCGTGGAGGGAGCGGTGAATGTCACCAGGTAATCCTGTGTTTCGCCTGCAGGGTAGGTCCCGCAGGGGGTAGGGGTGGTGGTGGCGCCATCCTGAGCGATGATCCGCATACGGGTGAAAGTACCTGCTTTTACGGTGACGGGTACTGCGATAAAACCCGTGAAAACGGCTGCCGTAGTGGTACTGGTCTGGGCTGTAGTGGTTTGCGCGACCAGCTCGCCCGCGTCATTGAAATCACCGTCGTTGTTATAGTCGATATAGACGGCTATGTTGGTGGTAGTGGCGCCGCTGCATGTTTGGTAGCTGATGTTAATGGGTACGGTTTGTCCGATGGCCAGCTGAGATGTGGCTGCGGTGGTATTATCGGTGTAGGTCTTGCACCCGGGAGTGGCAAAGTTCTGACCGCTGAGACTGACGTTTGTGATGGAAGTTCCCGTGGCGGAGCCATTCGACGTGCAGTAGGTTGTCCCTCCCGCCCCGCTGACCAGCAGGGAATAGGCCTGGCTGCCTGTGGGGGTACCTTGTTTTAAAACACCTTTATGGGTTATTTTTATTTTATAGGTCCTGCCGGCTATCGGGTTGTCCACCTGGACCTTTTCGACATTATCCCGGAAGTTATCTCCCCTGGTGGCGGCTGCCGTAGGGTTGGTTGGGGCGAGTACCCAGGGCTGATAGACAGTGCCGGAAGTGACATCGGTGATCCGAAGGTCCAGGTCATTTATCAGCTTGACACCGACATCATGAAAGTTACTGGTGATATTGGTCACCGGGACGCCCGGCGGGTCTGTCCAGGATATGGTGGCGGTAAGAGGCGCGGCTCCTGAAGCTACCACGGTGAAGCTGTCTGCATCATGCGTGGTATTGATCAGCTGTTTCTCCTCGATCATTTGATCTCTTTTTGCGGACGTGTCAGAAGTGATGACGGAGGCAGCCTTTTGTATATTGAGAAGCCCCCAGCCGTATTGGTAATCCGGGCCGGGATTAGGGCCGGCTTCGTCAGCGGTGTGTATAAGAAGACCTTTCAGGGTAGCGCTGCGCATAAAATGGCCTGCGCCTCCATGCAGCTTGGACCAATATTCCTGCAAAAGAAAAGCAGAGCCCGCCGCTGCCGGTGAAGCCATGGAAGTGCCGCTGTAAACATCATAGGCATTATCGGCGGTGCTGATGGAGGAAAGGACATTGGCTCCGTCGGCCACCACATCGGGCTTGATCCGGCCGTCCCCCGTAGGACCCCAGCTGCTGAAGTCCGTGATCAGCACATCGGAAGGCTGGTTGTAGCCGCTGGGAATGGGGTTGACAGCCCCTACCGTAAGAATATTTTTGGCATTACCGTAGGTGGGAATGATCATATAGCCGTCATTATTGCTGATCTTACCGGCCTGGCGAGTCGCTGAAACCCAGTTACCGTTGTTAAAATAGTAATAGGTCTGGCTTGCATCGGTGGGCTGGGGGCCATTGACTGTGCGGTTATTGCCTGCCGCCTTGGCCATGAGATAGAAAGGGGCATAATAGGCAATCGAGTCCCAGACCCTGGTGTCGTTGTCATACAGACCAAAGTTTACATCGATGGAATCCCCGTTGTTGCCATACCATTGCCATCTGTTCTGGTCGCCGTTGAAATACCAGCCGGCGGTGATAGAATAAGAGTGGTTGGAAACCAGCATGTCATGATTGCCGGCCGCATCCATCATCTCGGACTGATCACTAAAGAAATCATATGCCTTTAAGTTCAACGCGCCAAAGGACATGCCTTTGGCCATGGGGTTTACGCCCGCGGCGATCAGGGTGCCGGCGACATGGGTGGAGTGGTCGATGAGCGTGCTGGCCCCGTCCACCTGGGTGACCCTGTTATTGAGCTCCACATGGGTCGGTCGTACCTTCCCCTCATCCCAGACACCGATGAGCCCCGACATATAGCTGGCGCTGCCGCTGAGTCCGAGCCCCGTGCTGCCGCCGGGCCATAGGGCGGTAGTCCTGATGGTCGCGGCCGAAATAATATTGTCGTTGGTAGTGATATATATAGGATGTCCTGTCCGGCTGACGCCCACCAGATAGGCCTTTCGACCCTGTTTGTTTCGCATCGTCAGGGGCCAGTTGTATCGGGCGGCCAGGGATAACACCATCTTGTGGATGTCCTGCTCCTGGGTGATCTTCATCTGCCGGGCTTGTTGCAGGACGGTCCTATTGGTGGTGATTTGCGCCCGGGAAATGAGGGCGGATAGGAGAAGGGTGGCGGTTAGGAGGACTAAGGATGGGCGGATCCTGCAATTAGTCATAAGGATTGTTTAAATCGGTCTTAAAAATAGTGTTTTTTAGCTGGTTTTGGGCTTTATTAACTAACTTACCCCTTTCCGGCCATCTAACGTCCCATGGATCGTCATTGTATATTGAAACTATTGTTTATTAGTCTCTTAACTGGCTGCATCGTTACACGTCACGCGGCCTCCGGACAGGATCAGGGCATCGAGGGCACTGTTTTTGGCGTCGGAGGTAATCTTATGCCCGCCCCCGACAGGAAACCATCCGTACCCAGGGATGGGATCCCCTCAACCCTATATATCTATGAACTAACCAACATCAGCCAGGTGGACAGAGCGGGCCAGTCGCCTTATTACCCGGCCGTACATACCCGGCTGATCAAACAGGCTGATACGGACCCCAAAGGTCACTTCAGGGTCCTGTTACCTGCAGGACACTATTCCATTTTCACGAAGAAAAATGATCTCTTCTACGCCAGCCGGAGGGATGAAAAGAACAACCTGTCCCCGGTGGAGGTATTACCTGGAAAAATGACAAAAATTGACTGTAGAGTAGAGACGGATATCAAGCCTGTTTATTAGGTTCCATTAGGATTTACGGTAATTTCTCCGGTTCGGTTGCCTTCCGGTCCGCCGAAGAATGCTGATTGTTGTATCTTTGTGCCCGGAATGAAAAGTGAGGATTTATCAGGGCTTTTTTTGCATTCTCCCCGCCTTTTTCAACTGGCGGACAGGCTCGTATTGTCCCAGCCCCAACGGATCCATTGCAGGAACCTGCAGGGTAGCAGTCCGGCCTTTCTTCTGAACGCGATCTTCCGCCACGAAATAACCAGCCAGCTCAACCACCTGGTGGTCTGTGAGGATGCCGAATCCGCCGCTTATCTGCATAATACCCTTGAAAACCTTACGGAAGCCCTTGATCTCTTTTATTTCCCCACGTCTTTTAAGAATAAGAAGAATTACCGTCTGCTGAACAGCAGCCATGTCATGCTGCGCACGGAGGCGCTGACCCGTCTCTCCGCGGCCATGAGGAATCCGGCGGCTGTCACGGGCAGTCATAAAAAGCTGATAGTCACTTATCCCGAAGCGCTTTTTGAAAAGGTCGTACAGCCGGACGCCCTTTCGGGGAATATCATTTCTCTCAAGTCGGGTGATACCCTGGACCTGAATGGATTGATGGAGCAGTTCGTGAACAAAGGGTTCGAGCGGACGGACTTTGTATACGAGCCTGGACAGTTCGCCTTGCGGGGCGGTATCCTCGACATCTACTCCTTTGGGAATGAAAAGCCCTATCGTGTGGAGCTTTTTGGCAATGATGTAGACTCTATCCGCATCTTCGACCCGGAAACACAACTGAGCGAACGCAAGCTGTTGCAGGTGAACATCATCCCCAATGTGGACACCCGGGTTGGCCGCGGGGAGAAGATATCACTCCTGGACTTCCTGCCGGAAAATACGGTCATCTGGATGCAGGACTGGGCTTTTACCCGGGAAAGACTCTCCATTCAGGAGGAAGACCTGGCGTTATTCCTGGAGCATCTGTCTGAAGAGCGGGAGCGCCGGGCTGCAGCCCAGGCCCAGGCCGAAGCCGGACCGGCAACGGGCAGGAACCGGAAGGCCCTTCTCCGGGAAACGCTCTCCGACGAGGAAGACAGGCTGGAGAAAAAAGATATCAGCCCGGACGAGTTTGTGACAGCGGATGAAGTGGCCCGGCAAATAAAGAGATTTCATGTAGTGGAGTTCGGCCCTTCGGCCAGTGGTGATGTAGATGGAGGAACCGAGCTAGCGAAGTCCCCCTTTGTCATCGAATTCCATACCCGCCCCCAACCGGCTTTTAACAGACAGTTCGACCTCCTGATCAAGGATCTGAAATCCTGGGAGACAAAAAAATATACGTTATACCTCTTTGCCGAGAACCCCCGGCAATTGGAACGGCTGCATACTATCTTCGAAGACCTGCGCGCCGAGATCCTTTTTACGCCCGTCCCTCTGTCCATCCATGAGGGATTTATCGACGAGGACCTGAAGATCGTCTGTTATACGGACCATCAGCTCTTTCAGCGATACCACAAATACAAAGTAAAACAGGCTTATAATAAGAACAAGGCCATCACCCTCCGTACGTTGCGGGAACTGCAGCCGGGAGATTATGTCACCCACATCGATCATGGCGTTGGGGTGTACAGCGGTCTGCAGAAAATAGAAGCCAACGGCCGGCTGCAGGAAGCCGTCCGTATCATCTACAAGGACAGCGATATCCTGTATGTCAATATCAACTCCTTACACAAGATATCCAAGTATACGGGCAAGGACGGCACCGTCCCCAGGGTGAACAAGCTGGGCAGCGATGTCTGGCAGAAGCTGAAGGAAAAGACGAAGACAAAGGTAAAGGAGATCGCATTCGATCTGATCAAACTCTATGCTCAACGCAAGGCCCAGCAAGGTTTTGCGCACTCACCCGACAATTATTTGCAGACGGAGCTGGAAGCCTCCTTTATCTATGAGGATACCCCGGACCAGAGTAAGGCTACGGCGGATGTGAAGAAGGATATGGAATCCTCTTCTCCCATGGACAGGCTCGTTTGCGGGGATGTGGGATTCGGCAAGACGGAAGTGGCCGTACGGTCCGCCTTTAAGACGTGCTGCGATAATAAGCAGGCCGCCGTGTTGGTACCCACGACCATCCTCGCTTTCCAACACTATAAAACCTTTAGCGAAAGGCTGAAGGATTTCCCCGTGAAGGTGGATTATGTGAACCGGTTCAAGTCGGCTAAGGAAAAGAAAGAGACGTTAAAAAAGCTGGAAGAAGGGAAGATCGACATCATCATCGGCACCCATGCCTTGCTGGGCAAGGAAGTAAAGTTCAAGGACCTGGGACTGCTGGTCATCGATGAAGAACAGAAATTTGGCGTAGCGCATAAGGAAAAGATCAAGACCCTGCGGACGCATGTGGACTGTCTTACACTAACGGCGACACCCATCCCCCGTACGCTGCAGTTCAGCCTCATGGGGGCCCGGGACCTGAGTATCATCAACACGCCGCCGCCCAACCGGCAGCCTATTCAGACGGAGCTGCACGGCTACAATGAAGATTTTATCAGGGATGCTATCTACTACGAGACGGAAAGGGGAGGCCAGGTGTTCTTTATATACAACAGGGTGCAGGGGCTGGCCGAAATGTCCGCCCTTATCCAGGGGCTTTGTCCCGACCTGAGCATCGGGTACGCCCATGGACAGATGGAAGGTCATGAACTGGAAGAAAGGATCATGGATTTTATCGACAAGAAATATGACGTCCTCGTATGTACGAATATCGTGGAGAGCGGCGTGGATATTCCCAATGTCAATACGATCATCGTCAATAATGCCCATCACTTCGGATTGAGCGACCTGCATCAGCTGCGGGGACGTGTAGGACGGAGTAATAGAAAGGCGTTCTGTTACCTCATCGCCCCTTCGCTGGCTACCTTGCCGGATGACAGCCGCAAGCGGCTGCAGACACTGGAGCAGCATAGCGACCTGGGCAGCGGCTTTCAGATCGCCATGCGTGATCTCGATATCCGTGGGGCGGGCAACATGCTGGGCGGAGAACAAAGCGGGTTTATGGCTGAGATAGGTTTTGAGATGTACCAGAAGATCCTGGAAGAAGCCATCAAGGAGCTTAAACGAACGGAGTTCAAAGAGCTTTTCAAGGAAGAGATATCCAAAGCGGATGATTACGTACAGGATTGTACGATAGACACGGATCTGGAGATACTGATACCTGACAGCTATGTGGAAAGTATCACGGAGAGGCTGACGCTTTATACCCGTCTGGATAACTGTGACAGTGAGGAGGAACTGAAGGCTTTCCATGGGGAGCTCATCGACAGATTTGGCCCCATACCGCCGCAGGTGGAAGACCTTTTCGACACAGTACGCATTCGCAAGCTGGCCGTGGGTCTGGGTTTTGAGAAGCTGATCCTGAAGGACACCGATCTACGCTGTTATTTTATCAACCGGCCTGACTCCCCTTATTTTGAATCGGACATCTTCCGCCGGATATTGGAATATATCCAGAAAAATACCAATAAGGCCAAGCTCAAGCAGGCCGGCAAACACTTCCTGTTGGTGGTGGACGATATGAACTCCATGGCTGAGTTGCTGCGGTTCCTCCAGCGCATGTATGATTTTGTGCATGAGGATGCGACCAAGGGCAAATTGGCTGCCACTTAGAAGATTTTCTTTATATTCACCTAACGAACCGAAGGGTTCGTTGTCCGAAGGACAGATATTAACTTTTTCCGGAAAATGGGTTATATTTTCGAAAACCAATTTTCCGGACATAAAACATAATCCCATGAACAGCGACGACCGTCTGATGGCTATTCTTTCGCATGTACTGGCCCTTGTCCCCGGCATCGGTATCCTGGGGCCGCTGGTGATCTACCTGGTAAAGAACGAACCCGGTTTTGTCAAGGACAATGCCCGGGAGTCCCTGAATTTCCAATTGACAATCATCTTGTTATACATCATCCTGTTCATCACGGTGATAGGGATATTTCTCTGGTGGGTAGTGGCCATCCTCAATACCATCCTGGTGATCGTGGCTGCTATCAGGGCTTCCGAGAACCAGGTCTACCGGTATCCGCTGAGTTTCAGGCTGATAAAATAAGGCTGGGCCTGCCTGGCTGGTGGTTCGGGTCCGGCAGTCGGGCGGCTGGATGGCTACAGCGCTTTCTCCATAATATAATGTGGAATGGTCACCTCGACGAATTCTTCGCCATTGGTGGTATAGCCCAGTTTTTCATAGAATCCCAGGGCTGTCTTACGGGCGTGCATACATAGTTTTTTATAGCCGAGGTCACGGGCAATATTCTCTGCGAAGATCATCAGGGCGCGGCCGATGCCTTTGCCCTGCATGCTGCCTGGGACGGCCATTTGGCGGAGGCGCATGGTGTTCTGGTCCATTCTTGTCAGCAGACAGCAGCCAAGGATCCTGTCGTCTTCAAAAGCGCCCATCAGCACGTCTTCCTTCTCTTTTTCAAGTTCCTTAGGGTCAAATGACAGGCCGAGTGGTTTACGCAATATCTCCAGGCGTAAATTTACCATCTGCTGGTACTCCTTCGTTCCGTGATCGATGATCCTAAGCGCCATGCTGTTTGATTAAATGTTAAGTTAGAGGGAGGCCGAAGTTATTTAAATTTACTAATTCCGGGCTTCTAATAAGTGTAAAACTTCGAAAAATTGTACGTAAGGCGGCTTATATTTTTCGGTAGACCCGTATCCCGGTCATATTAATAAAAATTTGCTAAAACGTATAGCCAGGCTAAGGTTTGGGGAAAATGCTCCTCACAGCACCCTGCTACAAAAAGAAAAAATGCCGGTTTTGTTGTGTTTAGTTCAATTTTTTTACATTTGCAGCCGTATAACTAAAATTTACAAAAATGTCAGACATCGCTACAAGGGTAAAAAAGATCATCGTTGATAAATTAGGCGTTGAAGAAGCAGAGGTTACAAATGAAGCTTCTTTTACTAATGATCTCGGTGCAGACTCTCTGGACACCGTTGAACTCATCATGGAATTCGAAAAGGAATTCAACATTTCCATTCCGGACGAACAAGCCGAAACCATCACTACTGTTGGACAGGCTATCTCCTACCTGGAAGAACACGCTAAATAGCATAACCTTAGGTTTGCAATAAATTCTTTTGATCCGCCTTTTCGAGCAATCAAGTGGCTTAGAAGGCGGATTTATCCTTAAACCAGGAGCTGCTGGAAGTACCCGAGGAACGAAGGGTACGAACGAGGAAGAGCGAATACGTGGAGCTCTGACGAAGTTCTTAGGACGAAGGACAGATATTAACCACTTGCTGGAATTGGGCTAATTTTTCTTAAAGCACAATTCCGGCATAATTCCGGGAAAAGCCACATATGCATTTGAAAAGAGTTGTTGTTACGGGTATTGGTGCTCTGACGCCGATAGGCAATAATTTAAACGATTACTGGAAGGGCCTCCTGGGCGGTGTTTCCGGCGCCAACCTGATCACCTTATTTGACGCCTCCAAGTTTAAAACAAAATTTGCCTGCGAATTGAAGGGTTTTGATCCCCTGCAACATCTTGATAAAAAAGAGGCACGCAAGCTGGATCGCTACACCCAGATTGCGATGGTGGCCAGCGATGAGGCGGTGAAGGATGCCGCCATCGACAAGGAAACAATGAATGCCGACCGTATCGGGGTCGTCTTCGCCAGTGGCATTGGCGGTCTGATCACCTTCCAGGAAGAAGTCGTCAACTTTGCCAAAGGGGACGGCACCCCCCGCTTTAACCCTTTCTTTATTCCCAAGATGATCCTGGATATCGCCGCAGGTCATATCTCGATGCGGCATGGTTTTCGCGGACCTAACTTCGCCGTGACCAGCGCTTGCGCATCTTCTACCAACGCCATTATGGAAGCCTTCAACCTCATTCGTCTGGGTATGGCCGACATCATTGTCAGCGGCGGGTCGGAAGCCGTTGTAAGCGAAGCTGGTGTGGGTGGCTTTAATGCCATGAAAGCGTTGAGCGAGCGTAACGACGATCCGGGGACTGCCAGCCGGCCTTATGATAAGGACAGGGATGGATTTGTGATGGGAGAGGCGGCAGGGGTCCTGATACTTGAAGAACTGGAACATGCCAAAGCAAGGGGCGCCAAAATATACTGCGAGATCGCCGGGTGCGGCGCTACGGCAGACGCCTATCACATGACAGCACCTCATCCGGAAGGATTGGGCGCCAAGAATGTTATGCTGGCAGCATTGAATGACGCCGGATTAAAGCCGGCGGATATCGACTATATCAACACGCATGGTACTTCCACGCCTCTGGGTGATGTTGCCGAGGTAAAAGCCATCATGGATGTTTTTGGAGAGCGGGCTTATTCTGTCAATATCAGCTCTACCAAGTCTATGACGGGGCATTGCCTGGGCGCTGCCGGTGTGATCGAGGCTATCGCCTGTATAATGAGCGTGATACACGACGAGATCCCGCCCACTATCAATCATTTCACCGACGACCCTGAACTGGACCCACGGCTTAACTTCACTTTCTGGAAACCACAACAACGAACAGTCCGGACCGCCCTGAGCAATACCTTTGGCTTCGGTGGGCATAATGCCTGTGTTATTGTAAAAAAATACCAGAGCTAACCGAGAGCGGTAGCGAAGGGTGTGCGCAGCGAGGGGACAGATGATCCCGGCTAAAAAGATCCAATGAGGACGGACTAAAATCCGTCAGGGATCGTTTTTAGTTAGGATGGAAGAATGTCCGCCTATTGCCTGGCAGCCTGCCGGTGGAAGTAGTGTGGAACTGAAGCAGTGTGGAACTACAGAACGAACCAAAGGTTCGTTGTCCGAAGGACAATCATCAGATCTTTCCGGAAAATGGGTTATATTTTTTAGAAGACCCATTTTCCGGACATATTTTTATCGGATCAAAAAAAATTGTAGCTTGTTAATGTGGGAATCCTCGAACGTATCATAAAGGGCGATGCCGCGGACATTTCGTTTAAAAAACAGCTTCGTAATGTGCTGGGGTTCACCCCTGGTAAAGCGGTGTTATACAGGACAGCTCTTACCCACAGGAGCGTAAAGGACGGTGCGGATGAGAATAACGAGAGACTGGAGTACCTTGGGGATGCCATTCTCAGCGCCATTATCGCCGACTTCCTTTTTAAAAAATATCCCTACAAAGAAGAAGGGTTCCTCACGGAGATGCGCAGCAAGATGGTCAATCGCAACCAGCTGAATGACATCGCCATTAAGATGGGACTAAAAAAGATCAGCAACTTCAATAAGTTCGACAGCAGTCTGAAGATGAGCCAGATCTTCGGCAATACCCTGGAAGCCATCGTTGGCGCCATCTACCTGGACAAAGGTTTTGACAAGACGCGTCAGTGGGTGATGGAAAGGATCATCCAACCCTACTTGTTCCTGGACGATCTGGAAAACCTGGAGATCAACCATAAGAATAAACTCTACGGGTGGGCCAATAAGAACGGAAAGGTGCTGGAGTTCGAAACTTTGGACGAACGGCTGGAAGGCGGGCGGAGGCTCTTCACCGTGGGGGCCGTAGTGGACGGAGAACTTATCGCCCAGGGTAAAGCATATAATAAAAAGGACGCCAGTCAGATAGCAGCTCAATTAGCCCTGGATAAGCTGGGTTTAAGCCGGGACACGGGGGAAGAATGAGGACTGCCGGGACGGAGTTTTAGCCAGTCAATAACAATTATTTTTCCTGAAAGCTTGCAAGATCGTAGTTTTCTTTCTACTTTTACGATGCAGGATGAGCAAAAGGCTCATCGCCCGAAGGGCAGTCTTTACCTAAATCCTCGGAAATTCACATCTTCCTGATGTAATGCAGTAAGTACCCAATATTCCTTCATTTTAGTGTTTCTCCAACCTTTACCTGGTAACCCCGGGATAGGAATCTCATACTTCAGTAGTCCAATCCATTCTGCGAAAGCTTACTCTGGAATCCAGTTGTCTATGGTTTACCACAAACCACATTCAATTATTTAATTTTTGCGAACATGAACAAGCTTTACCCTTTAGCAACCCTGTTGGCTACTCTTCTTCTCATTCATGGAGCTGCTCAAGCTCAGACTGGCGGTACATATACTGCAGTACGTTCCGGCTTCTGGCACACTCCTTCCGGGGTAAATCCCTGGGACCCCAACGGTGAGCCGCCTTCCAATTGTATTAATTGCCGGATCGTCATCAATTCCGGTGTGACTGTCAAATTAAATACCCATGTAGTTCTCTCGGGCGGCAGCACCTTGGTCATCGGCAGCGACGGCTCCAATGCAGCAGTACTTCAATTGCAGCTGTCCACCGGTCTGCAATGGAATGATTCCTATAATATCATTCTGCCCAATGATGGGTCCAACCCGACCAATTCCCTGAATCTTCATGACAATCTCGCCTTTGTAAATGCAAGCTCTTCGGGGAGGCATGACGGCGTGCTGACCTCTTTTACTTCTGGCACTACCTCCATGTATTTTAAAAAATTTGGTAATTCACCCGACGGCTTTAGCGATACTACGGCTGTCAGCTTTAGCCCTGCGGCATATGGTAATGGTACTGTAGCCGGGCCTGCCACGCTGACCGCCACCGGTACCCTGCCCATTGTCCTGACGGATTTTGATGCAGTCGTAAATAATGGCGCGGTAAATCTTACCTGGACGACGCAGTTCGAACAGAACTCGGATCATTTCGACGTCGAGCGCAGCTCCAATGGAGGCGCCAAATGGGATGTCATTGGTAAGGTGGCTGCCAGAGGCTATTCAGCACTTCCGGTGAACTATTCCTTTACGGATGCTAATCCTGGCGGCGGCACTCTTCAATACCGGGTACATGGATATGATGTGGACGGACGGCCCACTCTGTCCCCCATCAAGGTCATCCGTACGACCCCGCTGGCAAGCGTTACCATTTTCCCCAACCCGGCCAAGGACTATGTAAATGTATCTCTGCCGGTGGGAGAAGCAGGTCTGGTGAGCATCCGGCTCTTTGGACAGAGTGGTCAGCTGTTGGCGGAAAAGCGTGTACAAGGCGCGGGTGGAACGATCCAGTCTTTCCCTGTAAGCAGTTATGCGCCCGGCAATTACCTTGTGCAGGTGGTCACGGCAGATGGAGCTAAGCAGGTGAGCAAGATAGTGATATCGAGACAGTAAGCTATTATATTTCAGTATTCCCGGCCCCTCGCTGACAGGCGGGGGGCTTTTTTGTTACATATATTCCAGACGGACCTTTGTCACTCCCTGTTTCTTATAGCACCCAAGGGCTCCTTTCAATACCTGCAGGTCTTTCAGCAGCCAGCCTTCTCTAAGGTACCCATGGTCTGCAGGATAGCCGTAGAGGGGGTCCTTTTGCAATTGCTCCAGCCGGCGCCAGAGCTTAGCCGTATCGGCAGTCTGAGCATCCCTGGACATTTCATCGGCAATCTTATCCAGATGGGGATTGTACTTTACTTTTTTATAACAGAAGGGATTGCGTTTTACTCTGACGATAAACGTGTCCACCATCGATGTGAATGTATCCAGGCTATGCCAGTGGCTATCCACTTCTTTTTGATCTTCGGGATCATATCCCACGTCCTGGAATACAGACAGATCGATGCGTAATATCAGGCCGACCTGGACCACCTCGGCCTTTTCCCCGTAGCCGCCCACCTGCTCGAAGAAAGATGAAAGCCTATCGGGAAAATCATCTTTACAAGAAGTTGGTTTATCGGGATGAATAGAATAGGTCATGTGTAGGTTTTGCGGGTGGGGTGAATGGGACAGCAGCAGCAAAGGGGTTAAGATAGCGAATAGTCGCATCAGAATGGATTTTTTGATAGCGTAATTTATGATTTCTGTAAAATAAACGGCTGCCAAAGGAGTTAATAAAGATGATCCAATATCTCCATGACCATGAACCGTCCTTTCCTTACGAAACCGCTTATGATGGGCCTCAGGCCGGCCGGCCTGTGGTTTGCCAAGAGCTGGCTTGTCCTGTGTGCAGGGCTCGCCCTGCATGGGGCTGCTCTGGCTCAATGTGTTGCAAATAACCTCTCTGCCCGCACCTATGACACGGTACTTACCGGTCCGGGATATGGCACTTACAAGCTCAGTTTCCCAAAATGGAACCCGGACTCCGGGTTGCTGGTGTCCGTGAAGATCAATGCGCTCGTCAATGTCGCCTATGGCTTTTCTCTCAAAAATGTAGATGTGATGGCCGGCTCCTATACGATCTGGGTCGGGCGTGAAGACCAGATAACAAGCACGTCCATGCCGGCCGCCTATGACAATATCACGGAACAGAAGATTGGGGTCTATGCGTTAAACCCGGGCGACCAGGTGGCCGTACCTCCTTTCCCTTTCCTGAGCAATTACAACAATACCGACAGCTTTTCCGCAAATACGGCGCCTTTCCTCGGCGTCGGCCGGGTGAATTTTACCTATGCCCCTGTCACGTATACGAATATTCATACCACCAATAACGCAAGCTATAGCTATCGCGCAACCGCATCCGAAGTCACCCGATTTTCCCTCACCTATACTTATTGTAATGCGGGCGTGATCCTCAATAATAGTCTTACCGCCTTTACGGCTGTGTTACAAGACCCTGCTTCGGTGCGGTTGGATTGGAGTGTCGAGGGAGAAGAAAAGGACAGACTGTACGAGATCCAACGGAGTGAGAATGGCAGTGATTTTATCACCCTGGGTACCCGGTCCCCCGATGAAAAGGCCACGGGCTATATGTATATCGATCACCCGGGTCGCCCGGCCAGTGGAGGTGGGGGTGCGGGTGCGGGCAAATGGTATTACCGGCTGCGGATCATTGCACCGGGAGGTATCTCTTATTCTCCCATAAAGGAAGTAACCATGGGCCGGGACGGTCTGGGGAAACTGATGCTCTATCCCAATCCGGCCGTAGGTCATATAAACCTGACACTTCCGGGTGACCCCAGCCGGCCGGGTGACTGGCGCGTAGATATACTGACAGTTGACGGAAGACTTGTACAGAGAGCCGAATTCTTTCATACCAACAGCTTTTTTATAAACTTCCGGCAACATCTGTCCCCGGGGATTTATTTCATACGGGCCACAGACCTTCTCGGGCAAGGAGTACAAGTGGCGTCTTTTAGGGCCGGCAGTGAGTAGCCATAAACGCCGTAGCCTTCTAACTACATTGTCCTGTAATTTCTTATCGGATTTTTTCTAACGGTGTAGAGATTAATTACGTGTTAAATCTGCGTAAACATACTTACGGGGTAAAATAAATACCAACCTTTTGTAGTTATTAATACCGCAGTATCCCTATTAACACAATTTGTTCCTATGAGAACGCGTAAAATCCAATTATCCCTGGTGACAGGCTTCCTATTGTCACAGGCGGGGGCACTATTCACTCCCCTATCGTCCGTCGCGCAATCATGCACGGGCACTATTCAATCCACTGGCTATAACACTACTTTTGCGGGCACGGGTAATGCTACTTATTCGGTGACATGGCCGCAATATGCACCGCCTTCCGGGTACACACTGGTGTCGGCTGTATTAAAGTCTGTGGTTTCGCTGACGGCCTCCTTCGAACTCACCAACCCGGGCGGGACCGACCTGACCAACGTGCGGCCGGGTGTAACAGGGGAGGATGTCCTGCAGGTGAACGGCAACAACCTCACGGATGCGGACGGCAATGATATTTCCACCAAAGATTTTGTAAAAAATCTGCCGGCGGTACCTCTGATCCACGCGGGTCAAACCTATTCATATCCCGCTACACAGGTCTATAACAATTTCAAGATGATGACGGACTCCCTTGCTACAGACAACGGTATGTTGAATGGCTTCATCGGCACGGGGAATATGGCTATTACTTATTCCAATACGCCGGGTTATACGATCAATGCGGTGGTGAATGTGACGCCATCTTATTCCATCACCAATAAGATCTCGATGACCTATTATTATTGTTATACTGGACCGCTGGCGGCCGACATTTTAACGTTCACGGCTACCCGCCAGTCTGATGGGACGGTGGCCCTGAACTGGATCAGCGGCAACGAACAGGGGGGGCGTCACTATGTGGTACAGGTCAGCGGCGGCAACGGCAGCGATTTTTTGGACATCAATATGCAACCCGCAAGCCGTAACAGCGGCAGCGCGGCCTATTCTTATATATATACCGTCACTCCTGCCGACAAGGACAGGCTTTATTTCAGGATCAAGGTTGTGGATGCCCTGGGAACGGTCGCTTATTCACCTTTGCGTATTATCTATCTGGGTGCGGGTGGGACGCCGGGTGGTTTTTCGATCTATCCCAACCCTCCCAGCGACCATATCAATGTGATCTTTCCTTTTTTAGGCCGGCAGGGATGGCAAGTGGATATCTTGGCTGCGGATGGCAGGCTGGTGCTGCGCAGCCGATATAGCAATGTGGCTGCCGCCAGGGTGGACTTTCAACAAAGACTGGCAGCCGGCGCTTATTTTGTACGGGCTACGGATATCCAGTCGGCGGAGTCGCACTCGACGTCTTTTGTGATACGATAGGATTTTTGTATCTTATGGGTATGATTGCCATGCCACCCCTCATCCCCACCGCAGTGTGGAACGCGCTTTCCCTGGCTATCGCCCGGGGCGCCACCGACCAGGTGCAATACCTCGTCGAAGAAAACAATCTCGATGTCAATGCCTGTCTGAGCGACGGCTTCTGGATGCCTGTGCTGATGGAAGCGTTGCTCTCCAGCGGATTCCCCTCTGAGCAGGAGCGGTTGTCTTTGCTGCGTTATCTGCTGGAGGAAGGAGCCAATCCAAACATTTGCTGTAGTAAAGGTTACAATTGTCTGCATATCGCCGTACAACAGCAAAAGTATATTCATGCGATGGACCTTTTCCTGGATTATGATGCGGACGTCAATGTGACGGATGCGGATGGTTCCAATGTCGTGTATTGGGCCATACAAGCTTTTCTTTTACGAAAAGAAGAGGTGGAAGATGATCGTGCTTTGTCGCTCAGGGTGCTTGAAAAGATCCTGTTACGGGGCGCCGACCTCGATCAGAAAAATCGCTATGATATGAATGCCCGTGCATGGCTGGACCATGCTGCGCCTGAAGTAAAAGACCTGGTGGCGCGATGGGAGGCGGGGACTCCGGCGGTGCGTCCGGCCTTCACCGTTCAGCCGAGGTTTTCGATGCCTGTCCTGCCGGATGGGCATACAAAAGTGCATCGTCCGGGTCTGGTACAAAAGATCTGGAAAAGGTTCCGGGTGGGAAAGACTTATCCGGAAGGCGTCTAGCGCCTTTCCATACACAATTCGATCAGCACGGAATGTGTGTCTTTGGGATGAAGGAAACAGATCAGCTTGTTGTCCGCCCCGGGCTTTGGCTGGTCGTTTAGCAAGGTAAACCCGGCGGCTGCCAGTCTTTTCATCTCGGCATGGATATCGGCTACCTCAAAGGCAATGTGATGCATCCCTTCCCCTTTTTTTTCGATGAAGCGTGTGATGACGCTGTCGGAGTTTTGACCTTGCAGCAGCTCGATCTTTGTCTCTCCTTTTTGGAAAAATGCGGTGGTAACTTTTTCGCTGTCCACGTCTTCCGTCTTATAGCAATGTGTATCGAGCAACTGCTCGAACAGGGGGATGGCGACGGTAAGGTCCCGGACGGCGATGCCGATGTGCTCGACTTTCTTCATGGGGAAGTTTTTTCAAAAGTAAGTGTCTTATTCTTATATTGTCTGACAAATGACCCCTGCCAGGAAATATACCATCATCACCCTTTCCTTTTATGTTCTGCTAACTATTGCCATCATGATCCTTGGGCATATGGATCCTGGCGGCCCCTGCGTGCCGGGTCTTGGCGGCATGTTATTAGTGGTAGTGCCCTTTATTGCAGGGGCAGGATTTCTTTTCAGTCTTATTGGGCGTTTAATGGGGGAGCATTCATTTACAGGGCCGCTGATCATTAATGGAGTGATCTGCCTGGTATTTGCCATGCTGATGTTCGGGCCGCACTAATCGGTAACTTTGTCTTTTACTTACACTGGAGGAGAAGCCATGCTCAAACTACCGATCTATCTCGACAACAACGCTACTACTCCCTGCGATCCGCGGGTGGTGGAAGCCATGCTTCCCTATTTCACGGAAAAATTTGGCAATGCTTCCAGCCGGACCCATGCTTTTGGGTGGGAGGGTGAAGAGGCCGTGGAGCAGGCGCGTGAACAGGTGGCCAGACTGATAGGGGCGGAAACCAAAGAGATCGTCTTTACCTCCGGCGCCACCGAGGCGGACAACCTGGCTATTAAAGGCGTGTACGAAATGTACAGCGGCAAGGGTAATCACATCATTACGGTGGCTACGGAACATAAGGCGGTGCTAGACACTTGTCATCATATAGAGAAATTGGGGGGTGAGGTGACTTATCTGCCGGTGGATAGAGAAGGGATCATCGACCTGGCCGGGTTGGAGGCTGCGATACGGCCCGGGACGGTACTGATCTGTGTGATGTACGCCAACAATGAAATAGGCGTGATACAGCCTGTCCGGGAGATCAGTCGCATAGCCCGTAAGCACGGGGTGCTATTTTTTGCCGATGCAGCCCAGGCAGTGGGAAAAGTACCGGTGAATGTAAATGACCCCGGCATCGACCTGCTGGCGATGAGCGCTCATAAATTATATGGCCCCAAGGGAGTAGGAGCTTTGTATGTGAGAAGACGGGACCCCCGAGTACGGCTGACAGCACAAATGGACGGAGGTGGTCATGAGCGGGGGATGCGCAGCGGGACGCTGAATGTGCCGGCCATTGCCGGTTTTGGCAAGGCCTGCGAGATCTGCCGGACGGAAATGGAGACAGAAACCCAACGGATATCGGGTCTACGGGATAGACTGGAAGGGGGGCTGCTACAGCTGGAACAAGTATATATCAACGGAAGCAGGACCCACCGGCTGCCGGGGACGACAAACCTTTCATTCCGGGGTGTGCAGTCGGAAGGGCTTATAACGATGATCAATAAAGACATCGCTCTTTCCTCCGGATCAGCGTGCACTTCCGCCTCGCTGGAACCCAGCTATGTGCTAAAAGCCCTGGGACTGGATGACGACCTGGCCCACAGCAGCCTCCGATTTGGCGTAGGCCGGTTTACCACAGAAAATGAGGTGGATTACGCAATAGGACAGCTAAAAGCGGGGGTGGAAAGACTACGGGCGAATAGTCCTTTATGGGATATGTATAAAGGAGCGATTGGGGCTAAAAAGGGGTAACCAGCTGGTTGTGAGTAAGAAATGAAGGGGGTTTGAATAAATATAAATAATTATAATTCGATAGTGGCGATTATTTATAATATGTTGTTTGCAACGGAAGTCCGGCTGGTTTTTGGGGAATAAAAAGGGAGGTTGTAAATGGGTATAAAGTAAAAAACCCGCCTTACAGGGCGGATCTTTCATGCAGTTGGTTTCGGTTAAATTTCTTTTAATTACCTAACCATAATATTTTTTCGACAGGAGGTTGGTTCAATCTGAGTATGCGAATATAAGTATTACTTTCATTTCGATGCGTTTTTTTGCATAGGTTATTTTAGATTTTTTCCACATTTAGATCATTTATAATATGACATTGCCTTTCGGGACATTACCAGGTGATAAGCTGCTCCTTTGGGGCAACAGCCGGACACAGCGGGCAATGAACCACGATTCAAAAGGGTGCAATAAATGTCAGGGGTAAAAATTGGTCAAATTAAGGTGCTGGTGATAAACGAAGGTTAAGATTATATATTGTGTAAGTGAATTTAAGTCACGGTGATACTGGCGATATACATCCCATCGTTATATCGCTTATTTTCGCGCACATGTGGGCAGTAGCTAAAAAAGAACTTCGTCAAAGCTTCAGTAATCTAACGGGTTATATAGCCATCATCGTTTTTTTGTTGTTAAATGGTCTTCTGCTGTTCGTCTTTCCGGACACGGATGTCCTGACATATGGCTATGCCACTCTGGACAAATTCTTTGAACTGGCTCCCTGGATCCTGCTGCTCCTTATCCCTGCCATCACCATGCGGAGCTTATCCGAAGAATTCCGGATGGGGACCTTTGAGATCCTGCAGACCATTCCCCTCAGCAGAACACAGTTAGTGCTGGGAAAATACCTGGCCAGTCTGCTGGTGGCGGTCATCGCGCTTATACCCACTCTCCTGTATTTTCTTACGATCCAGCGGTTGTCGGGTCAGGGCGGTATCGATGTGGGCGCCACCATCGGCAGCTACATCGGCCTGGTGTTCCTCTGCGCTGTCTTTACATCTATTGGCGTCCTCTGCAGCAGCTGGACCGGCAATGCAGTGGTGGCTTTTATCGCCGCCGCCTTTGCTTGCTTCCTCCTGTACAGCGGGTTTAATGCCATCAGCGCCCTCCCTGTATTTGCCGCCGGCGCGGATTACTATATTGAAATGATCGGCATCGACTTCCATTACCGCAGCATCAGCCGCGGTGTGGTGGATAGCCGGGATATCATTTATTTTTTTAGCATTATCGTCTTATTGTTGTCACTGACCAGCAGGAACCTGGCGCGGAAGATCCAGGGACGGGGGAGGAAGGGGGGGGCAACGGGGACAGGCCGGAAGTTGGGCTGGCTGGGGCTGGTCATCGCCCTGCTCGTCATCAATCTGGCGGCCGGCTACCTTCACTACCGTCTCGATCTTACCCAGGAGAAACGTTATACGTTGAGTAAACCCACCAGGGAGCTGTTAAGCCGTCTGGACGACAATATCGAAGTAGAATTTTTTCTTCAGGGCGACCTGAAGGCAGGGATCAAAAAACTCTCAAAAAGTGCGCAGGAGCTGCTGCAGGAATTCAATGATTATTCCGATGGCCGCGTCCGGGTGAAGATGGTCGATCCCCTGGCCGGGCAGGATGATTCTACGAAGGGGACAATCCTGGATTCGTTGCGTCGCATCGGCATTCAACCAAAGACACAGGTGGCCCAATCCAAAAAAGGCGAAGAACAGAGTCAGCGCATCGTCATACCGGGCGCCATCGTGCATTATAAGAATAAGATATTCCCCGTAGACCTTTTGCAAGGCGTGCAGGTAGGTCAGGAAGGCCAGCCGGAAGAGCTGTTGTATACAAATGCAGAAACCCTGCTGGAATACAAGTTTGGCAGCGCCATCGACAAGATCACCCGTAAGCAGGTGCCGGCCGTCGGCTATGTCGTGGGCAACGGTGAGCCGCTGGATTTTAGCGTATATAACCTTATACAGGGATTGCGGTCCAACTACAGATTTGGCATCGTCCGGCTGGACAGCGTTCCTGTGATCCCCCAGCAATTTGACGCCCTGATCGTTGTAAAGCCCACGAAGAAGTTTACGGACAGGGAGAAGCTGTCCCTGGACCAATATGTGATGCATGGCGGTCAGCTGATATGGGCTGTCGACGAGTTGTATGCGGAGATGGATAGTCTGCGGGATAATCAGCAGACTATAGCCTATGACAGGGGGCTGGAACTGGAAGATCTTTTCTTTAAATATGGCGTCCGGCTGCAACAGGACCTGGTGTTGTCGATGCAATGCGCCAGTCTGAACATGGTGGTGGGCGCCAGTGGAGGCAAGCCGGATATGCAGCTGCTCTCCTGGCCTTATTTCCCCCTGCTGAACGGCAGTCTCACCCATCCCATCTCCAAGAACCTGGACCCTGTATACGCGAAGTTTGCGGGTTCCATAGATACGGTGAAAGCGCCTGGTATTACAAAGACGGTGCTGCTGCAAACTTCCGCGAATGGCCGGATCATCAATACGCCCGCGCTCATCTCGTTTGAAAGCGCCAAACAGGCGAACGACCCCCGCATTTTTAATACGCCGAACATTCCGGTGGCCATGTTGCTGGAAGGGAAATTCAATTCTTTATTCGCGGGCCGGGTCGGGACGGCTGTAGCAGACAGTCTGGCGAACGTGTACAAACAGCCTTTCCTGTCTGTGGCGGAAAAACCTTCCCGTGTCATCGTGATGGGGGATGCCGATATTATGATGAATGAGGTGATCCCGCAGCGTGGGCCTTTGCCGATGGGATACAGCAAGGATATCAACTACCAGTTTGCCAACCAGGATTTTGTCGAGAACTGTATCGAATACCTGGTAAATCCCTCCGGCATCCTGGAGACACGCAGCAAGGACTTTACCCTGCGTCTATTGGATCCCGCCAAGGTAGAGGCGGACCGATCTTTCTGGCAGTTTATCAATATAGGGCTGCCCATCCTGCTGGTGATCGCAGGCGGCTATCTTTATCAGTTCCTTCGCAAGAGGAAGTTTGCATGAGGACTCTTCCAACCATTGCCGGTGACCAGCACAAAATAAGCGCCCGGCGCCCATGCGGAAGTTGGGAGTGTATAGTTGTTGACGCCATCACTCACCTGCACACCGGTGCTATAAACCATTTTCCCCGTCATATCGAATACCTGTAATGTGACATTGCCGCGGTCCACCGGCGAGGTGAGCCTGACTGTCATGACACTCCCCGGCTCGGATGGGTTGGGATAGACTTCCAGGTTTTCCTGCATACAATCCAGCTGCAGACCTGCCACGGTGCTATAGACGCTTTTGCCGTCCAGGTCCACCATGCGGAGGCGATACCATGCCTGACGCGTGTCCTGGGTGACGCTGAGTGCATAGTCGGAAGGGGCGCCTTTGGCGGACATATAGGCAAGCTCCGTATAGTCAATGCCGTTGGTGCTTTGCTGTATCTCAAAACCGGCGGCATTTTCTTCCGTGGCGGTATGCCAGGCAAGCGCTGCCCGGCAATCCTTGCCGGTGACGGTGAAGGAGCTCAGTATGATGGGTAAGGCGACAGTGGTGCTCCCGATGGCAAAGGGGCTAAAGCTGGAAACATCGCCAGAAGGACCGACGCTGCCCGTGCTGCTGCTCATGGGATCTGAGCTGGAGCCCCCCTCGGAATGCCAGGAGCCGCCTGTGAAATGTGCTACCGTCAAATGAGTAGGGTCGGTATGATTCAGCGTATTACGGGTGTCGTCCCATTTGAGGGTCACTTTGGCCGTGGCCGAACCGGCTATGCGCTGGATATCCCACCATTCCTTTTTGAAGACGCTGGTGAGGGGTGATGAGATGGTGTAGGTGCTGTAAGGAGTACCGGCATAGATCACCTGGAAATCCGCAGTGCCGGACAAAGCAGTGAGGTCTATATCCGCCTGGTGACTGCCGTCCCCGATGGGAAAAGTAAAATCAGAATTACCACTCTTGGTCGCAAACCCGATGATATTATGAGTGGCGTCAAATCCGGTGTAGCCGGAGCCGGGATAGAAATAAACGTCCTGGGTATTGGTGCCGGTCGTTATCGTCCCTGCCAGAAAGGTAAGTGTACCGGCCGCCCCATCCCCGATGCCCAGTCTTCTGGAAAGGGTCAGACCGGACGCATTATTCATGGTGAGAGAAAATGTCCTGAAGTCGGCGGCCCCGCCCAGGGTTTGGGGGGAAGTCCCGTTCAGAAAGGTGACGCCTGTGCCGGCGGGCAAAGAGGCCTGATCGTTGACGATGTTCCCGCTGATATACATGGACCCATTGTTGAGATAGTCGGCCGAAGACGTATTGGTAAAATTACCCATGGAGCTGAGAGTGGTGCCACTACTGATATGCAGGATACCAGTGTTGTAGATCTGAGCCCTGGCGCCGGCATGTACGACGACGATCAGGAGCATGACGGATATATATCGCATAGTATCGAGTTTAATCTTCTTCATTATAATGTAGTTCCCAGCCGCCGAAGTTATTCTCCTCGCTCGTGAGGAACCAGATGAGCACGGTGTTCCCCCAACTCTTGATGGAGGGCGGAATGTTATGACCGCTGAAAATGGCAAGGATGGGGTCCTTGGTACTATTGCCATTAAAAATATACACCTGGTCCAGCTTGGGCTCGGTGTCAAATCGTGTGAAATTTATCCGGATCCTTTTGCCGGGACTAACGGTGATCTGCCATTTGCAATCATTGCGGCCTGTATAGCTGCTATCGCCGCTGCCATCCTCCAGGATGCCCTGTTTGCCTGTGATCGCGGTGGTGACCCCGCCGCAGAAAAGGGTACTGGAGTCGACAGTGGCAACCTCGTAATAATACCAGACTTTATGATGCGTCGGCGTTCTCTCCCAGAGAGAGAAGAGATGGATAGAATCGCCTTCCATTACGAGGGGGTACTTCAGCCGTAGCCGGCGGACAACGGTGTCGTAGCTATTCCCGTCCCGGAAGCACCGTACGCGTATATCCGGCGCCGTAAGGAATGCCTCATATGAGGCGGCGGGGAGGAACAATTTGAAGTTCTTGTACCTGCCGTAGGGGATGATGCGCGTGGGTTGATGTTTGTTTAGACCATCCAGGTCTACAAACGCCTTGGGCTGCCGGAAGGCGGATGTATCGGGGGCGGCGGCGTCCGTGGCAGATTCGTTCTCCAGCTGGTGTTTGACGCCGGCTACATTTATCATACCGGAGCCCAGGTTGCCTGCATACAACGGGTTGTCCGGCTCCAGGGGCGTGGCCGTATTTTTCAAGATACGTTCTATGTCGGCAATGGAATGACCGGGATAGGCTGACCTGATGACGGCGACGACGGCAGCGACGACGGGTGTAGCCGCGGAGGTAGCGGACAGATAGGCGGTGGGAGTCATTTGGTACGGGTCATAGCTCAGCAATGAGTCGCCGGGCGCGGAAATGTCCACGAACATCCCGTAATTAGAAATATGCAATTTCCTGCCCGTCCTGTCCAGGGCCGCAACGTTCATGACAGAGGGTACGGCGCCGGGATACATGGGTTGCATGGCATAAAAGTTACCTGCTGCGGCAATGACCATGATGCCGGCCTTTCTGGCTTTCTCCAGCAGGGCCCTTTCTTCCGGGGCGATCATAGGACCGCTCCAACTACAAAGGATGATGTCCGCCTTTTGCTCTATCGCATAGGCGATACCGTTGTATCCTTCTTTTAGATAGTTATTCATTTTCTTATCGGACACCGCCTTGATGGGCAAGATAAGGACGGGGGAGAGGTCGTCCGAAGCCAGTTCCTGCAGCGTTTGCCAAAATACCCCCAGCACTCTTGTGCCATGTGATTCTTTGTCCAGCAGGTTCTTCTGGGGTTTGGTGTCTTCGTCGTTGTCCCCGAAGTCCCAGCCCTGGTAGTCGTCTATCTTACCATTGTGATCATCGTCGATCTCGTTACCGGGGATCTCTCCGGCATTGTGTGCGATATGCGAGGCCCAGAGGGGGTTGTCGATGTCAAAGCCGTCGTCGATGACGGCTATTTTTACGGGAGTTTTCAGATGAGCGAAATGAGCCACCTCTTTCAGGTGGATGGCTTCCCATACCCGGTCATTGGACATAAGGGGGATAGAGTTGGAGTCGGGGATCGTCGCCGTCAGGATGATGGAGAAACAAAAGGTCGCTGCTGTCATAAATAAGGCGTTAGTGCGAGAAGGTTTTTGTTTCCTGGCCGGTGACCTCGCCGATGGTATAGTTGCTAACCCCATTGGACCCCATGTGTAAAGGCGTTCTGCCTCTCAGATCGGGCAGGGCGTATGTAGACTGTCCATCCCCCCCGTAGGTGGTGCCTATCAGCTGGAACAGGACCTCATTCGACGTGATCGAGAGCAACTGTCCATTGCAAAAGGCCCAGCCGTTGGGTGCAAAATTGCAGCCCATCAGATCGATCTCTCCCACGAAGGGCTGACTGCCATTTTGGGTAGGGAAGATGCCGAAAAGAGAGATAACGTAATTCATGGTCAGCCAAGGCTGCCGATTATCCGCCTGGATACTGAAATGCTGGACGACAGGCTGCGCATTCACCCAATTGTTGCCATCCCAGGTGAGCAGGTCGCCTGCGGCTGTACCCGCATTGAGGGCAAGATTATTGGCAGTAAGACTTAAAGGGGCCGCCGCCGTGGGTGTATTGGAAGTGACGAAGGGCTGAAAGGAGCTGCCGTTCCAATAGACCGGCTTGCCTGTGGCCGCATCGGTCACGAGCATACCTGCTTCCGCGGAGGTGAGCATAGAGGCCAGGGTGTTTTGCTGGGCGGTGGTAAGAGAAGGTATCAGCACCCCTTTGGTCGTGCTCCTGATATCAAGCGCGGCATTGGGATCAGGGGTGTTGGTGCCGATACCTATGCTTTGCTGACCCATTACATTTGTCCGGATAAAAAGAAAAAGAATGATGGTAAAAATGCGCATGAGCAAATTATTTATCGGGTGATCGTATTTTGTTCCGCACCGCCAGTCTGTCCCAGCGTGAAATTGGAAAGCCCGGAGCCCTGACCATAATGCATCGGCACTCTGCCCTGGAGATTGGGTAGGGCGAAATTGGTCTGGCCGTTGCCTCCGTAGGTCGTGCCCAGGAGGGAGAAGAGGGCCTGGTTCTGGTTGATCGGCAGCAGTTGTCCGTTGCACTGGGTCCAACCTTTGGGGGCGAAGTTGAAGCTGAACAGTTCTATTTCTGCAAGAAAGGGTTCGTTCCCGTTGCGGCTGGGGAAAATACCCTGGAGAGCAATACAGTAGTTGAGCGTGAGAGTAGGCTGCCGATTGTCCACGGTGATATTGAAATTTTGTACGGCCGGCTGCATATTCACCCAGTTGACGCCGTCCCAGGTGATGAGGTCACCTACGCTGGTCCCCGGGTTGAGGGCTATATTATTGATGCTGCTGACGGAGAGGGGGCTGCTGGCGGTGACGGTGAGGGTAGAAAGGTCCTTCCAGCCCGTGCCAGCGCTGCCTGTCCAGAACACGATCTTCCCGCTGACGGAGTCGAGTATCAGCATGCCTGTCTGTGCGGATGTAAGAAGACCTTGAAGTACTGTCTGCTGTGCCGCGTTGAGTTTTGGGAGCAGTACACCTTTTTGTGTGGAGCTGATATCCACCATGGCATGGCCGTCGGGCGTATTAGTGCCGATGCCTGTCTGCGCATGGACATGCAGGCACAGACCACAGAAAAGAAGAAAGAGGATGGTAAAGATGCGCATACGATGGGTTTAGTGGCTGATGGTATTGGTTTCTACACCTCCGGAATCACCGACATTATAGTTGGAAAGCCCGGGTCCCTGACCCTGGTGTATGGGCACTCTGCCCCGCAGGTCGGGAAGGGCAAAATTGCTGGTGCCGTTGCCCCCATAGAAAGTACCGAGCAGTGAGAACAGGGCCGTGTTTTGGGAGATGGCAATCAACTGTCCATCGCATTGCGCCCAGCCGGTTGGTGGAAAATTGAAAGGGAAGAGATCGATCTCGCTGAGAAAGGGGGTTATGGCGTCAGCGCGAGAGGGAAAAACGCCTTGCATGGCGATGCAATAATTGAGGGCCAGATAGGGCTGATGGTTCTCTACGTCGTAGGTGAAATGCTGTACAGCAGGCTGGGTACTGACCCAGTTATCACCATCCCAGGTGATAAGGTCGCCGACTTGTGTACCGGGGTTGATCCCTACCTGGTTAGTGGCGCTGACGGTCAGGGGTAATGTGGCGGTGAGGTTGGCAGGGTCTGTCCAGATCGTCCCATTCCATGTTTTTAATTTGCCTGTGGCGGCATCCGTGACAAGCATTCCCTTTGCGGATGTGGACAACGAGCCGGCAAGAGCAGTCATCTGTGCGGCTGACAGACGCGGGATCAATACGCCCTTGTCGGTGGATTGGATGTCGAGGATGGAATTGGGGTCGGGATTAGTAGTGCCAATGCCTACCTGACCGGCGGCAGGGAGGCTGATGCAGACAATAGCCAGCCATACAGCAGCTGTTTTACATGAATTTAGCATACAGTTGGGTTTTATGCCCTGTTGGGTTTACACCGATGAGAAGATATAAAGGCGGGACAGCTGTTTTAAGGAGAGATTACAGACAGGGTGGGTTGAGGGCTATCGGGCATAAATTTATTATAAATAATTTGAATATTTTTAAATTTTTTCAAATGATAATGCAAATGAAGTAGTCGCAAATACAGGATCAGTTATCCTTAAAAAGGATACCTAAACTCTACCAAATGAAAATCCTTTTTACTTTATCCATTGTAATCCTGACCATTCAAAGTCAGGCACAAACACAGGTGATCTGTGGGAACCAGCCTGTTCCTTCCGGCTGGATTACTGTTTCCATCGGAGGTGTATGTGGAACGACCGGCAGTGTCACTTTTTATTCCAGGACGATCCGGAAGATCGATACGATGGCGACGGGCAGTACGATACAGATATGCGGGGATGTGGCGCCCGCGGGGTGGGTGACGACGGCGATGGGTGTCTGTGGTCCGAACAATGGGTATGTGTCACGGACCATTCGTAAGATATCCGCGGCGGGTAGTACGGCAGGTCTGAGAGATACGGCTGTTGTAACAGTTTCAAAAATGACATTGGAGCCGGACACTGCGGTGCAGCGGACAGATACCGGTAACTTCGGGATCTCGGCTTATCCTAATCCCAGCAATGGCGGCTTTAGGATACAGGTAAATGACCATAGCGTTGGTCATACGATCACCTATAAGGTATATGACATCAACGGCAGGTTCATTGAAGGGCGTAACACCCCTCTGTCCACAGAATTCAGTGTGGGATCGGGCTATACTCCCGGAGTGTACTTACTGCAAGTGTTTAATGGCAAGACCTGGAAATCGCTGAAACTGGTGAAGTTGTAAGGAAGGGGAACCTAGTTCAGCTTCCCGTCCTTCGCATCCTGCTTCATATGGTCGTTGGCGGAGATGGCTACCTCTACACGACGATTTTGAGCGCGATTGGCTTCGCTGGTATTGGGAACTTTGGGCTGGGTCATGCC
Source organism: Chitinophagaceae bacterium (assembly GCA_017307755.1). Lineage (GTDB taxonomy): Bacteria > Bacteroidota > Bacteroidia > Chitinophagales > Chitinophagaceae > Puia. The sequence goes on along the minus strand of JAFKGQ010000008.1, from coordinate 460,063 downwards.
ATACCATTTCACGTCCATACGGCTGGAAGAGACGCCTTTTGAGGAGAGGTAGTCGCTGACGGCATAGGCTCTTTTTTTGGAAAGCTCCATATTATATTCAGGCTTGCCTGTGTCGTCGGTGTGTCCTTCGATGAGGAGATTTGTCTCGGGATATTTTACAAACACACCGGCTACCTTTTCCAGGTTGGTCTTGGCGACGTCGCTCAGTGCGCTGGAGTTGATCTGGAACAGGAGGCCTGAGTTAAATGTCATTTCAATACCTTCTCCCACTCTTTCCACCTGTGCGTCGGGTACGGCTTGTTTGATCTCCTGGGCTTGCTTATCCATATGACGGCCGATGGTATAACCCGCGCCACCGCCTACGGCAGCGCCGATCAATGCGCCCCATATGGAACTTTTGCCGCCGCCCCCGATGAGCGCTCCGGCTGTTGCACCGGCTGCAACGCCGATGGCTGTGCCTTTTTGGGTGTTGTTGGCGCTTTTACAGTTGGTTAACAGAATTGCGATGGTTGCAGGGATGAAGATCAGGTTCTTACGCATGATATCAGGTGTTTTTTTCGTGGTTGGCTATATTATTTTGGTACCGGTCTGTTTATTATGATCTGTGGCATGGCCTACTGACAGACAGTGGCTTGCACCAGGTCGACCTGGACGTCCTTTAGTCCTTTGGACTGGGCGGTCTGGATGCTGCTGCAAAGCGTCTGTTTGTCGGAAGCGCTTATTTTCTTTTTTAGTGAGCCGGCGCTTTCCGTGCCATATTTTTGCTGATAGAGTTTGATAATGGTGACGGTACGGGCTTTCCATACTTCTGCGTCGTTTCTCCCCTTGGAGATGGCTTCATCATAATTGGAGACGGCGGTGGAAAAATTGCCGGCGGCTACGTTGATATCGCCCCGTTGGACATAAAAGTTCAGGTTGGTGGGGTCCATGGAGATGGCGTCCCCGATGTGCTGGAGGGCGTCGGTATACGCCGCCTGTTTCATCTCGGTTTCGGCGATCTTGGCATAGATGGTGGCGCGTTGGGGCATGTTGCGATTCTTCCCCGTGAGGTTGGTGATGGTGGCCAGGTCTGTCCTGGCATCGCCCGTCATGCCCAGGGCCAGTTCTGCATTGGCCCTTTCAAAAAGATTGTCAAGGCTGCTGCTGTTGATCTTTAGCCCTGCATTAGCGGCTGTAAGCGCGTCATTGTACTGACGCAAGCCGTTGAGGGCTGCCGCCTTGCCTGCATAAGCCTTCTCTTTGGCATCGTAGGCGTCGCATTTGCTCAATACTTTGTTGAAATTGTCCAGGGCGGAAGAGTAGTCGCCTGATTTATTCTGGGACTGTCCTGTGCTGATCATATTGTAACAGCTATTGGACATGGTGACAAGCCCGCTTTTGCATTGGGTTGCTGTAAGGGACAGGGCGATCAGGCCCACGGATAAGAAGTGATTTTTCATTGGTTTAAACCCGTTGGTTCGTTTGTGCGCTGCGAAGTTAGGGATTTTTTATATATCACCAACCCAGTTCTACCTTAATCCCATCGGGGCTATTGTCAAACCCCAGATAACAGGTGTGCGATGCTTCGTCCCATGAAGATTGCACATCCGTAATTTTTTCGCCTTTTGCATTTGTCAGGGTCGTCTGTGCCGGCGCGGCGGGCAGCAGGATGCGCATGCTGTTCCTGGTGTTTAAAGGGCTTTTGGCGATGAAGGAATAGGATCTTGCCCTGGCGATCTCGTCGTAGATCCTACAGGCGGAAGCCAGTACCTGGGGTTTATTTTTGTCGGTGACTCTGCGGGTGTTGTAAAGAAAGGCCTGGGCTCCGGGTTGTACTGTTTTTTGCGACAGCACCGGCAATTGGGGATCGAAGAGGTCGATGACGGGGCCGTTGATGATGTATGGATCGGTGCTCACGCTCTCGTCCATGACGGAAACGATGTCGTAGGGACCGCGCTGAAGGTAGAAATAGTTTTTCAGCTGCAGTTCGCCGGTACTGGTGGTACGGTAGGCATCTTTTAGCACGTCGATATATCTTTCGTCCTCGCCTCCCTCCATCGCAAACTCCTTGGGGTTTTGCCGGACGACAAAGACCTTTCCTTTGCCAACGGGGAAGGATTGAATGACGGGAGAGGAGGTGGATGACCCGGGGATAGGCCGTATTTTCAGCAATTGAAATAAATGGTCTGAAGGGGCTGCATAGTGATTGCCTTTTGTGTTCCACCATTCCATGACCTTCTGGTAAGGATCGTCATCCCGTCCGCAATAGACGAGTACGCCACCTTTGTTCACCCAACCTGCAAGATACCGATGGACGTCGGGGGACATAGGTTTCATATTGGAATAGCTCATCACAAGGACTTTTATATCCTTTAATGTCGCGGGATAGCTTAGGTTTTCCATATGCACCGTCTGTACGGGGATACCGCGTTTTACCAGGGGAAGTGTTTGGCCGTAGAAGTTGGAGAACTGAGGGTCTTCAAATCCTTCGTGCGTGGGGAACCGTTGGAACATGAGTGAATTGCCCATCAGCACCCCGATGCCGCCGGAGCCCGGGATGGCATTCCCGGATACCTGGACATTGTTAAGCGCATTTATCATCACCTGCATCTGGGTGGAGTAATATTTCGGGATGAGCACTTTTTCATCGCTGTTTGCCAGTTTGTATGGGCGTGTATATATACGTTCGGGCCAGGGCATCACTTCGTAGTCGGCTACCATGGGGTATAAGATCTCCGCGGTGAAAGTGGCTTCATAATTCTTTTTGTAGTCGGCCCAATCCCTTGGCCAGTCTTCTATTGGATCGGTGAGGAAGAATAGTTTTCTTTTTGTTGGGGCTGTCATGGATACCATGGAGCCGTATTCCAGAAAGGCATTCTCAAACACACGTTCCTTTTTCAGCCCGTTGAAATAAGTCGGTTCCCGGGAGGTCCCCGTCCATACCTGTGCGATATAGCCGTCGATACCGGGCAGGGATGCCAGGCTTGCTTCGGGGCTTACGATCTGCCAGGACGAGTAGTTCACCAGGGAATGGGTAGGGATAAAGACCTTTACGTCCATGCCCTTTGTTTTGCCGTATTCCTTTGCATAGGAAGACACTTGTTTGATGGCGTTGTAATACAGATGGTATTTTAATTTACTGGAGAGATAAGTATTCTCGGGCGATTCGTGCTGGGGCCGCCAGGGGAAGCCGTAGAATTTCTGCCACTCCTGTTTGAAGACTTCGCTGTAGCCGGCCCTTGCCCAGAACTCGGGCTCTTCGAGATAGATGGAGCTGACGCCTGCGTCGATGACCCTTTTTACCACTCCTCTTTGCATAAAGTCAATATAGGAGGCGACAGGCACCACGTAAGGGATATTTCTTCCATGCCAGATGGTATCGCCTTTCACGGTGACCTGTCCTTCTCCTAAATGATTTTTACCATCCCATTTGCCCAGGAAATAATCGTCATATTGGCCCCAGGCGATGCCCGTCATAAAATGGACCTGGTATCCCCGGTCACGCCAGCTCTTTACACGGTCTTCGAAGGAGACATTCCCTTTTTCGCTGACGCCATACACGATGGCTATGTCGGAGCGAACGTCTATCTCCGGCACCCATACATGGGCTGTCTGGAAAGCTGTCTTTTCTTTTGGGGCGGAAACGCGCTCTTTGGGAGCGGAGGCTGCCTGGGGGACGGAAGCGTCGCTCTGGGCCAGAACGAAAAAGGGTGCGAACGCAAGGGCGCACAGGATGGTATGTAACTTCATGATAAAAGCAAATTTAAGGAAGCGTTACCTTCTTTATATCGGTGTAATTGCATTGTTTCAATCCGTAGGTTGTCCTGGCGCCCACCCGGAGCCAGTAAGACCTTTTTGGAGGCAGCTTACCTTCCGTCGTAAGGGTGATGGTCTGACCGAGCTGGGCATTGCCGTCCGAGCCGGAAAAGCTCATCGTATAAGAATACCTAGGGTCGAAATAATCATTGTTACCCGTGCTGCTGCCTACATACGGCACCGTATTCAGAAAAAGATATATATCACTGACATCGTTCTGGAAATTGGGATTGCTGGTGCCCCGGGTAACCTTTGCCTTTACGGTGATGGTGCTGTCGGCATTCGTGACGGGATCGCCGACCCATTCCACCCGCAGGAGTGGTTCTACCTCGAACACGATGTCCTGTGCGCCTTTGTGTAAGTCCACTGTCTGCCGCTGGTCCACGGTGATATTCCCGCTGTTGTCGTATTGAACGAGGGGGACAAAAGCGCCTTCCACGCTGATCTTATTGGTGCTGACAAAGAGCTTGGTGTTGTTGAAGGTGCCGTCCTGCATGGAATAGAAATAAAATGGCGTGGGGTTGTCGCTCCAGCTGATCTCCTCCAGCTTGACCCTCGTACCGGAGCCTATCTCTGTCTGGACGGTGTTCTTTGTACCGGCATCGATCACCCGGCCGCTGAGCGCGGCATTGGGCATGGGGTAGTTGTCCAGCTTCGAGCAGGAGACGGCGCTCAGGGAGATGATACTTATGAAATATAATAACTTGTTCATGTTTGTGAATTTGAATTAGTAACCAGGATTCTGTTTCAGGCTATGGCTTTTATTGATCTCATCGTCGGGGATCTGTTCATAATACCATTTCGGATCGAAGCTGTAGGACCTGTTCTTTTCGTCTTTTCTTACATCGAAGAAGTATTTTTTATTCTCCGCCACGTAGAAGGGCATCATGACCCTGTAGATGACATTATTCTGTTCTTTATCCAGGATCCTCCAACGTTTGAGGTCCCACCAGATCTTGTTCTCGAAGCCCAGTTCCTTCCGGCGTTCTTTTTGGATGATCTTTATGTCATTCAGGTCTGTCGGGGCGGTGAGCATATCGGCGCCGGCCCGTTCCCTCACCTGGTTGATATCATTGTAAGCATCTGTAAGATAGTTGGCGCCTGTCTGTCCGGCGCTGTAAAGCTCATAGGCCGCCTCTGCACGGTTGAGCAGCACTTCGGCATAGCGGATCTCGATCCAGGTCTGGGCTTCGTTGTTTTCCTTCACCTGTGATTGAGGCAGGCTTTCGTCCAGGTATTTACGGATGGAAAAGCCGGTCATCGAACACGTCTCATCGGCGAAGAAGGCGCCGCTGAGTCCTGCGGGGTTCATTTTTGTACCGTCGGGTAAAGTATAAGCGTCCTGGGAGCCATTGGCGGATTGGACGATATTGGTGTTGGGATACGGTATGGTGGAGCCGGCCGGGATCACGGGGTTGATACCGCCTGCGGCGCTGCCGGTGTAAATACCCCTGCGGATCTCGATGCTTTGCCCTTTGAAGATGTCCCCGGGAAGTATAACGGTGGCCCTCAGGCGAGGCTCTGCGTTTGAAAAAATATCCATGGTATTGTCGAACAAAAGATATTTCCCGGACCCGTCCAGGTTTTTGATGGTGCCGTCGGGGTTTTTGGGAAGACCGTCAAACATTTCAACAAAGTTCAGAGTTGGGGAAACCTCCGCCGAATAACCATTGGGTCCCATGCATTGCCGCGGGACATTATAAGCGTCATATCCGTGCACGGACTGGGGATATAAATATTGTTTGACAAAGATGTTCTCGGGGCTTTCGTTGTCAAAGAACATCTTTACATAGTTCTGGTATTGCGCTGCCTTATCACCGGCGGCCCAGGATTTTTTATACAGGCTATAATGGCCCTCTACCGTGACGGCTGCATCGTACGCGGCCTTGAAGTAGGTGACGGCTTTGTCGGCGGGTATGCCGCAGAGCCTGTTGTGGTTGTCGTCGAAAAAGGACACCTGGTTGTATTTGGCGATGGACCCGGCGTGGAGCATGGCCCTGGACTTGAAGGCGGCGGCGGTGTATTTATTCGCCCGCCCCTGTTGATTGCTTCCGGACAACTTTGCAATGGCTGTGTCCAGGTCAGCGGAAATAAAGTCATAGGTCTTTTCTTCGGATGCCCGGGGAACGTCCAGGCTGCTGAGCTCTTTGGTGGGGTATTCCAATACACTCGTGACGATGGGTACGCCGCCATATCTTTTTGCCAGCGCGAAATAGGTAAATGCCCGGATAAAATGGGCTTCGCCAATCCAGCTATCCACATCGCCCGCATCGAAATTGGCTTTATATTTTGGCAAGGTTTGCAAGAAGTAGTTCACCTCGCGGATGAGCCCATAGGCGTTACCCCAATACAGAACGGACTCGGTCATGGCATTGCGTTGATCGCGGCTGAGCGCTTCACCTGTGATGGCAGAGAAGGGGCTGATGATCCAGAACATGTTCAGACCCCGGGCGGGGGAATACCGGAAGTCCTCGATAGGCAGCTCGCTGTACATCCTGGAGAAATAGATCTGTATGCCGCCGCTGCTGCTGAATACATCGTTGTCCTGTATGATGTTCATCGGGGGCTGGTCCAGCTTGGTGCATGCATTTAGCGCGCATGCGAAGAAAATGACTGTTAAATATTTAAAAATGCTCATTGTGTTATTATTTAGAAATTAACGACTGCGCCACAGCTAACGGACTTGTTCAGCGGATAGAGGTATCCGTAAGTTCCGGAAGGATGTTCGGGGTCGACATACCTCAGTTTGGTGATGGTGAGCAGGTTATACCCGTTGGCATATATCCGCACTCCCTTGATGCCTATCTTCGACAGGATATAGCCGGGAATAGTATAGCCCAATTCAATTGTCTTTAGCCGGATGTAGGCCCCATTCTGTGTGTTGACGGCGGAGTTGGTAGGGGGCACGGTGCCTGTATAAGGGAAATGTCCGGCTACCCAGGTAGTGTTGGGGTCATATGGGTCGGCGGTGGGGTTTACGGGATGATAGTTATCCAGGAATTGGGACAGGGCGCTGCTGCGGTTGGAACCCCACAACGGGGTATTCAACTGTTCGAAGTAAGCCACCTGCTGTTTGGCCGCACCCTGAAAGAGGATGTTGAGGTCAAAACCTTTGTAGGAGCCGCCGATGGTAAGACCATACTGTATCAACGGATCGCCCGAGTAAGCATAGGGAAATTGGTCGAGGTCGCTTATCTGTCCGTCCCCATTCCAGTCGAGCAAGGCGTAGTCGCCGGGTAAGGTACCCCTGCCCAGCGCGACCTGGCTGTTGTAGATGTTATTGAATGAGCTATATCTTCCGCCGTCGCCAAAACCCCAATAAATGCCGTTGTATCTGTTGTTGAGGTTATTCCTCCAATTGAGATAGGAGTTGCCCGCCTTCGCCTGCTCCTGGTACCTGAACATTGTCCGGGAATAGGAGAAAGTGCCTTTTACAAAATAGCCCAGCTTGCCGATGTGGTTGCGGTGGGTTGCTTCCAGGTCGAAGCCCTGTGTCCTGTCGGTGTTGAGGTTTTCCTGGGGAAGGGTGGCCCCTACGACACCAGGCAGGCTCAAAATCCTTGTCGTCAGGAGCCCGCTGCGGTCGCGATTGAAAAAATCCACGGTAACACCTAATAATCCTTTCCAGGCTTCGGCGTCGATGCCGATGTTGAATGTCTTGGAGGTGAACCAGGTGAGATTGGGGTTTGGTATGCCGGTGCTTGAGAGCGCGTTGACAAATGCGCCGTCAAAGACGGAGCCGGGCGGCTGACGGTTGTTATCGCCTGTGGTCGGGTAGTTGTAGCCTGTTATGAACTGGTAAGCGGCGCCGCGGTCATCACCCAGCTTGCCATAGGAAGCCCGCAGCTTTAGGTTGTTGATAAAGGCAAGGGCATTGCTGTTCATCCAGAAAGGCTCTTCGGAGATACGCCATCCCAGGGATGCCGCGGGGAAGAAGCCCCAGCGGTCAGCGGGTGGGAATTTGGAAGACCCGTCATAGCGGAAGCTGAGCTCTGCCAGATATTTTGAGTTGAAGGCGTAGTTCAGACGTCCGACCAGACCCCTGTTGGTGAACTTGTAAAGATCACCTGCATTCATATACGCCTGCTGGTTCAGCGAGTTGCCGGCCAGCAGCTGGTCTACGGCAAGAGATAATTGCCGGGTGGCGTAGAAGTTATCGCTGCTACGGGTGCTCTGTTCCAGCAATACGAGTGCATCTACGTTATGGATACCCCCAAAATTGCGGCTATAGTTCAGCGACAGCTGTGACAGGGACGCAGGCAGGGAATAGTATTCCCGGCTGATGGTAGTAGGAGAGTTCTGTACGAACTTGTTATAGGTGTTGGTGGCGTTGTCATAGGTATACTGGTTGTATTCCTTCTGGTAGAATTTATTATCCCTGAGCTGATAATCATAACTATACAATCCTTTCAGGTGAAGCCCTTCTATAAAAGGGATCTTGTAGGTCAGGGAGATGGAGGACTGGAACCATTTGTTGTTGTAAATTTTATATCCTGTGACATCGGTGCTGGACAACGAGATGGGGTTGGTGCCATCTACGGAACCCTGGAACAGGTGTGCGGGATCGTTATTGGCATAGAAAGGATCCAGGGGATTTTGGCGCCAGATGCTGCGGATGATCCACCAGGCGTCCGAGTTTGGCTGGTTCTTGGTGTCGAGAATACCATTGACATTCAAGTCCAGTGTGATCCTACTGGTCAGCCGGCTGGTGATATTGCTGCGAAGATTAAAGCGTTTGTAATTGAGGTCGCCGCTTTTCAGCATACCATCCTGGTACAGGTACCCGGCGCTGAGGAAGTAAGTGGTGTTGTCGTTCCCGCCGCTGGCCGTCAGCGTATGCTGGTTTTGGGGGAAGCTGTTAGCGATGGCGGCATGGTACCAGTCATAGCTTTTTTTTGTGCCGTTCTTATACGCATCGAAGTCCGTCTGTGTATAAACGGGCACGCCTCCATTTACATTGTGCAGCGCCTGCTGGTTGACCAGGGTCATATAGCCAATGGCGTCCAGCGGCTTTGGAAGACCTGAGGGGAATTGCCATCCCTGGTTGCCGGAGTAAGTCAATGCAAGAGTTCCTTTCCTGCCTCTCTTGGTGGTAACGAGGATGACCCCATTGGCTGATCGTACGCCGTATACGGCGGCGGATGCATCTTTTAATATCGAGACGCTTTCGATATCGTTAGGGTCCAGCCGCATGATATTGTCCCTGGGCACGCCGTCCACGACGATCAGCGCGTCGCCGTATCCCCGGATGTTGAACGAGTTGTCAAAGCTGCCGGGTTCGGCTGTATTCTGTATGACACGCAGCCCGGCTATTTTCCCGGTGAGCGTGTTGAGCACGTTCTCATTTTTGGTAGTGACAATCTCCGCGTTGGTGACGGAAGAGACGGCGCCGGTGAGGGCCTTTTTCTTCTGGGTGCCATAGGCGATAACCACGGAATTCTCCAGCTCGGATGCTGATACCTTCATCGAGAGATCGATCGTCTGCTGGGCGCCGGACACCTTGATCGTCTCGGTCTGATAGCCTATGGACGTGATCTCCAGCTCATCCCCTTTGGAGGCTATAATGGAAAATCTGCCCTCCGCATCGGTGGCGGCGCCTTTGCCCGTACGTTTGTTCCGGATATTGACACCGGCCAGGGGACGTCCATCCTGGTCCTTTATCACGCCCGTGATCTCTGCTGTGGGCGTCAGATCGACGATAGGCGGCGGCGCTATCTTTTGCTTGATGATGATGGTCTTTTCGAGGATGCTATACGTCAGCGGCAAATCCTTCAGACATTGATCAAGCGTCTCTTCGACGGAAGCGTTCCTGACGTTGATGTCTACTTTCCCTGCCGCGGTCAGCAGTTCGTCCTTGTAAAAGAAATGAAAGCCGGATTGCTTTTGAATGGCTTTAAAAACTTTTTGGAGTGTAGCGTTCTTTTCGTGCAGCGAGATCTTTTGTGCGTGGCCTTCTGCATGTATCTGCAGCGTGGCGGCGATTAGCAAGACAGCAGTTAGTCTCATAATCAGAAGCATTAATTTCATACATTTGTAATGTTTGGGTTATGAAAAAACAATCCTTCCACCAGAAGGTGTGAGCGTAAGTAACCCTTATTATTATCCGGGAGCGCCGCAATCGCTCCTGGTTTTTTTAGGGCAGCTATGTTGGGTTTATAATACTGTCAGATTTTTTCCTTCAATTTTAAATTTCAGATCGCCTTCTTCGAAGATCCGTAACACTTTCAGAAGGCTTTTGTCTCTGCCTACGGTGCCGCTGTAGTGTCCTTCGGGCGCTTTGCCTGCATAATGAACATCCACATCGTACCATCTTTCTATCTGACGCATGATGGTCTGTATGTCGTAGCCGTCGAACTGGAAGGTGCCGTTCTTCCATGCTACGACGGACTCTGTGTCAACTTCGTGTGTGGTGATGGTGCCTGATCCGTTGCGTATCGCCGCCTGCTGTCCGGGCTCGAGTCTGAGCCCTTCGCCTGTCTGACCCGAGACGCGTATTGAGCCCTGGAGCAGGGTGGTATTGATCCTGTCTTCATTTTCATAAGCCATTATATTGAACTGAGTGCCCAGCACCTCCACTTTTGTATCGCCCGTCTGCACTTTGAAAGGCATATTCTTATTGGGGGCGATATCGAAATAAGCTTCGCCGGTCAGTGTTACGATGCGTTCCCTGCCTGTAAATGCAGTGGGGAAGCGGAGCGAGGAAGCCGCATTGAGCCAGACCTTGCTGCCATCGGGTAGCATGACACAGTATTGCCCTCCTCTTGGGGTAGAAATAATGTTGTAAAGAGGTTGGTGCGCAGCCGGCTGCCCGTGGTTCGCGGCTGACCGATAGGTCAGCTGCCCGTTGCCGAGCTTGAGGATCTTTGTACCTCCTTGCTGTGCGAGTATGCCTGTATCGGAGTCGTCGAGTACAATAGAGGAGCTGTCTGCCAGTTGTAAGACGGCTTTATTCCTGCCGGGAGCTACGTCATTGGAGGCAGGAGGATGCCGGGCTATGGAGATGATGCTCTGAGGACGGGAAGGTTTTATCAGATAGTAGCCGGCGATGAGGGCCAGGAGTACTGCCGCGACGGCCACCGGCCGCCATAGTTTGATAGAACGTTGTCGGGCCCCGGGTCCGGCTATTGACGGAACCACTGGCGTAGATAGGGGGATCACTTCCCCTCCGGACGCATCTTTGTCCCTGGCCTGCTGCATGATCCTCTCAAAGATGAGATCCGTCCGACTTTGGTCGGAAAGGTCCTTAAAGGTGTTGTCGGTCAGGGCCTGCTGGATGGCAGCCTGGAGAGCTTCTGTATTTTCATGCTTACGCAAGTGCTCTAATAATGCGTGGAGCTCGTCTACGGTGAGGGAGTCGTTGAGGTATCTGTTTAGTAACTCTTTAAGATCGGCATTACTCATAGACAATCGTTATACGGGAGTTGTATAAATAAAGACGCATGGAAATGGCACAGGTATGAGCGAGGGTGAAAAAAAATTACAGCAGCCCGGTGACAATGCAGTATAAGACCGCAAAAGCCTCCACTTCGGCGTGCATCCGGAGGTAGTTCCGGATGAATTGGAGCGCTTTGTTCATATGGGATTTTACGGTATTCTTCGAGATATCCAGTTTGGCAGCGATCTCCTCCTGGTTGAGTCCCTGCTCCCGGCTGAGACAGTAAACAAGATGCTGCTGGGGAGGCAATTGCTGGATGGCCTTTAGCAGAAGTTGTTCCGTCTCCCGGAAGAGGAGCTGGTTTTCGGGGGTGTTAGTGACCTCCTGAAAATAATTGAGAAGATGGTCTGAAAAAGGCTGTTCGTGGATCTTTTTTCGGAGTTCGCTAAAGATATGGTTCCGTGCTATGATAAAGAGATAATCGCCGAATTTTTTTACCTGGGGGAGTTCCGTTCGCCGGAGCCAGATCTTTACAAAGACATCCTGCGCCATTTCTTCTGCTATTACGGGGGATTTGGTAAAGGCGAACGCTACGCCGTATATGTTATCCCAATACCGATCAAACAATTGCCTGAAGGCGGCTTCATCCCCTTTTGCTATAGCCGAAAGTAAGGATATTTCATCGTATGATCCCATAGCAGGCAATCTGTAACGCAGTTATTTGCAGAATAAAATTATAAAAAATATTGAACGCGGGCAGAAATTTTTATTCGTGCGACTTTTGCCCACAACTATGCAGCGGAAGGTCGTGAAGGTTATTCTTCACTCAAACTGACCAGGCATTTTTTTAGGTCATCTACGGTCCAGCGTTCATTATCGCTTACGGCCGCCAGCCTCCCCTTTTTATCAAAAACAAAAAGCTGGATGCCGTGCTGATTTACAACGCCGCCGCCATAATTTACCCGCAGCTGCAACGCGGCTGTGAATGTTTCGTCAGACTTGTCCTCAGCCCGGAGGAATTTTACGCTCCGGGTAAAGGCGATGCCATACATCTCTCCATATTTTTTTAAGATGGACGGGCTGTCGAAATCCGGATCATAGGTCATACCATAGATGCCGACCTTATCTGTCAGATGGAGGCCGGCCAGCTCAGACTCGAGACGCGCCAACCGTCCCACGGTGGCCGCGCACTTTTCCGGATTGGTGCATTGCGTATAAAACCAGGTGAGTACAAAGGGTTTTCCTTTCAGGTCATCGAATCTTACCCGGCCCGCGTTCTGATCCATAAGGACCATATTGGAAGCATTGATCCTTTTTCTGTTGTTTTTGCCGATCAGTTTGAGTTTGGGGTCGCCTGCGACGTCTCCGGACTCTTTTTGACAGCAGGGAGGGGTGAGCTTGCGGATACAGGCGGCTGCCGCCGCGGATCTTTGGAACAGGAGCGTATCTCTACCATAAATGGTAAAATCATCGCCGGAGGCCAGTTGGTCCAATAGTTTTACGGATGGCCAGGCGCGCTCGCCAAAGGATGTCAGTGTCTGGATGATCTCATACCGCGCCTTTGTAGGATGGGGCAGGGGGTAGATCAGCTCAGGTGTCGTAATATCCACCCATTCATCAAGAAAGGAGCTTTTTAGATAGGGTTCCACCAGTTGTATGATCTCCGCGGACCTTTCGGGAAAATTGCGTGCTGCCGCCGCTGCTGCCGCGACATTATAGACATGACCGGCAAACAACAGCTCGGACCTTACATATCCGTACAGCTCCTCGTTGGGAGGGAATTTGCTTAACGCGGATAAAAGATATCCCCGAAGTCTGTCGACGTCGGTAGCGCTCTTCCCTTTATAAACAGGATGGTCCTCTCTCAACCATTTGGTCAGGGATACAGATAGCTGTGACGAATTGTTACAGCAGGTGCGGCAGAGATCGACTATCCTCATGAGTTCATCCGTGGTGGAATTCCCGTCTGCCTGTCGGATCGTACGCAGCATCATCGAGTCGGTGTAGGCCGCGTCTACCTGCCGCATGGTGAAAAGTATCGCCGGGTCGGTGGATGTTCCGTCTGTTTGCCGGGGCGTAGGCAACATTGCCGAGCCTGTGTATGTCCCCTTTGTCTGGCTGATCACCGGCGTACCTACGATCAAACAGGTGGCTATAAAAAAAATAATACGCATCATCTTAAAAGTTCGGTTTGACAAGCAGTAAATATTTGTTAGCAGTCTCACGGACCTCGGGATTTGTCAGCACTCCCCGGCCTTCGGCTATATCCCTGATCTTTTGGTCATAATCATCCGACCTTCTCGCCGTCTTGCTTTTCCGGTACACCATTGTCTTTCGGACGTTGATCGTCATTTGTATACCTGTCGTCTGCAGCCGCGGCGTGGCGGTCTTATCCTGCAGGATAGGAGCGACATAACTTACAATATTGTCTTTGTCGCCTGAATAAAGCGCTATAAGCGCCGATACCCTGAAATCTTCTTTTTCATTCGGGTCCCGGCTGATGGATACAAGCTTTTGTCTCGCCTCTTTATAAGCGCCTAAAGCCTGTACCGCAGCGAGTCTTGCGGCTTCGTCCTTTGTGTCTGTCAGCACTTTGAAGACGGTGGGATAATAATCTTTTTTGGGGGTGAGTGAAAGCAGCTCGATCGCATCGGCCGGCTTTACAAGCGCCGACGACGGATCTTCCAGCCCTCTTATCAGCAACTGTTCTGTCCTGGCGTCTCCATTCATCATGAGTCTGGAGATGGCAAACATCCTGAAATCGGGGTCCGGGTCCTGCACCATTTTTGGATAAACATCCAGTACGCCTATCAGCGAAGAAAAAGAGAGATTGGAGATCAGGTTGAGCGTTTCTCTCCGCAGCACAGGAGGTGTTTGGGGGTTGGAGAACCAGGCAATCGTTTGTCTGTACAGGGCATCATCCTTTTCCACATGCGGATACAGCCTGCTGAGCGCCATTGCCCGTATCTCGGGTGTTTCATCACTGGACAGTACTGTCTGTTTGAATTGCGCTATTTGTTTTTCATCATAAATGACCGCGTGCGGTGCAATGGCTTTTAATCTTTCTTCCGTCGGAAGCCGGCGGTTCAAAAAAACGGCGGCGGCCCTGCTTACCGTCTGAACATAGTTATCCACTTCATTTTTTATTGAATCCCTTTTGCTGACCTGACAGTCGGCTGCGATGACGATGCAGGAGAGAACCAGGGTAAAAAAAATTTTATGCTTCATGGTCACTGTTTGGAGTGTTATTAATAGGGGAAAAAGTCATCGTATCCAAAGTTAGCCAACCTAAAGTCTATCAAGAGTTTTATAGTTGGCCTACTACCGGGGAAAATTCCCCCTAATGTAATAGGGAAGGGGGTTAAGGGGGCTGTTGTCGGCCGCTGAGCCAGACCGGTGCCGCCCGTAACGTTATCCCAGGGCCACAGGGAATCGTCCACATATTGACCTAATCGCTGGCCTGCGACAACGGGAGAGGTGAAACTGCCCTGTCTGTCGTAGACGTTGGTTTGGGTTGCGTCGTACCTGTTGTTGATCCATTGCCATTTTGCCCAAAGCCTGTCGACATTGCCATGGAGGGAATAAAAGATCGGGTCTTGCGGAGCGGTGGCCCGTGAGCCTGCTATCCAGGATATGGTATTCCCGGAATTGTTGTGGGCCCCATTGTGTGTGGTTTGTTCCATCCCTTTAAAGGATACAAAATCGGCGCCCAGACCCAGGGTGGACATCTCTGTGGCGACACCAGTGGTGGTCCCTGTTACGGACCCGGGTGTGCCGCTGTCCCCATAGGGCGTCTTTCTGCGGATGCCCACCAGCTCGCCGGGTATATTCCAGGTTACCAGTGGATTTGTAGCGTTCAGATTTACCAGGTTGCCTGATGAATTGGAGCCCAGGAAATCGGGATTGAACATGCCCGGGGACGATTGATCGAAATGCCAGTAGGGGACTGCTACGCTGGGATCGCTGGATTGAAGCAGCCGTTCGAAATGCAGTACGAATGCCCGGTGCCAGGGTAGAAAGGCGGACCCTGAATGCGCCTGTACGTCGGCGATGGGCGTCTGGCTGTGCGAATTTTTGAACAGCATATAGAAATTATAGGTTTGATGGACGTCCCGGACAGCCTCGAGATATCTGTCACGTTCATCGGTGGTCAGGGCGTTTACATTTTTTCTTATCCTGACCATTAGTCCTTCTCTTGCCAGAAGATTCCCTGACGAGGTTTCCACCGCCTCTAAAATGGCATCTTTATCATTGATGCTTGGATGTCCATTGTTGCCGGCGATATAGAATTGCGTCCAGGCGCCGTCCCCTGTCAGTGAGACGCTGATGGTGGCGTTGGTGGCTGTGGCGCCCGCAGCAGGGGACGTATTGGAGAACCGCAGTCTGTCCGCACCTGACATATTCTGTAAGGTGACATTTAAAGTTGCCGTAGTGCCCGGCGGGTTATCCCATTTGATCCTGCAGCCCACGGGCGACCAGGCAATGTAGTCGTCTAAATTTGAAACGCTGCCCACTTCTATTTCCACCTGTGGACGGACGGGTGTAGCCGGGATGGGAGGAGCGCCTGCGGGTACCATTACTCCTTTTCGGGTCAATACTACCTCATTGCAGGTGACCCCTGCTGAAGCTATTTCCAATATGGCGGATTTGTCGATGCTGCTGGTGGTATTTCCTTTTATAAAAAAGTCAAGCCAGTTGCCATTGCCGGGTAAAGTAGCAAAAAAAGAGGTAGTGGCGCCTGAACTGGAGGCAGACACTGTGAGGTCAGTAGACAGCCGTCTATTTCTTAGCTCGACCTCCACGCCGCCCGGGAAGTTGAGGCCGGACCCAAAGACCTTGTTTACGTTGGTGATCCGTGCGCGGCAAGGGGTGTAGCCGGTGGTAGTGAGATAGTCATCATGTGTCGAGGCGGTATTATTGACCTGGACCTCGATCACGGGCAGCAGTTGTGTCGGACAGGTGGGGACGACGGCGCAGCCGGTAATAAGGATCTGAATTACGAGAAAGCATGATAATGCCGGGGAGAGAATGGTTCTTCTCATTTGATCAGGGTTTAAGACATGAAATAATTGATTACAGCAGCTCGCTGTTGATCAGCGTATCAACCTGTTATAAGGGGTGCGTGAGGATTTATATCAGACAAGGTATGTATAACCAATATGTAAGATACGTCGATACGGCCACGCTTGTCAATACCCTTTTAGTAGTATGCTTCCGGAGGGATCTTTCTTTTGTTTTGCGGCGGGGTGGAAACCAAAAATGAATACTTTAGCTTTCTAAACCTGGTTTTCGATATAATTATTTGATTTTCCGTTTTTGGAAACGACAAGTCTGTTGAACAATCCGTAATGCCTAACACCCTACAGATCCGAACTCTTGCTCCCCAAGGCGATCTGTTTCCTGTCCAGTTCCGATCCCAGAGGCGCAGCCACCGGGTTTGTCACCAGTTGGAATTTCAGCTGATCGTTTTTCTTTAGCGCGATGATCACCCCCTCGAACGAGGAATATCTGGCGGCATCGTCTCCCTTTACCATTATGGTCATCTTCTTATTCGCGAAAGCGCTTACCGCCGCCTGAATCCAATCAACAAGTTCGTTATGGGTACTGTCCTGCGCAGGAATCCCAGGCTTGTTATATCCCGTCATCCGATCCGAGCTAAGGCCCAGGTACGATTTCAGCAGGGTAAAAGGCACTCCGATAAAGGCGTTGGGATTGGCATAGAAGTTCTTCTTCTCCGCATCCGTCAGGTTCATCCCCTTCGACAAGCCAATTGTCTCGATTATACTCTTCTTTTCTTCCGTATTCATATCACTAACGCTGAAATACACCTTTCCGTCATGGTCCATCGTTATCAGAACTACATTTTTTTCAGCCACCGGTATCGAAGAGACAGAATTGGGAGTAACGACTTTCAACGCTTCGGGTGGCTTAGGCTTGGCTACCAGGATAAAGAAGGATAACAGGAGAAAGGCAACATCGCACATCGCCGTCATATCGACAGCTGTGCTCTTACGGGGTATCTTTACTCTTCCCATAACATGGCTTGTTTTAATAGACACAAGACTCGCCTCTCATCTGTTTCCATAAACACCCGGCAATTTTTATTTAACTTCCCTCTAAGATCGTCCTTCAAGGTCGAAAACTTCTCGTGCGTTGCCCGTCCAGTTTAATGACACTATTAGGCTGATCATGGCGGCTGGAAAAGTTTGTGGAAAATAACAATTGTAGCATCTTACTACTACATTAAACACAAAAATTAAAGGTGCGGTTGTTCTGATTCGTCGGAAGGCCGTGTGTGCCGGAGTGGGGAGTTTTCGAACCGGTTCCTGGCAAGCTTGCAATTGATTGGCGATTTCGATACCTAATGGATTATGGAGAATTTTCTTATTTTAGGGCATGAACTTCTTTCAACGCCTTTTCAATCGGCACCCCAAAAAAACCACCGAATGTCCCAGATGCCTTGGCAAAGGAAATGTGGATCAGGACGATATAAAAAGACTTGGCCAGGAACTGTATTGGAAGCCCGGAAAATGCGCCTATTGCAAAGGGGCCGGCAGAGTGGACGTGAATATGATTGGCAGGGTTTCGGCTGATGAGGCCTATTTGACCGTCGATCTGCCGACCGGGGAGAGGGAATTGCTTTTTGCCGGTGATCCCAGGGCGATGAGGCGAAAAGAAAAGTCCAAAGCCGAGTTTGAAATGTTTATCACAAAGATCAGGGAATTGCATTTTGAGCAAAACCACTCGGCGGAGGAAATAGCCAACATGCTTATAGGGCCATACATGGTCGCTCCACGCGGATTTGATGTTCAAGATTTCCGAAGAGAGTTTATCAGCTACATTAAGCGCGTCATTTATGAGGCGGATTGATGTTGTTCTACTCAAATGCATCTTCCGATCATATCAACTATAAGTTACTCTTCAGTTCGTAGCTCAAGTACCTCATATCGCAACCAAACAATAAGCCTTCCGGATTTTACCAGAAGGCCTTCGTGCCCAGAACGGGGCAATTATCTAACCAGTTACTTTCTGATTTTGTGGCTTTTAGCAGTTTGCCGGTATAAAATTTATGCTGGGGGATGGTTGATAACTACCAGTGAATATTTTTTGAAGGGATAAATTCACAGATAATTAGTTCATCGTCTGATTCCAGAAAGACGATGGTGTATTTTCTCTTGTAAGGGACACATTTGTATCCAATAATTGCTCGTTCCGGATCTCTGCATATTGGGTGGCTTCTACGGGAATCGCCAAGTTTTATAAAGAAATCATAAATATCATCCGCATATTTTTCGGCGGTTGCCACCATGCCCTTTGATTCTATATACCATGCTATTTCTGCTATGCTATCGGCGACAGATTCCTTAATGATTATTTCTCGCTGGCCCACTTTCTAATTAATTTTTTACTATGAGCCCTCGCTTCTTTGATCGTTAACGTCTTCTCTGGCCTGCTTTTTAACGCCGCTTTCTTCTGCAGGGCTTGATAGCTTTCTGCTGGTACAACGACATATGATTTATTATCAATAACGAGCGTATTCATATCTACGAAATTTATACGAATATACGAATTTTGTACTTCTTCTCAAGGTAAATGGATTGGGACAACTTCCACTGTTTTGATATCCTTGAGTACAAGCAATTCAAAATGATAAGTTGCGTCCATGACATCGAGCAAGGCTATTAGATAACGGTCGCCGGGCTGACAGTGGCGATAAGTTTTTATTGCATTTCGGAAATATTCCAGCCTTTCTTCCTTCCTCAGTGTGCGGCATTGACAGACCATCAAACGGTGGTTAGCCCGTGCTGCGATCAGCTTTTCAAAGTCGAATTTGATGTGACCGTAATTTTCGTTCCATTCCGATTCAACTACCAAGGGTACATCTAACAAATAACGTTGTTCGTTTTCCTGATACCAAACAAGGTCATAAAGCCAGCCAGGTTCTGTTTCATTCGGAAACCCGCTGGTGCAAATTTGATAACCCGATTTTTTACCGAGGTCTATTAATAAACGTTTGATGGCTTCAGTCCAGGTCGTGTTATCTTTATGACCAGCGGCCCATAGATCGGCAGCAGATTTTCGCAAACTATGACATATTTCAATTTCTATAGAAGCGGGGGCAATCATTTGTAGCGTTTTATTTTTCTGTTGTAAGTGGTTTAGGCATTGCTATGGAGGGTCAATCTAAAATAAAACTGGTTATCGAAGACACCGTTTTTTAACCCCTTTTTTGATGTAAAAGGCGGATTGATCCACTTATACGAATAAAGTCACAAAGCTACCAAATATAAAAACCCCTCAGGGAGTTGAGGGGTCGTGTGCCCAGAACAGGAATCGAACCTGTTTTTTTCGTCCAGGGCTTTCAGATAATCCAGGAGATCACTCAGCTGCCGGTGGATGGCCTCCATCCCTGCGGGTCGTCATCGTGACGAGGAGCACAAAATATTTAACAGGGTTGTAACAAATACTTTGAAGGGAGCGGATGAGCCTTTCCGGCTGGTGTACAGGGGATTATCGACGGGTAAAGACCAGGCCATGTCGGCTGGTGCCCCTAATCCCGTACCTTTACGGAATGAGCCCATCGACCGTCTCGTATCTTACATTTGGCATTGTATTAATATTGGCTGTCATTTTTGACCTGGGTTTATTAAGCAAGAAGGGGGCGACAGTCACCATCCGCCGGGCGCTGTTCCAGACGGCTTTTTGGGTTTTGCTTGCCCTGGCGTTCTTTGTTTTTTTATGGTACGAGAATGGCCATAAGATAGCCCTGGAATACCTCAGCGCCTATCTGATGGAATGGAGCCTGAGCATCGATAATATATTTGTTTTCATCCTCATTTTCACTTTTTTCGGAGTAAAACCGGCCTATTATGCCAGGGTGCTGCTGATCGGTATCCTGATGGCCATTTTCCTGCGGATCGTCTTTATTACGGCGGGTATAGCGGCTGTGACCTGGCTGCATGAGCTGCTGTATGTTTTTGGCGCTTTCCTTATCTATACGGGTGTCATGATGTTCAGGGCGAAGGGTGAAGAGGCGATAAACGTGGAGGATAATAAGGTGTACCGCCTGCTAAAACGTATACTCCCCCTGACCAGCAACGATGGGGGCGGGAAGATGAGCGTCGTCATAGACGGTAAAAAACGATTTACACCCCTGTTTGTGGTGGTAGTGCTGCTGGCTACGACGGACGTTGTTTTTGCCGTGGATTCTATCCCGGCTGTGTTTGGCATCAGCCGTGAGAAGATAGTCATTTATACCTCAAATATATTTGCCGTGCTGGGGCTTCGCTCCCTCTTTTTTCTCTTAAGGGGTGCCGTAAACCGATTTGCCTATCTGCAGCAGGGCATTGCCGTGGTGCTGGTCTTTGTAGGTCTGAAGATGCTGGCGGAGATCGTAAACTTTTATCTGCCTGTGTATGTCTCATTACTGGTGATCCTGTTGTGTATCTCGGTTGCGATCGTCTATTCAATATATTCGTCAAAGAAAAACAATAAGGTTTCATGAGCTATGGCATCCGTCACATCGCTGAGATCACAACGGGTAGTTTTCTGCAATTCCGGGGGGACGATCCCATCGAGCACCTGCTGCTGGACAGCCGCCGTCTGATCTTCCCGGATACCTCGCTGTTCTTTGCCGTAAAGGGTCCCCGGAGAGACGGACGGCAATTTATGGAAGAACTGTATAAGCGGGGCGTACGAAACTTTGTAGTGGATGCATGGGACGGAGAAGAAGGGTTGGCAGGCGCGAATGTGATACGGGTGGATAATGTGCTGGAGGCACTCCAATGTCTGACGGCCTTTCACCGGCGTCAATTCTCCCTTCCCGTCATCGGTATTACGGGCAGCAACGGGAAGACTACGGTCAAAGAGTGGTTGAATCAATTATTGGAAGATGAGTACCAGATTGTAAGAAGCCCTAAGAGCTATAATTCACAGATAGGCGTCCCGCTCAGTGTCTGGCAGCTGAATGCCTCGCACGAGCTGGCTATTTTTGAAGCGGGTATATCCCGCCGTGGCGAAATGCAACGGCTGGCGGAGATCATCCGGCCAACCATCGGTGTTTTTACCAACATTGGGGAGGCGCATAGTGAAGGGTTTTCCGGCCGGGCGGAAAAGGCGGCTGAAAAGCTGCAGCTTTTTAGGGATGCGGAAGTGTTGATATATTCCAGTGACCAGCCGGAGGTAGTGAATGCGGTGAAGGAATGGGCCGGAAAGGCGGTGCTATTTACCTGGGGACGTAATGATCCGGGTGCGACGGTGCGGATCGATGCTGTCGTAAGGAACGGGGCGGTTACCCGTGTCAGCGCTTCTTATCTGGGGCAGACGATATTTTTTGATATCCCTTTTACGGACGATGCATCCATAGAGAATATCATGCATTGTATCTGTGTGCTGCTGTATCTGGGTCGTCCGGCGGAGCAGATAAACCTGCGGCTGCAGCAGCTGACGCCCATCGCCATGCGTCTGGAGCTGAAAGGAGGCATCAACCACTGTTCCATTATCAACGACAGCTATAGCGCAGACCTCAGCTCGCTGTCCATTGCCCTGGATTTTCTTTCGGGACAGCAGCAGCATTCAAAGCGTGCGGTGATCCTATCGGACTTTTTGGAAAGTGGTCTGGATGAAAAAAAGCTTTACACGACCATTGCCCGGGCATTGGCGCAAAAAAAGATCGACAGGCTGGTGGGCATCGGGACGCATATCAGTGCGCATGCGGATGTTTTTGCCAAATGGTTTTCGGGCGTTTCGGTGTTTTTTCCTTCTGTAGAGGATTTTAAAAAGGATCTTCACTCGCTGCATTTCCGGGATGAAACCATCCTTTTAAAAGGCGCCAGGGTCTTTGAGTTCGAGGAGATCGACAGGCTGTTGTCCGAGCAGATCCACCAGACTGTGATGGAGATCAACCTGAATGCCATGACGGCCAACCTGGGACAATACCGTCAGCGTCTCCCCCCTGCCACCAGGCTGATGGCCATGGTAAAGGCTTTTTCTTATGGCAGCGGGAGTTTTGAGATAGCGAGCCGGCTGCAGCGGGATGGGGTAGACTATCTGGGTGTCGCTTATGCCGACGAAGGAGTCGTGCTGCGCAAGGCCGGTATCCATATGCCTATCATGGTGATGAATACGGAAAACAGCTCATTCGATCTGCTGGTGGCCTACAACCTGGAGCCTGTGGTGTATTCTTTTGGGTTGCTTGATCCTTTTGACAGATGGTTGAAAAAGGAAGGCGTTTTAAATTTCCCGGTGCATATCGAGCTGGAGACGGGCATGAACAGACTGGGTTTTCCCACGGATGAGATAGATGCCCTGATACGTGCATTAAAGCATGCCAATTTCAAGATACAAAGCGTCTTTAGCCATCTGGCCGCCAGTGAAGAAGCACAACAGGATGATTATACACATCTGCAGGCAGGCATCTACCGGGCGGCCGTCGCGCGGCTGCAGGAGGCGCTGCCATATCCTTTTCTGAGACATATCGCCAATTCGGCGGCTATCATTCGTCACCCCGATCTCCGGCTGGACATGGTCAGGCTGGGTATCGGCCTCTACGGAGTCGACAGCGCAGACTCGCACCAATTGGAGCTGCAGGATGTCTCGACGTTAAAATCGACCATCGCCCAGATCAAACGGTTAAAAGAAGGGGAAACGGTAGGTTATAATCGCAGGGGTATCGCGGGGAAGGATACGGTCATCGCCACCGTCCGCATCGGGTATGCCGATGGGTATCCGCGCAGCCTGGGAAATGGGGTCGGCAAGATGTGGGTCAACGGGCGGCTGGCTCCGGTGATCGGCAGCGTATGTATGGACATGACCATGATAGACATTTCAGGGATCACAGACGTCCGGGAAGGGGATGAGGTGGTGATTTTTGGTAAGGAGCTATCAGTCAATCAGTTGGCGCACTGGGCCCAGACCATACCCTATGAGATACTCACAGGTGTCAGCGGTCGGGTGAAGCGGGTGTATTTTGAGGAATAGGGCGTATATTTGAACTTTTACAGATAATCGTAATAAATTATAATAAATAGTTACCGTGAAGGCGAGAACCATATTTCTGATAGTGTTGCTTATCATTGTGGCGGATCAGTCCCTGAAGATATGGGTCAAGACCCACATGCCCCTGAGCCATCCTCCCGAGATTTACCGTGAGCAGATATCTCCATATGACAATGGCATAAAATTGTTAGGCAGCAAGGCGCAAATCTATTTTGTGGAGAATGAAGGTATGGCCTGGGGCTGGAAGTTTGGCGGCACCTGGGGTAAGATGGCCCTCACGCTCTTTCGTCTCGTAGCCGTGGTATTTGGTATCTATTATATTCAAACCATCATCAAGAAGAAATATCATCGGGGGTTTATCATCTGTGCGGGTCTTATTTTTGCCGGGGCCCTGGGCAATCTGATAGACAGTATGTTCTATGGATTGATATTTGAGGAAAGCACTTTTGACCATGTCGCAAAAATATTCCCACATCATGGCTATACGACCTTTTTGCATGGGCGGGTAGTGGATATGCTGTATTTCCCCCTTATAAAAACGCACTATCCTTCGTGGTTCCCTTTTATAGGCGGTGAGGAATTCGAGTTCTTCAGCCCCGTGTTCAACCTGGCGGATGCCTCCATTTCCGTTGGCGTGATAGCTATCCTCCTGTTCCAAAAGAAATTCTTTCACAAGCATTCCCATTCCGAGCATCCTGCGTCATCGCTGGATCAGCAGGCGAAAGTGGATTCGGTACAGGGTTAGAGATGCTGATCGATATCTTCGAGTGTGATTGAGGCCGCATGCAGGAAATCACTCTGTATTTTGGACAGGATGGTCAATGCTCCTACTGTGGGGGTTTGTTTGAAATAAGCACTCATCCAATCTTTCTCCCCGGACGAGTTACGAGCCTCATTCAAGGCACTGTCAAGGCGGTGAGTTTTTTCTTTTGTCGTAAGACCTCCATGGGCGTACCAGGATATCTTTTGAAGGTATGTCAATATACTATCGCCGGCGGGAGTATGTACCAATAACTTTTCGGCCGGCCCGATCGTTTCACCTACACTGTCTACCGCCAGCAGCCGTTGTTTCAACTGATCGACATACAAACGGGCTTCTTCGGCCATGGCGTACAGACTATCGGCTTTTGCTGCCAGCTGCGGGTTCTTATCACGATGGAGCTGGATATTGTTATAGGCAAGGGCATATTGTCCTTTCGCCAGTACTACCTGATTGGACTTTTCGAGAGATGCATTCACCGTCTGAAAGCTTTTTTTGATCTGGCTGGAAGGCGACTCACAGGCTGCGAACAGCAGGATACACAGCGGGAAAAAGGGTTTCATAAAAGTAAATGTAATAAAAAAAGCCGGCCGGAAACCTCCGGCCGGCAGCTATAAGGGTACGGATCGAAAACGGCTACTTTGTGTATTTCACCAGCTTCCTGGTGAAGATCTTATCACCCACAGTGATCTGCAGAATATATGTCCCGTTGGACAACCCTCCCAACCCCGGTATATCGAAATTGTTCAGCCCCTGGGTAATCGTCTGTCGCTGCGCCTTTACCACACGCCCATACATGTCCACCAGGCTGAGGCGTATTGTCGCATCGGCGGGGCTGGCCAGTTCCATCGTGATATGATCTGTAAAAGGGTTGCCCAGGTCCCGGATGGCAAAAGATATGCTGCCGTCACTCAACATCACCTGTGTGCTGTAGATGCTATATATGCCAGCGGATATACGTATGCGATAGTATCTGGCCCCTGCCAGCGGTGTGGGGTCTGCAAACTGATAGCTTGATCCCTGTCCCGGGGACGCCTGTCCATGCACGGTGCCAATGGCGGCAAAGCGCGTGCCGTCATTGCTGCTCTCCACGGTGTAGATCGTACCATCCACCTCGCCGGCGGATACCCATTGCAGGAAGCCTTGTCCGCCTGCTGACGGATTTACCTGTCCCTTGAAGCTGATGAGTCGTGTCGGGAGCGGCACATTACAATTGATGGCATATACGATCTTGGGCGAAGAGGTGATAAATGAACAGTTGGCATTGCTGAGGTTGGCTGTTGTACTGGCCACGGTGATACGATACTTTATCATGGCGTCGACCGCGTTCAGCCTGAAATAACGGGTGACGAGGTATTCGTATTGACCGGAGGAGGCATTGTATACAGGAGTGCCGCTGCCCGAGGCTGGCTTGCCTGTCGTATCAACGCCGGTGGAAGTCCAGGTGACGCCGTTGTCTGTGCTTTTTTCCAGCTTCCATTCCGTGTAGTTATTAAAGAAGGCGGTGACCTTGAATCGTACGGTGTCGTCTGCGCCCTGGCAAAGTGTGTCGGGTTTATCGGGTGTCAGCAGCATGCTGGGATAACAGGAGGATACGCCGATGTCGTCGATGGCCCAGTCGTTACCGCCTCCGCCGGGCGCATTGTTACGGATGCTGATGATCATCGTCGTCTGGGTCGGGCCTGTCAGGTAGGTGAACCCTTTCTGTACCCATTGACCCGTATATTTCATATTGCCCGTTGTATAATAATCGTATCCATTGATATTGAAGGTAAGGTTGGGCTGAACGCCGGAGGAGTCGCCCGGGCTGGAGGGGATATATCCGTTGGCGGTGTTGCCAGTCCCGTTGGAGTCGCAGCCGCAATGGGAACAGATGTTACGGAACCAGGCGGTATATTGATAATAGGTGTTGGGACATAAGTTATATACAGTGTCCAGAAAGGCGGTGTCTGTCCGGTAAGCGGAGTTGACCACTACCATGTAGCCTCCGTTGCTGGTTGGAGTGCTGGTGGGCGCGTTGCCCAACAACGGATTGCTGGCGCCCGTGTGGTCCCCGATGATGTCCCATACGCCGAAGATACGGTGGTTGGGGCTGCCGTTGTCGGGTAAAGGCCAGGCCGTATTGGAGGAGGCAAAGCCTGAGGCGATTGAATTGCCGCCGCTGGTGTTATTGGATACACCATAATAATAGTCTTGCGGCATGCTGCCACTGGATGAAAAGGCGGCATAAGTATAGTTGGATGGCACCTTATTGGAAGGTGTCCTGTCCTTTGCAGTGCCGTTGCCGAAGGTACCACCGTACTCATTGATAAGGGCGTTGGTGCCGACAGAATTGCTACAGAGGCCAAGGTTTTTGAATACCATGATGGTATAGGCAGGGAAGTTGATGGTATTACTGGTGGCGCCGGCGTAGGTGAAGGAACCATTGCCCACATTGATCTGTGAGCCGTACGCTCCGGTGACCACTACGCGGAAGGAAGCCACCATGATACAGGTGCTGCCGTAGAAGTTTGGTTTGCTGGTATTGGAAACCTTTCCACCGGAGGTAGCGGTTGCGCCCGTACCCATATTGATCGTGACCGCCGAGCCACTGATGGTACCGGCGTCGTCGCCGCCGGCATCGGTAAACTGCTGGTAGATCTTTCCTTCATTTGTGAGAACCCTCAAGGTGCCGGGTATATAGGATGTACCCGCGGGAATGGCGTCTTTAAAAGCGGTGTTATTAGTGGCATTGGCCTTTACGACAAAGGTAGCGCGTATCTCCAGCGTGTCGCCCGGCTCGACGGTACCGCCCGTGGCGCCCTTGGTGATATTGACATAGCTTTTACCATAGTCCACGGTAGGAGCCGGAGGGTCTGTTATACAGATGCCGTATAACCATGTGCCCGATGGGATCGTACCGGTGCTGGTGTTTGTAAGTACCCGTACGTAATAACTTTGGCCTATTGTAAGTCCGCTGCCACCGACGACGGAGAGGACAGACAAGGAAAGGGTGCTGGAGGTCGTATTGCCCGTTACACAACCCAACGAGGTCCAACTGCCGCAGGAGCCCGAGAGCAGCTGCAGGACAGGAGTGGCTGCCTTGAAATTGGCCCCTATACCGTTGAGACTGATAGTTGGGAAAGCGCTGGCAGCTGTAAATTGGAACCAGGCGTCAGCCGAGTTGGGATCACCGCAAGACCCGGGCACACCGGACGTGGGGCTCATACCCTTCAATTGGGTGGCAAAGCTGCTACAGGAAGTGCCGGAAGTGAGCGCTTTCGGGCTGGAACAGTTATCCTGGGCGAGCCCCTTTTTGTTTAAGAGCAGGAGAGTGCCGATGACGAGAAAAACCTTTACGGGTAGGGTAGGTGTAAAAGAGGTTTTCATGGATCGAATTATGTTGTTTTTCGTGGGGGACAAGCCCCAGGATAAGGATCAAAATGGCTTGAAATCAATTATAAAAGTACCTATTATTTTAATGTCGGGCAATCGTATAAATACTTTGCGAACAGGAAAATCTACTATTCCAAATGCGACAAAGAAAGTATTAATTTGTTATGGCGCAACCGTACCCGCGGAGGTGCCGGTGAATCCTGAGATCCTAATGAAAACCAGCTTTCTATACGCTTACAGCCTCGCCGCATGTCTGTGCCCGTCCTCTTTTTCCTTTGCACAACATACAGTCACGTATTACGGGCAGACCTTTAAGATCGACACATTATATCCCGCCACCGGGACTTCCGGGATGAACACGCCCTGGGAAATAGTCTATGGCCCTGACGATTCGTTGTGGGTGACGGCAGCCCATGATTACAAAGTGTGGAAGATACACCCGGGGAATAAGGGTGTAAGATTGTTGCTGGACCTCAATGGAAATAAGGATTTTACTAACCCTGCCGCATGGCCGCAGGGAGGGCTGATGGGGCTTGCCATTCATCCCCAGTTCTATGCAGGTAAACCCTGGGTCTTTATCGCGTATGTTTATCACCTGGTAAACTGCGGGTCGTCATCAGGAGGGAATTATTGCAGTTATAACACAAAAATATCACGCTACAAGTGGAATGCGGGAAACCTCGTATATATGGATGATGTGATCAGCGGTCTGGACGGCAGCAATGACCACAACTCCGGCCGGATACGCATCAGCCCGCTGCCGGAGAGCGATGGCAGATATCATCTCTATTATACCATCGGGGATATGGGCGCGGGTAACCTGGCGAATGTCAACCGGACTAATTATGCCCAGGATACTACGATCCTTGAGGGAAAGGTGCTCCGGCTGAATACGGAGCCGGACCCTGCGCAGCCCGCTGCCCAACAATGGATACCGGGTGATAACCCTTTTCCCGCTGGAGCCGCCGCCCCGGCAAAGTCGGCTGTATATTCTTTTGGACATCGCAACCCCCAGGGACTTGTATTCGGGTCTGTAAATGGGGGAGCAAGCTATATTCTGTACAGCAGCGAACATGGCGATAAATCCGACGACGAGGTGAATATCATTCTTCCTCATTCGAATTACGGATGGCCAAAAGTGGCGGGGCTTTGTGACGACAATTATACGTCTGTGACAGGCGACTCCATGTACCTGGCCAGCAAAGCCGTGATCAGCGAGACGGGCTTCTGTCACTCCACGCCGACGACCTTGCAGGAGCCTATCTTTTCTTTTTATAACTGGGGCCGCAACGCCAATAAGACGGCGCAAGGCAAGCCGAGTAATATGTACTGGCCCACGATCGCCCCTGCTTCCATTGCCTTTTATGGCCAGGGCGCCATCCCGGGCTGGAATTATTCTTTGCTGGTACCCAGTCTGAAGAACGGTCTTTTCCGTCTAAAGCTAAAGCCGGACGGGCTCAGCATCGACAGCTCGTCCATGCCGACGGATACGCTGCATTATCTGCCGGGGCTTCGTCTTCGTCAGATCACGGTAGCGCCCACGGGGGATACCTTGTTCGTGTCGGTGGATAATTCCTGCTGTTCCATCGACTCTTCCGGCACGCTGGGCACGTCGGTGAGCAACCCGCCTTATAAAGGATATATCCTCCGGATGATCTATCTGACTGCACTGAACCTTGGAGCGCAGAGGGGTGACTCGCTCCGTCAGCAGGCGGGCGGACAGTCTGTTTGCAGGGTCTACCCCAATCCCGCCCACGGCACGCTGTATGTGGAAGGTGGGTCACGGGAGCGCAAACCCTGGCTGGCCTTGCTGTATGACATCACGGGCAAGCTGCTGATGCAGCGGGAGACGTCGGACGATCATTTCTCTTTCGATATTCATTCGTTATCGCCGGGGATCTATGTATTTCGGCTCCTCAACGGCTATTCCGTGCCGTTATTGACAGAGAAGGTGTCGGTGTTGTAGAATTGGCCTGTCCGGCAACTTATTCGATCTTCCCTACCATGTCTTCCGGCTTTACCCACTCGTCGAACTGCTCAGCCGTCAGATAGCCTAATTTGACGGCCATCTCTTTTAGGGTGGTGTTCTCCTTATGGGCTTTCTGGGCGATCTCGGCGGCTTTGTAATACCCGATCTTTGTGTTGAGGGCCGTCACGAGCATCAGCGAATTCTCTACGTGCTTGCGAATATTGGCTTCGATGGGCTGGATGCCTGCCGCGCAGCGTTCGTTAAAGCTGACGCAGCCATCTCCGATGAGACGGGCGCTGTGCAGGAAATTATAGATCATCACGGGTTTGAAGACATTCAGCTCGAAGTGTCCCGTAGCGCCGCCGATGTTGATAGCGACGTCGTTGCCTAGCACCTGGGCGGCGATCATGGTCAGGGCCTCGCATTGTGTAGGGTTGACCTTACCGGGCATGATGGAGGAGCCGGGTTCATTGTCGGGTATAAAGATCTCGCCGATGCCGCTGCGCGGGCCGGAGGACAACATCCGGATGTCATTGGCGATCTTCATAAGACTGACGGCTACGGTCTTTAGGGCGCCATGGGCTTCCACGATAGCGTCATGGGCGGCCAGGGCTTCGAACTTGTTTGCGGCGGTGACAAAGGGAAGACCCGTGAGCGTGGCGATCTTTTTTGCTACATTCTCCGCATACCCGGGAGGGGTGTTGATGCCGGTGCCTACGGCCGTCCCGCCAAGCGCCAGCTCGGAGAGATGGGCGAGGGTGTTCCTGATGGCTTTCAAACCGTGATCCAGCTGGGATACATAACCGCTGAACTCCTGCCCCAATGTGAGCGGGGTTGCGTCCATAAAATGGGTGCGACCGATCTTAACCACTTTTTTAAACGCGGCGCTTTTGGCAGCCAGGGTGTCCCGCAACTGCTGGATACCGGGGATGGTGACCTCCACCAGCATTTTATAGGCTGCGATATGCATGGCGGTAGGGAAGGTATCGTTGGAGGACTGGGATTTGTTGACGTCGTCATTGGGATGGAGGGTCTTTTCCTTATCCGTCAGTTTGCCACCGGCCAGCACATGTCCACGGTAGGCGACCACTTCATTGACGTTCATATTGCTTTGGGTACCGCTGCCCGTCTGCCATACGACAAGCGGGAACCATTGATCTAATTTACCGGCAAGGATCTCGTCACACACTTTGCCAATGAGATCGGCTTTTTCTTTTGGAAGCACGCCTGCATCCAGGTTGGTGAGAGCCGCTGCCTTTTTCAGATAGGCGAAGGCGCGGATGATCTCTTTTGGCATTTTATTGATGTCCTGGGCGATGGGGAAATTCTCTACACTGCGTTGGGTCTGAGCGCCATAATAAGCGTCAATAGGCACCTTTACTTCGCCCATGGTATCTTTTTCTATCCTGTATACCATACTTGTCATTTTGGAGGCGTAAAGGTAGGTTAATACGGTCAGATGGGGAAGGAATCAGCGGGCAGTATTGGATATTCCTGCGTCTATACAGGCAATCCGGGGGTTGGTCACGGGCAAATCCTTGTTTATGGTGGTTTTTACGAGCGGCATGACGGAGTGGGAAAAAATATATTACTTTAACGCAATTAATTGAATTTTATATGCGACTATCCAGGTGTTTTCTAGTAGTGATGATCTTTGTCTCGCTGACGGCGACGGCGCAGGACAAATATGTATGGAAGCAGGCGACCTCCGCAGGCTATACTTATAAATATGTTACGGGCGATCCCATGCAAGCCCGATTCTATACATTAGCCAATGGCCTGACCGTCATCCTTAGTTCCAATCATAAAGAGCCCCGGGTGTCAGTACGGATCGCGGTACGGGCGGGGAGCAACACGGACCCCAGGGACCATACCGGTCTGGCCCACTACCTGGAGCACCTCCTTTTCAAGGGTACGGAGAAATACGGATCGCTTGACTGGGTAAAGGAAAAACCTTTTTTGGATGAGATAGACGGCCTCTACGAGCAATATAATTCTACAAAAGATACGGCAAAGCGCCGGATGATCTATCATAAGATCGACAGTGTCAGCGGGCTGGCCTCCCAATATGCCATTGCCAATGAATACGATAAGATGATGACCAACATCGGAGCGCAGGGCACGAATGCGCACACATGGGTGGAGGAGACGGTATATGAAGAAGACATCCCCTCCAATGCCATGGACAAGTTCCTGCTGGTGCAGGCGGAACGATTCCGCGATCCCATTTTCCGTCTGTTCCATACGGAGCTGGAGGCTGTCTATGAGGAAAAGAACCGGGGGCTGGACAATGACGGCAGCAAGATGCAGGAGGCGATGATGAAGTATATCTTCCCCACCCATAATTACGGCCAGCAGACGACCATCGGTACTATCGAGCACCTGAAGAACCCTTCCTTGAAAGCCATCCGGGCATATTACCATAAATACTATGTCCCCAACAATATGGCCGTCATCATGGCGGGGGATATCGACCCGGACCAGCTGATAAAAAAGATCGATAAATCCTTTGCCTATATGCAGCGGCAGCCGGTGGACTTGTACAACCCGGCGCCTGAAAAACCCCTGACGGCGCCCATTGTAAAGGATATTTTTGGCCCCAGTGCAGAGAATATGCGCATATGTTACCGGACCCCGGCGGCAAACACGCATGATGCGATGGTGCTGGACCTGATTTCCAGTATCCTTAACAACGGCAAAGCCGGCCTTCTGGACCTCAATCTGAACAAACAGCAAAAGGTACAGGCCTCTTTTGCCGGCGAACAACAGTACAAGGATTACGGTATCCTTATCGTGGGCGGTACGCCCAAGCAAGGGCAAACGCTGGAGGATGTAAGGGACCTGCTGATGCAGCAGATCGACCTGGTAAAGAAAGGTGATTTTGACGTGAGCCTGGTAAAGGCCATCGTCGCCAATGCCAAACTGTCCCTGTTGGAGGAACTGGAAAAGAATCCGACCAGGAGCAATGTGCTGATGCAGGGTTTTATCAAACATAGGGGCGAGAAATGGAACTACGATGTGGCGGACCTGGACGAGCAGGCAAAAGTAAGCAAGGAGGAGATCGTACGGGTTGCGAACAAATATATTGGCAACAACTATGTGCTGCTGTACAAACGGAAAGGCGAGGACAAGAATATCGTAAAGGTGGATAAGCCCCCGATCACACCTGTACAGACGAATGCGGGCAAGCAATCCCCCTTTGTAAAAAAGATCGAGGAGATGCCTGTGTCGGACATGAGCCCGCAATGGCTGGATTTCAATAATGGTATCGTGCGCGCAAAGGCCGGCATCGCCGACGTGCTATATGTGCCTAATAAGGAGAACGAGCTGTTCCATCTTTATTATCGTCTGGAGATGGGCAACCGCAATAACAAGTTGCTCCCCCTGGCGGCCCAGTACTTCCAGTTCCTTGGCACGGATAAATATACTTCGGAGCAGGTGAGCAAGGAATTTTACAACATCGCCTGTAATTTCAGCATCAATGCTACGGCCGACGTAACGATGATCAGCATTACGGGGCTGCAGGAGAACTTCAATAAGGCGGTGTCGCTTTTTGAAGATATCCTTGCCAACTGCCGTCCTGATACGGCCGCCCTCACCGCGCTGAAAGGCAGGATACTAAAAGCCCGCAGTAATGCCAAGCTGAACAAACAGGCCATCCTGCAGGGGTTGATCAATTATGCCCGCTATGGCGCAAAGAACCCGTACAACGATGTGCTCGCTACCGAAGATCTGAACAACCTGAAGGCGGAGGACCTGGTGAATATCCTGCACGGGCTCCTGAACTATAAGCATTCTATCATCTATTACGGCAAGCTGCCTGTGGAGAACTTTACTTCTGTCATTACAGGGTTGCACAAGCTGCCCGCTGCGTTTGCAAGCGCTCCGGCGCGTAAGGAGTATCCCTATACGAACCAGGCGTCCAATCAGGTGTTGTTTGCCAACTACGACATGGTACAGGCTGAGATCCTGTGGATCCGTAATGCAGCCCCTTATGACGTGAACAAGGAGACGGTGGTGGATGTATTCGACAATTATTTTGGGGGCGGCATGGGGTCCATCGTCTTCCAGACTATCCGCGAGTCCAAGGCCCTGGCTTATTCGACTTTTGCAACCTACGGAACGCCGGCCCGGAAGGAAGACCCCTTCTATGTCCTTGCCTACATCGGCTGTCAGGCGGATAAGATGGCGGATGCCTTGAAAGGGATGAACGAGCTGTTGACGGACATGCCTGTATCGGAGAAGGGACTTGAACTGGCAAAGGTCAGTCTGAAAAAGGACATCGAGACGGAACGGGTCACCCAGGATGGGATCGTATTCTCCTATCTGGCGGCCAGGGATAAAGGTATCGACTATGACCAGCGTAAGACGGAGTATGAGACGGTGGATAAGCTGACGATGGACGATATCAAAAAATTCCACCAGGACCAGCTGTCAGGCAAGAGCTATACGTATTGCGTGGTTGCCAGTGATAAGAAGGTGAATATGGATGACCTGAAGAAGGTGGGAGATGTGAAGGTGCTTGGCCTGGATGAGGTGTTTGGGTACTAGAATGATATGATCATCTTGCAATAAGGGGCCGCTTATGCCGGCCCCTTTTCTTTTCTGGGGGCTGCCTGAAAGCCGTACATGTCGATGACCTTTACCTTTGGATACCTGATGTGCGTCTCGCGCCCTGTGGAAAAGTCGAGGGTATGCTTTTGGAACGACAATTGGTCAATGACGGGTCTGTTTGCTTCATAAAAACTCTTTATCGCCATCAAAGAGTCCCGATCGACTTCGCTAAAGTTACACTGCCCGTTGAAAATCTCTTTGAACGTAGTACAGAAAAATGTATCGAAAGCCGGTACAATGCCTAGCGTACCTAACATCACTTTTGTCACCAGTCTAAGGTCTGCATGGATATGTGGGACAAGCAAATCTTTTATGTCGTTGTAGATACGAATTATTGTTTTTATGTTGTCATCATTGTAGACGTCGACGTCGATGGACCAGACCTCCCTGGGCAGGCCGGATATGTATCGAATGGTAGGTTCAAAATGTTTGGCGCTTTTTTTTAACAAAAAGCTTGAAGCTCTCATCATTCCCCAACTTGCCAGAAAAAAGCCCAGCTCCATGCAACTTTTCTCGATGTCCCCGAGCATGTCGGAAGGGGGTGTTCTTCGAAAGTAATTATAGCAGTAGTCAAATGAAGCGTAGCGGGCATCGGGCCCTGTCTCATCTAAAAATTTGGATACTACCTCTCGTATATCGTTGCGTACCATGTCCCGAAATTACTCAGAAACACTAATACAGCTGATTTTTCAGGATGCGTCAAGGCGGAACCCCAGTGGGGTTCCGGATACTAAGAAGAGTTGGCTATGAGCGTTGGCGTCAATACAACTGATTGCGGAGTATCCGCCGTACCATCCGTATTGTACTACGGGTGACGAGCCCGGCATATTTTGCCAGTATCTTCTCTTCGCTGAGGCCGGCTTCCAATTCATTTACGATATAGAACCATTCGCTAAGAAAGGCGGAGTTGGGGGTTTGATAGTTCAGGAGCCTCCTCACGGTCTGGATGGTGGCCTTGCTGACGGCGCCTTCGTGGAGGGCCTCTATCTCCTTTATGCTAAGCCCGAGTTTGATGTCTTCCGCTACACGGGAATAATCGCGCAGATATTTTTCATTGGCTTCCATGACCTGGAGGAGGGGATCGTTGACATAGCGGTCACCGGTGGAGTGAGTTTCTGCGGGTTCGGTTTCGGCGGCGCGGACTCCGGCCAGCTGACGATGGGTCTTCGCGGACTTTTGCAGCTTATCAAGCGCGTAGTGACGGGCGATATTGTCGCAGATAATCAGTTCCTGGTCGCTCAACTGGAACCATTCTCCTTTTACCCGGCGGTGCTGAAATACGATGTGGAGGCTTTCCTCCAGCTCATCCATATTTATAGCCGGATACTGGCGGACGACACGGAAGAGGATGGGCAGGTGTGTATGGTAAGTGGCAAGCCGTTTTTGAAGATCACGGGTCTTGCCGATCTTATACAGGTTTTTCCCTGTCTTTAGGATATAGACACAGTTTTGACGGGTGCGTTGTTCCATAAGATGTGTCCCTGACCCGGCTGACTGTAAAAGCCGGACCAATCGACTGTAAGATAGTCTTTTTTTAAAATATGCTAAATTGCCCCTCATTGTCCGTAAAATTTTCCCTTGCCTATGGTATACATTGCTGATCTGCACGTGCATTCGCACTATTCACGCGCTACGAGCCGGGACCTGAACCTGGAGTCCCTTTATCAATGGGCGCGTATAAAAGGTATTCATGTAGTGGGGACGGGTGACTTTACCCATCCTGCCTGGTTCAAAGAGATCCGGGAAAAGCTGGAGCCGGACGGCAGCGGTCTTTTCCGGCTGAAGAACCCGCCTGCGGATGCCGGTCTGCCGGGACTGAGCGTACATGACATCGACGTACGTTTTTGTCTTACCACGGAGATCAGCTCGATCTACAAATATGGGGATAAGGTGCGCAAGAACCACAATCTCGTATATGCGCCGGACTTTGAGACGGTGACCCGTATCAATACGAAGCTGGCGGCTATCGGCAACCTGGAGTCGGATGGCCGTCCTATCCTGGGGCTACCTTCCCGCGATCTGCTGGAGATAGTGCTGGGGGCTTCTCCGAAAGCCTATCTTATACCCGCGCATGTCTGGACGCCCTGGTTTTCCACGCTGGGTTCCAAAGGGGGGTATGACAGCGTGGATGAATGTTTCCGGGATCTCAGCGGACAACTGTTCGCCATCGAAACGGGCTTGTCTTCGGACCCGGTGATGAACCGCAAGTGGAGCGCGCTGGATAGGTTTACGCTGATATCGAATTCCGATGCACACTCTCCGCAGAAGCTGGGTCGGGAGGCTAATATATTTAATACGGAAAGGAGCTATGATGGATTGTTTGATGCATTGAAGACGAGGAAGGGTTTTATGGGGACGTATGAGTTCTTTCCGGAAGAAGGAAAATATTTTCATGACGGTCATCGTGCGTGCGGCGTCTCATTGCGGCCGGATGAATCGGCGCATTATAAGGGGCGTTGTCCTGTCTGCGGGGAACCGTTGACCATCGGGGTATTGAACAGGGTGGAGGAGCTGATCGACAGGAGGGAGGTGGAGGGGGCCGGACACGGCCGCGGCAGCCAGGGGTCGGATGCAGCGGCAGCCGGATCGATGGGTGAAGACGGCTTTCGTTATATCATCCCTTTGCCGGAAATACTGGCGGAGATCAAGGGTACTGGCCCGGCCAGCAAGGGGGTGATGCAAGCTTTTCAGGAGGCGATCGCCACGTTCGGGAATGAGTTCAGTTTGCTGAATGAGGTTCCGGTGGAAGACATACAACGGAGGGGTAATGCGGTGCTGGCGGAAGCCATCCGGCGGATGCGACAGCAGGAGATCAGGCCGGTGGCGGGGTATGATGGGGTATATGGGGTGATCAAAGTTTTTGAAGAGGGCGAGCTAAAGAAACTGACGGGACAGTTGCATATGTTTGGGGATATGGGGCCGGCGGCGGTGAAGAAGGGGAGGATGACGGATGGGGAGCTACCGGAGAGTGGAGTTGATGGTCGTGCGGAAGGTAGGGTTGGCGGTGGTGCAGAGCGTGAGGCGATAGGCCCGGCCCGGCCGGGAGAAGTAACGCTCAACGAGGCGCAGGCAAAGGTCAGCGCGCAGGTGTCGGGTGCGCTCCTGGTAAAGGCGGGACCAGGGACAGGGAAGACGAGTACGCTGGTGCGGTGGATCGCGGGGCAGATAGTACCACGCGGCTCCGCCAGTAGACGGACACAGCAGCAGACGGACGATGCAGCAGACGGGGATAGGGTAAAACCAGAGGAAGTGATGGCCATTACTTTTACAAATAAGGCTGCCCGTGAGATAAAAGACCGGTTGGCCGGCCTGATAGGTGATGGTGCGATGAAGGTACGGATCGGTACTTTCCATGCCATCGCCTATCAACTGTTGCAGGAATATGAACCCCATCTGCATAAGGTGTACGATGAGCAGTGCAGACGGGTGGTCCTGGGCATGTTGTTTCCTGAGCTGAAAGAGACGGACAGTAAAAAAATATGCGAGGGACTGGAGGAATTATTCGAGGGGCGGGGGAGCTCCGGCGGACGGGGGGATGCTGAGGGGCAATCGGCCAAGGGGCAGACGGTCGCGGGGATAAAGCTGACTGCAGAGATGCAAAAGTATGCTTCCCGTTATCGGGCTTACCTGGAGAGCCAGGGGGCTGTGGATCTTTCGGACATATTGGGCCGGGTGATCCGTAAGTGGGAGGAGGCGCCTGCTTTGCTGGAGGGCTCCCGGGGCGCCATCCGGGCGCTGGCTATCGACGAGGTACAGGATATCAATCCACAGCAATATCAATTTTTCCGTCTTCTGGGAATGGGAAAAGATAAGAACCTGCTGGCTATTGGCGACCCGGACCAGGCTATCTATGGTTTCAGGGGGAGTGATACAAAACTCTTTTTTCAATTGGAGAAGGATCTTCAGGTGACGGCCCTGACGGATAACTATCGCTGTCCGGGGCTGATACTGGAAGCCGCGGGCCGGGTGATAGAGAATAATATTTTTAAGAGCGGGATAGCGCTGCAAGCCACCCGTCCAAGGGGCGGCAGGATAAGGCTTTTTCAGGCGGAGGACCCTGCGGCAGAGGCCCGGTACATCATCCGTGAGATCGAGCGGCTGGTGGGCGGGTTTCATCTGCTGACGGGCGGAGCGACAAACCATCAGGGGCATTATGCCTTTTCGGACATCGCCATCCTCGTTCGTACGCATAGTGTAGGTCGTGAGCTGCTGGCGTATGTGAAGAAGTCGAATATCCCCGTTCACCTGGCGGATGGGTCCTCTTTTCTCAGCGAGCCGCCTTTTTCCCTGGTGGCGGATGTGCTGCGGCTCTATCTTGACGGGAGGGACAGCGTGTCTTTATCCGGTGTACTACAGCGGGGGCTGGGGTACAACAGTCAGAAAGTACGGAACTTGCTTTCTGTCCTGCATACCAGGGGGACGGATTGGAAGGACGAGGTGCCGGAGCTGGGGAGATTTTTTGTTCAATTTGAAGAAGCGTTGGATAATAAGGGGCTGGAAGAGGGGGTGCGGGAGATATTCCGGCAATATCTTCCTATGGACAAGCTGTCGGAAGAACACCAGGTGAAGAAGGAGTCGATCCTTTTGCTGGCAAAGGAGGCGAGGGAAAGAGGTGACGGCGGGGCGATGCCGGCGGAAGGGGCTGGTGCGGGTCGTGGCAGGGAGATCATTCGAAAATTTCTTGAAGAAGCGCTGCTTAATCGCTATACGGACATCCGGCGGGAGCAGGCCTATGGTATACACCTACTGACCCTGCATGCCGCCAAAGGGCTTGAATTCCCCGTGGTCTTTATTGCCGGGGCGGAGGAGGGGGTATTGCCTTCTCACCGTGAAGGGGCCGACCCGGAAGAGGAGCGAAGGTTATTCTATGTAGGGATGACAAGGGCAAAAGAGCAGCTGTATATCACGTATTCGTCTATGCGTAAACTATATGGAAAGGAGCAAACACAGGAGATGTCGCGGTTGGTGAGGGAGATACCGGAGGAATTGATCGAGACGGCACGGCCGGCGGCAAAAGCCAAGGCTAAGCCGAAAGAGGGGGAGGGACAGATAACGATGTTTTAGCTCTTATTTCCCCTTGAACTGCGGTTTTCTTTTTTCCAGGAATGCGCTGGCGCCCTCCTTCATATCTTCCGTGACAAAGCATTCGCCAAAAGCTTCCTGTTCGTAGAGGAACCCGTCTCCCAGACCGCCTTCGTCGGCGAGGTTGGCGCATTCGATGATCTTGGCGATGGCCAGCGGAGCTTTTTCCCCGATGATGGCGAGGATCTCCCGGGTTTTGGTAAGGAGCTCGTCTGTCTCGATGATATAGTTGACCAGACCGGTCTGCAGGGCTTCCTGTGCGTCCATCATACGGCCTGTGAGCATCAGCTCGATGGCTTTCCCTTTCCCGACGAGACGGGTAAGCCGCTGGGTGCCGCCATAACCAGGGATGATCCCCAGGTTGACCTCGGGTTGACCAAATTTGGCAGTGGGTGCGCAGAGCCGGAAGTGACAAGCCATCGCCAGCTCGCATCCGCCTCCCAGGGCAAATCCGTTGACGGCTGCCAGGATAGGTTTGGGTGCATTTTCGATGCGGAAAAAGATATCCTGCCCCTTTTTGGCGAGCGCTTCGCCTTCTTCGCGGCTGAGCCCCTGGAACTCGGAGATATCCGCGCCGGCTACAAAGGCCTTGGGGCCTGCACCGGTGAGGATGGCGCCTTTTATCTCCTTATTGAGATAGATCTCGGTGACTACTTCGTCCAGCTCGGACATTACCGTCTTATTTAGCGCATTGAGTTTGTCAGGGCGATTGATGGTTACGGTGAGGATATTGTCGGTGAGGTAAGTGTGCAATGTGTTATACATGGGAATGATTTATCAAATTTAGAAATCCCGATGGGTCCGGACCCATTCGGTGATATAGGCGGCAATATCCGCGGTGGGGGTGCCGGGGGGGAAGAGGTTGCCTACACCCATCTGCTGCAGCTGTTGTCTGTCTTCTTCGGGGATGATGCCTCCCCCGGTGAGCAGCACGTCATCCATACCTTTTGTCTGCATGAGCTGGATGATCCTGGGAAAGACTGTCATATGGGCCCCGCTGAGGATGCTGATGCCGATGGCATCCACGTCTTCCTGTAAGGCGGCGTTCACCACCATTTCGGGGGTTTGGCGTAGACCGGTATAGATGACCTCCATACCGGCGTCCCGAAGGGCGGTGGCGATCACACGGGCGCCGCGATCATGACCATCGAGGCCCACCTTTGCTACCAGCACGCGGATGGGTCTGCCGGGACTGCCTGTCTTTGTCGTGGTGTGATTGGGTGTGTTTGCGGGCATGCAATGGTTGGTTATAGCTCCAAAAGTAAGCAATGCCGGGGATATGTCGCAGATATGACGTAGGAGGTGGCGATCCGGATTGCTATATTTGAACAAAGTATCATCTTATGAATAAGATCAAATCATTGCGGGCGGGGTTAGGCATTTCCCAGGAGGAGCTGGCAGAAAAGACAGGGCTCAGCCTTCGTACGATACAACGTATCGAGAACGGAGAGACGATGCCGAGGGGGGATAGTCTGAGACGGTTGTGCCAGGCATTGGGGGTATCTATGGAAGAATTGAAGGAAGACAAGGTGGAAAAGACGCTGGAAGAGAACCGGGGTTTTCTTGTGCTGATGAACCTTTCGGCACTGGCGTTCCTGCTGCCCTGGCCGGGGTTGGGTATTGCTGTGCCGCTGGCGCTATGGGTGATCTATCGTGATAAGATAGAGGGCGTCAGGAGCATGGGGCGGCGGATCGTGAACTTCCAGATCACCTGGCTGCTGGTGAAAGGAGGGATCTACGTATTTGTGATCCTGGTGGAGTTTAACCATTATCGTATACCAGGCGTAACGTATATGCATTTTATTCTATTCCTGCTTATCCCGGATGCTTTTAATATCAACTGTATTGTTGTCAATGCCATCCGGGCGAATAAGAAAAAGACTACGGATTATGCGCCGGCGATAGGATTCCTGGCTTCCTAAGCCAAGCTTACCGATTTACGATTGCAGCAAGGTCAATACTCCTTTGATCCGGCGAATGGTTTCTTCCGGGCCGAGCAAGGCTGCTATGTCAAAGACGCCGGGACCGAACTTGCCACCCACCAGCATGAGACGCAGGGGAAGTAAGAGATCGCCCGGTTTGATGGATGCGGCGGCGGCCATTTCTTTAAATTCTTTCTCCAGCACAGCAGCTTCCCAGGTTTTCATCAGCTGTAGCTGACGGATAAGTTCGACAAAGAATTGTTGTTTGGCCTCATTCCATTTTGGACGGACAGGGCTGAGGTCGATGACTGCGGGGTCGGGCGCCTTAAAGAAAAAGCTTGCTTGTTGCACAAATTCGCTCAACAGATGACAACGGTCCTTCACCAACTCCAGTATTTTCTGAAATTTTTCTTCTTCGGGTGTGACAGGGATGGGATCAAAAGCCGGGACGGCCGCGGCGCCGGTGATGGCGGGCGCTATCTCGCTGAGCCCGCTGACCGGGTCCAGAGCGGTGGCTAATCCCGGGGTCTGCTGACCCGGGAGGGGGTCAATGCCTGCTGCCCGGAAATGTGCGAGTACCTGGTCCTGATAGGCCCCGACAGGCAGCTGTCTGATCCATTCATGGTTGAACCATTTGGCTTTTTCAAAATCAAACTTCGCCCCGCCTTTGTGTACACGGTCCAGCGTAAACTTTTCTATGAGATCCTGGAGGGCGAACAGCTCCTTTCCGGTGCCGTCATTCCATCCCAGCATAGCAAGCATATTGAGAAAGGCTTCGGGAAGGAAGCCCATTTCCCGGAACCCTTTTGTCGTCTCGCCCGTGGCGGGGTCGGTCCAGTTCATGGCAAAGACGGGGAAGCCAAGCCGGTCGCCATCGCGCTTGGACAACTTCCCATTGCCATCGGGTTTGAGGATCAACGGTAAGTGCGCCCAGCGGGGCATTTTATCTTCTCCAAAGAGATGTCTCCACAGCAGGATGTGTACGGGTGCGCTGGGAAGCCATTCTTCTCCCCGGAAGGCATGGGTGATCTCCATCAGATGATCATCCACTACCACGGCAAGATGGTAGGTGGGCATGCCATCCGCCTTGAGCAGTACTTTATCATCCACCCCGTCCGTGGCAAAATGGACCTCTCCCCTGATGAGGTCGGTGAAGTGAATGTCCTCTCCCGGCATTACCTTGATACGTATGACGTGCGGGGTGCCGGCATCCAGCAGCTGCTGCACTTCGGCGGCGGGCAGGCTGAGGGAATTTTTCATCTTTGTCCTGAGAACATGGTTGTATTGCGGGGAGGGATTTTCGGGTGTTTTATAATGGGTACGCATTTCTTCCAGCTCTCCTGGGGTGTCGAACGCATAATAGGCGTGGCCTTCCTGTACGAGCCGGGCGGCATATTGGGCATAGATACCCTGGGCTTTCCGCTCACTCTGCCGATAGGGCCCGTGGGGGCCGGGGTGAAAGGGGCTTTCGTCGGGCTCCAGTCCGCACCAGGCGAGACAGTCCAGGATATATTGTTCAGCGCCGGGTACGTAGCGGCTTTGGTCGGTGTCTTCGATACGGAGGATAAAGTCGCCTTTATGCTGGCGGGCAAAGAGATAATTGTAGAGAACTGTTCTGACGCCTCCCAGGTGCAGCCCGCCAGTGGGGCTTGGTGCGAATCGAAGCCTGACTTTTTTGCTCATAGGGGCAAAGGTAAGAATTATTGGCTGCGGTATTTTGCGGTAATCTGCGGGGTTAGGGCCGCAGCCAAATAAAAAAGGTCTTTCTATCGTTATTGTATAGTGAGATCTCTTTTTTTCTTTCTGCTGCTGTTTGCCTCTGTCTGTGCTTCCGCACAGCTGACTTATGAAACTTTATATGTCGACTATGACAGTGCGTGGACGTTCAGGAACCTCAAGGTGATCCCCATTCGCCGGAAAGGGGGTGGAGGTGCGCCAGGCGCCGGTCTTGCCGACGTTGTGCCGCTGAACCAGGCGCTCAGCCAGGGATTGGTTTCTGTGTCCGAGCGGGGCACTACGTCCTTTGAGAATGTACACTGGCTCCGGGTGAACACCCATTCCAACAAATCCGTCTATATTTCGGGAGGAGAGATCATCGCGGGTGGCCGGCAGGACAGGGTGGTGATACGGGATACGATACTTCATCCTTCGGAAAAAGACCAATATGTGCCGGTGATGTGTGTGGAGGAAGGGCGTTGGAGCGAGAAGGAGAAGAAATTCGCCTACGGCAGCTATGCCAACGGGCATCTGCGGAAAGTGCTGGACTCGACACCCAACCAGGTGCTGGTGTGGAGGGAGATCGACAGGCAACTGCAGACGGGAGGTTTTAAGAACAATACGCAAGCCTATCTCTCGCGCAACCTGGATAAAAAATATGTGGCGGCAGGGGACGAATATTTCCGCTTTTTTTACAATAAGTTCCAGCATTCCGACAGTACGATCGTAGGCTTTGTGGCCATCTCGGGCGACAAGGTCATCGGCAGCGATATCTTCGCCACGCGGGATCTGTTCTATTATCAACTGGAACCTTTACTCCACAGCTATATCGATGACGTAATTTTATTTGGCGGGCCGGTGACGATGAAAGACGCTTCTATCCGGCGTTATATGGACCGGCTTTTAAAAGACGAGCCCAGCCAGACAGAGTTTTGCCGTAAGAACGGGAAGATCTTCCGGGAGGGCGGGCAGGTGATCCATGTGAATACTTTTTTGAAGGAGAGTATGTGAAGGCCGGCTGACGGCGCGGTGATGGATGATGTTTAGTCCGTATCTTACATGCGTATGTTCTATCTGGTAAAGACGCCCTGGTGGCTAAAGATGTGGTACAGCGGTCTTGTCTGGGACATTCCGGCTGCGAGGGGCGACAAGGTCCTTTACCTAACCTTCGATGACGGGCCTCATC
Source organism: Chitinophagaceae bacterium (assembly GCA_017307755.1). GTDB lineage: Bacteria > Bacteroidota > Bacteroidia > Chitinophagales > Chitinophagaceae > Puia. The sequence goes on along the minus strand of JAFKGQ010000008.1, from coordinate 416,272 downwards.
CTGTAGCCACTCCCTTTGTACTCGATACCCTGGCCCGGCATGGAGCGACGGCCACTTTCTTTTGTATCGGCAAGAACGTACAAGAACATCCGCAGATGTACAGGCGTATCCTTGAAGAAGGCCACCGGGTAGGAAATCACACACAACACCATCTCAACGGCTGGAAGTCCTCCGGCACCGACTATCTGAAAGATATCAGGGAGGCCGCACACTATATCGACACCGATCTTTTTCGTCCTCCCTATGGCCGTATCAGCACTCTTCAGGCTTCGCTGCTGCAAAAGCCGCCTTTTGGGTATCATATCATCATGTGGGACGTGCTGAGCGCGGATTTCGACAAGGAGCTGCGCCCGGAAAAATGCGCCCGCAACGTCATACGGCACGCACGGCCGGGATCCATCATCGTGTTCCATGACAGCGAAAAAGCATACCCACGGCTGGAAGCCGCGCTGCCGGCTGTATTAGATCATTTTGGGAAAAAAGGCTACCGGTTTGCAGGTATCCGGGTGTGATGAAAAGATTTCATCCCGGAAGTTGCAAACAGTCATAACTATGCGCTGTAATAAGCAGAAAAATGGGCTGAAATGCCCGTCATTGCTATAAAATGAATTGGGCCTGGGTAGACACCCTGGCCCGTTTTTAATCCGTACCCTATGAAAACTGGTTTAAAGGTAAATCTTTTTTTGATTTATGCAAAGTAATTTCAACAGTCCACACAATAAGGTGTTTATACGTAGTGGGAACATTTACAATGTCCCGGGAGTTAATAGTGCACTGATATACTGGTTTTTGGGGATATTTGCGGCGGAATATGTCTGCGGTATATCGCCTGGATGGGTGCATGGTTGGTGCGGTCACGATAGGGGAATACCGGAGATCTGATCTACAAATGATCCGCAATTCATAATATATGCAATTGATCGACACACACTGTCACTTGTACAACAAGGAATTTACCCGGGATATCGACGAAGTCATACAGCGGGCTGAAAAAGAAGGAGTTGAGAAGTTTTATCTACCTGCGGTGGACAGCGAGTCCCATGAGGCGATGATGGGATTGGAACAGCGTTATCCGGGGTTGTGCATCGGCATGATGGGACTACATCCCACTTCCGTGAAGGCCGACTATACAGCAGAGTTGAAATTGGTGGAAGGCTGGCTGGAGCGGCGTTCCTGGGTAGCCGTAGGTGAGATCGGGCTTGACTTTTACTGGGACAGGACCTTTGAAACGCAGCAGTACCAGGCCTTTCACGAGCAGATAGAGTGGGCGTTGCAATACCGGATACCCATTGTTATCCATTCGCGAAATTCCATGCAGGAGAGTATCGGAGTGGTCCGGGAGCATCAGAAGGGTAGTCTTCGTGGTATTTTTCATTGTTTTTCGGGGGATGGGGATGCTGCCAGACAGGTGGTGGACCTGGGGTTCTACCTGGGTATCGGCGGCGTGTTGACGTATAAGAATTCAGGTCTGGCTGATGCGTTGAAGGATATACCCCTGGAAAGCATGGTATTGGAGACTGATGCGCCCTATCTGAGCCCTGTCCCTTTTCGTGGCAAACGGAATGAAAGCAGTTATCTCCAGTATGTGGTGGCCAAACTGGCGGAGGTGAAGGGGGTGAGCCGGGAGGAGGCTGCCCGGGTTACGACGGAGAATGCGCAAAAAATATTCGGAATCTAGGCCGGGATATCTTACTTTTGCAGCCCTTTAGGAGAGGTGTCCGAGTGGTTGAAGGAGCACGCCTGGAAAGTGTGTATACTCGAAAGGGTATCGCGGGTTCGAATCCCGCCCTCTCCGCAAACATAATTACATCAGTGCCCAGCCTTTGGCTGGGCTTTTTTTATGACCCGACTGCGAGCCGAGCTTGCTCGGGTGAGCGGGAGGGGAATAAAAAACCGCATGTAATGCGGCACTGATGTAATTGTGTTTTAGCCCCTCCACCTGGGATCACCGGAGTCGGCCGTCCAGGGCGCGGAGGTAATCCCGCCCTCTCCGCAAAGCACATTGATGCCCCAACAGGGCATTTGTTATTCCGGGAATCGGGGCGAGCGGAATTACAATTGTTTTGGCGCCTCCCCATATCGAGATCATGGAACTGGCTAATAGGGCACGGAATAATCACTCCTTTTCAGATGAATTTTGTGACTTTCAAGTTCCTGACTTCAAGGGCTTTTTAGCTCAAAGTTTTTATCCAATTCTGCCTCCTTTATTGAATTAATTATCAAGCATTGAGATGTTCGAAATGAGATCTCATTGCATTTGCACCAAAAAAAGTATTAATTTTTTGTCGATCACATAGTATTGTTCTACCCACACATTGTTTCTATAATGGTATTGCGGTAACACGATATAATCCACGGTTAAATAGTTTCAAAATTGAGTAAGATTTTTGATGAGAATGTTGACAAATTAGTGATCGCTCTCGAGGAGGGCACCCGAGCTGGTAAAGGTAATGTTCCAAAGTTTATTGAGCCTGCTGTAGGAACTTTAAGCCGAGCTCTGAGCAAGAGGCATCATATAATTTTTGGAAGAAGAGGATCTGGTAAAAGCAGTTTACTCTTCAAGTCCGCCGATGATCTTGCCAAAACTGGTAATCCAGTTGCGTTCATTGACTTGGAACCCTTTAAAGGACATCATTACCCTGATATAATTATTAGTGTATTGATTGCAACTTTTCAAAAATATTCAATTTGGCTTACAACGGAAATAGAAAAGGATAGGGGCAAAAGACTTTGGTATACTTTCTTCATTCTAAAGAAATACCCTGAAAATAGAAGCCTTAAATTAACACTTCAGTTGGAAATTGACCAAACTATCATAGACTTACGGGCACAGCTAAATCTGAATAATGATGCTATGCTTGTGCAACGAGTGAGCGAACAGAATAAAGAAGCAAACGATAGCAAATTTAAGGTCGGCACCGATATGCAAGCTGCAAAGCTTGAAACTGCTGTAGGCCAAACATCAGAAAATACAATTTCAAAAGAAGTAAAAGAAGAGTTTCGCCGAAACAAGCAAGATTACCTTCTTAAAAAAATGCTGGATTTTCAACATATATTTGCGTCTCTTTATAGCATCAATAATCGTGATAGTTATTTATTTCTTGATGACTTGTACCACCTTGTTAGAGTAGATCAACCTGATCTTATTGACTATTTCCATAGGATATCTAAGGGTAATAATTTATGGTTGAAAATAGGTACTATTAGAAATAGAACGACTTGGTATAAAAACACGCCGCAACCTACCGGAGTGAAACTAGGAGACGATGCTGATGAAATCGATCTGGACTTAACTCTTGAAAAGTTTTCTTTGTCTAAGTCGTTCCTGAAATCAATATTGAACACCTACATACAAGAAGCAAAAGCGCCCAAAGTTGATGAATTATTAACCGATGGAGCAATTGAACGTCTGGTATTGGCCAGCGGCGGGGTTACAAGAGATTTTTTGGGGTTATTTCGTCGATCAATCCTTGAGGCTAAAGAGCGGGTCAATAAGTCAGGTGGCAAATCTGTAAAGGGCGATAAAATCAGTGCTGAAGATATTAATATTGCGGCCGGAACTTATGGGGAATTAAAGAAAGATGAATTCCAAATGGATGCCGTCGAAGACAAGGATCGTCTCGAATCAGCCTTTAGCAGGATAAAACAGTTTTGCTTAGATAAAACAAAGTCAAATATTTTCCTCATAGCTCAGGATGCGTCTGGCACTGAGGTCGAACTTATTTATGAACTTATAGACTTGAGGTTAATCCACTATGTAAAGTCGCGAGTAACCATAAGTGGAAGAAAAGGACTAATTTATAAAGGTTACTTGCTAGATGTAAGTCAATATACTGGTGAGCGAACAAGGAAAGACATCGAAACGATTGAATTTTGGAAAGACTCTGAAAAGGAAAAATTAAGAAGGGCTTCATTGATATATATAAACAACGGTCAACTTCGTGGTTTGAAGGGGAAGGAGAAGCCCTCACAAGATGATAAAATTAACGCTGTCGATGAGGAAGAAATTGAGGGGCACAATTAGAAGCAAGGTCTATGGCATATCAATATCGCCAAAATCATTGATGGTTAAAATTTCCGTATGAAAATCACTAGCGGGACGAATATCCATTTCAGTCATTTTGATTCGCCAGTTTTTCTTTTTGTTTATCTGTTAGCCATGAGGTTTTGTATACTACGTCTTGCTTATCCACAATGTTATGGAAACTTTGCCAAAGGTAGTATACGTAGTTCTCGAACGGAACAAACCCTAGCGCCTTATAATGTTCTTGCCTACCCAGTTTCTTAACAGAAAAGAGTGGATACCTGCTCATTTTTAGATTATCCAGTAGTCGACTATATGTGCAATGATGATATTTTTTTTCACCACAATAGCCCTGTAAAAGACCATTATACTTATGCGGAAGACGTAGTACTTCTTCTGAAAATCCATACACAATAAGATAGTTGTAATGCTTTATCTTTTTCTGAGGATTGTCATAGCTATCCTTGAATAAAGTATTCGTTAACGAATCGCAATATTTTTCCACCTCGCTATTCTGAAAGGATGCCCATTGCCTCAATTGGGTGAATGCCCGATGGAACTCGTTTGACGGCATTTCTGATATGCCAGCAAGGAAAATCTTCTTAGATGGATCTTCCAGCTCGATAAAATTAAAAAAAAATTGAAGCGAATTATAAGTGACGACCAAAAAATCCGGCTGTTTGTCCCCATCCATGCTCTTAATCCGTGGCTGGGAAATAATGGTATTATTGAAAATAGCGTCCTTCATAGGTATTCCGCTTAAAGCGCCCAACAAGGCACATGGATATTCCTCGAAAAAAGCCTGTACTCTATTTTCTTGGTAATTATCAGCCATTTTTTGCTCCTCTAGGAGTTTTGTAAGTTTCTCGCGAATATCTTCTAAGTAAAAAGTATAATCCATGGAATAATTTAATGATGATCCGATAGAATGCAAGAAAAAACAGAAACTTATACAGAACTGAAATTGCTAGCAGTTTGGGTAAAACATTTGAGAAATATTTTCTACCGATGGTCAAATCCTGCTCTTCTAAATTTACTTCAATCTTAAATATATATTGTTAACTGCAGCCTTTAAGTTTGGGATGTCATTGCGAATAACCTGCCACACTAAATTGGAATCCACACCAAAATATTCATGAATAAGAATATGCCGCATGCCTACTATTTGCTTCCATTCGATGTCTGAAAAAAGAGCCTTAGTTTCCGGGGTAATATAATTGGCAGCCTCACCAATGATCTCAATTTGTTTAATAGATGCAAATCGCATCATTGAATTGGCGAGGAAATCCTTTAGTGCAACATTTGCGGTATAGCTCTCAATTTCAGTGATAGCATCCAGAATATGCCCGAGTCTCTCTTTATCACCAATTTTAGCTCTCATTTATTCATGCTTGTATTAGGAGGAGAAAATTAAGCATGAAAAGAGGATTTCAGATTGGAAGAATCATAAATCAATTGCTTATCTTTATTGATATATGGTAACAACCGCTTGGTCACAGCTTGGGATGAAACCAGGTCAACTGTTTTTTGCAACCGCTGTTCCAGATCCAATTTCATCTGCACAAACCCAAGCCCGATGTGCTGAGAATAGTCGAGATCCACCAATATATCTACATCACTATCATTGTCAGCTTCATTTCTGGAATAGGAACCGAATAAATAGGCCTTCAGCACCGGTTTACCGGTGAAATAGTTCCTAATAATTTCTATGTCCTTCTCTTTCAGGTACATAACACAAATTTATCCAAATTTTCTGATTTTGTCTAGTCATTTCTTAAACGATGCCTATGTTAGCAGCCTTAGCAAAAAAGGCATTGATTTTCAATAGATTTTTAATAAAAATGTTCAAAAATTAGCCCCTCCATTGGGGATTCATGCCTACCTGAAACCCCGCATGCTCATATCATCAGATACCCCGCTATTTTTTGATGAGCTTTTGTTGAAAGTTATTACCATTCAACAGCAATCTGACAATATAAGTACCTGATGCGAGTTTGGGAATGTTTAATAAACTGAAAGTGTTCACACCCACCTGCAGATACCAGTCATGTAACTCTAAAATCTCTCCGCTGGCATTCATAAGCATCAATTCTGCCTTTGTATTTTGCCTTACTGAAATTCTTACTGTTGCCGCATTATCTGTTGGGTTAGGATACACTGTAAAAGGCATGGAGATGTCATTGCAACCTCCGGAAAAAATAGAGGATAAAGAATATGACCCTGAAAATTCGAATATTTTCAGGCGGTAAAACGCATGACCTGACGGATCAAAATCTTTCCAATCGTATTTTGCACCCGATGAAATATTTTGTGCAGGGACATACCCAACATCATTCCATAGAGATCCGTCTTCGCTTTTTTGAATAACGAAATGATCAATATTTTGTTCGATCGAAGTTTCCCATCGCACCAAAGCAAAATTATTTTCACAGATTGCGCTAAAAGACAGTAATACCAGGGGCAAAGGGTTCAGCGCATCTGAAAGCGTCCAATAGCTGAGGTCGGCAATGCTGTTTTTCTCCACATAATTATTTGTGGCGTCACGGTTGTCGGCTCCAACAAGACTCCATGTATTGCCATCTGTACTTTTCCAAAGACCAAGCGTATTTTTATTTTTTCCGTTTAGTTCCGCATCCAAATAATAAAAGCGAAATGTTGCATTGAGCGAACTGTTGTTAGAAGGAGAAATGAAAAACGTTCGCTGAATACCGCTGTTTGCTCCGGTTGTAACTGGCACATGACTTCTGTGAATTATCGATGTTCCTAAATTTTGTGGAGATGTAATGACCGCGCCAAGATTGCCCGCATTCATTGCAGATGGAGCGTTTAATGTACTCGTAATTTCTATATACCCGGCACTAATTCCCGTTATACGGCTATTCTCATTCTCGCCGTTTAGCAAAGCAGTTGGCTGTAACAAAATATTATTATTGTTCAAATCGATCAGCCCGGAAGTAAAATTGACACTGGTGCCGATGTTGATGTTTTGTGAAAGCAAAATTTTCGCCGTGCCTGTTTTTGCAATTTCAAAAATATCAAACAGCGGGTTGCTGTTTCCGGAAATATTATTATTAGATGAACCTGCAAACACAAATCTCCCTTCGCCAATTTGCTGACTTATGGTGCCGTTATTTATCAGGTCAATATCCTGCAAAGTGATCACAGCATTGTTTGTTGTTTTTAATACAGCTCCGCTTTGTAAATACAATTGAGCAGCGCATTCAGTTAATCGCCCTAACATCAACAATGGTAACAGCAGAAAAATTTTCATGAGAAAAGCTTTTTGTTATGCGCCATCGGTTTAATTGCATGTATTGGGTATAATTCGGATCAAGCCACCCGAAGCGGGGGATGCCAAAGCGCCAGGTTCCAACAAAACGGTATTGGCAGCCAATGTGCATTTTGCAGTTCCTGCTAATATCACCGTGCTGCTGGTGTTAAGTGTTGCTGTTGCGGAAGACATGTAGTACCCACTTGACACAGAGATATTACTGACTGTAATGCTTGATGGAACAGTGCAGTTTTGCAGCGGAGTATTGGTGCTAATGGTTGAACTCACCCGTGTATATTGTCCATTGGTCACTGTTGCTGTTGTTGTGCAGCCCGAAGAGGGGTTATTATACCAATAGCTCATCATATTGGTATAAGGGGGAGAAAAATTTGATTTGCCTTTTGGGTCCTGGCAGGAGCCCGTGTAATTGTTGCAACCACTTGCACTATAACAAGATTTTCCATTATATGCAAATGGATCGGCTGGCGTATCGCTGATCAAATCCGCCGAGGTGGATGAATTTGAACCATCAATATCTTCATAACCGTTCGCGGTTTCAAATGTATGGAGCAAGCCAAACACATGACCCACTTCATGACCAACCGTCACACCATCATTGACATTTCCGTTTGATATTATCGTGCAAGTATCGGGTATGCTCAACGTAATTCCTCCATAACCACATGGGGGATTGCAGGCTTTGTTGTTCCCTCCTATTTTTTGCATGTAAAATATGTTTATGCAATTAGGTGTTTCGTAAGCGCTCAATCCCGTCCCTGTCTTGTCATTATCTGCGTTGAAATTTTGATTAAGCCCTGTATTGTTTATAAACTCTGTTCCAAGGTTCTGAAAACAAATGCCATCACCGGCATAATAGGAAAGCAAAGTTGAAAACTCAGTGCTGATTTGTGCTGCAGTGGCAGCAGCCTGTGTACCATCATCGTTTCTAAACACATGAAAATATACACGCATTACTGTGCCCGGAGCAGACAATATTTTTGCTTTATCATTTGCATGAAGTTTCTCATAATCTATTGCTTTTTGTATTGACTGTTTGTCGATTTTACTATTTCCGCAAGGAAGCGATTGTGCATCCGATGAAATAATTACAAGCACAAAAAGCTGCATCAGTATGATCCTTATAAAAAAGTATTTCATTTTTTACTTGCTTTAAGTTCATTGATCTCTTTTTTCAATTCGATGGTGTAAAGCGTTAACTCTTCAATTTTCTGCATCATTTTGGTTTGTAATTCACCAACCGCCAATCCGTTCTTTTTTATTTCTTCCGCTGAGGGTATGCCCGGCAAATGCTTATTCTGTTTTGTGAAAATTTCCACTGAATCAAGCGAAGGCAATTCATAATGTTCGTCAAAAACAAAATCTGCCCATCCAGTTTCCACACGCACTTCCTTGCTTTGAATAGTTCCATTAACTGACAATGGATAAGCCGGATTTAATGTGCCAATGCCAACGTTACCGCCGCTGCCGTTCGGCATTAAAGAAAAATTAGTATTGCTGTACCAAATGGATGCCGTGCTGCTTTGATAAAAAGACATACCCTTGCCATTATCGCCAATAGCTAGATCGTTCCCGCTGAAGCCAAGGATTGTTCCTATCTGTACTTTGTTCACCGGTGAATTATCGCCTATGCCGATATAGCCATTGGATTTTATGATGAAGCTGGGGTTGGCGGTAGTGCCCATCGCCACCTGGAATATATCGGGCGTTTGAATTTCCAGGCGGTTGGTATATCGTGATATTGTAGTACTATTGGCAGTTGAGTTGTCAGTCAGGCGTAACTGCGTATTGCTGCCGTAAATGTCAAGGTGCGTTTGTGGAGAAGTCGTATTAATTCCCACAAATTGCCCCGTTGAACTGATTGAAAGGGCGGGCGGCGCATCACTGTTATTTGTAAAAAACCATAATGGATGATTCGACCTTGTGCCAAATTCTGCAACGCCATTGCTATAAATGAAAGATCCAAGATACACGTTGCCATTAGTATGCATCAGTCCCCAACTGTTTACATTTCCGGGTGTCTGTAAATGCAGCGGATAAACAGGTGCCGTAGTGCCGATGCCTACGTTTTGCGCTTTCATTATTTTCGACACGCAAATAATAAGCATTAATAAAATGATATTCTTTTTCATTGCACTTATAATTTATTTTATAACTATGCCATATACATATTGTGCAGCCGGAAGCACATTAAAATTCCCGTTTTTCCAATAGCCGGTACCCTGGCCTGTCGCTGTACCCGCGATGTATATATCCGGTCCATTTCCTGTTATTGAAAAAGCCGGCTCGGATATGCCGTTACCCGGCGTGGTTGTAGTCAAATCATACATACCCCCATTCTTCCAGTATTTGGCCAGGTACCGGACTTCCCCGGATACATACACATCTCCTGTGGACGAAACATAGATAGATTCGGGAGTGCAATTTGAAGAAGTTGTGTTTATTGTAAGAGGAACAGCTGTCCCATTTTTCCAATAATATGCACTCGTAGCAGCACCCTGGATAAAACCTGCCAGGTAGACATCATTTCCTGAAACGAAAACGCTTTTGGCCTCGGCCACTGTAGTGCCGTCGGTTAAAGGAAAGGGTGTGCCATTCTTCCAATAAGTTACTACCTGATTCCCGCTGGATGGCGCTTGCGAACCTGCAAGGTAAACATCAGCGCCCGACACAAATACAGAATAAGCGAATCCAAGTACAACAGGTAAGCCCGCGCTGATATTACCGCTGCTTAATGACACAGTAAGCGCTGTGCCATTCTTCCAGCAACGCGGAAGTGCATAGGCACCGTTGATCATATCATAACCGCATATATATACATCCGACCCGCTTACAAAAATAGATTTAGCTCTTCCACCGTTATGCCCGGCTGTCATTGGAAGGCTTACACCCGCTCCGTTTTTCCAGTATTTAGGCCCGTTTGCATCTGCTCCGGCGATGTATATATCTGCCCCATCAACAAAAATAGCATTAGCCTCAAGACAATCAGATGGCATATCAGTGCGCACGCCATTTACCCAGTATGCCGGGCCGGAACTGCTTCTGCCTACCACGTAAACATTCTGCGCAACCACGTATGTAAATGTTGGCCCGGTAGCAGTTCCATCAACTGTAGTAACTGTTATGGCGCCAGTGGTGCCTGCTGATGGCGCCAACACTGTAAGCGTTGTTGCCGTAGCCGTTTGTACAGTTGCTGCAACGCCATTAAACTTTACGGTATTATCAGTTGGAGTTGTTTTAAAATTTGACCCGTTAATGGTAACTATGGTGTTTGCAGCGCCGGAAATAGGGCTGATAGAGCTGACAGCAGGAGGCACAACCACTATATAAGTAAAAACAGGGCCGGATGCAGTGCCTCCGGAGGTAGTTACCGATATATTGCCCGTAGTAGCCCCTGATGGCGCTACAACAACCAGAGATGTTGCGCTGGCGCTGTTCACAGTTGCTGCAACGCCATTAAATTTAACTGTATTATCAGATGCAGTTGTGCTGAAATTATTTCCCGTGATAGTTACTAATGTTCCGGCGTAGCCTGAAGAAGGGTTGATAGCACTAACCGCAGGCGCCGGAGTTGGTGGTACAGGATTTTTTTGGCAGCCGATGACAGTCAACAGCAGCAGGCATAGGTAAAAAAGGGAGCGATTGGGACAGGTGCGTCTGTGGGGACGCATTGGGCCTGTGGCAGGGGTGATGCTGCGTGGGTTGGGGAAACGGCTCATAACGGGATTATTTACCGTAAAAAGAACGATTCCCCTTGTCAGTTCCTGCCCCTTTTAGTGAACAGTGGGTTTGAATAAGGCAATCACAGTTTAATAAAAAGCCGCAGGAAGTCCTCTTTTTTGTTGCGGCTGAGCGAAATGCTCTTATCGTCGGCCATCTTTATTTCCCCTCCGTCGCCACGGATATATTGCTTAATATAGTTAAGGTTGATGATAAAGGATTTATGGGCCCGGAAAAAGCTGCCGTCCCCGGTCAAGAGATCGTCAAAATTGGCCAATGTTTTGCTGACCAGGTATTTCTTTCCGTCCTTCATCACCACATGCGTATAGCAATTGTCCCCTTCCATGTACATGATCTCCCCGAGCTTAACAAAGTAAAGGCCCTGTGCGGAGGAAAGGGCGATCGTATCCCTGATCTTATTTTCCCTGAACAGATGCAGCTGTGCAACTTGTTCCTTATTTGTCAGGTCCCTTTCCTGCCTGAACTTTTCAATGGCCAGCTCCAGCTCATTCCGGTCAACCGGCTTCAGCAGATAATCCAGGGCATTCAGGCGGATGGCCTTTATCGCGTATTGATCATAGGCCGTGGTAAAAATTACTCTGAAAGGAATTTCAGCGAATTGGGCCAGGAATTGTAATCCGTTCATTCCCGGCATTTCGATATCAAGGAAGAGAAGATCCGGTTTCAGCTCAATGGCCAATGATCTTGCCTGTTGACTATCGGTGGTCACGAATACGATCTCGATATCAGTGAATTTCTGCTCCAGCTGATAACGCAGGGTCTTTATGCAATGCATTTCATCATCGATGATCGCTGCACGTATGATCGCTTGTTCCATATCACCGGCTGTTTTGATTGACATAAATAGATACCCTTGTTCCTGCGGCCATGTTCTCTGTCGTATAAAGATCTTCTATAACCACTTTCGATAGGGGATCGTTAAGTAAGATGCGTTGGGTGGTAGCCGTAGATCCGAACGAATCCCCTTCGATCTTATTTTGCAGGTTCCCTGCGGCTGTCCTTCCGATGCCGTCATCCTCTACCAGGATCAGGATACCATAATTGTAACGATTGATCCGGATCGTAATATGGCCGCCCGACTTCCTTCCTCTCAGACCGTGCCAGATGGCGTTCTCAACGAAGGGCTGGATCACCAGCGGGGGCATGGTGATGGAGTCCGCGTCCACAGCCGGGCCTATTTCGATGGAATAATCGAAAGAGGAGTCCAGCCTTCTCGATTCCAGCTCAATATACAGTTTAAGAGCATATAATTCATCGGTAAGGGTGATCGTTCTTTTTTTACTATGGTCCAAGATCAGCCGCATCAGCTTGCTGAAATCGCTCAGGTAATCGCTCGCCTCGTCCTTTTTATTTTCGATAATATAGCTGTTGATGCTGTTGAGGGTGTTGAAAATGAAATGCGGGTTCATCTGGCTCCTCAGGGCCGACATTTCGGATTCCATTATTTTCTCCCGCAGGCTTGATTCCTTCCTTTCCCGCTGGAGCCGAACCCTGTTAATGAGGATGACCGAGCCGGCAATTGCCGCCAGGATTAGCCCGAGGAACCACACCGTTTGCCAGTAGGGTTTTTTGATCAGGAATGTAATATGCAGATCCCTGAGTTGCTCGTTCTTGATCCGCACGTAGAGATCATAACTCCCAGGTGCAAGGTTGGCAAAGGAGATATAGGAATGCAGATCAACAGTAAGCCAGCCATTCCTGTTGAGCTTATATTCCAGCTTAGGCCGTACTCTGTCTTTGTAGGATAAGATCCCGAAAAGAAACCGGATATTGTTCTCGCCGGCGGAAAAACGATATTCTGCTGCCATCGGCAAATGCGTGTCAAATAATTGAATATCCCTGATATAGAGAATATCATCTCTTGATGGGGGGGTGACCGCGTCGATATTCCAGGAATAAAAGCCGTTCTTATAGGGGAAATAAATATTGCCCTTAGCATCGGCGGATAGATAGCTCTCCCTGGCATCGGGCAGTCCCTCGTTCCTGCCGAAGCTGGTAAAGATATGGGCGGCGGGATCGTATTCCGTCAATCCCTCATCCGTATTGATCCAGATCATACCCCTGGAATCTCGGACCAGCCCATAACAATTATTAGAAGCCAGCCCATCGTTGACCGTGTATCGGCTGAAGCTTTGCCGTGCATGGTTGTATTCCACCAGGCCTGCCTGCAGATCGATCAGCCATATATTCCCATTGCCATCGCCTGTTATGCCTGCAATCGAACCGCTTCTTTGTGAGCCGGGTTTAGTCAGGGCTAAATGCCGGGTCTGCTTTTTGCCGACATCATACACGTACACACCATTGAACTCTTCCGCAGCCCAGATAGTATTCGTCAGGCTGTCGTAATATAAGGCATTCACTTCCTTATTCTTCGTCAGCGGGATCTCCCGCTGGCCTGAGACGATGTTCCTGCCGGGGTCGTAGACCAGGATGCCTTGTCCCAGGGTCCTGATCCATACCATTCCATCCCGGTCGACAACCATATTACGGACATCATAGGCAACTCCGGGATTCTCCTTTGGGGGAAAGGGAATAAGGCTGGCCAGATTGCTCAGAGGATCATAGCTGTAGAAATGTTCATCATCATTCACGTAATACCTGCCTTTTCTGTCCACGGCATAAAATTGATAGGAACTGTGCAGGGTACCGCCGGTGGCTATGCGAACGGGATCAGGAAGGCGACCCTTGCTGACAAGATAGGTAGTAAATCCCTTTTGGAAACTGCTGAAGAGGAGATCGTTATTGTAGGGGATACTGAAAACCCTGGCGGTATTTCCCTTCTCCGTCAAAGGGACAAAGCGTAACAACTCTTTTGAGGTCCGCGTCCTGGCCAGCCCATTGCTAGTACCCAGCCATATCATATCGGGCGAGTGAATAAGAGTATTGAAGGACGCATCTTTGAAATAGCCGGTTTCCGCCTGTCCGTAGGGCATCGGGGGGAAAGTTTTTTTCCTGGCCGCGTCGAATAATACAAAGGCATTCGGGGATTTATACATGAGCGTGTCACCGGAAAACCGTACAATCCCAGGAGAATAAGCACTGGAAGAAGGACCTGGACCTACGTGATAACAGCTCCATAGGCCCGTACGGATGTTAAAGGAGAGCAAGTTATTTCCCAGAGCCGTGATCCAGACATTTCCAAGGTTGTCGGCATAGTTCAGGCGGCAGCCGTAGAAATCCTCCATATCCCGGCAAGGATAATAATGGAACTCTCTCGTGCCCGTATTGACGCTGAACAAACCATAGGTGCTCAGTATCCATAATTCGTCCCGATCTTTTTTGATCAACCCGAGTACGATCACCCTGCCGCGATTGCCATTGGCAGGCGCCACAGCAGCCGCGTAGTTACCCCAGCCGCTGGAAATGAACCGGTGGTCGGCAGGATGAAAGATCAATAATTCATTTCTCATGCCGACCCATATATTACCGGCAGGGTCTTCGCATAAAGCGCCAAAGCTGATGCCGCGCTGGGCCAATCCGTCAGAGCCGGGTGTATAATTGCTGAAACGATGGGCCTGCGGGTGGTAAAGGCTAATCCCGGCGTTGGTGCCGATCCACAGCCTGCTCTCCGCATCCATGAAGAGCGTCTGGATATTATTGTCCGCAATAGACCCGCTGTCTGCCGGGTCGTTATAGAACTGCTCGAATTCATTACCGTCAAACCGGTTGAGGCCGAATGAAGTTCCCACCCATAAAAAACCTTGCTGGTCGATGGCCAGACTGGAAACGGCCTTATTGCTCAGCCCGTCCTTTTCTGTGTAAAAGCTGTATTGAAATTGCTGTCCAACAACGGCTTGGACGCTAGCCCATAATATTCCCAGCAGGAGGACGATTGGCTTCATATTTAAAAATAAAGGAGCGCCAGGCAATCAGGTCGAATTGCCCAATGGAGCTGCCTGGTGCTAAGGAACGATTTTCCGGCAATACCTGGTTCCTAAAATTAGCAAATGGAGCAAATTAACAAGGGAATTCCGTAACAAGTTATTTTTGAACCTCTTTACCTTTAAAGTCGGAGATGGTATTCCCATCATAACGATGCACGCCGTTTAAAGCGCCAAACCAAATACTTCCATCACGAGCTTCTGAAATCCCGAAAATCATTCTTCTGGTTACTTCATCTTCTGATCTTACTTCGGTGACAGTTGGCCTTTCATCAGACAAAGACTTTTCATCATAACGGGAAAGTACCCACCCATTGACCGTTTGTGAACTAGTCCAGATATCTCCTTTTTTATCTTCGTAGATATAACCAACAAAATTCTGTGTGAAATTGGTGAATTTACTGCCGTCATATCGCCAAAGGCCATCACTTCCACCGAGCCAAATATTTCCTTTTTTATCTTCGATTATCGACCAAACGTTGTTAAAGGGTTTGCCATCTTTATTTTTGAATACGGTAAATGTTTTTCCATCATAAGAACAGGCGTCACCCCTTGTGCCAAACCAGAATTTCCCTGTTTTGTCTTCAATGATAGTAGTAACATCATTATTGGAAAGCCCTTCTTTAGTTGTAAAATTTCGAAAGGATTTCCCATCGTAACGGCTTACTCCACCTCCAGTACCGAACCAAAGATTGCCGGCTTTATCTTCATAAATACATATAACCTGATTGTTGGCAAGTCCCTCCTCAGTTGTGAAATTTCGAAAGGATTTTCCATGGTAATAATAAACACCTGAATCTGTAGAAGAGAACCAAAGATTTCCATGTCGATCTTCCAGAACATTCCAGAAGCGGGCCGAAATCACTTTACTTGTAATATTGGTAAAAGATTTTCCATCGTATCGAAAAACACCTCCATATGCAGCTGCAATCCAAATGTTGCCCTTTCTATCTCGTTTGATGTTACGAACCATTGTGTTCGGTCCGTAGCTGGTGATTACGTCTTTGGTTTTGAACCTGGTATTGCCTGTTGGCAGATGAGTTTTGGTTTGTCCCTGACTGGAGGAACAAAAAATAAACATAAAGAACAAAGAATATAAATGTGCATATTTCATAATAAAAACGAATTTTATCCAACATTGCTTATTAAATTAATAAATAAATACACATTCCACTGAGGCCTATCGCTTATTTATGAAGTCATTGATTTTCAATAGATCTTTAACAAAAATGTTCGAAGGTTGTCCCCTCCGGCCCGCAACGTCAATTACCCGCATCCGCAATTTGTAATATTATGCTCACAAATTGCCATCGGCCTTTCTCTTAAATTTGCACAAAACTTCCCGGGATATTTTCAATACCTATAAACCTAAACTTAAGCTATGATTGAGATCAGAAAAGCAGAGGCAACAGACGCAGATGAAGTCTGGAATATTATTGAGGAAGTGATCAGAACAGGAGATACCTATGTTTTTGATCCTGCTTCGTCAAAAGAGAAAATGCTGGGATATTGGCTTGCACAGGATAAATATACTTTCGTAGCACTTTTGAACGGAGAGATCGTAGGTACATTTCTGATTAAAGACAATCAACCGGACCTCGGCTCTCACATCGCCAACGCGGCTTATATGACTTCACCGAAGGCCTCCGGTCAGGGCGTTGGAAAAAGGATGGGGGAATTCTCCTTGGAAGAAGCCAGACGAATAGGATATAAAGCGATGCAATTTAACTTCGTAATCAAAAGCAATGTCAGGGCCGTACAACTATGGCAAAAGTTGGGATTCAGTATAATTGGTGAGATCCCGGAAGCATTCAATCATAGGAGGGGTGGATTGATAAATGCTTATATCATGTATAGAAAATTGTAGGGCAAAAGTTGATTTTTTGCTCGGTTTCCCTCTTTTTTGTTAGATTTTACCAAATTTCGGATCAATACCAAGACATGGAAAATGCACTATTGCCAAACATTAAATTAGCAGAAGAAAGAAAAGAGAAAGTCTCACAGTTATTCTTTCAAATAGAGAAGCATATAAATACCGGCAACAAATCAGAGGCAATTAATATACTGCAAGAGTTAAATTCGTATGTTGAAAAGTCTTACGATATAGAATATTTTTACGAATACTGGGGATGGACAGACGCGGAGAATATGATCTTCAATATTTCACTTCCAGAAAATAGAAATATTAAAATATCGAAGGAAGACTTAATTGAAATTCTTGATCTCATTATAAGCAATGATACGTATTCAGATTATTACATTAATCTTGTTATAAATAATTTTGCATATGGAGATAAAGTAATGAGTTTGATTGGAAAAAGCATGCCAGTTGAAGAGATGGCTCAAACAATCATAACCTATCGACCAATTATGCTGTAACTTGGCTTTATGTGGACGCAATTTGACACTCCGTTAGGAGCCTTTCATTATTAAGTTGGGCTCATCGATGTATAGAATAGGCAACAGATAGGTCTTCTGCATTCGCCTCTACATAGAAGGATTCGTCCTGGACCACATCTACATAACAGTTTTCTTTTATCTCTGCGAATTCTTTCTTATCCCGGAAGGCGATCAATGCCTCCTTATTTATTTCATAACTAATACGGACAAAGGTCGGGAAAGCTTTTTTTAACAGTTCAGTTACTGCGTCCCAGGTAAATTTCCGGTCTTTAACAAGTTTGGGGTTGCCTGTCCGGAACCCTATCTTACCATGAATGAGCTCCGTACTTTTCCCTTTCCAGCCATCCTTGTATTGTTGACCATACACCTGCAGCAGCTCCATCTGTTCTTCCATGGAAACCTTCAGCTTGGAAATATCGCCCAGGTATTTATTGTCTACCAATTGCTTTTCTTCTTCCATCCTGGATTCAATGAGTTTTAGCTGGGTATTGCATTTTGCAAAAACAGCCATGGCCTGCTCTGCTTCCTCGTGAGAGACATTTGAGATCAGGACCTTTTTCGCACGTGTTGCCATAGTCTTACTTTTTTAAAATTATATAATTCTCCCTGCTTACTGATGGTTTGTAACGCAAGGTTGTAATAGGATAGATTTAATGGGTAGTAAGTACTATTGAATTGAAGTTAATAAATAAAGACGCAGCAAGAATTCAGTTTGGCGCCTGGCGGAGGAGGTAACGATTTTTTAAAGAGCATACCCTGCAATATTATTGCAGGGTATGCTTTGCCTTTCGGTGGACCTAAATTGAGGGAATCTTACACTCAAAGCCTTCAGGCATTTTTTTCAAGTTCATAAGTAATGGTTGCTTATCACAAAGAGGGGGCTGCTGTAGTTTTAAACTCTTCTAGCTTCACAATATTAACTCTCGGGAACATAATAGATTTTAGTATTGTAAAGTGAGTATCATGACTGATAAGATAATGCGCCCCTGAAGCGATATAGCAATCCACGAATTTATTATCATCAGGATCACTGATTAAATTCCACCTGAAATAAACATGTGAGTAATGAACGTTGGGTAATTCACGGATAGCAATCAGAAAATTTGAAGCCACACGCTCTGAGTACTTTGATCTTAAAACCTCTTCATATTCTAATAAGATCTCTTCGGTGACATACAATTCTATTTGTTCATCAAGTAAAAGCTCAACCAGCCAATGATAGGTGGATTTGGTCGATAGAGCAGAGACTAGAACGTTTGTGTCAATTACTGTCTTTATTGCCATAGGGAGCTTCGTCTTCGTTCAGCCATTGATTCATTGTTTCATTAGTATAGCCCTTTTCATCCCAAATCTGATCGGCCTCACCAATAGCTTTAAAGGCAAAGTACTTAGCGAGATAGCGTTTGATATGCAATAAGTCCGCTTCCGGAATGTCGGAGGAATAGAGCTTTAATAGCTCCTGCTGAAGATTACTTAAAGGATGTGCTGCGGACATTTTGGTAGATTATTCATTCGATGCAAAGATATTAAAAATCTTCAAGATTTTATTAATTAAACATGTAATTAATTGATTTATAATTAAATGCGAGCAAATTCGCGCCACTCGAATTTTTATGATCTAGGCGGAGGTAATCCTATTTTTTATTCATTGTCAGGCTGAAAAACCATTTTATCCTCATCCCAATTCCTTCCCTGCCCTTTACGTACAGGCATCACGGTAAACATCCATTTTGGAGGCGATTGCCAGTCATTGAACTCGAATGTCTTTAGCGGCAATTTTACTAATATATTGTTCCACCCCTTTTTAACACGCACGATTGTCGGTGGACGATAATAATACCCCTCATCTGTCATAGGTTCATCCAGCGCTCCTGCGGGCCTTCCCGGATTTTGCCATACTGGAGGTGGGATCAAATCCCCGTTCATCCAGATCTTGCTTTTCTTCTCATCCCACCAACCCGCCGGCGGACTGGCATCAGCACCTGACCGGGAAAGATCTTTGAACCCTATCCATAGATTGATAGCAGTATCAACGTTAGACCGGAATCCGGTGAACGCATACCATGTGGTATTGATAGCGGGTTTTGGAAGCCATGCGGTGACCGAATCATAAGGATGCCAGAGCCATATCGTCCCACCCGTAGCCCGTATCGCAGCCACAGAATCCTTGCAGGAAGCACGCTGCTCTTCAGGCCAAAAAGAAGATCCCGGATCACCATGATTATCAAAAGGACCAAATAGCTTCCAGTGATGCTGGGTCTGTCTGACATAAGGGAACGACAGATCCTTGAAATATCGTTCCTTGTGCGCCATCAACCGCCGTTCAAAAGTTATGAATTCTTTCGCCCTGGAAGAGGTATCAGGCCCGATATCCGACACGACACCTTCATAGCCGCCACCCCGCCAGCTTCGTTCTCCAAAAGCAAGCATATCAGGATATACCGCATTCATCGTTAAATGATCAGATTCCTGCACGACCCTCCTGTCATCCCACAAACAGATCTCGGCGCCTTCCAGATTAGCGTCCCCTTTTGTTTTCTCTCCCAGCCTGCGTTCAAAAATACTGACCACACTGCTTTCCGGGGCCATATCGCTCAGATACAGAAACCGGGAATCGATATATTTTATGGAGCTTCCCTCGATGTCCCTTTTTCCCTCGTCCTTCCAAAGTTGTCGTATGGTACCGGCATCATAATTTCCTCCAGGCGCCCACCCGATCACCTGTTTCCCATATTGATGTATGAGCCGGCTGACCTCAGGTAGAAACTCCTTATTCCGGATCCCCACCTCATCGGCGCCGATATGGATATACCGGATATCATAAGTAGTACAAATCTCCCTGAGGATATTTCTAACGATCCGCAAACCGCTGTCGCTTTGCATATCAACCCCCATCGCACGGGCAAATGCACCGCTATGCCCCGGCATATCGATTTCCGGAACCAATGTGACATGGCGGTCTTTACAATACCGGATCAAATCCTTCATCTCCGCTGTAGTATAATATTTCCCCTGATTACGCAGCATATTATCCGGAGATGTAAGCTGCGGATACTGGCTTATTTGCAAACGCCAGGCAACATCTTCAGTAAGATGAAAATGAAAAACATTTAACTTGTACCTGGACATGACATCGATCTGCTGCTTTAGTTGCCCGGGCGATTGATAATTACGACCTACATCCACCATATATCCGCGCCACCGGTAAGCAGGGTAATCTGTAATGTCACAACCGGCTACCTGTTTGTTTTCTCCGATAAGTTGATTCAATGTTTGTATGCCATTGAAAATGCCGTGCTTTGTGTTGGCAGTTAGAGTTATCGATCCATTTCTGACTACAAGGTGATAGGCCTCGTCCTGTTGGTCAGTGGCAGGAACCTTCCCCAATATCAACCGTATACCATGGTCAGCATTCTTCCCGGATTTAGACAGGACAGGCATCTCCACGCCCATCCCTGCAAGTAATACCTCGGCCTCCTCGCGCAGATCAGCATCATTGATCGTGATGTTTTTACATAAATTAAGCGGGAAGCTTTCATTCGTCCATTCAAGATGCTGCGGCAGTGGAATGAGCGAAATTTTTACCGCAGGAGCGGGGATACTTGTTTTTTCTGCATAAATACCCGTTGCGTTCAGTGCGAACAGGAGTAAAAGAGTTTTTTTCATATGTTATTCCCGGTAGAATATGTTAGATACCTCCCAAAGTACTGAACTTAACATCTCTTCCTATGGACAGAAGCAAAATAACGCAAACGTTTGCTCGAAATTTTCAAAAATTGTATTAATTGGTTGATGATATTTATCCTTGCGCTATTGCCTGGCGGGACGCTTCCCAACCAATGATCGCATTTTTACGTACCGCACCCCAATGATACTGGCCTATATCTCCTGTGGATTTGATCACACGGTGACATGGTATAAGAAATGCAACAGGATTGTTACCGACAGCGGTCCCTACGGCTCTTGAGGCGCCTTCATAGCCTGCGTTCGCAGCCAAATCGCCATAAGTTGTAAATCCACCAGTCGGAACTTTTAATAAGGTTTCCCATACTTTTATTTGGAAGCCGGTGCCTTTCAGGTGCAGTTTTATCTCATCCAACTTGCTCCAATCCTGTGTAAAGACAAATAGTGCGTTTTGTTGGATCATGTCAACCATCTGAACGTATTTTGCATTCGGGAAGTTCGCCTTCAATCCATCCAAAGCCTCCTGATGTCCATTGTCAACGAACGACATGTGGCATATCCCTTTCGGGGTAGCGGCAACCAATATCTCTCCAAAAGGGCTATCGGCAAATGAATAGTTAATTCTAAGCGCTTCTCCTCCATGTTTAAATTCTCCCGGCGACATTCCTTCCACCTTTATAAAAAGATCGTGAAGTCTGCTCGTACTTGATAATCCGGATTCAAACGCGGCATCAAACAAGCTCATTCTTGTTGTCTTTAACATATTTTTGGCGTACTCCGCGGTTAAGTATTGCAAAAACTGTTTTGGCGTAACACCCGCCCAGTTTTGAAACATTCTTTGGAAATGGAACGGGCTAAGATGAACATGATCTGCCACATCCTCCAGCTTGGGTTGCGACTTATAGTTTTCCTTAAAAAAACTAATAGCTGAAGCAACCCTATTATAGTCGTATTCTTGTTGAGTGTCCATTGTTTTGATGTTTAAATTGTTATCCCAAATTTACCCTTGTTGGGTAACGTATTAAATCCGAAAATTGCGGTTTTGAGGGCTACAGCATGACTCTTTTAGCCTCCCATGCAAGTAACTTTTCCTTTAACTCCGGACCCCAGAAGTACCCGTAAAAGGTTCCATTAGAATGGATTACTCTATGACAAGGCAGCAAAAAACTTATGGGATTGCTTCCTACTGCTGTACCGGTGGCCCGTGCACGCTCATTTGAACCTCCTATTTGGGCATAAGTGGTTAATCCGCCGAGTGGAATCCGGCTCAGCTTTTCCCAAATCTTCAACTGAAAATCCGTGCCTTTTAAATGCAACTGAATTGGTAATTGTAATTGCGGATCATTCATCAATTTTATTGCAGTTTCCTGAAATGGAGATGTCTTTTCTATAAAAGAATTTTGTGGAAATCTCCTTTTAAGATCATCGTATGCTGATATACGATTACTAGAGTCAAATCCTAAATAGCAGAGCCCCTTTGAAGTGCTTGCGGCAAGTATGTCACCAAACAATGATACAGCGCGTTCGAAGGTGATTGTCTTACCTTGATCATCTGGCGCCCAAGCCTCAATTTCGATGTTTTCCAGATCAACCAATTGAGTGCTAAGCAAGCGCCGGCGCATTTCATTTTTATCCCTGACATTTATCTTATAATTTTCCGTAAACATTGCTGTTTGAATGGAAGGATGCGGGTGATTAGTCGCTATATTCTTCATAGCCTTTATGTTTTATACTACAAAATTACTTTGGAAAACAACCCTTTTCAATCCGTATCTTGCGGTCTTACATCTCTTTAATGATCCTGAAAGTGATGTTTATACGAGGCTTAATAATCGCAGGGTTTTTCTGTATGCTATGTAACCATTTGTGTTGTGTTTCCCCTTTCATCAATAGAAAACTGCCATTATCTAATATTATTTTTCTTCGCAATTTTTTATCTTTATAGTGCTTTAAAGAAAACTCCCGGCTTTCGCCAAAACTGACCGAGCCGATCACCGGATTAATTCCAAGCGATTTTTCATTGTCCCTATGCCAGCCAACGCTATCATTCCCGTCGCGGTATAGATTTAAAAGCGCACTGTTAAAATGTTCGCCCGATATTTTTTCAATTGTCTTTTTAATGGTCAATAATTCGTTTGTCCAGGGCGCCGGATGCATCGTTATTCCTGTATAACTATAAGACCGCCCTTCGTCACCGTACCATGCAGTTAGACGGGGTTGCATAATCTCCTGTCCCATGATTTTTACAGGCTCCTGTTTCCAGGCAATGTTTTGCGTCAGCAAATCAAATAATTTATTACATATTCCGGGACCAAACAGTGCAGGGAATAAATATATTTCGCCATCAACAGGTAGCAAATTTTCGTAATTCTTTTTCATTTCTGAAAATTATTGATTTTTTCAGGATGACTATACAAACGGATTTTTATTATTTATCGCTGGGATTCAGACATAAAAAAAGGCCGGACAATCCGGCCTTTTTTTTTAAAGAATTTTCCTTAGACTGTCTTTAGTAATCCCAACTGAGTTAGAGCAGTAACACCATCATCGAGGCCAATTTCTTCAACGATCTTTCCATCTATTACTTTCAGAACTGTCGTGCCTGTGAAGTGCATCTTTCTTCCAGTCGATTTTGGAAGAGAGCCGGCAAGGAAATCGCCGAAAGCAATACCTGTGTGAGTTCCACCGCCTTCCCATTGTCCGACTACATAATCCCCTTCAGCAATCAGGTCTGCTGTACCCCAGAAATTCAAATCAGGGAATGCAGCGCGAAAATCTGTCATGAACGCTTTGATATCTTCACGACCTTTGCGGGGCTCATGCAATGAATATTTCAACAGCATGTCAGGCGCAGCAATTTCATCTATAATTGAAAGATCAACGGTTTCGCCCCAGAAGTGTGTAAACCAGCGCACAACAACTTCTTTATTCAATTCTTCCTTTGTTTTTTGATTTCCCATTTTTTAAATTTTTAGATTGTTTGGAATTTTTTGTTCATTTGATGATCCAAAAGTAGTCAGCCCCTCTTTTGTATGAAATCCGTTCCTTGCGGTTTTGAGCTGGCTGATTTTCTAAATAATAGCAAGATTCGGATTGCCCGATCTTAGGAGGGATTATTATTTTGTATTATGAAGAATAAAATGGTAGAGATCCCTGTTTCTGGTCTGTTTAGCATGGAAGAATGCTTGTGGTTTTTGAGCCGTGATTTTGACGATTGCATGTACAAGGTCTACGAAGACAGGGTTCGCCGGGGCTTTAAATCAAGTAGTGGAATTATGGTGGTGGATATTTATCTTATGCCTGACGAATTAGTTTTAGAATGGCTCAACGTTTTACCTTCCGCCCAGGACATAAAAGCTGTCGTTGAATTCGTGTCCGACTGGCTTGACCTGAATACAGACTTAACCTTATTTTACAAAATCCTTGCTACAGACAAACGAATTTCCTATATGGCAAAGGAATATTCGGGGTTAAGATTTATAGGTATGCCGGACTTTTTTGAAGCGTTGACATGGTGCATTATCGGGCAACAAATCAACCTGTCTTTTGCCTACAAGATAAAGCGAAGGCTGGTAGAGCAGTATGGAGAATTTACCTTCTATGACGGTCAAAAGTATTACGTGTTTCCAACAGCCGAAAGACTCGCGCACGCTAACATCAGCGATCTTCGATCGCTTCAGTTTTCTGAAAAGAAAGCACAGTATCTTATTACCATAGCCCAAGCGTTTTCCAACGGCACATTGAGTAAGGAGTTGTTGCAGGGGCTTCCCGACCTGGAGAATAGGATTAAATTCCTCACAGGCATAAGAGGCATTGGGCGGTGGACGGCAAATTATGCTTTAATGAAAAGCCTAAAAGAACCTACTTGTATTCCCTACGGTGATGCTGGTCTTTTAAACGCACTGGTTAACCATAAAATCATTAAAACAAAGGACGACAAAGTAGCAATAGAGCGATTTTTAAAATCGTTCGCAGGATGGGAGTCCTATTTGGTTTTCTATTTGTGGCGAACATTGTCGCAACCTAAATTTAGGAGCAATCAGCTAAGACCATCGTGAAATATGATACCGAGGCTATGCCTGCTGCCATCGTGTAGCGGACTAACGCCATGCTTCATGTTTACGCGATAATAACCTTTGCTTCCTTTCGCCGGACGGAAATTAGTAGTAAAGATGATCATATCGCCACGATTGGGCCTCAATACATTTGCTTTGGATTGTGCCCGGGGTATTTGTTCTGTTATTACAAATTCACCCCCGGTGTAATCCTTGTCAACCTGGTCAAGCATAAAGACCATTTGCATTGGAAAATAAATTTCACCATATAGATCCTGATGCAGCGTATTAAAGCCACCTTTGCCATATTTTAAAATAAGGACTGTTGGTTTTTCCTGTCCGTGTTCCCGACACATTTTTTTCATCTCCCGATGTGTAGCAGGGAATTTTTTATCGATGTTCAGCTCCTGCATCCATTGATTGGCAACCGGCGCTATTTCGGCATATACTTTTTCCCGCATTATTGTAATCAGTTCGGGCAAGGGATACTGAAAATATTTATACTCGCCCTGGCCGAACCGATAGCGTTCCATGCTGATTGTTTTGCGGTATGTGTCGTCTGCATCATATTCGGCGATCAGCGTATCGCATTCTTTTTTGTTCAACACGTCCTGAACAATAACAAAACCTTTATCGTGTAACTCCCTTGTGATCACCTGCCAGTCTTTAGCCGCTAACCGGGTTTCTATACTTTCCATAATAATGATTTTTGGTAAATATAAAATTAGGGTTAGAACTGACGGCGGGAAATCCGAAACTTGCGATGTTGCCCGGGGGGTATTTGGTCAGATGGCTGAGGGGTTTAAAGTACCTGTCTGCAAAACAGGGTATAGCCGGAGCGGGTCGAAAAGAAGGGAGCTTACACCAACAGCAGTAAACGGGCGGATTATGGAAGGCAGATTGTCGTTACGCCGTCACGACAATTGAGCTGGTCACATATTTTAGCTTTATTACCTCTGAAAAAAATGAGGTAAAACTGTTTTATGCCAACTCTGTATCTACTCATGGCTTAGGGGTTAGAGAATTGCGCAAGGCAATTTCGGCTAAAGAATTTGAAAGAACATCTATTGCAAATTTGCAAAATTCCAGTAATAACCCAGAACCAACTATGATTTCTTTTCCTTTAAACTTGACTTTTTCCGGAGTTGGATTTTCTTTTATTACTATCATAAAAGATGTTTCACTATTATTGGCTGAACAAGTCGCTTAACAACACTTCTGTCTGGATAAAACTAGTATAGTAATCATTCTTCTGTACCCCGTAGGGGGTGATCATTGTGGGGAAGATCTTTTTCCTGGTCTTAGTCTGGCCTCTGAATACCTTAACTTTGTTTTCAAGTTCGCCGGCATACCGCTTATCAATAACGAATTCTTTAGCACAAAACTTTATTTCACATAGGTTGATGCAATGATCCTGACGATCGAGCAAGAGGTCAATTTGTGCACCTTTTTCTCCTTTTTTCCAATATATCGCCATCCGGATGCCTCAGTATATACTGCCCCTATTCCGAGTGCCTTCTTGATCTGTGGAACATGTTTTTGGCAGATGGATTCGAAGGCATAATCGCTCCAGCTATTGTAAGACTGTCCTGCAGCGATCTTATGCCATGTACCTTCTCCACCGGCTCGTGCATGTTCTATGAATTTTAAGTAGAACAAAGAGTATTCATCTGAGAGTTTGTAAATACTGTCTCTTGAAGTTTTGCCAAAAGGGATGTACTGAGTGATAAACCCGGATTCCTCCAACTCTTCGAATAATCGTGTGGTTCCGCCTCCCGTGGTGAATCCACAGAGCTCAATTATTTCAGTCCGGCTCAAACCACTGGCTTTTTTAGACAGAGTTCGCACAATCGCTTCATGATGGATCGCATTGGCAAAGAGAGATTGGTACAGGTTGGCAAACTCCACTTTGAGAAGCCCGTTTTTTTCAAAGAAAAGTTTATCGATAACCTGGGCGGCGCTCTCACCCTTGTCAACCTGTTTTAAGTATTGAGGAATACCTCCCATTGCCATATAGAGCTGTAGTATTTGGTATTGATCCAGCCGGATACTACGGCTAATAAGGTACTCTTCAGTTTCCTTCAGAGAAAAAGGATGCAACCGAATAGTCCGGCTGACCCGGTTGTGAAGGCCGCCCCTGTTATTTATTATATTTTCGATCATCCAGGAAGCAGCTGATCCGCAAATCACAACTTTTAACAGAACCTGACGTGAAGCCCAAGTGTTCCACCAGTGACCGAATGCCGTCAGGAATCCAGACTTGGGGGTATGAATCCATGGAAACTCATCAAATAGGACAACTACTGGCTCCTTGATTAGCTTTATTTTCAGGAATTCAGAGAGAAATGTAAAGCCCTCTATCCAGCTACCAGGAGTAGCGGGAGGAATGGCAGATCCCATAGCTTGCTGAAGCGCATTCCTGAAGTTAAGCAATTGTTCATTCAGACCTGCTTCATGAACTCCGGTGTATTCGAAGAGGAGGTGTCTCTCGTAGTAATTCCGAACAAGAAAGGTTTTCCCAATCCGGCGGCGCCCCAATATCGCAATCAATTCGGCTTCCCTTGAAGCAAGCATGTCTTGTAATATTTTCTTTTCGGCATCTCTGCCGATGATTGCCTGAGCCATACTTATGGACAAGTTTAAATTTACAAACCTGTCCATAAGTCTACTAATAAACAAGCTTATGGACAAATATAGAAAATTATAACTGTCCATAAATAGTAGAATTGACGATAGTCAATCCATAGCATTAGCGAACCAAAGTTGCCCCCTCCCGGAGTGGACGTGATCCCGCTCATCAAAACGCATTATTGATCTCTAATTTGTAGCTGGAAGCTGCGCCGGGAATTCCACCGCCGGTGACAATGTTCTTTATCAAGGTCACAGAGTCCTTGATGGTGACATGGTATTTGCCATCCGGATCTTTGGAAACGTCGACTGTAGCTGATGGCAGCTGCCCTGTAGTTGAATACATTACAGCGCCTGTATTGACGGCTATACCGACGGTACAATCAATAGTAATAAACTTGGTCCCGAGATATTTCACCAATGTGTCCTCGGATGCCAATGTATATTTTCCGGGCCCCAGGTTATTAAAAAGAATGGTTAGACTACTGCCGGAATACGCTCCGTAGTTACCTCCATTCCCGGATGTGCTAACGGCCATCGATACAAAATTCCCGCCAGGATTTTGAGAGGATGCTCCTCGCTGATAGGTATAATTACTCAACGACCAGTTACTGTTCCCTTTCCCATTACCCGAAGAAGGACCACTGCTGCTTTTACCACACGAAAACAGCAGACCCATAACGCCAAAGAATAAGTATTTTTTCATAATTGAATGATATTCAAAAACCTGGCCATTTTTTGGCTAAGGTGATGTTCATCTGTACAAAACTTTCTCCCACGAACATGGGATTGTATTTTCACCTGTAATGTGCAAACTTTAGCGCCTCAAAACCCTACAACCAACTACATATGGCGGAAGAAGATCAATTTCTAGGAGAGATCCGGCTTTTTGGCGGCACAAACGCCCCTACGGGATGGGCCTTTTGCAATGGTCAGCTGTTGGACATTGGCGAGAACGCGGCCTTGTTCAGCGTGATCGGCACTACCTATGGCGGTGACGGTAACTCGACTTTTGGGCTCCCTGATCTGCGTGGGAGGGTGCCTATCCATCTCTCCAATAGCTATCCGCTGGGGCAGTCGGGAGGATTAGAGACGGTAGGGCTGCTGCCCGACAATCTTCCTGCGCATAGTCATGCCGTAACAGCATCCACCCAGGGGGGCAGTGATTCGCCAAAAGGAAATGCCTGGGGACTTGCTACGGTGAATGTCTATGCGGGTTCGAGCGCCACAAACCTCGCCATGAGCACGGACGGTATCACGACGGCCGGCTCCGGCGAGACACATGATAATATGGTCCCTTTTCTTGTTGTGGGCTATATCATTGCGTTGGTAGGGATCTATCCGTCAAAACCGGAAGAGGAATAAGTTATAAAGCAAGTAACCATGCCATATCTTTCAGAACTCAGGATCTTTAGTTTTAGTTATGCCCCCAAGGGCTGGGCGATGTGCAACGGGCAGCGGCTGTCCATCTCCGCCAATTCGGCGTTATACACCCTGATCGGCACCACTTATGGTGGCGATGGAACAACGTATTTCAATCTGCCAAATTTTCAGGGACGGGTGCCTACGCAATGGGGATACACCCTTTTAATCGGCCAGACGGGTGGAGAGGCGGAGCATGCTCTTGTTCTCGGAGAGATGCCGGTCCACAATCATGCGGCCATGGCCAGTACGGCGACCCCGGATGCGAATACGGCTCTGGGTAATCACTGGACGGCCAATACGGGAGATACGCCTTATGGGGCATTGACGGCAACGCCGATGGCGCCGACGGCGCTGATGACGACGGGTACGGGTTTACCGCATGAGAATATGTCGCCGTACCTCGTGTTGAATATCTGTATTGCGACTGCAGGGATATTTCCATCTCCTCCTTCGGAGGGAATAGAGCTCATTTAAAAAAAAGTTATGCCTTATATTGGAGAGATCAGAATGTTCAGCTGTAAGTTCGCCCCTCAGGGCTGGGCTTCTTGTAATGGAGCGTATTTACCTATCAGGGCCTATCCGGGTCTGTTCTCGGTCATCGGCACGACGTACGGCGGGAATGGCACGACTACGTTTGCCGTGCCTAATCTGGCGGCACTGGTGGCCATGCACTTTGGCGCCGGACCGGGGCTTACGCCACGAGTCATCGGACAGACGGGCGGCGAGCCTGTTGTGATGTTGACACTCTTCCAGCTGCCTGTACATAGTCATGCTCCGGCTGCTACGACCCCGGCTGCAAGTACCCTTCCAACGGACGCTATTTGGTCCAGCCCGGGTGGAGTGCGACCTCCACCTAATTTTTATGCTACCCAATTTGTAAATTCCGTTCCTCTGGATAGTACGTTGATCGGCTCTACAGGCGGTGTGTTGCCGCATAATAACCTGATGCCTTACCTGGTTGTGAATTTTTGCATAGCTACGCAGGGCGACTTACAGGTAAAACCTTAGTTTATGAAAAGAACCAGGCTGCTTATTCGAAAAACAGGCATCCGGGCATTGACAGCGTTGTATCTGCTTTTGGCCTTGCCTCTGCTGACCTATGCAAATGTTTACAATGTGACCTCGACGGTTGATGGCAATGCCGTCAATCAGCTGAGGGGCGCGATCGCGGCTGCCGATGCCGCGGGTGGGACGAACACCATCAATATACCGGCGGGCACCTATACGCTGACGATGGGGACGATCAGCTTTGGCAATAAAGCGATGGCCTTATCGATCATCGGGGCGGGGTCAGGGTCGACGATCATCAGTATGTCGACCACTGGTCAGGATCGTATCTTTATGATCAACCCTCCGGGAACGATATCGGGGGTAAATGTGACTATCCAGGGGCTGACCTTTACGAACGGCAAGCTTACGGGCGATGATTTTGGCGGCGGCGCTATCCTTTGCGGTGGTCCTTTGAATACGGTAAATCTTGTAAGCTGTGTGTTCTCTTCGAATTCCATCGCCAGTAGTCTTTCAAGCAACGGCGGGGCGGTGGCTATGGAAGGAGGCGGCGCCCTGACCATTGATCAATGCAGTTTTCTCAATAATACAAGCCCTAACGGAAATGGCGGGGCGCTGTTCTATTTCGGACCGAGTAATGTATCGGGTAGTCTTTCCATAACAAATAGTACATTCTCCGGGAATACGGCCACTTCTACGTCGGCGGAAGGCGGGGCTTTGTATATCACGGTGCAGGGGATTGCGGTTGGTGTTACCTCTGCGATCTCGGTGCAAAGAAATACGCTTACGGGCAACAAGGCTATCGGTACGGGTACGACGGCGGGCGCCATCGGCGTCAACAATGGTGTTGCAGGCAATACCATACTGATCAACTATAACAGATTCTTTAACAATACGGCAACATCTATCTTTGATGTCGGCATGAACAGCGCGAGCGGAAACGTGGATGTCACTAATAATTGGTGGGGGAGTAATGCCTCGCCTGCTGCCGCGGGTAATGTACATGCGGGGATGATCACCACCGGAGGGGCGGGTGTCCTGACCTCTACTCCCTGGCTGCGGCTAAGCTGTACGAGCAGTGCTGCGGGTGTTTGTAGCGGGTCGGGGGGAAATACAGCGGTGGTGACGGCGGGTTTTCTGACCAATAGCGGCGGTACCACTATCTCCGCAGCTAACCTGACGGCCTTTGCCGGTGTACCGGTGAGCTTTAGTGCGACGCTGGGGTCTTTGTCAGGAGCGCAAGCCAGCATTCAGACCGGCGGGACGGCGACGGTCAGTTTCCAAAGTAACGGTACGACGGGTACGGGTGTTGTACAGGCGGTGGTGGACGGTGTACCGACAAATGACGCGGTGGCGAAGGTCGGGATCACGATCAATGCACCTACGCTGACAGCAGTATCGACAAGCGGCTCGGCGACGGCCGGTGTCTCGAGTCCGATAATAACGGACGCGAATTGCAAACAGATCTGTGCTGTCGTGCCATCGGGCTTGCAACCATTGAGCGGGATCGTAAATGCAAGGGTTACCATCGATCCCCAGATCGCGTCATTCGAGGGGCAGCCTTATCTGACGAGGCATTATGATATCGAACCTACGGCGGGCGCGGGTACGGCGACTGCTACTATTACATTATATTATCTGCAGTCAGAGTTTGACGCCTATAATGCGAAGGTGACCGGTGCGCAGAATATGTTGCCTACAGGACCGACGGATAATACAGGCAGGAGTAATTTCACCATCACGCAAATTCATGGCACGGGTACGGCGCCTGATAATTATTCGGGTTGGACGGGTGCGGGGCCGGCGAAGCTGTTGATCACGCCCGGGCAGTCCAATGTGGTATGGAACAGCGTGAAGCTGTGGTGGGAGGTGACATTCCCGGTGACGGGGTTCAGTGGTTTTTTTGCCACCGGCCCAACAGGCTTTCCGTTGCCGGTGGTGCTGGAGCGTTTTAGTGGTGCGCCGCAGGGGACGGGTGTGTTGCTGACATGGAAGGTAGGGGTGGAGTCGGGTCTTTTGCGTTATGAGGTGGAGAGTTCGGTGGATGGGGCGGAATATAAGAATATTGGGGGTGTGGGTGTTGAGGGGAGTGAGGTGTATCAATTTTTTCAGGAGGACCCGGCGGCGGGTAATAATTTTTATCGGCTAAAGATGGTGGATATTGATGGAGCCTTTGTTTATAGCAATGTGGTGGTGGTGAATATCGCGAATGGTCCGAGGAAGCTCGTGCGGGTATTGGGTAACCCCTTTGCCAGTGCGTGTACGATCAGGGTTGCTGCGTCGGAAGCCGGACCTTTTAGCTTAAGACTGACCGATATCTCCGGCAAGACTTTGTGGGAGGAGTATAAAGTAATGGATGTGGGGGTGAATACAATCGAGTTGCGGCAGACTGGGTTGTTGACGAAGGGGATCTATATGTTGACGGTGATTGGGAAGCAGGTGCGGGAGACGGTGAAACTGGTGAAGGAATAAGTCCTTTATCTGTTCTCGATACGTACGTCCTGCTGCTCCTGGCGGGTTGTCCGGCTTTTGGCGCCGGCTATGTTTTTACCAAAGTGATAAGAGAAAGTCAGGCTGAACCTGGCGCTATACGTGACACGTTGCCAATCGAGGAGCAGCGCATCGCTTACCCTTAAAAAGCTCGGTTTACGGATATTAAAGATATCGCGGCCATTTAGCGAAAGACTGGCTTTTTTATGCCAGAGATCATATTTGGCGGCCGCGTCGATGCTATAGACCGGGCGGTATCTGTCCTGGATGATCAGGTCGGCGGCCTTATAGTCAGCCCGGACCTGAAGGGTCAGGTTACGGGTCAGCGTAAGGTTATTGGTAAGGTTTGCGTTCCAGCTCACTCCCCGGGTGGCGCTGATACCAAGTGCCGAATCCCCGTCATTGATCCGTGCGAACACATTGACGTTGGCGGTGAAGTCCCATGCTTTCACCGGGTGAAAATTCCCGATGAACTCAAGGCCAGTATTGATGGCACGTTTCAGGTTTTGTGCGACGGTGAAGGTCACATCATTCACCGGGGTAGTCTGTACGTGTTTGATGACATCGTTCACCTGGGTGAAGTAAGCTCCGGAGGTCAGCGAGGCTGTAGGCCAGGTATGGGTATAGGTAAGTTCCACCGAATGAATGCTCTCCGGCAATAGCCGGGGATTTCCGACGTCATAATTCACGGGATCCGAGACATCAAAGAAAGGGTTGAGCTCGTACGGGGTGGGTCTGAGGACCCGCCGGGAATAGCTCAGCTGGACCTGCCGGCCACCATCCAGCCGTCTTGTTAACAACAGGCTGGGATATAATCCCCGGGTATTTATTTTTATAGGTTGTACGACCAACTGGCCGGACGAGTCGAAACTTTGAAGATGGGCGTTGAACCTGCCAAGTTCGCCTCTTATACCCAATTGAAAGGTGAACGTCTTTATTTGCTGCCGGAAAGTAATATAGACGGCGTGAACCCCACTCGTGCTTTTGAAAAAATTGATCAGGCTGTAATCCGGGTCGTACTTGCCACTCGTCTGCTCGAGATTGTAATCCCATTGCTCGTTGTCAGCGACGCTGATCTGACTGCGATAACCTGTCTCCAGATGACCGGCTTTGCCGACAGGCGTGGTATAATCCAGCTGAACATTGTAGTTCCTGCTGCGCCACATCTTACTGTCCTTTAACACTGCAGTGGAATCCACGGTCTTCCCGTCGATGTTGTATATAAAGGTGTTGTATAACTGCAGATTATTGGTGGAGCCGTGCGAATAGTCAAGATCGAAGGTCAGCTCCCGTTGTGGCCGGCTGAATGTGTGGGTATAGTCGATCGTCAGTTCATAACTGTTGCCGTTGCCTGTAGTGCCGTTGTGGCGGGTACTGAGCTGCGCCGGCAAATGGGCGGCCGTCAGGTTGTTTACCGTCAGCCACTCGTTGCGTACAGTGGAAGATGCATTGTAGACGCCTGACACACCGAGCCCATCCCTGGCGGACAGCGTATAATCCAACCCTGCTTTCACCGAATGAAGATTGGTAATGGTGGTGGATGGGAAGGTTTCATCGGAGTAATAAGCGGGGCCGGGAGAAAGCAGGTAGGTCATATTCTGAAATCCGTTGCTATAGGTATTTCGGCGCTGATAGCTATAGTTGCCGTACCAATTAATCCTCTTGTCCTGGTAGCTTATCGATGCAGCCGCGTTATAGTTATCTCTCGTACCCCCGGTGATCGCAACAGCGCTATTTAATCCGGCAGCAGTATTCTTCTTCAACACGATATTTACAAGGGCTTGCCCTTCGGCGTCATATTTAGCCGAAGGGCTGGTGATGATCTCTACCCGATCGATAGAACTGGCCGGGATAGATTGCAGCACCTGGGCGACTGTTCCCCCGCCGATGACAGAGCGCTTGCCGTCTACGAGCACAATCAGACCGGAGGCTCCCCGCAGACTCACATTACCACTGGCGTCCACCTGCAGGGTGGGAACATTTTGCAAGAGATCAGCAGCCGACCCTCCAATGCTGACGAGGCTTTGGTTAACGGAGAAGACTTTTTTATCCGGACCATTGCGGATGGTCGGTGAGCGGGCGGAAACCGTGATCTCGGTCAATATCTTGCCTGACGGGGTCATGGTAAGATCTCCGAGATTGATAGTATCGCTTGTGGGGGTGAAAGCGATACTCTCTCTGGTGATGGATTGGTAGCCGGTGCGGGTGATCATACAGGAAAACAGGCCATCGGGGATCTCTTCGAAGGAAAATCTGCCGGACGAATCCGTGTAGGTGATTTTTGAAGCGAACATGCCAGATAGGCCGATCAACGTCACGGTGGTCGATGCAAGGAGCCTGTGCTGCCCGTCATTGATCCTCCCCTCCAGTCTGCCTTTGCTCTGTGCGAACAGGACGGGGGCGGCGCCAGTTACCAGGAATGCATGCAGAAGCCCTATTCTTAAAAGAGTTTTCATAAAGGGGGGTTATTTTATAGAGATAGGAACGGATACCTTTTCCCAGTCCAGCGAGAATCCCCTGCGGGTTATCCGATAATCCAGCGCCTGCACAGTGTCGCGTAGAACGGTGGGTTTTACGTCCACCCTCAACTGGTCCTTTGATTCATCGTATTTAAAAGCGCCCCATTGTTTTGCCTCTTTATTGAAAATAGCCGTCCATTGGGCATTTTCCCGGGGGAGAAGGAAAAAACTATATTTACCCGCAGGAAGAAGTTTGTCTTCTACCATAATGTCCTTGTCCGTCTCGAAAGTAGTAGCCTCGTTTGCACCTGCCCGCCAGACCTTGTCATAGGGTACAAGCGCTCCCCAGATGGTCCGTCCTTTCACCGAAGGACTGCTATAGTTGATGGTGACGGTGGCGTGTCGCACTTTGCCGGTGACCGATTGGGGCGGGCTAACCCGGGGCTTGGCATTCTGGGCCGATGCGATAGCCGAACATGTTACCGCGGTAGCGATCAATAACAACTGTTGTAATTTTTTCATTTTTTTTGCTACAAAAGAATACTGGATCCTCCTGGTCAAAAAATTTGTTCAACCCACCGGGTGAACGGCTAAACAATAGCCTGAAAGGACCTTTATTGAGGAAAATCGGGTGTCTGTTGAATGCGGCCGGGCCACAAGACGGAAAACAGGTATTTTGCGTTGGGAATGGATAAAATGAAGGCATTTAAGGAACGGGCGACGCTGACCAGACTACAATACCTGGTGTGGGCGGCTATACTGTTGATCAGCTTTTTCGCCATGGTGTCGAGCGATGGCGTCAAACGATCGGCGGCCTACGCCATTATCAATACCTGTTTTTATGCACTGATCATTTACGGCAACATCCGCCTGTTGTACCCACGATTCTATGCAAGGAAGCGTTATGTACTCTATATAATGGGATCAATCCTGCTGTTGCTGCTGACCGGCGCCGCCAAATTCTATATCTCCTTTGCTATTCGCAACGAATACTACCCGACGGCGCCCAAATTGCTTGAGGCAAGGACTTATATCACCTTTTTTTTATCAGGCATTACGGTCTTTGTACTGAGCTTTATCTTCCGGCTGGCCATTGCCTATTTTTTGATCAAGCAGGCATCGGAGGAGGCGTTATTACAACGGAGCCAGTTCGAGCTTAAGCTGCTGAGAGCGCAGGTCCAGCCGCATTTTCTTTTCAATACCCTTAACAATATGTACTATGAAGCGTATCTGGACTCGCCCCGGACGGCGCTGTTGATCGAAAGGCTGTCGGAGATCATGCGGTATTTTGTCGATCAGAGCAACCAGGAGACAGTACCGCTGGCTACGGAAGTACAGTTCCTGGACAACTACATCGCGCTGGAGAAAATAAGGATAAGACCGGAACCTGAGATTGGATTTGAAAAGCATTTTGATGCCGGAACACCGATCCCCCCGATGTTGCTGATGACCTTTGTGGAGAATATCTTCAAGCACGGTGTCGATAAGATCAGCGGCTGTAATAAGATCGCGATCTCCTTAATTCAGCAAAAGGGGTACCTTTATTTTAGTACAAAAAACACCATCAACAGGCATGCGGACCGGCATATACCGGGCGGTCTGGGTTTGGCAAATCTCCGCAAACGCTTGTCTATTCTATACGGCGATGATTTTGAACTGGAGACGGCGAGTGACGGTGAATATTTTACGGCGACCTTAAAAGTACCATTGCATGAATCTACGGTGCATGATAGTCGATGACGAACCCAATGCGGTAAATCTGCTGGAAGTGCTGATAGGACAGACCACGTCCTGGCAACTTTTGGCCAGATGCTACAATGCGCTGGAGGCCATCGCTTTTTTGAAAGAAAATGCGGTGGATCTTCTTTTTCTGGATATCAACATGCCTATGCTGAACGGTATGGAGTTGGCGAGCCTGCTGTCCGAAGAGACGGCGATCGTCTTTACGACGGCCCACTCCGAGCATGCCGCGGAGAGTTATTCCTTCAATACCATCGACTATCTGTTAAAGCCGATTACGCTAAAGAGATTTTTGGCCGCCACTAAAAAGGTCGAGGCTTATTTCCTCCCGCGCATGCCCGTGACAGAGAAGCCGGCAGAAACCAATAATGAATACTTTTTTGTCAAATCCGGCACCGAGCTTCGAAAGATCCTTTTGCCCGAGATCCTTTTTTTCGAAAGCCGGAAGGAATATGTCCGGGTCGTGACTCAAACCTTTGAGGTGCTGACCTACCGGCGATTGAAGGATATAGAAGCACAGCTTCCCATGCCCTTTGTCCGGGTGCATCATTCCTATATCGTTAATATCAAACAACTAAATAAGATCCAAGATAACCACATCCACATCGGCGATATACAGATCCCCATCGGTGAGAAATTCAGGGACGGGCTGATGGAAATGATCCGGAAAAAGACATTTTGATCATGGAAAGTGTGAGTGTGATTGGGCGAATTTTAATTTTGTTCATATGTTCAAACATAGTAAAAAAACACTACCTTCAAGCCGGGTTTCAAAAAACATTGATCATGAAAAAAGCGAGGCTTGCTTTACTCTTACTAACGACTCTTTATATTACCGGAAACAATGCGGGGGCGCAAACTACCCTACTGAAAAAAGGACAATCGGATGATGTTATTCCGGGCAGCCATGTAAAAGAGATCATTGTCGTTTTTAAAACCCATTTTGACATCGGCTATACGCATCGGGTAAAAGATGTAGTTCAGTATTACCGTACCGACATGATCGATCATGCGCTCAAAACCATGGAAGGGTCACAATCGGCGCTTGGGGATCAGCCATTCAAATGGACCTGCCCCGGATGGGTCATGTCAAAGGTAATGGAGCCCTGGCAGGGGCAAACGACAGAGCGGCGAAAAAAATTGGATGAGGCCTTTACAAAAGGGAGGCTTATTACACATGCGATGCCTTTTACCATCGAAACAGACGTGTGTGAGCCGGAAGTAATTGCAAGGGGGCTGGGATTTGCGTCCCGGCTTACAAGACAGTATCATCTTCCCCTTCCCCGATCGGCTAAGGTCACCGATATGCCTTCGCACTCGGGAGAACTGGCTACGGTGCTTGCAAATGCAGGGGTAAAATTCTTACAGATAGGATGCAACTGGCCGAGCGGCTATGTACAAACACCGGGTATTTTTTGGTGGGAAGGACCCGATGGTTCAAAATTGCTGACTTTTTATTCAAGCATTTATGGCACTACCACCGGGCTCAACTGGCCACACGATTGGGGTAAGGGCGAACATTTTGTTGGCCATAATTTGTTACCCCCTTCCGACTGGCCATATAAGGTTTGGCCTGCAATTTTTGTAACAATGGATAACAGCGGGCCACCAAAAGCGGAGGATATAAAAGCGATGTTTGATGAAGCCCGGAAGAAAATGCCGGATGTTACAATAAAAATTGGTACAATGGACGATTTTGTAAAAGCCTTTCTTGCCGACAACCCCACTGTGCCCGTGTTTAAAAAAGAAATGCCGGATACCTGGGTGCATGGCATTATGTGCGATCCGGGTGGTTCAAAGATGTCAAGAGAAACCGCCCCCTTATTAGCAGCGGATGAAATACTAAGCACACAGTTGAAAAATTGGGGTCTGTCATCAGCCCCTGTTAGCGACTCTATAGCTAAAGCCTATGAAATGATGGCTTTGTATGCCGAGCATACCTGGGGTGGATCATCCTCTATAGATCAATATGGCGATGCCTTTAAACAGCTGCCTCCATCGAAATACGCCGATCTTGAAGCATCCTGGGAAGATAAAACAGATTATATCCGTACTGCATGGGATATCTCCAATAGACTGAAGAAGGACAACTTACAGCGGCTTGCGGCATCGGTAAAATGCGCCCCGAACAGTGTCGTCGTCTATAACCCTTTACCCTGGCAGCGAAATGGAATGATCGATGTGAACGGCCAGGCCGTTGTTGTAAAAGATATCCCTGCCGGCGGATACACGACAGTTGTCGTTCCGGACAAACCCGCCGTGCAATTATCCGCCCATGAGTTTATCGAAAACGAATTTTTTAAGATAACTTTTGACGCCGACAAAGGCGCCATCTCCTCATTGCTCGATAAACGTACAGGCCGCGATTGGGCGGCGAATATATCAGGATGCCGGACCGGAACCTATATCAACGAACGATTTACTTACGAGCAAACCGCAAGATATACGGCGGATTACCAGCAACACCGGGCATGGCAGGCGTTTGGTGCAACCGGTGACTGGCTGCACCCCGGCATGAGCAAACCCGGTATGCTTTCAGAAAAAACTGTCCCTTACCGCAAAGCCTCTCCCGCCGGGGGTAGATTAACTATCCATAGCAACTCCCTGCAGCAAATAGCGATCATGGAAATGCCTGCGGATACCGTCGATCATTTGCCGGCATCGCGTTTAATGATAACGTTAGCGACCGGGCAACCCTACCTCGATCTGGAAATAACCATCTTAAATAAAGCAAAAGACAACTGGCCCGAAGCCGACTGGCTTGCGCTCCCCTTTAATATTAAGAACCCTGTTTTCAAAGTATATCGTCCGCTGGGTATTATGAACCCTGCGACGGATGTTGCAACCGGCGCCAATAAATATATATATGCGGTAGGAGCGGGTGTAACAGTGACCGACGCACAGGGCAGCGGCATTGCGGTTGCCCCCCTCGATCACCCGCTCATCAGTTTGGATACCCCGGGCTGCTGGAAATTTTCACCCGACTTTGTACCAAAGAAGCCAATCGTGTTCGTCAATTTATACAATAACCAGTGGAATACCAATTACCGATACTGGTACCCCGGCACCTGGAGCTCCCGGGTAAGGATCTGGACGATTGATCGCAACACAGCGAAGGAAAACGTAATGGCCGTCCCTGCAATGGAAGCCCGTAACCCTTTACAGGTGGTCGCAACGGAAAACAGCACGGGCCAGCTACCTGCAACACAAAAAGGATTTGAACTTTCCCGCCGGGGGATAGGGATAACGGCATTTGGCCAAGACCCCGATGGGAATAGAGGCACGCTTCTACGTCTATGGGAAGAATCCGGTATTACCGGAAAGGTTACCATTAGCCTGCCCGCAGGCACCCGGTTCCACCAAGCCACACCGGTGAACCTTCGTGGCGAAGTAAGGGGACGGCGTATTGACATTGTTAATGGAAAGTTCGATTGTACGATCAAGGCCTTTGGTCCGGCAAGTTTTGTATTGGATTGAACTATGCTAACAATTTTTTTCAACTGACACTAGGACCTGTGATGTATTTTTTTGTCTTACACTAAGGCCGGCTTTCCTCCCGCCGGTCGGGACACCTCAACCCAATTGTAGAAAAGATAGCCATCGGCATATTAAAATAATTTCTAATACCCTTGATTCAACCTTATGTGGAAATCACTAAATCCTGGTGAAAAGGTTCACGCAGGAAATACTATACGGTACAGATCCAGTTCATTGTATCTTAAATCTTACGTCAATAAGATCTACGATGTAGTCAAAGCCGACCAGCACTATTTTGAGGTTGAAGCCAGGATGAGTGATGAAGATAACAATGAGCGGGATAGGAAGGTCATAAAATATATGGATGTCGGTTATCACATTAGATTGGAAATATGGTCAGGTACGGGACCGTTCGTTGCCCGACACGAGGAAGAGACGGACTGAAATGTTTTGGCTGCGCGGTTTTGAACGCTGAACCTCACCCCTTATTAGCCTCGGCGAACTGCTGGATGTCGTGTTTGCTGAATATCGTCAGCTCAACGATGGTCGCCGAATGTCTTAAAAAGGGGGGAACGACCTGAAGCGCCTCTTCCCTGCTGGCAAAGTCATTTATAAACCATGATTTGTGAACACCGGATTTACAACCCCAATGTGCGTTTGCCAGCAAGTGTGATCCGGATTCTACAAATAGTTTGATCACCTGTTTACATTCAAAAGTATTTTCCGAGTGAGGAATTTCAA
This sequence comes from Chitinophagaceae bacterium, assembly GCA_017307755.1. Classification (GTDB taxonomy): domain Bacteria; phylum Bacteroidota; class Bacteroidia; order Chitinophagales; family Chitinophagaceae; genus Puia. The sequence goes on along the minus strand of JAFKGQ010000008.1, from coordinate 375,230 downwards.
TTAGATAAGTTGCCATTGTTTTTTATTTAATTCGATGACCGGCTAAGCTGTTATAACCCGAACCAACGGGCTTTTCTGCTTGAGCCGAAATATTCTTTATCAACTGCCAGGGCTTCGGAGGCGCCATGGTGGATCCCAAAGGGTTTTGGACCGGAGAAAAAGTCGACATCGACACGGGCGACCTCGCCTTTGCCAAACTCGATATAACAGGAGCCCGCGCCGGCATATGGAAGACCGTTCTCTTTACCCTTATATGCGGCTATGATGGCAGCCGCAGCGGTTTTTGCAGCACCTTCCGCAAATACGCCCGCCTTTGGCGTCCCCACGCTGGTGACGTCGCCAATAGCATAGACATTGGGAAACTTTGTCGACAGACTGGCCCTGTCCACCGGCACCCACCCATTCTCCGTCAAACCACTTTGTAATACCACGTCAGGCGTCACATGTTTGGGAATACCGAGAAAAAGATCGAACGGCATTTCCGTGCCATCATCAAGGATCGCCGTCCCCTCCCGGAGAGAGGCTATCTTGTGTTGTGGTATGAACCGAATATCTCTTTCTTCAAAAGCTTTTAACAGCGCCTTTGAAGAGTCGGGGGAGGGCGGAATAGGAGAGCCAAACGGCATGACAAGACTTATCGTACATGCATCACGTATACCGGCGCCGGAAAGATGATCGTGCAGCATCAGCGCCGCCTCACTTGGCGCAGGCGGGCATTTGAAAGGGGCGCCGCATACCCCCACAATGGCATGCCCCTTTGTAAAACCGGGAATTACTTCCCTCAATTTTTCCGCCCCTTGAAATGAATAATACTCATTGCCATGTTCAACAAGACCTGGCGTAGCACTTATATCATAGTCGGCACCCAGCGCTACGACCAATACGTCGGCCTCATAACTCCCGGCTTGTGTCGTAACTGTTCTTGTTACAGGGTCAATGGCTGTAATGGTATCTTTACAAAACCGTACGCCCTGCTTTTTTATGCTGCTGTAAGGAATTTTGACGGCATCCGGTGTCTTGTGCCCAAACATTACATCCAACTTGGAAAAGCCGAAATAAAAAGTATCGTTTTGATCTATTATGGTAAGATCAAGCTGGTCCCCAATGGTTTCAGAAAGAATTGAACAGAGCTCCAATCCCCCAAAACCTGCGCCCAAAACCACTACACGTAGTTTCATTGGTTGTTTTAAGATGATTTATAAAGCCCGTAAGCCCAGGATGGGACCCTAAGCTTACGGACCAGGTAGTATTTTGATCAATTAGTTGGCTGGGCGACAAGACGCAGATAGGGCTTGACGGTTTTCCAACCGGCCGGGTATTTTTCCTTTGCCTCCGCATCTGACACCGCGGGAACAATTATTACATCATCCCCATTGTTCCAATTCACCGGGGTAGCTACTTTATGCGCCGCGGTCAGCTGCATGGAATCAAGCACGCGAAGTATCTCATTAAAGTTCCGGCCGGTTGTCATGGGGTAGGTAAGGTGCAGCTTTACTTTTTTGTCGGGACCGACCACAAATACTGAGCGGACTGTATGATTGGTAGCGGCTGTCCTTCCCTCTGAGGTACCGGGCTCTTCCGCGGGCAACATATCATACAATTTTGCAACGGCGAGCGTGGAGTCTCCGATCATTGGATAATTTACGGGATAACCCTGGGTTTCTTCAATGTCTTTTTCCCATTTTAAATGACTCTCTACAGGGTCCACGCTAAGGCCAATGACTTTACAGTTCCTTTTCTGGAACTCAGGCGCCAGTTTGGCCATGTAACCAAGCTCGGTTGTGCATACCGGCGTAAAATCTTTTGGATGAGAAAAAAGTATTGCCCATCCGTCGCCTATCCAATCGTGAAAATTGATAGTCCCTTGTGTTGTCTCCGCCTGAAAGTTCGGTGCGATGTCGCCTAATCTGATGCTCATAAAGTGTGTTTTTGGGGTGTAAAATGATGATGGATCATTTAATTTATAATAAGAAATGTTTCTTTTTACAAATCTCACATTCGTATTTCTGCGGTTTCAGCAATCCGAAAGAAACTATTTTCACCAGATGACAGATGATGGATCTTTTTTTTGCCTGTAGGTTCCCGCCGCAGGATAAGCAACGTATCCCCGTAACAGTGCGTTTGATGATGATCTTGTCTAAATCCAGCAATGCCATATCAGGAACAAAAATGGACCTGCCCGGAAAAGTGGTAAAATAAAAGGGATCAATCCGTCTGGCCAGGGACGAATGAGGGGAACTTTGTGACGAAGTGAATGAAAGTTCGGCTATATCTCACTTATCCCCAAGGCTTTGAGAAGGTCATCTCTATAGGACTTCCCAATGGGGATCCTGACTCCACCCACAGAAACTTCTGTTGGGGAAACATCTTCTATATGATGGATGTTGACGGAATAACTGCGATGGACCCGGATGAATGTCCTTAGATCCAGCTGCGCTATAAAATCATTGAGCGTGGATCTCACCATTATCTTTTTTTGGGACAGAAGATGCAGCGTGACATAATTAGCGTCACTCTCCAGATAGGTCAATTCGCTAAAAGATATCTTTCTGAAAACATACCCGTCCCTTACGAACATATACTCTTTTTCACGGTCAGGGCCGGCCCGGTAAGGTTTTGCGGGGTCGCGGCTTCCAGTAAAATTGCTGAATGCAATTTCAATAGCTGCAAACAATTCTTCTTTGGTAAAAGGTTTTACGATATAAGCATGAGGTTTTACTTTTTTAGCACGGTCAATCGTCTCTCCATCGCTGTTGGCAGTGAGAAAAATGAACGGCAGATGGTATGATCCATTCAACTTTTCCGCAATGTCTATTCCGTCCTTTTTTCCGGACAGCTGGATGTCCAGCAACAGCAGGTCGGGCTTGTTTTTATCAAGCATTTCCATTGCCTCTGTATAGTTGATAGCCGGCCCGCAATGAGCATAGCCCAACTCATCCAGGGTACTCAGAATGGTCCTGGCGATTATCAGCTCATCCTCCACAACCCCTATTTTTAGAACACTCATGATCTTTAGTCCTGGTTTTTACGCAAGTTACGGTCGGTAAATTTAATGACAAATGACGCACCGTCCCTATATTGATACATTATATTACCTCCAATTTGTCTGCTCAGGTCGGTGATCAATTGTATACCTAATGTAGCAGCACGGCTTAGATCAAAGTTTGCAGGTAAACCCGGGCCATTGTCGGAATAGATCAATTCGTATCTCCCTTCTGTCACGGGATGTATTTTTAGGGTTATCTCTCCCGTGACGCCGTCATTAAACGCATACTTGAAAGAATTGGATAGCAGCTCGTTCATGATCAGACCAAGGGGAACCGCTGTGTCAATATCCAGGTACAGAACAGGCACCTCGATATCCATCACAATTCCTTCTTTCTTTTTATATACGCCTTCCACCTGTCTGCAAAGGTCGTTTACAAAACGTTTTAATTCAATACTACTCAGGTCTTCGAACTGGTAAAGGTTCTGGTGTATCAATGCGATACTTCTTACCCGGCTGCGCCCTTCTCTTAATGCTTCCTTTGCCGTCTCGTCATCCAGATTTTTTGCTTGTAATTCCAGCAGCCCGGAAATCACCTGTAAATTATTTTTTACACGATGATGGATTTCTTTGATCAGCACATCTTTTTCGGAGAGCAGCTCCGCTTGCTCCGACAATGACTTTTTTAGCTGCATTGTCCTTTCATTCACCGTCAGTTCCAACTTGCCTTTATCCGAAGCCAATTGTTTTGTTCTGAGTTTTATAACACAATAGACGGCCACTACGAATAGCAAGGCGGCTAAAGCAAGGAACCACCACTCAAGATAGAATGGTTTTAAGACAAGTAAATGGACTTTTAACGCACTACTGCTCCAGGCGCCTTCACGATCTTGCGCCTTTACGAGAAGCGTAAATTTCCCATAGGGCAAACCGCTGATCCTGATGGAGTTTTCGTTGATATAATTCCAGTCTTTATCTACGCCTTCAATTTTGTAGGTATAACGATGTCCTTCCTCTTTTTCAAAGTCCAGCAGCCGGAATTCAAGTATAAAGAACGGATCGTTTGGCGCGAGCACGATATTTGAAGTGGTCAATAGCTCGCTGGTCTTATTGACCAGCTGGTTTTTGGAACCAACAAACTGGCTAAAAGAAATAACCCTTAACGGCGCGTTCAGGGAGGCGGAGTCCGTCCTGAAATCTGCTGGGTTGAAAGCATTAACGCCATCTATTCCCCCAAAAAATAGTTGACCGCCCTGGCCTTTAAAAGAAGAAGTTCTATTGAATTCGTTGTGAGAGATGCCATCTGCGGTAGTATAAGTATTAATAGAGAACGTTTTTCTGTTGAACCGGACCAGGCCATAATCTGAGCTTATCCAAAGATTGTCATACTCGTCCGGCTCAATCCTATATAGAACATCAGAAGGGAACCCGTCAGCAATATTGAATTGCCGGAATGAATCCGTTTTCCTGTCCCAGCGATATAACCCTTCCCCATTTGTCGCCAGCCAAAAAAAGCCATCGGCATCGGCAAAAGCGTCCAGCAGGATAAGACGGCTGATGGCTGACGACGAGTATTTGTCGAGCGACCACCGGCGGCTGTTGCCGGCCGGACCTCCCTTGTCCTCCGTAATTCTATACAACCCATTTTCCGCCACCGCCCATATGGTATCTGTCTTGTCTCTAAAGAAGCGGTACACAAATTTTGCTTCAGGGATATTTTTGGATGTATAGATAAGCGAGTCGAATCGTTTTGTATTGGAATTGAATAACGAGATCCCATTTGTCCTGCCCAGGAAGAGCAGGCTGTCGTTGAGGGAAAACAATGACCATATCTCGCTCCTTTGCCCGCCGGGGCATTTTGAGATCAGGTTTTTTCTTTCATCATATTGAAAGAGATTGTAGCCGCCACAATATAATGTGGAATGATGACTGGCGAGGGCATACTTTATTTCATTATCGGCTACGCTTTTTATCTTACCATCCTGCTCCAGGAACATATGCATCCATATATTCGCAACGACTTTACCCGCCCCATCGGCATATATACCCCGCGCCTGGCTATTGGCTTCGACGGATTGTTGTTTGCTCGTAAAGTATTGTGAAAAACGGTTCTTTTCCACCTTTAATTGTAAAACCCCCAGCGAGCTGCAAAGCCAAAGGTTCCCAAAATTGTCCGGGAAAAGCTGGTAAAGGAACAGATTTTCAAAAGACTTTATCTCCGACCTTGCAACTATTTTCAGAAAAGCGTTTTGATCCCGGAGGTAAAGCCCGTCAGTGGCAATATCAAGTATACTGGATGTTCCGTCAGTCGAACAAATCACCTGATACCAGTATTTCCCTTTTACGCTGTCCGTATTGATCTGATCTGCCCCGGCGGGGAACAGGCTCTTTCCTGTATGTGCTACCACCCCTATGTTAAAGGTGTTACTCTCGGCTGCCGTGTTATAGGTGATCAAAAGATCGTTTTGGCTATTGAAGCCAATGGGTAGTGACCTTAACGCGTCGTTTTGTGCAAATGCGATCACTGTGTCATCCGAGATCAGGTATTGTGTCGACCGATTGAATAACTTTACAAGCGCTTTTCCTTTTGCAAAAAAGCACAAAGGGCCTGTGCTACGGTGGTCGACAAATGGAAAGGAGTCCTGCGTGCTCCAGTCATTGATCTGATACCGCAGTCTAAACCCCTGTTTGGATGAGTATTTCCAAAGCCGGAAAGGATAGGCCGTAAGAAAATTGATCTGGTCACTACCGTCATTTGATATCCAGTAAACATCCTGCTCTTTAAAAGGCATGTTCGGGAATGCAGACGTAAGCGTCTTAACTTCCTGGGTCACTACGTTCATCACATCCACCTTTCCATTTGTAGTGAGCTGAAAACCCGTACTGCCGTATTCGATAAACAGATGGTCTGCGTTATCTTTTGCAAGCTGTACGACTTTATTATCCTGCAGGTTATTCCGCTGACGGGTAAAGAGCAGACAGTTTTTACCATCATAACGATTTAGCCCGTTGCGCGTGCCAAACCACATAAAGCCTGCCCTGTCCTGTAAACCACAAAATACTTCATGGGAAGCCAGTCCATCTTCAATGGAAAGCAGTCTTTTGGTGATCGTATATTCCACCGTATTGATCCCGGGATTGTTTTGTCCAAAAATAGGAGGGCTGGATATCACTAAAGCCAGGATCAGTATACCACAAAGGAGAAATGTGCGGTCCATTACAGGGGGGAAGGTACGTACAAATGCAAGACCATCACATACATTTTTCTAAACTCGTCCCTGAGGTTTGGATAGTTAAGTTCAGTCTCAGCTGTGATCTGAAAGCCCCGTTTTTTATAAAATTCGACCGCGGCGCTGCTGTCCATTGCTTTAAGCCAAATTATGCTTTTGCCCCTTTGTTTTGCAAAATTTAAAACAAAATTTATTGCCTCCTTACCCAGACCTTTCCCTGATGCTTCTTTTATAAAGTAGATGCGTTCAAGCTCCAGCGTCGTATCTGCTGAAAAAACCCCTGTAGCGCTATTTAAATTTAGCTTGATCAGGCCAACGGGTGCTGGTCCATCATGGATCAGGAAGAAAGCAGCATTGGGATCTGACAACTCACCCTGGAATTTGTCAAAATTGAAATTGGATTGTATATAGCCTTCTCCATTATCCAGCCATAAATAGGTGTAATGTTCCCGGTAGGATTGTTGCGCGATTTGAATGAGGTCGTTTATATCCCCGGTGGTGCAAGTCTTTATTGTCAGGCTCATGTTATTCCGACTTTTTAAATTCGACATTCCTCGCCCTTGGAACGCTTATCTTCATCATAACAACCCTTTTTTCAGGGCTCCTGGTGAATTGCAGATCGCCATCCAGGCCGGGGATCTTAAATGCATCCGCATACGTAGGTATCAAAGGATAGGTGTCATTTGCCTTAAGACGGACGATCAATTTCCCATCTTTTTGTTCAATTGTTATGACGGAACCCACTTCTTCCGAGAAGTATTTCCCTTCATAAACGGCAAGGTCCCCTGGTGACGGGGTGACGGGGGTGACTTTTACAAAGGGGATCGTATCTCTTGGAAGAAAGGGTATATACGATCCTGTCGTACCCCTGATGTCGAAGAGAAAGTCATCGGATCTGAATATATTCCCGGAAACTGTTATCAGTGGCATTTCATTATCAAGCACCAGGGTTTTATTTTTTACGGATAATTGAAAAGTGGAGCCATCTCTTTCATTTTTATACAAGCCTGCGAGATTATTTAATTTATCAACGGGTAGGTCCATACCGGCGTCACTTTTTTTCTTCTTTTCTGTTCTGTCCGTAACAAATATTTTTCTGATCGAACCTGCTATCTCCATTATATCAAATTCGGAAGTGTTACTCAGGATAGCGATCGAGAGATGTAATTCCGGGAATGTTTCCAGAAAGGCTCGGTAAGATGCCGTTGCTCCAACATGATTGATATTGTTCCAGCCCATCACCTGTCTGATGAATAATCCGGCGGCATAGCGATTTATTTCCCCGTTGTTCAACGGCTCGACCAGCATCTGTTTGGATAATAACGAAGGGCCTCCCAACTTACCTTGCTGATAAAAATTACTCCATTTTAATAAGTCTTCGGTCGTTGTCAGCAGACCGCCATTCCCATAGACGTATTCATTTGGCATATCTGTCTGATAACTATCGCCTTTTTTTAAATAGGCAATGGCTCGATGGGGGACCAGGCGGTTTGGATCGTCCCTCCATTGTGTATGTGTCATTCCGGCGGGGACAAATATATATTGCCGGGTAAATTCTGCGAGCGATAAACCACTCACCCGCTGTACGATGATGGCAAAAAGATTATAGTTTGAATTGCTGTAAAGGAATTCGTCACCAGGTCTGTTGTTCAGGTGTTTTTGGCGGGCGATAATTTCCAGGGCGTCTTCATTGGTATAAAATTTTTTGCTGCGCGGCCACCCCGTCAGCGCCGCAATAACCCCCCAATCCCTTAGTCCGCTGGTGTGATGAAGCATCTGGCGTAGTCTGATGGGATCTCCATAGCCGGGTAGCTCGGGGACATATTTTCTAACATCATCATCCAATGAAAGTTTTCCCTGTTGTTCCAATAAAAGAATAGCAGCCGCCGTAAACTGTTTTGATACGGAGCCCGCTTCAAGGACCGAGTAGGCGGTAAGGGGGGCTTTGCGTTCCAAATCAGCCATACCCCATGCTTTGGAGAATATCTGTTGGTCATTCCTGGATACGGACACTTGGCATCCCGGATCTTGGGGATGATAATGGCTAAATGCCTTATTGATAAGCGCGAGCGTGTCCTGCCATGTCTGTCCAAAAGAGCTTTGAACGATAAAAAAAGAAATAAATACCAGCCGGAAAATTTTCATGTGAATATGTACTAATCATTTAATCCCTTTCCATCGAGGATCTGTTGCATACTTTTTTCAATCCTCGACTCCCGGGTTTTGGATTGTTTGGGTGCGGAAAAATACAGAATATATGCCCTTTGCCGTCCGGGTGTCAATGCGTGAAATGCGGTTTTCAAGGCAGGGACTTTATCAAGTCTTTTTTGAAATTCTTCCGGAATGGGGAATTGGGCGGTCTTTTTATACTTTACTTTCAAGCCGGCCTTTTCGACCTCGATGGCTTCATAAATATAGGCTTTCAGAACGGGCTCCAGCTGAACTATTTCCCGGGCACCGGTGAACCGGATCTGGCGGGCCGACTGTACATTTTCCGTCTGCTGGATGAGAATACCACCCGCATCATTTAACAAGGCGCCTTTAAAAAACAACAGGGCGCAGTATTCTTTGAACGTATGTATCAGAACTATGTTGTTTTCCTGGTAGGTATAACAAGGGACGCCCCACTTCAATTCTTCCGTCAGTCCGCAGTCGAGGACGATCATCCTCAACTTCTCCACTTCTTTTTGCCACTTTTTGGCTTTATCAAAAAAGAAATCAACCTTGGGATTCATCTTATCTATTTATTGGTGAACTAAAGCGATCCTCCTACCCGGAGGTCCCGCATAGGCCCATTCCTTTTGTAGGGTAAATTTAAGTTATTATTTCAGTTTGTCCGCGATGTTCTGGATCCTGTTATGCGCCATATTTATACCTTGAGCAAAAGGTAACTTCAACACCTGGTCCCTCTGGGCGACCGACTCGTATATCACATGCATATTGAGCCTGCTGGTGTCGTCGGTGAGTCGCTGGAACTCATAGATCTCAAGCTGGACGCCAAAGGGTGTGTTCTCCATTTCAAATGTCCGGGTGATCTTCCTTTCCGGGATAAACTCATGTATCACTCCACCCGCCCTGAATACCACATTCCCACCGGCATCGGAGGTTTCAATTTCCCAACTGCCGTGCTTTTTACTTTCAAGTTTTAACACTTTTGTGCCCATCCATTGTTCAACGATCTCCGGCTCAACATACGCCTTGAAAAGTAATTCCAACGGCAGATCAAATTCCCTTGTGATCATCATTTCCTGTCGGCCATCTTCGGCTTTGACCTTTGTTTTTTGTTCCATGTTAATCCGTATTTTTTGATTTGTATTTTTTCATGATGCTTTCTAATTTATTAAACCTGTCATCCCATATTTTGCGAAATGGCTCAATAAAATCCGCGACTTCTTTCATTTTTTTTGCATTGATGAGATAGTAAATTTCCCGTCCGTTGTGGCTTTGCTCCAGCAACTCGCACTCGGTGAGTATTTGCAGATGTTTTGACACCGTCGGTCTTGCCGTATCAAAGTTTGCGGCTATCGCGCCTGCCGTCATGGATTGAGTGGCCAGTAATAGCAGGATGGCCCGTCTTGTCGGGTCTGCTATGGCCTGAAATACGTCCCGTCTTAGTTTCATTATGTAGCTATTTGACTACAAAAATATGTGTAGTTATTTAGCTACGCAAATTTTTTTTCAAAATTTGCCAGTATTTTAGGGTAAATGATCCCGGTGATGAACTATGAGTTGATATTGAATAATATTGCCAGACATATACCCCTTGATAAGGAGGAAACAGACTATTTTGTTTCGCGTATAACCTTCCGGGAATTTCCCAAAAAAGCGCTATTGTTAAAGGAGGGGCAGGTCTGCAACCTCTTGAGCTACGTGCATTCGGGGGCGTTGAGGGCCTATTTTATCGACGGGTCGGGAAAAGAATCGACGATCATGTTTGCCGTGCCCGACTGGTGGGTGACGGATATGTATTGTTTTTTGAATGGCCGGCCGGCGATGATGTATATAGAGGCAATAGAGAACAGCTGCATCTTCCAGATCAGGAAGGAGGACCTGGACGAGTTGTATATAAAGGTCCCGAAGTTCGAGCGGTACTTCAGGATATTGATGCAGAACGCCTATACGAGGGAGCAACTGCGGGTGATCGAGAACCTGTCATTGCCGGCAAAAGAGAGGTATAACAATTTCCTGGACAAGTATCCCCATATCGCCCGGGTGGTCACGTTAAAACAGATAGCTTCTTACCTGGGGATCACCCCTGAGTTCCTCAGCGCTATCAGGAAGAGCAAATGAATTTCTTAAGGTACCTTAAGGACTTTTGTTTGAATTCTTCCGTCCTTTGGAAAAAATAAAAGCATGGTTATTCTTATTGCGGGGCCTTACAGAAGCGGCACCAATGACGATCCGGAGTTGATGAGAATAAATCTGGATTATCTTGAGTCGGTGGCGTTGCCGCTGTTCAGAAAGGGGCATGTGCCCATGATCGGGGAGTGGGTAGCGCTGCCCCTGATAAGGCTGGCAGGCTCCACAAAGCCCGGAGATGCTGCCTGGGAGGAGATCCAATACCCTGTAGCGCACAGGCTGCTGGAAAAATGTGACGCTGTCCTCAGGCTGGAAGGGGCGTCAAAAGGTGCGGACGAGGATGTGCGGGTGGCGCGTGAGCGGGGTCTAAAGGTTTATTTCCGGCTGGAGGATGTCCCGGAGGCTGGATTATCTGAAATGTAGAAACTGGATGATATTAGTAGTCCAGTAAAACCGGATATTTGTTACTGCAAAATCCGGCTAATATGTCCAAAGCGCTCACACAACTTTATCTCCGCCTGGCCCTTGCTACAGGCTTTATTCTTCTTGGGTTCGACAGGCTTGGCTTCTGGGGCCCCTACGGTAAACCCTGGGTCAGCTGGGGCGACTGGAAACATTTCTCGGCCTATGCGCATGAAGTAATGGGTTTCCTTCCAGGGGGGCTTGCAGAAGTGCTGGCAATCATTGCCACCATTGGAGAGATCTCTTGTGGTATTCTTTTGCTGCTGGGTCTGTTTACCCGCCAGGCTGCCCTTGGCAGCGGTCTGCTCACCGGATGTTTTGCCATCGCCATGGCCATTAGTTATGGGATTAACTCTCCTATCAATTACTCTGTCTTTACCGTCAGCGCGGCCAGTTTTCTCCTCAGTACGCTGCCGGAATATCGCTGGAGTGTGGATGTATTATTGAACAAAAAAAACTGACAAATTTTTCATATTTTACTAAGGATTTATCAGTAACCATTACCTATCCATGTCATGACTTCCTATCATCATCGGACTGTCCAACCTGTCCGCCCTTCCATTCGGGCGGCAGCGCACAATCCGCACTCATCGGGTATCGCCAGACAGGCAGCACGGCCCGGTGCAGGTGCGCCCGTCATCCAACGCATGATCATTCCCGGGCTTTACCAGGAGGCTATCCGCGAGATAAATGACCTGGAAACGCTACACCGCTACATTAACCTCGGGGTGCTGGGGAAGGGAGAGTATCATTTTGTAAACAACCGTGCTCAGACTTTTAAACAGGCAGTCAATGAGTTTTTAAAAACGAGATCTCCCGGGTATGGAGAGGTAATGGATCATTGGAAGGAACTATTAGAGGCGAAAAGAGCAGATATGGTGAAATATTATATGGGGAAAATAGCAGATATCATCAATGCCACCAAGTCGGAATACCCGGACCACCCCAATGCAGCCTGGCCGGAAAGAGGTGAAGGGTCAAAGCACGAGTCACCGGGAACGATCCCACAAACCCCGGAAAGCAGGACGATAGCAAATACCCTTTTAGAGCGGTTGAATGCGGAAGAAGGGAGTTTAAAGAAAACCGTGCTCGAAGGGACCTTCGGCTTTGAAGGAAGCATAAAGGAAAATTTTATGCTTGGCGTGCTTGTGTTTCCCAACAAACATGTGATCGTAAGCGTAAGCGGACAGATAAAGGCGCTTCGCATATTGGGCGATATATGTGCTACGTATTTAGAAAGTATTGGTTTTTATTTTGACGGAGTATATGACACCAGCTCGCTGGAAAGTACATTCCGGGAACAATATGCAGCAAGTTTTCAGCATGCGACAGGAAGAGATGCTTCTACCTTTAGCAAGGAAAAAGGGGATCTGGGGAATAAGCCGGGCACTTGCGCCGCGGCAGTAGCCCTGGGTATTGAACAGACATTCATGCCGGGAAATTTTCGGGATCGCCAGCGGAGTGTGGCAGGGAAGATGCGGTTAGGTTTAACCGAGGTATTTACGGGACCATCCGTCACCATCTCCAACCGCCTGATACCGGACTCGCATCAGGCATGGCCGAAAGGCGGGCCAACGGGCGAGACTGATATTCCCTCTTGTGAAACATGCCAGCATCAGTTGCTCACTAACTCGCTGGCGCTGGTGAAACTGGAGAAGGAACAACGACTGGAAAGGTATTACCCTGAGCAGGGGAGGAGGCTCCCGGAAAGTATTAAAAAGTATGGCGAAGAACTGTTATTAAAACAGCAGGAAAAGATAGAAATTGATCGTCAGCAGGAAGAGGCGAAAAAGGCTGCCGGGACCAGGAAAAATGAGCTTACCAGATTGCAATCCGGAAAAGGGAAGGAACTGGAGGAGCTCATCGGGAAATTACGTGTATCGGAAAAGGAGCTTGCAACAGTGGAGGAAGGTCAGAAAAGCCAGAAATTTGCCAACGTGCAGGCAGATGAATACTGTGCGAACTATCTGAATGCGAAAGCTGCCGGCAATAACAACTATAAAGGTAAAGCCGCGGCTTATTGGTGGGGTGAATTCTCCAAACTGGTCCCCGGAATGGACAAGGTAAGCACACCGGATAGAGAAAGGAAAGCGAATGAATATCAAAAAGGAACCTCCTCGAACAAGGGTGACAGCGGGGGTGGCGCGGAGGAGCTGCAACGCGGGATAAATAATCTGAAGGAACAGATCGGGCTGATAGAGAAAGAAATTGCTGCGAAAGAGCTGGAATATAAGGAAGCGATGCAGATCAAAGCCCGGATAAAAGGAGAAAGTTCAATCCTGGATAAGTATATGGCTTCCTTAAAGGAGAAGCAGGACGCGCTGAAAAGCAAGCTTGACCGGCAAGGTGATAAGATAAACAGGGACATGGCGGCACTGGACCAGCTAAGGAAAGGATGATCCTGCCGGCGATTAAATTTACACTATATGTATTTCACCAACCTCCCCGACCACTCGGCCCCGGGTTTTGACGAACAACTGCACTTCAGCAGATTCAGACAGCAAAACATCATTTTTAATGCTGTCTCGAACAAGAGCCATTGCGATCGTCATGTCGGCTGTCTCTCGGTGAAAACCATCTGGAGCGGTGAGGAATGGTATGGCGTGGGCGGCCGCAGACTGGCCGTACGATCCCGACAATTCCTGATCCTGAATGACGACCAGGAATATTCCTGCAGGATCGATACCCCCGAAAAGGTGAAAGTGGTGTCCGTCTTCTTTAAAAAAGAATTTGCCACCTCCGTATTCCTCGATGCCCTGTCCGGAGAAGAAGCCTTGCTTGACCAGCCATTTGAAACGGGAGCCCAAACACTTGAATTTTTCCAAACCCTTTATGACTTTGATCCTGAACTGGAACAGCGGATGATGGGGCTTATAGCAATGCTGGATATACACGGATACGACAAGACCAGGGTGGACGAACACCTGATATTCCTCTTGTATCATCTGATCCGTAAACATAAGACGGAGGTGGCCCGTTCCGGACGGGTAGATGCCATCAAGGCGAATACAAGGACGGAGATCTACAAACGGCTGTGTATTGCAAAAGACCTTATACACTCCACTTTTATGGATAACCCGGACCTGGATGCCATGGGGCATGCCGCCTGTCTGTCCACTCCTCAGCTGGTGCGGCAGTTCAAAGCCGTATTCCGGCAAACACCTCATCAGTACCTGACCCGGATCAGGCTAAGACATGCCGCCGGCCTTTTAAAACATACCTCTCTGCCCGTCCATGAGATCACCTGGAAATGTGGTTTTGAGAATACCAGCGCCTTCTGTCGTGCGTTTAAGGGGGAATATCAGGTTTCGCCTATGTTTTTTAGGGGGAAGGGTTGACCGGGGGGCCAGGTCCGGCCGGGGCGGCAAAATTGAGCATTTCTGCACACGCTCTTTCTCACCGGGAAACTAGATTCGGGGAAAAATTATATGGAAAAGAAATGGTTCGAGACGGTCCCCAGTCAACTTGACCGAAGCCTGGATATCATGCGTATTGCTGTCGCGCTCATAACGATGGTGCATCCTGTGAACCGGATCATCGCGGGAGATGTACATGGTTTTGGGGAATTCCTTACCGCGGAGCACTTCCCTTTTGGTCTTGCTCTTGCCTGGTTTGTCACGCTTTTCCAATTGGCAGCCTCGCTGGTGATGATCGTTCGCCGGCTGATCGTACCTGCTTGCATCGGTAATATTATCATCTTTATTTTTGGGATCGTACTGGATCATGCCCACAGCGGCTGGTTTGTCGTAGGAGGCGGGACCAACGGTATGGAATACAGCGTAATGCTGATAGCCTGTCACTCCGCGCTCCTGTGGGCGTATTGGCCTCGTAATCCCGTAAGGGGGTAATGTAAAGGGATAATTAATTTACCACGGCCTCTTTATTATACCTGTTGCGATATTCCAACGGAGATAACCCGGTGTATTTTTTGAATACGTCTCGAAAAGCTTTTGTATCGGAATAGCCAGTGTCGTACATGACCTCATTCACCGTCTTCCTGGTCATTTCCAGGGTCTTTTTTGCGGCCTCGACCTTTAATCGCTGCAAATACTCCGCAGGCGTGTTCCCCGTGGCTTTTATAAAACGCCGGTCGAAATGCCGTCTGCCGATGGCAAATTTATCAGCCAGCTCCGACACGAGTATTTTTTCGCTGACGTTGCTTTCCATAAATAACTGGGCATTTCTGATCTCCTTGTCTTCATGGTCTTTCTGACCTAAGAAGATCGTAAATGGAGACTGGCTGCTCCTGTTTATATCTATCTGAAAACGCTTGGCTATAAAAATGGCCGTCTCACGGTCATAATATTTCTCTATCAGATACAGCACGAGGTTCATGGATGAAAGCGCGCCGCCCGTGGTGTATATACCGTTGTTGTCGGTGATCAGCTTCTCGGTGGTCAGATCCACGGAGGGGAACAATTGTCTGAATGCATTTGTGGCCTGCCAATGGGTGGAGCATTGTCTGCCTTGCAACAGACCGGTGGATGCCAGCAGAAACGCCCCCGTACACAAGCTGGCTACTTCAGCGCCGGCTATGTATTGATCTTTTACCCAATTTATGAGGGTCTTATTTATATTAAGTATGTTGTCGAAATTCTTATCGATGGCGGGAATGACGACAAGGTCGGTCTTATCGATATCCTTAAAGTGTTTGCCCGGCTGTATGGAGAACAGACCGTTATGCACCTGGTTCTTTTTCTTTTCGCCTACCAGCTCAACTTTGAACACGGGTGTTCTGTCATGCATCTTATAATATTCATTTGCCGCCAGCAAGACCTCATAGGCTAATATGATACAGCTAAGTTTCGACTCCCCTTCCGGGATGATCAGCGATACGTGTTTACTCACGTTCACATTTGTTTTTTGAAGGGGTTCGCGGCTCTTTGATCTCATAACTGGTCTTTTTATAAAGATAAGAAATCTATTTGTCTAAAACAACCCCCTACAAGGTCTAATTACACACCCTTTATGGGTTTGAATTGGTCATAGATTTGTCTTGTCATTTTATCGATCACAAAAATAAAACCAGGTAATATGAACATCAAAGACAAGGTCATTTTAATATCCGGGGCTAATCGCGGCATAGGGCGGGCCCTGGTGGAAGAAGCGCTGAAGAGAGGCGCAAAGCGGGTGTATGCGGGTACCCGCACTACCTATACGCATCCGGATAAGCGCGTCACGCCGCTGATGCTGGATGTGACGAGCGAGGATCAGATACAACAAGCCGCGGAGAAAGTGGGTGCGCTTGATATCCTGGTCAACAATGCGGGCGTGTCGCTGTACGACGACCTGAACGACCGGGCCCTGATCGAGCGGCACCTTGCCGTCAATTTCTTTGGCATATATGGTCTGACACAGGCTTTTCTGCCATCGCTGCTCCGTAGCCGGGGCGCCATTGTGAACAATTTATCTGTGGCGGCCCTTGCACCTTTACCGCCTATTGCGGCCTACTCGATCTCAAAAGCGGCCGCATTCTCTCTGACGCAGTCATTGCGCGCATTTTTGGCGGAGCGGAACGTAAAGGTACATGCGGTCCTTACAGGTCCTGTCGACACGGATATGACCCGGGGTTTTGAGATACCAAAGAGCACCCCGGAGCTGGTCGCCCAAGGCATTTTTGACGGGATCGAGAAGGGGGAGGAGGAGATCTTCCCTGATCCTATGTCGGCGTCTGTGGCTGAGAGCTGGCGCGGCAGCGCAATGAAGGCCCTTGAACGTCAGAATGCGGCGTTCGTTGCAGGGCGGCCGGTCTGAGCGGGGACCTAAGCCTTCGGGGGGACCTAAGCCTTCAGCTGTTGGCTAAAAAATTCACCTGTTCCTTCGATCAATGCCTGCATCAATAGGCCTGCTTTTTTGTGTTTGAGTATCGGTGCGATCTGTCCCCCCCAGAAGAGTACCATATCCCATTTTTCCTGTTCAAGCGCTGCCTTTCTAAGAGATGATATAAATGTGGTTTGCAGCGGGAAGGGTAGAAAGGTCTTCTCTTTTCCCGACAGATCTCCCGCAATCCTGCTGGTGAGGCCACGGCCCAGCCTGCCGGTGAATGCCCGGGAGAGGGTGGTGTATTTTGCCGCATTGGAGAACAGCATTTTTTTATGGATAGGCAGCGCATTTGATTCATCACAAGCCAGAAAGGCCGTACCGATCTGGGCTGCATCGGCCCCAAGTGTCAATGCGGCCGCGATTCCCCGACCACTGGCAATACCTCCGGCGGCGATCACCGGGGTCTTTACTTTTTCTCTTATCAACTGTAGCAATACAAAAGTCCCTGTGATCGAAGACTCTGATGAAGCAAGGAATGACGGCCGGTGACCACCCGCTTCAAAACCGGAGGCGATGATCATATCCACGCCGGTGGCATCCAAAGCAATGGCTTCATCCAGGGTGGTGGCTGCGCCAACGGTCCTGATGCCCCGCTGACGGCATTGTTCAAGGACATCCTGCGGCAATGTGCCAAACATAAAGCTGAAGACCCTGGGACGGATGTCCAGTACCACCTGTAGTTGGTCCTCAAACCGGGATTTGAACGGCGCAGGTTTGGCCGGCAGGGGGATGCCCGCCTCGTCAAAGTAGGGTTTGAATGTCTGTTTTGCCAGCTCATATTGCTCATCGCTGACGGTACCCCCCGGCGCATCGGTATCCGACACCCATAGATTGAGGTTATAGGGTTTATCCGTTGCGGCTTTGATCTGTTTGTCCAGCTCATAGATCTCCAGTGGGGCCAGCGTGTAAGCGCCATAGCCGCCCAGCCCGCCGGCATTGGATACGGCCGCCACCAGCTCCACGGAGGAGAGGCCTCCGCCAAAAGGGCCTTGCAGGATGGGGTAATCAATACCCAATAGTTCCGTCGCTTTTGTATTGTACCACATAGTTTTTAATTATAGCGCCACAAAGGTACGGAAGCAATGCCGGGGTGGTTACGTGACCTATGTCACATTTTGACCCTGCCTCCGGGAAAACTATTTTCAGGCAGCCGGGTAATATTATAGACACTTCAGCGACCAATCTTCTATGCTTAGAATCCTTAAGACCCAAAAAAAATACAATCAGGAGCCTGTCCTGGATATCCCTCTTTTGCAATTGGAGAAGGGGATCTATTGGTTACAAGGGATCAACGGTTCGGGGAAGACGACGCTGCTCAGGATGATCGCGGGTTTGACCCCCTTTGAGGGTGAGATATTTATCAATGACATCAGTAGCCGAAAAAGCCCTGTACTTTACAGACGGGAGGTGAGCTGGGCGGACGCGGAGCCTTTATATCCCGCATTTATTACAGGGCGTGAGCTGGCAGACTTTTATTGCGACGTCCGGAAAGCTCCGGCCGGACAGCTGGATGAGCTGATAGATTGTTTTGGCGTGCATTCCTATCTGACGAACCCAATCGGATCTTATTCCAGCGGTATGGTCAAGAGGCTGTCCCTGCTGCTGTCCCTGGTGGGCCGGCCTTCGCTGATCTTACTCGATGAACCCCTTGCCACGCTGGATGTGGAAGTTGCCCGTCTGTTGCCGGAGATCATGGAAGAACGAAGACGGGAGCTCTCCACCAGCTTTATCTTCAGCTCTCACCAGGCTTTCCCTCACGATGCTTTGACCCTCGACAGAAAATTACTGGTAGCATCAAGGACTATTCAATTTGTAGATTGATATGATAAGTACGCTACTCTTTAAAAGTATAGTCAGGACTTTTTACAGACAAAATGCGGGACAGCTTGCCTTTCTCTTTTTTATCATGGTCCTGGCGGTCGGAAGAGCAAACGATGTGGGGCTGCTGGAATATCATTACTCACTGATCCAGGGGATGCTGACTAATCCATCCTTCCTATGCGTAGTCCTGCTGGCATGGAGCGTTTACGCCTGGAAATGTATCCGATTTGTCACCTTTATCCTGCAAAGACCTGAATTCTCTTTTCTTAGCTTGTTGTCCCTGCCGGGCGCCGGACGGGTGTATTGGTCGTTGTTGTTTGTACAGGGTATGTTGTTCCTGCCGGTGAGCTTGTATGCTGTGATCATTTTGGGGGTGGGTATTCACGCACATTGGTATGTGCCGACGATGGCGGTGCTGGTGTATGTTCTAGCCGTCTGCGGGATAAGCGCCGTCTGGTACCTCCGTCTTTTGTATATACCGGGAATGTCTGTCCGCGGACCCGGATGGGGGCGGTTGCCCCTGAGGCGGGAGCGGTCTTACCGGGGCTTTTTAACCCGGTACGTACTTACTACGCGTAAGACGTTGCTGCTGGTGATCAAGCTCTATAGCTGCGGTGTTTTGTATCTGATCATGAGGGGCAACGCTCCGGACCGATATGACCTGCAGATGGTGCTTCTTTTTTATAGTTTCGGTTTGCTGGGGCATGGGGTGTTGATCCATCTTGTAAAAAGAATGGAAGCGACACGGCTGGACTTTTACCGGGGTATGGCCGTATCGCTGCGAGGCCGGTTTATCCAGTATGGGTGGTTCTATCTGACCTTGCTTGTTCCCGAGATCCTTACCATCGGGTGGTTTACGCCGGGGGCTTTACGTTATTCGGACGCGCTGCTGCTGGTCCTTTGGAGTTATAGTATTTTGTTATTGCTCAACAGTCTCCAGCTGTACCCTTTTCACCGTATGATCGACTATCTGAAGGTGGTGGGTTGTATTTTTTTTGTGATCTATCTGGGTGTGCTGATGGGGGTATGGTTTTGGCTGACGCTGTTGTTCCTGAGCCTGTCGGTCGCTATTTTTTGGGGACGGTATTATAGACGGGAGTAACGGGCTCTCTGAGGATCGTCCTCAATTTTTCAGGCGGGGTCTTTCTAAAGTCCGAGAGATAGATCTCGTGGTGGAGCCCGTTCCTGGCCAGCTGTCTCTCGATGATAAAGTCGTTGATACGCCGTAATGTTTTTGGCTCTTCTGAAAAGGGTCCCACATGGAGTATTTGTACACATTTCCCTTCCGTCATAGAAAAGAGCTGAACTTTCCCGGCCTCCTGGACGTGTTTTTTTGTGATGACGGTGTCTATAGCGTCTTCGGTCATTTCATTTGTGACAAATTCGGGCATACGGATCAGCAGTCTGTATTCCCATTGGTTCCTGGGTACTTTTACAGGCGCATCGGAGGCGGAAAAACTCCCGATCTTTTCCTCATCAAACCACCATAAGCCTTCCAGCTTTGAGACGGTGAAGTCTTTTGACAATGATTTGCATATAAATTTTATGGTATAGGCGGTGGTATACAGGGTTTGTATGGTCTGTGTAAATGCCGCATCCGAGGGGTCGCCTTTACCCGCGAGGGA
The DNA here is from genome assembly GCA_017307755.1 of Chitinophagaceae bacterium. Taxonomy (GTDB): domain Bacteria; phylum Bacteroidota; class Bacteroidia; order Chitinophagales; family Chitinophagaceae; genus Puia. The sequence continues at coordinate 354,984 of JAFKGQ010000008.1, read as the reverse complement.
CAGGAAGCGTGCGGGTTCTATTTCTATGATCGAAGGGCTTGTCTTTGCGGAATAATAGTCTTTGTACAATTTTGATAGATCCAGTTTTTCCATCTTGCATAATTTTGATGATCTTGTTGCAAGATGAAGGACCCTAGTGACAGCCCTATGTCAGCAGCCTGTAAGAATCATTTGGGAATGGCCATGCCGGATGCGTGCAGGTGTATGATCAGCCATTTGTCCTGGTCCTTTTTAAGGACTAACGTACGTCTCCCTAAGAGGTCCGGATCGTCGAGGATGAATGTTACGATAGCGACGGTCCCCAGCATTTGAATTTTCAGCTCCCGGGGCTCTATTGGGAGATAGGGGGGTGAGGTCTTTATCTTTCGCGCATTTTCAAACACCTTACTAAAGATCTTCAGGACCTCCGTCTTATTGCCGGCCCTGTATGGGAACTTTGCGGAAGGGGGGAAGAAGGCGGTTGCGCTGTCTGCAAAACAAGCTGTAAACACCGGCCAGTCAAGACGGGTAAATGCTTCCACAAATACATCCATCGTATGAACGACGGCCATGGAGTCGGCAGTCTGCTGTCTCTGCTGTGCCGATGAAAAAAAGGGGTTGACTGCTGCCAGGAGGATAAGGAAACTGGAGTAAATGGTTTGTTTACGCATAGGTTAAGGTACTAAAAAAACAGAATGGCGATCAAAATGAGGTGAAAACACGCTTTTTTTTGCCGGAGAGAACCCGTATTTTTCCCGTTGTAGTATTCCTTACCCCTTGATAATTTGCGATAGATTAAAGATTTGCGAATTATAAAACGATAGTCATGGGGGTAAATTTTGTACAGATGGTGCCCATCCTTCCAAGGGATACACCCGACCCGCTCACGGTACCTAACCTGCAACGTATACAGCAATGTCAGGGCTTTTGGTGCTGGGCGGCCTGTACGCAAATGGTCCTGCGGCAACATGGGGACACCACCACCCAGCAATGCGACATGGCCAAGTTCTTGTTTAATCAGACGAAGTGTTGCGAAAAACCAGCTTCCAACGAATGCAACAACCGGTGTGAGTCTGACGATATTAAAAAAGTATACAACCACTTCGGTCGAGTGTGTAGCCTGCCCGCAAAAATAGATGGACTTGCCGGTCCTGACCTCGACCAATTCCTGGAAGCCATAAAAGTAGAAATCAGGGCCGGGCGGCCGGTGGAGATCGGTTATGAGCTGGATAAGGTCGGTTCGCATGTCGTGCTCATCGCGGGATTTGTCGGGGTTGGGGCGGGTACGAGCTTTATAGTTTTAGACCCGCTTGCCGACAGAGGGTGCGTTGCTTCCGGGGGATTGCCAACGCTGGATGGGAGGGGCAATTGGAAGTTAAGCTGGACGGGGATCCAATAAATAATTTACTATGGCGACATTACATTTACTTGAAAAGGAAGAGCTGAAACAAATTGCGGACGAACTCGGTTCCTGGGTCGGCTATATGCAGCAGCCATTGCCGCGGGATTCCTTTGGCGTCGCGCAATCGATAGAAGTGTGCACCATATCGTATTCAGATCTGAGGAACTCCGAAAAAAGCGCCCAGGCCTGTCTTCAGACCAATGGGATATGGCATATCCAGGTATGGACCAGGGATAGCCCGGACTATTATGCCAGGGTTTCCCACGGACAGGATGGAAAGGGATGGCAGGTAAACTCCCTTTACGGACCCGGTACGGCCCGGAAGATCGACGCGGCTCTGCGTCAGGTGGATAAACAATTTGAGGATGCGTATAACATACGTCTGGTGGAGATCCCTGCCTACTATATTACGGGTTTGACCCTGGAGAAAGGGGAAGAGCTCCTGGTGTACATCATATCCACGCCGCCGGGCCTGCCGGTGAAGCCCGGTACCGCCTATCCATTCGAAGATCTGCGGCGGATATTGCACGAGGTAGCACCGGTGCGCGGGGTGAATATAAAAGATTAAAAAAACATCATATGAGGATTTCCGTTGGGATCGCGGACGACCAGCTGCTGTTCATGAAGTCGCTCAGCGCCCTGATAGATACATTCCCGGGCTTTGAAGTGGTCATGGATGGAGTGAACGGCGAAGACCTTTGCAGAAAACTTACCCTGACCGCATCTGTTCCGGACATACTTTTGCTGGATGTGAATATGCCGGTGATGGATGGACCAGCAACCGCAGCCTTTGTCGCCCAACGTTTTCCGGTCATCCGGATGGTGGCGCTGTCGATGAAGGACGATGAGATCAGCATTATCAAAATGATAAGGGCCGGATGCTGCGCCTACCTGTCAAAGGACATGCATCCGGCCGAACTGGAAAAGGCGCTGCAGGAGGTAGCCAGGACAGGTTATTACAACGCGGACGGTTGTCATAGCTCCCATGTCCGGACAGCAGCGCTCAAGGCCAGGCTCCCTGAAGATAAGTTCACCGCAAGGGAAATGGAATTCCTGCAACTGGCCTGCAGCGATATGACCTACAAACAGATAGCTTCCGCCATGTATCTCTCCGAAAGGACCATCGACGGGTACCGGGAATCACTTTTCGAGAAGTTCCAGGTGCAGAGCCGGGTAGGCATGGTGATGGAAGGATTGAGGCGAGAACTTGTGGATCTCTGTCGTCAAAATAATACCGATCAAATCACCTAAACATCTAAACCATGAGTTGTCAAAGCAAGCTCCTTCCCAGATCCTTTGTGGGAAGAGACATCGACCACGCCGTCATCGGCAATTTTATGAAGAAAAAACATCCGGTGTTATCCCAATGTATCGGGAAGACGGATACCTATTCCATTTATTGCACCACCGCCAATTTTGAAAAGCTGCTGGGAACGATCGCGTCTGACGACACTATCATCAGGATGAAAGCATATTTTGCTACTTATTGTACGATGAGCGGTGCGGTTGCCGGTATCCCGGTGAGTTACCGGGACACGACCACTTTGATCTTTGTGCCTGTGAATGATTCGGAGCAAGATGTCGGGAAGTATTACATCATCCATCCTGTGGACAGCAGCATCGTGGAATTGACCAAGGACCTGGCCGATACGATGGTCACCTATTTCCAACAGAACAGGGTCCCCCTGCTGCAGGAAGTGGCGTATTCCTGCCGGAAGGATTTTATAGAGTCCAGGGCGGTGTGGTATGATATACGCAACCTGAACAACCCGGTGGACGGGTTTCTGGGAGAACTCCAATGCCAGGGGGCAGCCGGTGTGGCCTTCCATTTTGGCGCCTACCCCGTTACGGAAATGTATGAGGCCGGTACGGCCAAGCCGGTGGGGCTCCAACTGACGCTGATCATGCTGCCTGTGCAAACGTGCACCTTCGATGGGGAAGACTATTTATACTATTTCGATATCGAGGATACACCGGGTTTTGGACAACGCCATAAAAACCCCAATCCCGGCGGAGGCAACACCGTCAATCCCTGCCCCCCCGCCACGGGCTGCACGCCGTCGGTGGGTGGCCAACCATAACCTATCGAAATCGTTTATCTTGTTTATACCATTTTATTACCTGATTTTGTGCCTTACCTTCCTATCCAGCCTGAAAGTGTTCAGGCTGGATAGTCGCCACTACAAAGTGATCTCTATCATTCTGGGTATCGACTGTATCATCGAGCTGACTTGTTTTGTGTTGATGGAATTTCACGTGACCAATACCCCCTTGTATAATTTTAATTTATTGGCGGAGTTCTGGGGGTATACCTATTATTATTCGCTGATCATCCTTCACAAGGGGTTGCAAAAGATCATTCGCGCTTTCTTATGGCTGCTGCCCCTGATTTGGACGGTCCTTGTACTGATGGTCTTTGGGCCAAAAACATGGAACAGCTATTTTTTTGTCACCGGCTGTATAGCGATGGTCCTGTTCTCCGCCGCCTACTACCATCAGATGTTTACGGCGGCAAAACTTATCCGGCTGACCACCAGCTTTGAATTTTGGGTAGCCACCGCTCTTATCGTCTATTATGCGTGCATGCTCCCGTACCTGGGTATGCTCAATTTTCTGGCCACGAATTTTCAACCGCTGGCCAATAAATTGCTGGTGGGTCTGCAGGTATTGAATATTATTTTTTATCTAATACTATTGTATGCATTTATATGCACGATCCATATAGGGAAGTCGTCATAGTCCTGGTTGCCGGCAGCATTATTTTCCTCGTTCTCACGGGGATAGTGATATTTATTTTGCTCTTTTACCAGAAGAAAAGATTTTCCCACCAGTACCAGATGGAACAAATGAAGAATGAGATGGAGCAGGAATTGTTAAAGACGCAACTGGAGACACAGGAGAATACTTTCCGCCAGATAGCGGACGAGCTGCACGATAATGTCGGTCAGCTGCTCAGCAGCGCCAATATATTGCTGGCGGTCACCCAGAGAAAGCTGTCCGACCCTCCGGAGAGTCTGCTAACGGCCTCGGAAACTTTGTCCAGGGCTATGTTTGACCTACGGGCTATGTCCAAGAGTCTCAATAAGGAATGGCTGCAACGGTTCAATCTCATCGATAACCTCCGGGCCGAGGCGGACAGGATCAATGTATCACGCTCGATCACTGTGCGGATACTGCCTGCCCTTAGCCAGCTGCCTGTATCAGCGGAAGCACAGGTGATGTTGTTCAGGATCATCCAGGAAGCATTGCAGAACTGTATCAAGCATGCCGCCGCCACCACGGTGGATGTACATATTGCAGCGGATACGGCGATGCTCAGTATCTGTGTGGAGGACAACGGGAAAGGGTTTTCTTCTGGTGATGGTCAGCCGCAGGGACTGGGTTTGATGAATATGCGGCACCGTACAAACCTTCTGGGCGGGTCTATTGAATGGCTATCCGCCGCGGGGGAGGGAACCAGGGTCCAGATCTATTTACCTGTTAAAACACCGGGGTTATGACAACGCTGATTGGTATCGCTGATGATCATTTTTCTTTTCTACAGTCTATAAGTCTGCTGCTCGACAGCTCATCCCATATGAAGGTGGTTATTAAGGCCCATGACGGACAGGAGCTATTGGATCAGCTGGCCCTGGCGCCGGAAAGGCCCGGCATCTGTCTGGTGGACATCCATATGCCCAGGTCTAACGGCCCTGCGACAGTGGAACGATTGAGCCGGGATTATCCGGCCATCAAGACCATCGCCTTATCCATGGAGCATGACGATACGGCATTGATAGGAATGTTGCGGGCCGGTTGTCTGGGGTGGTGGTTGAAATTCTTAAGCCCTGATGAACTGGTGAGGACTATCCATGAGGTAGATCAATATGGTTTTTATAATGCGGATCCATTAAATATTTATTACCGGCAGCAGCCGGGATATCATGAGCAGGAAGAGATAGAACTCACCGGGCAGGAGCGACGGCTGCTACAGCTGTACTGCATGGACCTTACAGAGCAGGAGGTCCATACGAAGATGGGGGTGCCGGATCAGGAGACGCGTGTCATCTGTTCCGGCCTGTATGAAAAACTCCATGTACGCAGCAGGCCGGGCGCGGTGATGGAGGCCTTTCACAAAGGGCTTGTCGACCGAAACCTTGATTGATCATATCAGATAGGGGATTTTTCCCGTTGCGCCGCCCCACCGGGGTCCATACATTTATCGCATAAATCTTATTGTATGCCCCCTATCCCCTCCAATGACCCTGTATTGACAGACATACAGGCTAATATTCTCAAAGGCCACGGAAGAAATTTTGCACATCATATCTTTCTCCGGATCAAGCACGGCGAAACTGATGCGGCCAGGTACTGGGTTGCCTCCTTTGCCGCTGGCACAATCACCAGCGCCAGAAAACAATTGGATGGCACTGCCGCCTTTAAAAGCGGGTCGACAGGGGATGCGGGCAGCATCATTACTTTGTCGCTGTCCTCAACGGGGTTTGACAAGCTGGGGCTGGGCGCACAGAAACCCGTCAGCACTGCTTTTCAGAATGGGATGAGGTCCCGGGCGGGTCTGTTAGGCGACAACCCCCACGGAATGGAAAAACATTTTGACGGCATCGACCTGATGATCATGGTGACCGATGACAACAGCGCCGTCGCGGCAAGAAAAGCAAAGGATCTTATCGCTCAAACCCATCCTTTTGCCATATTGCTGCTGGATCAGAAAGGCAATGTGCTAAAGAAGACCAGCGGTACCGGCATAGAACATTTTGGTTATGCCGACGGGATCAGCCAACCCCTTTTTCTTGCCGACGATATCCGAAGACAGCCTTCCACGGTGGAATGGGACGATGCGACGGACACAGACCTTCTGCTTGTCAAGGAGGATCACCATGATAAAAAGGATCACTTTGGAAGTTTTCTTGTCTTTCGAAAGCTGGAGCAGAACGTCAAAGGATTTAAGGATGCGGAAGGGGACAATGATGGCGTCCCGGGGGGGCTGCCGATGGTAAAAGACGTGGATGGGGATGACAATAAAGAGCTGGCAGGCGCCATGCTCGTGGGCAGATTTGAGAACGGTACGCCTGTGATAAAGAGCAGCGTGGCCATCGTGGACAATCCACCGGCCCCCACTAACGATTTTAACTATGCTAATGATCTAAGCGCTTTGAAATGCCCGTTCCATTCGCACGTAAGATTGATGAACCCCAGGAAAGGGGATACGATTGCGGGCGACGTCAGTGCGCAGCGGATCACGCGCAGGGGCATACCATATGACGAGGTCGGGAGGATCCCTGAGGACCGGATCAATTCGATTACGGATGATATGCTGGATAAGAACCAGCCGACGAGGGGTGTCGGCCTCCTGTTCATGTGCTATCAAAACAGCATCGAAACCCAGTTTGAGATATTACAGCACCTATGGGCTAACCAGGGCCAGATAAAAGGGCATGCCATCGGCGCCCAGGACAGCATCATCGGTCAAGGTACTAACCCACCCAAAACCCTACCCCAACAATGGGGGCAGTCTGCTCAATCTGCCCCCTTTTCTTTTAGTGGTTTTGTGACGATGCGGGGTGGAGAATATCTTTATACGCCCAGCATCAGCCTGCTCTCAGGCGCAGGGCTGACGGAGTGACGATGTTTTACAGATCGTTCTCCGCGCCCATCCTGTTCCAGCTGACCTCGGAAACCATGTGCTCGATGGTCAACCTGGAAGCGATCTTTTCCATGGTGTTGTCCTCATTGGCGGCAGTAAGAATTTCAGCTGTAATGACGGCGACGGCCGGATCTCCATTATCTGTGCTTCTGAGCGATCGCAACAATAGTTTATCATCTGTATTGGCAAACTGTAGTAGGAGCACCCGGAGGTGATTCTCTACCTCCTGTTTGCAATGTATTACCAGGAGATAGCCCACCTGCGTGTTTGATTGCTGTCCTATGGGGATACGGCTGAGTCTGACGCCGAGCGGGCGCATCAGCAAATGTGTGGCTAGGATAAATAATGCGCTGATACAGGCTTCTGTAATAAAACCCATTCCACAGGCCGCACCCACGGCTGCAGAACACCATAAGGTGGCGGCTGTGTTGAGGCCCCGTACGTTCACCCCGTCTTTCATGATCACGCCGGCGCCCAGAAAGCCGATGCCGCTGACTACGTATGAGGTCACCCGGCCGGCCGCCTCATTCGACAGACGCATGCTCAGGGCGACGAACATACCCGCCCCCAGCGCAACCAGCATATTGGTGCGCAGCCCAGCCATCCGCTGGCGATACTGCCGCTCTGTCCCAATAACGGCGCCTAAAGCAAAAGCGACGCCCAGCCTGGTGGTAAAATCAAATGTTGTGAGCATGATACAAATCCTCCGGCTGTAAAATTACAAATGGGAGAGAACAAGGGCTATTAGAGAGCGGACAGGAATTTATTAGAAAATCATTAGACTATTTAGAGATGGGGCAGCACGATCCGGAAGGTACTGCCTACGTGCGTTTCGGATTCAACGGTGATATTGCCCTGGTGGAGATGGATGATCTTTTCTACGAGAGAAAGACCGATGCCCGCGCCCCGGGTATACTCTTTATTTGATCCCCGGTAGAACGGCTTGAAAATGTACGGCAGGTCTTCTTGTGAGATCCCGATGCCGGTGTCTTTGAATGCAAGCGTTAGCAGGGCCGGCTCCTGCCGAATGGTCACCCGGCATTTGCCAGGGTTTGAAAATTTACATGCATTTTCCATCAGATTGATAAACGCCACTTTTAAAAGGTATTCGTTGCCATATACATACAGGGACTTTTCATCGTCAGGGTCCTGGTCTGTAAACGCGATGTCCACCTGCCATTGTTCATTTGCCTTTGACACGGCCAATTGGGCCTCCAGCAGCACCTCGTCGATCCTCACCGGTCTACGGCTGATTTCCGTCTGCTCATAGCTGGCCTTTGCCAGATCGAGGATGCCTCCGGCGACGCGGGCCAGATGCATTGCATCAGTAAGCGCATATTGGATCACTTCCCGATACTCTTCGTTGCTGCGCTGTTTGATCAGGGCCAGCTGCAGCTCGCCGGTGAGCGTGGCAAGGGGTGTTCTAAGTTCATGGGAGATATTGCTGACAAAGCTTTTTTGCGACTCGAAAGAATCTTCCAGTCTGTCGAGCATTTTATTAAAAGTGATGGCCAGCTCACCAATCTCATCCCGTGCATTCTTCACCTGTAAACGCATATCCAGGTTGGTAGCCGTGATCGTCTCTACATTCTGGACGATGGCGGCCACGGGTCTTAGCGCCCTGCTTACAAAGAAGTACCCGGCAAAGAAGGTGCATCCTATGATCACCATCGATGCAATAAGCAGATAGTATTTAAGGGCGGCGAGACGTCTGAGCCCGAACTCGTCGTATGCCCCCGCGGTGATGACATAGCTTTTGTCATGGTCCTTATGTAACAGACCCACCACCTGCAGATGACCCTGCTCAAAGGTGATCTGTTTTTCGCGGACGATCCTGTCGATCATCTCCCGTGTCTCTTTTACCTTGTCGATCTCCACCGCGTCGTGGTATAAAAGGTTGAATGCCGTATCGTATATGGCGACCTCTTCCTCAAAAAGCGAGTTGCCGGAATTTTTGTAGATCAGCTGTAATACGCTTGGCGGAACCTTTGCATCCAGTAGCATGTCGGCCTTGGTGATGGCTTCCCGTTTCAGATGGTTGTAGTATTCCTGTTTTCTTGATGAGGCGGAGTACAGGTAAAAGGACGCTGCGAATGCCAACAGCAGCGTGCTGAAAAGCGCGAGGAACAGCAGTATTAACCTGATCTTAATTTTCACCGGTAGTCAGTATAAAACCCACGCCGGACCGGGTATGGATCAGCTTGGGTGTGAAATTTTTATCGATCTTATTGCGCAGGTAGTTTACATATACATCGATGAAATTGGTGCCCCAGTCGTGCGTGTGCCATACCCGTTCGGCAATTTCCGCCCGGGACAACACCCGCTCCGGGTTTTGCAGCATGAATTCAAGCAGGGAAAATTCTTTTTTTGTCAGGGTGATCGTCGTACCGGCGCGTTTTACAATCCTGGTATGCAGATTCATCTCCAGGTCTGCGATCTTCAGGACGAAGCCGCTGCTGTGGGGGCCGGCGGCGCCGCCCCGGCGGGCTACCACCCTTATACGGGCTACCAATTCCCGAAAATCAAATGGTTTGACCAGGTAATCATCGGCGCCGGCCTCAAACCCTTCCAACTTGTCATCCGTAGTGCCCATGGCGGTAAGCATCAGTATGGGCAGACCAGGATGGGTGAGCCGGAGCTCTTTACAAAGGTCCAGCCCATTGATCTTTGGCAGTACGATGTCGATGATGGCTACGTCCGGGTTGGCGGTCAACGCAAGTTTTTTGCCCGTCTCTCCGTCATAAGCCAGCACCACATGGTAGCCTTCCTCGCTCAACCCTTTTCGGATCATCTCCGCCACTCTTTTTTCATCTTCGACCACAAGCACTTTCATATCCGGGTATTTGTCAGTGAAATTCGGTAATATTTTTCTCATTTACTACCGGGGGGTTATAACCATTCACGAAATTTTTTTATATACCAGTTCTTCACCAGCTGGGTGAGCAGGCAATAAGTCGTCAGGATCCCGATCAGCCATGGGAAGTAGGACAACGGCAACGGCTGCATCTTCAGACCCGCTGCCAGCGGCGAGAATGGGATCAGGATCCCAATGAGCATGATCAGGGAGGTGAGGGCCACCACCGGAGCTGCCGCCCAGCTCTGGATGAATGGGATCTTCCTTGTGCGGATCATGTGCACGATAAGTGTTTGCGACAGCAGTCCTTCGATGAACCATCCGCTCTGGAAAAGCGTTTGGTTCCCCGGTGTGTTGGCCTTAAATACAAAGTACATCACCAGAAAGGTGACGTAGTCAAAGATGGAGCTGATCGGCCCGATAAAAAGCATAAAGCGGGAGATCCCTCCTGCGTCCCATTTTTTTGGATGGTGTAAGAATTCCGCATCCATCGTATCCCAGGGTATGGAGATCTGGGAGATATCATACAACAGATTTTGTATCAGTATTTGCACCGGCAGCATGGGTAAAAAAGGCAGGAAGGCGCTTGCTCCCAACATGGAGAACATGTTGCCAAAATTGCTGCTGGCGGTCATCTTGATGTATTTGATGATATTGCCAAAGGTCCTTCGACCATAGATGACCCCTTTGCGGAGCACAAGCAGGTCTTTTTCCAATAAAATGATATCGGCGCTTTCCTTGGCGATATCGACCGCGGTATCCACTGATATGCCCACGTCCGCATCTCTGAGCGCCGCCGAGTCATTGATCCCGTCGCCTAAGAAACCCACCGTATGTCCGTTGTGCTGCAGCATCCGTACGACTCTTGCCTTTTGCACCGGGCTCAGTTTGGCAAGCAGGGTGGCCTGTTCGGCTTTTTCCCGCAGGTCCTCATCGGACATTTTATCAATGTCGCGTCCCAGCAAGACATGCTCATGGGGTATACCCACATCCTTACAGATCTTACGGGTGACTATTTCATTGTCGCCCGTCAAAACCTTTACATGAACGCCCAGTTTTCCCAGGGCCTCGATCGAAGCTTTGGCGGAGGGCTTGGCAGGATCAAGGAAACCTATGAATCCTGTGAGGATCATATCGGATTCGTCCGCCACTGAATAGGTGAGCGCCCGGTGGCTAAACTCCCTGATGGCTACCAGGAGGACCCTCAGACCTTCCTCGTTCAATTTACGGGAGGTGGAGAGGATGCCTGCACGGACCTCCTCATTGAGCTCGATCAGCGAATCCCCCGCCACCTGGCGGCTGCCGTCTCCCGTCGGGTGAAAAGCATACTTGCATACCTGTAGCATTTCCTCCACCGCCCCTTTACAGATCAGCAGGTGCGCGTCGTTGTGCTGCCGAAGGATGACGGACATCCGGCGGCGCTGGAAATCAAAGGGGATCTCATCGACCTTTATAAAATATTCTTCCACCTTTAAATGATCGTGCAGCTCTATATGTTCCAGGACGGCCCTGTCCATCAGGCTTTTCAGACCCGTCTGATGATAGCTGTTGAGGTAGGCCCATTTAAGCACTTCGTCATCATCTTTTCCAAACACGTCCAGGTGTCTTTCCAGCACGATCCTGTCAATCGTCAACGTCCCTGTCTTGTCGGTGCAAAGCACATCCATTGCGCCGATGTTCTGTATTGCGTTGAGCCTTTTTATGATGACCTTTCGTTTGCTCATATTGATGGCTCCCTTTGCCAGGTTGGCCGTCACTATCATGGGGAGCATCTCCGGCGTAAGACCTACCGCCACCGCGATGGCAAAGAGCAGTGCATCCCACCAGGAATGTTTTACGAGCCCGTTGATCACGAATATCAGGGGCACCATGATCAGCATGAACCAGATCAGCAGGTACGTGACCTTGTTGACGCCTTTGTCAAAGCTCGTTTCCGCCCTTTTGCCCGTGAGGGTCCTGCTTAATGAGCCAAAATAGGTTTGATTGCCCGTGTTTAATACAAGCGCCCGGGCGCTGCCGCTGACCACATTGGTGGCCATAAAGACAAGGTTGTCCAGCTCGAAAAGGTCCTTTGTCTCCGCCGCGGGGATGGGCAGGTGTCTTTTTTCCACCGGCAGGGATTCTCCGGTGAGCATCGATTGGCTGACAAACAGATCCTTGGATTGCAGGATCCGGCAGTCAGCGGGCACCATATCGCCCGCACTTAAGAATACGAGATCTCCGGGAACGAGGAGTTTGATATCGATCTCCTTTTTTTCTTCTTTTTTGCGTTGGACGGTCGCGGTGGTCCTGACCATGCCCTTTAGTTGCTCAGCAGCCCGATTGCTCCGGTACTCCTGGATAAAACGCAACAGCGAGCTTACCATCACCATCACACCCACCATGATCACCGTCTTATAATCGGCCTCGCCGGCCGGGGCCAGCCATATGTCGAGGATGAACGATACGAGGGCGATGATCAGCAGGATGCCGATGAAAGGGTTTAGGAATGCGTGGAAAAGCTGGCTGTACCAGGCAGGCGCCTTTTCATGGTGCACTTCATTGAGCCCAAATGTCGAAAGTCTTTGTCTGGCCTGTGTCTGGGTCAGCCCTGCCGGATTGCCGTCGAGCATCGAAAGACAAAAACTTTCGTCGGACCTTGCGGCGTTGCGCAACTTGATCCTTCCCGTCCCTTCCTCGTGATCGTGCATATGGGATTGATCGAATGTCCCGAAGCTCTTTCTGGCTTTTTGTTTTGTTACTTCCATGACGGGTGTTTGAGAGCGTGAATAATGGAGGTTTGCTAACGAGGCCGTTTGCGCCGCCGCCATTTAAACAGGGCCACGACTATCAGGATGGAAGCAACCGATAACGACATGTCGAATACAAGACCGACTGGTGTTTGATGCATATCTGCAAAGCTAGGCCACCGTCTGCTGTAAGCCGATTAGAAGACAGACAGAAAATTATTAGAAATTTATTAGAGGCCGTATCACGATGCTTGTTCTAATAAAAAGCTAATTTATTTCTGTACCAACTCTAACGGTGTTTCCCAACCGGGCCTTCTACTTTTGCGGCGCATTCCCAAAAAAGCATCTTAAATCAAAGTCTATGCTGCAAAATCTATTTTCCAAAAAAGTGATCTTCCTTTTCGTATTGCTGACCGCAGCAGGTCACTCATTTGCGCAACGGATGTATTCGGGACGAGTGACCTCGTCCGGCGGTGAAGCCCTGGCGGGTGTGTCTGTAACCATTCCCGGTGAAACCGGGGGTACCACCACGGACTCGGCCGGCTATTACAGGATCCGTCTCTCTTTAAGATCGGATGTCCTGCTTTTTAGTCTGGTGGGATATCGTGAAAGATCGATCAGACCGGGCAGCTCGCCGGAGATCAATGTGGTGTTGGAAACCTTAACAGACCAGCTTTCCGAAGTAGTGGTAACGACGGGTCTTGCTTCCAGCATCAAAAAAAGCAATGCCGCCAATGCCGTGGTATCACTCACTTCCCATCGACTGGTGGGCACTATCACGCCTTCCACCCTGGACGGCGCCTTTAGCGGAAAGATCGTCGGGGCCATGATCACGCAGATGAGCGGTGCGCCCGGTGGAGGTATTTCGATGCAGCTCCGGGGTATTTCTTCCATCACCGGCAGCTCGCAACCCCTGTTCATCCTCGACGGGGTCATTATCAACGACGCCAGCTTTGACGCAGGCAGGGGGACCAATGCTTTCAACGGCGCCAACAGTATTTCCAAAGGGCAGGACAATCTTGCCAACCGGATGGCAGACATCAATGCCGCGGATGTGGAATCGGTGGAGATATTAAAAGGCTCCAGCGCCGCGGCTATCTATGGGACGCTGGCCAATGCCGGCGTGGTGATCATCAATACCAAAAAGGGCGGCAACGGACCGACAAAGGTGAGCTTTACGCAGGATGTGGCCGCGATCACGGCTGCTAAGTTCCTTCCCTACGGCAAATGGGATGAAGCAAAGATCCGGGCCTTTTACAGTGACCCGGCCCGGCAGGATGAAGAGATCGCGGCCTACGAGAAGGCGGGAGCCGCCGGCCGCATCTACGACTACCCCAAAGAGATCTACGGCAGGACCGCACTGGGGACCTATAGCCAGCTGTCTATTTCCGGGGGTAATGAGCATACCCGTTTTTTTCTCTCCGGAGGTTTTAATAAAGAGGATGGTCTGACCCGTAATACCGGGTTCCAGCGTACATCGCTGCGCGCCAATATCAGCCATTTTATCAACGAAAGATGGGACATCCGTTTCAACTCGAATTTTATCAACAATGTCACTGATCGCGGCTGGGAGAATAACGACAACAACGGCGTCAATATCGGCACCAATCTTACCTCGCTGCCCGCCTATGCCCAGATCCATCGTCTGCCGGATGGCAGTTATCCCATCAATCCTTACTATGCTGAAAACCCTTTTCATGTGATCGACGCCTTTGTGAACCGTGAGACAACCAATCGTCTTATCGAATCTTTTTTGACCAACTATACCTTTATAAAACGGGAGCGTCATCAATTAAAAGCCAGCTTTCAGGCGGGGTTGGATTATCTGCTGACCGAGGCGGAGCTGTATGCGCCATCGGACGCTCAATCACAGATCAATGCGATCAGCGGATTCCCCGGCGCATCCCGCATTACAAATGATCGCAATATCAATACGAACTTCCAGCTTGCGCTGGTGAATACATTTTCATCCAGTCATTTTACCAATAAAACCTCCGCCGGACTGGTACGTTATAATCAGAACCTTGCGGTCAATGCTGTACAGGGGGAGGGGTTGGTGGAAGGGCAAAAAAATCCCAACAATGCGGTGGTCCGCACCACCTACAGCTATTTCCAACGCATCCAGAACGCCGGCGCATTTTTACAGCATGAAGTGAACTGGCGTGACCGGGTGATCGGTACTGCCGCCATCCGCGTGGATAAGAATACGACAAATGCCAACTACAATACCTTCTATCCCTTTCCCAAGGCTGCGCTTGCCGCCAACCTTACCAAATTCGGCTTCTGGCATTTTGATGGGATCGATCAGCTCAAGTTAAGGGCGGCATATGGGCAAACCGGTGGTCCTGCCGCATTTGGCAGCAACTTTAGTCAGCTGAACGTGGTAGTTTATCAGAATACGCTTGGTCTTACCGCCCCGGTGACGCTTGGCAATGATAAGATCAAATATGAGATCGCCAGTGAGCTGGAGTATGGCGCTGATCTTGCGTTCTTTCATAACCTGGTGACGCTGGAGCTCACATTGTACAATAAGAAGGTGAGGAATCTTCTTCAACCTTTTATATTGGCTCCTTCCGTGGGTTATCAAAGTATTACGGGCTACCCGATAGGCGATCTTCAGAACAAAGGGCTTGAAGCCTCTCTTGGGTTTACGCCGGTTTCCGGAAAACATGTCAAATGGAATTCGATCCTTAACTTTTGGTACAATCGCAGCAAGATCACCCGTCTGACCATTCCCCCTTCCCCGGCCGGCCCCAATCTTGGCGCCCTGTATGGTTTCAACGAACTCAGGGTAGGGCAGTCGCCCACCGCCTTTGTGGGTACGCCCGTAAAACCCGACGGATCGCTGACCTTATACGGGGACGCGCAGCCGAAATTTCAACTGAGCAGCTATAATAGAATAGAGATCTTTTCAAACTGGGAATTATCCTTTTTGCTGCACTTCAATTACAAAAACTATGTCAGCAATTTTACCCGATTCCAACTCGATCAGGGTGGACAAAGCCCGGACTGGATGGTGCCTACGAACCTGGATGCATCGGGGG
This sequence comes from Chitinophagaceae bacterium, assembly GCA_017307755.1. Taxonomy (GTDB): domain Bacteria; phylum Bacteroidota; class Bacteroidia; order Chitinophagales; family Chitinophagaceae; genus Puia. Next base: position 339,332 of record JAFKGQ010000008.1, on the reverse strand, counting down.
GTAGGATCCCGGGCCCGGCGCTGCCCACCGGGCTTGCCCGGCAACAGGGGCTCACGGCTGCGTACTTTATCGAAGATGCCACCTATCTGAAACTTCGCGAAGCTGCCCTGAAGTATAGTCTTACGCCCCAACAGCTCTCCCGGATTTTTGGATCAAAAATAAAGGGCATGCATGTAGGTATAAGCGGATACAACCTACTGACCATTACAAAATATACCGGGTTTGATCCGGAGGTGAGTGCGTTTGGTCAGACTTCGGTGGGCAGCAATTTTGACATTGTGAGCGCACCCTATACCAGACGTATCCTTTTTCATCTTGGGTTTGACTTTTAACCGACTGGAATTTCTTCATCTTCAAAATTTTTATCATGACACCTTACATACAAAAAAATATCCGGGTCCTTGTCGTTGTCTGTCTGGTATCGATGGGTTCCTGTAATAAAACCATCAATACGCCGGAGATCACCAACCCTAATGGGGCTGATCTGTCGACCATATCCAAAAATGCCACTCCCGATGACCTTATTCAACTGGCAACGGGCGTCCTTTCTTCCATGCGGACCGGCTACAACACCAATCCGGGCAATGGCACCAGCAGTTATGAATCCTACTGTAAAGTCGCGGGGACCCTGGGGCGCGAAGTGTATGTGATCAATGAATCAGAGACGCGCTGGGTCAACGAGCTTGCCGGGCAGAACGGGGTGCTTGACCCCGGGGCATTTTATAATGGGTACTATTTTTCTTTTAGCAGCGCCCGGCAGACCGCGGCCATCCTGAAGAATGCCGCGCTGCATACCACGAGTATCACACAGGAGCAACAGACGGGCATTGTGGGATTTACCGGTACCGTCATGGCCTTTGAAATGCTGCATATTCTCAATATGCAGGGTAAGAACGGGATCCGTATCGATGTGGACGACTATCTGAAACCCGGCCCCTTTGTATCTTATGATCAGGGGCTTGCCGCTATCCATACCTTGCTGGACAGTGCGGCCGGCCAACTGAAAAGAGCGGGTGATCATTTTCTGTTCCATTTCCCATCGGGTTTTGCGGGGTTTGATACGCCCGCCGGCTTTTTGAAATTTAATCGTGCGATCGCGGCGCGTGTCGATCTATACCGGCAGGACTGGCGGGGGGTGTTGAACGATCTTGATGCTTCATTTTTTGACCTCAACGGCAGTCTGTCGACGGGCCCTGTGTTTACCTGGGGGATCAGTCCGGATATTCTGAACCCATTGTATCAGCCGCTTGGCAACGCGGTATCGGTGGTGGCCAATAATTCTTTTGCCGCGGACGCCGAACCGGGCGACGCCCGGCTGTCAAAAATCGCAAAAAGGGCCAGTGCGCTCAGTTTGGGGGGCATATCGGGCGCTTACGACGTGGATCTTTACCCGACAAACCTAAGCCCTGTGTCCATTATCAGGAATGAAGAGCTGATCCTCATGTATGCCGAATCGTTGATCCAACTGGGGCGGCTTACCGATGCGATAGGCGCCCTTAATATCATTCGTACCAAGGCCGGCCGGCTGCCTGTTTACGGAGGACCCATGACCGGGGATGCGTTGATCGACGAGCTTTTAAAGCAGCGTCGTTATTCATTATTTTTCGAGGGGCACCGCTGGATCGACATGAGACGATACAACAGGCTGAGTACCCTTCCGATAGACCAGCCGGGTCAAACTATTTTTGACGCGATGCCCCGGCCTCTGACCGAGGTGAACTGGGGAAAATGAACCTTCCGCCGGATCTTTTGTTAGTTGGATCAGCATGATCATAAGCTATAAGGTCAAGTCAGACCGGCCGGATCCTTCGCTCGCGGTCTTTGAGGAAACCCTCTCTTTCCGCGATGGTTTTCGCAGTGTGAAGATCCCCCCTTCCGTGGGGGAGGGCGATCTGACTGCCTTACATTTTGCCGACGACTTTCATGTCAATTTCCAGTTCTACCAGTTGGACGTACCGCTGGAGGTGATCAAGGAGCATTCCTTCGAACCAACGGACCTCGCCTATATTGTCTTTTATCAGCTGCAACTGCCGGAGAAGGCCTGGCTCCGTGGAGAGGAAGTGGTCTATGACCAGGAAGGGGTGAATATTTATACGCAATCCATTGATGCGACGCTGCGGTTCCCCGCGGGTACCCGGCGGAGTGTGGTCTGTCTGCGAATTTCCCGGCGCCGGCTGCAGGAGATGATGGGTTGCCAGGACAAGGATTATCTTGGCAAATTGCTACAGCCTTCCAACTCTTTTTTTATCAATGAGCAGCTGACGACCGACATGCGTGATGTCCTGGGGGAATTACAGGTACCGCCGGCTGCCAGGTCGTTACAGCAACTGTTCTATCACACACGGGTGCTCCAACTGATCTATCTGCTGATGGAGCGGCTGAACAAACGGGCCTTTCTCCCCAACAAGAACAGCGACCCCCTGCATATCGCCCGGATCTTTAATGCGCGTGCGATGCTGGTGAGCGATCTTTCTTCGCCGCCTACCATCGCCAGTCTTGCCCGTCATGTCCTGCTCAGCGAATCTTTGTTAAAACAATCCTTCCGGGAGATGTTTGGCGTCAGTATCTATCAATATTTTCAACGGATGCGTCTGGACAGGGCCCGTCGGTTACTCGCGGAGAACAACCGCACGGTAAAGGAAGTGGCCTATGAGCTGGGGTTTACCAATACGGGGCATTTTTCCCGTCTTTTTGAACGGACCTTTCATGTAAAGCCAAAAAAATTTCAGCTTGACCGGCCGGAATTACCCGATCCGACACTTTTTTTATCGTCCTGAGCAATTTATCCCGGAGCCGGCCTGGGACCTTTGCTGTCTATGGAGACAGGCTTTAGGAAATGGATCATCACCATAACGGTGATCATCTCGGCTATCATCGAACTTATCGACACCACCATCGTCAATGTCTCGATCAATACGATGAGTGGAAATCTGGCGGCTTCCCTGGAAGATACCGCATGGGTCATTACCTCGTATGCTATTGCCAACGTCATCATCATCCCCATGACGAGCTTTCTGGCGGAGAAGATCGGCCGTAAACAATATTATGTGGGGTCGATCATCCTTTTTACGGTGACCTCGGCGCTTTGCGGGTTTTCCAGCAATTTGTGGGAGCTTGTCGCCTTCCGCTTCCTCCAGGGGCTTGGGGGCGGCGCCCTTTTATCTACTTCTCAAGCCATTCTTTTTGAAACCTTTCCGCCCAAGGACAGACCGCTGGCCAGCGGGATATTTGCGCTGGGGGTCATCATCGGTCCTTCCATCGGGCCTGTGATGGGCGGCTATATCGTCGACAATGCTACCTGGCCCTGGATCTTTTTTGTCAACATACCCATTGGCTTTGTCGCCACGCTGTTGTGTATCTATTATCTCCGGCCTACCCAGCGCAGCCGGGACGGCAAGCCTATCGACTGGCCAGGTATTGGGCTGCTGGCCATCGGGGTGGGGGCCCTGCAGGTGGTGCTGGAAAGAGGGGAGACAGACGACTGGTTTTCCGCGAACTATATCATTTTTCTCTCGGCCCTTTCCGTATTGTGTCTGACTGTCTTTGTCTGGTGGGAGCTGCGGGTGCAGTATCCCGTCGTCAATCTGCGGGTGCTCAGGAGCGTTACCCTCTCCATCTCCGCCATTATGACCTTTGTCCTGGGTTTTGGGCTTTTTAGCGCTATTTATGTTTTCCCTTTATTTTCCCAGCGTATCCTGGGCTATTCCGCCTTTCAGACGGGGTTGATGATCATGCCGGGCGTGTTGATGGGCGCCATGATCTCTCCTTTTCTTGGCAAGATGATGCAAAAAGGGGTCCGGCCACAGTACCTGGTCATACTTGGATTTGGATTCACGGCTATCTTTAATTTATGGATGTCCCGGTCTAACCTGGAATCCGGCACCGGCGACTTTTCCCTTCCCCTGCTCTTTCGGGCGCTGGGGGCGGCCCTGCTCATCGTCCCCCTGACGGCCCTGGCGGTGTCGGAGCTCGCGCCCCGGGACATACCCCAGGGTGCGGCGTTGAATAATATGATGCGTCAGATGGGCGGCTCTTTTGGTATTGCGCTGATCAATACGTATATCGCTCATCGTGCGGCGTATAACCGGACGGCGCTCATATCGCATGTCACTGTTGGGGACCGGACTACCCAGGAGTGGCTACGGCAGGCGGCCAGCCGGATCATGACCCAGGGCGCGACGGTCCTCGATGCTTCGCGGAGGGCGTTGGGGGCGCTGGAAGCCACCGTGGTCAGGCAGACCTTTTTGTTGAGCTATATGGATGCATTCTTTTTGCTGGCCCTTCTCAATGCGTGTTGTATCCCGCTGGTGGTCATAACGATACGGAGGAAGAAGGCGGCGGGTGCGGGGACGCCTGCCGGTGGTGCCGGGGCATCTGTCGGAGGCGCTGCGGGCATTAAAGTGGAAGCGAGGCCCAGGGTAGAGATAGAGGCGCATTGAGGAGGGAGGAGACTCTAACTGTAGGAGCTGCGGAGGGGACAACTTTCGAACATTTTCATCAAAGATTTTTGGAAAATTTGGATGAAATCAAATCTATTGGCTATTTTCCTCTATAATATTATTGGTTGTCTCCAATTCCTAAAGACAAATAATTATTTAGAACTAAAGATATGTCCAGCTTTAGTGATTTAATTCCGGGCTTAACACTCAAAACGTACGAAAGTGGCGCTCATTCCATCCAATCGATAGAAGGAGTAGTTCAGTTGCCAGTTTGGGCCGGTTTTCAATCCCGTCAAGGTGTGTATGCATCGGTAGACAGCAGCATACCATCAGATGGAACAGTACAATTGCATCTTGGCAGTGACGCCGTCGTTGATAATCCTACCATCTCACCTGCGCAAGTAGCGGCCTATCATTATCTCATCGACCGACAGGCTCAGGTGCAAGATGCAATTCTAACGTCTCTCTTAGGACAATACAAAAATCTCCAGGTTTTATATGATTATGAGCCAGAAGAAGCGCAACAGTTTATGCCGGATGTGTTGGACCTGTCTGGCTTCAGGACATTGATCGGCCTTTCCAGCGTCCACATCCTGGAAGTCAGTCGGGATGATGTTGCTTACGTTGGTTACGGCTTCGGCTGCATCTGGGATGATGAGCATGGATTAGGCATTATGACGCACCAGGACCGAATCATAGAGATCGGCGGAATTGATACATCTTTTTTGACCTGGGTAGCGAAGCAAGATTTAGACCCAAACCCTACAGCAGAGGATATGCCGGCTCTGGTTTCTAGTCCTGACTCGCTACCAGTGGTCGTACAGGAACCAAAAAAACCTTGGTGGAAATTCTGGTGATTTATGATTTTTTTCTCTCCGATGCGGGGTATGTCCTTGTTGTGAGATCAGACAGCTTTCGAAAGCGTTTTTTTCGTATTCATCACACTGGCATCTTTTAAATGAGAGTTCACCGGCGAAATCAGTTTATAAGGCTTGTTAAAAAGCTCTTGGGATACTTTAAACCGACTAGCCAACTTACGGATAATTTCTCTGGATAATCCACGTCTATAATGGAGGATATCCGATACGAGACTTTTGCTTACGGCCAATTCTTTGGCAAGGTCTACAGCTTTGAGCTTGTTTTCCTTCATAAGATAATCCAAAAGCTCTACAGGATCGGCATCCGAAAATGTGTTATGTTCTTCATCCCATTTCTCAATGAGTAGGGTCAACAATTCAATCGTATCTTGTTGCTGTTTGGTTTTCTTTTTAATCATGGTGATTTCTTCCAGCAGATTACAATACTCTTTATATTGGGTAATAGTTTTTATGACCTTATATTGTAATGCTTCCATGTTAATTTACTTTAATAGATACTTACTGTATATTGTTTGTTTTCTTTACACAAATTGGAATACTCCGCATGCGTTCCAACCCAGCATATGAATAAATGCACTTGCTTTTCTCCAAATACATAGTGGCAGATCATCCGATAATTATTCCCTCCGATATCAAATACAACCCGGTCACTGCCGTTACCCAACAAGTCTGCTGCCCCGAATGTCTCTAAAATATCTCCGGGGTTATTCCAGTCTGCGCCGTTCAGCGTTAATAACCATAGCTTGAATGATGGCCTACTTCGAGCATTGTCCTTTGTATAATCTTCAATCGTTTGTTTCTTGACCAAATGGACTTTCATGTAATAAGGCTTTGCAAATATAATCAAAAGTACGCATTATGCGTACTTTTAAGAATTAAAGTTATATATCAACAGATAATGACTTTTTGCTCGTCAGATTCGTTAAATACCTGAATGACAATAAATTTGGTATTTTTTCTTCAAGCAGGTTGCCTACTCGGACCTCAGGCTCTCGGCCGGATTTGTCATGGCGGCCTTTATGGCTTGATAACTCACGGTGCAAAGCGCAATCGCGGCGGATAGCAGACCTGCAAGTGCAAATACCCACGCATTGATATGGATGCGGTAAGAGAAATTCTGCAGCCATGCGTGCATAAACCACCAGGCGGCGGGTACGGCGACAATCATCGCCCCGGCGACCATGATCAAAAAGTCCTTTGACAGCAAATAGACGATGGAGGGGACTGTAGCGCCAAGCACTTTCCGGATCCCGATCTCTTTTGTCCGCTGCAGGGCGAAGAAAGAGATGAGCCCCGATAAGCCCAGACAGCTGATGATGATGGCGATCACGGCCGTGGTATTGATCAGTTTGTTCAAGAGATCCTCTTTGTGATAATATGTATCGATCTGTTCGTCCAGGTAATGATATTCAAAAACGTCGGAGGGGTAAACCCTTTGCCAGGCTTTTTGGATGTCATCCCGTACTTGTGTTTGATGGTCTTCCCGGAGTTTGATGGCGGCATAGCGGTACCTGCTTTGCACAGTGGTGATGAGTGCCGGTTCCATGCCGGCGTATAGGGGTTGGATATTGAAGTCCTTTACTACGCCCACGATGGTGCCGGGCAGATCGCTGAGTCCGCCTGCCGTGGCCTGGTGGCCGATGACCTGCTCTGGGTGGGTGAACCCAAATTTATGAAGGAGGGTTTCATTGATCAGGAATTCCCGGACAGTATCGCTCTGTTGCAGATTGCGTCCCGCCAGTAACCGCAACTGGAATGTATGCAGAAAGTTCGAATCTCCCACTACGGTGCGCCCCATATAGTCTTCCCAGGCTCTGCTATCGTATTTGACGGAGCCTCCCAGGTTGCCTTCGGCTAAGGGGGCCTGATAGCAAAAGCTTACGGAGCTGATACCCGGGAGGGACTTTAAGCGTTGATCGAGTATGATCTGGCTGTGTTTGTCGGTGTTTGGCACCGGCACCATGAGGACGGAGGTTTTATTAAACCCGGTGTCGGCGTCCTTCATATATCTTGTCTGCAGGGTTATGATGATAGTGGAAATGATCAGCACCTGGACGACGACATGCTGAAAGACGATCAGCACTTTTCTGAAGAGCACGGACCTTGTGTCGGATACTTTATTCTTCAGCGCGGTGACGGGCTTCCACCGGCTGAGTACGAGTGCGGGGTAAGATCCTGCCATCGCCGTGACGGCGGTGACCAGCAACAGCAGGAATAGGGTCAATCCTTTGTCTTGAAGGATATCGAAGGGCAGCCGGACTTGTAGCCAGCGATAGGACACGGGAAGGATCAGCTTGATCCAGAGCACTGACAATGCGGCGGCCAGCGTCACCATACAGGCTGTCTCGGTCATAAACTGCCAGAATATGCCGGCGGCGGTACCGCCCAGGACCTTTCGTGTGCCGACCTCCCGGGCCCGTCTGGCGCTTTGCGCCGTCGCCAGATTGATAAAGTTAAAACAGGCTATCAGCACGAGGAACAGTCCTACGATGGCGAGTGTGACAAGCAGGGACTTTTGCATCGTACCGCCGAAACGAGCGTCGAAATGCAGATCTTTCAGGGCCTGCAGATGAAACTGATACGCTGACCGGACGCTCTTGTCAAAATGTTGATCTTTCAGACGGCTCATTGTGGCCTCCGCCTTATCTTTTGCGGCGGCGTCCGGCAGCCATACAAAGGATTGGGTGGTGGCGTTGATCCATCCCCAGGAGGTATACATCCCGTTCTCTACCCCCGGATAAAAAGAGTTGAAGGAAGCGCGGGATAGGAACATGTCTATTTTCAGATCGGTGTTGTCCGGGTAATCTTCCAACAGACCCGTGATGGTCACGGGGTACTTATCATTCAGACGGATGGTCTTTCCGATGGGATCGTCTTTCCCAAAATATTTGTCCGCCAGCCGCCGGGTGATGACGGCTGTGCCGGGTGCGATCAGAGAGGCGGCCGGGGCGCTCTTTATCCAGGTGTAGTCAAATAAGCTGAACCAGCGGGGGTCTGCGAAAGCGACGTTGCCCGTCTCTGAAAAGAACCTGGGGTGGCCGGCGCTGCCGCCGGGCGCTCCGACCGTGAGGTTGTCCGGAACTCCGACCGTGAGGCTACGTACTTTTAAAAGTACGGTCTGGTCCTTCACCTGTGGCATCTCGTTTTGCAGCGCCTCTGTCAGCGCGAGGGGGGTACCTTGCTCATGGATCACCGATCCGTCGTCCAGGTGTAATTCCGTAACGGCCCGGTACAATTGTCCATCTTTTTTGTGATAGCGGTCAAAACTGAGGTGGAAACGTATGAACTGGAACAGCAGCAATCCTCCCGCGATACCCAGGGAGAGTCCGAGTATGTTCAGGGCGGTGTAGAACCGTTGTTTTGACAAGTTGCGCCAGGCGATCCGGATGTAGTTGTAGAGCATGGGCTGCTGATTGATGCCGTATAGCGTAGCTAATAATGTGCCGGAAGAGTATTGATTATCAGCCAGCTTTTTATGAATAAGGAGGTGTTCGTTACTGTTCGTTTTTGATACGGGAATGTGCGGGTTTAGTATATTTGGGAAATTTTACGCCCCCCAATTTTATGCTCAGACCTTTTCTCGTCCTGTTTGCTTGCGTATTGATCTCGGAGATCTCTATGGCACAAACGAAAGAGCAGATAGATAGCCTGGAAAAGGAATTCCTAAAAGTGATCAAAAATTCTCCGCCACCTCCCGATTCAATTCTGAGGAAGAAGAGGATGATGTACGACGAACCCAGGACCCCGGATACCCTACATTTCTCCAATATTCCTGCTTATAAGGTCAAGACGTTCCCTTCGATCTTTGAAAGGGCCTTTTTTAAAGGGACGAAGAACATCGAAGACAGCATGGAGCTGGAATTTTATTCGGTCGACATCGGCATGATACAAATAGAGAGCGGAAAGATAATTGCCTGTGATCCCATCGTCATGGGGGATATGCGCCCTTTTGTACAAATCTTTCCGATGGGTAAATTTCCCGTTCAACTGGCCATCGCAAGAATTAGAGGAGATGAGCGGACCGCCTTTAGCCGTATTTATTTTTCCCAGGCGCCGGTGGTAAAATGGGAGTTCGCCCTGGACAGCGGAAAAAAACAATTGCCCATCGGAGGTGAGCATATGTACGGTTATGGAGTGGACGGGGGTATTGGCCTATTCATCGATGCCAAAGCAAATCAGGCATTTTCAGCGCTGCGTGCAAAAGATGAGGACTTATGGGAGAAGGTGTTTGTAAGAGGGATGCATGAGCATACCACTTGGGAATACACGGTCTTTCAATTCGGGGATCATAACCTTGCTTCCTTCTCTACAGGCTTTGGCGACGGGAGCTATGCAACCTATGTAGGTTATGATGCGGGAGGACGGCCATGCAGACTGCTGACGGATTTTGGGCTGATAGGCTGGTGGAGAAGATCAGGGACATCCGGAGATACCCAATAGCGTCTTGCCTCTTTGCTCAGCAAGCGGCCTGTATCATAGAAATGAAATATATAATCTCTTGCAAGAAAGGGCTGCTGTAAAAAAAGGGCGATCTGTTCGTCCGTCAGTTCCAATATGCCTTTTGTGATCAGGTAGTCTGCGATCTTAGTTGTGTAGAACAGCGTGATTGTCTCGTGATATCCGGAAGTGTCTGTGTTGGCGCCGCCGATGCTTATATTGTAGGATTGAATACCCTTCCTGATCTTTTGCACTGCCAGGGGTAAAGGGTATTTTATACAATACCAAAGCGCGACCATACAATGGGCAGTGTGCGTCCACTGTTCTTTTGGCAAAGTGTGATCTTCGAACCGTGACACCAGCCAGGCTGTCTGTTCCTGTGTCATGTCAAAATGTTTTGGGGTTTATTTCTTCCTTGTAGCTGCTGAGTATGATGGTCGTGCTTGTCCGGGTGACGGCCTTTATAGCTTTTATTTTTTGTACCAGTAATTCTTCCAGCGCTGCCGTGTCTTTTACGAGTACCTTTAGCAAGAGGTCGTAATCGCCGGCCACATGATGACATTCCAGCACTTCGCTTATAGCAATGATGTGATCTTTTACGCTGACATTTTTTGCATGATCGACCCATACTTGTACAAAAGCCGTTAAGTGCAGGGAGAGCTTTTCCCTGTTGAGTTTTACCGTGTATTTGTCGACAACGCCGGACCGGGTGAGTTTGCGTAATCTGTCCGTAACGGCGGGCAGGGAGAGGTTTACTTTTCTGGCGATATCGGCCCCGGTCATGCGGGCATTTTGAACAAGGAGTTTTAGTATTTTGTTGTCAAACGCGTCCATGTTTGGAGATTGTTGGACAAAGCTACTGTATTGTTTATTTAGTTAAGGGGAGAGTAAAAAATGAAAGAGGATATTAAGTATTAGTAAATATAAGCCTAATAATAGCTTGATGGATTGTGAAATTTGGCGAGATTGCCGGATAATCTATTCGACTGGGTGAAGGGCTATACGGAACCCCTTTCCGGCCAAAAGGCGGGACCGGGCTGGTAGACCGGTCCCGTCCGTTCACTTCAGCATTTCCGCGATATATTCCTTGATGCTTTCCTTATATGCCTTTACGTATTCCGGCTTATTGTCCTTCTCGGCGATCTGCAGGGCTTTGACCAGGTATTCCAATCCTTCCAGGTGTTCTCCCAGGTTTTGAAGGACGATATTAAAAGTGTTGTTGAACTGATGGTTGTCAGGGGATGATTGCAGTACTTTGGCGGCCCAAAGTTTGGCCGTTCTCAAGGATGCAGTGTCGTTATATTGTTTGTAATGACCGGCAATACAGGATACCACATCGTTCATTTCCATATCGCTGACGTGACTGCCGGCGGCATATTGACTGGCGATGTATTGGAGCCTGTCCCAGACGTCCCGGCCGGCGTTCGGGGCGGTATTTATCCAGTCGGTGTACAGCTGCAGCTGATTTTCTATTGCCAGATCACCCATATACAGGGTCCGCCGCTGACGCGCATACCATTCCGGTGTCACATAGATCTTGAACTCTTCGGGGTCGATGACCTGGAAGACTGTCTTGTCAGGTTCGAGATAGACAGGTGTGGCGGCAATACGGAGGCCGCGCAGATAGGCGATGATGGGGCCCGGCACGTCATCGATGTCCACTGAAAAGCTGCCGTCGGGTTGTACTTCCGTCGTTATGTCCCGCTGGGTGTATTCCTTCATTTCTCCGGCATACTTACCTGTAATTGTGTAGGGGGTGTTGATCTGGATGTATACCTCATGACCAAGGGCGGAGGTATAGTTTTTTATCCAGCCTTTGTAATGGGCTAGCCCTGAACCTTTATTGGCGTGGTAATAAGCCTGTTTGGATCGCGTGGTGTCGATGGCCGTGGTATAAGTTTTTTCGAGGCTGCAAAGCTGCGTATGCTGCTCATCCGGACCCAGAAGATAGTTGCCGCTGCCATTGTCATCTCTGACGTAGAGATATTCTTTCTGCCCCTTGCCGGAGAGGGTGATGTTATAGCCGCCATCCTTTGTGGTGATGGATTCGTATTCCCAGATGCCGCCTTTATAGACGACGTTGTTGTTGTAGAACCCTACGTACCATTCGTTGCTGCCGTCTTTTTTAAACCAGTCGCCGGCCAGTTGCAGGGGCAGCTGATTGTAAAAAACGGTGTTACTGATAAAGATACTGCCATAGCGGATGCCGCCCTGGTCCCCAGTATCCCAGACGCGGATGGCCAGGGTGTTCTTTTTTCCGGGTTTTACCAGTTTTTTTGGGATATAATAGCAGCGGTATTTTTTCCACTGGTTGTACCGGGAGGTGTCCGCGTTGTCATTTTTTGGCTTGGGGCTAACATACAGGGATAGAAGCTCTCCATTGAAGTATACCTGACAGTCGTCATCCACCTGCCCGAGATTAAAGAAGTATGTCTCTTTTTCCGACAGCAGGAAGTCTTTTCTGTACCAGCCATAGCCGTCGTACCCCGGGATCCAATCCCAGGTGGGGATGATGGCATTTTCCCATTTGCTATCGTTGAAGGAGGGTTTGGCCCATTTCATGTTGTCTCCCCTGGAAAAATTCCAGTTGCCATTGAGCTCTATGATGGTAGCTTTCTGGGCGGACAGGGCGCAGGATACTCCTATTGCCAGCAGGCAAGTCAAAATTATTTTCATGATCGTTGTATTGGGGGGTGATTATTGTTTTTTCAGGTATATTTCCATCACGCCGCTGACAGCCTTCTCTCCATATCTTTTTATGGCCTCTTTTCCCGTGATCATAATGACGCTCTCCGTAATAGCGGGGTTGTTGATGATGGTTCTCACCTGTTTGGCGAATATGGCCTGTTCGGCTTCGCCGACGGGCTTCCCATCTATGAGGAACACAAAGATCGGATTAGCGCCGGTGGACATTTGCGGCATGGCGGCCGGCTCGGACAGGCTGACATTCGCGGCCAGCGTGACAAGGATGGCGCCATTCTTTCCCTGTTCGCCGTACGTCTTTATAGCTTCTTCCTCCTTCAATACTTTTACTGTCTTGATCCGGGCGGAATTGATCTTCATGAACTCCTCGTAGGTGGTCTGTTTACCGTCTACAAAACAGAGGGGTGAGTGTTGGGTGGGCGCAGGGGCAGAGGGGACTGTAACAGGGGATAGGGGCTCCGCGACAGGCGCGGGTTTTTTTACGATCACCGCTGTCCTGGGTGCGTTTTGAAGGGGCGGGGTCTTTGCCGGACTAACGTTTTGTATCAGACGGCTGCCGCCTGTCTGTAACAGGGCGCCCAGGTTCCTGGTGGTGATGTTTTTTACTTTGGCCGTGATTTCCGGCCGGGCGAACACGATGACGGAGAAAAAGGTCAGCGCGAAGATGCACACATATTTTAGCCGGGCCCAGGGGTTGGACCTTTGCCGCAGCATCATCCTGATGCGGATGCTCAGCCGGCTTTGATTAAAGCTGTTGGCGATGGAGTATACTTTTTCACCCACGGCTTTTTTTATCAGCAGCAGCTGATACTGTTTGGCATCGACACCCATTTCCAGCAGGGTATTGTCCACCTCAAATTCGTGGGTGTCCTTTAATTCCGTCTTTAAAAGCCAGATCACCGGGTTGAACCAGAAGGCGATGACGGCCAGCTCCGCCAGCAGAAGGTCGAGGGAATGTCTTTTCTTTATATGGATCAGCTCATGCTGGATGATGATTTCCGGGTTGGACGCGTATTCCTTTTTTGACAGTACGATGTACTTGCCCCAGCTGAAGGGAGACTGCTCATGATCTGTCAGTGCTAATACGCAGTCGCCGCAGGTGATCCGGGTTGCCCTGGTCGTCATCCGGTGGACCTTTATAAAATTGATACAGGTGATGACCAACTGCGAGAGTGCGCCGGCGAGATAGACAAGGCATAAGAGCGAATAAAAAATAGTCGCCCCGTCTGCCGCAAGGACGTTGACCTGCATATGCTGTTGTAAAAGTAGTGTCTCCAGATGTGTTACCTGTACCGGGACGGCGGCGACCACTGGTTGGTGGATGGTCAGCTGGAAGAAAGGTATCAGGACGGAAAATAGGATGATGCTGATCAGGATAAAGCGGTTGGCCTTATAAAAAGTCTCTTTGCTTACTAATAACTTATAGGCAAAATAAAAGACGATGAGGCAAAGGGATGACTTGATGATATGTATGAATAGCAAGCCCATGGGATTAAGATTTTTTCTTTTTTTCTATTTCTTCGATGAGCGTCTTTAATTCCTCCAGGCTTATATTCTCTTCTTCGATGAGAGCGGAGACAACCCGTTTGTAGGAATTGGAAAAGTATTTGTGGACGACGCCTTGCAGGGTGCCCCGGTGATATTCCTCGGCGGTGATGGCGGCCTGGTACAGATAGGTGGGGCCGTATACGGTGTGGGTGAGGAACCCTTTCTCTTCCAGGGTCCGGGCGATGGTGGATAAAGTATTGAAATGAGGACGGGGCTCTTCGTACAACTCCTGCAGCTGTTTGATAAAAAGAGGGCCTTTTTCCCAGAAAAGCCCCATGATCTCCTCTTCCTTAGCGGTTAATTTCTTCATGGCAAGTATTTCCATGAAGGTAACTATATTTTCTAGTTTTCAAACTATATTTTATAGTTTTTTTATAATTAATTGATTTACAGTGCTATTATATGTTGATCCAAATTTTTAAAGGGGATTAGAAATATCTGCGTAGGCCCATGCCTTATCGAATTGTTTTTTTACATCCCGGGCCTGTTTGTCCTTCCCTTGTTTTTGCAAGGCCTGATAAAGACCTCTCAGCGCCCATCCATTCCGGGGATAGATGCTCAGGTCCCGTAAATAGACACTTTCAGCCTCCGCATATTTTTCCGTTGCCAGCAAAACGCTCCCCAGATAATGTCTTACCGAAAAAAACCAATCGGGCGGCTCGTTATAATTTAACTGATCTTCTATTTCGACGGCTCTCGTGAGCAGATCGATCGCCTGGTCGGATTCCTTCTTTTTATGATAAACGTTTGCCGACAATACGTTTACGGCAATCTGAACGATCTCATTCATGCTATTGATGTCCCAGATCGTCATTTTTTTTAGTATAGTATCTTTTGACAGGCTTATGAGCTGTGAAAGTTCATGCTCTGCCTCGGGTACTCTATCCTTCCCCAGGTATGCCATGCCTCTCGCATAGTGCCACACCGCCCTTGGATAGATCAGCGTTTCTTCCGGCGGCTTTATGGCAAGGATGCTATCCCACATCTCCAGCTTTACTCCTACATAATAAGGAATGGTATAATAATGCTGTAATGTTCCCCAGCCCGGCAATTTCATAATATCCTGGGCAGTATTCTCCTGCACTTTTCTGGCGGCTGTCCATGCCAGTTTTGAATTACCTTCCAGAGTAGCTGTTGCGGCAAGAAAATGATAATTATGAGGATAGTAGGCAAGGGGGTACGCGCCCTGGGCATGACAGGCTGTGATATAGCTGCTGTCTACGTTTACTGCCGCGATATTGACCAGGGAGCCCAAATGGTAATCGCCTGTCCGTATATAAATATGCGAGGGCATATGTATAAGGTGACCGGAGCCGGGCACGAGTGTTGTCAGCAGTCTGGCGCTTTCCAGACCTCTTCCCGGGACTTTTGAAGCCTCCACGGCATGGATATAAAAATGGGGGGCACCCGGATGATGGGGATGTAATTTTTTTAAACGTTCGAGCACGGTGACTATTTCCCCTGTCCAGGGTTTGGGCTGTCTGGTCTTTTTATCATAGAGATCCCAGGGGTGCTGGTCCATCAATGACTCGACGTATATAGCGCTAACATCAGGGTCGGAAGGATATTTATTGTACACTTTTTTCATGGCGCCGGAAAACGCGATATCCAGGGGTTTTCGGTCCGCCGGGGGGGTAGCTGCATAACGGTAGGTCAGGGCCTGGATGAGGTCCTGCTCTTTTTTTGTACATTTTGATGAAAGCGAGAGGGCTTTTTGTATGGCTGCGTACGCCCGTTGGTAATTGTCTTCCTCCATCCCCGCATTGTAGTTGGGGCCCAGTACATATGCATAGCCCCAATAAGCCATGGCGCAGGCGGTGTCAAGTCTTGTCGCTTCGAAGAACGAGCGGGCCGCCTCGGCATGATTGAAACCGTAAGATAACATCATCCCCTGGCTGAAATACTTTTGGGCTTCCTGACTACCCGTGGTGATCTTTAGATCGATGCCTTCGAGGCCTTTGAACAGCGGAGCTTTGGCGCCGGAAGTATACCAGCTTTTGTCGGATATGGCAGGCGCGCAGCCGGCGGGCATATTTTTTACCACCGAATCCGTCTTGCCGGACGGTGTATCTGTCTGGTTACAGCCAGCGGTGAGAATGGCAATGGCGATATAGTAGAGCAGCGTTCTTATGGTCGTTAGGATGCTCCTACAAGGTAAAGAAATTTTTCTTTTATAAAAAACCCGCTCCTGCAGGAGCGGGCCCTTTTTAGTCAATCAGGTTTGTTTACTATTGTTTTTCAAGGGTATATGTCAGTCTATCCCCTGGCTTTAGTGCATTGTCTATATAATAGACCAGCTTTTTGCAATCAAAACTGGCAATGGTACCATTTAGCGTACCATCGCTGGTCAATGTATTGCCGTGGAGCTGCCAGGTGCCGCTGGCTGTCTCTTCGGGATCACAAACGGTGCCGGCATCATCTTTTTTGTAGGTGCCGTCATTTTTTAGGATCATAGTATCATCTTTTTCGCAGTCATCCATATAGGCCAGATAATCCGCGGGGTCGGCATTTGCGCTGGCTTTGTATTGCAATGCCGTAAGTTTGTAGGCGCCTGAAAGATTGTCCACTGTAATAGGGCACCCGGAGGTGTTGTCTTTTTCTTTTTTACATGCAAAAAGTACACTGCTGCTAACCATTACCATTAAAGCTCTTTTCATTGTTGTTGCTTTGCTCACGTTCATATTTGTCTTTTTAAGGAGTTTGTGAAATTGCGTTTTCATAGTAGTACCCATTCATATACCCGGATGGTTGGGTAGGATGGAGAATTTTTTTTTTCAGGGTATCCCAACCTTTACCAAAAAACCGGGGTATTAACCTGGAGATCAGTTCCAAAAGGTGATTGAATTATTGATTATTTAAATACATATGACATTGATAAGTATCTTTGCAGCGTTAAAAAATAACATGAGAAACACCGTATTAATAATAATCTGTACGGTCTGTTGGGCGGGGTGTACTACCAGTTCAATAAAGCTTACCATCCCCGAAACCTTTAAGCAACAGGCCACTATGCAGCATGTAGAGGGTGCAAGGGGCAATAAAATGACCTTTGCCAATTTCACCACTTCCAGGATAAAAAGGGGCATGCATACGAGCACGGAAGGGTGGGGCCGCGATTTCTTTTTGGAAAATTTCCTGCTAAATCAGATCGGTATTCAGAAAAGTGAAACGGTTACACAAGAAAAAGCGAGGTTCCGTTACACACTGACCGATGGAAGGAATTATGCGGAGGTCTTCGCTGATGAGAAGCAATTTACGACAGGGATGGAATTTGAGGCTTTTAATAGCGGAAGCATCTTCAATAAGGTCGGTAAATTGGAGCAATACACGTATATATTTTCCGCGATCATCAGGACGGATACGATAAGGGACAGTAGACCCTGGGAGTTGGTGATGACGAATTTTTATGACGCGAAAAAGGGGAATGATGAGAACTCGCTCACTTATTTCAAACAGGGAGCTTATGGCCTGGCGACGAATGGGAATGATACGATTGTTATAAAACCGGTGATCATTAAAAATACGGTTTTGTCTAATGGTAAGACGGTTCAGATGCCGTTTAAAATACTGTCGGGTTATGAGCTAAGTATCGATGGCGGCGTGATTGCCATCGTTGATATGATCGACCGGAATATCTGGTTCTACAATGAGTTGGAGCCTGCGGAGAAGTTAAATGTCAGCGCTATTGCAACGGCCATTTTTGCCAGGAGGGTTCATGATGAAAAATGGTAGTTTATCAAAAAAGGTGAAATAATCACTGGAGCAGGACCTGATCGATATTATCAGTGATTGCCGCAAAGGCAGTAGAAAGGCGCAGGAGCAATTGTACCGGCAGCTGTACGGCTTTGCCATGGCTATTGCCATGCGCTATGCCATCGACGAACATGAGGCGGCTGACATCTTGGGTCATGCCTTTGTAAAGATGTTCAGGAGTATCCATTCCTATGATGCGACAAAAGGGAATTTTCACGGCTGGCTGAAAAAGATCGTCATTAATGAATCGTTGGATCACATAAAGCAACGAAGCCAATTCTCCAACCTAATGCTCGACACCGCGGAAGAGCCGCACGTTAATAACGATATTATTGAGAGAACAGATGCGGCGGCCATCCTGGAACTGGTAAGGCAGCTGCCGCGTGCTACCCATGCCGTGTTTGTCATGTATGCTATCGATGGGTATACCCACAAGGAAATCGCAGCTCAGTTAAACATCAGTGAAGGCACCAGTAAATGGCATTTGAGTGAAGCAAGAAAAATCCTCCAACAAAAAATAAATGCGTTAAAAATTTAGTGAATGAAATTACACCATACGAGCAATTAATAGCAGAAAAACTGCATCAGGTGCCTGTCCCGGATATGGCCGACGGTATCTGGTCCAGTATTGAAATGCAGCTGGATGCGCCTGCCGATGTGCCGGATGGATCGGATGGATCTGGCGCACCGGATGTGCCGAATGCGCCGGCTCAGGGGTCTGTTTCTATATTTAAAGGTATAGGCTGGTATGGTCTTGCCGGGATAGTGGCGGTCGTTGTTTTGCTATGGTGGTATTTTGGTCACAAAGCGCCGGAGAAGCATGAACGGCCTTCTGTTGTGCCGCCGGCCGTTGAGCGGCCGTCTGTTGTGCCGGCACCTGTCGAGTCGCCGCCGGCGCCCGTCGAAGATAGCCATACGACGGACAAGCCGGGTAAAAAGAAAATTGTACCGGTGGCGCCGGACGAGGTCAAAAAAGATACGGTATTGTTCAGGGGCGTTCCAAAAGATAGTGTTCGTGTGGATTCGGGGGCCAGACAAAATTTGCTCCCGGCGAAGACGGACTCATCGTCTTTACAAAAGAACAGGATCCCCATCCCTGATGATGATCCAGGATATGCTCCACTGCCCGTGCGTCCTAAAAAGCCAAAAGGCGTGAAAGGGATCACCAGCGATGATTATAAAATATCTGCCGGTAAGGATTCCTTAAAAAAGAAAAATTGATCTATGAAATTGCTGCTTATTTTATTCATATCGGCGGCAGCCGGTGCAAAGGCCCAGGATATACCCCTTAGACTGGATAGTTTGTTCACCGGTCTTGTTAAAAACAATGAGTTCAACGGAAATGTATTAGCAGCCGCGAACGGAAGGGTTATGTATCAACATTCTTTTGGATACGCTGATGCGGAACACCAGCTGCTGAACGCGGAGGAAACCACCTTTAACCTTGCCTCCGTCTCCAAGATCTTTACGGCAGTGGCTATCCTTCAGCTGAAACAAAAAAGTAAATTGAGTCTCGACGACCCTTACGTAAAATATTTTCCGGATATTCCCTGGTCCACGATTACTTTGCGGCAACTTTTATCGCATACTTCCGGTCTGGCTGACAACCAGATCTTTGAAAAGCCCTACCAGGAAAACCCGGATAAGATCTATACCCTGAATGACCTGATCCCGGCTTTCAGGAACGATAAGAGAGGGCTGCTCTTCAAGCCGGGCGAAAAATTTAGTTACTCTAATACAGGATTCGGCCTCCTGGCGCTTTTGGTGGAAAAGCTCAGCGGTATGAAGTTCCAGGATTATTTAAAAAAGTACATTTTCCTGCCGGCCGGGATGACCCATACCTATATTGAAACACCGCTTATTCCTGTAGCCGACCCTGACCGGGCCATCCGTTATGAATTTATCAGCTATGCTCCGGACCGTCTGAAAAGGGTCGATTCTGTAAAACGGGATCACATATCGGCCGTTATACTGGGTGCAATTGTTGGCCCCGATTGTGTTGTAAGCACCACGGGCGATCTGTTAAAATTCGATCAGGCCTTATATAGCGGTAAACTGCTCAAACCTGAGATACTGGAAGAAGCTTTTCGCCCAACCTTGCTGAACAACGGAGAAAGGGCCGTCATGGGAGTTGGTGGCCATACGGATTCCTATTATGGTTTAGGCTGGATGATCCTTTGCGACAGCACCTACGGTAAAGTCGTTTGGCATTCCGGTGGAGATCCGGGCGAGGTCACGGTCTTTTTGAGAAATATTACCAGGAAGCAAACCATTATTGTCCTGGATAACGTCACTCACCGGGGGCTGCTTTCGCAGGGGATCAATACTTTTTATATTTTGAATGGCGGCCCGGCCCTGGTCTTTAAAAGATCGCTTGCGCGAGCCTATGCCAGACAATTACATGAAAAGGGCGCTGACGCTGCCGCAGTACTTTTTAACGGCCTGAAAACGGATACTGCGCATTATTACCCGATGAATGAAAGAGAATTGAATGGAATGAGCTACGATATGCTGGACGACGGCTATATGACTGAAGCAATGGAAGCATTAAAAATAAACACGCTTTTGTTCCCCGATAGCTGGAATGCGTACGACAGTTACGCGGAAGCATTGGCAAGAGCCGGAAAAAAAGAAGAGGCGGTTGCCATGTATAAGAGATCAATAGCAATAAACCCCGGTAATCAGGGAGGTAAAAATGCTTTAAAACGATTGGAAAAAACAGGAATGGAATAATAGCAAGAACCCCCGGCAGAGCCGGGGGCATTTATTAATATCCCGGATTCTGCTTCAACTGCGTACTCACGTTCAGTACATTTAGCCCGATGGGAAAAATGTCGGTGTGATTGTCTGCATCAGGCTTCTTATCCCACCAGGTGCCTGTGCTGAAAACGCCCCAGCGAACGAGGTCTGTACGTCTTCTGCTCTCTACCAGAAATTCACGGCCCCATTCATCCAGCATTTCCTGATCGGTAAGCTGGCTGCCGTCGGGATTGTACAGGCTCGGCGAGCCGGGCGGATAATTTCTTGCTCTTACGGTGTTGAGTAGTACGGCGGCACCGGCCTTATCCCCTGCCCTGTATTTGCATTCGGCAAGGGAATAGTAGATCTCTGCCAGCCGTATCTCCGCATAGGCGGATGCGATCTTATTGGGATCGTCGCTGGGGTAGTAAGGATATTTGACGGGGAAGACGCCCGAATTATGATCTGCGTGGTTCATGTCGGATTCTTTGTCCGCGATGGTCGTACCCGGTCTGGCATCCAGGAACATCCCAACCTGGTCGCGGAGGAACAGGGGATAGGGGCCCTTGTTGCCTCTCACTGTGTCGGGGTTTCCATTCTTGTTGATATACGGCAGATAGCCGTACAGGAACATGCCATTCCTTTTGCTGTTGCCGAGGTTCTTATACTTTGCCAGCCGGTAGTCATCGGGATACTTCTGGAATTTTATAAAGGGTTTACCCAGGGAGAAGCCATATTCCACGCTGTCCACATCCCTGCCGGGCTGCAAAGCATATTTTGGATTGGCGTCCCCAAAATCCGTGAACCCGAAGTAACGGGGGGCCTGGTACGGCAGCATCCACCAGTACATGCCGCCATCGTATTGCCAGTGAGTGAGGCCAAAGCTGCCGGGGAAGCCAAAGATGGTTTCTTTGGACGTGGCATTGTTATAATCAAAAGGCGCATCCCATCTTGTCTCCAGGGCATAGGCGCCATATTTGCCGCCGATGATATCCTGGCAGACGGCGGCGCAGTCTGAGAACTTGTCTACTCCTGTATACGCTTTTGCATTCAGGTATAGCCGCACCAGCAGCGCTGCGGCGCCGGCCTGTGTCCACCTCCCGATGGCGTTAGCACCCAGATCAGCCGCGACGCGTAGCTTGGGGATGGCATCCTTTAGCTCTTTTTCGATGAAATTAAATGTCTCCTGGGGGGTGACTTGCGGCCCGCCCTGTGTCTGTCCTTTGACCTTTGTGACGAGGACGATATTCCTGTAGAAATCAAAAGCCCGTAAGGTAAGCCAGGCCCTGAGCACTTTTAACTCCGCCATAAAGTCGTCGATATCTGTCTGGGTGAGGGAGAACTTGCCTGGGTTGCTGATGGCCTGCATGTCTTCGAGGGAGTTGGTGGCAAGGTTGATCCCCTGATAGAAAGCGTTCCACGCATCGTTGGTATAACCGTCGTTGGGTGTCCAGGTATGGTAATGCACCCGCTGGTATTGCCCGCCGTCGTACCAATCCCCTTGTCTGTTGAGCGTCATACACTCGTCGCTGCTGTTCTCCTGTAACATAAAAGTCGAGCCTCCCTGTATGCTCCAGTATGAATGTTCAAAGGCCCGTAGAAAATCCCTGATGACATCATCCTTTGTTTGCAGGAAGTTGGCGGAGGTGATCTTGTCATACAACTG
Source organism: Chitinophagaceae bacterium (assembly GCA_017307755.1). Taxonomy (GTDB): domain Bacteria; phylum Bacteroidota; class Bacteroidia; order Chitinophagales; family Chitinophagaceae; genus Puia. The sequence goes on along the minus strand of JAFKGQ010000008.1, from coordinate 317,169 downwards.
CTCATCCAGCTTGGTACAGCTGCCGGCTACCAGCAAAATGGAAAGCATGGCAATGCCGGTGATATGCTTAAAAGAATATTTCTGTATCATGTGTAAATAAGGTTGGTCTTAAAAATTGAGTTGCAGCCCCACCAGCAACTGGAGGGTGGAAGGATAATAGTTCAGTGTGCTGTTGACGCCCGGGTAAAGGCCATTTACCTGTACGAGGTCGGGGTCCCCGCCCTTGAATTTTGTAAAGGTGTGCAGGTTCCTTCCCGTCGCATACAAACGCACGGAGCGCAGGTATTTTATGGTCAACGGCTGCGTGTATCCCAATGAGACATTGGCGATCTTTACAAAATCTCCGGACTCGAGGAAATAATCCGACAATACGGAATAAGTGGAAGGATTGGTAAGTTTGGAGTATTTGCTGCCATTATACGCCGAAGTCAGCACATTGGCATTTTGTTGTGTAACGGGCGTACCGAGATAGAAGGCCGCTGTATTGAACAATCTATAGCCAAAAGCGCCTCTGAGAAAGACGCTCAGGTCCCAGTTCTTATAGTTGAAGGTGTTGCCCAGGCTGGCGGTGAATTGGGGGAGCCCGTTGCCTACAAACCTCCTGTCGTCATTGTTGGCTTTGTCGCCTGTGATGACCTCGCCTTTTTTATTATATACCAGTAAGGCCCCGGTGTTATCCACCCCGGCGGACTTCATCATATAAAAGCTGCCGATCCGCTGATCCTCCTGCAGCCGTTGGATATTACCGGGACTGCCGGGCGCGGGCATGCCGACCACATCGATGTATTTCTGTCCCTGGAAGAGGTCATTGGAGAAGGAAACAAATTTATTATTGTTGGTGGCGCCGATAAAAGTGACCGAATAAGAAAAGTACTTTGCACGGACGGCCTGGCCAGTCAGCTGGATCTCCAGACCGGAATTTTTCATGGTACCTACGTTGACATAGGTTTGTCCCTGGACATTCGGCGGATTGGGGACGTTATACCATCCCAACAGATCTTTATTGGTACGGATATAATAGTTAAGACTGCCGGAAACCCTGTTATTGAGCACGGAAAAGTCGGCGCCTATGTTGAAGTTGTTTGCTCTTTCCCACCGGAGGTTGTAGTTGGTGTTCTGGCTGGGACCCCATACCTGGTAGGTGGAGCCGTTATATACATAATATCCATACCCGCTGTAGGTGTCCAGGGAAAGATAATTCCCAAAATCCTGGTTGCCCGTGGCTCCATAGTCCGCCCTCAGCTTTAGCTCGTTCAGCCAGTTGACGTTACTCAAAAAGTTCTCGCGGTGGATCCTCCAGGCTACCGAAACGGCCGGGAAATTTCCCCATTTGTTGTTGTACCCGAACTTGGAGGAGCCTTCCCGTCTGATGCTGGCGGACAGATAGTATTTCTGATCGAAGTCATAATTCAATCTGCCAAAAAAGGCGATGAGTTTTGAACTGTTCTTATAGGAGCCGACGCCGTTTTGCCCGGCCTGGAGGTTCCATAACCCGGAGCCCAGGTTGTTATACGTCAGGGCGTCGGAAGGGAATTGCTGGTTGGATGCGTTAAAGCCGGACGAGGTAAAGTATTGGTAGGAGTACCCCGCCAGCAGCTTGACCGAGTGTTTTTTTAAGCTCAATGAATAATTGCCCAGCCACTCGAAGCTTTTCTGATCGTTCTCGTCCAGCGACTGTTGCGCGTAGTTACGACCGGTGCCCCCATTTATTTGCTGCACCCAGCTCACGGTGGACGGCGTAAAATCCTCGTTCCTGAATGAGGAGGTGACCTCACCGAGGGTGACAATGGTGTTCAGGTTGCTCAGGATGTTCATCCTGATGGAACCGTTGATGTCGAGGTATTTTATTTCCTGGGGGGCGAGTATGACCTTTGGCACTTCCACGGGATTGTTGGCAAAAAAGCCGGTGGTGATATAAGCGTATTTGCCAGTGCTGTCAAGGACGGAAAGGGTGGGGTTGAGGGTCAAAGCATAGTTGAAGCCGCTGTAATCCGCCCGGTTAGTATGGGCATAGCGGGGGGCGACATTCAGGGACATATCAAAAAGGTTGTTGGCGGAACGATGGTTGATATTGATACGTCCTCCATACTCCTCTTTAGAGGCGCGCAGGTCGATGCCTTCCGCCCTTCTGTAATCGAGCGTGGCTATGTAGTTGGTCCTGGCGCTGCCGCCGGAGAATTGTAGCGTATGTTTTTGAGAAAAGGCAAAATCCCTGCTCACAGCCTTCATCCAGTCGGTGTTGCCGCCAAAGTCCACCCCACGTTTTTGCGCCAGGAACTGATCTTTTGACAGCACATGGAGCTTGTTTGTAGCAAAATCAAAACCCGTGTAGCCGTCATAGAATGTCCGGGGTTCGGAGCTGCCTTTTTTTGTGGTGATCAGGATCACGCCGTTGCTGCCCCGGGTGCCGTAGATGGCGGATGCCGCGCCTCCTTTCAGGATGTCGACGGATTCAATATCGTTTTGATTGATATTGTCGAGGTTGCCTCCGGGTATGCCGTTGATCACGTACAATGGTCCCAGGCCGGCATCCCGGGAGGAAACACCCCGCAGTTGGATGCTGGGAGTAGAGTTGGGGTCCGCGGCGGCTGTATTGGTGACGGAAAGCCCTGCCACCTTACCCTGGAGGGACATCAGGGGGCTGTTGGAGCTCGTGGTCAGCAGGTCCCTGGCGGAAAGGTGCGTGACGGCGCTGGAGATCTCCTTGCTGCTGAGCGTGCCGTAGCCTACTACTACGATCTCATCCTGCTGGCTGGCCTTTGTCTTGAGGGTGATGTTGAGCTGTGTCTGATCCGTAATGGTCACGACCTGGGTTTCCATGCCTATGGAGGAAAATATCAACACGTCGCCCTTGTTTGCGTCGATGGTAAATTCTCCTGTGAGATTGGTAGAAGTCCCTTTGGTGGTGCCTTTGACAGAGACGCTTACGCCGGCCAGCGGTTCGCCTTTTTCATTTTTGACCAGGCCGGTGACGGGTCTTAGCTGGTTTCCCCCCCGGGTATCGACCAGTATGACGAGATCTTTTTTGTTGACGCTGTAGGAGAGCCCGGTACCTTCCAGCACTTTGTTCATCACTTCGTCGAGGCTGGCGTTCGTGACGGAAAGGGTGATCCTGTTCTTTTCAAAAATGGGGTTGTCGTTGTACAAAAACCGGTAATCGGAGTGCTTCTCTATCTGGGTCAGCACATTCCCCAAAGGTTCTTTTCTGGCGTTGATGCTTATCGTCTTCTGCGAATAAGCAAATGCCGCCATATGCAAGCTGAAGATCGTGGTGATGAAGAAAGAGATTCTCATAATCCATCTCATCGCGATGGGAAAAAAGGTCACTTTCCAACCGCAGTTAGCTTTAAAAAAAATCATACCTTTAAAATTGTTAGGTAATACAATAAAGGGCCTTCTTTCATACGGCAGACCCTGATTCCTGACATAATGGGGAGGTGTTGCGAGCATCTCCCTTTTTGTTTGCTACCCTTTTTACATATTGCTCATGCGTTGTTATTTGGTTAGTTAATCGGGTTTATTATTTTTACTGATAGTGACAACGCCGCTATCAATCTGATAATTAAAGGGTGTCAGCTGTCGTAAGGCATCCAATGCTTCCGTGAGGCTCTCTTTTTCTAACGATCCTGTCAGGGACAGCTGTTCGGAGATCTTGTCCTTAAACCTGATCCTGACCTGGTACCATCTTTCCATTTTTTTTGCCAGGCTATAAAAAGGCTCTTTGCTAAAGACGAGTTTATCCTGTACCCAGACGATCTCGTTGATGGTGCTGTCTATCGGATTGGGCTGTATCCGATTCATCTGGACAAAGATCTGAGCGGGCTTGCTGCCCTGAGCGCTTTTTGCGCCGGGGGAAATAGGAGAAGGGGTGTTGTTCTTGCCGAATATGATCTTCTCATTGGGACGCATACGTATCGATCTTTCCGGGTCATCGGACGAGCTAACCTCGATGCTTCCCCTGATCAGAGAGGTTTCGATGGTGGAATCCCCTGTATAGGCCCTGACATTAAAGGCGGTGCCCATGACCTTTATCTGTATGGGACCGGCGACTACGGTGAGGGGGATGGCTTCATTTTTGGCGATGTCGAAATAAGCTTCTCCCGTGAGGCTGATCTCTCTTTTGTTCACGCCAAAATCCTTGTTATATACGAGTTTACTTTGTCTGTTGAGGATGACGGTGGAGCCGTCGGGCAGCAGCACTTTTGATTTTGACGTGCTGGTGGCTACTTCGTTCTGGCTTCCGGGGAGGGGGGATGGGGTGGTTTTCAGATGGTAGAACCATATGCCGGCTACGATGAGGACAGCGCATGCCGCCGCGGCCCATCGTAAAAGTTTTTTGGGGGACCTGGCAAGGGGAGGAGGGGGGAGCCGGGCGGCGATGGCCTGTCTGCTCCTTTCTTCATCCGCGGGGGTAGTAAGGGGCTGCACCGGCATGTCTTTCAGCCGGGAGAATGTCTCGTTCAATTCGAATACGTCCCGGTGCTCCCGGAGCAACTGCTCCAGCTCTTCCTGCTCTTCCGGGGTGAGCTCGTTATTATATTTCCGGGACAATAATTCCCATAGCCTTTTTGGGGGCATATTTAATAGGTATATGGTGCTTAGAACGGACCGAAGGTTCGTTGGCCAAAGGCCCGACATTAGATTTTTCCCGAAGACGGGCTATATTTTTCAGAAGACCGTCTTCCGGACATATATGTGGAAGGAGACATGTATGGGGTGGTTACCCCCAAAAGGAAAAGAAATTTTTTTCAGGACGGCCTCCGGCGAGGGTTGGATATTGCTATACCAGCTTGAACAGGATGGAGGCGCTTAGCTTTTTCAGGGCGATGGTCATTTGGTTCTCCACCGTCTTTTCCGAGATCTCCAGCAATTCGGCTACTTCGCGGTATTTAAGGTTGTTTTCCTTCACCAGCCGGAAGATCATCCTGCATTTGGGTGGGAGGGCGGCGATGGCGTCGTTGATATATTTCAGCATTTCGCTGCTGATGAGCAGTTCATAAGGGTCTTTTTCCAGCACACATTCGATGTCCCGGAGCTCGTCCAGTGACTCGAATGTCATGGACTTCTTTTTCAGGTGCCGGACAGCTTTGTTTTTTGCGCAGACAAAAAGATAGATCTCCGGTCTGGTGACATTCGCCAGCAGATGACGTCCCTGCCAGATGTCTACAAATATATCATTTGTGATCTCTTCGGCTGCCTCTTTCTGCCCGACGATGGCCAGGACGTAGGCATAGATCCGATGAAAGTAATGTGTGTGCAATTGCCATAGAGCGGCCTGATCCGATGTATTGGACAAGCGTCTGAACAGCGAAAGAATGTCTTCCTCAGATGGTGTAGTAGGCATCGAAAGCAATCAAGATTTAGTTGGAAACCTGATTAAAGGTATTGAAAATGTTTTAAAATCACTGCATGGTCAACGCATACACTGCAAAAGAAGCCAGCCAGTGTTCCCCCATATAATTCCCGCTGGCGACATTGGGCAAGGCTACGTTGAGATGTCTGTTAGCAACTTTATACAGCTGTGTTTTACCAGCCGGGAAATGTCTTGCGATACCAAAGAGGTCCCATGCTCGGCTGAGGTTCAGGCCGTCCAGGTGGACCAGCTTGCCGTCCGTCCTATCCTTTACCACACCGGGTTCGAGATTGAAGTCGCTGCTTGTAATACCAGGAAGGAATTTGACGAGCCAGCGTTGATAGTCCGCTGCCGGCAGGACCCTCCACATGAGGTCTGCTTCTTCCAGCCCGGGGCTTAGGAAATCATTACCGCCCGGCTCCCAGGAGAGGGGATAATTCGTGTCATTCTGATAAAAACGCAGGGCTGTCTGTATGATACTTTGTTTGAGCGCTGTATCCTTTGCCTGTTCGGCATAATCGAATGCCAGGCGCAAGCCAAAGGCCAGGTTGGAATGCTCACCGATCCTGATGGGATATTGCATCTTTGGGAGATATTCAATGAACATCGCGGAAAGCTGCCGTGCCAATGGCGCCACATTGTCCCGTAATTTTTTGGCAAAGGGATCGTCCCATTTTAATAATTCATTTTGTAATTGGAGGAGCCAGGCCCAGCCGTAGGTGCGTTCAAAACTTTTGTTGTCGGGCATGGCGAAGATCTTCATTTCAGTCGCGATGTTCTCCGCGGTCAGGTTCTCTTCTAATTTCTGCCGGATTTCTGCGGCCCGGGGCATGGAAGGGAATAGTCTTAACAAACGGATCAACATCCAATGTCCGTGTACGCTGGAATGCCAGTCGAAGCAGCCGTAGAAAGCGGGATGATAATTTCTGGGTTTTACAGCCAGGGTGCTGTCGGCGAAGGCAATGCCTGTTTTGTAAGGGAATTCCCGTTGCATACAGCGCAGGGGCAGGTCGGCAAAGTGGGAGGCGCCTGTGAGGGTGAGTTCGATCCTGTTTAATTTTGCCGCAAAATGAGGGTTGTCCTGGGCGAGGGTGTCAACTGTATACAGGAGATAAACGAAGATGGTCAGGAGAGCAAGTCGAATGGTGGAAGAAGTTGTCATGTGCGTATGTATCTTGATAGTAAGATAGAGTAAATTTCAATTCGCTAAAAATGATAAAAAGCTATCTGCTTATGAACTGAAATGGAACCCGAAAGCAAAGGCCCGTTTTCCAACTGCATTTTTGAACGAGTATCATCCTCCATTAACAAAAGTCGTTCATCGCGATAACTATTGGGAATGGCTATCAGAATAGTACTGATCTGATGGCCTTCAAAGCCGCCTTATCATTTGATTTTTTTATGGTAATACCGCTACACCTGTTGAATCCAGCAAAATCCCGGATGGCGTCACTGACTTTTTCGATCATGGGTTTGGTCAGTTTCCCCGGCTCGAAGTGAAGATTGTGAATGATCAACGTCCCTTGCTTTCTGTCAGCCTTTGAATCCATCCTGGCGACAAAAGTATCGCCGACCAGTATGGGTAATGAAAAGTACCCATATTTCCGTTTGGGCTCGGGGACAAAACACTCTATCTGGTAGTCAAAATCAAAGAAATCCCTTAGCCGGTGTCTGAAGACATTCAGTGGGTCGAATGGCGAAAGGACAAATGCGTCGCCAGCCAGCTCGATCTTTTTGTTCTTATAGCCGGGTAACATGTAGATGGGGGCGGTAGTTTTAAGACCTTCGACGGTAACCTTGTAAATCTCCCCCTCCTCTGCCATCTTTTCCAGCTCTTTTTTTACTACATTATTCTTTATGTAACGGGCACGCCAGGCTATCTCTTTTGCGTATGCGATACCGTGCGCTTTTAGCGAACGCAGGATGACATGCCGTGCGAATTCTTCCGGAGTAGGCATCGTCGTATCGATGTCATCCGGGATTAGATTTATAGGTAGATCGTATACTTTCTGGAAATCTTTTTTTCGCGTGGTCATCAATCTTCCGTCCAGGTAGAGCCTTTCGAGGGCGATCTTTGACGGCCGCCAATCCCACCATCCTGAGCTGGCCTCCATTCTATCGTTCTCAAAATCCTTTACCATCAGTGGCCCTTCACGGGCGATCCTGTCCAGCACCTTGTTCATGAGGTTGATCTCGGCCTGTGTCAGGGCTTTTCTCCTGGCGACAAAGCCTTCCTTTACAGGGAGTGAAAAACGGAAGTTGTGCATGGGGAGGTATCCCGAGTCGGAGGTGAAGAATTCAAAGATCCTTCCGTCCGTCTGCAGCTCTTCCAGCCATTCCAGTTTATAGCCTGGTACGCGGGCTGCGATGGTATGGTGATGGGCGCGTTCGACAACGTAGTTGGTGTCGAGCTGGACATAGCCGAGATGGTCAATGACCTTGTAGACTGCTTCGCGACCCTTTCCAAACTGGGCTTTTTTGGATAAGCCCCCGGCGTGGAGGATGATCTTTCGGGCTTGTGATTGGGTGAGGAGGATTGGGTTCATGCTTGTGAAGTTAATAAAACCGAGTATATTTAACTATGAATAAATACCTAAGGCTTTCTTTAATTATCCTGCTGCTTATTGGGTTATGCAGTGGCATACTCACTGCCCGGGCGCAACAAACGCCTCAAAAGTATACTTTCACCACCGATTATTTATTGTCGCTTCCGGACGGATATAATAATGACACGACACAACGCTGGCCGCTGGTGCTCTTTTTGCATGGCAGCGGAGAACGGGGCACGGATGTGGAGAAAGTAAAAACGCATGGTCCGCCCAAATTGGTGGCAGAAGGAAAGAAATTCCCTTTTATACTTGTATCTCCACAGGCGCCGCCGGGCTTTGGCTGGGAGGTTGAAAACCTTTATCATTTATTGCAGGATATAAAAAAGACTTATCGGGTGAACGATAGCCGCATTTATCTGACCGGGCTTAGCATGGGTGGTTATGGTACATGGGCGTTGGCGATGAAACATCCGGAAGAATTTGCAGCTATCATACCCATTTGCGGCGGAGGTGATACGACCGACGCCTGGAAGCTACGACATATTCCGATCTGGTGTTTTCATGGTGCGCTGGATAAAAATGTACCCGTCGCCCAGGACTCACAGATGATCAGAGCGGCAATGGTATATAATCCCCTGGTTAAATTCACGGTGTACCCTGACCTGGAGCATAATAGCTGGGAAAGGACATATAATAATGACAGCGTTTATCAATGGATGCTGGCGCAGAAGAAGTTCGTGTACAAGGAAACGTCTGCAAGCGCTGCAAAACTGAAGAGCTATACGGGAACCTACCTCGGCCAGGACGGAGACACGGTGGTGATCAGCGCCGATAAAGATGGATTGCATGCAAAGACCAGCCAAAGAACCTTTCCTTTGAAGCCCTTTGATGAGGATGCATTCTTTATTGATATGAATATGCCTGTAGATGTGAAATTCATACATGACAGGAAAGGGAAATACGATTCTTTCCGGGTGCTGGAGCAAAAGAAGAATTTATATCATAGGATATAGATCGGCTATCAATTAAGAAATACTACACTGTCATAAGGGATTGGATCTTTTAATCATTTCCACAAATGACTCCTTTGGAGAAAAAATGAAAAATAGCAGAGAAACTTTACAAAGTGCCGTTGATGCGATAATGAATATGGGGAGGCGAAAGGGAATGGGCATCACGGAGGAAGATATGGCCCGGAAGGTGGGCATTTCTGAGCTGCAATTGTATGCGTATCTAAAAGGGGAAGATCCGGTCCCGGCTGATCTGCCGTCCAGGCTATATGCTGCCTATAATATCAGAAGACATATCGTAATGGCTTCAAAGGCGGTACATATTCGTACCCCTGAACCGGCGCGGGATGGACCGGCACAGGCAGCAAGCGACAGGAGATCTCTTAAAAGTATTGTTTCTTTCATAAAATCGATCGGCGCAGAAAAAGGGATGAACATTACGGATGAAGAAATAGCCCTGAAAGCGGGCATTTCGATACAGCAGTTCGAGGCATATCTAAATGGCCGGAAGAAAGTGACCAACACTCTATCGACGGTATTATGGTCTGCCTATGCAGGTCTTATCGATAGCCACCAAATGGAAGCTATGAGGGAATCGTTAAAACATACGGTAGTCTTGATCAGGAATCGTGGACTGGCAGTGGGTGCGGATATCACGGTAAAAGATATGGCCGGTGCGATAGGTGTTCCTGGCGAAATGTTATATGCCTATATAAATGATGAGAAGGACTTGCCACAGGACTATGATATATCCTTCAGGTTGCGGTCCGCCTATAAGAACCTTCTTAGTGACGTAGAAAGGGTAGAGCTTCTCGAAGATATAAATATGATAAAAGCCCCTCCCGGGATGGGAAGGGCCTCTTTTGATATATAATAATTCTCTACAGTTTCACCAGCTTCGTGATCCGCACTGTCCATACCTGCCTTTTACATACAGGAAGTAAACGCTCCCTGTCAACGGCTGGGCCACACCGGTGCCCTGCTGCGGAATGCTTGCCAGCCCATACCTGGTCGTATTATCCACCAGCATTTTGATCATTGGGATAGATATTCACTCCATTCTTCAGGAGCTTTGGTGATCTCCCCATTAAGTGTAGATCAGACATGGCAATCCAATAAATTTTATCTTTCTGCGTTTAAGCTGCACCAACCCCTTAACTATGACCCGACGCTTACCTGTACCACTGGTTTTGCTCATCTTCACCCTGGCAGGAGGATGCAAGAAATCTCAATCCACCGACAACTGCGCCCAGATACCCCTGGTGAAGATCACCGGCGCCAAATCGTCTTATTTCGTAGGGGATACCATCAAGTTGGGCACCAGTATTACTCCTCTTGGGCTTTATTCCTGGAGAACCACCAATTCTCCGAATGATATATCCAGCACGGATGGCGTGTTTATACCCTCCTGCACCAAATATGATGAAGGCTGGTATTATCTTGCTGTCAGCTACCCGGACTGTGTCAGTCACTTTGATTCCGTCTATATTTCCGTCAAGAATAAAGTCATCGCGGCGCCTTGCACCCCTTCGAACAATACGGTATCCTTTTCGTCCATCCCGAACATCAGCTTTGGATCCTGCAATTGGGGGCTGGACCCCAGCTGGAACCGAAAGGATCTTAGCGCCAACACGTCTTATGGCTACCCTAATTTCAATATTTACTTCAATCCTTACTGGAACGACAAGGAGCCGGAGGACGGCGCCTATAATATCAGCCCTTCGATGGCTTTTGATCAGAATGACCTGTATACGATATTTATCAGCTCCACCTATCAAAGCATCTATTTCCAGTCCGGATCCGGAAAAGTGTATATATCCCATGTGGGCGGAAAGCTGCGTGCCACATTCTGTGAGGTTTCCTTTTCAGGCGATCTGGGAGGCTCACCCTACACAACCACTGCCAGCGGTATGTTGACGGCTCCTTAATGCTGAGCGAGTTTTGGTGAAATTCCTACATTGAGAAAGGCAATTCTTCGACGCCTAGGTTCGTCTGCGACGCATATCCCACCAAGGCTACTTTGTAGATCCTGCACTGCTGAATTGGGAGGAAGTGAGGGACGCCTATTCCAGAATGATGGAATTATCCCTGCCCCAAAAAAAGGACAGCATATTGGCAGCAATCGTACAATCCGCGAAAAACTTATACAATTCTAAAGAGATGGTTGAATCTTCACTGATAAAGGAGATCCAACTATTTCACCTGCGGTTTGGATAAAAATTTGCCTCAACTGAACTGGGAGCACCGACAGAAATTGCCAACCCTTTCGGCGGCCCACCTTTACCAGCCATACAAACTACCAGGATTACTGGACTGAATTCAAAAGTAGACAGGTTTACCCTGATTTTCAATCTTCAGGTAGACAAGCGAACACAAAAAGTCTCATCGACTCCATTATGGCGAAAATGAACATAAAAGATGACCGCGAAATGCAGACTGCGAGAGAAAGGTATTCCAGTTACTACACAAGACGATACCTACACGATTACTTTGAAGAATTGACGATTCTCAAAGGCCAATACAAACGCGAATTCGGTCGACAAAAGTATAACTTTGGATTAATCACCAGGTGACCCATGATCCACAAACTCTTTATAACCAAGCTGGCCGCGTTCATAATATGGTTTGAATCCTGACAGGGTCACCACATTGGAACAGCCTCCATTTTCGGAGGCTGTTTTATTTTGGGGGTCGCTGGAGCCTGCGCCGGGCCTGCATATCAGCTCGATCGCCCTGTTGGGTCTTATGGTTTGAATTGCATTTTCTTTTACAACGGCTTTTTCGGGATAGATCAAACCAACGATCTGGCGTTTGAGGATCAGATCACCCTCGTCGTAGAAGATGGGCAGCCTGGTGACGATCTGCAAGAAAGTTTCCACTTGCTCGTCCAACGTGGAATCTTCCGCAATAAGCCTTGTCAATTCCTGTTGGAGCCGATTGATCTCCGGCTGGTATATACTCTTAGCGGCGTCCAGGTCCTCGATGTCGATGGCCTGTTCGAAGAATTTCTTTCTGGCCGTGTTTAGACCTTCTTCCGCCCTTTCTATCTCAATCTTGATCTGGGCTATCCGCCGGGGCTTGTCTTCGTTCGTGCTGCCCAGGTAACGATATAAGGATGCCCGCTGGTATTCGATAGAGTTCCTATTGATCAGCCTGTTGATCTTTTCCAGTTCTTCCTGGAATTTTTCATTTACGTCCTCCGCCTTGAATCGTTCCTTGCATCCTTTAACGCAGTGGTAATAGTAGTACATCCCGCCGTTACCCTTCGAGGAACTGGCTGTCAGGACGCGACCGCATTGCTTGCAAAGCAGGTTACCCCGCAAAGGGTACTCTTCTTTCATGCCATAGCTGATATTGATGATCTTTCGCTTCTTGCCGTTCAGCACGTCCTGGACTTCGTTAAACAGCGCCTCACTGATAAGAGGTTCATGTTTGCCCTTTACCAACATGGCAGGTTCTTTCTTATAAGTGGGTACGTAAATCTTTCCGCAGTAAAGCGGGTTTCTCAGTATGTTCCACATATGGCTCTTGCCGATGTTCAGTCCTTTTTGCCGCGCTAGTTTCCAGACTTCGAGGATGGTGTGGATGCCTTGTGCCACTTCCTGGAAGACCCACTTAATGAGAGGTGCGTCCTTGCCGGGGACGATGATCTTATTGTTATTCTCGTCGCGGCTGTTCTTATAGCCTTTCGGGGCCATATTTACATGGCGGCCTTCTTTCATGGCTTTTCTCATGCCGGCGATGACGTTGAGGGCTCTCCGGTCGTTCTCTACTTCCGGGGCGGCCAGGTAGATGGCCAGCATGATCTTGCTTTCAGGGATGCTCATGTCCAAAGGCTGTTCGATGGCTTGCGGCTCGATACCCAATTTTCGTAATTGATGGATCATGGCGTAGGATTCCGCTACATTGCGCGAAAATCGGTCCCATTTTAGAAAAAGCAACAGGTCGGCGGAATTACGGTGTTTTTTGGCGTGCTCCAAGAATAGGCTGAATTCCGGTCGGTCGAAAGTCTTACCGGAATAATCCTCCCAGTAAACGCCTACAACGACGATGTTGTGATGGTCGCAATATTTTCGGAGCTGTTCATCCTGGTTGCGCTGGCTGTACCCTTTGTCAGCCTGCTCGTCGGTGCTGACGCGGATGTAAAGGTATGCTCTCTGTCGGGTCATGGTTTTCTATTGGGGTGATGAGTGAATGGGCAGTATTGTTTTCTTTGAGCCGTTGGAAATAGGCAGCGGTGATCTCCGTTATCCGGGACATAAATTCCCGGATGATCTTGATCTCTTCGTCTGTATAGGTTATGCCATTGCTGTTGAGGATTTCCCTGGATTCTTCGAAGGATAGCGTGGGATTTGGCATTAGATCGTCGGGCGTTTTGTTTTTCACGGGCCGGAGAAGTGGGCGTTTCATAGGATATTAATTTGCGGATTATTGACTTGTTAATTTAAGAGATTCATCTTTGTTGGCAGTCCAAGTAGGGCTCATTCTTCCAGCTCCTTTAATTTTTCCGCAACAGCTTGGCCAATCAAGGATAGAACCTGTTTGGTAGTCTCTGGGTGGTTCTTATAAACGGCGTTTAGTTTCGTGGCTACCTCGTCCTGGTAACTGCCATCTACCCAATCGATGATGGTCGGGAATGTATAGCTGAGAAAGGGTTGCTTATCCAATCTTAGGAATTGCTCATGGCTGGTGAGCTCGCTAATAAGCCCGGCTCCTACTAAATGACGATCGAAGCCCTTGAACAATCGACGAGCCGCCTCATGGAGCCGGGCAACCGTTGCTTGTGGGGTGGAGAAATTGAGCACGGTCGTCAGTTCGTCTTTTGTCTTTAGTATAGCGAGGTGCAGCCTAGCTTTAAGATATACTTCGACCGCTTCGTGGATCGAGAAGGAGTAAATATCATATTTCCGCCGCAATCCTTTCAAGTCATATTCTCCTTTGGCTTGGTCTGTTTCATGGGTGATGATCTTGCGTAAGATCCTTTCCTCAAACTCCATAATGTAAGGCTTTACCTCATCCAGGCTGTAATAATAGTCCGAATATCTACTCCTTAGCTGCATGTTCTTGCGAGTGTATGTCACCTGGATATATAAGGGGTATGACTTTTTGCCTTTCTGATTCGTGGCAGGTTCCAGCACCTGGTTGAGGAAGAATTTGATGGTGATCTTTTTGGCTTTTTTCAGGGTATCCATATCATAAATATAAAAATGTTCTTTTAATAATTAAAATTTAATAACTTTATTTTTAATTCTCTCTATCCATGTTTCGGACCGGATGGCTCCAATAAAGAAATTGCCACCCTTTCCAGGATAGATTTCCATAGGATGCTGGCCAGAGAACGGCAAGAATCGGTTAAGACCAGGATTAGAGTGCATTTAGATTTCGCTAAGAATACCATGTGAATCACTTATGAAAACCAATAAGATCATCCTCCATATGAATACCTCCCCTACTTCTTCATCCCGCCAGCGGGCCAGTTTATTGCAGGCCAGCAAGGAAGAGCTGGTCCAAATAATCGAAAAGCAAGAAAAAGAGCTGGCCAACCAGCACCATTTGCTCAAAGAAGTCTTTACAGAACGAGAGACGCTCCTCCATCGGGTCCGGGAGCTGGAAAAACAAGCAAACGATCGGCTGAACGCTGACGGCTATCAAGCCACTTCCAGTATGGTCAGCAAGATCGTTTTTACCCTACGCCAGGAAGACCGCCCCTTACGATCGCCCGAATTGATCCACCTCCTGGAAAAAAGGGAGCCGTCATTAGCCGATCATCACAACAAAGTGCAATACTTTTCAGCCTTCCTTCACAATGCCGTTACTTATGGCCGGGTGATCCAGCAAAAGGTAAAGGGTGTCCGTGGTTACTACTACCTCCTTCCATCTTGGTTGGATGAACAGGGTAACGTGCTGCCTTGTTACAAGGATCAGATCCTATAGAGCCTACGGAAAATCAAGCGTTCCTGCCATTGTGCTAAATGCCGAACTGTTGTACCTGGATAGTTTCTCGTTGTAGAGCCCGGCGGCTAGGCTTTGCAATCGCTCCACCCGTTCGAGTAATAGCCCTAACATGGCTGGTGGAACAGTATAATCCTCCTTGTACCTAGCATCCAAATAACCCCGCTGTAAGATGCCATATATTTCTTCTTCCTCCTTGGTGACACGGGGAAAGACTGCATGTAGTTGACGGGTGAAGCTCTCGACCATCATCAAGAGACGGGTTAGGTTATGGGTATTAGGCCGGTAGCCCGTGAATACCCTGATCAGCGCCCCGCAGGTATGCTCTACGGCTTGGTGCAGCATAAATGCGGTGAGATCCGGCCTTTCATATTTCAGCGACTCTTCAGCGGATTTGAAAAAATTCAATGCCAGCCCAAACCAGCGTGTCCAAATGCCTTCTATAATTGCTTTCTCTGGGGTGCTGCCTTCCATTCGGCCAGGACTAAGTAAGGACGTCCCTCCGGAATCATATACGACCATCCCTCTTTGATACAAAGCGCAAAAGAAATGGACGCCTTTGGCCAGGTCATTGTTCACCGTATGTATTTTATGGGTGATGCAGTGTACATCAGCCCAGGGTTGACAAACCTGTTCCGCTGCCTGGCTAATATCCTGCTCTGCCTTACCTTTTGCGGCAGACGCAATGATCAAGAGGTCTAGGCTTAAACGAGTGTCCTCCTTTATTCCTCCAACATCGAGGAAACACCCCCAATCCTGGTAATGAGCCGACCGGATGCCATAGCATATGATCTTTTCCGGATGGACGGCCTCAACAATTTTACCGATTAGTTCAGCCATCAACTGTTGTTGCGACCTGGGAAGGAATCCGGTCGTCAGCGGCAAGGAGATGTTCATAGACACTTACATTATAGGGTTCATAAAATGTAAGTCTACTGTAAGCGGGACTCCAAGAACTGAAATATAAAGGGCGGGCCCCGTCTTACCACGCAGAGGCACCGCTAAGAGCCCGTAGTTGATAAGCTGATAGAGACCCACCCTATATGGTATAGAACGGGCTTTCACTATCATCTCAACTACACTGAAAATTAGCGGTTTTCTGCGTGAGACTTATAGCGAAGTCCTTCAATTTCATGAAGAACGTCAAAAATAATATTTATTGAACGCCGTGGAAACGGTGTTATTTACATAGGCGAATATATGGAATTTATTTTATTGATTATCAATGTTTTGTAATTTTAATCCAACAGTCGATTTCCGAACGAACTGTCTATCCTTGTTAACTCTTTCGTCTCAACCTATGGCACATACGATCCACCACGGCAACAATCTGCGTTGCATCCGGCAACTGCTCGGAATGAAACAGGAAGCATTTGCCCGCGCAATGGGTACTACGCAGCAGCATATATCCAAGCTGGAAAAGCGGGAAACAATTTCTAAGAAAAAGTTAGAAGATGCTGCCAGGGTGTTGGGGTTGCCGGTCGAAGCCATTGAGCAATTCGATGAAACCTCCCTTCTCAAACTGCCTATGCCTGCGAAGCAGGATGATTTGCCGCATTCAATGAAGGAAGTGATTGAATATTTTAAAGTGGAGCTTGCAAAAAAAGACGAGAAAATTATGGAGTTGCAATGCGAACTGAAGGAGTGCAGAATCACTAAAGATTAAATCCGGCCCAATAATTCCAGACACTTATACCAATAATAAAAGGCTGCCTGATCTGGGAGCCGTTTTAATTTATTGAGCGCATTCCATTGTGGATTTTTAATTGACAGATCCGATATATTCTGCTGATCATAACGCTCCAATGCGCTGTTGTTTTCTGTCAATAGCTTAGCACATAAATAAGATACTTTAGCGGCAGCGGTGATAGCCTCATCGATCCGAAAACTTCCTGCCACCGGAAATTCGCTGAAACTTGCAATCCCTCGCTGCAGCTCCGCAAACCGTGATTTATCTGGTTCCGTATTGCTGCGATTACGGAAGCCAATGATCCGGCAGGTATCCAGGCTATCCCGCAGAATATCGGCAGGCTTAATTGTAAGATCTCGGTAGGCGATTTCCTGGGCAGCAAAAGCGGAGAAACTATTGGCTACTTCCTGTAGGGACTGGATATGATTAAAGAGGTTCCCCAGGTCATAAAGCTGTTTGATCATTTCCAGTTCCTTTCCTTTTCCGTAAAGGATGCCTGTTGTGGTAGGGGCAAAGGCCGTCAATTTATCTCCTGTGATGCCTTCGACTGTCGGAACGTTTACAGGGATCAATGTGGCCGTTTCGATGAAAAAACTCAGTACTGGCCGTTGCTGTAAGATCGGGTAATGGGCTTTTTCAAAGAGAATATCCAACAGGATATAATTCGAATTTTTATTTACCCGGGAATCATATTCCAATTCGTAGTGAGCTTTGGGAATTCCGGGCTTATAGCTTCTTTTTCTATCCAATCTCCAGCTTACAAAATGGGAAGTTCCTATTACCTTATCCAATACTTCCTCTATTGTTTCTCTGCTTTCTTCTGTTATAATGTCGATATCAACTGAGAACCTTGTAGTCTTATCCAATAACAGCATAAGGCTAGTCCCACCTTTGAAAATGAAATGAAGGCTTTGGGTTTGCAAATGTTGGAGCAGTGAAAGGGCATGGATCATCTTCTCCAGTAATGGAGGGTTTATTTTCTCATACCCCTTTTGCCTGCGAAAGCTGTCGATCCACTCTTTCTCAAAGCAATGCAATCCGATCATTAATCATAATTTTTAACCGTATCCTGGACATACTTCGATAGGAATGCGCGTAGCTCGATATCTTTTCCCCTACGTCTTGCATAGTTGAGCAACGTAGAATAATTGATGGCATAACGTTCAATAGCATGCTCAAATATCCTTTCTATTTCTGCGCCTTGAAGAAAGTGAAATGCGCTACTCCCCTCGTAGATGTCTACCAATATTTTTTCAAGTGTTGGAATAACAACGGACGGGCTGTCGTCTATTGTGATGCTTTGTACAGGCGCCCTGGAGATTAAAGGTAATAAGAGTATGGGTATTTCTTTGAAGTTATTTCGTGGCGGTTGCCCCTTTATGGACCAAATGACATTATGGTAGCCGTTATCTCCTAAAATATTGGCCAGTGATTCCTGGAGGTCCTTTTCTGTTTCCAATATAATACGTTCACTGCTGAATTGATGTACAGTAAATTCGTTGAGCCAACTGATGTTCCATATGCAGTTTGGCACATTTCGAAAGCTTTTTTTTAGGAGATTTGCCAGTTCTTGTATGGTAGGGTCTATAACGGGTTTATAAACGGGGCGCACTTCCAAAGTGTACCAGCCCCGTTGTATTTCTCGCAGGATGTTTTTTTGTTTAAGATCATAGATCCGCCATCCAAAGGTGCCCTCGTTTATTTCTCCCTCTATGGCAAGAAAATAATCATGGAGCTCCTCGCGGGTAAACTGAGGTTTTCCTTTGAAAAAACGGACGAATTGATCTTTAGCTTTTTTTCTCATTACCAAAAATAGCCAATTTTTTATGTTATTGGCAATTATTTGATTTCAAAAATAAGCCAAAATATTCATTTATAGGCCAATATTTGGTTTTATTTCATAGATGACTTATTCTCAATCAATTGCAAGAACATCGAAAGAGCACCTGTTCTTAATATCTGAAAATCAATTAGTAGAATTGAATGAATAAGTAATAATTCTACTGCCTGCACATAAAAATACTACACGACTTGTAGTTTTTAACTTAGTTAGTTAACTTGCTCTATTCCCCTACGTAGATCGTCTATTTCTGTATCCGGATTCCTGTGAAGCTTCCTCAAAATTATTTTGGCAAATGCTTACTTTTCTTTGAAAGTTAAATTGTTTTCAAAGGGAACCAATAATTGGAGGAGTTACTAAACCCTATTCAATGAAGATACTTCACACTGCTGACTGGCATATTGGCCAATTGTTTTATGAATATGACCGCTCTTGGGAACATCAACAATTCCTCGAGTGGCTAATAAACACACTTGAGGAGGAAGCTGTAGATGTAATGCTTCTCAGTGGAGATGTATTCGATCTATCAAATCCATCAGCTGCATCCATCCGACAATTTTACAGTTTTTTAAATCGGGCTACAGGTAGATGTCCAAGCCTGGAGATTGTTGTCACTGCGGGCAATCACGACTCTGCCGCAAGACTTGAGTCTCCTAAGCCCCTGCTGGAATCATCAAACATACACATAGTAGGACTTGTGGAAAGAGATAGTGAGGGTAACATAGATTATGAGAAACTGATTATTCCCTTGCATGACGCACACGGAGAAGTCAAGGCTTGGTGCTTGGCAGTTCCCTTCCTAAGGTCCGGCGATTATCCGGCAATTCTTGAAGTTGAAAATCCTTATGCAGCAGGCGTAGCTCACTTTTATGAAGAGCTATACCAACGTGCTCTTATAAAGAAACGACCTGGGCAGGCCGTCATTGCCATGGGACACTTACATACCCAACAGGCTAACGTGACGGATATGGACAATCAAGAGCGGCTTATCATGGGAGGAGTGGAATGTATCGGCGCGGATGCATTTCCTAGTGAAATCAGTTACGTAGCCTTAGGACATATACACAAGGCACAGCGCATCGGTGGCAGGGAGAATGTGCGCTACTCCGGTAGTCCATTGCCCATGTCTTTTTCTGAGATAAACTATAGGCACCAGGTGATTTTATTTGAGTTAGAAGGGGAGACTATAACAAAGTTAGATACAATCCAAGTTCCTGTATCGGTGCCGTTGTTGCGAGTGCCGGCTACCCATAGCAGGTTGACAGAGGTATTATCTGCTTTACAGCAACTACCCGATACTAATGGTCAGGAGGAACCAGCCCTTTACCTGGAAGTATGCGTACTGAGTGAAGGACCGGATCCTGGCCTAGGTCATAGAGTACAGCAAGCATTGGCTGGGAAATATGTCCGCCTGGCAAAGATTGATGTTCGGTACGCCGAGACATTGGTTGCCAATGCCAACTCGCAGGGTACTTCACCCAATCTGTTACATGAGTTGAATCCTACGGACGTATTTACACGGGTCTTTCAAGCCAAATACAATAATCCAGTACCTGAAGAGCTTGCAAACCTATTTCGTGAGGTAGCTGCGGAGGTAACCCAAAACGAGTAATCTATGAGAATATTGGCTATACGTGTTAAAAACTTGGCTTCGTTGGAAGGTGTTACGGAGATTGATTTCACAAAGGAGCCACTCTTCGCAGCAGGAATTTATGCCATAACTGGGCCTACGGGTGCCGGGAAGTCTACTATCCTGGATGCACTTTGCTTGGCGTTATATGCAAAAACGCCACGCTACAAGCTGGCCGAAAGCGGTATAGAAGTAAAGGAAATTCTCCAAAACGATGTAAGAGGCATCTTGCGGGATGGGAGCGCCGAAGGTTTTGCAGAAGTAGATTTTGTAGGTACAGATCAGCAGCATTACCGGGCTAACTGGAGTGTCCGAAGGGCACGGAACCGTGCCGATGGCAACTTGCAGGCCTATGAAATTATATTAAAAAATATAAGCACCCAAAACGATATCCTCGGCAGGAAGAGCGAAATATTACAGGAGATTGAACGCTTGGTCGGTCTAAATTTCGAACAATTTACCCGTTCCGTCCTGTTGGCCCAGGGCGATTTTTCCGCCTTCTTGAAGGCGGGAAAAGACGAAAAATCGTCACTATTGGAAAAACTCACTGGCACACAAGTGTATTCGGTAATCTCCATGCGTATTTTTGAAAGGCACAAAGAAGAACAGCAGCGGTTGCACGATCTGAACCTGCAACGAGAGGGTATTCCCACGCTTACTCCCGAAGAGTTGGAACAACTGGTTATACAAAAAGGGGAATTGGCCACAACGATACAAAAGCAGGAACATCAGGTAAATGAGCTTAACATTGAAATTTCGTGGTATGAAAAGCTCAGCTCTCTGCAAGCTAATATGGAAGCTGCAGCTCGGCAACAGGAGTTGGCCCTTAATGAGAAAGAAGAAGCTCGCCCCCGCTTGGAGCAATTGCAAAAGGCTGAACTGGTGCAGAACATACGTACGCCAACAGAAAATCAGCATTCGACCAAGCAGCAATTGGTAGAGCAGCTGGAACAGTCTCAGAACCTTCAAGAAGTACTTGACCAATTGCTGCATAAGCAAGAGTTAAACAATCAGATCCTGCAACAGGCAGTGACGGCCTTAAAAGAAAAAGCACAAGAACAGGAAGCTGCGAAATCTCTCTTAGATCGTGCCAAGGCTCTGGATGTACAGCTTTCCGAAAAGCAAAGGCAAATGCAGCAGGCAGATGAAGACCTCAAAGGTGCTCAAGCTGAACAGAAAAAACTAAGCGAAATTTTGGCTATCAAGCAACGGGAAGCAGAGGTAACCGCGGAAGAAATAGGCCGTCTTATTAAATGGAAAGCAGACAATGCTTCCAGGCAGGCAATTGCCGAGCACGAAAGCCTCATCCTTTCCAAGCTGAATGATGCAGGCCAGTTGGTGGAGTCGGGGCGCGAGGCATCAATTAAATTACAACAGATTACCCAAGAAACTGAGCAGTTACAGATGGATAGAAAGGTGTTAGAGCAGCAACAGGCAGACATCGAAGCCGCCATGCAAAAAGCTCGGCAGCAATATGAAGCTACCCAGACTGCTCTAGCAGCCGTTCACATACAGGTACTAGAACAGGAAAAACTACAAACGGACGCAGCTGTGCAGCAACTAGCGGAAGCCGCGGCACACTGGCAATTATTATATGCAACACAGCAAGAATTGACTCGTATAGTTGTAAAGCTGGAAGTGCAACAACAGGAACTGAATCGTCAACGAGAGCAGATTGATCCAACTGACATAGCACTGAACAAAGCTCTCTTGCAAAAAGAAACGGTGCAGCAGATGTTGGATAAGGCATGGTTGGCAGCCTCTGAAAGTATAGAACAGCTGCGTACACAACTCAGCCCGGGTGAACCTTGCCCTGTATGTGGCAGCCTGAACCATCCTTATGTTTCGGAAAATCCTCAGCTGCATCATGTACTGACAGAACTTAAAGCCGCCTACCAGGAAAAGGAGCAGGTATACCTCGGACTCCTGGGAACGCAAAGCCGTTTGCAGCACGCTGTAACAAAGTTGGTGCAAGAGATTACTTCTCAGGAAGAGGAACGCAATAGTAGACAGCAACAGGTTGCTTCGCTAGAAACGACTTGGAAAAAATTCAGCATTCATGCCGAGTGCATGGAAGTTTCTGTATCCCAAAGATATGATTGGCTGCGGACCTTGCTATTGCAGAGGAAGAAGCGCCAGGAGAAATTGCAGGAACAGCTTGAAGCTGTTAAACAAATGCAACGCAAAGCCGAGTTGCAGCGCGATGAGTGTGACCGTCTCGACAAGAGCCAAATGGAAAATGTCAATAAAGTAAAAGATATTACCCGGGACTTGCAATTTCGGCAGGAGCAGATGCAGCAACAGAGCAGCGAAACCCGTAAGTTTAACGACATTCTTACTGCTATACAAGCAGAACTAAGCAAATATTTTACTTCCAGTCTATGGTTTACTAACTGGAGTGCCAATCATCAAGATTTTATAGAAAAGATAAGCCGTTTTACCAAAGAGTGGAGAACCAACCTCCAGAAGCTGGACAGCTATGTGTTAGGAGAGAGGACTTTGGTCGCCACTTTAGACGGATTACGAGAGCAAGCCTCCAAAATTGCCAATGATACTATACTAAAAGAGCAGAACTATAATGCAATAAATCTACAATATCAGAAATTCAAAACGGAAAGATCAGGACTGTTTGAAGGACGAGCTGTGGTAGATGTCGAGCTAATGCTTCGGGAGGCCCTAGAGATAGCACAACGGTTTGCAGAAAAATGTCGTGCAGAAAGAAATCAGTTTCATGAAGAAATCACCAGGATTACTGCAGAGAAAGGTCAAAAAGAAAAATACATCCTGATTCTGAGGGAGCGGCAAGCCCAATTGCACGAGCAGGTCCACCAATGGTTGCAAGCCTATAATCGGGCACATACAAATGCTCTTACAGCTGAGGCCTTGGACCAGCTTCTCCAACTTACTCCGGATTGGATAGAGGCAGAGCGAGCAGCTTTACGGGAATTGGATGACGCTTTGACTCGTGCCCAGTCTGTGGTTAATGAGCGGAAAACGGCTTTAGAACATCATCTCCTTCGGGGACAGCCAGAGCAGCCGGTAGAAGACATACAACGGCTGTTGATTGAAGTCAGAACCTCTGTGCAACAATTTGTACGCCAGCAAAATGAAGTTGAAATCCGATTAGAGGACGATGCCGTTAACAAGCATCGAATCAGACACTTACTGCAAGGAATAGAATCACAAGCAGTGAAAGTAGATAATTGGGGAAAGCTGAACGAAGTGATTGGCTCGGCTGATGGTAAAAAGTTTCGTCAGGCTGCCCAGGAATATACGTTGGATGTCTTACTCAGTTTTGCCAATGTGCATCTGGGTATTCTCAGCAGACGTTATATGCTGCAACGCATACCGAACACGCTTGGGTTGCAGGTGGTAGATCGAGACATGGGCGATGAGGTACGTACCGTGTACTCTCTTTCCGGTGGTGAGTCCTTCTTGGTTTCCCTGGCATTGGCTCTTGGGTTAGCGTCGATATCGTCTACTCGAATGCAAGTAGAATCACTGTTCATCGACGAAGGATTCGGTTCGTTGGACCCAAATACACTCAATATTGCTATGGATGCACTAGAGCGTCTGAACCAACAAGGCCGGAAAGTAGGCGTTATTTCACACGTGCAGGAAATGACAGAAAGGATACCGGTGCAAATAAAAGTGAGTAAACGGCAAAGCGGAAGGAGTATGGTGGAGATAATTGGGGTTAAATAGTATTAAACAAAATAAAAATGTTAAAAAAACTTCGATTAGATCAGACTAAAAAATACGAGCAGTCTATTGCAGTTTATGAGACATCGCTAATGTTGTGTGCTTTTGTAGAAGGAAGAAAGCACATCCTAAGTATAGGTGCAGAACAAGGGGATGTAAAAGGCTGGGATGATTTCATTATTCAGGATAGCCCCAACGAGTTTACGCATCTGCAAGTTAAAAGGCAACAAACAGATTTTAAGCCAGATGGTAAATCTGTAAAGGAAAAATCTATTGATCTGAGTCCCCTTGATAAATCTTTTCAATCTTTAGCACAGTGGGTTGAAAAACAAAGTAGGTCAAGTATTAATAAACACCGGTTTAGAATAGAGCTGCCTAGTGATGGAGTAAAAATTAAAGAAGAAATTGAGCTCAGAAATTTAAGAGACTTCCTAGTTTTACACATTAAAGATACTACCACTGTAAAAGGATTGGAAGATTTACAAAATGTCGCTAAGGATTCCAATGCCACTAACATTTTTAAATGGCTTACAACGTGGTGTGGATTTAAGGGATGGGAGAACATTCTAAAAGCACTCCGCCTTTTGGAGATAAGGGATAATGGCTCGGAAATAGATATTGACAATAAAAGCAAAACCGAGCTGGCAAGAGTCTTTAATGATCCTTCAGCCGTTATTTCAAAAATAAAATCCTACCTAGATGAGAATACTGCTTATACTGGACAAATAGCCCCAAGACAATTACTGTTCGAGCTGAAAGGAAATTTATTGACCAATTGTCAATCCTGGACTCAAATAGATGGAAACGGCGATGAATGGGAAATATCGGGAATTCATGACTTGGAGGATAATTCAGAAATAGAACGTCCCTCTAAAATAGTGCCAGAGTTATGGGCGAACGACAAGGGCAGAAAATTACACATCAATATTTCTCCGGTAAATAATGTATTAGCTCCTATCCACGAAGGGGTTTTTCAACTGGCCCTCCACTTGCAAGGTAATTCGAATGGTTTTTGTACTGATTGGGCGGGCTGGAAAATTTGTATTTCAGACAAAGTTGGGTTGACGCTGGGAGATAGTGAAGATGATTTAGAAAAGCTAACTATTTCCACTAATAATACTCCTTATAAAATAAATGGAGGAAAACGGATAAACTCTAATGCAGAACGAGAAGATTTTGCTAAAGAGATAGGTATCGAAATGATAAAAGCTACTTGGTCTATGGTTGTCCAAAAAGTATCTTTTATTATAGGCAATATGGATATCTCTCAATCTCCAGAGCTAAGAGATGCTGTTGAGAAACGTTGGAGTATTTGGATGACGTCCTTGGAAAATGATGTTGATACGCAAAAAGAAATATTTAGAAGGATAGTACATCCCAATGCCGAGGGGCAGGATATATTAGGCCATTTACGAATAGGGCCAAAGACAAAAACATTGCTTGCTGATGCTCTATTTATATGCATACTTGTTTCAGTAGGACTAGATCCAGAAAATTCTGGAATTATGAGAACTAAAGACGGAGGGACAATTGGAGCTATAGGAATAAATCATTGGAGCGGGCCAGCAGGAAAGAAGAGAAGAGTGCGGGAAATTGATGATGAGGATTCTGTCGAAGAGTTGATAGGCAAAGACCCTTCAGATATATTGATTTTATCAAAGAGTAGACAAGTGGAAAATCTAATTTATAAACAGCCTTTAACGGAGTTCACAAATGTAGATCATTCTCTAGCAGCTCCCCGACGTCCGAAATTACTAGTCACTAGAAACCCAATTTTAAATGCTACTATAAAAAAGGGATCAATCTCTGATTTACGCACATATCTAGAGAGAGATTTGTTTGCTCGTTCCGAATCGATTAATGAAACTTTAAATAATCTATCATGAGTTTTGAAAAGTTTACTTCTTATATAGATGAGAAAGTAAAAAATAGGTTTAAAGTTGTTGACGACGACCCTCTGATTAAGGAAATAAATGACCTTGCACCTGATCTACTTCCTGAAAAGCAGGTATTGCGTTTTTGTCGACTACAAGAACACCCAGAGGGCATTTCTCATCTTAAAACGTTACTTTCTGTTAGAATACCTAGAGAAAGATTAAAAGACGCCTTAGCATGGGCTGCCTTGAGCAAAGATATGCTTTTGAATCCCGAAACTGCAGACTTATACCTTTTCATAACATGGAAAGATGAAAATACACCTTCCTTAGATGAGTGCTTGAGAATTGAATCGAGCGAAGACTTCTGTCGAAAATTTGTATTACGCCCCAATGAAAAGGAGGAAACCTTTATCGAGCGAACATTTATATCAGAACTGACTATTGTAACTCCTGTTGATTTAGGGCAAGATCCCCTGATTTCTGCGTTTTCAGGATTAGAAGAGCAATTTTCTTGGTTCACTGAAGAGGAAAAAAGAAAATGGCTTCAGGCATTTAATTCAGGTATTTCAAGTTATGAGTTGTTTTATGCATTAATTGATCAAAATCCAAGGTATGATGAAGCATCTTAAAAAGATAACAATAAGTAACGCAAGACGTTTCGGGAAAGATGTTGAAATAGAACTTTCTTCTGGCGCTAACATTTTCTTGGCACCAAATGGCACGGGAAAAACAACGCTTTTTGAAGCTATAGAATTTGCATTAACGGGGTCTATTCAACGCTTAGCAAACCCTCCGTTATCACTGATTAGAGACAATCAAAATGGTGTGGATGTGCGATTGGATTTTGATAATGGAAATTTTTGTGAAGTCAACTATAGAAAAGGCGAAGTGCCAAAGTTATCTGGAGATCATTCTTTGCTATTCCCGAAGCATACAGTTAAGGACATTCCATTCCTTTTAAGGATAACCCATTTGTTGGAACAGCGGGGAAGTAATTGGTTTATACAAAAACCCGATTCTTCCCAAGCTGGTGATGTATTAGATAAGCTATCAATTGGAAAGGACCTGAGCACAATAGCCAAAACAAAAAGCAACACACTTAACGCAGCTACAAGAACCATAAATGATAGAAAGGAGAAAAGAGACGCACACCGATCTCACATCTCCTTTTTTGAAGAAAAATTGAAAGCTCGTGACGCTGCTGGATTAAATTATACTCTAAAGCCATTAAATGAAATATTGGATCAAATAAATATTGTTCACAAGTTATTTGACGATTCATATCCCCCTCTGCAAGAAGAACAGAATGTCGATTCGATAATCAGTTATAAAGGTCTGGTAAATAATATTGCCATTAAATCAGATGATGATAACAAAAACAAATCTCTATTTCTTTCTTCCATTGAAAGCAGAATTCCTCTTTTCCATAGTAATAAGATAGAAATAGAAAAAAGAGAGAAGGACATTTTAGAAAAAGAGGGGTTGGTGTCAAAACTTTCAGGTGAAATCGGCATTATCAAAGAAGACATTTTAAAGCTGCAAGAAAGTTTGAATAAAAGTAACGGCATAAAAGCAGGATTACAAACAACAAAGCAGTTGTCAAACAGAAAAAAAGAAGAAGAAGCCAAATGTGTAGTAATAGAAGGGCAAATCAACTCTGTTGCAAATTTAATTTTAGAACATAGGAGAAATTTTGAACAAGCGAATGAGCTTATTGATAAAATCAATACTCGCATTAGCGAATTTAACCTGATTCGCCAGCGAGAACAGGATGCAATCCGTCGGAAAGGAGAACTTTCTTCCTTTCAATCTACTGTTGATGAATGGAAATCCCATCAAAATAGGGTTAACGAAGTAACTGGAATTATTGCAGATCTTATGCTGGCAAGAAAGGAATATCAGGAGAAAGTTAATGAGGCTATCGCTGAAGAATTATTAGCAGGTAACAGATTAAAAGATAGCCAAAATAGACTCAACTCTTTAAAAAGCGCTTCCGATGCAATAATGGGCGCAGTGGGGATCATCTCTTCAAATATCGCTGAGGACCAAGGTCAATGTCCTGTTTGCAGCGCCGGATACACGCCAAGTGAATTAAGAGATAGAATTAACCTTGCATTGCAAAAGATAGACCCTTTATTAGGTGAAGAAATAGAAAAAAATAAAACCCTTCAATTGGAATTGGAAGGCATACAAAACTCACTTCGTGACGTGAAGTCGAATTTGGACCAAACCGCTACCCGGCTAGCAGAGAACGAAGCTCTACTGAAAAGCGCACAGTCGTTCATTAATGAGCAATGTATTCCTAAGTTTAATGGAAAAGAGAATATTCAAGAGGCTGAGTTGTGGTTAAAAAGTGAGAAAGATACGAATGACACAGTCCTACAAACTGTAATTGCCGATAAAAGTAACTTTGGCGAGGAGCCATCGACTGGTGATTTAAGTCTTCGTATTTCCACTAGAGAACAAATAAATACTGAAATTCAATCATTTGAAAAAAATTTTGGTACGCTTACAGCTTCTTTGGAGGATATAAAAAGTAATTTAGAAAGGATAAATAAGGAACTTCTAAATACCGATTTGGAAAAATTGGAAGAGAATATCGCTGAAATAGAGAATGATATCCAGAAAATTTTAGATGTAATAACAACTGCCAATAGAACTAGAGAACAAAGGGAAAAATATAGAAAGGATACAGAAGAAGAAATCGCGGATTTAAAAATGACTGCTTCAAAATTACAGGGACAGCAAAACGAGATTTTAACTGAGTGGGAAAAGTCCGGTTTGCGTAATGGTCCTTCTATGGAAGAGCTTTCTCGTGGAAAAAGAGAGTTAGCTCAGAAGTCCGAAATTATAAAGCAAAGTATAGGTTCTCTTGATAAAATTGGAGAAGAATTAGGAAGGTGGGCGGCAGCAGAAAAATTTGATGCTCTAGATAAAGAAATTAAACTAATATGTGGAAACCTGGATGAGCAATCTTATCTCGCGGAGCTAAAGACGCAAGAAAAATCAATAGAAGAGGAATTATCCCTCATAACAGAAAGGAAAAAGGCATTAGATACACTGTATAGTCAAATAAACCGTGAATTAGAAACCATACATGAGCAAATTAAATCTATTAATCCTTTCTGGGTTTCTCTTCTGAAGAGAATCGTGGTAAATCCTCGGTTTGTTGACACACATCTGGACAGTTATTCCTATAGAAATAAACCTCAGGCTGAAGTGCTCATAAATCTTCATGAAAAACTAGTAAGTGTTATGGACGTTGCTAGTGAAGCACAAGCGACAGACTTGCAATTGACATTTATGCTTAGTATGGCTAGCAGGTATAGGTGGAGTACGTGGAAATCACTGCTTCTGGACGACCCGACACAGCATCACGATCTTGTACATGCTTCAGGCGTTTTCGATTTGTTAAGGGACTATATTACAGATCAGGAGTTTCAGATTTTAATGGGCACACATGATACAGTTCAAGGAAAATTCTTTCAAAGAAAACTGCAGAATGAAAATATCGACGTAAAGCTATGGCGGCTTATTGCCAATGAAAATGGGGTAAGAGCCGAGATAATCAATTAGTGTATTAGCTACCTGTAACTAAAAGAGAATCGAAAAATAATATTATAATGATCTCTATTCAATTCGGCAGTTTAAGTACATTTAAACCAAGACATTTCTTATAACAGTCACAAACCCATTCTATGGATTTCCATCGCATCACTCAACTCTTTGACCAATATTCTGCCTTCGGACTAATTCGATCTTATAAAGCGCCGCTGATAGCCAGTTTTTTGTACCAGGAGTTTAAGAGCAAATCTAACTACCGGCTACCCTACTTTGACCTATCTAAGCGGCTTACAGACTACATGGAATTTTTGCAAGATGAGGCCGAAGTGAACGAGACCGAAGACCGCGCTCTGCGAGCCCGCCTTTACCTTGATCGATGGACAGACAAAGGTTTTCTCATCAAAGCACCCGACGAAAAAACAGGAGAGCATTATATAGAGTTGACCTCTGCCACTGAAAAAGTATTGAACTGGATAGAAGAGGCCCTTCACCAGCAGCGATTTGTAGGTACTGATTCTCGGTTTCGCGATATCTTTAGGAAACTGAAAGAAGTTGTAGAATTTTCGACTGCCGATCCCGAACTGCGTCTTAATCAACTTGAACAGGAAAAAGCAAAACTGGACCATGAGATGGAGCAAATACGACTTACCGGCCAGGTGAAGATAATGGAAAAGCACCAGGTAGAGGAGAATTTTATCGAGATCAGCCGCATGGCCAAAAGCCTGTTGGCCGATTTCAAAGATGTTGAAAAGAACTTTCAACATATTGGCCGAAATCTATACGAAAAACAAACAGAATTGTCCTATACCAAAGGCTCTTTACTTGAGATTGCGCTGAATGCCTGGGCTGCCTTAAAGGATGAAGAACAGGGAAAAAGTTTTTATGCGTTTTGGAATTTTTTGCAATCAGATACCCAAAAAGAGGAGCTGAAACAGCTTATCCAACAGTTCTATCAATTACTGGACGCACACGCGATCACATACGGTGAAGACCAATTTTTGAAACACCTAAAAAGAAATCTGCATCATTCGGGGTTGCGGGTACTGGAATCGAACGACCGGCTAGCCGAAAAGCTAAATCGTGTTCTGACTGAAAAGAATTTAGTGGAGCGCATGCGGATACTAGAATTGATAAGGGATATAAAGCAATACGCATTGCAGATAATAAACACCCCTCCGCAGGAGGAAAACTTTATGGAATTGCCGGTATTTGAAGCCGAGATTAGGCTGCCGCTTAACAAGCGTATGGTACTGGGACCGGAAGAAGACATGGTGATAGAGAGCCTGGAAGATGAAGAGTTAGAGGCCCCGGATCTTTCCCAATTGTTCAACCAGTTTTTTGTGGATAAAAAGGAATTGGAAAATAGGATCGGCCACTTGCTTATTGATAGAAAATCAATAAGCCTAAAAGAAGTAGTAGCGCACTATCCCATAGAAAAAGGTTTAAGTGAAGTAGTAACTTATTTTACTATTGCCTCCCAACACCCAAGACATGAGATAGTAGAAGAGGAGGAAGACGAACTAGTATTCAAGCAAGTCCTTGGGGAAACGATAAAAACGCCCAAAATTTTATTCCATAAATGATGAATACACCGGAAGAAAGCTTATTACTGCCTTTTGCAAAAAGTCTTTTGCGGCTGCTACAGGGCGTGGTATATATTGATGAAACAAAATATTGGGAAGAAATACGTGTGAACCAGCAACCTATCCGACGTTATGTGGCACAGATGGGCTTGGAATTGGTATTCGTGCCTGAAGATGGCTATGCCTATATATATCAACCGGAGCCAAAAGATGCAGATGAAAAAGCTTTACCTCGCCTAATGCGCACTCGTCAATTGAAATATGAGCAATCGCTACTATGTATTTTATTACGCGAAGCATTGGAAGAACTTGACTCCGCTGCCAACATCAGTACCAGACTTTATATCACCAAGCAGGAGATCAAAGAGCGAATAGAAATATTCTTCAAAGACCATCCGAATAAATCGCGCTTATATAAAGAGCTTGACGCCGGTATTGAATATGCCATCAGACAGCTCGGTATTCTGCGATTAATAGAAGAAGATGAGTTGTTCCCGGACAACACCCGCTACGAGATCAGCCGCATCATCAAGGCGATGATCACAGCAGAGCAGTTGGAAGACGTTAAAATTAAATTGTTTAAACATATAAACCCCGGCCCCGATGAATGAGATCCATGCAGGATATCGGTTGGATAGTCTCGAATTTTACAACTGGGGTACTTTTGACGGTCGCACTTCAAAAATTATTCCTGCCTGCCAATCATCGTTGATGACTGGTGCAAACGGATCGGGCAAAACCACCATTGTGGATGCCCTACTTACGTTGCTCGTGCCTAATCAAAAGCGGTTCTACAACCAATCGTCAGGAGCCGAACAGAAAAAAGACCGGTCAGAAGAATCATACATCATGGGTGAAATTGGCAAAACACGCGAGGATGAAGATCAAGAAGCCAAAAAGAAATATATCCGACCTGATAAGTCAACCACTGTTTCCTTTTTGTTGGGCTGCTTTCATAACCCGGAAACTGGCACTTATGTTACCCTGGTACAAGCCAGGTGGTTCTCCGCCACAGAGCTCAAAAGGACTTTTATCGTAAGCCCGCATAAGTTGAGCATAGACCAGGACATCATGCCATTTGATAAACATGGCGACTGGCGCAAACGGATTAAAAAGACATTTATTAAAACGGAAATATCTGATAGCTTTGCGCAGTATAGCCAGGAGTTTATTAGACTTTTCAATATGCGTTCGGAAAAGGCACTCACATTATTTAATCAAACGGTAGGTATTAAGGTATTAGGCAACCTGAATGACTTCATCCGGGTACACATGCTGGAAGATGGCGATCAGGAAGAGGAATTTCAAAAACTTCGTGCCAACTATCTCGATTTATTGGAAACCTATAACAACCTGCAAAAGGCAGAGGAGCAGATTCGACTATTAAACCCAATAATGGAAAAATGTGCTGAACTGGATTTGCTGGAAAATAATATCTTGGAGCTGGAAAATATTAAAAATGCAGTGCCTTTTTATTTTTCTGAAAGAGAGGTAATCGTTTTGAAAGAATTGATGTCCGATACCATGGGGTTTCTGCGGGAGCAGGAAGAGCTAATCAGACAGAAGGAAACTGAAAAAACACGTAAAGAAGAAGAATTGAGGGCGTTGGAAGCTGCGCTCGAAAGAAATGAAGCAAGTGCTGCGATCAGGGGCATGGATCGTCAAATTGATAAATTAAAGGAATCATTGGATAGAAAGGAACAAAAAGCAAAAGAATATTTGAAGGTGGCCACCCAACTTAGCTATGCACCAATGGATTCCCTGGAGTCGTTTGGAACTAACCGGAACCTGGCCGAAAAAGAACTGGATGCTATAGCGCATGAGTTGGAGGAGAACAAGAATAGTCACATTCAAGAGGCCATTGCCCTGCAGCAAATCAATGACAACATTGAATCTGTAGGAGCAGAATTAGAGTCTTTAAAAAGCCGGAAAAACCGCATTCCTCTACCCGATATAGAACTTCGTCATCGAATGCTGGACGCCTTAGACCTTGAGGCGGATGAAATTCCCTTTGTGGGCGAATTGATCCGGGTAAGAGAAGATGAGAAAGCTTGGGAATCCGCTATAGAACGACTGCTTAGGAATTTTGGACGGCGTTTGCTGGTGCCGGACAAACATCTTGGTGCCGTAAATACATATATACATCGAACCCACCTCAAGGGAAAGATCGTCTATGACAAAGTCCATTCCCACCTAAGAGCAAGCACAAACTACCAGGATATTTACAATACTACCTTAAGGGATAAGATTGAAATCAAGCAGGGACAACCACAATTTGAAGCGTGGCTGGAGTATGAATTTTCCGAGCACCTAAATTATCTATGCGTAGACAGTGAACAGGAATTTGGCCAGGCTAAAAAAGCTTTGCTGATCAGTGGTCTAAGCAAAAACGGGGAAAGGCATGAGAAGGACGATCGGAAGAGCATGATCTCGCCAGAAAGCTTTATTCTTGGTTGGGACAACAAGGAACAGATATTGCTACTACAATCGAAATTCAAGGAACTGGAGAGGGCAAAGGCACAGGCTGACATGGGAATTTTTCGACTGAAACAAGATGCAGCGAGGCTTAATGATCGAAGCCGTATTTTGCAGAACCTACTACATTACAGCAACTACGAAGAACTCAACTGGCAGGAGGATAGCAGTGCTATTATAGCGCTAAAGGAAAAGAGGGAAAGGCTGTCAAGGGATAGTGGGCTCAAAGAGCTTATAAATCAACGGGATGATGCCAGGGAAGGCGCTAGCTTATTGAATAAAAGTATTAAGGAAGAAGTTGAAAGGAAAGGAGCTTTTAACCAACGCATAACGGATTATCAAAGAAGTATTGAAGAATTAGATACCTTTTTAACTCCGGAATTCCTGGCAGAGGCCCAACGTTTCTACGAATCAATCCCCTTATATATGAAGGAATTGCAGGTGGCTGATCCGCTGATAAAAGTGAAAAAGGAGAGGGCGAAAACACAAGAATCCGTCGAAGAAGGTCTGAAACAAAAAAAGGAGCTGTCAGGAAAAACTAGAGACAAAATCATCCGATCTATGTCTGCTTTTACATCCCCGGCTGATGATATAAGGCAACAATAT
This sequence comes from Chitinophagaceae bacterium, assembly GCA_017307755.1. Lineage (GTDB taxonomy): Bacteria > Bacteroidota > Bacteroidia > Chitinophagales > Chitinophagaceae > Puia. The sequence goes on along the minus strand of JAFKGQ010000008.1, from coordinate 283,338 downwards.
CCTGACTGGTCAAAGGATACGGTTAATCTTGCCGCCAACCTAGATTATGCAGATGATTTCAGAAAATTATTCGACCGAATTGTGAATGAGGACTTGCCTAAACATAAGGAAAAGTTTAAGGAGTATATGAAGGATTCCGTAACCTCCCGGATTACCTCTTTTAAGACCGGCCTTGACAATAGGCAGGAAGAAATAGAAGAGCATATTACTCAACTAAACAGGTCATTAAATAAAATTGAATTTAATGTAAATCCACACACTTACATTCAGCTTCGGTCAAAGCCAACCAAAGACCTTGAAATAAGAAATTTCAAACGTGAGCTCTCTAACTGTATCGTTCCTGCGGCCGATATAGCATTAGCAAAAAATGATGAATGGATTGAGTCTGCTTTTCTGGCCATCCGCAGCCTGATAGAGGCACTGCATAACGATAAAGATAAGCGAAAAAAGCTCATCGATGTAAGAAACTGGATGGATTTTGAAGCAGAGGAGTTTTTTAGAGACGACAATAAGCGAAGAAAAACCCTGGACACCTCTGATAGTTTGTCTGGTGGTGAAAAAGCTCAGTTTACCTATACCGTTCTTGGTGCTGCCATAGCATTTCAGTTTGGCATTAGTGAAAGTAACGCCAAAACGAACTCTTTCCGGTTTATTGCCGTAGATGAAGCCTTCAGTAAACTTGACCCTGAAAAATCGCATTATCTTATGGCTCTGTGCAAGCAGCTTAATTTACAAATATTAGTTGTGACGCCGCTTGACAAGATATATGTAGCCGAGGAATATATATCTTCCTGTCATTTTGTGGAAAAGCAGAGTACAGAAAGATCTAGGGTTTATAATTTGACGATGCCACAATACCAGGAACAAAAAAGGCAATGGCTAGCTAAAACCATGGTAAATTGATAACTCCGAACGATATTCTAAAGAAGGCGGAAAGGAGAGTGCTTGAAGTGATGACTGCCTGGCTAGAGAACAGAAGTTGTTTTCCGATGATCATAAGAAGCGATAAAACCCTGACAGCAGTTAATTATGAAACATTAATTAAGGAACTAGGGCTGTTGCTAGAAAGCTCTAAAAACCGAAAGGGCTATGGCTATAGAGTAGAGCTAAAGGAAATGAATACACGGCGGCTTGGTCGGCAAAAAATGCCTGAAAGCATTATTTTCGATGAAGTACAGGATTTTTGGAAATATATTGGGAGAGAAAAAGAATGGATAGCGTTTCAGCAAGATGTTGCACTGATAAGAAGAGAGTTGCCACAGCTAGAAGACTGGTTGATGAAAACCCCTTTAAAGGTAGTAACGGCCGCGGGAAACTGGCCAGGATTATTGGAGGTTTGTAAATATTTTATTGCCAATCCACAACCCGGGTGTTATTTGCGAGAGATTCCAGCTCAGCCACATACCAAGTTTATCGAGGACAATAAAGGAATTCTGGATAGCCTTTTAACTACACTTATCAGCGAATATATATCTAAAGACGGGTCCTGTTTTGAAGAACGATTCCACATCAAAACGTATGCGCGGTTGGTACAGATCCGTTTGTTAGATCAGGATCTTGCCGGGTATTTCAGCGGTGTTACACATCTCGGTATTACTTTAGAAGACCTGGCAAAACTGAACCTGCCCTGTACTAAAGTAATCATTATGGAGAACAAAGCGACCTACAGTAATATCGAAAACTTCCTGACATTACCACAGCTAACCGGTACAATGGCTATTTTTGGCAGTGGCACCGCTGTAGCCGGACTAAAGGAAGTTGTCTGGTTGAAAGAAAAAGAAATATTATACTGGGGAGACATTGATGTGCAGGGATTTGAGATGTTATCCGCTGTAAGGGGCATTTTTAGCCAGACTAAAGCGGTGCTTATGGATAAAGCAGTATTCAGTGCGTTCAGTACGCAGCATACCACCGGACCGAAAAGCAATGTAAATCAGATAAATTACCTAGATAGGGAGGAAGAAGACTTTTATTATTATTTAAAAGGCCTAGCTAAGAACAATCGTCTTGAACAGGAAAGAATTCCTAATTGGTATGTTATTAAGCAACTTTCGGACTTATTGCTAGGCAAAAGTGGCGATTAATTACTTATAAGTCAATTGTTTAAGAATTTTCAGGCACCTTAAATCCTCCCTCAACTGGTTTGAAAACATTCCACCTGGGTTCACAAAAACCTATCAGCTTTGCTAAGGCGTTTTTCGTGTTTGGTAATCCACCGGTCCGCAGACTCGATCGGCGAAGTTTCATTGCCGAAAATGCATATTTGATGCCATGCCACCCGGGGAAAAGTACGTGAGTTATGAGATGTGACGTTTAAAGCTTCATCGGCATACCATGTATTATCAGGCTTATAACTGCGCTCGATATTTTCCGCCATCGAACGAAGATTGCAGGCATTCCTGTCCTTTCGCTGTTCAGGTAGACTTTTGCCTGGATGGCGTTCGACTGATACTGCAGTCCATGTTGCTTAACGAGGTAATCCTGCAGGAGGAAGTGATTGGCGCGTTGGAGATGGGGCCTCCAATATGCGGAGAGCCCACATCCATTCCATCTACGAGCTGTGCAAAGCACACATTGGTAGTATTAGCAAAATCTCTCGCGTTTAAAACCTTAAACCCAAGGCCGGGCGTGAAGACCTGTGATGAGGGGAGGCCGCCTTTGCTATCGATGAAATACACAACGCCCGCCTATATAGGTTTGTTCGACGCGTATATCCGTGAGTTTATCCGTAGAAGTGGTACAGGGGTCCTGATCCAGCACGATGACGTCGGCCAGATGACCAGGTTGCAGGGTTCCGACACGGTCGAGGCCACTCAGCCCGGCCGCGGAAATTGTATAGGCTTTCAGGGCCTGATGAACGCCGATGGCTTCTTCAGGTGCGATCGACAGTCCTTCCCGGGTATGGCGGGTAATGGCCGTCTGCACACCTTGCAGGGGATTGAGATCACTGACGACAGGTGCATCCGAAGAGAGAGCGGTCAGAATTCCCTGCTGCAATACGGAACGAACGGGATAGCAGCGGCGCAGATAGTCCTCGCCCAGGTAGTTGATGAAATTCCTGCCCAGCTCATGGAGGAATATCGTTTGCATCGAAGTCCCGATCTGCAAGCCTGCCATGTCCCGTAAATGCTGTTCCTCCGGGAGTCCCAGGTGCTCGATCCTTCTCCGCATAGAGGGGAAGGAAGCCGACAGAGAACGATAAACCTGGATCACGAATTCTATAGCTGCGTCCCCGATGGCATGGGTGGCGATCCCCCATCCCTTTTCGTGTGCGGCCCTGCAAAGGGTCAGCCAGCTGTCCTTTTGCAGCCGGAGCACTCCTTTTTCCGTAGAATTCTTATACGTTCCTTTGAGCGCGGCAGTACGTCCGCTGAGGCCTCCGTCACTAAAAAATTTTACGGTATCCACGGTGAGGAGATCCGAACGGAATTGTTCCGGAAGAGGGAAGGGCCGGCTACCTCCGTCCGGCAGCAGGATAGGAATAGCTTGTAACCGGAACCCTAATTCGCCATCCGCCTCCATCTCCCGATAAGCTTCCAGCAATACGGGATCGACCGCAGGGTCCGTCGCGGCGGTTATCCCATATCGATACAGCTCTGCCCGGGCCGCCCTGACCATGGTCTTCAATTCGGCCTTGTTATAAGGCGGAATATGGGCGGTGATCAGTCCCAGGGCTGTCTCGGAGAAGAGTCCATTGGGCCGGCCATTGTCATCTTTATAAATGATCCCCCCTTCGGGAGCAGAAGTACGGGCAGTGATGCCGGCGGCCTCCAGCGCGGCGGTATTGGCTACGGCGATATGCGCACAGGTGCGTATCACATAGACCGGCTTGTCTTTTACCACTTTATCCAGATCGTGGCGGGTGGGCATACGCCCTTCTTTCCAGGCCGCCTCGTTAAACCCGCGGGCGGTGATCCAGGCGGCCTCAGGATAGGCACGATGATAGGCCGCTATCAGCGACAGCATTTCATCCAGGCTGGTGGTAGCCCGAACATCCAGCATATAAGTTTTCAGGTTCCCTACCTTCCAGATATGGATATGCGTATCGTGAAAACCAGGCAGAACGGTCTTCCCGCCAAGATCGACGATTTTGGTACCCGGATGGGCGAGGGGCAACAGCTCTGAAGAACGGCCCAGCATAAAGATCCGGTCCCCCCGGACGGCCAGGGCATCGGTCTTTCCGGCGGAATACCCTTCGTGAAAAGAGCAAATGTTGGCGTTATGCAGCAATAAGTCCATGCGTTGATCAATTTTTCATTCCAGCCTTATCCGGATATCTCCGGTCACCTATGAGGTCTGGGCACGTGCAATAGCCGCCTCCAGCACACCCAACCCTTCCGCAAGTTGTTCATCCGTGATCACCAGCGGGGGCAGCAATCGGATACAGTTGCTGTAAAGCCCGGCCCGGATGAGGATCAATCCATGTGCCACGGCATCCCGGATGATCTTCAAGGTAATATCGGGATCCGGTTCACGCGAATTCCGGTCTTTGACAAATTCCACCAGCCGCATGGCTCCTACTCCTCTTACATCACCAATGACCGGGTATTTCTCTTTCCATTTTTCCAGCGTTACCCGGATGATCTCACCCACTTCCACCGCCCTTTTCAAAAAAGCCGGCGAACTAAGGATCTTCAGCGCTTCAATGGCGGCCACACAAGCCACGGGACTACCACCGTAGGTCCCTCCTACGCCACCTAAATGAGGGGAATCAAGGATGGAAGCCCGGCCCGTGATGGCGCTGATCGGCATCCCCGCACCGATGGATTTGGCGGAAACGATAATATCCGGCACCACACCACTATGCTCCACGGCAAAGAGCCGGCCGGTGCGGGCAGCGCCGCACTGAATTTCATCCGCGATGAAGACGATACCATGTTTATCACAGATCTCCCGAAGTTTTTGCAGGTAGGCGTCAGGTATGGGTAGAAAACCTCCCTCCCCCTGAACGGGCTCGATAATGATGGCTGCCAGCGATTCGGGATCTATCTGGGCGATTAGGGCCTGTTCAAGCTGCGTGATACAGGACTGCATGTACTGAGTATCTGTCAGACCCTCGGTTTTGCGGTAGAGGTTGGGGGCCGGGATCCGGTAGATATCGGATACGAAGGAGCCGAAGCCTTTTTTAAACAAGCCGTATTTGCTCGTAAGGCTCAGGGTAAGGAGCGTTCTCCCGTGGTAAGCCCCTTCGAAACAAAGAATGGCATTCCGTTTAGTATAATATTTGGCAATGTTTACTGCGTTCTCAACGGCTTCCGAACCGGAATTCGCCAAAAGTGTCTTTTTGGGAAAGTCACCCGGCGTAAGCCGGTTCAGCAACTCGGCGAGATCCAGGTAAGGATCCATGGTCGTGACCAGGGAGCAGGTATGAATGTATCTATCCAGTTGCCGGCGGATAGCGTCCACTACTTTTTCGTTCCGGTGACCGACATTGATCATGCCGATACCGCCGGCGAAATCGAGCAGCTGGTTTCCATCAAGATCCCAGACCAGTGCTCCTTCGGCTTTATCTACGGCGATATCGGTGGATTTTGCCAGGCCGGCAGGCAGGGCGTTCTTTCTTCTTTCGAGGGCGGCCAGGCTTTTGGGGCCGGGCAAAGCTGTTTTTAATTGTATATGTGACATAGTGCGTTATTTTTATACGATAGTCGAGATATCCAGGCGGATGAGTATGCCGTAATTACCGCAGACCGGATCATTAACATATTCCGGGATCAGGGCGATGGGCCGGAAGCCTATCTTCATCTGAGGCGTCAGGGTCGGGTCCGTGCGCAGGCCTTCCTGCAACTCGCGGTAATATTGTTCCCCGGTGAGCTGATCTTTCACCGCACCATAGCCGCTCATCATTCCCACCGTAAGCTGTCCTTTCAGACCCAACTCGCGGGCTATGTCGTGGCGGGCGCGATACAAAATGCGGGCAAGCCCTCTCCCCCTGTAAGCCGGGTGAATACCGATGTCCAGGCCGTAAAGCCAGTCGCCTTCCGGATTATGATTGGTCAGCCAGCCACCGGCGATGGTTTCTTTGAAGGTATGATGATAGTTGGCAAAATCGAAGTCGCTTCGCATGGTGGTGGTCATTCCGATCACCTTATCTCCATCTGTGATCACGAACTGTCCCTCCGGGAAAAGCACCAGGTGATGGAGATAATGTTCGGCTCTTATGAGTTCGTCTGCGGCAAGGGTGGGAAAAACAATTTTCTGCAGCTCTTCCAACTGGGAGGCGTGCCCGGGGAGCATGTGTTGTACTACCAGCCCATTGTCTGCTACGCGGTAATAATTCTTTGTGGCGGTCGGCATAAAATTCTTTTTATTTTATCATATCACATACCCGAGCGCCAGGTAGGCCACGCAAGACAAGACAAAGGCGGTCAGGGCCAGGGGTAATTGCGATATGCTGTGATCATAATTGCTGCATTCGGTGGATTGGGCCGAGAGAATGGTCGCATCACTATAGAGACAGGCATTGGAACCAAAAACGCCCGCACTGACTACAGCCCCGATGTTCAATGGGACATTGGACCCGATGGACTGGGCAAGGGGAATGACGATCGGGATCACTACGGCATAGACACCCCATGAAGAGCCGGTCGTATAAGTGATCAGGCACAAGGATGCAAAGATCAGGACAGGCAGTAATTGCCGGTTGACAAGGGGCTTTACGCCGCCGATGACATATTGGGTGAGCCCCATCTTATCTCCTACCTCTTTCAGCACATAGCTCATGACCACCAGCGCCAGGGCATAGACCATGCTGTTGAAACCGGTGAAGATGGTTTCACTGAGCTGCTGGAAGGAGGCCAGCCGTACGATATAGTAGTAAATAAAAGTGAATACAACGGCGATCATCACGCCTTTCAATGCATCGAAGTTCAGCGCGAAGGTAGAGGCCAGGAGCACGACGATGGGCAGGATGAAATAGATGGCTTTGGGGGATTTACCGGATGCGAAGTGCTCCAGCCGTAAAGCCGCCATGGTATTGCCCGGGGGAATGGTTTCCCCGGTTGTCGCTGACCGTAGCTGCGCTCTTTTCATTTTCCCGGACAGCGGCAGGATACCCAGGATCACCAGGGGAATGAGAAATACGGATATCCAACCATAGGCCACGAAAGGGATCACGGAAAGATAAACATGATTTCCCTGGCCGGCGGGGGCAAATTTGCATTTTTCGAGGACACTGCCGACAAAGAGCGTCCAGGTGGACAAAGGAACGATCACACACCAGGGAGCGGCCGTCGTATTGACAATATACGCGAGCTTTTCACGGGGTACCCGGAAATGGTCCGTCACTTTTCTCATCGTGATCCCCACTGTAAGGGCGCTGAGGTAATCGTCCAGGAAGATGAAGAGCCCCAGCCCCCAGGTGCCGAAGAGGGCGGCCCGTTCAGACCGGAGCTTTTGCAGGATGGTTTCGCCAAAACGGACAGCACCGCCGCTGCGGACCATCAATCCTATCAGCGAGCCATAAAGACCGCAAACGAGGATGACCCAGACGGTGCTTTCGTCTTCCAATACCTTATAAAGCGAGGCGATGAAGTCCGTGAAGAAATTGCTGTGTTCCTTATAGCCGATGATCAGGAATCCAACGATACAGCCGACGAGCAGCGGTTCGAAGGAGGTCCGGGTCACGATAGCCAGGACGATGACAACCAGGGGCGGTATGATGGAGAGCACTTCGTAATTCATCCGGGAAGCCCTCCTATGCTGATGAGTTTCTTTTCCATGTATTCGTAGAGCCCTTCCTGGCCGGATTCATGTCCCTGCCCGCTATGTTTCCATCCGCCGAAAGGAGCTTCCGTTCCATGTGGCGCCCATTCGTTGATCCCGACGATACCGAATTCCAGCCGTTCGGCTGCAAGGAGGGCGGTATTGAGATCGTTCGTAAATACATAAGCGGCCAGGCCGTATTCGGTATCGTTTGCTTTTTCGATGGCGTCATCGATTCCTTCGAAGGAGAATAGCGGCAATAGGGGACCGAAGATCTCGTTCCGGGCCAGTACGGAAGACTGATCTACGCCGGTGATAACGGCAGGCTGTACAAAAAAACCTTTTTGGTCGAGCCGTTGTCCCCCGGTGAGCACCCGTGCCTGCTGCGCCTTTGCTCTTTCCAACAGATCCAGCACACTGTCACGTTGACGACGGGTGATCAACGGACCTACATGAACACCTTCTTCGAAACCATTGCCCACTTTCAGCTGCGCGACATAATGTGTCAAACGCTCTGCAAAGCGCTCAAAGATCGACTGTTCGACATAAAAGCGCTGGGGCGCGATGCATACCTGCCCGTTGTTGCGGAACCTGGCTGAAGCGGCAGCCCTGGCCGTCTTCTCTATATCCACGTCGCCAAAGATCAGCACCGGCGCGTTGCCGCCCAGTTCCAGCGACAATTTGGTGTGCGTACGGGAAGCGCCATCCATTAATAATTTTCCTACGCGGGTACTGCCTGTGAAGCTGATCTTCCGGAGGGCGGGGTTGTTCAACATTTCCTCGCCGATGGAAGCCGGGTCACCGATGAGCAGGTTGAGAACGCCTGGAGGTAATCCGGACCGGATCAATGCATCGGCCAGTCTAAAGGCTGACAAGGGCGTGGTTTCGGCAGGTTTGACGACTAACGTGCAACCCGCGGCAAGGGCGGCGGCCCAGGCGCGGGCCGGATTATATGCCGGAAAATTCCAGGCCGTGATCACTCCGATGACACCCATCGGCTGCCAGATCACGGAACTGCGCTTATCGGGCCGGTTGGTGGGAATGACCCTGCCATAGGCCCTTTTGGCCTCTTCCGCATACCACTCGAAGAGATTGGCGGCGACGGTCCACTCTCCTTTTGCTTCTGCCAGCGGTTTACCGCTTTCGGTCACCATGTCGCCGGCGAAGGCGGTAAGGTTATCTCGTATATACTGTGCGGCCGATTTCAGGATGACAGCCCGGGTATAGGGAGTCGTCTTGCTCCACTGGACGAAGGCTTTTTCAGCGGCAGCAATGGCGATATGGCAGTCCTTGCCACCCGCCGCAGGAAGGGTGATGATCTTCTCTTCCGTAGCGGGATTGATCAGGTCGAGGGTTTCCCCATCGATAGCATCGACCCACTCTCCGTTGATATACAGTTTGTTCATCTGTTTTAGTTTTGCGCACCGAGTGCCAGTAATCCGGATTCGATAATGTCCAATCCCTTATGCAATAGCTCCGGCTCGATCACCAGGGGGCTGAGCACCCGGATCACGTTGCCGTATACGCCCGCATTGATGATAACGAGCCCCTCGCCGGCACAGTAGGTGATCAGCCGTTTGCAGAGATCGGCATCGGGCTGGAAGGGATCTTTATTTTTCACCAACTCAAAAGCCATCATAGCGCCTAATCCTCTTACATCCCCGATGGCCGGGAATTTCTGTTTAAAAGTTTCGAAGCGGCTTCTGACGGTGTCTCCCACTCTCCTGCCCAGCGCATTGATATCGATGTGTTCCATGTACCCGATGGTTGCCAGCGAGGCCGCACAGCACACAGGATTACCCGGGTAGGTCCCTCCGATGGTGGAAGGTTTGCAGGCATCCATGATCGCGGCTTTGCCGATAACCGCGCCGATGGGCATTCCGGAGCCCATGGATTTGGCCCATACGGAAAGGTCCGGGAGCACATCATAATGCTGATAGGCCGCCCATTTGCCGGTGCGGCCGAAACCGCTCTGCACTTCATCGAGGATGAGAAGGATACCATATTTATCACAGATCTGCCGCAGCCCGGAGAGGTACTTGGCCGGCACGACATTGAAGCCGCCCTCACCCTGCACCGGTTCGAGGAGAATGGCGGCTACCTGGGAAGCAGGCACCTGCGTTTGGAAGAAATTTTCCAGCTCGCGCAAATAACTATCCGAAAACTCCTCCAGGTTGAGACCGCTGCCATGACGATAGTAGTCGGGAAAAGGGATCCGGTACACTTCCGGCGCATAGGGTCCGCATCCCAGCTTATAACCTACTTTAGACGTAAGGCTCATTGCCATGAGGGTACGGCCGTGGAAGGCATTGCTGTAGCAGACAACGGCGGGACGTCCGGTAGCCTGCCGGGCGATCTTGATGACATTCTCGATGCTCTCGGCCCCGGAATTGGTCAGCATGACCTTGGTATGCTCCCCGTGCGGGAAGAGACTGGCCAGTTTCTCCGCCAGTTGCATATAAAGATCATAGGTGGCGACATTGAAGCTGCAATGGATGAGGGTAGCAGCTTGCTTCGCGATGGCTTCCACCACCGGAGGCGGGCAGTGACCGGCATTGACGACGCCGATACCGCCGGCAAAATCGATCAGCTCTCTTCCATCGGCATCGGTGACAAGACTTCCTTTCGCGCTGACAGCGGTGGACGGACTGAAGATGCCGATGGCATCGGGTACGAATTTCTTTCTTCTGTCCATGATCCTTTGTGCATTATTCATGATATGTTATTGTAGACTGTTTTAATGAGGATGAGGGCTGATGGATGCGGGCCATCACGGATTCCGCGGCTACCCGGCCAGTCTCGGCTGCTCCGTTCATGTACCCCTGGAATTCACGACTGACATGTTCCCCCGCAAAGAAGACATTTCCTACAGGAACGCCTTCCCAGCCGGCGAGCGTGGACCACTGGCCTTTTTTAAAGCTGCTGTATCCTGCCTTGCTATAGGGATGACCGGCCCAGCAGAATTTCAGGTTACGGCCAGTATAATTCTGGGACGCACCTTTATAGATGGTATCGAGCGCCGGCAGGTATTGTTGAACAAGGTCTTCTTCTTTGCTCCGGCGCATGTTCTCGCCGAAATCGCCGCCGCCAAAAACCGTAAAGCTACCCAGTGATGCCGACTGAAACTGGGTGCTATCCCATCCACAGCCAAAGGACAGATCCGTGAAGGTATAGCCCTGGCGGCCGGCATGTCTCCAGGCTTTCTCTTTCATGCCCATAATAAATTTACAGCTGTTGCCATAGCCGATCTCCTGGATACATTTTTTCTTTTCCGGTGATAAAGGGATCTGTAGATCCAATGTCCGGAGGATGGTAAAAGGGAGGGTGAGGATCACGTAGTCTGCTTTCTCCTGCCGGCGCCCCCGGGCGTCCGCGAATTCCAGCACATAGCCTTTCCCGTCAGTATCAGGACGCAGGGAGGTCAGCGGCGTTTCGAAAACTACCTGGTCTTTCACCTGTGCATAGAGCTTGTCGGTAAGATGCTGGCTGCCTCCTTTGATCTTGAAAACTTCATGATCCTGACCGAAGAGCTCATAATCGGCATCTTTTTTCAGCGGCGGTTCGAACATGATCAGGAAATTGACGGCGGATTGCTCGGATGCCTCCATCCCATATTCCCGGCTGAGCACGACGTTCAGGAAATTAAAGAGCCAGCCGCCAATGCCAACCGACCGAAGGTACTCGAGGATGGATAGCTCATCCAGCCGGCGGAATTCATCCGCAGATCGATGGCTGATCACTGGCGGCAGCGCATGAATATCCTGCATGATCCGGTGGACGAAAGGGGCAATAGCTTCGCGCAGTTCCTTCTGGCTTTTTAGCTGTCCTTCAAACCAGAAGGATTTCGGGATGAGGTGATCTGCGCGCAGGTCATAGCATTCCAATCCTAATTGATGGACCAGGCGGAGGATCTCGGTATGGGTGGTATCGACGAACTCGCCGCCGACATCGGTGGTCAGACCGGGACCGAAAACATCTTTCATGGTAAACATGCGGCCGCCGGGCCTGGCGGAAGCTTCGTAGATGGTGGAAGAGAAGCCTTTTTGTTTCAGGCAATAAGCGGCATGCAACCCTGCCATACCCGCGCCGACAATAGCGATGGTGGATGAGGGTCCTGCGCTCGTCGGCGTGGGGCCGATTGACGGTGGGCGGTGGCTGGCCTGCTGGACTCCTTCCGGAGACGGCAAACTACTGCCTATGCCGATGAATGATGAGAAAAGCAAACCGCCGGCCGCCAGAACCGATTCTTTAAGGAAGCGGCGACGGCTTTCCTGGCGGGCCTGCCACAGCCGTGCGCTTTCTTCGTTCTCCCGGATGGAAGAGTGGAAGATTCGCAGTAGCAGACCGGTCAGCGGATCGTGTGCCATAGATTTTTTTCTTTTGTGAATAGACCCTTTTGCTTAGTAGCCGGGATTTTGAACAACGGCTCCATGCGTGGCCGTTAACTGAACCAGGGGTATCGGCCAAACTGCATTGGTAGCAGGCACTCCCAGCACACCCGCGATCTGCCCGGTACGGGCCAGGTCGAAAAACCGATGCCCTTCGAAATTGAACTCTGCTCTGTTCTCATCAGCTATTGCCTGCGCATAGGTCGCGTCATCCGGAACATCGGAAGAAGTCAGCGCCGTCATCCCGCGGTTGGTCAGGACGGTATTAAGGTCTGCCAGTCCGTTGCTTCGCCCCAGCGCTTCCGCGCGGATAAGATACATTTCCGGGATACGAATGACATAGGCGGAGTTGTCTTTTTGACTGATATCACTGGAATATTTCAGCGTCCGGCCATTGGGCTGGAAATTGGAACTGTTATAGTCCAGGAGGTTAATACGCTGGTCGGCTGGCCGGTTTTGGAAAAAGGTTTGCAGTTGCTGGGAAGCAATAAAAAGGACCTCGGTAGAGGCGGCATTGGGCCTGGCATAGGTCGAGATATTGTACCCGCTTTGATTTTGTTGATTAAAGGGCAATTCAAAAATAGATTCCTTGCTGTTCCGGGAGGTATAAATAGAAGGAAAGTTATTCTGATCCAGGAGACTGTAAGCGCCGTCATTGATCACCAGGGTAGCGTAGGCCGCTGCATTGACATAATCTTTTTTATAAAGGTAGACCCTTGCTAATAGAGCATTGATGATGGCGGGATTGATGTAATTGGGGTTCCGGCTGGCGTTTCCGCTGAGAAGGGAACCGGCTTGCCGGAGATCGGAGATGATGGCGGTATAGGTTTGTGCTACCGTGCTTCGGGGAACTACGTCGGATGCCGTCTGAGGAGTGGTGACCACCGGGATGCCATAAATGGAAGTCGTGTCCCAATGGTAACCAAACGCCCGCAGTAGATCGAAATGCGCCAGCGCGCGGATAGCCAGGGCCTGGCCGTTGGCGGAAGCGATGGTCTGTTGTGTTTGTGCAGCCGTATCGGGGATACCCTTATCCCCGGCGAGGATAGCATTGGCGGTGGCAATAGTATAATAAAGCGCTACATAGGTGTTCTGCACGAAAATATTGGAAGAGGTGACGTTATAGGCCCCGAACTCGTTCAGGGAGGTATTGTTATACCCGCCGGCAATCCCATTGTCACTGTTAAGGTCGGACAGCATGGGATAGTAAGCGCCGTAATAGGGTTGTACTTCCAGGGTGCTGTATAAGCCGGTGAGGGCCTCTTTAAGACTGGTGGTATCCTTGAACATCGCGGCAGCGGCAACACTGGTAGTAGAAACCTGGTTCAGCTTGCTGCAGCCGGTGGTCAGCACGGCCAGCAAGGCGATCGCGGGAAGGAAACGAATATATTTATGTTTTGTCATTGTATTCAATTTACAGGAGCTTAGAAATTAATAGTAGCGCCAAAGGTGAACGTGCGGGCCTGCGGATAGGCGGCATAGTCGATCCCCGCCGTTTGGTCGCTGCCTCCCCCGGTGGAGCTGACTTCCGGATCAAAACCAATGTATTTGCTGATGGTCAGCAGGTTTTGTGCCTGTACATAAACCCGGGCGGAGGTGAAGTATTTGATCTTACGCAGGGTATATCCCAGGTTGACGGTTCTTACTTTCAGGTAGGATCCGTTTTCCAGGAATTCGCTGGAATTAGGAAAATAGTTTTGCAGGAGGTAGGATGCTCTCGGGACATCCGTAATATCGCCCGGCTTCTTCCAGCGTTTATTGACACGGGCATCATTGTTCGCATACACCTGCGGGAGATAGGAAGATCCCGGAGCCGAGGCGCCGGACCATCCCAGGCTTTCATAGGTCGTACGGATCAGGTTGAATACCTTGGCGCCGTAGCTGAACTGCATGGCGATGGCCAGGTCGAGATCTTTATACCTGAAATTATTGGTAAGCCCGCCGAAGAACTTGGGGCGGGGGCTGCCGATCATGGTGGCATCCGTGGTAAAGTTCACCTGATCTGCTCTTTCCTTTGTTCCCTTGCCATCATAATATTCGGCATCTCCGTTCTGCGGGTTGACGCCGGCAAAACGGACGCCCAGGAATTCACCCACCGGCATGCCTACCTTGAGGATATTGGTGGGTGACTGGTCGTTGTAAGAGCTGACATACTGGCTATCCACCGCGAGCGATTTAATGCGATTCTTCAGGAAGGAAATATTGAACGAAGTGGTCCAGGAGAAATCGTTCCGGCGGATATTGTTCGTTGCCAGCTGGAATTCCCAGCCTTTGTCCTCTATCTGTCCCGAATTGGTAATGATGGAAGCGAAGCCGGTTGTTCCCGCCACCGGCTGTTGCCCCAGGAGCTTGGTGCGTTCCGAAACAAAATATTCTATCGAACCATTGATAAAATGGTGGAGCAGGTCGAAGTCGACGCCTGTATTGAAGGTCTTGTTCTCCTGCCAGGAGAGGGCCGGTGCGGAAAGATTCAGGGGGCTAAGACCTGCAGAACCGTTATAGCGCCGGGCTCCCCAGTAGATCTGGTTCTGATAGTCGGGGATCTCCTGGTCTCCCGTGAGGCCATAGCTCACCCGCAATTTCAGCTCATTAATATTTGCGTTATTCTTTATAAAATCTTCTTTGGCGATATTCCAGCCGAGAGAAGCAGAGGGAAAATACCCGAAGCGTTGACTGCTCGGGAAGCGGGAGGAGCCATCCGCGCGGACGGTAGCCGTCAGCAGGTATTTACCATCATAATCATAATTCACCCGGGCGATCACTGAATGCAAGGTGGAAGTTGTAACAGGGAACGGAATGGTAATACGGGAAACAAAGGCGGCATCGGATATATCCTGCGTGTTACCCGTTTGCGGGAAGCCTGTTCCCTCCAAAGCCTTCTGCTGTACTTTCTGGGATTGTTGCGCATATCCGCCCAGGAGGGTCAGGTTATGTGAACCAAAGCTTTTCTGGAAGGTGAGGGTATTCTCATTGATCCAGGTGATACTTTTGAGGTCTCCGGTGAGCAGCTTGCCACCCACGGTTTGGGCATCTACCGTTAGTGCGGAGAAGTATTGGTTATCCGATACATCATTATAGTCGATGGACCAGGAGCTGCGTAGCTTAAGGGAGGGCAGGAGCTTGAACTCAGCGTAAGCGGAGCCAAGCAGCCGGTCGGTATAGGTATGGGCATTGATCTGCTGGGCCGATTTCACGGGGTTATCCGATAACCAGCTGGCCTGGTATTGGGTAAAGTCCGCATATATGCCGGGAGAGCTGAACACCGGCATCAATGGGGATGCACCCAGCGCATTCGTCACGATCCCGGTGTAGGTATTGTCATTGAAGCTTCTTTTGTTATCAGAGCGTGAGGCGGTGATGGTCGTTCCGAAGGACAGTCGTTCCGAGGCCTGGTTGTCAAGGTTGAAACGGACACTATAGCGTTTAAAGTAGTTTTCGATGATGATACCGGATTGGTCAAAGTAACTGCCGCCGATAAAGAATTTTGTCTTCTCACTGCCGCCCCGGGCCGTGAGCTCATAATTACTGATGGGAGCTGTACGGAAGATCTGGTCAAGCCAGTTGGTATTGACGCCTTTGGCCAGATCATAATAAGAAGCGACCGGGTTGGGAACGGGGTTGCCGCCGGCGTCTACGATCCCCACACCCTGCAATACGGAGAGGGGCCCATACCGGGAAGTGTCGGTTCCGGCAGCGGCAGACTCGTTATGATAGACATTGATATCATTGGCAATCGCTTCGTTGGTCAGGTTGTAGAATTGTTGCGAGTTCAGGAATTTGATCTTTTTCCCGACCTTCTGAAAACCAGTGTAGTAGTCCAGGCCGATATTGGTTTTTCCGGCCTTCCCTCTTTTGGTGGTCACCAGGACGACGCCATTGGCAGCCCTGGCGCCATAGATGGCTGCGGCGGAGGCGTCTTTAAGGATCTCGATGGACTCGATATCATCCGGGTTGATATCGGAAATGGAGCTGACATTCTGCCCGCTGCCAACAGGCTGTCCGGAGAGATTGTATGATGTGTTGAGGGAAGAGTAGGACTCGCTCAGCATGGGGACGCCGTCTACCACATAGAGCGGGTTTTGCGCGCCCCGGATGCTGACCAGGAGCCCGGCGCCGGGAGTGCCCGACGGTTGGGTGACATTGATGCCGGACAGCTTGCCTTCGATGCTCACGGCAAGGTTGGCAACCGGTTGATCTTTGAAATCCTTATTCTTGATGGATGAGATGGCGCCGGTGACATCCGATTTTTTCTGGGTGCCGTATCCCACGACCATGACGTCGGAAAGCTGCGTGCGGGCTTCGTCAAGCTGCACATCGATAGTCGATCGGCCTTTTATATCGATGGTGACAGTAGCATAGCCGACGAAAGAAATGACGAGGGTTTTATCATCCGGCGAAAGAGAGAGGGAATAACTGCCATCTGCTGCACTGGATGTGCCTTTGGCGGAATTTTTCACCTGGATGGTTGCTCCGGCGATGGGCCGGCCTTCCGCGTCTTTTATCACCCCTTTGAGGAGGTGATCCTGGGCGAGGGCCGGGAGGCTTAGGATAAGGCAAAGCCAAAGGGCCGGCAAGCCCATCCAATAGCGAAGGAATTGGTTCATAAATAGCTGTTTTGGTTTTTTAAATGCAGATGAATTAATGAGCAATCGTTATTGGTAGGATAAATATCAAAAAGTCAAATGAGTCGAAATATAAGTCGAACTATTTTTTAAAGATTATTCTTTGGCATTGTATATCACTGATTTGGTGTTGGTCAAATTATAGTAGAATATTTGGTCAGATAATGACCGTTTTTTTTATAATTTAAGGAAGGGTAAAAATACAATACATTATATAAATTAACCATGCGTTTGTCGGACAAAATTAAAAAAGCGATCGAGGGGAATCCCGTGATCATTTCCTCTTTAAAGGGTAAGGCCCGGGATATGAATTGGGGGCGCTTTACCAGGACGCAGTTCAACCTGGCGGCGCGGGTGATCAATAGGCAGGTGACAAAAGCGGTATTGGAAAATGCCGACCTGGTGGAGATGCAATTGATCATCGGGAAACAGCAGTTGGAGAAACAGTTGCATAATGAGCAACTGGACAGTGTGTATGATTTTATCCGGCATTTGCGGGATCTCCGGGAGTACCAGGTCTTTAACTGGATCAGCGGGAAGACGTTGCAGAGTTATTGGAATGGAGGAGAGGCGAAGTATATCAAGATAAATGTGTTGTTGGTGTTTTTGGGAGTGCCTTTTGCCGATTGGGATTCCTGGCAGCGTGAACAGGGGCGGTATGGGGACGACTATGGGCATAGCCTGTCACGGGTCCCTGTGACAGGAGGGGGCCGGAGTTCTCTGTCGATCATCAAGACCTATTACCAGGGCAATTATTTCCTATATTACCAGAAGACGGACGGGAGTAAGAATATCATTAAGACCCCGTTTATTTTACGGGAGACGGAGAATGGACAAGTGGTGGTGAAGTCGGTTTCGGAGGGGCATCGATACAGCGGCAAGGTGGAAGGGATCCGGGATGGATGTCTTTATATCAATTGTCAAAATCTCGATTTTGAGGAGATGGAGCAGTATGTATTCAACATCGGGCTGGAGACAAAACCACAGGTCCTATTTGGTGTGTCCAATACCGTTAGTGTAAAGAACCGGCGGGCAGTGGCTTTGAAAAATATTTTAGTGAAGCAGCCGGTGAATGACCCTGGTTTTGATAATATACAGGAAACGGAAATTCCATTCACGAAAAAGTATACTTCGATGACGGAGGAAGCGATGGTGGTAGGATATCTGCGGCAGGCCGCCAATAATATCATCATTACGCCCAGCTGTTGCAATCTCGCGGATCTGGCGGGGTTATGATTTTATGTTCGAACTGTCTGACGATGAGATAGATGTAGTAAGGCATGAAAAAGCCACCTCATCGGGTGGCTTTTTATCTTTTATTTAGGGAAAGCAAATGGCTATTTTCTCGCTACGACAAACATGATGACAGCCATAGCAATACCGATCACCCAATATACGATCTTGATCTCATTGCTCAGTTTGTCATTAGTCATTTGGATTTTGACTTCTAACTTACCTTCCAGCTCGTTCAGCTTTGCAATTACCTCTTTCATATCGTTATTAATTTTTGCATCGATTAGCTGCAAAATTGCTTTCTTCTGATCTGGCGGCAGGGGAATATTTTCCAGGCTGCTGCTGACTTCCGATATATTCATTTTTTCTGAATTGCCCGTTAATTCGAAAATTTGAACCGACCGGAGTGAGACAAATTTACTAAAATAATTTAAGGATAAATTTAAAAACTAACCTGGCGCGCCGTATAGTGCACTCCCGGCGGCAACGACCGAAGCGCGGCGTGAACAACACAGGCACTGTTATGGAGGGTAGTCCAGATAAAGAGGGGTTGAAACAAGCAGAGTATCTCTTCCAGCGATAGAACTGGCAGGACCTTTTAGAGAGTGATCCAGCGAAAGAAGGACTGAAATACATCCATGATCATTTTTCAACAGGGTCGTAATGGCAGAAGCTTTCACCGACGGGGTCACTGATACTCAAGCCTCCAATTCATTTTGGACAAAGTATCCACCTTATAATCAAACCGCCGGATGATCAGGGGATAGACGCTGTCCCGGTGATCCCTGTTCTTTTTAAAGTCGATGTAGTAATAAAATACATGCAGGGCGCTGTCGTCCGCGCGATTGATGGCATTTATCCAGGAATTCTTTTCAGGCCCATTCCCCTCGGGGCCGTATAATAAATAAGGTTTTACGGTTTGATTGGGTTTCAGCAGGTATTCGCTCTTCATTTCCAGGTCCTGGTAGGAGGAATCACAAGTGACCCAATAATAAACGGGTTTATTCGTGCGATTGGTCAGCGTGAGATTGGCGCTGCGGTCATAAGATTGACATCCGATCAGCAGCAGCAGCGCTGCCCAGCACGATTTTCTGGTGAGGAGCATATCCGGCTTTTAAGGTATAATAGGTAGGGGTCTTCCACCATTATAAATATAACAAGAAAAGGGGCTTTGTCTTCGGCAAAAATCAGTAAATTGTTGAGGACAGATCATTAAACCTTCCCGCTATGTTCTCCGGCGCCGAAAAAAACCCCAGTATTCCTCAACGCAGCCAGGCTGCAGCAAATAATTTATTGGAGATCCATCCATATCAGGGCATCCGTCAGGCCAGGGCGGCCGGGCATACGCAACAATCGGCCGGGTATGCGCAACAGCCGGCGGTCGGGGCATTACAGGCTAAGGGGGGAGACTTAGTACAAGCTAAAGGGAAAGGGGTAGAACAAGGGCCGGGGAATGGGACGGGCATGCCGGACTATTTAAAAACGAACATGGAGAGCATGTCGGGCATCGATCTGTCGGATGTAAAAGTTCATTACAATTCTTCCCAGCCCGCGCAGCTCAACGCCCTTGCCTATGCGCAGGGTAGCAACATCCATATCGGGCCCGGTCAGGAGCAGCATTTGCCGCATGAGGCCTGGCATGTAGTACAGCAGAAGCAGGGGAGGGTCAGCCCGACGATACAGCTGAAAGGTATTGGGGTCAATGACGACCCGGAGTTGGAAAGCGAGGCGGATAGGATGGGTGACGCCGCCATGCGGACCATAACCGTACAGCAAAAGAGCACGTCTTCGGCAGACATGCCCTTGCGGTCTATGACGCATGTGGGAGGGGCAACGGTGCTGCAACCCAAACTGGGCTTTGAGATAGAGATGCTGGTACTGGTGGATGATAATGGCCGGCCTGTGCCGGAGAAGGAAGAGCTTGGCCGTTATGGCACGCACTGTAACCTTGTCGTGGATCACAGTGGGGCGGTGGCATCTCCCACCCCTACGGCTGCCCAGGAGGCGGACCATGATGTGGCCATGGCGGAAGGATATAAGAGATGGTGGCATCACCCCGGTACCGGTGCGCTGTACGAAAGCAAGCAAGATGCAGAAGCTGCCCATGGCGTTGGGAACACCGATGAATTATATTTTAATGCGCAAACTGGCATAACTTTAAATAAAGCCGACGATGCGCTGGACTGGGAGGTACAATGGCTGCACAGGGCTTCCGGCGCCAATTACGCCACCGAAGCGCTTGCCAGGACGGCCCATCCTTTGCCCGAAGTGATAGAGAAACAGTACCATCAGCGGTCGACAGGTACTGACCAGGCTGCGCATCCTCACCGCGCTGAATTAGGTACGGGGGAATATGCATCTATCATCGAGATCGTCACCGATGCGGACGCTCCCGAAACCGTGGGCGGCAGGGCGGCGATCCTTCAGTCCATGACCGAGGCGCGTACCCTCGCCAACGCCATTCATGCGCGTAATCCCCGTACGACGCGGTTTAAACTGAATGCAGTAGCACCGGGCCTCAGCGACAGGTATTACGTCGGCAATACCAGCGGGACCGCGGGTGCGAATGCGCAAACAGTCAATGGATCGATCCAGTCCAATTTTGGTATTGCGTTGAGCGAGGTCGCCGCCTTTGTGGAAAAGGTCCTCAATAGGAACCAGGGGGGACAGCAGATAGCCGGGTATGGTACGCCTAATTTCAAAGTAAAGCATCACACCGACGTGGTGGATCCTACGCACGATGAGGGGGATGTCGTACGGGCAGAGCTGGTGGCGGCGGCAGCCAATGCCCAAACCATCGTCAACGCCATCAATAACCCCGGGGCTGTACCCCTGCCGAACCTGAAGGGCCTGATGATCATCGTATGTCAGTACCTGCGGCTGGGAAAAGTGTTCTATAACCACGGGTATGACGGCACTGGTTTTCCGAATAACACCGGTCTGGTGAAAAATATGATCCCGCTGAT
The DNA here is from genome assembly GCA_017307755.1 of Chitinophagaceae bacterium. Lineage (GTDB taxonomy): Bacteria > Bacteroidota > Bacteroidia > Chitinophagales > Chitinophagaceae > Puia. Next base: position 262,425 of record JAFKGQ010000008.1, on the reverse strand, counting down.
GGCCCGGACCGATATGTCCGTCATGTTCCGGGACCTGGTGCCCGCGGTCGAGCGGAACGTGCTGAATGCGGACATTGTCGCGACCCTTCCGAATATATTGGCAGTCACGGGCCGGACGACCGGCCGGGCATTGCTGAACGATCCGGCAGAGCAGACGAATACAGGCGCCCTCGCAGCATGGGGAGGCATTTATGTCGTCGGCGTTGACCAGTTTGTCAGCAATGTATTTACCCAGGGCCAGGATGGGGTGATGACCCTTCTGGGCAATATCAGGCCCATGGGCCCGGAGAAAGTGGATCCAAGCGGCTGGACCAGACACCAGCCTGCCCTGTTACCGGAATATTATGCGCACCCGCTGCATCCTAACCAGCCCAACAGGCCTGCAGCGTATAAGGAGGGCGCCGTTTTCGAGTTGCGGAATATGGTGCCGCTGGGGTCGGGGGCAGCCGGTGTCGACAGGTTCCTGCCTGCCACCTGGCCGGGTATCGCAAGGTACTTCAGCGCTTTCCTCGACTTGCAGCATAATCCGCCACCGCCGCCGGTGGTAGCACCGCCGGCGCCATTGCCGCCCATACCTCCCGGAGCAGGGGCCCCGGGACCAGCACCAGGAGGGAATGCCCAGCGTTGCGGATGCTGTTTTATCACCACTGCCTGCGTAAGGTCCCGTGGGCTTCCGGACGACTGCGAAGAACTGGAAGTATTGCGCAGACTGCGGGACAATTACATGCTCAAAAGCAAGGAAGGGGAGAGAATGATCGCCGAATACTATGATCTCGCCCCCCGGATCGTCGACCTGATCGACAAACGTGAAGATGCGGCTGCAATATATGACGACCTGTACAGCGTGATACGGCAATGCGTAATGCTGGTGAAGTCGGGGCAGTATAAGGCAGCTGTCGAAGTGTATAAATATATGATGATCCAGTTGGTGGGTCTGTTTGATCTCACGGTCTTGTGATCCGGCATGCCTGTCACCGTATGGTCTTACCTTCTTTACTAAACTCCTTCCGGATACCCGCCAGTATATCCCTATGCCGGATGACATTTGTACCCCGCTTGACCGCTAGCAGGGAGGCATAACGGGTGACATTGATAATCGCGCCGCCCGTCATCTCATATTTTTCCGCGATGGTTGTCAGCCCCTCCTGGTCTTCCAGTACTGTTCTTTCCGGAAAGGATTGCTGCCATAGCTGAAGACGCTGATCTGGACCGGGCATCGGGAAATAGATCATGGATTGGAACCGCCGGCTAAAAGCTTCATCCAGATTGGTTTTTAAATTTGTAGCCAGGATGACGACCCCGGGAAAATCTTCCATACGCTGGAGCAGATAGGACACCTCCTGATTGGCATAACGATCATGCGCGCTGGTGGTCTGGGTCCTCCGGCCAAACAGCGCGTCCGCCTCGTCAAAAAATAAGATCCAATTTTTGTGTTCAGCCTGATCGAATACACCGGACAGATTTTTCTCCGTCTCGCCGATGTATTTGGATACGACCATCGACAGATCGATACGATAAACATCCAGCCCGGCGGATTTTCCCAACAGAGTGGCCGTAAAGGTCTTTCCCGTCCCGGGCGGTCCATGGAATAAGGCACGAAACCCGGGTTTGATCTTTTTCCACATCCCCCATTCGTGGAGAAGGGTATTCCCGAACTGCAGCCAGTCACTAATCTCCTGTACACCCTGAAGGGTGTCCTCATCCAACACGAGCCCGGACCAGTCTAATTCTGTGTGGATCCGTTTGGCAGGAAAATGGATGCTGAAATCCGGATGATGCGATCCGCCTTTTGTAAAATAGGTAAGATACTCCGTGGAGATCCTGAGCATGCCGCTGAGCAGAGGCTCTTCCATCTGTGAACGCACCAGTGTCAGTATATTGAACTTATGAAAAAAATGATCCATCCCGAACAGGTCCAGCAAGGAAAATCTTTTTTCCAGGCTATCGGCGGCAAGGATAAAGGCCGCGGTTTCACCAGTGGGAAGGAAGCCGCCATGGTTCTGTCCTTTGATACCACCAAACTCGGTAAATCCCCGATCATAATCCGCATTCCTGGTAAAAAAAACGTCCAGCAGATGTGGCTGCAAGTGGGGCGCCAGCGCAAGCAATAAGATGATCCTCTCCGAGAGGCTCATCCGATAATGTCTTACTATGGTGCCGTATATGGACGGATCATCCGACAAGTCAGGGGCCGGGACCTCGCTGATGGATGCATACGGGCAATCCTGTCCATAGAACAATTTCGTGCGGGTGCCGATGACTTCCGCAAGCCAGGCCATTTCCCTCGTAAGGGTGGCTGCATTGGCGTTCAAGGTATTCATATCCATTCTGTATATAAAGTTTTACTCATCCAGGGCAGCCGCACCAGCCTCCAGCTCCAGGGAAGATATTGCAGCAACACATCGATGCCTTTTTGTTCTACACGCATCTTCCATTCATCCTGCATGGGCGTAAGCGCGCCGTCCCGTTGTAAAAAAGATACTCTTATCCCTTCTGTGGAAGTATTCTTCAATTTCTCCCATTGCTGCCGCAGCACGTCCATCAACTGATCAGCCGTCGTACGCTCTGTCTCCGTAAGGGTAATTTGTAGCGGCAGGCTTTCTTCAATCGGGATATCGCATAAGATCTTATTGAGCGTCAACTCATGTTCCGGATGCTCGTGTTTGCCGTCTACGAGGTACTGTAGCAGGTGTGCCGCCCGGCGCTGCGCTGCCTGATCGATAAACTGATTTTTTTCCGTCAGCCCCACACGCCCAAAGAAATGAGGCAACAATGGATGGAGGAGGATCATGCCGGCGTTGTTTATATAGTAGGGAGCCGGAGGCATCTCGACGGGAGGGAGTGGTGTTTCGACAGGTGCGTGTGTTTCGTCGGGTGCTGATGTCTTGCCGGGTGATGGTGTTTTGCCGGTTGCCGGGGGGAGAGGATCTTCCCCGAGCAGGATACTGGTCGACGATGACGACCCGAACAGGATGCGGATGGATTGCTGCACCATCACATTGCCCGGGGCCTTCTCCCGCAGTAACTTTTTCAGAGTAAGAGGGTCTTCCCGGAATAGGCGCAGCAGCGCCTGTTGTAAAAGAGTTTCTTCGGAGTGTTCACCGGATGATGTCCATTGCTTAGGCCATTGCCGATGGACAAGATAATGGGTCAACGCGGATAACCATTCCCCAATGGAAAGGGATGCGCCGGGATACGGAAAGTCGCTTGATGATGAAGTGAGTTTTGATAACGAGTCGGCATCAGCTGACGAGATGATATCATGGGACAGAGTGGTATCAGCCGGCTCCGCGCTTTCTTTTAACAGGACGGCCAGGAAGTGGAAAAGAGAGCTGTCCCGCTCAGACCTGATGTCCTGACCGATGCCCTGAACCAGGAAGGCCAGCAACTGCCGGTAGGACAATTGATGGCGGCGCGCTATCCTTCGGATATTGTATTCCAGGAATACGCGGCTGTTGAATACATTGCCTCTTTCCGTCCACAAAAAAGCAAGGATCAATTCCCACACGGAATGATGAAAACCGCTGCTGTCTGTCTTCACGAGAAATTTTTGACGCTGCAGGTTTTCTAGCCTTTTGGCATAGTGGAAAATAAACTCCGCCTCGTCCGGCTCTCTCAGCCGGACAAGACTATAGATAGCGGACTCATCAAATGCCCGTATGATCCTTGACCAAATACCCTCCCGCCCACTGACTGACCGGATCATGTCGTAAATCGCATCGGGCGCCTGTGTTATCAATTGAGTAAAAATCTCAGATAGAGAAGATGTATTATAGAATAAGGGTAGCCCGCTGAGGTTGTCTTGAAAAAGATAATGCCGGATGATATTCATTTTTTCCATCATCAGACTCGCAGCGCTTTGAGGCAGGTCTTTTTCCACTTTCTGCTCTTCTTCATAGTATAAAGTAGTAATGATACCCGAGAGCGCACTTTGTCTTACCAGTGTTGCATTGGTGGATCCCAGGGCTTTGAAAAGGAGGGTGATCAGCATGCCGTATTCCAGGTTGTGCTGCCGAGCCATCTGGGCGAGGGTGCTTTTTACAAAGATCTTCCTGTTAAAATTGCTGCCTCTGTCCACCATCAGATAAGTAAATATAAAGACCCAAAGCTGTCTCTCGAATTCGCTCATCTCCTGGCGGAAAAACCCCTCGATTGTTTGGATATGGACGATGTCGGAATAGTAAGCAAAAATAAACGGAGCTTCATCAGGCTCCAGCGTTTCTACGAGCGTATGGATCGTTGTGACGGGGAATTGATATACCAATCGTCTTCTGACATAATCCCGCTGACCTGTATCGAGCAGTAGACTTTTTAGTCCCGCAGGATCGTCCCGGACCAGTCTTTCCACGACGCCCACCGGACCCGCCAGTAATTCGCCGGCAGCCCACCAGGGCAGCATGCCTGTCGTAAGAAAGTAGTTCAGCAGATCGAGCAGGGATTTGTTCCTCCCCGGGGTTTCGCGGCGGGCGTAGTCCTCCAACGCCAACGCCAGCTCTTTTTCCAGCGCTTGCCGAAACCTTTCCCGAAAATCCTTTTCCAGCCTGTCATCCCTGATCCTGCCCAGGTCCAATGACAGTTGATCCAGCCGCAACACCACCTCTTCGGGGATCAGACGTTGAAAGACCTCTGTCATGACGGGCGTGGCATCGTTGTGGAACAGATGGCTGAATCGGCTTTGAAGATCAAAGGCTTTTTTTTCCTCCGGAAAGCTGATGTCGAAGATCTGTTTTTGTACGATGTGATAAGTGGTGGACATATCAGTATACGCCTTTTTTTAAAAAATGTATGATCTCATTCGACCAGTATTTTCGGGGCTCCGGATCATCCTGGTTCTTCAGGGCGGTGATCCAGTTGGGGTACAAGCTCTCAAATTCCCGCATATGAGAGATGTTTAGCCATTGGAAATAGAGTCGTATATGCGCGGGGGTATGCATCCTGAAAAGATCCATTATAAAGGTCTGGAAATTGGCATCCTGGAATCTTGCGGGCCAGGCGGGTAATACGATGGTCATATTGAAGTTGAAAAATTCTTCCCTGATCATGTTCTCATCCTTTCCTTTTACGAGCATTTCAAAACGGGGATAGAACCGCAGTTTGTTCTCCCGGAACAGGAGCAGCTGTTGGCGGACCTTTTCGATATCGGGTGCGGCCTCTTCCCAGATCCATTGTTCCATGTCGATGGGATCAGTGAGGAATCCCAGCTCTTTATGCCGCGTCAACTGGATCCGGCATCGCTCACCCAAATTTTTGACGGCCCACCCGGTGACGGCGGTGCCGGGAGAGGGTGTGGTGGCGGCGTCCGGAGTTATGTCCACCGCGCGCAGGATATCCTCAAGGATGCGCTCCCGTTCCATAAAGCCAGTCCAGTGGGAGTGCTGCAGGAGTATTTCGTTCTTTGCCGTGCGAAACCGGAAGCCAAAGACGTCGGCAATGACAGGAGGACGCAGCAAAACATGTTCTATTATATAAAAGCCCTCGGACTGGATACTGATGTGACGAAGCCGGGCGATGAGCTCTTTTAACGAGGCGGCTGCCCTTGCCTCGTCCGGGTGCCGGCTGATGGTCTGCCAGCTATTGTCCTCCCACTCTTTAAAGAGGAGTAACCATCCCCCGCTGCCGCTGGGATCGGGGCCGATCGTATAGTTTCCGGCGTTGAGGCCATGGAGAAAGAATGACATTTTCCGTCCGCTGATATTCGGGGGTGCGGTATGAGGGGCGTCTGTGTGATGGGAGAGGGAAACCCGCTGTCGCATGATGTCTGCGTCGGCGACGGTGGCCCATTCCTGTTTGTGCTGCTGTTCTTCCGCAGAGGGAGGCGACCCGGGGCCTTTATTTGTATTGTCGGGGGTAAGGGTCAGTTCTTTTAATACGGCATCTGAGAGGGGAGAGAGCTGGGGTCGGATATAGAGCAGGGCTGCCATCAATTTATAAAATCCTCCTTTGTCGTCCTCTTTTAAAAGATAGTCGCCTCCTCTCACCCTGTTGGACCCCAGGCTAACCATATTCCCCAGCAGACTTGCTTTCCATTCAAGCATTTTATCCTGTCCTCCGGGCTGTGATCCATAGAAGAGAATGTAAAGTTTTACGGGATACGTGGAGAGCTGGTGGTTAAATCGGGCCAGGAGGTGATCGAGGATGGCATTCTTTCTTTCACGATATACCTCGGACGTCTCCTCTCCTTCTGTCAGCGACGTTATATATCTGTTATTATTGTCGGCGGTAAAAGCTTTCCAGGCCGCCTCGTCCTCCGGGTCTGCCCCTTCTGTAAATGCCCGTAGTAAATATCGGATGCCGGGTACCTCGTACAAAGGTTGATGATAGTAGGTAAGGGCCGGTGTGGTTTCGAATGCAAAAAAACCGGATATATTAGCCAACTGCGCGAGATAATTGGCCAGCACCTGTTCAAAAAAAAGAAGGTAGGCTTTTAACTGCCGGGCGGCAGCCACCCGTTGCGGCGGCGGATCGACGCCAGGGCCATCGGCCCCGATGCCATATACCACGGGGAAAAGATGCTGGAAGGACCTGTAGAGCTTGATGTCCCTGTATTGTCCCTTTTGGACGCTGGCGGCGGCATGCGGATCTCCCACGGGCTCCAGGCTCCTTCTGGCGGCCTCGTCGACACGGGGCCAGATATCATTGAACACGGATTCCCGGATGCGGACCTCGTATTTACCTCTCAGCAGCCGGATGGGAGAGTCATAGATCCCTTGTTCAAAATGTGGAAAGGCGTCTTCTTCCAGCACATACGGCGCCTTGTCAGTGACGCCATGCGGAGTGATGATGCTCAGGTCCCTGACATAGTTTACGCCGGGAACCTGGGAGATCACCTTCATCAGCTCGGCAGGATCGATGACGCGTTTGCGTGACGGGAGCTCCGTATCAGGGATAAACCCCTTTTTTAAGAAGGGCCCGGCATAAATGTCTTCTATCCGGAGGCCGGTGTCCAACAGCTCCTGTACCGTATAATATTTTACGGGCGGATTGATCGCCATCTCGAGATCGCGGTAAATATTAGCCAAGATCGATTCGGGTTGATCGCCTGTAATGACCACTGCGGCGCTGATACGTATAGAGACGGGGCGTAAGACCGTGATATCCCGGACAAGGTCCTCGCATACATTCCTTGTCGAGGTGAAGCTGGTACGTACCTGCCATGTCAGCTGCCGTACCCATTCATTGTCCCCACCTGCGGGGGGTATCTGTTGTGCAAATTCTTTCTTCACCTGTATTTTTATCGAATAGAGTCCGTGCATGGTGCCATGGGAAAAGCCGGATATAAAAGGTTCCAGCCAGACATTGTGCAGGAAGTTGATGTTGTCCAGGATAAATTTCCTAAAATCGTTGACGGTGACGGGATTACTGGTGAGAATATCTTCCCGGACGAAGAGGGCATTTTTTTGTAAGGGTATGTTCCCGTCCTTATCCGTCAGGAGGTCGGCAACAGGAAATCCTGTCCTGTAGGACAGGTCGGTGATGGCATAACAAAACGCTTCCAGGATGGTGACCCCCGGGTCATGCAGGTTGTAGTCGGTGTATGTGTCACCGGTCAACTGCTGCATCAGCAGGATGCCCTGCTGACGAAGAAAGTCGAATTCAATCATGCATCACCTCCTCGTCGTCCCAAAGCCTTGTGATGGAATAATGGATCATGACACCTTTCCCAAAATTGCTATTGCTCCGGAGCAGGAGGGAGTTACTGTGTGTGGTGCCTTTCCAGCGAAGGCTGAGGCTATTCCAGAAAAATCCGTAGTGTGCGCAGGTCTTGCGGACCCTGCTCCGCGAGTGGCCATAGGCGCTCAGCGCGATGGCGTGCATGATGGCAAACCGGCCTGTCCCCTTCCTGCCCGTACGGGCCATGACTTCAAAAGCCTGACAGTGATCCAGTCCCGAGAGAATGGGATGCCATTTTCCGTCAGCGGGTACGACGCAGGGCCCCTGCTGTTGGCTGAAGGTGCCCATTCGTCCTTCCATGCCCACACATCCTTTTACGTCCAGTTTGTATTGGGGGGCTGTCCTTTTCCCGATGCCCAGTCTCCCGCCCTGTTGGAAGTAAAAGTAGTTCTCCTCCTCTTTTATCTCCTCCGGCTTTTGGGCGCAGTGCAATTGGAGGGCCTGTACCCCCTGATTATATTTATCGATAAAAAAGAAAGGCTCCATTTCATCGATGCTGCTGTAAAAAGTGACCAGTCTTTTGGATGCGCCGGCGGAGCTGACATGCATACCATTTTCTTCATCCCTGGAAAATCCGTCATCCTCTTTGTTGACCATGGAGTCGATGAGGTATCCGAAATGTTTTTCGGAAGGGAGGCCGCCATTCCTAAAAAACTTCTTTAATTCTTCGCGGCCATGGGTTTTTCCGTTGACCTGGTTGTTCATGATCATCTTCATTTATTTATGGGGTTTACAAAAGTCAGGTTGAAATATTCTTCAGGGCTTGTCCAACTGACGGGGGCCTCATCGTATCCTTCTTCTTTATGATATCCGGAGCGGTAGATCAGCAGCTCATCGCCAACCTGGAAATCACCGATGCCTTTTGGGCTGGGCTCAATATAGTCGTCGTTTGTCTGCAGACTGATGAGATGCTGTTCGGATGGAACCAACACGGCTTCGGGGACGGACCCCTGAATGTAGGGGACAGGCGTTACCGCCGTGTCGAGCAATGCGCTTTTCAGGGCGCCCGTCACGGGATCTTTTATATTAAAGAAATGTACGACGGAGAACCCGCTCACCTCTTCTATATACGGCCGTCGCTTGATATAGGTCATGAGCTCCGGAATGTAGATGCGCGTGCCGATCTTGACGGTAGAGTCGGGTGAATAGATCCAGGGACAAAGCCATCCCCGGATATCCTCGTGTAACTGTTGCAGGTAGTACCCGCTGCCGGCATCGGCGACGATACGATCTTTCAACCTGATACGGCAGGCTATTTTTACCTTTTCATACACGGGGTTACCGATCTCTATATTTATGAATGGGGAAGTAAATCCGGCCAGGTAGTTTTTGACGGCGAAGAGGGTAGCCAGGTCGGCCCTGGGCTGATCGGTGTATGAGCTGCCGTCGGCGATCTCCTTGGGGATGAGGATCACCTGTATATCGACGCCGGGGTACACGGATGGCCGTCTGTAGGTGGTGCCAAAACATTTTACGACGGCGATAGAAGGGAATTGCTCCAGCACCAGCTGTTCTATATCCAGGGATGTGAGAGGGCGTTGCTTATGGCGCAGTCTTTCGCTGATGCGGGTGTAGTAAGCGACGTCTTTTTCGGCGGGCGTTCCCCCAAAGGAGGGAAAGGGCTGCCATACCTGATCCAACTCCTGGATCTTACGTACAAACGTTTTGATGGTCCCTGAAGGAAGGACGAAGCCCCTGTCTTGCAGCAGCTGCTCCTGGTCGGGTACCCTTTCGGCCAGTCCTGCGTGGGGAAAAATGGAGATGACCTTTGTTCTCAGGTCAGTGGCTTCGCCGGCTGAAACCCTGATCCAGAAAAGACCGTTGGGTAATATAGTGTGCTGCAGGCTGATGATCGACGGCATTTTCAGCCGGATGATACCTGTGCTGATAAAGCGATGGGTGGCGTCGGACAGGATGCTGTCGGGGCCCATCGTCACCCAGTCATTATCTACCAGGTAGCTCCAGACGATGTCCCCCGCATCATGAAAGGTATGGTGGAAGTTCTTTTCTTCCAACTGGAAGAGAAGAGAAAGCTCTTCGCCTGCCGTGACGTCGTTGAGCCCTATGTGCAGGTGTCCGCCCGTGCCGAAGTCGGGCAGCAGGGAGATGGCGCGTGCATCGCCGCCGGGATAGATCTTTTTATATCCGAAGGGATATTGATGGATGAGGTGAAGCCCTTCGCCGGACCCCCCGATGTCCTGGATATCCCTGAACGCTTCCGCATGTTCAAGCGTATAGTTGATGCTAACGGATTTTGCCTTGGGTGTGTAGGGCTGATTGGGTAAGGGGAGCTTTCTATTCCAAAGACGGGCGTTATGCATAGCTATCTCGGGGAAGATCCTGGGGAACAAGGTATGACCAAATGCCTCCGGGGGGGAAAGCAGTTCGAGCCGGATGGCGCCGTTGCGGAAAAAGCCGTTGGATTCTTCTTCTTCACGGGCGAGTAGGGGTTTGTTGGATAATGTCAGCTTTTTGATATCGATGTCCCTGATCCAGGTGACCGAGGCGGGGCCATTGGAGCCATCGTCTGTATTTCTGGCATATAATGAAAAGGTTTGCTGTTGCGTGACGGTGGGCTGTACTACTCCGCTCGTCAGCGAACCTATACCGACACGGAAAGATTCGTCGGTGATGCCGGCATTGTATCCTGCAAACCATGTGGTAAAACCGCCGGGTTCTTTTGGCAGGTCCATCCACTCCAGCCGGACAGACAGCCCGGTGGTATAGTGGTTGAAGACGTTGCTGTTCTTTATATCCAGGTAAGAGCCGACGGCGGGCTGCGGACCGAAAGGTTGGAATGCGCTGGCGACGGCCAGATTGCCGATGCTATTCTGCATCCTGACCTGGCGAAAATTTTGTACCTGCGTCTTCAGATGGATGCGTTGTATTTGCAGGCCGCGCAGGAAGGAAAAGGCGTTGTGGGGAGCGTCGTTATTGATCAGCAGCCGGAACGCAGGGAAGGCTGTGTCATTGTCAGGACCATGTATACCGGGTTTGTATACGGCAAGAGGTTTTACGTCGGCGCCGAGTTCGATGAGCACTTCCAGGACATTGTCTGCCCGCATGCGCGTAGTATGCCGCTCTACGGGGCTCCAGCCATCGGCGGCTGTAAAATCGATGTTAAAGGCCCGGGTAAGGATCTCGTTCTCCACTGATAACGCCGTCTTTAGCGAGGCCGCGGCAAACTTTCCGATGTAATCGGACAGGGCCTTAAAAGAGGAGGGTTCGAGATAAAAGGTCAGATTGATCTTTCTATGACCTTCCGTAAGATAGAAAATGGGGGAGGCGAGTAGGAGCCCGATGTCCGTATCTTTCATGCTGCGACCGGAGCTGGAAAGCTCATCCTGGTCTTCGCCAAAAAGCGCCCAGGGAATGGGTGTGGCGCCTTTTAATAAGTCTCCGGGGGAAGGGCAGAGTATGTCCGCCTGGTAAACCTGGGCATTTGTCACCGGGCTATCACCCGTATCATCATCCGGGAATACGGCGCTATTGCTGACGAACAGGGTCCTGAGCGCGGATGTTCCTGTCTTTGTCACAACAGCGTCCTCCGTCAGTCTGTACCTTAGTGGTTCCTCCCGGCCGGGTATTTCGGCAAGCATCTCCTCTTTTGCAGAGAGACGGGTATACCCGGTGTTGTTGTTCAGGGCAAACAGCAGGTGTACCTTGTCGGGGATCTCGCCGGCGGCGGCTATACCAAGGACATCCCGGAAGTAGAGGACCAGGTGTTTTTTTGTCAATTGATTGATCTCCTCCTGCAAATAGCTGTAAAGACGCAGGAAAGTGAGGAATAATCCCAGGTGGGGCGTATACTGCCGGGTGAGCCATTCATTATGCTGACTAAAGTAGGTGGTGATCTCCTGCAGCCGGCTGCATTGTATCAGTATATCGGAAAAAACTTTGTGCAGGGTGGTGATGGATTGGGGTGAGAGGGGTTCTTGCGTTCTCAGCTGAGGACGGATGGCGACGACTTTTTGCATGATCTCGTCGATCTTTCCCCGTATGTGGGAGGGGATGTTCATTTTTTCCACCCTCTGTAACAAGGAGGTGAGTGATTCGGTGAGTCCGGCGATAGTGTCCGTAAATTCCCGGTATTTGTCCGGGAGCGTGTCATCCCCGCTCGTCGTAAGTCTGATATCCGACAGCAGGGTTTCATAGGCTCTGCTGTGTGTGGAAAGGTCCCATCCTGCTACGAACAAGGTGAGGATATTGATATCGGAGAGAAAGAAATCCTTCCAGTCCCCTTCGATGTGGTTGTCTGTGTTGTAATAGTTGAATTGTTCGGCCAGCCGGACGGCCCGCTGTATAAAGGCCGCGGGGTCCCTGGCATCGATGCTGACACTGTCGGGCAGGAGCATGTGGAGCAGTCTATCCGACTGTCCCAGTCCATCCTTATATTCAGATAAATGATCCTGCATGGTTCACGGGTTGCCTCATACATTGGTCCCTTCTCCCAAAAGGTAGAAGGGGAAGACGAGATTATGTCTTGTATTGGTGATGATGATAGAATAATGGATCGATATGTGCAATATGCCGTCCAGCGCATCCCTGTCAAGGATCTCGGCGGAGATAAAATTTACCCTTGGCTCGAAGTCAAGCAATGCATGGTATACCATGTGGTTTAGTTCCGCCGTCAGGGCTGTGTCCACTTTTTCAAAAACAAGTCTGGACAGGTTGCAGCCGAAGGTCGGCTGCATGATCCGTTCGCCGGGTGTGGTGCTCAGGATGACCCGGATGCTTTCGGCGATATCTTCCGCATCCGACACCAGACGGACCGTATGGGTAAGCTTATCGAAGAAGGGGGGGAAGCCCCAGCCTGTGCCTAAAAAGGATTGTCTGTTTGTGTTCATGGTCGATGTTTTACAAGTTGTCAGTAGCCGGCGGAGTATTCAGCCGCCTATCAGTACGGTGGGGCAGCCGATGGATATGGTGCCTCCGTGGGCCGTCATGTCCCCCATCCTGGCGGCGGGTTTCCCGCCGATGGTGACAGTGGCGGAGCCTTTCTGGATGACGTCCGGCGGGCCTGTGCATACGGCTGTATCTCCCAATACCGCGGCTGGCATATTACCGATGAGCACGGTCGGCACTCCGGGTCCGATGACAGGGCCCCCGACATGTGGTATGGGCGGTAATCCCGGTGTAACCATCGGGCACACATGCAGATCTGTTATCCTGGCGGCCGGCTGTCCCATGTCTTTTTATTTGTCGTGTTAATTGATCATGACCATTCCCCCTTTTACGGTGGTCTGCCCGGTAGCGGAAAGCTCTGCGCTGGCCTTTCCTTTCGCGGTGAAACCAATGTCGGCGTCATGGGTGATATTCATTCCTTTCAGCGCTGCGTCCTGCTTGGCCGACAGGCTTAGTTTGCCTGTAGCATCGAGATTGATATTCCCTGTAGCCTTTAACGTGATGTCCTTGCCCGTCTCCATCTGGATACCTCCTGTGCCCATGGTGATCTTATTGTCATTCTGGTCCTTTAGTTCGATGGACTTGCCGTTGTCGTCGAGTGTGATGGTATTACCCGCCGGGGTTACGATCTTCAGGATCTTGTTCTGATCATCAAAGCTGATCTTCAATTTTGACTTTGTCGTCAATGATTTTATATAGTTGTTCTCGTCCGCCATGGGCTGTGGGGAAGCTTTGCTGGTGCTATACAGGGCGCCCAGGATCACGGGGTATCTCGGGTCGCTCTCAAAGAACCCTGCTACTACCTCATCACCTACTTCCGGGAAGAATACCGATCCTGCCTGGTTGGTGGCGTAGAAGTTGGCTACTCTTGCCCAGATGGGTTGGGGGTCGGCGGACTGGGAAGGCAGTTGTATTTGTATCCTGAATTCCGAGGTGGGGTCGCCGGAGAGTTTTTTTACCGTGGCTACCTGTAGTCCATGTATGGGGGGCAGCTGACCGCCCGCGGCCGGGGGAGAGAAATCCTTGTTCTGGGTGACGGACTTATCTTCCAGTCCAAACTTTACCGTGGTCGTCCAGCTCCCTTCGTCAATAGAATGTTTAACAGAAGAGACGTAGACAGTGCCGTCGTAAGTCTTCCCGGTGCGATCCAGCTGGATGTTGTCACCGGGTTTGATCTTCCCGTTGCCGATGAATGACACCTGTCCTTTTAGCGCCCCGAGTCTGATGCGGAGCAGCCTGCCGTCCGCCCAGGTTTGCAGCTCGTCATTGGACATGCCCGTATTGGACTTTAGCACGGGCGCTTCCACCAGTTGGGTGTCGGCGGCCTTGATGGCATTTTTTAACGGATCCGGCAAGGTGGGTTCTTTTGCTTTGACTTCTATAAATTTCAATCCTTTTATATCCCACGACCTGCTCCTGACGGTGGTGGGCTGATTTTCCGTATCTATCTCGGCATCGAAGGAGTAGATGGATTCGCCGAATGCCACTCTTAGCACGGGGGAGGCGCTGAGGTTGGGGGAGGCGACGATGAGAGTGTCGCCATCCAGTATGACCACCTTGCCGTTGAATTCGGCGCGGGCCAGGACAAAATCCCAGTCCGAGGAACCGCTGGTCTTTAACATCACGGGGAGGGGAGGGCTGGTGGCTTCCACTTTGCAGTTGAGGTCCTGATAGCCCGCCACGATGGCCTTGATGATATCGCTGTCCGACTTTTCGCTAAACTCCGCGGCATTCTTACCAAAGGTCATGTTCCGGGCGCTGTGGGAGCAGCTGACCTCCATCGTATAAGAACCGGCCTGTTTTACCTTTATCTTTCTTTTTAGGATAAGACCTTTGAAGATGGGGGCCTCGGCCTGATCCGAGCCATAGGCGGCCTTGATCTCGATGGTGCTGCCCGGCTTGAACTTTGTATCTTCCTTCAGACTGGCATCTTCCGCGACGATGTCTTCGAAAATGAAGTTGATCTCGGCAGTGGAGATGCGGTTGATCTCATGGGTGATCTCCAGGGATAGTATCGGGTAATAATCTTCCAATGTCTGCCCGTCTATTGCAACGGACAGACGTAAGACAGGGTCCTGTATGTCTATCGGAGAGGGCGCGGCCATATCATTTCTTCTTTATTGGCGGAAAATAGATGTCGTCACCGGGCCGTATGTCGCTGAAATGTGAAAGGTTATTGGCCCTGGCCACCTCCACGTAATAGGAGCTGTCCCCATAGATGCGATAGGTCATCAGGGGAAGCGTATCCCCTGCTTTTACCGTACGGACGTGGGTGAGGTCCGGTGAGCTTGACTGGGCCATCTTCAGCTTGGTCTTAAAATCTATATTCTCTTTGAACTTCAGTTTGACGGAAGCGCGGATGGGCGTGCCGTCGGGTTTGAACAGACTGTATTTGAGCGTAAGGGACTCGCAGACCCCTGTGAATTGAAGGTTCTTCCAGGCGATCTTCAGATAGTTGGGTCTGTGGTAGACGCCCTGGTAATCGTAGATGATATTTTTCAGGGTCTTGATATAGCTATCTATGTCGGAATAGCCGGCCGGCAGGGGGATGACGCCGGTGCCGTCGACGGTGAGATCCAGCTCCAGTCCTGTCGGCCCCATGCCTGTGAATATTTGCGTCCCGGCGTTGTTCTGCTTTTCCTTGGAGCTTTCGTAATTCACGGCATAGTTGACGGAATAGGATTCGGGGTTGAGGAATGCGTCGATCGACTTGCCGAGGGGCTGGGTACATACGGCGTCCTTATAAGCTTCTATTTTTAATTTGATCAGGTTACTCATAACTGTAAGGCAATTATCGTTGGGCCAGCTTATCCAGCTTTACCAGTACTTCCTCCACGCATTCCCGGATAATTGCCCGCTTGATGGCAAGGAGAGCCTTTTCATCGGAAGGCGGGGTCGGGGTGTCCTGTTCGATGGTGACCTTGATCACCAGCTCTCTTACTTCCAGGGGCATGGTTCAGGTGGTTCTTTCAAAATAATCAAAACATAGTTCAAGTGTCTCGATGGCGATGCTGTTCTCCTGTGCTTTGAATTCGGACATTTTGATCGCAACGGGATAGGCGTTGACAAAGTTCCAGGCAGCCAGGGGCACGCCGTCATCGTTGAGCAGGCTCAGCACGACGGTCTTGGTGGTAAAAATGAATTGTTCCGTGGCCCTTCTTGCCCAGGTGATCAGGAAAGAGTCCGCGACCATCCCCCTTTTCAGGACGAGGTTCTCGTATTTTGGACGGGCGGGGAGCCGGTGGGCGAAGCGGTTCTCCCCGCCTTCCTTGATCTCTTCCACGTCCAGCTTGACATTGAGGCCCGTGACCTCCTGAAAATTCCCTTCATTCTGACCATTAATACCTGTGACGCTCACCCGAAAGTAAAAACCTACGGGTGGATAATATGAGCTTTGCGTATTGGGCATGTCCGGCTATTAAGCGCTCAACTTGAGCCCTTCGTGGGCCAGTTCCATTGTCTCTACCGCCACTTCATTTCCGTCGGACTTCATATCCGTCACGGTGATCTTGGCGGGGAAGGCATTTGTCAGCGTCCAGGTCATGGCCACGGCGTTATTCTCGTCCAGCAGGCTGATGGTGATGGTGGACCTTTTGTAGGTGTTCATCTTGATGAGATTGTATTTATCCCAGAGGTCCTTATCGCCCTTAAAAATGCCTTTTTTCAGAGTGACGTTGCCGAATTTTTGTAAACCCGGCATTTTCACCGTCGAGTAGACTTTATTGTTACCGCCGCGGTATTCGATGACCTGTGTTTCCGAGGAAAGTCCTGTCACTTCCTGGAAGATCAGTTCCTTGTCGTCCCATTTTACCTGGAAGGAAAATTTGACAAGGGGCCATATCGATTGTGATTGGCTTGATCCGTCGTCTGCCATAGTTGTAAGTTTTAAGAAGTAATAGAAATGGTTTAAAGCTCTTTATGGGGTTTATGACAATTGTTGTTGTTGCTGGAATGTGATAAGGATAAACTCCGCTGGGCGTACGACGGCCACCTTGACCGTGATCTTCATGATCCCGTCCAGTATGTCGTTGGGTGTCATGGTCGCACCCAGTCCTATCTGTACGTCGAATGCCTGTTCCGGCACGGCTCCTGCCAGGGCTCCCTGTTTCCAGAGGTTGGAGAGGAAGTTGTTGAACATGCTTTTGACGGTGACCCAGGTGCCGGCGTCGTTGGGCTCGAATACATAGGCCCTGGTGGCCAGCTTGAGGGACTGTTCGATCATGATGAGAGTCCTTCTCACGTTGATATATTTCCAGTCCTGGCTATTGCCGTCGAGTGTCCTTGCTCCCCAGACGAGGGTGCCGATGCCGGGGAAGGGTCTGATGACGTTGATAGACTTCCCGGCCATGACATCCACGTTAAGATTTTCCTGGGCGAGCGAAGAGATGTTGATGCTGGGCTCGTTGACCATGCTCAATGATACATTGGCGGGCGCCTTCCATACGCCCCTGGAATTGTCCACCAGGGTGTAGACGCCTGCCATGGCCGCGGCAGGAGGAAGCTCGTTCAGTATGGACCTTATTTCCTCAAGAAGGTGTGTATAGGTAGGGCTGGCTGTTCTCAGGGAATTATGATAGTTCGTTATGGCGGCCTTGTCGAGTTTTTTTCCAGTCGGCGGGGAGGCGGGGGAGTCGGGCGGGGACGCGGGCGTACTGTCGGCCAGTTGATCGGCCTTTAATTTCTTTACGATCGAGATTGCTGCGGCCTCGGTTGCCGAGGGTAGCAATGTCTCAAGGTCGACGCTGGAATCCAGGTTCAGGAAGTTCACCTCATCGGGTTGTACGATGCTCGTTTTTAGCCAGGGATAGTATGCTGTTCCATAGTTCAGGTAGTTTGTCCCGATGGAAAACCTGAACTCATCTACAACAGCATCGGTGGTGTCGGTGAGTGTTTGCCGGCGAAGATCAAAGATGCCCATGCGGCTTTTCATTTTTGCGCAGTGGGCCAGCACTTTTCCATAGGTGTCGTTGTAAATGTCCTTTCCTAAAGCAATGAGGTCGGGGATCACGATCAGCGTTGGCTCGAATTCTTTTTCCAGCGCGTCGAACACGTCTGTGAAATCCGACTGCTTGATATCAAATCCGTCCGGCGTCGCGCCGTACTCTTTGACTGAAAGGATGTAGCAGGTACCGCCTCCGTTGGCATAGAACAGGCGGATACAGTTGTAGAAATAGGAGGTGTTCCTGGACTTGATGCTTACGATCTTCTTTGTGTTGTTGAGCGTAAATGTCCCCTTGGCCTGTGGATCGGTGGCGTCTATGATCTCAAATTTGGAGAGGAACGCCCCCCCGAATGTCTCGGTATACTCCGCGAAGGAAGTGATCCTTGTGGGTTTGCCGACAAGGGATTTGCCGTTGCGTACGGCTGTTTCCGTGTAGCCGATGAATACGGGGACGGCAGTCTCTACGGCGACCGCCGATCCCGGGAAAGCGTTGATCTCGTCGATATAGACGCCGGGGGTCTTTAATGTCGTGGGCATATTATAGGATTTATTTTTTGGTTTAATATAAAATGATCTCGCTGAGATCAGGTTGTTTATTAAGGGTATGGGCACGTGAAATGATTCTGCCGTCGGGTACGGGCAGGGTAGCGATGACCACCTTGTATTTGCCGGTGGTCTGATCAAAATCTTCCACCAGGGTACAGGTGGCGGCAGGGTTTTCTCTGACCTCCACGGGCGCCGGTGAAATAAAAGATATGCCGGTACGGCTGTCCCTCAGACGTATGGTAGAAGGGCCGGTGAATGGCTGTGTGGAAGGGCTGCCCGCTGTCTGCTTCTTATCCGACTGGAGAAGAATGGCCGGCATGTGCAGTTCTGTCAGATGATCGCCGACAAGGATATAATTCCACCAGGTCGAGCGGGCCTGGAAAAAAATATGGTAGTTGTTCTCCAATCCGGGGTACAGCCGGAGGTCGAGTATGGCAAAGGGTTTTTTAAAAGGCTGACGTTCGGAGGGTTCAAGGACGATCTTCCTCCCGGGCCGCTTGCAGGGCGGGGTGGTTTCGAACACGTCGCTCCCGAACACCTGCTCTTCCGTGTGGAGGAAGGGGCGGCCCGGGCGATTGCAAAAATACAGCACCTGTCTGACAGGATCGATAGATAACGGGGACGTATAATTGTAAAAATCGATATCCTCCAGGGATAAAAGAATACGGATGGTAAGATCCCGGTATAACAATTCCGACCTCGACCGCGGACTGCCTGTATGGTTGGCGTCATACAACAATCTGAACCCATCGGGCTTTACTTTTAGCAATAGACCATAGCGCATCATGTCCCTGAGGCTGCTGTCCGCCGGTGCAACGGAAAGACACCGGCAGCGTCCGTCATTGAAAAAGCCATGCATGAACTGCACTTCCGTCAATATCGCCATCCGGCTGTCCATTTTCGTAAGCTGTAGTTTGTTTTTAGTTTTGAATGGCGCTGACCTCCGGCCTGAATTCCCGGACGATAGAGCCGTCGATGGTCAGCATCCGCATCTTATACATTACAGAGGGCATATATTTTGCCCCCAGGGTTGTCCAAACACTATTTAATTTTTCCAACGTCAGATTCTCCATTTCGAAAATCAGCTTTTCAATTCCCGCGTCCAGCTGCGGCGTATTGGTTTTGTTGAACACGTTCTTCTGCTGCAGATAACCCATGATAAACGTTAGGAACTTCAACGCTTCCGGATAGTTTGCAGCAGCAAAGCTGGCAGAGAAAAGAACATACAGGTTGATATTCAAAGGGTGGGATGTATGAGGAACAGATCCATTCTGACTTACCGTATCCTTTTCTATGTTCACTAACGTTACAAGCACTTTATTCTCGCCGCGTATGGCTGTTGTGCCATCAGGGTTCATGACGCCTGAAAGGACAACCTTGTCTTCGTTGATCTTCAGCCGGCTCCTAAAATAACCATTGATCTCATCGACCAGGCATGACAAAGCCTCTTGTATCATTTATACAAATATTAGATGGTGTAAATCAATGGAGCCCTTAAAAATTCCGGATACGTGAGTAGACTAACTAACCAGAGGAGAAAAGTAGAACAGTTGCTGTCAAGATTGTTCTTTGGTGATACAAGGTAGAAAAATCTTATCGAGAATTCAAAAAAAAAGATTGAAGAAAAAATAAATTGATACTTTCGTCGGGACGTTTGTTCGTTATGCATAAGTATATAACCTTATCACTACTGCTGCTGATATCATATGCCATTCATGCAAACGGGCTTTGTTCTGCGTCGCCTCACTTTTCACTAAAAACCTTTGACGAACACCTGATATCCCCCAACGTGCGTGGAACTGCGCACGATGAATACGTACTTATACGCGACTCAACGCCTGCTCCCAAGGTGGGCTTGTTAAAAAAGCTTTTACAAGCGCTGCAGTTCAGGAAGAATGCGCGTGCGCGGGAACAAGTCAGAGTGTTGAATATCATTGCGCGCAGCGGTCTGAAGGACTCTCTTCAAGCCTCGGTCCACGTGCTGGATTCGATGAATGCGCTGCGCAGAAGCAGTGACATCACACTGCAGCAACAAAGCATGATGGCAGTACTGTGCGCCATCGATACATTGAGGATGCGGATAGACAGTATGACAAATGCCGGCGATACGAGTGTCATCTATGAAGAGAATACGATGCCTTCCTCTTCCGTCGACGTACCTGTGGACGACCAGGAGATACAAAACCTGGTGAACCAGGTCGTCACTCCCGTGGACAAGCAGCAGCAGGCAAAACTATCATTGGTGAGATCGCTGCTTTTTGGACAGCAGCCTTTGCTGGATACGATAAAGATCAATGACTCCATCAGCGAGGTACATGGGTACAAGGTACACAGGACAAAGGAGATCATCGGCTTTCTTCCTTACCCGGAAGCGCATGCGAAAATAGACGCCTATCTCCGGCTGATAACCGAGCTGTCCTGGTATGCCGTAGGGTTCAAGGGAGCCACGGGCAGCCTTACGACCCTCAACGGCTGGGATACAAGCCCGGTGCTTGACTCAGCCAGGGCGAGGGGATGCAGGATCAGTCTTTGCATCGCCAGCAGGGACCAAAAGAATATCGCCGAACTGCTAAAGGATACGACAGCCCAGCAAAAACTGGCCATGAATATCGTTACGGCATTGCGTCACCGGCATGCGGACGGGGTGCAGCTGGCACTCGACTCGCTGCCCGCGTCTTCGGGTACTGCCTTTACTTTTTTTATCATGCGGTTGGCGAAGACGCTGAAGATGGGCGGGGTAACTTACAACCTGGGCGTCCGGGTCCCGGCTTTTGATCCGGACGGTATCTATGAGCTGCAGACGTTAAAAAACTATGCAGATTATTTACTCCTGGATTTTACGCAATACCGGAGAGCATATCCCGGTCCTCTGGCTCCTCTCGAAGGAGTGCGCAATGACGATATGACGACCTGTATCTCCCGTTGTCTGAATATGGGCATTCCCCCTTCTCAACTTATCGTTTGTCTGCCCTATTATGGCGTCGGCTGGAAGTCGCCTGATCATCGTACATTCCAGGGGCCGCCGGACCCCAAGACCTATGAGCTGCTGCGGTCCGACCCCATCTATCAACAGCCGCTGATCTGGGAGCCCAAAAGTGCGACAGAGCGGCTGGATATCAGGAATAAAAGTAAGGCCCTGATCGAGCGGGTATGGTTTGATGATGAGCGGTCGCTGGCTGCCAAGTATGACCTCATCGCGGCCAAAGAACTGGGTGGGGTCGCGTTACAGGCGTTGGGTGACGACGAAGGCTACGGAGAATTATGGGATGTACTGGCCTCAAAGTTTACGAGCGTGGATACTATCCAGGATTCGATAAGGAGACATCGTCATAAAGTGCCGGTGCTGGAAGACTGGCAATGGTCGTGGGCCTACATCGGGGCCAAACTGGAACAATACCGTATACTTTTGGCTTACCCCTGTGAATCAAAGTTCCCAAAGGTATTGATAAGAAAATGGGAAAAGGACGGTGTAAAAAATAATGACCGCAGCCTCATCCGGAAAGAGGCCGCCACGGTCCTGGGTCGTCTGAGCCTTTCGCTCACTGTCCTTTTTCTGGGGGGCGTGCTGCTCTTTATCTCAAAGCTAAGAAAGATAGGGGACGGATGGAAGTGGACAAAGCCGCTGGCGGCCTTGTTGATATTCCTGTTTATCTTTTTGACCATCACGGGGTTCATGTATCTTTTTCTGGATACGAGCATGGTGTATTTCGGGGTCAGTGATAGTCCTGCGGACTGTTTTGACTTTCCATTGGGTATACTTTTTATCGTCATCTTTACGGGCATTGCCATCGGTGTGCTCATCACCCGGTTCCTGGTGTTCCCGTTGATCAAGAGGCAGGATGTGCCGTAGTCGGTGAATTTCTGAAGTCGGATGGAGACACACCTGCATTCTTTTTGAAGAAATTAGAAAAGTAAGGTACGTCTTCAAACCCAAGTTCAAAGGTGATATGTTTTACTGTTCGGTCGGTGTAAAGCAAAAGCCGTTTGGCCTCCAGTATAATCCTTTCCTGGATGATCTGTGAAGGTGTTTTCTGGTTGTAGATAGCAAATACGTTTGATAAGGTTTTTGGAGACTTGCAAAGCTGATCTGCATAAAAACTTACGGAATGCTCGGTTTTAAAATTAGCCTCCACCAGCAGATTGAACTTCCTGACAATATGAAACCTTTCTTCCTGGTTTTTTACGGCTGGTACATACGCTAATTTTGCCAGACCGGTCACATATATAATCAGTCGCTTTAATAATACCAGCAGCATTTCATTTTGAATACGATCGGAAGTGACGAACTCCTCAATAAAAACATCAGACAACAATTCCAGTTTCTTCCGGGCCTGGTCACTAAGTTTGACAAACATATGATCAGTGCTGCTGAACAAAAAACCAACGCAACTCACTTCACTATCGTGATCAATAATGCAATAGAATTCACGATTAAATTGCCATGCGGTTATATTTGAAGAGTCTTCGAAGCTAAAAGTCTGATTAAACAGAAGGGTGAGTAAGGAATTGGAAGGGAATTCATATTCCGTCCCGTCAATGGTAACTGTCTGGCTCTCCCCGGGGTTCCAGGCAATGGTGAAATATTTATTGAATTTGTCCCTGCTAAAAAACATTCGGTCAAACCCGGGTTCTTTTTTAAAAAGCAGTAATTCGCCGCCCGTATTTTCTACCTTTAATTTAAGCTTCATTGAATAAATAAATTATTTTTAAATCCCTCCTTGCAGTAAAGTAGTTTAAAAATACAAAAGTACAAAATATCAAGCCCCATGTTCCGTGAGTTGAAACATGGGGCTTAAATATATATCCCGGATCATTATGCGGACAATTCCCGTGCTGCTTCTGCAATAACAGCAGCGACTTTTTCCGGCTGAGAAACGTAGACAGCGTGGCTGCCTTTGATCTCAGTGACTTTTGTGTCCGAACGTTTGTACATATTCCGCTGAATATCGGGGTTGATGCTTTTGTCTTCAGTAGCTATAATGCCATACGTAGGTTTGTTTCTCCATGCAGCATCAGAAATGGGTGTTACAAAACATTCACCGTAGAAAGCTCCCTGTGATGCATACATAAACGCAGCCTCTTCCTTACTCAGGTCACCACAAAAACCGGCATGGTACTTTTCTTCATCATAGTAAACAATACCTTTCTCATCGGGAGGCAGTACCCCGTTCTCCGGGGCTGGGGGAGCGCTTTGGAACCATGTTAAGGCAGATTCCCCATTGTCCGGCTGGAAAGCAGCTATATAGACCAAACCCGCAACATTGGGATGGTTACCCGCCTGGGTAATAACTGCCCCGCCCCAGGAGTGGCCGGCAAGGATGGCCGGACCGTTTACAGTGTCTAATGCGAGCTTTGTTGCTTTTACGTCATCGGCAAGGGAGGTCAGTGGATTTTGTACAACCGTTACGCGGTAACCTTGTTTTGTCAGCGCTTCATAAACCCCTTTGTAGCCGGAGCCATCGGCGAAAGCGCCATGAACTAAAACGATGTTTTTTACTGTCTGTGATTTTGTTTGCGTTGTCATTTTGTTTTATTTTAATTTGTTTACATTGAATTGACAACACAAAGATGGGGCAGAAACAAGGCTGGATTAATTAGCAAATTACCCGATAAGTTGTAATTATTTCCCTTTATTCCCAGATGACCAGGTCGTTCACAATATTCTCCGCCCTGCTGACGGGCTGTTGTTTGCCGTCTGTTAATTTTACGACGTTGGTTTGGATATATTCGAGGAGCTCGGACAACATTATCTTTCCATCCTTATTGATATCTGCCTTTTTCCCTTTTAATCCTTCCAGGAGACAATGGGTAAATACGCCATTGTTCCACTGATCCCCTTCGGCCGCGGGTTCGACGGCGCTGGAGGCGGCGATGATGGATGTGCCGTTGGAGGGACGGAGGTCGGTAAAGAGAGATAACATCAGGCGAAAGGGGTTCTCCGGTCCCTGTATCTCGGTGAGGTTGGGTGAGGTCCCGCCGGCGCGGGTGACCGGCTCTCCCGGAAGTGTATTTCCCTGTTGGTGCGCCAGTACGCTTTCCTTGTCCAGCTCACCACTATTACAAGCGTCCAGGAGCATCAGTTTCTGACGAGCGGGGATGCTGTCGAGTAAGGATACCAATTCATCATAGGGTAAAGAGGCGGTGGAAGGGTGGTCGAAGTCGCAGCCATAGGTGGAAAGGTAATAATTGAGTTCCTTATCCCGCAGGCCGTGACCGGCGAAGAATAAAATCACCATATCGTCGGGACGGGTTTTGGTGAGCTGGCCTCTGAGCGTTCTCACCGACTGACGGGTTACCTGGGCGTCCTGTAAAAGGATCGTGTTTATTTTTCCAAAACGGCCGGACTGGCTTTTGAAAAGAGTTGTAACGTCCTGGGCGTCTTTTACAGGATATTTTAGATCGTGGTTGGGGTGTGCGAATTTGCCTGTACCGATCGCCACAATATAGAGATCGGGTTTTACCGCCGGCGCTCTATGACCGACGCGAAGATTTTCCCGTATACTTTCATTTCCCAGAACATTGACGATGCTGACCGCAATTCTGTTGTCGCCGGCTGAAAGCGGGATTGTCACCGGGATAGAGAGATGGTTTTGCCCCTGTTTTAAGGTGAGTCCTTTTACCCCATAGAGCGGCACTCCGTTGATACTGACCAGTAGCCGGCTCAAAGGAGAAACGTAGTCTGTGGCATTGACCTGAAAACTAATGTTTGGAGTGGCGATGTCGTGGAGATCGGTGGGGACATTCGAAAGATGTACGCTGGGGGCGGCAAAAGAGCTGATTGTCGTAAACCGGGCCGGATCCCAGCCCATCAGCTTTACTCTTTTTTCCCAGGCTTTTGTATAATAACCGATGAGTTCGGGAGGGCTATACCCCATTTTTGACAGGACCTTATCCGGGCGATTGAGGCTAAGGTCGAACTGCGAGAACTCATAGGATGATCCGCCGTATAGAAAGGACAGTGCATTTGCTCCCCGGCGATTGGCAAAATAATATCCATCGGCGTCTACCAGCGCATAATCGTCCTCATTGAAGGCGGCAAAACGGAGAACTGTCCTGCCTGTGCGCCAGTCGATAAAACGGATGGCCTTATCGGCGTCTGTACCAACCAGGAAGCGTCGATCCGGAGAGAGCGCAAGGCTGTAAAAAAGGATTGGTTCGTCGCTTAGGGTACGCACCGGCTTGTCTTCGCCTATATTCCATACCAATAACTGACCGTCGCTGCCGGCTGTGACAAATTGCCGCTGGTCAAGAAAACATCCGGCCAATATGGAAACATGTTCGTGTATGTTCTTACCCGCGTCGACACCTGTACCATGCTCGCTTGCGTGGACGACCTTGAAATCCGAGAGCCTGACAACAGCCACTGTGCCATCGTGCAGGGCGAATAGCAGATGGGTGCTATCGGGAGACAGCTGGGCTTCCCAAAGAAAGCTTTGGAATGCCAGCTTGCTCTTTTTTCGGTGGTAAACGGAGGAGCGCAGCAATTTACCCTGGAGATCGAACTCTCCGAAAAGGATATCCGGGTTTCCCGGCGCGATACGGGTTGCCATTACGGCTACGATGGTATGGCTTGCGGGAAGGAAGAAGGGATTGACCGCGATAAAAGTATCTTTCTTTTGGATCACCTTTAACTCTTTGACGGCAGGGGTGCCATCGGGAGCGAAGCTGATCAGCTTATAATTGACCAAAAAAGTTTTTTTGACACCGGGTAATGCGGATACATAATAGCTAAATTCACGATCCTGGAAATGATATTCTTCCAGTTTGCGTAAACTGTCCGAGCTCCAGACCTGGAGGGTTTTGGCTCCGGGCGTCTGGCAAAGATCGTATGTAGCATAGTTGACGAGTGTAAAGGTCCTGTCAGCTGTCCGGGCGTTGGCGTTCTGGATACCTATCGGAGCTGTGATATCCATTTCATAATAGTTGTTTGCCCCTGCACGGGCGGTATCAAAACAGGCGATCGAGCGATCAAGCCTTTCGACATGGCCAGTGCGCATGTTCAGGACAAAACCGTCATTGCCGAGCTTTGGTATCAGCATCCGGAAAGAGTCGAGATAGACGGGCGCGTTGATCCTGAAATCCCCTTTGTTGGGTGAGAACACCGACCGGATCGTTTTTTTTGACAGATCATGGATCACGATCTCGCGGGAACATTCGGCCATCAGCGTCTGGTCGTCGGAGACAGCGGTGATATATCCGCCATTCAGGGTTCCGGGGCGATATTCTTCCTGTAGAGTCTGATAAAAGGTAATGCCTTTTTGATATGAAAAAATTGTGCGGCCGGAGAAAAGATCGTGGCCAGTGACTTCAAAATTATTGCCCGGCAAAGGCTGGGTTTCGAACCATGCGTTCAGGCTGTTGCTGGCTGTCAGTGGTGGGGTGACAAGACCGTTGGAGCGGTTGTTTGCGTCGCTGACGATAAAGGAGGCGGGTATCTTTTTTTCCAGTTGTTGTGTTACAGGATCGATCACGAGCAAGGTGTCCAGTTTGCGGACAGCGCCGCCCGCGATACTTTCGAGATTTGTACGGCCAAGGGCCAGGACCTTACCGTTGTACCAACTGAGCTTTTCGGGAGCGGAACTGCCGGGCCAGTCGATCTTGCGGCAATCCTGTTGGGTAAGCAGACGTGGGGGCGTAGTCGACATATCCAGGCAATAAATACCCGGTCCTAATCCGCTGAACCAGATCTTATCAAACCCGGGAGAGGGAACGGCATTTTGCAAGGTGGCGACTTTCTCCAAACCCTGAAGGTTGCGCCGCCCGATCAGTAATTTGACGACGAAATCGAATTTCATCACCAGGTCGGGCATGTCGAGTAACCAGAACCTTGGGTTTACTTCGGCCAGATCGGTCATCTCCAGTTCAATAGACGCCTTATCGCCCGGGCTTTGGACCACGAACATCACATTTTTACTATCGCCTGAAAAAAAAGCATGTGTAAATTTGTCTCCGGACCTTAGCGGGTGGAATATATGCACGATGCTGTCGGCGAGTATGTCGTAGAGAAAATAGTTTCCCTTTCCGGATTGGGGTATCAGCCAATACCTTTCGTCGGGCGAAAGATCCGGACGCGGTAAATAGATCAGTTCCGGATCGACGACGGTGACGGGCATAATATGTTTTAGCTGGCGACCCGAGCTCACCTCCCAGAGGATGCATTCACCCATAATGCTATAGGCCCAGAGGTATTTGTTGGAGGCGGAGAATTGAAAGTATACTTCCGCGCTGGTGGTAAAGCCGGATTGCAGCGCCAGAGAGGGGCGCATCGGCTGTTGGGCAAAAAGAAGGCCATTAAAGGGGAAGATGAATAAAAAAAGGAGTGATCGCATGTTGGGATCATTTACAGTTGAGGATAGGATACCAATAATGTGTGAATTGGTCTTCATCAGGCTGTCCGTAATAGACCGTGATATAGTTCAAAAGCATCGTGTCGGGGTTTGCCCCGCCGGGATTACCGCTCAATGCCGCCCGCACGAGACAGAGCTCGGGTTGTAAGAAAGAGAAAGAAACGTATCGCACCCACATATTTGCCAGCCGGGTTGACTCATGACGGAGGCCGTTGTAAAAGGAAATATTTGTCTGTGGGAGCTGGCTGGTCCCCATGTCGCGGCCGTCGACTTCAAAGAGCCTTCTGTCGAAGACGATTTGAAGGGATTTGCCTGTTGTGGTCCAGGGAAGCCTTTTATTGATCGTGTCTTTGTCGCGCCGGTAGGAGAGATAAAAGAAACAGCGGCCCGTATCCGGTACCAGGGATGAGCTGATGGTGATCTGGCGTTTGTCGATGAGCAGCATTGGCCGGGCTGAGTCGTTAAAACGGGCAAAGAAACTTTCGGCTTCCGGCCAATTGGTGATCGTTCCGCCACGGGTGCGCATATCTCCGCTGATCGTGGTGGGTATCAGGATCTCGCGTACCAACTGTCCCAATTCTCCTGTTACTGGTGTCTTGCGGCTGTCGTGATTGTTTGCAAGCTGATAGGTGCCTTCCTTTCCGGCTACACGTGCATAGGCATCGGCGCTCATAAAAAAGAGACGGTCATCCGGCCTGATCCTGCTGCCCTGGACGATGCGGTTTCCGGCGACAGTCTGTTGATGGATCTCGCCCCGGGAATAAACGACGATATAGGCGTCCGGCTGCCGCATAAGAAAGAGCCATAGAAATAACATCATATCAACCCTCCTGTGGTTTAATCTTAAAAAGATATTTTACAATGGTCCAGACCTTCTTTTTTGAGTGTGGTCTGATATGGGGATAATTGCGGACAAGATATTTGCAATAATCTATCATGACCATATAGAAGGTGAGAATGGCGATGGGCGTCGTCTTGTTGAAAAGGACAACGGAAAATAATGCGATAAAAAACAGTGCGACGAAATTGATAAATAGTGCGAGTCCGATATCTCCAACCAAATTTTCCAGGAGGGTCTTTGCGTCCTTCACCCATCGAAATCTTTTTTCTCCTTTCCAGTAAAATGTCAACCAGGACAGACCTGAAAAGGCGGCGAGGAGGAACACCAGCCAGGACCAGCTGAACTCGTGGGCGCCGTCGAGAATAGAAAGATAGATATTGAACAATATCAGCACTCCCGGCATGTCTCCAAAAGCTGTCTTGTAGACGTCTTCTGTAAAATTCCCGATGAGGATGAATTTGGTTTTTAGCCATTCGCGTCGTTCTGCCGGCGTCTGATAGAACATGAACTGGTGAAGATCGGATAAGGAGTATAGCCGGGCCGGGGCATTTGGCCGCCGCAGGTCAGCGGGGCGTAAGTAGGCATTGAACGTAATATTATTGACGGTAGTGGCCGATGTCAACGTCCTGCCGGTGACCTCTTCGGCCATATAAAGAGGGAGACTCTTCTCCGAGTGGCCATTCACCAGTTGGAATTTGATCAACTGGTCTGACAGGATATGCCAGTCATTGGTGTGCTGATAGTGGACTACGCCACCGGGCAGCGCTTCGAGCGGGCGCAGCCCCTTTTGCGTGGAATAACCTTCCGAGAGAGGGAAGGCGATGTTCCTGGTGGAGTAGATGGTCTTTAGCAGGGTCGAATCATAATCCGTTGCAACGGGGAAATAGACATCACACAGAATATACCGGTAGGTCCCCGCGCTGTCGAACTCACGTAACACAGTGTCCAGCAAGCGTGGATCGGTGATAACCTGTCTCTTTAACTCGCTGCTGTCAAAGACGACCGTCTTGTCGGCGCTAACATCTACCAGGACAAGGGTGTCAAGAGCGTACAGGGGGGAAACACGGGAGACGCCGATCCCTCTGCGTTTTAAGAAAGACTGCCATTTGAGAAGGGTGCTCTCACGCGTAAGGCCGAGGTCGAAATAGGTCCAGCCCATTACGATCATCAGCATAAGGATGGCATGCAGAAAAGAAAAAAGCCACTGTAGGAAGGTTTTCTTTTTCACGAGGAAGGGGTTAGGCGAATTTATGGATAATCGCAGGATATGTGAAAAAATATTTATATTTATGGGCCTTTTTTCTCCGCCTCTTTCATAGCCACATAGTCCGACGGCGTGACCTCGAATTGTTTTAGAAAATTCCTCCCGAAATTTGTCTGTGACGCATATCCTACCAGGGTAGCTACTTCGTAGATCTTGTATTTTCCTTCCGCCAGCAGCTCGGCGGCTTTTTTTAGCCGTGTGACGTTGATGAGGTCATTGGGAGAAAGGTCTGACAGGGATTTGATCTTGCGATACAGGGTGGGTTTGCTCATATTCATCAGCCTGGCCAGCTTTTCCACATCCAGGTCGGGGTCTTCGAGGTTTTCCAGGATGCTGTCGTTGATGTGTTCGAGAAAAAGCTCGTCGGCCTTGGAATAGGCGATGCTTTTGATATGCACCAGGGGCGAGCTGGCAAAGTATTGTTTGATCTTGTTCCTGTTGGTGAGCAGGTTGGCTATCTGTACCTGGAGGTATTCGGGTGAAAAGGGTTTTTCTATGTAGGCATCGGCCCCCATCTCCAACCCTTCGATCTTTGACTGGAGGGTATTCTTTGCCGTGAGCAATATCACGGGGATATGGCTGTGTTCAAGCGTGGTCTTGATAATCCTGCAAAGCTCAAACCCATCCATCACGGGCATTACTACGTCGGATATCAACAGCTGAACGGCATGTTCCTTTAACAGCTCGAGGGCTTCCTGGCCATTCAACGCCTTTATCACCGTGTATTTCTCATTGAGCTCGTGCTCCAGGAATTCGAGTATCTCTTCGTTGTCGTCAGCCAGTAAAATTAACGGCTTTGTCATGCGTTCTGATTTAAAGGGATCTCTACTGAGAAAACATTCATGTCATTTTCGGGCTCATTGAGCATCAGCGTGCCCTTATGCAGCTGTGCGAGCGACAACGAAAGGGCCAGCCCGATGCCTGTCCCTTTTTGTTTTTCGGTTTCTTTGAGCCTGAAAAAGGGCTCGAAGATCTTTTCCTTCATATCCATGGGGATAAGATAGCCGTCATTTTTTACTTCGATGACAAAAGACTTGTCACCAGGCTTTTGCGGCAGCAAGTGCAGCTCGACCCTGGACCGGGCGTATTTGACGGCATTGCTCAGCAAATTTGTAAGTATCTTATTAAATGCGTCCGTATCGATGTTGGCGTAAATATCCTTTGGCCCGGCGTATTGAGTAAAGGATAGACCTTTTTGTTCGGCGAGTGGTTTGAAGCTGGTATAGATCTCTTCCACGAGGGTGGAAATATTTACCTCGACAAAATGAAGGCTAAAGCCCTTTATTTCCGTCTGCCGGAAGTCAAGTAATTGATGGGTGAGGTCTACCAGCCTGTCTGTATTTCTTTCCATGATCCGGAGGCTGTCCCTGATCCCGGGGTCGTCGCCGGCTTTTCTGATCACCTTTTCCAGGGGGCCTTTGATAAGTGTCAGCGGGGTCTTTATTTCATGCGCCACATTGGTAAAGAATTGCATTTTTGCTTCGTAAAGTTCTTTTTCCTTTGCAATTTTTAACTGTTCGATCCTTCTTCTCTCCTTCTCTTTTAGCCTTAGCCGGTAGGCCCGGGCGATATACCAGGTCAGCAACAGGGTCAGCGCGGCATAACCGACGTAGGCCCAGCGGCTGGTCCACCAGGGGGGCAGGATCTCGATGACGAGCTGTGTTTCGGCGCTGCCGGGCGGCGGCTGACCTGGGCGCAGCCGTGGATCGGACAGGGACCTTACCTTGAAGGTATACGTCCCCGCCGAGAGATTGGTGAAATACACCTTTCTGTTTGTTTTTAGATAGATCCAGCCGGCATCCAGCCCTTCCATTTTATAGGCATATTCCGACATTTCAGGGGCGGTGTAGCTGAGCGAGGCAAAGTTGATGCTAAAAGTAGACTGACTGTGGCCGAGTACGATCTTGTCGGTGAAGGTGATGCTCCGGTGCAGCGGAGAGCCGTCTTTATTTATCCTCAGTTCGTTGTTGTCCAACTGAAACCCCGTGATATAGACGGGTGGGGAAAACCCTTTTTTTAAGTCCTGTCCCGGATGGAAGCTGACGAGGCCTTTTACGCTGCCGAAATACATATTGCCATGTCTGTCCTTAAAGGCAGAGCTGAAATTGAACTGGTCGCTCAGAAGCCCGTTGGCCCTTGAGTACACGGCTGCTACCTGTTCCGTGCCGATGTCAAAACAAACGAGGCCTTTGGTAGTGCTGATCCAGAGCCGTCTGTTGGGGTCCTCCGCAATGCTCAGGATAAAATTGGACGGGAACCCATTTGCCGTAGTGTATCTTTTAAACGAATGAGTTTTGGGGAGAAACCTGCAAAGACCTCCTTCCGTGGCAAACCATAGCTGGTCATAACTGTCTTCGAAGACCTTATTTACCCTATCGTAGGAGAGACTGCCCCTGTTCTGCTGCTGATAGCAAAAATTGCCTGCTTTTCCCGTCTTTGTATCATAGTAATTTACTCCATTGCCATAGGTAGCCGCCCAGATGACCCCATTCTTGTCTTTTACAATGCTGGTATACCAATTGTGCAGGGGCATACCCGGCAGCAGGGAGAAATCCTGGGTTTTCCGGGAATACAGATATGCGCCGATGGTGGTGCCGACCATTATCTCACCTTCTTTGGATTGATAGAGACAATAGATAAAATTACTCCGGAGCATATTGCTGTCGTCTCCTTTGGAATATTTACGAATGACCTTGCCCGTCCTGATGTCCATTACGTCCAGGCCATGTTCAAAGGTGCCGATCCAAAGTTCGTCCCCTGTCACCAGCAGGCCGTGTATATTGGTGTAAGAGATGCCGTCCTTTGTGCCGGTGGGTTGGTAGTTGGTGAAAAGTCCGGTGGTGTCCAGTTTGTTCAGTCCGGCGTCTTCCGTCCCAATCCAAAGCCTGTCGTATTTGTCTTCGATGATCTCCCTGACCACGTTACCACTGATGGAATTCTTCCCTTTTTCGGGGAAGTATTTTTTAAAAGTGACGGGCTGTTGCGGAAGATAGTTGACACCTCCGAAATAGGTGCCGGCCCAGATACCTCCTTCCTTATCCTTACAAAAAGTGTACACGGCATTGTCCGAAATGGAGTAGGGGTCGGTGTATTCCTTGTGCAGATGCGTAAATGCGTCGGTTTGCAGATCGTAGACATAGATACCGGACTCCGTGGCGATCCAGCATTCGTTGGGAGAGGTTTGGAGAAAGGCCCGTGCGAAGATCTCGGTCTTGTCGGGGTTGTAAGTGAGGATATCCTTATATGTTGTGGTGGAGGTGTAGAATTCCTTTACGCCCTGGTTGGATGTACCCACCAGGATGTTGCCGTCACTGAGGGCATAGAGGCATTCGATCCAGTTGGATACGCTCCGGGGTGAATGACTAAACAGGTCATAGCTTATAAAGCGGTCGCCCGTGGGATCATATTTTTTTAACTGGCCTGAAGAAGTGGATACCCATACAGAGCCATCGGTCAGGGTACAGATGGAAGTGGCTCCGAAATAGTCGGATGCATTGAATTGTTGCAGCTGTTGGGTGGGGATGGTGTATTTGAAAAGGGAAAAGTTTGAAATAAACCAGAGATTGCCATTCCCATCCATTTTTATATTCGTCACCTGGGCGATGAAAGGTGTGTGCAAAAGGATGAAGCTTTCGTCCGTCGCATTATACTTATACAACCCCTTGTCTGTGCCTGCCCAGAGGATATTCTCTTTATCCATATACAGACAATGGATAAAATTATTACCGATGCTGGTGGTGTCTTCGGGGACGTTGCGAAAGACTTTGAATGTGTAGCCGTCAAACCTGTTCAACCCGTCTTTTGTGCCAAACCAGAGAAAGCCTTTATTATCCTGTACGCTGCAAAGGACGGCATTGTTGGAGAGCCCGTCCTCCACCTGGTAATGACGAAATGACCAGGACTGACCGGCGGCGCCCATGGAAAAAGAAAGCAGGATGGCAAGTATAAATGTATTATAAATCAATTAGATAGAGTTGGTTCTGGCACATAAATATAGTGATATTGGAAAATCCTGGACCAAAATGAGAAGTTTTATCGAAAAGTTGAGACGATCCGGCGAAAGGAAGAAAAATATTTTTTCCACCTTCACCGCGACATACGTGACGATTGCGATACGTCGTTGTTTTGCCCGGATGAATAAACGTAAAATTGACACGTATTAAACCCCAAATTAACGCTATATGAAAGAAGTATCCTCATTTTTGATTGTGATCGTCATGCTGGCGATCTGCCAATCTGCACTAGCCCAGGGGAAGATTACCGGTCTGGTCAAAGACTCGGTCGGCAATCCTGTAAAAGGGGCAACCATCAAGGTCAAGAACAAAAAAATATTTACCACCAGCGGAGAGGACGGCGGTTTTAGCATTGCGGCCTCGCCCGGGGAAGCGCTGCAGGTGTCCTCCGTCGGGTATGAGCCTGTGGAAGTGGTCGCGGGCAATGGCGCTGTGATGATCTCGCTCAAAGGCAAAGCCACCTCCCTGGATGATGTGGTGGTGATAGGTTATGGCACTCAGCGGAAGAAGGATCTGACGGGTGCGGTATCGACCGTGAATATGGCGGATGCCAGGAAGTACACCACTAATGATATGTCCCAGTTGCTGCAGGGCAGGGCTGCTGGTGTGGCCGTCAACAGCGATGGTCAGCCGGGGGCGGTGCCCAGTGTGCGTATACGGGGCTTTAGCACCTTTGGTGGTTTTCAACCTTTCTATGTGGTGGATGGAGTGCCCGGCGCCGGCATCCGGGACCTGAGCCCCAACGATATCGAGAGCATGACGGTGTTGAAGGATGCTTCGGCGGCCGCTATTTACGGCGCGGCTGCGGCCAATGGCGTCGTCATCGTGACTACGCGTACAGGCAGGAAGAATACACCAATGAAGCTCACGTATAATGGATATTATGGAGTGGATAAGATCTGGCAAAAACAAAAGGTGACGGACAGGGTGCAATACCAGACGCTGAACAACGAATCCCGTGTCAATGCAGGAAAGACGCCCTTTCCCGCCAATGACCCGACTAACCCGGGATATGTGAGCAATATCAACACCGACTGGCAGAAGGAAGGCATGAAAACGGGCATCCGTCAAAACCATAATGTCAGCATGTCCGGCGGGGGGCCTAACAGCACCTATAATTTTGCCCTCGACTATTACGATCAGAAAGGGACGTTCGTCGGCAACGGACCGGATTACAAGCGTTATACGGCCCGTATCAACACCAGCGCCGAGAAAGGTATCCTTAAGGTAGGGGAATTCTTCAATTATACACACTCGCATGAGAATACGCTTACATTCAGGGACGATATCCTGCTGGGGGGCATACCGCCCATGATTGGGAGTCTCGTGGTCGCCATCCCTACTATGCCTGTGCGTGACTCTACCCTGCTCAATGGTTTTGGGGGCAGCAACTCGGAGTTCAACGGGGCCAATTCGCTAAATGCGATCGGTATCAACAGCATCCTGGTGAACTGGGTGGATGTGGACAGGACCTTTGGCAATGCTTATGCGGAACTAAAGCTTATCAATGGCGGCGGGCATCACCTGCGATTTAAGACCAGCGTAAGCTATGACAAGACGGTGACGCGCGATTATACCTGGCAGCCTCCATTTTTTCTGGGAAAGTTCTTTAGCAAGCCGGATGCGGAGCTGTATGACAATTCAAGGGTCTTTACCAATGCGTCAATAGAGAATACGTTGAACTATGACAAGATCTTTGGCAAACATTCGGTGGAGGTCCTGGTGGGTCAATCCTACAGATATGGCAGCTTTGTCGAACGGGATGCGCATGCAAAGGGTTTTACCGCACCTTATTATCCTGTGATCAACAGTGGCGCGACCAATTCATCCAAGGGCTGGCAGACGGAGAATGCGCTGGAGTCCTATTTCGGCAGGGTGAACTATTCTTATGATGACAGATACTTGTTGTCCGCCTCTTTGCGCCGGGATGGTTCTTCCCGTTTTGCCCCGTCCAACCAGTATGGATATTTCCCGGCAGCGTCAGTGGGCTGGAAGCTGAGTAATGAAAAATTTTGGCATGTGCCTGTGAATATTGTTTCTTCCCTCAAGCTGAGGGGCAGCTATGGCAAGCTGGGTAACCAGGAGATCGGGGATTATCAATTCCAGGGGACCATTAACCCGGGCGTGGTATACACATTTGCCGGCAACTTCTACACCGGCGCCCTGCAAACCCTGGTGGCTTCTCCGGACATCAAATGGGAAACCAAGACCATCTCCAATGCGGGTTTTGATGCTACACTCCTCAATGGCCGGCTGGACTTCTCCGCGGAATACTATTATGCCAAGAGCACGGATGTGCTGGTGGGGATCACTATTCCGGCCAGTACAGGATTTGAGAACCTCAACCCCACCATCAATGCCGCCACGCTCCGTAATTCCGGGCTGGAGTTTACCGTGGCATGGCATCAGCATAAGGGAGAATTCACCTATGATATATCCGCCAACCTGTCCACTGTCAGCAACAAGGTGCTGAGGCTGGGCGGCAGCGATGCCCCGATCTATGGCGTTGGGGCCAAGACGGCCATCGGCCAGGAGGTGGGTCAGCATTTTGGCTATGTGTACGATGGTCTTTTCAAAGACCAGGCGGATATAAATAGTCACGCGACACAGTTCGGCGGTCTTGCGTTGAAGCCGGGGGATGTAAAATACAAGGACATCAGCGGCCCCAATGGCAAGCCGGACGGCGTCATCGATGCATATGACAGGACCTACCTGGGCAGCGGCATACCCAAGTTCAATTATGGACTTAGCATTTCCGCCGGCTATAAAAGATTCGATCTTGCCATCAGTGCATCGGGCAGCGCTAAATTCCTTATCAACAGCCGGATGTACAGAGATCTGCATCATTCGGCCGGGGCGTTGAACTATAGTACGGACATGATGAACAGGTGGACGCCTACCCATACGAATACGGACATTCCCAGACTGAACGACGACGATGCCAACAACATGCAGGATTCCAACCGGCCGGGCTGGCTGCAGAACGGCACCTATCTGCGTATCAATACCCTGTCGTTGGGCTATACGCTAAGGGACAACCTGATCAAGGGGATTGCATCCGCCAGGGTATATGCAACGGTACAGAATCTGTATTCCTTTCAGGGGTACAAGGGATATAACCCTGACTTTACCTCCGGCGTATTTAACCCGGGCTTTGATTTTGGCAGCTATCCCAAGCCCAGGACCATGCTGATAGGTGTACAAGTGAGCTTTTAAACATTCAAACAAAGAATCATGAAACGAATAATATATCTCTTTGCGGGTCTGGTCTTCATCTTATCCGGCTGTCGCAAGAAACTGGAGCTTTCCAATCCCAATCTGCAGACGACGGCCGACTTCTGGAAGACCCGGGAACAGGCTTATGCGGGCAGTACGGCCATTTACAATGCATTGACGGTAGATGGCACCTACATGCGTTCATTCCCGGGGCTTACGGACAGCCGGGGGGATGACTTTACGGGTGACAGTCCCTGGCTGGACCTCGTGCTTACGGGTGAGTTTATCATCCCTTCCACTTCCGCCCCCGTATTCTGGATATGGCGGGATCATTATCTCATCGTGAACAGGGCCAACCAGGTGCTGGAGCATGTCAGTAAATATCCGGAGTCGGTGCTGTCCACACAGGAGAAGAACAGGATACTGGGACAGGCGTATTTTCTCCGGGGTCTGGCCTATTATAATCTGGCTACGACATTTAAGATCGTACCTGTCATCACCAAAGTGGCCGAGACGCCGGAAGATTATTTTGCCGCGACGGCCACCGAGGATGACCTGTGGAACCAGATCATTTCCGACCTGAAGGCTGCGGAAGCCAATCTGCCCATCTCTTACGCAAATGTCGACGGCCTCGACAAGGGTGAGATAGGGAGGGCGACACAAGGCGCTGCCTCGGGGTTGTTGGGTAAGGCATATTTGTACAGGAAGGACTATACGAATGCCGGCGCCCAGTTCCAAAAATTCTTTACTGGTGGTCCTTTGGCAGGCGTGTACTCGCTGATGCAGGACTACAGAGATAATTTCAGGGACTTCAAGGAGAACAATGCGGAATCGTTGTTCGAGGTACAGTTTACGGAAGGACAGGGGTCCGACATCAACTGGTGCTGTGATCCTACCGCCAGCTGGAAACAGGTGCAGGCTATCTCCGTCACCTATGGTATGGAGGGCGCGGGCTTTTCCGACTACCTGCCCACCCGCTGGATCTATAATGAGTATAAGAAAGAAAAGACGGTGGATGGCAAGGATGATCCGCGGATGCTGGTGACCATAGCATCCTATGAACCTGCGGACAATTCGGTGCTGGCATATACCAGACCCTGGTGGAATCCCGATACAGCCATTTATCCCAGAAAATATACCAATGACGGCGTGGGCAACGGCAAGACGACGGAGGTTGCGGCGCAGTCGGGCATCAACTACAGGGTGTTGCGTTATGCGGATATCCTGCTTATGTATGCGGAGGTATTGAATGAGCAGAACAAGACCCCCGAGGCCTATTCCTATATCCAGCAGGTGAGGGACAGGGCCAGGCTGCCTGATCTGGCCACCGTGAAACCGGGTATGACGCAGGCGCAGATGCGGGATCAGCTGGCGCATGAGCGGGCCCTGGAGTTTGCCATCGAAGGCCAGCGGATCAATGATCTCATCCGGTGGGGATGGTTCTATGATCCGGCAAAGCTGGCGGAGCTAAAAAGTCATGACAGGGA
Source organism: Chitinophagaceae bacterium (assembly GCA_017307755.1). Lineage (GTDB taxonomy): Bacteria > Bacteroidota > Bacteroidia > Chitinophagales > Chitinophagaceae > Puia. Next base: position 224,193 of record JAFKGQ010000008.1, on the reverse strand, counting down.
TTTTAACAGTTGGACACCGGGCAAGGAATATTTACCCATCCCGCAAGGGGAGCTGGATGTGAACAAGAATTTGAAGCCCAACCCGGCCAACGGATGAAGCAGTGCGCTCTATTGTTGTGTTTGTTGTCGTGGTGCGCCTGCAGGGACAGGCGGGAGGGGATGCATTTTTCTTTAATGAAGACGGAGCAGACGCATATCGACTTTAGCAATACGATCACGGAAAGCGACTCGCTCAACGTGTTTATAGACGAATACATGTACAATGGGTCAGGGGTAGGAGTGGGTGATTTTAACAATGACGGTTTGCCTGACCTGTTCTTTGCCGGGAGCATGGTGAGCAGTAAGCTCTATATCAATAAAGGTGGTTTTGTGTTTGAAGATGTTACGGCTTCCGCGGGTTTGCAGACGGCGGCGTGGTGCACGGGTGTAAGTGTGGTGGATATCAACAATGACGGATATGCGGATATCTATGTTTGTGTCAGCCATTCTCCTGATGCTGAGAAGCGCAGGAACCTGCTCTTTATCAACGATGGGAAAATGCATTTTACCGAGGAGGCGGAGGCGTATGGGCTGGCGGACACGGGCTATTCCACGCAAGCCGCATTTTTGGATTATGACAAGGACGGCGACCTGGATATGTATCTGCTCAATCACCAGATCTACAGCCATACCGCCAATGACCTGCGGCCAAAGGACACCAGCGGGAATGCTCCCGCGGAGGACAGGCTCTACAGGAATGACGGCGTGCCGGCGGGGATGACGCATCCTGTCTTTCATGATGTGTCGGGTGCGGCGGGTATCCGGGAGGACGGCTATGGTCTGGGGGTGGTGGTGACGGATGTCAACGGGGACGGCTGGCCGGACATATATGTGGCCAACGACTATCTGGCTAATGACCTGTTGTGGCTCAATCGCCGGGACGGGACTTTTATCAATGTGATCTCCACCGCGCTGAGACACCAGAGCTATAATAGCATGGGTGCGGATGCGGCGGACATCAATAACGACGGGTTACCTGATCTGGCGGTGGTGGATATGCTGCCGGAGACGAATGAAAGAAAGAAGATGATGTTTAGTGCTACGGACCAGGGGAAGTTTGATATGCAGCAGCGGTTTGGGTATGAGCCCAGCTATGTGCGAAATATGTTGCAACTAAATAATGGGGTGCGGGCGGGTGTGCCTTTCTTTAGCGAGATCGGTCAGCTGGCGGGTGTCTTCCAGACGGATTGGAGCTGGAGCGTCCTTATGGCCGACCTGGACAACGATGGGTGGAAGGATATCTATATCACCAATGGGCTGGGAAAGGATGTGACCAACAACGACTATGCGACGTTTGCCGCCGCGGAGGGGGGATATACGGGGAGTTATGTTTTTGGCGAAGGAGGTTCGGGAGGTGGGACCTTTGGTAGGTCCGGGTTGGGACGGAGGAGGGATATTGCTGTCATGCGTAAGACCCTCGACGATTACGGCAGTGTCAAAATGAAAAGCTATTTGTTCCGTAATAATGGAGGGTTTGTCTTTAGTGATGTATCCGGACAAGCTGGGGTCGCCGTTCCGGCGATTGCTAATGGAGCGGTGTATGTCGATCTGGATAATGACGGGGACCTCGACCTGGTGACAAATAATATTAATGAAGCCGCCTTTATCTGGAGAAATGATATACGGGCGTCCGCAAAAGATAGCACGCATAATTTTTTGGCTGTGCAATTGCGGGGGCCGGCCGGCAATACCAGTGGTATCGGGTGTAAGGTGATGGTATTTGACCATGGGAAAAGACAGTTGTTGGAGCAATCGCCTGTGCGGGGGTTTTGTTCCTCTGTGGACAGCCGGCTATATTTTGGTTTAGGGGATGCTATGTCTGTTGATTCGCTGTATGTTCAATGGCCGGATGGGATGAGTCAGGTGATGAGGAATGTCAGGGCGGATCAGTGGGTTACGGTGTGGTATAGAGAGGGGCCGGGTCCGGAGGTAGTGAAAGGTAGGGAGGGAAATGTATTGTTCTCAGAGCGGCCGGGTCCCGACTTTACACATAGCGAATCGCCCCATTATGATTTTGGGGATCATCAGCCTGTCCTGCAGAAGTATTCTCAAATGGGGCCTTGTATTGCGGTGGGAGATGTCAATGGGGATGGGCTTGAGGATCTTTTTGTGGGTGGCGCCGCCAATCAGTCCGGGAAGATATTTATTCAGGGGAAGGATGGTGGATTTAGCGGGGAGGACCTTATACAGGGAATAAAGCCGGAGGAAGATCTGGGCGCCATCTTTTTTGACGTGGATGGGGACAAGGACCTCGATCTGCTGATTACAGCCGGCAGCACGGAGTTCAGGGTGTTAAAGTACGATCAGCCGAGATTGTATTTGAATGATGGTCATGGGCATTTTGTATTGTCGCCAGATGCTTTACCTGTCATAACGGATGTGACCAGGGCGATCGCGGTGGCGGACTATGATGGAGACGGGGACCTGGATGTGTTCATCGGGGGTAGGGTTTCTCCGGGCAGGTATCCGCAGTCACCCCGGAGCTATATTTTACAAAATGATCATGGGAAGTTCAGGGATGTGACTGCGACGGTTTGTCCCGCGCTGGCACTCGCCGGGATGGTCACCGGAGCTGTGTTTACGGATATTGATGGCGATAAACGACCGGACCTGGTGATTTGCGGGGAATGGATGGGGATAAGGTTCTTTAGAAATAAAGGCAATGGGTTTGAGGAGATGGCGAGTTTGCCTGAAATGCACGGGCTCTGGCGTTGTTTGCAGGCGGTGGACCTCGACAAGGATGGAGATATGGACCTGGTGGCGGGGAATATGGGGCTGAACAATAAATATGGAGTGGCGCCGGGGCGCCCGATGATGCTGTATGCAAAAGATATGGACAATAATGGGGTATCGGAATTGATACCGGCGTACTATATCAAGGACGGGTCAGGGGGGTATCAGCTATACCCTGGTGTCGACAGGAACCAGTTGGCGCAGGAAGTGCCTGCGGTAAAGAAAAAATATTTATTACACAAAGATTATTCGGTGGTGACCATGGCGCAGTTGAAGGATGATTTTGGTGCGGATGGATGGACGGAATTGACATGTGAAACACCCGCTTCTATATGGCTGGAGAACCTTGGAGGGGGGAAGTTCAAGACACATGTATTGCCCCTGCAAGCACAATTTGCCCCGGTGAACAGCATCGTGGCGGAGGATGTGGATCAGGATGGGAACGTGGATCTGGTGATGGGAGGAAATGAGTACCAGGCCTCGTTGGGTAATGGCAGGGATGATGCTTCCTATGGGTTGGTGTTGAGAGGGGATGGGAAGGGGGGATTCACACCCATGGATGTGGCGGGCAGCGGGCTTATTCTTGACGGGGATATAAGGGATATGAAGATCGTCCGGGTAGGGGTGGGACGGATGGATTTGACAGGTCGGGTGTTGGGAGGGCGGATACTGATTGCGGCGCCCAATGACGGTAAACTAAAGACATTTTATATAAAATGAGAAAGACCCTATTATGCTGGATGACAGTATTTGTCCTGTCCTGTTCGAAGAGCGGTCCGGGAAATGACAGCGGCACACCGCCGGTGGTCACCCCTCCTGTGACGTCATTTGACATCAATTCCATCAACGACACGTATGCCGCGCTGGCGCCCTTTAGTAACTATCTGCAATGGGGGTCTTATAACGTGCATGACCCTGCCATTATCAAGGCGGGTGATTATTACTATTGCTATAGTACGGACGTCGGCTATGGCATTACCGTGCGTTCAGGCATACAGATCAGAAAGAGCAAGGACCTGGTGGAATGGAAATATGTAGGATGGGTTTTTAACGACCTTCCCGCCAAAGGGAAGGCCTTTATACAGAGTGGCGGAGGCACACCCTTTGATGCTTTATGGGCGCCTTGTGTCGTAAAAGTGGGTTCGGAATACCGGCTGTATTATTCGTTGTCTTCGGCCGTGCCCCGGCTCAGCGTCATCGGGCTGGCTACGGCGGCCAGTCCTGAAGGGCCCTGGACGGAGAAGGACATTGTGGTGACATCAAAGAACGACAATATCACGCAGACAAATGCCATCGACCCTTCCGTCCTTGTCACGGGTGCGGGCGAGCATTGGATGGTGTATGGGTCGGCATGGGACGGCATCTATTCATTGAAGCTGGACCCTGCTACGGGGCTGGCGCTGACGGTGGGGGATAAAGGACGTCGTGTCGCCAACAGAGGGTTTACCGGGGGTGTATACAATGGAAATATCGAAGGGCCTGAATTAAGATATAATACATCATTAAACAAATACTTTTTGTTTATTGCCTACGACTGGCTGGAGACTAAATACAACGTGCGTGTGATGCGGGGGGATAAACCCGATGGGCCATTTTATGATTACGACGGAGTGGATGCCAATACCAATGTGGATCACGGCCCTATGATCGTCGCACCGTATAAATTCTCCGGTCACGGTGGCTGGCAGGGGGTATCTCATTGTACCGTATTTGATGATGGGGCGGGACAGTATTTTATCGCGCACCAGGGCAGACCGGGCGTGGACAAATATTTTATGGACCTGCATGTCCGGAAGTTATTCTGGACCTCCGATGGATGGCCTGTCGCATCGCCCGAGCGGTATGCCTGGGAGAAGGATTCGCTGATCTCGCAGAATGATCTGGCCGGCGGCTGGGAAAGGATCGTATTGAACTATCGTGTGGTGCCGGGTTATTCCGCGGAGCAGACTTCTCCGGATTTTCAGATATCGGAGGACCTCACCATTGCCGCGGATGGGACCCTGAACGGGAGTGCCGCGAGCACATGGACGTACAGCGCTCCCTGGCTGCAGCTGAAGTGGAGTAACGGGACTACCGAAAAAGTCTTTGTACAAAAGGGGAGGGATTGGGAGAACAAGAAAAACACTATTATTTTCACAGGCCTGAACAATGCGGGTATCGCAGTATGGGGTAAAAAAAAGTAACATGAGTCATATGATGATAAAAAAATGGTTTGCAGTAACGAGTTTATTTATTTCTATGCTGACGCAAGCGGCGTACGCGCAAAAGAGGGCCGCCATCGTTGTAAAGGCGGGTACGTCTGTTGCCAGGGTCCAGCCAACCATGTGGGGGGTATTTTTTGAGGATATCAACCTGGGCGCCGACGGAGGTATCTATGCGGAGATGGTGAAGAACAGAAGCTTTGAGTTTTATGAGCCGTTGATGGGGTGGAAGGTGCGTCAAAGTACATTTCACGAGGGCAGTGTGTTGGTGCAGAACAGAAAGGAAGAGTCTCCCACCAATCCTCGCTATCTCAGGATCAGTAAGAGCAACCCCGCCGACACGTTAAGTCTGACCAACGAAGGCTTCCGGGGCATGGGGATCAAAAAAGGGCTGCGCTATGATTTTTCAATGCAATATCGTCTGCCGGCAGCCGGATTGCAGCTGCGGTTGGAGCTGGTGAACAGTGCGGGCCGGGTCATCGGGTCTGAAGTGTTGACCCCGGCGGTCACTCCGGGACAGGAGTGGAAGAAGCTGGCTGTTAGTCTCCATTCGACGGATACGGCCTTACGTGGCCGGCTCAATATCCGGGTTGAAGGCGCCGGGGTGATAGACATGGATATGGTATCTCTTTTTCCTGAGGACACCTGGAAGGGGCGTCCCGGCGGCATGCGGGCGGATATGATACAAATGCTGGCGGATATGAAGCCGGGCTTTATCAGATTTCCCGGGGGCTGTATTGTAGAAGGACGTGATCTGTCGAACAGGTACCAATGGAAAAAGACCCTTGGTCCTGTGGACCAGCGGCAGCTGATCATGAACCGTTGGAACGTCGAATTTGCACACCGGCCCACCCCTGACTATTTCCAGACATTTGGGCTTGGGTTTTATGAATATTTCCAGCTGGCGGAGGATATCGGCGCATCGCCCCTGCCCATTCTCAATTGCGGCATGGCCTGCCAGTACAATACGGCGGAGGTGGTCCCTCTCGAAGAGTTGGACCCCTATGTACAGGATGCGTTGGACCTGATCGAATTTGCCAATGGGGATGTAAATACAAAATGGGGGAAGATACGAGCCGACATGGGTCATCCGGAGCCGTTCCATTTAAAGATGATGGGCATCGGGAATGAGAATTGGGGTCCGCAGTATATCGCTCGGCTGAAAGTATTTACAAAAGCCATCAAGGAAAAGTACCCGGATATCAGGCTGGTGAACAGCTGCGGCACCGACCCCAATGGGGACAGATATGACTATCTGAATAAGGAGCTGCGGGGCATGCACGCGGACATTATCGATGAACATTATTATCGCCGGCCGGAATGGTTCCTGCAAAACGCCCGCCGGTATGACACTTTTCCCCGCAACGGCTCAAAAGTATTTGCAGGCGAGTACGCCGCACAAAGCGATCGTACGGTCAGTGTAGAGAACAGGAACAACTGGCAGACGGCGTTGTCCGAGGCGGCTTTTATGACGGGGTTGGAAAGAAATGCGGACGTAGTGGAAATGGCCAGCTATGCACCTTTGTTTGCCCATGTGGATGGATGGCAGTGGACGCCCGACCTGATATGGGTGAATAACCTCCAGGTGAATGGCACCCCCAATTATTATGTGCAAAAACTTTTCTCTCTAAACAAAGGGACGGACGTGGTGCCTGCCCTTCGTAACAACAAGTCATTGGCGGGTGAAGATAGCTTGTATGCTTCCGCGGTGATAGATAGAAGATCGAACGAGCTTATTGTAAAGATGGTGAATACCTCGGCGACGGCGCAGTCTCTCCAATTGAATATTGAGGGGGTGAAGAAGTTATCCAGGACAGGCACGCTGACCGTGTTGGGGAATACTGCGCTGAGCGCGGTCAACAAGGTCGGAGATGCTGTGATGGTAGTCCCTTCGGACAGACAGATAGAAGTAAAGGGTAAGGCGGTCGATGTGGATGCGGCGCCCTATTCCTTTTCTGTCTTTAAGGTAAAATTATCGTCTACTGAATATGCGGATGCTACGAAATAAGATCGCGCTGGGTGTTTGTTGTTTGCTGGTCGTCGGAGGAGTATCTGCCCAGATACCTGTACACGACCCTGTGATGATCCGGCAGGACAGCACGTATTATCTTTTTTGTACCGGCTTTGGGATAACGGTGTATTCGTCGAAGGACATGACTACCTGGCGACGGGAGAAACCTGTGTTCGACAAGGCCCCCGAGTGGGCGGTGAAAGTTATCCCCGGGTATCTTGGTCATACCTGGGCGCCGGATATCAGCCTGTATAACGGTCTTTATTATTTATATTATTCAGTGTCTGCTTTTGGGAAGAATACTTCCTGTATCGGCGTTGCAACAAACAAGACGCTGGACCCTTCTTCGAAGGATTTCAAATGGGTGGATCATGGAAAGGTGATACAGTCTGTACCGGGACGTGATGAATGGAATGCCATCGACCCCAATCTGATAGTGGATGAGGGTGGAGCGCCCTGGCTGGTGTTTGGCTCTTTCTGGCATGGGATCAAACTGGTCAGGCTGCGTGCGGACAGGCTGGCCGTGGCTGATCCCGAGGAGTGGTATACGGTGGCTTCACGGTCGAGGAACCCCGTTCTGCCTGATTCTGTGGCGGGTGATGCGGCCATCGAGGCCCCGTTCATTTTTTGTCGTGAAGGCTATTATTATCTCTTTGTATCTTTTGATTATTGCTGTCGTGGGGAGAAGAGTACGTATAAGATCATGGTGGGGAGGTCTTCGCGGATACAGGGGCCGTATGTAGACAGGGATGGGGTGCCTATGAACCTGGGGGGTGGGTCATTGGTGCTCGAAGGGGATAAGAAGTGGCATGGGGTGGGGCATAGCGCGACGGTGAGCTTTGACGGGATCGACTATCTCATCTTTCATGGATATGATGCCACGGATGAAGGGAAGTCCAGGCTGCGGATAGAGAAGATCAGTTGGCGTGAGGGCTGGCCTGTCATTTCCCGCCAGCCCTGAGCACTTTGAATTGTATTTCCTGGCCGGCTGTGTGCAGCTGCAGGATATATACTCCATCCGACAGGCGGCTGAGCTGTTGGATCTGAATCGTATTCACTCCTTTCTGTCCATTGTACAGCACCGACCTCATTACTTTCCCTGCGGCGTCTATCAACCTTATGTGCAGCTGTTGCGGTTGTCCCAATTGCAATTCGATGTTGATGGCGTCCGAAAAGGGATTGGGCGCTATGGATGTCACCGTTAGCGCCGGTGTCAGGGCGACCACGGCTATCTTACTATAGGTGGCGCTGCCGTCGAGATCTACCATTTTTAGTCTGTAAAAAAACTTTCCGGTGCCTGGCGCCGGGTCTGTAAACCTGTAAGTTTCCGGCAACCGGCTGTTGCCGACGGCTTTGACCTGGCCGATGGCGGCGAATACGCTACCGTCAAAACCTCTTTCCACTTCGAAATGGCTTACATTCTGCTCATCCTCCGTCATCCATTGAAGAAGGACCGACCTGTCCTCGGTGGAGGCATTAAAGTCCACCAGGGTAAGGGGCAGGGGCGCAGACACCAGCACAGAGGCCGTGTGGAAGCTCAGGGGGCAGCCGGATAATTTGTTAGCCGTCAGGTTCAGGTTGTAGGAGCCGATGGTATTGAATGTATTTGTCGTGAGATTAAAAGAGGTTGTGTTTGTTTTATATACTGATGTCGCATAGCTCACCCCGTTATTATCCAGCAGGGCATACCAGGTGCCGGCAGAGACATTGCTGACATTAAAGGCTACTGTTTGTCCGGTGCTGATGGTTGCGCTGGTAGGGGATATCGAAGGGGTCGGCGGGGAAGTACACCCGATGGTGGCGGTAGAGGGGCAGCCTGTGCTCTCGGCAGCGCCTGTTGTCTGGGCGGTGACGCTCAGGACGCCGCCGGGATAGAGCGGATAGGTAAAAGAATTGATCGTCCAGGAGGTGGATGCGGTAAGGCTGGCAGATCCTATCTGGACTCCATCGAGATAGAGCCGGACGGTGCCTGTGAAGGCTGATGGCATGGTCCCTGTTACGCTTGTGCTGCTCTCTGTATAGCTGCCTGTGATGGTGGGGCAGGCTGTTGTGGGCGATAGTACGGAGGCGGCGGAGGAGGAAGGGCTTGTACATCCTCCCGACGAGATCGTGGTGTAATAATTATCCCCGGCTGTCAGGGTAAGTCCTGTAAAGGACCAACCGCCGCTGGCAGAGGTAGTGACGGGCGATCCTACGGCGACGCCGGAGGGAGAGACACCTTTATATAGTGTGACGGTGGCGCTGGCGTAAACGGAGGTCCCGCTGATCGATGTGGCGGAAGACAATAGATTGCCGCTGCTGTTGGTGGTGATCACCGGGGGCTGTGTATAGCAGCTGACGGTGTAGGTATTGGTCGTCGTCATACAGGTGACGCCCTTGTAAATGTATAACTGTAGCTGGTCTGAACTATTTAGTGTCAGCCCTGTAAAAGAAAAGGTGCTGCCGGATGCGGTGATGGTGGATTTATATTGGCCGTTGATAAACAGGCGGATGATCTCGCCGCTGGTGGCGCCTGTGCCGCTGATGGTGGTTTGATAGGGGTAGATGGGGGTGGTGACGGCGAGGGTCCCGTCGATCGCCAGTACTGTCACGGTGCTGTTGCCATTGGCGATGCAATCGAAAACGGGTGTGGAGGTACAGCCGCCGTTGCTAGTCATCAGCATATAAGTGCCATTGGCTACATTATTGGTGCCGCCTGAACATCCGTTGACAAAATAAGCAAAAGTGGTAGTGGTAGGGTAGGTGATATTGGTGGTCAGGGGTATGGAGGTTGGAGACGCGGTAGTTGTCGGCAGTTGATAGACCAATATTGTAGTACCTGCGGGCCGGGTGCCGGAGATACCTTTTGTAGAGGCGCAGGTAAGGACGGGTGCGGCCGGGACGCTGCTGCATCCGGCGGTGATGGATGAGGATTGCAGGCTCATGGATTCGCCGGTGGCCTGGGCCGTGGCATAAAAGACATCCCCATTGGCGATAGACGGGACGGTGATCGACCAGGTGCCGCCTGTGGATACGGTGGTGGTGCCGACGGCCGTGCCGTTCTTATACAAGGTGATGGTTGCGGTGGAAGGTTTGCTGACGTCCATCCGGGTCCAGGTACCTGTTACTGCAACGGACGATCCGCTGGTGATCGGAGAATTAATAGTGGGCGCTGCGGTAGCAGTGGCCCCCACGCCCGTTCCGCCGGAGGCAAGATCCGTCAGGTGGATGGTGGGCTGTGCATTGATCACTGTCTGCCATGCGGACGCGACATTGGGGTAGGCGGCGTCGTTAACGCCATAGATGTCCGACCGGTTACCCTGGAAGGCGGAGGAGGCGGAGGTCGTTGTAGTGGCTGCCATCCTGAAAGAGGAAGGGGAGCCGATCGCGGTGACGGGGACGGCAAAGTCGTAAAAATAATCCGGGTTCCCGCTGTTGGTGGTCAGGGCGACGGAGATCAGGGAATTTGTGCTCAAAGGATAAGATGCCACAAGGACGGGGGTGGTGGTGCCGTCCACGTTATAAACGGCTACGTCGGTGCCTGTCCTGAGCACCACCTCGTATTCAAAACCGGGATTGCCATAGCTCGTATTGGTGGGGGCGATGTAATTGGGGTCGGCATAAGGACCGCTGTTACCCATTTTGCCGTCGGTGTCCAGTAATACGCTATAACCTTTGGCGCCACTGATAACATTGCCGATCCGGAGACGCAATAGCAGATTGGTGCCGTCATAATAGGCATATAAACCACTGCCATCCACCGAGCTTACGATATCGGTAAACCCTCCTGTGGGGCCTGTGATATTGTCGCCGGTGGGTTCCGCGATGGCGGGCGGCACAATCTTGTAAGGTATCTCGCTATATGCAGCGCCGATGTCGCTGGTGCTGAAGCCCGCGGAAGTCTTGGACGTGAAGCCATCCTGGTTCGGGTCCAGTATCGTGCTGTAAGGACCGCCGGCAGTGCGGACTACAATACCGGGAGATTGGGCGAGAATGTTTTTTGCGATAAGAGAACAGGTAAGGGTCAGAAGTAAGCAGAAAGTAGTCTTTTTCATAGATAATGTCTTGCGCAACAAAGCAAACACGCATCACCGGGAGTAAAGGGGGGGTGTGTTGGGGGGTATTTTGCATGATAATTAGTTGCTATATGAATTGCTAAGTATATCTATGTGAAAAATGTGTTTTTGTGTAAGCGACGTTTGATCGTTAAGGTTTTTTTGGTATTGAACAATTGCAGGCCTTGGGTGTTAACCGCTCTAAATGAAGGATATAAAAAGACTGCAGCCCGGGAAATACAGGATTGCCACCATCGTAACTTACTTCATTGTACCTATTTCCGGCTTTGGCACGGACATTTATCTCCCCTCTTTACCGACCATGGCCCAGGAATTGGGTCTTCCCGTAGCACAGGTGCAACTGACCCTGTCGTTATTTCTGGTGAGCTATGGACTCTCTCAATTGATCTCGGGTTCTTTTCTGGATACCTTCGGCAGACGGAGGATCAGTATGGGCGCCTTGCTGGTCTTTTCGCTTTCCTGTCTGGCGACAGCCTGGAGCCATAGTATCATCATCATATATATGATGCGGTGTTTGCAAGGGTTTTGCATCGGCTTTATCGTGGTGGCCGGCCGGGCTTTTTTTTCGGATATTTATGAGGGGGATAAGAGAAGGCACTATCTCAGTCTGATGACGATAGTCTGGTCTGTGGGCCCGATAGTGGCTCCTTTTGTCGGTGGTTATCTGGAACATGGTTTTGGCTGGCGGTCCAATTTTTATGTGCTGGCCATATATGGTCTTCTTTTGTTGATCCTGCAGGGGCTTTTTTCCGGGGAGACGATCAGAGAGCGCATACCCCTGTCTTTCCGGCATGTCCTCGACAATTATCGTACTATTCTTTCCGCCAGGGATTATAACTATGGTATCCTGATGTTGGGTTTATGTTATGCGATGATCATGTTCTTTAGTCTGACAGGGCCGTTTGTGATAGAGCATGAGATGCATTTTTCTCCTATTGTCGCAGGCTATGTGTCGTTGATCCTGGGATTTGCCTGGATGTGTGGAGGTTTTTTGGGGAAAGGGCTGATCCGGAAGCCTTTTTATCCGAAGAACAGGGTGGCTTATATCGTGCAGGGTTTGCTGGTGGTGGCCATGATCGCGGGCTCGTCGCTGGTATCCAATATCTGGACGATGGTGGGCTTTGCATTTGCCGTGCATGTCACCGCAGGCTTTGTTTTTAATAATTATTTTACGTACTGTCTTGCCCGTTTTCCCCGGGCGGCGGGTATTGCCGGAGGGTTGGCGGGAGGGCTGGCGTATACCTTTACCGCGGGACTTAGTTACGGGATCGCTGCTTTGTTAAATCCGGTGTCACAGTTAGAGATCGGGGCGGGTTATCTTATTATTGCGGTGATGGGGGGGATCGTGTTGTGGTGGAGTAGGAGAACAATTGAATTGTAATTTTTTTAATTCGAACGGTGGTAAAAGATAACCCCAAAGCCGGGAAACCCAGCCGGGACCCCGGATCAATTGACACGCTTTTTTGGTTTTTTGACACGGTTATACATAAAAACTGCACGACTATGAACTCTCACTGACGATCTTATCTTGAAATTTTATCTTGGGGCGTACAATAATATCCAGGGAATGAAAGTGAATTCCGGCGCCACTAAGCAACTGCCCGCCAAAAAAAAGAAGGAGAGGCCTATATCTATCCCGGCAAGTCAAAACAATGAGTTGCCGGCCCCCGGGCGTTCGCCGCTGGCCTATCTTATACATATATGGATTTTTATACCTGCCCTGCTATTCTTCAAAGTCGCCAGTGAACATGCAGTAAATATCCCCATCATGGATGACTACGACGCCATCCTTGACTTCCTACACAATTTCAGATTGGCGTCTTTTTGGGAGAAGATCTGCCTATTATTCAGTCAGCACAATGAACACAGGTTATTTCATTCAAGAGTATTATATGTATCGTATTATTATTTATTCGGCGATATAAATTTCAGGAACATCATCCTTATCGGGGACCTTCAATTGGTAGTGATCTTTCCGGTGTCCATATATTTTATCCGCAAAGCGACAGACAAATATTGGAGCATCCTTGCTTTTATCTGGGCGCTTTGCATATTTGATCTGAACACATATGGGAGTGGTGTCATTGCCATGGCAAGCGTCCAGAACTATGGCATCGTCATGCTGTTCTTTGTAACCCTGTTCCTTTACAGCCTGAAAAGGAAATATTTAATTCCCGCTGCCTTATTTCAGATCGTATGTATTTTTTCCAGCGGCAATGGTATCCTGGCCTCGCTGCTGGTAGTCATATATGTCTTATTCAGCAACGACAAGACAAAGAAGATCGTGAGTGCGTCCATTGCGGTGGTCTTTTCCCCATTGTATTTTCTGCATTATATAAAGCCCGCGGCAGAGCCTGCGGAGCCAGGCGGATTCAACGTGAGCACTGCCGTATCTTTTATCATTAAAATGGCAGGCGCCCCGTTGGATTTCAACAATGCTTTGTTATTGGGGATACTGGTCCTGGTCATATTGGCGGCTGTATTCCCCTACAAGAGCGTTCGCTCCAACAGCAATATATTGCCCCTGGTGTTTATTGCAGCCTTCTGTCTGGCAACGATGCTGGCCACCGGCTATTTCAGGAGCAATTTAAAGGGCGTGCTTTTTCAAACCAGCCGATACCTCACCTACCCACAGCTTCTGCTGGCATCGATATGCTTTTTTATATTTCTGAAGCTGAAAGGGAAAAAGGCCCAACTGCCAGTGGTCATTGTCCTTTTAGCCATCATGCTAAAAGTATATATGGGGAATTTTGCGTTTGGAAGATTGGGGTTTGAGCGGGAGAGCTTAAGAGCTAAAAACTACAAATATTATTATCCCGATGAAGCCAGGGCCGGCAAAATAATACAGGAAGCAAATGATGCGAGCGTTTACAGCCTGCTGGAGGAACGCTGAACCAGAGTCCGGGAGAACGGGGGAATTGATACTTGTTTCCCCTCATTTTAACCTGAGATGGGAGGCCGTTTTTTTTTATCATTCTCTACTGCTTCATCGTAAAAAAATCCCGGGCAAATGACCCGGGACCTTTTTATTCTAGTTCATTGGGGGCGGACCCTGCTGGTTCATATTTTTCCGTTTGAATAAATTCAAGTCCATTTTTCCGAATCTGTAGGCAAACACAGCCCTGAAGAGCTGCGGGTCCTTCAGCCTGTCATATTGCTGTGAGAAGAATTGGCTGTGGCTGTATTGCTTGGACCAACGGGTACGGAAAATATCGCTCATGCTCAGGGTGATGCTGGCAGCATTGTTCTTTAAGAAGGATTTCTTGATGGCCATATCGACACCATAGAATGCCTTGATGTACCCCTGGGAGGCGCTTTGTGTAGTGCTGCCCGGAGGTCCGAACTGGTTCTGCTGCTGATTGGCCGGGATATTGGTCTTCGACTGATAGATAAAGGTCGTTTGGATGCTGAAATTAGCCGGTAGTTTGAAATTGCTGTTGAATTTGCCAAACCAGCTCCAGAGGGCGTCCTGGGACGGCTGTTTCAGATTGTTGGTGTTGATATGCGAGTTGTAAACATTGAAATTCGCAGTGATGTCCCACCATTTTGTGATGTTATCCGTGGTTGTGATCTCACCGCCTACGGTGTATGCACTGCTGGCATTTTCATAAGTGTTGATCAATATGGGTTTACCGATCGGGTTTACACCGCTGTCCTGGTAGCGTGTCATCAGATCGGACGTGTATTTATAGTATCCGGAGATCAACAGGGTGTTGCTGTGCGCAAAGGTCTTCATGTACGACAGCTCGAAGGAGTTTGTAAATTCCGGTACGAGGTTGGGGTTACCACGGGTGATATTCAGCGTGTCCGAATAATCGGTGTAGGGTATCAACTGGAAGAAGCCCGGACGGTTGATCTTGCGGGTAGCGCTGAACTGCAATTCCTGTTCGTGTTTTAGTTTTTTGCTAAGGAACACGGAGGGGAAGATACTGACAGGATAGTTGTTATGGAAATGCTGTCCTGTGTTTAGCAGATCGCCCGAGTAATTGGAGCTTTCACCGCGCAGACCCAGGGAGTAACTCAGGCTGCCGATGGTGCTGGAGACGGTGACATAGGCTGCATAGACCCTGCTGGTGCTTTTGTAATTACTTGTTCCGTAAGGAGTCAATGTAGCGTGACCTGTCTCGTCTATGATATAGGTGTCGTTGTAGTTTTCCAGTTTCTGGAATGCGGCCCTCAATCCGGCTTCCAGCTTGACCTTACCGATGGGATTTGTATAGTCCGTCTGGAAGGTGTAGAAATTTGGATCGGCGGTGCCGACCACCTGCTGCCGGGTCGTATAGCTCACCGGTGTTCCGGGAGCGCCGGTGTAATAATCTGTTGTATAAAGAGAGGATGAATGAGAGGTCACACCAAACCAGGATCCGTCCGCGGTGATCTGGTGGCCTTCTTTTGCAAAGAGGTGTTTCATCCCCACCTGGGCGCCGTTGACATCGAATTCCCTGTCAGAATTTGATCTGCGGAGGGAATAGATGGGGCCGATGCCTTTTGAAATGCTGTCGGTCTGGATATTTGACACATCTGTGGGGCTAAAATTACCATGCACCTTGATATAAGAGGCAGAGACAGTTGTCTTGTTGGTGATGAAGTAATCGAGGCCTACCTGGCCGAACAGGAAGTGACCTATGTTGCGCTGCAGGTCGGACTGTAAGAGACGCGTGGTGTCCTGGCTATGCGTGGCGGTGTCATACAGATAAGTGTGGCGATCGGTATTCCCGATGGTTTTTCCACGAAAGCCCTGGTACATGCCATTGAGGCTCAGGTTTACTTTTCCCTGACGTGCATTGAGGCCTACCAGTGCGTTGGGACCGCCGCGGGAATCGATACCTGCGGAGATAGAACCGTTGTAACCCTGCTTGCGATTTTTCTTCAATATAATGTTGATGATGCCGGAGCCGCCGCCTGAAGCGTCGTACTTGGCGGAAGGGTTGGTCATCACTTCCACGCTTTCGATGGCGTCGGCGGGTATCTGGTCGAGGGAAAGAGTGGTGGGGCGTCCGTCGACAAAGATGGTGGGCGCTGCCCCACGCAGGGAGACGTTGCCATCGATGTCCACATTTACGGAGGGCACGTTGCGCATGACGTCCTGTGCCGTACCGCCGGCGCTGACGATATTCCTGTCGACATTAAACACTTTTTTATCCATGTCCAGCCGCATGGCGGGTGTCTTGGCCGTCACGGTGACGGCGCCCAGCTCTTTTGCTTCGGTGGAGAGCTTGATGATACCCAGGTCCTTGCTAAAGGAGGGCAGATTGGCCATGGGGTTACCTCCCTGATCCCCCGGTGTAGCCGCGGCAGCCGCGGGGACGATCATAAATGGAATATCCTGGGGTTTATAGCCTGTAGCTGATAGTTTCAATACGAGCTGTGAGGCGATGGGGAGGTCTTCCAGATTAAATTCGCCATTGGCCTTTGTTTCCGTACCTTTTATCAGCACCTGTTTCTTTTTCTTGGTAGTGGGGTCGACTGTGGACTTCAGCACCAGTACGGACACCTGGCCCATCGGCTGACTGGTGGTGTCTGTGATCTTCCCGTACACACGGCCAATGGAAGGAGGGCCTCCTGCATTGCCTCCAGGGCCGCCCGGTCTGCCGGGGCCGCCCGGAGCGCCCGGCTTGGCGCCACTCCCCTGTCCCGCGGGAGGTTGGGCAATACCTGTCAATGAAAACAATAAAGACAAAATAAATAGCAGCTTTCTCACTAGAATTATATTTAGGACGCAAATTTACCGTGCCGCGCGTTGATGGTCCAGACGAAAATGGCTAAAGGGCTAAAAATGTCGGTGAACAGCCTGAAATGACCTGTGAAAGATTGTAAGAGTGGCAAAGGTTTTTTTGGGAGGCTGGGATAGGCGGCGGGCCGGCTGGATGGCCGGAAAGTTTTCCCTGGATCAATGGTGCAACGAGGTTTAAGGCTAAATAGATTTACATATCCTTCCTAATTTCTCCAGCGCCTTTTCTGTCTTTAAGTTCCACGTCGTACAATAGCTGATGCGAATGTAGTTCTTATAGCCTGCCTTTGCTGAAAATATCTCTCCGGGTGCGATGCCGACGCCTTGTTCAAAGGCGACATCCTGCAAATGTGCTGCATTGATCCGTCGCGGCAGCTCTATCCACAGCACGACGCCTCCACCTGGCCGGGTAAGCTTTGTCCCTTCGGGGAAATGTCGCTCTATCAGCCGGCTGGTGCGAACCATATTTGCATACAGTTGTTGTCTGAATCGTTGCAGGTGCCTGTCATATGCACCTGTGTGTAACAGCTCGTACAACACTTTTTGTAGCAGACTGTTCGTGCCGGCCGTGCTCATGGACTTGTAACGGGCGACCTCGTAGCTCCATCTACCTGGTGCGCACCAGCCGAGGCGTGCGCCGGGAAACAGGGATTTGCTAAATGAATTGCATAACTGCACCCACCCATTCTTATCATAGGTCTTTATATTGTCAGGGCGGCTGCCTTCGTGATAGAGGTCGCCATACAGGTCATCTTCGATGATGGGCAATTTATTTTTATTGGCAAAGACGGCGAGGCTTCTTTTTTTATCGCTGCTAAGGGTAGCGCCTGTGGGGTTGTTAAAATTGCTGACAAGGAGACAAGCCTTGATCGTATATTTTTCGCAAGCCGTCTGCAGATCGCCCACCTCGATGCCTGTACCGGAGTAGCAGGGTATGGTGACGGCCTTTAAGTCCAGGAATTCCAGACACTGCATGACCCCATAAAAGCAAGGTTCTTGTATCAGCACGGTATCGCCGGGTTTTGTCACGGCCTTTAAACAGAGGTTTAATGCTTCTGTAGCTCCATTTGTAATGATGACATCGTCCGTATGTAATGCGGCGCCCCATGCCAGGGACCTTCTTGCGATGGCTTCTCTCAGTGGCTGATATCCCTTTGCGTCCTCCAGTTCCAGGTAGCTGCCGCTGGCATCGCGGGATATCTGCTGGATCACCCGTTTTATGGTATTAAAGGGCAGCAGACGATGGTCCGGAAGGGCGGTGGAGAAAGAAACAAAATTATTTCCCGAAGAGGGCTTTTTTAGTTTGCGCAGGAGCGTGTCGATATGTATCGTTTGTTCCGACAGCGAAGAAGGGATGATCTGTGGCACAGGCAGGGTATGGGCCGGCTTATGATTGACAAAGTAGCCGGATTTTTCGCGGGAGACGATAAGACCGATGTCCTGTAAATGTTGGAAGGCTTGCAGTACCGTCCCGATGCTGATGCCTTGTTCCTGGTGGATCTTTCGAAGGGAAGGAAGCTTTTCTCCGGGCGGGTAGGTGCCTTTGTTGATCATCGCGGCGAGTTTTGCGGCGAGCTGAAGATAGATGGGTGTCTGCATAAATCTGTTACAGTAAAATATACAAAATCTGTATCTGTTATAGTTCGTCAAAAATAGTCAATTTTGATGCAGAAAAATAATAGTTACTATGAATGATCAAACAACTATCGGGCAAGCTGCGGCTGCCGGGGCGTTGCCTTTTGCCGAGGCGAAAAAGGCAGGCCATCTATTGTTTATTTCAGGACAGATAGGGGTGGAGACGGAATTCGGACAGGAGGTTAGGCATGTGATGGAAAATATAGGCCGGGTGCTGCAGGGGCATGGGCTAGGCTACAGCCACCTGGTGAACGTAACGATCTATCTTACGGATATGGCGAGCTATGGAGAGATGAATAAAGTGTATAGCGAATTCTTCCGGGATGGGTTTCCAACGAGGGTCTGTATTGCTGTGAAGGAGCTGGCCATGCATGCCAAGATCGAGATCAGCGCCATTGCATCATTGTCATAAAATAGTTGAGTATGAAATATTACCATGTCGATGTATTTTCTCCGGAGCCATTTGCCGGAAATGGATTGATCGTATTTACGGAAGCTGCCGGTCTTAACACGCCGGTGATGCAGGTGCTCACCCAGGAGATGCGACAGTTTGAGAGTATCTTTTTACAGGAGATCGATGGAAATGTTGTCCGGGCCAGGATCTTCACTTGTGAGGAGGAGCTGGATTTTGCCGGTCATCCTGTTTTAGGAGCGGCGGCCACCTTGCATGATCTTTCGGGTTCGGAGAGACGGGCCGATTGGGTATTCCGGCTGAATAA
This sequence comes from Chitinophagaceae bacterium, assembly GCA_017307755.1. GTDB lineage: Bacteria > Bacteroidota > Bacteroidia > Chitinophagales > Chitinophagaceae > Puia. The sequence goes on along the minus strand of JAFKGQ010000008.1, from coordinate 205,069 downwards.
AAAGACCGTGACGGTCACTACGGAAAAGAAGGAATACGGCTATGATGCTGTGATGAACCAGGGGCAGGCTGTATTTGGAAAGGTGTTGAATGCTGACGAGAGCGCTGCGATCCTGAGTTACATCGGCGCGTCGCCGGAGGATCTATATCCGGGACTATGGCCGACCGTTGTATCGACGGGGCTGCCGTATCTGATCGTTCCGTTTCGGGAGAATAAGTTCCGGGCGCGTGTCGGCGCTCCAGGTCTGGAGAAAAAGCTGCAGCCATTCGGCGCACAATTCATCGGGCTGCTGGATATTGCGACGCGCAGTATAAGAACGGGTAATAATGACGGTTCGGTGGAGGATATTGCAACGGGCAGTCTGGCCGGTCCGTCGGGGGCTTTTCTTGTAGCGCATGGCCTGGAGAAGGCGGGGACGGTCATTGAGATCCGGCAAGGGGAGAACCTTGGGAGGAATAGCAGGCTGTATGTACAGCTGACGGACTCTCCCGAGGGGGCGATGGATGTAATAGTAAAAGGGAGTGTGTGTAAGATCGCCTGGGGGATGATGATCGATTAATCATCATCCTTATCATGTCCGTGCCCGTGCTTTTTATAATGTCCATAGGCATGTCCACGGCCACGTCCGTGACCCTGGTCATCGTCATCGTCCCTGCGGCAGTCCCGTAACAACGGCTGGCGGTCGTAACATTGTCTGTAGGTGACGTATCTCGCCCTATAAACATCATGGTGCATATACGGTCTGGGGTCATTGATCACTACTTTGTATCCGCGATACAGATCATAAGATGCGCATCTTGCGGGCAGGGACGCCGCAAACACCCATCTTCCGGCCTCCAGGTAAATAAACTGGTGTCGCGGGACATAATAATATGTCTCGATGTCCGGCATATAATAATAATCAACCCGTTCGTATCCTGTAGGGCCCCAGTTTGGCTGAGTACCTATATTGATACTGACATTTACCTGTGCGCGACTGTTGATGGAAAAAAGGGATGCGATACAAATTAAGAATAATGGAAGAGTTAGCTTTCTCATGGGTTCAGTGTTTGCCTTTATACCTCCCAAAAGAGTGCCAAATTGCTGAAAGAAATGCTAAAATAAATATAATGAAGTATAATATTTGATAATTAATTAGCTGTAAAAGTATAAGCGTCAAGAAAGTAAAAAGAACTAGGAGATAAAACCTATTGAGCAATCGACGTCCAATAGTTGATTCAGCGGATAGCCATTGTTTTCAATATTTCCCAGCTCAATTTCATTTAGAATGAAATAGTCTTCAATGGATATTTTTTTTGTTGGATTTTTGGACAAGAAGTCTATCAGTTCATTTAGGATAAAAGTAAGATAATATCTTAAGTTGGATGCTATTAACTCACTATTGGTATTTGTCGCGGCATCATGGATGATCTCGTTTCGAAGCCGGTATATTCTTGTAAAATGCATTTCTAAATTCTCCCTGTGCTTTTTTATATAGTTTACTGCATTAGGTTGCTTGCCTGCAATAAAGAACCATTGATGTAATTCCATTGCTCTGAAGGCCAGCAGAGGATAATCATTCAATAGCTGCGTAGAGATTTCCAGATAAAAATTTTCCGCCCCCAGGCATGAGGAGTTTATTCGCGTATAAGAAGGGATTTTAGTCTGATCATGACTGCTGATCTGCTCAAACGTGCTTTTGAAACTAAATGCATTTCTCTTTACATATGCCAAGGCATGCGAATTGATAAAATGGTCTTTTATCCGATGGATAGTACTTTGGCTTTCATAATTCGAGAAGAGGTATTCCAATCCGATCCAATAATTAATAAATTTATGCTCTACTTCAGTAGACTGCTGTCCAAGCCTAAGATATCTAATAGCCGACTTGATCTTTTCTTTAGAGTCATGCTGAACCAATTGGTTATTTAATATTGCAGGAAGTTTTAAAGTGAACTCTGCATAGTGCGCTTTCTCAGCACGGTATTTACCATCCAGAATATTTACATTATTTTGAAAAGCTGCTTGCTGGGGTGACCGATTGTCTATGACCAATGCGCGCTGATGGATGTGCAAAAACTCGTCGGATAGCCCTAAATTGATAACATCAAGGTACTCGGATAGAATACTTCTTGCCTTTTTTAATGCAGCCAGAAAATCCGTTGCAGTTATTGTACATCTGATAAATTTTCGAGCCTTTGCAGGAGAATTGAATGCAACCAATTCTGAGTGTTGCCTGCCGTTAAGTTGAATATCGTTTATATTGTCAGATAATGTCAGTATTGGATTATTGATAGTCGAGATAGAGTGATAAACCTTTGGGGTTGTATCAATTCTGAACACTACTTGATATTGGCTTTTCGGTAGTAGTATTCTTGTTTTAAAATTAGTGAAATGATCGTTGAATGATCTACTCATCCCTAATGAGTTTACAAAAATACCATATACCAGTTTGTATAAGAAGCCTTTTGAGAAACCCATGTGTATCAGTTCACTAAATAATATATTTAGCGATTTGTCAATTTTTGATAATTCTAAAAAACCTGGATTATTTGAGGTGATTAAAGTCTCAATGCCATCTATTACTGAAGAGAGATAAGACGCATTCTCTTCAAGAAGAAGTTCTATTGCGGAGATTATTTTCTTATAATCCTGTTCAGTAGTGACATCGAGGAGATGCTTCAGGTACTTTGAAGAAATCGACTGAAAGATAAGATAATTTGGATCGCTAGCCAACAACATAAGCGCCTCATCGATGATGGCTTTTTTGTTTTTATCCTTAGATTTAATTGTTTGAAAATGTTTGATCCTGCCTGCATCGAATTCTTCCAAACAATATTTAAGCTCTATCAAAGCTGATTTGGGATTGTTTAATCTTACCCTATAAGAATCAATGCTTCCGAGATATAGCAATTCCAACGACTTTTCAATAAAGAACCGTTGGCAAATTGTTAGCGCAGTATTTTTATGACTAATTAGTTGCATTTCCCTAAAATATTTGCCTATCTTTGTAAAGAGACGATAAAATAATTGCATTAAAGATAAAAAAGGAAGATAGGCTGGATTGGTTCTGGAGGCAATTCCGCAATTCATCGCTACTTCCTTAGATACTAAGAGGAGCCTATAATTAGGCTCCTTTTTTTCTCTTGTAAATACAAAAATAAAAATACTCAGCTATAAAGATTGTGGAAATTGACAAACTAGACCAATAACTGGACAAATCAGTTACTTCTTCAACCGGCCAGATAAGCCGCCGGCAGACCGATGGCCAGTATCAGGATAATGACATTGATCAATGCAAACGATAATGAGAACGGCCGGGGCGTCGCCCTGGAATTTGGGACGACTACCAGGTTCATGATGATCCATACCAGGATGCCATATCCTATCGCAGCAAGCAAGGGATGACTGTCCAGCCAGGGTATATGTGCATGGAGAAAAAAATAGATGGCTACCCAGCTCATGGCGATAAGGAAATGGAAGATGATGCCTTTGTACACCATGCTGGTCCCTTTAACGAAGGCACCTTTACCAAAGACCGCGCTGGCGATGTATCGGAATAACATCCGGGGGTCTTTATTGCGTCTGGCCAGAAAGAGCAGTACGGCGGCAATTGCATCGAGCAGCCCTGCCAGCAGTCCGGTGAGAAGAAGTGTCATATTTTTTTGTCAAAAGTAGTTGCCGGAGGCAATGCCTGTTTTGTAAAAACGCGACAATTCCGAAGGAAGGATGCCCGCATACTGTTTGAACTCATTGGTAAGATGTGCATGGTCATGATAGCCCAGCTCGAAGGCGATCCGCAGGAGACTTTCCCGTGGTGTGACTGCTGTCTCTGTCTGTCGAAGGCGGCTTAATACTTCCTGAAAGCGGGCGATCCGGATGAATTCTTTTGGCGGAATACCTACATTCTCTTTAAATACTCTTTCCATTGTCCGGCGGCTCATGTGACATTCTTTCGACAGGGCCTCTACTGATATTTGTCCTTTAGTGAGAAGTATGGTCTTGTATGCAGTGTTGAAATCATCACGCGTTTTTTCTGTTCGGGCCGAGTGTTCGGCAGCCGCAATTTTTTTTGCAATGAAGTACGTATCCAGCCGGGGGGCGAAGTTTTCTTCGGAATGTTTGTATTCCATCAAGGGCTGCAGAGAAGGATCAGTGAATGGCAGTAGGCTGTCCACGGCGGGCGCCATGGGTTGTCTGTAAAACGCGTAAAATCCGCCTGGTCTGAACCGTATGCCTGTCAGTATGCATCCTGCTGATGCTGTGACGACCCCGTATTCCGTCATTGTTCCTCCAAGATACATGTGCCCGGGGTCAAAAGGGATTATATCGCCGGCGCGGGCCATGGGGTTGAACCAGGCGGTTGAGGTGCCCGTGTTGAGGATGAGGTCGGCGCATCCGTCCGCGTATACCCGTCTGCCGGTGGGGTTTTGGCCGGGAGGGGTCTTGCGGATCCAGTAGGCATCGAGGTGATCCTGCAGATCTTTAGCCGGAAGGTATTCTATGTATGACATGGCTCTTGATCTGTAACAGTCTTCCCGGGAAAATGTTTTGCTATGAATGCAGGTGGGATATATGCATTGCACGCTGATGGGCAAAATCGACACGCCTATTGCTATTTTCGACACGCTTATAAACTTTTAATGTTGGATTAAATAAAAAACCCTTTATTTTGTCGTACAGTTTTTTCTTACTCTTGAAATTTCAGTTACTCACTCTGATTAGTTAGCAACGATTAATAACTGACCGTAAACGTATGGCTCCTAACCATGCGTTAACTCCTAAACTGGCTTCTCATGAAAGGACCCCAGACCGCAATCCTATTGCTGCTCTGTACACTGACGCTTTCCTGTTTTGCCCAGGACCAACCTGGCGGGGCTACGGCTATTATAAATTCCCCTTCCAAATTCTTCAACCAGCAAAGACGTTGTTTGCTGGGTCGGCAGAGCGTTATGCAGCGCTTTCTCAAAAACTCGCCAGCGACACAGGCAGCAAAAGCCCTGGCTTCACTCAGACAATTGCAATCCCTGCAGGCGAAGACGCAGGACGCAGACCAGGTAAGAGAATACATCCGCGAACGGAAGCAACAGATATCTCAATACATTCAGCAGCATACAAATTTGAGCGGATTATTAGAGAAGGATTACCAGGGGTTTAATCAAGACGCCTATTATTACTCTCAACAGGTGAGAGCGTATAAGGAGATGTTAAACACTGGACCTTGGGAATAAAATGATATTCAGATAACAAGAGCCGTGTGAGGTGAGAATCTCAAGCACGGTTCCGTGAGCAGTTTGGGCTGCAATGCCCAGGCTTACTCGACAATTTTTAACCTATAGAGACAAGGGGCGATTATGAAATTTAATTCTATTAGTACCATTATTCTTGGGTTGTGCATGATCCAGGGAATATGCCTGGGACAGTCGAGCAATGGAATAGCGCTGCCGGCCATATTACCACCTTCGCCCAATGCAGCCGAGCTGGGGAAATACGGGGATATTCCCATCAATATGTCCACGGGAGCGCTGAACCTGTCCATCCCTTTGTTCAGCTACAAAACGAAGAACCTGGAGGTCCCCCTGTCATTATCGTATACAACCAATGGATTCAGGGTGAATGCCATAGGGTCCCGGTCGGGCATCGATTGGGTATTGAACGCCGGCGGGCTTATTACCCGGACAATCGTGGATGACCCTGATCTCACCTATCCTACGGTGCGGCTTCATGCTCCTCCCCTGAATGTCCTGAACGACACGCTTTGGAATTTTTTAGACCAATCCACACTGACCTACAACGACGTACAGCCCGATATCTTCTATTATAATTTTAACCATTACACCGGGAAATTTATTGTTAATGACAGCGGAGGGATACTGACGATGCCGCATAGCAATCTGAAGTTCGAATATACGACTACAGCAAGCAATGTCTCTTTCAAGGTCACTACTCCAGAAGGTATTCAGTATTTTTTTGGCGGTGATTCCGCGACCGAGCTCAACAGGATCGTGGCAAGCTCTGTTTGCGGCGGTATCCCGGGGTTCAGGGATGACAATCCGACCGCATGGAACCTGACCAAGATTGTCCATCCCGACGGTGACTCGATCATGTTCCTCTATGAAACGGGCACGGCCTCATATTATAGCAATGTATTTCAGACAATATATACCAGGGATAATAGCGTACTGTTCTGTAGTCCCGCGTCAATCTCCTGTCCAATATTTTCCGACCAGCTGTGTTATCCGTCTACCCATACCCGGTATTCCAGGATTAAGAAGATAAGTTCCACGGCTTATGGCACCATCGAGCTCACCTATCAGAACAGGAGTGACATCAATGGCGACGGCCTGGTGTCTTCCATTGCCCTGTATGATGACGCGCACAACCAGCTAAAGAAATTCCTCTTTGAATACCAATCTATAATTTCCGCGGTGTCAATCCCACTGAGCCAGATACAGGACGCGCAACAAAAGAACTGGCATTTTCTTTCAAAGATCTCGGAATATGGCACGACAAACACCGACCCGAAAATACATGCTTTCGAATATGACCGGCCATCCCAGGTCCCCCCAAGGCTTGCATTTTGCCAGGATTATGAGGGGTTTTACAACGGTAAGACGAACAACCAATACCTTGTTCCTTTGCCCGGCAACGCTGCTGACAGAGCTGCTTTTAATAACGTGGGAGGTAACAGGGATCCTGATTCGAACTATGCATCCATCGGTTTGCTAAAGAAAGTGACCTATCCCACCGGAGGATATAATCAAATAGTCTATGAAAGTCATCAAAAACCCAGTACGCAAATTGTAACACATCAAAATACGATACGGGAAAATGCTGCAGGCAGAGGGGATGACAACGAAGAAAGTGTTGTATATAATCATACTTTTACCGCCAGCTACTCTTCGAGTACAAACATAAGCGCTGCGTTCTTTTCAGATGACGGAAGTACAGACCCGGATACCCATATCAAGATGAAAGCGGCGATCCTGAATGCCGCTACGAATGCGGTCCTGTACACAAAAACGGTGGCTCAAAACCAGAACGTCAGTGGAGACCATATCAATATTGTTGCCGGAACATCCTATACGATGAGAGTCACCGTTTTTGGACCACATCTTTTTTATGGGTCCATGTATCTTGATTATTTTTCTCCTCCCACATACGATACGGTGCCTATAACAGTCATATATCCTGGCACAAGGATTAAACAGGTGGTTGCCACGGACAGTTCGGATGATATGACACCCAAGCTTACCAGGTATTATTACAGACGGCTGCCCGACTTTGCCGCCTCGAATGTGCAGTCCGTAACAGCTCCTATTTTTATTGTTCCATTATCAACCATAGTACAGTGTCTGGTCACCAACGCTGTTATCAATACCCAGGGCTGTTCTTACAGAGCGTTGTATTCGAATCCGCAAAATCCGGAAGCCCTGGTGCCTTTCTCCACCATGTATACGTCGGTGCTGCAAAGCAATGGGGACTATTTCGAGAACGGAGGGAAAGAGTTGAAATTCGATATCCTTGACCACAATGGGAGTTTTCCTGTTTTTGGGCACGACCAGATACAGGCGCCGCATAGCAACCTGGGTTATGAGAATGGAGCATTGCTGGAAGAAAATACATTCAGGTGGATAAATAAAACACCGGTGTACCTGCAAAAGAAAGTGAATACATATACAGTTGACTCCAGGAACTCAAGCTCCGTGAAAGGGTATTTTATAAACCGAACCTATGATCCTGTTGCATCTACCATACCCCACCAGGCAGCCGAGTTCCAAGCCTTTGACGTAAATTATTATATCCTGGGGACACCCTGGCAATATATCAGCCAGACAACTACTACAAATTTTGACCAAAACGGTCTCAATCCTTCTGTTCAGACATTCTATTATAGTTATAACAACGCACAGCATGCATTGATCACCAGCTCGCGCACCATCGACAGCAAAGGCCGGGAATTGGTGGATTCTCTCGTCTATCCACAGGACATTACGTTGACGGGCATGGAAGAGACGGCAAGACAGCGATTGATAAGTGTAAATAATGTAGGCGCAGTGATAGAGAAAAAGACCCGGCACAATCAGCAAAGCTTCCTGGTCCACAATAGCTATAAGCTTACGCCGGAACTACATGCAGTGCAGGATAAAGTGCGGACAAACACAGGCCCGGCCCATACGATGGAGACGAGCCTGACCTATACAGATTACGACGTCAATGCCAATATACAGGGGTATGTCCCCCGGGATGGCGTACCCAAATGCTATCTCTACGGATATAAATCCCAGTATCCCGTCGCTGAGATCACAGGAGCAACCTATACAGACGTAAAAAGTCACGTGACCCAAAGCATATTGGACAACCCGGCCTCGGATGCTCAATTGCGCAGCCATCTTGATGGGCTGAGGACCGCTTTTCCGGGGGCCATTATTAAGACGTATACGTATCTGCCGCTGGTCGGCATGACAAGCGAGACCGATAACCAGGGGCGGACGACTTATTATGAATACGACAACTTCTCCAGGCTTAGCGTGGTACGTGATAAGGACGGAAATATCATCAAACGGATCCGTTACCATTACCGGGGGCAATCCGGCAATTAAAACTCCTTTTTCCAACTGTTAAACGCACGGTGAAATGAGCAATAAAAGATCTTTTGTACGATGGGCCAATGGATGGCTGTTAATGATACTTAGTCTGGGTAGCTATCGCCTTATAGCCGGCCCGATAGCGACGGGGATCCAATTATTACCCGGCGCCGTCACACCCGCGGCGCAGACGATTTCCTCCGGGACCAGCCCGGACTCCCTGATCACCAGCCCCGCCGCCGGCGGCGGATGTAGCGCGAGCTACGCTTATCAATGGCAGCAGAGCACGGACGCTGTCAATTTCATCACGGCTTCCGGGACAGCCACCACAAGGAACTATAAACCCGGAACATTGACAGTAAAAACTTATTTCCGGCGCAGGGTCGTCTGTGGAACAGATACAGCCTATACAAATACTGCCATCGTTTCAGTGGGAACCGTCCCGGCAGCAGCAGACGTAAATTATGTCCGCGTCATAGAGATCACCCGGCCGGGTATCACCGATGTCACATCAGCGGATAACCTTACGGATACAAGAGATGCCAGGGTAACCACCACCTATTTCGATGGACTCGGCCGAAACAAACAAACCGTTGCCCGGAAAGCAAATCCGATGGAGAAGGACGTCGTCACACCTGTGGTCTATGATGCATTCGACAGAATAATTACGGGTTATCTTCCTTATGTGTCTTCTTCTACAGATGGCAGCTACCATACGAATGCAATAGCCGAACAAAAGAGTTTCAACAGCGGTCAATTCCCGGGCGATCAATATTACTATAAAGAGACGGACTATGAGCCTTCGCCGTTGAACCGCCCAGTCTTTGCTTACTCTCCGGGTAAAAGCTGGCTAGGTAACGGCATCGGCGTTACCAGTCAATATCTTTTCAATGCGGCCGGCGATAGTGTACAGGTCTGGAACATCGATTCGTCGCAAGGCAGTCTGCCGGTGCGCGCAAGTGTTTATACGTCCGGGACATTGGGAAAGAACATTACGACAGACGAGGCCGGTCGCCAGGTGGTAGAATACAAGGACATGGACGGCCACGTAATCCTGAAAAAAGTACAGCTGTGGCCGTCGCCTGCGGCAGGACATTCTGGCTGGCTTTGTACCTATTACATATATGATGACTTGCAGAACCTGCGTTTCGTCATCCAGCCCAGGGCGGTGGAAGCCATCAGCAGCAATTGGACGCTGACCCAAGCCATCGCAAACGAGCTTTGCTTCCGTTATGAATACGATTCGCGTAACCGGCTGATCGTTAAAAAAGTACCAGGCACGGGAGAGGTTCGAATGGTATATGATATCAGGGATAGGCTGGTCATGTCACAAGATTCAGTCCTGCGCAGCAAAAAAAAGTGGCAGATATTCTGCTACGATGCGCTCAACAGACAGGATACCGTCGCTCTTATGACAGACGCCGCCCATTACAACGATCATACATGGCATGTAGCGCAGGCCATGACCCAGCCGTATTATCCCGTCACCGCGAGTTTTCCGACGGAGGTAGTAACACAATACTACTACGATTCGTACGATTGGGTGACAGCGCTTGGGACCGCACTGACGGCCACGATGGATATGACCTATGCAAACAATACCACTTATTTTTATACGACTTACAACACCTATCCCTATGCAGTTGCTTTGAGTCAGTACACCAACGTCAGGGGGCTGCCGACGGGCTACCGTACAAAGATCATCGATACCAACCAATTCCTGTACTATGTTCCCTTCTATGATGACCATGGACGGGTCGTGGGAACACAATGCGCTAACTATAGCAAAGGGGTTGATCAGGAATGGACACAATATGATTTTTCTGGTAAGACGCTTCGCAACCTGCTGTACCATAAAAAGAATCCTCCCATGCCAATGGGACACCTGGTAACGACCAAATTTACGTATGACGCCGCCGGCCGGCTGCTGAGCACACGAAAGATCATGGACGGCCCTGAAGCCCGCATCGACACGATGACATATAATGAGCTGGGCCTACTAAAAGCTAAATATTTTTCGGATAACCTGGACAGCATGGTCTATGATTACAACATCAGAGGATGGATGACAGGGATCAACAAAAGGTACCTGACAGGGGTAGCACAAAATTATTTCGGCATGGAGCTGGGCTATGACAATGCGGCCGGGAACGTTGCCGGATACAGCGTGCCACAGTTCAATGGGAATATTTCCGGTATGGTTTGGAAAAGCGCGGGAGACGGTATCAGCCGGAAGTATGACTTTGCTTATGATAATGTCAGCAGACTCAGTATGGCGGACTTTACCCAATATAACGGCAGCGCTTATGTCAAAAATGCAACCATAGATTTCAGCGTCCCGCATATCACCTACGATGCAGATGGGAATATACAGACGATGGCCCAGGCCGGCTATAAGCCCGGGGGATCATTGCTTATCGACCGGCTGAAGTATACCTACTTTACAGGCAGCAACCGGCTGCAGCAAGTGTATGATTCAGCAAATGACGCCGGCTCCCTGCTAGGCGATTTTCATTATGACGGTGCCGTCAAAGACCCCACCACGGATTACAGTTATGATGGCAACGGCAACCTGCTGTCTGATAAGAACAAAGGTATCAGGAGCATTCATTACAACTTCCTCAACCTCCCCGATACTATCCGCATGATGAAGTCCGACGGCAGCTCTAAGGGTAACATTGTGTACAGGTACGATGCAATGGGCAATAAATGGGCGAAGATCGTTACGGACAGCACGGCTAATACTGTGAGACAAGTAACCACAATGTATATAAAAGGATTTCAATACCAGAACGATACAATCCAATTTGTAGCACATGAGGAAGGGAGGACCCGTTATTTCTGGCAACACTATATGAATGGCGACAGCAGCTTCAGGCAGCGGTTTGACTATTTCGAAAAGGACCACCTGGGCAATACAAGAGTAATATTGACGGACCAGCGCGATACGGGGCAATATGTGGCTACGATGGAAGGCGCATACCGGGCTAAGGAGAACAAGATCTTTTATAACATCTCCACCACTGCCTATGCCCGCAACTCCGCCCCCGGCTATCCTGTGGACTATGGTACCACTAACCCTAACGATAGCATCAGCAGGCTGAGGGGCGACGGTCAGAAGGTAGGGCCGGCCATAATTCTAAAGGTCATGAGTGGCGATAAAGTGACGATTGCCACTAATTACTATTTCAATTCATCGGCTGCGACCAACGGTCAGAGACTATCTGCTTCGGATATTATCAACTCCCTGGCGTCTGGTATTGTGTCGCTGTCAGGCGCTACCCACGGAACGCTCGCCGACCTCACGGGTCCGTCCACGCCATTGGCCATCCCGCTGAACAGCTTCTTAACCAATAACAACGGCAATGCCGCCGGCAAGCCCAATGCCTATCTGAACTGGATCCTGCTGGATAACCAATTTGGATATGTCAGCACAGCGGGCCAGAGCGGAGCGCTGCAGGTGGCTACTGCCGGGACAACTACTGCCGGAGGATTGCAAACACCACTGGGAATCACCGTGAATATAAGAACCAGCGGATATTTGTATATTTACCTCAGCAATGCTACACCCAACTGGGACGTTTTTTTTGACAACCTGACGATTATGCACTATGCTGGCCCCCTGATGGAGGAGAATCATTACTATCCATTCGGACTCACTATGGCGGGGATCAGTGACAAGGCATTGAAAGCGGGTTATCTGGAAAATAAATACAGGTACAACGGTAAGGAGTTGCAGAATAAAGAGTTTTCAGACGGCAGCGGCCTGGAGTGGACGGATTATGAGGCCAGGATGTACGATCAACAGATAGGAAGGTGGCATGTGCAGGATCCCAAAGCGGAAATATATGTCAACCAGTCGCCGTATGTTTATGCGCTTAATACGCCTGTAAATGCCATCGACCCTGATGGGCATCTCGTGATCTTTATTAACGGGTTTGCAACACCAGATCAACAAGGGAACAGCAGCTACTGGCGTCAAGTCACTACAAAAACCAGGAAGGTCTATTACCAGTCGGGTGGACGCTTTGACTTTGCTTACCCCTTATTGAAAAATTACTCATACACGCAAACGTATACAGTAAATGAAAATTTCGATATAGATGTGATGAACCATTTCAATGACAGACATACCATGTATATAGACGGCTCTGTTGGCGGCACCGACAGCTGGAAATCGGAGCCTGATCTGTCGTCTGCGGGAACAGCGCCGAACCTGATCCCCGCTTTCAGGTATAATGTGGGATATGAAGAGGGGGAAAAGCAGGCCGAAGCGATCATAACGTCCTTAGCCAGATCCGGAGGTGTGATCACGGAGACTATTAAAGTGATATCCCACAGCATGGGTGGCGCCTATGCGAAAGGCTTCATCCAGGCCCTGGTCGACTATGCGAGAAAGCATCCTGAACAGGCGCAGGGACTCAGCATAACGGAGTTTGACTTTGCTTCTTTCCAGCAGAATTTCAAAAAGATCCAGCACGCTGTGAAAGGAACTTCATTAAAGCAGTACGACAATGCCGGGGATCAGGTGGTAAATCAAACAATGGTCGGTGAAATCTATGGCAGCCATTTTGCCGAAGAAGAAGGCGCCGAATCCAGGAGTATGGATAATACGAAAGGGAAAGGCCACTCTATTTTCGACTTTTTAAACCAGATCAAGAACCTTTCAGAAGGTACTTATATATTTGTCAAGGGAGATTTTATTAAAGTAAATTAAATGAAGAAAACTTTTTTTCCTTTGGCGCTCACTGGCGCGTGGTTATTGATCGTGTTCGTCTACGACATTATTGCCATACCCTATCTATTGCATCATACATCCGGCGGGGCACAGCGGCCCGCTACCTTCCTGATGTCATCTATCAAGGTAGCCATCTGGGGTGTATTTATACTGAGCATATTGACCTCGGTCTTATTTTTCCGGCAGCTGAAAAAGACGTGGTACATCAATGGAAGTCTTTTTATTATCTCAGGAATGCTCATCATGGGTGATTACATAGATCGCCCCGATATCTCTTATGGTTACAACGTAACCACCGATTCTGTGGGCGGTTACGAGATCAAAGTAAAGACAGAGTACTATGACATGACCACAAATGCGGTCCGAAGTAAAAGCTATTGGAAGAATGGGCAGAAGGACAGCGTTTGGACGACCTACCATAAGAATGGAGAAATATTGCAACAGCAGCGGTATGTCAGTGGGAAGCTGATAAAATAATTTCGTCACGCATAAACCCATTATCCGTAAAACTGCCTTGTCAGCCATTCTATATCTTCTCTTATCGTAAATAAAACTTCCAGTCCCACCGGTATGCTGACGATGCTGGAAAGACCTGATTCGGGGCTATCTGTAATGAAAGGTCTGCCGGAGAAGGCATCGGTTGAAAAATGAGAGTTCTTCTTACGAATATTTTCTTGATCTCGACCTTTTACTGGAAAACTCTTAGCCCATCCCTTTCTTATACTCTTACGCAGTAGATATGCAGTAGTCTCGCGTGTTACAACAAATTGATATTCACGACTACGCGCAATCGTTTTCGTAGATAAGTTATGCACAGGCTTGTTTGCGGCTATGACCGGCCTATATCTTTGGCTGAAACCATAAAAAAGATTCTATGAAGAAAAAGAACGTTAACTCGTGGCTGACGGGCGTCGGCCTCGTAGTTTTATCGACCTGCTTGTTCCAATGTGAAAAAGGCGTCAAAGCTCCGGCGCCCGGGAGCACCTCCTCCGCCACTCCAAGAGCCATTACTTCTTTTGTTCATCCGGGCGTGCTGAATACCCAGGCAAGTCTCGACCTGGTAGGCGGTCAGGTGAATGGAGGGGATGCGGTGCGCAGCGCCAGCTATCAGAAGGTGCTGGACTTTATCAACTCGCACACCTACCCCACTTCCTTCTACTCGACGGTGGTAGTGGGGTCCAACGGAGCCACGACGCCGTCCAAGAGCCAGATACGCAGCGATGCCGAACTGGTATATGCGCTTGCCCTACGCTGGACCAAGACGGGAAATTTTACGTACGCCAGTCAGGCTATCGGTATTCTCAACGGCTGGGCGTATACTTTTCAGAAATACGATGTCCTGTCCGGGTCCAATCCTAATCAGCCTGCGCTGGAGGCATCCTGGACAACCCCCAGCTTTGTAGCCGCGGCAGAGATCATCCGGTATTATAAAGTCAACGGTCAGGGTTCGGGCTGGTCTGACGCGGACATTGCACAATTCTCCAATTATCTGAACCTGGTAAAGAACAATTATATCAACAATATCCCGCAGTACAACAATAACTGGAATGCCTCGGCGGGTTATGCAAAAATGGCTATCGGTATATTCCTCAACAGCACCACGGTCTATCAGAATGGCTATAACGCTCTGGTATCGCTGATGCCATCCGTGATCTATTCAGATGGGACACTGCCTGAATTATGCGACAGACAGGATTGTGTGCATTATCAATATACGCTGACGGCCTATGCCTATGCGGCGGAGCTTGCTCGTATCCAGGGCGACAATTCCCTTTGGACGTTGAATTCCAGCAGGATCAGTGCGGGATATGATTTTATGCGGGCGGCTTACAACCAATCCACCGGGTGTAATTACTGCTCCACCAGCAGCCCTGTTTTCCCAGGTACGGAAGTGGCTTACAATTATTATAAGAGCAGCAATCTTCAATATTTGAGAGAGCTGCAGGACCCGCTGGGCGTACCGAATGACAATACGTTCCTGGGTTTTACCACGTATACGCATTTTAATGTTTCCGGTCTTTAGTTTTTATCATCCATAAACCTCATCTACAATGAAACCAATTACGTTGGCCTGCCTTGCAGCGGTCTTGCTTATCCTATCGTCCTGTCACAAGGAAGTTAGCCCTGGTCCTTCGGCTCCGACGACGCCAAGGGCGGTGACAAATTTTAAGGTAGTCGGCTATCTGCCCACCTGGGCAGGAGATGTCAGCCAGGTACAGTTCTCCAAGCTGACACATATCAACTATGCTTTTTTGATCCCTACCTCATCCGGCGGGTACCAGCCCATCGACAACCCTTCAAAGCTGTCATCGATGGTTACCGCGGCGCATGCGGCCGGGGTAAAAGCACTGATCTCCGTGGGCGGCGGAGGTGGCGGGGGCGGCTTTTCCGGTATCGTAGCCAGCTCTGCCAACAGGACGGCGTTTGTCAACAGCATGATCGGCTTTACAAATCAGTACAACCTGGACGGGGTGGACATCGACTGGGAATATCCCAGCGTGGGTACGGAGGCAAATAATTTCCTATTGTTGATGCAGCAGCTGAGCACAGCCCTGCATAATAACGGTAAACTGTTGAGCGCCGCTGTCATTGGGGATGGAGGCGATTATGTGGTGGACGGTGTATTCAGCGTGACGGACTACCTGGTGATCATGGCCTATGACGACAACAATTTTCAGCATTCTACTTTTGAAGTGGGCGCCCGTTGTATGAGCTATTGGTTGAACCGGGGTCTGTCGCCGGCAAAGGCTATCCTTGGGGTGCCCTTCTACGGTCACGATTCATCCAAGGACCCTAATTCGGCGGATGCGTATGTAAATTATAATACCATTCTTTCCGGAGGCGGCAGCCCTCAATTGGATGTGTCGGGCAGCATCGGCTATAATGGTATCATCACGATAAAAAGCAAGACGAGCTATGCCGCGGCTGTCGGCGGTGGTATTGCTATCTGGGAGCTCTCCGGTGATGCGACGGGGGCAAACTCCCTGCTCTCGGCCATAAACCAGGTGGTGACGGCGGGCGGCATTCTGAGTACGGGTGCGCCTGTGGGGACCACCGTCACTTTTAAAGGGAACAACAACCTGTACGTCAGCAGTGAGAATGGTACACAGGCTATGAATTGCAATCGGCCGACGGCGCAGGCATGGGAGCAGTTCCTGGTAGTAAATGCGGGTTATGGAAAGGTGGCTTTGCAAGGCATGAGCAAGTACGTGTCGTCGGAAGACGGGAATAACCCCATCACCTGTAACCGCGCCGGCTATGGCACCTGGGAAATATTCGACTGGATACCCACGCCGGATGGAAAGGTCAGCCTTCGCAGCACGAACGGGCTTTTTATATCCAGCGAGAATGGTACAAAGTCTATGACGTGTACCCGGACGGTGGCGCAAGGATGGGAAGCTTTTGGGATCAATCAATAGGCTTGAAAAAAACCGCCGCAAGGCGGTTTTTTTATTTACAAGCAATTGATAAATATAGATAAAAATGACTCCGTCTGAATAGATATATAGCGATAAGCAAATGAATTCGGAGGCATTTGACCGCATACCGGCTGCCCATTTCTATGCAATTCCGCATCAAATTGCCTTTTTATTATCCAATTCAATACCTTTTGCGCTATGAGACTATCCTGGTCGGAATACCATACACTTACAGGAACAGATCTGTCCGGAAGGATGTTCAACAGTCTATTAATGTTCGCATTGGACAAGGGGACAGAATAGTGGTATCTGTTGACTTCTATTTTTGCCGGAATAAGTGCATCGACAGCATCGGGATGGTTTTTTATCAATTTTTTATTTTCAATCGTTTTTGGCAAGTCTGCCCGCAGATGTATTGAATCTTTCTTTTTCAGGGAATCGACATTTGGCGCTACGACCTTTTCCTGTTCCGGCTTGGTTTTAAGTTTGTTCCAGGCAATGATAATTGTCGGAATAGCGACGCCTAATGCTACGGCTGCCGCGATCCATTTTTTTACTTTTGATGGGAGATCGGACTTTTGCTTATCACTCGTTGACCTTTGTGTTGAATATCTGTTTGAATACCCAATGTTGCCTGTATAATGTATGTTCTCGGCATTGAGCTGTACATGTGTTCCTGTTGTTTCTGTTTTGTTTTTCGAGATGTACTCCATTCCATCTCTTAATATCATGGCCTTTATTGGAGTCGAAAAGAAGCCATTACCAACATATTCCTCATTTGAAAGTTCGGAAAAATCAACACGAATAAATTTGTGTTCAACCAGGGTAGATATAAATTGGGTTACATTTTTTAAATTTTCCCATGCCGCAGGCGAGGTTGTGGCAGAAGATGCAAAATGTTGATTTAAAAATCCGGATATGTCCCTATACTGCCCTATGCCAGCTTCGGCCAGATATATAAGTAGTTGTTTGTCCGGGGTTAATGTATCCACTGGGTAAAGGTTTGGGATAAATTTACATAAATTGATCAGTATCTTTAGGAGCTATGCGTATATTTATCTTCTTCTCTTGTTTGACACTGACCCTGTCTGCCTCCGCCCAGCAAAGGATCCCCGGCTCGCGTCCCAATATTATTTTTATCCTTGCCGACGACCTTGGTTATGGTGATCTGGGATGTTATGGACAGCAAAAGATCGAAACGCCGAACATCGATGCGATGGCCCGTGCCGGAATGCGATTTACTCAGTTCTATGCGGGTACGACGGTATGCGCCCCGTCACGGGCCAGTCTGATGACGGGGTTTCACACGGGGCATACGCCTATCAGAGGCAATCGGGAAATACAGCCCGAGGGACAATTTCCTTTACCGGACTCCACGGTGACCATTGCACGTCTTTTACAGGACCATGACTATTTTACGGCCGATCTTGGAAAATGGGGGCTGGGCTATCCCGGCTCTTCGGGCGAACCGTTGAAACAAGGGTTCTCTTTTTTCTACGGCTACAATTGTCAACGTCTGGCGCATAATTATTACCCGGATCATCTTTGGCAGAATGATCAGCGTGTAGCGCTCGATGCGAATAAGACGGGGGATTCCATTTACGCTGCTGATCTGATCCATCGACATGCGATGGAGTTGTTGAGGACGCAGGCAGACCGGCCATTCTTTCTTTACCTCTCCTATACCTTGCCGCATGCGGCGTTGAGCGTACCGCACGACGAGGTATACGCCTATTATGTTCGCAAGTTCCATGAGCAGCCCCGGGACGAAGCGACTACACCCAAATTTGAAAAAGCCGCTTTCGAGCCCTACCCGCATGCGGCCTATGCGGCCATGGTAGCCCGGCTGGACAAATATGTCGGTGAGATCCGTGCTGAGTTGGAGAGGCAGGGTATTGCCGGCAACACATTGTTAATCTTTAGCAGCGACAACGGCCCGCACCGGGAAGGAGGCAACGACCCCGACTTTTTTGACAGCAATGGTCCTTTGCGAGGGATCAAACGGGATCTTTATGAAGGGGGTATCCGGACTCCATTTATCGCCTGTTGGCCGGGAAAGGTACGCGCGGGGACGACATCGACGTTTACGGGAGCATTCTGGGATCTGTATCCGACGTTCGCCCAGCTGGCGGGTGTGGAAAAAGTGCGGGGATTGGATGGCGTGTCGATCCTGTCTACCCTGTCGGGTGATAGCGCCCGCCAGCAGCAACATGCCTATCTGTATTGGGAATTCCATGAGAACGGAGGGCGCCAGGCCGTCCGATGGGGCAAGTGGAAAGCCGTCCGGCTGTATGTACATGACAAACCTGATGCGACTATAGAGCTATATGATCTCAGCAGGGATGATGGGGAGAAAAATAATGTCGCGGCCGGGCATCCGGAGGTGGTACGCCGGATCAGCGAAATGATGCATGAAGCGCACAGGCCGGATAAGAACTGGCCGCTGCTGGCGGGAGAATAAAAAAATGCAGACGTGTGGAAGGAGTGAAACGATAATTATTCGTTGGTGGCTTTTGCTCCGGGCAACCGGCTTTTTAGAAATTTTATCTGTCCATTATGGTTGGACTCGTGTTCGCACACATGGAACCATTTACAGTAATTGTTGGTGGGACCCCAGGGCCATTTTTGGTCCACGGTCAGTAGCCATTTGTCGTCCCGTTTGCGGAATTCGGCTAATGTCCTCTCTCTTGTTTCCTGCATCAGACTTGTATAGAAGTCGAGGTTGTGGCCTTTTATCTGTTTGCGGGCGGGATCGCCCAGGGCCATAGCCACGCCAAATTTATCCTGGAGACTTTTGTCCCATTTGCCCCATTCGGTGCCATTGAAAGTATGTTCGTGATAAAAGGCGTCGGTAGCCGCCAGGTGAAAGAGCATGGAGCCGACAGTATTGGCTTTGTCGTCCAGAAGGAAGTCCAACTGTTCCGTGGTCATTCCTTTGGAAGAATACAACATGATCGTACGCATCCAGGTCATCATGGATACGAGTGTGCCTATCTGTGGAGAGTATCCTTCTTTGGGGCCGATGATGTTGAGGTCGTCAGCAAAGGGGGTTGTGCCGGCCGGCAGTGGTCCGGAGGGAAAGGGGCTACTCGAGGACGGTGCGGAGAAAGCCAGGGAGGGCAGTAATGAAAGGCTGGTGAGGCCTGTGGCCAGCCCTGCTGTGGTCCTTAAAAAATGGCGACGGCTTGAGAAAGTATTTGCTGGTTTCATAATAAAAGGTTTGTCCCCGAAGCTAGAGGATTTTTGTCATAAGGCGTCACCGTTGGGAAATTTCTGTTCGAGCAGCCGGATGATATCTGTATCCCCTTTATAAACCGCCCAGGCCATGGGAGTGGCCCAGGATGGGTCGTCCGGCAGCTGGGGTTGGGCGCCACGCTGTAAAAGAAATTCCACCATTTCCCTCTTCCCATATTTGACGGCCCAGGCCAGCGGGGTGGAGCAGATGTCTTCGTCCCGTGCGTGGATGTCGGCGCCGTGGTCCAGAAATATCCCCGCGTTTATGATATCTCCTTTTTCGGCAAAACGATGTAGCGGTGTCACCCGCAGCCAATTCTGTTTATTGGGGTCCATACCTTTGCTGAAGAGGAAGCGGGTCAATTCGGGGGTTGCCGCCGCTGTGCCGATCTGTGCAGCCAGACGGGGCTGATAGTGGAGTAATAGTCTGACAAAGCTCTCATTGCCTTGTCCCGCCGCAGATGCCAGTGCCTGCGGGTCATTGGTGCGGGATGGATCTACGGCAAAGATGGCGGCGGCTGTCCGGGTGTCACCATAATGAGCAAGGATCTCCATACTTCGGGCGGCGCCATAGGAGCAAAGCAGGTTGACCATATCTTTATTATCGTTCCTGAGGGCGATGCTCAGCGCATCCGCAGAGCTTTCTACGGGTGGGTTGGGAATGGCCCCTTTTTCCAGGAGGAGATGGGCGATGTCATAGTGGTCGTTGTAGACGGCGCTATAAAGGGCGTAGCCTTGCGGGGCGATGCCTTCTTCCGGCAGATTGGGATCGGCGCCCTTTTCAAGCAGATAAGTTACGATGTCCAGATGTCCCCCGGCGGCGGCATTACGCAGCGGCGCCCCTGAGCAGGCATAGTAGGTGACATACTCTCCCGGCTTGTTTGCCAGAGAGGGGTCTTCTTCCACCAGCGCCTGAACGCGCGACAGGTCGCCAATATAAGCCGCGGTAGATACGTCGACATAGGCGCCGTGTTTACGGAGATGGGTGAGGATTTGTCCTGGTGTGAAGGGGTGGTCTTGTGGCACGTCCCGCCATCCCCGATAGGAATAATCTCCGTTGCATAGCTGTATCGGCCGGGCGCCATCGATCCGCCGGGCATTGATATCCGCCCCACGGGCCAATAACTCGTCGATGATGGCCGGCTCTCTTGTCATGACGGCCCAGTGTATCGGCTGGTTGCCGTGGACATCGCCGGCATTGAGCAATTGAGGATCCGTGTCCAGCAGGGTTTGTATAATTTGCAAGCTATGGTTTTTGATGGCGGCGGCGATGACCTCTCCTTTCTGTGAGACATTGTGTTGCCGGGCCAGCGTATCTTCCAGCAGCCGCTGCATTTCGTGATAGCCGCGATAACGGGCAATCTCCGGCAGGGAGTCGTCGCCACCACCCCAATGGGCATTCGCGCCTTGCTGCAGGAAGAATGCGGCTGTCTCCAATTGGTTTTCCCGTACAGCAAAATACATGGGCGTACGGTATTCATACTGACAGCGCAGCAGGGACGGGTCTTTTTCCAACAGTCGCCGGATGGTGTCCAGGTCGCCTGTGATGGCGGAGCAGAACAGGTCCCAAACGTCGTTGCCAATGCCGGGTGACCAGAAAAGGGGTTCATCCTTATTTAGCGCATCCGGCCGGATAAGGCGCTGTACCTTTTCGATGAATTTTGTATCCCGGGACGGACGGGATGCTTCCAGGTTTTCTTCGATGGTGGACATATATTGCTTTAATTTTTTACGTGCAGACGGTCAATGGCGCTGTGGACCATCTTTTTTATTTCATCCGACTTTCTGCGCAGTACTCTGTCACAGTACTTAAAGATAATGCGGCGCAGCCAGGCTGTAAAGGCCGCCGGCTCCCGAAGGTCGGACAGGGATCGATAAACCTCTATAAATGCCTCCTGTGCAGCATCTTCCGCCAGATGATGATCACCCAGGAAGCTGCGGGCGTAGGCTACGGCCATATCCTGGTACAGATTGACGAGCCGGGCGAATGCGGCAACGTCACCGGCGCGGGCCGTGCGGGGGAAGATACTATAAAAGTCGAGTACTTCTTTTTTGACGGTAAAGATCTCGATAAAGTCCGTGTGATAGTGCAGCGGTAGACTTGGACGTTGGTTGGACAGACGGCACCAGGATAAGATCATCGCCAGTGCAGACGGTCAACTGTAAAAACAAATTTGTTTAAGTATGACTTATATTAATAAGTAACTTTATTCTTTTAATAACGATATAAATCGGGATGCCAGATAAAGCGAATATAACACCCTCTGTTCTAAAATGGGCAAGAGCTACGGCTCATATGAACTTAGAGACTGCTGCTAAGAGTATTCCCGTATCTCCGGAGAAATTGGCTCAGTGGGAGTCCGGAGCATCTAAACCCACTATTCGGCAGGCGGAAGTGTTAGCAAAAACCTATAAACGGCCATTTGCACTTCTTTTTCTGCCAAAGCCGCCTCTCGATTTTACGCCGTTACAGGATTTTCGCCGCAAGGTAGCTGGCCCATTATCTACTTCATCGGTGTTTATTATCCGGGAGATCCGTCAAAGGCAGGCTTGGACAAAAGCCTTTTATGAAGAGAATGGGGAGGCTGCTCTTCCATTTGTAGGTCGTTTTACTATTCGTAGCTCCCCTGCGACAGTTGCAAATGATATATTGACTGAACTAAACATTGACCCTGAAAGTTATCACCAGGGCAGTCCTATAAGGGAGTGGATTGAAAAAGCAGAAACCAGAGGCATTTTTGTATCCAAGGCAAGTTCCATTCATTCGCGTCTAAAATTGGACAGCGATGAGTTTCAGGCATTTGCTATCGCTGATGCCTACGCACCCTTTATTTTTATTAACAGTGAAGATTGGGATACGGCCCAACTTTTTAGTCTTGTCCATGAGTTGACACATATATGGATCAACCAGTCTGGAATATCTGGGGACATAAGTTTTGAAGGGGTTGAACATGGCCAACAACACCCGGTAGAAATATTTTGTAACCAGGTTGCTGCCAATGCCCTGTTGCCAGAGCAATTCATGAATAGACTTCCGGCAGCTACTTTTGGCTCGATAAAAAATATTTATACCATCGCTCGTCGCTATGGCGTTAGCTCATTTGCTTTTTTAATCCGATCCCTGGATTTAAAGAAAATATCCCATGTACAATACCGACAATTAAAGGCGGATGCCGACAAGGCCTATTTGGATCACTTACATAAGGAAGAAGAAAAAAGGTATAGACAAGAAAGAAAAGATGGAGGCCCCAGCCCATTCCTGCTTCGTGCCAACCGTAATGGTCATCTGTTCACCAGGCTAGTTATGGATGCTTATAGAAATGGATTTATTCAGCCTACGGAGGCAAGCAATTTGCTTAATACTCCTGTAAATAGTTTCTCTAAACTGGAAGCTTTTGCCTATCGATGAGTCAGCCTTTATCAAAATATTGTTTAGACGCGAATGTGCTGATCGTCCCATGGAACAGTTATTATTCCCGTAAGATATGCCCCGAATACTGGCAGCTATTGGAAAGACTAGGTCATGCAGAGCGTATCTTTATTCCAAAAGCCGTCGAGGACGAAATTAACCATACAGAAGATAAACTGGCTGAATGGCTAAAGAGCAGTGGCATACCGGTGTATCCCATAGAAGAATCAGTAACTCAATGTATCTCTAAAATATTTGACTCAGATCCGACACACCAATTACTAGTCGATAATATAAAAGGTCGCTCACTCGCTGATCCTTGGGTTATTGCTCATGCGATAGATCAGCGAGCTTGTGTTGTTACTAAAGAAAAAAAACAGATCGCAAGGACGGACCGTATAAGGATACCTAATGTTTGTGAAAAAATGGATGTCCGTTGTATTGATGATTTCCAATTTATTGACGAAATAGGAATACGTTTTTCTTGTAGTATGCAGTAAGGATTGATTGAAATCTCCAATAGAGATCTGGATACTAAGAAGAGAGGGCCGTTCTGTAGTGGCGTCCAAGAGGTTTTACGAGGAGGTTCCTGGCAATGGGTATTTCGTCGCCATCCGTGATAGGTGCCCAGATTGCAGGAGTCCAGTGATTTAGTATGACTCGGCGATACGGATGGAGGATAGGGTTCTTATATGTCTAAAGGCCTCCTGGAGGTCTTCCCTTGAAATAGTCACCGACAGATGTTTGACACGTCCGTCATGAAAATGAAAGGTGAGCGTGTTTTTTAAGCTACTTTTAAGTGAATAACGGTAGGAAAGGAAGGTTGAAATAAGACCGGTTTCTGTTGACCTGGTGAGGGGTAGTATGGCATCGATGCTGTCGATCTCGTTATAAAAAAAATCTTTTGAGGTTGACAGCAAGGGGATGAACCTGGTATAGACGATCGTAAATCGATCGTCCATGACGACGCATGTTTTTCTGCTGTTGATGCATATTACGGCTGCCGTGATAAACATCAGAGCTCCTATAACGGGTGGATTCTGGTTAAAGTGGAGGGATAGATATCCGATGAGCAACAAGCCTGCTATATTCGCCAGATAGAAAGAGAAGAAACTGGTCGTCGAAGATGATCTGAATATTGATTTTTTATTCATGGCAAAGATGGGTCAGGTAATTTCGTCTATAGATCCTTCTATCAATTCTCCGTCCAAAGGATACGTCCCGGCTTTCAAGACTTCCCTGCTAAAAGAAGGGAGCGTTCTTTCCGGCGGGAAGTAAGTGCCCAATAACCTGATATCCATAAGGTTTTTGGTGTTCTTGTCCCTTGTTAGCTCAAACTCCGTATTGGGGAAGGCGGCCTCCTGCTCATCCCCTTCGCCCAGTTCATCGAGGTACTGTCCCCAGAGGAATAATGTCTTTTGTTTCCCCTGATCGTACACATCAAGATAGAACGCGGCGCCAAAGTCTTCCGGGTCTTCACGTTTCACAGCCCGCCGGGTTTTGACATGTATGACCTCTACTTGTCTGTTTTCGATCTTTACAGGTGGATACCGTTTTTGCTGTCTTTTTGTGTAAATAATCATTATTACGGCATCGGCAATTATAAAAAGGATGCATGCCCAGGCCTGAAAGGTCGAGGAGAAGTGGAAAAAGTGGTTGAGCGTCAAAAATGGCAGCAGCATGAGGAATAAGATGCCAATAAAGGCCATAATCCTGCTTTCTATTTCCTGGTATAGGGAGCGCGATTTTTTGAACGTCTGCTTTTCCGCATCGGAGTAGGGTCTGGTGGTGATGGTGATCATATAATAGAGATGGTC
Organism: Chitinophagaceae bacterium; assembly: GCA_017307755.1. Lineage (GTDB taxonomy): Bacteria > Bacteroidota > Bacteroidia > Chitinophagales > Chitinophagaceae > Puia. The sequence continues at coordinate 179,885 of JAFKGQ010000008.1, read as the reverse complement.
ATCGTAGTTATTGAGATGATATTGGTGAGGCTTTAAAGATACGAATATGCATCTTTTTTCAATCCCTCAACATTTGTAAATGGTTTCGGTCGTAAGGGGTTCTACCTTTGACATGGAAAGCGAAGTAGTCGTATCTTTAGCAGATATGCAGGAATTCTGGGAAAAGATCAATTCTTACGGGCGTTTGTCCGATGAGGGCCGGCTGGCCTGGGAAGGCATTTTACGGCAACGGACGTATGACAAGAATGATTTTTTTGTTCAGGAGGGGCAGGTGCCCAGGATGGTGGCCTTTGTATCAAGGGGTCTTTTCTCCCAATATTTCTGCGCGGATAACGGGGACACCGTTATCAAAAGATTCTTTCCGGACGGATACTTCGTCGCGTCTACCAGCGCGTTGCTGACCAACTCGCCCAGTGTGTTTGCTATCCGGGCCCTGGAGCCAAGTGTTGTGTGGGAATATAACTTTTTGGAGTTCAAAAAGCTTACGGAGAAGCTTCCTGAAATAGCGGGTTTCTATATCCGGTACCTGGAGTTGCACTGGGTCATCGAGAAAGAGCCGCTGGAGATCTCGTTCAGGCTTGATACGGCCAAAACAAGATATCTCAATTTTCTAAAAAGTTATCCCAAACTGGAACCCCGGCTAAAACAGCATGAGATCGCCTCTTATCTGGGCGTGACGCCTACACAGCTGAGCAGGATACGCAGCGAGCTTTGAGCGGGACAAAGCGAAAACCAAAAATTTAATATATGTACAAGCAATTCGACACGTTAAACGACGTGCTGGAAGACCGTTCTGTCATTATTATGCCGGGAGACGGCGAAACCATTTCTTTCAACGGAGGAAGGGTGACATTAAAGATCACCAGTGATCAGACAAAAGATCAGCTGGGTTTATACGAGATCGCACTTGCGCCAGGGGTGGTGGGCGCTCAGTTACACTACCACCGATACATGGACGAGATCTTTATGGTAAGCAAAGGGGAAATGACCATTGACCTGGGCGGTAAGACCATACGGGCAACGGAAGGGTCCATTGTATATGCACCACGGTATACGCCCCATGGATTTCGTAATGATTCGGGCCAGGAGGCTGTGATCAAGCTGTTGTTCAATCCGGGACAGAGCAGAGAAGGGTTTTTTAGGGGATTGGGGGAGATATTGAACAGCGATCCCGTGGACCCTGTAAAATTTCTGCAGTTATACCAAAAATATGACAGCTATCCGGTGGACAATAAGAACTTTATACCCGTGCGTTCCTGATGAAGACCATAAGACTCCTTTTTTGATAGTTTTGAGGTTAGGAATAAGAGTATTTTTTCTGGAAACAACACTGTCATGAAAAGTACTTTTCTGTTTACCGGAATAGGGCTTGTGTCCCTCTTGTTGATCCTCACCAGCTTTGGAATGACAAAGAACAAGCTTTTTGCCCGTAAGGCCGCCGTGGTCGCCGTGATTGTTATCAACCACAGCCACACAACGGGCAGGAATATTACCTATGCACAGGTAGGACCTTACACATACACTTCCCTGAGCATTCCGCCGGGCGGGTCCCAGACGTTCTATGAGATAGATTTTGGCGGCTCGATCACGGTTGCGGTGGGATGCTCTACAGCCTGGATAGGCACGGTGGCTTATTGCGAAGTAGAGGATTACAATACGATCGGATGTAATACCAAGGGGACGGGTTCGGTACATTCATTGACTTGTACGGCCAGCCCCAGCGTCAGACATATTGCGGAGATATTTGACACCACGTACGAATGTCTTTAAGACCCGGGCGGTTCCACGGGCGCTGATCTACTCCGATCTTAAACTCTTTACCGGATTTGCCACCGCGGCCTTGATAGTCTGAAACCCTACGGCCAGACAGGTGACGACCAGGATGGAAAGGACAGCTGTGGCGAATACCCACCAGCTCATATTTGTGCGGTAGGCAAAGTCCTGGAGCCACTTGTTCATCAGATAGCCGGCAATGGGGGCGGCGATAAGAAAGGCGATCACGATCAGGCGTAAAAAATCCTTTGACAGGATAAAGGAGATATCCTGTACGGTTGCACCCAGTACTTTCCGGATGCCTATCTCCTTTGTCTTTTGCTCGATCATAAATGACAGCAGGCCGATGAGCCCTAATATATTGATGGCAATAGAGAGCAGTGTGAAAATATAGAACAGTTGTTGTGTCCGGCGGTCATCCTTGTATAGGCTGGCTACATGTTGGTCAAGAAAGTCCGTCTCAAAGATCTGTTCGGGATATACGGAATTCCATATCTTCTCCACGGCAGAGAGCGTGGCGGTAGAATAGCCGCCGGCAAATTTGATCCCTATGTTGTAATAGAGACTGGGGTATTGTACGATCAGCACAGGTTTGACGTTCTCCCGTAAGGAAGCCACATTATAGTCCTTTACTACACCGACGATGGGTGCCGAAAGGTCATTAAGCCCAAAAGTGACGTATTTGCCCAATGCTTCCTCGGGAGAAGCGAATCCCAGGCGACGGATGGCGGCCTCGTTCAGGACGACTGCATATCTGCGTAAGGAGTCGGGGATAGAAGGAGCCGTGAGACTTTCGTCCTTTTCATCAAACCATCTACCTGTCAGCATCTGTAGTCCATAGGTCCTCAGATAGCCGCGGTCGGCGGTAATGATGTTCACGGACAATGGCTGCGTCTTATATTTCTCTTTCAGATTGAATTCGGAACCAAAACGGTTGTTAGTGATAGGCGCTCCGAGGGAGAGGCTGGTGCTGCTGATGCCGGATAGGGTGGAGAGACGTTCGACTAATGAATGTTGTCGTTGGTAGCTGTTGTCGGCCAGCCCCAGATCCAATACCTGATCTTTATTGAAACCCAACGGTCTGGACTGGATAAAGGCCATTTGTTTGGCGACAATGATGGCGCAGATGATAAGTATCTGTGCGGTGAGGAACTGGAAGGCGACCAGCCCTCTTCTCAACGTGACGGCAGACGCCTTTGGCGCTGAGATCTTGTTCTTCAGGGCCGTAATGGGATTGAAGCCGGAAAGTATGAAGGCCGGGTATATGCCGGAAAGCAGGGAGACGGTGATCCAGAGAAGGGCCAGAAAGAGTGCGCTCTTTAGGGTAAACCAATGCAGGGGAATATTTTTATCCAGGAAAGTATTGAGACTGGGCAGCAGGAGGGAAATGGAAAATGCGGCTGCCACGATGACGGCGCCCGTCAGGAAAAAAGTTTCTGAAAAAAATTGTTTCATTAGTTGCGGCCGGGTGGCGCCCATTGTCTTTCTTACTCCGACCTCCCTGGATTTTTTTATAGCGAGGGCGGTGGAAAGATTGGTATAATTGATACAGGCGGCCAGGATGAGGAATAAGCCGATGGCCCCGATGAGGGTTAGATATTTGTAATTGATGGTATAGTCGATATTGCTGGCTGCGTACAACTGATTGAAATGAATATCCTGCAGGGGCTGGAGGGCATAATGCATTTTACCTTTGTGGCTCTCTTTCTCTACATGATTCGCGGCAATGGATGCGAGCTGGGCTTCGACAAGCTTAACCTTATTTTCGCCGGATAACCCAATGTAGGCATAACCCTCGGCTGTCACCGACCAGGAGTCGATGGGGAAACCTCCGATGAGCGCCCTGTTCATATTGCCATAAGGGACCAACATACTATAAGGTATATGTGTATTGGAGGGGGGATCGGCTACTACGGCGGCTACCTGCAGATCGATGAGGTTGGCAACCTTTATGCGCTGGCCAATGGGATCTGTATTACCAAAGTAACGGTGGGCCGTCTTTTCCGTCAGGATGCCAAAACCGGGGTCCGCCAGGGCCCGCTGCAGACTGCCCGCCTTCACCTGCATGGGGAACATCCGGGGAAATACGGAGTCGGCAAAAATGATATTGAATTCCGTGAATTTTTTATCACCTACAGTCACGACATCCTTTCCCTGGTAATGTATCTGCGAAATGAGCTTTTCTTCCGGCATCGCTGCCCGCATGGCAGCGGCCAGCGGATACTGCGTGGTAGCGCTGTACACTTCACCCGTGGAGGTACTCCCCTGAGCTACTACCCGGTACAGATGTATATCCTTATCCGCAGGTGTATCAAAGCTGACCTCATGCAGGATGATGAGGGCTATCAATGTACACGCGACGACGCTGACATAAAGCCCGATGAAATTGAGCGTAAAGAAACCTTTGTTCTTTTTTATGTTCCGCCAGGCAGACTTCAGATAATTTTTGAGCATGGTAAGGTGAATTACATGCTTTGTTCAACTAAAAAAATGCCGGGTTTATATCTTGCTATGTATCAATATAATATGCCCGGATTCGCCCGTTGGACTGTACGCTAACGATACAGTGGGTGTAACACAAAAGTTTGTCCTGAACGCCCCCGGAAAATGTCTAAAACGAGGCTCTGATCCGTCAGCTTAAGGTCAGATATTTACAGACCGAGTTTTTTCTTTACCAGGGGGAGGATATCGGTGGAAGGAGGATAGACGTGCAGGTTGTCCTTTTCGAATACAAAAGCATATCCATTATCCTTTGACACCTGTTGTATGGCGTCTTCCGCCTTTTTCTGGATGGGGAGCAAAAGGATCGACCTTTTTTGATTGAACAGCTGACCTGCATTGGCGTCGAAACCCTGTATTTTTGCCAGGAGCTCTGCCAGGGTTTGTCTTTTGATGACGAGCTGCGTCGGTGTGTATTTGGTCGTATCAGGTCCGGCGAGAAGATTGGCCTGCTCGGCATATTCTGTTCTCATCGCCTCGAACTGCTGCTCCAGCGTATCCCGGAACTTTGCAAGGGTCGTATCGGCCTTTTTGAACTCGGGCATGACGTTGAGCAGCTCGGTGATGCTGATACAACCGATCTTTGAAGATGACGTTTGAGCGTTGGAGTTAAGACTGAAAAAGAAGCAGGTGATAAGTACTAAAATGGGAGTATTCTTCATAATAGTATGTTTTCTTGAATATACGAATTGGTTCGTAAAGCGCGCAGGGTATCTTGTGGTTTTAACAATTTTTTGTTGTCTCTGTTGTATGGCCGGAAGGGCACAGCCTATCAAAGATAGGATCGCCGTCGATGGGAGATTTGTAAAACTGGAGAAAGAGTATAAGAACTCTTACAATCTCTATCTAAAGGTAGGAGATAGTATCATGCTCTTTAAGACTGTGGTAATATTGGACGAAACCGAGATCAACATGCTGAAGAAAAAGGGTAATAACATGCATGTGGTCTACCAGGAATATTTTAACCCCGTTAAAAAAACAAAGGAAAGGATCGTGAGATCCCTGATACCTGACTACGGAAGATGATGGGCGCTACAAAAATGTCGGATTTGTACAATGTGCGGAACATGTAATTCGGCAATTTTGCATCGATGTCGTAAACCGTCCATCAAATTGGCGCATTACCCCCCCTTTTTTAAGGAGTGATGTAGCTACCTTAGCTACCCCTCAAAAAAATTTATGAGAAAGCTAAATGAGCATTATGATCATTCCGAATCAAAAAGCGCTTTTTTCCATACCTGATGACATTACTTACCTGAATTGCGCGAATATGTCGCCGTTGATGACGGCGGTGGAGAAGGCAGGCGTTCAGGCCATCAGTGAAAGACGGCGGCCATGGACTATCGGTGCCGACCAATGGTTTGAGCCGGCGGAAGAATTGAGGTCGTTATTTGCGGGGCTCATAGGGGCCGACAAGGACCATGTCGCCCTGATACCATCCGTCAGCTATGGTATTGCCATCGCAAAGAACAATATAAAACTGAGCTCATCGCAGAAAATTGTGGTGCTGGATCAGGAGTATCCTTCTAACATGTATGCCTGGAGGGAATTGTCCGCGGAATCAGGGGCCGCGATGGTCACGGTCAAAAGAGAGGGGGATGAATCCTGGACGGAGGCTGTATTAAGGGCCATCGATACAAGTACGGGTCTGGTGGCTATCTCCAACTGTCACTGGACAGACGGCAGCCTTATCCAGTTGGAGCGGGTGAGCAGAAGAGTAAAGGAAGTAAATGCCCGGCTGGTGATCGACGCCAGTCAGTCACTGGGAGCGTATCCTTTGGATGTGGGTAAGATACAGCCTGATTTTCTTGTGACAGTGGGATACAAATGGCTGATGGGACCTTATAACCTGGCGTATTTGTATGCGGACCCTCAATATCTGCAGGATGGAAGACCCATTGAGTTCTCCTGGATGGTAAAGGCGGGTAGTGATGATTTTACAAGGCTGGTGGATTATACAGAAGCCTATAAGCCGGGCGCGAGAAGATTTGACGCGGGAGAATTTTCCAGCTTTATCCACATCCCCATGGCAACGGCTGCGCTTGCTCAGATAGCGGCGTGGGGGGTGGGGTCGATCCAGGAAACCCTGTCAGGCCTGACGGACTCCATTGCCACCCGGGCAAGCGCATTAGGGTTGATGGCGCCGGGCCGGGAGGGCCGGGTAGGGCATATGATCGGGATCCGGTTTGCAGGGGACATGATCGATAGAGTAAGGGAGAAATTAGTTGAAAATAATATATATATCAGTTTTAGAGGCAGTAGTATGCGGATAGCTCCGCATTTGTATAACGATGAGCGGGACGTGGAAAGGCTACTGGGGGTACTGAAGTATGCCAGATAAAAAAAGTCGGATCGTTTTGTCCTAATGATGCTGTGCCAGACGTCATAGATGTATGTAATGTTCATTAAAAACATTAAAAATGGAAATTTTATCACCGGGAAGCAGAAGTGCATTGCAGATGTCCCTCACACGGGACGAGAGAGAATTTGCCAGTGAGTACCTGGATTTCACCAGACGGCTGTTGCTGGATAGTGTAGCAGGTCTTGGCAAGACCGAGCTGGAAACCCGGAAGGGACCTTTTGAGTGGAACATTGCCGAGTGTATCGGGCATCTTGCCCTGGCAGGAGATCATACCTGGAAGGTCCTTCATGACCTGCTCCGGCAGCCGCCGACCCCTAAAAAGGCTTTGGAAGTGAGGGTACGGGTCAAGCAGATGGTGGTGATCATGACGGACAGGAGCCGACGGCTACAGACACAGTCTCATTTGCAGTCGGCGGGGAGGTTTACAAATGCCGAAAAGGCGCTGGATCATTTTATCAGGCAGCGGGACATGCTCATTGCATATGCAAAAGAGACGGAGGATGAATTAAAGAACCGTCATGCCTTTCATCCGGCTACGGGAACGATCAATCTTTATCAATTCCTTTTATTGGAAGGGGCGCACACAGCCCGGCATGTGATGCAGATAGAGGAGATCAAAGGAAAATAGACCAGCGCGAGGTTTTATTGGACCTCATTTTCTGTCGAAGACATAAAAAAGGGTGTTTTCCCCCATATGACATATAAATTATAACTCCTAATTTGCACTGGAAGATCCTACTCTTTCTGACGCACGACCCTTTTTCAAAAATCCATCCTTCTTAAAACGGCCTGTTTTACCATGTTACCATTCTCTTTAAAGAGGAGATCAGGTAGTGAGTCTTTTATTGCCTTTTCTTATGTCAAAATAAAACACCATGAACCCAAAACCTTATTTATGGCTTGCAAATGTATTATTTGCTATTGTTCTTTTATTCGGCTGTGGTAAAGGAGGAGATGCCGGTCCGGCCGGGCCCGCAGGGCCGGCAGGTCCGCAAGGACCACAAGGTCCCAAGGGGGACTCCGCCAGCGGGTCTGTCACTTATTCAGACTGGCTGGATGTGGCTTTTAGCCCTGATACTATCCATGTGGGGAGCAGTATCGACACGATAGGTTTTTATGCCAATATCGATGCTCCAAAACTTACAACTTCCATCATCACCAAAGGAGAGATAAAGGTATATGTGAACCTGGGTACACCCGCCAGTCCGGACGTAGCGCCCCTGCCTTATTTCGACGTCTACACCAACGTCAGCATCACACCGGAATTCCTTGAGAAAAAGGTATTCCTATACTCCAATACGGATGCCAGTACGGCGACAAAAGACGGGGCCAAGCATCTTCAATACAGGTACATTTTTGTTCCGGGCACGACCCCTGCCGGCGTGGCGCCCAAGATCCAATGGAATAAATATGATGCGGTCAAGAACTATTTTGGCCTGACGGATTGATCAGCGATCTATTGTTTGTCGATCCCTTTTCCTTATTGCAACGATCATCCCCAAGACTTTTAAACCTTTTTTATGTACTCTTCTCAAAAGTTCATAAAGCTGTATTCTTTAGCGGTGTTCCTGGCATGCGGTGTTGTTATTCCCATGGCGGCCGATGCCCAGACAAGCGTGCACCCATTGGTGAGGACACCTCAGAATGTTACTGTCCAACATACGTTGCCTGCTGATGTCCTTTCTCCGGGCGAAGCTATGCCGGCCAACTTTTCAAAAGACCCGACGGATGAGGAAATATATCGCGTTCATTTTTTTGAAGAGCCGCTGATCCCGACAAATACGGCTGCGGCTCCGGGCGAGAATGCGGCCCTCGTCTTTGCATTGGCGGGGTTTTCACAGCGTAAGAGCCCGGATGATTTTTCTTCTCTCCTTCAATTTCTAAAGGACTATCCTAAGAGTCGCTGGCGCGGAGCATTATTGACGGCTGTGGGGATCGTCTACCGTCGTACAGGCTATTACAATCAGGCGATGGACGCATGGCTGGATGCGTGGCGTTTGCTGAAGGAGCAGAAAGATCCCCGTGTAAAGGCATTGGCTGACCGGGCTGTGTCGGAGTTACTATTGGTATATGGCTGGGTTGGGCGTTATGAGAAGATCGATTCCTTATTACAGGAGATCGACCAGCGTGTCATGACGGGGCCTGCGGTCCAAAGGGTCATGACCATCCGCCAGGGGTTCTGGCAAATGAAGAACAACCCCGGCATCTCATTTAAATGCGGTCCGTTAGCTCTGGACAGACTTCATATGCTGCAGGACAGCTCGCATAAATTCAGTGAGAAGCTGATGGAGGTACAATCGACGCCCAAGGGTTTTTCCCTTTCCCAACTGCAGCAACTGGCCGGCGAAATAGGCTTGCATTACCAGATGGCTTTCCGGGAGCCGGGATCCGAGGTGATCGCAAATGCTGTTGTACACTGGAAGCTGGATCATTATAGCGCCCTGCTAAAAGCTGCGGATGGGGAGATCATGTGTGAGGATGCTACGATGGGTACGACCTATGGTCAGGAGTTCTGGCTGACGCCTGCAGCCCTGGATTCAAGCGCCAGCGGTTATTTTCTTATACCCGATGGTCCTCTACCAAAAGGATGGCGTGTGGTGTCGGCGGGCGAAGGAAGTTTGGTTTTTGGGAAAGGACAGGTGCCGCCGGACAATGGCCGTCAGCTTGCCCCGGACGATCCGCAAGTGCCTAAATGCGATAAACGTACCCCCATGGCGCAATCCAACGTGCATGCGGGAGCCGTAAGCCTCCATATCTACGACCGGCCCGTCTATTATTCCCCTTCCATAGGGCCCGTCGTACAGCTGGATGTCGATTATCACCAGCGGGACAGCTACCAGCCTGCCAATTTCAGCTATTCAAACATGGGACCCAAGTGGACATTCGGATGGCTGTCCTATGTCCAGGACAACCCTTCCAGTCCTTCCTCCAATGCGAGTATTTATCTGCGAGGCGGCGGCGACAGGATATTTACCGGGTACAATACAACCACAAAAAGTTATGCGCCGGAGATGCAAAGTAATGACGTGCTTGTTCGCATTTGCGCCACCTGTTATGAGCTTCGTCATCCCGACGGATCGAAAGAGGTATATGCCCGGCCCGACGGCAGCACCGCCGGCGGGAGGAAGATATTTTTGACCAGGATTGTAGACGCGGCGGGTAATGGCGTAACGCTATCCTATGACGCCAGTCTCCGGATCATAGCATTACAGGATACACTCGGTCAGGTGACGACGCTTGCATATGAAAATCCCTCGGATATTTATAAGATCACAAAAGTGACGGACCCATTCGGCAGATCGGCCCACTTTGATTATGACAGCAAAGGCAGGCTTCAGCACATCACTGACATGATCGGTATCGTCTCGTCCTTTAAGTACGACAACGGTGATTTTATCAATCAGATGACCACGCCTTATGGTACGACCAGCTTTGTAAAAGAAGACGGCCCTGGCAACCACCGATCGCTGGAAGCCCACTATCCCATGGGTGAAAAGGAACGGGTCGAGTTTACAGAATGGGCGCCGGGGATCAACTTTACCGAAACCTCCTATCCCAGCGGCTCTGTAAATATGCCTCTCTTCAACGGGTATATGGTATATCGTAATACCTTCTTCTGGGATAAAAAGGCCATGCAGGACGCGCCGGGAGATTATACAAAAGCGACCATCTATCACTGGCTGCACGGCAATTCCGCCACTGGTGAGAGCGGGGCCGCGGCGCCTATCCTGGAAAGTATCAAAGCGCCGCTGGAGAACAGGGTATGGTTCGACTATCAGGGGCAATACAGCGCGGGTTTTGCCAATCAGGGTATGTCCTCCCATCCGTCGATCATTGGCAGAAAGCTGAGCGACGGCAGCAGCCAGTTCACTCAATACGCATATAACTTACTGGGGGCTGTCACCAGCAGCATCGATCCGGCAGGCCGTACGTTTACCTATAAGTACGATTCCGCCGGCGTTGACCTTCTTGAGGTACGGCAGGCGACGTCGGGGGGGAGCGAGCTGCTGTCCCAATACACCTATAACAGCCAGCATCTTCCTCTGACGATGAAAGACGCCTCGGGTCAGGTGAGCTATTATACGTACAATAACTACGGACAGATGGCCAGCTTTAAGAACCCCAAGGGAGAGACGACTACCTATGCATATGACAATGGACATCTGCAATCCATTACAGGACCTATATCCGGGGCAACGGTGAGCTTTACCTATGATGGTTTCGGCCGGGTGCGTACCGTCACGGACCCGGAGGGTTATACGGTAACAACGGACTATGACGCTCTTGACCGCCCTACGGTGATCACCTATCCTGACAGCACGTTCGAGCAGATGGTATACGACAAGCTGGACGCGGTAGACCATCGCGACAGACTGGGGCGATGGACACATACGATATATGATTCTCTCGATCGTCCGATGACAATAAAAGATGCGCTTGGCCGGACCACTCAATATGTATGGTGTAATTGCGGAAGCCTTTCAAAGATCATCGACCCTCTGGGGCACACCACTACTTTTACCCGTGACGTACAGGGGCGTGTGATCACAAAGACCGCTAACGATGGCAAATCTGTCTCTTATAAATATGATTCCACCACCAGCCGGCTAAAGGAGATGACGGATGCCAAAGGGCAAAAGACACAGTACAGCTATTTTATCGATGGCGATATTAAACAGGTGTCTTACCCTAATGCGAATATTGCCACTCCTTCCGTGTCCTTTACGTATGATGCCAGGTACAACCGGATAACCTCCATGACGGACGGCAGCGGCACGACTACCTACTCGTACAATCCCGTGAATGGAGGCGCAGCCCTGGGGGCGGGGCGTTTGTCCACGATTGACGGACCGTTGAATAACGATGTCATCGGGTATGTATACGACTCCCTGGGCCGGCTGAGCGGCCGGACTGTCGGCGGGGTTGCCTCTTCCGTCAGTTTTGATGCGCTGGGAAGGATAAGCGCGGCCAGCAATACGCTGGGTTCTTTTGGGTACAATTACGTCGATGAAACTGACCGGCTGGCATCCATTAATCTTCCCAATGGACAAAGCACTTCTTTCAGCTACTTTGACAAAGCCGGGGACCAGCGGTTGAAACAGATCCTGAACAAGAAGCCGGACGGAGGTCTTTTGTCGCAATATGATTATGAATACAATGCAGTAGGGCAGATCAGCAAATGGACCCAGCTTGCTATGAACAGCCGTCCGGCGTACAACGAGTATGGATATGATGCCGCCGATGAGCTGATCTCCGTCACGCAGGCTGTCAGCAATACGGCCGGAAGTTTAAATGCTCTTTTGCATAAATATAAATATGACGATGCGGGCAACCGAACGCTGGAACAGACGAGCAGCAGCACGGTGATATCGGAATATAATGAGCTAAATCAGCTGACCCGGCAATGGGGTACGGATTCTCTGCTGGGCAAGGGAGGTATTTTACCTGGCGGCAGGAAGAACAGTGTGAATAATGCCCTCACATACGATGACAATGGCAATATGACCTCGGCTTCCACGCCTGGTGTAAATTATGAGTGGGATGCCGCGGACAGGCTGGTGAGGATCACCCAGGGCGCCGATGTTACGGAATTCGCGTATGACGGGCTCAGCCGGCGGGTAGCGGAAAAGCTGAATGGGACGGTGATCCGGCGATGGCTCTGGGATGGGACCGAGTTGATCGAGGAGCGGAATGCGGACGGAGGGGGAGTAAACAAACGTTTTTTCCCGCAAGGCGAGCAGATAGACGGGGTCAATTATTATTTTACGAGGGATCATCTGGGTTCTATCCGGGAAATGACGGATTCGGGTGGGGTTGTGCGGGCCCGGTACGAGTATGATCCCTATGGAAGAAGGACGAAGGTGGCGGGGGATAAGGATGCGGACTTTGGGTTTACGGGACATTATTATCATAGCTCCAGCGGGCTGTACCTGGCGATCTACAGGGCTTATGACCCGAGGCTGGGGAGATGGTTGAGCAGGGACCCGATGGGAGAGAGAGGGGGATTGAATTTGTATGGATATGCGAATGGGAATACCGTTAATTTAATTGATCCTTTGGGTTTGTCGTGGAGTACATTTAAGCAGGGGTTAGCTAACGGAGCAATAGGGGGAGCAATAATTGCGGGCGCTTTATTCTTTGCCCCGGAATTGGCAGCATATATGGCCGTAGTAGGCATTATAGGCCTGGTTTCATCAGGACTGGAGGCGTATGATGCGTACAAATGCGGAGACAGGGACAAACTTGACAAAATGCTTGGAGAGCTTGTCGGAGGCGCTGTCACTGGCGGGCTAGGGGCCGGAATAGCGAGTAGAAGCGCTGCCATCGACTGGGAAGCTGCAGAAGGGCTAATAAACCAAACAAGTACTGCAGTACTGAAAAATGGATATTATGAGGTCAACGGAGTTAAATTTAGCGAGTATTATTATGAAAGATTGTGGAACACTGGAAGGGGAGGCCCCTCATTAGTTGCAAACGAAATTTTGCAAGGTTCAAGATCGGCAGTTCCGGATGCTGTCAAAGAAGGGTTCTTCAGATATGAGTTCGGTGGATGGGAAATGGTATATAATCCGGCTACAAAAGAAGTATGGCATTTGCAGCCTATCAAATAGAATAAGATAAAAAAATGATTGAAATGTCAGGTAACGAATGGAAAGATAAAAAAGAGATTTTGCAAATGACAGAAGAAGCCGAATTGTTATTGCAGCAAATCAAGCACACTCAAAATATGCAATCGGCTGAAAGCTATTTTGAGAAACTGGGGCAAATACAGTTAGTTCTGGCAAGAATGAGTTTTAAAGAAGATGTGGAATTATCCGCAGGCTTAAACAGATTCGTTAGAGATTTCGATCGGATAGATGATATTGCTGCCAGGCAGTATATGTACACAAAAATAAAGAATGGTTATACTATAAAATAGTATGAGGTTTAAATTAAAAAACATGAAAGCATTTTTTATATTTATCATTGGGACGCTCTTTTGCGGCAAAGCCTTCTCCCAATGCCCCGAGCCGGGTCTGAAGATACAAAGCGCCGCCTGTGACAGCCCTTCGAATCTCCGGGTATCCTCCATCACCTGTCATGAACTGACCGTGCAATGGCAGGGACAGCAAGCCGGCGTATACACTATAATAGCCCGCAGCGTCGACTCGGTGACGGGGAATTCCTACGAAGCGCAGGCCTCTAAATATTCCTGCGATGCCGACGGGAATTGCAGGGCCGTCATCCCTGTAAAAGAGGGGACCTATGTCACCTATAGCGTGCAAGGCGTCTGTACTTTCGGCGGCTCGACGATCAATGGCTACAAATGCGAAGGGGCAAAGGTTTACATCCCCCTTTGTCAGCAGGAGCAGGCAACGACCTCCGGAAAGGTGCGTGTTTACCCGAATCCAAGCACCGGGACCCTGATAGTGGAATATGATAATGCGTCCAGTGCCGCCCTACAGTTCGCTGTATTTGATATGGCCGGGAGAAATGTCTTCTCTTCGCGAGGCGATGTCATACCGAGGGCAAACGGAGGGTATAGACTGGACCTGCATAATCTTACTACCGGCACCTACCTGCTGTTCATCGACAACGGGAAAGAAAAGAGCCAGGTGAAATTTCTGCTGACGGGGAACTAGTTTTGGTTACTCTGTTGACAAGTTTTAACGTTTGGGGTCTTCAATAATCGGTATTTTTACAACGTCAAAAGCTTTTTTACATTGTTCTGCATGCGTTGTAAAAAATCTAAAGTGTATGGGAGAATTGGAGGAACTGGTGGAGGCTATCAAACGGGGAGATCTGGAGCAGGTGAGGACTATCCTTGACCAGCAAGGTCAGCTGGTGCATGGAAAAGATAGCACCGGCGCCACGCCGCTGCACTATGCGACGATGTATGGCCATCGCCAGGTGGCAGAGTTGTTGATCGAACGTGGGGCAGACATCAACAGCATGGACGGTCAATTTGGTGCTACGCCGTCGGGATGGGCCATCGAGTACCTGAGAGAAAGAGGCGGATTCCTAGCCATCGAATTGGATGACATCGCTCATGCCATATGGCAGGGTGATACGCCCTGGGTGGCCAGATGGTTGGAGAGGTTTCCCGGGCTTCGGGATGCCTGTGATCCGGATGGAACACCGTTGCGGCAAATAGCCAGGGCCGCGGGTCATATAGAGATCATCATGCTTTTTGAAATGGAAAAGAAACTGTCTAAATTATCATGAAGAATTTAAAAGTAGCAACCGCTCAATTCGAAAACCGCAGCAGCGATAAAGAATATAACCTCAGCGTCATCGGGGAGTTGTCCGCAAAAGCGGCGGGCATGGGTGCAGACGTGGTCGCCTTCCACGAATGCAGTATTACGGGCTATAGCCACATACGTCATCTGGGGAAAGACGAGCTATGGGACCTGGCTGAACCTGTACCGGATGGCCCAAGTGTGCGGAAGCTCATCGACATCGCACGGCAGTCGAATATCGTCGTGCTGGCCGGGCTTTTCGAACGAGGCGCTGACGGGAAGATCTACAAACCCTATGTATGTGTGGATAAGCATGGGCTCGTGGCAAAATACCGGAAGATGCATCCTTTTATAAACCCGCATATCACGCCGGGCAACGAGTATGTGGTTTTCGATCTGTATGGATGGAAATGTGGTATCCTCATTTGTTATGACAATAATATCATCGAGAATGTACGGGCTACCGCCTTATTAGGCGCGGATATCATTTTTATGCCCCATGTCACTATGTGTACTCCTTCCACACGGCCTGGCGCGGGTTTTGTCGACCCTGTGTTATGGGATCGCCGGGAGGCCGACCCTACTTCCCTGCGTATAGAATTCGACGGGTTGAAAGGCAGGGCATGGCTGATGAAATGGCTCCCCGCACGAGCCTATGACAACGGTATCTATGCCATATTCTCCAACCCCATCGGTATGGACGGCGATCAATTAAAGAATGGCTGTTCCATGATCCTGGACCCTTTTGGGGACATCCTTGCGGAGTGCCGTACCTTGGGAAACGATATCGTCATGGCGACGTTGACGCCTGACAAACTGGAAAAGGCAGGTGGTCACCGGTACAGGATGGCGCGCAGGCCTGAGCTGTATGGAGACATTATCGGACAGCCTCATGAGTCACAGCAAAAGGTGGTGTGGGTCGATTCAGTTCTGTAAAGCCAGCTCCTCGATGTTGCCATAATTCTCATAGCTGGAGGTAATTACCTTGTCACCAGGAGAGAGGCCTTGTAATACTTCATAATAGTCGGGGTTATATCTGCCCAGCTGGATATTTACTTTGTATGCCTTTTTGCCATCTGCGCTGACCTTGAAGATCCAGTTGCCGCCTGTCTGCTGATAAAAACCGCCCCTGGGGACCAGTATGGCAGTGGTTTCATCGCTGAGCGCCACCACGACCTGTAGCGATTGGCCCCGCCGAAGGCCTTTTGGCGCCCGCCCGACAAATTGCATATCTACCTGGAAATGCCCGTTGGTTATCTGGGTAAATACTTTTGTGATCTTCATGTCGTAAATGGTGTCCCGGAAGCTACATGTGCCCGTGAGCCCCGTAAAGATCCTGGGACTGTAATGGTCATCCACATCGTTGAGGCTTACTTTAAAACTTCCCATGACGTCTATCTGTCCAAAGCGATCCCCTTCTTTTTTTGTCTGTCCTACTTCTGCATCCAGCGAGGTCAGCAGCCCTTCCACGGGAGCACGGACGATGAGATCGCCCACTCTCTCTTTCAACAGATCCAATGCTTTTTGCGATCCCTGGTAAGATTGACTGATCTGCTGCAGTTGTCTGATATTGGAAGTGGAATCCTGTTTCATGATCTGGTCATTTATCTTTTTTTTCTTCAGGTAATAGAAATAGTCATGTTCTGCCTTTTTGTATTCCTGGGACCCAATGACCTTTTTTTCGAACAGATGTTTATCCAGCAGATAAACACGTTCCGCATCGCTGAGCGCGCTCTCCACATCCGTCAGATTGTTAAGCTTGGAGCTTGTATTTTGTTCCGCCGCGATACGTGAGATCTGGATCTGGGTAAGGAGATCATATACATTTGTCTGTTGAGTAACCAGGCTCAATTCCAGCGCTTTGTTGGATAGCCTTACGATCGGGTCGCCTTTTTTCAGGATAACGCCCTCATCGACATATCTGGTTTCCACTTTTCCACCCTCGGTGGCATCTAGGTAAATACTTCTCATCGGCTGAACGATACCGTTCTGAACGATGGTTTCCCGGAAGCTGCCCTTTGTGACCGTGGCGACGGACAGCCGCTCTGTCTGGACATTCAGCACTGTCTTCCCGGACGTAAAATAATAGCTGCCGCCGATAAGTGCGACCAGGGCGGCAATGCCCGCGCCTGTCAGGATCCGCCTCTTTGTCCATCTCTTTTTTCTAAGAATGATGTCCATGCGAAATGTTTTGCATATATGTATGAAATTGAGCGGGGGTTAAGATGTTTTTTAGCGTGTTATCAAAGGCGGCCTGGTTTGCTTTCATTTTTGCTTTTTTCTCTTCCCCGTCCGGAATTACGGAGATCTCATCCACGGGTTTTATATTTGCCAGATAAGCATCATATATTTTTTTTGTTTGGGCGGAGTCCAGATTAAGCATTGCTTTCAGACGGTCTGCATAGGTCGCAGAACGTTTAAAAACGTCCGCAGGCATTTTCCACTCATTGCCTGTTTTAACGGGCTTTGTGGGTTGTTGACAATAGGAGATCGTGCTGCCAAATGTCGCTATCAATAACGATAACAGGTGCTTTTGCATATGTCGTGTTTTTTGTTTAGTATTTTCCGGTTCATTCATTTCTTAGGGCATCTACCGGGTTTGCGCGGGAAGCCTTTATGGATTGAACGCCCATTGTTAATAATGCTATCATAAATGTGAGCACGCCGGCCAGTCCAAACATCCACCAGGACATATCGATCCTGTATGCAAAATTTGCCAACCATTGATGTACGGCGAGCCAGGACATCGGGATAGCCAGGAACAAGGCTATTAAGACCAGTTTGGAAAAGCCCCCGGAGATCAGTTGCACCATCTGCAGCGTGGACGCACCGAGCGTCTTCCTGATGCCAATCTCCCTTGCGCGTCTTTGCGAGGACAGCAGCACGAGGCCGAACAGACCTACACAGGAGATCAGGATAGTCAACAAGGCGCTGAAGCTGATGATCTGCCGCCATTTTTCATCGGATGCATAGTTTTTTTTGTTTAGGTCCTCTTTGAAAGAATATTGGAATGGTTCGTTTGGGATCAGAGTATGATAAGCACTCTCCATGGCAGCAATAGTTGCAGGAATATTTTTTGACCTGATACGGACCGTGAACTTACCCAACGGCAAATGCCCGTCCATCGTAAAAACCTCCGGCTTGATCCTTTCTTTTAAGGATTCGACGTGGTAGTCCTTTACCACTCCGGCGATCGTGACCTTTTTATCACCCCAATCCGGAATGTTCATAAAATCAACGGTTTTGCCGACCGCATCCTTCCAGCCGGCCGCGGCTAAAAAAGTTTCGTTTACGAGGACGGCATTAAGGGAGTCTGAAGCGAAGGCCCTGGAGAAATTCCTGCCTAATACAAAGCTGACTTGCAATGCTGTCAGATAATTTTCATCGACACGCTGATAGCCGGCCGTAAATTCTTTTCCGCCGGCATGTGTTTTACCACCGAATTTCCCAATGTTGCTATAGCCGACATCATCAATACCCGGGACCTTGGACAATTCAGTTTTTATGACGTCCATTAATGACTTGTTCATGATTGCCTTGCCTGCTATGAACTCGACGAGGTTCTTATCCTGATAACCCAGATTGGTCTTTGTAAGGAAATTAAATTGCGCATACATAAAAAAGGTAGCGATGATGAGGAAGGTGGCCAGCGAGAATTGCAATATCACTAATCCTTCAGCGAAATAATTCCTGAACCCATAACGGGAGCGATCATATAATGTTTTCACCGGGTTGAAACCGGATAATACAAAGGCCGGATAAAAACCTGCCGTAATACCTGTGAACAGGAACAAACCAAAAAAAGCCGCCGTTAGCCGAAGATCGAAAAGATAATCCAGGCCCAGATGTTTATTTACTAATGTGTTAAAAAAAGGCAGCGCCAGCCCCGCCAACCCTATCGCTAATAAAAAAGAGAAAGAACAGAGCCGGAAGGACTCCCCCAGGAACTGTAGCATCAGTTGCGATCTTAGCCCCCCAATTACTTTTCTGATGCCTATCTCCTTGCTTCTTTTTATTGATCGTGCCAGGGTAAGGTTAATGAAATTAATACATGCGATAAGCAAAATGAACAGGGCGATCCCTGTCAGGATATATGTGTACAGAGGGTCGCTGGCGCCCGGATTGCCGGCATATGCTGTATTCAGGTGCATCTGTATAAATGGCATGAGGTCCCAGGTAAATGTATCCTCGTATCCGGCCAGGTGATTCATATCGATCTCTTCTTTGGCCTGCAACCCGTAGACCGCCGCCATTTTTCTCTTTACACTTTCCAGGTTGGCTCCAGGATGCAATAAAAAATAAGTGGGGTAGGATACCCACATCCAGCCATTGTCCGGGTTTGTTTGCGCAAGGTATTTAAAAGGCAGCAAGACGTTGAATTCGATGCTTGAATTGGGCGGCGGTGTTTTTGCGATCCCTGTGACAATAAAAGGCTCAAACTGCCCGTTGATCTCAATGTCCACCGTCTTACCCATTGCCTCGTTGTTGGAAAAATATTTCTTCGCCATCTGCTCTGTCAGCACCAGGGAATGGAGGTCTTTTAAAGCAGTACGCGGATCACCTGCGACCAGGGGAAAAGAAAAAACCGAGAAGAAATTGTCATCTGCCCAAGTCACATCCTCGGTGAAAACCTGCTTATCCTTTCTGATGATCACTTGTTTCGGGTCTACACGGACATAGGCTTTTATTTCAGGAATTGCATTTTTGAATGCAGGACCCTGGACCATAGCTGCGATGGCAAACTTTTCATGTTTACCTTCTTTGCCTGCCCTTTCGCAGGTGAGCTGGAAGATCTGATCTTTCTTTTCGTGGAAATGATCATAGCTTAATTCATCTTTTACGTACAGTAAAATAAGCATACAGCAGGCAAGTCCCAGGCTTAACCCGCCGATGTTTATTACAGAGAATAGCAAGCTCTTCTTCAAGCCACGCAACGCGGCTTTGAAATAGTTTTTAAACATATAAAAATGTTTGGAAATACTATAATACACGTGTAGTATGGGGTGATAAAACCCTACATAAATGTCCAGTAACGATATCTTATAAAATAAGTATGAGCGGCCCAGGTCGTTGCTGCTTTTGAGCCTTCCTGCGCCTTTTTTTCGTCCTGTAGTTTTTGTTCTCTCTCCAGTTGTTCTATTGTCGGAGTGCCGTCTTTTACGGCAATGGACTTATATGAGAACAAAACCAGCAGCAATACGATGAGGGGCAGCGCCAGCAATTTTCTGCCAAACTTATGTGTAGTGTGATTGGATGCGGCAACCATATTTAACCTTCTGATCACAGGCGAATTAAAAAAATGGTGGGAGGGGTTAAGGTACCGTCCATCGTTGTGTGACCGGAGCAGCATCATGGCAAACGACCCTGTGTCCCCCTCTTCGATACAGGCGGCATCTGCCATAAACTCATGCACTATATTCAACTCCTTTTGGATCAGCCAGTAAAATGGATTCATCCACCATATACAGGTCACTATTTGTATGAACAGCTTATCATAGGTATGTTTTTGCCTGATATGCGTCATCTCATGTATAAAGATCTTCTCGCCCTGTTCATCGTCCCTGGGCATGCCCTCCTTCCAAAACAAATTGTTGAGAAAGGAGAATGGCGCTGTTTCATGACCCGTCTCAACAAAATGAATATGCCCTAACTTTATATATCCACCCTTCCTTTTAATCTTGTAGATCCATGCGATCTTTGAAAACATGACCACCAAAAGAACAAAGCTTAGCGACCCTATGCACCAATAGAAAATATGACCTGCCGGTACAAAAGGACCAGGGTGCGCTGCGGCCGGCCGGCTGGCGAAAGACTCAACAGCATACAAATTGAGATTTGCAAAGGGCAAGGTCAGACTGACAACTACCGCCGCCAGCAAATAGCACCTGTTATAGGCGTGAATTTTTTTATTGCGCAATGCAAGCTGATAGTAGGCATATAAAGCTCCACAGGTTACAATTGATTTGATAATATACGCAATAAGGGCGGTCATATCACTTCTTATTTTTCTTCAACTGCTGCAATAAAACTTCCAACTCCCTGACGGATAATTTTTTTTCATCTACCAGAAAAGAGACAACATCGGGAAAGGAGCCTTCAAAATAGCCCTTTGCAACACCCTCCAGGGCGGATTTGGAATATTCTTCTTTTTTAATGACAGGATGATACCGATGGATCCTTCCAATGTTCTCAGTTTTTACAAATCCCTTATCGACCATGGTTTTAAGAATGGTTGCCACTGTGTTCTTGTGCGGCTGGGGAGAAGGCATGTTGTCAACAATTTCCATTAACAGGCCATTTCCCATCTTCCATAACACTTTCATTACCTGCTCTTCCGCCTTTGTCAGGGATTTCATTAAACTATGTTTATAGTTTAAAGATAAAACTATATTTATAGTTCAGCAAGAAAATCGAAATATTTTTTTTATTTGAGACGGGGTTATACAATGCGAAAGATGCGCCGAAAATTTCTTATTTTACGTATAATTCTAAGCTGGCTGCCGCCGGCGAAGATTTCATTTACTCTACTATTAAACCTTACTTATGATCAGGGTCGACCAACTGCTGGAAGAAGTGCAGTTATTGCACAGTCAGGGCAGATACCAGAAAATGATCGTTCTTTTGAATGACGCCATCCTTGAGGACGACACTTACGCAGAATTTTATTTCTACCGGGGCGTCGCATGGTTTTCCAACAAAACATATGACACTGCCATTGAAGACTTTACAAAAGTTATAGCCCTGCGGCCGGACTATTTCCGGGCCTGGCTTAACCGGGGGATCTCCTGGTCCTTTAAACAGCAGCCCAATAAAGCCATACCGGACCTTACGAGGGCCATGGAGCTAAGACCGGGGCATGCATCGTCCTACCAGTACTTAGGCGTCGCATGGAGCGATAAAAAGGAATATGACACAGCCATCGGGTACTTTGACAAGGCCATCGAATTGAGGCCGGACAATGCAGAACTATATCTCCAACGGGGCAGCGCATGGAGTGAAAAAGAAAAATACCAAAATGCTATCGAAGATTATAATAAGGCCATAGCGCTACAACCCGACTATGCGTCGGCTTATACCAGTCTGGGACGTGCGTTATATAAGATAAATGAGTATGGTAAGGCTGTACAATGTTTTACCAGGTCCATTGAAATAAAGCCTGACAACAAAAGGGCGTATGTTGGCCTGGCGCGTGTATATGAGGTCAAAAAGGAATTTGACCTTGCTTCCCTGCATTATAAACGCGCATATTACCTCGGTCTTGATGGGAGCAGTCTTTTAGAGGTATTTAGGGACAGGTTCCCCTCCCCTTATATCGTTAAACAGATATTGTCCGTCAAAAATGGAGATGATAGCCCGGAAGCAAATTTTTCCAATATCGAATGGCTGATGGCCACCTGTAAGAGGTGGGATGACTTTCTGGACCATCTGCGCAGTAAAAACTATCCGGCAACAGACCCGGAGAAATACTACAGCCTGGAGGCAATGGTGAATTATTATATGGGCAACTCCCCGGCCGCCTACCGGATATTTGACACGCAATTTGAGTCCGACGCCCATCCCCAGCCACTTACATTAAGGGATCAGTACTATCTTGTTCTTTCCGCCATGGATTTTAAAGAGCCTGATGATGGGTTGACCTATGCTATCGAGCAGGCTGGAAGAACAGAAGATGGAGGGCCGGTGGACAGCTATTACGCGGGACAATTGTACTTATTGCATAATGATCCGGACAGTGCATTACGTAGTTTTGAAGAGGCAGGGCCATTCCTGCCTGCCCTTTATGGAAAGATGGCCGTCTACCGGGAGTTGGGGAGCACGTCCGCACTATTACAGACGGCGAAGATGATCGAAGATGCGGAGGCTACGGCTAAGAATGAGGCAGGCTTTCTGGACGGGATCACGCCGGTGGTGGTCCATGCGTCAATGTCTTTTGAAGAAATGTTCGATCGGGTACTAAGACATATCCATTACTATGAGTTGACTGCGGAAATAGAACAAGCCAGGACCTTGCTGCATAGAACACCCAGACATGGGTATTTGAAGTTTAATACGCTGCCGGACTTTTCCTAATCGATGGTCAGCTCATGCACCAGCCTGTCGTGTCTATGGTACCATTCTTCCGTACGATGATTTTCCGGGAACTCGTACATGTCGAAGACCTTGTTTATCCTGGCTTTCAACCACGCTACATATTCGCCGGCCTTCTCCGGGTCTGACTTGTAATGGACGTGGAACAATAAGCCATAGATGCCGTAGGTAATGGCAAAAGGCGCGGTGGCGCTGTTGTGTTCAACCGTGATCCTGGCGCCATGGACATTTTCCAGATCGAAGACGATCTCGCCTTCTTCCGACCCTTTTTCACCAATGGTCTTTCCTTCTTCGAAATTATACCAGTCCTGGTCCCGTACCCGGATAAAAAGCTGCGCTCCCAATTCCTCCACGTCTTTATTGTCGGAAGATGAGGCTTCTTTGAATCTGGTGGGAAAGAGGGAAATACCCATATATATATTGTAGTGAAGGGTCAGGCGGCTTTCTTTGTATTCGAAGTCCCAATAAAGGCTGTCCTGGTCATCCAATTTTTGGGTGAAGACGCATTGAAAGACCGACTCCAACAGACCGGCCGTCCTGTAGAATTTTTCGAAGCCGCAGTCATCATCCAAAATGGCTTCTGTATATCCTTTGGTTTTTTCAATTTTTATTTCCATCCGATGAAGCGTGTGTATTGGCCTGGTCGTCTCTAAATCCGGACGGGCTCATGCCTTTATGGGTCTTAAAAAATTTATTGAAATGGCTTTGGTCCGTAAACCCCATTTCATTGCTGATCTCTTTTATACTATGGGAACTATATCGTAGCCGCTGTTCTATCAACTGCAGCCGGTAGCGATTTACATAATCCCGGATGGGCATACCCGTCTGTTCTTTAAAAAAGATACCCAGATAATGCCGTGAATAACCGAATTGTTTAGCCAGGTGTTCCAACTTTGTGTGCTCAGGCGAATGGATATGGCTGTGGAGATAGTTGATAATGGCGCTGATCTTTTCGGCATGAAGAGGATGAACATCATGCGGGAGGGCTGTTTGTATGTTCCTGCGGATAAGGGACAACAGCGCCTGGATAAGAAAGAAAACGGTTTCGTCCGGTGCGCCGGATGTCTGTTGCCATTCTTCTGTTATCAGCCGTACCAGCCTGCCGGCCTTCTGCGCTTCGGGACTCCCTTCCAGCAGCGGTGCATGCCGTCTGTGATCATCCATCAACAACTGTGGTATATCCAGGTATACGTTGGTGAATTTGAGAAAAGTGAACTCCGTTTCTTCCGCTATCCCGAAATGGTGAGTGTCACTGGGAGCCAGCAGGAAAAGACAGGGGCCGGAATAGGGATAATGGCTCCCCGAGAGACAATGCTCTCCTTTTCCCCTGTGGATAAAGATGATCTCGAAATGGTTATGGTTATGCACGGGATGTTCCCACTGACGGGCGGTGAAATGGGAGATCTTTAGATCCTCATGCTGGATATAACGCTTCATCGGGAATACCGTTATTTTATGTATTTATGGTAAAGGTATGACGGCCATTTTAAAGGGGAAAAACCCCCTTGGGTACAAATAGTAGGGGTTATTGAAAGGAGATTGTTTCATAATATTTTGATTATCAATAGAAAAGAAAGAGGGAAAAATCCTGAATAAAAACCGGTTTTATCCTCTTGATAAATTGGTCATC
Source organism: Chitinophagaceae bacterium (assembly GCA_017307755.1). Taxonomy (GTDB): domain Bacteria; phylum Bacteroidota; class Bacteroidia; order Chitinophagales; family Chitinophagaceae; genus Puia. The sequence continues at coordinate 155,314 of JAFKGQ010000008.1, read as the reverse complement.
TTTGTTCAACTTAGGGATGTTCTATTTTTATTTGGACCAATAGTGTAATTTATTTATTTTTAAACAAATTACACAAAATGGGTTTTTACTGCTATTGGGACCGCCCGCTTTTCTTTCTTCGCCCGCTCTCTCCATTTTTTCATCCATGTGGCAAAATCTTTTACTAAATGCAGGAACCAGCGCCACAAATAAAGATCGGGATCATAGATGATCATAACCTCTTCAGAAAAGGGCTTATCAAATTGATCAATCTTGGCGATAAGCACAATAAGTATACCATATTGTTTGAGGCGGCTAACGGACAAGACCTGAAAGATAAGTTGAAGAAAAAACTGCTTCCCGATATTGTCCTGATGGATATCGATATGCCCGATATGGATGGTTACGAGGCTGTGGCCTGGCTAAGAAAGTTTTATCCGGAGGTCAATATCCTTGTTGTCACCATGTTTGGGACAGAGGCGTCTATTCTTAAAATGCTAAGGCTGGGTGTAAAAGGGTATATTTCAAAGGATATTGAAATAGAAGATCTGCATAATGCTCTTTTGGCTATCGAGAGCAAGGGCTTTTATTATTCGGATCTTGTTGCTTCAGTAATGGCGCAAGAGATCCAGTCAAAACATATTCAATCTGCATCCGGCACCCCGTCCGAGTTGTCCGAAAATGAGCGTGAATTTGTAAAGCTGGCCTGTACTGATATGACATACACACAAATTGCCGAAAAAATGAATTTGAGTCCTAAGACCATCGAGGGATACCGAGAGGCCTTGTTCAGCCGATTTAACGTCAAAAGCAGGGTTGCCCTGGCCATGCATGCCGTGAAAAGCGGATGGGTAAAAATATAAACTTAACATATGATAGATCCTCTTTCTCGTAAGATCGCACATATAGTCACACATGTGTTATCATCTATCCTTTTGGAGGCGGCAAAGGAGACAGGAAAGAACTTCGCAAACGATGCATATGAAAAGATAAAAAATTTGTTTAGGAAACGTAAACAAAAGCTCATCCTGGCTGAATTTGAAAAAGAGCCCCAATCTCAGTTGACGAAGGAAAGCCTCGAAAAGGAATTGACCGTCATACTTTCCAGCAGCAGGGATATACCGGAGGAAATGCTGCCTCTTTTCGACTTTATGTCGGTGAATGCGGCTATTCTTAAAACTACCTTTAGATCATATAAAGTGCTTTTGGCCCGGCACGCCAATTGTTACGAACTATTGACAGACGCCAAAAGCGGAACAGATAAATATTACGTAGAGTACAAGAAGGATATCCGGGACCTGGAAAAGAGGATGCGCCATGAATATGATAAGATCATGAAAATGCTACCCGGGAAGAATAACCAAATTATAGATGCGAATATCTGATATTTATCTTGTGCCCCTGTTCCTCAGCGTGATCCTAAGTCTGAGAAGCTTTGGTCAAAAATGGGCTGTACAATACAGACTGTTTTCGATCCTTCTTATCAGTAACCTCCTGGTCGAGGTCATCGCCAGGTTCATGACCCGGAACTTCCTGTTGTATAATATTTATCTTATTCCCCAGTACCTGTTATACATGTCCGTATTTTATTTTGAACTGCGGTCGACGTTACTTAAACGCATCATATTATATATGGGGTTTATTTTTGGAGCATTGGGGATCATAAATCTGTCGTATTTTCAAGGACTACACTCTTTCACCAGTTATACATATGTGTTGGCTATTACAATTATGATAGCACTATCTATCCTGTATTTTTACCAGATAGTGGAACAGAAAGAAATGGTCAGACTTTCCACGGAGCCAATGTTTTGGATATCTACGGCAATCCTTATTTCCCATAGTGGAAACCTTCCTCTTTTTCTTGTGTTTAATCATATTGCACCGTCCCTGTTGGAAAAACTCATATATATATTACTGGTGATGAATTTTATCATGTATTCGCTTTATGCAATTGCTTTTTTATGCAGGATACGTCAAGGGAAATAGCTATTGTTGTTCTTTTCGGTACAATCCTGGCAGTAGGCCTGACAGCGATGATCGTATACCTCCTTTTTATTTATCAAAGAAAAAGATATCGTCACAGACTAGAGATGCAGGAACTGCTGGAGGCGTTTAACAAAACACTCCTCCTGTCCAAGCTTGAGATCCAGGAACAAACGCTCGATCATATATCCAAGGAACTGCATGCAAATTTCAGCCACCTGGTGTCGCTGATCAATATAAACCTTTCGGAGCTGATGGCGAGAGGTAATGATGAAATACGGGAGAATATTTTAGAAACCAAATCGCTGGCTAAACAGCTTTTGGGAGAATTAAAAGCGCTAAGCGCCAGCCTGAACACAGACCATATTATGCATATAGGATTTTCAAAAGCCTTCCAGAATGAAATGGCCATCATTGGAAAGAGGAACCGATATGCGATCACGTTTTCAAAGACAGTGGACGAATATAAGGTAAGTCCGGAACGCGAGATCATATTATTCCGGATGTGCCAGGAAATATTAAACAATATTTTGAAACATGCAAAGGCAAGCTCGATAAATGTATCATTGAATTATACCCTGACCGCATTGGTCATAAAAATTGCGGACGATGGGATAGGGTTCGATCATAATATAGTTGATGATCAAAGTCCGGAAAAGCAAAGCACCGGACTGCGAAATATTTTCAGCCGGGCAAACCAGATCAAGGCCATTGTTTCAATCCAAAGTGAAATAAATAAAGGCACAGAGTTTATCATTAACGTTCCAAGAGACTAATGATCGGGTTTGCTCCAAGCAATTTTGGTCAGACGGCGGAGGCAGGCCCGGTAGACCCCACAGACCGCCGGAACAGTACAGGTGGTGTATCAAAATCGTACAGAAGGGGGGATGGGGGTTTGTGTAATTCGTTGATTATGATTTTATAACGAACACGGCATTTTTTTTACTCTACTATCCTCCATAAACGCAGCCATTATGCTCAAAAACTACCTGCTCATCGCCTGGAGGAACCTGAAGACCAACAAGGTTTTTTCCTTTATCAATATTTCCGGCCTGGCCATTGGCCTGGCTACCTGTCTGCTGATCCTGCTGTATGTAAAGGATGAGCTGAGCTTTGACAGGTATAACGAAAAGGCCGACCGTATCTACCGGGTGGACGGGGACCTGAAGTTTGCCGGGAATCACTTTGTCCTTGCCGTGGCGCCTGAGCCGATGGGGGCTGCGATGAAAAAGGATTACCCGGAGGTGGAGCAGGAAGTACGTTTCCGCGGGTATGGGGGTATGCTGGTGAGAAAAGGCCAGCAGAATATACAGGAGGACAAAGTGGTCTATACGGACTCTACTCTTTTTAGTGTCTTTACCTTTCCTATGATACAGGGCGATCCGGCCCATGCGTTGACGGAGCCCCGGTCAGTGGTGATCACAGAGCGGACGGCCCTGAAATATTTTAATAGCACGGACGTGGTAGGAAAGTACCTGGTGGTGGGCGATACTACCAACCTGAAAGTGACGGGGGTGATCAGGGATGTGCCGGAGCAATCGCACTTCAACTATGATTTTTTTATTTCGTTGAACAAGTCTATGGCGCATTGGGAGCAGGGTGACTGGCTGAGCAATAACTTCAATACCTATATTGTCCTGAAAAAAGGGGCAGATGCCCGGCGGCTGGAAGCCCGTTTGCCACAGATGGTCAATAAATATATAGTTCCCGTTGCACAGGCTGTCATGCATGTGGATATAGATCAATTTATCAAGAGCGGAAATTATGTAAAATACTCGTTGATGCCTTTGACGGATATCCATCTGCACTCCAATAAAACGAGCGAGATAGGGCACAACGGCAATATCCAGTATGTGTATATATTTTCCACGATCGCCGTCTTTATCCTGCTGATCGCCTGTATCAATTTTATGAACCTGTCGACGGCCCGCAGCGCAGGCAGGGCCAAGGAGGTGGGGGTGAGAAAGGTATTGGGCTCCACGCGGCAAAGTCTCATACGGCAATTCCTTATGGAGTCCATGCTGATATGTTTTATCGCACTCGTGCTGGCAGTGCTTATTGCCATCTCTCTGCTGCCTTTTTTCAATCAGCTGGCGTCCAAGCAACTGACACCGGAATTGTTTGGCAACCCCTGGGTGTTGGCCTCCCTTCTGTGTCTGACCGTAGTGGTAGGTTTTCTGGCGGGCAGCTATCCTGCCCTTTTCCTTTCCGCCTTTCGTCCCGTGCAGGTGTTGAAGGGCAAGATAGCCGCGGGTTTTAAGAGTGGCTGGCTGCGAAGCACCCTTGTCGTCTTCCAGTTCACAATATCTGTCGTATTGATGGTGGGTACGATCGTGATCTACCGGCAGCTGAGCTACATACACAACAAGAACATCGGCTATAACAGGGAGCAGGTGCTGATCATACAAAATACAAATGCATTGGGCAGCCAGGCCACCGCCTTCCGGGAGGAGGTCCTGAAAATGAATGGGGCGGAGAGCGCCACTATGACGGGGTATCTGCCCACGGCCACGTGGCGGAACGACTATCCTTTATTCCCCGTACCGACTACGGACGGCTCCAAGGCGGCCTCTATGCAGATATGGAGCGTGGATGAAAATTATATTCCCACGCTGGACATGCAGATGGTGCAGGGCCGTAATTTTTCAAAGGACTTTCTTACGGATTCGACGGGTATCATCCTGAATGAGTCTGCTGCCCGTCTCCTGGGTTTCCGGGAGGCAGTGAACAAAGACCTCTATTCCCTGGATAATTTCCCTGCAAAGGACCTGACGCATCTGCATGTGGTAGGGGTGGTAAAGGATTTTAATTTTAATTCGCTGCGGGAGCAGGTGTCGCCCCTGGCCATGCGATGGAGAAGAGAGAACAGCCGGATAGCCATCAAGACCGCCACGAAGAATATTCCCGGGCTGATCACGCAGATAGAAAATAGATGGAAGGTCATGGCGCCATCACAGCCTTTTAACTATACATTCATGGATGAGGAGTTCAACCATACTTACCGGACAGAGCAACAGACGGGACGGCTCTTTATTTCTTTTGCGACGTTGGCCATTCTTATCGCCTGTATGGGTCTGCTGGGGCTGGCAATGTTCACGGCCGAACAGCGTACCCGTGAGATCGGGATCCGCAAAGTGCTTGGCGCCAGTGTGGGCGGGATACTCGGTCTGCTGACCCGGGATTTCCTAAAGCTGGTGGTATTATCCATCCTGGTGGCTTCGCCGTTAGCCTGGTGGATGATGAATAAATGGCTGCAGGATTTTGCTTACCGCACCAGCATCAGCTGGACCGTGTTTGCGATGGCGACGGGGGCGGCGCTTGTCACGGCGGTGGTTACGATCAGCGTACAGGCGATAAAGTCGGCAAAGGCTAACCCTGTGAAGTCGCTGAGAACCGAGTGATCAAACAAAGAGTCTGGGACGGAGTAATCAAAATCTTATCTACATGCTAAAAAGCTATTGTAAGATCGCCTGGCGCAATCTTGTCAAAAAAAAGACATTTTCTTTTATCAACATCGGAGGGCTTGCCATCGGTATGGCTGTTACGCTGCTGATCGGGCTATGGATACATGAGGAGCTGACTTTTAATCAATACCATAGAAATTATGCCGGTATCGCCCAGGTGATGCAGCATCAGCATTATGATGACGGGATCCGTACGGATAAAGCCGTACCCATCCCTTTGGGAACAGCATTGCACAATGATTATGCTGCCGACTTCAAACAGGTGGTATTGTCTTCATGGACCAATCCGCATCTGCTGACCGTTGGCGACAAAGGTCTGTCGCGGCCAGGTAATTATATGGAGGAGGGCGCCCCCGATATGCTTTCGTTAAAAATGGTCAGCGGTTCCTCTGCGGGGCTGAAAGACCCTTCATCCATTTTGCTCTCTTCTTCGGTGGCCGTATCGCTTTTTGGCAATGAGAATGCCGTCGGAAAGGTGATCAGGCTGGATGGCTCTACGCTCAAAGTGACGGGGGTTTATGAGGATCTGCCGGATAATTCAAGCTTTCACGATCTCGCGTTTATTGCGCCGTGGAGCTTGTATGCCAGGGAGAACCAGGATGCAACGAACGACTGGAACCACAATTCTTTCCAGCTGTTTGCGCAGGTGGCGGATGGTAAAAAGATGGAGGAAGTGTCCGCCAGGATCAAAGACGTCAAGTCGCGGGCGCTTGGAAATGATGGCAACGGTTTGAAGCCGCTGGTATTCCTGCAACCGATGAGCCGCTGGCACCTCTATACCGAGTTTAAGGACGGGATCAATACAGGCGGAGCCATTCAATATGTCCGGATGTTTGTCATCATCGGAGTGTTCGTCCTGTTACTGGCCTGTATCAACTTTATGAACCTTAGCACGGCGCGCAGTGAACAGCGGGCAAAGGAAGTAGGTATTCGTAAAGCGGTCGGCTCCTTGCGGGTGCAGTTGATCAGCCAGTTCTATGTTGAGTCCTTGCTGGCCGCCCTCTGTGCATTTATATTGTCCTTGTTCCTGGTACAGCTGGCCATGCCGGTGTTCAACACGATAACAGGGAAGAAGATGGTTGTTTTATGGAGCAACCCTTTATTCTGGTTGTCCGCCCTCTCCTGTATTCTTATCACGGGACTGATAGCGGGGAGCTATCCGGCGATGTACCTGTCTTCTTTCCGACCCATAAAAGTATTGAAAGGTACATTCAAAGCAGGCCGTTTTGCCGCCATGCCGCGCAAGGTCCTTGTAGTCCTCCAGTTTACCGTCGCAGTCATACTGATCATCGGTACTGTAGTCGTTTACCGCCAGGTGCAGTTTGCCAGAAACCGCCCTCTGGGTTATAGCAATGAAGGGCTGATCATTATAAGACCTTATTCGTCGGACTATCATGATCATTTGGAGGCCATCCGTAATGAACTGATGGAGACGGGGACGGTGACAGGGATAGCGGAATCCAGCAATTCCATTACAAAAGGCAGCGGGACAAGCGGAGGGCTTAAGTGGAAGAACAAGGACCCCCATATGCAAGATGATTTTACAACGATCAGCGTCTCTCCTGACTATGGCCGGACAGTAGGCTGGCAATTTGTGGAGGGGAGGGATTTCTCCCGTGAGCTCTCTACCGACAGCGCTTCCATGATCATCAATGAAGCCGCCGTGAAATATATGGGGCTTCAACACCCTGTCGGCCAGCGGGTCACCTGGAATAAGACCTATACGATCATCGGGGTTATCAGGGATGTGATCATGACGTCACCATATGAACCTGTTAAGCAAGCGCTGTATGTTGTCACTCCCGGGGCCGGGTATTTGAATTTCCGGATCAATCCCCATGTCAGTGCGGGTGATGCAGTGGGAAAGATCGGGGCGGTCTGTAAGAAGTATTCACCGGCGGCGCCATTCGACTACAAATTTGCTGACGAGGAGTATGCCAAAAAATTTGCCGATGAACAGCGCATTGGCCGTCTTTCGACAGTGCTTGCGGGGCTTGCCATTTTTATATCCTGTCTGGGTTTGTTTGGTCTGGCTTCCTTTATAGCTGAGCAACGTACCAAGGAGATCGGTATTCGTAAGATATTGGGGGCGACAGTCTATCATTTATGGCGACTCCAGTCAGGAGACTTCCTGGTGCTGGTGATGATCTCTCTGCTTATCGCGACACCTCTGGCTTATTATTTTATGCATAGATGGCTGGAAAATTACCATTACCGTACGGGGCTTTCCTGGTGGGTATTTGCCGCTACCGGAACAGGTGCGGTAGCTATCGCCTTGCTGACCGTTAGTTTTCACAGCGTCAGGGCGGCGATGTCCAACCCGGCGGAGTCGCTGAGGACGGAGTGATCTATCTTATTTCTGAACCTCGACCTTGCTGAGACTATATATATTGCGATGAATGGGCAAGGTCAGGAAATGAGATTTGCTTGCAAAGACCAGGCTGTCTTTTGTGAACATGGAGTCAAAATATACGATGACGCTATGACCAGCTGTATCTGTCAGCCGGACACCCATACGTGTAGTGACGGGGAGCTTTGTTTCTTTTCCATTCTTTTCCGTCACACTGATGGTGTCGATGCCATTGTAAAAATTCTTCCCGCCTTTTAACAGAATACCTGTCAATCCAAGTCTGAAGTCATAGGCTTCGTTGATCTTTTCGGGATTGATATTATCCAGTTGTTGTTTCAGGCTGGCGGGTGTCATGTAATAGGTCTTGCAGGATGCTGCACATAGTAGGGTGAGCAGGAAGAGATAAGGGATTTTCATAATGGATTGAGAGGTTATGGTTAAGATCCTAAGATATGTTTTAATTCCAGCATCAGGGATAATTTGCTCAGTTATTCTTATGTTAAACGTTTACCAATAATCCATACCAATGTACAACTGCTTTGCCTTTGGCAGCGGGTAGTTTTGTCCTATGAAAAATACCCAAAAAGTCGCCCTGGTAGTGGGCGCACAAGGTGTCATCGGCCGGGGGCTGGTGGATCACCTGCTGACGTTGGATGAGTGGGAAGTGACCTGCCTCTCTCGGAGAGGTGGGACCGACGCATCGGCCGGCAGTATGTTTGAGGGCCGGCTGCGTCATATCGCTGTGGACCTGTTGGACCCGGAGGACACTCACCGTAAGTTGAGCGGTCTGCGGGAAGTGACGCATATCTTCTACGCGGCTTACCAGGATCGTCCTACCTGGGCGGAGCTGGTACCGCCCAATCTGGCCATGCTGGTGAACGTGGTAGAGGCGGTGGAGCCCATAGCTCCCCATCTGTGTCACATCAGTCTTATGCAGGGTTATAAAGTGTATGGCGCTCATCTCGGTCCCTTTAAAACACCCGCCCGTGAATCGGACCCGAACCATATGCCGCCCGAGTTCAACATTGATCAGCAAAATTTTCTGGAGGCGCGTCAACGGGGGAAGAACTGGACATGGAGTGCTATCCGGCCTTCCGTGGTGGGTGGTTTTGCATTGGGGAATCCCATGAACCTGACCATGGTCATCGCCGTCTATGCGTCTATTTCAAAAGAACTGGGTCTGCCTCTGCGATTCCCCGGGAAGCCCGGTGCGTATGACAAACTGATGGAGATGACGGATGCGGGGTTGCTGGCAAAGGCCACTGTCTGGGCAGCTACGGATGAACGTTGCTCCAACCAGGCGTTCAATATCACCAATGGGGACCTTTTCCGGTGGAACGATATGTGGCCAAAACTTGCCCGTTGGTTTGAGCTGGAAGTGGCGCCGCCTCTGCCCATGTCATTAGAGGTGATCATGGCGGATAAAGAGCCGTTGTGGAATGCCATGATGGCTAAATATGGGTTGAAGTATAATTATAAGGAAGTGTCTTCATGGGTATTTGGGGACTTTGTATTCTCCTGGGACTATGATATGTTTGGCGATGGGTCGAAGGCGCGGCGTTTTGGTTTCCATGAGTTCATCGACACGGAGGAGATGTTCTTTCGCATTTTCGGGAATTTTAGAGAGAGGAGGGTGATACCATAAGATTGACATTATTGGGGTATTCTTTTTCATGGGGTTTACTAATATTTGCGGACCTGTCTTTTACCCCTATCTGAATAGTAGTGGACTTTGCCTAAATATTGTTAATCTAAATCGTTCACTATCTATGAAAAAGCTAGCCATTATCGTTGTGCTTGCCACTACCGTCTTTTTTATTTCCCGTTGTACAGATCAGGACAAACCGCCTGCTCCCCATGGAGGGGATTCATCTGTTGCCGGGGTCCCGGACAGCTCGAACACAAGCCAGGCCCCTTTCCCGGATTTCGGGTATATGCTGCCGGCGGATGCCTATACGGGTCCCGTCTTTCACCTGAGTCAGGATTATCCCACGCGTATGCCCGATACGTCTCATTTGCCGGATTTTTTCCAGATGGATTTTCGTAAGGACTGGAAGGCATATCTTGAGGCCGTACAAAAATATTGTCTGGAAGGCAATATAGAGGTGAATTTCAGGGTTCAGGACAACTCCGTCCGAAAATGGTACCATATGCCCTGGCAGCATTATGGGCCGTTTGGAAGGGAAGGTTTTCATGGGCTGACAAAGGAGGCTCCTATCGCGCAGTATCAGTTGGCGTCTACGCAGACGGACAGTAACATCGTAACCTGGGCGGTGGGATTTTACAACGAGCCCGGGGGGTATATGATCGGCCGGGTATGGAAGGACCATCGTCATCCGAACCCGGATAATATAGCATTCCCTGTGGGGACGGTGGTATTTAAGATACTTTTTGTTTCGGTGCCTGCAAAAAAGGTGACGGAGCAAGTGCCTAGTCTGGTCAACCCTATTCAATGGACGGCTTATATTACGCCGACCTTTAACAGCCAGCTCAGGGATTCGGCAAAGGTGACGCTGATACAGATGGATGTGATGGTACGGGATAACCGGGCTCCTTTTGGCTGGGTCTTTGGCAATTTCCAATACAATGGGAAGACAGCCCATTCGAATCCCTGGTACAACCTGGTGCCTGTAGGCGTTATGTGGGGTGATGATCCGGAGAATAATACCAATTTTGCCAACCCCCGACCTGTAAAGACGATCATCAATGATTCGCTGAAGGAGACGATCATCAACCCGGATGCAATGCAGCTGCCTCCTACGCATCTGGGCTGGAACAGCCGGCTGAATGGACCTGTGGATAACCCTATGAGCTCTTGTTACAGCTGCCACGGCACGGCGGAGTATCCCCAATTATCCCCGATAAGCCCTCTTTTCCAAGCCAATCCTCCTGCGCCCGGATCTCCGGAATGGATGCGCTGGTTCCAGAATATCCGGTGTGGGCAGGCATTTGATTCGGCGGCGAAGTCGACGGACTTCAGCTTACAACTGGCTGCATCCTTACAAAATTTTGAGGAGTGGAATACGGCGCAGGGAGGGATCTATGCTTCGGTCTATCAGACAAAGACGACGCTGCGCAGTATGAGCCTCAAGGCGGAACTGGTGAAACCGAAGGTATATTCTATCCGCAGGAGCGAGCTGCTGAATAAGGAGTTATTGAGACAATTTATCCGTACTAAGTAAGGGGGCCAGGGCTGGTGTAGCAACCGCTGTCACCAGGTAATATGCTGTCGTAGTGACAAAATTCCTGAACCAGGGGATGCGGCCTACAAAAGAGGACAGTACCCGGGGCTTCCAGCCGAATTTATATTCGTAGATGGGATTGATAAGGAACAAGCGTCTGTGCATGACGCGATAGCTGGTCTTTCGCAGGATGCGCTCGAACTTTTCCAGGGATAGTCTTGTGTCCCGTATCTCTATGAGGTCCTTTACGGGCTGATCGAATTTCCGCAGGATGTATTTATACAACCCTTCCGGCAGGAGGTGGTAGTATGGCATTTTTGCCAGGACCTTGTTGGTGCATATCTGCTGATGACCGCCGAAGGGCATTTGCCAGGGTGGGAAGCCAAAGAAGATGGCGCCATGGGGAAGAAGAAAGGAGTGTAGCTTTTCCAGCAGTTTGTCCTGGTTATAGATATGCTCGATGACATCTTTGAGGACGATGAGATCAAATTTGCCGCCCAGGTCACGTTCTACGTCCACATGATAGATATCGCTGACGATATAGGTGAGCTTACCCGATGCCAGTTCGGGCTCCAGCCATTTCCGGCCGTTGACGACCCGCTCTTCCAGCAATTCCACGCCCACTCCGATGCATCCTTCATCGATGAAGGCTTTTAGCACCCCGGCTTCTCCGGCGCCAATCTCCAATACCCTGGCCCCTGGCTTCAGCTGCATATGCTCCCGGACAAAGGGGATAACATATTTCGCTGTATTTGAGACCTGTATGTCGAAATAGCGTTTGCGGTCTTTATGGAACTCGAACATGGGGTTGCAAGGTACGACAAATTTTTGTGGCGCCTGATTAAGGCATTGTTCATTGTAGTCCAGGGTGTCCCGAAGAAAAACCCGGTTAATTATCAGGTTTTTGTTGCGGGGTATCATAGTAGTCAGGTTATGTGTCATGAAGATAGCTGTTTGAACAAAGAGCAGAAGTTAAAAAAGCGTCAAAATAGCTAGTTTTAGGTAGCTATGGACACCACCACTATACGACCATTGCCCTCGCATACCGATCTCCGGATGATGGAGATAGAGGCTGCAGATCTGGCCACCCAGCTAGGGACGGATGAGCCCGAAGCCCGACAGACACTGGCCAGAGAGTATGGATTTTACGATTGGGGGATATTGGTGAACTTTATAGAGGGGCTTCAGCAGCCGGAGTCGCTGGCATCATATTTTGAGACGGCAGTGGATGCGATCGTAGGCGGAGATGAACCGCTGCTGCGTCGTATGCTGGCCGGCCGACCGGAGCTGGTCCGGACGCGTAGCATGCGGATACATGGGGCTACTTTACTGCATTATACGGCTGCGAATGGTATCGAAAATTTTCGTCAGAGGACGCCGTTGGGTATTGTCCCCATCGTCCGTCTGTTGTTGGCAGCGGGGGCGGAGGTGGATGCAGCATTGATCGAAGGGGGAGGCGGTACGACGCTGGGGCTTGCGGCTACCAGTGTGCATCCTGCGCGGGCGGGTGTGCAGCTGCGGCTCATGGAATTGTTATTGGATGCCGGTGCGGCGGTGGATGGCCCACCGGGTGGTTGGCAGCCTATGATGGCTGCTCTGGCAAATGCACGACCCGAGGCGGCGGCGTTGCTGGCGGATAGAGGCGCCTACATGACCATCGTGGCTGCGGCCGGGCTGGGTCGTGAGACGGCGGTACGAAGTTTTTTTAATACGGCGGGTGAGTATATGCCTACCCGTGAGAAAGTATGGCATGTGCCTGAAGACCCGAAGGGACAGCTGGCGAGAGCCTTTATGTATGCCTGTATATACGGTCATACGGCTATTGCAGCCTTTCTGACAGAAAAGGGCGTCGATCCGGGCGTACAGGATTACGACAGCTACACCGGGCTCCATTGGGCGGCGCATGGAGGACATGTGGATACGGTGCAGTTCCTGCTGGAGAGAAAAGTTCCCCTGGAATTGAAGAACTGTCATGATGGGACGGTGATGGGGCAGTTACTCTGGTCTGCCTCTAACAACGCCGGAGGCTGGGGCGGCAATAAACCTGATGCTGACTACCCCACTATCGCCAAACTGCTGATCACGGCCGGGGCGGTGGTTGAGCCAGGTACGCTTGCCTGGTGGAGGGGCGTAAAGGACATCGATCCCGGCGCTCATGCGCGGATGGAAGAAGTGCTACGACGTCATGCCGCCGCGCGCAGACCGACGATCACCAGCGCCGTCAGCCGGCGCCTGGTGGTAAAGGATGTGGACAGGAGTATAATCTTCTTTGTCGAAATATTGGATTTTGCCGTTGACACGGACGGTGATGCTCCCTCGGTGATATATGGCCCTGCGCGCGTGTTGTTCCATACAAGTATGGAGACGACGGATAGTACGGGTCCCCTGCGGTCTGCCGGCTCGGCCATGGTATTCTTTGAGGTAAATGATCTGGCTGCTTTTTGGGACAAGCTCTATGCCCGCGGGGCGCAACCGACAGCGCCGGAGGAGATCAATTGGATAAAATATACCATGTTCGAGGTCCGGGACCCGGATGGTCACCGGCTGTGGTTTGGAGAATCGTATCACTATCCCCCAGTGGATCTGCATACGCCGCCGGGTAAGGGACAGTTGCGACAGATCATGCCTGCTTTTCCCTGCGCGGATGTAGGGCGGGCAGTGAGCTACTACAAGGATGTGCTGGGCTTTTCCGTCAACTACCAACAACATGATCTGGGTGTGATGGACAGGGACACGGTGCGGCTATTGCTGGTAGCGCGTCGCGAGGGTGATGTTTCCACGGCGGCATGTTGTGTCTATATAGAAAATGCTGATATGCTCCATACCGAGCTGTCGAAGAAAGGGGCGCTGGTACAAGATGCCCCGGTGAGTCACCCCTGGGGTTTGCGGGAGTTCAAAGTCCTGGATATCGACGGAAATGAGATCAGCTTTGCGCAGACCTTTGAATAAATACACGGTTTGTTTAGCGCGTATCCGGGAAGAACATAGCAAGGATATTTTTCGACTTCGAGATCATCTCTTCCGCGGGAATTGCAGCTCCGTCCGTCAGCCAGGCGGCCAGCATGCTGACGATGGCGCCCGCCGCCGCCACCGACGTATAACGCAACAGCATTTTTTCCCTCACTTTCTTCAACCTCGCATATCCGTGATATTCCAATAATTTTGTAACGCATACGCCGGCGAAATAATTGCTGACGAGGTCAAGGCTCTTGCTGCGGCTCAGTACCCTGTATAGGTCGATGTGCTCTTTTGTATGATTGAACAGCCAGGGCAGATTGATCCCCATAGGACAATCCTCCCCGGAAGGTTTTGTTATGATAAGCGCTTCCTGGAAGTTGATGTTGCCAATGAGCAACTGTTCTTTTCCCTCATAATGCGCATAAAAGGTACTGCGTCCTACGTCGGCCCTGTCGATGATATCCTGGATGGTGATGGCGTCATACCCTTTTTCCAACAGCAGCTGTCTAAAAGCCTCTGCCAGGGCCCTCTTAGTCTTTAATGTCCTTCTGTCGCCGGCATGGGCCGGCTGTGTCCGGCCAGGGCCATCAGGTATTTTCCGTATAGACATCGTTACTGAACTTTTTTTGTGTTTTGTCCGGCAACGGACAAAAGCACCGTATTGTCCCTTGCCGGGCGACCGGGCAGTCCGTTATTTTGTAAAACTAAACAAATGTTCGATAACTGACAGTTGTAAGGTTTAAAACAAAACTCTCATGACAACGTTAAAACTTGGACTGGTGCTGCATCTTTCCGGCATTGTCCTGATGGTCGGCATGACCATCGCCGCATTTGTATTGCAATGGCAACTATGGTACATTATCCCCTATGGAAAAGAAAGGACTCGTCCGTTGTGGCGGGTGAGCAAGCGTGTGAATCTTCTCCAGGGTTTGGGAGGTCTATTGATCCTTGCAGGAGGAGCAACCATGATGGCGGCCTTACACGGCGTGGTGATGCATCAGTCCTGGTTTAAATTAAAGCTGGTCCTGCTGGGGCTGATCATTTTGAATGCGTTGGTGGTGCTGATGCCGGCAGGAAGGAAACTGAGGCGGCTGCTGGCCGGGGCCTTGCCTGAACATGATGAGACACCCGGCAGCACCATCTTGTCCGGCGATCTCGCGGCGATAAAGGGCCGGATGCTCCTGTTCTATACATTACAATTGTCTTTTTTTCTGCTGATATTTATTCTAAGCGTTTTTCAACCTGCGTGAGGTGGTTATGCATAGTGACCAGGTACCCAGTGTGCGCCATAGGGGCGGGCAGATAAGCGATCCGGCGTTGTCTGCGGGTTGTTAACAAGCGGGTAACAGTGCTTTCACCGGGTCTTACGCCGACGGGAATGAGATCTTTTTCTGGACCTTTGCATGAGGCCCAGGGTTTCGATCACGCAGATCCAGCCCAGGAATGAGAGAAAGGATATCTTCTGGATCACAGGCAGCTGATCTATAAAAACCTCCGTGTTATAGACGAGCGTATTTGTAAGTATCAATAACAGATTGAAAAAGCCCCAGATCAACAGCCACCCCAACCTGTATGTATATAGTCCGCTAAAAGTCCCGGCCATGGCGATGATGCCGAAGCCGCCGGAGATATTTATTGCCGTGTCGTGCCAGGAGCCGGCGATCAGCAGGGCAAAGCACATGGAGAGGATGCCTGCTATCCGCATGATCAGCCGGCTTGTTTTTCCAAAGCGCATATACCCGGGGAAACGATACCAGAATAAAGCAAGCGTCAGGCTAAGGACTGCGAGAGCGGTGATTGCGACGGGTCTTGCGGTATTGGGTGCTCCGTTAAGCGCATCTGCATTCAGCAGATTGCACCAATAGTTGTGCTGCCAGCTGAAGCCTATGGAATGAGGGTCGGCCGGCGAACCTCCCGGATATAAAAAAGTAGCTATTACATACAGCAGGATGAACAGGACAGTGCCTGGCAGGGTGGTGTGAATTTTGTTGACGGTGTTCGAGCTGGAGGTCATGGCGGGAAGATAAATAATTGACGTGATAAAATGAATAACTTAAATTTGTAACACAGTGGTTACGTAATTATAAAAACTTTTTTATGTCAGTAGAAAAATCGAAGTGTGCCGAAGCGCAAATGCTTATTCGCAAGCCTGCCCGGCAGGTGTTTGAAGCTTTTATCGACCCGGAGATCACAAAACATTTTTGGTTTACAAAAGGCAGCGGCAAATTAGAGGTGGGGAAAAAGGTCACCTGGACGTGGGAGATGTATGATGTATCATCGCCGGCGGCGGCGACTGAGATCATACAGGATAAAAAGATCTCCATCGAATGGGGTGAGCCGGCGACGATGGTCGATTTTAATTTTGAATCGATGCACGACGGGGCATCGACGTATGTCTACATCGTTCATTATGGATTCGATAAGACGGGAGCTGATCTTGTGGAAGCTATCAAAGATTCCACGGGTGGGTTCACCACTGTGGTCGATGGGTTGAAGGCCTGGCTGGAGCATGGGATCCATTTGGAGCTGGTACGTGATAAGTTTCCGAAATGGAAATGATATGCTTCACCGGTAGGCCATTAATGCGTAAATTGCAGACATGCATTTTGACGTCGAGCATGGCCTGTTGGTCGCATCCATCCTGTTGCTGTTGAGTATACTTGGCGGCAAGACAACCAGTCGCTGGGGGGTCCCTACGCTGATCTTTTTTCTATTGGTGGGTATTCTCGCCGGATCTGAAGGCATTGGCGGTATCCCATTTGATGATCCGCATATGGCTCAATTCATCGGCATCACCGCCTTGAACTTTATCCTTTTTTCCGGGGGGCTCAGTACCGACTGGCATACCATCCGTCCCGTCATTCGTACGGGTCTGGCTTTGTCTACGCTGGGCGTATTGCTGACGGCTGTCTCCGTGGGGGTCTTTGTACATTATCTGCTTGGCTTCACCTTTCCGGAGGGGCTGCTGCTGGGCTCCATTGTATCTTCTACCGACGCGGCGGCCGTATTTTCCATTCTCCGGGGTAAGGGTATCGGACTAAAGGGCGCTCTTCGTCCCGTGCTGGAGTTGGAGAGTGGCAGCAATGACCCCATGGCCTATTTCCTCACGATCTCGCTGACGGCAGTGGTCAAGGAGGGGCATTTTCCCGCCGGGGAGCTGCTGCTCCTTTTTGTCAAGGGGTTTCTCATCGGGGGCGCCATGGGGTACTGTACAGGGAAGCTTAGTTTCTGGCTGATCAACCGTATCCAGCTGAATAACCAGGGGCTTTATCCCGTATTGCTGATGGCGCTGGCCATGTTCAGCTATGCCGCCACGGAGTTCCTGGGCGGCAATGGTTTTTTGGCCATCTATATTTGCGCGGTGGTCCTGGGCTCTTCCAACTTTATACACAAACGGAGTCTGATACAATTCTATGACGGTATTGCCTGGCTGATGCAGATCATCCTTTTTCTTGCCCTGGGTCTGCTGGTATTCCCTTCCAAGGTTTTGGCCGTAGCGTGGGACGGGCTGCTGATATCGGCCTTTCTTATCCTGATCGCCCGTCCTATCGGTGTGTTTGGGAGCCTGTTGTTCAATAAGGCGAACAGACGCAGCAAGCTATTTCTTTCCTGGGTGGGTCTTCGGGGCGCCGTCCCCATTGTTTTTGCCACCTATCCCAAGATCGCGGGGCTGGCCCAGAGCGATATGATCTTCAACCTGGTGTTCTTTATCGCCGTCACATCCGTGATCATACAGGGTACGACCCTGCCTGCCGTAGCCAAAATGCTGCATCTGATCGTCCCCGGTAGGGCCAAGCGCAGGATGGGCAGTGACCTGGAATTTATAGATCCTACCATGTCCGTGCGGGAGGAGATATTGCTGCCCCATCATTCCGTTGTCAACGGCAGAAGGATCGTCGAGATCAATTTCCCCAAGACGGCAAAGATCCTGTTGGTCGTGAGAGGGAAGGATTATATCACGCCGGTGGGGTCCACGGTATTGCGGGGGGATGACAAATTGCTCATCCTGGCCGAAAATGAACGGGCTTTTTCTCTTGCTATGTCCTCGTTGGGGATGGCCGGAAGCTGAACTTTTCGTATATTTCCTCACCGGGCCGCACCGGGGCTTACCTGTCGCACAAACCACTATGAAAGGAAAAGGAACTATCGATAAGACTTTAGTTACCGGCGCCATCATTGCCATGGTATGCGTAGTGGCCATCCTGCTCGTTTCCATCTGGCAATCCCGGCGGCTGCAGGATACGGCTGCATCCATCAAACATACCAATCAGATACTTTTCGGAACGCAGGACCTATTGGACCTCGATCTCCGCTATGAGCTGCGGGTGAAGAACTATCTTCTGACGGGCGAGCGCAGCTTTCTCGACTCCCTGGACATCATCTCTTCCCGCCTGCACCAGCGGCTGGCCGACCTGAAGAAGCTGACGCAAGACAACGCGGAGCAACAGAGCCGTATAGACGCCTTGACCAACTATATCACCAGGAATAAAGAACTGCTGAGTGCGGCCGTCCGTATGAGCCAGGGGAATGATATTGCGGGTGCCGCCAGGCTCATCGCTGCCAGCGCTTCCGTCGGCTATTCATACCAGATCGGGCTTATCGCCGACAGGCTGCGGACGGAACAAAGCCGGCTGTTGGAAGAGCGCCGCAAGGCCAACCAGCTTCGGGCATCAGAATTGCAGTATGTCCTTTGGGGTCTGATCGCCGCGGTAGCTGTCCTTGCCTTTATCGTAACAAAGAATATACGCATCGATATGGCCCGCGAGAGGGAAGTGAAGGAACAACTGGACCGATTTAACAAAGCGCTGGAGAACAGGGTGCAAACCCAGACATCAGACCTGCAAGCTTCAGAGGAAAAGTACAAGACCCTGTTCTACAAGAGCCCCTTGCCAAAATGGATCTATGACCAGGATACGTTGCAATTCCTAGAGGTCAACGAGGCGGCCGTGCGGCACTATGGTTATACACAGGAAGAGTTCAAAAATATGACGATCAAGGATATCCGCCCTCCCGAAGATATACCCCGGCTGATGGAGGATGTGGAGGGCGCCCGGATCTCTCCGGGCACCTATACGGACGCGGGCTGGAGGCACACAAAGAAGAACGGGGAGATCATCGATGTAGAGCTGACCGCCCACACCGTCGAATACGAACGCCGGAAGGCGCGTATGGTCATCGTCAATGATATTACCGAGCGCAGGCGATCGGAGCAGACCACCAGACAATTGAACCAGGACCTTCAGAACAGGGCCCGGGAGCTGGCCGCCTCCAATGCCGAACTGGAACGTTTTGCCTATATCGCCTCTCATGACCTGCAGGAGCCTTTGCGCATGGTGAGCAGCTTCCTGCAGTTGCTGCAGAAAAAGTACCATGGTCAGCTGGACGATAAGGCCACACAATATATCCATTATGCCGTAGACGGGGCAGAGCGGATGAAGACGCTGATCCTCGACCTGCTGGAATACTCACGGGCCGGGTCCGGGAAGACCTCCTTTGCATCCGTAGATATGAATGGGGTGATGAAAGAAGTGGGGGATATCTTCCGGGATAAGATCATTGCCGCCCGCGCTCAGGTGGATATAGCGTCTCTGCCAAACGCATTTGGGGACAGGGTGCAGCTGGTACAGCTGATGCAGAACCTGATAGGCAATGCGCTCAAATATCACAGCGAGGAACCACCCGTCATCCGGGTACGGGGAAAGACGGTAGCAGGGGGATGGCTTTATTGTGTACAGGACAACGGCATCGGCATCGACCCTATGTTCTTCGAGAAGATATTTATCATTTTCCAGCGATTGCACAACAAGAGCGATTATTCAGGTACAGGTATCGGGCTGGCCATCTGTAAGAAGATCGTGGAGAGGCACGGAGGCAAGATCTGGGTGGAGTCGGAGCCGGGAAAAGGTAGCTCATTCTTTTTTACGATTATAAAACAACCATAAATCTTACCTCATGCAAGAGATCCATATTCTCCTGGTGGACGACAACGAAGGCGATGTCCTTCTCACCAAAGAGGCGTTGGCGGAAGCAAAAATTGTCAATCGCATATCTGTCGCGTACGACGGGGTGCAGGCCCTGCGTTTTCTCAAGAAAGAACCCCCATTTATGGAGCAGGAGTCGCCGGACCTGATCCTCCTGGATATTAACCTCCCCCGGATGGATGGCACCGAAGTGCTCAGCATCATCAAGAGCGACCCGGATCTGAAACGGATCCCCGTGATCATGCTTACCACCTCTTCTTCGGAGAAGGATATCCTCACCTCTTATGATAATTATGCCAATTGTTATATAACAAAACCGGTGGACCTGGAGCGTTTTATGGATGTGGTACGCACCATCGAGGATTTCTGGATCAGTATTGTAAAACTTCCAAAAACGGCGTAAATGTCGGGGATCAACGCATCACTCAACATCCTGGCAGTAGAGGATAACCCGGGGGATATCTTTCTGTTAAAGGAGTTCCTGCGGGCCACAGACCTGTCGATAAGAGAGATCTTTGAGGCCGGCCGTCTTTCCGATGCCAAACAGATATTGGAGGGGGAGCAGATCGACCTGGTATTCCTGGATCTTTCCCTGCCGGATAGCTTTGGACTGGAGTCGTATACGGGGCTTGGTCTTCCGGCACGGCGGCTGCCCGTCATCCTGCTGACAGGGCTTTCCGACACAAGCATCGCACTACAGGCATTGGCGATGGGTGCGCAGGATTACCTTATAAAAGGAGATTTTGATGAGAAGCTGCTTTCCAGGGCCATCCGTTACAGTCTTGAACGTAAACGTAACCTGGAGAACCTGCAGGAAAGCGAGGCGCGCTATCGCGAGCTGTTCAATAATAACCCCATGCCTATGTGGGTCTTTGATATGAACACGCTTCTCTTCCTGGAAGCCAATGGGGCAGCGATCCGGCACTATGGATACACCAATGCGGAATTTTTAAAGATGTCGGTGGCAGACCTCCGGCTGCGCGGGGACCCTGCGGCATTGCGTAAGGAAGTGGAGGATATACGGGGAGATGGGACGGTACAGCAAAAGGGGCTGCTACAGCACGTACGCAAGAATGGGGATATCATTTTTGTGGAAGTAGCCTGGCACAATATCAATTATATGGGGAGGCCGGCCATCCTGGCGCTCGCCAGTGATGTTACCGAGAGGATCGTATTGGAAAATGAGCTGAATGAGCAACGGATACTGCGTCAGCGACAGATCACGGAGGCTGTGATCCTTGCACAGGAGAAGGAAAGGACGGAGATCGGCAAGGAACTGCATGATAATGTCAACCAGATCCTTGGGGCCAGTAATCTCTATGTCAATACGGCCATGACGGATGAGGAGATGCGGCAGGAATTGCTGGAGCGAAGTACGGTGCTGATCAGCCGCGCTATCAATGAGATAAGGAAAATATCCAAGTCGCTGATCACTCCGGGGTTACGGGAGATCGGACTGCTGGAATCCATTGAGGATATTACGGATGATATGAAGGTGGCCAAGGGGATCCATATTCAGCTGGATATTCACAATATCGTCGAGGCGGAAGTGGACGAGCAAAGAAAGCTAACCTTGTTCCGTATCATACAGGAGCAGCTGAACAATATCATGAAACACGCGAAGGCTACGGAGGTGTTGATCCGTCTCTCCATCGAAGGGCCGGATATTGTGCTGACTGTCGTGGACAATGGAATGGGGTTTGATATTTCCCGTCACCGGAAAGGGGTGGGGATCACTAACATCATCAGCCGGACGGAGCTTTTTAAAGGGAAGGTGGAGATACAGTCCAAGCCGGGGGATGGGTGTGTGTTGACGGTGAGGTTGCCGGTGGGTGCATAAATGTTGGATTTGCATAGATTATTTCCTCAGCCGCAGCATTGTCGTGTATAGTCTTGCTCCGATAGTCTCTACAGGAATTTCATCCCTCTCCGGTGTATAACGGGAAAAAATAGCTTCTGTATGCACGGCGGAAACTGTCGCCTTCGTATCACATAGAGGGGACGAGCCAAACCAGCTCTCAGCGGTCTGGCCATTTATCAAAAGGTCATCCGCAACGGCATATGGAACGTCACAGATCTCATCCTCATTGAATGGCATGAATAATGAAAAAGGGAACCCTGAAATGACCAGTCCGGCGTGGGGCGGCAAACAAAATGCCTGTACATTGGCCTCTCCGTCAAACTCGCCGCATACGACTTTCCCTTCGCCGGCCCATTGGTATACCCGGATCCCGTTGATCGTAGGCGGTTCCAGGAATGAAGACAGGAGGAGCCGGGGCAGTAATATCCATTTTACAGCCGTAGAGGGGTTCTTCAATTCTGCGTCGCAGAATATCCGGGCGCCGGGGGGACGATCACGGTGAATATGAGCAAAGACCAGTGTGATCAAGATCTGGAAATTATACTTTGTACAGCAGATACCTTTATTGATTTCCGGGTGGAGGTAAGACCTCCCTTGCGGGTCGTCCCGCCGATGGCATATGCGTCGGCGGTGAGAATGTTATTTTTATTGATCTTGTTGGGGAAGGATGACCCATTTTCGATATAAAGGGGATCTACAGATTTGATGACATCATTATACAATCTTTTGATCCGGACATCATCAAGTTTTGCCAATTCCTCCGGGGTAAGAAAATCCCGGAAGAGCAAAGACACGCTCTCTTTATCTGTATAGAACAGCAATATTATCCTGTAATCTGAATGACCTCTTGGAGCATTATACACATTTACCATCCAGTCCAGGATCTCATCCTCCGTCTTATCCGACATGCCAAACCCCTGAAATCTGCCATTCCCCATATAAACCGCGTTCTCACCCTGGATGGAACCTCCCGGATGTTTCAGCAAGTATTTCGGGTGGTTGTAGAAATAAACCCAATCCCCCGCCTGCAGGCTGGGCCGTGCTGTCTTATCTCCCTCGTTGGCATCTTCCTTAATATTTGTATAGAATTTTTGCAGCGGATTGGAGGCCGCTGTTATATTGATGCGCATGCGGCCTTCATCAGCTATGTGCAGACCATTCCGACCAAAGAAAGCGTCGAACCTGTCTTTTCCCACCTGGTCCCTGATGGCCTTGTATTGCAGGGCCAGGACGGTGGTGTAACATTCTGCGATGGTCAACCCTTTGAACCAGGCGTCCAGCGCCTCGGAAGCGCTTGTTCCGTCTGCAACCAACCAATCCATCGGCGCTTTCAATATTAAAAGAGGGGTTGCAGTATATCCGCCCCGGTAAGTTTCCTTCCATTTATCGGGGTATGCAACCCTATAGTTCTCTGCATAATGAACCCCTGCTTTGTCGTCTCCACCCTTGTTTACATCTGTCATCCCCGTGGTGACTTTGGCAGCCAGTTCCCCCGCCATCTGTTTCATGGTGATCTTATGGGCCCTCATCAAATCTCTGATGCCCGTCACCGGGGCCAGGGCTGTATCGTTCTCCATCGTCTCGAATGACCTGTAATCCTCTTTATGGAGTGCCTCCAACATCTTTCCCAGGATAAAAAGTCCCTCTGGCTCCAATCCCGCAAAATCTTTTTCAGCCGTGGTTCCAAGAAAAGCCATTTTTCTCAGGCTTTCAAACACATCCCGGTATGCAGGGGATAAAATATCCGGAGGCTGTTCTCTTACTGTCGTTACAGGTATCACTGGCGGTCTGTAGGCCACGGGTCTTTCCTGAGGGACCGGTGTCTGGCGGGCTCCCCACGTTTGTTGCTCCTGTGATGTCGGGGCCCAGATACTTGGGCCTAGCGGAGATCCGGACCCTCCCCAAAGGCTATATCCACCCTGGTACCCCATTCCAGAAGAGGGGCGGGAGATAAGGGGGGACCCGGAGCTAAAGAAAGGGGCTGAACTGAAAAAGGAGCCGGAACCTATAGGTGCATAGGCAGGCGGGCGTACGATGGCAGCAAGATCATTTCTTCCCTCTGCCGTCAATGCAGCTGCCATCCTTGTCAGTGCATCTGTATCATGTTGGAACATCCCATTAAAATTGCGGGCGGATGTCTCGTCATCGACAGTATATGTCTGGCTGCCCACGATGATCTTAGCACGCTGTATAACTGCGCCGGAAGTCATTGTTATCCCCCTTCCCTGTATCGCGGGCATGGCGCGTAGGGAAATGCTTGCTCCTTTGGAGAGGCTATCCGCCACTGAGCGATGGCCTGGAGGGGCCGTCGCAGTATCTTGCTGGTGGTGAGGGGACATATATCCTAATATAAGACAATTCGCGCATACTACAATTTCTTCAGAACTTTTACGAGCTTTTTTGCGATGTATGCATTTCCCTTATCCGAAGGGTGCAACCCATCATAGGTCATGTTGCCTGCATCGGGCGGATAGGGATACTCGTCGATGCCCGGCGTAAATGGCACATCGACATACTCCGGATAGGAATAGTTCCGATATTCACCGGAAGCCGGATCCTTCAGCCGTTTGTAATGTACCATATTCGACACAGACAGGCGTCTGTCATGATAAAGATCGACGACCTTGTAATGTTCATGTTCCCCAATATCGCGGATGGCATTTACCACCTGTTCCAACGTCTGACCCGCCTTGTCCCTATAGGACCCGTAAGCATTATTCTTCGCATTGTTGATATACACAAAGTCGCCCCGTTGCAGGGGAGTCACGAGCACGATCGCCGCATCGGGGTTTAACGAACGGATCTTATCTATGATGATACGGAAAGCGCCGTACACGGTGGTGTCTCCCGTAGCAGACGCGTAATCTTCCCATCTGCCGACATGATCCCCGCGCCACCAGTCGTTGGTACCGAGGAATATGCTGTAAACGTCCGCTTTAGGGATACCTAATGTATCAATAGACCGGGCGATCCCCCGGGAGGTCCAGCCATTGTGCCCCTGGTTGACATATTGCAGATATGACAGCTTTTCGGTGACCCGTGACATATAACCTTTCGTGACCCTGTCGCCCGTCTCATTTGGATGATCGTTGAGATAGGTGATAGAATCTCCGATGGCAACCCAGACCAGCGGGCGATGTGTAAAGGAAAGGGCGGGGAGGGTGACGGTAAAAAGGAGTAGGTAAACGAGTCTTTTCATATGGGCATCAAAGATAGGGAAGTGGGTCATTCAAAAAGCGCAATCGATTGCTAAATCTGCTAAAACGTTTTATTGTGTACCTTTTACATAGGTAAAAAACTTGTAATATATTGCTTGTTCACACTATCTTTGTTATGCTATGCGACCCGACTATCCTGCAAAGATCTTTTCGGACAAACGAGTTTGTTATTGTTTGCTCGTTCAGTCGCTGGCAGCTCACATTGCCGGCTTTATTGCAGATATGTAAGCGGTGATTGCTTTAACTCCTGCCTTCCTGAGAAATCACTCTATTATTTCCTTCGTCATCAATGCTTCTTGCGATATGACCCAACACATCTACATTCTGCCTTTGCGGCAGGTCGGCCTATCCGATATTGGGATTGCCGGCGGAAAGAATGCCTCCCTCGGGGAGATGATCAACAACCTCGATGACCTGGGGATACAGATCCCTGACGGATTTGTTATCACCGTCCATGCTTATCGTGCGTTTATCGAGTCCAGCGGTCTGGAAAGTGAGATCCGGCGGCTGGTGCAGGCCATCGATTTCGACCAGGTGGAGTCATTACGCAGAGCGGGTCTGCAGGTACGCCAGCTGATACGTAACAGTAAATTTCCACCTGCCCTGAGCGCTGCCATTATCGAAGCGTATCATCAGTTGTCGGGACAGTACGATCAGACGGATACGGATGTGGCCGTACGCTCCTCCGCCACCGCGGAGGACCTGCCGGATGCCAGTTTTGCCGGGCAGCAGGAGACTTATCTGAATGTACGCGGACCTGCCGCTCTGATGGATTCGGTCCGCAATTGTTTTGCCTCGCTTTTTACGGACAGGGCCATCAGTTACCGGGAGAATTTTCACTTCGACCATTTTGAAGTAGGTCTTTCTGTCTGCGTACAAAAGATGGTCCGCAGCGATCTGGGTGTGTCAGGCGTGGCTTTTTCGCTGGACACGGAGTCCGGATTCCGGGATGCCGTGGTGATCAATGGTTCTTATGGTTTGGGAGAGATGATCGTACAAGGCGCCATCTCGCCTGATGAATTCATCGTCTTTAAACCTGCGCTAAAAAATGGGTTTGCTTCGATCATTGAAAAAAAGCTGGGCTCGAAAGACAAGCTGATGGTGTACGGTGACGACCCGGACGAGCGGGTGAAGGTGATACCGGTGGAGCGGAGTCTTCAGCAGCGCTTTTGTCTGGACGAAGAAATGATCCTGAAACTGGCGCGCTGGGTCTGTCTAATAGAGGAATATTATTCCCGGCTAAAGCAGCGCTGGTGTCCCATGGATGTAGAGTGGGCCGTGGACGGGCTTTCCGGAGGGCTATTCATTGTACAGGCCAGGCCGGAGACGATCCATTCCCGCAAGCAGCATAACACGCTGACCGAGTATAAACTTTCGGAAGAGGGACGGTCATCCAAACCCCTTTTAAAGGGTATTGCCGTAGGGGATAAGATTGCTTCGGGAAAGGTGAATATCATGCATTCGCTGGACAAGCGGGTGACGGACGGACATGAGTTTGCCGCGGGGGATGTATTGGTGACGGATATGACGGATCCGGATTGGGAGCCTATCATGAAAAAAGCGGCCGCCATCATTACCAATAAAGGCGGCAGGACCTGCCATGCGGCTATTGTTGCCCGTGAGATGGGCGTACCGGCCATCGTGGGCTGCGGCAATGCTACGGAGCTTTTGTCCGACGGACAGCTGGTGACGGCCTCCTGTGCGGAAGGTGATGAAGGGATGGTGTATGAGGGTACGTTGGATTTCCAGAAGATAGAGACAGACCTGGACAGCCTGCCCGAGGTCCGGACACCGCTGATGTTGAATGTCGGAACGCCGGCCATGGCCTTTCATTATTCGCATCTTCCCCACAGCGGCGTAGGGCTGGCGAGAGAAGAGTTTATCATCAATAATTATATCGGCATCCACCCCATGGCATTGCTGACCCACGGGGCATTAAAGGATGCGGAGCTGTCGGAAGCCATCCGTAAGAAGATCCAGGGTTTTAAAGATGAGGAGGATTATTTTATCCGCAAACTGTCTTATGGCGTCGCCCGTATCGCGGCAGCCTTTTATCCCGAGAAGGTCATCGTCAGATTTTCCGACTTTAAAAGCAATGAGTATTTCAATCTGCTGGGGGGAAAATATTTTGAACCGCATGAGGAGAACCCGATGATCGGCTGGAGAGGGGCTTCGCGTTATTATTCACCGGAGTACAAGGCGGCGTTTGGGATGGAATGCAAGGCCATTCGCCGGGTGCGCGAGGAGATGGGACTGGACAATGTGGTGGTGATGATCCCTTTCTGCCGGACGGTGGATGAGCTGCATAAGGTAAAGGGGGTGATGCGGGAGTATGGATTGGTGCAGGGCAGTAGCGGTCAGGCAACGGCCAACGGACATCCGGCCATCAAACCCCTGGAAATTTTCCTTATGGCGGAGCTGCCTTCCAATATCATTCTTGCGCGGCAATTTGCGGAGCATATCGATGGATTTTCCATCGGGAGCAATGACCTCACTCAACTGACACTGGGGCTTGATCGTGACAGCTCCCTGGTGGCGCATATCTATGACGAGCGTAACGAGGCGGTAAAATCATTGTTGCGTATGCTGATACGGACGGCAAAAGAGTGCGGTGTAAAGGTCGGCATCTGTGGACAGGGGCCTTCCGACTTTCCGGATTTTGCGCAGTTCCTGGTGGAAGAAGGCATTGACAGTATCTCGGTGACGCCTGACTCGGTGATCAAGACGATCAAGGCGATACATAAGATCGAGCGTGTGCCGGCGTAGGATGCGAAATAAGACATATAAAGGGGGACGGAGATATGATTTTCCGCCCCCTTTTCGTTAATCCCCTATGAAATTCCCTTCCTTAAGTTCCCTTTTTAGCAGTGCGGGTCGTACTTTTAGCCGATTTCCCCTGGCTATTTTGCTGGCGTCGGCAGGTACGGCTTTATGCATTGTAATGGTACACAAGAATGTGCACGAGGATGATGCGATCTTTGTGCGATGTTTCAGCGGTGTTATCAGCAGCTATCTGGGCATGCTCTTGTCTATTGCCGTGACGGCATGGACGGAACAGCAGGGTTGGGTACGCAGAAAGACCCTGGGTCTTCAGGCGTTCGTGCTGCTGTTGACGGTGTTGTATTATTTCATGATGCCGAAAGAGGAGATAGACCAGCGGATGGTGATACGGTGGGTATTATTTGCGTTGGGACTGCACTGGCTCATCGCAGTGGTGGGCTTTACGGGAAAGGGGCATATCAATAGCTTCTGGCAATATAACAAAAGGCTTTTTCTGCGGATACTCACCAGCCTGCTGTATACAGGGGTATTGTATCTCGGGGTGAGTCTTGCGTTGCTGGCCATCGATCATCTTTTTAACGTCGATGTCAGCTATAAATGCTACATGGATACCTGGCTGGTGCTGATAGGTATATTTAATACATGGTTCTTTCTGGCCGGCTTCCCCGGGGAATACGGCGACATCGATGTTATCCGGGACTATCCCAGGGGGTTAAAGATATTTACCCAGTATGTGCTGCTGCCCATCCTGATGGTGTATATGGCTATACTGTACGTGTATCTTTTAAAGATCGTGGTGACGGCCAACTGGCCTTCGGGATGGGTAGCCTACCTGGTACTGGGATTTTCGGCGGCGGGTATCCTGGCCCTGCTGCTGATCTATCCACTACGCAATGACGAAGGGAACAGGTGGATCAACGGCTATTCCAGATTCTTTTATTTTGCTCTCTTCCCCTTACTAGTCCTGTTAGGGTTCGCCATCTGGAAAAGGGTGGCTGAATACGGTATTACGGAGTCACGCTATTTTGTCCTGCTGCTGGCAGTCTGGCTTCTGTGTATGGCCGTGTATTTCCTCCGCAGTAAGATAAAGGACATCCGGCTCATACCGTTATCCCTCTGTCTTATCGCCTTTCTTTCATCCTTTGGCCCCTGGGGCGCCTTTAGCGTATCCGGGTACAGCCAGAAGACAAGGCTGAAAGGGTTGCTGAAAAAGTATGGACTTTTTGCAGAAGGACGGGTGAGGGGCGCTGATGTAAAAGTCCAGTTCAAAGACCGCAAAGAGATCAGTTCCATCACGGAATATCTCGTGGACATGCATGGCTACCAGTCGATGCAACCCTTGTTTTATCAAAACCTGGATTCCATGATGCGAAGAGATTCGTTGCTGGGAAGATATAACACGTACGGGCGGACAGAAAGTATCATGCGGCTGATGAAGGTGGTCTATGCCGGCCAGTATGACAGCGAGGAGAAGATCACCCGGTTCAACTGCACCATCGGAGCCGGCGATCTTGTGATTCCCTCGGGGGGGCTCCCTTATATAATACCCGGTTTCGATCTGACATCAAACGACACCGACACTTCCAGCAGTGAAAACTACAAGCTGGACAACGACAGTCTGATTGTGTTCCTGGATTCTGTGAACCGATTGCATTTTATCTCGCCCGGGTCGGACCGGGTAAAGGACACCGTGTTTATTGCCGGCATGGAACCCATCCTGCATCATCTGCCGGACAGCCTGGTCTATGATCTGGAACTATCGAAGGAAGCCATGACCTTGCCCATCGATGGCCCCCGTTGGACGGGAAAGCTTGTATTGAAGGAGTTCAGGGGGACAAAAAAGGACAGTACGATCCGGATAGAAAGCATCCAGGGCTGTCTGCTGCTGAGGCGAAGGGACGGACATTAAATGGGCGTTATAAATATTTTATTACCTTAGGCCCCAAATTCTGCGATGCAGGTCCTCCTTTGAACATGCAACAACAGTCAAGCGATGCTGAGCTATTACATGCCATGAAGCATGGTGATGCAGGGGCATTCAAAGCATTGTACGACAAGTACTGGGAGCCACTCTATCTCAAGGCCTGCCGGCGCGTGGATAAGGATGAGGCAAAGGACCTGGTACAGGAAGTAATGACCACCTTATGGCGCAGAAGAAATGATATATCCACCTCTGCCGACGGGGAGATCGGCCGGTACCTTTTTACAGCCGTAAAATACCGTGTGATCACTCATTATGCATATACGGCCGCCGAGATCAGAAACAGCCATCTCTTTGACGCACTGACGGACGAGGTCACCGCGAACTCTTTGGAAGTAAGAGAGTTGAGCGAGCTCATCGAAAGCGAGATCCGCCGTCTGCCTGTCAGGATGCAACAGGTATTCCGGATGAGCCGGGAAGACGACCTCTCCATCGCCGACATCGCAAGCCGGCTGGGGCTCTCCGAACAAACGGTGAAGAACCAACTCACCGAAGCCCTGAAAAGACTACGGGCGTCCATCTCGTCCAGGGACAATGGGGATTGGGTATTTATCCTCATTCTTCTTCTGTATTACTCTCCCAACTAAAAAAACAGTGTTTTAGCAATGTCCTCCAGGGGTGGGGAAAAAAAATGCGGCACAGGCTAGTACTAAAACGCATTTTTGAAGATAGAAGGTAAAAGGCTCCTGGTGGAAGAAAAAAATATAAAGCAAATACTCAAGCGGTATCTACTTGGCAATGCCGGTGAAAAAGATATAAACGCTGTCGATAACTGGTACAGGTCATTTGACAGTGAAGCGCTTGTAACAATATCAGAGGAAGAGACGGCCGCTGCAAAACAGGAAATATGGGAGAAGGTCCGGCCTGTGATAGATGAGCGTTCCGGGCGTATATGGAGGCTGCCGGCGTATGCCAAGGTAGCTGCCATGGTCCTTGTCATTGCCGCCGCGGCAGTGACATTCCTCCTCCTACATAAAAAAAGCGATAACCATCTCATCGCGTTCACCACTTTTAGAACGGGTGTCGGTGAAAAGAAGATCATCACCCTCCAGGACGGCAGCCGGCTGACCCTGGATGCCGCAACTACGATCAAGGTACAAGACGATTTTTCCACCGACAGGAAGATCACCCTTCAGGATGGGCAGGTCTTTTTTGATGTAAAGACCGATGCGCAAAGACCCTTTATTATTGCCAGCGATGGCCTGACCACCACGGTGCTCGGGACTTCCTTTTCTATATCCGCCTATGCTGCCCTGAATAATATAAGTATCGGTGTCGTCAGCGGAAAGATCAGCGTAGCGAGGGATACGGCCACTTTGGACGTGCTCGAAAAGGAAGAGGAGCTGGTGTTCAACAGGACCAGCAGCCAATGGAAAAAAATACCCCTGGACGAATCCATGACAGCCTGGCAACAGGGAAGATTGATGCTGAACGACCTTTCTTTTTATGAAATGGCCGCCATCATGAAAAAGAATTTCGGGACGGACATCGTAACAGATGACGATGCGATAAAAGATACAAGATATACTACGGAACTGCTTGCCTCCATGTCGCCCACGGCCGCTGTACAGGTGCTGGCGGCTATTCACCACCTGAAGATCAGGGAAAAGAACAAAACGATCTA
This sequence comes from Chitinophagaceae bacterium, assembly GCA_017307755.1. Classification (GTDB taxonomy): domain Bacteria; phylum Bacteroidota; class Bacteroidia; order Chitinophagales; family Chitinophagaceae; genus Puia. The sequence continues at coordinate 123,949 of JAFKGQ010000008.1, read as the reverse complement.
TTTGTACAAATAAAAAGCAATCATTCAGAGAGGTGTTGCCATTTGCTAAATCGATATAGTGGTTCACCTGAACAACCAAACTAAAGCGTTAAAAGTATGAAAGCAAAGCTTGCCATGTTGTACCTTCTATTGATGGCGCTGGTATTTTCGTCTGCGCATGCGGGTGAGAGCCAGATCCTGAATGGAGTGACAGTTACAGTGACCATCAAGAGCGGCACACTCGAGTCCGCCATCCGGGAAATCCGGAAAGTTACCAAAGTTTCTTTTGCTTATGACAAGCAGCTACTCAACTCCTATCATGTCGGCAATTTTTCTTTTACAAAAGAGCCGCTGGAAAGTGTGCTGCAAAAATTATTACAGGATAAATCCCTGGCCTATGAAGAAGTAAACAAGGTCATTGTCATCAGCCGGAAAGCGGTCCGCAATGGCCCTTCGCCGGCCGGCAGCGCGGTGAAGAAAGATACGGTGATCACGGGCGTGGTCATCGACGACAACAACAAGCCGATGAGCGGCGTTACCGTGGGGGTCAACGGGTCCACTACCATGACGTCCACGGATGGCAACGGGCGATATAAGATCCTCGTGGATCACGACACCACGGTGTTGGTATTCAGCTATATCGGCTTTGCTACCCAGCAGATAGCAGTGGGTAATCAAACATCCATCAATGTTCGTCTGTCGCCGGGTCAGAGCAAGGATCTGGAGGAGGTCGCGGTGGTGGCTTTTGGAAAGCAACGTAAGATCAGTCTTATCGGCGCTCAGTCTACGTTGAATGTCGAAGAGCTAAAGCAGCCCACGGCTAATCTGTCGGCCATGCTGGCGGGCCGCATCTCCGGCGTGATCGGGGTGCAACGCAGCGGCGAGCCGGGTAAGTCGTCCGCCGACGTATGGATCAGGGGGATATCGACCTTTGGAGCCGGCAATAGCACCAACCCGCTGATACTGGTGGACGGCGTCGAGCGCGACTTTAATAATATCGACCCCGAGGACGTGGAATCCTTTACAATTTTAAAAGATGCTTCGGGTACGGCAGTATATGGCGTACGGGGCGCCAATGGTGTGATACTGGTAAAGACAAAGAGTGGAAAAGTTGGTAAGCCGCAGGTGTTCCTCGATTACAACGAAGGGGTGAACACATTTACCAGGATACCAAAGATGATGGACGGCATCAGCTATATGCACCTGGCGAATGAAGCCCTGACCACCCGTAACCAGGCGCCCATGTATTCACAGGATTATATAGATAAGACGGCTTCCGGGCTTGACCCGATGGTCTATCCCAACGTAGACTGGCTGGATGCGGTGCTGAACAAGACGGGGCATATGCGGAGGGCGAATATCAATGCCAGCGGCGGCGTGCAGAATGCCCAGTATTATGTATCGCTGTCCTATTATGAAGAGAGCAGTTTTCTCAAAACGGACGATCTTCAGAAGTACAATTCATCGCTGAAGTACAGGCGATATAACTTTACGACCAATCTGAACCTGAACCTGACCAGGACCACAAAGCTGGACGTCAACCTGAAAGGCTATTTTTCCAATCTTAATGGTCCTGCGCTGAGCACACAAGCCATCTTCCAGAGCGCCATGGATGCCGCCCCTGTCATCTATCCCGTCATGTATCCCGGCGGGCTTGTACCCGGCATCTCTCCCAACGGCGGATTCAGAAACCCTTATGCTGACCTGGTCACCCGGGGTTACCGTGGCAATAATACCAATGAGATCAATGCGAACGTACGGCTTACCCAAAGCCTGTCGGAGGTCACTCCGGGGCTGAGCGTCACAGCCATGGCGGCGTTTGATACGCATAACGAGGCAAATACCAACAGAGGGAAGAGAGAGGATACCTGGTTTGTCAATATGAACTCCCCCCATAACCCCGACGGTACATTGAATTTGACAAAGACCTATATTTCTCCCTCTCCTTACCTGGGATATAGCAGTGATAACAACGGTAAGCGTCTCTTTTATACTGAAGGCGCCGTCAACTATGACAGGGGGTTTGACAGACACCATGTCACGGGGCTGGCTCTTTTTTATGCCAGCAGCAAACAGAACCCTTTTGGAGACTATCTCACCAGCATCCCTGAGCGCTATATTGGGCTGGCCGGCAGGGTAATGTACTCCTATGACGACCGTTACTTCTTTGAAGGTAACCTGGGTTACAATGGCTCTGAGCTTTTTAGTCCTTCTAAGCGGTATGGTCTGTTCCCCGCGGGGGGCGTCGGCTGGGTCGTCTCGAATGAAAAATTCTTTGGCGGTCTAAAGAGATCCATCAGCTTTCTCAAGTTCAGATACTCCGACGGCGTGGTGGGGCAGGGGAGCGTAAACGACCCCAATCTCCGATTCCTCTACCTGGACAAAATGAACGGGACCGCGGGCGGATATTCATTTGGCAATTTTAATGGCGTAGGGGGCATTGCCATCAGCAGGTATGGCTCCAATGTCAGCTGGGCAACTTCGCATAAGCAGGACCTTGGTATGGAGATCAAGACGCTTGGTAATCAGCTGTCGCTGATCGTCGACGTGTTCAAAGAGCACCGTAAGGGCATTTTCCTGGCACGAGCGTCGAATGTGAGCTTTATGGGTTTGACGGAACAGCAGTACGGCAACCTTGGGGTGGTGGACAACAAGGGCATCGATGCCACCCTGGAATATAATACACGGTTTGGAAGGGTGACCTTTGGCGTAAGAGGCAGCTTTACTTATAATAAGGACAAACTGTTGCAGGATGATCTCCCTCCCCAGGACTATCCGTGGATGAACCATCGTGGGCATAATATCCTGGGTGAATATGGTTATATCGCGGATGGGTTGTTTGTGGACCAGAAGGATATCAATGACCATCCGGTGCCAGGGGGTGACAAGTCCAATATCATGCCCGGGGATATCCGCTACAAGGACCTCAACGGGGATGGTAAGATCGACTATCATGACGTGGCGTATATCGGTCGCGGCGACGTACCTTCCACCGTATACGGATTTGGCTTTAACGTCGGCTACAGCGGATTTAACCTCACCGTCTTCTTCCAGGGAGTAACGGGTGCGGACAGGTATATCAAAGGCGACGGCATTTATCCTTTTACGGCAGAGCAGAGTAATGTTTTTGCCATTGCCGCCGACAGATGGACCCCCGAGCATCCCAACCAGCGCGCATTCTATCCCCGTCTGGCTTATGGGAATGCCAATAACTTTAATAATTACCAGACCAGCTCCTGGTGGGTAAAGGACATCAGTTTTATGCGGCTTAAGACGGCCCAATTATCTTACAACCTTCCCACTACCTTCCTGAGCAGATGGGGCGTAAAGAATGCGGCGGTTTACTGTCAGGGCTTAAATCTGCTGACGTTTAGCAAGTTTAAACTATGGGACCCTGAATTGAATAACGACGACGGCAACGCCAAGAATGGGACCGCATATCCCAATGTAAGAACGATCACCATGGGCGTCAACCTCAAGTTCTAATCTAAAAGGCAAATAAAAAATGAAGAAGATACTCTATACATTGCCGGCCATATGTCTCTTGTTTTTTTCCTCTTGTAAAAAATATCTGAGCCAGGTGCCGGATGAAAATCTGACTCTCGACAAAACTTTCCAAACCTGGCCGACGGCCAACCAGTTCCTGGCGAACGTATATCTGCGCGTGCCCGATGAATACGGTCAGCGTGATGCTGGAGGGGATGCCAATGCGGGGGTATGGACCTGCGCTTCGGATGAGGCGGAGCTCACCTGGCAGGACAGGATCTCCAATAACCTGAACAACGGCAGCTGGGACGCCAGTACCTGGCTGGTGAACGATTACTGGTCGCATTATTACCAGGGCATCAGGGCGGCGAGCGTTTTTTTGCAAAGGGCGGATAAAATTGAGGGCATATCGGCCGACCAGATCAGGCAACACAAGGCGGAAGCCAGGGCGTTGAGGGCGATCTTTTATTTCTACCTCATGCGCATCTATGGTCCCGTGGTATTGATGGGTGAGGAGCCCGTGCCTGTGGATGCCAACCTGCAGGTGCCCCGGAGTCCCTATGATACCTGTACCACCTATGTGGTGAGCGAGCTGCAAAAGGCCGCCCAGGACCTGCCGGTGCAGTACGCCAGTCTGGACCAGGACGGAGGCCGTATCACAAAAGGCGTCGCACTCGCCATACGCGCACAGGCCCTGATGTATGCGGCAAGTCCCTTATTCAATGGCAACACCGACTATGCTCCCATGAAAAATAAGGATGGACAGCAACTGATCAGCCAGACCTATGATGCGGGCAAATGGGCAACAGCCGCAGGCGCTTATCGTGATTTTATTGCTCAGTTCGTGCCTTCCGTGTACGATCTCAATATAGACATGAGCAACGGAGCCATCGACCCCTATATGTCCTGTAAGAACGCCATTATAAAGGACTGGAACAAGGAAGCCATTTTTGTCCGGGTGGGCAATTCCATCGGCCCCTGGCAGTATGCATTGACGCCTTTTCATAAGGACGCACCCGGGGGCAACGATTCCAGAGGCGGTACAGCCATCGACGCCACGCAGAATATGGTGGATGCCTTCTTTATGGCCAATGGCAGGAGCATCGATGACCCGCTGTCCGGCTATCAGAGCTCGGGATACTCTACTTTCCAGGCTCCGCTGGACGACCAGGCGAGGTCTATCTATAATCCCTGGGTGGGCAGAGAGCCTCGCTTTTATGTAAATATCACTTACCACAATAGTCTCTGGTTAAATACACAGAATGGGAAGATCTATACGGACTTTACCTATCATGGCAATTCCGGTCACTCACAAACGTCCAACGATTATTCCAGGACAGGGTATGTCGTCCGTAAGGCCATGGGTTTTGGCAAATGGGATTTTAATAACAGGACCTTGACCTTGCTGCGTCTGGCGGAAGTCTATTTGAACTATGCGGAATGTCTCAACGAGTCGGATCCCGGGAACGCGGATATACTAAAGTATTTGAATTTGATACGCGTGAGAGCAGGTATACCCACGTATGGATCTTCCGGCTTGCCGGCCCCGGCATCACAGGATGAGATGCGTACTGCCCTGAGGAAAGAGCGCAGGGTCGAGCTGGCATTTGAGAACAACAGGTTCTTCGATGTCCGCAGGTGGAAGATCGCCGAACAGACGGACAACGGTCCGATGTACGGCCTCAGCATAGATTCCGACATGCCGGATTTTACAAAGGTTGTCGTGTTTGAGAACCGGGTGTTCAAAAAGCAGCATTATTTTTTTCCCCTACCATCGAATGATGTAAACAATGACAAACAGTTGGTGCAGAACACCGGCTGGTGAGATCATTTAATTTTTAAAAAGACTGAATTATGTTTGTCCATATAAGAAACGGATTATTATTTTTTGTTCTTTTCGCCTCATTTGGCTGTAAGAAGAACGATGGGTTTACCCATGATCCATCAAAACCCATCACTGTCACCAGCTTTTCACCGGCGGCCGGCCCTCTTGGTACGGAAATACTTATCAAAGGCGGCAATTTTGTGACCGACACTTCGCGGGTGAAAGTATCCATCAATGGGGTCCCTTTGCTGGTGGTGGGGGTAAAAGGCGATGAGATCATGGCTGTCATTACGCAAAAGACGGATGTCGGCCCCATCGTGGTCGCCATCGACAAGGGGTCCGGCGCCAGCGCCTCTTCTTTTAATTACACATATTCTTACAAGGTGATCACGCTGGCCGGATCGGGTACGGGGGGGTATAATGACGGCATCGGCACAGGCGCCAGTTTTAACTTCAATGGCGTCAGGGGGCAGTTGTGTGTGGATGATAAGCTGAATGTCTATGTTGCCGACGGCGGTAATCAACGGATCCGAAAGATCGCTGCCGATGGGACCGTGTCCACCATCGCGGGCAGTGGTATCAATGGCCATGTGGACGGCGCTGCCGGATCGGCCCAATTTAATAACCCTTGTGGTACCGCCATAGACAAGGACGGCAATATATATGTTTCTGAACGGAATGGGAACAGCATCCGTAAGATAGCCTCCGACGGGACGGTGTCTACCTATGCGTCCGGCAGCGGCGCCGGGTATAATGAGCTGACCTCGGTGGTCATCAATAAGAATACAGGAGCTGTCTACTGGAGTGATTTTTATGGCGATGGTGTTTATCGGCTGAAGAACGGGAGTCTGGACAAACCCATCAACCACTCCCTTCCCTGTACCATTACCATGGACCCTCAGGGGAATATATATGCAACGCACTATGACGATCAGCAGGTGTGGAAATACACCTACAATGCGACTACCGATGTATTTGACAATGGTGTGGCGATCGCGGGCACTTCCCATGTGTCCGGTATGGCTGATGGAGTAGGGACTGCGGCTACTTTTGCCCGTCCCTGGGGGACCGCCCTTGATAGTAAAGGCAACCTCTATGTCAGCGGCCAGGGCGGTGGTGACAAGAGTAACTGCGTACGTATGCTGACGCCCGATACATGGACTGTGACGACCATTGCGGGTGTGGGTGATAATACGGGATATATCGACGGGTTCAACAGCGATGCGCGGTTCAACCAGCCAACGGGTATTGCGGTGGATAAGAACAACGATTTTTATGTGCTGGACATGGGCAATAACAGGATAAGGAAAATAATATTGCAATAAAATGAAGTCTGTTTCTGTCAAATTCCGGATGCTTACCTTTTTGCTTGGGGTTTCCGTTGTCTCATGCGGGAAAAGCAACAGCAGCACACCGCCCGTGGTAGACACATCGGGTAACAACACTGTTGTGTCTTTTACTGCGAATAACGCTACTTCCGCGTACAATGATTTTAATAAATACCTGTATAACTCCGGAGCCAAGCTTTATTACCGGGCGTCCGACAAGAGCGGTATCGCCGCCATCTGGACACAGGCCATCTATTTTGATATGGCGATGAATGCCTGGCGGCGGACGGGGGATGCGCAGTACAAGCAATTGATAGAGGATATCTACCAGGGAAACTATCAACAATATGCCGGGTATGACTGGACGAACCAGGATAAATGGTTTATCTGGGACGATATGATGTGGTGGATCATCGCGCTGGCCCGGGCATATGAAACCACCGGGGATCAGAAATACCTGGACCATGCCAAAGCGGGTTTCAACTTCGTATGGAATGGGGATGCTTCGCTAGGGCGGGTAGGCTCCTATGACCCTGCCACGGGAGGAATGGAATGGGCCTGGAAACAACGGGGTAAGACAGCCTGTATCAATTATCCCACTGTCATCGGGGCTATGACCTTGTATAATATTACCAAGGACGAGGATTATGCCACGAAGGCTGTCGGCGTATACAACTGGGCGAGGACTAATTTATTTAATAACAGCACCGGTGCGGTGGCCGACAATAAAGTTGACAATAACCCCGCCGACTGGACCCCGCATACCTATAACCAGGCCAGCTGTATCGGGGCCGCGGTGATGTTGTATAAGAAGACGGGCGATGCGGCCTATCTGAACGATGCGGTGCTGGCGGCGGATTATACAAAGAATAAGATGAGCGATGTAAATGGTATTCTCCCTTTTGAGGGAGGGGAGGAGCAGGGCGTATACAATGCGATCCTTGCGCAGTACATCATCCGTCTGATACAGGACGGTAACAAGCCCGACTATCTGCCCTGGCTGCGGAAGAATATCAATACGGCCTATGGTAAGCGGAGCTCGGCCACCGGGCTTATGGGGAAGGATTACAAAACCCCGCCGCCGGCCGGGACGCCTGTGTCTGCCTATGACGCGTGCAGCATCCCGGCGCTGATGCAGGTGGTGCCGCCGGAGAAATGACTTTTTCGGTGCGCTGCACGCTTATGTGCGAAATCGACACGGATATTGGTAATTTCAACACGCTGGTGAAATCTTAATTGACAATTGCCGAAAATTTCTTTACTTTAGTTTAATGTATACGTAGGGTCACTCCCCCTGCGTGTACTTTTAGACTGACCTATGATGAGAATACTCCAGGGCGCAATCCTATTGCTGCTCTATTGCCTGCCTTATTCCTGTTTTGCCCAGGATCAACCTGGCAGGGTTACGGCTATTACAAACTTCCCTTCCAAATTCTTCAACCGGATACAACACAAGACGGCCAGTCTTGATGCACAGTTCACCCACCAGACGGAAAAATATTTACAAAAAATGGCCCGGCGGGAAGAACGGTTGCGCAGGAAATTATACAAAGTTGATTCCAACGCGGCAAAGACGCTGTTTGCCGGCTCGGCAGCGCGATATGCTGTTCTTTCCCAAAAACTGACCAGCGACACAGGCAGCAGCGGGAGCCTGGCGCTCAACGGCGAATACCAGGCCTATACGGATTCGTTGCAGGGTATGTTCAAATTTATGGGAGACAACCCGAAAGCGCTGGCATCTCTCAGACAATTGCAATCCCTGCAGGCGAAGATGCAGGACGCGGAGCAGGTCAAGGAATATATCCGCGAACGGAAGCAACAGATATCCCAATATGTTCAGCAGCATACGAATTTGAGTGGGTTATTAGGAAAGGATTACCAGGGGTTTAACCAGGATGTTTACTATTATTCCCAGCAGATCCGGGCGTATAAGGAAATGCTGAACGATCCCGATAAGTTGACAAAAGAGGCATTAAGCCTGCTGAATAAATTGCCTGCCTTCCAGGACTTTATGAAAAAAGAATCCCAACTCGCCGGATTGTTCAGTCTCCCTGCCAATTACCAAAACCCCGCCACCCTGGCCGGACTGCAGACTCGTGACCAGGTAGCCGCATTGATCAACCAGCAAGTTGCCGCTGGTGGCGCAGGTGGACAAGCTGCCCTCCAAGCCAATCTTCAATCCGCTCAGTCACAACTGGATGGCTACAAGGACAAGTTGAACAAACTCGGTGCCGGCAGCGGGGACATCGACATGCCGGATTTCAAACCGAATAATCAAAAGACAAAAAGCTTCTGGCGCCGGCTGGAATATGGAACTAATTTTCAGACCACGAGAAATAATTATTACTTCCCTACAGTATCCGACTTCGGGCTCTCTGTGGGGTATAAACTCACGGACCGCAGCACCATTGGTATCGGAGCCAGCTACAAACTGGGATGGGGAAATGGCATTCAGCATATTGCCTTTTCCAGTCAGGGGGCGGGGTTGAGGTCGTTTGTGGATATAAAAATCAAGGGAAGCTTTTTTGCATCTGGCGGTCTGGAACTGAATCATACGACGCCATTTGCAAGGTTTCAGCAGTTGAGAGATTGGACCACCTGGACGAAAAGCGGGCTCGTCGGAGTGACCAAGACAGTGTCGATGAAAAGCCGGGCGTTCAAGAAGACGAAGGTACAGCTGCTGTGGGATTTCCTCAGCTATCGGCAGGTGCCGAGGACGCAGGCGGTGATCTTCCGGATAGGGTATGGCTTTTAATATAATGCAATCATTATCATGACTATGATGAAACATTTCCTCAGATCGATGCTGTTTTCGCTGATCTCCTCTGTGGCTTATGCGCAGACCTTGCCCAGTGTTGTTCCCCCTTCGCCTCAAAGTATGAATTTTCAGAAATTCGGCGATATTCCCGTGACCTTCAACAATGGATTGGCTGACGTTTCCATCCCGTTGTACACTATCCGATCGGGTGAATTGGAAATGCCCATGATATTACGATATCATCCTTCCGGGATAAAACCGAAGGTGGCAGATGTTAGCCCTATTGGTGCGGGATGGACGCTGGATGTAGGGGGTACTATTTCCCGTACGATCAGGGGACGGGCGGACGAGCTTTTCCAAAGACCATCCCCTTTTCTGAGCTGGCTATCTATAGATCAAAATAACAGTGCCGGAATAGCCTACCTCGACAATATTCTCACCAATAAAAATAAGGATGTTGAATACGACAAATTCACTTATTCCGTCGTGGATAAGTACGGTAATTTTGCTATAGACAATGATGGCAACGGTAATTACACAGCATACTCCTATCCATTTGTTCCTTACAAATTCGACATACAGATAGCTCCGCCTACCGACCCAAAATATTACAAATCCATTGCGGGGATTGATGTCACGGATGACAACGGTGTTAAATATAAGTTCGGTCATACCAACGTAGAGCTCGCCAGCGTCGGTAACGACAACGCACCGACCACCTGGTTTCTGGAAGACATGTCCAATCATGAAAATACCAACCATATCACCATCGACTATGGCAGTGTGCCGGTGAATTTCACCACAACGCCCATCGTTTCGACAAGCATAACAGACCAGCCTGTAAAAATGAGCCCGTCGGGAGGAGAATGTACGATACCACAGATCACCGGCAACGGCGTATGCTCTGAACAGGGAGTATCTATCAACTACTCCACTAAATACATAGATGTCATTCATTTTAAAAGCGGCTATATAAAATTCAATTGGGATGCCAACAAGGTTTTAATACAGAGTATAGTAGTCTATGACAACAACAACCAATTGAGCAAATCCTTTATCCTCAACAGGGATCTTTTCCCGGGAAGCACCAAGTTCTACCGGCTGAACTCTCTGGAGGTCAAGGGAAGCGATGGGGTTACTGCTGACCGGTACGGATTCACCTATTTAATTCTCAACGGAAATAACGGACAGCCTCTTGCGGACAATAGTTGCGACATTGACCTTTGGGGTTACTGCAGAGCCGAGGGAGGAGGGCCGAAATGTCCCTACCGGACGATATCTGTTACGGAATTGAGCTCGGGAAGCCCTTATACGCACACAATGCAGATAGGTAACACTGACCTGACTCCAAACGAAAGCTATGCCAGACGGTTTACCCTTACAAAAATCCAATACCCCACCGGCGGGACATCGGAGTTTATTTATGAAGGTAATAAGTACCAGGATTATACACCGGGCACTGGTGTGCCGGTGATATTACCCGGAGCGGGTATACGGATCAAACAGATCGTTTCTTCTGATAATTTGGGAACGACGCGAACCAAAACCTATGAATATGAGCCAGGGTTTATCGAGTTTTCATTATTCAATGAGAATAATTCGGTTAAGACCAGCTTTGACGTACACTTCCAATGTTATTGGCAAGGCATGCAATCCGTCCCGGTGTATTATCAATTCCGTAGCAGGATCTATTCGCAAGCCACCAATGCCGACCTGGGGGATAACCGGGTACGTTATAAGGTGATCACTGAATACGTTGGCGACAATACCACTAACCAGGGTAAGACGGTATATACTTATAAATATGAGAATGCGAATGCGGGTACTAATTCTAACAACCTGACCACCGAGGTGACGGATTACAGGGACTGGGCCAATGGCCTGCTGTATACGAAGGAGGTTTATAAGAATTCAGGGAACAACATTTATGTCAAGGTAAGACAGGAAACCAGTAATTATGAATTCGTCATCATCAAACAGCTGAATAACTTAAGAGCGAGTATGCGAAGCACTTACAATGGAGGGGGCGGAAATAACCCGTCATCAAATTTTATAAATAAGACGGATCTGTACAATAGCTATGGATTTACCAATCTTCCTCCTACTTGTTATCTATCCGACTATAAGGTCACGACCGGTGCCTATTATCTGAAGTCGACACAGGTAGATGACTATATGGATAATGGGACAACCACCGTTGTAACGCAATTCAAGCATGATAATCCCGCCAATTACTATGAGACGGAGGCCAACTCTACTCTAAGTGACGGCAGCACACTTGTTGTCAGTAAAAAATATCCCCAGGATATGACTGATGCAGTATCGCTGGCAATGGTCACCAAGAATATTCTCAGCCCGGTAGTAGAGGAAAAGAAGTCTAGGTTGGTAGGGGGCGTATCCACTTTATTGTCTACCAATCAGTCAGTCTTCGGTCAATTTGGAAATGTATTTGCTCCTGCTCAGGTAAAGCTATCCAAAGGAAGCAATACGCCCGAGGCGCGCCTGCAGTTCAATCAGTATGATATATATGGAAATATTCGTGAGCAGCAAAAAACAGGTGATGCCAGAGAAGTATATCTCTGGGGATACAATGGGCAATATCCCGTGGCGCGGGTAATAGGGAGTGATTATGCTACTGTCAGCGGTTTGGTAAACCAAACCATATTGGACAATGCGTCCGGCACATACACAGATGACCAGATACGGACCGAGCTCAATAAGATAAGGACGGGACTGGCAAATGTAAAAGCGCTGGTATCGACCTATACCTATTCGCCCCTTGCCGGCATGACAAGCGAGACGGATCCTGCGGGAAAGACCACGTATTACGTTTACGATACCCAGGGCCGGCTAAATCTCATAAAGGATAAGGATGGCAATATCATCAAGACATTCAATTACCATTACACAGGACAGTAATAACCGACAAACCTCTTTCTTATGCTCAACGATCTTAAATATTATCTGGTTTTGTTTTTTCTGTCCTTTTTTTCGATAGTGAACGGACAGGTGGTTATACACGGCCCTGCTCATATATACTCTGGCGACAAGGCATGTTTTTCTGTCGACTGCGGCGCTACAGGAATGAGCTGGTCGACGACCATTGGAAGCTCCCTGGGTAAAGACGGATGTGGCAGACCGCCGTTGAATACTAACTCTAATCAATTCCAGTTCCCCGTCACTTTTTCTTCTATCCTGTCGGGTACGATCAGCGTCAGCGGGGCTTGTCAGGGATCCGGCACCTTTAATGTACAGGTATATCCACCAATGGGAGGAACGGCTGTCACACCGAGTACTCAGACAGTCCTGATCGGGACTGCCGCCACCCCTCTGGTGGCTACTATTCCCTCGGGATGGGACGGCAATTTTGCGTATTCCTGGCAATCCACTACCGACGGAGGGAGTACATGGAACAATATCCCGGGCGCTACCAACAGAACTTATACGCCTCCTACCACGACGTGGGGGACGCTGCTCTATCGTGTCACGGTGACGGCTGCCGGCGCCTCCGATGTGCACAACATGACTGCCGTAGGGTCTGTAACAGTGGTCAATCCTCCTATTATCCCCGGCGTCCTTACCCCTGCCAGTACGACACTAACGGCAGGCACCGGCCCGGGGGTACTTACTGTAACAAAGGCTTCAGGCGGCGGGTGCAACGGCAACTTTGTTTATCAATGGCAGAGCTCCACCGATGGCATCAGCTGGTCGGATATTACAGGCGTTATGGGTCAATATTACAATCCCGGCAATCTCAGCAGTACCATTTATTACAGGGTGAAAGTGATTTGCGGACCGGAGTCGGCGTATACCGCTGTCTCAAAAATGACCATTGGCACCGTCGCTACGGATTTGAATTATATCCGGGAGAGGGGGATCAGCAAACCTGGTGTAATTGATGCCGCCACAGCAGCAGGCTTAACGGACCTTGCAGAGGTAAAACAGAGTACGCAGTATTTTGATGGATTAGGGCGCCCGGTGCAGAAAGTGGTTAAACAGGCCAGTCCCTCGCTGCATGATATGGTAACTATGCAGGTATATGATCCGTTCAACAGGGAAATTGTTAAATATCTGCCATATACATCCCCTTCTTCCGACGGAAATTACAAGACAAATCCGACAGGTGAGCAGAGCGCCTTTAATACATCCCAATTTCCCACAGATCAATTCTATTATGGTCAGGTGGCTTACGAGCCTTCTCCCTTGAACAGGCCTTTGACAACCTATCAGGCCGGCAACAGCTGGGTAGGATCCGGCAAGGGAATTGGTACGCAATACCTCGTCAATACAGCTGCCGACAGCGTATGTATCTGGCGCATTGCCGATGCGCCGGGGAGCCTGCCTGTGACCTCAGCCTATTTCCCACCCGGAACGTTGTATGAGACGATTACATTAGACGAATCAAACCATCAGGCAATAGAATATAAGGATAAGTCAGGACATGCTATTTTGAAGAAAGTGCAGCTGTGGGATTCGCCTGCTGCGGGCCACAGCGGGTGGCTGTGCACATACTATATATATGATGATTTTAACAATCTTCGTTTTGTAATACAACCCATGGCTGTCGATTGGCTGAAGGTCAATAGCTGGAGCTTCGCCGGTACGACAGGGGCAGATATTGCCAGGGAGCTCTGCTTCCGATATGAATACGACCAGCGCAATCGCATGATCATTCAAAAGGCGCCGGGGGGTGAAGAAGTACGGATGGTATACGATATAAGAGACAGGCTGGTGATGAGCCAGGATAGCGTGTTGCGCAGTCAAAAGAAATGGCAGGTATTCTGTTATGATGCACTTAACCGGCAAGACACCATGGCTCTGATGTCCGATCCTATACACTACAATGATCATAGATGGCATTTGACCCAGGCGGCAGCCAGTGCGTTCTATCCTCTCACTGCCGGATATGTGACGGAGGTGGTTACGGAACTTTATTATGACTCTTATGACTGGGTAACAGCCTTGGGGTCTGTGCTGTCAGCCACGGTGAACACTACTTATAACAACAACACGGCTTACTTTTTCACTACTTACAATACGGCTCCCAATTATGCTGTACCGATGAGCCAGTACTCTAATACCAAGGGTATGTCGACAGGCTATCGAACAAAAATAATAGACACTACTCAATTTTTATATTACGTTCCTTTTTACGACGACCATGGGCGGATCATCGGGACGCAAAGTACTAACTATACCAATGGTTTTGACCAGGAGTGGACACAATATGACTTTTCGGGTAAGCCACTACGCAAACTCTTATTTCATAAGAAGAACAGTGCTCGCCCTGAGGGCCATCTGATCACTACCAAATACGCATATGATGCGGGTGGGCGGACGACAAGCATCCGAAAGGTCATGGATGGGCCCGAAGCGCGTATTGATACGATGATGTACAACGAACTGGGACAACTGCGGGCCAAATATTTTGCTAATAACCTGGACAGCCTGGTATATGATTACAATATCCGAGGATGGATGACGAACATTAATAAAAAATATCTTACAGGGGCGGCGACGAATTATTTTGGTATGGAGCTGGGCTATGATAATCCTGCCTCGGGCGTCACTACCTATAGTACCCCTCAGTTTAGTGGTAATATTGCAGGAACGGTGTGGAAAAGCGCCGGGGATGGCATGAGCCGGAAATATGATCTTTCCTATGACAATGTAGGCCGGATCACAGGTGCCGCGTTTACACAATACAATGGTACCACATTTGCGCCATCGGCTACCATTGATTTCAATGTCCCAACCATCATTTATGATGCCAATGGAAATATCTTATCGATGATACAGAACGGCTTCAAACTAGGCGCATCGGGCCCCATAGACCGGCTGAAGTACTCATATTTTACAAATACCAACCGGCTTCAACAAGTCTATGATACGGCCAACGATGCAGGCTCCCTATTAGGCGATCTGCATTATAATCCTTCCACTAAGGACCCTGCTACCGACTATGCCTATGATGCCAATGGGAGTTTGATATCAGATAAGAATAAGGGTATTAAGAGTATCCAGTACAATTTCCTTCATCGGCCTGCAAAGATCACTTTCCTCAAGTCTGACGGCAGTCCCAAAGGAAACATCGTATACAAATATGACGCGCAGGGTAATAAATGGGCGAAAATTGTCACAGACAGTACAGTGAGCCCCGTGAAGGTGACAACCACGATGTATATCAAAGGATTCCAATATCAGAACGACACTATTCAGTTTGTGTCCCATGAAGAAGGCAGGACCCGCTATTTTTGGGAGCACTATATGAATGGAGACAGCGCCTTTCGGATGCGTTTTGATTATTTTGAGAAGGACCATCTGGGCAATATCCGGGTGATCCTAACGGACCAGCGGGATACAGTAAAGTATATGGCTACGATGGAGGCAGCCTACCGTGACAAGGAGAATAAACTGTTCTATAACATACCGGCTACGTCCGTAGCACGGACCGGTGCCAGCGGTTATCCGGTGGACCTGGCAACGACCAACCCGAATGACAGTGTTATCAGGCTCGGTAACAACGGACAGAAGATAGGTCCGGCCATCATCCTGAAAGTGATGAGCGGAGATAAAGTAACGATAGGCACCAATTATTATTTCAATTCCGGAGGTACTGCCGGCAGTCAGCAATTGAATGCACAGGACCTAATTAATTCACTCGCAGGCGGAATCGTGTCGCTGACAGGTGGATCGCATGGCTCTTTCAGCGATCTTACCGGATCTTCCACACCATTGACCGGAGCCCTCAACAGCTTCATAACGCAAAACAACACCACGGCGAGCGGTAAACCCAATGCCTACCTGAACTGGGTCTTGCTCGACAACCAATTTGCCTATGTCAGCACGCCCGGCCAAAGCGGGGCTACCCAGGTGGTGACTGCAGGCACTACAGGCAACGGAGGATTACAGCAGCCACTGGCGACCACTATCAATTTAAAAACCAGCGGATATCTGTATATTTATATCAGTAACGCCAGCCCTACCTGGGATGTGTATTTTGATAATCTGGCCGTAATGCATTATGCAGGCCCGATGGTGGAGGAAAATCATTATTATCCGTACGGACTGACAATGGCAGGCATCAGCGATAAGGCGTTGAAAGGGGGATATCCGGAGAATAAGTACAGATACAACAAAGGGTCTGAACTGCAGAATAAGGAATTTGGCGATGGCAGCGGACTGGAGTTTTATGAAACCCCATTGCGTGGCCTTGACCCGCAACTGGGCAGGTGGTGGCAGTTAGACCCCAAGCCTCACGATATGTTCAGCCTGTATACCGCCATGGCTGATAATCCAATCTTATATTCCGATCCTATGGGTGATACAACATGGGTGTATAATCAAAATGGAGTGGCTCTAGGGGTTGTACCCGACAAATTGAAAAATCAGGTACATTATGTTCAGACAGATGGTGATCCTGAAAAACAATTCTCAACAAAAGGTATGAGCAAGAAAGAAATACAACAATTGGGCAAAAGTTTCCGAGAGCAATCTTTTGCCTTTATCGGAGGTAAGACTGTTGCAGATATGCATAAAATTACCGATCAATCTGTGGCCCTTAAGAGAGAAGTTGGTTTTGTTGGTACCATAGGAAAGGATAAAGAAATACGCTTATCTGCGCTACCTGTTGACAATAATAACCAGGAGCGAACGGCACCGTTAGAAAAGGAGATTAATGACAATTATCCGTCGGCAGCACAACAATCCAATATATTTCTATTTGGACATACTCATGTAAGTAATTTTTTGAATGGTTGGACGTCGCCTGATCCTCAAAAAGCTTTTGGGTTCCCAACTCCAAATACCAGCGAAGGGGGCGATTATGGTAACTTTTTATACCGAAACAATGATGCAAGCCAAAAAGGGCCGTCGCCAGCGCTTTTGCTTACTCCCTGGGGTGTGACTGTATATGGTTCGACACCAGGAGAAAAGTATTCAAACAACACTTATTTGTTATATAAATCGCTAAAACAGTAATAATGCAGATACATAGGTTTTTTGCACTGGTTATTGTAGCTTCATTTTTATTTGGTAGGTGTAACAATAGAGAAAATCGGCCTACTATAGAGACAAGAGCTGCAATGTCTGCTAATGATTCTGTCTCGAAAATTATAATGCAGACGTTTACGTTACCTTATTTTGAGAACATGAAATTTGACAGTGGTTCATTGGTTTTTTATTGTTCCAGGGCCTATGACACATCTTCCCTTATTGAGATCAAAGAGCAAAAAAATTTGATTCGAGGGGTGTATTATGAAATTTTGCCAGAGTACCATCGGTTTGTAACTGACTATGCTGATACAAGTTCGAAGCTTATTTTTTTTAATGGGTATAGTTTTACTGTCGATCCAGGGACTTGGAAGTCCGTGACTGATCAAGCGAAAGTGGTTCTCGAAGAGAAGGAAGGATTGAATAAAAATCTTAAGTATACAGATGGGGCCACTTACGCATTGTACTATGATGGTCAATCCAGGCATGGGAATAGTAATGATGAAGCATCTTTTGTAAAATTTGATAGATTTTTAAAGGGGCAATTTTTGGAAAGATACAAGCAGTTGCGAAAACCAATTATGCACAAGAGCAAATAGTTTTTGTCTGATCTGTTTAGTAAAACTTCCCTGGAGCATTTGCCGGAGCACAATTAAAAACGGCTGAGAGAGAAAAAAGCCTTTTATGGAGAGGGTTAAATAGCGAGGATTGTCCTATGTCTAACTAGTCAATACCTCTTCCATCTTCATGCTACGCGAACCTTTGACGAGGATGTAAGCTTTCTTCGGCGTTTCGTCGCGGAACCATTCGCCAGCCTCTTTGCTGTTGTCAAAACGTTTATACGGATGCTGCAGCTTTTGAAAATCCCCTCCCACGAGGACTACTTCCTTCCAGGGATATTGTCCGATGAGATCGATGATCCCCTGGTGTTCGGCGAGGCTTTCAGGCCCCAGTTCCGCCATGGCGCCGAGGATGAGGATCTTGTTATTGGTGGGTTCCGGGCTGGCAGAGGTGCCGGATGGGACGAGCTTTGCGAAGTTCTCGATGGCCGCCCGCATGCTGGAGGGGTTGGCATTATACGCATCCAGGATGATGTGGTTGCCGCCCTTTTGGATGAGCTGGCTGCGGCTGTTGGAGGGTGTATAGGCTTCGATGGCGGCTTTGATGGCCGTGCCGGGTACTTTGAAATGCCGGCCTACCGTCACGGCGACCAGGACATTGGGGAGATTGTAATCGCCTACCAGTTGAGTATGGATGGTGGGGCCTTCTGTCAGGGCGACAGTAAGAAATGAACTGTTGCCGGCCTGGGCCGTACCCGTCACGTCCGCATCGTGTGTGCCATATTTTATAATATGCGGGATACCCTGGCTCATGGTGCGGAGATAGTCGTAGTCCCACATGACAAAGGCGGTGCCGCCTGTGGAGCGAAGGAAATCATAGAGCTCCCCTTTACCTTTTTTGACTCCTTCCGGTCCGCCAAAACCTTCCAGATGTGCTTTGCCGGCATTGGTAATGATGCCGTGGGTGGGGAGGGTGTATTTACAGTAACCTTCGATCTCTTTCTGATGATTGGCGCCCATTTCGATGACCGCGAATTGGGCGTCTTTTTTTACGGAGAGGATGGTGAGAGGGATGCCGATATGGTTGTTTAGATTCCCCTGTGTGGTATAAGTAATATAGTCGGCCGCCAGGACCGTGTGTACCAGCTCTTTTGTCGTGGTCTTCCCGTTGCTGCCTGTGATGGCGATAAAGGGGATGTCGAATTGCTGACGATGATAAAGAGCCAGCTGCTGGAGGGTGGTGAGTGTGTCTTCCACGAGGATCAGTCTGTCGGAAAGAGGGCCGGTCCCGTCTGCCGGAGCTTCGTCGATGACGGCGCAGGCAGCGCCTTGTTCCAGGGCCTGGACAGCAAAGGTATTGCCGTTGAAGCTGGGGCCTTTCAGGGCAAAAAAGATATCCCCCTGTTGGAGCTTGCGGGTATCGGTCTGCACGGATGGGTGCTGGAGATAGATCTGATAGAGCTGTGCGATGGTCATGGGCAAATGTATCAATCCTTGCCGGTAATCCCTGCCGGCCTGCTGAAAAAAATAGCCCGGCAAGATTGATTGTTAAAAATTACATTACAATTATTTTATATTCGTACATTTATAGTAAACACCCCTAAACATATGAAACAAATAGCCTTTCTATGCTTTCTCCTGTCGGGGTACTACTTCCCCGCACAAGCGCAGCACGACAAAATGAACGATATCAAACTGAATGTTTCGTCGTTGGCCGTAAGAAATTATCATCTGACATATGAAAGAGCCTTGTCCCGGCGCTTTTCGGTGGGATTGGGCATGCGATATATGTCCAAAGGTGATCTGCCGTTTAAAAAGCAGTTCAGAAAATCAATAAAATCCGACAAAGTGAACCTGGATGAATTTCAAATAGGAAATTTTGCCCTGACCCCGGAATGCCGGATGTATATGGGAAAGGGGCTTATGCATGGGTTCTATATATCTGTCTATGGCCGTTATACCAGCTTTGATCTTACAGCACCGATACAATTCACCGGCAACGGGGGCACTACCGAGCAAGCGCTATTTGATGGCAAAGTGACCTCATTTAGCGGGGGCCTTATGTTCGGGGTCCAATATACGCTCTGGAAGGTGGTGGTGCTGGATATCATGTTGCTTGGCGGGCACTATGGCGGCTGCAGCGGCACTCTCCATGCCAATAACATTAATCCTCCTCTTTCGGAACAGGATCAGCAATCCCTTCAGCAAAGTCTTGATGACATACATGCCAAGCCCTTCCACATCAGCGGCCAGGTGCAGTCCTCCACCCAGGCCGTGATCAAGGCATCGGGCCCCTGGGCGGGGGTACGGTCGGGCATCAACCTGGGTGTCCGGTTCTAATGGGCTGGGTTCTGATAGGCTGACCATGCAACATATCTAAAAAGGCGGTGTCTTTTCCTCCTGGGTGTTGTATGCGCCCGTCTCACCAAAACCATCTCCATGCTAAAAAATTACCTTACCATCGCCCTGCGGCAGCTGAGCAAGCAGAAATTTTATTCTGCTATCAAGATCGGCGGTTTTGCCCTGGGCATCGCGACCTGTCTGCTCATCACGCTGTATATCCGGCACGAGCTGAGCTATGACAAATCCTACCCGGATGCCGACCGGATCTACCGGGTCATCGCCGAGTATAGCAACGACGGCAAGATTGGACAAGGGACTGCCTTCTCGGCGCCCTTTGCCAGGACGGTCAAGGCTACCTTTCCCCAGATAGAGCTGGCAGGCCGGCTGATGCCCTTTCCCCTGTTCTGGGGCGCAGGCAGTAATGAGGTGATGCCGGAAGGTAAGAAGGACAACATATATGAAGAAGGATTCACCTATGCCGACCAGTCCCTGCTGGATATGCTGCAACTACCTATGGTGTACGGCAACCGCGCCACAGCCCTGGCCGAACCCAATACCATGGTCCTTTCCCGCCGCAAGGCGGAAAAGTATTTTCCTCATCAAAATCCCGTCGGCCGTCTGTTCTATCTGAATAACGATATAAAAAAACCCTGGAAGGTGGGCGGGGTCATGGAGGATATGCCGTCCACCACACACCTGCAATATGATTTCTTGTTGTCCCTGACAGGACATGAGCTTTGGAATGGAGAACAGAACAATTGGAATAACCAGAATTACGACACCTATGTGAAGCTGCAGCCGGGCACCAACCCTGTGCAGATGGCGGATAAATTGAAGACACTGTGGAGGGGACAACTGTTGCCGTTGTGGACGCAGAATGGGATGAAGGATGCGGAAAAACTGGTGAAGACCATGGGTGTCTCCCTGCAACCAATAGGCGATGTCCATATCTATGGGATAAATTCGCCGGGGGGTATGAAATTCATACGGTTGTTCGGGGCCGTGGCAGTGTTTATCCTGCTGCTGGCCTGTATCAATTTTATCAATCTCTCTACGGCCCGGAGTGCGGGCAGGGCTAAGGAAGTGGGATTGCGTAAGGTGGTCGGCTCCCGCCGCACCGGGCTTATCCGGCAATTCCTTTTGGAATCCCTGGTGCTGAGTTTTTTTTCTTTTCTGTTGGCGATTGTTCTGGCCTGGCTGCTGCTGCCCCTCTTTAACAAGATGGCTGCCACCTCCATCATCTTTCCCTGGCGGGAGTGGTGGTTGGCGCCTGCGATGACGGGTGCGGCAGTGGCGGTGGGTGTGCTGGCGGGGATCTACCCCTCCATCTATCTTTCCAGCTTCAAGCCAGTGGACGTGTTGAAAGGGCAGGCGAGCCTGGGCGTGCGTCATGGAGGACTCCGGAGCCTGCTGGTGGTCTTCCAGTTCACTACTTCCATCATATTGATCATCGCCACTTTTGTTGTTCACGGACAGATGGATTTTCTTTTGAACAGGAAGCTGGGATTTGAGAAGGACCAGGTGATACAGGTACAAGGGGTAGGCTCGCTGGACAAACAGATGCATACATTCCGTGACGAGCTGTTGAAGGTGCCGGGGGTACGGGATGCAACGTTGAGTGATTTCCTGCCTGTGGAGGGCAGCAAGCGGAATATGGGTACAGTGTATAACGAGGGTAAAGAAAAAGAGGAGGCCGGCGTGGGGGCACAATTCTGGAATGTAGATGAGCGATATATCCCTACGATGGGTATTCAGCTGGCCCAGGGGAGAAATTTTTCGGAGCATCTACGGTCCGACTCGGTTTCCGCCATTGTGAATGAGACGATGGTAAAAAAGCTTGGGTTGAAGGATCCTTTAGGCAAGCGTTTTGGCTACTACAAGTGGCAAATGCAGATCGTCGGTGTGGTAAAGGATTTCAACTTCGAGTCCAGGGAGGAAATAGGTCCGTTATGCCTGCTCACCGGATCCTGGGCGAATACGATGTCCGTAAAAGTGAATACCACCGACATAAAGGCGGCTATCGGGCGCATCGGCGCCTTGTGGAAGAGTTTTTCACCCCATCAGGAATTCCGCTATGTTTTTATGGACGAAAGCTTTGCAAAAATGTATGCGGATGTGCAGCGCACAGAGCTTCTTTTCACCAGCTTTTCCGTGCTGGCGGTGATCATCGCCTGTCTGGGTCTTTTTGCCCTGTCGGCCTTTATGGCGGAACAGCGGAGCAAGGAGATCGGGATCCGCAAGGTCCTTGGCGCTACCGTGGCCCAGATGGCAGGATTACTGTCCATGAATTTTGTAAAGCTGGTGATCATCGCGTTTGTGATTGCCTCACCCATTGCCTGGTGGGGGATGCACAAGTGGCTGCAGGATTTTGTCTATCGCATAGACATCAGCGGATGGGTATTCCTTTTGTCGGGAGGGGTGACGGTGGCCATTGCGCTGGCGACCATCAGTTTTCAGGCGGTGCGGACCGCCATGACCAATCCCGCAAAAAGCCTGAGGGCGGAGTGAACGGGCTTTCCGGGTTGCGGGTATGAAGAATTATTCCTTTAAAATCAAGTCAGATGTTTAAAAGCTATTTTAAGATCGCCTGGAGAAGCCTGCTGAAAAACAGGGTTTCTTCCCTTGTCAATATCAGCGGCCTTGCCGTAGGAATGGCTGTCGCCATGCTCACGGGGCTATGGCTGCACGATGAGTTGTCCTTTAACAAGTATCATGAGAATTATGACCGTATCGCCAAGGTTTCGATCAGCGGGACGGCCGAGAAGGGGGCCTTTATCAGCTCGACGCTGTCCTATCCACTGGCAAATGAATTAAAAACCAATTATAGCGATCGATTTGAACACCTTGTCAGGGCGTCCTGGGGACCGGAATGTATTCTTTCTTTTGGGGATAAGAATATATCCCGGCTTGGACAATATATGGATGAGGACGCACCCTATATGTTCACATTAAAAATGATCAAAGGCAGCAGGAGTGGGCTCCGGGAGCTGCATTCCGTACTCCTTTCCGCATCGACCGCCAAGACCTTGTTTGGAGATGCAGACCCCGTGGGGCAGCTGATCCTTATCAACAATAAGTCCAGCGTAAAAGTTACGGGCGTTTATGAGGACCTTCCATTGAACACAGAGCTTAACCATGTCAAATTTATCGCCCCGTTTGCATTATGGGTAAGTGAAAATGACTGGATAGAACAGCGTGCGAAAAATGAATGGTGGAACCATTTTGTAAAACTGTTCGCGGAAATAAAGCCCGGTGCAAGCTTTGGCGCTGTCAGCCGTCAGATAGAGAATGTCGAGATCGATCATATCAAGGGTTTTGACGATCAGAACCACCGGGGAGAGCTGTCGGTAAATCCAAAGGTAACACTGGAGCCCATGCCTGACTGGCACCTCCGTGGCAATGACCGCAGGGGTAATCCCGATGCGTCTGTAAGACGGATGGTGTGGCTGGTGTCGCTGATAGGGGCGTTCGTATTATTGCTGGCCTGTATCAATTTTATGAACCTGAGCACGGCCCGTTCTGAAAAAAGAGCACAGGAAGTGGGGATACGGAAGGCCATCGGTTCGATGAGAAGACAACTGGTCTTTCAATTTTTTTGCGAGTCGCTGGCGATCGTCACCCTCTCGTTCCTGATCGCGCTTGTACTGACCGTGTTATCGCTGGGCTGGTTCAACCAGCTTGCTGCCAAACATATGGATATCCCCTGGGGCAGCCCTTTTTTCTGGATGGTCAGCATTATCTTTATTTTTATCACGGGTGTTATCGCAGGCAGCTACCCCGCTCTTTTTCTTTCGTCCTTTAAGCCCGTAAAGGCGCTGAAAGGTTCCTTCCGTCTGGGCAGGGAGTCTACGATCCCCCGAAAGGTCCTGGTCGTATTTCAATTTACCATTTCGGTGGCCCTGATTAACTGTACGATCATCGTACTGCGACAAGTGCAGTATGCCAGAAGCCGGCCGGTGGGATATACCCGGGAGGGGGTGATCATGATGAGAATGAAGTCCGGCGATTTTTATGGGAAATATGATCTGGTCCGGCGTGAGCTGCTGAATACGGGTGTAGTGGCGGAATTTGCCGAATCGATGGGTAAGGTCACCGAGATTGCGTCTGGTAATGGCGGTTTTGACTGGGCGGGGAAAGATCCCAACAAGGACCCGCAGTTCGGTACGCTGGCCGTCTCACCGGAATACGGGAAAACCATCGGATGGCAATTTGTACAGGGTAGGGACTTCTCCAGGGAATTTGCCGGTGATTCGCTGGGCATGGTCATCAATGAGTCCGCCCTGAAGGAAATGGGGTTGAAGAATCCTGTAGGCGCAGATGTAACATGGGTCTGGTGGATGGACAGGACAAAAGTGTATCATTATAAAATCCTTGGAGTGGTGAAGGATATGATCATGGAGTCGCCGTATGAGAATACGAAACCCATTGTGTTCTATCAAAAAGGGCACAATGGCGGGGTGAACTGGATGTTTATAAAGGTTAAGCCTGATGTCGCCATGCATACGGCGTTGCCGAAGATAGAGGCTGTCATGAAGAGACTGATCCCCAGCGCACCTTTTGACTACCAGTTTGCGGATGAGGACTATGCCTCGAAATTTGCATCGGAAGAAAGGATCAGCAAGCTGGCGGGTTTTTTTGCGGCGCTTGCTATTTTTATCTCCGCCCTTGGATTATTTGGTCTTGCCTCGTTCACTGCCGAACAGCGTACCAGGGAAGTGGGTATCCGTAAAGTGCTGGGCGCTTCGGTGATCAACATCTGGGGTTTGCTGTCAAAAGAATTCTTTTTGCTGGTGATCATTTCTCTGTCGATCGCAATGCCCCTGGCTTTTTATTTTATGCATAATTGGCTGCAGAATTATAACTATAGGATAGGTATATCTGGTTGGGTCTTTGCTGCATCGGGTTTTGCGGCTTTGTTGATCACGCTGGTGACGGTGAGCTTCCAGGCCTTGCGGGCGGCTGTGACCAGTCCGGCGAGGAGTTTGAAGGCAGAGTAGGGGGATTGGTTATATTTGTCATCCAATGGAAAAGAAGGACAAGAGGCCCGTATATGCGCTCATGCTGATCATCATCGTTGGATTTACGCTCTATGAAGAATTGTCCTTGCGTCATTCCCTCTATAAAAAGCACGTTGCATTATGGATAGCGGATTGTCTGCCCAATTTCCTGGCGATCCTGCTGCTGGCCTTTGGGTATATGGTTTTTAAGAGGCCGGGGACTGACCGGGAGATAGGGAGGTCGATCTTTTTCCTGGTGGTGGGACTGGTGCTGTATGAATTTGTGCAACTGGCGATGCCGCACAGGGTCTTTGATGTGAAAGATATATTTGCATCTATCCTGGGAGGCGTCTTTGCTTACTTTACGATATGGATGATCAGGTCATAAAAAAAGCCCCGCAATTTGCGGGGCTTTTTCAATCTTATTGCTTTCTTGTATTCTGTCGTCTTTGTTTGTAATTGATACCCGTCTGTCGTCCATTGCCGGCGGGGCTGCCTACACGGTCCATCGCACAACGGAAACCGATGGTGCTGTTGGACTGATCTTCTTCCAGGAAGCGGCGGGTGCCGGGGCTCAGCCAGTAAGCGCGATCGTTCCAGCTGCCGCCTTTTACTACGCGGGACTTATTGCTGATGAGCGTTGTCTTACCGTAGCCGTAAGCAATACCGGAGATAGTGGAGTCACCATCCAGGTAGTTGATCACGTCGCCTTTCTGGTAGTTGCGGCGGGACTTGCTCTCGGAGTCGGTGACCGTGCGCATTTTGATCCTACCCAGGGAATCTCTTTCAGCCTTGCCTTCCTTGCCCATGTCTACGGTTTCGAATTTATTACCACGGTAGGGAGAGATGTCTTCCACGTCCTGGGTGTTTAGCGGGCGATACACGTCATTTACCCACTCGCTGACATTACCGGACATATTATACAGGCCAAAGCCGTTGGGGAAGAAAGAGGTGACGGGAGCAGTGTATACGGCGTTGTCATTCAGACCACCGGCCACACCCATGTTGTCACCGGAACCACGTTTGAAGTTGGCCATGAAAGTACCTTGCCAGCTGCCATGACGCGTATCGCGCAGACCGTTGACGTTGTTGCTCCAGGAATATACTTGTTTATTAGCGATCAACTCTTCCCCGCGCTTCTTGTCATTCTTGCCGGGGAGGGGGTTCTGGTTGATATATCCCAGCGCGGCGTATTCCCACTCAGCTTCTGTCGGCAGACGGTAGTTGGGAAGGAGGATGCCATCCTCAAAGGTCACCTGTGTACGGGGTGTACCATTGGGATTTTTCAGCGCATTCTTTTTAGACTTGGCGGACTTGTCTGGTGTAGCCTGGTATTCACCCAGGAGATACGCCTTAGTATTGAAGTTCTCCTGACCCAGACCCTGCAGGTTCTTTACGGCATTCTTGTTGATAAAGCCTCTGTCGAGCAGGGCTTTTTCGTTGACCCGGTCACTACGCCACAGACAGAAGTCATGTGCTTGTTTCCAGGTGACCCCTACTACGGGATAATAATTGTAGGAAGGATGGCGGAAGTAGTACTCAACCATGGGCTCGTTGTAAGCCAGCTCGCTTCTCCAGCAGAGGGTATCGGGCAGCGCGCCTTCGCGGACCGCCTTGTACTCATCGGCATCGAATACTACATTGAGCCAGTACAGGTATTCACGATAGTGGATGTTGGCCACTTCGGTCTGGTCGATGTAAAAAGAGTTTACTGTTACGCGTCTGGGTACGTTGTTCCAATCCCTCATAACATCTTCCTGCGTAGCGCCCATCGTGAAGGTACCACCTTGCACGAATACCAGCCCCGGACCGGTACGCTGCTCTTTTTCTTTGGAAACCTGGAAGCCGCCCATCTTCGAGTCATTGTAGTTCCATCCCGTAACGCTGGATTGGTCCGGCTTCTTTTTACAGGAGGCTACCAGGATGAGGCCTGATGCCAGGATAGCTAGGTTTTTCAAATTCATAAATTGACGCTTTTTAGCCTAATTTGTGCTCGCCGGAAAAGCCGGCATTAGTAATCTTATTAAACGTGGTCCCCAATCAAATATTGTGGTCTACGACCATTTATCGTTTATAAATACGGGGCTTAATTATCCACAGTTGCCCCGCCTGTAAAGTTAGGGGATTTTACCAAGTAACTGATTGTATGAGAAGGATTTGGGTATTTTTGGCCGCAAGTTGTCTCCTCCTCCCCCCTGTAAGGGCGCAAAGGGTGTATGCGACCGCCAGTTCCATGGCCTCCGGCAGTTGGTACAGGATCGCGGTGTCCGCGCCCGGCGTGTACAAGGTAGATGCCGCTGTCCTGCGGTCACTGGGGGTCAATGTCACGGGGCTTGCTTCGGCGGGTATCCGGCTGTACGGCAATGGTGGCGGTGTACTGTCTGAGCCCTGTAATGGTCCTTATATGGATGATCTCCGGGAAAATGCCATCGACATCGAGGACGGAGGGGATGGGATCTTCAATGAGGGAGACTATTTTCTTTTTTACACCCCAGGACCCCACCACTGGATAAAAGATTCAGTAAACCGCCGATTTACACATATTAAGAATATATATAGCGAGCTGACCTATTACTTTATCAATATTGGCGGGGGTGGGGGCAGGAGGATCGCGGGCAAGGGAAGCCTGCCCGGCGCCAATGTTGCCGTAACGAGTTTCGACTGGCGGGCTTTTCATGAGCTGGACACCGTCAATGTCCTTTCCAGCGGAAAGGATTGGTATGGGGAAGAGTTCTCCAATATTCCGGGAGGGGTTTCTTCGCGTGTATTCACGGTGACGCCACCGCATGCGGCGGGTGGTGTAGTCTTTTCCACTGTCTGTATGGCGAGGAGTGTAGGCGCTTCCAGTCGTATGAGTCTGTCAGTGAATGGTTCCGCGGCAGGGGCGCTGGACCTGCCTGCGGTGACGGACGGCAGCTATGACGTGTTTGGGCGGGCTGCCCGTACGGCCGTGCCGGCCACTCCTACCTCGATGGGATCGATAGCCATCGGTCTGCAATTTACTCCCGGCGGCTATAATGCCCAAGGCTGGCTGGATTGGTGGGAGCTATCCGGCAGGGGGATCCTTTCGCTGGAAGGTTTTGCCCAACTGCAATGCAGGGATTGGAGCAGCGTCGGCAGCGGCCGGATAGGCGCTTTTTCGCTGCAGGGCGCGGATGCCGCTACACGGGTATGGGATGTTACCGATCCGGGTACACCCCTGAATATGCAAGGAGAGCTTTCTGGTAGTGTGTTTAGCTGGAATGCCGACGCCGGCAGTCTGCACGAGTATGTGGCATTCAATATCTCGGCAAAGGCTCTGCCGGTGGCTGCCGGCAAAATGGGAGCGGAAGGGGCCGCAGCCTATCCCTATGGCGGAACGAATGGCGACCCCAACGGGGCGGACCTGGGCGCCCAGGGGCTGTTTACACCCTTGCCGCTGGGCAAGGTGGATAACCAGAACCTTCATCAACCCGCGGCCATCGACCTGCTGATCATCTCCGACCCTGCTCTGTCAGGGCAGGCGCAGCGGCTGGCGCAATTCCACCAGCAACATGACCGTCTGAGGACATTGGTGGTAAATTCCAACCAGGTGTACAATGAATTCAGCGGCGGCACATCCGACCCGACGGCTTTGCGGGACTATGTCAAAATGTTCTATGACCGGAGTGGCGGCGATTCGACTAAGCGGCCCCGTTATCTCCTGCTGTTCGGGTCAGGGTCTTTTGACTATAAGGACCGCCTCTCCGGCAATACCAATAAGGTGCCGGTGTATGAGAGCGGTGTTTCGCTGGACCCGTTGAATACCTATACTTCCGACGATTATTTTGGAATGCTTCAGGATGCTGCCGACGTGAATGCCATCGACCGGAAGAACCTGCTGGACATCGCAATCGGCAGGATACCCGCGCGAACGCCTGCCGAGGCTTCCGCTGTGGTGGATAAGATACTGCACTATGCGGATGTGAAGACACAGGGACCCTGGCGCAATGTGGTGACGCTGGTGGCAGACGATGGGGACCAAAACCTTCATTTCCAAGATGCAGAGACTTTTGCAGGGACCATCGGTACAGGTGCGCCGGCATTCAATGAGAATAAGATCTATCTGGATGCCTACAAACAGCAGAACACGCCCGCCGGCGGCAGATATCCCGACGTCAACCAGGCTATCAGCAGCGGACTCTATAATGGCACCCTGATATGGAACTACACGGGTCATGGCAGCAACTCCCGTCTCTCCAACGAGGACGTCATGGACCAGTCGACCGTAGCGGGGTTCTCCAATCCCGACAAACTGCCTTTGTTTATCACGGCTACCTGTGACTTTGCCCCTCATGACAATCCTCTGATACAGTCCATCGGCGCCGGACTATTGGTACGGCCCGGCTCGGGCGCTGTGGCCCTGATGACCACCACCCGGCTGGTGTTTGCCTTCAGCAATAAGGTCATCAATAACAATTATCTGCAGCTGGCGCTGACGCCCCGGCCGGACGGCACTTATTACCCGCTGGGCGAGGCCGGCCGGCTTACAAAGAATTATACCTACCAGACCCAGACGGATGCGGTGAACAACCGGAAATTTACTTTATTAGGCGACCCAGCGATGACCCTGGCCTTCCCCGTATATAAAGTAAAGACCTCGGCTATCAACGGCAAGGCCGTGGGCGGTGGTCCAGGTGCGGCAGCCGATACGCTGAAGGCGTTGAACCAGGTGTCTGTGGCTGGGTCGGTAACAGACGTCAACGGGGGGCCGCTCGCCGGATTTAACGGTGTGCTGTATGCGACAGTATACGACAAGCCGCGAATGGCCACTACCCTGGGGAATAATTCCGGCAGTTATCGCGCTGAGTTCCAGGTACAGGACAATATCCTGTACAAAGGGAAAGTCTCTGTCAGCCAGGGCAACTTCAGCTTTAGTTTTGTCGTACCAAAGGACATCAACTACCAGTATGGCAAGGGGAAGATAAGTTACTATGCCGGTAGCGAAGGCGGCACATCGGGGGGCGGAGGAGCAGATGGAAAAGGGGTCTTTACAGATGTCATCGTGGGAGGATCGGGAAATGGCACGAGTTATACGGGCGGGCCCGCCATACAGGCGTACCTCAATGACGAAAAATTTGTGGACGGGGGTATAACAGGCGCCAACCCTATTCTCCTGCTGCACTTGCAGGATTCCTTAGGGATCAATATTACGGGGACGAGTATCGGACACGACATTACGGCCGTGCTGGATAACAATACGCAAAACCCGCTGGTCTTAAACGGTTTTTATGAGGCGGACCTGAATACTTTTAAAAAGGGAACGGTACGTTATCCGTTGCCGCATATGACCGAAGGGGAACATGTTCTGCTCATCAAGGCCTGGAATGTGGCGGGTAATTCGGGGCAGACCTCGCTCTCTTTTCGTGTGGTGGCTTCACAGCGGCTGGCATTGACGCATGTTTTGAACTATCCGAACCCTTTTACCACGCATACGACCTTCTGGTTCGAGCACAACCGGGCGGGCGAGGACCTGTCGGTTTTGGTACAAATATTGACAGTATCGGGCAAACTGGTTAAATCTATACGACGGACAATAAATACGCCCGGGAACCGTTCGAGTGAAATTGATTGGGATGGCCGGGATGATTATGGTGCGAAGATTGGACGAGGGGTGTATATTTATCGGCTGAGAGTACGGAGTACGGATGGATCGACGGTGGATGTATTTCAGAAGCTATATATTCTGTAAACCCTTTGAAAATATATTGATAACCAAATAATTAGCAGCCTATAACCCACATTTACCCCCACGAACCAAAGGTTCGTTGTTCGAAGGACGATTCTTAAGCATTGCGTGATTACAAAAGAAAATTAAACAAACTCATGAAACGATCTTACCTGGGATTAGCTGCTTTTTCTGTGTTATTTTTTGGAGCAACGCAAGTTGTACGAGCGCAGGTCACGCAGCCAATAACAACCACGGCGGTACCCTTTCTACGGATCTCTCCGGATGCAAGGGGCGGTGGAATGGGTGACCTGGGTGTCGCCACAACACCTGACGCCAGTTCAGGTTTTTATAACCTCTCCAAGACACCGTTTGCAAAGAAGGAGATCGGTATCAGCCTGACCTATACCCCCTGGCTCAAAGACCTTGGACTTAATGATGTATATCTGCTGGCTGCATCGGGCTACAAAAAGCTGGATGATCTGCAGGCCATTTCCGGAGGTGTACGGTACTTCAGCCTGGGTAATATACAATTCACCGACAATAGCGGCGCGAATATCGGTACGGGTAATCCCCGCGAGTGGGGGCTCGATGTGGGGTATTCCCGGAAGCTGAGTGATAAATTGTCCATCGGACTTGCGGCCCGGTACATCTATTCCAATCTGGCGGGCGGCTTTTCTTCTTCCAGCACTACTTATCAGCCCGGGAAGACCTTTGCGGCGGACATTTCCTTGTTCTATCACGGGGTGACGGATGAGGCAGGCGGCTGGAACTTTGGTCTGGCGCTGTCAAACCTGGGTGGTAAGATCGGGTATACGAATTCTGCTGCGGACAAGGATTATATCCCTGCCGACCTGGGATTGGGCACTACTTATACGGCTGTGTTCAACGAGGACAATAAATTGATGCTGGGATTGGACATCCATAAATTGCTGGTGCCTGCCCCGCCGGCCGACCTTTCGGATTCGGCAGCGCTGGCGAACTATCATAACAAGAGTATTGTAAGCAGCTGGTTCAACAGCTTTAGCGGTCCCAGTCAGTTCAAGACCCTGCAGGCGTCTATCGGTGCGGAATATTCGTACCAGGACCAGTTCTTTTTCCGGGCGGGATATTATTATGAGGATAGGGGTCAGGGCGACCGTAAGTATTTCAGCGTAGGGGTAGGAGTGAATTATAATGTAATGGGGCTGAACTTCTCTTATCTTGTACCCTCGGGTAATGGGACCACGCGGAATCCTTTGTCTAATACGCTGCGGTTTGGATTGTCTTTCAACCTGGACAGCAACAACGATAACAACAGCACGCCGACTACGACACCATAAAATTTAAAAAGAAATTGTAATAGCTTTGAAGCGCTCCGGATACTCCGGAGCGCTTAACTTTTATAGATATGGGTTATAGAATAGGATTTGGAGTAGACTTTCATCAACTGGCGGAAGGCCGGGAGTTATGGTTGGGAGGGGTACGTATCCCGCATACAAAGGGCTCTCTGGGTCACAGCGATGCCGACGTATTGCTGCATGCCATCTGTGATGCCCTTTTAGGGGCGTTGAACCTTGGTGATATTGGTCAGCATTTTCCCAATACGGACCCCACATATAAGGATATTGACAGCAAGGTATTGTTGAAAAAGAGCTATGCGCTGGTGCGGGAAAAGCATTACAGGCTGGTGAATATCGATAGTACCGTGTGTCTGGAGGCCCCGAAGATCATGAAGTATGCGGGTGCGATGCGGGCGGCTATGGCTGAAGTGCTGGGGGTGAATGTGGATGATATTTCCATCAAGGCGACGACGACGGAGCAGATGGGGTTTGTGGGAAGGGGGGAAGGACTGATGGCGTATGCGACGGTGTTGCTGGAGAAGGAAGGTTAGCGGAGGGACTTTTTTACTTTTTTGACAAAATCTTCTGTGACCTCGGCGAGGTCGGCGATCTTTGCAATAGAGAAGTCGGTTTTGCGGAGGAGGTTTTTGACGATGACTCTCTTCCCTTTTTCCATGCCTTTATGTTGGCCTATTATATATCCCCAATCTTTTTCAATGGAGAAGTAGGGTGCGATGCTGTCCATAATATCTGGGATTTTCACTTCGAAGTTACGCAATTGAGATAAAATATTCAATTGATTTATGTGTTTGCTCTGATCGAGATCACCCTCCGAGGAGACAATTATCTGTGCTACAATTTGCTCCACAATGACGGTAGGATCATTCCCTTTGAAATCGGCCAGGATAGCCAGCATTTTTTCGCGTGGGTCACTGGCAGATAGAAGTAATTGGTAGTCTATTTCAGACAATGTGATGAGCTGATAATAATACTGCATCTGTCTGCATTGGAGCCGACGGGCCATGGTGGGAACGCCTTGACCGATGAAAATGACATACTGCCTCACTTCCAGTCCATACTGCCTGGCCAGCATGACAAAATACTCCGCCATCCGCCAGACCATTTTCGGTTCGTCGCTGACCTGGTATTCTATATGGAGAATAAAGGTTTCGCCTGCCTGGTCGGTGACTTTCTTTAGCACATCCGGGTGGCGTTCTTTGGTATGCTGCAGGTCGTCAGGCAGCTCTTCGGCCTCCACGACGTCAATGCCCAAAACATTACTGATAAGACCCGGAAGGGTGGCCTCTATATTTTCGCGTATTACCTTATCATACTGATGCACCTGCCGGGCCTCGGACCGACGCTTCTTCATGAGATCAAGGTTTGGGCGGCAAATATATCCGGAAAAGCGGTTCCCCAAAAACTATTACTTTTGTGCACATGTCAAAAATCAACGTCCGCATCATCAACAAATCCCCCAACGACCTTCCAGCCTATGCTACGGAAGGTTCAGCCGGCATGGATATACGTGCCGACCTTCCCGGCCCCCTCGTATTGAAACCCCTGGAAAGGCAACTGGTGCCTACCGGGTTATTTATCGAGCTGCCTCTTGGCTATGAGGCGCAGGTCCGTCCCCGCAGCGGCCTGGCCATCAAGCATGGTATTACCTGCCTCAATACGCCCGGTACCATCGACTCAGACTACCGGGGTGAGATCAAGGTCATCCTCATTAACCTTTCCGGTGAAGACCAGACGCTGCATCCTGGCGACAGGATCGCGCAAATGGTCATTTCCCCTGTAGAACAGGTGGAATGGGAGCAGGTAGAGGCCATCAGTGACACTATGCGCAGTGCCGGAGGATTCGGTCACACCGGAAAACAATAACAACATATCCATATCTATTATGCAAAAATTTACAGCGGTGATCGCTCTGGTGATAGCAATGGCCGGGATCGTGGCAGGATGCCGTTCGGCCAAAAAGATCCAGAAGGTGATCGCAGCTCCCAGTACCAAAAAAGATTCGGTATTGGTCACAAACCCGGTGGCCACACCGGAAGACCGCCGGGCTGACAGCCTGAAGGTCATTCGGCAGACTGTTGGCGGCCTGGCCAGAAACCGCATAGATTTCCAGACCTTTTCCGCCCGTATGAAAGTCCATTATGAAGGCAGCGATGGGAAGGACTATGAGTTTAATGCCTTTATCCACATGAAAAAGGACAGCCTCATCTGGGTATCCATCAATGCTGCCCTTGGTATCGAAGCCTTTCGTCTCCTGATCACGCCCGACAGTGTGAAGATACTTGACAAGCTGAAGAAGGTAGCCAGGCTGCGCAGTGTCAGCTTCCTGCAGGAGGAGGTTCATCTACCCGTGGATTTCAAGACCGTACAGGACCTTCTGCTGGGAAACCCTATCTATCTTGATACCACCAATATCCTCTTCTATAAAAAGGACGCCTCGGGCATTTCACTGCTAAGCGTAGGTGACCTCTTTAAGAATTACCTGACCCTCAATATGGACAATACCCTGCGACACTGCAAGCTGGATGATGTGGACCCCATGCGGGCCCGGACGTGCGACCTTACGTATGGGGACTATGAGCAACGGGACACCCTGCGCTTCTCCACTTACCGGAAGATATCTGTAGCCGAAAAGACCAAGGTGGACATAGAGCTGGGATTTAAGCAGTATAAGTTTAACGAAGTCTTAAGTTTTTCTTTTAACATTCCGAGAAATTATAAGCGTAGATAAGCGTTATACGAGGGCCTCTTTGGCTCCTTTGCAAAAAATTGATTAATTTGAGGATATGCTGAAAACCCTGCTGACCGGATCTTTATTTCTGATGATGGTGGCTTTTTCCAAAGCGCAGGCGCCTGCTCAGAGCCGTGCCGACCTGGAAAAAGAGCGGGCTGCCATTCAGAAAGAGATTGAGGATGTAAAGCGTAGCCTGGATGAGACACATAAGAACAAACGGCAAACGCTTGGCCAGCTGGCCCTTCTCCAGCGCCGGCTAAAACTGCGGGAGTCAGCCATCCGCAATATCAACGAACAGATCAACGTAATACAGGGGGATATGAATGAATCCTGGCGGGAGATATTGAAGCTGCGCCGGGAGCTGGATACCCTGCGTATCCAATATGGGGAAAGTATCGTATTTGCCTATAAGAACCGGAGCAGCTATGACTTCCTCAATTTTATCTTTTCGGCCACCAGCTTTAATGACGCCCTGAAACGCATCGAATACCTCAAATCTTACCGGGCTTACCGGGAGGAGCGTGCGGAGAATATCGCCCGTACACAAAACCTCCTGCAAAGCAAGATCGATGGTCTGAAGGTCACCAGGATAGAAAAAGATGAGGCGCTAAAAAAACAAAATAAGGAGCGCACCATCCTGGAAGACGAGAAAAAAGAGAAGGATGCTGTGGTCAGCAAGCTCAAGTCCCAGGAGAAGGAACTGAAGAAAGAGATGGCAGCCAAGCAGAAGCAGGACCAGAAACTGGCAGGGGCCATTGCAGCGGCCATCAAGCGTGCCCGTGATCTGGCTATCAGGGAAGCCAAGACAAAGAATGCGGCTGCTGCGGAAAAGGCGGCCTCCAAGCCGGCGGCCCGCACCTCAGAGCCGGCGGAAAATACGTCAGCTTCGCTGAATACGATCAAGTCGGCCCCAAAGACCGTCTTCTCCAGCGATGAGGATATGCATCTTTCCGGCAATTTTGAAAAAAATAAAGGACATCTTCCCTGGCCCGTGTCGGGTACGGTGTCCATGGCCTTTGGCCCTCACGAGTATATCAAGGGTATCATCCATAATAACCAGGGGGTTACCATCGATGTCAATGCCGGAGCGGCCGTGAAAGCTGTGTTTGAAGGCCAGGTTTCCAGCGTATTTAATGTCGGTGAAGTCAACGCCGTGATCATCCGCCATGGAAAATATTTCACGACGTATAGTAATTTGTCCACCGTCAGCGTTAATAAGGGAGACCAGGTCAGGACGGGCCAGATCATTGGACGGGTGGGCGAGATCGGCCAGCTCGAATTTGTACTTTCTGATGAAAAGGACCATATGTTTGATCCTGAGAAATGGCTGATGAGATAATGAAATTTATTCATATAACAACAATGGTTTCGCTGCTGACGGCAGCAGTTCTATCCAATCTGTCTGCGAAGGCGCATTATGTCCTTCCTGAGACAACGGAAAGGCCTTCTACTGCCCGTCTGGAGAAGCACGGCAGGACGGCGGCTAAGCGTACGGCCGCCCGTAAGAGAGCGGGCTATAAAGTGTCGTCTCATAGATCTGCACGGGCGTTGGCGCGGACAAAAAGCGCCGGCCACGTTGCGAAGAATGCCTTGCATAAAGAGACGAAGTCGTATAGTACGTCCCATGCTTTTGGGATGCAGAAAGGCAATCTGCCCTGGCCCGTGGATTCGAGGAAGATCAGCATGCATTTTGGACTGCAGAACTATAACGTCCGATCATCCGCCGGTAGCCGGACGCAGCAGACGCAGCCCGGGAATGGAGATTCGGCCCGTTCCGATGTGGATTACGTAAAGATCGACAACCTGGGCATTGTCATCGAGGCAGGCAAGGGGGCTATCGTAAAGGCCGTACTGGATGGTGTCGTCGACGATGTAATGGACATCGGCGGCGGGGTGGCGATCCTGATCAAACATGATAATTATTTTTTTATCTATAGCGATCTCTCCGTTGCCGTCGTGACCAGGGGGCAACAGGTGACCACAGGCACTATCCTGGGGGAAGTGGGTGACGAAGGACAGCTGGACTTCAGATTATATGATGCCAGCGACGTATGGCTGGACCCGGAAAAATGGCTGGAAAGCCCCGCGTTAAAAAAATGATAAAAGGTCTTTGCCCGCGGAGGGAGATCTTGCATAAGCGGCTATTGATGCTATCTTAACTGCATGTTTACAACCAGCCGCTGCATCCTCATCCTGTTCACTTCACCGGCACTTTGGTTCACCACCGGCTATGCCCAACAGTTCATGACCGGCAAGATCGAAAAAAGAGGCACCACGGAGATCATCATCGGCGCCAATATCATCAACCTCAAACAAGGAAAACACAATACCTCCGACCTGGGTGGGAATTATAAGATCCCGGCACGTATCGGGGACACAATCATCTTTTCTTCCGCCGGCTATCTTCCCGACACGGCGGTTGTAGCGGGCTATATGTTGACGGAGAGTTATCTTGTCGCGTTGAGATCGAATGTGGTGACGCTGCAAACCGTGCAAGTGGATGAGTCGCAGAATTACCAATTGGATTCTATGCAGCGGCGAGAGGACTATAGATTTATCCTTGATAAAAAACACCCCGTCAAATTATGGAATGGCAAGCGGCCCGGGGATGGACCTGGGCTCAGCTTTAGCCCGATAGGGTATTTTTCAAAAGGAGAAAGGGCCAAACGACGATTGAAGAAAAGACTAAAACAGGAAGAGGAAGACTACTACATCGACTCCAGATTCCCGGTGGGTCGTGTCGCCCAGCTTACCCGGCTGCAGGGAGACAGCCTGCGGATATTTATGTATCGCTACCGGCCTTCGTATCAATTCTGCAGAAGCGCTACCAGCCAGGACATATTCCTGTATATAAATGATAAGGTGAAGCTCTTTAGAAAGGGTGAGCCGGCAAAAAAATAATAGGGAATCCTGCTGGATAATATTGTGTAACTTTCCTCTTAACCGCATCTTCAGTTGTATGAGGCAACTTATCCTTCTTTTTGCGATAGCCTCTATAGGCTGGGCCTCCTACGGCCAGGAAGCCGGGCTTCCCATTTATCCCAATGGCCTTATTTACAGCAGCGGTACGATGAGCCGTCTGAAGTTTATTGTGGATTCGCTCCAGTTGAAATTCAGGCATTGCGATCTGTCCAGGGATTATTATTCCGTCCGGCAGGGCAAGGGGCATGCTGTCAGCCTGGACAGCGGCAATATAAGGATGGCTCTGGCCGACATACGACGGGGCATTGGCTATGAGGAGTTTATAAAGAAGTATCCACAGGCCGGGGTGGATTCCTTTATCCTGGTGACGGAGCAGGAATATGGAAATGAAGCAAAGGAGAAGCTCCTGCGTTACACCAATCAAACAGCCACTCAAAGCCGGCTTGAAACGATTGAAATCGTAAAGGACAGAGAGACAGATTCTTCCAAATGGGGTATATCCGGAAAGAAAGGGAGCTGGGTCTTTGATTATACCCATCTCTTACGGCATAAGGACGAGAAGATCAAGGCCTTCTACCTATTACAGGAACCTTCTTCCGAAAAAATGCGGGATGTATACGCCCGGCTGGTGCTATACACGGACTGTATGACAGACACGGCAACGACTGTATATTATAAGGATGCCAATAGCAGCGGCAGGTGGGACATTTTTTCAAAACGGACCGGCAAGCCATCGGCGGATGCGCAAAACGCTTTTTGGGAATATGTCGACCTGAACACAAAAAGATACTTTCCAAAACCTTCTCGCGGGAAATGGAAGTCTGAACCTCTCCGATATGACAGTCTGCGGGATGTGTTTATAAAAGACAGCCTTTCTTCCCGGCCTCTATTTAAACAGCTACTGGCTACGGCGGTGGAAGACGCACTCCGCTTTCATCGTGTCACCGGCGATATCTTCGAGCGTTATACGGAGATCTATTACTCCAGGAGCGCGGCCCTGCAGATGAAAAGAAACAGGATAGTGATAGGCAGCTGTAGTATGGATCCATCACCCAGGAACCATGCTATGAAGATAGCCCAACTGGCGGCTGAGACGGCCGACTGGTCAGTCTTTCTGAAAGCTCACCTGGATATCATGAATGACAGGTTTGACAGGGCTTCGGATGGGACCTATGCCTGGGGAGGACGCAAGACCTATCTAAAGGAATTGGAAGATCTGGACCTCGATGTGACTGATCTGTTGCTGGGAATCAGCCTGCGGATGGCTGATCCATCCGAGAATCATTATTTTGGCAATATCGGAAGACTGGGCCGAGCGCTGGCCGAGACAAAGGACCGCACCCAACTGGAAGAGAAGATACTGGCGATGATCAGGGATACCACCCTGGACGATTACAACCGGCTCATCCAGCATTATCTATTCCTGAACTATATGTATTATCTTCCGGCGAAGGAGAGCCGGCTCACAGACATGGAAAAACTCGTGGCGGCCGACAAGACGATGCCCGCGTATATTTCTTCCCATCTGAAGATCAATCATGAATTCATCGATAAGGGGCTGACGGGTAGTCTATGGTAAGAACCGGTTGTACAGGGCCTCGTACTCCGGTACGATGGTGTTGATGTCAAACCTGCGCGCATGAGCGACAGCGTTATCTTTGAATTGCTGCAGCACCGCAGGGTCCTCTAGTATTTTTATCGCCTGCTCGCTCATACCCTGCACGTCCCCCACATTGCTCAGGTAGCCCGTGACGCCTTCTATAGCTATCTCAGGCAATCCGCC
Source organism: Chitinophagaceae bacterium (assembly GCA_017307755.1). GTDB lineage: Bacteria > Bacteroidota > Bacteroidia > Chitinophagales > Chitinophagaceae > Puia. The sequence goes on along the minus strand of JAFKGQ010000008.1, from coordinate 84,216 downwards.
TGCGTTGGTGGAAATAACGGGTACGCCGGCAGCCATGGCTTCCAGTGCGGCGAGTCCAAAGCTCTCATATTCGGAGGTGAGAAGGAACAGGTCGGCGATGGCCAGTATGTCTTCCATCTGCTCCTGCCGGCCGACAAAACGCATATCATCATAAACCCCCAGCTCGCGTCCAAGGTCTTCTGCACCAGGTCGCTCGGGGCCGTCCCCTACAAACAATAGCTTACTCGGGATCGTTTTTCTTACCTCATTGAATATGCGCACAACGTCCTGGACCCTTTTTACCTTGCGGAAGTTGGAGGCATGCAGCAGGATCTTTTCCCCGTTGGGGGCGATCACTTTGCGGAAGGCGTCGAGGGGTTTTTTCCGAAACCGGCGGGTATCCACGAAGTTATGGATGACGCGGATCTCTTTCTCGATGGTGAAGTTCCGATAGGTTTCGTCGCGGAGATTGCGGCTGACGGCTGTTATGGCGTCGCTTTGATTGATGGAAAAGGCCACCACGGGCGCAAAGGTTTTATCTCTGCCCACCAGGGTTATGTCTGTGCCGTGGAGGGTCGTGATGACGGGGATATGTTTGCCCTGGGTTTCCACGATCTTTTTAGCCATATAGGCGGCAGAGGCGTGGGGAATGGCGTAGTGTACGTGCAGCAGATCGAGCTGGTGATTCATGATAACGTCCACCATGGCGCTGGACAAGGCCGTCTCATAGGGGGGGTAATCGAACAAAGGGTAGGTGGTCACCCGGACTTCGTGATAGAAGATATTGGCGTTGAATTCGTTTAGCCGTACAGGTTGCTGATAGGTAATAAAATGTACCTGATGGCCCTTGTCCGCGAGCGCTTTACCTAATTCTGTCGCTAAAACGCCGCTGCCTCCGAAAGTGGGATAGCAAACAATTCCAATCCGCATATTTGCTGATTAATGGTGGTTTAATCTTTGGTGTTGCAGGGCCGAAGGTAAATCAATTTGGTTGATGTAACTTTAGCCGAAAACTAACACTGATGGGCTATAAATTGTTGACAGCAGGGCTTATTTTATTCTTAGTGGCTGGGAAGGGATTGGAGGGCAGAAGTCAGACGGCAGAAGATTCCGCTTTTTTACGACGGCTGGCGGACATTGTGCTGACTGACGGGAAGGCATATGAGGATTTGCGGACCCTTACCAAGCAGGTGGGGGGGCGTCTTTCCGGCAGCCCCGGATACTATAAGGCAGAAGTGTGGGGGCAGAAAGCTTTCCAGGATGCGCATGCGGACAAGGTATGGCTGCAGGAGTGTATGGTGCCCCATTGGGTAAGGGGTGGTAAGGATTCGGCGTCTTTTGTGGCTGGCGGTGCGGGTTCTTCGGGTGGCGGTGTGGCCGGCAAGCGGACAGGGTTGGACATCCTGACCCTAGGTAATTCCGTGGGTACGGGGGCAAAAGGTATCATGGCGCCTGTCCTGCTGATCCACTCTTTTGAGGAGCTTGAGCAGCGCAAGGATGAAGTAAAGGGTAAGATCGTATTTTATAACTATGTCTTTAACCCGAAATTCGTGGAGACCTTCCGGTCATATGGGGATGCCGTTCGCTACAGGGTCTTTGGGCCTTCGCAGGCGGCAAAATATGGCGCGTTGGCTGTGTTGGTGCGGTCCATGTCGCATTCTGTGGATAATAACCCTCATACGGGGGCGTTGGTCTATAATGACAGCTTTCCAAAGGTGCCGGCTGCAGCCGTGGGACTTTATGACGCGGACAAGCTGGCGGACGCCATTGGCCGTGGTGGCGATGTCCGGGTTTTTCTTCGTACCCTGGCACGTATGCTGCCCGATACTGTCGCACATAATGTCATTGGAGAGTTAAAAGGGAGTCTGTCACCCGAACAATTTATTACCGTGGGTGGTCACCTGGATTCCTGGGACCCTGCCGAAGGGGCGATGGATGATGGGACGGGTTGTGTACAAGCCATCGAAGTGTTGCGGGCGCTGAAGGCGGCGGGTTATGTGCCAAAACACACGATTCGCGCCGTACTTTTTGCCAACGAAGAAAATGGAGGACGGGGAGGTGAAAAATATATGGAAGAGGCGAAGGCTAAAGGGGAGCGGCACCTTTTTGCCCTGGAAAGCGATGCGGGTGGATTTACCCCCCGCAGCTTTAGCCTTAGCTTGTCGGATCAACAGCTGGCGGCGGCCCAGCCCTGGATACGGCTGTTGCAGCCTTATGGTGTATACGAATTTGCAAAAGGCGGCGGCGGGGCGGATGTGGAGCCCATGGAAAAACTGGGCGTGGTAGCGGGCGAGCTGCGTCCGGATTCACAACGTTATTTTGACTATCATCACTCCCGTAACGATGTATTGGAAGTGGTCAATAAGCGGGAGATGGAGCTGGGGGCGTTGAATATGGCTGCCCTGATCTATCTGGTAGATAAATATGGTTGGGGGCAGTAACTAAAACGTCAACGATGAAAAGATTCTTCAGCATTGCACTTGTGGTCGTCCTCGCCAGCCTGGTGATCTTTATCGGATTCCGTTATTTTTTTGTATTTGGAGAAGGCGTAAAAGCAGGCGAGTTGAATTATGTGGTCAAGAAAGGGTATATCTTCAAGACCTTTGAGGGCAAGCTGATACAGAGCGGTCTGCGTTCCAAAGCACCGGGTACGATACAATCCTACGAATTTGAGTTTTCCATTTCCGACCCGGGGGTTGCGCAAAAGCTGATGATGTCCAGCGGAAAGAATGTGGAGCTTCATTACAAGGAATACATCGGGGCGCTCCCCTGGCGGGGATACAGCAATTTTGTCGTGGACAGTATTGTGGCGATCACCGATCCCGCGGGGAGGTAGGGTTATTTTTTAGCCATTCGATGTATCGTTCTATCTGTGTAGCCAGGTAGTATGGAAGGTTCAGGAGGCGATAGGGTTTGCCGGAAGGGGTAACAGCTTGTGTCAGGGACAATGGGCCTGCATAAAAACGGATGGCCATATCATGGGAGGTTTGATCCATGAACAGGTGAAGCGATCTTAGCGTACCCTCTTTCCCGGATTTGACTTCGATGGGGATCAGTTGGCTTTCGAAGGGATAAACGTAATCTACTTCGGCGGTAGCGGTGCTTTTTTCCCGCACCCAAAAATGCAACTGGCTAAGCGGGCTGAACTGGCAAGCTAACAACTCCTGTCCAACCAAGTGTTCAATGATAGTGCCCTGATAGACCTGGTTGAGATCGGAGGTGCTCAGTATCTCTGCCTGTATGCCCAAAAAGTGATTCATGATGCCCGTGTCTAATACCTGTAGTCTGGGCGATTTTCTGAGGTCCGGGGTTATAGGCAGTGTTGCATTGATAGTGGGATAAAGTAATGATAAAAGAAAGGTCTGCTCCAATTTTCTCAGCGCTTCACCGACCTCACGTGAACTGTAATCACTCTCGCCAAAACGTTGAAATTTGATCCTGTAGCCAGCCTTTATAAAGCTCGTGCGGATGCAGTATCTGATGATCCTTATCCAATGATCGTTCTTCCCATATTTTTCTACGTCATCATGGTAGGCAACGATCAGCCGTTCATAAATAGGTGATAGGGCGGTGATATCTTTATCTCTGGCGTATCGTTGTATGATCTCCGGCATGCCGCCGATGACAGCATAAGTATGGAATAACCGCAGCAGATGATCATGTGCAAAATCATTCAGCGGTATATTTTCCAACTGCTCCAATGCCATCGATTCTCCAATGGCGTCAAGGAATTCCGGAAAACTGAAAGGGCGCATGACCATGTAATCCACCCGGCCGACGGGGAAATTACGACCGCTGTTAAAGATCGTTTCCAGCAGGGAGCCGGCAGCGACCACCCGGATCTCCGGGTAGGCTTCATAAAAATATCGTAGCATGTTGATGGCATCCGGATATTCCTGGATCTCATCGATAAAAATGAGTGTATTTGCTTTTTCCGTTATTTGCTTCCCATAGATAAGGAAGATCGATTGTACCAATCTATGAATATCCAGGCTCGTCTGAAAAGCGACTTTATCTATTTTGGTTTCAAGATTGAGGTAAATATATTGTTTGAAGGTTTGGCCAAATTCATTTATGATCGTAGTTTTTCCTACCTGTCTGGCTCCTCTGAGGATCAAAGGTTTTCTGCCCGGATTGTCCGCCCATTTCTTCAATTTGGATAAAATGCTCCTGGTGAACAAGTTGTAATTTTTTTTGTACAGAATTAGGGCAATTTATGTCATTTTTTCGTACAAAATTAGGGTAACTTTTAGTAGATTTTTCCCTAAAATTAGGGCAATCTTGACCCGCTCAGGCCATCAGACAGAATATCGCCGGCTGTTTGTGAAGAGGGGGAGGGGGCTGCTGCCTCCACTCCGCGACTGTCCGGGTGCGGATGAACTCTCCGGCTCCCGTGAGGTTTGCCGCGATACAAAGCCGGGTACCGGGGCGGCAGGTTTGAAGAATTGTGTCTATCAGCTGTTGATTCCGATAGGGCGTCTCGATAAAGATCTGGGTACAGTGCAGTCGTTGGGACTCGGTTTCCAGGTCGCGCAGCGCTTTGGTTCTGCCGGTGTTGTCTACGGGCAGATAGCCGGCAAAGCGGAATTGTTGTCCATTCATGCCGCTGGCCATCAGTGCCAGCAGGATAGAGCTGGGTCCTACCAGGGGACGGACGACGGCCCCTTCTTGGTGAGCGACCTCTGTCAACAGCTGTCCGGGGTCGGCTACGCCCGGGCAGCCTGCCTCGCTGATGAGGCCCACGGCCCTGCCTTCTTTCAACTGCTGACGGAAAATTGTCTTTACCTCCTCTTCCGCCTTATGAATGGGATACCACTTATAATCGTCGATGACCATTTCTTTCCATAACGCTTTCAAATAACGACGCGCGCTGCGCTCATTCTCCACAAAAAAAACCTCACAGGTCTTTACTGCATCCAGTATATAAGAAGGTAAGGGGGCCAGCGAATGCTCGTCGAGGTAGGCGGGGATGAGGTACAGCGTAGCGGAAGTGTCGGTGGATGCCATGCTTATTCCAGGTTTTGATGGTACAGGCTGATCGTGGCGGCGATGACTGCATAGGAAGGGGCCAGTACCCAACCCAGGATGGGAACGAAGTGCATTCCGTAAAACACCAGCCCATTGCCGATGGCCAGCCCTTTATGCTGACTGATATAGGCGGTACTTGCCGGGAAGGTCAGGTTATGCCGCTGACAGCTGTAGTCCAGCATGGAGAAGCCATAGTAATAGCTCTCTACAAAGATACATATGACGGGGGTGATCCAGCCTACCACAGGGAAAAGAGAAAGGATGAGGATGGACACGGTATATACTGTCTGCCAGAGACAGTTGCGAAGAGACAGCCGGATACCGCGACGCATGTCGTGCAGGACGAGGTCTGTCTGGAAAGTGTATTCCTTGCCGTTGATAAGCGCCTCCGTCTGTTGGCTGAGATAGGCAAAGACGGGTGAGCCGAGGATCAGGACCAGGTATTTAAAGAGGGAGAAATAAAAGAAGAGAAGGACCAGCCGCACCATCATCTCTCCCATCACAAAAAGGAAGCTCAGCGCGGCGCTTTGCTGGTGGTGCAGCCATCTGCTGACACCGATGAAACTGCTGAGCCTGGTCACGGCCTCGCTGGATGAGTCCAGGAAGAAATACATACCCACGGAGAACAGGAGGGTATAGAGTATCCCTGGTATGAGGATCCACTTCCACAACTTATGTTTGGTGATAAAATGGTGGGCCTTGGCGTAGGACTGAAGGGCTATGATGATCTCTTTTAGCAATATGAGGGTCTTTTATGTTACTTTGCTCAAACTTAAAATATTTATTTGGTTGGCGACCATTAAAAAGTTAGATAATTCTTTCTATGACAGACCCAATGTGGTGCGTATAGCCCGTGAATTGCTGGGTAAAGTGTTAGTGACCGAGTTTGACGGGCAGCGTACTTCTGGTCGTATCGTGGAGGTAGAAGCCTACAATGGCGTGATAGACCGGGCCTCGCATGCCTGGTCCGGCAGAAGGACCCGAAGGACGGAAGTGATGTATGGAGAAGGAGGCACCGCTTATGTATACCTGATCTATGGGATCCATCATCTCTTTAATGTGGTGACCAATAAAAAAGATATCCCGCATGCCGTCCTGGTCCGGGCGCTGGAGCCCCTGGAAGGTATTCCACTGATGCTAAAAAGGACCCGAAAGGTCAAATTGGATCATTCATTGACCCGGGGGCCCGGCAATCTTTCCAAGGCCATGGGGTTGTATACACAGCATACGGGGTATTCATTATTTGAAGAGGAGATCTACATCGGGGATGACGGCTACAGGGTACGTTCGGCTGCGATCATCGCGACTCCTCGTATCGGAGTGGATTATGCGGGAGAGGATGCGGCGTTACCCTACAGGTTCTTTGTGAAGGGGAGTCCGTATGTGAGCGGCCCTAAAAGGGATAAGGGGTGACATCGCGGTCATTTAATGGTGTTTCCGCGAATATGTGGTAGCGGATGTATCTTTACATTCTATGAAGATCTATCAGCGGGCTATTACTTTACGTGAGAGCAGAAGGGGCTTTCATCTTATCACGCGGCAAGTGCTGGACGCTGTCCCGGAGATCAGCCAACTACGCAAGGGGCTTTGCCAGGTGTTTATCCAACATACTTCGGCCTCGCTGACGATCAATGAAAATGCCGATCCCACGGTGCGGATGGATTTTGAGACATATTTTAATAAGGCGGTGCCTGAGAACGACCCGGATTTCCGGCATAATGACGAAGGGCCGGACGATATGCCTGCTCATCTGAAGTCGGCGCTCCTGGGATGTTCGGTATTGATTCCTATCGCTGACGGAGAGTTGGCGCTGGGTATCTGGCAGGGCATCTATCTTTGCGAGCACAGAGATCATGGCGGGAGCAGGGATTTGGTAGTTACCTGCTGGGGGGAATAGGTGATTTGTTGAGGGAATAATTATAATGAAGGGTATCTTATACATAGAAAATTTTATCCATCAGCCGGATCAGTTGTTCCATTTCCTCGTGTCGCAGGTGGAATGGGACGGGCGGATGGCTGCGCGGAAGACAGCCAGCTTTGGCGAGGCATATAACTATTCCCAGATGGAATATCCCTTCCAGGAGTTTTTACCGGAGCTGGAGGCCATTAATCTTCAATTAGTGTCTGCCATTGGGTTCAAACCTAATAATTGTCTGATCAATTACTACCTGGACGGCCGATCAAAAATGGGTTGGCACTCCGATGAAACGAAGATCCTGGAAGATGGTACGGGCATCGCCATTGTCTCTGTCGGGGAGACGAGGACGCTCCAATTCCGGAGTAAGCAGGAGCCTTCGCAATTTATAGACTATCCATTGCCGGCCGGGAGTTTGATCTATATGACGCAGGAGGTTCAGGATAACTGGCAGCACTCGATCCCCCGGTCAGATACGGACCATGGAAGGATCAGTCTGACATTCAGAAAGATGAGGTAAGTCTGCATCCATATTGCAGTAAAACCAGATAAAAAAAATATCCTTCTTCCGGAATATTACTTTTGCCGCCCAAACCTTTGATCCTGTGGCAAATTGATGAAATTGCGTAATTTAGATTTCGATAGTTTATATATCATGGATAGTCTTGCATCTTATTTCACGCTGGAAACCGACCCTGTCTATCTGTTCGGAGAAAAAAGAGGGTTGGAAAAGGGTATTCAAAAAGGTCTTGAAAGAGGCCTCGAAAAGGGTGAAGCTAAAAAGGCTGCTTTACTGGTCAAAAATCTCCTTCGCAAAACTGATTTTACCATTGCTCAAATAGCAGAACTGGCTGATGTATCTCAATATTTTGTAAGAAAGGTAAAACGCTCCATAGCGCCCCGCTAGAACCTTGGACAAGGGATACCACGACGCCCATCCGAAGGTTTTTTGATATAGATCAGAGAAATTTCGATGCCCCCCCGATTTTGTGATGCTGTCTTTAGCGAAGATACATTCACGTCATAGGTGACACCCAGATTAAAGTTGCCGTAATCCAATCCCACATATGGGATAATTGCATCTGTGACGTTGCTGAACCGGCCCCAGGCGCCCGCATAGAAATTGACGGGATTTTCTTCATCCTGACTGGCGCTGACGGCCCAGGCGCCGCCAAAAACAAGTTCATGCGCCCCTGCCTGCCGATTGTAAAGACCGCTGAGATAAATGGTGCTGGGGCTCCCCGCGATCGGGAAATATCCCCCTCCATGGCCGGTGAAGCGGATGGGTACGTTGATGGTGTCGACGCCTAAGAATGATTCTTTTGGTCTGTTCAGGTGATAGGCCGACACTCCGAAATAGAAGTTGTTATTCCCATTGGTAGACCCATTGTAAAGAGCCCCCAGGTTCATATCAAAATAACTTACGCTTATATATCTATAATTGATGATCTCGGACGGGCTGCGCAGCCAGGTGCCGTCCAACTGTAAACCATCTTCGAAGGTGAGTTTATTACCGTCCAGGCTTCTATTGGCATAAGTGCCCTGGAAACCAATCCCCAATTGTTGCAGACCATCTTCGTCAAGGGCTTTATGATAGGCGGTGGAAAAGGAGACATAATTGCTGGTGAGAATACCGCTGGCTGTCCTGTCCGTCATGGCCATCAACCCCATCCCCCAGGTGTCATTTTCCGGGAGACGATTGCGTAAGATGGGCAGATCGACGGATATGGTGGACGTGATAAAGGCATTGTTGATGGAAGGCCATTGATTCCTGTAATTCCCGGCAACACGGACAACGCCGTTGAACTTCCCTGTGAGAGCGGGGTTCAGCGTCAGGGGCGAGGCGAAGAATTGAGAGAATCCCGGATCTTGAGCCCGCAGGGTCAATGCGGAGAGGAGGATCCCTATAAAAACAAGTAAAGATAAAGTTGTCTTCATAAAACAGTTAAGGTCTCTCAAGTTTACAATGGGAGGTGTCTACTATTTAGACGACTAAAATCGTCAAACGGTTGGTTTAACAAGGGGATAGAGGCGAAAAATAATATAATTATTTGGAAAGACCAAGATTACATCTGGACTTTCGGGCCAAATGCCAGGTCGCCGGCGTCACCCAAGCCGGGAACGATATACCCCTTGGCTGTCAATTCGTCATCTATAGCGCCACACCATATTTTACAGTTGGGCTCGCTGCGCAGGACATACTCTATCCCCACCGTGCAGGCGATGGCCACTACCACGTGGATCTCGGCCGGATGGCCTTCTTCCCGGAGGAATTGGATGGTTTTTACCAGTGAAGCGCCGGTGGCCAGCATGGGGTCGGAGACGATGACAACCCGTCCTTCCAGCTCGGGGCAGGAAACATAGTCTAGGCTGATCTCAAAGCTGCCGTCCCGTTGATGCTTGCGATAGGCCGAAATAAAGGCGTTGTCGGCCTTGTCAAAGTAGTTCAGCAGCCCCTGGTGCAGGGGCAGGCCTGCCCGGAGGATGGTGGCGACCACGGGTTGATCCTTTAGCATTTTGCACATGGCGATACCCAGGGGTGTCTGCACCTCCTTTTCCTCAAAGGCAAGTCCCTTACTGATCTCGTAAGCGGCTACTTCCCCGATACGCTCCAGGTTGCGACGAAAGCGCATCCTGTCCTTCTGGACCTCTTCGTCCCGGATCTCACTGATCCAATTGCTCAACAGGGAATACTGCTCGCTTAAATTGACCACCATATAAAAAGTTGGGTTTTGTCCTTCGCCAGAGCTTTGGCGGGACAAACCTACATCAAAATCGGGAAAAAGAGGAGGATGGAAAGGGGGGAAAAATGGGAGGCGGTCAGAGAAAAGGGCGCTGACAGAAGCATTGAAAGAAGGCGGTTGACCATTGAATAGCTGAATATCTGTGTTGAACTGACTTGTCCTTCCGGGGCGGGCGGGATATATTTATAAAAATACTGCTATAATGCGTAAGTTTTTGTCAATGGCCCTGTACCTGTCCGTCTGTCTGACGGCCTCTTCCCAGGAAGAACCAAAACGACCTGATACGGCTATGTTAAATTTCTTTGTCGGCAAATGGAGTGGGGAAGGAGCTTTTGCCAATGGGAACAAGATCGCCGCCGACCTCACTTTTTCTTTGTCCCTGGACAGCAGCTGGCTCGTGTATGAGCATCGTGACAAACTCCCCAATTCCTATAAAGCGACCTCTATGTGGGGTGTAGACGCTCAAACGGGTGAATTTTTGGCGTACTGTTTTGATAATTTCCAGGGTCATCGTTTATTCGAGGGGAATGGTTGGCATAATGGAAAGCTGATCCTTTCACACCACACTGCTCACCCAAAATTCGGGTTGTATTTTGAGCATTTTATCTACCAGCGGACGGGGGATCATAGCTTTAAAATGACATATGAAACGAGCCGGGATGGCATCAGCTGGCAGATGGGGGACTGGCTGGTGTTCAAGCGATCCGACGGATAAGCCGGCGACGGCTGCCCGTGGCAGTGACCCGGGGCGGCGCTATTCCAGGTCTTCGAGCAATTCCTGAAAATCGTCGTTGAGCAATGGGTCGCCCTCATTACGATCCGCATACTCATCTTCTCTGGCTTTGGCAACCTGGCATAGGTAGTAATAAATATCTTCTTTTAGCGCAAGCAGACGGCCATTCCAGCTCTGGATCATCGACTTTATGGCGCCATCCTCGAAGAGTATCGTGCCTGCTACCGGATGCTGCAGATCGAAGGCGTCGCCTTTTACCAGGATCTCGGCTATTTTTAGTTGCAATTCATCTGCCTCCCAAAGGGCGGAGTTCTTAGCTTCATAGCTCAAACAATATTTTGCCATATAGTGTACGATTTATAAATGTTCCGCTCCGCCGGCGGGTGGACAAGTAGTGGGCGGATATCCAGGGCGGGCGGAAGGTTGAATGTATGAAGGTAATAAATCTTTTATCTTTACCGCCTTATGGTTTACAAAGTCATCGGCCTCATGAGCGGCAGCTCCCTGGACGGATTGGACATCGTTTATGTACATCTGCAGGAGAGCGTCTCTACGATAAAAGATAGTTCCCGAAAATGGGAATACACCATTCTGCACGCCGACTGTTACCCTTACGGAGAGGAGTGGCGGCAGCGGCTGGCCACCGCACGGGATCTGCGGGCCGGCGAGTATTTGTTGCTGGATGCGGCCTATGGTCATTATCTGGGTGAGCAGGTGCAGCGTTTTATAGAAGCACACAATCTCCATTACCAGGTGCAGCTGATAAGCAGCCATGGACACACTACTTTCCATTTGCCGGGAAGAAAAATGACGGCCCAGTTGGGTGATGGTGCGGCGCTGGCGGCCACTACAAAGATCAATGTGGTCAGCGATCTGCGGGCTATGGATGTGGCCCTGGGCGGACAGGGCGCGCCAATCGTGCCGGTGGGAGAGAGGATGCTGTTGGGAGACTATACCTTTTTTTTGAATTTGGGGGGAATTGCGAATGTTTCGGCACATGGGAGGCAGGCAGGTACGGACAGTCCGGGTACGTTTGTCGCCTTTGACGTGTGCCCGGCTAACCGGGTCCTGAATGAGCTGGCAACGCTGGTGGGGAAGACGTATGATGAGAATGGGGCGCTGGCTGCAGGCGGGCAGGTGGATGATACATTATTGCGACAGCTGAACGAATTGTCTTACTACAGCCAGCCGTATCCGAAGTCGCTGGCCAATGAATTTGGGACGGAGACGGTGCTGCCCCTGTTGAGGGACGCGATGGCGGGCATGGCGGGAGAAGGCGTGGACCAGGGGGCTGAAGGAGGTATTGCCGTGGAAGATGCTTTGCGTACGTATGTGGAGCATATTGCCGTGCAGGTGCGGCGGGCTGTGGAGGAGTTGGGTACGGACGGCGGAAAGATGCTTGCTACAGGCGGCGGGGCGCACAATAGTTTTTTGGTATCGCGGCTCAGGGAGCTGCTGGCTCCGCTGGGGGTGGAGGTGATGGTGCCGGACAGGCAACTGGTGGACTATAAAGAGGCGCTGGTCATGGCCCTGATAGGGGTATTGCGCTGGCGGGAAGAGAATAATGTATTTGCCTCGGTTACGGGTGCGTCACGGGATAGCATCGGCGGGGCGGTGTGGATCGGGCAGGAGGCGTGAGAGGCTGCTTTCCGGACATTTTGACCTGAAGCTGGATTTTCTTACATTGTTGTAATAATTATCCACTGCCTTATCCCTTTTCTTATGTCTTACGAATTCAGTCAATCCCTCACACCAGCCGGCGCCAGCCGCGCAGTGGCGAATAATATGCCACCGGCAGGCAGCAAGTTCAAAGCCAATAACACCGGCATACCGGATGACATCAAATCGGGTGTTGAAAGCTTGTCCGGGTATTCCATGGACGACGTGAAAGTACATTACAATTCTGATAGACCCGCTCAACTACGGGCCTTCGCTTATACACAAGGCACGGATATCCACATAGCCCCGGGGCAGGAACAGCATCTTCCTCATGAGGCCTGGCATGTGGTGCAGCAGAAGCAGGGCAGGGTACAGACTACCTTCCAGATGAAAGCGGGCATCGCGATAAATGATGACGAAGGGTTGGAACGTGAGGCTGACGAGATGGGGCAGCAGATGCTCCAAATGAAACAAGTCGCATCGCATCAACTGGCGCCGGCCATTGGGTCGCCGGCAAGTACTGTGATCCAGCGTAAGCTGGGTTTTGAGTTTGAGACGGGGTATACGATCTCGAGAAATGAAGAACCTCTAACAAAAAAGGCCCCGATCGGTACAGTAAATGGTACTGGCTGGAAGGCGGAGTCGGATGATGACGGGAGACTGGAATTTATCGTTTACCCTCCCCTGGAGATCAATGCTTCCCTTGAAGCAAAGATCAACACGATATTTACCGCAATTGAAACTTATTGCAAGGGTATAGAGGATCGGGCTAAAATTGCAAGGGAGGAGGTGGTAGAGGAGCCAGTAGATAAGGATAAAGTTTTTATGGAAGAGTTTGCGCCGGAGCCGGATGAACCCAGCGGGGCCGTGGAAGAGGACAGCGGGGCCGTGGAGGAGGACAGCAGCAAAGAAGACAGTCCTGAAAAAGAATACACCTATAAAGCGTTTTCCCTGGAGCTGGTGACGAATGCGGCGGACGATAGAAATTACAGTGTTATGCCTTCTCAGTCCGGGTACGAAGTGAACGCAAATCCCCAGGTGACGACAGGTCTGTCGCTTGACCAGTTGTATAATCTTAACGAGGAAACCCTGAAAGGAAGTCCCGCGGAAAAAGCGATTCAGTCGGCGGCCGGGAAGATAGCTTTGATAAGACCAAGGATCCCCAGCAGCCTCAGCGAATTCGGGCTGGATAAAGCGCCTTCTGATCAGCTGAAAGGCCTTTTGGCACTGGTAGTCTCTTATCTCGTGGGAGGGAACCAGAAAGTTCCCCTTTCTTACCCCAAAGAGCTAACGGATACTTTTGTCCTCTCACGAACCGGGGTCAATCACCTGATCTTCGAGCTGCCTTTTTATGAAAAGGTTTTTTTCCAGAAGAACCCGTCCAATTTTGTAGCGCTCGCGTTGCACACCGCCAATATGACCGGCGCTGGGGACGCCCGATTGATCACCCCTGGTCTTCAACCTCCGGGGAAAGACCAGAGAGCTTTTGGTCCTACCCGCAAGGCCTGGTTGAATGGGATCGTGACAGGCTCCGATCTGTTGTCCAAGGCAGCCGATGAAGAGTACGAAAGTATGGGCGAGCTTGGCAAAAAGACGGAGTTTGTGGGAACAAAGGACGGCGATACTTTTATATCTGCGGGCATATTTGAGATCCGTGCAGGGCAGACTATGGCACAGCACTATAAAACATGGAGAAAATATGCCCTCGATCTGGCTAAATATATAAAAACCTTTCAAAAGGATACTGCCGGCTTTTTAAGGGATGACAAGATCCGGTTTGGCAAAATAGACAAGAAATGATATCGGGCGCCCCGGCCTGCTCATGGGTACTGTCGCTTGGGCTCATGTTTTATTTGATTGCGACCGTGCCGCAAAATTAACGATCACAACCCCAGCACCGCCTTCAACTTCACATACCCCGCCTTGCTCACGGGCACTGCCGCCCCTGACTGCAGGATACAGAGATGGCTGTCCTTTTCATAAGGATCGATGCGGGTCACCTGTTGTACGTTGAGTATATAACTGCGATGGGTACGGACAAAATGGGCCGGGTCCAGCACCTGTTCGAAGTAGGCCATCGTTTTGTTTTTTAGGAAGGCGCCGTTATGGGTATGGATCTTTACGTAGTCGTCAGATGCTTCGAGGTAGTGGATGTCCTCCACGGGAATGATCTTTATCTTCCCTCCCGTCTTTACTACTATGCGTTGGGTCTGGGCCGGGGAGTGGGCGGCGGTATCGAGGAGTTGGCGCGTCTTTTCGCCGGAAGAGATAGTAGGGCCGTCGTCCGGGGTGACGGAAGTGTTGGCGGCCGGGGTTGATGCGCCGGATGTTGTCTGGGCGCTTGAGGCAGTCTGGGCGCCTGCCGCAGCCTGTGCAGCCGTATATTGATCCAGCCACTTGCTTATGGCTTTGTCGAAACGTTGTTTTGTAAATGGTTTTAGCAGATAGTCCACGGCATGGTTCTCAAAAGCCCGGATGGCATATTCATCAAAGGCTGTAGTAAAAATGACGGCGGGAGGGTCTTCCACCAGCTCAAGCATCTCAAACCCATTTATCTTGGGCATCTGGATGTCCAGGAAGATAAGGTCCGGATGGTGCTGTTGGATCGCCTTGATCCCTTCGAAGCCATCGCCGCATTCCTGTACGACCGTTATCCGGGTGTGGGGTTGCAGGTATTCCTGTACGATCATTCTCGCAAGGGGTTCATCGTCTATTATAATTGCCTTTATCATGTGGTTGGTGTTGTATTTTGTGGAATATTTACAATTGCTGTGAATATATTGCCGTCGATACGGGTCTGCAGGAGATCTCCCCGGGCAAATAAAAGATATAATCTTCTTTGTATGGATGAAAGCCCGAAGCCTGCCCCTTGTTTGGGGCGGGAAGTATCCGGGTCAAAAGGGTTTGACACGGCGATCACGAGGTTGTTACCCACGGCTCTTGCGTCGATGGAAATGGTGACGGTTTCGGTGGTGTCATACAGACCGAACTTGATGGCATTTTCTACTATCGGCTGTAGCAGCATCGGGGGCAGGGTCATTATGAGGCTGTCTTCGTCCCGATGGATATCTGTGCTGAGGCGGTGGCCAAAACGCACTTTTTCGATGTCCAGGTACAGTTCGAGATATTGCAATTCTTCGGCCAGCAGTACGGACTGTTGTTCTTCTTCCTTCAGGTTGCTGCGGAGAAAATCCGAGAGCTGCTGGATCATCTTTCTTGCCTGTTCCGGCCGGCTACCGATGAGTGCGCTGATGCTATTGAGGCTATTAAATAAAAAATGAGGCGCCAGTTGCTGTCGTAGTTTGAACAGCTCCGCCTCTTTTGCCAGCCGCTCGGCATCTGTCTTACGTTGCAGTTGTTGCTGCTCCTCTTCGGATGAGTACCAAAGCACGCTGAGGATCGTCATACAGCCCACCTGCAGAAAGATGATGTCAAAGCGCACAGGCCATGACTTTGAAAAAAAGTTGGCGTAATCCGGGTCAAGCCCTGTGAGCAGGGGCACGAGAATGCCTTTACAGGCGATGGTGATCAGGATGCTGAGTCCCAGGCTGAGGAACAGGATATACCAGTAGCGTTCTTTTTTGGGGAGATAATATTGAAGGTTATTGCTGACAAAACCGCAGGATAGTGCAACCAGGGTATTGGCTACTATACTGTCGGACACTGCTATCCCCAGCCGTAATCCAAACCCCAGGAGCAGGAGGGTCTGCAGGAAGGCCCAGATGAGCCACCAGGAGACGAAGATGAGGAGAAATTTCCCGATGGATAGCGGTGATCTTGCCATATTATAAGAGTTCCAGCATCTTGTGTGTACTATTCCCCTGGATATGGGCCGCCTTTCTGTTGGTAAACTCTATGTAGCGGTCAGGATCGTCCGTCTCCTGGATACGGGAATATACTTCCGCGCCGTCCAGCAATCCGCTGAGCTTGTACAATTCCGCCACATTGATAAATTTCCATTGCACGAGCTTTTGTTCGTGGTTGTAGAAACCGTCCTGTTCTTTTTCACCAATGATCATGGCCTTTCTGAATGCTTCTTCTTCGTCGTCGGCGTTGATCAGGCGAAGCTGTTCGTCAAACTGAGGAGTATGGTCCCCATCCCCGCAGATGATCCGGAAAATGATCTTTGAGAGATACCAATTCATGGATAATGCTTTTGGATTAAAAATTTTTTAGTTCGATGCCGCCAAAGAAGGAGGTGCCTTCCAGTATCATCACCTTTTCGGGATTGGTGACGGCGGGTTGTTGTCGTTTGTCTTCAAAGCCAGCGAACATGGCCGTTACCTCTGAGCGGACTTCCCAATGGGCCGGTACGATGATCTTGGTACCTCCCATCACCTGGGTGACATCCAGCCGTATGACACCAGTGAAGTCGGCCTGGGTCAGGTCCAGCTCCGTACCTCCCATAATGCTGGTGATATCCCCTCCTTTGAAGTTCTTTGATACGACCTTTTTATGTATCCCGCCGAAAATAGCCGTCGAATCCACATAATCTTCGGAAGTATAGCCTTCCCTGGAAGTGGAAAAGGTTTGGGCGTAACTCCTTGAGTAGTTCCTTTTATGCCAACCTTCCTCCCATTTGTTGCGCCAGCGGCGGCTGTTGGTACGGGGTGAAAGGATGATGAGGAGGCCGACAAAGATGAGCACAGCCGGCCAGATAAAGCGTCGCAGCGGGAAGTGGGGGTAATAGTCCTGTATCATAAAAAAGCCGCCTACCAGGATAAGGATGGCCCAGGCGCCTCCTCTGAAATTATGTCGAAGACCGATGAACAGACCAATTGCGATCAGGAGCACATGCCAGCTAAAGAGCCAGTCCGGTAAAGGGAAGCCCATCTGGTCCAACAGCAAGACCCCGCCTATCAACAGGAGGAATACCCCTGCTCCTATCCGTCCCCCCCGTCTTCCCTCATATTTTACATTGTCATCCGTCATTTTGTTGAATTTTAACCAAATCTAGGGTGTTACGTTAGCCTGTGCAAGGGACAATAGGCAGTATTCCGGGGATTGGCGGCGAAAGGAGGTATTTTGTCGGTAAGAAATGCGGGGGATTGAGTGGCGGCGGGGATAAAACAAAAACCCGCCGGGGTCACAGCGGGTAATGCATTTGGAGCAGTTTCACCAGTAGCCGGATATGCGGACGCTGGGTCTGGTTTCACAGGGTGCGGTCAGGTTTAGGTTTTGCCGCCCACGGGCGGACTTGTTGGATACCGGATTTTACAACGGGCCTTAACGGTTTTTGCCGGCAAGCGGCAAAAGGACATTGGATGCTACTACGGTACGGATATTGGATCGAGCCTTGGTTTTGGGTATAGTTTGTTATTTCAACAGCACAAAGATGCGGTGGGGATCCGTGGTTGCCAAGGATTTGCGTCATCGGTTGCAATCATTTATCACTAAACTTATTGTGCGTTAGGAACAAACACCTAGCATCGAGTATTCTCCGAAGGTGGGGCTCGTAGATTTACGATGCCGGGGCTGTACGGAAAAAAATTTTTACCTTGCCCACATGAATACGCTCGACTTTGTTCTGGACGGACTGATGCGCCGCTACACCAAAAGAGTGCCTGATGTACAGCGGGTGCTGGATGTTATGACCACCGAAGGCATTATCCATGTCCCTTCCGACATAGAGAACGACCATATCGCCTTTCGCAGCCTGGGGATCCCTCACCTGGGTATTGCTTCGCTGGAGAAGATATTCCTCGCCCTGGGCTATATAAAAAAGGACTATTATTACTTCCCCGAAAAGAAACTGGACGCTTACTGGTATGCGCCTCCTGCGGAGCGTTATCCCCGTATCTTTCTCAGCCAGCTGCGGGTGCAGGACCTCTCGTCCGCGGCGCAGAAGATCATCGGCGACTATACCCGGGAGATCCATGCCGACCCTGTGGATGCGCTGGACTTGTCAGACGGCGCTGTAATGGATGCATTCCTTCATAGCAGTCTGTGGCCCCTGCCTACGCTGGCGGATTATGAAACGCTGGCGGCGGAGAGTGAATATGCGGCCTGGGTGATCTACAACAGGTACTATCTCAACCATTTTACCATCAGCGTGCACAATCTGCCGGAAGGATATAATACGATCGCCGCCTTTAACGATTTCCTGGAGCGTCATGGGTTTACGCTCAACAGTGCGGGCGGCAAGATCAAGCAAAGTCCGGACGGGCTACTGTTACAGAGCGCTACCGTGGCGGGCAAGATCGAGGCGGCTTTTGCGGGTGGCGAGAAAAAAATGATCGCCGGCAGCTATGTGGAGTTTGCGGAAAGAAAGGTCCTGCCGGAATATGCCGGGCTCTCCTCCGGCACATTGGGCCGTCAGCATAGACGGGAAGGTTTTGAGGCTCGCAATGCGGATAAGATATTTGAGAGTACGTATCGGAGTCAGACGGAAGGGAGATGATGGGCTCCCGCTCAGGCGTTCTTTTTATCCCGCAGCATGTTCCTGATCACTTTAACAGCTGCCTCGGCTCCCGTAGAAGGTATCTCACCTCTCGTCATTGTTTTGAATTGATGCACCTCAATAGTGATGCGGATGTTCTCTCCGGAAGCAACGGACAGCCGGAAAGACTGCGCCTTTATCAGTCGTTGGCCATCCGGAAGCGTATAATTTGTAGAGGATTCCTCGGTATTGACAGAAACAATATCCCTGTAGTGATATTCCCTCGTCGTCTCGTTCAGGGCGACTTTCCGGATGAAGTCATAATCACATCTGTAGGATGCCAGCAGATGTTCCGCCAATATGAAAATGGTCACGTTGTACACGCCAAACCGAACGTATTTATCCTTTCCTTTTTTGAACACCAGGTCTGTGTTGTCAATTCCATGTGTAAGCCATAGGATCGGGGAACGGATGACTAACGGGGTCCCTATCATATGTTCGGGAAGCAGGTCTGTTTTTTCATGGGCGGCGCGAATGAGGTCTTTCAGATCATCCTCCAACCATTGATCCACCGTCTCATCCGAAGGCGCATTGTTGTGTAGCCATACCTGATAGGCTATCCAGCCGGCGCCCACCAGGATCATCGCGACTGCTATATTCCCGAGCCCGGAGAGTCCGTGAGGGTAGGTGACTTTTGAGATCAGCCATCCTACGACGATCATGATCAGGGGGGTTTTCAGCTTATAAGTGAGGAAATACCTTTTTAGTTGTTGTCTTCTTAATTGAGCATCCATAAATTTTACTAATAGGATTTTATAATTGTGCATCGATCCATTTCACTAAAATGCTGTCGGATGCCGCGCCGGCATGCAGGATCATTTCTTCGCATTTGGGACGATCGATATGGCAGCGGGATGCGCTGCGCAAAAAGGCTGGGATACGATCACCCGGCATGAGAAAACCATTCACCGTATAGAAATCATGTTTTATCCAGGCGAGTAAGTAATAATAGTGCGCTTCCTGGGGATTCAATTCACAGGCGATCTCAATAGACTGACATATTTTGTCAGCCTGCGATTTTGTAAGCAGCGCGGGCCGTCTGCCATGTAATTGGATCAAGGCCTGGTAATAAAAGGCATCTGAGAGACTATCGTCTTCCATCAATACCCGATCGATCAGCTTTATTGCCTCGTCATATCGTTTCATCTGCATGCTGCGGATAGAACGTTGCAATAAGGAGGCTATATCGGGTGGGGTATTTGCATGGATATGAATAGTGATATTCCCCACATTAAACTGGTGATCCACACGCTGCCCTCTTTGATCGAAGTCCGTCATACAAACATTTTGATATAATGTATGAGCTTCTCGATATATCCTGCAATACCGGCAGCGGATGAAACTCCCTTTAGCAGTTCTTCACCCTTTTTCAGCAGCTGGAGGATCCTGTTCTTATTCTTTTCAGGTCTTTTGAGCTCTTCGGAGGATTGTTGTAATACTTCTTTTATTTGTCCGGCGCTGGTTGCATCTATCGAGCCGGCGGCGGCAAGCGCATCGAGGCGGGCGGCAAGCGCGGATAGTTGTTCGATCAATTTGCCGGGGTCCGGGGGATGGCCGAAAAACATGTCCCCGCCGGAATTATATTGATGGTTGACCTGTTGTCCCTGTTGATTGAAGGTTGTCATATTATAAGGTTTAACAGTATGGGAAGGTACTGAATTCTGTTCAGAAACTGATGGATGATGTTCTGTTACGATTTAGGCTAGACGTAACAACCATTCTTCCATGTTCTGGGGTGTAATGATACCTGTTTGTGTATCCGGATAGGCTTCGAGGAATGTAGCCGGGATCTTCCCTTTCGCTTTGGGATTCCATTTAAATTCCCAGGCAGCCAATCGGCCATTACTTTCCTCCACGTAATCTATTTCCTGCTGAGCATGAGTCCTCCAGAAATATTTATTGACAAAATGGCTATTATAGTGGTTAGCTTTTTGCCGCTCGCTGACTATAAAATTTTCCCACAGGGCGCCAGTATCTTGGCGTAATGACAATTGGTTAAAATTTTTAATTATAGCATTACGGATGCCATTGTCCCAAAAATAGATTTTTCGGCCTTTTTTTATTTCATTGCGAAGATTACGGCTTAAAGAGGGTATACGGAATATTACAAATGCCTTTTCTAACAAATCTATATATCTTTCTATTGTTTCCTTATCTGCCCCGACAATCTGGGCCAACTCGTGATAGATCACTTCATTGCCTAGTTGCAGCGCCAGGGCCTGCACCAATTTTTCCAGAAGTTGCGGTTTTTTTATCTGTTCTAATGTGAAAAGATCTTTATAAAGATAGCTGTCAGTGAGTAATTGGAGATGCTCTCTCTCTTCTCCCGGATTGATTACTATTTCCGGATAATATCCGAATATCAAGCGGTGCTCTAACAATCTTTTTTCTTCCAGCAGGCTTGTATATTCTACCATTTCAGCGAAACTGAAAGGATAAAGGTGGTATTCGTATTTCCGGCCTGTCAGAGGTTCCTTTATTTGTCCTGCCAATTCCAACGAAGAAGAGCCCGTAGCAATTACCTGGACCTGAGGTATATTATCTACTATTATCTTTATCGTTACCCCAATGTCCGGTATCCGCTGAGCTTCATCTATTATTATCATTGTATTGTTACCAATCAATGTTTTGATCCTGGTAGAATTGACTTCCTGCAATGAATTCCGTATATCTGCATCGTCGCCATTCAGCCATAGTATTTTCTCTTGTAAAGAGTTGGTTAGTTGTTTTATCAGGGTAGTTTTTCCCACTTGTCTTGGGCCAAGCAAAAGAATAGCTTTATGTTTTCCTATCCTTTTTTCAATGATGGATTGTAATAACCTGGGGACCATAAGAATACAAAGGTACAAATTTTCGCTTTAACCCTCATAATTATTATAAAATTTTCGTTTATATACGAAATATTTATTAAAAATTTTCGTTTTGGCCATCACAGCAAGTGTGACAGATATTGAAAAAATTGGGCCCGGCTACGTCCTTGCCGGACCCATGGTTTGAGAGGCCCTGGTTCCAGCCCGCGGCCACGGGCTGTCCATATGTTGAGCGGATGGGTGGTGATACCCTGTCCCTATCCGCTAGTTCGACTGTTTTAGCATTTTGTATGTCACAGCGCCCACTTGCAGAAAGTAAAGACCCGGAGGTAACCCGGCTGTCGGGATCTGCCAGTCGCCCGTGGCGTCTGTCTTTATATACATGGTCCTTCCCTGCATATCTTTTAACACCACCCTTCTTCCTGTTTGATCGGGGATGTGGATGACATTGACAAACGGATTGGGCCAGCATCGCAGGGATGTTGTGATCCGGTCTACTTCCTTCACTATGGACCAGAAGGAGCTGCCGTCCATACCTACCACATGGAGACGATAGAAATTAACGCCGTCCAGCGGGGTGTGATCCGTATAGGTATAGCTTGAGGAGGGAGAGGAAGTGTGTCCCCCGGTCATCGGGACAGTGGCGATGTCCTGCCAGCTGTGACCATCACCCGAACGTTGGATGATACACCGGGTGTCTACTGCCCCGCCCCCGGCGATCCAGGAGAGGATATGCCCATCCCCGTCAGGTGAACGAACGGCCGTAAAATCCTCCAGGCCAAGACTCAGTACGGAATGGGGATCATAGATCACCGTCATCCGTACCTGGTCGATATTGGCGCTCATCAACAGTCCTACGACCCCATTCAACTTCGCGGAAATAGCAACTCCAAAATTGGGGCTATTTATATCTGAAGGCAGCCAGCTGCCGCCCCAGGTGCCGGCGAGCAGGCCGTTGCCATACGTTGCAGTGGCCTCGGATCCGGGCCAGGCGGCCCCGGAGGCCAGATCATTACCATAAGGTGATCCGTTCTTCAAGAGCACAATGGACTGATCCGTCACATTGCTGCCGAGGATGCCCAGCCCGGATGCGCTGCGTTCTACCTCCACGTGTATCTCACAAATGGTGGCAGAAGAAGGTATTGAAAAACCAAAGTTTTGAATGGTCAGATAGTCGGAATGCTGGCTTGTCAGGAGCCCGAGCAACTTACTTGCCGACGCATAATTTCCATCCGAGGTCTGTGCATTGCCCGGAGAGGTCCAGCTAAAAGTGGACCCGGAATAGGATAATGTTGAAAAGGTGGCTGCCGTGTTCGCCCCGACAGAGGAAGAGCAGCCTTGTGTACGGGCTTTTTGATAAGGACAGGCAACAGCTGCCATTATCAGCACCGGTAGGGTTGCGGATTTAATTTTCATGGGTTTAAGATTAAATAGTACCTTAAGGACCAGCGCCCCCAGGCAATAGTTTTTTCTAAATCGGATAAATCGATCAGAGCAGGAAAGGTCAATAAGCCAGCCTGGCCAATGGCTGCAGGATAAATGAACAAGTGGTCTAAGGTCGGTGATTAACTACATTCACTTAGTTCTTCTAACTATTTGCCTGTAGTAAATATTCTACATGCATAATAACAACAGTTTTTTTGTAATACATAGCACCTTGGGGAAAATGTGCCTCACATAAGTGTTACCCCCTAATTTTAACTAACAGTTTGTAGTTAAAAAATGACGATATGTTAAAAAATTTGATAGTGACGGCTCTGCGAAATTTTCGTAAGAACTGGGCGTCTTTTTTTATAAATGTCTTTGGATTGACGGTGGGCCTCACGAGCTGTCTGCTTATTGCATTGTATATCAAGCATGAAGTAAGCTATGATCAATTCCAGTTAAAAGGGTCGCGTATCGCCCGGGTCATTATGGAATACCATTTTGACGGTGCGGGGGACACGCCCAAGGGGAATTACACCAGTACAAAGGTGGCGCCTGTGTTTGTCAGGAATTTTCCGGAGGTGCAGTCGGCTGTCCGGATGTACAACCCCGATAAAGTGGTGCGGTATAAGGATAAGTTGTTTATGGAAAAGCGCTTTATGTATGCGGACAGCAGCTTTTTTGACATTTTTAGCATGCCGCTGCTAAAAGGTGACCCGCATACTGCCTTGTCGGGGTCTGGTAAGCTGGTGGTGACGGAGTCCGCGGCCAGACGATATTTTAATGGAGAAGATCCTCTCGGGAAGGTGCTGCAGATAGGGACAGACAGCACGCCTTATCTGGTGACGGGCGTCATGAAAGACTGCCCCACAAACTCCCAGTTCAGATTTGACGTGCTGGCCAGCTTCTCTTCCATGGGTGAGCTACAGGAAGAGACTTATTGGGACGCCAATTATACCACTTATCTGCTGCTGAAGGATGAGGCCTCGTTCGCAACCCTACAGGCCAAACTGCCCCCCTTTATGAAAAAAGAGATGGCCGGGAAGGGAGCTACCATCAATTTTTATCTGGAACCTTTTCTACGTATACATCTTTATTCTCCCTACGGCAGCTTTGAACCAACCACTTCTATCTCCTATATCTATATCCTCGCGGGTGTGGCCCTGCTGATCCTGGTCATCGCCTGCAGCACCTATATCAACCTCAGCACCGCGCGGAGTATCGAGCGGGCAAAGGAAGTAGGGGTAAGGAAGGTCATCGGCGCCGGGAAGCTTCAACTCTTCTGGCAATTCATCGGTGAGTCGGTGCTGGTATGCGGTGCGGCAGTGATGCTTAGTTTGGTGATAGCGGTATTGCTATTGCCTTTGTTCGACAGGCTGACGGGTAAAGAACTGGTAAGGGGCGATCTCCTTTCCCCCGTCTTTTTATTGTTCAGTATCCTGACGGGTGTGGCGGTGAGTCTGTTGGCCGGCAGCTATCCGGCCATCGTACTGACCCGGTTTCAGCCTGTAAAAGTATTGAAAGGCGCTTTTAAGAATACGAGGTCCGGTCAGGGGTTGCGGCAGTCGCTGATCGTCTTTCAATTTGTCATATCCGTCTTTCTTATCGTCAGCACTTTTATCATGCAAAATCAGCTGTACTTTATCCAGCATAAACAACTGGGTTATGACCGTGAGCATGTGCTGGTGCTCCCCATGGCCTACCAGATGACCAGGGATATACGACTGATAAAGACGGAGCTTCTCCGCGACCCCCATGTCCTCAGCGTATCCCGTTGTGTCAGTACACCCGTGAATATTGCCGGAGGATACAATATGCGCAGCGCAACGATGCCTTCATCTGAGCAGCTGTCTGTGACTGCAAACCCTGTCGACGAGGATTACATACGTACCACGGGTCTGCAATTGGTGGCGGGAGCGGGTCTTACAGGGCAGGACATGAAGGACGCTTTTCCGGAGACGCCGCCGGGGGTTGACGAGAAGGACGTGCCCAGGACCTTTCATTTTATCCTCAACGAATCGGCTGCGCGTGTCCTGGGATGGAGTCCGCAGGAAGCCATCGGTAAAAAGATGTTTATGGACGATACACGTCCGGGTTATGTAAAAGGGGTGGTGAAGGATTTTCATTTTAAAGACCTGCATCAGGCCATCAAACCCCTGGTGCTTTTCCCCGGACAATATTCCCGCAGTCTGCTGGTGAAGCTCAGTGGGCAGCAGCTGCCGGAAACCATTGCGGGCATCGGTGCAAAATGGAAGACGCTGGCGCCTTACCTGCCTTTTGAATACAGATTCCTGGACGAGGATTACAATCGTTTGTACCAGGCTGAACAGCGGCTGGGCACGGTGATGCGTCTTTTCTCGCTGGTGGCCATCGTCCTTGCCTGTCTGGGTCTGTTTGGCCTCTCTGCCTATGCGGCCCGACAAAGAGTTAAGGAGATAGGTATCCGTAAAGTATTGGGCGCCTCGCTCACGGATCTTGTGGTGCTGCTCGCGGGCAACTTTATCCGTCTGGCGCTGGTGGCGATAGTCATTGCCGTACCCCTGGCGTGGTGGGCCATGCACCGATGGCTGCAAGACTTTTCTTACCGGGTGGATATAGGCATATGGGTCTTTATCGCTTCTGCAGGACTGGTGGTGGTCATTACGCTGGCGACCGTGAGTATCCAGGCTGTAAAAACCGCATTGCTTAACCCGGCGAAAAATCTGAGGACGGAATAGGAATAAGCCTGTTTATATGAAAAATATCATTTGTTCCTTGTTGTTGATGGCAACAGCGTTGAAGATCCATGCGGCTGACCGTATGATCCCCGCCGGCTCTCTTCGTGTACACTGTTCCGTCACTGGAAAGGGGCCGGCGCTGGTGTTCCTGCACGCCGGCTATCAAGACCTGCACATGTGGGATGCCCAGGCAGCTTTTTTTAAACAATATTATCAGGTGGTGCGGATGGATATGCCTGGTCATGGTTTGACGACGGGTGTAGACACGAACCTTTTAGTCGCGGATGTCATCCGGATCGTGCTGGACAGTCTGCACATCAGGAAAGCCGTGGTGGCCGGGGTTTCCATGGGCGGGGCTTGTGCTACTGACTTTGTACTGGCTTATCCGGAGAGGGCGAGCGGGCTCATCGTCGTCGCCCCGGGGCTCAGCGGCTGGCCGCTGGTGATGAAAATGGATAGTGTAAGCGGAGAGATATTTACAAAAATGGACAGTATCAGGGCCACGGGGGACCACCAGCTGATGGCCCTGCATTTTATGGAGGTCTGGTGTGTCGGGCCTTACCGGCAGCCTGAGGAAGTAGATAAACGCGTGCGGGATTATATCTATACTACGACAGCTCATAACCCGATGAATGATACGGCCTTTCCCGTCTTTAACAAGCGTCGTGCCGCCACCCGGCTAAAGGAAATAAAATGTCCTGTGCTTATTATCCAAGGGGATAAGGACGTCCCGTTCATTTTAAAAGTAACGGCATGGTATCAGCATGAATTGCCGGAGGCTAAGCTGGTGAATTTTCCGGGTCTGGCGCATATGTTGAATATGGAAAAGCCGGAGGCGTTTAATAAGACGGTTTACAGGTGGTTATCCGGGAAGGGGTGAGGGATTGCGAGCGCAGCATACATATTGGCTCTTCCATAGACCGAGGGTCTTTCTCCCAATTTCTGCGTATGGGGGAAGAGTTTTGATAAGGATACATAGCTCACCGGATACGGCACCCATCTGGGGACGGGTTGGTCAGTATCATATTCCACGATGATAAAGAGGGCTTGTGGCTGCATGTAACTTCTCAATTTTTGGAGGAGGGCAGGTTTATCCTTTACATAGTGCAACGAATTTGCCATAATAATACCGTCCAGGTTATTTAGGGGAAGGCTATCTTTTTCAAAATCTGCTTTTATGGGGATGATCGATGAAGAATGGGGGAGTGTGGGGTTCGTGTCCACACCATAGACGGTGCTGCCGGCGGGCAGGAGCCGGGCGATGGCTGTCGTAAACAGACCGGACCCGCAGCCCAGATCGGCCCAGTGTTGCGTCTGTCCGGGTCGCGGAAGGAGAGGGACAGCCTTGTCGATGAGCGCGAGGGCTTCACGGAGATCCATTTGGTAAAGATAGTTTACAAAAAAATACGGGAAAAACCCGGTTGCCACACCTTTTGCATCATGCTAATTTCGGATCAGTCCTCTAAAACCGGACCTTATTCATTATGCAAGTCAAAACAAGGGATGATACGAAAAATCTCACGGTGAGCAATCTCTCTTCCAATGTCATTCTTACTATTACTATCGGGAATGCCCAGCTGGGTGCAAACGTTTTGCAATTTAAGGGCGCTCCGGATGTATTCGCAAAGGGTACGATCACAAATCTGGACCTTGGTCCGGGACTGGCCCTGCGGGGTAAAACGTTGAACATCATCACAAATATCCTCGATCATAACCCCTCGACAAATGGAGTGGTAGCCACCTATTTCTTTTCCGGATGTACCCCTTCCGCGTCTCTGTTCAGCGATACGGTGGACAACGACGGCGATATCTTCTCTGTATCTACCGACTTTATATTTTCATAACCATGACAGCAAAAAGAATATGCAGCGTCCTGCTGCTGGTGATCGGGGCATGCAGTGCATTTGGGCAGACTGACAGTATAAGCATAAACGATCTGACCATCCCTACATCTCCCGGGCTTATACTGTCCGGCAGCTCGCCCACGACCATCGAACGGCCCTCCAATCCCAAAATGTTGAGTCTTAGTCTTCTCAATTTATTGGGTGGCAGCGCCATTGAATTTAATCCCTATTATTTCAAACCCCGTTATGCATTTTCATTTGAGGATTATGCAAAACAGAAGTTCCCTCTTTTGTCTACCATCGGGATCTCGGCAGCGACCACCAGGACGGATACTTCCACCTCTTTGTCTGTCGGTGTCCGGGTGCAGCCCGTAAGGATATTCTCCCAAGCTAAGCTCAAAGAGGTGGACAGTATAAAACAACATATTTTGGACCTGCTGGCCGTGGGACGGACGGGCCTGGCTCAGAACCTGGCGGCGATTGAAAAACTGAATGATTCTCTCAGGAATATTATGGCCAAGCCTACTTTTGACATTGAACTGGCCGGCGCCTATCTTGGCGCAAGCCCCACGAATACCTATAAGGACCTGGGCGCCAAAAAGTGGGGAGCCTGGCTGAATATGATGTGGAATCCCCATCGATTCCCATTGACATTTGTTGCGCTGGCCAGATATTCCACCCTGATAGGCCCGGGCGCACCCAATGCAAAGGATTCGGCCTACTTTGACTATGGTCTTAGTCTTTCGTATACGGCGACCCGGCTGGATTTTTCAGCCGAATTTGTCGAGCGTCATGACCTGTCCTATGACGGCAGTTATCATCGATTTACTTTTGCCGGCAATTTTCTTATCAATAGCAATATAGTGCTGGTGGCCTCCATTGGCAAAAACTTTGACAAAGTGAACAATATCCTCACGGTGCTGGGAGCCAAGTTTGGTCTGTCAAAAGAGAAAGTAAAGACGAACTAGCCGGCGTTACAGCGTGAATTGATTATTTTTATAAAAAAATGCGGAACATAATTTGTCTGGTTTGTCTGACCTTTGTGAAGCTCTGCTCTGCCCAGGTACAGGTGAGTGAGGAACCCATGCATCATAAAGTGTTTGACAATGGCTGGGTACGGATGTTGGATGTACATATCCCCCCAGGCGATACTTCTCTCTGGCATAAGCATTCCACCCCTTCCGTCTTTCTTATCCTCAGCAATACAAAAACAGGGTCGGAGGCGAAGATAGAGCCGCATAGGCCCCCTTTCACGGACGGCAGGATCTGGTTTGAAGGTTTTTATGATACGGTACGTATCCACCGGGTATGGAATGCGGACGATCATGAGTTCCATGTTATCGATATGGAGCTGCCACATCGGCCTAATAAGACCATCGACCCTCCGATCGCGGATAGCGCTTTTACGCTTTTGTTTGATGAAAAGCCCGTACGGGGGTATCGGATGACGTTAGGCGCGGGTGGTTCGGATCGTTTGAGCCCCCGGAAAGCGCCCGTGGTCATCATCTGTGTGGACGATGGGACGGTGGTGAAGGTGGAGGGCGCCCAACTGCACAAGAAAGGCGATTATATCTTTATTCCTGCCGGAGCGAAGCTGGACTTTCAAAATGAGGGTCAGGCGGATGCGAAGATGGCGGTGTTTGAGCTGAAATGACCGCAATAATAAGTCAGGGCCTTATTCGTTAATAGATATATTATCCTAATCGGTAATTTATGGCAATAAAAAGCCCCATAGCCCCCAAATATCTTTATTGGTGCCATACCGATCTCCCCGAAGATTATGATTTTTACTATGGCACTTCTGATCTGCAGGTAAGAAGGAAGTATGACCGAAATATGCAAATTGGCGGCATCGTGCATGTCATCGCGCACCAGGTCTGCGAAATACCCCCGGCATTATTGAAGGAGCTGAAGGTCAAAAATGCCTGTGGCGTTGCCAGTAACGAGCTAATCCTGCGATCAGGCATTGAATTGCTGCATGAAGACTGGTCGGCGTTCAGGTACAATGGTAAAATATACAAGGAAGAGGGCTTCCTCGACAGCAAGATTTCTATGGCTGAAGGATTGCATGTCTACCTCTTTAAGGTTAAGGAGAAGAGGCGATATAAGATCGGTTATACAAAGGATATAAGCCGCCGTCTAAGAGAATTATCCAGACCGGACCAGATGGAGATAGTAAATGCTATCAGGACACCCGATGCAAAAAGGCTGGAGAGCGAGCTGATAGGGTATTTTGAGAGATTTCAGATATTCAATGAATATATCGAGCTGGACGTCTGGGGCGCTATCCTGCTTATTGCGATCTTCGATCTGTATGCGCTGGAATTCCATAATACCGACGTGGATCACCAGCGCTCAGATATGTTTGAATATTACATCGGGGAGTTAAAGCTATATGTAGACAGCCACAAGCTGCATGCGGAGCCTTCCCGCGAAATAATGGAAAAGGTAGTCGCCATCTGCAAGCTGGTAGAAGCTAAGTTGATAGCTTCAGCTGAAAAATTTTTAGCAGACTATCATAAAAAGGTGTTTGGATAAAACGCTTATGCCCCACCCAACAGCCCCGCCGACATCGCCTTTGTTGTGATCTCTCCCAGGGTACCTACCACATCGGATACTTTTTTTATGATCGCCGCCAGATTTGCCAGCTTTTGACTGGTGGCTTCCATTTTTGCAGTCAGCTGCTGCAGGTCGGCATTGGAGGAATTGATCTTATCCACCATGGCCTGCATGGTATCCTGGATCAATGTATCCTGCAGGTCCATCTGGTCATTGACAGCCTGTCTGATCAGCTTTTTTTCGACGGGCGTAAGAGTGGGATCTTTTAAGGCGTCCTGTAGCTGACCGATGACGGTGTTCACCTGTTTTAAAGCATTGAGCGTTTCGGTGTTCATATGAGGGTAAAGTTTATGGTAATTTGATCAGGCCGGATAGGGAGGAAAATGCGCTGCCGGCTGTCTGTACGTCGGTGATCAGCTGTTGCGTCTGTCCAATGATGTCTTTTAGTTCTTTCTTTTGTTTTACATTCTTTGCCAGCTCTGCATGGGCGAGGGCGAGACTTTTAGCCGCCTGTACCACTCCCTGACGGAGGGCTTCTGTGTTGTCGTAAGCGGTCAACTCGTCGTAATAGAATTTGATGCTCCAATAACTGGTGCGGCTGCTGTCGCTGAGGACGGAACGTTTATAGCTTTGGATAAAGAACTCCTTTTCCAGGGACAGCAGGGTCTTTAATGAAGGGAGG
Source organism: Chitinophagaceae bacterium (assembly GCA_017307755.1). Lineage (GTDB taxonomy): Bacteria > Bacteroidota > Bacteroidia > Chitinophagales > Chitinophagaceae > Puia. Next base: position 53,682 of record JAFKGQ010000008.1, on the reverse strand, counting down.
GGTCTTCCTGCCGCATCTGTAAAAGTTTCTCCATCGAGTACGGAAACGAGGTTGCGGGCTGTCACCTGCACCAGGGTGTCTGCCGCGAGGACGAACTCTTTCAGGGCCGAGGTCTGCCGATGCCGGGTCAATACTCTACCCGCCATTAATATTATTTTGGAGATGCTTGTGCCCAGGCTCGAAGGAAGTGTGTCTTTGACCTTTTTGTTGTAGGTTGCCACCAGGCTGCTCAGGTTCTCTCCCAGAGAGGTGGTGGGCGCGTTGAGATCGGTGATATAATGGTCGCTGCTCAGTCTGGTGAGTAAGCCCGCGTATTGCTGGAGGAGCTGGAGCGAGAGATCAAATTTTTCGGACAGCTGTATCATGTTGTTATAGCTCTTCCGGGCGGAGTCCATCCGGCGGGCGATGTCGTCGGCATCCGCGAACTGGCTCTGGCTTACTACCGTGATCTCACTGTGCAGGTGGAACTCCGCCCGCTGGCGCGCCACGGCGCTAGGGAAGGCGCTGTAACTTTTTGCGGCGGCGGCAAAAGCGTTGATGTTCTTCACCTGGCTGTCCGTAAGGACGGCGCAGCCGGAGAGGGAGAGAATGATGACAAGGGATAGGATAAAAGTTTTTGTTGGGACGATCTTCATCAGACAGGTCAGTTTGCGGGTAAATGTACGATAAATATTACAAGGAGACGGAGATGCCCCCCTCACTGTCGTGGTCCGGATAGGAGGCTTCGTAGTTATACCGATCTTTTTGTGTCTTATCATCCCACTGGCTGTTGTACTCTGACCGGTAATTAAAAAATAAGTGCAAGGGGGAGGGGTGCTCCTGCAGCAGATCCTCGATACATTTCGTATCGGGATGGTGATATCTTTTGCCGTCTGTGGAAATAAGTATCTTTTTACTATCGACCTTTTGCATCAGGTCAGCATGCGTGCTTTTTTTACTGCCATGATGCGCCAGTTTCCAGGCGTCTACGGACAGGCGCTCTTCGCCTGACCGTTGCAGTAAGGGCTCGATGGTCATTAAGAGTCTGTCCGAAGGCGTATCGCCGGCCAACAGGCACGTCTTGTCTTCATAGGCTGCCAGGAAGGCGATGCTGCTGCGATTGGCCAGGCTGGTGTCGGCGGTGTCTTCCAGGGTCTTTATGGCCGCAACAATGTCGGGCCCCAGCAGGTCAGGCGGCTGGGATATATATCTTTTTTCTTTTTTCCATCTTGTCCGCACCCCTTTTTCCCCCCCAATCTGGCTGATCTCCTTTTTCCATTTTGGCAGGAGATCGAGAAGGTCGTCCACTCCCGGCGCCAGGATCGTGAGCTTCATGCCTCCGGGTAAAAGTCTTACGGGTGGGGCGTTGAGGTCGGAGACACAAATGGGCCCGTTATCAAATGCGGTGTTGTGGGGTATGTTGTTCTTTTTGATCAATTCACTCAGGTACTCCCCTTGCAATGGGCCTAAGAGGTCATCTTTTTTGGCTTGAATAGTCTTTAGTTGCTCCAGCTCCTTATATCCGTTGAACCAAACCTCCCGTATCCCGAAGGGCTGCGGTGTCTGATTTAGCAGGGTAATGATCCCGTCGATATGATCGATGTCGATGTGGGTCACCACCAGCAGCTCGAGCTCTCTGAGGCCCGGGGCGATCTTTTTGATGGCCGAAAAGATATCCCCGAAGACATAGTATGGGCCGCCGTCGATGAGTATATAATGTTCGTTGCCGCTGTTGCCGTATTCGATCAGGATGCTGTCGCCAAATGTGGCGGGAAGCAGGTGGATATTATACATGTGTCCTTATTTTCCAGTCGGCATCTCCCTGGACGATCAATGCTAAAGAAGCCATGATGCCCTGGGAAAGCAAAATTTGTTTTAGCCGGAGAACGACTTCCCCCAGTACCATTTCTTTCCCCGGATGATCGGCCAGCAGCTGTACCAGGTGGGTCAGGATCTGGCCTGCCTGACTGCCCCTTATTTTTGTAAAGTTGGACAAGACGATGGCTGCGCCGTAGTTTATCAGCTGGCTGCTGATATCAAAGCCGTGGGCGGCAAGATCGATGGTTTCGCATCCAATGACGATCATAAAGGGAGAGCGCTGTGCGGGGTTGGGTTTTATCTTGGTGCTGTCCAGCAAATTTTGCAGGAGTGATTCCGTCCCTATCTCTATCTGGTCGATGTCGTAGACAGAGGGTTCCACATGCACCAGCAGGATCTGGGTGTCGGGGTTCTCTGTCTGTGTGATCTTTGTCCATGCTGTCCACGTATCTACTTTTTTTGCGTATTGGGTGGAATATTTATTTATACATGACAGGATGTTGGTTTCGAGAGTAGGGTCGGCGGCCCCTACCTTTATACTGGATGCATAAAGGGGTTTTTCCAATACCGACAGGACGTCCCTGCCGGCGGAAGGTTCTGCCTTTATTGTATAGTCGACGTTTGTGCTGCCGGGCGCCTCCGTCGTATGTCGTTCAATCACCTGACTGAAGCCCAGGAACCCAAAAGGACAAACAAACTTTGCGGGGGATGTGTGTTTATCCATACAGTTCCTGCAGGCGCCTTCCTGTAAGGCTGCTATCGCATTTGGGCAAAGACCTCCATTCGGGTCGGGAGGCGGAAAGGTATAAACAAGGTCCAGGGGGATGAATTCATTACGGCTCGTGACGATCTGTAACGGGCCCTTTAACTCCATCTGTTGCAAATGGTTGACAAAAATGAGATTGCCTTTATACGCCAGTTTTTTTAATAATTCGACATTGTTGGGGTGGGCCAGGTCCTGGGGATAGCTGTTGGTATCGATGACGGTATCCTCTATATCATCTTTTATTTTCTGCAATATCCCTTCCATTGCTTTTGGGATATTGAGGTTGAGAGGCTGTTGATCATTTATACCCGACAGTCGGCCATCCTTCTCCGTGTCCGTGTCATAAAAGAGAGAGGCGCCAAAATTCTGTCTGGCCTCCAGGTTGTTCAACTCCTTTCTTGCGCAGAAGACCACTTTTAGCCGCAGCCCTTTTTCCGTACCAGGGGGGGGATGATTGGCCGGAGGGGGCGTACCAGGGGAGGGAGCATCACCCAGGGGGGCTATACCGGGAGCGCTTTTACCAGCCAGGGCGGCTTCGATCCTCAGTTTTTGCAGCAGTCTGTTCTTATGATAGGCATAGAGTTCTCCCGTGAACAGCGTCCCTTCCGCCGGCGTCTCGAACGTAAAGTCCACGATCTCGCTGTTGATGTAGGGCCGCAGCAACAAGCCCTTTTGTTGTAATATTTCTCCTCCCTGATGGGTAAAGATCAACTGGATGGCCTCCTCCTGTTCCGTGGTCTTTGGAAATACTATGTTATCGGGGAATGCCATGTCCCCATGGCTCCAGGAAGCTTCGGGCAAGCCGATCCGCACCTGTAAAGGATAGCGCGTACTATGCTGTAAAATGCCCGGGGCTTCACCGTCAGTGCCGCCCACCCTGGCCTGAAGATAGCGGGGTAGTTCGAGGGCAGACGGCGGGGCAGGCGATGGGGTAGGCTGCCGGGAAGGAGGGGCCGCTGGTACGGCGCGTCCGTCGTGTTCGTGTGGCGCCGGCCCTCTGGTTCTTTTCGGAGGCAGTATCTCTATGTCCTGGTGAAATATGGGAAAGTTGAGCTTATCCGCGATGGGGTATAGGCTTTTTGTTACTGACGCAATCGAGGAAGCCCCCCGTTTTTCGCTGTTGTATAGTTCTTTCGGGTTACCCCATAACAGGGATTGTTCCAGATAGTCCGCCAGCTGATGGGGCGAAAGCGTCTGGAGGGTATAGTCTATCGGGGTGGTGATCGTGTCGGGAGGAAAATTTATACTTCGCAGACCCGAGGTCAATCCCTGCAGCAGGAAGGTGAGCCGTGTCTCCTTTTCCAGCTTGATGTCATATATGCAATAGCCTTCTGTGGAGCCTTTTTTTAAGGCCTCTATTACATTGTTGTTATGTGAAAGTTCGACGACGAGTCTTTCGACCCATTCCGACAAAGGCAATTCCGTGGCGAGGATAAAGATGCCGCTGGCGCCTTTTCTTTCCGCGATCAGCCGGCAGAGCTTATACGTGTTTGTCCATTGCGGGCTAAAACCCGTCTGCCGGATGGTGTCCTTGTTTACCAGGATCGCGATAACATCCGCGTCGAAGGCGGCTCCGCTGTACAGCCAGGACAAAATGGGCGCCAGTCTGTCACCCGTCATCAGGACCAGATCATGCTTTTCCCGTATGTTCCGGGTCCTGACGGTGGTGAGAAAATGTGTCCAGTAGCCTGGTGACAGGGCTGCCAGGTCATCTCCGAATGCACCCACCTGTAAAGGCCAATGCCAGGTGACGAGATGGTTACTTTGAAAATAAAAATGTTCGAATGGCATGATTATCAGTCGTATTGGATGATTGCTGGAAAAGATCCACAGGGAGGCGGGCGTGGTGACGGCAAGGTAAAGCCTCGCGGGGAGATAAGCAACAGGACAAAGGATTGTTTTGCGGCCGGGGTTAAAAAAGGGTGTTTTTCACGGTGGAATGCCCTGGTGGATGACGTAACTTCAAATGTATGAAAAACTGATCATGAATGTCATATTGCACATTTTTTCCAACAGCATCAGGGATCATCTCATAACGCTGGCGAAGGAAAAGGAAGCCTTGCTGGCCATCCTTCGGCAAAGAGAAAGCACGGGGGAGTATCAATATATTCAACTGGAGGAAGAAAGTCTGGATAAGATAGAAGCCGTGCTAAGGCAATATGAAAAAAACCTTATCGCCCTCCAATACAGCGGACACGCCGGGGAGCAGAGCCTGCTCGTCCGGGATCTGGAGGTCAACAGCGAAGGGATCGCCCTGCAATTGAAGGACAGTGCTCAAAAATATGTATTAAAGCTGGTGGTCCTCAATGGCTGCTGTACGGGGGGCCTTGCTGAAAAATTGATCGCCTATGGCGTTCCGGCGGTGATATCCACCTCCTCGCCCGTGTTTGACGAAAGCGCTACCATATTTTCCATTCATTTCTGGCGTAATCTGATCACCTACAATTTGAATATCGAGCGGTCCTTTTGGAAAGCCATCGGGCCGGCGCAGACGAGGACCAGGGTACAGTTGGACCCGTCCGTCTGGAAGTTATGGGGCGAGAAGGACGCCATAAGGATCAACCCCATCCATTTTATCGAGGCCCAGTCTATCAGGGATGACTTCACTCCCAATGGTATCCTGTTCCCGGCCCTTTACAGGGAATACCTCAGGGTAGGGAATGAGCATGTAACGCATTCCCGTGACGGGACCAAGGGAGAACGTATGGCCGCAATGCTCAATAGTATTCCTCATCCTATGTCCAGTCATCTTCAAAAGCTTTTCAGCCCCCTGGAAGCTTCTCCCGAGAAGTATGACCAGGTGTCCATAAAAAGGCTTGAACAAATAGGCCAGCTGTATCAAAACACCTCCGAATTTTGTTTTTACATTATGGTCGCCCAGCTCTGGGAGATCATGCTGGAATTCCCTTCGGTCAAATGTGAAATAAGCCCTGCGATCAGAGAGTTGCTGTGGTCATTCCTTTCCATGAAAACGGAACCGCGGGAGACGTTTGACTTTATCCCCATGATGAAAACCTTGTTGAACACCATCAAGGACCTGAATGAAAATGACCAGTATAAGGCATTCATCGACAAACAGATCATTTATAAAGACTTTCTCCGTCTGCCGGATGAGTTCTATGCCGCCTGCGCCTATTTAATGCCATTACGCATCCATACTTACGAAGAGGTGATCACGGAAATAAACCTCCAGTTCCTCTGCAAGGATGCCGAGCAGCATCTTTTGCAATTTTTGAAGCCTTTGTCCTTTATGCACCGGTACAAACTGACAAGCATCCAAAATATCAATGTCATCAAGCTTCGTCATACAAAACATGCCTACACACGGTACAAGCACAAAATGACATTCCTGATGAACGCCAAGGGAGGAGAAGAGTCTTCCTTTTATTATATGAAGTCCTATATCGACACCTGGTCCGTCATTTTGATAAAGGATGAGAAGCGCAGAAAGGCGCAAACGATAGAAGAGCCGACGTTTGTGACGATGTTTGTAGACTTCCTTAACCTTTCCCCTTTTGTGATCGATCAAAACATTTATTCAAAGAATACGACCCTCTCGGATATTATGTTCTTTCGTGGATTTTTCCCGGAAGCCATCGGCTATAAACGGGTGTCCAATACCCTCGACAAAAAGGATATACAGGTCCTGCCCATAGAAGATAATATTTCCCCCTTGACGAAACAATTCAAAAATTTCAAAAAGATCGTTCTTGGTAACAGACCTTAAGATACCATTCAAATTTCTGGACCCATATAAAAAGGATGATATAAAGTTTTATTTTGGGAGAGAGGATGACGCCACCGCATTATACGAGATGGTACAAAAGAATCGCATCGTCCTTGTGTATGGTCCCAGCGGAACGGGGAAGACCAGCCTGATCCAATGCGGTCTGGCCAATAAGTTTAATGCCGCGGACTGGATCCCCTTTTATATCCGAAGGAAGGAAAATATCAACCATTCCCTTATTGATATCCTGCGGGATTTTTTTCCCCAGGACAAGACCCCTTCTCCGGATCAGGACGAATTGAATACGATCCGGAAAAGGATCTTTACTTCAAAAAGCAGGGCGGGCACGAGCAGATCATTTTTCTCGGAGATAGGTATTTCCTTTACAGATGAAGAGATAAAAAGTTTTGAAAAGCCCGGCACGGGGGAAATATCTCCTGAGATAGAAGCCGGCGTATCAACGCTGGTATTCTATTTACTACAGATCGCCGAAAAATCGCTGAGGCCTATCTATCTTGTGTTCGACCAACTGGAGGAGTTGTTGATGTACGGGAGCCCGGAGGAGAGATCGCTGTTTATCGAATCGCTCAAAGTCATCACCACTACAAAAAGACTGATATCCTGTCATGTTATAATCATCCTGCGGGAAGAATTCTTTGCCGTGTTTGACAAGTTTGAAAGAGAAATACCCGGTATCACCGACAGGCGTATGCGTGTGGACCCCTTGCAGGAGCGTGATATAAAAGACGTGATCCTTAAGACATTGACGTACGAACCCTTTCATATAAAGCTGGAAGACCCCGCCCACAATATTGACGATATCTTCAATGCCCTTGCGGACAAAAAGGGGGAGGTGTCGCTGCCTTATTTACAGGTGTACCTGGACCAGTTGTGGCGGGAGGATTTTGCACGGGATTACCCTAACGGGTATGAAGGCACTGATTTTGCTCCCCTGACCTTTACCACCAAAGAGATACGTGATTTTGGACAGATAAAAGATGTCTTACAAAAATTTCTCACCGGGAGGAAGGCAAAGATCGCAGACAAGCTCAAAGTCAAATTCCCCGACATCGCACCTGATTTTATCGATAGGGTATTAAAAGAATTTGTATCCGACTATGGCACCAAACTGCCTATCCTGTATAATTTTGTCAAGGAGGAGTACCAATTTCCAGAGATCACCCGCAAATTCTTTCATGATTTCCCCCCGGCGCCTCTGCAATATGTTATTAAAAAGCTTGAAAAAAACAAGTTGATCCGGAAGGAGCCAAAAACGCTCGAACTTTCGCACGACATCCTGGCAAAGGTGATAGACGAGCAACGCGATGCGCGGGAACGGAAAAGGATACGCATCCGGGTGCTTATCAAGGACTATATGAAGGAGAGAGGGTCTTCCCTTAGTCTGAAGGAAGTGCGCGAATGGCAGAATGAAATATATAACTGCGAGCTGAATAAGGAAGAGCTTGATTTTTATCATGAAAGTAGAAGGACCCGTATTGCAGAAGAGTCGGAAGAGGAATGGAAAAAGAGAGCAAAGGAGTCGGACGAGGAATGGAAAAAGAGAGTCAAAGCCCGGGGCTACCGGTGGACGCTGATTATATTGGGTGTTGTCGTTGCGGCAGGCGTTCTTCTTTCGCTGGCCTATTTTAAGACCAGGAGGTTTGCCTATAAATATTATGCGCTCAACTTTTTTAACAGCCGCGCCGCCGCCATCCCGGACAAAATGGACGCGATGAAACTGGGATATTATATTTACAACAAGACCAGCGGTGTCGACGAAGAAACCAAGGAGCAGGTGGAGGATTTTATGATCAGGCTGGCGGCGGACACGTCCATTCAGAATTCCTTATCCATCCACTCCCTGACCCTTCTTTCGGACAAACTGTTTGTCCCCGGGATCACCCTGGACATTTCAGGGGACGGCAGGTTCTTTTGCGTAGAGTATGATTCTCTAAAAAACGGTACAGCCGCGGGAAAATATCGTGTGTACCGCACCGGTACACAGGACACTATCGCCCAATTCAACTCCGTGTACTACGCTTATTTTATCAACCACAGCGACAAGCTTTTGCTGGCGGTAGCCACCGACAGTCTATCCAGAAAGCTGGGTTACCCCAACAGCATTGTCATGCTGGATTGTAATAAAGCCCCGTCGGATAAGGGGAAGACGGTCTTCACCAGCGTGGGAAGCGTTTTGAATATATCTGATATAAATACAAGCCGATATTCCGACTTTGACTCCTATGATATCAGAGCGACCCATTCGGGAAATCTGATGGTCCCCTATATAGATCTCAATGATCGCAGCTCCTCTCATAAAGTAGTATTCCTGGGCAAGGACGGCCGCCGTCTTAATGCGCCTATCGAAACCTATTATTCGATCAGCAATTCGCGGGACAATACTTTGTTTATGGTAGGGGCCAGCGGTAAGACGGATGGGGTCACGCTAAAGCTCTTTGATGAAAAGGGGCAGAAGGTGGGGCCTTCCTATCCCCATGTCCAATGGGCGGACTTTACGCCGGACAATGCTATATTGTACCTGTCAAATGGGACGCTTTATCTGGCCAATGCCCCGTATACACCGGGCGCTTTTGCCGTCAGGTACGCTACCCCTATCGACCCCCGCCGGTTCAAATACGCCTATAGCGTGGCCGACGGAACGATAGCGCTTGTTGAAACACACGATAAAGGAGTGATCCTGTATAATTTTACGGATACAGCCCTTAACCGGGTCTATCCGGAGGAATTGGTGGGCGTCCGTCATGCGGAAAATGCCATGATCACCCTACCGCACGTCCATACCGGGCCAGGGGCCGGATGGGATACGGTCATCCATAAAAGAAGTTTTCTCAGGAGGGGTGACAATATAATGAGCTCAGCGGGCTTCTCTACCAATATCGTCAAGACCTTGTTTAATGTAAAAAGAGGCTGGGTAGCCGTGGAAACCGAGCCGGACCCCCGTATAGGTAATTCCTTTGTCTACGTCCTGGATAGTACACTCCGGAAAACCGGGAGCTTTGGTATTACTCCCAATGACAGCTATGTCTTTAGCAATGACGGCAACTATTTCCTGCTCATCCGGGACAGACAGCTGAATGTATTTGATCTCCGCAAACCAATGCGGGATCTTTCAAACTTTGGTAATATCCTCGACTGGATGAAGGGTATTACCAATGACTCCGTCACGGAAGCCTTGAGAAATAAGTATGATATTCACTTCCCCAGTCTGAACTTATTTCAAACCCACTAACCCCTATAATATATATGAGTACCATTAACCATGAAAAAGACGCCGATGCTACGGACGGAGCCAAGCCGTCCATCATCAATTGCCATACGCATATCTTCACGGGGGATCACGTGCCGCCCTGGCTTGCAAAGACCTTTCTACCGTGCCCTTTATTTTTTATCCTCCCTGTATCGGGGGTGGTAAAGCTTTTGCGCTGGTGGTTCAACGGACCAAACACCTTTTTTTATGGACCGACCTACAAGCGGATAGTAAGAACGTTGTACAATATCCGGATGTTTGTTGCCAGAAAGGGCCTTCTGCGTGTATTAAGCTATCTCCTGGGCGCCTTTGTAACGCTGAATGTCTTCTTCTTTTTCTTTTACCTGATAGCAGGCGTCATCGCGCCACCGGCAAAAGAAGGAGGAAAGGTCAGGGACTTTGGTGATTTTCTTGAGAAATGGTGGATTATCAGCAAGCATCCCAATATTTTTTTGATGTTGCTGTATATCCTGCTGTTGCTGCTGTTCTTCCAATGGGGTAGGAACCTCATCCTTTTTGTTTTTAGACAGCTGTGGAAATTTATGGGTATGCTGCCGGGAAAAAAGAGCGTCGATCTTTTGAAGAGATATGTGCTTATCGGCAGGTACTCAAGATACAAGGGTCAGGGAGGCATTTTTAGCAAGCTAAAGGCGCAATATCCCAACGATACGGGTTTTGTGATCCTGCCGATGGACATGCATTTTATGGATGCGGGCAACGCTAAATTTGATATCGCCGAGCAGATGGAGGAGCTGGTGAAGGTAAAGGACAGCCACAAGAATACCCTTTTCCCCTTTGTATTTGCCGACCCCCGCAGGATGCAGGACCAGTCTTATTTCAATTATTCGGTGGGCGTCGGGGGAGAGGTGATCCTGGGAGAATGTCTTATGCAGCAATTGCTGGAGGGAAAAGAGTTCAGCGGTCTGAAGATCTATCCTGCGCTGGGTTATTATCCTTTTGACCCAGCCCTGCTGCCTCTTTGGAAATATGCCGTCCAAAAGGACCTACCCATCATCACCCATTGTATCAGGGGCACTATCTTTTACAGGGGCAGGAAGAAAAAAGAATGGGATGAACATCCCCTTTTTGAACAAGCGATGGGGGAAATCGAGCCGCCCGATGGAGAGACGGAGAATGAGGCTGCCATCGAATACTGCAAGCTGTTGTTACCACAGCGGAAGAATGTAGATTTTACCCCCAATTTCACCCATCCCCTGAACTATCTCTGTCTGTTGGAAGAACTGCTCCTGCGGGAGCTTGTGGGTCAGGCGCGGGACCCCAGGATAAAAAGTATTTTTGGTTACAACGGGGATGACAAGCCCATGGACAGACATCTTGGGTCGCTGAAAATGTGTTTTGGTCATTTTGGGGGCGACGATGAATGGCGCAGGTTTATGGAACTGGACAGGGACTTGTATAGTAAAATGCTGGTGACCAACCCGGACAGAGGCGTCGAATTCCTTTTTAATAATAACAGCGCCAGGAAAGAGCGCAGGCGCGGCAAGCCGGAGCAGGTGTGGAAGTATGTCGACTGGTATACCATTATCTGTAGTCTGCTGTTGCAATACCCCAATACCTATGCCGACATCAGCTATATCCTCCACGACCCGCAGATACTGCCCCTGTTGAAACAGACGCTCCGCCATCCCGTGCTCCGTCAAAGGACCCTTTATGGCACTGACTTTTATGTGGTGCGTAACCATAAGAGTGACAAGGAAATGCTGGCCAGCATGCGGGGAGGGCTTAGCGAAGACGATTTTGATGAGATCGCCCGGATCAATCCACGCATTTTTCTCAATATCTGGAAGACGAGGCCCGGTGGCGCATAGACGTCCGCGCTACTGTTCGGCACCGGCTTTTTTTGTATGTGTCAGATACGTGGAGATCCCCACCTGTATCTGGTGGAAATTCAAACGGGCATCATCCAGGTACCAGTTCAGTCTGTACCGGAAGAAGATCTGGTTGAATTCCGAGGGTTTGAAAAAAGCATAGATCTCCGCCGACCCCAGCCAATTTTTTGCCCGATAGCCGTCGATCTTTGATCTGTCGCCTTTTAATGAATTAAGGTATTGTTTATAGGAAATGCTATCTCTCACCTGTTTGATCTCGCTGCTCAACAGGTCGTAATGTATGAACCGCTGGGAGATGGTCACCCCATAGCGTTTGTCCGGGAAGATCTGCCAGCATATTTCCGGGGAAAACTGGAAGGAGTTTACCCCAAACTGACGTACGTTGTTGTCGGGGGCTGATTTAAAAGTTGACGAGTCCTTATCCGGTATACGAGCAGTATCCTGTAGGAGCGTACGACCAAAGAAACCGCCCATATTGAGGTTAAGGGTCGATTTCCATCCGGGTATATCGATGGTGACGCAGGTGAGGTTGGCGCCGATGCCAAAGGACTGGTACTGGTAGAGATTTACCGTGGAAGCAAAAGTATTGGGTTTTAGGGTGTCCCGTTGCTGCGACCCCTGATAGCTGACCGTGAGTCTTTTATTGTTGTTCTCTATCTTATTCATCGTAAAATAAGGGGTCAGGTAGTTAAAAAAGCCTATGTTAAACAGCCGGAGCCACTCACTCCGATTGTTCCAGAAATTTAGTTTTTTGGACAACTCCAGCTGTACCAATCCATTGGGATTGTCATTGTCAATGCCTTTCAGATCGGAGAATACTTTTAATTCGAGGATCTTTGAGGTTTGTTCTTTTAACAGATTGATAGAAGTCACAGTGTCCGTCAGCAACGTGTCACAGACCTGGTTAGCAGGTGAATAATCTTTTGAATTGAGGGCAAGCTGCTGATCGTAAAAAAGCAGATCACCCAGGTTCATCGAGCATTCCCTGATATTGTGGGTCCTTTTTACAGAAGGAGTGGCATAGATGGTCCTTTCATAGATGTCCTTGCTGTACAGTTTTCTGAAGTCCCGGCGGGTGCTGAAAGCGATGGGGTAGGAGTTCTCGAATTTCAACAGACGTGTGTCCCCATCCATCTTCCCGAGCACTTTTATATTTTCTATAAACCCATCCTGGAACTGGATCTGGATGGAGTGGACCGTAAACCATCTATATCCTTGATTACCATTCAGCTTAACCCTTGACAAAGTATCTGTATCGGAGGGTTTTATAGCGTCCGTCTCCTCTGCGGACGGGACCCCCGCCATCCAGGAAAGAGCTGTCTGTAATCCGGAGCCATTCTTTATCCTGACAAAGGATGTTTTCCCTTTCTGCGCGGTATCTCCCTTTGTGGTCGTACTGTTCTTTGCCGTATCTGTATAGTACGTGCACACCAGGGGCACCCGCTTGTATATCTTTAACACACCCGCATATACATTGGCATCATTGACCATGAGGCTGGCCTCTAACATTTTGTCGTATAGTTTTTGTTTGCCAAATGAGGTCACCAGTCCATCGATGTATATGGAATCGTCTTTTGCCAGCGGCCTCCTGGTACATAGCGAGCTCAATGCTTCCTTCAACTGATCCTGAACGAGGGATTCATTGAATTGCCGGATGGTGAACGCTTTTAAGGGATTTTCATGAGAGTCCAGCAGCGAAACGATATATTCCCCGCCCGTGTTCTTATCGAGATGGATACTGACTACATTTTTTATACCTGCACACCCATCCGTGATCGATGTCGTATCGTTTGTCACGGTATCTTTTTGTTTTTCGGCCGCTGTCTTCATGGCTGCTGAATCCACCACGATCGTGGAATCTTTTAGCGCAGGCAGGGTGTCGATGGTCTTGACAAGGGCCGGTGAGTCCGCGGCTCGCGCCACCTTTACGAGCAATCTTAGCGAGGTTTTATAGAATGTGTCTTTTTTTTGCTGGACGGCGGGGCTTCGCAAAAGGTCCAGCAAGCTGTCCAGATAAGCGCGGTTGCCATTCTTAAATTGTGTGATATAGCGATTGGCCTGGGCGGTATTCAACTCGGCGGGTGTGGCTATTTTTTTTGTCAGCAGGGGGATGGCGGTCCTGGGTTTCTCCGTGACGGATTTTGGCAGCGGGAAGGTGGCGATATTCTGGGCTGTCAATTGTTGGATAAAAAATAGCAGAATTGCAGTAGTAAGGATAATTCGATGGTTCATAGCTAGGCTTATTTCGAGCTTAAAAATTCTAAATTCCCGCCGGATTATCAAGCGTTTTGGAAAAAAGGGTGTTTTTCCCGGTTGGCGGTTGAACGGGTGAAACGGCTTATATTTAATGCCGGGTTATGGAAGCACTTTATATAATTGCAGGTCTGACAGCCGGCGGTCTGCTGGGCTATATCCTGGCGCGGAGGGGGTTTCTGAAGGAAATTACTGCCGGCTATATGCCTGTGGCGGCCTTTACGCTCCTTAAAGAGCAACTGTCCCGGGCGGAAAAAGAGCTGGCGGACCAGTCCGAGGAGCTGTTGGGGCTTACGAACCAGGTGACGGCGCTGGAGCAGCAAGAAAAGCATCTTGTCGACAAGCTCACCGGCTTTAAGGAGGAACTGCAACGCATGCACGATCTGTCCCATGAGCAATTCAGGAACATTGCCAACCGCATATTGGAAGACAGACAAAATTCCTTTACAGCGACCAATAAAAAAGAACTGAATGAGATACTCCACCCTTTCCGGGAAGGGCTGTCGGAATTCCGCAAAAAAGTGGAAGACACGCGAAAAGAGGATATCGCGGATCTTACTTCCCTAAAAAAGGAGATCGAAGGGCTGGAAAAATTGAATACGCGGCTCAGCGAAGACGCGCGAAACCTGGCTATGGCCCTCAAGTCCGAGGTCAAGATCCAGGGGAATTGGGTGGAGGACAGGCTGAACATGATCCTGGAGGCGGAAGGTTTGCAGAAGTATATTGATTACACCAGGGAGGAGCAATATCATGATGAGGAGAAGGGTAGGGTACGGCGGCCGGATTATATCCTCCGTCTACCGAACGGGAAGCATATTATCATCGACAGCAAAGTGTCCCTCACCGCCTATAGCAACTACTTTAACGCGGGCAGCCCGGAGGAGAAAGCAGGCTTTTTAAAACTGCATATAAAAAGCGTGACGGACCATATCAATACTTTGGCTGACAAGAACTATCAATCCCTGGCGGGGCTCCATACGCCGGACTATGTGTTTATGTTCATGCCTATCGAATCCGCCCTCACCCTGGCCATGAACCATCATCAGGAGCTTTTTACGCATGCGCTGAACAGAAAGATCGTACTGATCACACCTACTACGCTGGTGGCGACCCTAAAGGTGGTACGTTTGTTGTGGCAAAAGGAGAACCAGGTCCGGCATGTGGAAGAGATCTTTAAACAATGCGGGGCGCTCTATGATAAATTTGTGGATTTTATAGGGGACATGGACAGGATCGAAGATGCCCTGAACGGAGCCGGCGCTGCCTACCGGGATGCGATGTATAAGCTTAAAGCCGGCGAGCGGAAGGGTTTTACCATTATGGGCCGGATGGAAGCCATCCGGCGTCTGGAAGCCAGGGTAAGCAAGGTGATGCCTGCCAGGCATTTGAATGATAGCGATCTGCCGGAAGATACTAATGATGCCCCAACGATGTGATATGTCTTTTGATCTTATTTTAAAAAATGTATCCAGACATATCGCCCTGACGCCGGCGGAGGAGGATATCTTTATTTCCCTGCTGCGTACAAAAGAGATCTCACGCAGGGACTTCCTGTTGCGGCCGGGTGAGATCAGCCGCTGTGAGAGCTTTGTCAGCAAGGGCTGTCTGCGGATGTATCATGTCGATGACAAAGGTGTGGAACATATCGTCCTTTTTGCCGTAGAGGAGTGGTGGGCGGGGGACATGTACAGCTTTCTCACCCAACGACCCGCCTCGCTGTATATCGAAGCGCTGGAGGATACCCAGGTGTTGCAAATAGACAAAGCCAGCCTGGACAGGCTATATGCCGAAGTACCCAAGTTCGAGCGCTTTTTCAGGATCCTGCTACAGAACGCTTTTGTCGCCCAGCAAAACAGGATATTACAGAACCTTTCTTTTACAGCGGAAGAACGTTACAGAGAATTTATGGACAAATATCCCGGTGTGGACCAACGGGTGCCTCAAAAGATGATAGCGGCCTATCTGGGTATTACCCCGGAGTTTTTAAGCGTGCTGAGAAAGAAGAGGGCCGGCAGATAGAAATTAATCTACCTTAATTTTTTACGGGGGTCTGTAGGTGAATTTTGCGTATCAAATCATCAGTTATGCAAAACATACAGAAAAAATTGACGGACCTCAATACACTTGTCCTTCAGGGCAAGGCCCTCGAGGCATTTGAAAAATATTATCATCCCGATGTGGTGATGCAGGAGAACCATCTGGAGCCCACGGTGGGGAAGGATGCCAATCGGCAGCGTGAACTGGCCTTTTTTGACGCGGTGACGGAATTCAGGGATGCCCGGGTGCTGGGGACGGCTGTAGGGGAGGGGATATCCTATGTCACCTGGAAATATGATTATACCCACCGGGATTGGGGTGTAAGGGATTATACGCAGGTGTCGGTGCAGACCTGGCGGGATGGGTTGATCGTCAGGGAGCAATTCTTTTATGGGAGTTGAGGGGGGAAAGAAGGAAGGGGGCCGGTAATAAGGAAATATGTCGTAAGTTTAAATGTCGACCAAAACGATAGTACATGAGAAAGATCTTCGCCCCCGTATGTTTCCTTTTATTTTATCAATTTACAGCAGCGCAAACGATAAAAGCCATCAAGGCCGGCCGGCTGATCGACCCTCTGACAGGGAAGGTGCTGGAGCGTGTCACGATCCTGGTGGACCATGACACCGTCAGACAGGTGGGGCAGGATATCCGGGCGCCTGATACGGCGCAGATCATCGATCTCAGCGGGTATACGGTGTTGCCGGGTCTTATCGATTGTCATACCCATGTGACAGGCCAGCCCAGCGGCGACTATTATGCCGACATCTTCCGGAAGTCTGCCGTGGACGATGCCGTCATGGCGCCTACTTATGCCCTGCGGACCCTGATGGCGGGCTTTACCAGTTGCCGGGACGTGGGCGCCCGGGGTCTTGTGGACGTAGCCTTGCGGAATGCGATCAACCGGGCAGATATACCCGGCCCCCGGCTGTTTGTCGCCACGCTTTTCATCGGCTCTACGGGCAGTCATGGGGATCTCAATGGGTTTTCGCCTTATCTGCAATGGAACGATGGTCCGAAAGAGCTGAGCGGTGTTGCCAACGGGGTGGAAGGCGTGCGTCAGCAAGTGCGGTTCAACGTAAAGTATGGGGCCGATGTGATCAAGTTCGGTGCGAGCGCCGGTGTCCTCACAGAGGAAGAAAGCGTCGGTGCGCCGCAATACACGCAGGCGGAAATGAACGCCATCGTCGATGAAGCCCACCTGTGGGGGCGGAAGGCCTGCGCCCATGCCCACGGGACGGAGGCCATAAAAATGGCCGTCAAGGCAGGCGTGGCATCCATCGAACACGGCAGCATGCTGGACGAGGAAGCCATACGGATGATGAAGGAACGGGGGACCTATCTGGTAGCGGACATCTATAATGACGACTATATCCTCAGCGAATATGCCCGTCTCGGCTTCCCGGACAAGATCATCAATAAAGAGCGGCAGGTCGGGCTGGTACAGCGGGAAAGCTTTCGTAAGGCCGCCATGGCGGGCGTCAAGATCGCCTTTGGCACCGACGCCGGCGTCTATCCTCATGGGTGGAATGCCCGTCAATTCTTTTATATGGTGAAGTATGGCCTTACTCCCCTGCAGGCGATACAGGCCGCCACATCAAATGCCGCGGATCTTATCGGCAACCCCCGCATTGGCACCATCCGGCCGGGCAGCTTTGCGGATATCATTGCCGTAAAGGATGATCCATTAAAGGATATCAAGGCGTTAGAGCGGGTGGGTTTTGTCATGAAGGGCGGGGTGGTGTATAAAAAGGATTGAGCATCGGCCCTTTTATGCTAACAATCGTTAGCTTTGCGTATTAAACTTTAATTTGAAAAAAAGCCGCAAAAAGAAACTTTCTCAAAGGGAACTCTTTTCCGAAGGGGATATCCCTCCTGTTGAAAGTTCAAACTCATATGGAAGTAAAGGAGAGATCTGGACCTCTGCATTCATAGCCTATATGGAAGCCATGGTCAGCCATCCTGTATATGAAGGTATGCCGGATGCTATAAAAGAGGATGGAAAGATCCAATGGGAAGCTCCCTCAAACAGGTCGGGTGGGCAATACCAGCATACACATCATAAAAGAAGGGAATGGTGGAGACGTAAGGCGGAAAGCATGGATATTGACGTAACCAAAGATAAGTGGATCAGTCGGGCGGCTAAAATGATCCATCCCACCGGGGAAAAGCCATGTAAGAGATGCGGCAGGATCATGCGTATAGCCTATGTTTATCCTAATGAATGGCTGGTTCAAAAATTTAGAAAAAAATATGGGGAGGATTTTGAAATTTCCATTCTGGAGCCCATCACGGATGTTGTACAAAGGGCATATGATCTGATGGGCGGGAGAATTATTGATGAAATATCCGACATCCTTTCTACAAAGGACATACGTGTTCCCGGATTTGGGGATGATCTGGAATCTTTTTTGGAATGGATCGAAGAAACTTACATTCCAATGGAACCCGGATTATTAAGTCCCGGCGCTATGTCAAACGCCCCCGACCGGCTTGACGGATTTCATTCTTTTAACAGATGTTGCAGGGGATCGGCGGACAAAGGAAGAAATAGTGAAAACCTTTTAAGCTATGTAACAGACAGACGTGTGTTTGAGTATTGGTCGGCCGGCGATTGGATCGCCGCAGACAGGCTTATGGGGTTGATAAGAACAACGCTCAAAAACGAACCTTGTGCGGACGGGGGCAACGGGCCTGCTACCGCGGATCATATCGGGCCCATTTCCCTCGGATTCTGTCATCGGCCCGAATTCAGACTGTTAAGCAAGGCCGCAAACTCTGCAAAAAATAACAGGATGTCCTTGCAGGATGTCCAACATTTAAGACGTTGTGAAGAGGCTGGTACCCAAGTGGTGTCCTGGTATGCAGGATATCTCTGGGATCGAAGAAAAAATGAGATCGATAGTGAAGAAATGGCGCTTCGGTTTTCCAAACAATTACGCGATAACCAACGGAATGCCATGCGAACCCTTTGCGAGATCTATGATAGCGGGAAATTCTCGTTCTTACTTTATCTTCTGGAATTGGGTTATGCTGATCAAAATGTTGAATTTATAAACCTCTCTGCGAAAGATTTTGTCACCTGCTATGAGAAAATAGTGGTTGAAAAAAGACATACAAAATATGCTACAGAGCAAAAAGCCAGACGAGTGAGAATAGGTTTTGAGGCGCTGCGTGCCTACAAGGAAAAGGAAAACAGACATTTCCTGGCTATTGCAAAGGAGACAGTAGATGGCTATGTTCAACAGGCTATTAGCTGTCTTGACAGACAGGATAAAAATTTCTTTGAGCTCGATCTGTTACTACACAATACATTGTTGCCGGAAGAGGGGAATGTTGCCGAAGAGAAATTGAGGATGATCGTAAACCAGTTCCCCACTCATACCGTCGAAGTATTTGAAGAGGCTAAAGCTCTTTTAAGCAAGGCTATGGCAGTGATAGGTAAAGCCATATATGACGCCTCAGGCAGCGACAGATACGTAAGAGATCAATTTGAATTTTAAAGGGAAGCTCGGTCGGTGAAAAAGTCAAAATACTCTTCAACAGAAATATCCCCCCTCATCAACTTCTGATAAATGCTCCCGGGTTTTGATAGGTAATGGAGAGAAGACCCATCCTGACCGGGAGACAGCAACGGCAGATCTGAAATGGCATCTTCCACCGTCAATGCCGGCTTAGGTAAATGGGAAGACGGTTGTTTATTACTCAGTGCCGTCAGTATGGGAAGGGGCTCTATTGTAAAGTCCTCGTCTTTATTCCCTATCAGTACAACGCGTTTTCTACGTTGAGGGATCGCAAAATTTTCTGTATTTAACAGCCAGGGGGTAAGCGAAGGCATTACTTTATTAAACTCCTTTTTTACACGGGTGAAGACCTTTCCTTTTTCCATGTTAAGAAGACCGGCGACATTTTCAAAGACAAACCCATCGGGTTTGACGGCTTCGAGGAAGGCTTTATAATGCAGGAATAACGTATTTCTTTCATCTTTCATTGACCTTTTATTCCCGGCTGTTGAGAAACCCTGACAGGGCGGGCCACCCAGCACCCAAAATGGCAACCAACCATGTTCCTTTTTTGTTTTCAACGTCTTTTTTACAAGTGTTGAAAAAATGGCGTCTTCGGTAATGCTGCCTGCCAAAACATTGTCATGCACATTCCGGGAATATGTTTCCAGAAATTTTGGCTCAATATCATTTGCGATCAATGGTAACCATCCTGCCCATTTAAATCCCAAACCTAATCCTCCCGCACCGGAAAAAAGATCAACAAATACACCTTTCCGGCCGATGGTCTTGGTGATTTGCATTGCGATCTGATATCCTAAGAGGGGGGGGACGGCGTTCCCTATCTGGGTATTGACGATGGTTTGTGAGCCGGAAAAAAGAAAATTGTCCGGGAATGACTGTAACCTGGCGGCTTCCCTTTGAGAGAGAACTCTGTCCTGCGCATAATGTATATGACATCCATTCCCCGGCCGATTGAAATACGTATTTATCGTATAAGACGGCTTATCCGCCAGCAATCTTCCATAGTATGTCGACCGGCTGCCTTTCCCCTGGGCGAAGCTTTCCCTGATCTGGGCAAGCCTTTTTGAAGGGATCGTATGGGGGATATTCTTCCAATTGCCGCCTGGCGGTACAGATCTGATGATGGCCATATCCAATGCACTCAGATTTGAACTTAAGTGATTGTATATCCTGATCTCCTGTTCCTGATCTTGTAACATATCCTCCAATAATTAATTACCAATTTTACGATATTCTGCAAGCATTATCTGTCTCTCTTCCTCTGTGATCTTTTGAAATGTGCTGATCACCAGGTCAAATTCATTTTCCGACAAGTGATAAACCTCCCTGGCTACGATGGCTTCAATCGTATATTCAGCGATCCATTCATTTTTTAGGACGCTCTCAACCGCATTTTGAAGGATGGTATAGGATAGAAGGCCCTTTTTTGAAGGAACACAGACCTTTCTTATTGATGTAAGGGAGATGTGACCTGTAGCCAGATGGGACCTTAACTGGAATTCAAAACACAAAGAGTTCATGATACTTAGTAAGATCCTTAATGCGGATGGGTCCCCGTCCCTGAAATAGGCGACATTCAGGGAATTGCCGGCAACCGTATTCCCGGGGATCAACGTTGCGATCATTCTTCTTTTTTGAGAGCTTCTGGATACATCCCTCCATGCTATTCTTTCAAATTCGCAGGAAGGCGGGGCCGTCCAGTTTGCTTTATTAACGTACTGGACAGGTGTCTGAGTTATCGCGTACCGATCTATCATCGCCCCTTTCATAAATTTCGGTCCAATACCTTGATCCGAAAGCCAATTCAATCTTCCTGTTTCATCTAGCTCCCTGCCCGCCCATAATCCATTTTCCTCTTCTGTCTCCAGGTCCTCCCAGGTGGGCATATCGGTAGTGATCTTATTCAACACCTTTATTGCGTCGGGTGTTAATGATATGGGAATAATGTTACCTGCCAATCCCCCCAAACCCCCGTCGGGAGGGAAATAATCAGAACTCGTTATCTTAACTTCATTATTATAAAGAGAAATGCGTAAGGCAGTATTGGCCGGCAAGGTTTTTCTGTAAACAAAGGTGGCGGAATTTACATCCGCCTTTGCAAATAATCTGGCTTCAGCAGGGAAAAAAGCGATATCGATCAATTCATTTTGCTTTAATATTTCCGTGCGTAATGCCAGGGATTGATCGTCTGCAAAAAAGGAGGCGGGAATAACGATGGCTATAAAGCCATCCTGTTTGCAAATTAAATGACTAAGCTCCAGACCGACCCTTGACAGATTTGTTCCCCAGCCGGCAAATTTTCTTTTTGGTTGAGCTTTTGGGAAATGTGAAGACAAAAAAGAATCATACTTGCGTACCGCGTTGATATATTCCTCTCTGAATTCGTCCTGCAACTCGTTCAGGTGTCTGGTATCAGGCTTTAGCAATTCCCAGGGAGGGTTTGTTATTACAATATCAAACGCTTCTTGCCTCGTCTGTGATAACTTAAAAGCATCTGCTGTACGTGTCGTATAGTTTAACACAATTCCTTTTTGGACCAGGCTTTGCATTTTTTCTTCTGCAATGCTTAATCCTTCAGCATTTATATCCCAAAGTTCAACATCCCACTCCACAGCGGGCATGTCACCTTCCACCCATTTATTTATCAGCCATTCTATAAGCCTGCCATCGCCGGCAAAAGGGTCTGCTACCTTAATTTTTTTGTCTGCGATCCTTCTTTCAGCGATTGCCGTAACCAATGCATTTGTAATATGGGAGCCGATATCGAAATGCGTGTAGAATTTTCCAGTAGAGTTGTTTAAGAATTTATTTGATATGTTATGGCCTGATGATCTTAAAGCTTCGATATGCTCCATGGAACTTCTCAATTTATGTGATACGCGGGCTGATGATAGTGCAAAGCTAATGTTTTTAGTACAACCTAAAGCCATCCCCATCAAACAGTCCCAGGTCGCTCAGTTTTAGATGGGGGATCACCAGCAGGGCCATAAAGGACAGGGTCATAAAGGGGGCCCGGAGTTGTGATCCCAGTTCCTTTGCCATATGATCAATGGCTGTATACGCTTCCGCAATATGGAAGCCGTCGTCGGGGCTCATTAATCCCCCAACCGGCAGGGGTAAAACAAGCCCGGCTCCCCCGGGATCTACGCAGCTCAGCCCTCCTTTATGTTGTATCACTAAATTCACCGCCCGGCAAATGCTCTCGTCATCCACGCCTACGGCCACGATGTTGTGGCTGTCATGGGCTACGGAAGAGGCGATGGCGCCCCGCCGCAGACCAAAGTTTTTTATAAAGGATTTGGCGACGGGGGCGGGGTTATAGCGATTGACCACGACGATCTTTAATATGTCTTTTGACGGATTGCTTTGCAACAGACCGTCTTTTGGGTCGAGGTCTTGCAGGGGCACTATTTGTTTGTTGGTGATCAATTGCCCGTCCAGCGCCTCGATGACATACACCTGCTCTACATTCTCCTGCTCCCCCCATTTGTCGAGGAGGTAGGCGAAGTCGGCAGGGTTTTTTGCGGTGGCATTAAAGTTATTGATGGGGGCGGGCGCTGTGACGGAGGCGATCTTTGACACGCCATTCTCCGCCACCAGTTGGCCTTTTATAAAAGTTTTGAGGACCTTGAAGTTTTTGAGGTCTTCCACTAGAATAAAGTCGGCCGGGTCGCCTACTCTCAGGAGCCCGGAGTCCAGTTTATAATGTTCCACCGGGTTGAGACAGGCCGCTTTTAGCACTTTGAACAGGGGGGTGCCGCCCGCTACGGCCCGGGCGCAAAGCTGGTCAATATGTCCCAACAACAGGCTGTCCGGGTGTTTGTCATCGCTGCAAAGCATCATGTTATCAGCATGATCGTTCAGGAGAGGGGCCAGGGCGTCGAAGTTACGGGCGGCGCTGCCTTCCCGGATGAGGATCTTCATACCGTATCGCAGCTTGTCCAGGGCTTCTTCGGCCGTAAAACATTCATGGTCTGTGGTGATACCGGCGTCGATATAGGCCCTGGCTTGTTCGCCCCGTAAGCCGGGCGCATGACCATCCACCGGCTTGCCGAGCCGGTGGGCAGCGGCGATCTTTGCCATTACCTCCGGGTCTTTATGCAGCACCCCCGGGAAATTCATCATTTCGCTGAGGTATTTTATCTCGGGTTTTTTTAGCAGTTCTTCCACTTTATCGACATCCAGGGCCGCGCCGGCTGTCTCAAAGGTCGTGGCGGGTACGCAGCTGGGCGCTCCAAAATTGAAATAAAAGGGGACAGCGCTCCCATTGCGGATCATAAATTCCACGCCGGGCAGACCACAGACGTTGGCAATCTCATGGGGGTCGCTGACGGTGGCGATGGTGCCGTGTACCACGGCCAGCCGGGCGAATTCGGAGGGTATCAGCAGGCTGCTTTCTATGTGGACATGGGCGTCGATGAAGCCGGGGAGGATGTAAGGGAGGGACGCCGGGGGGGTATCCAGGGAGGTGATGGAGTGGATAACACCGTCTTTGATGGTGACTTCAGCAGGGTATATCTTTTCTGTAAAAATATCTACAAACTGGCCTGTAACTTGGGTCATGTATTTATATTATATATGTATGTGATTTCCGGGCGGGAAATTAAAGAAATAATATCTTAGTAACTCAAATCTTATATTATGAGCAAATTGAGGACCATTGTATTCTCTATCATCTTGCTGACAGCCGGCGCGTTTGCCAAAGCCCAAACAGCCGACGAGGTGATCGCTAAATACATCGATGCCCTGGGTGGGAAGGAAAAACTCCTGTCCATCAAGACTCTTTATACGGAAGGGACCGCCGTCATGCAGAACGGGATGGAGATCAACTCCAGGAGTTGGCGGGTAAAGGATAAGCTATTTCGTCAGGAAACCTCTTTTACCATGGGCAGTGTGGTGGTGATCGCCACTCCTACCAAGGGCTGGGTGTCCAATCCCCGGAATGGAGGGGCATTTACGGCCATGCCGGATCAACAATTGAAGAATATGCAGGCGCAACTGGACCCTGCAGGACCCCTGGTAGATTATGCCGCCAAAGGCAACAAGGTGGAAATGCTGGGGAAAGACACGGTAGGGGCGAAGAACTGTTATAAATTAAAACTGACCCTGGCCTCGGGCGCTTATATCACCTATTTTATCGACGTGGAGAGCTATCATATCCTCCGGGAAGCGCGTAAACGGGATGCTTTCTCCGGGGGCGGAGGCGGTGGTCGCGGCGGTAATCCCGAGGGAGAGTTCAACCTCGACTTTGGCGACTATCAAAAGACGTCGGATGGATATGTATTTCCCTATACGGTGGTAATTGGCGGATTTGGCGCCAGGACCAATCTGGAGAAGATAGAGGTGAATAAGCCGGTGGATGTGGAGAAGCTTGGAAAGCCGGAGAATTAGGGAAAATATCTTCTATTTTGATCGGCTGGATGATAAGCGCTTTCAACAGTGTTATGGCCTCATCGATATTTTCATTTGTCTCCCCAGGGAATTTCTTCTTTTTTAAAGGTTTTAAAAAAGCGATCTCTCTGGTAAAAATTATCGATCTCACTTGTTTAGGAATATACGAGGAAATGAACATTGCCGACATTTTCAGCGCTTCCAGTTTATCCTCGTATTCATCTTCTGTATGCGGCTGTGAAAAACAGGCGTTGTAAAAATCATATTCCGCATTAAAATAATGAATAGCCGAATCTTTCTTATGTAGCATTATATATTGCATCGCTAAATTCCGATAAATCTCCGGAATTTCGGCGTCTACATCGATCTCCGGCTCGTACCGGTCTATTGAACGACGGCTTGCATGGAAATCATCATGTGGTTTTACACCTGTCTTTTCCAGGGACCTTAGGACAACGAGCATTTTTTTTTGTGTGTTTAGGATAGGAGCAGGATTTGTCTTAGAAGAATATCTCGGAAAGTATCTATATGCCTCATATAATGCGCTCAGGCTTTTGACATTTCCTGTCCCCAGTATCTTTTTATCAAGCCCCACAATTGTCGTGATCGTATTGTACTGGTATTCCGAGACTGAATCGCTGCTGTCTTTTTCTGCCCATTTTTCATAAACATAGCTGAGATCGCTGTATATCCTTACCGAATCGTCCAATGATCCGCCGGTGAGTGCGACGAGCAGTAAACTTCTTTTTAACAGCGGAACAGCTTGTTTATAGTCGTCCTGATAGATCAGGAACCTGATGAGTTTTTCAAGAGAGTATAGATCGTTGTAATCTTTTAATTCATTGGCATAGGCATAAAAGCGGTTGGCTTCCATCAAATCATTGCTGTCACTATTACGCCGAAAGTTTTGCGCGTATCGATCAGCACATAGATCAGCCCTCAACAGGCTTAAAAAGACGGCCTGGTTTAATTCGAGTTTTGCTTTTGTGCCGAGATCGAGGATGGTCTGGGGGTTTAGATATCGGATGGTGGAATCGAACTGGCCTTTAAAGTAAAATTCATAGGCTTTGAATATAGCGGCATTTATTTCGGATGAGTCCATCCGGGCAAAAACATAGGATAGACTGTCGGATAGGCGGTATTTTAGTTCATATTGATGATTTAGATCCCGTAATGCTCTCGTCAGCTGCTCCTTCTGGTCCTCTTTGTATTTGGTCTTAAGATGATCCAGTTCACGCTCATATTCTTTTGTCAGAACCGATTTCACCTTTTCCGTCAGCCCCGCGGATAATATTTTTAACGCGTCTTTTTTGCAGAGAAGAAAGACCTGTCTGGATTCGACATTCCCGTCATTCCAGCTCAGATTGATACGTGTCGAACTATCCACCAGTTCGTAGTCGGTGAGATAATGTATATCGATGCTGGATGTCGCCGGCCTGATCCCGGTGGCGCAATAAAAATGGCCGTCGGATGTCGAAGTGGTATTACATTGTAAAGTATTGTTTACCGATATGGCTATATTGGCTGACTCAACAGGCCGGACGCTATGGAATATATTGTTGTAGTGCAGCTCTTTGACGACGCCTGTCAGTGACCATTTTGACTGACAGCTGGCGTCGCCTGTAAAAAGGATTGTCGCTGTGAACAACGCCAGAAAAAGCTTTAAAAAAATGTGATCATTCATTGGCAATATCAAATGGATTTTGCTTGCCTAATACGACCTCATACGTCCTGGTCGGATACCCTTTGGCCGACACTTTTATGTTGAAATGATCTTCAGTGGTGGATGGAGGCAAGTCCAGTTTATAATAGCCATTGTCATCTGTCGAAGTCGTCAAATTCATATTGATCAACTGTATATTCGCCCTGGGCAATGCCTTTGCTTTATACGAGATATTACCTGTGATCCTTAGGTAGTTGGTGTCCGGGATGAGGTCGATATCCCTGGTCTTTCCCTCCAAATCGAAGCCGGCTTGTTTTTTATAATTTTCAAAACAGTATTTAGGGACGTCCTTCATGACCAATTGGGATGGTCTTTCTTTAAATATATTCCTATCCAGAGAAAGGAACTTGTAAGTGCCTTCTTCAATAAAGTTAGCCTCGTAATCTTTTCCTTCAAATCGAAGGACGAGTTTGCCGTCCCCCAGGCTGACGGGAACGGAGTTGTATTTATTCCGGAAATAAACGGTGTAATCGACTTTGCCGGGCTCGATCCCAAGGATGGAAGATAGGTCTCGCGGCCATTGAAAAAAGACAGAGGTTACAAGAAAAAAGACGGAGATTAAGAATAGGATCACGATGCCCCACAATAATGTTTGTGCCGGAAGGAACAAAAAGGTCCCACTCTGGACGGCGATATGCGCCAGTAAGAACAAGACGAGCATAAGGCATAAAATGATCACCGTGCTCCACAATCCTACTTTTAGATCGATGCTGTAAGACCTTACCAATGCGATGACGCTGACTATGCCTGCAAGGCCGAGGGCATATTTGACAAAGGGAACTGACTTTGTAGCCTCTTTAATGGTCTTGAGTATTCGAAGATCCATTCCGGGGTGGGGTTTTCTAAATTTACTGAGATGGTCGCAAATTTCAAAGCGTAGCGGGTGATCTAAGAGGTAATTCCGCTATTCCCACAACAATACAATGGGAATTTTTCCGTTTTATAGACTTCTGGAACCCTGCGGGGGATCCACATCCTATACAAAAACCAAGACCCGTCAGTATGAAAAACCAGGCGTTACCCTCAGCTGTTGAGAAGTCGTATGTCCTTGTGCGTCAATGGAGAATAACAGCCTTGCTCCTGATGGGGCTTATCCTGGGTCAGATGGCCGGCGCCCAGTCCTTCATCGGCTATGGCTACGACAATTACTCCGGCGTCAACAGCATTATCCTCAATCCCGGCATGCTGGCCGGCAGCAAATACAAGGTCAATGTGAACATCGTCTCCGTCAGCGCATTTGCCGGCAATAACGCCTATGAGCTGGACCGGAAGAACCTTTTTAAATTGAAGTTTTCTCATCTCTCGGAGGGCGATGGGTATTATAAGGCTACCAACAAGGAATATAAGTATGTGTATCTCAATACGGATATCCTGGGGCCTTCCGCTATGTTCACCATCGATAAAAAGGATGCCATCGGCATCATAACCCGTGTCCGTAGCATCGGCAATATCTTTAACCTTAGCGATCCCCTGTTCCGGCTGATGGGTACCGCGGATCCGGCGTATTTTAACAGCGACATCATCAACCGGAGTCTCCAGGTGAAGAGCATGTCCTTTGCGGAAGTGGGGCTGTCCTTTGGGCGGATACTTAAGCAAAACAGCCATATGGTGCTGAAGGCGGGTATTACCGGCAAATATATTTCCGGTATCGCCTATGGCAGTCTCTCCACGGGCCAAATGACCGTCAACCTCGACCCCTCCAATACCATTTTTAAAATGCAGGCGGATGTCAATGCCCGTTATTCCTCCAATATGGACGACCTGGGCGGTGGCGCCAGTATCAAGGACGCCCTAACCAAGCACAATGGGAAAGGCTGGGGGGCGGATCTCGGCCTCGTCTATGAATGGCGGCCGGACCCTTTTTCCTACAAGCTCCGGCTGGGTCTTTCGCTCACCGACCTTGGCGCCGTAAATTTTACAAATTCCCCCAATGGGAAAGTGTATACCATGACGGCGGATGGGCACAATGCCAAGGAGCTGCAGGTGAAGGACGGGGAAACCTTTAACCAGTATTTTACCCGTCTGCAGGATTCGGGTCTTGTCACCTCCAAGGGAGGTGTGGAAAAGATCAATGCCAAACTGCCCACGGCCCTGCACCTGAATGCGGACTATAATATTTACAAACGGCTGTATATAAACGCCGACATCCTTTTTAATACGGTGGCCAATACCAACCAGGTGACGCCAAACTATATCACCACCTTTACCATCACCCCCCGGCTGGAGAAGAAATGGTTTAGCATCTATTCTCCTGTATCTTATAATGTACAAAAACAGCTGGCCTGGGGCGCCGGCGCCCGGATAGGGCCTTTATTTGTGGGCAGCGGGTCGGTGCTGAGCAGTCTTTTTAAAAATCGTATCCAGCATGCGGATGTGCATATAGGTCTTACCATCCCCATCTTCCAGCAAAATAAAAAGAAGGATGAGGAGAAAAAGAACAAGAAAGACAATAAGGCCGACACCCTGTATAAGAAGATCATTATCACGCATGACCGTGACAGTGACGGTGTGGTGGATGAAAAGGATGCCTGCCCGGATAGTGCAGGACCGATACAGTTGCTGGGCTGCCCAGACGATGACGGCGATGGAGTACCGAACAACAAGGATAAATGCCCCGGTGTGAAAGGCTCTCCGAATTTTGAAGGCTGTCCCGCGCCTGACAGCGATGGCGACGGTGTCAACGACGATGAGGACAAGTGCCCGGATGTGAAAGGCTCGAAGGCCAACCATGGGTGTCCGGCCATCAAAGCGGACCTGATCATGAAGGTCAACAGGGCGGCGGACCGGATATTCTTTAAACGGGCCAAATCCAATATCGAGAAGATCTGTCTGCCGGAACTGGATAGGGTGGCGGCTATCCTGAAGGCGGATACTTCGCTGCGGCTGGTGATCCAGGGTCATACGGACAGCGAGGGGACCGAGCAGCGTAATGCCGCATTGTCTGTACGCAGGGCCAAGGCGGTGAAAGAATATATGATGTCGCAGGGTGTTGCGGAAAACAGGCTTGAAACCCATGCTTACGGCGCCAACCGCCCCATTGCCAGCAATGAGACGGCTGAGGGGATGGCGCAAAACAGACGTGTGGATATGGAATTGCGGAACTGGCAGAAAAAATAGAGGGGCGAGAGGCCCATCAAACAGCACCTGAATTAGAATTTGCCATAACACAGGCGTCCGTCTTCCGGCGGAGGCCTTTTTTTATTTTGTTTCTACAGGTTTTTCTTTACCCGGAGTAGTCCCTTTTTCCGGCAAGCGTGTTTCTATGAGCAGGGAGCCTATGCTCTCATCCCCCGATCATTAAACCTCTTGCTATTATTTCCACCACCACCTTGCGTATGAAGAAAAGATAGACACCTATCCTGTTGTCTTATAACACCCTAAAATGTATAACTAACTTTTCATGAGAACCATCCGACTAATGTTTGGGATCGCAGTCCTATCAGTGGCTGCGGACATTGCCTGTCAGAAAGCAAAGGTTGTCCCGGCTCCGGCCTCCATCACGGTCATCCATGCCATGGCAGGTGGTAATGCGATTGTGCCGCGGTTTGGCGACGACACTACCGGAAGATATTATATTGGCCCGACCGGCGGCAGTACCATGGTACAGGTGGGTTATGGTGCGTCACAGCTGTATTCGAGAGTGGCGGGTACGAATCCCTTGCTGGTGGTGCCTATCACGGACACTGCATTCAAGATCTTTAAGGGCAGCATGACACTGCAGTCGGGCAGTATATATTCTTTTTTCCTTTCAGGTGATACGGCACATGCGGACACGACGCTGATACAGGATAATATACCTTCCTATGCGGACAGCTCAGCGGGTGTACGGTTTATCAACCTTGCCACGGGTGGTAAATCGCTTATAGTCAACTTGACTGGTGATCCCAGCCACACGCCGATAACTACACTGAGCTACCGGCAGAACTCCGATTTTAAGAAATATGCCGCTACGATGGCAGCAGGCGGTAGTTATGGATTTGACATCAGAGATCAGGCCACGGGAGATTCTTTAACCTCTTTTAGCTGGTCGTACCCAAGATTTAAGAACAGTACCATCATTATCGCGGGGTCAACAGATCCCAGCAGTACGACGCCATTGACTGTATTTTCTGTTGCTAATTATTAGCACCCCTAACCTTAAACCCCCTTTCCGGAAGGCCGGATGGGGGCTTGGTTTTAACTGCCCACGGCAGACATTTTTTTTGTGATTTCAGTATTATTTAGGTAGTTTAGTGGTGCCACACCTGCAAGTTCAGATCTCGTGTTCCTAATATGATGATTATAAACCGAAAACCTTCACTGGTCCTATTAGAAGAAAGGCATATTCTATTTAAACAATTCTCATAAACTTAGTTAAAAAGGAGATTACACATGGACCATCCTGAACTTAATCCGGATATCATCACTGAATTTCAAAAGGGTGATCCACATGCATTCACATCCTTCTTTCAATTGCATTATCGCCCCCTTTGTTATTTTGCTTCTCAGTTGGTGGGCGATCATCAGGATGCGGAAGATATCGTGAAAGATACTTATGTCAAATTGTGGCAAAAACACGAAGACTTCGCCACACCCCAGAACATAAAGGCATTCCTGTATATTACTACCCGTAATGCATGTTTGAACTTTCTCCGGCATCTTCAGGTGAGAGAGTCTTCCCGTAAAGAGCTTTTATATCTGGAAGAAGAAAAGGGCCAGGAGCTGGTGTTGAACCAGATGATCCGGGCAGAGTTGATGCAGGAGATTTATACAGAGATAGAAAAGCTTCCCGAAAAACGTCGTCAGGTATTTAAAATGGCTTATCTGGAAGGCATGAAGAACGACGAGATCGCGGAGCATATGAATATTTCCATTCATACCGTAAAGGAGCATAAGGGTAAAGCCTTACAATTCCTTCGTTTACGCTTTTCCGACAGGAACATCATTCTTTTCATTCTTTTCTGCAGCCAGTGTATGGAGCTGGCGGAAAAGCATTGATGCCCCCGTCAAAGGAAGCATTGCCAGCAATATCAGACAAAACACCAGCGGCTTTACCAGCAGTCTGTAAAACAGGAACCCGCAGCAGGAAAAGCAGAAGCCGAGTATACAGACGGCCAGAAAGCCGTAATATAAGATCTCCTGTCCGATGGTGGATCGCTTTGTCATGGATAAGGCTGTTCCCACAAAGTTCTCCCCTCATTATAGTCCCACCCGGGGAAAATATGGTCATAAAAGGAGTGTTTTTTTTATTACCTTTATTTATCATCGCAAACCCGTCAATCTCCTGTTACAGTTGTACGTTAATTACATAACCTCGTCCTATACATTCGTAACCAGAACTGTACATGAAACATGGAGCAGGAGTATTTAGACCCTCTTCTGATCGAAAAGATCCGTGACGGGGACAATCAGGCTTTCAAGATCATAATGGACCATCTACACGAGCGGCTGGCCGCCCTGGCCTTTCAGCTGCTGTCCCATCGTGAGAATGTGGAAGATGCTATTGCGCAGGGCTTTCTCAAATTACTTGAACATAGGGAAGAGATGGAAAGCATCAGTCACGTGGAGGGTTTTCTCCATGAGACGATCAGGAACTTGTGTCTGGATATGCTGCGGAAGGACCAGCGCCGGAAAAAATTGTGGGAGCTTCGTCCTGCATGGGTGGCCAGGTCGGAGGAGACGACGCGGGAGAATGAGGCTGATTACAAAGTTCTTAGGGCGGAATTGGCGTATTTTTTATGGGCCGAGGTTGGGAAACTGCCGGCCCATTTACGTATAGCCTACAGGCTGAGCGTGTTGGAGAAAGTGCCCGCAAAAGAGGTAGCAGCGCAGTTGGGTGTCAGCGAAAGGACTGTCAGGACGTATGTTCAGCAGGCTACTGAAGAGCTGTATGCGGCAGCCGTCAGTAAAGGTCTACATATATTATTGATTCTCTTCTTATTAAGAATGTTGGCAGAAAAAAATTGAAAAAAGATGGATTTTCTCTTCCGCATTGATCCTGTCGCACGTCTATTTTATTGTACAGGACGATTGCAAATCCAGATGAGAAACCATCCATTAAACCATTCAAGATCCGCATGGCGAATGAAGCCCATATTGCCCAATTGATAGTCCGGCAGTTACGTGAGAATATAGCCCCTTCTGAACGAAGGGAGCTGGAGTTCTGGCGGGACTCATCTCCTTCAAACCGCAGGTTCCTGGAAGAGGAAACCCGGGAGGAGGCGATGGTCGGGACTGTAAGGGGTGGGGTTATGGTAGATAAGGATGCCACGTGGAGGAAATATGAGGCATTAAGAGACCAACACCTGCTGTCACAGCGGCGTACTCCTATGATCCGCCGATACCGGCGTTTTGCAGCGGCGGCTGTATTTATAGCCCTCGCCGGCGCCTGTGCATATCTTTGGAGCCATTCAAAACAAGAGGAGAATACGCCGGTGATCAGTGAGCCATACCTGGCGGTGACGCCGGCGTCCTCCCTCAATGCAAGTCTGGCATTGCAGGATGGATTGTCGGTGCAGGTGAACCCCGCTGTAAAAGGCCGCGTGGCTCTTCAAGGCGCCATGGTCACAGCCATGGATGATAATAAGCTGGTGTATCATACGGACCTGTTGAGCTATGCTGGCATATCGGACATATTATATAGAGAGGACATTTCAACACCGGGGTTGCAGTATAATATATTTCATGCGCCCTTCGGTACTAAATATGAGTTGATGCTTCCGGATGGAACGCACGCAGTGGTAAATGCGGGTTCTTACCTTAAGTTCCCTGTGACGTTCGCCGGTGGCAGCCGGGTGGTAGAGCTGGAAGGAGAGGCATTTTTTGATGTACAGCCTGATCCACAGCATCCTTTCAACGTCCTGGCGGGGAACAAAAAAATAGAAGTGCTGGGAACGCAGTTTGCCGTGCGTAATTATACGGACGAGCCGGTGCAGACCGTCATCCTGCAGCAGGGTAAAGTAAAAGTGCATCATAAAAAAGATGTGGTTGAACTTCACCCGGGCCAAAAGGCGCAGATCAGCGATGACCAGCCTATTAAAGTTGTAGATGTCGACCTTTCCAAAGCCTTATCCTGGAAAGACGGATATTTCAATTTCGACGACCTTGATCTTCGTGCCGCCATTTGCCAACTGGCACAGTGGCACGGAATGAAAGTTCGCATAGAAAAAGATGTCAGGATCAAATCTTTGGGTTCGGGTAATATAGCGCACAGCATCTCGCTGCCGAGATTGCTGAAGCTGTTGGAACTACCTGATCTTCATTTTGAGATCCGTGATAGTACGATCATCGTAAAAAGATGATTTGTAGGGGTTGCCCAATCAGGTCCCATTACCATTAAACCTTTTTTAGAACAGACAACCAGACCAACTCCTGTCCTTATTCGCGCATACACTTACGCGCAGTAAATCTTACCTATTGCACAGTCAATCCTATTAGCACATTCCAAACTGCCAGGCAGGCCTCCGGTGAATGACCGGAGTGCCTGGTAATTTTTTCCGGATCAACAAAAACATTTAATGACAACCATCGCCCGGCGTATCACGTCGATAAGGCATTGTTGTTCTATATCGGTCCTGATCGCCACCTATTTGTTCTTGCCATGTGCTATGAGAGCTCAAAGTGATATTACGCATACCGTATTTACTATCAACGAGCGGGACCTCACGCCGGCCAGGCTGCGGCGTGTACTGGAGAAGCAATGCCATTGTGAAACACATATTGCAGGGTTGGAACACAACATACGGTTCACCCTGAATACCCGTGATGCCACATTTGAAACGCTGAATGGACTGCTGTCCCCCTACGGCTTGAAACTGGAGCCGGAAGGACCGATGATCTTTATCAAGCCTTCAGCATCTGTGCAGTACATGACGGAACATCCGGACCTAACGGGGACCGACAGGGTCATCACCCTCCATGTCCTGAACGAGCGACACGAGCCGCTGACCGGCGCCAACGTCCGGCTGAAAGGTATCGGAAAGGTCATCCGTACCCACCAGGACGGCGTTATTGTCCTCGCTGTCTCGGGTATGCAGGACAGCGTCGAAGTATCGCACATCGGGCGGAAGACCGTCGTATGTCTCTTGCCGGATGCAGCCGTCGTACAGGTGATACTCCAGCCCGTGCCTGAACAGTTGGGCGAGATACTGGTGACAAACTATTACAAAGGCTTTACCGTCCTCTCCACCGGGGACGTCGCCATTATGAAGGCGCACAACTTCGAGATCCAGCCTGTGTCAAACCCCTTGCTGATGCTGTCGGGCTGGATGCCTGGTCTTTCGGTGACGCAAACCAGCGGTGTCAACGGAGCAGGTGTAAAACTGATCGTACGGGGACCAGGCTCCATCGCCAATATAACGGACCCGTTGATCCTGGTGAACGGGATACCCTATGCTCCCAACAATATCAGTCTTTCCAATCTGCCCGTGAGCAATGCAGCCGGATCGCTGAGCCCTGCCGTCGTCCTCAACCCGGCGGATATCGAGAGCGTCAAATTGTTGAAGGACGCAGATGCTACCGCGATCTACGGCTCCCGGGGCGCCAATGGGGTCATCCTGATCACCACCAGGAAAGCCAGGGCGGAAGAGGGGAAATGGCAACTGCAATATGCCGCGGGTTACAGCGGTGTCACAAGGGTACCCCGGCTTTTGAGGACGGATGCCTATCTCCGTATGCGGAGGGAAGCCCTTCGCAATGACGGTGTCAGCGAAGATATCGTCCATGCACCGGAGCTCGTAGCCTGGGATACTACCCGCTATACCAACTATCCCAAGCTGCTGATGGGTGGGCAGGCGCCCCGTATGACAGCCGACGCGGCATTTGTCCATGCCGGCGCATATACGGGATGCAGGGTGGCGCTGCATTATCTCAGGGAGACGAATGTCTTCCCCGGACAGCCGTCGAATACATTAGGGACGCTGACTACCAGCCTGGATCATGTCTCGAAGAACGGGCTGCTGGACGTGCAGGTCACAGGCTTGTTGGGGCTGGACCATAACAAACAATACATCAATGATCTCAGCTCTTTTATATTTATTGCGCCCAATGCGCCGTCCGCCTACGATACAGCGGGCAAACTACAATTCGAGCCCGGCGGGATCAGTGTCGCCAATCCTTATGCCGTCATGCTGGAAACTTATGAGGCGCGATCCAGCAACGTGCTGGTGAATGTCCATGCGCACTATGATCTTTCCAGGACCCATCGGGTCCTCCGGCATTGGTCGGTGCTGGCAAATGGAGGCGTCAACAATGTGCACGTGTCGGAGAATGGCGTCATACCCATCCAGGCGCAGGACCCTGCCTTTTCACCCACCGGCAGCAGCTATGCCGCCACTTCAAATTATCGTAGCTGGATCTTTGAGCCGCAGATAGAAAGAAGGGATACGTTGGGCCGACTGGCGATGAACTTTCTTGCCGGGGGGAGCTGGCAGTGGCAGCGCAATACCATATCTACGTTGTCCGCCACGGGATACACCAGCGATGCGCTACTGGGCAGCCTGTCCGCCGCGGGTCAGACGTCGGATGATGGACAGGTGACGGACTATCGTTATTCCGCCGTTTTTGGGAGGGTGCATCTCAACTGGAACAATACCTATATCCTGAACCTCACCGCCCGCAGGGATGGTTCCAGCAGATTTGGTCCCGGCCGGCAGTTCGGCAATTTTGGCGCGATCGGTGCGGCCTGGATCTTTAACAAAGGAGACTTTTTTCGCAGCCGGCTGCCATGGCTTAGTCTTGCCAAGCTCAGCGGGAGCTATGGCGTGACGGGCAACGATGCCATCGGGGATTACAGGTACAGGACCGCCTGGTCAACCACGACGACCACACCTTACCAGGGTATCAATGGTTTTTATCCTATCAACCTGGCGAACCCCAATCTTGCATGGGAAAAAGTGGTCAAACAGGAGACGGCCCTGGACCTGGGTTTTTGGCGGGGTATCGTCTATGTCAAGGCTGCTTATTATATCAACCGGTGTTCAAACCAGCTCATCCCGTATGCTCTGCCATCGCAGACGGGGTTTAAGTCGGAAGTGCGGAACTCAGGGGCTGTTCTTAGGGTATCAGGCTGGGAGCTGACCCTGCAGACGGAACTGGTAAATACATGTAAAGTAAAATGGTCGATGGGACTCAATGCCAATGCGCCAAAGACGATACTGGCAGCCTTCCCCCATCTCAGCACCAGCAACTATGCCAGCTCTCTGGTGCCCGGACAGTCCATCAATGTATTGAAGACATACAAGTTGTCGGGTGTGGACACGGGGACAGGAACATTTCGGTTCATGGATGTCAATCATGACGGCAAGATCAATGATGCCGACAGGGTGGTGATCGGCGACTGGGACCCTCGCTGGTACGGTGGCGTCTACAGCAGTCTGCGGGTAGGTGGTTTCCAGTTGGACGTGCACGTAGAAGGACGTATGCAGAAAGGCATGGACTATCAGCTGTCCCTCTTTTTAAGGAACCCGCCGGGTATGTTGAGCCCCGGTATGTTGACGAACCAGTCCGTTGCTATTAGTGACCGGTGGACACGTAGTGGTCAGACCGCCGTCTATCAGCAGCTGACTACGAGCATGAGCACAGCGGCGGGCAGGCAACTGGGTTATTATACCTCCAGCAGCGCCGCTATGACGGACGCCTCTTTTTTGCGGCTAAAGACCATTGCGTTGTCGTGGCAGCCGGCCGGTGAGTGGATGAAGCGTTTTCGCTGCGGCGGAGGGAGAGTTTTTGTGCAGGCGCAGAACCTTGTCACTTTCACAAGATACAAGGGTACTGACCCCGAGACGCAAGGTTTGGTGTTGCCTCCTTTGCGTACGGTGGAGGCAGGTATAAAGTTGATATTTAAATGAGCATGAAGAGATATATCCTATGGTTTCTGCTACAGGCGATGTGGTTCTCCGGCTGTCGCAAATTTGTCCAGGTGCCTGACCCGGAGACGTTATTGGGTACGGGGACGGTATTCTCGAGTGACGAGACGGCCACGGCAGCCCTAATGGGTATGTACAGCCGTGCCATGTCTCTTCAGGGAGCGTTCCTCAATGGCGGCAATACCATCTATCCTTCGCTATCCGCCGACGAGTGTACACTGACCCTGGCCATACCTGCTATGGCAGAGTTCAATGACAATACCCTGGAGAGCGGCAATACCTATATCGCACAATTCTATGGCTCCGCCTATAATGTTATTTACAACACCAATATGCTTTTGGAAAACCTGGTAAAAAACAAACAGGTTTCCGCAGCCGTGCGCCGGCAGATCATGGGTGAAGCTTATTTTGTCCGGGCGCTCGTATACAGCCGTCTGGTGGTGCTTTGGGGGGCCGTACCCCTTCTTGTAACCACCAATGCGGATATAAATGCCGTTGCCTCCAGGAGCCGGCCTGACAGCGTTTACATACAGGTGATGAAGGACCTGCGTGCAGCCGACAGCCTGTTGGATACGGGCTATGTCTGGAAAGGTACGGGCGTTCCCGAAAGGACAAGACCCAATCGCTGGGCGGCCAGGGCATTGATGGCAAGGGTAGGGTTGTACCTGGGCTCATGGCCGGAGGCAGCTGCCGCGGCCACGGCTGTGATAGACAGTTGCGGCGCCCGGCTGGAACCCTTGCTGGACAGTGTTTTTCAAAAGGGCAGCCGGGAGGCCATCTGGCAGCTGCAGCCCGTCAGTAGTCTCATGAACAGCGCGGAAGCCTATTACTATCTACCGGCGGACAATCCACTGGCAAGACCTTCCTATATCCTGACCCCGGGTCTGTTGCAAAGCTTTGAGACAGGTGACCGGCGGCGTCTGCGCTGGGTAGGGACAAAGACGGTCAGTGGCATCGCGTATAGCTATCCCGCAAAATACAAAGTAAGGACAGGCCCGCCCTACCGGGAATACAATATGGTCCTTCGGCTGGCGGAAGTATATCTCATAAGGGCGGAAGCAAGGACACAGCAGGGTGAGTTGAGCGGTGCGATCGATGACCTGAATGTCGTGCGTAGACGGGCCGGGCTCAAGAGCCTGTCGTATGGTCTTACCCATGAGGCGGTGCTGGCGGCCGTCATGCAGGAACGCAGGGTCGAACTTTTTGCCGAATGGGGCCACCGGTGGGCGGACTTGTCGCGATGGGGAGAGGCGGATGCTGTCCTCTCTTTGGTGAAACCGCATTGGACGGCGAGCGCAAAGCTATACCCGTTGCCCCTGACCGACGTACTGCTGAATCCGGCGCTTGTTCAGAATGTAGGATACTAAGTCTAGTGTGTGAAGAGTATCACGTCTGGCCAACCCTGATGCGGCTGGGTGCTGAGGATGTAGCCGTTGGCAATTTGGGTACCTCCGGCCTGTGTTGTATTGACCAGTTTGCCCGTGGCAAACTCGAAGTCATTGATAGCATCGGCTACGGAGGCATACTCGTAATAACTGTCCGAATCCGCCCAGAACCAATAGTACCTCGCTTGTGTGGTTGTGGGAGCTTTGTGACGGATGGGCGTGGCGCTGCCCAGAGCGATCCATGTAACTGCAAGGACGCAGAGACGAAACATGCGGAGTGTCATAAAAATGGGTTTAAAAGATGAAGGGACGGACAAAAGAGGGCCGGGCGGCAAGTGAGGTCACAAGAATAGGAAGGAACTAAATGTCTGGAAAGATATATACGTATTTGAAAAAAAGATCATCTGGGGATGTCCCTTATGATAAAATATAGGTTTCCTAGTAGACTCTGATTACCATAACCCTATAATTCTTTTAATATGCGATTAAATGAACCCTACTCCTTTTTCCGGCAAGTGATTGAAAGTGATCTGCCCTATATCGCGCAGTGCATCGGCGCCGGGGCGGGTCTACCTTATGTTACATGGGATAATATACTTCGTAGCCTTCATTTACAATTTTGGGACGCAGAAGAGGGCTGGCGTCCTTATGCCTGGGTGATGGTGGTGGAGGACAGGCCTATGTTCCTGTTGGAGAGCATCGGTGATCAACTGTTCTTCACGGGACCGCCATCGTGGGGAGAACATTCCCGCCGGATGATGCTGGCCTGGCAGGCGGCCCTGGTACATTTTTTTCTGCGACTCGGACGGGAGGAAGTGAATATTGCCGTACAGGCTCACCGCATTACGGAGCTGAACGCGTTGGAGAAACTTGGTTGCCGGAGAACAGGGTCTTTTACTGACAGGAGCGGTATGCATTATCGTCTGAGCTGTAGGCCTGAGGAGTTCTGTCCTGTGATCTGACGCCCCAGACCTGCTGACATCGGCAACGATGCCGGATTTCGGGTGTTTTCACGGTTCCGGGGCCCGTTGAACTACGGTAAATTTGACAAACCAAAACGACAATTATACTGCATGAAAAACAAAAAAGGCGGTGGGGCCCCACTATGGGGTATGATGATCTATGAGATCATTGGGGATGGTTGTCTGAATGGCGTCTGGACCAATACCCATACGGAAAGCAAAAAGATCCTGAATGAAATTGCCCGTAAAAAGAAGGGCGAAGGCAAGGATCCGGTGGCTGGGGAATATTATGTCTCGTGGATTGAGGAGAAAGGAGGCCCGGTGTCGGGTACATTAAAGGTGGAATCGAAGATCACCCATTATTCTTTTGAATGGATCATCAGCGGCAAGACGTGTTTTAAGGGAGTGGGGATATTGCTGGGGGATAGGAAGCTTGCCGTGACGTATTGGGATGGAGAGGGAATTAGTTTGCCGGTGGGATAATCATTACATTTATTGCTAAATCAGGCAATCAATGTTACATACCAAACTGGGGAACCTATTCCTGGTGATCCTCCTTATCTGTCTTGCGGACCTATCGGCTACGGCTCAAAAAATGGATTTTGAAGAATACGATCCGAAGTCTACCCTCGTCGTGCCGGCTCATATCCTTACCCGGGCGAAATACCCATTTGTCGACATCCATAACCATCAGTGGGCAATGCCTACGCAAAACCTCAGTGAACTGGTCGGTGAAATGGATAAGCTCAATATGGCTGTCATGAATAACCTCAGCGGGAGAGGGTATCGGGATGCGGGTGATCTTTTCGACGTCCAGGATACCGCGTATTTTAAAAAGGCGCAGGCCAATATCCGGGCGCATTACCCCAACCGCATCATTCAATTTACCAATATTTCCTTTGCACACTTTGGACAAAAGGGTTGGACTGAGCATGCGCTGGCGGAACTGGAGACAGATGTCCGTAATGGGGCGAGGGGTTTAAAGATCTATAAGGACCTGGGGATGGAATTTAAAGATGACCAGGGAAAAAGGATCGCTGTCGACGATCCCCGGCTGGATGCAATTTGGGAAAAGTGCGGTTCGCTGCATATTCCGGTGCTGATCCATTCTGCCGACCCGCCCTCCTTCTGGGACCCGATGGACAAATACAACGAGCGTTGGCTGGAACTGAAGACCCATCCCGACCGCCGACGGGAAAAAGGCAGTTCGGCATCCTGGAAAACCATCATCGACGAGCAGCATCATATCTTCCGGGCCCATCGAAATACCCTGTTTATCGCCGCCCATTTTGGCTGGCTGGCAAACGACCTCGTTTCGCTGGGAAAACTATTGGATGAGTGTCCTAATGTATATGTAGAAATTGCGGCCATCATTGCGGAACTGGGGAGACAACCCCGGCAAGCGAGGGAGTTCTTTATTAAATACCAGGACAGGATCCTTTTTGGAAAGGATTCCTGGGTGCATTCGGAATATGCCACGTATTTCAGGGTATTGGAAACCTCCGACGAATATTTCCCATATCATAAGAAGTACCATGCTTTTTGGCGGATGTACGGTCTTGCCTTACCCGACGAGGTCCTAAAAAAAGTATATTATAAGAATGCGCTCCGGATCGTCCCCGGTCTGGACAAGTCTGCTTTTCCTCAATAGGATGTAGAACACCGAAAATAAGATCACTGCGCCATTCGTTTTGTATAGTCAAAACCTGGATGATTTCAGGACGGCAGCCAGCGGTGATGGCGTGAACCTGATCCCCCTATTCTGATCTTCGCCAGGAGGCAACTTCCATCGCCGACGAGGTGCAACGCAGGAAGGAGGAAGCGAAGGCCTTTGACTATGAAACCTTTGAAAGCCAAAAGAACAATGTGCTGAAGGATATCAAAAAGAAGAATGATGAGATCGAAAGCATCAAAAAAGATATCGACGATCTGAAAAGGAAGTATACGGAAATCAGCGTCGTCTGTCTGGAAGGGGATATGGACAAAAGGAAAAAGGCCATCGATGATAACAACGGAAAGATAAGGGACATCAACGACAAAATGAAAAATGCCGTAGACGTTTTTGGAAGGCTTTATAATGCCCGCGCCGGATTAAGGGAATATTTTGAAAAAGCCCTGAGCCAGTTGTCTGACACAAGATCTAATCCAAGCAGGGTTTTAGGGGACAGCCCGTCGGACGATGATAAAAAAAAGCCGGAAGACTATATAAAGGTGATCGAGGATCAAATACAATCCCGTATTAAAGAGCATAAGGAACAGGAGGACGGCGCCAGAAAAAGACAGGCGGACTATCAAAGTCTGATAGATAGGATGGAGGTTAAATAAGCGTGGCCCTTTTTGGAGCAAGTCGGGCTGATAAGATGCTGTTATAATTCGGAACCCAAAATATTCTTGAGTTTTCTGATCAATTCATTAAGCCGTAAACGAGTTGCTGAAGAAGAAACCCCAAGAATCTTTGCGATCCCGGTCATTGACATATTTTGGACAAAATACAAATCCAACAATTTCTGATCTTCTTGTGAAAGATTTTTCATCGCATCGGATAAGGCCGAGTGCATCACCGAAGAATTATCAATCTGGTCCACGGAGGTAAATTCAGGAATAAAATATTCATATTCAGAAATGCTCCTTTTTTCTGCTCTCCTGGTTCGCATGTAACTGATGGCTTTATTTTGTGCGAGGACATAAACATAGCGGCGTATGTGTAGTACGCTTTCCATGCTGTCGCGCGTCCTCCATAGTTGAACAAAAACCTCTGTCATCAGGTCCTGGGCGCTGTCCCCATCTCCGATGATCTTTTCAATGAAACGATAGATCTCATATTGATACATGCTGAAAATATGACTGAAGGCCTGTGGGTCCCCCTGCATAAAAGATATGATCAGATTTGTGTCGGAGGACAGCGCTGAATGATCATCTTTTGCTTTGGTATCGGGTTTTATACCTAACAGGGAAACCAATGACAACAGGTTATCCCGAAGGACAGGCTCTCCATCGCCTTTCAACCAGCTCAGCAATAAGTCCGT
The DNA here is from genome assembly GCA_017307755.1 of Chitinophagaceae bacterium. Classification (GTDB taxonomy): domain Bacteria; phylum Bacteroidota; class Bacteroidia; order Chitinophagales; family Chitinophagaceae; genus Puia. The sequence goes on along the minus strand of JAFKGQ010000008.1, from coordinate 11,129 downwards.
GGGTGGAGTCTCCTTGAGACGATCGATCAAGAAATCCCTTATTTCAACAGGCAGAATGGCGCCTTGCAAATAGGTGTTGTTCTCCCTGCGAATATCTTCGGCAATAGCGGTTGCAACAAAGAATTCCATAAAGGACTTATGTTTAAAGGAGTAGTTGCCTTGGGCATCCCTTACCAAAAAGGTGCAGGTTTGAACATCATTGCGCAGATAGTCCATCTGCGCGGCGTCATCTATTTCAAAATCCTGATCATCTTCGGACCGTGCTTTTGAAAAATATTGATGTAATGCATTCTGAAGCTCCTTATAATGACAGGACTGGCGGCCTTCTCTATACAGGTTGAGGGCCAATTCCTGTATAAAATTTTTACGCTGTTGCCAGGATAAGCGGGCTCCTTTTCGGCTGGATTGGTCTTTTATCCATTTATCCGTATAAACCTGGTAAAGTTCTATCCGCCGGATGACATCGCCTAATTTCGGCAGGGTTTCCGTGACCATTTCCATAAATAAAGGGGTGCGGACAAGCTCGGGGAGGTTATGAGTCCCGCTGATCTGGCGCAAGGCCTTTTGCCATTCGCCGCCAAATTTCTTTTGGAGATATTCTTCCAATTCCTGCTCGCCCCATTCAGGGATATAAAGGATATCAAAGTCCGTCAGTATTTCGGTCTGTACTTTGTTCCGGAAGAAATGTGTCCGGCAGGTGAGGATGAATTTATTTTCTTTTATTTCCAGGATCTTGTTCAACTCGCGGAGATTTTCACGAATCGTACTGTGCGTAGCCCTTGCGTCCATCTCATCAAATCCATCGAAGATCAGGATAAACCGGCCCAACCGCTGTAGCGCGAGACAAATAGAAGGTGTTATATCCACCCCATATGTGGTCAACAAAGTATTGAGGATCAGTGTCTGGATATCAAAGCGCGCGTCGTAATCCTTCAGGCTTATGATAATAGGGATTCGTGCAGTCATATCTTCCCTATATTTTTTGGCCAGCGTGCAGGCGTATTGCCGGCATAAGGTGGATTTTCCCGTACCGAAATTGCCTAACAGGGCCAGTTTTTTGCGATGGTCCTTAAAAAGGCAATCATTGATGTAATGATCTATCGGTCTGAAAATTGTGATGTCCTTGCTGCTCTCGTACTCTTCTGTCTCGGTGCCACTGAGATCTATATAATATTTCGAGACAGGGCTGTCCTCAAAACCGGCGATGACCTGATCGATGTAAGCATCGAAATTCACCAGCTGTGTAGATAGTTCCGCATATGTTGTCAGGTCGATGCCTGCTCTTTTAGCCAATGTTTTGGCCGGTGCTGTAAAGCCATGTGTAGTAACCAATAGCCCTTTGTCCACAATGCCTGCATTCCTGGCGGCGGCGAGTGCGCCGGTGAAACGCATTATTTCGTCAATACCGACATTGTGGCCTTCGCCATAGTCCTTACATTCGACCATTAGCCGCAGCGTGATCACTCCCGTTGCATACTCGCCATAAATATCTATTTGGCATCCATTGATATGCACATTGCGCTGCACCTTGTATCGCAGGAGCTCCAGGATCTTTAGCACTTCCTGCTCAAAAGCGGCGCCGTCCGTGCCTTTTTGGGCACTGGCAGTTGTTGTTTTTTTCCCCGCAAGCATTTATGAAGATAAGAATATTGATCCAGCATGTCTCTTTTGCATTACCGGATGGCTATTCTCCATGACGAAGTACTTGCGGTGATGGATGGAACATAAATAAGCATGCCGCTTACACGTGTTGGGTGCTTTTGTACTAGTCTCCTGATAAAAATATTCTCATGATAAGGTGTAAATAATTTTGTAACATTGCGGCGCTGGGGAAATAGAATAAAAAAATGCAGAGCTATGATTAGTAGTGCTGGCCATGAGCAGGATAAGACCATGTTTGATTCATTTCAACGTGGCGAGGAGAGGGGGCTTTATTATTATCATCGTATACATTGGAGATGTCTTGTCCGTTATTGTCTGCGAATAACAGGTGATAGCATGGCTGCGGAAGATATAGCCACAGACATTTTTTCCAACCTTCACAAACGCCGCCTCAAGATAGAATCCGAGGTTCATCTCAAAAATTCTCTTTATTTCTCGGCAAGAAATGCCTGTATCGACCACCTTAGACGCAATAAGATAAGTGATATAGCGGTGAGCGAGTTGTTGCATCTTAATGAAGATGTTCACGTCGACTTTGCCATTACGAAAGCGGATCTACTGGAGTGGGTGTATGGGCAGTTCGTTAAGTTGCCGGGGAGGCAGAAAGAGGTGATGGAGTTGCTTTATATAGAAGAAATGCCATATGAGGAGGTTGCAGAGAAAATGCAATGCTCTATTCAAAATGTACGTAATCAGCGAGGATTTGCCATTGCTAATCTGAAGAAAATGCTGGGGAATACCGAATTTATCCTGTTACTTATGGTTTTGTATCCTTTTACAAATACGGGAGACGAGGCGCCGGCCCCCTCATATTATAATATTACCGAAAAAAAACTAAAAATGTTTTATCCCGGTCTGGTTAAAAACTGAGTTTCTGCGTATGGAAAACGGGCCTTTATGTAAAAAAAGCGAGGTCCTTCTAAACGCAGCAAGATGTCAAAAACCCGAGAAAGCCTCCAGGCCAGGCAAGAAAAGATCTCCTATTTAAAAGGATTGATATGGCGACATTCCCGCAAGGAGCCCATGACGGAGATCCAACTGGCAGATGTACAGGCGTGGGGGGAGCTTTCTCCCGGGCATGCCGCTTTTCTGGAGGACTTTGGTGATCCCAAATGGCTAATGGAGGAAATGAGGGAAATGTACCAGCTGGACCAGAAAAAAGCCTGGAATACCCTGGTTACAAAAATAAGGGCCAACGACGCCAGGATCATCTCTTTCCGGACAAAGCTCCGTCGTATTGGGTATGCCGCTGTTATAAGTATCCCATTGACCTGGATGGGTTTGCAATATTTTGCTTCCCCAGAGCGTCTTTCTTCTGCCGCCCAAAGAGCCCTTGTAAAAGAACCGGGTAACTTTTCCGCACTACTCACCGTCAACGACGGTCGTCATATAGTATTGGAACGTCTTGGGGACGACCAGGTTTCGTCGGCGGGTGATATGCAGGCGACTATGAAAGGTACGGACACGTTGCTTTACACCCTTCCGGCGAGGGGCAGTGGGAAAGAAATACACCATACTGTCCAAACGGGTAGAAAGCAAGCTTTCCACCTGGTGTTCCCTGATGAAAGCAACGTCACCTTAAGCTACGCCAGCCGGCTGAATTATGTATTTACGAGCGAGGGACGGGTGCCGGAAATGAGCCTGTCCGGTCATGCCTTTTTTAATATCACACCTAACGCCACCCAACCTTTTGCCCTTAAAGTAAACGACACCCGGATAGAAGTGCTGGGGACAAGCTTTGATGTCATGGCGTACCCGGATGATAGTGTTATGCAGGTGACCCTCCGTAGCGGCAAAATAAGGGTTTGGAAAGGTCTGCAGCACCTGACACTTGATACGGTGAGACAGGTGCGGGTGACCAGGGACAGTATGACCCTGTGTAAGGACCCGGAGTTCCTGTTTAAAGACGCAGACCTGGCTACTGTATTGGGGACGATAGCAAGATGGTATAACGTGGAGATATCCAATCCCCAGCATGTGCGCGGTATACACGTGACGGGCGGATTCCCTTTGGCCCTTTCACTGGATGATGTATTGCGCAAGCTCGAAAAAATGCAGAGTGGACACGCACGCTTTCATAACATGGGAAATAACATCGAAATAATACCTGGAAAATAAGACCCTGCCCCTGCCTGTCTATTAAACCTTACGCTTCGCATTTGCCGGCAGAGCAATGCGGAATCAGCTGACTGCAACCCATCCTACATAGGTCGATTGAAACCCTGTCCTACGGCCGGAAAAGTCTTCCGGCGAGGATATGCCCTATCTGTTAAACCAACCATATGTGTCCCATGAATTATTTTAGTTCAATGCGCACGCCAATGGGCGTAGCTATTTTAACCCTTTATCTCTTGCTGCGAGGATCGTTCATCTGTCATGCCCAAAAAGTCACCATCGACGAAGACAATAAGCCTGTCGTGAATATCCTCGACATGATGAATAGTCGGTGGAACGCCCATCTCATTTACAGTCGCGATATATTTAGGGATGTACCGCCATTGAGGCTCCACGTTAAGAATGTAAACCCTCTGAAAGCATTGAGCCTCCTGCTTGCCGGAATGGAGTTTGACATTAGTCCGGACAACGGTAGTATCATAATTTCCCGACGGGTACCTATGAATTCCTCCATATTTTCGCCGGTGAGGGGAAGGGTATTTGATGAACAGGGTGTGGGGTTGGAGTGGGCTTCCATCGTTGTAAAATCAACGGGTAAGCTGGTGGTGGCCCAAAAAAATGGTGTTTTCGAGGCGCCTGTAACGGGACGTGAAACGACACTCGATGTGTCTTATAAAGGGTATGGGCAAAGAACGGTGCGTATCAGGAACACGGAGTTTTACTCCATCCAGCTAATGCCATCCACCATCGATCTGGACAAGGTAGAAGTACGGGGTTACGGGTGGACAACCCATCGACTTTCCATTAGTGAGATCGGTCCCCTCCGATCACAGACATTCCGGTGGCAGCCTGTCGTCAGTGTGATAGACGCTATACAGGGACGTATATGCGGACTCCTTACACGTCAGTTCAACGGTGTGACGGGTAGCAGGGTTGGAATATTACTTCGTGGTGTTAATACTTTTGGTCCGGGTATCGAGCCGTTGGTCATTATAGATGGTGTGCCGCTGGCCGGAAACTATGCCTCACGGTCGAAGGTAGCCACCGGGTCTGCGCAGGGTATTACTGGAGCCAGCGGGCTCAACAGTCTTAGCCGAGAAGACATTGACCGCATCGATGTGTTGAAAGATGCGGCCGCCACCTCTATATACGGGAGCCGTGGTGCCAATGGGGTGATCCTGATCACGACAAAGAAAGGCAGACGGGACACTGTAGTGCGGGAGGTGCACTGTTATACGGGCTTTAGTCAACTTCTGAAAACCAGCCCCCTTTTACCGACGGCACAGTACCTGCAAATGAGGGAGGATGCAGTATACAATGACAGCGCGGAAGGATATGCGCCGGGGAGGGTAAACGAGGCGTATCAATGGAAGCCAAAGGACGAAAACTATATCAAAATGACTGCCGGGCATAAAGCTCTGTTATTACATGCAGGGTTCAGTCTCTGTGGCGGTGATACGAGCGGACTGTTCTTTGTATCGGGGAATTATGATCGGACTTCTACTGTATACCCTGGCGATTTTGGTTACCAGCGTGGGTCTGTTTATGGTAGTTATGTTTTTGACACTACTGGCAAAAGACAGAAGGTATTGGTGACAATGTCGAATATGTTGACTTATGAAAACAATACCCAGCCCGTAGCCGACCTCTTTCTCTACAGGCTCATGGCGCCAAGTGCTCCATTGCCAGTGGATAACAAGCAATATGTATGGGAGGAAGGAGGGCTTCACCGGCTGAATATTGCCGCCCAGCAGCTGAATAAATATAATGCCGAGATCCTCACTGGGCTGGGGCATATAGAGGTGGTCTATCCATGGGGGCATGGGTTTGCCTTAAGGGGCAGTCTGGGTTACAACCTGGCACTGTCGAACGAAGAGAGCCGCCAAACCATTGCTGCGCAGGATGTCAGTCTAAACCCCGAGGCGACGGCGTCGAAGTCGACCACGAAGGGAGTCTATACCAGCATCATCGGGGAAGCCATGGGAGAATACCAACATGAATGGGAAAAGCATCAGATAAACCTGCTGTTGGGTACAAGCTATCAGCAACAGCATACCGGCATCTCTTCCATTAACCGGGATGGGTATACTAGTGATAAATTTTTAGATATCAACAATGGGCTTGCCAGTTCGGAACCTGACAAAAGCGATACAGCCTATAGGTATTTTTCAGTGTTCGGAAGAGCGGAGCATAATTTTTCCGGCAAGTATTTATTCAGTGGAACCCTACGCATGGATATGTCCAGCAGGTTTGGCGACGACAGGAAAAGGGGTTTGTTCTGGTCATTGGGGGCGGGCTGGATCTTTACGAGGGAGCCGTGGATGAAAGCATGTCCCTGGATCAGTTTTGGCAAACTACGGGGCAGCTATGGTATAACGGGTAATGACCAGGTGGGTGAATATACATTTGGCCAGGTGTATAATACCTCTCAGGTTGCAGGGAGTAACCCTGGTTCACAGACTTTTTCGCCGGCTAAGCCGGCCAATCCACAGCTGGGGTGGGAGCTTAACAGAAAAGGCGAGCTGGCGATAGACCTGTACTTTCTGAGTGATCGGATCAGTCTTACCGTGGCCGCCTATCGCCATACCACTGATAACCTTGTCGTACAAAAGGCGCTGTCTTCCATGACAGGATATCCCAGCGTCATGGCCAATCAGCCTGTGGTGATCCTTAACAAAGGCCTTGAATTTATGATTCAAACAATAAATGTTTCCGCAAAAGACGTCAGCTGGACGACATCGTTGTCGTTGACGATGCCCGAGAATAAGTTGATCAAATTTCCCGGACTTGCCTCTTCCGTCTATGGCAAGACTTACCAGATAGGGAAATCTCTCACCGAGTTTTTTGGTTATGCTTTTTTAGGGGTAGGCGTCGAAGATGGGCTTTTTAAATTTGATAAAGATAGCTTTGTCCCCTGTGGCAATTTCGACCCCCGCTGGTATGCCGGCATGGATAATAATGTCCGGTGGGATAACCTGGACTTATCGGTATTTGTGGAATACAGGCGGCAAAATGGACGGAGCCCCATTGTAGAGTTGTATAAGCAAAACATCCCCGGATCTCCCGGTCCATCCATGATGGGAAACGTGCCTGTTGAGATGGGAAAGTATTGGCGAAAACCGGGAGACGTGACGTCTTTGCAAAAAGTGACTACCATGGATAGTACGGAGGCCGGAAGATTGATACCCTTATTTTATCAATCCAGCGCCTATGTGACGGATGCCAGCTTTTTACGGGTGAAAAGCGTGTGTTTGGGTTATAGATTCCCGGCAAGGAAATTGAAAAAGATGGGGCTTACTTCCACGCGTGTCTATCTTTCCGGACAGAATCTGTTGACGATGACGAAATTTCCTGTGACGGACCCCGAGACGCAGGACCCCCGTGTATTGCCACCGCAGCGGACTTTTATTGCCGGCATTCAGTTGAATTTTTAATCATACAACAATGAAATACGGATCTCTTAATTCTCTCCTGTCGATGATAGCTGTGCCGGTGCTGTTTTCCTATAGCGCCGCCTGTAAAAAGATTGTCTCTATCCCTCCTCCTGGCGGCATGGTAACTGCTGCAGCCGTTTTTTCCAACGATGAGGATGCGGAAAGGGATATGAAGGGTGTATACTACGACATGATGAGCAACATCCAGTCCCTGGCCAATGGAGGTATGTCCATTTTTGGAGGCCTCGCCAGCGACGAAATTTACCGAACGACACCAAATAAGTTTGAAGACGCTTTTGCTGCGAATGCATTGGCGGATGACAACACTTTATGTAACAATCTTTTCAAGTGGGCTTATCAATCCATCAACCATTGTAACGAGATCATTGAAAACGTTGTGGACCCCAAGATCAGCAAAGTGAGTAAAGGTATGCAGGTGAGGCTGCAAGCCGAAGCAAAAATGGTCCGCGCTATTATTTTCTTTTATTTAGTGAACTTGTATGGAGACGTGCCACTGGTAAAAAGCACCCGCTATGATGTTAATGACACCCTGTCACGGGCCCCTGTGTCGGCAGTGTACCAGCAAATGACAGCCGACCTGCAGGATGCCCGGCTGGGTTTGCCTGACAGCTACCCGGCAACGGAGCATAGCGAGAACATACATCTCCGCCCCAATCGTGCTGTGGCTACGGCCCTACTCGCCAGGGTAAGCTTATACCTGCATGATTGGGCAAATGCCGAACAGCAGGCGAGCCTGTTGATCAACGACAGCGCTTATCAGTTGGAGATGGACCTTGATAAAGCGTTTCTTAGCACCAGTCGTGAGGCCATCTGGGCGTTACATCCTGTATTGGATGGTATGTTTACGGCGGAGGCTTCCTTATTTATCCCTTTTCAAGGGAGGCCGCCTACCTATGTCCTGACGCCGTGGCTGCTGAACAGCTTTGAGCCGAGTGACTTGCGGCTATCCCACTGGACGGATACAATAATTGACAACGGCATATGGTATTTCTATCCGGCAAAATATAAGGCAAGGGATGCCACTGCTCCTGAAGAGGATGTGATTGTACTTCGACTTTCAGAACAATACCTTATCAGGGCCGAGGCAAGGGTCCGACAAAGAGATACGGCCGGTGCGTTGAGGGATCTGAATATCATCCGTAGAAGGGCGGGGCTGTCTGATCTAATACATATAGATGAAGATAAATTGCTGAGGGCCATTTATCATGAGCGGCGAGTAGAATTTTTCGCGGAATGGGGGCATCGCTGGCTGGACCTCCAGCGTACCGGGATGATTGACTCCGTACTTAGTCAGGAGAAGTCCGGCTGGAGACACGATGCCGCCCTTTTTCCATTACCGCATAAAGACCTGGAACTAGACCCGAATCTCAGGCAGAATCCCGGGTATTGAGTTGTCTATCAAAAATGTGCATACAAATACACTGACGGGAACGTCGTATGTGGATAATTGTTATTTGGATACCCCTTTTCGACCATGGTACCCCCTGACGGATTGGTATCCACGATGGTGCCATAATACAGCCACATGAGATCCATCTCCGTGTTCAATGTGGTATGGTCGTGATAACGATCGCCCGGGACCGAATACCAATAATACTGGGTTTGAGCAGGCGCCGCGGTAGACGGTGGAGTCCTGAGGACTGACGAGACGAGGATGGCGGGCACAAGCATGAGCCCGAAAATTCCAATGGATAAGCGTTTCATGGTTAAAAATTATGGTTAAAAAATGAGAGACACTCATTTTGGGTTTTGCGAGAGGCAAGCAGGAGATGCCAAGGGGTGCAGAAGAAAAGAATAAACCCTTAAGGGTTGTACAAAAGTACACAGCGTTGTCTGTGGATAAAAAGAACAGAAAAGGTATTAGTAGCGTCTACATATATACCCTAGAAAAAAATTACGGGTGAAGGTATAATACTGCACTGGAGATGCATTTTAAGATGAAGCTTATGATACTAAAATTTCTAAAAAAGATTTGGAAGGACCCTGTCTGGAGTAAAATTATTGCTGCTGGTATTACTGCAAGCGGTTTTTGGCTGTATAAATTACCGTTGTGGGTGTATTTGGTTTTGCCAGTCGGGCTTATAGGCGTCTTTGTGGCGCTTAGGCATCAGGCATCTAAAAAGCCGCCCCTGTTCAAAAGTACGTTGGCTCATCCCTATGAGTACCAATTAGAGGAATGTAAGCATTGGGACCCGTCGACACAACAGTTTTATGGCGAGGCGGGAAAAGGCATTTTGAGCGTACAGGACGGGATGATTACCATTTTACGTACGAATAGGGAGGGGCGGGTGAAAGTACGTATAAAGAAATATCTACATGGGACAAATAAGATGGACTATGTAAAGAACGACATATCGGGAAGTGCTATGCGAATACTCCACGCATCGCTGGAATGCAGAGTGATAGGGGGAAAACACAGGTTAGGGGTTACTGTATCAAGAAGGGACGGATCGTGGATTACGTCAAATTTCCTTGACGTAACCAGCGGCGAATGGGAACCATTGCATACTTATTTGCTGGATATACCAGCTACGGAAGATTTTATCATCGAATTCGAAGATTCACAGATCGAAAGGGAGAACAGTGGCATTCAGTTGAGAAATATAAAAATTGAGGAAATTATACATTAACGGCGTCTGCGTTTGGGGCTGAAGGATCTCCTCCGTAAAATCCCAGACCCTAATCCAAGTTATAACAGCAATGTATAATGTACAAATACTTTTTTGTATACTAAATGAAAATATATAGATCGAACTAAACTGGAAAGATTTTTGCAGGAAGCGAAGGAATAACCTTACCATGGAACCACTTTTCCTCTTTTTGAATACTATTGCGCCCATGTCCCCGGAGCTGGAGGCGCACCTCAGAGCAATCCTTCAACATATACTTTTCAAAAAAGGCGAGTATATCTTAAAAAAAGGCCGGGTAAACCAAAATATCTATTTTATAGAATCCGGCTTTGTACGTATATTCTATGAACTGGCGGACAGAGAAGTAACTTTATGGTTTCTTGCCGAGCAAGATATATTTATCTCTGTTAAGAGTTTTTTTCGCCAACTGCCATCCAAGGTGGATATCGTTGCATTGGAAGACTGCATCTGCTGGTATATTACTCACGGGCAATTGGAAGATACCTGCCGGAAATTCCCGGAATTCAACACACATCGTATATGGATCACAGAGGAATATTACTGCCGAAGTGAAGACAGGCATGAAGATATGCAGTCTAAGACGGCGGAAGAACGTTATACTCAATTTGCCGAACAACGGCCGGACCTGTTGCAGCGCGTCCCGTTAAACCTACTGCCATCCTATCTCGACGTCGCCCCAAGCACCTTTCATAAGATCCGGAACGAGTACGCCAACAGAAGAAGATAAGAAAATAGTCGGATCTAACAACTCTATTTATAGAGTTTTTTCACGAGGGCCTTTTTACATTTTTGTCCTACCAACCAAAAATGTAAAGACATGCTACACTTTATCAGCTGGTCAATATTTATTGAAACAGTCCTTGTGCTAACCGGCGTTTACTATACTGTCGTCTGCCTGCTGTTTTACCGCAGAGAAATAGGTGTCCTATTGCGACAACGTGATAAGTGAGGATACCGGTATTTATTCATTTTTAAACCTTATTTCAATGTTACAGCTTTTTTTTAAATCGTCTTATAAGCATTTATTTCTTCCCCTCACAGCCACCGCCTTACTCTATCAATTTGCCCTATATGCCCAGACGGCCGACGGGAACAACGGTGCGCCCGTAAAGGTTGCTTAATAAATGTACCCTTGGCAAGGTACTGGGTTAGTGTTCTTTGAAAACCCATCATCAACTGGCTTATCTGTGAGAGAAATCAATACCAGGGAGTGTAGCATGCCAGCAAAGTCGAAAGTCAGATAGTT
>JAFKGQ010000007.1 GCA_017307755.1 Chitinophagaceae bacterium | reverse complement strand
AATGCCGCGTAAGGGCTGACTCCTATAGTGGGTTTAGGATCCAAATTCCATCTTTGCCCTATTCGTGGATCATACTCCCAAAATTCCGCCGTATAAGAGTTTCCAGAACCTTTTATTTCATCTGATTTCTCTTGTCCATTGAACCCATACCGGTACTTCCCACCCCCAGCTACCGCATTGTCATTACTTCCATTCCCACCTCCTGCATAAGAGCCATCAGCAATATAAGCCGTCACATCATCATTGGTGCCCGATTCAAACCCATCGTTCAGTTCGATCATATCCGTAGCTACATAGCTGGTGGGCTGGTTACCTGTTCTGCTACTCAACGTCAAATCCACAGGTAGAGTATACCCATTCACTTGGGTCGTTCCAGAGAACGAGCCTCCTGGGATAGAGAGGGTAGCGAGCATCCTCCCCGGCATGATCATACCAAAAGGATAATAATCCTGGGCCGTTTGCACATCGGCCTCATAATGGTCTATCAAAGAGCTGTCTGCCGATAAAGATACACCGATTTTCTTATCCGAGATAGTGGCCAGGACATTGCCTAAATGATTGGTCAGTTCATACTGTTTCCGACCGGCATAGTACCCCAGATGTGTGCCCGTCCAGGGGGATACATAGTTATTGACCCCCTCTGTGTTGGCGTCTGCTGACCGGTTGGCCGTTAGGATCCCCAGCCGGCTGCTGCCGTAGAGGTGCTGCTCGTTTAGTTGGAGGTCGGCATCGCCCAGGGCCTGGCTGCTGTCAAGGGTGGCTGTATAGGTGGACATGACATTGCCGCTGGCATCCCTTACATACCAGGTATAGGTGATGGCGCTGGTATCACCCCGGGTGACTTTTTTGCCGATGCGGTGGCCGGCGGCATCGTAGAAGTAATAGATGTTCCTGGTTGGGTTGGCGGCTGTGGTAGTCCGATGGTTGATTTCCGTGATCTTACCGTACACATTCCATTTGATGGCGCTGATCCGTTCGCTGCTGTCTTTGATGAGGTTGCCGATGGAGTCGTAGGTATAGTTGTTCCGGGGTTGGCTGTGCAGGTCATAACCACCACCGATGGCATCGTCGGCACTGTCGGTGATCTGTTGCAACTTATTTGTGCCGGCAATGTACCTGTACCCCAGGCTGTCCATGGGCAGACCTGTCTCTCCGAAGTTGTTGCGTTTGTATCGTTGGATGTTGCCATTGCCGTCATAGGCGACTCTTTCTTTAAAATCCTGCGTTGGCATCAATCCTGCCCAGCTATTGGTAGTCTGGTTGAGGCCATAGTAGGCATCCATGCCCGTGATCCTGTTCAGTTGGTCATAACGATAGCTATACAGCAAGGGGCCTCTCCAATGGCTGGTGTCGGGGGAACCCTGCTGATGGCGGTACAAGGCCCCCAGGTTGACGGCCATGCTGCTGATGTTGCCGTTGAACAGAGGCCTGTCGGCTGTATTCAGGAAGGCGCTGCTGCCGGGGAAGGGGTTCTTGCCCGTGCCGATGGCGCTATAGTCGCCGGTATAGTAGTTTAAGCCAAAGCCATAAATGTCCCGGGCGATGTATCTGTTCTGAGAGGTCGTGTCCCCATCCCTTCCCATGTCATAGACAGGCAGGAGGCTGGTGCTATTGACACCTTTGAGCCAACCTTGCAGGGTATAGGCATAGTCCAGCCCCTGGATCATTTTATCACCCAGGATGACCCGAGCCAGGGGGCCGTGTTTGTAATACTCATACCGGGCTTCTTTATCCCACCAGACGCTGTCGGTACTGGTTTCGGCCAGGGTGAGGCGGTTCTCTGCATCGTACGTATAGCGGTGATAGAAAGCGTCTACCTGGTGGGGTTGGTAGGCGACGCTGTTGACCTTTCCGCTGACGAGGTCGTATTGATAGACGAGGCGTTTGAACCGGTTGCCATTAAGGTTCATGACATTCTGCACGGGACTGAAGGTACTGCTGCCATAGTCTTGCAGGAGGGTATCTACATTGCCTTCGATGTCATAGGTGTAGAAGGTGCCCTGGTTGTATTGGGCGGGGTTGTTGGTGGTGGTGAAGGAGGTGTAGGATACCCGGTTTCGCAGGTTACGTTGGACGATGGGGGTGAAAGAGAGCCCGGTAAACCCTGCATAGGGGATGTCGTACACGGTCTGTGTGATCTGCTCCTTCCCTGCCTGGGAGGTCGTGAGCCAGGCCGTTAGGTTGCTTTCCACGCGGCTGATGGAGTCTGTCATGGGTGCGGCGCCTGTGTTGGCGATCTGGCCTACCTCGGTGATCCTGCCGATATAATCGTACAGGGTGTAGCTGTATTGCCGGCCCTGTTCGCTGGTGCTGACATATTTCTGACGGGCATTCTGCGAAATAGCCAGTCTTCCCAGACGGTCGTACCAAAATCGGCTTTGTCCGGCATCAGGTGTCTGCTGGGCCACCACCTGGTTGAGGGTGTTATAGCGGTACTGGGTATTCAGGCCGTGGGCAGGGACAAGAGATTGGTCTGCCGCGCGGGCCGCTGCCACGTTGTCGAGCCATACGGAGTCATAATTGGCCTGGACGCCGGCGGGCGGTACGGTTTTGAGCAGGTTGCCGGCCTGGTCGTAATAGTACAGGGTGTGGTGGTATTCGCTGACATTGTGGGTTACGCTAAAATGCTCATACAGGTAGGCCTGCATACAGCGGGCGCGGTAAGCGCTGTCGAACCTGTTTTGTATGGAGTCGGTGTAGACGTTGAAGAGTTCGGTGCTTTTGCTGATGGTGAAGAAGGTGGAGTCGGAGCAATTGTTGATCGTATTTATCTCCACCGGGGGCAGCACGGGTTCGGAACGACCGCAGAGGAAAAGGGTGTCTGTAACAGTACGGAGACAAGTGTTGTGATAACACAAATTAAGCGTTGGTGTGAGTGGGCGTACGTCTCCGGATAAGCCTCTTTGAAGATTGTTGATGCTAAGATCACTGGATGTTATTGTCTCATTGTATTGATGAATGATTGGTTTCGAACTGCTAAGGTTTTCAGCGGAATCATAACAGCCAGTTTTGCCCAAGTTATCGGTCCTTATCAGGATAGGACTTTGGGAGGCTCCGGTTAATTTGGTACCTGCACCGGTATACGTTCCGTCGCTATTACGGATAATGCGTGCAATGTATTGGTTGTCTGTAAACCTTATACGATTGGACCATTCGATATTACCGACGCTATTGGTTTTGAGCAGATGAATATTTGCTGCAACTGAACTATCCTCATATTGGGTTGAAATATACCCACCGTCAGGTGTTGGGTATACCGTTCCATAGTAGGTTTGTGCTCCGGGAGGTGAGGCTATTTTTCTTACACGCAACGTGTCCCCGTTCTTATTAACTTCAACTACTACATGCTGCATATTGCCCAAATTTCCGGGGGCGTAGTCATCTGTCATCATGCTGTTGATGATGTACCCATTGCCTGTCTTGTTAATATCAAAGAACCAATTACAACGAGTGTCAAAATCATAGGATTTAGCCCAGATAACATTGCCATTGCCCTTGGTTATCTTCATGATCATCCCGTCATACTTGGAAGATGGATTCCCAAGTTCGGTAGATATGGAAAGCCCGGATAAGACCAATGTGTCCTGGTCTTCTAATATTCCCCCAATATTATCAGTGCTATCTGTGCCTATTGTTTTGGCCCATATTGTGTTACCGCTGCCATCCAGACGAATGACTTCCCAGTCGGCAGTGCCAGAGGCGTTATTATAATTGGCGGCTAAGGCATATCCCCCATCTGAAGTCTGAATGATGTCCACTCCTGTTTCTCCATTGGCAGAACCGGCGCCCATCGTACGAGTCCATTGGACAGCACCCATAGAATCCAACTTTATGACCAGAGGCTCACCCTGAGGTTGCGTATAGGATGTAGTTGAACCTATAAGTATAAACCCTCCGTCCCTTGTATTGCGTATTCTGCTAACATCTTCGGTTCCTGGTTCCGAATAAGCTTGGTGCCACAAATAATTTCCTATTTTATCTGTCTTTAGAAGTAGAATACCCTGGCCGTTGGTCACGCCACCACTAGAGCCAGCTAATAAATAGCCTCCATCGGGGGTTTGAATAAGATCCCTGGTCTTTAGCCGAGAGTAAGCATTGATAAACTGATAATTGACGCAGGAGTCTTTATGAACAGGGACATCAACTACCGAATCCAGCGATCCAGGACTAGAGCAGGGTAGGATGATACCATTCTTCCTGTACAGCGAATCAATCTGTGAATAGGTATAATTACTGCCGGTCTGAGAGTTGAAATACCATGTAAAGAAATCCTTACAGTCCGGTTTGGGACACAAACTAGCTACATTGGGTCTGGCAAAGGCGCCGGGAGCATTGTCAAAATCTTCAGAAAAAATAACATTGTCGTTACCGTCGTAAATTTTAAACCAGTCCATCTGAGCTCTTTCGGCTCTTTTGAACACTATCGGCATAAAGTTAGCCTTATAAATAAAAGAGTTGCCGTCCCGTGGGATCTCCTTTATAAGTCTGCCATCATAAAAGAGCTGCCCCTTTGTTGGAGTGATCTTATATTTTACTACATGCCAGTCCTCAAAATCTTTATTGGCGAGTGCTGTGTCATTATATCGAACACCGCGATACCTATAGAAGCCCGAGCCGCAATAGGGGATAAGTTGAAAATATATGCCCTCGTCTACATCCGTTGGAATAGAGTTGTTGCTTGAATTCCAAAGATTGAATGAAACATCTCCACAATCCATCGGCACTCCGTTCTGGTCTTTTATAGGAGCCTTTATTCTTGCCTCGTATGATATTGCATTGTTGATACAAAAGTCCCTTTGGCTTACATAGACGATAGACCTGTAATACAAAGGAGTTACAGTGTCGGCCATTACGGTAACGCCATTGCGGATAGCACCAGGTGTCAACTCGTTGGATGAGCCGATTACCCAGTTCGTATAATTGCATTGATGTGTGTTCACCAGCGAGTCAGCCTGTGCGTTATACTGGCAAACTGCTCCATTTAAGATAGTCTGTAAGGAATCATATAAACTTCCACCATTGGGAGTACCATTACAGCTATTGAGAAAGCTTAAATAATCACCGGCCGTCTTTGTATATCCCAGCCTATAGCTCATAAACTGCTCATACAGCTGATTGACCGCCAGCTGCGCTGAGTCGGTAGGTAACGGTGCGGCCACGGGTGATGCCTGGGGATATCTGCTCCGGAACTCCGCATCCAGGGATTTAAACTGGGTACAGCCTACGCATATATCTCCCGTGCTGCACTGCATGGCCGGCGGTAGTTGGATGGGGGTAGCCAGGTAATTACATCCTGCCGTGCCGGGAGGTACTGTACACATGGTCCTCAATTGGCTCAGGGTAGAGTCGGGCATGGACGTATGATAAGCCTTGTATACATAGTCGGAGAAGGACAAATAATGACTGGCTACTGCCTGGTAATTACGGTAGATCGACTGGATATGGTCGCATTCGCAACTATCAGGGCGTGTCCACAAGGGTTTGTTGCTGTATGCCAGCTGCTGGTCATAAGGCTTTGGCGCCTTGATACCGTAAACATTGCAGGTGGCCGGCTTGCTTTTTCCGGCATTGTATTGCTGGATAACATCTTCAAAGCTCTTGTATTGATAAGAACTGGAAGGACTGACCGAACTGGCGCCATAGGGATGGCTGCCATCAGAACCTTCTTTACACACCTGTATCAGCCGGGGAATGATGATGGCCGAGTCTGTGGCATTATAGTTACAGGGCTTCTGCAGGTTTTGCCACCACATGGTGACATAGGCGCGGCAATTGGCGTCGTAATAATTGTTGATGGCTGTCTGGCTCTGCTGTGAGGCAGCGTCTTTATCAGATGGAGGAGTAAGATCAACGGCCTGTATGAGCTCATCCGCATCCGTGAAATGCGGTTGATGCCCTGCTGCCAGTAAGTCATTGGTGCTAGGGATGGATGGGATGGACTTGAGACGGGCATTGATCAACTTCCGCTTGATGTCCAGATAGGCTTGCCGGAAAGTGCGCCACGCCATGTCGAGATCACCGGTGCACATATTACTATTGAAGGCGCTGTCGTCATTGTTGGTGACGAATGCATAATTGTTCATACAGGAACTGGCACCGCCTGCACATCGGATGGTAGCTGTTGCAAAACCCCATAGGGTTAGCTTTAGAGGATTGGGATTTCCAGTGGAAGCCCGATTGATGTACGCTTTTAAGCTGTCATTCAGACTGGACATATAACCTTGCACCATCACTGGATCATAGTCCGCCGAGACGGTCGCGTTATACCTGTTGAAAGGTGCATTCGTATTACCCGTGGGGTTCAAATAGCCTTTTTTCATGGCTTCCGCATAGGTATCCACGGACCCAAACCTTTTATCCCAGTCATTGCTGGAGCCCAATTGTTCATACGCTACAAGCTTCTGATATTCCGGGTGATATTGTAGCAGCCCTTCCGCCCAGGGCAGCTTAAACTTCTGTGCAAAAGCCTCGGGGGTGAGGTCCTGGGGTTTGACCATACGGTCTGTCTTCTCGTCGTACACCAGGTCGGGGTTGCCATTCTCGTCCAGGTAATTATTATTCCGCGTGTACACGGGCTCCGTTACATCAGTCTGGTTGCCGTTGATATCCTTATGCACGTAAAAGATGGAATAAGGGTCTGCTGTACTGTCCTGGTTGGCATATTGACCCGATGGTGGGGTCATATCCAGTAACATGGCCTGTCGGATATTGTCCGCTTCGTTGATGTTGTCGCATATGAGCTGACAGGAAGCCTGCGCTTCCTTGTAAGCCGACAGGATCATATCCTTATATGAAGAATCACCTGGTGCTATGCCCGTCCGGGCAATAAAACGGCTGTAATAAGAGCTCCAATCGCCCAGGCTGTCAATGCAACTCTGACAGGTGGGGGCGCATTGGGTGATGCTGGCCTGGATCGCCCGCTGCTCCTGCAGAAAGCTGTTGATATCACGGCAGCTATTCCTTTTCATAAATACACTGTCTCTGTAATAGTTTTCGCCATAACGACTCACGGAGAGACGCTTGGTGATCTCATAGCTGCCTGCCTGCAGGTACTTGGAAAAGCTGACGGCAAAGCTGTCCGCGGGTTTGCCGCAGGTGGTATCCGGACGACCACCTAATGAAAAGTTATGGAATACGGTATCAAAGGGCTGCCCACCTTGTAATTTCTGGTTATTACAGTCGCTTGTTATGGTGATCTCCAGGTCGTACAGACAATCGTAACAAACGGTGTAATTATTACAGTCGGGCAACTGCAAGCTGGCGGGGTTGAGGATATAATTGAACGTATGTGTACCCGGCATGGACACTATCAGCCCTTTCTTGCTTTCCATGACCAGGTCTTTCACGACATTCGATGTGGGGGTGGAGAGCGTTTCGGTAATCCGCTGGGCGCGGTAAGAAGACAGCGTATCCAGCTTGGTGCTGTCCGGCACGTTTGCCAAGGCAGTGGCGATAGTGCGACCGTGCATGTCGGTGTAGCTTACGCTGAACTGACCATTGGCATCCTGCACCACGGTTTTGAAATAATGGGAAAAATCTCCTACTTCAGTGCCAAAAAGGGCATCCAGCTCGCGTTGGTCAGGTGTGCCGTAGAAGTATTTTGTTTCATGACCGCTACCCAGCCGGTGCCGGGGACCAACGCCGCTTTGACGGCTGATCCTGCCGGTGTTGTCCTGAAGATATTCCACCTCAGTAAACGGATAGCCGCCTGCATCCGGGATATATTTAGCGACACCGGTATCCCGGTCGGGATTGGCCGTTGAATAATACTGGGATGACCCGCTACCTGTCCCCATGGCGTTTGCCCCGCTGTTGCAATACTGAGATGGATCTGCCAATGTATCAAAGTCGCGTTTATCATATGCGTTGCCGTTCAACCCCAAATTGAAATTTTGGGAATATTTGATGACGTTACTAAAAGTAGGCGAGGGGAGTACCTGGATCACCGGCCGACCCTGGTAGTCATAAAAGCTTTCGCTGACGACGGTAGTGTTGGTTGTATTGTCTTTCGTCACAGTCTGGCGCCCCCGCAGGCTACCGTCATAATATTGGACCACTACTTTACGCTTGCCTTCCTCGGCAAAGGTCGCCGTGGACTGCCAGTTCAGGTTGCGTTGATGTCCTTTAAAATAAAAACTTCCAGGTGTCTGTTTGTCACTGTGCCAATGTCCTTCGCTGCGTCCTCCGCCCGCCTGCAATTGCACCGGCCTTACACGGAAGAACAGGGTGCCCGTCCCGTCATAAAGAAGGGGGATATTATAAGAGGTGCCCGTGATCGTCACGCGGCTGCTACTGTTGCCGAAGATAAGGGTGGCATCCGGGTTTGCAGGATCCCCGTATAGATGCCGGGGACTTTTTAATGCGCTGCTGTCGATGTAGGTCCATTCCAGGTCATATTGATCCGCGCTGGTCACCTGTGTCCAGTTCACCGGCAGCTCATCCGTAACGCTGTTGGAATCCAGGGTCGCATGACTTACGGAATTGATCGTATCTTTTGAACAGTCGAATGTGAAAACAGGGAAACTCTGCAACTCGTTCTCCAGGGTCAGCGATTTCCATACATCCCAATTCGCATCGGTCTGCCTGTCTATAACCTTCACCTTCACTCTGTAGGCATTACTAAACAAGTAGCTATCTCCATCCCGGATCAGGCTGTCCTTATTGTATCGCACAGTGAGGGAAGTGTCAAAAGTAGTGACAGTACCGTTGACGTCGGTTTTAGCGATCTCCAGACGCAAGGTTGCCGAAAACGTACGTTTCAGAAAGTAAGGGGAATAGGGATTGATACGCAGCCGCACCGTATTCCTCACCATATAATGCTTGTCCAGCATGCTATTGTACGAAGGATCGAAGAACAAAGTATCCGACACGATGTTAAAGGAGTCCTTGCTCAATTGCCCAAGGCTGCCATCCAGCACTTGCAGCACTGGCGGCTGAATACCAAAGGTCTTCACCGGATCTACAGCAGCACAAAGTACCAGGATCAGGGCAGGTAATAAAGAGAATATGAATAATTTCTTCATATAATAGGTCATTATAGGTCAGGTGAGCCGAGAACAATTTTATAAGCGTCATAGGGAGGAAGAGGTATATATTCCTTCCCTTCTTTTTTAAACAGGCGGCTGAGATCCCATCCTTTTCCTGTCGGATCTTCCTGCCGGAAGTCGGTAAAGCTTGTTTCAACAATGGCATAGGCATCGCCTTCGACTTTTTGCTGCACCGAGGGATCATACAGCTCCCTGGCCGGAACAACACTGATCATCTTTGTAATGTATCCCGTGGTCTTATCAACGACATATTCCACTCGTTTTGCCTTTTGCCCGGGATGAAAAGAAAAAATGATGGTTCGCTCATCCTTTGTCTCCTGCATCCGCCCGTCCACATCGTTATTTTTTAATAGCAGGCTGTCCAGAAGCGCTATGGGGTTCCCCTGCTGAAGTGCGCTGGTCCCTTTAGCCAGATACATCAGCTGATCTTGTTTAAAGAGGATCACGGACAATTCCTTGCCGCTGATGAACTCTGTACTGTCCAGTGAATAATGGTACTGGTCGCCGTAAATGGCAAAGTCGCCCTTCAACGAATCCAGCCAGACAGAAGGCTTTGTTTCTTCGGCGTACCGGTAGCGTACAGAAAAATGCAACCCTTTAAAGTTCCGATAACGTTCCGTTATAGTTTGCAACTGTGCGACGGCCTGCTGTTTTCCCGAGGGCTGTTGGGCTGGTGTCTTGAGCAGGCCTCCGGTGAAAATGATACCGAGTAATATCTTTTGTAACTGCATGATTATTGTTTTTGCAAGGCGCTCCTCGTCTCCTTGATGGTTTGAATACCCCTTCCCGTCTCTTTCTTCACCCGGATCAAAGTGCCGTCGTCGTCGTATTCATAAAAAGTGGAATAATTGTTCTCATCCTGTTCGGCCATCAACCTGAGGTTGGTGGGATTGTAAACAAAGGATTTCATATTGGCGTTGAAGGGGTGCAGACGCAGGTCGTCAAAGAACACGGGCGTGGTCCCTGTGGCTTCGAGGTTGACGCTGATGGTGCTTGCGCCGGACGGTATGGTAAAGACCCCTTCATACCGCTGCCATCCTTCAATGATGGGGCCGGTAGGCATAAAAGTGATGCTTTGTGAGCCGTCGAATACGATCTTGATATCGTTGTTGACATAAGATGTACAGGTGCAAGCCTGACCTTCTTTCACCCAGGCGCTGACGACCATCTTCTTGCCTTTGAAAGGGGAGAACGTTGGAAGCAGGATGGTGTTGGGGATCTTGACGGCGTTAAGAACTGATCCTATCCCCGGACAGGCATCTACGCTGGAGTTGAAATTGAGCGTGGGCTGGGCTGCCTCCTGGTCAACAAGGTTGAAGGCCAACCCTGCCTGGTCATGCCCCTCCAGCCGGAGACTGCTTTTGCCGCTGTGTTTCTCTGCCGTCGTCAGCTTCGTGAGATACGGTGAGAAGTCGATGTGCCGGTCAGCAGGGCAGGCAGTGTCGCACACCTGGGTTAAGAAACCATAGTCTTCGAAACCTTCAAAAGCCGACTCCCGATAATGCCCGTTCTGGGTTACAGCTATGGGTAAGGTCTTGTAATAGCCATATTGAATGGAATTATACCTGCCCAGCGGGTCCTTGTTCTCTATCTCCATTCCTTTGGGGTTGAAAAGCGTCAGCTCGCTGTTCCATACCCAGCGGGTGGTGTCGGGCTGTTGTTGCAGCTTGCTGTTCTGGAAGGTCCAGTAGGGGGAAAAATCGTGAAAGGCGCCGTTGTGACGGATATTGGTTTGTGCCGAGGGGTCGGTTTCGGCGCGGGTCCCGAAATACGTGTAGCTGCGGTTGCCGCGCCAGTTACCTAATACGCCGGCGGTGTAAGGGTTGAAACTGGTGTCCGCCACCACGCTGCGACAGGAGTAGTCCGTGATGGTGTCGCAGAAGGGTTTGTAGAATAGCTGCATGTAGCTGGTGATGGAGTCGGCGACTTGTTTGACCGTATCATATGTGATATCAAGACGTGATGGGACAAATGTAGAATATATGGGGGTAGTTTTTTCCTGATACACCCGATTTATAGTTAATAATAACCCTCTATTACCATTCGATAACCAGTCGTTTACAAAATCCATAGCATTGATGGTCAAGCTTTGAACCTGGTTAGCCGCAACATATTGATAGGTAGGGTTCTGACCGGGATTGGTACTTAAATAATTGTTGTAGTCCCAATCTACGAGTGGGATCTGAATTATAAATGGATAAAAGCCATTTGCATCCGGTTGATCAAGCGAATGAGAAAAAAGAATGTCCGTTGGATGGAAAGAAAACCCTCCCTGTAAACGTAAAGTGGCCAATTGTATATGCGCACTGGCGGGTATCATAGGTGCTGCAATGCTGTCAAATTTTAATAAGGAAAACACCTCATAATCAGGGTCTATGTGACCCGCGAAGTTTCCACCCTTTCTTGCTGCTTTGAAATATGAGCCTTGTACTTCCGCATAATGAACTCCCTTAGCAACGCTATGGTTAAAGTAATCATTCCCCGTATTGTCCCAATAATCCGTCAGCTGTTTTGTCGCATAGAACGTTTTCTGCACAGTATCCCTCAACTGAGGGCTTGCATCCACCGTATCCCTCCACGACACCACCCTGTCACTCCCACAATTATCCGCATAGAAATGATATAGATTAGCATACTTCGACAAATCCCATGTCACCAGGAAGTCCCCGATCCTGGCGGCATAGAAGAAGGTAAGACTGTCCTTTGTCAGCGCATAGAACGATTTGTATTGATTGGCCTTCAGTACAGGACAATCATTCACGTTAACAGGATACCCCGCGTTATTGGCGTTCTGTACAAGAGAGGATACGCTTACCCCGTCGGATTTGCTAATAAACAGCCGCCTGGATGCGATCAGGTAGCTAAAAAGGCTTTTCAGACAGAGACAGGAACAGGAAGGCCCCCCGCCTGAACAATCCGCCGGAATGGTATCCACGCAGTTCACCGAGGTACGATGGACCCTGCGGTCTTCCACCTTCCACAGTTGACTAAACTCCGCCGCCCCGGCATTCACTACCTGGGAGCTATTATCCAGACGCAGTTTATAGCCGCCCGAAGCGCCATCATACACCAGGGGATTTTGCAGAGTAGTTACCGAGCCCACCATGGTGTTCATGTTCCGCCGGCCGCTGCGGATGACCTTTAGGGTGGCATCATTACCATTGTAAGGCTGTCCATCAGCGTCGATAAAATAGATAGCACGCGGACCGCCGCGTACCACGCTGCTGTCGATGGCCCATATCTTTGTATATCCCGGGAAGGTGGCGGGTACAGGGTCGCAGGCAGATACGCCTGTCTGCAGCCTGCCGGCTACGAGGATCTCGTCGCCACTGCTGAATAAGCTGGTGTCAGCCGCAGGAAGGGTATTCGTGATCTTACCACTTTTGATGGTGACATGCGGCAACAGCAGGTTGATATTCTTGTACGCCAGCCCCATGCCGTCATAAGCCCAGTGGGCGGGATAGCTAAAGCTGTATACAGGGTCGTTGAACTCATTCTGTGTCCGGTTCAGCAGCACATCTCCTGTCTCACTGTCATATAAAAGGTCCTTGGTAGACACTTTACTTCCCTTGTCGATGTGGATGACGCTGTCCAGGATGCCATAGCGCTGGATCACCTTCAGGGTGGCTACGCTCCGGAACCTGTTCTCTTCCCGTTGCGGCAGATTGATCAGGGTTGGGAGGACGAATGTTGGAGGGATTGCAGGAATAGGGAACATATCCGTATTGGGACTTAGGTTATATCCATTGGTAATGGACAATTGTTCCCGCATGTCCATCATGAGCTCCACATCCTTACCGATACAGGCCGCCGTATCGATAGTACCGTCGGGATGCATGACACTGACGATATTCGCCAGCTTCTTCTCATCCGCCTTTGGATTTTCCACCCTATAGATGTTTTCCGTGTAGGTGGTGTAACGCGACGGGTCCGTCTCGGGATAAAAGGCCTGCGTGCGCATTTTACCGTGCATATCGTTCAGCTCCACCTTGAAACCCTGAGAGAAGGTGAGATAATGACGAGCATTGATCCTTAAGAAATTGGCCAGTCCGGGTTTGAACCTTTTCTTTGTGTCATTGTCAAAGATGGTCCTGTCGGTATAAGTGGGGAAGTCATAAGCCGTATAAAAAGTGGTTTCTTCATACCCATTGGCCGACTTGCGGTTCTTATAATTGATGGTCCGCACTCTTACCTTGCTATAACCAACGCCTGCAGCAGGAAAGATGGATTCACCCAGGGGTTCTTCGGAATATCCCAGCGTGACGGGGCCTAGCGGGGCAATCTTCTCTACGTACTCGATGGGTTGGCGGAAGGGGTTCTCTTCACCGCCGATGCCCGGCTCATAACTGGCAACACCGCTGCTGACGGTGGTCATGACGCCGCCTATCTCCTGTTGGGTGGTATAGGTATATTCCTGTCCGTATACAGCTGCCCGCTGGCCCGTCATCTTATCCCATTTATCATAAATGGTAATCCTTTTTACCCGGTGGCCGCCCCCATATTTTTTATAAAAAGGATTGTTCAGCCGGATAAAGGTCCGGTTGAGGTCTATGTCCGTGCACCAGGATTTGCCCCTGGCCGTCTTATCAAATGAGCTGAACGCTGTCTTGATATTATCTCCCAGGGCATTTATGATTTTGACAGCGTTCTCAAGGTCCAGGTTGTCGCCAACTTCCGAACCCGGGTAGGCTTTTGAGGAAAGGTTTAACCGCAGGAACTGTATGGCCGCTTTGGCCAGGGGGCTATAGTCACCGTCCCCGTCGCCGGCCAGGGAGATACCGCTGATGCGCAGCCAGATCATGCCGCTATTTACGATGCCATAGCTATTGCCCTGGTCCAGGTCTGCATAACAGGAGATGTATTCGGAGCCGCTGCCGTATTGGTCGTCCGGCATGCGTACAAACAGCTTGAAGTACAGCTTGCTCACGCCTGCGAGATATTTCTCTTTGAGGTCTGCCTTGCTGCTGACAGCCCGGGGGATATTGACAAATACAAAAAGATTGTCGCCTTTTCCAGTGTATAGCTTGCTGCTGCTGTGTCCGATCAGGGAGTCGGGACCCAACCCCACCAGCTTGAACAGGTTCATCGCCCGTCGATGCTGCACATATGCATAATCGTCACTTTCAAAGCTGACCTTGATGGCCCCTCCGGATGGCAGATAGATGGAATCAAGACTCCAGGCGGCGGCGTTCCTTGACGCCAGGGTGCTGTCCTGTAAGGCGTAGGGATACTCTGCATTGGTCAATATGCCAGAGGCGCTGGGATTTTGAGAGGGGTCTTTATAATTGCCCCAGCGATCATAGGACTTGATATTATAGGTCGGGTTTAGCGCATTGTAGTTGAATACGTACGGGTTCTGCTTGCCTTTGTCGTTGCCGTTGTAAGTAAACCATATTCTTTTTAGTGTCAGCTTGCCGCTGTCGTTGGTAGAAAAACCCACCTCTTTGTTGAGCCCTCTGCAAAGCTCGTAGGTATAGTCGAAATGGACCGTTTTTATGGGGATGGCATTGGTACCGTTCTTTATAAAGTCGGCTTTGCTGTACAGGTTGATCTCCTTCAATCGTTTGGCGGAACTGTCCGGAACACGGTTGCCATTCTCGTCTATGGCAAACAGGTCGGCCCTGTTTTCGGTGACAAAAGTGGCGATCATGGTCTTGGATACGATGGAATGCAGGTACCATAACTCTTTCTCTCCATAAACATAGTTACCTTTATCGTCCCGGCTATCTGTCTTTAACCCTTCGTTGTAGGTGGCGTTGCCCATGGAGTACGGCGCCCTCCAGCGATAGGGGCGGGCGACGCCGCAGATCTTGGAGTAGTTGAATTTGACCGCATCGCCTTTGTCGTCATCAGAGATACCGTTGCCCGTGAGGTCCACATAGTCCGGGGAAAGAAGACCTGTCAACAAAAAAGAGTGAGCATAGGCCGGTGTCTCTTCGCTGGCGTAGTAGTTGTCTTTCCCTTGTTGGTTCTGGGCTGTATTGTCGGAGCCGGGAGTGTACCCTACAATCCCCGTCAGGGCGTTGCCTTTGTTATGGTCCACGGAAAAGGTCGCCTCCTTTTGCCGGAGGTTGTATACAGGGATGCCATAGACATATCTTCTTCCGTCATTGTTCAGCACGTCGATCTCCGAAATATGGCTGGCTTTACGGAAACTGTTTACCCTTTTTTCCTTGACGAGATATCCGTTGACATTGAAGGTATCGACCGCAGGCGGGTACAGGTAATGACGGGGTACGTTGACGAAGGTGGATTGCCCGGGATAGGACCATTGCAGGTCGATCCTGGCATTGCCGCCATTTTCATAATATTCCATTTTCAACGGATACATTTCTCCTGCTATAAGGTATACGGTGTCCTTCCCAAGGGTCTGAGGCAGATAATCCTGGATCAGCAGCGAGTCGTTCAACCAGAACCTCACCCCATCGTCGGGGGTGGTGTGGAAGACATAACGGCCTGTCACAGGCGCTTTTAGCCGGCCTGTCCAGCGGATGGAGAAGTTGTCAGAGGGAAAATTGGATGGGGACTGTCCCGGCGGGGGAGGCGGCATCGGTACACCCGGTGAGCCCTTGCCCCAGTTAAAGCCAATAGTATCATATAATTTCGTATAGACAGGGGCCCCTTTAAACTTGTTATTTGTAAAATATTCCCCCACCAACCCCACCGCATCCCCTTCATCATTCTCCTTTGCGGGGCTGCAACTGGCCAGGGTAAAGACATTGGGCGTATAGTTCTCGATGTATTTGGAAAGACCAGCCACATCCGCCTCCTGGGCATTCAGATAAGAGATCACCTGTGTCCTTTTGTCCCTTTCCTGTTTGAACGCTTTTTGCGGGGTCATCAGGCTGTCTGCAATGGGGCGTTTGTTACGATAGAGCGTGAGATAGTTGGTTGCCTGGATGACAGAGCTGCCGGGCCCTGGCTGATAAAGTTTGGCAGTGACGACATCATCGCCTCCCAGACCGTCATAGAATTTTTTGGAGTTGATGGATTTCTCGCCGGGATTGCGGAAATAGGCGGCCTGGAAGAGCCCCGAATCTTTTTTAAACCCCATTACCCTGCCCAGGCTGTTCTGATCCGTCCAGGCACTATTCTGAGTGAAAGCGCGGGTGACGTTCAGATCCAGCCCTCCATGCACGAGCTGGGAGTACCCCACATCCACGCTGGCCCTATCGGAAATATCCTTGGTACGGATGAAATGGTCGTAGATATAGCCCACATCTCCCCGGTAGGCACGGAACATACCGCCGGTGCCTTCGCCGGTGATAGAGAAGGCGTCGTAGGTATACAGCGGTACGGCAATGTGCGGCATGACCGGGTTTTCCCGGTAAACCAGCTCTTTTTCCCGGTTGAGATCCAGCAACGCACTCTTATTGCCGGAGCCATCCTGATAGTGCAGGTAGCCATAGGCAGGAAGGGCCAGCAGCGTATCCGACGGGTCGATGCCTTGTTTGGAAACATATCCGCTGAGATAGACGCTTGGGTGAAAGACGTACTGGGCCAGACCTGCCTTTGCAGTAAAGGAATATTGCCGGGTGGTCAACGGCATGGTGATGGTCGGCGTGTAGGCTGTAGAGGCAAAAGATATGGTGCTGGTGAAGGTGCTGCCGCTGCTATAGGTACTGGTATTCCCTGCCTGGTTGGCGAGTTCGGTCCTGGTCAGACGTTGGCCAATGGATAGCTGTAAGCCTTTAAGACCACTGCGGGAATTATAGGGAAGGGCGATGGAAAAGGAATTCGAAAGACTGGAATTGTTGTCGGCATCATGCTGTGACAGCTCCAGGGAGAGAGACGGGGTTAGGGTAAGCCCGTCCTGGGAATTATTTTCGGCTGACAATCCAAGGCCGCCTGTCAGACCTCCTTTTGATCCTTCGGCGGAATTGATGGTGGCATTGATACCATTCTCCAATCCCCATCCCTTGTAGTTGTTGTGGAATACGCCCAGACTGGCGCCGAGATTTACATTAATGGGAAGCCCTGCCACCTCCACATCACCGGAACCTCCTGCCGTGACGCCGATCGTCTTATTTTCTTTGATATGGTTGATCTTCTTTATTGAGTCCTTTCCCGAAAAATCGTCGGGCAGACCCCTGAGATTGCGAGTGATGGTTCCGGGGTTGACGTTCCAGCCAAGACCTACCCAACTGGCTTCCTGATCCATGGATATACCGCTGCGATAGGAGATATTCAACGGATAGCCGCCGACATCCATCAGGGGAATATTGTAGGAAAAGTCACCCGTGAACAGGTCCACCATATTGTTGGCGTTCACTGACTGGAATGCCTGCATCTCCGGCTGTGTCGGTCCGCCGCCATAGGTATGTTTTGTCTTTACAGGGGCCTGTTTGTTCTCCGGAGAGAGAACAGCAAATGCTGTAGCTGTTGAGCCCGGTAAGAAGGGCAGGGGAGGGTTGACGGGGTTTGGTACAGCCGACAGCCATTCGGTGCAAAAAAGAAGATAAAGGGACCAGCCGATGGCTTTGGATTGACGACTAAGTAAGTTAATGATCATGCGATGGACTTTTGACGGCTATCAATGCTGATGGTGATACTGAAACTTTATATACCAATGTTCTTTCCTGCTATTGATCAACTCAAAGAGGTAGACGTGTGTATCTTGAAGGACATGGCTCCGGGTGAAATCGAGCTGGCCCAGGTGTTCCCCGTAATGAAGGTCGATGAGGGTGGAATCCAGCAATATTTCTTTCCGGCCAGGCTGGCTGATATCATAGATCCTGAAAGGAGCCTGCCTGTCGTTGGCTTCATTGAGATATTCAAACCGTAGGATACCATAGCAGACGGTAAAGCCGGGCGCGTCACCCTGTTTAAGCCGGGTATAATATCCCAATGATGTTTTCCCGGGGTCAGGCAGCGGTGCTTTTACCCGGAATGACCATACTTCGCTCCTTGCCACTTCGGCGTTGCCGCTGCGGGCCGTAACCTGCCAGGCATAGAGCTTGCCGGTATCCAGCGCAGGCAGGGATGCGGGATATTGTAAGGTGGTGGTAGTCAGATTACCCTGTCCGTTCAGCGGCATGTTCTGTTGCAATGCTTCGGCAGCCGTTTGCATGGCCTGTACTTCCACGAGATTGAAATCATAGGTCAGATTAGTAAACAGCTGATACGGAGAGGGGGGCAGCCAGTTGAACAAAGGATGCGTAAGGTCCGTCTCGCCACTATCAGGGGGATTCACCAGTTGCGGAGGACTGATAGGTTCGATCACCACTGTCTCGCATTCTTCGGCCACTCTTTCCGAAGTTTCCAGATCTACCCGGATCACGGAATAACACAGCTGAAAAGTACCCACGGGCAGGAAACCATCGGCACTGCCATTCAGGTGATAGTCTGCGCTGAGGATGTTATAGGTCACAGGTGCGGCTTCTCCGGCATGCAATTGTTTCATCCCTTTTGGAAAATCCAATACCCTCGTTGTGGCTGTCAGCACGGTCTGATTATTGGAAGCATCGATCATGGACAGCTCTATCTGTGCCTGGATAGACCCGTTTGATGTGTTGACCACCGAAAGGTTCCAAAGTTGGCTCTTTACGGTAAGGCCCCCCGGCGGCAGCTGCGGGTTGATCACCACCTGCGCGTTGACAACGGGTGCGATGACTGCCGTCAGCAGAAAGAAAAAAATATTCTTCATATCTATAAATTCATTTGTCATTTGAATATTCTCATGTATTGTATCGTACCGATGACGTTAGGCACCAGCCTGGCCGCCGTGCCGCTGCCCGGCAGATACCCCTTTTCCGTCTGGATGTATAATTTATCCCGCGAACTGATGATAATATTCGCACGCGCAAACCCACCCACTCCGGTCAATGATTGGTTTAAATGGTTCAGTTTGGCGCCCATTCCAAGACTGGCGGATCTTGTCAAAGGAACATCCACATTTCCCTCCAGCACATCATACCTGTAGCCCGTACTCTCACTGTGGGAAAGCGCCACGGTGGCCGTGAAATCCTTGAAGAAAATGGATTGGGACAGATACAGATTAGCTGAGTTGTAATAGATAAAACCCGTATCCGCGCTGCTGTTGAAAAATTTCGTATACACGATATTAGTAGACGCCTGCCGCTGTCCCAGTTTATAAAAATGACTGATGCTTCCGGAAAAGGTCTGGAATCGGCTTTCTTCCAACTGACTGCCCACCATGGTCAGCTGGGACATAGGCATATAGGCTGCTGTAAGAATCGGCCATCCTCTTTTATGGAAAGTAAGACCGAGGCTTTTGAATACGGTGTTGGATTTGTAATTCTGTACGATATAGGGATTGGAAAAATCATTGCTGCGCAGGGATGCGGTGAGCTTCAGCTGCCGGCGGAAAAAGTTTTGCTCCGCCTTTACATACCAGGCCTTTAGCTGCGAATTGGTTTGCCAGCTGTTAAAAGATTGAAAATTGGCCCCCGTGAATTTATATTGTGCTTCCAGCCTGGACGATGACCGCGGTATCCAGGAGGAGAATTTCAAAGACAATGCTTTATTGCTTTTGTCGGAAAGATCCCATCCCGGTTTTGTCGTGGACTCGCTGCCGGGCATAGGGGGAGAAAAGGATTGAGCAGCCTCTGCTACCAGGAATGTATTGCGCTCCAACTGCCATTTGACCTCTGCGCTTAGCCCCGTCATTTTAATAACAGGGGACAACCCCGCACTGTTGACACTGGTCAGCAGCTGTTTTTGCCCGCCGAATACCGAAAGGATAAAATAATTCTTCTCCAGACGCCCCAGACCTGCCCTTACCATGTACATATATTGTTTTGGCTGTTGCAACCGGTGTACGACAAAATCGCGGAACCTATAGTCTACCAATCCTGCAGTCACTCCAAGAAAGTACCAGGAGTTGTATTCAAAATGCACTCCGTTCAAACTGAGGTTCCGGGCTGTCAGCTCGGAGGTATTGATGTTGTTGCGCCCTATACCGAAAGTCCGTACACCCAGCAGCCAGCGTTGCCAGGCAGGCAGCTCTCCCGCGCCCGGTGAATATTGTTGCAATTGCGTCTTCCATTGATCATAATTGCCTATGCCAGTGGGCGACTTTGCGGTCAACCGTCTATATTGGTTCACCTTTTCCATTGACGCATCATAGATCTTTTTTAGCGAATCCGTTTCCTGTAAGAGCTGATCATACTTTTTTTTGTTGCCGGAATAAATGTCCAGTAACAGCGCTGCCTCTTTTTGCAGGGAATCTGCGCGATGGGAATTTATACTGTCGGGGAGATGCATGTCATAGGTCAGCCGGGGGATATGAACGATCTCATTTGCTTCAATAAGTTTTTGTTTTGTCAGGGGGTCCTGTAGCCAATTGCCAAGTTTTCCAGCCTGCAAATGCCGGATACCATATAACCTGCCTGCAAGCGAATCTACGGGCGGCGCTTGCTGTAACAGACGTTCCCGTAATTTGCCGGCAAGCTGTCCGCGGTAGGTCGCTGCATCAAAACTTACCTGTACGTCGGTGATGTCACGGAAGATGGCGGAGTTACCACGCCGTACAAAACTGTTGACCCGGATAGGCACTGTTCCGGCAACAGTGAAATTCAACGTAGAGTTCACCTGGTGCTGGGTTATGTTCTTTTCTGTATAGGGTGTATCCAGTGCGCTCCGGTAATTGAACGTGTACCCGGCATATCCACCATTGAATTCCAGGAAGCCGGGGCGGGCAACTGATCTTTGCCCCTGTTGTTTTGTCGTTTGCTGGCGTTTGCGCATCAGATTTTGTAATGAAAAAGTATCTTTCCCGTGTGTAGCGCTGTCCCGTAGAAAAAACAAAGGGACGGGAATGCCCAATAGGATAGTATCCTTCTTTGGAAGTAAGATCTGTGCATTCGATCCCAATCGAATGCACAGGGAGAATAGGACATATAGGGCAATCCTGCGGCTCATTTGCTGATCTTACCTTTCTTTGGCTGGGCTTGAATTTTTAGCAGCTGCACCTCCTTTGTCAATTGCTCTACGCGTTTGTGCTCCTGTATCAGATACAGCGTCAGCTCTTCTATCTTTTTTAGCAGCAAGGCCTGGTCGTCGGCGAGATCGATGCCTTCTTTCCGGGCTTTATCCGCCGGAATGATCCCCGGGAGATGTTGATTGACCTCGATATATCTTTCCAGGGAGTCAAGGCCTGTTAATTTATAATCCTTTTTGAACACATAATCCGGCCAGGAGGCATAGTTGCGTATCCGCACCTTTGTAAAGATGGCGTTGCCGTTGACGGCCAGCTTATAGCCCTGTGTGTTTTTGGTGCCGATGCCAACCGTTCCATCCCCCAATATGCTCATACGCTCCAGGTTGTTTGTACGGAAAGCCAGGCGGTTGGTATCCACCGTACCCAGAAAATTGCTGTCTGCATTGGCGTCGATGTTGCCTGTTACGCTCCAGAAGGAGGATAGGGATTCCACGCTGACATTGATAGAAGCTGAATTCGTATTTCCCAATCCGTCAATAGCGCGTGCCGTCAGAAGATAATGCCCTTCATCGGGGTTCACCCAGGTGATGGAATAAGGCGCTGTGGAATCTTCCCCTATCTTTGTACCATTGACATAGAATTCCACTTTGGCGATCGTTCCATTTGTCTCTGATGCCGTTGCCGAGAAAGTAAAATTGCCGTCCTCCGCCAGTATACTATTGTTGGTGGGACGAGTGATAGCAATGCTCGGGACGGGCGCTGTCGTTCTGCCGCGGATGATCTGCAGACCGCAGATACTGGCTACGTTAGACCCACCATAGGTATTCACATAAACCCTTATTTTCCCGTTGGCATCCGGGGCGATGTTGTTGAAGATGGCGCCATCCGATGTATTATAATTACCATTCACATCTACAAAACCATAGATGATGGTCCCCGCTACTGTATACCTCATGGGGTTCAAATTGAATACATTCGGGATATACAAGGTAAAGCTGCCGGTCATTTTTAGCGTGTACACACTGTCTTTATTAAGACCGCTGATCTCTAATTGAGGCACTAAAGAATTATAGGCGCCATAAAAATCGCTGTACTGGAACCAATGGTTTAACATTACTGCTGCCGGAAAGAAGGTACCGCCTGTGGCGCCCCCGGCATCTGCCGTGCTATTGCCGGTGTAGCTTGCCCAGTTTGCAGCGGCAATGGAGCTGACCGTGATACCCGTCGAAGGGTCCGTTCCAGTGATCGGGGCGCTGGCCGGGTTGCCATGCAAATTGATCCACCCCGATACGTTTTGTGGACCTTGTGAAAAATTAAAACTGGCGGTTACCTGGGCTTTCAGACGCACGGCACTACACAGACAGATCAGCCCTGCAAGGAGCATTATCCTTCTTATCGAAGTCATATATTTTTTTTGTTTTTACTTGTTACAGGCGGGTATGGACAATAAAGCTATTTGCAGCGCCAAAAGCGCCGCAGAGGGGAGTATAAGAAAAGATCAGGCTACATTAACCGCAGTCGAAACCCCGGGTGTGCGTAGAATGATCTATTGTAACAATAAATAAAGGGGGAATGGCTGATCGCCGTTCAGGAGGATGATAAGGACTCATAGAAAACAGTTATGGCTTAGGAGTAATAACTTACGACATTTATAGTTGTCGTATTACAGCCGCTAATCTAAAACTACTAACCGGAAAAAAAAATTCTCTTAGATTAAATTTTTGCAAATCGAGTAATTTTACTCGATCCAACGACGAAATAGTCTTTTCTGATCATGTCCTAACAGGTCTTCATGAAGTATATTTTTTTTAGCCTTCTTTTGTTTTCTTCCCGGCTTTATTCGCAGGATACGGCTTATATCCAGCCCGGCGCACTTGGCGTGCATGTCTTTATTAACAGCTTTGTACAGACGGATCGATCGACTGCCACCGGCATAGCCTTGAACTATCTTCGTGGCATTACGCCACGCATGGATATCAATGTGACGCTGGCCGGGTCTTTTCCATCCTCCACTTTTAGTCATCGTCAGGATGGCGATAAACACCTGTTACTGGAGGCAGACGCTTCTATACGTGAAAAACTTTTTCCCGGCAAACGCCGTTTTAATCCTTTTTTTCAGGCCGGAATAGGAGTTTCCGGGTATGCTGTCTATTATGGAGCTTTTCTTCCGGCCGGCATCGGGCTTCAGGTCCAATTACCCGGCGAAACTTTTTTATTGCTCCACGGGCAATACCGGATCCCTTTGACAAACACGCAGACCGGTCATTATTATCTTAGCCTGGGAATTGCCGGTATCATCGGTAAAAAGAAAAAGCGCTCGGCAAAGCCCCTGGTACTACCGTCTCATTCAGACGTCTACGCAAAAGATACGGATGGGGATGGCATCGTAGATAGCCTGGATGCATGCCCGCTTACACCAGGGCTCCAATCTTTTAAAGGATGCCCCGATACGGACGGAGATGGTATTCCCGACGAAAAAGACAAATGCCCGCTGGTGCGGGGAGTACCACGGCTGCAGGGATGTCCGGAACCTGACAGGGATAAGGATGGAATTATCGACTCTTTGGATAAATGCCCTGACCTGCCTGGCTTTCGTGAGAACGAAGGTTGTCCCCCCGTACAAAAGGAGCTCCGGAAAAAGATAGAGCTGGCTGCCAGGAATATATTCTTTGAGACAGATAAGTACGATCTGCTGCCGGCATCTTTTACATCCCTGGATGAGGTAGCTGTCATTCTTCGACAGAACCCCTATTTAAAGCTGGATATTGCAGGGCACACCGATAATTCCGGTACGCCGGAGAAGAACCAGGTGCTCAGCGAGCGACGAGCGCATGCTGTGCTGGAATACCTGGTGTCCAGGCAGGGGATATCAAAGGGAAGATTGTCTTCCGCGGGATATGGGAGCTCCCGGCCTTTGACCGGTAATGACACGCCGGAGGGGAGGGCAATTAACAGGAGAGTCGAGTTTGGGTTGAGGTACTAAATAATAGCTAACTTCGCTCATCATAAATCCATTCTTCATGCCTGACGAATTCTACCAGCTCACCGCCAATAACCCTCAGGGACGCCCGATAGACATGTCGGCGTATAAAGGAAAAGTAGTGCTTGTCGTAAACACAGCCACGCAGTGTGGTCTTACGCCTCAATTTGATGGGCTGGAAAAATTGTATCAGGACTATAAGGATAAAGGGCTGATGATATTGGGATTCCCCTGTAATCAATTCGGATCGCAGGAGCCGCTGGGCAACGATGTAATGGAAGAAACCTGTAAGGTTAACCATGGTGTCACCTTCCCGTTGTTTGAAAAGATAGAGGTCAACGGTCCGGGCACCCATCCTGTATTTAAATACCTGAAGACAAAGCTGGGAGGGTTTTTCGGGCGGCGTATCAAATGGAATTTCACCAAGTTCCTTATCGACAGGGACGGCAGGCCCGTGAAAAGATTTGCACCCATCACCAAGCCTGCCGAGATCGAGTCGCATATAAAGTCCTTGTTATAAGGACCCCAGTTTTTTCATCTGCTCCGGTGTCAGCGGTATCAGTTCCGCCTCGATATTCTCCTCCAGGTGGCTGACGCTGGAAGTGCCGGGTATCAACAATATATTTGGAGAATGGTGCAGCAGCCAGGAGAGGGCCACCTGGTGGGGAGTAGCGTCTGTTTCCTTCGCCACTGCCTCGATCTTCTTCATGGAATCCACGTTCCCAGCATTCAGGGGATACCAGGGAATAAATGCTTTACCCGTCTCCTCGCAATATTTGAGTACGGACTCCCATTTACGGTTGTCCACGCTGTACATGTTCTGTACCGAGACGACTTCGAAGTATTCTTCCGCCCTTTTTATATCTTCCACGCTGACCTCGGAGAGTCCGATGTGTTTTACCAGGCCTTCCTCCTGTATACCCTGCAGGAATTCGAAGGTCTTTTCGGCGGGTACTTTCGGGTCGATGCGGTGCAGTTGATAAAGCTCTATCTGGTCCAGTCTGAGCCGGGCAAGACTTCCTTCGAGCGCTTCTTTCAGGTGAGCGGGGCTTGCATCGACGGGCCATTGATCGGGACCTGTCCGTAACAATCCGCCCTTGGTGGCGATGACCAGGTCCGGCGGATAGGGGTATAATGCTTCGGCTATCAGCTCCTCTGACACATGAGGACCATAGCTGTCTGCCGTATCGATGAAATTGACGCCCAGCGCCACGGCTCTTTTTAACACCCGCAGGGCCTCATCCCTGTCTTTTGGCGGCCCCCAGATTCCTCTGCCCGTGATACGCATGGCCCCATATCCCATCCGGCGTATGATACGATCGCCGAGGGTAAATTCTTTTTTAAAGGTGGTTTGTTTGCTCATATTTATTGTATTACAGTTCAAACGGACCGCTGGTGGAAATTGTTCGGAATTATCAGACACATTGGTTAAATTCGTCAGGATTGAACCAAAACGTCCGCAGACATGAGAAAAACCTGCTTTCTATTTATCCTGTCACTCGCCTTTCACTGTGCTTTTTCACAAAAACCTGCCCTCGATCATTCCGTTTATGACGGATGGGAAAGTATTGGCGAACGGCTGCTCTCACCGGATGGTAAATACCTGGTCTTTACGATCGTTCCACAGGAAGGGGACGGCAGGCTGGTGATCCGCAGCACGGAAACCAGCTATGAAAAAATTATACCCAGGGGGGCTGTGGCTTCGATCACGGCCGACAGCCGCTGGCTCGTCTGTCAGATCAGACCTTTTTTTAAGGATACCCGTGAAGCCCGTATAAAAAAGAAGACCCCTGACCAGATGCCCAAAGATTCATTGGCATGGATTGAATTGGGGAAGGACAGCATGGTGAAGGTCCCCGGGGTCAAATCCTATAAAATACCGGAAAAGCAGGGCGCCTGGCTGGCTTACCTGCTGGAAAAGACCCCGGCCGGCAGCGGAAAAGGGGACTCTACCCGTACGACCCCCGACTCGCTTACCCGGATCCGGCAACTGCTGACCCGGGCGGACAGCCTGACCCGTGCCGCCGACAGTCTGCGCTCAAAGGTGGGGGAGATCGTCGCAAAAGGTTTTTCGATCCTTCCAGCCCCTTCGGCCGGTAAGGGTCGGGGAGGGGAGTCGATAGAAGAAGGCACTACCCTGGTATTAAAAGATCTCAACAGGGGGAAAGAAAAAAAGTTCCCGCTGACAAGCGAATACTATTTTTCAAAAAATGGCAATACCTGTATCATAGAAACCACCCGTAAGAACAACGACTCGCTGAGTAAACCCCTTATCCTTTGGGTGGGTACCACAGACGACAGGACGGACACGGTGATGAGGGGTTTCACAGATGCAAAGAACTATGCCCTCGACGACCAAGGAAGCCAACTGGCCTTTGTGGCCGAACGGGACAGTGCTGCAAAGGCCCTCGTCAAATTCTACCGGCTCTGGTACTATACGCCGGGGATGGATAGCGCCGTTATCAGGGCCGACCGGAGTATGGTGACAACGGCGCATCTTACTATCAGTGCCGACTATGCGAACAACTTTAGCAAGGACGGTAGCCGTCTGTTCCTGGGGCTTGCGACGGTGAGGCCCCCAAAAGACACCAACCAGGTGGATTTTGAGAC
This sequence comes from Chitinophagaceae bacterium, assembly GCA_017307755.1. Lineage (GTDB taxonomy): Bacteria > Bacteroidota > Bacteroidia > Chitinophagales > Chitinophagaceae > Puia. Next base: position 501,772 of record JAFKGQ010000007.1, on the reverse strand, counting down.
GGCGCGGCTGGACGTCTGGAACTATAAGGACGATTATCTATCACCCCAACAACTAAAACAGCTAGAGAGTGAATTGAAGAGAAGCTATCTGGCCGTTATCAATAAGGAAGACGGCAAACTTGTACCATTGGCCGATGATGATTGCGAGAGTATCACGCCGGGGGCGGAGGGTAACGCGCCCTATGCGCTGGGCAGCACGAGTAAAGGATATCGTATCCAGCAGCAATGGGAGGAGAGCGGTCTGCAAAAACTCTTTGTTGTCAACGTACGCGATGGCAGGCGGAAGATGATACAGGATAAGGTGCGGGAAGGAGGAAGCATATCTTCCGGCGGTAAATTTATATTATGGTATGACTGGCATCAGAAAAACTGGTTTACCTACTCCATTGCCGATGGGAAGACGACCAATATCACGGCGGGTATACGGCAGCCTTTGTATGATGAAGAGGACGATCACCCCGATGACCCGCCTCCTCACGGCAGCATGGGATGGCATGAGGACGACCGCTGGGTCTATATCTATGATAAATACGACATCTGGCAATGCGATCCCGGTGGGCAGACCGCCCCTGTTAATCTGACCAGGGGGCTGGGACGGGCACAGCACCAGCGGATACGTTATGTACGGCTGGACAAGGACGATCCTTTTATCCGGGATGGACAGACGGTGCTGCTGACTGTTTTTGATACAAAAGAAATGACCAGCGGTCTGCAACTGTACAAGATCGGCTCGGCTTTTACGCCGGCCATGTCTACCTTCCCCGTCAGCTACAATGGTTTTTTTAAGGCGAAGAACAGTCCCCGGCTGGGGTGTCTGAAAGGCAGCTTTGACAAGCCGTATGATGTGTACGTCGATGACCGCGCTTTTAGTCATATCAACCCGCAGCAGGAGAAATACAATTGGTTCACTGTCCAGCTGCATCACTGGAAAATGCTGGACGGAAGAAACACCGAGGGGCTCCTGTATAAACCTGAGAATTTCGATAGTACAAAAAAATATCCCGTCATCTTTTATTATTACGAAAGAGACGCGGAAACCATTTACCAGTATATGGCGCCTCTACCCGTAAGAGCTTCCATCAATATTCCCTGGTTCACCAGTAACGGGTATCTTGTTTTTGACCCGGATATCTGGTACAAGACAGGGACGCCCGGGGAAGACGCTTACAATTCCATCATGTCGGCCGTACGGTACCTCTCCCGTTTCAAATGGGTGGATACGACAAAGATGGGTTTGCAGGGACACTCCTGGGGCGGCTATCAGACGGCTTACATGGTGACCCGGACGGGTAAGTTTGCGGCTGCCGAGGCGGGAGCGCCCGTCGCCAATATGACCAGCGCTTATGGCGGCATCCGCTGGGGTACGGGTATCAGCCGGCAATTCCAATATGAACGAAGCCAGAGCCGTCTTGGCGCCACGCTGTGGCAACGCCAGGACCTTTATATAAAGAATTCTCCCCTGTTCAGGGCCGACAAGGTGACGACACCGCTGTTGATGATGCATAATGACCTGGATGGGGCCGTACCCTGGTACCAGGGGATCGAGCTGTTCTCGGCTCTCCGCCGGCTGGGGAAAAAAGTATGGCTCATCCAATACAACGGGGAAGACCATGGACTAATTGAGCGGCGCAATCGAAAAGACTGGAGCATACGCCTGGCGCAGTTCTTTGGGTATTATCTGAAGGGAGAACCCCCGGCCCGCTGGATCAGGGACGGAGTACCCGCCACGCTGAAAGGCGTCGACTGGGGTTTAGGGACGGAATAACATATTAATCATAACTCAAACCATTGCTATGTTCAGGAATTATCTGAAAGTTGCTGTCCGGAGCCTCCTCAAGAGGAAGGCTTTCACCCTGATCAATATCCTGGGGCTTGCCACAGGAATGGCTGTATGTCTGCTGATCATTCTTTTTATACAAAGCGAACTCAGCTATGATAATTTTCATGAAAAGGCCCCCCGGATCTACAGGACCGTGCTGGAAAGAAAATATCCCGAACGTATCGCCAGCTACTCCATCATCCCCTTCTCCATCGGTCCGGCCATGCGGAAAGAATTCCCCGAGATCGAGGCTTGTACGGGGCTGCAGGACTTCACCGGCGGGAACAATATCTTTATAAAAGTGGGGGACCAACTCTTTGAGGAACCGCATGTGCTTATTGCCGACAGCAATTTCTTCCGGGTATTTACCACCCGTCTGCTGGAAGGCGATACCGCTACAGCGCTGGAAAAACCCAACATGGCCGTGATCAACGAAACCACGGCCAAAAAGTATTACGGCTCGGTTGCAAAGGCCATGGGACAATGGTTCGAGACGGATGCCAAACAGCGGTTCACCATATCCGGCGTTTGTAAGGACTGGCCGGAGAACTCTCATCAGGAGTTCAATATCCTGCTGTCCCTCAACAGCTTCCCCTTTGCACGGCAGACAAATTACACCGGGTTCTCCACCTGGACCTATCTGCTGTTAAACAAGAATGCTTCTCCCGCCGCCCTGGAAGCGAAGTTCCCCCGTATCGTAGAGAAATATGTATCAGGGGATATTGCCAGGAACTTTGGTATGAGCTATGAGGCTTTTATTGCTGCCGGGAACGGATACCATTATTATTTACAGCCCCTGCCGAAGATACACCTGATCTCTGATCTGGAGTCGGAAGCAAAACCCAACGGCAGCATGCGGGCGGTGTATATCTTTAGCATTATCGCTGTCTTTATCCTGGGTATCGCCTGTATCAACTTTATAAATCTTTCCACGGCCCGCAGCGTGGAAAGGGCCAAGGAGGTGGGGATACGCAAGACATTTGGTTCGGAGAAGAAGAGCCTTATATTCCAGTTCCTCATGGAATCCATCCTCGTGAGTCTGATGAGCATAGTGCTGGCCCTCGTCCTTATCTGGCTGCTGCTGCCTGCCTTTAACAAGCTGTCGGGTAAAGACCTTTCGGTGATGAGTTTTCTCAATCCGTCTACCTTGCTGGGTCTGTTGATCTTTGGCGGGGTGGTAGGCCTCCTGGCGGGACTGTACCCGGCCTTTGTGTTATCCTCTTTCAAACCCATCAAGGTATTGAAAGGGAAGTTCAAATCTTCCAGGTATGGTACGGCACTCCGGAATGGGCTGGTGGTCTTTCAATTTGCGATCTCCATCATCCTCATCATCTGTACCATCATCGTCAATCGCCAGATGCAATATATGCTGGGAGATAAATTAGGGTTTAAAAAAGATCATATCATCGAGATACAGCGCTCCGATCTTCTGGCCGAGAGTACGAGGGCCTTCCGGAATGAGCTGACTGGAATTGCCGGAGTGGAAAAGGTCAGCGGTACCTCTACCATGCCGGGCACCGAAGGTTTTTTTGGGGTCACCTGGAAACCTGTCGGTTCGCGTGAATCCATGACAGGCCGGGGCATCGTTGTAGACGATCAATTTGCTACCGCACTAGGTTTGGAAATGAAAGACGGCAGATTCTTTTCGCGGAGCTTCCCCACGGATTCGCTGGCCGTTGTACTGAATGAAAAGGCGGTTACTGCCCTGGGACTAAAAGAGCCTGTCCTCGGCACGAGAATGACCACTACAGATGGATTTCTGAGTCCGCGGCCTGCCGACTCGCCATATATTTATACCGTGGTAGGCGTGGTAAAGGATTTTCATTTTCAAACTCTTCACCAGGCCATAGCGCCGCTGATATTTACCAGTTCTGCCAGGTTTAAGGATGTAACGGGCATTACCTCGGTGCGTATAAAGGGGGATGATTTTGCCACGGCTATCAAGTCCATCGAACGCACCTGGCACAAATTCGTACCGGAAAAACCTTTTCATTATACTTTCCTGGACCAGAACCTGGCCGCTCAATATAAAGCGGAGCAAACGATGCAACGTGTGTTTTCCGTATTCTCGGTCCTGACCATTTTTATTGCCTGTATCGGGCTGTTGGGACTTGCCGCTTATGCCACACAGCAGCGTATACGAGAGATCAGCATCCGGAAGGTGCTGGGGGCCAGCGCGGGCAATATTATCAGCATGTTATCAAAAGATTTCCTCAAGCTGGTGACCCTTTCGGCCATTGTAGCTTTCCCCCTGGCCTGGATCGCCATGCATTCATGGTTACAAAGCTTTGCTTATCGGGTAGCGCTCAGCTGGTGGATATTTATCCTGGCCTGGCTGATCTCGCTTTTCATCACCATGCTAACCATTAGTTTACAAGCTATCCGGGCGGCCCATAGCAACCCTGTAAGCACGTTAAGAGCGGAATGATGCCTTCCCGCATCGCTGGCCCTTCTAATATCGGCCGCTATCGCGTCCTCTTGGTCAGAATAACGCAGAATGGATAATTTTCCTACCTTGGCAGCATGAAGCCATACGTTATTTGTCACATGATGTGTTCGGTGGACGGCAGGATATTAACCGAAACCTGGGGCAACCCCAAAGGGCGTAGTCTCTATGAACCCATTGGCAACCGGTACAAAGTAAAGACATGGATGAGCGGAAGGGTGACGATGGAGCGGGATTTCGCGGGTAAAAGACCGTTGAAGTTAAAGCCTGTCCATAAGATCATTCCCCGGGTGGACCACGTGGCCGACCCCGGCGCCCGTAGCTTTGCCATTGCCATCGACAAGGACGGCAAGCTCAACTGGCAAAGAGGGGAGATAGAGGGCGACCACATTATAGCCGTCCTGTCCGAGCAGGTAAGCACGGAATATCTTGTTCACTTACAGGAAAAGGGCATCAGCTATATTTTTGGCGGTAAATCTGAACTGGATTTTTCAAAGATATTGAACAAGCTGAACAAACTGTTTGGGATAAAGAAATTGATGCTGGAGGGCGGCGGTGGTTTGAATGCGTCTTTTCTTCGGGCTGGTCTTATCGACGAGCTGAGCGTTCTGTATCTGCCCCTGGCGGATGGGACTGCCGGCGCCCCAAGTCTTTTTGACCACTTTCCGGACGTCAGAAAAAAGGCCTCCAAATTGCGGCTGCTGTCCGTCAAGAAGCTGCAGTATGACGTATTGTGGACACGTTATAAAGTGCAGTAAATTTTGTCTATCTTGATCTGATGAAAAGAACCCTCCTGATCCTGGCTGCAGTCGCTGTATACGCCGCATCATTTGCCCAGACGGACGATGACGAATATGGAAAACAACCCAGTAAAGAGAGCCAGGCTTATCACGCCTACAGAACAAAGATCACACGTCCTCCGTATGGCCTGGAAAAAATACTGGCGCTGATAAAGGCGACCAAAGGTGATGAAGAAGACAATGTTGCCCTTTCTCCAAAAACTTATGAAGGACTGTCCTTTCGGGAGAAATTTACCTATAATATGGTGCACGGAGAATCCTACGCACAGAATTGTGATGCGGGGTTTGCCAATATAAATGAGGAAAAGAAGGTCTATGCCGTGCTGCCCGGCGCTTTTGAGGAGGAATATTGGAGTTCCCGGCAGGAAAAATTTTTCGAAAATAACCATGATTCCGTGGTGGCCCTGATGACGGCATCCATCGGAAGGACCCACCGGGTGGGCGTCAATTTCAAACGTGTCATCGCGGATATCAATGCCACGGAAATGATCCCGCTGCTGATCAGCACTTACAATATTGAAAAAAAGGACCATGATCTGCTGACCGTCCTGATGCTGCTGATGCTAAACAACAAATACCAGCCCTTTTTGGCGTCTGTGTCGTATAAGAAGTTGTACGCCGACAAGGAGACGCGCTGGAAGACCTATCTTAATTTCAACAGCGCCAATGAAGCGCTGATTATCCAACGAGCTACCGACTTTTACAATGGACTCCCTTTCGCTCAGAAAGAAGAGGTCTTCCTCCCGGTGAATCAAAGCCTGCTGCATTACAACGATCGAAGGGACATTTCAATGCCATCATATGGTCTGGAAAAGATCCTGGCCTTGATCGAGCAGGCCCGACAAAAACAGACGGGCATGAGCACAGTGTTGTCGCCTGAGATATATTCGGCATTACCCCTACGGGAAAAGTTCACGTATCATATGATCAATGGTGAATCCTACAATCAGAATTGCAGCGGCCCCGTGATCATACAGGACGAAGAGAAGAAGATACTTGCCCAGCTCCCCGATATTTTTGGCGACTATGGCTGGAGCGTCCGGCAATGGGGGTTTTTTAAGGACAACCGGGATTCCGTCATTTTGTTCATGACTGCATCGGCTGTGTCATCCACCCGTATAGGAGCCAATTTCAAATGGGTCATAGAAAGACTTAATGTCACGGAAATGATCCCGTTGCTTATAACCACCTATCGTAATTCCCAAAAAAAGGATCACGATCTGCTGACTGTACTGACGCTGCTCATGCAGGATAACAAGTATCAGCCCTTTTTGTCGTCCGGTATTTACCAGCAGTTGTATGAGAGCGGGGGATCCAGATCGAGAGCATACATCGACTTTAATGCTTCCAATGAAGCACAGATCATTCAATATGCCACCGACTTTTATGGAGGTCTTGCGAAGAAGTAGCAGCGCGCTGCTGCTGTTGTTCACCGGCCTGTTCGTACGGGCGCAGGACACGGCAGGGCATTTTGTCCTGGTGCCGGCGGGCTATTATATGATCGGCAAGGCGCAGCATGCGGTGAACCCCCGGCGCAAGGTCCATGTAGACAGTTTTTATATCGCCCGGCATGAGACGACCAACCGTGAATTTGCGGCGTTTGTAGCGGCTACGTCCTATGTAACGGATGCTGAGCGGAAACATGATGCCCTTATTTTCCAGCCGGGGTTGAGAGAGTTCGAATGGAACGAAGATTCCACGGCCTGCTGGAGGTATCCCAATGGTATCAGCAGGGGGGGTATTGAAGATAAGATGGATCACCCGGTGACGGGCATCAGCTATCATGATGCGGAGGCTTATTGTACATGGGCGGGGGTACGGCTGCCGGCGCTGGCAGAGTGGGAGATCGCCTGCCGGGCAGGGTCTTCCACGGATTATTTTTTTGGAAAGGAGGACGATTCCATCAGCCGGTATGCCAACGTCTGGCTGGGCGAAGACCATATGACGGCGGATAGCTCCGACGGATATATGTATACATCCCCGGTGGGAAGTTTTGCACCCAACCCCTGGGGTTTGTACGATATGTATGGGAATGTCTTTGAATTCTGTACGGGTAAGCTTCTACCCAACGAAAAAGAAAGGATCGCCCATGCGCGGGGCGGCTCCTGGTGGTGTAGCGCACACTCCTGTCATTATTTTAACTCCTATGATATCGGGCGTGTAAACAAAGGGGCATCCTTTAGTAATTTAGGTTTCCGGGTCGTCATTTCGCGCCCGCGGGACAAGCGGATAAATTGATGCGCGGTTTACACCGGTTGTCCGTCTCCTGGCTGTCCGCATTCTCGCCGTGGGTATTATAGTCCCAGGTAAGACCTAATTCGGTGCTGCCTGTCGTGTAGCTTGAGCCGCTGCCCCCTACGGGGAAATCCTGGTCCAGTCCGATGACAAATTTTTGTTTGTGCGGGCTGCTGCTATGGAATGAGTAGGTGATATTCAGACAGACGGCGTTGAAATTGCTCAATGTATTGCCAAAATGCGCCCACACGCCCAGGCTGAAGTCGTATTCTTTTGGTTTTACATCTACTCCGAATTGATATGCCTGGCTGCCGCCTTGTTTATAACCCAGCATTGCCACTCCCCATACCCATTGGTCGCCATCGTATTGATAGGCGGTGTTCAAGCCCCACAGGACGGGCACGGGGCTGCGAAAAGTGTCGGATGTCGAGGTCAGCGATTCATCCGGCCGGTTGATATGCCGTGCGCTGGCGCCTATCAGCAGGTTGCCTTTACCAGCGACCTCATGGCTAAAGTAAACACCACCGGAAAAGTCGGGATACCATTTTTTATTAAAGACAGGAGGGTCGGCGGCCGAGACGCTGCCGGGGATGATCCCATTCTCGTTGATCTGGTCTGCAAACAGCAGCTTGCTGTAATCGATGCGCCGCTGAACCATTCCGAACTGGATGCCCCCTGTGACAAACCAGGTCTGTACGTCGTCATTGCGTGCTATATTCGGCTCACCCGAACAAATGGTATAGGAATAAGAACCATAGATACCTGTACGCCGCAGATAGCCTTCGCTAAAGTCGGTAGCCATCAGACCCAATCCTCCTTTAATAGAAGGGAAGAACTTGTCGATAGATAGGGCGGTATAGTTGAACTGCGAAGGGATGGTCAGCCATTGCCGTCTGTGGACCAGGCTCACCCGCAGATCGTTCTCACCCGCACCGGTGGCTGCGGGGTTGAGATATATGGGAGAAAGATAGGGTTGTGAAAAGGCGGGGTCCTGTGCCGCCCCGTGCAGGCCTGCTGCTGTCAGCAGGCTAACCAATACCCATAAGCGTATTCTATTCATAATCCCAATTTTTGGTTTATCTGACAACTGTTATAAACCCTGATTTCACGGGGCTGGCGGCGTTGGGATATAACATCCCTCTCCATTCGGTGCCATTGGTATAACGGGCTTCGATCTGCCACCGATAAGCATCCTGCTGTACCGTCTGTCCATTATAGCGTGCATTCCAGGGTTCGCTGGGCGCTCCATCCGCATCGAGTTTTGTCGTCTCGAAGATCAGCTGTCCCCATGCATTATAGATCCTCAGGTGATAGTCCTTCAGTCCCCGGCCTTTTGGCAGGAAGGTGCGTAATTCGCCTACGGCGCAGCCGGGGCAGACGGCATTGGGCACGTAGAGGAAACCCGGTACATATACGATACGTACATGTGTCGTATCCCCTTTCCGGCACCCGGTGACCTCATCGGAGACATATGCTTTTATATAATAGATACCTGTATCTCCATAACGATGTGAGGTTTCTCTGCCTGTATTCTGCCCATTGTTGTCTCCCAGGTCCCAGGTATAACGGACGCCGGATGGTCGTGACAGGCTGTCCATAAAGGTGAAAGTGTAATCGGGCTGGTAGAGTACGCTGTCGGGCCGGATGAGTATGTGGGGAGGAGGGAGGGGGCGTATCACCAGTGTTCCGGCTGTAGCCGTATCGGAGCAGCCCCTGCTGTTGGCAACCATGGCCCGGACGATATAATTTGATGGGTCCAGTGAGTCGGCGGGTAGTTGTAGCCGGTAGACGAACGGCACTCCTGCGCCGGCCGGGGTCCCGTTGATATCCCAGGACCAGGAGAGGGCATCGCTGCCCGTGTAGTCTGCTGTCGCCTGCAGACGCAGCGTAGTATCCGTATTACAGGTGTAGAGGGTGTTGAAGGGGTTAAGGTGCAACCCGGGTGTAGCGGAAACATAAAAAGAATGAACGGCTGTATCCGAACAGCCTGCCATATTTTGTACGACCAGCATGACCTTGTAGCTGCCCGGATCGTTGTATTGATAAGAGGCGGCGGCGCCGCTGGCCCGGAAGGAGCCTTCCGGCCGGGCATTGTCAAAGAAAGTCCAATCCACCGAACGGGCGTCACTCACATCCATTGCTGTCACGGACATTTTATAAGGGGCGCAGGGGCGGGTGGCGCCTGTATCGATACGGGCGGGGATCAGATCGACCACCCGTAATGTCACCGGGTCCCCGGTGACCCGGCATACGGTGCCAAAATCATTTACCAGGCTGGCCGTGAGCCGTACAGCGTAAGATCCTCCCTTTGTATAAACGTGCGACCCCGTCCCGCCATTGGAAGTAGTGCTGTCACCCCAGTCCCAGGACCAGGCATTGGCATTCGACGAATGGTTGGCTGCAAGAACGTTGCTGCCCGTACAGACGGGGTTGGGTGCAAGGGAAAAGTTCGGTACCGGTGCTGTAAATACGGTCACCTGGCGGCTGATGGCGGTGTCGGCGCAGCTATTGCCGAGCAGCATCGTCACATTATAGAGGCCGGGTTGCAGGTATTGATGACTGATGATGTTTTGATTGCCGGGTATAATGGCCGGCATGCTGCCGTCATTAAAGTCTACTTTTATCCGGGCGGCCCCGCTGGAGTTATTGACAAAGTTCACCGTAAAAGGGGCGCAGCCAAACAGGGCATTGCCGTTGATCAACACGTTTGGTTTTATTGTATTGGGCGTCACCACCACATCCAGGGTGCTTGTATGAGTGCCGCAGCGATTGGTGGCGGTGAGAGCAATCGTAAAAGTATCGATGACGCCCGCGTGGTAGGTATGTATAAGGTTGGCGGGCGTAGTCACAGTCCGGGTGCTGCCGTCCCCGAAATCCCAGAAGTAAGAAGTATTGTTCCCTTCCGACAGATTGATAAGCGTATCCGTAAAGGGTGAGCATCCCAGGATATTGCTGACTGTGAATGCGGCCCAGGGGTCCGGATAGACCTTTACGCTGTCCTTCCAGATGGTGGTGTCGCAGCCATTATAGGCTTTTAGCGTAATGATATAGGTAGTATCCCGGTGATAAGGGCTGGGTAAAAAGGCGATGCTGTCCGGTTGTTGCAATTGCGATGTCCGCCCGTTGCCAAAATCCCAGAAGAATTGTGCTGCTGTGGCGGCGGGGGAATTATTTTCTAAATAGACCTTTAAAGGACCGCAGCCGGCTGTCGCGCTTTTTGAGAAGTGTGCCGTGACGCCTGGTAAGGTTTTGAAGAGTATTTCCATACTGTCAGCCCGGCAGCCGAAGGCGCTGGTCGTCACCAGACGGATGGTATCCGTAGCCCCCTGCGAGCCCAATGACCAGGGAGGGAAGACACCGGTGGTGCCCACGCCAAAGGGCACTCCATTATCCTTCCAGGTGTATTGTCCATTCTGTCCGGGATAGGGGGTGACAGTGATAAGCCCTGACAGGTTGATCCCGCTGCAGATCGTTGTCTTTGATGCAGCAAACAGGGCTTTTGCATCCGGGTGTACGGTGACCAGTGAAGTTACCGTATCCGGGCAGCCGCTGCCGAACCTTCCTATTATAGTATAAAGGGTGGAGACGGCTGGTTTTACACGGGCAGTGTCTGTTGTGCCGGCGATGACGGCGGGGCTGGGGGACCAGGTATAGACATCTGCGCCTGCGGCTATCAACTGTATACTGTCGCCTATGCACATTACAGGTGTGGCAGGGAGGATGCTGACGGAGGGTTTGCGTTTTACCGTGATCTTTATCGTATCCGTGGCGCTGCAGTCGTTGTTCAGCGAGGCGTGCAGGACGTATTCGAGGGTGGTGTCGGCGGCTGCGCCTGTGTAATTGAATGCCAGGGAAGGGTTGGAAATAGCCGGGTTACTCAACCCCGCGACGGGTGTCCAGCGATAAGAGACGCCTGTCTGGCCGGCTTTACCCAGCGTAATGGGGTTGCCGCTGCACAGGGTGGTGTCATTGCCGGCAAAGGCCACCGGGGGAGGGACAATCGAGATATTTACATTGGCCGCGGCTGAGGTGTTACACCCCTGATCCGTCACTGTAAGAGATATCGGGTACGTATTGAGATTACTGTAAGAGATGGGGCCGGGTGTTAGTACGTCGGCGGTGGACGGGGAAGCTCCGGTGAATTGCCATTGGTAGGCAAAAGGGCCGGGGGAATAACAACTATCAATATGCGCTGATGGCGTCACGTTGTTATTCGGACAGGCGGCGGCAGGAGTCTGGATGGAAACCTTTGGTGTCCCTATCACGGTGAAGGTGTCCTTATAGACGGACGGCGAACAGGCGGCGCCGGCATTCAGCGCGGTGACGGTGAGCTGGATGATATATTTTCCCGGTGCGTTCAACTGCAGGGAGGGGTTGAAAGTACCCGCTCCTGTCCCATCTGTGAAAGCATAGGCCGGGCCCTGACCATTGCTGCAGCCCAATGGGTCCAGCCAGGTCACCTGCCAGCTGTAGGCGTCACCGCCGCAGCTGTTCACCGGGGATGTATTGGCGGGTGTCAGAACGCCCGGTCCGCAACGGTTGCGGGAAGGCATGGTAAAGGCTGCCTGCGGAGGGTTTCGGACACAAATAATTTCCATAGTGCTGTCTATGCCGCAACGGTTATTATAGACATACAGTTTTACCGTATAGGTCCCTGCCGTAGTGAAGTTGACATTTAAATTACCGCTGCCCCCTGTCCATAATGCGCCATTGGTGGAGCTGCCGTTCAACAAACCTTTTTGACCGCTGGTGATAGTATAGCCGGTGGCCGGGCTGATGGTCCACACCTGTTTACCGGAATTGGTGCAGACGGAGCCGGTGCCTCCCGTAGCGGTAATGACCCCGCCATAGGTAGACGTGCTGATGATGTTGAGCGTGGTGCCAACGCAGGCCGTCCTGGCAGGAGCGACATAGATGCTGGCCCTGGGTTTTCCGGAGACATAGATAGGTACCACCGAAGGGCTGGTGGTGCCGCAAGGGTTTTCGATGGTGAGATAGGCGCCAAATGCATTGTTAAAGACGCTGTTGCCGCTGCTGCTGCTGTAGGAACAGGACCCGACGGCAAAAAAATGACCTACGATGGCGGGGGCGGGATGTTGGAAGGTCTGGGCAAAACTGCCGTCGTTGATAAGGAAGGTGTAGGAAGTACCGGGAGGGTTGCCTGCTGTGTTGTTGATGGCAAAGCGTAGCGAGTCCGAGGCGCAGATGTCCGTATTACCTAAGCTGGCCAGACCTCCCGCGGGGGTGGACCCCAGGAATACAATATATTTTTTGATCCCGGTACAACCATTGGCGCCATTGATCTTTACGGTCATGGCGCTGCTGCCCAGGGGAAAGGTATGAGTGATGATGACACCCTGGGGCCAACTGGTAAAAATAGAATCGGGTGAACCGTCTCCCCACTGGATGGTATAATTCGTATTGATAGAGGTAGTGGTGGATTGATTGGAAAAGCTGAAGGCATAGGAGGGGATATTGTTACATTTTTTAAAGGTGGCATTGCCGTTGAAGGTATTAAACAGCACGTCCGGGTCGGCATTGCCGAGGGATGCATCCGGGGTATTCTTCACCGTCACCGCATGATTTGTCGTGGAACTGCATCCATAACTGTTGACAACCGACAGCGTCACGGGGTAGATATGGGTGCCGCTGGTTCCTATGGCATTCAGAAAAGAGTAAGAAGGGCTTGCCAGGTTACTGGCGCCGCCGTCGCCAAAGTTCCAGCTATAGAGAAGATGGTCGCCGGAAGACCGGTCTGTGAACTGGACGGGAACATTACCGCAATCTCCGTCGGGGCTCCAGCTAAAGGCCGCGGCGGGGTGTTCGTCGGATACTTGTACGATCAGAAAAGTGGAGTCTACAAAGCTGCCCCCTTCGATCTTCTGCCATACCGTGTCATAACCTTTCGCAGCGTATTGTACATTAAAAGGCCCGATGCCATAGGCCACCGTAATGGAGGCGCCGGTGAATCGCCAGGTAATGTTGATCGATCCCTGACCTACGCTCTGAAAGTTGATGAGGCTGCCCTGGCAGACATGGACGGTGTCTCCCCAGGCAATGATCTTTCCACCCGCGCTTATGCCGGCCACCACCTGGCCGGAGAGCCTGCAAAAAGGAGCTATCAGCAGCGCTATAAACAGCAGTCTGTGGAACCCGGGGTGGAGGTTCATGCAACGGTCGTTTTTAGGGTTCTATGGCCAGCAAAGCAGGAGGTTTGTCAGCAGAATAAAGGAATCGGGAAAAAGGTGTGATACCAGGATTTAAAGGGAGAGAGGTAAGATAGAGATTATCCTCAAAACTACGTATTTTTTTGGAGATATGCTAAAACGATTTAATTTGTATCTATGAAAAAAGGACGTCTGGAAGCATTCAGCGATGGGGTGATCGCCATCATTATTACGATCATGGTGCTGGAACTGCATGTCCCCCATGGCGATCACATTGGGGATCTCGTACCGCTGTTACCCGTATTTTTTAGTTATGTGCTCAGTTTTGTGTATGTCGGTATCTACTGGAACAATCATCATCACATGATCTATGCCGCCAGGACGGTGAATGGCGGTATCCTCTGGGCCAACCTCAACCTATTGTTCTGGCTTTCCCTTATTCCTTTTGTTACGGCCTGGATGGGCGAGAATCATTTTACGCTTTGGCCCGTGGTATTGTATGGGGCTGTGCTGATCATGACCGGGTTTGCCTATACCATATTATGCCGTCTGCTTATCAGGGAGGCGGGACCGGATTCTGAACTGGCTGTTGCATTGGGCAGGGATTGGAAGGGGAAGCTGTCTGTTATCCTGTATGCCCTGGCCATTGTCCTTGCTTTTATCAATTCCTGGATCGCATTTGGGATATACGTGCTGGTGGCGGTGATGTGGTTTATCCCGGACAAAAGGATCGAAAGGAATGTGGGTGCTTCTGCCGAAGGGGAGTAGTACCGGTCTTGCAATTGCGAAAAACTTTCTGTATATTGGATCAATCCGTCACCCGTAAAGAAGACATCCAATGCCCCGAAAGACCATGCGCCTTTTTTCCGCCGCTGTAATGATCTTTTTATTCTCCGGCTGCGCCACCATCATGCATGGTTCCCGTCAAGGCATATTTCTCACCTGCGAGCCACGTGTTGCAAACGTATATATCGACAGCGCCTATTTGGGTAAGACCCCTCTGACTGCCGTGCTGCGGCGCGGTAAGAACCATCATTTGAGAATAGAGCTTCCCGGCTATAAGCCTTTTGAAACGGAGCTCACCCGCCGGCTGGACGGATGGGTCTTTGGAAATATTCTTGGCGTGGTGGGTATCGCCCTGGATGCATACAATGGCAGCATGTACAGGCTGGGCCCCAAAGACATGTATCCCGAACTTATTCCGCTGACCGGGAACAGCGACAGGGGCGGCAATGGTCTGTCCATCCGGATCGTCCTTCACCCCGACCCGCAATGGGAACCGATAGGGCAGCTTACAAAAATATAAATCAATTATTTATGCTTTTTAAAAAATTATATATATAAATTAGCCATTACAGGGGCATCAGCATAAGCACAGAGGTTTTTAGGACCCACTAAAAATCAAATTGCTTATGATCCATCAAAAGCTGCTGCTCTTTGTATCTATGCTGCTATGTTGCTGCATAGCATTCTCTCAGGAACGTACGATCACGGGTAAAGTGACGGATGAAAATAATAAAGGCCCGGTGGAGGGCGCCACGGTAAAGGTAAAAGGCTCGAACTATGCCGTCTCTACCAATTCACAAGGTTTATTTTCGATAAAAGCACCTAACGGTACTGTCACGCTGGTGATTTCTTTTGTAGGCTTTAGAACAAGGGAAATTACTGCAGGCGCTTCTTCGGGAGAGCTGAGCGTCTCCCTGGCCACGGATACCAAACAGTTGGGGGAAGTGGTGGTAACGGCCCTGGGTATCCAGCGTCAGGAAAAAACGCTGGTCTATGCTACACAAACAGTCAAACCTGCGGAACTCACTGGTGTAAGGGATGCCAACAACGTACTGAACTCTTTGCAGGGTAAAGTGGCCAATGCGCTTATTACCCAGGGTTCCGGCGGTCCCGGCAGCGGCGCGAGGATCGTTCTGCGGGGAAACCGCTCAATCCAGCAATCGAATAATGCGCTTATAGTCGTCGATGGGGTGCCCATCAACAACAGCACCTACAGCATGTCGGGAAATGACTTCGGCGCTGTTCAGGGGTCGGACGGGGCATCCAGCCTTAACCCGGACGATATCGAGTCGGTCACCGTCCTGCGGGGCGCTTCGGCCGCCGCCTTGTACGGCAGCCAGGCGGGTAATGGGGTGATCGTCATCACAACCAAGAAAGGATCAAAAGAAAGGGTGAGCGTCAACGTCAACTCCGGCGCGACTTTAGAAAATGCTTTTGCATTGCCCAAAATGCAAAATACCTACGGGCAGGGGATCAATGATACCGCATATGCTAACAAAGGAACGAGCTGGGGGGCAAAAATGACCGGACAGTCCTTTACTAATTACCTGGGTAACCAAGGTACCTATTCGGCACAACCCAATAACATCAGGGATTTCTTCAGGACGGGCTCCAGTCTGAACAACTCCATCAGCGTATCAGGCGGGTCGGAAAAAGCGGCTACCTACGTCTCTTATACAAACAACGATGTACAGGGTATCATACCACGCAATAGTATGATGCGTCATACGGTGACCTTGCGGCAATCCAATCAATTCGGGAAAAGGTTTTCCACGGATGCCAAGATCACCTATCTTGTCGAGGATATCAAGAACAGACCCCGCACGGGTGAGGAAAATGCCCCTGTGGTGGATATTTATCAGATCCCCCGGAATGTTCCCCTTTCCGATGCAAAACAATACCAGGTATTTAACAACTTCAATATACCGGGCGCCGCCCCCTGGCCATCCACCAATGGCGGGATCTACCAGAAC
Organism: Chitinophagaceae bacterium; assembly: GCA_017307755.1. Lineage (GTDB taxonomy): Bacteria > Bacteroidota > Bacteroidia > Chitinophagales > Chitinophagaceae > Puia. The sequence continues at coordinate 485,546 of JAFKGQ010000007.1, read as the reverse complement.
CCTTATTGGATGATCAATAATACGGCACAGAATCAGAACAGGAACAGGGTCATGGGTTTTATATCCGCCAAGCTCCAGATCACCGACTGGCTGAGCGTAACGGGCAGGGCCAACCTGGACAGGACCTTTGACGCGATAGAAACAAAATACCAGCAAGGGACCCTGCTCTGGGCGCCCAATTCCGGAGGGTTCTATCAAAAGGACAATATCGTCACCACGCAAAAATGGTTTGATGTCATCTTTGCCGGTACCAATAAGATCACCGAGAACCTGAAAGTCAACTACCATGTAGGCGCCATATACCAGGATAACCAATACACCACGGATCAGTCCAAGGCCGACGGGTTGAATGTAACAAACAAGTTCAGTCTGAATTTTGCCACGACCCCCGCCTTCCTTTCTACGGGACAGGATGTTCAAACGCATGCTGTTTTCGGTCAGGTGAACTTCTCTTTAAAGGACGCGCTCTTTTTAGACGCCAGCTTGCGTAATGACTGGGATTCGCGGCTGCCTTCTCCTTATTCTTATCAGTATTACTCAGTAGGCGCTTCCGCCATCTTATCGGATATGCTTACGATGCCCAGCGCTATTTCTTTCTTAAAACTAAGCACCAACTATGCCGAGGTGGGTAATGGCGGTCAGTTTGGTTTGCTCTTCCAGACATACGCCTATGCGCAGGGAGCCGGCAATGGCTTTTTATACCGGGATGTCACGCTGCCTTTCCCCAACGTAAAACCTGAGATCGTAAAGAACTTGGAGGTCGGCGCCGAGGCAAGGTTTATCAATGACAGGCTGGGGGTTTCGTTGACGTATTACAATAGTAATTCTATCAACCAGCTGCTGCGTCTGGATCTTCCGGTGGGAACGGGTTATGCCACCCAATATATCAATGCGGGTAAGATACGCAACCAGGGTGTGGAATTGGTGCTAAATGCAACACCTATCAAGGATAGGGATTTCTCTTGGGACCTGTCGCTTAACCTGGCGCTCAACCGTAACAAGATCGTCAAGCTGAGCGATCTCGTAAAGACCGCCTATCTCACCGGGGACGGGAAGCCGGGTTATCTCCGTTCTATCAGACCCATTGTGGTCGAGGGGGGGAGCTATGGCGATCTGCAGTCCAATTATTGGTTGACGGATGACAAGGGTAACCATCTGCTGAATTCGGACGGCACCCCGCTGACCACCTATCAGACAGGCGGCCTGCCAAAGGTCATTGGGAATTTCAATCCCAAGGAGACGATAGGTCTGACCAATAACTTCAAATACAAAGGGTTTTCCATGAGGATATTGATCGATGGCCGCATCGGCGGCACCCTTGTCTCGGGTACGGAAATGAACCTTGCCTTCAGCGGGATCACGGAGGCTACCAGCAAATATCGTGAGGGCGGGTGGACCCTTGCCGGGGTAGACGCCGGCGGCGCCCCTGTCTCAAAAGCCATCAATGCCCAGGCCTTCTGGACAAAAGCTTCCGGACAACGTTATGGGAATGCCGAATTCTTTGCCTATAACGCCACCAGTTTCCGGGTGAGAGAAGCCTCTCTTGGATATGACCTTCCTCTGCACGTTAATTTTATCAGGATGGCCAGACTGTCCTTTATCGCCCGCAACCTGTTTTGGCTGTACCGTGGAAAATCCATCATGGATATACCCGGTCTTGGCAAACGCACAATGTGGATGGATCCGGATATGAGCTTGGGTAACGGCAACTACCAGGGTACGGAATATTTTGCCCTGCCGTCCACCCGCAGCTATGGTCTGAACCTTCAACTTACTTTCTAATGATAATAATTATCAGGTATATGAAAATAACAAAGAAGATATTTGACAGGCGCGTAGCTGTACTTCTGCTATGTGGCTTTGTGCTCCTGGCTTCCTGTACGAAGAATTTTAAGGACATCAATACGGATAAAAATAAGGTCACGACCATTGGCCCCGGGGAGCTGCCATTCCTTTTTTCGAGAGCTCAATCCGTAGCGACCATCAACCAGGCGAATTACCAGGTGGCGCAGAATTTGTTTGCGGACCAGTATGCGCAATATTTTGCCTGCGAGGCTACCTACTTCGGCTCCGACCGGTTGAGCATCGTACAAGGCTGGGTGAGCGCAGCATTCAATCCTGTCTACACCGACGTGGTGCCTCAACTGCAAACCCTTTTTAAGAATTACCCGTCGACAACCGCGGAGTATGCCATCGCCAACATCGTTTGGGTGTTAGCCTTCCATAAAGTGACCGATTACTGGGGGCCCATCCCTTATTTTAAAGTAGGCGTCCCTACTACTGCGGTCCCGTATGATGCGCAGGATAAGATCTATGACGACTTCTTTAAAAAACTGGATTCCTCCATCACAACCCTGAAAGGCTTACCCGCGAATACGAAGGCTTACGGCGGCAGCTATGACCTTATCTATGGCGGGAAGATCGATTTATGGATCAAATTCGCCAGTACCCTTCGTTTACGGCTGGCGTTGCGGATATCCAAGGTAGATGCCACCCGTGCAAGGACAGAGGCGGAGTCGGCTGTTGCCAGCGGCGTTATGATGGCGAGCCCCGGGGACGATGCTCTTATCAAAAGAACCACGGCCGGCGGCGATGGCAACGGGCTTTCCATCATGTCCGACTGGAATGAGTTCCGGATGAGCGCTTCGATGGCATCTGTGTTAAAGGGGTATCAGGACCCCCGTCTGCCCGTCTATTTCCTGCCGACCTATGATGTCAGCAATGGCACTAATTATTACCAGGGTTTGCGTAATGGTCTGACGGTAGATCAATTGGGCAAGCCGCAGAATGACCATGATATGAATTCGCATGTCGGACAGCGCTGGTCATCCACGAATGTAGTTGACAAAAACAAGGTTCCTCTGGGCATTCAAACGTCCTTATCGACACCCCAGAATGTAATGTGTACCGCCGAAGCCTATTTCCTGCGGGCGGAAGGCGCGTTGCTGGGCTGGAACATGGGCGGCACGGCCAAGGATCTGTATAATGCGGGTATCACCAATTCTCTTGCCCAATGGGGTATCACCGATAATACCGCGGTGCAGAACTATATCAACAGCATCAAGACGCCCATCGCACCGGGCGACTATCTCAACTCGCCGCCTATGACGACGATACCGGTGTTGTTTGGCGCTACACCCGCCGTTCAACTGGAACAGATCGCCACCCAGAAATGGCTGGCTTTATTCCCGGACGGTGAAGAAGCCTGGGCCGACTATAGAAGAAGTCATGTCCTCAAATTGTATCCCGTGGCAAATTCGGACAACCCGGACCTTCCGGATCCTACTACGCAGTGGATCAGAAGGATCAATTACCTGACTTCGGAAATCCAGAACAACGGGGATGAGGTGAAAAAGGCGATCCAGCTGTTGGGAGGACCTGACAAAATAACGACCCCGCTTTGGTGGGATAAGAATTAGAGAAAATACACTACCTTAAAGCTCCCACCCCGCCGGGGTGGGAGTTTAATTTTTTATCTATGCATTTACTCCTCCGTCACAGGGGTCTGCTGCTGGCGCTGGCGCTATTGGCCACCGGCTGCGGCGACCGCCAGGAAACCCTTTTTACCCAATTGGATAAAGACAGGACAGGCATCGATTTTCAGAATACGCTTTTTGACGGAGAGGCGCTCAACGTCCTTAACTATATCTATTTCTACAACGGCGGGGGTGTTGCCATCGGGGACATCAACAATGATGGCCTGCCGGATATATTGTTCACGGGAAATATGGTGCACAACCGGCTTTTTCTAAACAAGGGCGGCTTCAAATTTGAAAATATCACCGAAAAAAGCCATGTCGCTGACCAGGAAGGCTGGTGCACGGGCGCCACCATGGTAGATATCAACGGGGACGGGCTTATGGACATATACATCTGCCGTTCGGCCGACAACGACCCCAGCCGGCGCAGCAACCTGCTCTACATCAATAACGGGGATCTTACTTTTACCGAAAAGGCCGCCGAATATGGACTGGCGGATCAGGGCTTTTCCACCCAGGCCGCTTTTTTTGATTATGACAAGGACGGCGATCTGGACATGTTCCTCATCAATCACTCCCTGCATAAATACGCCACGGGCGCAGTGGACAACCCCGGCTGGAGAAAAGAGCGGCAGTCCGCCTATGAATGCAAGCTTTACCGCAATGACTGGAATGAGCAGCTGAAACATCCCGTCTTTACGGATGTGTCTGCACAGGCGGGTATTATCTCGGATGTGCTGACCTTTGGATTGGGGCTGGCCATATCGGATCTGAACAACGACGGATGGCCTGACATTTATATCTCCAATGATTTTAACGAGCCCGATTATCTGTTCATAAACAACGGACGTGGGAGTGACGGACAGGTGATCTTTACCGAGCGGCTCAGAGACTGTATGGATCAGACCTCCCTGTATTCCATGGGTAATGATGCGGCGGACTTTAACAATGACGGACTCGTGGACCTGATGACCCTGGACATGCTGCCGGAAGACAACCATACGCAGAAGATGCACAGCGGCGCAGAGAACTTTTCCAAGTTCCAGCAGCTTTTTAACAGGGGGTTCTATTACCAGTACAGCCGCAATATGCTGCAAAAGAACAATGGGGACGGGACCTTTAGCGAGATTGGTCAACTGACCGGGGTTTCAAATACGGACTGGAGCTGGGCCGCCCTTTTCACCGACATGGACAACGACGGATATAAGGATCTGCTGGTGACGAATGGCTATGTAAAGGATTATACGGATATGGATTTTCTGAAATATTCTGCCGACCAGGCCTTGCACGCAGGCGGCGGTGATAAGGAGGACATCGTAAAAGAAGCCATCAGCAAGATGCCTCCCAGCCCGGGGACCAGCTATCTTTTCCGCAATGAGGGCGGGCATGCGTTTGTCAAGGCAGGCAGCGTCTGGGGACTCACACAGAAAACCGTCTCTGCCGGCGCTGTCTATGCGGATCTCGACAACGACGGAGCCATGGACCTGGTGATCAACAATACCAACGACTATGCGGGCATCTATAAGAATAATGCACGCGCCCTGCGTAATGCCCACTATCTGAAGATCGCCCTGAAGGGAGATCCACACAATAGCACGGGCATCGGCGCCAAAGTCAAACTTTTTTGTAAGGATACCTTGTTCTACCAGGAGGCATTTCCCGTCAGGGGTTTTCAGTCTTCTGTTGACCCGGTGCTGAATTTTGGACTGGGCGACCATAACCTGGTGGACTCTATTCTCATCATCTGGCCGGACGACAGATACCAGGTGTTGCGGCAGGTGAAGGCTGATCAGGCATTGCAGATCAGGGTGAAAGATGCTTCCGGTAAGTGGGCATATGAAATGGGAGGGCGCGCTGCTCCGTTGCTGCACGCCGCTGCCGGGCCAGTCCATACAGAGAATGATTATAATGATTTTGACAGACAGCCGTTGATGTTGAACTATCTTTCCCGCAGCGGACCTTGTATGGCAACGGCGGATGTGAATAAGGATGGGAGGGAGGATGTTTTTATAGGCGGGTCGAAGGGACATCCCGGGCATCTGTATCTCCAGTCGGCTGATGGGCGGCTTCAATTGTCGCCGCAGCCTGCTATCGAAAAGGATTCGTTGGGGGAAGATGGGGCCGCGACGTTTTTTGATGCGGATGGAGATGGGGACGCCGATCTTTTTGTTGCAGGAGGCGGATATGAATTTGAAGAAAATGATCCGCTCTTACAAGGGCGGCTATACATCAATGATGGAAAGGGGCATTTTGTAAAGTCCGAAGGGGCTGTACCCGCCTGGCATGTCAGCGCCGCTTGCGTAAAGGCGGCAGATATCGATGGAGACGGGGATATGGACCTGTTCATCGGTGGGAGGGTGGTGCCGGGTAAATACCCCCTGGCTCCCGGTAGTAAAATATTGCTCAATGACGGCAAGGGGCATTTTACGGATGGCACGCCACAGGTGGCGCCTGACCTGGAACACACGGGCATGGTGACCGACGCTTTGTGGATCGACCTGGATAAGGACGGCAAGCCCGACCTGGTGATGGTTGGGGAGTGGATGCCCGTGAAGATATATCTCAACAAAGGAGGCAGGCTGCAGGATGCCTCGGATAAATACATCCATTTCCCTTCCGCCGGCTGGTGGAACAGGATCGCGGCGGCAGATCTTGATGGGGATGGACAGGTTGATCTCGTGTTGGGCAACCAGGGGTTGAACAACCAGTTCCAGGCCAGCGCACAGGAACCCCTGACGTTGTACTATAAGGACTTTGATAACAACGGCAGCATCGACCCCGTCTTTTGTTATTTCATCGATGGGAAGTCTTACCCCGCCGCCTCACGGGATGATCTTACTACACAACTGCCGGGATTGAAGAAGAAATTTTTAGCATACCATGATTATGCGAATGCTACTATCCATGATCTTTTTGATGCGGAACAATTGAAGGGCGCCGGGCCTTTGGCGGCGGACCTGCTCAGCACTGTATGGCTGAAGAATAAGGGTGATTCCGGATTTGTCCTCCGTCAACTGCCGCAGGAGGCGCAGTATGGTCCTGTGTATGCCATCGCGGCCGTTGATGTCAATGGGGACGGACACAAGGACCTGATACTCGCAGGAGGGAACGCATGGACGCGGATACGATTTGGACGCTATAGGGCAGGGCATGGGACGTTGTTGTTGAATGATGGGCAGGGCGGGTTCAGGTATGTTCCTCAGCCGGCCAGTGGTCTTCATCTGCGCGGGGATGTTCGAAATGTACAGGAACTGGGGACGAACAGACTGCTGTTTGGAATAAATGACGGACCGTCGGCGCTATACAGTTGGTGATCTTCGGACACCGGTGGTGCAAAACCGGACACTTTTATTCGGATAATCCGGGTTAATTATTTGGTTAATAGTTGTTTGGAAGTTTGGCATTTTCTTGGTTCCGTCAAGGTATGCTAAAGAACTATCTGAAGATCGCCCTGCGCAGTCTCCAGCGACACAAGGCCTATTCCTTTATCAATATCGCGGGTCTTGCCATCGGCATGGCCTCCGGTATCCTGATCCTGCTGTGGGTGCAGCATGAGCTGAGCTATGACAGATGGCATGAGCATGCGGGACAGATATATCGTTTAACCAGCAGCGCCGGCGATTTTGACGCAGCGGTCAGTCCTCCGGGCGCGACGGGTGGGTTCCAGTCGGAGATACCTGTCATAAAAAACACGGTCAGACTGGATGGCCCCCGCACGGCCCTCTTCGAAGCCGGTGAGCACAAGTTCGAGGAAACGCGGATATTCTATGCCGATAGCACTTTCCTGGATATATTCTCCTTTCCCCTGGTGAAAGGGGATGTACGGACGGCCCTGCGGCGTCCTGATGGCATCCTGATCACGGAGGAGATGGCGAAAAAATATTTCGGAAAAGAAGACCCGATAGGAAAGGTCCTAAGAAAAAGCAACAACAGCAATGTGGTTGTCACCGGCGTCCTGGCCAATATTCCTGCCAACTCCCATCTGCAATTCGACTTTATCCTTCCCACTTCCGCCGAGGCCGGCTGGTTATCTCACAACCTTTGGGACAATTTTAGTTTCTATGATTATGTACAGCTGGACGATCACTTTGACGCTACTCCTGCTGCCCTGGCGGTATTGAATCATCAACTGGATGAGATCTACAAAAAGCATGAAACGAACCTGAAACTAAAATGGCGTCTCCAGCCTTTGACGGACATTCACCTGCGCTCCCATTTGCAGGCGGACCTGGCGGGCAATGGGAATATCCTGTATGTGAACATTTTTTTTGTGGTAGCCATTTTTATCATGATCGTGGCCTGTATCAATTTTATGAATCTTGCGACGGCCCGGTCAGCCCGGAGAGCCAGAGAGGTCGGGTTACGTAAGGTCGTCGGCGCTGTGAGACGGCAACTGATCGGGCAGTTCCTGGGAGAATCGATACTTATTTCCTTTTTTGCCCTGGTGGTGGCGTTGTTGCTGGTGTGGATGACGCTGCCTCTCTTTAATACGCTGGCGGGCAAACAGCTCAGCATTCATTTGTGGGATGGCAGGCTCCTGTTGAGCCTGCTGGGCATTGCCGTTGTCACCGGGCTGATCTCCGGCAGCTATCCGGCCTTGTTCCTCTCGGGTTTTCAGCCCGTAAAAGTATTGAAGGGTAATCTGCGGACCCCGGGTGGCAACCGGCTGTTCAGGGACGGGCTGGTGGTGATGCAATTTATGGTGTCCATTGTGTTGCTGGTAGGTACAGTAGTCATATTTAATCAGCTGCAATATATTAAGAGCAGGAACCTTGGGTATGAAAAAGAGCACCTGCTGTATATGGAGATGAGGGGAGCCATGTGGGACAAACGACAAACCCTGCGTGATGAATTAGCACGCAATCCGCTGACCAGTCATTTTACCGTTATTTCCGAAATACCTGCCAATCTTACCAGCGGTACGGTAAATATCGACTGGCCGGGTAAGGACCCTAAATTCCAGATAGTCTTCCCTTCCATGGACGTCAGCGAGGATTTCTTTGATGTATTCCATATGCGGCTGTTGAGCGGGCGGGCTTTTTCTCCCTTATTCAAAGCCGACAGCAATAACTATATTCTCAATGAAAAGGCTGTTCGTATCATGGGGATGACACCTGCGGGTGCGGTGGGGCAGCAAATATCCTTTCAGCAAAGAAAAGGCACTGTCATCGGGGTGGTGCAGGACTTCAATTTCAAGCCTATCCAGCAAGCCATCGAACCCCTGGTCATCCAGCTGAACAAATGGGGCGGCACAGTGGTGGTGCGGGCAAAACCAGGCGCTACGGAGGCGACGATCAGCGCATTGGGTAAGATTAGCCGGGAGCTGAACCCTGCGTATCCTTTTTCCTTTAGCTTTCTTGACCAGGAGCTGGCTAACCAGTACAAAGGCGAGCAGCAGATGGGCAGCATCTTCAACCTGTTTGCCGTCCTTGCCATTTTTATCTCCTGTCTGGGGTTATATGGTTTGTCCGCGTATATGGCGGAGCAAAGGACCAAAGAGATCGGAGTGCGGAAGGTGCTGGGCGCCTCGCTTTTTAATATCTTACGGCTGTTGTCGACAGACTTTACCCGTCTGATACTTATTGCCGCGGTGATCGCCATTCCCTTGTCCTGGTGGGCGGTGGACAGCTGGCTACAGAGCTTTGCCTATCATATCCGGGTGAGCTGGGTGATCTTTGCGCTGGCGCCCCTGGCTGCCCTGCTGATCGCCTGGGTGACGGTGAGCTATGAGTCGATCAAGGCGGGGGTGGTCAATCCGGCGAAAAGTCTCAGGGCGGAGTAGGGCCGGCGGCCAGACTTCTTTAATCGTAATATGTAACAAAATAGCATCTATCGTCGTCTCAGGAAGTGAATAATTTCATCCCATGTTTAAAAATTATCTGAAGATCGCCTTACGCAGCCTTCTGCGGCACAAGGCTTACTCCTTTATCAATATTGCCGGGCTTGCCATCGGCATGGCCTCCAGTATCCTGATCCTGCTGTGGGTGCAGAATGAGCTGAGCTATGACAGGTGGCATACAGATGCAAGACAGACTTACCGTATCACCTGTAACGCGGGGGATTTCCGGGCGGCTGTGAACCCTGCAGGTATGCCCGGCGGTTTGCAGTCGGAGCTGCCTGTGATCAAAAATACGCTGAGGATCAGCCATAAGATAACGGCGCTTTTTGAGTTTGGTGTCCGGAAATTTGAAGAGAAACGGGTGTTCTATGCCGACTCCACTTTTTTACAGGTGTTTTCTTTCCCCCTGGTGAGGGGGGATGCCCGGACGGCATTGATGCGGCCGGATGGCGTGCTGCTGACGGAAGAGGCGGCAAAGAAGTATTTTGGACAGGACGACCCCCTGGGCAAGACCCTTCGGAAGGACAATGGCAGCAACGTAGTCGTGACGGGGGTGCTGGCAAATATCCCCTCCAATACACATTTGCAATTTGATGTTATTTTGCCTTTGTCGGCTATCGCCCATACCGAACGCGACCTGATAACGCGTACATGGGACAACTTCAACTATTACAGCTATCTGGTGCTGGACAAACATTTTGATGCCACTCCCGCGGCGCTTGCACGGCTGCAGCATCAGATGGATGAGATATATAAAAAACACGATAAGGATGTAAAGGCAAATTTCCAGCTGCAGCCATTGCCAGACATACATCTCTATTCTTCAGGTCTGCAGGTTGACCTGCCCATGCATGGCAATGCGCAATATGTCAGCATCTTTTTTGTCGTGGCCATCTTTATCCTAGCGGTGGCTTGTATCAACTTTATGAACCTGGCTACGGCCCGCTCAGCCAGAAGGGCAAAGGAAGTAGGTCTTCGCAAGGTGGTGGGCGCCATGAGAGGGCAATTGGTCTGGCAGTTCCTGGGGGAATCGATGCTTATCTCTTTCTTTTCCCTGCTGGCGGCTATCGGACTCGTGTACCTGCTATTGCCCCTGTTCAATCATCTGGCGGGCAAGACGCTGGTCATGCGGATCTGGGATGGAAAGATCTGGTTGGGACTTTTGGGTATCGCCATCATTACGGGGCTTTTTTCCGGCAGCTACCCGGCATTATTCCTTTCCGGTTTTCAACCCGTGAAGGTGTTGAAAGGGAATTTGCGAACACTTGGAGGAAATCGTTTGTTCAGGAATGGACTGGTGGTGATGCAGTTTGTTGTCTCCATCGTACTCCTGGTGGGCACAGTGGTGATTTATAACCAGCTGACCTATATCAAGCACAAGAACTTGGGATTTGACAGGGAAAATCTCCTGTATATGCCGATGACGGGAGATATCTGGCGCAAACAAAAGGCATTGCGGGATGAATTGCAACGGGACCCGTTCACCAGCCGGTGGGCGGTGGTGTCCGATCTGCCTACCGACCTGGAAAGCGGAACTATCAATATCAACTGGCCGGGTAAGGACCCAAAGTCACAGGTCGTCGTCCCGCAAATGGATGTCTCCGAGAATTTCTTTGATGTTTTCCAGACAAAGCTTTTGAGCGGCAGGGTTTTTTCAACAGCGTTTAAAGCAGATACCAATAATTATGTCATCAACGAGAAGGCGGCCCATATCATGGGTATGACACCGGAAAACGCCGTCGGACAGCAGATCTCCTTCCAGGATGTAAAGGGGACGATCATCGGGGTAGTAGCGGATTTTCATTTCAAACCGATGCAGACGGCCATCGAGCCGCTGGTCCTCCGTTTGAATCATTGGGGCGGTACGGTGGTGATAAAGGCGAAACCGGGCGCTACTGAGGCGACGATCAGCGCATTGGGTAAGATCAGCCGTGATCTGAATCCCGCCTATCCTTTTTCTTACGGCTTCCTGGACCAGGAATTGGCTAATCAGTACAAGGGTGAACAGCAGATGGGTGGTATCTTTAATTTATTTGCGGGCCTGGCCATCTTTATCTCCTGTCTTGGTCTTTACGGCCTGTCCGCGTATATGGCCGAGCAAAAGACCAAGGAGATCGGAGTACGAAAAGTACTGGGCGCTTCGCTCTTCAGCATCTTGCGTCTGTTGTCGAAAGACTTTACCCGTCTGATACTTATCGCCACGGTGATCGCCATTCCGTTGTCATGGTGGGCGGTGAACAGTTGGTTAGAGAGCTTTGCCTATCATGTCCGGGTGAACTGGGTCATCTTTCTGCTGGCGCCCCTGGCAGCCCTCATCATTGCCTGGGTCACGGTGAGCTATGAGTCCATCAAGGCAGGGGTTGCCAATCCGGCTACCAGTCTCCGCAGCGAATGATCAGGGACGTTGCCATATTTTATAGCCATAGGCCGGCAGGCTGATGATACTGCCCGCGTGCTGTGCCGTTCCATCAAAGACATCTGTCCAGTCCGTATTCGTCAGGGCTGAGGGCAGGGCATAGTCGATAGCCGTGTTACGAAGGTTTACCAGCACCAGTACGGTATTAGTACCGGAAGTTTTTGTAAAGGCGCATATGTCATCGCTGTCGTACGATTGAAGCGTACCGCTACGGATCGCGGCGCTGTTGTTACGGAAGGCGAGGAGCTTTTTATATTCCATCCGCATATCCGGGTTGATGGTCCAGTCGATGGTGGTGCTGTTATTGAAATAATTGAGCTTTACCGGGCACCCTACTTCCTGTCCATTGTAGATCATGGGTGTGCCTTTCATATAGGCGGCTACGACAAAGGCGGCCATGGAGCCCGTTTTGCCGCCAAAGAGGTCCAGCGGCGTACCATCCGCATTATCCACGTCATGATTGGAGATATATCTTACCACTTGTGCTCCGGCCGTTGCGTTGGTGTATTCCACTATATTCAGACTGTCTATCAATTTCACCGATCTGCCTGCTTTGAAGACCTGGTCGCGGAGGGTATAGTAGAACCCCATGGCGTATTCCAGCTGAAAGCCTGCCGTAAAGTGGTCTTTGCGGGTACCTTCCGCAAAGAGCAGTACCTTATGTCCGGGGATGTTCTTCAGGCTGTCCAGGGCTGTCTTCCAGAAGTCGGCGGGGATAAAGTCGGCGGCATCACAGCGGTAGCCGTCGATATTAGCTGTATATACCCAGAATTGCATGGCGCGGATCATAGCTTTACGCATATCCGTGTTGGTGAAGTTCAAGGCTGCCACGTCATTCCAGCCCGTGTTGGGAGGAGAGATGATATTGCCGCTGCCGTCCCTGAGATACCAGTCGGGATGTTGGGTGATCCAGACATTGTCCCAGGAGGTGTGGTCAGCGACCCAATCGAACAGTACGGCCATGTGTCTTGCATGGGCCTGATCGATCAGGGAACGCAGGTCGGATAATGTCCCGAATTCCGTATTGACGGCGGCATAGTCCTTTACACAGTAGGGTGAGTTTACGGACTTTGTTACACCCACGGGATAGACAGGCATCAGGTAAAGCACATTGACGCCTAAGTTGCGGATGGAGTCCAGCCTGTCCTGTACTCCTTTGAAACCCGCCTGTGGGCTGAAGGCGCGCATATTCACCTGGTAGATGACGGCATCCTGTGCGGTGGGCGTCTCCGTGTAAGGCGTCCCGTATTGGGCCGGCAGCGTGTCCAACGGGGGGGTAACAGAAACTTTTTCGGCTGACTTTTGACAAGCAAGCAGCCATAGGGCGCAGAAAAGTATCCAATTCATTTTCATCATCTTTTAATTCTTGTTCAACTGATAGGTGTAATTCCCCGACTCGTGCAGATCCAGGATGATTGTGTAATCGCCGTCTTCAGGTACGGAGAGGTTGTTTAACCCCGGGGTATAGCCAAAGAAGGGATTGTCCGCGTATACCAGCTTGCCGCTGTTGTCGGTGCCGAAGTCGATGGCCCAGGCATTATTGGCGCGAAACTTAAAGCTGCCTGTCTTTATCATGTGAGCGGTGACCTTCCATGTTTGGGTGGCAGGATCATATGTCATTTGCGTGTCGTTGCTCCATCCGCCGGGCGTGGCATCTCCGATAATCCCCCAGGTAGTGGCCGTGGCTGTCCATTTGTTGGTAAGGAGGTTCGCCGTCAGCTCATAGTAGCCGTCATTGGGCACGGAGAGGCCTGCTGCCAGTCCATCCGTACTGAAAGTACCATTGCCGCCGTCGCCATAGTTGGTATGGCTCCAGTCCGGGGCATCGGTGTATTTGAAGTATTGGCCTGTGATGTATGCATATCCTTCATAAAGACCTGCCTTTCCGACAAGCTGCATAAGCTTAGGGGCAGCGCCCGGGTCCCATCCCTGGTAGGCGCCCGGAACATAGAGAAAAGGAGGGAAGGGGGGCGGGGTAAGGTTGATGACGATCGTGTTGGAGTAAATGGGGGGGACGGTAGAGCCGGAGCCATTCTGCTGGACGACATTACTGACGACACGGACAGCGATGGGACTGGATACGCCGGGTGTGAATCCGGCGCTGGTGGCGAAATTATTCAGATCGGTACCTGCCAGCGCCCGGGTGACGGCAGAGGATAAAAAGCTTTTCGCATTGACCCAGCCGGCGGCGCCTGCAGTATCGGTTACCTTGTCCAGTTGGAGTGTATAGCTCACCGGTACGGATACGCCATAAGTGACCTCCGGCCATTTGAAAACGATCGCGGTATCATTGATATTGGCGGCCGAGAGCGAGACGTTGCCGGTATTTGCGGAAAGGGCGCCCGTGGGAAAAGCGCCTTGTTGCAGCTGCAATTGCGCGCCATCTTTTTTACAGGCGGCCAGCAGGAGGATGAGAAAGAGGATGATGGTAGATCGCATAATAATATTTTTTAAGGCTGATCAGTAGCCTGGGTTTTGAATAAGATTGGGGTTTGCAATAATGTCCGTGGAAGGGATGGGGAAGATCGAGAAATGCCCGTCCACGCCTGTGCCTCCTGCAACACCGCCTTTCCAGGGCCAGAGATAGGCGCTGCCGGTGAACTGTCCATAACGGATAAGGTCGGTGCGCCGGAACCCTTCCCAGTAAAGCTCTCTTTGTCTTTCATTCAGCACATCCTGGAGGCTAAGGCTGGTGAGATCGTTGCTATTGTTCTCATATCCTCTTTCACGCAGCTGGTTGATATACGACAGGGCGGTAGCCTGGTCGCCGCCGCTGCCACCCCGGAGAACGGCTTCGGCATATACGAGGTACATCTCGGCCAGCCGGAACAGCGGGAAGTCCGTGCTGCATAGAACGCCGTTGGGGGATGGGGGCATGGTGCCGTCGCTGCGAAGGTTGCTGAACTTGTGAACGCTGACGCCATCGCCAAAAGTAAGCACATCGGCCACTTCCAGCGTGCCGGCGCCGAAGAGCGCCCGCTTGTCTCCCCCGCCGCTGTAATCCCCAAACCGTAGGGGTAGAGGTTTGGTGCTGCGGTTGCCCTGCCATCCACCGCCGGGGATACCAAAATTCCTATTGTCTGTAGGGTCTGTACCGTGAGCGCTGCAGATAAGAAAAGTGGTGCCACCGAAATTCTGGCTGTTGGTGGCGTCGTAGGCGATGGGCAAGATCACCTCCGGGTTATTCTTATCGTTGTCGGCGAGAAAGAGGTTCTTATATGGCTGCATCAGCGTGTAGCCGGCGGTGAGGACTTTGGAAGCATATTGGATGGCTTCCGAATATTTCTTCTGACCCGTTCCAAGATAGATCTCCGCATTGAGGTAGAGACGGGCCAGCAGGGCCCAGGCGGCGCCCTGGTCTACCCGTCCGTATTCATTCTGACGGGGGGCTGCCAGGTCGGGGTCAATGGCTTTTAGTTCGGATTCCACATAGGCGAAAAGATCAGCCCTTTTGATCTGTCTGGGGATATACTTCCCGATGGGGTCTTTCTCCGTAATAAAAGGAGGGTTGCCAAAGAGATCCATCAGCACCCAATATTGAAAGGCCCGGAGGAAGCGCGCCTCTGCCCTGTAGCGTTTGATGTCTTCGGCATCCTTGCCGGCGAACCCGTGGCTTTTGATGGCTTCATCCGTAGCGTTGCGGATGAATTCATTACAGACGGTGATCTGGAACAGACTACGAGTGTACAAGGCTGTAAGATAAACATTGGAGGCTGTCCAGTTAAAATTATGGAAGGGTTGGAGCGCACCGTCATTCCAGGCGCATACATCCTCGTCAGTGGTCAGCTCCTGCGCATTCCAGAAGGCCCGCAGGAAATCCGTGGTGGCGGGATCCGAGATGCCCGCGACATTTACGTCCGATGCACCGGTGCCTGCGCTGCTGGTGAGGCTATAGCTGCCGTATACTTTTGCGAGCACCTGTTTGTAACCGCGCGGCGTACTGTATTGTGTCGCGGAAGTATTGGAAAGCAAGGGCTGCTGGTTCAGGTCTTTATTACAGGAGCTAAAAAGACCGGTGATACACAACAGATATAAGAAATTAGTTCGCATATGGAAAGAGTTAAACAGTTAGAATTGTAGATTTAATCCCAGGACATAGATCCTCGGCCTCGGGTAAAGGGCATTGTCATAGCCGCCATATATCTCCGGATCGATGCCTGTATACTTCGTTATCGTGAACACGTTCTGGCAGTTGGCATTGACGTGCAGCTGTGCGCGCTCGTGAAATATCCGTCCCACGTTATAGCTGAGGCCCAGGTTGTCCATCTTCAGGAAGGACGCGTTCTGCACATAATAATCGGATTGGGGTTGGCTATAATTAAAGCCCGTATGCAGCACATCGCTAAAAGTATTGGCCAGATAGCCCAATGAATTGAAAATATTTGATCGGACGGCCCCGGTAGCGACATTGTTATACATATAATTGCCCAGGTTGGCCCGCAACACTGTGCTCAGCGTCCATCGTTGCCAGACGAGTTGGGTGGAAAAACCCATGATCACTTTTGGGAAGGGCGATTTATAATGATAAAGGTCAGCTGTGTTGATAACGCCGTCCTTGTTTACATCCTGGTATACGCCTTCGATGGGTTTGCCTGTCTTGTCATATACCTGGTGGTAGACGTAGAAGGAACCCAGATCATACCCCACCGTATTGATCTGAACGTTGTTGGCGTAAAGCGTCCCGGCATACGTAGGGTCCTTTACCGCCGTAAGGTTTGTGATCTTTGTATGCAGCCAGGCCACATTAAAACCGGCGTCCCAGCTAAAGCCTTTCTTTTTTACCAGATTGGCGCTGAGCTGAAATTCCACTCCTTTATTTTCTACATTTCCCACATTGGTGAGAAGGGTGCTGCTAAAGTTGGACCCCGTGGGAATAGGGACGATATTCAGCAGGTTCTTTGTCTTTTTATAATAGAAGTCCACGCTGCCGCTGACCCTGTTTTGGAGGAAGCCATAGTCTAAGCCTGCATTGTAAGTGGTAGTCTGTTCCCATTTGATATCTCGGTCGTAGGCGGCAGGAGAAGCCATATTATAGAGGCTGTCGCCGAACTGCACCCGGGAGCTGTTGTCACTGAGGCCATAGACCGCCTGGTAAGGATATGCGCTGATGCCGTCCTGGTTGCCTGTAATGCCATAGCTCAAACGTAGCTTCAGGTCGGAAAGCGTACGGTTGTTCTTCAGGAAGTTTTCCTGGCTGACCCGCCAGGTGAAAGCCGCCGAAGGGAATATACCCCAGCGCACATCGGGGTTGAAACGGGAAGACCCGTCTGTGCGGATGGTGCCTGTCAGGTAATAACGATCGTCAAAGGAGTATACCAGCCGTCCATACCAGGACAGCAGGACCGTCTGGATCTTATCGAAAGGGTGATTTTGCCGGGTACCCAACGCCGTGTCGTTCTTCGCATTGATAAAGGGATAGAGATAATTCCATGATATGTTACGGTAATAGCCATAGCCGGCCGTGGCTGTGATATGACTTTTTATTGTCTTAATATTCTTGTCATAGCTGAGATAGAATTCCGCCGCTGTATTACCGATCTTATTCCTGTATTGATTATTCTGTCCTGTGTCCAGGAAGTTCTGAGCTGCGTAGGCCGGCACCTTGATGGTGCCATAACCGCGGGCGACATCATAGCCCAGATTGAGGTTGGCATGGAGGTCAGAGAGGAAAGGCAGCTTGTAATCCAGCTGTATGTTGCCAAAGCTTCTCCTGACGTCGCTGAGGTTGTGATAGAGATCCAGCATGGCCACCGGATTTTTGGGCGCCAGTTTATTGAGCGTCACCGCGCCTGTAGACTGATCGACGGAGGCCCATTCAAAATAATTACCATAGTCCGACTTGGCATGGACTGGCTGGGTTGGATCGAAATAGACTGCTGAAGAAATAGCCCCCTGGTTGGCAAAGCGGGCTTTGCTGAGAGAGCCTTTCAGATTGATGTCTACTTTCAGGGCCCCATCCAGCAGACGGGGGCTCAGCGAGATAGCGCCCGTCATACGCTGCAGGTTATCCGTCCTGAGAATACCATCCTGCCGAAGATAGCCTACGGATACCCGGTAGGGGAGATCCTTCAACGACCCTGTGAGGCTGAGGCTATTATCCGTGCTGATCGCCGTCTGGTAGATCTCTTTCTGCCAATCGGTGGCGGCGTTGCCCATAAGAGACTTGAAAGTGCCGCTGCCCAGGCTGTCGACGTAGTGACGAAATTGAGCGGGGGACATCAATCCGGCCTCTTTGATCAGCCTGGAGATGGATACCTGTGTTGAAAAGTTTGTGACGGGTCTTCCCGACTTACCTTTTTTTGTTGTGATAAGGATGACCCCGTTGGAAGCCCTGGAACCATAGATGGCCGTCGCGGCCGCATCTTTTAATACCGTAAAGGATTCTATATCGGCGGGATTTACCATACTCAATGGATTGGATACGCCATAGATATTATTCCCGCTCAATGGTAGTCCGTCGATGACGATGAGGGGATCGTTGCTGGCGTTGATTGAGGCGCCGCCGCGGATGCGGATGGTCACCGCCCCTCCCGGTGTACCGCCGGAGGAGGTGATGGATACACCTGCCACTTTTCCGGCGATCAGCTGTTCGGGGGTTGTAATACTGCCTTGTTGAAAATCCTTAGCCGTGACCGTAGCAATGCTGCCCGTTACTTCTTTCTTTTTTACGCTGCCATAGCCGATGACGATGACATCGTTCAGGGCGCTGAGGGAAGGGTGGAGAAGGATGTTCAGCGGGGTGGCTGCCCGTATGTGTACGGTGTCGTAGCCGACGTAGCTGATGACGAGTATCGTTTTTCGGGGCACCGTGATAGAGAAGCGACCCTGGTCGTCTGAGGTCGTGCCGCCCCGGGCATCCTGTAGGGCGATGGATGCAGACCCGATGGGTTGGCCTTTTTCATTGCGGACCGTGCCCTGGACGGAGATGGTCTGTTCCTGGGCCTTTGCAGCCATACATAGCAGAAGGGGCAAAGCGATCAATAGCTGTCGAGTTTTGGTAAGAGTCATATATGACAAGATTAAAATGAATCAATACTGCAGGCTCATGGACCTGTTATCGTTGGCGATCACTGCTGTTTTGACAGGGACGGATGTCATGGGGTCGTCTGGCAGGAAAGAAATATATTGTTCCTTTAGCGCCGGCTTGCCGGTGTCGAACCCATGCAGCACCAGACGGAGATAATGGTGCCGGCTGTGGCGCTGTCCTTCCGGCTTATCCAGGGTTATCAGCCGCCGTGCCGGGTCGAAATGGAGGCTACGTTGATAATAGTCTCCTTTCTCGTACGCATAGGTTTCTCCGTCATCCTCATAATACACGAGGCTGTCCGGACGGCTGCCCTGGTAGATATGCAGGTCCAATGTGTCGGAAGGGGTTTCGGTGGTGTTCTGTATCACGGATTGACGGGGGATGATACTGCCACCACGGATAAATACGGGGAGATGATCGGGACTGAGCTCCAGGACCTTTTCCTGGCCGCCGGTGGTTTTTGCGTCCGTGTAAGCATCGTACCACTCTCCTTCGGGCAGATAGACTTTGGCAAAGGCGGCGTTACCTTCCTGCGGCATCACCAGGATGGAAGATCCCAGAAGGAATTCATTTTGGTAACGTGGATCATAGATATGCTGGTCACGGGTGTAGTCGATGGCCAGGCTTCTCATCACAGGCATACCATCCATGGCGGCTTCCCTGAAATTCGAGTAGATGTACGGTAACAACGTATAGCGCAGACTGATATAGCGGCGGGCGATATCGAGGATACCCTCTCCAAATGTCCAGGGTTCTGCGGCTTTGGAATTATTGCCTGTATGATTTCTGAAGTAGGGGATAAATGCTCCCAGTTCGATCCAGCGGGTGTAAAGGTTTTGGGAGGGGTTGCCGGTGAAGCCCCCGATATCCATACCCGTAAAGGGGATGCCGCTGAGCCCCAGACTGGTGAGTAGCCGTACGCCGGCCAGCATATGATCGTCCTCGGCGCGATTGTCACCTGTCCAGATAGCGGAATAGCGTTGCAGCCCAGCGTAACCGCTGCGGGAAAGGATAAAGGGGCGTTTGCCGGAGGCCGCCCGGAAACCTTCATAGCTGCTGCGGGCCATCTCCAGTCCAAAGACATTATGCCCCTGTAGATGAGTGGTTCGTATCCCGTCGAAGTCGAAGATGACATTGTCGGGCATTTTCTGTCCCCAGGTGGAGATCTCGTTCATATCATTCCAGATGCCTGATACGCCCGCATCCGTAAAATGACGCACTTCTTTCCGCCACCAGGCCCGGCCTTTTTCGCTGGTGAAATCGGGAAAGTGACACCAGCCCGGCCATACCTGGCCGGTGTAATACTCTCCATCCGGGTATTTTAAGAAGACATCTTCCTTTACCCCGCTGTCGTACGCTTCATAGCCTTTTTCTACTTTGATACCGGGGTCTACGATGACAGTGGTGGTAAACCCCATTTGTTTTAGCTGGCTTGTCATCGCGGCAGGGTGAGGGAAACGCTGCTGGTCCCAGGTGAATAATTTGTAATGGTCCATATAATGGATATCCAGGGTAATACCGTCGGCGGGCACCCGCTTTTCCCGGAGGGTCCGGGCGATGCGAAGCACTTCGGTATCCGGATAGTATGAATAGCGGTTTTGCTGATAACCCAGACTCCAAAGGGGCGGCAGGGGCATACGGCCTGTAAGGGATGTATAGCTGCTGATGATACCTGCCACGTTCGTATGATGGATAAAGTAATAATTCATTTCACCGCCATAAGCGCAGAAAGAGGAGAAACGGTTGTTGCTGGCGCCAAAGTTGAACTCGGTGCGATAGCTGTTGTCCAGGAAGATGCCATAACAGAGATCGTGGTGCAGGCCGATATAGAAGGGGATGGAGGAATACAATGGGTCCTGGGATACCGAATAGCCGTAGACATCCGAGTTCCAATTGGTATAAGCGTTGCCGGCCCGGTCCAGGTTACCCGTCTTTTCTCCCAGACCAATAAAGCGTTCACTTTCCTGCAGCTTTTTATAAGTCGTTACCTGCTGACCTTGCCAGGAGGTACCCAGTCCTTTTTCATCTTCGTTGATCACCTTTCCATTCCTGGTCAGAAAGGAAAGGGAGAAGGGGGATTTTCGGATGACAAGTTCCAGAGAGTCGGTGTGGAGACGGATCATCTCAGGGGTCTGTTCCCAGTTGAGGCTGGCGACGGCCGGGGTTCCGGTGACGGCATAGGACTTGTCTGCTTCCAGGGGGGTGGGGGACATGCGTACCCGGATAATGGATGAGCTATACGCCGTGATACGGACATAGGCGTTTTCGGTACGGATATCCATGTCCGGACCTTGAACCCGGACCGTACTGACTGCGCCGGGCATCGTGACGCCATCGCCTGCCCGCAATAAGAATGGGAAAAAGAAAATAAGGGACAATAGGGGACTGAAGGATTTCATATAACAAGAATGATATCCCAAAGAAACCCAGGCTGGGGGCAAGGAACAATTTATACAGATGGAATATGGAAAATATAGCTCTCCTTCTGGAATTTTAGAGAGTTATATATATGATTATGTGTTTGTTGTGAATATATGTGAATTTATTTAATATAGATGGGGTGAGAGCCTTTAAATACTTTTGATCCGGGCTTCGAACTCGTCGTTGGGGACGATGGACCTGTTTTTGATCCGGGTTTTGTAGGTATAGATGGTATTGACGGAGTAGCCGAGGATCTGGGCGATCTTGTCGTTGTCCGTAATACCCATGCGGATGAGGGCAAAGATCCGGAGATCGATATTCAGTAGCTCGTTTTCTTTTAGATGGATACGGTCATCGTCCTTAAAAAGGGAGTTAAACTTGTCCACGAAATCGGGGAAGATCCGCAGAAAGACGGTGTCAAAGCTTTTTAACAGCTCTTCTTTTTCCTTTTTCAACTGGATATTGCCTACGATGAACCGTACGTCCTCCCACTTCCGTTCAGCTATTTTTTGGTCCAGGGTCCTTTTTAAACGTTCCAGCTTTACAAAGAATTCGGAGTCAAGGCTAAAGAAATAGCCGATATACTCTTCCTTGATCTTGTTGGCTTCCTCCAGCTTTTCATTGATCTGTCGCTGGACTTCGTGCGCTTCGGTGATCATTTGCTGGGCCTTTTTCAACTGCCGGACTTGTCGGCGGATGATGACGATGAGGGCGACGAGGACCAGCAGCAGGAGGGTGACCACGACGGAATAGCGGATGAGCAATCTGCGTTCGGACTCGACGGCATTGATCTTTTCGCCTTCTATAAGAGAGAGGATGCTGCTAACCTGGACCTTTCGTTGTCTGGCGCCATAGAATTCCGCATTGGCGATGGCCGACTCGATAAAGAGGGAGGCATGACGGACATCTCCATTTTTATATAATAGGTCGGCCAGATTGAAGATAGCAAATGTTTCTTTTGTCGAGCTGCGGATATCGGCCAGGGCTGCCTGGATCATCAGGTCGATGGCTTTTCCTGTCTGTCCTTTTTGCTGGTAGATACCGCTGAGGGTGGATGTGGTTAGCGCCAGCTGGTGGTCGGTCAGGCGGTGGCTATTCAATAGTTTTTCAAAGAAGACGGCGGCCTGGTCCGTACGATTGCTTTTGAAGTCCCGCAGCCCGCTGTAATAGATGTATTCAAAGGAGGAGGGAGGGTAAAAAGCCAGCGCCGAGTCCATATAACCGTTGCCTTTAATATCGTAGAGCTGCGAGTGATAGGCGCCGTCATAATCATAGTTAGCAAGGTCGTAATAATAGCGGCCCATCAGCGTGTAGTAGACCGCTTTCAGGGAGTCCGGCTCCTCTTTGATGGCGGTGATGCGCAGCGAGTCATAGGTTTCACGGAAAAGACCTGAGGAGAGCAGGATAAAACACAGGTTGAGCCGGGCTTCTGTGATCAGCTGCCGGCGGCCGGTGCGGAGGGCGATGTCCTGCATCTTCTCCGCATAGCTATAGGCGGAGTCATAATGGAAGATACGGTATTCGTCGTAGAGGTCTTTATAGAGCCGGAACAGCGTCTCCGGATCATGGGTTGTGTCGGTATGGAGTTGGGTTTGCAGTCGTTGGATCGTCTTTAATTTTTCGGCATCATGAGCGGGCGCTTTTTCGATGGCATTCGTAAGCGCCGCCAGCAGGCTATCTGTACGGGCCTGCCCTCTCACTGTACAAGCAATCAATAGGATCCAACTGGAAATTACCCACTTCATAAGCTGCGCCCTTCGGCGTTTTTGCGGAAAGATAATTGAATGGCATCTATATTGAAAATATTTTCATGCGTATATAGCCGGATGAAGATCAATCACCTGTCAGCCGGCGATTCCCCGGACAGGCTACTATTTTCTATATCCCGTCTGTATAAATTGGTCCTGTTGGATGACAGCTATTTCTTTGGGACCTAAACTTGCTCATATGAAAAAGCTCTACGCATTATTTTGTTCTGTCCTGTTATTTACCCTGTGCATTTTTGCACAGGACCCGTCTCAGTATGGTACTCCTTTTGGCAGTGTTCCAGATGTCAGGGATGTCACCATGTACCAGGTGAATATCCGGGCTTTCAGCTCCACCCGCAATCTGCCGGGAGTAACGGCGCGATTGGATCAGATAAAAGCGCTGGGAGTCAACGTCATCTATTTGATGCCTGTCTATCCTGTCGGAACGCTGAATGCTTTTAATTCACCCTATTGTATCAAAGATTTCCAATCCGTGGGTAGCGAATATGGTTCGCTTACCGACCTCCGTAACCTTGTGGATGGCGCTCATAGTCGTGGAATGGCTGTAATCCTGGACTGGGTGGTGAATCAAACTTCCTGGGACCATCCCTGGATCACGCAACACCCGGACTGGTATATACGGGACGGCAATGGGAATATACAGAACCTCAATGGGTACATGGATGTCGCCGCTCTGAATTTTAACAGCCAGGCTATGCGTACGGCGATGATCAGCGCCATGCGGTCCTGGGTGTTTACGGCTAATGTGGACGGGTTCCGTTGTGACTTTGCCGACAACCCGCCTATTGATTTCTGGCAGCAGGCTACTACATCTTTACGGAGTATTAATACTCATCGGTTGCTGCTGATGGCGGAGGGTACCCGTTCTGCCAATTATGGCGCCGGCTTTGATTACAATTTTGGGATGCAGTTCTATGGTAGTAGCCTCCGACCTATTTTCACCGGCGGCTCCGTCACGGCCATTGACAATTCCAACACGGTGGAATATGCGGGCAGCACGGGTAACCAGCAGATCGTCCGGTACCTCACCAATCACGATGTGGATGGCTCCGACGGCGCGCCTGTGACGCTCTTTGGGGGCAAGCCGGGCTCCATGGCCGCCTTTGTGGTAGTTGCATACATGAAGGGGGTACCCTTTGTTTATAATGGACAGGAAGTGGCTTTTCCCACAGCCATTACCTTCCCTTTTACGTCTACTGTCATCGACTGGAGTCTTAACCCGGATGTGACGGCGGAATATACCAGGGTCATCGCTTTCCGCAACAGCAGCAATGCCATCCGCCGGGGCGCGCTGGTGTCCTATACAAATAATGATGTTTGCGCTTTTACAAAGACGTCGGGTACGGAGCAGGTGGTGGTGTTCTCCAACTTGCGGAATGCGACCGTCAATTATTCCCTGCCGGCGGCCTTGCAGAATACCAATTGGAAAGACGCTTATTCCGGTGCGACGGTGACCTTGAGTACTGCGCTTTCGCTTAGCGCGTATCAATACAGGGTGCTGACGAATGCAAATGTACCTACTGTGCCCGTCACGGGTGTTACGGTCAGTCCCACTTCGGCGTCTGTGCATGTGGGTATGACCTCGCAGCTGACGGCTACCGTGGCGCCGGCGAATGCCACGAACCAGGCTGTCAACTGGACCTCTTCCAATACGGGTATCGCCACGGTGAGTGCGGCTGGTCTTGTTACGGGTGTAGCGGCCGGGACAGCGGTGATCACAGCTACGACCGTCGACCAGGGGAAGACCGCCACGTCTACGATCACGGTGACGCCTTCAACGAGCTTTACCGTTCATTTCTACAAACCCACCAGCTGGGGCGCCGGGATAAAAATATATTGGTGGAGTGCCCAGCCGGCAGGTGTGCTGGCGGACGGCACATGGCCGGGCGTTGATATGACCAATGCGGGTAATAATTGGTATACCTATACATTTACAAATATCACTTCCACCAACCTTATCTTTAATGACGGGACCAACCAGACGGCGGACCTCAGCAGGAACAAGGAAGGCTGGTATCTCAACGGGACATGGTATGACAGCGATCCCGGTACGCCCACAGGGACTACTTACTACCAGATAGTCAACAGGTGGCAGTCCGGCACTTATCTCTACGATGGCGGCAATGGCCAGGTGAAATACGGCGCCAATCCCGGTACGAATACGGCGTATCAATGGACACAGGTGGATGCGGGCAGCGGTTTTGTTTTTCTGAAGAACCGGGGCACCGGCAATTATATGCATGTGGAAAATCAAAGCGGGTATGTACAATGCGGTACTATCAACACCAGTTGGTACAGCGCCATGTGGACCATTGCCTCTACGGGCGATGGATGGAACTATATCCGGAACAGGTGGCAGTCCGGCGAATGGATACATATCGAAAACCTTCTGGGATATGCCCAGTACAGTAATCCGCAGACGGGCTGGTACAGCGCCATGTGGCAGTTGGTAAATCCCACTGTCGTGAATAATATGGTATCAACCCGTACAGCCAGCGCTGCCATTCTTCCGGTGTCTACAGATAGCGCCGGCAATTTTAGCATCTTCCCGAATCCTGCCCATACAGGCAGCAGGGTCAGGATCGTGATGCCCGGGAATGAGCAGGCGTTTGTGACTATCAGCGATGTTGCGGGGAAAGTGTTGAAGACCGTTAAGCTATCTGGCACCGGAGAGATCGATCCGGGTGTGCCGGCGGGCGTATATTTTGTTACGGTACGGTTGAAAAAGTCGGCTGTGACAAAGGTGTTAGTGGTACAGTAAAGATTTTATCGTATCAGCACCACGCTTCCCTTTCTGCTGAAAACGCCACCCGAAGGGCATTCCATCTCTACAAAATAGACATAGGCGCCCGGCTCGCATTTCTGTCCATTGTATGTGCCATCCCAGCAGGAAGTCCGGTCGCCGGCGATAAAGTTATCTTTCTCAAACACTTTTTGGCCCCAGCGGCTAAAGATCACCATGTGTCTGATAATGGATATGCCATTGAGCATAAAGACATCGTTGGCGCCATCTCCATTTGGCGTGAAAGCGTTGGGGATACGGACGCGCGCTTCCTTACAGTCAACGGCCACCACCAGGGTGTCAGCGGCCTTGCAGTATTTGTTTTCCACCTTTATGATGTATTGGGTGGTGGCCAGGGGTTTACACAGTGGGGTGGTGCAATCATAACAACTGAGGTATCTTTCGGGTGTCCATTGCAATTTGGTGACGTCGGCGCTGGCCTGGGCGTTGAGGGTAACGTCGTAGCCTGCCTGTACGACGATGTCCGGACCTGCATCCACTGTAGGCAAAGGGCGTACGGTGACCGTCACGGGCTTTTCATGTACAAAGCAATAATGGTCGTCGGAGCCCTGTACGGTGTAAGTGATGGTATAAGGGGCGATGGCGATAGGGTTGGGTATATCGGTATGGTTCAGACCGATGGTGAAGTTGATCCATTTATACACCTGTTCGCCCGTGGCATTCAGCTGTATGGGATCGCCGTCGCAGACTTCCACGCTTGGGCTGACCTGGAGATGCCCCGGCTCGATGACCCTTATGGTAAGGGGCTGTGTATTCTGACAACCAATATCATCCTTTACCGTCAACGTATAGTCCGTGGTGGACCTGGGCGCCGCCGTGGGATTGGGGATGTAGGGATTGTTCAGCCCGGTGGATGGTTTCCACTCATAAGAGGCGCCGCCGGTGGCCTGTAATGCGATGGATTGACCCAGGCATAGCACCGGCTCTTTTGGCGAGACAGTGGCTATGGGGTTGGGCCGGATCTTTACCAGGGAAGGCAGGGTAGAGTCGGTGACGCAGCCGGCATCGTTCTTTACCAGCAGTGTTGCTTTATAGTTGCCTGCGGTGGTGTATATATGATCCGCATTTCCGTCGGCGGAAGGGATAATGCTGCCGTCCCCGAAGTCCCACATATACTGGCTGCCGTCCTGGACCTTGGAGTTCAGCGTGACGGTACTTCCAATACAGGCTTCCGGCGGAAATTTTGGAATAGTTATCTGTGGCTGACGGATGATGATGGAATCGATGTACTCACCTGTAAGCCCATTGTAGGTGTTGACATGCAGCTTTATAATATACTTCCCGGGTTTTTCGTACACATGGCTTGCATAATTCAGGTTGCCCGCGGTATTGCCGTCGCCAAAGTCCCAGCTCACGCTGACCGCGTTGACGGAAGTATTGGTAAAGTATGCCAGCAGGGGCGGACAGCTGCCTGCCACATAGGAGGTGTTAAAGCTGAAATTGGAGTTGAATGGTCTTACGATGATGGTCACGGAAGTGGCCGTGGAGGCGCAGGGTACGGAAGGATTGGTAGCTCTCATATTTACCACATACGTACCGGGTGTTGTATAGGTATGGTAAGGATACGGATCTTTGGAGGATGTGCCGTCCCCAAAGTCCCAACTATATGTCGTGTTTGTATTCCCATTGTCGTTGGTAGTATTATAAAAATACACCGTCGTATTGAGATGTACATCCGTGCCGGAAGGGTAGAAAGATGCTTTAGGACCCTTGACAGTGACGTATTGTGCGGAGGGAACGTTTGATGAGCAGCCGGCAGCGTCGGTTATCCGCATATTGACATAATAATTACCCGGATTAGCATAAGTATGCGTGACCTTACCGCCTTTGTCCGTGGTAAACGTTTGTCCGTCCCCAAAATCCCATTGCCGGGAGAGGATCGGGTTGTCAGGAGTGGAATGGGAGGTGTCTTCCAGTACTACGGGGGATTGATAACATAATTTATCGGTAGTCACCTGGAACCCGCCGACGGCGCCTTTGATGGCCAGCGGCATTACGTTGGTGGTATCCTGGCAGCCAAAGACGACGCTTTTGAGGATATAGCGGATTCCTTTTTTCCCTACCTGGAAGTTGGTGATATTGCCGTTGTACGTGGTTGTCCAGCGATAAGGATAGGGGGCATTGCTCCAGTTGCCCTGGAAATCCGTGCCGTCGCTGTATTGTACGCCGACGATATTATACCCGGCATAATAGTAGGATTGATATTCGATATCGCTCTGGTAGGGGTTCTTATCCAGGTTTGCTATCTGGATGGCGACGGGTGTATTGCTACATGCCGACGTGGCGTTGCCCGTGAGCTGCGGGCTTTGTTTTAAAAGTACATTTACGGAAGTGGAGGTCACGAGGGAGCATTGTCCGTTGGTGGCGGTCAGCGTGACAGTGTAAGCGCCTGTTTTTTTATAAGTATGTGTTATGTCGGCCTGGGTGCCCGGAACAGTGACGGTCGTGCCGTCGCCAAAATTCCAGGTGACGGTGGTGGCATGTACGGAAGTTTGTGTCAGGGTCACATCCCCCCGGGTGCCGTCGCAGGTGTTGGTTTGATTGTATATCTGGGGAAAAGGGGGCTTTACGGTGATCGTTTTGGTGATGGTGGTATCGCATCCGCCCATATTCTGCGCATACATTGTCACTTTATATGTGCCTTCGGCGCCATAGCTATGCGATGTACTTTGCGGTCCGAAAGCAACCCCTCCGTCACCGAATTGCCAGTTATAGGTTGTGATGTCAAAATTGTTTGGTGTGGCGGAGAAGGACGCGGGGTTGTTGCCGCACACAGGGTTGGGGTTGATGGAGAAGTCCAGGGTGGTGATCTTCGGGTCGATGATAATGACATTGGAGCTGGCGGAGCCTTTACACCCGCTCTGTGTGACATAGTTCAGCTGGGCAACGTATTTACCGACGGCGGTATATTTATGAGAGGGCGTGGGCAGGGTCGAGGTGTTATCGCTGCTGTTCAAATCTCCGAAGACCCAGTTGGTGGTGGCCAGCGGCTCGGAGGACCAGGTAGTAAAATTCACCAGCACCGGCTGGTTGCAGGTGGCTGGAAAGCCCGGAGTGGTATAGACTGCTACCTGGTTGGGTGGCGTCTGGTTATATACTGTGAGGCTCGCCGTTCCTTTACACCCGTTTTGGGTGGTATAACTCACCGTTACATTGTAGGAACCAGTGTTTTTAAAAGCGTGTGTCGGATTGGGCGAGGTGGAAGTGCCTCCGTCGCCAAAATTCCATTGGGTTGCCGTCAGCGGTTCCGAGGAATTGGTGTGAAAGGTATAGGTGATGATAGACGAGCACTGTGATAGTACGGGCGGGTTGTCCGTATAGATGCCCACCGAAGGGCGGGTGATGGTGAAATATTGACTGGTGGAATTTGTACATCCGTCGGCATTGGTTATCTGCAGAGACACCGTATAAGACCCGTCCTGTGTGTAGGTCCAGGTGGGGGTCTGTGTATTGGCGGAGCCGACGGGTTGGCCGGTGTTGTAATAGTACCCGAAATTCCAGGCCCATTTGACGGCTCCTGGCGTGGCGTCCTTGAAATTCACCGCCACGGGCGTTCCACATTTTCCGGTGACGTCTATCGAGAAGGGGGTAGGGTGCGGAATATCCTTTACAGAAACTTTTTTTGTCGCCGTTGAAGGACAGGTCCCGAAGGTATTCTTCAGGGTAATCGTATGGTCCCCCAGGGTATTAAAAGAAGTGCTGAAGGCGTTGTAATATCCATAGTAGGGCGTACCATCCAGTTCCCATACGCTGTTGTCGGGCGTGCTTATGTTTTGCGCATTGAATGTAACATACGACCCGGAACAGATAAGAGGAGGTACCGTAAAGTCGGTGCCGTAGTTGGCAACGTTTATCGGGTTGTATTGCGTAGCGGTGACCGTACACCCTTCCGAGCTATGGACTTTCAGGCTTACCGTATAATTCCCTTTCTTATTAAATACATAGGTTGGGTTTTGCTGTGTGGAACTATTCCCGTCCCCAAAGTCCCATAAATAGTCCAGGGTGCCCGGACCCGAGCTGGTGTTGGTGAACTGTATGGGGTCGGTGACGAGACAAAGAACCCTTTTGTCCGCGGAGAAGCTGGCTGTCAGGGCGGGGATGATCCTGACCATATCCGCTTTTCTAAGCGTAGTATGACATCCCCAGCTATTGGTCACCGTCAGACTGACGGAGGCGGTGAGTTCCACGCCATAGGTGTGGGGCTGTCCATTGCTGTATCCTTGCTGGGTGGAGCCGTCTCCGAAATCCCATGTATAGCTGGAGATACTTCCCCCGCCGGGTGTTGCATTGGCGGTAAAGGTTACGGGCATGCCCAGACAGGTCTTGGCAGGCGCCACGGAAAAGTCAACGGTGGGGGGCTTGTAGACGGTCACCTGTTGTGTAGTGGAAGACGAATTGCCTCCATCCTCTACCGTGAGCGTCACTGTATAGGTCTGTTCGTCGGTGAAGACGGCGGAGGGGCTGGCCAGCGTGGAGGTATTGCCGTTGCCAAAATCCCATTTATAGACGGCAGTTGCGGAAGCTCCGGTTGTCTGGTTGGTGAGGTTGATCACCAGGGGGCTGCAACCTCCTGTCTTATCCATGGAAAAACCCGCGCTCAACTGTGCGGAGGCACTGCCGGACAATAATATAGACAGCAAAAGGCTATAGTATTTTAAAAGATAGATCTTGGCCGGCCTGTGGTTCATGGGTTGGGAGAGACGAATGTTGGGTTTTAGTCGCCCCAAGATAGTTATTAAGGATGGAAAAGACAAGCGTCTGATTCTGATTGCATTGCCCATCGGACACCTATAGTATCAAAAGCGTACAGTGGTTTTTGGTTTTAATATATAAGTTGTTGGATTTTATATTTTTAATAATTGGACATTTTTTTGACGGCGTTGGGTTATAATCATTTTTATGCTCAAGAGTTATTTTCTTACTGCCTGGCGGAGTCTTTTGAAGAACAGAACTTTTAGCTTTATCAACATTTTGGGGCTTACGCTGGGGACCCTTAGCTGTCTTTATATATTATTATACGTTTCTGATCAGTACAGTTATGACCGTCATCATACGGATGCCGGGGATATTTACAGGGTTATATGTCATTATAAGGTAAAAACGAAAGGGACAAATGAAGATGTAGCAACAACCGCGGCCCAGACTGCGCCAATGATGAAGCAGGATTTTGCAGACGTCGTCCAGTTCACCCGTGTGATCCCTTTTGCGGGGGTCGAGCAGCAGTTGCTGCAGTATAATAATAAGACACTATATGAAAAAGATGCGGTTTATGTGGATTCTACCTTCTTTGATGTGTTCAACTATCACTTTGTAAGCGGCAATGCACGAGAGGCTTTACAGGAGCCTTTTTCGGTGGTGCTGCTGAAATCCACTGCGGATAAACTGTTCGGTAGGGAAGATCCCATTGGAAAGACCTTTGTCATGGAGAATTCGGCTGACAGTACGGCAAGCTATACAGTAAGAGGGGTAGTGGATGAAAGTCTTGGAAAGTCCCATCTGCATGCGAATATCTTTGTCACGATGAACAGCGGCAATATGGGCCGCTATATGATGTATAACACCAGTTGGACAAGCAATACCTATGCGTCATCCTACGTAAAGCTGCGGCATGGAGCGGCCCCCCGTGTTTTGGAAACGAAATTACCCGTCTTTGTGGATCATTATGCAGGCGAGCAATTTAAGAAGTCGGGCCTGGAAATGCAGTTGAAGCTTCAGCCTGTTGCCGACATCCATACGACCCCGGGGCTGATAGGCATCCAACTGGACAAGGCTGTCAACCCATCCTTTCTCAATGTGTTGCTGCTGGTGGCTGTGCTTATACAGATCATCGCCTGTATCAATTTTATGAACCTGTCCACTGCCCGGGCTTCCCGCAGAGCCAAGGAAGTCGGTGTACGAAAGGTCATTGGCGCCGGCAGGATGGACCTGGTAAAACAATTTTTAGGGGAGTCGTTTCTTATCACGCTGATCAGCGTGGCTATTGCCGTACCCTTGCTGATGATGGCATTGCCTTTGTTTAATCAGATCACCCATGCATCTGTCGGTATATCGTCCCTGGACAAAAGAACTGTCCTAGGGCTTTGTGGGCTGGTCTTTCTTACTGCGCTTATTGCAGGCAGCTATCCCGCCTTTTATCTTTCGGCTTTCAAGGCCATCAGGGTGATAAAGGGAAACTTCACCAGTCATATTTCGGCGTCGGGTATTCGTCGGGGATTGGTGGTATTCCAGTTTATCCTGTCCACGGTGCTTGTCTCAGGGATCGTCGTCATATACTGCCAGTTGAACTACATAAAAAACAAAGACCTGGGGTTTGAAAAGGATCAGAAGCTGACGCTCTCTTTTTATACACAGGATGACATGGCGAACATTCCGGCGCTGATGAACGATCTTTGGATGCTGCCGGAAGTAAAAGCCGTCAGCAATGCCAGCAGGCATCTTGGCAGTCCGTTGTATTTCAGGAATTCATTCTTTCTTCAGGGGCAGAAGGAGTCCGAGCAAAAGGGTATGGACTATATTATTTCGGATCAGTTCTTTATCCGGGCCAATGGGATAAAATTGATCAGCGGGAGGGATTTCCGGGCTACGGATTCCTCCAAAATATTGATCAATGAATCATATGCGAGACAAATGGGGTTGGACCCTCTGCATGCGGCGGGTACTGTTTTGTATGATAAGCTGCAGCGTCAGGCCGAGATCGTCGGTGTGATGAAGGATTTTAATTATGGTTCGCTGCATGAGAATATAAAAGGTTTTGCCTTGTGGAAACGGGGCCCTCATGACGCCCCATGGCCCACGCTGACCGTCAATACCCATACGGCCGACTATAAGGCGCTCCTGTCAAAGATCGCAGCCATCTGGCATAGGGATGTTCCGGACGCTCCATTCTCTTATGCATTCCTGGATGAGATGGTTCAGCAGCGGTATGAAACGGAGATCGCCATGTCGCATATCATCGACACCTTTACCATCATGGCCCTTATCATATCCTGTCTGGGGCTTTTTGGTCTGGCGGCCTTTAGCGCCGAACAGCGGAGGAAAGAAATAAGTATCCGAAAGGTGCTGGGCGCGAGTGTCGCGAGCATCACCCGAATGTTGTCCGGGGATTTTATACGGCTGGTGCTGGCGGCTTTTGTCATTGCCGTCCCCATTGCATGGTGGATGATGAATAAATGGCTGGAGGGATTTGCCTACAGGACCACCATCAGCTGGTGGATGTTTGGTATTGCCGGCGTCATATCCGTCCTTATCGCAGCGGTGACGGTGAGCTTTCAGGCTATCAGGGCTGCGATGGCCAATCCGGCGAGGAGCTTAAGAGCCGAATGATACGTCAGGTCCTGATCTTATGTCCCGCCACCGCGTAATACCAGATGCATATATAACAGGGCACCACGATCCAATAAGCGTGTTGCGGGCTGAAGACGTCTGCCAGCCGTCCGTAGGCCAGGGGAAGCAGGGCGCCGCCCCCGATGGCCATGATCAGTAGGGAGGAGCCTGACCTGGTAAACCTGCCCAGGTCCGCGATGGCCAGGGGCCAGATGGAAGGCCACATGAGTGAATTGGCAAAACCCAGCAGGGCGACAAATGTCACGGAAAGCGCGCCATGGCTAAACAGCGCCCCCAATGCCAGAAGAATGCCCAATACAGCGGAGATGGTCAGGGTACGTTGTTGTGAAATATATTTTGGGATACAGATGACGCCGATCATATAACCTACTAGCATACTGACGAGCGTACAACTGGTGAAAAATTTTGCGGTAGAAAGCGCGATGCCTTGTGAGGCGCCATAACTGATGATCGTATCGCCGGCTATAACCTCCACGCCTACATACAGGAACAATGTTACCACGCCCAGCAGGAGATGAGGGTACTGTACGATGCTTGTTTTTTGCGTACCGGTTTCCCGGGGTGTTTCCGTGGTGTCGTCATCCGGCTCAGGGAGGCCGGAATAAAAAACCATCACGGCCAGCAGGACCAGCGTGACCAGGATGATGGAGTAGGGGAGGATGGCCCGGTGTGCGAGGGCTTCCAGCGCAGCCGTCTTTTGAAGCCCGGGCAGGCGGCTGAGGTTTTGCTGAATGATGTCCGCATCCTTCAGGGTCACGGCTCCCAGGATAATGGGCGCCAGTACGCCGGCGATGCCATTGCAGATGCCCATGATGCTGATGCGGCGGGCAGCGCTTTCGCGGGGGCCTAATATGGTGATATAAGGGTTGGATGCCGTCTGCAGGATGGCCAGGCCTGTTCCCTGAACGAAGAGCCCGCCGAGAAAAAGACTATACCTGCGGGTGAGAGCGGCGGGGATAAACAAAAGAGCACCCAGGGCCATGATCAGCAGACCCAGTGATATTGCCGTCCTATAGCCCGTCTTTTTCAAGACCCAGCCACAGGGAATAGCCATCACCATGTAAGAGATATAGAACGAAAAGGCTACGAGGTAGGATTGGAAATTGTTCAGTTCGCAGGCGATGCGCAAATAAGGGATCAGCACTGAGCCCAGCCAGGTGACGAATCCAAAGACAAAGAATAGTATGCCGATGATGACGATGGGTTTCATATTTATCTCCGGCCGAGGTAGTCGGCTGCCTTTTTTACGCTTCCCTGTTCCATAAGTACCTTTTTGGCCGTCGCATAATCGTCGACGGAAGCCAGCTCCATCAGCATCTTTACGCTGCGGTCGATGATCTTTTCGTTGATGAGGGTTACGTTGACCATCCGGTTGTCTTCCACTCTTCCCAGTTGTATCATGGTTGTCGTGCTGATCATATCAAAAATGAGTTTCTGGGCCGTACCGCATTTCATACGGGTGCTGCCGGAGATAAATTCGGGACCGGTGATCACTTCCACGGGAAGATCGGCGAACACGGCGATGGGGGTGTCCGGGTTGCTGACGATACAGCCTGTGGTTACCCCATGGGCCTGGGCTGCCTGCAGCGCTCCGAGGACAAAGGGCGTGGTGCCGCTGGCCGAAATGCCGATGACAATATCTTTTTCAGAAACATCTGCTTGTTGTAATTGCCGCCATCCTTCGTCTACGTTGTCTTCCATTTCTTCCCGCGCTTCTATCAACCTGTGAAGACCGCCCGCAAGAATGACATTCACCTGCCCTTTTGGAATACCATAGGTAGTAGGGAGCTCGATGGCGTCAAGTACGGAGAGCCGGCCTCCGCTGCCCGCGCCGAGATAGAATAGCCGGCCGCCGGCTTTTAGTTTGTCCACCACGGCGGCTATGAGCCGGTTGATTGCCGGAAGGACTTTTTTTATGGCGCCCGGGACGGTGCTGTCCTCCTGATTGATACGGGTGGTGATATCTTCTATGGACATTTTTTCCAGGTGCCGGTGGGGCGATGGTTGTTCGGTAATCTTTGTGGGCATTTTTGCGTGTTTATTCGTGTTTGGGTGTCTAAAATAGGAAGATTCGTGCAAAAAAGACTTAATTTTGGCTGAATTATGTTGAGAGAAGAGCGTTTAAAAGCTATCATACGGGAGATCAATCTCCATAACAAGGTGTTATCCGCGGATCTGAGCGTGGCCTTACGGGTATCTGAGGATACCATCCGGCGGGACCTCCGGGAGCTGGCGGAAGAGGGGTTGATCGTAAAGGTTCACGGAGGGGCCATGAACAAGGCGTTCCATCATCCTTTTAGCGGTCAGCATGAGGTCTACGCCCAGGAGGCTAAGCGGGCCATTGCCGACAAGATCATACCTGTATTTAAGAACAATATGTCCATCCTTACAGAAGGGGGGACCACCATTATCGAGATCGCCAAAAAGATACCGGATCATCTGCATGCCACATTTTTTTGTCTGAGTCCGCAGGTGGCGCTGACGCTTGCGCAGCATGAGCATCTGGAAGTGGTGACCATTGGCGGCAGGCTCATGAAAAACTCCAATTTGCATACGGGCGCCGGGGTGATCAATCAACTGGCGGACATCAGGGTAGATCTTTGTGTCATCGGGGCGAATGCTTTCTCGGTGAAAGGTGGGCTCACCGATTCCGACTGGGAAGTGGTCCAGGTGATAAAGGCCATGATCCGCAGCTCTCAGCGGGCGGCGGTGGTGACCATTGCCGAAAAACTGAATACCGTCCAGCGAATAAAGGTCTGTGACCTCTCTCTTATCCACTATCTTTTTACGGAGCTTCCCGCTGACAGCCCTTTGCTGGGGGCTTACCGCAATACGCAATTGACGGTGATATAATACGCCGGTATATATATGAAAGGGCGTACCTTTACAGGCTGCTGATCCGTTTTGAAGAAATTCAGCTCAAAACCTTATTATGTGAATGTTTTTTAAGAATTTTGCAACTTCTTTAAATTCTGGAAAATGAGCCATATACCCGCTACATTATTTGACAAAGTATGGGATTCCCATGTGGTCAGGAAGATCGAGGATGGTCCCGATGTACTTTTTATCGACCGCCATTTTATCCATGAAGTCACCAGTCCCGTGGCCTTTTTGGGGCTGGAGCAACGGAATCTGAAAGTGATGTTCCCGGAAAAGACATTTGCCACGGCCGATCACAATACGCCTACTATCAACCAGCACCTGCCTGTACAGGACCCCCTGTCTGCCAATCAGCTGAAGGCGTTGGAAGTGAATGCCGCCAAATACGGCATTTCTCACTGGGGGTTGGGTAATCCCAAGAACGGTATTGTTCATGTCGTCGGTCCGGAGAATGGCATTACGCTGCCGGGCATGACCATCGTCTGTGGGGACTCTCATACTTCCACCCATGGCGCTTTTGGTGCGATCGCCTTTGGCATCGGCACTTCTGAAGTGGAGATGGTGCTGTCTTCCCAATGTATCATGCAGCCCAAGCCGAAGAAAATGCGGATAAAGGTCGATGGGCGGCTGGGTAAAGGCATTACCCCCAAGGATGTGGTGCTCTTTATCATTTCAAAGCTGACGGCGGCGGGCGCCACGGGTTATTTTGTGGAATTTGCCGGTGAGGTTTTTGAGAACATGAGCATGGAAGGTCGTATGACCGTCTGTAATATGAGTATCGAGATGGGCGCTCGTGGCGGTATGATCGCCCCGGACGAAACCACTTTTAACTATATAAAGGGCCGGGATAAGGCGCCAAAAGGGGCCGACTGGGATAAGGACCTTGCTTATTGGAAAACATTAAAGACGGAAGAAGGCGCTGTTTTTGACCTGGAGCATCATTTTGATGCGGCAGACATAGAGCCCATGATCACTTATGGCACGAACCCGGGGATGGGAATGGGGATCACCCAACATATCCCTCTGGCGCAGGCTGCCGGCGGCAGTAAGACGAGCTACGAAAAGTCCCTGGACTATATGGGTTTTCATGAGGACGAGCCGATGCTGGGTAAAAAGGTGGATTATGT
Source organism: Chitinophagaceae bacterium (assembly GCA_017307755.1). Taxonomy (GTDB): domain Bacteria; phylum Bacteroidota; class Bacteroidia; order Chitinophagales; family Chitinophagaceae; genus Puia. The sequence continues at coordinate 448,441 of JAFKGQ010000007.1, read as the reverse complement.
GTTCATCGGCAGCTGTACCAACGGACGTATCGAAGACTTCCGCGCTTTTGCCTCCATTATAAAGGATCGTAAGAAGGCGGACCATGTCACTGCCTGGATCGTTCCCGGCAGTCATATCGTGGAACAGCAGATCAGGGAAGAAGGGATATTGGATATATTGACGGCAGCGGGTTTCCAGCTGCGTCAGCCCGGTTGCAGCGCTTGTCTGGCCATGAATGACGACAAGATCCCTGCCGGTAAATATGCGGTGAGCACCAGCAACCGGAATTTTGAGGGAAGACAGGGGCCCGGCGCAAGGACGATGCTGGCCAGTCCCCTGGTGGCAGCCGCCGCAGCCGTGACGGGTGTAGTGACGGACCCGAGAACATTGATGGTAGATTAAATTTAAACTATGGCTTACGATAAATTTACTGTATTAAAGAGCACCGCCGTCCCCATGCCTATCGAGAATGTGGACACGGACCAGATCATCCCCGCCCGATTTCTAAAAGCCACGGAACGCAAGGGTTTTGGAGACAACCTTTTTCGGGACTGGCGTTACAATGCGGACAATACGCCCAAAAAGGATTTTGTATTGAACAACTCCATTTATACGGGCAAGATACTGGTGGGGGGGAAGAACTTTGGCAGCGGCAGCAGCCGGGAGCATGCGGCATGGGCGATCTATGATTATGGCTTTCGTTGTGTAGTGTCCAGCTTTTTTGCCGATATTTTTAAAAACAACTCCCTTAACATCGGCATCCTGCCTGTACAGGTGAGCCCTGCTTTCCTGGACAATATCTTTCGCGCCATCGAGGCCGACCCGCATACGGAACTGGAAGTGAGCCTGCCTGACCAGACCATCACGATCCTGGCCACAGGGGAACGCGAGTCTTTTGAGATCAACAGCTACAAGAAGCACAATCTCATGAACGGGTATGACGACATCGATTATCTGCAATCCATGAAAGAGGATATCCGCTCTTTTGCTGCAAAGAGTATCTATTAAATATTTTTACAGACATGTCCTCAGCCTCGCGCTACATTGAAATAATGGATACCACCCTCCGGGATGGCGAACAGACCAGCGGTGTCTCTTTTTCACCTTCGGAGAAATTAACGATCGCCCAACTTTTACTCACGGAATTAAAGGTCGACAGGATCGAAATTGCGTCGGCCCGGGTGTCGGAGGGTGAGTTGGCGGCCGTGAAAGCCATCACCAAATGGGCGAAGGAAAATGATCTTCTGGACAGAATAGAAGTGCTGACCTTTGTGGATGGGGACGTCTCTATAAAATGGATGCAGCAGGCGGGCGCTAAGGTGATGAACCTGCTTACCAAGGGTTCTCTGAACCATCTGACGCACCAGCTGAAGAAAAAGCCGGACGAACACTTCAAAGAGGTGGCAGCCGTTATCGCCCTGGGTAAGAAAAAGGGACTTGAATGTAATGTTTATTTAGAGGACTGGAGCAACGGCATGCGTCATTCGAGGGATTATGTATATCAGTATTTGGATTTTTTGAAGGAATTGCCTATCAGACGGGTGATGCTGCCGGATACGCTTGGCATCCTTATACCTTCGGAAGTAACGGAATATATTTCCGGGATCGTTCAGCGTTATCCCGGTATTCATTTTGACTTTCATGCGCACAATGATTATGACCTGGGCACGGCTAATGTGCTGGAAGGCGTAAAAGCAGGCGCTCATGGAATACACCTTACGGTCAACGGGATGGGAGAGAGGGCCGGGAATGCGCCGCTGGCCAGCGCTGTTGCGGTGCTGAATGATTTCCTCCCTGCCGTAAAGACATCGGTGAACGAAGCCTCTTTATACAGGGTGAGCAAACTGGTGGAAACCTTCTCCGGGGTGCGTATCCCATCCAACAAACCTGTGGTGGGAGAGAACGTGTTTACACAGACTGCCGGTATCCATGCAGACGGGGACAAAAAGAACAAACTCTATTTCAGCGACCTGATGCCCGAGCGTTTTGGGCGTCAGCGCAAATATGCCTTGGGTAAGACCAGCGGCAAAGCCAATATCGAGAACAACCTGGCGCAACTGGGCATACAGCTGTCAGAATCGGACCTGAAACTGGTAACCCAGCGTATTATTGAACTGGGTGACCGGAAGGAAGTAGTGACCCAGGCGGACCTTCCTTATATCATTTCGGATATCCTTGACAGCAAGGCAATCCATGAAAAGGTGAAAATAGAAAATTACGTGCTCACCCATTCCAAGAGCCTTCATCCTTCCGTGACGGTGAAGGTTTCCATCAATGGAGAGGTCTTTGAAGAGCATGCCCAGGGCGACGGGCAATACGACGCCTTTATGAATGCGTTGAAGAAAGCGTATAAAAAGCAAAAACAGGACCTGCCTGTGCTGGTGGATTATTCCGTACACATCCCGCCGGGTGGTAAGACCGACGCTCTCTGCGAAACGATCATCACCTGGAACACGGGTAGCAGGGAATTCAAGACAAGGGGGCTGGACAGCGATCAGACGGTCGCCGCCATCAAGGCTACCCAGAAAATGCTGAACATAATTTAAGCTTAATAAATTCATCGAATGGCAAAGAAGCATATCTTAATCGTTCCGGGAGACGGAATAGGACAGGAGGTAACGGCAGTCGGCAAGAAGGTACTTGATAAGATCGCCACGAAATTCGGGCATACATTTACCTATGACGAAGCGTTGATCGGGCACGTAGCCATCGAGGCCACGGGTAATCCGTTGCCCGATGAGTCGCTGGAGAAGATGCGTAAGTCGGATGCCGTCCTGTTTGGTGCGGTAGGTCATCCGAAATATGATAATGATCCTTCGGCGAAGGTCCGTCCCGAACAGGGTTTGCTAAAGATGCGGAAGGAACTGGGGCTTTATGCCAATCTTCGTCCCATCAAATTATTTGATGAACTGTTGGGCGCCAGCAGCATCAAGCCTGAGATATTAAAAGGCGCGGATATCCTTTTTTTCCGGGAGCTTACCGGCGACATCTATTTTGGAGAAAAAGGCCGTAAGAACAACGGTGATACCGCGTTTGACATAGCCGAATACAGCCGGTACGAAGTAGAGCGCATCGCCCGCAAGGCTTTTGAGGCGGCGCGTACCCGTCGTAAGAAACTGTGTTCGGTGGACAAAGCCAACGTGATAGAAACCTCCCGGCTTTGGAGAGAGGTGATACAGAAGGTCGCAAAAGATTATCCGGACGTAGAAGTCGAACATCAGTTCGTAGATGCTACGGCTATGTTGTTGATAAAAGATCCCCGTCGTTTTGACGTGGTAGTTACTGCAAACCTTTTTGGAGATATTTTAACCGATGAAGCTTCCCAGATAGCGGGTTCCATGGGTATGCTGGCTTCCGCCTCCATCGGCGACGGCACGGGAGTTTATGAGCCTATCCATGGTTCCGCGCATGACATTACGGGGAAAGGAGTGGCCAATCCTTTGGCATCTATCCTTTCGGCGGCATTGCTCCTGGATATTTCCTTTGGGATGAAGGCCGAGTCCGAGGCGGTGATCGGTGCGGTGGATAAGGTGCTAAAGGCCGGCTGGCGTACGAGGGATATTGCGGATGCGGGGACACCTTCCGACAAGATATTGGGTACGGAAGCTATAGGAGCGGAAGTATTAAAGTTTATATAGTTCAGGCGGTAATAACAGCAGTCCCCGTAATTCTTCGGCTGCTACCCTGAATTCATTCCTTATACCAAGTTCCCGTCTGAACACGGTCAGCGCTTTTTTTATCGTTGCCATCGCTTTTTCGCGTTCTTTCAGCCGGTGCAGGGTGAAAGCAAGATCGTGATAGGCATAGGCGGTGTCCAGCGTTCTTTTGCCGTATAGTTTTTCACACCCATGAACCAGTTTTTCCAGGCAAGGTTTGGCGCTGTGATAACGGTCCATATCCAGCAGGATATTTACGAAGCTACGATATACCACTACGGTATAAGGATGCGTTGGCCCGAGCGTTTTTTCGAATATACGTATCGCTTTTTTTAACAAGGCGATGGCGCCCTTACGGTCACCCAACTCATCCAGTTCCAGGGCCAGGTTGGAATAAGCCAGTGCGGTGTTGTGATGTCCTGTGCCAAAATTTTTCTCGTCGGCCAGGACTGTTTTTTCCAGCATCGCTTTAGCCTGCGCATGGTCACCCATCTTACCGAGGGCAATTCCCAGGTTGTTATAAGCCCTTGCTGTGTCAGGATGATCGGGGCCCAGGTGTTTTTCCTGGAATGCCAGAACCTTTTCAAGCAAGCGTCTTTCTTTCTTATGTTCTCCGATATCTCCCAGGACTAATGCCAGGTTGTTGTAGCTCCCCATCGTCTCCGGATGATCGGCGCCATATTTTTTTTCATCGTTCTTCACGGCCTTTTCCAGCATCGATCGTGCCGCCCGGAAATTGCCCAGTTCCTTTAGCACCAGCCCCAGGATGGTGGCCGTCCCTGTGAATGAGCGGACACCGGTGCGTTCATTCCTTTGTTCTATCCGGAGGGCTCTTTCCAGCGCAGTTTTGGCGCCGGCATAGTCCCCCATATCATAGAGCACCAGTCCCAGGTTGTGGTGCCGGACGCCCGTATGCCAATGATATTTACCCAGGTTCTTCTCATCATCCCGGGCCGCCTTTTCGAATATTGTCTTTGCTCTCTTATAGTGTCCCAGGTCCCGTAGCACCAGCGCCAGGTTGCTATAGCGCGTCGTCGTCTCGGGGTGATCTCTGCCAAAATTCTTTTCATCGGCTCTGGCCGCCTTTTCCAGCAGAGCTTTGGCGCCTGCATGGTCGCCCAGGAACAGCAGCAGCACACCCAGGTGGTTTTGCAGCGCCGCCATCCGTGGCGAAGTATCTCTGTGAAATGCTTCCACCAGCGCCGTCCCAAAAGGGACCCACTTGGATTTTTCAATATAGCTGACAGTGACATCCTCGGTATTCAATCTATCGGTGATCATGGATATCAGCCGGGCAACTTCCGTGGAAGACACCGGCCGCTCCTGTCGAACCACGTCTGCAATGATCCTGTGCATGTTGTAACTGTCGCCGGCGGGCTTGTATAATAACCATCCCTTGTCGGCAAGACCGGATAGCTTTTCGGCAAAAGCAGCGGCATGGCTGCCCTTTTCATCGATGAGCAGCTCCCGCAGCAGCGTGTAGCTATGGAATTCCGGCGGCAGATGGGACAGTTGTTGGAGGAGCCAAACTTCTTCCATATCCAGCCGGCTTAGGGTAAAGGTCGCCCGGAGATAGGAGCCGATCTTTTCGACGGTGCCTTTCCGGCTGTGCGCCACCTGTATATTGGCTTTCAGGTCTTTTTTTATGGCCTGTTGCAGCGTTGCGAGGTCATAACGTTGTACCGCAGCTGTTTTTGCCAGCATTTCGATGGACAAAGTATGAAAATCCACCCCCTTTACCAGTTTGCCGATGCCGGCATCCCCGATGATCTGGTGAGGATAATGTTTTTTAAACAGGGCGATCGCCTCTTTCTCATCCAGGAATCCCAGGGGCTGACGGTGAAACCCGGCGATGGACGAGCGCGACGTCACCAGGACATGCCAGTGCGGCTGCCCCGGCAGCAGGTCTTTATATTTTTTTAGTGATCTTTCTCCATTATCGATGACCAGCAGACTTGGCTGTGAACGGATAGACTTCAATTTCCGGATAATTTCATTAAAGATCTGTCCCGGGTCTATTATCGTCTTATCCAGCCCCAGGTTGGAGGTCAGCCCCGGCGTATTTACAAAGTCCCTGGCGATATCTTCCGAGTCCTGTGTGATCCAGACGATATGATGGTAACGTTCATAGTACCGGCTGATGTATACCTGCGCCAGCGTGGATTTACCGATCCCACCCAGTCCGTTGACCACCACCACTCTTTTCTCCACACGCAAAAGGTTATGCAGGCGTGTCAGGTCCGCGTCACGGCCGATGATATCATCGGGGTGCGTCCGGGGTATATACAGTGTAAGTTCCTTGGGGGGAATATGCTCCGCCAGGTGGATATGGATCTCGTCGCCAATACGGGCATAACCTACGTTATGAAGATCGCCGACGATATTTTTTTGTTTTGCCATAAGGTGAATGAGGGGGCATTAATGTCCGTCACCCAGGATGAATTCATCTGCATCCCGTATATCCCCTTCAACGATATTCTTGCGGTCGTAGTACGCGCCGGGCCCATAAGTCTTATCACCAATGACGATCTTTTTTACACCCATGATATCCTTCCGGACAATATTCTTTTCGGTGATGCCCGCCTGTTGGAGAAGCTCCACTTGCTGTTGCAGCTCCCGGAAGAAATGTTCGTCCTTCACCAGCTCCAGCAGACGCTCCTGCACCCGGACCTCGGTGGCGGGGTCATCCGGCTTGTCTTCCAGGGCCTGTACATCTTTGACGAATTTCGGGCGTATCCATTTCCAGAATGTTCCCAATACCTGTTCTTTTGCCTTATCGGCAGTTTTACTATGCGCGGCTCCTTTTAGAATATAGCCCGCGGCGGTAGCGAGGAGGGTGGTGATAGGTTCCATGGTTAAATGGTGGAAAGATAGGAAATTTTATATATCTTGGATATCTATCCTATACCCCTTGGCCAGACAAAAGAACATCGTTGGAGTCCTTCACCATGTCGCTAACGCCCGTATCGGCGATGACATACATATTCATATCCCGGAACGCGGTATGCCCAAGGAACTGACGCTCCAGGTCCCCCGTACGCATGACGAAGACCTTGTCGGACGTGATGAGGAGCTTGCGGAGCTGTATAAGTCCCTGCATGCGCAAAAAAAAGTAGTAGTGGTAAATGGCCTCGGCGGCATCGGCAAAACAACCCTTGCGCAAGCTTATATCTGCAGGTATTACGGGGAATATCATCACATTGCCTGGATCACACAGGATACGGACAATATTGCAAAAGATTTTGCCAATGCGCCGGGGTTGACGCGAAATCTGCGTATCGAGGCGCTTGGCGCCGAGCCCGACTATCTTTTCTCCGAGATCGTCCGTCAGATGAAAAGCATCACCGGCTATCCCAATCTGCTGGTGATCGACAACGGTGAACGAACCCTGGCGAGATACAGGGATATGCTGCCCGGGCAGCCACACTGGCACGTGCTGGTCACTTCCAGGGCGACAATCACCGGCTTCCACCCACAGCCCCTGGGTTTTCTCAGCGAAGCGCAGTCCGTCGCGCTTTTCCGGAAGCATTATCCGTTGAGGAACATTGGGGACGAGGGTATCCGCAAGCTGGTGAAAGCCGTGGATTATCATACGCTTACCATCGAGATACTCGCACGTATGGCTGCGCTTCAACGTTATAGTCTGTCTGTGCTGCAACAGGCGATTGAAAAAGACCTTCGGGCCAATGTCGAGGTAGCCCACAGCAGACGGACGGGGGCTATTGACAGGATCGGGTCTTATCTGCGGACTACTTTTGCCATGAGCAGGCTTAATGAGGAAGAAATGTGGGTCTTGCAACAGGTGGCCTGTCTTCCTCCCGAATTTCAACCATACAGGCTTTTACGGGAGCTATGCATCGATGAAAAAAGTCCGCATGCCATTACTTTTTCCGAGACGCTCACCGGCCTGGCAGACAAAGGGTGGCTTTTGTATAGTCCCATGTCCGACAGCTACCGGATGCACCGGATCATTGCCGGTGTGGTCCGGCAGCAACTGCCCGTTCGTCTGGAAGATATTGCCCGGCTACTTGCGACCCTCACCGGGAAAATACGTACAGAGTTCTCTACTGACAACGCCCTCGATAAGTTTGGGTGGGTGCCTTATGGGAAGTCGCTGCTTGCCGTCTTTCCCCGGGATACATCGCCTGCTATCGCTGAGCTGCAGAACCAGCTGTCGTTTGTCCTTTTTAGTTTTTGCGATTATAATGGAGCCCGGGCCCTGCTGGAAAAAGCGATCCGTTCGGGTGAAAAACATTTTGGCAAGGATCACCCTGTCACCACGATGAGCTATAACAACCTTGCTTTGATACACATGGAGATGGGGGAGTATGATGCCGCACGGGTTTTGCTCGAGAAAGCGTTAAGGGACGATGAAAGAAACCTGGGGCCTATTCATCATCATACGGTGATCCGGATGGGTAACCTGGGGCTCGTCCTGATGTACCAGGGGGATTATGCCGGTGCAAAGGCCCTGGCGGAAAAGGCAATCCGGGCTGCTACGAAGAATCTTGGGGCAGGGCATCCCAGTGCCGTAAGGGCTTCCAGTCATCTGGCTTGCGTATTGACCCATCTCGATGACTTTGAAAAGGCCAGGACTATCCTGAGAAAGGCAGTCCGGGCGGATGAAAAATACTATGGCGTGGATCATCCTGCTGTCATGAGCACATATAGTCTTCTGGGTTCTGTATTGAATAGTGTGGGCCGGTATGCAGAGGCCAGGAAGTTGCAGGAAAAGGTAATGTATATTACCGAAAAACTTTTTGGGCCGGAACATCCCAGGACGGCCCGAAGCTACCGGGCGCTGGCGAAGGTGCTCAGCAACCTGGAGGATCATGCAGGCGCGAAGACCCTGATGGAAAAAGCTGTCAGGATACAGGAAAACCATTATGGGGCAGGACATTATCTCAGCTTGGAGTACCTTTCCGGTCTGGCCTGGGTGCTGCTGGATATGGGGGAGTGTGTGGCAGCAAGAGCTCTTTTAAAAAAGAGCGTTCGCCGGTATGAAGAGATGCTTGGCAAGGACCATCCAGCTACACTTGTAGAATACGGTGAGTTGGGTTTTATGTTATACGAGTCGGAGCAATACCGGTCTGCCAGATCATATGAACAAAAAATGGTGCGGGGTTATGAAAAGCTTTTTGGAAAGGATGCTATTGTCACGGGCCAGGCCTATTATAAGCTGGCATTGACCCTGCTTGAACTGGGTGAATTGGAAAATGCGGCTGAGTTGATGAGAAACGCACTGGTCATTTATAAAAAACATCTTCCCGAAATGGCCGCAAGCGTAAAGGATGCAACAAGATATCTTCGGATCATACGTGGCCGTCTCCGTAAAGCGAATTTTAACCAACGATAAACAAAAAAGCGTGAAAACACCCTTTTTGGGATAAGTGTCTGTCCATATCTTTTCACTATTAAAACCTATTTTATGGCTAAAGTAACACGTCCCAGGGGTAATAATACCCATAAAGTCAGAAGACCTTTTGGCGATCCGGTGGAAGCGCCAAAACCCCACCACCGATTTATCCCCATCCCGGGTCAGTTTGCCAAGCCGGCTGATCTTGTGCTGAAGCTGGAAAGTGTGTTGTCAAAACCTGTCATGGACAAGATCAAACAAAATAATCAGCTGGCTTTCCATTTGGTGGGAGATACGGGCGGCGTCAACGGTACGGATATACAGGACGCGCTTGCCAACCAGATGGAAAAACAGATCCAGCAGTCCGGTGACGCCGACAAGCCTGCATTTTTTTATCATGTGGGAGATGTCGTGTATTACAATGGGATATCCGAGCATTATGAAGAGCAGTTCTATGACCCCTATAAGTATTATCCTACCTATATATTCGCCATTCCGGGCAACCATGACTGTGATACAAAGGTCAATACGGGCGATCAGCCGGATACGGAGCCTTCGTTGCTGGGATTTATGACCAATTTTTGCGATCCAACGCCTTCCTATGGCCCTTATTCTCCTTACCGGAAGACGATGAACCAGCCCTGGCCTTATTGGGTGTTGGACACGCCTTATGCCGTCTTTGTCGGATTGTTCTCCAACGTGGACGGTTCACTGGATGCGGATGGAGATAAGACACAATTTGACTGGTTCGTACAGCAATTGAAAAATGCGCCCAAAAGCAAATGTCTGATAGTAACCATGCATCATCCCCCATTTTCGCTGGATTCCGTCCACGGCGGATACCCCGCGATACTGGATGACATCGATAAGGCCTCTCAAAAGGCAGGCCGGAATCCCGACATCGTTTTTTCGGGGCATGTTCATAATTATCAGCGTTTCACACGGAAGATAAAAGGGAAAAGCTATCCTTTTATCGTCACGGGTGCGGGAGGATACGCCGACAAGCCGGGAAGCATGCACCGTATGCAACTGGACCAGAACAATGATCAGATAGCGACGCCTTTTCAGACCACGAGGGCAGACCTGGTGCTGAATTATTACAACCAGACCAATCCCGGTTATCTGAAAATGGTTGTGGACAAACAGTTTATCCACGGAGCTTATTACGTCATCAATTTTGATGGGTCCAAGCCGCCGACTTCACCCGATGATGAGTTTAAATTTGATTGGAAGAATAATAAGCCGATCCCGCTGGTATAATTATTTTATTATTTTTTCTATCCAGTCCTGTGTGGCCTTTGTGATCAGGGGCATCGTATCCACTTTGCCGGCCTTAAACATATGATTGGCGTTTTCTATCTTTACCAGGGTAGCTTTTGAAAGTGATTTGCATACTGCTGTTATCAGGTCCCAGGCAGCAAGCTCATCCCTTGTTCCCTGGATAAAGAGCATTCTTGTCTTCACCTCCTTTAAATGTTCGGCCCGTTCGATGGAGGGCTTGCCGGATTGATGCAGGGGGAAGCCGTAGAAGATCACACCCTTTACCTCAGGTCGGGTATTCGCAGCCAGGTACTGAGAGGTCATCCGGCCGCCAAAGGATTTTCCCGCCGCAAAAAGGGGGAGGGAAGGGTAGGTGTCATGTGCATGTGTGAGGGCCGCTGCGATCGTTTGGTGAGCCACGGCGGGGGTATCCGGTCTGCCTTTTTTATTTTCGGCGAAGGGGAAGTTGAAGCGGAGGGTGGCGATGCCTGCTTCGGCAAGAGCCGCGGCCAGTGTTGTCATGAATAGATGGTCCATGCCTGCGCCTGCCCCATGGGCCAGGGTCATGATGCATTTACTTGTTCCTTTGGGAAGGGTGTATTCGGCGGTGACGGCGCCGATGGCGGGAGAAACCTCGAATGATAGGCGGCGAGTGGTCATGGAATGAAAGTACGAAAAAAAATCATACCCTGTCAGGCAGTAGTGTGATCTCAATGGGGCTACAGGCTCTCCAGCCGGGCAAGAAATTCCTCCTTTTTTGCCCTGGACACCGGCAGATCTTTTCCATTGACCATGCTGACTTTTCCTCCGTCACCTTTATAATAACGTTGTACATGGCTGAGATTGACGACAAAACTATGGTGTATGCGAACAAACCCCGGGTCTCTCAGCAGCAGCGTTTCCACCTTTTTAAGTGTTTTTGCTATCATGATATCTTTGCCATCAAAGAGATAGAACCGGGTATAGTTATTTTCCGATTCACAATACAGGATATCACTAAGCTCAAGGATTATCATTCCGTCAACAGTAGGCAGGGCAACTCTATCCAGCTGTTTATCCTTCTCAATCGATTCCAGCAGACGTGCTATTTTTTCAGATGCTGCCGGCCGCAGTGCAGCCTTTGCTTTTGCCACTGCCCGGATCAGCTCATTCTTGTTGACAGGTTTTAACAGGTAGTCGAGGGCGCTATGCCGGATGGCCTGGATAGCATATTCATTATATGCAGTCGTGAATATTACTTCGAAGCCATATTCCTGGGAACTTTCCAGCAGCTCGAAACCATCCATCCCCGGCATCTCTATATCAAGAAAGATCAGGTCCGGTTGAAATTTCTCAATGGCCCGTAAACCTGCACGCGCGCCGGGACATTGCGCCATCACTTCTACTTCGGGGCAATATTTGGACAACATGATAAAAAGACCTTCCCTGCAATGCTTCTCGTCGTCAATGATTAATGCCTGCATGCGTTTTGTATTGAATGGTTAATAATACTTTCGTACCTGTTGCCCCCGTCTGATCATCGCCGGCATCGGTCACCATTACGCGAGCATTCACCTTATATACTTCATTTACTACGGCAAGCCTTTCGGCCGTGATTTTCATGCCATGCGATCTGTGCCGGGTTTTTTTTCGTTTCTCCAGCCTGGCTGCCTCCGCCCTGCCCACACCATTGTCAATGATCTGCATTTTCAGCTCATTGCTTTCTTTCCATATCCTTATGCGAATCTGTCCGCCGGGTTGCTGCCGGTGCAATAACCCGTGCCAAATGGCATTTTCCACATAGGGCTGAATGATAAGAGGAGGCACGACCACTTGTGAACTGATCACGCCCTCTCCAATGTCGAAGGTGCAGGCAAAAGCATTGTCGCAACGAAGTGATTCCAGCTCGATATACAGTTTCAGGGCTTTGATCTCATTTTCCAACAATACCCATTCCGTCCTCGAATTGTCCAGTATCAGCCGCACCAGCTGGGAGAACTTGTCCAGATAGTCCGTGGCGTTTTCCTGATCATTCTTTAAAATGAAGGTATTGATCGAATTAAGACTATTGAAAATGAAATGAGGGTTCATTTGCGCCCTGAGTGTATTCATTTCCACGACAGCTATTTTCTTTTCGTAGCTCAGGCGCATCAACTCTTTTTCTTTTCTACGTCTATCTATCCATCTTGCCGCGAAAAAGATCCCCCCGGCAGCCAGCAGGCCGGCGCAGGTATAAAACCACCAGGTATTCCAGAATGGAGGGACGATATATAAGGGAAGCAAGGTGATGCCGCTTGCTTCAATACCATCCCTGTCCGTACATTTTACCCTGAACAGGTAATGGCCGCTCCGCAATTGATTGTACCGCGCCGTCTGGTCCCTGCCGGCCGGGGCCCAACTCTTATCAACCCCCTCGAGCTGGTAGCTGTATCTGAACTTATCCGATGCGGCATATTGTAAAGAGGCGAACTCGATAGTAATATTATTATCCATATAGGGCAGTGTCAACGATCTCCTGGAATTAATAAAACTATCTGCCCTTATTTCCTTGTCGAATACACGGACACCTGTGATAGATGGCGCCAGAGGAGGTTTCTTCTCCCTGACACTATCGGGGTTGAAACATATAAAACCCTTTTGCTCCGAGACGAGAAAATTGCCATTCCTGAGGCAGGTGAAGCCTTGGCATTCAAAGTGCGCATGAATGATCCCGTCATTAATGCCGTAGGTGGTGACTGTATGGGTGGTCATGTTTATCCTGCAGAACCCTTCCACGCAGCCGGCCCACACATCGTGGTGCTTGTCTACCGCAATTATCTCCACGAAATTGTTGGGTAGGCCATCCTTCGTTGATATTAGGCTGAATATCTTCTTATGTTTATCAAAGAGATTGAGCCCTGCGGCCGTTGCTATCAACAGTGTATCCTGATTGTAAGGAATGATGGAATTAATAATATTGTTACTGATGGACCGCCCGTCCCTTTCGCCGGACACATAGACGCCTGTAAATGCCTTCTTTATTTTATTAAACCTGAACAGCCCCTGGTTGGTGCCCGTCCATAGTATACTGTCCTCATCCTGGTAGATACAAAGGACGTTTTTTAATGGATAGGACAGGGCGCCGGGAGGATTATTAAAACACTGGACTTTGCCCATATTATGATCCATCCGGATGAGCCCTCTGGCCCAATGCCCAATCCACCAATCCCCGTTCTCATCCTGCTGCATCGTGTTAATGCAGCCGGACAGGTCCCGGATGACCGTGTCGCTCAGCTTGCCGGTGCGCTGATCTAATTTTAGAATAGTGCCATCCTGGTTGGGCGCCCATATTACGCCACGCGGGTCGCGATAAAGACCCCATACCTGGTTCTTATCATTATAATTGGTATTACCCCATTTCACGAGGTAGCGTTTTTTTATCTGCAGGTTGCTGTCAAGCTGAAAGATCCCGCCGTGGTCGTGATAATAGGATACGAATACATCGCCATTGGCAGACTGCAAAAAACCACTTGCAATATAGGCGGGGAAAGTGCCGGCATTGGGATAGCCGGACTGAAACCCGTAATAGGAAAAATATTGCCGGGCAGGATTAAAAATGTTGATCCCTTTATCTGTCCCCGACCAGAAATTACATTCCCGGTCGATCAATATATTCATATTGAGTCGTTCTGAACTGGCATGCAACCCATAAGGATTCTTATTATCGATGAGCTTGATGGAAAATTCATCCTTCTCAGGTTGATAAATGGCCATTCCGGTCCCAGCCAGCCACACTGCGATATTACCTCCCGGGCCTTTGTTGATAATACCCGGAAATGAAGCCTCCCCCGACTCGGTCGTATTATGCAAGTCATATGTCTTTACCCTACCCGCTTCCAGGTCAAACTTGTATACCAGGCTGGGGGCATAAGTGTCCACCCAGACATTGTTATGGTCATCAACCAGGATGTCGGTGGTTGCCGCCCTGACCTTGAATATGGCAAGCCCGGCCGGGTTATTATGTTCGTCATATATTTTTTTCACATCCTGCCGGTAACACCTTATTCCCGCTGAAGTGATGTACCAGATATTTCCTTGCCTGTCGGCTGCAAATGCGCCCCGGGTTTTTACATTCCCGGCGATACCCATCAGGTCATTGAAATTTTGAAATTCATTGGCGGCCTTGTCCAGCTTAAAAAAACCATTTTTGGCGCTGACCCAAATATCACCGTTACTATCTTCCAGGAAGCGCCATACACCCGTTATTATATTCTTTTTGTCGCGGCAATGCTTATTATAGTTATAGAATTTCCCTGTGGCGCGATCGAAAAGATAGGGGGCTTCCAGGTCGGAGCCGATCCACAATCGTCCCCGGCTGTCTTCAAAGACGGTGGTTAACCAGTCTGTTTGCAGGGCATCCGGATTGTGCAGGTCTGCCCGGTAGGTGACAAAACGAAACCCGTCATAACGCTGCAGCCCATTCCTGGTCGTGATCCATATGTAGCCCTGCCTGTCCTGTGCTATGTGCGTGATGAGATCACTGGCCAGCCCATTCTCCGTGGTCAGGTGCCGGAATACACTGGTTTTACTTTGGGAAACAGCTCCAAAGCCAATAGCCGTCAGCAGGACCAGAACCAGGGATAGGGGTTTTACAATATACGCGGGGACCACGCTCGGTTACATCATTTTTGTAAAATGAAGTTAAGGGATTTTAGCTCTTTTTGTAATGGTTTTTGTTTAATGGCTTCATCCGCTCTGCCAACTCATCGATCTGTCTTTGCAATTGCTCAATTCTTATGTTTTGTGCCGCTATGATCTTTTGTTGCTCCTGCACGGCTTTGACCAGCGGCACGACGAAGGATTCATAGCTCAGGCCGTAATGGTCACTCTCTGTTCCGGGTCTGTGGATACCGCTGAAATCATACCCACTTTCTGTGGCTGCTTTCTCCACTTCCTGAGCAATAAACCCTGTACGGCGGAGGGACATGGCTTCGTCATACCTGCTTCCGGAGACTTCCCACCGGGCAAGGGTAACCTGGTCGAACCGTGCTATATCGAATTGGTAGGTGACAGGACGCAGACGCAGGATAAAATCCAGCCCCCTGACATCTTCCCGGATATTGAATTTATACCGGCCGTCCGACGGTGTCGTAAAAGGCACCTGCCCTTCTATGACGGTGACAGCGCTGTTGCCGATGCGCACCTTATTGGAAGCATTGACAACAGTCCCCGACCCAATGGCCGTAGCATTGCTGAGTGTGCCGGTCGACACATCAGCCCCATTGCCGATGGCGGTATTATCGCTGCCGGTAGTGAGGGTGTATAGCGAAGCATTACCCACGCTGGTGTTGTTGATGCCGGTGGTTGCATTGTTCAGGGAGTAAGACCCAATCGCCGTATTGGCAGAGCCGGTGGTAATAACTCTTCCTGCAGAATAACCTACACCGGTGTTGGGATAGGTTGCCGTACAAAAACTTAAGGCCGAAGCTCCAACAGCCACTTGTTGCGATCCGGTCACACTACTGGCCAGCGCATTGTCGCCTATCGCGACATTATCAGACCCGGTGGTATTTGATACCAATCCATTGAACCCTATTGCCGTATTGCCTGTGGCTGTAGTGCTTAAAAACAGCGTCCCATACCCCAGGGCTGTATTACCCCACCCTGTGGTATTAGAAGCAAGAGAATTGTATCCATTAGCCGTGTTATAATTTGCGGTATTTGCATACAACGCATGTAACCCGGTAGCCGTATTGCCAGACCCGGTAGTATTGCTATACAGTGCCTTGGAACCGACAGCCGTATTAAACAATCCTCCGCTGACCTGGTTGAACAGGGCCGAATCACCGACAGCCACAGAATTATAGCTATCCGTGTTCTTAAATAAGGCGCCCACGCCAAGGGCTACGTTGCTATAGCCGGTGGTGTTATTGCCCAATGCCCCCGAGCCGATGGCCGTATTGCAATTCCCGGTCATATTGGTCATCAATGCATTATTTCCTGTCGCAGTATTGGCGCTCCCGGTGGTATTAAATATCAAAGCGTCGGATCCTGTCGCCGTATTGTAATTTCCCGTGGTGTTACTGCCCAGGGCCCCCGCACCGTCGGCCGTATTGGTGACTCCGGTGGTATTGTGGGTCAGGGCCTGATAACCCGTGGCAGTATTATACCACCCGGTGGTATTGGCATACAGCGCTTTTGATCCCAGCGCGGTATTGTCCGGGTTCACGCCCACCTGGTTGAACAGGGCCGAATCACCTACCGCCACGGAATTACTTGCATCCGTGTTCTTATTTAATGCCCCGACGCCAATGGCTACATTGCTGAGGCCAGTGGTATTGGATGCCAGCGCCTGTGCCCCCACGGCTGTATTTCCTATACCGGTGGTTATACTCCTACCGGCGCCATAGCCGAAAAGGCTGGTTTGGCCTGCAGAATCCAGCCGCCCCGCGAATTGATTATTGATACGGAATTGCAGGGGATTATTATCTGTTGTGCCTATAAAATTATTCGCAGCACTGGTACCGGCATTACCGGCCAGGCTCCATCCAGTCCCGAAGCCGGATGCACCGAACGTACCATTGCCCCGCAGCATTTGCGTGCTGTCACCGGTGAATTTTAAGGTATAGACAGTACCCAGCGCATTATGCCGCAACAGGCCGCTGTCCGTGCCATTGGCCAGGGTATCTACCCGCAGACCTCCGGCGATATGCAGTCTTTGCTGAGGAGTGGTGGTGCCAATGCCGACGTTTTGAGCTTGGCCGGCCATCACCAGTAGGAGGGCAATGACCAGGGTTACAATTTTCTTCATATTCGACGGTTGCTGATTTTGAGCCGCCAAAATGAGAAACTTTTATCATGCGAAGACAGCCACTTACGCGTAGGGGTAAAAACGCCATTATCAGGCGGAAATGACTGAGTATTTGCCATTGGCCGCCAGACCCGATCTGTTTGCTATGTGAATTACTCTTTCAGAAGGACAGGTTACCATCAGATGGCCCCCGCTGATAACCGGACACTTATCCCGGTGTCATACAAGATATTTTTACCGGAAAACCCGGATGCCGCATATGAAATGCGAAGCATTCACGAACACCATTAAAAAAGACATTTTGGCCGTGAGTAAAAAATATGCCCTACTCTTGCTGTTACCCCTCTGCACCCGTTCACAAGGGATCACCATCACCCCCGGCGCCAGCCTGGCACTGACGGGGAACGCTACCCTTACCATCCAGGATGGCGGACTGACCAACAATGGTACTTTTTCAGCCGGTGGTAGCACTGTCCTGTTCAGCGGGACCGCTGCAACCGGCAATTCATTCATAGGAGGGGGGGGACCCATGGTGTTTTATCATTTAACCGTCAATAAAACTTC
This sequence comes from Chitinophagaceae bacterium, assembly GCA_017307755.1. Classification (GTDB taxonomy): domain Bacteria; phylum Bacteroidota; class Bacteroidia; order Chitinophagales; family Chitinophagaceae; genus Puia. Next base: position 430,856 of record JAFKGQ010000007.1, on the reverse strand, counting down.
GAATGATGTCCTATTGAACAGCAATATCGCAGTCAACGGCAATCTTACGATGCAGAGCGGGAACCTGCAATTGAATAATTATACGGTCGACCTGGGCAGCGGCGCAGGTGCGATCCTTGGAGAAAATAACAATGCCAGGATCACCGGGACGACAGGAGGCACCGTAAATAAGACGGTAACGCTGAATGCACCTGTGTCCGTCAATCCCGGCAACATCGGCGTGGAAATAACCAGCACCGCCAACCTGGGCTCCACTCTTATCAAAAGAGGACATGTACAGCAGACCAGCTCCGGTGGCGGATTGAGTATCCACCGGTATTTTGATATCATACCCACCAATAACAGCGCCCTCAGCGCCAATCTTAAATTTTATTATTTCGACAACGAGCTGGCAGGCAGGAATAAACCTGAGCTGACCCAATGGGAAAGTTCAGATGGGGGCACGCATTGGTCCTACCTGGGCCAGGATCAGCTCGATAATACTAATGACTGGGTGCTTAAAAATACTATTGCCACATTCAGCAGAATGACCCTTGCCAGCAATATCAACAATCCCTTACCTGTGCAGCTATTATATTTCAACGCCACGCTTAACAACGGAACGACCCTATTGAAATGGGCCACTGCCAACGAATTTAACAACGATCATTTTGAACTGGAGCGTTCTCCGAAAGGGGATATTTTTACCTGGCTGGCCAGCATCAAGAGCCATGGAAATAGTGATGTACAGCAATATTATGAATATACCGATCCGCACCCTTTTGATGGAAATACCTACTACCGGCTGAAGCAGGTAGACATCGATGGGAATTTCAGGTATTCGCCGATCGTATCAGTCAGGACCATCGCGGATTTTTCTTACAGCACCTACCCGAACCCCGCGAAGGATAAATTTGTCCTCTCTATTAACGCCACTACCGCCGGCGAAGGGCAGTTCGTGCTGACCGACCTGTCCGGAAAGACACTATCAGTCAGGGAAGTTCATTTAGCCGCCGGCAGTAACACCTGCGAATGGGATATTTCCCGGCTACCCAAAGGGGTGTATTTCTTAAGATCCTGCCACATTTCAATTCCAGTCATAAAGATCATCAGGGAATAGACTTCCATAACCTTTTAAAACCAACAAACATCACCTATTATGAGATCAAACAATCGTACCCTGCAAGAATACGGAAGAACAATTGCATGGGTATTGCTCACCTGCTGTATTACAATGACCGCCGCCTGCAGTAAAAAGGGCTCTTCCAATTCGCAAAACCATTGTAAAATAAGCTCTATCGCGGATTCGGCGCTTGGCCAAAGCTCAGCAGCCTATTACATCACTTATAACGATAATGGCCAGGTTGCCGCCATACAGCAGGGTGGTGGAAAAATGCTAAAAACTTTTACGTACACCAACAACCTCGTGGTGGTTAAGACCACAGCTTCCGGAGCATTACAGTCCACCGACTCAATACTATTAAACAGCAACGGATTTATGACATCCCGTGTGTCTACAGACGGAACCAACCGGGATGTGCAAACTTTTTCCTATTCGGCAAACGGCCAGATCCAAAGCATCACTTCGCAGCGTAATGGAAACACACCTGCCATCACCGTGTATCAATTTACGAATGGAGACGCTGCTGGTTCTTCGGATGGGAGTAGTTATTCGTACTATACAGACAAACCCTATGCAGCCGGTGATTATTTTCAAGTTTCCCAGATATTGAACTATGGTGCGTATTATATAAAAAATGCACATCTCCTCAAAACTTTCCAGTCGGGCGCTACGAATGTGAATTTCACCTATACATTTGATACCGGTGGGAAAATTGTTTCTCTTGTATCCATCTCGGCCTACCTCACCCAGATAATCGACTACGGCTATAATTGTAATTAACTGTAAAAATAAGCACCCATGAAAGATAAATTCTATCTATTAAGCATACTATTTTTATTTATGTTTGCTTCCTGCAGCAAACACGGAAGCAGCGGTACATCCGGCACATCCGCCGGGATATCTCTAAGCCGTGATACCATAAGAATGAGCGCTCTGACCGGGATTTCCGACACCGTCACGGTGCATTCCCAGGTTCCCTGGAAATTATCGATCTCCCCGTCAGATACAAACTGGCTGCAGGTGAGCGCAACGCAGGGCCCCAGCGGGAATACGACCGTCACACTGACGACGAAGGCTGTAACAGCTTCATCTCAAACATCCAATATAGCTTTTAGCGCTGCCGGCGGGGCTTCAGACTCCGTCATATTGACCGTAAACAGGCAGGTATATTCGACCGGCTGGCAAACTGCGCTGGGTGGCTCCAAATCAGGATGGGCAAATGCTATTGCCCGAACCAGTGATGGTGGATATTGGGTGGCGGGTTATGACGCCGGCAATGGTGGCGATATCCCTGTCAATCACGGTGGTTCGGATATGGTCATAGCAAAGTTTGATGCCGGTGGGAACAATATCCTTGTGGGTGATCTCGGGGGCAGTGGGGATGACATAGCGTATGGTGTAGCAGCCACCAGCGACGGCGGCTGTATTGTTGTCGGATCCACCACCAGCAATGACATAATGGTAAGCTCGAACCATGGCGGCGCCGACTGCTGGGTGGTAAGATTTGATCGCCAGGGAAATCTCCTTTGGAAGGAAACACTTGGAGGCTCTTTAAATGATGCGGGCAACAGCGTTTTGGTCACTTCTGACGGCTATATTATAGCCGGGTATACTTATAGCAATAACGGCGATATAAAAACCAATTATGGCGGGGGCGATGCCTGGGTAGTAAAGTTGGACGTCGATGGAAAGATACAGTGGTCAAAGACGTATGGAGGCTCGTCCAATGACATGGCTAACGCCATCACTGCTACGGCGGACGGAGGTTATGTAGTGGCGGGATGGACAAATAGTGATCCATCCACCGGGAATGTACAGGGTATTAACAAAGGAAAGACAGATGTGTGGGTGTTGAAGCTGGATGCATCGGGAGGCATCATCTGGCAACAGAGATTCGGTGGAAGTGATTATGATGGGGCTACCTCCATAGTCGCCACCAATGACGGATATACGGTTGCCGGGTATACATTCAGCGGTGTCAGCGGCGTCGATGGAGATGTGGAATCGAATGCAGGTGGATCGGATGCCTGGGTGATCAATCTGGCTTTGAACGGGGTAAAGCAATGGGCGAAAACATACGGTACTGCTAAAAATGACTGGGCCTATGGACTGGTAGCTACTGATGGTGGAGGTTATGTGCTGGCCGGATATACTTATAGTACCCCGATCGGTGCTGGTTGCGATCTCTGGGTGTGGGAATTGAATAACAGCAGGAATGTATTATGGCAAAACACCTACGGCGGCATGGGTTATAATTCCGGAGACAAAGGAGGCATTGTGTCCTCCGGTGACGGCGGCTATGTAGTTGCAACAGGGACTAATAGCATTGATGGTGATTTGACGGGCGTCAGAAACCCCGCCAACGGCCGTCCTACTTATGCTGACTGGTGGATAACAAGGTTGCAGTGACAGCACCCCATTGATCAATGTCCCCGTCCCATGGCGGGGCATTGATTCAGGAATTAAGTAATTCCAAAATCCCTTCGTTCCTGATGATCATCATTCCCTGTCTGTCTTCGGTGATACCTTCCTGCAGCCGGTAGGTGTACCGGGGATGGGGGCCGTCCATCACCGTAGGCATGTATCCGAATTGGATATTCTCATGTCCTCTCAGCGCGTCTCCTACTTCGATGATATGGGTAGATACGATAAACAGGCAGCCCCTGTAATCCGAGAACCCTTCCGTTACGGCCAAAGTACCGTCATAAGCATCTTTTACATTTGTACCCTTGAACAGCTCGTCAAACATCAACAGCAGTCTTTTTCCGCTGGCGGCTGCTTCCGCGGCCTGTTTGACCCTTACTACCTCTGCATAGAAATGGCTGTAACCAAGACCGATATTATCCGCCACATTGATGGAGGAATAAAGCCCTTCTCTGACAGAAAACTCCATTTTTTCCGCGGCTATTGGAAACCCCATATGCGCCAGGTAGAGCCCAATACCCACCGATTTCATCAGCGTGGATTTACCCGCCATATTCGCCCCGGTGAGGAACAGTACATTGCTGTTCTTATCGAAAGATATTGTATTACCGACCGCCTCTCTGATGGAGGGGTGATAAAGACCCCTGGCCAAAAGTACATTTTCTTCCGGCGCCAAGGCCATTGCGTAGCTGAACCCTCTCTGGCGGGCCACTTCGCTCACGGCTATATTGACGTCGAGAGCATAGATAAAGGATAGAATATCTTCCATCTCCTTTACCAGCCTGTTCTTTAACAAATGGTCGTAATATGCCAGGGTCTTTAGGGGTAAGGCCTGGTAGATGTCCGTACCTCTTAGTTTTTCCAGTCTTTTATCGAGCAGGATCTCTTTTATGGTAAGCAGACGCCTGGCATAGGGGATAGGCAGGACCTCGGCCGGGGAGTTCTCCAGCACCGACTGGATAAACCCATAGCAGCGGTGCAGCGTTACGATGACAGCCTGCAGCCCTTGTACCATTTTTTTATATCGTTCATCCCTTGTGAGGGCGGAGAGACATTTTTTGATGACTGTACCCGCAAAAACCAGGGGAGCGCTTTTCCCGGCCCCGCTATCGAGATACTCGCGCATCAGGTGGACCTGTGGTACATCGAAGGGGAAGCTGAGTTCCGCCTGCTGGAAGAACCGGAAAATATCGCTGCGCTCATTGATGGCGGCTGCTTCGGTCAACGGCTGGCGGAACATGGCATCCATCAGCTGATCGCCCCCTCTGGTCTTTACCCGGCTGAATAGATGATACACCGATCCCTGCCGGAATTTGTTTAGAAGATTCAGCTCTTCAAGTGTTTGTTTGTCTGTATGAAAGCTCATGGGTACTTTTTTCCATTTTTCAAAGTTTCCAGTATCCCTTCATTCCGGATAATGATCATACCGTGCCTGTCGTCGGTGATACCTTCTTCCAGTTTGTATGTGTATTCGGGTATATGTCCGTTCATACGGGTAGGAAGAAAAAGGAATCCTATATTGTCTTTTTGGATAAGGGCATCCCCCGCCTCTACGATGTGCGAGGAGATGATGAACAGGCTGTTTCTTTTTGCGGCAAAACCGTTGGTCACGGCAACCGTAGCTTCATGGGCGTCTTTTACATTGGTGCCGCGGAACAGTTCGTCGAAAAGGATGAACAGCGATTTTCCGGTGCTCAATTCCACTGCCATCTTTTTTACCCTTAACACCTCGGCATAGAAATGGCTCGCCCCAATACCCAGGTTGTCCGGAAGGTTGATGGTAGTAAAGATACCATCCATTACGGAAAATTCCATCGATCCGGCGGCGACAGGGAAACCCATATGGGCTATATAGAGGGCTGTGCTGATCGATCGGAGGAAGGTGGATTTACCCGCCATATTTGCCCCGGTGAGAAAGATCACATTCCGGGAGGCATCCATCCTGATGTCATTCCTTACAGGGTTTTGTAAGGAAGGGTGATAAACGTCTTCCAGTCTTAGCTCGCATAGCCCCTTGTCCAATGCCCTGGGGAAAACAAATTTCTTTTCCATGGCGGTCTTCGCCACCGACATATATACGTCCAGGTAATAGATATGACCCAGCAACTTTTCCAGCTTCCGCTTCTCCCTGACCCTAAACAACCCGTCGTACGCGGTGACGGCGCCATAGGAAAGCTTTCCCTTCGGCTGTTCTTTGAGGACGGGCTCAAAGACCGGGTCAGCCAGCAGGATGCTGATCGCAGTACGCTCCGCACCATATGCGTTGATGTTTTTTATCCCCGGCTTCTCAACAAATTCCTTTATCAGCCGGATCAGCTCGATCACTGCCCCGACGCCCAGCTGTATCTCTTTTTCACCCAGCGAGGTCTGACCGCCTTTGTTTTTTGCCATTTCATCCGCGTTGGCCAGGTATTTCTCTATCGTGTCAAAAAGCGAGGCGCTGAAGGGGAAGGGCGTATTCAAGCCTGCAAATTTTTCGATAATGCTGCTGCGCTGATTGATGGCATCCTTGTCGGAAAGAGGGGAGCGGAACATTTCCTGCAAAAGCGATTCACCTCCCCTGGTGTGGGCGCGGTTATAGATGTCATAGACCCCGCCACCGCTGGTCCTGCCGAATATCCCCAGGTCCTCGATCGTCTGTTCGTCAGTGCTTAAGTACATTTTATTTTCTTTTTCTTCTTATCAGCAGTATAACGCCTGAAAGCAATACCAATCCCGGGATTATCCATATGAAAACGACCTTCTGGGTGTCTGCCCCCTCTGCGCCGAGACGCAGCCAACCGTCTTTTGGCTCGATATAGGTCATGTGGCCGGGATAGTCATCATAATCCACCCAGCTATACATCGGAGTAATAAAGAACAAATTGCGTGCTAAACGGAAATTGCTTGCAAAGTCGGCATCCCCGCAGAGGATGATCCGTTGTTCTTTATTGTTTATTTGTCTTGTCAATTGAAGGGCGGTGGAAAAAGAACTTTCTTTGTAGTCACCCGCTGCCGGATTGAAAGGAGGCAGCGTGGAATCGACCAGGAGCTGCCCTGCCTTCAGCCAGGTGCTGCCCGGTATGGTCATCAATAATGGCTTTGCGGTAAATGCCGGCCCCGCCTCTTTATAATCGATGCCGGTCACACCCGGCATCAATACCGTGGCAGTATCCTCTTTTACAATAGCGTAGGAGATCACTTTATCGGGCGTCTCGTCATAGGATGGCTGCACCAGCTGTCCGTCCAGCAATTGCACACCCAAACGTTTCAGCAGAGGATTGAGCACATATTGTTTGCCGGGTTTACCCGATATGATCATATTGCCGCCCGCATCTATATAGCTCTTCAATTTGTGCTGAACGGCAGGACTGAGATCTGTTTTAGGATCAGCCAGCACCAGCGCTGTAACACCGGATGGGATATCCTGCGTGGCCAGGTTGATGGTATCGACGTCGAAACCAATGTTGACGAGCGCTCCCCGGCCCGTTTTGGCAGCCGTATGAAAGGAATACTCTCTGCCTCCCGTCTTGTAGATGCTGCGTTCCAGTTCGCCGCTGACAAAGCAGATCCTGGGGATCTTTTGAGGGTCCTGCAACCGCCGGAACGCGGTGGCGACATTGGTAATATCGGGCCAGAAAACAGGGTCGTCATAGGTCCGGAGAAAGGTGGTTCTACCCCTGTACTTTAATTGCATCACCAGCCGGCAGCCTTCAGGCTGGAGGTCGATGATCCTGCGCATTTCTTCCGGCGAACGGAACATGGACAGGCTTGCGTCGATGCGGTCGGCATTTTCCTGCGCTATTTTTGAAAGCGCTTTGTCGGAAAACATCTTATCGAACATATTACCCGGGGCCTGGGTATCTATGTCATAATAGTATTCATATTTAAAGACTATACCCGGCTTGAATCGGAGATATGGGTCCCACATGACCCCCATATAATCGGCATTACGCGCCTCGGGCAGCCCGTGATCCAGACCCTGTCCCAGCAGGTTGGTGTATAGGGTAACCTCCAACGTGCTGTCGCCGAAGTCGCTGATGATCTTTTGCATTTCTTTGGGGACCGTATTGTATTGCATAGCCGTTGTGTCGAGATAGCCTGTCAACTTCGGGCGGGAGGTGATATATCCCACCAGCAGGGCAGCGGCCATTACCGTCATATACCTCCCCGGCTGAACATACCAGGGTTTCTTCTCTTTTCCTCCCCTTAATTTTATCAGGGTAAAGGAGACGAACAGGGCGGCTACCACCATGAAGTATATTACATCTCTGCTGACGATCAGCCCACCCAGCATCTTTATCACCCGGTCCTGGAGGGACAGGAAATAGGTGAGGTCCCTTACAAAGTCATACCGTTGCCATAATCCTCCGATGCGGCTGAGCACAAAAATGATCGTAAATGTGCTGAGGGCCGACACGACCTGGTAGGTGCTGAGCGAGGACATAAAAAGACCGATGGCCGAGTAGGCGCACACCAGCAGATAGAACCCAACGGCTGCCGACAACAGTAATCCATAATCCACATGTTTGATGTTGATACAGGCGGCTGTCATAAAAATACCGAGAATGGCCACCAGCAGCAGATTGAACAGGGTGATACCGAAGTATTTTCCCAATACGATCTGCCGGAGACGGACGGGCGAGGAATACAGCAGTTTGGAAGAGCCGTTGTTGACTTCCCTGCTGATAAGCCCCATCGTAAGCACAGGGACAAACAAATATAAATTGCTAATGACATTTTGGAATACCCCTGCGTCTATAAAGATCTTGTACGTTAAGGCGCCTTGCCCCTTAAATTTCGGATTGTTCTTTATCAGTATATCCTGCCAATTGGCTTTATCGTATAAGGGCTGGGTGTAGAAGACCGCGCACTCTATCAAAAAGACGATCATTACAAACCATGCCACGGGAGAATAAAACAGGTAACGGAATTCGTTCCTGGCTATTTTATATATTATTTTCATCCTACTTGTCTTTTTTTATTATTTCCTCTTTCTTCTGACCAGCAGTACGATCCCCGTCACCAGGAGTATCCCCGGCAGCAGCCATACGTAGACTATTTTCTGGCCCGCCGCCCAACCCGGGTGAAGGACCACGATATTATCCCTTGCAGGGGGGACGGGGGTATAAACGGGAAATTGGTTATAGTTCAGCCAGCTGTACAGCGCTCGGACAAGATTGGTATTGACATAGCCTGAACTTGCTATATCGGCATCCCCGCAAACGACAATCCGTTGTTCCCTGGCGCCTTTCTGCCTGCTAAGCTGCGCGATAGTGGGGAATGAATGCTCCTTTATATCCCCTTCCTGCGGGCTGAACAGGGGCGCCGAGGAATCTGCCACGAGCTTGCCGGCCTTTAGCCATGTACGGTCCGGCTGTGTCAGGGACAGGGTGTGCATCACAAATCCGCTGTCCCCTGTGGGTAACAGGGCAGTTGCCCCCTTCATGGCTACCTGAAAACTGTCGCTGAATATGTTGTGTTCCCACCAGCTTTTATATCTCAACATCCAGAATTCATCCGCAAGCCCAAGACCCGTAGTCGTCGCATAGCCCCGTATCTTATCGGACGTTTCATTGGGATCTGGTTGAACCAACTGACCATTTGCCAACCGGATACCCAACTGCCGGAGAAAGGGGTTGAGCACGTATTGTTTGCCCGGTTCTCCCAGCACCAGCATATTACCGCCCTTGTTTACATACGATCTCAGTTTATCCAGGACGACGGGGCTGAGGTCCATTTTGGGGTCGGCGAGCACCAGCGTGGTGATATCGTTGGGTATGTCCTGTACGGCCAGGTTCAGCGTGTCTGCATCGAACCCCAGGTTGATCAGCGACCCGATGACCCGGAAATCGTCAAATCCCAGCTTTCCAAGAGCATGAAGCCAATATTCCCGTTCGCCTCTTTTATAAATACTGCGCTCCAGCTCTCCATTGACAAATGCTACTTTGGGCATCTTACTTCCTGCTATTCGCCATAAAGCGGCATCTATCAACGTCTCGGTAGACCCTTCTTCAAGGCTGGCCCCTGTTGCGCTCGGCAAGTACCGGAGAAAGGCGGTTTTGTTCCCGCATTTTAGTTGTATCACCGTGGCATAATTTTCCGGAGCCAGATCGATCAGTTTGCGCATCTCCTCCGGGGATTTGAACAGGGCTGGATCTACCTGTAATCCTTTTGCCATCAGTCCTGCTATCTGCCGCAGGGTTTTACCGGGAAATAACTTATAATAAGCGCTATCGCCGGGTTGTACAGCATAATAGTATTCGTATTTGAACCGGATGTCCGGCTTATACCGTACATAGGGTTCCCACAGATCGAGATAGTTATTGTGCCCGGATGGGAGCCCTACCCGGCCATCGGAGGAACGATCCAGTAAATTTGTATAGATGATTATCTCCACTGTACTGTCCTTTAGGTTCCTGATCGCTTCACGCGTTCGTGGATGGACGGTATTCGTTTCTCTTCTGGTGACGTCCCAATAACGGGTGAAGCGCGGCAGAGAGGCGACATACCCGATGGCGAGCCCGGATAAGGATATCGCCAGATATCGCGCTGTTTGTATATACCATGGTTTTGTCTCCCGCCCGGCCCTTAGTTTTAATAAGGTAAAAGAAACAAACAGATAAATGATCACGAGATAGTAGATGATATCCTTGCTGCGTATCAGCCCCACGATCATTCTTTCTGTCCTGTTCCTCACGGAAAGGAACCAGGTGAGGTCGCGTACCAGGTCGTGCTGCTGCCACAGCCCTCCCACAACCATCAGTATAAAAAGGACGGTAAAGCTGGCAATGGCGGCTACGATCGGGTAGGCGGTGAGGCTTGACATAAAAAAACCAATGGCCGTCAGTGCACACAGGAACAAATAGATGCCCAGCGTGGCGGATAGCAGGGGGCCGTAGTCAAGCGATCTGATGTCGAAAAAGCCGGAAATGATAAAAATGACTATGATCAATACAAAGACCAGGTTGTAGATCAGGAGGGCCAGGTATTTTCCCAGCACGATCTGACGGAGCGTCACGGGAGAGGAATACAGAAGCCTGATGGAGCCATTATTGAATTCCCTGTTGATGATGCCCATGGTAAGCAACGGGATGAACAGGTATATATTAGACAGAACCCCGGCGAAAAAGCTGTTGAATATAAGTTGGGTGGCCGATTCCGACGCCATGTTTATCCAGCTGGGGTTGTTGTTGAGTATCATATAAAAACTCTTCGCCTGCGGATACAGCATGCTGGTATAAAAATAGGCGCACATCACCATGAATGCAATAGCGAGGAACCAGGCCACCGGCGAGTAAAATAGGTTCCGCAGCTCGTTTTTTGCTATTTTAAAGATCGGCTTCATTATGCGCTCTGGTTTGACAATTGTTTGAAAATATCATCCAGCAAACCTTTGTCGAGACTTATCTCCTGCAAACCCCAGCCACCCGAGACACTCGCCGAAATCAACCTTTCCGTCATGTCTTCGGGACTGCCTTCGAAATAGACCCTTGCCGCTCTTTCATTCACCCATTCCACGGAACTGACCCCTGTTATCTTCAGCAATTCCTCCTTCCCGGGAGGGGTCTTCATCCGCATATGGATGGTCTTTGCCTGCATATAATTGTTAAAGGCATCCATGCTGTCGGAGAAAACGACCCTGCCTGACTCTATCATGATGATGTCTCTGCACAGCAGGTTGATCTCCGAAAGGATATGCGAGGAAAGGAGAACGGTGTGCTCCCTACCTATTTCCCTTATGAGCTTTCTTGCTTCGATCAGCTGGTTGGGATCGAGGCCATTGGTTGGTTCATCCATTACTACCAGCCTGGGTTTATGTATGATGGCTTGTGCGATACCTACTCTTTGACGGTAGCCGCCCGAAAGGTTTTTGATCAGCCTGGAGCTGAAATGTGTGATCCCGCAGCGCTCCTTAACTTCCTGCACCGCCTGTTTTATCCTGTTTTTTTCCATCAACCGCAGCTCTGCGCAGTAGATGAGATATTCATCGACGGTAAGGTCAGTGTAAAGGGGCAGGGTCTGTGGCAGAAAGCCGATCTGCCGCTTGGCTGCTTCGGGCATTTCCTGCAGATCGATGTCATTGATAAAGACATTCCCTTCCGTCTGATTGAGCGCGCCGCAGATGATATTCATGGTCGTGGATTTACCTGCGCCATTGGACCCCAGCAGGCCAATAATCCCCGAACTGTCGATTTGGATGTTGATATCCCGTATAGCCCAGCTGTTGCTGTATCGATGAGAGAGGTTCTCGGTTCTTAAGATCATATTTATGCTATTGATCTGTTGTTATTTTTCGTTATTGGTTTTAGCCGGGAGCAGGCGGTTCAGCTCGCTTACATGCGCCTGTAAATTGGCGGTGGCTATCTTGTTGATCTCCGCCGGGATCTCATAGCCGGCGGTCAGACTCTTTTTCCCGGCTGTGGATGAATAAAACCGTAAGAGCTCATCTATCTCCTTTTCGGAATAATATCTTGCGTAGATCCTTCTGGCATCGCTTTTTATGGCATTCCATCCCATGTACCTGCTAAAGAACAGCAGGGCGCTGTCTCTGTTGGCGGCAAGCGCCGGTGCGTTCGAGATGGTCTGTTCGGCCGATGAGACTGCGTTATTGTCCTGTGTTTCCTTCAAGTTGAGTAATACAAAAACGCTGTCTATCTTACGGTAAAGTCGCGCAGAGTCTTGTTGCGCATAGACGTTGCGAAACAGGAAAAGAACAAGGATGGTAAGACAAGCTTTCCGGAGTGTCATATGTCGGTGATTTTTTTTCGTGTGTGCTCTTTACCTTATATAGTTCCCGAAAGCCTGTGTTTGTATTACTGGTTTTGAAGAAAATATTATTAAAAATAAAAAATGCGAACAGCAGACAGGCGACCCCGATATGCTCTTTTATATATTGAGCGGCTCTCTGCAGGTGTACCTTAACGGTATTGGGAGAGATGTTCAAATGACTGGCGATCTCATTGCGGCTAAGACCTTCCTGCCGGCTCAGCCGGTATACTTTTTCCTGCATCAGCGGTAGACGGGAACAGACTTTGTTTAGTGCGGCCATCTTTTCCTGATCGATCAGACGCTCTTCTACTTCGGTGTAATAACCCGGTTTTGTTATCCGGAGTGCAGTGTGCAGACGGGCCCGGCGGGACTCTTTTTTCAAATGTTTACAGGCAAGCTTGTAGACCACCATATACAACCATCCACCGGGGTTGTCGAGGACGATCTCCTCTCTTTTTTTCCAAAGCGCCAAAAAAGCTTCCTGTACGATGTCCTCCGCGACGTAAGGGTTTTTTGTAATATAGGCGGCGGTGGAGTGAAGCCGGGAAGAATAAATATGTACAAGTGCTTCGAAAGAGGTCTTTTCCGACATTTAGTAATTGTTTATTAGCAGTACAGTCTGGGCTTCGGCGCCCGTGCCGTCAGGCAATCCTAAAAGAGCCAGCGTAAAATTTCGGAATCGCCAGTTATTGGCCGGGTTATTTGGATCCGAACCGTCGTTGTTAATACCGTCCGCCAGGTAGCTTGTCAGCAATGCCCCCGTAGCTGCGTCCCTGAATTCAAAAGTATAGCTGCTGATGCCGGAGGCGGCCGGGAAAGATGAAAAGCCGGTGATGTTCTTGTAGGACAGGCTGCTGACCCTGCTGCCATCAGGCTCTCCCTGTATATTGACGCTAATGGGTTTACTGCCGGGAGATAGGTTGACAAAACGGAACCCGACACTGCTGTCGGTGACGGAGTAGTAGGGTGGGTGGTCCACCGTCAACAGGGTATCCGGCGAATTGACCGTACCCGTTAGGAACAGACTGTTGATGGAGCCGGCTGTCAGCGTAAAATCAATATTAAGAAGAGGCTTGCTGGTGGGCAGCGTATCCGGGTACTGGTACATTGCCAGCGTTTGTAGTCCGCTTTGTAAGGTCATCTGGTTACCCGTGTTCATACCTGCGGCATAACCGTAATAATAGCCATACGTTAAAAAATTTCCCGAAATGTAAGAGCCGGCGAGTGTGTACGAGCCGGAGAAATTGGGTATCAAAAGACTGCTGCCCACTACGGAGTTGATGAGAGTAAGAGATGCCATTCCCCGCGGGCCGTTATTTTTTTTTGAACAGCATAGCAGCATCGGCAGCAATACCGCGGACAGGATGTATTTGGAAAGTTGTTGTTTCATCATTGATCTTAATTTGTATTAATATCCCTGGTTTTGCGTCAGGTTGCGATCCAGCTGCATATCCTTGATGGGTATAGGATACACCAGCTGATAATCTCCTGCCCATGGTTGTTTGTAAGGGATGGCTGAAAGTACGGCGTGTGCTTGTCCGGTCCGTTTGAGGTCGAACCAGCGGTGCGCTCCTTCGCAGAATAATTCTGTTTGTCTTTCTTTGGCGATTGCAGCGGTCAGATCTGTCTGGGAGAGATTGTCCGGCAGATCGGGAACTCCTGCCCGGTGGCGTATGACATTCAGATCGGCAATGGCCGCAGCTGCCCCTCCGGGGGCGCCATTTGCTTCCGCCTCGGCCCGGATCAAATACTGCTCTGCGAGTCTGAGCGCCATGCTGTATTCGATAGCCGCACCGCCTACTACCTGATTGAAGCCCCCGATCTTATATTTGTAGGGAAAATAATAAGTCCCCGGTGTGCCATTGCCAAAATAGTCAAAAACACTGCTGTCTATCCATTGTTGTTTACGCTGGTCGCCCGGCTCGAATGCGTTTAACAATTGGGAGGAAATGATATAGCTCACCGGGCCGGTGTTCACCGTCCCGTTTTGAGGTAAAAAAATGAACCCTTCGGGGGTGGAATTGACGATGTAAATGTTTATCATCTGATTGAGCTGCCAGATGGCTTCCTGGCTGCCGATGAGGAATACACTGTCCAGATCTGTTTCCAGCCTGAACAGGCCTGTATTGCCGATGACGGCGGTTGCCGCGGTTGCCGCATCATTATAATTCTTTGTGTACAGGTATATCCTTGCCAGCAGGGCGGTTGCGGCCCATTTATTGATACGTGTCCGGTGCCCGGCGGTGAAAGAATAGTCGGCGGGCAGATCGTTTTGCGCATCTTTCAGGTCCTTTAATATTTGTTGGTACACCTGCGTCTGCTGAGTGCGGGATGCCAGGATGTTGGTGTTGTAGTCGGTGGTGAGCAACAGCGGGATGTCCCCATAAAAATTGGTCAGGTAGAAATAGAAGTACGCCCGGACGCATTTTGCTTCCGCGGTAAGCTGTTTGCGCACGCTGTCGGTCAATTGCGCGGAACCGGAGCCGGCAATTCCCTCTATTACCGCATTGGCAGTGTATATAACGTTATAAGCCCATGGCCATAGCTTATCGGTGGGGCTGCCGTTGTTAGGTATGACGAACAGATGATTGGAGCTTATCGGGTCCCGGGTAGTTGTAGTGAGCACCAGCATTTCGTCAGAAGAAAGCCCCGCATATGCCGGGACATACCCGGCTGGATTTCCATTGTACATGATACTGTTATAGACCCCGTTCATGGCGGCAATGGCCAGGTCGTTGCTGGTGAACGCCTGTGCGGTGGTAATGCGATCGACCGGGTCGGAAATAGAAACCAGTTTTTTGCAACCGGCCAGCATCGATAGGGTCATAAAAGTGATCAGGGTGTATTTGAGGATCGGGGGCATACTGCTTTTTTTAAAAATTGAAGTCTATTCTGAATGTATACAGGCGGGGTGGCGCGAAGGGGAGCTGTGTTTCCGGGTCCCCTCCTTTATAAGGAGTAATGGTAAGGATGTTTTGGGCGTTTACGCTGACCCTGGGGTTCTTTAAGCCGAGCTTTGTCCCCCAGGCATCGGGCAGGGCATAAGATACGCTCATGTTGGTCAGACGGATATAGGATGCATCTGTATATACTCCATCCGACTGCCCGAATGAATAATATAACATGGATGTAGGGTTGGCTGAAAACTTTGGATACTCCGCGATGTCACCCGGTTTTCGCCAGATCCTGTCAAAAATGGCTGCCGGCTGATTGACATTAAAACTTCCGGGCGTACCGATGAGATTCCCGTATATGCTCTTCCCTGTCTGTTTTTTATAGGTGAAAAAGGCGCTAAAGCTCAATCTTTTGTAATTCCCGTCCAGACCGAAGCCACCGGTAAGCCTGGGTTGCAGATCGTAAATGACCCCTCTGTCGTCGCTGCCAACGGGCGGATATTTATAATTGCTGTTTATGTCGATGATCCCATTGTGGTTAAAGTCTTGAAAGGAAGGAAGACCGGAGAGCGGGTCGGTGCCAAGGGAATGCAACAAGGCGACCGCGTTCAGGGACAACCCGATGGCATAAGTGCTTGCGTAGGGAGAAGTAGCGAGCCCGGGGAAGGAGAGCAATACATTTTTGTTACGGCTGATATTAAAAACGGCAAAAAGATTAAAATCCTTTTCTGTTACCAGCTTTGCCCGTACCTCCCCTTCCCATCCGCTGTTTTGCAACAGCAAGGGGACATTCGTTATCAGGTTGTTGATGTAGAAGGAATTTAAGAACCCGGGTGTCGGATAGGTTGTCAGCTGGTTGGAGACACGGTTGCGGTAATACCGTACACCCATGGATATTCTGTCCTTCAACAGACCGAGATCCATGGCGCCTTCCAGCTTTGTGTTATTTTCCCATTTGTATTTTTGGTTGGGCCGGACGGAGGGGGTAAGCACAATGTTCCCATCATATCCGCCGGTGGACGCCGGTGTTCCTATCTGCCATAAGGCGAGATATTGATATTCCGCAATCCCGTCGCTGCCGGTGAGTCCATAGCTGCCTCTGAATTTCAGAAAGCTGATTTGCGACGGCAGCATTTTTTTCAGCCAGTCTTCTTCCGAAGCGATCCAGGCGGCCCCGACGGAACCGAAATTCCCATATTTATTGTCGGGACCGAATTTAGAAGAACCCTGTCTCGTCCCGTTGAGATTGATGATATATTTTTTGTCATAGATATAGTTGACGGCGCCTATAAAGCTGGCGTTCCTGGATTGGCTTGAGGCATTCTCGGAAGCGGTGTATGGAGCATTACTGACCGAGCCCAGCAGGATATCGCTGATATAGCCGCTACCTGTCTGATTGCTGCCATTGGTAGCTATATACTGTTCCGTTGCGATCAAACTAAGCTGCAGTTCTCCCTTGCTCAGCCTGGTAGTATAGGTCACCTGGGGGTTGATGGTCCATCCGGAATTTTGGGTGATATTGAACGTGGCGCTGCCTGTTCTGTTAGCTATATAAGGACTTTGCGCTGCAATGGTCCGGAAGCTCCTGGTGGAATTGTAGGAAAAGTTGTACCCTAATATCGTGCTGATCACAAGCCCCTTGAATGGCTTGTAGCTCAACAGCAGGCTATTGTTAGTGGTAGTGGTCGATTGCGGGTTGGCGGGCGACAGGTATCCGGCAAAAGGATAGGAATAATTACCGAGCAGGCCTCCTGCGCTCCAGTCCGCCCAATTTGGATTGCCCTTTTTATCAAAGATAGGGGGTGCATTGGGTGCAAACCAGGGATTGACTACTGGGGGAATGACATCCACATAGGAATAAGAAAATTGTGAACTGAGATTGAATGAAAATTTACGGTCGCGGGTGCTGCTATTGAAGTTGGCGGCCATGGTAGCCCGTTGGGTAGAGCCGGATATATTGGAAGTATTGGTAAGCTTTGTATAATTAGCATTGATACGATAGGCCGTCTGATCGGTGCCGCCGGAAACGCCTGTCGTAATATTCAGACTTCTTGCCAGGCCCCCGTTGGTCTTTTTTTGCCAATCGGTGTAGCGGGTGGTATCCCATAACAGGAGGTCGGGCGCGTTCAGCAGGGTAGGGATGGTGCCATCGTTTTTGAACCCCTCGCGGCGCATTTCCAGGTACTGCCTTGTATCGAGCATTTTCAGATAGCTGGTGGGTTTCCCAAAACTTAAAAAGGGCGGGTCGATATGAAAATTGAATTGGGTTGCGCCCGGTTTCCCTTTCTTTGTCGTGATCAGGATCACCCCGTTGCTGCCGCGTGACCCATAAACAGCGGTAGCATCGGCATCTTTTAATATTTCGATGCTTTCAATATCTTCGGGGTTGATACTGAACAGCAGGCTTTGCCCTCCTGTTGTCTGGGTTGCAAATGAACCGTTTATCCCCACCTGTTGAATAAAACCCGAAGACACACGGGTAGTGGGATCGCCTCCTCCCAGTCCTCCGGCATCGAGAGACTTTAGCGGCAGCACGGACAACGGCACACCGTCGATCACATATAAGGGGTCGGTAGGCACCTGGCTATTGAGAGAGTTAAGACCCCGTATCTGTATGGAGACGGGGCTGCTGGCAAAGCCCGTGGTAGGGGTCACAATCAGACCGGGTACTCGTCCCTGTAAGGCCAGCAAGGGGTTCATGACGGGCTGCCGTTCTATTTCCGCTGCCGTGACCTTTGTGATATCTCCTGTAGCAAAACGCTGGCTCGTCCTGCTATACGCCTGCATGACCACTTCATCCAGCTGATTGCTGGCATTATTTAATACGATGCTCAGATGGGTTTGCCCGGATATGGGAACTTTTGTGGAATTGTATCCGATAAAGCTGACCCTCAGCGTGTCAGCCGGCGACGGATTTTTTAGGGTAAACTCTCCCCTGGCATTGGTAATGGTGCCTTTGCCTGTGCGCTGCACGGCCACACTGGCGCCGTCCAGCGGTTGACCGGCACTGTTGTGGACAGTACCGGATACGACAAACGACTGTCTGGCTTTCGTTGCACTGTCTGCAATGACAAAGACCGGCGCCTTTTTTGAGAGCGTAATGATCTTTCCCACATAAGAGTAAGTAATGGGCTGGTTGCTAAACAATAATTCCAGCGCATCATCCAGCGGCATATCATGAATATCGAGCGTCACCTTTTCTGCGTTTTCCAACAGCACCGGCTTATAAAAGAATGTATAGCCCGTCTGTTTTTTTATTTCCGAGAACACTTTTTTTAATGGGACGTTGTTGCCTTTAAAGCTGACCGTCTGTGCCATCCCGATGACGGGTACGGTAGCCAGGAAAAAAATGAGGAGCTTTCTGATAACGCAGTTAGTTTTTTGCATGTTCAACTTTCTTGGTATGAGCAAATCATCCGTAACAAACAGCCCGGAGGTGTTTGTCCGTTGTTACCGCAGGGAAAATAAAGGATAGGGCTGCTGGTTATGGGAGGATAGGTAATATGGTCAGCTGTTTGCCATCGAGCCGGAAGCGGACACCGTTTTTTTCCAAAACACTTAACACCTGGGACGCCATGGCATTCATGGGGAGCGCCCCTTCAAAACGCGTGTTTACGGGAGCGCCATCCTGGTATACAATATCCAGGTCATACCATCGTGACAACTGCCGCAACACCGTCTTTAGATCGACATCCTTAAAATTGAATTCATTATTTTTCCAGGCAACTTCCATTTCTGTATCGACATCGGTACCGAGTACAAGCGTATTGCCTTTGCCGGTCAGCACCTGTTGCCCCGGCAGCAGGACCCGGTGGCTGCTGCCTTTGCTGACCCTTACCGAACCTTCCAGGAGCGTGGTCTTTATTGTTGGCTCATCGCTGTAGGCATTGATGTTAAAATGCGTGCCCAGGACTTCTACATCGACGTCGCCCGCTCTGACATGAAAAGGTTTTCCCGCATTCTTCGCTACTTCGAAATAGGCTTCGCCTGTTATAGAGACAACCCGTTCCCCGCCGGTGAAAGCCGTTGGATAAGTGATCGAGGAAGATGCGTTCAGCCATACTTGCGTCCCGTCGGCCAACGTCAACCCATACTTGCCTCCCCGGGGGGTGGAGAGCGTATTATTTACGACTTCGGCACTTCCTTCTTTCGAGTGGGTGTAGGTCAGATTCCCGCTGTCGGTCTTTACAACTTGTGAACCTCCCTGTCGGGCAAGCTGTCCTTTGGCTGCTGCCGCCAATACGATCTGCGAGCCGTTGCCAAGGGTCAATATAGCTTTATTGCCGCCCGGCTGGGCGTCATGTAATGCGACAGGAGCAGGTATGCCTGCATTTTTAGCGCCCGACCCGGACCTCAAAAAGTATATTCCTCCTGCGACTATCAGGCCCGTAAAGCAAGCCGCGACAGCAACCCTTTTCCATATAGACCGTTGATGCTGTCCGTGGCCGATGTTCGCATAATCTATATCCACGATCTTTGCCTTCCCCATGATCTTGCTCAATAATATCTTGCTGTCCTCGCTATTCAGGGTATGGGGCGAGGGCTTCTTTGTATCCCATAAATCCCTGATGTCGTCCATAATGGGATCGTTCTCCGACAGTTCCCCCGCCAGTTGCCAGAGCTCTTTCAGCTCTTCCGGTGTACAGGCATTGTGGACATACTTGTCAAAAAGGTGTTGCAGCCGTATGGGGTTACTTGACATATATTAAGCCTTCTGAGGAGAAGACGATTATCACATAGGGCAGGGGCTAATGAAAAATGAGTTTTTTTAAAAAAATTTAATGTTGGAGGAAAAACAGCAGGAAGGTGATGCCGGAGATATTGTTTTCCTTTAGGAATGCCTTTATCGATTTGAGGGCCGCTTTGGAATGGTTTTTTACGGTACTGACGGAGAGGTTCAATTCGTGGGCGATTTCATCATGGGTGAGGCCGTGGCTGCGGCTCAGGGTATACACCTGCCGGCGTTGAGGGGACAATCCGTCGACGGCCTTCTGTATGATCTTTTGATAATCCTTTTCCGCCAGGGTATCCACCGGCGACTGACCAGGAGTATAAGCCACCTCTCTGGCAATAATATCCTGGAGTTTTTTATGTCTTGCCGTATAGCGTATAAAATCGATGGCTTTATTATACGCTACTTTTTTAAGAAATGCTTCAACATCTTTTATTTCCGTTATCCATTCTCTTCCTAGCCAAAGTTTTAGGAAGATATCCATCAACAGTTCTTCGGCCGCCTCTTTGGCTTTGGTGATAACGACCAGATAATCGAAGACCCTGACGTGGTACTTGTCAAATAAAATACTAAATGCCGCCTCATCGCCTTCGGCAATTTTACGCAATAGCTCTGTTTCTATGTAGGGTATAGAAGCTGACATGTTAATCGATGGTAAGCTAAGTTATAAAAAAAAAGCACCTAAAAACTTTCGCTTCTAAGTGCTTTATTTTCAGTGTCCCCGCACAGGCTCGAACTGTGGACCCGCTGATTAAGAGTCAGCTGCTCTACCAACTGAGCTACGGAGACTTGATATGGACCTTCGGCCGAGGCCAGGTCCAAGGTACGGAGGCAAATTTAGTTGAATCGTTTGCGCCCTGAACATTTTTCTGATGTCTGATCTGAGAAAAATGGAACGCGAAGGTAAGGGAAAATTCAAAAAAATACAAAAAACCTAGTTTTATCTTAAGACGAGGTGATCTGGGCGCCGCCTAACGACCATTATTGCATGAGCTGCAAATCATATTTGCATCATTTTTAATGCAAAAAATATATAAACCATAGCTTTTATTTCAAAAAAACTACTTTTATGTCATGGGCGACACGTAGAAAGGCGGAAGTACTTCTCGAGCCAAGAAGTCTAGTTGTGATTGCGGATGAATCCTGCTACGAATGGACCCTAATTCTTAGGTGGGGAGACAAAGGAGTGACAAACACGCGCAAGGCTAAAATAAAATAATTACCATGTCAACCAATCACGATCGGTGCAGGAAAACGACCTTTTAATGCATCCAGGTCTTTTTTGATCAAGGGCAGTAGCTCTTCCCCCAATTTCCAGAGATCGGTACTGCCCGGCTCGGGGAAATAACCCGTTGCCTGGTAAGACGCCTTGGCGTGAGCGATAGCGGTCTCGATCGCTACCGGATGAAAATCGGAATTAAAACCACCCTGAATAACGGTCGGCAAATGAGGTTTCCAATGGTTGCACTGCGAAATATCGTTCAATGCCGGCAAGTGTGCTTTCGCATGAAAATACAACCATACTTCAAAGCAAGGATTGCTCTGGGCAACTCTCCAATGGGGGTGCGTTTCGCAAGCTTGTCTGATCTCATGCAATTGGTTTCGCCACCTGTCCGTATCGATGACAAACCAAACCCGGTCTCTCTCGGCCCTGGCGTCAAGCTCTTCCTCTTTTCGTATTGCATTATCTATCAATAATTTCGGGGCACTCCCTACACCGCTTTCCACCGGCACGACCTTTACCCGGGAGGATAGACCATCAAAAAAGCGGAAATAATGGGGCTCTCGATTTTTACCTTCACATATGATGATGAAGAAAAAAGCATCCCTGAAGGCAACTTTCTTTTCATAGGTGAACTTAATTGGCTTCGGCATACTTATCCCAGTTTAGATCTTTTAAATTCCCTAAGAAGGGGATGCCGCCATATCGACCATTCAGATACCCTTTTCGGATATCGATAGTATGATGTTCTTTAAAATCGCTCAATGGA
Organism: Chitinophagaceae bacterium; assembly: GCA_017307755.1. GTDB lineage: Bacteria > Bacteroidota > Bacteroidia > Chitinophagales > Chitinophagaceae > Puia. Next base: position 408,962 of record JAFKGQ010000007.1, on the reverse strand, counting down.
TAAAGTTCCGTCGCACCGTTGTTTTTCTCCGCAAACCAAATTTCATCTGGGCGAAAAATATCCTGATCCAGCAAATTAGACTCATGGGTCGAGAAAATCAGCTGCCCGTGAGTCGATTCATCATGGGAGAACTTTTTTATCAGTTCTTTGATCAATAGAGGATGTATACTTCTTTCTATTTCGTCGATTAAATAGGTTCGTTGGGCTTTGATGGCGGCATAAAAAGCGGGCAGGTAGTCCAGTAAGCGTCTGGTGCCGTCAGATTCTTCCGCAGCTGTGAATTTTTCAACACCACCATCCGAGTCATGCAAAAAATACAATCTTTTGGCATACGCTCTGTTGTCTATTAGTACAAAAAGTATTTCCTCATGTTCCGTTCTAAACGGACGAACCTTCGTGGGATTCGCTTTTAATTCCGCCGTGATTCTTTCGGCTTGCTGCTTATCGTCTTCCCCAAAAAAATCCTCGATCGTTGTGGTATCCACCAAAAGAGATTGAATGCCGGTCTGGAAGGATTTCATGACTTCAGCCGCAAATTGATAAAAGCCCTTATCCTGTTCGAGTTGCAAGGGCAAACCACTTGGCTTTGAGAAAGGCATAATAGGAACCAAATCACGGGTGAGCCACTCAAGCGCCTTCTTGTAGGGGTCAAAGACCTTGTTTTTCCTACTCGCCATATAAAACAGCACGGGCTTATTTCTTTCCAATACTTCGTTCTTTAGAAATAATGGAAAAACAGCAGCCTCCTTATCATTCATTACCTCCTGGGAAAAGGTCAACTGAAGGTTTTTTTCTCCTATTGTATCGGTTCGTAGATACAAAGAAACATCCTTTTTGTTATCCAGGCCACTGATCAGTAGCTCTTCTTCTACAATGATTCCTTGGTTAAGGGTAATGCTATAATAGTAGGGAATGTCATCTTTGATAAATTCCACGCCCAGGTACACGTCTTTTTTCCGACTTTCTTTATCGAATTTGAAGGTTTCGGTCAGCAGCTCAATCGGCAGATTGCCCGTGTCAACAAAATAGCTGAGGAGGGCCAGTGATTTGATTAAATTACTTTTTCCCGCTCCATTGGCCCCATACATGGCATTTAGTTTTAACAATGCCATATGCTTATGCTTATAAACATGAAAAGGCATTCTTCCAATTCGGCCCGGAAGCATATTAAATTCCGTCAATTCTCGAAACGAGAAGAGGTTTTTCACGAAAAAACGTATCAACATTGCGTGACATTTTCACGCAATGTATATAAAATAGTTGATATTTTGACAAATACACGGCATTTGAAAGTGATTTGGGTGAAATGTTCACGTAAAATTGATTACTGACGCCATCTCCCTGATGCCGAAAATCGGAATGAATGAGATCATTTCATTGGGGACGGTGGCGCTGGAAGATCAGCAACAGAGGGACAGCGATCTGCCTTTAAAAGAGAAATTGGCAAAAGACTCGAGAACTTAATTAGGAAGCGACAGGGCGATGACCTGACGAGCTTGACTGTGATTACAAGGCTACCATACAACACCAACCGCTATTACTTCCGCCCGAGCAAATTTCGTAGGCGCAAGGTAAGCCGTTCGACCAGTGTTTTTGAAGGTTGCGTAGCATCGAAAAACTGGGGATTAAATTGAACATCGTTGTGATCCTGCCGGATCCGTTCAGCAAGTTCATTCGGATCAAAGTCTTCTCGTAGTTGGACAAGATGCTGGAATTGCGCTTCAACTTCGGCACTATTCAAGGCATGATCAGCATGATCAATGCCAGCGAAGGTTAATGCGTCCAGATAGCCGTAGTCCCCCATCGTGAAGGTATAACCGGTCCATAAGGAATGGCATTGTTCCCATAGGCCAAAAGAGCTCTTATTGACAAATAGTTTTTTCTCGATGGAATCGAATACGACGCATTCCTCTGTTCCCTCGTCTCCTTCATTCGGTAGTGGATACGGTTGTTTGACCAGGAGCAGCGGGATGATCGCGGGTCCATAACTGACAAGCGTTTCGATGACCAGGTCGCCCGTCTTCGTAACAAACCAGCCGGCATCGTCTCGGATCAGAACAAGCGCGTTCGTCCAATCTTCCACTTTGTCGGCCACGATTTTTTCGGTGGTAAAGACGTGCGGTGTTTGCAATTCCTGCTGAGCCACATAATCGATCCTTAACAAGGAGGCAATATCATACATCCGGTTTCTCAACAAGTCAACCTTCCATCCGGCCCATTTAGTGGATAACTTCGACAGATAGTAGTCGACGACAGACGTATCGTCCGGAAATTCCAAGGACCAGAAGGACACCACCCTGGCGTCATAATCGAGCAACACACACCCTTCGATCCAGGCTTCTTCTAAAAGTTCTTCGGCAGGCTGACAGTCCTTGGCAAAAGCGACAAAGCGCTCTTCTCCCAGATAGAGGTCTCTGGCGATGGCATTCGCCCGCCAGTGATTGTAGTACAGCGTTATTGCATTACCTTCCTTAATAATATAATTGGCTCGTTGTCCCATGGAAACCAGCAAGCTACAATAAACACCCGATAAAAGCAATCATAAATAGGAGTTTATCGAGAGCGGTTAACTACATCTTTCCGTCAGTTCCGGCCCTTTCATTTTTCGGCTAGTTTGTCGCTCCTGCACAGCATCCTGTTCCCATTCCACCTCTTTTGAAACCGGTTTCCCTGGGAAGATGGGTTCGCCCAAAGCCTGATCGACAACCAATTCCTGCTCGATAGAAATGCATGTTAGCATGTTAAGGCAAGGGTCTTTCCCAATGTGCCAGATTGTCAATACTGTCGTCTTCCGGAATAACAAGAAACTTTGAAACTAATGGGGGGAGCCCCGACGGCGGATTGGATGAAATCATATTAACGGTTTCATCAAAGGTCCAAATTTCACTTGCATGTGAATAAGCCTGAAAGAAATGACAATAGGCCCATTTCAATTTCTTTCCATTTAGCTCGATTCTATCTAATGTATCCGTAATTTTTAATAGCCTTTCTTGTTCGACAATCGGCCCTTCGTAGGTTTCAATTCCTATGTGAATAACGACGTTTTGCTCTGGCTGAAATTGTTCCAGGGCCGAAACCAATTGCATTTTTATATCTCTGGCTTTCGCAAGGATGGCTTCTCTTGCATCACAACGCCAGAAAGCGCCATATGCCTGATCAATATCGCGAACATATAAATTGTTTCCCGGCCCGGAGCCGACCCGTATAAAGTCAGCTTTCATGCCCGAAGCAAAGCCCAAATTATCAATGGGTTTATTGCCTATTAATTCGGCCATCTGAGGAGATGGATATTTGACAAAATAGCGACGTAAATGCTGCTTTATTAACGGTATATCTATAAATGACACATCTATATCAACATATTCGTTTGAGACAACAGTGCCAGGTTGCACAATAAAAGGAAGTTTCGAAGCAAATGTGTCCTTTAAAAAAGTGTCTGGCAAACTCGAAAGCTCAACATGAAAAACTGTATTTAGTAGTAAATTTTGTTCTATCAGGTCCTTGTTAATATGAGAGATCATTGCTTGCCATTTCAGTCTCTCCTTTTCGGCATAGTCTGAAGTTTTTGATTGGCGCTTGCATTCAACATACCATTCTTCGTTTCCTTTTCTTGCAACAAAGTCGGGTGTTTTAGCGTTTTTATCCTCTTCAATAAAATCTACCCGCCAGCCGTTTCTTGCCCATAATAATGCTGTAAGCAATTCAAATAGAATGGCATCCGCTTCGGATGGCCTTTTGTTGATTAATTTTTTCACTTTCAAAGCTACCCCTTTGATCTCCTTTAATAGAGGAAGGTCCATGCCCAATCGCTTAAAAATCGGTATTACTCTTGATCCCTGAACAAACTCATATTTATGAGGTTCTTTTATGAGTGTTTCCAGCAGATAAAGGTACCAGCCAATTTGATCTTCTTTGACAGAGAACTTTGTACCGTTTGAGAAAGGCTCTGAAAAGGGTGGTGTCGGTTTAAAATTAACTGTTATCCTTTCCTCGATGGAAGCTTTGCGAGCCTGCCATTTTTTCAAAGGGAGTAGAGATATGAACCATTCCCATGCCCGGATAACATCAGGATCTCTATACGGAGGTATGGGGAAATCATCTACAGGAATCATTGGTATTCGCGACCCGGCAAGCATTCTTTAAGAATTAGTTGATAAATGATTTAATGAGCTATGGCTAAATGTGAGCATTTTTAGAAAGAGCCTTTGACAGCGCCACTATGTTCTTCCCATTGTTTTAGACAGAGGACCTTTTGGTGTAATTTTCACATGCAAATTTCAAAATTTCCAACAAAGATGGACTCAAAACAACAATGTGAGATGATAAAATTTGAACTACTGGGACTTTTGGTGAGGGATTTCAGACCTTTAATGTTTGTGTATGTATTTGATAACCAATATATGCGATTGGGGACTATCTCACATAGTCCAAAACAAAAAAGCCCTCGACATTGTCGAGGGCTACTCTGTGGGAGTTGACGGGTTCGAACCGCCGACCCTCTGCTTGTAAGGCAGATGCTCTGAACCAGCTGAGCTAAACTCCCTTTACCTTCCGCCTTCCGTTGAAAGGAGTGCAAAGATACGGTCTATAAAATTCCTGCAAAATTTTTTTCAGATTTTTAGACATAATTGCCGGGGCAGCAGGAGGTTACTCTGCTTTCCAGCTATTATTTTCCCTGTTCACATCCGGCAAAACCTTGTCGGGGTCCAATGTTATGGACGTCAGCCTTTGTCCTCCGGGCCCGGGCGCAAGGTGCAGCTCGCGTGTGCCGGACTGCATCCATGTTTCCGCCGGAAGGGATATACGTTGTTTGCTGCCATCCTTCCACACTAATTCCAGCGTAGCGGGCATGACCATCCTGTCGAGGTTGGCAAGGGTCACCTGCACCCCTTTGGCGGGGTCGTTGTCCGTATAAGCTACGTGCTGGACGGCCTGGTCCAATCCTCCATTCTGGAAGAACCATTCCCGCCAGAACCAGGAGAGGTCTTCCCCCGTCTCGTTGTCCATTGTCCGGAAAAAATCAAAGGGAGTGGGATGACGGTATGCCCAGCGGTGGATATATTGGCGGAATGCGTAATCAAAACGCTCCTTGCCAAGGATAACCTCACGCAGCAGCACAAGTCCCAATGCGGGCTTGAAATAGGTCATGGGGTGACGATATTTTTCCGGGATGGCGTCGGCGCGGGTCATCATCACGGGAGCCTGGGGATCTTTTAGCAAAGGAACGATCTCTTCCACGGGGTTGCCGCCGCCCGGGGCGTATTCACCGTCCCGTTTGGGGGCGTATTCACCTTTGTTGAAAACATCGGACGCATAGATGTCGATGAATGTATTAAAACCTTCATCCATCCAGGCATACTGACGTTCGTCCGAGCCGACGATCATCGGGAACCAGTTATGGCCGATCTCGTGGGCGGTGACCCAATACAGTTCTTTCCCTTTGTCGGTGATACCGTCAAAGACGATGCCGGGATATTCCATTCCCCCGGCGATGCCCGCTTCATTGATGGCTACGGGGTAGGGGTAGACGAACCATTTTTCGGAGAAATATTCTATAGAAGATTTAAGGTATTCTGTAGCTCTTCCCCAGGCGCCGTCACCGGCGCTTTCCACAGGATAGACGGACATGGCCAGGGCTTTTTTGCCATCGGGCAGGTTTACCCTGGCTGCGTCCCATATATAGGCATGGGAGGCCCCAAAAGCGACATCCCGGGTATTGTACATTTTAAAGTGCCAGGTGAGCGTCCCTTTTTGCACGGGTCTGCCGGAGGGGATGTTGATATCTTCGACAGTATGGATCATAATGGTCTTATCACTGGCTTTTGCCGCGGTGAGCCGGGCCTGCTCTTTTGCGGTAAGTACTTCCTGCGGATTGATAAGCTCGCCCGAGCCGGCGACGATCATGTTCCAGGGGACGGTGACCTTGTAGTCAAAGTCTCCGTATTCGCAATAAAACTCTCCGCTGCCCAGGAATGGCAGGGTATTCCAGCCTTGACTATCGTCATATACGCACATCCGGGGGTACCATTGGGCTATCTCATATATTTTCCCGTTGGCAGTGGTCGTGTAATCCGTACGGTTGCCAAAATCTCCCGGCACCGTGTACTGGTAGCTGATGAGGATATTGACCCTGCCTCCGCCGGAAGGTAAGGCTTTTCTGAGTCGTATTTGCAGACGGGTATCCGTCACGATGTAGTCAGCGGTGGTTATGATACCTCCTTGTTCGAGCTTTACGGACGAGAGGGTATAGCCATCCGTGTGTTTGTCACCGGCGCCTTCCGTGTAAAAATTGCTGCGGGCATCGCCGCGGTAAGTGTTCTGGTCCAATTGCAGCCATAATGAACGCAGGCTGTCCGGGCTATTGTTGGTGTACCGGATGGTTTCGCTGCCTTTGAGGATATTGGTCATGGTATCCAGACTGGCCTGGAGCACATAGTCGGCCCTGTTTTGCCAGTAATTGGAGGCGGGGGCGCCATTGGACGAATGATAGGGTTTACTTTGCCCGTTGTAAAACCCGGGTGCGAACAGCGCATGTGGATCATACGATTGCGCATGGCTGCTGAATATACATAGGATCAGTCCAATCGAGGGTAAAAACCGGGTGTTTGTCATTTTTTATTTCTCCCTATCTATAAAAATATGTCTTTTATATAAATTGCGTTATGGAAAAGCCACGTAGCTACTGTGAAGTTGTCGAACGGATGGAAAAAGACAACGTACACGTACATTACCACGACAAAGAGTATGGGTTCCCCATACACGACGACAATCAGCTATTTGCAAGACTCATACTGGAGATCAACCAGGCCGGTCTTTCCTGGACGACCATCCTGAACAAGAAAGATAATTTCTTTAAGGCCTTTGATAATTTTGACATCGATAAGGTGGCCCGGTACGGTCAGAAGCAAAAGGACCGGCTGCTGCAGGATGCGGGTATCATCCGCAACCGGCTGAAAATCGACGCTACCATCGAGAATGCCCGTATTATCCGGGGTTTGCAGAAGGAATATGGGTCGTTCGAGAAGTGGCTGGACAAACATCACCCTTTGACAAAGGAGGAGTGGGTGAAACTATTCAAAAAGACCTTCCGGTTTACGGGTGGAGAGATCGTAGGGGAGTTTTTGATGAGCATCGGCTATTTGCCGGGCGCGCATATCGAGACTTGCCCCATCTATAAGAAGTTGGAAAAGCAAAAGCCTGCATGGACAAAAAAGACAAAGGCCGCCGGAGGAAAATAAAAACAGCGGGCAGGCTTATCCTGCTATGGATAGCCATTCATAGCGTCTATATTACATTTGACGGACTGTATGAATACAAGGGCAACGCCGACATTGCCGTGGTCCTGGGCAACAGGGTAGAGGCAGATAGCTCACTGTCTCCTGTCTTGCAAGGAAGGGTAGATAAGGCATTACAACTGTACCGGCAGGGCCGGGTGCATAAGGTGATGGTCAGTGGCGGTAAAGGAATGCTGGCAGGGAAGGTGCCGGAAGGCCTGGCGATGAAAAGATACCTGGTCCAAAAAGGAGTGCCGTCTGCCGACATCATCGAAGACAACGATGGGGAGAATACCTATTATACCGCGAAAGATTTTAAGGCGGCAAATGATTCGTTGCACTGTTCATCTGTGATCGTGGTCAGCACCTTTTATCATATCACCCGTTGTAAGTATATCTTTCGCAAGCTGGGTATCAGGAATGTCCACGGCGCCTCATCGGACGTGTTTTATGCAAATGACCTTCTCGGGTTGCCGAGAGAGTTCCTGGCATTCTATAAATATTTGATCTGGTATTAGTTCAACTGTACCACCGGCAGTCTGTAATGCAGGCCATCCACGACAAATAATTCATCGATCTCGTATGTCCAAAATTTATACAGGGGAGATTTAGAAAGATATTTTTCGACGGCCTCCTTGTTCTCGGCGGAGAAAGTGATCCACACCCGCTGTGTCTCCATGGTCACAACATAATGATCTATGACCCCTTGTTCGATCAGCCGGTTGATATACGTTCGGTGGGAGGGGACAAGAGAGGCGAATTCATCATTCATATCGAATTGTATGGTCACCTGGAATTTTCGCATGTCGCTTACTTAAGATTAACAAAACACCTGCCCTAATGTTCACAGGATTCCTTGATGGCTATTATTACATACGGTGCAATTCGAGTGGCAGTTGCCTCCCGGAGGAGGTCCCGGTAGTCTGCCAATGTCCGGGACGAATGTTTGGTTCTATTATAGAGTCCAGTCAATCACCTGGTTAACCCATTCTTGCCGGTAGGGCGTCGTCACCTTGATGTAGTTATCCGTATAACCTTCCATCATAGGAGTAGTGACGTGACCTTCCAGCAGGACCTTACGGGTTTGCCCTTCGTGACGGTGGGTAAAATATTGCATTTTCTGCCAGGATAGGTTTCGCAGGATCTTATTCCGCTGATGACGTACTTCCATGGGGATCGTTGGTCTGATCTCCAGCGCTTTTGTATTATCCCTTTCGGAATAGGTAAAGACATGCAGATAGGAGATGTCCAGCTCATGGAGGAAATCGAAAGTTTCCTTAAAAAGATCTTCTGTCTCGCCGGGAAACCCTACGATGACATCCACGCCGATGGCGCAGTGTGGCATCACCTGTCTGATCTGCTGTACCCTGGACGCATACAGGTCCCTTTTATAACGGCGGCGCATGAGTCCCAGGATGCGGTCGCTGCCGCTTTGCAGCGGGATATGGAAATGCGGCATGAATTTCCGGCTGCCGGCTACCCATTCGATCATTTCCGGGCTAAGCAGGTTGGGTTCAATGGAGGATATCCTGAAGCGCTCGATGCCGTCGATGGTATCCAGCTCTTTCATCAGACCAAAGAAGTCCTCCGCCTTGCTTTCCCCCTGGGGTCCTTTTCCAAAATCCCCCAGGTTGACCCCTGTCAGGACGATCTCTTTTACATCGCTGCCGGCGGCCAGCTGCCGGACGTTCTGTACCGTCCGGGCAATGGTATCGCTGCGGCTTTTGCCTCTTGCCATAGGGATGGTGCAGAAAGAGCAGTTGTAATCGCAGCCGTCCTGCACTTTCAGGAAGGTGCGGGTCCTGTCATTGAGGGAAAAAGTGGGGGTAAAGCCGGTAACGGCTTCGATATCGCAGCTGCAGATGCGGGCGGAGTCGCCTTTGGACAGCTCTTTCAGGTGCCGGGCGATATTGAACTTTTCCGCCGCCCCCAGCACCAGGTCCACTCCCGGGATAGCGGCGATGGCTTCGGGCTTTAGCTGGGCATAGCAGCCTGTGATCACCACGAGGCTTTCCGGACTCCGGCGCTGGATGCGCCGTACCAGGTGGCGGCACTCCTTGTCGGCATTATCAGTGACGGAACAGGTATTGATCACGTAGACGTCGGCTTGCTCGTCAAAGGGTCTTTTATCAAAGCCCTCATTTTCCAGCATACGGGAAAGGGTACTCGTCTCTGAGTAATTCAATTTGCACCCCAATGTGTGAAAGGCCACTGTCTTATTTCGTACCGTCTCCATAGTCATCCAGCCGCAAAGATACCTGAAGGAAGGTGAAATACCATAGTTCGCTGTATCTTCGGGGGGAATACACGTATAAAGTATTAGAAAATCGTGAAATTCAGCTTTATATCCAGGCTGATCGCCTGTTGGTCCATCGTTGTCCTGTTTACCATGTGCGGACAGGGCGGAGCTTCTACCCAAACAGGTGAGGGAAGCCCTATCGACCGTCATATCAGTCGTCTGATCCTTACCCGTCATGCCCGCTGTCGTATGGAATGCCGGCATATTACAGAAAAGGAGATACGGGAGATACTGGAGGAAGGAGAGATCAACTACAGGAAGAGTGAGCCCGATGCCCATCCGGATCCAAAATATGCCCTGGATGGGTACACAAAAGAGGGGCAGCATCTGCGTGTTGTATTTGCGGTACCCAAGGGAAGACCAGGGGCCGACGGCAGCCTGGTGGTCGTCACCTGTATCGAGCTGGGGGTAGAATGGCAATGTGATTGTAAGTAAAAGCATATTTTGCAACATGCGTGCTGTGTTAAAACCTTTTCGCTGGCTGTACTGTATTTATGCCCTTTTACTCTTTATCACCGGGATGCTGCTGGTGCTCCCCTTTGTGGTGGTGTTCTCCTTCTATGGACCGGTGCGGGGTGGTAATCTGATCTATAGAGCTTGTCTGATATGGGACAGAGCCTGGATGACCCTCACAGGGATGAGGCATGTAGAACTGCCCGGACCCGGGCCGGACCCGGAGAAGCAATATGTATTTGTAGCTAATCACATCTCTTACCTGGATATTCCGGTGATCCTGCTGGTGGTCCATCGACGCGCTTTCCGGGTATTGGGGAAGGCAGAGATGAGAAAGATCCCCATTTTTGGCTATATCTACAGCCGGGCAGTGGTCATGGTGGACAGGAGCAGCCCCGATCAGCGATCGAAAAGCGCCCGGGAACTCATAGGGATATTGCATCAGGGTATATCTGTCTTTATCTTTCCCGAAGGTACTTTTAACGAGTCGGACAAGCCCCTGAAGCCTTTCTATGACGGTGCATTTCGCATAGCTATCGAAACCCAAACGCCCATCAAACCCATACTGTTTCTCGACACGTATGAGCGGATGCATTATTCCAGTATTTTCAGCCTCAACCCCGGCAGGATACGCACCGTTTGTCTTCCGGAAGTGAGCGTGGAGGGATTGACCATGGAGGACCTGCCGGTGTTGAAAGAGAGGGTTTCCCGGATGATGGAAGATGAGTTGGTCCGTCGTGAGGCGTCGTGGATCAGACCCCTGAATGTCCCTCAGAATGAGTAACTTTACCGGTTAATGTACGCCGAAGTCATCATACCCCTGGCGCTGCCAAAAAATTATACATGGTCCGTACCGGAGCAATGGCGTATGTCCGTCCGCGAAGGGTGCCGAGTGGAAGTGCAGCTGAAGAATAAAAAGTACGCGGGTATTGTCAGGCGGTTGCACCAGGATAAGCCGGAAGCTTTTGAGCCAAAGGATATACTCAACCTGCTGGACCAGGAGCCCATCGTACATCCGGCACAGCTGCAGTTGTGGGAGTGGATCGCAGGGTATTATCTCTGTAGCGAGGGGGAGGTTATGGCCGCTGCTTTACCCGCTCATTTTAAGCTGAGCAGCGAAACCGTCCTTGTCTTTAATGAAGAGACGGGGGATGACTTTTCTCATCTGGATAATGAGGAGTTCGTGGTGGCTGAGGCTCTGCATATCCGCAAGGAACTGCGGATCACGGAAGTACAGCAATTGCTGGATGTTACCCATGTATACCCCGTGATCAAACGGCTGATCGAAAAGAAGGTCTGTTTTGTCTGGGAAGCGTTGAAAGACACCTATACGGCCAAGAAGGAAAGCTATGTGGTGCTGAACCCGGTGTATAGCGATGAGGAAAAGCTGGCGCCGCTGCTCAATGATTGGGGTGGGAGGGCGCCCAAACAGCTGGAATTGCTGCTTGCCTATCTGCATTTGCAAAAGACGGAGGGGACTGTCAGCAAGGCTTCATTACTAAAAAAATCCGGGGCTTCCGACGCACAGCTAAAGGGGCTGGTGGAGAAAGGGGTACTCATGGTCGAGCGGCGGGTCGTCGACCGGCTGCGTTACTTGCCTCGTGATATCCACATCGACTTTGAGCTGACTCCGGCCCAGCAGGCTGCTTTTGAAGGCATCGAGCTGGCCTGGCGAGAGCGCTCTGTCTGTCTGCTCCATGGCGTCACCTCCAGCGGCAAGACTCAGGTATATATCCGTCAGATCGAAAAAGTTCTCCGGCAAGGGAAGCAGGTGCTTTATCTCTTGCCTGAGATCGCGCTGACGTCCCAGATCATACGCCGGCTGCACAAACACTTCGGGGGGTATATCGGCATCTATCACAGCAAATTCAATCAGAACGAGCGGCTGGAAATATGGAACAAGATACGTAGTGGTGAGCTGAAGATCATTCTTGGGGCCCGGTCTTCGCTGTTCCTCCCATTCAATGACCTTGGCCTCATCGTTGCCGACGAAGAACATGATGCGTCCTACAAACAGCAGGAGCCGGCGCCCCGCTATCACGCCCGGGATGCGGCTGTCTATTATGCTTCGCTGTTCAAGGCGAAAGTACTGTTGGGGAGTGCCACCCCTTCCGTGGAGACGTACTTCAATGCTGTAAATGGGAAGTATGGCCTGGTGGAATTGACGGAGCGTTTCGGTCAGGTCCGGATGCCGGAGATAGAGATCATCGATACGAAGAAGATCCGGCTGCCCCAACAAGAAGTGAAAGTCATCCTCAGTCCGGATCTGCAGACAGCCATCGAGCAGTCTTTATCCGCCGGCAAACAGGTGATCCTTTTTCAAAATCGCCGGGGGTATTCGCCTTACCAGGTCTGTGAGGTATGCGGATGGATACCTCAATGCCGCAACTGCGATGTATCCCTTAATTTCCATAAGCTGACAAATAAACTGCATTGTCATTATTGCGGTACTGTATATCCGCCATTGAATACCTGTGCGGCCTGCGGCAACCACCGTTTTGTACAACGCAATTTCGGGACGGAGCGTATCGAGGAGTACCTGGAGGAACTATTTCCCAAGGCCCGTGTCGCCCGTATGGATATCGACAGTGTCCGCGGCAAGACGGCGCATGACAGTCTGATCCAGCAATTCGAGCAACAGCGGATAGATGTGCTTGTCGGCACCCAAATGGTCGTGAAAGGGTTGGATTTTATGCATGTCAACCTGGTCGGAATTTTGGATGCGGATGGCATCCTGAGCTTTGCGGACTTCCGGGTGAATGAACGCGCCTTTCAGCTGATGGAGCAGGTCAGCGGCCGTGCCGGACGGATGGACGGGCAGGGAAAGGTGCTGATACAGGTGGCTAATACGGCGCATCCTGTGCTGGGTTATATCAAGGCGCATGATTACAAGCTCTTTTTTCAGCATGAGATAGCGGCAAGGCAACAATTCTTTTATCCGCCCTATTCCCGGATCATCCTCGTGACGTTCAGACACAAGACCAAGGAGGTGGTGGATTCCGCGGCACGGCTGTTTGCAGGCGGTATGAAACAGGATTTTGGCCCTTATCTCGTAGGACCTGCGGAGCCGGTGGTGGCCCGTATTCGCAACCAGTTCCTGATGGAACTATTGCTCAAACTACCAAAGGACGGGCATACTATTGCTTTTGCCAAACAGGCGATCCAGCAGCAAACGGCTATCCTCCATAATCACCCGAAGTTCAGGAGCGTGGTGGTCATCCCGGATGTGGATGCCGTATGATGTTTGGATATGCCAGAGATATCCTGTAAGTTTAGACCATGCTCGAAAAAGACTGGCAAGAGATCATCGATCAGTCGGCTCCACGGGAAAATCTTAAAAAGGCTTTGCAGGCTTTAGGACTCATGGTGGCCTATTTCCTTTTTTCTTATATCTATGTGGATCTCTTTTTCTCGAAAAAAGTTTACAGGCCGATACTGTGGGTCTTGTTCACCCTGGAAATTCTTTGTTGTATCGGAGCAGTAGCGCTGGCATTTATAGCTTTTCGAGGTACGATAAAAAGCCTCAGGACACAGAAGAAAGCACGGAATTATCTGGCGCTTATCCTATCTGTGCTTATACTGGTCATACCCCTTTTTTGGATTATACAATTTATCTATTGGAAACCGTGGGCTCATAAAACCTACTAAACTCATTTTTGCTCAAAGAACCATAATTTTATCCCTCAATACAGGACATGTCTAATATTGTAGAACAAGCGTTCTTAAAAAAGTATAATACATTTGGAATAGACGTCAAAGCCCGGTGGTTCTCCAGCTTTGACAGCCAGTCGTCTCTGGGCGAAGTTTTAGCTGCCTGGCCGGGTCCGTTGCTGATACTTGGGGGGGGCAGCAATATCCTTTTGACCCGGGATTTCGACGGTCTGGTCCTCCGCAATGAGATAAAGGGTATCGAGCTGGTGCGGGAAGACGAACAGTATGTATACGTCAGGGTGGGGGCGGGGGAGAACTGGCATGGCTTTGTACAATATGCGCTGGGACGGAACTGGGCCGGGGTGGAAAACCTGTCCCTGATACCCGGCAGTGTCGGAGCCGCGCCGATGCAGAACATCGGTGCTTATGGGGTGGAGATAAAAGACGTTTTTTATGAGTTGTCAGCGTATCAGTTAAAGGAAAAGAAAGTATATGCCTTTAGTCTTAATGATTGTGAATTTGGGTACCGGGAGAGTGTTTTTAAGGGACGTTATAAGGACCAGTTTGTGTTGCTGGACGTCACTTTCCGTCTGAATAAGGTGCCTCATTTCCATACGGAGTATGGAGATATCCGCACAGAGCTGGAGAAGATGGGGGTGCAGGGTCTGACCATACAGGCTGTCTCGGAGGCCGTGATCAATATCCGCCGTAGTAAGCTGCCTGATCCTGCCCAGATAGGCAATGCGGGGAGTTTTTTTAAGAACCCTACGGTTACTGTCCCGAAATTTGAGGCGTTAAAGGCGGCATTCCCGGGCATTGTGGGGTATCCTGGCCCTGCCGGCATAAAGCTCGCTGCGGGCTGGCTGATCGAAGAAGGCGGATGGAAGGGGTATCGCAAAGGGGATGCGGGGTGTCATGCGCGTCAGGCGCTGGTCCTGGTGAATTACGGACATGCCACGGGGCAGGAGATATATGACCTCAGCGAGGAGATCCTGCAAAGCGTAAAGGCAAAATTTGGTGTGGAATTGGAGCGGGAAGTAAATATAATCTTTTAAAAATGGAAAAGTTCGAGGAGGCAGAACAGGGACTGACGTCAGAGGATATGAGTGCTTTTGCGGCGGAATGGAAGATCACCCTGCCCAGGGAGTTTATAGAGTTTTATCTCCAGAGTAACGGCGGCTATCCTCCATTTGACGCTGTGGAAGGAGATGAATACCTCTATCATATCGACTGGTTCCTGCCCATCAAATATGGGAAACTGACGATCGACAGGCTGCTGCGGGAGAACCGGGCCGAAGGCATCGATATGAAAGGAATGATCCCTTTTGCCGCCGACCCCCACGACAATATGTTTGTACTGTCCGTCGCGCCCGACGATTATGGCAGTGTATATATATTTGGACAGGAAGACGACCCCGGGGAGTCGTCTTCCTATCGTTATGTCTGCGGTTCGTTCACCGACTTTATTACGGGGCTTACCAACGAATACCAGGACGAATGACGCCGGGTTTTAATTGAAATCGTCGAGATCTTCCTCTTCGCTGCCAAAGCCACTGCCCGAAGATCCCAGGTTCACCATGGAGCCGATGAGATCTTTAAACTCTATCTTACCTTCCACTACTTTTTTACTGATGAGGGAATAGGCTGCCAATCCGTGAAGCACGAACTCCATCAATAAGGCTGCCTCTTTTTCATTTGCCAGCTTGAAATATTTTTTGACGAGGGCATGCAGTCCATCTACTTTATAGAGCTGCTGGATCTTTTCGTCGTCCTTTGTATTAAAGAACAGATTGAGTTGATTGCCTTTGTCGAACCAATGGGTGATGGACCTGAAGGGGTTCTCATCCTTTGTGTCGGCTTTGCGTTTTTTCAGCTGATCAGGGTTGGGGAAATAGTTGCTGAACTGGCTGCGGAAAGATTTTTCCAGGAGGTTGAATGCTACCTGGTAAGGACCTTCCTGTTCTCCTTCGTATACCAGTTCGATCTTTCCCGTGATGGAAGGGACGATGCCGATGAGATCGCTTATCCAGACCTGGGTTTGCTTTTCCCCGTTGAGGATGGCCCTCCGTTCGGCGGCGCTGATGGCATTTTCATAAGCTGCGATGGTCAGACGGGCCGAGACGCCGCTTTTCTTATCTACATATTCGCTGTTGCGGGCTTCGAAAGACACCTGTTCGATCAACCTCTTTACCAGGTCGCTGATGACCACCTTGCCTTTTTGTTCGTTGTGGATGTCGGCTTCCTGTTCCGTGATAGCCAGGGAGGTATCCACATTCTTTGGATAGTGTGTCAGGATCTGGCTTTCGATGCGGTCTTTCAACGGGGTGACGATGGAGCCGCGGTTTGTATAGTCTTCAGGGTTGGCCGTGAAGACGAATAACATATCCAGGGGCATCCTTAATTTGAAGCCGCGGATCTGGATATCGCCTTCTTCCAGTATGTTGAAGAGGGATACCTGTATGCGTGCCTGGAGATCGGGGATCTCATTGATGACAAAGATACCCCTGTTGCTTTTGGGGATGATGCCGAAATGGATCACCTGTTCGTCGGCAAAATTTAGCCGGAGGTTGGCTGCCTTTATAGGGTCGATGTCCCCGATGAGATCGGCTACGCTGACGTCCGGGGTAGCCAGCTTTTCCCCATATCGCTCGCTGCGGTGCAACCAGCTGATGGGGGTGTCGTCCCCTTTGGCAGCCAGCAGATCTCTTGCAAATTTTGAAATGGGCTGAAAGGGATTATCGTTTACTTCGCTGCCGGTGATATAAGGGATATATTCATCCAGCAGGTCGATCATTTGCCGGGCCATCCTTGTCTTGGCCTGTCCCCGCAATCCCAGAAAAAGTATATTATGCCGGGACAGCAATGCTCTTTCGGTATCGGGTATGACCGAATCCTCATAGCCGATGATCCCGGGAAAAGTAATCTCCTTGTTGGTCAGTTTGCGAATAAGATTTTCGCGGATTTCTTCTTTTACAGATCTATTCCTGTACCCCGCGGATTTCAACTTACCCAGTGTCGTTAGTTTAGTAATATCCATTTATTCGTTTTATGATTTCGCTCAATATACTGTCTTGCGTTTGCCGCTCTCAAAATCCCTGAAAATAAAGGCCCCCAGATGGTCCAACGAGGCGAAGAACGCTTTCCCGTTGTTTGTCTCTGTGAACTCATTCACAAAACGTTGGAGATAGGGGTCGCTCGCTATCATAAACGTAGTAATGGGTATCTTCAGTTTTTTGCATTGCGCGGCCAGGTTCAAACATCTGCTGGTGATCTTTCTGTCCAGGCCGAAACTGTTCTTATAATATCGTTTTCCCACTTTGAGACAGGTGGGTTTGCCATCGGTAATCATAAAGATCTGTTTGTTGGCATTCCGTCTGCGCCGGAGGATATCCATGGCCAATTCCAGCCCTGCCACGGTGTTGGTGTGATAAGGGCCCACCTGTAAATAAGGAAGGTCCCTGATCTCCACCGGCCAGGCATCATTACCAAAGACGACGATGTCCAGCGTATCCTTCGGGTATTTTGTCGTGATCAGCTCGCTGAGGGCCATGGCCACTTTTTTGGCCGGCGTGATCCTGTCTTCTCCATAGAGGATCATGGAATGAGAGATATCGATCATCAATACCGTGGAGGTCTGTGCTTTATAGTCTGTCTCCCTGATCTTCAGGTCGTCCTCCTGCATATTGAAGCTTTCGATGCCGTGATTGATCTGTGCGTTACGGATGGACTCTGTAAAATCGATCTGTTCCAGCTGATCGCCAAAACGGAAAGGGCGGCTTTCGGGATTGATCTCGTCACCTCCTCCCGGCTTGAATGTATTATGATTGCCCTGCTTGGTCTTTTTCAGCTTGCCAAATATCTCTTCCAGCGAACGCCGGCGGATGCCTTGTTCTGTTTTGGGTGTGATCGTTATCTCGCCTGTCTGTTTATTTTCGTCGAGATAACCTTTGTCTTTCAGGTCGTCGATAAAATCTCCCATGCCATATTCGTCATCCGTCAACTGATACTCTTTATCCAGCTGATTCATCCATTGCAGAGCTTCGCCAACATCCCCATTGGTATAGCTCAACAGCTGCAGGAACACGTCCAGCAACTGATCGAACTTTGGTTTGTCTTCTTCATTCGGATCATACCGTCTGAAATGAAATCCTATCATATCGTTGAATTAGTTAGTCGGGATCGCTTCCCCTCAATTTACAGATAATTCTTTACAAAAAACCTTGACGTTCGACCCCTTCAGGGGTTTATTAACATTCGGATATTATTGACTTTTCCAGCCATATAGGTTTAATAACACCCGGCAGTTGGATTTGGTTCTAACTGCTTGCAAAACAAAGATCCCGGCAGAACTATAGTTGCCGGGATCACCTGTCTTATTCCGTAAGCTCGTTGTCTTATGGGAGTTTTACTGTTTTTTTGGAGAGTCTGTTTTGGGTGGATTGCTGATCAAAGGCTGACCGCCTTTTTCCTGTGATGGCTGTGCTGCCCCGGGCGCCGGCGCAGGTGCGCCACTGTACTGTTTTTCCCAGTCGCTAAGCTGCATGATCATCTGAAAGGAGGTTAGGATGTCATTGGCAAATCCCATTTGTCTGTCAGAGAGATTGCCGCCTTTACCTTGCATCGCCATCTGGGCGTTGATGGCTAACTGCTCATCCGACATAGCTTCTCCCAGGGAATTATAATAACGCATCTGCTGGGTGAGGTCTTTTTTCACCGAAGCGGACACTTTTTGCGCCAGCCGCAGATCGCCGGACTGATAGCAGGCCAGCAGGAAGCTCATAGATATACGGTTATGCTGATTGCCCCTGTTGGAGGTCATACCGTAAGGGAAATTGGATTCCAGGACGTTGTTATCGAAATGATCCAACAATTTCTGGGCGGCATCCTTTTTACCTTCGTCGATCAGGCTCAAAGCCAACTGGGCATGTGCGGCACGCAGCGTATTGAGATGACGGCGGTTCTCTTCATCATAATAAACGCCGGGCGTATTCGCATTACCGAAGCTGAACTTTGTCATCATGTTATTATAAGCTGCTTCGTTGTTGTAAAAGGTCCCGTTTGTATTGCCTTCTATGGGCACCAATCTTCCTGCCAGGCCATCCTGGCGGATGTATTTGGCCAATCCCAGGCTTTCCAGCTCATAGGTGGAGTTGAAGCACAAGGGCCGCTGCCATTTATTAGCTGCGATCAGGGCAAGGATCGCCAGCTCATTCTTGAACAGGTAATTCTTGTCCTTTGAGATGTCCAGATGCAGCTCGGACACAATGTTATCATTGGGATTTACCGTTCCATTCTTACGTACGAGGTTTGTATCCACCGGTACGGACAACTTGTGTACGGGCAGGAAATTATAGGTTTCTCCATCTTCCGTCTGCGTGGTGTATTTGGGATCATTGCTTCCCACCACGTTCTTCAGGATATCGTACAGATCATAGTACTTATTCTGGTCAAAGCCCGGCAGGTTGCTTAAGGGAACCGCATCACGGGTGTTGCCCTGTATCTGCTCGGGTGTGAAAAGCACGTCGGCAGGCCCGCTCTGGTTGACCTTATACCGCAACTGGTTGATATACCAATCCGTCCCCAGCAGTGAATAGTTCATGACCCTGACGTCGGGGCGGATGCCTTCCACTTCCTGGGCATACCAGAGGGGGTATGTATCGTTGTCTCCAAAAGAAATAAGGATAGCGTTAGGCGGACAGCTTTCCAGATAATCCTTACCAATATCCCTTGCAAGCGTCTTTTTACTGCGGTCATGGTCATCCCATTCCTGGCTACCCATGAGGACGGGGACTGCCAGGAAGCAAAGACCCGCGGCGGCATAATTAGCCATTGAGGCCTTGCCTTTGAGAGCATATTTTTCCAGGAGCTCTTTTATCCAGATGACGCCCAGCCCGATCCAGATGGCAAAGGCATAGCAGGAACCTGCATAGGCATAATCCCTTTCCCGGGGCTGATACCCCGCCTGGTTGAGATAAATGACGATGGCAAAGCCGGTGAAGAAGAACAACAGCCCGGTGACCCAGAAGTCCTTTGTGCTTCGGAGGTACTGGTAGACAAGGCCGACCAGACCAAGGATAAAGGGCAGGAGGTACATCCTGTTGTAGGATTTGTTATTCTTATGGATGGTGTCGGGGAGCTTGCTTTGGTCACCCAGGAATAGATTATCGATAAAGGAGATCCCGGTGATACAGTTGCCATCTCTTGCATTGCCGAAGCCTTGCAGGTCATTCTGCTTGCCTGCAAAATTCCACATAAAATAACGGAGGAACATCACCCCCGTCTGGTACTTTACAAAATATTTGATGTTATTGACCATATGGGGGTCTTCGCCTTCGGCTACTTCGCCAAAGGAGCGATAAGCATCGATCTGTCCCCTGTCATTGTTGCCGTCCCACATACGGGGAAAAACATGCGAAGAAGGCGTACCACCCCAATCCTGTGCGGAGATCTTGCCCGCGACCTCGTATTTTTCTTTACCTTTTGTATAAAGCGGACCACCGTCCACTCTTGGCGGACGATCCTGAAAATCCGGTCCATAAAGGATCGGCCAATCCCCATACTGGTCGCGGCTGAGATAGCCCACGAGACTCACGGGATTATCCACATTGTACATATCCACTGCCGGATCGGCATTACTACGGATGAGTGTGGTGAAATAGGTGGAATAACCCAGCAGCATAAAAGCAAAGCACCAGAGGGCCAGTTTGAAATTGTGCAGGGCGTTCTTTTTGATAATATAACCTGCGAGGTATCCGATGCCTGCGCCGACCAGGATTTTGAAGAATTTACCGCCTCCACTGCCGGCGGAGCCGATGATCACAGGGAGCGCGACAATGAGCACAAAAAGGATCATCCAGGTACGAATGCGGTTAGTGGTGGTTGTTTCTGCTTTGAAGGTCAGTCCCCAGGTGAGGAGGGCGGCCAGCAGGAAGAAATAAAGTCCAAAACCGGTGAAGAACGGCATCCCCAGGCTATTGACAAAGAAGATATCGAAATAGCCTGCCCCTTTGATGGTATATTGAATAACGAGCACCTGTACCGCGCCGGTGATCACACAGCCGATGATAAAAGCGATGATCGTACCCCAGGTGGTGGGTTTGAACCTTTTGAAATAATACACCATCACAATGGCGGGGATGGTCAGCAGGTTCAGCAGGTGGACGCCGATGGAAAGGCCCATCATGTAAAAAAGAAAGATGATCCATTTGTCGGCGCCGGGCTTGTCGGCATGGTGTTCCCATTTGAGGATGGCCCAGAATACCAGGGCGGTGAAGAAGGCGCTGGATGCATATACTTCGCCTTCCACGGCGCTATACCAGTAGGAGTCGCAAAAAGTATAGGCCAGGGCGCCTACGACGCCGGCGCTCATGATGGTGAAAAGCTGTTGTCTGTCCGGCTCGGTGGAGGTATTCTGCTTTTGTACGAGCTTACGGGCGAAGTGAGTGATGGTCCAGAACAGGAAGAGGATGGACAGTCCGCTGGCGATGGCGCTCATAAAGTTGACACCCCTGGCGGCTGTGAGGGGATTATCACCGAACAGGATGATAAAGAAGCGGCCCATGAGGACGAAGAGGGGTGCGCCGGGGGGGTGGGGGATCTGGAGCTTATAACAGCTGGAGACGAATTCACCGCAATCCCAGAAACTGCCGGTGGGTTCCATGGTCATGACATAGACTGTACAGGCAATCACTCCTACGATCCAGCCTACAATATTATTCACTCGATTAAAGGTCATAATGCAGATATTTTAATGATTGACAGACAAGTACGATTGGTTTTGGCGGTGTCTGCCACCTTTGGGTGGCAAAGGACGCAATTTTCGGACATAAACACAAATTTTTGGAGGCTGCCAAATGCCTGGAAATACACGAATTTTCACCATTTCCCGGAGTGTGGGGGACCGTTTGGCCAAATTAACGGGTGTTTAACGGGGGAGATGTCTGATCAGGCGCCGGCGGGTTATTCGAAATAGACCCGGATTGTCTGGTAGAACAGACGGCTTTGGAGATACTGGTTCTGGGATTGTTCTGAAAATCCCTGGAGGCCAAACAACCCGGCTGCATTGCCTTTCTGGATCGCTATTTCCAGGTAGCCTGCGGAATTGAAAAGCGCCAGCTTTTCCCCTTCCGTTACATCGGCGTAGGTTTCGCTGATCTTATCGATGACTTCGTCTCTTTTAAAAACGATACGAAAGCTGCGGCCTTTACGGCGTTGTTCGAATTCTTCCCGGGTGATATTGACGATGACGTTCTCAAAATGATCGATAAAAATGATCTGCCCTTCGATCCAATTGTCCCCAAATACCGGTCGGAGGTGATTCTTTTCCGTGAAAGGCGGGTCGGGGATGCCGATGTCCAGCAGCCGGCTGCCATTGACCAGTTCCTGTATCGCCCGGCCCATGACCCCGGTGCAATAGAGCGTGTTCTTGATGGATGTCTTGTCCAGGGGCAGACCGATGATCATTTCGGGGCGTCCTTCCAGGATCATGGTCAGCAGGCCATTGTCGGCACAAAGCAGGTATTGGTCATTGTGATAGGCAAGGAGTAACTGTTCGGGTTTTTTCTCGAACATATTCACCAGGATAAGGTGATAAGTAAAGGGGGGGAAGTGCCGGATGGCATTACGGCAGACGTAAGCCGCCTGGGGATAGTTAAAAGGGGGGAGGTCATGGGTGATATCCAGTACCGTGAACGCAGGGTTGATCTGTGTTAATTGGCCCTTTACCGCTCCCACCAGATAATCTTGCTGACCTATGTCGGACGTAAGGGTTAATAAGGCCATCTATGTTTATTTTACGAATTCCCCATTTTTATAGTAGTGGTTGTAGGTGAGTCTATCTGCCAGTGAAGGAAAAATCTTATTAAGGAGCACGGTGACCTTTCCCTGGAAGGTGAGGACGATGGTCCGCCGGCGTTTTTCGATGGCTCTTAAGATGTGGCCGGCGCATTCTTCGGCTGTCATAAGCTTGCTTTCGTTGAGCACACTTTCTCCTTTGGCCTGGCCTTTATCATCCAGGGCGGCATGACGTATATTGGAGGCGACAAAGCCGGGACAGGCCCACATGACATGTACGCCGGAATGTAGTAATTCGGTTCGCAGGGATTCGAGCCAGCCCTGGAGGGCGAATTTGGAGGCGGAGTAGGCGCTTCTGCCGGGCAGGCCTCTATAGCCGGCGATAGAGGATATGCCTACGACCGAACCTTTTCTTTCAAGGATGGAAGGCAGGGCGAATTTGGTGCAATAGACGGCGCCGAGGAAATTGATCTCCATGACTTTACGGGTAACTTCCGTTACGGAGTCCAGGAAGAGGGCCCGCATGCTGATGCCGGCGTTATTGATGAGGATGTCGATGCCTCCAAAGGTTTCGATGGTGGATTCGATAAAGCGGCGGCATTCCTGTTCGTTGCTGACGTCGCAGGCTACGGCGTGGAGGAGGACGTTGGCGTATTCGACCTGGAGTTTATAGATCTTGTCGTGGCTGCGTCCACAGGTGGCGATTTTGGCCCCCTGAGGGATGAGGGCTTCGATCAATGCTTTACCAATGCCATCGCTGCCGCCTGTGATCACGACTACCTTATCCTGGAAAAAAGACATACTTATGGGTTGTGGGTGCAAACTTAATGAGTTATATGTGATAAAACTAAGGTGTGGGTGGAATAAAAAGAATTTAGGGGAGGGGTGTGGTGGTTTGGGGGAGTACGGTTGGATGGAGAGGTTGTCCACAATGTTGATAACCATTCTTTTTTCGTGGGAAAATACTGGGAGAAAAATTTGTTGTAAATGGATTTTGGCTTATTTTTGCACTCCCAAAAAACGCTGGCTACTTTGTAGCTCAGCTGGTGGAGCAGCTGACTCTTAATCAGCGGGTCCGGATTGGGAATGATTCCGTAGCTCAGTTGGTAGAGCAATACACTTTTAATGTATGGGTCCTGGGTTCGAGTCCCAGCGGGATCACGAGTTAAAGTTCCGACAGGAACGATCAAGTAAAGAAACCCGCGTCAGTCTAATGCTGGCGCGGGTTTTTCTTTTTGGTTATGTAAAGCTGAATATAGATAGATTCAATTTTCTAGGTTAGCCTGGAGGTTAGCAGAACCCTCCTTAAATTTGCCAACCTCAATGGCCTGAAACCCTTATCTGGATTGAGTTTGATCATTGTCGAGTAGTAAGAACGAGTGAGAAGGAAACAATATTGGTAAAGTAAAACTCATGTGGTATGAAAAAGGGTCATTTAAGTTTCTCTCTATTTATTCTGGTTGAATAAGAGCCGGTCCAAAAATGAGCAGCCTGCCATCTATCTACGCATTCGTATCGGCGATAAAAGGGCTGAACTGTCTACCTATCAGCACGTATCTCCCGGCCAGTGGAACCAGGCCGGACAATGCGTAAAGGGAACTTCTGAACAAGCCCAGACCATTAACCGCCAGCTGGCAATTCTCAAAGGAAATCTGCACCGTCATTACAGTTTACTGGTCGCCTCCGGCAAGACTTTTACTTTAGAGGATGTGAAGAATGCTTACCTGGGCAAAGTAGAACATACCCGGACCCTGGCTGAAGCCTTCGATTTTCACAACCGGCGTTTTGCTGAAAAGGTGAAATCCGGGAAGACATCAGGACGAACCTTAAAACGGTTGGAGATCACGAAGGATAAGGTTACGGCTTTTCTCAGGTATTACTTCAAGGTTTCCGACATGCCGCTGAATGAGATCAAGCATGCCTTTGCCGCTGATTTTGAGCATTACCTTTCCACCGAACAGCGCATTGGTAGCAATACGGCAATGAAACACCTCAAAATCCTAAAACAGGTCCTGAAGATGGCCGTTGACCAGGGTTGGCTTCCGGTGAACCCCAATGGCGGATTCAAATGTACCTACGAGGATCCACAGCGGGAACGGTTGACTATGGAAGAAATCATGGTATTGTATAACAAAGAGTTGATCCCCCGATTGGCCGAAGTCCGAGATATTTACCTGTTCTGTTGCTTCACCGGCTACGCTTATATGGACGTATTGACCCTTACCCCCGCGAACATTGTGACTGGCATCGATGGTGAAAAATGGCTGGCGAAGAACCGGACAAAAACGGATACCCCTGAACATATTCCCCTTTTGCCGATCGCAGCTGAGATTATAGACCGGTATAAGAATAACCTCTATTGCCAGCATTACGGTCGCCTACTGCCAGTGAATAGCAACCAGCGGTACAATGCTTACCTGCAGGAGATCGCTGAAATTTTCGATATCAAAAAGCATTTAACCACCCACACCGCCCGGCATACATTTGCTACTACGGTGACCCTGGAAAATGATGTACCGATCGAGACAGTAAGCCAGTTGTTGGGACATAAGAGCATCCGGACAACGCAGATATACGCCAAGATCACGCAGCATAAGATCAGCAACAATATGCGGGTATTGAGGAATAGGCTATTTGGCGGGGAGCAGACATTCGGGCGGTCCGCGAAGGGGTGATGCAAGCCCGAACTTCTTTCTTTTCAACCGCACCAAAATTGAGTTTTAGAGAGATGCTTTTATGCGGAGAGTTTAGGGCGAGCGGTGTTGTTGTCGGACGGAAAACCCGCCACCAACGCTCGTTATTGCTCCCGTTGGTCGCAATAAGAGAGAAAGGAAAAATACAATGCTGGTGAAAAGAAAAATTACCGCCTACGAATGAAGATGATGGAGTCTCGTTGGTAACCGATGTTTTTTGCCGCGGTAGAACGTTGCCCAGCAGTATCAGAAAAAACATCACTTCCCAACGAGATGATGTTTGCCCTCTGCGTGTGAGAGAACGTCCCCGAATGCGTAGCATGATGGGACCAGCGTTTCGGTATAACCGAAACATAGCTGGCTACTTCTAGCCGGTTTTTTTTATAACTTTGAAAATATGAGTTTGGGAAAAGCTTCAATCAATCTAGTCGTTATCAAAACCAATAAAATTCAAGAGCAATTTGAATTTTATTCCGCAATTGGAGTGGAGTTCGAATATCATAAGCACGGCAATGGTCCTTACCATTATGCAAGCGTTGGGGTACATCCCGTCGTTGAGATTTACCCTTTACCCAAAGGAGTTCTGGAACCGGATAATACAACAAGGTTAGGTTTTGAAGTTGAGGATCTCGACCGAGTAATGCAATGCCTTAGAACCAAGGGGGCAAGATCATTGCAGAGCCCTTAAAAGGTGAATGGGGGTATAGCGCAATCATTCAAGATATTGACGGACGAAAGATAGAACTAACTAAAAGGGTGACAACGAGTTAGCGGATTTTTCTTTCCTTCAGGAAATGAGTAAATTTATTAGATAATTACTACTATGGCAAAAGCATTAGAACGGAAACTGTTGCAGTATTTTCTCCAGCTTAACGAGGCGGAAAAGAAATCCGTATTGCAGATGCTAAAAACCTTTCTAAAGGGCCGCGAAAAGAGGGTCCCTCGCATCAGCATCGAACAGTATAATAAGGAGATCGACGAAGCTAATGCCAGAGTCGAGGCCGGTGAATACTATACCCACGAGGAAATAGTACGGATGGCAAAGGATTGGTAAAAAGCTAAAGAAAGATCACCTGGGACAAACAGGCTCTGTCTTCGCGGCCTCCGCCCTTCTTGGTATCAGAAAAAAATTGTATTTTGCAATATGTCATGTAATGTTACAGGACGAACAAATGTATAGAGTTATGAAGCTGCTAAATGTACCGATTGACGAATTTGAATATGCAAAGCTGGGCTTGACCAGTGATACCATTTCCTTTCGTGACTTGAAGGAAAAGCTAAATATTGACTATGCAAAGGAGGCGCTTATTCAATGTAATGATATTGCTGAAAGGACTGGCCTTTCTCAGCTTAGTTTAGATGATATCAATGCTGAAATCAACGCCGTCCGGAATGCAAAAAATAGTCATTGATACTAACGTAATCGTTGCTGCTTTAATAGGTTCCAGTTTCCCCCGCCAAATATTATATAACCTGGTTTTTGAGAAAAAGGTAATTGTTTGTACTTCTACTGAGCTATTTAAAGAGTACATCGAGGTGCTGAATAGGGATAAGTTTAGGAAGTACCCGGAGTTTGTCACCAAAGCGGAAATTGTTCTTAATAAATTATACGAGCTTTCCGTAAAATATATCCCCTCTGTTAAAATTACAGCCATCAAGGATGACCCGGATAACAGAGTTCTGGAATTAGCTGTTACTGCTCAGGCCGATTTTATCATTACCGGGAATACTAAGGACTTTACTTTTAGTCAATATGAGGGGATAAGTGTAGTAACCCCGGAACAATTCATCAACACCTTTTTAAAGCTGAGTCAATAGATGGGAAGGCAGATAAACTTTTATCTACATGGCGAGGACCAAAACGATTTTGATGCCTTTTTAAGGTCCTGCGGGAATCCTATAATTCTACCTTATTACTACCCTAAAAAGCAGGTGTCAACTGTCCCGGATACACTGATGAGAGATGAAAAAAAGGAAGGTGACAGAGTATATTTAGTAAGGCCCGTGGATATTCAGGAAATGCAATTGGAGTATAATGAGTATTATGGATATTGGAATTTAAATGAAACTGTTTTACCAGTACTGCATTATGATAGGTGCGTCAACACCGAAAAAGAGATTTACAGAGGGCGGTTATACTTCGAGCCCAAATATGTTAAAAATATGGAGTGGGTTGCTAAATCAGATGATTTTGTAAAGTGGGCGGATAATGTCATAAATAAAGCAAGGCGGATATTAAAGAAGCATACTTTTGATTCTGGAGGCTATAATTATCAAGAATACGTGGGTAAAAGTGCTGCATCGTGGATTGAGAAAAACAGGCCAGAGCCAAAAATGGGGGGTACTTTCATTAAGTTTGGATAGGTTGGTAAAATATTGCCTACTTTAGCATAGTTCTTACTATTAGGGTCCAAACCTATTCCAGGTTAGCATTGAGGTTAGCAGAAAAACTAACCGCCACGAAACACAGACTAGACAAAGGTTTCCACCAAAATACCATGATCCCAGCGGGATAGCTGGATCAAGTGTTAAATATTTTGCGCCATAATCCTCTTTTTTCGACCGAAGGTATTGTAAACACTTTCAAACGCGTAAACTTTTCTAATTCATTTAAAATTGCAAATCCAATTTCATGGTATGTATTGTACGCGGACTTGCCTTCTTCTTCCAGAAAATCATATATACACTTAAGCCTGGTTGCAGATACCGGCTTTTTATCCCACGATAATTCAGAATTTCTTGCCAGGTCTGTCCAATAGGGTAGCTCTCCATTGTCGTTTTTTACGAGAGCAACATAAAAGCAAAAATCTGGATTGAACAATGTCAAAATGAGAAGATCACCTTTCGGCTCAATTTTTATTGGTTGATTATTTACTGCCGGCAGCTTTTCAAGCCTTTCTTGAAGCAAATTGATATTTGCATCAGTTCCTGGTTCAGTTACTCCAAGAAATACGAAAATGGGTCTTGTATTAGTGATATGTCGGGGCATATTTTTCGATGGGGTCCTTATCCAAAGTTACAAACGAACTGAAATGCCTCCCGTCACGTACTTCATCTTCTTTTTTCTCATTGCCACTTTATTCAAACGCATAGCTCCCGCCCGGTCTTTTTCAATAACCCTGAACCAATATTCAGCCGGGACAGAATTATTAGAATGCAATTCGAGCCGAATAGGGATCTAATCAGGAGGTGTACGGCGCTGGTTGATTAGCTGGCTAAGTAAGGTTTCGTCTATGCTTATTTCTTCGGCAAACCTACGCCGCTTCATATCTAAAAGCTCTATATATAATTTCAGATCGGCAGCCTTCTGCCGCTTAGCAGAAAGCTTTACTGGAAAGACAAAGGACTCTGCTAAATCCTTGGGAGAATGTTCCTGCAGTAATTTTTTGTAATTCATGGTAAATACTTTTTGATTATTGCATGCAATCTGGCGCCTTCCAGGAACAACTGCGGACCTCCGATTTTGTATCGGACGATCGAATATGCGCGTGAATTTAGTTGTTGATCAGGACAAACCAATCGGCCGGCGACAAAAAAACCCGGCCCGTGGCAAGCGTCATGGGATAGTCGCCTTCGGTGGTTTCGGTGTGACTGACATAGCTGCCGATAGGCCTGCCCTTTTTATAAAGGTCGTCGCCAGTCGTTAATCTCGATCATTAAAAAGCTACAAAATAGGGTACATATTCGCCAACATCGGGTAAAAAAGTCGTATTAGCAGATTCTAGATTTGAATTATCGCCCATATTTATTGATGAACGGGTAATTCTACAATTTATTTAACCAAAATTGCTGTTTATGAGTGTAATCTTAATTAACCGCAACAAACTTCAAAAAATAATCATGCTTCTGGCATTGTTTACTTTTTCGATGGCTGTTGCCTACTCACAAGAAAAAATTACCGTTTCTGGAAAAGTGACTAACGGAGAAACAAATCTGGAGAACGTGTCGGTAAAAATCCCCGGCTCCAAAGAAGGCACAACAACCGATGCGCAAGGTAATTTTAGGATCAGTGTTACAAAGGGGCGAAAGCTGGTCTTTTCATACGTTGGTTATGAGGAGCAGTCTGTCACCATTTCGCAGCACGACGAAATAAAAATAACGCTTAAGGCATTAGAAAGCAATGCTCTAAACGAAGTGGTGGTCGTTGGATACGGTACCAAAAAGAAAGTTAACCTTACAGGGGCGGTGTCTTCCATATCAGCTAAGGAGTTGAAAGACCGGCCAATTACCAACCTGTCTGCTGCGTTACAAGGTACAATGGCTGGGGTCACCGTTACGGTTAACAACGGGCAACCTGGAAATGACCAGGGAACCATCCGGGTTCGTGGTATTGGGACCTTGGGTAATAGCGATGCTATGGTGATGGTGGATGGAATAGTATCCAGCATGAATGATATCAACCCGGATGATATCGAATCCGTAACCGTATTAAAAGACGCGGCTTCTGCTTCTATCTATGGTTCTCGCGCTGCCAACGGCGTCATATTGATCACTACAAAGAACGCCAGGAAGGGGGAGACTACCGCCCATTACAATATGAATATCGGGAAACAATCCATGACCGCCAGACCCGATTTTATTGATTCATGGCAGGCTTCGACCCTTTATAATGAGGCGCTTGTAAATGAAGGAAAATCTCCCAAATACAGTGATGCAGAAATTCAAAAATTCAAAGACGGTTCTGACCCGGAGCACTATCCGAATACAGATTGGTACGGTTTATTCTGGAAGGGTAATGGTTTGCAGCAAAGTCATTCGTTGGATATTAGCGGAGGCACCGACAAAATGCAAAGTTATCTTTCGATGGGCTATCTTTCTCAGAACGGGCTTGTGGCAGGATCTAGCTTGGACCGGTATAACACCCGCTTTAAAACTGACCTGAAAATAAATCAACGCATTAAAGTAAGTGGCAATCTTTCATATTCGCAGCAGGTGTTCAGAGAGCCCGTAAGTAACATCCATGGTCTGGATTTCGCGCAACTGATCGGAACACTCAACCAAACCGGCAGGGTCGTACCTAATATGATCAATGGGTATTATGGCTACAGTGATGAAGGCAACCCAATTGCGGTACTAAAGAGTGGTTCTCACAATTTCGATAAGACGCATCGTCTTTCCGCTATTTTGCAGGCCGACGTGGAGGTTATAAAGGATTTGCATGTAAAGCCGTTGCTTGGGTACACGGCAAACTTTATTGAAGCAAGTTCAAGAATTAATGATCTGCAATATTACGACCCTACCACAGGGGCGCCAAGTCTTTGGGAGGGGCCAAACATCGTAGCCGGCAATACCACCTTTTTGGACAATTTAACCATGCAGGTGTTGGCGCAATACGATAAAAGCGTGGGTGACCATGATTTTAGTGTACTTGGCGGCTATTCACAGGAGCACAACAAAACCGATTACTTATTGGGCAGCAGGCGTGGATATCTGAATAATGCCCTTGATCAGTTGGACGCGGGTCCTGTTACAGGCCTGCAGAACAGTGGCAATGCAGCTGAATATGCTTTGCAATCGGTATTCGGCAGGGTCAACTATTCCTATAAGAAAAAGTATTTGGTCGAAGGCAATATCCGGAATGACGGATCATCGCGTTTTGCCCCCAACAACCGTTGGGCCATATTCCCTTCAGCATCGGTCGGCTGGCGGATTTCAGAAGAATCGTTTTTCGAATCTGCAAAAAAGATCCTTTCGGATGTCAAGATCAGGGCTTCATGGGGTCAGCTTGGCAACCAGAATATTGGTACGTATCCCTACCAGGCAACCATTGCCACAGGGCAAAACTATACGTTCGGAGGTCAGACCGTTGACGGTATCGCTCCCATAAATGGCGTGAATGCAAATATCAAGTGGGAAAGCACCACGACAAAGGACATTGGACTGGATGCCGTTCTATGGAATGGGGTGATAACCTTTACGGGAGACTATTTTATACGTAATACCAATAATATTCTCTTACCACTCCCGGTCGCAAACGCCTTTGGCTTAAATGCCCCGGTAATAAATGCAGGTAGCGTACAAAATAAAGGAGTTGAATTGACGGCAGGATATCATTTGCGACACCGCGACTTCTCTTTTAACGCAGAGGGCAATATCTCCTTTATCAAGAATGAAATAACAAGTTTAGCCGGTACCGGGCCATTCCCCAATGGTTCTACGGTACAAGGCGAGGGTTTGCCGATCAATGCTTTATATGGCTGGGTGGCGGAAGGCCTTTTCCAGTCGCAGGCTGATATCGACAAACATGCCAGCCAGAATGGAATGGGGGGACCGGTTGCCCCGGGAGATATCAAATACAAAGACCTGAATGGCGATGGCGTTATTGATAGCAAGGACAGAAAATACCTGGGTACCTATTTTCCAAAACTGACCTATGGTCTTACTATTTCTGCCAGGTATAAGGGATTTGATGCGGTGTTGTTTTTACAGGGTGCGGGAGACGTTAAGTCTTTTGTATCTGGTCGTATTTTGGGCTCGCTTTATGACAAGGACGGAGATCCCACCAGTATATGGCTCGACCGCTGGACACCTACCCATACCAATGCAAGTTTCCCGCGTGTGTGGAACTCCAACTCTCAAAATGATCCGGCTGCCACTCCTTCCTCCTTCTGGGTGCGTAATGCCGGTTATGTTCGACTCAAGAACGTACAAATTGGTTACACCTTGTCGAGTGGATTTCTTGCCAGAAAGGGGATCAAACTAAGAATTTTCTGGACGGGTAAGGACCTTGTTACGTTTACGAAATTTTATAAATGGGTAGACCCCGAAGCACCTTTGGGCGGGAACAGTTATAGTTATCCGATGGTAAAAGTAAACTCCCTCGGTATAAATCTAACTTTCTAAATAATACCATTTAACAAAACATAATTATGAAAAATAGTTTAATCATACTGTTACTGATAGTTGCAACTTGCTCATGTAAAAAAGGATTTCTGGACCGACAGCCACTCACCCAGTATAGTGAAACAACTTTGTGGACAGGGGAAAGCGATGCCATTGCGGCATGCAATGCGGCTTATTCGAATTTTGAAGACGGCCAATGGGTAGTATATATGGATGATGCAAGTGATAATGCACACGATCCATATCCCTGGGAAGGATGGCAGGAGTTTGGCAATATGCAACTTCTTTCTCCTAATAGTTGGAGGTCCAAATATGATTTTACCACCATTACGACATGCAATTGGTTTTTGGCCAATATTGATAAGACACCTATGGATGGAACGCTTTTAAAAAGGTTGAAGGGTGAAGTAAGGTTCATCAGGGCTTACGAATATTTTGAAAGGGCGCAGTTATACGGTGATTTTCCGCTGGTAACGAAAATGCTCACCACCACAGAAGCTAATAATGTTGTACGGGCGCCAAAGTCCGACGTAGTACAATTTATCCTGAATGAGTTGGACACAATAGCGCCTACCTTGCCCACAACCTATGAGGCGGGCGATCGGGGTCGTATTACACAGGGAGCAGCCCTGGCTTTAAAAGCCAGAGTGGAGTTGTTTAACGGAAAATATGCTGAAAGTGCAGCATCGAGTAAAAAAGTGATGGACCTCAGCGTATACTCGTTGTTCCCGAACTACCAGGATATTTTCCGTATGAAAAATGAGTACAACCCCGAAATAATACTAGACAGGGGATATTTGGATACTGACCCAAGCCTGACCATTGGACTGATGGTGCTTGCCCCTGAATCCACACCAGGAGGAGGGTGGAGTTCTGTCAATGTCACCCAGTCGCTTGTCGATGCTTATGAAATGGCGAATGGTAAGACAATTAATGATCCGGCATCCGGCTACGATATCGATCATCCTTTTGCGAACCGTGATCCCCGTTTGCTGCAGACGATTATAGTGCCGGGAGCAGAATATGCAGGAATAATCTTCAATCCAATGGACCCCAATTCCCTTGATTATTGGCCAACGTATAATTATACGGGTTATGTAGGCCAGAAATACATACATTATAAATCTGATTTCTCAAATCTGTATAAAGCGGGTCTGAATATACCATTGATACGTTACGCGGAGGTACTGCTGACATACGCGGAAGCGAAGATAGAAATGAACGATATAGACAATACGGTGTATGAAGCCATAGACAAAGTGCGTTTACGTGCCGGGTTACCTGCTACGGATCAATCGAAATACGCTACACAAACACAACTGCGGGATCTGGTGCGCAGGGAGAGAAGGGTGGAACTGGCTATGGAAGGACTTCGCTGGTATGATATACAAAGATGGAAGATCGGCAACGACGTAATGAACGGCCCTGTATATGGCTTGCGTTTTAGTAATATCGATGCGAGTGGAAATGTCACCTATACATCAACCGAACATGCTAAGATTGAAGACCGGGTATTTGACCCTTCAAAAAATTATCTGTGGCCTATACCCCAGAAGCAAATAGACCTGTGTAAAAAAATTACTCAGAACAAGGGATATTGAGTGCCCCGGATGGTCTGCACACAAAAATGGCCCCTGTTTTGCAGGGGCCTTGCTTTTGGAAAATTGAAGTGATTCAATGTGTTGTTGTCACTCAAGAAACAGAATATCTTCCTCCGTTAGGGGAATATCTATTTTTATTAATTTTCGAGCTTCACCTGCGATCGAGCTAGATCCGGAACAGGGTGCTTACGATAAGGCACTGTAATAATTCACCCGGTAATTCTTAGGCTGACAGTTCTTGAATTTCTTGAACTGCCGGTAAAAGAAGGGGATGCTTTCAAATCCGGCTGCATAGCAAATCTCGCTGATCTGCTTGTCTGTTTCTATCAGCAGCTTGCAAGCCCGGTTGATCTTATATTCGTTCAGGAATTCGAAGAATGATTTTTTCATTACCTTGCTGAAGAACCTCGAAAAGTATTCCTCACTCATATTTACCTTATCGGCGATCTCGGCCAGCGTGATTTTTTTCTGGTAATGTTTTTCGATATACTTGTAAACGATATTGATCCGTTCGTTATGATTGCTGTTCAGGTCGTAAGAGAAGCCATACTCGCATAGGAAATGATATTTTTTTGTCCGGGCCAGCTCTTCCAGGATATGAAGCAGGGTCGTCAATTTTTCAAGCGGTGCGAGTGTCTGCAGTACGTCCCATTTCGGTTTTAGTTTGTTGGCAACCGTCTTGTCGAACTTAATGCCCTTGCCCGACAACGCCAGCAGCTTGCGGATAGCATCAAACTCGCAACTGTCCATCCACGCCTTATCCAGGAACTCTTCCTTCAGGTATACCACTACCGCCTCTGCCCGCTGCTGATGAGGCGTGTTGATCCAGCAATGAGGAAGGTTGGAACCTATCAGCACCAGGTCACCGTCGAAGAAGTTCTCGATACTGTTGCCCACATATCGTACCCCATGACTTTTCTTTATATAGGTCAGCTCATACTCCGGGTGGTAATGCCAGGGATATTCGAACTGTTTCTCGTCCTCCTGTACCACCACGGTGAACAGTTTGGACTCATCAGAGCGTATTGGTTTGAAGTGGGCCCTCATATAGCAGTTGTATACTCGTTTGTAAGGCTGGTTTGGCTACACCCACAAAAGTAATGCAAAATAGGGTAGTAATTGATCAAGATCGGGTAAAAAGTAACAATTATCGAATTTTATTTTTGGAGGATATATGATACATACCATCACACGAAGACTTTTCGCACTCGCCATTATGCTGATAGGTGGAACAAGGCTTTTATGCCAGGAAATGCCCGGAAATAACCCTGCCGTGCACTTTTCTGTCGATGGCGCAGAAAAAAGACAAGCCATAGACGGCATCGGTGTCAATGCCAACACCCGGAGCTGGAATAACAACGAACTCTCACCGGCCATCGACCTGCTGGCAGATTCGATGCATGCCGTTATCTGGCGTGTCATCGTGGAGACAGTGGAGAACTGGGAAGAGGTGAACGACAACGGCGACCCGTTCACCTTCAACTGGATCTATTACAACCAGCTGTACGAAACCCCGAAATTTCAGCGTGCATGGGATATGATCCGGTATCTGAACAACCATGGTATTGCGGAGAAACTAATGATCAATTTTATGGGGGCCGTCCCCAAATGGATGGGTGGAGAAGTGGTGAAGCCGGAATACGAGGACGAATATATAGAGATGCTGGTTTCCTTCTTTTACTATGCGCGAAACGTCAAGCATCTGAAATTTGGCCTGATCTCTCTTATGAACGAACCGGATATCCGCAAAGAGGGACCTACGGTCGGACCGGAACAATATGTGCGGCTCCAGAAGAAACTCATGGTCCGAATGAAGGACGCCGGTCTGGGCGACGTGCGGTACGTGGCCCCGGATGTGGCGGATATGCATAAAGGGATTTCGAATTATATCCCCTTATTGATGAAAGACCCGGATGTGATGGCCGGGATCGCTCGTTTCGGTCTGCATAGCTATGGAGGATACTATGCACCCGTCGACTCCTCTCTCCGGGCATCCCCTTATCCGAACACCAGCTTCTGGATGACGGAATGGAATGCCTGGTGTAATGGCTGTGACGACGGGATCCTGGGCGAATATAATTATGTATTTGCCGCTAAATGTGTCGGTTACCTGCTGGATATCCTGAAGAACGGAGCGACGGGGGCGATCGTATGGGAAGGATATGACAGTTACTATGAACACCATGCGCCTTCCACCTTTAGCTATTGGGGAATGCTTGCCTATGACCCCGCTACGCGATCTTATCATCCCCGTAAGAACTTCTATGCGATACAGCAGGTGTCCCGATTCGTTGCACCCGGCTCCTTCGTTATCCCATTGACAGACCCGGATGACAGTCTTTCCCTGCTGGCATTTTACGATACCGCCGCTCAAAAAGTAAATATCGTAGGGATCAACAAAAGGCATCGATCCGTGACACTGGAAGGGACGTTCAGCCATTTGCCGGCAATGACACAGTTTGCATTGTTTTATACGAATGAAAAAGACAACCTGCGCGCCCTCACGAACATTACTGTAGACGCGCATACCTGCCAGACGACCATACCTGCCGATTGCATCTTTACTTTATGTGGCAGTGCGCCCGGAGACCGGCAGTCCGCAAAGACCCGGACTGGGCCCGAGCCGGCAGGATGGTATGCAGGGGACATCCATGTACACCTCAATTGCGGGGACGAAAAGGTGCTGCCCGAAGAAAAGCTGCTGGATATGATGAAGCCTAACGATCTGGCCGTTATCTCCGTCCTGGCAGATATGGGCAACGGCGAAGTGAAATACAGTGAAAAGGACCTGTCAAAAGTAGACGGGCAGGATGCCCGTCAATCAACAGACGGCCGTATCGTTCATTGGGATGCGGAATGGCATTGGGACGCCACTTATTCCCAATTCAGCAAGCAGGCATTGGGCGGACACCTGGTGCTGCTGGGACTAAAAAATGCCAGGCAGCTCTGGCAGGAGTCGCCATACAGGGTCCTCGAATGGGGGAGAGAACAAGGGGCTGTCGGCGGATTTGCCCATTTTCAATACCTGAACGACAAGATCCAGGATACATTGAATTGCTGTATTCCCGTGGACTACCCGGTAGAAGCAGCGTTAGGCACGATCGATTTTATTTCTGAGGACGTTTATGGCAATATATCTCAAAACAATGGAAATTATAACAGCGAGGCCGCGATAAATGCTTATTATAAATTGCTGAATTGCGGGTTCAGGATTGGCCTGGCGGCAGGGACAGACTATCCATGTAATAACAACGAGCCGTTGGGCACCTTATTGACCTATTCGAATGTCAGGGGAGACCTCACCTATACCAAATGGATCACCGGGATCAAACAGGGCAGGACGGTCGTATCCAGGAATGGGCATGACGAATTCCTGGATTTGAAAGTGAACGGGACATACGGACCCGGCGATGACATAAAGATACCGGATAAGCGATCGGTCGATGTGGCACTTACATGGACAGGTAACAAGGCCTTCACGGGACGGGTGGAATTGATTTGTAATGGAAGGGTAGTCGCCAGCCAAACCGGTACGGCCCGGCCAGGGGAACCCATGCTATACAGGACAAAGCTGGTTATTTCAAAAAGCAGTTGGATCTGCGCCCGGCGGATGGCCGAAAATGGTCACCAGCTCCATACCTCGCCCATTTATGTCACCGTCAACAAGAAACCCATACGTGCAAGTGCGCGCGACGCCCGTTATTTCATCGGATGGATCGACAACATCTTAAAAAAGACAAAGAAGGGGAGTGAATGGAGCGGATATTTCCCCACCAGCCTGTCGGAGATACGGCAACGCTATCAAAAGGCAAAATCAGTTTATGAAAAAATAGCTACAGAATGCGCCCAATAAGATACAACGCTAAAATATGTCTTGCCGCGTCCTTTGCTGTATTTATGGCGTTGGGAAACGCATATAGCCAGCTTCCGGCTCGCTATCCACCGATCCTTATACTGTCTTTAGACAAAGGATACGGAAACTTTACCGGTGAGCTATTAAAGACCGAAGGACTTCATGCATACAGGATCGAGCCGCTGACAAAAGCAATGACACTGGATCATCTGCAAAAATTTAACGTCGTAGTAATGACTGCGGGAGACATGTCCGGTGAACAGCGACAGCTCTTGTCCGCCTATGTAAGAGAAGGAGGTAACCTGATCGCATTTCGACCCGATAAAGGATTAAGTAGGGTATTCGGTATCCGGGACCAGGCGGACTCCATCGGTGAATCCTATGTCAGGATCGACAGCTCCGGTGGGATTGCAAAAGGAATCACCTCCCAAACCCTGCAGTTCCATGGGATGGCCGACAAGTATCTGACCGTGACAGCGACAAGGATCGCCGCGCTGTGTAAGGATGCCCATACCGTTACTGCATACCCGGCGGTAGTGGCCAACCGGTATGGAAAGGGACATGCCATCGCCTTTTTGTACAATCTGCCGTTGAGCATAGCAGCTACCCGGCAGGGTAACTACCGGAACGCAGGCCGGGAGATGGATGGCATCGTGGGTATACGGGCGATGGATTTGTTCACCGACGGGTGGGTAGATACCTCGAAGAACACGCTGAACCAGGCGGACGAACAGATGCGTTTATTCACCCGTTGTATAGAATGGATGGTTGGCTTTAGGGAACCGCTGCCTCGTTTCTGGTATTTCCCGGATACCCTGAAATGCCTGGTGACCCTGAACAATGACGGGGAAGATAACAAGGAGGACGAATTCGAGCAGCAATTCAAAGATATTGCGGCAAAGGGCGCGAAAATGACCTTGTATATAAAAGAACTGGACTCGGTTTCTAAAAAATGGACCGATGCCTGGAGTGCCCGGGGTTTTGAAATAGCCGGTCACTACAATGACACAAAGCAGGCCGTCAACCCCGACTGGCGGACGATGGACAGCGTGTACAAAAACCTGAATGGCAAATTGAAAAATATATATGGAATTCAAAGGATACTTACGGTTGTCAATCATTGGTTCGTCTGGTGCGGCACGGACGAAACAGGTCGAAGGGATTTTTCCGCTCAGGCAAGGATAGAGGAACTAAATGGGATCCGATTGGATTGTAATTATGCGCACTACGATAACGGATCCCCCCAGGGACATTTTTTAGGCCCATTGGGTACCCGGCAGGGCAACTATACCGGAAGCGGCCTGCCCATGAAGTTTGCGGATTTGCAGGGGAACGTAATTGACATATACCAGCAATTGAACAACGTGTATGACCAGCAATACATGGAGCATAACGACAAGGAAGGCTTTTACGATTGTTTTAAAGGATTGATGGATCGCAGCCTGGAGGATGAGGTATATTCCTTTGTTTGTATAAAGGCGCACAACGCGGAGTATTTCTTCTCCAAAGAGCCGCTGATGCATATGCTGGACTATGCCAACAGTAAAGGGGTACCCGTGTGGACAGAATTGGAGCTGCTTGAT
This sequence comes from Chitinophagaceae bacterium, assembly GCA_017307755.1. Lineage (GTDB taxonomy): Bacteria > Bacteroidota > Bacteroidia > Chitinophagales > Chitinophagaceae > Puia. The sequence goes on along the minus strand of JAFKGQ010000007.1, from coordinate 369,919 downwards.
TTTGAAAAGGCCAGGGACGAAGCGGCTTTTACCGGCCTGCACTGGGTACGGGATAAACTGACCTTTACCATAAAGTCTTCCGTGGCAGCTGCACACGACATCACCTGTATGATCCCTCACCGGTACATGGGAAAAAGGGTGGATAAGGTGACGCAGAATGGGGTAAGCCGGTCATGGTTGATAAAGAAAGTAAAAGGGGCGGAATATGCATGGCTGACGATCCGGCCGGGGACCGACTACAAGGTGGAAGTGCGTTATAAATAGGCTGTGCTTCCGGCAACGGATTGGTACAAAATAGGATATTCATTGGTGGATATAGGGTAAATGAGAGGAAAGAATGGGAAGTAATTTTGAGGACAATCAATAGCATAAATATGAACAACGAGCAGGGCAATGGACATGATATTCCCGTTGATGGGTTGAAGAATATTTATGTGGCTGCGATCTGCGACATCCTGGATGAGATGGGGTATAGGAATCAGGCTATGCACCAGCGGCTACGGCCGCTTTTACCCGATATGAGGAACTGCGGCTTTATTGGCCGGGCAAGGACATTCAAATGGGAAGAGGTTGATTTTGTAGACGAAGAAAACCCTTATGGTTTGGAGATCGAAGCCATGGATTCTTTGACGAAGGGAGATGTGGTGGTTCACTCCACCGATTACAACGGCACCAATGCGCCCTGGGGCGAACTGATGTCTACCATTGCCAAACGGAAAGGGGTGACGGGCTGTGTTTGTGACAGCCAGGTCCGTGATTGTATAAAGATCATCGAGATGAACTTCCCGGTATTTTATGCGGGTATACGGCCATTGGACTCGAAAGGGCGTGGGCTGGTGACCGCATACGATGTGCCGGTAGAGGCCGGGGGTGTGTTGGTTAATCCGGGTGATCTGATCGTCACCGATTTCGATGGCATCGTGGTAGTGCCGGTTGGGATCGAACAGGAGGTGGTGAAAAGGGCAAGAAACAAGGTGCATGCGGAAAACCTGTCCAGGGCCGAGCTGCTGCAGGGGAAGTCTTTGCGGGAAGTATATGATAAATACGGAGCGTTGTAAGTTTTTAATATGCAGAAAGCGTAATAACTTGTAAGTATGAAATGGAAAGATCGGACAGTAGTAATTACAGGATCGGGATCAGGGATCGGCAGAGCCTGCGCGCTGGCCTTTGCCAAAGCCGGCGCTACGGTGGTGGTCGCAGACCGGAACCTGCCGGCCGCACAGGATACGGTTGCCCGGATAAAAGAAGGTGGCGGGGAAGGATTGGCGGTATATGCAGATGTCGCCGACCCGACTTCCGTTGCCGGGCTCGTGGAGACAACGATCAAGGCATTCGGGAAGATCGATACGCTTGTCAACAATGCAGCTATACAGATAAATAAGACCGTCGCCGACACGTCTTTCGAGGAGTGGAATGCCCAAATGGCGGTGAATGTCGGCGGGGTCTTTTTATGTTCCAAGTTATTTTTACCCTATCTGAGAACATCCCGCGGGAATATTGTAAATATGTCCTCGGTCAACGGGTATTTTGTGGAGCCGTCATGCGCAGGGTATTGCGCCACCAAGGCCGCCATCATGGGGCTGACAAAGGCGATGGCCATCGATCATGGGCACGAAGGGATCCGCGTCAACTGTATTTGCCCCGGCTATATCGACGCAGGCCTGGCTGAAGGGTATTTCCAAAGCCAGGCCAACCCCGCCCAGGCCCGTAAGGATGCCGGGAAGCTGCATGCCTTATGGCGTATCGGGAAGGCGGAGGAGGTGGCGCAGGTCGCCATCTTCCTTGCCAGTGAGGAGGCGTCGTTTGTAACAGGATCTGCTTATGTCGTGGACGGAGGCTTCGGCTCCGGTCTTCCACCGAAGTAACGGCCGATCGGAAAAAAAGGATAAATATGAGCAATGGGAAATTGATCGCAGGAAAAGCCGGTCACTGGTTTTTGGTCGTACTGGTCAACTTTATGTGGGCTACCCAGGTCCCTGTCATCCGTATGATAGGGGACAGGCTGGGACCGATGACCATCGCCTTTGTCCCCATGATCATCAGCACGGTGTTGTTTATCCCTTTCCTTTTGATAGAGAACAGGAAAAGACAGGTAACAATACGCCGGTCCTGGAAAGACCTGAAGTACTTTATTGTTCCGGGGCTGATAGGCATCTTTCTGATGCAATACCTCTATACCATCGGGTCCACTATGACGCTGGCAGCAAATGCAGGTATCATCACGTTGACCATCCCGGTGGTGGTCGCCGTCTTTGCCTCGGTCCTGTTAAAAGAAAAATTAAACGCCGTGCGGGTGGCGGCGTTTGTGATCGCCATCGCCGGTGTCTTGTTGACCTCCCTGCCGGATATAAAAGGAGCAAGCTTTTCGGAAGGCAGGTATTTTTGGGGCAATATCATCTTTTCGCTGGCCTGCTGCTGCTGCGCGTTTTACAACACCTATTGTAAATTATTGGTAGAGAAAGGATTTACCGAACTGGAGATACTGGTATATTGCTCCGTCGTGGGATGTATCGCCGCCGCCCCCTTCCTGATCTGGGTAGAGCCTCTGGATTTGGGTAAGATCATCCGGTCCGGGAGTGGGGTATTGTTGGGCATGCTGGAGCTAAGCCTCATCGTGTATGGGATCTCTATGCTCCTTTTCTTCTATGTGCTGAAATGGATGGATGTGACGCAGGCGATCCTGGGGACTTATTTATTGCCTTTCCTGATCGCGCTGCTCGGCGTTATGCTCCTGCATGAAAAAATAACGGTCCTCATGCTGGGCGGAGGGGGGATCATCATCGCGGGGACCTTGATGGTAACCGTGTATGAAAAACAGTTGTTATCCCTGCTCAAAGGACTTTTCTCCGGGCGAAAAAAGCAACGCAGACAAATGGAGTGACCGGCATCATCAGGCTTAAATACAATTCATCAATAAAGTTAGCACCACGTATGAAAATCACGAATGTAACGGCTACCGTCCTTCGTTTGCCGGAGATATCAGATGCAGCGGACGGGACCCAGGATGACCTGATCATTACGGTGGAGACCGATGAAGGGATCACCGGTTATGGAGAAGTGGATACCGCACCCTATGTAGGCAAGGCGATAGTAGACGCCTACATGTCCCATGGCACCTGTTACGGTCTGAGAGAGGTGGTGGTAGGAGCCGACCCGTTCGACTATGAGCAGATATGGAACGATATGTGGGCAAAGACCTATTACTATGGCAGGTTTGGTCCGGTGATGCACGTCATGAGCGGCATCGACATGGCGATCTGGGACATTATGGGAAAGGCGGTGGGCAAGCCGGTCCACAAATTGCTGGGTGGCAGCTATACGGATAAAGTACGCGCCTATGCCAGCGCCCTTATGCCTGCCGGAACGGACGAGGTTAAAAAAATGGTCGGGCAATATGTGTCCGCCGGGTATACGGCCATCAAGTTCGGATGGGGGCCGCTTGGATACGATGTCCGGCGTGATATTGAATTGATCAAAACCGCCCGCCAGGCCGCGGGTGATAAGACCGAGATCATGATCGATATCGGCAAACGCTACCGGCTGAAGGAGGCGATATATGTCGCCAAAGCGCTGGAGCAGCTGAACATCTATTGGCTGGAAGAACCATTGCCGGCGGAAGATTACACCGGCTACCGGCGATTGACCGAGGCAACGACCCTGCGGATCGCCACCGGAGAGGAAGAAAGCGGCCGGCTAGCCTTCGCAAGACTTATCAACGAGACCCATATTGACGTCGTACAGCCGGATATGTCCCGGTGCGGGGGATTGACGGAGGCAAAGAAAATTGCTACGATGACGGCCGATGCCAATATTCTTTGCATACCCCATGCCTTTAAGACAGGCGTCCTGGTCGCGGCATCGATACAACTCATCGCGGCGATACCCCATGCTCCATTCCTGGAATTCTCGGTCACGGAGTCGGCCATTCGAAAACAACTATTGGTGAAGCCCTTTGTGCAAAAAGACGGCTATGTCGACGTGCCGCAAGCGCCGGGTCTGGGTATCGAGTTGAACCCGGAAGTTATCCGCAAATATGGAGTGGATATGAAATAATGCTACGATCAATAAATATTGTCCGGTGAAACAAAGAATGGAAAGGCTGCTGAAACTTAAAAAGAACAAAGGGATCGATATCGTGGTCCTGACGTCGCCTGCTGCTGTAAAATACTTCAGCGGCTACTCTTTTAACTTCGAGACAGGCCCTTCTCCTTTTCACCTTTTACCGGCCGCCTTGATCGGTGGAGATACTTTCAGCCTTGTTTTGGCCGACAACGAGATGCAGCCGTTGTTCGATACCGGTATCACTGTCCGGCCCTATCAATCCTATGTTTTTGAAAAGCCCTGTGAAAGTACCGGGCAATTTTTGGGACGGGTACACGATGTATTGGGACAATGGGGTAGGAAGATCGAACGGGTAGGTATCGAACAGGATTCCCTTCCCTTTGTAGTGGCACAGTCGCTTACCGGGTGTCTCCCCGATGCCGAATTCATCGATATCGGCCCCGATATCTCCCAAATGAGGGTCGTAAAGGACAATGATGAGATAGCGGCCATTCGTCGGGCAGCTGAATTGGCGGATATCGGACAGTCGGCCGTTTTGAAATACGCAAGACCCGGTATGTCCGAGCTGGAGCTTTTTGCAAAGGTCCGGCTGGAAATGGAATCCGCGGCCGGCACCCGGGTGCCGATGATGACAGACCTGGTCAGCGGCGTGCGAACGGCAACGGGTGGCGGCAACCCCAGCAACCGGATTATCGGGGAGAACGAGCTCGTCCTGTGCGATCTTACCCCCTGTCTCAACGGATACTGGGGCGATTCCTGTAATACCATCGTCGTAGGAACGGCCACCGCCGAACAAAAGAGGATATTCACACTCGTCCGGTCGGCGCTCCGGGCAGGGATCGACACGATCCGGCCGGGCATCCCGGCAAAAACAGTAGACGCGGTCATGCGAAAGATACTTGCCCCGGAAGGTGATTTTGGACATCACGGAGGACATGGGGTCGGACTGGTTTACCATGAGGAGCCGCGCATTGTCCCCTACAACGACAGGGTCCTCGAAGCCGGCATGGTCATCGCGCTCGAACCTGCTGTTTACAAGAGTGACTGGGGCATCCGGCTGGAACACCTGGTACTGGTGACAACAGACGGGACTGAGGTATTGACAAAATTTGACCATGTATTCGGGCAGGTCTAACAGTATGGCATGATGGAAAAACTGACATATAAGGGATGGCCGAATTGCTTCCGGCTTTTTAATGAAACGATCGAGCTGATCGTTACCACCGATGTCGGCCCCCGGATCGTCCATCTCGGATTTATCAACGGCGAAAATTTGTTTTATCTCGTACCGGGCCAGCTCGGCAGGACCGGAAGCCGGGAGTGGACCATCTACGGCGGCCACCGGCTATGGCATGCCCCGGAGGCGATGCCCCGGAGCTATGCTCCGGATAATGATAGAGTAGAATACACCATGACAGGCGATGGCATCTGCATGGTTCAGCCAATGGAGCCTGATACAGGTATCGTAAAGGAAATGGACATCAGCTTGTCCCCTCATAAAAACGAAGTGAAGGTGACACATCGGCTGACCAACCGGAACTGTTGGGATGTTGAACTATCGGTGTGGCCCATTTCGATGCTGGCGCCAGGCGGTGTAGCGATCATACCCCAGGAACCCTATGGGGAAGGGAACGACTATCTTCTGCCCGGTCGTTCCCTTGCCCTTTGGCACTATACAAGAATGAACGACCCGCGCTGGGTATGGGGTGACAAATACATCCTTGCAAAACAGAACAGCCTGTATCCTTCCGAACAAAAGATCGGCGTAACCAATAAACAGGGCTGGACGGCTTATTATCTCCACGGGCAGGTCCTTATAAAACGGTTTGCATTCCACGCTGATGCTTTGTATCCTGATTATAACTGTAACAACGAGACGTATATAAACAGGGACTATCTCGAAATTGAAACACTTAGCCCCTTGACCAGACTCGCACCCGGCCAAACAGTTGTACATACAGAGCACTGGCTGCTGGAGAGAGCGACAATGGACGAGAACGAGGCTTCTTTAGACGAGAACATCCTCCCCCTCGTCGACGCTTTTAGGATAAACGAATAAAACACGCTTATGCAAAAGTTTGGCAGCATACACTTGTTCGCCACTTTATCCCTTCTATGTCTTGCCAGCGGAGGGCTGCGCGCCCAGCAGTTTGCCGGGGACATCTTTTGCGGGCACCGGGTACTGCTGGATAAGGAGGGGAAAATAATACCCTGGGTCACCGCACCGGTGAATGCATACGATCATTTTCTGCGGCTTCGGTGGAGTTTTGTCCGGACAAAAGCGCCCGCAAGCCCCGGCCCCGCACCCCGATCACTGTATCCGCAGTATTACTTTTATTGCGCATGGAAGGACTCGGCGGGTGTTCTCCAGCCGGATATGTGGATGAACGACGTGGCAGAAAAAATACCCAACTGGTTTGAATCTGCCCGCCTATACTATGCCTATACCGGAGACGACGGCCCCCTGGCGATTACAAAGGGTATGGTCGACTATTCGCTCGCACATGGGATCACCCCCTCGTCCTACGAATGGGCCCGTTTCCCGCAAACGGCCTCCGATGCCGGCGAAACCGAATTTCGCGGTTTTGCAGCCGCCAATCGATTTTCTACCGACGATGTCCAGGTCGACCACGCCGGCGATATGGGAGCCACCTATTACCGGATGTACCTGTACTATGGGAACCTGAGATACAAGCGTGCAGCGATCGACGTTGCCAATGTACTCGCCAAAAAGATCGGCGTAGGCAACACCGGCCATTCGCCGTGGCCCTATGTCGTTAACATGCGATCCGGTAAGGCCGTCTCGGAATACGGAACGAACTGGTTTGGGTGTGTGCGGCTTTTTGACATGCTGATCGCCACGGGTACCGGGGATATAAACGCCTATACGACTGCTCGCGCCATGATCCGAAAATGGCTGCTGGAATATCCTGTTAAGAATGGCGCTTGGGTAGACGGGCATACGGATACCTATATCACCGGGACTGGCAACCTGAGTAACATGAGCGCCAGCAATGCCGCCTTGTATATTTCCGACTATCCCGAATTCGATCCCGGATGGAAGACGACCCTGCCGGGTCTCATAAAATGGACGGAAGACAATTTTGTCGCCAAATCGGCTCCCGGAGAGCCCTCTTCCATGTGGGGCGCTAATATCGTCAGCGAGCAGGTGGCGTTTATGCCAAAAATGGATTATCAGACCGCCCGGTACGCCGCCCAGTGCGCCCGGTGGTATGCCATCTCGGGTGACACCGCCTTTAAGGAAAAAGCATATCGCTCCCTGAACTGGGTGACCTATTGTAACGATACGGATGGCAAGGCATACGAAAGCCCGGTGAGCAAGGGCGTGTCATCGTGGTGGTCCGATTGCTACGGCGAAGGCCCCCGGATGGTTTACCACGTATTGTCCTCCATCCCTGAATGGGCGCCTGCCGGAGAGGATCATATCCTTTATTCGGACGGGGTATTGAGATCCGTCTGTTACGGTAAGCGTACCATCGCCTATACGGCGACGCAAATAAATGGAGCGGAATACCTGCGTTTGTCATTCAGGCCGTCTTCCATAACGATCAACGGCGTAAGAATACCTGAAAAACTATTGCCCATGCACCAGGGGTATGTCATAAAAGACCTGGGCAATGGAGATTATTTTGTGCACATCGTCCGGCGCCAGCGCGGCATGGTCATGATCATGCGCCCGGGAACCTGAATGGCAACAGGCTTTATCCATCAGTATTCAAAATCTTGAAAAGTATTGGCATGATAAGTGTTGCCCGTGACAACTTTTACGGTAACCTGGAAAAGCTGAATCAGCACTACGAAATGTTCCAATCGGTCCAAATTATCGATACTTCGGAGGCAGAGCACATAGTTCTAGCCGTTGAATAAGTGGTTCTTTATTGTGTTATCTTGCACCTCATGCGGGTTCTGATTTTTTCCCAACTTTAATTAAAAGTTTATATGAAATATTCAGCCGTTTTAAGCATTCTCATCCTGTTCGCTTGCGGATGCAATCGTAATGCAGTGAGGACAAAACTTTTGAACGAACAAGAAATCCTAAAGGATAGCGCTAATAATATAAGCGAAAGGATAGGCGGCTACATGCAAAAAGGCGTTTACGACAGCGCTGAGGCTAAAAAGAAGCAACTTGGAACCGTTCATGCTCGGTTAATAGATATTCAATCTTCAATTGATAGTCTAGAGAAAATGAAATAATAGTTGCAGAAATTTCAAACTGATACACCACGAATAGATCAATCGACAAAACCCAGTAAATCCATATCGGCTTTTTTCACACCTTGTGCTATCTGCTGGTATTTTATCCGCAAAAAAATCTTGTTGCCGGGAATAGTTCTACCAATATCAACTTCAATGATCTTTGCTGACAATTGATGAATATCAATGTCGGCGTCACTTTTTTGATTTGATTTTTCGTAATGCCAGCTATACCCATGCCATTTACCAAAAGGTGTTGCAGAAGGGGCATTTATCTCCCCTGAAAATAAAACCGTATCGCCACCGAAGGTCAAGGTTTTAGTATCCCGGTATAACAACAGATAGTTCAAAATTCGAAAGCTATCAATGCTTTTAAAGGTAATAGATGCATTTGTCTTTGTTACGAACAAATACTCTGATCTTACCTTGTACAGTTTATACGAAGACGCGTCAGCAGTCTTAATCTGATCATATTCCTCTTTCGTGATGCCTAACTTCTCGTTATACGGCATTCCTTCCCCCGGCTTGTAATTTTTGCTCATATATTCTGCGGCCCATTCCTTATTTGCGACTAGGGCATTATTCAGCTTGACCATAATTGCCTGAAGACTATCCGATGGGCGCAATTCGTTTATTTCAAAAGTGAAAGCAGGTGATTGAAAAATCGAATCCACAAAGCCAAAAGCCGCATCAACTCCCGCAGATTGCTGCTGCGAAAATGTCAACTGCCCAACAGTCAAAAAAAAGGAGAAAGTTAATATCCTAATCAATTTTAATTTTTTTCAATTAACCTGCCATTTTATAATCGAATCCATCGCTCATCTATAAGATTGCTTTATTTCCGAGTGGGTGGGATTACTCTTTTCAGGTTTACATTTAACAAACGAAAATCAGAAAATTAATTTTTAACGATCAGACTTTCCTAATTAATTATTATCAAACCCAACTAATATTTTTGAAAATTGCTGTTTCAGCACCGGAAGGTCGTTCTGCGCTATTTGCCAGACGATTTGAAAATTGACGCCAAAATACTCATGGATTGAAATGTTTCGAAAGCCAATGATATTATTCCATTCTACTTCAGGATACTTCTCCTTTAAGGGCGACGTAATACGGGCACATGCCTCACCGATGATCTCAAGCTGTTTAATGGTAGCGAAACGTTTTTCAGAATTAGCGAGAAACTCTTCCAGAGATACCTTTTGTAGGTAGGACTCAATTTCTTTAATAGCATCCAGTACGTGTCGGACTCGCAGTTCATCGCTAAGCGGTTGCTTCATAGATCAGAATCTTATCTTTTTCAATGTACGGAAGAACATATTGAGAAATGCCATCACTGGTGACAACGTCTACTTTATTATGCAATAAATCTTCGAGCTCCCGCTGATAGCTGAAAAATTTCATTCCGATGGGTTTGGAATAATCCAGTTCCAATAATATATCGATGTCACTGGCGCCCTTTACAGCAGTATTTCGGGCGTAGGATCCGAATAAATAGGCTCTTTTCACCGGCTTGCCGGCGAAATATTTCCGAAGGAGGTTCGTATCATGTGTGGAGAGAGCCATACTACAAATATAGTTAACTTTTCGTTGTCATACAATGGGTTAGGATAAGGCCATTAAGAACATGTGGATCGTTGGAAGTGGCCCCGACTTGTTCCGGAATTCTGATTCCCCTACGAAAAGCTAATGTATTTAGCAAGTCATTGAAGGGGATAAGAAAGGCAGAAAATAAGCTTTTGAAATTAAATTGATTATACCGTAATTGGAAAGTCCCTACGGCTTCGATTGTAAAATATTTATTATCAATAAATTGTGTTGTTGAAGCGTCTTTTTTTGTTACAGGGCTCATGAAGTTGAAGTTCCAAGATAGTTCTCCTACATATATGCTCACACAATTCCCTTAAAAAAGTGAGTGATTTGAATGGGTACCGTGCGTTCATCTTATTAATGAGTTCTTATTGTGCTAGTTCAAAGTGCGGTATTCAGTCTGCGTTCGGCCAACGTGTTGCTTAAATAAGCGGATAAAATGCTGAGGATATTTAAACCCGAGTTCGTAGGCGATCTGACTTACCGATTTGCTGTCATCGAAGATACGCTCCTTGGCTACGTCGATCATCTTCCACTGGATATATTCCTGCGCTGTCTTACCCGTGTCCTTCTTGATCAGATCGCCAAAATAACTGGCCGACAAATTTAGTTCCCGGGCAAAATAGGCTACAGATGGAAGACCCAAGAGCTGTGGCTTGTCGCTTTCAAAATAGTCATTCAGTAATGCTTCGAATCGTTCAACAATTCCTTTGTGGGGTTTCTCGCGGGTGATGAATTGCCGGTCGTAGAACCGGATGCAATAGTCCAGGAATAGGACGATGTTGGACACGATCAACCTTTTGCTATGCTTATCGATGGAGTGTTCCAACTCATATTGAATTTTTGAGAAACAATCCAGGACAATTTTTTGCTCCCGCTCCGACAAATGAAGCGCTTCGTTGGACTGATAGGAGAAGAATGTATAGTCCTGGATATGGCGTCCGAGTGCCGTGCCATGGATCAGATCGCGATGAAATATCAGCGCATAACCTTTTGGCTGGTAGGTTTCGCCGTTGCTGTTCATGCCGGCTACCTGGCCAGGTGCAAGAAAAACCAGCGTGCCTTCCTGATAGTCGTAGGTGTGGCGGCCGTATTGCATATCGCCACATTTTAACTCTTTTAAGAACACGGTGTAAAACCCGAAATACATACGCGAACCCTGCCGGGGGCTGGCCTTCGACAGGTCCACTACGCTTACCAGCGGATGCAGTGTTTCATTGTTATTGAAAGCGTTGTAATCATTGATCGTCTCAAATCGTCTCAAAGTATCCATATCACATCCAGGTTTATAACCCAAAATTAGCATTTTATTGCCCCATAGGAAAGGCGGGTATTCCCGATCAGCAATAATGGTATCAGATCCCGGAATCCGTCTACCGTATTGCCAGCGCAGTTGTCGGACCTTTGTGGAATAAAAAGAATGATCATGCAAAATTAGGACTATGATAAAACGTATGTTGGGAAATAGCGCCACAATGACGTTATTATTGGCTACTTCCATATCGCTTAATGCCCAAAACAATCAGAAGCCATTAACTATAGCTGAACAGGGCAGCTTTTTGGTTGGTGGTATAAAAAGTACCGAACCGGGAGATTTTGACCTGAAGAATGCTTTGAAACCCCAAGGGCAGACTTTTCACGGTGACCACGCGTATGTTTTTTACCAAATTCCTGTAAAAGCCCGTAAATACCCCTTGGTTTTTCTGCACGGTGCGGGAGAGTCCAAAAAAACATGGGAAACAACCCCGGATGGCAGGGACGGCTTTCAGAATATTTTCCTCCGAAGAAGATATCCTGTCTATCTGCTCGACCAGCCCAGACGTGGTGATGCAGGAAGAAGTACTGTTTCGGCAACTATAACCCCAACTCCTGATGAGCAGTTTTGGTTCACGCAGTTCCGTATAGGTAATTATCCCGACTACTTTCCTCATGTCCAGTTCCCAAAAGACTCCGTTGCCCTCGAGCAATTTTTCAGACAGATGACCCCCAATACGGGTGGTTTTGATCCTAATATTATCACAAATGCCGTTTCCAGCTTATTTGATAAGATCGGTGAGGGTATTCTTGTTACTCATTCTCAGAGTGGCGGTCCCGGTTGGCTTATAGCCATAAAAAATGATAAGGTTAAGGCTGTTGTCGCTTATGAACCATACAGCGGTTTCGTATTCCCCAAGGGAGAATTGCCCGCAGCAATCCAATCAGCAGGACTTTTTGGCGAGCTGAAAGGTGTAGAAATTCCTTTAGCTGATTTCAACAAGCTCACCAGAATACCTATTGTTATTTATTATGGTGATAATATAGCTAAAGAACCCACAGCGGTATGGAACGAAGACCACTGGCGTGCAGGGCTTGAAATGGCTAGAATATGGACGGCTACTATCAACAAACATGGAGGTGATGCAACCGTGGTACACTTGCCGGAGGTTGGTATAAAAGGCAATACCCATTTTGCCTTTTCTGACCTGAATAATATCGAGGTGGCAGACGAATTGTCGAAATGGTTAAAACAAAGAAAATTGGATAAGTAATGAAAAAGATAACACTAATTCTAATATCAATTTTTATGATAGCAAATATTGTATCTTCCGCTCAAACCAAACCCCAAACCCCCTTTGGCCTGGTCTATGAGGATGCGATTACAGAGAATGTAAATGGAAAAGTAAATATCCATCCGGTGACGTATGAACTGAACGGGATTGATATAGCTGCCAATGTTTATACACCTGCCAATTACGACGCGTCAAAGAAATATCCGGCAGTAGTGGTAGCACATCCCAACGGTGGTATAAAAGAACAGACAGCCGGACTATATGCGCAGCGTTTGGCAGAGGCTGGTTATATAACCATTGCCGCCGATGCAGCATACCAGGGAGCAAGTGGCGGAGAGCCGCGTCATACGGATAAACCTGCATACCGAATAGAAGATATTCATGGTATGGCTGATTTTATTAGTCGATACCCGGGGGTTGATGCTAGCCGTCTAGGTGTTCTTGGTATTTGTGGCGGCGGTGGTTATACGTTAAAAGCAGCCCAATCGGATAAGCGCTTTAAAGCAGTTGCAACCTTGAGTATGTTTAATTCAGGGGAGGTAAGACGTAACGGCTTTCAGAATTCCCAATTAAACACCATTCAAGAACGCTTAAAACAAGCTTCAGATGCCCGTGCGCAAGAATCTGCAGGTGGTAAAATAATTTATGGAGGCGTCGTGGCGAATATAGCAGATGAAGAAATCGATAAAATACCGACCGACCTATATCGTGAAGGATACGTGTACTATTATAAAACTCATGCACACCCAAATTCTACCTTTCTGTATACCATGAGCAGCCTGCTCGACTTAATGACCTGGGATGCCACCACCAATATGGATTTGATCGATCAACCCCTGTTGATGATGGCTGGAAGCAAAGCCGATACAAAATATATGACAGATGAGGCATTTAGCAAGGCGGTTAATGCGAAAAGAAAGGAATTGTTCCTGATCGATGGAGCTACTCATATACAGACCTACTGGAAGCCGGAGTATGTAAGTAAGGCCGTAACTAAATTAGTCGGGTTCTTCGGTGAAAACCTACGCAGATGATGAAAAGAAAATCACTCATAACATTAATTGTCACATTAAGTTTCATTTCTTTTATGCTGAAGGCGCAAACCGTGAAAAATGAAAATGTGACGTTAAGCGCCAAGCAAAAAAGTCTTATCGCTATTGCTTCATCAACAGCAAAAGGAAATCTATTAAAGTTGAAAGTGGAGTTAAATGCCGGACTCGAAGCTGGATTGACAATCAGTCAGATAAAAGAAGCTATTGTGCATATTTACGCCTATGCCGGATTTCCTCGTAGTATTCGGGGGTTGCAGACATTTATGATGGTGCTGGATGAACGAAAATCCAAGGGTATCAATGATGTAATCGGCGCTGAAGCGTCACCCATAAATGGGGATGGCAGCAAGTATGAACGTGGCAAGGCGGTATTGGAGAAATTGACGGGTGTTCCTGAAGCCGGCCCAAAAACTGGTTATGCAGCTTTTGCCCCTATAATAGAAATATTTCTGAAAGAACATTTATTTGCTGATATTTTTGAAAGGGATGTTCTAACTTATGCGGAAAGGGAATTGGTGACTGTATCGGTACTAAGCAGCATTGGCGGTGTGGAGCCAATGTTGCAGTCACACCTGAAAATTTGTTTGAACGTAGGCTTGACAGCAGAGCAAATGAATGAATTCGCTGCTATTATTAAATCTACGGCCGATAAAGACAGCATGGACAAAGTGTTCCCGCAAGGAAATAAAATAACGAACGATAATTTTTCCGGCAACGTCCGGCTCAGCATGTTGGTGGAAAATGATACTACCTACAATGCACAAATTGGCAATGTAACCTTCGAGCCTGGCGCAAGGACCAGGTGGCATTACCATCCGGGCGGCCAAATCCTTTTAGTTATTGAAGGAAAGGGATTGTATCAGGAAAAGGGAAAGCCGATACAAATAATAAAAAAAGGGGATGTAATAAAGTGCCCTCCTAATACAGTTCACTGGCATGGCGCCACGCCAACCGATGCAATGGTACATATCGCAATAAGCACAAATGCCGGAAAGGGAAATGTAGTTTGGCTGGAGAAAGTGAGCGATACCGAGTACGCACCATAAAATATTGATCGTTTATTTAGCGGCCAGCGTAATCGGGGCGACGTCGGTAAGCTCAAGGGACTTAACCATCTTTTGGACCGTCGCCTTGTATTTTAAAAAATGAGCGGTTTGAATGTGGGTTTTATAAGCATCTTCATCAGCGTAGACTTCAAATACGGTAACATGAGTCGGTTGACTTTTGTCATATACGGCGGATAAGCTTATCACGCCGGGTTCCGTGCGTACAGCCGTGGTGATGCCTTCCCTAAGAGCGGATCTGTAATTTTCCAGCTGCACGGAGTCGACGACTATCCTTGCTATTCGCATATAGTAGGCATGAGTGTCCTGGGCAGCGAGTTGATTTGTCATTGTACAGAAGGCTGCAAGAATTATGATTGGTAATAGCCGTTTCATATAGCTCTATTTTAGGCAAAAGAGATAAATTTCCTGTATTCGCTCGGAACCTTCCCGGTGAATTGCTTGAACATTTTGTTGAAGTGTGTAGCATTCTGGAACCCGGACGAAAAGCAAATATCTAAAATAGCCAGGTCCGGATCCTCCAGCAGCTTGCAGGCATGCCCGATCCGGATCTCATTCACGAAGGTCGTAAAACATTTTTGCGTCCGCTTCCTGAAATAGGCGGAAAAAGCGGGCGGCGTCATATTGGCCACGTCCGCGATCTCCTGCAACGAGATGGGGTCGGCAAAGTGCTGCATCAGATATTTGAAGACATTATTCATCCTTTCGGTATCCCTTTCATTAAAATTATGGGTATAACCGACGCTTGCCAGCTGCTCGTATTCCCGGGATTCGGTAAGAGCCTTGATAATCTCCAGGAAGGTGATGATCCTTTCGAATCCATTTTTTTCCGCGATGGTGCTCAACTTTTTTGACACGAACTTCTGGGTAGCGCCATAAAAGCGGAGGCCTCTGTTTGCTTTTGCCATCATCTTCCTGGTCTTTACGAGGACCAGGTTGTCGGCGGTCAGCTTGTCGAGAAAATCGATCGGAAAATACACGACGACGGCCTTGGCCAATTTCGTCTTGGGCGGACTATTCAGGATGACTGGGTCGTTATACCATATATGTGGCAGATCCGGGCTCATCAGCACGAGGTCCCCGTCGGAGAAGTTATCGATATTATCCCCCACGATCCTTTTTCCACTACTGCTGACGACATGATTCAACTCACAAATTTTGTGAAAATGAAAGGGAGAGCTGTAATGATGTTCATTGATTTTTTTGACGGAGACGGTTTCGACATCGTTTACTCCTATGGGTATTAAATTAGCTCTCATGGCAGCGATTGAGTTGAGCTACAAGGTACCGAATTAAAATATATTTTTAAAAAATTCGAAAATAGTACTTAAATGAGTAAAATACTTTAAGTATCCATTAATCCAATTGTAAAAATAACCGGATCGTCCCTCTACTTTTGGGTTACGGTTGTCTTCTTATCCCTTCCGCGTATAAACTTGATTCTTCCATCCAAAATTAATTGCCATTATGAATGAGCTCTTGAATGCAATTGGGATCAAAAAATTATTTTCCTGTTGCTGCCTGGCTTTTTTCCTTTCGGTTATGGCCGTAAATGGCCAGGCTCCATCAAAAGTAGTATCCGGGACCATACAGGACGAGAACAAGGCCCCCCTGGCCGGAGCAAGTATTCTCATAAAAAGGACCCGGAGCGCCGTCACCACAGACGAGAAAGGGGCTTTCACCATCCACACCGGACCGGACGACGTTCTGGTCGTCAGCTACACAGGGTACCAATCCATGGAAATACCCGTCCGGGGCCAAACCGTTTTCAACATACAAATGAAGCCTGGCGGCAAATCGCTGGGAGACGTTGTAGTGATCGGCTATGGAACGCAACGGAAAGTGGATGTCACGGGATCCGTCGCTTCCGTCAACAGTGCTGTGATAAGGGAGCGCCCATCTCCCAATGCGCTGGGTGCGCTGGCGGGCCAGGTGCCGGGGTTGAATATCACCACCAATTCCGGCAGACCCGGCGACTATCGCATCAATATCCGGGGATTCAACTCCATCAATGCCTCCAATAATCCCTTATTCGTAGTGGACGGGGTCATAGGCGTGGACTATACGACGATCAACCCCAATGATATCGCAACCATCGACGTGCTGAAAGATGCCTCTTCGACCTCCATCTACGGAGCGCGAGGTTCAGGTGGCGTCATCATCATTACGACGAAACACGGGATTAATGGGAAAGCTGTGGCGAATTACAGCTTTGTAGGGGGCTATAACGTACTACCTCGGGAAATACCCCTCCTCAATTCCACTCAGTACCAGGCGATGGAAAAGGCCGCTTATGCCTATGTACCGGGCAGGGCTTATCCGGATTTCGCGACACTGGAACCGTCTTTATATAAGCCCGATGGGACGCCCAGGTACAACACGGACTGGCAGAAAGAAGTCTATAAGCCTACCTTCTCCCAAAACCACAATCTGTCTGTGACGGGAGGTAATGAGGACCTCCGGTACAGTATGAATTATGGCTACCAGGACGACGAAGCGTTGTTACTATTGACCTATAATAAGAAATATTCTATGCGGATCAACGTCGACGGCAAGGTCAATGACTGGTTGAGCACAGGGTTGAACCTGTCCGGCACCTATTTCAGGGAAAGGATACAGGATGATCAGGTCGGCGCTCTCACCGCCACCCGTGAAGTAATGGAGGCAATGCCGATGATCCCTGTAAAAATGCCTAATGGCAGCTGGGGAGGCAACTGGATGCATCTTGCCTCGGAAGGCGCCGATAATCCCGTGAATATCCTTGAGACAAAATATAATATTAACAACCGGACGGTGGTCCTCGGCAATACGTACTTCAATATCCGCCTGAGTCATGACCTGGACTTCCGGACCAGCTTTTCCGGCCAGATCAATACCAATAAGAACAATAACGCCGCCAGCGGATCGGCTGTCCAACGAGGCATTTACCAGAACATCAGCGCGGGTGTCAATTCGGACAAAGCAGTTTATTGGCAGAGCTCCAGCTATTTTACCTATAAAAAAGCGATCAATCCCGACAATAACCTGAATGTCATGTTAGGCGCCGAATGGGCGAAGAACAGCTATGAGATCGTAAGTGCGTCGGCCTCTAATTTTGACGGTAATTTTTACCTTTGGAACAATCTGGGCGCCGCTACCGTCCCCAATCCGCCTACGTCGAGCGCCTATGATTGGCAGATCAATTCTTATTTCAGCCGGATCATCTATGCCTTGAAGAACAAATACCTGTTCACCGCCACGGGCAGATATGATGGGTCTTCGAAGTTCGGCGCCAATCACAAATATGCCTTTTTCCCGTCGGCGGCCTTTGCATGGCGTGTCTCGGAAGAAGATTTCCTAAAACAAAGCCAGACAATCAGCAACCTTAAGTTAAGAGTCAGCTATGGTAGTACAGGTAATTCCGAGATAGGGCAATACCAGTCCATCAGTTCACTGACTTCGAATACCGCCATCTTCAACGGTGCGAGGGCCGCGGGTGAGGTACAGGGTAGCATGCCCAACCCGGATCTCAAATGGGAAAAGACCAATCAATTTGACTTTGGCGTAGACCTGGGTCTGTTTGGCAACCGGATCAATGTCGTGGCCGACATCTACGATAAGGAGACAAAGGATCTCCTGCTGTCAGCGCCGGTGCCATTGACTTCCGGGTATGAAACTATCCTGAAGAACATCGGGTCGGTGCGCAACAGAGGGATCGAGTTGGGAATAATGACGTATAACCTGATGGGGCCGCTCAAATGGAACACTACGGTGAACTTTACCGTCAACCGGAATAAGATACTGGCCCTGGGGACGCATAATGAAGACATATTCCCCGGTCCGAGTTTCCTCGACCAGACGAATATCCTGCGGGTGGGCGAGCAGGTAGGCACTTTCTTCGGGCTGGTGAGAGAAGGTACATGGAGCACCGCGGAGGCAGCAAAGGCAGCCACCTATAACGCAAAGCCGGGTGACCTGAAGGAAAAAGACCTCAATGGAGACGGCAAGATCGACGGCAACGATCGTACGATCCTTGGACATGCCTATCCGACTTACACGATGGAATTGATCAATAAATTTTCCTATAAAAACTTCGATCTGCTGATCGACCTGCAGGTCAGCCAGGGCAATAAAGTGCTGAACCTGTCCTATTCCACTTCGGAAGACCGGCAGACCCTGGCCAATAGCTATGCGACCGTGCTCAATGCCTGGACCCCGACGAACCAGAATACAAATATCGCCCAGGTGCGGCTCAACTCAGATGGCCCATCTTTGCGGCAGGACAGTCACTACCTCAATGACGGGTCGTTCATCAGAGGCAAGAATATAGCGTTGGGTTATAACTTCCCAAGGAGATTGACAGAAAGCATGCACATTAATAGCCTGCGTGTTTACGCCGGCGTTCAGAATGCCTTCCTCATCACGAAGTATAAGTACGGCTATGATCCGGAAGTGTCCACCTATCCGCAGGCCTTTGCCTATGGGATCGAATTTTACGCTCTGCCTAAAGCCAGGACATTCAATTTCGGTGTAAATGTTGGCTTTTAACCATCAAATCTATTTTATGCAAAGAATAAAGATATTTCAGGCCCTGCTATTCCTCTCCATCACAATGAACTTTTCCTGTAAGAAGTTCCTGCAGGAGGATCCCAAGAGCTTTTATACGCCGGATAACTATTATACCAGCCTCATACAGGCGCAGAACGCGGTCAACGGCATCTATGCCTTTACCCGGGATTTTTATGCCAGCATCGGGCTGTACAGCGAAGATGCCATGTTCATGCTGGAAATGCCCACGGGTCAGGCCCGGACGGAAACCAATCAGTCTAATAACAATGCCAATCTGCTGAATCTGACCATGACCCCCACTGATCTGTATTTCACCCAGTGGTGGAGAAGCTCCTATAAAGGCATCGACGCCGCCAATCTGGCAATAAAGAATATTCCGCTCATGTCCTCGGCCATCGTACCGGACGCACAAAAGGCGCAGTTGCTCGGACAGGCGCGATTCTTACGGGCCTGGTTTTATTTCAACCTGGTAAGGGAATTCGGGGATATCCCCCTGGTGACCGAGCCGACGGTCAACGCCGATAGCCTGCAGATCAGCAGGACGGCGACCAAAGATATCTATGAAAAGGAGATCGTCCCCGATCTGCTGGCGGCAGAACAAAGCGGTCTTCCTTTTGTCGATAACACGGGGAGAGTGGCCCTCGGCGCGGTAAAGTCCTTGCTTGCAAAAGTCTACGAAACCATGGCCGGCTATCCTTTGCAACAGACGGATAAACTGGCGCTGGCAAAACAGGAGGCGGCGGCCGTAATCACCTCCGGTAGCTATACACTGTACCAGAATTATGACGAATTCCGGGATCCGGCCAACGACAATAAAAAGGAGAATATATTTATGGTGCAGTTCGCATCGTCCATTGCCGAGGATCCCCTCTTCTCCTTTACCTTACCCAGTTTTAGCTATATTTCCAACGGGCAGCAGGAGAAGGGCTCGTTGTTGCCGGACCCCACTTTCTATAAGTCTTATGCCGCGGGAGATAAACGGGCGCAGGAAAAGCAGTTCTTTTATTCGCACTATCCAAACTTCACGACGGGGGCAGACGTAGTATTCACCAACGGACAGCATATCTTTAAATACTTTGACGACGTAGTCCAGCAAACGGGGCTTCCTTCGGGCAAGTGTTTTCCCATTATCCGACTTTCCGATATTTACCTGCTGTATGCGGAAGTTCAGAACGAAGCTGACGGCACGCCTGGTGCAGATTCTTATTCGTATCTGAATGCTATCCGCACCCGCGCCGGTCTGGCACCCTTGTCAGGGCTGACAAAGGATCAGTTCCGGGAGGCAGTCTGGAGGGAGCGCAATCACGAGCTATGTTTCGAGAGCCAGACCTGGTTCGATATGGTGCGGACACGGATGGTCTATGACACGCAGAACGACAAGTTCGTCCCGATGGTTGGATATAGTTTTCCCGGCAGCGGCGGGATCCGGACCTTTCAGAACAAACACCTTTTATTCCCGATCCCCCAGTCGGAGATCGATGTAAATCCAAAACTGGCGCCCAATAACCCTGGTTATTAGGTGCCGGATCCTATATCTTTAAAGTTCAATTATACATTATGAAAATACGCGGGGAGCTTTATATCGTCCTGGTCTGCATGACTGCCGGTCTCGGGGGATTCCTGTTCGGTTTTGATACCGCGGTGATCTCGGGCGCCATCAATTTCCTGCGAAGCCAGTTCCAATTGTCGCCGTTGATGGAAGGATGGCTGATGAGTTCCGCGCTGACGGGTTGCGTGGCAGGGGCAGCTATCGCCGGATACCTGGCAGACCGTTATGGACGAAAACCGGTGTTATTGCTGTCCGCCCTGCTTTTTATTCTTTCGGCGGCAGGCTGCGCAGTAGCGAACTCGCCTTCCTTCCTCGTAGTGGCCAGGATCGTCGGTGGAGTGGGCGTAGGGTTCGCCGCGATGGTCGCTCCGATGTTCATCTCCGAGCTTGCCCCGGCACGCTTGCGCGGGCGACTGGTTTCTCTCTACCAACTGGCCATCACCTTAGGCATCTTATGCTCCTATTTGTCCAATACCTGGCTTTTGTCCTATGCCGCTGGTCACCACACGAGTGGTGAAGGTGGCGTGTTATACTATTATATGGTCACCGAAGTCTGGCGGGGGATGCTGGGATCCAATATGGCGCCTGCGCTGCTGTTCTTCCTGTTCCTGTTATTCGTGCCGGAGAGCCCCAGATGGCTATTGTCAAAAGGGAAGAGGATGGCGGCGGAGAAGATACTTTTACGGATCAATGGACCGCAGGGAGTTTCGGCTGAGCTGAAGGCTATCGACGAATCTTTCCCGGCCGCAGAAAAAGGTCGTTTTAAGGACCTTGCCAGGCCCGCCATGCGCGTCGCGCTTATCATTGGTCTTGTGCTGCCTTTTTTAAGCCAGCTATCGGGGATCACGACCGTGATGTATTATGCACCGGCGATCTTCGAGAAGGCGGGGCTGGCGTCCGGATCAGCTTTTGGCAGCGCAGCTGTCATCGGCTTCTTTAACATGGTCTTTACGTTCGTAGCCATCTGGAAAGTCGATAAATGGGGTCGCAAACCGCTGCTGATCGGCGGATTTATCTCCCTGTCCGCCGCGCTGCTCCTCATAGGCTGGACATTCAATACCCGATCGGAGAGCGCGGGTATGCTGTTGCCGGCCTTTGTATTCTATATCGCTCTTTTTGCCGCCACGCTGGGGCCCGGCGTATGGGTGATACTGGCTGAGATCTATCCTACGAAGATAAGGGGCAGGGCAATGTCGCTTGGTACCTTGTCCCTGTTCCTGGGGTCGACTTTTGTTACGCAGACTTATCCCATGCTGCGGGAATCGATCGGCATCGGGAACGTTTTCCTCTTATACGGTGTGATCATGTTACCTGCCGCCATTTTTGTAAAAAAATTGGTGCCGGAGACAAAAGGGAAATCGTTGGAACAGATTGAAAAATTTTGGGAAGAAAGAGAAAGGGAAGTCGCTATTCAGTAAAGATAATTTTTAAAAACCTATGTTCATGGTATTTATTAAAAAGATCATTTTAATCCTTTTGCTGACTTGTCCATGCGGCGCCGGTTTCGTCTATGCGCAGACCAATCACCGGCCTCACGGGTCAAAAAATACCAGCCCTTCTTATTTTAAGAATGGAACAGTGAGCTTTGTCAATTCAAGCCATCAGGACATTGCCTGGATGGATTCCATCGGCGCATGCGAGGTATGGAGGGATGAAAATATGATCACGCCGGCATTGGCGTTGTTGAAAAGCAACCCCGATTACTGCTTCAGCGTCGAAGACGCCCTGAGTCTGCGTGAATACCTGGCCCGTCACCCGGACAGATATGACGAGATCCTGAAATATACAAAGGAAGGCCGGTTGGAATGGGGCGCAACGTATAATATGCCTTATGAATCCATGTATGATGGGGAAGCCCTCATCCGTGAAACCTACCTGGGGAGAAAATGGTTGAAGAAGACATTGCCCGGCTGCGACTTCCTCACCGCCTGGAACGAAGACGTGCCTGCAAAGGCCCTCCAGATGTCACAGATCCTGTCGAAGGCAGGTATAAAATATCTCTTTATTTCCAGGCATGAAGCGGGTATCTACCGGTGGTATAGCCCGGACAGCAGCAACGTGCTCATGTTCACTCCCGGGCATTATGACGGATCATGCTACGATTTCCGGACGGCAAAGAGCGATACCGCAAAGGAGCGGGTGGTGGTTGATAATATCAAGAACTGGGCGGTCTACTTTAAGGATAATAAATTTCGGCCGGCATTGCCGATGCTGATCGACGCGGATTGGAATAAGCCCGATGACTATCGTACCCTTTTTCAGGGATGGAACCAACAAGCCAGGAGCCGGGGCTTGCCTTCACTGAAGTACGGGATTGCGGCCGGTGTTTTCAAAGAGCTGGATGCGCCCCATGCTGTCTACGAAACTTTGCGGGGGGAGCGTCCCAATGTCTGGCTGTATATCCATGGGCCGACACATGAACGGGCGCTCACCGCTTCGCGCAAAGCCAGCCGGACACTCGTCGCCGCAGAGATATTTTCGGCCGTCGATGCGACCCTCAAAAAAGATTTTTCCCGGTATCCTCAGTCGGAGCTGACAGCAGCCTGGGAAAAAGCCATCTATCCCGACCACGGCTGGGGCGGTAAGCATGGGGACATGACGGACCTGACGTTCAGGACAAAGTTCGAGGAGGCTTATGCGATTTCCGATAAAGTATTACAAGGCAGCCTGGAGAATATAGTCCAACAGATCGGCTTCGACAAAAAAGGCAGGTCGCTGGTGATATTCAACCCCTTGTCCAAAGAACGGACGGATAAGGTAGAAGTCAGCGTCAAAGTGTATGGACAGGACACGCTGTCCTATAAAGTGATCGATGCCGCATCGGGTAAAGAGGTGCCCAGCCAGCGTATAGAAAGCCACCCGGCTGGCGGTACGGACGAGACGATCACCCTTTGTTTTGTGGCGGAGAAAGTTCCTTCCCTGGGTTACAAGACATATACCCTGCAACCTTATGTGGCTGGCTTTAGCAACGGGGTGCCCGTAGCGCCTACACAGCCCTCCCCGATAACGGCACAGGCGGCCGCCTCGATGTATGAGAATAAGTTCTATAGGATCGAATTCGGCCCGGGGGGAGTAAAAAGTATCTTTGACAAGGAACTGCGGACTGAACTGCTGAAGACGGATAAATTGCTGGGTGGTGAGATCTTCCAACTGCAGTCCGTCGGCAACGGCGCCGGCGAATTCTCGGATGTGCAGCCGGTGACAATGGAAGGATTTGAAAAATTAAGCCAGTACGCGCCCAAATGGAATTGCACCGAATTCGGCCCCGTCCGGAAGACCTGGGAGTTGGTGCAGCAGACGCAATTTGCTACAATCCGGGAGACAGTTACTTTATATGAATCGCTGAAACAGATAGATTTCAAGGCGGACATCCTTGGCTTTTCGGGTGAGCGTTATCGGGAATACAGGATGGCCTTTCCCCTGAATCAAACGGATTCCAGGGTCGCTTATGAAGTCCCCATGGGAGTGGTGGAGGTCGGCAAAGACGAGATAAAGGGTGCGGCGGGCTTTTCGTACGGTACGCAGGACTATTCGACCGTCTGCAGCAAGGTGCATCCCCGGGAGGTACAGGATTGGTTCAACGCCAGCAAAGACAATACTTCAGTGACGATCAGCAGCTCTGTAGCCGTATTCGACTGGATCGATGCCACCGACAGCAATAACAGACAAACCGTTCTGCAACCTATCTTAATGGCCAGCCGGAAGAGCTGTCATTGGGAAGGCAACTATTATCTCCAGCCCGGCAACCATCATTTCGAATTCACGCTGACTTCTTCGCCGGGGGATTGGAAAACTACCGCAAACGCAGGTAAACAACAGAACCAGCCTTTGCGTCCCGTGGTAGTAGACGTACCACAGGCCCGCAGCGGTCTTCCTTCAAGCTACAGCTTTGCGGGCACCAATGCCGACAATGTGCTTATCACGACGATCAAAAAATCCGAAGATGAAAACAGTATCGTCATGCGGCTCGTAGATATGCAAGGGAAAAGGACGGAGGCCAGGATCGATTGGTTCGGCATCATCAATGGCGTTACGCGGACGAATATTATAGAAGAAGAAGACAAGCCTATGACAAAGGCGGCGGCCGGTGTTGGGCTGACCGTGACACCCTATTCAATCGAAACGATACGGATACGATGAGCATGAATAAAGTCAGAAAGCAACAGCTCGACATTATCCTGCAACAGCAGGGGCTGGGCGCTCTTCTGTTCTGGCGGCCGGATGAGTTGGTGCTGACGCTGGGGTATCTGCCTCATTGGGGGATCTCCTTTCTATTGTATCCCCGGGATGGGGAGCCGGTGTTGTTCGTGCCTGAGCTCGAGCCGGAGGACATACTGCCCGCAGGTGTCGCTGTCCATACATTTCCATGGGGGATATTGGATTGCCCCGACCCCTGGGAAGAACTGTATGCGGGAATAAGGGCCGTTCTCGAAGGACGGGGTCTGCATAGGTTGCCTCTTTCCTTTGTAAAGAGTGTCGGCAGGTCCGCTCCCTGCAGGATGGCCGCCGAGCAAGCTCCTTTGCCGCCGGACCTGACCGAAAGGCTTTCGCTGCTGTCCACGGACGGATATAGGGGCAGCGATCTCGAAGGTCTTTATATGGTGAAAACCTCAGAGGATATTGCTGCATTGGAAGTGACGCACCGGGTGGCGGCGCTGGCAGTGGAAACTTTCTACAGGAACCTGCAGCCGGGAAGGACCGAAGCGGGCGTTGCCGCGTCCGTTGAAGCGACAGTACAGGAGGCCACCGGATGCGAAGGCGTTTACTATGCCAGAGCCTGGGCCCTGGTCCAGTCGGGGATCAATACAGCTGCCGCAGGACGGTTCAACAGGACCACCGGTAAGGCGCTGGCGCCGGGCGAAGGAGTCCTGCTGGAGCTCAGCATCTGTGTAAACGGCTACTGGGCGGATATAACCCGTGTCGGCCAGACAAGCGAACTACCGCCAGCACACAAAAAGATCTTTGATATCGTCGCCAAAGCGCAAGCCGTCGCCATTGCGGCGATAAAACCGGGTGTTTCTATGGAAACCATCGATGAGCAGGCCCGCCGGGTCATCGGGGAAGCCGGTTATGGGCATCTCTTTGCGCATGGCCTGGGGCATCCCGTCGGTTTCCGGTATCACGACCCGGGTCCGGGGCTCTCGCCCGGATCGAAGCAGCTTTTGCAGCCAGGGATGGTCCTGACCGTAGAGCCTGGGATTTATGGCGCGGATATTGGCTGCGGGGTACGGATAGAGGACAATGTCCTGGTGACAGAAGATGGATGCAGGATATTATCGGATTATTGCAGGAATTTAACTATATAAACAATGGATAACAGGATCGATCTGCACAATAAGAATGTACTCATCACGGGTGGGGGGCAGGGCATCGGGGCGGCTATCGGCCGTGCCATGGCCGCCTGTGGCGCAAATATCCTCGTGAACTACCTGGACGCGCCACAAAAGGCCCAGGACCTTGTGGCGGAGCTCACGCAGCGGGCCGGTGTTAAGGCGCTGGCGTATGGGGCGGATATTTCCCGGCCGGAGGAAGTGGCTGCCATGTTCGATTTTTTCGACCGCCAGTTGGGACCGATAGACGTCCTGGTGAATAATGCAGGCTGTGAAACGATCAGTCATGCCGTAGACCTGAGTCTGGAGGACTGGGACAGGGTATTCAACGTCAATCTCCGGGGAGCGTTCATCTGTTCGCAGGCGGCGGGCAAAAGAATGCAGCAGCGACGACAAGGAGTGATCCTCAATATTTCCTCCATTCATGATAAGGTCCCCAGGAAAGGGCTTATTCACTATTGCTCTGCAAAGGCGGCCCTCAACATGATGACCAAATGCCTGGCCCTCGAGCTGGCTGCAGACCAAATCCGCGTCATAGCGGTTTCGCCGGGCGCCATCGAGACGGAGATGAACAAAGAAGAGATCGCCGCTTTTGGAAAGGAAAAATTCAATGGGTGGATACCGCTTGGAAGGCTAGGGACGGTAGAGGACGTGGCCTGGACATGCGCCTTCCTGGCGTCGGATATGGCCGCCTATCTCACGGCCACCGAAATATACATCGACGGGGGATACAAGGAAAATACGATACCCTATGACCCGAGAACAAAAAAATCATAACCATGACACCGGCGACCATCGAAACCTACGTACATACAGGTGAAGGCTTTCATCCTTTTTTTATCCGCAAGGGCTGGCAGGTGGCGCAGCTGAACTATATCGCGTCTCAGGGATTTCGGTCCATCACAAAGATGGAAGTTCATCGCCGGACGGATGAAGTCTTTATTCTTCTGAAAGGGACAGCCATCCTTATTGAAGGGGAGCCGGGAGAAAAGGGTTTCGTCTTTCACTGTCTTCGTATGGAGCCGGGACTGACCTATAATATCCCCATGGATACCTGGCACAATATCGCGCTGGATGAAAACGCGCAGGTAATGATCGTGGAAGTCAATGACACCCATCTGACAGACGTTTTCTACCGGGAGCTGAAACCGAAAGAGCAAACAAGATTATATAAGGAAATCGAAAACATAAAATAATTCACCATGATGAACGACCAGCAGCTTTTTGAATTGTTTAAAAGAGAATTGTATACGCCCGTTGTAGGGGACATCCTGGATGAAATGGGGTTCTATCACCAGTTCCTGCCGCAGCCGATAAAGCCGATACAGGTGGAAGACAAAGTGATCGGCAGGGCCATGCCGGTATTAATGATCGACGTATATGGCGCGCAGAAGCAGCCTTTTGGCAAATTGACCGAGGCCCTCGACCAGTTGAACAACGGTGAAATATACCTGGCCAGCGGCGGAGATATGCGTTGTGCTTATTGGGGAGAGATCCTTACAGCCACGGCAAAAAAAAGAGGTGCGGCCGGCGCCGTGATCAACGGATATTACCGGGATACTGCGGGCGTGATGGAACAAAAATGGCCCGTCTTCAGCCGGGGCCGATATGCGCAGGATTCCGCAGTACGCACCCAGGTAGCGGATTACCGGTGCGATATACAGATAGGAGAAGTATGGGTAAAACCCGGCAGCCTGATCTTCGGGGATATGGATGGCGTTCTTGTTATCCCCCGTGAGCATGAGGAGGAGGTTATATCCAGATCGCTGGAAAAGGCGCGGGGTGAGAAACTGGTTCGAAAAGAGATAGAAAACGGATTGTCCAGCACGGATGCGTTCAAAAAATATCGGATATTATGAAGCTAGGAATTGGGTTATATCGACACATGCTCAGCCGGCCTTATTTTGATTTTGCAAGGCAGTGCGGATGTACGCACCTGGTCGTCCACCTTGTCGACTATTTCAACAAGGGGGGACAGACTAATAGAAATGACCAGCCCATCGGAGATGGGTCGGGGTGGGGTCTGGCCGGCGATCCCGATAGGATATGGTCCGTGGAAGAGCTGCTGGCGCTAAAAAAGGAGATCAATGATGCGGGGCTCCAATGGGAGGCCATCGAGAATTTTGACCCCGCCAACTGGTATGATATCCTGCTGGATGGTCCTGGTAAGCAACGACAGATGGAACAGCTGAAGCAGCTGATACGAAATGTTGGCAAGGCGGGGATCCCGGTGTTCGGGTATAATTTCAGCCTGGCGGGCGTCAGTAGCCGGATTACAGGAAAGTTTGCCCGGGGAGACGCTTTCTCGGTCGGCATGGAGGGCGTCGATGATCGCCCCATTCCTAATGGGATGATCTGGAATATGGTCTATGATCGCAATGCAGCGCCGGGGTATGTGCCGAATATTACTCACGAAGAGCTGTGGGACAGGCTGACCTGGTTTCTTCAGGAACTGGTTCCCGTGGCCGAAGAAGCGGGGGTACGGCTGGCGGCCCACCCTGACGACCCGCCCGTTCCGGTGGTCAGACAGACCCCGAGGCTGGTCTATCAACCGGGGCTCTACCAGAAATTGCTCGACATCAGACCGAGCAGGGCGAATGCCCTCGAATTCTGTCTGGGCAGCATCGCGGAGATGACCGAAGGCGATGTCTATACCGCGACGGAACAATACGCCGATGATATCGCTTATATTCATTTCAGGAATGTAAAAGGCAAGGCCCCTTCCTACCGGGAGGTCTTTGTCGACGAAGGGGATATAGATATGCTGCGGATACTGAAGATACTAAGGGCCCGGAACTTTGAAGGAGTGCTGATCCCTGATCATACTCCTCAAATGAGCTGCGATGCCCCCTGGCATGCCGGAATGGCCTATACCCTGGGGTTTATGAATGCCGCGCTTAAGTTGTTGTAGTAGAAGCCAACGCTGTTACCTTAATACGAAAACTACACACTCACCTGATGGAAAGGGTGCTGCCGTAACAATTGAGACTGGCTTTGCGGGCTACGCTGCGGCGCCATTTCGTGTGCCACCATAGAGGCGTCACCTACGGCATCTGCCACATAATTAAGAAATATCATTATTTATGGGAGGGGTCATCTTGCGGGTTCACATAGGTTACCCCAGATGGACCGAAGCCGGTGATTTCAACAATAACCGGATCCTTTCCAGTCATCGCGAAATGATTCTGCCTGGCCACCTCCGAGTAAATGCTGCCTGCCATCAATTTTTTCAGTTGCGTCTCATCAAATTTGTCGCCATATCCAAAGTACCATGTTCCGGACAGAACGGTAGCCAGCCGTTGATCCGGATGCAAGTGGGCGGCAATTTTTGTATTTGGCGCGATTTCCAGCAAGATCATATAGATACCTTGTTTGGCAGGATTGCCCATCACAACAATTTCCTTGACGGCCGAATAATTGGAAGACCCGGGAGCATTGGTCCCGTCATTGGTTTTGAGCGCTTTGACTTCCTGTAGCGTCAGCCGAAACTGACCGTTATCGGAAATTTGAGCTTGGGTGTGGCCGGCGCTTAATAGAAGCGTAGGTAGAAAGAAGGCAATTACACGGAACATAGAGGCTTATTTTTTATAATTAAGGAATAAATGATTATTCAGGCTTGTCAGGAAACACCCAACAAGAATGCCGATAATGCAAAATGTTGTTAATCAGTCGAGTGTGATTAAATGCTTTAGACATTCACCGCAACGGTTCGCGGCAGGCCGGTGGAACCGCAACATGCTGCGGTGATAAGTTGTATCCGCTCAACCCGCCTGCGTTGGATAAAATTTGTTCTTAGTTGTTTACATCTGTCAAGAGTGTAACGCCGATCTTGTCATCCTTGATCTTTCCTTTCACAAATTCAAAAAATGCTTTTGAATGGGGTAGTGTCTTATGCAGTTCAAAATCCGCTTCACTTTTATATGTTTCATAAATCACAATGGTCTGCGGT
This sequence comes from Chitinophagaceae bacterium, assembly GCA_017307755.1. GTDB lineage: Bacteria > Bacteroidota > Bacteroidia > Chitinophagales > Chitinophagaceae > Puia. The sequence continues at coordinate 340,011 of JAFKGQ010000007.1, read as the reverse complement.
GAATCGTTTTTTGTATTTGCCAGGAACAGCTCAACACCGGGTTCTTTGTTGGTTTCTACCACCATTGCCACCATTGCTTTTTTTACCACTGCCTCAAAACCAGGAAGTATTTCTATTGTGGCAATCAGGTTAAATTTTTTGCTGCCTTTTATATCCTTTGGTAAGCTATCTCCATTGTCTGCAACATCGCTGATCATTTTATTTACCAGAAGCCATTGGCCATCGATCTTATGAAAAGATAGGTATTCCCGATAAATAAAATCGTACATCCTTACCCTTACCTCAGCTACAGCAATGGAGTTAGTGACCCGGATGTCCAGCACTTCCCCTTTAAAAGGTTTTCCGGAATCTTTTGGACTTTGCCGGTTTGCTACACCGGTAAGGTATTCGTCCAGCGTTTTTGCATAGGGCTGTCCTTTTACATCTCCAAAAAGTAAAGCCCCCGGGTGATAAATTTTACGTAGCCTGTCCACATTGCCGGTGTAAATTCCACTGAAATAATCGCTTTCTAGTACCTGCGAAATTTTTGCTGCGTCTTCATTTTGCGTTTTCATCGGTTTTAATTTTTGCGCCCAACTACCACAATGTAAAAGCAGCAGGGCAATGAATAATAAAGGCTTCATTTTTGTTCTTTTGGATTGCACTACAAAGTAAGTATACCGGAAGAACCTCACTACGTGACGTGTGTCACATTTTGCAGATTTTCATGATTTGGCCAGAATGCCGAAAATGAGGCTAGAACAAACGGATTACCCGGCGTTTTGTCCACAAAAACGTCGATGTCCCCTGGAAGGCTATCCGGCTTTGTATAAAAAGTTCAACTATATGGCAATCCGGTTCAAAGGACCAATTAGAGCGTTAGAACATTTTTTCTATCATTAAAGTGATAGATTTTCTGATTTTGGGAAGACACTAGATCCATTTTTGCTGAAATGCAACAATTGCATCAATAGCACGCAAATAGCCACCTGCGCTGCGGGTTGTGTCCTTTATATTGCGTACAGAATGCCTGCCAATCAGGTGCTGAAAAAGCAGAGAAGCACATTCAATCTGAAATATCTTTGGTAGAAATACCAATGTTAGTCCGGGTGCTTCGCGCGCCATTAAAAACGGTAAACACCCTAAATTTAATCATGGAAATCAAGATATTGAAATTTGGCGACGATCTATGGGATCCGGCCGCCGAATATGCCAAAAACTGCTCCTGGAAAGCAGGTCCTGCTCTGGCGAAGCAAATGTTGGAAAACGGATTCTCAGACTGGCAAAGAGTTTTTATAGCATTGGAAGGGCAGCATATTGCTGGTTTTTGTACCCTCGCGGCAACGGATGTTGTTCCGGATGTAAGCTATACTCCTTATATAGGGTTCGTGTTTGTTGGCGAAGAATATCGAGGCCGGCGTTTAAGTGAGCAAATGATAAAGTTTGCTCTGGCCTATGCAAAAAACATAGGATTTAACGAAGTCTATCTTGTAAGCAGGGAAGAAGGACTTTATGAGAAGTACGGATTTGTAAAAATTGACCAGAGGAAAAACAAAACGGGCGACGATGACCAGATCTTTCGTATTATAATATAGCACGATGCCGGGCATAGTTATGGCTAATTTGTGACTATTCCGGTGATTTTATGTAAAGTGGTACTCGTAATCATATTTTTTAATACATTTGTTTATTAGTGGATTTGTTTAGTAGCAACCAGAACTGCAATTCTTCCAAGGCCCCTGATGGAGTATGAGAAAAAGATATGGGACACATTCCGTTATGGAGACGAGTCATCTTTCCGGATACTGTTTGACGAGTATTACGCTCCACTTTTCAACTACGGCTACAAGTTTACTACGGACAATTTTATCATAGAAGAAGCCTTGCAGGATCTCTTCGTCAAGCTCTGGAAAAACAAAAGCTCGATTGATAAGACCGGCTCTGTTAAAAACTATCTCTACAAGGCATTTCGGCGCGTCCTTCTAAGGAAGCTGGAATATACACCCCGTCTGCACCTATTCGCTCAATCTGACGAGAATATCCCTTTCAATATTGAATTAGGCCATGACGACGTCATGATCCGTGGTGAAAATTTGGAGGAAACACGGCAGCGGTTACAACAGGCCCTGGCTGCCTTGTCCCCCCGGCAACGTGAAATTATACACCTCAGGTACTTTGAAGAATTGGATTATGATGAGATCGCGGTCATCATGCAATTGTCGGTGTCTAGTGCTTACAAACTCTTATACAGGGCTTTAGATTCGCTGAAAGGCCAATTTAACACCCTTGAATGGATTGCCGTCATGTATGTTCTTTCTCTCAAAAAATAAATCTTCATTATTTTTTCCTTTTGTGGGATAATAATCAAAAAACGTGTGTAATTAAAAGTAGAGCATGATGAGCGAGGAGGTCAAACCATATAGTGATTACAGCAGTACCGATTTTTTTGAGAATGACCGCTATATCAGGTTCGTTCTCCATCCCAGTGAGGATGAGGCCAGGTATTGGGACAACCTGGCCGGACAATATCATGGGCTAAGGGCTGCCATGGAAGAAGCCAGGATTTGGATCCTTTTGCTTAATCGGCAAAAAATACAGCCGCCCGTGACGGCCGGCAGTGAGATATGGCATCGGATTGCAGGCCAGATGAGGCAGGTGTCCCGGCGAAGAGATCGCATCTCGTCAATCAGACACAGGGTAGTATGGCCGGCCAGGGTTGCGGCGGTATTGTCGATGTGTTGGGTGATATATGAATGGAGTCAGCATGGCGTGCATCGGTATCAGACGGATTACGGTATTACCAATAGGATAGACCTGCCGGACGGATCGCTGGTGACGCTTAATGGAAAGTCCAGCATCCAGTATAAGAGAGGATGGAGCTCGGCCAAACCACGGGAGCTATGGTTGCAGGGGGAAGCCTTTTTCCAGGTAAAGCACGTGGCCGTGAAAAACCGCTGGCAACAGTCCGACTCGTTTCGCGTGCATGTTGACGGGTTGAATGTGACGGTCACCGGTACGCAATTCAATATCAAAAGCAGGCGTTCCCAGGTAGAAATTACCTTGCTGGAAGGAGGCCTGCGCATCGATAAGGAAGGCGAAGCCGGATTTACGAGGTGGCTACGGCCTGGTGAGGTGTTTGTTCTCGACAGCATTCGTAAAACGGTGATCAGTACGCCTGCGAATGCACCTTCAAAGAGCGCCTGGACAAAGCATGAGCTGGACCTGGACGGTTACTCCCTCGAAGACGTTTTACGCATCCTGGAAGACAGCTACGGATATGAGATTACCCTGCGATCGCCGGAACTTGCGCAAAAAAGGCTTACAGGAACGATTCCGGCTTCAAGTGGTGAAGACATCATCTTCGTCATAGAAAAAGTATTCAATGTGACCGTAAACCGCGATGGCAAGCGGTTGGTGATCACCAAATATTAACCCCATATCAAAACAACGCTTATGAAGAGAACGTGCCTTGTCGTCGCGTACGTGGTTTTTATTGCCCTTACCCAGCCGTCGCTGGCTCAGCAACGGGTACTGCTTACCAAAGCGCTTTCAGAGGTCAGGCAGGTGTACGGCACCCGGTTCGCCTACGAAGAACATTTGCTGGATAGTGTATATGTCAGTGGCAGTCTGAAGCTGTCCCGGGATGAACCGGTTGAAAATGTGCTTAAAAACCTTTTGTACAGCAAAGGATTCCTGTTTTTGTACATCCAGAAGAATTATTATGCCATAATAAAAGATCATCGTAAGGCGCCGGCAGCCGATGCGGTGGATAGCACGACGGGGGTCCGGAAGGTGACAAATGCCGAGCTGTATATACAGACTGTCAACGGCAGGGTAACGGACATTAATGGCTTGCCGCTGATCGGCGCGTCGGTGTTGCCGGAAGGATATGCCGTAAGCCAGGGTGTAACGACAAACAGTGATGGCTATTACACGCTGCGGCTGCATGTAAGGACGTCGGCCATCGTTTTCAGCTATATCGGTATGCAACCAAAAAGATTGACACTCGATGGAAAAAGCACGCTCAATGCGCAATTGGAATATGAGGGGGGCCAGCTCACCGAGGTGAATGTGGTAGCGACTGGCTACCAGACGCTGCCGAAGGAAAGGATCACCGGATCGGCGGTCGTCATCGACAAAAAGGCTATCAGGCAGGTTCCCTCCAACAACCTGCTTGACAGGATACAGGGGCTCGCGCCGGGTGTACGGGTGGATCCGCGTACCAATACCATCAGTATCCGGGGCATCAATACCCTCAGTACAAATGCCGGAAGCACCCCGCTCATCGTCATCGATGGTTTTCCGGCGATCGATCAGAGCCTGACCGAACGATTGAACAGCGTATCTGCCTCCGGCGCCATTCTAAGCCGCTACAATCCCGAAGACATCGAATCGATCACGATCCTCAAAGACGCTGCCGCCACCTCCATCTGGGGCGCCAAGGCCGCCAACGGAGTCATTGTCATCACCACCAAAAAAGGCCAAAAAAATAGCTCTTCCATCAATTTCGGCACCAATGTCAGCATCTCGAACCCTGCCAATATAAAGAACCTGAACCGGATGAACGGTGCTCAATATGTCGATCTGGAAAAGGAGATGTTCAAGCTGGGATATTATACCGACCCGGCCCAATGGTCGCCATCCTGGATGCCCTTCAACTACAATGCTCCTGTCAGCCCGGCGCTTGAATGGATGTTCAAAGTACAGCGGGGGACAGCCACGGCCGCGGAAAGAGATTCGGCGCTGGATGCCCTGGGCAGGCTTGACAACCGGCAACAAATCCGGGACCTTTTGTTACAGCGCGCCGTCTCCCAGCAATATAATCTGTCACTTTCCGGCGGCGGTCAGAATAACACCTATTATATTTCCACAAATTATAGCAAAGACATCCCCGCATTCAGGAGCAACAAAGCCGAGGCGTTCTTTTTAACCGCCAATCTTTCCAATAACCTGTTCAATAACCGGGTCACGCTGAATACGGGCATCAACTATAATTACACGACGAGTGTCTCGAACCAGGCAGCCATCAATGCGATCGGCAATACCAACCTGGGATTACGCCCATATGATATGCTCGCCGATCAAGCCGGCAATCCCATCGCACGGAACCTGGTGTTCCAGGATGATGTCGCTACCAATTTTGTTTCGCAGGGGTATCTTCCCTGGAGTTACAGTCCCGTACAGGAACTGGGCTACAGTAATAACATTAACAAAACCAACCGTTTTCGTTTTATCGCATCGATCAATACGAAGATCAATAGCTGGATAAATATCGATGTAGCGGGCTCCTTGCAAAAGACCATTGGCCAGGCAGATAATCTCGACGAGGTAAATAGTTACAATACGCGCATTTTGTTAAATACAGGCACTACCGTGCTGCCCGGCGGCACCCTCAGTTATGGCGTCCCTTACGGTGCAAAACTGATCACCAATACCACGAACGGAAATAACTATTCATTGCGTGGACAATTGAACATCAACAAGAATTGGGGTATCTACAGCCTCAATGCCCTGGCCGGCACGGAAATCAGAGAGGATAAACAAAATTCCTTCCAGCAAACCCGCTATGGCTATGACCCGGATACGAAGTCCTCTGCCGCTTACAATCCCAATGTATACTACAATACGGTATATGGCTGGACACAAAACCTGGGTTACTCCGACGGTACCATTAACAGCGGTATCAACCGGTTCTTATCTTATTACAGCAATGCGGCATTGGGCATCCTGCAGAACCGGTATACGCTTTCAGGCAGCGTTCGCTTTGATGATCTTACCCTTTTGGGCGTAAGCAGAAGGAATCGCGCGAAACCACTATGGTCCGCCGGTGTGAAATGGAATGTCCTGGATGAGCGCTTTATGAGGCATATGGATTGGATCAGTACATTAAATCTCCGGGCGACTTACGGCACCGGCGGGACGGTTCCTTTAAGCGCCACGAACGCCGCCATTATATCTTTCCAGGGGATCAATAATATCACCGGACAGCCTTACGGGGTCATCATTTCGCCTGCCAATTCTACCTCGAGCTGGGAATTGACAAAGACGTGGAATTGGGGCCTGGATCTGGGCTTGTTCCACAACAGGCTGCAATTGTCAGCCGATGTGTATAGAAAGAAAACAAGCGATATCCTGTGGACATTTCCTATCAATGGCACGTATGGGTGGACCAGCCTTCAATACAACGCTGCCAGCATGAAAGGCCATGGCATCGACCTGGGCATTACAGGCCAGATCATCAATGGGCGTACGTTTACATGGTCATCAACGATCAACTTTGGCTATAATACCAATACGGTGACCGATTCCAGATTTACCAAACCGACGAGTGTAACACTGGTGGCCAGTTCCACGCCGGTGGTGGGACTGCCTACCGACTACCTGTACGCCTATCGTTGGGCCGGGCTCGACAACAAGGGCCGCTCCCAGATACTTGATAAGACTGGTAAAATAGTGAATGCCGATGTGTACAATACAAGTCTGACCGTCGATGATCTGGTGTACAAAGGACGTACAACACCACCTTATTTCGGAGGTTTCTTTAATACGTTTTCCTATAAGTCATTTAGTTTGAATATTCGGATAAACTACGAAATGGGACATGTATTTCGCCGTATGTCCGTTCAGAACTATCCGGACTATCAGACCACCAATTATAATGGTGTGCTGGGAACTCAACAGGATCTGGCGTTGCGATGGCGTAAACCGGGCGATGAGGCCAACACCAATGTTCCCGGCATCCCCAATGTAAACTTTAACAGCATAGACCGTTACAAAAATTCCGACTTGCTGGTATTAAGCGGCAGCAATATCCGACTGCAACAGGTTTCATTGAATTACCAGCTGCCCATGTCTGTTTTGAAGACGTTACCGATAAAATCGGCCAGCTTTAGCATCGCGGCGCGCAACCTGGGCATCATCTGGCGAAAGAACAAGGAAGGAGTAGACCCGAGCTATATTACCACCAATAACTACAATAATCTGCCGCCTTCTACCGCCTGGTTCATTACGTTTAATGCCGGATTCTAAAAACCTTAATAAGCAAGCAATGATCAAACATATTTCATATTTCATATTTTCCTTTGCCGTTCTGGCCTCGACATCCTGTCGAAAATATGTCGAGGTGAACCAACCCAATCAGCGTTCTTTAAAATATGTGTCGGACTACCAGGCGCTGCTCAATAATGTAAACACCTTCGAAACTTCGGCCAGTCTCCCGCTGTTAAGCGAAGATGATGTCGATATCAATGGTACGGCCGCGTTGGAGAACAGGCTTACCGCCGGATTCGACAATGTCTATACATGGGCGGCGGATTATTATACGGCTTCACAGGCTGACGCTACCTGGAATCAGCTGTACAACCTGATATATAACTGCAATGTGATTATTGGCGGGGTAATGAGCAGTCAGAATGGGACGGATCAGCAAAAGGCGCAGCTGATCGCCGAAGCAAAGGTGCAACGGGCATATACCTACCTTTTGCTGAATAACATGTACGCCCCCGTCTATACGGCTTCCACTGCCGGAACCTCGCTGGCGGCGCCTTTGTTGCTGAGCCCCGACCTATTTGCCAATCTGACCAGGCCGTCCTTACAAAAAGTCTATGACCAGATCCTCAGTGATCTTACTACCGCGCTACCCTCATTGCCCGTGGGGCCATCAAATAAATTGCACGCGGGCAAAGCCGCGGCTTATGCCACACTTGCACGGACATACCTATACATGCAGCAATATACCCAGGCTGCAACGAATGCCGCCCAGGCACTGGCTATACAGGATTCTGTATTGGATCTTTCGAAAGTAACAAATCTGTCCAATTATCCCAGACGAATGAATAACCCGGAGGTCATCCTGTCGAAAAGCTGTTATCCGCCGGGCTTTCTGAATTTGCCATTGAGCAATGAGTTGTTGAGCTTTTTTACCAGCACGGACAAACGATATACGCTATATACGCGTGATGGAGCATCCTTTTATCCTTCTTTTGCCGGCAGGGGATCGTATAAGTACAATTTGTTCAGCGGCGACTATCTTTCCACCGGCCCGACTGTTCCGGAAATGATGCTGATCCGTGCGGAGGGTCTTGCCCGTAACAATTATCCTGACTCAGCTATGGACCTGGTTAATCGACTGCGAATAAAACGTTTTGACCCGGCAGACTATACCGCGCTGACGGCCGCCACCGGCCCCGATGCATTGAAAGTAGTATTGGCTGAAAGGAGAAGAGAGCTGTTCGACATGGGCCTTCGTTGGTTCGATCAGCGCAGGTTAAGCCTGGAGTCCACCTATGCGGAGACCGAAACCAGGGTATTCAAGGGAGTTACTTATACCCTGACACCGGGAAGCAACCGTTACGTATATCCTATCGCTGCCGGAGTAATTCAGCTCAATCCAGAGATCAAACAAAACGACAGATAACAAACTAAAATACATCGTATGATGACCAAAAAGATAGGAATACTGGCTTGCCTGTTGGTGGCGGGATATCTCAGAATGCAGGCACAAGGCAATGGGAATGAGCAATATAAAGACGCCGACCCCAAAGAATTGGTAAACAGGAAGGATCTCAGTTTTGACCGATTGGAGTCGATACAGCATTACTACCGGTATGGTGTCAAAGATGAAGCCAGGGCAGATGAATTGGAAGCATTACTGGTGAAAAAAGATCCGAAGGGGCCTTTTGCACGGCTCGTTGCCTTTCATCATATCACCGATGCAAAGACGGCTGCTGAAAGACTGGCGTTTTGCGAGGGGTTTCTCAGAGATTTCCCGCTGCAGGAATGGAATCGCAATCCTGCCCGCCAGGCTTTTATATACTATACCACTTTCCGGCTCCTGGGAGAGCGCTATTTTGAAGACCGGCAGTTCGGAAAGCTGTTGGCCACTTGCGGTTCGATAGATTTCAAGACGGAAAATGAGATCTATCGTTGGAATGTCATGCGGGCCTATGTCTTTAAAATGGTGGGATATGATACGCTTTACCGGGTATCCACCCCTTTGATCAGGGACCTTATTGCCAAGGTAAAAGATAGCTCCTATATCGAAGAGGGCGTTTTCGACGCCGGCAAAGCGCAGGAAAATGCCAACCAGCAGCTTGACAACGAACTGGGCACACATATTCAGTTGCTATGCAGTCTTGAAAAGTATCAGGAAGCAAAAGGATACTTTAATTATTTGTCTTCCGGCGGGAGATATGCATCGGCCGATCTAAATCTTCTTTATATGAAGATCCTGGGTACGCTGGGAGAAAGGGACGCAATTCAGCCTTTCCTCGAGAAATGCGTGTCGGTGAATGCGGTGACGCCGGAAATGTTCGCGGAATTGAAGAAATGCTACGAGGCCAAACATTCCGGAATGGATGGATACGATAAATACGTGGCTTCGCTGCATAACAGGGAAGAGCAGACCGCGATACAGAGTTATGTCAGGGAACATCTTTGCAAATGGGAGTACCAGCCTTTTGCGCTGGAAGATGCCGGGGGACAGCTGGTCCGCTCGAGTGACTGGGGTAATAAGATCGTCGTCATCGATTTTTGGGCGACCTGGTGCAAACCCTGCATAGAGGCTTTTCCGGGGATGCAGATGCTTATCGACAAATACAGCAAGGACGATAATGTAGGGATCTATTTTATAGGGACCATGCAGTTTGGCGATTATAAGGCTAAATCGGTGGATTATGTAAAGCGGCAGGGCTATCACGGCTTCCATCTGCTGCACGATGCTGTCAGCAAAAAGACGGGTGAGCAGAACGTGGTGTTCCGCAGCTTCGTGCCCTTTTTCAATTCGTCGGGCATTCCGCGCAAAGTGGTATTGAAAGACGGGTTGCTTCGGTATACGTCCGAAGGATATTCCGGCAGCCCAAGCAAGCTGGTGGACGAGCTCTCAACTGTTATAGAATACCTAAAAGCCGAAGATAAATGAGCCGAAGAATGAAAGTGCTATTGACCGCGGTGGCTTATTTCGCCAGTCTGCACCTGGCAGAAGGACAAATGAATCCGAAAGAGAAGATGGCGGCCGCGATGAAGACCATCCAGGACAATTATGTGGACAGCATACCGGAGGAAAAGCTGACAGACGCGGCCATCGGGGGCATGTTGCAGGTGCTCGATCCGCATTCGAAGTACTTCAATCGGGAAGAGGCACAGCAGATGCAGGAGACTATGAGCGGAAGCTTCTCCGGCATCGGCATCCAATACCTGATGGAGAGGGATACGGTGTTTGTAACGCAGGTTACGCCCGGTGGTCCGGCCGAGAAAACAGGTATCCTTGCGGGCGATGGTATTATTGCGATTGACAGTAAGCTGCTTGCTGGTCAGGGGCTCAGCAATTACGCGATCATGAAGATGCTGCGGGGAGAAAGGGGCAGCACCGTGGCTGTCCAGGTGTGGCGCAGGACTTCCGGCACGCTTTTCACCGCCGCGATCATTCGCAATTCAATCCCCGACAGGTCGGTCAGGTCCGCCTATATGGTCAATGGCGCCGTAGGTTTTATTTCTCTCCGGATGTTCAATCAAACGACAAGAAAAGAAGTTGACAGCGCCTTGCAACGGCTTAAAGAGGAGGGCATGCAAAGCCTGATCCTCGATCTGCAGGGGAATGGGGGAGGATTGGTGCAGGAAGCCATCGGCGTCGCTGACGAATTCCTGCAAAAGGACCGGATGGTTTTTTACAGTGTCGGCAACGACCATGGCAAGGATTATTACTACACCGGCGGATTTGGCCGGTTTCCGGAAGGACGTCTCGTCGTGCTTATCGACCAGAATACGGCCTCAGCCGCAGAGATATTGTCCGGTGCTTTGCAGGATTGGGATCGGGCGGTGCTGGTAGGACGGAGAAGCTTTGGCAAGGGTTTGATGCAAAAAGGCTTTCGGCTGGCTGATGGCTCTGTGCTGGAGTTAACCGGCGCCCGTTATTATACCCCTTCAGGAAGATCTATCCAAAAGCCGTATCACGGCGCCCGGTATGAAGATAATACCGCCACCCGACTGGCGAGCGGCGAGCTGGTCAATGTATCCGTAATCCATTTTCCCGATTCACTGGCTTTTGCTACGCTGGTCAGCAAGCGAAAGGTGTACGGCGGTGGAGGCATCATGCCGGACCGGTATATACCCATCGATACGGCGCAATACAACGGCTGGCTGCAAGCAGTATCGGGCTCCGGATGGATTCATGAGACGGTATTTGCTTATGTAGATAGCAATCGGCAGAGGCTGAAGGGGCTGTATCCCACATTTGCAGATTTCCAGGGGCGTTTTGTAGTGCCGGAATACCTTTTTCCCAGATTGACGGTCAAAGCCCGGGAGGCAGGCATGTTCCCGGAGATGCCGCTGCAGGTCCGGCGGATCCTGGAATTAGAGATGAAGGGGATGATCGCGTCACAACTTTACGGCAGCAATCAATACTATGACCGGGTCGTCAATACAGGTAACGAAAGTTTTCAACAGGCGATGAGCATTATATCCGACAGCAAGCAATATGCTTACTATTTAAAAGGTGAGCAAAACGGTGCACACCATTAAATTATTCAAAAAACATCATATGAAGATAAAAGTGATACTCAGCCTTTCGGCGATTGGTATGTATACTCCCGCAATTTTGCCGGCGCAGACCGGCTATGTGATAAAAGGAAGATTAGAAAAACTGAACCAGCCGGCAAAGGCATACCTGTTCTATAAAGTAAATGGTCAAAACCATATCGATTCGACCAATGTAGAAAAGGGTTATTTTATATTTCGCGGTAGTGTTGGCTCCCCAAAAGAAGCCAATATTAAAGTAGTTCGAAGAGATGAGACGGTTGACAATCCCACTATCCGTCCGCGACCGGATATATTGCCATTTTTTATAGAAGACAAGACCATTGCCCTGACGGCAAAGGACTCGATCAGCCGTGCGGAAATAAAGGGGTCGCCTGTCAACGACGACAACCGGGATATAACAGCGCTTTTAAAACCCTATTACGACAAATACGATGTGTTGAACAATGAGTACAAGGCCCAGCCAGAGTCCAAACAACGGGATAAGGCCTATATTGCGACCCTGGATCAGCGCGCCAACAAGATCCAGGCGGAGATCATCGACGTGAAGCTGCAATATGTAAAGTTACATCCGGACAAGTATATGGCCCTGAAGGCATTTAATTCTACATTGCCTCCCGAATTTGACGCTATGGCTGCTGAAAAGATTTTTTATACACTTAACGAACCCATAAGGAAAACAGATCTGGGTATGGAACTACAAGCACGCATAGAGAAAGCGAAGAAAACACAACAAGGCGCTGCTGCCATTGACTTCACACAGCTGGATCAGTCCGGGAAGCCTGTAAAGCTGTCCGATTTTCGCGGCAAATGGGTTTTGGTGGACTTTTGGGCCAGCTGGTGCGGTCCCTGCCGTCGTGAGAACCCAAATTTGTTAAAAACTTATGAAGCATTCAAGGATAAAGGGTTTACGGTGCTGGGCGTATCGCTTGACCGGCCTGGTGATAGGGATAAATGGCTCGCAGCCGTGGAAAAGGACGGTCTTCCCTGGACGCAGGTATCTGATCTGAAAGGCTGGGATAATGAGGCGGCCAAATTGTATGAGGTGACAGCCATTCCCATGAACTTTTTGATCGATCCCAATGGAGTCATTGTCGGCAAATATCTCCGCGGGGCGGACCTGGATAAAAAATTAGAAGAACTGATCAAATGATAAAAATTTATGCCTTATAGCGCAACATGACTATTCCGGATTTTAACTGTCGCACATCTATCAATGACAAATTGCTTCTGTATTGTATGTTGTTAAACAGGGTCTTTCCTCTTCCAAAAATTTTGGGACTTACCCTGATGTTGTATTCGTCGATCAATCCTTTACTAATGAGATAATTCGCAAAGGTGGCGCCGCCCCATGTTAAAATGTCTTTGCCGGGCTGCTGCTTTAAGCTAACAATCTCAGCTTCGGGGTTTGTGGCAATACGGGAATTGGGCCAATCGACCTTTTGCTGGGTTTTTGAAAATACGATGTGCGGAATTTGGTAGGCCCACCTCGCATATTTCACTTCGTTGGGGTCTGCTGTAGGATTGCTCAGCTGCGCCCGCCAATGATCGAAATACTCGGGATTCATTCCACCGCCTGTTAATATAGTATCTACCGATGCCAGATCATTGAACATATGGTTCCATAATTCATCGCTGTTTTCGATATTATGGTCTGCCGCGTCCGTTTCTCCGGCCGATTGATCGTGCTCTGTTACTACAATACCATCGAATGACATGTCCATCGATAAGATCAGTTTTCTTGCATTTGTCTGTTTCATATAATTTTATTTGATATAACAAAGCTATATACACCGGGGCAGTTATATGGGGTGCAAATGTGACAAAACAAGGGCGGTTTTAGCATGAAAGGCGCCAATGTAAAATAAAAAGCTGCCTCATATTATGAGACAGCTTTTCTCTATTTAGTTTAAGAATAAACTCAGAAGTCGTCTACCGGCAGGGTATACTTTTCTATTACATGGATCACCTTTTCCTTGTAAACGGTTTTCGGTAGTTCCAGCATTTGATGAATGTGAGCTGTGTCACCTCTTCTGCAATGAAGGATGATTTGGTTTTTTGGAGAATAAAATAGTAGACTCTTTTGTGCCAGGAATAATAAACTTCATTGAACACCAAAAGGTTACCTTGTCTCAAAGCAGCAATCGTATTCAAAACGTGGCAATTTACCACGGCAATTTAAATAAATAAATGTGGAAATTCCTAATGTCCTGGCCCCGGCTGACGGATATAGCTCTCCATTAGCCATTTGATCTCGCTGGTGGAAAGTTCCAGCCAGGTGATCTGCACTGACACTTTCCCTGAAAAGGTTCGGATGATCAACGCGTCATTGCCTTTATAGCTTTTGATCTTCCATTGGGTGATCGCGGACCAGGGGATCGTCCTTGTTCTGCGGGAATTGATCGTCAAAGCATGCGATTCAAAAATAAGTACAGGGGTATTAGATCGGGTCTTTAGGATGAGATGGCGGAAGATAAAAAACATCATGAGCAACGTGAAGATATAGCTCACATAAAGGAGCCAGAAGGGCTTGGCCGTGAATACAGCACAGCTCACAATCGCCATCGGGATAATGGCTATTGCCAGAAACAGGTAAAATGTATTTTTCCGGTACCTGACCTCTTTTGGGGGGAGTGCCATATAGAATTGTTTGTCAATGAGAGCAATCGTATTCATACACCTTCTTCTCGGGCGTCGAGCTATTAGTAACGCGGGTACAGCTGATGATCTTACCCGATTGATCGAACGTATAGGTATAATTGCTTTTATTCATATCCGATTGCGTTGATTTGATCAGGTGTGCGCTTCGCTCGATGACTATGCCGAATGCGCTCAGCTGTGAAACACGGTTGCAGTCGCCGTCAGCGGCAGGCTTGTCGGTATAGTAAGTGTAATTGGTTATATAGCCGTTTGAGGTTTCTTTTACCAGGTCACCACCCGAGTATTCGAAATCGATGGAAAAGGCGTTGAATACTCCGTTGTTTTCCACAAATATCTCCGACTGTAACTGGCCGGAAGCATCGTAGGTATATGTTCTGTTATCATGGATCTGGCCCGGAACATCTATGATTAGTCTGTATGGCAGGCCTTTATCATTCAGGTAGACAGAATCCGTCGGCTCGTAGCCGGGATTGTCAGGCGTGCCGATCATCAGGTTACCCATATAGGTATAAGTAATCGTTTTAGTAACGGCAGAATTTATTGACTGGTACTTCGACAATCGACCGGCGCTGTCGTAGGAGAATAATTCGACAGCGGTTGACGGAGCTCCGTTGTATGTTCCGGTGTCCAAAATGGCAACGAGCTTACAAGAGTTCGATTGCGTCTGGATGCTTTTTTTACAAGACAATGCACCAAGCAGGAATGATCCTGCCAGCATTCGGGCGAAATATACATGGATACTTTTCATGGTTCTTGTTTATTACTCGCAGTCATATTCATATCTCCTCGCCGCTACATAAGTATCGCAGCGGTAGACGACGGTTTCGATCTTGCCGCTGTTGTCAAATGTATAGCTGTATTGCGCATAAAAGTTTCCAAACTGGTAAGAGCGGACAAGGTGCTTGTTCTTAATCGTAGGAACGCCATGACCGAAAATGTCTTGAAATGCCAGGGGATCGCCGTCACGGGTGGTGAGATCAGTAAAATAAGTATAATTTATAACCTCCCCATTGGAGGAAGTAGTCTTTACACAGTCTCCATTGTCGTAAGTATAGGTGGTGGTGGTCTTACTATTATTATGCCCCGAAGTGGACGAGGTTAACAAACCTGTGCCATCGTAAGAATAGCTCGTGTATTCGATAAGGCTGTAACCTCTTTCCCCGAAGTTTATCATGATCGGGTTACCTTTACTGTTCAGGTGAACGGTGTCGGCGGTGGGCTGACGGGGGCTGGTCGATGTAACAAGGATCGTGCTGTCATGATAGACAAATATCCTGATGGAGGAATCAGTTGCCTCCCTAAAGTTTTCATAGGCAATGCGCCCGTCATTGTCATAAGAGATCCCGGTGGCAGATGTTCCGTTGCCGGTGGACGTGTAGATCGTATCATAGACAGCGACTATCCTACAGTGATGGGGGGCGTGGGATGAATCTTTTTTACATGAAATAAGGGCCAGAATAGAAAACAGGGTAACAAGTATGGACTGAACGGAGCGCATGAAATAAAATTTGGCAGCGAATTTACTGACCGGGGATTTCCCGGGATCTTGTATTTATCCGGTGGCGGGATCGGATGAGTGGTTGACACGCACCTGTTCTCATCAGCCCAACGGTAACGGCTAACTCAAACTCGCCAACGGATCAATGCTCCGGCGGGAAAAAGAGAAATGGGATATTTTCGCCCCCTATCAAAAAGTCATGAAAAATATCCATTTGATCTTATTCGTTAGCCTGACAGCGATTGGCTGCCGCAAGCACAAACTCCCCCCTACATCCCCAACAACCGCTGCCTGCGTAGTAACCAGCTGTCCCAGCTATTTTGGCACGACGCAAACATTTACGTATGATGATTCCAGGCGGATGACAGGCAGGAAATATGACTTTGCCATCGTGGGCTTCGGCACTTTCACGCAGACAGTCGACAAAAGCAAGATATATTCCAGCTATACGCAAAACGGAACTACCCTTGAAGAAACGGACGTTTTTTTGGGCGGCACCGATAATTTATACGACGGAACGCCGGCCTGGATGACCCGGGCAGAAGAACAGACCTCGCCCGGCGGCTCTAATAATATGAGTACCGGGCCCGACACTTTATACTATTTTCAATACGACAGCAAAAAAAGACTGACGAAAGTGACCTACTTTGCCCCGGTGATAAATACAGGAGATGTCCATTATATTTACGCCCGGCAGCTATTCAATGTTGTTCTTGCCATCACCTACGACGACAACGATAATGCCATCCGGCTGAAACAATCGGATATCTACCGGTATGGAACGTACAATGCCAACGTGCCGGCCGATAGTTATTTCTTGTATGACTCAATCGCGCGGACGGTGATCAACGTTACTTATGACAGCAAACCTTCCCCTTTCACCGGGTCGCTGAAGTACTGGAAGTTCGTACAAAACGATTGGGGCCTTGCCACTAACAGGAACTGGCAGGCTATCATTACGGCCCTGAGCCCCCATAATCCGCTGACCGTAAAGTACGAACTGCAGCAAGGCAGCCCGTCCAGCACCTCATACAGCATGATCTACAATTACAACGATAGGGGTTATCCTGCTGACAGCTATACGTACGATTGCAGGTAGGCACGTAGCCTGCATACAGTTCAGCCGCGGAAAACACCAATTCATCCGGATTCGTCTTGACCAGGAGTTTTCCCACCGTCATCTTTGGGGAAAGAAAAAACACCATGTTCATTTATTTAAAACCGGGCTTACCTATCCTCGCGGTGGCTGTGTGCCTGGGACTATGCAGCAGTTGTAAGAAGGACCGGGTATCCCCTGAGCCCGGACCTGGGAACAGGAACATTTCTGTTGAGCTTGACAGGTCATATATCGGAGCCCTCCTGGTGGATTCCGCCGTAGCGATATGGGAGATCAGCGGTCAGCAAACACAGGTATTGCTTCAAAAAAATGGCGATACGCTACATACGGATATGCAAGGGTTTCAGCCGGGAAACGGAACACTCACTATAAAGGTCTTTTCGAAGCTCAAATTTGGTGTTTCTTATCTGTCTCAATGGGTTTTTAGCCGGCAGTTGACGTTATCCGGAAAAAATGGACTTGTTATAGCCGGTCCAAAGAGTTTTTCGGATGAGCAATGGAAACCGAGAGTTGAACTAAAGGACGGTATTGGTCATTTTTCTGTTGTTGCGCTTCGACCTGATGACCCCTATTTCTTTGTAAAAGATGTCCCTGACAATCTAAACAAAATTGTCGTAGCCAGAGACTATTGGAAACAGGGTGGGGGCGTATTTAGGATAGGTGGCGGAGAATGGCAATGCACCGTGAATTGCAGGAATGGCAATGGCCATATCGAGAACAGGGAGTTTTTTTCTTTTTTGCCTGCTCAAATAGGTACAGCTTCCTGGAACCATATAGAAATTACCATTTTGTATGTGGAGGATGAATGGGGTGGGGGGGCGGTGCTCAGTATGACGCATACGCTTTAGTATCCGGGAACAAAAATTGAGAAAAACCCATTGTTAAACCGTATCTTTAAGGGAGTATAATCCTTTGTGAAACAAATGACAGTGTTCCGATTTAATACGGTTACACCGCATCCGCTGCTCAGCCCGTACGTAGCAAAGATATGGGTATTCGAAAGCACCGGGCGTCTCCCTCCACAGGAAAGGAAACTGATCGTTCCCAATGCGAATCTTAAATTAACGCTGACCTGCCGCAATGGGATTGCTGCCTGCGTGGGGACCAAGGCCTCCTTCCTGCAGCGTGAGAACGAACTGACACTGACTGGCCTGATCGATATGCCGGTGACGCTGGATCCATATGAAGATGCACAGACGGGCACGATCATCATCGAATTCAACCCGCTGGGCGCTTACCGTTTCTTTTATTTACGGTATACAGAGGTCCAAAACGAGATCACGGACCTGGTGGACCTGGTTGGTAACCAGGTAGTAACCCTACGCTCACAATTGACTGAAACCGAAAATCTTACCCTGAAATTGGAACTTCTGCAAAACTTTCTGATCAGGCAGCTGGAAAAATACCCGGCTGATCCCATTTATGATCATTGTATCCATCGTATAATGGCTACCAACGGTCTGATCACTGTAGCACGGCTTGAAAAAGACACCGGTTACAGCGCACGCTGGCTTCATCGGAAATTCTCGGAACATCTGGGCACCGGCCCTAAGAACCTGGCGGAGATCGTCCGTTTCAAACAGTTTTACCAGGCATACTCGACCGGCGCCCCATCACAAAATTTAAAACAGCATATCTATCAGTATTACCACGACCAATCCCACTTCCTTAGGGCCTTTAAGCGGTTTACCGGAACCACACCGACCCAATTGCAAAGCAGTGTGAATGAACTTAGCACCAGGAATTTTACGAGTTGAGTTCCGATTTGTACAATACTTTGGGCAGCCACCGCCCGATATTTGTTTAAAAAACAAGTAAAAATGGGAAACAACGATTTTAACAGCAGTATCTCTGCAAGAATCAGCGCAGGTGACGCGATCAAAAAGATCAGCAATATACCGGCGTGGTGGGGTATAACCTTTACAGGAGATTCCGAAAAACAGAATGATAAGTTTACAGTAAAGATGGGTGGGGATTCTTTCTTTGACTTTACTGTAACAGAATTGATCCCTGGTAAAAGGGTTGTTTGGTTAGTTACTGATTGCAATATGCCCTGGTATTCGGATAAAAAAGAATGGGCCAACACCAGATTGATCTTTGACCTCAATGAAAACAACGGTGTCACAGAGCTGAACTTCACACATGAAGGTCTTACGCCGGACGTTGAATGTTACAAAGACTGTGAGCCGGGGTGGACCCATTGGATCAAAACAAGCCTGTTTTCTTATTTGACCACCGGGAAGGGTGTTTTTAGACCGCCGACTAAGTGAGACGTTTTATAGCTCCCCATGCAAAAAAGCCGACGCTTCCAATAGAAGAAAAAGTCCTTAAGATATGAAACGAATCCCATTTTTGTCTTATTGACTCCCAATTTGCCGGTGCTGTGGTTGCTGTCCAGGTTCTTATTTGATTGTCTAAGGGTACTTCAACAGCGACGGTGATAACAAGCGTTATCAGCATCAGGATAAAAGAAATGAGGTATAAATAAAAACTGCCTGAACGCCGGCTTAGCAAAGTTGCGATCAGCATAAATAGTAGCGTTGCAGGCATGAAGATGCTCATGGGAATAGCTACATTATTCATGATCGTCTTACCGATGTGAATGAATTCTGCTACGGAAAAATCCGGAATGGACCGGGTGAGGGTAAACCATGTCCCCCAGAATACACCCATCACAAGTGCGCCAAGCATTAAACTGATAAACTCTGTTATTTTTAGTTTCATGACAACAAATTTTTATTTCACTGTTGCGGAGTCCCTTTGAATACAGTAATGTTGAACCCGATGGTCTTTATTAAAATTGGCATACCGCCATCCTGAACTCCAATGGAAGAACAGGATATTGCCGGTATTCTTGTCAGGATGATAATTACGATAAACATAGGTTTTTAATTTTGACCCAAAGTTGCGGTGCAGAAAGAGATTGGATCTTGCAGAGTCGACAAGAAGGGGACTTGAATCGATGACGGGAAAAAATTTGTGTAGGTAAATAACTACACATATATTTGTAGTCAAATAGCTACGCAATAAGTTTAAGATATCTAATATAATAGCATGAGTAATAGTAAGAAAAAAAGCTTGCCGCCGGAGCAGCGTAAAGAGCTGCTCCGTGTATTAAAAAACCGTTTTGAGAAGAATATGCACCGCCATATAGGTATGGAATGGCCCAAGGTGCAGGCAAAGCTGGAGGCTAATGCAGAGAAACTTTGGTCACTCGATGAAATGGAAAGCACCGCCGGCGAACCGGATGTCGTAGGTTATGATAAAAAGACGGGTGAATACATTTTTTATGATTGTTCTGTGGAAAGTCCAAAAGGCCGCAGAAGTTTTTGCTATGACCGCGCTGCGCTGGCGTCAAGAAAGGAACATAAGCCGGAAAACAGCGCTATCGGTATGGCTGCTGACATGGGTATTGAGCTTTTAACGGAGGAGCAATACCGGGAGCTGCAGCAGCTGGGAGAGTTTGATACAAAAACTTCGAGCTGGATAGTAACTCCTGCTGTTATCAGGGATCTTGGCGGAGCCCTCTTTGCCGACCGTCGTTATAACACCGTCTTTGTGTATCACAACGGAGCGGAATCCTACTATGCGGCCAGGGGGTTCCGGGGCTCGTTAAGGATCTGATCCTATTCCCCCCACATAAACCAGTTGGCTTTTTCATAAGCGGTTTCCCCTATCTGATCCTCCAAACGGATAATATTGTACAAATCCGGGAAAACCAGCTATTAGCATTCCCTTTTTTAATCTATTAGTTTTGAGAGTCATTATAACTGTCATTCTGATATTTTAAAAAGCCTTGGCTATGAAAAAAAAACTTTTACTACTCGCTTGTGTAGTCCTGTCCCTGTACGTACACGCTCAAACGCTGATCGGCAATCAAAAGGTCGATCGGTTCCCTGTCAGTATCTGGAACGATTCCACTTATGGTCTTACCTGGCTTCCGGCCTCTTATGCTTCGAATCCCGGGAAGACCTATCCCCTCATTATTTTCCTGCATGGCACCGGAGGGGCGGGCAGCGGGATTTCCGGGTTGAACAATCTGATCGTCGAAGCTCTTCCCCAGCGGATTGCGAATGGATTCCAGCCTTCGGCGGTCAACCCGAAGAACGGCCAGACCTATGAATTTATCGTAGTATCTCCGCAATCCGCCTCCTGGTCATATAACTACAACCACCTGAAATATATTTTGCCCAACGTGTTAAGCAAGTATCGGGTGGATACGTCACGTATTTACCTCACCGGTCTGTCGGCAGGGGGCGATGGGGTTTTTACATGTGTCGCCAGCGGCGACACCGCTTTTATCAAAAAGATCGCGGCAGCGGCCACCTCCAGCAGTGCCGGGATTGATGGTGTGAATGGGCTAACGCCGGCCCAGGTGGAAGGTCAGCTGCGTTATGCGACAAAAAAATATGGGGTTCAATTCTGGAATGTAGTTGGTTATATGGAAGCCTTCAAAGATCTTAATGTAAGGTATCATGACAGCCTGAACATCGATAACCCGACGCCCCGGGATAAACTAACGATCATTGATGGAGCGGGGCATTCGACCTGGACCCAGCAATACGACTCCGCTTTTCGCCCCATAAAGAACGCATATGCAAATAATCTCGCCTGTAATAATGGTTGTCCGGCTTTTGTAGCGCCCAACAATAATGGTAGCCCCGTGAGAGGCTCCGGGGCGACCCAGGATAGCCTGAATGTTTATGAATGGTTCCTTCTTTGGTCAAGGACCGCTGCCCCACCGGCCGGCACTCCTTATGCACCCCCGGCAATTAGCGTTGGAGGCGATCAGACGATCGTGCTTCCCACTTCATCGGTCAATCTTAATTCATCCTATACTTTGACGGGCGCCAATCTTACTTCCATTTTATGGACAAAATTTAAATCCCCCGGGCAGTCTGTTCAAAGATTGGGTATTCTTGGCAGTTCCACCAGTGTTGGGGGTGGGGCGACTACTTTCGACAGCTCATACGTGGGGAGACTTACCTCCCTTTATGTGGGCAACGGCATCGTGGATTCCGTGATCAACCTGGCTCAGTACGGGTATAATCCATACCAGGCCATGCCGACAGGATATACTCCTCCGGCAGCGGTTCATAACAAACTGACGCCATCGGACACACCAGACCCGGCCCATAATATCACCGCATTGCTGAGCCATCATCCGACCCATGTGATTATCAATTTTCCAACCAATGGATTTGACGTATTGACGATGCCGGAGATCATGGTGCCGTTCCAGAAATTTGCGGATACCCTCAATTCGCTGGGGATAACCTGGTATATTACGACTACCCAGCCCAGGTCGGATGCGGCTTTTAGCAGCCAGGCCAAACAGCAGTTCTTACAAGTGGTCCGGGACAGTCTGTTCAACAGATTTGGATCCCATGTCATCAATTTTTATGACAACATGACCCTACCCGGGACAACCCAAAAAATAGCAGGGTATGACGCGGGAGACGGCATCCATTTTAACAACCTGGGACATCTGCAATTATTCAGACAGGTAGTAGGAGCAAATATGTTTCAGAACGTCGCGACGTCACCCGCTACCATTACTACACCGGCCAGTCAGAATACTTCGGTCACGGGGTTGACCCAAGGTATAAATAAGTTTCAAGTGACGGTGCTGGATAGTCATAATCAAAAAAACAGTGCGGTTGTTACGGTGAACGTAAGCCCGGCTTCTACTGGTGGAGCGTATCCTCCCTGCGGATCCCGTCACCGGTACGAAATTGTACCCAATGCCGATACAGCCTTCTGGTGTTATAAAGGCGGGAACCCGGATGTCACCATGTTCCAGCCCGGAGATACCCTTGCTTTTGCGGCCAACCACGCAAAAGGCAACTATTGGACCTATATCTCCCTGGATAATTTCAAAGGGAACCCGGCTTGTCCATTGGTAATGATCAACGAAGGCGGACAGACCTGGGTCAAGGGAAGTACGGTCAATATCAGCAATTCCTCCTATGTAAAATTCACCGGGTCAGGCGCTCCGGGGATCCCCTATGGATGGCTGATGACCGGCAAAAACCCTGCTCTTCGTCCGCAGGGCCCCTTTTCCATAGTGGTAAACAATCGTTCGAAGGGTATTGAAATTGACAGCGTCAGCATCCATAATACAGGGATAGGCATCCAGGTCGAAACAAATGGAAGTTGCGCGGACAGCCTGAACTATCCAAATTGGGTGTTGGACAGCATGTTGATCCATGACAACAGGATCGTAGGCACCTGGAATGAAGGGATGTACATAGGGAATACCTCCCCCGATAATGCGTTGTATTCGCATAGACCAGTAACCTGCAACGGCCAGGTGACGTACCCCGTCCCGATGAAAAATGGCTATACAAAGATCTGGAATAACTATGTGGACAGCACAGGCAGGGGAGGTATCCAATTAGCGAATGCGGACAACGGTGTCAGCGAGATCTATAATAACACGGTAAAACACAATGGGCTTAACGGAGACGATGCCCAGGGCACGGCTATCAGCATTGGTCTTTATACGCACGCTTATATTCACAATAATACGATATCCAATACCTATACCTTTGGTATTGCATCCATCGGAGCTTGCGGCACCAATATCCCCATAAGGATCGAGAACAATCAGATCGACAGCACCGGATATCTCAGGACATATAACCTGTCCACTACAAGCAGGCAGTCGATAGACCCGGCTACGGAGCCCAGTTTCCCGGATACGTTGACCTGGCCTTTCCCGATCTGGGTGGCTACCCGGCAAAGGACATATACCACGGATAACCCCGCTGGTACAGCCGTCCATGGGCAGGATAGCACGCAGTTCTGGATAAAAAATAATGTGATCGGCCGGTTTATATGTTACACATCCACCAGGGACAACCAATCGGCCATTCAAATAGAAGATGATGCACCGGGACTGCAATCTTCCGGAAATATCATCTGTAACAATACGAGCAGTATCGGCCAGAATATAGCGGTCTTTACCGGAAAAGCCGGACATCCGGTATACTATTCCACCAATTGCGGTTCATCTTCCGCCAGCAGTACTGAATCGGATCGGACCAGCGCTTTACTGTTGGACAGTGCCGCCAGTGGCGAATCATCAGTAAAAGTTTACCCGAGTCCTGTTCTCGGCAATAGCGTCTTTATCACCGCACAGAATGAAACCAACGGCAGAGTATTTGTTTCACTCCTGGATATGAGCGGCAAACTGATACAGGAAAAATTATTTTATAAAGAGGGGCGATCTTTCCAACAGCAATTATATCTGCGGGACCTTCCCCAAGGCCTATACTTGTTGAAAATACAATTCACCGGAAAAACCAAACCAGACATTTTCAAACTGGTCAAAATGTGACCGGTCATGAATGCAATGGAAACCTTCAAGCTGGCTTGAAGGTTTTCTGATTTTATAGTACATTGTGTTCTCTTAACTGCTCAACATTATGAAAGGACTACTTTTGCCTGCCTTTTCAGCGATATTATTATTTTCCTGTATAAAAGGTAATAATTTCCCACGTGTAGAAACCATTACCTTGGGGAGTAAATGGGGGCTTACCATCGGAAGCTCACCCGAGGATGTTTACAGACAGCTTCAGACGTTAGGCAGCGAAAAAAATTTCTCCCACGTGGCAGTTGTAGGCCGCCAACCTTTTTCAAAGCCCCCGGATGTCGAAAATTTAGTCGGATTATATGATGCGATCACTTTACAAAGCAACAGCGGTGTTGTAGACCGGGTAATAATCGAGTTCCTCCGGGATTCGATAAATTATATCAGCGCGGGCGGCGGTCTTCCGGGAGAAGTTGTGCAGTGGCCTCAGGGCGCGCCGGATGAAACGGCATTCCATAAAGGAGATGCCGTCGACAGGATCTATCCAAAATTGCTGGCTGTTTATCAAATGCCGGCATACAGCGGCTACCAGATTATTTTACCTGACAAACCCCTGGCAAAACCTTTTGATCAGGATATGGCCAAATATGAGCAATGGGGTTTTTCCATGGCCGAGAGGATCAAGCCGCAAGTCGAAGGAATATATTCCGTCAGATTGTTTTTTCAAAACGGGAAGCTTAGCAAGATATGGTATCAGTATAATGAAGGTACTGTTGTTAATTAAAGGTATACGCTCATACCGTATCCCAAAATGTTTTTCTATAGTGTAAAGGGCTGGTGTCATACATCCTTTTAAAATACCTGTGAAAATTCGAAAGATTATTAAAGCCGCATTCATAGCATATGTCGACAATGGTTTTGTCGCTTTCGATCAACAATTTGGCCGCCTGGTTGAGCCGTAACTCATTCAGGTAGCTGGTGAATGTCTTTCTGGTCCTTTGCTTGAAAAACCTTGAAAAAGAATTTTCCGACATGTTAGCTACTTTAGCGACGTCCGGCAGGGTAATATCATCACCCAGGTTTACCATTACAAATTTTAATACCTTGTCTATCCTCTCCGACTCTTTTTCATTT
The DNA here is from genome assembly GCA_017307755.1 of Chitinophagaceae bacterium. GTDB lineage: Bacteria > Bacteroidota > Bacteroidia > Chitinophagales > Chitinophagaceae > Puia. The sequence continues at coordinate 314,775 of JAFKGQ010000007.1, read as the reverse complement.
GCTCCTGTTATGGCTTCTTCTGAAATAAAATGACATTCCTTTGATTCCGACATAATGTGAAGGACCTCCAATAATTTCAAAAACCTGGAACAGCCGCTCATTTTAACCAGCTCGAATAATTTTTCGCTGACAATCTTATTGGTTTTACCCGTCATCTCCAGCCCACGCAGACTTTTTATCAATAGTTGTTTTATTTTTTTCATTTCGGGAAGCGACAGGAAATGATCGCCGAAGGAGTTTTCCAGGAAATGAACTACGATCGATGTTGCCCTGGACCTGGAATTCGGCTTATAGTAGGCTGCATCATTACGGTATAGATGGGGCAGATTCGATCCTATGATCGCAAGGTTCCCCGGCTTAAAGTTGGATATATTGCCGCCGATAAAACGTTTGCCTGTACTGTTTGTAATAAGCACTATCTCATATTCCGGATGGAAATGCCACGGGGTCGGATAATATTTAAAATCGAATTCGTTAACCAGGAAACTTTCCGAACCGTCTTTCGGCAGAAATTCAAGAACTGGCTTCATTGTTAGAAAGTTGCTTTAGTGGGCATAAAATTAGCCATTCGTATATAAAAGAAGGTAAAAAAGTACACTTTTTTTGCAATATCTATCACTCCCCATCTTTGCCGGTGGATTAATTTAGCGTTAATTAAAAGCAATAAAAATTTTTTGTGCATGAAAAGCTCATTTACCGACCTGTCAAAACACCATCATCTGATCTCGGCGCTTTTCAAGTGGCCGGAAAAACCATCGGAATGGGAGCAGTACAAATTGTCAAAGGAGCAACTGGATCACTTTTATGAGTATGGATACCTGAGTAATATAAAATTGCTGGAAGAATGGCATGTGGAGATGCTTAACCGGGAACTGGCGGAGATTGCCGATCCCGCTCATCCTGCACATGAATTGTTTTATGAATTCCACACCAACGAATCCGCTGATGTAAATACTGTTCTATTCCATGCCCTGGGTGCATGGCGTGTGTCGAAGAGCTTTCATGATATCATCTGGAACCCTGCATTCGCCATGGCCGCCAGCCAGCTTTTGGGTAATAAAGCAGTGCGTTTCTGGCACGATCAGCTATTTTGCAAGCCTGCTCATCACGGAGGGGTAGTGGCATGGCACCAGGATTATTCCTATTGGACAAGGACGGTGCCGATGCAGCACCTTACCTGTTGGGTGGGGTTAGATGATGCTACTACGGAAAACGGGTGTCTTTATTATGTTCCCAGGAGCCATTTTTGGGGCTTGCTGGATAAGCCGGAGCTGGCAGGCGATATGGATGGTCTAATGAATTATCTTACCCCCCGGCAGAAAGCCGAATTCAAACCCGTGCCCATCGAGCTGAAAAAAGGATATGCTGCATTTCATCATCCTTTGATGGTCCATGGGTCTTTTTCGAATAGATCAGAAAGATCAAGACGCGCTTTTGTGCTGAATGTATTTGCGGACGGTACGAAGTCAAACGCTGATGATACGTTATTGGAAGGAGTACCTCCTATAAAAAAAGGTGAAAAAATGGAAGGGCAGTTTTTCCCGTTAATATTTTCGCCGGAAAGCGCCGGTAGCTGACCTTTTTATTACATTCGCGTGACCAAACCGATTTTGCCTGCATATGAAGTCCAAATGGGAAGTGAATGCATTGCTTGCATCAATAGCCGGGGGTGATGAAAAAGCCTTCACCCGCATAGTGGACTTGTATTGGAATAAGGTCTATTCTCATGCCCTTGCGTATGTAAGATCCTCTCAACGCGCACAGGAAATTACCCAGGACATCTTTTTACACGTCTGGGTTAAGCGTAACAAGCTCAATAGCATCATAAACTTCGATAGCTACCTGTTTATCCTGGGGCGTAACCGGATCATTTCCGCCATGCGAAAAAAACTGGAAGAGCCTTCCTGTGAAATTCCGCTAAACGTAGTCGGGGAAATACTTCCTCCCGACCTGCAGTTCCAAACCAAGGAAACATGGGAATTCCTGCTAAAAGGAATTGAAGAGCTACCTCCTGTAAGGAAAATCGTATTTAAGATGAGCCGTCTGGATGGGTGGAATAATGAAAAGATAGGCTCGGAACTGAATATCTCCAACAACACGGTGAAAGATCATATTACGCTTGCAATCAAACAGTTGAGGCAGTACGTTCGCACCCATCCCGAACATTTTGCAGTGCTTCTCTGCCTGTGCGTCCTATTTCCCGCAGAATAAAAAAATAAAAAAGTCTGATAAGGAGCCGCCCTTCCATTTGTAAGGAGGCGTCTTTATATACATCGCCATATGAATAAGTCTCTTTTTACCGAACTGCTCGATCAATACCTGGCTGGCACTATCAGCCCCGAAGGAAAAGCACAGCTGAAAAAGCTGTTGGACTCTCCGGCTTACCTGGATGAGCTGAAGTCCCTGATGGAAGAAAGCTTCCATAACGATGCTTTTCTCAGCGAAGAAGACCCGCGTATAAAGGAAATCATCCAGCAAAATTTGCAACAAAAAATAGCGGAAACTACAATTCTCTCCAATCGACCTTCAAAGCTGTTGAATCTTCGTCGTCTGATGGTGGCAGCGGCTGTGCTGGGTATCATCGGGATCTCCGCTTTGCTTTTTATATTTCATCCACCGGCGCGGCACAAAGAGGTTGCTGCCGTCAGCAAGCGCAGTGATGTGGCCCCCCCAAAAAGTTCTGCCGCGACGATAACCCTGGCTGATGGCTCCAGGATTGCTTTGGACAGCTTAACCAATGGTATTATCGCATCCCAGAGAAACGTTAATGTGATCAAGCTGTCGGACGGACAGATCGCTTACAAGGGCAATTCCTCAGAGACCGTTTATAATACATTGTTTAACCCAAGGGGAAGTACGGTGGTTACGCTTACCCTTTCAGATGGAACGAAAGTTTGGCTGAATAATGAGAGCTCTCTTCGCTATCCTGTAGCATTTGTGGGTAAGGAAAGGGAAGTTGAGATTACGGGAGAAGCATATTTCGAAGTATTTCACGACCGGTCGAAACCCTTTACTGTTGCTATCAACGGCGCAAAAGTCGAAGTCTTAGGCACACACTTCAATATCAACAGCTATCCTGATGCAGCATCGATAAATACCACGTTACTGGAAGGAAGTATAAAAGTTTCAAGAAATGGTACGGCCAGACTTATCAAACCCGGGGACCAGGCCCAGGTATATCAGAATGGAGCAATTGACATAAAAAGCAATGTGGATCTGAAGGATGTAATGGCCTGGAAAAATGGATATTTTCATTTTGATGGGGTCAGTACCGAGACCATTATGAAACAAATTTCCCGTTGGTATGATGTAGACATTGTATATGTAGGGGACGTGAAAAACGAACTGTTTGCCGGAAGCCTGCCTCGTTCGGCCAACGTATCAGAGGTATTGAGTTTGCTGGAAATGACCAAAACTGTTAGGTTTTCCCTGGAAGAGAAAAAAATCGTTGTAAAGCCATATAAATAGACCCCTGCTGCTTAACAGCTTAATCCAAACAATGCAAAAGTATGAAAAAGGCTCTTTGTAAGCTACTGCTTTCTCCTGTCATTTTATTAACTTTTTTCGCCACGCAGGTGGCAGCCCGCGGAGACGCGCAGACAGTTACTCTTTCCGAGAAAGAAGCCCCTCTCGTAAAGGTGCTGGGTAAAATTAAAGCACAAACAGGTTGCGAATTTTTATACAACCTGAAAACACTGGAACTCGCAGGTAAAATCTCCGTAAGGGTTAAAGGCGTATCTCTTACCGAAGCCCTGGACGCTTGTTTTGAGAATACTCCTTTAACGTATTCGGGTAAAGGTAATTTTATCATTATCAGTGAGCGGGAAAAGAAAAAAAATCCTGAAGCGCCGAAATCCTTCACGAACGAAGATCTTCCTCATCCTCCAGTCAGAGGAAAGGTAATAAATGACAGCGGGCAGCCGCTGGAGGGAGCTACTGTACTGATGAAGGGTAGCAACATCGGCACGAAGACAGACGCTGACGGTAGTTTCTCTATCAATGCCGAGCCCAATTCAGTTTTGGTTATTTCCTTTATCGGGTTTGAAACCACAGAGATAAGAGTAGGTACCCAGATGAATTTTTCTATTCGGTTAAAACCTGCTGCCACAGCCGGCGACCAGATAGTCGTCGTAGGATATGGAAAACAGAAAAAAATAAACCTGACAGGATCTGTGACTACCCTGAGCGCTGATGCAATCGAGAACAGACCGGTAACAAACCTTGCCCAGTCGCTGCAGGGTATGATGCCCGGGTTGAACATTAAATCACCCGATGGCCAGGTAAATTCCCGTCCGGCCATCAATATTCGCGGTATTGCTACCATTGGCGCAGGATCCACCGGCAATCCTTTGATACTCGTCGATGGCATGGAGGCGGATATCTATTCCATCAACCCGCAGGATGTGGATAATATTTCGGTTTTAAAAGACGCGTCCGCTTCTTCCATTTATGGCTCAAGGGCCCCGTTTGGCGTTATTTTGATCACCACAAAAAAAGGGAAGACGGGTAAAACCGCCATTTCATACAATGGTAATTACAGGATATTGAGTCCTGTCTCCATGCCAAAGCAAATGAATTCCTATGATTTTGCCTTATATGAGAACGCTGCCATCGTCAACGGGGGACGGGCGGCATTTTTTGGCGAGGACCGTTTGCAGCGTATAAAAGATTTTATGGAAGGAAAGATCCCCAAGAATACATACAACGGGAAACAATATCCTATGACGACTACCGTAGACCCAAACAACCCCAATTTCTGGTTAAGCGGATACCCGGGAGGGAATGACAATGTCGATTGGTATGCCGCTGCGTTCAAAAAGACGACGCAATCACAGGAGCATACGTTTTCTGTGAGCGGAGGGGACGGGAACATCAACTATTATTTGTCGGCAAACTATATGTATGCACCGGGCTTTCTGAGGCTCACGAGTGATAATCAGAAACGTCTTGGCGGTACTGCAAAGATCGATGCCAGATTGTCAAAGGAATTTCAGGTAACGTATATAGGAAGATTTACCGAGTCTGCTTTCGAGCAGCCAATGGACGGATCGATCAGGGACGATTACTGGTTTGCCGGACAATCATGGCCTTTACTGCCATTGTACGACCCCAATGGTTATCTATTTTCTTCTCCCTCAAAAATGCTTGCCTCGGTAGAGGGCGGGCGGGAAAAGAGGACAGGTGATGTCATGTATCAACAGCTGCAGACCGTATTCGAGCCCGTAAAAGACCTGAAATTCTACGGCGACCTGAACTTTTCCTTAACTACGGCTTTTCACCACATCGACCGTCAAAAATTATATAACCATGACGTATCCGGGGCCCCGGTACTCTATGATGGCAACAATTATGTCGCAGAAGACGCCAATCGCGCCACTTATTTAAATCCAAGTGTTCGTGCCGAGTATTTAAAGGAGACAGGCGGCCATAGTTTCAAGCTACTGCTTGGTTTCCAGTCAGAAACATATAAGTACCGGGATCTGGCCGCCAGCCGCAACGGCATCATTGTTCCTTCATTACCCACTATCAATACGACATCCGGAACAGACAATAACGGGAAAATTGTTGCACCCGGAGCCTCGGGCGGCTATGCCGAGTGGACAACCGTCGGGTATTTTGGAAGATTAAATTATAGTTTTAAAAATCGCTACTTGTTGGAAGCCAACCTCCGTTATGACGGCACATCCCGTTTTCGCAGCGATAAGAACATGAATTTTTTCCCATCCGTATCTGCGGGATGGAATATCGCCAATGAAGCATTCTGGAGCGAACTCGAAAAATACGTCAGTCTCTTTAAGATCAGGGGTTCTTACGGCAAGCTGGGCAACCAGAATACCTCCTCTTATTATCCAACTTATTCGACGATGAATATCCAGACAGCCGGCGGCGCATGGCTGATCAATGGAATGATGCCGAATATAGCGGCGCCTCCCGATCTGGTGAGCCCTTCCCTTACCTGGGAAAAGGTCAGGACCTATAACATCGGCGTCGATCTTGGCTTGTTAAAGAACAGGTTGAATGTTTCCTTTGATAAATTCATTCGTTACACCGACAATATGATCGGGCCCGCTCCCACGCTGCCCGTGATCCTGGGAACGGCAGTGCCAAGGACAAATAATACAAACCTGAAGACTTACGGATTTGAATTAGATGTCAGCTGGCATGACCGCCTGGCGAACGGTTTGGGATACAACGCCCGGCTGACTATATCAGACTCAAGGACAACCATACTCGATTATCCCAATCCCACCGGACTGATAGGGTACCATAATGCCGGCAACGGGTACATATACTATGATAATTATTATTCAGGAGAAACGTATGGCAATATCTGGGGATATACTACAAAAGGTATTGCAAAAACCCAGAAAGAAATGGACGAGCACCTGGCCTCCTTGCCTAACGGTGGCCAAAATGCAATGAATTACGGAGGGCAATGGGGCGCGGGAGATATTATGTACAAGGATATCAACGGCGATGGCAAGATCGACGCAGGCTCAAATACCTATAAAGACCCGGGGGACAGATCGGTCATCGGGAATATTACGCCTCGTTACTCTTTCGGAATAAATTTAGGGGCCAGCTATAAAGGGTTCGACTGCTCGGTTTTTTTACAGGGAATTATGAAACGCGACTATTTTATCCAGAACTATTATTTCTGGGGCGCCGGTCATTCCATGTGGGAAACGGTGGTTTTCAAAGAACACATGGATTATTTTCGTGACAACCCTAACGATCCACTGGGCGTCAACCTGAATTCCTATTACCCGAGGCCTATCGTTCATGAGGATTGGAACGCCGATCATATGGGTAATAACAAATTTGTTCAGACAAAGTACCTGCAGAATGCAGCCTATATACGGCTGAAAAACCTGACGCTGGGTTATACGATCCCCCCTTCATATACAAATAAAGCGAAAATAAACAGACTCAGGATTTATCTTTCTATCGACAACCTGTGGACAGGGACCAAACTGTCGAAGATATTCGATCCGGAAACAGTAGATCACACCAGCGGGCACGCCTACCCATTGCCCCGCACTTGCTCTTTTGGTCTTAATGTTTCATTGTAAAAATTTAAACATCATGAAAAAGATACCCATAAATCCGTCAGGTTTTGTAATGATCGCCATCAGTGTTTTGATGCTGAGCGCATGCACCAAAAGTTTCCTTGATCAGCAACCTCAATCAAGTATTTCTCCCGAGAATTACCTGAATGACGAATCTCATTTAAGCGCCTATTCCATCAACCTGTACAGCTTGTTTCAAACACCTGGTTTTCAGCAAACCTCCATCACGGATTTTGACAACGCCACCGATAACCAGGCCAATATCTATAATAACAATACGCTGTACGCTCCGGGACAATACAAAGTGGGCCAGGATGGGGGCGTTTGGGATTTTACCGATATTTATAAATGCAATTACTTCTTTGTTAATGTTTTGTCCAAGTGGACAGCGGGGAAGATCACGGGGAACCAGGATAATATAAAACATTACATCGGGGAGGTTTATTTTTTGAGGGCCTATGTTTACTTCAAACGTCTCATGGCTGTCGGTGACTTTCCGATCGTAAAAACAACACTACCCGACAATAAGGAAATCCTCACTGCTGCAAGTAAACGTTCTCCCAGGAATGAGGTAGCCCGTTTTATCCTGTCGGACCTTGATTCTGCAACATTGCTGATGAAAGAAATATCCCCGGATGGCCGGAAAAACAGATTGTCCAGGATTTGTTCAAGACTGTTCAGTTCGCGTGTAGCGCTGTTTGAAGCCACCTGGCTTAAACATTTCAAGGGTACAGCCTTTGTGCCAAAAGGCCCGGAATGGCCTGGCGCGGGCAAGGATTATAATGCCAATTATTCCTTTCCTTCGGGCAGCATTGAAGGCGAAATCGATTTTTTCCTGGGAGAAGCAATAAAAAATGCTAAGATCGCGGCAGATGCTATAACCCTGACGACCAATACAGGTCATCTTCAGCAGGATGCCGCCGAGGCGATCAATCCGTATTATGATATGTTTGCGCAAACGGATATGTCGAAATACAATGAGGTTCTTTTATGGAGACAATACGATCTGGCTTACGGGAATACGGCAGTCAACGGTAATAACGAAGTATTGCAGGGAAGCAGGGTGAATATCACCAGGGGAATGGTAGATTGTTTTTTGATGAAGAACGGTCTGCCGGTGTACAGCGCCGGCTCCGGTTACCAGGGCGACGATTCCACCCATGCAGTCAGAATTGGAAGGGACGACCGCCTGATGCTGTTTTTAAAAGAACAGGGACAAAAGAATGTGCTGTACTTCTCCGGACAGGCCACCAGTGCAGTACCTATTCAACCGGTGTCCCCCATTATCAACTACGGAAATGTTACAAGAGCTTCTGTTACAGGATACGATATACGTAAGGGGTTGAACTTCGACGATGCCACCTGTATCAATAACAGGAATACCACCGGCTCCATGGTATTCCGGGGGGTAGAAGCCTTGCTGAATTATATAGAGGCCTGTTATGAGAAAAATGGAAGTTTGGATGCAACGGCTGCCTCATACTGGCAGACCATCCGGGGCCGTGCAGGAGTTGACCCTGATTTCAATAAGACGATTGCCGCAACAGATATGAGCAAAGAAGCTTTGAATGACTGGGGCGCCTATTCCGGCGGCAGCCTGGTTGATCCCACCTTGTATAATATCCGCCGTGAAAGACGCTGCGAACTCATGGCCGAAGGGTTACGCTTTATGGACCTCATCAGGTGGAGAGCCATGGACCAGATGACGACTACACCCTACCACCTGGAAGGATTCAAACTGTGGGGAGGAACTATCGACAAGTGGTATCCACAGGATAAGCTGATCTATAACGCGGGGACAAACAGCACGGTTTCAAGCCCATCGACAAGCCTATATCTGAGGCCGTTTGAGATCACCGGGGCAGAGATCGTAAATCAGGGTTTTCGCTGGGCAATGGCGCATTATTTAAGCCCGATCGCCATACAACACCTCCAGGTGAGCTCCAAAAACGGGGATATCTCGTCTTCTCCCATTTATCAAAACCCCTATTGGCCGACTGTTGCCGGGCAGGGTGCAACCAGGTAAATACAGGCGAATTACCAATATGAGAAAAGAAGTATCCATTTTTCTGGTTGCGTTGGCAAGCTTTGCCATCCGGGAATCAAATGGCCAGACATATTATAATACGGACATCCCCAATAAATATGTCCATGAAAATGTTTTTTTAACCAAACGTCCTGATACCACCGCTCCGCCTGCGTTTAACAGTATCAGGTCCCTTTTGCCGGCCCCTTATTGGCCTGCCAACCCAAATGCCATAAAAAGCTACTGGCGCATATGGGAGCTTGAGTTCTCTTACTTGCACCCGGTCAGTAAAGAGAACGGGTTTGTATCGCCATTTGTCGAACCACCGTTCAATGGGCACATCTTTATGTGGGATGCTTGTTTTATGACCCTGTTTGGCCGTTACGGCCATCGTGCGTTCGATTTCCAGCAGTCATTGGACGATTTTTATTGCAAACAACATAAAGACGGGTTTATATCCAGGGAGATCTCCCTATCGAAAGGAGAGGATCATTTCGAAAAGTTCAACCCGTCGAGCACAGGTCCCAATATTATACCCTGGGCGGAATGGGAATATTTTTTAAGCTTTAATGACATAAGCCGTCTCCGGGCGGTTTTCCCTCCCTTGCTCGCTTATTACCAGTGGTACAGAACAAACAGGTCCTGGCCGGATGGCTCTTATTTTTCCAGCGGATGGGGATGCGGCATGGATAATCAGCCCAGGCTTCCAAAAGACGCGGCATTTGATCCACGCTTTAGCACTGGATTTATGTCATGGATAGATATCACGCTTCAGCAGATCTTAATGGGGAAGATATTGGTGCGGATGGCTGAAATAATACACCGGGAAAAGGATGTAAAGGATATTGGAGCTGAAGTTGAAAAGCTGACTGCCTACGTACAGAAAAATATGTGGGACGGCAAAACGGCTTTTTTTTACGACCGGTATCGGGACGGTTCGCTTTCCAGCGTAAAAAGCATCGCGGCCTTCTGGAGTTTACTGGCCGGCGTAGTCCCTCCGGATGAGATGAATAAATTTATCAGCCACCTTGAAAACCCCACGGAATTTGCCCGGGTGCACAGGGTGGCGACTTTGTCGGCCGACGCTCCCGGATTTGATCCCGGGGGCGGATATTGGTGCGGTGCAGTATGGGCGCCCACCAACTACATGGTCCTGAAAGGGCTTACAAAATATGGAAAGGATTCCCTGGCCCATGAGATCGCCCTGAACCATTTACAGAATGTAGTAAAGGTATTTGATCAAACAGGCACCTTCTGGGAAAACTATCCGCCTGATTTTGTCAACGGCAGCGCGATGAAGGATTTTGTCGACTGGAACGGGTTGATCCCCATCTCGGATATGTTTGAATATGTTTTTGGTATAAGACCGGATGTTCCGTCCGGCACGCTTGTTATCGATGTACGATTGACAGATGAATATGGTATAAAGCAATATCCTTTTGGTAAAACCGGTCTGCTCGATATCCACTGCGCTAAACGGGTGAAAAGAACGGATAAGCCTGTCCTGACGATCACCAGCAATATGCCATTGAAAATTGTACTGAAATGGCAGAATGGAGAGCTCGTTAAAGATATAAAACCCGGAAAAACAAATTTATAAACCTATCACCAAATCAAATTTTATGAAAAAAACAATTCTTCTCCCCATTTTGTTGTTTTGTTCATGCTGCCTCTATGCTACGGATATTATTAGTATAACATCTCCCGCATACGGTTCCAATGTACAGGGCAATACCACTATTACCATTTCTGCGCCCAATTTTACACAGGTAATTGTTTATTGCTGGAAGCAGGGGACTGGCTATGGCAGCAATTCGGTTGTCGATACGGTAACGTTGAATGGACAGGGGGCAGGCTCCTTTGTTTTTCCTGCGGATCAGTATCCGCATGGCCCTGTTACTTTACGGATATCCGGGACCAGCAGTTCGAACGCTGATAATTGCTACCTCCAGCTTTATAATGTCGGAGGGGTAGTGTGGAATGAAGGAACGCCCGCAGCGCCGGCCCAGGCAGCAGGGTTGAGTTTGTTGTATAAAGATGATTTCGATTCGGCGCTATCCATCGGCGGTGATGGCTCCAACGCCAGGTATTATGATCATAAACCTCCGTATGGGAATGAAGATTTCAGTTCTATTCCTTTTACAAGTTTCAGCTCTACCAACAACCCATTCAGCCATGTAGGCAGCTATTTGAGGATCAGGGCCGATGCCAATAAGAACAGTACAGGTATTATATCATCCATGTTCAGCAACAAAAGCGGGTTTACAGCGCATCTGCCCTGTTATTTTGAATGCAGGTTTGTCGCTCCAAACGCACCAGGGACATGGCCGGCATTCTGGGTGTTGAGCGTAAAAGATAATATTACAAGCTCCGCAGAACCCAATGATGAGCTGGATATAATAGAAGCGTATGGCGGTGAGGGGACCGGCGAGCCAAATTCAGGCCCCAAATATGGCGTTGCCGCACATGCGTGGAACCAGCCGGGCGCTCCCTCCCAAATAGCCAGCGACTTCTATGCCACCTATTTCCCGGTGAATATGGCCAGTCATGGCATCCCCTCTACCTGGTATGAAACAGCTCATACCTACGGTCTTAAGATCACCGACTCTGTGACCATCTACTACTGCGACAATATTGAAGTGGGAAGACATCAGACTTTGCCGCTAACAAAAACAAGACCGTTTTATTTTATGATCAATCTCGCCACCGGCGGGGGCTGGCCCGTCAATCTGTCCCGCTACAACGGCATTGCTGATATGTATGTCGATTATGTCCGTGTTTATGGCAGCCTGACACCCGTCTCCGTCACGGGGATCAGTGTAAGCCCGGATTCAACTACCTTAAGCGCCGGCACAAATCAGCAAATTACCCCAACAATAACGCCTGCCAATGCCTGGAACAGGACAATGTCCTGGAGCTCAAGCGATACCAATATCGTGAAAGTGACGGCCAACGGATTGGCGACAGCTGTGGCTAATGGAACTGCTACCATAACAGTAACTACACAAGACGGAAATCATACGGCCACTACTTTTATCAGGGTAGCCAATGATACCCTGCCAAAGTTAAACGGAACAGTCATCGGTACGCCCGGTTCCTACGATGGCGTCAGCACCATCGATAAGGCTTTTGACGGAAATGTATCGACCTATGTAGATAACCTTACGGCGGGAGCCTGGGCCGGCCTCGACCTGGGCGGTCTGCATAAGATCGGGAAAATAAAATTCTATCCCCGCAGCGGCTGGGCCAGCCGGATGGCCGGTGGAAAATTCCAGGCATCCAATACAGCGGATTTCAGCAGCGGTGTAACAGACCTGTACACGATAGGAGATGCACCGCCGGTCGGCTGGAACCAGGTAAATATCGCCGATACCAATTCCTATAGATATGTGCGATACCTTACACCCGCAAATGGTTACTGTAATGTGGCTGAAATAGAGTTTTACAGAAAAGCCTCAGAGCCTCCTGTTCCTGTCAGCGGAATTAGTTTAAACCCTTCATCCGCCGGAATAAAAGTCGGCGATACCCTGCAATTAACCGCGGCGCTGACACCTGCCGATGCTACCAATAATATTGTTGCATGGAGCTCCAGTAACACAAGCGCGGCTGTCGTGAGCGCAAATGGGACGGTCACCGGCGTGTCTGTAGGAAATGCTACCATAACCGCAACCACACAGGATGGAAATCATACTGCTACTGCTTCCATCGCTGTTACCGCCAATACAGGTAAATTGACCGGGACGGTTATTGGCACGCCGGGCTCTTATGATGGGTTCAGTACGATCAACAAGGTTTTTGACGACAACATCTCAACGTATGCGGATAATTTGACAACTGGCGCATGGGCAGGTTTGTCGCTTGGAAAGCAATATAAGATCAACAAGATAAGGTTTTACCCGCGCAACGGCTGGACAGCCAGGATGGTGGGTGGAAAATTCCAGGGAGCCAATATCGCTGACTTCAGCAGCGGCGTAGTCGATCTTTACACCGTCTCCTCCAATCCGTCGCTGGCCTGGAACGAAGCGACGATCAGCAATACAACTGCTTTCCAGTACGTACGTTATCTGACCCCGGATTACGGGTATTTAAATGTGGCGGAAGTAGAGTTTTACGGGGATTCGGCAACCACCCTTGGGGCGCGGTCATCTGCTATTTCTGCGCAGTCTGCTAATATGAATGACGATGTAAAGAACATTACCATTACCTATATTCCGGTGAAAAATATGGTCGAGATCACCGGGGATGTAAGATCCGTGCAGTTGTTTTCTTTACAGGGAACGCCTGTGCTGCCTGTTCAAAAAACAAATCACCTCGACATCAGCAATGTCCGCAGCGGAATATACGTAGTATATGTCACCGATATTCACGGTTCCGTGGCATCGCAGAAAATCATGAAACCGTAAGCATATCATTGAATGATCATAGTATGAAGAACAAGCTGCTGTTATTTGTCCATGGATTTTTGTTGATGTCAGGCGCATTGACCGCGCAATCATATCTTTCATTCCCCGTCGCGAAATTTAGGACGGGGAATGACATCGCCTGGAAAGAGCCTGGCTATGACGACAGCAGCTGGCCGGAAATAAAAACCTCCATAGTATGGGAAAAGCAGGGATTCGCCGGTTATGACGGATTTGCCTGGTATCGTATCCATTTCTTTTTACCAACCTCGTTATTGGAAAAAGCATATTTGAAAGACAAGCTGGATCTTCACCTGGCTGGCGTAGACGATGCCGACGAGGTTTATTTAAATGGTAAATTAATAGGAAAAACAGGTTCATCGCCTGCTGATCCGGAAGGTTACATATCCCGTTTCGACATTCCCAGGAACTATGCCATCGATGCAAAGGACCCCTCGGTACATTGGAATGAGGACAATGTACTTGCCATAAAAGTGTATGATGGCCAGGGCGGTGGTGGTATCTATGGTGATGCCCCTTCCTTACAATTATACGACCTGATCGATGGCCTGGCCATCGATCAGGTTTCCCAAAACGATTATACGGAAAGTAAATATGAGCTCTCGTTACGGAATACATTGAGGGAGACACAGAAAGGAAAATGGCAGATAACTGTTGAAGACACCTACGAAGGGAAGATCCTTCATTCGATGTCCGGGAACATAAAGATCACGCCTTTGAACGAATGGCGGAAGACGATCCTGATCCCCGGAAATAAAAGAATAAAGATCAATATTACCTATACGGATGACAGGACCGGCAGGTTTAAGACAAAGGAAATTATCTCATCCTATATACTGACCCCGCCCGCCCCGGCACAACCCCGGATCAACGGGCCAAAAGTCTATGGCGCGCGTCCGGACCATCCTTTCTTATTTGCCATCGCTGCCTCAGGATTACGGCCTATGACATTCGGGGCCGAAGGGCTGCCGGAAGGTTTGACGCTGGATAATAGCACCGGGGTTATCACGGGCAAAGCAGCCAGACCCGGAAATTATAAAGTCATTTTAACCGCAAAAAATGCCAGGGGCGCCGCTGGTGGAGAATTGCTCATAAAAATAGGGGATGAGATCGCTTTGACGCCTCCCATGGGCTGGAATAGCTGGAATTGCTGGGGGTTGAGCATCGACGCGGAAAAAGTATTGCAAAGCGCCCGTATATTCCGGGAAAAAGGGCTTACGCAATATGGCTGGTCGTATATCAATATAGACGGCGGCTGGCAGGGAGAAAGAGATAAAGAGGGAAGGATCGTTCCCAATAAGAAATTCCCCGATATGCATGCATTGGGGGATAGCATTCACAAAATGGGACTAAAATTCGGGATCTATTCTTCACCCGGGCCAAGAGATTGCGCCGGTTATACGGGGTCTTACCGGCACGAAGAGCAGGATGCAAGATCTTTTGCAGACTGGGGCGCCGATTACCTGAAATACGACTGGTGCTATTATAGCGAGGTTTTTGAAGCTGGGAAGGACAGCTCGGCCTCGGCATTTATGGCGCCGTATTTATTGATGCGGAAATATCTCCGGGAACAAAAAAGAGATATTGTGTACAGCCTTTGTCAATACGGGTTTAAGGATGTATGGGAGTGGGGAGCTTCCGTAGGGAATAGCTGGAGAACTACCTGGGATATCACCGACACCTGGGAGTCATTGAGGGATATAGGTTTTAATCAATACCCCCATTATCCCTTTGCGGGCCCCGGACATTGGAATGACCCTGATATGCTGATCGTCGGCAAGGTAGGCTGGGGCGAAAACTTACACCCCACCCGCCTTACTCCGGATGAACAATACACACATATCAGCCTTTGGAGCTTGCTGGCCTCACCATTGTTGATCGGGTGCGATGTCAGCCGGCTGGATGCTTTTACGCTAAACCTGCTGACCAACCCCGAAGTGATAGCCATAAACCAGGACCCATTAGGCAAACAAGCCCGGCGGTTAATCGTCGACGGGAATATCCAGGTATGGGTCAAGGAGCTGGAAGACGGCAGTAAGGCCGTAGGCGTATTTAATTTGGGGGACAAAGACATCAACTATGACTTGATTGCATCATCGCTGGGATACCCGACAATCGTCAAAGCGAGGGATGTCTGGAGACAAGAGAATATACCCGGCATTACAACCTCCATACAGATGTATTTACCGGCGCATGGAGTAAAACTGATAAGAATACCCGCCTCCTCTCAAAAAGATATTGTCATCAATAACTTAAAACCCAGATTTGATACAGAAGGTAAAATTGTCGACGCCCATGATGGACGTGTCGTTAAATTCGGCGAAAAATTTTACTGGTACGGAACCGCTTATGGGAACACCTCCGGGTTCCAACGCACCAATTATTTTCAATGTTACAGCGCTGATGATCTGACCACCTGGAAAAAAGAAGGGCGGCTGCTTGAAGATCCCCCCTCAGGCATATATTACAGACCGCACGTGATCTATAATAGTAAAACCAGACAGTATGTGCTATGGTATAACTGGTACCCGCAACTATGGGACGGAAAATATGGAGTAGCTGTTTCCGATAGTCCCATTGGGCCGTTTAAGATCATAAATACGGATGTTAAAGTTCAAAATTCAAAATACGGGGTAGGCGATTTTGACCTTTTTGTCGATGACGATGGTACGGCATATATTGCCTACAATACCATTGACGGCCACAAAGGTTCAATTGAAAAATTAAGCAATGACTACCGGAACTCTGCTTTCGACAACGGCGGCTTTTTGACCGAAGGTTGCGAAGCCGGCGCCATCTTTAAAAGGAACGGCATATACTATTTATTGACCGATTATACCTGTTGTTTTTGCACACAGGGTTCGGGTGTAAGAGTGTATGTTTCCGATAATCCGATGAAAGGCTATCGGTTCAGGAACAATATCAACCGTTATCCCGGTACGCCTGCTGGTACGCTTGTTGATGGAATGATCACGCCCAATATCTACTCAACGCTTAAAAGGAAAAAAGACAGCGCATTTTATCCGGTGCAGATAAATTTTCCCGGAACAGACCGGTTAAATAGTGTAAAGATTTATCAGTTTACGGGCAACCGGTACATGTGTTGCGATAGTGCAACCGTGAACTGTAAGGCAGATATTGGGATAGCTGATTTTGATCTTTTTATGGAGCAAAGAGGAGAATGGGTTAAAGTTTCGACGAAAAAGAGTGTTGAATCCACCTCCGTTTACAATATCATAACCCTCAAATTTGAACATATCCCCCCTCAGTCGATGTTGTTAAGACCGATGGCTGATTATCCGTATAATGAGATCTATTTAAACAAGATCGAGCTGTATAATGATATCAAAAAAGTTTCAGCGCCGGGCGATGGGGTATCGGCATTTATCAATGATGGTGATCCTATGTATGCATTACCCATCATTCCGGCACAACAGACCTTTGTGATGCCGCTAAAAACATCAGCGGGTCTTCAATATATCTGGATGGGTGATCTTTGGGGTTCTGCCAATGACAATATAAAAGGGCATGATTACCAATATTGGGGCGCTCCGTTGGTTTTTGACGCCAATGGTGATATAGAAACTATAAAATGGGTTGATAAATGGAACGCTACTATTGCTGAATAGGGTAGGGTATCAGATCATCTTCTTTTATAAGTTCTTCGCCGGGATAAATAGTCTTTTGCGAATATGCCGGTCAATAATAGCCCGAATATAAAACCACCTATGTGAGCGGCATAAGCGACCCCGCCGGCATCTGCTCTGCCCAGCATTCCCAATCCATTTATTACCTGGAACGCAAACCATACCCCCACGGCTATAAATGCGGGCACCGGAACGATAAACAGGAATATCCATAAATGAACACGCTTGCCGGGGAATAACAACACATAGGCAGCCAGCACAGCGGAAATAGCGCCGGAGGCCCCTAAACTGGGGATCAGCAGATTTTGCCCCAGAAAGAACGTGACGAACACGTGGCTTAACCCTGCCAGCAAACCACACAGCAAATAAAATATAAGATATTTTATATGTCCCATCGCATCTTCCACATTATCGCCAAAAACGTATAGGAATAGCATATTTCCCCCCAGGTGCAGCAACCCTCCGTGCATAAACATGGAGGTGAATAAAGTGAGGTAGACCGGGATAGGTGTTACCCCTAAACCCGTACGGGTGACAATATCCTTTCCCGTCAGAATCTCGCCGGGGACAGTGGAATAGGAATACGTAAATTGGTCGTTATGCCCCCAGTTTTGCCAATAAATAAAGACGAAAATGTTAAGCGCTATCAGAAGATAGTTTACGACAGGCGTCGTTTTTCTATCTCTATTATCGTCACCGATGGGTAAAACCATTTTTTTTCTAAAAATACACAAATATTCTCCAGATTGTTTTAATACAGTCTTAATGCAAGGGATCCTGTTTTCCGCCACCTGGTGGGTAGATTTGCTTTTATTCAATTTTATTTTTATGCGATCTGTCCTGATAGGGATATTGTCCTGTGGTCTGTTATTTACGGCCCGGGCCCAGTCCGTGCTTATAGACCTCCCAACGCTGGAATTGCGTCGTGTGCAGCTACCCAATGGCTGGTGTTTAACCCCTGTAGGTACGAGCCTGCCGCTGGGTGACCTGCCGCTGAACATTGCCGTCAGCCGCAGCGGTAAATATGCCGCCGTCACCAACAACGGCCAAAGCATTCAGTCTATCCAATTGATGGACACGAGGGCCGGGGTCCAACTGGACAGTGTTGTCATTGGTACGGCCTGGGGTGGTCTTGTCTTTACGGACGATGAAAAGTCCCTTTTTGTTTCCGGCGGCAATGATAACTGGATCGTCAACTATGCTATCAGGAATAATAAGCTTATCAGTGTGGACACTATCCGGCTGGGCGACCGGCAGCCGAATAAAGTATCCCCGACGGGTATTGCCCTGGACGACCGGCAGCAGCTGTTGTATGTCGTTACGAAAGAGGACAATAGTCTTTATGTGATCAGTCTGCGGAGCAAATCTGTCCTCCACCGGCTGCCGCTGGGTAGTGAAGGATATACCTGTTTACTTTCTCCTGATAAAAAAGAACTATATGTCAGCAGCTGGGGGAATAAAAAGATCATGGTCTTTAATACGGTGGCGAACCAATTTACCGACAGCGTGACGGTGGGGGATCATCCCAATGATCTTTGTCTTTCAGGTAATGGCCGGTGGCTTTTTGTAGCCAATGCCAGCGATAACAGCGTATCGGTGATCGACGTCAGAAAGCGTATGGTTCTGGAGACGTTGAATGCTGCGCTCTACCCGGACTCCCGTGCCGGCAGCACCACCAATGGCGTTGCGCTGAGCGCCGACGAGAAAACGCTGTATGTCGCCAATGCGGACAACAACTGTGTGGCTGTATTTGATGTCCGCCAGCCCGGCGCCAGCGTTTCGCTGGGGTTTATCCCCACGGGCTGGTATCCCACCTGTGTGCGGGTGATTGGCAAAAAATTGTTTGTCGCCAATGGAAAAGGATTTTCTTCTTTGCCCAATCCCCACGGACCTAACCCGGTGGATGTACGTCAGCGGGTATTCCTGCACCAGGGGGATTCTGTTCGTAATACCCGTGTCCGAGAACAGTACATCGGCGGCGGTCTGCTGATGGGGACGTTGAGCATGATCCCTGCGCCATCGGAGGGACAACTAAAGATCTACACCCAGGCGGTATACAGGAATACTCCGTATAAAAAAGAAACCGAGCTGGCGGTCGACGAAGGCGGCGAAACCAATAATCCCATCCCTTCCAGGGTAGGGAAACCTTCGCCTATCAAGCATGTCTTTTATATTATTAAAGAGAACCGTACGTATGATCAGGTGCTGGGGGATATGCCACAGGGTAATGGAGATACGAGCCTGGTGCTGTTTGGCGAGAAGATCACCCCCAATCAACATGCGCTTGCGCGTGAGTTTGTGCTGCTGGACAATTTTTATGTCGACGGTGAGGTCAGCGCCGACGGTCACCAGTGGAGCATGGGGGCCTATGCCACGGATTATATGGAAAAGATCTGGCCAAGCAGCTATGGCCACCGAGGCGGGAATATGGCCTCTCCCACTGCCCTCAACAAAGCATACATCTGGGATCAGGCTGCCAGGGCGGGGGTTAGCTACCGGACCTATGGAGAGTTTATCAATAAGGGGGACAAGCCGGCTATCCCTTCGCTGGCTGGGCATTTTTGTCCTTATTTCCTGAATATGGATCAGCATATCTTTGATACGTCCAGGGCCTATAAGTGGATGCAGGAGTTCGATTCACTGGTGGCGATAGGGGCGGTGCCACAGTTCCAGACGGTGAGGTTTGGCAACGATCATACGGAAGGTACGTCGCCCGGACGGCCTACGCCTTTTGCGCATGTCGCGGATAATGACCTGGCCGTGGGAATGTTTGTCGAACATCTTTCCAGGAGTCCTATCTGGAAGGAAAGCGTAGTATTTATTTTGGAAGATGATGCGCAGAATGGTCCTGATCATGTCGATGCGCACCGTTCGCCTGCCTATATCTGCGGTGGATATGTCAAACGTCATTTTGTGGATCATACGCCTTATACGACCGCCTCTATGCTGCACACGATGGAGCTCATCCTGGGTATGGAGCCAATGAGCCAGTACGATGCCGCCGCTACACCGATGTGGCGAAGCTTTACGGCGGATGCCGATGCCGCTCCCTTTGGAGCTTTACAGGAGAATATCGATCTCAATGAGGTAAACCCGCAGCGAGGGAAACTGGCAGCGATGGCCAGGGGGCTGGATTTCTCCCGGGAGGATGCGCAGCCGGATGAGATCATGAATGCGATGCTGTGGAAGGCGGTGAAAGGGGAGAACGCGGTAGTACCAGCGCCGGTGAGGGCGGCTTTTTTTAAGCCCGCCGTTGTAAAAGATAATGATTGAAGCGGCTTTATTCCTTGCGGCTGTCCAAAAATGGCTTTAACAGATCGATAGGTACGGGGAAGATGGTAGTGGAGTTCTTTTCTGTCGCGATCTCACGAAGTGTTTGCAGGTATCGCAGGGTAAGGGCGCTGGGTTGCTCACTGAGTATACTTGCGGCATCGGCCAGACGTTGAGATGCCTGGAACTCGCCTTCCGCCGCGATGACTTTCGAGCGGCGTTCGCGCTCTGCCTCCGCCTGTTTGGCCATTGCCCGTTGCATTTCCTGTGGCAGATCGATCTGTTTTACTTCCACATTGGAAACTTTTATTCCCCAGGGTTCGGTATGCGCATCGATGATCTGTTGTAATTTTTGATTGATCTTTTCACGTTGAGAGAGCAGATCGTCGAGATCAGACTGTCCCAGCACACTACGAAGGGTGGTCTGGGAAAGCTGCGAGGTGGCGGTGAGATAATTTTCCACTTCCACAATGGACTTTTGCGGCTGTATTACGCGAAAGTAGACGACGGCATTGACCTTAATAGAGACATTGTCCTGAGTGATCACGTCCTGCGGCGGCACATCCATTACCACGGTGCGTAAGCTTACTTTTACCATCTTGTCTATGATGGGAATAAGAAAGATGATGCCTGGCCCTCTGACCGACATTAAACGCCCCAGCCGGAAAACCACCCCTCTTTCGTATTCACGCAATACGCGGATAGCTTTGCCCAGGATTATCAATCCAAAAATGATGATGACGATACTTATGACGGGAACCTGTTCCATAAAATTATATTAACTGGTGATTGATTTGACGCGTAATGTCAGATTGTCCAGTCCTACTACCTCTATTTTGTCGCCCTTGCTGATGTTATTTTCCACCGCTATGGCCTTCCAGATCTCACCGTGTACCTGTACGGTGCCTGTCGGACTAAGAGGCTCAAGCGATATGCCTTTCTCGCCGATGATCCCTTCGACGCCCGTAACGGGTCTGAGCCGTTGGGCCCTTAACCCCATGCCGATGATACCCAGGAAAAAAAGTATGGTTAGGCCGACAGAGGTAAAAATAGCCGTCCGGGATATATGCGCGAATTCAAGCGTGGAGCTAGTGCGGATCAGCATTAACGAACCTATCATCAACGAAATGGCGCCACCGATGGCCAGCAATCCATGGCTTACTATTTTTATCTCAAGCAGGAAAAGGACCACGCCAAAAATGATCAATGAAAGACCGGCATAATTCACCGGCAGCATATGAAATGAATAAAAGGCAAGGACCAAAGAGATAACACCTACGATCCCCGGGAAGATCGAACCAGGGTTATATAGTTCAAACAGAAGACCATACATACCCAGCATCATCAGGATATAGGCGACTGTCGGATCACACAGAAAATTCAATATCTTTTCCACAAAACCCATTTCCAGAAAATTGATATGTGCTCCCCTGGTATGCAGTATCCTGGAACCGCTGGTCAATTCAATAGATCTGCCATTTATCTTTTCCAACAGATCTGTCGTATTGCCGGCTATAAGATCGATGATCTTATTTGCCAGCGCTTCGTTCTCGGAAACAGAGACGCTGTTGCGGACGGCTGTTTCAGCCCATTGTATATTCCGGCGCCGCTTTTCAGCGATCGACCGTATAAAGGCCGCCGCATCATTGGTTATTTTCCCGTTCATAATAGAATCCGGCTGCTGCTGGATTCCTACGGGATGAGCAGCGCCCAGGTTGGTCCCGGGAGCCATCGCGGCTATATGAGCAGAAAGCGTGATAAAGACGCCCGCCGAACCGGCCTGCGCCCCTGCGGGAGACACAAAGACGATCACGGGTATGGGGCTTTCCAGCAGATCGCCCACAATAATGCGGGAGGACTTCAACAGCCCGCCCGGTGTATTCAATTCAATCAACAGACATTCGGCCTGCTCGTTACGCGCTTTTTCAATACCGCGATGGATATAATCCGATATTACAGGGTTGATGGTGCCATTGATCTTTATGGAAACTACGGTCTGTGCTACCAGCAGCAGCGGCAGGAAAAAACATAGGGAGGAGAATGCGATCCTGCGTTTCATTTAATACCTCCTGGGGTCCGGGAAGATGATCCGGACGGATCCTTATGTAAGTTACTGAATATTTGGAAAGATATTCTAAATTGCGAGACTATGCAAAAAGGTGAAATGCGCATCCAGTCATCCAACTTTGACTTTTTGAGCAAACTAAAGAAAAATAATCACCGGGAGTGGTTCAACGCCCATAAAGCTGAATATCAAAAGGAATTGTTGTCCATGGAAAGTTTTGCCGGCGAGCTGCTGAAGAATCTCAACATCCATGATATGATAGAAACCCCTTCGGGGAAAAAGAGCCTTTTCCGGATCTACAGGGATACCCGGTTTTCCAACGATAAGACACCGTACAAAACCTATTGGAGCGGGAGTTTTAAACGGGCAACCAAATATCGCAGAGGAGGGTACTATTTCCAGATAGAGGAGGGCAACAGCTTTATTGCCGGAGGTTTTTGGGGGCCTGTGCCGGCAGATCTCAAGAGGATCAGGGACGATATTGCTTTTGACGCTGCTCCTCTCAGGAAGATATTGAAAAGCAAGTCGTTTGCGTCTATGTTTGGAACGTTGCAGGGCGAACAATTAAAAAAAGCGCCCCAGGGGTACGAGGCGGGGCATGAGGCCATCGACCTATTGCGTCATAAACAGTTCCTGCTTATAAGACGGTTTTCGGATAAGGAGGTTTTGAGCAAGGACTTTTTAAAAGAAGCAAGTCTTACTTTTAAAGCCATGCGCCCTTTTTTCGACTATATGAGCGAAGTATTGGTGACGGATGCCAATGGGATGTAAAGCGCTATCTTTTTAACAAGCGCTGTGAAACCAATTCCATTACCGCATCTCTGTAATTCCGGCTTATCGGAACCGTTTTCCCTTTCATTTTTATAGTATTCCCTTCTATTGCGTCTATTTTTGAAAAACAAACCAGAAAAGATTGATGGACTTTTACAAAATCCGCCGGGGGCAATTGGGATTCTATACCTTTTAATGTCAGATAAGCCATGATCTTTTTAGTTCCGGTGTATATAAAAACATAATTACCCGCGCTTTCGATGTATAGGATATCCTGCAGCTCCACCTTTTCGATCCTTTTTTCGCTGCGTACGAACAAATATGCGGGGGATGATGGGGCATTTGCTGCCTTTAACCGGGCATATTCCCTGGCCTTTTCAACAGCTTTTAAAAATCTTTTAAAGGCGATGGGTTTTAGGAGATAATCGATGATATCCAGTTCATACCCTTCCAGCGCATATTCCGGATATGCCGTTGTTAGGATCACCAGCGGCCCCGCGACGGCTTTCTTTAGATACTGAAGCCCGTTGGATCTGGGCATTTCGATATCGAGGAACATAATATCCGCAGTATTGTCCTTTAGAAAATCCCCGGTTTTTATGGTATTCTCAAATTGTCCGACGCATTCGAGGAACCCTGTCTGCCGGATGAACTCTTCCAGGATCTTTCGGGCCACGGGCTCGTCATCCACAATGATACATCGCATTTTGTTCATATAGCGAGTGTTAATTTGATATGCCAGGTATTGTCCTCATCACCTTTTATATCAAGATCATAGCGGTCTTTATATAAAAGCTCCAATCTTCTTTTTACGTTGTTTAACCCGATGCCCCCTTCCAAACGATCTTCTTTCTCATAGGAATTCCGGCATTCAAATGTGATCTTATTACCTTTTTGAGCCAGGCTTATCACTATCTCATTCTCCCTGTTCTCTTCATGGCTGCTGAATTTAAACGCATTTTCAACAAAAGGGATAAACAGTAATGGCGCGATCTTACTGTGCCTATCCTCTATCTCCAGGCGTAATGTGACCTGCAGGTTCGGGCTGCTCCTCGCTTTTTGAAGGGCGACATAATTTTCGAGATAATCGGCCTCCTTTCCCAGATATACCAGGTCGACATCGGCCTCGTATAAATTGTACCGGAGCAGATCTGAAAATTGCAACAATACCTCCCTGGCCCGTTGGTTGCGGATGTCGATAAAACCATACACGGTGTTCAGCCCATTGAATAAAAAATGCGGGTTTATCTGCGCCCGCAGATATTTCAGCTCGGATTGTAATTGACTGATCCGGATATTTTTTACCTGTTGCTGATGGTCATACCAGTTCTGACTGATGTACAACATCGATGAGACAACGACAAACCATATGGCGTAAACAAAGCTGTTCCAAAAATATATGTCCCAGGGATCATTCTTTGCATTAAAAAGTACAATTGCGTTGTGTCTGTCATATATGCTTTTTAGAAAAGTATATATGGTTATGACAAGAAGAAGGCTTGCTATGTACAGGACGATCCTTTTTTTGTTATACAGACGGGGGATCAGGATAAAGGCATTTGTGCAGACGAGGAAGAGCATCAGGGAGAGGTGGGTAATAAAGGTAGGGAGGTAGGACTCCCAATCGTTGTTCCTGGAATTCCAGCGTTTGTCAAGTGCGAGGAACCCTATATAAGAGAGGACATAGAGGAAGTAAAAGATATACTTTGTTTGAAAAAATGAATATTTTAAACGGGCAATCATTCCTTTTGTTTGCCTCTAAATTTAATGATATTTTGCCCATTTTAATCGTAATACGAAAAGGTAGTCTGAACCTGAAAATGCTTCCCGCTGTCGTCGCCTGAGGTCCACAGCAGATCGCCTGTTCTTGCCAATGGTCTGCCGGACGCGTCGTAAGTGTAAGAATAATCTATTTCATAAGTGACGCCATCGCCCGTACGGACGTTCCGGCGGGGGTTATTCAACTGTATCTTTATCCCGGGCACCAGGTAAAGGTGATGGTTTTGATCCTGATGCAGCAACGAAAAAGCATCCACATTCACCTTGTTGTCGTAATTCTCAAACCTGTCCGTATATCGCGACTCGATCTGCGAACCCACCGCATAACGATGATTGGCAAGCTCTTTTAAATTGCCGTCGGGGTAATAGCTAAACTGCATCGTTTGTTCCTGGGCAAAACCAACATTACCATCCTTTACTTCCCAGTCAAGCGTTTGCAATTGGTGGGAAGGTGTATAGCTAAAAAAGGCTCTCCTGTAATTAACCCCATTCTTATTGATGATCTTTATACTAACAAGCTCATCACCAGCGTATTCATATTGAAGGATGTCATGATTCGGCAGTGTCTTGTCCTCCATTTTTAGGATCTTTTCACCGGCGTAGGTGACATCATAGATACCCAGTCCCGAGGAGAAACTGGCAAGCGTGATATAGCCTGAGTCATTGTATTCAAAATGATAGAACGGAGAAGGCAGATGGGGCCAGTTTATATCCTTTAGCCTTATCGTGCTGCCGCCCGAAGGTGGATTGGGTTTTGGGGTCGATCCTTTATGACAGGAGATGGACACAACGAAGAAAGGTGCCAGCAATATATGTTTTATCCGCATGATGGTGTTTTCTGCAAAATAAAGATATAAACAAGACCGGACGCTGTCGCTGACCCAACGGTTGAAATGGGTTTCCCGGGGGATGGGGCGTACTTTTTAAAGGATGAAATGCGGGCAACACCGGTCACTTCATTGATACATATACTTTAACTCCTTCATGTGGCAGGCTGGCCCACTCGGCCAGGAGTTTGCTGTTAACGGGTTCGTAAATCCCTTTTTTGTTGATGTCGTCCGGTATATCGATGATGGGCTCCAGCACGAAATAATGAGGCTCCATATAATCCGGGCGGTTATCATGGGTAAATGCGTCCACACGGACATACCGGAATCCCCTGCTTCTGAGATCTTCCAGGATTTGCAGTGTCAGCTCGACCCCCCGACCGGTGTTTTCTTTGGGTTTATTTTTCATAGAACCTCCTTACATCTTTTTAATGAAGCTTCGAAACTTCCCGTCACATTGGCCTTGCCGATGGCGAACAGGAGCCGGGTATCCTTCAGCTCTTTTAGCACCTGCGGGCTATGTACTTCCGACAAAATAAGCTTGACTCCACGGCGTTTGAAATCCTTATGGACTTCCTTGAGCGTCTTGATGCCCGTGGCGTCGATGATGGGCACTTTTCGCATGCGTATGACGACCACCCTTGGACCTTTTTCAATAAACCTGATAGCATCCTTGAATTTATAAGCGGCGCCAAAGAAGAGGGGGCCTGTGATCTCAAAAACTTCGACGCTTTTTGGCAATGTGTAATTGGCTATTGGTTCTTTATCGTCCGTATCATCCATCTTTGTCAGGGTGCCTGTATCGCTGAACTGGATCATCTTACGCATGAACAGGAAAACGGCCAGGACCATCCCGATCTCGATAGCGATGGTAAGGTCCGCCAGTACAGTAAGGAAAAAGGTGGTAAGCAGGACCGCGGCATCGCTACGCGAGCCTTTGAGCACCGAAATAAAATTTTCCCATTCACTCATGTTGTAGGCCACTACTATCAATATCCCGGCCAGGGTAGCCATAGGGATGAAAATGGCCCATTTGCCTACGATAAGCATAATCAATAGCAACACAAGCGCATGTGTTATGCCGGCGACGGGTGTCCGTCCACCATTCTTTATATTGGTGGCGGTGCGTGCAATGGCCCCGGTGGCCGGAATGCCGCCAAAAACAGCCGAAAAGACATTGGCCGTCCCTTGCGCCACCAGTTCCATGTTTGACCGGTGGTTCCCGCCGATCATACCATCGGCCACTACTGCAGACAGAAGAGACTCGATGCCCCCCAGCAATGCGATGGCGAAAGCCGGTCGGAGCAGCTGTTTTATCGTCTCAGGGTCCAACCGCGGCACGGCGGGAGACGGAAAGGAAGACGGGATGGAGCCAAACCGGCTGCCGATGGTTTCCACCGGTAGGTGCAGACCTATTGCAGCGATCGTTGTCAGGAGGATGGCCATCAACGACCCCGGGATCTTATGTGTTACTTTTGGCCAAAGGACGATGATCGCAATCGTCGCAAAAGAAAGTAACATGGCATACCCATTTACCGAAGCAATATGTGCGGCATAGCTTTTCCACTTACCCATAAAATCAGCCGGCACTGCACCCATGGTAAGACCCAGAAGGTCTTTTATCTGCGATGAGAAGATGATCAGGGCGATGCCGCTGGTAAAACCTACAATAAGAGGGTAGGGGATATATTTGATGACTGATCCTAACCGGGCAAATCCAAGGATGATCAGCAGGACGCCGGCAAGAAAGGTTGCGATAATAAGTCCATTTACACCATAATGTTGTACGATGCCATAGACAATTACTATAAATGCGCCTGTAGGTCCGCCGATCTGTACCCGGCTGCCGCCCAGGGCGGAAATGATAAATCCGGCGATGATGGCGGTAAATAACCCTTTCTCAGGAGAAACCCCTGACGCTATGGCAAACGCGATCGCCAGAGGCAGCGCGACGATGCCTACGATCGTGCCGGCCATCAGGTCTTTGAGGAATTGCGGCCGGCTGTAGTTGCCCGCTATTTCCAGTAGTTTGGGCTTGAACATATCTCCTGCACTCATGATTTTATCCAGAATTTTAAGAGATCGTTTACCTGTGCCTCCACCAAATGATAGGACGGCGGGATCTCTGACTCCAGACTGTGATAGGTAACCAGTCTTGTTCCCGCGGGTCTTTCATCCAGACGTTTATATAAATACCGGTTGTAGTAATCGTATAGTTCGGGCGAATAGGCTATATTATCATCGATCTTCTCCGTATCGACGAGGTTTTCGTAAAACGAATTGTAGAAGTAAAAATGGTCGTACTGGTCAAAGTCGAGCCGGGTAAAGTTACCGTGTATGAACTCCACATTTTTCAGCTTGAGTATTGCTTGTGCGGTATAAGCGTGTGATACCAAACCTTTGCGTTGCTCGACGCCGGTGAAAAAGGCGGAAGGCATGCTCCAGGCCGCCGCCAGACAGAATTTTCCAACGCCGCTGCCAATGTCCAATACCCTGGCATTATCTGTAGGGGTAAGATATCGCACAACGCGTTGTGTTATATGCAAAGGTGTCCAGTGCTTAGCGGCGAGTAGTCGAATAGGTCCGGGATATAAAAAATTGAACTGTTCATCCGTCGAGAACCAGTGGTCAGGGCTCAGAGAGGCAGAGGCTGCTGATAACATAATTGCAGAAATTGAGGTTGGCTGCTCATGGTATTAAATCCGCAAAGTTATGGTCTTCGTAAAGCCGGCGGCGTAATTCGCATTACTTCAAAAAGTGATCAATATCACTTTTAAAATGTAATTTTAAGGCAGTCATGAGCATAAGAGATATTTTTCCGATAGACAAATGGGATTTTAAGAGCCAGTCCATCATGGCAGGGTTGCCGGAAGAGGACATGGCCTGGCTGACTGCTCACCAAAGTGTACATATATACAGCAAAGGGGAGATCATTTTCCGGGAAGGGGCGTACCCTACGGGGATCTTCTTTATTATAACAGGCATGGCTAAAAAATTCAAGACAGATAAGGAAGGAAAGGAGCAGATCATTTACGTTGCCAATGCCGGAGAACTGATAGGGTATCATGCCATCCTGGAGGAAGACCGGTTCCCTGATTCTGCGGCTGCGCTGGAAGAAAGCAAAGTAGGGTTTATCCCCAAAGAGGATTTTTTAGAGACATTGAGAAAGTCCCCTCTTCTGAACAGGCGGCTGTTGAAAACACTGAGCCATGAATTTGCCGTTCTTGTCAACAGCATAACGCTGTTTGCCCACCGGCCCGTTCGCGAGCGGCTGGCCATTCAATTAATCGTCCTGAGAGAAAAGTATAAGGTGGATTTTCAGCCTGGTATGCCGGTGGAGATCAACATGTCGAGGGATGACCTGGCCAGTCTGGTTGGCGCGGCAAGGGAAAACGTATTGAGAGCCCTGGCGGAGCTGAGAGAGGAGGGTATCATTATAACAAAGGGAAGGAAGATCATCGTGACGGATGTTCCCAAGCTGCTCAGTGTAGCGAACTACTGATGAATGATAAAAAATCGTATTTTAGTTAGACAGCCAGGAAATATAGATAGCCACGGATATATCGATCAAGTATGGATTTATTTAATATGAATAGAAAGATTGCCTTTCTCATAGCATTTGTCCTTTCTGCCGCCGTCGGCAGGGTGTCCGGACAGGAGGATTGGAAGCTAAAGTCCAATAAGGATGGTGTCGCAATATATCTGAAGTCATTGCCTGACTCCAAATTCAAAGCGATAAAAGTAGAGTGCGAGGTGAGCGCCACCCTTTCACAATTGGTGGCTGTCCTGCTTGATATCAGGACGGCTCCCGAGTGGGTGTATAATACAAAATCCTGTGTATTGTTAAAGCAGGTTTCTCCATCGGAACTATATTATTATTCTGAAGTGAGCATCCCCTGGCCGGCCAGTAACAGGGATTTTATTGCACATCTTATAACCGTGCAGGACCCGCAGACAAAGGTGGTCACTGTTTATGGACCAACTGCGCCCGACCTCGTTCCTGAGAAGAAAGACATCGTGCGTGTCAGGAAGTCGGAAGGGAAATGGGTGCTTACGCCTACGGGTCATCATACGGTGAAGATCTTATATACCCTGCATGTGGACCCCGGAGGGAATATCCCGGCCTGGCTGGTCAATATGTTTGCGACAAAAGGACCGCACGAAAGTTTTAAGGGGCTGAAGCTACAACTGCAGAAACCTGTATATGCGAATGCGCGGTTGTCGTTTATAAAGGATTGAAGACTGCTTATTTTGCTGCCCGCACATAGCGCTCGATGATCTCACGATCGATGCCTTCTTTTTCAAGCTTTTCCATACCCCGTTGGATAAGGGTATCGTTGCTAAAGCTGACGGTAAACTGGAATGTTTTACCTTCCCAGTTACGATCGGAATAATAATCGAGATGTTCGGTATATTGGTCGCCTGACAGGGTATAGCTGCCGCCACCGGCGTCGAAATGATTGGAGGAATCTTTGGGGCTGTTCAGATCGTGTTTTAAAAAGGCGAAGTGATCGTTGTTGATGATCTTGATCATGCTGATGTCCTTTGTATAATCGGTGACTGAGCTGACTCCCCGTGTGATGGTGGTGCCTGATACCAGACGCCAGGTACCGGCTATCGGCAGGGATGCAGATGGCCGGGAGTTACAGGCCAGCAGTACACAGCATGAAAGGATAATAGAGAAGAATGGTTTTTTCATATGATAAATATATAAATTAGCGGGCATGAGTGGGGAAAAAGATTTGGACAGGATGCTGCGGCATATGGAGCCTCATCTGAATGAGGGCGAATATGTTTTTTGCACCCTACCTTCCGGGGATATTAATATCTTAAAGGATAATGTGGTCGGCTGGTTCAGGGAGGCCGAAGGGGTTACTGTCGTCCTGAACAGGCATACTGCAGATGAACTACATCTCAAGTACGATTTTATTGCTTCATGGATCACGTTGAGCGTCCATTCTTCATTGGAAGCCGTCGGTCTTACAGCGGCTTTTTCGGCGGCCCTGAGTAAGGAAAACATCAGCTGTAATGTTATTGCTGCTTACTATCATGATCATATATTTGTGAATAAGGCTGATGGTGAGAAGGCTTTGCAGGTGCTTAAGCAACTTTCTATATAGGATTTGATATACGTTCGTATGAATAAAATTTTGACCCTTTTTTGTTTTTTGCTGCTCATCGGTTGCACGGAGGATAATTCAAATAATAAACACCACAAGAAGACTGCTTCCGGCAATAAAAAAACTTCCCCGGACGCTGCCAGAAAGATGCAATTCGGGAAATTTATAAAAAAATTTAAACCTCTCTCCCTGCCATTGACTATCAAGACATTGGATATCCAGTCGACATCCGGGCTCCGGAAGATCACGGATAAGGACACGCTCTTTATCAATTCGGGTTATCCCGATGAAACCTGGGCCTATGGGATGTTGCCTGATACCTCCGGGAATATCCAGCTTGTCTGGCTTTCCCCGGCGGAAATATATACGCCTGTCCTGACAACATTTACAAAGGGTGGTCAGAAGATCAGCGAGAAACATTTATCCGTAGGTGGATGCGGCTCCGATTGTTGTTTCACCTGTGATGAGTATATCTATATCAGAAAGGACAGGAGCATTTATTCGGCGGATTCCATCAAAAGCTGTATCTGTGATGAATCCGGTCCAAAAAAGAACACGACAAGGAAATACGTCCGGTTTATGACGGGGAAAATAGGGGAGGATGGGAGGATCAGTATGACCGGGGTTCAGGAGAAAAATATTAAATGATCAGTTGGTTAATAATCAGTGTATTAAGTAAATTTGAAGAAAATTCCCTCCCAAGCTGTCCAATTCTTTTGATCCCGGTCATTATAGGAGTGTAAACAAACGCTCTTCTTCAAATTTAAAGAAAACAAGATGAAAGAATTCATGCTATTATTCCGATTTCCCCAGTCCAACATCGATCCCAGCAAAATTCCTCCTGCCGAGTTCCAGGCCCTGGCCAAGAAATGGCAGGATTGGGCGGGCGGCATTGCCGCTCAGGGAAGAATGGCCAGCAATGGCAACCGGCTTGCCCTGGAAGGCAAGGTTCTTAAGCCGGGTGGTGTTATCACGGACGGTCCTTTTGTCGAGATCAGGGAGATGCTGGGCAGTTTTATCGTTGTCAAGGCCGATAGCCTTGAGGAAGCTACCACCCTGGCTCATGGCTGTCCCGCACTGGATAGCAACGGCACCGTGGAGATCCGTCCTATCATAGGATAATATGGAAAAAGAATTTTTAAAGCGGTTATTCCAGCAGGAATTTTCCAAGATGGTTGCTGTTATCAGCAGCCTTTTTGGGTTGGAGCATATTGAAATAGCCGAAGACGTCGTCAGCGAAACATTTCTACAGGCCACAGAAACCTGGGGTGTCAAAGGGATGCCGCCTAATCCCACAGCGTGGCTCTATGCCGTAGCCAGACAGAAGACGCTTTATTATTTCAGAAGAAATAAGATACTTGAAAAAAAGGTCATTCCCGAACTGGTGGCCCGTCAGGAGAAAAGCCAGGAGATCGAAGAGCCGGACTTTTCGCAACAGAACATCAGGGACAGCCAGTTGCAAATGCTTTTTGCCGTCTGTAACCCGGCCATTGCCAGTGAGGCACAGATAGGGCTGGCCCTGCGTATTCTTTGCGGCTTTGGTATCGATGAGATCGCGGAGGCTTTTTTGTCCAATAAAGAGACAATCAACAAAAGATTATTCAGAGCAAAGGAGAAACTGCGTACAGAAAAGATAAAAATGCAGCTGCCCCCGGAAAATGAGATTGCCGGCCGGCTGGACAACGTGCTGCATATCATTTACCTCCTTTTTAGCGAAGGATATTATTCCAAAACGCAAAATCAAATATTACGGAAAGAGCTTTGTATCGAAGCATTGCGTCTGGGACTCATGCTGGCAGGATATGAAAAGACCCATCTTCCTAAAACCAATGCGCTGATAGCCCTTATGTGTTTTCATGCTTCCAGATTTGGCGCCCGGGAGACGAGCGAGGACGGTTTTGTCCTTTATGAACAGCAGGATGAAGCATTATGGGACCAGGAATTGATAGATCAGGGAAAGCACTTCTTATATCTTTCGGCCGAGGGAGAAGAGATCAGTTCCTATCATCTGGAGGCAAGGATCGCCTACTGGCATTGTATCAAAGCGGACACCAGGGAGAAATGGGAGAATATCCTGAGCCTTTATAACCAGCTGCTGATGGTGAATTATTCGCCCAGTGTGGCGTTGAACAGGACTTTTGCCTTATACAAGGCCAACGGGCGACAGGAGGCCCTGGTAGAGGCGGAAAAACTGAAACTTGAGAACAATCACTTTTACTACCTTCTTCTGGGCGAGCTCTATAAGGGGTTTGATAATAAAAAAGCCGCCCTCAATTTTCAAAAAGCTTATTCCTTAGCCAAGACGGAAACAGAAAGAACAGGCATTCAGAAGATGATAGATAATCTTTCCTAAAAAAAGTTTGTCCATTTTGTCCAATTCGGGTCATCCCGGTCATTGTTATAGTACAAAATAACAATTAAACAAAAAAACAAAATGGAACAGAGAATGAATTTTTACGAGAAAAGTCAGGGAGCTATGAAGGCGATGTATGCGATGAGCGGCTATCTTGCGAATTCCCCCGTTGAAAAAAGACTGTTGGACCTGCTTTATCTCAGGGCATCCCAGATCAATGGCTGCGCATATTGTGTCGATATGCATGCGAAGGATCTGCGGGCCGGAGGAGAAACCGAGCAGCGGGTGTATCTGCTGGATGCATGGCGCGAAACAGCCCTGTACACGAAGAGAGAAAGGGCTGCGCTTGCCTGGGCCGAGGCGGTCACCAGTCTCCCCGGCCGTGAGGTGCCGGATAACGTGTATACGGATGCGAGGGAGCAGTTTTCGGACGAGGAATTGATCGATCTGACCATGGCGGTGACTACCGTCAATACGTATAACCGGATCAATATTGCATTCAGGGTCCAGGGAGGAAGTTACCAGCCGGGGCAGCATGGAAAGTGATTCGAAGAAGGGGAGGAGCGGTCAAACATATAAGAACGAGGAGCTTGCTACCGTACTATCCTGTATTGTAAGACCGGCAATATTCTCCATAATGGACATCGCTTGTTTGGGTGAGACACCGGCAAACTCCTTAAAGGCGCGTATCAGGTGCGACTGATCGGCATATTCATTTTCATAGGCGATATCGGAAAGTTTGGAATACTTGTTGTTCCTTATCTGATCCAACGATGCCTGAAAGCGGCAGATCCGGGCGAACATTTTTGGCGAGAGGCCTACATATTGTTTAAACTTACGTTCGACGCTTCTTTCAGACAGACAGAGCTGGTCATTCAACTCTTTTAAGGAAATGTTCCCTTTTGACTGGAGTATCCGGGATAAGGCGTATTCCATCTTTGTATCTGTCAGGGTATTATTCCTTTTTGCCAGGAATAGCAGATAAGAGGAGAGTATCTCGATTTTTTCGCTGCTGGACCTGCACTCTCCCAGCATTTCGTTTAAATAAAAGCCTTGTTGCCGGGCCATCTGATCCACGTCCATACAGGTGTCGGTGAGCTCACCCGCGTCGATGCCAAAAATGGTCTTTAGCACATGGGGGTAGAAGACGATGCCGATGGTGCTGAACTTGCCTTTCAGACTGGTTTCTACGTTGGTAGTAACCTGACCGTATAAAAACAGTCCGGGTAATTGCTTATAGTTCTGGTAATAGGAACCTCTGTCTTCGGGTTGGAACAGCAGTCCCGGGCCACCGTCGGCAACGGTCCTGAATGTATAGATCTGATCCTTGATATCGTCTGTTTCCAGTATGAAGAAGTACCGGATGAAGGTTCTTAGCGCTTCCGGTGGCGGTATTTGCTGGTAGTTCATTTCACAGGTTTGTCTGTGAAATTAAGGAATTTTCTCCACCTTCACCCAGTCCACCAGGAGCTTGCATTGCCCCTTTTTGATGGCTTCTACAGTGGAAGCCGGTAGACCGAAATAAGGGGATTTTACGCCATTAATCTTGACTGGGTATCCTCCTCCCAATGCGAAATTCAGAACGAGGAATTCTGGGTTGTCATAGGCCCATTTCCCGTAGTGTTCGACCATGGCGCGTGTCACTCTGAACATGGGGACTCCGTCGTATTTGAATACGAGGCTATCCGGCGTCCAATCCACGGCATATACGTGCCAATGGGTAACGTTGTTGTTGCCGGGGAAATAGAGACGGTTGACAAAAGGGGTTTCCCCGCTATAGCCGGGACCGTGTACGGCTGCGCTCGCCCAGTCACTTTCGCCTATGTATTCCATTATATCTATCTCACCCGCATCCGGCCAGTCGCCATTTCCCAGTAGCCACCAGGCGGGCCAGAGGCCGGCGCCTGCCGTCAGGCGGACCCGGGCTGAAGCCTGCCCATGGGTGAACTCGAATTTTTTGCGGGTATTTATCCTGCCCGAAATAAAGTCGAATGTTTTTCCTTCCGGTGTCTTATAGCCCGGAGAAAATCTCGGTTGTATGACGAGAACGCCATGATCTATATAAATGGTGGCTGCTGAATCCACATAGGCCTGCTGTTCGTTGTTGTTGGTAGTGCCTGTGATCTCCACATTCCATTTGCTCCTGTCCAGTTTTTGGCCGGTGAAATCGTCAAAGAAAACGGTCCGGTTTTGGGCGTTGCTGTTCATGGTGAGGCAAGAGAAGGTCAGCCCGCTGCATGCGAGCGCAATCCATCGTACAGAAGTATGCATAATGTGATTTTAAAGATGCCCGGCGAAAAATCATTTTTTCGCCGGGCTATATATACTATTTAAGGTTTGAATTCACATCTTCCTGAGCCTGCGGAATGGGGAGGTATTCGCTTGTGCCTTTTTGAAAGCCCAGATATTTCAGCTCAGTAGCCGCCCTATCGGTTCTCACCAGATCATTAAAACGCTCGCCCCACCACTCACAGATAAACTCCGCATGACGCTCATCCAGCAATTGATCCAAAGTTGCGCCTGTCAGTGGTGCAAGATGTACCCTGTCGCGAACCGCATTGATCTCAGCGTCCCCGCTTTGCCCCTTACGAATTTTTGCTTCGGCATTCATCAATAGTACTTCCGCATAGCGGAACATACGTACATTATTATTGGCGCCATAATAATCCACCCTTCCCGGGGTCATATCCTTTTGAGGGAAATACGACTTGCCGTTGAAATACTTTGTCCCTATGCCATTGCCGGAAATGGTATCGCCATCCGGCGTAACAGCATAGGTGTTGGGATCGCCTTTTATACCACAATATTGTATAGTTGTTCTTAGCCGGACAGAATCGTCGCGTTTTTTCAGGAAACCAACTACTGTATCTGCGGGGGGCATCCAACCTGCGCCCGTTATCACGTTGTTCCTTGTATTTGCCGGCCCCTGGAAGAGAAAGAAATTACCCCAGATTTCTCCTGGTGGGTTGCCCGAGGTTACGATATCACCTGTCGGAGCCCCAAAATCCGAATATTGAAATTCCAGGATAGATTCATTACAAAGCTTGCCCTTTTTTTTCCACAAATTGTAATAATCCTCAAATAAGACAAACTTATTGCTGTTGATGATCTGGTTGGTGCAATCCAGCACCACGTCCCAGTATGGGCTGCCAGGAGAATTGCCTGCAAGGTCCATCGCGGCTTTGGCTTTTAACATCAGCGCGGTGTACTTGGTTACTCCTCCGACATGCGTTGCCTGGTTGGGCCGGGCATCTTCCAGGCTGGCGATGCAGGTGTCCATTTCAGCCATCACATATTTTTTTACGCTATCGACGCTGCTCTTTTTTGCGCCGGCCAGATTGCCGGGATCGTTGCTTTCCAGCCCAAGTATCGGCACGGCTCCAAATTGCCTGCTGATATAAAAATGGGCCAGTGCTCTGAAAAACTTCACTTCGGCGCGATACCGGGCAAGGAGCTGTGTATTGGCAGCATCACTTGCCGGTATGTTCTTTGCAAATAGATCCAACTCCGCCAGCGCACTGTTGGCTGCCAACACAACTCCATAAAGGTTGACCCACATATCATTGACTCCCCAATAGCTCTTCACCGACACATTATTCTGAAAATGGTGGATGGCGTCTTGTCCGGCGTCATCATTTCCCGGATAGGAATCATCACTGCGTATGGTAGTCAAGGTAACAATGATCCACCTGGCAAAACTGCCGCCGGCGGCGGTTCTGTAAACCCCTGACACGGGTTGGTACATATTCGATAGGTTCGTATAATCCAGTTTGGTTTGCTGCCCCTTGTTTTCCTGCGGGCGGTCTAAAAATCTGGAACAGCCTGACAAAATAGAAATGGTGAGGACCCAGGCTATTATTTTTATGTACTGTTGCATACTCAATATTTTTTATGTTCTTAACGATATTTATTTAAAAAGTAGCTCTTACACCCAGGCTATAGGTTGCTGAAATGGGATAGACATTGGCATCATAGCCATACACCGAATAACCGAACGAGTTATTTACATTGATCTCAGGCGTAAAACCATTGTACTTGGTAAAGATGAACGGTCTGTCGGCGGTGGCAAACACACGCAAACCAATGGGGGATGTCTTACCTACATTAAAATTATAACCCAGCTGTATGTTTTGTATCCGCAGGTAGGAGCCGCTTTCCACAAAGAACGAGTTGCTCACCTTAAACCATCCTTGTCCGATTGCATAAGCTGAAGGATAGGAGTTGGTGGAGCCGGGACCGGTCCAAAGGCTGTTGGCAAATTTTTCATCAAGGTTAAGAGAAGTAGAAGCCTTATAAAGCTTTCCACGGTTCAGATTGAGTATTTTATTTCCGGCGACCCCCTGAAAAGCGATGCTGAGATCAAAATTTTTATAATCAAGCCCCAGGTTGAAACCGTACGTGAACTTTGGAATATAACTTCCCATGTTGACACGATCACCTTCATCCAGGATGCCATTGCCGTTCTGGTCCTTATATTTAGGGAATCCCGGAACTATTTTTGTTGTGGCCGTTAAATTGTACTTGGAAGCCATAGGGTCCTTATCAATTTCCTCCTGTGTCTGGTACACGCCAATAAACTGGTAGCCATAAAAATAGTTGATAGGCTGCCCAACCACACTGCGATTGGGGAATTCAGCCGTCCATTCCGGGAAACCGCTGGTGATCCTGGGATTGTTGCCTAAACTGGTGACCTTGTTTTTCACCGTGGATAAATTGCCTCCGATCTGGTAACCCCAATTGCCAATCCTATCACGCCAGTTCAATACCACATCAAAACCGCTGTTCACCATGTCGGCCCAGTTGCCATAAATTGTTCCGTAGCTAAATGGTATGGGGGCATTTAATGCTGTCCCTTTTGTTTTGCGATTATAATAATCCACAGATCCCTTTAACCTCCTGTTCAATACTTCAAAGTCGATGCCTCCATCCCATTCAGTCACCACTTCCCAGGCCAGCGTCGTAAAAAATCTGTTTACGGTATAGCCCGGAACATACTGACCATTCCCTCCTGCCGTGCTGCCAAATATGCCTGAGTAATTATTCCCCTGGTTGACGATGGCATAACCTGCATTGGGGGTCACTCCGTCGTTGCCCAGTTTACCCCAGCTTCCCCGCAGCTTTAAAAAGTCGAAGATCTTTTGATCTTTCATAAAATCTTCCCTGCTGACAACCCAACCCAGACCTACCGAGGGAAAATAGCCCCATTTGGTTTGGTATTTCGAGCTGCCGTCCGCACGGAAGGTGGCGGTAAGCAGGTATTTATTGTCAAAATCATAAGTGCCGCGTGTGAAGTAGGATATATTAGCGTTGCGTGAGCCATCCTCAGTTGGGGGGGTGGTAGTACCCTGGCTTATATACCAGGATTCTTCGATGTTAGGTACGCCATCTGCTCCTACCTTGGTTTGCCTCCACCTTTCTTCCCTGGTGGACTGTCCCAATAAGAGGGTCCAGTGATGGGGGCCTTTTCCATCCCTGTAAGTAAGCAGATTATCTATAATGTAGTTGGTGTTACGCTCCTGTCTGGAATCTAAATGCGAAGGGGTAAAATCTGTGCCCGGTCCCAGATTGCGCCGTTGACTATATACAATTCCAGACAGGGATCCATATAGCTGGCTCAGCTGGGTACGAAATGTGATCTTATTATTCCAAAAACCGGCTTCGGCATAGATGGTAGGTAATATCTGGAATGATTTCACCCTGTCGTAATTATAATAGGCAGTCGCTACCGGGTTGGCATCATCCCCCCTTCCAATTACCGAACCTGATGCAAATCTTACGGGGGATGCGTTGACGTTGTTGCTGTCATACACCGGGAACAGAGGAGAAGCCGTGTATGCCTGCGAAAAGGCGGAACTGGTAGGGTTAAAGGTCGTAGAGTTATTGAGGTGAGTTGTAAAACCTACTTTTAGCCAGGAATACGCTTTTATCTCCACCTGGAGGTGGATATTATATCTCTTGAAGTTGTTCAGGGCCTCCATAATGCCATTCTGATAAGTATAGTTGATGCCGGCAGAGTAGGTGACCTTATCACTGCCTCCCTGCAGATCGATACCATTATTGGTTATTAATGCACTGCTCCTCAGTAACTTATCATACCAGTCGGTGCTCGTGGTGGGATTCAAACCGCTGCCTCCGAATTTTTGAGAGGAAAGCAGGGCCGTACCGCTGTCCCCCGCAGATTGCCGCCCCAGGGAAAAGGCGAGATATTCCTTCCCGTTGGCCATTTTCAGCCGGTGGGTGGGTGTTTGAAAACCGACGTACCCATTGTAGGTAACCCTGGTTTTCATATTGAGGGTTCCTTTTTTAGTGGTGATCAGTACGACCCCATTGGCCGCACGCACACCATAAATGGCCGCCCCCGATGCATCTTTAAGGACAGACATCTCAGCGATGTCATTGGGATTAAGAAAACCAATATCGTTGACGAACATTCCGTCAACCACATACAAGGGGCTTTCATTATTAAAAGACCCCACACCTCGTATCCGGACGTCGGGCGATTTGCCCGGAGCGCCGGCACTCACTACCTGTACCCCAGGAACGCTACCCTGGAGCGCCTCCATGGGGGTAGCCGTGGTACGCTTCAGCATGTTCTCGGTGTTTACTGTGGTAATTGGGGCGGTCAGGTCCGCCCTTTTTTGGGTGCCATAACCGATGACAACTACCTCATCCAGTTGCCGGCGGTTGGGAGAAAGTCTGATCTGAAGATCATTTGAAATAGCAACTGTTTGACTTTCAAAGCCAATGGCTGTTACACTCAATGAATCGTCGGTGGAAGACACGGTAAGGCTAAATAAGCCGCTCTCGGAGGTAGTAGTACCTGTCGAGGGTCTGTGCTTTACAACAACGGATGCTCCCGCCAGGGGCTCGTTCTTGTCATTTGCTACTTTACCTGTGATTACCCTGTTTTGGGCTTTTGTGGATAGATGAAGTCCTAATAATAAAAATAAGAAGGATACAAGGACCTGCGTCAATGTTCTTTTCATATGCAAGTTTTAGTTTATGTGTTGGCGGCGACCCTATTTTCCCCATAATGCCGTATGGCGTTAGCCTGGGTCTACCGTCGGGAATTGGGTATCGTAAAAGTAGAAGGACTACATCTTACTAAAAATTATTCGAC
Source organism: Chitinophagaceae bacterium (assembly GCA_017307755.1). Lineage (GTDB taxonomy): Bacteria > Bacteroidota > Bacteroidia > Chitinophagales > Chitinophagaceae > Puia. The sequence goes on along the minus strand of JAFKGQ010000007.1, from coordinate 274,306 downwards.
TACATCCCTACTACTACCAGATCAAAAAACCTTAATTTTAAGCTTGTTAGACTACATCTGGACTACATCTATAAAAAACACTACCTCAAATTGTTCGTTTTATGAGAAATAGGGTCTTGCTGTTGCTGGCAGTATGCTGCCGGGTGTTGACAGCCCAGGCTCAGGGGACCATTGGCCTTCGGGAGGTTGTCAGTTATGAAAAACAGATCTATAATGCAGGCGCCCAGAACTGGGATATCCGGCAGGACATCCAGGGGCGGGTCTATTTTGCCAACAATGAAGGGTTACTGAGCTTTGACGGTGTCTATTGGAAGCTTTATCCCCTGCCAAATAAAACCATTGTACGGAGCATTGAGTTTGGACCTGACCATCGGATATATGCAGGGGCCCAGGATGAGATGGGTTATTTTTCCCCGGATCATTCCGGAAAACTGACATATACCTCGCTGAAGGACCTGGTGCCGGAGGCTGACAGGAAGTTTGCGGACATCTGGAACGTCGTTTCGTATGACGGTAGTATCTTTTTTCGCTGCGACAGTAAGATATTCCGGTATACCAATAATAAGGTCGAGGTATTCCATCCTTCCGCCAACTGGATCTTTATGGGCCAGGCAGGTGAAAAACTGATCGCCCAGGACGCTGCAAAGGGGCTGTTGGTTTTCAAACAGGGTGCATGGGCTCCTTTTATAGGTCCGGGCGCCCTCCCGAAGGATATGTCTATTACATCCGTCACCACCATCGGTAAAGATTCCACCTTGATGGTCACTCAAAATGGCTTATTTATATTGACAGGCGACCGGCTTATTCCCTTTATGCCTTCGGGGAAAGGATTCCTTCCCCTACAGATCTTTTCGGGTTCGATAAAGGTGGATGACGAGTGCTTTATCGTCGGCACTTATGCTAATGGTTTTTACCTGATCAACAAACGGGGGCAGGTGTTGGAAAGCCTCTCCAAGCGGGAAGGGCTGCAGAACAACAATGTAAGAAGCGTTTTTATGGACCGCAACCACAACATATGGGTGGGGCTGGACAGCGGCATCGATTTTATTGCATTCAACAATGCCATTAAACATATCAATCCCGCCATTATGAACTCCGGGTCGGGTTACTCCGCCGTCATTTATCATAACAGTCTTTACCTGGGTCTGTCCAACGGTATTTATAAATTCCCCTTATCCGGCGTAAAAGATCTCAGTTATGTACCGGATAAATGCACGGTCATTGCCGAGGGGCAAACCTGGGGGCTTTACCAGGTGAATGATCACCTGTTGGCGGGTAAGGAGGAAGGTTTTTTTCGGGTCAGCGGGGATAAGATAGAGCCCGTCATGAAGGGCGACGGCTTTTGGACCTTTCAACCCCTGGAGGATATTCAACAGGGTAGTTTACTGGTGGCAGGCAATTACCATGGCGTACGGCTTTTTGCAGCCGCTGAGAAGGTATTCGAGGATAAAGGAAATATCACGGGCTTCTCGGAATCCGCCCGTTTTGTTGCGGTGGACAATAACAACACTATATGGGTATCCCATCCTTACCGGGGTGTATACAAGCTGCCGTTGTCCACTGCGGCGGACGCTGCCTTTAAGCTGTATACGGACAAGGACGGATTGCCTTCTTCCCTGAATAACCATGTTTATAAAGTAAAGCGCCGGATCGTCATCGCCACGGAGAAGGGGGTGTATGAATACAATCCCGGGAAGGACAGGTTTGAGCCTTCGGTTTATTTCCGGGAGATATTCGGCGATCAAAGCGTCCGGTACCTTAAAGAAGACCCCAGCGGCAATATCTGGTTTATCCAGGAGAAGACCATCGGGGTCGTGGATTTTTCCACCTTCAAGCCTTCCGTCATTTATCTGCCGGAATTGAAGAGCAAGATGCTCAGCGGTTTTGAACATATCTATCCTGTGAATGACAACAATATTTTTCTTGGGGGCGAAAAAGGCTTTTATCATATCAACTTTGCAAAATACAAACAGAACAACCATCTGCTGAGCGTGTATATACGGATGGTGAAGGCCATTGGCGGAACAGACAGTCTTTTGTATGGCGGATATTTCGGGGAGGCCAATGAAGACCCGGTGCAGGGGAAGATAAAGACGCCTTCCATCAGCCATCACTGGAATTCTTTCCATATCGAATATGCATCTCCTTTATTCGAACAACAGTCAAACATCGAATACAGCTATTTTTTGGAAGGTTTTGATAAAGCCTGGTCCGAATGGTCCAAGCGGGCGGAAAAGGACTATACCAATCTCCCCGCAGGCGCATACACTTTCCGGGTCAAGGCCAGGAACAACCTGGGTAACGAGTCGGCCGTCAATACATATAGCTTTACCGTACTGGCGCCCTGGTATCAAACCCCCTGGGCATATGCGGTCTATCTGTTATCAGGCATTTACCTGGCCTGGTATCTTTACCGCAGACATCATAAAAAGCTCCTGACCGAAAGGCTCAAGCACCTGGAAGAGCGGAAGCGGCAGGCATACCTGCATCAACTGGAGCTGGAAAAATCAGAGAAAGAGGTCGTTAAACTGCGTAACGAGAAGCTGGAGTCGGAGATAGAGTTCAAGAATTCCGAGCTGGCCACGACGGCTATGCACCTGGTACAGAAAGAGGAGTTCATCACCCGGATAAAGAGCGATCTGCAGCATCTGGAAAAAGCAGGCATGGACAAAGCGGCCCCGTCTGAGGTAAAGAAGCTGCTGCGCAGTCTCTCCGAGGAGGAGGAGCTAAATAAGGAATGGGAGCAGTTTTCGGTACACTTCAATAAAGTGCACAGCAACTTCCTGATCATCCTCAAAGAGAAATACCCAAGCCTCAAGGCGCATGAACTAAAGCTCTGTGCGTACCTGCGGATGAACTTATCGAGTAAAGAGATCGCCCGGCTGATGAGCATTTCCGTACGCGGCGTCGAGATCAGCCGTTACAGGGTCCGTAAAAAACTGGGTATCCCGACAGAAACCAACTTTTTCCAGTTCCTCTTCGATCTGCAGCGGAATGAGCTGAAGGGGTGATCATTGTTTTAGATTGCCGAGAGCGGGGCCTACCACTTCGAAGCCATGCGCTTTCCGGAAGTCATTACGCTGTTGCTCCGTCATATTTTTGGTTACACCCTCACTGACGGCCTTGAAATTCTCTTCCATTTTGCCCGCCGGCTGGAAAATGATCATTACTCTGGCAGGGCCGTCATTAGTTTTGGCAAAGGCATGCGGCACCATCCGGGGACCAAATACGCTGTCACCCGGCCTGGCATTATAGAGTTGGTCGCCGACCTTTATCTGGAACTCTCCTTCCATTACGTACCACCATTCATCCTGTTCGTAATGGAAGTGCAGGGGCGGACCGCCTTTTTTATCACGGGTGGATTCGAGTATGTACATGCTCCCGTTGGTGTCATTGGTAGATACCTTGGTATAGAACATATCTCCTTCGAAAATAGATATGGCTTTGTCGTGACGGTCCTTACCAGAAGCAACAAAAAAGCCTTTGTCCGTCCCGCGCCCGGATATGCGATGGGCCAATAAGGTAAAGGGAACCGTCAATCCCGAGACGGCGGCCAGGGTAGCCTTGAGGAACGAGCTGCGCTTCATAGAAGATGATTTAAGTGATAGGTTCAAGATAAGCGGTTTTGCCCGGACCGGCAATCACTCAAAAAGGGGGCGGGTAGCGAGGTAGGCAACCAATTTATCAAATGTCCCGCCGAAACCCTCTTCCATGCTGCTATTGATAGAATAAAAACTCTCTATTTCTTCGGGGCTTGCATTCACGGGCTCTCCGGTCAATGTGATCGTGGTCTTGCCGTTATGCCCGGTGAAAATGAGCCGGTAGAATATCTCCAGGGGGAGAGGGATGTCAAAAGGGGCCTTGACAACCCTGCCTTGATCATCGGCGAATGCATTGGTGAACTCCAAAAGGTCGTAGGGGGCTACCTTACTAAACAAGAACCTGCCGTATGATATGTGTCCGTCGAAATCCATTTTAAAATGGAAAATACCTCCGGGTCTGAAATCGAGGCTGACGACACTGTTCTTACTCTCGGCCGGACCCCACCATTCATTCAGCGCCTCGGCGTTGCTAAAGGCGTTAAACACGAGCTTTTGAGGGGCATCGAATTCACGAACAAGCATAAAGACCCTTTTTTTGTCGGTGTGTTGTGTGTTCATTTTTTTAATTTTTTTGTTGTCTGTACTTTATCGAGGTATTTATCAAGAGAATTGAATTTTTCCGTCCAGAAGTGGCGGCAGTGATCGATCCAGGTGCCCACCTCGTTTAGTTTGTCAAGTTTTACTTCGCAGTATCTTTCCCGGCCTTGTTTTTTTATAATGACCAGGCCGCATTCCGTAAGGATCCTTACGTGTACGGAGACAGCCTGGCGGCTGACGTTGAAGTTGTCTGCGATAGCGTTGAGGTGGAGCGAATTTTTCGCCAGCATTTCTATGATCTGTCTGCGTGTGGGGTCGGCAATTGCCTGGAATACGTCCCGTCTGGTTTCCATTATTATGCAATCATTTAATTGCAAATAAATGTGCAATGATTTGATTGCGCAATTTTTTTTATAATTACTTACATTCACAATGGCATTTAAGATGTATACTTATGAAAAATAAAGTTTATGTGATTCTTGGGTTGGTCATGTTCTTTACTGTTGGGTTTGGCCGAGGTATGTTTAATAACGAGGAGCCCTGGACGTCCTCCCAATTACTGTTGCCGGCTGATCTGGCTAAGATTATCAACAATAAGTCAGCAGAACAACCGTATATTTTTTGTATTGGCCCCGGCGCTGTCGTCAAAGGCTCTATCGACATGGGGCCGGCGAGGGACAGCAGTAACCTGGACAAGTTCCGGCAGCATTTGAGCAAGTTGCCAAAGGACGCGGCGATCGTGATCTATTGCGGCTGCTGTCCTTTCAACCATTGTCCCAATATCCGGCCGGCATTCAGGTGCTTGAATGAGATGAAGTTTACAAAAGCGAGGTTGCTCAACCTGGAGCATAATGTCAAGACGGACTGGATCGACAAGGGGTATCCTTCGGCGAAATAAAGGAGGGATGATATACAACAACACATTCTTGAAATTAAACCTACATCAATGAAGCTCCTTATCTACTTTTTACCACTCGCTCTCTCACTGACGGGTATCGCCCAGTCTTCTTCCAACGATGTAAAGACGCTTGAAAAGCTCAACGAGGATTGGATCCATTCTTATCCTACCAAGGACACGGCTACCATGAGCAGGATCTTTGCGGATGATTTTCTGCTGATCTCTCCCAATGGGTCCAGGATAACCAAGCAGGATGCCCTTACCATGACGGCGTCCCCTGATCAGCAGATCAAGTCCGCCAAGGTCGACAAGGTACAGGTAAGGTTGCTGGGAAATAATGTTGCGCTGATCATGGCGGAAGCCAGCTTTGTTGCAGTGGACAATGGAAAGGACGTACCGGGACGTACCAACTATATGGATGTATATGAAAAGAGGAAAGGGAGATGGGTGGCCATTGCGGCTCATGTAACCTATCTGGGGCAATAAAAGGGGGATCCTACGACAGTTCACTCCCCAAAAACGGCAACTGACTCCCTTTCCATTGCTTATCACCCTTAGCCTCTGTACTTTGTGTCCAAAGCGGAGCTATGACGGATCATCTTTATTTTTTAAGAAAGGCATTGGAGGTGGCTAAAAGATCGATGGACAAAGGCAATCTGCCTTTTGGATGTATTATGACAGGCCCAGATGATATCATTTTACTGGAAGGCGAGAACACCGTCATCACTGACGAAAATATGATAGCGCATTGTGAGATCAACCTTATCAAAAAGTTAAGCAGCCGGGTCGAGCCTCACTTTTTAGAGGATTGTACCATTTATACCAGCACGGAACCATGTGCCATGTGTGCGGGGGCGATATTCTGGAGTGGCATCGGGACGGTGGTATATGCTCTGGGTAAGGACGCCTATCATAGGATTGCCGGCACCTGCGATCCGGCGCATATATTGAGCATGCCGGCAAGGGATATATTTGATCGTGGCGGGCGGGAAATGGTCGTGCTCGGACCGTTGATGGAAGATGAGGCTGCCGCCTGCTATACGAAATGGCTCAACGCCGGAAGGTAAAACTTCTTATCTTCAGGAAAAAAGAAGATGATACGCAACTGTCTGCTCCTTATGAACCTGACCTTTCTGCATCTGTCCTTATTTTCCCAGCGGGCGGTGGATGTCAGTTATACCCAGGACAGCAAGGGCAACCTGGTTTTTACCTGTAATAACAGGGCCTTTTGCACTTATGTGCTGACCGTCAATTTTACTACCTTTCAAAATGCCAAGGCGGATCACGTATTGCCTTATGAGGCGGAGGTGAAGCCTGGTATCAACAAGCTGTTCACCGTCTCCCGTGATGGAGCCGGTGAGCTGCAGATAAAGTATACCAGCAGTTATCAGAAAGGGTGTCTGCAACCTTCCCTCCATCCTGAGTTTATCTATATTTTGCCTATCGGACCAGGAAAGGAAACCCAAGTTTTTGAGATGAGTAAGATGCCCGGTCTGGACGGACAGGACAGCGGATTTGTCGTGCGTTGTAAGATGCAGCCGGGGGATACGATCTTCGCTGCCAGGAGAGGGGTGGTGACAGCTGTGCATACCAGCAGCGCGGAGAACGATGCGGGCGCTATTGCGACGGACAATTGGAATTCTGTCGAGATCGTTCATGGGGATTGCACATTTGGTCAGTATGGAGTTTTTAAAAAGGACGGCGCATTTGTTCATCCGGGGCAAATGGTGGAGGCGGGTACACCCCTGGGGCTTGTCGGTGGCGATAAATTTGGCAGGGGTTCGGACGTAAGATTCGATGTCTGTTACTATCGGGGAGGCCATAGTATCCTGCTTCCGATGCAATTCTGGACAAAGAAGAATGGGAAGGGAAAACTGAAGCATGGGGCTACTTATACGAGCGAACATCCTGCCAACATCCTTTCGCAGGAGCTGCCCCCGGCGCCAAAGAAAAAAACTGCCGCTCCTCTCAGGAAGAAGAAGGGGTGACACGGGTATAATTAATCCAAATTTCCGCCGCCAGCGTATGTAGAGTGAACCCGATCCAAAAGGCTGTCCCGAAGAACACCTGTGGCGGCAAGCCTGAAAAAGCGAAGAATGACACCATGATGGGCCGAATGGTGCCGATGGCCAGCCCGATGGAAAATGCCCTTATCATCCATTCCCGGTGGAGGGCTATCTCTTTGTGAGCGATATACCACCAGGCTTTGCTGATCGACACGAGGAACAGGATGGCAAACAATATGGTTGCGGCCGCCTGGTTGATACCCCCGATGGGGGACAGGACAAACGACATGACGAGCGCTGAGATACCTACGATATAGGCGGATGCGATATAGATCCTTCCATTCAGCCTGTGAAAACCCAAATGCCGGGTCCTGATGCCTGGTATAAATTGCAATGGACCTGTAATCATGAACAGGGCGCCCGGCAGAATATGTATCAGTGTAAGTATGGGATGCTTGCCAAATTCAGTATCAAAAGGAGGGCTTCCTTTAGCCATTCCTGGGGGATTGAATGAACTGATGATCCCGGCCAGGACCAGTGTCCTGCGGATAGCCATGACGATGCCGATGATGGCAGGCAGGAATAGAAGGGTATGTAGCAACCGGCGCGATTTATTTATCGTTCTTGTCCTATACATACAGTAAAATTCGGTTACCTTGCCGGTGATGAGATGGAAGAGTCGACCATCCGGCAATATGGGTAGACAGTAATATCTTTATGACAGACAGAAGAGCATTCCTCAAACAAGCCCTCCTTCCGGCCGGCGCCCTGTGCCTGCCATCCATGATCACCGTGCAGGCACCTCAGGCAATCACCCCGCGGACAGCGGAAAGCCCTTTGAGCCATCGGTTGAAATCCTTTTCCCGCGACACGATGTGGAATCTTGTAACGGAGATCAAAGTGCGGTTTAAGACCTTTCATTGCCAGGGCATGGTGAAGATAGGGGATGAGTTTTGGGTGTCTTCCGTGGAAGTCGGGGTTTCCGAGGATGGTTTGCAGGACCGCAGCAAGGGTAAAGGTCATCTGTTCAGGATCGACAGCGCAGGCAATCTGTTGGCTGACGTTGCCATAGGGGAGGGTAGCATCTTTCACCCCAGCGGTATCGATTTTGATGGCAGCCATATCTGGATCGCGGCCGCGGAATACCGTCCGGACAGCCGGTCGATCATCTATAAATTCGACCCCAGGCAGAAGACGTTGCAGGAAGTTTTCCGTTGGGAGGATCATATAGGAGGTATTGCGCGGGATAAGGAAACAAATACATTACATGGCATCAGTTGGGGATCCAGACGTTTTTATACATGGCCCCTTGATGAGCAGGGTAATGTCCGTATGCCGGCCGGGTCAGCCATACTGAATCCTTCTTTTTACATCGATTATCAGGATCTTAAATGTCTCGGGGGACATGAAATGCTGTATACAGGGCTTTCGGTATACAAGCGGCCGGGCGGCCAGTCGCTTCCTTTGGGAGGACTGGAGATCGTCGATCTGGAAAAGGCCTGCGCCGTCCACCAGGTGCCTGTCCAGCTTTGGTCGCCCGTTACGGGGGCTGTGATGACCCAGAACCCCAGTTTCTTCGAATTGATGCCGGATGAAAGGGTCAGAGCTTATTTTATTCCGGACGATAATGTGTCCACGATATTTGTTTATGAGGCGTGAGCCGTGGTAAGAAATTTGCAGAGCTACTCCTGTAAGAGAAGTATTAATTAATAATTTAAACCTGCAGAGATGTTCAGTTTTGAAAAAACATTCAACACATTTTCCGTAAACGACCTGGGGACAGCCAGGGATTTTTACCGGAAGACACTGGGGCTCGATGTAAAAGAGCAGCCCGAAGGACTAGATCTGAATCTTCCCGGGGGACAGCGGGTCTTTGTTTATCCCAAACCGGATCATACGCCGGCCACCTATACTGTCCTGAATTTCGAGGTGAAGGATGTTGAAGCCGCGGTGGATGAACTTACCGCCGCGGGGGTAAAGTTCGAGCATTATGAAGGGGAAATGGCAACGGACAAGAAAGGTATCGCCCATGGCCGCAATGGCATGGGGCCTGAAGCCATAGCCTGGTTCAGAGATCCCGCCGGCAATTTTATGTCTGTAATAAAAGGACGGCAACCTTACTAACGGTCATATATACTTCATCCATTTCTGCCCGGGATGGGCGAATTTATATCGCGCGTACCACCGGCATAGAAAATAAAGGATGATCACATCCATGACAAATACAAAGTAGAGCAGACCCAGTCCCCATTGATGTCCTTCGGGTACGGAAGTAAAAGGAGCGCTTGCATACCAGGCCGGGAATACTGTCCCTTCCCGGACGAACGTGACGAGCAAGGCGCTCAGATGGATCAGTGGAATATGGAGTAAATAATAGAAGAGAGGGACCCTGCCAAAAGTGACCAGTACCCGGGCAAACCAGCCCTTTACCTGTTCAGCATAGGGTACCAGGGCGATGAGCGGTCCGAGGGTCATCAGCAGGAAAAGGGGAGATGCGGGATATTTATTTTGTCTGAGCAATCTGATAATAAAGGGTGGTGCGTCCGTCTGCGCTGGTTGTCTTAGAAGGACAATGCTGCCGGCGATGATAAAAATAAAGCTGGAGGAAATACCTATCGCCCAACATATTTTACGTCTTTTGGCGGGGGGTATTTGCAGAATGAGGCCAAAGCCATAACCAGCGGCCATTACACCTATCCATGGCACCAGGACATACAGGATGGCCATTCCAAAAGGAGGGTCCTGTTCGGCATATGGATAAATGAATTCCCACCAGCGGCCGGCCGCCCCATGCAGACCAAGAGACTGTGGAATGACATGGAACAGCTGCTGACCAAAAATGATAAACAAGCCGATTGCGCCTACCACTACGGGGCGGAGCCGGATGAGGACGGCCATCAGGACCATACACCAACCCAGCATCCAGATGACACCCGCCAATAAGAATTTTCCATACTCAAAATTGAATGTCCAGCAGGCCCGGATGAATGTAAGCTCCAACAGCACCAGCAGCAAACCCCTTGTCAGCAGGTAGCCCGCCAGTCTGCTTTTACTCCCGATCTTTTGTCCATATAGAAAAGCGCCGGTGCCCGTAAAGAAGACAAACCCCGGCGCACAGAAGTTGGTGACCCACCGAGTAAAGAAGATGTCCGGCGAAACCCCGCCGGCCGGGACGCCGGAATAAACGCGTACATGATCAATGGCCATCAGGACCATGATGGCGCCCCGTAAAAGATCGATAGATTGCCATCTTGTGGTATTGGTATTCATCTCTTTAAGATAGAGACAAATGCAGCGTTTTACAATAGCCGCGTGAAGCGAGGCTTCAATTCCTCCGCAACTATACCGGGATCCTCCATATCCGGGGAAGGGAAGGACTCCTGTATTTGTAAAAAATTCCAAAAATGGGACAGGTGGAAAATTGTTTTCCATCCAAATATTTGATTATCAAGCCTGTTTTTTGTAGCATTTCTTTTGTAACCCTTGTTGGCAAATCCTGTATGTTATGAAGAATTACGACCCTTCAACCCTAACCCGAGCGATCCTGTGTCTGGCAGCCATTTTTTTTATCAGGCAGGCTGCTGCGCAAAAGTATTATCCCGGTGGTCTTGGCAATAGCAACCTGGTCATTTGGCTGAACGCCGGCAAGAGCAGTTCCGTCTCGATGAATGGGGCCGGCAAGGTCAGCCAGTGGTCTGATCTCAGCGGTAATGGTTATAATTTTACCTCCTCTTCAAACAATAGACCAACATATGTAGCGACGGCGGGGCCTAATAGCCGGCCGGCATTGACATTTACTCCTTCTTCCAACCCGCAATATCTAAGTCTGGCATCCCTGCCTTCTTCCGTTGTATTCACGGGTGGGACGAGCGTTTTTGTGCAGGTGGGCTTCAATGCTTCACAGTCCAGTTGGGGATGGGAGAGGGTCTTTGATCTTGGCAATGGGGCGGCTTCCAACAATATTACGTTTGGGCGTTATGGTAGTACCGCCAATTTTTACTATGAGGGTTTTAAGGGCGGCACGGGCGACCAGACGTATACAACGACCAATGCCGTCGTCAATGGGACCAGCAACATCTATGAAGCTGTGCAACAGGGGGGATCGGCAGGTACGCTGACGGCGGTGGGCCACTACCTGGCCGGCGCTTCACAGGCCAACAACGGTGCCGCAGGCTCCAGCAGCGCCTGGGTCCACACTGCGATTAACCGGACGAGCAATTATATCGGGCTCAGCAACTGGTCGGCAGACGATTATTTCTCCGGCACGATGTCAGAGATATTGCTGTATAATACGGCTTTCAATACGACCCAGCGTGTCATCATGGAAAATTATTTGTCTGCGGAATGGGGGAGGTCTGTCAGCATATCAAAGTATACCCCGCCGACGTCTACCACCTATATCACCAACCTGGTCGGCGTAGGTTACACCAGCGCTACGGACAATTTCACAACCAATCCTTCCGGCTCTACGGACGGTCTTGGTTTTAGCAGCGGCACGGGTGCTTCGGATCTTTTAAATACGGCCGGTTACCTGATGGCCGCACACAACGGGCAGAGCAATACCGTTATCACCAACGCGACTATCCCGGGTATTTACAGCGCCAGCAGTATCACCCGCTGGAACCGCAGCTGGGATGTACAGAGAACAGGGGGTAACAGCAGCGGGAAAGTTACCGTGAACTTCAATTTTTCGGATTACAACACGGCCCTTGGGGCTCCATTGGCCACCTATTCTTATGCGCTGTTATACAATGCTACGGACGGCACTTTTGCCAGTGGTACGAATAAAGTGGTGACAACGGTGTCCACCCCCGCTATCTCGGGGAATATCGTATCTCTTCTAGTCAATGCAGCTAATCTTGCCAACGGATATTATACCATCATTTACAGCGCATCCCCTCTTCCCGTCACGTTGACGGGGTTTACAGCCGTCAGACAGGAGAATAATGCGCTGGTGAAATGGAGCGTTGATCACGAAGTGAATATCGATCGTTATGAGATACAACGTGGGGCAGGTACGGAGGATCTTGTTACGGTGGGTTCGGTGGCAGCTGTCAATAGCGGGGTGTTAACGGGTAAATATAGTTTTACAGATAATGCTCCCGGAGCCGGCAGGAATTACTATCGTCTGAAAATAGTGGATAGGGAGGGCGCCAGTACTTATTCTCCTGTTGTCCCGTTGGATTTCCCCATGTCTTCGTCCACTGTCATACGTCTTTATCCCAACCCGGCGGTTGACAGAGTGCATGTCGTTTCGTCCGGGCAGGTCGTGGTGAGTGTCCTTGTCATCAATACACGGGGTCAGGTGGTGCGGACGGTAAAACCCGCCACATCCGGCACATTGGACATTCCGGTAAGTGATCTGAGCAAGGGACTCTATTTTGTCGAGGTGGATACAGACCGTGGAAGATATGTTCAAAAGGTCATAAAAAATTAACCCAGCCAATCTTTAAAGCTGCTGACCCTTTCCCGGCTGACGATGGTGTCGGCCTGTGCGGGAAGAGAGAGCTCCAACTTGAGCCGGCCACCCAGCCAGGTATGCACCTTTTTTATAGATTCTATGTTGACCATCAGTTGTCTATTGATCCGGAAGAATTGTTGAGGCGACAACAGCTCTTCCAACTGATTGAGGTTATTATCCAGCAGATAGCTGTTGCCGCTGAAGTCGATGGCATAGCAAAGTTTTCCATCTGCATAATAATAGGCGGTAGAGGCTGTTTTGAGATAGTGTAATTGCTGTCCTCTTTTGATCAACAGACGTTCTTTATACCGGGTGGCGCCAATTTCCTGCAACAATTTCTCTATCCTTTCCGGAAGTCTTTTGTCCGTACGGAGATAGAGCTGTTTGTACTTCTCCACGGCCTGTTGGAGCTCGCCTTCGTCGATGGGTTTTAACAGGTAATCCAGGCTATTGACCTTGAAGGCTTTTAGCGTGTAGTGGTCGAATGCGGTGGTAAAGACGATGGGAGGCGCTAATCTGGCCTGCTGGAAAATATCCCAACAGAGACCGTCGGCCAGCTGAACATCCATAAAGATCAGGTCGCATTCGGGGGCGGTGGACAGGTATTTTACGGATGATTCTACACTGTCCAGTCTTTTTACCACTTCGATGTCGTCATCGATCTTTTCCAGCATACGGGCGAGCCGGGTGGCGGCAGGGCTCTCATCTTCTATAATGACTACCTTCATAAGCGTATGGTTTTAGTTCCCTATCAGGGGAATGGAAACAGTAAAACTGGAAGGCCCTTCCTCTACTTCGATGGGACGGCTTCCCAGCAGCAGGTACCTGTTGCGTATATTGTCCAGTCCGATGCCGGTGGATTCCAAGGCCTGGTTCTTCTTCTGCAGGTTGTTGCTGACGATGAGATGGCCATTCTCCGTGTAGACATCGATCCTCAGCGGTTTGGCGGAAGAGACGATGTTGTGCTTGATCGCATTTTCCATCAGTATCTGCAGGGACAGCGGCACTATTTTTTGCTGCAATTTTTCTTCTGTCACCCGGATAGAAATATCCAGGTTGTCGCCAAAACGGGTTTTCAGGAGAAAAGCATAAGCTTGTAATACTTCCAATTCTTCCTTTAACAGGATACTTTGTTCGTTCTTTACCTCCAATATATGGCGATATACCCTGGACAACTGTTGTACAAAATCGATGGCCTGTCTGGGATTATCGGGGATGACGGCGCTCAAGGTATTCAGGTTGTTGAAAAGGAAGTGAGGGTTGACCTGGGTCTTTAATGCTTCCAATTGCGCCTGCAGGCTTTCTCTTTTCAACATCTCCTTTTCCTCTACGGATTTACGGAGCTCGTTCATAAAATAGATGACCTCGTAGACGGAGACTACAAGCAGGGTGCAGAAGATCGTGGCGGCATTGGATGCGAATGTCATGTCGCTATGATAGCCAGGGCCCTCGTCGAGCATGGCCATGCAGACGTGCTTGAATACGGGGGCCAGTAAATTGTTGATCAATACAGCGCAAAAAAGGATCAGGGCTGTCTGTACAACCAGTCTTTTTTTCATCATGGACAAGGATGGATAACGGCGGCGGGACCAGATCATGATAGCCCGGGAGGAGAACCAGATGGACGAAGTGATAACGAGCATAATCCCTGAAGAGATCCACGCCTCTTCAGGCGACTCATGGACCTTCGATCCGAAGAAGATGATCGGTATCAAAAATGTGTACAGGAGGATGCCTATCAGCATCATCCATCTGTCGTCAAACCCTATCTTGCTGTTGGCCCATCTCATGGTGTAAAAGTACATATTCGAAATAAGACCACCGGTGAAATTCAAACGGCTTATTCCGTAAATCCGACGGTTCACTCCTTTTCCATTGCAGCTGCGGTCGGATGCCTGTAGTATTGTGTGCATTATGAAGCAGCTAACCTTACTGACGACCTTGCTGGCGACGGTCCTGACCGCCCTGGCCCAACCTTCCCAACTGACCCAGACAGTCAGGGGAACAGTGATCGACAAAACTTCTGAAAAGCCGCTGGCGGGGGTGACGGTGCAGGTGACAAGTATTACCCCTACCATTAGCGCCATGACAGACGGAGAGGGCAGATATGTGCTGTCCGGCGTCCCTTTGGGGCGTCAGCAATTTTCCTATGGCAGCGTTGGGTATCAAATGGCTGTGATCCCGGAAGTGCTGGTTACGGCCGGCAAGGAAGTGGTGTTGGATGTTACGCTGGAGCAGAAGCTGGTGACCCTGAACGCCTTTACGGTGACGGCACCTGTCACAAAAAAAGGGGCGGCGGCCAATGAATTTACGGCGGGCAGCGCCCGGTCTTTCAACCTGGAAGAAGTGACCCGTTATGCGGGGGGAAGGAATGACCCTTCCAAACTGGTGAGCAATTATGCGGGAGTTGCAGCCAACAGCGATGCCCGTAACGATATTGTCGTCAGGGGAAATTCTCCCACCGGGGTGCTGTGGCGTATCGAAGGCAGCCCTTCCCCTAATCCCAATCATTTTTCGGCCCTCGGCACTACCGGCGGCCCTGTCAGCGCACTGAATACCAATGCGCTCAAGACCTCCGATTTTCTTACAGGCGCTTTTGCCGCGGAATATGGCAATGCGGTGGCAGCGGTCTTTGATATCAATCTCCGCAGCGGCAACAGCAGCAAGCATGAACAAACATTACAGCTCAATGCTTTCAGCGGTCTGGAGGCCACCATCGAAGGACCTTTGAATAATAAGAACAACGGGGCGGCTTATCTTGCCAGCTATCGTTATTCATTTGCGCAGATAGCCAATTCTATCGGGCTCAACATCGGGACTAAGAATACACCCAAATACCAGGATTGGGTGTTCAATATCACCACGGGAAAGAGCCGTATCGGGAAGTTCTCCTTTTTTGGAATGGGTGGGCTTAGCAATATCGACCTGCTTGGAAGCAAGGTGGATACGACGGACTTTTATGGACAGGCTGACCAGGATGGCTATGATAAGAGCAATTTCTCTCTTTTCGGGATCAAACATACATTGGACCTGGGCAGTCGTACCTATCTGCGTACCGTGGTATCCTATGCTCATACCCTGGATACTTATGATGAATACCGCTATCCTGACCCTGTACCGCCTTATAAGGATCGTTGGCTGCATTATTCCTCCAAAAATACGACCAGCACTTTCCGGGCAAGTTCGTACCTCAACAGTAAGATCAATAGCCGTCTGTCTTACCGGGTCGGAGCGACGGCCGAGTCGCTGGGGCTCAATGTCAGGATCCTCGATAAGTCGTCCAAGCCGGCCTCGGAGCCTTTTGATACGGTGAGCAATTATAACGGCACTCCTTTCCTGGTGCAATATTTCGCGCAGCTGAGATATCGGTTTAGCGAACGGTTCAGCGTTCTGGGTGGATTGCATGGGACGCATTTTGACGTAAATAACAGCGCTGAGCTGGAGCCACGGTTATCGCTGAGCTATCAGCTGCCGGCGAACCAATCCGTATCCCTGAGCTATGGATTGCATAGTCAGCTTCAACCCCTCCCGGTATATTTCCAGGAGGTAAATGAGCAGACGGGGCAAAGAGATCCGAGTAATCGCGATCTTGGATTTACCCGGGCGCATCATTTTATACTGGGCTATGAAAAAAGGTTTTTGCCGGATTGGAGGATAAAGGCCGAATTGTACTATCAGCATTTGTTTGATGTGCCTGTGGAGCGACAGCTCAGCGGATTTTCGATGCTGAATGCGGGCGCCGACTTCGGGTTTCCCAACAAAGTAGGTTTGATAAATAAGGGAACGGGTAATAACAGAGGCGTGGAGCTGACGGCGGAAAAATTTCTCAGCAGGGGATACTATGTTCTGTTTACCGCCTCGATCTTCGACTCGAAATACAAGGGCAGCGATGGGGTGGAAAGGAATACAGCGTTCAATTACAAACGGGTTTTCAACATACTCGCGGGTAAAGAATGGAAGTTGGGCAGCAGCGGGAACAATGCCTTTACGTTTGACGCCCGTCTGTCCTCCATCGGCGGGAGGTATGCCACGCCCATCAATGTGCCTGCCTCTGTTGCCGCAGGATACCAGATCCTGGATACGCTGCATTATAATTCCCAGCAGCTGGACAGCTATTTCAGATTGGATATGAAATTTGGTTTCCGGACCAACAGTAAGAAACGTAAGCTGACGCAGACCTTTTATCTCGATCTGCAAAATGTGACAAACCGGAAGAATATATTCATGATACAGTACAACCAGGCAAAAGCAAAGGCAGATCCTATTTATCAGATACGGTTCTTCCCCGACATTATGTATAGAGTACAATTTTAGCCTTCGGTCACCGGGGATCCCTTTTGGTCGTTGTGGAAGTAAGACAGGGCGCCTGTCGGGCATTTATTTACCTGCTCTATAATGGCGGAGGTATCCGCACCCTGCATATTTATCCAGGGTTTGCTTTTCAGATCGAATACCTGGGGGAGTTGGGTGACACATCGGCCTGAATGTTTGCAGATCTCGGGTTTCCATACCACGGTGATGTTGTCGTTAGTATACTTTAATTGTTTTTCCACTTCTTCTTCATGATATACAAAGCTGCGGACTTTTATATCGCCTTCCAGGATCTTTGATATGGGGCAGTGCTGGGCAATCTCCAGCAGCCTGTTCTTTTTTTCGGGGTCCGGCGGGGTAGGGCCGGGGAAACAGATGTCCCTGTCGATGATGGTGGTCGTCTTATCGCCTTCGACTGTCTGGAACATGTTGGCGCTTATTTTTATTTCGGGGATATCCCATCCTTTTCTATCGATGTACATGCGCAGCGTAACAAGGGTGCAGCTGATAAGGGAAGATAGCATAAGGGTATGGGGGTCGGGCCCCAGATCCTTGCCGCCCGTCTTTTCGGGCTCATCCGAAATAAATTTCCCATTCCGCCATTCGATGGTGCATTGATATTTTTCTGTACCGATAGAGCCTGATATGGGCTTTTCCAATTTGTAATGCATGTGTATGGATTTAATGTCCGGGTCACCAGGACAAAGTTCCGAAAATTCCTCTGTTATAATCCTCGATGGCCTGTTCTATTTCTTTTTGGGTATTCATGACAAAATTATCTTTGGCGGCTACGAGCTCCAAAATAGGCTCGGCGGAAAGGAATAATATCTGGATATCTTCTTCGGCCGTGAGGATGATCTCGTCATTTTCTTTTTCAAAGACCACGAGGTGATAGGGGGCGATGGTTTCCTGGTTGACACAGGCCCTCCCCTTTATTATGTACAGCAGGGTCCAGTAACCCGGTGTGGCGGAGAATTGAACTCTTTTACCCTGGCGAATGCTGCCGGAGATGGAGACGATGGGGGTAAAGCTTTTTAAGGGACCGGTGACGTCTTCATAACGTCCACTGGCAAGACGAAGGTCCACGCCTTCCTGCTGTAGCACGGGAGGCTGTTTCTCCCGGGTAGTGTACTGATAGAAGGGGTCGCCCCATTTATAGGCGGCGGGCACATTGATCCATAGTTGGACCAGTTCCTGTACGCCGCCTGTTTGCAATAGCTCTTTGGTGGGGCCTTCGCTGTGCAGAATACCTTTGCCGGCAAACATCCACTGTACGTCACCTGCTTTTATGACGCCCTCATGACCGGCGCTGTCCTTATGATAACCCTCACCCTGCAGCATAAAAGTGACGGGAGCAAAGCCCCTGTGGGGATGGGGGTGTATCCTGAATGCCGACCCCGGGGGAATGGTTTCCGGCGCCAGGTGGTGCAGCACGATAAATGGATTGGCAAAGCGGAAGTCTTTATGGGGCAGGGGTTGTAAGATCGTCTGTTCCGGCGTAATAGCCTTTGCCCGTCCTTCCAGAATGTGTTCGATAGACTTTTTCATTGAAAAAAAATTTAGATTGGTGGGGCAGGGCCCCACCAACCGTTTACAATACGCCAAACTTGCCGTGCTGATAATCCCGGATCGCCTGATATATCTCTTCCTGTGTATTCATTACGAAGGGGCCGTAACTTACGATGGGTTCGTCGATCGGCGTCCCGCTCAATAACAATACCACGCTGTTCTCCCAACCCCTTATTGTGATGTCCTCTCCCTGGTTCTCAAACAATACAAAACTGTGCCGGGGCGCAGATTGTCCATTGACATCAATGGTGCCATCGATGACCAGGAGGGCTGTATTGTGATCTTCGGGTACGGAGAAGCTGACCTCTCCGCCCTTGTTCAGCTTTATATCAAAGAGGTTGACGGGGGTATAGGTCTGTGCCGGACCTTTTACACCGTTGAATATCCCGGCAATGACATTTACCTGGCCTGCATTGTCCGCCAATTTCACCTTGCCCATCCCTTCGGCGGTTAAAGCCTGGTAGTGGGGCGCTTCGGACTTATATTTTTTGGGCAGGTTGACCCATAGCTGTACCATTTCGAAAGGTCCGCCTTTTCTGGAATATTCTTTTTCATGAAATTCCTTGTGAAGGATGCCTGCGCCGGCTGTCATCCATTGCACGTCGCCCGGGTTGATCACGCCGCTATTGCCGGCGCTGTCATGATGGGCTACGCTGCCTTTATAAGCGATGGTCACCGTCTCGAAACCTTTATGCGGATGGACGTCGACGCCCCTTTCCCTTTCGGAGGGGCTGAAATTGTGTTCTGCCGCAAAGTCCAGCATTAAGAAAGGGCTGATCCTTTGCTGTCCTATACCGCCGGGTATGAAGTTGAATACCCGGAACCCATCGCCGACCATATTAGGGCGGGAGGGGCGGGGTATGATCGATCCTATTTGTTTGTTCATGGTTATAAACTCCTTTACGCAAAGGTATTATGATGGACGGGGGGGAACCAATAATGTAGGTTAAGGGAAAAACTTAAGATAGGTTAAGATGTTTGTTTTCCGCTGAGCATCTTACTGAGGAATTCGGGGGTAACCCCGATATAGGACGCCACTTGTTTTTGGGGGAGGCATTCTATAAGAGAGGGGTAGAGGCGGCAAAAGTTATTGTAGCGTTCGATCGCGGGGAGGCTTAGGTTGTCGATGAGACGCTGTTGATAGGTGCCGAGGGCATTCTCGGCAAGAATACGGAAAAAGCGTTCAAAAGAGGGGACCTTTTTATATAGCTGGTCGAGATAGGTCTTTTCCATAAGAAGGATCCCGCTGTCTTCCAGGGCATCGATATACAAAGAGCCGGGTTGTTGGGAGATAAAGCTTTTTATATCGCCGATCCACCAGCCGGGAGGTGCGAATTGAAGAATATGTTCGAAGCCGTTCTTGTCAATAGAATACATCCTCAGCAGTCCGCTGACGACAAAGACGGCATTTTTTGTCACGTCTCCTTCCTGCAGGAGGAACTGTTTGCGCCGAAGCTTTTTGCTTTGCCAGCCGGAGAGGAAGTATTTTTCTTCGTCCGCACTGAGCCGTATGTGTTTGGCGATGTTTTGTAATAGCAGCCCGTACTCCATGGAAGGGTAAAATTAATAAATCATATCAACTCGTGGATATGTACCTGTATCTTATGAGCGATGTTTGCCGTAGGCAGGTCGTTGGAGTCTTTGCCGAACGGATCTTCTATCTCCTCTGCGATCAGCTCCAGGCTGGCCACCACATAGAAAACAAAGCCCGTCACCGGCACTACCAGGTATCCCATGCTGAAGACATATCCCAGAGGAAGGGTAACGACATAGAAGAAGATAAATTTCTTGATAAAGACGGTATACGAAAAGGGGATGGGGGTATTCTTGATCCTTTCGCAGGCGCCGCAGATATCCGTGAAGGATTGGAGCTCCGCGTTGAGGACGATCAACTGATCGCCGCTGATGATGCCGGCCCGATACAGCTCCATAATTTTTGCAAGCATGATGCCTGCCAGCTGGTTGGGCACATGTTTTTGATGATCTATCTCAAGTGCCAGTTCGGGGTTATTGTCGAATAGTTCCAGGCGGATGGTGTCGTTGCGTAAATGATCTCTCAGGGCGGCCGCATAGGCGGGGATAATGTCCCGGAAGAACTCCCGGTTCTCTACATCGCCCTCGGGCAATATGGCCGACAGTTTAATGGCCAGGTTGCGGCTGTTATTCACCAGGGCGCCCCAGAGCTTACGGCCTTCCCACCAGCGGTCATAGGCGGTATTGGTACGGAATACCAACAGGATTGAAATGACGAAACCCAGCAGATTGTGCAGGATGGAAATATTCCGCAGGTGGCTGGTTTCCGCCAGCTTGAATACGCTGGATTCGAGATAAGCTACCAGCCAGGCGTAGGCACAGATGGCCGCTATCAGCCAGAGCAGCTTGCGGAAAGTGTCCGCTTCGTGGAAGCGGAATACAAAGACAAACCATTTTTTGGGATCGTAGCTGACCATGCGCCAATTTTCAAGCAAATATAAGGGGATCAGGGCATGGGTGAACAAAGGTCAATTGGTGGATAAAAAAGCATCAATTTGCTGTTTGTAAACGATCTATGTTTGATCCAAAATTGCTTGACAATGCGAAAATTGATCCTGAACCTCACCGTCTCCCTATTGCTGGCCACAGCGATGATCCCACAGGCCCTTGCCCAGACCAGGACTGTCACGGGCACTGTCAGGGACGAAAAGGGGAATGCCCTTGCGGCGGCAACCGTAACCGTCAAAGGCTCAAAGATATCCACCACCACCGATGGGGACGGCCGTTTTACATTTTCAGCTCCTTTAGGGGCAAAAACCTTGCAGATAAGCTATGTCGGTATGCAGCCGCTGGAACTTGGCATTCCTTCCGGCGGGGATGTGCAGGCTGTGCTTCATCCCGCCACAGCCAACCTGGGGGATGTGGTGGTCGTGGCCTATGGCACTGTAAAAAAGAAAGACCTCACCGGTTCGGTGAGTGTCCTAAAAGGGGACGATCTGCTGAAAGGCAATCCTACGAATGTTGTTTCCGGCATGCAGGGCAAGATAGCGGGAGCCGCCATCAGCCAGAGCGATGGGGCGCCGGGCGCCGGACTGAATATCACCATCCGGGGATCGAACTCGTTCCTTAGCACCCAGCCGCTGTTTGTCGTGGATGGCATACCGTATGTGGTCGGCAACAGCGATGCAACGCCTTCTTCCGTATCCGGAGGCGAACTGGCTTCTGTAAATGCCCTTTCCTTTATCAACCCGAACGATGTAGAATCCATCAGTATTCTAAAGGATGCTTCGGCTACGGCCCTCTATGGGTCCAGGGGCGCCAACGGGGTGGTGATCATCACGACAAAAAAAGGAAGGAAAGGAGAGGACAAGGTGGAGCTCAATGCCAACCTGGGCGTCTCCAAAGTACTGCGGACTATAAAGATGCTGGACGCTTACGGTTATGCCACCATGCAAAACGAGGCATACAGCAATGCCAATTTCTTCGAGCCCGCGGCTACACCCCGCAACCTGCCGTATCCCGGGGAATGGCAAAAATCGCCTACCAATCCCGATTCCCTTGTCTATTTCAAAGGACCGAAGGATTTCATCGGGCAGAGCCATGACTGGCAGCACCAGATCTTTCAGACGGGGATAACAAACAACTATTCCCTCAACTTCTCTGGGGCCAATGAAGGCGGCAGCTACCTGGTTTCGGGCGGCTATATCAAACAGACGGGTGTGATACAAAATTCCCGTTTCGAGCAATTCAACGTCCGGGCCAATATCACCCGGAATATCAAAAAATGGCTGGTATTCGGAT
Organism: Chitinophagaceae bacterium; assembly: GCA_017307755.1. GTDB lineage: Bacteria > Bacteroidota > Bacteroidia > Chitinophagales > Chitinophagaceae > Puia. The sequence continues at coordinate 252,148 of JAFKGQ010000007.1, read as the reverse complement.
CGAATACCAATTTTAGCAAGTCCACCAACCAGATGGTGAAGACCAATAATGAGGACCTCAGCGGGGGAGTGGGTGTGGTGAAAGCCGCCCTGGCATTTGCCCCGACGGCGCCCTTGTATGACAGCGGTACTAACAATTTCACGGCCGCCACGCAGATATCCAACCCCTACGTATATGTGCATGCGGTAAAGAACCAGGTCCTTGTGTCGCAAATCTTCTCGTCCAACTACCTGGAGGCTACGCTGGCCAAGGGGCTTACTCTCCGGCAGAATGTGGGTATCAGCTATTACAACAACCAGCGGGAGCAATATTATCCCCGGTCTGTCAACGAAGGGTTGTTGACGAATGGCCTGGCCTATCAATCCCAGGGCTGGTACAACTCCATTACTTCGGAAACCATTTTGAACTATGCAAAGACCATCGGGGACCATTCGCTGACCTTTATGGCGGGTAGCACTTACGAAGACAATCAGTACACCACAAAAAACCAGAAGGCCAGCAATTTTGTGAACGACCAGCTCCAGGACAACAATCTGTCCGGAGGTGCCCAGAATACCTATGCCCTCATCAACAATAAAGGCAAATCTAATCTGGCCTCCTTTATCGTCCGTGTCACAGAGAATTGGAAGGACCGTTATTTGCTGACCCTCTCTTACAGGGATGACGGGACCAGTAAGTTCAGACCTAAACTTCGCTGGTCGCAATTTCCTTCGGGCGCCTTTGCCTGGAAGCTGTCCAATGAGCCTTTCTTACAGGATAGATTGGGGGCCGTCAACGATGCGAAGATTCGTGTCGGCTATGGCCGGACGGGCAACCAGGGTATTTCTCCGTATCTCACGATGTCAAAGCTGATACCGTATCCCTATACCTTTAACGGTACCGTCTCCAATGGCTATGCGGATGATTATTATGCGGGCCCCGGTAATGTGAATCTGAAATGGGAGACTACAGACCAGTATGATATCGGGTTGGACCTGGGGATCTGGAAGAACAGGGTAACCCTGACATTGGATCTCTATTACAAAAAGACCCACGACCTTCTGCAGAATATCACCATTCCCCCTACCACGGGCTTCGGAACGCAGTACGTCAACAGGGGCGAGGTGGAGAACAAAGGATTGGAGCTGTCGATATCCGCCATCCCCATTACCAACCATGACTTTACCTGGAATTTGTCGGGCAATTTTACGATAAACAGGAATAAGCTGCTTAGCCTGGGCGGGGGCGTGACACAACAGTTTGCTACCCGTATCAATACGAATGGGGATCAGCCATTTGTCCAGCAGGTAGGACATCCCATCGGCGCCCTGTACGGCTATGTCGAGCAGGACATCTACAAGAACGAGGCGGAGGTGCGGAGCGATCCTGTCATGGCCAACCAGCCGGATGCCATCATCGCCCGGACGGTGGGTGAGATCAGGTATAAGGACCTGGACCACAACGGTGCTATCACGGCAAAGGACCAGACCTTCATCGGGGATGTGAACCCGAAATTTACTTATGGCGTCACCAACAGCTTTACCTATAAAAATTTTGATCTGAACTTCCTTATCCAGGGTGTGTATGGGAATGACATCATCAACATGAACACCTATTATCTTTCAAATATCGGCGGTTTCAATAACGTCACGCAAAAGATGTGGGACGAGCGATGGACCTTCCAGAATTGGGAGCATGCAAAAAGCCCGAAGGCCGAACAGCAATATTGGCGCGGTTTTAAGTTCTCCCGCCGCTTTATCGAGAACGGCAGCTATATCCGTCTGAGGAACCTGACCCTTGGATATAATGTCAATCTGCGGTCGAAAGGGATACAGACCCTGCGGGTATTCGCCACGGCCAATAACCTGGTGACCATCACCAAATACACCGGCTTTGACCCGGACATCAACGGCTATGGGGATGATCCTTCCCGGAGAGGTGTAGATATGGGCGGTTATCCCAGCTCAAGGGTTTACAATTTTGGGGTGCAGTGTATTTTTTAAGGTCAAATTATTTCAATTCATATATATGCGAAAGATATTTTTATTTATAGGCGTGGTCGTGGTGCTGAATACAGCCTGCAACAAGGCGCTGACGGAAAAGCCCTATAGCTTTCTGTCGGTGGCCAATTTTTATCAGAACGAGGCGGACGCCATGGCTGCTGTCAGCGGGGTTTACAATACTTTTTGGGGATGGGGTATGATCAAACAACCGTATTGGCTTACGGACCTGGACTGCGACCATGCCATGGGTGCGGACTGGTTTCTCGGCAATATCGGGGCGGGCAACCCCTCGGCCTTCTGGGGGATCAACAATATATGGGGTGACCATTATCTGATCATCAGCCGCGCCAACAGCGTGCTGGAGAACATCGGTAAGGTCAATATGAACGCGGACATCAGGAACAGGCTCATCGGAGAGGTAACCTTTTTAAGAGGCTGGGCCTATTTAGACCTTGTCAGGGTCTATGGGGCCGTGCCGGTGCATTTACGTACAGTGAGTTCCGGGGATGCGCCCGATATGCCCAAGTCATCCGTGGCAGAAGTCTTCAATGTGGTGATCAATGATTTCAAGACAGCGGAGAAACTGCTGTTCCCGGCCAGCGATACCCGCTCGGGTGAAAAGGGCCGTGTGACAAGAGGTGTGGCTTCAGCCTTTCTCGCCAAAACCTATCTTACGATGGCCTCTGGTGCGCTGAAAGGCGCTTCCCTGACGGTGCAAGGGGGGCAGGATAATGGAAATTACACATACGCCAAGGATGTAGTAGCTGGCTATGAGAACCTGGACAGCAGAGCCTATTTCGATTCCGCAAGGATGAAATCCCTTGAAGTATTAAAAAGCGGGGAATATACGCTGTTCCCCAACTTTATGGATATCTGGCAGATCGCCAGCCGTAACCAAAAGGAGCATATGTGGGAGATACAGTCCCAGGCCGGCAATGACAACCTGCAGACCAACCTGTATTATTATTTCAACTCCGCCCAGCCCGACAGGAGCGGCGTCGCTGCTGTATGGATGACGAACAACCACTATAAAGAGTACGAGCATGACGATGAACGTATCCTGCACGGGGTAGCACATCAATACATCGTGGACTATAGGAATCCTCTTTATCCGAACTTTGTACTCTATCCCGAAGAGGACACGGCCTTGTATAAGACGGATGCGGCGGGCAATAAGTATTCATGGAACGGCACCTACTATAACAGGGCCTATTCCAATAAGTTCAGCTATGTCTCCAATCCTGGTACTTCGAATTCCGACGCCTTTTTCCCCATGCTGCGCTATGCGGAGGTGATGCTGATCTATGCCGAGGCGGAGAATGAGGTCAATGGTCCTACGGCGGAAGCCTACCGGTACGTGGACTCCATACGGCTTCGCAGTCATGCCAGCCCCACACCCGTGGGCTTATCCCAGCAGGACCTTCGTTCTTTCATTTTTGCGGAAAGGGGTCGTGAGCTGGTGTTCGAGGCGCAGCGGAGATATGATCTTCTCCGCTGGGGAGTGTACTTGCAGGTGATGAACAAACTCGGCGTCGTCATTCAGGGCAACGACCGGCTTAGCAAGGTCAGGGCCAGCAGGAACATGCTGTTCCCCATTTCCACCGATGAGGTCAACACGAATTCGAAATTAGGGGGAAATAACCCGGGATGGTGATGTATCCTTTCCTTAAAAAAAGACATTTATGCAAACGACAAAAAATATCTTACTTTTTTCCATAGCCGGCATTTTGCTGACCGGCATGCTGGGTACTTCCTGTAAAAAGGACTCGGCACTTAGTTTCGGCATTCCCACGATCACACGGATCGCACAGCCATTGGATAGCACTTCCATCACTTCGGGGAGCTTCACCCAATGGGTGATCATTTACGGTACTCATCTGGCTTCTACCCAATCCGTATCATTCAACGACCAGGAAGTGCCGTATAAGACCATGTATGCCTCCGACACTTCCGTGACTGTCCAGATACCCAGAGCTATACCCCAAAACGTTACCAATACGGTGACGGTGACCACAAAAGGCGGCAAGGCTACCTTCCAGTTCACTACGGTGATCCCCAACCTTCAGTTGACGGGCATCCTGAATGAATACACGTCCATCGGCGATACCCTAACCCTGGCGGGTGCGAATTTCGATCTCTATGGTCTGGATACGACGGCTACCACAGTCTCGTTCGCCGGAGGCGCTACGGTAAATGTTGTGGACGGCACGGCCACCACGCTAAGGGTCGTCGTTCCTGCTTCCGCGCAGCCGGGGCCCCTCACGCTGAAAGGTATCGCTCCGCTGAATATCTCCATGACCACTATCGCATGGTATCACGACAACCGCAACTTCCTTTTCGACATGTCCCATTTCAACGGCTGGAACGGGAACGCTTTTCTTTCTTCGGGACCTGATCCGGCGCCTGTCAACGGACCTTATTTCAAGGTGGCCAAATCCTGGCAGGGCGGATGGGCCTGGGATCCCTTCTGTAGTAACAATTGCGCCATGCCCGCCGAGTTGGTGAATGACCCTTCGAAATATGTGAATTATGCGCTGAAGTTTGAAATGTATACGCCTGTGAATCCGCCGGCCCTGCCGTTGAAACTGTATATGGTATTCAACAGCGGCAATTTCAAGGAATTCTTTTATGACGCCGGCAATGGCTCGTACCCATATTCCACAGGTGGCAAATGGAGAACCTTTACAGTGCCGTTGAAGAGCTGGGGGAACCTGCAAGGTTTTACCTTCTCCAATCCCATCATTATGGAGTTTATGCTGAAGGATTCCAATCCCAGCCAGAGCAATTTTTCCATTTGTAATTTCCGTATGGTGCCTATCAATTAACCTTGTCGTCATCGAAAATAAAAGATTTATATGTTGTGTATCAAAAGATCTGTTACCCTCTCATGGTTTTGTCTTGTTTTACTGTCCGTATCGCATGCTCAGGGTCCTTCGGAAAATGTCTTTAATGTGCGGAAATATGGCGCCAAGGGAGATGGTCGTACGCTGGACACAAGGGCGATGGGAAAAGCAATAGCGGCTTGTGTAAAGGCCGGAGGCGGGACCGTGTATGTGCCGGCCGGTACTTTTGTGACGGGCACTTTGCAATTGTTTAGCAATGTCAATCTCCATTTGAGTCCGGGAGCCGTGCTGCTGGCTTCGGACAATACTGCTGATTATCTCCTGCAGACAGACTACGGCTTTAGCGGGTCTGGTGCGGGCGGCAAAAAGCTGGGGTTGATATTTGCCGATAAGGCGGAGAATGTATCCATCACGGGCTCCGGGGTCATCGACGGACGCGCCGCCGCCTTTTTCTATATGGATAGCGTTCAGGTCAGCGGCGAGGAGGATAGCAGGTATGCCAGACAGGGGAAAGCGTATATGGACCCTGCCGGGGCGAAAAAGGGTGGTCCCGTCATGTGGAAGGGAGCTTTTGTGGACAGACCCGGCACACAGATCATCTTTCATGCCTGCAAAAAAGTCGTCATCCGGGATATCACCGTCCGTAATGCCAATGACTGGACCATTGATCTGAATGCCTGCGATAACGCCAGAGTCCAGGGCATTTTCATCGACAATAATATGAGTATTCCCAACAGCGACGGCATCGACATGTATGACTCTAAAAATGTCGTTATATCCGACTGTGATGTACGTGCGGGAGACGATGCGTTGGCGGTCGTCAGCACCAGCAACCTCACGGTGACCAACTGTAACCTCACGTCGAGGTCCTGCGGTATCCGGGTGGGTTACAATGCTTTCAACGACAACAATTCCGGCAACCTGCTGTTCGATAATATCCGTATCTACGGGGCCAACCGGGGCATCGGCATATTTCAACGGCGAAAGGGCGATATGGAGAACATGGTCTTTTCCAATATGATCATCGATACCCGTCTTTATCCCGGGCAGTGGTGGGGGCATGGAGAACCCATACATATCTCCGCGTTGCCTGGTCTGGGCAGCAGGGAGGTGGGGACGATCAGCAACCTGCGGTTTTCCAATATCATCGCAAAAGGAGAGGAGGGCATCGTCATTTACGGGTCGCCTGAAAGCACATTACGGGATATCCGGATGGACAGGGTACAGCTGACGGTGACCAAAGGACCGCTTACCGACCAGTATTCCGGCAATTTCGATCTGAGGGCCGCCAACGACAGTCGTCAGGCCATCTTCAAACATGATATCCCGGCTATCTATGCCTGCCGTGTAGACGGTCTTACCCTGAAAGATATTGATGTACGCTGGGAGGGGACGCTGCCGTCCTGGTTTACCAACGCCGTTGCCTGCGATCATTTTACGAGGCTGCATATTGAGGGGCTGACAGGTTCGGCAGCGCCGGCGGCTGCCAGCGTTCAGGCGATGATTGCGTTACAGGACGGACGCGATGCGGTGATAAAAGATATCAGAAATACGAATGAGGCGGTCAGGGTTCTCAGCCAGGAGAGGGTAGATGGGTTGCATATCGATACGCTGGAGACTGCAGGTCTTTCGGTAGGCAGCATTCCCCCGTTTGCCGCGTCCGGTACACCCGGGACAGCCGGGAAGATGGACGGTTTTGTAAAAAGGGCAGGTAATACTTTTCTGCTCGACGGGAAGCCTTATTATTATATCGGGACCAATTACTGGCAGGGAGGTCTGCTGTCTACCGGGAAGTTTGGGAAGGAGGGCAGACAACGGGTGCAGCGCGAATTATCTTTTCTGGCCAGTCATGGCGTCACCAATCTGCGTATCGTGGTTGGCGCGGAGGGCAGCGGCCCTATTGACGGGTCGTATCGCGTGGGACCTTCCCTGCAGCCTGAAAAGGGGAAGTTTAGCGAGGATGCTTTACGGGGACTGGATTTTTTACTATCCGAAATGAGTAAACGTAAAATGAAGGCTGTTCTTTATCTGAGCAACAACTGGGATTGGAGCGGCGGGTTTCTCCAGTACCTTAACTGGAACGGCCGGCTTCCCGACAGCCTGCTGCTGCGTAAAATGACATGGGATGAACTGAGGGATCATACCTCCCGCTTTTATGGGTGTGATCCATGCAAGGAGGATTATTTCAGACAGGTGAAAAAGATCGTTGGACGAAAGAACAGCAATACGGGGCTGGCGTATGCCAACGATCCCGTCATCATGGCCTGGGAGTTGGGAAATGAGCCCAGACCCATGCGTCCTTCCGCCAACGAGGTGTATAAACAATGGATCGGTGAAACCGCCTCGCTGATCAAATCAATGGACGGCAATCACCTTGTGACCATTGGCACGGAAGGGCAGGCCAGCACGGATGACGACATTCAGGTGTACAAGGATATCCATGCCATCGGGGCGATAGATTATCTTACCATCCATGTCTGGCCGAAGAACTGGGGGTATTTTAGCGACACGGCCATTGCTACCGGCATGCCTGTCATTCTCCGCAACACGAGATCTTATATCGACAGACATGTTGCTGTAGCGCGCAGTCTCAACAAACCGCTGGTGATCGAGGAGTTCGGCTTGCCCAGGGATCTGCAGTCCTTCGACCCCACCTCGCCTGTTACGCTGCGCCGGCAGTATTTTGAGACGATGTTCAGCGTCGTCCGCGAGAGTATCCTGCACAACGGAGGTATCGCCGGCTGCAATTTCTGGGCGTTTGGCGGAGAGGGAAGGCCTGTAAAGGGACAGACCATGTGGAAGAAAGGGGATGGGTTTTTGGGTGATCCGCCAATGGAAGAGCAGGGGCTGAATGCGGTGTTTGACAGTGATGCCCCTGTATGGAGCCTCATCCGCAGCTATACATCCGAGGCCCCTTTCAACTAGCCTGTCCTCCTTCATATCCGGAGATGTACTTTTTGGGGCTTTTACCGGACCAGCGGGTGAACGACCGGGTGAAATTGGCCGGCTCGGAATAACCCACTTTATAAGCAACTTCCGAGATATTATAATCGCCGGTCAATAGCAGATCGGCTGCTTTCTTCATCCGGATACTGGTGATAAAGTCATGTACGGTCTGGTCGGTGAGTGCTTTTAGTTTCCGGTATAGCTGGCGCCGGCTGATCTTTAGATTTTCTGCGAGGACATCCGTATCAAAGAGGATATCGCCCATATTCTGTTCCACGAGCCCGGTGGCCTTATCCAGGAAAAGCCTGTCCATGGAGTTCATGACGGGCTGCTGATCCTCGCCGGGGGATGGCTGTCCCTGCGCCTTGTGGTATAGCTCCCTCAGCCGTCTTCTGGAATCCAGCAGGTTCTCCACCCGGGCCAGTACCAGCTCCATATTGAATGGCTTGGGGATATAGGCGTCCGCCCCCACGGAGTAACCTTCGATCTGGTGGACGTCGGCTTGTTTGGCCGTCAGCAGGATGACGGGAATATGGCTGGTCCTTTCGTCCGTCTTGATCTTCCGGCAAAGTTCCAGTCCTGTGATCCCCGGCATCATGATATCGCTGATGATCAGGTCGGGTACCCATTGTACGGCCTTTTCATACCCGGCGGTCCCGTCGGAAGCATCTTCGACTTTATAGGATCGTCCCAGTTCCTGTTTCAAATAGTTCCTTAGGTCTTTATTGTCTTCCACCAGCAACACCAGTGGGGCTTGCTCCACAGGATCGACAGCCGCCTCCGGTACAGACAGTTCGAGGGGATACAGCGCTTCGGAAATATTTTCCGTCCCGGTTTCAGGGGAGGGCTGCCGGCTGTCCAGGGGAAGATAGACGATAAAGTCGGACCCTTCTCCCAGTTGGCTTTCCACTACAATATGCCCGCCATGCAATTCGACCAGTTCTTTTGTAAGGGCCAGTCCGATGCCGGCCGAGCCGCTTTCAAACCTGTGCGAGCCTTCCACCTGATAGAATATTTCGAAGACCTTATCCTTTAAATGTGCGGGAATGCCGACACCTGTGTCCTTTACATGGATGACCGCGAACTCTTTCTCAGTAGTGACCAGGACCTCGATCCGGCCATTGTCGGGCGTATATTTGAAGGCGTTGGAGAGAAGATTGAACACGATCTTCTCGAACTTGTCCTGGTCTATCAGCGTTGCCGGCTCGCTTGCCGCGTCTATCGAATAATGGATATTCCTTTCCTCCGCGTGCACATCGAACAGACCGGCGATGTTCCTTGTCACGGCTGCGATATTGACGAGCTTTGTTTCCAGTCTGAGGTGGCCTTCTTCCAGTTTGCGAAGGTCCAGCATCTGGTCTATCAGCTTCATCAGGCGACGGGCATTGTCATACATCAGTCCGCTGTATTGTTTCACCTGCTCTATCGTCATTTTCTCCCTGATGATCTTTCTCAAAGGGTCCATGATCAGGGACAGGGGTGTTCGCAGTTCGTGCGAGACATTGGTAAAAAAGTTGAGCTTGATCCGGCTCAATTCCCTGGCCTGGTCGGCCGTCAACTGCTGAAGCCGCATCTGGGCCTTTAGCTTTTCCTTTCCGACAATGTCTTTATAGATCACGTACAATACCCCACCGGTGACGATGATGTACAGCAGCCATGCCCACCATGTCTTCCAGAAAGGCGGGTTGATATGAATGACCAATGTGGTAGCTGTGTCGTTCCAGATCCCGTCATTATTGGATGCTTTGACCAGGAAGCGGTAAGTACCCGGCGCCAGGTTGGTATAAGTGGCTCTGCGTTCGTCTCCCGCATTGATCCAGGTCTTGTCGAAACCTTCCAGCATATAGGTATACCGGTTGCCCGCGGGCAGGGTATAGTTCAGGGCTGCATATCCGATGGTAAAGTCGGACTGATCATAGGCCAGCGTTATGGATGTAGTATTATTGATATCCCTGGCCAGCACCGAATGCGGGCCGCCCGGCGCCACAAGCTTGTTGAACAGGAAGAAGCCGGTGAACCTGCAAATGGGTGGGGATATTTTGTTCTCCGGTATCCTGCCGGGATCAAAGACATTAAATCCATTGACGCCGCCAAACAGGATACGGCCATCGCGGGTCTTGTACCCCGAGCCCACAATAAATTCCGGATTTTGCAGACCATTATAGATACCATAGTTCCTGAACTCTCTGGTCGCGGGATCAAATCTGCTGATGCCTTTATTGGTGCTTAGCCACAGATGCCCCTTCTCATCTCCCATAATGCTATGGATGATGTTGTTGCTCAGGCCGTTCTCTTCCGTGAAGGAGATGAATCGACGCTGTTTGGGATCCAGCAGGTTCAGACCGCCGCCCATGGTCCCAACCCATATATTGTCGTTTGCGTCCTTGTATAGCGCGTAGACGACCTGATTACTCAGGTTGTTCCTCACTTTATTGTATATCTTGAATTTCCTGGTGTGGGGATCATACACGCTGATTCCGCCGGAATAGGTACCTATCCATATATTACCTGCACGGTCCTCAAGAAAACAGCGGATGTAATCGTTGCTGATGCTATCTTCATTGTCTGCGTACCGGTGTTTGGTGATCCTGCCGGTGGAAGGATCCAATATATTGACTCCGCCTCCGTTGGTAGCCATCCAGATATTCCCTGTTCTGTCTTCCATAAGCGCGTAAATAGAAGCATTACTCAATTCCCCGGGGCCGCTGCCTGTCCGGTAGTGGTGAAAAATGCCGTTGCGCAGGTCAAGTCTGCCGAGGCCATTTCCATAAGTGCCTATCCAAAGACAGTCTTTCTTTTTGTTCATAAGCAGGGACAGGACAGTAGGGGCGCCCAATGAACGTTCTCCGCCTGCTCCTGATGGATAGTGGATTAGGCGGCCGGAAGACTTTTCCCAACGGTGGAGCCCGTCGCCATCGGTGCCTATCCAGATGTCCCCGTTGTCTGCTTCGGCAAAGGAGGTGACCATGTCGGCGCTCAGACTGTTGGGGTTGGCTGTTCTGCGGTGAAGATCGAAATAAAAGATGTTTTTATCGTATTTGTTGACACCTCCTTCCGAAGTACCCACCCATAATATCCCGCTGCTATCCTGCAACAGTGAAAGGATGGTCTTATCGCTGAGGTTCCCTTCGCTGGTTTCTCCCTTTCTGTAATGCAGGATAGGCCCTTGCTCATCCTGCAGCAGGTCAAGCGCATCTTCCGTCCCTATCCATAGTCCGCCCCCTTCAGCAGGGTAAAGGCTTCGTACGACATCGCCGCTGAGGCCGTCTGCGGTGTTCCCTTTTTTATAACAGGTGAAACCTCCTCTCAATTCGTCCATCCTGTTCAACCCGCCTCCATTGGTGCCGACCCATAAGCGATGATGCGCATCTTCTGTTATGGCGATCACTTTATTGTTACTAAGGCTGCGGACGTCCTTGTCATCGTGAAGGAAATGTGTGAACGTACCATTGCTATCGTTGAAAAGGTTCAAGCCTCTGTCCGTGCCGATCCAGAGGCGGTCCCGGGAATCTTCGAAAATGGACTGGATGGTGGGGTCGCTCAGGCCGGTGTGGGCGTCCGTCCCTGCTATAAAATGCCGGATAGTCTTGTTTTTGAGGCCCATTAGCCACAGATCGTGAAACGTGCCTATCCAGAGTTGTCCCTTTTTATCCAGGTGAAGGCTTAAAACGGCCAGGTCGATGGGCTTATCAGACTGAAAACCCAGGTCCTCAGGTCGAAGGAACGCATCCTGGTCGCGGTCATAATAACATAAGCCGCCTCCCTTCGTCCCGACCCAGAGATTACCGCCGGGGTCTTCCACCAGGCACTTGATCTGGTTATCCGGCAACGACCGGACGACACCAGGACGATTCCTGTAGATGGTGAAGGAATATCCGTCATATCTGTTTAGTCCATCCTGGGTGCCGAACCATAGGAACCCGAACTTATCTTTCAGGATACAGTTGACGGTACTTTGAGACAAGCCGTCCAGGGTAGTAAGCTGGCTGAACTTTTTTGCAGGAGAATACTGTCCCATGCCGCTCACGGGAAGGAGCGCCCATACCAGGCCTAACCAGATCACCAGAGAGACGATCCTTTGGGGGATGATCATATCAGTGCGTGCAATGTACTATCAATATGTGCCAAAAAGCACAGAGTAAAAGTAAGTATTTTATTTTTACTGGTATAATGATATTGCCATGAAATACAGTGCCTTACGGAATACTACCTCCCTGGGTTCACAGGAATGCCTTTCCCTCTTGCCCCTTACCGGAAAGCACTTTGCTCCCGACCTCCATTATCACGATGAATACGAACTGACCCTGGTGGAAAAAGCAGACAATGTGCGTTTTACCATCGGTGGCACCACTGTTTCTCCCGATGGCCATGTATTGATCCTCACGGCCCCCGGAGTTCCCCATGCATTCGATACTTCTTACTCTGCCGTCGAACTGTCCGGTGTTGTCCTGCGGTGGCCTTCCGATCTGCTGGCGGAAAAATTCTTAGGAAAACATCAACTGAGCAGGATCCATGATCTTTTGCAAAAGGCGAAACAAGGGGTATTGTTCCCGCCGGCGGTGTGGGCAGACATGAAGATCCGCCTATCCCTGCTTGTGAAAAAAAAGGGATTTGAGCTGTACCTGGGGTTTTTGTCTATCCTGCATGCGCTGTCCACGGCAGAGGACGCAAAAACCCTGTCCCCCGAAAGTTTTGCGTACGATCCTCCGACCCCGGGAGAGGGCATCGACTCTGCCGTTGCCTATATGAAAGCAAATTATTCCCGGCCCATCTCGCTGGCGGATGTAGCCGGGAAGGCCCATATGTCGAGGGGGGCTTTTTGCCGGCTTATCCGTAGAAAAACGGGGAAGACCTATGGGGAAAGCCTCAATGAGATCCGTATCGGGCATATCTGCCACATGCTGGTGGGGACTACCGAGAACATTTCGGAGATTGCTTATAAGGCTGGGTACACGAGCATCGCTCACTTCCATAGATCGTTCAAGCGTCAGAAAGGCTGCACCCCCAAAGAGTACCGGGAATCGCTGACGGGCAGGAAAAACTGATGGCCCCTGTACAAAACCGGATAATATCCTTACCTTAGTTCCACCTGGAAGATCCTTTCAGACTTCTGCTTATCATCCTTCTGACAATTTATTGGTATCGCTGTACGGCGTACAGAGCGTTATTTCTTCATTTTTAAAACAAAAGATCATGAACATTCCTACTGAGCAAGTCGGCAGTATTCCCCGTCCGGTGGAATTGATCCTTGGGATGCGCGCCCATGCGGAAGGGCAGCTGGATGACAGAGGGTTGCAGCAATTATTCCAGGCGGCCCTTTCGGATACTATACGGCGCCTGGAATTAACAGGTTCTCCTGTGATCACGGATGGAGAGCAAACCAAGCCCAGTTTTGCTACTTACCCTATTGCCGGATCGCAACAGCTGTCTCCGGATGGGGTGATCATTCCATTTGCCGACGGGCATACCAGGCAACTGCCAAAGATCACGGCCGGCCCTTTTCTTTACCAGGCATATGCGGATGGGTATGTGAACAGCGCCAGGCAACTGACAAAGCTGCCTGTAAAGCAGGCGGTGATCTCCGCCTCGGCCTTGAGTTTGCTTTATCCTGCTGAAGGTATCGAAGGATATTCGCGGGATCAATTTATCCATGATCTTCTCAACGAGGCAGAAGCCGACATAAGAAGATGTCTGGATGCGGGAGCGTATAATGTGCAGATCGATTTTACGGAGGCGAGGCTGTCCTTGAAACTGGATCCCAGCGGAGGGTTGTTACGGTCTTTTATCGATCTGAATAACAAGGTCCTCGATCGTTTTACGGAGGATGAACGGAAAAGGATCGGCGTTCATTCCTGTCCCGGAGGCGATCATGATTCCACCCATAGCGCGGACGTCGATTATACGGAGCTTTTGCCCTTATTGTTCCAGTTAAAAGCAGGAAATTTTTATCTGGAATATGCGGGTGAAAGGAACAAGCGGTCAGTGCTGGAATCCATTGCAGCGCATATACAGCCAGGGCAGCGTATCTTTCTGGGCGTTATCGATGTGCTTAGCCCCAAAGTGGAGACACCCGAGGAGATCCGTGATCTTATCCTGGATGCGGCAGGGGTCATCTCCATCGAACAGTTGGGTACGACGGATGACTGCGGGTTTTCTCCTTTTGCGGACGATATTTCTACTTCGAGGGAGATGGCTTTTGAAAAGATCAAGGCGCGTATCGATGGTACGAGGTTGGCCGAAACGGCACTCTCAAAGACAAGCGTATATGTATAAACGGTTGTGTATGAATGAGTAATACGACCCTTGCCAATGCAGGGTAAAAGCCGTATTTTGTGGGTGTTGTCCAATATGTATGAAAACCCTCGTAACCATACCCAGGTTACTGTTGCTCGTATGTATCTATTCCAATGTCTGTGGCCAGTCGGTGTCAGGCATTTTGAATACTTACTATCAGGTGACAGCCGTCAATACGACCTCCAATACGGTGACGGTAGACAATTCCTCAGGTCTTTCTATCGGCCAGGGTATCCTGATCCTGCAGGCAAAAGGGGCGGCCATCTCGACTGCCAGTGATCCCACTTACGGTAATATTTCCGCGTTGAATAGCGCGGGAGCATATGAGTTCAATACCATTTGCAGTATCAACGGCAACGACGTATGGTTAAAGGACCAGTTTGTCAATGCGTATAACGCTGCCGGGCAGGTGCAGCTGGTGACCATACCATCCTATTCATCCGTCACCATTGGGGGGACGGTGACGGCGGCGCCCTGGGACCCTGTCACGGGAAAGGGTGGGGTTGTTGTGCTGAAGGCTGCCGGGACGATCATCCTGAATGCTGATATCGATGTCAGCGGTCAGGGTTTTCAGGGCGGTGCGTTGGTGAACTATCCGACACCAGCGTATGATTGTTCGGCTGCAGACAATGTATCAAATTATTTTCTTTCCCTGCCGGCTTCCGGAAATATCACCGGGGGTAAAAAAGGAGAGGGGATTGCCGCCTATGTTCCAAATCAGGAATATGCCCGGGGAAAACTGGCCAATGGCGGCGGTGGGGGTAACAATGCCAATGCGGGTGGCGGAGGCGGGGGTAACTATGGTGCAGGAGGTGTAGGGGGCAAACGGGCCGGCGAGTCCCTCTTCAATTGTCATGGACAATATCCTGGTGTCGGCGGCAGCAGTCTGTCCGCCTATGGATATAGTGCGGGAAATAACCGGATCTTTTTTGGCGGCGGTGGTGGCAGCGGGCATGAGAACAATGACGCAGGTACGCCCGGAGGAAATGGAGGGGGCATGATCATTCTTTCCGCGACGACGATCATCGGAGGCGGGGGGCGGTTGCTCGCAGACGGACTTACGCCTGTCAACATGAGTGGTATTAATCGCGATCCTAACCATGAGGCAGACGGGGATGGTGCAGGCGGTGGTGGCGCGGGTGGGGTTATTATATTGAATGCACCAACGATCACGGGGGCGATTACGGCTGAGGCCGCGGGGGGACGAGGTTCCAATTCCAGTTACGGTGTGAAAGATTGCACCGGCCCCGGTGGTGGCGGGGGAGGTGGATTGGTCTGGACGGCAGGCGCTGTTTTCCCGGCCACTGTCACGGCGACGGTGAACGGAGGGACGAATGGAATTGTCAACTTAGCCAATCTCCTGGCAACCTGTACGGGCTCGGCTAATGGCGCCACTCCCGGTGCTGCGGGTCTTGCCAGGACGGGTTATATATCTCCTGTATCTGCTGGCCCATCCTGTACGGTGCTCGCATCACCGGAGCTGAAATATTTTACAGGGGACCTTTCCGCCATAGGTGTCCTGTTGCGCTGGGAGTTGTTTTCACCGGCGCCGGATATACGAAGTTTTTTGATCCAGCGGTCGGCGGATCATGTTCATTTTACGGAGATCGCGGCGCTATCTGCTTTTCAGGATTCAGTCATGTACCGTTATACCGATGTTGCGGAGAACTTTGAGGGAGATATCTATTACAGACTGGCCTGGCGGCATGGGCAAGGCGAGCTATCTTATTCCGGGATCGTTGCCGTGAACAGGAGCCCGGCCCCGACGGAGTTCTCCTTCCGTCTGCAACCCAATCCTGTTACGGATAACGCGATGCTGGTGGTGTCATCACTCCGGGAGGGAAATGCTGTGGCAAGGGTCTATAACGCACAGGGGCAGGTGTTGCTGACCGCTGGGCTGACGCTTCATAAAGGCGTAAATTCTTTTCCTTTATCTATGGGGACCCTGGCTGCAGCCGGCTATTTTTTAGCCGTCGATATGGAGGGCCGCCGGCAGGTGAGGTCTTTTATCCGGAGAGCGGGGTTTTAGCGATCTTAGAATTGCAGATGGAAGCTGCCAAATACACCAAATTTATTGATGGAGTTCCTATTGGGGAGGGTAACTACTTGCTGAGGCGGTGCAAAACGCCATACGAGGTCGACCCTGAAGTACCGGAAGATATTGTCGATGCCGGTGCCGAGCTCTACGTAACCATTGCCCCGTAATGACCGGAGCCGGTAGTTAGGAAAGTCCTGCAGATTCAGCAGTTTGTCGGCCTTCGACAGGTCGCCCCAGACGGCTTTTACGTTCCAGAACTGACGTAAGGAGGTTTTGCGCATAAAGGGCAGCAGGTTCAGCAGCTTTTTTTCAAAATCATGTTCTAAGAAAATGCCTGCATAACGATCGCTGATGTACTCAAATCGGTTCATCAGGTTGAACGAATTCTTGTTGTAGTAATAGATCTCGTTGCCGGGGTGGATCTCCAGCAGCATAAAAGGCAGGGGATCGCCGAAGATCTTTCCCCCGAATACCCTGTAATTGATCTTTCCCCAGCGGGGGATGCGGAAAGCCTGGGTAAGGGCGAGGGTCAGCTTTTGGTAGCGGTAGCCGTCGCCCAGGAAATCCGGGATGCCGGCATATAGTCCTGCTTCCAATGTGGGGTTCTCTCCATTGAGGCGGAACTCTCTTCTTTTTGTACGAATGACCCTGGCGCCGGGGGAATAACGGAGCTTGAGGCCTATCTCGCTGGACGTGATCGTATGGTCATCGTTTCTGGATAGCATCTCTTTGGGAGGCAGGGGGGCGTATGTCGTAAAGTCCGTCCTTGTGAGGGACACTCTTGCGGAGAAGACATTGCCCCATTCTTTCTGGACCCACACTTTTGCTTCTTTTTCCAGCAGGAACTTTTGCCGGATGCCCGGGCGGCGGATGAGCTGGCTGAACAGGTTGTCCGTAGTGATGTCCTCGTCATTACTCCGGGTACGGCCGTTGTCCAGGTCTTGTGTATAGGAGGCGTGAACGCTGTAGCCCTGGTTGCCGGGGAATTTATAGGTGAACTCGCCTTTACCTTTAAAGGTTTTGTCCCTGAATCCATATGCCATATAGCCATGCAGCCATAGCTGTTCGCTAAAGAGCTTGGTGGTGGCTACGTCAAACCGCAGCCGTACCTTTTCCAGTTGGTTGCCGCTGATCCATTTGAACCAGGGCCCGATCTCAATCTTGCCCAGCTGTTTGCGGCCATCTACGATAAAGGTGGCGACGTCTACGTATTTTTTAAAGACGGGCATTTTTTGCAACGTGTCGATCATCTTATAGACTTTCTCTTCGTTCTTGCTCAAAGGTTCCGCCCGGTGTATTCTCCAATAGCTGGTGTCTTTATCCTGCGCGCCTTCCTGGATGACGATCTTTTCGTTATGAACATTTTTTTCCAGGGCTTCCGCGATAAAGGGCTCGTTCATCCGGATGTTGTTATAGAGGCTTGTTCTCCGTGCTATAAAGGCCAGCTTGTCTTTTTTCAGGGGGGATAGTTCAGCCACGAACTTATCCTTGGTAAACACCCAGGAGCTGTCGCTGCGGCGGGAGAATTCCTGTATGACGCTGAGGCGGTTGACGAAATTGATGCTGGCGGAGGACGACATATTCAGGGTGATCTTTTTGATACCCCAGCTGCCGTGATGGACCCAGCAGTCGCCGGAAAAAGTGTTCTCCCCTTCTCTTTTTGGGGTAAACAGCAGGTGAAGATAGCGTTCGCCCGCGATGTACTGCGTATCGGCGCCCCGGTAGTCATAATAACGATCGCCCACAGCGCTCAGGGGACTGATAAACTCCTTCCCGAAGAGGGTCATATAGTTGTCATAGGAGTTGATACGCTGGCTGAGGCCGCCTAAGTTTTGCATGATGGACTCGTTCTTGATACCATTGGTCTTGATGGCCTTGATCTCTTCCCGCTCACGCAGGGGTTTCGTAGCGAAATAACAGTCGGATATCGACTCGGTGATAAATATGGGTAAGAACGGTTTATCTTCGGATACGCTGTCGATGTTGTCCAATACAAATCCAAAGGGTTTTAGTAACTTGTATTGTTCGAATTTTTTCCGGCTAAAGTTATCAATGTCTATCTCCACCTTATTGTATAGCTCATAGGAATAACTTTCCTGTTTGTAAGGATTGTTGATGGGTTTGTTTGCGACGATCTTTCGCCACCACAGCAGTCCCCGGTTATATTTGGATTTGACGACAACCTCGCCGGCATCACGGGTGTTTTCCAGGAACACGGTGACTTCCATCGTATCCTTTGAAAGGACCAGGGGCAGGGCTACTGTCTGGAACCCTACGGAGCTGACCAGCAACGTGTCGGATCCCCGGCGGGTGGCATGGATGGTAAAATTGCCAGCGCTGTCGGAGATGATACCCCGGCCGGCTTTTTTCCAGGAGACGCTGGCAAAGGGAATCCGTTCTTTTGTAAAATGGTTGGTAACGGTGCCCTGGACAACGGTCCGCTGTGCCAGGAGGGCGGGGGCCAGGCCCAATAAAAACAGGTTGAAAAAAACGCAAAAAATTATCCTTTGTCTTGAAGACATTGCAAAAAGGTCAGCGGGTTGTTGGAGAAACAGGGGCATTTCTATGTTAAAGATACTAGTTCAGGGCAAAAATAAAAGCCTAAAATTTAAAAGAACCTTATATGAAATTTACACTATCTTTTTTACTGCTGACAGGGGGTGTTTTGGACATCCAATACGCGTTTTCGGCCTCTTCCGACACATTGTTTTATAATTATGTTAACAGCGGCAAAATTGTGGGAACGCAGTGGGTATGGCAGAAAGGGAAAGGAGATTATTACTATTATGACGAGTACAATGACAGGGGGCGGGGGCCTTCTCTTCATACGCATATTACGACGGGGGCGGGCGGGGTCATCCTGTCGGAAGATATCAGTGGGGTGGATTATTACAAGTCCCCTGTCCGGGAGCGTTTTTATGTACGCAGGGGGAAGGCTTATTGGAAGAATAAGTTTGAGAACGACTCTACTGCTTTTAAAAACGAGCTGTATTCGGATATCAATGGTCCGCTGGCGGTGGCGGAGCTGGTATTAAAGATGTTGCAAACCGCTCCCGCGGGGGAGATCCATGTGTTGCCGGCGGGTACCAGGAATTTCAAGCTCATCGCTTCGACAGCGATCACGGAGAAAGGGTCACAGCGGCGCCATACCTTACGGCTTATGGCTTTTTCCGGCTATGGCGGCCCTCCCGGTTATCTATGGTTCACCAGTGAGGGACGGTTTTTTGGGAGTCTTTCAGACTGGTCTTCTCTTATTCAAAAAGGCTTTGAGGACTATGCGCGGGAATTGTACGTTCTCCAGCAGCAGTATGAGGCAAAATTTTATACCGATCTGGCCCGGCGGCTGACAGAGCATCCCGATGTGGGCATTGCCATCAGGAATACCACGGTATTCGACACGCGAACGGGCGATACGCTTGCCCATCAAACGGTGCTGATAAGTAAAGGAAAGATCGAAAGATTGGGTAGTGCGGCCGGGGTGTCCGTGCCTGCCGGCTATAAGGTGATCGATGGATCGGGTAAATTCCTGATGCCCGGGCTCTGGGAGATGCATGGGCATTTCAGCAAGGAGCAGGGGCCTTTTATGCTGGCCCAGGGGGTAACCAATCTGCGGGATATGGGGAACAGTTTTGAATTATTACATACCCGTCAGCTCATCCGTGAAGATTCTCTCTTAGGTCCGGATGTAACCGTTATTTCGGGGTTTATCGACAAGGCGGGGGAATTTGCCGCGCCCACCGGGGTCCTGATCAAAAGTCTGGATGAGGGGTTGAAGGCGATAGAAGATTATAAAGAAAAAGGGTATGACCAGATAAAACTGTACAGTTCTATCGAGCCGGGTTGGGTAAAGCCTTTGGCGGACAAGGCGCATAGCCTGGGCATGCGGGTGTGTGGGCATATTCCGGCCTTTATGACGGCGAGCCAGGCCGTCGATGCGGGCTATGACGAGGTCACGCATATCAATATGCTGCTATTAAACTTTTTTGGAGATACGGTGGATACCCGGAGCATGGGGCGTTTTTTTCTGCCGGGCAGAAAGGGATACACCATCGATGTAAAAGGACCGGCGGCTCAAAATTTTATCCGTCAATTAAAAGAGAAACATATCGTATTCGACCCGACCCTTTGTGTCTTTGAGGAGATGTATGTCGATCTGCCGGGGCAGATATCCGGGAAATATGCGCCCATTGCCGCTTATTTGCCGGCCGAAGTAAAGAGAGGCGCCATGACCGGCGGGTTTATAGATAAAGATTCCCTCATCGGTGTTTATGCGAGATCTTTTGCCAATATGGAAAGCATGTTGAAAGAGCTGTTTGACAATGGGCTTACTATTCTGTCGGGTACGGATGGCGGGATATTGCAGCATGAGCTGGAGCTATACAGCCAATCGGGTATCCCCAACGCCGAGGTCCTGAAAATGGCCACCTGGTATCCAGCGAAAGTTTCGGGGAAGGATGGTCTATTGGGCAGCATAGAGGAGAATAAGGTGGCCAACCTGGTACTGATAGATGGTAATCCTCTCCGGAATATGCAGGATATCCGGCGGATATATGTTACGATAAAAGGCGGGGAGATCTACTCGCCGAAGGCTATTTATGGGGAATTTGGATGGAGGTATTACTAAATATTTAACAAAAGCAATTCCTACCTTTGTGCTTACAAGTGTGAAATGATGAAAACTTTTATATTTCGACTGATGGCCTGGCTCGTGCCGTTGGCTTTTGCCGTATCCTGCAAGTCAACAAAAGGCGTCTCGTCCGCCGCTGATGGGCAAGGTATGAGCTGGCAAAAACAGCCTTTGACCATCGATGGCAATGACAGCGACTGGGTAAGACCGCTGCCGGGTATTGAAAGCACGGAAAAGCTTACCTATGCCATGACCAATGATGGGGAGAACCTCTATGTATTGATCTCTACCAAGGACCCGGCCGAGCAGAATAAGATTCTTTCCGGCGGCATGACGGTGTGGATCAACAACCAGGGTGAAAAGACCAGTGACGAGGCCATTGGTCTGGGTTTTCCGCTGGACCCGCATAACAACCGGGAGAAGCAGCTGATGGCTGAAGCACGTCCTCAGGTGTATAAGGACAGGTCTGCCAAACTGGATGATGCGGACGAATACGAGCTGTATGGATTTACCAGGCAGGAGCCTATCCAACATTATAATTACGGGGATTCAAACAAGGCAGGTGTTGAGGTCCGCATGAATTACAATGGTTCGGGGGATCTGGTGTATGAAGCAAAAGTCCCATTGAAGGCTGTCTTCCCAAAAGCAAATAACGCTCACTACTATGCGGGCAGAAATATTGCCGTAGGCATCTTCATCGAAGGTATCCCTGCGCCTCCCGGCGCCAGGGGCGGCGGTGGCGGGGGTGGTGTTTCCATCGGTGGCGGGCTGGGTTTTGGCTCTTTTGGCAGCGGTAGTGGTGTGGGTATATCCATTGGCAGCGGCAGTCTGGCCAGGATCGGCGGTGGCGGCGGAAAGGGACAACCGTACCGGCCCAAAAAAATATGGCATGTGATGACGCTGGACAAGGCGCCTGCGCGGCCTTTTTAGATTTTTTACTGGCGTGCGGAGGGAAGTGATGCGGCCCGTTTTACCACATCCGCTGTTTTGTGGTCGCCTGTATGACTCCAGCCGGGCGGCATCCAAAGGTAAAGGAACTTATTTTTCAGACCGGGCGCTCCCGCAATGTCCCGGAACAGACAGACAAATTCTCCAAAGTACATATCCACAAAGCTGCGGGTATTGACGGGACGGGTAATACCGTATTCTATCTTTTCCGTGTCATCTTCATCCTGGTATGTTGAAAAGACCTTATCCCATATGTTCAGCAGGTTGCAGAAATTAGTGTCCATGTACAGGGGATTACGTGCATGGTGTACCCTGTGGTGAGAGGGGGTAAGGATGATCCGGCGCATAAAGCCCATTCTTCCGTCTTTCATGATATTTTCACCTACATGTATGAACGCTCCCCATGTGCCATCGACGGCCATAATAAGAAAAAGGAGGGGAGGGTTTACACCTGCAAGAATACAGATGGAGGTCCGGATCACGTCCGCATAAGGAGCTTCCAGAAAGAAATGCATATAGGTGACGGAGAGGTTCATGGTCTGTGGGGCGTGATGGGTTGAGTGGAGGCACCAGAACAGGCGTACTTTATGACCAAAGTAGTGATAGATAAAATGTGCAAACTCCCAGACGATATATCCGTAGATAAACCAGTACCAGGTGAACCGGGTTTTGAAAATGGCATATTTTTCAAAAAGACCGATGCAAAAGGCCACGGCTGCGATGGAGATAAAACGGGAGATGAAGCGATTGGCTACGAAGACAAAGAAAGGCATACGATAGTCTTCGATCTTAAAGCGTTTGTAGGTGATGGCCCGTCCGATCTCTATCAGCAGCAGGAAGGGGATGACAGGCGAGATGGCTCCAAATATGCCATGAGCGGTAGACAGGGGAGAGTAGTCTCCTTTCTGGTACATTTCCAGCAGGGGTCCTAGCCCCAAAAAACCAAGCAATTCGTCGTACAGGGTGTGTAGAATATCCATGTTCAGACAAATATACATGAAATAGGCCGACTGCGAAACTTTTCGTCAGCCGGCCGTATTTTTCTCTCATGTGTATAGACGCTTATTGATATCCCGGGTTATTAGGCAGGAGGTTGGGGTTTACCAGGACCTCTTGCTGCGGCACCGGGAAAAGCAACTGATTGGCCGTAAAGGTTGCGTTCCACACCGTCTTGTGTCCTACGAAATCATCCCAATTGCCGGTGACGTCGTTATGGACTTTCAGCGTACGAATCATGTCGAACCACATCTTGTTTTCGAAGCAAAGCTCGAAATAGCGCTCCAGCCATACTTCGTGTTCGAAGTCGTCTTGCGTGGGGGTACCGATGAGATCGCCCAGACCCGCTCTTTCGCGTATCAGGTTTACATAGTGGATCGCATCGCTGTTGGGACCATGTTCTGCCCTGTTGGAAGCTTCAGCATACAATAAATATACATCAGCCAGGCGATAAATCGTGTAGTTCAGATCAGATTTTGCTGTATTTCTCACGGCCGTGGAATCAAACCATTTATAGATATAATGGTGTTTGAATACAACGGTATCTGAAGTCTTGATGCTTTGGTACTTCGTATAGAAGAACTGGCGTTCCTGTATCCGTCGATCTGCTGGATTGAAAGAGTTGATGAACTGGTCGGTGGGGAAGACCGAGCCGTATTCATCCGCATATTTGGAGATACCCGAATAGTTGGGAATGGTCAGCGCTGTCAGGGGATTGGTGGCATTGGCTGACGCCGCATATTGCGCCTGTAGAATAAATTCTCCCCTATTCTTATTGACAGGGTTGATCATGTCGGTATACTTCTGGAACAAGCCAAAGCCGCCATTATCGATAACAGCCTTGGAGCGTTTGGCAGACTCGGCATAATACTGGTCACCTCCTTTGATGGGGTTGCCGGCATAGGTGAGATATACGTCGGCCAGGATGGATTTGACAGCGCCCATGGATACCTGCCCTGTATTGTCCTGCCAGGGCAGGGTAGAATTCTCGGCTACCAGCAAGTCAGGGATAATGATGCTGTCGTAGATGCTTTTGGCGGGTGTACGACTAAGCTTCAGGTTTAGGTCTTTCGGAACACTGGTCACCTTGGGTACTGCGCCATACATCCTTACGAGGAAGAAATAATATAGGGCCCGTAACGCATGCGCTTCGGCCAGCATGTTCTTTTTCGTAGAATCGTCCACCACGCCTGAGTTGACGGCGGACACGCTTTCCAGTGCCAGGTTACAGGCGCCGATGCCCAGGTACATTTGCTGCCACCACGTATTGAAATAAAAGGAATTGCTGTTATAGCCCAGGTTCTGGTAGTTCACGAATCCGGTTTGTCCCAGATCGCTGTTGGACTTTCCGGTCATGAACTCCATGAGGTTCCAGGTGTTGCCGCCATAGGATGCTGGTTCACCGTTGAGGAGGCCCGGAAGTTTGGAATAACAGCCGTTGGTGATAGCCCTGGCTTCTTTGATATTGCTGATGGTAAAACCGGGTTTTAGAAAACTGGTGGGCTTCTCTTCCAGGAACTTTTTACAGGAGCCCAGCGTTGCCAGCGTTAGTAGAGCGATACTTATATATTTTGTACGTTTCATTGTTTGTCTTTTACGTTTGGTTCGTAATTAAAATCCTACCGTCAGGCCAAGTGTATAGAACATTGGTCGGGGATAAGCGAAGAAGTCCAGGTTTTGCGAGAAGCCTGTGTTCTGGCCATAGCCGGAAAAGAAAGTATCCACTTCAGGATCGTAGCCCGTGTATTTGGTATGCAGGAAGAAATTCTGCACGCTGGCGGCGATGCGGATCTTTGTCAGCTTCATCCTTCTTACTGTCGCTTCCGGTACCGTATATCCCAGCGTCATGTTCTGACCGCGGATAAAAGAACCGTCTTCCACCCACCATGTGTCGAAATGAGAGTCCTGGGCAAACTTGTAGTTACGTACCTGCGAGATCATCGTATTCTGATGTTGCGGCGTCCAGCCGTTCAGGACGGTGGCCAGACTGTTGGCGATGGTCTGTCTGTCCTCGCTGGAATGCTTGAAATTGGCGGCTGTATTTACGCCCTGTACAAAACGGATGTCAAAAGAGAAGTCCCAGCTTCTATAATTGATCGTGCTGGTAAAGGTCCCTGTCCATTTGGGATAGGCGCGGCCAATGATGCTGTAAATAGGCGTTTTGCCGTCCTTGTCGTATACGTACTTGCGGTCGCCGGGTTTCAGGTTGACCAATGCCGCTGCGGCAGCCTCGTTATCGCTGTACGTACCCAGACGGGTCATTCCCCAGAAGGAGCCGATGGGCTGTCCTACCCGTATAATATAGTTTTGTCCCAGGAAATTAGGGCCGGGGAAGATGTCGGCATTGCCTTCGTTCAGCTTGATCACCTTGTTCTTGTTGCTGGCAAAAATGAAATTGGTGCTCCAGGTAAATTCAGGTGTCTTGACGTTCACCGTATGGAGGTTGATCTCGATACCCGTGTTGCGGACGGATCCGATGTTTCTGTAGACATTTGCGGTTTGCATACCGGCAGACTGGGGGATCGGTGTTTGCAGCAGCAGGTCCTTGGTCGTACGGTTGTAATAATCGATATTCATCTCGATCCTGTCTCTGAACAGACCAAATTCAATACCGGCATCTCCCTGGAGGGATTTTTCCCATTTCAGATTGGGATTACCGACGTAGTTCGGCAGGAGAGTACCCTGGTTGGCGCCGTTCAGCACCGTCAGGCCGGTGGAAATTTGCCCGCTGGACTGGGCAAAGCCTATCTCGGTATTACCCGTAAAACCATAGCTGCCCCGGAGCTTCATATAGCTGATGACATCATTCTTTTTCATGAAGTCCTCCTCGGAGATCCGCCAGGCGGCACCGATGGAGGGGAAGAAGGCGTATTTGTTGTTGGGACCAAACCGGGAGCTGCCGTCATAACGGCCGGTGGCTGTGAACAGGTATTTTTCGTCGATGTTATAGATGACACGAGCATAATAGGAGTTCATTTGCCAGGGGTTGGGCAGCGAGCTTTGCGTCTGGCTGCGTACCGATCCGGCCTGCAGTGATTGCCACTGGAAGAAGTCGTTGATAAAGTTCTGTGTTTCCGCATCTACGTATTCCGACTTGAATTTTTGCCAGGAAGCGCCAAGCAGCGCTGTCATTCTTTGCCGGCTGTTGAATTTTTTGTTCCAGGTAAGATAGTTCTCCGATTGCCAGAAGTAGTTGTAATACGCGGCTACGTGTGCTTCTCCACCCTGGTCCTGGGACAAGTGAGGGAGGTCCTGCCCGGAATAAAAATTATTCTTCATTCCGGCGACTGTATAACCAAAGTCGGATTTGAAATCCAGGTCCTTTGTCAGATGGATAATGAAGTAAGCATCACCCAGAGCCTGGAGCGTATTATTCAGCGTATACCGGCTCTGTGAGATATGTACCGGGTTGGGACCGCCTTCCAGACCAGCGATGTCGTTGTTGCCGGCCCAACTGCCATCGGGGTATTTGATAGGTACGATGGGGACTTCTTCCGTCACCATGCGGGGAACGTTGAGAGAGCCGTTGCCATCGGATACCATGCGTTGTGTGCTTTGGATGACGTTGATGTAGCCGCCGAACTTCAACCAGTTGTTTACTTCATTGTCGAGTGTCAGCTTGGCGCTGTATCTTCTGAACCAGCTGTTGATCATTAGTCCATTCTGGTTCAGATAACCCAGGGATGCGCTGAACGCCGATTTATCACTCCCCCCCTGGATATTGATAAAGTGGTCGTTGGAGAAAGCCGGTTTATATACTTCCTTTTCCCAATTCGTATTGTACAAGGGTTTGTCGTTGGCGTCGAAGAGCTTTGGCAAAACGATATGGTTCAAAGGCTGGGGTGGGGTCCAAATACCGCCGAGGGGGTCGAACTTCTGGCCATTGGTATAAGACAGATTGTATACATCGACGAATTGCTGGGCATTCAGTGTTTTGAGGTGTCTGTTGAGAATGGCCACGTTGCCATTTCCATCATAGGTCACGCGGGTATCACCCTTACGGCCCCGTTTGGTAGTGACCATAATGATGCCATTGGCGCCGCGGGCGCCGTAAATGGCGCAGGCAGAGGCGTCCTTTAGTACTTCGATGGAGGCGATCTCATGGGGATTGATCGTATTGATATCAACACCGGTGACGCCATCGACTACATACAGTGGGTCAAGGCTGGAGTTGATAGAGCCGATGCCCCGCACACGGACCTTGGCCGGCTGACCGGGTGCGCTGCTGTTGATCATAACATCTACCCCGGCAACTTTTCCTTCCAGAGCTTGCGAGACATTGGGGACGGGGCGGTCCATCAACTGATCGCCCTTCAGACTGGCAACGGCGCCTGTGAGGTCGGACTTTTTGGCTGTACCATAACCGATGACCACTACGTCATTGAGGCCGGAGGCTACTTCTTTCAGAATGACCGTTAATGTGGTCTGACTGCCGACGGTGACGGATTTTGTTTCATACCCCACCGAGGATATCCGCAAGGTGACTCCTTCATCAGGGATGGTGAGCTTGAACTTGCCTTCCCCGTCCGTCGTGGTACCGCTGGCGCTGCCACGAATGATCACCGATGCGCCGATGATGGGGTCCCCTTTTTCGCTGGTGACGGTGCCGGTGATGGTGCGCACCTTTACTTCAATCTCCGGCGCCACCGTGGTGATAGAGGCGGGCAGTCTGTCATTGGGTGCAGCGTCCGGATCAGGCCGGGCGTTGCGCCGATAGGAGATGACAATCGTATTGCCCACCTGTTCGTATTGCAGGGTCGTGTGTCGCAGGAGAGCCTCCAGGATGGTATGCACCGACCGGTCGTTGTAGACGAGGTTGAGATTGTTCACCCGTTTGATCTCCCGTTTGTTGTAGGCAAAAGAGAAGGGGGTGAGCTTTTGGATCTTTTCCAGGGCTGTCACCAGGGGTTCATTTTTTAGCTCCAGAGAAATGAATACCTTGTTGATGTCCTGCCCGCGAACGTCCCGGGCGCTTATCAACTGTATGCTGCAGAGAAATATAAGTATTACAAAAAAGCTGATACGCATACAATAAAGCAACCGTTTTTTGATTTGAATAAGCAGTTTACGGCGCCCATAGACAGGGCAAAGCCGCTCAAACGCTGACAATAAAGAAAATGTCATAGTTTTGATCGTTTTAAATGATGAATACTTGTTTAAGACAGGATACCTTCTTTTTAAGCGAAAAGGTATCTTTAACAACCTGCTCCGGGTTCCAGCCGGAGTAGGTTATTTTATTTTAACTACGGTATATGTTGTTTTAATTACATCCCTCGCCAGTCAGCTCAAAGCCTCCTCCTGCGGCTGGTGTATATTCCATGTTGTTGATCTTTGACAGGACTTTGATGATCTGCTCCAAAGATTCTCCATGGGTGAAGCTGGCGGTGACATGACAATTTTCAACGGCAGGATTGGTAAGTACAATAGTTACCCGGAAGCGTTGACGTAATTCTTCTACGGCCTCTTTTATAGTGACATCATTGAACAATAGATAGGGCTTTTTCCAGGCTATTTCCTCCTTTGCATCCACCTGTATCTTTTTTAGCTGTCGGTTGTCAAAATCCACGCTCACCTGTTCATTACGTTTCAGGATGCTAAAGGCGCCGCTGCCATTGTCCACCTTTACCTTTCCTTTTAGTACGGTGACCGTAAGCGCTTTTTCATGAGCGTTGATATTAAAGGCTGTTCCCAGCACGGTGGTCGTTATTGGTCCTGTATGGACGATAAAGGGGCGGCTATCGTGCCGTATATCGAAGTATGCTTCTCCTGTGAGGGTTACTTCACGTGTCTTTCCCGAAAAGGCGGGATCAAAATCTATATGGGCATCTTTGTGCAACAGTACCTTGCTGCCGTCGGAAAGCGTAAGACATTGGTCTGCGGCGGGTGCGGGTATCTTCGACAGCGGTTGTGACGGGGCGGTGGTATGCGAGGTATAAAGATACCAGGCCAAGAAAGAGACGGATCCAAGAAGGATTATCGCTGCGGCATATTTTAAAAATGGGAGTTTACGACGGGGGTAAATGGGAACAGGAGGCTTTTGCCGGATGATATATTGCAATATTTTGTCAGCAGTCTCCGGGTCCTGCAGCCGGGATGGGATGTCTTTCCCCCAACTCTCGTCAATCAGGGACCGGAGGAGCTCATCATGCCGGGGATCCTGCAAAAGCTGGAACAACTCCTCTTTTTCAGACGAAGTGCATGTATTTTCATAATACCTGTAAAACAGGTAAGTCAATCGTTCGGAAACTCCCATGATGTAGTGTTATCTATGAAGACTGTAAAATTCGGGGATAGGAGTATGCGGAGATGAAAAAAACGTTTTAGCATGATTAGCAGAAAAAAGAAAGGCTTGCGATGATCAACAGCGTGCAGTCGGAATGGAAGTACAGGATATCTTTTAATGTTTTTAAGGCGTGGACGAGATGTGTTTTGACGGTATTGCGGGAGATATTGAGTTGGGAGGCGATCTCTTCGTGTTTCATTCCCTCCTGACGGCTGAGGGTGAAGATCAGTTTTTGCTGCGGGGAGAGGTGGTTGAGGGCATGTTGTAAACGCGCTTCATTTTCTTTTGTAAGGACATGATCTTCAACCAGGTCAGCTTCCGGGTCCAGGAAATGCGCCATTTGTTTGCGGGCCGCGGCCTCCCTGGCGAGGTGTTTTAATGTATCGAAGACCTGGTTACGGGCAATAATAAAGACCCAGGATTCAAATTTTAAAATGTGGGGTAGTTTATCCCGGCTGAGCCATACTTTTAAAAAAACTTCCTGTACCAATTCATCTGCCAGACCAATGTTTCTGAATAAGTGGAAAGCGTAGGAGTAGATCTTGGGTCTGTAATGGTGGAACAGTGTTGCAAAAGCCTTTTCATCGCCGTTGGCTACAAGGACAAGCAAGTCAGTCTCGTTAGGCAGCGACAAGGTTTTTACAGTGGTATCTGGGACATTAGTGTCAAACATTACTTCACGTGTAGTTTGTATGCACATACCAAAATTATCTCAATTTCAGCTGCGTGCAACCCATGGAGGAATTTTTTTTCTGAAAAACTAATGAATTAGTTGGTAAACTAATCGATTAGTAGTAAATTAGGAGAAAATAGAAAGAACATGCAGAAACTGGCTAAACGGGAAGAGCAGATCATGCAAGCCTGCTGGCACCTGGGGAAAGCATTTATAAAGGATATCATTGCTGAATTGCCTGATCCCAAGCCGCATTATAATTCAGTAGCTACGATGGTACGTATCCTGGAGGAAAAAGGGTTCCTGGACCATGAGGCGCTTGGTAATACTTTCCGGTATTATCCCGTCATTTCGAAAGAACAGTATCAGAAGCATGCATTCGACGACATCGTCAAACAGTATTTTAATAACTCTTATTCCCGTATGCTGGCTTTTTTTGCAAAGGAGCAAAAGATATCGAGGGAAGAGGTCGATGAAATCCTGGAGATCATTAAAAATCAAAAAAAATGATACCTTATATCCTGCATGTAAGCATTCTTATTGCTGCGGGCTTTCTTTTTTACAAGCTGCTGCTAAAGAAGCTGACCTTCTATGTGCTCAACAGATGGATATTGCTTAGTTGTCTGATCACTGCTTTTCTATTGCCCCTCCTGCCCATCCCGAGGCAATGGAGCTGGCGGGAATGGACCGCTGTTGCATCCGTATCCTCTCCATCTGAACAGACGGCTGTCGCTGTTCCGGTGACTGCGCCATCTGTGGCGGTGGTACAAGAGCCAGCCATCACTCCCACGTCAGGTGCAGAGGTACGCAAGCCTGATATTTCCCCGGCGTTAGTTCCCTCCGTATTGCCCCGGGTTTCCGCGCCGCCTGCCGTGCGTGAATTTAACTTTTTGCCCCGTGTCCTGACCGGGCTTTTTTATCTCTATCTTTTTGGGGTCATTATCCTTGGCATAAACATGATCCGGCAAATGATCCAGTTGTTAGTGCAACGCTACAAGGGGCCGGTGGTCCGGGACGAACACTTCCGGATCGTTGCGACGGCAGGTATACATAGTCCCTGCTCTTTTGGGAATATCATCTTTATCCAGCCCCAACAATATGATCCGGAAACTTACCGCCAGATATTACTGCATGAGAAAGTACATGCCGGCGGCTGGCACACCTTAGATATCCTTTTGGCGGAGCTAAGCATCATATTCCAATGGTTCAACCCTTTTATCTGGCTGCTCCGCAGAGAGATGGAGAACAACCTGGAATTCCTCACCGACAGACGCGTACTGCAACATCCGGGTGTAGAGAGAGAGGCTTACCAGCTCAGCCTGGTAAAGGTAGCCGCCCCGGACCTGCCGCTTAGCATTACTTCGAACTATAATCAGTCACTTTTAAAAAGACGTATTATCATGATGAATACACAAAACTCCTCCCGTCATACCATCTGGAAGTATATCTTTCTGCTGCCCCTGTTTATTTTTCTGACAGGGATATTGAACCATCCTGCTGCGTTGGCGCAGCGCAGCAAAGGACATCGCAAGGAGCAGGCTCCGCCTGTACCTGTCGTTGCTCCGACACCAGCGGCCCCTGTTGTCGCTGTTATCCCGGACATACCTTCCGTGGATGTTCCGCCGGCTACCGCCGTGGAGCCTATGGCTTCGCCCACGCCTATCGTTGCTCCTGAGCCTACGCCTGTCATCGCCCCTGTGCCGCCTGTGCCGTCTGTCGACACATCCAAGCCTTCTTCCAGGGCCGACAGGATGGAGGGTTCCTGGTTTATTACCAACTACAAACAGGATAGCAAGGATAAAGTGACGATCGATCTCCGCGACCAGGACGACGACCACCGGTGGAACAGCAGCTTTAGCGTGCCCCGCAGCAAATTGAACCTTTCCAGTGTTGGTAAGGTGGAGTTTGATCTGACACGTGAGGCGGGCACTATGCATTTTTCCGGTCAGTTCGACGGCGAACAGGGGTTCGGGCATTATAAATTTCAACCGGACGGTAACTTCCTGGCCCGTATGCGGGAGAAAAAGATCGTTGTGGACGAGGACGAACTGTTGCCCTTCTTCCTGCTGGATATAAACAAGGGTTATGTGGATATGCTGCAGGCCAATGGCTTCCCCGACATTTCCAAAGGGCATCTGATCTCTATTGCGGCCCTGGGGATCGACGAAACGTATATCAAAGGCGTCCGCGAGATGGGCTATCCTGACCTTTCGGAAGGCCATCTTATTACATTTAAGGCCCTCCATATTGATAGGGAGTTTATAGACGATCTACGCAAGTCAGGATATGACCATCTGCCGGCAGAAAAGCTGATCACGTTCAAATCCCTGAAGATAGATGGGGCCTATCTCCGCCGTTTTCCCGCCTCCACACCTCCTCAGGACATCATCACATACAAGTCTCTCCGTATCGACAGTGAATATGTGGCTTCGCTAAAACGGGAGGGTTATACAGATATCTCATCCAGGGATATCGTGAGCCTGCGCTCGTTGAATGTGACACCTGAATTTATAAAAGGCTTTCATGATATAGGCTACAAGGATATCCCGGTGCGGGACCTCATCTCTTTGAAGTCCATGAATGTGACACCGGCGTATGTAAAAAGTTTCCAGCAGGTGGGTCTGACGGATATACCGGCGCGTGATCTCAACACATTAAAGTCCCTGGATATTACACCCGAGTATATCAAGGGTTTTATGGCCCTTAGTTACAAGGATTTTTCTGTACATAATCTGGCCTCTCTGAAATCGCTGGGTATTACGCCAGAATTCGTAAAGGGGTTTAATGACATCGGATTTAAGAATATTCCGCTGAATCAGCTGACCTCTTTAAAGGCGATGGGCGTCACACCCTCCTATGTAAGCAAGATGAAAGAGAAGGGGCTGATCTCGGATGACCTGAATAAATATATCCGTCTGAAAAGTTCCTGGGATTAGTCCTCCTTCCATTCCGTCCCCTCGGCCTGCCCAAAGAAATAATGATGAGGGTGGTGGCCGGAGAATTCCTTGAATTCATGGATGAAGTGGGACTGATCGTAGTAACCGCAATCATAAGCGATATCGGTGAGGGATTTATCCTTATTCCCGTATTCGCTCAGCGCCTGCTCAAATCGCAGCAGCCGGGAAAATAGTTTTGGCGGGAAGCCTGCATATTCGGAGAAAACCCTTGTGAATTGGCGGCTGGAGAGAAAGTATTGATCGGATAGGGATTGGATAGGTGTCTGTCCGCCAGTGTGGATCACCTGGCGGATGGCGGGGATCACCCGTGAAGAGCCTGCATGGGGCAGACGGTTTTCAAGAAAGGCGGAAAGGATACCTGCCCGCTGTCTGTTATCTTTGGCTGTCAGCATTTTTTCGGCGAGGATCTCTCCCTCCCGTCCCAGCAGACTGGCCAGGTCGACCATCTGATTGTTGATCTCGCTGGCGGGGATGCCCAGCAGTACGGGTACGGCAAAAGGGTAGAGGAAGGCGCCAAAGAGGCCAAAGCTTTCTCCTGTCCGGAATCTGCGATAATGCAGGGACTGGCCATGTATGCCTGTTTGAAAGCTTGGGAGTATTTTGTTTTCCGTCACTTCGCAAAAGCCGCCTTTATAATGAAAGCAAAGCTCGGGACAACCACAGGCCATTGTGCGGTGGGTATAAAACTCTCCGGAAGGGACATCGCCTTCCAGTACCCAGTAGTACCTTACAAAGCCGGCCAGTAAAGGGCTTGGCGCTATGGGGTAGAATTGCATGACCCTAAGATACCAAAAAAATCCCGCCACAATAGTAGATATTGCCGCCGTCGTTATCGGAATATAGATTTTATCTATTGAATCATAGATAATTATGATCATATTCTATCGACCTGCTACCCTACATTTGCAACGTCTTTATTGATGGATCGGTTGACCCAGGGTCGACTACCGTCAGCCCGTAAACGATTTGCCCGCCTGAGATTCACATTTTATTGTCAAAAATCAAACTAAATATGTCCAACAGAATCTTGTCAATTGGAGAGAAGTTCCCTGCTTTTAAGAAAAAGGCGGTTGTATCTATCGAGAAAGGAAAGGAGTTTGTCGAATTAACACATGAATATGCCAGCGCGGAAGGAAAATGGACGGTGTTGTTTTGGTGGCCAAAGGATTTCACTTTTGTTTGTCCTACGGAGATAGCTGAGTTCAACAAGAAGCACAGCGAGTTTGCCGATCGGGATACGGTGGTTATCGGCGCCTCTACTGATTCTGAATTTGTACATGCGGCCTGGAGAAGGGACCATAGTGACCTGCGTGATCTGAAGTTCCCCATGCTGGCCGACACTTCCAAGTCCCTGGCTGAGGAATTGGGTATCCTGGACAAGGAAGAAAAGATAGCTTATCGTGCTACTTTTATCATCGATCCACAGGGTATCGTCCGCTGGGTGAGCGTATATGATCTTAATGTCGGTCGCAGCGTACAGGAAGTTATCCGGGTGCTGGATGCTTTACAGACTGATGAATTGTGTCCCTGCAACTGGAAGAAGGGTGAAGAAACGCTGACCGCCTCGTTGAACATGAATTAATTTTTTCTATTATGAGTACTACAGTAACCCTGCAGAATGAAACGTTTCAGAACCTGCTTTTGGAGTTGAATATTCCGGACTATGAGCCTACGGCCAATGTCAGGGCCCTTGTTGCGGCGGAATCGAGGTTTATCAAGGATCTGAAGATCAATGTCGGTAATGTGCTGAATAACAGCCAATATCTCAATAGGAAAGAGGCTCTGCTGCTGGCGTTGGCGGTGGCTGTCAATGAGAAATTTTCTCTGTTGCAGGATGCTTTTGCCGGGGTAGCAAAGGATGCCGGGGCTTCAGAAGCTGAGATAGCCGAGATCATTGCCTGTACTTCGTTGATGAATACGAATAATATCTTTTATCGTTTTCGTCATTTTATGCAAAAGGATTTTTATAGCAATCAGCCTGCGGGTATCAAGATGAGCATTATGGCTAATCCTGTATTGGGTAAGGAATTTTTCGAACTGGTGAGCCTGGTGGTGTCGTCCATCAATGGATGTGAGATGTGTGTCAGTTCGCATGAGAAGTCTGTACTGCAGCATGGAAGTTCGGAGTCGAGGGTGTTGGAAGGGGTGAAGCTGGGGGCGATCATCAAGGGATTGATCACTGTACTGGCGTAGGTGTGGTGCGTATTATATTCTTTTGAAAGGGCCGGAGGTTTGTCTCCGGCTCTTTTTAATTACCTCTTAGACCTTGATTTTCTCAAATTCAACCCCTTAATATCTTCCACATCCTTCGCCCTCGCCAGTTTTCCCTTACTGATCACCAGGTCCTCATAACTGATCACCGGCACCGGAACCTCGCCGATATTTGAATTGACCCTTTTATTGAAGGAAGTACGGAATTTTGAAAGCCCGGGCAATTCAGGCAACAGGTCGACAATGAATTGTGCGAGGTCTAATCTAAAGAACGACTTTTTTGGATCAGGGGCCTTTTCTGCTTTAAATTCGGATACATCATGCCCCAACTCATGTATGGCATCAAGCACTTTATAATAATTTTCAAACGTTGGATTGTACCAGAAGTCCAGATCGGGTTTGTTTGCTAGTTTACCTGATGGCGCCGTCGAGGGACGAGGATAACCATGTAAGGCAACAGCACTTCCACCCACGATCAAATATTCAACGGAATGCTTATTGAAGATTTCACAAACCTTCGATAAACTGTGCAAAAAATCATTTTCCATTACGTATCTGCTTGCGCCTGGCAGGCTCCATAGTAGTGCTGGCGGCCTTAAGCACATCAAGCCACTTCTTCTGTCTTAATGCAACCTTTACTGCATCGGCAGGCGTGACCTGATCGGAGATTTCACTATTTTTCAGGTCTTCAAAGCTGGTATGTCGGCGGAGGTTTGACATTTCTCCTACAAATGTAAAAAAAATCCTGCTTTTTTCCCTTTGGAAAATCCACTTTCTATGGTATCCTAACTGGCTGTTAATTAAATAAATATCCTCTAATTGTGTTTGTTTGGTGACTGGATACGAGAGAATTGTTCAGACTGTGTCTGAATAATTTGAATTTATAATAAATGAGTTGCAGATGTTTTTGACATGTCTTCCATTCTCTGTTATTTTAAAAAAGGGATTTCGGGGGACGATACCCCAAAATCCGTTGTTAACCTTATCCTATGAACTAAACAGATTTCCGGCTCCTTCTTTTAGCCGTCGGCCCTTCTGTTTGGGCCGGCTCAGCAACTGGTATTGCTTTGTCTTCCTCTTTTTCTATTTCTCCATCGTCCTCCTTATCTCCGGGAGAACTCTCTGATTCGACAGTAGAGAAAGCTACGCTTTCCTTCTCACGCAGGCTCCTTTGCAGGTGTAAACGCGCGTCAATTATGGCCTGGGTATGGATGATGATCGTCTTGAACTGGGGAT
Organism: Chitinophagaceae bacterium; assembly: GCA_017307755.1. Taxonomy (GTDB): domain Bacteria; phylum Bacteroidota; class Bacteroidia; order Chitinophagales; family Chitinophagaceae; genus Puia. The sequence goes on along the minus strand of JAFKGQ010000007.1, from coordinate 216,114 downwards.
TTGCTTCGATGAAGACCTGCTCAATTTTGTTGGTCTTTGCCAGGGTTACCGGGTGGACATTCCCTTTTTTCAGCGACCGGAGAAGGTTTGCTTTCAGTTCCTCATCCTGCAATTCCCGGATGGGGTAATTGGCTAATACTTTTTCCAGGTCGTATCCGTATGTCTGCCGGAATTGACGGGTCTTGTAGTTATTCGCCGACGTCCTGCTGCCAAAATCCAATTGTATCCATGCATTGTACTTTTCTCCGTCGTCACTGGTAAGATCCTTATTTACCGCCCTTCCCTGCAAAAGGTTGAACGCTTCTTTTAAGGTGACGCCTGCTCCTTTAAAAATGTAAAAGGTCTGCATCCTGTCAAAGTCAGGCTTCTCGCTATAAGACAGCCCGGCGGTATATCTGATCAGGAAATACATATCATGCTGCCCGGCTTTGCGGAAATAAAGGGTTGCTTCCAATTTGCTCCATTCGTCGAAGTGGACTTCTGTCGACAAGTGAAATTCTCTGTTATTTTTTTCGAATTCCTGCACCAACTGATCGTTGAATGGTAATGTTTCTCCAAAACCCAGGTATCTGAGGTTTTCCTGCAGGAAGGAGAGATTATCCTTTCTCATACTTTTAAGATTTAATTTTTTTTAATAAAAACCCTTTAAGATTGCATACTGATCAGATCAACCTTGACCTCAGCAGGGTGAAATTGCCGACAAATAATTCCAGCTTACGACCTCCGTGTTTCTCCGTGATCTCGATGGCCAGGTATTTACCTGCGGGAAGTGTGAACTGCGGCATCACGATCACACTTTCTTCCTGGCTTTTGCCTTGGATCAGAGATGTGTTCCCATAGCTGTATACGGCCGGCAGGTACGGGGAAGGGATACTTCTTTTGTTATCCCTGCTGTCCCGGATAAAAAAACGGATGCTGTCGACGTCGTAATCCAAATGAGAACGATTGCTTACGGCAAGCCGGAAGAAGAGAAGGCCCTGATGGGTATATACCCCTTTTACCTGGAAGTTCATCCGGTACCTGCGATTGAAGAGATAATAGATCCTGCGACGATCTTTTTGTACCTGTTTACACCAGCTTTCGAGATCTTTTTCATCTACGGCCCATAACTGGCGGCGAAAAGAAACCATTACGATCTTTGGTTGGGATATACTTTCCTGCCGTGTCCTGGCTGATAGAGGATGAAAGAGAAGATAGCTGAACAGGACGAAAGAAATGTGATTCATTAGAAGTAAGATTTAATTTTTAAAAAATAAGGTTTAAAAAAAAGTCCGGCATTATTTTGCCAGACTTCAAATCTACATTTAGAAATATGCCGGTCGATCAAAACACAGTTGATAGTTGTCAACCCGTTCTTTCGTTATGGGTTGATAGTTGTTAACTTTTCCGGTGTTTATTTTCGGTTGATCTTTTTCCGGACGCGATTGAAGGCTTCTTCCGAACACCCCAAAAAGGATGCGATGTGCAACGCGGGGACGCGTTCATCCAGGTCGTGATATAATTTTAGAAAGCGAAGGTAACGTGCCCTGATCGTGGATTCTCTGAGCAAATCGGCGTTTTGCAGGGACCTCATATAATATTCTTCGGTAAGCTTTCTCCCGATGATATTGAATGGCAGGTATCTTTGATAGATCAGCTCCAACTGACGGATCGAAATGGAATGCACTATACTGTCTTCGAGGGCTTCGATAGCTACTTCACTCGGCTCTCCCGTGTAGACGCTAAGCGGGGCAAACATTACGTCCCCTTCTTTCATGAACCATTCGTTCTTTTGCCGTCCCTTTGATCTTAGAAACCCGCGGAACGACCCCTTTTCGATAAACCAGACCCTTTCGCAGACCTCATTTATCTGCAGGAGCCTGGCCTTTTTCTTTATTGCATCCTGCTTTAGGATCTTGTGGAGATGGTCTTTTAATTCTTTGGATTTAAGTCCTTTGGCTTGCAGGAAGGTAATTGCACTTTGATACATAAGAAAGGTTTTTAAAGTTAAATAACGGATATGTATAAGCGAAAATATTGCCAAAAATGAATATTTTACACCATTTGTCTGAGGCGGGAATTGTAGGGAAGGGGGAATGTTTTCAAAATCAATCTTTTAATTGACGGTTTGAAAATAATATTTTATCCATCTTTGAACCAACCCCTAAATTTGCATACGGGATTATGCGTATCTGATGGGTAGGACATATTAATAAGATATATTAAATTACTTATTATGGCTGGAAATAACAAAAAGGAACGGGTCATCATCATCGGAGCGGGTTTTGGCGGCCTCCGTCTGGCGCGGGCGCTCAACGGCACGGATTATGAAGTCTTTCTTATCGACAAGCACAATTACCACCAGTTCCAGCCGCTGATGTACCAGGTAGCCACGGCGCGTCTGGAACCCTCCAGCATCTCTTTCCCCCTGCGAAAGGTCTTTCAGCATTCAAAAAACGTCAATATCCGTATCACCGAGGTAAGCCGTATCGACACGGACGCCCGTGTTGTCTATACTCCCATCGGCGATCTGTCTTATGACCGCCTGGTCATTGCGCTGGGATGTACCACCAACTATTTCGGGAATGCGGAGATCAAATCCCATTCCTTTCCCATGAAGTCCGTCCCGCAGGCCATGGCCCTGCGCAACAGGATTCTGAAAACTTTCGAGGATACCATTGTGGCGGGCCCGGACGAATTGCAATCCCTCCTCAACTTTGTCATCGTGGGAGGAGGCCCCACCGGCGTGGAACTTGCCGGCGCCATGGCCGAGATGAAGAAGAATATCCTGCCAAAGGACTACCCGGGCGTGGATTTTTCCCGGTTCACTATCTACCTGCTGGAGGGTTCTCCTCATACATTGAATGCCATGAGCGAGGCGTCCAAGATCAAATCCCAGCAATACCTGGAGTCGCTGGGCGTGATCGTAAAGACAGGCACGGTCGTGGAAGGCTATGACGGCAATATTGTACGCCTGAAGGGCGGAGAGGCCATCACTACCAGGAATCTTATCTGGGCTGCGGGGGTGACGGCTAATACGCTTCAGGGCATTCCCGCCACCAGCATTACCAGGGGCAACCGTCTGATCACAAACCGTTATGGAGAAGTACAGGGGCTCAACGGCGTATATGCTGTCGGGGACATTGCGTATATGGTTACGCCAAAATACCCCAACGGTCATCCACAACTGGCTAACGTCGCTATTTCCCAGGCCCTTTTCTTAGCCCGCAATTTCAAACGCGAACTGAAAGGAAAACCCCGCCTGGAATTCGAGTATCACAACAAGGGGACCATGGCGACCGTGGGTAAGCGAAAAGCGGTGGTCGATCTTCCGGGGCTGAGCTTCCAGGGTTTGTTTGCCTGGCTGACCTGGATGTTTGTCCACCTTATGCTCATCCTCAGCGTAAAGAACAGGCTCTTTATTTTCCTCAACTGGATGATGAGCTATTTTGCCAATGATTCCACACTGAGGTTGATGTTGAAGGCCGATACAGAGGGGTAGATTTTTTTTTCCATATATTTGCCGAAGGGGAAATTCATCCCGCTGTTAACCTTATGGCTGAGATCATCGTCGAATTAAAGCATGCGAACATATACCAGGGTGAGAACCTCATCCTTCAGGACGTGAACATTGTCGTTAATAAAGGCGAGTTCGTTTATTTGGTGGGAAAGACGGGCACGGGGAAATCCAGCCTGCTGAAGACCTTGTATGGAGATCTCCCCTTAAAAGAAGGAGAGGGGCAGGTAGCCGGCTTTAAACTGCAGGAAATGGATTGGAAAAAAGTTCCCTATCTCCGTCGTAGCCTGGGAGTGGTATTCCAGGATTTTCAGCTGTTGACCGACCGGAACGTAAATGATAACCTCAAATTCGTCCTGCAGGCCACGGGTTGGAAGGATGTGAGGCTGATGGATGAGAAGATCTCGGACGTACTGGATAAAGTGGGACTCAAGTCGAAAGGTTTTAAAATGCCTTTTGAGATGAGCGGCGGGGAACAACAGCGTGTGGATATCGCGAGAGCCCTGCTCAATTCTCCCAAGCTGATATTGGCTGATGAGCCCACTGGCAATCTTGATCCTGAGACGGCCGATGAGATCATGCAATTGCTCTTCCAGATCTCCCGTGACTATAGTACCACCATCATCATGGCTTCCCATGATTACAGGGTCATCCACAAATTCCCCACCCGTATGTTGAGAACGGACAGGGGGAAGGTCATCGACAATGCTACTATATCGATGGACTAACCACCGGCTGCTGCTGCCATATCCATTGTATCAGACGCCGGGTATTCTTTTCATTATTATATTGGCCGGATAACAAAGCCCGTCTCGACCCTATCTCCTCCGCCGTAAAAGCTTTTGTATACAGCTGTGATATGATATCTATCAGCTCTTCCGTATTGTCGGCGATGTGGCAGGCAGCTTCCAGCCCCGTGCCTTTTACGGCGTCCCGGTTCACCACGCAGTGACGGCCATTAAAGAGGGCGTTCAACAGTTTCATCTTTATACCTGTGCAATTAAATGAGGGGAGTATATTGATCTGCGCTTTTGCGATCAGGTCCTGGATCTCCTGATCAGAGGGGTTAGGGATAAGACAGGCGTGGGGGTGCTGTTCCACCATCCGGCTTAGCCGGGCGGAAGGGTTCTTACCCGTAACGATCAGCGGAAGGTCCACGCAATGGAACACCTGTTTTAGCAACCAGGCAACGGCCTGCTCATTTTCAGCGACGGAAAGATTACCATGATACAGGCAAAAACAGCCGGTGCCTTCCTTGCTGAGGACTTCCTCAAACGGGAGGAATACAGGCAGGGTATGTATATTTTCGGCGCCAAATTCCTGCCGGTACTCTTCCCTGTCCTTCTCCACCATGGCGAGGATCATGGCTTTATCCGCGATCTTTTTCTCGTACTGTCTCAGCAGATTGCTTTCGTGCAGGTAGTACATCTTTTTCAGCAGCGACCGCTCGCAATAGTACAACTGACGATAATACTGATATTCTACATTATGCAGGCGAAGGATCACCTGTCTGCCGCTGAATCGCTCATCATTTAACAGATAGGAGCAATGGACCCCTTCCAGCAGGATGGGGTGATCGTCCTGCAGAAGGTTCTCCAATAATTCCCCGTTCGACCGGGAACAAACAATGTACGGCAGTTTGTGTGAAAACCCTTTATGACCTTCCCGCCGGGAATAGTATTTTACTTCCTCGCACCAGGCATTCAATTCGGCCTGCTCGCCCCTGCCATACTCAAAGCAATGAAGGTGTATCTTTACGCCGGCCTCATGAAGACAGCGCATCTTGTGAAAGGGGTCGACCACCCCCCCGTAATCTGCGGGGAAAGGTACGTCCATGCATACTATGTGCAGATGCTTATCCACCAAATGAATTAAAAAGTTTATGATATAGCCGGATCAGCTTTTTTTCTTCTTCCTGCCAGTTGAAATGCTCGCTTGCCCTTTTGCAATTGCCTTGTAACGTTTTATACAAATCCGTATTGTTCAGCAGGCTGTTCAGGGCCGCTGCCACCTGCGGAACGTCCGGGTTGTCTATAAGAACAGCAATTGTATACAGATTGTTTATTTCCCTGTAAGCCGGATAATCCATGGCCAGTTGAGGAATACCGGCATGCATATAGTCGAAGAAGCGGTTGGCCAGGGAATAATAGTTGCTCATCCCCTTATTTTCGAATAAAGTGATGCCGCACCAGGCGGTACGGGTCAATTGCCGCAGCGCTTCGGGACGGAGGGGGTCTTTAAAACCGACCTTTTTTTCCAGGCCGTGGTCCTGCACCAATTGGCGGGCCTGGCGCAGGAAGTTGCCTTTACCGCAAATGAGCAGCCGGGCGTCCACCTGCTGCATGGCCGGTATCAGGGTTTCGAAGCATCTCCCTTCATTGACGGCCCCCTGGTAAAGGATAAAGCGATCTTCAGCCGGGTGGGCGACAGATGGCGGGGGGGAAGTTTGTAATACGGGGACATTGCGGATCACTTCGTACTTTACGCCGTACATTTTTTCAAATTCTGCGGCGATCTGTCCGCCCACTGTATAACCGTTGGGGAAGGCAGGTACGAAGGACTTTTCCACCCTCTTCCATATTTTATAAATGGCCGGCCGGGAAACTACTTCCTTCATCTCGCAGAACAGCTCGTGGGCGTCGTAGACCCTTGGGATACGCCGGAGCGCCGAAATAAAATAACAGGGGATAATGGTATCCAGATCGATGGCGCAAATACAGTCCATCCTCCGGAACAGCAGGTAGAAAAAAAGCCGGAGATTGTATTCCAGATAGAATAATTTTCCTTTCCGGAACAGCAGCCGGAGCCGTACCTGGCCGAAGGGCTGTGATCCCGGCGGGAGTGAGGAGGTTTCTTTTCTGCCCACCAGCACCACCTGGTAACCAGCCCGGGACAGGGAGGTACAGATCCTGATCATACGCTGATCATAGGTCAGGTCATTGGTCACTGTACAATAGATCTTTTTATTCATGGGCTGGCCGACTGGCTGAACAGGGCTTGAAAAAGCCGACAAATTAGCTATTATCAGTATTTTTAACGAATTTTAGGGCGGATTTTTCAGGATTGTCAAAATAATCAGTACCTTCGCAGGCCAAATGAGCAAAGTGTTCATTTGGCCGACGTTATATAAATAAAACATAGAGATGCCTTATTTGACAAAAGAAAAGAAAGCGAGTTTCTTTACAGATTTTGGTGGAAAAACCACCAATACCGGTTCCATCGAGGGACAGATTGCGTTGTTGACAGAGCGGATCAACCGTATTTCTGAGCATTTGCAAGCCAATAAGAAAGATTTTTCCACCCACCGCGGCCTGATGCAATTAGTGGGTAAAAGAAAGCGTTTGCTGACCTACCTGAGCAAACAAAACCTCCAGGGTTACCGTCAACTGATCGAAAAACTCGGAATCAGAAAATAAACCTCATTATGTATACGACTACTATTCCCAACTGACTATACGGTTGGGAATCGTTTTTTTATATGTAAGAGATTTAATTGACTTTTCACACATTTTTTAACATAGGGATCCAGCTTCACTATCGTTCCTACCTCGGTGGACCTCGATCCTGATAAAGACGAACAGCGATTATGCTTTCACAACCCATCAGTGTAACATTTGATATAGGCGGCGGCCGCATGGTCACCATCGAGACGGGTAAACTTGCCCGCCAGGCAGATGGCGCCGTTACTGTACGACAGGGTAATTGTATTATTCTGGCTACTGTCGTAGCAAACAAAGAGCCCAAGGAAGGGCAGGACTTTTTTCCGCTTTCTGTAGACTACCAGGAAAAATTTGCTTCGGCCGGTCGTATCCCGGGTAGTTTTTTCAAACGAGAGGCCAGGTTGAATGACTATGAGATCCTCACCAGCCGTCTGGTGGACCGCGCCTTGCGGCCTTTGTTCCCCGAAGACTATTTCTGCGATGTGCAGGTGCTTATAAGCCTTGTATCCAGCGATCTGGAAGTGATGCCGGATGCGTTGGCCTGTCTGGCAGCCTCGGCAGCCCTGGCGGTCAGCGATATTCCCATTAAGGAGATCATCAGCGAGGTGAGAATCGGCCGTGTGGACGGCAAACTGCTGGTCAACCCCAGCCGTACGGAACTGGAAAAAGCGGATATGGAATTTCTCATCGCCGCCACCGAAAAGAACCTGATGATGGTGGAAGGCGAGGCGAAGGAGTGCAGCGAGGAAGATCTCGTAAAGGCGCTGGAAATTGCGCATGACGCCATTCGTATCCAGATCAAGGCGCAAGAAGAACTGCGTGCAAAAGCCGGTATCACGGGGAAGAGGGACTATACCAAGCCCGAGAGCAACGAAGAGCTTCAGCAGAAAGTGACCACGTTTGCCAAGGATCGTATTTACCAGATCTCCCGCGCCGGCAGCAGCAAGCACGAGCGCAGTGACGCGTTTGACGTATTAAAGGACGAACTGGTCGCCAGCCTTGGTGAAGAAGCCACAGACCTGGACAAGAAGCTGGCTAAAAAATATTATCACGACCTGCAATGGGAAGTGGTCCGTAACATGATCCTGGATGATCGTATCCGTCTCGACGGCCGTCAACTGGACCAGGTACGTCCCCTGGCCATGGAAGTAGACCCACTGCCTACACCCCATGGTTCCTCCCTCTTCACCCGCGGTGAAACGCAGTCCCTCACGACCGTGACGCTGGGTACGCCCCTGGACGAATTGTTGGTGGAAAGCGCCGCCAAATCATTCGACTCGAAATTCTTTTTACATTATAACTTCCCTCCGTTCAGCACAGGAGAGGTGAAGATGATGAGGGGACAGAGCCGCCGGGAAGTAGGACATGGCAACCTGGCCATGCGCTCATTGAAACAGATGATGCCGGGAAGTGATTATCCTTATACTGTTCGCGTGGTGAGCGATATCCTGGAGTCCAATGGTTCCTCCTCCATGGCAACGGTGTGTGCCGGCAGTCTCGCCCTGATGGATGCAGGTGTACCTTTCCCCAAGCATGTGAGTGGTGTAGCCATGGGGCTTATCACCCGTCCTTCAGATGGAAAGAATGCCATCCTTACCGACATCTTAGGGGATGAAGATCACCTGGGAGATATGGACTTTAAGGTTACCGGCACCCGGGAAGGTATTTGCGGCGTACAAATGGATATCAAAGTAGATGGGCTCAGCATGGACACCATGCGGGAAGCGCTGGAGCAGGCCCGTAAGGGACGGCTGCATATCCTCGATGCCATGTACGAATGCATCCCTGCCGCACATCCGGATGTGAAGCCACATGCGCCGAGAATGGTGAAGATCTTTATCGACAAGGAGTTCATTGGCGCCGTCATCGGGCCGCAAGGCAAGATCATCCAGGAGATCCAACGGGAGACGGGTACAACCATCAACCTGGAAGAGGTCGGCAATTTTGGAGAGGTCAGCATTTTCAGCCCCGCCAAGGAAGGTCTGGACAAGGCCGTCGCCTGGATCAAGGGCATCGTCGCCCAGCCGGAAGTCGGCTCTGTATACGAGGCAAAGGTGAAATCCGTCATGCCTTATGGCGCATTTGTGGAATTCCTGCCCGGCAAGCAAGGTTTGCTGCACATCAGTGAAGTAACGCACAAGCGGCTGGAGAGCATGGAAGGGGTGCTGAAAGAAGGAGACACGGTAAAAGTAAAGCTTATCGGTCTTGACCAGAAGACGGGCAAGTTTAAGCTGAGCCGAAAAGTCCTTATACCAAAACCCGAAGCTGCCGGCAAACCCGCAGGCGGTCCGCAGGCTCCACAACAATAACACATTATTTAACTCAATAAGGTCTGCAGCATTATACTGCAGACCTTTTCTATTTTGAATAATTATGCATCTCCAGATAACTATCCCAGCCGCAGACATATCTGTTCAGGAGATCCTCATAGCACGCCTGGAAGATCACGGATATGACGGATATCTCCAGGAGCCCGGTCATCTCTATGCCTATATCCCGGAAGAAAAATTTGATGCCCGTGTCCTGGAGGAATTACTGGCCCGCTGGCAATTGTCCTATAGCCGCCAGGCGCTCCCTGACAGGAATTGGAATGAGGAATGGGAAAAGAACTTTCAGCCAGTGGTTGTCGGGGAATTTTGCGCTATACGGGCTTCTTTTCATGCACCCATCCCGGATATACGGCATGAACTGGTCATCACTCCCAAAATGAGCTTTGGCACAGGACACCATGCGACTACCCATATGATGATACAGGCTATGGAACGGCTGGACTTTAAAGGAGCGACTGTACTCGATTTCGGTACAGGAACGGGCGTGCTGGCAATTCTTGCGGAGAAATTAGGCGCAAAAGAGGTGGTTGCCATCGACAATGACCCCTGGAGCATCGAAAACGCCAGGGAAAACATTATAGAAAATCATTCAACGAAGGTCCGGATAGAGAAAATGGACACGCTGACAAGTGGAATTATCTATGATATCATATTAGCAAATATTAATAAGCATGTCATTTTAAAGGAACTCTCTTCCATGAGGCAACAATTGAAAAAGAGGGGCGTTATACTATTGAGCGGCCTCCTCTATGAGGATTTTCAAGATGTTGAAAATGAGTCGCTTAAAAATGACCTTCCAATATCCGGGCGGTTGAACGAAGGGAACTGGATTTGTCTCAAGCTGACGCGATAAGACAATATACGCCTGATGACCGTGAAGTTTTGGAGTCTTTTTTTAAGTATATTTGTTATCCAACTTTAACTCAACCATTAGATGAAGGAAGTTCTACTTATACTTCTTGCTTACCTTATTGGCTCTGTTCCGACGGCGGTGTGGGTAAGCAGGTCTTTTTTCGGAATCGATATCCGTGAATATGGCAGTGGTAATGCAGGCGCTACCAACACTTTCCGGGTTTTAGGTTCGAGATGGGGGACCTTTGTAATGTCGGTGGATGTTATCAAGGGTATCCTGGCCACCAGCCTGTATGTCCTGGTGCCTTATTACATGCATGATGAGACGGAAAGGACCAATTTTATGGTCGGTCTGGGGCTGGCGGCTGTAGTGGGCCATATTTTCCCTATTTGGGCGGATTTCAGGGGTGGGAAAGGGGTTGCCACTCTTTTTGGTATGATCATCGCTATTCAGCCCCTGGCGGCCGTATGTTGTGTGGCCGTATTTCTCCTGGTGCTGTACCTTACACGTTTTGTTTCTCTCAGCTCGATATTGGCCAGCGTGGCTTTCGCCGTCTTTATCCTCTATATTTTTGACGCAAAAGAAACCCTATACCGGGGTTTTGCCATTGCAGTGGCGCTGATGGTTGTCCTTACCCATCAAAAGAATATTACCCGTCTTTTAAGGGGCAGCGAGAACAAAGTACCCATCCTTAAGTATCGCGATCGTCGCCGTCAGCGGAAAAACGTGGATGAAAGGAAATAATTTGTTAATTTTGCCATCCGCAAAAGTTCTATTCTCAAAACTGAAAAATAAAAAATTCAGGAGATGCTCCCAACTTTACTGGAAAAATTGCAGTTAAAGGACGAGAAAAACCTGTTGATACAGGGACTGCCGTCCGCCATCGAAAAGCAATTTGCAAAGCTGGCATTCGCCAAAAACCTCACACCCCTGTTAAAAAGCAAGAAAATAGATTTTGCCCTGGTATTTGCAGTGAATGAACAGCAGCTGCGAGGTATCGTCTGCGAAGTGCTTCCTGCCTTGCAGAAGAATGCAAAATTCTGGGTTGCCTACCCTAAGGTGGGATCCAAGATCGCTACTACGCTGAACAGGGATTGCAGCTGGGAGTGTATCAAAGGTGGTGGCTATGAGGTCGTCCGGCAGGTGGCGCTGGACCATGTATGGACAGCCGTCAGATTTCAAAAGACAGAACCTGTTTCTATATTGGAAAGACAGGAAGATAATGAGGAGCTACTGGAAGCAGCGGGGGTCGATGTTATGCCGGGGAAGACGCGTTCCCGGCGTGTTGGAGCTGGCCATTGATAAATAGATAGACCCCGGAAAAAAAGATCCCACTGCAAAATAAATGCAGTATAATGGGGGTAACGCCCTGATGATAATATTATATAGCCTGGCGGATCGCCAGGCTTTGTTTTTGGCCTCCGGGTTGCCAACCAACATACCCTCCGGCCAAAAACATCTAATAATAGCGCTTCGCGCAGCGGAGCTGTACTCCGCTTTAGGTTTTTATGTATATTTGGACCGCCTCCAATTCACAAGAACAATTGTAGTTACTTCTGCCCGGCCGTATGATCTCAAAGACTTGCTTACCCGGAGACCCCTACTTATTCAAACGACGATATGCTATTAAGTTTTTTCCATGGCAGTTTTTAGCAAGCAGGTTCTAATAGCCGAATTATTGGACAGGACTGAACTTGTTAAAGCCAGCACACAATCTTTTCTTCGTCTGACGGAACGGCAACTGCATTTCAGACCTTCCGCGGGCAAATGGTCGATAGCGGAGATCTTCGGGCATTTGAACATTGTCCATAATACTTATATACGGAATATCCTTTCCCGTATCGCTCTTGCTCCTGATGTGCGGATGGAGCATTATCGCAGCGGCTGGCTGGGGGAGTGGTTGTATGGGAAGATGATGCCCAGGCCCGATGGTACCGTATTCAAACTATCTTCTCCCAAGAGTTTTCATGCCGACCCGGATGGGTTGGATGGACATGAAGAACTGCAGCGTTTTCTTCACCAATGCGATGCGCTGGACGATATCCTTCGTCATGTATCTACCAAGGATATGCAGGGGATCAGGATCCCTTTGTCATTTGCCAGGGTTTTGCGGTTGAGACTAGGCGATAACCTTCGCTATATTGTTGCGCATAATGAGCGGCATCTGTTGCAGGCTCACCGGGTCTTGCAGCTATTGCCGGCGACCGAGGCTATTTAACGATGACGGTGCCCAGATGCAACAGGAGGTCCTTTTCCAATTGTTTTAGGTGCAGGTGGGTCTGCAGGAGCACCATTTGTTCTTCCTCTGTATGGGGCCGGGAAAGGTCTTGTTGATTCTCTTCCATGAGCCGTTTGATCTTACGCAGCTTGAGGTACCGGAGGGTGGAAATGACGTCTTCTTTATACAGGTCGTCCCGGGTGGCTATCTTCCCCTCAAAATGCTCCTTCCAATTGGGACTAAGCTCGTCATTAAAATCCATGATCGAGACAGCCAGGGTGCTGAGTTCCTGATCTTCGTGGTAGAGAAAATTTTTAACAGTGGGTTCGAGCCCTTCTTCGTACCAGGCTTTATAGATGTCCAGGATCTTTATCAGGCGCCGGTTGTCAATGAGATCATAGAAGTCCGCGGATTCCGAGAGAATGTATTCGGCGACGGAGCTGTTCTCGTCCCAGGGGCGGAGGCCGAAGTCGAGTAAGCTGCGGATCATTCCCCGTTCGTTCTGCTCGTGTTTGAAAAGGAGGTTGAGCGATTCTTCTTCGCCGGGAACAGGTATTCCCATCCCTTCTTCCCCAATGGGCATTTCGCCGGCCGGGCTCGCGGCGGCGGCCTTGCTCTCCTGTTTGGCGATGCGTTCCCGTACAAACTTGTTTACCAATGCATGCAGACCTGCCTCTTCGATACGCAGGATCTCTGCACATTGCCGGATGTAATCCTGCCGTTTGGTAAAGTCTTCCGCTTTATTGATCCGGGCGATCGTTTCAGCCACCTGGCCCACAACTTCCGCCCTTTTGTTCGTATCCCCGGCCGCGTCTTTTAATGCCACTTCCAGTTGAAAGAGGATAAAGTCCTTTTTGGCCGCGGCTACAAACTCACGAAAGGCTGCTGCTCCTACCTTGCGTACATAACTATCCGGGTCTTCCTTATCGGGTATGAGCACCAGCTTTACATCCAGGCTTTCTTCCAATGCCATGTCCAGCCCCCGTAAGGCAGCCTTGATACCAGCGCCGTCGCCATCATAGATGATGGTAAGATGATTGGTATATTTCTTTATCAACCGCAGCTGATCTACGGTAAGAGAGGTCCCGCCACTGGCAACCACGTTCTCGACACCCGCCTGGTGCAGGGATATGACATCCGTATAACCTTCTACCAGCAAACATTCGTCCTGCTTGTCGATGGCTTGTCTGGCAAGCCAGGAGCCATACAGGATCTTGCTTTTGACATAGATCTCGTTCTCCGGCGTATTGATGTATTTGGGCGCCCGGTCGTTGCTTTTGATGATGCGCGCGCCAAAGCCGATGGTCTTTCCTGTCTGGTTGTGGATGGGGAAGATGATACGTCCCCGGTAATTATCCACGGGTCTTTCATCCCTTACGACCACCAGCCCGCTTTTTTGAAGATACTCCAGGTTATATTGAGCCGTAAGCGCCGCCTTTGCGAATGCATCCCGTGATTCAGGACTGTAACCCAACTGGAACTTGCGGATCGTGTCGTCATTGAATCCACGCTCCCGTAAATAGCTGAGCCCGATGTCCTGTCCCTCTTCGGAAGAAAGCAGGATGTCATGAAACCATTTTTGAGCAAAAGCATTTAGGATATAAAGGCTGTCCGCCACCTGCTGTTGCTGACGCAGCTCGGGGCTCAGCTCTTTTTCCTCGATCTCTACGTTGTATTTGGCGGCCAGCCATCGCAAGGCTTCGGCATAAGAGTATTTCTCATGCTCCATCAGGAAGCTGATGGTATTACCACTACGGCCGCAGCCAAAGCATTTATAGATCTCTTTGACGGGCGAGACAGTAAAGGAAGGGCTCTTTTCATTATGAAAGGGACAAAGTCCCAGGTAATTCGTCCCCCGCTTTTTAAGCCGCACAAAGCTGCCTACTATCTCGATGATATCTATCCGGCTGAGTATCTGTTGTATGGTCTGTTGGGAGATCATGTAAGCCTGCAATTTAAGGTTATTCTTTATAGCTTCTATAGGTTAATGCTTACCAAGGGCTTATAACGTCCGGAGGGGTTAAAGATAACCGTAAATTATGTATAAAACCGAGTAGTTTTACCTATAATAAAAGTACCCCTTTTTTCGCTTTATATTAAAACTATTTATCCTTTGAACACCGGCATGTATTCCGTACTTTATATGATCGTATCCAACATTGCCATACTATGTTGTCTGATCCCTTTTGTCCTGCTTGCATCCAGGAGATTGAGACAGGTGACTACTTACCGCATCTTAGGTATTTATTGGTTGTTGAACGGGCTTATTCACTTCCCGGATATTTATTTTTTTCGCTCCTATAAAAACGGCTGGCTGGACCAACTGACAGAGTATTACAATCTGCTGGACACTCCCCTGGTACTACTGATCTTTTTTAATGCCGCCTCTGGTCCTCATAGACGGCTGCTGTCGAGGACGCTGCTGGCATTTATCGTAATGGAAGCGCTGGTCGTAGGGTGGAAGGGGTATGCTTTTACATCCGGCTTTGTCTTTATTGGATCGGGCGTGCTCCTGGTACTTGCATACAGCATCATCGGTCTGGTGCAATACATGCGCAAGATGGAGTATACACCTTTCGAGACTTCGATGGTATTTGTTTATGCCGCCTTATTATTTGGCTATGGCAGCTATCTGATCATCTATATGTTCCTTCATATTCGCGGGAACAGTGAGGTGAATAGCCAGGACAGCTATCTGTTGTACTATGTCATGCTGCTGCTGTCTGCCATCATAACCTCCCTGGGGCTTTTGGGTTATGGCATACGCCGCCGCCCGGAGGCAGCGGTGTAGCCAACAGCATCCTTACTCCTCATCCTCTTCATAGTTGTAGGTGCCCTGGTTGTCGTTGTAGATCGACTCCCAGGCCCGTACCTTGTCTTCTTCCAGCAATTCCAAAATATCGAAGATGGGATCTGTTTTTTTTCTCCACTCTATCAAGGTTGTGTCCCCATATTTTGATACATACATGCAGTGATCAGTTTCCATGTTCACTTTGATCAGACCTACGGGTCCTTCCTCTTTTTCCTGTATCAGGTAGTAACAGCCTTTTTCCAACAACGCATACGAATACATACATCGCCTTTTTAAAAAATTCAACAATACAGAATAAGAATAAATGGGTAGTTAGTACTGAAACCTGGAGAATTATAATGGGGAGTATCCTTTAACAGGTCAGATCACAAATTTACGGATTTTGGAATTAGCAACGAGAAAGAGAAAAAAGAACACGAGCTGTTTACATAAAATTAACTTTTGATTGGTATTTAATGTAATACGAATTATTGATAAATATAATAAATATTGTCCCCTTATTTTGAAAAACTAAAATAAAAACCCTTTATTCTTCATTTTTATTTAATCCGGAAAAAGATACCATGATGGTCTTATATAAATCCACGTAGTTTTTGTGAAAGCATATAAAATTGGGATTATTAATTAATTAAATGTTAATTAACCGGGTTTTAATTTGAAAATAAGAAATTACATTTGTCTGGCATAACCAAACCAGCTAACATGAGAAACACAAACGCTTACTTCCGGGCGTCGTTTTACCGACGTTCTTCAGATGAGACATATCCACCCCCTCGTCATCTGCCTTCTTCGTGATATAAGATCCCAATTCAAATTTCAATATCGCAGGACCTTTCTGCCTTAGGGGAGGGTTCCCGGGTATTGTCTTCTATGAAACACCGGCCATCCGTATGAAAACCGCTTTTAAAATGTTTTTTTAACTTCTAATTGTAAAACATGAGAAAACTGCTATTATCCATGAGCAGGGACATACCTAATGTCAATACCTGTTCTTCGCGAACCTTTTCCTTGTTCCTTTTTGCCATGCTGCTGCTGATCTCCGGTCAGATAGCGGCCCAATCCAGGGTTATCACAGGCAAGATAACAGACGCCGGCGGCGTCGCTGTGCCCAATGCTACTATTCTTGTCAAAGGGACGACCATCGGCACCAGTACCGGTACAGACGGTACTTTCTCCTTCTCTATCCCTTCCAATGCAAAGGTCCTTCTTATCTCATCCGTCGGGATGGCCAATACAGAGGTCAACATCGGCAATAGAGGTGTCTTCAACATTTCGCTTTCCGCGTCGGATAAGAACCTGGCGGAAGTGGTGGTCACTGCGCTGGGTATAAAAAGGGACAAAAAGACCCTTGGGTATGGCGTCACTACCATAAAAGCGGATGAAGTGACACAGGCGCACACTACCAATGTCACAAATGCGCTTTCCGGGAAGGTCCCCGGGGTAAGGATCACCGGCAGCGGGGGGGCGTTCACGGGCTCCAGCATTATCATCAGAGGCTTCACTACTTTAATGGGTTCCAACCAGCCTTTGTTTGTCGTAGATGGAGTGCCTATCGATAATGGCGGGGGCAATTCACCGCTGCAGACAGGCCCTACGGTGTCCAACCGCGCCATCGACCTCAACCAGGAAGATATTGAAAGCATCTCGGTTTTGAAGGGCCCTGCCGCCGCGGCGCTATATGGCTCCAGGGCTGCTCCCGGCGCCATCCTGATCACTACCAAGAAAGGCAAGCTCAACCAGCGGGGTACGATCGATGCTTATATGAGCTATGGCAATGAGTCTGTCAACCGGTTTCCCACGTATCAGAACACTTATGCTCAGGGGAGTGGCGGCGTTTACAGCTCCGGTTCTCAAGTTTCCTGGGGGCCGCTGATTACGGGTCAGACGGTGACCAATGCTTTTGGCAAGCAGGAGCAACTGAAAGCCTATCCAAACAATGTCAAGGACATGTTCCGTCATGGACAGAACCTGCAGGCAAATGTCAGCTTTAGCGGAGGCTCCGATAAGAATTCCTTCCGTTTCTCCTATGGGTTTACGGACAATTCGGGTGTGCTGGATAACAATCGTCTGAAGAGGCATAATCTGAGCATCAACACCTCTTCCCAGATCAATAACAGACTCACCGTCTCCCTCTCCGCCAACTATTCCAACAATACTTCCAGAAGGACGCAGCAGGGCAACCAGCTGAGCAATCCTCTTTTCCGGGGCTGGCTTACTCCCCGCAGCTATGATCTGACGGGACTGCCGTATCAGAATGCAGCGGGCGACCAGCTATATCCTTTGACTGAAGATAATCCTTACTGGAGCATCTATAACAACCGGTTCAGGGACGAGATCAACCGTCTTTTCGGAAATGTATCGCTCAACCTCAAACTGACGCCCTGGCTTACATTCGACTATCGGCTGGGGACGGATGTCTTCTGGACCTTCCGGCATGGTTATGACCAGGTGGGCATACGCGGGCAAGGCAATACATCAAATACGGCTCCCAATCCCTATAGTTTCACCGGGGTAGGGCCTACCGGTAATGCCGGCGGCATACTGGAAGTGCGGAACTCCTACCGGAGCTTCAACTCGACAGGGTATTTTACGGCTACCAAAAAAATAAACGATTTCTCCCTGACGGGCATCATCGGAAATGAATCCTATCAGACTTATAGTACAAGCGATCAGATCCTTGGGTATGGCATAACCGTACGGGATTATGAGAACATAAGAAACGCTACTTCCTTCAGCCCATCCATCGGATCGACCACGGTCCGCCTGACAGGTGTCTATGGAGATTTTACGGTGGGGTATAAGTCCATCGCCAGCGTGAACGCCACCCTGCGGAATGACTGGTCCTCCACGTTTAAAGCCGACAAATATTCTTATTTGTATAATGCCGTATCGGCTTCCATCAATTTTACAGAGCTTTTCCCCTCCTTAAAGAGCAATATCATCGAGAATATCAAGATCAATGGGAATATCGCCAAGGTCGGTAAGGCGGGAGATTTTGTCTATGCCACCGATTCGTACTACAGCACCCCTACTATTTCAGACGGGTTCGGGCCTGCCATCAATTTCCCCTTCAATGGTCTGGCCGCCTTTTCTTTGAATGATCAGGCCGGAAATGCCAACCTTGGTCCTGAGTTTACCACCAATCGGGAGATTGGGTTTAACGTGGCTTTACTAAAAAATCGCATCTCCATAGAAGGTGCGTTGTATAATCAGAAGTCCCGTGACCTGATATACCCGGTCCCCGTGTCCAACGCTTCGGGTATCGCCACACTGGTGATGAATGCGGGTAAGCTTACCAACAAGGGTTTTGAGCTGGCCGTCAATATAACGCCTGTTCAGACCAGGAACCTTACCTGGAATATCAACTGGAATTATACCAAGCTCAAGAGCACGGTGGATGAGTTGAGCGGTGTTCCAAATATCTTTTTGGGCGGGTTTACCACCCCGAATATCCGGCTGGTGCAGGGGGATGAATATGGCCAGATCTATGGATACGCCTATCAACGCGATCAAAAAACCAACGAATTATTGATCGACGACAAGACCGGATTGCCTAAGGCAACTCCTGATGTAAAAAAGATCGGCAATCCCAACCCCAAATGGCTGATGGGACTTACCAATACGGTAAGCTACAAAGGGATTACGCTATCGGTCCTGCTGGATATCCGCCGTGGTGGTCAGCAATACTCCAGGAATATCAAGGATATGAGAACAAATGGCGTAGCTATTGAAACCGCCGAATACCCCCGGTTTAACCCCGACGGCACTATCAACAAGCCTTATATGTTCAAGGGAATATATGCCAGCACGGGACAACCCGACACCACCCATGTCTCCGCCCAGGATTACTGGGGCAACACGGGTAAGTATGTCGCCGCGGAAGGTTTTATCGTGGATGCATCCTGGTTCCGTATCCGGGAAGCTTCCATCAGCTATCGCATACCTTCCCATCTCCTGAAAAAGAGTCCCTTCAGCCATATAGATGTAAGTGTTTATGGTCGTAACCTTTTCCTTCATGCCCCCCACTATCCGCACCTGGACCCCGAGCAGAATGCCCTGGGCATCAGCAATGCGGTGGGGTTGGAATTCAATGCGCTGCCGCAGACCCGATCCATCGGCGCTTCACTGAAATTCGGTTTATAATCCAAGAAAAATATGCTTAATATGAAACGAGCTTATATAAAAGTAGTTTTCCTTTCACTCGGGATCTTTTCCGTCACATCCTGCAAGAAGTATCTCGATATCAACACGGACCCGGACAGTATTTCCGACGCTCCCCTGGCTCAACTGCTGACATCCGCACAGGTGAGTCTGGGTTTCGAAGGCGGCAGCGACCTGTTCAGGTTCAGCACCCTCATCGCGCAACAGATGTCGGGGCAGCCTGCCGTTGCCAATGCCCAGACCTTTGATTTCGACCGGTACAACATCTCGGGCAGCGATGAGAACAACGTATGGGGCAGCATGAACGCTACCACCTTGAGCGATCTGGAGCTCATCATCAAGAAAGCAGCGTCCAGCGGGAGTCCTTATTATGGCGGTGTCGCCAAGATATTAAAAGCCTATGAATACCAGCTGATGGTGGACGCATGGGGGGATATACCTTATTCCGAGACACAGCAACTGGAGAAAAATACCAAACCCAAATACGATAAGGGAGAGGATATCTATAAGGCCATCACCCAGCTGTTGACCGACGCTGTTGCCGACCTGAATGCTGCATCCAGTGTTCAGAGCCCCGCCGCCAATTCTGTGATCTATACCAATGCGGATTTTTCCAAGGTAAAGGGTAATTGGATAAAACTGGCCAATACACTAAAGATGAGGATATTCCTGCATTACAGCAAAAAGGACCGTGCTTTTGCGGTGGCGCAGCTGACGTCGCTGATCAATGACCCTAATGCCAGCTTTATGGCGTCTACGGCAGATAATTTCCAAATGGTTTTTTATAATGTCTCCAAACAACAAAACCCGATCCAGCAGTTTGAATCAAGCCGTGCCAATTATCTGTTTGCCAACGACAGAATGGTAAGCCTGATGGTCGGGAAGTCCGACCCCCGCCTGCCATTCTATTTTACGCCCTTCCCATTTAATTCCAATCCTGCTACCTATAAGGGAGCAAAACCCGGCGACCCGGTCAGTATCAATTATTCGAGGGTACACGCTTATTTACGCGGCGCAGCCAGCGGCTCGCCGACGATGCAAGCGGGAGGGGGTATCACGTCCGGCGCCTATGTTTATACGGGTGCGGCCCCGATACGTATGCTGACTTACCAGGAATACTGTTTTATCCGTGCCGAAGCTGCGTTGATGGGCGCACCCGGGGATGCGCAGACATGGTTTACCAATGGCATCAAGGCTTCCATGCAGGATGCTGGTGTTGCTTCGGGAGACGTCTCTACTTATCTGACGGCCAATGGAACGTTGACAGGCTCTCCTGACCAGCAGTTGCAGCAGGTGATCGAGGAGAAATACGTGGCCATCTTTGGGCAGTCCATGGAGCCCTGGACGGATTACAGGAGGACAGGGTATCCTACCCTTACCCCGCCCAGCAATGCGGTGGTGAACCAGGTACCCCGCTCGCTGTACTATCCTCAGTCGGAGATGGACCTGAACCCCAATGCCCCTAAGCAGAAACCTGATCTGCTGCAGAAAATATTCTGGGATAATTAATTTTCCGGACCATACAAACAGGGACCGCTCACCTTCGGTGAGGGTCCCTTTGTTTTTACCCCTTGGATGTATATTGAGAATGAATAGTCAATGAATCAGAGGCCATCTGCCGGTGGGCGGACAGCCTCTGATCTTACTAGACCACTTATCCTACAGCATCTTACTTCTCCAGCTTGATCTCTCCGGCATCCGTGGCCTGCCCGTCTGTGACGGTGATGCCGTCCTTTGCTGCGTTCTTATAAGGAGGTTTGGCTTCAATAATAATTTTGTAAGCGCCTGCCTTAGCGTCCGAGATCTCGTAGGCGCCATTAATGATCGGAGCCCTCAACGTATCGGTGGACGACTCAGCCCAGGCCCGTACAGCAGCATCTGAAGGGGAGACAGTGCCTTTTATAGAACCTGATCTGAGACTGTTGAACGCAAATAATCCGGCTGCGGCAAAAGCTACTGCTGCGAGTTTAATACCCGTGAATTTCATAAATAACGAATTTAAAGATGAACAATTAAGAGTTACTGATTTTCAAAAACACAAATTCAATCTACGCATCAGGGAAGGGCCTCTATGGTATACGTAGACAAGGACTATGCCATAAATTTTTTATAACACAGACAGCCCCTGTGGAAATATTTCTACAGAAGGGCTTGTTTGTATTTCGTGTATTCGTTTACGTTACATCTGTATAACCCTTGTTAATACTGCATTTCGGCGGTCGAAAGGGGTGTGAATAGGTTTCTTTGCAGAGACGGGCAAAGAAAAGATAATTTTAAATTCTCTTAACATTTTACGGAACGATCGCACCGTCCTCAAGCCTCAGGAACTTGTCGACACAGTCCGGGATCTCTTCCCGGTAGTGGCTGACGTAGATGAGCGTAGTGCCGAACGCTTCGCACAACAGGCCGACGAGTTGCCGGAAATAGCTTGTCTGGTCTTCATCCAGCCCCTGGCACGGCTCGTCGAGTATCAGCATGGGAGGGTTTTTGATAAGGGCGCGGGCCAGCAAAACCATCCGCTGCTGTCCTGTGGACAGCTGGGCCAGCCGTAATGAGCGCAGGGCTTCCAGGGACAACAGACGCATCCATAATATTACCCGTTGTTCCTGTTCCTCTGTCAGGAGGCGGAATAACCCAATGGTATCGAATAGGCCACTGGCAATGACTTCGAAGCTGGTGGCGCTGTAATCAAAATACAGGTGCAGCTCGGGGGAGACAAACCCTATTTTCTGTTTGACCTCCCAAATGGTTTCCCCGGAGCCCCGTTTCCGATCGAACAACCAGATATCATTGGCATACGCCTGTGGATTGTCGGCGGTGATCAGGCTCAAAAGCGTCGATTTCCCTGCTCCGTTGGGCCCGCTGACGTTCCATCTTTCTCCTTTTTTTACTTCCCAGGAAATATGCCGCAGCAATACTTTTTCGCCATAATGAATATTGACATCCGTCATTTTTACGGCTGTGGAAAACGTCGCCGCTTCCGGGGCGGACAGCTGTTGCAGCTGCTGCAGGACGTTTGTGTCCAGGTGGGCGTGTTGCGCCGTCTCCTGCGGGCCTTCCAGTCTGGTCACATGGGTAATGGCTGCGGGCAGCTCCCTGGGGGACGTGACGAGCAGCAATTGGATACCTTTTTCGGCCAGCATATTAATGATACGGTGGAGGGTAGCCCTTCCTTCCGTATCCAGACCCAGGAAAGGATTGTCCAGGATCAAGAGGTCCGGCTTTTCCAATAAGGCTATCGCCAGTTGTACGCGCTTATTCTCTCCATTGGAAAGCTGGATCAGGGGTCTGGCCAGGAGGGGGCGGATATGCAGGTGGTCCAGCCATTCCCAGTTGAGGAGGGTTTCTCCGGAAGAAAATGGTGTCAGCTCCTGTTCCACGGTAATGGTCTGATCCGCGTCCGAAGCATTGAACCGCTGCTGGTAATAAAGGTCCGTCGTACCGCTGCGGTTTAAAAAGCGGTGCTGCTGTTCGACAATGGCGATCCGGGTTTCCGGCTGATGAAAGGTTATCTGACCCTTATAAAAGTGGCGGCCCATTAAAGTGTGCGCCAGCACGGACTTACCGCTGCCGGAAGGGCCTGTGACAGCCCATTGTTCACCACGTAATATCGTAAGATCCAGGTTCTTAAGTATTTGTTTGTTCCCTATCTGTACGGAAACGCCTTCCAGGGAGAGAAATTTTTCAACCATGCTGCGAATGTAAGGCGCCCGGGCGGATATTCAGGAGGTACTTAAGGGATATTCACAAATGTAGAAATTGAAATAAGACGCCTCTAAATTCGTTTGCCTATATTTGGATTTTTATCGGCTAAAAATCAGATCGGACCCGGTATGGCAGAAAAAACTAATTTGTTTGAGTACACGGAAGAAAGTATCAAAAGTTTAGATTGGCGGGAACATATTCGTCTCCGCCCTGGTATGTATATAGGCAAACTGGGGGATGGCAGCAGCCCGGACGACGGTATTTATGTCCTTGTCAAAGAAGTGATTGACAATTGTATAGACGAACATACCATGGGGTATGGCAAGCAGGTGGACCTCTCCATCGAGCAGAAAAGCGTTACGGTTCGGGATTATGGCCGTGGGATCCCCCTGGGGAAGGTCGTCGATGTGGTCAGCAAGATCAATACAGGGGCGAAATACGATAGTAAAGCTTTTCAGAAGTCTGTGGGGCTCAATGGGGTGGGTACCAAGGCCGTAAACGCCCTCAGCCAGTATTTCAAAGTGATCGCCTTCCGGGAAGGGAAGGAAAAAGCCGCCGAATTTGCCAAAGGAGTGCTTACAAAGGAATATAAAGAGGCCAAGACGAGCGAGCCCAACGGTACCATGGTGACGTTTGTTCCTGACGAATCGGTCTTCAAACATTTCAAATTCGTACATGAATACCTGGATAACCAGTTGTGGAACTATTGTTATCTCAATGCAGGCCTGATCATCAATTTTAATGGGAAAAAATATGTTTCGAAGAATGGCCTGCTGGACCTCCTGCAGCGCAAGACCAATGAGGACGAGCTGCGCTATCCCGTCATCCATCTGAAAGGAGAGGACATCGAAATAGCCTTCGCTCATAATAATGACTACGGAGAGGAGATATTCAGCTTTGTCAACGGACAATATACCACACAGGGGGGAACGCATCAGCAGGCGTTCCGTGAAGCGTTTGTAAAGGTCATCCGGGATTTTTATAAAAAAGATTATGACGCCTCGGATATCCGTCAGAGTATTGCGGCCGCTATATCGGTGCGGGTGGTAGAGCCTGTGTTCGAGTCGCAGACCAAGACAAAGCTTGGTAGCCAGTATGTGGTAGAAGGCGGCGCTTCCATGAAGAATTTTGTATACGACTTCATGGCAAAAGAGCTGGATAATTATCTCCATAAGAATCCGACTACAGCCGAAGCGTTGAAGAAGCGCATCGAGCAGAGCGAAAAAGAAAGAAAGGAACTGGCCGGTATCAAGAAACTTGCCAATGAAAGGGCGAAGAAGGCCAACCTCCATAACAAAAAACTGCGTGACTGCCGGTATCATTACAATGATGAGCCTACCGGCAAGGATAAGGAACAGGTATTAGAAAAACAGAAAGAGAGCACGATCTTTATTACCGAGGGAGATTCCGCCAGCGGCAGCATTACTGTGGCCCGGGATGTAGAAACACAGGCTGTATTCAGCCTTAGGGGCAAGCCGCTCAACTGTTTTGGGCTTACAAAGAAAGTGGTTTATGAGAACGAGGAATTCAACCTCCTGCAGCATGCGCTCAATATCGAGGACGGGATCGAGGGGCTGCGTTACAATAAGATCATCTTTGCTACGGATGCAGATGTGGACGGCATGCATATCCGGCTCCTGCTGATGACATTTTTCCTGCAGTTCTTTCCCGACCTGGTAAAGAATGGGCACGTGTATATATTGGAGACCCCCCTGTTCAGGGTCCGTAACAAGCAGGATACCATTTATTGTTATGATGAGACGGAGAAGCAGGCGGCAGTCAGGAAACTTGGCGGGAAGCCGGAGATCACCCGTTTTAAGGGGCTGGGGGAAATATCTCCAAAGGAATTTGCGCAGTTCATTGGCGCGGATATGCGTGTGCAACCGGTGATGATCATGCCGGAAACCCATATTCAGCAGATATTGGAGTATTATATGGGTAAGAACACCCAGGAAAGACAGGAGTTTATCATCAATAACCTGAAGGTCGAAATGGACCTGGTGGAGGAAAACCCTGCTTAGGGGGTTCTTACTGCAATATAGCTGCAGCGGTCCGGGTGGATATTTTTAAAAATTTTTCATGAAAAAGAGTCTTACAGTTGCAAAAACCTTTTTTATGAAGAAGAAATTGATCCAGGAGCTATTTGAAAAGTTTGAAAGGGCAAGGTATATATATGAAGGCATTGAATGCTGGAGTGCCAGGGAATTACAGGAGCTCTTTAATTATTCGGAGTGGCGGAATTTTTTAAAGGTAATTGATAAGGCGAAAGAGGCTTGTAGTAATGTTGATGAGGTGGTTGGTGACCATTTTGTTGATATCAACAAAATGGTAGAGATTGGGAGTGGATCTTCCAGGTCAGTTGAGGATATTGCTCTTACAAGGTATGCTTGTTACTTGGTTGCGCAAAATGGGGACCCTTTAAAAAATGAGATTGCATTTGCGCAGACGTATTTTGCTGTACAGACGCGCAAGCAGGAGATCATTGAGCAGAGATTGCTCGATATTGCCAGAGTTGCGGCAAGAGAGAAGCTTTCTAAATCCGAAAAGAAGCTGTCTGGAATTATCTATCAGCGTGGTGTAGACGAAAAGAGTTTTTCGGCTATTCGTTCCAGAGGCGATGCAGCTTTGTTTGGCGGGTTCTCTACTTATGATATGAAGAGGAAGTTGGCAGTGCCTGAAAACAGAGCGTTGGCGGATTTTTTGCCAACGTTGACAATTAAAGCGAAAGATTTTGCCACGGAGTTGACGAGTCATAATGTGATAGAGAAAGACTTGAGAGGTGAAAGGGCGATATCCAATGAACATGTCGACAACAATAGTGCTGTTCGAAAAATGTTAGTGCAGCGAGGTGTAAAGCCGGAATCATTGCCTCCTTCCGAAGATGTCAAAAAGGTCCGCAGGCGTCTGAATACCGAAGAAAAAAAGGTGCTTAAGGACGTGAAAAAGTCGAAGCCAAAGCAAGTGAAAAAAGCAAGAGTGAGTAAAAAGAAATGAATTTTGTATGATCCACATCGTTTTTCAACGTAATGACGTAGATGCCCTGAAAAAGTCTTTTGAACTGGAGCCTGCTCTTCAGGGGGAAGTGATCCAGATCGAAGATGACTTCGCAGTAGGCCCCTTGAAAGATATTGGTACTGCGGAAGGATGGGAAGCCCGTATGGAATGGTGGAGAGGGGTGTTGGCAGGGGGAGATTATGACGGCCGCGTGGACAGCGGGGAGCTTAAGGATGACAGGACATCGGTGGCCGCGCTTAAAGAGAGGCTCAGCCAGGACCCTTCTGAATTCGTTTGGATCTGGGCTGCCCAGAACAAACATGATGTCAGCGGTTACTATTGGCTGATAAGCCAGCTAAAGGATTTCCAGGGAAGGATATTTATCCTTTATCTAAATAACCTTCCTTTTATCAATGAGAAGGGAAGTATTTTTTACCCGGTGAACCTATTTGACATACCTGCCCGCGAATTCCTGAAGGCCCGTAAACTATCCCGTCCCATTACGTTGAGCGAATTTGAGATAGATCCGGACGAATGGGCCCGGCTCTGTAATGAGGACAAGGGTGTACGCATCCTCGAAGGAGGGAAAAAGCTGTCACAGTATGGGTATGATCATTACGACGAGGACCTTAAGAAGTTTATCACGGGGGATTGGATAAAGGCCAGCAAACTGATCCATCAGTTCCTCAGCAAGGCGAAACAGACTACGGGTGACGCGTATCTGCTTTGGCGGCTTAAGCAATTGATCGCTGCCGGCGAGATCGAGTTCCAGGGGGATCTGAAAGGCATGAAGGATTTTGAGATCAAAACAAAGGCCGCCGCTGCGGTGACGGAACCTTCTGTTTAAACCTGTAGTCATGAAGAGCCTTATCAAATGGGAAGAGGCGGCAATGTTCCTGTTGAGCATCTGTTTGTTCAGCCAATTACATTTTGCATGGTGGTGGTGGCTGGTATGGATACTGGCGCCTGATATCAGTATGCTGGGTTATCTGGCCGGGAACAGGGTAGGGGCCGTCTGTTACAACGTGGTGCATCATAAAGGAGTGGCCATTCTCATATATCTGACGGGGCTTTATATGGCGAACGAAGCCCTGGAGTTTGCGGGATTGATACTGTTTGGGCATTCTTCCATGGACAGGGGCATGGGGTATGGGTTAAAATATTTCAGCGGTTTCCAGGATACTCATCTGGGAAAGATCGGTAAAGCCGCATCTGTAAAAGAGTAGGCCATATATGAATATTAAAGCGATACATCATATAGCGATCCTGACGGATGATTACGAGCGCAGCAAGCAATTCTACACAGAAGTGCTTGGTTTTTCCATTATCCGGGAGACATACCGGAAAGAACGGGATTCTTATAAACTGGATCTTTCGATAGCCGGGAAATACCAGGTGGAGCTTTTTTCTTTTCCGGACTACAGGGAAAGGGGGAGTTATCCTGAAGCGAAGGGGCTGCGCCACCTGGCTTTTGCCGTCGGAGATGTTGATGCCGCTGCCGCTGAACTGCATGCCAGGGGAGTGCCGGTGGAACCTGTACGCATCGACCACCTGACTCAAAAGAAATTTGTTTTCTTTACGGACCCCAACGGGCAGCCGCTGGAATTGTATGAAGAATAAGAATTAAAGAACATCGATTTAATGTAAATTATGGCTAAGATCAAAATAGCGGAAGATTTTCACGAAAATGAATCCGGTGTCACCGGACAATACAAGAACTGGTTCCTGGATTATGCTTCTTATGTGATCCTGGAGCGGGCCGTACCTGCCGTGGAAGACGGGCTCAAGCCGGTGCAGCGACGCATACTGCATTCCATGAAGGAGATGGACGACGGTCGTTTTAACAAGGTGGCTAATATCATTGGCCAGAGTATGGCGTATCATCCTCATGGGGATGCGAGTATCGGGGAAGCGCTGGTGAACATGGGGCAAAAGGACTTGCTTATCGACACCCAGGGCAACTGGGGGAATATAAATACGGGGGATGATGCTGCCGCCAGCCGTTATATCGAGGCCCGTCTCAGCAAATTTGCGTTGGAGGTCGCATTCAATCCCAAGACCACCGAATGGCAGCTGAGCTATGATGGCCGTAAGAATGAGCCGGTCACACTGCCTATGAAATTCCCTCTGTTGCTGGCTCATGGCGCGGAAGGGATTGCCGTAGGGCTGGCCACAAAGATATTGCCGCATAACTTTATTGAACTCTGCGAAGCGGCCATCAAATACCTGAAGAATAAAAAATTTGAATTATATCCTGATTTCCAGACGGGAGGGATGATCGATATCACGAATTATAATGACGGCAAACGGGGTGGAAAGGTCAGGGTAAGGGTGCATATCGAAGAGCTTGATAAAAAAACCCTTATTATCAAGGACGTGCCCTACGGCGTCACCACCCCCCAATTGATCGATAGTATTATCAAGGCCAACGACCAGGGCAAGATCAAGATCAGGAAAGTGACGGACAATACGGCTACGGTCGTGGAGATACAGGTGGATCTGGCGCCGGGTATCTCTCCGGACATTACCATCGACGCTCTTTATGCTTTTACGGATTGCGAGGTAAGCATTTCTCCCAATGCGTGTGTCATTTCGGACCAGAAGCCGCAGTTCCTGGGGGTTCGCGAGCTGCTGACGTTGTCCGTCGACCATACCAAGGACTTATTAAAGAAAGAGCTGGAGATCCGCCTGGCCGAGCTGCAGGAAAAATGGCATTATACGTCACTGGAAAAGATCTTCTTTGAGGAGAAGATCTATAAGGAGCTGGAGAAAAAGCACGAGACATGGGAAAAAGTATTGACTGCTATCGCAAAGGCCTTTGAGCCCTTCCGTAAGCAATTGAAAAGGGATATCACCAGGGAAGACATCATCAAGCTTACGGAGAAGCCTGTGCGTCGTATCTACCGGCTGGACATAGACGAACTGAATGCCCAGATCAAGGGATTGGAGGGGGATATGAAACAGGTAAGACATGACCTCGCGAACCTGGTGGATTTTACCATTGCCTACTATGACAACCTCCTGAAGAAATATGGAAAGGGCCGGGAACGCAAGACGGAGATCAAGCTGTTTGAGGCGATCCAGGCGCAGCAGGTAGCCATCGCCAACGTCAAGCTGTATGTGAACAGGTCGGAAGGGTTCATCGGGACGGGGTTGAAAAAGGATGAATTTGTCGCCGATTGTTCGGACCTGGATGATATCATCGCCTTTACGAAGGGGGGAAAAATGAAAGTAGTAAAAGTGGCGGACAAGGCATTTATCGGGAAGGATATTATCCATGTTGCCGTCTTCAGGAAAAATGACGAGCGGACTACGTATAACATGATCTATGTGGACGGTAAATCCGGTGTCAGCTATGCGAAGCGGTTTAACGTCACAGGCGTCACCCGTGACAGGGAGTACGATCTTGCCAAGGAAGACCCTAAGAGCCGGGTCCATTATTTTTCAGCTAATGCCAATGGGGAGGCGGAAGTCGTCCGGGTCATCCTTAGTCCCAACAGCTCTGCCCGTACCAAGGAATTCGATTTTTACTTTGAAACGCTGGAGGTGAAAAACCGCAGCAGCCTGGGTAACCAGGTGACGAAATATCCCATTCGTAACATCAAGTTCAAGGAGGCCGGCAAATCCACCCTCAGCGGTCGCAAACTATGGTTTGACGCGACTTTTGGACGTCTGAACACAGAGGAGAAAGGGGAGTATCTCGGCAGCTTTGATGGGGAGGAAAAACTGCTGGTCATCTATTCCGACGGGAGTTACGAGATCACCGATACAGAACTGACCCAGCGGTTTGACGCCGAAAAGATCGTCGAGATCCGCAAATTTGATCCGGAGAAGATCATCACTGCCATCTACCTGGATAATGAAAAGCTGCAGTTCAATGTCAAACGGTTTAAGATCGAGACAACCACGCTGCATAACAAATTCCTTTTTATCAAGGAAGGAGAGGGCAACAGGCTGGAAGCCGTCACCCTGCATCCTCAGCCCATCGCCGTGATCAAATCAGGCAGAGGGGCGCAGGCAAAGACCCAGAAGATCAAGATCGCCGACTTTGTGGAGGTGACGGGATGGAAGACGGTCGGTACGAAGCTTTTCGACTTTAGCAAGAGTGTGGAGGTCGAGTGGGGGCATAAAGAAGAAGCAAAGGAATCTCCACAGACGGAGCTGGACTTATAATTAATCTTGTAAAAAAAGCCCTGTCAAGGGTTTTTTTTACGTTTGATCCGGATGGTGGCGTTTTCCGTCAGGCTGCTGCTCATGAATACTTCATAACGGTTCTTCCCGTCCGTCACCACCATGAGGGCGGTATTGGGAGGGTATTTGCCGAGGTTTTCGGCAAACATGCTGACCTCATTCACATCCATGGCGCTATCCAGGTGCAGATACATCGTCAGGGCCTTGGCGGCCAGTTCCTGATGTGAAATCACTATATTTTTGTTGACGAATACGGAGATGCTGTCCCCGTCGATCTCACCGTTGTCATAAAAGCTTATTCTTACGGAGTCGGACTCTACTTCCAGCGTTCGGGTAACGATCTCCTTCCTTTTAGAGAAGGATTCGGCGATCTTGCCGGCGTCTGGTTGCAGCGGAGGTGCCGGGGCGGCAGCCGGTGTGTCGATGTGCGGAGCGGTTTGCTGCACGGCCACTACCGTATCCGGCAATTTAGCGGCGGGCGTATCCGCGAGCGGAGGCGTCTGTGTCATGGCTGCGGCGACAGGCGGCGTCCTTTTTGGCTGATCGGTTTTTACCGCATCCACCACATAGTCGTCGGCCTGAGGTTTCCAGACCTTTCCGTTGGATACGCTCATTTCCTGCAAGCTGTCGTGGTGTTGGTCATCCCTGTCCAGTGTATAGGAAACCTTAATATCGGGACAGAGGTATTTATATTTCTCGTCACGGTAAAAAGCGCCTTTCAGGGTACTTTGGACCCGGCTGCTGATGATGACGCCGACAAAATTGGTATTACAGTCGATGCTGTTGACGGTGGAGTTGGAGTTGAAATAGATAATGGGGATATTCTGGATGATGACTTCCCGTGTCTTTGGGTTAAAGCGTCCATGGACAAAGAAGCTTTGGTATTTGTCCCGGAAATAGTAGCCGAATATACCTTCTACCTTATTGCCTTTCTGTTTAATGATCAGTTCGGTCAGGTAATTGTTGTGTAACCCTGCCAATTCCACATCGGCACGGCCATACCAGGACCCGGTGGCCGTCTGGGCGTACAAGCGGGGTGCGGCGGCCAGACAAAATATAATTAAGAGTCTTTGCATCAGGCGATGAATGTCCGGACGAAGATAGTAATAACGTTTATGAAAGGCGAAAATGCACTGCACTGGCGCATAATTTTTTATGACTTTCCAGGTTTGGGAATGAGCCGCGGGTTGGCTGTCTTAAGGCCTGTTGAGATATCTTTTTATTTCCTTTTGCGTATCTCTTTGTTTGATGGTTTCCCGTTTGTCGTAGAGTTTTTTCCCTTTGCCGAGTCCTATCTCCAACTTGGCATAGCCCTTTTCATTAAAGAAGATACGGAGGGGGACAATGGTATAACCTTTATCCTTGAGCTTATTTTCCAATTTACGCAGTTCGCGCCGGGTGAGGAGCAGTTTGCGGTCGTGGACGGCAATATGATTGTTGGTCGTTCCCAGGCGGTACTCTGCTATATGCATATTCTTTATCCAAAGCTCTCCCTGGTGAAAGGCGCAGAAGCTGTCTACAAAATTCACTTTTCCTTCCCGGATCGATTTGACCTCTGTGCCGGCCAATACCATACCCGCATCGTATTTATCCTCGATGAAATAGTCGTGATAGGCTGATCTGTTCTTTATCTCGCTGCTCATAAAATGGGTGCTTTCTCCGTCGTTAGCCTTGGAAAAGGGTAAGCAGGGTTGCGATCCTGTCTTTTAGTTCTTTCCGGTTGACGATGAAATCGAGAAAGCCGTGTTCCAGGAGGAATTCGCTGCGTTGGAAGCCTTCCGGAAGGTCTTTTTTTATGGTTTCTTTGATGACACGGGGGCCTGCAAACCCGATGAGCGCACCCGGCTCGGCTATGTTCAGGTCACCCAGCATGCCAAAGGATGCGGAAATGCCCCCGAAAGAAGGGTCGGTAAGTAAGGAAATATAGGGGAGTCTGGCGTCCGTCAATTGAGAAAGTTTGCCGGACACTTTGGCCAGCTGCATCAATGAAAAAGCGCTCTCCATCATACGGGCCCCGCCCGATTTACAAATGATGAGCAGCGGCAGATGGTGTTGCAGGCAGTGGTCCACGGCCCTGGAGATCCTTTCTCCCATGACGCTGCCCAGCGAGCCGCCGATGAATTCAAAATCCATACAGCCAACTACCATGGCATGCTCCTTTATTTCACCGGTAGCCACCCGGATAGAGTCCGTGATGTCAGTTTTGGACCAGGTTTCTTCCAGGCGTTTCTGGTAGGATTTCAGGTCCGTGAAGTGCAGGAAATCCTTGGAACGGATGTCCTCAAACAGGACTTCGTATTGATTATCGTTAAAGAGGATCTCGAAATATTCCGTGCTGCCGATGCGGTGATGGTGGTTGCATTTGGGGCATACGAAAAGATTTTCCCGTAATTCAGTCACTGTACATATATAATTGCAATTCGGGCACTTGGTCCAAAGGCCTTCGGGTGTCTCCTTTTTTTCGGCTGTACTTGTCAGAATGCCTTTTTTGATGCGCCTGAACCAACCGCTTTTGCTCTCTTCGCTTTGCCCTTCGTCACCTGCCAGGTTTGCTTCAAAATCGTCTTCTTGCTTCATTTCTTTCATTATTTGTCTCGTTCATTTTTTAATCCCTTCTACACGAAACGCCTTTTCCAGGCGTTTTTACTCAGGTCTTATCAACGCACCGCCCGGACCACCGGCCCGGGACGGTCGAAATTTGGCGGCTAATATACTAAACAACGGGGAATTTGACATGAAAATTGAGGATGATGTCCCTGTGAGCGCCTGATGATCAGGGCAAAAAAGTTAAAACAAAAAAATTTTTAAAAGCATTCCTGTGCTAAATTTGCGCGGACAGCCCGTCATTCTAATATCTATTTAATTATGAAATGGTCTGAATTCTTTACTTCTTCCGTAGGCAAAAAATTCGTAATGGGTTTCACGGGGATATTCCTGATCCTCTTCCTGGTGGTGCATGTAAGCGTCAATGCCACCATCTGGGCCATGGACAGCGGCCGGATGTTCAATCTGGCGGCGCATTTCCTTGGCTCCACCGTCGTACCCAGGGTATTGGAGATAGGGCTGTTTCTCGGCTTTATCGCCCACATTGTGCAGGCTTACACGCTCGAGCTGCAAAATCGTAAGAAGAGAAGCGTTGGCTACCAGGTGCCCATGGGTAATAAGGGCAGCAAATGGTACTCCAGGTATATGGGCTGGCTCGGTACTTTTGTATTATTGTTCCTTGTTATACACTTAAAAGATTTCTGGGTGCCTTCGCGTTTTGGAGAAATGCCGGAGGTCAGCTATGTTCCCGGCGTGGACGTGCATGACCTGTACAGCCTTATGAGGGATACGTTTGCCGGCCACCTCTGGGTGGTGATCCTCTACCTGGTGGGGTGTATCTCACTGGCCTATCACCTGCTGCATGGATTTCAAAGCGCCTTCCGTAGCCTGGGTGTCTCCAACAGCCGGTACATACGTCTTATCAAGGGCGTCGGCATCGGCTTTTCCATCATCGTGCCGCTGGCATTTGCCATGATGCCTTTGTCCATGTATTTTGAGTGGGTGAATTAAAAATCCAAAAAAGAACAGAAACTATACGTCATGCTGAATTCAAACATTCCTGCAGGCCCTTTGGATAGCAAATGGGAAGATTATAAAGGACATGTTAAGTTGGTGAACCCTGCCAACAAGCGTAGCCTGGAAGTGATCATCATCGGCACCGGACTGGCCGGGGCGTCGGCAGCGGCTTCTTTGGGGGAGCTGGGTTATAAGGTAAAGGCATTTTGCTTTCAGGACTCTCCGCGCCGTGCGCATAGCATTGCGGCTCAGGGAGGGATCAATGCCGCCAAGAACTACCAAAATGACGGCGACAGTGTTTTCCGTTTGTTCTACGATACTATTAAAGGAGGCGATTACCGCGCCCGGGAGGCCAACGTGCATCGTCTGGCCGAGGTGAGCGCCAATATCATCGACCAGTGTGTGGCCCAGGGCGTTCCTTTTGCCCGTGAATATGGAGGGCTGCTCAGCAATCGCTCGTTTGGCGGCACCCAGGTACAACGTACGTTCTATGCGGCAGGGCAGACAGGCCAGCAATTGCTGATCGGGGCTTACCAGGCGCTGGAAAGACAGGTGGCGTTGGGAAATGTGGAGATGTATACCCGTCATGAGATGCTGGATGTGGTGGTCATCGACGGAAAGGCGCGTGGGATCATCGCCCGCAACCTGATCACGGGCGAACTTGAAAGACATTTTGGACATGCCGTATTGCTGTGCAGTGGTGGTTATGGCAATGTATTTTATCTTTCCACCAATGCCATGGGCAGCAATGTGACAGCGGCATGGAAAGCTCATAAAAAGGGCGCTTATTTTGGCAATCCCTGTTTTACGCAGATACATCCTACCTGTATACCTGTTACGGGCGACCATCAGTCGAAGCTGACCCTTATGTCGGAGTCTCTACGTAACGACGGCCGGATCTGGGTGCCTAAGCAAAAGAATGATCCCCGCAAGCCCAATGAGATACCTGAAGAAGAGCGGGACTATTATCTGGAAAGAAGATATCCCGCCTTTGGTAACCTGGTACCCCGTGACGTGGCGTCCAGGGCGGCCAAGGAGAGGTGCGATGCAGGATATGGCGTGGGGTCGTCCAGGCAGGCCGTCTACCTGGACTATGCATCTGCCATCGAGCGGTATGGCAAGATCGAATGCCGGAAGCATAGCATTGAAAACCCTTCTCCCGAAGAGATCCGCAAGCATGGAATGGACGTGGTGAAAGAAAAGTATGGCAACCTCTTCGACATGTACAACAAGATCACCGGTGAAGACCCATATACGACGCCCATGCGTATCTATCCGGCTGTACACTATACGATGGGCGGGCTTTGGGTAGACTATGAGCTGATGACCACGGTGCCGGGGCTTTATGCATTGGGCGAAGCGAACTTCAGCGATCACGGCGCCAACAGGCTGGGAGCATCGGCCCTTATGCAGGGATTGGCGGACGGATACTTCGTCATCCCTTATACGATCGGGAATTATCTGGCAGGCGAGATCCGTACCGCAATCATACCTACTTCTCATCCGGCATTTGAAGCTGCTGAAAAAGCCGTAGCAGACCGTATCAGCCAGTTGAAGCATATCAACGGAACCCAAAGCCCCGAGAGTTTTCACAAACGGCTGGGTAAGATCATGTGGGATAAATGCGGTATGGCCCGTAACGAAGCGGGTTTGAAAGAGGCTATTGAAGAGATCAGGGCCCTCAAGGCCGAGTTTTGGCGTGACGTCAGGGTAACAGGCGAGATCGGGGAGTTCAACCCAGAACTGGATAAGGCCGGCAGGGTAGCGGATTTTATAGAGTTGGGAGAGCTGATGTGTATGGATGCGTTACAACGCAGGGAAAGCTGTGGCGGTCATTTCCGGGAAGAAATGCAGACGGAGGATGGGGAAGCCAAACGTGACGATGAGCATTTTGCTTTTGTGGCGGCATGGGAATACAAGGGGGACGGCTGGGACCTGCACAAGGAGAACCTGGAGTTCGAAGTGGCTCATCCCACTCAGCGAAGCTATAAATAAAATGCTAAACCTTATACTATGCCATGGTTTTGGACGGACTGGGTTGAATGGGGGGCAAAGATCGTCGGAGCCCTTGGTACGGGGGCGGGCGTATTGGTAGCTGCCTTCAACTATAGAAGTCAGACGCAGATCAAGCGGGCTGAGTGGGTCAAATCGCTGTTTGAGAAGTTTTTTGAAACGCCTACCTATAAAGAGGTAAGGGTCTGGCTGGATTATAACGAACTATCCGGAAAACTTTTGGCGGCGGATGAAAAGGAGAGACGTGTCAATGAGGAGAAGTTCACCGATTTTCTGAACTTTTTCGAATTCATCGGGGTATTATATTCCAGACATCAACTGTCTTTTGATCAGGTATATGAGGTATTCGACTATTACCTTAGAAAGATCAAGGACGATGCGGATTGTCAGCAATGGATAGACAAGTATGGGTTTGAAAAATTGAAAGCTCTTTTAGGATATGTTTAAAGATGCCTGAGTATTTATTCGTATATGGAACACTGCGCAGGGATTATGACCTGAAGTTAAAGAACAGGGTCAGTCATCTCCTGGAGTATGTAGGACAGGGGAAGATAGGGGCATCTTTATATGATCTGGGACGTTATCCCGGCGCTGTAAGGGACAGTAAAGGAGCCGAGGTCATCGGGGACCTGTTCCTGTTATCCGACCCGGAGAAGGTATTAAAGCTTCTGGATAAGTATGAAGGTCTTTCCGGACCCGAGGACAGGACGGCCGAGTTCGTACGGCTGAAGACCAATGTCCGGATGCGTTCGGGAGCACAGAAAAAAGCCTGGATCTACTGGTATAATTTTGACCCGAAAGATAAAAAGAAGATCAGGTATAAGAATTACCTGAACTATCTAAAAAACAAAAGCACCACATAGCAATTTTATATATGGAACATTATACGATGAATCTCACCCTGAAAGTCTGGAGGCAAAAGAACAAGAAGGACAAAGGCGGCTTCGAGACCTATTCCGTCAGCGATATTTCTTCGGAAATGTCTTTTCTGGAGATGTTCGACGTACTCAACGAGCGATTGGTCAAGGAAGGCCGTGATCCCATCGCCTTTGACCATGACTGCCGGGAGGGCATCTGTGGCATGTGCTCCATGTATATCAATGGGCGGCCACATGGCCCCTGGGAAGGGACCACCACCTGTCAGCTGCATATGCGGGCTTTTAAGGACGGGGATACCATTGTGGTGGAACCCTGGAGGGCGAATGCTTTCCCTGTGGTCAAAGACCTGGTGGTAGACCGGAGCTCGTTTGACCGGATCATCCAGGCCGGCGGCTATATTTCCGTCAATACGGGGAATGCCGTCGACGCCAATGCCCTTCCCATCGAGAAGGATAAGGCGGATACGGCCTTTGCGGCTGCCGCCTGCATCGGGTGTGGCGCTTGTGTGGCTGCCTGTAAGAATTCTTCGGCGCTCCTTTTTGTCTCTGCAAAAGTCTCTCATCTGGCTTTATTGCCCCAGGGGGCGCCTGAACGTAAGACCCGGGTGACTGCCATGGTAGCCCAGATGGACAAGGAAGGATTTGGCAGCTGTACGTCTACCGGCGCATGTGAGGCCGTCTGTCCCAAGGAGATATCCATTCAAAATATTGCACGTCTGAACACCGAGTACGGCATCGCCGGTCTAACAAACGATAAATAAGAGAGAGGCGCGGGTTTTTTCGTACTTTTGCGCCTTCAATTGAATTTTACCCCATGATCAGAGTGAACAATGTGACCCTTTCATTTGGAAAGAGGGTTTTATTTGATGAGGTCAACCTCACCTTCAGTAAGGGCAATTGCTATGGTGTCATCGGAGCCAATGGCGCCGGGAAGTCCACCTTTTTAAAGATACTTTCCGGGGAGATAGATGCCACCAAGGGCTCCATCGAGATTGCCCCTGGACAGCGCATGGCGGTGCTGAACCAAAACCACTTTGCCTTTGACGAGCATACTGTCCTGCATACGGTGCTGATGGGACATAAGCATTTGTGGGAGGTCATGCAGGAACGGGACACCATCTACGCCAAGGCCGATTTTACCGAAGAGGACGGTATCCGGGCAGGGGAGCTGGAAGGGGAGTTTGGAGAAATGGGGGGATATACGGCGGAAAGTGATGCCGCTGCGCTGCTCAGCGACCTGGGTGTAAAGGAATCCCTTCATGGCAGCCTGATGAAGGAGCTGCCCGGCGCCCTGAAAGTGAGGGTATTGCTGGCGCAGGCGTTGTTTGGTAACCCGGATATCCTCATCCTGGACGAACCTACCAACGACCTGGACGTAGAGACGATCAACTGGCTGGAAAATTTCCTGGCTGACTATGAGAACATCGTGATCGTTGTATCCCATGACCGTCACTTCCTGGATGCCGTCTGTACGCATGTGGCTGACGTGGACAGGCAGAAGATAAAGATATTTACAGGCAACTATACGTTCTGGTACGAGTCTTCGCAGTTGATGGCCCGCCAGTTGTCGGATAAGAATAAAAAGACGGAAGATAAAAGGGCTGCATTGCTTGAATTCATAGCCCGTTTCTCCGCCAATGCCAGCAAATCCAAACAGGCGACCTCACGTAAGAAGGCCCTGGAAAAGCTTACGATCGAAGAGATCGAGCCTTCCAACAGACGCTATCCCGGCATCATTTTCAAACAGCTTAGGGAAGTCGGCAACCAGATACTCAATATCGAGAAACTGTCGAAGAAAGCAGAAGACGGCAGAACGCTATTCTCCAACGTTACTTTTAGCGTCAACAAAGGCGACAAGATCGCTTTTGTCAGCAAGGATCACCTGGCGCTCACCAGCTTTTTCAATATCATCAATGGGGATCTGTCCGCTGATGGCGGCAAATTCGAGTGGGGCACCACTGTAACCAAGGCCTATCTACCCAATGACAACAGCGAATTCTTCAAAGGAAAAGATATCAACCTGATGGATTGGCTGCGTCAATATGTCCCTCCTCATGTCACGGATGTGGATGAGCCGTTCCTGCGTGGTTTCCTTGGTAAAATGCTTTTCAGCGGGGATGAGGTGCTAAAGAAGACCTCGGTCCTTTCCGGAGGGGAGAAAGTGCGGTGTATGCTCAGCAGAATGATGCTGCAGGACCCCAATGTGGTGATCCTTGACGAACCCACCAACCACCTGGATCTGGAATCCATCCAATCCTTCAACGAAAGCATGAGCAATTTCAAGGGGATTGTCCTGCTGACCTCTCATGACCATACTTTTCTGCAAACGGTGGCCAACCGGGTCATAGAACTGACACCGGGCGGGATCATCGATCGTCTGATGTCCTTCGATGAATACCTGGAAGACGCCCGGGTAAAACAGCTACGCGAGGAACTATATCCCAAAGAGGGGCTGGTAAGGGTTTAAATCTTCGAGGTCCTGTGTTCCTTGGCCGGGAGAGGCGATAATGTACCCTGACGTTCAATGTCCGGGCCTGGGTGACTCCCGCGGTAAAGCCGGCCCCGCCATCGAGGAAGGCGGCACAGCAGTCTGCGTGCTGTCGATGGTTTGTGGAAGCGGCTGATAATCATTTGGATGACCATTAATAGGACTGACATAGTAAGCTTGCTGCCGTACCGAATAGCAGCCGGATAACAGATAGCCTGCGGCAAAGAAAAGGCAAAGGGGGGGTATTTTCATTTCGGATGAGGTTGGGTCTTGGGCGTCAGACAGTAAAAGCGGACGGATCGCGGCAGCAACTGTACAATAATTCCTAATTTTAAGCATTTTATAGGAAATCCAGGTTGTTGATCGTAAGGCTGCTTATACTCATTTTTATTTGGTGCTGCGTATCCTTCCAAGCGATGGCTCAACAGCCCCCGACGGGGCCTCCTTTGGCTGATACGGGGCATCATCCGGCCGACACCCTGCGGCTGCTGAAAGACAGCACCCTTCACCTGGCCGACACCCTGAAACCCCGCCGTATGGCGCCTGTTCGCAGCCCTGCTCCCCGTCCTCCCAAACCCCCTGTATCCAGTCTGTCCAATCTCCACCGTAAATTTATACCTGTAAAAGGGGGACACATTCCCATCGACTCGGCCAGCATTGTCCCCGGAGCCTTTTTTCCCAAGGATGTCAGCGACTCGGACTATACGATCGATTGGGTCAACGGCACATTGACCTGGATTCACCCTCCTCCCGGGAAGGACAGCATCCTCGTTGTCTATCGCAGCCTGCCTTACAGGCTGAATGCCCCTGCCCGGCGTTTCAACTACGACAGCATCGAAAGTCATTTTCTTGCCCATCCCTACGTTTTTAACAGCGGCGCCGAAGGTACAGGGGGCGACAACTTTTTCAACTTTGGGAATATCACCTACAACGGCAGCTTTGGAAGAAGCATCACTTTTGGCAACAGCCAGGATGCCGTGGTGACCTCCAACCTCAACCTGCAGATCAGCGGCTATCTGGCGGACAGCATCGAGATCTCAGCCGCTATCACCGACAATAATATCCCCATTCAACCGGATGGCACTACCGCCAATCTCAATGAATTCGACAAGATACTTTTACAATTCAAGAAAAAGGACTGGGCCCTGACCATGGGAGATATCGACCTCCGGCAAAACCAGAACTATTTCCTCAATTTCTACAAGCGGATGCAGGGCGCTTCTTTTGAAACGACCAACCAACTGTCGAAAAATTTCTCCAATAAAACGCTTGTCAGCGCGGCTATCGCCAAAGGCAAGTTCACCCGTAATATCTTCCAGGGGCTGGAAGGCAATCAGGGACCATACAAACTGCAGGGCGCCAACGGCGAACTGTACTTTATCGTCCTTGCGGGTACGGAAAGAGTGTATATCGACGGGAAATTGATGCAAAGGGGAGAGGACCAGGATTATATCATCAACTACAATACGGCGG
Source organism: Chitinophagaceae bacterium (assembly GCA_017307755.1). Lineage (GTDB taxonomy): Bacteria > Bacteroidota > Bacteroidia > Chitinophagales > Chitinophagaceae > Puia. Next base: position 175,501 of record JAFKGQ010000007.1, on the reverse strand, counting down.
AGGTAACATTTACGGCCAATCGCATGATCACCCAGGACGCCCGTATCCAGGTGGAGTTTGAATACGCCGACAGGAATTATCTCAATGTCAACTTATATCTCTATGACGAGGCGGTCATCAGCAATAAGCTGAAGCTCAGGTTGGGGTTGTTTAGCAACAGCGATTCCCGTAATTCTCCCATCAACCAGAGCCTGACACAGGACCAGACCAAGTTCCTGAGCAAGCTGGGGGACAGTATCAACCGCGCTTTCTACCCTGTATCCACTATCGATACATTTGCTGCTGGCAAGATACTCTATAAGAAAATAGACACCACCTATACAAATGCAGCCGGCGTGATCGTACATGATTCCGTCTTTGTATTCTCCACGGACGCTCACACCACCCTGTACAGTCTTTCTTTTACCAATGTAGGTGCAGGTTACGGCAATTACGTGCAGGACCTCAATGGCGTAAATGGAAATGTCTTTTTGTGGGTAGCGCCTGTGGGCGGACAAATGCAGGGGTCTTATGAGGCCGCCCAATTCCTGGTGACGCCCAAGACCCAGCAGGTGATGACGGTGGGCGCGGGCTATACGCCTGGGAAAAACACCGTCCTGAGCGCGGAAGTCGCCAAAAGTCATTATGATGTCAATACCCTTTCCTCCATCGATAAGGCTAATGACAATGGATATGCCGCCAAATTCGGCTTTAAGAACACATTGCCCGTCAGTTCGGCCGCAAAAGGCCTGCAATTGACGACCAACCTTGGGTATGAATATGTACAGGCGAATTTCAAACCCCTGGAGCGTCTTCGTCCCGTGGAATTTACCCGTGACTGGGGGATGGCCCTTAATGTAGGGCCCGCTACGGAAAGACTTTATAATGCGGGCGTAATGCTGAGCGATAAAAAGCAAAACTCCCTCCGCTGGGATATTGCGCGGTATCTGCGGAGTGACGGTTTCACCGGCACGCGGCATACCTTTACACATAAGCAGGATTTCCATGGCTGGCATTTCAACGACCAGGTGAGCGTCACAAAGAGCGACAGCACTAATTTTTCGGGATCTTATTTGCGCCCTTCCTTTGATGTATCCAAACAGTTCGTCCATCTGAAGAACTATATGATCGGAGCGTCTTACTCGATGGAACGTAATGTGGACAGGGATAAACAGACCGACACCATCACGTCCACCAGCTTTGCGTTTCAAACCATCCAGGCTTATCTGCGGAGTCCTGTGGAGAAGCCGGATCGTTGGGGACTGACATTTACCAACCGGGAGAACAGTTATCCTTATGGGAAATCCCTTCTTATCGGAGATCGGAGCAAAACCTTCAATCTTTCTGTGGACCTGTTAAAAAACCCCCATCATCAATTCCATGTGAATGCTACTTATCGCAACCTGCGGATCGTCCGTACGGACCTTACCAGTCAGCGGGCGGATAACAGCCTGTTGGGTCGTGCGGAATACCTGGTCAATGAATGGAAGGGACTGTTAAAGGGGAATGTCCTCTACGAGGTAGGATCGGGGCAGGAGCAGAAAAAGAGTTTTACTTATTTACAAGTGCCGGCAGGCACGGGGCAATACGCGTGGATCGATGTGAATAAGGATGGTATCCAGCAATTATCCGAGTTCGTGCTGGCCCAGTTCCAGGATCAGGCGCAATACATTCGTGTGTATACGCCAACTAACGAGTATATAAAAGCTAATTACAACACTTTTAATTACAGTTTTACCCTTACCCCCCGCAGCGTGATCAACCTGACGAAAAGCGGTCATTTCAGCCGGGTATTGGCCAAAGTGATCGTTCAGTCCTCCATGCAGCTGACCCAGAAGCAACAGGCAAAGGGCTTTGTACAATTAAACCCTTTCAAATCGCCTATCAATGATACTTCTTTGATCACCCGTACCCTGATCACCGTCAATACTTTCTCATTCAACCGGATGGACCCTCATTGGGGAGTGGACCTTACCAATACCCGTAATGGGTCCAAGACGCTGCTGACCTATGGTTATGAGACGCGCCAACTGGTAGAATGGATGGCGCGCATACGGATCAACCTCAGCAGGAACATTGCATTGAGCACTGTCTTTCGTCAGGGGACCAACCAACTTAGCAATACCGGGCAAAACTTCGACAGCAGCAATTACTATCTGCGGCAATGGTCCTCCGAGCCCAATCTCACCTATACCCGGGGCGCTAATTTCCGCATCGGTATGGGGTATAAGTACAGCTATAAAATCAACAAGCCGGAATTCGGGGGACAGAAGTATACTTCAGGGGCGTACAACATGGACCTTAAATACAATATCGTTCAAAGCACGTCCATCCAGTCGAAATTTACTTATAACGAGATCGCATATAAAATAAAGGATGCCAATGCCAGCACCACGTCATCTGTGTCGTATGTGATCCTGGAAGGTCTTTTGCCGGGAAAGAACTATCTATGGAATATCGATCTTACCAAAAGACTGGGCAGCAGCCTGGAGCTAAGCATTCAATATGAAGGAAGAAAGGCAGGTGATTCCCGTGTCGTGCACACCGGGCGGGCAGCATTACGGGCGTTGCTGTAAACGTGCAAAATGAAAAAGGGCCGTCATTTGACGACCCTTGTATCTTATTTTCATAGATTATTCTAACCAAACAATCCACCTTTCTTCAGCTCACGTGTGCCTTCTCCGATCTTGAAGCCATTGTGATAGATCTCGATCTTGTAGTTGCCTCTCTGGAACTCGCTGTTCTGTTTCCAGGCAAACTGTACAGATTTGGATTTACCGGATTCGAAGTCTACGGGTACTTTGGCGGTGTAAACCTTGTCACCTTCGTCACGGCTGGAGAAAGTGCCGGAACCCAGCGCAGGTACGGAGATGGGCTTGCCATCGGGACCAGTGATGCATACATAGACATCGGTCTGGCCAGTCTGAGCAATACGGTTGGACACGTCAAACCCGATGACCAGCTTGTTTACTTTACGGGCAGTGGTAGTTTCTTTATCCTTACCATCCTTACGCTCGTGCATCGGTGTTATTGAGATGTTGGAAGCGTTCAGAGTAGAAGCGATGTCTACTTTCTTTTCCAGGTCCTGCTTGGCCGTAGCGGTCGTCTGCAGGTCGGTAGTCAGCTTTTCCTTGTCGGCGGTGAGCTGAGTTTTGTCAGCAGTCAACTGCTGGTTGTCCTGTGTCAGCTGAGCTACCTGTTGTTCCAGGCTGCTGACCTTGTCGTTCAGCTCCTTGATCAGTTCTTCAGCTTTCTTCTTTTCAGCTTCTGTCAGGTGCTGTTTGTTCAACAGACCACGGATCTGGCCTTTCAGTTTGGAGATCTGACCATTGCCTTCAGCCAGCTGGCCTTGTAATTTGTTATTGGTGCCTGTGAGGGAATCCAGTCTTACCAGTGCGTCGTCGAAATTCTTCTGCAGTTGTCCTTTTTCGTCTGTTACTTTAGAAATTTGAGCTTGCTGTTGGGTTTGTACCTGCTCTTGTTTGTTGTTATTCCAAAGCAAGTAGCCCCAAGTACCTAAGAAACCGGCGGCCAGTAAGCCAATTACCAGGTTCTTATAATCCTTTTTAGGAGGTTGACTTTGGGGTGAAGCCGATGGATAATTGGTTGTCGTACTCATGGTTTATTGTTTTTTCAATAGTTATGAAATAAAGATCTCGAATTGGAGGATCTCAATTTTTGAGTTCCAATTCTCCTTTTGTCTAAAACCGTGCCAAAATCAATTTTATTGTGTGGAGGCGTTGATTGTTATAGATTTATGTACTTTTATCGCATAATACATACAGGATGTCCGTTGAAAAGATACTCGCAGACTGGAGAAAATCGAAGTTCAAGCCCGTTTATTGGCTGGAAGGTGAAGAAGAATATTATATAGACAAGCTGGTGCAGTATGCCGAGCATCAAATTTTGTCCGAAGCAGAAGCCGGATTTAATTTAACAGTGTTTTATGGTAAAGATGCAGACTGGACGGCCGTCATCAATGCGTGCCGGCGCTATCCCATGTTTGCGGAAAGACAGGTGGTATTGTTAAAAGAAGCCCAGCAGATGCGGGATATCGACAAGCTGGAAGCCTATATCGAAAAGCCGCTGGCGTCAACAGTGTTCGTCGTTTCCTATAAGGAAAAGAAGGTGGACGGCCGCAGCAAACTGGCCAAGCTGCTGAAAGAAAAGGCCGAGCTTTTTACCACGAAGAAGATGTATGACAATCAGCTGCCGGATTGGACGAGCGAGCTGGTGAAGTCCAAGGGATATACCATCACGCAAAAGGCGTTGTTGTTGCTGGTAGACCACATCGGCAATGATCTGAGCCGGATAGACAATGAGGTTGACAAGCTGTTGGTGAACCTTACGGACAGGAATAATATTACGGAGGACGACATCGAAAAATATGTCGGGGTCAGCAAAGAGTACAATGTGTTTGAGTTGCAGGACGCTTTTGCGAAGAAGGACAAGGTAAAAGCTATCCGCATCATACAGTATTTTGAAAGCAACCCCAAGGCCGCGCCTATTCAGCTCATCCTGCCCAGCCTTTACAATTTCTTTAGTAAAGCATATATGGTCTTTGGGCAGTCTGCTTCGGATGAGAAGAGCGTTGCGGCTGCCATTGGTGTCAATCCCTATTTTGTAAAGGACTACCTGGCGGCTGCCCGGAACTATAGCTATGCAGGTATCGAGCAGGGGCTGTTGCTGCTGCATGCCTATAACTTAAAAAGTGTAGGGGTAGGCAGTGCAGGGACGGAAGACGGCGCCTTGTTAAAGGAGCTGGCGGTAAAGATCATGCAGTAGCCGCAAGCTATTGGTTATAGCCTGTGGTTATCTCAGGGCGGCCAATGTATCCTCCTTGTCTTTTGCCAATTGTTGTTTCAGTGCGTCCAGGCTTGCGAATTTTTCTTCGCTGCGCAGGTATTTTTTCATAAAGACGCGCAGCTGTCTGCCATAGAGATCGCCGTTGAAATCAAAGATATTTACTTCGATGACCCGGGGTGAGACACCGATGGTGGGTCGTACGCCAATGCTCATCATACCCTTCAGGCGGGGGCCGGTGAGCGGCGTGTTTTCCTGATCCTGTTCAGGGACCTCCATTACTTCCACAGCATATATGCCGTCGCCGGGGATAAGTTTTTCCGGGTCTTCTATCTGCAGGTTGGCGGTGGGATAGCCGAGGGTCCTGCCGAGCTTATTGCCTTCCACTACCCGGCCTGTAAAAAAGAAGTCATAGCCCAGTAGTCTGTTGGCCGTGTCGACGTCAGCCCGGCTGATGGCCTCCCTGATCCGGGTAGAGCTGACGGATATCTCGTTCAGCAGGTGTACGGGGATCTCCTGCAATTGGAAACCCTCCCGGCGGCTGAATTCTTCCAGAAGATGGTAATCGCCCGCCCGTCCTTTGCCAAACTGGTGATCGTAGCCGATGATGATCGTATGGGGATGAAATTTCTCCAACAGGAATTCCTGTACGTATTGCTCCGCCGTCAATTGCGAGAAGGCCTCGGTAAAGGGGACGATGACCAGGTGGTTTATCCCTTTCCAGGAAAGGAGCTCGATCTTTTCCCGGAGGGTATTGATGAGCCGGATATCGGCGGCTGCGCCTTTGACGATCTTGCGTGGGTGGGGGTGGAAAGTAATGATCACCGTTTCTCCATCGATGCGGGCCGCCTCCCGGTGCAATTGTTCCAATATCTGTTGATGTCCGGTGTGCACGCCATCGAAGGTGCCGATGGTGACGACGGCGCGGCGAAAAGCAGGGAGGTGGTCAATATTTCTATATATACGCATCATAAATAACCGATGGTTTTTTGGGGTCAGGACGGGTGCAAATCTATAGCATAAGCCCGAATTGAAAGCAATTTATTACCTTCGCCGCACTATGTCATTGTACGCTCAACGTGGCGTTTCAGCCCAGAAAGAAGAAGTTCATCAGGCAACCGAAAAGTTGGACAAGGGTCTTTATCCGAACGCTTTTTGCAAGATCTACCCAGACTACCTGGGAGGGGACGAAGCCTGGGTCAATCTCATGCACGCGGATGGGGCCGGGACCAAGAGTATCCTGGCCTACCTGTACTGGAAGGAGACGGGAGATCTGTCCGTCTGGAAAGGTATCGCCCGGGATGCCATTGCCATGAACCTGGATGACCTGCTGTGTGTAGGGATCCATGATAATTTTCTTTTTTCGTCTACTATCGATCGCAACAAGAAGAACATACCCGGGGAGGTATTGGAGGCCATCATCAACGGGTCACAGGAGTTTTTTGATGAGCTGATGAAATTTGGCGTGGGTGTCCGGTATTTGGGCGGCGAGACGGCGGACGTAGGCGACGTTGTCAGGACCATTGCGGTGAATGGCACCATGACTGCCCGCTGGCCCAAGGACAAACTGGTCACCAATGACAGGATAGTTGCCGGAGATGTTATCGTAGGTTTTGCAAGTTATGGGCAGGCTGTCTATGAAAAAGAGTATAACAGTGGTATCGGGAGCAATGGGCTTACCAGCGCCCGGCACGACGTGCTGCATAAAACATACGGCGCCCGTTTTCACGAATCTTATGACACTACGCTGGACGAGCATGTCGTATATATCGGGCCGTATCTGATGACGGACCCCATAAATATTCCAGGGACGTCCGCCACTACGGACATCGGTCATCTGTTGCTGAGCCCTACCCGTACATATGCTCCTTTGTTAAAGCTGCTGTTGACAGAGCAGTTTGACAAGATACATGGGCTCATACATTGCAGTGGCGGCGGGCAGACAAAATGCATGAAATATCTGCCGGGCAATTTCAAAGTGATCAAGGACCATCTTTTCGAACCGCCATTGATCTTTCAACTGATAAAACAGGCTTCCGGCTCCGACCAGCGGGAGATGTACCAGGTGTTCAATATGGGCCATCGTCTGGAGATATTTACGGATGCAGCTGCCGCGGAGCGTATGATCCAGACTGCCGGGAAATTAGGCATTGAAGGAAAGATAGTCGGCCGCGTGGAAGCGGCCGACAAGAAAAGCCTTTTGCTGATGGCGGGGGATGAGCAAATCGTCTATTAGCCCCGTCCTCTATTGATTTGTCTGCCGGCCGGACGTATAGTTGCGGATCCCTTCCAGTATGTCCCTGGCGACTTTTGTCTGGTTTTCTTCCTTACTTATAAAAGAGAAGTCGTTCTCATTATTTATGTTGCCGCATTGCAGCAGTACGGCAGGCATATTGGTATTGCGGAGGACATAGATATGTTCTTTCCGTTGTTTGAGGGCTGATGCGGTGGGGTAGCTCTTCTTTAGCGTCTCCGTAATGGCTGAGCCGAGCTGTACGCATTGGGCATAGTGCGCGTTATCCTGCGTGACAAAGATGTTAAATCCTTTTACATCCTTCGAAGTACTCACATCCGTGTGGATGGCGATAAAGAGGTCGGCTTTATTGTCATTGGCCATTTGGGCCCGGTATTCGAGGGATTCCCGGACGGAGGACTTGCCGCCTGCCAGCTCATCGTTCTCCCGGGTCATCAGGATGCGGACATTGTATTCCTGGCCGAGGCTTTTTATTTTTTCGGCGATGGACAGATTGATATCCTTTTCCTGTACCCCTTCTTTATTGACGCCGCCGGGATCGATGCCTCCGTGTCCGGCGTCGATGACTACCGTCAGGGGTTGGGCGGCTGTATTAATACGAACGTTGGGAAGGGGGTGATGACTTGTGCCGAAAGCGCAGAACAGGAGGAACAGCAGCGGCAGGATCATCATCCTGCCGGGCAGGGTAGTGCGGTTGTTCTTTAATTGGGTGATCATGGTAATACGACGTTTTATGGGTGATTGGAAAAATGGATGCAGCAGGGAGGCAGAAGGGACTTGCATCGTCTGCCAGACGAGGGATTCGGCATATCGGTATTTGTCGCCTTCGGACACGGCGTCCCTGTCGGCGAGGAATTCATGCACTGCCCGTATTTCGCGATAGATAAGGTGAAAAAAGGGATTGACCCAAAAAGGGATGATCAGGAGTTTTAGCAGCAGCAGGTCGAAGCTATGTTTTTGTTGTGCATGATTCAGCTCATGCCGGAATATTTGTTTGCCGATGTCGCTGTCCCTGTCTATCTGATCGTTCCAGAAGATAAGGTTCAGGAAAGAAAAGGGGGTGCCCGGCTCATCGGTCCCGAAAAAATGAATGTCTCCCAGCTTCTCCCTTGGATATCGTTTTGTCAACAGTCGGATATAGTCCAACTGGCGAAGAAATAAATACAGTAGTATGGCTCCTGCCAGGATATAGGCGATGGTTGCGAACAACTGCCAGGGGGGTAGGGTGGATTGCCAATGGGAAGGAACTACTGTCATATCCCGTTCATTCCATTCCCCGCTGGTTATGGCATGCAGGCTGACGGGTGTGTTTGCCGCCGCTCCTGCCGGCCATAGGGATACGCCCAGGGGAAGGTGAATAAAGGGTAAGGTTATTGAAAGCGGGGGAATCCCCAGGAGGAACCACCGGTTGAATTGATGGCAACGGCGGTTACGGAGCATCCAATGGTAATAGGCATATAATAGTCCGGAGACGAGGATGATCTTTAACAGATAGGCGCCGGCCGCAGATGTGAATGGGTTAGTCATGGGCATCTGTTTAGTTTTTACGCTTTTCTACTTTGTAGGACACCTCAAAGTAGTATTCTCCGGGGGATAGGGTAGTTGTTGCAGTGGATGGCGCCGGAGGATTTTTTTTACCGATGTTCTCAGAAGCCCGCCGGGTTTCAGCCTGAAGGAGGCGCCGGGTTTCCTCTTTTGTCAGCGGAGGGGCCTGGTGGCCGGCATAGCCGTGTACGTCGATCCTGAAAAGCCGCTGACCTTCCGGTGCTGTAACATAAGGTGTATATTCCAGTAATTCACCGCCTTCTCCCAATTTGACAGAGAACCACACAGTGCCTCCCTGTCCGGTATTGACGACCTGATCGGGGTAGCGCAGAGTTTTGCAATAGAGCCGGAGCAATCGGGCGCTGTCGGATAAGGAAGCGACGTTCTTTGAATGCTGGACCTCCTGTGCCGGCGCAGTGGCAAATATGCCCAGTAAAATTGCCAGCAGAGGCAGGGCCATGATCCTTGCAAGAGGACCAGATGGCTTTTGTGTGATTTGTGTGATCATGGTGACCCTTCGTTTTAATTGGTTATGAAAAAATGAATGTGTAATGGCTGGAGGCCGGCTTAGACCCACCGATTGCCAGACCAGTAATTCTGCATAGCGGTGGCGTTGTTCGTTGTTCTCGCCAGATGATAAAGCATATTGATCGGCGCCGAATTCATGCAGGACCTTTAATTCCTGGAGGGCCCAGTGGAAAAAAGGGTTGAACCAGCACAGGCTGCGTATGATCTCCACACCGAGGATATCCAGCGTATGCCGTTGACGGATATGATAGGATTCATGAAGGAAGAGGAGATGTCCGGGAATGCCGGATGGGTCTGTCTGCTCGTCCCAGAACAGCCAGTTGAGAAAGGAAAAGGGGGCGCCGGTTTCGGTGGTTTTCAGGAGTCGGATGGGGCCGATGGGGGTAGCGGGATACTTCCGGGCTGTCCTGGTGATCCTGTAGACCGACCTGGTCAGCCGGGTAAGCAATAGGGCGGTGATAAGCCCATATATCCCGATCAGCACCCATAGGGCAACAGGGGGGGCCGGATCTGTGGCCGGAGGATATAATGCTCCTGTTCCCGAGGAGTCGTTATCAGCCCAAAATACGGCTGCTATGACCCCGGCGGGTCTTCCTGTGTTTGTCCATGTAAAATGCATGGGGATCCGTATCAGCGGCAACAGTAGTGACAACAGCACGCTTCCCAGAAGAAACCATCTGTTGTAAACATGGAAACTGCGGTTGCGAAGGAAGGCCTGGTAATACCCGTAAAATACAGCCGTGATGAGGATCATACGAAGCCCGTATAGGATTAGGTGATTTTGGAGTAAGGTGTTCATAATGAATCATTTCTGGATGAGCGTATCTGTTGCAGCAGGGCTTCCAGTTCTTCCAGGCTCAGTTTGTTGTCGCTGACGAATTGGGAGATCAGTTTGGCGGGAGATCCTTCGAAATAACCTTTCACCAGTTGGTTGACGCTTCTTTTCCCATATTCTGTCTTACTGATGCGGGGTTGGTAAAAATTGTTGCGGCCCTGGACCTCGTATTGGACGTATCCTTTTTCCACGAGGATCTTTAGCAGGGTAGCGATGGTGTTGGAATGGGGTTTAGGTTCAGGAGTTTCGTCCAGGATATCTTTCAGGAATCCTTTGCCCAGGCGCCAGAGGACTTGCATGACCTGCTCTTCGGCTTTTGTCAGCGGCTTGTAGGTATTCATTTTAAAACTAAGTTTTTAGTTATGTAGATAAAGCTATAACTATTTATTTAGTTATAAAAATTTTTTCCGGATTTTTGAAAAGATTTTTTTGAGGGTGAACCATCCCGTCCCCAAGCTGTTAATAAAGAGTGCAAAACTTACGGGACCTGCTATCTGCAAAAGATTTGAGGTTAATTGCAAAGGGGCATGCCTGTTACACAGGTCCACTTAGAGATCAAAAAAAGGGATTAAAATCTCCTGATTTTTCCCCCAACGCTATGAAGTACCAACTTCCGTGACTACATTTGCAAACGGTTCTGGACGGAATGATAAATGATGCTTAACTTATCTTTTGCAATTATTTTGCAACTTTCGTGAACCCTCCCAGTCCAATACTTGTTGATTAATTATTAGTTATTAGTACCCGACAAATATTTTTGTCATCTTTTATTTTTTGATATGAGGCAACTTAAGATTGCTACACAGATTACGAACCGTGATTCTCAGGCTGTTGAGAAGTACTTGCAGGAAATATCGAAGATTCCGATGATCACTCCTGAAGAGGAGACGGTGCTTGCCCAGCGGATCAAGATGGGTGACCAGAAAGCATTGGACAAGTTGGTGCAGGCCAACTTGCGCTTCGTTGTTTCTGTGGCAAAGCAATATCAGCACCAGGGGTTATCGCTGAGTGATTTGATCAACGAGGGCAACCTCGGCCTTATTAAAGCGGCTCAACGCTTTGATGAAACCAAGGGTTTCAAGTTTATTTCATACGCGGTATGGTGGATCCGCCAATCCATCCTGCAGGCGTTGGCAGAGCAGGGCAGATTAGTCCGCCTGCCTCAAAACAAGATTGGCACTTACAACAAGGCTAATAAGGCGTACATGGCTTTCGAACAGGAGCATGAGAGGGAGCCTAGCACGGAAGAATTAGCTGAGTTATTGGAAATGAGCGAAACGGAGATCAACAACATTTTCCAGAGCAATACCCGTCACAGTAGTCTGGATGCGCCTGTACACGAGGCAGAGGATGTAGCGATGGGAGATTTGCTGGAAGGTGGTGACGAGACGGATGATGACGTGATGAAGGATTCACTGCGTGCGGAGATCCGCCGGGTCCTGAAATCGTTGAGTCCCCGTGAAGCAGAGATCGTGAATGCATATTTCGGTCTGGATGGCGAGAATGGTGTTACCATCGAGCAGATAGGCCAGAAGTACGATCTGACAAAAGAACGCATTCGCCAGATTAAGGAAAGGGCCATCAAGCGTCTGCAGAAGGCCCGCTACAGCAATGCATTAAAAGCATATTTGGGTTAATCCACCGATATTTTCCTTTTATCAGAAGCCCCGGCATCCGCCGGGGCTTTTATTTGGCGCCCCTGCGTTCACTGGTGCTCCGCTCTATGGCGATTCAATTCCCAACTGCCCACTCCATATGTCATGATACGCCACCCCTCATAGAGCGCCAGCAGCGCACAGACAAGGGCTATTATCCATAGGATGCGGTAGATCTTTCGGCGTGGTTTGGCTTTGGGAGGGTTCATAGACAAATTAAACATATTATTCACACTCTGTCAAGGGAGTCATGTAAACGACATTCAATTTCCCCTTTTAGGGTTATTTTTGTGATCCCTAAATTTAGATCGAGCATGGATGTTACAGCAAGCGAAAAAGTACATTGTCTTATAATAGGATCAGGACCTGCGGGCTATACGGCGGCCGTCTATGCTGCACGTGCCAACCTGAAGCCGGTGCTTTACCAGGGTATCCAACCCGGGGGGCAGCTGACCATTACCACGGAAGTAGAGAATTATCCTGGTTATCCCGATGGCGTGCAGGGACCTGAGATGATGGTGCATTTTGAGAAGCAGGCGACACGTATGGGGGCGGACATTAGATTCGGACTGGCTACTAAGGTAGACTTTTCGGTCCGGCCTTTTAAAGTATGGATCGATGAGGAGAAATTGATCGAGGCGGATGCCGTTATTATTGCCACGGGGGCTTCAGCCAAGTGGCTGGGACTGGAGAGTGAACAGCGGTTGAATGGATATGGGGTCAGTGCATGCGCGGTGTGTGACGGATTCTTTTTCCGTAATAAGGAGGTGGCGATCGTAGGCGCCGGAGATACGGCTGCGGAAGAAGCGCTGTATCTTTCCAAACTTGCCACCACGGTGCATATGCTGATCAGGAGCGATAAGATGCGTGCGTCCAGGATCATGCAGGAAAGGGTGCAGCAGACCCCGAATATCAAGATGTATTGGAGCAGTGAGGCGGATGAGGTATTGGGTGAAAGCAGGGTAGAGGGGCTGCGGATCCGTAATAACAAGACGGATGAAAAGCAGGTGGTTCCTTTAAGCGGTTTTTTTGTGGCCATCGGTCATCAGCCAAATTCGGGTATTTTCTCCGAATTTCTTGAAATGGATGAAGCCGGCTATATCAAGACCGTTCCCGGCACGTCCCGCACAAATGTGGAAGGCGTATTTGCCGCAGGCGACGTACAGGATAAGATATACAGACAGGCGGTGACGGCTGCGGGCAGCGGTTGTATGGCGGCGCTGGATGCTGAGCGGTATCTGTCTGCGAAGGGGCTGGCCTAATGCCCCCGGCTCACCAACCCAACCGTCAACCATAATTCAAAACGGCAACGAATGGTTACAGTCCGGCTACATAACCTGATCTTTTCAGGGCATCATGGCGTATTTAAGGAGGAATTGGCGACGGGTAATACCTTTGAAGTGCATCTTGATGTGATCTATGATGAAAAGGATCGTCCTTTTGAAAATCTCGATTCGATAGTCAATTATGTGAACCTGTTTGCCATTGTCAAACAGCGGATGCATCAGCCTTCTCCTTTACTTGAAAAGATCGCCGACGAGATCATCGGTAAGATCAAGGCATTATATCCTTTCATCAGGGAAGTAATCATTTCCATCTACAAGTTGCAGGCGCCCATCGGCAATTTCCAGGGTAAGGCCGGCATGACCCTTCATAAGAAATTTGACAGCTGAGGATCAGATGACCTTACCTTTCCATCGTCCGCTGCGGATATAGAGCCAGGAGAGGATAAAGATCACGCCCCAGTAGATCCATTCTGACATCCATCCGACAATAATGGACATGTTCCATTGCTGTAATACCAGGTATACATAGATACAATAGAAGACCAGGGTGACCAGTTCGATAAGGAGGTTGATACGGGTATTTGCCGTGCCTGTGACGGCGTTTAGCCAGATGGTGGCGAAGGACATCATCACCAGGGCGGAAGATACTACCCGGATGACGGGGATGGCTGCCTGCGTAAATGCGGCATCCTGGCCGTATACGGCAAGAAAGACCTCCGGAAAGATATTTAGCAACAGGGCTACCAGGAGGGCAAAGCTGATGCTCAGCCGCAGGATCTTGTGGACGAGCTCTATCACCCGGTGTTCCATTTTTTGTCCGATGATATTGCTTACCATGGCATTGGTAGTGGAGGCAAAGGCCCAGGTGAAGACCCCGAAGAGGCCGAAGATATTACGCATGGTATTGCTGATGGCCAGCGCCTGCCGTCCATGGTGTTCGATGAGGATATAAAAAAATGTCCAGGCGAGGATACTGAGGGTAAACTGGAACACCAGGGGCGAGGATTGCACAAGGATCAGCCGGCTGTTGGCGGGGTCAAATTTCCTGTATTTGTACAGATGTAACTGTTGGCTGACGCCTTTGGCATGGATGATCAGGAATACGGCCAGCATGCCGGCTGCTTCGGCGGCGATGGAGGCATAAGCGGCTCCGTTGAAACCCAGGGCGGGCAGTCCCAGATGGCCATAGATCAACCCATAATCCAGGGTTATATTGACCACGGATTCCGCCAATGTGCCGTATATAAGATATTTGCTTTGGTTGGTGCCTACCAGCAGGGCATTGCGCATTTGATAGATGTAAAGGAATGGCAGTCCCCAGATGCGTATCCGCAGGAATTGTACTGCCTGGTCCCGCAGGGGCTGAGATGTTAACGACCAGGACAGGATAGCCGGCGCGACGAACCAGGTAAGGAGGATACCTATAAGGGCCAGCGCCATGGCGATGATCATTCCCTGTATAAAGAGTTTCCCGATCTCTTCGATACGGCCTTCCCCTGCCCGTCTGGCGATCAACGCCTGGAGCCCATTGTTCAGACCCTGCCCCACGACGGCAAAAAGGAGATAATAGACGCCGGTAATGCCCGCGGTGGACAGCGCTTCGGAAGTTTCGTCCAGGTGCCCTAAGAAGATATTATTTGTGATAAAATTGATCTGAGGCACCAGGATAGCCATGCTGATAGGGATGGCCATCCGGAGGATGTCCCTGGTAGTAATGGAAACTTTATAATTAATGTTTTCCGCCATGCCGAAAAAAGGACTGCAAGATAAACTACTTTTAAGTATTATTGCACCTATGGTAAAACCAGCTTTTCAAATAGAAGTCCCTGATATAACGGATGATGACCTGTTACAGTGCCGGCTACTTGTAGAAGTTAATGCACATTCCTTTACTTATACTTTATTGAACCAGCGGAACATGGGGCCGTTGGTGATAAAATACTTCCAGCTGGACCAGGAAAAGAACAAACAGTTTACCGGGACGCTGAAGGAGATCCTTGAAAACGAGCCGCTGCTGAAACGGGCTGTAAAGGAAACCCTGCTGGTCTATAATTTCCCTGAAAGCAGCCTGGTGCCCGAGCCTCTGTTCAGCATGGACACGAATAAGGAGATCATCGATATTGTGCATGGCAACCTGCAGAAAGGTCTTGTACTTTCCGAGAAAATACCCTGGTGGGAGCTGTTCAATGTGTACAGGATATCGCCGGAGCTGCATCATTTGCTGCAGCAGCAGTTTACGGCCGGCAAATACTGGCATTATTACAGTCTGCTGCTGAAGAGCTATAAGATGTTTGATTCGGGGGAAGGGCGGGATTGTCTCAAAGTGATCTTCTACCCTGACAAGATGGTGACCCTGGTGATCAGGGAAGGGAAGGTATATCTAATGCAGACCTTCAACTACCAGGATGCACGCGATGTGGCCTATTACCTGTTGAACATCTGTAAACAGCTGGGGATCAACCCCGGGGAGATAAAAGTACTTATAGGGGGATTAATCGACAGACAATCAGCGCTTAGCGAAGAGTTACATAAATATTTTCTTCAGATAATCTTCGAAGAGATCGACGAGAGTATCAAGATCACGGATGAATTGAAGGAGTTGCCCCTGCATTATTTCTCATCTATTTTGAAAATGGCGGTATGCGCATAATCGGAGGCGAACTGGGAGGCCGGAGGATCACTCCTCCGGCGAACATGCCATTTACCCGTCCCACGACGGATATGGCCAAGGAAGGGCTGTTCAACATCCTGGAGAACAACCTGGAATTGGGGACGTTGCGTACCCTGGACCTTTTTGGCGGGACGGGCAGCATCAGCTATGAGCTGGCTTCCAGGGGAGTAAAGGACCTTACGGTGGTGGAAAAGGACCCGGCCATGTTCAGTTTTATCCTGAAGAACGCCCGGGAGCTGGGTTTGGAACCTTTTTACAAGGTCATCCGCATGGATGTGTTCAGATTTATAGAACAATGTTCGGAACAATTTGATCTGATATTTGCCGGTCCGCCGTATGCACTTGTCACGATTGACGAGCTGCCCCGGCTGGTCGTGGAGAAAAAGCTGCTGCGGGATAAGGGGTGGTTTGTACTGGAACATACTCCCCGGAACAATTATGAGGGTTATCCGTTGTTTGTCACACAACGGAACTATGGTACAACGGTTTTTTCCATTTTTGTAAATAAGACATGAAGCCTCTTTTTATCACAGGCATAGGCACGGATGTCGGTAAGACAGTGGCGGCGGCCATCGTTACGGAGGCATTGGGCGCCGTCTATTGGAAGCCGGTGCAGGCTGGCTATGATCAGGGGACTGACACCGAATGGGTGGCCGAAAGGCTAAGCGATCCCCGAACCTTTCCGGAGACATATAAACTGGCGCTGCCTGCTTCGCCCCATATTGCCGCCCGGCAGGAGAGTATCGTTATCAGCTTGGACACAATAGCCGCCGCTATGCCACCAGGCCGTCCGCTGGTGATCGAAGGGGCAGGCGGGTTGATGGTGCCTCTGAATGAGGGGGAATTTGTACTCGATCTGATAAAAAAACTGGACGCCCGGGTGATACTGGTAAGCCGTAATTATCTCGGCAGCATCAATCATTCTCTTCTGACGGCGGCTGTCTGTAAAACGCATGGATTGGATGTGGCCGGATGGATATTCAATGATCAATATCTGCATTATGAACAGGAGATCGTGCAATGGAGCGGGATCCCTGTCATAGGCTCCGTGCCTTTTGCCGGGCAGCCGGACGCAGCGTGGGTGCGCCAGGAGGCGGAACGTATCGCCCCGGCATTGCGCAGGATACTGGCATGAGCGGAACACAGCTCCGTTGTCCGAAGGTCGGAAATAAATAAGACCGGCCCTGGAAAGGGCCGGTCGTACTTCTCTATTGAATTTCAAAACGGGTCTACTCTACTTTTTCTATTATTCTTTTATGATCTTTCCTGTCCATTTGCCGGATGTACCGGTGATCTCCAGGAAATATACTCCGGCTGAAAGATTACGGATATCGGATCCCACTTTATTGGGGCCTGTCTGTAAGCTGACCTCCTGTATTCGCAGGACCTTACCCTGCATATCTACGATCTTCACCACCGCCTTTTCATACTGGCTTGTTTCAATATTCATCCAAACCACGTCGTGTGTGGGAATGGGATAGGCTGTGACCGTGAAATGGCGGTTGCCTGTATTCACCTTTCTTATGATGGAATAAGTAAGCCTTCCGTCCAGGTCTTCCTCTTCGATACGGTAGTAATTGTCACCGTCGGCCGGCGTCGCATCGGTGAATGCATAGGTGTTTGTTGATGCCGGAGATTGGGCGGTGACAAATCCGATGCGTGTCCAGGTGATGCCATTGGTGCTTCTGCTGACATGGTAGCCCTTGCAGTTCTGTTGCTGAGCTACAGACCAGGTCAGGTCTACGCCGCCCGGTGTCTTAGTTGCATCGAAGCTGAGGAAATCCACCGGCAGGGCGCTGCCATCCGACTGGTTCACAAACCATGCCCCGCCGAATGTAGAGAAGCTGGTGACATTACTAAACTCTACATAGGGTACGATGCCGTCGGTGCCGTAGACATGGGTGCCATCTGCTGCGTCCGACCACACCTGGCTGCCGGTGGTATTCGGGACACCGCCCGGGGTCAGCCCGGAGAGGGTAGAGGAGATGGTCTGTCCGCCGCTTTTGAACCATTGGAAGGTAGGGCCGCTGTTTACCGTTATGCCTTGGGCGGCGATAAGCGCATTCAGATTATCCAGCGCCTTTTGTTTTTCGTTCAGCGCGATACTGCCGTCATCCCGGAACATACGGACGTTGACGGGGGTGGTGATACTGTGACCAGCCTGGGGTGTGAAATTCACCTGCAGCATCCGGCGCATAAGGAATATGGCTCGCTTGCTACCGACGGTTTCGGCCTTACCCAGGGCACTGGAAGGAGGATTGCTGTAATCCGTAGTCACATCAATGGTCACCGAGAAATCATTTTTGTCAATGGTATTGCCATTCTTTTTAATAGCCATGATCCTGCGGGAATGATCGGTGGGATCCAGGAAGTAGATCCAGGTATTATCCTCGCACAGATCGCTGCTGCCCGTGGCCTTCACTGAATTATCCGCTACCAGGTAGGGTGTCCCGCCGACATCCTGTGTGCGGGCGAAAGTGAAATAGCTATCGCTGTTGGAGGTGAAACCAAGATTGACGACAAAGCAGGCGACACCGTTGATCGTTTGGGCTGTCAGGGGGTATTCGGTGGCGTTGGAAAGACCCCAGGCTGTACCAGGATCGGTGGAGCTGTTGCTAACCAGCAGCTTGTAGGCATCACATGCGCCCAACAGCGCACCCGCACCCGTGATGGCCGCTTGTGGTATCGCCAACTGCACCTGTCCGACCCCTCCGTTATCCCGTATCTTCCAGACCCTGTTCAGCCGCAGGTTAGCCGTTCCCTTATAAGTGCCGTTAAAGGTATAGGCTGTCGTGCCATTGGCGCCCCATACCAGGAAGCTCTCATTGTTCAGAAGGGTGGTGTTGGCGGCATTGGATGCTGCAATGGCATTTGCCCCGATGGTGATCTCATTGGGATCATTCACACTTTGGGCTTGCTTTTGATACAGGTCGTTACAATCCAGCCGCCAGATGCCGGCTATATTGTTCTTATATCCTGCATCAGCACCAGTCACGCTCCATAAAGTGGGCACGCTGCCGGTGGCAGTGTAATCCCTGCCGGCCGTCACCCCGTATTTAATCGCCAGGTAGCTTTCGATCATCTGCTGCTCGGCAGCCGTCAGCACCCGGTTGTATACCAGCAGCTCGCTGAGCTGGCCATTGTACCAGAAACCTCCGCCACCGACTACGTTGTCACCCAGATAAGCCGTGGGCAGAGAGGTGGTATTGATGGGCTGATTACCGACGGTTATCAGGGCATTGCCGACGGTGGCGCCGTTGACAAAGATCTGGGTAGCCGCATTGGTAGAGCCTGTCGCATTGGTAAATGTAGTGATGCCCGGGAGGGTGGTGTTGCCTCCCGTGTTGCCATATCGGCTGTTGGAAACTTCTAGGGATCGTTGTCCGCCGCCTATTTCCATGGTATACCGGGTACCATTACCCGTTGGCGCCTGGTCGCCCCAGCTGATGACACCATGGCTGGCGGTGAGAGCCCCCGATGTTACGGCAATGACTGTCCGGGCGCTGGTTCCCAGGGGGAATTTGGTGCCGTCCATCGTCATGCGCTGGCTGGTGCCGTTGAAGGTCAGGGCCGGGTTGAAGTTGACGGCGCTGGCGGCATATCCCGGCTGACCAGCTGCCGCAGGCTGCAGCGCATTCAGATTAGCCGCAGCCTGATCGTCCCATTCCTGCACCGTGCTGCCGTTGAAGACAACACCGGATTCCGCTTTCAGCCAGGTGGAAAGCCCGCTGCCGATGTTTGAAGGAGCAAATACTTTCTGTCCGATGACCGTAAAATATTGCCCATCACTGAGGGTGACATTGTCGAATTCAACGATATTATTCATAAAGGAAGTCGCCGCCACCAGCTTTGTGATAGTGCCGTTGAACGTAGCGCTGCCGTTGATCGCCAGGTACAGGTCGCCCGCGTTTTTGGCGAGGGTAAGACCAGTGAGGTTGACAAGCACCTGCACGCTACCCACGGCGCCTGTGGCGGCTACCTTATACGTCTTGCCGAGCCGGCGGAAGGTGACACAGGCATTCGAAGGGTTAAGCGCGATCGTGCCATCACCCGTCACCGCACTGGTGGAAGTACCGGCTATGCCGTCGTCTCCCCACAGCAGGAAAGTCTTGTCTGCGCTGAAACTATTGCTATTACTCAGATTATTGGCGGCAACGGTACCCAACCCGATGGTTACCCAGCCGGCGCTGGTGGTATCCTGGTTACGGCTCTGAAGCTGATTCAAGGCCGTCAGATCATCCCGGCCGATGCCCGTAATACGGTTCTTATACGTGGCATTGGTAGTAGCATTCCAGGTAATCGTAGTCCCGTCGCTGGCCAGGTAATTGGTGGCGACCGTCTGATCGATAGTATAGCCATATTTGACGGCCAGGTAGCTTTCCACCTGCTGCTGCTGGGTGGCGGTCAGAGCGAAGGGATAGACGATGATGTCGCCCATACCGCCATTCCAGTATTCTGTACCCCAGGGGCTGTTGCCTACGCGTGCCCCTGCTGTCGTTCCGGTGTTCCAGGCTTTGGCGATGGGGGTGGCCACCTGCTTCATCCTGCTGTTGATAAAGGCATTGCCGCCATTGCCGGCCCATACGCCCATCATTTCATTAAAGCTGTTCAGTTGCCAGAAATTAGCAGGGGTGATCACATCATTGCCATATCCTACGAAATAGCCCCCATGTGGTGTGGCGGGGACGTCTGCCAATCCCATACCCTGGCTCGCAGCGGCTGCACCCCATCCGATGAGATATGCGTTCGCTGTGGGCAGCGGGTTCAGCCGGCCCATGCCGATGAGGGTCCTGGCCGTCGTGCCGGTGGGCAGCTTGGTAATATCCAGGTTCATGTACTGACTGGAGGAGGCGGTGAAGTTCACCACGGGGTTGAAGTTCACGTTGTCGGTGGTATTGTTCCTATACACCGGCTGGTTGGCTGCGGTGGGCTGCAGGGCGGAATTGATCTGCGAGGTGGCATCCAGCCATTCGTTGATCGCGGCGTTATCCGTCGTGGAGGAAGTCCCGTAATCCGGGCGCAGCCATAATCCGGCCCCGCCTACGCCGCCGGGTGCTTTCAGGTTGGCGCCAAAGCTGAAGAACTGGCCGCTGGTCAACGTCACGGTAGCCGCATAATAAGTGACCCCGTTGATACTGACCGGGCTCAGCTTGTAGAAATTATCGGCGGCATCCAATGTGGCGTCGGCGCTTACGATGAGATAGGCCTGTGCCGGGTTGGGAATGGCGTTATACGGAATAGCCACCTGTACCGGGCCAACGGCGCCCGTCACTTGTGTCTTCCACAGACGGGTCATGCGGAAATTGGCGGCCGGGGTCGCACCGGTGACAGCCGTCTGGTATGTCGTGCTGCCATTATCATCTCCCCAGAGCAGGTAATTCTTATCCGCTGTAAATGTACTCGTATTGGCAAGGTTGCCCGCGGCGATACTACCCAAGCCTATCGCGATCCGCAGCCGGGTGGTATCGCTGTTCCGGCTTTGCAGCTGGCTCAGTCCTTCCAGGTCGTCCCGGCCGATGCCCGTAATACTATACTTGTAAGTAGCATTGGCCGTCGCATCCCAGATCTTCGTCGTGCCGTCCGTGGCCAGGTAGTCCGTGGCTGTTGTCTGGTCCATGGAGATACCGTATTTGACTGACAAATAGGTATGGATGCGCTGACGATCGGTAGCCGTCATGGCGACAGAATTATTATAGAGGATCAGCTCGCCTATTTTCCCATTGAAATAGTTCGCGGTGCCGGTAGCCTGCTCACCCAGGATGAATGGACTATTATTACCGGCGACATTCGCATAAGCGGCATTGTTCGTTACGATAGATGCCGTATTCCTGTATACAGTCATATTGGTAGTGGAACGCGTGAACGACCATAGATAAGGATAGGACAGATTACCACCCCACGCGACAGATACACGGGCGCTGGGATACGGAGCATCCCAGTAAAGATTAGCGTCAGACCAGGGTAGGATAACCTCTGCATAATTTGAATTGGAAGTCAATTCGGCAAATAGAACCTGGGTCTTTATCGCATCCGTAGTCGTTACCGCAAATGAAGCCAGGTTAGCGGTGCCGAATGCGGTCATCTCGCTGCCAGCCGTCATATAGCTGCTGGAACCATCGAATTTTACGATGGGGTTGAAGTTGATATTGCTGACAGCGTTGTTCATAAACAACGGCTGGTTGGCGGCCGTAACTTGTGTGGGGTTGTTGCTCAGGGAAGAAAAATCATTCCATCCCGAGATTGCGGTATTATCCGTTGTGCTGCTGGTGCCATTGTCGGCCCGTATCCAGAGCGAAGCTCCCACCACGCCGCCGGGGTGCAGCTGTTTACGTGCGAACGTAAAGAAAGAGCCGTTGGGCAGCAAGCTTGAGCTCAAGGTGATCTTACCCGTTGCATCCACCGGCAGCTCCTGGCTCAACGTAGTGAAGCTTGCGCTGGTGCTGACGATGAGGTACATACTCTTGGCCGGTGTGGCGGCCACCAGGGTGATGCTCTGGTCGGCCCAATTTGTCTTTTGCGATTTCCAGACCCTGGCCATACGCTGCGTGACATTTACGCCACTGACGGGCACCGAATAGCTCAACGCGCCCCCGTCGTCGGCAAATACCATAAAGGATTTGTCATTGGTGATCACACTGGTGTTCTGCTGGTTGGTGACCGCCACAGACGAACCGAGCGAAAGGGTTACAAAACCTGTGTCCACGCTCAGCGATTGTTTGGTATTCAGCGCCGTGCTGTCATCCCGCCCGATGCCGGTAACCCGGTTCTTATAAGTCGCATCGGCTGTCCAGTAAGCCGTATTATCCGATGCAAGGTAATTGGTAGCGCCATTGTTGATCGTGATACCATATTTCAGCGAGAGGTATGAATCTACCGTCTGGCGTTCAGGATCCGTTAGTACACGGTTGTAGATCACTACCTCACCGATGTTACCCAGCCAGTAAAAGGCTCTTCCCGAAATAGTTCTCGATCCTATGGAAATAAGGTTAGCCGTAGCAGGGCTTAAGGCGATGGTACCCTGGTTATCCAACCTGAAATTCTGGTAAACTTTAACACCGCCGGCAGCGTTTGACTGCGTTGCGCTGAAAATATAGGGTTTGTTATCGACATACGCACTGGAGCCGGGTGTGGCCCCAATATTGGTGCCATCGGATTCCAGGTAGGACAGACCTGTAGAAACCATTCTAAACTCCATTCCAACGCCGCCTACCGCACCGCTGCTCACCAGTTCCCTGACGGTCGAAAATCCTGATCCGCTGCCCGCCACAAATAGGGTGGAGGTATTGGGGTCCACTCTTGCAGTGGGAATGTCCAGGAAGTCGCTGCTGCCATTGAAGTTTAACGCATAATTAAAATTCAATGCCTTTGCATCTGTATTTGGCTGACCCGCCACGACGCCCTGGGCCGCATCATTACCATTCCTGCTGTAATCCTTCCATAAAGCGCCGCCGGCGGTGCCGTCATCAGCACGCAGCCAGACCTGGACCCCATTGCTGACGGCATTAGGTCCTTTGACCGTAATGGCAAACGTAAAATAGATGCCACCCGCCAGGCTGCTGGTGTTGATCGTGATCGTACTGTCTGCAAATACATAAGCCGTATTGCCCGTAGCAAATGTCGGATCGGTGCTCACCAGCAAGTAAGTCTGCGCCGTGCCGCCGGCTAATTTTAACATAATACTTTGGTCGGCCCAGTTGGTCTTTTGCACTTTCCACACTCGGTTCATACGCACATTGACCCCCGCAACACCCGTCACCGGCGTCAGATAGGAAGCCGAAGCGCCATTATCACTAAAAGTAAAGAATGATCTGTCGTTAGCGATCGTCGCCGTATTGACAGGATTGGCGGCGGCGATCGTGCCTGCGGCGATGGTGACGATACCCGTATCCACACTGAGGGATTGTTTCTGGTTCAGGCTGTCCAGATCATCCCGCCCGATGCCCGTTATACGCCTCGTATAGCCGGTGTTGGCTGCCGCCGTCCACATTTTGGTAGTGCCATCGCTGGCCAGGTAATCGGTGGCCACTGTCTGATCCAGGCTGACGCCATACTTCAACGCCAGGTAAGACTCGATCTTCTGACGGTCTGTAGCCGACAATGCCGTGATATCCTTATAAACGATCAATTCCGGGATACTGCCGCTGAAATAGCCGTTGCCATGCCATACGCCGATGTTGGAAGCATTATTCGCGCCGTTGCCGCTGCCGTAATCAAAAGTTCCGTTCACATTGATCACGGCGTTGTGATCCCGGAAAACACTCATGTTGGTGATCGTCTTGGTAAAGCTCCATACATTCGGCTTGCCGATGGCCCCACCCCAGGGTGCGCTTTGCCGGAAACCATAAGGCGCATCCCAGTAAATGGTGGTATTGCTGAACGAGGGAGAGGCGGCCACCGCATACCCGTTGGTGGTAAGCTGATCGAATATTCCTCCCTGGTTGGCTCCCGCAGCGGCGGAGCTAACGGCGAATACGGCGATATTATTTAAAGAACCGGCACCCAAAACGGAGCTGGCCTGATCTACCACGTTTGCCTTCCCAAAATACTGGGGAGGAATAAAGTTTGCCGCAGGATTAAAATTCGTACCACTGGCTAATACACCCGGCTGATTGCCGGCGTTAGGCTGTGGAATATTAAACCCATTCCCGCTATAGTCATTCCATTGGGTACTGGTGAGGCCATAATCACCCCGGTACCAGGCCCCGATGCCGGCAGTGACGCCCCCCGGAGCCCGTAATGCATTGCCGAATGTGAAATAAGCGCCACCCGCCAGCTGACTGCTGCTCAGTGTTATTTTTCCATTGGCGAGGGGCAGGGCCACTGCACCCGCTCCAAAGGTGGGGCTATTGCTGATGACCAGGAACTGCGCAGCAGGCTGGGTGCTATCCGTAACAAAAGTAATATTCTGATCCGTCCAGTTGGTCTTCTGCACTTTCCAGGTACGGGCCAGCACCACATTCACCCCTGTAATACCGGTGACCTTGGTAGAGAACATTGTCGCTCCGCCGTTGTCGCCAAATACAAAGAACGATCTATCCGTCGTGATGGTAGCTGTATTGACAGTATTCGAAGCCGCCAGGGTATTGCCGAGCGCAATGGTTACATAACCGGTGTCTACGCTGCGGGATTGTTTCTGGTACAAGGCGGTGATACTATCCCGTCCGATGCCTGTGATATGGTTGTAGTAGTTGCTGTTGACGCCGGCGCTCCAATAGGATGTGCCGTCGGAAGCGAGATAATCCACCGGTGATGCCGGCGATAAGGTCAACCCATATTTCAGGGCCAGGTAAGATTCTATCTGCTGGCGTTGCGTGGCGGTAATGGCGCCGGCATTGTTATAGACGATCATTTCGGCGATCTTCCCGTTAAAAGGGTTGATGCCGTTGCCCGCCCCGCCGATGTCAAAGGGAGCATTGGAGCCGGCAATATTGTTCAGGGCGCCGCTGAACGTCGCTACCGTTGTTCTGTTGCGATTGGCGCTCATGCCGGCGGGCGAACGCAGGAACGACCACAGGAAAGGAGCACCCGGCCTGCCTCCCCAGGGCGCGTTTACCCTGTAGCCATAGGGGGCATCCCAATAAATATTCCCATCAGACCATGGGACGTGTGCATTGACAGGGTAGCCGCTGCTGACAGTCTCAAAGAACAGCGATTGGACCTGCACGTTATCCGTTGCGGATACGGCATAGATCTGCAGGTTACCTGTACCAAAGGCGGTCATTAAGCTGGGAGCCTGCATAAAATCATTCGTCCCGT
Organism: Chitinophagaceae bacterium; assembly: GCA_017307755.1. Lineage (GTDB taxonomy): Bacteria > Bacteroidota > Bacteroidia > Chitinophagales > Chitinophagaceae > Puia. Next base: position 150,189 of record JAFKGQ010000007.1, on the reverse strand, counting down.
CGAACTTCAGGGCCGGATTGAAATTGACAGGCGCCGGTAATACGGAGGCCTGGCATACTGCCAGCGGCTGCACAGCGCCATTGGCATTCCCGCTGAAATCATTCCATTGCGTCCCGGTAGCAGTACCATCATCCGCCTTTAGCCACATGGCGATCCCGGTATTTACACCCGCAGGTCCTTTGATGTCAGCGCCGACCGTAAAATAAATGCCATTAGTCAGCAGGCTGGAATTGAGCGTTACCGATCCGTTGGCGTCTAATCGTAACTCCTGGCTAAAAGTCCCAAAGCCGGCATCGGCGCCAATAAACAGATAGTTATTGATGCCTTCCCCTTTTATCTGCAGCGTAATATTCTGATCCGTCCAGTTGGTCTTCTGCACCTTCCACACACGGGTCATGCGCTGTTTAGCGTGCGCCCCCGCAATAGCTGTTCCGAAGCCCGTGCCGCCATTATTATCGGCAAAGACCAGGAATGATCTATCCGCGGTGATCGTGGCCGTATTGGCGGCATTGGAAGCCGCCACCGTGGCGCCCAGCGCAATAGTGACAATGCCGGTATCCGAGCTCAGCGATTCCTTTTGATACAACAAGGTGGTGCTGTCCCTGCCGATGCCGGTGATACGACGATTATAAGTGGCATCCGCCGTCCAGTACACTGTACCGTCGGTGGCCAGGTAGTTGGTGGCGCCGTTATTCAGCGTAACCCCGTATTTTAAGGCCATATATGACTCCACCCGTTGCATTTCCGCCGGGGTGATATCCCGGTTGTAAATAAACACTTCGGGAACGAAGACTTTTGAATATTCAGCATTATTTGTTTCGCCCACGGCCAGGGTCCATACGCCGGCATCCGTGGCGCCGCCGGTCATCAGTGACAGCCCGTTCCCTTTGAACTCATACGCGGCTGATGGAGAGGTAGAACGTTTAAAAGTATAAAGCTTTGTATAGTTAGTGATGGCATTCCCATTGTCAAGCCAGGCTTCGACATACAGGCGATTTTCCAGTCCGCCATGCCAGCCAAAGAATTTATTGCCCGTTGTGCTGGTGAATACCCGGGCATTCTGGGTGCCTTCCAGTCTGCCCAACCCTCCCAGCGTATAGGCGCCTGTCACGCCGGCAGTAGCGGGTACAAGATGCCCGGAACTGCCATTATAATAAAAAGCAGGATTGAAATTCACCAACCCTGTAGTAAGATTGGGGGCTCCGGCCACTGTCATATGATTGCTATTCCCGCTGATATCGGCCCAGTTCGCACCGTTTGCGCCGTTGTCGGCCCGGTACCAGGCCACAATACCGCTGTTCACACCGGCAGGCCCCTTAAAACCGATGGGCAAGGGGCCGCTGAAGGCGGAGGTCCCGCAGCTATTGGCGGGTATCCGCAGAGTAGCTGTCCAGAATCCCACCCCTGTGGCGCCGGGTCCCGTATTATAGGTGATCGTTTGCGTACTGGTGCCCGCGGACAGTCCCGTCAGCGTAGTCACATAATATTGCCCGCTGGCAGGGGAGGTACCCGGGTCATTCGCATAGATATCTATGTTATACAACGCTCCGGCGGATATATTCGGTATCGTGATCTGCAGCTGGTATTGTCCCCCTCCCAGACTGGTGGAAGATACCAGGGTGGGTCTGTTAGCGCCGGTGTAGCTACAGTTGCCTGTACCGTCCATCCCGATGCCAACGCCTGTATTATTATAAATGCTGTTTTGCGAAATGATCACATTGGTAGGGGAGTTGTTCATATATACTCCATAGCCGCCATTGTCATGGATCACACACCCGGAGAGGTTGACATTGGTTGCCACGTTACCGCTGTAAGGCCAGACACCGTTGCTGGCGTTATACGCCACCGTGTCGTTTGTCAGGGTGAACTGCTCGGTGGCATTGGTCGTATTGAAGACGATCCCCGAACGTACCGCGTTCTGGAAGGAAGAATTCAGGATAGACACATTTGTATGGGGGGCATTATTGTAGAACTCGATGCCGTCATAGTTCTTGGTAAACCGGGAGTGGTTCAGGGAGAAATTCGTTGCGGCCCCGCCAACATAGATGCCATCTCCACCCGTTACCCCATCCATGGAGGTGACAGTCAGGGAATCCAGGGTAATGCCGACGACATTGGAGACGAAAAAAAGGCCATACCCCGCGTCATGCCCGGTGCCATCCACGTACCCGTTCAGCACCGTATTTTTTATACTGACAGTATTGGCAGTGCTTTCAAAACGGATCTGCTGGCTGCCTGCGCTCGCGCTGACAAAAGGTTTATTTATTGACGTATGATTAATATTGATATTGCTGGCGGCCCCGTTGAACCAGATACTGTAAATGTCCACATTCGTCAGCTGCACGCTGTCCAGAGTAATGCCGTCGGTCGTATTGTTGAACTGAAACCCATAATCCCCGAAATCATTGGTGGAAGTGACCACCCGCGTATCTATCAGCGTGTTCTTTATCGTAATGCCTGTATTGGTGAAATTGGAGTAAAAACCGATGCTTACACCGGTGGTCAGGGAATCTACGATGATATGATCCAACAGAACATTATTTGCTGTCTCTACCGGGCCTCCGCTGTTGCCAAATACGATGCCATTTTGAAAACCACTGATATGGCTATGGGTAAAGTTCAAGCCATTTACCGACGCATCGCGGAATACCACCCCCTCGCAGCCTCTTGCATTGGCGGCCGTACTTAGATGGATACTATCCATCACCAGGTTCGTCTGAACACCCCCGGTGAAATAAAATGCCCTCCCTACAATTGGCCCGCTGCCATTGCAGGGCTCGACATCCGTTGATGTAATATTACGGACGGTCAGGTTGGTCGATGCCCCGGCGACATACAGGAAAGCATTGAGAAAGTTACCGGTATTGCTGTAAGCAGTAATGTTTTGGATCGTCACCCCTGTAGTATTGGGTTGAACGGTAAAATCGATGTCGCCATTATTGGTCAATGTAAAATTCCGGATGGCGACATTGTTGGCATTGATGACAAAAGGGTTGATGATCTGATTGGTCCCATTGGAATTGATGGTGATCCTGTTCTGCCCGTCGATGGTGAGGCCATTGGAAGTAATGGTGGGTAAGGTGGATAGGATCGTGATCTGCCCGTATACGTTAAATACGATGGCATGCGGTCCGCCGCTGGTGGCGTTGGCGTCCAATATAGCCTGCCGCAGGGAGCCGGGGCCCGCATCATTGGTGTTTGTCACCGGAAAACTGGCTGCCTTCGACTGAAGGGAGAAAAAGAGGGCAAGCAGCAATAGGATAGAAAAGCAACGGCCGATACGGCGGGTGCGATCATAGGAGAGATGATGGTACATAATGATAGTGTACTGGTTTTGGTTTCAGTGAGATAAAGCTGCTGGGGTTGTAAAAAGAGGAATGAAGAAGAAGAAAGATAGATAACTGGGTCGGTGCGAAAGTATTAAACAAAATATTGACTCTTTGTAACGGTTCTTGTCGTTTGTTCGTAGGTGTTTTTGTCCTTGTTTTGTAGAATTATTACTACTTTTGTAAAGACCTTACCCGGTAATCTTATTCTATATCCCTACGAAATGATTAATATCCTTATCGCAGATGACCACACGGTAGTCCGTTATGGCATGACCCGTATTATCCAGGAGATCCTTCCGGAAGCCATTACAGCAGAGGCGGAAAACTTTTCTGAATTACTGACTGTATTGGATAGCCGGGCATTCGACCTGTTAGTGCTCGATATCAATATGCCCGGCGGGAACAATTTACAAATGATAGATGTGATCCGGCTTCGTCAGCCGCAGGTGAGGATACTGATCTTTTCCGGCTATGACGAACAGATATATGCCTTGCGCTGTCTGCAGGCGGGGGCGAATGGGTACCTGATGAAACAATCCCCGGGGGAGGATATCCGGAGGGCCCTGGTGACCGTATTGAAAAAGGAGAAGTATTCCAGCCTTGCCGTCAAGCAGCAGTTGCTTGATAATATGATAGAAAAGAGGGCGACGCAGGACAATCCGCTGAAAACCCTTACAACCCGGGAGATGGAGGTCTTACACAAGATGGTCCGGGGGTTTACGACCGCCAACATCGCCGCTCATTTGAATCTTCAGGTTTCTACCGTCAGTACCTACAAGTCCAGAATATTTGAGAAAATGGGGGTAACGAATATCGTGGAGCTGGTAGAAAAATGGCATCTTTACAGCAGGAATTGAAAAAGATGAATGTTAACTTCCCACTGTTCAGAACGATACGAATATTATTATTCCCTATCTCTCTCTTGTATGCGCTCGTCGTGAAGGTGCGCAATTGGTGTTTTGACAAAAAGGTCTTTGGTTCCACCACGTTTAATTTACCTATTATTTGTGTAGGGAACCTGGCTGTTGGGGGGACCGGTAAATCCCCGATGGTAGAGCTGCTGATCCATTCGCTAAAAGGTCGGTTTCCCGTGGCCGTGCTTAGTCGGGGGTACAAGCGGAAGACCCGTGGTTATGCCCTGGCGGGTGTACATACCACGGCATTGGACATCGGTGACGAACCCATGCAGTTCCACAGCAAATTTCCCGACGTTGCGGTCGCTGTGGGAGAGGAGCGTATCGTTGCTATCCCGCAGCTGTTGCATGACCGGCCTGATACCCGTGTCATTATCCTCGACGATGCTTTTCAGCACAGGGCCGTAAAGGCGGGGCTCAATATACTGCTGACGGATTATTCCAATCTGTTTACCCGGGACTGGTGGCTTCCCAGCGGCGATCTGCGGGATGCTCCGGGGAGCTATACGCGTGCCGATCTTATTGTCGTCACCAAATGTCCGGAAGACCTGTCGGAGGACGAGCGCAGGGCCACGGTACTGGAGATAGAGCCCCTGAATCATCAGCAGGTGTTCTTCTCTTCCATTCAATATGGTCTGCCTTACCACATCATCAAGGGTAATACGACCCCGATCACGGGCAGGATGGAAGTGTTGCTGGTGACGGGTATTGCCAACCCTGCCCCGTTAAAGAAATGGCTGAATGAGAAAGCGGGCAGCTATTATGAGCTGGCCTATAGCGATCATCATATTTTTACCATCGATGATCTCAAGCATATGATCCGCCGCTTCAACCATATAGCCGAGCCGAACAAAATCATCCTTACCACGGAGAAAGATGCTGTCCGTCTGACAAAGTTCCGGCAGGAGTTGGAGGAATGGCCTTTTTACGTATTGCCTATAGAGCCGCGGTTTTTGTTCGGGGAGCAGCCGCGTTTTACTGATTTAATTGTTAAATTCATTACGGATTTCAAGCCCTCCGTTTAGGCTGGCGTGGATGCTTAAATAGAATATTATGAAGACGAAAAAGAAAAAGAAGAAAAAAGCCAGTGAGCAGTCCCATAATCTATTGACAGGCCGGCTGGACGTCACCCGTTCAGGGATGGGTTTTGTCATCATCGAAGGACGGGAGCAGGATGTACTGGTGCGGCCTTCGGATTTCAATACCGCCCTGCATGGGGACACCGTACGGGTGCGGGTAACCGGAAGCCCTAATCGCAGCGGCCGGCAGCAGGGGGAGGTAGTCGAGGTGGTTGACCGGAAACAGATGGAATTCCTGGGGCATATCGAGTTAAGCCAGTCCTTTGCCTTTTTTATCGCGGAGACGGATAAACCGATGCCCGATATCTATATCCCTCTTTCCAGACTGAATGGCGCCGTAAATAATGATCGGGTCATCGTGCGTATCGTGGAATGGGAGAAAAATAAGAAACCCCAGGGAGAGGTGATCCAGATCATGGACAAGGGGGACGAGAACGACAAGGCTATGAAGGAGATACTTCTGGAGAACGGTTTCCCCATTTTCTTCCCTGAAAATGTCATGGAGGAGTCCGAAAGGCTGCCGGATATCATCGCCTCTTCGGAAATCAGCCTTCGCAAGGATATACGCGGTATCCTCACTTTTACCATCGATCCGGTGGATGCCAGGGACTTTGATGACGCCATTTCCATCCGCTCGTTGAAGAATGGTCTTTTGGAGATTGGGGTACATATCGCCGACGTAAGTCATTACGTGGAGCCCGAGACGGCCCTGGATAAGGAAGCATATACCCGGGCTACATCCGTGTATTTGCCGGACAGGGTCAACCCCATGCTGCCGGAAAGGATCTCTAACGAACTGTGTTCCCTTCGCCCTCACGAGGATAAGCTCACTTTTTCCACCATTTTCCAGATGACGCCCAAGGGGGAGGTCAAGCAATATTGGATCGGTAAGACCGTCATCCATTCCGACCATCGTTTTACCTATGAAGAGGTACAGGAGATCATCGAGCAGAAAGATGGGTTGTATCAAAAAGAAATAGAAATATTAAATGATATTGCTCAACGACTTAGAAAACAGCGATTTAGAAAAGGAGCCATCAATTTTTCTTCAACTGAGGTTCGTTTTAAGCTGGATGAAAAGGGCAAGCCAGTCGGTATCATGGTAAAGGAGAGCAAGGAGGCGCATCAATTGGTGGAGGAGTTCATGCTGTTGGCTAATCGAACGGTGGCAGAGAATGTGGGGAAGATCAAGGTGAATAAGAAGGCTATTCCTTTCCCTTACCGGGTACATGATACGCCGGATAAGGAGAAGTTGCTGCCTTTTATCGAGTTTGCCAAAAAGTATGGGCATCAATTCGATACCAAGACGCCCCAGGCGATAGCCGCCAGTTTCAATCAGATGCTAAAGGACGTCCAGGGCCGGCCGGAGCAGCATGTACTGGAGCAATTAGGCATTCGTACCATGGCCAAAGCGGTATATACCACGGAAAATATAGGCCATTACGGACTTGGATTCGAGTATTACTGTCATTTCACCTCACCCATTAGAAGATATCCTGATGTATTGGTTCACAGAATATTACATGAGATTCTTCAGGAAAAATTTGAGATAGATAAAAAACTGGAGGCAAAATGTAAACATTCCAGTGAGCGTGAGCGGGCCGCCATGGAGAGTGAAAGGGCGGCAAACAAGTACAAGCAGGTGGAGTATATGCAGAGTTTCCTGGGAGAAGAGTTTGAGGGGGTCATCAGCGGGGTGGCTTCCTTTGGTTTCTGGGTGGAGACAGTGGAGCATAAGTGCGAAGGGCTGGTGAGTATCAACAGCCTCCTGGAGTACGATGATTTCCGGCATGTGGAGAGCGACTATAGCCTGGTAGGGAAGCGCAGTGGCCGGCAGTTCCGTATGGGTGACAAAGTGACCATCAAAGTGATTGCGGCCAACCTGGCCAAGCGCCAATTGGACTACGAATGGGTCATTGCCACCGGGGTGAAGGGACAAGCCTCTTTCTCAGAAGGACATCCCGCCGGAGTAAAAGAAACAAAAGGCAAGCCTAAAGAAAAGAAACCAAGAAAGAAAAAGAAATAGCCGTACATGCACAGTTTTGAAGACCTATCAGCAGAATTTTCAGCCCGGTTCCTGACACAGCATTTTCCCACCCATCCGGCCAGTTTGTATGAGCCGGCCAATTACTTCTTAGGTATTGGCGGAAAAAGGATCAGACCCGTTCTTTGTCTGATGGGCAACGAGCTCTTTGGCGATATAGACCCGGATGCCTGGCACCTGGCTGCCAGCATCGAGCTTTTCCATAATTTCACCCTCATACATGACGATATCATGGACAAAGCGCCGCTGCGGCGGGGTAAGCCCACGGTACATGAGAAATACGGCGCCTCGACGGCCTTGCTGACGGGTGATGTGATGATGGTAGTGGCTTATGATTATCTCAGCAAGATCCAGGCGCAGCACATACGCCCCATCATGCACATCTATAACCAGACGGCCAGGGAGGTCTGTGAAGGACAGCAGTTGGATATGGATTTCGAAAGCATGGACCGGGTAGACCTTTCGGCATATCAACAGATGATAGGATTGAAGACCTCCGTTCTACTAGCCGCCAGTCTTCGGATAGGCGCTATCCTGGGCGGTGCGGGGTTGGGCAACCAGCAGCATCTCTATGATTTTGGGAAGAACCTGGGACTGGCTTTCCAGGTGCAGGACGACTACCTGGATGCTTTTGGCGACCCGGCGAAGTTTGGCAAACAGGTGGGCGGCGATATAGTTGCCGGGAAAAAGACCTTCCTTCTTATCAAGACCCTGGAAGTGGCTACGGAAGCGCAACACCGGGAGATCAATGACCTGAAAAAGGCGGACGACGCCGGGAAGATAAAAGGGATGCTGCGAATCTTTAAGGCATGCGGGGTCGATGCCTGGGCCCGTGAGCTAAAAGAGCAGTACATGCAGACGGCCTATCAGCATTTGGAAGATATCGCCGTCCTTGCCCGCCGTAAAGAGCCGCTGCAGCAGCTGGCCGCCTTCCTCGTGCAGAGAGAATACTAAGCGTGCAGGATCCGGCTCAGCATCACTTCGGTGATACCTAAATAAGAAGCAATATATTTACCCGGTACTTTCCCCGGCAGTCCGGGGAATTGCTGAATAAACCAGGATAATTTCCCGGGGGATTGCTGCATCCACATCGCTTGCATTTTTTGTTGACAGAGGAACAGGTTTTGTTGTGTCACCGTCCTTTCCAACATGCCAAACAAAGGGAAATCCAGACAGATACATTGCAGACCTGTATAGCTGAGATAGCAAACAACGGCATCTTCCAGGACCTCGATATATTCCGTCGCCGGCTGCTGTCGCAGAAAGCTCTCCGCAGACCAGCAGAAGTCACCCCTCTGTGCAAACCATGAGGTTATTTCTTTACCTCCTTTATAATGGAAGCATCGCAACATGCCGGACTCTACGAAATAGATGTTCCTGCAGACCTCGTCTGCCCTCAGCAGGAGCGTGTGCCGGCGAAAGGACCGCAGCCGGCTATATTCGAGATAATGATCGTTCAGTTCGGGGGATAGCGCCGATGTGCAATACTTTATAGGTACGTTCATGACCGGGAAAATTAAGACGTTACTTAGGATGACAGCTTAATCCCGGCAAACAAAATTAATACTTTTTCCTTATTTTACCGCCCTAATCAAACTAATGGTGGATGTCTAACTCACTATTCCGTCGGAAATCGCTGGAAAAAATACAAAAAGATGCGGCAGAAGGGATCACGGACGGCCATGGCGGCGGAGGGTTGAAAAAAGTTTTGAACGTACGCGATCTGACGTTTATGGGGATCGCGGCCGTTGTAGGGGCAGGCATCTTTTCCACCATTGGTACGGCAGCCTACAATGGAGGTCCGGGGATTTCGCTCTTGTTTATCCTGACAGCCGTCACATGCGGATTTTCGGCCTTGTGCTATGCCGAGTTCGCCAGCCGGATACCCATTGCCGGGAGCGCATATACATATGCGTACGTATCCTTTGGGGAGCTGGTGGCCTGGATCATCGGCTGGGCGTTGATACTGGAGTATGCCATCGGCAATATCGTAGTAGCCATTTCCTGGAGCGGCTATTTCAACAATCTGCTGGAAGGGTTCAATATCCATTTGCCGGGCTGGCTGATCATCGATCCCAGTACGGCGCATGCTGCCTATCTTAAAGCACAGGAGGTCCTTGCCGCGCACTTGCCCCTTGACGATGTAAACCACGCGGCCATCGTTGCCTGGAATTCCGCTCCCGTCATCATGGGTAAACATATCTTTGTCAACCTGCCGGCTTTCTTTATCGTATGTATCATCTCCATCATTACTTACATCGGTATCTCGGAAAGTAAGAAGACCACCAATTTCATGGTGATGTTTAAGATCGCTGTTATTATCCTCGTGATCATCCTGGGATTTTTCTTTGTAAAAACATCCAACTGGAATCCTTTTCTACCTAATGGTTTCGAAGGGGTATTGAAAGGGGTGTCGGCTGTCTTTTACGCCTACATCGGCTTTGATGCCATTTCTACCACCGCGGAGGAATGCAACAATGCCCAACGGGACTTGCCCAAGGGGATGCTGTATTCCCTGGTGATCTGTACGATCCTTTATATACTCATCGCTCTGGTGCTGACGGGTATGGTCCCTTTTTCCAAGTTGAATGTCACCGATCCCCTGGCCTATGTTTTCAATCAGGTCCATCAGAAATGGATCGGTTATTTTATATCCATAAGCGCCGTGGTGGCCACTACCAGCGTGCTGCTGGTATTTCAGCTGGGGCAGCCCCGTATCTGGATGAGTATGAGCCGGGATGGCCTCCTGCCAAAAGCCTTTGGGAAGATACATCCCAAATACAAGACCCCTTGGTTCTCTACCATCATTACCGGGCTGCTGGTAGCCATACCCACCCTGTTCCTTGAAAGCTCGCTGATGACGGAGCTCACCAGTATCGGAACCCTCTTTGCCTTCGTGCTCGTATCGGGCGGAGTGCTGTTCCTGCCCCGTATCCAGGGCGGCGCTAAAAAAAGTTTCCGCCTGCCCTATGTCAATGGTCGATGGGTCGTGCCCATTCTCTACCTGGGCTTTCTCTATCTCTTTCGCGACCGGCTGGGGAATGCCCTGCAGCATCTCCGCGGTATAGGTCTTCAGGAGGTCCTCTTTCTCGTATATACCTTGCTGGCCGGTGTAGCCTCCATTATCACCGTGATGAAAAAATACTCTCTCATACCTGTGCTGGGCGTTTTGTTCTGTGCCTACCTGCTGATAGAGATCGGGGCCATCGCGTGGATATGGTTCTTTTGCTGGATGGGCATCGGGCTTGTGATCTATTTCCTGTACGGGTATCGTCAAAGCAGGCTCAGTATATCCGGCAAACGGATTTCCTAATAAATTAATCCGTTTGCCGGAAAGCACTAATATCTGAGCCCTTCGGCGGAGCTGCTTCGACACGCTCCCCCTCGGGCGTAACCTTGCGGTTACAGACAACGAACCTCCGGTCCGTTAAAATGTCGTAAATTTGCCTTATGAAATTCGAGGTAGGAGACAAGGTTGTCATTCAGCATTCCAACGACGAAGGAGAGGTGGTAGAGATCATTAATGACAAAATGGTGCTGGTGGATGTGCGGGGTGTCCGTTTCCCGGCTCACACCGATCAGTTGGATTTTCCCTATTTTAAACGTTTCTCTCAAAAACGCAGGTTACTCCTGAGAAGAAACCTAAGAAATACATCGATCAGCTGCCCCCGGAAAAACCGCAGTCGAGTCAAAAAAAAGAACGGATCGCCAAACTTGCTGACGGCGTGTGGCTGACCTTTCTGCCCATATTCGATAATGACGAGTTTGGGGACGATGTGGTAGAAAGTCTGAAGATCCACCTGGTGAACAATACCACTTCGGGGTACCTTTTTGCTTATAACGTGAACTATTTTGGGAAAAGTGAATTCGATCTGGCGGGACAGGTACATCCTTTCCAGGATTTTTATATCCATGATATCCCTTTTGCCAATCTGAACGATAATCCTGTCTTTGAATGCGAGTTTTCCCTTGTTGCACCCGACAAGACCAGGGTTGATCATTATGAGACGTCGCTCAAGCTGCGGGCCAAACAAGTGTTCAGCCGTATCGAGGAGATAAAGAAGAAAGGGGAGGCTACTTTTTCCTTTTCACTTTTCTCCACCTATCCTTTCCGCGAAGCGGAGGAAACAACGCCTGTCACGATCAATACGGGTATTTTTGCCGGCTCCAATTTCCGGGTCTATGAAGCATCCCGGGCGCGTCAGCATCTGGAATCAGCCCGGTCGGAGCTGGATCTGCATATCGAAAAGCTGACCGAAAAGTGGCAATCCCTGGATAATTTCGAGATACTCACGATGCAGCTGCAAACCTTTGAAAAATACTTCGACCTGGCCCTGGCTCACCATCTGCCTTCGATGATCGTCATTCATGGCGTGGGCTCGGGCAAGCTCAGAGATGAGATCCACGAGATCCTTCGGACTAAACGAAAAGTGAAAAGCTTTATCAATCGCTATGATCCCCGTTATGGTTATGGGGCTACCGAGATATTCTTCCAATATTAAAATGTCCGGAAAATGTGTACCTCAAAATATTACACATTTTCCGGAAAAATCTAATGTCTGAGCCCTTCGTCGGAGCTGCGTTCCTGGCTCCTTCTCGGGCGTAACCTTCGTTCCTCGGTTACGGACAACGAACCTTTGGTTCGTTTTTAATGTTGAAAAGACGGTTTTTCTGAAAAATTCCCTAGCTTAGTCCATCATAAAACGATCTATGCAACGCAAACAGTTTATCCGGCATTCAATGCTTGCCGGTGCCTCCGTCCTTACGGGCGCCGCCGTATCGGCCAAAGAAAAAAAGACTTCTGCAGCTGGTAAGCCTTTTAATCTCAATTACGGTATCCACGACGGTATGTTCCGCAACAGCGCGGGCACGGACTTTATCGATCAGATCAAGTTTGCCTATGACCAGGGGTTTCGCAGTATTGAGGATAATGGCATGTCCGGCAGACCCCCCGAACAACAGCAAAAAATAGGGGATACGCTTGCAAAGCTTGGTATGTCCATGGGGGTGTTTGTATTGGATAAAGGGGGCAATGGCGCAAATACCCTGGCTGCCGGCAAACCCGAGCATCTGGAAATATTTCTGAAGGGCTGCCGGCAGGCCGTAGAAGTATCCAAACGCTGTGGAGGGATATTGACGACAGTAGTACCGGGGGATTTCCAGCGGCATCTGCCCATGGGTATCCAGACGGCTAATGTCATTGACGCTTTGCGCAGGGGTGTGGAAATACTGGAGCCCCAAAAGATCGTTATGGTGCTGGAGCCTTTAAGCGATACGCCTGATCTTTTCCTTCGTCATTCCGACCAGACCTATGCGATCTGCAGGGCGGTGAACAGTCCTTCCTGTAAGATACTTTTTGACATGTACCATATGCAGCGCAATGAAGGGAATATCATCAAAAATATTGACCTCACCTATAGCGAGATCGGTTATTTTCAGATTGGCAACAACCCTGGCCGCAATGAGCCTACCACTGGGGAGATGGATTACAAGAATATCTTTAAGCATATCTATGAAAAGGGCTATCGCGGTGTGTTAGGTATGGAGCACGGGAATGCCCGTCCAGGGAAAGAAGGGGAGATAGCGTTGATACAGGCGTACAGGGAAAGTGATAGCTTTAAATAAGTAAAAAAAAGTCCGCCGGTCGGCGGACTTTTTTTATCAAAAGAACTTTGTCTGTCCCGGCTCCGGCACCGGATAGAACCCATCGGCGTCGGGTAATACAGGCGGTGTTGCGTTGAAAGCGTATTCCGCAGGCATGATATTGATGCCGGAATTGATGGCCTTATCCCATTCTATATTTTGACCGGAATAGGTGGCCATTCTGCCGAGAATAGATGTCATGGTGCTGCGTGCTCCGCGTTCTGCGTCCCAGAATTTGTAGTCCCCCTTTGCGATGGCTGCGAACAGCTCATCGTGTTCGTTCTGGTAGGGTTGATTCTCTGTCTTTTTATCAAACTGATAGATGACATTGCCTTTATTGTCCACGATACGGGCGGCATCGCAGTAAACCTTGCCTTTGGTACCGATGAGCAGCTCGTCCACCTTGCTCATGGTCCCTTTCTGGTGCCGGCACTGGCTGTTGAGGACGACGCCATTGCCGTATTGGAACTCTACAAAGTGATGATCATAGATCTGTCCATATTCTTTTCCTGTCCGAACCTGGCGCCCTCCCATTCCCTGGGCCTTTACGGGGAATGCGTCCATGGCCCAGTTGATCACGTCCAGGTTGTGGATATGCTGTTCGGTGATATGATCTCCGCAGAGCCATACAAAATAGTACCAGTTACGCATTTGGTATTCCATCTCTGTCCAGCCTGTTTGACGGGGATGGACCCAAACTCCGTCGTTATTCCACCATGCCTGGGCGGATGTTATCTCGCCGATGGCGCCATCATGCACCCTCTTGATCAGCTCACGATAGGATGCCTGATAGCGGCGTTGCAACCCAACCACCACGTTTAATTTTTTTGCCTTGGCTTTTTCGGCGGCGGCCAGTACGCGTTGTACGCCTGCCGGGTCGGTAGCTACGGGTTTTTCCATAAACACGTGCTTACCCTGGCTTATGGCCTCTTCAAAATGGATGGGGCGAAAACCAGGAGGCGTAGCGAGGATCACCACGTCGGCCAGGGCTATGGCTTTTTTATAGGCGTCGAAGCCCGTAAACTTATTTTCTTCTTTCACCTGGACCCGGCTCTTTTTGTCTTCCAGGGCTTCCAGGATATTGTTGTAACTGCCATCCAGCCTGTCTTTGAAAGCATCGGCCATGGCCACCAGCTGTACATTTTGTTTGGTGCTCAGGGCCTGTACGGCAGCGCCGGTACCCCGGCCGCCACAGCCGATGAGCGCCACCTTGATGGTATTGTCGGCGCCGGAAAAGAAGTTGGCCTGGGAGATCAACGGAGCGGCCAGGATACCGCCTGCCAGCAGGGAAGATGTTTTAACGAAATCTCTTCTGCTGTTGGAGAAAGTGGGTTTTTGATTCATGATAACTGCAATTTAAAATGAATATTTATTTTTTTGTCAGCAGCTTGTCGTAGAATGCTGACGCGGCAGCTGCATCCGGCTGTTTGATAGGACGCATGATCCGAAAGCCGATGAATGGAGCGTCCGCATTCCACCATTTGCTTTTAGGGATCTGAGGGTCGCGGGCATTCCATTTGCGATCATAGGGCAGACGGGCTGCACTGCGCAGCTGGTCCGCAGCATCCCGGAAACAGCCTCCTTTGAGGGTAAGGGGATCCAGGGTCCATTCCGCTATATTTCCCAGCATGTCATACAATCCCCAGGCATTGGGTTTTAGTTGTTTTACCGCATGGTATTTATTGTCGCTGTTGCCACTGTACCAGCCGTATTGAGCGAGCTGGGACGGGTCGTCCCCAAAAGGATAGGAGGCGGCAGAGCCTGCCCCGCAGGCATATTCCCATTCGGCCTCCGTGGGCAGCCTGTAGAATATGCCCGTCCTTTTATATAACCATTTGCAATACATGATGGCGCCGTACTGGCTCATGCTGTTGGCGGGGAAACCCCCTGTTTTCCCCATGCCCAGCGTAAAATCGATGTAAGGAGGGCTGGGGCGTGTGATGCCGTCCGGCAAGGGAGCTTTATCCAGGGCTTCATCCTGAAAAAGGACATATTCTTCATAAGTTACCTCGTGCTCTTCCATCCAGAAGGAATCGATCTTGCCATTACCCGGGATGGGGGCCATGACAAAGGAAACGGAAGTCCCGGCTATCTGCTGTGTGTAAGCGCTAAAAGGAGCTTTTTGCGTAGGGTGATCGACCTGACCGGTCAATAGGCTGACAAGACAGGCAAGCATGGTTCGGTTCATGCGCTCAAGTTACATACTATTTCTGTAGATAATTTCTAAAACCTGGCGAGTATTTGCTGGATATTTTGCCATTTTTCATTTCAGTGACCAGCAGGGCTGCCCCGGGGATCTTACGGATCAGCTGCAGGGATTTTCGCCAGGGAAGGACGCTGCAGGCGGTGGCCAGCCAGTCCGCGTCTGTGCCGTCAGGCGCCAGTGCCGTAACATTCCGGCGACGGGTGAGCCCGATGCCCGTCCTGGGATCAACGATATGCGAGTAGCGTTTACCATTTAGTTCTACATATTGATAAATATCACCAGAAGTGGCTACCGCCATTTCTTTTAGCAGTAAAAACGCGGGAAAGAGGGTTTCTTTTTCTCCGGGTGCATTGATACCGATGAGCCAGCCTTTCTTGCCGGGAGGGACCTGTCCCAATACGATCTTGCCACCTGCATTCACCATGGCTATCGGCTGGCCTTGCTGTCGCAGCAGGTCCAGCGCGGCCTGCGCTACAAACCCTTTTCCCAGTCCGCCTACGTCCAGCTGCATCCCTTCTTTCTCCAACCATACGGAATGGGTGGCCGAATCCAGGTGGAGTAGGTGGTAACCCGTCCTTGCCAGGGCCTCGTGGAGGAGAGTACTGTCGGGGAATTGCTGCGTCTTACGCGCCTTTCGCCATAGACGAACCACGGGACCTATGGTGATGTCATAGCTGCCTTCGCTGAGTATAGCTGCCTGTACCGATCGCCGAAGGATATCGAAAAGGGGAGGAGAGACGGGTACCCAGCGATGCCCGCCGCTGGTGGCGCTCAGCCGGTTGATCTCACTGCTGTCGATGTAGTCGCTGAGGATGGCATTCAGCTCTTCGGCTTTCCTGAATGCGGCCATGGCTGCTGCTGCCGCGGCAGCGGAGTCTGCGCTGTAGAGCGTGATGGTAAAAGGGGAACCCATCTCCGGTCGCTGGAAAGAATATTTTGTTACCGTTTGTCCTTGCGCCAGACAGGTGGATAGCAGACATATAGCAAGCATTCTCATCATCTCGTAAAGATATGGTATCTTTATATTTGCTACCAGCCGGGTCATCGCTCTCTTTACGAGAAGTAAAGGGGGAGGAAAGTCCGGACAGCGCAGGGCAATGCACCGGCTAACGGCCGGGTGACGCATAGCGTCAACAGATAGTGCCACAGAAAATAACTGTCTGTCAACCGACGGATGAGGGTGAAAATGTGGGGTAAGAGCCCACGGCGCCGGCAAGTGATTGCCGGGGCGGGTAAACCTTGCATGCTGAAATGCCACGTATACCGGCGATTGAGGGCGGCCCGCCCGATGCCGGAGGGTAGGCAGCTAGATCCCTGCAGTAATGCAGGGGCCAGATAAATGATGGCCGCTCCGCCCCTGGCGGAGAACAGGATCCGGCTTACAGGCTGGTAGCTTTTTTTATTGACTATATCCCACCCAAACCTTCTTTTAACGCTTTCTGATATTTTATCGTGTCAAAGCTATAAAGCTGCGGCGCTTTATGGGCGACTCCCTGTCTTTTTTCCTTCAATGGACGCAGTATCTCATAGGATAAGATCTTGCGATGAAAATTCCTCCGGTCTAATTTCCGACCCAGTATCGTCTCGTAGAGCTTCTGCAATTCAGGCATGGTGAACTTGGGGGGGAGCAGGTTGTAGCCGATGGGCTGGTAGTGCAGTTGCAGACGCAACACCTCCAGTGCTTTGAAAAGTATCCGGGAGTGATCCAATATCAGCTGTCCCGTCTCCCCAATATCCCACCAGGCACAGTCATCGGAAAAAGCATCCGGCTGGGGGGTTACCGTGGAAAAATCGACCAGCGCATAAAAACCCACTGAAAGAAATCGTTGCATGAACCAGTGACCGGCAGGCACCGCGATCCCGGCCCGTCGCAGATGAGCGTTCTTCTCCTTATTATCACTGCGACCAGGATCGCTAAAGACGTGAAATTGCTGCAGAAAAATGCTGTCCAGGCCCGTGCGTTCATTCAATACCCGGATGGCTGCAGTTTCCATCGATTCCGCCTGTTTTATAAACCCTCCCGGCAGACTCCATCTGTCAGAATTTTTCATTTTCAGCAGCAAGACCTTCAACTGGCCGTCATGAAAGCCAAACACTACACAATCCAACGACAGATGGGATAGGTATATCTGGGAGGCATTGTCAATAAATTCCTTTAGTTCCTTTTGCGCCATTGAGGGCAATTTAGATACTCTCTACAAAAATTTCTTTTTTTTCACATTATTCTTTACATTGTGTCATATCAACACAATGAAAATATGTCTACGCTTGCCAAACTACTGACGCTCTTCGCAGCAGTCCTGGGGTTACTTTCCTGTAACGGACCTGCTCAGCAGCATACCTGGAGGGACCTGAACAAAAATGGTAAACTTGATATTTATGAAGATAGCAGTCAGCCTGTGGAAGCACGGGTGAACGACCTGCTCCATCAAATGACGCTGGCGGAAAAAGCGGGTCTGCTTTTTATCAACGGAGCCAGGATCAACGATGACGGCACCATAGAAGATAAGCCAGGGAAGGGGCTTTTTGCCTTTGCTCCCAACGCTATGAAGCTGATGAAAGAGAAGGCCATGAACCATTTCAATCTTTGGGCTATTCCTTCCGTAGGGGCCCTGGCGAGATGGTATGACCTTATGCAGCGCTATGCGCAGGACAGCACCCGGCTGGGCATACCCATCACCATTGCCTCCGACCCCCGCAATCATTTTAGCAACAACATATTTGCCATGGAGGCGCATGCTTTTTCGCAATGGTGCGAGCCTCTTGGATTGGCCGCCATCGGCGATGACGCACTGACCAGACAGTTTGCCGACATCTCGCGGCAGGAATATATAGCGGTGGGCATCCGGGAGGCGTTGCATCCCCAGGTAGATCTGGCCACGGAACCCCGCTGGCCGCGTATCAGCGGTACTTTTGGGGAAGATGCGCAGCTGACATCCCGTATGGCAAAAGCCTATATACTCGGCTACCAGGGAGAACAGTTGGGACCGCATAGCGTAGCCACCATGACAAAGCATTTTTCCGGTGGAGGTCCTCAGAAAGAAGGGTTAGACCCGCATTTCCCTTTTCAGAAAGGACAGGTATATCCTGGTAAAAATTTTAAATATCACCTGCTGCCTTTTGAAGCGGCCTTTGCCGCTCACACCGCCGCCATCATGCCTTACTATGGAGTGCCGTTGGGACAGACCAGCGAAGATGTGGGCTTTTCTTATAACAAGGATATTATTACCGGGTTGTTGCGGAATACCTACCATTATGACGGGGTTGTTTGCACGGACTGGGGATTGGTGACGGATGCTCACCTGGGTGATGTGATATGGCCTGCCAGGGCTTGGGGGGTGGAAAATCTTTCCGCGGAAGAAAGGGTTAAAAAGATACTCGATGCAGGAGTAGATCAGTTTGGAGGGGAGAACTGTCCCGAGCTGGTGATCCGGCTGGTAAAAGAAGGGAAGGTGCAAGAGTCGCGTATAGACGAGAGTGTTAAAAGGTTATTGCGTCAGAAATTCCAGCTGGGACTCTTTGACGATCCTTTCATCGATACGGCCAAAGTGTCACAGGTATTGGGTAAGCCGGAGTTTGCCGCTGCCGCTGAAGGCTCCCAACGCCGGGCTATGACCTTACTGAAAAACGAGAAGGGGATACTTCCCCTGAAGACGGGGGCGTTGAAGATCTATGTAAAGAATATCGATCCGAAAGAGGCTACCCGTTATGGTACGGTAGTGGATGACCCGAAGAAGGCGGATATTGCGCTGCTGCGTCTGAATGCCCCGTTCTATCCCGTGGCGTCTCCCATTCCACTCGCCGGCATGTTCCATCATGGAGACCTGGATTTCAAAGGAAGGCAAAAGGATAGCATACTGGACCTGCTGCGGGCTGTACCGACCATTGTCGACATTTATCTGGACCGGCCGGCCGTGATACCCGAGATCAGCGCTCATGCCAGGGGGCTGCTGGCGGATTTTGGCGCCAGCGATGCAGCCGTGCTGGATGTGATCTTCGGCAAGGCTAAGCCTGAAGGACATCTGCCGATCGAGCTGCCTTCTTCCATGGAGGCGGTGCGCGCCCAGAAAGAAGATGTGCCTTATGATTCGAAGAATCCGCTGTATAAGTTTGGGTTTGGTTTAAGCTATTGAAGGCTTTGTACGAAGATGGACAGTTTGCGGGCGAATCCGGACGGGATGGCCACCTCATACATTGTATGAGTCTGACAGTCAGTTATATATATTTATGGCATCTTTTGTGATGGGCCTCCGTGAACCAACATCCAATCACTATGTTCCGGAATTATTTCAAGCTGGCAGTCCGTCATCTCAGCCGCAACCGTCTTTTTTCGATGATCAATGTCGTAGGGCTTTCTTCGGGGATTGCCTTGACCTTGCTGATCGCGGCCTACTGCTGGAGCGAATGGCGGGTTAACCGGCAGTTGACTCATCCGGACCGGCAATATATCCTCACCAGCAGATGGAAGATATCCGGCATAGGATATCCCGTTGCCAACCTTGGTCCATTGGCCAAAGCGCTGAAGGAGAACTATCCCCGTCTCGTCGCCAATTATTATCGTTTTGACGGCATTACTTCGACTGTCAGTTATGGAGACAAACATTTCCGGGAGGGCATTCAACTGGGGGACAGCACGCTGCTGACCATGTATGGCTTCCCGGTATTGTATGGTGATCCCCGCACCGCATTGAGTCAGCCATTTACGGTTGTCATTGGGGCCGACATGGCCATCAAGTATTTTGGTAAGACGGATGTGGTGGGACAAAACCTTACCATCGAAAATTTCTCCGGTGGCAAACAGGATTTCCGGATCACGGGGGTATTGCGGGATCTTACCCGCAATTCTGTTACATGGATCACCGAAGGCAATAACAATCGCATTTTTATACCGGCATCCAACCTGTCTTTTTTTGGCCGGAACATGGATTGGCCGAATATCTCTATCGTCAACTATGTGGAGCTGCAAAAAGGGGTAAGACCGGAGGCGCTGACAGGCCCCATCCAACGGCTGGTGAAGGCAAATGCAGCACCCGGCATTGCCGCCAATCTCCAGGTGGATGTGCTTCCTCTTTCATCCTATTATTTCTCCGGCAACGGTGGTACAGTAGAGAAAATGATATACACGTTGTCATCTATTGCCCTGTTCATCCTGCTGATGGCAATGATCAATTTTGTAAACCTTTCTGTGCGTCAATCGACGTCCAGAATGCGGGAGATCGGTATCCGCAAAGTCTTAGGCAGTCTGCGCCGGCAGCTGATCATCCAGTTTCTGACAGAGTCGGTGTTACTCGCAGTGATGGCAACCGTGTTTGCGCTGGGGCTGTATATAGTGTTTGCTCCCCTTGTTTCCGGCATGTTGGGCAAACAAATACCCTCACTTTCTGCATTGCCGGCGTCTGCCTGGATATTGATACCCTTGTTTACCTTGTTTACAGGCGGTGTGGCAGGTTTATACCCAGCTTTTCGTTTGTCTTCCCTTGCTTCCGTGGATTCGCTGAAGGGTAAAGCTTCGACGACGGGAGACAATACATTGCTGCGCAAGGGGCTGGTGGGTTTTCAATTCGCTACGGCCATGTTGGTGCTGGTGGGAGCTATTATCATCTCGCAACAGATAAGCCTTTTCTTTAGCGACAGGCTGGGTTATGATAAGGAATATGTGGTGGCGGCGCAGTTGCCGCGGGATTGGTCGTCCAAAGGCGTACAGCACATGCTTGTCTTGCGTTCGGAATTTGCAAAGATGCCGGATGTAAAGGATGTAACGTTGTCTTATGAGATACCCAACGGATGGAATGGGGGCAGCAGGGGAATGTTTAAGGAAGGCGGCGATTCTTCCCGGGCCGTCGTGGCGGAGGCGCTCATTACAGATGAGCACTATGCGGATACTTATCGCATCCCGATCCAGGCAGGAGTATATTTTCATGGAGCGGGAGGGACCTCGGTGCAGGACTCGCTCCGTGTGGTCATCAATGAAACGGCTGTGAAAGCCCTTGGATGGACTACGCCCCAGGAGGCGGTAGGTAAGCGCCTGCACTTGTTTGGCAATACGCCCTTGTATACGATCAGCGGTGTAGTGAAGGATTTTCATTTTGGCGGGATGGGCAGCGCCATCGCACCGGAGCTTTTTTTGCCCGTATCCCGCTTTATCACCTATCGCTATTTCTCTTTTAAGCTGCGGCCCGGCAACATCGGTACGACGATGACCTCACTCCAGAAAAAATGGGCCGCCTTGCTACCTGGCGCTGCCTTTGAATATAAATTTATGGACGAAACCCTGCAGTTTGTATATACGGATGAGCTGCGTTTGCGGAAGGCGGCAAATTCGGCAACGGTACTTGCGCTGGTCATTGTCCTGCTGGGGGTGATAGGGCTGCTTGCATCCAGCATACAACGGCGGACAAAAGAGATTGCGATACGCAAGGTCATCGGGGCTTCCGTGCCCGGCATCATCCGGCTTTTTTTCAGGGAATATCTGCCGTTGCTGGGAATAGCGGGACTGGCGGCAACGCCACCTGCTTACCTGCTTATGCGGCATTGGCTGGAAGGTTATGCCACCAGGGTCACGATAACCCCCTGGCCATTCATAGCGGCCATGTTTGGTCTGGGGATGGTGATGGTGGTACTGATCGTGCTGCAGACGATGAAGGCGGCGCTGGCCAATCCCGTGGACAGTTTAAAGACTGAATAGATTTCCCAGCCATCCGCCGAGTTCCATCAGCCAGGCCAGACCCAGATGGACAATAAGACCTCCGAGTATGCTGCGGGTGCGGAGAGCGATCACCCCCAGGATCAACCCGCCGAAGAAAGAGGAAATACATTCGCCTAATGGTTTGCCAAAATGGATCGTACAATAAAAGGCGGCCATGGGAAGGATGGCTTTCTCTCCGGCGTAGTGGGCAAGTCCGATGACCAGTAACCCTCTAAAGAAGAGTTCGATGGAAAAGAAATCGAGGCCGTAAGAAAGCTCGTACAGGAGCTGCCAGGGCCACGAGTGGCTGGTATATCCGGTGATAAAAGCGACATTCTTTACTTTTGGATAGGTATGGAGGAAGTCGGGTCTGGTGGAAGCCAGGGCCACCAGCGGGAGCATCAGTGTGAGTAAAATAAAATAGGGGGCGGCCCGGAAATTTCTGGTGGTCAGTCCGAAGACGGCAGACCCGGAAATATTTTCCTGGCGCAGGAGCTTATCACAGCACCAGAGAAGGACGCAAAGCAACAGCAGTTTGGCCGGCAATTGCAGCACGATCAACGCATACCGGTCCCAGGGGTAATGCAGACCGTCGGGTAGGAGGGGGGAGAGGTCCCAGTGGATCATTTTGAAAGAGAAGTACAGGGGGGCAGCCATCAGGATGAGCAAAAAATGTCTTCTGTCCGCAGGCGGTCTTATGGCAGGAATCCCTGTCAGTCCCCAGGCGAAATAGAAAACAAAGCTATAGAAGAAAAAAAAGCTGGAAAGGGAAAGATACCATGGCCGGATATCCCGTATCCTTCTTTCGATGCCGAATGTATAATTACATATGATCAGTATGCTGATGAAGATGATCGTGGATAGCATACTTGTGAGCGTCAGCCGGCGGAGGTACTTGTTAAGGTAGGTGATGAAGTCTTTCATACCTTACCTTGACTTAAGCATGAAAACTTTCCTTCATTTTACCCAACAGGTCGGATTCGATCATCTTTTGTGCAAGTACGATCATGTTGAGAAAAGCTTTACTGCGGGATATACCGTGACCGATGATCACGGGTTTGGTAACGCCCAGCAGCGGGGTGCCGCCATACAGCTCGAAATCGAATTGGTCGAAGTATTCGCTTTGGATATGTTTTTCACGGGTGATGCCGAAGAGGGATTCGGCCATTTTCAGGATCACGTTGCCTGTGAAGCCTTCACATACTATTACGTCTGCTTTGTCCAGCAGCAGGTCGCGTCCTTCGATATTCCCGATGAAGTGGATCTGGCTATTTTCTTTTAGTAAAGGATAAGCTGCCTGTGCGAGAATATTGCCTTTCCCTTCTTCTTCTCCGATGTTAAGGAGGCCTACCCGGGGCTGCCCGATACCCAAAATATGCCGGGCATACAGGGAGCCTAATACAGCAAATTGGCTGAGGTTCTCTGGTTTGCAGTCGGCGTTCAGACCGACATCCAGCAGAACGCCTGTGCCGCCGTTTGTTTTGGGCAGGATGGTGGAAATAGTAGGGCGTTGGATACCTTCGATAGGCTTCAGGCTGTAGAGAGCGCCTACCAACATGGCGCCGGTGTTGCCGGCACTTATAAAGGCATCCATCTTGCCGGTGGCCAGCAGGTGGAAGCCCACGTTGATGGAAGATTGTTGTTTTTCCTTCAGCGCCCTGGTGGGATGCTCGTTCATCTCTATCATCTGGGGGGCGTGTACGACCTTAACCCTTGCCGCAGGGATCTCGTACTCCTGCAGCAGCGGATGGATCTTATTTTCATCTCCTACCAGAAAAAGCGTGACGGGGGCCGGAGCAGTTTTCAGGTATAACTGTACACCACGGACTGCTTCCAGCGGTGAGAAATCCCCTCCCATCATGTCTAAGCCGATGTTCATGCTGTCTACTTAACCGGTGCGTTCTCGGCTACTACTTTTCCTTTGTAGTACAACTTTCCCTCACTGACGTGTGCGCGATGGCGTACGTGAGTTTCTCCGGTGGTGCTGTCTTTGCTTAATGTTACTTTCTCAGCCTTGTAGTGCGTCCTTCTTTTTGCACTCCGCTGCTGGGAATGTCTGCGTTTCGGATTTGGCATATCACTTCAAATTTGCGTATACTAATTACTTACGTTACTTGTCAAGATTCCTGAACTTTTCCAAGCCTTTCCACAAAGGATTGGATGACGGGTTCTTTTCGCTATCGAGCTTTTTCAGCATTTCCAGCACTTCCTTATTACAATATGGCCCGCCGATCTCCTTGTCATTACACATGCGTTGCATGGGAATGCTGAGGTTGATGAATTCATAGATCCAGTCGGATACATGCAAATGGCTTTCTCCTTTGGATATATAATATACATCGGGGTCTTCCTCCTGTTGATTCATGATCTCGGGGTCTTCCACCAGTTTGACCAGGATATTGAACTCATCCCATAGTTCAAGGGGACGCATGTTGCCGCAACGGTCACAAGCGATCTCTATCCGGCCTCCGATCTCAAATTTCAGAAGCATAAAACTATTCTTCTTATCGAGGGATAGTTTTACATTGGCTTCACAATTGCGGAAGTCCTGCTGCTGATAAGCCTCAAAGAACTTGTCGGTTATCCGATAGCTAAACTCATGAACACCAGCCTTAAGGCCCACAAACGCTATTTCAAATTCCCGGCGGCTGCTCATGAGTGCTTTTTAAAGAGCTTGCAAAGGTAGTGATAAATAATTAGAAATCAGGTTTAGCATTCGAAAAATTTGCACATTCCAGGGCTTGCTGTGGAAAAAAGTTAACTTGCTGATATGAAGTTATTGATTGTAGAGGATGAAAAAGCCCTCTCCGACAGTATAAGCAGCTATTTAGAACAGGAAAGCTTTGTTTGCGATCAGGCAGAGAGTTATAAAGGCGCCCTGGAGAAGATAGAACAGCATGATTATGATTGCATTTTATTGGATATCAGTCTTCAGGACGGGAATGGCCTGGAATTGTTGAAAGTGTTGAAATCCAATCATAAAGGGGATGGGGTTTTGATCATTTCTGCACGGAACTCATTGGAAGACAAGGTGTCGGGGCTTAAATTGGGGGCGGATGACTATTTGTCGAAGCCTTTCCATCTTTCGGAGCTTGGCGCCCGGGTGGCGGCTATCATCCGGCGGCGTCATTCTGCCGGGAGCAACCTTATCCGGCTGGCGGAGATCCTCATTGATATACAGGCCCGTTCGGTGGTTGTAAACGGGCGGACGTTGGATCTCACGCGTAAGGAATACCAATTATTATTGTATTTCGCTTATAATAAAGGAAGGGTCGTATCCAAGAATGCTATCGCGGAACATCTTTGGGGAGATGACACGGGCGGGGCGGACAATTACGACTTTATCTATACGCATATTAAGAATCTTCGCCGCAAGCTGATGGAGGCCGGCGCCGGGGATTATATCCAGTCCGTCTATGGCATGGGATATAAACTGATGCTTCCGTGAAGCTATTCACTCATTATAGCCGTGTAAATATTCTCGCCAGTATACTGGCCCTGGTGTTGGGCAGTATCGGCTATTATTTTATCATCCGTACGGTGCTGATCCATCAATTGGACGAAACCCTCAGCGTTGAAGAGGCGGAGATACTCAGTCATATTCAGCTGAAGGGGCAACTCCCTGAGCCTGCCAACTACAACGACCAACAGATAAGTTATTCTCCAGCCCGGGCCCCGGTAGACAGGCAATTTGTAAATATCACCCGGCCCGACCCCTTTCATCACAATGAATCCCGTTCTTTCCGGCAGTTGGTCTTTTCCGTTAGGGCAGGAGGGCAAATATATACTGTATCCGTAAGCAAGTCGGAAGAAGAAACAAAAGAGCTGCAAAAAATTATCATGGTTGTCACGGCCGGGATGATCCTGCTCCTGCTGGGGATCCTTTACCTGGCCAACCGTCTGTTGATACGTCGTCTCTGGCGGCCCTTTTACCAGACGCTGGAGGAGTTGAAGGGATTCAATCTTTCCAGCCACGATACGCTGTCGCATACGCCGACTTCCATCAAGGAGTTCCGTAGTCTGCAGCAGACGGTAGAGCAGATGACGGGACAGATACGTAAGGATTATGACATGTTGAAAGCATTTGCCGACAATGCCTCGCATGAGATGCAGACGCCCCTGGCTATCATAAATTCCAAGCTGGACCTGATGATTCAGGACCAGGGGTTGGGTGAGCAGCATCTGCGGCAGCTGCAGGCTATGTACGATGCCGTCAGCCGTCTGCGACAGTTGAATCAATCCCTGCTGCTCCTGACGAAGATAGAGAATCATCAATTCGAGCAGACGGGGCTGGTGGTGTTTGCAGCCCTGATAGAAAAAAAGTTGGCGCAGCTGGAAGACCTGATAAAAGCCAAGCACATTACGGTGACCACCGATCTACAGCCCTGTCAGTTACGGATGAACCCTTATTTGTCCGATATTCTTCTGGGCAACCTGCTGGTGAACGCTATCCGGCACAATTACGACAAAGGGGCCATCCATATCCATTTACAACAGGACATGCTGCTTGTGCGCAACACCGGGGTTCCGCTGTCATTCGACCCCTCCACCATATTTGACCGGTTTACCAAGAGCGCACAATCGGAAGGAACGGGGCTGGGACTGGCTATTGTACGGCAGATCTGCGATAATTATAAATTCACGCTCTCTTATAGCAATAAGGAAGGGTGGCATACCATCCGGATAGGTTTTTCATCCCTCGTTGTCTGAAATTTACTTCGGGACGAAAAACATTAATAATGGGACTTTCGGCGGAGCGGACCCGTGGTCCGCTTTCCATCAATAATCTCCCGTGTTTATACACCTGAAAATAGTTTATTTAATAAGAAATGTTTAATTTCAATTGGACCCGCCCTGTCAGAGAATAAGATTTTATAGAATCGATATACCCCAAAAGGGGTATTTGATCTGAAACCAAATTTTCGTAATGACAATCGGATCCAACCAGGCGCTTATAAAGCTTGGAATAATTGAAAACGACCCTTCATACAGACGAGCGCTATACAGCCTGTTCTCTCTGTCCTCCGAGTTTGAAGTGGCCGGCATATGGAAAGATGCCGGTATTGCTGTCCAGGAAATCACGGACGAACCACCGCACATTTTGCTCATAGAAATACAATCGCCGGACGCGGATGTGATTGCCTGTATGCGGCAATTAAAGAAGAAACATCCCTCCATTCAATTCTTAGTGCATACCTGTTATGAAGAAGATGACAGCCCGGTGCTGGAAGCATTCAAAGCGGGTGCTACAGGCTATTTGCTAAAGAAGGACGGTCCTGAAGCGTTGATTAGAAGTGTCAGGGAATTGCATGCAGGCGGCGTGCCGCTGAGCAGGGACATTGCGCATACGCTGATCAACTTTTTTAATCGTACATCTGTCACCGACAGCATGTGCGAGCTTTTGACAAGGAGGGAAGAGGAAGTGCTGGTGTTGTTGTCCGAGGGTAAAATGTATAAAGAAGTAGCTATCCGGCTTGGCATAACCATGGAAACAGTGAAAAAGCATACGAAACATATCTATCATAAATTAGAAGTGCAAAACAGGATGGAGGCAGTGAATAAATGGCGAAAAGGGGGTATTGTTTAATATCATTAACGCCAGTATGTTTGCTCACCCATTCAATAACAATCATTTGCAATCCCGCAAGCTTCCTGTCTCTCTTCTCATTCTGCTGTAAGTTCCCTTTTCCGGCAAACAGCCGCGATCTACTGTCGCCAGCATGGACTTTGAGTTTCCATCGGTATAAACCTACCAAATAAAGAATACCTATATGAACAAAAGAATGTTTCGCAGTTCAAAAACCATCGTTTCCTTTCTGATGTTGATCCTATCGGCAATCCTATTGATGTCAGCGACTACCGCATATGGTCAATATGGTGATAAAGCGTCTTCCTACAATATTACTGATTCATCGGTGATCCCTACCCGAAGAATGCCGCAGCAAAATGAATTCCTGAATAATGCCTATCCATTTCCGGCCAAGCCCCGCAACGAATGGGAGGTTGGAATAAAAGGCGGCGTGCCCGTAGGGTTCACTGATGTCCGGTACTGGGGGCCCACCGGTGGAGCGGGTATTCATGTACGGAAGGCCCTGGGATATGTATTTTCACTGAGACTGGAGTATGACTGGCTGAGACTAAGAGGGCTTAACTGGCAGCCTACCCAGGCATGGGGTAAAAACACGGTGTTGGCTACTTATTACAAGCCCGGGGATTATGTTTTTTACAATTACAGGTCAACCGTCCAGGAACTTTCTTTACAAGGCGTATTCTCGATCAATAATATCAATTTCCACAAGGCAAAGACCAAGTTCAACGCCTACTTCTTTGGCGGGATTGCGGCAGTGACCTTCGATACAAAGTATAAAGTCCTGGATAACAGCGGCAAACCTTATGATTATTCGGATATCATGACACAATTCGCCGGAAAGTTCGATTATAAGCACCGCAAGGATATCCGGAAGGCCCTGAAAGATAAACTAAACGGTTCGTGGTCCACCGATGCGCAAAGGGACGATTCCCGTCCTACATTCAGCGGTAACCCGCTGACGATAGCAGGCGTAGTGGGGATGGGGTTTCAGTTCAAACTGAACAAGCGTATCAACCTGGCGCTGGAAGACAAATACACCTTTACGGCTTCCGACCTGATAGATGGCCAGCAATGGCAGAACAATTTTTCGCCGAGCGCTGTTAACAGTATTGCTCAGACAAGGTCGGCAGACAGCTATAATTTTACGTCGTTGGGGCTTAATATCAACATCGGCGGACATGCCGTCGAGCCGTTGTGGTGGATCAATCCCCTGGATTATGCGTATAATGAGATCAATGCCCCCAAGCATATGAAACTACCCAAACCCATCCTGGATGATTCAGATGGGGATGGCGTACCCGATCAGCTTGATCTGGAGCCGAATACTCCCAAAGGAGCCCCGGTTGACTCCCATGGTGTAAGTCGTGATACGGACGGGGATGGTGTACCCGACTACAGGGATAAAGAGCTGATCACTCCCACCCAATGTCAGCCCGTTGATGCGGATGGCATCGGCAAATGCCCTGATCCGCAATGCTGTAAGGACCTGAAGGCTTACATGGATGCGAACGGTACAAACAAAGGGCACAAATGCAATATCGGGGATCTTCCCAGCATTACCTTCAAGGGCCGCTCGGTCATGTTGAGCAAGGACGCCAAGGCCTTACTGGCCAGCACCGCCGAAAAGATGCGTAACAATCCTGATTGTAAGGTCGCTGTGGTCGGCTATGGTGAATCCAGCAAGGCCAATCAACAGCTGAGCTGGGATCGCGTCAATGCTGTTATCAACTACCTGGTTGAAAAAGAAGGGATTGGCTCCGACAGATTTATCTTCCGTTATGGTCAGAGCGGCGGAGAAGAAAATACCGTTGATCTGAAAGATGGTACGGGAGAAGAAGGTCCCAATACTGTGCCGGCTCCGCACCCCAACCTGCGCAAGAAAAAATAATGTCTTTTATGTGAATGAATATTATAGTTAATTAACAAGACTCCCCTCATTTCCATGAGGGGAGCTTTTTTTTACTCTCATCACGGTGTATGACCGTTAGACACTCCTTTAGGGCTTCCGTTACCGGACGGTGTAATTTTACTACTCCAAACCCCCTTTTTTATGGCACTCCTTATTTTAGGGCTTATCTTTTTCCTTATAGGAGCCCTTGCACTACGCCGTCCCTCTTCTTTATCTCCTTATGCCCGTATCCTGCGCCTGGTCGGGCTGGGCATCGCCCTCATCGGTGTTTTGACCGCCTGTATCGTACAGATCGGAGCGGGCGAGATCGGCGTACAGGTGTTATATGGCTCTGTACAAAACAATGTGCTTCCCAGCGGGCTGCATTTGATCAATCCGCTGGTGGATGTTCAGCGGATGGATATCAAGACGCAGAATTACACCATGAGCGCAGTCCACAATGAAGGCGCAAAGGAAGGAGACGATGCCATCCGGGTATTGAGCGCGGATGGGCTGGAAGTTATCATCGATCTAACTGTCCTGTATAAGGTAGTACCTGCTTCGGCGCCGGACATCCTCCGGCAGACGGGTATCGACTATACGGATAAGATCGTACGGCCTCTCACCCGTACCAAGATCCGGGACAATGCGGTGTATTACGATGCCGTCTCCCTTTTTTCCACCAAGCGGGACGAATTCCAGACTCGTATCAACAAGAGCATCGAGGAAGATTTCCGGCGCAGGGGATTGTTGCTGGAGCAGATCCTTATCCGCAATATCACCTTGCCTCAATCCGTCAAGACGAGCATCGAACAAAAGATAACGGCTGAACAGGATGCTCAAAAAATGCAATTCGTGCTCCAGAAAGAAAGACAGGAGGCGGAAAGAAAAAGAGTGGAGGCGCAGGGTATTGCCGATTATCAGCGGATCATCAGCGAAAGCCTGTCGGACAGACAGCTACAGTATGAAAGTATCAAGGCACAATTGGAGATAGCTAAATCCCCCAACACAAAGATCATTGTCATGGGAAAAGGCAGCGCCCCGATGATACTGGACGCGAAGGGACAGTGAGAAATTTTTCTTAGATTGCATAGATCATGGAAAATATTATACAGATAAAACTGGCTTCTACCGAAGATGCCGCGTTGGTTGCGGATATGAGCCGGCGGACATTTTACGAGGCTTTTTCGGCTCAGAATACGCCGGAGGACATAGCCCAGTATATGGACAAGCAATTCACCAGGGAATCCCTAATGGCTGAGGTAGGGATGCCGGGTAATATTTTCCTGCTGGCTTACCTGGATGGGCAACCAATGGGCTATGCACGCCTGTTAGAACACGAGCCTCCTCCAGAGATGGGGGAAGGGCCGGCTATCGAGGTCGTTCGGATATATGCCGAACAATCGGCCATCGGCAAAGGCGTCGGGACCGCCCTTATGCAATATGCGCTTGACCTGGCCAGGGAGAAAGAAAAAAAGTGGATATGGCTGGGCGTGTGGGAGCACAACCACCGGGCCATTGCCTTTTACACCAAGTGGGGATTTGAAAAATTTGGCGATCATCCATTTATTCTGGGTACTGACGTACAAACAGACTGGTGGATGAGAAGAAAATTATAGACCTGTCTTCACCATCTCCAGCAGCCGCTGTTTCTTCTCAGGCCATTCATCGTCAATGATACTAAATACCACTGTATCCCGGCGGGACCCGTCGTTGCGGATGGCAAACTTTCTCAGCACACCCTCCTTTAGACCACCTATCTTTTCCACAGCGCGTTGCGAGCGGATGTTCTGATGGGCTACCCTGAACTCAACCCGGAAGAACCGGAGATGCTCAAAGGCATATTGTAAGAGGAGCAGCTTGCATTCTTTATTGTAGACTTTTCCCCATACGGAAGGGATATACCATGTATGCCCTATCTCGAGCCGTCGATCCTTCCACTCGACATTAAAGAAGCGTGTCATGCCGATGATGGTGGAACCTGTATGGATGATAAAGGCCCTGCCATTCAATTCCGGCAGCCGTAGTGCTTCGTCGAAGTAAGTATCGAATTGTGTGTCGTAAGTATCATCGATCAGCAGCGTTTTGGTAAACTCCCAGATCCGGGAGTCCCTGGCAAGAGGGCGTATCAGTTCGCGATCCTCCTCACGAGCTGGCTCCAGGCGGACCGTCTTGCCTATTAACGAGGGGGTCGATCCATTGTAGGGAAAAACAGAGGGCATATATGTTGTTTGTTCCCCAAACTTACTGTATTGGCAGTGCAGATGCGGGGGCCAGCTTTCAGAAACCCGGTAGGCCAGTGGGCCTATCTTACAGGATCATGATCTTTCCCGTATCGATCAACGGATGGGTGGCGTCGGAAATTCGATAGATGTAGATCCCTTTTGTCCAGCTGTCGACAGGGATATCAAAGGCGGTGCTGTTAACGATAAAGCTCCCTACGCGCATGCCTCCCTGGTTGAAAAAATTAATGATCAGAGGCTGGGAATACCAGGCGTCCGTCACATGAAGGGTCCCTCCCATATGCAATACGGTTGGGCTCAACACCGGAGGTTTTTTCCCCAGCCTGTCAGTTCTCACCACGGACGAATAAACGGAATTCCCATCCTCATCTACGATCTTCAGCCTGTAGAAGTTCACCCCGGAGGAAGGGTAGCTGTCTCCATCCTGATAGAAGTAATCCCCATCGCCGCCACCCTGTGCCGGCATATCGTGCAGCGGTGTAAAATTGACGTTGTCAATTGAGCGCTCGACTGTATAATGGTCGGTAAATGTTTCGTTAACCATTCGCCAGCGGATGATCACGAGGTTATTGTCCCTGTATGCAGAGAGGGAGGCCGGCAAGCCTGCTGTGGCGTCGGTCTGACCGGGTTGGCTGTAAGCCATCGTACCTGTCAGCAAGCTGCAGGATACCAGAGCGAAAAAATAATGCGCCTTCATATGCCTTTTTCTAAAAAAACAGCAAATAGGATGCCCGGGAAATGCTACAGACCCTGGCTAACGCTTCAGTAACTTGCTGTTAACAATCTTTTCCATGATATCCTCTTTTTGGTATTTGCTGATAGGCACCTGGTAATGGAGCACGTGAAGGATATTCCCTTCGATGGAGTTGATTTTCCCGATGGCGACGATATAAGATTTGTGCGGCTGAATGAATGAACCATGAGGTAGTTTGTCCTGTAACATCTTAAGCGTGAGGTGGGTAATGACCTTTTTCTCTCCGGTGTAGATGGCCACATAATTCTCCAGCGCCTCTATAAAAAGGATATCGGAGAAATGGATCTTTTCCAGCTTGTTGTCCGCCTTGACAAAGATGTAATCTTCTCCGGATGCGGGGGACTGCTGACCCTTGAAATAGTCAAAGGCTTTGTTGGCGGCCCGCATAAAACGTTCAAAAGATATAGGTTTTAGCAGATAATCAAGTACTTCCAGTTCGAAGCCTTGTAAGGCGTATTTTTCATATGCCGTGGTGAAGATGACCTTGGGAGGAGAGGAGATATTTTTCAGGAAGTCGATGCCTGTGACGTAAGGCATTTCGATGTCCAGGAACAGCAGGTCCACCGTCTCTTTCTTTAAGAGGGAATTCAATTCCAGTGCGTTTTCACATACGCCTTTCAGCTCCAGGAAGTCAATCTGTTCTATATATCCCTGCAGGCCTTTCCGGGCAAAGGGTTCATCATCTGTAATGACGCATTTTATCTTTTCGTTCATGAGTTGAATTTTAATACCAGGTCCGCAAGGAATTCACCCTCCTTCTTCTCTATCCGAAGGTGGTGTTTTTCCGGGTATAGTAATTGTAATCTTCTGCGCAGGTTATCCAGTCCGATGCCACCGGCTTTTTGGTCTGAAACCGGTATCGGTATCTTTCCGGGAGTGGCATTGGTGACGCTGAAATGCAGCTCGTCCCTGTCGACCAGGGCTTCAATACGGATCCAGTAATCTCCTCCCACGTATTTAAATGCGTTCTCCACCAGGGGCAGCATCAATAAAGGATAAATCTGCTGTCCATTCAGCTTTCCATCGAAATGGACGGAAAGCTGTAGTTTATCTGAAGACCGGATCTCCTGTAGCTCGATAAAATTCTGAAGATAACGGACCTCCTGGCTCACCGGTACGGTCTGCTGCTGATCGTAGAGCTGGTAGCGAAGGAGCTCGGAGAACTTTTCCACGCTCTTCTTTGCCTCGGCCACATTTTCATCCATTTGGAAATAGATGGTGTTCAACGCGTTAAACAGGAAGTGCGGGTGGTATTGCGCTTTTAGGAACTTCAGCTCCGTCTGCAGCTGATCATTCGTGATCTTTTCCAGCTGGATCTTCCCGTCGATGTATGCTTTCAGGAAAGTGCGGCTGCGCACGATGCCGTAATAGATCAGGACGTACAGCAGAGGGATCGTATTGACATCGGCTATGTCATACCATTGAGCGCCGTCATCCGTCAGGGCGCAGAAGGTTGTGAGGAATGCGTTCTGAAAGATGAGGTTGACCAGGAATACGTAGAGCAGCTCGCGGACGATCCGCCGGGTGCTGTATTCGTGTGGCCAGCGCTGATCAAACCAGCGAAACAGCCGTCTGAACACCCATACGAAAATAAAGCTTACGAGGACGGTGTAAACTATCTCCAGCGAAGTCTGTCCCCATCTTCTTCTTTCCCAAAACTTCATCCCTGTGACCGAGTCCAGCAGCAGCCGGATGGTAAAGTATACCACCAATCCATACAAGACAGGGAACAGGTATTTCCAGGAACGGTTGCGCATATTCACAAGTTACAGGATATTTTTTAGCAAGGGTATCCTTCTCAAAATTACGGCGCTGAGCACATATGTGACGAGAATGGACAGTATGGTGAGCAGCACGAATTTCAGCAGCAGGGGCCAGTGAAGACCGATCAGCATTTTGCTCAGTGTTATCAGCACGGGTGTATGGAATACGTATACGGCAAAGGCGTTGGCAGAAAAGAAGCGGGCGGGTTTTCCCTGGCTGTTGAACCGGCTGCGGAACCAGGCGAGCAGGAAGATAGAGATACCTACGCCTGCCAGCTGATCGCGAAAGCATTCCAGCAGGCTTTGCCAGTGCCAACCGCCGTGGTAGGGATCCAGGTGACCTTTTAATGCTCCTCCGAAAATGATGCCCGCTATCCAGATAGCAATACCACCGATGACTGCTATCCGTCCCCAGTAGCGGCCCATTTCTGTAGAGATCCCGTTCAACCAGTTACCTCTATAGGCCAGGATACCGGCGCTGAAGAAAAAGACATATTGGGAGAAATAGCAAAATTGAAGATTGTAGAAATTTGTCCCATTAGGCCAGGAGATACGTACGAGAAAGCTGCATCCCGTGATAAGGGCGATAAATCCCCAGATGGTTTTTTTCGCGGGCAATTTGCTCCCTGATAACCTTGCCATGTTCATTTTGCGGGTGATAACCCTGAACAAGGCATAGACGGTGCAAAAAATCAGCAGGGCCTCGCAGAACCAAAGGGGGCCTGTACCGCTGAGCCACCATCCTTTATGGATATAGCGCCCATATAGGTCGCCAAAGCTGTTCCAGGGAGCTTGTTTGTCGAAAAGGAATATACAGTATACGGACAGGGGCTGCAGGAGGAATACAAAGAACAACAATGGCAGCCCCAGCCGGTAGGCCCTGTCCCTTAAAAACCTGGCGGCGCCTTTCGTGTCATAGGCTTTTGGAACAAAATAGCCCGCAATAAAGAACAGGAAGCCCATAAAGAAGGACTGAAGAAAGACCTGATAGGTGGCAAATGTAAATGTTTCGGACTGTCTTACCGGGGTGTCTTCCATAAAGTACCAGCTTCCCAGGTGACTATAGGTAACGGCTGCGTGCATGCTAAGCACCAGCATGATCATGACCCAGCGGAGGTTGTCGATATATAAAAGGCGGCTGGCCCCTTTTTCCGGGATATCGGTGACGGCTGCAGGAGTGGTGGACTGTGTGGTAGTGGTTATGGCGGTCCTGAACGGAAGTGTTTGCATGGCGATTTGTTTTGTGCCCTAAAACTACCTTTCGAGGGGAGGGGGGAGAAATTTCTTTGACATATGGACGCCCCGGGGAGGTCAAAGGACGGATCAGGGGGCGTTGACCCAAGGCGCCCTGAGGGCATGACTTTTGGACACCCGAGGGGTTTACGGCAGGAAAGGTCTATCAGCCTGAGGACCTGACGATCATAAAAACGTATCGTTTTGAGGGCGAATCGAACCCATCGGATTCTTCCATACTTTATGTCATTGAAGCCAATGATCATCTCGTCGGCTATAGTCTGGACGCGTATGGCGCTTATAGCAATCACGATGATGAGGAAGGCTATAATAACTTTATAAGGAAGATACCAATCCATAGATCTGAATAAAAAAACGCCCCTGGGGCGTTTTTTTATTAAAGGATGATGATTAGTAGCAGGATGATGATGATCAGCGCACCGACTGAGATATAGACACCGGAGACGGTCCTTGCCTCTCTGCGCATTTCTTTCAGCTCTTTACGAAGGGCTTTACGGTCTTCCTTTGTGAGCATGGATCTATCCATTGCCTTGATCTCGGCTACCCGTGTCTTTATTTCTTCCAGGCGGGCCGATTTTTGTTCGTCAGTCATATTGGCTATGGCTTCTTTGGAAGGAATTTCACGAAGGGGGGTAGTGCCGTCGGCCGCTTGCATTTTTAACACAGGCAGCAGGAACAACGCCAGAACCAGCAGATAATACCGTAACTGTT
The DNA here is from genome assembly GCA_017307755.1 of Chitinophagaceae bacterium. Lineage (GTDB taxonomy): Bacteria > Bacteroidota > Bacteroidia > Chitinophagales > Chitinophagaceae > Puia. Next base: position 114,086 of record JAFKGQ010000007.1, on the reverse strand, counting down.
TCGATTTACTCATGATTGAAGTTTTTAAGTGACGTGCAAAACAGTAGTTCAAAACCTATTCCAGAGGTTGTCCTGAGTTAAAGCAGAATGTATTAGGATTTTTTCTTAGGAGTTTTACGTATATATTAAAGGAAAAAGTGTGGAAATATTTCCACACTTTTTCCTGAAGCAAAGGCGTCCCCCAAATTTTATGAAGCCAATGTTTTTTCGTGCAGCCAGAGTTTTACTATTGAATTCGTGATTTCCACCAGTTCTCCATAAGAATCCGGCTTCTGAAGAAAACAACTGGCACCTAATTCGTAAGATGTTTTACGGTCCTGGTGCAAGGTGGAGGTGGTCAGGACGACAATGGGGATCTGGCTGAACTTTTTGTTGCCGCGGATCTCCTTGAGTGCCTGAAGCCCAAGCATACCCGGCATGTTCAGATCCAATAAGATAAGGGCTGGAAACTCGGATTCGTCAGAATACAGGTTTTCCAACAACGTTTCGGCATTCTCGATGAAGACATAGTCGATCTGGGGACTATTCTCCAGGAATGCATCGAGGATGATCTGCCGGTCATCAGGGTCATCATCGACAATGAAAATGAGAGGTTGTGCGTTGCTTTTCATAAAATAATCATAAGTCTAAACGTTGATAAATCCAGGCTGATGTTCTAAGGGTGTAAAATCTGGTAAGTCCTATACTAGAACCTTGCCAAACTGTAGTACAATATAAGGTGAAACACCGGTATTTTTTAGATGTATAAACCATAAATTTGATTGACAAATCAAAATATCCTGTCTATGGGCGCTAATACGAAAGAAGTTAAAAAAAGTAAAAATACCCCGCGTAAATCTCATACCGAAGGGGGCAATGGTACGGTGCGGTGGGCGGAAACTTCACCGGAAGAATCTCTTGTAAACGATAAAGAATTACTACGTATCCTTATGCAGGTGCGTAACGGCAATTTCGCTGTTCGCATGCCTATCGATGAAACGGGTATAAAAGGGAAGATCTGTGACACGTTGAACGAGATCATCTCGCTCAATGAGGAGATGATGCGTGAGTTTACCAAGGCGGGCAATACCATCGGCAAGCAGGGGAAGCTCACCCAGCGTATCGAGGTGCCGAATGCCAAGGGGGCTTGGGCCACCGGCGTCGACTCTCTCAATTCCATGATCTCCGACCTGGTGCATCCGACCATCGAGATCGCCCATGTCATCAGCTCGGTGGCGAAGGGCAATCTGTCACAGAACATGCCGTTGGAAATAGGTGGTCATACATTACAGGGGGAATTCTCGCGTATTGCCCGGGAGGTAAATGATATGGTCAAGCAGCTGAACCTTTTTTCCATGGAGGTGACCCGTGTGGCCCGTGAAGTGGGCTCGGAAGGTAAACTGGGTGGACAGGCGAAAGTCAAGGGGGTGGCCGGTGTATGGAAGGACCTGACGGATTCCGTCAATCTGATGGCGGGTAATCTGACGGCCCAGGTGCGTAACATTGCGGAGGTGACGACGGCGGTGGCCAAGGGGGACCTCTCCAAGAAGATTACGGTGGATGTAAAGGGAGAGATCCTGGAGTTGAAGAATACGATCAATACGATGGTGGACCAGTTAAACTCTTTCTCTTCGGAGGTGACCCGTGTGGCGTTGGAAGTAGGTACGGAAGGTAAGTTAGGTGGTCAGGCCCATGTAAGGGGGGTAGGGGGTACCTGGAAGGATCTTACCGACTCCGTGAACGGGATGGCCAGTAACCTCACCGGTCAGGTACGTAACATTGCGGAAGTGACGACGGCGGTGGCCAAGGGGGACCTTTCCCGCAAGATCACGGTGGAGGTGAAGGGAGAGATATTAGAATTGAAGAATACGATCAATACGATGGTGGACCAGTTGAACTCTTTTTCTTCGGAAGTGACCCGTGTGGCTCGTGAAGTGGGTTCCGAAGGTAAGCTGGGCGGACAGGCGGATGTGCCGGGTGTGGGAGGTACCTGGAAGGACCTGACGGATTCTGTAAATAAAATGGCGTCGAATCTGACGTCCCAGGTGCGTAATATCGCGGAAGTGACGACGGCGGTGGCCACGGGTGATCTTTCCCGTAAGATCGATGTGGATGTGAAGGGGGAGATCCTGGAATTGAAGAATACCATCAATACGATGGTGGACCAGTTGAACTCCTTCTCTTCGGAAGTGACCCGTGTGGCCCGTGAAGTGGGTTCGGAAGGTAAACTGGGCGGGCAGGCGGCTGTGGAAGGGGTAGGTGGCGTCTGGAAGGACCTGACGGATTCTGTTAACCAGATGGCCGGCAACCTGACGGCCCAGGTGCGAAACATTGCGGAAGTGACGACGGCGGTGGCCAAGGGGGACCTTTCCCGCAAGATCACGGTGGACGTGAAGGGAGAGATATTGGAATTGAAGAATACGATCAATACCATGGTGGACCAGCTGAACTCCTTTGGATCGGAAGTAACGCGCGTAGCACGGGAGGTCGGCTCTGAAGGTAAGTTAGGCGGGCAGGCGGACGTGCCTGGTGTGGGGGGCACCTGGAAGGACCTCGCCGACTCAGTAAATAAAATGGCTTCAAACCTAACGTCCCAGGTGCGAAATATTGCGGAGGTGACCACAGCCATTGCCAATGGTGACCTTTCCCGCAAGATCACGGTGGACGTGCAGGGGGAAATTTTGGAATTAAAAAATACGATCAATACGCTGGTGGACCAGCTTCGGGGGTTTGCTTCGGAAGTGACGCGTGTGGCTCGTGAAGTGGGTACGGAGGGTAAGCTGGGTGGTCAGGCCTTTGTGCCGGGTGTGGCCGGTACCTGGAAGGACCTTACGGACTCGGTCAACCAGATGGCCGGCAATCTGACGGCCCAGGTGCGTAACATCGCGGAAGTGGCTATTGCGGTGGCCAATGGCGATATGTCCAAAAAGATCACAGTGGATGTACGGGGTGAGATCCTCCAGCTGAAGGAGACGCTCAACACCATGGTGGACCAGCTTCGTGCTTTTGCTTCGGAAGTGACGCGTGTGGCTCGTGAAGTGGGTACGGACGGTAAATTGGGTGGCCAGGCTTTTGTGCCGGGTGTGGCCGGTACCTGGAAGGACCTTACGGACTCGGTCAATTCCATGACGGGTAACCTGACGGCCCAGGTGCGTAACATTGCGGAAGTGACCAAGGCGGTGGCATCGGGCGACTTGTCCAAGACGGTGGCCATCGACGTAAAAGGAGAGATATTGGACCTGAAGAACACCATCAACGTGATGGTGGAGCAATTGAATTCTTTTGCCTATGAAGTGACGCGTGTGGCCCGTGAGGTGGGTACGGAAGGTAAACTGGGTGGACAGGCCGAGGTAAGAGGCGTGGCCGGTACCTGGAAGGACCTTACGGACAGTGTGAACATGATGGCTTCCAACCTTACCAACCAGGTGCGTGGTATCGCTAAAGTGGTGACGGCGGTGGCGACGGGTAACCTGAAACAAAAGCTCTCCATCGTATCGAGGGGTGAGGTGGCGCAGCTGACGGATACCATCAACGAGATGATCGATACTCTGGCGACATTTGCAGATCAGGTGACGACCGTGGCCCGTGAAGTGGGTGTGGAAGGAAGGTTGGGCGGGCAGGCCAGCGTACCCGGCGCTTCGGGTATCTGGAAGAACCTGACGGAGAATGTCAACCAGCTGGCGCAGAACCTTACGACGCAGGTGCGTTCTATTTCCGAGGTTGCGTCCGCGGTGACAAAGGGTGACCTTACCCGTACCATTCGCGTAGAAGCAAAGGGTGAAGTGGAAGCTTTGAAGGATACTATCAACCAGATGATCGCTAACCTGAAGGAGACGACCTTGCGTAACCAGGAACAGGACTGGCTTAAGTCCAACCTGGCCAAGTTTACCCAGATGCTGCAGGGCCAAAAGGACCTCAACACCGTGACGCAGCGTATCCTCTCGGAGCTGGCGCAGGTGGTCGTTGCCCACTATGGGGCCTTCTATATCCTCAAGCAGGATGAGGACACCCGGGTTGACAAGTTGCGGCTCTTTGCAGCCTATGGGTATAAATCAGATAAAAATATTCCTACCGAGTTCTCCATTGGCGAGGGTCTGGTAGGGCAGGTGGCTTTTGAAAAGGAAAGGATCATCCTTTCCAATGTCCCGGCCAATTATATCAAAATCAGCTCGGGGCTGGGACGCGCCAAACCGGCAAACCTCATCATCCTGCCTGTGCTTTTTGAGAACAAGGTGAAGGCCGTTATCGAGCTGGCTTCACTGGATGTCTTTAGCGAAACCCACCTGGATTTTCTCAGCCAGCTGACGGAAAGCATCGGGATTGTGTTGAACACCATCGAAGCCAATAGCCGTACGGAAGAGCTGCTGACCCAGTCCCAGTCATTGGCCGGGGAACTGAAGATCCAGCAGGAAGAGCTTAGAAGGACCAATGACGAGCTGCAGGATAAAGCCCTGCTGCTGGTGAAGCAGAAGAATGAAGTGGAAGCCAAGAATAAAGAAGTGGAAGAAGCAAGAAGGTCCCTGGAAGAAAAGGCGGAACAGCTGACGCTGACCTCCAAGTACAAGTCGGAGTTCCTTGCCAATATGTCCCACGAGCTGCGGACCCCGTTGAACAGCCTCCTGATCCTTGCCCAGCAGCTGTATGAGAATGTGGAAGGCAACCTCACGGATAAACAGATACGGTATGCCAAGACCATACACTCCTGCGGGGATGACCTTATCCAGTTGATCAATGATATCCTTGACCTTTCCAAGATCGAGTCCGGCTTTATCACGGCCAATATTTCTCCCGTCCGTTTTGGAGAGATCGCCTCTTTTGTGGAAACGACATTCAAGCCTATCTCCGAGGCCCGGCATTTACGGTTTACTATCGAGACAGACCCGAGGTTGCCGCAGTCCATAGAGACGGACCTGCAGCGTCTCAACCAGATCCTGAAGAACCTGCTTTCCAACTCTTTTAAGTTTACGGAGAAAGGCGAAGTAAAACTGAAGATATACCAGGCGGATAATAACTGGAAAACAGGCAATCCCAACCTCGACAATTCGGAAAAGGTGGTGGCGTTTGCCATCAGTGATACGGGTATCGGTATCCCGCAGGAAAAGCAGAACATCATCTTTGAGGCGTTCCAGCAGGCCGAGGGTTCCACCAGCCGTAAATACGGCGGCACAGGTCTGGGGCTTTCCATCAGCCGCGGTCTGGCCGAGCTGCTGGGAGGCACGATCGATCTGGAAAGCTTTCCGGGAAGAGGCAGTACCTTTACTTTATTCCTCCCCATAGAAAATGGGGCCGGGATCATTTCCAGAGAAACCTCCGACAATCTGAATGCCTATCACCAGCTGCAGCTGGGCGGGACCAGCGGAGAGATAGACACGCTGCTGAACTCTCTCCGGGTGACGAATGAAGACGCGGGTAAGATGACCAGCGTAGGCGAAATGATCAACGATACGGGAGATGACAGACATTCCATCCAGGCGGGGGATAAGATCGTGCTCGTCGTAGAGGATGACCTTCGTTTTGGAAAGATCATCATCGAGAAGGCCCATACCTACGGAGTCAAGGCCGTGGTGGCTACCAATTATATTGAAGTATTCGATTTTATCAACCGCTTTACCCCCATTGCCATTACCCTGGATGTGAAGCTGCCTGATACCAGCGGTTGGAAAGTGCTGGATCTGCTCCGTAATGATCTGAACTACAGACATATCCCCATCCATCTTATTTCCGGGGAAGAGAACAGGACGCTGGCGCTTAAGCGCGGGGCCCGGAGCTTCCTTCTAAAGCCGCTGGAGAACGATGCATTGAACGAGCTGTTCGACGATATCGTCTCGTTTGCGGACAAGCAAAGCAAAAAGGTATTGGTAGTAGAGGACAATGAAGTGGACTCTTCCCAGATCACCAAGATCCTGCAGGGGGATAACATCGATGTCACGCTGGCAACGACGGGTAAAAAAGCTTTGCAGGAAACAAATATCAAAGACTACGATTGTATCATCCTGGACTATACGCTCCCGGATATCTCGGGTATTGACCTGATAAACCAGGTCAGTGACGTGAAGAAAAAGCTCACGCCCGTGATTGTGTACAGCGCGAAGGACTTTGACAAAAAGGAGCTCCATCATCTGAACCGTAGCTCCAATACCGTCCTGTTGAAAGGGGTCAACTCCCTGGAGCACCTGCTGGAGGAAACCATCCTGCAGTTGCATATCAACCATAAGGACCTTCCACCGGAAAAAAGAAAGGTGATCGAACATATCCGGATGAAGGACGATATCCTTACGGGGAAGAATGTCCTGGTCGTGGATGACGACGTTCGTAACCTGTTTGCGCTGACTACGGTGTTCGAACGTTATAATATGAACGTGATCACGGCGGAGAGCGGGAAAGAGGCGATCAACATTATCAATGACGACAAACAAAAGATCGATATGGTGCTGATGGATATCATGATGCCTGAAATGGACGGTTATGAGACTACACAGAAGATCCGTCGCGAGCATAAGAATTCCACGCTGCCTATCATAGCCGTGACGGCCAAGGCCATGAAGGGCGACCGGCAGAAATGTATCGAAGCGGGGGCCTCCGACTATATCACCAAACCCCTGAAAATAGACCAGCTGTTGTCTTTAATGCGGGTCTGGTTTTATAAGTAAATCCAAAAAACCAATGAATGCAGCCTAAGATCTTATTAGTTGACGACAGGGAAGACAATCTGCTGTCCATGGAGACGGTGCTGGAGCCCGATGGCTATCGTCTTGTCAAGGCGACTTCGGGGAGGCAGGTGTTGAAGATACTGCTTTCCGACTTTGATTTCGCCCTTATTCTCATGGACGTACAGATGCCCAACCTGAATGGCTTTGAGACAGCTTCGCTGATCTATGAGCGGGAAAGGCTTCGTCATATCCCTATTATTTTTATAACTGCCAATAATTATGGAGAGGAGAACATATTTAAAGGTTACAGGGCCGGCGCCGTGGATTATATTTATAAACCGGTGAACCCCGAGTTGCTGAGGGCCAAAGTAAGCGTTTTTGTGGATCTTTACAGGAAGAACCACCGGCTGCTGGCCCAGGAGCAGAAACTTGTCGCCATCAACAAGAACCTGGAGCTGGAGATCAATGAACGAAAGGCCTCGGAAGAGAAGGTCATCGAGCTTAACCGGCAGTTGCTAGAGAATATCGCCCGTCTGGAGACGGCCAACAAGGACCTGGACCTTTTTGCCTTTATGGCTTCGCATGACCTTCAGGCTCCCCTGAGAAAAATCCGTATGTTCTGCGACCGTCTGTTGAGCGACCACAGGCAGAACATGAACAAGGACGGGCAGATGTACCTTTCACGGATACAGGAAGTGTCCAGACGGATGCAGGACCTCATCAACGATATCCTGCGGTTTTCCAAGATATCGGGGGAAAAAGAAGCCTTCGAGGAGGTAGATCTGAACGGGGTTTTGAAGGAGGTGATCTCGGAAATGGAAGGTCCTATCCGGGAGAAAAAGGCAGAGATCACGTTGGACCCCTTACCCGTGCTGCCTGTGAATGCCGTGCTCATGGGACCGCTGTTCTCCAACCTGATCGGCAATTCCCTTAAGTACAGTAAAAAGCAGGTGCCCCCCCGGATACATATACGGCATGAACTGCTCCCGTCCGGGGCTGCCAATGGAGGAAAGGAGATGGATACGAAGTATTGCAGGATCATCATCGAGGACAATGGCATTGGGTTTGATCAAAAATATGCCGAGCAGATATTCGACATGTTCCGTCGTCTCCATCCAAGCGCCGAATATGAGGGTACGGGCATCGGGCTGGCCCTTTGCAAAAAGATCGTGGAAAAACATAAGGGATTTATTTCCGCCAGGAGCAAGCCTGGAGAAGGGGCGGTATTTATCGTGTCTTTACCTTTGAGTTTTGTGAAAAAGGAGGTATTGGTATGAGTATGATGCCATCCGCAAACAGCCGGACGCAGCCCGGTCGGTCGACGCGTGTCCTGATCATGGAAGACGACGAGGACGACTATCTTATCATAGAAGCCTGCATCAGGGACATCCCGGAAAAAAAGTTTGTCATCGACTGGTGTTATGAATATGATGAGGCGTTGCGGCGGATAAAGGAGGGATGCTATGACATTTATTTCATCGATTATTTGTTGGGGGCAAGGACGGGGTTGGAGCTGTTACGGGAGGCTGTTGCCCTGGGGTGTGAGGAGCCGCTGGTATTGCTGACGGGCATCGACAACAGGGATGTGGATGTACAGGCCATGACCACCGGAGCAGCGGACTTCCTGGTAAAGTCGGAGATCAATACGGAGAAGCTTGAGAGGAGCATCCGGTATGCGCTGGAGAGGAGCGCCCATATAAAGGCTTTGAAGGCCAATGAGCGCAAGTTCCGGAATATTTTCGAGCGGTCAAAGGATGCCGTATTCCTGGCCGACGGAAACCTTGTTTTTAGGGATGTCAACAGCGCCACCGGCGATCTGTTCAAATATAATAAAGAGGATCTGTTGCAGCTGAGTCTTTATTACCTTTTTGCAAGAAGGGATGCCGCAGCCCTGCTAAAGGCCAAATTGCAACAGACGGGGGAGGTAGAGGACGAGGAGGTGGAACTGATGACCCGTACAAAGGAAAAGAGGAACTGTATCCTTTCCATTTCCAGGCAGATGGATATTGGCGGCGGGACCTACATGCAGGGTATCATACATGACATCACCAATTTAAAAAGGATCGAACGGGCCACTTTCCAGATAGAGAAGCTGCGGGGGACGGCGACCCTGCTGCGTACCCTGGCTCATGAGGTACGGAATCCCCTGACTAATATCAATCTGTCGGTGGAACAGCTAAAGCCGGAACTGAACAGCGAGGACGCCAATATCTATCTTGATATCATTGCCAGGAACTGCGGCCGGATCGATGGGCTTATTTCCGAGCTGCTGGACTTGTCCCGTCCGGCGGAGATCTCGCTGCAAAAGGCGCCACTCCAGACGATCATCGACACTACGCTGGCGGCTGCCAGCGACAGGATATCCCTGAAGGGTATTGGACTGGAGCTGAGCTATCCGGAGCAGCCTGCCTATATCATGGCCGATATCGAGAAATTGAAGATCGCCTTCCTGAACATTGTGATCAATGCCGTGGAGGCTGTTCCAAAGGAAGCAGGTAAGATCATTGTCACTATCCGGGAGGAGGGAACGTATTATAAAGTATTTATAAACGATAATGGCAGCGGGATCCCGGAGGAAAATATCTCCCGGATCTTCGAGCCGTATTTTACATCCAAGACCAACGGGTTCGGGTTGGGGCTGGCGGCTACCTGGAATATATTGCAATCCCACCGGGCTACCATTGACGTGAACAGTCAATGGGGAGAAGGAACGAGCTTTATCCTGGTCTTTGAGCAGGCGAATTAACGTCAGGGGTAGGCGATCGGCTCTAATTCCAGTATCTGGTGCAAATGGTGCAGCAGGTGGTTGCAATAATCTGCGGCCAGCCATTCGATGGTGTATTGCTGCATATTTCCCATCGCACATTTCCTGAGTGCCATTTCAGGGCTGATGCCCGTCAGCACCCGGCAGATATGCAGGTTGAGCAGTTTCCATAATTTTATAAGGTCGTCGGTGGGATAGTGTTGATAGTCAGCGAGGGCCACCCATTTGTCCTGGTCGTACCCGATCCGGGGGATATCCTCGTATTGGGCTACGACAAAGCGGCGGATGTTGTTCTGCGCCGAATCGATCAGGTGTCCGAGGATCTCCTTCTTACTCCATTTTTCGGGGCGGGGCTTTTTTATATATTCTTCTTCTGGTATGGCTTCCAGACGCCGGGTATAGTTGCTGACGATCTTTTCCAGGTGTTCAATGGTAGCTCGCATAGTTAATTGATTTGATAATATCCCTGGCAACCAATAATTTTGCGGCTCGAACTTAAATATTTATCAGGAATGAGACAAATTGCTTTTCGGGAGGCACTACGTGAAGCCATGAGCGAGGAAATGCGTCGCGATGACCGTGTTTTTTTAATGGGTGAGGAAGTCGCCGAGTATAATGGCGCCTATAAAGTCAGCCAGGGTATGCTGGATGAGTTCGGACCCAAACGAGTGATCGATACGCCTATTTCTGAACTTGGTTTTGCCGCGGTAGGTGTAGGCGCCGCTCAGAATGGTCTTCGTCCCATCGTTGAGTTCATGACCTGGAACTTTGCTGTCCTGGCCCTGGACCAAATACTAAATACGGCCTCCAAAATGCTGGCGATGAGCGGCGGACAAGTTAGCTGTCCTATCGTATTCCGGGGCCCCAACGGGTCTGCCGGTCAGCTGGGGGCACAGCACTCCACGGCTTTTGAAAGCTATTACGCCAATATACCCGGTATCAAGGTGGTATCTCCAAGTAATGGGTATGACGCCAAGGGTTTGCTAAAACAAGCCATACGTTATGAAGAAGATCCCGTCATTTTTATGGAAAGTGAAGTATCCTATGGGGACAAGTCCGAAGTCCCGGATGAGGAATATTACATTCCTCTTGGCAAGGCCGATATAAAGAAGGCTGGTAAGGATGTGACGATCGTATCATTTAATAAAATGATGAAAGTGGCTCTGGGCGCTGCTGTGGAGCTGGAAAAAGAAGGGGTCAGCGCTGAGGTCATCGACCTGCGGACCATTCGCCCCCTGGACTGGATGACCATCCTGGAAAGTGTCAAAAAGACCAACAGGCTGGTGATCGTGGAAGAGCAATGGCCTTTTGCATCCATATCTTCGGAGATCAGCTATCGTATCCAGAAAGAGGGTTTTGACTACCTGGATGCGCCTATCCGCCGGATCACCGCGGCTGATGCCCCTCTGCATTACGCCCCCAACCTGGTCAGCCTGGCGCTGCCGGATGTTGCCCGGACGGTAAAACTGGTAAAAGAAGTGATGTATCTTCAAAAATAAACAAAGGCCGCTCTTAGAGCGGCCTTTATCTTTCCAGGGGTAGCACAGGCTATTTTATTGCTTCGAGCGCTGTATTGAACAGCACGAGGAACCCATACACACAGCCCAATAATACACATCCGAGAACAGTCAGTTTAAAAAGGACTTTGCCTGTGGGGAGAGCCTGCATTTCGAGGTCATGCTTCATAGGGAAATACTTTTATGGATTTATAAATGGGTTTGGTTCTTCATAGATTTTGGATATAGCTAAGATAGTCACTGCACATGCCTGTTACAAGGTTCTTTTACGTAGGATAATTACGATGATTTTCTAAGACGCTGATTGATAATTCGTTAAGGGGTATGTCTTCTATAAATAGTTCATCTGCAGGGTTTTCTGTAGCAATATGGCAGGCGTAGCCGGAGAAGCTAGTGATTGTATGTAGTTGCCAGGGGCGGTCATGCAGCCGGATAGTCTTGTCAGGCGTGATCGCCAGGCTGGCGAGGGGTAGGTTGAGTCCTCTTCCGTCGGCTTTTGAGAGACACTCCTTGGCCGTCCAGAAGTGGTAAAAAGCGTGCAGAGGGGCTGGAGCATGGGTGATAGTCTGCCATTCTTCCGGGGTGAACTGGTCTTTAAAATCTTCGATGTTCAAGCCCCTTATCTCTTCCAGATCGATGCCTATCCGGCCTGTATCTGTTATGGCGCATACCACCCGATGGGCGGAATGGGAGATGTTGAAATCAGGTGTATCGGGCAGGTAAGGTCTTCCGTAGTCTGTATATAGTATGGTACGCAGGTCTGTCGTGTGGCCTTGTTCCTGTAAGGCATGGATCAGGAGCAACTTGCCAAAGACGCACCCGTAGGTATCCTGCCAAAGCCTGTATCGCCGGGCTTTGGCCGCAACATCAGGAGGAAGGTTTGCCAGCAGCGCGTCCAGGATCTTATGGGGAAGGGGAGTTTTATATTCTGTAGAATAGATCCGGGTGCTCATTCTATAAAGTTAATTTATTTTGGGACCATTTCAGGGGTAGAGGAAGCGGTTGGGCCAGCAGCGTAGTTGGTTGGGGTAGAATGTCCATTCCGGACGTCTCCCGGGGAGATATCTGCAAAGCGGGGGACGAGATTTAGCTGTTTTTCCAGGCTCAGTGTCCCGCAGTAGGAAAATACCATTTGGAGAAAGCCGTCGAAACAGGCACGGTCTTCGCAAGGTGTAGGGCCAGAGGCAGCGAAAGCCACCAGCTTATTGCCGGCAAGACGGAAATGCCGGCCGTAGGCCCATTCCTGGTAGTTGAGCGGAACATCCTGTTGGGTGTAAAAGCAGATGGCTGCATAGTCCTTGCGTGCATACAGGAATTCTGCCCGCAGACGCATGACGGCGTCTGCGCATTGCTGAAGGTCCTGATGTCCCACAGATATGTCAAGCACGGCAAACTGGGCTTGCTGATTGCGTTTGAGCGTGCCGTTGAAGAGATGGACGGTACGGTCTTTTTTGAGAGGAATAGTACGAAGCCAGGTAGAGAAAGGGTCGTTATCTATTGTTCGGTGATAGCCGGGTGGCGGTGGGATGGCTGCCGTAACGGGGTAGGGATTGGTGCCGGGATCACCAGCACTCCAGGAGCAGCAACAAAAGAGAATTATTATCATTAATTTTGCCGGGTTCATTGGGGGCGTATTTATATCGGATCTAGGAGAAGCCTGGCCATTTATTATTCCATAAAAAAGATTTGTTAAAGCTCATGTCGAACATCCTGATCATTGACGATGAAAAAGCTATCCGTAAGACACTCAGCGAGATCCTGTCCTATGAAGGTTATAAGATCGATGAGGCCGGCGACGGCGAGGAGGGGTTAAAAAAAGTCCGGGAAAAGGAATACGATGTTGTCCTTTGTGATATCAAGATGCCCAAGATCGATGGGATAGAGTTCCTGGAGAAGGCCAAGGAGGCAAACCCGGATATTCCTATTATTATGATATCCGGGCACGGAACTATCGAGACGGCCGTTGAAGCCGTCAAAAAGGGCGCTTATGATTATATCTCCAAGCCACCGGATCTGAACCGGCTGCTGATCACCATCCGCAATGCCATGGACAAGACCACATTGGTGGCCGAGACAAAGGTTTTAAAGCGAAAAGTGAGCAAGGTGCAGGAAATGGTAGGCTCATCCACGCCCATACAGAAAATCAAGGAAACCATCGAAAAGGTGGCGCCTACGGAGGCCAGGATACTGGTGACTGGGGAGAATGGGGTGGGTAAGGAACTGGTGGCGCGTTGGGTCCATGAAAAAAGCAACCGGGCAGGCGGACCGCTGATAGAAGTGAATTGCGCCGCCATACCCAGCGAACTGATAGAAAGCGAGCTGTTCGGGCATGAGAAAGGATCTTTTACTTCTGCCGTCAAGCAGCGGATCGGGAAGTTCGAGCAGGCCAATGGAGGGACCCTTTTCCTGGATGAGATAGGGGATATGAGTCTTACCGCTCAGGCAAAGGTTTTGAGGGCGTTGCAGGAAGGCAAGATCACCCGGGTGGGAGGGGACAAGGATATCAATGTGGATGTGCGGGTGATCGCTGCTACCAATAAAGACCTTTTGAAAGAAGTGGACGAGAAGAACTTCCGGCTGGACCTCTATCACCGCCTGAGCGTCATCATCATCCATGTACCTTCCCTCAACGAGCGGAAGGATGATATTCCTCTGCTGGTGGACAAGTTCCTGGCGGATATCTGTGCTGACTATGGCATCGCCAAAAAGGCTATCGAGGAAGAGGCGATAAAAGCACTGCAAAAACATAATTGGACGGGCAATATCCGGGAGCTGCGGAATGTAGTGGAGCGGCTGATCATCCTATCCGGCAAGACCATCGATAAGGATGATGTGGAGAGCTATGTCCTTCCCAAGAAATAGTAGCTTTTGGCTATTATTTCCCCATGGCAAAAAACTGCATTTCCTCCAGGCCTTTTAGCACCCGTACCTGTGGCGGCACGTTGCGCAGGTTATCACCCAACCAGCCTGATACGACAATGTGTTTGTCAGGAAAGGCCCCGGCGATCTTTTTTATGTACTCCTCCGGTTCACAACGGAGCAGGTGGGTTACAAGGTGGAAATAGAGGTGGGTCACCGGTTTTTGGCGGCAGTAGTATTCCAACTCTCCCAGACCCGTATCTTTCCCGAAATAGACGGTGAATACCCCGTTCTTCTTCATCAAATAGCGCATATACAGCAGCGGTATCTCATGATATTCCCCTTTGGGAGTATACAGCAAAATGATCTTTTGGGGCTGTTCCTTTGAGAGGGGCGGGTCGGTCAGGCCATTAATGGCTACATGTATCTTTTTGGTTATCAATGCAGTTGCAAAATGCTCCTGAGCAGGGACTACATTTCCCGTGAGCCAAAGCAAGCCGATTTTTTCCAGGAAGGGATAGGCTACCTGGGTGATGGTCTTTTCAAAACCCATGTGCAGGATGACATTGTGAAGGATCCTGTCGAACATTTCCTGGTCAAAATCGATGGCGGCCTCCGTCAGCTGGTTGACAAATATTTCCGCGGAATCGCCTTCCCGGGTCAGAGAGAGTATCAGCCGGGAGATCTCTTTTTCGTTCAGCCGGGCAAGGGTGGATATTTTATGGCCGTGATGATAAAGGAAAGAGATCCGGAGCAGACATTTCAGGTCGTTGTTGTCATAAATACGGTGGTTGCTGGCCTTGCGTTTTGGGCACAGCAGCTGATAGCGTTGTTCCCAGATACGCAGGGTATGGGCCTTGATACCGCAAAGATTTTCGATATCCCGTATGGTAAAAGCGTTCATGGGTGGAAACTAAGGAATTAGTGTAATATTTATATGATTTTGGCGACTCATAAGGTCATTCCCCCCAAATGTTTTAGCAAAACTTTCTGGGTCAATGTTTTGGGGGGACGATTATTATTATATTTTTGCCGGGATCAAAAAAATTGTCCACCCGGAATCATAAAAATACAAAGGAATGTCGACTCATCAGTTGCTGGTCTTAGTGGTTATTCAGTTACTTCTCCTCTTATTACCCTCCGTCGGATTGTATAAAATGTTTGAAAAAGCGGGCGCACCGGGCTGGAAAGCGTTCGTTCCTTTTTATAATACCTGGGTTATGCTGGAGTTGGCGGAAAGACCAAAGCATTGGGTTTTCTGGCAATTGATACCCGTAGTCGGCTGGTTTATCTCCATGGGGATCTTTGTGGAGTTTGTCAAGACCTTTGGCAAGTTCCATTTTTATGAACATGCGCTGGCGGCTCTTCTGCCTGTGTTCTATTTCCCTTATATAGGGTTCAATCCCAAGGATAAGTTCATGGGGTCTGGTCCCGTGAAAAAACATAAAAAAGGTACGGCCAGGGAGTGGGTGGATGCCGGCGTATTTGCCATAGTAGCAGCTACACTTATCCGGACCTTTGTATTTGAAGCTTACACCATTCCCACGGGTTCTATGGAAAAGACGCTGCTTATCAATGACTTTCTTTTTGTAAGCAAGTTCAGTTACGGCCCCCGTATACCAAATACGCCCCTGTCCATTCCCTTTGTGCACAATACCATGCCCATCACCAATGGCAATTCCTATGTGGAGTGGATCAAAGTCCCTTATACCCGTTGGTTTGCCAGCCCGGTGAAAAGAGGGGATGTGGTGGTGTTCAATTTCCCTGCGGGGGATACGGTGATCAACCTACCGGAGTTCCAATCACAACGGCCTTATTATGACGTGGCCCGCGAACTGGGCCGGGGGAACATGGATTCCGGCAGGCAGGTGATCCTGAGCAAACCCGATGACTATCCTCTGGTGATCCGTCCCGTGGACAAGCAGGAGAATTATATCAAGCGTTGTACCGCCATTGCGGGAGATACGCTGCAGATAAAGGATCAGGTGGTGTATATCAATGGCCAGGCGCAGATCTTTCCACCTGAATCGCAGACCAACTATACGGTGGAAACCAAGGGTCAGCCATTGGACGAGACGGTAATGAAGGAGGAGTATAATCTGGATATGACCAATGGCGAGGATGTCCGCAGTACGGGTACTCCCAATCAGTATGAAATGCTGCTGACCTGGAGCGCGCATGAGAAAATGTTAAAGAATGGTCTGGCTAAAAGCATTATACCTCTCATCGACAGCAATCACGATGTTTACCCTTACGATCATATCCATGTCTGGAGCCGGGATAATTACGGACCTATCTGGATACCTTCGAAGGGAGCTACGATGAATCTTACGCTGGAGAATTATACGGTCTACGAGCGGGCCATCCGGGTGTACGAAGGAAATAAACTGGAGATAAAGGACGGGAAGATCTATCTCAACGATCAGCCAGCAACCCAATACACGTTCAAGATGAATTATTACTGGATGATGGGGGACAACCGCCATGGATCGCAGGATTCACGGTACTGGGGTTTTGTTCCTGAAGATCATGTGGTAGGGGAGGCCTGGCTTATCTGGATGAGTTGGAATAAAGGGGTGCGCTGGAACAGGCTGTTCAAGAAGATCAAATAGTCCGGATTATCTTTTTGGGATAAGTATACCGATTGCATATAAAAATGAAGAAAGAAGTCCATCAATTTTTCTACGAAGTATACGATTCGGCGGATGAGCTGGATCCGGCCGATGCAGCCCTGCTAAATAAAGCTAAAGAAGTTACAGTGCAGGCATATGCCCCTTACTCACGGTTCCGCGTAGGTGCTGCGGCCAAACTCGACAATGGTCAGGTGGTCACCGGTACGAACCAGGAGAATGCTTCTTTCCCTGCTGGCATATGCGCTGAGAGGGTATTGATGTCTGCCGCATCATCTTTATATCCAGGTGTTCCCATCGATACACTGGCTGTCAGCTATCATAACGAGATCGGCTCTAGCGACAATCCTATCTCACCCTGCGGCATTTGCAGGCAGTCTCTGCAAGAATTCGAGCAGCGTACGGGAAAACCTATACGACTGCTCCTGGGCGGTGAAAAAGGACCTGTGTATATTTTTCTACAGTCAGGTCTTCTGCTTCCATTTGCTTTTACTGCGGATGAATTATAAGCATAAGCCTTGATAACATGCTTGTAGATTTAAGTCTACGAAACCGTTTAAGTAACTTCAAATAACATTCTTTTAAAGACTAAACATTTTTTTTCTTATTTATTTTATTGTACATTAGTTTAGTCAAATGAGGCCACACTCTACCTAAGCAAATTACCCCTACGTTTTACATCGATTTTCCGTCCCTGGTTTAACCATCAAATAGAAAGGCAAAGATTAGATGATCAAAATGCTGAAATAAATCTGGCATTGTGTATGCGATACACGGATTGAGATTTTATTTAGCACAGGAAAAGTGTGCGACCTTATAACTACAACCTTATGCTATCGAGACCTATCAACCTCGCGATTGTCGATGACCATGCCCTTTTCAGAAAGACACTGAAAAATTTCCTCTCCGAGCAACACAATATGAATGTTGTTGTCCAGGCTTCGGACATTTTTGACCTCCTTAATAAATTAAAAAGTGTTCCTGTAGACGTTCTGTTGATGGACCTTTTCATGCCGGAACTCAACGAAAATGAAGCATTGAAACTCGTCAGGAGTGAGCATCCCGATATCAGGATCCTGATATTATCCATGTCCACGGATATGGACCTTATCAGCGATCTGCTCGACACAGGGATCCATGGCTATGTATCCAAAGGGGACGAACCGGAAGATCTGCTGCAGGCAATCAAGGCTGTATCGGAGAACAGGCTCTACCGTAACAGGCTGATCACGGAAGCCCTGTACAGGAGCCGGGAGCACAATATCAATACAAAGGCCGACAATGAGCGGCTCACCGTCAACCTGAATGAACGGGAAAAGAAGATACTCCAATTAATATGGGAGGAGAAGAGCAACAAGGAAATTGCCGAAGAACTGTTCCTGGGAATAAGGTCCATCGAAAAAATAAGACAGGACCTGAAGGAAAAGATCGCTGTCAAGTCGACCGTTGGACTCCTGAAGTATGCCATCAGCAGGAAGATCATACGAGTCGGCCCTTTTGCTTCCAGGACAACGAGCCAGGCTCATCAGTAGTCGTCATACAGAACTGCAATATCTTGGCAGATTTGCGTAAAAACCGAAATAACAATTGGCGTTACTACTAAACACTATTCCGAATTTTGATCCTAAATTGATTTCCCATTCCGGTATTTAACCGGAATATTTCCAATAAACTTTAACGGCTTCATTTTTTTTGAGGGCAGATATGTTACATACTGTAGCGATAGCTCTGTCATTTCGGGTCATAAAAGCAAAACGATAGCTTCATGAATGAATTCAAAGACGGATGGTATTTAATATATACCAGGCCTCGCCATGAGAAGAAAGTATACCATCATCTTGCCGGGAAGAATATCAATTCATTCCTTCCCACAAGGAAAGTGCTGAGGACCTGGCATGACAGGAAAAAATATATCGATGAGCCTTTGTTCCCCTCTTACGTGTTCATATATATCAATGATGTGAGGAACTACTATGAAGGAATGGAGGCGGAAGGGGCTTTGTATTATGTAAGGGATGGAAAGAAGATAGCCCGGGTCGGCGATAATATTGTAGACAGCATAAAGCTGGTTTCGGAAAATGCAAAAGAGCTGGAAGTTTCCGAGCTGCGGTTTCAGCCGGGCCGGCGTCTGGTGATCAGCCAGGGGTCGCTGACAGGGCTTGAATGTGAAGTGGTCCAGATCAACAATAAACATAAACTACTGGTCAGGGTGGAGCTGCTGCAACGATCTATCCTTGTGACCTTGCCTGTTGAAAGCCTGATGGCTGTATAGCATTTAAGAAAAAAATGTCTATGTCTATAAACAAGATCTCGGTTTGTACTGTCTCCATGAACAGGCTGCATCATATCCGTGAGACACTCCCTGCCAATATTGCCGAGAATATCAACTATCCGGATATTGAATTTGTGTTATTGGATTATAATTCATCGGACGGACTTGAAGAATGGGTACGCTCAAATATGATGACCTATATCGATGCCGGTATACTAAAATATTACAGAACGACTGAACCTGTCTATTTCCAGCTGTCACATTCCAGGAATATGGTAACTATGTTATCATCGGGAGATATCCTCTGCATGATGGACGGAGATAACTATGCAGGCGCCGGGTATGCTCACTGGATCAATTCTATTTTTGCCGAAAAAGGAAAGAACGCAATTGTATCCGCTTTTTTTCGAAAAAATGTGATGTATTCCGACACTTGCGGAAAGCTGAGCTTTCACAGGGACTTGCTGGCCAGTGTGCGTGGATATGATGAATCCTTTATAGACTATGGTATGGAAGATCGGGACCTGGTCGTCCGTCTTCAAAAGGCAGGAGGGATACCTGTTCCTCTTGAAGGCGCGGGTTTTATGAAATTTATCGGGCATTCCGCCTTTGAGCGTATAAAGAACTTTCACATGATACATAACCTGGAGGCTATTTATCTGGACGCTGACAGCTATATGAATGAAGAAGAAACGAAGGTTTTGTACTTCCTGAAGGACAATACCTTTTTTCAGTTCGTTTATAAATTCCAAAAGTCGCTTGAAACTGATTTTGAATTCACATTCGGGGGCTGGTATGTTGAAAAGGACGGTTATAAAACCGGGACCTATATTGGGACAGCGGATGGTTACCAACTGATATCTGATGATTCAATATTTTTCAGGAAAGAATCGGAAGAGCTGATTGTCGCTGTTGTTGAAGACGAAAGTATGGTACTGAGCAAGGTCAGCAAAGACACCGAGTGGTATACGCTGGCTATAAAAGGCTATAGCGAGTGCATCAATCGCATCAAATACATGGAGAATGATGAGCAAAATAATTCTGTCAACCCGGCCGGGTGGGGCAGGGGGAAGGTTTTTTTCAATTTTGACTACAACAGGTCCATTGAAACCGGGTATTAATTTTTGTAAAATCCGAATATGAAGCTGATCCTGTTTTGCATGAATTCCGAAGGCAGTCCTTATTTTGCCAGCTTTAAGCTCGCCAAGCAGCTTGTAGCTGCTGATTTCAAAGTAATATATGTCGGCTTCAGGTTTTTTGAATCGATGGTCCTGCTGCAGGACCTCGAGCACCTTTCTATAGATGATGATCAGTTCGTGGCGGAGAATGGCAGTTTTGTAGCCACCGACAAGCAGCTCAACCAGGTTTTTTGCGATTTTATGGAGAAATGGCTGACAGTCAACAAGCCTGATCTGGTCATTATCGACAATATCAGGCTGCTGGAATTCTCCATTCCTTTTCATAAACATAAGATCCCTGTTGTCGGATTTGGAAGCAATCTTTCCACTTCATACAATCTGAAATATCCTCCGGTAACTTCTCACCGGGTCAATAATTCTTCTATCCGATGGATCGCTGCGATGGAGAATTTTTTTGAATGGGTAAAGCTGTATGCAAACGACTGGACTACGCACCTGAGCAAGCGCCTAAAATTAATTCATTATAGAAAAAGGTATGGCTGGGATTTCGAATGGGGGGAATATGGATACAAAATAAAAGTTCCCAACATCATAGCCATGATACCGGACTTTAACTTGCCAAGCGTCCGGACCTCGGAAACGGATTGTTTTATAGGTGTTGCGGTGGACAAGGAGCGGATGGACAAAAGACCCCTTCCCCTTCGTCGGGCTCCGGGCAAGAAACTTGTTTATTGTTCGCTCGGTACACATAAATATGTAAAGGAGAAATATATCGCCGGTTTCTTCAATGCCGTGATAAAGGCTGTGGAAGAAAGGGAGCATTTACAATTGATCCTGCATATCCGGGAGGAATACCAGCGTCTGATACCAGACACCTCGGCCAATAAGAACATTGCCATTCTGCACTGGTCGCCTCAATTGAATGTATTGTCCAGGTCGGATCTTTTTATTACACACGGCGGATTGGGATCTGTCAGGGAAAGCCTGTTCCTGGGGGTCCCGATGATCGTATTCCCTTTGGCTGTGGATCAGCCTGGAAATGCGGCACGGGTAGTATATCACCATCTCGGTCTGAAAGGGAATATTTACAGGGCGGATGCCCGGTCAATGGGGGATATGATCGACCGGGTCATAGATGACCCTTCCTATTCCAACGCTGTCAGACGGATGCAGCAGCGTTGTGCAGAGCAGGAGAACGTGGAAAAGGGGGTAAGGTTTATCAACAAGATATTGACAGATGCTATTCCTTAATCATAAAATCATAATACAATGCATGTACCGGAGATCATCGACATGAAAAAAAAGCTGGATCATATCAAGGCGGAGGGGCTTATCACCGACTGGGAACTTCCTTACGAAAACCTGCTGACCAGGCTGAGCGCCGGTATATTTTTTCTGACCCCGGCAGCCGACATTCCGTCCGACCGGGTCTGGGAAGCATTTCGCGATGATAAAGATTTCAGTTTCCGTACCAATGCGGAACAAAAGCTGTCAAAATTGAAGTACCGGGTGACCTTTAGCCCGGAGGAAAAAACGATCAACGAAAAAGTTCCCCAGGAATAAAATAATTCAACCATGGAACATAATTATATCGCCATCGAAGAAAAGGAAGGACTAAACAGGTTAGTCCTTTTTCAGAAAGACAATAACCTGGACGGGAAGGATAATCTCGATATGCTGCCGGAATCGCCTGCGGTCTATGCTGTTTGCGGCAGGGTCAACGGCAAGCCCGCCAATCCCAGGTACATCGATGCTACGGAGAACCTGAGGCAATCGGTCAGGATGCATTTTGACCGGTCGCAGTCCGCTGCCAACGAATGTTTCAGGGAATTCATGCTGTCCATCAAGACAAAGGAACTGGTATTTAAAATGATGCCCGGGACATCGGAAGAGGAAAGAGCGGCAGTGAGGGAAGAATGGGAAAAACAATATAAACCTGAATGCAATAAAGAGCTGAATGAGATACACTGATCTTTCCCTTGTGACCCGGCGTTGTCTGACAGCGTTGCTGGTCTGGTTCGCATTTACGAACCAGATGCCTATTGCTGCCGGTCAGTCAGTGTCTGATGAGATCATATTGCCTGTGTCTTTGACGCAAATGAACGCGGGTACTTTTCTACGGGCAGGACTGACGGGCAAGGGCGTCAAGGTCGGTATCATCGACGCCGGATTCTACAAGGCGGACAGCAATGCCAGCCTTTCCCGGTTTTTTCCGCCGGAGGGACTGTCCCTTTCTACGAAAGACTATATTTATCCTGATGGGAAACAGTTGTTCCTGAGCCATTCCGACCTCGATTGGCATGGTACGCAGGTGTGGAGTCTCATAGGTGGTATTGTTCCCGGGCAAAACAGGTATGGCCTGGCAACGGATGCAGAGTATTTCCTTGCAAGAACGGATGACGGGACGAAGGAATATGCAGGTGAGCAGGAATATCTCAGACAGGCGCTGGCCTGGCTCAGGTCGAAAGGTGTCCGGCTGGTGAATATTTCGCTGGGTTATGCCTATGGCTTCGACAACCCCGCAGAGAACTATATTCCCGCGAATATGAATGGCAGAACAGCCCTTGCTTCAACAGCCGTTGAAGAAGCAATATCCAAGTATAATATGATCATCGTCGTGGCGGCGGGCAATGATGGCGACAATGACTGGAAGATACTTTCTGCTCCTGCCGATGCAAAAGACGTAATAACGGTGGGGGCGACCGATGAAAAAAAAGAAAAAAAGGAATTTAGCTCCGAGGGGCCGGATTTCCTGCCTTATCTGAAGCCGGATCTCAGCTGTATGAATTATACGGGAGGGACATCCTTTTCCGCGCCTGCCATCACCGGAATGGTGGCTTGCATGCTTCAAAAGGACCCGCATCTATCGAATGCCCGGATCAAGGAGATCTTAAAAAGATCAGGTCATCTATATCCATATGGCAATAATTTTGAAGGATATGGGGTTCCGGATGCCGCCCGGATCCTGCAATTGATGGATCATCCGGGCAGCCGGTCCGGCAGGACTTCCCGGCTTATATCGAAGAGCGATACCCTCAATATCAGCCTGAGCGATGAAGAAAGAGCGCTTACCCTTTTTCACAAAAAGGATAAATGGGTAGTTCTCCGTCAGGACAAACTGGATACTACCGGAACGAAGAGGGTCACTATTCAAAGACCGGCTCCATGCAAACGTTCCCACCTTGTCGTAGATGATAAGATGCAATCGAAATATCATCTGGAAACTACAACAGAGACTGTTGCCCGCACGACGTTTGTGACAAACAAAAGAGTTGTTGAAATAATATGGCCCTGATCACTTCAATCCTTGCCAGCCTCAGGGATAATCCGGCTTCCGGCATATTTTTTATTTATTCCAGGGATCGCCAGGAATTCCTATCCTATAAGGATCTGTATCATAGGTCTGTTTGTACGCTCGCCCGTCTGCAAGCCCTTGGTATCAGGCAAGGAGACGAGGTGATCCTTCTCACGGAGAACAACCTGGATTTCCTGGTCCTTTTCTGGGCTTGTCTATTCGGAGGGTTTATCCCTGTTCCCCTGCCTGCTTCCACACAGGAGGATCATCTGCAAAAGCTGACCGCTGTCTGGAGACAATTGCGCCATCCATACCTATTGGCGGAGCCGTCTTATTATGAAAAATGGGAAAGTGTCCGGAGCGACGGATCTTTCGACAGGAGCCGGGTTCTGGATATCAATGGTTTCACCACTCCGGGAGATGAACGAGGCATACTCATTGAATCGTCGCCGGACTCCCTGGCATATATTCAATTTTCTTCCGGGTCTACCGGAGAGCCGAAAGGCGTCACGCTTACCCATCACAATGCGGTGACCAATGCCCGTGCGATAGTCATGCGATCCCTGACGACGGAAAAGGACCATTCTTTAAGCTGGATGCCCCTCTCTCATGACATGGGGTTGGTCTGCTTCCATCTGGCAAATACATTTGCCGGGGCAAATCAATATATAATGCCTACTTCCCTGTTTATCCGTAATCCCCGCCTGTGGATGGATATGACAGACAAGTACCGGATCACACAGCTGTATTCCCCCAATTTCGGATACCATTATTTTATGTCGGCCGGTACAGATCATTCCAACTGTCATTGGGACCTTTCTTCGGTGCGGATAATCTATAACGGGGCAGAACCTATTTCTTATACATTATGCGAAAAATTCCTTCTTAACCTATCCGCCTTTGGACTAAAAAGAGAGGTCATTTTCCCGGGTTACGGGCTGGCGGAAGCCTCCGTTGCCGTCACGCTGCCGCTTGTCGGGGAATCAATGACGAAGTATTCCTTATCCCGGGAACATCTGAATATAGGTGAGAGGATCAAAGAAGTACACGCAGAGGATGCAATAGATCTTGTTGAGACAGGATTTCCGGTGGATCATTGTGAAGTAAGGATCTGCGGGCCGGCGGATGAAGTGTACGATGAAAAACATATCGGCCATATACAGATAAGAGGCGGGAATGTTACTTCCGGCTATTATAATAATGAGAGGGCTAATCAAAGCCTGTTCTCAGACGATGGATGGCTCAGGACCGGGGATCTCGGCTTTTTGGCAAATGGCAGATTAACGATCACCGGAAGGGCAAAAAACCTGATCATTATCAATGGAAAAAACTACTATCCGCACGATATTGAACAGTTGATCAGTGCTTCTTTGGAAAGGTTCGACCTGGGTAAGGTAGTTGTCACCGGTGTAAGGACGAAAGAAGTGGAAAGTGAAGCGCTGCTTGTTTTTGTCCTTTTCAAGGAGCCAGTGGAAAAATTTATTAATTATGCAAAGACAATCAGGGCTGTCCTGGTCCAGAAAACGGGTCTGATCCCGCTGGCGGTCATACCCGTTCCCAGGATACCCAAGACCACCAGCGGCAAGGTCAGGCATTTCGCCCTGACGGAGAAATATGTGAGCGGGGGTTATAAAGTAATTTGTGACAGGATCGACCAGGCACTGACGGATCAACTCCCTCTTATTTGGGAAAAAGTACTTGGGAGAGAAGCCATCGCTGCGGACAAAAGTTTTTTTGATGCCGGCATGACGAGTCTTCAGGCTATGCAATTTGTTAACCATGTCCGTCAAAGGACAGGGGTCAACCTGCACGTCAGCGACATATTCTCCCATAACAGTTTTGAGAAGATCGCTGCCCGCGTTCGTCAGTCTCAACAGCCCGCTGTTACCAGCCTTTCGGTCATCGAAGAACAGGAACATTACCCTGTCAGCGATATTCAAAAACGATTCTGGCTGCTCTCCCAGCTCCAGGAAAAAGGAACGGCATTTAACCTTGCAGGCGCCCTGATCATGGAAGGGGAGCTCGATCTGCCATCATTTGTCAAAACTTTTCAGTTGGTCATGGGGGATCTCGAGATATTCCAAACCAGCTTTTTGGAGATCGAAGGGGATCTTCGACAGAAGATCAGCCCAGGTATGACAGAGAGAGCCGGTGTCCTTCATTATAAGGATATGAGAGATCAGAACATGTCGGCTGACAGGTTTTTATCGGTGGCCGTTGATGAAAGCAGTCAGCCTTTTGATCTTTCTCGGGGGGCGCTGATCAGGTGCACTCTTTTCCATCTGGATGAAATAAAATATCTTTTTGTTTTTACCATTCATCATATCATTGCCGATGGCTGGTCAACAGACCTCCTGGTCAGGAAGATCATAGATGTTTATCAGGGGATTAAAAAAGGATCGTCTGTTATGCTGCCTGCCCCTAAGCTGCAATTCAGGGACTATGTGGCAGCAAGGCAGCGGGATCTGCACACAGCAGCCGGGCAAAGGAATAGGGAATACTGGATGCAAACCCTTTCGGATCCACCGGCGGTACTTGACCTTCCTTTTTCCAGACCGAGGAATACCTTACAAACATTCAAGGGGGCCTCTATCTCCCGGTCATTACCCTCCCCATTGCAGGAGTCGCTGAAGAGGCTGGCCGGAGAAAACAATACTACTTTATTTACCACACTGGCAGCTGCATTGCGCATTCTTTTATATCGCTGCACCGGCCAGACTGATATCGTCATCGGAACCGACGCTGCAGGGAGGACCCATCACGATTGGGAAGACCTGTTAGGGTGCTGTATCAATACGTTACCGTTGCGGACCCCCCTAACGGCAGAAGACGATTTTCTTTCTGTGCTGGGGAGGGAATCAAAGAACCTGTTGGATTCCCTGGAGCACCAGGACTATCCTTTTGACAAGATGATCATCGACCTGGGGCTTCGAAAAGAGTTCAGCAGGACCCCATTATTCGATGTGCTCTTACTCTTCAGGGACTGGGATCTCCTGTCCGGATTTGAAAAGCTGGATGAAGGGCTTCGTGTCAGCGTTGTAGAGCTTCCTTCCGTGTCAAGTATGGTAGACCTCGAATTTGAATTCCTTTATAGGAAGGAAACGCTTGTTCTCCACCTGAAATATAATACGGACCTGTTCGATACCATTTATATAGAGCGCATGGCAGGGCATCTTTTCCGTCTGCTGGAATCAATAACGGAGAAGCCCCATCAACGTATATCTTCTTTGGATATCCTGCCGGTATCGGAAAAACAAGAACTTGCAAGGTTTCAATCTGGGATATCACGTGTATCCTCATTCAACAATATCCTGCAGGTCTTTGAAAGGAAGGTCAGCGATCAGCCCGGCGCCACCGCTGTTGTATGCGACTACCAGTCTTTGTCTTATGAGCAATTAAACACTGAGGCCAATCAACTGGCAGACTACCTGGTAAAAAGTAAGGCGATCCTGCCTGGAGACAGGATCGGTCTACTAAAACAGCGTTCGGCAGATGCCATCATCGGATCATTGGCTATTTTGAAGGCAGGCGCCACCTGTGTTCCCATCGATCCGGAATACCCAACAGACAGGATCCGGTTCATGCTGGACGAATGCGGTTGCCGGCTGGTGCTCTCAGACCCGGCGTCCTGGAAAGGCCATGATATTTTACCTTACCCGGTGGTATTCACCAGTGACCTTGCAGACATATTGCCGGCTTATTGTAATACCAACTCTGCGCCGGACATTGACGGTGAGGCGCCGGCATATATCCTTTACACCTCCGGATCCGAAGGCTATCCCAAGGGTGTGATATTGCAACATAAAAGCATTGCAGGTTATATCCGGACATTTACCGAATACTTCTGCCTGGATCCAAAGGATAATGTATTGCAGCAGGCGTCTTTATCTTTCGATATTTCACTGGAAGAGATCTTTTCCACCCTTTGCGCCGGCGCCTGCCTGATCATATCGGTAGAAGGGGGGCGTGATATAGAAAAGCTGGTTGAGATCATAAAGAAGGAGAAAGTCACCGTCATAAGCGCGACCCCCCTGGTCATTGACGGGATCAATGCTGCCGGGTATGAAGGGCTGGAAAGCCTCAGGATCCTTATCAACGGCGGAGACAGCCTTAACCCCGGAAACATCGACAGGCTGTTCCCACATATGGATATATACAATACCTATGGCCCGACAGAAACCACTATCTGCGTTACTTATCATAAGATAAGGGATATAAGCGACATGGGGGTGATCGGAAAACCTCTCCCTGATCACCGTATTGATATCCTGGACAGGCAAATGCAACCTGTTCCTGTCGGAATGGAAGGGGAGATATGTATTTCCGGTATGGGTCTGGCGAAGGGATATGTAAACGCGCTCATGGAGAGGGACGTGTTTATTGAAAGTCCTTTCCTGCCCGGCGCCCCGATGTACAGGACAGGAGATTACGGCCGCTGGCTGCCCGATGGAAATATCAAATTGTCGGGCAGGAAGGACAAACAGATGAAATGGCGGGGTTACAGAATAGAAGGCGGAGAGATTGAAAAAAGATTATTTCTATATGAAGGGGTGACAAATGCCCTTGTCAGGATCGCAGGCAAACGGCCTCGTCTGACTGCCTACCTGGTTTGCCGGGATCGTATCGACACCGGCGATCTGCAGTCTTTCCTTGCAGGATCACTGCCATCCTATATGATCCCTGCCAGTTTTGTGATGATGGCTTCTTTCCCTATTACTTCCAATGGGAAGCTGGACATCCGGGCCCTTCCGGAACCCGGCGAGCACGAAGACTGGCAGTCAGCGGAGAATATATTGCCCGCCAGCACCTCCGAAAGAAGGATGAAGGAGCTGTGGCTGGAAGTATTAAAAGTGGATGATCTTGGATTGTTGGATAATTTTTTTGAAGCAGGAGGTAATTCTTTACAGGCTACCAGCATCGTCAACCGCATACGAAATATTTGGGGAGTCGGGGTTTCGTTGCGGGACTTGCTGACCCATCCCAGTATCCGGGAGATAACGGAATTTCTCTCGCATGCCCGCCAGGCCGCCTATGAAGTAATTCCCTCCCTGGCCGAACAGCCGGCTTACCGGGTTTCTTTGCAACAAAGAAGATTATGGGTGCTGCATCAACTGGAGGAGAATGAAACTGCTTATAACCTGGCCTGGAGTTTTTGTTTAAAGGGGGAGGGAGCTGACCTGCATTTTACCGAAGCGCTTGCCAGCCTTGTTAAAAGACATGAAAGTTTGAGATCGGTCTTTATCCGCATGGAAGGGGAGCCTTATATAAAGTTTAGGGACTTTCGCCGGGAAGAGCTGCCAGTTATCAGTCTTGACATGAGGACTGCTCCCGAAAGCCCTTCGTGGGAGGAGCTGATCCGGCAGGATGCAACCACCGGCTTTGACCTGGAGAAGGGGCCGCTGTTCCGGGTAAAAATAATAAGGACTGCCCATGCTGAATTTCGCGTCGGATTCACTATTCACCATATCATCACCGATGGATGGTCGATGAACCTGATCTGGCAGGAGTTGAATGAAAGGATGGCAGCTTATTCTAAGGGGGATGATATTGCATTGCCCGCTTTAACGGTGACCTATAAGGATTATGCCGCCTGGCAATATGAGCAGGTACCTTCTCCCGTTATGAAAGAGCATGCGTCATACTGGTATGACCATTTGCAGGGGGCGACGCCTTCGTCCGGCATTTCTGTCCATAGCGAGATCCCTTCGAGGGTTAACATTGGCAAAACATTGTATTTCCGTTGTCCTGAGCAACTTACACTTGAAGTTTCTTCTCTTGCCAGACACTATGGTGTTACCGAATTCACTGTCTATCTTGCCATACTGAAATTGCTGCTGTTCAAATACACCGGCCACACGGATATTGTCATTGCCACACCGCTTGCCGGAAGAAATCATAAAGACCTTGAAAGACAGATAGGCTACTTTTTGAACATCCTGCCTTTGCGAACAGGCCTTTTGCCGGACATGTCCTTTTCGGAGCTTCTTCAGGCAACAAAAACTACTGTTCTGGAAGCATATGAGCATAAGGATTATCCAATGGAGGAACTGATCAGAAAGCTTGGTGCAGGAGATAATATCCACCATTCGTCCTTATTCGACATCATGTTCGTATTGCAGAATTTTGATGACCATCAGCGCGCTTCCCTGTCCGGGGCATCCTGTCTGAGGGATATAGAAGAAGTAGATAATGGCACCAGCATCGGAAAACTGCTATTCGAACTAAATGCTTTTAAGGGTGATACAACGCTAAAGATCCGGTATAATACCGGTCTGTTCGGGGAGCAGCAGATCACCAGAATGGCCGCACATTTTGAGCAGCTTGTACACCGTGTCAGTGAGGAGCCGGAATGCCCGCTGTATCGATATGATATTTTATCGCCTGCAGAAAGGGAGGGATTACTGAAGGACCCGGGTCGTGTATGGCCTGAGGAAGGACCCGCGGAATTATTTATGCACCTGTTTGATCGTACTGTGACGGATCTTCCCGATCGTATTGCCTTGTCGACAGAGGGAAGGTCTTTTACTTACAGGCAGCTTGGTCGCGCTGCAGATGATCTGGCTGCGTACCTGTTACAAAAGAAGCATGGACAGCCCGGCATGCGTATCGCCATCCTGGTGCACAGATCAGAAAGACTGGTTATCAGCATGCTGGCTGCCTGGAAAGCCGGCGGCACCTATATACCGCTTGATCCGGATTATCCTGCTGCAAGGATTGCGTTTATGCTCGATGACGCTTCGCCCGATGTCGTTATCTCGGAGGGCAAAAGCCTGGAGCTGATACCGCCGGGTGTATCCGATATAGTCGATTGGGAACGGAGCACGGAGTGGGAAGGACGAGGATCCGACACGTGGGATAAACCAGTAGCAGATGCGGGAGACCTGGCTTATATCATGTATACTTCCGGCTCGACAGGCGTGCCCAAAGGGGTTATGATCAGCCATGCTTCCGTTGCCAATTATGTCCGTTGTTTTTCACGTTATTTTTCGTTGTCCTCCAGCGACAAAGTGATCCAGCAGTCCTCTCCTGCATTCGATGTTTCTGTAGAAGAAATTTTCCCCATTCTGAGTGCCGGAGGAGTGCTGTTGATCGCACCGGAGGGTGGAAAAGATATTCCAAAGCTCCTGGACCTTGTGGAACACAAAGGCGCGACCATACTCTCTACGACTCCTCCTGTAATAGCTGAATTGAACAAATATCCTGAACGTTTAAAGGATCTGAGGGTATTGATCAGTGGAGGCGATCGCCTGAAAGCTCATCATATTGACAGGCTTATCGGGGAAACAAAAATTTTTAACACCTATGGCCCCACGGAGACGACGGTTTGTGTCACCTATCAACCTGTCGACAACCTCGGCGATGAGGAGTCTATCGGGGTAGCAGTGGGTCATCATACTGTCTATATCCTGGATGAATACGGAAACCTTTTACCAACAGGTATTGCCGGCGAAATATGTATCTCCGGCACGGGACTGGCGATGGGATACCTGGACCGTCCGGAGGAAACCCATAGAAAATTCATTGAAAATACGTTTAACACAGGGGAAAGGATTTACCGCACGGGGGATATAGGTTATAGGAGTGAGGGCGGTAGCATTGTGTTCCTGGGCAGAAAGGACGGTCAGTTAAAGATAAATGGCTACCGGGTGGAAAGGGGCGAGATTGAAAAGGCATTGGCCGGGTTGAGCGGGATATGGCAGGCGGCTGTCGTACCTGTGTATGGACCAGGCAATGTAAATACTGTAAACGCTTATTACACGGCGGAGGGGGTGATCGATAAACATGATCTGCGTACGAGGCTGTTGAAAATGCTTCCCTACTACATGATCCCCGCAAAGTTTATCCAGGTGGAAGACTTTCCGCTTACCGGCAGCGGTAAAATAGATTATGATTCCTTCCCGGTTGGGCTGGAAGAAGGGAAAGAGGTCCAGCCCCTGTCCGGGATCGAGGACCAACTGGCCAGCATCTGGTCTTTGTTGCTGGAAAAACCTGTCGGGA
This sequence comes from Chitinophagaceae bacterium, assembly GCA_017307755.1. GTDB lineage: Bacteria > Bacteroidota > Bacteroidia > Chitinophagales > Chitinophagaceae > Puia. Next base: position 82,983 of record JAFKGQ010000007.1, on the reverse strand, counting down.
ATAAGGAGGATAACTTTTTTCTGCTGGGTGGAAACTCGATCAAAGCTGTGCAGCTTATCCAGCGGATATCGCAGACCTGGCAGCGTGAGCTTAGCCTGAAGGATATTTTTTCCTATCCTGTTCTGGCTGAACTGGCACACCTCCTCGGATCGCGTGCCGGCGGCCGCCAGGAGAAGATCGATCTTCTCCCGGAACAGCCTTTCTATGATGTTTCTCATGCCCAGCAGCGTATATGGGTCCTTTCACAGCTGGAAGAAGAACAATCTGCGTACCATATCTTCCTTTGTTTCAGATTGCATGGCTTTCCCGACAGGCCGGTGCTGGAAAAGGCGCTGACTGCCCTGGTCTGCCGCCATGAGAGCCTGCGCACGACTTTCCATATGGTGGAAGGAAGGTTACAGCAGCGGATCCATTCTTGTGACCACTTCACCACTATATTGGAATGGGAAGACAGCCGAACGGGAGCGTTGGTCGCCGATCTGGCTATGCAGGAACAAAAAAGGCCCTTTGACCTGGAGCATGGTCCCCTTTTCAGAGCGAAGCTGCTGCAGATCGAAACCCATTCCTATATACTCTTCCTTACCCTGCATCATATTATTTCGGACGGCTGGTCTTTATCTGTTCTGATCAATGAACTGGCTGTTCTATACAATGCTTCTATGAATGGCAAAAGCGATCTTTTACCAGCGTTGCCTTTTCAATATAAAGATTATGCGCACTATCTGAATGCCAGGCTGTCCGGCGATGCATTGAGTGCGGACCGGGATCATTGGCTACGGGTATTCAGGGATGAGATCCCTGTATTGGAATTGCCGGCGGATCTTGCCCGTCCTTCCGTCCGGAGCGCCAGGGGAGACTCTTTTCATCTGACCATCGATGCAGCCCTGGCGAATGAGCTTCGTCAATTTGCCGGGCGCAGCGGAGCAACGGTCTTCATGGTCATGATGGCGGCCTATGAGATCCTTTTATATCATTATACAGGCCAGGAAGATATGGTCATCGGTACTCCTGTCACAGGCAGGGAGGACCAGGGGCTCGAAGGGCAGGTGGGATGTTATATCAATACTCTCCCCTTAAGGATATCTTTCTCGGGTATGGATTCTTTCAGCATGCTGCTGGAGAAGACCCGGCAGGTAGTCATCGAATCTTTCGGTCATCAGCGATTCCCGTTCGATAACCTCGTGGAGATACTCCGTCCTGAACGGGATCTGAGCCGGTCTTCTCTGTTCGATGTCATGCTGGCGATGGAGGATATTTCATTGGGTGACCGGATGGATCCCCGTATTGAAGGGTTACAAACGGAACGGATATTCATGCCGGCAGCTTCCAGCAAATTCGATCTGACCCTCTATGTTTTTGATACGGGTAAAAGCCTTGACCTCGTGCTGGAATTCTGCACCGACCTTTTTACACAGGAAAAGGTGCGGGGGATGCTTACCCATTACAGGAATATACTTCAGGAGGCCCTGAACGGCCCACAGCGTCCCGTCGCCTGTCTGAATATACTTTCGCAGCAGGAACGGCTGCAGATGCTGGGAGGACCGGCAGACCGGTTCACCTGGAGAAAGTCCGTTACCAGCCTTATCGAAGAGCAGGCTTTACTTCATCCTGACAGCAGGGCTGTTGTTTACGGAGAACGGGAACTGAATTACCGCGATCTCAACAGGAAAGCCGACTTGGTGGCGGACCACTTGGCGGAGGTCTTTGGTGTTGGCGCCAATGACCTGGTAGGACTGATGATGGATCGTTCGGAAAGCATGTTGGTCGCGCTGCTGGGCATTCTCAGGTCGGGCGCGGGCTATGTACCGCTGGATCCGGCTTATCCGGCAGAACGGAATCAATACGTAGTCAATGATTGCGCGCTTAAAATAGTACTGACGGAAGAGAAGTACAGACACCGGTTTGACGACACCGTCATCTGTATGTTCCCGGATCAATTGTCTGAGCCAGGCGCCGGAGATACGAGAGTAAAGGATCGTAAGGAAAATAATCCGGGGGATATCGCCTATATCATCTATACCTCCGGATCTACGGGACGCCCCAAGGGTATTCCTGTCACACATAAGAATGTTGCTGCGCTGGTGGACTGGGCTGCAACGGAATTCAGGGATGATGATCTTGGGATCTTATATGCTCCCACTTCCTATTGCTTTGATCTGTCGGTTTTTGAAATGCTGTTCCCGCTGAGTATTGGAAAGCCTGTCCGCATCCTGGATTCGGGATTACAAATAGAGGAATGCCTGGCCGCAGACAGGAATGTGCTGATCAATACGGTACCCGGTGTTGTTGAAAGGTTGTTAAAGGATAAAGCGGACCTTTCCAATGTCGTTTCGATCAATATGGCGGGAGAGGCGATACCTGACAGGCTCCGGGATCGCATGGATACGGAGAAGATCAGGTTCCGTAACCTGTATGGCCCTTCCGAAGATACCACCTACAGTACCTGTTACCAATTTGACAATAATACCGGCACTGTCTTCATCGGCAGACCGGTGCAATATACGCGTGTATATATCCTGAACAAGGAAAGACAGCTTGCGCCCCCATTCGTAAAAGGAGAGATCTGTATTGCGGGAGATGGGTTGACGGGGGGGTATCTTAACAAGCCGGAGCTCACTGCGGAAAGATTTGTCGATAATCCCTTTGTGCCCGGTGAGAAACTCTATTGTACGGGCGACTGGGGGCGGTGGTCCCCCGATGGCAACCTGGAGTTCCTGGGGAGAAAGGACGATCAACTGAAGATCAGGGGATACAGGATAGAACCCCGGGAAATAGAGGTTGTACTCGATCAGCTGAGCGGGATAGAGAAATCGCTGGTCGTACCGGCTGCTGTGCCCGGCAACGGCCTTCAGCTGATGGCCTTTTTTACAGGGACGGGGACGCATGAAAAGATCGTACAGCATCTGGAACGTTATCTTCCCGCCTATATGATACCGACGAGGACCGTAGCATTGGAAAGCTACCCGTTGACGCCTAACGGGAAGATCGACCGGAAAGCATTGTTACAGTATGCGGAGCCGGTGGGAGCCGTTGCTCATCTTTCTCCCCGTAATCCGGTGGAAATGGCATTGGCGGGTATCTGGGAGGAGGTGTTGGAGAAAGACAAGGTTGGTGTCAGGGATAATTTTTTTACCCTGGGTGGTCATTCTATTCTTGCCGCCAGGGTCCTTTCAAGGATAAACAAGGCTTTTAGCGTAAAGCTTGCGTTGAAAGAGATCTTTATTCATCCTACCATCGAGAAGATGGCGATCGTTATCGGACGGTCCGGAAAAACAGCCGTTACAGAGATCACAGCGGTGGAAGAGCAGGAGCATTATGCGTCTACGCATATGCAACGGCGAGTGTGGATGCTCGACCAGATGGATCCGGGCAATATTGCTTATAACATGACCGGTGTTTATCGTATCGAAGGGCCTCTGTCGATGGATACGCTTCACAAGGCGTATGGTCTGCTGGCTGAAAGGCATGAGATCCTGCGAACCTCTTTTATTGCTGTAAACGGGGAGATCAGACAGAGGCCGCACCCGGCCGATCAGCCGATGCCGGACTATGAGGACTGTCGTATCGCCGGCGACGCGGAAAATGTTGCACTTGTCAAGGCAACCCGCTTCACAGGCAAACAGTTCGATCTTCAAAAAGGTCCGCTTATTGCGCTCAAAGTTGTCCAATTTGAGGAGGGCCGGTTCTTTTTTGCCGTCGTCATGCACCATATCGTGTCGGACGGCTGGTCCATGGCTGTGATCGTGCGTGAGGTGATAGATTATTACCGGCGTCTGGAAAACGGGGAAAGGGTGGTAGTAACCCCGCTTTCCTTTCAATATAAAGATTATGCAGCCTGGCGTCATGACCAGGAAACCAGTCCCTGGTTCATGCAGCAAAGTGTTTTTTGGAAAGGGCAACTGGCCGGCGATCTCCGGCCGATGGATCTTCTTGCCGACAAGCCCCGTCCTGCTGTAAAGACTTATCATGGAGGGGAGCTATATACAATTTTGGATGTAGGGTCGTCTCTTGCTTCCCTGGCGGCCAGATATAATGCAACAGTTTACATGTTGCTGGTAGCCTCTCTGAATGCATTGTTGTACCGATATACGGGGCTGGAGGATATTCTGATAGGGACGCCTGCATCCGGCAGATGGCAGACAGATCTTGAAGAACAGATAGGGTTCTATGTTAATACACTGACGATCCGTACGAAGCTGGACGGGAAAGCAAGCTTTGCCGGTCTTTTGCAGCAGGTACGATCCACTGTACTGTCTGTACTGGAGCACCAGGACTATCCCTTTGACAAACTCGTTGACGAACTGAATATAAAAAGGGACGTCAGCCGGTCGCCCTTGTTCGATATCATGATCATATACCAGGAAAGAATGCCGCATGCAGCGTTGCAGGTGGATAAAATAAAAATAGAGGAGATCAAACTGCCTTCCGGGATCAGTAAATTCGACCTCACCGTCACCTTTGAGGACCTTCCTGAAGGGCTGGGTCTGCGGCTGGAATACAACAGGGATATATTCAGCCAGTACCGGATGGAGCAATTGCAGCAGCATTTTAAAACTATCCTGTCATCCGTTATACATGATCCGGATAGTCCGTTGGATAAGCTGGATCATCTCCCGGATGCTGAACGATCCCGGCTTCTGCGATTCGGGAAGAATCGTCACCGGCAAGCACCGGAGATGACCATTGTCAGTGTATTTGAAGAGCAGGTCCGGAAAACTCCTTACGCGAAAGCTTTGTATTTTGATGAAAGAGCTTTGACCTATAGTGAGATCAATACTGCCGCAAACAGGATTGCCGGATTTCTGCGGCATTCCCGGCAGGTCAGACCGGATGACTCCATCGGGGTGATGATGGACAGGTCTGACAGGCTCATCGTCACTATACTTGGGATCCTGAAATCAGGCGCTTCGTATATACCGGTGGATCCGTCCTATCCGGCATCGCGGCAGCGGTATATGATCAAACATAGCCGTCTGAAGCTGTTGTTGACGGAAAAAAAATATACCGGTCGTGCGGCAGAACCGTGGGATGTCGAACTATGTCCGGTGGATGATTGCCGGGAGATACAGGAGCAGGCTGGTGACAACCTGCAACAGTGCAATACGGCTGCCGATCTGGCTTATGTCATGTACACTTCCGGTACGACCGGTATGCCAAAGGCTGTAATGATCGAGCACAGGTCTGTAGTCGAATTATCAGATTGGCTTGGGGGGCTCATATATGATCATCATCCCCGCCCGATGTCTGTCCTGTTGAATGCGTCCATCAGCTTTGACTCTTCTGTCAAGCAGCTGTTCCCCGCCCTGCTCCATGGGGCAACCCTGGTCATGGTGACAGATGAGGTGCACAGAGATCCCAAGGCTCTTGAGGCGGAGCTTGAAGCGCGGAAGATCGATGTCTGGGATTGCACGCCGGGATACCTGGCTTATATACTTCCTGAGATACGGCATAAAGACAGATTCCCGGCTTATACCCTGGCCGGCGGCGAAAGACTTGGCAGGGAGGTTATCCGCCGGTATTATGAGCTGTTGGGAGAAAGAAGCCGGCTGATCAATGTCTATGGGGTTACGGAAGCGACAGTTGATTCCACGTTTTGCATCACTTCGCCCGGGATGCCGGGCGTTGCAAATATTGGAAAACCTTTACCCGGTACGGAAGTATATTTACTGGATAAGAACAGGGAGATCGTCCCCGTCGGTGTTGCCGGCGAAATATGCATAGGAGGCGGAGGCCTTGCCCGGGGATACCTTTATGATGAAGCGCTTACCCGGGAAAGATTTATCGATAACCCTTATGGAGAAGGCAGGCTTTATTGTACGGGTGATCTGGGGAAATGGCTCCCGGATGGTTCCATTGACTTCCTGGGCCGGATGGACCGGCAGGTGAAGGTCAGTGGTCACCGGGTAGAGCTGGCGGAGGTAGAGAATGCCTTGACAGGCCATAGGGACATTCAAAGCACGGTAGTGGTTGCGCACGAAGATCCTTCAGGAGATTCCCGGTTAGCCGCCTATTTTGTCAGCAATGCTTCAATGGAATTAGGTGAAATAAAATCCTTTCTGGAGAGACGACTGCCTGCCTATATGATGCCATCATGGTTTATCCCTTTGCCTTCCATGCCACTGAACGAACATGGAAAGACAGATATACGGCAGTTGCCGGATCCTGCGACGGCCGCCCTGAGAGGTTCCGGGAACTATGTTCAGGCCGGTGATACATTGGAAAGAGAGCTGGCCGGCATTTGGGAGGAATTACTGGATTACAGGGACGTCGGCATCCATGACAACTTCTTTGAGATTGGAGGAAATTCAATGAAGGTGATACAACTGCATCAACGTATCCGGAAAGACTATCCCGGCAACCTGGAAATATACCAGATATTCAGCCATCCCACCATAAAAGAGCTTGCACATCTGTTGCGGGAGGGTGACAGGCCGGAGACGGATAACACGAAAGAAATAAGCGTGATCGAATTGTAAGATCTAAAAAAACAATATGACTATCTGCGGTATTAAACTTACGCACGACGGAAGTATAGCCGTTGTCGATGACAACAAGCTCCTGTTTTGCGTCGAGCTGGAGAAAATAGCCAACAATCCCCGGTATACAGCCATCGAAGATACGGGCATCATTGCGGATATTCTGGAACAGGAAGGATTGAAGACGGATGATATGGATGCATTTGTCGTCGACGGGTGGGGTGGATACGATGCTGATGCATTGGCGATCCAGCCGCGGTTGACTATAGGAGACAACCATAATTTCCTGCAATACCGGGATGAGGGTAGGATATGCCAGCTGGCGGTTGCTCAATACCAGGAAAGAACATTGCAAAGCAATGTGCTCGAAGCATGGAATTTTTCAGGTCTTTCCATAAGGGGAAAACAATATTCTTATTCGAGTTATCTCCATGTTACCGGGCATCTCGCCAGTGCATATTGTACCAGTCCTTTTTCAAAAGACCAGCAGGATGCCTATGTGCTTGTATGGGACGGGGGGATGTATCCCCGATTATATTTTGTCGAAGGTCACACCGGAAAAACGGAGAACCTGGGCCCCTTGTTCCTGCTGATCGGGAATATTTACACCATTTTTTCTCAACATTTTGGCCCTTTTAAGGTCAGAGGTCAATTTGCCAAGGATGATCTTTCAGTAGCCGGCAAGGTAATGGCTTATGTGGCGATGGGCCAGCTCAGGAGGGAATTGTTCGCTTATTTTGATGACATCTATGCGACCTGCTATGATAAGCCCATGGGATTTGCGAATGTATTTGCCAATGAGTTTAAAAAAAGGATAATAGGACAGGGGTATAAGGATGAGGATATTCTTCTTTCCTTCCATACGTATTTGCAGGAGCTTCTTATGCAAAAGCTGGAGAAAAAAATAAGCAGGCTCGGAAGAAAGAGTGAAAATCTCTGTATAGCCGGAGGGTGCGCGCTCAATATCAAATGGAACAGCGCTATACGGAATATGGGACTCTTCAGGCAGGTGTATGTACCTCCTTTTCCCAATGACTCAGGCAGCGCCATTGGTATGGCTTGTGCGGTGATACTCAACGGGGCCGGGAAGAACAGCCTGGAATGGAGTGTATACAGCGGACCTGGAGCGGGGGATGCGGGGGACAACCAGGCAGCGCCCGGGTGGCAGGCGGGTTCCTGTACGATCCCCGATCTGGCCAGGCTGCTATATGATACAAAAGAACCTGTTATCGTCCTGCATGGCAGGGCGGAGCTGGGGCCCCGGGCGTTGGGCAATAGGAGTATCCTCGCCGACCCGACCTCTCCGGATATGAAGGATGTGCTTAACCTGGTGAAGGAGCGGGAGCCTTACAGGCCTGTTTCTCCCATCTGCCTGGAACATAAAGCTGCCGGGATCTTTGAGCCGGGAATACCGGACCCATACATGCTTTTCGATCATAAAGTAAAAAAGGAATGGTTGGAGAAGATACCCGCAGTCTGTCACCTGGATGAGACAGCCAGGCTGCAGACGGTGAATGAGCATGAGAATGCAACGATATTCTCATTGTTGACGGAATATGATAAGCTATGCGGGATCCCACTACTCTGTAATACCAGCGCCAACTATAAGAACTCCGGGTTTTTCCCGGATGTGGCTTCCGCCTCTGAATGGGGAAGGGTAAACTATGTTTGGTGTGAAGGTACGCTTTACACCAGGCTCGACAGGGCGCCCTTCACCAGACAGGCGGCAAGTAAAGAAATAGTCATCTAAATTAAATTCCTGAGATATGAACATAGTCCGAAGCAAAGCTGAGGTTGCCACGCGGATCGCCGAGATCGAAGCCCAGCTGAAAATTACCGAAGATGCAATGCAGGCCGAACTGAGGCGTCCTTTTTTTGACCGGAGAAGGAATACCTGCCAGTTCCTGGACCTGGAAAAGAGAACTCAATCAGCAGCTTTAAAAGAATTAAAATGGATCATATATGAATGATAATAGCATTATTATTATTACCCGTGGCGGAGTCGGCGATGTGATCGTCTGTACGCCCGTTTTTAAGACGCTGAAGGAGACCTATCCGGAAAGGAAATTGATAGTGTACTGCAGGATGAAGAGTCACAAGTCTCTATTATTGAATAATCCATATATAGATTCTCTGAGGATGCTGAAGATAGCGGCGATGTGGCGATATCCCGGTCATCTGTACGCCTACTTATTCAATACCGAGAAGATCAAGTATTACGATCTGCTTTTTCAATGGATAACGCCGTCACATCTTTTTCCGGACGATTATAATATAAAGGACCTGGTGTATGATATGTTCGATGACCTGAACATCAAGAGTGACAACCCCAAGACGCAGCTATACTTTACGGAAAAGGAGGAAAAAAAGGCCAGGATGACCCTTGCTCCCTACAAAAATGTAGTGATGATGCATGTTCATTCCAGGTCGTCAAGAAATCATCACTGGACTATAGAGAAATGGGAGGCACTGGTCAAATCGCTGCCTGAATATACCTTTATCCAGCTAGGCTGGGTTGATGAAGAACGGGTGCCGGGTGCTTTGGATTGGAGAGGAAAGACAAACATCCGGGATGCTTTTTGCATGTTAAAACATGCGGATTCTTTTGTTGGAATCGAATCGAGCATCGCGCATGCTACCAATGCAGTCGACCTGCCCGGTGTCGTTTTGTTTGGAGACTCAGGCCCCGGACTCTGGGGGCATGATAACAACATTAACATATATAAGAAGGTGAGATGCTCTCCCTGCTACTTCTATCTCTGGTACGACCCTTGTCCATACAACCACGAGTGCATGAACCTCATTACGGTGGAAGAGGTCCGAAATGCGCTTATCCAGCAAATGGAAAAGAAGAAGCGGAAAACAGCGGTTCCGGCTAATCTTGAACTGGCGGGTATATAATTCCCGAAATCTCACTTATCATGCAAACAGACATAGCCGTTATTGGTATGGCCGGCAGGTTTCCGGAAGCCGGAGATATCAGCCAATTGCTGCAAAACCTGTCCACAGGCAGGGACAGTGTAAGGGAGCTCTCCTACGAACGGATCAAAGCGACGACCCTGGACAACCGGAAAAGATATATGATCGCCGGATACCTGGAAAACATCGACCTTTTCGACGCCGCATTTTTTAACATATCACCCGCGGAAGCGGGTACAATGGACCCGCATATCAGGCTATTGCTGGAAGTGGCGCACGAAACATTCGAGAATGCGGGCTATTCCTCTGCAGCGCTTGAAAGATCCAATACCTCGGTCTTTGTGGCAGATGCCGCCCTTGAATACTACAAACATGCAGATGAATTTGTACCCACGCTTACCAGCGGCAATACGAAAGCTTTTTTGTCGACCACACTAAGCCGGCAGTTCGATCTCAGGGGTAACTCCCTGGTCGTCGATACCACCTGCTCATCCTCATTGATGGCAGTGCATCTTGCCTGTAATGAGCTCACTCTTGGGGATGCCGACCTGGCATTGGCATGTGCGGCAAACCTCTATCTTTTTCCTTATAAAGAAGGCGCAGGACTGGGGCTGGACTCTCCGGACGGCAGATCAAAAGCCTTTTCGGCGGCGGCCAGGGGTATGTCGCATGGGGAAGCTGTTGTTTGTGTCCTGTTAAAGCCTCTTCAAAAAGCATTGGCGGATGGGGATATCATTCACGCGGTGATCAAAGGGTCTGCCACCAACTGTAATGCCCGCCGTTCAGCCAGTCTCACGGCGCCGGACAGCCAGGCCCAGGCGGAAGTAATTAAAAAGGCCTGGGAAAAAGCCGGCATTGATCCAAGACGTATAGGATTTATCGAAGCGCATGGTTCAGGCACTGAACTGGGAGATAATATCGAGGTCGGTGGGTTTACGATGGCGTTCGACCAGTTCACCGGAGAGAAGGGGTTTTGCCCTATTTCAACCATCAAGTCGAATATCGGACATACGAGATCTGCAGCCGGCCTCAGCGGTCTGGTAAAAACTATTTTGTCATTGAAGCATCGGGTTCTGTTCCCGTCTGTCCACTTTGAAAGACCTCATCCACAGATCAACTTCGACAGGAGCGCGGTATATGTGAACAGGGGACTACGGTCCTGGGAGACTACTGGGGAACCGCGTATTGCCGGCGTCAGTTCCATCGGGCTTAGCGGTACCAATTGCCATGTTATTCTGGAAGAAGCTCCCCCGGTCGTGAAAAAGACAGATCCGAAAGAGAGCAGGCTGCCCTCCTTCTACCTGCTGCCCATCTCCTCAGCGACAGGTAAAGGATTGTCGGATAATATTAAAACCCTGAGAGACCATCTGTCCCGGGTCCCTGACGCGGATGTTGCTGATGTGAGTCTTACACTGGCAGCGGGAAGGAACCATTACCGGCATCGTGCTGCGATCCTGGCGGACTCCATCCCGGATGCAATAGCCAGGATGGATGATATTCTCAAAGACTTTCAGGAGGATAGAAACCCTGTAAGATCTTTACATAACCTTGTTTTCGTGTTCGAAGATGCCATTACTCCCGTTGCCCTTCTGAATTATTTCGATGGCGCGTTCGATGTATTTCATCACTATTATTCAGCCCTGAGCCTGGTGTGGAGACAGCAGATCACCGATCCCGCCCTGGCAGATCACCTGCTGTTCCAGTATTGCTTTTTCAGATTGCTGGAGTCCCGGGGTATTACCGCAAATAAGCTGCTGGCAAAGGGATCCGGTAAAATGATCACGGATATCATCAATAATAAGGTCAGCCCGGAGCGGGCGCCGGAACTGCTGCTCCAGTATACGCAAGAAGCGACGGATCAGCCATCGGCGAAAATAGCCTCGCTGCTACAGCAGGAGACGGCAAAAGGGCCCGTAGCGTTTATAAGCGTGGGAGCGGGGGGGAGGATAGCAGATGAACTTGGCCGGCAGGCTGCGATCCATAAAGATTGCCAGATCATCAGGCTGGCGCCGGAATTGGAAGCCTGTCCCTTTCTGAAACTGCTGCAATCCCTATACCTTTTGAACTATGAACTGGATTGGACTTCCCTTTATAAAAATTCCCCGGGCCGGAGGATCGAGCTTCCGGCATACAGGTTCCAAAAAAAGAGATACTGGCTACGGGAAACTCCCAGGACCGTGACAAATACGGACCCTTCCGGCGAGCCATTCCTGCATGAAGTGGAGCACGAACGGAGCAGCCGAGAGGACCTTGGCTATTTCCAGGAGCTAAGAGCTTTATGGGAAGAGGTCCTGCAGGTGGATAATGTTTCAGCCACCGATGACTTCTTTCTTCTTGGCGGGGACTCGCTAAAAGCAACCCGTCTGATCAACAGGATAAATACGGCTTATGGGGTCAGGCTGTCTTTTGAAGACATGTTCGATTTCCCTGTCCTCCGGTCGTTGATGAATTACCTCGAGGGGATCATCAGCCCGGAGCAGAAACTGCTAAAAATATGGAAAGATGTGCTTAAACAGGATGATCTTGGCGTTCTGGATGATTTTTTCGAGGCGGGCGGTCATTCATTGATAGCTAACCAGATCATCAACAGGATCAGGAGCTGGTGGGGGCTGGAGATCAACTTCGATGATTTCTTTGCACATCCTACGGTGCGGTCGTTGTCGTCCTATCTGAACGATCTCAGGGCCAATCCGTCCTTAACCAGTGAGATCCCCCAATTATCTGAACAGGAATATTATGAGGTTTCTCACGCCCAAAAGAGGTTATGGATACTCAGCCAGTCTTCCGGGGGAGCACTGGCTTATAATCAGCCCGGCGTGTATGAGATCAGATCTCCACTGGATCCTGTGCTGCTGCAAAGGGCATTTGATGCGCTGATCCAACGGCATGAAAGCCTCCGGACTACTTTTTTGGTGAAAGATGAGCACCTTGTCCAGCGTATACATGCACCCGGAGACAGCAGGTTTAAACTGGAATACCTGGACTACAGGGGCCGGGATGATGCAAAGGACGCTGCTCTTCTTCGGGCCAATCAATCAGCCTCGCGGTCTTTTGACCTGGAGAAGGGGCCGCTCATCCGGGCCCTGCTGATCCACATCGGGGACAATGCCTATGTTTTTCTTCTCGACCTGCATCATATTATCACTGACGGGTGGTCCAACGGGGTCCTCATCCATGATCTGCTGGTAATTTACAGCGCATTGAAAGAAGGCAGAAACCCGGTACTGCCGCCCCTCCGGATCCAATACAAAGACTATTCGGTCTGGCAAAATCAGCGGATAAGCCGGGGGGACATGGATATTCATAAAACATACTGGATACATCAATTCGACGACCCGGCAGATCCGCTGGAACTTCCTGCTGATGGCAAGCGGCCGGATGTGAAGAATTACAGAGGCGGGATCCTTGAATTCTCTCTTGGGCCGGAACTTACCCAACGACTGAAAGACCAGGGCAGGCAGACCGATACTACGGTATTCATGCTGCTGCTGGCAAATCTCTATATTTTACTATACCGGTTCTCGGGCCAGCGTGATATCACGATCGGCACCCCTATTGCCGGAAGAGACCATATTGAATTGGAACACCTGATCGGGTTTTTTGCAAATACACTGGCTTTCAGGGCGCGTATGGAGATCGAGGACAAATTTGAAACTTTTCTGGAGCAGGTGAAACAAAACACCCTGCATGCATATGCACATAGCGCTTATCCTTTCGATCTGCTCGTTGATCAACTTTTACAGGACAGGCAGCCGGGGCGTTCTCCCTTGTTCGACGTCATGCTCACATTGCAAAATATGGAAAATGAGGCCCGTTATAGGGGAACCATTGCCGGGCAATTGAATGTGACCAGCTACGAGACTGATATCAGGGTCAGCAAATTCGACCTGACCATTTGCGTTTCGGAGAATGAGGGCGCGTTGGCATTTCTTGTAGAATATGATACCGATCTCTTTAAAGAAAAAACCATTCTTCGGATAAAGGAGAATTTAATGGTCCTGTTTGACCTGACCACCAGCCTCCCGGAATTGTCCATCGGTGATCTCAGGGCCCGGCTATACCAGCAGGTAGGGAATGACCAGTTGGAATTTTACCGGACCTTTTCGGAATCCAACCTGGAGGAATAAATAAAAAAACTATAATGGAAAAGGGTACCATACAATCCGCGTTTGAGCGACAGGTTGCCAGCGGCAAGGACCGTACTGCCATCGAATACGGCCAGCGGCGACTTACCTATGGAGAAGTGAACGACCGTGCAGACAGGCTGGCCTGGATCCTGAAATCGCTGGGTGCAGGCAGGGAGGAGATCGTCAAAGTATATATGACCTCCTCTCCTGAGCTGGTAATTTCCGCGTTGGGTATTTTCAAATCAGGAGGGGTATTCCTGCCGCTGGGTGTCTCTTTTCCAAAGAAGCGTCTGACCTATATTTTTAACCAGTTCCCTCCTGGTATCATCATCACTTCAGGAGATATGAGGTCGGAGATGATCTCCCTTATACAGGACCTGAAACTGCCCCTTTCACACCTGGTGGTACTCGAAGGTGACCGATTCTCGGTTCTTTCATTCGAGGAAGGGGCGTTGGGGGAAATGCAGCAGGCTGAAATAACCATTCCTCAGGGTGGCTGCCCTGACACCAGCGAGCCGGACGACGGCTGTTATATCCTGTTCACCTCCGGCACGACCGGAGAGGGGAAAGCCATTCTGGGCAGACATAAAAGCCTGTATCATTTTATCAACTGGGAAAGGAATGAATTCCATGTAGGCGATGAGTGCAGGGTAAGCCAGCTTAACCAGATGACCTTCGATTCCTGGTTCCGGGATGTCTTTGTTCCACTGTGCACCGGAGGAGTCCTTTGTATTCCGCCGGATGAGATCAGGGACAATATGATGCAATTGCTGGAATGGATCGATAGCAGCAGGATCACCCTTATGCATTTCGTTCCTACCGTATTCAGACTGCTGACAAGGGAGTTTGAAAGGCATGATCGCAGGAATGAGCTTTTCACGGATCTGAAATTCATATTGCTTGCCGGTGAGCTCCTTTATGCAAAAGACCTTTTACATTGGCAACGGATCAATAACAGCCGGGTGGAATTCGTGAACATGTATGGAGCAACGGAGGCGACCATGTGTAAATGCTTTTACAGGGTAGGGGAGATACCGGAAAACCCGGCATATGTTATTCCCATAGGAAAACCTATGAGCAATACCAGCATAGCGATCTTTAATAATAATACTCCCTGTGATACCGGGGAGATCGGAGAAATATATATCAGAACACCGTATCTCACCAGGGGATACTTGAATGACCCCGAGATGAATGCAAGGGCATTTGTGCAAAACCCGCTGGTAAAGGACCGGGAAGACATCGTATATCGCACCGGCGACCTGGGAAGATTCCTGGGAGACCATACCATCGAAATATTAGGACGCGTCGACAACCAGGTAAAGATCAACGGGATCCGGATCGAGCTGGGGGAAATTGAGCATGCGGTCCTTACCAATAAAGGTGTTGTCCAGACTGTTATCGTGGTCCATAAGAAGGCGGATCACCCCGATGAGCTCATTTGTTATTATACCGGGCATGTATTGTCTGAGCAGCTGCGGGACCATCTGCTCGGGGAATTGAACAGGAATATAATCCCTTCTTACTTTATACGGCTCGACGAATTTCCGACGACTATCAATGGCAAGGTAGATAAAAAGGCCCTCCCCAAACCGGAAATGCTTATCGAGGAAGAAGAATACCAGGCTCCTGAGAATGAAATGGAGATCCGGCTGGAAGCAATATGGCGGCATATGCTGGGGCTGGACCGGATCAGCAGGACAACCTCTTTTTTTAGGGCAGGGGGCACTTCTACCAAGGCTATCCAGGTGATCTCCAGGATATACAAGGAGCTGGATATCTCCATCAAGGTCACGGATATTTTCGCCAACAATACCATCGAAAAATTAGCAGGCCTGTTGCTGAATGCTTCGAAAACAAAATATTCAGCGATCAAACCTATTGAGGAACAGGAACATTATTCCATGTCAAACGCGCAGAAGCGCATATGGATCATCCACCAACTGCCCGGCAGGCAGGATGTACACACGCTCTCCAGGTCATGGTTGTTGAAGGGTAGGCTGCAAACGGAGGCATTGGAAAAGGCTGTACGGAGTATGGTTTTGCGGCATGAAAGTCTCAGGACTGTTTTTGTGACCATAGGAGGGGAAGTCAGGCAGAAAATAAAGGATCCGGAAGAACAGGCGTTCAGTCTGACGCTGAATGACCTCCGGAATGAGCCGTTCGATCTTGTAAACGGGCCATTGGTACGCTTCGGACTGCGTCGCCTGGACGAGAACGAGCACGTATTTACCTTCGCTATACACCATATCATCTGTGACGGCTGGTCGATGAACATCATGATCAATGAGCTGATGCATGCTTATAATAGCATCGGTCATGGAGATGCAGGGTTACTGCAGCCTTTGCCATTCCAGTACAAGGATTATGTATCCTGGCAGCACAAGCAGCTCAGCACGGCTTCTTACCAGGCCTCCGAGCGGTATTGGCTCGACCGTTTTAGCGGCGAAGTACCCATTCTGCATCTTCCGGAAGATCTTCCAAGACCGCCGATGAAGACCTATGATGGAGCATACTTTGATTTTGTAATAGACAGCACATTGTATGACCGGATAAAGCAATTCTGCCGGGAAAAAGATCTCAGTCTGTTCACCCTGTTGCTGGCTTCGATAAAATGCCTGTTATACAGGTACACTGGCCAGCATGATATTGTAGTGGGGACACCGGTCTTTGGTCATGGCAGGAAAGAATTAGAGGATCAGACCGGTCTTTATATCAATACTGTAGCCCTGCGTACCACATTCAGCCCGGATGAAAGTTTTCACCAGCTGCTGGACAAGGTGCAACAGACAATGGCTGAAGCTATCGAGCATAGCAGGTATCCGTTTGATCAACTGGTCATGGCCCTCGATGCAAAAAGAGACTGGAGCCGGTCGCCGCTGTTCGATGTTTGGGCGGTATTGCAAAATCCGCAATCGAAAGGAGACGTAAAGCTTTTGATGGATGGACTTGAAGTGTATGATTTCAACAGGGATGTCCGGATAAGTCTTCATGATCTGTCATTTAATTTTTATGAATCCGACAATCTGTTTTCCACTATCGTATACAATCCGAAGTTGTTCCACCACAGTACCATCACCCGGCTGGCGGATCATTGGCGCCTTTTGCTGGATGCGGTAGTGGGTGGCAGTGATCAGGCCATCAGGAGTATACCTTATCTCGATGTGGCCGATTATCGGGAACTTGACAGCCTCAATGGATCGGGGATAACCCACCGGGAATATTCCGATAATCTTGTATCACGTTTTGAGCGCAATGTCCGGGAATATCCGGATGCGCCGGCTGTATATTATGAAGGAGAGTGCCTTAATTACTTTGAGCTGAATGAAAAAGCCAATGTGCTGGCCTCCACGATCCGCCGGGAATGCGGCGATAACGAGCATCCCATTGTAGCCTTACTGCTGGATCGTTCGACAGATATGCCTGTAGCAATGCTTGCCGCATTAAAAGCAGGAGGTGCTTATCTGCCGGTGAACCCCGGTGATCCGAAAGAAAGGATCGATTATATTTTACAGGATGCCAATCCTGCCATACTCCTCACGCATATCCGGCATCTGCACAAACTTGAAAATGCCCCCGGAAATATATTGGTCCTGGACATCCAGACGGGTGACATCCCGGCTGAAGCAGCTAATCCACCAGGGGATGCCGGGGATGATGACATCGCCTGCATCATCTATACTTCCGGATCGACCGGGTTACCGAAAGGTTCATTGATCACCCGCCGGGCGATGCTCAATCTCATCGATGGCCTGCAGCGCTCCTACCTGCAGGTGGAGGAAAAACTGAAGATAGCGGTGGTAGCGCCTTATGTGTTTGATCCTTTTGGCAAACAGGTGTTCCTGGCCTTGCTGAATGGGCATAGCCTTTTTATCGTTCCGGACCATGTAAAACTTTCCGGCAACCTGTTGTGGGATTACTATCTGCGCAACGGCATCATGCAAACGGACGGAACGCCCGCCCTCCTGCAGATACTGACAGGAGACCTGCCTGAAAAGGCGGTATGCAATCCCCTTAGCCGCTTTTGGATCGGGGGGGCGGCTTTGCCGGCAAACAGTGTTGCGCGTTTATTTGACTTTTATAGAAAGAATAGCTGGCCCGTTAGCCTGCTGAACGAATATGGCCTTACAGAATGCTGTGTGGATAATACCTGCTATCCCGTCGACCCGGATCACCTGTCGTTATATGACTATCTGCCGACGGGTAAACCCCTCCTCAACAACCAGATCTATATCCTCGATGAGCATCTTGGAACTGTACCCAGAGGAGTATCGGGTGAGATATGTATTGCAGGAGCGGGACTGGGTCTGGGATATCTAAACAGACCGGAATTGACGAATGCCAGGTTTGTGAAATACCGGCGCTGGGATGGAGAAGTGATCCTTCTATACAGGACGGGAGATATTGGAAGGTGGCTTCCCGACGGCAACCTGGCCTATACCGGCAGATCTGATGACCAGGTTAAGATAAGGGGTTACAGGATCGAGCTGGCAGAGGTGGAAGGCCGGTTCCGAAAGATAAAGGGAGTAAAGGATGTTTGTGTCATAGCCTGGCGCGAAGAAAATGAAACTATCCTGGCAGGATATTATTCATCAAAGGAAGAACTGGGGGTTTCCGATATCAGATCGGAACTGAATCGTTTTCTCCCTGCCTATATGATCCCCGATCATATTATCCGGCTGCCGGAATTCCCGCTGACCGTCAATGGGAAGATCGATAAGAAAAAGCTGCCTTCCCCGTTTGTGACATCCGAAGGGACAAAAGAAGGTTATGTTGCAGCCGGTACCCCGATGGAGAAAAAACTTGCCGGGATCTGGCAGGAAGTCCTTGGAAAGGACAGGATCGGCGTGACGGAGAATTTTTTCGAAATAGGAGGTCATTCCCTGAAAGCGGTGCAGATCATCTCCCGCATTTTCCCGGAACTGAATGTAAAAATGGAAGTTGCCACTCTTTTTGGGAATCCTACTATCCGGCAGCTTGCAAAAGTTGTTGAAAGCGCTTCTCCGGCCCGGCACCAGGCCATTGCTGCGATGGAAGAGCAGGAATATTACGAAGCCTCTCATGCCCAGAAACGCTTCTGGATACTCAACGATGAGTACACGTTCAATATTTTCGGCGCTTATATGTTGACCGGCCCTTTGGACGCGAAGGCATTGGTGGAAGCGGTAACGCAATTTGTAAGACGGCATGAGATCCTTCGCACTACGCTTTTCTATTTCGAAGGAAACCTGAAGCAAAAAGTAAACTCCTATGAGCAGTCGGGATTTACTGTTGAAATATCCGACCTGATCCATGAAGCAAACCCTGAAGATGAAGCGCTCAGAAGGGCGGACAGGGAAAAGACAAGATCATTCGACCTCGTTACTGGTCCGTTGGTCAGGGCAGAACTGGCCCGTCTGCATCCATCCGGGTATGTATTCTTTTTTTCAATGCATCACAGCGTCGCCGATGCTTTTTCACTGGATGTGGCGTCAGCGGAGATATTTTCATACTATAATAACGCTGTTGGAAATGGAAATAAATTACCTCCACCGCTGCAGGTGCAATACAAGGACTATTCAGCGTGGCATAATTCCCTTCTGGGAACCGGCCAGGGACGGGTGCATAAGGAATACTGGTTAAAAAAATTCGGCGACGGGCTTACTACATTCGATCTGCCGCTGGATCTTACGAGGCCTCCTGTACGTAGTTACAGGAGCAAACGGCGGACATTCGTGATCCCCTCTGAACTGCTATCTTCGTTGAAGACCATCGCTTTCGAAGAGAATACCAGCCTGTTCACGGTGCTGCTTGGTATCGTCGATGTATTGCTATACCGGTATACAGGCTGCCGGAATATAACTGTAGGAACCACCATTTCCAACAGGACGGACAGATCGCTGGAAGACCAGATCGGTTGCTATATCGATGTGCTTCCCTTGCAAACGATCCTCGAACCGGACGATATCTTTCCGGTAGTCCTGGGTAAGGTGAAGACAACGCTCCTGGAAGCGTATGAACACCAGGCGTATCCCTTTGACCTTCTCGTCGAGGCGCTGAACCTGGACAGGAGCGCCAACCGCCATCTTGTATTCGATGTACTGGTCCAATTGGTCCGGGATGAGCCGGATGAGAACGTCCAGCAGATGAAGAATATACGGGTAAATACTTTTTCTTCCGGCCAGCCGGAAGGCATCCTCGATCTGATGTTCCTTTTTACGGAAACCCCCTCTTCCTGCTCACTCACTTTGCTATATGATACCGAGCTTTTCAGGGAGGAGACGATCATGCGTATGATGGAAGACTGGATGAGGGTTGGGGATGCTGTCGTCCGTGACAGGACTGGAAGCATGAATGATATCCCGTTGTCGGCCACCCGGCATGAACAATCTGCTCTTGAAAATTTTGCGAAAGAAATAGTCTAATATTTATGTGTGGAATAACCGGCATGTTCAACGCCTCTCCGGATAATACCGTGCACGAAGGGACGCTAAAGGCCATGGCGCAGACGCTTCGCCATCGGGGGCCGGATGAAGAGACGGTCCTGGTGGACGGGAATTTGGGTTTTGGGTTTATGCGGCTTAGCATTATCGACCTGGCGACGGGACAGCAGCCTTTCTTCAGCGAGGACGGGCGGATAACGCTGATCTGTAATGGAGAGATCTTTAATTATAAAGAATTGCGGGCTGAACTTATCGCCAAAGGACACCGGTTTTGTTCGAATTGCGATGTGGAAGTGATCGTTCCCCTCTATCTCGAGTATGGAGTGCGTCTCCTGGAAAAGCTCAATGGTCAGTTCGCCTTTGCCTTGTACGACAAGAAGGAGAGGACGTTATTCTTGGCCAGGGATCATTTTGGCATTTGTCCCCTGTTCTATACCAGCATCGGTCCTGATTTTTTGTTCGCGTCGGAGATAAAGGCCCTGCTGCAGCATCCTGCGGTGAAAAGGGAGGTGAACCTTACAGCGCTGGATCAGATCTTCTCATTGCCGGGCATCGTCAGTCCGCAGACGACGTTCAAGGATATCCACAGTCTGAAGCCGGGACATTTTATCCTGGTGAAAGACGGAATAGTAAATACCAGGGAGTACTGGGATATGGAGTACCCGAAGATGACGGATGAGATCTGCCGGAAGCCTGATGAATATTATGAGGACGGAGTAGAAGAACTTTTGATCAGATCGGTGAACTACAGGCTCAATGCTGATGTACCGGTAGGGTTCTATCTCAGTGGCGGTCTGGATTCTTCCTTGATCGGGGCGATGATGCGGGTAGCGGGAAAGAGGAATTATCCATCTTTCTCCATCGTATATCCCGGAGACGGGGAGATCGATGAGAGCAGGTATCAGCGACTTATGGCCGCTCATATCCAATCGCCGCATACTGCCATACCTTTCAACCCCGAAGAAGTGCAGCAAGGTTTGAAAAGAGCGGTCTATCATTCCGAAATGCCGCTGAAGGAGACCTATAACACCTGCTCTTTGTCCCTTTCCGCACGGGTAAGGGAAAGCCGGCTAAAAGTGATCTTGTCCGGCGAAGGGGCGGACGAATTTTTCGGAGGATATTTCGGTTACCGGTTTGACGTTCAACGAATGCAGCATACGCAGACAAATGGTGTCAAACAGGTGGAAGAGATCCTGGAAGAAGAGAACAGGGTTAAGCAGTGGGGTGATCCGGATTTTTTTTATGAAAAGAACGAATATGAGTTTGCCGAAACCAAAAAGGCGATCTATTCGGACAGAGCCAATGGTTTATACAATGAATTCAACTTTCTGAACCACCTGGATATCGATAAGGAAAAGCTCAGGGGCAGGCATCCGTTCAATAAGCGATCATACCTGGATTTCAAGCTGAGACTGGCTGATCACCTGGTCTCGGACCATTGTGACAGGGTGAATTATGCCAATTCAATAGAGGGCAGATATCCCTTTCTCGATATCGACCTGATCAATTTTGTACGCCAGATCCCTCATGATCTGAAACTGAAGAACCTGGAGGAAAAATACATTTTGAAAAAGATCGCCAGGAAATATGTCCCGCGGGAGATCTATGAAAGGCAGAAGTATGGATGGGTCGCTCCCGGAAGCCCGGAACTGCTGAGGGAGAATATCGAATGGGTGAATGACATGCTATCTTATGAGCAGATCCGGCGACAAGGCTATTTTAATCCTGATGCTGTCGAGGGGTTAAAAAAAATGTACAGCAGGGAGAATTTCAGACTGCATACTTCTTACGAGAGCGATCTGCTTATCATTGTTCTAACCTTTAATATATTTCTTGAACTCTTTGATCTTCCGGGTTTATAAGAAAATGAACAATATGGAAACCAAAAGGAAATTGGGTATTATCGGTGGCATGGGAGCAAGGGCAGGAGTCACGTTCCTTCAGAAGATCATAGATCTTTCGCCCGCAAATGCAGACCAGGAGTTCGTTGAGATCATCTATCATAATAATCCTCATATCCCTGATCGTACACAGGCGATATTATATAAAGGGGCTTCTCCCCATAAGGAACTTCTCAGGAGCGTCAGGTTCCTGAACAGGAGTAAGGTGGATGTGATAGTAATGGCCTGTATGACCTCTTATTATTTTATTGACGAACTGTCAAAACACACCCATGCTTATTTTCCCGACCCGGTTGCACTTTTGGCCGGATATTTAAAAACCAGCCTTCCATTACAGAAAAGGGTGGGACTGCTGGCATCGACCGGCGCTATCCGGTCAGGAATTTTCCATCGCAGGCTGGAGCAGGAGGATCTGTCCGTGGTTAACCTGGATGAGGATGATCAGGAAAACATGTTTATGAGGTCACTGTATATGCCCACCGGTCTAAAATCGGGGAATGTCAGCGAGTCTGCGAGATCGATGTTCTTACAAGCAGTAGATATCCTGCAAAACAAACAAATAGATGTATTGATAGGGGGATGCTCCGAAGTATCTATCCTTTTGCCCGGAGATTCTCTCCCGGTCCCGTTTGTGGATATAATGGACCTTTTGGCAAAAGATATCATCGACTACTGCTATAATAAAGACTAATACAAATTTAAAAGATGGCAAAAGAATATCAACTGCTCATCGGCGGGTTAGGTGACGATGCGCATTCCATCGGCATTGGGTTGCTTGCCATCGGCTTCCGGGAACTTGGATTTAATGTTTTTAACCTGGGCATCCGCAATACCCTTGCTGATTTCTTCAGGTATGCCGAACATTTTGATGTGATCATGATGTCCAACAAGAACGGGCATGCCGAAATATATCTTCAACAATTTCCCCGGCTGTTGAGCGAATTCCAGCTGCAGCATGATGATGTAAAGCTATGGTACCTTGGAGGGAGTCTTTCCGTCAGTGAATCGGATTTTTCGATAAAAAAACGTTTCCTGTCAGTTGGGTTCACCAATGTGTATCCAAAACCTGTCGCCTTCCGGCAGATTGAGGCCGATATCAGGAGGGATATGGTCCGGTGTAATATCCCCAAGCGGGACTCTTATCTGACAAACAGAAAGGTGGCTGCCGTGGCTCCCATCGATTGCAGCGACCTTTCCGATGAGCAATGTTCCGAACACGATCTGTCATGTTCAAGAAAGCTCGTGCTGAATGACTGGAAGACGGGAAAAGAAGTGGACCTGCAACGTTTTGAGGCCCCCAGGCATTCCATGGATAAAATATTATGGGAGAGAAAGGTCCGCAGCGGAGAAGTCCTGTTGCAGCCAAGGACCGGTGTTGCGGATATCAATGAGCAGATCAGTAAATTGGAAGAGCTGGAGAGATCCGGCAGTAATATTAGTTCGGTTCAGCTCGATGCTGCCTGCAGGTCAAGGTTATACGACAGGGCCGCTGAGTTTATAGAGGTCTCGCTGGAAAGGAAACAGTCGGTCCTGAATGGGTTCCCGCTCCCTGTCTATGGTGTAAAAGAAGTGCGGCGGATGGTGGACAGCCTGAACAATCCTTTTCAGCTCCGCGCCGGCGGTCCGGATCATAGGTTTACCTATGAGATAGCGCTGCAGGCCGGTGTATCGGGGCTCGAAGGAGGAGCGATCTGTTACCTGATGCCATATGACAAGTCGACAAGCCCCAAAGACTCTATTCGGAACTGGCAGTATGTGGACAGGCTTTGCGCGTTGTACGAGCGACATACCGGGGTATCTATCAACCGCGAATATTTCGGCGTACTGACCGCCACGCTGATCGAGCCTTCGATCCCTGTGGTCGTCAATATCATCCAGGCGCTGCTGAGTGCGCAGCAGGGTGTCAAAAGTATCTCGGTGGGTTATGCCGAACAAGGCAACCGGGCACAGGATATAGCTGCTATAAGAGCTCTTGAATCGTCCGTTCAAAAATATCTTACATTATATGGCTTCCGGGATTGCAGGGTGACAACGGTGTTTCATCAATATATGGCAGCCTTCCCTTCAGATTATGCAAAATCGGAGGACCTCATATTCAATTCCTGCATTACGGCATCCCTGGCAAATGCGACCAGGGTTATGGTAAAGACTGCGGTCGAGTCCCAGCGGATCCCCTCCACCCTGGATAATGTGAAAGCGCTCGGGCTCTGCAAAAAGGCCATTTTAAGCGCAAAGGATATCCACGCCAAAATGGATGCGATCAGGGCGGAAAAAGATCTTATTACCTCCGAAGTGGATCAGATCATGCGGGCAGTCATAGAGCTTGGCAACGGGGCGATCTCGGTAGGGGTGGTAAAGGCCATCGAAGAAGGCATCATAGACATATTCTGGTCACCCAATATTTACAACAGGAATAAAGTGACCTCGATCAGGGATATCAGCGGAGCCATCCGGTTCCTGGATTTCGGCAATCTCCCATTCGACGAAAAGACCAAGAGCTTCCATCATGAGAAGACGTTGATCAGGAAGAACATGGAGAGGGACTCCAGTCTTTTTTCCCTTCTCGAAAAAGACCTGAGCAGGATCTGGCAGAATGATTATAAAAACTGGCCGCTGGACGATATGTATGTGAATTAATATCATTTGATCAAACGCAAGCTCCAATAATAATGAGTCAGGAATTGATACATGAACTGTTCGGGCAACAGGCCAGGCTGCATCCGGAAAAGACCGCCGTCAGGGATGAGAATGCCGCCATAACCTATAGGGATCTTGATATTTATGCCGATAAGCTGTCGGGATTGCTGCGTGGCGCGGGGTTGGAACAAGGGGATATTACCGGTGTATTATTAAGGCCGGGTATCACATGGGTCGCTGCCATTCTCGCCATATTTAAAGCCGGGCTGATATATCTTCCCCTGAGCAGGTCCTACCCGCGGAAAAAGCTGCTTCAGATATATGAACATACGCGATTCAAATGTCTGCTGGTGGAAAAGGAATGGCAGGAAGAGATGAGCGCATTGTTTGAAAAGGAAAGGCCTGACGTCATCCTGTCGCCGGGCGATGCAGACAACGTTGCTCCATCCGCGGATGTCAACAATTCCCTGACACAGATATCCCCGGAGGACGGCAATTATATCATATACACTTCGGGCAGTACCGGAGCCGGAAAGGCGATCATGGGCTGTCATAAAGGGCTGGTGCATTTTATAAAATGGCAGATAAAGGAATTCCGCATTAGCGCGGACTGTCGTGTAAGTCAGCTGACGAGCATGGTGTTCGACGCCTCGTTCAGGGATATTTTTTTACCCTTGTCCACGGGGGGGACACTGTGCATACCGGGTGAACAGGCGCGTACCAATATGCAGTCCCTTATCGAATGGCTGGAAGCAGAAGAGATCACGGTGGTCCACTGTGTTCCCAGCGTACTAAAGCTCATCACGCGCCAACTGGAACTGTCGCAAAAAAGACCTCCGCTCCTCAGGCAAATGAGAACTGTGTTCCTGGCGGGCGAACCATTGTATACAAGGGATATCACTGCGTGGAGGGAAAGCGCCGGTACGCATGTTGAGCTGGTCAACCTGTATGGAACATCCGAAACCACAATGGCCAAAACTTTCAAACGGATAAAGGATGTTCCCAAAGACCCTGCTGCGCTGTTGCCGGCCGGAAAGCCCATCGACAATACGACAGTAGCGGTTATTAACCAGAACAGGATCTGCCGGATCGGGGAGCTGGGGGAGGTCTATATCAAGACCCCTTACTGGACAAAAGGTTATTATAAGAATGACGAGCTTAACCGGAAGATATTTGTTCAAAATCCGCTGGTTTCAGGACGGGAAGATATTGTTTACAGGACAGGAGATATGGGGCGATACAAAGAGGACGGCGATATTGAAGTGATTGGCAGAACGGACGACCAGGTAAAGGTCAATGGCATCCGCATTGAGTTAGGTGAGATCGAGCAGGCGGTGCTCCGTATGACGGGAATAAGGGAGGTGGTAATAAAACCCAGGATGACCAGCGAGAACATGAATGAGCTGATATGCTATTATACATCGAAAGATATCCCCGCAGAGGATCTCCGCGAATTTCTTCGGAAGGAGTTGAGCGATCCTCTTGTCCCGGCCTGGTTTGTTCCGATGTCCGAATTTCCGCTGACCCTGAACGGGAAGATCGACAGGAAAATGCTGCCGGAGCCGGAGAGGGTGACAGGGCAGGATCAGCTTTATGAGCCGCCGCAAAGTCTGACAGAGCAGGTGGTAGAAGGCATCTGGAAGGAAGTATTGTTCAGGGACCGCATCGGGCGAAATGAGCCTTTTTTTCAGATAGGGGGTAATTCCCTGAAGGCCATTCGGGTAATATCCCGGATATCCGTTGAGTTCAATGTCCTTGTAAAGGTGGTTGAACTATTTAACAACAATACGATTGCCAAATTAAGCCGGATCATAGAAAGGACCGGAAAGGGGATAGCTGCTGAAATACCAACTGTCAAACCGCAGCTGTTTTATGAGCTTTCGCGCGCGCAAAAACGTCTCTGGACCTTATACCAGGTGAACCCGGAGTCATTTGCGTATAATATTCCGGAAGCATATCTCCTGGAAGGGCCTGTTGACTGGCAGGCGATAAGGCAGTCTTTTGATACGGTGATCCGGAGGCATGAGATCCTTCGCACAAATTTTGTGCTTGTCAATGGGGAACCGGGGCAGAAGATACATCCTGTTGCTGAAGTCGGTTTTGATCCGGAAATAATCGAAGCCGGCATGCTGCAGGATAAGGGAATAGAAATAGATAGTCTCCTGAAAGAATATGCCTGCCGGCCTTTTGTGCTGGAAAGCGGCCCTCTGTTCAAGGCATTATTTATAAAGCTGGATGCTGACCGTTGCATCTTTTTCCTGAACATGCATCATATCATTACGGACAGCTGGTCGAGGGAGATATTTTTCAGGGAATTACTGCTCACCTATGGATCCATCAGGGACAAGGCGCCTTCAACTTTGCCTCCCCTGAAGATACAATACAAAGAATTTGCTGTCTGGTATAATAGAAAGTTCCGTCTTCCGGAGATGGATGTGCACCGTCAGTATTGGATCAGCATGTTGCAGGGGAATATACAGGAGGCGGATCTGCCGATAGATCTGCCCCGGCCGGCAGTCAGGACTGCGGATGGAGGCATTCTGACAAAAGTACTGGATGAAGATCTGTCAGCTGCCATACACCAGCTCAATACCCGTTGTAATGCCACTCCCTATATTATGTTGATGGCGGCTATACGCATCCTGTTATTCCGGCTCACCGGCCAGCAAGGGGTTATCATCGGAACCCCGTGGACCTGCAGGACCCACCCGGAATTGGAGAACCAGCTCGGTTTCTTTGTCAATATCCTGATGTTGCTAATCCCTGTTGACGGGGAAGACACACTCCGTCAGGTGATAGATCGGACGAGGGCGATTGTGGCCGAATCGGAAAAGCACCAGGAATATCCTTTTGACATGCTGATGGAAAATCTGCAGTACCATCGAAGGCCTAACCGTCTTGCCCCGTTTGACGTCGCTTTTGACTGGCATAGCCGGGCCGGGTTCAGGGAAACAGACGCGGAATTTGCCGTGAGCTATTATCCCATCGGGTTCAATGCTATAAAGGCCGATCTCTGGTTCCATGGCTATGAGGATGAGGGCAGGATCTGCGTATCCCTGGAGTACAGCAGCGATTTGTTCCGGGAGACCACCGGTATCATCCTGCTGGACAAGCTGGAAAAGATACTGATCCGGGCTGTTGAAGATGACAACGTCAATGTGAAGGACCTGCTCCTCGATATGCCGGGGGAGCCGGCTCCGGGGAAAAGGATCGCAGGGATAGAATTCAATTTTTCAATTTGACATTAAAATACTGAAAAATGAATACTGATTTGGTCTATATGAAACGTAATGTGGTACCTGAACCACTGTTCGATCAATGGTATGCGTGGCCCCACCTGATCTCTCCTGCCACGGCTGCAATGAATATCCTGGAGCGGCATATCAAGATCATGAATTCCTACATCCTCGCTCCACAGATCCATGCTACGGCAGTAAAGGACCCGAAAATGCTGGGGGGACCTTTTATGGACTACGCAGGCAACAAGAAAGAAGAAGTAAAAAAACTAAAAGAAGCAACCCTTCAAAATAACGCGGACCTTATTGATCTTGCCAAGGCCATTCAGCAATTGAGCAAGTTTCTGCTGAATGAGGCCAAGGGGCAAACGCTGGAAGGGCTGTATGAAAAGATCCCTGAGATATTGAGAGGGTTCGTAGAGCTTCACTATGATGTAAACAATCACCCTTCCTTCCGGCTTTTCGAGTCTTTGCTGTATAAAAGCAAATACTATAAACCTGAATTACAGAGTCTCTCTTTTTACCTGATCAACAGCGACGACCGGCCCTTCATATTGAGCACGCCCAGGCTTGAAGAAGACCCGTCGAGGCTGCATTTGAGGATTCCCTTTGAAAGCCCTGTCCTTGATGAATTATTCAAAATGCAGAGGACGCCCGGATCTTACCAGTATATACGGGATGGACTGAATATAACGGAAGAAGAAGAGCCCTTGTTCAGCACTTTCTTTACAACAGAAAAGCCTGAAGTGTTTGAAAAGTATAAAGGCGATAATATCCGGACCAGGTATTTCGGCCATGCCTGTATCCTCATCGAAACGAAAGACATCAGCATCCTGTCGGATCCTGTCATGAGCTATGGGTATAATTCCGACATCTCCCGATACACCTATGCGGACCTGCCTGACGTCATCGACTATGTAGTCATAACACATAATCACCAGGATCATATACTGATCGAAACGATGCTGCAGCTGCGGCATAAGATCAAACACATTATTGTGCCGCGCAACGGACAGGGCGGCCTGCAGGACCCGAGTGTGAAGCGCATACTCGAAAGGATCGGGTTCAGGAACGTGATAGAGATCGATGAATTGGAAAGTATTGAATTGCCGGGCTGTGTTATCACCGGATTGCCTTTTATGGGTGAGCATGGAGATCTCGATATCAGGACTAAAATGTGCCATCTTGTAAAGATGACGGATGATTTCACTATTCTGCTTGCGGCCGACTCCTGCAATATCGAGCCAAAAATATATGAACGTGTACATGAGATCGTAGGGGACATCGACGTGCTGTTCCTGGGAATGGAATGCGACGGAGCGCCGACGTCCTGGCTGTACGGACCGTTGCTGCCTGAGCCCCTGATAAAGGAACACGATCATTCCAGAAGGCTGCGTGGAAGCAATTTCAGAGAAGGTATAGATCTGGTAGACAGGTTTCACCCCAAAGAAGTATATATATATGCAATGGGACAGGAGCCGTGGTTGAATTATATCATGTCGCTTAAATACACAGAGGAGTCCAATCCGATCATTGCATCGAATAAACTGATACAGGTTTGCCGGGAAAGAGGTATACATGCCGAGCGGCTTTTCGGAGAAAAGGAAATTATCTATAAGAGGACGGTCCAGAAGGATCAGGCTGCAGTCGCTGTTCTCTAAACTTCATTTATTATGACGATGTATAAGGATCCCGTACGGGACAAGTTCGTGGAAGAGTATTGGTATAAGAAGCTTTCCGAACCTGATCACCGTAATGTCTTTTTTAGCCGGATTGCGGCGGATACGGCGCAAAGAGAGCATCTTCAAGTACTGTCGGAGAGGGCCATCCAAAACCTCGATCATCTGGCAAAAGGGAATGAATCGGGGAAGCTGGTGGTTTGTCTTGCCCTGTTCTCTTTCCTGGTGCATAAATATTTTCAGGTTAAAAAGTTTTTGATCTATTCACCCGCAATGGATCATCCGGGAGCATTTTTCCCTCAGCATGCGCCTTTCTTCCTCAGACTGTCCATCGACCCGGAGATCAGCTTCAAACAGTTGATCGTGCAGGTTTCTCAGGAAGTACAGGAAAGCGCAGCTCACGGCAATTACAGCTTTCAGGCGGTGAAAGGCCGCTTTGCCGATCGACAGATAGACGGAAACCTGGTGCAAAGCCTTGGTTTTTATTATGCCCCGGCCGGTGAGGGACAGATGGATACCGGAAAGACCAGCTTCTTATTGGGGATCAACCATGATAAAGAAGGCGGAATGACGGTTCATTTGCGTTCGCGCACCGGGATCCTTTCGGAACATGCAGAAAAAGATCTTGTACATCGGTTTCATCGATTGCTGAATGAACTTCCCGGGGTTTTGGATCAGCCGCTGAAAGCATGGGAATGGCTGACTGATCATGAACGCAGGGAGATACTTTTTCCGGAGGAACTATCTGAGCCGCCGGCATTACGGGGTATTCCCACTGCGTTATTCGAGGAGCAGGCGGTGCGATCACCGGGCCGGATAGCCTTGCACGACGGTCAGAATGCGCTTACTTATGGATCCCTGAACAGGGAAAGCAACCGGCTGGCACATTATCTCAGAGAGCAGGCGGGGGTCGCAGGGCAGGATATTGTTCTGACGCTGCTGGACCGCTCGCTGGATACAGGGATTGCTATTTGGGGCATATTGAAGGCCGGTGGCGTTTTACTCCAGGCCGACCCGGATGCATCAGGAATAGGGGAGCTATTAAAAGATGTCCGTCCAAAATGCATTATTACGCAAATGCGTCACTTGGAAAAACTGGATGGTTTTGATGGGAATATTTTCGCCATGGACGTGCAGATGGCGAGTTTGGACACCTCTTTCGAAAATCCTTCGCCTGTGAACAGTCCCGGGGACATGGCCTGTATTGTATATACGGCAGGCACCGGCGGAAGGGCCAAAGGGGTACCGATCACTCATTCGGCGGTCTGCGGTGTATCAGCATTTGACACGCTGCTATCACCCGGCGGTTTACAGAAGGAGGGGATACAAATGGCTGTGGTTTCGGCATCCGTAACCAGCTCTTTTCTCAAGCAATTCTTTTGGGCCCATCTGACCGGGCACACCCTTTATATCGTTCCTCAGGGACTTACAAAGGACCCTGATGGCCTGTGGAAATTTTACAGCCGGCACAAAATAGGAGTGACTGATACCTATCCATCCCTTTTGAACAGACTGGCACAGGTGTTTCCACCTGAAGATCTTCACTTGCAGCTGGACTATTGGATCGTAAGAGGAGACCGGCTTTCCCATTCCTCCCTGGTCCTGTTGGGATCCTGTTTTACTTCGAGGGGCGTTTCTATAAATGTATTGCAGGAATATAGTGTGACAGAGTGTTTTTCCGACGTTGTCATTTATCCGCTGGACAGCAGGACAGATGCTGACGGTTCATCTGTTGCCAGGACGACACCCGGCACGCAGGTATTGATCCTGGATGAGGATCTCCGGCTTGTTCCGGCAGGTGTCAATGGTCAGATCGCCCTATCAGGTATGGGAGGTTGGCTGGGATACATAAATGATCCTGAAACCACCGCATCGAGGTTCATCAAAAGCCCCTTTTCGGAGTGGGACAGAAGCCTGTTCCTGACGGGAGACAGGGGGCTAAGACTTCCGGACGGCAGTATTTCTTTCACCGGTCGTTTGGACAGGCTGATACAGATAGAAAAGCATACAATAGACCTGGATGCTATAGAAACGGAGCTGTACAGGATCCCTGGTATAAGGGAGGTAAAGGTGGTATGGGCTTTGAAGGAAGGCGGCTACTCACTCATCATATATTGGACGGGAGAAAAAAGGACGGGGGACACGCTTACCCGGAAGGCGCTATCAAAACAGCTGGCTTCCGAAACGATATCCGGCTATTATGTCGCATTGCCTTTTATACCTGTGACTGCCTATGGCAAGGTGGATACAAAGGCGCTCCCCGAACCGTCGGGGCCGGATGCAGAAGAGGACAGGATCGTCCCTCCGCGTAATTCCATGGAAGAGCTGCTGCTGGGTATCTGGCAAAAGACATTAAGGAATCCGGACATTACCATTTTCACCGATTTCTTCCTGAAAGGCGGAGATTCGATAAAAGCCATCCAGATATCTTCCCTGCTGTATGGATCAGGATATAAGATGTTGATAAGGGATATTTTTCAATATCCTACTGTTGCCCGGCTGGCCCCGAGGATCGTTCCCCTGGAAAGGGAGACTGACCAGGCTCCGGTGACGGGTGAGATACCCCTTACGCCGATCCAACGATGGTTCTTTTCCTTCTACAGGAATGCTCCCGGGCATTTTAATCAATCCGTCCTTTTACGCTTTAATGAGATCGTTGACAAACAGAAGGTGACGGCCGTGTTCAACAAACTACAGGAGCACCATGATGCATTGCGGATGACCTTTCGGCAAAATGACCAGGGGGATTGGATACAATACAATAATGAACCGGGATCCCCCCTTTCGCTGCGGGTATTCGATCTGCGAACAACGGATGACCCCCTGTCAGTCCTCGCCCGCAAGTCGGAAGAGATCCAGGGAAGCATTCAGCTGGACAGCGGCCCCCTGATGAAATTAGGCTTGTTTTATGTAGGCGGCGGCAGCAGGTTGCTGATCGTCATCCACCACCTGGTGGTCGATGCTGTTTCCTTCCGGATATTATTGGAAGATATTTCGCTTCTTTTCACACTATATAATGAAGGGAAGACCGGTCCTTTACCAGTGAAGACCGACTCCTACAAGCAATGGGCGCAAACGCTGGTGACGTATGCCGATGACGCCCGGTTCCTGCGGGAAAGAGATCATTGGGAAAAGCTGCGGGACAACCTGTCGCCCCAAAAGGCCGGCAGGGGGGAGCGCCAGTTCTGCATGAAGGACACCCGGTTCCTGTCTTTTGAATTAAGCCAGTCCGAGACAAACGAATTGTTAGGTGAAGCTAACCTGGCATTCAATACGGATATCCAGGATCTGCTGATAGCTGCTTTTCTTTTAGCCTATAAGGATACCTGGAAGCAGGGCAAATTAACCCTTATGCTGGAAGGGCATGGGCGGGAATCTGCAGCGGGAGATGTGAATGTCACCAGAACAATAGGCTGGTTCACCAGCCTGTTCCCCGTACAGTTTGAGATTCCCGGCAATGGAAACCCGGAAGATCAAATTATCATGGTGAAAGAGCTTTTACGCAAAGTTCCGTCAAAAGGGATCGGCTATGGCATTTTCAACTACCTCGACCGTCTGCCTTCTGTCATCTTTAATTACCTGGGACAGTTTGACGAGGATAAGGAGGAGGGTATATTCCGGATATCTGATGAAGAGAAAGGTCATTCTCATAGCCGGGAAACGGAAATGCTATTCGATCTGGAGGTCACCGGTATGGTCAGTGACGGTAAGCTGAGGATTGGGGTCACCTATCCCGATGGACTATACGCGGAGGAAGAACCGGCTGCGTTCTGGAATGCTTATCAGGACCGCATTCTCGAAATAACGAAGTATTGTTCCGGGCGGACCCCAACCCGGTTCACCCCCAGTGATTTTACTTATAAGGGAATGAGGATCGAACACATCGATGCGATCTGCCACAAATTCGAGGTAGAAGATATTTATACGCTATCCCCGATGCAGGAAGGGATCCTATTCACCTGCCTTTATAAGGAAGACCCTACGGTATATTTCGAGCAGTTATCCTATCGGATGAGGGACAGGGACCTCCATCCGGAGTGGGTCCGGGAAAGCCTCCGGCAGCTGATGGGGCGGCATGCTGTCCTTAGAACCATTTTTATGTATGAATCCCTTGAAAGGTCTGTCCAGGTAGTTCTAAGAGAAGTAAAGGAGGACTTTCTCTTTGAGGACCTGCGGGGTCTTGAAGATAAGGATGCGTATGTACGCCAATATAAGGAGAAGGACAAGCTGCGTTCTTTTAACCTGGAAGCAGGCATGCTGTTGAGAGTGGCGGTTTTTAGATTGAATGAGGAGGAGTTTGAATTTATATGGAGCCATCATCATATTTTAATGGATGCATGGTGCCAGGGGGTGATGATCCGGGAGTATTACAGCATTTACAACAGTCTTTCCGGCAGGGTCGGGGCTGATCTTCCTCCCGTCAATCCCTACCGTACCTATATCCAGTGGCTGG
Organism: Chitinophagaceae bacterium; assembly: GCA_017307755.1. Classification (GTDB taxonomy): domain Bacteria; phylum Bacteroidota; class Bacteroidia; order Chitinophagales; family Chitinophagaceae; genus Puia. Next base: position 49,133 of record JAFKGQ010000007.1, on the reverse strand, counting down.
AAGACAGGGATAAAGAGCTGTCCCGGGAATACTGGCGCAATTATTTGTCCTCGTATGCCAGGCCGGCAGTGCTGCCGAAGAAATACACTGGGCCGGCAGGAACAAGATTTATAAAAAGGTCGATCACGGCGGTTCTGGAAAGCCAGGTTAGCTCGATGCTCCACCAGACGGCAGCCAGATACCAGTTGACGATGAATACCCTGATACAGGCAGCCTGGGGGCTGGTGCTGGCCAAATACAATAACACGAGGGATGTGGTCTTCGGTTCCGTAGTTTCAGGAAGGCCGGCTGAGATCCCCCATGTCAGTTCGATGGTAGGCCTTTTCATCAACACCATACCCGTCCGGGTGCAATTCGATCAGGATACCTCCTTTTTAGCGCTGGTTGAGAAACTACAGCAGGAAGCGCTGGCGGGAGTCCCGCACCATTATGCGAGTTTGGCGGAAATACAGACATTGAGCGGTTTACAGCAACCTATCATCAATCATATCCTTTTGTTCGATAATTTTCCCTCTTCGGAGGAACAACTGCATCAGGCCGGTGAGGGCGAAGGGGGCTACATTCCCGAGATCTACCAGATCGAAGAATTCGAGGACCCTGACTACGACCTGAATATCAGGGTCGGGGCGGATAAGGATATTGTCATTCGTTTTGACTACAATGAGCTGGTTTTCGATAGATCTGTGCTGGCGGCAATGCTTTCAGTGTTGGAGACGATCCTGCGGACGGTTGCCACAGATCCGCAGTGCAATGTCTCCGCCCTGGAAATTGTTTCACCTGAAGAGAAAGTCAGGTTGAAAGAATTTGTTGCAGGTCAAAGGATCGATAAGGCGCCAGGGTCTATTATCCCCGGATTCGATGAACAGGCTGCGCTTCATTTCAATAAAACGGCGGTCGTATTCCAGGATCGCTCCCTGACTTATGGCCAGCTGCAGGAAAGATCAGAATTTCTTGCTCAATACCTCATCAGCCGCTGTGACGTGAAACCGGGTGAGATAATCGCCGTCATGATGAACCGATCTGAGCTGCCTGTGATCGCTGTATTAGGGATCTTAAAAGCCGGGGCGGCATTCGTTCCTATCGAAACAAGTTTGCCAAAGGAGAGGAAGGCCTTCATTTTAAAGGATGCAGCTGTCAGGCTGATCCTGACGGAGTCGGAATTTTTGCTGGAGCTGTCTGCGTATTACCATCACAAGCTGGTGGCCCTGGATCTGCTGGAGTTCGGGGTCGTACCTAAGGCAGCCCTGGTTCCGAATGACCCTTCCAGACCTGCTTACATCATCTATACCTCCGGATCGACCGGAACACCCAAAGGAGTCTGCGTAGAAATGAAGTCCCTGGCCAATTATATATATTGGGCTAATAATCATTATTTCAAAGATGAGAAAGGACATTGTTTTGGTTTGTTCACTTCCATGTCCTTCGATCTGACCATTACTTCGCTGTTCTCCGGGCTTTTGAGAGGAGACAAGCTTGTAGTTCTTCCATCCGACATGGAAATAAATGACTTGTTTATTTACCTGTTCGGGAAGCAGACAGATATAAATACGGTCAAGATAACTCCTTCGCATGTGCATCTGCTGAGCAATCTGCCTATCCTGAAAACTTTCATCGGTACCGTCATTCTTGGCGGGGAGAAGGTTACCAGAGAACAATTCGAAACATTAAAAAGGCTGAACCCTTCCATACGGATATTCAACGAATATGGTCCTACTGAGGCGACGGTAGGATGCACGATCAAAGAGATCTGCCTTGCAGATGAGATCGGAAGCATCGGGATCCCGATCTGGAACACGGAGATCTATATCCTGGATGCCGAAGGTAATTTCCAGCCGATGGGTACGCCGGGGGAAATATACATTGGGGGGAGCTGTCTTTCCCGGGGATACCTGAATCGCCCGGAACTGACGGCTGAGCGCTATGCGCCTGCCAGGACAGCCGAAGGCCGGATACTTTACCGCACCGGCGATCAGGCCATGTGGACAACGGGTGGAGAGATTGAGTTCCTCGGAAGATTGGATGAACAGCTAAAAATACGAGGCTACCGGATCGAGCCCGGTGAAATTGAAAAGTGTATAATGCAGCTTTCCGGAGTAAAGGCAGCTGTAGTCATATCGAGGCAGAACAGGGAGCATATGCCTGAGGTGGTCGGATACTACACCGGAGACCATAAAATACCGGCATCCAGTATCCGTCGTCAACTGTCGGAGCTGTTGCCTGAATTCATGATCCCGCACCACCTATTGTTCCTGGAATCATTCCCATTGAATTCCAGCGGGAAGGTGAACAAGCTGGCACTTCCATTTTATATTGAAGGAGATCGTGAGGAGTTTTCTACCCCACCTTCCAACAGCATAGAAGAACGATTGTCCTCGGCCTGGCAGCAGCTGCTTGGCGGCAACAGGCTAGGGGTGAACGATAATTTCTTCAACCTTGGCGGAGATTCCATTAAAATAATCAGACTGTACAATCTGATAAAGAAAGAATTTACCGAAAAGATCAAGGTCAGCGATCTCTATGATAACCCGACGATCGCGAAGCAGGCGGCTATCATTGCATTACTGACCGGGAAGACGGCCGCGGCGAATAAAAAAGTAGATCTGATCGATTTTTGACAAGGGTAAAAAATTAAACCGATTCTTATGGACATAGCGATCATAGGTATGTCAGTCCGGTTCCCTCATGCAGGGACCCTCGAGGAATTTGCCGAAAACCTGTCCGGCGGCATCGACCTGGTGCAGGAAATATCCCAGAAAAGAAGGAAGGCGACAGGGTTGCTGGCCACCGGGAACTACCAGATACTGGGACACCTGGAGGACATCGATCTTTTCGAGGGAGCATTCTTTGGTATTTCAAGGGCAGAAGCATTGAACATGTCCCCTCATCAGCGGATCATCATGGAGCTGGCTTATGAAGTGTTTGAAAATGCGGGTTATAATTTCGAAGGCTTCAATGGCAGCAGGACCTCTGTTTATATGGGCGATACGGACATTGATTATTATGAGCATGCAAAAGTAATAGAGCCTACCTTGTTCACCGGCAATATGAACAGCATAGTTGCCGGCCGGATCTCCAGGTTCTTCAATCTGCGCGGTAAGGCGTTGATGATCGACACTACCTGTTCTTCTTCACTGGTGGCCCTGCACCTTGCATGCCAGGACCTGGCTGCAGGACATTCTGATCATGCGTTGGTCGGAGGGATCAATTTATTGCTTTTTCCCCCTAAAAAGACCACCGTCGATCATCTTGGTATCATATCTCCCGATGGCAAGGCGAGCACTTTTTCTGCCCAGGCTAATGGGACCAGTACGGGTGAAGGAGGGGTTTGCCTGCTGCTCAAACCTCTTGAAAAAGCAAGGTCGGACAAGGATATCATTCATGCTGTCATAAAGGGGTCTGCCGCCAACCAGGATGCGGGACTGTCCGGCAGCCTGACCGCCCCAAGCAGTACTGCCCAGGCGGAGGTGATCTCGGAAGCCTGGATGAACGCTGGGATAGATCCTTCGGGCATCGCTTATATAGAAGCGCACGGAACAGGCACGAAACTGGGAGATCCGATAGAAGTGGAAGGAATGAACCTGGCTTTTAAAAAGTTTACAGATAAAAAAAGGTTTTGCGCTATCTCTTCCATTAAAACGAACCTCGGGCATACGGATTCCGTAGCGGGGCTGGCCGGTCTTGTCAAGGCCGTATTGTCTCTCAAGAGGCAGGAATTGTTCCCTTCTCTTCATTTTGAAGCGCCCAATCCTTTTATAGATTTTGACAATTCCGCCGTATTTGTCAACGACAAGCTCAGACCCTGGCTGCGAAACGGGCTGCCCAGAATGGCCGGGGTGAGCTCATTCGGCATGACCGGCACCAACTGTCATGTCGTTCTGCAGGAATCTGTCAATGATCCGGCAGAGGGATCTGCCGGTGGGGAGAAGGCGGCATTCCCGGTATTTATCTCTGCCAGGACGGAAGCTTCCCTCGGGAAGTATAAGCAAGTCCTGCTGCAACGGATCAGGAAAGATAAGGAGCTGCGTATAGAGGATATCAGCTATACCTTGCTCATAGGCCGGAAGCACTATGACTACCGGTTTGCCGTGGTCGTATCCTCCCTGTCAGACCTGGAAATGGCCTTGCAGAATGAAACAGCCGATGGATCGTCATCTTCTCCGGAAGATCAGGGTAAGCAGGTGTTCATACTTTCCGACTGGCAGGAGGCTGCGATGGATATTATCGAGCAGTTCCGGCAAAATAAGCTTTTCCGGGAAAGATATGATGCCTGCGAAAGCCTGCTGAAGGACCGGGAAAAGAAAGTCGCGTTCTATCAATTTGCATTTCAATATAGTATTTACAAGCTTCTCGAGGACACCGGCGTCAGGATAGCAACGGTCACCGGAGATAGCATTGGAAAACTGGTGATCGCCGCAGCGACCAGGCAAACCTCGCTGGAGGATGCGTTGAAAGAGGCGCTTGCGTATGTTCCTGCGTCCCGCCAGGATTTCGACTCCCGTTGCAAGGCCCTGCTTGACAAGTTTATCCCCGGCCGGGTATCATTTATCGAACTGGGCCCTCTGGGGGGGATTACCGGGAAGCTGGCTTCCTGGTTGCCCGAAAGGACAAAGGCCGGCGAAAGTCCTTATAAAGTGATAGCAGTTTCGGGGGATGGACTTTCCGTCTTTATAAGATCGCTTTATCTCGAACATTTCAATATCGACTTCCATAAATTATTCCCTTTTCCTTTTGGCCGCAGAGTTGAATTGCCGGGTTATCAGTTCGACAGGGAAAGGTATTGGCTGGAGAATGAGCTTTCTTTTGAAAAAATAAAAGAGTGGTGTTACGAGCTGCAATGGATAGAAGAGGGATCGGGACAGGATGTCAGCCCGTTAACCGAAAAGCATATATTGCTGGTATCTTATCCCGGGGATGAACTGGCAAAAGCATTGCATAAAAAGCTGACGGCGCTTGGAAATACCTGCTATGAGCTGAAACTCTCTTTTGAGATGGATCATGAAAGCATTTCGGCGGGATTACGTAATACGCACATGATGGATAAGGTGATCTTTCTGGCCGGCAGCCGGCAGGATATCTCCTCTGTTCATGCTCATTTTCATCTCTGCAAGGCATTCAGCGGCAGATTACCCGTCAAGGGAATGAGCTGGGTGGCTGTCACCCGGCAGGCGCATCAGGTAATACCAGGCGAGCCGATACAGCCATTCCAGGCTATGCATACGGGGTTACTGAAAGGTCTGCAGGTAGACCATCTTTCCCTGTCGGTCCTGTGCATCGATCTGGACCGGCATGATCCGCAGGCGGCGGATGTTGTTTTGAAGGAGATGCAGCAGAGCAATACCATCTCTTATTGCGCCTATCGCAACGGGAAAAGACATGTTTCGAAACTGGCAAGGATCGATGCGCAGCCGGAGCATGATCTTCAAGCGCTGTTCCCTTCGAGGGGAGTTTACCTGGTCACCGGTGGAGCGACGGGTGTGGGGTTGGAGATCTGCAAGTCTATCGCCCAACGGCATCCTGCTACGTTCCTTATCATCGGCCGGACGACGCTGCCTTTTAAAAAATACTGGAATAAGACGATGTCGGGCGGTGCGGATGACGCCGTAGTACAGCGGATCATGGGGTTGAAGGAGCTGGAGGGGGCAGGATCAAAGGTAGAGTATTTCTCCGCCGACGTCAGCGATGAGAGGTCCGTGCGGTCTGTTTTTGAAGAGATCAAACGAAGATATGAAAAGGTCGACGGGGTTATTCACTCTGCAGGTGAACGGATGGAGACTATCTCTGTCACGGATATGGATGAGAGGACGTTTGAAAAGCTGCTGACCCCGAAGGTGAAGGGAACTGTCCTGGTAGATGAACAGGCGGGGGAGCTCGATCCGTCATTTTTTGTCATGTTCTCATCCCTGAATGCATGGGTGCCGAAGAAGCACAGCAGCGTCTATACCATGGCAAATATGTTTGAAGATGCTTATTCTTTTTACCGGAATACAAACAGCAGGATACGGTATTTGTCCATCAACTGGCCCGGATGGGATCTTAGCGACAGGCCGGTACGGTCCGTCGATCTGCAGACCATAACGGCAAAGGACGGAGCTGCGGCTTTCTTTTACGCGTTGCAGTCAAAGGGCGCCCGCATCGGTATCGGAGATGTCGATCTGTCGGGGTTCCGGAACAATCCTTTTTTCCTTACGGACCAGGAGGTGCAGGGGGATACTGCAACGGCGGCGGAAGATGAGGGGCTGACAGTGATGGAACAGAAGATCCTGGGCATATGGAAGGATGTGCTGAAGCTGGATACCATTTCTGCGGAGGACGATTTTTTTGAGATAGGGGGGCATTCCCTTCTCGGGATACAGGTTGTCAACCGTATCGAGAAAGAGCTGGGTGTTGCCGTGGAATTCGAGGTCTTCTTCGATTATTATACGGTCAGGACCCTGGCAGCGCATATCGAGGGGCTGATACCGCCGGGAGAAACTGCCTCTGCCGGTCCGGATGGGATCTCCCCCATGGAAGAACAGGAGTATTACGACGTGTCCTATGGACAGAAAAGACTTTGGGTAGCAGATCAGCTGTCTCGTGAGGCTGTATATAACCTATCTGCTGCCTATATCCTCAACGGTCTGTTGAACAGGGAAGCATTGGAAGCTTCGTATGAGATGCTGATCAGGCGACATGAGAGCCTGAGGACCATCCTGCTGATGCCGGGTGAGGTCCCCAAACAGCGGGTACTGGATCCGGACCTGGCGGATCTCAGGATCGAATATGTCGATCTCCGGGAGGATCCGGACCGTTATCAAACCGCAGACCGGCTTATCCGGGAAGCAGAAACCATATGGTTCGACCTTTACAAGGGCCCTTTGATAAGAGCGCGACTGATCCGGATGGAGACTGAAAAGTATCTTTTCAGTCTCACGATGCACCATATTATTTCAGACGCGTGGTCCTGCGGTATTATCACCAGGGAGCTGATCCGTTTTTATAACGAATACTGCAGCGGGAAGTCGATCTCTTTTACACCCCTGAACATTCAATTTAAAGATTATGCCAGCTGGCAGGGGAAGCTTCTGTCGTCCAAAGAATTTTCCGAACACCGGCAGTATTGGTTGGACCAGTTCAGCGGTCCAATATCCGTGCTCAACCTGCCATCCGATCTTCCAAGACCATCGGCAGAGGCATTTGCGGGCGAGTCCGTGGATATCGTATTCGACAAGGAACTGGTAGGAAAGATCCGGGCACAGGCGGGGAAAAGTGATGTGACGAATTTCATGCTATTGTTCGTTGTAGTGAATATCCTGTTGCACCGGTATACCGGACAAAGACAGCTCGTTGTGGGGACGGCTGTTACGGATCGCGGTCATTATGATCTTGAAGATCAGGTAGGGTTTTATGTGAATATGCTGCCGTTAAAGACGAATATTGATGACAGTGATACCTTTTTTAGTCTTTTGGAACAGGTAAAAACGACAATAGCCAATGCCAATAAACATAAGGATTATCCATTGGAATTACTCATTAAGGATCTGAACCTGGCGCGGACAAGCAGGTTCCCGCTTTTTGATGTAGTAGCTCACTATCAAAATACGAGCTCCTTCACCCCGGAGACGTGGATGGACGGGATCGAGGTAAGCAATTACAGAACAGAGATCGGGACTGCCCAGTTCGATATCTTTTTTGATTTCTATGAGTCGGAGGAGGATATTGTCCTGAAACTGATCTTCAAAAGTTCGCTGTATACCCTGCGGTTTGTTGTGGAAATGGGCCAGCATTTTGAGCGGTTATTGCAAGACACCCTGCAATTTCCCACACAGAAGACCGGCAGCCTGGAAATGCTTACCCCTGAGGAGAGGTTTCGCCTGTTGGTTGAATTTAATGATACGAAGGCCAATTACCCGAAGGATATGACCTTGACAGAAATTTTCGAAAAGCAGGCGGCTGCTGGTCCAGAGCGGGATGCGATACTTTTTGAAGGCGGGCAGATATCTTATAGGGAGCTGAACCTGAGGGCCAATGCACTCGCGAATCACCTGCTAATGAAGGGGGTCCCGGTAGGGTCGAGGGTCGGCCTTTTTGCAGCGAGAGGACCGGAGATGATCGTCGGGATACTGGGAATACTAAAGGCCGGGAGCACTTATGTACCCCTCAATATCGAGTATCCTGCCGGCCGGCTGCAATACATGATCAGGGATGCAGCGATCAAACACATACTGTGTACCGATAAGGGAGCGGCGGACCTGAAGCGATTGGGAGAGGCGGGTGAGATCATGCTGTTGGAGGAATGTTTATCATCAAATAAGGAGAACCCTGGATCAAGGCAAGAGCCGGATGCGGACGCTTATGTTATTTATACTTCGGGAACTACAGGAAACCCAAAAGGTGTTGTAGTAAGCCATCGGAATACAATTCAGCTGCTGAATGACCCTGGCGAAATTTCGATTAAGCCGGAAGACCGGGTTTTGCAATGGTCGACTTATTCGTTCGACCCTTCTGTTTACGAAATATTTGGCGCTTTATTATCCGGCGCGACGCTTTGCCTGTTGCGAGAGGGGGTTTCGTCGGATGTGTACGAGCTATCCAGGATAATAGAGACATACAGGATTACTTTATGTGTTCTAACGACTTCTGTGTTCAATGCATTTATCGATCTTCGCCCCGAATCCCTGAAACGGTTGAGAAAACTAGTGTTCGGGGGTGAGATGGTATCCCGAAAACACGTTAGTAAAGCTATTTCCATCCTCGGAGAAGGGAAGATGGTGCATGTCTATGGGCCGACTGAAACAACCGTTGTAGTCACAGCCTGGCCTATTGATCGTCTGAGGGAAGATGGCGCGATCCCTATAGGAAAGCCATTGGCTGGAACAAGAGCGTACATTCTGGACCGTGAGGGGAAACCCGTGCCCGTAGGTATTACAGGAGAACTGTATATAGGAGGAGATGGGGTTTCTCAGGGATATCTGAATGACGAGGTGCTCAACCGGGAAAAATTCTTTCCGGACAGGTTTGGCAATCAGCCTGGGGCGAGGCTATATAAGACGGGTGATATGGTCCGATGGCTGGCCGATGGGAATATAGAATTTATGGGGAGAGTGGATAACCAGGTGAAGATAAGAGGGAACCGGATCGAGCCCGGCGAAGTTGAAAACGCGTTGACGTCGCATCCGGATGTCCGGGAGGCTGCGGTAGTGATACGCGAGAGGGGAGAAGGGGATAAAGTGCTGGTCGCTTATTTTACCGCGCCGACCGAACTATCCGCAACGGGGATCTATCTTTTTCTGGAAAAGATACTCCCTGTGGTCATGATGCCATTCCGGATCTTTCAAATCGAGAAAATGCCTTTGTCTTCCAATGGCAAAACAGACCGCCGGCTATTACCGGAGATGGATCTGGAGATGGCTGAATCAGTAAGGACTACCATTTCTCCCCGCGATGAGACGGAAAAAAAGATCAAGGATATATGGGAAAAGACGCTGGGAGTGAAAATTCCGGGTGTCGAGGATAATTTCTTTTCTATTGGCGGTCATTCCCTGAATGCGCTGAAAGTGATCGCGGAGATCCACAAACAGCTCGACGTCAGGCTTGAATTGAAGGATATTTTCGTGTATCCTACCGTGAGCGCCATGGCTGAGCAGGTCAGGAACTTCAAAAGATCGGCCTATACTTCCATTCCCGTGGTCGAAGAGCAGGATCATTATGCCCTCTCCAGCGCTCAACGCGGACTGTGGGTCCAACATCAATATGAAGGGCAGATGCCTGCATACAATATCCCGGCGGCATATGTCGTCGAGGGCACCTTGCAAAAAGATCTCCTGGAGAAGGCCTTCGTCCTGCTGATCCAGCGGCATGAAATATTGAGAACGACTTTTGTCGAAGTAGAGGGAACACCCAGGCAGCATGTGGCATTACCTGAATTGCACGGTTTTTCCCTTTCTTACACGGATCTTGAAGAGACTGGCGTCCGGCATGAGCTGATCAAAAAGATCGCGGAAGAAGAGGCTTTGAGACCTTTTAGTCTGGAAAAGCTGCCTTTGCTGAGCGCGCGTCTTGTCAGGGAAAATGACAGCAGACACTTCTTCTTTCTTACCATACATCACATTGTAGTCGACGGATGGTCGATGGAGCTGCTGATAAATGAGCTTGTCACCTCGTACAATCTTCTCCGGCGGGGAGAAGAGGTCCGTCTTCGCGCTCTCCCGATGCAGTATAAGGATTATGCTGCGTATCAGCAAAGGTCGACAGCGACCCCGGATCTTCCGGGTGAAACATACTGGCGTAAGAAACTGGGTGGAGGTACGACCCCACTGCAGCTGCCTCTTGACTTTCCCCGTCCGGCGAGAAAAACCTTTAACAGTGACACCGTCAACGTTGTCTTTGATGGATCGCTGAGCTCAGAGATCAGGAGTTTCTGCCAGACCAATGATCTCACCCTGTTCTCCTTTTTTGCAGCCGGGGTCAATGTTTTGCTGTACCTGTACACGGGACAGCATGATATAGCGGTGGGCATGGCAGATTCGGGCAGGCATCATGGCGATCTTGATGAACAGATCGGGTATTATCTGAATATGCTGGTCCTCCGCAATGAATTGAAGGATGACGAGAGCCTGCTTGAACTATGCAGAAAGGTCAGGACCGATATCCTGGAGACCCTGGAATACTACGATCATCCTTTTGATCTGCTGGTTCAAAGGTTAGGAAATAAGAGGGATATGTCGAGGAACCCTTTCTTCGATGTGGAGGTGGCATTTACCAATTTCAACCGGGTCATAGGAGAAAAGGCATCTATTACAGATGAAATAAAAGTATCTCTCCTGGATACGGAAACAAAGACAGGAGGGAAGTTCGACCTGGATTTCCTCTTTTTGGAAACAGATGAGCTAGAACTGCTGCTGTTCTTCAATACAGACCTGTTCAGAAAAGATACGGCCGCTGCGATGACCGTGCATCTGCAGACGATCATGCGGAAAATAATAGCTGCACCTGCTGCCAGGCTGAAGGACCTGGAGTCCCCTGTGAAGGAGGCTGTCAGGGCGCCGTCCCGGTCAAGGCTCAGGGGGATCGAAAGTGTAAAGCCGCGTCCATTCGGAGGAGAGCAGGAGCTGGTAAAGGTTTCGACCACTCCGGGTTCTCCTGTAACCATCACCCCATCCATACCTGGCGTAAATCTGAATGAGTGGATCAGAACCCACCGGGATGAAGTGGAAAAGCTGCTGCAGCAGCATGGCGGTCTTTTATTCAGGGCATTCAATACACATACGGTAGACTCGTTTGAAAATTTCCTGGAGTGTCTCAGCGGTCCGATCATGAAATACGTTCACCGGTCGTCCCCCCGGCATTCCGTACAGAACAATATTTACACCTCGACAGACCACCCCAGCGACCAGGTGATCAACATGCACAATGAGCATTCCTATTCGCATGAATGGCCTCTGAAGATCGCTTTTTACTGTCACAGGGCCAGCGTAAGCGGAGGCGAGACGCCGATAGCCGACAGCCGGAAGATATTGGCCGGTCTGAGGGAGGCCACTGTCCGTAAATTCCTGGACAGACAGGTGATGTACATCAGGAAAACCAGTACGGGACTGGGAATGACGTGGCAGGATATTTTTCAGACAACAGATAAGAAGGCAGTGGAGGAATCCTGCCGACGGTACAAGATGGATTTTTCCTGGCTGGAGAATGACAGCCTTAGAATGACCTTTATCAGACCTGCTGTCCGTCCGCATCCCCGGACAAAAGAACCTGTATGGTTCAACCATGCGTACTTTTTCAACCCCTTAAGTCTCAGCAGATCTATCAGGGAGGTCCTGATGGATCAGAACAATGATGAGCTATTGCCATTCCGCACCTATTATGGCGACGGGACGGAGATCGAGGAGGAGGTGATCGAAGAGATAAGGGACGTATATGAACGTACGAAGATCACTTTCGCATGGAAGGAAGGGGACATTCTTCTTTTGGATAATATGCTGATGGCGCATGGCCGCAACCCATTCCAGGGGGAAAGAAAAATACTGGTCGGAATGTCGGAACCACAGAGTATCTCATAAAAAAACAATATATGGCTGAATATCTTTTATCTCCACAACAAAGACGTATCTGGCTTCTCCAGGAAAATACAGGGAATATCTTTATCACCAAATGCTGTCTGAGGATCGGGGGATCGATGGATAAGGACGGTGTTGCGGCGGTACTCCGAAAGATCAGCTCGTCCCAGGACATGCTTCGCGCCGAATTTGTAGTCATGGAGGAGCTGGAGTTCCCTCTCCAGACCGTAGCCTCCCCGGATGCCCTGTCGCTGTCCTATGACTTTTTTGATCGCGAGGATAGCTGGAGTGATGAGTGGCTTAGGGAATTGTATGAGCAGGACCGGGAATTTTCGGACTTTTTTTCCAGCCGGAGGCCGGGGATAAAGTACTACCTGGTCAAAAGATCATCCAACGAGCATTATCTTATAATCAAAGCCCTTTCCTTACTGCTGGACGGATATTCGCTGCGACAACTGGCAGAAAGCATACTTGTATCCCTTAATGATGGGAAGGGAGATGCAGATGGTTCATACAGGCCAGGTAAAATATCTTACATGCAGTTTGCAGAATGGCAGCAGCGTAACCTCGAGGATGATACTATCAGGTATTGGAAGGAAACCAGGTTTCAGTCCCCGGATAATCTGATGCTCCAGACCGAAAGTGTGGGAAAACCCCCGTCACCGGACCGTTCGGATGCTTTTTTCATGCTGCCGGACGTCTTAAAGGAAAAACTTGAACTTTTTACAGGCGGGCGACAGCTTACCACGTCGCAATTCTTTTACGCTTGCTGGAATATATTATTGAGCCGTCTTTCCGGGAGCAGGGAATTTATCAGCTGGTATACAGATCATGGAAAAGATATCGAAGAGCTTGCCACTGTCTGGGGAGCGTTGGCCAAAATACTCCCTGTACGGGTGTCTCTGGGAGAAGATGACGATCTTCCGACGGCGGCTGCTGCATTGAGCCAGGAGTTGACTGATATGGAGGAGTGGAAAGATTATTTTTTGCTGGAAAACAGCCGCAACAAAGACCGAAAAGATGATCAGCCTGCATTCATCCCTTACTTATATGAATTCCTCGATCTCACGCTTAGTCCTGAAATAAGGCAACGGTTCTCACCGGAGCTGCTCTGGTTCCACAGCGGGTCAGAGAAATACAAGGCCTTGCTGAATGTCCTGCATGACAATGGCCGATACCGCATACAGCTTGGATTCGATCCCGGGTTTTTTAATATGGAGGAAGCAAAGCGGATGCTGAGCTATTTCCGGCATCTCGTCGGAGAGGTGTTGACTGCGCCGGAAAGACCCGTAGCCGAACTGGAGATCCTGGATGAAGAGGAGAAACACCTGATATTGGATATATTCAACAGGAGGACGCTGAATATTTCTCCGTCGTCCATCATAGAACTGTTTGGATCGCAGGTACGCCGTAACGGAGATGTTGCTGCAGTTATTGGCGACGACGGCGTGCTGACTTACAGGGAGCTGAATGAAGAGGCCAACAGGCTGGCGCACTTCTTAAGGAACAGGTACCAGGTAAAGCCCGGAGACGTGGTGGCGCTGCTGACCGACAGGTCGACGGACCTGATAAAGGGTGTGATGGGCATCCTGAAGGCCGGGGCCGCCTATCTTCCCCTGGAAGCAAGTTGGCCTGTCGAGCGTATCTCTGTATTGCTGCGTGAAAGTAAATGCAGGTTGGTGATCACCCAGAGAGATCTCATGGATAAATTGCCGCGGAATTTTGAAGCAATAGCCATTAATGACGGGGAAGTCGCAGTCTGTGATAAGAGCGATCCCCCGATCGTCACCGGTGGCAGGGATCTCGCGTATGTAATTTTTACCTCCGGCTCGACGGGAAAACCGAAGGGGGTGATGATCGATCATGAAACGGTGATCAACCTGTGTTATGGACTCAAGCAGGAATTAGGCCTCTCTGAAGAGCCGGGCACCAGGTTCAGCCTTTTTGCCTCCGCGGCTTTTGATGCATCCGTTCAGCAGATATTCAGCTGTCTGCTGGAAGGGAATAGCATATATATTATAAATGATACGAACAAAAAGGATATCGACCTACTGACCAGGTTCCTCCGGGAGAACAGGATATCTGTGTTCGATTGCACTCCTGCTGTACTTTCCCTGCTCCTGGAAGAGGCTGCTGAGGAATTCAGGGATACGGGCGTGCAGAAGGTGCTGGTGGGCGGTGATGCCTGGACGGATAAATTACTCAGACTATTCAACAAAGAGGGTTTCGACAGACCAGGGGGGATAACATTTTACAATGTATACGGTCCTACCGAGTGCGGTGTGGACAGCACGGCATACCGTCTGAAAGAAGGCGATGGGCTTTCTGCCATACCGATAGGCACGCCTCTTCCCAATAAGCATATCTATATCCTTGACGATAGGGGAAAACCTGTTCCCATCGGTCTTCCGGGTGAAATATACATCGGAGGAAAAGGCATATCGCCTGGCTATCTCAACCGGGATGATCTTTCCACGGAGCTGTTCATTCCTTCACCCGTGAACGGGGAAAGAGTATACAGGAGCGGGGACCTGGGGAAATGGCTGCCGGATGGCAATATCGTCTTTATGGGAAGAAAGGATGAGCAATTGAAGATACGCGGTTACCGGATCGAGCCTGCAGAAGTGGCCACGGCCTTACTTGGACATGAGGGAGTAGGGGAGGCTGTCGTTTATATGTCGGAAAAGGAGGATGGACAGAAGTCTTTGATAGCCGCCATTGTTCCTGATAAAAAGACGGCTCATACCCTGCTGCGGATAAAAGCTTTGGAAGAGGTCGATCCGGACGCTACTCATTCGCTGTATAAACTGCCGAACGGCCTTCCCGTGTGGTACGCCAATAAAAGTGAGCTGGAGCTCATTTATGATGAGATATTTGTCGATCAGGCATACCTGAAGCCCCGGATAACCGTGAAGGAAGGAGATATTATTTTTGACGTGGGGGCCAATATCGGTCTTTTCTCCCTCTTTATGGGGCTTCATTATCCCGGGGTCAGGTTGTATGGCTTCGAACCCGTCGGAGCAGTGTATGATATCTTACAGAAAAATCTTTCTTTATATCCCATCGAATACAAGATATTCAACACGGGAATATCCGACAGGGAAGGGGATGTAAAATTCAATTATTATCCTGTCAATACGGTGCTTTCCGGCAGGTATGGAAATGTCGAAGAGGAACGGCATACCGTCGAAAATTACCTGCGGAATAAACCCCGGTCAAACGGCCATTCTTTGTCTGATAACGACCTGAAGAACCTTGTACAGGAAAGCGTTCAGAGCATAGAGATCGATTGCCGGATGAGGAGATTGTCCGATATAATACGGGAGGAGCATATCGACAGGATCGACCTGCTAAAGATCGATGTGGAAAAAAGTGAAATGGATGTGATCAATGGCATCGATGAGGAAGACTGGCAAAAGATACGGCAGGTAGTCATCGAGGTCCATGACAGGCAGGGAGAATTGTCAAGGATCGTGAATGTTCTGGAGCAGCACGGGTTCGAAGCGGATATACAACAGGACCCGCTCCTGGCCAATACCTGTCTTTATAATGTTTATGCAACGAGAACCGGCGTTTCATACCCCGCGCAGGTTCCGGCAAAATTTGAGGGTTGGATAGATGATAAGTCCCTGACCGGAAGTATCAGGGAATATATGGCAGAGAAACTACCAGCCTACATGCTACCTGCCGACTATTTTCTGATCAGTAAGATACCTTTGAATTCCAACGGGAAAGTAGATAGAGAGGCGCTGAAGAAACTGGAGGGCAATACAAGAACGGTAAAAGAAATAGCCCGGCCGGAAAATGAGATCGAAAGTTTGCTGCTCAAGGTATGGAAAGGAGTCCTTGGGCGCACCGATATCAGCGTGGATGACGATTTCTTTATGATCGGGGGTGATTCCATCAAGGCCATCCAGATATCCTCCCGGCTTCATAAGACCGGGTATAAAGTGACGATCAGGGATATTTTGAATCACTCTATACTATCCGATCTTGTGCCGCATGTTAAAAAGATCAAAAAGGCCATTCTTCAGGACGAGATCAGGGGAATAGTCCCATTGGTACCAGCCCAACGCACATTTTTCGCCCAGGATAGAAAATTCCCGAATCATTTCAATCTTTCCATGATGTTCTATTCTGCGGACCGCATGGACCCGGACAGCATCGGGGCGATATTCACAAAAATATGGAACCATCATGATGCCTTGAGGATGGTCTTCACCCATAAGAACGGGCGTTGGGAACAGGAGAACAGGGGGACTGAGTTTTCTTTCGAGCTGCACGAGTACGAGTTCAGCGGAGATACTGTCATTTCAGATGCCATTCAAAAGGAAATGGAGACGCTTCAGGGGTCGATTGATCTGGGGAAAGGGCCTTTACTGAAGATCGGGATATTCCATACTTCCGGCGGAGACCGCCTACTGGTCGTTATACATCATCTTGTAGTAGACGGGGTGTCCTGGCGGATCCTTTTTGAGGACATCGAGACACTGCTCCAGCAGTACCGGGCCGGGATCAGTCTTAAACTACCTGATAAAACCAATTCTTTTAAGGAATGGGCCGAAAATCTTGAGAAATATGCAAATAGCAATGAGCTGCTGAAGGAAGCTAATTATTGGGCTGAGATTGAAAATGAACCTGTAGACTACCTGGATACGGCAAACAGCAAGGCTGATAATAAAATGAAGGATACTGCTCATATCGCCCATTGGCTGCCTGCCGGGGTTACCTCTCTTCTGTTGACTACAGCCAATAAGGTTTTCGATACCAAAATAAATGACATTTTATTGAGCGCGCTGTCTATCAGCCTGAGAAAGGCCTGGGGTTTGTCGAGGGTTGCCATTACTATGGAAGGGCATGGAAGGGAAGGAATACTGGAGGGCGTGGATATCAACAGGACGGTAGGGTGGTTTACAAGCCTTTATCCTGTCGTTCTCTACTCGAGCCATGAAAAGGATCTGCCGGAGCAGATAAATGAAATGAAACAGCAGCTGAATGCCATACCGAACAACGGGATAGGGCATGGTATCCTCAAATATCTTTCAGATAAAAAGAACCTGAACGGCATCGATTTCAGGATAAGTCCTGAAATAAGCTTTAACTACCTGGGTCAGTTTGACGAAGACATCCGGCAGCTGACCATGGAGTCTTCCAATGAACCGGTGGGGTCGCCATTCCACCAGGATGATAACCGGGATCATTTGCTGGACATTGTTGCAAAAGTATCCAGCAGATCATTGAACTTCCAGATAAGCTATAATACCCGGCATTTTTCAGAAGAAAAGATCCGGGAATTCGGTGAGTTCTATAAAGCAACGCTGATCAGTATCGCGGAACATTGCGCTGCATCCGAAGCAGTTTCACTAACTCTTATCTAATTCAAAATTATATGGTACCGCCAGTCAGAAAAGTAAAATACACCTGCAACCCGTCACCTTTACAGGAGGGGTTCCTGTTCCATTCCATGATCCAGAAGAGATCTTCTTTGTATATAGGACAGATCTTCTACCGGATAAACGGGGACCTCAAAGTGGAGGCGATAAAGGAGGCTTATGCTATCCTTGTGCAAAGACATGATGCGCTGCGGACTGTCTTTGAGTACCGGCAGGACGGTAAACCAGTCCAGGTCGTGATGGAGGATGGCGCGACAGATGTCGTATATTCAGATCTCAGAGATGTCGATAACAGTGAAACCCGGGATAATATCATCAGCGAATATAAACGGAAGGATATCGAAAGGGGTTTTGACCTCAGCAGCGATATGCTTTTTCGTGTCTGTATATTTCAGCTGGCGGACGAATTGTTCGAGCTGGTATGGACCTGGCATCATATAGTTATAGACGGATGGTCCCTGGGTATACTGCAGAAGGAGTTTGCGGTCATTTATGATGCCATCGTGTTCAGGAGGTCTTCCGGGCTGCCTGCCGCTGTACCTTACCGTGAATTTATCCGGTACCTTGAACAGCATGAGGAAGGGGAAGCCGGGAGATTCTGGGATAACTATTTGCGTGGATATGGAGGTGTAACCAGCATTCCGAGAAGCTATGCCGATACGGGCAGCCAGGATTATGCTCCGGTAAATATGCTTGTTCCCGTCAGCAGCAGGGTCAACGAGGGTTTGTATGAGCTCAGCAGAAATAACAGGGTTACCCTGAATACTGTTTTGCAGGCTATCTACGGTATCCTGCTGGCAAAATACACTGACAGGAAGGATGTTGTATTCGGCACGGTCGTATCCGGCCGTCCTGTCGAGCTGGATGAGGTGGAATCCATAGTGGGATTATTTATCAATACCCTGCCGGTGAGGGTCAGGATCGATGACGACACCTCTTTCGGACAGCTGCTTTCAGCGCTCAAAAAGCATGCGCTTGACATGGATCCTTATCAGATCATTCAGCTGGCGGACATCCAGTCAGAGAATAACGGAAAGCAAAAGCTTTTTGAACATCTGCTGGTCTTTGAGAATTATCCGATGCCGCAGGACGGGGACATGTCCAGTGCTGAGGAGGGGGCAGGCACTGGGTTCAGCAGCCTTTCTTTTTCAGACATGGGTTACTTTGACCATAGCCATTATGATTTGGGTCTTGTCATAACCAGTGAGGGGAGCATCGAGATAAAAATTTCGTTCAACAGCAATGTATATAGCCCTGAATTTGCCAGGGAACTGGGAAACAACCTGATCCACCTTGCCGTCGAGGCCATGACGGATCCCGGAAAGCCCCTCAGTCAATTTTCACTGCTGGCGCCGGAAAGGTTGCATAGGAACAATAATGCCGGTGACCGGAATGCATACAGACCGGAAAAGACGCTGGTTGAAGCCCTGGAACAAAGTATAAGAACAGTGGGGGATAAAGATGCTTTATTCTTCAATGGTCATACCTGGTCCTACCGGCAGCTGAACGAACGTGTCAACCGGATAGCCCATCATTTACGGGATAATTGCGATGTCCGGCCCGGAGACATGGTGGGATTATTGCTGGACAGGACAGATGACCTTGTCGTCAGCCTGTTGGCCGTATTGAAAGCAGGAGGCGCTTATCTGCCACTGGATCCGGAATATCCGCTGGACAGGATCCGCTTTATCCTGAAAGATGCCGGCCCCAAGGTTGTCATTACGCTGACCGATCACATGATGAAACTGGAAGAGTATGAGGGAACTGTGTTTGTGGTGGACATGGAAGCAGCGCATCTCACCACATCCGGGGATGATCCGGCTCTTGTGAACCGTCCTGAAGATCTGGCGTATTGCCTGTATACTTCGGGAACGACCGGTATGCCAAAAGGGTCGCTCGTTCAGCATCATTCAATGGTAAACCTGACGGCGGGTATGTATGATCCGCTCGGTGTGGAAGAATATCTCCGGGTAGCAGTGGTATCGCCGGCTGTTTTTGACCCTTTCGGTCAGAAGCTGTTCATAGCCCTTCTCAACGGACATTGTGTATACCTGGTTCCGGATACGATCAAAAAATCAAGGGCCATCTTCGACTATTTCAAAACGAATGAAATAGATATGATAGATGGAACACAATCCTATATGCAGCTGTTGCTGGATATCTGCCCTGAAGGCGCGGTCCTTCCCAGGTATTGGCTCCTCGGAGGCGAGGTTATGCCGGGTCACCTGGCGTTGTCCTTGTATGAAAAGTCCGGCGATCACCGGGACAAGGTGGTACTTCTGAACGAATACGGCCTTACCGAATGCAGTGTTGCCAGCAGCTTCCTCAGGGTCGATTTTGATAAGGTCGTGAAGAGCGAACCGGTGCCTATCGGCAGGCCGATATTGAACCATGAAATGTATGTATTGGATGATCGATTGAATTTCCTTCCCGATGGCGCTATCGGCGAAATTGCCATTGCAGGGCCGGGTGTTGGTCTGGGGTATTTGAACAGACCGGAACTTACGGCTGAAAAATTTGTCACGCTTCCGTCAGGCGAGCAGGTGTTCCGCACCGGTGACATGGGCAGATATTTGCCTGACGGCAACCTGCTGTGTCTGGGTCGCAAAGACAGACAGTTAAAGCTGCACGGTTACCGGATCGAGCTGGGGGAAATAGAGAGCGCCCTAAAGAAAGGGGAAGACGTCAGAGATGTCTTTATCATGTGCAGGGAAGATACTTCGGGCGTTAAATATCTGGCGGCCTATTATACAACCTTCGGGAATAAAGAGATCAAAGATGTGAAAGCCTATCTTCAAACGTTGCTGCCCCAATATATGATCCCTTCCTATATTCTGCATCTCGCTTCATTTCCGTTGAACGCAAACGGGAAGATCGACGCGACCTTGCTACCCGATCCGTTGACCCGGACTGAGAACCGGGAGACCATCGTCGGGCCGAGGAATGAGACGGAGGAATGGCTTATGCAGGTGTGGCAGGAGGTTTTGGGCAAGCAGCAGATAAGTGTGAAAGATGATTTTTTTGAGATCGGCGGACATTCTTTAAGAGGAGTCCAGGTGATCTTCCGGATCCAAAAGGAATACCTGGTCCCTATCAGCATGACGATGCTCTTTATGCACCCGACTATCGAGACTTTAGCCAGAGAGATAGACAGCATGGCAGTTCATAAGCATGCTGCAGATGTAGTAGTCGGTGATCAAACGTTCTGATAATAATCTTATTCAATTATTCAATCCTTGCAAAGTGGAATTTCTAAAGATCCTGCTCGATAAATCGCGGCCATTTTATGTGTTTTTCATTCTGATGAGCATAATCAACGGCCTCTTAAATACCGGGCTGCTCATATTCCTGAACAATACGATCAATCATAAGCCATTACCTGTTTTTCCAGAGTATGACTGGCTGATCTTTGTCCTGCTGTTCACCGTCTCTTTACTGAGCGGAAGATTATTCCAGACATATCTGGTGAGGTTGACCACCGATATAAGATCAGACCTTCAGATCGCTATTCTCCGGAAACTAAAACATGCAACCTACCAGGATTTCAAGAAGCTGGGAAATGAGAAAGTGTTTACCGCAATGGGGGATATCAACATGCTGGTTAACCTGCCGGAAGTATTTCTGAACGTTATAAAAGCGATAATAATCATTGTCTGCTGCTTTATTTATTTGTTTTCCATATCTCTTATCGGCGCAGTATTTATCTTCTTTCTCATGCTAGGCCTGCTCATTTTCTATCTTGTCCGGAACAAGGCCATCGAGAAGAGACTAAATGCCGTGAGGGATCTGCAGAATTACTTCTGGCGTTATTTAAGCGACCTGCTGCTGGGTTTTAAGGAGACAAAAATGAGCCTGGTGCGCAATGAGAATATTCAAACCAGGTACCTGGAAAAAAATGTGATCCAGGCCAGGGAAATGAGCAAGGAGGCCAATATACGGTATCTCAATAATGAGTTGACCGGCAGCTTCAGCTGGTACCTTACCTTGGGTATCATCATGTTCTTGCTGCCGAGGCTGTTTGACCTCAGTCATTTGAATACTACCGCGTACCTTATCACTATTCTATATATGATGGGACCTGTAGCGGTGCTGATCTCCCTGATCTCTACCTATACGAATGTAAAGATCTCACTGGAACGCCTGACTGAATTCAATCAGAGAATAGGGTCGCATTTGAGCCAGGAGGAGACCCTGAGAGCGACGGATTCTTTCGGAGAGCTGCAGGACATACGACTTGAGCATGTGACTTATGAATATTTCGATGAGAAAGAACAGAAGACCTTCTTCTTCGGTCCCCTGGACCTGGAGATCAGAAAAGGAGAGCTGATGTTTATAGTGGGGGGCAACGGCAGCGGAAAGACAACATTCATTTATCTGCTGACAGGGTTGTACAGGCCGACCAGTGGCAATATCTATATTAATGACCAATTGGTAACGGATGAGAATATGCCTATATTCAGGAACAGGTTTTCCGTGATCCATTCCGATAATTACCTGTTCGGCGAAAATTATGACGGATTCGACCTGCAGGAAGACAATCTCGTATTGAAGGAGTTGATTGAGAAAATGAAGATGTCGGAAATTTTGAAACTCAATGACCGGAACCTTTTTGGCACCAGCCTTTCAAAGGGGCAGCAAAAAAGACTGGCTATGATCTATTCGCTGCTGGAAGACAGGCAGATCATCGT
The DNA here is from genome assembly GCA_017307755.1 of Chitinophagaceae bacterium. Taxonomy (GTDB): domain Bacteria; phylum Bacteroidota; class Bacteroidia; order Chitinophagales; family Chitinophagaceae; genus Puia. The sequence continues at coordinate 27,017 of JAFKGQ010000007.1, read as the reverse complement.
CCTGGATGAATGGGCTGCGGAGCAGGATCCGTCTTTCCGGAATTACTTTTACAAAGTATTGCTGCCGGAGCTAAAAGAAAAGGGGAAAACGGTCATCGTTATTACGCATGACGACGAGTATTATAAACTATGTGACCGGCTCATAAAATTCAGTTATGGCAAGATCGTGATGGAAGATCATATTGGGAACAATATTTTCGAACGAAAAGCTGAGCCTTTTATTCCATGAACAAGATAAACCTGTTTTGTCTTCCGTATGCAGGAGGAAGTAGAAGCGCATATTATCAATATGCGAAGATGTCTCCCGGGCATTTGAACATCGTACCGCTGGAGCTTCCCGGAAGGGGAGCCCGGTTCAACGAGCCGCCTCTGACGGATGTGTATGCCATGGTGGATGATGTCTTTAAACAGATAAGCAACCAACTGGATCGTCCCTATGCGATCTATGGACATAGTATGGGCGCCATATTGGGTTACTTGCTGGCAAGGCGGATAGATGCGGAACGTTTGAATCCACCTCTGCATTTATTTTTCACCGGCTGCGGCGGCCCTTCGATGCTGAAAAAGGAAAAGAAACTGTCTGAAATGGAGAGAGCCGCCCTGATGAAAGAGCTCAGGGAAATGGGGGGGATGCCGGACGAGATCCTGAATAATGATCACCATCTCGAAATTTTCCTGCCCATTCTTCTGGCTGATCTTAAGGCGACGGAGACTTTTGAATATGTACAGAGCGAGAAACTGAATATTCCCGTTTCCGTGATCACCGGGAGTGAAGAAGGGATCTCTGCTGAAAAAGTGGAAGCCTGGAAGAAAGAAACCGTCGCGACCGTGGATATCCAGAAACTGCCCGGGAATCATTTTTTCATTTTTGAGTACGGCTCAGCCATTATCGAGCTGATAATGAATGCGCTCTTTCCTGTAATAAACAAACAAAACTGACAATCTTTTATTTATGTCAATTGCTACAACCATCGACCCGGCTACCTGGTTTCACCGGATGAGAGAGGAAAAGCCTTTGTATTTCGATTCGGATATCTCTCTTTTTCTTGGCGCCAAAGGCGCCTGGCAGGTATTTCGCTACGAGGATGTAAGAAGAGGGTTGGACGACTTTTATCCCAAGGGTAGCCCCTATGATCCCTCCATACACAAACAAGGCAGCCTTCCCCTTCGGGCGCTTATCAATAGAGCTTTTGCTCCATCCATCGTACAGAAGCTGGAAGAGTGGATCTCGGGGTATTGTGAAAGGACGCTCGATGCGCTGGCTCCGGCGGGAGAAATGGATTTTATAAAAGATTTTGCGGACCCGCTGCTTGCCACGGTGATCGCGCAATTCCTTGGAGTGCCTGAATCGAGCCATCCACAGGTCATCGGGTGGACGGCTGTCTTTGCAGGAGACCCCGGCACCATCAGCCTGGAGACATCCATGAAAGCTCAGCGGGAAATGAGCGAGCTGTTTACGGGGCTGTTGAGTGAAAGGGAAAAGGAGCCCTGGCACGACATGGTTTCCCATTTGCTGCAGACCGAGATAGGGGGGGATAAGCTAAGTACTGCCGATCTGGTGTCCTTTTGTGTAGGATTATTACTGGCCGGCGCAGAGTCTACCGACGGCCTGCTGGGGAATGCGATGTATACTTTTATAGAGCATCCGGAGATGCAGGAACACCTCAGGCGGTGTCCGGCCGATATTCCCAAAGCCGTCATCGAAGTAATACGTCTCAGGGGGCCGCTGATGGCCGTACCCCGGGTTATCGAGGAAGATCAGCAGCTGGACAGCCTGCATCTGAGGAAGGGGGAGCTGGTAAATCTATGGATGGGGTCTGCCAATCGTGATCCTTCCGTCTTCCCGGAGCCGGATACTTTTGATATAAACCGCGACAATTCGAAAATGATCAACTTTGGATATGGCATACATTTCTGCCTGGGCAATATGTTATCAAAACTCGAAACAAGGGTCGCTCTTGAAACGATCTTCAGGAGAATGCGGAATATCCGGCTTGTACCCGGCGCCGTCGTCACCCGTACGCCCAATGCAGGGGTATTCAGACTGGCATCCCTTCCCATTTCATTCGATATATAATTTTGTATCAAAAGCGGACTCTTTTGTCCGGTTTTATACTTTTGTAGGAGGTTAGGTAATTTTTAAGATACTGATTTTCATTTATTTGTGAAAATGGCATAATATTTACAGATTGGAATGGTTCAAACCCTTATCTAATGTTTAAGAACTACTTGAAGGTTGCTTTCCGCAGTATCTGGAACAATAAGTTTTATTCTTCTATCTCTATTTTCGGACTTGCGATAGGTCTTACGGCAGGCATCCTGATCCTGCTGTGGTGTCAGGATGAAAGGAGTTATAATCGATCGATTAAGAATGCTGAAAATATTTACAGGGCGATCCCCAACTTTGTCTCCGGCGGGAATAAAGGTTATTTCCCGACTACCCCGTCTGCCCTTGCCTATGTTTCCAAACAGGTGCCTGGCATAGAGAAAGTAGGTCGTATTATGAGGAATTGGAATGAATATGTGTTCAAGTACAAGGAAAAGAGCTTTTTCGAAAGGAAATCTGCCTTTATAGACCCGTCCCTTTTCAATATTCTCGACTTTACGTTTGTCGACGGCAACCGGGACATGCCTTTCCGGGATAATCGTTCGATTGTACTGACCGAGCCTTTCGCAAAAAAATATTTTGGCGACGAAGACCCGATGGGGAAAGTTATAGAAAGGGAAGATGTAAAGGAAAGTTATACTGTCACCGGCGTTGTGAAAGTGTTGCACAATTCTCAAACGGACTTTGATTATTTCGTTCCTCTGAATATAGTCAATGAGTATTTCGGAAATCCGAAGGACAGCAGGAATGGGGTAGACGGGGATTGGCGCAATTATGAGTATGAGACGTATTTCCGGCTTAACCCGGGGACATCCGTTGCGTCCGTAGCTGCAAAACTAACACAGCTGCAAAAACAGAATGTTTCGGATAATATCACCCAAACGCTGAACTACAGCCTTCAGCCGATTGATAGAATTCATTTGTACAATCCCGATGGATCGGAAGGGTTGGTCACCATGGTAAGGATCTTTACATGGGTGGCATTTGTAATACTCCTGATCGCATCCATTAATTACATAAATCTTACTACTGCCAAAGCTGCCCAGCGGGCAAGGGAGATCGGCGTGCGTAAGATCATCGGGGCCGGAAAGCGCCAGCTTTTTTTCCAGTTTATCAGTGAATCCTTCATCATCTTCTTTTTGGCGATGGTTGTTTCCGTCGTGCTGGTAAAACTGGTGTTTCCGCAATACAACATATTGACCGGGAAAACCCTTTCTTTTAATTTATTCGACACTTCCATATTGAAGGTATTGGGGGCGACAATGTTGGTAACGCTGGTCGTGTCGGCGATCTACCCGGCCATATTGCTTTCTTCTTTCAGGCCGCTGCTAGCCATTAAAGGAAAGTTCTCCATTGGAAGAGGCAATCATTTTCTGCGGAAGTTCCTGGTTGTCGGCCAATTTAGTTTTTCCGTCATCTTTATCATCTGTACGATCGTGATAGGTAAGCAATTGACCTATATCCAGGGAAAGAACCTGGGTCTGGACAGGGAAAATGTCTTTCGCTTTGAGCTTAAGAATATGCGGGGAAAATATGAGGCCGTCAGAAATGAATTGCTTAGGGAGCCTTCGATATCCGGTGTTACCGCCACCGGTCAGGATGTTTTGCAGGTTGGCTCCAATACTACTATGAATGACTGGCCAGGGAAAGACCCGGGAAAAACGTTATTGATAACCTCTCTTCCGGTGGAAAGGGATTTTTTGTCTGTGATGCATATAAAGTTGAAAGAGGGGAAGGGGTTCAGCGGAACCGCAGCCGACTCAAGTTATTTTCTCTTGAATGAGACGGCCATCCAGGCGATGGGATTAAAAGATCCGGTCGGCAAGCAATTCACGCTTTTTAATACAAAAGGCATTATTGCCGGTGTTGTACAGGATTTTCACTTTAAGGATATGCACCAGAAAATTGGTCCTTGCGCCTTGCTCTGGAAACCGGACTGGATCGGGCAGCTTTATGTGCGGGCAGCCGCGGGGCATACCCCGGATGCAATTGAAGCTGTGAAAAAGATCTGGAAAGTGTATAATCCCGATTATCCACTTGAATATAATTTTCTGGATGATGCATACAATAAGCTGTATGCTACAGACCAACGGACGGGCTCCTTGTTCAAGGTGTTCGCCTTTATTGCCATTTTTATTTCCTGTCTGGGTCTTTTTGGGTTGATGACTTATACGGCTCAATTAAAGACCCGGGAGATAGGGATAAGAAAGGTGCTCGGTGCAAGCGTGTCATCGGTGACCAGTCTGTTGGCAAAAGATTTTATCGGCCTCGTTTTTATTGCTATATTAATTGCTTCTCCTATCGGCTGGTATTTTATGGATCGCTGGCTTCAGGATTTTGCTTATCGGAGCCCGATTCCCTGGTGGGTATTTCCCGTTGCAGGGGCATTTGCCCTGTTAATTGCCGTATTGACGGTGAGTTTCCAGGCTATCAAGGCTGCTTTGGCAAATCCCATCAAGAGCCTCAGGACCGAATAGGATTGGTGTTCCTGTAATTTCTTTACTATGCAAAATGTGACCGGCAAAAAGCCCGGCGGGACATCTGTTTCCCATCGGATAGCTATTCTTATACCGTATTTCGGCACTGTTCCCTGGTACTTTAAATTCTTCAACAGGTCATGCCAATACAATCCGGATATTGATTTCATTTTTTTAACAGATGTGGACTGGCCGGAGGACCTGGCTGAAAATATCATTGTTTTCAGATGTTCTTTGCGGGAGATCTCACAACGATTTACCGAAAAGTTCGGTTTTGAAATAAACATAGTGCGACCATACAAGCTATGTGACCTGAGACCTGCCTTCGGATTGGTATTTTCCGACCTTATAGAAGGATATGATTTCTGGGGCTATGGCGATATAGATGTTGTGCTTGGAAATATCCGGTCACTGATCACGGTAGATATATTGAACAGGCATGAGATCGTTACTATTAGAAAGACGTACATAGCCGGCTTCTTTTCCCTGTTCAGGAACAATGACAAGATCAATAACCTTTTCAGGAAAAGTAAAGATTACAGAAAAGTTTTCCAGGAGCCGGTTGATTATTGTTTTGATGAATGCAATTGGGAGTGGGGGTCCGTGCAGGGCGGTAAAGATATCCTGGAATTGGACTCTGTGATCGATTCGATCACACATGTTATCAGGAATGAGGAACGTACCGGTAACATTTCTGTGTACTGGCATGATATGGAGGTTCACCCGGGTAGGGTGGTATGGGATCGCGGAAATTTGTCCAGTAAAGACAACGAAACGCCATTGCTTTGTCATTTCAATACTTTAACAAACCTCGACTATGTGTATGTGCCTAAATGGAAGACTATACCGGACCGGTTCTATATCAACTCGTTCTATTTATCAAGGTATGCTCCCCGATCATTGGCAGGGCTTTTTCTTCATTGTGTTTTAACGACAGTCCGGTTTGTAAAAAGGAAATTGACGGTATTGAACCAGTATTTGCAATGGCTTTTCGATTATCTGTTTGCTTCCAGGAGAATAGATCACAACGATGTACAGCATCTGACCAACCTGCCTGGTCAATACAGGTTTCAGCAAGTAGTGGTCAATCTGTTTATAAGAGACCGTTGTTTACACGGCACCGTAGATGATGTTCCATTCCGCTTATTGCATAAAGGGGCTGGAAAATTTGTCGTGGCAAAATATAGATTCATGGATTTGTTCAATGTAGAGATGGATATTCACTTCAACGAGTTTATTTCGGCCCATACGATACAGGCGACTTCTTCCGGCTATTTAAAAAAGTATATCTTTTTTAAAATTTCCTGAGCCATAGTTATCCCTTCTCACTATCTAAACTGTTCCTTTGAAAAAGATAGCGATCATCACCAACATCGCCTTTTGGCGAAAAGGCGCCGGCAATAAGTCCCGGCTGGCTGTCATGAGCTCCTATCTTGCCCGCCGGATAGAGATCATTGTCCTGTTCAGCGGTCATGAGGTGGCTGATGACCGGCAATTGCTCAGGGCGCTGCCGGTAACTCCGAGGGTCATTTTTTGCGAGAAAGACAGGTTGCCGGGTCTGCTGGAATTTGGAGAACGGGTGGCGGCATTCCTGGAAGACAATCCGGTAGATTGTTGTATGATCGAATACGTGGAATTGTCCTTTTTGATGGATTTCATACCGCCCGGGATAAAAATGTTGCTGGATACCCATGATATTTCCAGCGACAGGGCCCTGAGCTTTGCGCAGTTCGAAAATGAAAAAGGGACGTCGTCTATTTCTTATGAGGAAGAGATCGATATGTTCCTGCGATATGATAAAGTGATCCTTATCAACAGCGATGACTATGACAAGATCAGTTGCAAAATAGGGGCTGAAAAGACATTGCTCGTACCTCATGCACCCGTCATCCGCACCCACCCACACAGACCTGTTGTGAAAAATATAGGGTTTGTCGGCAGTGATTATCTACCTAATGAGGATGCCATTGTCTTTTTTTCAGAGAAGATCTGGCCCCATGTCCATCGCCCGGGATTGGGCCTGCACGTTTATGGGCATATTTGCGAGCTCCTGGACAGTGAGCTGGCATCCCGCTCCGGGATACAACTGGAAGGATTCGTACGGGACGACAACGAAATATACAGTAAGATCGACATCGTCATAAACCCTGTCAGATTTGGCGCCGGACTTAAGATAAAGAACCTCGAAGCACTGGCCAATGGTCTGCCGCTGGTCACCACCCGTCACGGAAGCGGGGGACTGGCGGCGGGGAAGAACAGGGCCTTCCTGCAGGCGGATGATGTAGATGAATGGGTGGCGCAGCTCGAAAGACTTATCGACGACCCGATGCTGCGCTTCTCCCTGGGAGAAGAAGGTCTGAAATTTGTCACAGAGCAGTTCCAACCCGATCGTTGCTACGGCGAGCTGATGAGATACATCGAGAGCTGCTAAGTCTTTATCAATCACAAACAGTATAATAAAATGAAAAAGATGAAGATATTTTCCGTGTACACGGATGAGATAGCTGCGATCAAACCCATTTTCCTGGACAGCATGAAGGACGATTGGGAAGTCCATGTAGAATATCTCGGGAAGGCTGGAGAAGGGAATGGAGACTTTCATTCCCGGGGATGGCTGGATGTCCAAAAGAAAAAACTGAATTTTATCATCAATAAAATAGAGGAGAACCAGGGCGATGTGATCATCTGGTCCGACCTCGACATCCAGTTCTTTGCTCAATGCGTCCCTCTTATCGAGCAGGCTATCGAGGGATATGATGTCCTTTACCAGGCGGAGCGTTGGCCGAGAAAAGATGAGGTCAATATTGGGTTTGCGGTGATCCGTTGCAACGAGCAAACCCTTGCGCTGTACCGTATGGCTTTGGAATACGATCTGGATGAGCTCCAGGTGGCAGACCAGACTGCCATCAACGATATTCTTGCAAAGAACAAGACAGATGTAAAGTGGGACATCCTGCCCAGGCAGTTCTGGGCAATGTCGCATTACATGCACGATAAAAGTGTTCCGCCTCCCGATGTCGTCCTTCATCATGCGAACTGCACTTCTCCGGGAACCGTCAATGGGAAGCTGGTCGGTTCTGTTGAATTGAAGCTCCAGCAATTTGAGCTGGTGAAAGGTTACGTCGACTCAAATAAAGTAAATGCGGCCGGCTAATGGAAAAATATTGCACTATAGCAGCAGTGGGGAAGAACAGTCTGCATCGTGAGTGGACAGGCTGCTCGCCTGGTTTTGATCTGCATCTCATCGTGTATGACGATTCTTACGAAACATTCAAGGACGATGCTCCGTACGTTACGAAGGCCCGGGGGAACAAATTCATCCTGATCGACGAATACCTCTCTGCCAACGATCTGGTCCGGCAGTATGAATATTTCTATTTTCCTGATGACGATATCCTGATCGACAGCGACAACATCCGCAAGCTGTTCGGATACATGGAGGAGTACCGGCTGATGCTGGCCCAGCCGGCTATCTGGAATTATTATATATCTCATCCGCATACGATGAAGCACCCTGCATCAAAGTTCCGGTATACCAATTTTGTGGAGATCATGCAGCCGTGCTTTTCCAGGGAGGCATTACAGCGTGTCCAGTTCACGTTCAGCGCTTCGAAGAGTGGCTGGGGACTGGACTTTCACTGGCCTAAGCTGATGGCTTCGGAAAAGTGGCATATGGCCATCATCGACGATGTCGTTTCATTCCATACCAGGCCGGTCCGCTCATCTCATAATGAAGAGCTAATGGAATATTTAAAGAAATACGACTGCGACAACCTACCGATCTATTCATTTCCAGGATATTAGTTATGAAACAATATGATTTTCTCATAGTAGGCGCCGGATTGTTCGGCGCCGTATTCGCGCGGGAAATGACCCGGATGGGGAAACGATGCCTGATCATCGAGAAGCGGAAGCATTTGGGCGGCAATATATATTGCGAAAATATAGCAGGTATCAACGTGCACATGTACGGTCCGCATATCTTTCACACGAATGACGAGACTATCTGGAATTATGTCAATTCTTTTGTGGGGTTCAACCATTTCAGACATACCCCTATTGCCTGTTTTAAAGGCATGCTGTACAACCTGCCTTTCAATATGAATACTTTCCATGAAATGTGGAAGGTGAAGACACCCCGGGAGGCTGAAGAGAAAATACAGGAACAGGTAAAGCAGGCGGGTATTACTGTTCCCAGGAACCTGGAAGAGCAGGCGATCAGTATGGTGGGAACGGATATATACAGGATACTCATTCAGGGATATACCGAAAAGCAATGGGGGCGTAAAGCGACCGAGCTGCCGAGGTTTATCATCAAAAGGCTGCCTGTAAGGTTCACTTATGACAACAATTACTTCAACGATAAATACCAGGGCATACCCGTCGGAGGATACAATAAGTTGATCGCAGGCCTGCTGGCAGACATCGAAGTGAGGACCAATGTGGATTTTTTCAGATACAGGGAGGAATTCTGCAATATGGCTGAGACGGTAGTTTACACCGGCTGTCTGGATGAATTCTACGATTACAGGTTTGGTCGTCTGGAGTACCGGAGCTTAAGATTTGAGCATGAAGTGCTTGAAGTTCCCAATTTCCAGGGAGTGGCAGTGATGAATTATACGGAAAGGGAGATCCCTTTTACCCGCATCGTAGAGCACAAGCATTTTGAATTCGGCACACAGCCGTTGACAGTGATCACAAAGGAGTATCCGGAGGAATGGACATCAGGGAAGGAGCCTTATTATCCCATCAATGATGAAAAGAATAACCAGCGGCTGAAGGAATATTCAGCGCTGGCGAAAAAAGAACGGAATACTATATTCTGCGGGCGTCTGGCGGAGTATAAATATTATGATATGCACCAGGTCATTGCTGCTGCGCTTAAAAAGACAAAGATGATCAGCAACTATGGCGCTGTACCTATTCCGGCAGCTGGAGTGCTGTCGACAGATAGTTGATCACATTTCTTTTGTTTAAATGATCCATCGCAAATTTCCGGGCATTCCGGGCGATGATCACTGCCTGGTCATAGTTCTCTTCTGCCCAGTCCAATTGAGCGATCAGATCGCTCAGGTCCCATTTGACGGGAATATAATGCTCAAACGGGACGAGATGACGGTGGAAGAATTCCTGCATGTTCCGCGGCCTGTCTACCAGGAATAAAGGCCTGTTTGAATGCAATAAAAGCTTAACTCTGCCGCTGTATCCCCCCGCTCCGCAATCTATCAGATATTTGTACCTTGTCTGGTCATCAGGGCTTACATAACTGGTGTAATTATGCCGGCTGCCTTTAGGAGCTTCTCTTTTCCAATCCATCGGAATGATCTCCATCCTGTCCTTGTACTGACATCCCAGCTTGTACAACCGGTGTCTCAAGGGCTGCGTGTTCAGATTGCCTGTCCAGAAAAGCTTGTCGACTGAATGCTTTCTCTCTCCCTTGTCAAGGATACTGCTTACAGCCTCTTCATAAATTCCTATCCCGCACTCTACATATCTATCGAATATAAAATCCGGGCAGGGTACTACATCATCCGCCATCGTGTAGCCGAATGTTAGCGTATTGTTTATTTTCGATGAAACATCCCCGGTATTGATATAAAAATGAGCAGCCCTGACACGGCTCGTATCCCTGACCTGGTCGAACGCCTCTCTGAACAAAGCCATCGTCGACTCGTTCCTCGACTCATATCCGCCATGGTCGGTAAAGAATAGACCTTTGGACGGATGGACAAATGTTTCTATGAACTGGTTCATATAGTGAAAGAATTATTGGTGTCAAAATTCAGGTGAACAGTGCCTTTCCCCCAGCCGTTTGCATTGACGGGGCCGTTGGATGCATCATTTTTTACGAACGTGCGCCGGTTGAGACACTCATTATAGGCCATTACCGCATCCAGGTAAATGTCGTCCTCCTTTGTTATCTTCTTCCAATATATATTTCCCTCATCAGCAGTGTGCAGATCCCCTGTCTTTTTCTCCCCATAAGCAATGGTCTGCTGATCTGAAAAGGTCAGGAGCAGCTTTTCATTCTCCCGCTGGAAGCGGGCCTCCCTGCACCCATCCTTTCCAACCGTCCAACCGACGTATGTTATGACCAGGTTATTCTGGAGCGAGGTGTTGAAATCATAGTTCATTTCCACGGCGGTGTTATCCTTAAAGAGATACAGGACCTTTGCCGTATCGGCAGCGGCTTCCGGATATAGATACAAGCTTTCGAGATTGTTGGGGTATTTGTAATTCAACAGTCGTTCATCAAAGGAATGTTCGATATATCTCAGGTATTTGTCCTGGTCGATAAAGACCCGCTTACCGCCTGCATTTTCCAGCCTGTTGGAAAGATCTACGTCATCCATGCCATACCCGATGAGTGATTCATCGTATCCATTCACTTTGTGGAACAGTTCCCGAAGGAAACAGAGCTTCCCTCCCTGGTCCCTGTATGGAATGGAATCTTTCCGGATGGTAGTGATAACTGTGTCCGGTCCGGTAGATGCGAAGCATTCCTCAACCCATCTGACATAGCCCGGACCGGCGTAATTATCCGCATCTATATTACAAATGATATCCCCGGTAGCGAGTTTTGTCACCATGTTCTTGGAATGGGCGAGACTGAAATATTCCGGTTCTTCCGTTTTGTAATACTTCACCAGGCCGGACCCGATGTGATGGCTCATATGGGTCTTTACCCATTCGTCCATGTCGTCTTTGGAATTGTAATTGAGTATGACAAAATCCAGGTTGGGATGCCCTGCGTTTTCCGCGATATTCACCGGAAGCGTCTCCTTGAGGTGATGGAGTCTGTTCATGCACACTGTGCAAATAGATATCTTATTCATTTGGTTAATGATTTTATGTCCTGTCTGGTCTGATCAGGTAAAAAAAAGATGATAATGTACTGTGGAGAATGTAGCTATCGCTACTGTCGATAACAATTTTTCAGTAAGGAACTGCCGTAAAATGCAGACAATAAAGTTATGGAAAATGAATAAGATCAAAAAATCAATTCCACTTCCGTCTCTGCATACCCCACACAGGACGAGCATCGTCTGCCTTTGCAGCTGTAGGGGAGGGACGTATTCCACTGTGAAGTGTTCTTTTTTGATCTGTGCCTCATTGCATCCAATATGCTTGCCCAGGTCACGCCAGAACGGGACCTCATCCGATGCCCGCTCGATACCCTGGTTATAGGTTCTTCCATCGGCAGGAATGTATCACCTTTTAATTCCGTGTATGGAGCTACCAAATTTGCCGTACATTGCCTTACCGAAGCCTTGAGAAGACAGTTGGGGCCAAAAGGTATACGCGTGACCCTCGTGGAGCCGGGCATCGTCCGTACGAATTTTCAGTCAAACGCGAATTACGACGAAACATGGTTCGAGGTCTATTGCAAGGAGATAGGGCCGGTGCTGGATGCAGACGATGTCGTCCGGGTAATAGACGCGACGATAGGTCTTCCGGGACACGTCAACCTCGATAATATTTCAGTGAAACAGACCCGCCAGTCATACCCGTAAGGCCAGCAACTGACAGTTTATAAAATACACCAACGAATGCGTACAATATCAATTTGCACAGTCATCATGAATCGACTGTCACATCTGAGGCAAACCCTGCCGGTGAATATCAAAGAGAATATCAATTACCCAAACTTAGAGTTTGTATTACTGGATTATAATTCCACGGATGGACTTGAGAACTGGGTAAGATCGGGAATGATGCCGCACATAGAGCGTGGGATCCTTAAGTATTACCGGACCGATGAACCGACGCATTGGAGCATGAATCATTCCAGGAACATAGCATTGAGCCTGGCCACCGGTGAAATAGTTTGCCTGGTGGATGCGGACAATTATGCGGGGCCTGGTTATGCTTTCTGGATCAATTCTGTTTTTGAACAACATGGAGACGAAATATTAGTGACTACGCATGGCGACAGTACGCTGCCCCACGGAGATCAGGGGGGGAAAATGGCCTTTCATAGGAAGTATTTCAATATTCTGAGAGGTTTTGATGAATCTTTCGATGGGTATGGGATGGATGATATTGATTTTATTGGCAGGATGGAACGGGAACGAATTAAAAAAGTACTCATTTCGGACCCGGCATTCTTTCGATGCGTCCCACATCCTAATATCGATCGTGTACAAAATGGGTATTTAATGAAAAACCTATTTGGACTGTATATAGCTGCTGATACAGAGATCGATCTGAACGATATCCTGCTGTACTCCAAGCATCATATTTTATATTTGTTGAAGGACAATAGCTTTATAGAAGAAGTTTTTGAGTTTTGTAAACCCCACCAGAACGACCTCTATCTCACAGGAGGCTGGAATATTAATCCCGCACTGGGTAAAAAGGGGACCTATACGTTCACGCCAAGTGGTTTGTCCCTGACTTACAAAGGGATGACAACTATCCAGTATAACTGGAAGAGGAATACAGTGCTTTTTACGACAGATCCTTCATCAATGCGTGTGCTGACGGGGATATCCCCGGAAGTTAACAGGGAATTGTTTATCATGCTTTCAATGGCTTATTCGGATTGTCGCAACCGGCTGAAATATGAAGAGAATATCAGAGGTCGTGTTTGTGTCAATGCCGACGGATGGGGGAAAGGCACCGTTTGCATGAACTTCCAGGATAAGAAGATAAAAGTAGGTACGGATGTAAATGCCTAGGATGTTTTCGTAATAACCGAACTCAGAATTAGTATGATTACTAATTTATGGCCGTTTCCTATACATTATCTTCAGGTGGATTGAAAGCTCTTGTCGATAATTATAAGCATGATAGAAATGGGAAAAATAAAAATATATTCCGCATATACGAACGAGATGGAGGCGATCAAGCATATTTTCCTGAACACCATGCAGGACGATTGGGAAGTCAATTTGACATATTTAGGAAATGCAGGCGAAGGAAATGGGGACTTTCACACGAGAGGGTGGCTTGATGTCCAAAAAAGAAAACTGGAATTTATCATCGGAAAAATAGAAGAAAACCTGGCCGATGTGATTATCTGGTCTGACCTCGACATTCAGTTCTTTGCCGAATGCACCCCGCTTATCAGGCGGGCTATCGAGGGAAAAGATGTCCTTTACCAGGCGGAGCGTTGGCCGCGAAAAGATGAAGTAAACATCGGGTTTGCGGTCATCCGGTGCAACGAACAAACGCTTGCCCTATACCGCATGGCGTTGCAGTACAACCTGGATGAACTCCAGGTGGCGGATCAGGCCGCCATCAACGATATCCTTGCAAAAAATAGGATAGACATAAAGTGGGATATCCTGCCCAAACAGTTTTGGGCGATGTCGCATTACCTGTATGATAATTGTGTGCCACCTGCTGATGTTGTCCTTCATCATGCGAATTGTACATCCCCGCAAACCGTCAATGGAAAGATGATCGGGTCTGTGGAATTAAAGCTCCAGCAATTCGAGCTGGTGAAAGGCTACATCCATTCAAACAGGAAAAATGCGGCGGGCTGATGAGAAAATATTGCGTCATAGCAGCTGTGGGAAAGGATAGTTTACATCGTGATTGGATAGTTGGATCGCCTTGTTTTGACCTGCATCTTATTGTGTATGACGAGGCCTACGAAAAGTTTAAAAATGATGCTCCCTATGTCACGAAGGAAAAGGGTTTCAAATTCAACCTGATCGACAAATACCTCTCTTCCGCCGGTGTGCTCCGGCAATATGAATATTTCTATTTTCCGGATGACGATATCCTGATCGACAGCAACAATATCCACAAACTGTTCAGATACATGGAGGCGTACCGGTTAATGCTTGCCCAGCCGGCTATCTGGAATTACTATATAACTCATCCACACACGATGAGGCGTCCCGCATCGAAGCTTCGTTATACCAATTTTGTGGAAATCATGCAGCCGTGTTTTTCCAGGGAGGCATTGCAGCGTGTTCAATTCACCTTTAGCGCTTCAAAAAGCGGCTGGGGAATTGACTTTCATTGGCCTAAACTGTTGGATCCGGGGAAACGGAATATGGCCATCATCGATGATATAGTTTCATTCCATTCCAGACCTGTCCGGTCACATCATGACGCGGAACTGGCGGAATATCTAAAGAAATATGACTGTGGCGACTTGTCGATTTATTCAATTCCAGGATTTTAGTTATGAAACAATATGATTTCCTCATAGTAGGCGCCGGATTATTCGGGGCCGTATTTGCCCGGGAAATGACCCAGGCCGGTAAAAGATGTCTGATCATTGAAAAACGGAAGCACGTCGGTGGCAATTGTAGGTACATAATGGAAGGATTGCCTTGGTTGTTGTGCTAATTCTATTGCGGATTTTACGAAATATTCACCCTTTCCCGGTCAGCACGATTTCCACCTCCGTCTCCGCGTACCCCACACAGGTCAGCACCAGGCCGTCTTTCAGGTCTTTTTCCGTCAGGACCTCGTTGATGCTCATCTTCACGCTGCCTTTTATGCATCTGGCCACGCAGGACGAGCATCGTCCGCCTTTGCAACTGTAGGGGAGGGGGATATGATTGTCCAGGGCCGCCTGCAGGATCGTTTTTGGCCAGGCCGTTTCGAACCTGTATGTTTTGTTGTCTGTGCGGACGGTCACATTTTTGGGTGTAGTGTCCGTCAGCAGGGGTGGGGGAGGGACGTATTCCACCGTGAAGTGTTCTTTTTTGATCTGTGCTTCATTGCATCCTATAAGTTTCAGGGTGAAGGTCGCCATGCGCATAAAGGATTCCGGGCCGCAAATGTAGAACAGGGCGTTCTCCGCTGTCTGTCCGGGTAACAATCGCCCCAGCCATTCTTCGAGTAACCAGTTGTTCAGCCGGCTGCCATCCGCCGACAACCAGCTCACCCACCTGAACCGATCGTTGTATCGCTGTGTCAGTTCCTCCAATTGTTGTTTAAAGATCACGCTTGTTTCGTCGTGCTGCTGTGTCAGCAGGGTCACCTGTCCTGTCCCCTGGTGTAATGCTTTTTTGATCAGGCTAAACACGGGCACGATACCGCTGCCGGCCGCGATAAAGACAAGCCGGCCTGTCTCCATTCGTCCTTCCTGCTCACCATCAGCCAGCACAAACCTCCCCGCCGGCGGCAGCGCCAGCAGTTCATCTCCCACTTTCAGGTGATCCAGCAAATACCGGGATACTTCCCCATTGACGACCCTTTTTACCGTAATACTGGCTGTCGCATCGATGCCCGGTGCAGAGGAGAAGGAATAGGACCTGCGGACTTGCCGTCCCTGGAAAGAAAACAGGAAAGTAAGAAACTGCCCAGCCCGGTAAACAAAGGGCATCTCATCAGCTCTTTTCAAAAAAATCGTTGTCGTATCCTTTGCTTCGGGCCGGATCGCCGACACTATAAGTACCCATGCATCCATCCCCGGAAGGTAATACAATTAACCTCCCAACCACCGGGAATTTACCGATCATATAAAAATGTCTTCCTTTCCTCAAAAAAAGTGGTTTTTCTCTTGCTGTAATTGAAAAAATTACCATTCTACCATTTTGGCAGGGTAGAACCCGATATTTTAATCCCGTCTTAATCTGTTTTTAAATCATTTGTTAATGAACGGTTATTGTAACTCTCTGAGAATGATCCTGTCTTCCCGGGGTGGTCCTAGACCTTACCATTCATAGAAATACCCTGGTATAAGAATTTAGCCGAGTTTAAAACTGTTTATATTTGGTGCTTTCAACCTAATCGATCTATGCTCCGGCTACTACACAAAGCAGCTCTGTTAAATAGTGTATTTGAGATCCCTTTCTTTTGTCTTTTACTTTTCCTTCCCCTGCTCTTTTCTGCCTGCAGAGAGAAGGCGGATGCTGCAAAAAACGCCAGACCTCAGGGTAACCAGCCTGTCATTGTAGATGTCATTGTCGCCAGCCCCCGCAGCATCGACAATGTTGTGGAGGCCAACGGTACCGTCGTAGCCAATGAGTATGTGGAGCTGCATCCGGAGATCAGCGGGCGCATCATTTATCTCAACGTCCCTGAAGGCGCTTTTGTGGAAAAAGGTACTGTCATTGCCCGTATAAACGATGCGGACCTGCAGGCTACGCTGGAAAAATCCAAGGTACAACTGGACCTTTATCAAAAGACGGAAGAGCGTGACCGAAAGCTCCTGGAGATACAGGGTATTAACCAGGCCGACTATGACCTGGCTCTCAATAATGTCAATAGCACCAAGGCGGATATCTCCTATACCCAGGCTCAGATCGACAAGACCGTCATCCGGGCGCCTTTCAGCGGCATCGTGGGGCTTCGCCAGGTAAGCCCCGGCGCCTATGTCACCCCTGCCAATATCATCGCCACCGTACAGCAACTGGACAGGATCAAGGTGGATTTTACATTACCGGAGCAATATACTTCCGTTATCAAAAAAGGTTCCCTGGTAGATGTCCAGATCGATGCCTCCGGCAAAACCCGCCGGAAGGGGCTGATCATCGCCACGGAGCCGCAGATCAGTCAGACAAGCCGCAACCTGAAAGTAAGGGCCATTCTGCAGGAAGGCAATGGTCATCCGGGCGCCTTTGTAAAAGTATATGTCGATGCAGGCAGGGACAAACAGGCCATCATGGTGCCTACCAATTGTATCATCCCGGAAGATATAAACAACCAGCTTATCCTGGTGAAAGGGGGCAAGGCGAAATTTGTAAAAGTGCAGACGGGCGTGAGAGAGGCTAATAACGTGGAGATTACCAGGGGCGTCGATCCAGGAGATACGGTAGTCGTCACCGGTGTGCTTTTTGCCCGGCCCAACTCGGTCTTACGCGTACGGAATGTAAAGAACCTGGAAAAAATGACGGACGCGAGTAACCAATAAGTAGCAGTATCCCATCATATCTGACGTATGAATATTTCTGAATTATCTCTCAAGCGGCCGGTGCTGGCGACGGTGATGAACCTGATGATCATCCTGTTTGGCGTCGTGGGCTATAATTTCCTGGCCGTAAGGGATTATCCGGCTATCGATCCTCCTATTATCACGGTAAATACCAACTATACAGGCGCCAATCCGGACATCATCGAAAGCCAGATCACGGAGCCCCTGGAAAAACAGATCAACGGTATCCCAGGCATTCGTACCATTTCCTCCAACAGCAGCCTGGGCAGCAGCTATATCACGGTGGAGTTCAACTTGGGGGTGGACCTGGAGGCGGCTGCAAGCGACGTACGTGACAAGGTAGGCCAGGCTCAACGTAGCCTTCCGTTGGATATCGATGCTCCGCCCGTGGTCACCAAGGCGGACGCCAACAGTGACTTTATCCTCATCCTTGCCGTCCAAAGCCGCACCAAGAGTCTGATGGAGCTCAGCGACTATGCGGACAATGTATTGCAGCAGCAACTGCAGACCATCAACCAGGTGAGCTCGGTGAACGTCTTTGGGGATAAGAGCTATTCCATGCGTATCTGGCTGGACCAGGATAAGATGAATGCCTATAGCATCGCCTACAACGATATCTCCACGGCCATGAGTACGGAGAATGTGGAGTTGCCGCCAGGTAAGATCTATGGTAATAATACAGAGCTGACCATCAAGACGCTTGGACGTCTGACCACCGAAAAGGACTTCAGGGATGTCATCCTACGGGAGGACAGCTCGGGTATTGTGCGTCTTAGTGACGTGGCCCGGGTGGAGCTGGGGCCGCAGAATGAGGAGCAAAGCTGGAAATACAACGGCGTCAATGCCGTAGGCTTGGCCGTCGTACCTCAGCCCGGGGCCAATAATATCGCCATTGCCGATGAGTTCTACAAGCGTATGGAGGAGATCCGGAACTCAAATAAATCTGACATCGAGATCAACGTGCTGATAGATAATACGAAGATCATCCGTCAATCCCTGTCGGAAGTAAAGGAAACCCTGGTGATCGCCTTTTCCCTGGTGGTGCTGGTGATCTTTTTCTTTTTCCGCAACTGGCTGATAGCCCTGCGTCCCCTTATCGATATTCCTATTTCTCTGATCGCCACCTTTTTTATCATGTACGTGGCGGGTTTTACGATCAATATCCTCACGCTGCTGGGGATCGTGCTGGCTACGGGTCTGGTGGTGGATGACGGTATTGTGGTGACGGAAAATATCTTCCGCAAGCTGGAACAGGGCTTACCTATTCACAAAGCCGCCCTGGAAGGAAGTAAGGAAATATTCTTTGCGGTCATCAGCACTTCGCTAACTCTGGCGGTGGTGTTCATGCCCGTGATCTTTCTCCAGGGGTTTGTGGGACGGCTGTTCAGGGAATTTGGGGTAGTACTGGCTGCGGCCGTGCTCATTTCTTCCTTTGTATCGCTGACCATCACGCCTGTATTGAACGTGTACCTGACGACCAGCAAATCGGGGCATGGATGGTTTTACAATAAGACGGAGCCATTTTTTGCGGGGATGGAGAATGGCTATCTCCGCCTGCTGAAAGGATTTATGAAGGTGCGGTGGATGGCCTGGGTCATCATTGGTATCTGTCTTGTCACGATCTGGCTGATTGCGACCCATATGCAAAGCGAGATTGCTCCCCTGGAAGACAGGAGCAGCGTTCGTTTATCCGTCACCCTGCCGGAAGGAGCCAGCTATAGTTATACGCAGGATGTTACTGACCAGATAGCCAATTATCTTTATGACTCTGTTCCGGAAAGGGATTTTGTCTTTGCCCGAACGCCGGGTTTTGGCTCTATTAATACCTCCCAGCCGCGTATAGGTCTGGTGCCGCCGATGGAGCGCCATCGGAGCCAGAATGAGATCACGGGCGACCTGCAACGGAAGATGAGCCGTTTTAACGACGCCCGGGTCTTTGCCATCCAGGAGCAGACCATTGCCGTGGGTTCTGGTTCCAAGACGAGCCTGCCTGTGCAGTTCGTTCTGCAGAACCAGGATATGGAGAAGCTGAAAAAAGTTATCCCGGCCTTTCTGGATGCGGCCCGTAAGGACCCCACTTTCTCGAATGTGGATGTGAACCTGAAGTTCAACAAGCCGGAATTGCAGATCAGTGTTGACCGTATGAAGATCAAGGACCTCGGTCTTTCCACCAACGACGTCATCGCTGCCATGCAGGCGGCCTTCAGCGGCGGCCGGCTGGCCTATTTTATCATGAACGGCTATCAGTACTATGTCATTGCACAACTGGAAAGAAGAGGCAGGGACAAGCCTACGGATGTGAGCAAGGTCTATGTCCGTAACAAATACGGTGATAATATACCCCTTGATGCGGTGATCCATATCGAGAACAACAGTAATCCCTCCACGCTGTATCACTTCAACCGCTATAAATCAGCCACCATTTCCGCCTCGCTGGCGGAGGGCAAGACCATCGGGGATGGGATCAAGGCCATGCAGGCCATTGCTGACAAGCAGCTGGATCCCAGCTTCCAGACGGCTTTGTCGGGCTCTTCGCGGGATTATGCGGAAAGCTCGTCGAACATCGTTTTTGCGTTGGTGCTTGCGCTGGTGCTTATTTACCTGGTGCTTGCGGCGCAGTTTGAAAGCTTTATCGATCCGTTCACCATCATATTCACTGTACCCCTGGCATTTGCGGGCGCCCTGCTCAGCCTGTGGATCTTCCACCAGACGCTGAATATCTTTTCGGAGATCGGGATGATCATGCTCATCGGGCTGGTGACAAAGAATGGTATCCTGATCGTGGAGTTTACCAACCAGAAAAGGGAACATGGCATGCCCCGGATGGAGGCGGTAATAGAGGCGGCTTCCCAACGTTTGAGGCCCATCCTCATGACCAGTCTTGCCACTTCGCTTGGCGCCCTGCCGATAGCCCTTAGCCTGGGCGCTGCGGCTACAAGCCGTATCCCGCTCGGGATCGTGGTAGTGGGCGGCATCATGTTCTCGCTGATATTGACCTTGTTTGTTATCCCGGCCGTATATACCTATATATCCAGCAAGCATAAAGCGCATTTGACGGAAGTCACCGATTAGGATATGACCAATAAAAAAACTATGATTAACACTAGCTTGAAATGGGGCGTCCTGTTTGTCGCCGCCGCGTTTGCACCGGTGATGCTGCCCGCGCAGACTTCTGCGCTGACCCTTCCGGCGGCGGTGCAGATAGCCTTGAAGAATAACTTCGGCATCCAGATCGCAAAGAACAACGTCACCATTGCGGACATCAGCAACGACTATGGTTATGCAGGCGGTCTTCCTACTGTCAGTGCAACCGCCACTGACCAGGAGCAGGCCACCAGCCTGAAGCAGGAGTATTCCAATCCTGCCAACAACAGGTCCAGCAACAACGCTTTCTCCAACAACCTGTCAGCCTCGCTCAATGCCAGCATGCCGTTGTATAACGGGGGAAGGATTGCTACGGTAAAGAAGAGATTGGGGGCTGTCGAAACCCAGACCCGGCAGCAGCTGAGCTCCCGGGCCCTGGTGCTTGTCAACAACGTCATGTTGAAATACTATGACATCATAAGACAGCAGAGCTATGCCAGGACCCTGCAGCGCTCCATTGACGCTACCCAGCAGCGGCTGGACATTGTAAAAGCGCAGCAGAATGTGGGCGTAGCCAATAACGCCGATCTTTTCCAGTCACAGGTGGACCTGAATACCGCCAGTCAAAACCTACAGGCTCAGCAGTTGGTGG
Organism: Chitinophagaceae bacterium; assembly: GCA_017307755.1. Taxonomy (GTDB): domain Bacteria; phylum Bacteroidota; class Bacteroidia; order Chitinophagales; family Chitinophagaceae; genus Puia. The sequence continues at coordinate 5,853 of JAFKGQ010000007.1, read as the reverse complement.
TTGACCAGGGCAAGACGGACCTGCTCACCCTGCTGACCCTGAACCCTGATTCGGCCATTGCCGTGGAAGACACGATCGTGGTGGACAGCACTATACAACTAGCCGCCATTCTTGACGCCGTACAGACTGCCAACCCGGATGTGCTGGCGGCCGACGAGCAGATCACCATCAACAAATACATCGAGAAAGAGACGGGGGCCCTGCGTTATCCCTCGCTGTACGTAAACGCGGGGTATAATTACAGCCGGACAAGGAATTCCCAGGGGTTCTCCCTGTTGAACCTGAACTATGGGCCATACGCCAGCGTTTCGCTGAACGTGCCTATTTTTAATGGGGGTATTTACAAACGACAAGGACAGATAGCGGGAATGAATGTGAAGAACGCTCAATTGACAAAGGATACCCTGGTGTTGAACTATACTTCCAATGCCGTCAAGAATTGGCAGGCATACAAGAATAACCTCAAACAATTGCAGACGGCCAAGGCCAATTATGAGCTTTCGCAGAAGCTGCTGAACCTGGTGCAGCAACGTTTTAAGCTGCGACAGGCCACCGTCGTGGATGTGAAGAATGCGGAACAAAGCTTTGAAAATGCCGGGTATATCCTGATCAATGTGAGTTTTGCAGCCAAGTCGGCTGAAGTACAGTTGCGGCGGTATGCTAACCAGCTGGGGGGATAAACAGTATCCGGCTACTTCCATGGACCCGGGCAATATATGACCCCGGTGGGTTTATCGATCCCTCTTATGATCAGCGAAAGCTCGAAGGTTTTTGGTTTGCTGGATGCCTGGGCCAGCTTTGAGACGGTGACATCATAGGTGATCCCAAATTGAAAGTTCTTATATGCGAGGCCTATGTAGGGAATGACCGCATTTTTCGACCAGTACCATAACCCGGCATTGACGATGATATCATCCTCTCCCTTTTGAGTGAGGTAGTAACCCAGGGAGCCTCCAACAGAAAAATAATGGGTTCCTGATTGTTCCTGATAGATAGCATTGGTGTTGAGAACGAGGTAGTCATTGAGAATGTCTTCAAAATTACCATGAACGACATATCGCGGGGCCAGGTATTGGTTGTCATCCTTGATCGCCGTTTGTTTAGGCTTGTTTAAATGGAAGCCTGCTACACCGATGTCAAGGTTCATGTATTTATCTTTGTAAGTATAGAGAATGCCATTGCTAGCCGAAAGATAAGCCTTCATGTTCGACAGCGCCGTTTCTCCCGTAGGAAGGTTTTTATCGAAACCGTATCCATTGAACTGTGCGGAGAAATCCAACATGCCGAAATCTATCCGTTTGTCGACGTACGTGAGTCCAAAGCCGGCGCCCAATCTGTGCTCGCCTTCCTCGCTTTCTGCAATTTTTATGTTGTAAGAAACATTCAGAGAAGCATAGTTGCTTTTTAATGCCCCTCTCATTGCCTGATCGTACATGAGCATAGTCCCAAATCCAAATATGGAAGATTCCGGGATCTTATTCTTCATGATCTTAGCGTCATAAGAAATGGTGCCGGTGGTATAAGGGCTTGCCGGTGATACCCATTCGTCCCGGAGATTGGATATAATACGCCATGGGGCATGTATAATACCTGTAAGAGCGGGGTTGACATTCAGCGGCGAAGAAAAGAACTGAGAGAAGGCCGGGTCCTGTCCATGAGACTGGTTTGCCGCAATAAGTATCAGCAAGACACAGGTAATTTGTTTAAAAGGCATAACGAAAGTTTTATAAAATGAATATGTTTTATCGTAATAACATGGCGTTCCCCGATCGTTTAATAATTATTCCATTATCTCCTACTGCCTGGGCGGTCCATGTGTAAACGTCCATTACTTGTGGCTTCCCATTATAATTTCCATCCCAACCTTTGCCTATCATGTTGGTTTCAAACATTAGCTGACCCCATCGATTGAATACCCGGAAATAGTTCAACTCTTTAATGTGCACACAGATTGGATACAGGTAGTCATTCGCGCCATCTCCGTTAGGCGTCCATGCTTTCGGGACGAAAAGATCAGGCGCCAGGTTACCGGCTTCCGGATTGGCCAGTACGACCAACTGTGTATCAACGGTCGTGCACCCTTCCGTGGAGGTAAGCGTGATGGTGTATTCTTTTGACTGGCCATATTTAAAGACGGGATTATATACGTCCGGCCTGTCGAGCCCGTCCGCAGGAGCCCATTGGTAGGTGTAGTTGTTCCCCGGGTTCCGGGCTGCCAGCTGGGTGGGTACATACGCGAACGTCTTCACATCGGGATAACGCAATGGAGCAATGCGGTCTTTAACGGTAACTACTACCGGACTGCCGGTGGGACTCTCATTGGTACATATTGCGTCAGCCACAGACAGGATGGTATAGTTGGCGGTGGTGTCGGGGGTAACAACAAGGTCATAGGATGATGTGAGGATCCGATTTATTGTCTTTGTTGTAGCTCCATCCGAGTAAGTTACGTTCCAGGGGGGAGTACCGGTGAGTTCCATATGTAAGGTAGCGCTTGTGCCGGCACAGACAGGTTCGCCTCCTGTCAATATAACGGCCGGTGCAGGAACGAATAGTATAGAGACGGGGCGTATGGTGAAACATCCGCCGATGGCAGTTGCCTTGATATAATAAACGCCGCTGACGGATACCCTTGTCGGATTGGCGAGAGGGATGGTGCTGGCGGCATCGGTCCAGTATGTATAAGTAAGTCCCGGGTCGCTGCCGATGGTAATGGATGCCGCAGTAAGATCCATAGTACCGCTGCAGGCTGCCGCAGGATTGGTGATAACGAGGTTCGGCGCATTTGTTATAGTGACTACCACTGGCTTGATCGAGGAGCAGCCACCTGTGGCGGTCCCTTTGATATAGTAGGTTCCGTTAACTACTGCGGCAGGATTATTCAAGGGTGTTACAGCGGCCGGGTCGACCCAATATGTATATCTAAGCCCCTGGTCGCTGCCGGCGGTGATGAGGAACGATGTAAGATCTACAGTAGCAGGAGCGCATTCAAAGGGGTTATTGATGATGAGATGGGGGGAGGCATTGATAGTGATTGTCACCGGGCTTATTGTATAGCACCCGCTGGGGTCTGTTCCTTTAATATAATAGGTTCCGCTGTTGGTTACGGCGGTAGGCGTTGGGAGTGCGTTGACAGCAGTGGTATCGGTCCAGTATGTATAGGCAAGTCCGGCATCGCTGCCAGCGGTGATGGTTGTAGCGGTGAGGTCAATAGTTGCCGGAGCGCAGCTGGCTGCCGGGTTATTGATCTTTAGGATGGGGGCCTGTCCCAGGACTAGTGTAGTGATGATAATGCTGTCGCAGCCTGTAATGGTCTTCAGCGTAGATGTATAAACACCGTTGGTGGTGGCAGTTACTCCATTGGGTAGAGTATAGGATGTTGCGCATGTTTTGACATTTTGGAAAGTGTTGACGGCGACAGAGATGTTGAGGATAAGGGTGGCGATGGAGTCGCATCCTGCTGTGGACGTCAGGTTCTTCGTATAAGTTCCGGGTGTATTGATGATTTGCCCATTCCAGCTATAGGGTAACTGGTTGGAGCAGATGGTGGTGTTGGTCGTACTGGTGAGGGTTGAGTTGACGGTCAGGTTGAGGATGGCTGTCGAGTCACATCCTGCTGTTGACTTCAGGTTGGCCGTATAGGTTCCTGCTGTGTTGATGGTCTGTCCGTTCCAGGTATAAGGCAGCTGGTTGGAACAGAGGTTGGTATTGGTGGTGCTGGTGAGCGTCGAGTTGACAGCCAGGTTGAGGGTGGCGGTCGAGTCACATCCTGCTATTGATTTCAGGTTGGCCGTATAGGTTCCTGCTGTGTTAATGGTCTGTCCGTTCCAGGTATAAGGCAGCTGGTTGGAGCAGATAGTAGTGTTGGTGGTACTGGTGAGGGTTGAGTTGACGGCCAGGTTAAGGGTGGCTGTCGAGTCACATCCTGCTGTTGACTTCAGGTTGGCCGTATAGGTTCCTGCTGTGTTAATGGTCTGTCCGTTCCAGGTATAAGGCAGCTGGTTGGAACAGATGGTGGTATTCGTCGTACTGGTGAGGGTTGAGTTGACGGTCAGGTTGAGGGTGGCGATGGAGTCGCATCCTGCTGTTGACTTCAGGTTCTTCGTATAAGTTCCAGCGGCATTGATGGTCTGTCCGTTCCAGGTATAAGGCAGCTGGTTGGAACAGACGGTGGTGTTCATCGTACTGGTAAGAGTCGAGTTGACGGCCAGGTTGAGGGTGGCGATGGAGTCGCATCCTGCTACTGACGTCAGGTTGGCTGTATAAGTTCCTGCGGCATTGATGGTCTGCCCGTTCCAGGTATAAGGCAGCTGGCTGGAGCAGATGGTGGTATTGGTGGTGCTGGTGAGCGTTGAGTTGACGGTCAGGTTGAGGGTGGCGATGGAGTCGCATCCTGCTGCTGACTTCAAGTTCTTCGTATAAGTTCCGGATGTATTGATTATTTGCCCGTTCCAGGTGTAAGGAAGTTGGTTGGAGCAGAGGTTGGTATTGGTGGTGCTGGTGAGGGTTGAGTTGACGGTCAGGTTGAGGGTGGCTGTCGAGTCACATCCTGCTGTTGACTTCAGGTTGGCCGTATAGGTCCCTGCTGTGTTAATGATCTGTCCGTTCCAGGTATAGGGTAGTTGGTTGGAGCAGATGGTGGTGTTGGTCGTACTGGTGAGGGTCGAGTTGACAGCCAGGTTGAGGGTAGCGATAGAATCACATCCTGCTGTTGACTTCAGATTGGCCGTATAGGTCCCTGCTGTGTTAATGATCTGTCCGTTCCAGGTGTAAGGCAGCTGGTTGGAGCAGATGGTGGTGTTGGTCGTACTGGTGAGGGTTGAGTTGACGGCCAGGTTGAGGGTGGCGATAGAGTCGCATCCTGTTACTGACTTCAGGTTCTTCGTATAAGTTCCGGATGCATTGATTATTTGCCCATTCCAGCTATAGGGTAACTGGTTGGAGCAGATAGTAGTGTTGGTCGTACTGGTGAGGGTCGAGTTGACGGTCAGGTTGAGGGTGGCGATGGAGTCGCAACCTGTTACTGACGTCAGGTTCTTCGTATAAGTTCCGGGTGTATTGATTATTTGCCCGTTCCAGTTGTAAGGAAGTTGGTTGGCGCAGATGGTGGTGTTCGTCGTACTGGTCAGTGTTGAATTGACGGTCAGGTTGAGAGTGGCTGTCGAGTCACATCCTGCTGTTGACTTCAGGTTGGCGGTATAAGTTCCAGCTGTGTTAATGATCTGTCCGTTCCAGGTGTAGGGAAGTTGGTTGGAACAGACGGTGGTGTTGGTCGTACTGGTCAGTGTTGAATTGACGGTCAGGTTCAATGTAGCGATGGAGTCGCATCCTGCTGCTGACTTCAAGTTCGTCGTATAAGTTCCGGGTGTATTGATGATCTGTCCGTTCCAGGTGTAGGGAAGTTGGTTGGAACAGAGGGTGGTATTGGTAGTACTGGTGAGCGTTGAGTTGACGGCCAGGTTGAGGGTAGCGATAGAGTCGCAACCGGCTATTGACTTCAGGTTGGCGGTATAAGTTCCAGCTGTGTTAATGGTCTGTCCGTTCCAGGTGTAGGGCAGCTGGTTGGAGCAGATGGTGGCGTTGGTAGTGCTGGTGAGGGTTGAGTTGACGGCCAGGTTGAGGGTAGCGATAGAGTCGCAACCAGCTGTTGACTTCAGGTTGGCGGTATAAGATCCGGCCGCATTGATGGTCTGCCCGTTCCAGCTATAGGGTAGTTGATTTGAGCAGATAGTAGTGTTGGTGGTACTGGTGAGTGTCGAGTTGACAGTCAGGTTGAGGGTGGCGATAGAGTCGCATCCTGGTGTTGACTTCAGGTTAGCTGTATAAGTCCCTGCCATGTTAATGGTCTGTCCG
>JAFKGQ010000022.1 GCA_017307755.1 Chitinophagaceae bacterium | reverse complement strand
ATGATGACCTACATGCAGGTAGACCATTGAAAACGAAGACGGAAGAGGTTACTGGAGAGCCGTGATGCGGTGAAAGCCGCAAGTCCGGTTCGGAGGGGGGATGTCGGAAAAGGAGCGAGAGCCACCTCGCCGGCATCCTACCCTACTTTCTGGGAGTCGGACGGCCAAAAGAATATTCAGAGAATACCCTCGAAAGTGCGATCATCTCCAACTTACAAGGCTTTTTGTTGGAAATGGGCAAAGGTTTCTCCTTTGTCGGTCGCCAATATCATATAAAGACAGATACTAAAAGCTATTATATCGACCTGGTCTTTTACAATTTTGTCCTGAAATGCTTTGTTTTGATAGACCTGAAACTGGGTGAGCTCACGCACCAGGACATAGGCCAGATGGATATGTATATCCGTATGTTCGAGGACCTGCACACGACGGAAGACGACAATTCCACCATCGGCATCATCCTTTGTGCCGAGAAAGATCAGGCCCTGGTGAAATACAGCGTCCTCGATGAGAACAAGCACATCTTCGCCTCGAAGTACAAACTGGTCCTCCCCACACCCGAGGAATTAAAGGCAGAATTGGAAAGGGAGATACATTTTTACAAAAAACAAACCCGGATAAGCGCGGAAAACAGCAATTAATCCACCCATATCACCGTTGTATCAATCTAAAAGGGCTATTCCCAAAAAAATCGTAATTTTACGGTATTCAAAAGCGCATAATCCGATTGATCCCATCGACGATACATATAAATGGTAAATTCTATGAGTGTTATCCACAATAAGGATTTAGGAACCAAACAAAAAGCGCTTGCCATTAATCTCGATTCCAAAATTTACGGCTCCTTTGCGGAGATCGGCGCCGGTCAGGATGTAGCCGCCAATTTCTTTAAGGCCGGCGGTTCGTCGGGCACTATCGCCAAAACCATGTCCGCCTATGACATGACCTTCTCCGACGCCATTTACGGCGCCCAGGAAGGCCGCCGCTATGTAAGCGAGGCCCGGCTGATATCCATGCTGGAAAAAGAATACGGCCTGCTTATTGAGCGACTGGACGAAAAACGGGGCGACAACACCACTTTCTTTGCCTTTTCCGACACAATGTCCGCCCTGAATTATCACAAGACCAACGAAGGGCATGGCTGGATGGGCGTTCGTTTCCAGTTAACACCACGGGGAGAGTTCAATGACGTGGTGATCCATGTAAAAATGCTGGATAATGACAATGTCATGCAGCAGAATGTCGTCGGCATCCTGGGTGTCAATCTGATCTATGCCTGTTTCTACTACCATACCCATCCCAATATCTTTCTCCTGTCCCTCATGGACAATCTGTCAAAGGATGCCATGCAGATAGACATGATCCGATTTGAAGGACCGGACTTCACAAAGATAGACAACAGGCTTATGAGCCTGCACCTGGTAAAATACGGCTTCTCGGATGCAGCACTTTTTGGCCCGGATGGGGAAAACATGCAACCTTCCGAGGTCCTGTACAAAAAGCACATCGCCGTGGTACGCGGCCGCTTCCGCCCCGTCATCAATGTACACATGGATATGCTTAGCACAGGCGTTAAGCAATTCATGCAGGAGCCCGATGTCGATAAGAGCAATGTGGTGGTAGTCACTGAGCTGACCCTCCAGGCGCTAAAGGAAAGAGATGCCGACCCCACCGAAGAGATAGACGAAAAGGATTTCCTCGACAGAGTGGATATCCTCTGTGCGCTGGGGCAGACGGTACTGATCTCCGACTTTCATGAGTATTACAAGCTGGTGGCCTACCTGTCCAAGATCACCAAACTGAAAATGGGGGTGGTCCTGGGCTACCCTAATCTCGAATATATCTTTTCAGAGGAGCATTACCACGACCTCCCGGGCGGGATCCTGGAATCGTTTGCCACCCTCTTTAGCAGGAAGGTAAAGCTATTTATTTATCCCACTTTACGCAATGGGATCATCTACAACTGTCTACGGTTTAACCCCCCGCCCCAGCTGGTGGACCTTTACCGGTATCTCATCGCCAACAACAAGATCGAGGATATCCATCATTACAAGGAGGCCAATCTGCAGATCGACACGGATAAGGTCCTGCACCTGATCAAACATGGGGCGGAAGGATGGGAGGAATATGTGCCGGCCGAGGTGGCCGCGATGATCAAAGAAAGACGTCTGTTCGGGTATGCGCCCCTCACCATTTCTTAAAGATGACAAATACCGCCAGCACGATAAGCCCAAAACCAACAAGGTGATTCCAGGCGATCCTTTCTCCCTTAAAAAAAAGCAGGGTAAACCCCATAAACACGATCAGCGTGATGGCTTCCTGTATGGTCTTTAGCTCCACCAGGGAAAAAGGTCCTCCATTGTCCTTGAATCCCCCCTCATTGGCCGGCACCTGGAAGAGATATTCAAAAAAGGCCATCCCCCAACTGATAAGGATGATGGTAAACATACTCAAATTCTTTCCCCAGGAATATTCCTTGAATTTTAGATGACCGTACCAGGCAAAGGTCATAAAGGTGTTGGAGATAATAAGAAAAAGAATGGTTTTGACGCCACGCATCGTATACTTTATTTAATTGCTCCTGCAAGATAGGACAAAAGTATACTACGGAATCCAGGCAGGCGTTACTAAAGCTGTTTGTTCACATATTCAGTACCCTAAATCAACCTGATGAAAAAGCTTACCCTTTTCACTACGATCATCGTATTATCTCTGTCCGTTCATGCTGTCGACACAAAACCCAAGTACAGTTCACCCAAGGTTTATCTCATAATGAAAAAAGGCAAATTGATCGAGGTCGACCATGGCAAAAGAAAATTGGTCAAAAGTGACGTGATCCTGGTCAATCAAACCACTATTCATCCCAATGGAGCAATCGATGCATCCAGCGGTCAGAGCCTGCAATTAAAGGAAGGCGAATATATAACCATGGATGGGAGGATACGTAAATTGAATGAGATGTATCATCCGCCAAAGCCCCGGAAAAAAGTCGTCAAAAAAAAGCCGGCAGTGCAAAAATGTACATGTGTAGATAAAAAATCTACAGATAAAAACGTCGAAAAGGCAAAGCGGGACACGACCCGCTCTGCCCTTTAGCGGAGAAAACCCGGCATTCTTATCCGCCGATCTCCTTCAGCACGTCCGCAAAATTACTCTGTCCCCAATGTTCGGCATACTGACCATTCTCAAGACGAATGATATCGATCACATGGATCACCACGTCCTTGTTGCTGGGCGGAATACCGAATATCTCTCCCGTGTGCGTCCCGGTGATCCGTTTTCTTGTGGCCACCAGATCATTCTCGGCCACCTGGTCAAGGATCTCTACCCGGAGATTGGGAAACCCTTTCCGTAAAACCTCATTGAGAAAATAGGTAAAGCTCCCGACTCCCCGGGGCATTCCGGGCGGGGCGCTGTGGTTGATGACGTCCCCGGCTAATAGCTCTCTGAAAGCGTCCGGATCACCCTGTTCGATACATTCTTTATTAAATTTTTGGACGATGATCTTATTCAGTTCTGTGATCGCTGGCATAATGTAGTTATTTTATTTACCCCACAAAACTACCGGCGGGCGCCCTCATCCATATAAGGCTGTCAGACCAAAAACTGTTGCCTTCGGATCAAATTCGGATCAAATATTGTCTATTCCGGCACTCGTTCACCGGACCTCAATTCCCTGGGAGTGACCCCGAAATACTGTTTAAAAGCCTGGGAGAAGCTGGAATGGGACTCATACCCCAGCTTGTCATAGATCTCACCCGGCCGCTCGCCTCCCTGCAGGATCAATTCTTTTGCCCATTCCATCTTTTTTTGCAGAAACCACTTACCGGGAGCTACCCCATAAATAGCCAGGAAGCGCCTTTTGAAAGTGGAAACGCTGAGATTACAGATAAAGGCCAGCTCTTCGAGAGAAACCCCGGTGATCACATGCGCCTCCACTGCTTTCCTGATCTCCAGGTCCTCCAGGTCCTTGTTTTTTGACAACGGAAATGACAATAGTTGCGAGGGGTATTTCTCCAGGAGATAAAGCATCAATTCTTCAAACTTCAATCGCTTCATCTCGTCAGAAAGAAGACCGCCGGATTGCAGCAGCCATTCAAGAGAAGACATATAATTCAGGATAAAGCCGTCTTTTTTAAAAGCCAGAAATAACTCAATGCCCTGGTCGGCTTTTTTCCGGGCCCCCATGATCCTCTCTTTATATTTCAGATAAAAGTCAGCCAGGGTTTTATTATCAAAAAAGATCAGGATGCTCTCGACGATCGTATGTTTATCCAGTTCCATCGACACCATACAGTTGCCTGCTGAAAGAAAATGGATCTCGTCGCTGTTGATCCGCACAGCCCTGTCTGCAAAAATCATGGTCTTTGCACCGGAGATCACCAGGCTGACGGCATTGCCGTCCAGGATACACTTTCCCCTAAAAGAATGCGCCGGCGCCTTATAGCGGTGAAATATAAGTCCATCCGAAGGAAGCTCCTTATCCTGAAAGATATCTTGCGGCAGTCTGTAGATATTCATATAAGAAAGATAATAAAAATATGGCCCAAAAAATTTCTCACCCGAAGATCAACAGATCTTCCTGTATCATCCGGTGGAGAGACTGGATAATGTAAAACAGAATTTTACAGCCCTTCCTGCGAACAACTCCTGCATCAATGAACGCGTAAAAGTAATATTACATCAATTTAAAACTTTTTTTATGAGAGCAAATGTGTTTATGCTGGGCCTCTTGCTGACCGCTGTTTCCTGTAGTAAGAACAAAACCCCAACGCCGCCGCCGGTGCAGGCTGATTACCAGCTGACAAATCTTGTCTCGGATGTGACGGATTTTGGAGCCGGAGCCATCGATCATAGCCTGGTCAATGCCTGGGGCATCGCTGTAAACCCGCAAGGTATTATCTGGGTATCCAACAATCATTCTGGCACATCGACTATCTATGATTCCACAGGTAAAACGCTTTTCGGTCCTGTTGCCATTCCCTCTCAGGGGATGCATTTCGGCGGCTCTCCCACCGGCATCGTTTTCAATAGTACAAATAACTTCGCCATGCCCGGCACAGGGGCGCATTCCAGGTTCATTTTTGTAAATGAGGATGGGACCATGTCCGCATGGGCGACAGGCGATTCCACGCTTACCGTAGCGGACAGGTCTGCCGATGACGCGGTATACAAAGGGTTGGCTCTTGGCGGTGAAGGTACTACCGACGATTTCCTGTTTGCGGCCAATTTCAAAGGGAAGAAGATCGATGTATTTGACAAGAATTTTAACTATGTCGGCAACGGGGCATTTTCCGACCCGAATATACCGGACGACTTTGGCCCCTTTAATATCCGCAACATAGGAAGCAAACTTTTTGTCACGTATGCCAGGCTCAAGGGGCCGGAAAATGAGGACGACCAGGCTGGACCCGGTAATGGATACGTAGATATCTTCAATCCTGACGGAACGTTGGCTCAACGATTTGCATCCCAGGGGACGTTGAATTCTCCCTGGGGTATCGCACAGGCGCCGGCAGGCTCGGGATTTCCCTTTCATTCCATCCTGGTGGGTAACTTCGGCGACGGACGGATCAACATCTACGATTCCACCGGCGCATTTCTGGGACAAGTCCAGTCCAATGGTCAGCCCGTAACAGTACCGGGGCTTTGGGCCATTGATTTTCCTTACAACGAAGCGTCGATATTCGATCCGCAAAAACTGTATTTCACAGCAGGTCCGGGGGACGAGAACCACGGTCTTTTCGGGTTCATTAAAAAGAAGTAGAAAAAAAGGTGGAGCAGTGCTCCACCTTTTTCTTACTGAACCTTCACATACACCGTCCTTACGATATTCAGCGTATTGACATTGGTGATCTGGTAATCCAGTCGTATGACCGTACCGCTGGTTGCCGTCGGCAGCGTATAGGGGACGAGTAAGGTGTCCAGGTCCTTATTTTTCGAAAATGCCGGCGCATAGGGTATCGTCGTCACCAGGGTTTTTGTTCCGGTGATCGTCTGGGAAAGCGTTGTCTCTTTCACAGGGCTTTGGGAAAAGAAAGTAAGCTCCGTCTTGAATGTGCTGCCCGCCGGATAGACAGTTGCTGAAGAGGAAGACGTCGACAATGCTTTTATCGGTGTGGCTGTTATGTCCTGGAGAGGGTTGGCGCTGACAGGCGCATATCCCACACCAGTGGGGTTTGAATTGTCTGCTGTGAGATCCTTGGATTTCTTGCAGCCGGGCCCGCACACCAGAACGGCCGCCACCAGTAATACGTTATATATTGCTCTCATAAATTTTTTTTAGATGTATAGAATAAAATTTACTGATCCCACCATACTTTTTCGGTAATAGGCTTCACTGCAGCCGATGCATTGGGGTTCCTGCTTATCTCATCCAGGGGATACAGTGCGCGTCTGATAAAGCTGTTGCCCGCGGAGGCATCGATATTCAACGGCAAGGCCATTCCTCTGAACAGGGTGGGGTCATAATCCCAGCGGCGGACATCTACCCAGGCTTCCGGATTGACGAACAGGGCTACTTGTTTTTCCCTGAGTATCAGTTCCAGGGTGAGGTTGGCTGCGCCGACACTCACCAGTGCGTTCTTGCCGTAGGTGCTGTCGTATCCCAACTTAGCCAGGTTGGCAAAAACGCCTGCTCTGTAAGCGTCGTACGCTGCCTGCGTGGAGCCTACGGAAGCGGCTGTACCTCCGTTTACCAGGAACCGGGCCTCCGCCTCCATCAGTTTCTGCTCGCTGTAAGAGCCGATCACCAACGGAGCCGCCTTTCTGCCATAATAAGTGGCATCTGTAAAATTATTATTGCTGCTGGCTGCGCCTGCGCCATTGACAATACCGCCATAGGCAGTTGCAGCCGCCTTCTTGGTGAGGGTATCGATACGGGGATCAAAAAGTCCGGGATAGACCGCGCCCGTCAATGCGTCCATAAAACGTTTGGATGGTGCAATGGTAAAAACGGCGCTTGCCGAGATCCTTCCCGAAACGTTAGCGTACCAGGGATTGGGGTTCTTGTCGCTAAATACGAGTTGATAATCGCTCGCTGTGCCGGTGAATCCGTTTGTCAGCGCCGTCAGTGCATTGTTAGCGGCATCCACGGCCCCTTTCTTCGTAGTATGCATATACAACCTTGCTTTCAGGAACCAGGCTGCCTGTGTCCATTTTGGTACCGAGCCTCCATAGATCAGGTCATCGACCCCGGGGGTATAATTTGCCGGGTTTGTCTGCCCGATCTCAGCAATGGCAGAATCGAGATACTTCTGCATAAAATCATAAATATCCTGCTGTTTGTCATAGTGGGGGTATAGTACCTTCGGAGATTGAAAGGCATCCGATAAAGGCACATCGCCCCAGGTATCCGTAGCCAGGGAAAGATTGGTGACAAAAAGCACACGGGCCATGGCCATATATCTCGGCGAACTCAGCGAGCGGGCCAGTTCCAGCATGATCTTCGCATTGGTCAGGGCATTGAGATAAAGCGTAGAATAACCCGTGGAGATCCGCACCTCCCGGTACTGGTCCTCGCTGATAGGCCCTGAAGTATAGGCGGCCATCTGCTGACATAACATAGAGGTGATATAGCCTACGTTCCCCTGGTTATTGGCCGTATAATACTCCACAGCCGGCAACAGGGTATTCAGCGTAACAAAAGAAGGCTGATTGGGATTTGTATTAGGATTGCCCGACTCGACAAATTTTTTGCAGCCGGTGAGACAACCAAAACCACACAAACCTATCAGTATATATTTAAAAATATGATTGCGCATATGGATGGTTTTATAAATTGATGTTGAGGTTAAAGATGATGGAGCTGAAATTTGGAATATTGCTGCCGGTAAACCCATACACATTATATCCTGCTGAATAGGCTGTGCTTTGTGGATCATATCCCTTGTAAGGGGTCCATAAGATAAAATTGGTCGCCGTAACTCCCAGCGCCGCGCCTTTGATGGCCTTGGTCCTGGCAAGCCAGGAGGATGGCAGTGCATAGCTGAGACTTACATTCCGGAGGCGCAGCCAGCTGGCATCCTGTATAAGCACATCGGCTACGTTGGCGAAGGCGGCCGGTGCATTATAATAATTGTTCCTGTCCAGCACCACGGGTATGTCGTTCTTCTTACCGTCGGTCATCTTTACACCATCAAATATGACCTGTTTGTACCGGATCTCCGTGATCTTGAGAACTCCATTCCTGATGGAATTGCGCATGGTCACATCGTACATATCCCCACCCTTTTTATATTCCAACAAGCCGGATAATGTCCAGTTCTTATATCTGAAAGAGGTATTGATCGTCCCCACCCAGTCGGGCAATGCGTTGCCTACTTTTCTAAAATCTGAAGTATATTGAGGAAGTCCGTAGTTGCTCGTTGCGGCAGGGTTATCGGCTATCAGCAACTTGCCTTCCGCGTTCCGTTGGTATGGTTGTCCATAAAGGTCCCCGGCAGAACCTCCGACCACCAGCTTGCTGTTGATCCTTACTTCATCGTAAAACAAGATCTCTGTGATACCCTTGTTGATGGCCAGGACCTTACTCTTGTTTTGGCTCCAGTTCACGATAAAGTTCCAGGTAAAATCTTTCATTTTTACAGGGGTCGCATTCAATTCCACTTCCACGCCTGTATTGCGGATGGTGCCGGCATTTGTGATCCACTTGGAATAGCCTCCCGTATAGGACACAGGCACCGGGATGATCTGGTTCTCATTCTTGCTGTTGTAATAAGTGACATCCAGGTTGATCCTGTCATTCAGGAAGTGCAACTCGGCGCCGGCTTCATATGACTTTTGCATTTCAGCCTTCAGGTCCGGATCCCCGATGGTCGGATTTCTGTAAAATCCGGGAACACTTGTGCCTGTGGACGTCTGGAAGGGGAAGCCGGGGACGGACTGATAATACGGTCCATTGCTGTAAGGCAGCGCATCCTTACCCACCTGCGCATAGGATAGGCGAAGTTTCCCGAAATTGAGGATACGGCTGTCCATTTTATGCAGTTGAGTAAATACATAGCTAAGGCTCGCCGCGGGATAAAAGAAGGAATTGTTCTTGCTGGGCAGCGTAGAGCTCCAGTCATTACGTCCCGTAAGTTCCAGGAACAGTCCATCTCTGAAGCCTACCTTGGCGCTGCCAAAAATACCCGCATACTTCCTGTTGGTAGTGGTACGGGTAGAGAACAGGTTTGTGGTATTGCTGATATCATAAAAACCCGGCAAGGCAAACTTCTCGCCGCGGACGTTGTTTACATCGTTCTGTGTTACCTGGATATTATTTCCAGCCAGCAGACTAAGCGTAAAATCGTTGCTCAACCGCTGGTCCCAGGTCAGATAGGCGTTGCTGTTCACATCCCTGAAATTTTGTCTCTCGTCCACGATAAAGCCTCCATTGGCAATGGCGAGATCAAATGTGGTAGGGTCGTTGAGGAATCTCGGCCCCGGTACGATACGGATGCGCTTATCCCCGAACATGTCAACCCCGATCTTATAGTCAAACCGCAGACCCGGAATGATGGTATAGCTCAGCCCCATATTCCCTACAAAACGGAACAGGTTGTCCACCATCTGGCTGAATTTTGCCTCATACAACGGGTTGTCGATATTACCCGGAGAGTATACCTTCATGCTGCCGTCCGGATAGATATAATCCCGCACATCATAGGTGGTGGTATGATAGGCCAGCGCCGTCATAACCCCCTTATCACCCGCCGAAGGCTGATTGTTCCTTTCGGAGAAAAGGGACGCCGAGCCGCTGACGCTCACTTTATCGGACACCTGGTAGGTGCCGGCCAGTTTGAAGGTATAACGGTTAAACCCCGTCCCTTGTAGTATCCCATCCTGGTTCAACGCTGAGAACGAGCTGTAATAGGTGGCCTTATTATTTCCCCCCTGTAAGGAGATGGAGTTGTCGACCCGGTGGCCGGTGTTAAAGGCGCGTTTGAAGTTGTTGTACGCAGGGTCGGCCGCTGTACGGACAGGCCCGAATGTTTGGAATTTCGAACCCAGGGTGCCGTCATAATTTACGTTGACACGGCCGTTGGAGCCTTCCCTGTAAGTCGTTTGTATCTCGGGCCATTTGGTTAGAAAGTCCAAACTTGCAGAGCTGCTGGTGTTGATGCTGGTCCTTCCGGCCAAACCTTTTTTGGTGGTGATCACCAGTACCCCGTTGGCGGCCTGCAGACCATAAAGAGCGGTGGCGCCGGCGCCTTTCAGAACTGAGATGGATTCAATATCATTCGGGTTGATATCGAGCCCTCTGTTGGCAAAGGCAAACTGGTCATTGCTCGCCGCCTGGTTCCCATTGGAGCCTGTGCTCGGGATGACGGAGGTAATGTTGGTGCTGTTGTTGACTGGAACACCGTCGATGACGATGAGGGGCTGGTTATTGGCGCCCGGGCTAAGAGAGGAAATACCCCTGATGACGATGTCTGTCCCTGAGCCGGGCGCTCCGCCCGTGGAAGTAATATTGACGTTGTTCACCTTCCCCTGCAGCGCATTTATAAAATCGTTGTTGCGCCCCTGTGACAGCTGCGCCGCACCGATCTCCTGGACGCTATACCCCAATGCCCTTTTCTTTTGCCGGATACCAAAGGCTGTGGACACTACCACTTCATTCAACGTCCCCCCTTCTTTTAATTGGATATCATAAGATGTAGCAGCTGTGACAGGGACCTCTTGTTGTTGATAGCCCGTGGATGAAATCACCAGCACCGGGGAAGCCCCTGAAACGCTGATGCTGAAATGCCCGTTGCCGTCAGCCGTGACAAAAGTAGTAGTGCCTTTTTGTTGAACAGTGGCCAGGGGGACAGTCTCTCCGGATGAATTGGTTACTTTTCCGGATACAACCCGTTTCTGACAAAAGACAGCGAGCGGCATCCACCCTAATAGCAACATAAAGCAGCATAGCCTGGTTAGTTTCCTCATAATAAGAATGTTTTTAATGTGACAGTTAGAATATTCAATTTAAGATAAATTTGTATTTGCGCGCAAAAAAACGCAAAAACCCGCTTGTCGTGAACATTGGCATGATTTATTAGTTAACAGATATTCTGGTTATGCAACTTAGCCTGGACGATAGAAAACCTTTGCGGAAATGGCTTCTGTTCATCTTATTCATCGGCGTGCAGACCGCAAGCCATGCACAGGAGAACCTCGGCAAACAATATGATTTCAACGATCTGCTGCGGAGCATCCTCCATCCCGGCCGGAAACCCGATTCGCTGCATAATAAATTAGGCATCACCGTTGTACCCAATATTGCCGCCAACCCAACCATTGGCGGTCAGCTGGGTATCAAAGCCGTGGCAGGCCGGAGACTGGGCAACGATCCGCATACCCTCTTTTCAGTGGGCGCTACGTCGGCGTCCATTACTACAAAAGGGATCCTCTATTTTTATGTCAATCACAACATTTTTACTCCCGGCAACAAATGGAACCTGCAGGGTAATATCGTTGCCGCCAAAACGGTTTCCCCCGATCACGGTCTGGGCATCGGCAGGGATTACAGCGGAGAAGATCATGCGGATTCCGTCCTGGCAAACCCCACCCATAAAGGTTATGCCATTAATTCTAATTATTACAACATCCGGGAAAAGGTATATAAGAACGTGGCAAAAAATCTTTTTCTGGGAGCAGGGCTGTCATTCGAGATACGGAGACAGATAAAGGTCAAGGATACGGCGGCCTATGCCACCCCGCAAAGTGTTTACAACCTCCGGCATGGATTCCCCCAGGGTCATTACTCCGCAAACGGGTTTCTTTTCAATGTGCAATACATCACCCGGGATAACCCCAACCGTCCATATCGCGGCATCTACTTCGATGCAGGCATCCGCATCAACCAGAAATGGATAGGCAGCACAAAGAACGCGATACAGCTGACCTCCGATCTAAGAAAATATTTTAGCTTTTCGACCACCAGCCCGGAGACGGTCCTCGCCTTCTGGAACTGGGGTTCCTATCTTCTCAGCGGCGACATCCCCTACCTCGAGTTGCCCGGCACGGCCAGGGATGGATCTTTTCGCAGCGGCAGAGGTTATACCGCCCAATATTTTAAGGGAACGCAATTCAATGACACCGAGCTCGAGCTCCGCTTCCCCATACTGGCTAACAAATTCATCAGCGGCGTCGTCTTCGGCAATCTGCAAACAGCCAATGATGAACACGGCACGAAATTATTCCAGGTATTTCAGCCGGGTTATGGCGCAGGCTTCCGCATCCTGTTCAACAAACAAACACGCACCAACCTGGCCCTGGATTATGCCTTTGGCCGATTTGGCAACAAGGGTTTCTTTCTCAATTTGAACGAGACGTTTTGATTTATTTAGCATCAATTAACAGTTGGAGGGTTTGACATTTCAAAATTAAAGCTACTTTTGTAGCGTATTTCTCATGAAAAAGGTCCTGGCAACCATATTGGCGATCATCTATCTCTCCACGTCCATGGGGGCTACCATCCATCTGCATTACTGCATGGGCAAGCTGGTAGCCTGGGGATTGCAGGACCACAACAGTAAGGATTGCACCTTCTGTGGGATGTCTAAAAAGCAGGCTGACGGCAATTGCATGGTGGGGGCAAAAAGCTGCTGCCATGACGAACACAAGCAGATCAAAAGCGACAAGGATCAAAAGCCGGAGCAAAGTTCTCTTGAGCTGTTGAAGATCGCACCTGTCGTCGCAGACCTTCCCGCTGTTGTATGGATGGATCCTTTTATCGATGCCCCCGCTCTCCAACTGCCTGTGGCCAATGCACCTCCTTTTACCGGGAAAAATATCCCCGTCTTCCTGCGCAACTGCAATTTCCGTATTTGATCGATCACTATTCCTGTAGCCTGGCATCCTGTCGGGCTTTGTGCTTTACATTCTAAAGCACCCTCTTCCAATTTTACTGCATAACAATTTAAAGTTTAAGGTATGACGACGATAAAAGCATTCCTGGCTTTTGCCATTGCTATTACTATTACGTCTGTTGCAAATGCTCAAAACAGACCCGCTCAAAACAGACCCGCTCAAAAAGACACCATGCAGCATAAGACGACTCAAGCGCCAAAGAAATTGTACACCTGTCCCATGCACCCCGGCGTCGTCAGTGATAAGCCCGGCAAATGTCCTAAGTGTGGTATGGACCTGGTGGAAAAGAAGATGCCCGCCGGCAAGAAAAACAAAAAGGACACCGCAGAAATGAAGATGTAAAGCAAACAGTATGGTTCAAAAATTAATAGAACTATCCCTGCGCAACAGGCTCATTGTGCTGCTGACGGCAGCAGGCCTGTTCGCGTGGGGGATATACGAGGTTGGACGGAACCCTATCGACGCCATCCCCGACCTCTCGGAAAACCAGGTCATCGTTTTTACGGAATGGATGGGGCGCAGCCCGCAGATCATCGAAGACCAGGTCACCTATCCCCTGGTAAGCAACCTGCAGGGCATCCCCAAAGTAAAAAATATCCGCGGCGCCTCCATGTTCGGGATGAGCTTCGTCTATATCATTTTTCAGGACGATGTGGATGTGTATTGGGCAAGGACCCGTGTGCTGGAAAGGCTGAGCTATGCGCAGCGGCTGCTGCCGCCTGAGGTGACGCCTTCGCTGGGTCCGGACGGCACCGGTGTCGGTCATGTCTTCTGGTATACGCTGGAGGCAAAAGGCATGGATCTGGGCGAACAGCGAGCCCTCCAGGATTGGTATATCAAGCTCGCTCTCCAAACGGTGCAGGGTGTGTCTGAAGTAGCTTCTTTTGGCGGCTTTGAAAAACAATACCAGTTGGTGATTGATCCTGTGAAATTACAGTTCTACAACATCACCATGAGCGATGTCATGAACAAGGTCAGGGCAAGCAACAACGACGTGGGTGGAAGAAAGTTCGAAATGGGCGATATGGCCTATATCATCCGGGGGTTGGGTTATGTAAAGAACAAGACGGACCTGGAAAACATCGCCCTGGGCAATAACAAGGGCGTTCCCATACGGGTGAAAGACATCGGTATGGTGCAGATGGGGGGTGATCTGCGGCTGGGCATCTTTGATGACAACGGCCAGGGAGAGGTGGTAGGCGGCATCGTGGTCATGCGCTATGGCGAGAATGCGGATAAGGTCATCGGGGAAGTAAAAAAGAAAATGGCGGATGTGCAGCGGGGGCTTCCCAAAGGCGTCACCTTCAAAGTCGCGTATGACAGGAGCGAATTGATCAGGGCGGCCATAGGGAATATAAAGGGTAAGCTCATCGAGGAGATGGTCATTGTATCGCTGATCGTGATGCTCTTCCTGTTGCATTGGCGCAGTGCGTTGAGCATCATCGTCCAGATCCCGATCACCGTCGCGGCGAGCTTTATCCTATTGAACGCCTTTGGGCTGTCATCGAATATCATGTCCCTGACGGGCATTGCGCTGGCCATCGGGGTGATCGTGGACAATGGGATTATCATGTCGGAAAATGCCTACCGGCACCTGGCGGAAGAGCAGCTCCGGCTGCCTGCCGGAGCACGGCTGACAGGACAAACCCGGCTGGATATTATCAAACAGGCCTGTATCCAGGTGTCACGCGGCGTCTTTTTCTCCACCGTCATAATCATTACCTCCTTTCTGCCTGTGTTCCTGCTGACGGGACAGGAAGGCAAGCTGTTCCACCCGCTGGCCTATACAAAGACATTTATCCTGGTGGTAGATGCCGTGCTGGTGGTCACACTCGCGCCTGTGTTAATCTCCTTTTTTATGAAAGGGCGGTTCCGGCATGAGTCGGCCAATCCTGTGAACCGGGTGCTGGAAAGGATCTATGAACCCTTGATCCGCGCCTGTATCAAGTGGCGTAAAACGACCATCGGTATAAATATCCTGGCGCTACTGGTCTGCATCCCGTTGCTGCTGAGCCTGGGACGGGAGTTCATGCCGCCGCTGGACGAAGGTTCTCTGCTTTTTATGCCTGTAACCCTGCCGGACGTGTCAAATGCAGAGGTCAAGCGGCTGCTGCAGGTGCAGGACAAGATCATCAAATCCGTACCCGAGGTAGACAACGTGTTGGGCAAGGCAGGCAGGGCTAATACGGCAACGGACAACTCTCCCATCAGCATGATCGAAACCATTGTCCTGCTCAAACCCAGGACGCAGTGGCGCGCCGGGGTCACAAAGGACAGCATTGTCCGGGAATTGAACGAAAAATTGCAGATCCCCGGAGTGACCAACGGCTGGACGCAACCGATCATCAACCGTATCAATATGTTGTCCACTGGTATTCGGACGGATGTGGGTGTAAAAGTATACGGACAGAACCTGGATTCGATCAATATTTTCGCGCAACAGATACGCAATACCCTCAACGGCATACCCGGTGTAAAAGACCTCTATGTCGAGCCGGTGACAGGCGGTAAATACATCGATATCGCCGTCAGAAGGGAAGAGCTCGGCCGGTATGGATTAAATGTCGACGATGTGAATAACATTATCGAAAGCGCCCTGGGGGGAACGAGACTGACGACGACCATTGAAGGGCGCCAACGGTTCTCGGTAAATGCGCGCTTTGGTCAGGATTTCCGCAATGATCTGCAGTCGTTGAAAAACCTGCAGGTGCCGACGATGAATGCCGGGCCCGTTCCCCTGGAGGCAGTGGCCGGTATAAAAATCACCGAAGGGCCGCCGATGATCAATTCCGAGAACGCATCTCTCCGCGGAGCCGTCCTTTTCAATGTACGCGACCGTGACCTCGCCGGCACGGTGAAGGAAGCCCGGGACAAACTGGATCAGTTGCTGACCAGCCTGCCGAAGGGGTATTACATCGAATGGAGTGGTCAGTACGAGAACCTCATCCGCAGCGAGCGCACCCTGAAGGTCATTCTGCCCGTGGTCCTGCTGATCATTTTTATGGCCATGTACTTTGCCTTCCACTCGGCCAGGGAGGCGTTCTTCAGTCTGATCTCCATTCCGTTTGCGTTGATCGGTGGCGCCTTGATGGTATATTTCTGGGGAGTCAATCTGTCGGTGGCCGTGGCGGTGGGTTTTATTGCATTGTTCGGTCTGGCTGTGGAGACGGGTATCGTCATGGTCATTTATCTCAATGACGCTATGCAACAGCTGGTAGCTCAAAAGGGAAATTCGAAAGATGCCATTACCCGGGAGGACCTGAGAGAATATGTGATTGCCGGTGCGGCCAGACGGTTACGGCCCAAGCTGATGACCGTCTCCGTATCGTTGTTCGCACTGATCCCCATCCTTTGGAGCAGCGGCGTGGGCAGCGACGTGATGAAGCCGATCGTACTACCCATGGTGGGTGGAGTTATTACCTCCGCGACACACATCCTGCTCGTGACGCCCCTGATCTTTTTGATGACCAAGGAATACGAACTAAGGAAATTCGGCAGGATACAAGTGCTGGATGCAAAACACTAATACAATGAAGAACTTATTACTGACGATAACACTCCTCGGCGCCTGGTCGGCGCAGGCGCAGGTTCCGCAGACGATGGGATTGGACAGCATCTACGCAGTCATTCGACAAGGCAACGCTTCCCTGAAATATTCCGATGCAGTCATTCGCAGCCTGGACGAGGCCGCCAAAGGCGCCCGCAATTGGGAGGCTCCCCTGGTCAGCACGGGGTTATGGATGACTCCTTACAACCCCAATCTCTGGAAAAGACAGACGGATGGGTCCCCCGGCATGGGACAGTATATGATCTCCGCGGAGCAAATGATCCCCAACAGACGGCGGCTGGACGCAGAAGAAGCCTACATGAAAGGCATGTCTTCCGTGGAAAAAGAAAGAAAGGGCGCCACGTTGAACGAGCTGTATGCTGCCGCCAAACAAAGCTATTACCAATGGATGATGGACAGACGTAAGCTGATGGTATTGGACCAGGATCAGCTGCTGCTGGATTTTATGATCAAAGATGCCGAGCTGAAATATAAGAACAACCTGGGAAAGATCAGCGCGTACTACAAAGCAAAAGCCGCCCTGGGCAACCTGGAAGACAAACGGCTGGAACTGGAAAATAACATCGTGCAGAAAAGGGTCATACTCAATACGCTCATGAACAGGGAAAAGTCATTGGTCTTCGATATCGACACTGCCTATGTGATAAAAGACCTGCCTGCCTTTCCGGTCGACAGCTCTTTTTTGAAAGACGCACGCAGCGATATCAGGGCGGTACAGCAGGACATACAGCTTGCGGGATTGCAGCAGCAGGCGGAAAGGATGAAGCTGAAGCCGGAATTCGGGGTCCGTTTTGATCATATGTTTGGTTTTGGGGGCGTACCCATGCAATATTCCCTGATGGGGATGGTCCGTTTGCCTGTCTTCGGATGGACCTCAAGGGCAGTCAGGGCCAACATCGGGAGCCTCAAATGGCGGGAGGAGTCCCTCCGGCAGGAAAAGGAGAAGATGATCAATGATGCGGAGGGTCTTTCCTATGGCTTACAACAGGAGATACTTTCCCAGCGGCGACGGATACGCGTACTGGAAGAAAAAGTGATCCCCTCACTGCAAAAGAATTTCCAAACGATGCAGCTGGCCTACGAACAGAATACGGAAGAGCTTTTTACCCTCTACGATGCCTGG
This sequence comes from Chitinophagaceae bacterium, assembly GCA_017307755.1. Classification (GTDB taxonomy): domain Bacteria; phylum Bacteroidota; class Bacteroidia; order Chitinophagales; family Chitinophagaceae; genus Puia. The sequence goes on along the minus strand of JAFKGQ010000022.1, from coordinate 122,952 downwards.
GAGGCCCTCAACAACGCACAGCTGAGCTATTGGGATCAGGTACGACAGGTGCTCCTGATGCAGGTGGAGTTGGAAAGGATATTAGAGATAAAATAAAAGATATGAAAGCATTACGATGGAATAAACCATTGGCGCCGGCGCTCGCGGTAATGATGATGATCTGGTTGGCCGCCTGCACCTCCGCTCCCTCCGGTGGCCATGCTCATAAGGACACGGCGGCCACTGCCGGGCTGGAAGATCTTCTGCAGCCCACGGACAGGTTCGTCGTCTCCTCCCTGCCCGTCACAGCCGTCAAACATGAAAAATATTCCATGGAGCTGCCGGCCCAGGGCGTCATCAGTTATGACACACGTCTGATCAATACCATCTCGGCCAGGGTGTCGGGGCGGATTGAAAAATTATATGTGCATTATAGATACCAGCATGTACACAAAGGCGCCCGTATCATGGATATCTATAGTCCCGAGCTCGTCACGGGCCAGCAGGAGCTGTTGTTTCTGGAAAAGCATGATCCGGGCAATACATCCCTCATCGACGCGGCCAGACAAAAACTTTTACTGCTGGGGATGAGCGGGACACAATTGGAGGAGGTGATCAGGACAGGAAAGCCATCGCTGACGGTAGCCGTATACACGGCCTATGGCGGTCATATCCACGAGGCCGGGAATACCATGCCCTCCATGAGCGATCCTGCACAGCGGATAGATCTGTCAGCCACGACGGAAGAACTGCCCGTAAAAGAAGGGATGTACGTGGAAAAAGGGCAGACCATCTTTCAATTGTTCAATACCGACAAAAGCTGGGTGTTGTTAACCCTCTTCCCCGGACAGGATGCGATGGTAAAGGTGGGCAATATGGTGAAGGTGGTGCCCGAGACAGCTCCTGACAAAGCCTTCCGACGCCCCATCGATCTTATAGAGCCTGTTTTCCGTCAGGGAGAAAAGACATCGACCGCGCGGGTATATTTCGACAACGAAGCCTTGCAGATCCCCATTGGCAGTCAGGTGAAGGCCGTTATTTCTGGTGTTCCCGTCACCGGCGACTGGCTGCCGGAAGAAGCAGTGGTGTCCCTGGGCGTCCGCCGGGTAGTCTTTCTGCGGACTGGGGGAGGATTCAAAGTCCATGAAGTGATGACCGGTATTACCCATGACCACCAGGTACAGGTACTGTCAGGGTTGACAGCCTCGGACTCCGTGGCGGCCAATGCACAATATTTAATGGATAGTGAAAGCTTTATAAAAGCAAATAAGCAATCGTTATGAAATATTTTCTGATAGTTATGGCGGTCCTGTTCGCAGCGTCCTGTAAAAATTCGCCCCGGCAGCCCGCCGCCGTCAAAACAGATACCTATTACACCTGTTCCATGCACCCGCAGGTGATGCAGGAGGGGCCGGGCCAATGTCCCATCTGCGGCATGGAGCTGATCCCCGTAAATAAGACATCGGGGCATACGGAGGAAGATCTTGTGCTCAGCCCCCGGCAGGTGCAGCTGGGCAACATACAGTTGGATACAGTAGGCATGAGTGATATAGGGGATAAGATGATGCTGACGGCAACACTCAACGTGGATGAAACCAGAAGCGCCTCAGTAAATGCCCGGATCGCCGGACGCATCGAACGGCTGTACCATAAGAATACAGGCGAGTACCTGCGCAAGGGGGATAGGCTGTATGATCTGTACAGCGAAGCGTTGAATACCGCCAAACAGGAGTATATCCTGGCGCTGGAAAGAGAAAAGACCCTGGATAATCCTCTCATCGATCTGCGTCAGCTGACGGAGAGCGCCAGGAACAAGCTGTTGTTGTGGGGTATGAGCGAAGCCCAGGTGGAGGAGTTAGCCAGGACAAAAAAAGCTTCAACGCTCACTACCTTTTACAGTCCTGCCGAAGGATATATCACGGAGCTTCAGGGTCATGATGGTGATTATCTGGCGGAAGGCGCTCCGATCCTACGGCTGGCAGACCTCTCGGTCGTATGGGCCGAGGCGCAGGTATATACCTCCCGGCTGCCGGCACTGGACAGGAATGCGACGGCAGTGGTTCGTCTGCCCGACTTTCCCGGTAAGGAATGGACAGGTCATATTCAATTTGTCAATCCGGAGATCAATCCTGACACACGGATCAACCTGGTACGGATCGAGGTACAGAACAAGGAGGGGATCCTGCGGCCAGGCATGCCGGCTTATGTCACGCTTGCCAACCACCGGGGGCATTTGCTTACCTTGCCCGGAGAAGCCGTGATACGCAATGAAAATAGCAGTGTTGTTTGGGTACAGACAGCCCATAATACCTTCAGGTCCGTGATGGTGGACACGGGGCGCGAAGAGGATGGACGGCTGGAGATCAGGTCAGGATTGAAAGAGGGGGACATAGTGGTCATCAGCGGCGCTTATCTGCTCAACAGCGAATATATTTTCAGACATGGGGCCAGCCCCATGGCAGGTATGGATATGAAAAAAATGTAAATACCATTGTATGGAACATCAACATCATGACCACAAAGGTCATACACCTATGGCGCACAGCGGCCATGATCACCACGCTATGATGATCGACGATCTCCGTCGGCGATTTTGGGTGGTGCTCGTCCTGACGATCCCCCTGATGCTGCTTGCCCCGATGATACAGCATTGGCTGGGATGGACCTTCCGCTTTTCCGGGGACAGCTATGTGCTCATGGCCATGGCTTCCATCATCTTTTTTTATGGCGGCTGGCCCTTCCTCACAGGCTGGAAGGATGAAATGATAGCCAGGAACCCGGGCATGATGACCCTGGTCGGGTTTGCGATCACAGTAGCCTATGTATACAGCGTGGCCACCGTCTTTGGCTTGAAGGGAATGGATTTCTTTTGGGAGCTGGCGACACTGATCCTCATCATGCTGCTGGGGCATTGGGTGGAGATGCGGTCAGTAGCCGGCGCGTCAAAGGAACTGGAGCTATTGGTAAGGCTCATGCCGGATGAGGCCCACCTCGTACATGGCGCCCACGTGATGGATGTAAAGACAGAAACCCTCAAAGAGCATGATGTCATCCTTATAAAGCCCGGCGAAAAGATAGCGGCGGATGGGAAGATAGTCGACGGAGAGAGCTATCTGAATGAAAGTCTACTGACGGGCGAATCAAGACCGGTGGAAAAAAAGAAAGGCGACAAGGTGATCGCCGGCGCCATCAATGGCAACGGCGCATTACGGGTGGAGGTATCCCATGGGGCAAAAGATTCTTATCTATCTCAAGTGATCCGGCTGGTGGAAGATGCTCAAAAGAACAGATCGAAGACACAGCTGCTGGCCGACAAGGCGGCAAGATGGCTGACTTTGATAGCTATTGCCGCAGGCATCGCTACCTTTCTGGTATGGCGTCTGTCCGGCCGGGACCTGGCGTTCTCCATGGAAAGGATGGTGACGGTCATTGTCATCTGCTGTCCTCATGCCCTTGGATTGGCTGTGCCTTTAGTAGTTGCGCGATCTACGGCCTTGTCGGCAAAGAATGGACTGCTAATCAGGAATCGCACCGCCTTCGAGAATTCCCGGAAGATCACAACGCTTGTATTTGATAAGACAGGTACGCTGACTGTCGGAAAGTTCGAGGTATCCGGTATCGTAGCGCTCAACAAAGCAATGGGCGAAAAAGAGCTGTTAAGGCTGGCTGCAGCCCTGGAACAAAACTCAGAACACCCCATTGCAACGGGCATATTGGAAAAAGCAACAGCGATGGGGCTATCTCTCCCAAAGGCGGACGGTTTCAAGGCCCTCACGGGGCAGGGGGTAGAGGCCGTTGTGGAAAGCCGTAACGTACGCGTGGTAAGCCCCGGTTATCTAAAGACGCATCAAATACAACTTTCGTCCGACATCGCCGGGACCGCGGATGAGACAAGGGTATTTATCCTGATAGATCATCAGCCGGCAGGATATATTACGCTTGCGGACCAGGTTCGGCCTGAATCCGCGGAAGCCATCCGAACCTTGCATGAGACAGACATCAGGTGTATATTGCTGACGGGAGACAACAGACAGGTGGCGGAAAAGGTAAGTAAAGACCTGGGAATGGATGGATATTTCGCGGAAGTGCTCCCCCATGAAAAACAGGAAAAGATCAGGGAGTTACAGCAAAAAGGCGAGTTCGTGGCGATGACGGGGGACGGGGTAAATGACGCCCCCGCGCTTGCACAGGCCGATGTTGGTATTGCCGTGGGATCCGGCTCGGACATTGCGGCGGAAACCGCCGGAATTGTGCTGGTCAACAGCAATCCCGCGGATATTGTCAAACTGGTGCTTTTTGGCAAGGCGACCTACCGTAAAATGATACAGAACCTGGTTTGGGCCACGGGCTATAATATAGTAGCCCTTCCCCTTGCGGCAGGAGTCCTGTATAAAGCGGGGATCCTGCTGAGCCCCGCGGCAGGGGCGGTATTGATGAGCGTGAGCACCGTGGTGGTAGCGATAAATGCGGGACTGCTCAAAATAAAGAACAGTGATACAAAATATTTATAATGAAATGGATAACGCGTGAAAAGCCCAAAATAGACAGGCTGGCGTGCCCCTGGCTGATCAGACGCTTTATCGACAATAAAGCGGAGATCATTTATGTTCCCTATGATCAGGTGCTGGAAAAAGCCAGGGAGCTGGCTGCGACGCCCTTCGATATACCCGGTGTGGAATACACCCATTATGGGACAGAATGCACTTTCGATTACATCATCCGTAAGCACAATATAAAAGACCCCGCAGTACATACCCTTGCGGTGATTATCAGAGGGGCCGACACTGATCATCATGAGCTTGCATTGCAATGCGCAGGTCTATGGGCGATCTCCGCCGGACTGGCGCATAATTACAGGGACGATGATGAATTATTGGAAAAGGGAATGATCCTCTATGATGCTTTGTACAGTTGGGCACAACATCTGCAGGACGTAAGGCACACACAGCAGCCTTTTGAACACCTCCTCCTAAATGTGTTTCATACTTACCTGAAACAAAAACCAGGGTCCGGGAAAAAGATCCCTACCTGGGTGCAGGAGCTAAAAGACACCATTCAGGATCACATCGATGACAGTCTAAGCCTTAAAGAGCTATCCAAAACCCTGGATATTAATCCTTCTTATCTCTCCCGCGAGTTCTCCAAATATTTCGAGGACCTTTCCTTTGGGGAGTACATACGCAAACTGCGTATTGAAAGAGCCCGGGAATTGATGGAGAATCCGGTTTATTCGCTAACGGAGATCGCCTATCTCACCGGATTTTCCGACCAAAGTCATTTTACCCGGATCTTTAAGAAGCATACGGGGCAAAGTCCTTCGGAATATAAAAGCCGGTTAAAGAAGAAGTGATCCGTGGGACAGTCATCATTGCGTCTGCCTTTTTATAAGTACCTTGTCGATCTTTGGTCCATCCATGTCTATAATTTCAAATTCAAATCCCCCCCATCTTATTTTTTCGCCCGTTTTTGGGATATGACGCAGCAGGTGTAATAAAAGCCCGGCTAAGGTGTTATATTCCCGGTCCGTCTCTATCTGTTGCATCCCGAAGTAGCTCAGGAACTCAAAAAATGGAATGGTCCCATCCAGCAGCCATGTGCCGTCATCTCTTTTGATGATAGCATGTTCTGACTGATCATATTCCGATATATCCCCAATCAATGCATCTACGATATCATCCATGGTTGCCATGCCTTGTACCTCCCCATACTCATCCAACACAAAGGCGCAGTGAGTCTTACTTTTCCTAAAAGTTTCCAGCACCTTATATGCCGGCATGGATTCAGGCACCATCAATGGCCGTTTTAAATAATGGGTAAGGTCAAAACCCGGTGCTTCGATGTTTTGAGGGAACAGGTCCTTTACCGAAACGATACCGACCATGTTACCAGGCGCATCTTTTATCACAGGATAGATCGTATGCAATTCTTTTTGCGCTTTTTTCTTTATGGTGTCCAGGGTGTCGTCCGCAGCGAAATACACGAGGTCCTTTTTATGCGTCATCAATTCCCTGACCTTTCTATCGCCCAATGCAAAGACACGGTGAACAATGTCCTGTTCGATCTCCTGTATCTCTCCGCTTTCAGCGCTTTCTTCCACAATGGCTTTTATTTCTTCCTCGCTGTGTGAAGGCTCCTGCCTTCCCCGCAAACCAAAAATGCTTAGGAAGAGGTCATTCGTTCGGGTAAGCAGCCAGATAAAAGGCTTGGTGATCACCGAAATGACCTTCATAGGTTGAGCGACCAGGGAAGCGATGGCCTCCGGGAACATCAATCCCAGCCGTTTGGGGATAAGCTCTCCAAAGACGATAGAGAAAAAAGTGACGATAATGAGGATGACGGTTACTGCGATGGTTTGAGCATACGGGCGGATCGGTTCCACCCGTTCTATCAGCACCCTGAGATCGGCGGCAACCTTTTCTCCGCTGAAAATACCTGTCAATATGCCGATGAGTGTTATGCCGATCTGCACCGTAGATAAGAATGTATTGGGGTTATTGGCAAGACCTAATGCTTTTGCAGCATTTTTGTTACCCTTCCTTGCCAGGCTCTCCAGTTTGAACTTTCTGGAAGAAACCAATGCGATCTCGCTCATGGAGAATATCCCATTTAAAAGGATCAGACAAATTATAATCAGTATCTCCATATAAAAAGTTTTATAGATAAATATTACAGCACTGCCGTCGGGATTCCCGGGAATGCTATACAAATAATGAGAAAACCAATGATCAGGCTTCGGGAGGAGGTGCTATAATGGCGAAGTAGCCGTCATCTTCGTCCTCGGAGGTATCAGCGCACTCAGACGGCTCATCCTGACAAAGATAGCAGAATATGGCATTATGGTGAGCCGGAGTTTTTGAGGTAAAAAGCAGTAGAAAAGTAACTTTTATACAAGAGGGTCATTTCTGTTCTATTTCTTTATTTGCCAGAGGTGTAGCATTGCGGTTCCAAAGGACATCAATCATGACCAGCTCCCCTGTCTACACCTTACGGCAACTGTGCTTCTATTTCCTGAAACTGGGTACCGTCGGTTTTGGCGGACCTGTCGCTCTGGTGGGTTATATGCACCGGGACCTGGTCGAACAGCGCGGGTGGATGACAGAAAATGAATACAAGGAAGGGCTTGCCCTTGCCCAGTTGGCGCCCGGCCCCCTGGCCGCCCAACTCAGCATCTACCTGGGATTCGTACACTATCGTTACCGGGGAGCTGCCATTGCCGGAGTAGCCTTCGTCCTGCCCTCCTTCCTGATGGTAGTATTGCTGGGAATGGCCTACCGGCTGTTTGGAGGTATGCCCTGGATGCGGGCGGTCTTTTATGGTGTCGGGGCTGCTGTCACGGGTATCATAGCCGTCAGCTGTTATAAACTGGCCATAAAATCCATCAGCAAACCAGGGTTGGCGCCAATCCGGCAGCATTGGATGCTTTGGATAGCCTATCTCGCCGGGGCGATCATCACGGTCATCACCCGTACGGAGCCTTTGTGGTGGCTGGTAGGAGCCGGATTGATCTATATGTTTGTCAAAGCCCCGCCCAAATGGCTGCGGACAACCGGATCTTCTTTTCCTTCGTTGTTCCTGTTGGGGATTGGTTTTTGGGATACTAAGCCAGGAGTCCTGGAAAAGATCGGATGGTTCTTTTTTAAGGCGGGAGCCTTTGTTTTTGGCAGTGGGCTGGCCATCGTACCATTCCTCCATGGAGGGGTAGTAGAAGGTTACCACTGGTTAAGTGAAACCGAGTTCCTGGATGCGGTGGCGGTGGCTATGATCACACCCGGCCCTGTTGTGATCACCGTGGGTTTTATAGGCTATCTGGTCGCAGGCTTTCCCGGCGCGGCAGTAGCCTCCCTGGCCACATTTTTGCCATGCTATTTATTTACGGTCATCCCTGCCCCCCATTTCAAACGGATCGCCGGGAATGCATCCATCAAGGCCTTTGTGGATGGAATTACAGCCGCCGTCATCGGGTCGCTTACAGGCGCTGTTGTCATTATGGCTTTGCGCAGCGTCTATGACTGGCCCACCGGATTATTGGCGATAGCCAGCTGTCTTGTATTGATATATGTCAAAAAACTAAAAGAACCCTTTATCATCCTGATAGCCGCAACCATCGGTCTTGTCCTGAAAATGATCGTTTATTAAAACCACCACATATGAAAGCAAGGTCAGCATGCTGTATTCTGTTTGTATTGTTTGTATCTCAGGTTCGCGCACAAGTCGATTCAATAGCCCTGGAAAAGGCTTTTGGCAAAAAAGGCGTCGTACAGGGAAATGTTTTCCGGGTCACCTTTCCCAGGTCTGACCTCAAGGTCACCGTCGATGGTTTCCCGGTGGCCCCGGGGTTGGCCCTTACTTCCTGGGTCGCCATCCACAAGATGGGTCAGAACGCTATGATGATGGGAGACTTTGTCATGTTAGATACGGAAGAGCCGGCAGTTGTAGCAAAACTGGTAAGTCTGGGGCTGGGTATAACGGCTATTCACAATCACCTGGTAAATGAAAAACCGGCTATAAAATTCCTTCATTTCTCCGGCAGCGGTGATGCCATAAAGCTGGCCGAAGAAATAAAATCCGTCTTTGCCCTGACAGGCACACCCCTGGGGCCGGCGCCTGCACCCGCTGCCGGTACGGTGGATTGGTCGGCAGTAGAAGCTATCCTGGGTACAAAAGGGAAAAAGACAGGAGCTGTAATATCCTATAGTTTTCCCCGCAACGAGAAACTAATGGAGAGTGGAATGGAGATGCCTCCGGCCATGGGTATGGCTACGGGTATCAATTTAGAGATGGAAGGAGGCAAGGCCGGTACGACGGGTGACTTTGTGCTGCTGGCCGACGAGGTGAACCCCGTGGTAAAAGCATTGGTAGAACACGGCATCAATGTTACTGCCATTCACAATCACATGCTGTATGATGAACCGCGTCTGTTCATGCTGCATTTCTGGGGAGTAGGTGATCCCGGGAAAATAGCCATGGGTTTAAAGACGGCGCTGGAACACACAAATTCTAAAAAGTAAATCTAACGACCCGTCAGGACTTATGGCCTAGATATTTCCAGATGGGTATTGCCGTCACCGCACCAACGGGCGTAGCAACCAGGTAGACCCAAAGGTTTTCAAAATGGCCTGATACGATGGCAGGTGCGAATGACCGTGCCGGATTCATGGAGGCGCCGCAAATGGGGCCGGCGAACATCGCTTCCAGCAATACCACAGACCCGACAGCCAACCCGGCAAACATGCCCTGCTCCTTGCTGCCTGTGGCTACATGAATAACCACCAGCATAAGAAATAAGGTCAGCAACAGCTCCAGTATAAATGATTGCCGGGCGCTCCCGGCGGGCAGAGTGGCGCCCAGCAAAACATTCGTAGGGAACAGCCCTTTTAACACCAGGCTGGCGGCTACGGCGCCTGCCAGTTGGCTGATCACGTAAGGCAACAGCTGTCTCACAGGGAGTCTTTTGGCTACAACAAAAGCAATACTTACGGCCGGGTTCAGATGAGCGCCGGAGATATTGCCCAGCGCATAGATCATGCACATCACTATCAGCCCAAAGGTCATGGCAACGCCCACATGCGTGACGGCCCCATGGGTTTCCTGATCGATGATGATCGCACCTGTACCACAAAATACCAGCGCAAAAGTGCCGACGAATTCAGCTACCGGCTTTTTCATCAGCTGCCTTTTCTGCATATACGGTAATGCTTTCGATACGGCTGTCGTCCGCCTTATAAGCGTGTACTTCTTCCGGACTAAGATAATTGCCGAGTATATCATCGGGCAATATGATCTTCTTTTCCTTTTGTATCTGTATGTTCACAAAGCCGGCGTCTTCAATAATGGATAAGTATTCCTGTCTTTGTATCGCACCTGAAACACAGCCGGCGTAAAGTTCCGCTACTTCTTTCCATTTGCCAGGCAGTTCCCCATTCAATACAATATCAGAAATGGAAAAATGACCACCCGGCTTCAGTACCCGGAATATTTCGCTGAACACTTTATGCTTATTGGGTACAAGATTTAATACACAATTGCTTACGACTACATCCGCCTGGTCGCTGGTGAGCGGCATGTCTTCGATGTCCCCTTGTCTGAACTCGACATTGTTAAAACCCAGTTTTTCAGCATTTATACGCGCTTTACTGATCATGGCAGGAGTAAAGTCAACACCGATCACCTTGCCCGTTGCCCCAGTCTCGGCACGGGCTATAAAACAGTCGTTACCCGCCCCTGAACCAAGGTCGATGACGATGTCCCCTTTTTTTATATTTGCGAATTGGGTGGGCAAGCCGCAGCCAAGGCCCAGATCAGCGTCAGGATTATAACCTTCCAGCGTGCTGTAGTCATCACTCATGATGTTATAAACCTCCGTAGTACAGCAGCCGGAACCACAGCAGGACGTCTGGTTGGTTTCTTTGGACTGGAGCGCGATCTCGTCGTACTTCTGACGGACGAGATCTTTCAGATTTTCATTTGTTGTCATAATATTTCCTCCTGGATAAATTCTTTTATGGTCTGCTCGATCTCATCCCTGACCTTCCGGGTCTGCTCAAGAATTTCCTCCCGGGTACCTTTAAACCCGGAGGGATCTTTAAATGACCAGGCTATGCGTTTGACATTGCCGGGGAATACAGGGCACTGCTCGGCAGCTTCTTTGTCACAGACGGTTATCACGGCATCATATGTCCTTCCCTGCTGGAACAGGTCGAGAACAGCCTGCGTAGGTTTTCCTGAGAGGTCGATGCCTGTTTCCTGCATGACGGCTACTACATTAGGATTTAGCTTGCCTGGTTCAAGACCGGCGCTTTCGGCTTCAAAGAGGTCGCCGCCGTGTTTTCTAAGGAAGGCCTCAGCCATCTGGCTACGGGCGGAATTGTGGATGCAGACAAAAAGGACGCTGCGTTTTTTTGGGGACATTTATTTAATTTTTATATCGTGATATTACGATGAATAAGAGCAAAAAAATTTACCCGCAGCAATTGCTCCCGCCCTTGTAGGCAGCGAACAGAGCTCCTATCTCCTTTTGATAGTTTGCCCATGCTTTGGGTTCGATACAATAGCAAACGCTGGTACCTTCGATGGTCCCCTGGATAAGCCCGGCATTCTTTAATTCTTTCAGATGCTGTGAGATCGTCGGCTGCGCCAAACCAAGCTCGTCCACCAGGTCGCCGCAAATACAGGCATTGGTCTTGATCAGGTGCTGTATGATGGCGATCCGGGCAGGGTGCGCAAGGGCCTTCAGCATGCCCGCCAGTTTGTTCTGTCTGTCTGAGAATATTTCGGATTTGGTAAGACCCATCAATCTATCGTTTGATTGCAATATTACGATAAATACTTAAAAAGAGAAAAGCCGGTTTCATTTTTTTTCAGCACCCGGTGGAATTAAATTTAGCTCTTGTAAGATTTCAGGGAATTCTGTGGAATTTTTTCCCCATAAGATGGGAGCCATTTCCTGACGCTCCTTCTCCGACAACACGCTATAAATATCTTTCAAATGGGCTTTCATTAGTTGCAATTCATCAACATTGCCACTATCCAGACATTTGATAAATTTCTCGACCTCCTTTATGAGAAGTTTCCGGAGAGCATGAGCAGAAAGTTCGCTCAGATAGTTTTCCATGTTGAATTTTAAAACTGAATTAGCCTCAATAATCATTCCACGAACCTGGGGCGGCTCTTCTCTGGAAAAAAATAGCAAAGCCAATATTTTTTGATCCAAATAAGGTAAATTCGTTACGTTAGGATAAGGTTTAGGTTTAAGGCCTTCGTTTAGTAGGAGCCCCGGTCTACGGGGTTTTTTTGTAGATAAATACACTTACGCGACGGAAATGACCGGACTGGTAAAAAAGATCACCAATGCAACGGTCCGGTGGAATTGTCGGTCAAATGGGATAAACCGCTAACATGAAACCCTTGTCATATTCCGTCATTATCTTTATCCTGGCCTTATTTGCCTGCAAAAAGGCCCATACATCGAATACTCCCGCAAGCGTATGGCAACTGGTACAAAAGCGCTCGTCCATTGGGGGCGGCAATTGGGTAGCGGCCCCTTCATGGGATTCCCTGGTAGTCCTTCAACTCAACTTCGATGGTACTTATGTCTCCAGGCTCAACAACCATATTGTTTCCCAAGGCGCTTATTCAATCACCACCGATACATCCTATTATATCAAACAGATCCTGGAATTAAAGGACTTCAAAGCCACAGGTATCTTTGGGCCTTTTACGGTATTCCAGCTCGGGACCAACGGGCAGGTGGTTTCCACCTTTAGTGGGTTTTTTATGACCATCGACAATAACACGCTCACGCTTTCAAGCGTGATCACGCCGGGAGGCAATGTTTCCTATACTTTTGCGAGGAGGTAAAGAAACCATATTTTTATAGGAAAAAGTATGCCCTCATTTAGCAAAACTATCTCTATCCGCTGGGCAGACCTTGACCCCAATTATCACATGCGGCATAGTGTCTACTATGACCTTGGCGCCCAACAGCGAATAGAGATCATAGAAAGCCTGGGTCTTACCCTGAAATTAATGCAGGAGCAAGGTTTCGGACCGATCTTATTCCGGGAAGAATGTGTTTTTAAAAAAGAGATCCTTTTGTCCGACACCATCACCCTCCATGCAAGATTGGCAAAGTGCAACGAAGACGCCTCCCGATGGACGGTACAACACGAGTTCACATCGTCTGACAATAAAACCTGCGCTACATTGACGCTTGACGGCGCGTGGATCGATGTCAGACGGCGAAAGTTGTTATCTCCTATACCACAAATAGTGATCGATGCCTTTGCCGCTTTCCCCAGGACGAAGAATTTCATGAACTGATCGGGTTGTCGTTGCCGGCCTCAGCCTGCCCAGTCGCTGCTTGCCAGCACAACAGAGGTTTCAACCTGCCGCTGGGGTATGGTCCAATACTTACGCAGCAGCGCATTCTTCTCTGCTGTCCCCAGGGTGCGGAATCCATGCTTTTGGTAAAACTTGATGGCCCAACTGGCGTCAGCCCAGGTACCGATCAAAATGGGGGTAGTCGCCACACCGCATAAATGTTTAAGCAAGCTCCCTCCAATGCCTTTGCTTCTTTGGGACGTCCGGACATATGCATGACGGATCAACGTTACTTCACCCTTATACTGGATTCCCATCACACCCAGGATCTGGTCATCTTCTATATACTTCCAGAATTCCACGCCGTCATTGATCTGGTTTTCCAGCTCCTCTTTTGGCATATAAGGTTCATGGTACCGGTCTGCAGGAATGATATTCTTATAGGCTTGTGCGCCGTCGTTGATGATAACGTAAATGTCTTGAAGATCAGACAAGACAGCTTTGGTAATGGTAAAATGATTCACAAACAAATATACATAACCCCGTCCGAACAGGACAAATTTACACCCGAAAATCAGATACACTGACACCGGCAAAAACACAAATCAAATACCTTTATGTGACATTCAATCAACAACAATGGAGCATAAAGCCATTTCGATCCGGCCGTTCATCGGGGCTAAAGACTTTGAGCTTTCGCGGCGTTTTTACAGGGACCTGGGTTTTCAGGAAAGTGTCTTATCGTACAATATGTCCTACTTCAACACCCGGGAATTAGGGTTCTATCTGCAGGATGCTTATGTCCGGGATTGGATAGATAATACAATGGTCTTTATGGAAGTGGAGGATGTGACGCGTTTTTGGAACGAGCTTGTCGCCCTGGATCTGTCAACCAAATACCAGGACGTCAGGCTGACGCCTGTCCGGACCTATGACTGGGGAAGAGAATGTTTTTTACACGATCCCTCCGGTATCCTTTGGCACTTCGGAGAATTTTATAATTCAACCGCCGGAGAAGTGTAACTCCCCGGCGGCTCTATCCTCTTACACGGTCAGCACGATCTTTCCCCTCGTGTGCCCGCTCTCTATCAGCTGATGCGCCTGCCGCATCTCATCAAAACCAAAGGTCTTTGAGATATGAGAGCGAAGATGCCCTTTTTCCAGCAGCCCGGCGATCGCCTGCATATCCTTTCCGTCTGACGCCACTTCCATTCTGTACAGAAATTTTCTGCTCATCAGCGCTATCCTGGAAACCCGCTCGTCAGGGAACATCACGAGACTGATCAGTTTCCCCCGGTTCTTCACCGACTGCAGCGAGCGTTCCAGGTGGGATGCATCTCTTACACTATCCACCACAAGATCTGCGTCTTTCACCAGCTCTTCAAAACGTTGTTTCGAATAATCGATGTGCTCGTCGGCGCCGAGCTCTAGGATAAAATCTTTGTTGGCAGCAGAAGAGGTACCTATCACATAGGCCCCCAGGTGCTTGGCTATCTGTACGGCATAATGCCCTACCCCGCCGGCGGCCGAGTGGATCAGAACCTTATCGCCCGCCGTTACACCCGCCAGGTGTACCAGCGTCTGCCACGCGGTCAAAGGCGCAAGGGTCGCTGCGGCGGCTTCCTCATGAGATATCGAAGCCGGCTTTAACGCCAGGTGGCTTTCCGGGGCCGCCACATATTCCGCATAAGCCTTGCCATGCCCGGTGAAATTCACCATGCCGAATACTTCATCCCCTTTACGGAATTGGGTGACGGCCTTGCCCGTCTGTTCCACCACCCCCGAAATATCCCACCCCAGGATCACAGGCTTATGATCTCTTTCCAGGTGCAAGACCAGTCGAAGAAAATCGTCATTTTTGCGCAGTGTCGCATCCACGGGGTTTATACTGATGGCTTTTACTTTCACCAATACTTCGTCCTCTTTTAGGACCGGGACGGCTATATCTTCCAATACCAGGTTTTCTACCCCGCCGGGGGTTTTTAACACGATTGCTTTCATTGATATCATTTTTGATGAGACAAATCTCCCACGGAACATCCCATTTTACTTGTACAATCCGAGGTTGTTTATGTACATTTGGGGGTATGTATATCCACAACCTCTTCGAACCATACGAGATAGAGTACAAAGAGCTCTATGAATGTCCCGTGGGGGACCATAAGAATACCTTTTTTGAACTGGTATACATCGTAAAAGGGTCGGGAACCCATTCCACCGGGGAAAACAAATTTGAATATGAGAAGGGGACGCTCTTTTTGTTATTGCCGCAGCATGTACATTCCTTCCAGGTTAGGGAGCTGACTTCATTTCTATTCATCCGATTTAACGACATTTACCTCAAAGCACAGAAAGTAAAAAATCTCCACAGCAACCTGGGAGATTGGATACAGAAGCTCGAATATATCCTGCAAAGCAATTATCATCTGCCTGGCTGTATCTTACAGAACAGGGATGACAAGCCGCTGGTCACTGCCCTGGTAGACGCCATGATCAGGGAATACATCAGCCGGCAGGAATTCCAGCGGGAAGTAGTCCAGCAGCTCGTCAATACCATTATAACGATTGTCGCCAGGAATATCTGGCTGATCAACGCAGGGAATACCACTGTCAGAAAAGATCATTCCACGGAGATCATCCAATATATCCATGAGCATATTTATACCCCGGAAAGCCTGAAGGCGGAAGTGATAGCCACCCGGTTCAACATCTCGCCCAGCTATATACACGAATATTTCAGAAAACACACGGGAGAGAGCCTGCAGCAATACATTACGGGTTATAAGCTGAAACTGGTGGAGACACGTTTACAATACAGTAACATGCGGATGAGTGAGATCGTGAACGAGTTGGGATTCACGGATGAAAGCCATCTGAACAGGGTCTTTAAAAAACATAAAGGGTTGAGCCCTTCCGCATTCAGAAAGAACAGTGTCGGATAACCTCCGGAACAAAGATCATTACTTCCTGTATAGGCTTACCAATTCCTTAACCCCGGCGGCATACGGTGTAGGCGGGTGCTTGAACGCATCTTCATATTTCTCTGAACTAAACAGGTAGTCCATCTCATTTTGATAGAGCATTTCCCTGTATTCCCCAATCAGTTCGTCACTTTGCGCGATAGCATCCAGCATCTGGGGGGTCAGGACGTCTGCAGACGTGTCCTTGCCAAAGGCCGCTGCCGCCAGCCGGACAAAATCTCCTGCCCTCAGTACGTGCCTGTCGGTGGGTAGGTGCCAGGTCTGGTTGAAATTGCGCTCCTCCTGCGCCAGGTAAGCGATGGACGTCCCGATGTCTTTTGTATAAGTAAAGGAATGTCTTTTCCCGGCGTCTAAGAGGACCAGGGGGTTCTCGTTCTTACTGATCCTTTCAAACACCAGCAGATGGGGTATGCTCTGGTTACTGTACCCATAAAAGTCGGCGCTCCTGGCGATCAATGCCGTCAGGCCTTTATAGGCAATGGCATCCAGTATCTTTTGCGCCAGCCTGGCTCTTACTTCTCCTTTTTTGGTGATAGGGTTGAAAGGAGTATCTTCCGTCATCCAGCCGTCAACTTTTCCATACATATAGACGTTGTCAAAAAATACCAGACGGGCGCCGGTGTCGAGTGTAGCATCAATCACATTGTCGAGGATGACAGGCCAGTACTGTGCCCATAATTTGGCCGAATAGGTCACGCCGGCCGTCAGATACACTACGTCATAGCCCTTCACCGCATCAATGGTCTGTCTGAGATCGGTGAGGTCTGCGACATGTGTTTGCGGATGGGCCCGGTTAGTCCTGCTTACCAGTTTTACATCGTTGGAATAGCGCTGCAATGCTTTATGTACTTCGGTACCTACAATACCATTCGATCCAAGAATTACATGTTTCAGATTGTCCATTGTATATATTTATTTATCGTTAATCTTTCGCGTATCAGGACGGAGCGCCCATGACACGACCGTGATCACTGAGAAAATGCCCGTCCAGATCAGGTGGTACGATGCGCTGTGACAAATTATATGTGTCATAAATGCCCCGGACATATCAAGGAAGATGCCGAAATAGGCCCATTCTTTGACCAACGGCAGGCGGGGAGCGAGCAGGACGATGGCGCCGGCGATCTTCCAGGTCCCCAGGAGCCGGGTGAAATAGATCGGATAGCCCAGGGAAAGCATGCCTTTGATCGTATATGTATAATCCGTCCACTCCGACACGCCCCCCGAGATCACTGCCAATGCCAATACCGAGGTAGCGACCCAATACCCGATCATTTTGCTCTTTTTGGGTTTTGTATGCTGTTCTTCGAAACCAATGGCTACGGCCAGTCTGCGGGATGGCGGACGCAATGTCCAGGAGGCGACGGTAAACAGCGCATATATAGCCGGGGCTGCCCACCCACCGGGCCCATCACCTGCCGAGAGATGTAATACGGCCGCGCCTGCATAGGTAAAAAAAGCGCCCGCGTAAGCCCATTCCTTTATCCGTAGAAAACCGGGGATCAGCAATACCACGGCACAGGGCAATTTCCAGATGCCCATGATGATGAGAAAATAGAAAGGGAGATGCAAATGTGTAAAGACATCCCTGACATAGGGTATCTGGAACAGGTCCCAGTATGCCCCCAATGCCATTTCCCAGGCGACAAGCGCGGTAAAGAGCCAATAGGCGATCTTCCCGGCGAGGGATCCGGATACCCTGGTCAATACATGCGCGGATGTAAGATTTTTAACTTCTGCCATAGTCATTGTTTCTTTAATAATGACCGGGAGGGCAGAAATTGGACAAGGAGGCGCAAAAAAAGTAACCCTGCTACATATCTGGTGTCTGCAGCAGTCTGTATAATTCATCCAGCTTGGGCGAAAGGATGATATCCGTCCTCCTGTTCTGCGCCCTTCCTTCTGGCGTGCCGTTTGTCTGTACAGGGTCGTACTGACTATGTCCCGAGGCGATGACCCTCTTGGGGTCCACCTTATAATCGATGGTCAGGATGCGTACAATAGAGGCTGAACGCGCCAGGCTGAGGTCCCAGTTGTCCTGGTATTTGGCACGTATGGGAATAGAATCCGTATGCCCTTCGATATCGACTGTGATGTCCGGATTCTGGTTCAAGACTTCCGCCAGTTTCCCCAGCGCCACTTTTCCCTTGGGATTGACCACTGCGCTGCCGGAAGGGAAGAGCAGGTTCTCCTGCAGGCTCACATAGACCTTCCCATTCTTGATCGCAACGGATAGCTCATCTGATTTAAAGCCCACCAATGCGTCCGTCATTTTTTTCCTGATAGCCTCGATGGCTTTTTTCTGCGCATCCATCAGCTCCTGTAAATGCGCCAGCTTGGCCTGCTGGTTGACCAGGTCCTGTTTGCTCTTGCTCAGCAGCGACATCCGCTTGTCGGATTCCGCCGACAGATCACGGTTCTTTCCCTTCAACTCATCCATCTGCTTATTCAGCGACGCTATCTGGGCATGCGCATCCTCCATTTGGTGTAACAACGAGTCAATACGTTGCTGACGATCCCCTGACAGCTGGTTAGCTTGTGTAAGGGAAGATTGCAGGTCCTTTACCTTATTCGCCAGTTGGGTGCTGTCGTATCTTGCCGATGACAACGCCATTTGACAGGCATTAAATTTACTGGTGGGGACACAGGCAGTGAATGATAAAATTGCTGCGATAAAGGCAGGCAGGATCGAGCGGGTCTTTGTCATAAACCTGGAATATCTGATTTTTTCGATCCGCTAAGATAGGCAAAGGGTTACATATTTAATCGTTTAATAGCCCGGATTTTGTGCCAGACTGTTATTAAGCTTGATCTCGTTGAAAGGTATCGGCCAGATCCAGCTGCGGGAATCAGGGCCTACCGAACATGTATTGGAAGGAGAGCCGCCTGCGCTGCCGCATTCATCCCGGACAACATTCCTGCTCGTCCGTCGGATATCAAACCAACGGTGTCCTTCTCCAATAAGTTCCAGCCGGCGCTCGGTAAAAATGGCGCTGAAGATATCGTTCCCTGTCTCCCCCCCTGCCGCAACGCCCCGGGCGGCACGCAACGTATTCAGATCATCCAGCCCTGTTCCGGGAGACAGACGGTACTTACATTCAGCCCGGATAAGTAACATTTCGCTCGTGCGGTAGACTTTGAAATTCCGGGTGCCGATATATTTCCAGAGCAGGGTCCGGCTTATATTGCTCATCCCGGGGATACCCCGCCGGATAACATTGGTGTCGCTCCGGATACCGCCGGCAGCGGAATAGATCAGATCGCGCATTTCACTGGCGACACGATACGATGCATGGAGGCCATTGTTGCAGACGCCGGGACGCATGGTCTGGTCGTTGGGGATTTGCCAGACGATCTCCGAAATGGAATTGTCCAGCCATATCTGCGGGTAGTCGATGGTACCCGCAAGCGGGAGTCTCCCGATGACCACTGACGCGTCTGCCGCAGCCTGGGCATACCCGCCGTTGTAAAGACCGATCCTTGCCAGCATGGCATGTATACAGGTGGAGTCGATAAAGAAGCGCTTGGGATTGTCGATGTCGCCATACCCGCGATAGATGGCCAGCGCACGGTTAAGGTCATTGTAGATGCTGTCGTAACAATTTTTTACAGAGATCCGGGAAGGCTTGGCCGCCAGCGGATTGTCGGGGCTGAAGACAGTGACGTAGGGCACCCCAAGGCTATCTGAATTGCGCTGATAAGACCCGGCAAAATAACGCAGCAGATCGAAGTGGCAGTGCGCCCTCAACGCCCTCGCCTGTGCCTCCAATTGAAAGGCTGCGGCAGTTGTGCTTCCCGACTGGTACCCTTTACAATGCTGGATCACATTATTTGCCGCGCTGATGACGACATAGGCTTGCGAGAATGCCCCACTGATGATAGGGTCATCGGCCGAATACGTCCATCTCGTCATATTGTCCCATTCGCCCAGCGATTCGTAAGCTTCTACAAAGTCATCACCCATAATATCAGGGAGGCTGCTCCAGGCCATGGGAGCGCCCCCGCTGCCGCCATAGTACCTGTTGTTTTGCAGATCGCCATAGGCGCCGGCCTGCGCGGCCGTCAGATCACTAAAGGTATTGATGTCGGTCTGGATCGTCTGCGGCGCCGTATCCAGGCTCTTTATACAGGCGCTTAAAAATAAGGCACAGACGATGGCAGTCATCGAAAACTTTATAACAGATCGTTGTAACATGAAAAGGATGTTTTAGCGGATTAGAAATTTATAGTGGCGCCAAAGGAATAGGACCGCAACGGAGGATATTGAGCCCCGGTAATGTCGGCATTGGAACTGGGGGTGCTGCTGTTGCCGGAGGACACTTCCGGGTCAAAGGCCTGCAATTTAAAGAAGGTAAGCAGGTTCTGCCCCTGGACGAAGACCCGGAATGAGTTTATCTTTAGCCATCTGCAATAGTTTTGGGGCAGACTGTAGGAAAGCATGACGTTGCGCAGTCGCCAGAAATTGTCATTCTCCAGGTACCGGGTCGTATTCTGTTTGAAAGGATCGTTCATACTAGGGAAGTCGGTGACCTGCTGGGGCTTTGTCCAGGCTTTCAGACCGTTGACGGAAAAGCCGGCGCTGGAATAGCCGGGGATCTCCACCTGCGTTCTGGCATAATTATACACAGAGTTCCCATAAGAGTAAACCCAGAAAAAATTCAGGTTGAAGGATTTGTACCTGAAGTCGCTGCCGACCCCACCGTTGAATGGCGCATCGCTGGTGCCAAGCGTGACACGATCGTTAGGATCGTAGGTATGGGTAATGGTTTTCCCGTCTGCCTTTAGATACATGGCGCTGCCGGTTTGCGGGTCAACACCCAGGAAACGGTCGAGGTAGAAGCTATTGAATGGCTTACCCACCTGTAAGATCTGATACTTGTGATATAATTGGTACTGTTGGCCCGAAGGCAGGGATAAGATGACATTCCTGTTCAGACTGTAGTTGGCCCTGATGTTCCAGTCGATGTCTTTATTGCGGATCACGGCAAGACTCACGCCTGCTTCAAAACCGCGGTTGCGCATACTCCCGGCATTGCCAAGCACCTGGCCCTGCGCTCCGTTGGGCCCTCCACTGGTAGCAGGGGCGGTCAGACTGAAAAAGAGGTTATTCGTAACCGAATTGTAATACTCCAGGTTGGCGGTGATACGGTTCCTGAATAAACCCAGCTCGATGCCGGTGTTAAAAGTGGTCCGGGTTTCCCATTTCAGGTCTTTGTTGCCAAAAGCCGATAAGCCCAGGGAAGGGCCGCCTCCGAATGTACCGGAAGCATACTGCTGCAAATAAGGGAAATCGCCGATCCCTTCCTGGTTACCGACAGTACCATAGCTGGCTTTTACTTTCAGCAGGCTGATGACAGGGTTCGTTTTCAGGAACTTTTCTTCGGACAGGATATAAGCACCGCTGATCCCTCCATAATTCACCCATCGGTTATCCGGGGACAGCCTGGAAGAACCGTCCCTTCTTATAGAACCTCCCAGGATCAATTTACGCTTATACACATAATCGACGATCCCAAAAAAGGAGACGATGCCATAATCAGGCGTATAAACGATGTTTTTAATGATGGGGATATACCCATTGGTAGTAGTTCCGGCTACCAGCCCGGCTGCATTGGGATAGGGGTTCAACAATCCAAATGCCTGATAGCCGAAGCCGGAAGCCTGGGTTCGCACAGTTTCATGATAGATCGATGCGCTGAGATCATGCTCGCCGTCCGCGCCAAAAGTATGTTTGTAGGATAGTGAATTGGTGATCGTATAGCGGAATTGCTTGGTAAATTCCTGGTCTAAATTCCCCTGACCGTACATAGGGGATGTCACCTGGCCGTCATGCTGGGCTCCCTGCGTGCCGTTGTTGACGATATTGAAGAGTTCGGTCTGCGTATAATCCCCACCGATATTTGTCCGCCAGGTCAGTTGCCGCACCATGGGGAATTTATATTCCACAAACCCGTTGCCATAGGCCTTGGTATAATAGGTATGTCCCATATTCCTGTTGACCTCTTCAAAAGGGTTTGTCCAGTTGCCTACTCCCTGGATACTTACCGTGTACTGTCCGGTGGACGTATAAGGCACTTCATAAGGCAAGGCCCATAGGATGGTATTCAGGGGGGTAAAGTTCTCGTTCCCCTCCTTGACGTTCTTAAATTTGCTCCACCCACCTGCTATATTGGTGCCGAACTTAAAATTATTCAGGGTATGTTCTATGTTGAACCGGCCGGTATATCTCCGCAGGTTTGTATTCAGTAAGATCCCGTCCTGGTCCAGGTAGGATAGTGAGCTGAAGTATTTTGTCTTGCTGTTCCCTCCACTGAAGGACAGCTGATGTTCCTGCATACGGGCGGATCTGAACAGGGCATCTATCCAGTCAAAATTTATTTTTCTGAGGCTGTCTGCCTGGGCAGGCGTCCAGCCATAGGGGTTGCCTGCAAGATTCATTTCAAAGTCGACATGCTGTGGACCGTTCATCATTTTCAGCTTGCTGGGCGGCAGTTTTGAAAAACCTGCCTGTCCGGTGTAGGAGACGACCATTTGACCTTCCCGTCCTTTTTTGGTTGTGACTACGATAACGCCATTGGCGCCGCGTGACCCATACAGACCGGCGGAAGCCCCGTCTTTCAGAATAGTGACGCTCTCAAAATCCAATGGGTTCATGGACTGGAAATCCCTTGCCTGCAGCTGGATGCCGTCGACGATATACAACGGATCGGTGGATCCGTTGATAGATCCCTTACCTCTTATCACCACATCGGAAGCTCTCCCCGGCTGACCGCTGCCTGTCTTTATATTCAATCCCGGCGCTTGTCCCTGCAACAGCTGATCGAATGAAGCCACCGGCTGAATTGCCACGTTTTTAATATCGACCACGGCCGTGGAGCTGCCGCTGAACTTCCTGGATTGGTTTTGATACCCGGTGACCACCACATCGCTAAGGTCCGCGGTTGCTTCGCTTAACGCCACTGTAAGCTGTCTGAGCCTGCCGACGGAAACCTCCCGCTCACCAAATCCGATCATACTAAAAACTAACACCGACCGTTCGTCTTTTACCTGGATGATAAAATTCCCTTCCGCATCGGTTGTTGTCCCCTTACGGAGCCGCTTTACAGCTACGGACGCTCCTGCCAACGGTCTGCCGAGACTATCGGTGACCTTACCCTTGATCTCGATATAATGCATCCCGGGGACGGTATCGACGGCATTCCCATCAGCCCCTTCCCTGGGTTTGACCACGATCGTACGTTCCATAATAAAGTAGGTGAATGGCTGACCATAAAAGCACGCCTTTAGCGTCTCTTCCAGTGTAGCATCATGCACATTTATAGAGACGGCTTTTGCACCCGCCAGGATCGATTCCGCATAAACAAAAGTATACCCCGTCTGTTTACGGATGTCTTCAAAGACTTTGCTGATCGGGACCCTTTGTTCATAAATACTGATACCCTGGCTGAACCCCCTGGCGGAGAGCTGTAGGGAAGCCACCAATAAAATGATGGTAGTTAACTTCATAGCAGGAAGCAATGGGCTGAACGATTGATGTGTCATATTGCAATGCTGATTTTGGTATTATGTGCGGGAGATACGCTTGTCAGAAAATTAGCGCATCTCCCGCAATACGCTAATATCTGGCCTTCGGCCGACGGACCTATGGTCCGTCCTGGATAGGCAAAAGATTCCCCCAAGCCCGGTGACCGGGCGCTGTCATGGCATCCATCTGGCGTTTTGAATTGATCCGGGTCAGTGCATCACCGTTACCTTATTCCCACTGATATTGAAGTGGACCCTGCCCGTCATTTCTAAGATCCTGAGTACTTTGGATAAGGGGATATCGCGATTGATCTCTACGTGAAATTTTTCATGTATGACGTCGTTGAATACAAGCTCCAGTCCGTACCATCTTGAAAGCTCCCGCATCACAGTCTGGATATCGGCGCTTGCAAAATCAAAATAACCGTTCTTCCAGGCCATCACCCTTTCAACGTTCACATTCTTTAACACCTCGATCTTCTGCCGGTCGTCGATGGTGGCCATCTGGCCCGGCGACAGCAGGCGATTACCCGCACCGGCGGCGACTTCCACCGCCCCTTCCAGCAAAGTGACCTTTATATCCCCTTCCTCGTCATAAGCGTTCACGTTAAAATGCGTGCCAAGCACTTTGATCTCATTGCTCCCTTTGCTTACCACAAACGGATGAGCCGCATCCTGTGCTACTTCAAAATAGGACTCGCCGGTGACAGAGACTTTCCGCTCCGGTCCATTAAACACGACAGGATAATGGAGGGATGATCCGGCATTCAGCCATACCCTGGTCCCATCCGAAAGAGTAATATGCGCGATCCGGCTGCCGATAGGCACTGTCAACGTATTATACACCACCTCATCCGCCGTTCTACCAGCCTTGTACGCAATATCTCCATCACCAAGCTTAACGATGGCAGTGGTATGCTGGGTAGCAATATTACCCTGGTCAGCACTGTCAAGAAGGATCTTTTTGCCGTCAGCCAGTGTCAGTATGGCGTTGCTCGCAGAGGGCGCCGCAACATCTTTACTCGGGGCAGGGACTTCTTTGCCAGCAATAGTTACAGGCGCAGCCCCCCGTTGTTTTCGCAACAAATAAAAAGCAGCGCCTGTGAAGACAACAAAGAGCAGCACCGCTGCAGTCAGTCTGTGGGACATCACCCGCTGCCGCCATCCGATACGATAAACGGGAATCTCCAGGGGTGGTACAGGGTCTTCTATCTTAGTCCTTTGTAAAATAGATCCCAATAGTTCATCGGCTTTTTCCGCAGGAAGGGTCCCCCCGGGTTTAAAATCGCGCCAGGCTTTCTCCATCATCGAAGAAAGCGCTTTCTCATCACTATCGTTTAGTATCCATTTAGCCAAAAACTCCTTTTCCTCCGGCGTGATGGAGCCGTTTAACAGACGGTCGAAAAGTGTCGCAATAATTTGGTCCGGCATGCAAATAAGACTGCTGGGAGAGAAAATATTCCTACACGGCGAAAAAATATTTTTTAAGGATCACAATACCTGTGTAAGAAGCATATAAATAATGATCATCTGGTAATGCTGTATTAGCTCCTGGCGGATAGTATAAAGCGCACGGGTCATGTGGTTTTTCACCGTCGACGCGGAGATCTTTAATCGCTGCGCCACCTCCTCGTGCTTTAGGCCATGTATATGGGTCAGGGTATACACCAGCCGTTGCTGGGTGGGTAATTTTTGCAGGATAGTCTGAAAATTTCTGCTCAGTTCCCGGCGGATCACAGCGTCGTCCGTCACCAATGCCGAAGGTTCCTGCCCTTTTTTTAGTTCAGAAAGGATCAGGACCTCCTGTGCCGCCCGTTTTATCCCTGAAATAGCCCGGTTTTGGGACATCTTGTAGATATACGCATCAAAATGTTGTATGGAACCCAATTGGGCGCGATGGGTCCAGATCTTTACAAATATATCCTGAAGGATATCTTCGGCCATTTCTGAAGAATGCGTTATCCGGAATATAAAAAAGTAAAGTTTATCCCTCCATAAATGAAAAAGATCTTTAAAAGCCGCCTCATCTCCCGCGGCAACCTTTAGTAATAGCTCTCTTTCATTGTTTATCTGTTCCATTATTCAGTGAAATCTCAAATTAAAATAAGAATAGAAATGGAATTCAAAAGAAAGAATTAATTACAAACGCCCGCAGGATGGCAGTATTAAGAAATTGATACGAAATCTATCTGATTCTTTCTCAGATCATTAGCGGAAAAGAAAAATTTTCATTTTTGCGCAAAAAAAATCCGGCGGACCGATACAAACAGCCCGCCGGATCAAAAGGTTTCCCTTCTACTTCACTACACCCGTAGTCACGATCATCTCTCTCCCCTGGTTGTAATTCTTCCCCGGG
Organism: Chitinophagaceae bacterium; assembly: GCA_017307755.1. Lineage (GTDB taxonomy): Bacteria > Bacteroidota > Bacteroidia > Chitinophagales > Chitinophagaceae > Puia. The sequence continues at coordinate 97,293 of JAFKGQ010000022.1, read as the reverse complement.
TTCAAAATATTGTCGGGCGCCAGGGCAGCCACGACGATATGATAAGTGGTATGAGCGGTAAGCCCTGTCATTTTATAGGTAAACGACCCGTTCTCCTGGCCTGGGGCCGGCACATACGACAGAGGGTTCCCTGTATAGCTCTTTGCCGTTGGTTTTGTGGTCAGGCTGTAGAATATGCCATGCCGGGAGGGCAGCAATCCCCCGTTGCCCTGGATCGTATAGGCAATGGCGATGGTGGTATCCGTCACTTCCGTCACATGGCTTTGAATGGATACGAAGGGCTTTACCTTCAGGTCGACCTGTGGCGTGCCCCCGGTGAGGTCGACAACCGCCGAGTCGCTGGTGAATGCGGCGTTATTGGCAATAGCTCCGTAAATTGTATACTTGCCGGGTATGATACGGGTATTGTTAAAATTGCCGGAGGTGTCGATATAGATGCTGCCGTTCACCAGCTGTGCCGGCTTCAGGATCACCGTTCCGTAATCCAGTTTCGTATTGGTGAACGCATCTATCAGACTGCCGCGCAGGCTGGCGTACGGAATATCCTTCTGATATTTATAACAGGAGGAAAGAAGACAGCAGCAAAGCAAAGCAATGGCGCCGGCGGAAAATAGGTTGAATTTCATATAATGCGTTTAGTTTTTTATTTCCAAAGTGGGTTTTGCTCCATCCTGGGGTTCAGCAGCAGCTGGTCCTGAGGCAGCGGCAGGTAATAGAACTTATCCTGGAAAGAAGGCGGATAGGTCACGTCGTTGTCATTTACCACGATCTGGAAGCTGTAGTCTGAGCCATGTGCGGTCCTGGGTGTATTAGTCAGCTTTGTAATCTTCATGGAATGTGTGGGCCTGTTCAGTACCGTGCCGGCCAGTTTCCATCTGCGAAGGTCCCAATACCGTTTGTTCTCGAACGCGAACTCGATAAACCGCTCGTTCTGAATAAACGTCCTCATCCCGTCTTGCGTCAGGCCTGCCGGAATGCCGTAATTGCCGTCGGATCCCGGCTGTATCCCCGCCCGCTGGCGGATGGCCTTTAGCTGTGTATAAGCATTGTCAGTGTTACCCAGCTCATTTTCCGCCTCGGCATAGTTCATCAGCACTTCCGCATACCTGATCTCGATCCAGTCGGAATAGCTTCCGATGCCATAATTGTAGATGCGGGGCGAGGCCTGCACCAGGCGGGCGTCCATGGCCTTGTTCATAAAATATCCCGTGCTGGTGGAGTACGGTTGTTCATATCCGTCGATGGTATACATATAATTCGTCGGTGTATTGGGGCCGGAGCTGACATAGGACCAGATAGGCTGTACGCCTGCCAATGTGTCCCCGTTGCAAAGGACCGTCGCCTTCAGGCGGGGATCGCGGTTGATATAAGGATCGGTGGCATCATAGCCTGACAAAGGGTCGGTAATGGCCTTGCCGTTGATCATTGGAAAGGCCTCCACCAGTTCTTCCGAGGGACAGGCGCCTACGGCATCCCCGATGGCCACCGAATTCGGATAGTTGGCAGCATCCCATCCATGCTCTCTTTTCGATTGCACAAAGCTTATCTGCCATATATTCTCCGGGTTCGTCTTGTCAAAGAACCATCTTCCAAACTGGTTATACAGGGAATAGATCCCCAGGTCCATCACAGCTTTGGCCGCATCCGATGCATCTTTCCAGTTTTGCGAGCCGGGAGTATTGTACATGGGGCTTGCACGGAAGAGAAGCACCCGGCTTAACAATGCCAGCGCCGCCCCTTTTGTTATACGCCCCGCATCTGTCCCCGAATACTTCAGAGGCAGGAGGGACGCAGCCGTCTTCAGATCGTTGATGATAAACTGGAAACATTCCTCCTGCGTGTTCCTGGGTCTGTACAGCGCGGAATCACCCGCATTCAGCACCTTGTCCACGATAGGTACGCCTCCAAAGATCTGCACCATCCGCCAGTATTGATAGGCCCGGAAGAACTGTACCTGCCCGATCATCGCGTTCCGCTGGTCGATCACCTGCTGTGGAGCGCCGGCCGCGAGCACATAGTTCTTGCTGATCTTATCCAGGAAATCGTTGCATTGCCGGATAGTACCATAGTCCCACTCCCAGAATGGACAACGGTCCAGGTTGAAAGACAGACCATTGTTCAGGCCGTTGGTCCTGCCGATATAGGTGATGCTGGGACGAGCTTCATCGGCAATTACGCCTTCCGCATAACGAAATGCGCCAGGCAGGCCCGTTCCCAAAAAACCTCTGGCAAAATGGTCCGGTTCGGATATCGTATAGATATAATTGACGAGTACGTTGACAGAGGCCGGGTCGGACCATACGGTGGCGTCCCCCACCTGCCCCTGGTTCTGGACATCCAATACCTTCTTGCAGGAGCAAAAGATAGATCCGCCCATTACCAATATGGCCACGATTCTGATATACTTTTTTATGATTGATACCTTCATGATAATTTTTTTTAAAGTGAAATGCTGGCGCCTATCACCAGGCTCTTGTTTTGCGGGTAATAGAAGCCGTCTCCTTCGGGCAGCTCAGGATCGAAGCCTTTGATCTTTGAGAACACGGCCAGGTTGAATCCCGACACAAAACACCTGACATTGGACATACCCCATCGCGTCGTCATACGTGCCGGCAGCGTATAGGCCAGCTGTACGTTCTTCAGCCGTAGAAAATTGCCGTTCTGCAGCCAGAAGGATGAATTGTAGTTGTTCTCCGGATTGCTGCCGATCCACGCACGGGGAAATTTGGCGCCGCGGTTGGTCGGACTCCAGGCGTCCATGAGGTAAGTATAGCTGTTGCTGGTGCCGTTGGCAAACGGGTACCTTGTATAGCCGCTGTAATTGATATTCCTGTGCGCTACTCCCTGAAAGAATATGTTCAGGTCAAAACCCTTGTACGACAGGTCGAGATTAAGTCCATACATGATCTCGGGCGTGCTGCCATACCAGGAAAGCACGGCATTGTCCCTCGAGTCGATGATACCGTCCTTGTTAAGGTCCCTGTATTTGATATCGCCTGCCTTCGGCACTACACCCACGATGTGGGGCGATTTTATGGCATCGTCATCCGACTGGAAGAGCCCGTCCGCAATAAAGCCCACTCTATAGCCTAAAGGTTTTCCGATGGGATTATTCCACGGCTCGATGTTATTGGTATAATCTATCAGCCGGACCTTGTTGCGGGCAAAGCTGACATTGCCTCCAAGGGCGTACCTGACGGGGCCAATGTTGCTCTCATGGGTCAGGGACAGCTCGAATCCCCGGGAGTCCACTTTTCCATAGTTCTGGGACGGCAGGGTGGCGCCATATACCCCGGGATATTGGTTATTCCGTTTGGCATATACATCATACGTGTTTTTCTGAAAAACTTCCAGGGTGATGCCCAGCAGTTTGTGCCACAATACGGCCTCTACCCCGATGTTGGCCGTCGCTGTCTTCTCCCAGGTAAGGTCGGGATTGGGCACCACGGACGGCACCAGGTACTTCACGGGGTTGCCCGAAAAATAATAGTCGCCGGACAGATTGTATGCGCTCCTCCATTGGAAACCGCCCACAATATCATTCCCCAGTATCCCATAGGAGCCACGCAGCTTGAGGAAGTCTACCTCCTTTACCCTCTGCATAAAATTTTCCCTGGAGAGTACCCATCCCGCCGACACCGAAGGGAAGAAACCCCAACGCCTGTTGGGTGCAAACCGGTAGCTGGCGTCATTCCTGAACGCCCCTTCCAGCAGATATTTTGCATCATAGTCGTAATTCACCCTTCCGATGATCCCCAGACGTCCGTCCTGGGTGGCGCTGCCGCCGATGCTTTGCGTAAGGTCGTTCCCGCCGGCAAAGAACTGGTCCACCGATGTAAAAGGGAAATTGGTGCGGCTGGCGCTCATCACATCTATCTGCGCCTGGTATTGCTCATACAATAGCAACCCTTTCACCGAATGTTTGCCAAAGGAATGGGCATAATCCATCGATAGATCCAGCGTATAACTGTTGGCCGGGGACATACTTTCATACAGGGTCGTCTTGGTTCCAAGCGGGACGGTCTGAATAACCTTGCCGCTGGCATCTTCCACATATGTATTATACTGAAGGTTCCACACCTTGTTAAATGTGTTCTGTCTCCACGCCTGGATGCTGCCTTTCAGGGAAAGACCGCTGATAAAGGGCAACTGCTGGGTGAGAGCTACCTGCCCGACGTAAACATTATCCGTTGTATTGTTATACCCCGATTTTTTGCTCACTTCCACAGGATGCGTATCGTCGAATATGTCATAATAGGGGAGTCCGTCGGGATAATATGCCGGCGTGGAAGGGTTCGATCCGTTGACACGCTGGAATAAGTATGCCTGCGCAGCATTGGGTGCGGCATTCTTGGTGACGGTACCTTCCAGGTTCAGGGCAGCCGACAGCGTCTTGTTGATCCGGATATCGAGATTGCTCCTGAAATTATACCTTCCGTAAGTGAGGTTGCTGTAGATACCGCTCTGATCGAGATAACCAAAGCTAAAGAAATACCGTACCGCTTCCGATCCGCCACTGATGTTCATATTATGCTGCTGGGTCACAGCGCTGGATTTAAAGGCTATCTTCTGCCAGTCCGTCGAAGGAGTCTTGCCCGACTTGAAATCCGCCACCTGCTGGTCGGTGTAAGGATGCGTAGTGCGGCCCATATTGTCAAAGGCCGTATTCATAAAAGAGGCATACTGATAAGCATTCATCACATGAGGATAGCGCGTAGGACGGTCGAAAGAAACATCGCTGCTGAGAGAAAAGACAGGTTTGCCGACCCTTCCTCTCCGGGTAGTCACCACTATCACACCATTGGTGGCCCGGACGCCGTATACCGCGGCAGCCCCTGCATCCTTTAATACGGAAATGCTCTCGATCTCATTGGGGTCGATCTGTGCAAAATTGGCGGAGCTGCGGATGGTGCCGTCTATGACATACAGGGGTGGCGCATCGTTGTAGGAGCTGACTCCGCGGATGGAGATGGAGGCCGAACTGCCCGGCGCCCCTGAGGAATTCAGCGAGATAAGGCCCGGAACCCTTCCTGCAAGGCTCAACGTGTTATTTGTCATGGGCATTTTCCGCAGGGCATCGCCGCTGACAACCGACACAGCTCCTGTTAGTTTGGCCTTGCTTTGCGTGCCGTAGCCGACCACCACTACATCCTTCATACCGGCGCTGTTTGCCGGCTGCATATGAATATACAGGTGGTCTCCTTTTTTGATGCTCACCTGCTGGGTGGCATATCCGATAAAGCTCACGGTGATAAAGGGAGGATTTCCTTTTAATGGCAATGTGAACCTTCCATCCTCGCCGGTGGTCGTCCCGTTAACCGCGGACTCGCTGACCGTTGCGCCTGACAGCGGCTTGTTCAAAGAGTCCATGACCGTGCCGGAAATACGTCTGTTCTGTGCCGGGAGCATCGAGGGTAGCAACAGCAGCAGCAACGCCACCGCGGGCCGCTTGCAGCATTCCCTGAGCCTGTGTCTGAATAGATTGTTCGCTGTGTTCATAAGCAGTAAAATTTTGTTGTAAAACGACAAGCTGTTTTTCGAACATAAACTTACTGCTCCGGGCTATCATGCCTTTTCACAATCTTAGAAGTTACTGACACTATTTTGACCTTATCGGGGATGCCTTGCGGGATGCCCGTCGGTGACGCATCCTTCCGATGCGGTAGACACTGTCAGGGCGTATTTGTACAGGACTCCTTGCGTATATTTCATGGAGGGCTGTATCCACATTGGTTTTCTTCTCTCCAGTTCGTCCTGGCTTAACAGGACATCGATGGTCTTCTTACGTGCGTCAATGCGAATGACGTCTCCGTCTTTTAAAAGAGCGATGGTCCCGCCTTCAAAAGCCTCCGGGGTAATATGACCAATGACGAACCCATGCGTGCCGCCGGAAAAACGGCCGTCCGTGATCACAGCCACCGAATTGCCGAGGCCTGCTCCCATCACTGCAGCCGTCACCTTAAGCATCTCCGGCATGCCTGGGCCTCCCTTGGGGCCTTCATACCGGATGACGATGACATCCCCTGGTTTTATGAGGTTGTCTTCTATGGCCTTTATTGCATCGAACTCGCTGTCAAAAGGCCTCGCAGGTCCTTCAAACAGCTCGCCTTCCTTCCCCGTGATCTTCGCCACCGCACCTTGCGATGCAATATTGCCGTATAGCACCTGAAGATGACCGCTTGCTTTCAATGGCTTGTCAAAGGGCGCCAGTATCCGCTGGCCCTCTTGCAGGGGAGGCGCTTCGGCCAGGTTTTCGGCCAACGTTCTTCCCGTCACGGTCAATGTATCTCCATGCAGATACCCCGCCTCCAGCAGCGCCCGCATGATCCCGGGGATACCGCCGGCATGATGCACATCTTCCATAAGATATTTTCCGCTGGGCTTCAGGTCCGCCACCAGGGGCGTCCTGTCGCTTATCCGCTGGAAATCGCTCAGGTGCAGCCGGATACCGATGGCCTTTGCTATCGCCAGCAGGTGCAGCACCACATTGGTGGACCCGCCAAGCGCCATCACCAGCGTAATGGCATTCTCAAATGACTTTTCCGTTACAATGTCCGAAGGTTTCAGATCGAGCTCCAGCAGCCGGTGGATCGCCCGGCCTGCCCGCAGACACTCCTCCTTTTTTTCCTGGCTGGTCGCCGGGTACGAGGAGCTATACGGCAACGACAAACCCAGCGCCTCGATAGCAGAAGCCATGGTATTGGCCGTATACATGCCCCCGCAGGAACCCGCCCCCGGACAGGCATTGATCATGATGCCCCTGAACTCCTCTTCCGTCAGTCTTCCCGACAATTTTTCCCCATATGCCTCCAGCGTTGAAAGTATATTGATCTTCCTCCCATTGTATGTCCCCGAATGGATCGTACCTCCATAGATCATCAGCGATGGGCGGTTCAGCCTGCACATAGCCATTACGGCGCCGGGCATGTTCTTGTCGCATCCCATGATCGGCAGGATGCCGTCATACCATTGAGCACTGGCCACCGTCTCTATACTGTCCGCAATGATGTCGCGGGAAGGGAGTGAAAAACGCATCCCCGTCGTCCCCATCGACATCGCATCGCTCACCCCGATGGTATTGAATATCCATCCCACCAATTCAGCCTCTTCTACTCCCTGTTTCACTAGTCTTGCGAGGTCATTCAAATGCATATTACAAGGATTGCCCTCAAAACCCGAGCTCACGATCCCTATCTGTCCCTTTCCAAAATCTTCCTCTTTAAGCCCGGCGCCATGCAGCATTGCCAGCGATGACGGCTGACTGGGGTCCTGCGTAAGCTTCCTGCTGAACTTATTAAATGGGTTGCTCATGTTCTGAAAATAAAGGTTATAGTAATAAGGTTTTAAGCGGGTCTGTCCAGGTAATCTATGACAGTACCACCGCTGTCGCTGGACAAATAGGCAGCTTCCACTACCTGCATGGTCTGAAATGCGCTGTCGACATGGTTGATGAGCACCGGTGTAGAACCCTCTGCAAAACAAAGGAGATTGGCCATTGACCCGACAAACGCGTCGGGGAACCAAGATTCCGGAATATGCACGGATGTCCATTCCGGCGGCACGCCTTCCCGTAGCAAACAATATTCAAAAGTATCGTCGACGCCATCCGGATAGTTGATGTTCAGCCCCAGCGTAGTTCGTATAGCTCCTTCTGTTCCTTCAAACTTGATAAAGGAATCCTGGTATTTCATTCCGAACTCATGACCATGGTTCGTGTTGATATGCGCCTTGATGATATTGTCATAATCCAGCAGGATGACTGACCGGGTGGATGCAAGCTGCATCATTTTTGGATGCTTCAACGTTTTGGCATACACCTTCACAGGGTTGCCGAAGAAATATCTGAGCAGGTCCATGTAATGGATACTATGATACAGCATCTCCATCCGCGGGATATGGAAAAGGAACTCCCATAAATTCCAGGGATGAAAGATGTTCATCCTGATCTCCATATCGTGCAGCTCGCCGATAAAGCCGGCATCGATGATATTTTTTGCCGCCACTACTGCCGGTATGAACCTCATCTGGAAATTGACGGCCGCTATAAAACGCTTCTCCCTGCATAATTTCAATATTTCCCTGGCTTCGTCAATGTTCTCTCCCATTGGCTTCTGCATCATAACCACAGCCCCGTCGGGAAGATATCGCAAAACCTCTATCAATTTCGAAGCCGGCACGGCCACATCGAATACTGCACCTGCTGGCGACTCCCGCGCAGCCTGCTCCAGGGAGTCAAAAATATGCCTGATCCCGAATGTGGCCGCCAGCTCCGCCGCCTTATCCCGTTGCACATCATAGATACCGTAAACTTTCCATCCGGCTTTCCGGTAGGCAGGCAGGTGCGCCCCCTTGACAATGCCTCCCGCTCCGATCATCACAATAGGCCGAGGGCTCACCGGCATCTGGGGTTTGTACTTTATTTCCATTATCGTATATTAAACGATTGACAGGACAAACATAGCCTATATTCGTTTTCCCACCCTGTACAATACGACTGATTTTTTGTTCGATTTTGACCATTTAACACTACCCTATTAAAAAAAAATATTACTTTAGAAATGCAAATGAAAGCAATACTCCAAAAAGTTCCGGTACGTGCGGATGCCAGCTTCTGTATCCAGCAATTCAGGTCCGGTTTCTTTGAGACACCCTGGCATTTTCATCCGGAATGCGAGCTCGTGCTGATCGTCAAAGGCGAAGGGAAGAGGTTTGTCGGAGATCATATTGCAGACTTTGGTCCTGGCAACCTGGTCCTGCTCGGCCCCAACCAACCGCACTGGTACCGGAGCAATGAAGAATACTACAAGGGAGTGCCGGGTCTTGAATCCATGTCCATCGTCATCCAGTTCTCCAGGGAATTCCTGGGCAATGCTTTCTTCGAGCTCCCCGAATGTCTTTCCATCCGGAGGTTTCTCAATAAAGCCGTAGCAGGCATAGAGATCACGGGGGCAACCCGGGAAAAGGTGGAAAACATGATCCTTTCGATCCCGGCGGAACCTGGCATGAAAAGGCTCGTGCATTTGCTTACGATCCTTGATATGCTTGCCGACTGCAGAGAATACAATGTCCTGTCAACGCATACCGCTGCCGGCATCAATACCAGTGATTCCGAACGCATCAACCGCGTCTACCAATATGTGATGGATAACTTCACCGACCCTATCTCGCTTGAAGAAGTATCCGGCATACTTCATATGGGACCATCCACCTTTTGCCGTTTTTTTAAAAAAAGGACCCGACAGAGCTTTATGACCTTTCTCAACGAGATCAGGATCAGCCATGCCTGCAAAATGCTCATCGAGGCGGAACACAACATCACGGAGATATGCTTTCTCAGCGGATTCAACAACATTTCCTATTTCAACAGACAGTTCAAGGCGGTCAAACACATGACACCTCAGGCTTTCCGCAAACAGTATATGGAAAGACTGGTGGTCTGAACCTTTACGGCGCTTTTACCTGCAGCCAACGCAGACAACGTCCAAACCATTCTTCGAAAGCCGGCTCATGCAGGTAACCATGTCCTCCCCTGGCATACATATCCAGTTCCGACGGCACGCCCGCCCGCATAAGCGCGGAATACATCTTCAGGCTGCCAGCCGGCGGGACCACATCGTCATCGCCTGCATGGGTGATAAAGGCAGGGGGTGTAGCACGCGTGACGTGGAATTCATTGGAATATTGAAATATCTTCTTCGCAACAGGCGCTGCACCCAAAAGGTAATTCCGCGATCCGATGTGTCCGATACTGTCCGTTAGACTGATCACGGGGTAGATCAATATCATAAAGTCTGGCCGCAGGCTGACATCGGATGGATTGTCGGCAGGCGGCTGTTCGAAATGCGTCCCGGCCAATGCCGCCAGGTGACCACCCGCAGAAAAACCCATGACGCCGATGTCGTGAGGATCGAGATGCCATTTCGCGGCATTCCCGCGAACAAGCCTGATGGCCTGTTGGAGGTCCTGCAAGGGGCCGGAGGACTTGTCCTTCATGGTCCTGTCGCTCGGCAGCCTGTACTTCAACACAAAGGCGGCCACTCCTGCTTTATTAAAAGCTTCCGCGACCTGCCGGCCCTCCCTGTTGATAAGCAGCGTATGATATCCTCCACCCGGACAAATGATAACCGCCTTTCTGTTGGCGCTGCCGGCCGGGGGAAGGTAGGCAGTGAGGGTCGGTCTTGAAACCTTATTGATCAGGCTGTCCACCGCCGGGTCGTAAGTATGTTCTTCTTCATCCGGGCCGGAGATGGCTCCGGGTATAGTCCCGGTATACAACGACATCTCATAAGGTCCGCCGTCATGGACGTCTTCCACCTTTACACTCCGCGGTGCCGCTGGCTTTTTATTGATCGCTCTCCGCTGCAGTTCATCCACAGGAATGCTGATGATCCTTCCAATCTTTTGTCCGTCCCTGTAGCTCACCACTTTGAATACATCCGCATCTGTTGGTATAGGAATTGACCCGCCTGGTCTGTAATGCTGTGCATGTCTGTCAGGATACGTATTGTCGAAGGTATAATAAAAGTCCAGCGCCCCCGCTTCTTCCTGCAACCGTATCTTCAGGCTGCCGGCCGAATCCCAATAAGAGGTTATGATAGGGTCGTAGCAGCTAAGGGCATAATTGATATCCCGGCGGCCCAGCCGCTGCATCTCCTGCTCCATTCTCCCCACAAACCCATTCCAGTTCCTGTCTGCCAGGGGCGACCAAAGCGCCTCCGACAATGCCAGACCCCTGGGCCATAACATATATTCCGCATGCCGGAAGGTCGGCACGCTCTCTGTCCAGAGATTTCCCTGTCCCCCAAGGATATAGGCGGGATCTACATCATGTGGCACGGGGTCGAATGTATATACATCCTTGAGACGAAGCTTTCCAAAGGTGGGGGGTTCGATGGCAGGATCACCCTGGTACAGGTCAAGGTATGCATTACTGGTGGGCGACATGACCACCAGATGTTTTGCCTTTGCCGCCTCGATACCTCCGTTGATACCACGCCAGCTCATCACCGTCGCCGAAGGAGCCAGCCCGCCTTCCAGTATCTCATCCCATCCCAACAGCTTTTTACCCTTGGCTTCGAGGATCTTTTCCAGCCGGCGTACAAAATAGCTCTGCAGCTCTTCTTCATTCTTCAGCCCATTGTCCTTCATCCTTTGCTGACAGGCCGGACATTTTTTCCAAAATCCTTTGAAACATTCATCACCTCCGACATGGATATATTCGAAAGGGAATAATTTTGCCACCTCGCCGAATACTTTATCCAGCCACTCGAACGTGGCTTCCTGTCCCGGACACAGTGCATTGTCCTCTATCGCATAAAAATTACTGCCCGGGTTCACATGATACTGCTGTTTGTTGCATGACAGCCATGGATAGGACGCAATAGCAGCCAGGCTATGCGCCGGAACATCTATCTCAGGCAGTATCCGGATGCAACGGCTGGCGGCATAACGGATGATGTCCCGTATCTCATCCTGCGTATAGAAGCCTCCGTCAGTGGCAGGCTCCCCGTCACCAGGCGGCTGGCGATTGCCCCAATAGCCTGTGCGCGGTACTCTCCATGCCCCCGTGGCCGTCAAAGCAGGCAGGCTTTTTATCTCCAGCCGCCACCCCTGGTCATCCGTAAGATGAAGATGCAGCAGATTAAATTTATAGACAGCCATCTCATCGATCATCTTTTTTATGTCGTTCACCGTAAAGAAATGCCGGCTCACATCCAGCATCATACCCCTCCAGCCAAACCTCGGCGCATCCTCGATCTCGACACAGGGCACTGTCCTGCCTCCCGGAAGAGGCAACAGCTGCAATAAGGTCTGTACTCCATAGAACACTCCCCTGGGCGTAGCCGCCCGGATGATAATATTTTCCGGCGATACCGTCAGACGATAGCCCTCCGACGCGCTCTTTTCAGCCGAACTGTCCAGCAACAGCCTGATAGACCGCGCTTCTCCCGCATCCGCGCCTGCACGCACATATACCCCGCTGTATTCCCTTATCCTGTGGGCCAGGTAGTCTGCCAGAGATCCCATGCTTTCGCTGTTGATATGTATATGGGCGCCGGCGGCCAGGACAAACGCACCTTTCTTTTCCACCAAATGTGTGGGGTTAGGGATAATGCTCACAGACTGTCTGACCCCAGGCGACCCATCATCATCACCCGCCGACGCAAGATCATATTTTCCCGAGCCGGTTTCCAGGACGGCATAGCCATCCTCTATGCGGAGCAGCTTTACATCCGCAGTACGCTCCAGGGGTAATCCTCCTTCTGTAAGCCTGTCTCCCGCTCCTTTCATGGGTAGCCATACTTCAGCACGCACATTAGCCGGAACTTCCACATGCAGGTTGTAACCATGCCCCGTTTGCGTCCACCTGCTTACGATAAGGCCCCGCACTGACACATAGCTTCCTTCCGCGCTATGGAGGTCGCCTGCCGGCTGCGGTTTGATCACCACTTTTTCAAATCCCGGCGCACCAGGATTGATGCCCAGCAAGCTCCGGTAAAACCACTCGCCTACCGAGCCGAACATGGGATGATTCTGTGAATATACATTGTCTGAATAGGCCCAGGTTTCCCACACCGTGGTCGCGCCACGAGCGATCATATAACCCCAGCCGGGGAAGGTCCGCTGGTCAGCTATCGCATATGCGACATCGTTTCTTCCCTCTCTGCGAAGCACGTCCAGCAGCATCTTTGTCCCGAAGATCCCCGTAGACAAATGCCCATTGCTCCTTCCGATGGCCTCCAGCAATACCTGTAAAGCTTTCTTTTTTTCCTCTCCTGACACCAGGTCGTACCAAAGCCCAAAGACCTGTGCCGACTGTGTGCCGTTGGCAAACCTTCCGGTGGCTGCATCGAAAAAGGTATCTACAATAGTCCGTCTGATCGTATCCGCCAGCCGGCCATAGGTTACGGCATCGTCAGCCCGTCCCAGCAAGCCGGCAAACCTGGCAAGCAGTAGCACATGATGATAATAAAAGGCCGAAGCCGTAAATGCCACCGGCTTTGCATCCAGCGACTCATGGTCGCTGAGGTCCACGGCATACAGGTTCGTCTTTGCGCTGTCCCGCAGAAAGTTCACCTGCTTTTTCAGCGCGCCGTAATGGTCTTCGATGATCCGCCTGTCACCATAAAATTCATACAGCTGTTGTATCGCATAGGTAAATCCTATCTGAAAACCGAGGGGGCCGGATTTATCCCCGGGGCTTGAATCCGCAATCCCCACAAAGGGCGCTGTCTCCGTAATGCCCCCCAGTGGACGTTGATCATCCGCCATATCGTCCACCACCTTTCGGTAGAAGTTCGCCATGTTGAAATTATAATCGAACGCTTCCGTCGTGCAAAACATATCGCCGCCATACCCGTATTTTTCCCGGGCCGGACAGTCGGACTGAACGCTGAACAGATTGCTTTTGAAAGTCCAGCGGATGTTGCGGGCCAGTTGATTCAACATACTGTTAGAACATTCGAAGACGCCGGCGTCTGCCACATCCGCGCTCAGTTGCACCCCTTCCACGTCTGTCAGTTTTGGTCTGCCGGGCCAGCCGCGCACTTCTACATACCTGAACCCATGAAAGGTGAACCTGGGCGACCATGTCTCTACGCCTTGTCCCTTTGCCGTATAACTGTCTTCCTGCCAGGCCACCGGCGGCGCTCCTGGTCCTCCATTCCCCGACTTCACCTGCCCTGCCACAGAGGTCATGACATTCAAGCTCCCATCCTTATATATATCCTCCCCATAACGAAGGACAACCCTTGTCCCGGCAGCAGCGCTGAGATGTATACGGGCCACCCCGGCAAAGTTTTGTCCCATGTCGAAAAGAAAGACACCAGGCGCAGGCGTCGTTATCCGGACAGGCCTGACAACACTTATCACGCGGATGGGAGGCTGCATTTCGGCCCTCAATGCTCCTTCAGGCCCTTGTACAGCTACAGCATTCTTCAACATCCCTTTCCCCTGCCTTTCTTCCGCGCCGTCCGGTCCGGGCCTATTCCACCAGCTCCTTTCCATGCGTGCATCATAGTGCTCGCCCAGATATATGTTGTTACGCATCACGGGACCAGCCATGGTCTGCCAGCTTTCGTCCGTGGCAACGATCTCCTTGCTGCCGTCTTCGTACTCTATCCGCAGCTCTGCCTTTACACAAGGCCGTCCGATATACAACCGCTGACGGAGATTACGATCCCCCCACATCCGTAAAGGTAACGGGTCGTACCAGCCATTACCCAGCATGACACCAGCCATATTATCCCCCATCTTCAATGCGCCCGTGATATCATACACCGAATACAAAACACGTTTGCCATAACTGGTCCATCCCGGGCTTAAAACATGATCACCCGTCTTTTTACCATTCAGATAAGCTTCATAATATCCCACTCCGGCAATATACCATCTGGCGGAGCGCAGTTTTTTACTGACCTTAAATCCCTTGCGGAATAAGGGAGCCGGTCTGTCCTTATAAAAGTCCTCGTCATTCGCCGGTCCATCCCCTCCCTCTCCAATCCAGTTTGCCCGCCAGTCGCCCGGTGACAACATCGCCGTCTCAAACCATGCAGGCTCACTCCATATCGAAGGGCGTCCCTGCTTATCATAGACCCTTACCCGCCAGTAATACCTGGTAAAGGATTTCAGCGGCTTCCCGCTATACACTATATGGAGACTCTGGGAAGTATCCACCTTTCCGCTGGCCCACATATCGCCATGCAGGCGTAATATTCCGTCCCTGTCGCTGCTGACAAGCAGCTCATATCCCCGCTGTTCCGCGCTCCGCCCGCCGGATAACAGCGTCCAACCAAACCTCGGGCTCGCTATATCAATTCCAAGGGGCGCCTCCATATACTCACAAGTAAGCTTGCCGGTGCGCATGCCGGACGTCACAACAGATGTCTGGGCATCCAGGCGGGAATATTTCACTGAAATGATCATTAAGACCAGCAGAAAGGCCTTACATTTTGTTCTCATATTGTTTCGTGTTATGAATCTTTTTGGGATTGTCATTCATGCCCGGCGCAGCTCAAAGACGATATATCCTCGCCGCATTGGAGTAGAATATCTTTACCTTCTCTTCGGGCGTGATATCCCGAAGAATATGCATCAATGTATCTATCCATTTTGCATAGGAAGAGGCCAGCAGCACCACCGGCCAGTCGCTTCCAAAAAGCAGCCGGTCGACCCCCCATTTTTCCACCGCATGATGTACATAGGGCGCCAGGTCATCGTCCGTCCATGCGCTCCTCCGGGCTTCCGTCACAAGACCCGAGATCTTGGCCGCCACATGAGGGAAAGAAGAAAGCACTGCCATATGCTCCCGGTAGGCAGCCCATCCGCCCCCGGCAATAGCAGGCTTGCCCAGGTGGTCCAGGACGAACTGCGTTTCAGGACATTTCTCTATCATTCTGATCGTCGCGGGAATGGCATGCGGTTTTACGCTGATGTCAAATGTGAAACCATACGGAGCCAGTCTTTTCACGCCTTCGATAAACGTTTTTGAATAGCAAAGAGGAGGGTGATCATCATACATCCTGCGGATACCCCTGACAAGTGGTACTTTCGCCAGCTCTTCCAATGCGCCGGCGATCATGCGCGGGTCTTCCACAGGAGCATACGCCACGATACCTTGTATCCGGGGCTCTTCCACAGCCTGCGCGTTGATGAACCTTACCTCATCCAGGTAAGACTTCGGATCACACTCACCCTGCACAACCACCATTTTGCCCACGGGCCATCCGGCCACGGCCTCGTTATAGTCCCGGGCCAGGAATGTGCGCATGATACCCGGCTCTGTCTTCAGCCAGGGATAGCTTAGTCTTTCCAGGTCCCAAAGATGTACATGGGAATCGATGATCTCCTTCATGCTGTCTTCAATTATGGCAAACATATGTTATTTGGACCCGGGAAACTTTAACAATACTGAAGGATAGTGATACAATTTTGACAATTTATCACCGGGCTCCGGTACACCTCCTGTGTCTCATGTACATTTTTACGGTAATTTTATTATTATGCCATCCAGATCAATACTAAAAGAGACTGTCCCCCTAAAAAAGTCCGATTGCTTCTCTGTGTTCGCCAGACATAAGACGGCATTTGACTTTCCCGTACATTACCATGAAGAATACGAGCTGAATTTTATCGAGAACGCCAAAGGGGTCAAACGCATCGTCGGGGACAGCGTGGAAGAGATAGATGACTGGGAATTGGTGCTTATCGGGCCCAATATTCCCCATGCCTGGTTCACCCATAAATGCAAGACCGGCTTCCTTGAGATAACCATACAATTCCACCGCGATCTGTTTCACGAAGTCTTTTTAAAAAGGACCCAGCTCAATTCGATAAGAACCCTTTTCGAGGCATCCCTAAAAGGGATACTTTTTTCAAAAGAGACGATCCGGCGGCTTGCCCCACGGCTGAAGGAGCTGGAACACAAGACGAATTTCGACTCGGTCATTGAACTGATGTCCATCCTGAACGAACTGTCCATGGACACAGGGGCCCGGTGTCTCTCGGGGGATAAGATATACAATGCCGACTATATCTACATGGACAGTGTCCGTATGGAAAAACTCATCGAATTCGTAAACGCCAATTTCCACCGGCCCGTACGGCTGGGCGAAGCCGCCGAACTGGTGAACATGGCAGGGACGGCCTTTAGCCGGTACTTCAAAACAAAGACGGGTGTCAATTTCGTCGACTTTCTCAACGATATCCGTCTGGGTCATGCTTCCCGCCTGCTCATCGATACAAAGACCTCCATCTCCGATGTTGCCGCAGCCTGCGGCTTTACCAATATCTCCAACTTCAACCGCATGTTCAAAAGAGAAAAAGGCCTGACCCCAAAGGATTTCAGGGCCAGACATGGAAATGTCGCGGAAAGGATTTTCTTCTGATCCCACCAGCTTACAAATACTGATACTATTTTACCATTATGAAAATTTTATATGTTAAAAAAGTATTTAAAATTATAGCTAAATCGATTTATTCGACTTACTTTAGTCCTATTCAGCTTGTCTATGAGTCGGAGCATTATCGGAGCCTTTCTTTCTGGCCTGTGTCTTTACCTCGCCGTATCGCACATGGTGGCATTTCTTGTCTGGATAGCGCTCGTCCCTATGTTCCTCGTCCTGGGCAAACATTCAGCCTTTTCGCCCTGGCGTAACCGTCGATCTTTTCTCACTGGTCTTGTGACGGGCGCCACTTTTTCTGTCTGCGCCTTTGTCTGGGTGATCCCCGGCGCACATGCCTTCACCGGCGCCTCCATCGGCTATGGCCTGGCGATATTCCTCCTGTTCGTATCGGTCTTTTCTTTCGGTTGCGCCACCCTCTTATGGCTCACTCCACCCGTACTCATAGCTCCCACGTGGGTGCTTGCGGAGATCGTACTGCAATGGGCGGCAGAAAAAATGCCCTGGTTTCTCTTCCACATCGGCAATGCCCTTGCCTCGGACCTGTATGCCATACAGCCCGTGTCAGTGATAGGCGTAGCCGGAGCCGGCTTTGTCATAATAACCGTCAACTACCTCGTCGCCCTTGCCATACGCAGACGCAGCTGGAAATATGCATGGGCTCCCCTGCTCCTCTTTGGAAGTTATATGATATGGGCCTGGTGGCTCCTCCCGTCTTCGGATAAAAAACAGGGCCCCTCGTTCACGCTTTCCATTCTCACGGAGAACATCCCTCCTGAGATACCCTGGGATCAGACGAATGGCAACGAGCGTGTACAGGAATTACTCCGTCAGCAAGATCAGTGCCTGGTTGGACACCCCCAAATGATCCTCTGGGCCGAATCCGCCATTCCCTGGACCTGGTCGCCGGATGATGAACTGGTAGGCGAACTGCTGCGTCATTCCGGACCGCAGCCTGTCACCCATATCCTTGGCATGAATACGGCCGTATCCGCCGGTGTTGTCCGAAACTCTGCTTACTGTCTGTTGCCGGGTGGAAAGACCGCCGGTCGCTACGATAAAAGAAAACCCCTGCTTTTTATCGAGCAGCCCGGGCTGGGCTGGCAGTTACCTTTCATTTCTTCCGGCGGCTATTCCGTCGAACCCGGAGACAGCGATCTGCCTCTCGTCACACCCTATGGGAAAGCCGGTGTGCTCATCTGTAATGAGTCGGTCCTGCCCGACGTCGCGGCCTCCCGCGTGAGACAAGGCGCCCAATTCCTCCTGAACATGAGCAATGACGGATGGTACCGCAACACCTGGCTTGTCGCCCAGCACTTTTATAATGCCCGGCTCAGGGCCGTGGAGACACGTAAAGATCTTGCTGTCAACAGTAATAATGGCTGGTCCGGATGTATCTACGCGTCGGGACGTATCGATACGACGGGTCTTTTATTTACGATCCGTCCCAACGAAGAACGCCCCATGGCTGTTCGTCACCCGCTGCTGCCGGCCTATGCCTGTTTGTTCTTTCTGATTACGATCACAGGAACCGCCAGGTGGCGGTCCCCACATTAATAAACCAAAAAACAAAGTTCTTATGAGACCTGCACTACTCTTTCTATTACTCATCACGAGCGCCTCTTCATTCGCCAACTTCAGCCAGGCGCATTGGCGCTGGCGCAAAGACAATGGCGCTGAGAGACAGGCCGCATGGCGGTCGCCGCAGGATTTCCCCTCCACACAGCCCTTCGTGACGGGACAGACCAATCGTCTCAGGATAGAGATTTACAACAGTCTTGGCAACAACCAGACTGGCGTCATGAGCCTGCAATACCAGTGCGGCAGCAACGGAACGTGGACGACCATCTCGGATACTACCGTGGGACATCATTTTATCATGGCCGGCGCCAGTCCTTATGTCACCGACGGACAACCCACCACCGCACCGCTTATCCGGGACGATGGGGCCGGCACTTTTTCCGGCGGCAAATTCCTGGTCAGCACCTGGCATTTCCCCGATACGTTGAACGCCGGTACAAAAAAAGAATATGAATGGTGCATCAAACCCACGACTTCCGTCATCCTCGATTCCGTATACCAATTCCGGCTGTCGTTCACCGGTACACAAAATGCGATGAACTACGGCGCTCCCATACCCGACATAATGTACAGACCCGATGTGGCTATACCCGGAAATGCGGGTATTTACAGAGACTCATTGGTGACGGGCTTTTTTAACAGGGACAGCGGCTGGATCGCCAGTGACGCCGGCTTTTCCATCCCCCTCTCCGACGGCCGCAACCTATGGGCGATGAACGACAGCTATATCAATAACTTTGATACCGTCGCGGGTACCACCCCCTGTCTTTTCCAGGTCCGTAATGCCGCCCTTGTCCAACCCATAAACAACTGGAACTGGACGGCAACGCATACCCTCATCGGCAACGGTCCGGGCATACCCAGTCTATTCAAGAACAATACGAACGACAATTATCTGTTATGGCCCACCGGCGGCTATCAGCGGGGAGATACGGTCTATGTCTATAACAGCAATATCATGAATTCCAGCGGGGGACTTGGGTTCACCAGGGGCGGCAACGATTTCCTCGGAAAAATGCTTATGCCCGGGCTACAGGTGGTCGGCTTCGACTCGCTGGGAAATTTTGGAGACGTCACCTTCGGGCTCGGCTTTGACACGGACGAACCAGGGAGCTATACCTACACCTGGGGGGTGAAAGGAGCATTTATCACCAGCAATATCTTCGTGGCTCGTTTTCCAAAGAACAACCCTCGCGCACATTGGGAATTCTGGAATGGCACGGTCTGGGATACCACCGTCGCCCACATGGCCAACATCACCACCGGCGCTTCCAACGGGGTCTATGTAGCTAAAGTCCGGAACAAATACGTCCTGCTCAGCACCGAATTCAGCGTATCCTGCGACGCCGGCACACGCATCTATGTCGCTACCAGCGACAGCCTCACTGGTCCCTTCACCGACAGGAAGGTCCTGTACACCATCCCGGATAACGTTCTTGGGCATACACCATTCTTTTATGCGCCCGCCATCCATCCGGAATACATCAACTCCAACAATGAGATCCTCATCACCTATGATATCAACGGCTATGGCAACTGCGAGCCGGCCTGTATCAATAATGGCTATAACCCGGACTATTACCGCCCCCGCGGACTTCGCGTCCCGCTGGCCCTTATCGACTCAGGTATCTATCGACTGCCTGCGGCTTCCACACATGGCAGTATCTTTGGCAAAGGCTGGCAACTACAGACCTATCCCAATCCCGCGCACAGTTCTTTTACCATCGCGCTGAAGGACTGTCCGGAGCGCGAGGTCAACCTGCGGTTGCTGAGCCTGTCGGGCATGACGGTTTATCGTGACAGGCTGCCGGTGACCGGCACGTTCTGCAGCAAAACGATCTATCTGCCCAGTACGGTCTGCAAAGGGCTTTATTTTCTTATTGTACAAGGGGAAAGATCGGCCCGGTTTGATAAAATTGTATTGGAATAGCGATACCTGACCTGCATGATAGTGCAGGATGCTGAGTATATGCCGGATCGCTATTTTTGAATATCTCTAATGATTGCATTCAATGACTAATCTTTTTTCTGTACTACTGACGCTTTGTATCTTTTTGCCGGCCCAGGCCGGCTATGCCCAATCTGCTGCTCCGGCGCCGTCCAACAGACCGTGGAACACCAACTGGATCGCCGCACCGGATGACTCCGGCAACGGGTATGGTGTCTATTACTTCCGGAAGAGTTTTGAGCTGGCGGTTAAACCCGCCAGCTTTATCATCCATGTGTCGGCTGACAACCGGTACAAGCTCTATGCCAACGGTAAACTGGTGTCCTTAGGGCCGGCGCGGGGAGATACTTACTACTGGAATTATGAGACAGTCGATCTTGCGCCCTACCTTACCACAGGTAAAAACGTAGTGGCGGCGCAGGTTTATAACGAGGCAGAATTTCGCCCGGAAGCTCAGAT
Source organism: Chitinophagaceae bacterium (assembly GCA_017307755.1). Lineage (GTDB taxonomy): Bacteria > Bacteroidota > Bacteroidia > Chitinophagales > Chitinophagaceae > Puia. The sequence continues at coordinate 76,404 of JAFKGQ010000022.1, read as the reverse complement.
CACGGTAAGGACAGCCTTTATTGTCCAGGGTAATTCCACTGATGAGGAGATACTAAATACCAGTAATACATGGAAATGCATCCGGGATAAGGGCTATCGGCCTATAGCGGGGTTCTTTGCAGCCAGTACCGGGGAATTAGTGGATATGAACCAATCTGTCCATGGTTGGGCGGCTGTCGATCTTGATGATAGCGGCTGGCCTTCCGCCGCAAATTTATTTCAGGGACATCTCAAAGGTTCATCCGATGGGTTTGGCTGGATGCTGGTGCCTTCGTCACTGCCTCAGATGGAATTGACGTACCAGCGGGTCCCCGTCTTACGTAAGTCCACCGGGATGGGCCTTCCATCCGCATTCCCCGCATCAAGGACCCCTGTTACCATTCCCGCCAATTCCACGGTCACGTTCCTGCTTGATCAAACCTACATGACCAACGCTTATATAACCTTGAACTTTAGCAAGGGAAAGGACGCCGGTATTTCCATGCGATATGCCGAATCGCTTTTTGACAATATAGAGAGATACGGCGCCCGGAAAGGCAACAGGAATGACATAGAAGGTAAGGATTTCAACGGGCGAAAGGACAGCCTGATCTCCGACGGGAGTGGCGGCCAGTCTTATACGACCCTGTACTGGAGGAGTTTCCGTTATATCCAGGTAACGGTGCATACCCGGGGCGAGCCATTGGTCATCGATGATATGTACGGTACATTCACCGGCTATCCTTTTACCTTCAATGCGGTCTTTAACACCGGCAACGCCGAAATAAAAAAGATCCTTGAAACAGGCTGGCGGACAGCGCGGCTATGCGCCATGGAAACCTATTTTGATTGTCCTTATTATGAGCAGTTGCAATACATCGGAGACACCCGCATACAGGCAATGGTCAGCTACTACAACAGCGGTGACGACAGGCTGGCGCGTAATGCCATCACCCTGATGGATCATTCCCGGATACCGGAAGGGGTCACTCAAAGCCGGTGGCCCACACATAGTACGCAGATCATATCTACTTTCTCGCTATGGTACATCGGCGTCCTCCATGATTACTGGATGTATAGACCCGACAGTGATTTTGTCAGGGATAAGCTGGCCGGCGAGCGTGCTGTATTAGATTTTTTTAGCAGGCGCCAGGCGCCGGATGGTTCGTTAAACGGCACCCCCTATTGGAATTTTATCGACTGGGTAGGTGGTAAAGGATGGGATTTCGCGATGCCTCCAAAAGGCAGCGACGGCAGCTCGGCCATTCTTGATCTGCAGTTGCTGATGGCCTATCAATGGGCGGCCGAACTGGAATCCAATATGGGGATGCCCGGATACGCCGGTCTGTACCGCAAAAAAGCGGCGCAGCTAAAACAGACTATCCAGACAAAATATTGGGATGCAAACAGGAAATTGTACGCTGACACCAGGGAAAAAGACGTCTGGTCACAGCATGCCAATGCCCTGGCAATACTGGCCGGTGTGGTAAACAGACAGGATCTCCCCGACATGTGTAAGCATCTGCTGACAGACAATTCCCTTACCCAGTGTACCATCTACTTTAAATACTATCTGCACCAGGCGTTGGTAAAAGGCGGGTTGGGAGACGACTATCTTAAATGGCTTGATGTCTGGCGGGATAATATCAAAATGGGGCTGACCACCTGGGCCGAAATATCTGATCTGCCCAACAGCCGTTCGGATTGTCACGCCTGGGGGGCGAGTCCGAATATTGAATTTTTCCGGACGGTCCTGGGCATCGATAGCTATTCACCGGGCTTCCGTAAGGTAAAAATAGAGCCGCATTTGGGGGAGTTGTCCAATGTCAGCGGCGAGATACCGCATCCCAGTGGAAAGATCGCCGTAGCGTATGTTCTTGACAAGGGCAAATGGAAAATAAAAATAGTCTTACCCGAAAAAACTTCGGGTATACTGGTATGGAAGACAAAAACATATCAGCTTAAACCCGGCGAAAATTCCCTGGAGATCTGAGACATTCAGCCAATCGATGACAACCCGGCTCTACGGCTGCTTCTTATTCACCGTCCAGTCCGACAGCTGAAAATCCCGGCTGCCGTTGTTGGCTTTGATACTGAGCCGGTAGAATTTGTACGCCTCATAATTATCAAAAAAGTAAAGGATCTTTTTCTTTCTTTCGTTGGAATTCCATTGCATCCTATTCACCGTATGCAAAGTGATCCATTTGATATTGTCCGTCGATCCCTGCAAATACCAGGTTTTGGGGTCCCGGTCCCAGGAATCATTCCCGGATGTCATGGTATAGGCGCCTGCAACGACAGGGCTATTGAACTCGAATTTGATCCAGAGGTCCCCTGCAAAGCCGGATTGGAAAAACTTTGTGTCGGGGTTCTCATCGATCACTTTCAACGACCCTTCATTTGCGTTAGGGCCGCCCCCATTGTCACGGGAGACAGAGAGGGTCCCGCCGATGGTCTTGATATAGTTCTCCCCGACCTTGGTAGGGTCGAAAGTGGGGTCTACCACTTTGAGCAGTATCTCTTTGGTAGCCCAATACCCCTGTGAATTCGTCGTATTCAGGATCACATGATAGTCGCCGGGGAATCGGTAGGTATGCAGGGGGGTCGTTTCCGTGGAGCTGCTGTCATCTCCGAATTGCCACAACAGCTGTTTGTAATTGGTGGATGTGCTGGTAAATTGATACGACAGGAACTTTGCGCTGTCGGGAAGACTATAAGTAAAAGTCGCCGTGGGCTTGGGTTCTTCCGGCGCCGGGGGTGGCGCCTTGTGATCTTTTTTACACTGTATCAACATGCCCAGGGAGAGAATGATCAATATTTTTTTCATATTATTTGCATTTAGGGAGCCGGGAACAATTGGGATTTGGGAACGATGCGCCGGGATATCAGTCCCTGTACTTCATATTCCAGGTGGGCCTGCTCGCCACCATAGTTCTGACGATGGTCGGCCTCTATCTTATAACGCTGTCCTCTTTCCAGGGTGATCGTCGCCTTTCTGGTAGGCTTATCCCATTCCACCGTATAATCATCTATAATGGCGACGCCGTTGATCAGGAGTCTGGCCCCGTCGTCCCATCGCGTCTGATAAAAAGTATATTGACCGCGTACAGGTGCGAGGAATTCGCCGGTCCACCGGGCAGAGCTGTTTTCGACGCTGATGGGAGGTGACTTCCAGTGATCCTGGAAGTCGATAGTCTCGTCTACCCTGACAAGATCCGGAGCTCTTCCGTCAAAATCCAGGAATTGATTGTTGGAGAAGTATTCAGCCTTGAGTCCTGTGCCGTTGCCCGTGATATAGGAGTTATTGTCCAGGTTCACGGAGGGGTTCACCAGGACGACGACCTTACTTTTTGTCGGGTGAAGGATATGCCGGGTAGGTTCTGCCAGGCTTATGTAAAAAGCGAAATAATTTTTCGCCGTGATATTGGCGTCAAACACCGACCAGGGAATAGCCAGGTTGATGATGGCGGAGTTCAGATTAGAACCCATTCTGACGATGGTATCGAGAGAGAACTGGCCGGCATTCAGCTGTACCGTGTTTGCCGGCAGCACATTGTCAGCGATGAGCTTATCGATCGAGTCCCTGTTGAGCCTCGCTTTTACCTCAAAGGCGGCGCTGGCCTGGTTAGCCAGACTGACGATCAGAGGAATGGTGACCCCGCCCGGATTGCTGGTATAATTATGCTGAAAGTCCACATTTAGGATACCGCCGCCGCCGTTGGAAATGGACAGCGTATGCAGATCGTCGGCGCTCATCAGTTCCGTGGATTTGATCACCACCAGACAGGTGGACTTCGCCTCGTCGATCTTGTTGCCTTTGCCGGGGTTTATGAGCCGGATCATAAAGGCCACATTCTTACCATAGTTAGCCTCTACTTCCGAGAGTTTTACGGTAGCGATGCCCGTAGCGCTGTCCGTCCCATATGCTACGTTGACGACGCTGGGAAGAAAGACGGCGCTGGAGGTAGCCGCGACCGTGTTCTGCAAAGCACCGCTGGCAATCAGTCGGGTCACGGTGTCATAGTTCGCGTCCACCGCTACCTGGAAGGCTTTACCCGCCGGACCGGAGAGTTTGAGATGGAAGGGCACCGTCACAGAAGAATTGTCTTTTGTGATCTCCCCCGCCACGATGCTTTGGGCAGAGACAATCCTGGGTTCTGAGGTGACGGATGCCAGGTCCTGCAGGTCTTTTTTCTTGCAACCCATCGCCAGGACTACAATACATACAATACCGATTTTTTTCATATCGAAATAGTTGAATATTTTCATTTATTGGTCCAGCCAGACCCGTCCATCGAGGTCCCAGCTCTGCTTGCTGGCAATTTTAAACCAGGTAATGATCTGGGCGGGTATATCCGCCGTTTGGGGTACTAGTCCCGACAGACTAAGGTCCGAAGGCGGACAGATCAGGTCATTGTAACTTTCCCAGGGGTAACTACCCTGCATCACAAAATCATGCGCCAGCGGGCCGTAATCCTTTATGAGCGTTCCTTGTCCATCCGTTGCGGGCCAGTAGCCGGCCAGGAAATTGAAATACGGATGGCTTGGGTCGATGGAGGTTTCGCAGGCATACCGGTCGATGGCTGCGTCGGGAAGGGTAAATTTAAAGAAGCGGATGTCCGTGATGTATACGTCGGGCGTTCCATGCCCGTTGCCATTTAAAAATCCCAGTTTCAAAGCATTGTTGTTGCTAAGACTCCCCGAAGCAGTGATCTCCCCCTCATTGTTAAAAGCGCCGTTGGTATAGGTCCGTATGAACCGCTTGCCTCCGCGTGTTTCACATTTGACGGAAATATTCTCCCATGAGCCCTTCCTCAGATCAGCCCCTCTCACCTGGTGGAAATCGTTGTCCTTGGTGCCTCGCCATTCCAGGTACCAATACCTGTTCTCGAGATAGATCACCCACCCCACGCTGGGATGCCCGCTGGACCATTCATTACGTTTGCCCAGGACGCTGGGCCAAAAGAACGCCTCCTCATTCTTTTTGATCTTGAGCTCAATGGTGAAATTCGTCGTGTCGTCGATGTTATAGTCTGCCGCGTCGTTGATCTGGGCGGTGACGGCGTCGCCTTTCAGCCGGATGGTTTTGCCGATGTACCTGTTCCCCGTGAATGGCTTGACGATGATACGCTGCTTATATCCCGGGTTGTAATAGATAATAAACGCGTTGGCGGCGGGGTTGCTGAATATCGTGTTGTCATTTTGGTCGGGGGGAATGGTGAAGGGCCCTCCGCCGGTGGAAGCGAGGACGACCAGCCAGTCTTCCCGCGCGAAGCCCGGTCGTTGCGCCAGTGCGGTCATGATCTCACCCACATAACCGTCGAATTTTTCGATGGCTGTCTTGTATGCCGGAAAAGAAGTATCATAGCCCGATTGAACGCCGGCCTTATTGACATCTGTAAAATGCCCGACAATAAAGGAGGCCGTGTCCTTTTTCAGGCTCTCTACGACAGCAGTCCGTGTCTCATCATCCGAGTTAAGCAGCTTCGACACATCCGCCCCACCGGTGAGATTGTTCGAAAAATCCGCTGACGAAGTAAAGGCTGCGATCCCGATGGCAGGATTGCTTTGCTTTATCCGTCGGAAGAGGACAGGATAATTTTGAAGGTTGGTATTGGTGAACGTCATATCCACCACCTTGTGTTTCTCCTTTTTAACACCCGTCAGCAGGTCGGCCCAATTGTTAGCAATAGAGGCGGCATCCGGATCATTCACCGACACCCAGCTATAAATGGAATGGGGCAACAGCGCCTTGATGTTGGGTGTATTGGAGGCGTTCACCGAAGCGCCTCTTGCACCGTCCACGATGAGGTAGAGCACCTTCCGCTCGCCAAAAGAGACGTTGGCTGTATCCGTATACTTCGTGTCCGGCAACATCCGGCTGAACTTCTTGTTACAGGATACCATGGCCGTCACCATCATGCACAGGATCAGATAAAGAAGAGACAGGTATTTTTTCATACTGGTCAGTTAATTCGTTGAATAATTAAATAGGGCTGCGGTTATTCCAGGGTTATCCGTATAATATTGCTCACGGGTTGGTTGTCAAATCTGTAAAATGAGCCTATCAGCAACAAAGCCCTTTTCCCATCAGCGGACCGGGTTTCGATGATATCCGAGAGTCCGCCGGAAAAGGTCCCTGTAGCATTGTACCCCGGTGCAAAAGCCCCGGTGGCTGTCAGCACCATAAAGCCGTTGCGGGTAACATTATTGTATTTCTTAAATCCTCCGCTGACGACGATGAGTCCATCGTTCAGCTGCCGGGCGAGGCCTACAAAACCACCTTCGAATTCTTTGCCGGCAAAGCTTTCATCCAGTGTGCCGTCATCGTTCAGCAACGCGATCCCAGGGGCATTCTTGCCGCCATAATGCCGGAAGGCGCCGGTGATGAGATATTTTTTTGTGACGGTGTTATAGGTAAGGCTACTTATGCCGTTGTCGGCGCCGATGCCCGGCGTAAAGGAATTGTCGATGGCCCCGTCGGGATTCAGCCGGACGATGCGGCCCGCGGGTTTTCCGTCGAAAGTGGTGAAGCTGCCGAAGACTACCAGCTTTTCCAGCTTTTCAGCCTCCTGGTGCATCAATGTACCGATGGGTCCGTTGGCGCTGGGGAGGCCTTTCCCGGCCGTCTTGTCAAATCTGAAACTGCTGTCCAAAGTACCATCCGGGTTGAAACGAAGTATCTGACGCATCTCTGTACTATCCAATATCACCGTGTCTTTTGTGAACGTGGAGTTCGGCTCGGTATACTTCCTGGTCACATAGTACCTGAAATTCCCCGTGGCCAGTATCTTGTTTTGATGGACATACAGACGGCTGATGAAGTCATTGGTCCCCCCGTTGAATTTGGGAAAATACATAGTAGTATCTGTTTGTGAAGGTCTGCGCCAGGTCTTCACACCCATCGTATCAATGGTGCCGTTGGGATTCAGGGTGGCGATATTGCTTATATTTTCGGTGCGTTGGTCATAACCGCTAAACCCGCCGGCAATGACAAACTTGCCTCCCAGCTCAATAATGCTGGCCAGGCCGCCGTTGGCTGCTTTCCCGGTCCGGAAAGTGCGGTCCAGGTCCCCGTCGCCGGATGTCCTCACGATCCTGTTCAGGGGCGCGACGTATCCTTTGTTATCGTAATTCGTAAAAAAACCTATGACGATATTTCTTCCATCCGCCAGCGGGTATACCCCCGTGACGAAATTGTTGGCGCCTGCCTGCGCACGAAATGTGGGGTCGATCTTTATCAGACCCAGCACGGAGAATTGCGGACCGAGGACGAGCTGATCGTCCACGTTGATAGAGGTTACCCCGCTGCTGGCGCCGGCCGGCACTTTTACATCAATGCCGGATTCCGTGATACTGACGATCTCCGCTTTTTCTCCGTTAAAAAGAAAGGAGATTTTCTCCTTATACGCGACGAGCCCCGTAGCTTGAAAATGCACTTTTGTACCTGCTATCCCGCTGGCGGGAACAGGCGGGGCGTCGCGGTCCAGCTTAATACCCAATGGCGGCTTGGGGTTGGCATACGGGTCCTCATACACTGTGTCCGTCTTTTTACAGCCTTGTATGGCAAGCGCCGTTACGACAATGATAAAAAAATAGCTGTATGCTTTCATTTTAGTCCGGCATTATATACTTCAGTGAAAAAATTATTTGCGTCATACCCCAGGTACATACCGTTGGTCAACAGCGCGTGTACGATCCCATTCTTTGGTTTGATATCCGAAGAAGAGACGGCGAAGGTCCTCCAGCCGTCGTCCGGCCTGGAGATATCCGGAATATAGGTCAGCTGCAGTTGACGGTAGCCCAGGTATTTTATACCATTGGCATCGGCGAATGTAACACCGACGTTCATCACGTTCCCGCCCAGGGTATAATACAAGCCTCCGGGGTAGATATTCACCAGCGTGAAATCTATCTGGGGATAGTCCTTGAGTCTGTTGACCCCCTTGAAAATATACTGCAGAAGATATTTCCGCCAGATGGAGGAATCGATCTCCGACAAATCCCGGACAGTGTCTTTGCCATTGAAATACAGGTAGGAGTTCAGCCCGCCCGTGTAGATGGTGCCGATGGTCCGATAGATTACCTGGTCATCCGGCGCAAAGAAGGTGATATCCTCTTTGTTGAACATATCGGAAAGCCCGGCTAGTCTGACTATCCTGGCAATGGTGTCGAAGGGAGCGGGATTCGCATCCAGGTAATTCAGCATCGTGCCCGGAAAATTCGCCTGGGCCAGACCGCCGTCCTTATAGTACTTATCGCGCTGGCAGGCAGTGAATGCCAGCAGGATGAGGCCACAGATCGCTATAGTATTCTTTATCATAGTTGATTGAATGGGATGTGGTAATTAGTTGCCTCCATTGGTCCAATAATCGTTGAGTGTCATATAGGGATTATTGTTCAGGGCGCTCCTGCTGATGGGCCAGGTCCAGGCTCCTCTGTTGAACTTATCCAGCGTCAGCACATTGTATGACCAGGTGCTGCTGAGGATCCTGCGTGTCCGGACCAGGTCGAAATAATGATGTCCTTCGCCCATGAGTTCGCGTGACCGCTCCAAAAAGATAAAGTCCTTCAGGTCCTGGCCGCCGCCGCCTGTGTAACGTCCCGCTTCAGCCCTGTCCCGGACCATGTTCACCAGTTTAATGGCTTCATCGTCATTTCCCAGTTCTGCCAGGGCTTCCGCGCATAAGAGGATCTCTCCAGCATACCGGAAGATCATAAAAGTATTGTCGGGGTTATCCAGCTCATCTCCGGAAGCATAACTATTTTGGGCGAACTTGAGCATCATAAATCTCCCGTTGTCCGCATAGATGTTCTCGTCAAACCAGACGGTGGCCCTTCTGTCGGCGCTGCCCAGGTATAGCTTCTGCATATATTCGGCCTTGAAGTAAGCAAAGCTTACCCGGTGGGTATATTCAGGTCTTTTATACGGATAGTGGAGGAACATGTCGGAAATGGGACCGACGAGGCTATTGGCGTCCCCATAGTTGACGCTCCGGTAGAACTCGAAAAGACTTTCATCGCTGCGGCCCTTCACGACGTTAGACCATTCATTCAGCGGAAGGAGCCGGTAAGCGCCGCTGTTTACCAGTTCTTTCCCCAGCGCGGCCGTTTCCTCGTAGTATTGCCCGGCCTTGCTCTTATCAAAACCCGCGTTCCACATGTTCATATTCATCAGCAGGGCGATGATGCTTCCCCGGCTTGCCCGCACGCCTTTCAGAGCGGGGTCGGAATAGCTCCATGGAAGGAACTCTTTGTACTTCGTCAGGTCGGCAATACAATTATTCATCACTGTTACCATCTTCTCCCGGGGTAGCGCCGTCGAATGGAAGGCGTCGGTGAAATAGGGAACGTCCCCGTACAGACGTACCATGAAGAAATAGGCCAGCGACCTGGCAAATGCCGCCTCGCTTTCGAATTGTTTCTTCTCTGTTTCAGAAAGACCCGGCACACCCTTTTCCAATTTGCTGAGCAGGATATTAGCCCCCTGTATCACCTGGTAATACTCCTGCCATTCCGTGATCTTCCAAAAATTGTAAAAATCCCAGGGACGGTTGCCGCTGAGCAGCGTGAGCAGGTCATTCCTGCCCAGCACTTCTACATAAGCACGGGCAGGGCCGTTGTCGGATTGCGCCTCCGACAATACTTCGCCTGACCGGTATTCGCCTGTCGCACCGATAAAGTGGGTTTCATTAACCTTGTTGAATAATTTCCGGGACAGATCGTAAATATTGGCGATCACGTCCTCCCTGGACTGGTAGAAATTATTACCCGACAGCTTATCGATGGGTTGGATATCCAGGAATTTCTTACAGCCGGGTCCGACCAGGATCGTCAGCAACAGTATAGTATAGCAGATGGTCTTTTTCATCATGAAGTGGGTTTAATTGCCAGTATTGAGTTCTATGTTTACCCCGATGTTATATTTTCGAGGGACGGCATAACCGCTGGATACATCTCTACCCAGGGTAGTGACATTCTCGGGGTTAGGCCCGCTGTACCCGGAAAAGGTGATGAGGTTCTCCGTGCTGAAATAGATCCTGGCGCTGTTAAAGCCGACCTTTCTGACAAGAGCCTTGTTAAACATATAGGATAGTATCACGTTGTTTATTTTTAAGTAGCTGCCATCCTCGGCCCAGAGGGTCTGGTCAGGCCGCAGCGGCTGGATCTGGTTGTACCTTCCATAATCGTAGGGGTTCGGATACCTCGCATGATCTCCCGGCTTACGCCAGATGTCGAGGTCGCTTAGGGGCACTACTGCCCGCAGGTCGAAGGGATCCCTTGTAATGGACATGCGGTCGGAGAGGGCATTGTTCAGGATGGTGCGTTTGGCGGTGAAGGTGGCGTAGACATTCAATCCAAAGTTCTTATAGACCACATTCGTGGAGATACCGCCTGTTACCATCGGCTGCGAGTTCCCGCCGACCTCATAATCCCTTCCATCCAGGACATAATCTCCATTGACGTCTTTGAAACGGGGGTCGCCCGCCTTGAACGGCACGCCATTGCTTTGATATCGCTTGCCTGTCACCGGGTCCACGGGCACCTCGTCGTCCGTGCTATATACTCCCTCGTTCCGGATGAGGTAATTGGATAAAGTATTACGTCCTACGCGAAATACAGTGTGTTGGTTGTAAGGGCTGTTGTCGATCCGGGTATACTGGCCATTGTATTCTGCCGGCAGCCTCAACAGTACATCCCGGTTGATAGCGCCGTTCACGGAGACGGTCCAGGTAAAACCTCTTTTTGCGATAAGCCTGGCCGTTACCATCAGTTCATATCCATAGTTGGCGATACCCGCATCATTGCTGGCCAGCTTATTAAACCCTGTATTGCTTGCAAGGTACCTGTCGAAGAGCAGGTTGTCCACTTTTTTGAAGTAAGTGTCAAAGTTGACGACAAACTTATCATTAAACAGACCCGTTTCAAAACCAAGGTTATATTGCGTAGTAGTAGTGGGTTTGAGGAAGGGGTTGGGTATCTGGTCGTAGTTGATCCCGATAGTAGGGTTATTATTGAAATTCCCGTTCAGATCATAGATACCATAGATGCTCTGGAGATTTCCTGTCGGGACGATATTTTGTCCCCAGGTCAACCGCAGGGCGCCGTAGGAAAGCCAGATGAGGTCCTTCAGCCACTTTTCTTTGCTGAAGTTCCATCGTAGTCCCACGGAAGGGTTCTTGGAATAAAGATTCTCCAGTCCGTTGGAGGATGTACCGTCCAGACGGTAAGAAAATTCCGCAACGAACCTTTTTTGATAATCGTAGGAAATGGATCCGGCAAAGGAGGCGATGGTAGCATTCTTAAAGTTCGCCAGAACCCCGCCGCCCCGTGAAAAATAGGAGTCGAAGCCGATGGGACCCTGCATCTGATCGTTAGGGGTCCTTTCCTGTCTTGTGATACGGGATTGGGCGCCTTGTTTATAGATCTCGTTGAATGCGTTGATAAAGATGGAATGGTCCCTTGTGATCGCCTTGTAGTAGGTGAAGTTGTTCCGGTTGTACAACGTAAAGTTCTTTCCCGTGAAATCATAGACCCTGGCGAACTGGTTATTCGCTGCAGCAGGCGTAAAAGTGGATTCCATGTCCGAGGTATTGTCATAGCTGAGGCTGGATGCGAACGCTACACCGGGGAATGGCTCATAACGCATATCTACGTTTGCCCGCAGGTTCCTGGAGCTATTGTCATTTTTTGTTTTCAGGGCGGACACGACGGCGCCGGAAGATTGGTAATAAGAGGGCGGCGGCAACAGCGTGGAGGCCGTCCCGTTGTCGGCTACACCTTGCTGAAGGATACCCAGGCCATTGCCTTTACCCTGGATACCCATCGACCCGAAAAGAGAGCTGAAGATCCTGAACTTATCGCTGGGTCTGAACTCCATATTCATGTTCAGGTTATATCTGTCAAAACCCGTGTTCTTGATGACCCCTTTTTCAGTATAATACCCCAGGTTTGTCTTGTAGTTGAATTTAGCATTACCGCCGTCGAGGGCCAGGTTATGTGTCTGGTTGTAAGTAGTGCGATAAAAGACGGCCTGCCAGTTGGTGGAGTTATTCCAGTAAGGGTTCAGACTATCCGCCAGGAAGGTCGTTTGGTTGATCCGCATTATATCGTCATAGCTGCGGGCATTGGTGACGATCTGCGCGATCTTCAGCCGGCGCTCCGCATTACCGCCTAGCGTCTCGCGGAGTTTGGGGGGCGTGGTTACAAAATAGTTGGCCGTATACCTGACGCGGGGAACCTTGGAATTACCCCGTCTGGTAGAGATAATGATAACCCCATAAGCGCCTCTCGATCCATACATGGAAGTAGCCTGCGCATCTTTCAGGACCTGGATGGATTCGATATCTTCCGGAGGTATCAATGACACGGGGCTGATGCCGGGACCCTGGGTTTGAAATCCATATTCAGACGCCTTGTCGGCATCGATGGGTACGCCGTCGATAATATACAGGGGAGACGTAGGTTGAAGAAAGGATTCGCTGCCGCTGCCCGAAATGCTGAGATTGGAAAGACCCCGCATCTGCACCGAGCCTCTAAATCCGGGGGCCCCCGTATTATTCTGGATGTTCAGCCCGGGCACTTTACCTTGCAGCAGCTGCTCCACATTCGATACGGGTACGTCCTGCACCTCTTTGCCCATCACGACATTGACAGCCCCTGTCGTCGTCTCCTTCGTCCTTCTCTGATAGGCGACAATGATCGCGTCATCCATCGACCGGTTGTTTTCTTCCATGGGCACTTTTATATTCGTCTGACCTGGTTCCAGCTTCACTTTTTTGGTGGCAAGACCCACCGAGCTGAAGATGAGGGTAGCGCCCGCAGGCACCCTGACCTCAAAATGTCCATCCGCATTTGTCATGCCCACTCCCTTGCCTGTTTTTTCATTGGCGATGGTAACGCTCTGCAACGGGGCGTTGGAGTTTTTATTCACCACCGTTCCGCGGACTGTGATCGTGGCAGGGGGCGGAGCTTGCGCGAGCAGGTGCCAGGAAGGGAAAAGGCCACCGGTCAGCAGGAGAAAAACGTATAGACGTAGTTTCATTGTATTCGTTTATTAGCAGTTAGTCATTTTCAAATTTTGGATTCTCGGTCCTGAAGAGGAATACGATCTCCCAATCCCCCGGCCGATAGATCGCAAAGTCCAACCCGAAACCGGCCATGACCCTCGTCCCGCCAAAACCGATCCTGGAATATTTCAATTCCGCATGCGCCCTCGTTCCGCCGGGTGCGTAAGGGGTGGGGATCTCTACCAGCGGTATCGGATAGCCGACGTCATATTGAACATACTCGTTTGTCATTTGCATATTGAATCCATGTAGCATCGTCTTCCAGCTCGTTTCGTTAAAAGTGGAGGGATTGATGGGAAGGGAGTCCTTGTTCAGCACCTTGATCCGTAAATTGTGGCCATTTCCCCCCGAGAACGGGCGGATAAAGGCTACGATATCCTTCCTGTCGTCGTTGCTCACCATATTCTTCTCGGAGGGGGTAGAGAGCACATTGTAGATAAAGGGTCTTATATAATCCCTGTCTGCGGGATTGGTAGGGTCCTTGGGGTTGGGCGCTATGCCGCCTGTATAGAGATTCATATCATTGGAAGGCTCATAGGGCCGCTCGCGCCAGGGGCGCACCTGGAAATCCTTGATCAGCATCTCTCCACCGCTGTTGCTCACCTTGATGTCGAAATACCGGGTGTTCTGCGGAAAATTGGTACTGTCGGTGGCCCGGGGCTGGATCAGAGCATTGGTGGAAGCGCTCCACATAATAAACTCCCCTGAACGCCGGATCTCGAAAAGGGGGTGCTTCTCCTTCTTCCGTTTGGCCTCTATTTCTTCCAGGCTTTTCTCGTTGCCCGTATAAGTGCCCGTCCACACGTAAGTCTCGGCTTCGGTGAAGATGTCCGTCATGGGACGTCCATCTCCCCACCGTGCATTGACGATCTCGAATTTCAGGGGTTCGGTGCTACGGTCCGAATTAAAGCCGCCCATGAGCGTTGTCCGGCCTAGTATGGGCTCGAAGATCTTATTTGAAAAATTGAGGTTTGAGCTGAGATAGTCCTTTTCATCGGGCAGGTTGTACAGTTTTTTACAGCCACCGGAGATCATTCCGGTAAGCAGGAAGAAAATAGTCGCTTTTTTTATGACGCGTTCCATGATCGCAGGATTTTAAGTTAGTGCCCGTGTCTTATTTTGTTGAATTGATGGTCCATTCAGCCAGTTGGTACAGGTTCGAGCCATTTACCTCGGAAATATTTATCCGATAGTATTTATAAGCCGTCGTATTCTGGAAGGAGAAGACCTTCAGTTGATAGCGCTGTTCAAAGAAAAAATTGAACCTCCTGTCCAGCTCATCCCAGTTGACGTTGTCATTCGAGCCTTCGAATGTCCAGGCGCGGGGATCACGGTCCGGGGCGTCATTGGCCGAGGTCAGCGTATACACGGAAGACACCGCCGGCGTATTCAGCTCGAACTTCATCCAGACCCTGCCCTGGAACTCGCAAAGGAATTTTGTATGGTCGTCTCCGTCGATGACCTTCTTTGACCCTTCTCCATTATCGGGTCCGCCGTTGTTATCGCGCAGTACAGACAGTTTTCCGCCGATGGTCAGCATGAGATTCGGGGGTGGGGGGACAAAGGTCAGACGCTTTACGAATTCGTCAAATCCGAAGATATGGTCGGGTGTTACGACATGGACGACACCATTGGTCGTCTCGATATTGTTCGATCCGGTGGTGGTGCTGGACCAGAATTTGACAAACTTGCTCCTTTTGGTATTGCTGAAGTCGATCACTTCCGGCCCGCCCTTTTCGAACCCCGAAGCGGAAGCCCGGGTGCTTTTGGCATGCATGGGGTAGCCGAATCGTACGCTGAACAGGTCGAGTCCATCCTGCAATTGCAGGGAGTCGGACAGATATTTCCCCCGGATGATGTAATACGACACCATCGTATCCAGCTGCTCCCGGTCGATCGTAGACAGGTACTCGGGGTCCCTGTCAGACTGTTTCCGAAGTCTGTTGAGGTTCGTCACCGCCAGCTGAAAACTTTGATTTGTGACGGCGAAAAGAGTAATGCCGCTGTCCGTCAATGTTCCCTTTAATCCCAGCCTGTCGATGACCGCCACCAGGGAGTCGAATACGCCGACCTTGCTTTTCAGATAGTCGTATGTGTTCATAGGGATTTTTTTCTCCGCATCGGGCGAGTTGTGATAGCCGCCATCCTTTTTACAGGCCGGCAGGGCGAAAGTGAGGATCAGCAAAAATGTTATGGCTCGCATATACGTTGTCATATTTTTCAGATTGGAATCCCTTATTGCCAGTAAGGATTTTGTGTTAATAAATGGTTCTGACCAATAAGCTTGCGGGAAATGGGCCAGTAAATGCCGCCGGAATTGATGAGCGCTGTAAAGGCGGGGTTATTCTGCTTGATCCTGTTATAACGCACCAGGTCGTACCATCTGTGCCCTTCTCCCAGGAGCTCGCGGTTCCGTTCTTCGAAGATGAGGTCGATCAGCTCCTTATTCGTTTGGTTGATGTCCGTGATGCCCCGTTTGGTCATGACGATGGTCACTTCGTTGCGGGCGCCGGCGGTGTCGCCCAGTACGGCCAGCGCTTCGGCGCGCAACAGGACGATGTCTTCCAGCCGGGTGAAGATCAATGCGCTGGTAAAGTACCTGAAGTTGGGATCGACGATGCCTCCCTCCATAACCTTGATCTTGCTGAATATGGGATACTTACCATTGAAGTTTGTGAAGTAACGGTCTGAACCAGGCGCTCCCAGGGTATCGATATTGAATCGTTCATCGTTGGGCTGATCAAACATGCGTATGATGGTATCCTTCGGCAGATAGATGTCGGGGATGGCTTTGTTGATCAGGGGTTGGGCGAGCGTGAGTTCTTCCAGATGGCCGGTGGATGACCCGTCTATGTGTCCATAGTCCGAATTGAACCCCAGCATCTGGCTGGAATTCTTGTTATAGAAGAACCCATTGGAATTCGTCAGGTCCGAAGTGGATTGGAATCTGCAGTTGCTTCGGTTGTAATTGTCTTCCACAAACTTGGAATACTTTGCTACATTGGAATAGTTGCCCATCCATGCCGCTACGTGCGACAGGATTGCATAGGCGGAAACCTTTGTCGCCAGAGCGCCGCCCCACCGGGTGGCGTCCTCATTGTAGTAGTTGCCTGGCTGTTGGATATCGCCCGTGCTGTAGCTGAAAGGAAGGTCCTGCGCCGCCGTGAGCAGCTCCATTTCCACCCAGCTCAATATTTTCGCCTGCTCTTCCCGGGGCTTATTCTCGAACTGGCCGTCGTGAGAGGTGATGATAAAGGGCACGTCTCCCCAGGTCCTCACCATGTAGAAATAAGTAAATGCCCGCAGAAATCTTGCCTGCGCCAGGTCCACCGTCATATTGTTTGTCGAATAGCGTTTGTCATTCGCCCTGACATTACCTACCCGCTCCATAAAAAGACAGGCTGCATTGACGATGGCATAGAATCTCGTCCAGTCGGATAAGGCTTCCACCATAGGATAGGCGGCGTTCAGGTTATTGTCGATGACGGCTTTCAGGTCCTGGCGCTGGGGGCTGTAGAACTGACCCGAACGGACGTCACCATAGATCCAGTGTCCATTATTGTCGGAAAGGGCCGCGCGGGTAAGAGCATAGACACCCATGAGTCCTGCGCGTGCGTCTTCCAGGGTATTCCACATATTCTTTTCTGCGACTACCCGCACGGAATCTTTTTCCAGGACCTTATTACAGCTGAATAGCGCCGATGCCAGGAGCAGGATGGCCAGCAATGATTTTTTCATTTTATGATCTTCTGGTTTTGGTAAATACTTCCGTTATTATAATTCGGTCTTGATGCCGAGGGTATAGATCCTGGGTATCGGCTGACCATAACCCGTGTCGAACCCGTCGTACCCTACGAGCTCAGGGTCCTGTCCTGTGTAAGGCGTTATGGTAAAGACATTGTGCACGGACGCGTAGACAAAGAACCTGTTCATCTTAAATCCTTTCTTCGCCAGGTATTTGCTAAGGTCATAGCCCAGGACGAGCGATCTCAACTTGAGAAAAGACGCGTTTTCCAGGAAAAGGTCCTGATCGATGCGATAGGGAATGACGGCGCTCCAGGGGTTGTATAAAGGGTACTTGCTGAAGTCTCCGCGGTCCTCCCAGAAAGTGATCTCCTTAACGGAATTCATATTCAGGTTGCTTTCCCTGTTGATAAAGTCGAATTTATTAGCCATCTCCTGGTGCATCACCTTTCTGCCCAGGACATAGAAAAAGTCGAGGGACAGACTCCAGTCGCCATATTTGAACGTGTGGTCCATTCCACCCGAAATGACGGGTAGCGAATGTCCTTTCAGCACCTTATCCTTGTTGTCGAGGATATTGTCGCCGTTCACATCCTTCCAGCGGGGGTCGCCGGCGCGTAATGCGATCCCGTTATATTTCAGGGGTTGTCCTTTTACCACCGGCACCTGGTTGTCGGCCGTATAGATGCCCTGGTTCACAAACAGCCAATATTGATCTACCGGCTTGCCTACCTGCAGGAGACGGTTGCCGATGACGATCTCCTTCAACCCTCTCGGCAGGGTTCTCAGGTTATTGCGATTATAGTTCACATTGATCCCGGCGGACCAGGAAAAACTTTTCTTCGTAAGGACCCCGGCGCGGACGCTAAGGTCCAGACCTGTGTTGCTGACAGACATGCCGGGCTCGATAGACTGCTTGTAGCCATATTCGGCAAACGCGGGGATACCGATAAGCAGGTCCTTTTCGATCTTTTTATACCAGTCCAGCGACACGTGTAAACGATTGCGAAGAAGGGATGCGTCTACCCCGAGGTTCACCTGGTCAGAATAGCCCCAGGGAATCCCATAGCCCACCCAGCCAAAGGAATAAGGCCTGGTCAGCACGCTAAAGGCGTTGTATCCGGGTACCGTGAGATTGCCTGTATATCCTGTGATGGCCGTATACTGAGGGCCTTGTGCGTAATTGTCATAGGCATGCAGACGGCCCAGCCGTCCGGCGCTCACACGAAAAATGAGGTCATCGATAACCTTGTTCTTTTGCAGGAATTCGTTCTTCAGATTCCACGCGGCAGCGATCACAGGCGAGTAGAACCATCGGCTGGTGGGCTGGGCGTTCGAAGATCCGTCCGCACGCAGCGAGGCGCTGACAGTATATTTATCCCGGATGGTATAATCCGCAGTGCCGTAGAAAGAAGCCAGCACGTCCCCTGTCTTGTCGAGGAATCGGTAGGTCAGTTCCCTGGGGAAAGCGATGGGGTTGAGGTAATTGGGGTTGTCATTGCCATCCTTTTTTGGATCGGAGTCCAGGAGGTTGATCTTGATAAAGTCATTCGCTCCTTTGTAGGCATAGGCGTTGTTGTACTTGTAGGTATCCCACTGCACCGCCTGGTTGAATTCCACGTGCAGCTTGTTTACGGTGTGCAGGAACACGTCATAGGTCGCCCTGTTGATCAGCTGTACCCGCTGGTTAAAGCCGTAGTAATTCGAGGCATAGCTGGTGCCCTGCAGGAGCGTACGTGCGTAGAACACGTCCCTGTAGCCTTCATTATAGTCGATGTTAAACGTGGAGCTGAGGTTGAACTTACCCAGGTCCAATGCCACCCTGGCATAACCCTGGATGAGGTTCGTCTTGTTCTTGTCAAAGCCTTTATCAAATTGGACGAGGTATTGCCGGTAGTATTCTTTATTGGGGGCCAGGGGAGCGCTGAGGTCGGGGAAATAGTTCAACTGGGCAAACCGGTCGCGCATCGTCTTGTTCCTTTGACGGTCCATCATATTCCCATTGATCATTGCCGAAAAGAGCAGCCATTTGATGGGTTTCATATTGATATTGAACATCACGCTGTATCTGTCCAGACCTGTCTGATCGGCCACCCCTTTGCTTTTCAGATCGCCCAGGGAAAATCTAAAGTTGGCCCTGTCGTTTCCGCCTGAAATACCAAGATTGATCCCATAGACTACCGCATTCTTGTAGTACAGATCGCTCCAGTTGGATTGTCCGCTGTACACATTATTTAGTGAATCGCTCAGATAGAGGGGATATTGCTCGTCGGTGGAATAGCGGCCGTTTGTGGTATACAGGTCATAGAACCTTTTGCGGAATGCATTCTCGAATTTTCCGTTGGTTGTGGCGACATGGGGTCTTTCCGCTACGCCGACATAGGAGTTAAAGCTGATGCTTCGCTGGTTCATGGCCGCCTTCGATTTCAGGAGGATCACGCCGTTCACCGCTCTTGGGCCGTAGGCCATGGTGGCTGCAAGGTCTTTCAGGACTTCCATCGAAGCGATGTTGTCCATATCGATGGCGCCGTAAATATTTGTTGCGGGGCCGATGCGGTTGAAGTCGTACTGTTGGATATCAAAGACGAATGGGTGTTCGTCTATCAATGGGATACCATCCAGCACTACCAGTGGCTGCGACTGATAGAGTTCCTTGCGTGAAAGCAGGGGCATAGGAGCGCCCCGGATAAACATGTTCTGTACGGTGCCCGGCTCGCCCGAAGGCTCCTGCACATAGAGGCCCGCGAATTGTCCCTTTACGGATTGTTGCAGCGACGCGGAGGGGAACAGGGCCAGTGCACCTGGTTTTCTGGTCACACTGTCCGCCAGTTGGGTATAAACCGTCGTCCTTTTGACAAAGGGGATGGAATCCTCTGCTACAGCCCTGTTGACGGGGGCAGTAGTATCGCTCAACGGGACGAATGGGTTAACGGATGCGTACAGTCCTGGGGTCTTCAGCAATAGCAGAATGCTGAAAAGAAGAAAGCAGGTGTTCTTCATATAGCGGTTGCGGTTAGCTGTGGTTAATGAATCGTTAATTCGGCGTTAAAACTACAGACAAAACGATTTAGCTTTCATTTAGCTTTGAAAAAAAATTTTCATACGTACGCTCCCGCCTATGCGAAAAAAATATTTTACTAACGATTCAGTACATACGCTATATACCGAATTTACAATCTATTAACAAGTGTGAAATTTACATTTCTCTATTTTCTTGTTCACAATGCTACAAATAGCATTTTTTCACATTGTAAATTTTTACATTGCGTTGGAATCGGTTGCAATTTTGAAGCGTTGGAAGTGGTGAAAAAAAGATGACGATCTGAAAAAAAATTATCAGAAAAGGGGTGTTTTAGGGAGGTTTTATGGAGTATAAGTGTATACACTTATGATATACATAAATGTAAACACGGATGATTTTATAGAACCTCTTGCTAGGTTTTTCAGGACTTTCCGGTTCCCAATAGCTCAAAGATACCTTCATTCTCGATGATCGACATTCCCTGTCTGTCGCTGGAGATGCCATTTGCAAGCAGATAGGTATACCGGGGGACATTTCCTGTCATCAGGGTCGGCATGTACTTAAACACGATATTATCGCCTGTTTGCTGCAACGCTTCGCCCACTTCGACGATATGGGTGGAGATTATAAAAAAACAATTCCGGTAAGCAGCCAATGCCCGGGTGACGGAAAGCGTTGCATCGTATGCATCCTTCACATTGGTGCCTTTAAAAAGTTCGTCGAAGATGACTACGAGGTTATACCCCTTGCCCACCTCCTGCGCCACCTGTTTTACTCTCAATACCTCCGCATAGAAATGACTGTACCCCACACTTATATCATCAGGCACATTGATGGATGTAAATAATCCGTCAAAAACAGAGAATTTCATGGCGCCGGCGGCAACGGGAAATCCCATGTGGGCCAGATATACGGCAATACCAAACGCTTTCATCAGCGTCGACTTTCCGGCCATATTGGCTCCTGTAAGGAACAAAAGGTTTTTGTCATACCCGAACGATACAGTGTTCGGCACCCCATTGGAAAGACCGGGATGTCTTAAGGTAGAGGCATAAAAAACGCCATCTTCCTTTGGGAATGCTACTGCATAGGACAATTGCCGGGTGTCCGCCACATTGCTTACCGCGATATATACATCGATGTGATAGGCAAGATCGAGCGCCCTTTCCATGGTTGCCCCGAACACCCGGCGCAGCAGGTAATGGTACCTGACAGCCTCCATGAACGATAAACGATGCCCGCTGTGCCAATGCTTCAGCCATTGGAGGCGCTTATCTGCAAATATTTTCCTTACAGGCTCCAACTCTTCGGGTTGGGGATGATCCGTTAATTGATCCAGCAGCCGGGAAAGCTCATGCAGCATGGTTGCAGCCGCTGTAATGCCGGTTAGCAGCCGGTCAAATTGCTCATCCCTGACGGTCATCCCCGCTATTTTTTTACGGATCATGTCCAGCATGATCATAGGGAATGCACCGCCCGCTGATGCCGTCAGATAGCTTTCCGCCTCCCGGAACAAAGAAGATGATAGAGAAAATCGAATTCCCTTGCGCTGAAAATATCGAAAGACATCGCTCCGGCGGTTGATGTCCCTGTGATCCGTCAAGGGGTTCCTGAACATTTTTTCCAGCAACCGCTCGCCCCCGGAAGTACGCACCTGGTTAAAAAGACTGAATATGGATTGTGGTTTGAACTTCCCCAGAAGGTTCAGGTCTTCCAGCGTCTGCTTATCCGTCATAAAACTATTCATCGCCGATCTTGAGCTTTATTCTTTCCGTTTTTTAAAATATCGAGTATGCCTTCATTTTGAATGATGATCATACCGTGTCTGTCATCCGTAACTCCCTGCTCAACCCGGTAGGTATAGACGGGTAAATGACCGTTCATACGGGTAGGCAGATAAAGGAACTGAATATTTCCGCATTGTGTTTTCAATACATCTGCCGCCTCTATGATATGCGTGGATATAATAAAAATGCTATCCTTTCGCCAGGCAAAACCGCGGGTAACGCCGATGGTTGCTTCATAAGCATCTTTGACATTAGTACCCCGGAAAAGCTCATCAAATACGATAAATAGTTTTTTGCCTGCCGCCAATTCCCGGGCCATCTGTTTCACCCGTAATACTTCGGCATAAAAATGACTGGCTCCCAGGCCAAGGTTGTCCGGAAGATTGATGGTCGTGTACATTCCGTCCAGCACCGCAAACTCCAGCCCGGCTGCAGGAACAGGCATACCCATATGACCCAGCAATATCGCAATACTCACCGATCTCATCAAGGTCGATTTGCCGGCCATGTTGGCGCCGGTGAGAAAGATAACATTGCCGGCCGGGGTAATATGCAATGTATTAGCAACCGCCTGCTTTACCAACGGATGGTAAACGCCTTCGAGCATTGCTTCCTGCCGCCCTCCGGGTATTGCTTTGGGAAAGCAGAAATTACGTTCTGCCGCCACTTTTGCTACAGACACATAAACGTCCAGCCGGTAGAGATGCCCCAGCAGTTGCAGGATGAGGTCCCTGTGCCGGAACCTCAGTATCGCATCGAAAGCTGCAAAAGAGGTCTGCGGAATTTCATCCGGGCAGTCCAGTACCGGGAGAAGCAAAGGATCAGCCAATACCGAGCTGACCCCCGCTATCTCTGGTGGATTTCCGCTTTCAAGGGTCAAACATGAGGATTTAACAAGAGCGTGACATTCCCGGAGCAAAGACACGGCAGCCTGGATGCCTTTTCTGATCTGTACAGTTTCCGTATCTTTTGCAACGATGTCGCTTAGTCTTCTGCCTAGGGATACGTTCTCTGTATTAAGTCGGGTACGTTCGTCGGTGTTGGAGAGGTAAGTCTCCACTGCATCGAAATAGGCAGTGGTGAAAGGAAAGCCGGTACCGGCCGCCGCCAATCTCTTTATGATGCCGCTGCGTTCATTAATGGCCTTTTCATCAGACAGTGGATGTCTGAACATCTCTTCCAGCATAGCAGCCCCGCCTCTCGTGACGCAGCGGTTGAATAGCTGGAATATGCCCTCTCCGCCATGCTTTCCAAACACATTCAGATCATCCAGCGTCTGTTTGTCCGTTGTAAATGCCATGGTCTATTATTTCCTTTTTCTGCGAAGCAATAAGATCGTCCCAAACACCACTAATATGCCCGGCAGCACCCACAAGTAGAATATCCTGTGCATTTTCACCTGGTCTTTGGTAACAAAGACCCTGGTGTCGATGGCCGTCGGTCTGGAGCTGTAAACAGGGAACTCTCCATTGCTGAGCCAGCTGAACAACCCGGTATTAAAAATGAAGTTGATCGCCCTGACGTTAAACCGTTGTTGTTCTTTATTTGCCATAAAATCTGCGTCGCCGGCAATAACAATGCGCTGCTGTCGGTGGTTGATCTTACGGGTAAGGCTCACTGCCGTAGGAAAGTCTTTACGCTCGTCGCCCTCTTTCGCCATATATTCTATCGCCGCGGAGTCCGTCACCAGTTTCCCCTTCTTGAGCCAGCTTTTTGATGAATCCGTCAGCAACAGGGACTTTATGGTAAACCCGCCGGTATCCATGTACGCCAGGGCGGTAGCTGTGGGCATGGTGACCAGCGACCGTTCGTGATAGCTGTGCTGCAGACCCGGATACAATTCCGGCGTTCCTTCCGCGGCATAGGGAATAGCGAGCTCCGGCTGAAGGTCCTTGCTGCGATAGACGATCGTCCCGTCCATCAGTTGCACGCCGAACTGTCTGATCAGTGGATTGATGATAGATTGTTTACCCGGCTCCCCCGCAATAAGCAGGTTACCTCCCTGATCGATATATTGCTGGAGCTTCCCCATTGCCACCGGCGACAATACAGTCCTGGGATCCGCAAGCACCAGGGCGGCAATACCCGGAGGTATGCCCTCTGTTTCAAGCGACAGCGTATCTACATCAAATCCCTGGTTCAGCAATGAATTGCGGAAGCTTTTCAGGTTGGTGATCATACGGTACTCCCGGTCGCCCATTTTATAGATGCTTCTCTCCAGGTGTCCTGTGACAAATACGATTTTTGGCATTTTCGCCTGGAGCAGCCGCTTTAATGCAGCCGATACTTCTGTTTCAGACGGCCATCGCTGGTTGTCGGGGAACACCCGCAAAAAGGTCGTTCTGCCTTTATACTTCAGCTGCATCGTATACCAGCCCGGCTCATCCGACAAGTCGATGATCTTCCGTATCTCCGATGGCTTTTTAAGTTCACTCAATCCCAGGTCCCTGCTGTCGGCCACCTGTTTGGCCACCTGTTCCAGGTTTTTGCCGGGATACCATCTCATCATATTATTGGTCTGATTGATGGTGTCATAGTACATCACGTTCTTCAGGGCTATATTATGCTTAAACCGCATATACGGCTCCCATTTACCCAAGTTGCTGTTATACGCATCCGGGCTTCCGAAGTCAAAGAACTGGTCCAGCATATTGGCATATCCCGTCACCTCCAAAGGTTCGTCGCCCAGCTCGGCGATGATCCGCTGCGTGGAAGGCGTGATCGTATTATCCTGATCCCGCGTGGCATCGAAATAGGCGACCAATTGGGGAATGGAGCTGACATACCCGATCATCAGTACAGAAGATAACAGCAGGGTATATCTCCCCACCCTGATGACGGCACGTGTTGATTCCATGCCTGTCCTCAGCTTGTACATCGCAAGGGAAAGAAAAAGATAGATGATCAGGACAAAATAGATCAGGTCCTTGCTGGTAATGAGCCCATTAAGCATTTTGCCGGTGCGGCCCGAGATCGAGAGAAAATAAGTCAGGCTTCTCACAAAGGCGACTCCCTGCCAGAGGCCGCCGACATATTGCAATACCCATACGACCATAAATGTACAAACCGCCGCCACCACCTGGTAGTTGGTAAGGGAAGACATGAACAGCCCGATGGCGGCATAAGCGCAGAGCAAAAGATAAAGCCCCAGCAGGCTGCTCAACAGCTTTCCTGTATCCGGCGATTGCACCGTAAAATAGCTGGAGCCGACAAATACCCCTACTACCGCCACTAGCAGCAGACACATGACCATCATAGCGAGGAATTTTCCCAGCACGATATCCCGCACATGGATAGGAGAAGAATACAGCAGCCGGATCGTCCCGCTGCTGGTCTCCCTGCTGATCAGCCCCATGGTCAGCAGCGGCAGGTACAGATACAGGTTTTGCATCACGGAGCTGAATACTCCCCGGTTGCCAAAGAATATCACATCGATAAAGCTGATGTTAAGCTTTAGGCCGGCATCCTGGTCACGGGCAAGGGACTCGAGCGTGGCAAGATAAGGGATACCTGCCTGTATAAAAAAAATGATGATCAGGAACCAGGCAATCGGTGAATAGAACAGCGTCTTTAATTCTGTGCTTGCGACTCGAAATATAGTCTTCATTTAGGATTGTCGTGAATGTTGGGATAATTGTTTAAATACTTCCTCCACGGAATTCTTCTCCAGGTTGATCTCCCGTAGACGCCATCCATGTTGTACGCTTGCCGTCACTACCCTTTCCGTAATGTCCTGGTCACCGTTGAAATACACACGGACCAGCCGTTCTGTCAGCATTTGCGTATTGATAACGCCCGGGATCTTTTCAAGCTCCTGTGCAACCGGCATGTTCCCAAAATGGACGAGCATGCTGCTGGGCTCGATATAGTTGTTGAATGCATCCATCGTGTCGGAAAAAACGATCCTGCCATTCTCTATCATCTTGATCTCCTGGCACAACAGCTGCACCTCCGAAAGGATATGAGAAGAAAATATCACCACCCTTTCCCTGGCAATCTCCTTTATCAGGGCCCTTACTTCGATTACCTGGTTGGGGTCCAGGCCGTTCGTCGGCTCATCCAGCACAACGACGCGGGGTTTGTGGACAATGGCCTGCGCTATCCCCACCCGCTGACGGTACCCCCCGGAAAGGTTCTTTATGAGACGCTCGCTGAAATGAGCGATACCGCAGCGCTCTTTTACTTCCGCGACGGCCGCCGGGATCGCCTGCCTGGGCATCAGCCGCAGACCCGCGCAATAACGCAGATACTCGTCCACCGTGAGGTCCATATACAACGGCGGGTTTTGTGGGAGAAAACCGATCTCCTTCTTGGCCAATGCCGGATCTCCCCGCATATCGATCCCATTGATAAAAACATTGCCTTCCGTCTGCTTCAACGCCCCGCACAGGATATTCATGGTAGTGGATTTCCCGGCGCCGTTGGACCCTAATAGCCCTACGATACTTGTCCTCCCGATGTCGATATTGATGTCCCGGATAGCCCAGTTGGCCGTATATCGATGGGACAGCCCCTCTATCTTTACTATGCTTTTATTCATTATGGATTTTGCTTCATTTATTCATTTACCGGACGATAATTAAGGATTCCGTTTCATCTATTTACCAGGTGATCATTATGGGTTTTGCTTCATCTCCGGGTTCTGGGAGATCAGCATGGGGGACAGCGGGAAAACAAAGCCATTGCTGCCCGGGGCAAGCGTATAGGTGGTTCCATTCAATGTCCTCGTCACCGTCCTGGCGAACAAAGGATCTTTATCCAGCCGCCGCTGGTCGAACCACCGCAGACCGGTGCCGAAAAACTCGCGTCTTCTCTCATCGACGACAAGCTGTAAAGCCTCATCGGCTGTGCCGGCGGTCAGATCGGCATAGTCTGCCGGCAGGAAACGGAACTTTCGCAGCGTATTCAGCATAGTGACGGCTTCATCCTTTTTTCCGCTGCGCGCGAGACATTCCGCCTTGATCAGCCAGGTTTCGTTCACAGTCAGTCCCACAGCCGAGCCGTCGCCATATTTATCCCTCGACCAGAATCCCATGCCGGAGAAAGCAGGATAGAATTTGTCGCCGGTGCGTACAAAAAGCGCATACCGCAGGTCTTTGGTCCCCAGCAAGTCCAGCAAAGACTGGCTGAGCTGCGGAGCGCTAAATATTTGACGGGGCACTTTCCGCAGGAGCACCTGTTTGTCGTTGAACTGGGTGGGAAAAATATAGGGGTTCGCCGCCACCGAGGTATTATAGTCATAGAGATCCCCCGAAATGGCCAATGTGCTGTCGGCATAAGCCGCCGCGTTGCTAAAGTCCCTCATATTGAGATATACTTTCGACAGCAACGCATAGGCCGCGGCTTTCCCGGCCCTGGATTTGTATTGCTGCACGCCGGGCAACAACGGTATCGCCAGGCGGATGTCCGCCAATATCTGGTCATAAGTGGCCTGCACCGAAGCCCTGGTGAGGTCTACAAACAACACCGGTTTCAGCAGCACAGGCACGCCGGGATCCTTTGCCGCGGTGGATGCATCATATTGCCGGGCATACATATTGACGAGCATAAAATAGGTAAAGGCCCGCTGGATCAACGCTTCACCCAGGAGATCGTTCCTTAAGGTCAGATCCCCTCCCTTACTGCCCAATACGCCGTTGATGACGACATTATAGACATACATGCTGGCATACAGGTAATTCCAGTCATAATCCGTCTGATCTACCTGGTAGAATGGCTTGGCCCAGGTGTACATGGCCTGTTGGATCGTATTCCCGCCTACGTAGCTTGCTACCACGGGGTCTGCCAGGTCGAGATCATCGCAGCTCAGCTGTGCAGCCATACCAAGGGCTACTTCCTGCTTATCCCGGTTATCCAGCAGGGCCCGGTAGTCTTCGGTATACACCAGCACCCGTTGTCCCTGCACAGGTACATCCTCGACATATTTCCGGCAGGAAGCCAGCGAAAGCGCAAACAGCAGTATCGTAAATATTCTTATATGCATTTGATGGTACATTTTTCTGTTTAGAAATTCATAGAGATCCTAAAGGAATAGGAGACAATGGGCGGTATCTGGTAGTTGTTGCCTGTCGTATAGAGATAGTCGGGGTCCATCTTCTCCTTGTTGGCCGCCCAGATCATGCCCAGGTTGCGCGCGACGGCCGAAACCGATACTCCCTTGGCGCCCATTTTTTGCGCCCAGCGTAGGGGCAGCGGATAGGAAAGCATCACCTGCTGCAGCTTGATATTGCTGCGGCTCCTGATCAGGTAGCTGGACTCCGTATAACGGCCGATGCTCGTGTAATAGACGGTGCCAGGCCCGAATTCCAGCCCGGGGATATTGGTAAATGCTTCGTCTCCGGGCTTCTTCCAGCGATGCTCAAGATCACCGCTCCGTCCGACATAATTATTGTTCGAATATCCGACGTCACTGATGGATGGCTTGCGAAAAACACCGCCAAAAGCATACAGGAATTGCACATTCAGCTCGAGCCCCTTATAGTTCAGGCTACTCCCAAAGCTGCCAAACCAGGGAGAGGTGGTACGCCCGGAGTAGACACGGATATCCGTAAAGGGATATTCCAATACAGAATATGTCTTACCCTTTATTTTCGGATCGGCGATCAGGGACTGACCGGTACTGTCCAGACCGGCCCATTTATAAGAGAAGAGGTAATCCGTCGGGTAGCCGTTATACAGGTATTCAGCCCCGAACGAAGTGGTAGGCTTCTTGAAACGAAGGTCCCTGATGATATTCGTATTGTAAGAGATATTCAGATAGTGGGTCAGTTTCCAGTCCTTTGTTTGCAACGATATGACATTGAGTCCGATGTCTATGCCGTTGCCATGCAGGTTGGCGGTATTGAACGCAAGGGTGGTAAAGCCATACGTGCCGTTGATCGGCAGCTGCCAGATGACATCCGTCGTATATTTCCTGTAATATTCAAGGGAACCGGAAAACCTGTTCTTGAATAAGGAGAAATCCAAGCCGTAATTGACCATACGTGTTTTCTCCCACGCCAGGTTGTCTATGGCAGGAGTGACGATATTGCCTACCCGGAGACCGGTTAAATAATCACTATACAGGCTGACGACGGTCACCGGCGCATACCCTTGCGGCGCATTGCCGCTGAAACCGTAGGTGAAGCGGAGGGCAAGACGGTCGACCCATCCGATGTGCTTCATAAAGTCTTCCTTGCCGATGTTCCATTTTACCCCGGAGGACCATAGGGGGATGGCCCTTTTGCGGCGCTCGACACCCAGCAGGTTCTGGTCGTCAAACCGTGCGCTGCCGGAGACGGTATATTTGTTATTGAACGTATAAGCACCGTTGCCATAATAAGACATTGACCGGATGGTTTGCTCCGAGACGGGTGACGTTGTTGTTCTAATATTCTGGGAAGTCCCATACATATCGATATAGTTCACGAACGCGTTCACCGGTGTGTAGGCATTGATCGCTTTATCGAATCCATAGCGTGTCTCGCTGGAAGATTTGTTGTAGTTCTCCCTTATCTCGGTCCCGATGACCATGCTCAGCTGATGCTTGTTTTCCCAGTTCTTATTAATGTTCAGCAAACCCCGGACGCCATAACTCCTTCCGAGCGCATTGGCCAGTTGATCCTTTCCTCCGGGAGGAATGCCGTTGACACGGACGCCCGCGGCATTGAGGCTGGTAGCCGTGTTGACCATTATCCTGGCGTCATAGCTATCCGGTTCCCAGTAAGTTTCCCTATCCGTGAATGTCCGGCTGATATTGCCGGCTACCACCGCATTCAGCCACGGCGTTATTTTCCCGCTGATGGAGCCGTTGAAATTGAAATTATTGTTGTTCTGGATGGTATTGGAATAGTTCAGCTCGTCGATGGGCGAATACCGGAAAGGCAGGTAACCCTTGCTTTCAAGATTGCGTGCGATGGCAGGAACAGTGAGCACATCGTAATACACCACATGGCCCGAATCGTCCACCAGCCGGTCATACGGACGCATGCCGGTGATGTCGACACTCATAGCCTTTACAGCTGCCCAATTTATCTTATCCCTGGTATTGGCGAAAGTGAGGTCGTAAGACGCCGTGATCAGGCCATCCAAAAAAGCGGAGGTACCGCCCGCATGCAGGGAATAGCCCTTGTTGGTATTGCTGCGGTAGATCCGTTTGTCCTGGTAAAGATAGCCGGAGACAAAATAAGAGCTGTTGGGTCCACCTCCGGAAATGGATAGGTTGTATTGTTGGGTCGAAGGAGGTTGCAACAGGTACTTGGAGATCTCATCGCCATTATCGATGGCAGCCAGTGCATTCAGCTTTTGATTCATCTGATCCTGGGAGATCTCCCCCCGCTTGTAGCTCCAGTAGATAGCCTGGGCCTGGCTGTTATTGGGGGGTAGGATACCTGACGTCGTTTTGGTAGGATCAAGGAGCCTGCCTTTGTCGATCAGCTCCGTTTCCATTCCAATGTAATCCTTCATGTTCATCAACGTGCCGTACTTTGCTCCCGGCTTGCTGCTCGTACCCAATGTGGTTGTAAAACCCAGCGTAGGCCTGGCGTTACGCACACCTTTTTTGGTAGTCACTACTATGACCCCATTGGCAGCCTGAATACCCCATATAGAGGCAGCGGCTGCATCTTTGAGAAAAGTGATCTGCTCGATATCGTCGGGGTTAAGATAATCCAATGCCCCCTTGGAGATGGACATCTGGGAAGGGAACCCGTCGATCACCAGCAGCGGGTCTGTACTCACCAAAGTATAGCTGCTTTTGATCGTGGAAAGGCCCCGTATAGTGACGGTGCCGTTACGGCTCTGACCCGCCGTCGTCTTCGTGGAGATGTCCACACCCGGAACCATGCCCTGCAGTCTTTCAAGCACACTTACAACAGGCACCTGGGCCAGCTGTTTGGCCGTAACGACCCCAAAAGACCCCGTGGCCCTTTCTTTGGGCAGTGACTGATATCCCGTATTTACCACGACATTCACATCTCTCAGATTATCGATGGATTGTTGCAGGCTGATGTTGACAACAGCATTCCCGATATGGGCTGCGGTAAGGACGATCTTTTTTGTTTCGTAGCCCACATAAGAAGCGACCACGACATCGCCGACTTCTGCACTGACGGTAAATACGCCCTCGCCGTCCGTAAAACCCGCTCTCCTGGTGTTTATAAGGACCGAAGCTCCTTCAAGGGGATAGCCCAGGGAATCCACAATCCGTACCTTCACAGGTGATGGTGCTGCCTCGGCAGGCGTAATGGAAGATCCGGGCGGTGGTTCTTTTCTGGAAACGAGAATTGTTTTCCCTTCGATGACATACTCCAACGGCTGATCTTTTAGCACCAGGTTTAGAAAATCGCGCAGCGGCATGCCGGACACGGAGAACGAAACTTTTTTTGTCTGGTCGAAAATATTTTTCTTACTAAGAAGCACATACCCCGTCTGTTTTTCTATCGCCGTAAAGACCTGTTTTAAGGTGAGGTCCTTCCCCGACAGCGTGATGCCCTGGGCCCTGCCGGCAGCATGAACATTCAGCAGGAAAGTGAGTAATAGGGTTGTGAATAGCCAATAGCAATTCTTTTGCATAATTCAGCAAGTAGTTTTGGTTGTTATAAAAAAAATGGTCTATGGCAGGCAAAACGAGCCCTGTTTGCCGTATTCTCGCGCGAGGCAGTGAAAATATTGAACAGAAAAATTTATCCGGATATAACGATGAGCTTTCTTCCTTCCAGCCTGCAGTGCACACCCAGTCTTTCGAGGAACAGCATTAATCCTTTAAGCGAAACATCCCTAGTCATCTTCCCCATCAGTTCGATGTCGGGAACCCCTTTCTCATAGGTCACCTCGATGTCGTACCAGCGCTCCAATTGTCGCATCACCTCGTCCAGCCTGGCATCCTCAAAGCTGAACATGCCGTTCTTCCAGGCCATGACCCTATCGATATCCGCATTACTGATGACCTTTATCCCAGTCCCATCCACCATGCCGGTCGATACCCGGGCCTGCTGACCCGGCTTGAGAACGGCATCGCCATTCATCCCGCCGCTGACAACCCGGACCGCTCCTTCCAGCAAAGTGGTATTGATACTTTTTTCATTGTCATAGGCATTCACATTGAAATGCGTACCCAGTACCTCTACCACCTCCTTGTTATTCACATTCACCCGGAACGGCATGTTCGTATTCTGTGCCACTTCAAAATAGGCTTCTCCCTTTACATCTACCTGGCGCACCTGCCCTTTGAATACCGTAGGATAGCTGATGGAGCTGGCCGCGTTCAGCCATACCTGCGTCCCATCGGACAGCCTGAGCTGGAATTGTCGTCCTTTGGGGGTAGACATCGTATTGTATAACATCTCTCCCTCGCTGCCGGCATACACCAGCGCGCCGTTGTCCAGGCTTACCAATGCATTCCCCTGTGTGGTTACATGCCCATTTTTCAAACTATCCAATACGATCTTCGAGCCGTTGGCAAGGGTGAGAATGGCACCCTGTTTACCGGGCGCCAGATCAGGGGTTTGCACAGCCATCTGCTGCGTCGGCGACGTTGTTCTATGTGATATCCACAGGTAAGAACCTATACTAAGCGCCAATATCACGCATGCGGCCGCGATCCGGCGATACGGCATTTTGACCACAGGAGCAGATCTCCTTTGCCTGATGGCCTGGAAGATCAATTCACGCAGCTCTGTGTCCTCCTCCCCATCTACCGCGCCGGCAAATGCTTCGTCAACCACCGATTCGAGCTCATTTCTATACTGCTGACTGGCGATCAGCCTGAGCAGTCGCTGCCTTTCCTCCACCAAAATAGTGTTGGTCAGGTATTTATCCATTAGCTGCCGGAACTCGGTCATGGGATCGATAGCTTATTTTGATGTACATTATAAAGACAGTGGTAAAAAGGGACAGGTGCAGCCAACCAAAAAAAAATTATCTAAAAAATAATTTCTGCTAGCGCCCAGACCACGACCATTGAATTCCCGCCATGCTTACGGACATACTCCCGGACGGTATTCAACGCCCTGATGATATGACTCTTTACAGTGGCGGGAGCGATATTCAGCTCAACAGCAATCTCAGCATAGGTAAGTCCGCGATTACGGCTTAACTGAAATATACGCGCCTGTTGGGGCGGCAAGGTCTGGATCGCTTCCTGGATGATGGATAAGGTTTCCTTATACTCCAGCAGCGCAGAGGGGGTCAGCAGATCATCGGGGACTACGTCCTGGCTGAAGCCGGCATTATCAAGGGATCTCGCTTTTTGTTGAAGGAAATTGAGGATGGTGTTACGCGCCATAATGAAAAGCCAGGCGTCAAAGTCTTCTACCTGAACGATCTTCGCACGTTTTTCCCAAAGCCTAATAAAAACAAGCTGAACGACCTCGTTCGCCTGATCCGGGTCTTTTAAAAAACCCAATGCTACCTGGTATATCTTATTCCAATACCTGTCAAACACCTGCCTGTATGCCAGCTCATCCCCTTCCGCTGTACGCATAAGCAGTTCTTTTTCATCGTATTTCTGATTTGATTGCACTTGATGAAAGCACCTTATGTTTACCGATGTTATAAAAAAAATAGAATAGGGAAGGTTAGTGTTGGGCCGTTAAATTACAAATTTCTGTGCAAATACTTAACTTCATCGCCCTTGGCGTCTTATCGAGAGGAAAATTTCTAAACATATCCGGGCATACCACGGTCTGTACCACCAGCGAAGGCATGCCCGGATGGAGTGATCTTCTTACGGATGGGCATATAACTTATACACCAGCGTCCCTGTTGGGGGTTGGCCGGCTCCGCCGCCCGTAAATCCTTCCAGGTCCAGGACGCCACCCGTGGGGTTCAGGTCATCCCCGGAAACCACTAATGCGTTTGCCAACGTGCTCCAGGCAACAAAACTACCCGAAGGAGTGTACCATGCATAATTCTGGATCCTGATCTGTTGTTTTTTCCCGAGAGAGAATGAGCTGATCAGCAATACCCCAGCCAGCAAAGGGAGGATAAAAAGAGCTTTGATCTTTTTCATTTGACAGTGTTTAATGATTAGGAAATAAGGAAATCGTATACGTTTAAAGATACGAAAAGAGGCAAGTGCGGTCAATTACCCTTTTACCAACGGTAGGCCAGGCCCTTTTTGCGGCGATCCTCTGTCCCCCTTTTAAAACACCGGTCGTCATTAGGGTGTACACAGGATCGTCTGATAAATCCAGCAAAATGAAAGAAAGAAGCATGTTTATCACTCTTTTTTTAGCAGTCCTGTTACTGCCATCTTCTGACTACACGTTCGCACAATCAACACCCAAAGAAGACCTTACAGACGTCAGGAAAGCAATTGCTGCCAGTGACGAAATATACTTTCAGGCCTTTGTAAAAAACGATCGATCCATACTGATCGATCTGTATGCAGAAGATTGTTGGATAATACCACCTGACGCGTCGGCCCTATGTGGACCGGATGCGCCTGGCGATTTCTTCCGGACAGCGTATGATCAATTGGGAGTAAGGAATGGGAAGTTCATTACCGTCGATGTCTATGGGATAAGTGAAGATATCGTGGCAGAACTCGGATTCTGGAGATCATACGGTGCCGGTGATATCGGGATTGATGACGGTGGCAGGCAAAAAAATTAATATAATTTTGTCCCCGTACCGGGGTCTTACTCGTTATTAAGTGTAACACTAAAAACTAAAAAAATGAAAGAGTTCTTATTGCTCTATAGAGCAGACTACGACACTTACCTCAAAGGATCTCCGGAAGAAATGCAAGCCGTAGTGCAAAAATGGATGAATTGGGTTGCAGGCATTGCAGCACAACAAAAGCTCTCCGACAGGGGAAACCGGTTGACAAGCTCTGGAAAAGTCCTAAAAAGCGATGGTGTAATTTCCGACGGCCCATATACCGAGATCAAAGAGTCCATCATGGGTTATTCCCTTGTAAAAGCTACGTCCATCGACGAAGCGACAAAACTCGCCAATGGCTGCCCCATTCTGTCATATGGGGGTAGTGTGGAAATAAGAGAGATCAATGCCCTCTGATTGCAACAACATGAAATAATACCACACTTATTTAGAACAGAGTATAGCAAAATTGTTGCTGTACTCTGTAATTCATTTTATCTAAAACATCTTGAGATCGCCGAAGATATTGCAAGTGAAACCTTTTTAAAGGCTGCCGAAAGTTGGGCGATCAGAGGCGTCCCTGAAAATCCTACCGCCTGGCTTTATACCGTGGCAAAAAACAAGGTCAAGGACTATTTTAAGCATAACTCCGTCGTTGAAAAGCAGATCAAAGAGGCGATAAGATCAAATGATATTGGAACAGAGCTAGATTTTGAATTTAGCGATCAGAACATAGCAGATAGTCAATTAGCGATGATCTTCTCCGTTTGCAATCCGGTCAACTCATCAGATGCCCAGATCTGTTTAGCTCTTCAGATCCTTTGTGGTTTCAGCATTGAAGAGATTGCAAACGCATTTTTAACAAAACCCGAAA
This sequence comes from Chitinophagaceae bacterium, assembly GCA_017307755.1. GTDB lineage: Bacteria > Bacteroidota > Bacteroidia > Chitinophagales > Chitinophagaceae > Puia. The sequence goes on along the minus strand of JAFKGQ010000022.1, from coordinate 41,346 downwards.
CCATAAAAAAGCGTCTGCAGCGGGCAAGAACCAGCCTTCGGAACGGTGATTTTAAGATCAAAACTTTAAGCGAAACACAAATCAAGGTCAGGCTGGAAAGCGTTCTAAAAACTTTATACTTACTATTTAACGAAGGTTATTTTTCAAGATCCTATGATCAGTTGATCCGGAAGGACCTTTGTTCAGAAGCCATCCGGCTAACGCTTATCCTTACTGAAAATGTGTTGACCGCCACCCCGCAGGCTAACGCTTTACTTGCCCTGATGTTCTACCAAAGTTCAAGGTTTGACGCAAGAACCAACGATAAAGGCGAAGTGGTCCTGTTGGAGGATCAGGATAAAAGTCTGTGGGATAAAGGGCTCATCGAAAAAGGGAATTACCATCTGGTAAATGCCTGCAGCGGTAATGAGATATCAAAATACCATTTGGAGGCAGCTATTGCGCACTGGCATACCTCTCCGGCTGACGAAAACAAATGGCAGCATATTTTACATTTATACAACCAGCTTATCATTATTGAGTATTCTCCTGTTACCGCATTGAACAGGGCTTTTGCGTTTGGCAAGGTCTATGGATGTGAAAAAGGGATAGAGGAAACCGAAAAATTAAAACTGACCGGCAATAGCTATTACTATTCCTTATTGGGCTACCTATATACAAACATAGATATTGACAAATCGATCTGTCATTATAACCAAGCCGTTGCCTTGACAAGGTCCAGGATAGAAACAGAGACGCTTATAAAGGAAATTCAACGGCTTACGGAGAAAAAGAATGACCGTTAGCCCGGGGTTACAACAGACAAACCCCGATGCCTGTAAGGATGGCGGCGCTTCCGATCAGACGGGCGGTGATGACAGGTCGGGGAAGAAGCTTTTCCGCGGCAATGGCAATTGCAATAACTATCATTACAAGTGGGTTCATGATACCCAGCGTAAGCTGGATCATCATCGGTGCGGCACAGCACATACAACATGCAATGCCTTGTTTACAGCCGATCCTGAAACTTCCTTTGTCCTGTGGGCATGGGACAGCGCATCCATATGACGATCGGCAGCGTAATAAATGAACCGTTTTCCAGCGTGTGAATTGGATCGCCCCGGCAGCGATCAATGAGGTACCCAACAACAGGGGAACAATATGACTGAATAATACTGATTGCATGGCAGCCATTGCAAATGGTATTCCCAATACATAAATACCGGCGCCCGCTATAAGCCAAACGGCGAAGTATCCCAACATCATATAACAAAGGGAGTACCATTGTCGCCGTGTTTTTAGGAACGTCGGCAGCGCCGACGGCATCATCATGGCAACCATCATAGCCAGCCACATGTACAAAAAACTCAGTCCTGACGCGAGCCAGGTTTCACCGGGCATCCGCATCCACATCATCGACATTTTCCAACCGCCGGGCATTTCCATTTCATCACCCATCGATCGGATAAAATAAGCTGTCGTTGACACGCCGGCAACAAAAGCAATAGTACAGACAACGATAAATTTAGCCGGCAGTCTGGTGGTATTACGGCTATCAGCATTTTCATGTTGGGGAGCAGCAATCATTTGCACCACCTTTATGTTGTGCTTTGAGATCATATTCGTCGTTGCGGCGCATCCATCCATCATTTTCGTTGCGCCCCAGCGGAGCCCGGTCAAGCCACTGATAGATATTCCAGAGCCCATCCAGCCCCCGTGCAAAAGAGGAATAGGTGTGATAAACGACCCCGTCATTTAACACGAACGCGCTCATACCGGGGGCTTCCTGTGTGAATGTCTCCCAGTCCGTACCAGTGCTGGCCGCGATCTTTTCTCCTTCTTCAGACTCGGTATCCGTGGGGGCAATATCGCTTTGCTTGGAGCTCACATTGCCTTTGTTATAGTTGTACTCGGTGTCTCCGGATCGTTGCTGTTCCGGGGTGAAGGAAACATGAAAGTCATAGTTAAAGTCGCTGCCGTTCGATGATGCCCATGGAAATGCCCATCCCAATCGCTGTTTGTATGCCTGTAGCTTTTGCAATGGTGCGCGCGACACCGCCCAGAACATCACATCATGGTTAGCCAGATGAACCCAAATTCCGTTGAATCCGTCGGCTATCGCAGAACAATGGGGACATCCCGCTCTATAGTCCGGGCCAAACATGAAATGGTACATCAGCAGCTGTGAACGTCCTTTGAAAAGATCTGCAAATGGCACTTTCCCTTCATCTGTGTCGAACATGTACTCCTTATCAATTTTAACCCAGGGCAGCTCCTGCCGCTGCCTCGCCACTTCGTCGCTGCGTCGGGTTAGTTCTTTTTCGGCCTTGAGCAGCTCCAGCCGGGCTGTAAGCCATTCTTTTTGCGAAACCACCTTACGGTCCTTGGTTCCGCTGACGGTTTTTATTTTCGGCATAGCAATCCTCCTTTTTTATTATTGGCAAAACAAAGGTAGAAATAGTCAGGAAAAGAACGGCCCTACTTTTAAGCCGGGAATAACCCACTAGAAATCAATCCACTGAGCACATCATTGCAAAAAATAAAAATCCCCTTCCCCGTTGTGTAATCCCAGTTTTTTTATCATCCTATGTCAAATCCTGTTTATGAGATTTTTTTGTACTGTAGTAGTATTACTACTTGCCGGCCATACCATCTCCTTTTCTCAATCCGTATCGATCAGGGGTAAAGTAAAAGACCCTGTTGACAGCGCCCTGGCAGCCGTAACCGTCTCGGTAAAAGGCACTGCACTTATTACTTCAACAAATATCAGTGGAGAATTCTCAATTCCTGTACCAAAACTTCCTGTTACGCTGGTGTTCTCCTTTGTCGGATTTAAGAAAAAAGAAGTTTTTATAAAGCACCCGGATAGCGCAAAGTACATCTCCGTTACCCTTTCTCCCTCAGAAGCCGCATTGGATGAAGTTGTGGTAGTGGGGTACGGCGTCTCAAAGAAAAGGAGTGTAACCGCATCATTATCAAAAACCAGCAGCTCCGCATATTCTTCAAGAGGCCTTGAGGGAGCGGCGCGGGGAATCAGCGTCGGGAAAGTTGACAAGGCGGTCAGCATTCGTGGAAAGGCTTCCCCAATCCACTCAAAGACCTTAACCGCCGGGGAATTAAGCGATTTTAAAAAATGGAAGTTATGGGAAGGCTATACAAAAGCGGAATTTAAACAATGGAGCGAACACTGGGGTATCGCCCCGTCGAATCGTTATTGCGTGCAGGTGCAAAATGAAGACCGCAAAGGGATCGCCGGTGAGAAAGTCTATTTGATCGATCTCCAAACAAAAGATACTGCGTGGCGTAGCGTTACAGACAATACGGGGAAAGCCGAGTTATGGGCAAACTTTACCGGTACAGATAATAATAAAAGTGTTTATGCAATCGTCTGTGGGGGCCAAACTAATCGCATTCCTACTACTTTTGAAAATGGAATAAACCACATCACACTTAAAAGGGTGTGCGCCCATTCAAACATTGCAGACATCGCCTTTGTCGTGGATGCTACAGGCAGTATGGGGGATGAGATCCAATATCTGCAGGAAGAATTACAGGATGTGATCGTCAGCACATCTGACAATAATAAAGGCATTGACCTTCACGTTGGCGCTGTCTTCTACCGGGATCATGATGATGAATATCTCACTCGTTCAATAGATCTCCAAAGCGATCCTTCTCCTTTGCTCCGGTTTATCAAAAACCAGTCTGCCGCCGGTGGAGGTGATTATGAGGAGGCAGTGGAAGATGCTTTAACTACAGCACTTGATAGCCTGCATTGGAATATCAACGCAAGAGCAAAGATCCTTTTCCTTATATTGGATGCGCCGCCACACGATGAGGCAAAGGGAAAAATGAAAAACTTAATGATCCGGGCAGCCGCGATGGGTATTCGCATAGTCCCTGTAGTGTGCAGCGGTATTGATAAATCCACTGAATACCTCATGCGATCGATCGCATTAACGACCAATGGAAGCTATGTTTTTCTCACTGACGACAGCGGTGTAGGGGATACACACATCAAACCCACCACCGATAATTTTAAAGTGGAGCTGCTCAACGATCTTTTACAGCGCCTGATCGCGGAAATGATCTTTATAGCCCCTTGTAATGATAAAGAAAAGCTGGAAGAACCTATCAATCCGGATAAGAATATCGCAAAAGTCGCTATTTACCCCAACCCCTCCACCGGAAGAATTCAAATCAGGTCTTCCGAAAAAATAAAGGAACTGTTTATCTCTGATTTTACGGGAAAAGTGTTGGAAAAAATAGACACACGTTCTAATAGCGAAAACTGGCAAGCCAACCTAAGTAACTATCCTTCAGGCACATACCTTATTCAATATTTCACAGAACAAAATAGCTGGGGCGCGGAAAAGGTTTTGCTGATAAAATGATCATTATTATAGCACCGTTTGTTTTTGCAGCCATTTAACCACTTGTTCAGGATCCGCAATACTCCATGAATGCGGGTGTCTTTTATTGTTAGGCTTTCTGTATCCTTTATTGACTGTTGGAAGTAAAACGGCTTTATCATTACCCAGCTTTTTCAATTCATTGATCATTGCTGCCTGGTCAGTGATGTTTAAAAATGAGTAATCATACCCTCTTTGGCTTAGCCACCATTGAATATCAGGCTCGGATATTATCATGATCGGCGTTTTTACTAAAGCCTTTACTGATCTTTGTGTTGTGTCAGACATCGAATAGGGTGAATTATTATAGAAATTTTCCAACGCGGTTGCAGGAGTTCCGTTCATTTCCTTTTTTATTCTGTCCATCATATATATAACCTCTCCATTTACCTGAACAGGGTTTGAAAGTCTCACAACTCTTTTTGCAGCATTATAATAACGTTCCCAATCAAGCGGGGGGTCCACAGCAAAAACAGCCCTGGGTTTTATCGGGTAATTTTTCTGAACAGCCAATTCGGCATATTTGACGGCGCATGTCCCGCCGATGGAAAATCCGCCAATAAAAAAGCTTTTCCCCCGTAACTGGTATTTGGCGGCAACAAGCTCGATCATCTCTTTCAGAGATTGTTGTGAGGCTGTGTCGCTGCCAAAATACAAAGCCCCTGTTTTTAGGATGGGGATAAAAGTTATGATCCCCTGCCGTGAGGCATACTTTGGCAAATCTGTTTGAACAAGAACATCCCGTGGCGAATTCCCAAATCCGTCAAGCAAAAAGAGAAATGAATTAATTTGCCCGTTCTGTGGCACAACGGCAATGTACATATTTGTCGTACTGTCCTTTGCATTTAAATAGACTGTCTCCAGTGTCTGTCCAAAAGAAATTTCCCGGGCAAAGAGTGTAAGGGCAAAAAGTAATGCTTTTCGCATATTATCAATCTGATTTTCAACAAATTAATAATAAAATAGTCACAAATTCAGACTCTAAGACTAACGTTTTTCAATGTTTTGTATACAAACAGCTATTTGCCGTTTCATTGCATTCAGTTCCTGGATCTTTTTATCAATTTGCAACAACTTTTTACTCAAAACATCCACCTGAGCTTTCTTACTGATCGCTTTCCGGTACCATGCATCAACAACTTCCTTAATTTCATTCAGAGTGAATCCAACAGCTTTAGCCATTTGTATAAACCGTAATTTATCAATGACTTCATCACCATAATACAAGTAGTTATTTGTTTTTATTTCCGGCTTCTTTTCACCCTTAATGAGCCCGGATTTTTCATAGAAACGAATTGTGCCGATTGGTATACCTGTTTCCTTCGAAAGTTGATTGATTAATTTCATTTTTTAAAAAATAGACAAACTATGTAGTATACTGCATACTTAAAGGTATCAAAAGTATTACTTATGTTTGGTGAACCAAATAGATTTCTATAAAAATAATAAGATGTATTCAGATCAGGAATTACTAAAAAATCTTTCCGGCTTTGCAAGCAAATACACAGAACTTAATGGAGTTAAATTGCACTATGTAGAAGGTGGGGAGGGCGAGCCCTTGGTTTTAATTCCCGGATGGCCGGAAACCTGGTGGGCTTATCATAAGGTAATGCCTTTGATATCTTCAAAATATAGAGTTATTGTAGTCGATTTAAGAGGAATGGGGAGTTCTGAAAAACCACCAGACGGCTACGATAAGAAAAATATGGCAAAGGATATCTATGAGTTGATTCAAAAATTAAATTATGAGAAAATTCATATCTGTGGTCATGACATCGGCGCCCATGTGGCATTTAGCTTTGCTGCCAACTATCCCGGGGCAACGAGCAAACTAATTGTCTTAGACACTCCTCATCCTGACGAATCAATGTATCAGTTGCCGATGTTACCAATCCCGGGTTTGAACTATCCTTACCCTTGGTGGCTCGCTTTTAATCAGGTAAAGGAGTTGCCGGAAGTTCTTTTGACAGGGAGAATGAATCTTGTGATTGATTGGGTTTTCAATGCGCTATTAAATAATCCTAGTAATATAAATGAATTCGACAAAGCTGTCTATAGTCTGGCTTATGACAACCCGGAAAGTATCCGATCTTCCAATGCATGGTATCAGACTTTCGCTCAGGATATTCAAGACATCAAAACTTACAAAAAGATTGATGCCCCTGTAATGGGAATTGCCTGTAGTAGTAATTACGAGATGTTGAAGGCTTTTCTAACAAAATTCGCCACTAATATTGGTATGGAAAAGATTGAAGATAGCGGCCATTTTTTACTTGCCGAAAAACCGCAGGAGGTAGCTAAGTTAATAATGGCTTTTTTAGAATAGGGTACCAGAATAAAATCTTATATGACCGCCGAACTCTACGGACCTACTATTATCCGCATCTCATTATTCTTTTGCATGTCGGTGTTCAGGTCCAACGTTTGGACTTTCCCGCCATATCTTATCCGTAGTTTGGCCGTATTGGGAGGGATCTTTCCGAGATTATCCGCCATGAATAATAATCTATTCTCTCCTGGCTGCAGCCGGACAGGGATCTTTTGGGGCGTATTTCTGACCGGGAACCCGGTAGCTATCCAATTGCTGTTCAGGCGCAGAGAGATGCTGTCGCCGTCTTCTATTTGACTATCCCATAACTCCAATACAATCTCTGTCGTATCGACCTTTATGGTGGCAATGGGTTCTGTCGCCCTTTTTGAAACCAGGGTATCTAAATGATAATATTCCGTTGGGTTGTAATAGATGTCGGCTATGAGAAAGGTGGCAAATACATTGGATCTGTTGCTGAAATTAAATCCATGTTCTTTGTCTCCTGTCTTCATATACAAAAAGCCTGTATTGGGGGGAATATTGCCACAATTTTCAGCGAAGAAAAAGAAAAGGTTCCTACCTGTATCCAGCCTGACATGCTGTTGCCGGTTATGATCATTTACTTCTGCCATTCTGAACAGGGGTCGTCCATTATGCAATAGCGTGACCGTATCCCTGTCATACTGCTGCTGATCTTCTACCTTCAGGAATGCCATACTGTCTGTTGTTACCATCCGATCGTATTTTCCCAGGTAAATGCCACTTTGTTCCGGATGCAGGATGCGCTGCACGCTTGAGTCTGTCAGGGGGATGTTATCTATTTTCCGTAAAGTGATCGAATCCCGGTACAAAAAATTCCGCAGGTCGACTTTGGAACTTTCCCATAGGTCGTCCTCTTCTCCGTTCAGCCCCCGCATCCAGATGCCCAATTTATCTACCCACTTCCGGTGCAGAGATATTTTCTGGTCCCTGAAATCCAGTGTGCCATTGAGATACCATAGCCAGATACCCAATTTAAATGGTGTTTCCAGTAAGGGGTATTTGCCACGACTGATCCCTAATTGTTCATCGCTTTTTTTTATCAGCAGCGCTTCGTAAATGCCTGTAAATTGGCCATAACGTAGTTTGATCTTTGCAGGATACAGCAGCCCCTGTTCCGGAACGCCTATTTGCCAGTCCAGGACGAGAGTGGTCGAGCCATTCCAGGGCCGGATGGACATTTGCCAGGTGCCAGTCCATTTGTCGGCCTGACCAAATGAAGGGATAACGGTGCAGAATAATCCTATGAGCAGAACGATCCATTTGCATTTCATGTCTGAAAAGTATTGAATTTATACCACATACAAAACCAGCTACATACAGGGCTCCCAATAAGGAGCTTCTAAGACACCGTTTACATACACCAGGTCCTTATCAAGGTTTAAATACACTATGCCATTGACGGGCATGTATGTTTGCTTATTACCCATAAGATCGGTTATTGTTATGCTTGCAGAAGTATGGAGCTTAACCCTCGCACTTGAAGGCGAATACATACACCTTATTTCTTCATCCCCTTTCTTAAACTTAAAGGAGTAGATCATTCCCGGGGATAGATGTTCATCCCGTTCAAATTTTGCACCTGTCAACTGCCGGGTTAATACTGCATAAGAGACAAATGCAGGCTTTGGAACATAAGCGCCTTTACTATCATTCGGATGCCTTATCAGACCGAAAGATCCTTCAGATTCATGTTTAGTAGACTTATTCTGCAGGTTGTAAACGCCTATTTTGCTTACACCGTTGGTCAAAGCGTTGACTATTCTCCTTGGAAGATAATTCGCCTGTTCTGTTTCAGTGAATCTGAAAGTGGTGAACCCGGTTTCCGAGAGGTTCAAAGGGATAGTCATATTATCATTCCAGGACTTCATGATACTTTTATGCCTGGCAATATCTTTCGCTATGTCTTCAGGAACAGGGGTATAGGAATGGAAGGCATACTCATTCATGTACTTCAATGCTCCTTTTTTATAAATTGAATTCAAAAATGCATCTGAGGCCCGGTCGCTCACAACAAACCCCGTAATTTTAACCTTCGGGAAAAGAGCGTGGATCAGCTCGTATGACGTTTTTAGTAAATTGAAATAAAAACCCGCTTTTTCCTCATCTGTTGTAAGGCCTTTTGAAAAGGTGCCAATATCAGGCTCATTCCATATCTCTACCTGGTCTATAGAAGGGTACCTGCTTAATATCTGTCCGCCATAGTTCGCAAATGCAAGGGCTGCCTCATTACTCACCGGCGCCTCTCCTTTATCATAGAGCGCATTGTATAACGCCAGAACAAGATAAGGTTTAAGGTTGTTTTGTGCCAATAGGGAAATAAAGCGATCTTGTTTTGCTTTGAACATATACACCTGTTTAGCGTTCTCTACTGCTTCCCATCTTATCACATCCCTGATATATTTAACACCCATTTTTTTTGCAATGGGTATGAGCGTATCCACAGATTGCCAGGCATGTGTTTGTCCGATAAAAGGGGATTCATTTACTGTGCTCAGATCGAAATCCGAAACAATAGCAAAAGATGTTTCTTTGGAAGCAATTGTGCGCCCGGCTTTCTTTGTGCTAATGATCAGCCTGAACCAGCCTGATCTACCGGGATTAACAGTGAGATCAACTGTTTTATCCCCTACGGGACTACCGCCGGCAGCAATTTTATTGTTCCAATAATCATAATATACCCATTCAATCGAATCTCCATCTGTGTTTATGACAAAAGCCTTCTTTTCATTCTCATAAAAAATATTCCCTGCAACAGTTTGCCCTATACTCAGCATTCTCCCGCTATTTTCATTATTTTCAGCAGTTGTATCTGCTTGTCCGTAAAGGGCGGCAGGGACGGTTGACCAACAGCATACCAGGACCAGAGGAAAAAGCCGCATCATTATACTCATATTTAAATTTATCATTTGAGGTCAGTCTTCTAAATAATCAAGGTCTTTAGAAAAAGTTTCCTGCATTTTTCTTAATGCCCGGAATGCAAATCCAAGACATAACACGGCCACTGCAATGCCTGCATAAATAAGGGAATCGTGAAATAGGTTTTTAAAATACTGAAAAAGAAATGAGAGTGGTACTACAGACCCCCTTACGAAATTAGGAACGGTAGTAGTCACCGTTGCCCGTATATTAGTGCCAAACTGTTCGGTGGCTATCGTCATAAAGATAACCCAATATCCTACTGAGAACCCGAGGAGCAAACAGACCGTATAAAAAGCAAACAGGCTGATATCATGTAATAAAAAGTAGGCCGATATAAAAACAATCGATAAAAAAAGATAGGCATATACTACCTTGATCCTGCTTTTCAGGTATTGGCTAAGTATTCCACTGACAATATCCCCTAAAACGAGACCGCCATAACAACAGGCCACAGCTACTCCGGCATCGACAGCCCCATGTATACCTAATACCTTACCAAATTCCGGGGAAAGCGTTATTAGGATCCCAACCACAAACCAAAGAGGGACACCGATGATGATGCATCGCAGGTATTTAAAAAACCGCGCTTTGTTCGTAAACAAGGAGAAAAAATCACCCCGGCGGGTATGGTCTTCCCTGACCTTTCCAAACATGCCGGATTCAGCTACTCCCACTCGCAGCAGCAGTAAAGAAAGCCCTAAACCTCCGCCAATAAAAAAGGATGTGCGCCAGTCAAAACACCGGGCAATAAAGAATGCTGCTACCGCCCCGCTCACCCCTACTGTTGCCACAATAGTGGTGGCGTATCCACGTTTGGCTTTTGGCATGATCTCGGCTACCAGCGTAATACCCGCGCCCAGCTCTCCCGCCAAGCCAAAGCCTGCAATAAAACGCCACACAGCATAGCTGTCTACCGAATGGACAAACCCATTGGCAATATTGGCGATGGAATACAGAAAGATCGATCCGAATAATACAGATAAACGGCCCTTCTTATCCCCTAAGACCCCCCAGAATATCCCTCCTGCCAACAGCCCTATCATTTGAACATTCAGCAGGAAAATACCATTCTCCGTTATACCCTGACCTGTTAGCCCCAACGATCGTAAACTCGGTACGCGAACAATACTAAATAGCAACAGATCATAAATATCTACAAAATAGCCTAAGGATGCCACAAGAACAGCGGCGCTTAATAGTTTCGTTTTATTTTCCATCGAAAGGACAGATCCATTTTACGTGAGCAACTCCCGAATTCTGCTATTTAGCAGGTACAAAAAGCACCGCATCTGCCACAATCACACCATCAGCGTTCTTACCGGAGACTTCCACATAAGCTTTCTTTCCCTGTATTAATTTATATGCCCCCAATGAAAGCCATTCTCCTGACGTCTGCCCCTCTACCCGCAGATCTGATTGGTTGACTATCTTTTCCGTAGCCCTTTCCCCATCATAGATGGTAATATGTGTCAATGTTGAAGCATCCAGGAGCTTGGGGAAATAAACGTAGACATGATAATCGCCATTTTTAATAACCTTCGGGATAAACCGGACTGATCCGGCTATTCCGGCTGTGGGATCATTAGTCAGGTAGGTAGGGCCATAGCCTCCGTTGTGTTCTTTTTTCCAATTCCCTGTTATATGAACAAGGTCGCTATCCTCATTATCCACCAACACTTCCCGCGTACTACCATCCGCAAGAGGGTCGTTTTTTAGTATATTTTGCACCTCTTTTACATCTACCTGCTGAACAGGTATTTTTTTATCAATAGCCTGACAGGCGGCTATGGCGGAAGATTGACCCAACACCATGAATACCGGCTCCATACGGATCGAACCGTAAGCTATATGCGTTGCTGACAAGCAAACAGGTACAAATAGGTTCTCAACTTCCTTTTGTCTGGGGATTATCGCTCTGTACGAAATAGCATAAGGCGCAAACCCGTGTACTTCAACATTTCCTTCGTTCCTTACTTGTCCATTCATTACCAGCCTTTCGCAATTATGGGAGTCCATGCCATAAGCTGCCATTCCAACCCCGTCTTTTACCCGCACTTTTCCCTGGCAATGCTGTTCTGTCATTACCAGTTCTCCGATCATACGTCTGGCTTCACGGATGTAAAGTTGATGGGACCAATTCCCGTTATCTGTATATTCATCCTTTGGATAGCCCCATTGTTTCATTTCACTCCTGATATGCCCGGGTATCCGGGGATCGTTACCAATAAAATAAAGTAAGCCCTTCGTATAATCTTCATGCTCTTTCCATATTTTAGCTCTTTTATCATAATCCCCCTCCGGGTATTCCCAGTTCATCCCGATCATATCTGTAGAAAAACCGCCTTTGTTGTTGATATCGGTCTTTCCATTAGGCATCATACTCCAGATAAAAACATCGGCAACTGTCTTCCAAGGTTGTTTTTCCTTCAGGCGGAGAAGCAATGCATACTTGTTAGGATCATAATTCTCAGGCCTGGAAACAGGAATACGGTTCTCCGGAATATTAGTTAGTGTAATACGAAAGTTATATGCCTGCACCATTTTATTCCCCGTACCATTCGGCAGTACCATCTGATCACTTACGCCCCATAATAATCCGGTCTTCGGATCGCCGGGTACAACGTATGGATCAATACCATCCGGGAATTGGTGTCCATTCATTAATTCAACCCCATTTATCGTTTCATCATACTGACCGTTTGCTTCCCGCCCTACAGCATAAGAAACACCTGAACGGGCCATCAGGTCACCCTCATAAGTGCAGTCCACAAATACTTTAGCACGAACTGTTTTATTCGTAGCTGGAGCAGGCTGGTAAGAATTCTCCAGTATAATTTCTTTTATCCGGCTTTTTTCCTTTTTTACCTTGATCAGCCGGCGCTCGAACAACACAGTAAAGCCTGCCCGTTTTACATAGTCATTAAAGATCCCCTCTGCCACCTTTGGCTCGAATATCCATTGTTCGAATTTTCCGTAATGTGCACCTATGCGGCGGTAAAAATCCCTCGCCAGCCCCGTTACCACATATTTATTCCCGATATCTGTATAACCAAGACCTCCTGAAGACATTCCACCCAGGTGCTTTCCCGGCTCGATCAAAATAACCGTTTTCCCCATTTTTCTGGCGGTATAAGCAGCAATTACTCCTGAGGAAGTTCCTCCATATATGCAAATGTCGGCTGTAAGGACGGGGGTGTCTTTCTGTGCGAACCCCGCTATATTACAGGTGAGCGCACACAATAAGGTAACAATATGATTTTTCATGTTTTCGTTAGGTTGTATTATGGTGTGATAGTATAAGTAAACACGCCATATGCATTGGCATATCCCAACCCGATCTCAAATCCTTGTGTTGCCGCATTTAATGTTATGATCACCGTCTTTTTTGTTGTTTGAAGCGGGTTATTTAACCCTGCAATATTGATATCGGCGCGCCAGCTGCCGGCAGGGATGGTAACGCTAAGCTCAGCCGGAGGCGTATAGTCCACCCCTGCTGTTGCAGTACCTGTCAATGCAAAAGATACGGTGACGTCACTGGCATATAGCTGGTTTAAATAGACCCTGGCTACACCTGTTGTATTTTTCTTGCCAGTGGCTGAGTTTGTAAACGTTACAGTGCCGTCCGGTACTTTGGCCACGGTATACACCCGCTTGGGAGCATCCGGGTATACCGGATCATTTTTTTTGCAGGAAGGCGCAACGGCCAGGCAGCATACAAAAAGATATGATATAATAATAGATGATTTATTTTTCATGTGTTTGAATTTAGAAATATAACTAAGCAATGACATTAGTAGCCGTGATTTTGAACAAGGCTGGTATTGATCAGCAATTCGCTGCTTGCAATAGGCCATCTTGCCCAATCGGGGTTTGTATTACCCGTGACAGCGGCATAGCGTCCGCTGCGTTGCAGATCAAAATATCGTTTGCCCTCAAAAGCCAATTCCTTAAGCCGTTCGTTTTCTATAGCCATTCGTATATCGTCCTGCGTAGCAGCAGTGGATGCACTCAGTCCTGCTCTTGTTCTTATTTTATTGAGTTCAGTCACGGCATCACCGGTTTGCGTCAGTTCATTATAGGCCTCTGCCCGAAGCAAAATAATATCCGCCAGTCTGTACAGAATATAATTACAATCATTGAACCGTTGGCTGCCAACTATAGTGCCCAGATATTTAGCCGCATAATCTTTATTTACGTCTCTCCAGGGAGCAGAAGGGCTTCCCGTATTCAGGTAGGTCGCATTTTTTCGTAAATCTCCGGCTTCAAAAGCATCTTTCAATTTCTGTGACGGGCATACCAGCCAGTTACCACCAGGATAAGCAGTGGGTGAGGTTTGACCCACCGGCAGGAAAAATCCAACGATAGTATTCCCATTTTCATTAGTGCCATTACTGAATTGCAGTTCAAAGATTGATTCGGTGGTATTTTTGGTTAAGAAGATCGTGCCGTAGTTAGCGCCTGCTACCAACGTATAATTGGCAGGACTGCCCGCGACGATTTTATCAGTAATATCCAGCGCATTCTGGTACATCTTCTTCCACATATAGTAGTCCGCCAATACAGCCCTCACCGCGCCTTTGGTTGCCCTGCCCTTTGTATCTATCAATGCGGGATAAGTATCCGGCACCCGGGTTTCAGCCGCCAGGAGATCGGACAGCACCTGTGCATAAACGGCGGCCGGCGTTGCCTGTTTTGGAAAATAATCCTGGGAAGTGGAATAATAAGGGTCTGTTATAAGCGGTACATTTTCAAACGTCCTTACCAGATAGAAATATAACAAAGCCCTTAAAAAATAAGCTTCGCCCATGATACTTTCCTTTGTCGCAAAAGCAGGTATAGCCGGCACATATTTCAATACATTGTTTACTCTGTTTATGGTGGTATATACATCGCCCCAGGCACACAGCGAGTTATTCGAATTCACATTCCCGTTGATCAACTGCAGCTGTTCCACTACGGAAAGATCGCTGGGACCGTACACATCCGATCTTCCCTCGCCCCACTGCAATAAAGTGCGTGGTAAAAGCTGCAAGCCATCATAGCAGCCGATAATAGCCGCCTGTGCAGCATCCGCATTTGTCAGAGAGCCCGCTGCCGTAATCGCACTTTCGGGTGTCAGATCAATGACCTTCTTACAGGAGGATAATGCACCTGGTACTAAGATGATAATTAATATATAAGTTATGCCGCGTTTCATAAATCTCTTTTTTGTGATGAATGGTCTGTTATAAGCCCAAAGTGGCGCCAATCGTAAATGTCCTGTACTGGGGGTAATTTCCATAATCAATGCCCACGTCGGTGACCGAGGCGCCAAATGCGGAAACTTCAGGATCCCAGCCAGTGTAACTGGTTAACGTCAACAAATTCTGGGCTGTCGCATAAAACCGGAGGCTCCGTATGTTCATTTTCTTCGTAAGCATCACCGGCAGGTTGTAGCCAACAGTCACCGTCTTGATGCGCAGGTAGGATCCATCCTCTATCCATCTTTCAGAAGCACGTCTGTTATTACCGGGATCGCCATGGTCTGCTCTTGGCACGTCTGTAATATCCCCTTCTTTCCGCCACCGGTACAATACTCTTTTGCCCGCCGCTGCAAACTGGTACATATTTTCTACCATAGCCCTGGTGGCATTATATATCTGATTGCCGTAAGAGAACTGTGTAAAGACATTTAATTCAAACCCTTTATAAGAGAAGTTATTGCTAAAGCCACCTGTGAATTTTGGGAGTGCCTTGCCGATGATGTCCCTATCATTATTGTCAATGATATTGTCTCCATTTCTATCCTGAAAGATCTCATCTCCGCCTCTGAACAAGTAGCCAGTGCTGCTTAGATCGCGGACGCCCTTTTTATTATCAGTAGAGTAGGCATATACCCCTGTGGTATGCCAGCCATAAAACGACCCGACTGCATCTCCTACTTTCAATATGGAAAGGGGGTTGCTACCACCCTGTCCCGTAGTGCCATTGCTTAAAATTATTTCCTGTCCTCCGCCTGCAAGACCCGTGATCACATTCTTATTAAAGGAGATATTGAAATTGGTAGTCCACTTCAATCGACGCGAAGAGATATTGGTTGAGTTTATATTCAATTCAATACCCTTATTCTCCGTGCTGCCTACGTTTTGCAAGGTATTCTTTATACCAGCGGAAGAAGGCAACACTACATTCAACAATAGGTCTTTTGTTTTTTTAATATAGGCATCTACAGAAACCGTCAATCGTTCGTTAAAAAAAGAGGCATCTATTCCTGCATTGTATTGTGTGGTAGTTTCCCATTTCAGATCCGCGTTTGGCAGATCACTTGGCGCCACACCCGGATATCCATTATAATTGTTATTGGATGTATACACCCCCTGCGATCTGAAGTCGCCTATGTTGTCATTTCCTGTTTTGCCAATGCTTGCCCTGATCTTCAGGTCACTGAGTATTCTCACGTTTTTAAGGAATGCCTCATCAGACAAACGCCATCCTACGGATGCTGCAGGGAAAAGGGCGTATTTGTTATTCTTTCCGAATTTTGAAGAGCCGTCATTTCTTAAACTGAGCTCCACCAGGTATTTATTATTATAGTCGTATCCGATACGGGAAAACATGGATTCAATGCCACTGGCGCTCTTGTAGGAGGAGGCTCCCGTTAAGGTGCCTGCGGCGTTTAAAGTAGTGATGCTGCCGGTGCTATAATTCATGGCGCTTTCCGACATGGTTTCTGTCCGTCTTTGCTGAATACTGTAGCCCAATAACGCATTAATATGATGAGCATCCCTTACGTTCAATTTATACTGCAGCGTATTTTCATTGATGGTCGTCAACCGCTGAGCGTAATTGGCGGCGCCTGAAGCCAGGCTTAAATTTGTTGCCGACTGATAATAATCATCTTTTAGCCCGCTGAAATCAATGCCCCAGGAGGTGCGGAAATTTAATCCTTTCAACAGCCGGTACTCACCATATACATTCCCGATGACACTGTTAATGCCTGTGGCCATTTTATCCTTATTAGCCACCATAACAGGGTTGGCATAGCTTGCTGGATCGCCGACATAATAACTTCCATCCCCGTTATAAATGGGTAATACAACGGCTTTATATACTGACACCCTGATCACAGAACGGCCATTATCTTCTCCCGGCAGTCTTTGAAAAGTAGAACGGGAAAGTGACAAACTATTTCCGATCTTCAACCTGGGAGTCGCTTCATAATCAGTGTTGATACGCAGATTATAGCGTTTAAAATTTGTATTGATCACCACTCCATCCTGGTCAAAATAGCCGCCGCTCAGGGCGTAGCGAAGTTTTTCATTTCCTCCGCGGATAGACAGATCATAATCGCTGATGGGTGCGGACCTCAATACGGCCCCTAACCAATCTGTATTAATATTAGTCGAGCTATCAGGTATCACAAATGCATACAGTGATGTCACTCCGCTGCTGAGCGCATTGGCCCTTTGCTCTTCAATCAATTCGATATATTGGAGATTGTTTAGCTTTTGAGGGCGTTTGCTGACAATATCTTTTTGAATGCCCCTATAATGATTCAGAGTGACAGATGGCGGGCCGTTTTTTCCGCGTTTGGTGGTTATCAATACCACGCCATTGGCAGCTCTTGACCCGTACAGGGAGGAGGCGCTTGCGTCCTTTAATACCTCCATTGACTCAATATCATTTGGATTAATAGATGCGATGCTGTTGGTGGTTGTACCCAGGGAGAGGGGGGATTGATCTCCCGACTCCGTCGGCACGCCATCTATCACATATAATGGGCTGTTGCCCGCATTGATAGAGGTGGTCCCTCTTACCCTTACTGTCACGGCCCCACCGGGCGAACCGGAATTTTGTACTACCTGTACCCCTGCGGTCCTCCCCTGTAACAGCGCATCTACGCTTGCAACGGGGACATTGGCAATTTCCTTTCCTTTTACGGACGATACCGCATTGGTGATGTATTTTGTTTTTTGAGTGCCGTAGGCAATCACCTGCACCTCATCCAGTTTAGAAGTGCTCAGCGCCAAAGTTATGTTTACAAATACCGTTTCCCCATTAGTGACCTTAATGAGTGCTGATTGCGCTTTATTCAAAGCATAGGCGGTATAGCCGGCGGAGCTATGGCGAATGCCGACTTCGATGGGCTCAAAGCCTATACTGGAGATCTGGAGCACCGTGTTATCCGGCAGATTGCCAAGCGAAAATGCTCCCTGTAAATTGGTTGAAGTGCCGGAGCCGGACCCCTTGACACGGATAGAAACATCGGAGATCGGCTCACCGGAGGGGCTGCGGATGACACCGGAGACGATTGCCGGCGGAGCAAGTTCCTCCTTGCGTTGTTGGTTAGAAGACGCAACAACGGCAGGGGCAGGAGAAAGAAAGATCGTTTTACCCGCATTATCAATACGGAAATTCAACGATTGGCCCTTCAGGGCAATTTCCAGCACATCCGCCAGGGGCCTGTCATAAACATTGAGAGAAATATGTTTAGTATTTTCAAATAGATAGGCAGGGCCGAAGACGACAAAGCCTGTTTGTTGTTCGATCAGGGAAAACACCTTTTTGAGGGGTATGTCCTTACCGGAAATGGTGACAGTCTGAGAGACTCCTTTAGCGCTTACGTTGAGAAAAGCAATCGTGAGGAACAAGATCGTTAGCTTCATTACTAACAACGTTTTGGTTATGCCCCGAAGCAGCCGTTGCCGGTGATGGAAGACCCGGGCAACGACAGGACGGCGACAAAGAGTATTTTTCATACTTTTGCAAAAGTTTTGGGTTGATGAAATTGGCGGTCGTCTGAAATGATTGTACTTTTGGGTCAGCCTAAAATCTTCGCCGGGAGTGTGCAACCACTTCCGGTTTTTATTATAAGCCAACGTAGTTAGGGTCAGGGACTCATGAAGCGTTTTTTTTAGGGTGTTACAATAAGGCGTCTTCCTTCTTCTATACGAAAATTTACTTTGGCATCGGCTAAACCTTTAAGTACGCTGGATAAACTGGCTTTTCTGCTGATTTTTCCGAAAAACCCGATATCAGGAATATTCTTTTCATAAACAACATCGATATCGTACCAACGCTCCAGTTGGTTCATCACTTCTTTAAGGCTTGCACCGTCAAAGTTGAAGACACCATCCTTCCAGGCCATTGTCTGCGCTATATCAACCGCATTTATCGTTGTTATGTTGCCGTCCTGTTTTATTTGCGCTTGCTGCCCGGGTACCATCGTTTGCTGACGTTTGGAGGCGTTGATACGCACAGATCCTTCCAGCAGCGTTGTTTTGATACTGGCTTCATTCGCATATGCATTTACATTAAAATGAGTGCCTAAGACATCGATCTCTGCAGCATCATTAATTTTTACTTTGAATGGCTGCCTTGGGTTCTTCACTACTTCGAAATATGCCTCACCCGTTATTTTTACGTTTCGTTCCCGGCCAATAAATGCGGTGGGGTATGTAATGCTTGAAGCCGCATTGAGCCAGGCTTTTGTTCCGTCAGGTAATAACAATAAGAACTGTCTGCCTTTGGGAGTAGACATGGTATTAAAACTTACCTCGCCTGCATTTGACGCATTATACGTGAGGTTCCCATTTTCTAATAGCACCTGCGTTCCGGCTTGATTGGCTACTATTCCATTGCCCAAACTGTCCAATACAACGGTTTTGCCGTCAGAAAGAGTAAGGATAGCCCCCTGTCTGCCCGGAAGTACATCATTTTTGACAATATCCGGTTTTAACGTGGTGGTGGGGGCCGCAGCGTGGTTCTTTGTCAGAGTAGTATAGAGGTAAGCACCCATTCCAAATAATATAATGACCGCGGCTGCATAACGGATAATTCCACGGCTCCA
Source organism: Chitinophagaceae bacterium (assembly GCA_017307755.1). Lineage (GTDB taxonomy): Bacteria > Bacteroidota > Bacteroidia > Chitinophagales > Chitinophagaceae > Puia. Next base: position 21,854 of record JAFKGQ010000022.1, on the reverse strand, counting down.
AAAATGTCTGCGGTGGATGGGTACTGTTGCCTTCGGGGCCGTCCTCGCAGCATGCATTATCCCGTCTAATTTGCTCAACCAATATTCATCCCCCAATGCCTCCCCGGCTATTGGTCCGGCAAAATATTGTCGCAAAAAAGATTGGCTTAATTCGTCATTATCGGCATTTTCCAGGAGTTGGAACAGCTCGTCAATTTCTTGCACAGAAGCTTGATTATCAGCAAACTTTCTCCATAATTCGTGTAGATGATCCTGATGATTATTCATGATTTTTTCATATAATGAACCGTTCCACGGAGTAAGACGACCGGGCAAAATAAAAGTACCAGCAGTTTTTAATAATTATTTTTAGAGTCCCTTCCAGCAGTGCAGGAAAATGAGCAGGAAAATACCTTTTTTTAACAGGTAAGCACGTATAGTGAAAAGTGCCTCGGCCAGATGATTACGGACAGTATTTTTGGAAAGCTGCAGTTGCCGGGCAATCTCCTCGTAACTCTGCCCGTCTTCATGTTTTAGCTTAAAGATGAGTTGTTTCTGCGCAGTCAGGTCCTTTACGGCCTGTTTAAACAGGCTCTCGCTGATACGGAAATCCAGCTGCTCCTGCGTATCGTTCCTTGCTGAAGGTTCCGCAAACAGAAATATCTGATATTGCGTTTTTACTTCTACTGCACGATGTTTCAGATAATCCAGCGTACGGTTTCCGGCAATCCGGTACAGATAGGCTGAGGGATTCGCTATTCCACCCAGCGTATCGCGCACCTGCCAGAGCTTTACAAAGACCTCCTGTACAATTTCTTCAGCCCAGCTGTCTTCCTTTAACAATTTAGCGACATGCAAGTATAGTTTGTCAGCATACCTGAGATAAATCTCGGCAAACGCCTGTTCATTGCTCCGGGAGATCAGGGCAAACAACTCCCTTTCGTCATATGTTTGCTCCTTTGGCAGCATCGGTAATCTAAAATTGCGAAGTATTATTATAAAATGGCCGGTAAATATACCAACGAAAATCTTAGCTACCCGGAAATTTGCTTTTAAAATAAAAATCAATGGACGTTTCGTCTTGTATTTACTGCCTGTTTTTTGTTGGGTGTACAACCGAAGAAATAATAAGACGGCAAATGATGAATTGGTATGGCAGACAACCCAAGTAAACTTTTTATTAACCAGTGCCAGCAAAAGGGGTTTTAACACAATAAATCCTAAGTATGTAATTTTTCTGAACCAAAACGTTGAAATACATATAGGATCGAGTAACTTCAAACTATGCACTCCTTCGATTTTACCAGGTTGGGGATATTGGACAATATTGAGTTGTTTTCTTCAGAAAACGAACACCATTATTTTCCCTTTCATTTTCATGACTACTTTTGTGTTTCGCTGATTACCAACGGCACTGAATTATTACATAATACGCGGCAGGAATTTATTGCACCGGCCGGGACCATCAGCATCACCCAGGCGGGTGAAGTGCATCGGAATTATGCATTAAGTGAAGCCGGATATAGTTACAAGACGATCTATGTTAATCCCGATGTGCTCGCTTACTTCAACCAGGACAAAAAAGTATTGGCACTTGACCGTATAATTGACGACCAGCAGTTATTTGCCAGTCTCCAATCCCTGTTTAACCGGGACCATCATGAACCCATCGCCTGGGAAAACCCGTTGATACAGTTGACCCGTTACGCTACCACCCCGTTTGATGGGAACAGTTTGGAACGCTATTTTGACAAAATAGATGCGATCATTGAAACCTGTGCGGATAAACCCATCGACACAGCCTGGCTGGGAAGCCGATTCAGGATGAGCAAGTACCATTTTATTCGTTCTTTTAAACAGGCTAAAGGCATTTCTCCACAAGCATACATCATGCTCTATAAGCTCTCTAAAACAAAAAAACTGCTGCTGGAAGGCTGGCCGGTAGCTGACATAGCCCATACGTTTGGGTTCCATGACCACAGCCACTACACCAACAGCTTTAAGAAGTATTTCGGTGTATCGCCCAGTGTTTACCGGAAGCTGTAAAAAAACAGCAATTTTATACAAGTACTATTCCTGACCGTCTCTTTATCATTGTATACTTAATCAATAATTATGCGTTTTGTTGTTATCAGCATACTTGCGGGAACCCTGCTGGCTTCCTGTGCCCCTACAGCCAGGAATTGGAAAAGCAACGACCTGCCCGGTAAATTCACCGCTTCTTTTGCCTATTTCAATGGAAAGGAAAGGCACACGGTTGACTTAGTCAAAGACGATATTTTATTTATGAAATATTCCCTGACTGCCACCAGCGGTGATATTCTGCTGTCTGTTTCACATAAGGGTATGACAGTCTGGCAAAAAAAAGTCACCGGAACAAGTGACACTGCGGAATATCACCTGATAGCGTCTTCATCCGGCCAATACACCATTACCGTAAGTGGCAAAACAGCAGCAGGCGGTTTTGAGATAAGGTACAAAACAGTACCATCGAAAACAGTGCAGGTAAAAACCCTTCGAAATATTGAATTATTTGGCCTGATGATGGTGCTGGACGATGGCCCGGATATACTCAGAAAAAAAGATACGATGGTATTCGATGGCAAAAGGGCTGTTTCGGCACAATGGTATGCCATGGTGCCGAGAAATTATGAAAAATACAAGGCTTTTGACACCTGCCGCATAATGAATATCTACCGAAAAATGGAAACAGAGGGCTATTTCTACGATTTCTTTGTCGGCTTTTTATTGCAGGTAGACGAAGTCCCGTTTGCCCGGATCAATGGCACTACTGACCAACGACAGATCGCTCGTTTTTCACCTGGGGGAGACATGGCTGAAGCCACGCAAAAAGCAACCGCTTTCCTTGACGCTTTAAATTCCTTCTCCCGGCGGATAGACCTGGATGCATATTTGACCAAATACAAACCATATTATGATCTCTCCCTCGCTTCAGTTGTAAAAAACGTTCCGCATGGCGACTTCCTGCCAGTCATGGAGCAATACTACCGCAAACAATTCAGCGAGTATACCCTCGTTCCAAGTCTCAACCTTTTTACGACTATGGGCTTTGGCACTATGAACCAATCCACCCGAAAAATTTATAACGCCTTTGGGTCTTTTACCTTCCAATCATTTGATAGCGACCACCTCGATATGGGCTTTGATGACCCTGTGAAAATCAGAGCACTGGCGGCGCACGAATTCGGACACTCTTTTGCCAACCCCGCTATTGACAGCCTTCCCTCCTCACTCATTACTGAAACGGCTTACCTATATGAGCCCATAAAAGAAGAAATGAAAAAACAAGCCTATACTACCTGGCTGATGAGCCTCTACGAGCACCTTGTAAGAGCGGGCGAGGTCATTGTAGCTGACAAAATAGGAGACAGTACCAGGGCAGTCGGTATTTTGCAGGACAACCTCAAAAACGGTTTCATCTATCTGCCCTTTATGGTGCAGGAGCTAAAAAATTGGGATAAGAATACTTCCTCCGACGACTTCAATAACGCAGTTTTACAGATGATGATGAAGTTAAAGGAGGTATACAAACCCGCAAAGGTGAATTAACAGCATGAGACAGGCATCTATCCGAAAATATATTGTCCATGAACGATTGAAAACCCTCCGATCAACTCGACTATGAATAAAACACATAAAGATTTTCAAGATATTTTCAACGAGCTTTCTGCACTTGCTATATCTGATAAAATAGTGTTTATGGAAATGCTGCTCTTTAATTTCACCATAACTGGCCGCGCAATATGGTCAGAGGGCCAGCAATCCGACTCCATAAAAGTCGAAGCATTTAAATGGTTGAACGAGCTATCACATAGAATTTGGAATATCCTCTTTGACCTTCGCCGGGGTGAAAACAATGATAGCATTACCCGGCTATATGACCATATGAAGCTTTATGCTGAACAATCCCATCTGCTAAGTGGTCATTTGGCGGCAACAACCGTAATGACATTTAAAAGCTTTGAAGATAGAAAGCAGCACTAATGAGCCTCATCAAGCCTGCTTACAAACTGGAATTAGAGAAGCAGGATTTAGTGCAAGGCGCCGCCTTTGTCCAGGGGGTTGGGTTTTAGTGTCTGGACGGCTCCATGCGCGGTGGTCTTCAGCTTGTCTCCGTCGATTTTATCCCTAAAGGCTTGCCGGAACGCTTCGCTTGGCCCCTTCATCAGGATGATCAGCGAGCCGTTCTCGATCGCGTAAGGGTTCGCGATGCTATCCACCAGCCGGACTTCTTTAAACTCTTTGATAAACCGGTGCTGCATCTCCTGCTGATCGTCCGTGACGAGCAGAAGTACGTCAAATCGGTCGTAGTCCTGGGGCATCCAGTAGAGGAAGCTGGCATTATCGCTATATGCCGGTGGCAAGTGGTACTTTGTCCCATAATAGTTCATGGCCCCTGCCTCACCGTAATTGTCGCAGAACAAGAGCGTGTGGGCCTTTTCCGTACTGTCGAGAGATGCATAGGCCCTGGCCACCTTTTGGGCCATCTCCTCCCAGGACAACATATCCGCAAAGTCCTGTGGCAAGGAATGATCCTGGAGGTCCCCCCAGCGGAGCGCCCCTACTTTACGGGCCAGGGGATGATTGACATAGTATTCGGCCAGAGGAGCCGGGGACTTGAAAGGGAGGAGGATGGGCACCAGGCGAATGCCTATAAAGAGGCTGAAGGCGAGCATAGCTATTCTCCACCATTTGTTCGCCCAGGCTTCCAGCCGGGGAGCGCCGAATGCAAACAGGACCGGGTAGGCCCCTTGCGAGTAATAGCTTTTCCCGTGGCCCAACATCAGGAGTGCGAGTGTCACAAAGAACGCCCAGACTATAAAACGGTATTGTTTGGTGCGCGCCACCCATATGAGGCCGGTCACCCAGGTAAAGAGGGTGGCCACATTATACAGCAGCTGGTCCGTCAGGAAAGTCCAGGGACTCAGGTACTGGAGCTGGTTATCCTGGAGGGCCTTCATATGGTAGACCACCGGAAAACCGTGGCGGGCTTCCCATAGGAGGTTCGGTAGGAAAAGCAGGAAGCCCAGGCCGATGGCATAATAGAAATGGCGGTTGGTGAGGACCTTTTTGTCCCAGACGAGGAGAAGGCCGGCCAGCAGACCGGTGGCGTAAAAGGCCATCGTGTATTTACTGAGCATGCCAAGGCCAAAGCTGATGCCCGCGGCGTAGAGGTGCATGGGCTTTCCAGTCTGCTGAAATCGGATCAGTCCATAAGCCATCGCCGTCCAACAGAATATATCAAGGAAATTCGGCTGGAAGAGAAAATGCATTCTGAGCCAGGCGCCCGCCACGAAGGGCATCCAGGCCAGAACCAGGGCGAACCAACGGCCGCCCAGGTGGAGCACCAGCCGGCCTACGAGGACGTAGGTTAGAGCCCCCGCCAGAGAAGGCCAAATCCTGATCGCCCATGTCGCGCCGCTCAACAGGTTCGTCAGCCAGGCGAAGACCGAGAGGAGAGGCGGCGCCTCCATGTAGCCCCAGGCCATGTGACGCGCCTCCGAAAGGTAAAGGAATTCATCGCGGTGAGGGTCCCAGGCAGGGCTCTGAAGGAAGAAGGGCAAGAGTAGCTTGATCAATGCAAGGATATAGATAAGATGGGTTGGTTTCATGGGAAAAAGATAAAAAGATCGGGGTAGACTCATGGGAGATTTTGACGAAAGGCGCAAAATCGGTGTCCTCCTGCTGTTTTAAGTCCCTGCGAGGGCGCAATCCCCCCATCTTTGTCACCATCACCCCTGCGTCGCTACACGGGATGGTTTATTTTTGGGGACAAATATTTGACTTATGGTATCCATCCGGGCTAGCACCTATTGTTGAGTGTATCCGTTCTCTAATTTGTTATGTATTTTAAAATCTTGTCTAAGGGGCCTTTATAAACGAAAGTTTTTAATGTAAGCATTTTCGTCTCATGCGGAGCTATGGTCATCTCGGGATCAGCATGCTGACACGACCGTTCAGGGTTGCTCCACATATTTCCTGTCTGGGCAGTATAGGTGGCAGCTACCCATTTCTTATCGTGAGATAGAGTGGCGATGAATGGCTTGTCAGCTTTAGTAGACTTGTAATATCTGGTTATTCCATCCTCATCTTTTTGAACTCTGGTATTGGGTATAGGCCAAGTATATGAAACCAGATAACGGCAGGGTAACCATTTGTTTAATGGCATAGTCAGCCTTTCAGGTGTTTCAGCAGCTAACAACTCAAAGCCGTTTTTATCATGAATATAAAATCTTTCCAATAGTGTATCGGAGAATTCGGAATAAAGCTTGACACAAGTAACAGCCTGCAAATGTTCATAAACTGTATTTGTCTGATTGGTAAATGTATAACTATATTCAAGACCGGTAGTATCAAGTGTAACCTTAGCAATTAATTTCATGCCATCATTGAATATTGATTCATAGGTAAGCGCGTTATGACTTATTTTCCAAACAGGTGCGGTTCTTTTATTCATTTTGCCGAGAGAAACCAGATACAAATGTTGACTCGTACGATTTTGCCGGTTTAACCCAGTTACATGTTCGGGAAATTCAATTTCAATTCCTCTTTCTGTATCAGGTTGATTTGGTAAAAGCAATTTTAATAACGGATAATCTTTATTTATAACGGATAATTTCAATCCTGTTCTTTTATCACTTAAGATCAAGTGATTCTGCCCGAAAGTGAACAATTCACATGCCGATAAAAAAATTAGAATAATAACCCGTTTCATCTTAAAATAGGTTTAATCAATAATCTGAAATTTAAACAAAAAAAATGGAATTGAACAGTATAGCGCAGTCACATGACGAAATTAAACTGTAATGTTCTGTCTGCTGCATGATGATTAGTGATTAAAGAACTTCCTCCACAGATGAGTTTTCCCTCTTTCTTAATAATCATAACTCAAATGTACTATCATAAAGAGTTCAGGTAAATGGAAAATGGAATACGCCCCTTATGAGATTTCGGTGGATTTAATTGAGTTCTTTGAGACTGTATCAAATGAGCAAAAGGATATTTATCAAAAAACAAAGAAGATCTTTACTATCATTAGTAGGGGTAGTTTTTAAAACCATGTAGAATATGATTGGCTTGAGAATATAAGATCCGATATTTCCAACAAAGTCATTGACGAGCTCGTTCATTTGAGCAGACTGTTGGATCCGGAAAAGGACATTGATCTTATGGTAAGAATTTCAAATGCGATTTTTCATTTTGATACCGTCAACGAAGACGCCCTTCGTATTAAATGTAAAAGCCTTGCTTATATAGGCAGGCATTCGCTAGCAAAGAATGCATATGAACACTTCCTTAAAGATTACCAAAAAATGTATGGGGAACCATTTTCGATTTCTTTTAATGAGTTAGTAGCTCCATAGTTGTTTTAACTTTAATCTCTCGAACTAAAAAGCCCTCAGTTCGAACCCAAACTGAAAGCTTTCGCTGTATTTCGCTGCCCAAACTTGCCGAATGGTGCTGACCCATAAATATCTAGCTGATTAAGCCAACGGTGTGGAATATAGAATTGTTAAACTTATCAACCATACGTGATTTATCCCCCTAATCTCGAAAATAAAAAGAGGATAGTCCCGGAATAGAACTACATTACAGGAATGCAGGTTATTCTATCTGCAGATAAATAAAACAAAATGTCAAACATTGTGGAAGTTGTTACCTCAGAAAAAAATCTGGTTTCTGTTGGGAAAGGCATGAGGGCGGCGGGTCTGGAAGAACTTTTAAGCAAAGGAGGGCCTTATACCGTCTTTGCTCCGACAGACATTGCATTTGGCAAATTACACACAGGTGAATGGCAGGAGTTGCTAAAACCTGAGAACAAAGCAAAGTTGGCAGGCATAATGAATAATTATGTCGTAAAAGGAAAGACGGCATTCAAAGACCTCACACATGGGAAGAAATTAAAGACCCTTGGAGAAAAAGAGCTTGCCGTAAAAGTGGCTGATGGCCATGTCGATATCGACGGTGCACGAATTCAGGGCCGGGATTTGGAAGCATCCAACGGCGTAATACATGCCCTTGACAGGGTTCTACCATTTAAATAAACTTCATTAGTGTCTGTTTTAACCACCAGTATGTCGCGCTGGTGGTTTTTAGTCTTCCCCTTATTAAAGAGGAGTTCCAGCTAATCAACGAAAGGAGTGCTGATTATCCTCTTCAGAAACGCTTTTTACAGGGCATATTGAATCACTATTTGAATCCTGCCGTAATAATGCAATTTTCCGGCAGGAACCGGAAACCTATTTAAAGAGAAAATTCTTACCATTTTAAGATATGATTAAAGTTAAAAAAGAAGGGGTTGTATTAAAAAAAACCGCCTTGGAATTTGAGAGCGAAGGTGTATTAAACCCGGCGGTAATAGCTGACGAGGACGGTATTCATCTATTTTATAGGGCGGTTGGGAAAGGCAATTACTCCAGTGTCGGGTATTGCAAATTAAAACAGCCTTTAATAGTTGAAGAACGATCAACCAGACCTGTTCTTTTCCGTGAGTTTGGCTATGAATCGCATGGGATAGAGGACCCCAGGATTACAAAGATCGGGGATCTGTACTATCTCACCTACACTGCCTATGACGGAGTAAATGCATTGGGAGCTTTGGCTGTATCAAAAAATCTAAAGGATTTTGACAAGGTAGGGCTGATAGTGCCTAGGATGGGTTACAGTGAGTTTAGCCAACTGGCCGAATCGAAAGGTGCTATTGATAAAAAATACCTTCGGTATAATATTCATGGCGGAATCCATGAAGATAAGGAGAAGGAAACATTTATTTGGGATAAGAATGTGATTTTCTTTCCCAGGAGGATCAACGGCAAATTGTGTTTTCTTCATCGTGTGCGTCCCGATATCCAAATCGTCGCCGTAAATGATTTGAACGAGCTTACTAATGAGTTCTGGATGAACTATTTTCTTCGTTTTGGTGAAAGTATATTGCTTTCACCAAAGTATCAGCATGAAGTGAGCTATATAGGAGGAGGGTGCCCTCCTATCGAAACCGAGCAAGGGTGGCTATTGATTTATCATGGTGTACACGACACCATAAAAGGATATGTTTATTCTGCCTGTGCGGCTTTGCTTGATCTTCAAAACCCCCAAAAAGAAATTGCTCGCCTTCCATATGCCTTGTTTAAGCCGGAATATGATTGGGAATTGAGGGGAGAAGTGGACAATGTCTGCTTTCCCACCGGTGCCATTCTATCCGAAGATACGCTATACATATATTATGGCGCGGCCGACGAACAAATTGCATGCGCCTCTGTCAGCATTTCTGCATTAATTGAAGAATTAATACTTAATAAAAACGATCATGACAAATAAAATACATCCCAGGAAGAATACGTTGCCGGAAATTTTATTCATTACCACTTATCCACCCAGGGAATGTGGTATTGCCACTTATTCACAGGATTTGCTAAAAGCGCTTGATAATCAATTTAGCAATTCATTTACTTTAACAGTATGTCCTCTGGAGTCGGCGATTGAAAAACATATCTATACCGATGAAATAAAATATATGCTGGATGTTGATCAGCCGGGTGGGTTTACCAGCCTGGCAAAAAAAATCAATGCCAATTCAGCTATTCGGATAGTACTGATTCAGCATGAATTTGGGCTCTTTGATAAAAAGGAAGCGGAATTTATACAATTCATGAATATACTGACCAAGCCTGTTATTATTGCCTTTCATACTGTGCTGCCGCACCCCAATGAGTTACTGAAGAAAAATGTAAAAAACATATGCAATCTCGCTGATTCTATTATCGTCATGACAGCTTCTTCGGCGGACATTCTGATTAAGGATTATGAGGCACAGAACAATAAAATTACAGTTATCTCCCATGGTACACACTTAGTTCCGCATATAGACAAACAGGTCCTGAAAGAAAAGTATCAACTGCAAGGCAAAAAAGTTCTTTCCACATTTGGATTGTTAAGCTCAGGGAAAAATATAGAAACCACTTTGAAGGCATTGCCTGCAGTATTGGAATTAAACCCCGAAGTACTATTCCTTATCATTGGCAAAACACACCCATCCGTAATAAAACAGGAAGGAGAAAAATACAGAAACATGCTGGAAGGTATGGTTATGGAGTTGAAGTTGCAATCTCATGTGCGGTTTATTAATCATTTTTTACCTCTTTCAGATTTGTTGGAATATTTACAGCTCACGGATATTTACCTGTTTACTTCCAAAGATCCCAACCAGGCCGTGAGTGGGACGTTTTCTTATGCCATCAGTTGTGGGTGCCCGGTCATTTCTACCCCAATCCCTCATGCGCGTGAAGTATTAAAGGGTGATGCCGGGATTATTTTTGATTTCGAGAACTCACAGCAACTAGGTCAGGTAATATCGAGTTTATTGAAAAATGAAGAATTGAGAAGGAGCATTGGCTCAAACGGGTTGCACCGTATGGCCTCAACAGCCTGGGAGAATTCTGCGATTGCCCATGTCATGTTGTTTGAAAAAATATGCGAGGGAGAAATTCAGTTGCGGTATAATTTACCTGCCATCAACATGAGTTATATAAAAAAAATGACAACGGATGTCGGGATAATACAGTTCTCCAAATTGAACAATCCCGATATTGACTCCGGGTATACATTAGATGACAATGCACGTGCATTAATTGCAATGTGCCGGCATTTTGAGTTGACCAGGGATGAAAATGATTTGAAGTATATAACTATCTATCTTCGATTTATTAAATACTGCCAGCAGGATAGCGGCAACTTTCTGAACTATGTAAACGAAAAGAAGGAGTTTACAAAACAGAATAATTCCACCAATCTTGAAGATTCCAATGGAAGGGCTATTTGGGCGCTTGGTTATTTTCTTTTTATAAAAGATATATTACCTGAGGCGCTTGTACGTGATGCAGAATCAATCATGCAGGCCGCTTTGCCTAATATAAACAGGATTTATTCAACAAGGGCAATGGCATTTGCAGTAAAGGGTTTGTATTATTATAACGCCGGGAATAGATCTATTCATATTTCATCACTAATAAAAGAGCTTGCAAATCGGCTGGCCCAAATGTATCACCACGAGACAAGCAGCGAGTGGCGATGGTTCGAAAGTTACATTACCTATGCAAACAGCCTTTTGCCTGAAGCTTTATTGTGTGCATGGCTTGCGACCGACGATCCTATATATAAGGAAATTTCGAGGTCGTCCTTTGATTTTCTTTTGGCTAAGATATTTTTAAAAAATAGCATAAAAGTAATCTCAAATAAAGGTTGGTTATATAGAGATCGGGTGCTCGATTCAATGGCCACCGGTGGTGAACAGCCTATTGATGTAGCCTATACCATCCTCGCATTAAAGCAATTCTATACTGTATTTAAAGAGGAAGAGTATGGAAATAAAATGAAGACAGCCTTTGATTGGTTCTTAGGCAATAATCATCTGCATCAGATCATTTATAATCCACGTACCGGTGGGTGTTATGACGGTCTGGAAGAATACAGTGTAAACCTGAATCAGGGAGCCGAATCTACAATTAGTTATCTTCTGGCCCGTCTGACGTTGGACCCCGGTAGCCGTGATTTACGACATTATAAAAAAGAAGAAGAGGCCGGGCGGCAAAATAGATGGGATGAGCCTGTAGAGTCGTCTCGTATTAAAAATTCGATCAAGGTAAAATTCGATATAGACAATTTTCCCGGGCTCATTAATGATGTTCCTGTATCAGCTGCTCTTCTTTCCATTCACCAGCCGATTGATATTATTTAACGGACAGAACAAACTTAAAGGTTATAATTTCATCGTGTTCGACGAGTTGTTCGCATACCGTATGTAAAGAGCAATTCGAAGCTGCCCCATCGGTGCTTAATGGCATTCTCTATGAGATTCTGCGGGGTCGAAGGTCCCTATGGCAAATTCTCATTCATTTCCTCCTGTTACCATCATTTTAACCCCTCTGCCTAATCAGGCATTTTCTCCCTGTTAAAATTTGCCACTTTTACCCCCTTGAAATCATTAGTTAAACCAATACGAATATTTATGACAACAAGACAAATCGAGCTTGTACAAAGCAGCTGGTCAAAGGTTGCAGCTATGGACACCTTAACTGTAGGAAGCAAGTTTTACAACAACCTTTTTGAGATTGCACCGCATTTAAAAATCATGTTCCGAAATACAAGTATAGAAGAACAATCAAAAAAGCTTCTGTCGATGCTTGGTTATGTTATAAGCAAACTAAACAAGCTGGATGATATTATCTATGAGGTGAAAAAGCTTGCCATGCGACATGTAGCATACGGCGTACATACCGAGGACTATGCGAATGTAGGAAATGCACTGATCTGGACATTACAACAGGCGCTTGGGGCTGATTGGAATAATGAACTTAAGGCTGCCTGGACAGAGGCATACATGATACTGGCAGAAGCAATGATCAATGCAACAAACAATTCAGCGAGTCCAAGGGTCGAGCCCTTGCAGGGGCGCTAAAAACGAGGCACTTGGAAACTTCACTTTACCGGCCCCTTCTCAGCAGATAATTTAGAAGATTTGTGCCGTCAACTATGCACCTCCTTTTCCCCGGGCGGGTCAACCCTGATTATTTTTGATCAACCAGTTTTAGAGCGAAGTTCAATTCTGTGTCCACGCCATGAAGCAGGTCTTCAATGGTAGGCTCGATCCAATAATCCGGAATTACACCCCTTCCTTTTGTATAGGTTACGGCATTAACCGTTTTGGTTAAAGGCACGGCAATGCTGATATGGCTGTTGGGCAACGTCAATTTTGCAAAAGACCTTGAAGTGGGGCCTTCCATTGCTCCCCCGGTTTCTTCGCCGACAAAGACAGCACGCTGGTTCGATTTCAGGAAACTACAGACGACGGCAGCCATCGATCCCGAAGCACCGTTGGCAAGTACGGTCAATTGTCCATCGAAATGATTGTCCCTGGGCTGTTGCTCCAGCAAAAGTGGTGTCCAACTTTGGTAGTATTCCTTCTTGATCTGATAATTGCCAATTGCGTTTCTATAAAAAATAGAGTCGGCCAGATAGAGGTCTTTCCCGTCCTCTAAATAATTACTTACCGCGGGTAAGCCAACATATCTCTTCTCGAGGTGATCAAAGTGTCGATAGGGTTTTTGCAATAAATAAGCGATCAGTGTCTCACCGGCATTGTCTCCACCCTCATTGTTTCTCAAGTCTAAAATAAGATGAGGTATTTTTTTAATCCTGAGTTCGTTAAAAACAGCCGAATACAATGAATCGAAATTTTGCTTGAAGATCCGTCGATGCCATCCCAGAAAAGAGCTGATCTTTAAATACGCCACGTCTGGCTTTAAATACCTAAACGTAAGCGGTGTGTCAAGAACCAGTCTTTCCTTATAAAAATTTTTATATGCCGCCCTCGTCAAACCATCAACCACCACGGTTTGTTTGATGGATGGTTCATCCACAAGGATGTACTCCAGGCGAAACGAAGTCGCCTGTTCCACAAAAAAGGGATACATCATATCAAATAGACTCTGCTCTTGGGTAGTCGAGTAATCTTCCAGGTGACGAAGCCTGAACGTTTGGATATAGCCATCGGCGGGGATGGCGGGGAGCAACAGGTTCAAGATCTCTTCCATTGACCGGCCATTGATCGAAATAAGCTCCGAACCTGGTTTAATGGGAGATGGATTGAAGGCACTCTTTAAGATATAAAGCCGGCGATTGATGATCTTGAAGGTAAAAGGGAAACCCTTGATCTTGTTGAAATACTGCTCCGTAAAATAGCCGGTCGAAGGTTTGGCGATCAGGTGTTCATCCTTTAGGCGGGCACAATTGAGTGCAATGATTTTATAAAACTCTGTTTCGCCCATCGGCCTGTTGAGCAGTTCAAATTGCTTGTCCAAATAAGCAGTGATATTAACCGAATCGGAATAGCGATACAGGCTCGGATAGATAGTTTCCAAAGTCTTTCTGAAAATCGAAAAGTCTTCTTGCAACGCCGTGATTGAATATTGTTTGGTAGTGGAGGTGTCCACGCTTGCTGTTTTTTATGACAGTGCGCCTATTGACAATATCGAGGAAATAAGCAGGTAGATAAATTTCATGTTGGCTATTTAATTGCCTGTTATCGTTGTTATATGAGTAAATATAAGAAGCAGATATAGAAAATGGGCCAAAAGAAGGCTTTCACAGTCAAAAGGTTAAATTTCGGCAGTTGATCCGTAACCCTATGAATATCCGGAAACCTGTTTTATCAGGTACAGGACGTACTCGACGGTCCCCCACCACCGCCGTCTCCAACCTTCACCAACTATACCACGATGGCGACGTGTCCTACAAAAGGCAAACGATCAATGCTCTTTTCCGTAAAATTTGGAATACAACGGATACAGTTTTCGAACCGGATTCTATCTAATCTCGAAAAACTTTCTACATTAAGAAATTGACAATCAAATAGAATTTGTATTTCGTTTGTTTCCACAAGCTGCGCAAAAACTGGCTTTATTCGTTCTGTATGGTTTACCACACTTTTTCGCCTCCTCACCTTCGAGCATAGGAACCTCCATTTGACATCGCCAACACCAAAGTATCTTCATAGTTTAAGTTTTAGGAAAGAAGCCCCTTTTTGTAAGCACTTTCCACTCGTTCTTTTAATATAGAGATTAACTCAGGTTGCATAAATTCATATTCATCCTCAATATAGAGGCATACAATCTTCTTAATGTCGTAAATCTTGGGGAATTTGCCTCTGATATAATTTCTATGATGCTTTTCCATCACAACTATTGAGTCAGCCCAATTTAAAAGGTCTTCAGATAGAACGACATTTGCGTTTTTGTCGGTACCAGCGGACCTTACATCAAATCTCGGATCAGTTTGAAAAACTGCCTGCGCTGTAGCACTCCTCATCCTATTGATAGTGCAAACAAAAAGTATTTTTAGTTTTTGATCCATAAAGAGGTGGCAGTATTCGAACCACTTAAATTGCTAAGGGTCAATATATCACAAAAACTTTGGCCGATCAAGAAAAAATGGAACCCGTTATCAGAGCGGGTTTTAAAAATGGTCGCCCTGGCAGGACAATTCTCGAACCAATTTGTCGATGATCTGAGGCGATTAGCCAACCTAGCGGTCTGAAAACGAATGTTTTCGGCCGCTTTTTTATTTTCACCCGCCAAGCCCCCAAAAGTTAAAGAAATGTTAGATGGAATCAGAAGAGGGTATACCGAACTGCCAAAAAAGAAGGTCGCGCGTGGGGGTTGCTCGCCGTGCGGCTCGCTCCCCGGTTCTCCGGCTTTCCTCCCCGGCAAAAAACTAAGGGTTACCCGGTGATAAGGCATGTCCCGAATGAAATTTTTGAAAACCATAAATATTACAAACATGGCAGACCTAAAAAGAAGAACCCTGCAATTGAGCAGCGGAAAGCAAGTGAAGCTGTTTGGCAACAGCGTTGCCATCGGCAAGTCTTTGGAGATCGGGGAAGGATATGCCCCGAATATTTTGTCGATCGTCGAAGAGCAGCCGGACAATAAAATACCTGCCGGGCTATCAAATCCCCATAGGTTGACGGTAGATGAACTGATGGAACTGGCCGATTTCAATATCCAATTGTGGATGGATTTAAAGGCCGGACTTCGCAAATATGGGCAGGTTGATCCGAAGATCTTCGGCCAGGATTCGGCAAAGACACCGACCGCCGGTTTAGACAAGCCGGAGCCAGGCCGTAGGCGCAAAACAGCGGCAGATGAAGCCTAATAAGGACTTTGAGCGCTTTTTAGGATTTCCGGCGAAAGGATCGATACTCGACCGTTCGCCGCCCTAAAAGCCTCTCCGGGTTTTAGGGCGAGCGGTGTTGTTGTCGGACAGAAAGTCCTCCAACCACGCTCGCTTTTTGCTCCCGTTGGTCACAAAAAGAGGCCGGCCTATCGGCCGGCAGAAAAACAGCCTAAAAAAGTGAGACATGGAAACAGTGCGGTTGAAAAAAAAGAAAGGTGGAAGACCCACCAAAAAACTCAAAAGAGAGCTTCGAATTACAGCCCGATTTAGCAAATTGGAGCATTATATCCTTCAGCAAAAATCCGGGAAGGCCGGAATTAATATTTCAGAATTTCTTCGGCAGGCGGCCATTACCTCCAAGGTCACATCCCGGTTAACAGAAGAAGAACGACATATTATCCGGCAATTAATCGGAATGGCGAATAATCTTAATCAGATGGCAAAGGTCGCCAATAGGGAAGGTATGGGCAGCATCCGCCTTCTTTTGCAAGCTTGCCTCCAGCAAATTCATGACCTTCTAAATAAGCTACAGCATGGTGAGTAATGTATTCCCTGGTCATTCTTTTTACCATGCGGGCCGTTATGTTTCAAAGAAGCCGGGTGCGGAGCTATTGGATTATGTGGGTGTAAGAGGATATGATTATAAGCTGATGGCAGAGGATTTTATCGCCCAAAGTGAACTTCGGCCTTCCAAACAAAAGGCTTGCTTTCATGCAGCCCTGAGTTTCTACCCCGGCGAGAAACCCACCGATGAAACCATGACGCAGATCGCCCGGGAATACCTGGAAGGATTGGGTATTGTAAATACCCAATATGTCATCGTTAAGCATACTGACAGGGCGCACTTACACCTTCATATCCTTGCTAACATGGTAGACAACGACGGAAAGCCAATAAAAGACAGCTGGATCGGGTTACGAGGGAAAAAGGTCGCTCAGCAATTGACCCGCAAGTACAAACTCATCCCGGCTAAAGGCAAGAACCTAGATTTGACCCACCTTGAAGCAATGAGCCAATCGGAGGTAAACCGGTATAAGATTTACCAGGCCATCGTAGATAGCCTGCCCCATTGCCGGACACTTAAAGACCTGGAATTACGCCTAATGGCCCAGGGTATCCACACCCTCTATAAATATAAAGGACAAACCCAGGAACTACAAGGGATCAGCTTCAGTATCGGCAAGGATCGTTTCAAAGGCAGTCAGATAGACCGCAAATTCTCGCTGGGAAACCTGCAAAAAGCTTTGGCGGCTATGCGTCAAAACCGGGATATTACAGCTTGGCTTTCTCCGAAGGAGCGAAAAAAAGCGATACTTGTTAGATCCGCCACCCGGCAGGCTCCGGCTTCGGCTCCTGCCCCGATACCCCAAAAGGCGTTGTCTCCGCTGATACTGGAATTATTGAAGCCTGTTGAATCTGAGGGCGGTGGAGTACCTTATGAACTGACAGAAGCTTACCTTAAGAAAAAGAAAAAGAAGAAAGGGATAGGACATTGACCCGCACTAGCTTTTCAGGAGAAAAAGTATTAAATTTGTAACAATGGCAAGCCATATTCAGCGTATATATCTCGATACTTCGGTCATCGGAGGGTATTATGATACTGAATTTGAGGAAGACACCCGGATACTCTTCGAAAAGATTAAGTTAGGGCAATTTCATGTAGTTCTTTCGGATATTACCGAAGGAGAATTGCAGGAGGCCCCTGAAATGATTCGGAATCTTTTTATCGAGTTATCCGCCGGACAAGCCACTAAAATCGAGCTGACGGAAGAAGCGGTACAATTGGCCGACATGTATCTTGCCGAAAAGGTGGTAGGGAAAACAAGCCGGGTAGACTGTTTTCATATTGCCTTGGCAACCATCCAGAGGGTAGACATTCTAGTAAGTTGGAACTTTAAGCATATCGTGAATGTGCAAAGGATACGGGGGTACAATTCCGTCAATATGAAACTGGGCTATCCAACTATTGACATTCGATCACCCAAAGAAATTATTTATTATGAATACTAAGAAAACAGTGAAGAAGGAGCAGAAGGAGTTTGATGCCGTAGAATTTATGCGGGAGCGGAGGACGAAAATCGCTGGCGAAACTGAAGGCATGAGCTTTACCGAATTGAAGAAGTATTTCAGCCAAAAAAAGGTAAAGACAAGCAAATAGAACTGGCCTACTATTTCAATTTAAGCGATACCCTTCACCTCGCCCTACCATCGTAGGGCTTTTTTCATTCCATCGCCGCTAACCGTTCACGAAAATGAACTCGAGGCGTACCACATCCACAATTGATATCCAAGGTCCCAAATGGGATACCGTTTTTTAACGGTATTTTTCTGAGGGGGTATTAAGTTCAAAATATTTTCCCTAAAATTGGCGGCTTTGTGCTCGGTATTCTTTGATGGACGAAGATTGCGTATGTTCCAGAATAAGACTGTTTATTCTATCGGGTCAGCCCTTAAAATGACATACACCATCCGGACTAAGATAGTTTTTTCTTTAAATATAACCCTTTTCATCATGGATAAAGGAACCCATTTCTTTAAATGCGACTTTCAGGTACACTCACCAAGAGATATTAATTGGGAAGGTGATAGACCTTTGACACCGGAACAACGACAACTATATGCTGAAGAGTTTATAAAAAAATCAAGAGAAGTAGGATTAACCGCAATAGCAATTACCGATCATCATGATTTTGGTTTCTTTTCTATTATCAAAACCGCTGCCAATAATGAGCTGGATGACAACGGAGAAGTTTATCCCGCAAATCAACAAATAATTGTCTTTCCAGGGCTAGAAATCACCCTTTCAACCCCTGCTTGCCAAGCTATTTTAATTCTTGATGCAGACTATCCAATCAACGACCTTAATCAAATATTGCATTTATTAGCCATTACGCCAAATGATCCTAATGAGCCCACAACAATTCAAACCACACCAATTTCAAATACAATTGTCAATGGCTTCGAGGAATTGCACGATAAGTTAAATACCATAGAATCCTTACGAGGGAAATTTATCATATTGCCCAACCTCAGCGAAGGCGGCAGACATACTCTTCTAAGGGCAGGAAATGCTGAACATTATCGAAAGATGCCTTCGGTTGGTGGCTATTTAGACGGCGATATAAGCCAGCACGGTACCGGAAATCAAAATATCGTTAACGGTAAGGCACGAGAATATGGATATAAAAGCGTCGGACTATTTCAAACCTCTGATAACAGGCAAAGGGATTTTACCAAATTAGGTACTCATACTACCTGGGTAAAATGGGCCATTCCAACCGCTGAAGCGCTTAGACAAGCCTGCCTAGCAAAAGAATCACGAATTTGTCAGAATTTGCCCGAATTACCCCAAATATTTATTAGCAAAATTGACGTCACTAATTGTAAGTTTTTGGGTTCTTTCGTCGTCGAATTTAATCAACAATATAACGCCCTAATTGGCGGAAGGGGTACCGGAAAATCAACCATTCTGGAATATTTGAGATGGGGTCTCTGTGATAAAGTAACTAGTTCTATTGACGAGGAAGAAAGAACGGATATTGAGCGAAGGAGCCAGATCCTTATCGAAAGGACTTTAATTCCCTTTGACGGAGAGGTTAGGGTGACATTTAGTCTGAATGGCATTATTCATGTTGTAAAGAGAAACTCCGTTACCAAAGAAATTCATTTGAGAATCGGAGATGGCACGTTTCAGTCAGTCAAAGAAGAGGATGTTCGACGGATACTTCCGGTACAAGCCTATAGTCAAAAGCAATTAAGTAGCGTTGGGGTTAGAACCGATGAACTCAAGAGATTCATTCAACTTCCTATTTCGAACCAATTGGATGATTTAAAATTCCAAGTTGGAGAAACTTCTAAAAAAACAAGAATTGCCTATAACAACTATGCTCGAAAAAGAGAACTTCAAAACGAAATCGACCAGGTTAATCTTGAAATCACATCCCTTGAAGAGCAAGCTGAAAGTCTAAGAAAATCCTTAAGAGGAATATCGGAATCTGACCAACAGGTCATTGCAAAAAAGCAAAAATACGATAATGAACAGGCCCTTGTAAATAAAACAATAGCAGAATTTTCAATAGTAAACACAAAAATTGGTGAACTCGAAACTTCGCTCAATAACTACCCCGAACCATTCCCTTCAAATTTAGCATTAGAAAATGCTGAACTATTTCAATCGCTAGGTACAGCGAGGGAAAATAAAATTGGCGAAATAAAGAGGATGATATCTCAATTAAAAGATGTCCTCAATGAAGGGAATATGCAGGAAATTAATGGCCGTCTTGAAGAATGGCGTACCTTAAAGTCAGCATTCGATATACAATACGATGCGGCTATAGCTACCGCCACCTCTAACCAGGCAACAATTCAGGAAATTCAAAGAATTGAGATCAGGCTCCAAGAGCTGAAAAGTTCAGTGCTGGCAAGGGCCGCTACTATTACGGAAATTGGAAATCCAGAAGAAGAATTTGTCCGGTTGCAGGATGAATGGTATCAAATACATCAAAGAAAAATTGACCTACTTAATGACCAAGTATATAAATTTTCGGAGTTATCCAAAGGCTTAATCAAAGCCGAAGTGACTAAAAGCATTGATATTAGAAAAATAAAGGATCACTTATCGTCCGCATTATATGGGACAAGGATCAACGATACAAAAATTCAGGGATTATGTGATCATATTCTAACTAGCGACAATCCATTGCAAACCTGGAAGGAGATATTAGTCGAGCTTAAAACTCTTGCAGAATATAAGAGCTTCTCTGAGAGTAACGTTGATATTCCAGTGACTCCTATTTTGACCAGCTGCGACTTTAATGATGGAAATAGGAATAGGATCATTGAGCTTCTGACTGCCGATAATTGGTTAAACATATCTACAACAGAAATAGACTTTAATCCCGAATTTAAATACTCAACGAATATCGAAATGGGAGACACAATCCCATTCTCCGAAGCCTCCGCCGGACAACAGGCGACTGCTTTACTAACGGTATTACTTAACCAACCAGGAGCACCTCTTATAATTGACCAGCCGGAGGACGATATCGACAATCGTGCTATAGATGATATTATAAAAAATATATGGCAAGCAAAGAAAAAGCGCCAACTGATTTTTTCAAGTCATAATGCCAATATGGTTGTTAACGGAGATGCGGAACTGGTCGTTTGCTTTGACTACCGTGAGTCCGGCAATCAAACCAGGGGCATAATTAAGGCGGAAGGTGCTATTGATTTTAAAGGGGTTAGAGATGAAATTACATCTGTTATGGAAGGTGGTGAGAAAGCATTCATTTTGAGAAAACAGAAATACGGGTTCTAGTTAATAGCTTTCCATTTCACTCTGAATTGGAAACCGAGCTCCGGTTCAGGCGGCCGCAGCCGATCAGCGGGAGAATATGACCTGGCACCTGTACCGGCTTTGGCCCCCCGGCGCTGATATACGATTGCCAATAGTCGGACCAAAGGCTAGTTGAAAATGGCAATCGTATATCACCACCGAGGATTGTTTTCTTTTTACATCCTCCTCTTTGGGGCGGGGAGAGAATACATTTCCCTCCAAAAAGCATAAGAAGGCCCAATTGTAAACATCCCTATTTGATATAAACTGGCGGCAAAAAAAGCTAATAGGGGCCATTGTATATATATCTCAGGATACTTAGTGAGTGCCTTGAATAGCCTCACCATGCGGCTGTACAAGCAGCCTCAAAAAGCAGGTTTTATTCCGTTATAACCAGAATACCCGCTTTATTCGCTTTATACTGAATCTTCTCCTTCAAAGCATAGTAGCTCCAATTACGTAAAACAAATTCTTCACCGACCGCCGCGGCTTCTTTTTCCGTCTGGCCCACCAAAATAAGAGATCCTGCCCGGTATTTCACACAAAGATCGATCAATTGGCGGCTATACACGTGGAGTCTCTGTTGAACATAGTTCCTTTCCTTATCCCGAAAATGTTCTAATGGTTTCAGCTTCCGGCTGTATATTCCTACGCATCGTGACCACCCATTCCTGTGATGCTGACCAGCTGTTCTCAGCATGCTGACCAGTGGTCCGAGGGGTTGTATTCTCGCGATATTGACCACCTGCTGGCTCAAAGCGCAGGATCATTCCTAGCATGTTGACCA
>JAFKGQ010000030.1 GCA_017307755.1 Chitinophagaceae bacterium | reverse complement strand
TTTGAGCATTTTATCTCCAAATATCGCTTTACCAGTATGCTGTTTTCCCCTTCGCCTTTCGGTTCCAGGTAGACTGGTTGACTTGGGTACTTTCTCTCAAGTATCCCCTTGGTTGAACCAAGAATATAATATAAAGTGCCACGGCGCACCTCCAAGACAAAAGGGTCCTTTAATAGATCCTCTGGCTGTTGAACTTCATGCCCTTCGCTGGCCAGTTTTAGTATCCCTTCCTTATCTGTACTTAGTGCAAGGCGATGAAAAAGCATGCTTTTCATCTGTCTTTTTAACTCTCTTACGCTCCATTTCTCCTTTTCGCACTGTTTTGCGTAAAATCCGATCTCCAGCTCGGATTCTGCTTTTAGGATTTCGAAATAATGGCTCCAGGCCAATTTGTGAGACACTGTCTCACGTTTTTGAAAAGAAGTGTAAAACTTCCTCATATACAATAAATTGGATCGACTGAACCCTTTGCCGTAAGTCTCTGTCAAATCGCTGGATAACCGATCGAATAATTGACTGCCATACTCAGCCCTTTCCTTTCCACCTTGTTCAAATTCAACTATATATCTACCTATTTCCCAGTATGTTCGTACCAGGATACTATTTACGTCTTGGGCCGCTTTTTCCCGACCAGCTTTCAGTAATTTGCCAATATTCTCGACCAGGTGCCGATACTCGTGCCGTTGCAATTCCATAAGAAATAATTTTCAATCGTTAGGGTAGTAAAAAATAAACCCGGTAAACTGCAGATATGCTGCTTACCGGGAATAGCACAGCAAAGATATTAAATGATCTGTGGCAAAATCCGCAAACTTTTGTTGAATTGGTTCGACTTCTGTAACAGCAGGATTCCTAAATTTATGGGATGAATAAACACGTATCTATTGTAGTGCCTGACGGCGATTGCAGTATGACCAATATCGAAGGGACCCACCAGATCTTATTGAAGGTAAATGATTACCTCATAGATGCCGGGGAATCGCCCATGTTCGACGTCCGGTTGGTAGGGCTCCGGCCGGAAACCCGTATGAAGAATGGCCTCTTTGCCGTATGCCCCGATGCATTGATACAGGACGTAGATCACACCGACCTTATCATCATCCCTTCCGTACATGGAGATAAAGAGAAGATCCTGCAGGACAATGCCCCCCTGCTGTCCTGGATCGTCAGACAACACCAGCAGGGCTCAGCCGTTGCGTCCCTTTGTATCGGCGCTTTCCTCCTAGCGAGCACCGGGCTGCTGGATGGGAGGAGCTGTACTACCCACTGGGAGTTTACGGAGCAGTTTCGCAGTATGTTCCCTGCCGTCAATTTGGTGGAAGACAAGATCATCACCGATGAAAATAACCTTTATACCAGCGGGGGCGCCTACTCCTGGCTCAACCTCGTCTTATACCTGGTGGAAAAATATGCCGGCCGGGATATAGCGATCACCTGCGCCAAGGGTTTTCAGATCGATATCCAACGCAATAGTCAATCCCCCTTTATCATATTCAGCGGACAAAAAGACCATGAGGACAGGGAGATCAGGGCCGTCCAGGAGTTTATTGAAAAAAATATCCATTCCAAAATATCCGTGGAAGACCTGACCGTTCGATTTGCGCTGGGGCGCAGGAACCTGGAACGCCGCTTTAAGAAGGCGACGGGCAACTCCATGATGGAATATATACAGCGTGCAAAGATGGAGGCGGTAAAAAAGAGCCTTGAGTCCTCCCGGGTAGGTGTGAATGAGGCCATGGATAAAGTAGGTTATTCTGACCCCAAGGCGTTCCGCATAGTATTTAAAAAGGTCACGGGATTATCTCCTTTACAATACCGCAACCGGTACAACCGGGAGTTTGCATAAGAATGTCGGATTTTTCCAAACCACGAAGAGGGAGACATATATAGCTTTGTGTTCAAAAATATGAATACAAGAATATTTGTTTTTAGCCTGGTCTTTCTCGGGCTGGTATCTTTTCATCATACATCCGACATAAAAATGAAACCTCGTATTTCCATTATTACATTGGGCGTAGACGATCTGGAAAGATCGCTGGCCTTTTATCGCGATGGGCTGGGATTGCCTACCAAGGGTATCATCGGTCAGGAATTTGAACGCGGCGCCGTAGCTTTTTTCGATTTGCGCAATGGGTTGAAGCTTGCCATCTGGCCCCGGAAGAACATCGCATGGGATGCCGGAATTGCCGAAGCTGCCCCGGCTGCCACCGAGCTCACCTTAGGGTACAATGTCAGGACCCGGGAAGAGGTCGACGCGGTAATAGAACAGGCGCGTAAGGCTGGCGCCAGGATCGCCAGGAAACCCCACGATACATTTTGGGGTGGCTATGCCGGGTACTTCCAGGACCCGGACGGACATCTATGGGAAGTAGCCTGGAATCCGCAGATGTTGCCGGAGGATTAGGTATATTTACTACATGCGTCAATACAGGCCCCTTACAGGATTTGTTATAGTTTTCTTATTTATTAGCTGTCATCAACGTCCGGACAAGACAAAACAAGCGTTAACCCCCTCATCAGGCAATAAACTACCGGTGGCCGCCATGAAGACCGACCTGGCAGTCTTATGGTCTGCCGTAAAAGAGTTGCATCCGGGGTATGGCCTCTATTGTCCGACAGACAGCATAGAGCGTAGCTATAACGAGCTCTCTTCCTCTCTAAAAGATTCGATGTACGAAGGAGAATTTATCAATCGTATCTACCCTTTTTTATGCAACCTTGGGTGTGGCCATACCCAGCTAAAACATTCGGTCAGTTATCAGCCGCCCACCGGCGTCAAAACCTCCCACTTACCTTTTGAAGTGTTGGTGCGCCATCACCGGGCCTGGGTGACAACACGAAAGACCACCCAACTAGCCACAGGCGACGAGATCATTAGTATCAATGACGCCCCGGCATCGGCCATCATTCAAAAAGGCTTTTCCCTTTATTGTGGTGATGGACATGTGGAATCATTTAAGGAGCTGTATTTATCCGAGTACGACGGCTTTGATGACGCCTGCGGCATGCTTTATAAATGGTCAGCGCCTTACCGCGTTGTCGTACGCACAAATAGGGGCGTCCTCAAAACTGTGGTCCTGGGTACGGCGGAAGTCTCGCCTGTCGATAATGCTGTCTACATCGACAAATATGCAAATTGGGTGAAAGCAAAGGCCGATGGGGACCTGGCGCTTTATTTCGCAAAGGATAATACCGCCTTATTTGAGGTCAAAGGGTTGGAATATGCAGACACCATTGCCTACGGCGAATTCTTTGATCAGATAGCAAAGAAGGGTTCAAAGAATCTTATCCTGGATATACGGCACAATGGCGGCGGCGACATCCGGATCGTTACCAGGCTATTATCTTACCTGGCGGATGCTCCTTTCAGCATTATAAAAGACCTGCGCAGCCGGCTGCCCGATCCATCGGTCAACGGGCAGACAGCCTTCTTCGATCCGGAAAGAACGGAGAGCTTCAAGGGCAGCTGCATACCTGGTCGAAAGATAGACAACTGGTGGCACATGGATGTGATGCCATCCATTGGACATCCCTACGGACCTAATCCGATGGCCAGTTCCGGCAGATTCACCGGCAACCTGTTCGTCCTCATAGATGGTGCGACATTTTCCTCCACGGCGTTATTCACCGTCGCGCTCAAAGCACAGCGGAAAAAAGTAGTATTTATTGGTAGAGAGACTGCAGGGACGGAAGAAGGTTGTAATGGCTTTACGATTCAACATCTGACCCTCCCCAAAAGCGGGATTGTAGTCGATTTCCCCTGGTTAAGAGTTATTTCCATGGCAGACTCACCAACAGGAGGAAGAGGTTTTATGCCTGAATACCCGGTAGACTATACGCCGGAAGACATCGTAAATGGAAATGATCCGGATATAACAAAGGCCTTGGAAGTGATGCGTACTTTACCAGCCCGACAACAGGAGGATTCGGGGAATTAAATATAATTTAGCCATAGGATTATTCCCCTCAAGGTACAAACCCCTTCCATATGCGTCAATACCGGCTTCTTGCAGGATTTGTTATAATTTTCTTATTTATTTACTGCCGTCAGCAGCCAGCCGGCAAAAAGGAAGCGCCGGCGCAAACATCTGCCGTGGTACAGCACCAGGATACGGCCAGGTCGCTGAAAGTGGATTCGCCAGCAGATCTGCGGGGTTTCCGCTCATGTTTCTATAAGCGTCTTTTTAAATCCGGAACTATTGCGGTGGATGTCAAAAGGATAAAGATCGATGACTCCTATTATGACTCCTGTATCGTCAACGTCAGGATAGTGGATGACGCTTCAAAAAAGAGTAAACAGATCATCTCATTCACCACCAGGCTCCTGACAGAAGACAATTTTACAAAACCCGGCGCCGCCAGGTCTTACATCACCGGGAAGAATGTCAGGTCCGAAGTGGTGGATAATGAATACGGTGATATAGTCGTTGCGGATTTTAACTTCGATGCAAAAGAGGACATTGCCCTCCTGAGCGACATAGGCGGCAACGCCGGCCCTTACTATAATTTTTATATCCAGGGAGAAGACGGGGAATACCATATCGATCAATATCTGACAGATAGCATGATGCTTTTCCCCTCACATTTCGACAAAACAAAGAAAACTTTAACAACGCTTGGGCATGCGGGGGTTGCTTACGTAGGTGAAAACATATACAAACTCGACATGATCCGGAACAAATGGTTACACCTAAGCTACCGCATCATCCGCGATTAGTATTGTTACTAACCGGGAATTTAGATAACTTCACATAACGATGAAATACACCGAGATCATACCAGGAGAAAGTCTAAGGCCTTATATCAAGTGCTATTACACTTTCGAGTCGGAAACAAGTGTCGAGCTCAACGACACCGTGTTCCCCGGCGGGCACATGGAGATCATCTTCAATCTTGGTGAAGGCATCTGGAAATCATCCGTTAATAATGGGGTATTCCATACTACTCCGCAGGTGGAGCTGTGGGGTAAGCTCACTCAACCGTTGGTCGTAAAATCGCTAGGCAGGAACATGATGCTCGGCATCCGGTTTTACGCTCACTCCGCAGCCTGTTTTCTCAATGAAGAAGTTTGGGAGTTCAATGACCAGATCTCCGATCTCAAGGACCTGCTGGGCCCTCCCGTTAGGATACTTCATGCCAAACTGAGAGAAGTGCCACAGCTGGACAAACGCATTCAATTGATCGAAAGATTCCTCATAAACAGGCTGGCTGTAAAAGAGCGAAAGCTCAACAACATCCATATTTCCATGATCGAACAGATCATAAAAGAGATGCAGCGCAATGACACTCCTGAGAACGTGGAAGCCATTGCGACCCGCTATAATATATCCTCCCGATATCTTCGCAAGCTTTTTCTACAGTACACCGGCGTTACACCTAAATTGTATAACAAGATCAACAGGTTCCAGCACAGTCTTCAGCTCATCGTTGGAAGCGGATCTTCCCTCACTTCCATTGCTTACGAAGCCGGATATGCCGATCAATCCCATTTTATCCGTGATTTTAAATCCTTTACAGGCTTTTCTCCTTCTTCCTACTCGCCGGATGCCTACCCTGTAGCCCAGGCTCTTTCCAGCAACTGATTCCCCCATCAATTTATTCTTTGTTCCGTTTTGTTCAATTTTCGGGCTTTTTGCCATGATAGCTTTGTGTCAAATAATAAGCTATGTCTTCCAAATTCCAACAATTCAAAGATCTGCATAAGTCAGCCGATCTCTTTGTATTACCCAATGCCTGGAATGTCGCAAGCGCCCTTCTCTTCCAGGCAAATGGGTTCCCTGCCATCGCCACCTCCAGCGCTGCCGTTGCCGGCAGTCTGGGTTATGAAGATGGGGAGCAGATGCCTTTCTCCGAATATCTTTTTATCATCCGCAGGATAGTATCCTCTGTCCAGGCCCCTGTATCAGTGGATATAGAAATGGGGTATGGGAATTCCACCGAGGCTATCTATGGCAATATCATGCAGCTCATCGACCTGGGCGTGGTGGGCATCAATATCGAGGATTCGATCATTCAGGGCGGAGAACGCACCTTAAAAGAAGCGGCCCTCTTTGCCAGGACAATTGAATTCCTCCGTAATAAGCTCGCGTCAGACGGCTACGACCTCTTTATCAATATCCGTTGCGACACATTTATACTGAATGTAGCGGACAAGCTGGATGAGACGCTGCGTAGATTAAAGATCTACGATACAACAGGAGCAGACGGTATTTTCTTACCCTGTATCGCTGCGGAGGAAGATATTACCGCCGTGGTACATAATACTACACTCCCTTTAAATGTCATGGCCATCCCTGGTCTTCCCGGCTTTGATACACTGCAGCAGTTGGGCGTGCGAAGGGTCAGTATGGGGAACTTTCTATACGACAAGACCTACGCCGTAGCAGACAAGCTTGTTCACGAGGTCATCTCTAACAGGAACTTTTTATCTATTCTTTCTTAAACTATAAAACTCAAAAAAATGAACTTACCAAAAAGAGCGGAAGATGCTCACGCAACACTCGCAGCAGCCTTCAACACAGGAGATGTGGCCACCGTCATGAGCATGTACGACAGCACAGGCATTATCGTACCCGAGCCCGGCCGGCCGGTGACGGGTAAAGACAAATTCCAGACAGCCATCGAAGCCATTTTATCCATCAAAGGGAAAATGGAGATCAGGACAGTCTATTGTCTTCAGACAGGGGACATCGCGGTTGGAAGATCCGAATGGAATATCACCGATGGCAACGAAGTAAAAATAAGCGCCAAAGGCATCGAGGTCATGCGTCAACAGCCTGATGGCACCTGGAAGATCCTCATCGATCATGCTTTTGGCGCAGAAAACAACTTAACCGCTAAATGATCAAAAAATGAAAAATATCAAACTTTTTATCGCAATGGCACTCCCGGCATTACTTTCCACAACCAGCCGGGCGCAAGAATCTTCCCTGGAAGAGGCGAAAATAGCCATCGCAAAAAGCAATAACATCTATTTCCAAGCCTTTGCAAAAGGAGATTCATCCATCTTTATCGATCGCTATGCAAAAGACTGCTGGATCATGATGCCGAACGAACAAGCGTTTTGCGGAGAAGGGGCGCCCCTTGAATTTTTCAGGACCGCCTATCACCAGGTAGGGCTCAGGAACGGGAAGTTCATTACCATCGATGTATTCGGAGATGGCAGGGAATATGTCACCGAAATAGGGTTCTGGCAGTCCTTTGACGCCAACAATAAACTGTTCGACAACGGCAAATACCTCGTATTATGGAAGAAGACGCCTGATGGATGGAAAATGTTCAGGGATTCTTTTAGCAGCGACCGTAACAAATAACTCATCCGGCTATGCGTAAAATAATTTTTATCATGATACTCCTCCTGGCAGACAGATATGCCTTCTGCCAGGAGATCTTCCCGCCGGACGTCGTAAAGAAGAAGTTGGAAGCGACGAGGATAGAAGGCAGCCTGAACATCGACGGACGGCTGGATGAACCGGAATGGATGTCAGCCGGCTCCGTCCGTGACTTCATACAGACCGACCCTCACCAGGGAGATCCGGTAAAAAGAAGGACAGTCGTAAAGCTCTTATACAATAAGGACTATCTATATGTCGGCGCCATCTGTTATGACACCATCGGCAGGTATAAATACAGGGTATTAAACTTTCAAAGAGATTATGCGGCCGGCAATGCGGACTTCTTTGCCTTTGCCATCGATGGTTACAACGACGAACGGAATGCCGTTATGTTTGGCATGAACCCGTATGGCGTACAAAGAGATCTGCTGTCTTTCGACGATAATTATTACGATGCAGATTGGGACGGTCTTTGGCTGGTACGTACCCAAAGGACGGACACTGCATGGATAGCAGAAGTGGCCGTGCCCTGGAAAACCCTGCGGTATAAGAACAAAGCCGACTCGTTACAAACCTGGGGTATCAGCTTTGGAAGGATCGCAAGGACGAGCAACGAATTCTCCAACTGGCCCGCTTTCCCAAGGGCTTATGGGGGATTGCGCATGGCATATGCCGGCAAATTGATCAATCTTCAGGCGCCCAGGCCATCCACGAACATCCGCGTGCAGCCATACATGCTTTATGGATATAACCAAACCCGGGAAGGCGTAAAGTCCATCTATTCAAAAACCACCGTCAAACCAGGAGGTGATGTAAAATGGGCTATTAACCCCAACACGCTGCTGGATCTGACATTCAATACGGATTTTGCACAGGCCGATGCAGACAGACAGGTGAACAATATCAATCGTTTCTCCGTTTTCTTTCCAGAAAAACGGCAGTTCTTCCTGGAAAATGCCGGCCTATTCACCGTAGGGCTGGACCCCTTATCCAATGGGCAGACCGACTATTCTACAAGGATCCAGCCATTTTTTAGCAGGGCCATCGGGCTAGACCCCGTCGGTAATCCTTTGAATATAGATGCCGGAGCAAGGCTGGTCTATCGTTCCGATAAAAGCAGCGCCGGCGGCCTCTTTATCCGGCAGGAAGGCAACGGCAATACAAATCCCGCCAATTTCGCCGTCGGCAGGTATTCCCGGAACCTGGGAAAACAAAACCGCATCGGCGCATTGTTATCTTACAAGGCAGAAGATACCCGCGGGGGTATCTCCGGGGCAAGGAATTTTACAGGTACGATCGATGGGTTCTTTCGTTTTAATCAAAGCTTGTCCTGGAGTTGCATGGCTTCAACCACGGCAGAGCGGCAAGGACGCCCGGGTTATTCCGCCTCTTCACAATTGCTGTATAATTCGAATAAATGGATCGCCTGGTGGACACAATCCATCGTCACCGACACATACCATCCCGCAATGGGTTTTGTAGCAAGAGGTAATACCCTGGTCACCGACCCCGGTGTAATCCTGCAGGAAAGAGGGAAATGGCTTCCGGCATTTATAAGGACATATAGCCCCGGCTTTTCTTATACTATGTACCATAATGCCACCACCTTACAGTTGACCGACAGGTATATTAATTTTACTCCACTGTGGTTCCAGTTCCAGAATGGCGGTGTCATCTCCTGGTACATGATCTTCACCCGTCAGCATCTTGAAAGCGCCTTTACACCATTGGGTGTCCCTATCGAAAAAGGCGATTACAATTATGTCCGCCATAAAATATCCGTCAGCAGCGATCAGTCAAAGAAAATTTCTGTCGCGCTCACCGCTAACCTGGGTCAGTACTACAACGGCAGCTATCACTCTCTTACGGGTACGTTTAGCTTTGCACCCAGCCCCTATATTTTTATATCTCCTACTGTCGAGATCGGGCGCCTGGAAAAGGTGGGCGTCAACAGCATCTCGAAGGATGTGACGCTTTACACCGTGGAAGGAAGGCTGGCAGTAAATCCCCGGCTGCAATTGTCCTGTCTTTTTCAAAGATCGGGTGCAACGAATACGATCAGCTGGAACACCCGTTTTTCATGGGAGTTCAAACCTTTGTCCTATTTCTACATCGTATTCAATAATAATAGCTCTTCGCAGGGGATAAAGACAGTCGACAGGCAAATGATAACAAAGATCTCTTATTTAAAACAACTGTAAGCAATGGATACCACTGTGGTTATCGGCAATGTACGTCGCAGGTTAAAGCATCTCTCCGGAGAGCAGCTGGATACCCGTGTCGGTAATAATGTTCCCACTGTAGCGGAGATCCTTCGATCCCTGACAGGCAACGAATCCATGAACCTAACCATCGAAAGCCCCCTCGATGGAGAAAAATTATATCATCTGGGGCAATTGGTCGTAATTTTAGACCTGCTCACCACGCGGGAGAAACGTCCCATGCTTGTACGGTGGTTTGACTAAAACTATGATATTCATTATTCAAAGAATTATCAATTCATTGACGCGACAGCGGTATCAACGGCCGTATCGCCATACCGGCAGGTATGTCCCATTGCATCACACTGTCCGTCAACCCCGTGAAAGCGGCTACACTGTTAAATTTTACGATGATCTGTTAAAGACTGTCGGCTGGACAGAATCTATCATCATTGCCATCAAAGACATTGACAATATCGATCATAGCAGAGTCCTCCGGACTACCAATCCTCTCTATGAAGGCAAATCCTTTTATACATTTGACGAAGCAAGCATCGCCATGCCACCGAACATACCCTTTAATTATGAAGACGTGCTGTCCGAAGCCATGAGCACACGACCCGCGTCAACCCTTTCGTTGGAAGATATCTGCGATCTAGGTAAGATTTTACGATTTCAAATTGATATAACGACCCTTGATGGAGCCCCTTGCGCAGAAAATGGCTTTGTGGATTCATCGGATATACCTCCCATCGATACCTGGTTTTGTATTGCCCGGCCATATTTGTACTGTTGGATACCCAGGCTATTCATCGATAAAATGCAGGATGTCATAGATGTGGAGATCCTCGGCAGTTATGAATGGATCGAGCTGGGAAATATGTCTCGACCCCAATAACAGGACCACCCTAAAAGGTTTTCATTAATAGGGGTCTTATCATTTTGAACAACTAATTTTTTTAGTTTTCGCGTTACAATCTTTAGTAATTTTATCTACTCAAAACCTCCATCTATGAAATCATTATCCCACTTTTATAAAGATGTTAGCGATATATTGTCGGAGGCCAGAAAAAAGGTATACATATCTGTCAATACCGAAATGGTAATGGCTTATTGGAGGATTGGCAAACGAATCGTTGAGGAAGAACAGAATGGGGATTCCAAAGCAGAATACGGTACCTATTTGGTCAAAGAGCTAGCTAAACGATTGACTAAGGAATATGGTAAAGGATTTACCGAACAAAATATCCGCAACTTCCGTCAATTCTATCTCATTTTTCCAGAAATCCAAATTCGCTACGCACTGCGTAGCGAATTGACCTGGACCCATTACCGCAGCATCATGCGGGTAGAAGACCCGGACGCCAGGAAATATTATATCGCCGAGTCTGCCGACCAAAACTGGGGAACACGCCAGTTGGACAGGAATATCAATACGCTCTACTATGAGCGCTTACTTTCTACAAAAAAGAAAAAGGAGACACTGCTAGAGCAAAAAGACATGGAAAAGGCCTTGCCTCAAGACATCATTAAAGACCCCTACGTCCTGGAAGTGCGCCGTGGCACTTTATATTATATTCTTGGTTCAACCAAGGGGATACTTGAGAGAAAGTACCCAAGTCAACCAGTCTACCTGGAACCGAAAGGCGAAGGGGAAAACAGCATACTGGTAAAGCGATATTTGGAGATAAAATGCTC
>JAFKGQ010000021.1 GCA_017307755.1 Chitinophagaceae bacterium | reverse complement strand
CTACCACAACTCTTGATTGCAGCAGCTAAAGGTGGTTTGAAGGCTGCTCCTGATAGCCGCCTCCGGTGGGCCCGCCACCATCATTTACCGAGCATTGAACTGCTCGCTCAAAGAACTAATTCGAACTCGCTGTCCATTCAGGACACTCAGTACCCGTTGTTTTGCTTCATACTCGGGTTGTTATTGAGCTCATTGGTGGGTATCGGAAAGTAATAAGAAGTATTGGTCCAGTTGATGGTCCCGGGAATGGTCTTCTGATAATATGCCGCTTCTTTATCCCCGATCTTCCATCGCACGACATCAAACCACCACCCGCCCTCTCCAAAAAGCTCCGCCCAGCGCTCATATCGCAAAGGGTTATTGCCCAGCACAGGATCATTCGCCCTTGTGGCATCGGAGAGGCTTTTATAATCCAAGGGGGAAGAGGCGTCGGGGCCATAGCCATATGCTCTGCGATGCACTTTATTGACATACTCCAACGCCGTTGCATCATCGGAAGTCTGCGCGCAGGCTTCCGCATAGAGCAGGTAGATATCAGCCAGCCGGAGTATATAAAAACTGGCCAGGTCGGATCCTTTTAGGTTAATAATATTATGTTCGAGAGGCGCATATTTACGCAGACTCCACCCATAATACTGAAGCTTCAGATTATTGGGTATCTCTTTGGCGCGAAGTACGACCCTTCTCACAGACTTTGATGCGGAGTCGGTGGCAATCGTGTCGACCCATGGTTGCAGGGCGGACACATATAATCTTGGGTCTACGGATTGCGAGCTTCTAAGGGCCTGGGAAAGGGATACGTAGTTCGGATCACAGATATTGCGCACATTATATGGTCCGTCCGGTTTACCGGGATTGAAATTCGGATTGGGTGTCATATTCCAGATTGGCAGGTTAAACCCAAAACGGGCAAGGTTCTTATCATGGAGAAATTCATTGCCGTACCCATTTGCAACGGCAGTGGTATCATTTATATTCATCAATGTCGGGGAATAGATCAAACCCGCGCTGCTGGTAATGTTCGGCCCCCAATACACGCCAAAGCCGGACACGTCCAGTTGGTTGTTGATCTCGAAAAAGGACTCATTATTGAATTTGTTTGCCCCGTTGAACATATTTTTATAAATATCAAAAGACATCAGGGTGTGGCCGCTGTTGTCGATGACATCCTTTAGTACTTTTTTGGCATTGGCGTAGTCTCCGGAAAACAGGTACGCTTTCCCCAGCAAAGCATTGGGCGCCCATCCGGGGACCCTGCTGATATTCGGCGCATCCCAGGAATGTTTTTGCAATTTTGTATCTGCCGTGATCAGCTCGCTGATGATAAAATCCCACACCTGGCGGATGGTGTTTTGTTTTACATAAGACCCCTGCAGACTCGCCGCCACAGTAGTCACAAGGGGTACGCCGAGCAGGTCCCCGCTGCCGCCGTTTTGAAGGTTAGACTGGCCGTAGATATTGACCAGATAGAAATAATACAGGGCCCTCAAAAAACGGGCTTCCCCTTCTTCATAGGAAAGCTCGGTGGCCTCGGCAGCGGCGGCATACTTTTTCTTATAATTGTCCAGACTTGCCAGGAAAGTATTGGCGCGCTGTACCCCTATGTATAGACCGGCC
Source organism: Chitinophagaceae bacterium (assembly GCA_017307755.1). Taxonomy (GTDB): domain Bacteria; phylum Bacteroidota; class Bacteroidia; order Chitinophagales; family Chitinophagaceae; genus Puia. Next base: position 165,584 of record JAFKGQ010000021.1, on the reverse strand, counting down.
CACAACGACCCCGCGTAGGAGCTGTTGGCATAGGAATTCTGGCAGAGCTGGCTCCATCCGGCATCTCCCAGATATCCCAGGTCGATGGTATGATCCATGGGAAATATCATCTTCGCGTTCAGATTTGTTCCCCAAAGGGACTGGTCCCTGAGCTGCGCATATATTCCACCCAGGACAGATTTCAGCTGGGCTGGAGTTTGCGGAAAATTGGCAGAATTATACGAGTTCGGGTCCGTCACATCTTTAATATCTTTTTTACATGCACTGATACTTAGCATGAAGACAGCAATTCCGGTATATAAAAAAATATATGGTCGGGATCTCATTTGTGTTCAATTTTAATTTTGTTACTGTATATCCGCACGATCAAAGCGAGCAATTCAGCCCGATGGCATACATCCTGTTATGAGGATAATCCGCAGGCCGGTCAATGCCTCTGTATTTGACATCCAATGCCTGTACCTGTGGATCGAGCCCCTTATACTTTGTTATCGTAAATAAATTGCTGCTCATGATAAATAGCCTGGCTGAAGATGCTTTGATAAGGGACAACCATGTTTTGGGGAAATTAAACCCTATTTGAAGGTTCTGCAGTTTCAAATATGCCCCGTTCTGCACCCACCAAGAGGAGACATGGGAATAGTTGCCATACGGGTCCTGTGCATAATTGCCGGCATTGTCTTTGACCACGACCCTGGGCTGACCCGTAACGCCGTTTGCTCCAAAGAACGAAGTTGAAAAGATGTCGGCGGTGGTATTCCCGTCACTGAACAGATATTGGTTATAGGGCTGACGGCCGTTGTAAATCTCTACCCCGGAAACGCCCTGGAAAAGTGCGGCTACGTCAATCCATTTATACCGGAGGTTGAGTGTGATACCATAGTTAAACCTGGGGTTGGGGTTTCCCGTGGAGGTATAATCATTATTATCGATCACCCCGTTATGGTCAAGGTCTTTAAATATAAGGTCGCCCGCCCTGGGTTTAACGCCATTGATCGTCGGTCCGTTGGCTGCTTCGGCGTCGGTTTTGTAAACCCCCGTGGCCAGCAACCCGTAAAACTCGCCCAGCGATCCTCCTACCTGGCTCCTGCTGATAGACTGACTTGCCGAGATACCATATGTTCCCCCGGGGTTCAGATTATTGTCACCCGCATACACCGGGCTATTGCCGGTGGCTGCCAGCTGCATGATCCGGTTGCGGTTAAACGCGCCTGTCACCGTGACATCATATTGAAGGTCGCCGATATTGTTCTTATAATTGACAAGAAGCTCAAAACCTCTGTTCCGGATCTTGCCTATGTTTGCCACAAACGAGCTGGCAATGCCTGATGAGGCCGGCAGGGACACATTATACAGCACGCCGTCTGTAAATTTATTGTAGTAGTCCGCGGAAATGGTCAATGAGGATCTCAACATCACCAGATCGATGCCGATGTCCGTCTCGTGGGTAGACTCCCATTTTATACCCGCATTGGGCAGGCGATTGATACCAAAGGAAAGGGACTTGCTGCCGTCATTGGAGAATGAATAACCGGTATTCACACCGCCTCCGCTAAAAGTGGACAGGAATAGATAGGGTGGTATATTGTTGTTGCCGATCACACCGTAGCTGCCTCTCAATTTCAGGTCATTGATAAATCTGAGGTTATCTTTTATAAAGGACTCCTCCCCTATTCTCCATGCTGCGGAAGCTGCCGGAAAGGTGCCGTACTGGTTTTTGGGACCAAAATGGTAAAAGTCGCCGTCGCGTCTGACTGAAACCTCAGCGATATACTTGTTATCATAAACATAGTTCAACCTGCCAAACCAGGATTTGATAAGCCCGTAATCCAGTCCTCCGCCCACGTACTGATTGGCATTGCTGGTAACAAAGAAACTGGTGGCATTGGGAAGCGCCAGGCTGTCGGCAGTGCCGTTGAGGGATGAAGACTTGACTACTCTTTGTTCAAAACCTGCCAGCGCCTTAACGCTGTGTTTTTGAAGTGTCCAGTTATAATTCAGCGTATAGGACAAAGATATATTCTTTGTATTGTTGGTGGCTTTATACAGAGTGGGGTCTGCATTTTTTACAGGACCAAAATCATAAGCTCCCGTATACTGAGTAGAGTTGAAGCTTATATTATTGTACCCCAACACCACCCTTGCATCCAAGCCCCTGACCACCTGTAATTGGGCGTAAATATTACCCTCTACACCGGAATTATCATTATTATACCGGGTCGATCTTTCCAAACCAACATAGTTCGGTCCACCGAAGCCGGCAGGCGCCTTACCCCATCCTCCTCCTGCGACATTGGTCGAGTCATAGATAAGCATGTCCGGTCTGGACCTGTAGGGAAATATACCTCCGCTGACCGTTGGCCTGTCGAAGGTATTCCAGATAAGCACAGACTCGCCAATTTTGAAGATCTTGCCCAGATTGTGGTCTGAGTTGATCCTAACGGCGAATTTTTTAAAATAATTTTCAATGACATTGCCGGTCTGATAGCTATAGTTGCCCGATACATAATAATTGGAGTTTTCGCTGCCGCCGCCCATCGAGAGATCGTAATTCTGGATGCTCCCGTTTTTATAATAGGCGCCGAGCCAGTTTGTATTCGGCAATTTACTGACAGGGTTTCCGTTAGTGATATCGCTACCGATATTCGCCTTGGCCATGACATATTGATCTCTGTTCAACAATTTGTTTATGACAGGCTTGGTGACACCGGTATATCCGTTGAATGTGATCACAGGCTTCCTGTTCTTAGCGCCTCTTTTGGTTGTTATCAGCACCACCCCGCCGGCGGCAGCCGCGCCATATATGGACGAGGCGCTGGCGTCTTTGAGCACCTCTATCGAGGCAATATCCTGTGTATTGAAGGTGTAGCTTGTATTTCCCTGCGGGACACCGTCGACAACATACAGGGGGGTGGGGTTATTCAGCGAACTGGCGCCGCGGATGTAGATACTGGTACTACCTTGCGGATTGCCGGTATTAGAGATCACCTCTACGCCGGCGGCTCTTCCCTGCAGCAATGTCGCCACATCCCTTGCCGGCTGGTTGACAGTCTGTGATCCGCTGACGATCGAAATGGCGCCTGTGACATCGCTTTTGCGTTGTGCGCCGTAACCTACTACTACTATTTCATCCAGTTTCGATGGTCTGAGTACAAGTGTGATATTTATTTCCGGCCTTTCAGCAGCTATTTCCTGGGGTACAAATCCAACAAAAGAGAATATAAGATAATTGCCGCGGTCAGGAATGTTGATAGCGTAACTGCCTGTTGAGTCGGTCAAGGTTCCTATCTGTGAATTTTTGACCTGTACAGCGACTCCGGTCAATGGTTTTTTTTGCTCGTCGACTACTCTACCCGTCACCCTGAATGTAGCGATTCTTGTATCCCCATCCGCCTTTTTTGGGGTAATAACAATAGTATGCTGTTTGATCCTATAGTTGAAGGGCTGACCGGTAAAACACTGCCGCAAGGCATCCTCGATAGAACTATTGTGCACGTTCACGGTGACGGGCTTCGCGTTTTTGATCAATTCAGCATCATAAAAAATATTATAGCCGCTTTGTCCCCTGATATCATCGAGCGCTTCGAGCAGCGTGGCACTCGTTTTTTGCAGTGAGATCTTCTGTGCTGTAGAGAGAATAGGCAGCATGGCGGCAAGCAATAGCCAGCAAGCCAGCTTTTTGATGGAACCAGATAGCATATTAGTTTTTGTATTATTTTCCAATGATCACCTTCCTGCCTTCAATCTTGTATTGGATCTCACCGGCCAGTTCGAGGATATCGAGGAATTCAGTGATATTCTGGAATCGGGAGACTGTACCTCCAAAAGACTTGTTTTTCACATCTCCACGGTAATCTACCTCCACATTGTACCAGCGGGCTACTTTCTTCATTACACTGACAATATTTTCATCCCGGAAAATGAAAAGACCGTTCTTCCAGGCAACAGCAGCTTGTATATCGGCTTTTTCAACGGTAATGCGGGGATCATCTGCCGTCACAGAACTCTTTTGTCCGGGTTTAAGGATGGCGGATACTGCGCCGTGCTTCACGTTGACCGCACCTTCCAGCAGCGTAGTCGTGGTCACCGGATCATCCTGATAAGCCGATACATTGAAATGTGTGCCAAGAACAACTATTTCAGATTTGTCTGTTTTGACTATGAAGGGGCGCTTTTTATCTCCTGATACTTCAAAATAGGCTTCTCCGGTCACTTCCACCTGCCTGGACTGCTGATCAAAAAGGACCGGGAATTTTAGGGAAGACCCGGCATTAAGCCATACCCTGGTGCTATCAGACAACACCACCTGATATTGCCCTCCCGCTGGGGTAGTGATCGTATTATAATGATTGCTTCCCGTCGCTTCATTTCCTTCTCCGGCATGATATACCAGCAGGCCATCCCGGGTTTTATCGATGTTAATCCCCTGCTCGGTGGTGACCGTCCCATTCTGTCTGTCATTCAACGGTATTTTCACCCCGTCCGACAGCGTCAGATAAGCGTTGTTCCCACCTGGGACGATTGATGCAACGGGAGGTTTAGAAAAAGTCTCTTGCCGGGCCGGACGCACAGACACCATCTTTTTGATCAGGACATTCGCACCCAAAAAGATGAGCAGTACGGCTGCGATTTTCATCCAAAAATAAACACTCCTCACCGGCCGGACGTCCCGGCTTACCGAATTGTCAAGTCTACTTTTCAATTCATTATATATCTCACCCGGTTCACCGCCGGCCGGGTCCCAATCCTCATCCGACAACCGGATATGGTCTTCATAAGCCTTCAGCAGCGCTTCTTCTTCCGGGGTACACCCGCCGGACATATACTTCTCAGCTAGCTTAAGATATTCTTCCTGGTCCATTACACAGAAGGCTTATACAGGTATAGTGTAGTAAGCAAGCTATCACACACATACTTTTTCAAAAAATATTTACCAGGGCCATTTTTGTTTTTCCATACGAAATAGATGGCATAGCTTTATCATATAGTATTCGATTGTATGCCACTGCCTGACCAAAACGACATGGAATTATGGGCATCCATCCGGCAGGATGATGCGCGGGCATTCAATTTGCTGTTTGATAAATATTGGCGGCTTCTTTACAAAACGGCATATTCGCTTACCAGGGACCAGGAAGCGAGCAAAGAAATTACACACGACGTATTTTTAAACATTTGGAAAAGGAGAAGCCAGCTGCACATAGATTCATTCCCGCATTTCTTATTGACGGCTATCCGTTATCAATATTATAACAGGATGCGGGCGGCGAAGTCTCCCATTGTCCTGGTCCCCGATTATGAAAAATTTGATAGAACAGCGTATCGCGATGAATACGAAGGAAGGCAGGCGGAAACAGATCTGACAGCCGCGATAAAAGAATATCTCACCCAGCTCCCCAACCGTTGCAGGGAAATATTTCTCATGAGCAGACGGGATCATCTATCCAACGATGAAATAGCCCATCATCTTAATATTTCCAAGCGCACCGTCGAAAACCAGATCACCTATGCGCTGAAGCTGCTTAGACAAACGATAAGAAGCAGGACTTAGCCGTCCACGTGTACCAATTCTCCATTTACCAATCTGGATTTTTGCGACAGAAGGAACAGGACCATATTGGCTATCTCCTCCGATTCATCCTGCCATGTATGACAGTGCTGGACGACTATGCCATTCACCCGGATACCCAAAACAGAAAAAGCAGTTGCCCATCGGATAGTCATCTCCTGCCGTAGTCCGTTCACAGGGACAAAGTCCGCCGGATCATCCTCATCCTCCGAACAAATATTTACTATCGCTCCTGTTGATTCCTTCAGCGAGGGGATGGCCAGGCCTACCACTGAATAATGTCCCGCGACATTCACCACCCCATTAATCCGCCGGTACCTTGATATGATCTCCTTTATAACACGGCCTGAGTCCAGCCCCGTCTGTCCGGCAAAGACCTCATAACCTTTTTTGTCCATCTCATTTGCAAATGCCCTGAGCGCCGTTGCATCGCTGTCCAGGATACAGGGGATGGCGCCTTCCTCGCACAGCTTGATGGAGATCGCTTTCCCGATGGAGCTGAAGCCTCCCGTAACGATGACAACTTTATTATTTAATCTCAGATCCATGGTCACACCGGTTTATATCATGTAAGCTGCTCCAATGTCGCGGCAATGGTCTTGTACCGTTCAAAACGCTGCTTATAGTAAGCATGCTTTTCTCTGTCGGGCACATATTCTTTGTCAAAACCTTGCCCCATGTGCGTCATAGCCTGTTCAACGTTGTCATAGACCCCGGCCGCGGTTGCGGCAAACATGGCGGCGCCCAGTGCGCAGATCTGCTCGGCGCGGTTTACGCGGATGGGGATCCCGGTGATATCGGCAAGCATCTGCATGATAAAAGGTGATTTTTGGGCAACGCCTCCTACACCGATCAATCCACGGACGGGGATACCCTTTTCCACAAAACGCCCGATGATGGCATAGGAACCAAAACATGCGGCTTCAGCCAGGCTGCGGAAGATACGTGGGGCGTCGCTCCCCAATGACAATCCCGTAATGGCGCCTTTTAAATGAGGATTTGCATCCGGTGTGCGCCGGCCGTTGAACCAGTCGATACTCAGTTCATGACTGTCATCCAATGGTAAGCGCATGGCGTGCGCAGCCAGCTCCGCAATAAGTGAGTCTGTAACCTCCCCGCTCAACCCCAACGCCCTCACCGGCCATGCCAACAGATCGCGAAACCAGGCAAAAATATCGCCAAATGCAGACTGTCCGGCTTCCATCCCTATGAGCCCCGGGATGATAGAGCCGGGAACGATCCCGCAAATACCGGGAACAAATTTTCCTTCGACCTCCTGTGGTGGAGCGACAAGCATGTCGCAGGTGGAGGTACCGATGATCTTGCTCAGGTAATAGGGCTCGATCTGTCCTCCTACCGCACCCATATGTGCATCGAGGGCGCCGACACTGACAATGACATCGGTGTGCAGACCCAGTTTCTCAGCCCACACGGCGCACAATCTGCCCGCCGCCTTGTCCGCCGTGAAAGTAGTAGCAAAAAGATTAGAATAGGGCGTAAGCAATGGGTCCAGGGAAGAAAAGAACTCCGCGGGAGGCAGCCCTCCCCAGTCCGGCGACCACAATGCTTTATGACCTGCCGCGCACACTGATCGTTTGATATCCGCAACTTGCCGTCCTCCCGTGAGCAGGAAGGGTATCCAGTCACAGTGCTCCACCCAGGAGGAACAGGCATTCCTTACCCGGTCATTGACAGTCAGGATGTGCAGGAGCTTGCTCCAGAACCATTCGGAGGAATAGATGCCACCCGCATAACGCAGGTAATCCCCTCCAAATCGTTGAGCATGGGTATTGATCCTATCCATCTCCTCCACGGCGGTATGATCCTTCCAGAGGATGAACATAGCGTCCGGGTCCTCGGCAAATTCCGGCCGCAGCGACAAAGGCATGCCCGTATGGTCCACTGCAACAGGGGTCGCCCCTGTCGTGTCCACGCCGATGGCAATGACATTTTCTCTGATGCCCGGAGGGGCTTTATCAAGACATTCCCGGATGGTCTTCTCCAGCCCCTCTATATGGTCCAGGGGATGCTGCCGGAACTGGTTCCGTAACGCATTACAAAACAGTCCGCTTTTCCAGCGTGGGTATGCGTAAACAGCCGATGCTATTTCCTGTCCATCCCCGGCATCCACCACGACAGATCTTACCGAATCCGTTCCAAAATCAACCCCGATGCAATATCGCCTGTTGGTCATTGTCAGATAATTTAGATTGGGTTATTTCACTATAGGCAAACCAGGCGATGTAGGCAAAACAGAACAGCGGTACTATAAACGCCGCCGACATGCCCGAATGGTCCGCGATGACACCCATAAGGGGTGGACAAAAGGCTCCGCCGGCAACCGCCATCACCAGGAAAGAGGCAGCCCGTTTAGTCAGCGGCCCCAGCCCCGTCAGCCCCAGCGCGAATATGGTAGGGAACATCAGCGACATAAAGAAATAGGTGGAGAAAAGCGCTATGACGCTGAACCACCCTAATTTCAGGAGCACCACCACCATCAGACAGGTGTTGACAGCGGCATATACGGCCAGCAGCCGGGAAGGTCTGATAAACTTCATAAAATACGAGGCGGATAACCGGCCGAGCCAGAACGACCCCATCCCACCCAACGCAAGGATGAGAGAGGCGGCCTGCTCAGGGTTCTTTGGCATAAATATCACCCCAAACCTCCCGAGATGCTCCATCATCCCGGCTACTGTAGCCTGCACCCCATCGGTGGTTTCGGTCACATAGTTGATAAAAAAGGAATTCACACCCGTTTGTGCCGCGACATATAAGAATTGTGCGATCACCGCTTTTACAAAGAGCCGGTGGCTAAAGAGCTCTGACAGGCTTGCATGCTCGGCAATACCTTCTTCATTCTTTTCCCTGATCTCCGGCAGCCGCGTGACGGCGAAAACGACGCATACCAGCAGTACGATAGACCCGATCCACAGATAAGGGGTGACCAGGGAATCGAATCTTCCATCCTTCGTCGAATGGCTCGCTCCGAAAATAAGCATCCCACCGATCAAAGGGCCGAGTATCCAGCCCAGCCCGTTAAAGGATTGCGCGATATTAATGCGTCTTGCAGCCCCTTCGGGAGCTCCCATAACGGTAGTATAAGGGTTGGCTGCCGTTTCAATCGTTGATAGACCGCAGGCGATCACAAAAAGAGCGATCAGAAAAGGTACAAAGGCTGAAAATTTCGCCGCCGGATAGAACAGGAAGGCCCCCAGGGCAAACAGGGAAAGACCAAGGATGATCCCCTTGTGATAGCCATAACGTTTCATAAAAGTACCGGCAGGTCCGGCCATCACCAGGTACCCGATATACAGCGAGAATTGAACCATGCCGGATTGCGCCTTCGACACATGCAGCGTATTCTGAAAGTGCTTATCCAATACGTCCAGCAGTCCGTGCGCAAATCCCCACAGCAGGAACAGACTGGTCACCAGACTGAAGGGGAAAAGATAGCTGCTGCCGTCGGTGGCGCGTAACAAGGGAAAAGACGCCCTTCTGTTTTTCATCATCGATAATTTTATTTGTATAATGGTCCGTAGTTACTGCATGCCTGATAGTCCGCCGTTTCGGGGTTTGAACCAAAGGAATGCCAGGCGGAAGGACGAAATATTTTCTCCTGGGATACATTGTGCATACAGACAGGTATACGGAGCATGGATGCCAGGGTAATAAGGTCCGCACCTATATGTCCGTAGCTGATAGCGCCATGATTGGCTCCCCAGTGCGCCATCACATCGTACACACTTGTAAAAGCCCCCTCGCCTGTCAGCCTGGGTACGAACCAGGTGGTAGGCCAGGTCTTGTCAGTGCGCTCATCGAGCACCTTGTGCACATGGTCCGGTAAACTAACCGTCACCCCCTCTGCTATCTGTAAGACTGGTCCAAGCCCTTTTACCAGGTTCAGACGGCACATCGTTACCGGCATCCCCCCCTCAGTGACAAACTTGCTGGAATAACCACCTCCGCGGAAATAGCCTGTCGCAGCAGGATACCAGGTCGTCGCATCCAGACAGGCTTGCGCCTCTTCATGGTTGATCTCCCAAAAAGGTTTCATGACAGCAGCGCCATCCCGGCGCTGACGGCCCGAACCATCCAGCGTAGCCGACCCGGAGTTGATAAGATGGATAAAACCTCCCGCAGCCGCCTTGTCCGCCTGCCAGCCGGTGACCCTTTTTACAGCGGCCGGGCTCCAATAGGTACGAACATCCGCGAATATCTGGGCCGTATTGGTCAACAGGTACCCAAATAACATCGATACGCCGTTGAGCGAATCGTTCTCCGTTGCCACCATGTAAGGGGCCCGGATACCATTCCAGTCAAAAGAGGAATTCAGGATCGCTTCCGAAAAATCGCCGTTCGGTAAAAAGTCGGTCCATTGACGCTGCCCCTGAAAACCGCTGACGAGCGCATTATGCCCCTGCGCCTCCTCGCCAAATCCCTTTTGACGAAGCACGGGATTGCCAGTCATCAGGTCCCGTATGATCATCGTCATTTTGATGACAAATTCCCAATCCTTGTCTTTTTGCTCCCGGCTGCGTTGCTTTTCCGCCAGGTTGGTATCACTCCCTTCCTTACAATGTTGCCGGGTCCAGGATAAAGCCCGCCCGAATTCCTGCTCATCATAGATCTTCTTGTCTATACGCCTCAGCAATTCCGTGGAATCGATGTACTCATTACGCATGCCGAGATATTCCTGGAAAAGATCGGGACCGACAATGGAGCCCGCAATCCCCATGGACACGGTACCAATGGCCAGATATGACTTGCCCTTCATCAGGGCTACGGCCAACCCGCTCCGGGCAAAAGCCAGCAGCTTCTCCCGTACATCATCGGGTATCGCCTGATCCCCCAGGTCCTGGACATCCTCTCCATAGATGCCAAAAGAAGGTATGCCCAATTGGTTATGGGCGGCAAGCGTAGCGGCAAGATATACGGCGCCGGGTCTTTCCGTCCCGTTGAATCCCCATATGGCCTTGGGAATGGCCGGGTCCATATCCATGGTTTCGCTGCCATAACACCAGCAAGGGGTCACCGAAAGCGAAACGCCTACGTTCAGCGAACTGAACTTGGTCGCACAGGCTGCGGCCTCAGCCACACCGCCGATGCAGGAATCCGCAATTACACATTGCACGGGAGAGCCATCGGGGTATTTAAGGTGCTGCTCGTATAACGCAGCTACATTGCGCGCCATTTGCATGGTCGTCTCTTCCAGAGATTCCCGTACGCCACCCAGCCGGCCATCGATGATTGGTCTGATCCCTATTGCAGGATAATTTTTTTTCATTTTTCTTTTATTTTATAAATGATGCTTTTATTTTTTTAAGCGACACTCCCAGTACTTTTCCGGCAATGACGTCGAGTGACGGCTCATCCCCGCTGATATGGAATACGCTGTGCTGGTGCGACAGCGACGCGCCGGCGTTGAGAAATGCGGCAGGAGAAACGCTTTCCAGTTCGAAGAACGGACCCATTTGCTGACCGTCGTCCAGCGGGCCGTCATTATACGCGTTCACTGCATCCCCGGAAAAGACGGGCTTCGCGGTATCCCATTCCTGGTTCAGATATTTTGCTCCCGGATCGACGTCAAACATAACGATGGTCAATACCTGGTTTTTGTAATCATAGCTGCCTGCCACCGGCAAGGTCATGGCGCCCCGAACACCCAGCTTTCCCCTGCTCCTGCCATCCGCCTTTAGGAAAAGCACATTACCCTGCTGTCTGAGCCTGTCGGAAGGGATAGGACCAAAGTAGTCGCTGGTCACTGCCTGCGCAGAAGACCTGCCTTTTTTCAACGGGACCACGATCACCGTCTCTTCTGAAGGGTTGAACATATCCAGTATCCAGATGCAGGGGGCGCCGGTGGATTCAGTCCAGGCAAGATCGCCTGTATTGGTAATTGTATTTTCCGTACGGTAGCCCACTATCTCGGGCATCTCGCCTGCTGGAAGGTTCAGTAAGCTCCTGATCTCTTCCTGCTCCAATAACTGTATGGTACGCAGAAGACGTAGTTTTAACAATGTCCCCGCGTAATTCAGCAGCTCCATATTCTTCGCCATTCCAACGGTGATATGACTTTTGAAAGTCACCTCCCATGGCTCCGTATCAAAAGGAGCAGGCGCATGCCAGTTGCTGAACTCCATACGGTCCCCGGGTTGAAAAAAAAGCGAGTACTTTCCCCCATCAGGTCCCAGCCATAACCTGTTCTCTCCTCCATAAGCGTTCATGTGCGCATGAAGGGGCGCGCCGAATGCCTTGTAATTGACCCATCCATAGCTGCGGCCGCTATTCCCGCCGGAGGTGGAGGTAAACACCTTGGCCTGGTACTTCGGGGAAACAATGATCCTGTTCTTCCCGCTTTCCAGCAATACGGGATCATCAAAGCGGGAGAGGAATTCCAGGTCGTAGCCAAACGAACCTTTCTTACTTTCTTTTCCTGACGAACTTTCACGTACCACCAGCCTTGCTTCGATGATAAGACGCTGCAGCCGGTGGCTTTCCCCTTTGATCCGGCTCAACGCCAGATCGATCGCACCCTTGCCAATGTCATAAAGAGATTGGCTGACATAGCTGACGGGAGAATAGAACAGGTCGAAGGCATCGCTTTCATCAAATGAGACAACAGCCAGGTCGTCAGGGATACAGACACCCGATGAGGTGAGTAGCTTTAATGACTCTACAGCCAGGGAGTTGGTTGCGAAAAAAAATCCATTGACCTGCAATTTCGGTTTGATCATCCCTTTTATAGCCGAACTCACATGGCTACCCAGGTCCTGGTAGGATACCCTTGCCAGCCAGGATTCATCGAACGTTATCCCATTATCCTCCAGTGCTGCCTTATACCCCCTGATCCTTTCTTGCATATGTTCCATTTTGGTATCATACGCCAGCATCGCTATCCTGTCACGCCCGCCTTTTATCAGGTGATCCGCCGCGTTATAGGCAGCTTGAAAATTGTTGATCACTACATAGTCGGACTTTATGTCCGGGAAATAACGGTCTATCAGCACCACGGGTATCTGTTGTTTCTGCAAACGCTTTATCTGCTTTTCAGTATTCTCCGAAGGCGCGATAATAAACGCATCGACACCCCGGTTGATAAATACGTCTATCAGCCGCATGGATTTTTCTGCATTCTCATCACTGCTGCCAAAAACAACCACATAGTCCTGCTTCATGGCCTCATCCTCGATGATCCTGGCAATACTGGAAAAGAATGGGTTGGAGATATCGGCCACCACCACCCCAATGGTGTTGGTCTTTCCGCTCTGCAGGCTTTTGGCGATGAAATTGGGCTGGTAATTTAGGGATATCGCCAGCTGACGGATCTTGCGGGCCATTTCATCGCCTACTCTCCCTTTTCTTTCTTTGTTGTTCAGCACATAAGACACCAGCGCGGTGGATACTCCCAGCTGCGCTGCAATGTCCTTCAACGATACTTTCTTATTCATGCTATTTCAAATGATCGGTCATCCATTTTTCGCCAAAATGAGCAGCTATCCGTAGGTAAGCTTCAGCCGCGGCGCCGTTGCCCCAATCATAGATCGTAAACTCACCGATACCGAGGCCGCCCGCCCCGGTGGTTCCGTCATGACCATAATTCTCCATCATAAAGCCGTAGTCCTCCTTGCCAAAAAAATTCCATTTTCGCTCCCATTGCTCCTTTGTTTTTGGGTTATAGGGGGAATACATCATTACAAAAGAAGCTTTCAGCGCCGCCAGACCGCGCTGGATATACGCCGGACGGTCCAACGTCTTGCCATATTGAAGGATCAGCTCGGCAAAAAGGCTTTGCCTGGAATCATTCCACTCCCCATCCCCATTCATGACCCCAAAACCGCCGAGAACATTCACGTACATATAGGGGGGCTGCCAGCTTGCCTGGTACATCAGCATCTCGTCAAGCACCCGCTGCCCATGATGCAGATATTGCTTATCGCCCGTAGTCTCAAACAAAGCATAGAGCGCTTGCGCCGTCCAGTACATGGAAAGGGTATTTTGTTTATACATGTCGTTCCGTACGACTTTCCGGCCGACTAGCGTATCGGAGCCATACCTGCTGCACGACCAATAGGTTTCAAAATCCTCCCATCTGCCCTGGAAAATGATCTGGTCGATCACCGCCTGCATGGCTTTTACAGCCGCCGCCTTGTATCTGGCATCACCCGAAACCCGGTACATCTTTAGCAAAAAGGTCACCGACATGGAAGTTTCGGGTGAACGGTCCAGGTAGGGTAACGGTTCCCTGGAACCCAATGCCAGCCAGGCAGGGAAAAAACCATCCGGCCGCTGTATCCGCAACAAAGCATCCGCGTAACGTTTTGCATATTGAACGAGCCGTTCGTCCTTCTCCAGCTCTTCATACCACTCCAGCATGAGATAGGCCGTGTAGCTCATATCCAGGATATGAAAAGGCGATTGTCTTACATCGCCCGTATATGGGTTACGATTGGAATTGCCGAAGTAGCAGCTGTCCCAGCCCTTCGACCGGTGAAGCAACCGCCCATTCTTGTTCACCGTCTCCATAGGAGTGGCGACCACCGAATAAAAAAAGCCGTCCTCCTGTGGAAAAGAAAGCGCCAGCTCTTTTGTCGAAAGAGCATATCCCAGCAACGCACTATCCTTTTTCTCACGGGCGAATCTATACAGTCCCGAAGCTGACCTTAGCGAGCTGAACCAGGCCTGGTTCCAGATGGAACGCACTTCCCTTTCATTTATATCCCCTTTCCAATTGGGGCTTTGGGTCACATTGACGATAAAGACCGGAGCGCCCACCTTTTTATCTCCCAGTTGCAGCTCCTGCCAGACACTTTTTTTCCAGGAACCAAAAGCCCATTGGTAGGTCTGGCTCACGCAAAAAGGGATATTCCGGGCAGGGAGCGGCTCTCCCTGAAGGAACAGGGATCTTCCCCATTTCTCCCAGCAAAAAGCAAGCGGCCGCTGCCAGGGATTGAAGATCCTTTCGGCATCATCTGCTGTGAACAGATAAAACCCTACCGTCCGCCTGCCCGGTGCATAGATAGCTCCCCGCTGTCTGTAATACAATACATGTTCTTTTATTTTCGAAAGGCTCAGACCGAGCGTCAGCCTGTTAGCCGGCGCATCCATATCCATATACCACCCGCTGCCGGGATCGCTGGTGTTATTCCGTTTACCAAGAATATCCAGGTCCGGCACGACCACCAGTTGCTGTTGTTTGGATTGAACGATCATGGCAGGCGTACGGAAAACATGCTGCGCGATGATGTTACTGTCGGTAGGCGTCAGATGAGACGCCCAATGAAAATCAGGTCTGAAGGCCGGGGAAATGACGATCTGTACGTCGTCCTGTCTTACTGTATCAGTAAGATCCCAGCTCACCGTGACATGGACCGTGCCCTGCCCCAGGTCCGTATATTGCACGGAAGGCCCCGCGTTCCCCATCCTGTCACATCGGATATCGCGGACATATGTTTTCAAGGACAGGGGAAGCGCCGGCTGTTTTGGCTGACAGACCCCGCAGATGGACAATAAGGCGGCAAATACGGTCACGAACGTTCCTTTCATTGATCAGCGTTTATTATGTGGATACTAATTAGGATAGCCCGGGTTTGGCTTCATCAGCGTATTGGTTTGCAATTCCGTATTGGGTATCGGCGCCAGCAGGTTGTGTGCATCGATGCTGATGTTGTTCCCCGGGAACTCATGGGCAAGATTGGCATTCATGATGGAAATGGCGGCGGCTTGCCCCATACGCAGCAGATCGTGCCAACGGTGACATTCAAACGCCAGCTCTACCTGCCGCTCGTGCATGACCTTCTGGATAAAGGTTCCCGGCGTCGCCGAACTGATAGGCCCCAACCCCGCCCTGTCACGGACATCGTTGATCAGACCATAGGCTTCACTCCCCTCTCCCAGAGCTTCGGCCAGCAGCAGCTTGGCATCCGCATAGCGCAATATGGGAAAGTCCGTATTGGCGTCATTACCCACCGCCACACCGGGGTCTTTGAACTTTTTTATATAGGGCCTGTTGGTGGCGTCATATGCGATAGAGACAGCCAGCCTTTTATCGCCCGCCTCATAGGCATTGATGAGGTCCTGTGTAGGCGTATTCGGGGATGTGCTTCCATTGGTCCCTCCCGGCACGTTTAAAGAAGCCGGTGCAAAGTAGTTCCAGAACCAACAGCCATTGAGGGGCGGCAGAAACTGGATCTCGAATATCGACTCCGGCGAATTCTTTGTCCCCGGCGTCCACAGGTCTGCATAATTGGTCAGCAGCGAATAAGGAGTTCCCGGGAATACCACTTTTCTCAATGCTGTGACAGCAGCCGCATTGTCCCCTTTCTGCAGCTGTACTTTACCCAACAGCGCATAGGCCGCATAGGAAGTAGCCCGGCCGATGTCTGCACCCGTATAACTGGGGGGTAGATTCGCCGCCGCCGCTGTCAGGTCGGTGATGATCTGCAGATACATGGAGTCCGAGCTCGACCTGGCCAGGTCGTTATTCCCGCTCAATGAAACCGTTTCATGAATACGTAACGGTACGCCCCCATAATCCTGGAGCAATAAAAAATAGACCTGGGCCCGTATGAACTGGGCCTCCCCTACGATCCGGCTCTTTTTGGTGGCATCCATGACAGCCCCTGGCGCCCTGTCGATCACCGCATTGCAAAGATTGATACAGTTATAGGCCAGAGCCCACATACCCGTGACGGAAGTATTCCCCGATTGAATGGTAAAATTGTCGGCAGCCTTGTGCTCAGCCTGTCTTCCATAATTCTGATTGGTATTGTCCGACCTCGTCTCTTCCAGGTTGTATAGCGCCAGCTCCGACCCCATATAAAGGCTTTTTTGCGCTGAATACACACCGTATATGGCCGCGGTCATGTCGGCCTCGTTTTTGAAGAACTGTTGTTTGGGTATCCTGTCCACGGGGACGACGTCGAGAAAATCTTTCTTACAGGAAGAAAGCATCACGATAGACAGCAACGCCGCGGCGCCAAAGCTGATCCCGGAGGCTTTATATTGAATTGTGTATGGCATAGTGATCGCTTTTAAAATGAGAAATTGATACCTAATGTGAAGATCCTGGGCAAGGGAGGCGTTGCCACAGAATTGAGGCCTAAGGTCTTGTGGTCGCCGAATACCTGGGTATCGAAACCATTTCGCACGGCCTGCGGATTACCGCCACGGTACGACTTGAAAGTCCACAGATTCTCCACAGAGATATACGCCCGGAGATCATTGACCAGTAATTTTTTGCTGAGAGCCGAAGGGAATGTATAGGATAGATTGAGATTCCGGATCCTCAGGTAATCTGTTTTTTGTACTTCCCAGGAAGATACGGCCCCTTCGTCATTATAGCCTGCTCTCGGCGTATGTCCGTTGCCGGGTTGGGATTCGGAAATGTACCGGCCGTCATAGAAGAAATGGTCCATATTGGTATTGTAAGTATGAAGGCTCATGATCTGATAGACAAAGTCCAGCATCTTCGCGCCGGCCTGGCCCTGCAACAGGGCGGAGAACCTGAAGTTCTTATAGCGTACGCTGGTATTGATCCCATACAGCCAGCGTGGGTTGTTGTCCCCTACAAGCACTCCGTCCTGACCGTTGAAAGCATCGATAAACCCATCGTTGTTGGCGTCGTAGAATTTATAGTCCCCGGCCTTGTCGCCTACGGCTTTCTTGGCCACCTTGGGGTCATTTATATCCGCCTGGGAAAGTATCCCTATCTGCTTTAACGCATGCTCCTGCTCCAGCGGACCGCCAACCTTGGTCACCAGCACCGCAAAGAACTGATACAGGGGAGCGCCGTTGGGACCCAGTTTTAAGACCTTCTGCCGTAAATGAGAAACATTAAACCCGACGTCCCATCCAAAGTCCGTTTTCTTGATGATATTGGCATTGACGGAAAGCTCATATCCCCACTTCCTCATACTGCCGATGTTCTCAAGGTTCCCGCTGTATCCGGTGGAGGTTGGTACATTCACATTCAACAACAGACCGTCGCTGGTATTGGAAAAATAGTCGGCAGTAACGCTGACACGGTTATATAGTCCAAAATCCACACCGATATCCAGCTGTTTTGATTTCTCCCAGGACAGGTCCGGATTGCCGGGATCGCCGTTGATATAACCAACGACGTTGTTATTCCCAAAGGAATGGTTGACGGAAACCAGGCTGGATTTCGAAGTAAAATCACCGATGAAGTTACTCCCGGAGATCCCGTAGCTGGCCCTGATCTTGGCATGATCAAGGGCTTTGACCCCCATCATAAAATTTTCATTGGACAAATTCCAGGCAGCAGCCACCGATGGGAAGACGCCCCACAGTTTGTTTGTCCCAAAACGCGAGCTGCCGTCCCGCCGTACGGTGGCGGTCAGGAGATATCTGTCCTTATAGGCATAATTAGCCCGGGCAAGATAAGATAAGAGCGTATTGCCCGACGCACCGGAGAACGCGCTTTGATTCGCGCCAAAACCGATGGTTTGGGCAAGGTTGCTGGAAAAAGTATTGGCATTTGCGCCCACTATATTAAAGTCCACCTTCTGCACCGTATAGCCTCCTAATAACTCCAGCCTATGGTCCTCGGCCAGCACCGTCTTGTATGTCACTGTATTCTCATTCAGCCAGTTGATCGTCCGGGCCGAATTCAATTCCAGGGCCGTCACAGGGTACAAGGCCTGACCGTTGAGCCCCTTGGCCTGGAATAGCCGGTAGTTGTTATCCGTAACGTTCGCACCGATGGAACTTCTGACCGACAGCCCTTTTATGATGTCTACCTGGACGTATGCGTTGGACATCAGGTACATGCTCTTATTGCTCTGATGATAATTCTCCGCGATGGTCATCGGGTTGACCATTGCCTTACCCAGTATGCCAAAAGTATTGGGGTCGGAAGGCGTACCATCCTTATTATAGGCGGGGATGATGGGCGGCAGCAGCACAGCGGCCCCCGCCAGGGCGGAATAATCATCCTCCGGCGCGCTCAATCGTTGCACCGTGAAGCTCGGGGCAAGGTTCACCCCCATGGTTATACGCTTGGAAGCTTTGTAATCAAGTTTTACCCGTGCCGTATACATGTCATATCCCGCATTCAGCAGGATATCGTCCTGGTTGAGAAACCCGCCGGAGAACATATAGTTCAGTTTGTCACTTCCCCCGGAAACCGTCACGTTATAATCGCGGAAAGGGGCCGTCCTGTAAATATAATCCTGCCAGTTTGTGCTGGTCCCGTCCCAATTCGTAATCCAGGAAGGTATCGGTGTTCCGTTAAACTGGGCTTTCTCCTTGTACCATTCTACATATTCAGCCCCGTTCAATGTCTTGTAGAAGTCATGTTTGTTGGCCTTCGAGAACCCTGTTTTCAGACTCACATCCACCTTGGCAAAACCCGACTTACCCGATTTGGTAGTAATGATGACGACCCCGTTGGCCCCTCTCGAACCATATATTGCGGTGGAAGACGCATCTTTTAATATGTCTATGGAAAGAATATTGGCAGGGTTGATGGCAGCCGCGCTGTTAGCGTCCGCAGGAAACCCGTCGATGACAAACAGGGGTTCCCTGTCACCCGATATGGTGCCTATTCCCCGGATCGTTATTTCCGAAATGTTACCCGGCTTTGCGCTTCTCGGCGCAACGTCGATGCCGGGGACAGTGCCCGCGAGTGCGTCCTCATAGGAACTGACGGGTCTTTGTTCTATTTGCGCAGCCGATACGGACGCGATGGAGCCTGTGAGATCCTTCCGCTTTTGCGTACCATAACCCACAACAACCACGTCATTGAGTTTTTTGATATCCACTTCCATACGGATATCTATATTATTGGATTGATGGACGGCGATCTCCTGGGTCGCATAACCCACCGCGCTGACGACCAGTACCGGACTGTTGATATTGTCCGGGATATCGATGCTAAAAGCGCCCTTATTGTCGGCGGACGCGGCGACGTTGGTGCCCTTGACGGTCACACTGGCCCCTGCCAGCGGAGCCCCGTCGGAGCTTTGCACCTTACCCGTTATCGTTCTTATCAAAATATTTTTGGGAGCCCCAATGGCGATAACAGGCAGCGCTGTTATCCCAAAGATGAGAAATACAAGCAATCGTCTCATAAATGATGGTTTGGTGTTATGAATGGATATATAGTAGGGAGAGAACTCCCGGCCTAAGCCCGAAGTACCCGGGCGCTATGGCGGTGAATGAACTGGCAACACAATCGCTATTTTATCAGAGTTAAAAATCCTGCTTAAACGTTTAAATTTTATTCAAAAAGTTGACATCCAACAAAATGAAAAAAACTTGCTTAAGCGTTTAAGCAAATGTAAATGTTAAACGTTTAACAAACAAAAAATTTTCCGGGTATCAGTAAAAGTGCCGTTCTGCAGATATAGCAAATAATCCGTATATTCATTTTACATGTGCAGATATTGCAGGTATACAATACTGTGTTTGCTCATACCCCTGGTGACCATTGTCAGCTGCCGGGGGCAAACGGCAACGGAAATGCCGTCCTTGCGGGAACTGGTAGACAGCGCCATTCAAAATGACTACTCGCTTGCTAACAAACAGCTGGACATCCAGCTGACGGCACTCGACCAATCCAAACTAAAAGACGTCTATTTACCCAAGCTCGATCTTACAGTTAAGGATGCATTTATATTATCTTCCTTTGGTGTAAGAAGCAGGGACCTGATCAATATCCCCCAGCTGAATATCGATATTAAATCCGGGAGCAACCGGTTTACCACCACCGGCAACCTGCTTACCGCGGACCTGGGCGCTTCCATGGTGCTCTATTCCGGCGGCAAAGTGCCTCAGTTAAGAAAGGCATTAACCTACAAATCCGCCGCCCAGGAATTGATCATGGAAAGTGATCGTCAGCAGATCACCAGCAATGTGATCCAGGCTTATGACCAGCTGGCCCTGCTGAAACAGGTGAGAAAAGTATTGGACCAAAGTGAAAGTCGTCTCGCGGAGAACAGGCGTACGGCGGATAAAGCGCTGGGCTATGGGCTCATCACAAAATATGAACATCAGAAAATAGAAGTAGCGCAGGCACAGCTGGCGGCAAAGATCCAGGAATACCAGGGCAAGCAGGAGCTGGTGATCGACCAGCTCGCCATGTTCACGCATATTGATAAAGACCGGCTCCGGAAAATAGACCATGAGATGCAATTGATCGCTGTTTCACCGGGCGACGGACAAATAGCGCGCCGCGCCGAGCTAAAAGCCCTGGATGCCAAGCTGCGGGCAGGCCTTTACAAAATAAATGCGGAAAAGACCTGGTTTGTCCCCAAAGTAAAGGCAGGCGCTTCTTTTGGATACCTGGGTTTGCTGGCAGGACACATCAGTAGCTCGAAAGCCCTGCTGCCGGGAGTTATCAACAACAAGCTGTCGGCCGGGCTGCCCGACATCAATATATTGCCGATGTTCAACGTCGGTGTCGGGCTTAAATGGGATCTGTTTGATGGCCATGAAGGTGAACATGAAATAAAAGCAGCGCAAATAGAATACAAAAAGACGGAGAACGAAAAAAGGGATGCCACTGAAAAACTGGAGCTGAACCTGGCAAAATGCAGAAACGATTACCATATTGCCCAGGGCCAGGTGGCATTGAAGAGTACTGAGCAGCAGACGGCACAGAATGCGCTTACCCAGGCCACCAAAGAATACCGGACCGGGTTGATAAAATCCCTGCAATTGATAGATGCTGAAAATGATTATGTACAGTCGGCATTAGGCTATGTACAGTCGGTTTATGACCAGCGAAGAGCCGCCATTGCGCTGCTGATGGCCACCGGCGATCTGGCTGTTCAGGCTATTCCTTAAAATTTTATCCGAAATGAGAATTCGATACATCCTGCCGTTGCTGTATATCTCCGCCATACTCTCTGCATCCTGCAATGAGAAAAAGACGCCCCGGATGCTGGGGAAGATCAAGCGGGAAACCATCAGTTTTGCGCCCAAGGTCACCGGCCGCATCCTGAAACTTTATGTAGTGGAAGGAGTGATGGTAAAGCCGGGAGATACCCTTGCCATGCTGGATGTGCCGGAAGTCAACGCAAAGATCGCCCAGGCCCGCGGTGTCGTTACGGCGGCAACTGCTCAAAATGCCATGGCGCATAACGGGGCCACACCAAACCAGCTAAAACAGATACGCGCCAAATTCAATGCAACAAAAGAGCAGTTCAATTTTGCACAAAAATCCTTCGACAGGGCCAAAGCCATGTTCGAAGACAGCATGATGTCGCCGCAGTCATACGACGAAGCCTATGCAAAATACCAGGGCGCCAGATCCCAGTTGGATGCCGTTACGGCCGAGCTGAATGAAGCAGAACGGGGCCCCAGGGCAGAAACAAAAGAGGCGGCAGCCGGGCAGCAGGCACAGGCAAAAGGGGTGTTGCAGGAGGCGGAAGTCGCGTACTCCGAACGGTACATTATTGCCACCAATTATGCCAAACTGGAAACCATCGCCTTGCGGGAGGGGGAACTGGCAACAGCGGGATATCCTGTCTTTAATGGCTATCTGCCGTCCAGTACCTGGTTCCGCTTTACCGTTCCTGAAAGTAAGATTGCCGCCTACAAACAAGGTGAGGCCATAACCATCCGTGTCCCCTATAACCATACGGACCTGAAAGGGAAGATCGTCACCATCAAACAAATGCCGCGCTATGCCGATATTACCACCCCTTACCCGGACTATTCAATAGACGATGCCGTATATGAATTAAAAATTATTCCCGACAGCATAGCTTCGGCGGAGGCTTTACTGTTTAATGCTACCGTCACCCTGGATAAGCCCTGAAATCAGCACTATGCGAAATTTTCGCTTTTTACTTATAAGGGAGTTTAAACTATTCCGGAGCAACAGGGTATTTGTGGCTGCATTCCTTTTTATGCCCTTTGCCATGGCGTTTATATTGGGGAATGTATATAAAAAAGGGAAAGTCACCGGTCTGCCGGTGGTGGTAGTGGACAACGACCAGACTCCTTCCAGCAATAAGTTTTGCGACATGCTGGAAGATCATCCATCCTTACGGATCATACGTGCGGAAATTGAACTGGGGAATGTACAGCAGCTGATGCACGATCAACGGGCGATAGCGGTGGTCGTCATCCCCTCCCGCTTTGAGGCTGGTCTGCTCCGCCGGCAGCTCCCCGAAATCAATTGTTACCTCAACATGTCCAACACGGTTACCGCAGGAGCAGTGGGCACAGCCGTATCTGTCTGCGCAGGCACTATGAATGCCGGGATACTTATATCTTCCTATCAGAAGAAGGGCATCCCCGCCTCGATAGCGGTGAAGCAATACGAAGCATTCAAACACAATGTATTTTATCAATATAACCCGTCAGGCAATTACTTATATTATTTGTGGCCGGGTCTTATTTTTTCTATCATACAACAATTGCTCCTGCTGGCATTGGCCGTGAGCTTCTCGGGGGAAATGGAAAGAGGTGCATTCACCGGGCAGGGGTTGCTTGCCTGCAGCCGGTCACCCCTGCTGTTGATCATCGTCAAGATAACCCCTTATGTGATCATGGGCATGCTGAACATCGGCGTATATTTTTTACTGAGCATGTATTTCAGTATCCCGTTCCCCAGACACCCGGCAACATTGCTGGTATCTCAGCTATTGCTGGTGGTGGGCTCATCGCTGCTGGGGGTATTGTATAGCATCATTATCCCTTTATCCTTGAAAGCATCCCAACTGCTGATGTCCATCGCATCGCCTGCATTTACCATTTCCGGGTTTACCTGGCCGCAGGTGCCTTCCGTGCTGACCGCCATCAGCAATGCCATCCCGCTTACCCCTTATCTGCAGATCATGCGCATGACGCTCTTTCAGCAGGCGGGCTGGACGGATGTCTTACCAAAAATTTTGCATCAGATCATTTTGGCAGCGGCTTTTTTGCTACTGTCCATGCTGTTGCTTTATATCAAAATAAAAAAAGCGCTGAGAACAGGTAATAATAATTCGCAGGCGGCTGTGCCGGCCTGATATAGCCATGAGAAATTTTCTTTCCATCATCAAAAGGGAGTTCCGTCTCTTCTTCTCCAACAAGATCATGTTGGGGTTGTACCTGGGTGGTCCGGTGCTGTATGGTTTATTATTTGGCTATGTGTACAACAAAGGGAAACTGACTGATCTGCCCATTGTCATTGTAGACAAGGACAATTCCTCCACCAGCGCTGCACTCATCGACATGTTGAGTGAGACCGATATGCTACAGGTAAAAGAAGTACGACGCCAGCCGGTAGACGCGGATCGTTTGTTTATGAACGGGGGTGTTTATGCGGTAGTAAACATTCCCTATCAGTTTGAAGCAGACATCATGCGGGGCGCATATCCTGAGCTGAATACCTATATCAATAATGCCAACCTGATGCCGGCGAACTACGTTTCGCGTGCTGTAATGACAGCTGTCGGCACATTGAATGTCATAAAGACCAGGATGGCCGGCAAACAAGCAGAAGCTTTTCACCTCAACCTGTTCCGCCTGTATAACCCGGCTTCGAATTATTTTTTCTTCATATGGCCATCTTACCTGGGGATCATTCTCCAGTCGGTGGTAATGGTAGTGCTGGCGCTTAGCTTTGCCTCGGAGCAGGAAACCAACAGCCTGCCCGGCTTGTACCGGCAAAGCAGCCATTCCGTACCGCTGCTGTTATTGGGTAAGCTGATCCCTTATTTATTACTATCTGTAATCCTGTTAGGAGTATATGGCATTTATTTTTATCTGTTCAGACAGCCGTATCCCGGCCACCTCTTCCCTGTACTTTTGGTGAGCTTTATCTTTGTTGCGGCCAACTGTTTTATCGGGGTCAGCGCCGGACTGCTCTTCAGATCCCAATTGAAGTCGTTGCAATTCCTGATCATATTGTCCATGCCTGTGTATATTTCTTCCGGTTTCAGCTGGCCTTATGAGCAGGGCGGATGGGCGGCAAGACTGTTCAGCGGCATCTTTCCTTTTATGCCCTTTGTCAACGGTTTCCGGATATTATTGATCGAACATGGCTCTTTATCCGACATAAAGGATTATCTCCAGCTTCAGCTAATCCAGCTGGCTATGTATTTTATGATCGCCTGTCTGCTGTTGCGGTGGAATGTTGCCGGGCGCCGGAAAGAAAGGTAACAAACTAATTATCCGGACTGCCATATCCTAATAAGACCCCTACTGCCGCAGCCATCTCCTTGGCAAAATCCGCGTATTCCTGCTCTTTTAAATTCTCAACCATTCCGATACCCACAAGTAGTAATGCCAGGACGACGAGTGCAATGGAGGTTGGCTTTTTAAGGGACGGAGCGATAGCAGTGCCGCAGTAAGTAAAGGCAATTCCGGAAGCTATGGAGGATTGATAAGGAACTATATAAGTACCATACAGGGAATGTTCGCCAAAAACAAAACATTGAGGATAATAAATTAATAAATAGATAAGGCCGCTACCCAGGACAGCGCCCGGTAATACGCCCACCCATCTTAGCCAGTTGTAGTTAGGGTTGAACGACATGTTGGATTTGGTTTCATTTATTTAGCTATTGATCTCGATAAAGGGAATTGCCGGTACAGAAATCTTCCCTGGTTCAAATAATATCCCAGGGAAAGGGTCAGCGCCCGGTTGCGCAATGCCGTCCCATTACTTTGCCTGAGGATATTCTGCAGACCGTGATCATATTGCAGACATATGTTGAGACGGTTATGCATCTCGACGCTACAATGGAAGGAAAGTCCATAATCCATCCTCCTGTAAAACCCCCTCCCCGACCCATCGTCCGGGTACAAAGCGCCATAGACATGATTGCCCGCCCTGTTGACCTTAAAGATCTGCGAAGGTTCATTGATCCGCCAGGCCGCATAACCACCTGCTCCTACCAGCAAACCCGTCGGAAGAGAAAGTCCCCACCGTTTTATAAATAGCAACGGCGACTGCAGATAGCTAAATCCCAAAGAACGGATGGCGCCTGCCCGTCCGGTGGTACCCTGGACAAACCGGCTCCCCCATCGATCCAGGAACAATCCGGTGCGAAGTCCGCAGGAGCTCCCGCGCTGCAACGGCAGATCCGCGGTCAGCCCTATCTTATAGCCTGCCAGCATATTCCCGGATATCGTTTCATATCCGTAGGTGCCGGTGGTCTTCGAGACGGCAGTACCAGCCACCGCTTGTAGTAACTGACTGTGCCCCAGCAGTGGTATTACAAGTAATATTAATATGACTGGTGCCCGTAGATTCATATGCATTTTTGCACTCGTAGTTTATAAAACCAGGTGCTGACGAAAACCCCTACGCTAAAATCGCTTTTAACAAAAAAAGGGCTGTTCAGAAGCTAAGTGTATAGGACAAATAGAAAGTGAAGTTAAAAAGGTAGTTGGCCGCCGGCGTGACGCTGTAAAAACTCTCTCCGGTGGCCCATATATCCGGCATGGACCAATGGCTGGATTGGAACACGTCATATACAGCAGCGGATATTTTGTGTTTTATCCGTTTGCCGGTGTTGAAGTAAAAGTTCGTATTGAAGTTAACACGATAAGTGCTGGGGTCCCGTATGGTCCGGTAGGAGGAAGTATCGTATACCGACGGGCCATATTCCATGGGTCTGCTATCCGATATGGCGGCCGGGCCGCTGTTAATCTGAGGGGAAACGCCCGGTGGCAGCAGCAGACAATCCCCTGTATTGAAATGCAGAAGGAGGTTCAGGTCCCAATGCGCGGAAGGATGA
Source organism: Chitinophagaceae bacterium (assembly GCA_017307755.1). GTDB lineage: Bacteria > Bacteroidota > Bacteroidia > Chitinophagales > Chitinophagaceae > Puia. The sequence goes on along the minus strand of JAFKGQ010000021.1, from coordinate 139,313 downwards.
TAGGTGGCGGTCAGATTGAGGATATGACGCCTGTCATAACGGAAGGGATATTTTTCCCCGTTGTTCAGCTCGGCAAATTGCCGCCAGTTCCAGGAAAACGTATAGGAAAGCTGCATGAACCATTTTTTATAGCTCTTTGTACCCAGCAACTCCGCACCATAGCTCCAACCCTTTCCCGAAAGAATATCCTGCTCCCATGTGTCTTCATCGTAAAAGATATTCCCATTATCCGTGAAATTCGTCACGTTGTTCATTTTCTTATAATAGGCTTCCGCAGAGAAATGGAGCCCCTTTTTAAGATGGATGCTATACCCCAGGTCGAACTGACTGCTTTCCACCGGTCGCAGTAATCCGGTGCTTGGGACCCAAAATTCGCTGTTGACGCCCAGGAAAGGGCTCGATACCTGGTGCAGATACTGTGTCATCTGTGAATAGGAAAAAAAGAGCTGCTGATCCTTCCTGGTCCTGTACGCGGTGAAGAACCTCGGCTGAAAAGAGTTGTAATTATAATTTCTGAACCAGTAGGAAGTAAAATGTATACCGGGCCTGATCAGCCAGTCGGGCGTCAGCCTGATCTCGCTCTCTCCGTATAAGGCTGCTTCCGTAAATGGCAGCGGCTTCATCGGTTTGTAATAGCCGAATTTCTCCTGTAGGTCCGGGGTAATGCTGGAATTAAAAGGGTGAATGACCGTATGGGTAAACCTTCCGCCCAGTCTGAATTGCACTGCCGTCGAAGGAATGAGCTCCACCTGTGTTTTGGCTTCGCACTGCCTGATGGAAGCATAGTTGTTAAAGGCCTTGGTGCCCGTGACATCCCCGGTGGAATCGTCGTAAATGGTAAACTTCATACCCGCCAGGTTCCTGTAATTGCTGATGTTAAACGTTGTATTGACAAACGCCTTGGTGCCGAATACATGGTTCCAGTTGATGGTACCCAGGCTGTTGCCCCAGATCTGCAGGTTTTGATAGTCCGATTGCATAAGGTTCAGCCTGTCCTTTCCCAGGTATCCGCTGACCATCAGCTTATTATTCGGGTTGAAAAGATGGGTTAGCTTAAAATGGATGTCATAAAAATGGATATTATAATTGTCATCCAGCGTCTTGAGTACCGGCTTGCTCCAGTTGTTCCGGAATGAAACCATCATGGCCGTACGCCCTTTCTGCAAGGGGCCTTCAATAGTAAATGCGCCGGAAAGGAATCCGGCATGGGCCTGCCCGTTCCATCTGTCCATATTGCCATCCTTTGTATTCACTTCTGTAATGGAGGAGATACCGTCTCCCCCGATGCTGGCGGGAAAATCGCCTTTGAATTGCCGGATCGATTTTACAGAAGTGCTGTTTGCAATGGAGATCTCACCCAGCAGGTGGCTGGGATTGAATACCCTGTTGCCATCCAGCAGGAAGACGCTCTGGTCCGGATCCCCTCCCCTGACCAGCAGCGCGCCTGTCGTCTCCTGGGATTCGATGTTCCCCGGCAGGAGGTAGAGCGATCGGACAGGGTCGCTTTCGCCCAGTATGTTGTTATACACCTCAGACTGATCCTTATTGATCCTGTTACCCCCGTCCTTGCGGAGCATATTTGCCGCCTCTACCCTCACCTCCGGCATCGTCACCGGCTTCAACAAAAGATTCATCCTCACCGGCTCTTCGACCACTACTTCCACGGTCTTCGAAAGATACCCTGCATAAGACACCTCTAAAACGTGCCTGCCTTCAGGCAGGCTAAGATTATAATATCCATATATGTTTGACTGGCAGGCAGGCCCGGAAGGCAGCTCGCGGATCACAGCAAAAGGCAGCGGCTCCAGCCGCTCCTCCTCCTGGACAAATCCATACAAGGCATGATGCCCGATCAATGCCTCTTCGGGTAATACAACAGTAGAAGCCATCACCAGCAGCTTGTTGTTCTTCTCCACTACCGTCACCCGCTGGCCTGTCAATATATGTTGCAAGGCCTCTCCCAACGTCGTTTCACCTTCGGCAAGGGACAGGGTCTTGTCGGAAAGACAATAGGAAGAATACTCGATGATAACGCCGCTGCGACGGGCGACATCCTCCAGCAGAGAGGTGACGGTTCCCCGTACCACAGGGCTCCTGAACTTTTGCTTGAGCAGACGGCTTTGGGCATGAACGCACGGCAGACCGGTGAAAAATAAAAGGACAAGTACAGACAAAGGAACACCCACCTTATGCAAACCGGTGCATAAGCGAATAGCGGATGTTATATGTTCGTTCCTTTCGGCTATATATTAAGGTTGATATATAATGATCGTGTCGCCATTCCTCTGGTAACGCAACCCAGTAAGCGCACTGATCTCCTCCAACGGCTGTTCCAGCGGCTGACGGCTGAATCGAGCCGTAATCTTGTAAACACCGGCCTTCGGTATCAACGCATCCGCCAGCCGGACCTCCACTCCATAATAATCCGAGAGGTCTTCCACCACCTGGTTAAGCGGGGTCCCTTCAAATGTCAGATCACCCGTCTGCCAGGATAAATAGTTGCCTGCCGTCGCCGGCCTTTGTTCAAGCCCTTTTTCGGAAAGTACCACCTGCTGCTTTTCAGAAAGGATACAACTCCGTCCCGACTCCTCCTTGTCCGTAACAAGAACCCTGCCTGTCCTTACGATCACTCTGTCCGATGACGGAGACGATCTGACAAGAAAGGATGTTCCCAACACTTCTATTACAGACCTGGCCGTCCCGATCCGAAAGGGCCGGTCCTTTGCCGGATAAATGTCAAAAAAGGCATCACCTGTCAGCATCACCCTCCGTTCAGCACCATCAAAAACAGCCGGGTATTGCAAAGTGGCCCCCTTACGCAAAGATACAGTTGATCCGTCAGGTAGGGCTATCTTTCTGTTCTCACGTCCGGCGACCACCGACTGCCAGCCGGCCGTCACGGAAGCCCGGCCCGGGAATATCCTTCCGCCTGCCAGGACGACCGCTCCGATAACAACCACTCCGATGGCGATCACAGCTATGGCAACTCTGACGGGTAGTGGCATACGGATAAACAATCCCGTTCTCTTCTCTCGCTGACTCAGCCGGCGCTCCATCGCATGCCAGGCCCTGGACGTATCAAATTCCGGCCGGGCAAGGACAGCGCCGGAGGCATGCCATAGATGCATCAATTGGACAAACTCCTCTTCATGATCCGGATGAAGATTGCGCCATTCCTGTAAAATGGCTTTGTCCTCAGGGCTTTCGCCACCTGAGAGATGTTTCTCTATCAACACTTTGATATGTTCCGGTATTTCTATCACTGTATATTAAAAAAAAACTTAAAATATATTTTATCCACGGGCCTACTCACCACATATACATGCTTTTGGCTAGTGATCTCAGGATCTTCATTGCCTTCCAAAGCTGGTTTTCAACGGTCTTTACCGATATTTCCAAAGTGCTGGCAACCTCCCGGCTGCTAAGCTGCCCCATCCGGCTTAGTAAAAAGACCTCCTTGCATTTAGGCGGCAGCTGTTCTATATATCCGGCCAGCCGGGTGTTATAATCTGCTTGCGGGTCCTTTTCTGTCATGCCGTCTACCCAATCACCCTGGGAATTTTCTTCCAGATGCCGGTCGGTCAGACTGTAAACAGGCATCCGTTGCTCCCGGCTGAGATATGTCAGACAATTGTTGCGCACAGCGGTAAAAAGATAGTACCGGGTGTCATTGCCCGAAGTGGCCAGCAAACGCCTGTTCTTTTCCCAGATCCGGGTAAAGATCTCCTGTACTATGTCTTCGCAGGCGTCCCTGTTCTTCACAAAGGTGAATGCATACTGACAGAGGGGAGCATACAACTCCTCAAATACAAGCCTGAATCGCCTGTACAGATCATTACCTTCCTGGAAGCCTCCGATATCCCTGTCTGTTGACATAAATTAATATGTATAAAACAGGATTTTTCGAAATCCCCCTATGGAAGAAAAGTTATTTATTGATGATTTTTAAAAGAATTTATTTGTCGCGTAGGGGTTTTGTACTAGCGGCTGTTTTAAGATAACCGTGTGGCTCAATATACTTTAGGGGTTTTAGTTACGATCATCTGAAGCGATTTTCGCGGACCAGCCGTTTTCTCCATTTTTGCTGTCAAGAGGGCGGTCTCTTAAACATTCAGTACCCCGGCCTTACCTTTTCAGGTAAGGCTTTTTCTTTTTGCAACCATGTGTCAACAAAAAATGGCCAGGAACAAACAAAACGTTTTGTAAGTCCTGGCCATGAGATCTTCTTACTTAATAACAGGCACAGGCGCCCAATAGTATGTATGGTTCGCATCACTGGGCTGATTGATCAGCGATGCCTCGGACGCATCACGGTTTGCATTGGCTTTTTGCACCGTCTCAGTCCGTACCAGGTCGAACCACCGGACACCAAATTCACCCGCAAACTCCCATCCCCTTTCGGCCACCACGGAATCCCTGAAATCAGCCTGTGACAAACCCGCCGAGAGCGGAGGTAACCCGGCCCTGGATCGCACCTGCCTGACGGCATCATACGCACTGGCATCAGGACCAGATGACATGGCCTGCGCCTCCGCATAGGTCAGCAATACCTCGGAATAACGGATAAGGAACGAGGTGGCGCTGCCCCACCAGTTACCCGCCTTATGCGTACTCCAGTCATAACTAAAGTCATCGCGGTATTTGAGGAAATAGGGATGTTTCTGCAGGGTATGCTGCCAGTCCACTACATTATTAGGGTCATTCTTGACAAAGTAATCTTTTTGATAAGTAGCATCCTTTCTTGGTCCCGTGGGAAAGCTGTTATAGAATGAGATATCACCCATACCATCCTCCCAGCCGCCCTCCTCATAATCCGGCGCATAAGGGTTCGGCGACATCATATTCCCATTCTCCCAGCTATAGGTCGGTATTTGATTGTTATAATAGCAGGCAAATACAGCCTCTGTATTGAACCTGTTCCCTATCTTCCATATATCCGCGAAATTCGTCAGCAGACTGTACCCCCAGGTGGCTTTGCCGTCTATCACTTCTTTTGCTTTGGCAGCCGCCAGGGCATATTTGTCCGTCTGTTTCAGGGGCCAGCCGGCCATCGTCAGATATACATTGGCCAACAGCGCCTTCGCAGAACCCTTCGTCGGAAAGATATCAACCCCACTCTGCTTTGCCGGCGCACTCCAATGATCCGGCAGCATGGTTTCCGCCTTTTGCAGGTCCGCTACGATTAAAGTATAGATATCCTGCACCTTCGCATTGGGCCGGTTATCCACTATCGTGGTTTCCGTAGGCATGGGTACTTCGCCCCAGGTCCTGGTCAGATAGAAATAGCTGGTGGCCCGCATAAAATAAGCATAGCCGCCGGCATTGTTCCGTTGGTCCTGGGTAGCCTGTGTTGCATCGTTGTAATGTACCAGCAACGAATTCGCAGATTTGACGGTGGCGTAAAAATAATTCCACCAGTTAGTCATTCTGCTGTTGGAAGAGTTGGCATTAAAAACATCAAAATCGGACATGTCTATTTTATTCCCCGACCTTTTTGAGACTATATCATCACCGCCATAATAGGCAGATCCCACCTGGTTAAAGGCGCCATTGAGCTGTATGGCCAGGGCGGCCTCCGCCATTTGCAGATCACTCGCCGTCTTATAAAAACTTACAGGGGTAATGCTCCCTTTTGGTGTTTCCTCGAGGTACTTCTTACAGGCCGTGCCCATTATACCCAGGGTCAGTATGCAGATGCTATATTGAAGTATTCTTTTCATATAAATGACTTTGTGAATTCGGTTAAAATTTCAATTGCAGTCCCACCGTGATCGTTTTGGGAGAAGGATACGCGCCCAGGTCGATCGCGCCGTCCACATCGCTGCCGGCCGACGTAGTAGTGGCTTCCGGGTCAAACCCTTTGTATTTGGTGATAGTGGCAATATTTTGCGCACTCACATAGATCTTCGCAGACACCAGCTTCAACAGACTCCTGCCAAGCGTATAAGACAGACTCACATTCTTTAGCCGCACATAACTGCCGTCCTGTAAGAACTGCGTCGATTCCACCCAGCTCTTATTCTTACTGCCGGGGTTGGCCCAGGTAGATCCGGTGTTGGAGGACGTCCAATAGTTGGCGGCATCGGCCAGGTTGATAAATTTCACGTCACTGGTGGGTACAGCGGTCGCTGCATAAGTGGCATTGAATATCTTATTGCCATGAGATCCCTGAATAAAAATGTTCAGCTCGAAATTCTTATAGCTGAAGTTATTGTTAAAACCCCAGGTAAACTTTGGCGTTGCCGAACCGGAGATCACTCTGTCTTCAAACCCGACAGAACCATTGCCGCTGACATCCCTGTATTTGGCGTCGCCGGCTTTATAGATCCCTTTATCAGCCTGGTAAACCCCCTCCCAGGGAATAAGGTAAAATGCCCCCATCGGCTGGCCGACCTTTACCACCTGTATCGGGGCTGAAATAAGTCCTCCGCCAATGGCCGTCCGTTGCAACATGGAATCCTTGCCGAGGTCTATCACCTTATTTTGGTTGAAGGCAGCATTAAAACCCGTGGACCAGGTAAAATTCCCGTCCTTATACGGCGTCCCTTCGATCATAAATTCCCAACCCTTATTATTCACCTTTCCAATGTTCTTCAGATAAGATCCGCCGCCGTCATAATTGGAGATCCTGGTGAACAGCAGCAGGTCGCTGGTGTTCTTGTTGTAATAGTCGGCAGAGATATTGAGCCTACCGTTCAGGAACCCGGCATCCACACCCACATCCGTCTGCCTGGAAGTCTCCCATTTGACATCAGGCGTAGCAGGATTGCCCAATGTGTAACCCTGGGACACAGTGCCCGTGCCATAAGAGTAGATAACGCCGTTCAACAAGCCCAGCGTGCTGTATGGCCCAATAGCCTGGTTACCCGTGACACCCCATCCGGCCCTTAGCTTAAGGTTCGAAAAAACGCCCATCTCCTGGATGAATTGCTCATTGGACAATTTCCATCCCGCACTGAAGGAAGGAAAACTGCTCCATTTGTTATTCCCCTGGAATTTGGAAGACCCATCCCTTCTGATAGTGGCGGTCAAAAGATATTTATTATTATAACTATACGCTATACGCCCCATATAGGACAGCAGGGACCAGTTGGAATAGCCGGAAGAGATGGCTTTGGAAGTATTCAACCCCAGATTGTAATATCCATTGGACAGAGAGGTCAGACCCGAGCCCGACGCGCTGAAGGTGTTGTATTTATTCGAAGTAGCTTCCACCAGGGCCGTGGCAGTAAGATCATGCCTGTCGAACGTTTTGTGGAACGTAAGGATATTGCTGTTCTGGAAGGTGTAGCTCTCCGATGAGCCTTGGCCGGACCCCGGGTTGCCCTGGCTGATCCAGTCATTATTCAGATAAGCGCTCTTCGAAATATTCATATCCAATCCCGCATTGACCGTCAGGGTCAGCCAGTCCGTGATGGTATATCTTAACTTCCCGTTGAAAACGCCCACATTTGAAAAATTATCGCTATTCCTCTCTTTGATGGTCATATAGGGATTCGACCAAATGGGCGATATGCCAAATCTGTTGTATTGACCCGGCGCATCGTAGACAGGTTCTGTAGGAGCCCAGGTGAGCGCCGATGTGACAGGATTACCCTTTGAACCCATATCCCCATTGTTATGGGAATTGATCCGGGCAACATAAAAATTGAGCCCAAAGTCTATCCGGCTGGTCAATTTCAGGTCCAGGTTTGACCTGATACCAAACCTCTTTTGATGACTGTTGACCAATATTCCCGACTGATCAGTATAAAAACCCGATATATAATATCTCGTACCCTCTTTCCCCCCTGCTACGGATAATTGATGGCTTTGCGTGGTGGAATTATCAAAGATCAGGCTTTGCCAGTCCGTACCCTTGCCGGCAAAAGACTGAGGGTCGGGAAATACACTGGCGCCTGCCGTAAGATTAGCGGTCTTTGCATAGGTCACCGGATCCATCAGTTGGTATTTCTTCATGGGTTTGTTAAAACTTACAAAACCGTTGTAGTCGACCCTCGGAACACCCGATACACCCGTTTTGGTAGTGATGATAACGACCCCGTTAGCCCCTCTCGATCCATACACAGCCGTGGCGGAAGCATCCTTGAGCACTTCCATGGACTCTATATCGTTGACGTTGAGATCCGACAACCCGATGCTGCTCAACGCCACACCGTCCACCACATACAACGGGTCGTTGTTGGCATTGATGGAGTTGGCCCCCCGGATACGGATCTTTACGGCTCCACCCGGCGCCCCGGAATTATTGGTTACGGCAACCCCGGCCACCCTGCCCTGCAAGGCGGAGGAAGCATTTATGACCGGCTGATCCTTATAGGCTTTGGAAGAGAGGGTGGCGATCGCACCGGTGAGATCGCGACGCTTTTGGGTGCCATAGCCGATGACAACCACATCGTCCAGCTGGGAGCCCTTCCCTTTTAAATGGATTTGGAAGTCCGTCCTGCCGGAAACAGGGATCTCCAGATCCTCCATGCCGGCATAGGTGACAACCAGGGTTTTACCACCGCCCGGCACTTCGATGGCAAAAGTACCATCCTTTAAAGTGGTGGTCGCATTACCGGAACCTTTGACGACCACCGTGGCTCCTTCTAAGGGGGACTGATCGGGACCTGTGACTTTTCCTGTTATCTTCCTGGTCTGTGCGAAAGTTAATACGGAAAGGACGATACCTGCCAGGATCAGGATCACCTTTTTTTCCAGTATGGCCATAAGCATTAGTTTAGGTCCACAAATTAGGGTGACACCCAGCTGTAAAGGGGGGTGTAATTCATACAAAAGGGGGACAAATTGGTAAATTAAATCATTGATTGTCAGAAAAAGTGACATTAAACTCCTTACTAAAGGAGCCCTTGTACTTTTTTATATATTCGGAGGGGGGCATGCCGAATAATTTTACAAATTGCTTCCTGAAATACTTGATATCCGAGATCCCTACCTGGAACGCAACCTCGCTGATATTGGCATCCGTGCTAAGCAAAAGAACGGCCGCTCGCCGTAAACGTATGAGCCGGATAAATGCATTGACAGATTGACCGGAAGTGGCTTTTACCTTCTTGTACAGACTGGAATGACTCATATTCATCTCCTTTACCAGCATTTTTATGGTAAAACCGTCATTATCCAAATTCTTTTCCACAATAGCAATACACTTTTCCAGGAACTCCTTATAAACAAGGGGGATCTTTGAATAGTTCTTCTTCAGCGTGATCCTATCAAAAAAATACTGCTGCAGCGTGTTGCGCCCCTTAAGAATATTATCCACCCGGGCAATCAACAGGTCTTTTTCAAACGGCTTGGTGATATAATCATCAGCGCCGCATTCAATCCCTTTTAGCTTTATCTCCGAAGACGACGAAGCCGTCAAAAGTATCACCGGAACATGCATAAGCGAAGGCTCCTCCCTGATCTTCCTGCATAGCTCAACCCCCGTCAACCCATTCATAAGTACATCGCTGATGATAACATCGGGGATATGGTTCAATGCCAGCCGCCACCCGGTTTCACCATCCTCCGCTTCATAAATAATAAACTGTTCCTTAAATATCTGGGAAAGATAGCTGCGGATCTCAGGATTGTCATCTACCAACAGCACCGTTTTCTTGTCCGTAATTATTTCCTGCCACCCGGCATCCGGAGTCACTTCAGCCTCCGGCGCCTCCGGCTGCGTCGCTTCACTCATCAATTCATGGAGGAACAGGGGTCTTTCCGCTATTTCCTCATGGATATACTGCCCATGGAAGTGACCGGCGCCTTTTTGAAGGACAAGGGTGAATTGAGTACCTTTATTTATCTCGCTTTGATAGGAGATCCCTCCCTTATGGGCATCCACAAATTGCTTTACCAGGTAAAGACCGATGCCAAAACCGGACTTTGAAGGGGTATACCTGTTTTTCTCCTGGTAGAACCTTTCAAACAATTTATCGCCTACATGCCCTTCGATACCACAGCCGCTGTCGCGGACATGTACGTTCACCGTACCCATGTCCTCTTTTATCTCAAAAGAGATCGCCCCACCCTCCGGGGTAAATTTCAGTGCATTGGAAACAAGATTGAACAGCACGATCTCCATCTTCTCCCTGTCCACGAACAACTCGATATCCGGATTATCACAGGCAAATTCATATTGTATGTTCTTTGTTTTTGCCTGCTGGCTAAAACAGATGAAGACCTCGCGGCACAATGCGGAAAAATTCAGCCGGGTAATTTTCAGTTTATCCGCCTCCGTATCCGCCTTCCGGAACAACAGCAGCTGATCGACCAGGCTCAGCAATCTTCGGGCATTCCGGTATACAATACCCAGATCGTTCGTCCCGGACGTCTTTTCAGGATGATACAGCAGCTCCTTCAGAGGGTTGATGATCAATGTTAAAGGAGCCCTGAACTCGTGGGAGATATTCGTAAAGAAACTAAGCTTTTTTTCATTCAGCTCCCGCACCCTTTCCGTCTCCTTCTTGGCCCACGCCACTTCATAGGCCAACCTGGTCTTCTGAGCCTGATACCTTAAATAAGTATACACAAGAGACGCCGCGGCGGCAAAATATAGCAGGTAGGCCCACCAGCTTCGGTACCAGGGGGGCAATACAACGATGGACAATTGCTGCTCTTTACCACTCCACACCCCATCGGCATCCATGGCTTTCACCTTAAAAACATATCTCCCTTCCTGCAGACGGGTATAGTTGACCGTCCTGTTCTTCCCGGCAAAGATCCACCCCTCGTCCCGTCCTTCCAGGCTATAGGCATAGTTGATCTTATCCGGGGAAGTGTATTCCAGCGCAACAAAATCCAGTGAAAGCGTGGCCTTGCTAAAGGGTAGCTTTATTTCCTGTATCTGGTCCGAAGAATGCCTGGCTATATAGGATATATCTGTCTCGACGGGGACATTATTGACCCTTATACCTGAGATATAAATGGGCGGGGCCACCCTACTCGTGTAAATCTCCTCCGGGCAAAAAATATTGAACCCTTTGATGCCGCCAAAGATCATCTCGCCCGAATGCAGGGTCAGGGCCGCATTATAGTTGAACTGGTTGCTTTGTAGACCGTCCGATTGGGAATAATTGGTGAACCGCCGGGTAACAGGATCAAATTTGGACAGACCATTAAAAGTGCTGATCCATAAATTCCCCCTTGCATCTTCGAGGATGTTCAGGACGGCATTACTGCAAAGACCGTCCTTTTCCGTATACCTGGTAAATGCCCCGTTATTCCTGTTAAATAATAATAACCCTCCATCCTCGGTACCTATCCAAAAACGCCCTGTCTTATCTTCATGAATAGCGCGGACCCGATTGCCCACCCAATATCGCTTATGTCTTTTTTGGGTTTTATCGATCCGGATCAGGGTGTTCTGATCGCCACACCAAAGTTGGTCATTCCTGTCCTCAGCAATGGTCAGCAGGGTATTCAGCTGCTGATCGAACAGCTCGAACATGTTTTTTTGTCTGTTAAAACAATAAAGACTCCCGTGCAGCAGGGTCGAGGCCCACAGCCGGCCTTGCTTGTCCTCATACAACTTCCAGACATTTTTTTCCTCCTTATTCGTTACCGGGTTGATACAGCTAAACCTTTCAAAAGCGCCTGTTTGTCTGTTCAGACGGTTGACACCACCGTTCCAGGCTGCAATCCATACTTCGCCGGCACGGTCGATCAATAACCCTGTTATAAAATTGTTGCTGATAGAACGCGGGTTGGCTGGGTCATGCCGGTAATTGATAAACTTATTCTTTCTTTTATCCCAATAGCTCAATCCTCCGCCGTCCGTCCCGATCCAGATATTTTGATCTGCATCCTCGGAAAAGGACAATACAAAATCGTTGATAAGGCTGTTCCCGTTCAGCGGGTCATGCCTGACTGTTTTGAAACGGGCCCTTTTGGGGTCGATGATATTGATGCCGCCACGCAACGTACCTATCCATATACGGTCTTCCTTATCCTGGCAGATATCATAGACTGCGATCAATGCTCCCTGGTCGGCTTCCGGAAAAGGGGTTATCTTTCCGGTGGCTGCATGTAATATATATATACCGCCGCCGTCGGAGGCAATCCACATATCCCTGTTTGCCAGAATGGTGAGCCTGACGATCTTGCTGGTGGTTGATAAGACGGGTAGGATGGTATTAAAGACAGGCCCGAATTGAAAGACGCCGTTGTCAGCCCCTATAAAAATATTTCCCCGGTCATCGGCCTTCAGACAATTCCCATTCCTGATGCCGTCGTACACCAGCCGGATACTATTTGTTCTGTGATCATACCGGCACAACCCCTCATTACGGATAAATAACCAGGTATCTTGTCCGTTGTCAAACTCGATGGAAGTCACCTCATAATCGGTCCTGGCGCCATAAGGGATCTGCACCGCCGTCTTACCGTCCTTTTTATATACTATCAGCCCGGCAGTAGTAGTAGCAATAAAGACGTTCCCCCGTCGATCACACCGGACCTGACTTACCTCTGCCAGTAATTTCTTTGGCAGGGTTTTGCCAAAAGGCTGGTAATAGAGGGGAGAGAACCTGCTTGTGACAGGATTAAAAACACATACCCCTTCCTGGGTCCCGATCCATAGATTGGACCCGGCATCTTCTTCCAGCGAAGAGATCCGGTTGAAAATTAAGGAGGTGCTGTCATCAGGCTGCTTCCTAAAAATTTTGAATTGATAGCCATCATACCTGTTCAGTCCGTCATAAGTACCTACCCACATATATCCATTATGGTCCTGGTAAAGACAGGTGACCTCATTATTGGAAAGCCCCTGTTCAATACCTAAATAGGATACCGCCGGGCTATGGTGCGCCCAAAGGGAAGGGATGCAGACGAACGAGGCAATAATCGCCCAGATTAGTTTTCTGATAGCCACTAATCACAATGTACATTATTTTAATATCAATTCTATCACCGGCACGGTATATTTTGGTTGTTGTTTCGGTAGCTGGAGTGTAAGGTCCGAAGAGCTTTCCCGGGACGGCGCAAACTTTAATTCCGAATTATCATTCAGCAGCTGGGCATAGCATATTTTGCCCGAGTAACCCGGCAGAACAAGCTCGCCTGAAGAAGGATAATCATATACATGCACGTATAACCTCTTCGCGCTTTTATTGTAAGTAAGTTTCGTATTCTCCGGCGCTTTGAATTCGCCGGGCGCGTAAGTACAGTTATAGATGGCCCTGCCGTTGGCATGTATCCAGTAAGCAAGACTGTCCAGGGCATTCTTTGCACGGTAATCAAATTCGCCACGGGCCGTCGGTCCGACGTTTAGGATCAGGTTGCCCCCATTGGCGGCGGAAGTGATCAGCAGGTCAAGTAATTGCCGGTGGGACTTCCAGGTATTCTCATCCCGGTAATACCCCCAGGAGCCGGAAAAGGTCTGACAGGTTTCCCAGGTCTTGCCTTTATATTTCTCCAGTTCTGCCGTCGACACCTGCTCGGGCGTGACAAAGTCACCGCCATCCGCATAGTCCTCAAGCCCTAACCGGTTGTTCACAATGATACCCGGCTGCAGCTGTCTTACCAGCTTTAATAATTCGACAGCACCCCAGTCTTCCGCATGTTTGCCACGCCTGGCATCCTTGCCCCAGGTCCAGTCGAGCCACAGGACGTCGATCTTCCCATAGTTTGTCAATAGCTCGGTGATCTGATCGCGAAGGTACTGTCTGTACTTGCGCATATCCCGGCCTTTGTTCAGCCGGTCGTAATTCGCCTGGCTCGTATCTGTCTGGGTCAGCGGATGAACATCGTCCATCGTATAGTCCGGATGGTGCCAGTCGAGCAGTGAATAATAAAAGCCGACCTTAAGCCCCTGCGCCCGGAAGGCATTTACATATTCCCTCACCAGGTCCCGGTGAGCAGGGGTATTGGTGGCCTTATAATTTGTGTATTTCGAATCGAAAAGACAAAATCCATCATGATGTTTAGTAGTGAGCACCGCGTATTTCATACCCGCGGCCTTGGCTTGTTTTGCCCAGACGGACGGTTCGAACTGGTCGGGGTTAAAAAGATCAAAATACTTCTGGTACTCCTCATTGGTCATATGCTCGTAATGCTTTACCCACTCATGTCTTGCCGCCATGGAATAAATACCCCAGTGAATAAACATCCCAAATCTGTCGTTCGTCCACCAGGCCATGCGCTGCTCCTTTGCAGTGGCGGATTCGGAAAATATCTTTTTTGTCTGGGCATGCAGGATCGATGCCGATAATAATGAGGCGGTCAGTAAGAATCTTATCTTTTTCATGTTATTGAGTTTTAAGCAATCGGTTTGAATATTCTCTGCCCTAAACATCCGGCACATTGCCCAATTTTTATACTTCAGAATTATCTTTTTTTTCCTCAATTTTATCACACCCTTAGCCTTCCTCACCCCTATTCGCCATCTTCATAAGCAGCGTATAGGCATTTTTTGTAACGATCCTCTTCACCGGGAGTACAGACTTTATTTCGATATACCCATTATTAGTGGCGCCGGTTTGTACAGGCAGCATTCTAAACTCAGTGTCCGAATCCGCGCTGAACAGATAGTATTTATTCTCCCACTTTACGATCGCCTCTTCCGGTACGGCAATAACCTTCGCATCGTTTAGCTCGATCGCCGCATTCATAAACATCCCGGGGAGCAGATCTTTGCTGTATTTTCCCAGGTGACAATGCACATCCATACTCCTGTCGTCTCCGATATTGGGAGTAATAAAATGGATAGTAGCAGTATATTTTACATCGGGCCGACTGTTGGTAAAACAGGTCATTTTTTGTCCAATAGACAAATGCGCCGCATCGTTTTCAAATACAGTCAGTCGCAGATGCAGATCATCGGGATTGACCAATTCGAAAAGCACATCCGTCGGGTTTACATATTTCCCGATGTTTACGTTCACCTTGGTGACATATCCGTTGATGGGCGCATAAATATTGATGCTCCTGGAAATATTGTCTTCTGTCAGCATCTCCGGGTTAATGCCGATTAGCCTTAGCTTCTCTGCCAATGATTTTGCCAGTATCTTCTGGCTGCTGAACTCACTTTGCACTTGCTGGAATATCTTATCGCTGGTAGCCTTTGTTTCATTCAGTCCCTTCTGTCTGAGATAATCAGCTTCGAGGAACTTCAATTTGCTTTTGGCGGTGAGATACTCCTGCTGGAGTTGTATGTATTGCTGATCCTCCAGGGTTGCAAGTACGCTGCCCTGGCTAACCCTTTCACCCGGTATCAATCCCGTTCTTTTCAAATATCCTCCCAATGGTATGCTGACTGACACGATATTAGACGGGGGGACGTCGATAACGCCGGTTACCTTCAGGGCTGTGTGCATTTCTCTTTCTTCCGGCTCTCCAATAGCGATTCCAGCATTTTTCATCTGCTCCGCCGATAAACGCACGACATTACTATCAACGTTCAACGATTTTGCGGGCTCTTTCCGGTCAGTCTTTTCTGTTTGCTTATCTGCAGCATGGCAGGCGACGGTTAATACGTATAGGCACACCGGTATAACAAGTCTTATTTTCATGATTGTTTCTTTATGCTTAATTAATTGCGCTTATCTTCTCTATGGCAAAGGTTGCTTCGTTTAATTGCCGGACGGTTTCCAGGTACTCCCCTCTTATCTGGAGAGCCTGGTTCAACAGTATGACCCAGTCGAGATACCCGATCTCCCCGGCATTTAGTTTACTAGTCGCCGTTAAAATAATCACGGCGGCGTTTGGTAAAAGGGATCCCTGATAAGATCGCACCAGGGAATCATTCCGGCCATACGCCCGGAGCGCATTTTCAAGCTCTACCGCAAGTTGCTGTTTAACGGCTTCCGCTTCCTGCCGCCTCTGCCTCACCATAACCTGGGCTGCATTGATCCGGGAACGCTGTGCACCTGAAAAAATCGGCAGACCAACGCCAACGTTGAACGTATTAAATCTTTTGCTACCGTCATAGTACTTATCCGTATTCTGGCTGGTTGGCTGCCAGCCGATGATGGTAGAACTATTGACACCGGCGCTAAGAGAGGGCAATAATTTACTTCTCTCCAGCCTTTGCTGCTCTTCAGAAAGCGACACCTGTTGCCGCTGTAATTGCAATGCCGGAGTTTGCTCAATATACCCGGGATCAGGAAGAGAACGCAGATGATATACAGCGGTGTCGGCAGATGGTACAAAACGATCATTACTATTAATCAGCAGATTCAACTGGTTGAGCACGATTATATAATCAGCAGAGAGCGCCTGTAGTTGATTGGCGATCTGTGTCCGCTGGTTCTCTGCCGTGGTCTTCTCCAGCACATCCGCATCCCCTGCCTGGAAACGTTGCCGGGCTTTTTGCAGAAACCCCATATAAACGCTATCCGCCTCCTGCAGGAGTTTTCTTTTTTCCCGCAGTACCAGCAGTTGATAATACGCCTGCTTTACTGCCATACGGATATCCAACTCTCTTTGTTTCAGGTTTGTTTCGCTGATCCGGATGTTAGCGCTGTTTATATTTCGCTGGTGCACATACACCGTTGGGAATTGTATCCCCTGTGAGACAGACAGACGGTTATCGTTGGCGATACTGTTGATTTTTCCATACTCAAAATTGACCCCTGTTTTATCAATATCCAGACTGCTCTTTTTGAGCGCTTCAAAATAACGCACTTCTGTTTTAGCAACGTTCAGGGATGCATTGTTCCGCAAAGCGCTGTCTATGGCTGCACTCAGGCTAATAGGTTTTTGAGCCTTTATATTTGAGACGGACAATAATAAAAGACAACTGGTGATCATGATCTTTCCGGACCTGAAGTACCGGAAACCCTTTTCAAAAACAATATACAATACAGGCAATACGAATAATGTAAGCATGGTTGAAATGATTAAACCGCCGATCACAACAGTAGCCAGGGGTTTCTGTACCTCTCCCCCCGCGCCTGTGCTGATGGCCATTGGGATAAATCCAAGTGAAGGGACCAGTGCCGTCATTAGCACAGCCCTCAATTTTGACTTGGTAGCATGGATAACGATCCGTTTTACGTCATCCCAGCCTTCTTTTTTCAACCGGTTGAACTCTGAAACCAGCAGGATGCCATTTAACACAGCAACACCAAACAAAGCGATAAAACCTACGCCGGCGGAAATACTAAAGGGCATATTCCTCACCCACAGCGCGAGGATACCGCCTGTTGCAGAAAGTGGAATGGCAGTATAGATCAGCAGCCCCTGCTTCACCGATCCGAATGCGAAGTACAGCAACAGGAAGATCAGCAAAAGCGCTATAGGCACTACAATACTCAATCGCTCTTTGGCGGCGGTCATATTCTCAAACGATCCGCCATAAACGATGGTATACTCGCGTGATATGGCAAGCTGCTGCTGCACTTTTTGCTGCAGTTCCTGTACGATAGATTGTACATCTCTGCCATTGATATTAAACCCTACGATTATTCTCCTCTTTGTGTTCTCACGCTGGATCTGGTTCACGCCTTCTATTTCTTTTACGCTTGCGACAAAAGACAAAGGTATCTGCATGCCTTGCCGGGTCGGGACCATCAGGTTCTCTACATCTCCCACGGTTTTACGTGCATCTCCCGCCAGACGGACCACCATATCAAAGCGTTTTTCTCCTTCGTATACCTGTCCAGCTACCTGGCCCGCAAATGCGGTGTTCACCACGCGGTTGATATCGCTGACGTTCAAGCCATACTTTGCCATACCATCCCTATCGTATTTGATGACCACCTGCGGCATACCGGTAACCCGTTCCTCGTAAATGTTAACCGCCCCGTTTACAGTTCGGATAATATCTGTAAGACGGTGTGCATAGCTCGTCAATGTATCCAGGTTCTCGCCAAATATTTTGCATACAACGTCCTGACGCGCTCCTGTCATCAGCTCATTAAAGCGCATTTGCACCGGGAACTGGAACCCTACCGAGATCCCGGGCACATCCTCCAATGCCTGCGTCATTTTTTCGCTCAGTTCAGGAAAGGTTCTGGCTGAAGTCCATTCTTTTTTGTCCTTCAGGATCACCATCATATCCCCTGCTTCAAAAGGCATGGGGTCGGTGGGAATTTCAGCGCTGCCGATCTTGGTCACCACCTTTTGGACCTCCGGGAATTTTTCCAGCAGGATCCTGGAGGCTTGTTGAGTGGAATGGATGGTATTGTTCAGATTGCTGCCGGTTAACAACCGGGTTTCTACGGCAAAATCGCCCTCTTCCAGCTGAGGAATAAATTCTCCTCCCATGCCTCCCAGTATCACTACAGCAAGGGCGAAAAGCGCCATCGTAGTAATGATGACGGACTTGGGGAATCGCAACACGCGGCTCAACAATGGCTGATACCTTTTTTCGAGCCAGACCATCATCTTATCCGTTGGCGTCAGATGATGTGATATCTTTTTCTTCAGACATAACGCTGCCATCATCGGCACGTACGTCACCGATAAGATAAAAGCGCCCAAAATAGCAAACGCGATGGTGAAGGCCATCGGTTTGAACATTTTTCCTTCAATACCTTGCAGAGAAAGGATCGGGAAGTAAACAATCAGGATAATGATCTGGCTAAACACCGCCGACTTGATCATGGCGCCTGTGGATACGCTCACCTCCGTATTCATTTCTTCCTGGCTAAGCCCGGCGATATTCCTGAAATGTTTAGAGTGAGAGAATCGGTGAAGAATGGCCTCTACTACGATCACCGATCCATCCACTATCAGTCCGAAATCGATGGCCCCCAGCGACATCAGGTTGCCGCCAACCCCGAACTTGTTCATGAGGATAATGGCAAACAACATGGATAGGGGGATCACTGATGAAACGATGAGGCCGGCCCGTAGATTACCTAAGAAGAATACGAGAACAAAAATGACGATCAGGGCGCCTTCCATAAGGTTTGTTTCCACCGTCTTAATGGCATTATTGACCATTTTTGTCCTGTCCAGAAAGGGCTCTATGACCACCCCTTCCGGCAACATTTTCTGGATCTCGGCAATCCGCGCTTTTACCCTTTTTATCACCGCGGATGAGTTTTCACCCTTCAGCATCATCACGACGGCGCCAGCAACCTCCCCTTTATCGTTGTATGTCATGGCTCCATACCGGATAGCTGAGCCATACTGAACAACAGCAACATCCCGCATCAGCAGAGGGGTGCCGTTGTCCAGATTCTTAACCACGATCTTTTGTATATCCCCGATAGTTGTAGTAAGTCCCTCACTCCGGATATAGAGTACTGTAGGGCCTTTTTCAATATATGCCCCGCCGGTATTCTGGTTATTCTTTTCCAGGGCGGAAAATACATCCGTGATGGTCAGGTTATAGGCTTTTAATTGCTCCTGTCTGACCGCGATCTCATACTGTTTCAGCTTTCCGCCAAAACTGGCGACCTCCGCTACACCGGGCGTCCCAAGGAGCTGGCGTCTTACGATCCAGTCCTGGATGGTGCGTAGATCCATTTCGTTGTATTTGCCCTCATACCCTTTTAAAGGTCTTACCACATATTGATATATTTCACCCAGCCCCGTTGATACAGGCGCCATTTCGGGAGAACCGATGCCCGGGGGAATATCCTGGTTCACCTGCTGCAACCTTTCGCCTATCTGCTGTCTGGCCCAATAGACATCTGTTTCATCGTTAAAAACGATAGTGACCAGGGACAGGCCAAATCGGGAAAAACTTCTGATCTGTTTGAGTCCTGAAATACTGCTGCAGGCCTGCTCAATAGGGAAAGTGATCAACCTTTCCACATCCGGAGCTCCCAGAGAAGGAGAGACAGTAATAACCTGTACCTGATTGTCCGTTATATCCGGTACGGCATCGATCGGCAGTCTTGTTGTCTCAAATGCGCCCCAGCCGACTAATGCCAATACAAATAACCCTATTATCAGCTTATTCCTTACGGAAAAGCCGATGATCTTATTTAGCATAACCTTTTCGTTAACTTCTGTGAATGAGAAATAGCTCCCCCAGCATGGATCACATCCTGAGGAAAAAATAAAGAGAGTTGAAAAGCATGTTATGCCCGTGGAGGACGGAAAAGAGAAGAAAGCGCCGGATTAGGAAGATGATGGTCATCCATCAAGGGGTAATGGACATTTAGAAAAGCATCATCGTCTCGCCGTGATAAAATAATGGGCTTTGAATACGGTACAAAAGAGGTGTGGATCAGATGCGTATCGATCGTTCTAAAAGGGAGTTGTCTGTCCCGGTCATCATCATTGTCATCGATATCTTTCCCCCAATAGTGCATAGACAGAAATTCTGTAAACTGAATATGACTATCCCGCTGCCGGTGTTCCATAAAGTGGGTGATCAGCACCGGCAATCTCATCAGTTGATTGACTGTTCCGCTATTTGATATAAATATTATTAATAATATGAATGCAACCCGCTTCCGCACGGCTGCAAATATAAAGAAAGACTATCCATTCATATCTTAATGAAGATCTTCTTCTTAAAAAGGAACCAGCAAATATACCATTCCATCAGAAAGGTCAGCAGGGAGGCGATCAGCCTGGTCGTCATCGACGGGACATGGATCAGGGACAAATATCCGGCAGCTATCTTGTCCGCATATTCATTGATCCCGCCCGCGACCGTATTCATCAAAAGATAAATAAACAGGGAATTGACACCCACTACAGAAAAAAACCAAACAAATTTTTGATGGCCCCGGATATCGATCCACCAGTAGCATAAGGCAAATCCCAGTAGACACCAGCCACCGGAAACGAGTACAAAGGAAGAAGTGGCGATCCGCTTGATAATAGGCGTAACGGTCCAGCCAAGGCCATAGCCGGCTACCAGCACCACCAGCCCTGCCAGACCCAGCCATTTCAATTTTTCAGCGCCGGTCTTTTGCGAGAGCAGGAGCTTGCCTGCCAATGCCCCCCAGATCGTATGGCAGGCCGTTGGAAGACAGTTGATGGCCACCCACCCCCCTTTACTCGTCTTATGCATCAGCAGCATATCAATGTAATTGCCGACATTATGTTGATCGGTAAAGGGCTGGTCGAATCCCGGGACCCGGATACAGCGATACAACAGCTCTGTCAATACCAGTAAACCAAGGCTAAAAAGTATCTGCTGACGGACAGACCAAAAAAAGATGAGAAAGGCCAGCAAAGTGGTAAACGCAAGCTGGGCCAGGACATTCCATAGTTCGAAGCTAAGACCGTCCGGATGTACCATCCGGATAAAGATACCCCAGAACAACAATAAGCCTGAACGTTTCAGCACCTTTAGGAATAATTGCCGCCAGGGCACTCCCTTCGCCTGTTGCTGATGTAAGGAATAGGCCATAGCCGTACCTGCGACAAACATAAATCCAGGCTGGATAAGGTCCCAGCAACGAAGCCCGTTCCAGGGATGATGGAACAATTGAGCGACCAGGGGAACAAAGACGGTCCCTTTTGCGGCTTCTGCCAACCGCTCGTATCCATCCGTGGCCTCCAGCATCAGCAGGACCATGATCAGGCCCCGCATAAAATCCAGGGATAATAGTCGCTTCATTGTATCTTTTCCATTTTAGGTATGACATAATGGATAAGGACCCAAGCCAGGAGAAAAGAGCTCCCGCAAACAAGGAAAATAATATTATACCCGGCCACAATATTACCGGCATTCTTATAATAGTCCAGGATAAACCCAATAAAAATGGGGAAGAGAAAGCTCCCGATGGCGCCTGCCATCCCGCCCAGCCCCACTACTGAACTGATCGCTGTCTTTGGGAACATGTCCGGTACGATGGCAAAAATATTGGCGCTCCAGGCTTGATTGGCTGCCGCAGACAAACTGATAAGGGCAACCACGACACGGATGTCGGTGGTATAGCGGGTGATAATGATCGGTATCACACATGCCGCCGCCGCCAGCAGGGCTGTTTTCCTCGCCTTATAGACCGGCCAGCCTTTTTTGATAAGCCAGGAGGAGAGTTGACCACCGCCCAGACTTCCGATCATGGTACCTCCATAAACGATGACGAGGGGTAAACTTGGTTTGCGGAGATCCAGGTGAAAATGGGCGCTAAAGTACGAAGGGAGCCAGAACAGAAAAAAGAACCAGATAGGGTCGGTAAAGAATTTCCCAATGATAAAAGCCCAGGTCTGTCGGAGGCGCAGTAATCTTCCCCAGGTGAAATGGGTTACCGGGGCGGCTGTTGGTTCTTGTTGCTTTGCCGGCGGTGACCGGTACACACGCAGCCAGACGATCAGCCAGATAAAACCCAATGAACCGGTGACTACAAAGGCTGCCTGCCAGCCATAGGCCGCCAGGATCCAGGGGACAAGCAATGGACCGACACAAGCCCCAATATTGCAGCCCGAGTCCAGAATGCCAATGGCCAGCGCCCTTTCCCTGGGAGGAAACCACTCGCCTACCGTCTTGACTCCGGCGGGATAATTCCCCGATTCACCAAGACCCAGGAGCGCCCGGACGAACCCAAACCCCACCGCACTTCTGACGGCCGCATGCAGCATCGCCACTGTGCTCCATACTGCTACCGAAATCGTATAGCCTAACCGGGTGCCTATACGGTCGATGACCCTCCCATAGAACAAAAGACCACCTGCATAACAGACTGTAAAAGCCATCACGATCCTGCTGTAATCCGTTTCTGTCCAGCCGAACACCTTCTCCAACTCCGGCTTCAGCAGACCAAAGATCTGCCGGTCGATATAATTGATCGTTGTGGCCGCAAAAAGAAGTAAACAAATACGCCAGCGATAGTTTCCGGGCATAGAGGTGATTTTAATTGATCTTCCCCGACAGCCCGGGGTACCATTTCAATGCGTTGTTAAAATAGATTTTATCCACTACCTGTCGTGGCAGCCTCATCCCGTTGAACACTCCCTGTACTTTGGGTACGGACATTGCGCCACCGGTCGTAAAAAAACGCCAATGCCGCAGCCAAACTTCATGCGCATGTTTTTTCAACCCCTCATACCCTGTTATGTGTTCGTTCACAACGTCCATGGCCTCGTTGCGCATATCTGTTCCGTAGATAAGTCTGTCCTGGTATTTTATAAAAAAATCATGCACTTTCTGCCATTGAGTTAGGGCCTGGTATTGCAGATGAGAGATACGTTCTGCGAGGTCCACGGCCATATTTGGATATTTATCCAGGCGTTTGGCCAGTTCATCCACACTCCATTCGAGACTTCCCAGGTGGGCGCCTACAAAGGTCAAGTCCGGATGTTTTTCCAGCATATGATCCCTGGCACGGATATAAGTGGCATATGATGGGCGTTCCGGATGCAGGTACATGTATTCCTGGGGATGAGCTGCTGCATAGTCCCTGTTGCCTTTCACCGTCATCTTGTCCAGGGGCAGCCATGAGTTCCTGTGCTCGCCCAGATGGCCAATCAGCGTAATACCCTTTTTCGCGATAAAATCCAGCACCGTGTCAAAACGGGGATCGTCGATCAGGACCAGATTACCACTTGTGTCTCTCAATTCCATTCCCACATTTTTCCAAACCTTTACGGCGACGGCGCCGAGCGAGAAAGAGCGTTCCAGCCCTGCGATCACTTCCCGCTGCCAGCCAGTGTCATTAAAATGCTTTAACGAAAAGGCCGTCGCATACGCCAGCCGGCCGGGGAAAGCCCGTATCTCGCGCAGTGCAAAGTCCTGCTGTTCTTCCAGCGGCGTGCCATTTGTGGCATATACATTAATGTTCAGCAGCCGGAAATTATCCATTTCAGCTTGCCGTACAAAGGCCGTGTCCACCTCGTCCGTGAGATGAACATGCGCGTCGATCTTCTTTACGGAGGCAAAGTCATCCAGGGTATAGTATTCGTTGACGGACGTGTTGGATGGATGTTTTGTAAGAATGCTGCTTATCACCGGCTGCATCTGGTCCGCAAAGCGTAGCATACCGATGTCATTCGGATGTACGCCGTCCACAGTACCCTCGTGGTCATGACCTGTCAGACCATCCCCCGTCTTATAATACAATCCTTTTATCCCCGCCCGTATCAATGTGTCATATGCACGGCGAAGTTCCTTTCTTTTGGCATCGATATTCGAATTGCGGTCCTTCTCAAAGGCGACATCGTCATAATAATACCCTTCGATCAAGAGCACGGGTGTTGCCGGCCTCCTGGATTTTAGTTGACGCACAAGCGCAACGGTCCGATCATAAATGATCTCCTTCTTTGAGTTAGGCGTACAGTCGATGGCATACAGGGCAGCATCGATCTCCGACATAGCCTGTCCGACGGACTCATCAAAAGTGCCTTCCCCGCTGAACCCCAGGTTGATAAAGCTCCTATCCAGGCGGCGTGACATCAGATTCGTGTAGGCCAGACCAGGGCGGCTGGCCGACGCCCCCTGGGCGATGCTGCTGCCATAATAGACGACTGGTTTCTTATCCAGGAGGTATCTTTCCGACGGCTCGCTCATGACCGCCCATTGATTGACCCCGATGGATAGGCTTGTTACACAATTGTACAGGGGAAGGTTTAGCAGATATTCCCGGTAGACGGGTTCGCTGTTTCGCAAAAGGGTAAACTCGTTGATCGTATCTTTCGCCAGCGCCGTATTGACATATTGCCAGCCTTTTTCCGTATGAGCATACAGGTCCAAACCATCTCCCCCCGCGGAGTTCAGGTTCCATGACTTTATATATTCGGCCAGTTTCCATCTGAGACGCAAAGTCGCCGCATTTGTTCTAAAACGGATCGATATCCCGGCTGCCGACAGGCTTTCCCCCCATACGGGATCCCTTACGACTCCCTTATACTTTTGAGGCAGCCGATGGTAGTTATTTTCGTTATGGAACTGGCCGGTGACGGTAAGGCTTCGGCCATCATAGAACTTCATGGTGTCGGTGAGGTAGCGGGGCTCGGGGGACGATGGGGAAGAACGCACGCTGTCGAGCCACCAATTCCGATATCGCAACAATGCTTCCAGAAAATAATAGTCGGCATACGTCAGGGGCTTGTCTACTTCTGATCCAAAAGGAAGAGCGCCTACGCTATGCGTTAATAAAAAGCCGCCGTTTGTCCCCGGGGCGGCCCGGTAGGCTGGCGAGGATAAAGACCGCAACATTTTTTCCGCGGCGCTGACATAACGGGCACTATTGACGGCCTTCGTATAAAGTCCCAGCTCAAGAAGGGCGGAAGCCATGATTGCGGCGGCAGAGGCATCCCTGTATGTATTGGGAATACCCGGAGCATCAAAATCCCAATACGGTACTCCGTCTGCGGGCAGCCGGGGATGGCTCAAAATAAAATGGGCGACATGTTCCGCCTGCGACAGGTAAGAATGATCACGGGTATAGCGATACAACATGGTATAGGCATACAGGGCCCATGCTTCTCCCCTGCTCCAGGTGGAACCATCTGCTGCACCCTGACGGGTGATCTTACGGGAAGGTTCGCCTGTATGAAGGTCATAGTCCACTACATGCCAGGTGCTATAGTCTTTCCGAAAATGGTTGCGCATCGCCGTATTGGCATGCTGGATCGCCATCGTATCATAGGGATCGCCCCATTCCAGCAATTCCAGGTTCATCAGGTTGTCGATGATGACGGGACAACGGTACCGGGAAGAAGAGTCCCAGGATTGGATGCTCCGGATGGATGGCCGGAACCTGGAGATCAGCGACTGTACGGCATCGAGCAACACTTTCTTATAAACGGGGTCCCCGGTGATCCGGTATGCATTTCCATAGCTGCACATCAATTTGAAACCAAGATCGTGGTCGCTGCGATCGTTCTTCTCCTGCTCTATGATCTCCATCCTTTGTTCAGCCTCCTGTTTGAACGCCGGGTCATGGGAATATTCATACAAGTACCAAAGGGAGCCCGGATAAAACCCGCTGCACCACCAGTCCGACCCGCTGGTCACCAGCGTATCCGCTGTCTTATCATAGGTACGTGGCATCTGTCCTGGCGGCAGTTTTTGCATGAGGGTTTTATATTGCCCTTCGGCAAATACAAGATCATCTTCCACCAATTTGCGCATCGGCTGTCCATACACAAAGTTCGATGTCAGTCCGACAATCAATAACAGTATCCGGTGTTTCATCCTCTGGTTTACCAATTTGGGTTAGGTGTCAATTGTCTATTTAATCCCAGCTCCTGCGTGGGTATGGGCCAGAGATAGTCCCTGTCCGGCCGGAAATGGCGCTTCGAAGCATCCTCCACGATGACCGTGCTGTCCGCGGTAAGATGGGGATTGTCCAGCTGTCCCTGCTCATTCGGAAAATACCTCACTCCAAGAATAGCCTGCGGCAATTCTGTTTCTGCCGTCTTCCAGCGAAGAAGGTCCCAATAGCGAAATCCTTCAAAAGCCAGTTCGACCCTTCTTTCCCTACGGATCTCGGTGCGCATGTCCAATCCGTTGGATGTGACAAAATTATTGGTCAGCCTGGGCATTTTTGCCCTGGCCCGGATAAGGTTCAGTGTGGCATCCAGCTCCTGGTCCGTCACCGAACCGTTGAGCTCGAGACGGGCTTCGATGTTGTTCAGCAGCACTTCTGCATACCGGATGATGATGTTATCGATATAGCTCACATTGGGAGTCCAGTCGGCGGCGATATAATACTTACACGAACGGTAACCCGTCTGGGAATATTCGAAGGTAGGGACATAATAGCCGGATACATACCATGATTTTTTGTTAAAGACCGTCATTGCCATCCTGGGATCCCTGTTCTCAAATTCGGTGTAGGTATCCTTCTGAGTCTGGTAATAAGGCGATTTGCCGGCGGGCAGACCGTCCGTGTACAGGTAGGCCGAGGTGAAGTTGCCGGTGGGCATCAGCAGTCCCTCGTCCAGCACGGCCCTGGTGTAATTGTTGGAGGAGATGCTATTTATCTGGTTCTCCCCATAGATACGGACCAGGATATTCTCCGGGTTGCTCTGCCCTTCTCCTGCATATTGGAATAAGAAATAGTAGCTGCTGTCAGGGTTTGCCGAATAGGTGAACAACGAATTGCTGCCCGAGGCAATGATGGAATCGCTGGCGGCGATAGCCTTCTGCAAATGGTTCTGAAAGCCCGTCTGGGTAAAGAATTTCATCCGTGTGCCTTCGAAGAGCGCTACCCGCGAAGTAAAAGCCAGCGCGGCCGTGCTCGTGATACGGCCATAGTCTTCGCTTGCCTGCACATTGGAGGCGGGAAGATGGGCTGCTGCGAAGCCCAGGTCGGCGTACACGGAGTCCAGGATCAGCGCCCTATTGGTTTTTGCGGCATACAACAGAGTGTCGGTCAACTGCAAGGTCTTTGTGATAAAGGGCACGTCGCCATACCGCCTGACCAGATCAAAATAGGCCCAGGCGCGGAAGAATCTTGTTTCCCCCAGATACTGATTGATGATGTTCTGATCTCCGACCACGCGCGCCGACTTCTCCAGGATATTGTTGCAAGCCCTGATCAGGTTGTAGTTGTTTGTCCAGCTGTCGGAAGTGGCGGGTGGCAGCCAGGAGCCATCACTGACCGTATTGGCGCTTAGCCCAAAGGCATCTGCCGACATCACATCGTCCGTGTGCGTCTCGATAGGGGGCAATAGGGAATAAAGATAGTTACAGGCCAGCTTCATGTCGTTGGTATTTTTCCAAAAGTTCACGTCCGACAGGTCTGTCTGCGGGGTCTGGTCCAATTTTTTTGAACAGCTAAAAAACAAGAGTGCTGTAAGGGAAACCAGGATCGTTTTATATTGAGCGTTCATAAGTTTTTTTTTAACATTCCCGATTAGAAAGTAATGTTCAGGCCGGCAGCATAGCTGCGGAAAAAAGGGTAGTTATAAGCAGCATTGTTGGGGCTTTCCGCGTCGAAATACTTATACCACATCTTGCTATGCTCCCAGATATCCTGGCCGGAGAAGAAAATACGTGCTTTCTGAATTTTTACTTTGCCGGTCCATCGCTGCGGCAGGGTATAACCCACCTGCAGGTTCTTCAGCCGGATATATGCTGCATTCTGCACCCATTTTGTAGAGGTGTGCACATTCTGCGTGCCGCCTACGTAGAGACGCGGGAAAAGGGCGTTGGTATGTTCCGGTGTCCAGTAGTCCTTATTGATGGCCCAGGGTTGTCTCCATGCATCTACAAAGGGAACCACGGCGGACGGGTAGATCAGCATGTTCCGCCTGCCTACCCCCTGGAAAAGGGCGGACAGATCAAAGCCATTCCATTCTACCCCAAGGTTAAGGCCAAAGGTGTAACGCGGAGAGGTATTACCCAGGTATACGAGATCCCCATGGTCGTCCGGCCGGTTAAGCCCTCCGTTGATAAAACCATCTTTGTTCACGTCTTTGTAAATGAGATCGCCGGCCCCCGTTCTGTTGTCCTGGAATGCATGTGCGGCAACATCCGCATCGGATTTGAAGTAGCCCTCCGATATGTACCCATAGATGGAATTCACCGGCATTCCCTGGATCACTGTATTTAATCCTTCCGCGATCACATTCTGTCCATCATATTTTGTAACAACATCCTTATTGTCCGATATATTGAAGTTGAACCAGTAGTTCAGCTTGCCGGCGTTATCCTTCCATCCAATAGTTGCTTCCCAACCTTTTGTTCTCAGCCGGGCCGAATTGGTTGCGCTTGGGATAAGACCAAGGGTAGCGGGCGCGTTCACCACCACCAGCATGTTCTCGTTGGTACGGACATAGTAGTCAAAGCTGGCTGTCAGCCTGTGATTCAGCAAACCCAGATCGATACCTCCGTCCGTGGTGGCCAGCCGTTCCCATGTCTTCTCCGGTGAGGCCAGCACAGCCTGGTACAGCGAGTTGTTCCTGCTGTTGTTAAAAGGGTAGGCAGGCCCCTGGTTCAACATGGATATATAATCATAGTTGCCCAGCACATTGGAGTTCCCCAGCTTTCCCCAGGATCCCCTTAGCTTGAATTCGTCAAATATGGGAAGGGCGTTCCGAAACCAGCCTTCTTTGCTCAGTCGCCAGGCTGCCGACAGAGAGGGGAAGTACTGACTTCTATGCCCCGGCGCCAGCTGGGAGCTGGCATCATTCCTTAAGGTGGCCTCAAAGAAATATTTCCCGTCATAGTTATAATTAAACCTCCCGAACCAGGAGATCAGGGCGCTGGTCTGGACATTGTCGCCTACTGTAGGAGGTACCGTAGGGTCGCCGCTGAGATTCAGGGAAGGAAGGTCGTTCGAGATCAGGGCGCTTGCGGTGGCCATGGTCGTGTCCGCATGAAAATACTGATATTGATAGCCTCCCAGCAAATGGAAGTGATGGACGGAGGCCAGCTCGAGATCATAGTCTACGAGCGCTTGCAGATTGGTCCTGTCCATAATATCCCTGGTCTTTGTAAATGAGTTCGGATTAAAGATGTACTTTGTCGGCTCCGGTCCGATGTCATACAGCGGTATGGTCTTTCGAAAGCTATTGTTTGCTACAAATGTCACCTGTGGCGCGTAGATCAGCCGTGCCGAGAGGCCCTTTATAAAATTCTCGGCTTTTAACGTAAACACGCCGTCCAGGTTATGACGGAGGTCCTCCGTATATCCCCCGTCCTTTAGGATCTGGTAGGTTGTAGGGGCGCTGCTGGCGCGGGCATATTTCGTATTGTTTGATCCCGGGAGGAAAATGGGATAGATCATTCTTAGCTGGTAAATACCGTAGAGCAGCCCATAGTCCTGGTAGGTATCGCCGCTGGGGGACATGGTATGGGTCTGCGCATATGCCACTCTGGCATCGATGCTGAAGATCTTGCTCAGCCGTGTATTGATATTAAGCCGGGCGTTGTACCGTTTTGTGCCGTCCGGCCCGAGGGTAAAGACACCGTTCTGGTCGAAGTATCCGATGGAGAAGAGATACTGCGTTTTATCGGACCCGCCCCGCAGGGAAATATTGTGCGACTGGCTGAGAGATGTCTTCCTCATCAGGAGATTGATCTGGTTCAGGTCGTAATAGTATTTGTATACGCTGGGGTTGGCTGGGTTGACGATATAATTGATATTCGGGTCCTTCATATAGTCGAGGTCCTGTTGCGTGTAGGCAGGATTGTAGCCGGCATTTTTGAACGCCTCGTTTTGCATCTGCGCATCTTCCCACGAATGGTTCCGTTGCGGGATGCCGAAGGCATGGTTAAAGGTCCTAAGACCTGAATAAGTGACGGTCAACTTGTCCGGCGTTCCTTTTTTTGTCGTTACCAAGATAGCGCCTCCGGCGGCCTTTGCGCCATAGATGGACACCGCTGCCGCGTCTTTGAGGACGCTGATGGATTCGATGTCATTGGGGTTCAGCAGGGTCAGGTCGCCTTCGACGCCGTCGATAAGCACCAGCGCCGTATTCGTTCCATTGATGGAAGAGAACCCGCGGATATTGGCGGCATATTCCTCTTTTCCCGGTTGTCCGCTAAAGCGGGTAAT
This sequence comes from Chitinophagaceae bacterium, assembly GCA_017307755.1. Classification (GTDB taxonomy): domain Bacteria; phylum Bacteroidota; class Bacteroidia; order Chitinophagales; family Chitinophagaceae; genus Puia. Next base: position 109,023 of record JAFKGQ010000021.1, on the reverse strand, counting down.
GATAAGACCGGGGGAAGTACCTTGCAGGGCAGCCACCGAATTGGTGACCGGTCTGTTCTCAATCAGCTTCTTATCCACCGTAGCAATAGCGCCTGTAAGGTCTGCCTTCTTCTGAGTGCCATACCCGACTACGATTACGTCGTTGAGCTGGGATGCCTTTTGTTTAAATACGACGTTATAATTGCTGGCCTGCCCTACCACGATGGATACGTCCTCGTAGTTGACGGCGGAAAGAACGATGACCGAGCCCGTGGCTGCCTTTATGGAGAACTTCCCCGTGGAGTCCGTACTGGCGCCAACGCCTGATCTCTTAACAGTTGCCGAAGCGCCGGCCATCGGCCGTCCATTTTCGTCGCGGACTGTGCCGGAAATCGTTCTCGTCTGGGCGAGTAGAGAGGAGGGGAGCAGCAAGAGCAGGAGGAGCCTCCAGATACTTCTAATCCGATGCATAAACGAAGTTTTGGTAGTTTATAATATAGAGCCTTTTTCCGTTTTATTACCGGGAACGCAACCATTCCCCGATCTTTCTGTTCATGGGTAGTTCGTAATAGTACATCCAGTCTGTGTTGTTCGTCCCGTTGGCCAGGTGTAGATGCAGGTTGGTATCCCGTATATATCCATCGGGGTTGCCCATCATACGGGTCCTGCCAAATACCTGTTCGAGCTTTGTACGCATAGCGGTGAACCCGTTGACCCATTCCCTGATCTGTATAAGGGCTTCTGCTGTGTTTGACTCATCGTACTTTTTTATCAATAACAGCAGATTGGCTGAGTAACCCTGTAATTCATTTATCTGGTCCAGTATTTCCAGCGCATAGCGGTTCCTCCGGGACAGCGTCATGCAGCGTTGGATCCTGTCTTTGATCAGGCGGTAGATGTCCATGCTGGCCGCGGCATCATGTAGCTTTTGCTGATACCGGCGACTCCATTTCCCTTTATCCCCTGTCGTGGGAAGTTCCATCAGTTTGTAGGATGGGTAATAGCTTTCCCGGTCGCCTTCCTCCAGAAAGGCCGTCTCCCAAAATGTGATGGCCGATTCCAGCAGGTCCCTGCACTCATATTCCTGTGCGGCAAGCGCCGGCGCAAAAAAACGATGGCGAAATGCTGCATGGACATTCTGTTCACTGGTATCGGCTGCATTCCAACTGAACCAGGCAAAATCGTACAGTCCCCGCCATACCGTCTCGAAATGGGGTGAGCTGTCATCCCATACAGTACAGAGTATCTTATCCAGTTGTTTGGCCTTTGCGATGAGACAAAAGTCCCTGATATATGGAAAATTCGAATGATTGCGCTGCAATACGGCATAGGATTGTTGGGCGGAAGTGGCCGGCATGACATCAAGGTGGTGGGCTTTGTACCAGTCGATGGCCAGTTGATCTCCGAGCGCGTTCGGGCTCTCATAGTTCCAGCGCATATAGATACAGTTGGCCGGGAAAAGAGAGCTGTTGGCGTCCAGTTTCGGGCTGTTCTTTTTCCAGAGCGCGACGACAGTATCCTTGTTCATCGTCGTGTCATAGGTTGTTTTGTACAATCCCGACAGCTTAAAGACCATATCGTCCCAGAAGATAGGAGTCCTGTGATGCGTCTGCGCGAAATCCGTCACTTTTTTCAGCCAGTACATTTGTAGTTCGATAGCCGATCTACCCGAGTTTTTTGTTTGTGCCGATCTGCCAAGTGTTCCCACTTCGTCACCGCCGATGTGCAGGTATTTTCCGTAGGGGGTGGCTGCTATTGCATCTTCATACAGTGCGAACTGTAATGCATAGGTCTTGGGGTTCATGGGGTCAAAAGCCCAGTCCGATGCGGGATCGTCCCTTAGCTCCTTATACTGTTCGTGTTTCAGGATAAAAGACGCATGCCCCAGCCCCTGTACAAGGGGGTTAATCTCTATGTACCGGTCGTGAGCATATTTGCTTAACGCAGCGAACTCTTCGATGGAAATGGCCTGCGGCGCGGCGACAGCAGGTGCTTTCCGGTAACGTAGCTTGTCTTCGAACTCGAAAAATACCGTATTCACTTTGATACTTGCCAGCACATCGATGATATGATAGTAATAAAAGCCTGCGTCCAGGTGGTGTTTCAGGTCAAGGTGAACGGCCCTCACGGCGATGGAGGGATAGTCGGTGATTAAACAGGCAGGTATAGTTATGTCCTGATCCCTGGCGTCCTCCAGCAATTGGTTCAGGGTCTGCAGGGCATAAAATAACCCGGCCCGTCCCTTCGCCCGGATATCGACCCGTTTGTTCGCCACCCGAAGAACATATCCTTCCGGAGAAGGAAGGTCCAGTGTAGTGTCTATTTGCAGGCTGAGCATACCTGGAGCGTCCTGTTGTCTTTTTGAAATATGCACGGGCAGGCTGGCCGGATAGTCCGATAACAGACGGATCTGGTCTGTATTTTCTACCTCGACCGTGAGCAGCTGGCTGTACAGCAAACCTGGACCGCTGATCGCCTCGATACGCTGAGGAGCCGGGATCAACGCAAAGTGAGGTCCAAGAGGGTCGGATGGCCCGGCACGCAGGATGCCAGGGAAGAACAGAAAGACAAATAATATGGTTTTGACGCCGGGCATTGATGTTTTTTAGCGATACGATGATGCTTCCCTCGACAGCAGGGACACGGAGAAAATGTCCAGAAAAAACTGACAGTCCTCATGGTTCCTCAATATGCTGGCCGGGTACATGTTGCTCACCGGCTGTTCGAAACTGTTCTTTAAAGCCTTTGCCTTTCGCTGATCGGGCACCGAACAGATGATATGTTTGGATTTCATCAACTGCTGTACGGACATGCTGATAGCTGTCGTGGGTACGTCGTCGATATTCTTGAACCAGCCTTCCCCGAGCTGTTGTTTCCTGCATGCTTCATCCAGGTGAGCAATGATATACGGTTGGGTCGTCTCGAAATCCGCGGGGGGATCGTTAAAGGCCAGGTGCCCATTCTCTCCAATGCCTGCCAGGGCTACGTCTATCGGATGAGCACTGATCAGGGCGCCCAGCCGGGTGCATTCTTCGACGGGATCTGCATTCCCATCGATCAGGTGATAGGCTTTCAACAATGATACTTTATCAAGGAACCGCTCTTTCAGGTACTTGCGGAAGCTGGCAGGATGGGCGACAGATATCCCAATGTACTCATCCAGGTGGAACATCACTACTTTATGCCATTCAATATCCGGAGATGCTGTCAGTTGTCGGAGTGTCTCGAACTGGCTGGCCCCCGTACCTAAGATAATATTTGCCTGGCCTTTTTCCTGTATGGCGGCTGCAATAAGGGCCGCGGCTGCTTTTCCTGCGGCAATTCCCAAGTGCCTGGCGTTTTTTTCGACAGTTACTTTCATCATATGATCCTTTTATAATTCAGGTGTTACAGACTTACGGGCGTATTTTTTTCCCAGGCCCCACGGGTAAAGTCCGGTACGTCGATGGGACTGGACCGGTGGGCGACGGACCATTCGCTCAGCGGAGCGATGCAGCTCCAGAGGGCAGCGTCATAGACGTCATGATCGATGGGCAGCCCATTGCGCACACAATCTATCCAGCGCCAGTCCGTCAGGAAATCCATCCCGCCATGTCCCCCTATCGACCTGGCCATCTCACCCATCTTCTGTAAGATGGCAGGAGTGTATTGTTTCTCCAACTGGCTGAATACGTCCTGGGAAACCCATCCTTCATGACTTGTAGCGATCCGCGGCGCATCTGCGTCACATTGCGCGGTGGCCTTGGTGCCGCTGATCAGGTAACGGGAGGATTTGACCCGCGGAGAAGAAGTGTCGTGTTGCAACATGATCGTCCTACCCCTGTGCGTACGGATGGAGGTCGTATTCATATTGCCCCGGAAATGTTTGTCCGTATATTTATTGTAGGCAGGGTCCCTGGCCGCCAGTTGTATTGCATAGGGATGCAGGGTAAAGTCGTTACTGCTCATAGAAGTCAGGTACTCCATCTTATCCCCGCGGTTGATATTCATGATCACACACACCGGCCCCAGGCCATGTGTGGGGTACAAGTTGCCATTCCGGTGCGCATTTTCATCCAGACGCCAGAGGCCGGGTCGCCGCACCGGGTCGAACAAACTCTCCCCAATGCTATGGATATAAGCCCCTTCCCCATGGATGATCTCCCCGAAAAACCCCTGGCGGGCCATATTCAATGTCAGCAATTCAAAGAAATCGTAACATTCATTCTCCAGGAAAATGCAATGCCGCCTGGTTTTTTCAGAGGTATTCACCAGGTCCCAGCATTCTTCCAGCGTCTTTGCAGCCGGGACTTCCACCGCCACATGTTTGCCATGCTTCATGGCGTATACAGCCATGGTGGTATGCCATGCCCAGGGGGTGGCGATATAGACGACATCGATATCGTCCCGCTCGCATAGTTTCCTCCATACGTCTTCGCTGCCTGAATACAGGGCCGGGTCATGGGAGGTCCCCTTTAGCTCACCTTTCGCCTGCTGGACCAGATCGGCCTTTATATCGCAAAGAGCCCGGATGTTGACACCCTCGATATGATTGATCCGGGGGACAGCTTCGGATCCCCGGTTGCCCAGGCCGATAAAGCCTATTCGCACCGTGTCGATTTTTGGGGCTGCATAACCGCACATGTTAAAAACCTGGGGACCCGATGGCTGCAGACCGGCAGGTCCGGACGATTCCCGAAGACTCCCGTTCGCCCATCCTTTTACCGAGCTCGTAGCAAGCCCGCCGGCAACAAGGCCTGTATACTTTAAAAAGCGCCTGCGCTCATTCATTGTGTCAATTTTTTGTAAACAGTTAGTGCAAACAAAAATCGCCGTAAAACCATTACGCGGGGTGAAACATGTCGAATATATTAGCGAGAACGTTATCGAAGGCTTTTTTGCTTATCTTTCGGCACCGTATGAAACGTCATTTCGTCACCATTAAGGATATCGCCAGAGAATTGAAGATCTCCGTTGCTACGGTGTCCAGGGCGTTGAGGGATACCTACGATGTTAACCAGGAGACGAGACAACTGGTGCTCAGGAAGGCTGAGGAGATGAACTATAAGCCCAACTTTAATGCCACAGGGCTGGTGAAGAACAGCTCCCATAACATCGGCATCATCTTACCTACCATTACCAACTATTATTTTTCCACCGTTGTTACAGGCATACAGGAAGTAGCCTATCAGAGGGGTTATAATATTGTGCTGTACATCACCAATGATTCAGCAGAGCGGGAAAAAGATATTTTGAACGATCTTTCCCTGGGAAATATCGATGGTTTGCTGGTGAGCGTTTCCTCACAGCCCGGGCAGAACGATCATTTCGAACAGATCATCGCGGACGGGATACCGATTGTTTTCTTTGACAGAGTGGCGCCGGATATTAAGGCGTCAAAGATCATGCAAGACGATTATCAAGGGGCCTACGAGGCTGTAGAGCATTTGATCGGGCAGGGATATAAGAAGATCGCACATATCGCCGGCCCTTCGGGGCTCTTGTTTACAGAAAGAAGAATGGAAGGTTTCATGGCAGCCATGAAAGAGCATCGTCTTCCCGTAAAAGATGAATGGATCATCCATTCCGGGTTCTCCATGGATTTCGGAAGGAGAGATACCTTGCAGCTATTACAATGCAAAACGAGGCCCGATGCTATTTTTGCCGTCAATGACAGAAAAGCCGTTGGCGCCATGCTGGCATTGAAACAACAGCATATCAACATCGGTAGGCAGATGGGGATCATCGGGTTTACCAATGATCCAATGTGTGAGATCATTTCCCCTACCCTTACGACTGTCGAAGAGCCGGCGCTGGAAGTAGGGCGAAAGAGCTGCGAATTCCTGCTTAATCATATCAATAAGAAAAATTTCCCACCCCAGGAGCTGACGTTGCCGACAAAACTTATCGTTAGGGAATCTACCCGCAGGAAATAAATCGCCAGGGCCACCGTATAGTATCCCGGAAATTCAATATTTCCCTCCCCTCTCCTGAAAATGCGTCTCCTTATTAATAGTACGCCCTCCGGCCTCCAGCCAGGCAGCCAGCAAACGCATCATCTCCCCCACCGTCACCCCGGGATAACCCATCAGCCGCATACATTCCGACGCATTGCTCAACAAGGCCGTCGGCTCTTCCACATTTACAAAAACAGGCTCCTTTCCGAATAGCCTGCCGAATTCCTTTGCGATCCACCGCACCGAAAGCGTCTCAGGCCCCGTCACATTCAATATCTTCGGCGGCGCGGCGCAATAATGCAAAGCTCGTATAGCCACCTCATTCGCATAACCCTGCCATACCACATTTACATTACCCATTTTCAGATCGACAGGCCTCTCAGCACGTACCGCCTTTGCTATCTCCAGCAACACCCCGTACGTCACATCATTCGCATAATTGAGCCGGTAGATCAGCACCGGCGTCCCATACTGTCTGGAAAAATGTTGGAACATCCTCTCCCTGCCCAGACAGGACTGCGCATATTCCCCCAATGGCTCGGCCGGCAGGTCCTCCGCCGCTCCGCCCAGCATCACACTCGTCAACGGATATACATTCCCGGTGGAAAATGCAACGATCCGGCTCTCCCGGTATTTCTCCGCCACACGCCCCGGCAGATAGCTATTCATGGCCCATGTGTAAGATTCATTGCCACTCGTGCCAAACTTCGTTCCCGCAAGATATAATACATTCCTGCACAATGGCAGCGCCGCCAGTTGCGTCTCATCCAGGACATCCGCGCTGATGGACTCGATCCCTTCACGCTGCAGGGAATCCCGAAGCCCCGCCTCGGAAAATCGGGATACGGCAATAACCCGCTTATCAACCCCCGCTTTCAAAATGGCCTGTCTTGCCAGCCTCGCCAGCGCGGGTCCCATTTTACCTCCCGCGCCAAGGATCAGGATATCCCCGTCCAGCCGGCTGATGTCTTCCGCAAGTTGATCCGAAGGCGCCAGCAAACGCTGGTACCAGGTCTGTATCTCAGTCATGATGATAATATTTTAAATTGATAAATTGCCAGCCCTGCAATGAGCAGCAAGCCCGCCCATCCCGCGATCTTCACCGCTGTTGTATTCACCATCTCCCCCATGATCTTCCGGTCATTGGCGATGGCGAACATGGCAATGCCGATAAATGGGACGATGAGGATAGTGACGCTTTGAGCAAAAACTATCAGTTGCAACGGCATCTTACCAAAGACAATGGCGACAACTGCGCCGGCCAGCATGATGAGCGCTATCAGTATCCTGTTGGCCCTGGCATGCAGGGCGCTCCCATATCCCAGCGCATCCGCCAGCACTGTTCCCCCCAGCGTGGAATTACCCACGAGCGCGGAAAAGGAAGCCCCAAACAGCCCACAGAGAAAAAGCACGGAAGCATAGTCCCCGAAAATAGGCTCCAGCGCCCGCGCCATATCCGTGGCATTGTTCACCTTGATCCCCTTCGTATGAAGCACGGCAGCCGCACAGATCATCACGATCATCGTAATAAGCCCCAGGATAAAAATACCGGCGAAGCTCTTGTCTTTGATCACTGCACCGGCCGGCGACAAACGCCTCCGCTCCTGTATCAGGTACGACTGATAAAATGCGGCTACAATGGAAAAGCAGGAGGCGATGAATGCTGTTATCAATGGCAACGTACCCCCGGGTACGGATGGCAACAGCCCGCCGACTACCCCCGGAATAGAAGGCCTGGCCAGGAATAAAGTGGCCAGGAATGCCAGCAGCATGAGACAGATCAGCACCAGCATGAGCCTTTCCAGTACCTTGTAAAAACTCCTGAAGAACAGCAGCGCCATAGCCAGCATATTAAAACCAACGATCCAGGCCGGCGGACGGGTATGGGTAAGCTCTCCAAGCGCAATCCCAAGCCCTATGGAATTGCCCGCCTGAAAAGACGCCGTTACCAGGAATACGCCTACACCCATCGCCACGGATGTTTTCTTACCCCACTTTTGCCGCATGGTTTCCAGGATGGAATGCCGGGTGGCAATGCCGATGCGCGCGGCCATGGAAGTAAAGACCATCATAAAAAAAATGGCAACCACTACCACCCACAATAAGGTAAAGCCATATTCCGCCCCGATCTTGGTCGCGATCGTCACTTTACTGGGGCCGAAGACAAGTGCGGCCGTAATGATCCCGGGGGCCAGCGCGCGAAAAATATCGCGCAGGCGCGCCCCACCGGTGGTTGGGGATGTCATGAATACACTATTTATTTTTTAAAATACCAACGTTGCGCGTTATCGTAATAGATCTTGTCGATCACCGTCTTCGGCAGATGAAGACCTTTAAACTTTCCGTTGACATAAGGGGATTCCAGGCTGTCGGCGCTGGTGAGATATCGCCAGTCCCGTAACCACAGCTCATGGGCATGCCTGGCAGCTGCCGCATGGTCAAGGGAATTGTTATCTTCGATATCCGTCCCGTACATGATCCGGTCCTGATATTTGATAAAAAAGGCCCGCACCTTCTCCCAGTCCTGGATGGACTGGTATTGTATCTGGCCAAGACGCTCCGCAGGCTCTACGGACATGAGCGGAAATTTATCCAGCCTCTTCGCAATCTCGTCCACACTCCACTCCATGCTGCCCAGGTGCGCCCCGATAAAACGTAGCCTGGGATGTTTCTCCAGCAAATGATCCCGGCTGCGAATGATCGTATCGTAAGAAGGATACTCAGGATGCAGGAACATATGGTACTCCGGGTGCACGGTAAAATAAGACCTGTCGTTGTTGGTCGTCATCTGGTCCAATGGCAGCCAGCAATTTTTTGGTTCGCCGATATGCCCGATGACGGGTATGTCATGTTGTTCGAGATAATTGAATATAGGGTCGAATACGGGGTCGTCGATCATGATGAACTGGCTGTCCTTATTTTTTATCGTCATCCCGATGTTCTTCCAGACTTTAATACCCAATGCACCGCTGTCAAACGATTTCCGCAGATAGTCCAGCTGTTTCTCCGCCCAGCCGGGCCCGTTCACTCCCACCGTGGAAAAAGCAGATACATAGTAGAGACTACCGGGAACCTTCTGCCGCAGCTGTAAGATATAATACTGTTGACTGTCGATTGGAGGATAGTCGGGAACTTCGCTGTTGAGGCTCACCAGGGTAAAATTATCCGTCTTCGCCTGCAGGGGCAGGTCAGGCGCCAGTGTGAGCGCATGCGCATGCACGTCGACCTTCTTTGTAGCGGCATAATCTTCCAGGGAATAATAAGACTCGTCGCCCGTACGACAGCCGGGCCCAACGGCCGGAAGGATCAAAACAAACAATGCTCTGTATATAGTTGTAAATTTCATCATTGATTTATGGCGCCCGTCCCCGTCTGTATAGCCAGCAGCTTGTCCTGTACCAACGCCTTCACAGCCGCCGTGGGAAAGGGAAAGACCTTGCGCAGATCAATCTCCTCCTCGTTAACCAATCTGCTTTTTAAGGTCTTCATAAAGCAATTCTTGATCTCCGTCGCCAGGTTGATCTTGCAGATGCCCCGGCTCACCGCCTCGCGCAGGATCTCATGCGGAATACCCGACCCGCCGTGCAGCACCAGCGCCGCACTGGTCATGTCCCTGATGGCCGACAACCTTTCCAGATCGAGTCTGGGCGTCTCCTTATAGAACCCATGGGCGGACCCGATGGCGACCGCGAGTGCATTGACACCCGTCTCTTCCACAAAACGCCGGGCCTCGGAGGGCTCCGTAAAACCGACCTTCCCGGCATCCTGTCCCAGCTTAGCTACATAACCCAGCTCCGCCTCCACATTGACGCCATACCCCTCCGCCAGCCTCACGACCTTGCGGGTGATCTTTACGTTCTCTTCAAAAGACTTTTCGCTGGCATCGATCATGACGGACGTAAATCCCGCATCCAGACAATGCGCCACCAGTTCATACGAGTCGCCATGGTCCAGGTGGACCCAACCCTCAATCCCATAATAATCCAGCATCTCCTCCGCCATCCCTACCGCTACCGGCAGACCCATATATTCGATGGAGCTCCTGGTCAGTTGCAGGATGATGGGCAGCCGCTCCGCATGCGCAGCCTCCAACACACCTTTCAAAGTCTCGAAATTATAAAAGTTCGTCGCCAGCACAGCCTGCCGGTCCTCCTGCAGTTCCTTGAATTTCTCCTGTAAGGTTTTACTATGCTTCATAACCGAACAAACTTTTTCCAATGTTGATGGTTTCCTCATAATTCAAAAACGCGGTGGTGCCCCCGGCGGCCGTGGTGGAAATGGCCGCGATCAGGTTGGCAAACCGCTGGCACTCCTCCGGCGGCACAGCCTGCAGGAACTTGAAAATATAGCCCGCGTTAAAGCTGTCCCCCGCGCCGATGGCGTCCACGACAGAATGATTGATAAAAGGTACGCCCCTGCATAATTTATCTTTATGCCAGAGCGTGGACCCTTCCCTACCCTGCTTCACAAGAATAAAATTTCCCGCCCTGCCGATGAACCCAAGCGCCGACTCCACAGAAGCCTTTCCTGTCAGACAGAGCAGCTCCGATTCATTGGGAAGGAAAATGTCTACAAAGGGCAGCACGCCTGGCAGATCGAGGTCCCACTCTTCGGCCGGATCCCATTGAACATCCAGCGATGTGGTCAGCCCCGCCTCTTTCGCCCGTCTGAAAAGATCTCCCAACCTGCCTTTGAAGGCCGGCTGCAGGAAATATGATGAGAAATGCAGATGCCTTGCCGCAGACAGCATTTCCTCCGTTATATCATCCGGTCCAAGATAGGACATAGCGCCCTGGTGCGTCACCATAGCCCTATCCTCTCCGAAGTTCAACACGACGGTGGCGCCCGTGGTAAGCTTTCCATGGCGCATGAGCATCGACGTGTCTACCCCTTTCAACTGCAGACGCTCGACGCAGAAATCGCCAAATACATCCCTGCCTGTCTTCGCTACAAAAGTGACCCTGGCCCCCAGCACGCTCAGATTGCTGGCGAAGATGGCGGCCGAGCTCCCCAACGTAAGACACATCTCACCCGCCAGCCGCTCTTTCCCCACCTGGGGCAACGACGTCAGCTGATTGAAGATGAGGTCCACATTTAATTCACCTACTACAAGTACATCAAATTTCTTCTGCATGCCGGATTATTTTGTTCCCTACAATTATTAATCTTTATAAGGATATATGTTTACGCCCTGCACCACACGATGGATCCCTCCCCGCCGGGAAGGTGCGTCGGGATTGAGCCCCAGCTTCAGGGACCTGTAAAACCCGATGAGCTGCGCCGGGATGACACTGCAGACGGCCAGGACATCATCCGCCGCCCGCCATCCATCTAATCCCAGCTCGATAGACAGATGCAGGTCCGGACCTCCGGCCGTCTTGAGCCCCTGCCCGACACCCAGACTATACAGGAACCGCTCTGTCCGGGCGATGCCACCTACAAGGTCCAGCTCATATTTCCGCACATAAGGGTCGTTGGAAAATAGATACACCATCACGGTGTGATCGTCGATGATGGCCTTCGGGCCATGCCGGAAGCCAAGAAATGAATCATACTGACAATTCACCTGCCCGTCCGTCAGCTCGATGACCTTCAGATGAGATTCCCTGGCAGCTCCTTTCAACGGACCGGAACCCAAAAAAACAACGCGCTTCACGTCCAGGTCTGTCAAAACATCCAGCTCCGGCGCATATTTGTCGAGAAGTATACGACCCAGGCCCATAAGCTTCCGTACCATATCACTCTTGCCCGCGACATTTGCAATATCTGCGATCAGCAGCCCCGCAAGGGACATACAGGTAAACGAGCTGGTCATAGCCAGCGCCTGATCATTGGATGCGGCAGGCAGCAGGAAAACAAATGCCCGCCTCGCTGTCCGTGCTGCCTGGGCTAGCCGGCCTTCTGCATTACAGGTGATGACAAGATGGGATACGGCATCGCTTAACTTCTCAGCCAACTGCAGCGTCGCCACACTCTCTGGACTGTCGCCCGACCTGGCAAACGACACCAGGAGCAATGGCACTGACGGACTAAAGAAGGTTTCCGGATGCGTCACCAGGTCCGTCGTGGCCACAGCGCTCACCTGCAGCCCCGTATGCTGCTGAAAGCTGTATTGCAATATCTCACCGATGTACGCCGAAGACCCCGCTCCCGTAAGAATGATCTGTAAACCAGGTGTTGCATACACTTCCTTCAAAAAAGAGGACAACTGCTGCCGCGCTGAAATCACCGTCTCCAACGTCTCCTGCCACAAGACAGGCTGATGAGCAACTTCCTTTCCCGTGTACCACTGATCCCTGACATGCAATTCTTTCATAATGCTTATATAGAGAAAATGGAATAATTTTCATTTCCTTTCAAATATAGGGACATTTTTTATCTTTCCTATTATTTTGAATATTTTTTTCCTTTCATAAGCCATTTTATAAAGCCAAAAGAAAGACAGCCACCAGGGCCAGCACAAGTCCCGCAAGGATCACCGGGTGAGGCATGAGCCCGTAGATGCAAAGAGAAATGACAATGGTGATCATGGGCGCCCCTGCATTGGTGAGAGGACTGACGATGATGGCCCGGCCATATCGGAATGCATAGACGAGGAACAAGGCACCCACGGCATTCAACACCTGGATAAAGGCTGCCATATACGGCCCTTTGAAACCCCAGTTGACAGGCATGTTGAAATCCGTCATCAACAGGGCCACGGGTATTAGCAGCAGCCCGGAAATCATCATATAGAAAAAAATGCTTTCAGCCTGCATGATGCTATTGGCCGCTTTCATAAAATAGGCCTGTACACCCCACAGAAGAAAGACGGCGAGGGCAAGGAATATCCAGAGTATGCCGGACGCAGCGCTCTTGTCTCCCGGCTGATAGGATAACAGAGGAATGGAGATCAGCGCGATCACGATGCCCGCCCATGCCCGGGGCGAAGCCTTCTCCTTCAATACTAAAATGGACAACAGGATGGTAACGAGAGGAGACAAAGAAACAAAAGGAAAAACAAGATAGGCCGGTCCGCTTCTCAAAGCCTGGAAAAGGATCAACTGACCCGCCGCGCCGGAAATGCCGATAGCCATCCCATAGATGACGGCCGCCCGGTTCTTTTCCAGACGGATGCCCGATCTTTTCATGGCGATCACGGCGGGAATGATCATGGTCAGCGCCCACACGACATATCCCAGGGTGGCGGGAAACCCGTTCTTCTCAGGCAGCTCGATCAACGCGCCCCATGTCCCGCAAAAAATTGTGCTTAAAAATGCGTAGGCAAGCCAGGAGTTGAACTTCATATCATGCTTTTGATTTTTTCGATATTACACTTACCATCTTATACACCTTTCCATCCGTCTTTGTCATAATGTACATTTCCCCTGCCCGGTCCCGTCCAAAACGCAGGTCCGCCCGCACTCCGTCACAAAGACCCAGAAGGTTCACCGGGCGGCCATCCACAGATATATGCCATTCTTTGACGGGAACAGGCTTCCCCTGCACCACATCTTTCATGTCGAAACAGAACAACCGCCCATTGACGACATCTCCGAAAAGGAATTTTCCCCGCAACTGCGGCAAGACCTTGCCTTCGTATACGTAGCCTCCGCAAATGGCCTTGCCTTCATCGTGGTCGTATTCAGCAATAGGATAGGTAATATGATAAGCCGTGTCGTCCGCAGGCAACGGGTAAATTTTGTCCAGGTCACCGTACGGGTCCAGCAGAAAATTGCCTTCCCGGATGGGCCAGCCATAGTCATGGCCCGGCATGATCCAATAGACAGATTCGATATTCGTCTGACCAATGTTGACAGCCAGCATTTTTCCCGTATGGCTCCAACTGATACGATGGGGGTTACGAAAACCATACGCATAGATCTCCTTCAATACCATCGGATCCCTCTGCCGCACAAACGGATTGTCCGTGGGAATGCCATACCGGCCGTTGCGACTATCATGTCCCATAGGATCGATACGCAGGATAGTACCCCAGACCTTCCCGATGCTATGGGTCAGTACGGGATACCCTTCTTCCACGGCAGCCCCGTCACCCACACATATATATAATTTACCGTAGTCCCCATCCCCCGCCCTGGCATAGGGATTAAATGCGATCTCCTGCACCCCGTGCATGCCCGTCACCATGTTTACCCGCAAGAGTTCCCTGCCCTCGCCGGAAAAGACGCCTGACCTGGGATCCTTTACATGCCACTCGGTCACCACCCACTGCAGGGCCGTCGGAATGCTGTCGGCATATCCAAAGTCTGCTTTGCCGCTGCCGGCCCGCTCCGAATGAGAGGTATACAGCAACCCGTTCTTCATAAAGCCCGGATGGAATGCAAAACTTCCAAAGCCAGTGGCGACCCTGGGCTCATGTATAAAAGCCGGCCGGAGCCTGGCTATATCCATATATATGGAAGGCACACCGTCCGACAGCAGGTAGAGCTTACCACGGAGATCAACGACAAAAGTCCTTCCCGACCCCGGCTCAAAATCCAATTTGGTTATCCGCGCCAGGGGAGCATTACCGTCGGCGGCACTACGGGGGAATTGCGCGACAAGCCTGAGCCCGACCTCCAGCCCCGAAGAAGGGACCGCACCAGGGATAGGGTCTGCTATCGCCTGCCCATGGTCCTTTCCGCCCCTGCTCCCTCCCCCTTTATGTATATGGAGATAGGAAATGATGCTGCTCAGCTCCTCCTCACCCCACCGGTCAAAAGCCGGCATCACGACCTTATAATGCTTGTAAAGCCCTTCCGCCCGCTGATCTCCCGCGTCTATCATCTTCCGGGGGTTTTGAATAAAACGCCTCACCCAGCCGGCCGAAGCCGCTTCCGTCACCCCTCCCAGCGCAGGCCCGATGGAGCTTCGAGTGAAATTGTGACAGCCCCCGCAATTTTGCGTAAAAAGGACCTTTCCTTTTGCAATCACCACACTATCCGTAGAAATGGTTTCGCCACTGCCGGAACCGCCTCCATTACAGGAGGTTATGAAGACACCAATGGCAGGAAGGAGATACAGCAGAAATAAATGCTTCAAGATCGCAGTTGCTTGTTAGGTGATAAAAATTAGGAAACAAAAGCTAATTTATCTTATTTTTCCTTACCTTATACAAATTCGTAAAAAATTATTGCTTTTTGCAGTATATAAAACCCATTTACAAATTCCTTTCTTTTCATTTAAGGTTATTCTATAACTTGCATAAGATTTAATCCTATTATTTACTTTTCGTTTTGTAATACTTAGCTTATGAAAAATGGAGAAAGCCAATCCACCGTTAGTCGAAGGATCATAATATTAGAAGCTTTGAAAACGCATGGGCAGGTCAATGTCAATGAATTGAGCGAAAGACTGGGAGTTACGGGCGTAACAATTCGCAACGATCTCGCACAGCTGGAAAAGAAAAAAATGCTCATCAGGGCCAGAGGCGGCGCAATAAAGATCGAACAGAATTTTTCCGATGAAGATTATCCTCTCTCGGACAAACAGAAAAAGCACCTCCAGGAGAAAAAACTCATCGGCAAAAGAGCTTCCGAGCTGATAGAAGAACACAACACCATCATCATCGACTCCGGCTCCACCACCTACGAACTGGCAAAAAACCTCTCTAAGTTCAACGCACTCACCGTCATCACCAACGCACTAAACGTGGCCAGCGTCCTGGCCGAATACACCAATATCAATGTCATCGTCCCGGGCGGCATGCTGAAGAATAACTCCCTCTCCCTCGTGGGGATCCTTGCAGAACGAGGCTTTAAGGACTATTTCTGCGACAAGCTTTTTCTGGGCGTGGACGGCTTCGACCCCGACTTTGGCATCTCCACTCCCAATCCCGAAGAAGCCCACCTGAACCAGATCATGATCGAAATATCCAAAGAGGTCATCGTGGTCGCCGACTCCAGTAAATTTCAAAAAAGAGGGTTCGCATTCATCGCCCCCCTCAGCAAGATCAATACCGTCGTCACCGACAAAGGCATCCTGCCGGAAAACAAAAGTAAACTGGAAAGCCTCGGCGTAAAGGTTATCATCGCTTAACTTTTATTAAGAAACGAAAATTATTTAAACTTTCAAAACCTTTCATTATTTTTACGAAACCTAATTGTAAAATAATGAAACTGCTCTTCCATTTACTTTTGTTGCTGACGCTCTACTCCCTCCCCGGCAACAGTCAGCCATATCATGTGGTCAGCGTGGACAATCCCGTTTATACAGGGGACTCCGCATTCATCGGGTTTGAAGACCTCCACGCTCCAAAGTTCGCCGCCCTCCGGACAAAATATCAACTGGACACGGTATTCCATGGCGAACAGAATGAACTAAAAAGGATCCTTCTGCTCCGGCACTGGATACGCAGCCATATTCCCATCAACGATCCCGGCCCCCATCCGGGCGACGGCTCCGCAGAAAGCATTATCGACGAGGGACTAAAAGGCAACGGCTTCCACTGCGGCCACTACATGGTCGTCCAGAACGCGATCATGAATGCCTACGGCTACGTCACCCGCTGCCTCGGGGCAGGCCCCGGCGTACAGGGAGGCCCCGACGGCCACCACGGCATCGATGAGATCTGGCTCAACAGCTATCATAAATGGTTCCTTTCCGACGCCAAATACGATCACCATTTCGAAAAGAACGGCATTCCCCTCTCAGCCCTGGAGATCCGGGATGAATATCTCAAAAACAAAGCCGCCGACATTGTCCTGGTGAAAGGCCCCTCCAGGACTCCGCTGGACTATGATGAGCAATACAAAAAGTCCCGGGCAAATTTCGCAGCTACCTACACGAACATCGAATGGAATAAACACAGCGACCTGTATACGCAATGGCCCAAAGACGGCAGCTACCAGCTCATGTATGGCGACCGGTATTTCAGCACCCATACGTGGATATGGGACGGCAAGCCGCACTGGGCATATAATACGCCGCACATGCAGATCGTCAGCGACAAGTCCGCATTGGAATGGACGCCAAATACTATCGCATCCACCGTCGTCATCGAAGGAAGCCAGGCCACGATATCCCTCCGCTCAAGCACACCAAACCTAAAGACCTATCAGCTGAGACGGAAAAAGAATGGCCCATGGGAAAATACACCGGCCGTAACAAAACTTCCTCTCACCAAAGAGCGTAATGAATTTTTCTTCCGCACCATCAATCTCGCCGGCGTCACAGGACCCGAACATACGGTTGTCATTGAGCAAGGCGCGACAACGCTCGTCCATCCCGTCGAGACAGACGAAGTGCTGATGAACCCGGGCATGGGATTTAGCACCTTCCAGATGTTCAATGGCGACAATATCCCCGTATTCCATGATGTACTGAACGAGGCAGACCTAAAAGATTTTGGTAAGACCGCCTCCGACACGAACAACGACCACCCCTCCACCACTATCGCCTACTTCCGGATACAATGGAACTTTATAGAGCCGTCACCCGGCAAGTACCGCTGGGACTTTATCGACGGCCTCCTGAACATCGCACACCGCAAACATCAGACGGTGATGCTACGCATTTCACCTTACCGCAGCGATCCCGACGAGCCCGCACAGGATGTTCCGGCCTGGTACAGAAAAATGGTGGGCCCCAATACGAAGTTTGCCACCGCCAAATGGCTCGTAGACCCGGAAGACCCCCGTTATGCAAAATATTTCGGCGGCATGATCCGCGCCCTTGGCGGGCGCTATGATGGACACCCCGACCTGGAAAGCATCGACGTCTCTATCTTAGGCTCCGCGGGCGAAGGCGGGGGTACAGAGCTGCTGACCGAACAGACGATGAAAAATCTCATCGACCCCTATGTAGAATCGTTTAAAAAGACACCGCTCATCGCTTTGCTGCACGGTCAAAAACAGATGGAATATCTGAAGTCAGCCGCGGCCAATTTTCCCGGATGGCGGCAGGACTGTCTGGGCGACCTCGGCTTCTGGGCAGCCGAACAGCACGGCTGGACGCACATGTACGATTATTATCCCCAGACCATTATTCAATACAACATGCAGGATGCCTGGAAAAAAGCACCCGTCTCCTTCGAGATCTGCGGCTTCTTCGATACCTGGAACACGGGCAAAGACTTTATGGACCACGGCTATTCCGACCAACAAGTAAAGTACATTATCGACCAGTCCCTGAAATGGCATATGTCCTCCTTCAACGGAAAATCCTCCCCTATCCCCGCGAAGTGGGACCCTCTGATCGGGGACTGGCTAAAAAAAATGGGCTACCGGTTTGTACTGCGGCGCTTTAGTTACCCCACGGTCATCGAAAACAACGGCAAACTCAGCTTTGAATCCTGGTGGGAGAACAAAGGCGTGGCCCCCTGCTACAAACCCTACCGGCTGGCCATCCGTCTGAAAAATGATCAACACACCTGCACATTCACCACCCATGCAAATATCCGGGAATGGCTGCCGGGCGACAACACATACAATGATGCAGTCTTTGTGGATCAGGCGCCCAATGGCGCTTACGATCTTCAATTGGCTATCGTGGATGAGCAAACGTTGGAACCAAGGATACAACTTGCGATACAAGGCCGGCAATCCGACGGGTGGTATAGTTTGGGAAGTATTAGAATAGAAAAATAACATGCGACGGACTCAATTCCCCAGCCTTTTCAACGCAATATACGCCATCAACCCCGTACTGATAAGCAACGCATCTTCGTCTATATCGAACTGTGCGGTATGCAGCGAATGACAGGTCCCCTTCCCCTCGTTCCCTGTCCCCAGCAGATAGAAGCAACCAGCCGCGGCCTGCGAATAATATGCAAAATCTTCCGCGGCCATCCAGATACCGGGATCCACCACATTTTCCGCCCCCACGTACTCCGCCGCCAGCTGCCGCACTACAGCCGCCAGGCCCTCCTCGTTCATAAGAAAAGGGTACCCCCGGACAACCTGGAATTCACAGCTGGCCCCCAGAGCCGACGCAATCCCTTCCGCGGCCTTCTTCATCCGGGCATGAGCTTCGTCACGCCAGGATTCATCCAACGTACGGAACGTACCTTCCATATACACCTGGTCGGGTATCACATTCACCGCCCCATTAGCCACTACTTTACCAAATGACAAGACGGTAGGCAGGGTGGGATTTGCCATCCTGCTCACCAGCTGCTGCAACGCAACAATGATCTGCGCCGAGATGGTAACAGGGTCAATATTGAGGTGAGGCTGCGCACCATGCCCACCCTTTCCGTATACGGTCACCCGCAACTCGTCCATGGATGCCATAAACTTTCCACTACGCACACCGATCACACCGCATGGCAGACCGGGCATCACATGCTGCCCGACAACGGCCGCAGGCGAGGGCCCTTCCAGCACCCCTTCTTTTAGCATGAGACTGGCCCCGCCAGGTAGTACCTCTTCCCCCGGTTGGAATATCAGCTTCACCGTGCCGTGAAACGCCCCTCTCATGGATTGAAGAATGGCCGCCGTGCCAAGCAGGGACGCTGTATGAGCATCATGGCCGCAGGCATGCATCACGCCCGCGCGCTGCGACGCATAAGGTTTATTGCCCGTCTCGGTGATCGGCAGCGCATCGATATCCGCCCGCAGCACGACAAGAGGATCGTCCGCGCTATCAAGCCCCCCTCTTATCAGCCCAATAACCCCAGTCTCCGCGGCAGCCTTCCACTCCACCCCTATCTCATCCAGCCGGGATTTAATAAACTCCGCCGTCCCATATTCATGAAATGACAATTCGGGCCGGGCATGCAAATGCCGCCTGTCCCGAACCACCTGATCGCGTATGCGCTCCGCCGCAATTTTCAGGGTATCTATCAACATAGTCAGAATAGCTTATATTAACCTTCCCGTCCTTCCAAAAACCTCTTCACAAATATATCATCATTATAGGAAGGATATTCCCGATAAATGCGATCTATTTCTTCCATCTGAGAGACGGATAGTTCCTCCTTAGGGTCCAGACACCATCGGCCGGCCAGCAGTCCCTGCCTTCTCAGTACCTCATGGATACCAGGGATACATCCATGGAAGCCATTCCCGGCATCAAAGATCACCGCATTCATGTCCGTTACCTCCACTCCTTTGTTCAACAGCCGCCTCATGGAACTATAGCCGGCCGCGATACACGCATGGATCTCCTCCAGCAAAGCCACTGCCCTTTCCGTCCAGACAGCCCAATGCCCCAGCAAACCGCCCACCATCCTCTTCTCCACCGGTGCGCCACGCACGATACAACGATAGGTCGTCAGCAGATCGGCAACAATATTATCATCGTTCCCCGTATAAAGGGACACTTCATTCCTTCTCTCTGAATGACAAACAGCCCTCACCACGTCCAGGGTCTGATACCTGTTAAAGGCGGCTATTTTGATGGCCGCAACACCCGGAATGTCCGCCAGACGCCGCCAGAACGAATAGCTGAGCAGCCTGCCCCCGACCGCCGGCTGCAGATAAAAACCAAATACCGGTATGACTTTCGAGACGGCCTCCGCCCGTCTGATCAGATCATCTTCCGAATATGCTGTCAGTCCTCCATTGCTCAGAAGCCCCAGATTATACCCATATTTCACAGCCAGCTCAGCTTCCTTCAACGCCTGGTCCGTAGGACCGCAAATGCCTGCCACTTTCAAAAAAGGCCGTTGCAGCTTTGCATCCCCGATCTCTTCCGACGCCAGCCTCAACACCGGCTCCAGCAGACCCACCTTCGGGTCCCGGATGGCAAACTGGGTGGTGTGCACACCTACTGCCACGCCGCCCGCGCCGCTGGCCACATAATATCGCGTAAGGTTCCGCTGCCGGGCTTCATCCAACCGCCGGTCAGCTTTCAACGCCAATGGATGCGCAGGGATCACCGTCCCACGCCGCAACAACTGCCCGGCAGCGCCGGACAGCCTGGTATCTTCAGCCATCTCTGTAAAATTTTAGTAAGCATCCGTTAAAGCAAAATCATTCTTCCGTCCCATCCACAACCCACCGGTGAAATCAGGGAAGGGCACCGCCCCGCCGCCAAGTTCGATGGAATGTTCACTCAGAGGAGTGATAGCGCTCCAGCTGGCCGCATCATACACATCCATCGGCGTAGGCTGCCGCCGTTTAACGGATTCCACAAAGGCATGCAGCACAAAAAAGT
The DNA here is from genome assembly GCA_017307755.1 of Chitinophagaceae bacterium. Classification (GTDB taxonomy): domain Bacteria; phylum Bacteroidota; class Bacteroidia; order Chitinophagales; family Chitinophagaceae; genus Puia. The sequence continues at coordinate 88,027 of JAFKGQ010000021.1, read as the reverse complement.
CGATGCCGTCATGTCCTGTCAGTACAGCCTGCTGCCCCCATTTCTTCCATAAAGGATGGTCATACTTCTCAAGCCAGGATTTCGCATCGTCCCAGTGCTCGTGGTCATAAGTAGACTGCCCCTCAATAAATATCCCGTTGTGGAGATTCATCCAGATACCATTGGTACCCTGGACCCGGAAACCCAGTGAATACGGTCTGGGCAGGTTCGTATCATGCTGCAGAAAGACAGTCTCCCCGTTGACGCATTTTATCTGCGTGGTCACGATATCCCCCAACTTAAAAAGCACTTTCGCATTTGGGTGATCCGCACCGCCCTTTTTGACAATATAATTGTGCAGTCCCCGTGTTTTGGTCGCCATGGAACTGAGTGATTCAAATCTGTTGCCCCGGTTGATATCAATCATCATAGCTATCGGCCCCACGCCATGCGTGGGATACAGGTCCCCGTTACGGTGCACGGAGTGGTTCGTCCGCCATTTTGCCTCGGAAAAGCCCTTATCCCCGAACTCGGCCCCGCTGTTATACGGTGTCACGCCATCATTGAACTTTACCCCGCGCAGGTCATGCTGATAACCGCCCTGCACATGGATCAGCTCGCCAAAAAGACCCTGGCGCACCATGTTCATAATAGCCAGCGTATCCCTTCTGTAACAGGCGTTCTCAAGCATCATCACATGCGCCTGGTGACGTTCTGCGCTCTTTACCACATCCCAATGATCCTCAAGCGTGATACCCAGGATCACCTCCGTCGCGACATACTTGATACCCGCATCCAGAGAATCCAGGATCATGGGCTTGTGCCATTCCCATGGCGTGGAAATAATGACGGCATCGACGATCTTCGACTCCAGCAATTTCCGGTAGGCATGATCGTCTCCTGTATATACGAGGGGCATCTTCCTTCCGGCTTTACTGATCAGCGCCTTGCCAGCATCCAGCATCCGGACATCGACGTCACAAATGGCCGTAATGTCTACATCATCCCGCATGAGAGCGGAGCGCAGATGCGCCTGCCCCCGGAGCCCCGTACCGATAAAACCGAGCCGGACTTTCTGGTCCCCAGCCCGGGCAAAACCTTCAAATGGACGCATGGCGCTTATTCCCGCCGCTGCAATGGACAAGTCTTTTACAAATCGTCTTCTTGATATTGACATGATCTTTTATTTATAGATGAAACCGTAGACGAAACATCCGCATGTAATCCTGTAGTTGCAGCAGATACGCTTCCAAACCCAGTTTGCGTTCGTCCATGATAAGATAGGTCATGTCGGGCGCCCGGTTGGCAAAATGCCGCGTCCTGTCCTGCTCAAAGAAATACTTTTTCGTTCCATTGTCCATACCCTTGGGTAACCTCGTCCTTTCCCAGACTTTTACCAGGCCGTCGAATACCTGCTGCCGGCGCTCCAGCTGCCGGCTGACGATCCGTTCAGCCTGTTGCAGATAATGATAGGAGGAATCCAGGTCCACAAAACGTAGTTCATGAGCCTTTTTGATGGATAGCTCCAGGGCGGAAAGATCCAGGTAGGTGAGCGCGGTATGACGGATGAGATCCACCAGGGTGGCGAACACCTCCACTTCTTCCCTGTTCTTCACACCATTGTCCAGACTCCTCCTGCAGATGGCCTCTGCGCTATCCATTTTCGTAACGAACTCCCTGGCCGCGGTAACTCTGTCAGCATAGGCGGTGTTCCAGTATGGATCGTATTCCAGTGCATCCCCTCTGGGCAGGTCAGGGAGGTGTGTCTTGCCTATCTCTCCCCAGGCCCACACCCGCCGCTCGAAACTTTCCATAAAGAAATAAGCGCCCTGGTTCAGCATACCATAAAGGCTATCCATACCCGTCACTGCCGCTCCATATCGCTCGGCAAAAAAATCCCGGGTAAATGTTTCCAGCGAAGGACCTTTTGCGTTCCAGGAGTAGCCGGCTGTCAGGATGAACTGCAGCATCCAGGCCTGCATGGGCAGACCCGAGTCATCCCAGGATGTCCGGATAACCCCATCAAAAACCCCCTTGCCCATATTGGTCTGTAAGAACCGATAGGAATTTTCAAGGCTCCCCGGCTGCAGATGACCCTTGCCATCCTTGGAAAAGAAATAAGGAAGGAACAACTGTTCGATACCGGGATTGGGGTCATAAGCCATCACCGGATATCCCAGCGACCTGGCCTTCCTCGCATATTGCAGGTCCGGTGTCTCGTACTCGTAAGACTCCGTCAGCACGAGCCCCTTGCGGGGGACCACGGGCTTATCCTGCCGCATGCTCTCGGAGTAAACTTTTAACCGCGACTTCTCCCAACCCATGGGCGACTCCCAGGCCATCACCTGACGGCCTTTACCCTGGAGAGCAGCGGCAGAGCGGTCCAGGAAAAGATGATACAGTCCGCTCCTGCCGATCTCATTGTCTTTCTTCCTGCACAACGGACAGGCGCCCAGCTCATACGTTTCGTCGGAGCCGATGTGGATATACCGGGAGCCTGGCGTGGCCTTCAGCGCATCCTGCCAGAGATCGTCCAGCAGCTGATAGGTGCTATCCTTCAGGGGACAGAATTCAAAATTGGAGGCCGGTATCTCACGGAGGCCGGCAAACTGTGGCCACTTCAAAATAAAGCTGGCATGACCCAATCCCTGCACAAGCGGTACGATCTGGATATGGAATTTCCGTGCATAACGGGTCAGCTCCTGCATTTCCTGTAAGGTGAAAGCGCCCGGTGCGCCGATCTCCGGATGGCTGGGATAGGCAAATTTGTCCTCCCATTCCCACACAAGCATGTTGATCTTGTAATGGGATAGATCTCTTATGAACGCTTCCACAAAGTCCTTCGTATCCTGGTGATGTTTCGTATCATAATGCACGGCCCGTATACGGGTGTCCGGCCAGTCCCTTATTTGTATATACGGTAAGGAAGATCCGCCCTGACCGCCGCTGACCAGTTGCATCATCGTAGCCACGCCATAATATAGTCCCGCCTCATCGTTGGCCCGTATGACGGCGCCGTCTTTGTCTACAGACAAAGAATACCCCTCCTCGCCAAATGATCTGTCCGCACCCGCCCTCGTAAGCCGGATCCGGGTGGAGGCGGCGCCGCCGGCATGCGCTGAAACTCCCAATCCCTTAAAAAATTGCAACAGCTCACCAGCCGCCAGCCGGTCGCCCTCCGTGCCACGCCTGTCCGTGACAACGGCAATCTGTCCGTCCAACGCCAGTCTTCCCTCTCCCATCCTTACTTCCTTTGGATATGGGATAAGATGAAGATCTTGCTGCCCCGAGGCGCGGAAAATACCCATGGCAAGGATCATCCAAACAATTTTTCGCATATTCATATGGTTATGCATAAAGATCGTTGATATCGCATGCAGCCAGTTCTATGAACAACTGCCCGATCTTTTCCGTAACGGCCTTGAAATATCTTTCTCCTTTCTCCGCAGTAGCTGCCCGGGGATCACCGGTACCAGTATCCGCAGTTACCTGCGACCACCTCCGTTCCGTCCAGGCCCACTTTTCCGTAAATGCTTTTATCTTCAGTTTCTTTTCGGCGCCATCCCCCGCCTCCGTCAGCGGCAGGACCCACTCCGGCTTGAGATAGAGCATGACGCTGGACTCCATCTCATCCGCATGATCACCAGGCGCGGCAAAGAAACCCGCTCTCTCCACAGCCTGGTACCAGTTGCAGACACTGAGGAACATGGATGGATAACAAAGACCCAGTTCCCGCAGGATGGATACAAAGTTGTTTCCTCCATGCCCGTTGAGGATGATCAGTTTGAAGATCCCCTGGCGGTTCAGCACCTGGATGATATCCGAAAGGATGGCGGTCTGCGTGCTGGGATTGATGTTCAGATCCAGAAGGATATCCGCCTGACCGGTGTTCACCCCAAAAGGCACGGCCGGGAGTACCATCACCTTCGCTCCCCGATCCCAGGCGATTCCCGCGGCGGCCGCCGCTATCCTTTCGGCCTGGATGTTATCCGTGCCATAGGGCAGATGATAATTGTGCGCCTCCGTCGCCCCCCAGGGCAACACCGCCAGTTCAACTTTGGCATCCTTTATAAATTTCCAGTTGGTCTCTTCCAGAATATAAGGCCGCATGAGCGTTTATTTTTTCATTGGTCCGATGTATTTCCTTGCCATCACCAGGTTAGAATACTTGATATAGTGATTTTCCCCCGCAGGGCTTTTGTCATCATAGAACTCTATCCAAATATAATTGATATTGAGATGAGCATCCGTCCGCCAGCGGAATCCTTCAAAGCCCGGTGAGACAGTATTATTGTACCAGGAATCCGCATCCCAGTAGCCCTGCGGAAATCCCGGGCCCCAATATCCCACTTCCTTCCCATCCTGCCATACCCTGAGCTCACCATTGTAGGCAGTCACAGGGTTGTTCAGTTTGACCATCACTTCGATGCACATCCACTGATCCCAGGCAATATTGCGGGCCGTGGGACTGCCGTTGACCATATCGTTGCCGTAACAGCTGCCGCCGCCGTTCCAGCTTCTCATGCCGCCCCAATAGAGATAGGTATCCATGCCGGGCACGACCACGGGTTCATAGGCGATGGATATCCTCGCATCCCCCAGACCACAACTGCCCGCACGGGGATTGGTATAGGTGGTGCCGGGGTTGTAACCACCAAACCAGACAGACTCGTGGTGGATATACCCCTTGGAGACGGATGGATATTTCACATAGTACCGCAGGTAAATGGTACTATCGAATCCACCCGGGAACAGCTTGTACAAATGACCGCCGTCATTCTGTCCGCCGGTGTTGGTCATTTTGATGGAATGAGAAACGCTCCCGTCAGGTACATCCGCCTCTGTGCTCATACCGTCTTTATTCCTTACGTCGTCATAGCGTGCCGCGATCTTGTCCAGACCATCATCAAACTTTTCTACGTACAGGACGCTCGCGTCTTTCTCGATACCGGCATCGTGAGGATAGGCTTCCGCCAGACCTTTCAGGGTACTGTCCACCGGTGTCCCACCGACAGTAGCCGCCTTGCTGCAATAGGTGAAACCACCGGTCACACCCGCCAACACAACGATGGACAGGAATATCAACCTCGCTTTCATATTGATGAGGTGTTAAAGTTGAAAGAATAAGGTTATGACTCATTCAGGGGGAAACATCCCCTGCTTCGGATGATGGAAGGGAAGACCCGGTTTGGCGTCCCACCAGACCCTGCTTAAATAGGCATCTCCACCCGACAACAGACTAGCCGCCGTCTTCACATTGTTCCCATTCTTCGTATACTCATCCAGAGGATAGGTGAGCCTCCGGGGAACTTCGCCATTGGTGCTTCCCAGGCTGTTGCCCGTCCATATCTCCGGATAGCCCGTACGTCTGAACTCGGCCCAACCTTCATATACCTCGTAAAAATTGGCGATCCATTTCTGAACGATGATCTGTCGCGTCTTCTCTTCGTCCGTGCCGCTGAGAATGCCCGCCGCTGAGCCGGTGTAATTATTCGAAGCCGTCTGATCCACGGAGTAATATCCCATGGAAGCCTGTATACCCTTGGTGTACATGGCCTGGGCATCGTCGGAAGACAGTCCGGCAAGACCAGCTTCAGCCTTGAGAAAATAGACCTCCGCGGTGTTGAAGATAATAATCGAATAAGCAGGGTTCCGGAAGAAATAACTGAGATAGGCCGTAGACGATTCCGTATATACGCTTTCCGTCCCCGTGATGGCGATAGGTCGGCCTCTGTAGCCGGATACACCGTCCGTGGCAGGCTTGGCAAAAACGGGTAACCGGGGATCGTTCAGCTTTTTCAGGTTGTCCGTAAGCGTAAAGGAAACCCAAAGAGGATAGGAATTGGTGGGGTCGTCCATTAAGGGGTTGCGATTGGAAGGATTGGTGCCATCAATAGTGGTCAGCTTTGCATTCAGGGAATTGTCGTCGATAAAGACGGCGCCCGCCAGGTCGGTGATGTGCTGCTTCGCCAGGGTCGCATCCGCATAACGCACCCGGATGGCCAGCCGGAGCCGCAAAGAGTTGCCAAAACGTCGCCATTTGTCCACACTGCCTCCATACAGGAGATCAGCATCGCCATAGGATGAAAGGGTCGGCACATCACTCAGAGAAGCTACCGCCTCCTTCAATTCTTTCAACATATCCTTATAGATATCCTGCTGCTTGTCATACTTTGGCTGGTTAACCGTCTCGTCCATACTCTGCGCAGCCTGGAAGTAGGGGACATCCCCATACATGTCCGTCAGCATCTGGAAGAGCCATACTTTGAATATCCTGGCCATGGCATTCTCATTGATGAGCTTGGGGTCTTTGGCCGTCAGACGTACGCACTCCGCCATATTGATGATATAGCTGGTATAGAAAGTATTAAAAGGTTCCGCCCAGTTGGCGTTCTGGAAGATGACGCCGGAACCCTGGTTGGCGTAATAGCCGGAATACTCCGCGACAATGGACGTATTATACGTGCTGAATATGGAGTTCTTGAGTACGCCCGTAAAGAGCAGCGATGGCTTGATGATGTCGGATGTCACCAGCGTATGGTCCGTATTGATCTCCGTAAAGTTCTTCGTACAGCCTGTGCCTGTAAGAAGACAGCCGGCGACGACGGACATCTTCAATATCTTTTTATATAATTTCATGATGCAGACAATTAAACAATGATTAGAAGGATACAGTTAGATTGACACCGATGCTCCGGGTCGTGGGCATACTCACCGCCTCATAGCCCTGTGCGGCAGCGGTCGCGCTAAACGCAGTCTCGGGGCTGATGCCCATCAGCTTGAATTGAGGGTCCCTGTACAGATACAGGAGGTTCCTCCCCACAATGGATAGCCGCAGATCTTTTAGCGCCGTGCTCTTCTTCAACAGACGGCTCAGGTTATAGCTGATGGTAACCTCCCTCAGTGCTATATAATCCGCGTCTATCACCTGTGTTTCACCAATATCGTTCCAGGGACCGCCGCCGGCATAATAGTCGGATGCGGCAATGACGGTGGTGTTCTTTACATAATGCTGCGGAGATGTCTCCACGACGCCATTGATGATCAGGTTGTCCCTTTTCTCCGTGAACTTGCCCGTCCCTTTCGCCATCTGGTTCAATTTGCTATAGGAAAGTATCTGCCCGCCTTTGCGCACGTCGATCAGCCCGCTCAGCGTAAATCCTTTGTACGTAAACGTATTCGTTATCCCGGCCAGGTAGTCCGGTTGAATACGGCCAAGAACAGAGAGGTCGTCCGCCCGCTGGTACTTCCCGTCGCTGGTGACAAGTATATCCCCATTCTCGGTACGTTTCGCCCTGTAGCCGACGATATTGCCAAAAGCCTCCCCAACCCTGGCCTGGATGCTGGCGCCATATCCCGGGTCCAGTATGGTGAGCGCCGGAATGCCGGGCGCCAGTGAAACGACTTTTGACTTGTTATGCGAGAAGTTGATGGAGATATCCCATTTGAAGTCCTTTAGCTTCAAAGGGGTGCCGGTAAGGAAGATTTCGATCCCTTTGTTGGAGATCTCGCCGGCATTGATCATCCGGCTGGAATAACCCGTCGTCGTGGATATCTGGATAGGTACGATCTGATTGGTGGTGGAAGAGCTGTAATACGTGAAATCCACGCCCAGCCTGTCATTGAAAAACCTCAGCTCGGTGCCGAACTCGTAAGATTTTTTTAGCTCGTTCTTCAGGTCGTACAAAGGGATATCGCCCCGGATGGTGGCGGAGGACTGCCCGTTAAAAGTATTGCTGCTGTTGACATCATACCCGCCAATGGTGCTGTAGGGAGTCGCGTCATTACCTGCTTCCGCATAGGAAGCGCGGATCTTTCCATAGGAAAGATAGTTCCTGATGTCCAATGCGTCCGTAAAGACAAAACTGGTGCTGAAGGAAGGATAGAAGAACGAGCGGTTGTTGACACCCAGACTTGACGACCAGTCATTTCGTCCCGTCACGTCCAGGAAGAGATAGTTATTGTAGCTTATTTCACCTGAGAAATACGCGGAATTGATCTGCTTCCTGATGCGATATTCACGGGGCGTCACATTCTTCATGTTACCGATGTAATAAAGGTTGTCCACGTTGAGATTGGACCCGTACGCACCCGTCACCTGGTAATCTTTGTTCAGATGGCTGGCCCCGAGAGAGAGCATACCCGCGAACTTATTGGTGAGCTTGCCGGAAGCCGTCAGCAACAGATCGCTGTTGTCTTCCTGGACATGGAACTGATAGTTCTCCACGGAGCCATTGGTGCTGTTGGTGCCTTGCCCCATGCGGTTAAAGCGGGTGTCTGTATAAAAGTCCATGCCCGACCTGGCCTGCAGGTTCAACCAATCGGTGAATTTGTACTTGGTGGAGAGAAATCCGATCATCCTGTCCCGGTGATCCGTACCGATGAGCTCGTTGATCACCCAATAAGGGTTATTGGAAACAACGGTGTTCTGAAAGCCATTGGCATTTTTATAATCTTTCAGCCAGTCGAGGTCTACAAAACGAGGCAGCAGATTGAGGCCGGCCATCGGGTTCTGCGAATACGAATTGTTCTGCGGCCTGTTCTTCCCATCCTGGCGGATATAGTTGATCTTCGCGTCCACACTCAATTTGGAAGTTATATTGCTGGCCACCCTCACGGTAAAGGTCTGACGGGAAAGCGCCGTGTTGGGGATGATGCTCCTGTTATGCATGTCGGATGCGGAGAATCGGTAGGTGGTCTTTTCATCCCCACCGCCTGCGCCGATGCTATTGGTAAAGGTGGTACCCGTCTGAAAGAATTTCTTCAGATTATCGGACGGTTGAGGTGAATATTTCACAGGACCCAGGTCCTTAAAGCGCTCGATGACGATCAGCCTGCCATCCATTTTGCCGCCCCAGTCATCCACCAGCCAGCTGGGCCAGGAAGAGTAGGTCTGACCATTGATGGTAGTGGTGCCCAGGGAATTGTAGTCGCCGTCATAACCGCCGCCCCAGATATTCTGCCGGGTGGGGATCACATTCGGTCTTTCAAAAGTGCTGTTGGAATTGATATCAATACCGACGCCCTTTCTTTTCCTGCCTTTTTTGGAAGTGATAAGTATTACGCCGTTAGAACCCCGTGACCCATAGAGTGCCGCAGCCGCAGGCCCTTTCAGCACCGTCATGGATTCGATATCGTCGGGGTTGATATTGCCGATGCCGTCGCCGTAGTCCCTGCCGGAAGACACAGTTGCAGCATCCAGCGTCTGGTTGTCAATAGGCACGCCGTCCACTACATATAAAGGCTGGCTGCTGCCGGTGAGGGAACTGTTCCCCCTGATGACGACATAGCTGGAGCCGCCGGGACCACCGCTGGAAGCATTGACATGAAGACCCGCCACCCGGCCCTTCAGCGCATTAGCCACGTTGGTCTCCCTTGCTTCTGCCAGCAATCCGCCGCTGACCACCTGCGTGGAATAGCCCAACGCCTTCTTGTTCTTTTCTATGCCGATGGCCGTGACCACCACTTCGGTCAGTTGCTTATTGTCGGCAGTCATGGAGATGTTCAACACCTGTCTGCCGATGATATTGACTTCTTTCTGCAGATAGCCCGTAAAGGAAAAAACAAGGACCCCGCCATTAGCGGGCCCGTTCAAAACATATTTTCCCTGGGCGTCCGTAACGCTCCCGACCGTACTCCCCTTCAGCATTACGCTGACACCGGACAAGGGTTTCCCCTCCTCATCCGACACCACCCCGGAAATTTTTTTGTCCTGGCCGAATGTCGTTTCCATACTGATCACAGCGGAAATACAAAACAACAGGACCCTTGCAGTTGAAAGAAATTTTGTCATTTTAGCATGTTTTGGTATTTTATTAAAAAGATAAAAGAAAGGCAACAAAGGAAATTTTCATTTTCGTTTCCTTGCTATAAAAGTATACGCATTTACAATATCTTCCAAAAAAATAATAAAATAAAAGGAAAATTACTTATCTATGGGAAAAAAGAAAGGAAAAGAAAAACAGGCAAGATAAAAAAATGACCTCTGTCTGCGCCCCACCCCCTGGAACAAATCCGAATGGAAATCTCTCTTTCGATTGGTTGTTTTCTTAATTTTAGTCGTTGGATAAGGCAGCATATACAAAATTAACTGATGAGCAGACATTGTTACAAAGGACGGCGGAAGGCAGCCGGGAGGCCTTTGAAAAACTGTACGCCCACTACTATGCAGGACTCTATCGCTTTATCGCCTTTATTATTGACTCGCACGAAGATACGGAAGAGATCATCCAGGACATCTTCTTAAAGGTCTGGGTAAAGAAAGAGACGCTTACCGGCATCCGTTCATTCGAAGATTATCTTTTTCGCATGGCCAAGAACAGGGTCTTCGATATGAACCGGCAATCCAGGAGCCGGCTGAGCCTGTCACGCCAGCTGCGTGAGATTACGCAGGAGGCTACTGACGACTCCACCTATAATACCCTCATTTTCCGTGAATACCATGAGATAGCACAGGAAGCCATCAATCTTCTTTCTCCCCGTAAGAGAGAGATCTTTCTGATGAATGCCCGCGATGAGATGACGGCCCGGGAGATAGCCGACCAGCTGGGCACTACAAGGGGAGCTATCAAAAAGCAATTGTTCGAAGCCACCCATTTCATCAAGGACCACCTGCGTAAAAAGGCAGGCTGGATCTATTTTCTGTTTTTTTAAAAAAATCCGGGTAATGCCGGTATCCTTTTCCATCCTCATCAGTCTTTATTTATATCAGTCTTTTGCATGAGCGACTCAACCATCATCTCCATTATCGAAAGATACAGTACGGGTATCCTGTCTCCGGAGGAAGAGGCTATTCTCACCGGGTGGCTGGAGTCCGTGCCCGCGGCCGAATTCCATGCAACGCTGGACCAGTGCGCCGTGGTACCGGAAAGGATCAGGAACTACCCGGTGATGTCGCCGGCGTTTGCTCAGCGATTGGAGAGTGAGCTGGACGAACTGAGTTCCACGCCTGTGCGTACGCTGCCCTGGCGCAAATGGATAGCTGCCGCGGCAGCAGCTATATTGCTCGTCTCAGTGGGTTATTACTTTTGGCACCGGCCTGCCGTTCAACACGATGTTGCGCCCGTGATCGTGAAACTCAATGATGTGGGGCCTGGCGGCGACGGAGCCATTCTGACGCTGGCCGATGGCCGGCAGATTGTCCTCGACAGCGCTGCCAACGGCAGGCTCACTATGGACGGCAATGCAGCTATTACCAAGACGGGCAATGGCCAGCTGGCGTATAAGGCAGCTACGGGCAGCGGGCTGCGGGCTACAAGTCAATTTACTTACAATACACTCACCACCTCCAGGGGTAAGAAGGCTGTTCTCACGCTGGCTGACGGAACCCGTGTCTGGCTGAATGCCTTGTCCTCCATTAAGTTTCCTACCAATTTCACCGGCAAGGACAGAACAGTGGAGATCACGGGTGAGGCTTATTTTGAAGTGGCCAAAAGTGCGTCTATGGCGTTTGTCGTCAGGAAAGGCGGCAGCGATTACGGTATACAAGTATTGGGAACGAGCTTTAACGTCAACACCTATGATGATGAGGATGCCATCCGGACGACGCTGCTGGATGGTAGTGTTCGTGTTTTCCAGGGTGCGGCCAATAGTCTGCTGAAACCCGGCCAGCAGGCGGTCAGCAATGATAAAGGGAAGATCGATGTCGTCAAAGGCGTCAATATCGAGAATGTGATGGCCTGGAAGAGCGGCGTCTTCCGTTTCGACAGAAGCGATATCGGGACAGTGATGCGGCAGATAGCCCGCTGGTACGATGTCGATGTCACGTATAGAGGAACGATCACCCATCACTTTGGGGGTACCATATCCAGGGATGTGAATGTTTCCAGGGTGTTCAACATGCTGGAGATGACCGGCGCCGTGAAATTTTCGATCGAGGGCCGGAAGGTCACGGTCGTCGCGCCCTAAATATCCAATCCGAACAGAACCGCACCTACAACACCTTTTACTATGGACAGATAACGACTTGTCGTATGAAATCGCTATGCCAAAAAAAACCGGAAGTGCTACTAACACTCCCGGCGAACATTTGGGATAGTTCAATATAGAATCACGTTAAGACTGCTTTATTGTTTAACCCAAACATGACAAATGTATGAGTTTTCAGACTCTTTGCCAATTCCCGCGGCCATCGCGGGAATGGCTCACCAAAACTGCACGTGTGGCAAAAATTTTTTCTATCATCATGCTGGCAGGATGTCTGCAACTAAGCGCCAGCGGCTATTCCCAAAATGTGACCCTGTCGAAGAGTAATGTATCGCTGGTCACTGTCTTCCAGGAGATGCAAAAGCAGACCGGATTCAATTTCCTGTACACGTATGAGGATCTGGAACGGGCGGGTAATATCAATGTCGACCTGCGCAATATTCCTATCTGGGAAGCAGTAGCTGCCTGTCTGCGTGGCAAGCCGCTGACCTTCTCCATCGTGGACAGAACGATAGTGATCAAATACAATGCGCCGCCGGCGGCTGTACTGATAGATACGGACTCTCTGTCTGCAACGATCACGGTCCGTGGTCATGTGGCGGACAGCACGGGTGCGCCCTTATCCGGGGCCACTGTAATGATCAAGGGGACCACCAGGGGGACCAAGACCAATGTAAAGGGTGATTTCGAAATGAGGGAGATCCCTTCCAATGCCGTGCTGGTGATCTCTTTTACTGGTTATATAGATAAGGAGGTTATTCCCAATACGGAAATGTCCATGTATGTAGTCCTGAAGCCCAGCCTGGACATCCTGGATGCCACGGTCATCCAGGCGTATGGCACTACTTCCCGACGTTTCAACGTGGGGTCTATCGCTACCGTCGATGCGGCTACGATCTCCAGGCAGCCGGTGACGAATGTGCTGTTGGCTCTGCAGGGGCAGGCGCCCGGCCTTGCCATCACTTCCCAGAGCGGCGTACCGGGATCCAGGGTGCTGGTGCAGCTCAGGGGACAGAATACCCTGCTGAGCAATCCCAATGACTTCTACAAGCCGTACAATCAGCCGCTGTTCATCATTGACGGTGTGCCTTTTGCCCCCCAGAATGATAAGATCAGCAAGATGTCGTCCATGGCCTCCGCCCAAAGCTCCAGCGGCGGCATCGATCAGCCAGGCGGCCTCAGCCCTTTCAATAGCATAAATCCCAGCGATATCGAATCCGTCAGTATCCTGAAGGATGCCGACGCCACTTCCATTTATGGTACACAGGGATCCAACGGCGTCATCCTGATCACGACTAAAAAAGGTAAACCGGGCAAGTCATCCTTCAACCTGTCCGTGAACAGCGGGTTCAATACAAATGCCAGGAAGATGAAAATGCTGAATACTCAGCAATACCTCGATCTGCGAAAGGCGGCTTTTGCCGCCGACGGCATCACGCCCGGAAACGATCCTTATAACCGTGATACTTATGCGCCGGATATTACGCTCTTTGATCAGCATAAATACACAGACTGGCAGAAGCTGATCTATGGAAAGACCTCCAATAATACGGATGTACACGCCAGCCTTTCAGGCGGAAGCTATACCGACGTCTTCCTTGTCTCTGCAGGATATACACGGTCCAATTTCAACTTTCCCGGTGATTTTTCAGACCAGCGGCTGTCCTTTCATACCAACCTGCGTCATACTTCCGCGGACAATCACCTGACCGTTGAATTCGGCACGGATTACAGCTATGACAGGAACAACTCTGCGGGCATCCCCCCTGCACAACGCATCCTTTCTCCCCCCAATACACCTGACCTGCTGGATGCACAAGGCAATCTGGTCTGGAACTACAAAGGGTATGATCTGTCAGGACTGCAGTTCTATGCGGGACTTAAACAACCCGTACAGTCACAAAGCCACAACGTCAACAATACCCTGCGCATAGGCTACAAGATCCTTTCCTCGCTGAATTTTACGATCAATATGGGCTACAACCGCTTTCAGACGCTCCAACATACAGAAGCCCCCGCCAAATCGCAAAGTCCCGCCTATGCCTATGCCACCGCCAGCTTCAGCAACAATACCTTCCAGACCATCAATGTGGAGCCGCAGCTGGATTATGCCAACACGCTGGGAAAAGGCAATCTTTCCGTCCTCGTCGGTGCTACCTATAAGAAAAACCTCAATAACGGCAACACGGCTTTCGGCTATGGATACGTCAATGACAATTTATTGGGTTCCATCAATGGGGCTGCCTCCATCTCCTCTTTTGACGACTATAGCATTTACAAATATGCAGCTGGTTTTGCCCGTATCCGGTATATCTACGATCAGAAATATATATTGACCCTGGGCGGCAGAAGGGACGGCTCCAGCAATTTCGGTCCCGGCAACCAGTTTGGTAATTTTGGTTCCGTCGCCGCCGGCTGGATCTTTTCGGAGGAGCGTCTTTTCAGGACATTGAAACCTGTCCTGAGCTTTGGCAAGCTCTACGGGAGCTATGGCACCAGCGGCTCAGACGGTGTCCAGCCTTATAACTACCAGTCTTTTTGGGCGCCTGTCAACGGCACCTTTCCTTTCCAGGGCGTGCGGCCAAATTTTCCTGTGAACCTGTATAACCCCGATTACAGCTGGGCGTTGAAAAAATCGCTGAATATTTCCATGGACCTGGGCTTCTTTAACGACAGGCTATTCCTCAACGCCACATGGTATCGTAACCGGGAGGGCCAGCAGCTGGCAGGTTATCCACTTCCCGCCCATGTCGGATTCCCTTCCGTCGTCCAGAATGTGAACACCACTATCCAGAACAGCGGATGGGAATTCTCGCTCAATTCCACCAACGTCAAAAGAAAGGACCTTACCTGGACCACCAACTTCAATATTTCCTTCAACAGGAACAAGCTGGTGGATTTTCCCAACCTGCAATACTCCTCGTACAAGAGCCAGTATGTAATCGGACAGCCCGTCTCGGTGATCATAGGCAACCGGTATAAAGGCGTCAATCCCACCACCGGGCTCTTCGAATACTATACAAAGGACGGCGATGTCACGAACACCCCCAATTACCAGACGGTGGATGAGGGCGGCGACAGGATGCCCATCGCTAACAGGGAAGTAAAATATATGGGAGGTATTGGAAATACACTGACCTATAAGAATCTCAGCCTTTCCGTATTCTTCCAGTTTTCCAGCCAGATGGCGCCTACGTGGTTGTACACTATCTACAGCTCCTATTGGATCGGCACCACCATGAACAATATGCCTGTCGAGGCGCTGAGCTACTGGAAGCATCCCGGAGACCAGACCCGGATCCAGAAGCTCAGCTCCGGCTATGGCTCATTGGCCACGCAGGCAGCCTACAGTTTCTCCAATTCTTCCGGCGCTTACGCCATAGACACCTATCTGCGACTGAAGACGCTGTCGCTGTCCTATTCTCTTCCGGAAAGCCTCCTGAAGAAATGGCATGTAAAGGATTGCCGTGTCTATGCGAATGCCCAAAACCTGCTGACGATAACAAATTATAAAGTGACAGACCCCGAGCAATTCAATGATTTTGGCCTCTTCCCTATTCAGCGTATCGTCGCCTGCGGCCTGTCATTCAATTTTTAACCCGCAAATCGATCATCATGAGAATAAGAACATTTCTATATAACATCGGCGCCGGCAGTCTCCTGCTGATGGGCATCTCCTGCAAGAAGCTGATCGGGATCCCCCCTAATCCGCCAACACAGATCACGGAAGCGCAGCAATTTTCCGACAGTCTCACTGCCATGAGCGCAGTGGCCGGCGTATACACCTTTACCGCCCTTGGCAAAGGGTTTACCTACAACGACGGGCAGTTGTCCTGGATCACCGGTGTCTCGGGAGATGAGCTGATCTATACGAGCAGCGGTAACGCGGGCGCAAAAGCTTTTTTTGACAATGGGGTGACCCCCATCAATGATGAACTTAACTCCCTTTGGTCCGGGCCTTATACCGGCATCTATCCCGTCAATGTCATCCTGGAAAGGATGGCATCCAGCACTGCGCTGTCAGCCTCTTTCAGAAAGCAGGTAACAGCGGAAATGAAGGTCGTTCGCGCCCTGTATTATTTCAACCTGGTCAATCTTTTTGGCCCGGCGCCCATTGTCACCGCCTCCAACTACAAGGTCAACGCATTCCTGTCACGCAGCTCCGTCGACTCTGTGTATGACCAGGTCCTTTCCGATCTTACGGAGTCGATGCAGGCGCTGACGCCGGACTATCCATCGGCAGGCCACCTGCGGCCCAACCTATATACAGCCGAGTCGCTGCTGGCCAAAGTGTATCTGTACCGCCAGCAATGGCAAAAGGCCTTCGATGCGGCGAATGACGTCATCGAATCCCATGTCTATACGCTGGAGCAAGACCTGAACAAAGTATTCCTTGACGGCAGCACGGAGGCCATCTGGCAGATACCAACGATCGGACAATATTTCCGAAACCCGGAAGCTGCCCAGTACATTCCTCAATCACCGGGATCTATCCCCAACTATATCCTTTCACCTGCTTTGCTGAACGTTTTCTCACCGGGCGATCAACGCCTGGTCAACTGGGCCCAACAAGTGGTGATCAACATCGACGGCACAGACAAGAATTTTTATTACCCCTATAAGTACAAGAATGTATATCCGGGCGCTACTGTCGAAGATTTTATGATCTTCCGGCTGGCGGATGTCTATCTCATCCGTGCGGAAGCCGCTGCACACCTCGATAATACCAACCAGGCGCTGGCTGATCTCAAGACGGTGCGTGAGCGGGCCGGTCTGGGTGAAAGCACGGCTGCCACGAAGGACGAGGTCCTGGCGGCCGTACAAAAAGAACGTCTTGCCGAGCTGTTCACCGAATGGGGCAACCGCTGGTTCGATCTAAAGAGGACAGGTACTATCGATGCCGTGCTCGGCGCCGCCAAACCTAATTGGAAGCCTTTCTGCGCCCTGTACCCTGTGCCCAGGAGCCAGATTATCCTTGATCCCAATCTGAAACAAAACCCCGGTTATAATTAGATAATATATCGTTTTTAATATGAGCAACTCCATTGTCAAGATCGAGCACCTGTCCCATAAGTACAGCACCAGCTGGGCTATACGGGACATTAATATCGAGATATCGTCCAGCGGCATCGTAGGCCTTCTCGGCTCCAACGGAGCCGGCAAGTCGACGACCATGAATATCCTCTGCGGCGCTTTAAACCAGACGGAAGGCACCGTACTGATCAACGGGATCAATATCCGGGAGCAACCGGAGCTGGCGAAAAGAGAGATCGGTTTCCTGCCACAGCATCCGCCCCTGTATATGGACCTTACCGTGGATGAATACCTGGTCTATTGCGCAGCATTGCGGAAGATGGAAAAGAACACTGTGCGTCCCGCCATCGAGGAAGCCAAGCAGCGTTGCGGGGTGGCGCATTTCAGCAACAGGCTAATACGCAATCTCTCCGGCGGTTACCGGCAACGGGTAGGCATTGCGCAAGCCATCATGCACCGGCCCAAGCTGGTGGTGCTGGATGAACCTACGAATGGTCTTGACCCTAACCAGATCATCGAAGTCCGCGCACTTATAAAAGAGGTCGCCGCCGACAGGGCGGTGATCTTCTCTTCTCATATTTTGTCGGAAGTACAGCTGCTTTGCAGGGAGATCAAGATGATCGAAGGCGGCCGCATCGTATTTGCCGACACGATGGATGCCTTCAACAACTATGTGGAGCCGCACAGCGTGCTCATGCGGATGGAGAACCCGCCGTCAGAGACGGAACTGTTGTCGGTGCCCGGGTCTACGAAGGTCGACTTCCTTACAGAAAGACAGATACGTTTATACTTCAACGGTGATGCGTCCATTACAGGAAAGATCATCGAGACCAGCGTACAACGCGGCTGGGAGCTCCGGGAGATCAACCTGGACAAGAGCTCGCTGGATGAAATATTCGCCCAATTATCAAATCACTCTTCCAAATAAAAGCTTATATGAAAACGACCTTCAAGATCGCCAGGACGGAACTGGCCATGCTGTTCTATTCGCCGATAGCCTGGTTTCTCCTGGTGGCATTCCTCTTTCAATCAGGTCTGGCTTATATCAATATCATCGAAAATTATCTGACGCAGCAGGGAATGGGAGGGGTCAATCTCAAGTATCTGCGGTTCCTGACCAGCAAGATTTTTGGCCCTCCCCTTGGCATCTGGCCTTCCCTGGCCAATAAACTGTACTTGTATCTGCCATTGCTTACCATGGGGCTTATGAGCCGGGAGATCAGCAGCGGTACGATAAAATTGCTGTACTCCTCCCCCACCAGGATCAGAGAGATCATCCTTGGTAAGTTCATGGCCATGATGATGTACAATCTATTCCTGGTAGCCATTCCGGGCATAATCGTCATCTGCGGCGTGTCGAATATCGCTAATTGTGATGCGGGCATGCTGCTGGCGGGTCTGCTGGGTATGTATCTCTTGCTTTGTACGTATGCGGCGATCGGATTATTCATGTCCAGTCTTACTTCCTACCAGGTCGTAGCTGCATTGTGTACGCTGGTGGTGTTGGCGGCATTGAACTATGTCGGGAATATCTGGCAGGATATCGATTTTGTTCGTGACCTGACCTATTTCCTTTCTATTTACGGGAGAGCGGATACCATGCTGTCCGGGCTGATCGTCACAAAGGATATCTTCTACTTTGGGGGCATTATTACCATGTTCCTCTGCTTTTGCATCTATAAGCTGCAGTCGGACCGGGAGTCGAAGCCTGCACTGGTGAAGGCTGGCCGTTATACACTGATCATCGTTGCTGTTCTTGCCCTGGGTTATATTACATCCAGGCCCCGATTCACCGGTTATTACGATGCCACTACCACCAAAACGATGACGCTGGCACCCGCTGCACAAAACGTCCTGAAGGAAACGGGTGATACGACCCTGGAGGTGACCACGTATATCAATCTCCTGGACAATTTCTTCTGGTATGGCAGGCCCGATCAGCGTAATGCGGATATGATGAGGTGGGAGCAATACCTGCGCTTCAAGCCGGATATCAAGTTCAACTATGTCTACTATTACGATAGCGTAGCGGACAAGAATTTATATAAATTTAATCCGGGACAGTCTATAGACTCGCTGGCCGTGAAATATGCCAAGTCCATGAAGATCAATATGAGCCTGTTCAAGACGCCGGCCGGGATCAGGAAGATCATCGATCTGCGCGGTGAGCAGGGCCGGTATGTCATGCAATTGAAGTATAAAGATAAGACGACCTTTCTGCGTCTGTTCAATGATCGGCTGATATTCCCTACCGAAACGGAGACGTCTGCCGCTATAAAAAGATTACAGCAGGCCCGTATGCCGAAGATCGCATTTGTAACGGGCGAGCTGGAGCGGAGCATCGATAAAGAAGGAGACAGGCATTATAAGGTACTGACCAATGATATTACGTTCAGGTATTCGCTGATCAACCAGGGTTTCGATGTGATGTCGCTGTCTTTGAAGGAGCAGACCATCCCTGCTGATATTACAGCGCTGGTGATCGCCGACCCTAAAGTGGCGTTTGATACAGTGGCTTTGTCAAAGATCAAGGCGTATATCACGGCAGGCGGCAATCTGCTGGTAGCCGGCGAGCCAGGCAAGCAGGAGATACTGAATCCTATCCTGAAGGAGCTGGGGGTACAGCTGAAAGAGGGTATGCTGGTGGAGCCAAATAAAAATTTCTCTCCTGCCCTGGTCAAACCGTTATTGTCGGCCAAAGCTGCCACATTTACCAGGACGTTGAATGGTGACCGGGAAGATAGTCTCCCTGTAACTATGTTCGGGGCGGCGGCGTTGACCTATGATCCCCATGGCGCTTTTACTGTCGACACGCTGCTGGCCACGATCGGGGGTTCCGGTTGGAATAAAAAGATCAAACCCACCGAAGATATGATCCAGGCGGCCGAGGGCGCAACGACGGATAATTCACGCGGTGGAACGATAATTATGGCCAGCGGCACTCCGATGCCGATGCCCGTGGATATGTCGTCCGATAATGCAAAGCCCGGGCAGGATCCTGTGTGGAAAGGGCTTAGCTTCGATGCTTCCCAGGGAGACGAGAAAGGCTCGATGCCGGTGGCATTGGGTCTTACCCGTACGGTCAACGGGAGGCAACAGCGTATCGTCGTATCGGGAGATGCCGACTTTTTAAGCAATTCAGAATTGAACCGGCAAAATATACAAACCAGCAACTTTACTTTCAGCACGGCGGTCTTCAGCTGGTTCGCCAATGGGGAATTCCCTATCGACGGCTACCGCCCGCCTTCCGTAGACAGAAGGCTTACTTTGACGGATGGCGGGCTCTACTTTTTGAAAGTGATGTTGCTGGGTGTTCTGCCCGGCATACTGGTGGTCATCGGAGCGGTCATACTTATCAGGAGAAAAAGAAAATAAGCAGCATGCGATTTACAACAGATCAGCAGACATTGGATGACCTGCGTCTTTTTGGCAAGGGTGGTGACGGATCTATCTACCAGCTCTTTAATCGTACCGCTACCCGAGGGGGGGCTGCGATCCTGGAAGAATGGTTCCGTTATCCCCTGTCGGATGAAAAGCTTATCAATGAGCGGAGCGGCATCATCCGGCATTTTGCCCAGAGCGGCCAGCCCTTCCCTTTCAGGCCGGAGCTATTCGACCAGATAGAGCAATATCTCGCGGACCATGACGAGCGCAGCCGTCTCACCGGGAGAGAGCAGAGCCTGAAAGATAAAATGTCCGGATTGATAGCGGAGGACAGCGAATACAAGACGATCCACCAGGGTGTGGCGGCTCTAGTCGAGATGGCGCACGGGCTGAAGGCGCTCTTCGGCGGGGATGGTTTTGGGGCATACCGGTCAGAGGCTGCGGCTTTGGCGGAATTATTGAATGAGCCGGTATTTATGCAACTGCTGGAACTGCCGGTCAGGGGTAAGCTGTCCTATGAAAAGGTAGCTGTTCACGATGCCCACCTGCGATTCCGTCACCGGGACAGCGTGCGTCGTCTGCTGGGAAAGATCTATCACCTGGATGTTTATATATCCGTGGCCGCCGTGGCCCGTCAGCGTGGGTTTGCGTTTGCGGAGGCATTGCCCCGTGACAGACAGATGCTGCGATCGGAGGGGCTTTATCATCCTTCTGTACCCAATGCGGTGCCGAATAACCTGGCCATCACGACCGGGAGTAATATCATTTTTCTCACGGGCGCCAATATGGCCGGCAAGTCCACCTTCATGAAGTCCCTGGGCATTGCCCTGTTCCTGGCCCATATGGGACTGCCGGTGCCGGCATCTTCCATGGTCTTTTCCGTGCGGGATGCCATCTATACCACCATCAACCTTTCCGACAACCTGGGGGCGGGCGCCAGCCATTTTTATGCGGAGGTATTGCGGGTCAAAAAGGTGGCACGGGAGCTTAGTCTGGGCAAGAGCCTCTTTGTCATTTTTGACGAGCTGTTCAGAGGCACCAACGTAAAGGACGCTTATGAAGCGACAGTGGCTTTAACTTCTGCATTTGCCGGCCACAAAGACTCCATCTTCGTCATCTCGACCCATATCATCGAGGCGGGCGACGTTCTGAAGGAGCGGCATGATAATATCCATTTTGTCTTTCTGCCCACCCGGATGCAGGGCGACAGACCTGTCTATACTTATACACTGGAAAAAGGCATCACAGCGGACAGACATGGTATGATCATCATCAACAATGAAGGGATCCTGGAGAAGCTGAAGAACGGGAAGCCAAAGATCACAAAACACAATCTCGTATGAACGCCTTTGCAGATAAACAGACCCTCGAAGACCTCAACCTGACGGGTAAATATAAACCGGGCTCGATCTTTTCTCTTTTCAACAAGGTAAAGACGGGAGGCGCGGAAAAACTATTAGAGGAAATGTTCCGTACACCGCTGGTCAATGCGGGGGAGATCAACCGGAGGAGCGGCATATTCCAGTATTTTTCGAGAACGAAATATGTTTTTCCGTTCGAGGGCTCTGCATTCGGGTTTGTAGAAGATTACCTGGGTTCGGGCGGTCAGGGTCCGTTTATTACTGCGTTGCTGTATGTGTTTCGCAAGCGGGTGCTGTTTGCCGTCACCAGGGATGAAGGCTTTACCCGGATCAGGGAGGGAGTGCCGGCAGCCATCGCATTTCTCCGCGCATGCAGGACCTTTATCGATGGTTTTGACGCCAGGGACCAGGGGAACCCTTTTCTATCGGAGATCCTGGATGCCAGGAGTATATTACATGACAGCAGGTTGTCTTTACTGATGCGTGAGGGTGGCGGGAACTCATCACTGGTGCGGCTGGCATCAGCCCATCATCTGCTGACCTATGTAATGCAACAGGAAATGGAGCAGTTGCTGGCAATCCTGCAGCAGCTGGATGTCTTTATTACGGTGGGCACTATCGCCGGGCAGCGGGGGTTTTCCTTTGCTCAGGCCATGCCGGAGGAAGCATATCTTTTCCGCGCGGTGAACCTCCGGCATCCGTCGCTTGAGGCAGCGGTGGGTAATGCGATAACTGCAGATCGTTATCGCAATGTCGTGTTCCTCACCGGCGCGAATATGGCAGGCAAGTCCACTTTTATGAAATCTTTTGGTATCGCGCTCTATTTAGGGCACATGGGCTTCCCCGTCGCCGCCGGCGAGATGGTCTTTTCCGTTAGGGAAGGACTTTATTCTTCTATCAATGTCCCGGATGATCTGATGCAGGGGTATAGTCATTTTTATGCGGAAGTGCAAAGGGTAAAGCTCATCGCGGACGAGGTCAGCCAGTCAAGGTCACTGGTGGTCATCTTCGATGAGCTGTTCAAGGGTACAAATGTCAAGGATGCGTATGAAGCTACCCTGTCTGTGACGGCCGCATTCGCGGAGTACAGGAATTGTCTCTTCATCATTTCCACCCATATCGTGGAGGTAGGAGAAGCTTTACGGGATCATGATAATGTCCAGTTCACCTACCTTCCTACAATTATGGAAGGCAAGACCCCCAGGTATACATATCGGCTCCGGGAAGGCATCTCTAACGACAGGCATGGCATGATGATCATCGAACAGGAGGGTATCCTGGAAATGATCACTAAGCCTGCTGTATCAACCCGGGAATAGTTGATCCAGCTTCTTCCGGCCCCGGCAGAAAAAACTATGCCGAATATCGCCTTTTCTTTCTAAATTGACGCCTCAACGAATTCTGTTGCAAGCCAATAAAAATCTCATGCAGTCATCTCAAAACAAAGGCCGGCGCCGTTTTCTGAAAAACGCGGCTGCCATCGGCGCAGGTTTTTTCATTGTTCCCAGACACGTATTAGGCAGAGGTTATCTTGCTCCCAGCGACCAGCTGACCAAGGGGATCATCGGTGTCGGCGGTATGGGACGGGGCCACATTCCTTACGCGAGCACAAGAGTGGTGGCCATCTGCGATGTCGACAGGAACCATCTTACAGAGGCAGCCAATTCCATCGGTGGCGGCGTGAAGACCTTTCACGATCACCGGGAGTTGATCGCCCTGCCGGAGGTAGATATTGTGCACATCGCTACGCCGCCGCATTGGCATGGACTGATCGCTATTGACGCGGCAAACGCCGGCAAAGATATCTGGTGTGAGAAACCCATGACAAGGACCATCGGCGAAGGCAAAAGGGTGATAGAGGCCGTCCGGCAAAACAAACGCATGTTCAGGCTCAATACCTGGTTCCGGTTTGAAGACAATTTCTATGGCATGAATACCACCGTAAAGCCCATTAAGAAATTGGTGGACTCCGGGTTACTGGGATGGCCGCTCACCGTTACCGTGAGTAAAACCACCGGGTTTGACTGGAAATTCTACTGGATAGGAAAGACAAGATTGGAGACAGTACCCGTACCTCCGGAACTGGACTACGACAGATGGCTCGGCCCCGCCCCCTTCAAACCTTATAACCCTCATCGCGTTCACCAGACCTTCAGAGGGTATTGGGATTACGATGGCGGCGGCCTGGGCGACATGGGTCAGCACTATATCGACCCCATCCAATATTTTCTTGGTAAGGATCATACCAGCCCTGTCCTGGTGGAACCGGACGCCGAACAACAAGATTGGGATGCAGTCGGAACATTCAGAAAGATCACCTTTACCTATGAGGACGGCTGCAAGATCGTTTTAGATGGCGAAGCCAAAGACCCCGATGCAGCCTATATCGTCGGGCCAAAAGGGAAATTGTTCGCAGGGTTCAGATCTGACATCCCCAACTTAAAAGAAAAACTGGCGCTACTGCCGGACCCGGAACCACAGGTCACAGATTTCCTTGACTCGGTAAAATACAGAACTCCCTTTGCACTGAACGAAATGAACGGGTTTAGGTCATGTACCATTATCAATATGGGAAAGATCGCCCTGCAACTGGGAAGACCGTTGAAATTCGATCCGGTGAACCAGCTTTTTATCGATGATACCGAGGCCAATTATTTGATCAACCCGCCTATGCGCGGCCCCTGGCATATTTAACAAACCCAAACGCGCAATTTCCAAACTGACTTTCATGAAACATTATACCTCCCTTTTTCTTCTTGTATCCATCTTTTTAGCCGGTGAAGCAGACGCCCAGAAACGTGACCCCAAGATAATAGAAACCATCCGGTCATTCCCCTATCAGCACCGGACGGACGCCGACGCCGCGTTGACAAAGATGGATGGCTGGGGCAAGTCCGAATGGAAATCTCTCTTTCGATTGCTGGACGACGACTCTCTAAAGGTAAGCGCCGCGAGTGCGCTCAGTGCTTATGCAAATGCTTCGGAAGAGGATGCCACAAAAAAAACCCACACGATCGATTGGATAAAAAAATACGCAGGCTCCGTCAAGACGGACTATGCGCGGCTGGCCATCCGATCCCAATTGGATCTTCTTACAGACAAGGCGGCGGTGGACCGTCAGAACGCGAATTTGCCCATGCTGCCTGCTTATCATCCGGCGCCGCCATCACCCCTGACAGGAGAAAGACAATTATTACTATTGGAAGATGAAATGGGGCTTGCCAAAAATCCCATTGAGAAAAAGAGAATATTGGCAAAAGCGGCCCTCATTCCCGGCTTCAGCAGTTTTATACTCGTGAGCAAATCGCTGAACGACCCAGCGGTGAACAACGAGGCTGCGCTCATCGTAACCCGTCTGGCGCTGGCAGATGCAACGATCAAGGGGCCCGTGGTTCGCAGTGCGCTCGAAACGGCGTTACCCCTCCTCAAAGGAGAAGACAGCGCCTTTTTAACGGCAAAGCTAAACACCCTTCTTTTGAAAATGCCATACGATCATGGCTTTGAAAGCCTTTTCAATGGCATCGATCTCAAAGGCTGGAAAGCGCTTGTTGAAAATCCGATCGCCAGATCAAAGATGACCGGTGACGCGCTCGCTGCCGCCCAACAGGCGGCTAATGAAAAAACGAAAGGAGATTGGGTGGTAAAGGACAGGTTGTTGATCTTTACAGGTCATGGAGAAAATCTGGCGACAGAAAAGAAATATCGTGATATTGAAATGTATGTCGATTGGAAGATCACGGAAAAGGGCGACGCCGGGATTTATTTAAGAGGTTCGCCCCAGGTACAGATCTGGGACACCAGCAGAAGAGAGGTCGGCGCACAGGTGGGGTCCGGAGGGTTGTACAACAATCAAAAAAATGAAAGCAAGCCATTGGTCGTGGCGGATAATAAGATCGGGGAATGGAACCGGTTCCATATCATCATGAAGGGCGAAAAAGTAACGGTCTGGTTGAATGGCATACTGGTAACGGATAATATTACCCTCGAAAATTACTGGGATCGCAGTATCCCCATCTTCCCGGAAGAGCAAATTGAGCTGCAGGCTCACGGCACTTACGTTGCATATCGCAATATCTATCTGCGTGAACTTCACCCCGGCGAACCCACCGTCCTCACCGAAGCAGAAAAGAAAGAAGGCTTTATTTCTTTGTTCAATGGGCTTGATCTGAGCCAATGGACAGGAAACACGACAGGCTATCTTGTCAAAGACGGTGTGGTAGAAGTGGCTCCTGAGGCCGGCGGTGGGGGAAACTTATATACCAAAGAAGAATTCTCCAATTTTATATATCGATTCGAATTTCAGCTGACGCCCGGAGCAAATAATGGCATCGGCATCCGTGCCCCGTTGGAGGGCGATGCGGCCTATGTGGGAATGGAGATCCAGGTGCTCGACAACGAGGCGCCAAAGTACAAAGACCTCCATCCCTATCAGTATCATGGTTCGGTGTATGGGGTCATTCCTGCAAAGAGAGGTTATCTATTGCCGACAGGCCAGTGGAATAAGGAAGAGATCATAGCCAGGGGGAATAAAATAAAGGTGATCCTCAACGGAACGGTGATCCTGGATGGCGATATAAAAGAGGAGTCCAAAAATGGAACGATGGATCATAAAGAGCACCCCGGTCTTTTGCGACCAACGGGTCATCTGGGTTTTCTGGGACATGGCGATATAGTAAGGTTCCGAAATATGAGGGTCAAAAAATTATAATGCACCGATCACTTCCCCGACTTGAACGAGAGTCCTGCCTTCTTTAAGGCGGCCTTTAGTTTCGGCATCGAGCTGGGTCCCAGACCATGAAGTGAAAGAATTTCTTTTTCGGTGTATTGCGCGAGTTGCTTCTCAGATGTTATCCTTTTGCCTTGCAGCGCCCGCCTGGCAGGCGCACCCAGTGTCGATAAAAAGCCGGGGGTCGTAGTCACTTGGTGTAATTGCTCATCTTCCGCCAACCGATGTCGAACGATCTTTTTTATCAGGGCGACAGGTAAGGCCCCTTCCAAAGGGAGTTGTATGGCGCCCTTTGACGTGCTGTATGCTTTCAGATCTGTTTTGAAAACCTCGATAGGCCCCGATGTTGGATAAAAACCCAGATGCTTTTTGGCGGCGGCAAAGTACACCAACACCCTGTTCTGTTTAAAAGCCGGCATCCCATAACTGATCACTTCCGCTGCTTTTGGTGCGGCCTGCCGGATGACCTGACGCATCTGGCTAAGTTTGGCGGCAATCTCCGGAGGGAATGAATCGATATATTCATCGATGGATTGGGGCTTGTTCCGTGATTTTATTTTCATTTTGTTATAATTTTTTCCCTGGTGGGGTGAATGCAAATCTCAAAAAAACGATCGATACTTTCTATGGCGCAACCCAAAAGATTGGCGGATTCACCTAACTCAGAAGAAACGATCTGCGCCTTTTCTCTTATTTGTGTCATACAATAAGTATTGATCGCCTGTAACATGGGTATGGTAATATATTGCCTGGCGGCTGCAATTCTTCCTTCCAGGATGATCAATTCCGGATTAAAGATTTGAATAAGTGTGGAAATCCCTTTTCCCATACTTGACCCTATATTGGATAAGAGCTTTATAGCATATAAGTCTCCTTTGTTTGCGGCTTCTACGATCAATCTGGGTTCAATTTTGTCGATCTCCTTATTGCTCAATTCGCTTAAAATAGAATTCTGTCCCGACCCAATACCGGCCTGGGCCATTTTCGCCAGTGCGATCCCGGAAGCTACTGTTTCAAGACACCCGTGCTTACCACAGTAGCAAAGAGCCCCATTATCTTCAAAAGGGATATGCCCTATTTCCCCGGAAAACCCCGACGTTCCTTTTCGAACCTTTCCATCCATTATTATTCCAAGGCCGACACCCCAATCCATTAAAAGCACCAGGGCATTTTTCTTCCCTTTTGCTTTACCACACCTCAACTCTCCAAGCGCGGCAGCTTTTACATCATTCTGAACATATACCGGTACATCAAAAAAGGGTTTGCAATAGTCCGCCAGGGTTCGTTGGTCATTGTTGTCAATCAGGTAGCTAAAACTCTCCCCTGTCGCCGGATTGACCAGACCCGGCAGACTTATACACACACTGATCAGTTTATTCCCGGGAATATGTAGAAAAGTAATCAATTTTTGAGCATGCTCAAGAATACTATCCAGGTTTTCTCTGTTTTTGGGAAGTATATACGGAATGGAAACTTTATTTCCTTGTGGTGTAAGCGTGTTGTCAAGAATGACGATATTAGCCATAAATAGCTCGATATCAATACAAAGAACAAAAAATGACTTTGGCACAAGCCCTACCAGATCGGGTCTCCTGCCGCCAAACGAAGCTCCTGGTCCCTTTTTTTCAATCCAGCCGGCATCTGTCAATTCAGATAATAATTTCAATACGGTAGGCGCACTTAATCCTACCCTTTTGCAAATGGTGGGGGTAGACGCTTTTTCCGATTCAAATAAATATTTCAATATCCGGATCTTATTAAACCCGCTTTTTCCTTCTTTTTTTAGCTTTTCCAATGGATGCTGAACTGTCGGACTTTGTTTGGGCATACGCCTACCTTTAAATAAAAAATAATAAAACAAAAATAAAGTAATATAAAATTTTTACTAAAGATATTTAATTAGAATACTTTTTTACTAAACTATTTTAAAAAAAATAAAATATTCGTTACGTTTGTTTTATTGCCAAAAAGTAATAACTCCCGCACGGTTGCAAAAAAAATGTATGAACAATCACTATTCTTCCCGCAGAAAATTTTTAAAAAAACTTGGGCTGTCTTCAGGAGCGTTAGTCGCCGGAAAATATACAGAAACGTTTGCCCAGAGTAATAGCGATACTTACATTACCCGCCTGGACAAACAACAACGGATTGCCTCCGGCGACAATCTTCAGATTGCTTTGATTGGAGCTGGCGGTATGGGTACAAACGACACCAACACCGCCCTGCAGGTGCCGGGTATAAAACTGGTTGCCGTATGCGACCTTTATACAGGCAGGCTGGATGCTGCCAGGAAAAACTGGGGCAATGATATTTTTACTACAAAACATTATAAAGATATTCTTAACCGAAAGGACATCGATGCGGTGATCGTCGCTACACCAGATCATTGGCATAAACAAATTTCTGTCGATGCGCTCAATGCGGGCAAGCATGTCTATTGCGAAAAACCCATGGTCCATTCAGTGGACGAGGGACCTGCCGTGATCGCAGCACAAAAGAGCTCAGGAAAGATATTCCAGGTTGGCAGTCAGGGAGTTTCCTCACTGGGCAATGAAAAGGCAAAACAATTGCTCAAAGAGGGCGCCATCGGTGAACTCAATTATGCCGAAGGTTTTTGGGCGCGCCGCGATCCTGTTTCCGTCTGGCAATACCCCATCCCCGATGATGCATCCGAGCAAACCGTCGACTGGGAAACCTATATCAGCAACACGGAGAAAAGACCGTTCGACAGCAAACGTTTTTTCCGTTGGCGCAACTACACCGATTATGGGACGGGTATGGCGGGCGATCTATTTGTGCATCTTTTCTCGAGCCTGCATTTTATTACAAACTCCCTTGGCCCGGAACGGATCTATTCAACAGGGGGATTGCGTTTCTGGAACGATGGGCGCGAAGTGCCGGACGTATTGCTGGGCTCTTTCGATTATCCAAAAACTATGGTACACCCGGCGTTCAACCTGTCGTTACGTTGCAACTTCGTAGATGGGACAAGCGGCACTACTTATTTAAAATTGGTAGGCAGTGAAGGCTCGATGGATGTCACCTGGGACGACGTTGTGCTAAAACGGAACACCACGCATGAGGAAGATCCTTTTCTGAAAACAAAGGGTAAGCAAAATGAAATGAGAAAGCAGATCCTGCCACCCAGTTCCATCACCTACAAAGCTGAAGATGGCTATAAAGGCGGACCATACGACCATATGTTCAACTTCTTTTCAGCCATACGCAATAATGGGAAAGTGGTGGAAGACGCCATATTCGGTTACCGCGCGGCAGCTCCCGCCTTGCTTTGCAATGATAGCTACCGGGAAAAGAGGCCAATGTCCTGGAATCCTGAAGCCATGAAAAAACCCTGATCTGAATACACAAATATCTTAGAAAAATAAACCAGAAATGAAAAAATCAATATTAGTCCCTGCAACGATTGCATTTTGCCTTTTGTTTACCAATTCACCAGCACAGGACAAAGGGGGATGGATCAGCCTTTTTGATGGTAAGACACTGAAAGGTTGGCACGGTTATAATAAAGGCGCGGCTCCTGTAAAAAACTGGACGATCATCGATGGGGCGTTGGTTTGCCTGGGCGCCGCGCCGGATGCTTCCGGTGGAGATCTGACTACAGACGGCCAATATGAAAACTTTATTCTGGAGTGGGAATGGAAGGTAGACAAAGGCAGTAACAGCGGGGTGATGTATCATGTCGTAGAAAATAAAAAGTATCACAGCCCTTATCAGACCGGCCCTGAATATCAGATAATCGATGATGTTAATTTCCCTGAAAAATTGGAGGAATGGCAAAAAGCTGGCGCCGATTATGCCATGCATGTCGCAAATGCGAATAAAAAATTAGCTCCCGTAGGTGGATGGAATACAAGTAAAATAGTTTTCAACCGCGGGCATGTGGAGCATTGGCTCAACGGAAAAAAGATTGTTGAATTCACCGCATGGGACAAGGATTGGAGCAATAAAAAGGCCACCGGCAAATGGAAAGATTATCCTGACTATGGTGTTGCAAAGACCGGTTTTATCGCTCTACAGGATCATGG
Source organism: Chitinophagaceae bacterium (assembly GCA_017307755.1). GTDB lineage: Bacteria > Bacteroidota > Bacteroidia > Chitinophagales > Chitinophagaceae > Puia. The sequence goes on along the minus strand of JAFKGQ010000021.1, from coordinate 57,572 downwards.
TAATAAAGCATATTATAAAAATATCAGGATTAAAGCCCTGTAACGGCAGTTGCGTGCACCAATAAAAAAACCGCCGAAATGGCGGTTTTTTTGTTATTGTACTGGTGGGCCTGAAGGCGGTGGGCAAACTCCCTGCAGGTCATCAGGATCGGAAAGGGGAAAAACAATAACCGTCAATATTACAATAATTCTCTACTTTAGCATCAGAATTGAATGATTGCTGCCATGGAGAAAAGAGAATTGATAGCGGAACTGCAACGACAAATCGCTCTCTGCGATGACATGGCGGCCTATCGCAAGCTATACGACAGTCTGCACCGGGAGTTGTTCCTCTTTTCCTATTCCATCATCAAGTCCAGGGAGGTGGCAGAAGAGATCGTATCCGACGTGTTTATCAAGCTATGGCGCATCCGCAATGAGCTGCCGGCTATAGAGAACCTAACCGTATTCATGTATACCATCGCCAGGAACTTATCCATCAATCATATCACCCGCAACTATAAGTATCCCAAAGTAAGCCTGGACACCATCGAGGTAGAGAATATCGCGACTTTCGACAATGGAGAGGAGCTGTTCATTTCCGCGGAGCTGTCCAGGCGCGTCGGCCTGGCCATCCAGGGTCTGCCTTCCCAATGCAAGCTCGTTTTCCAGCTGGCGCGGGAGCATGGCCTGAAATACAGGGAAGTGGCGGCCATTTTGAATATTTCCGAGCTGACAGTACGCAATCAGCTGGTGATTGCGGCCAAAAAAATCGCCGCTGCCGCGCAGCTGGATGTTCCAACAGTGCGGACCAGACAAAAGTCGATGTAAGCATATCTCTGACAGCCAATTCAATATAAGAATGGGGCCTGCGGCTCTATTTTATTTTCCCTCCCTTTGGTAGATGGACTTCTTTTTGGTGTCTTATTTATGATGGACAACGAAAAAATATGGCATCTATTGATCCTGAAGCTGTCGGGAGAAGCCACCGGTGAGGAGTTGAGGGAACTGGATGCGCTGATGCAGCGGCATCCGGAGGTGGCTCTACGGGCCGCGTCCGTCGAAACCTTATGGAAAGCGAAAGGTAGCGTGGAAGAAGAGGATACGGAAGACCTGTTCAACCGGCATTTGCAGCGGCTCAGCGATGATACGGCGAAAAACACCCCTTTTTATCATAGCCCGGACGTCGGGGTGCGATCCCATCGCCCCCGAAAATTGTGGCTGCTTTTGGGAGCAACGGCAGTCGCTGCCTGTCTGGTGATCGTGTTCCTACGGGGAGGCGTCCTTCCCCCTCCACCGGGGTCGTTGGCATCCGGCAATTTTGTCAGCACCAAGAACGGGTCCAAATCCAAACTGCAGTTGCCAGATGGGACACAGGTATGGCTCAATTCGGGTAGCAACATCTCCTATGACAATGATTTTGGCGGAAAGACACGCCAGGTGCAACTGACGGGTGAAGCTTTTTTCGACGTGGCGAAGGACAACGCTCGCCCTTTTATCATTCACACAGCTACCGTGGATGTGATGGTGCTGGGTACAGCGTTCAATGTACGTTCGTATCCCGAGGAAAAGGTCACGGAAACCTCCCTGATCAAAGGTGCAGTGGAAGTTATTTTGAAAGCCAATGCCGACAAGAAGATCCTGTTAAAACCCAATGAAAAGCTCATTGTCAGCAACGACAGCATAACGGTGAGGAACGACAGCATCCGGGCCAATGATACGCAGAAGAAGCCGGTGGTAATGACCCTGACGCAGGTGCATCATCTGAACAAGGACAGCGTGGCTTCCGAGGTGTTGTGGACAAAGAACAAGCTGGTCTTCGACGGCGAAACACTGGGAGAGGTAGCGTTGAAGCTCGAGCGCTGGTATGGCGTAAAGGTGATCATCCAGGGAGATGAGCTGAAGAATATGGAATATACAGGTGTGTTCGATGACGACAACCTGACGGAGGTGCTGTATGCGCTGCAATTGTCCGGCAACTTCAAATATGTCATCAAGAGGAATGAGGTTATCATAAAACCCTGATCGTCCTGGACGATACGGGTGTATTACCATAAACTAAAACTGCTGCATATGAAAAAAACTACGTAAAAAAAATTAAACGGAGAATGTTTGCGGCATTCTCCGTCTTCGTAAAAGACAGTAAACAGCCGTGGGAGGCTATTTAATCTAACATTTAACTTTTGCAAAGGTATGAAAAAAACAAGACATGGATTGTCGTGCCCGGCAGCCAGGTTAACTCTCAAATATTTCCTGATGACGAAGCTTGCCATTATACTTATTGCCTGCTTTACCCTCCCGGCCGCAGCCAGCAGCTATGGTCAGGGGAACATAAGTTTAAGGCTTGATAATGTGACAGTAAAGGATGTGCTTAAGGCCATCGAGGATCAGGGCTCATATAGGTTCGTGTACAAGACGAGCGTTCTGTCAAAGGGTCAACAGCGAACAGCGGTGACTGTGGACAATGCGCCACTGAAGGATGTGCTGTCGTTGGTATTGAAGAACACTTCGCTGACCTACCGAAAGATCAACGAGCGGTTGTATGTCATCATGGACTCTGTGGCTGTCCGCAAGGAGACGGAAGCAGCAACGCCCATTACGGGCAAGATCACGGATGCCGCCGGGAACGCCCTCTCGGGCGTCACTATCCAGGAAAAAGGGTCGGGTAACGGCACCACCTCCAGGGAGGACGGCAGCTTCACGCTGACTACTGCAAAGGATAACCCGACATTGGTATTCAGTCTGATTGGCTATGCCACCCGGGAGATGAAGGTCGGTGACAACAAAATTCTGGCTGTATCCATGCAGCTGCTGAACAAGGAACTGCAGCAGATCGTCGTGATCGGGTATGGCACACAGCGCAAAGGAGATCTCACCAGCGCCGTGGCGACGGTGAAAGCCGAAAACTTTATCAAAGGGTCGGTGACGGATGCCGGACAGCTGATCCAGGGAAAAGTGGCGGGATTGACCGTCATCTCGCCCAACGGTGATCCCACCGGCAATACACAGATCCTTTTACGCGGACAGACGACGCTGATGGGCGCCAACCAGAATCCGCTGGTGCTTATCGACGGGATACCCGGCGATCTGCGGACGGTGGCGCCGCAGGACATCGAGTCCATCGATGTGCTGAAGGACGGTTCGGCCGCCGCCATCTATGGCACCCGTGGTACGAATGGCGTGATCCTCATCACTACCCGGCGGGCCAGCGGCAACAACCGCAGCGATGTAGAGTACAATGGATATGCCAGCACACAGATCATCGCCCGGAAGCTCAATCTTTCTACAGCTGCGGATTTCCGCCAGCAGATAAAGGACGGGCTCCGTAAAACCGAAATGGCGGACAACGGAGCCAACACGGACTGGGTAAAGGCCATCACCCGTACACCCGTCCTTCAATCCCATAACCTGACCTTCCGGGGCGGCAACTCCACCACGAACTACCTGATCAACGGAAACTATAATAATTCGCCCGGCATCTTCAAAAAATCCTTTAACCAGATCTTTAGCGGGCATGCAGATTTCAACCACAGCATGCTGAACAATAAGCTAAAGATCAATTTAAACTTATTCAGCTCATCGCGGAAATGGAACGGCTTCAACTCGAATATCTACCGCCAGGCCACTATGCAGAACCCTACTTCGCCACTGAAAAACCCGGATGGCACATGGTTCCAGGAGTTGACGAAATTCGACTACGAGAATCCTGTTTCCGACCTGATGGAGAGTGATGGAGAGTCCAATGAGAGCAACGCCCGTTACAAGGGCGCCGTCATATTCACGCCCGTATCCGGGCTCAAGCTGTCAGGCATATTTTCTTATGCTAAAAGGATCAGCAACAACGGATATATGGAAACCAAGCAGCATGTGTCCACATTGCGGGACGGGAAAAATGGATATGCCAGGATCGGAGGTGACGAATCGATCGACCGCCTCATGGAGCTGACTGCGGAGTATTCGCGCAACTTCGACAAACATCATCTGGTGCTGCTCGGCGGCTACAGCTACCAGGAGAATGTGTACACCGTTGACACCACGGAGAACTGGGATTTCCCTACGGACAGGTTTGGCTGGAACAATATCGGCCTCGGCCGGGCCATCAGCAGCGGCAATTATCAGGGGCTGATCCGTAATTTCAAGAGCGAGACCAACCTGATCGGATTCTTCGGCAGGCTGACCTACAACTACGATGAACGTTATCTTTTGATGGCCAGTGTACGCAGGGAAGAGGCCAGTCAGCTATGGGGCACAAAAAATCCCTGGGGTACATTCCCCGCCGTATCTGCGGGCTGGAGGGTTTCGAGGGAGTCGTTCATGAGCCGTCAGAAAATATTTGACGACCTGAAGCTGCGCGCCGGCTATGGCATCACCGGATCGCAGCCATCGGACCTGTTCCGGGGCGTCGGCGTCATCGGTTATGGAGGCTTCGTATATTCCAACGGCCAATGGATACAAACGCTCGCACCTACGCAAAATGCCAATCCCAACCTGAAATGGGAGGAGAAGCGTGAAACCAACATCGGTCTGGACTTCAGCATTTTGCAGAACAGGATCAGTGGCAGCGTGGATTATTACAACCGCCAGATCCACAACCTGCTTTTCTGGTATGATGTTCCCAGTCCACCGAACCTGTACAACCAGACCCTCGCCAATGTAGGCGTACTGGAGAACAAAGGCGTAGAGGTATCGGTCAATTTCGTACCAGTGAAGACCAAGGACTTCGAGTGGAATTCCAGCGTCAATTACTCCACCAATGCCAACAAGCTCAAGAGCCTGTCCAACGATATCTACAAGACTTCCACGGATTACCTGCTGGTGGGCGCCATTTTCCCTCCTATTCAAACCTTCTCGCATTTGCTGAAAGTAGGCGGGCCGGTTGGTAACTTTTACGGATTCAAAGTGGCAGGTATCGGCAATGACCCGGCCGACGTGGCCAATTATGGTCAATGGGTCTATGAAGGCACCGATGGAAAGCCTGTGAAATATTCCGACTTTACGCATTCATTTGGTGACAAGAAGGTGATTGGAAATGGCATCCCTAAATTCTACCTGGGATGGAACAACAACTTCCGGTACAAGAGCTGGGACCTTAGCATCACCCAACGTGGAGCGTTCAAATTCCAGGTAGCCAACCTGCAGCGCATGATGCTGGAAAATCCGACACAGGCACAATACAACCTGCTGAAGAATGCCTATGATAAAGTGTTCGGAAAAGCCCAGCTGAAATCGCCCGTGGAGTTCAACAGCTATTATATCGAGAAGGGGGATTACTGGAAGATCGACAATGTTACGCTGGGCTACAACTTCACACATATGGGCATGCGGTATATTCAGTCCGCGCGGCTGTATGTATCGGTGCTGAATGCATTGATCATCACGGGCTACAAAGGCATCGACCCGGAAGTCAGTCTGCGGAATGGCTTATCGTCCACACAGTCGGGGATAAATTCAACACCAACATCGGGCCTCGACCCGGGCATGGACAGCCCGTATAAATACCCGACGACCCGTACGTTTACCATTGGCCTCAATGTGACATTTTAACTTTAACGAATGCAATTATGAAAAGGAATATGAAACTTTTTTTGAGCCTGCTGATCGTTGTTGCCGTGCTGGGCGCAGGCTGTACCAAGCTGAAGGATACTTCTTACAGGCAGATCATCGGCAGTGAATTTGTACCTGGTGTTACCGACCTGGCGGCCTTGTCGGGTGCAGCTTATGTGGACTGGCGGGGACTGCTGCTGCAATGGAACACTTTGTACAGGGCCCAGGAAGTATCCGGGGATGAGATGCTGACGCCTGCACGTCCCAATGGCTGGGTGGATGGCGGAGTGTACCGCCGGATACACGAACACAAATGGACAACAGATGATGACATCGTGATCAATGTCTGGACCCGGGCTTACCAGGGTATCACCAACTGTAACCGGATCATCTACCAGGCGCAGTCCGGCGCGATACCTGTAGCAGCCAAGGATACGGCGTCCCTGATCGCGGAAACAAGGCTGCTGCGTGCTTCCTATTACTGGGTCCTGTGCGACATGTACGGGAATGTACCCATCGTGGACAGGTTCGACGTGCCCAGCGGCTTTTTGCCAAAGCAAAGCACGAGGAAGCAGGTGTATGACTTCATCGTCAACGAGCTGCTGACCAATATACCCCTGGTCAGTGTGGAAAACAATGCAGCCACCTACGGCAAATTCAACAAATGGGCCGGCCTTGCCCTGTTGGCCAAAATGTACCTGAATGCGGAAGTCTATGCCGGTACTCCTGCGTACGACAAATGCATCGTCGTATGCGACACCATCATCAATGCGAACAAGTTTATCCTGGAGTCTAACCAGAAGAATGTGTTCCTCACAGAGAATGAAAATTCGAAGGAGATCATCTTTTCGCTGCCATTTGACTCGAAGTATGTCAGCGACTGGAACTCATTCGACGTGCATATGCAGACGCTGGAACCGGAGAACCAGGCCACTTACAAGCTGCAATACGCCCCCTGGGGTGGTGTTTGCGCCGTACCGCAGTTCATCAGCACTTTCGATACCGAAGACAGCAGGTACCAGGACAATTATATCAAAGGCCAGCAGTTCACGGCGGAAGGCGATTCGATATATGCGACGATGGGAGACTTTACAGGCAAGCCGCTGTCCTACAGGAATTATTTGCCCGGCGTCGACGTATCGGACGAAGTGGATGGGTTCCGTCTGGGCAAGTTCGAAATAGCGATGGGTGCGACGAACAGGCTGAGCAATGACTGGCCGCTCTTCCGGTATGCCGACATATTGCTGATGAAGGCGGAGTCGTTGCTGAGGACCAACCACGCCGACGATGCGGCTGCGATAGTGACGCAGGTGCGTCAGCGGGATTTCAAATCGGATCCTGCGAAGGCGGTAGTGACGGGTGCCCAGCTGATGGGCGGCAGCACCTATGACTATGGACTGAGGAATCACCTGACCACCACTTACGAGGGCGGCAATGACATCCTCTATGGCAGGATGCTGGATGAATTGGGCTGGGAGTTTTGCCAGGAAGCCCGCCGCAGGACGGACATGGTACGTTTTGGCGTATTTACGAAGAAGTCCTGGTTGTCGCATTCGCCCAATGGAGATTACAGGGCGTTGTTTCCGATACCCAGGACGGAGATCGCAAAAAATTCGAACCTGACGCAAAATCCGGGATATCCGACCAATTAATTATTTTACATGTTCGGGGCCCGGCCGTGGCCGGGCCTTTTTTAACACAATGCTATGAAAGGAATTTGGTTGTTGCTATTCAGTTTTGTTCTGGCGGATGCGGTGCATGCCCAGCGTTTTACAAAGACGGAGCATGGGATCAGGGCGATCGTCAATGAGATAGATATCGAGGTGTGGTGGTACGGACCGGGCATCGTGCGGGTCATCAAGACGCCGGTGGGGCATGCTTTTACGAAAGAGAGTCTTTCGGTGGTGGCCGTACCGGAGGCGATGTCTGTCAATGTGCGGGAAGAGGGCGATTTGGTGGTGCTTCGGTCCGGTGGCCTGCGGGTGAGTTTGAATACGGTCACCGGGAAAGTGGAGTTTGATGATGTTTCGGGTGCGCGGCTGCTGACGGAAAAAGATTACGGTACGCAGTTCTCCTCCCTGCCCGGTGTGGACGCCCCTTCGTATATCGTCCGGCAGGCTTTTATGCTGGACAGGGATGAGCATATATACGGGCTGGGGCAGCAGCAGAACGGGCGGCTGGATCAACGGGGGCAGCGGGTGTATCTGCGGCAGGACAATATGAAGATCTGTATCCCCTTTTTTCAATCCACGAAAGGTTATGGCTTATTCTGGGATAATTATTCTCCTACGCATTTTACCGATAACTTACAGGAGACGGCCTTCGAGTCGGAGGTGGGTGACTGTTCGGATTACTATTTTATTTCCGGAGGCAGCGGGGACGGTGTGATCACGGGTATGCGGAAACTGACGGGGCAGGCGCCGCTGATGCCCTTGTGGACGTTTGGTTTTTTGCAGTCGAGGGAGCGGTACAAGACGCAGTTCGAGCTGATGGATGTGCTGAAACAATATCGTGCGTTGAAGGTGCCGCTGGATGGGATGATACAGGACTGGCAGTATTGGGGGAAGGACAGCAACTGGAATGCCATGGCCTTCGACCCTGCCACCTATCCCCGGCCCAAAGAAATGGTGGACAGCGTCCATCGGCTGAAGGCTCATCTTTTTATCGTGGCCTGGCCGGGTTTTGGCCCGCACACGCGGCAGTATGCAGAATTCCGGCAAAAGAATATGCTGATCGATTTCGATACGTGGCCGCCGAACAGCGGTGTCAAGCCATATGATCCATTCAATGTGGCGGCCAGGGATATCTATTGGAGCTACCTGGATAAAGGCATATTTGAACTGGGAACGGATGCGTGGTGGCTGGATTCTTCGGAGCCGGACCATATCAACGTCAAAGAGAAGGACTATGATCAACCCACGGCGCTGGGCAGTTATAGAAGGGTGCTGAATGCGTTTCCCCTGCAGCATATCCGGGGTGTCTATGAGCATCAGCGAAGGACCACCGGCGACAAGCGGGTGGTCATCCTAACCCGGAGCGCATTTGCAGGGCAGCAGCGTTTTGGTTCCTGCAACTGGAGTGGGGATGTCGTGTCCGACTGGAAGGTGTTCCGCAAGCAGATACCGGCGGGGCTGAATCTTTCGTTGTCGGGGATCCCTTACTGGAATACGGATATCGGTGGTTTTTTTGCCGGAAGGTTCGTAAAAGATGGCGGCGCAAAAAACCCTGCGTTCCAGGAACTATATGTACGCTGGCTGCAATTCGCCACCTTTACACCCCTCATGCGATCGCATGGAACGGATATACCCAGGGAGATATTCCAGTTCGGACAGCGTGGGGAATGGGCATTCGATGTGCAGGAGAAGTTTATCCGGCTCCGGTACAGTCTCCTCCCCTACCTGTATTCCACGGCCTGGGATGTGACGGCCAATGGCGGAAGCTTTATGCGAGCGCTGTACCTGGACTTCCCGAAGGACGTGCGTGTAGATACGATCGACAATGAATATATGTTTGGGAAGTCGCTGCTGGTGTGCCCGGTGACGGAAAAGGGCACCAGCAGCCAGCAGGTGTATCTGCCCGCAGGTACCATTTGGCATGACTTCTGGACAGGAGACACGCTGCAAGGCGGACAGGCGATCGACAGGGCTACGCCTATCGACATCCTGCCGTTGTATGTGCGGGCCGGTTCCATCCTGCCCTGGGGTCCTAAAGTGGAATATGCGGAAGAGAAGCCCTGGAATGAGCTGGAGGTGCGGGTATACCCCGGCGCAGATGGACAGTTCAGCTTGTATGAAGATGAGCATAATTCCTATAATTATGAGAAGGGCTTAAGGAGCGAGATTGCCTTCCACTGGGATGACAAGGGGCGAACCCTTCGCATCGAAGAAAGGAAAGGGAGCTACCCGGGTATGGCGGCTGTGCGGAAGTTCGAGGTGGTAGTGGGAAGGGTGCATAAGATTATTGTTTATAAGGGCAAGGCGGTTTCGGCTAAGTTTTGATCAAGATAAAAACCATCGGCTATATGATAAAAAAGATTGTTGCGCTTTTATGCATCGTTTACGGGATGTGTTGCCCGGGCCTGAAAGCGCAGTCAAGGTTGTATCTGAATGAATTTCCATTGAGGGATGTGGCATTGCTGGATGGGCCGTTCAAACGGGCCAGGGACCTCAACATAAAAACCTTGCTGCAATACGATATGGACCGGCTGCTGGCGCCTTACCGAAAGGAAGCGGGGCTGACGCCGAAAGGGGCCAGCTATACCAACTGGGATGGTCTGGATGGTCATATCGGCGGCCATTATTTAACTGCAATGGCTATAAATGCCGCCGGTGGCAGTGCAGCCTGCCGGCAGCGCCTGGACTATATGATTGCAGAATTAAAGGCTTGTCAGGATGCAAATACAAAGGACCATACTGACTGGGGCATAGGTTATGTTGGCGGCGTTCCCGAGAGTAAAGCCGTCTGGCTCTCGGTAAAGCATGGCGATCTTAAAGCTTTCCATGCCGCATGGGTGCCATGGTACAATGTGCATAAAACGTATGCCGGCCTGCGGGATGCCTGGGTATATGCGGGCAATGAGGACGCGAAGAAGATCTTTCTGCGGTTTTGCGACTGGGCTATCAACATCACTGCCGGGTTGACAGACGAGCAGATGCAGGCGATGCTGGACACCGAGCAGGGCGGGATGAACGAGGTGCTGGCGGATGCGTACCAGCTTACAGGTGAAGGAAAATATCTTATTGCTGCCAAAAGATTCTCGCATAAGATGCTGCTCGATCCCATGGCTGCCGGTGTCGATAACCTCGATAACAAGCATGCTAATACGCAGGTGCCCAAGGCCATCGGCTTTGCGAGGATCGGGGAAGTAAGCGGAGATCCGTTGTATATGGCGGCCGGCAGATTCTTTTGGCAAACGGTTGCCTCGAATCGCACGCTGGCGTTTGGGGGCAACAGCCGGCGGGAGTTCTTCCCCAGCGCGGCAGCCTGCGCGGATTTCATCAACGACGTGGAAGGGCCGGAATCCTGCAACTCGAACAATATGCTCAAGCTGACGGAAGACCTGTTCAGGATGAGGCCGGAGGCGGGGTATGCTGATTATTACGAACGGACGATGCTCAATCATATATTGTCGACACAAAACCCTGTCACAGGCGGGTACGTGTATTTTACGCCCGTTCGTCCCCGCAGCTACCGGGTGTATTCTGCACCCAATGAGGCTATGTGGTGCTGTGTGGGAACCGGGATGGAGAACCATGGGAAGTACAATGAATTTATTTATACGCACTCGGGTGATTCGTTATTTGTCAACCTGTTTGTCGCATCTACTTTGCGCTGGCGGGAGAAAGGTTTGCAATTGAAACAGGAAACGGTCTTCCCGTATGAAGAACAGACCAGGTTGACTGTTACAGACGGGAGGGGCGCCTTTTCACTGATGATCCGGTATCCCGGATGGGTGGCGACAGGGGCGTTGCAAATAAAGGTGAACGGGCATGCTGTCTCCATCGATGCGCAGCCCTCCTCTTATGCGGCCATCAACCGCCGGTGGAAGAAAGGGGATGTCATTGAAGTCAGCCTGCCGATGCACAATACCATCGAACATCTGCCCAATGTGCCCTCTTATATTGCGATCATGCATGGTCCTGTATTGCTGGGCGCGAAAACGGGAACGGAAGATATGAAGGGGTTGATCGCGGATGCCAGCCGATGGGGGCATATAGCCAGCGGTGAAAAGCTGCCCGTGGATAAAGCGCCGTTCTTTATTGAAGACGATCTGTCTGCGATCACGAACGGGCTGGCGCCTGTCAAAGATGCTCCCTTGCATTTTATCCTGCCGGGCGTAAAGGTGATCAATGCAGTGAATATCGAGCTTCAACCTTTCTACCAGATACATGACGCACGGTATATGATCTACTGGATGGCATTGTCGAACCAGCAATATCATGCTTACCTGGATTCGGTGTCAGCAGCTGAAAAAGAGCAGCTGGCGCTGGATAAGCGTACGGTGAGCTTTGTAGGGGCCGGGGAACAGCAACCCGAGGTGGATCATGCGATGCAAAGCGATAAATCAAGAAAGGGCACGGCGCAGGACCATTTTTACCGGGAAGCGTCCGACGGGGGGTATTTCAGCTATAGTATGGCGACCGGGAAGGAAATTGGCCTAAGCTTATTGGTTCGCTATTGGGGGGCGGAATGGGGTAACAGGAACTTCGAAATATATGTGGATGATGAAAAGCTGATCACAGAGAACAATACAGGCAGGTGGAATCAATCAAAGTTCTTCGATATCGGATATGGTATTCCCGCTGCCATGTTAAAAGGTAAAGACCATATACGCATAAAATTCAAGGCATTGAAAGGAACATCGACATCACCCGTGTATTATATACGTGTTATACGCAACGAGGACAGATAAAAAGTCCTTCATCGTGGGAAGCGGATTTTCGTTATTTTTACCCCTCGGTCAATGCGTATAATTTGCCCCCCGATTCTATTCATAATGAAAGGGATTTGCTACTGCAAATCGCAGACGGCAGTGAAGTAGCTTTTCGACAGTTATTCGATACCTACCAGCAGCGATTGTTCACCTATGTATATAAGGTCACGCGTTCAAGAGAGCTGGCCGACGATGCCGTGCAGGAGATCTTCCTGAAGATCTGGTCCATGCGGCGGAAGCTACCGGAAATAGGGAACATGCAGGCATATCTCCGCCGGATGGCGCACAACCGGGCGCTCAAAGCTTTTCAGGCAGTGGCGAGGGAAGGGTTGGTGGAGGATGGGCTGGCCCGCCAGACATCGGCCCATGAAGCAGCGGATGACGGACTGCTGTCCAAGGAAATACAGCTGTATATCAACCGGCTTATCGATCAGCTTACACCGTCTCAACGCAGGGTGTTCCTGTTAAGCCGGGAGGAAGGTCTCCGGCAGCAGGAGATCGCCGAACGCCTGGGATTGAATGTTGTCACTGTCAAACGCCATATGGTGGATGCGCTGAAAGCCATCCGGGACGGTCTTGCTCAAAACTATGGGGCACAGGCCGTTGTGCTTTACATCATCTTTCGGTTAAGCGATCATTAAAAAAATGTCATTTTTTTTCTTCGCCTTCTCCTTCATTACGGGATCATATCCAGGTAACCTTTCCGAATTATAAACTTACCCCCTTGTATCTATGTCTGAACGATTGACGTATTTGATGGCCCGTTGGCTGGACGGCACTGCCTCCAAAGAGGAGCGGAAAGAGCTTTGGGGGTTATCGTTGGAAGCGGCCAACCAGGAGCAGCTTCAGCGTGAAGTGGAGGCTGTGTGGGGGGAAGAGAGTGAAGTAGAGGCCGTGTGGAGGGAAGAGAGTGATGCGGAGGGGATGTCGGCAGGGAAGATAGACGAACTGTTTGAAAAGATAGGCCGCGACCAACAGCCATTCGGGCGGCGATTAATATCCAGGCGGCGCCTATTATGGAGCGCGGCGGCGGCGGTCATCATTTTTGTTATCGGAACCCTCATCTGGCGGACGAGGCCGGCGGTCGAGCAGCCTGTATCGCCCCAGGTGGTCCAACATAAGCCGAAAGAGATCATGCCGGGAGGCAATAAGGCGGTGCTTACGCTATCGGATGGCAAAGAGATCGTTCTTGACAGCGCTGCCGACGGTACGCTGACAAAACAAGGCAGCGTAGATATAGTCAAGCTGGGCGACGGAAGCCTGACGTACGAGGGTAAGGATCACGTCAGCGCTCTAAATACATTAAGCACGCCTTATGGCGGCATGTACCGCCTGCGGCTGCCGGATGGCACCGGTGTATGGCTTAACGCCGCATCCTCTATCACTTATCCGACTGCTTTTACCGGCGCGAAAAGGGAGGTGCTTGTCAAGGGAGAGGCGTACTTCGAAGTGGCAAAAGATGCATCGAAGCCCTTTATCGTCGATGTGAACGGTCATTCGACCATAGAGGTGCTGGGGACGGATTTCAATGTCAACGCCTATGAAAATGAAGATATCATCAGCACCACCCTATTGGAGGGCGTGGTCAAAGTTACGGCCGGGAAGAGCGGCGACAAGGGTCACCAGGCCACCCTTAAACCGGGGCAGCAAATGCGGATAGATACCGGCGCAAGGCAAATCTGCGCGGTGAGCTATGTCGACACCGATAAGATTGTGGCATGGAAGAACGGGGCCTTCAATTTCGAAGGCGTACCGCTGGAAAGGGCAATGCGGCAACTGGCAAGATGGTATAACCTGCAGATCGCCTATGAACAACCGGTCAGGGCCATCCAGTTCGGCGGTACGCTCAAGCGGAACCTGCCACTTTCCGACGTATTGCATTTTCTCGGGGGCGCCGGGCTTCATTACAGACTGGAGGATAATAACCGATTGGTGATCTTGCCATAAAATAAAAAAACCGAAGATGCTGCGAACATCTCCGGCGATGATCTGATCAACGAATAAGAACAATTTCAATCGAAGACAGCTGCTTATTAATTAACCAAACTTAGACGAAGTTATGGAATTTACTGCTCTAAACCAGCCGTATGGGATCGGTATGCCCGACGAACAATCCGGACCCCGGCTACTAACCAAAACACTGTTAGCTATGAAACTAACAATCCTTCTTCTGATCACCGTCATTTTCAGCGCACATGGATCCGGTGTAGCGCAGTCCGTTACGCTGGCCGCGCAAAAAATGCCTTTGCGATCGGTGTTCAAGGTCATTGAAAAGCAAACGGGCTATAGCATTTTTTACAATGATGAACATATCAAAAGCGCCGGCCCGGTGACAGTGGATGTGCATGAAATGCCTTTACAGGATTTTCTGGGGCTCATTCTCAAACAGTACAACCTCACATTCGAGATCTCCAGGGACAATATCCTTATTAAAAGAGAGATACCGGCCGCAACAGTATCGGACCCCAAGAAGCCGATCAAGGTTTCCGGCACTGTAACAGGCAGCAATAACCAGCCATTAGCGGGCGCAACTATCCAGGTAAAAGAGCAAAAGACCAGCACCGTTACCGACGCCAGGGGAAATTTTCAGCTCACGATCGACCAGAGCGCCACGATCGTGATCAGCTATGTCGGCTATCAGCAGCAGGAAATAAAGATCAATAACAGCCAGACCATCAACATAACATTGGAGGCTACGGAGCAAGTCCTGGGGAACGCGGATGTTGTGACCACCGGTTACCAGGTGCTATCGAAAGAACGCAGCGCCGGCGCTTATTCCAAACCGGATATGCTGACCATTGCCACTCGCTCCAGCAGCCCGAATATTTTGCAAAGGCTTGATGGGCTGGTACCCGGGCTGGTGGTCAACAACACACCCAACGCCCAACCTTTGCTGATACGAGGTCTAACCTCCGTGAACTCCACCAAATCTCCTTTGATCATCGTGGACGGCGTTGAATTGCCCGGCAACAACACCAACCCCGATGCCTTGACCAATGTGTTGAACAGCACTAACCCGATAGCCAATATCAACCCACAGGATATTGCAGACATCACCGTTCTTAAAGATGCTTCAGCCGCCTCGATCTGGGGAGCCAAGGCCGCTAACGGTGTGATCGTCATCACCACGAAAAAAGGCAGAGCCGGGGAGAACCTGAAGGTGGAATATGACGGCTACTATATTTTCCAGGGCCGACCGGACCGGGGCTATATTCCCAAATTAAACAGCCAGCAATATATAACCGCTGCAAAGGAGATATTTCCCGAATATGCACCTTTCAATACCTGGGGTTCCGTGCAATCCGTAGCGCCGGTGCCTCCGCATCTGCAGGTGCAATATGACCGTTACAGGGGTCTCATCAGCCAGGCGCAGGCAGATAAATCGCTGGATAGCCTGGCGGGCATCTCCAACAGCGGCGATATATCCGACATTTTTTACCGCCGTGCTGCTACGACGAATCATACTGTATCTATTTCAGGAGGGACCCGGGTGTATTCGTATTACGGATCGCTAAGCTATACCGGGATCCAGAGCACTATTCCCGGTGAAAAGAACAACAGCTACAAGATCAATCTCAGGCAGGATATCAATGTGAACACAAGGATGCAGCTGTCCTTCATTACGGACCTAACTAATACGGTTACCAGCGGTAATGCTATCATTACGGACCTTACGAATACGGTTACCAGCGGTAATGTCATCGGCATTACCTATGGAATAGCTGTCCCCGACGTGGCGCTGGTACCCTATCAGCGTTTCCGGGATGCCAATGGCAATCCATTGACCGTGAACTTTATGGGTAATTACAGTGATTCTCTCCGGCAGGATTACCAGGCGAGAAGCCGGATCAACCTCGATTATGTGCCGGTGAACGAGATCAATGCCGGCTATTTTAAAGGAAATGTGCTATCAGGCAGGATCGTGGGAGGCGCCAAGGTAACGCTGTTGAAGAGCCTCCGCTTTGAAGGCACTTATGGCTATTCCACGATGTCCTCCAACACAAGGACCGAGCTGAGCCAGGGTAGCTATGGCGTGAGGAGCGAACTGCTGGACTTCACGCAGGCGCCTACCGCAGGCAGCGTCCCGCAATACTGGCTGCCTGCTACGGGCGGCAGGCTGACGGAAAACAATTCCATGCAAAAGAACTGGACGGTCAGGAACCAGCTGATCTTCGACCAGGCCTGGAAGGAACATCAACTGACCGTACTGGCAGGGCAGGAAGCAACGAGCATCACACCCGTGGCCACACAGGTGATCTATCGCGGATGGGACGACCAGCTCCAGCTTTCCCGTCCGGTGAACTACGATACACTGGCCAAAGGCATAGACGGGACAGTCACCGGTCAACCAGGTATTTTGCCCAATAATCTAAGCGGCGGTGAAGGGATCATAACGAGGACAACATCCTATTATTCCACCCTTAGCTATGCCTATCTGAGCAAATACGTGCTGAATGGCAGCTGGAGAATAGACAAGAGCAATTTGTTCGGATTCGATCAGTCTGCGCAAAACCGCCCTGTGTGGAGCGTCGGAGGCAAATGGATGCTGGCCCGTGAAAAATTTATGACACCGCTAACCTGGCTGGACAGGCTTGATCTACGGCTGACCTATGGCATCACCGGCAATGCGCCGACACCGGGCACTGCGGCCTCTTTCGACATCCTCCTTGCCCAAACGAATGTGAACTATGTCAATCAAACGGGGTATATCATCTCCACGCCGGCGAATAGTAAGCTTACCTGGGAGGGAACGTCGGTCTATAATACCGGCATCGACTTTTCGATGATGGGCGGCCGCTTAGCCGGATCGATCGATGCCTATCTGAAAAAGACCCATGATCTCATCGGGCCCCTGAAAACGGCGCCTTTGACGGGTTATGCCACAGTCACGGGAAATTTCGGCGATTTGGAGAACAAAGGCATCGAGCTTCTTTTGAACTCACTCAATGTCGTGTCAAAAAATTTCTTCTGGCGGACCACCCTGACCTTTGGCTATAACCGGAATAAGATCACACAGCTGGCGGTGAGCACACCTATCACCACCGGCGTAGGTATGATCGCTACGAACAGAACAGCCCCGTTCTTTGCCGGCCGGCCGGCCTATACTGTGTTTGCGTATAACTATGCCGGCCTGAATTCGGTGGGAGATCCACAGATCAGGCAGGCCGACGGGAAAGTCACGGCCGCCGCTACGGCCTCCACTGCCCAGGATGTATTGTATATGGGAAGCTCTCAGCCGTCGTGGAGCGGTGGACTGTTCAATACCCTTCTTTACAAAAGATTCCAGCTGAGCATCAATATTACCTATAATATGGGGCATGTCTTGTTCCGCGATGCCAATACGTTCTGGAGCGGGGTGATGTATGACAATTCCATGAGCAGTGAATTCGCCCGCCGGTGGAAGGTTGCCGGGGATGAGGCGAAGACCAATATTCCAAGGTTTGCCGGCTCCAACGCTATTGCCAACAACCGTAACACGGGCTACTACCAGTATGCAAACACGAACGTATTCAATGCATCTTATGCGAAGATCCGGGAAATTACCCTATCGTATAACCTGGGGCCGGATATCGTCCGCCGTCTTCGGGCCGAAGGCATCAATTTCCGGGTGCAGGTGTCGAACCTGATGCTCTGGAAGGCCAACCACCTGGGGATCGATCCTGAATTCCAAAGTGCGACGGGTGAGCGATCCATGCGCGCCGGTCAGGGGGCAATCACCATTGGCGCTCATATTACGCTTTAATCAAACAACCATTACAGTTATGAAAGTTCTACTTAAATACCTGTTGATCCCCGCAATGTCCATACTGGTCCTGTCACAGGTGTCCTGCAAAAAGGATTTTCTGGAGATACAACCGAAGGGGTATACGATAGCAAAGACTACTTCCGACTATGAGCAGCTGCTGAATGCCACTTTTCTTTCGACATCTTTACCTGCATCCAGCTATTTAGCCGACGATATGGCTGCGCAGGAGATGTACCTGGATGGTGCGTTGCTTCGTGCGCAACGGCTCTTTATGTTCTCGGATTCCGTGTACCTGCCGGATGAATTACCGTCAGAGATCACCGATCCGCAATCGTATATTCAAAGGCTGTATGTCTTCAACAAGGTGATCAACGAAGTCATGGAATCCCAGAACGGCACCAAAGAGCAAAAACTGGCGCTGCAGGCGGAGGCAAAGGTCGGCAGGGCTGTCTGCCTGCTGTCCTTTTTAAATGATTTTTCGAAACCCTATAATGCTGCTACCGCTGCGACGGACCTGGGTGTTCCTATTATCACAAAGGCGGAAGTAACTCAGACCCAATTTGTCAGAGCGACCATCAAGGAGGGATATGACTTTATGATCAAGGATCTGACGGACGCCCTGCCGTATCTGGGGCAGGTCGTCAATCGCCGCAAATTTTCGAAGGCGGCAGCGGAATTCTATTTAGGCCGCATTTATCTATACATGTCGGATTTCGCCAATGCGCGGACACACATAGACGGCGCCTTTACCGCGATCGCAGGTTCAGCCATTCCATTGGCCCTGTATGATTATAATGACGTGCTGGACCCCAACTCAGCTGACAGCTGGTATCCGTATACGCTTTTCAGGTTCGCCAACATCCCCCTCTCCGCCAACAACTCCCAGATCATCTATAACATTACAGCCAGCACTTTCTTTTTCAACTCCATCAACACTTTTGTAACCAGTCCGCAAGCGGCGGCCCTCTATGACCCGTCGGACAAACGCCTGGACCTTTTTTCCAACACGGAATTGTTCGGGACATTTGTTTTTCCCAAAGGCATGCGCCGGTACGCTGCTGATTTCAACCTGGATATTGGTCCATCTCTGCCGGACCTCTACCTCATGCGTGCGGAGCTCAAGGCAAGGTCAAACGATCTGGCCGGCGCCATAGCGGACGTCGAGTATCTCAGAAGTAACAGAATGCCGGCAAATGTAGCTACGGTGCCAACGAATATCGCATCCGACCAGCCATCCCTGGTGAAATTTATCCTGGAAGAACGCATCAGGGAATTCGCCACCAGCGGTCTGCGCTGGCTCGATCAGCGGAGACTGTCTGTCGATCCATTGTATAGCAATACCGTCAAGTATACCCATGAGATCTATGACGCAGACGGCAATGTGGTGGCCACGTACACGCTCCGGCCGGAGAGATTTGCTTTAAAATTCGGGCAGCGTATGCTCAATGAGAACAAGGGGCTCGTGGAGAATCCATAAAACAAAAAACTTAATACCTGTTCAATATGATTAAAAAAATATTCGTGCTGCTGCTGATCTCCAGTCCTGTATTGGCGCAGCCATCGAAAACCATGCAAGAAAAGTTCGTGGCTTTTACCATGCTCGGGAGCGTGGAAGACCAGGAGAAGCAATACAATGCCATGGTGAAGACAGAGCCCATCGATCCTGCCAAACCTGCCATGTATGAGGAATACCGCGCCCAGCTGGCTACCGGATGGCTTACAAAAGGCAATTTCGAGCGTTACTGGTACTACAAACATACGAACCCAAAATTCAACCCGCTGCAATTCCTTTACCTCAGCTATGCCCTTGACCATCTGCTGGATGAAGATAAGAACATGGTGGAGGTGGAAAAAGTATCGAAAGACATATTGGATGACCTTCAAAATGGGAGAATGAGCGATGGCATGGGCAGGACGCAGCCGGTAATGGAGGTGAATGCCGCCGCGAACGCCAGGCTGGGGCATACAGAAGCTGCGCTGGCAATGATAGCAAAATCTTCGCAGGTGAAGGACAATATGCGCGACATGCGTTATTTCAAGGATCAAAAATCCAATTACCTCAACCGCCTGGGTATCGTGCTGCTGGCCGCGGGGAAATACCAGGAGGCATTCGATACATTAAGCAAAGCTTTCCGGGAAGCCGAATCGAATCCCACGATGATCAACACGTTCAGGCAGGTTTATAAAAAACTGAAGGGTACTGAGAAAGGTTTCGAACCTTATCTCAAATCCCTGCAGGAGGAAGCATACCGGGAGTGTTATGCAGAAGTTGAAAAAATGTATATCGCGGCTCCCATGGATACGCTGGAAGGGACTTTCCCCAGGCGCAAACCGGAAGATACGCCGATGACGCTTTTTCGGGCCAAACAACCTGTACAAGCCATCTCGATGATGGATCTCGACGGCAGGACCGTACATCTTGACGATTAT
The DNA here is from genome assembly GCA_017307755.1 of Chitinophagaceae bacterium. Lineage (GTDB taxonomy): Bacteria > Bacteroidota > Bacteroidia > Chitinophagales > Chitinophagaceae > Puia. The sequence goes on along the minus strand of JAFKGQ010000021.1, from coordinate 37,440 downwards.
AAGGGAAGGGTACTGGCGTTGGATTTCTGGTCTACAGGGTGCACGCCTTGCGTTGCCGCATTTGCCGGATTCGACAAGGCCGTGGCTGATTATAAAAAAGATGTATTCCAAATGTTTGTCGTGGACCTGTTCGAGGACGAAGCCACGGTAAAATCTTTTATAGCAAAGAAGGGGATCAGGCTGGATGTATTGAGGGACGAAGAAAATAAGGTTTACGATGTTCAGGGAACGCCTACGAAAATAGTGTATGACCCGATGGGCCATATCAGGTTTTACAGCTCCGGGTATGCCGGTTCCACAGACCGGGAATATTACAAGCTCAAGTCTATGGTGGAGATCACGAAAGCAAGGTATAAAGGATAATAATGTATGAAAGCATTCATCTGTTTGATATTCATGAACCTTACGGCATTTGCGGGGCAGGCGCAGGGTAACCAGCCCGTCGCCTGGAAATTCGCCAGTGAGGCGGCAGCTCCGCTGACCTATCAGATAAATTTTATGGCATCGATCCGGGAGCCTTTTCATATTTATCCCCAGTCATTCAGCGGCGGCATCGGAATGCCCACTACTATTTCGATCGAAGAAAATGCGAACATCGAGTTGGTGGGAGAAATGAAGGAGAAAGGCGTTGAGTCATCGGAGGGAGTAACGCCGGCGTTTTATGCGAAGGGCGTTACGTTCTCGCAAACCGTCCGGCTGAGATCAGATGAGAAAACGACGCTGCGGTTCCGGATCAGGTATATGGCGTGCAATGATCAAATGTGCCTGCCACCCTCAACGAAGGAGTACAGCCTGGTCATAAATGACAGGACTTCGGGCGCCGCTACGGCTGATGGTGAAAAGACCGCGACTGCGCAGGAGAAGACGGAGGCCGTATTGAAATATGAGCATTTCGAGATGCCTGATATGGCCGGAAAGAAAATTTCCACGTCAACCCTTACAGCCGGCAAGAAGTATACTTTTATCGATTTCTGGGCCAGCTGGTGCGTGCCGTGCAGGGCGCAGGGAAGAGCGCTGGTGCCCCTGTATAAGCGGTATCGTGATCAGGGTTTTGGCGTCATCGGCGTTTCACTGGACACGGATGCGATACCATGGAAAAAGGCAATCGCGGCCGACGGCTACAGCTGGACCAACCTGAGCGATCTGAAAGGGTTCGAATCTCCTGTCATCAAAAAATTCGGCATCAACGGGATCCCCAGGAATATTTTGGTCGATAGCAAAGGGGCCGTGGTGGCCACGGACCTCCATGGGAAGGAACTGGAAATGAAATTGGCGGAACTATTTAAATAAAAATAATGAAAAAAATAATTATAGCAGGTTTATCACTGATACAAGTCACTGTCTTTGGTCAGAACGGCAATAAGTTTATCGTCACCGGCAGGTATGGCAATTATCATTCTCCCGCGAAGGCTTATCTCGAATACACGATGAATGGCAAAGCGGTGGTCGACTCGGTGACTCTGACCGGCGGACGATTCAAATTCACCGGGAAAGCTTCGTCCACGGCCGTACTGGCCGAACTGATCTTCGATACCACCGGCCGCGACCGGACCAGGAGCCTGGAACAAAGAACGGTCTATCTCGAACCGGGCACTATAACGTTCGCGATGAAGGGCGCCACAGTGATGGATGCGCAGATCACCGGAACACCTACCAACAACGACTATACCGACTTCAACAATGTCGTGAACGCCGCCTATGAAGATTTTTCAGGCGACGATAAAATGATCCTGGAGGGCAAGGTCCCACCGCCGACCGCACCTGATTTTGAGGAAAGGATGGAGGGGTTCCGGAAAAGATACAGCGAAGCGACATTGGGTGCTTATGTGAAATTCATACAATCACACCCGGCGTCAAAGCTAAGTCTGCAGCTGTTCCCTAAAGTGGCTTACGAACAACCTTATGAAAAGGTCAAGCCTTTATTTGAAGGTTTATCCGCTACAATCAAAGACAGCAAAGAGGGCAGGAACATGGCCGGGAAGCTCGAAAAGCTACGGGTGACAGCCATCGGGCAGCCGGCGCCCGACTTCGAGATCCCGGATACGGCGGGTACGATGGTCAGGCTATCGTCCTTGCGGGGCAAGTATGTGCTGCTGGATTTCTGGGCATCCTGGTGCGGTCCCTGCCGGGCAGAGAACCCTCATCTTGTCGAAACGTATAACAAGTATAAAGATCAAAACTTCACTATTGTGGGTGTGTCGCTCGACAAATCCAACAGCAGAGCGCTTTGGCTTGGCGCCATCAAAAGTGACGGGCTGCCGTGGCTGCAGCTGTCCGACCTGAAATTCTGGGATGGCGTTGCGGCCAAAACCTATGGTGTACAGGCTATTCCCCAGAACTTCCTGATCGATCCGAATGGGATCATTGTTGGGCGGACCCTGATAGGTAAAGCGTTAGACGCCAGGCTAGGCGAGATCTTCCACGCTGAATGATGCATGGTATCGTCGCTGGCAGGGTTAAATGCCGGCAATTTGCGGAAAGATAATATTTTACTGATCGGATAGTCTTAAGACAATGCTGTTATTGCGGGGATAGATCCTGTACAAGCTGCCTGAAACACCGGTGGAGACCGATCCCTGCGCCACTTTCAGCCGGTAAGTATGTCCGTCAAACATGTAAACGGCTGCTCTGCTATCCGTCTTTTCCAGCGGGGTATGGGCGTCTGCTGCAACCCTCAGCTCCAAAAACCAATCAGGAGCCGGACTGTCCTGGACTGTGATGGTCAGCTGCTCTTCATCGAGACCGATCTCGAATTTACCATTTGCCGATGGCCACAGGACATGAGCCTTCTTGCTGAGCGCGTGGGTGAATACCGGGTCTCCCCCGCTGACCTCTTCCTCTTTTCCATCTTTTGCCGCCATCAGCCGAAAGCCTTCGGGATTCCCCCTCGCCCCCCATTGAAACCCATCTACCACAGGCAACGTATAAAAATAGCTTTGATTTACGGTCGTCACCGCATGAAGGTACTTGTCCGGAATTGCCTCATTGAACAGGTGAACATCGACGATGCGCAGGCGGCCATGTTTCCAAAGAAGATTGGTGCGGTAGTAACGGCTGTTGTACCAAAGGGTCTTTTGATCACTCTCGCCCAGGTCCCTGGTGACCGCAAATGTTGTAGCCGGCGTCACTGGATAGGTCTTGCGAAACCACCTGCCGGACTGCCCGAGCGTCTCTACCCTGATCTTACCCTCCCGTTGGAGGCGTGCTATGAGCGGTATTTGCAATTCCAATCCTTTTTGCATGGCAGCCCAGGTAAACGAGTTTTCCTGACCTGCCTGCGTATAATTGAAGCCCAGTGCCGGATCGTTCGTAAAAGTTTGAAAGAACCAGTTGACCCACTGCTCATTTCCACCGGCATGTCCGTATACAGGCTCCAGGGTGGTGACGGATCTGCCATCGGCATATTGCCTGATGGGATCGCTGCCCAACATTCTGAATATAGGCAATGGCAGCTGCTTTTCTGCGTGCTGAGCAGGCATATATGCATTGATCCGGCTGGGATAATATGCCTGGTTCCAGTAACCGCCCCAAAGCGTAAACCCGTCTGTACCTACCTGGTCCTTACAATTGGCAGAGGCTACGATGCGATATTTGTCATACATGTAGTCGAGGGAATGGGCATCGATCACCCATGATGCCACGGACCCTGGGTAATAGCCGAATATCTTTTTAAAGTCTGCAAAATAGGTATCGATGATCTTTTCACGCTCCTTTGGCGTGTAGCCGACCGAAAAGCCGACATCGGAATGCCAGTCCCAGGCATATTTCCCCCTCCATTTGATCCCCGCTTTTTTTATGAGCGGCTGGGGAAGCTCCCACCACGCGCCAATTTCGAATTGATCCCGGGGAAGACTTTTGAGCAGGCGTTGATAGCGGGGGTCGATCAGCGCATCATACTGCAGCAAAAAAGTACCGCCTACATGATATTTCTTCATTAAAGCGATCTGGTTCTCCACTGTCTGATAGAGTACATCCTTTGTGATTGCAGTATCCCGGGGTTCGATAAGGCGGATAAAGTTGACGATGTTTACGATCCTTGGGGTCAGCGGAGCCCGGGCAGTGTCAGATTGAGCGTAAAGGCCATTAAAATACAGGAGCAGCAAGATCACCAGATTTGACACGTTCTTTATTTCCATGCTAATGTTCGCTTTTATTACATAACACTAAACCGACACTTTATAGGGTGCTAATATATGAAAATCTGACCGCCCGCTACATTGCCGGAGGTTGGGATCTTCACCCCGGGCTGTCCGCCGCCTACACTTAGCAGTAGCTTCCCTTTGGGATAGATCATGGTTCCGTCGGGACCTGCTACTGCCAGCCCTGCTGCGTCCAATGTAAATGCTATGATCCTGCTTTCACCCGCCCTCAAGGCGATGCGCTGGAAGCCTTTCAGGGCTTTTTGTGGGACCTCTATGGTCTGATCCTTATACGAAATATACAATTGCGCCACTTCTTCGCCGTCCAGGCGCCCCATGTTGGTGACCTTGACATGGATGGGAATTTTTGTCTTGCATTTTGCCGATGCAGGTATTTTTAGTTGATCATACCTGAAGGTGGTATAGCTCAAGCCGTAACCAAATGGATATAAAACCTCGCCTTTGAAATAGCGATAGGTCCTGTTGTTCATCGAATAATCTTCAAATGGAGGCAGGTCGTTGTCGCCTTTATAAAATGTAACAGGCAGACGCCCGGAGGGGTTATAATCGCCAAACAAAACGTCTGCAATAGCAGCGCCCGCGGATTGTCCGCCATACCAGGCGTTGATGATCACAGGAATATTTTCGCTTTCCCATGGCGTGGCGATGGCACTGCCTGTCATCATTATAAATATTACGGGTTTGTTGGTGGCCTTTAAGGCTTTCATTAATTGTGTCTGAACGGAAGGCAGCAGAATGGATGTTCTGTCGCCTCCATTAAACCCGGGATAGTTCACCGGCATCTCTTCCCCTTCCAATTGCGGGGATATGCCGCCTACGAAGACGATGGCGTCGGCATCCTTTACTTTGGCGGCCAGCGCTTCCATATTTGTTCTGACATAATTGCCGGCGCGCAAACGCACATTGGCTTTTCCTTCGCCCTGCCAGTATTCGAGGGTCAGCCGGTAGATAGAATCCTTTTTTATGTCAAGCTGGTACCGGCGCGCGCCCCAGCGGTTACGTTCCCACGCATTGATGACCGTGTTATCATTCACGGACAGTCTATAACCGTCATCGGCCTCCACTTCAAAGGTGATATTGCCGTCTTTTGGCGCAGTGAAGCTGGTGGTATATCTTGCCGAAAAGTTGTTGGCTTTGATGTCTGCGATCACTTCCGACCCTTCCTGCCAGAAATGGTCGATGTCGTTCTCAGCCCTGACAACGGGTGTCCCGCGGAGGTCTTTTGTTGCAAAATATTCAGCTTTAAAACCCTGTTTTCCGTCGATGGAATATTGACTGCTGATATCCTGATAAGACAGCAATGTATCGTTGGTGAAGTTGACAGCCTGCTCATACAGGACCCCGGTGTTCTTTCCCAGCTTGTTTCTTATACCAGCCAGCGCTGTTACGATCCCGGAAGGAGTACCGTTATAATTACCCAGCACGGCGATGCTGTTGTCTGCATTGGGACCAAGCACAGCTATCTTTTTGATCGACTTGCTTAGCGGAAGTATATGGTTGTCATTCTTCAACAGCACGATCGACTCCCTCGCCATTTTTAAGGCGTGTGCCTTGTGAGATGCGCTTTCGAGGACCGAAGCCGGCGTTTGCGCATATTTTACGATGGAGGGTGGATCGAACATGCCGAGCCGCATACGGATCATGAATAGTCTCTTTACAGACGTATTTATCTGCTCATCCGTGATCTTTCCGTCTTTTACTGCCTGCACCAGTGACAGGTAGGCATTCGTTCCGCATTCGACATCCGTCCCATGGAATACGGCGTCGGCTGAAGCATCTTCCGCATTGGCCGAGGTTTTATGGTTCCTGAAGAAATCGTCGATCCCCCAGCAATCGGAAGTTACATAGCCGTTGAACTTCCACTGACGGCGGAGGATCTGTATCATCAGCTGATCGCTGCCGCAACAAGGCTGGGTTTTAAATGCGTTGTATGCACACATCACACCGGCTACCTTCGCATTAGTGACCAGCTCTTTGAACGCCGGCAGGTAGGTGTCCCAAAGATCGTAATCGCTGGGGTCCACATTGAACACATGCCGTAAGGGTTCCGGGCCGCTGTGCACGGCATAGTGTTTGGCGCAGGCAGCGGCCAGTAAATACTTTGGATTATTACCCTGCAGGCCACGGACAAAGGCCCTTCCCAGCATGGCGGTCAGGAATGGGTCCTCGCCATACGTTTCCTGGCCACGTCCCCAGCGTGGATCGCGGAATATGTTGATATTGGGTGTCCAGTAGGTCAAACCAAGGTATCGTTCGGCCGTCCTATGCTGTTCTATCGCTTTGTTATGGATGGCCCGGCCTTCCAATGCGCCCTGGCCGGCCATTGTTTTGATCGCGGCGGTATCCCATGTAGCCGCCATTGCGATGGCCTGCGGATATACCGTCGTTCTGAAAGGCGTCCTTGCCACGCCGTGCAATACTTCGTTCCACCAGTCATAAGCCGGTATACCCAGCCTGTCAATAGCCGGCGCATGGTTCAGCATTTGCGCGACCTTTTCCTCCAGCGTCAACCGTCCAACGAGATCGTTTACGCGTTGTTCAAAAGATAGCTTATAATTCCAGAAAGGAAGATTTGCCGTCCCGCTTTGGGCATGGGAAGAAAGCGTCAGCAGCAGTAAAGCAACGGTAAATAAGTTTTTCATCATATAGCAACGTTATGGTCCGGCGTCTAGCGGAAAAGCAACGGCGCCAGCTGATACAGGCTACGGCGCCAGGTCAGGAACTCATGCGCCGTGTTCTCTGACACAAACGAAGTTACATTGTAACCGGCCTGTTTCAGCTCGTCTGCCGCCTGTTTAACCCGGCCGGGATTTTCCTTACTGCCGCAGCTGATGAAGATCAGTTTTGGCTTTTGTTTGTCTTTCAGCTCTTCCGGCGTGTAAATGCCGCCGCTCAATAAGGCATAGTGAGAGAAAATTTCCGGTTTGTTCAGCGTGATCGTGTGTGTTTCCATGCCACCCATCGAAAGACCTGCCATGGCCCTGTTGTCCCGGTTAGCCAATGTGCGGAAATGCGCATCTATATACGGGATCAATTCTTCTGTCAGGACGGTCTGAAAGGTGTCGATCTTAAATTCCTTCATATGGCCGAACCTCAGCTGATTAGTTATACCATACGTCATTACAATAATGAACGGTTTGATCTTACCTTCTGCGATCAGGTTATCCATGATCAGGTTGGCATGCCCCTGGTTGCTCCATGCAGTCTCGTCTTCCCCCCAGCCATGCTGCAGGTATAACACAGGGTAACGCTTATTTGTCTCCTTGCTATAGTCCGGCGGCGTATACACAAAGGCCCTGCGGGATGTATTTGTGCTTTTGGAAGGAAAAAGCACCTGATCCACTGTTCCGTGCGGCACATCTTTCAATGCGTAAAAATCCTGATCGTGTGCGGGGATCTCGATGCCGCTCTCCCACCGGGTCGACCCATAGAAATTGAGCGTGCCGGGATCGTTAAAGACACCGCCGTCCACATTGACATGGTAGTAGTGAAAACCTTCGTCCATCGGACCTGCGGTGGTGCCTGTAAAATACCCGTCGTCGCCTTTTGTCAGCAGGGTACCGCCTCTGCCTCCTAATCCCAGGCTCACCCTGACACTGTCAGCCCGGGGCGCCTGGATTCTGAACCGGACATAACCCTGGGAATTGACCTGTGGGTATTGTTGCCCCGGCTGGTTTAAGACGGATGGTGAAAAATCTTCTTTAATGTCCTGGGCCAGGCAGATATTACCAGCCAGGGCAGCCAAAGATAACAGGAGTAGTTGCTTCAGTTTCATTGTATGTATTTTTAGTTTAATGGTATTGACAGGTCCGATCATCTGGCTTTGTTCAGGGTGACTTTTATCTGTGTAAAGGAATGCGGCGGAAAAGAGAATTGGAGCTTGGTGCCGTTGATCCTGGCGGTCGCAGGCGCCGGTGCATAGCTGGATTGTTTGTCGGGACTGAAAGGTGCTTTAAGATCGTCGCTGTTGATGACAGCGGCCTCGGGCTTGCCTGAAAAATCCCCGGAAACAGCCGTAATATCTGTAGCAATGGCACTGGTCTGGTGGCGGTTGATCACATTGATATACAAGACACCGCCGGCCCTGGCATATACTGCGGTAACGTCGAGGTAAGGAATGCCTTTGTATTTTTCCGTTCCAAAGGTATCGCAAGCGACATAGGTATCAACAGATGAGCCGAGACAGTTATTGGAGAACATTTTGAAAGTATGGAACACGGGTGATTTAAATGTACCGTTCTTAGGATCGTTTGACAACAATGATGTGAGCAAAGTGAAGTTGGCCATTTTTACCACATCTGCATGTCGTATAAATGAATTGAGGCATTGCGCGATCGGTAAGACCGCCATGAAATTCCTGGCAAAGGCTCCCCACTCGTCGACAGAAAGATAGATAGGGTTTTTAAAAGCCATCTTTGCCCTTGCTTCACGGACCTGGGCAGCTACCAGCGTTATTTTTTCATCAAAATCCATGGCGCCGTTGCCCATGTAGTTATAATAGTTATCAGGGGCCCCACCCTCCCAGTAACGGTGGATGGAAAGATAATCGATCTTGTCACCGATGCCTTCCAGCACTTTCCTGTTCCAATCGAACCATTTGTTGGTGGGTTCGTACCAGGATGAACCGGAGCCGACGAATTTGATGTTGGGATCCACGGACTTCATCGCCTTGGCCGCCTCTCTTGCTGTCTCTACATAATCTTCTGCATTCTTATGGCCCAGCTCCCAGGGAAGACCGTCCACTTCGTTGCCCAGGTCCCATATCTTCACATGATAGGGTTCACGGTGACCGTTCTTTCCACGCAGGTCGGAATAATAGCTTCCTTTGTTATAATTGCAATATTCAACCCAGTAGGCGGCGTCCAGAATGGATCCAAGACCAAGGTTTACGCAAACGACATTTTCACTGCCGATGGATCTGTTTAAAGCTATCCACTCATCTGTACCCACCTGGTTTGTTTCAGGGCCGCCCCACGCGAGATTGATGCGGGTCGGACGCTGTTCTTTCGGGCCGATGCCATCTTTCCAGTCGTAGCCCATCAGAAAGTTGCCGCCCGGCCACCGCATGTTGGTGATTTTCAATTCCCGCATGGCATCTATGTAATCTTTCCTGAAGCCATTCCCGTCTGCAAGCGGAGATCCCGGATCATACAAATTGCCGTAAAGCGTGTTGAACTCAACAGAATCGGGCAACCCCAGGCGCCTTCCATTAAAATGGATCGGCTCCATGAAAACCCCATAGATCTTTGGATCTATCTCTGAGATAACGCGGTCGACATCGATCTTTATTGTGGCGGTTTGGGTAAACCCGCCGAAGGAGAGCATCGGGATAAAGCAGCAGGCAAGAATCGTTCTTTTCATATACAAGGCATTATATATTTATGCAATACGTTGAATATCAGAATAGCATTTTCAGGAGTAACCCGGTATGGGATTAATGTTGTTCTGACAATTATTATCCTAAAATAAGTATTATTTCAGAATTTGCAATCGATTGCATAAATTTTTCTTTCTCCGAAGATATGTTACTCCCCTATCCTGAAAGGTGCGGCCGGCAACCCTTCCTTATTATACAGGTTGGGATTGACGGGATCATCCGCCCATGCGTACCGGACATATTTTGGATCCTTCACTTCGTCGCTCCATACTATTACTTTGCCGTCTTCGATCCTTGCATTGGCCCAAACAAATCTTTTATCGGCTCCTGCTATGGCGAACTCCTGCGGGTCTTCGCCGTCATTGGTGACAAGACCGCTGCCCGTATCGTCGAACCGAAGGATTATTTTATGCTCCTCCGTGGTAAATGACCGGCAGATTGGGCCGGAACCAACAACATTCCCGCCGTAAGCCATCTTGCAGGCGGCCAGCGCCAACCTGTCCCCTACCTCTTTTTTCCTATCTGGATGCAGATCGTTCCATTCGCCGAGATCGATGGCTGCCGCCATAGCCGTGTTGGGTACTGAGAGTGACTTTGCCTGGGCTTCTCTCAGCCCGGCCCACGCGCTTTCCGAAGGCAGATAGCTGTAGTCTCCAAATCCCGGCAGCTGTACGAAAAGGAAGGGAATATCCCCCTCTTTCCACTTACTCCGCCAATCCGCGATCATGGCGGGCTGCAACCTGGCATATTCAGCAGCCCGCCCCGTGTTGGCTTCACCCTGGTACCACAGGAAACCTTTTATCGTGTACACGGTCAGCGGAGCCAGCATAGCATTGTACAGGGCAGCCGGCTGGTTCTGTGCTGTGAAACTGCCTGCGCCGCCAAAACTTCGGTGCGACGCAAATACTTCTCCCACCTTATACTGCCAGTAGCCTTTCAGATCGATGGTATCGTCTCCTGCAATGAGAGAATAGGGTTTGTCGGGGACAAAACCGCCCTTGCCAAAATGATTAATGACGCGGACGACGATCAGATTCTTTCCGGGCTTTAACAATCCGGCAGGGACAGCATACCGCCTTTGAGGATACATGTAAGTAGTGTTGCCGACCAGCCGGCCATTGATGTACAGGAAATCCTCGTCTACGATGCGCCCCAGGAAAACTTTGGCCGGCCGTCCTGCCATGGAAGCGGGAACATCGATCTCTTTCCTGTACCAGACAGAACCATCCAGGTCCTTTATCCCCTGGTCTTCCCAATAGCCGGGAATAGCGATCTGTCTCCACCCTTTTGGAACATAATCCGGATCATACCAGGGAATGGGGCCGGACAGGCCTTTGTCCTTGTCCCGAAACATATGGTCGCCGGCGTTGCTATGTCTAAAGCTATTGACATACGAGGTATCCTTATTCCTTTGCACGGCCTTCTCCAGGTCAGGGAATGCTTCAAGCCCTTCTTCGCTGGTCCATGCCTCGATGGGAGAGCCTCCCACACTGGCGTTGATCAGGCCGATAGGGATATGATATCTCTCATGGATATCCTTTGCAAAGAAGTAGGCTACCGCCGAAAATTCCAGCACATCCACGGGGTTGGCGGATCTCCATGTGCCTTCCGGCAGGTCGTTACGGGGCCCCCGCAGGTCCGTAAGCGTGGGTATCCAGAATTGTCTTATCTCCGGGTAGTTGGCGCGATCGATCTCATCCTGGTAACGGACGCTATGCAATTTCATTTGGTGCACCATATTGGACTGGCCCGAGCATAACCATACATCCCCTACCAGTATATCGTGGAGCGTGATCTTATTCCTGCCGCTGATGTTCATGGTATAGGGACCGCCTGCGCGCGCAGGGGCCAGCCGGATAAGCCAGTTGCCCTTGCTGTCCGCGGTCGTCCGGTAAGAATGTCCGTTGAATTGCAGGCTGATCCTTTCCCGCCCGGATGCCCATCCCCAGACATTGATATAGGCATCACGCTGAAGGACCATGCTGTCCCTGACAAGACGCGGCAGCCTGATCTGCGCGGATGCGGATAAGCCGTGCGCAATGAACAGAATAATGGCCAAAGTTCCGGCAGCGATAGTCGATAGTTTTTTCATGTGATATTCTTTATCGTCTCATCGTGTCATCACGAATGATATCATCCAGGTCATGCACAGGCCGTTCGATATCCGGAGGTATCGGCTGCCGGCTGAATTGCCCGAAATATTGCAGGCATGCATCTTTCCAAAGCTGTGCGTTGCTGCTTTGACTGCGGAGCTTGCTTTGTACCAGCACAAATCGCTCATCGTCCACATAAGGCCGGACCTTATCCCAAATGTTTTGAAATTCCCGCACCTGCCGCACACCTTCCTCATAATGATAACAAAGCTCCTGCCATAGCGTACGACCGCTGCGCATACGATAGCTCCAGGGCAGATGATGGAACCACAACAGGTACATATCAGGGCAGGTAAACAGACTGTTGAACTGAGAACGCAGAGGCTCATGGTACTGGCTGACCGCATCGGAGCCAGTGTTTGTGCGATCGAAACCGATGCCGCCGGTGTCGGCCTTATGGTAATAAGGAGGCGTCCAGTCCGGCCGTACTTTTTGGGGCGCCCACCAGGGACCAGGTCCATAGTGTTCATTAGCAGAGAATAAATGATGCAGGCCCAGCGGCATCATATAGTTGACGGCCGCTTCGCGGCTCCGGAGCATCATTTCCCTGACGGGCTGCAGGAAATGCGTTTCCCAGTCTGCCTGGTAACCAGCCGGTTCTTTCCGCTGCCGCTGTATGGGGTAAAAGGTCAGCCGCAGCCATTCGTCCGCGATCTGCCCGCTTGTCAGCCGGTTATTCCATGCCAGCCGCCCAAAGGCATACCAGTTGGCCTGCGCAAAGGGATGGCCGCACCAGTTGGAGTCAAGCCCGATGTTGGCGACGCCCGCGATGGCTGTATACCGTTGAGGATACAGGCTGCCGTCCGTACAATGGGCGACGGTGCTGCCGGGACCTCCCTGCCAGGTATCGCTCTTCAGGCACTCTTCCCACATGGGGGCGAGAAATACAAGGTGCACTGCCTGTCCGAGATATTCCTGCGTCACCTGGAACTCGGGCATGACGTCCGTCTTTTTCATAGCGCCGAAAAGAGGGCTGAACGGCTCACGGGGCTGGAAATCCACCGGGCCGTTCTTCACCTGTATGATCACGTTATCCCGGAATTGGCCGTCGAGGGGGGTAAATTCCGCATAGGCCTGTTTGGCGCGGTCCTTGTCGGAAGCCTTATAAACAAAAGCCCGCCACATGATGATGCCTCCAAAGGGCCTGATGGCGTCGGCCATCATATTGGCGCCATCCGCGTGACTGCGGCCGTAATCCTGCGGACCCGGCTGTCCTTCACTGTTAGCTTTTACCAGGAAACCGCCGAAGTCAGGAATGAGCTGATAGATATCTTTTATTTTTTCTTTCCACCAATTTTCAACGCCCGGGTCCAATGGGTCGGCGGTAGTCAGGCCGCCGATCTGCACCGGGGATGAGAACCTGACGGAGAGGTATGTCCTGATGCCATAAGGACGTAGGATGTCCGCGATGGCTTTTACGCGGGCGAGGTAATCGGTGGAGAGGATGAGCGGAGAAGCGTTGACATTGTTCAACACCGCTCCGTTGATACCGACGGAGGCATCCGCACGGGCATATTGCTGCCAGAGAACCTTATCGCCATCCGTGATGGCAAAGGGGTTTGACTTGCGCCAGAAGATGGAGCCGCCCGCATATCCTCTTTCAATGGAACCATCAGGGTTATCCCAATGGTCTAAAATGCGGCGTTCGTAAGACGGGTTACAGACTTCCTCGCTTATCGGCAGTCCTGTTTGCTGGCGGCGCAGCAGCTCATATACGCCGTACAGGATGCCGGCATCAGTCTTCGCTTCGATCCCACGCTGGCCGAGCCTGAAGCCATCTCCTTTAATGGCCCGGTCTTTTGTAAATGCCAGCACGACGGAAGCGTCTGCTTTTCCGACCCATCCGTCCTCCAATTCCCTGCGGGCGATAGCAAGAGCAGGCGAGCTTCGTTCACAGATCACCCGGACGGGCAGAGCAGTGCGGGGACGCAGCCATAGCTCATGTCCGTTTTCCGCACGGATCCGCAGCACGGTACAACATATGATCAGGCAGGTAAGGATCTTTTTCATTACAGGAATTATTTATTCAAAACGAAGCCAGTCTATTTCCACCGGTCTATCATCCTTTGAAGCTACAAATAAGTTGTGTACACCGGAAAGGTTCGTCTTCAAAGTACTTGTGACAATCTTCCACTCAGTAACCGTCGGGGAAACCTGTATATCTGCTATCAACGGACCATCAAGCGCATCGGCCCGCACCTGCAGGACGCCCCCGGCACGTGTGGACAAGCGCAACGACACGGACCGCAACGGGCGGCTGCCAAGATCGACACTATTGTATTGCACCCAGGCGCCGCCTCTTTCCAATGCCGTCTTCCATCCTTCGAAGGGATGCAATGTATCCAGGAAACCAATGGAAGTACCGGCCGTGCTGATATTACTGTACCTGTCCGGTTGGATCATATGGGTCGCATCGGTGACGCCTGCGCCCCTTAAAGTGGGAATTACTTTTTGGATCGTTCCATCGCTATTGAAGAACAGGCTGTCGATGCGCACAGACCTGGCTTTATCGAAATGCGGCGACAGATCATTGTGATGATAGAACAGGTACCATTGGTCTTTGAACAGTACGATCGACTGATGATTGGTCCAACAGCCGGTGGGCGATTCATCCATGATGACCCCTTTTACAGCGAACGGCCCCATCGGGTTATCGCTGGTGGCATATTCCAGGCACTCGGTCTTGTTCTGTACATGCGGATAGGTGAGATAGTAAATTCCATTACGTTCGAACAGGAAAGGGCCCTCTTTTAGACCTTTCGCCGGCAGCTCCTGCAGGATGACAGGCGCTGATGCCAGCTCCACCATATTGTCCTTCAGCCTGGCGGCATAGATGTTTCCCTGGGCCCAGTACAGGTAGGCCTGTCCGTCCCTGTCGATAAATACATTGGGATCAATGCCATGGACATTCTTCATCGGCTCCGGCTGAGGCACAAAGGGCCCCTCAGGCCTGTCTGCAATCGCCACCCCTATGACAAATCCTCTTCCATAGGTCGAGTCCCGGGGCGAAGAGGGAAAATAAAAATAATATTTTCCATTGCGGCAGATGCAATCGGGCGCCCACATGCTATAGCTGTCCGGCCTGACCCAGGGAACTTTGTCCTGGCTTACGATAACCCCATGATCCGTCCAATCGGTGAGGTCGGAGGAAGAGAACACATGATAATCTTCCATGCAGAACCAGCCGACCCTGCCCTTTCCCGGTGCGGCAAGGATATCATGGGACGGATACAGATATATCTTCCCGTTGAATACCCTTGCTGTAGGATCCGCGGTATACTGTGTGGTAATAATGGGGTTCTGCGCGGGCAGGCGGTGAAAAATGCTCATCCCTGTCATCACCAGGAATATTGCTGTCGAGTATCGGACCATAATAAAATACTTTTTAAGCGGCTGGGCGTTAATACCCCGGATTTTGATATGCCTTTTTCTCTGCGTCTGAAGTAGCCATCGCATCGATCTGCCCTTGCGGAATAGGTTGCAGGTATAGCTGTGGGGTGATCGTACGGACGTTCGTTTGAGGCGTATGATCGCCAAAAGCAATTCCTCCCACGGTATAGGTAGCATAATTGTAGCCTTCCTGGTTATCCAATCCGAATCGTTGCGTCCGCACCAGGTCGTAAAACCGATAGCCTTCTCCGTAATACTCCCTGGAACGCTCTGCAAGAATATACCCAATAGTGATGGTGGCCGGCGTTGCCGCGGTCATCGCAGCACTGAAGTCCGCCACATAGGCAGCACGGCTGGCATTGCTGTACTTCCATTTGCCGGCGCGTGCGCGGATAACATTGATCAGGGACAGGGCATCATATCCGGCGACGGTAGTTGCCCCTTTAACGGCTGCCTCCGCGGCAATAAAGTATAGTTCCGAGAATTTGGCGCCGGTGTACGGTCGCGTGCTGCCGGCATTAGGACTACCCAGACCACCGTTATTGTCAGTCCGGTAAGGTCCCAGCTTCCAGATACCCGGATACGCTATACGGTTATAAGCGCTCGGAGAGATGACAAAATCAGCACGGCCCGGCAACACGCCTGCCCCTACGCTGCTCTTGTAAACGGAATTGGAATAGTCGATCCCCGGAACGTCGTCGGGTAAAAAGGTCAGGACCGGACTGCCTTCCGTGATCGGCAAAAAATTGGCATTATACAGCGTCGTATATGGAAGACCGGCTTCCTTTATATTGCAACGATAGACGGTAGTAAATGTACCGTCGTAACGGGAATCGTTCGTCTTATCTGCAAAGGTCTTCGTAAATACCTCTATGGTGGGCGCATTGCGCACCCAGGGTCGCCCCCCCCATTGCTCGGAGGCACGGCTCACCGGTGTTGTCGAAGTCCAGGACGCCGGCGAGGTAGAGCTTGTGATAGTTGGATAAGCCCAGGTCTGGAACCAGCTCGACCAGTTATCCGGCGTACCGCCGGCGCCATACGTAAGACTGCTGACATTGTACTGCGCGCTTGACTGCGTATGATCGGAAAATAACATACACTCGTTGTTATAATCATTTGTAGCCACGTTTACATCATAATACGTAGGCTGCAGACCATAGATCCCCGGATTTTGAATGGCATTTACCGAAATATCATATGCCTGCTGGAAATACCAGGCCGGATCATGCCCGTCCGGGTCCGTCCTTGGACTTCCGGCTTCCACAGGATACGAAGGAATGCTGTTGGGATTCTGAAGCCACCAACCATAGGTAAGATAAGCCTTGGCTAAGAACAGCTGGGCTACCTGTTTTGTCACTGCGCCCATTACCCGCCGGGTGGATGGCAGATCCGCCACGGCCGCAACCAGGTCGGGGAAAATAGCCTTTGTATAAACGATAGACACCGAATCGCGCTTCGAAGTCCTGATGGTAGACGTATTGAACTGCAGTCTGCCTGAACCCAGATCCAGTGGCACCCCTCCAAAAGTCTGTACCAGCAAAAAATAGTCGAATGCCCGGAAAAATCTTGCCTCTGCTATATATGACTTCGCCACACCCGCTGTAGCTGCATATTGGATCACTCCGCTGGCCGTATTGATATAGGGGTAGGTGTTACCCCAAAGCTGGCCGGCATCGCTCAGGGTAGGCGTCGGATGGACCCCAGGCACGGAATAGTCCTGCGCCTGGAAATTGCTGCCGCTGCCACCGCTCTGTCCCCATGTTGTCTCATCCGTGCCGCATTGACACATATTCCAGTAATAGGCATTCCCATAAATATTGCGCAGGTGCGCATATAAGGCGGTGAGGCCGCCTAAAACACCGTTCTGGGTTTGAAAATATTGTGGCGTAAACGTGCTCCGCGGTGTTTCTTTCAATACTTTCTGGCATCCCGCCATTAGGAACAATGCCGGTACAGCCCTGAATATATTTATAAGTAAACGGTTCATATGGTGTCTTTTTTAAAAAGTTACATTTAAGCCGAAAATGAAATTTCGTGTGGAAGGCGTGTTCGTGCCGATGGTCAGGATACGGTGCTGTGTCGCAGGTGTTGCCGAGTTCTGATCGCCATAAGAGTTAGTCTCCGGGTCCATATGGGACATCTTCGTGTAAGGCGAGAAGAACACGAACGGATTCTCTACCGTGCAATAAACGCGCATTCTCTGTATGCTGGCCGCCTTCAGCCATCGCTGGGTGAAATTATAGCCCAGCGTCATCGTGCGGACCTTCAGGTACGTGGCGCTGAAATAGCCCATCGTGGTTCCCCAGGCCGGATTGTCGCCTCCGGCGCCGCCTGGTCTGGGAGCGAACGTATTGAAGTCGCTTGCATGGTTATTGGTCGGCGTCCAGTAATCCACCTTTACATTATTACCCGACCGGGAATTGAGGTTATTCAGATAGCCTGCCGAGGAATACAGCGTACTGATAAGCGTACCGCCACTCCTGAATACACCTGTTATGCCCAGCTCGAAGCCTTTGTAGGCCACGCGTGTGTTGAAGCCGCCTTCAAATTCGGGCTGCATGTCATAGATCTGACGGTCATCATTATTTAAATTAGTTCCGGCCTGATTTTTCCGGTTGGGTACACCATTGACAAAATGAAGGGACGTATCGTTCCCGTTATAAGCAACCTTGATCATCCCCACATTTCCGCCGGGATAGGCGGCTTTCAGATACCCGCTGGCGCTGTCCGCATAGGTCATCAGCCCTATCCTTTTGTAGTCGTAAACCACATCGATGGGATGCCCCGGGAACCATTGGTTGCCTTTGTCATAAGGCTGACCCGAGTACAGGCTCACGAGCTTGTTGCGGTTGCGATAGACGTTGACGCCCACCTCCCAGGTCCATCCATTATGATTGTCCAGGATAACCCCGTTCAGCGAAAGCTCTATACCCTTGTTCTGCGTCGCGCCTATATTGGCGGTATAGCTGCTGACGCCCGACGTAGTGGGAAGGCCGACGCTCAGGAGCACATTGCTGGTGTTTACAGCGTAATAATCGATGGTACCGGTGAGACGGTTCTTCAACAAGGAAAAATCGACACCGTAGTTCCAGGTTTTGGAAAACTCCCAGCCCAGTGTAGGATTGGGCAGTTGGTTGACATAATAACCCATCGCATATCCGGAGGGCCCGAAATTATACGGACTGGTCTTCAATGCGCCGAGCGTCTGGTAGGGGTTGATCGCCTGATTCGACGTTTGTCCATACCCTGCCCGCAGCTTAAGCGCATCTACAAACGAAACCCTGTCCATAAACCGCTCGTTCTTTATATTCCATCCCACGGAGACGGCCGGATAAGAATGGTACTGATGCCCGGGCGCCAGTACGGAAGAAGCGTCCGAGCGGAAGGCGGCGCTTATAATATAGCGGTCATTGTATGTATAGATCAGACGTCCCATATAGGATAATAAGCCATACTGGGCATAAGTGCCGTTGCCGACGGTGGACGTCCCGTTCTGATCAGCCAGCACATATGATAAATTATAGAACTGGAAAGCATCGGAAGGCAGGTGATTGGCTGAAGCCGCCGAAGACCATTTCGTATTTTGCTCTACGGAATACAAAGCCACCGCGCTGATATTGTGCTTTCCAAAGGTCCGGTCATAGGTCAGCAGGTGCTCGATGGTATAATCTATCTGTTTCATGTTGCTGTCCGAGGCGCTGGATGGGTTTGTCGCCACGCCGCTGAAAACGCCTGTTCCAGTATAGGTACCATAGTCATCCTGGTGCAAATACAACCCCACGTTGACCCGGTACTTCAGCCCTTCCACTCCCGGGATCCTGATCTCGCCGAAGATGGAGTTATTGGTTGTATAGGCTCTGTCAAGATCGATGTATTGATCCCCCAGCGCATCGAGGGCATGCCGCGTATATGCCCAATTCGGTCCCGTGGTGTTCAACGTCACCGTCTGCTTCCAGCTGCCATCGGGATTACGCGGACTGGCGATGGGCGTCAGGTTCAGGTTGGCATAGGGTCCCAGGTTCTGGTCGTGATTATTTACATAATAATTGTTCGTCACCAGGCCAACACGGAAAAGACTGCCGATCTTTTGTTCGAGGGCTGTGCGGATGCTATATCGCTCATAATATTGCAACGGGATGACCCCCTGGTCCTTGAAATAGGTAAACCCGATGCTATAGCTGCCTTTTTCCGAACCGCCGGAAACGCTCAGGTCCTGGTTGGTGACGTATCCGGTCCGGTACAGCAGCTTTTGCCAGTCGGTATTTACGCTATCGTTCTCATCCAGCGTATTATTGCGGATGGAAGCCCCCGGCGTCGCGTTGTTCGCCTTGCGGAGGGCAGCAAATTCAGGTCCATTCATCATGGGATATTCGCCCCAGATCTTTTTAAGACCGGCATATCCATTATAGCTGATATGCGCTTTTTGACCGGCCGAACCTTTGTTTGTCGTGATCAATATCACACCATTAGCGCCCCGGGAACCATAAATGGCTGTTGCGGAGGCATCTTTTAAAATATCGATACTTTTGATCTCGGTGGGACTGATATCATTCAGGGTTCCAATAAATGGTATGCCATCCAGGACTACCAACGGATCATTGGTGGCGTTGAGCGAACGCGTACCCCTGATGCGGATCTGCATTCCTGAACCCGGTTTTGAGGACGTCTGCTGCATTTGGACGCCCGCAATACGGCCCTGGAGGGCCCGGGAGATGTCCACTGCCGGAACCTCATTTACCTTATCACCGCTGATGGTGGCCACCGCACCGGTGACGTCTTTCCTTTGCTGCGTGCCGTAACCGATGACAACGACCTCGTTGAGATCGTTCTTGCCGGGTTGCAGCAATATGTCCATGCTGCCTGACCGGGCTTTAACTTCCTTTGCTGCATAGCCAACATAAGATACGACCAGGATGGAACCCCGCGGTACGGAAATGGAAAAATAACCAGCGGTATCGGTAGTGACCCCTCCCTTGCCTTCCTTTAGCGCAACAGTAGCGCCTGCCACCGGCCCGTTAAATTCGTTGAGCACACGCCCTTTCACCGTCACGGTGCTCTGGGCGCTTGTCAGTACAGGGAGCAAAAACAGCAGCGGGATGAGAAGTATGTTCACACGTTTTGCAATCGTCATAAGCTTTGGTTTTAAATATTACACGCAAAACTACCGGCAGCCCTTTTTTTGCACTTGCCGCAATCGGGCAATTCATAGCACAAATTCGTCAACAGCCCATACCAGGATTAAATTTTTGATTGAGGATCAACAAATTAAGGTTGACTTCCGTATAATAAGCCCGCTCCTGAGAACAATAGCCGCCACCGTTCTGCTGGAGGTCTTTTCTTGCAGCCGATCCATCATTTGATGGACGGCCGCCTTGCCGATGTGATGTCCCGGATAGTCGATGGTCGTAAGCGGTGGTTCTGTCATCAAAGAAACCGGATCATTACCAAACCCTGCAACAGCTATCTCCCCCGGTATACAAATGCCTTTTTCTTTTAGCGCAGAGATACATCCCGCTGCACATTCATCGCTTGCTGCGAATATGGCGTCTGGCTTTTTCCGTTGCTGCCAAATTGTCCTTATAGTATGTATTCCATCTTCCCGGGTCAGGGCACAGGGGATAATATGATGGTCCTTTACTGGAATGCCGGATTCCGTCATTGCCTGTCTGTAGCCGGCGCATAACCCGGCATATACCGGCAGGGAACCACTGGAAGTAATATGTACGATCTGTCTGCAGCCCCTCACGAGCAGGTGCCGCGTCATGTCGTAACCTGCCTTATGGTTATCGGTAGATATGTTGACAAAAGGATGCTTCTCTTCTCCGCTGTCAATAAGGATGACAGGTATATCTCTTTTCAGAAAGGGGTCAAAATGCTGCATGTTTCCGGCAGTTTTTTCTGACGGAACCACCATCAGGGCATCCACTCTTTTATTAAAAAGGAGGTTAGCACAGATCGCTTCTATTTCTTTGGAACCCAGTGATTGCATAACCAGCAGACAATACGCTTGCTGCCGTGCGGTTTCCTCCATGGCGGAGACGATAGCGGACATCCTATGCGTATTTAGTTGTGGAACGATGCATCCAATGGTATTACTGCGACCGCTGCGTAGCATTCTGGCGCTATCGTTCATTCGATAGCCCAGGCTGGCTGCCATCTCAAATACACGCTTTTTCGTCCGTGGACTTACAGAGGCTTCGCCATTCAGCGCGCGGCTTATCGTGGCGATGGACAAGCCAAGCCTGGCAGCCAGGTCATAAATAGTTATGTCTTTTTGACTATCCGGTGATTGCATTGTTCGTGCCCAGATAGTAAAATTGAAGGGGAAAAGTCTGGCAGGCTGCTACTTTTTGATAATTTTCTATCCCGGATGTTTCATTTCGGTCGCAAAAGCCGCTTCCGTACGCTTAACTTACTTGTTTCCGCTTCAGTGAAACAAATTCGGAAGGAGAAACATTGAATTTTGCTTTAAATGCCCTGGTGAAGTAATTGGGCGTGGTAAACCCGACGGCGTAACCTATTTCCGAAATTTTCATATTGCTTCTCTCCAACAGATCGGCGGCCTTATTCAGCTTTATAGACCGGATGAATTCCACAGGCGTTTCCCCCGTAAGATCAACGATTTTTCTGTAGAGCGAGGCATGGCTCATATAAACATGCCTGCACAGATCTTCCACCGAAAGGGTCGCACTGTCCAGATTCGATTCGATATACTGCGTAACGGACAGTATCAATCTCTCATCCTCCGACTCCACCTCGTTGACAGGTGTTTCGATATTCAATCTCCTGGTATAAGTCTGCTTAAGCTGTTGATTGAGCGTAACCAGGTTCCTTATCTTGATATTCAATATTTCGAAACTAAATGGTTTCGTCAGGTAATCGCTGGCCCCCGTCTCAAGCCCTTTGAGCTGGTAGGCCTCTCCGGTCAGCGCTGTCAACAGGATGACGGGTATGTGGCTGGTCCGCTTTTCCGATCTTATTTTCCGGCTTAACTCGATCCCGTCCATATCGGGCATGCTGATATCGCTCACTATAACGTCCGGGTGACGGGAGATCGCTTTTTGCCATCCCTCCCTGCCGTCGCCCGCTTCAATGATCTTATAATAATACTTCAGATTGTCTTTCAGATAGCTGCGGAAATCTTCATTGTCTTCCACCAACAGCACCGTCAGCATGTCGGTGGCAGGTACTTTTGCCGGGACAGCTGTCGATCCGGCGATTTCATTTTTGAGTGTATTTTCGTCAGGCACGATCTCATTTACCGAGCCTGGGATATTTTCCAATGGGAGACTGACGGTAAATACGCTGCCTTTGCCCGGTGCGCTTTCCACGGAGATCGTACCGCCATGTAACCGTATAAAATCTTTGGTAATGGACAGCCCGATCCCGCTGCCTTTATTGATGACCCCGGCATGGGCATTCCCCTGAAAAAAGCGATCGAAAATCCGGCGTTGATCATCGGCGGAGATCCCGCATCCTGTGTCGGAAATAATGATCAGGAATTCTTTCGAAGGATGCGCTTGTTTTATCTCCAAAGAGATCTTGCCATCCTTTCCCGTGAATTTGAATGCATTCCCCAGCAAATTAAACAATACCCGCTCGATCTTATCCCTGTCAAATAACGTATAGAAATGGTTAAGCCCTGCCTTGTAAGTAAAAACTATCTGCTTGCGCTCGGCTATGTCCCTGAAGGATTCTGCCGCCTCCCTTAAAAAATGTATAATATCGCCCTCTGTGCAATTGAGCTTCAGCTCCTGGTCGACAAGCTTGCGAAAGTCAAGCAGCTGGTTCACCAGGTTCAACAGTCTCCTTGCATTACGTTTCACCATGTTCAACTGTCCCTGCTTGTCCGGATCCGCCTCTGTTGCCTGCAATTTGTCGATGGGCCCCGTGATCAGCGATATGGGAGTCCTGAACTCGTGGCTCAGGTTTGTCAGGAATTTGATCTTCAACTGGTCAAACTCATGTAAACGCTCTGCTTCCATCCTCTCCTGCTCGATCAGTTGCTTCATCCGAAGCCTTTCCTGTTCCAGTGCAAACCTGTTTTTAAGTTTCCGAATGGCACGGTACCGGATGGCCCAGAGTATCACGCCTGCAATAAGCATATAAAACACATAGGCGTATCCTGTGAGCCAAAAAGGAGGTTTTACATAAATCCTTATCGTGGCGGGTTTTGTTATCCATGCTCCATTTGAATTTTTGGCCCTTACTTTCAGTAAGTAGTTCCGGGGGTATAGATTGGTAAATACAGCCACCCTGGAAGTCCCTATGTCATTCCAGGACTTGTCAAACCCCTCCAGTTGATACATAAAGCGGCTTTCTCCCGGCGTCGTATAGTCCAGCGTAGTAAACTCGACCGAGAAATTCTGCTTGTAGTCAAGCCTGATCTCGCCTCCTGGAATTACATTACGGCCACCTATTTTCAGGTTGGTAAACACCACCACAGGAACATTTTTATTATCCTTCAGGTCAGTTGGCTGAAAATAATTAAAGCCTTCTATTCCGCCGAAGAACAGCCGCCCGGAGGATTCCCTTAATCCGGCGCCGGGACTGAAGGAGCTTTGCTGCAAGCCATTCTCAGATGTATAGTTCTTAAAGATCGACGTTACAGGGTCCAGACAGCTGACGCCCTTATTAGTGCTGACCCATAATCTCTCCGCCTCATCCTCAAGTATCTTGTAGACGACTACGTTGGCCAATCCCTGCTGCTCTGAATAGTTGACAAACCGCTTGCGGTTATAGTCTAGTTGACACAGACCGGCGCTGGGCGTACCAGCCCATATGATCCCTTTACTATCTACATGAAGCGTTGTCGCGTCATCCAGCGGCAGACCAGTATTGGCCCGGTTGAACTGGCGGCAGCTACGCTGCACAGGATTATACAAAGCAATGCCGGAGCCTATTGTGCCAATCACTATATTACCCGTACTATCCTCCTCGATGGCCCGGATGAACCCTTTTGAAAGCAGCTTGCTCCCGGTACCATCTGCGATAACATCGCAGAAGCGGTGAAAAATACCCGATCCCGGATCGTACATGCAAACCCCCTTTCCATTCGTGCCGAGCCACATATTGCCCTGTCTGTCCTTTTTGATACAAAAAATATCGTTGTGCGGAAGGTCTTTTATACCCTTTCCCAGTTGATAATGTCTGACCATCCCGTTCCGGGTATCCAGCACATAGAGTCCCTGGTGAAAAGTCCCGATCCAGATCTCGTTGCCTCTGCGCTCGAGTGAAAGTATGATCAATCCCTGGTTTTTATTTCCTTCCCCTACCTCAAGGTGCCGGCACCATCCCGTTCTTCGATCGAAGACGTTCAATCCGCCGCCGTCGGTGCCTACATATATCTGCCCGCCGGGACCTTCGGCAAAAGAATTTATTTTGGGTGAGGTGAGTCCATGAGGATCAAAGGGGTTGTATTGGACAAGATTGAAGAAAGCAAGGTTCCTGTCATATTTATTTATTCCGTCCTGGTTGGTGCCGACCCAATAAATACCATTCCCATCGATAAATATGCTCCGCGCCGAGTGCCCTTTGAAGCTGTATTTATTCCTTGCATCTTCCGTCACCCGCTGTACAATGTCTGTTTGCGGATCAAAAATGTTCAACCCTTCCTCTGTCCCGATCCACACCTTACCCGTGCTATCAGCTACCACGCTGTGGATGAGATCGCTGCTCAGGGTGTTTATGTCCGTTTTACCGGCCTTGAAATTTCTAAGATGCCTGCCATCTGCCGCAAGCATATTGAGCCCGCCGTTATTGGTGCCGAACCACAAACGTCCGTCCCTGTCCTCGGCGATGGTCCTGACCACGCTGTCGCCCAACAGTTCAGGATCTGTTCCCTTATTAAAACGCAAAAAGTCATCTGTGCCGGGCTGGTAGAGGTACAGACCTTTGTTCGTCCCCACCCATAATCTCTGTTTACTATCCCGGAAAACACAGGTGACCGTATTCGACAACAGCCAATTGGATCTGGCAGAATCACCCGTATAGTATTTTGCATGATGGCTGGCAGGATCGTAAAGAATGAGCCCCGCATAGCTGCCTAACCAGAGACGGCCATTGCCGTCTGAACAGATAGTACGAACAGCTGTTCCGTTTGCGATATCATAGTTGTGAAAGCAATCCCTCTTGCTGTCGTACAGCGACAGTGTCGTGTTAGTCCCTACCCACAGACGGCCTTGCGGATCTTCAAATAGTATCCGTATTTGATTCGTAGCAATACTATTAGTATCCAGAATATTATGATTATATACCCGGAAATTGCTGCCATCGAACCTGTTCAGTCCGTCTTCGGTAGCAAACCACATGTAGCCCAGTCTGTCCTTTAATATACAATTGACAGTATTGGAAGAGAGCCCATTCTTGCTGCTGAAATTGATAAAATTCAATTCATCCGGCTGAGCCTTCGAGACTTGCCACCATCCGATCAGGAATAATATTGAAAGAGAGTATCTCACAATCGTTATGATTGCAAAATACGATAAAAATCGAAAATGTAATCGGTTGCAAAAAATGTATTTGTATATCTTTGACTAATCAGCCGGTTATTACATACACTTATCAAAATGAGTTAACCCTTGATTCGTATGAATTACAACAGCTACTTAAAGCGTCATTTTAGAGATACCATAGTATATGTTTTTTTTATCCTGTTAATTCCCAAAGGCTTATTTGCCCAAACCGACCCGGCATTTAAACCCATATCGGCAGATATCATCAAACTTTCGTCTAAAGTCTTGGGTGAAGACCGGAAAGTTTATATTTATGTACCGCCAACAGATACCTTGTTGCCCAATAAGCGTTACCCGGTGTTATACGTACTTGACGGGGACAATCACTTTAGCCTGATCGCAGAATATTGCCGGTATCTTAGCCGTTGGGATGTAAATGTTGTGCCCGAAATGATTATAGTCGGCATCCCTAATACAAACCGCACAAGGGATCTTACCCCAAGCCATAGTATTTTTGATTATGAAGGAAAGCCTGATACCAGTTCAAACTCCCGGTATAAGTCAAGCGGCGGCGGCAATAATTTTTTGCAGTTCATAGATGCTGAGCTGATACCTTATATTGACACGCACTACAAAACACAACCCTTTAAAATTTTTGCGGGACATTCATTCGGCGGTATCACCACGATCAATTGCCTGTTAACGAAGCCGGATATCTTTGGTGCTTATATAGCCATAAGCCCATCCTTTTGGTGGGATAAAGGGTATTTACTTCGCCTCGCTGATGAAAAGCTAAAAAATGGTCGGATTATTAATAAAATGATCTTTTACAGTGATGCGAACGAAGGAATGCCGGACGACCCTACCTTCCATACGAATCTTTTAAAATTCGACTCTATAATAACCCATAGAAAGATAAAGGGTTTAGACCATAAGTATGTTCACTATCCCGAAGACACTCATATGACGGAACCCATAAAAGCCTATTATGACGCTTTGCGGTTTATTTTCAGGCAATGGGATCACCGCCAGAAGTAAACAGGCCTATGCGAAGCGGTTTTTATCTTTATAATCATAAATCCTGAAAATGAGACATCTAATCTACGCAATCAACCTTACCCTCGATGGGTGCTGCGACCATACAAAAGGTGGTATCCCGGACGATGAATTGTATGATTATTACATCCGTCTTGTGCAGGATGCCGGCGCGTTTGTCTACGGACGGAAAACGTATCAATTGATGGTCCCTTTCTGGCCCGACTTTGCAAAGAACCCGCCCGACAAGTCAGGCGCTGGCTACAAGTATGCCCAGGCATTTGTCGCCGTCAACAAGATGATTGTTATTTCACGAACATTGGACAATGCCGAAGGTCAGAACATTGAAATTATTCGTTCGAACCTTAAAGACGAAATATTAAAATTGAAACAGCAGCCAGGTAAACCCCTGCTTACCGGTGGTGTAGATATCCCCTCGCAGCTGATACAGCTTGGTCTGGTGGATGAATATTGCATCTTAATTCATCCCATAGTCGCAGGAGACGGAAGACGGTTAATGGAGGGAATCAGCCTGCAGGAGAAATTACAATTAAAACTACTTGAGACAAAGACTTTTAAATCAGGGGCTGTTTTGCTTCGCTATTCGAAAGAGTAATAAAAAAAGCCCGCAAAACTAACCCATCCACTGAGCAATCCATCTAAATGATTATCAAATATTTGATAATAAATTATCGTCATCAATCTGTTTAAAAGCTACCGTAAATTTGTTAAATTGCACTACAATTTAATAGCAAATGGCTGCTGAACAAAAAAACATAAAAAAAAGCGATTCGCCAGCTACGCTGAATAACCGCTCAGAAGAACAGCGTCTTATTGATAACATCAATCGTTCCGACTTGGAAAAGCTGCATCTTTTTACGCAAATGCTGCAGGTAAACAGCTTATTTAAAAAGGCAAAAGTTATCCATAAATAAATAATATGGATGTTTTGGACGCAGAGCTCATTAATTTCTGGCGAGCTCTAAATGAGAATAATGTAAGGTATATTATGGTTGGTGGTTTTGCGACCAGATTTCACGGTTTCAATAGAAATACGGATGATTTAGATATGTGGTTGCAGGATACTCCGGAAAACAGGAAAAATCTTAGAGCGGCATTCAGAATATTAGGCTATGGCGATTTTCCTCCGCTTGAAACAATGCCTTTTATGCCAGGCTTCTCCTCTATCAGTATTGTTGGCGGCATCGAATTGGATATCATGAGTGAAATGAAAGGATTGGAACAGTATTCTTTTGAAGAATGTCTAAGCATGGCCTCGATTGCAGATTTAGAAGGAGTTCATGTTCCTTTTCTACACATTAATCACCTCATTCAAAATAAAAAGGTGGTCAATCGGCCGAAAGATCAAGTAGATGTAATCGAATTGGAAAAAATCCGAAAGATCAGAGAAGAATGAGCCCAGCTAAAACTATACCTAATAGAAAAAATAAGGCTGGAGCAAAGGTATCCCTAAGCCTATTGCTGTTTTGATTGAATCAAATGCCGCCGCTCAATATGGTAAAGACATTTGTCTTTCAACTCTTCCATGCAGTCTCGCCTTCCCCGCAGCCATGCTGCAGGTATAACACCAGGTAACGCTTATTTGCCGGCCGCCAGACAAGGGGGTGACAAAAAAATTAATTTATATCAGGATCTGACGAAGTTAGGTTAAGATATTTTCCTTATCTTAGCTACTGCATTACTTCACTAATACACTAACCTTACTATGATTCAAATCAAAAACCTTTCCTTTGGATATCGCAAGAAAAAGTTATTGTATAATAGTCTTAGCCTCAATCTGGCGCCGGGAAGCATCATCGGATTGCTCGGGAAAAACGGCGCAGGGAAATCCACTCTACTAAAGAACATGACCGGTTTGCTTTTCCCAAAGAAAGGACATATTTCAGTCAACGGCTTTATCCCTAAGAAACGGCAGCCGTCCTTTTTGAAAACGATTTATATGGTACCGGAAGAAGTCCATGTCCCTGGCCTAACAATCAAACGATATCAAAGCCTATTTTCTCCATTCTATCCCAATTTTGACAAAGATCAATTCATAGCTTATTTGGATCAATTGGACGTGAGGGACCAAGGCAGCCTAAACACGTTTTCGTTTGGTCAGCAGAAAAAATTCATCATTGCTTTTGCCCTTGCCTGCAATACCGAAATACTTTTATTGGATGAGCCAACGAATGGACTGGACATCCCATCCAAAGCCAAGTTCAGGAAACTGATATCGTCTATATTTGACCAGGGAAAAACGATCTTCATCTCCACACACCAAATACGTGACCTCGACAATTTAATTGACCGCGTAATCATCGTGGATAATGGGGAAATTCTGCTGAATGCGTCTATCACTGAAATATCCGAAAAGCTTTGTTTTAAGACAGCCGGTCAATTTTCAACAGATGAGAACATATTGTACGCCGAACAACACCTGAAGGGATTTTCCATCGTGGGAGTGAACAAGGATAGAGAGGATTCAAAAGTAAACCTGGAACATCTCTTCAATGCAATCACGGAGAATCCAATAAA
The DNA here is from genome assembly GCA_017307755.1 of Chitinophagaceae bacterium. Lineage (GTDB taxonomy): Bacteria > Bacteroidota > Bacteroidia > Chitinophagales > Chitinophagaceae > Puia. The sequence continues at coordinate 8,333 of JAFKGQ010000021.1, read as the reverse complement.
AGTAAAAGAAATCTTTGCCTAAAAAATCCCGAGCAATGAACGATATATTTAGCTTAAAGAGGTTTTTGTTATTCTTAAAAAAAACATTGTTGGAAAGGCCGGTTCAAATGTTTGGTTTTACAGTGCTTATTTTTGTTTCGGTCTTGATCCTTTACGCTTTTTGCAAAACATTTATAGGATTTGGGCCAGCACAAAACATTTCCTTTATTTGGGGTTTCGCAGGAGGCGGTTGTTTTATGGCGTCCTTTGTATTTGCCTATTTTTCTACGAATGCAAGTGGCTTATCCTATCTCACACTCCCGGCCTCACATCTTGAAAAATGGCTCTGTGGCATTTTGATTGCAGGTATATTATACCCCCTGGCTTTCCTCGTGTTCTTTCGGCTGATGGACGCCAGTTTTATTTCTGCCTATAGGTCCAGTCTCAACCCTAGGGATCCCTTGTATAAAACCCAATATGCATCTATCTTTGTTTTCCCCTTTGATGGTAGGAATACCTGGAAAGTATATTCACTTTCGTTTTTTCTTTCAGGATCCATGTTGCTTGGCTCTTTATACTTCAACAAAGTGGGGTTCATTAAGTCCGCGCTGACCGTTTGCCTGATTTGCATTGGCGGATTCGGATTGAACTGGCTCATTGCCGTCCTCTTCTTTGGTAACATCAATGATGCAGCGCCGTTCGACCACGTGACCATCCAGATTGGAAATGAAGTTGGCTCTATTGAGCCCCCTAAGCAGTGGGCCTCCATTTTTTCCTATAGTCTTGCATACGTTATCCCGATATTGATCTGGGGATTATCATTTATCCGTTTGCGTGAAAAAGAATTCTAAATCAACAGAATGGACTTTAAAGAAAACCCGGCGATTTATATACAAATAGCAGAATATGTTTGCGATCAGATTTTATTGAAGAAATGGAAAATGGGGAACAGACTTATCAGCACAAGAGATCTTGCGATCAACATGGAAGTTAATCCGAATACGGTACAGCGGGCTTACGATTTTCTTCAACAACGGGAAATTATAGTTAACAAAAGGGGGATTGGCTATTTTATTGAAGACTGTGCCATGAACCGTATTTTGGTGTTTAGGCGGGAGCAATTTATAGAAAACGAACTCCCTGTTTTCTTTAAAAATATCTACCTGCTAAAAATTGATTTCAAGGTAATAAAAACAATGTTCGAACAATTTGTAAAGGAGAATTTTAACAACTAGCGATATGAAATGGAGCACAAAGATATTAATTTCAATTTTAGCAGCAATCCTTGCAGAGATGTTCCTTTCCAATATGGTCATGAAAAAAGAATTTAATAGAGTCGACAAAACTGACCTTTATTGGAACTATGAACAAGTTTTAAACCAGCACTTTAAATATTTGAAAATTGATGGCGGCAATATTACCAATATCGCATTTGAACAAAGCCCTCATTGTTCAGTCAGGGTATTGAATGAATGGCTAAATTCACATCCTACACCTATCAATACCCGCATCGAAGATGATACACTTTTTGTTAAATTCATTTACAAACCAGTGGATTACGCAAGCACTGGCTGGATGAAATGGACTACCTTGGTCAGGATTTCTGCACCTGAACTTTTATCCGTTGAAGGCACGGATACCAAATTTGAAATGTTCAAACTAAAGCAAAAGACCTTGACGGTGAAAATGTCCGGGAGATCGACCTTCGAAGTTGAAAGCCTGATGAGGCATCTTGACAGTCTGAATATTTCTCAAAAGGATTCGTCATCACTAGTGATCGAGCTGTCAACCGACTATTGGAAGACCAATGAAAAGCATATCTTAAACTATAACGGCATGGAATTCAGAAGCCCGCAAACAATGGACATACAATCAGTAAAAGCAGATGTCCAGGGATACTCTTTATTGGATCTTGGCCACGCACAGATAAATTCTTTGAATCTAAAAGTCGAAGATAGTGCCGCAGTTATACTTTCAGGGGGTGCATTGAGAAAATTAAAATAGAATAAAAACCACTATAAGTTGCCGCCCAAAAAAAAATTTCTCTCCGGAGGTAACACATCCATAAAAAGAAATACTAACTCTAAAAGAGAATTTATGAGCAAGTTTTCAATTACCCTCCCCGATAGACGCCAGGTTCAGGTGAAAAGCGGCAAGGTCTTTCCAAAAGGAGTCATTGGTTGGGCTCTATCTCCCAAAAAAAATATTTCAAAAAGAGGCTATTTCGTAAGAACAGAATCCTCAGGAGAAGATCTCAAAGAATACATCCTTTATAGGGCAAAGGATGGGAAATGGTCCCTGGATCCGGAGGGTCAAAAGGAACCAAAAGAAAATACGATGGAATTTGAGATAAAAAAGGCGATAGAAGTCTTTGAAAGTCAACGCTAAAATGTCTTGTACAAAACAGAGCCGTTTTGTTGAGCTTCTTGAAACACATGTGGGTATACTTCATAAAGTAAGCCGCCTGTATCAGGACCAGAAGGAAGATCAGGACGATCTGTTTCAGGACATAATTTTACAATTATGGCAGTCTTTTGATACTTTCAGAGGAGATAGTGAGTTTAGCTCATGGATGTATAAAGTAAGCATTAATACCGCGATTACCTACTTTAAAAAGAAAAACCGCAGACCGGATCGGCAGGTGTTGCCGGACACAGCCATTCTCGCTACTGAATCCCGCTCCTCCGTCGAACAGGAAGATCGGATGGCGATCCTTTATAGCGCCCTCCATAAATTGGATAAGGTCGAGAAAGCGCTCGTATTTCTGTATCTGGAAGGGCAAAATAGCCGGGAGATAGCACTCGCATTAGGCATAAGCGCCGTGAATGTTCGCGTAAGACTTACGAGGATAAAAACCAAATTAAAAACAATTCTTAAATCAATGGGTTATGGATCTTGATGATTTCAAAGAGGATTGGTCAAAAGATACGATCATTTATAGCCGCCCTCTAAAAAGCCTGCAGCCGATTAATGGTACCTCATCTATTGTTTACAGGATCAGGAAGCACATTCGGAATGATTTTCTTAAAATGACGCTTTTCTATCTTCTTCTGCTTCTTATTTTTATCCTTCGTTCCCAAACAGCTTTGTCGCTTTTTCTTATCAGTTTAATCACCTTTCTCTTGTTGGTTCAGGGCGCGCTCTACTTCTGGCGTTTTTTTCTTTTCTATAAGAAACTCTTGCGTTACGACCTAAGTCTGCGGAAGAGCTTGCGGCGGATCGCTTATGAACTGGAGATAAATATTGAATTGTATCGGAATATGGTTTATTGCGCGGTTCCATTAACTTCCCTGGTGTTGATCGGATTAATAGGGGAAAACAGCATTTTAACCTTCTTCCGGCAATTAGTCCTTTTCCCGTCACCGCTTACTATAACGGGCTTGCTGCCGCCGTTCCTATGGGTCCTGATCTTGCAGATCATCATTTATCAGCTACTTAAATGGCATATCAGGATTCACTATACACGGTATTTGAACGCGCTCAACCAAATATTGGAAGATATTGACCGTGAAGCCTGAGGATGTCACTCCTCGACCCTGTTCTTTTCGTCAATGGCACCTCCCTGATTTTTACGAGATTTCCTGGCGTTCGCCTCCTTGCCAAATCTATAATTGAACACCACACCGACAACCCGGGAATCTGTTCTCTTTTTAACCGCTGATATCTGCTGGACAGCAGTGATGATACTTTGTGTCCTGAAAGTGTAAAAGACATCGTCCAGTCTCAACTTGAGCATCCCCCTACCCTGCCAAATTGCCTTCTGAATACCGGCATTTATCGAATACACCGGATCGGTGATGGTTTGCCCTGCCAACATCTTGCTGTGCCAGAATCCGCTTAATTCGCCGGCCCAGGTTCCGGCAAACCTGAACTGATTAAAAAGCGAAATACCTCCCGAGGTAACCCGCTGATCCAGATATTCACCCGGCAACGACCCTTTGTTCACCACATTTGCCACATTCAAGTTCAAGTTGAACGTCCACCACCGGGTAGGCGGCACGATAAGATTTAATGTAGCCCCAAGCATATGCCCGCTGGAAAGATTTTGAGGCCTCGTGATCAATACGTCCCCCGACACTTCCGTACTTTGAGTAACTATGCCTCCGACTCTGTCAAAATAAGGACCCACCGTCAAATATTGTTTATATCGGTATGATAATTCAATATGATCGTTGTAGGAAGAATTGAGGTAGGGATTACCTGCGCTATACGAATACTTGTCGCGATAAAATAAGAAAGGATTGAGCTGCTGATAGTTTGGCCGTAAGATTCGCCTTCCATAGGACAGGACCAGGGTATGCCTGCCTGCGCTGTCCAGTTTACGGGATATAAATAAAGTGGGAAAAAGGTTTGTATAGTTGCGTTGAAAGGAAGAGTCCTTAACCACCGAATTGCCCAGTTGATTGCCTTTTGATTGTGTATTCTCCACCCGTGCCCCGGCTTTGACCTCCCATCTGCTCCAATTTTTTTTGATGGTGACATATCCGCTATTGATATTTTCCGTGTACTTGAAATTACTGGTTTGGCCCAGGTCAGGAGTGGTGCCCGAACCCGACTGGATAAAATATTGAGTTTCGTCACCGGTCGAAACATAACTCGATTTTATCCCTGCCTCGAATTCGGCTCTGGCCCTCAATGGTTGAACATAATCTGTCTTAAAAGAATAAATGTTGACATCCGTTGGCAACCTGTAAACGATATTGCTATCTTCCGCCAGGCCATTACCGACTACATGGGCAGAATTGAATAAAGATTGATCACCATAGGAATGATACCTAATATAATCCAAATCCGCATTGAGCTCCTGGCCGGGTTTGCTGAAACGGTGCTGAAGATTTAAATTGAAGCCGCCATTCCGCCATTGATATCGACCGCTCTTGTTTCCCACCGCCGAAGAGGCCATCGTCATCGATTCGTCGAATTGCTGACTTGTGTACTGGCTGTAATCCTTCCTTGGTCGGGTAAGACCCGTTAACAGAAATCCGATGGTCGTCGTTCTGTCGATGGAATAATCCATCCCAACTCTTCCGGAAATGGCATCCGCGGAAGACTTATAGTTGGTGTTGAGAAAGATACTGGAATTGGTCGCCCCGGCATTATTATAAAAAGTTCTGTTGGTGTTTTCCGCGGTAAACCCCCGGTCGCCGGCGTAACTGATATTCGCAAAGAAGTCAACTTTTTTGTCCCTATAATTCACATTCAATGCATCGTTGCTCTTCCAATAGACGCCTTGACCATAACTAGCCGTCAAAGAACCGTTAAACCCACGATTCAGGTTTTTCTTGAGCCGTATATTGATCACCGCATTCCCCGATGCATCATACCTGGCGGGAGGGTTACTCATCAATTCCACCTGGTCCAGAATGGAAGAAGGCATCGACCGCAAATAGTCGACAACCTGCTGTGCCGGCAGATACGTAGGTTTGTTATTGATTAAAACCAATACTCCACTCTTACCATTCAGGCTGATATCTCCATCTGTGCCAATAAATACCCCCGGCGAGTGAATCAGGACATCGTAGGCAGTGCCTCCCGCGGCCGTGATCATGGCATCAACATTTACCGTGACCCTGTCTATATGTTGTTCAATCAGGGGTTTTTGACTGGTCACATTGGCAGCTTTTAATACCTTTGGCTCGTCCTGTGGGAGCATAATGGGCGGTAACAACAATTCAGGACGTCTCCCGTCGATCGGAAGCGGCGGGCTGGTAAATTTAACATACCCGACGGCAGTAATCGTGAGTACATACGTATCCTCCTTTAAATTCTTAAATTCGAATATCCCATTGCTGTCCGTAACAGCCGATTGCACCACAGAAACTCCACCATCCCGCATTAATGATACCGAAGCCCCTGCTATTGGTTTCTCATGACTATTTCCAACAAGACCTTTCACTGTAATATTTCCTTTCTGTGCGATCAAGGCAAAGGGTACAATGATCAGGATAATAACCGCAATTAGTTTTACCATAATAGAAAGATTTAACGTATGTGAACACTAGCGTTGCATTGTCTTTAAATGCCGGGCTATCGCCCCGGAATTTTTCTCATTGAGCATACTGTGATGATCACCCGGAACGCATAGTGTCCTGATGATCTTTGACCGCCCTTGCCATCCCATGGTTTCTTCCTGATCGCCCTTGCCTTCTTCAGCTTTCATAACAATAAGTTCGGCATTCACCGTTCCTTTTGGTACATAGGTCATTTGAATGTTGACCATCCGCACCTGGACAAGTCTTGTCAGAAGATCAATGGCATCTGTTTTAGCGGGGATATGCTCTTTGGCTACCACGGCGATGCGGGGCATTATTTCCATGATGGGCAGATCTGTAACCTCTTTTCTTAGCTGATGGATCCAGTCCGGATATGGAGGCTTGAGAATATTGAACCGGTCAAAATAATCGGCTACCATCTGCAAAACCATATCCGATTCTTTAATGTCCGGGGCGTGGATCCTATATAGTCCTGCCGGACCGTCAAGGAAGACAACGTAATCGACTTTTTCACCGGCCTTCTCCAACTGACGCGCCATCTCAAAGGCAATATTGACGCCATAGCAATAACCTATCAACCGGTAGGGTCCGTGTGGCTGAACTTGTCTGAGCCATTTTATATTCTGTGAGGCTACCGATCTTATGCTACCCAATGGTTTCCCTCTCCTTTCCGTTCCTTTCATGTGAAAACCATATACGGTATACATGCTGCCGAGTGCGCCCGCCAACGGCTGAAAGACATCGCTCCGGCCTCCATTTCCCGGAATAAGAAATACATGGAACTGCCCTCCGTTGTCATGCAAGAGCTCCAGGTGCCTGTTCCGGGAAGATTTTATATTGAGTACTTTTTTTGCACGCTGATCTGCATCCCATTTTGCTGTCAGGGTCTGGATGGTCGGATATTCAAAAATGTCGCTTACAGATATTTCTTTGTGCAACTCCTTTCCTATCTGATCGACTAATCTGATCGCCACCAGCGAATGACCGCCCAGCTCAAAAAAATTATCACCCCTCCCCACTCGCTCTACCCCCAGCAACTCCGACCAGATCCCCGCCATCTTCCGCTCCAACGCCCCCTCCGGCGCCGCATATCCCCGCCCTTCCAACAATAACCCGCCCTGACGGCCCAGCGCCGCACGGTCCACCTTCCCATTGGCCGTCAGCGGTATCTCCTCCACCTCCACCAACCGGCCCGGCACCATATACTCCGGCAGCTGACGCAGCAGCCACCCTTTTACTTCCTCCCGCTCATACCCTTCTGTCGCCACCACATAACCCACCAGCCCCTTCACCTCCTCTCCTTCTCGCTCCGCCAGCACCACCACCTGCCCAACACCAGGACAGCCCTTCAACACCTCCTCCACCTCTCCGGGTTCCACCCGGTAGCCCCTGATCTTTACCTGTTCATCCACCCGTCCCAAAAATTCAATATTCCCATCCCCCAGCCACCGGCCCTTATCACCCGTCCGGTACAACCGACCCTCTCCATACTCATTGCTCACAAAACGCTCCGCCGTCAGCTCCGGCTGGTTCAGATAACCCCTCCCAACTCCCGCTCCTCCGATATACACCTCCCCCTCTACTCCTATCGCACATAGTTGTTTTTGACCATCCAGGATATACACCTGTACATTATCCATCGGCTGCCCGATCCATACCCCATGGCTGCCAGATCCCACCTGACCCTCTTGCGTTTCGAACCTATACATACAACAACCTACCGTCGCCTCCGTCGGGCCATACTCATTGATCAGCTCTACCTCCAATCCCTCGTCTACCAAATATTGAAAATGCTGCCGCTGTAGCGCCTCCCCTCCCAACACCAGCTTCTTCGTCAACAACACCTTTCCCTTCCCCATCTCTTTCTCCAGCAACGACAGATGCCCAGGCGTCAGCTTGATAAAATCATAAGGCGCATAGCGTTGAAAATTTTCATCCTCAAATGTTTCCACTCCTTTCTTCGCTCCGATAACAATCGCTTTTCCCCATAGCAGCGGTAGAAAGATCCCCGTCACCGATGCATCAAAGGTGAAAGGCAGATGCGCAAAGCTCCCCATGCAACCCTGGCCATCCGCCGACCGGTAACGGTCCTTGCCCGTTAACAGGTAATTGATGAGGCTCCCATGTTCGATCACCACTCCTTTGGGCCGACCCGTCGATCCCGACGTATAGATCACATAGGCCGCATCCCCGCCGCCGGCACCCGCCCTCAACGCCGCCGCCGGCGCCTGACCGATCGCCGACGCATCCCCATCCAGCTCCACCACCAGTCCCCCAACACTCCCTATCGCGCCCCGGCAGCTGCCCGTCGTCACCACCACCTCCGGCCCAATGTCTTCCAGCATATTCCCGATCCGTTCG
>JAFKGQ010000020.1 GCA_017307755.1 Chitinophagaceae bacterium | reverse complement strand
GGAAGGATAAATATTGAGTTCAGCTCTTTTAATCCACTGAGGTCCTCCCTGTTCCAATGGGCATCGCTGATAAAAAAACTCTTCAGATGCGTGAAGTAGGTATTCCAATCGCTTTTTAGCCGGCTGATCCTAAAGGTGGAATCAAAACAGCCAATATAATTGGGGTAACAAAGTCCGATGGCTTCCAGGTCCCTGTTGCCGGCCATAAAATCCTGCGGGTAACCCAGATGCAAAGAGGGTGTTACACCCGCGTCGCCGGACCCATGACCCCAGGATTTGATGGAATGGATCGTACTCCAGTTGGTGATACCCGCCACCGTGGATATGGAGCTGTCCTGGTAGCAGCTGCCCCCCAGGTTGTCAGTATATTGTGGCAGATTGCCCCGCAGGTTCCGCACATGGGGGAGACTAGTGGCAGGGGAACCATTATTGTCGAGTCCGGATATCTCCGAAAGATCATTGTGATAGAATGTCAGCGTCTTCAGGCTGTTGTCCGGATAGGTATGTACATAATACCAGGTATAGCCATTCCATTCGGGATGCGCCGCCTGCGACTGAGTGGTATTAGGCGCCAGCACTGCCAGGCTGTCGGTAACTTTCGGGGCAAGGCGCATCCCGGTGCCATCTCCGAAGTCAACATAAGTCCCGTTGCAACTGCGGATGGCGTTGATATTGCTCCAGGCAATATCTATCTGAAAATACCGGCAGCCTGTAATGGAAGGGATCGTTTTACCCGGAATGAGTGTGAACTGGAAATGCAGCGGGTCGGCTCCGGCTGCCAATGTTCCCCGATGGGCATTGGCGGTGTCGGCATTCCACAGGCTGATATATTGTGACTGGTTGGTTGCATTACCCAGCAGTTTGCCGTTGGCATTAAAGACACCCACCGGATAGCCGATGGTACCCGTACCCGCCAGGGTGGTCATGGCCAAAATAGAACAATTACTGCCGCAGCTGATAGCAGCCTGGTACTGGTATTCGTATTGCTTGACGATGTTGCCATCCATGTCCCGGATACGCAGCAGGCGTTGCAGGCCATCGTACTCGTAATAAATGATCTTACTGGCGACATCGCACTGGCTGGTCATGCCTACCAAGGGCTGATAGGTATAGGTGGTCATCTGGGCATTGGCAGGATATAAGCGAAGTTCGTCTATTTGGCCAACCCCGGAAATAGTCACTAACGTGACGCCCGTTACCCGGTGTTCGAAATAGGTCCAGCCATTAATCGTCTTGCCCTGTTTTAGCGACATACTGCCCGTCACAGAAAAGTTGCTTTTTGTTTTGCTCCAATAAGAGACAATATAGCTATTTGCACTAGCGAGTCCGGACCGGGAGCAAGCCCCGTTAACAAGGTTATAACATTTCATGCCAGTGACAGCATTTAGGGTATCCCGAAGGGTCGAAGCAATATCCCAACGGCCGCTGCCATTCGATTCAAAGCTGCTATAGGCAATAGAGCCGGTATCCGCATTCATGACCTCTGCTATGGGATAGTTATATTGGTAGTCCCATAGATAGCTTTGCTGTAAATCGCCGGTTTTGAACTGAGAAAGAAGATTACCATATACATCGTACTGTTGGAAATTTATTCTTTCAACATAACGACTGTCCTTTTGCAGGTTATTTGCACCATCGATGTTGCTGGGTGAAAACAGGCCCAGTGGGATTGGTTGAGAAATATCAAGGGTATAAATTTTTTCAGGTAATAATCTATCTTGTTTATAAGTGATGAACGTGCCGGATATGACATATTCGACGCCTGAAGGGAATTTTTTGACAGTGTATTTCTCGACAGGGGCAGTAACCAGATGCTTTTGTTGTAAATTGTAAATTGCCAGAGAGGGGCCCGTGGCAGCACTCGTTACAATGTAGTCCAACGGGTAACGTGTATATTCTGTTAGGGTGTCGCCTTTACTATCGAGACGCTGTTGTCTGGTAGGTTGTATGTAGGCGCCATTATCATAGTAATATTTGGTCAGCCCGGACAAAGAGCCGGAGCCATCCTGGCTGAATAATTTTTCCGTGGCAGATGTTTTTTTAGCGTTTTCCGACAGGACCTGAAATGGTGTATAGGTTATTATATCATGATATCTACCATTACCATTTAGATGGGCATCCGATTGAGGATCGTCATACAAAAAACCGGCTTTTACAGATGATTCTCTATATTTTTCATCAAAGGCATAGGTATTGGCAGTTTCTTTCAATAGTACACCGGCAGCATTATAGTCTCTTGCCATTAATTCCAATCCATTCCTGTCCTCATAGTTCATGGCAGGTGGGTAAGGAAACCCTACCCCACCAAGCGGATATTCGAAATTAAATAGGTGTATACTCTTTCCGTTTTCACCATTGGCCCCGTAGAGCACAGTCACCGTATCATAGGCAATATGCCCCCCGGAAATACTACCCATGGACGAATGGCAGGCAGATGATCTGCCATAATAAGTACACTTATATTCCATTTCTGGTTGGGTGGCGGGGTTCTGTGAATTGTCACAAATGAACGGCGCTCTTACCTTGTTGTCAAATAAATAATCGTCATTGGATTGAGGTCCTATTAAAATGGAATGTATAGGGTATATAAATTTTTTAACGATAGACACGCCCCCTGACGAATCGGTTAGTTGCTTTATCCGGATACCCCCTACTGCCTGTGTTACGTACTGCGTGATAGGTCCCGATTTATAATCCACGCGAAAATGAAGGTAGGAAGTAGGCATATCGGGGCTTATAAGGGTCATAGTATAGGTTTGCGGAACCAGACGACGGATAATGGTAAGGTTTCCATTACTGAGCGTCTGATTTACTATTACATGATTGGCGGCGTCTTTAATGATCAACTGCGGACTGATATCCCCCAGCGGGTAATTGCCTAAAACAATATCATAGGTAAATACACAGTCCTGCGCTTCTTCAATTAAAAAACTCTGTGAGGTTTCTGTTCCACCCGGCTGATTTACTGAATATACCTCCTGGACTAAATCGCTACGGGTCGTTTGCTGCGTATAGTTTGTGTTTGGTTCATACATAAACGAGGTGCTTCCGCCTGTCGGATAGATAATCTTGTTCAGCGTACCTGCCGAGGAATAGGCCCCATTACTATTCCTATTTCCCCAAGCTATACCGTAAGGAAGATTAGACGTTTTAGGCAGCATGGTAGTATTTCCATCTGCTCCATTATAAAACCCCCAATGATCCTGTGCAAAGGAGTTTGTAGGCGGCAATGGCGACTCGTCATATAAAAAACGATGTACTAGCGGCATCACCATCTGTGTAGAATCCGAAGATATTTCCTCGACACTTACTAATTTAATTCGCCTGTTTTGAGCAGTCTGGTCAAGTATCCAGGGATTGTGATAGCTGTACTGTCCATTGCCTTGAAAATAATCATATGTCAGGTGAAATTTCTTTATATATCGATGGGTTTCATTGGACCATACATTGATCCTTTCAATGGCGCTATCTCCTGCCAAATCTTTTCTGGCGGAGTCGGCTGATATAAAATTAATCGAGGCGGACGCAGATTGAATGGATGCAAGCCGGACAGAGAAAATATCCTGCTTTAAATAAGTCCTCATGTTAGATATACCGTTTCGGAGCGGACAGGTATAACAATCATCATTTATTACCTGGGGACTGGTGGAATAATAATCTGTTTCCGTAGCCAGTTGTCCCTGCACTATATAATGGGGTGTATAATAAAAATTCACCTGTCTGCCGTTCTTGGAAGTGATATTCGTGAGGTACCAGCTGGAAGTAAAACTTTGCGGCACATCGTTGGGGTCAGATATATTGCTGGAAGTGGTAGTTTCAATAGCAGAAAAAGTATACTGCGTGCCTGCTTCATCCGTGATTTTCCAAGAAGAAAGTACATTATTCACTTCTATTTTTAAGTCCTCCGGACTGACCATGTGAATATTCTTATTATGGTCAAAAAAGAACTTTCCGGAACGGCCGTTAAAATTGTAAACAAACAGGTCAGGTTCAACATCTACCCTATTATACGCCAGAATTTCCAAAGAAAGGTACTGGGAATCTGACATTGTAGAACTTATTGGTATGGTAAGCGGAGCAATATTAACATCACGGTCAAAATAGCCTTTTGATCCATCATCAGGAAAGCCTCTTACACTCCGGGTTATTACCCCTCCGGCATTCAACGACCATTGAAGGCCAACGTTAGAGGCAATCTCGCTTACTTTCACTCCTCCGGTATAGTAGCTCAACGATATAGGAACCTGAATATCACCCTCTTTTAATGTATAGAGGGGAATGCCGATTTGAGGAGTACCCGTGTAAAGGCCAACAGGAATATCACCGTATTTACCCAGTGCTGCTGCAGTTGGAGAGGGAGGAATGATCTTTTGTAATAGATCGATCCGACTCCCATTTTGCTGCTGTGGATGAGCAGCAATAAATGCTGACAGAAAAATGAACGAAAGTATAAAGTTCCTTTTCATATAAATTTTTTTAAAACCCATATCCAACCCGAAAAATCACCGCCTGCGTCCTCGGTACCTGCCGATAACTAAGGAAATCCCACAATAGCGACACCTTGGTCTTTTTGAACACCCGGCTCTTCATCGACACGGTCTTGGTCACCCCAACCAGTCCACTCTTTGTCCAGGTGTCCCAATTCCGCAATTGTTGATAAGTGCTAAAGGGTGTTGTATAATTTAGCTCCATACCGCCCGATGCAAATAAGCTACCCTTGATCTTTATTTCCACGAAAGACCGTAGCCCGGCACCCTGGCTGGAAAAGGCAATATGCTGGATACCATTGCCCCATCCCAGCTTATAGCTCGCACCTAATCCAACGGTGCTGCGGTCCGTGAGTTTATACCCCACCGAGAGCCCGAAGTCCGACACAGTGGGAAAATAGTAGCTGTTCCGAGTGGTTTGAAAGTTCGTACCATATTCCAGCCGACGCCAGAAGCTTTTTGTTTTTTGATTATTCGGCTTGAAATCCGGCATATCGATGTCCCCGCTGCCGGCGCCGAGTTTGCTGAGCTTGTCCTTATATCCATCCAGCTGTGACTGAGCAGATTGAAGATTGGCTTGTAAGGCAGTCTGTCCGCCTGCGCCGCCAGCGGCAACTTGCTGGTTAATCAATGCCGCTACCTGGTCGCGGGTCTGCAGGCCGGCCAGCGATGCAGGGTTGCTGTAATTGGCGGGGAGGCTGAACAATCCCGCAAGGGCCGAATTTTTTGTCATAAAAGCTTGGAAGGCAGGCAATTTGTTGAGAATGGTGAGTGCCTCCCTTGTCAACTTATCCGGGTCGTTCAGCATTTCTTTATACTCTCGGACCTGCTGGGAATAATAGTAAACATCCTGGTTAAATCCCTGGTAATCCTTCCCTAATAATCCACTCAAATTTGTATGCTGCTGAACAAATTGAGATATCTGTTGCTTTCGCTCGCGGATATATTCCTTGACCTGATCCGCGTCCTGCATTTTCGCCTGCAGGGATTGCAATTGCCTAAGTGAAGCCAGCGCTTTCGGGTTGTCTCCCATGAATTTGAGCATGCCTTGCAAGGAATCTGTATAGGCCTGGTATTCTCCGTTCAGCCCCAGACTACCGCTGCTGCCTGTATCACTGGTCAGCTTTTGAGATAATGCAGCGTACCGCTCAGCCGACCCGGCAAACAGGTTCTTTGTCGCATTAGAATCAACCTTGAATAATTTCCTGCGTAAACATTCTTCTCGCCTCGCCATCTTTTGTAAATACTTTTCCGTCTGACGGGTGAGCTGTGCGTCCAGCATAGCTGTCTTGCTTTGTACCCTGCTGAAGAATTTGGATGGAAAATTTATAATAGCCGTAGCCTTGTCAGGCTGGTCCTGAGCAAAACAGGTATAAGATATGGAATAGAGCAGCAATAGGATTGCGCCCTGAAGAACTTTCATTACAGGTCAGTTTAGGAGTCTACGCATGGGGAGTAGCCATACGCATACATTTCAGTAATCGTTGCTAACTAATCAGAGTGGGTTACGGTAATTTCGCGGGTAAGCAAAAATTTGTACGGCAAAATAAAGGGAATTTCTTTTAACCCGACATTAAAAGTTTGTACGCGTGTAGAAAATAGCAATAGGTGTGTCGATTTGAACAATAAGCGTGCAGCCCGGCACAAAAGAAATGCCGCCGCCAAAAATTAATTATTCCCCGATATATGGTTTGCCCGGAACACCCCATCCCCATTCGGGCATCGGCGTACCTGGCTCGATGCCGGGCTTTTCCGCGTTGGATGTGATCACCGCAATACGGGTGCCCCATTCAATGTAGGCGACAAAGGCCGAGCGGAATTCAGGATCGTCGGGCAACCGGATCTCATCGGCGGCGTCTATCAGAAGCTTCACCCATTGACGGCGCTGCTCTTCCGTAAGATGACGGTCGAAATGTCTTCTCACCATGCCGGCATGACTACCGCCCTCTTCTGTGTAAATTTTTGGACCACCGAAGACCTCCGCTATAAAGTTGGCCACATGTCGCTGATGTTCGGGAGACATATGCCGGAATACGGGCTCCAGCATGGGGTCTGCCAGTACTTTTTTATAGAATACCTGTGTCATCTGTTGAAATTTTTCCATTCCCCCCATCCATTCGTACAGAGAAGGTATTTTGTTGTTTTGTGTGGAGTCCATAGATAAGTATTTGGGTACGAACTTAGCTGATTATAGGAGAACAAAAAAGGACTTACCAAAAAGTAGGAATAGCTGCCAGGTGTACTACTTTCCTCCCATATCGCTGTTGCTGACAAATGCTATCTTTTTACCATCCGGCGACCAGGAAGGGGTGTTGATAGACCCCTGTCCTCCATATATATAGGCAAGTATCTTTGGTTCTCCTTTCCCGTCGATCGGCAACAAGCGGATATAAACATGTTTGTACGGCGGATGGATCCCCGCGGGTGTCTCTTCTTTTAAAAAAGTGAGATATACGAACCATTTGCCATCCGGTGAAATATGTGCAAACCAGTTGTTGAGATCATCGTTGGTGATCTGTTCCTGCTGGCTGCCATCGGGCCGCATACGCCAGATCTGCATCAGACCGGAACGTACGGAGTTGAAATAAATGTATTTTCCATCGGGTGTGTATTCGGGCCCGTCGTCTAGTCCGGGTGTTGTGGTAAGCCGGATTTCCTTACCTCCGGCAACAGGCACTTTGTAAACATCAAACTCGCCATTGCGCTGGCCACAAAACACAAGGTCCTTGCCATCGGGCGACCAGCCGTGCAGGTAGGATGGTCCTTTAGGTGTTATCTGTTTCGGGGTCCCTCCTTCTATCGGTACGGTGTAGATAATAGAGCCCCCCAGCTCTTTTACGTAATTGCTCAGACCGAGCATTTTTCCGTCGAAAGAGATAACGTGGTCATTGTTGTTCCGGGTAATGGTGGCGGTGTTTATCTGGGTGGGTATCCTGGTGGACAGGTCCATCCGATAGATCAGACCTTTGGCATCATTGAATACAAGGCTTTTGCCATCCGGGGTCCAGTTCGGCGCCTGGATGGAATAAGGGACGGAGTAGATGATGTCCCGCCGGCCGGAAGCCAGCTCCAGCAACTCGAGGTTACTACCGAGCGACATTTGGGTATCGCCGTCGGACTCTCCCTTCAAAGGCACTGAGATACTGACATTGCTGAACACGCCGGTTTCCAACCTGTCAGCATTGTGGGACCCCACAAAAAGGCCTACATATACTTCATCACCCAGGTCGATGCCGGAAATAGTATCTGTCTCAAAGGGCTGTCCATAGATGGCAGCCCGCATAATATACCGATCACCTTTTCTTTCCAATTGAAGGATATTGGCCTTGGTCATTTTTAGCCGGTGCTCTTCCGTCTGAGCTCCGGCTGTTCTGCGGAACTGGAGGGAGGTAAGACCGTCCCCATGCTCCACGGCATTGACATGAGCGGAGTTGCCATCCAGGCTCTTACGGATCATCCAGCCTACCTTACGATGATAATCCACCCAGGAACCCAGGAATTCCGCACGGGCATACAGGATAAAATCCCCTTTTATCTTCTTCCAGGCGAATTGGAATTCGTCATGATCTCCCCAGATGTTGTAGCCGGCGCCGGAGATCACATACTGACCGGCGGCAGGAATAAAGACGGTTGATCCGGGCATTACGTCTTTACCCACATCCCCATGTCCTTCAAAAATGCCTACCTGCCGGGTCTGGGAGTAGGCAGCAAAGGACGCCAGGATAAAAAGCAGCAATACATTAGTTCGTCTCATTAAATACAGTTGAATGATTAGAAATGAACGTTGAGGGTGGTAAGACAAATTTATCGTCCGATCGCCAAAAGGCAAAATACGGCGGGGGTCCCGGGTATCTACTTTTTACCTGAGTTATCATCCAGCTCCGGAAAAATGTGTAAAATCTGGACCATCGGGTGGATGGCCGGTGACATTTTGAGTGATCAGATAGATGACATTTTAGATCTCTGGTACGGCTTTGTCGGAAGCCATCCGCATCTTGTCGCTTATTTTGCAAAAGGCGCACAACCCAATGCCGAATATCTTGCCAAGGTACGCCAGCGTTTTGGGCAATGGATACTGGATACCTGCAACAGGGATTATGATCAAACCTGGTTAAACTATCAATATGAGATAGGGCTGCGCCATCACAGCGCAAAGAAGGGGGCCAGTGCCGGGGACGTCGAACATATGTATGCTGCCTGGTTTAAAGCAATCACCCTTACAGCAACACTCTGGTCTTACCCATATGTAAAAGAAGGTGAATTTTAAGCTTACAACACCTTGCGCATTGCCGTCAATCCTCTTTCCAATTCTTCCGGTGTCAACGAAGCATAGCCCAGCCGCAGGGCATTCAGCGGCTGTCCGCTAAAAGAAAAAGCCTCGGTAGGGATCACGGACACACCCTGTCGCAACAGCCTTTCGGCCAGCGTATGGGTGTTTCTCTGTTTCTTTAACCGTACCCAGTAAGCAAGCCCTCCTTCAGGCTTGTTGAAATCGACATGTCCGTCCAGGAACTCCCGGAGCATCCGCTCCATGTTCTCCCTTCGTTCCTCGTAAATTTTGTACGCTCTCCGCGCATGTTTCCGGATCAAACCTTCCTCCATTAATTCGGAGATAGCATGTTCCATTACGCTGTCACCCTGTACATCTATTATTTTTCTAATGGGAGCAACAGAACCGATGAACGCTTCGGAAGCCAGTATGTAGCCGATACGCACTGCCGGAGCTACGATCTTGCTGAGCGAGCTGATATAAATTACGTTAACGGCGCTTTCCAGGCTGGCGAGCGGCAAAAGGCTTTTTGAGCTAAAATGGAACTCGTGATCATAATCATCTTCGATGATGGCGAATCCATACCTGTGCGACAGTTCGATGAGCCGAAGTCTACGGTCTATCTTTAAACTGACAGTTGTGGGAAATTGATGGTGTGGTGTTACATAAATGGCCTTTAGTTTCTTTTTTACGCAAATTTTCTCCAACGTATCCACGCAAATACCCTCATCATCTACTTTTACGGGAATGAGTTTGGCGCCGCATTGCGTAAAGGTGTTCCAGGCAGGGGCATAACCAGGGTCTTCCACGGCGATGTAATCCCCTTTCTCAACCATTGCATTTGCCGTCAGATACAACGCCATTTGACTCCCTCTTGTGATGCAGAGTCTCTCCTGATCCGCCGCAAGCCCCCGGTCATGCCGGAGCATGCCGGCGATAGCCTTTCTTATCCGTTCACATCCCCTGGGATCGCCGTAGCCCATCATGCGCCAACGGGTGCTTTGCTGAAAGATGCGCTTATATCCTCTTGCCAGCTCATCCATGGGGGCCAGACGGACATCGGGAAGGCCATCATCAAAAACAACGGTGTTCTTTATCTTTTGGATAAAGGGGTCACCGGATCGCTGTGGCGTCTTAAACGCAAAATTCGGCGCTGGAGGTTCGTGCTTATGGTCCCGGAACGAGGTCGTTCTTTGCGGGAGTTTTTCGGAAACAAAGGTTCCCTTTTTATAAGCGCTCATCAGCCAGCCTTCCGCCAGCAGCTCTTCAAACGCAAGAACGATGGTCTTGCGATTCACATTCAGGTCTTCTGCCAGCTGTCTGGTGCCGGGCAGCGGCGTGCCGGGCTTCAGCCGCCCTCGTTTGATCTCTTCTACAATGCCTTCCGCAATCTGTCTGTAAACGGCCTTTTCGCTTTTTAGTTCAATGGAAAGGATCGTCTTCCAGGGTCGTAGCATCTGGACCATCTATTTTTCTATTTTCTGGATTACTTAACGGGTCCAAAGTTATGCCATTTTTGTGATGTCAATGATTGATAATTTAAAACAAATAAAAATGGTAACGACACAAAAAGACAAGAAACAATTTTCTTCCAATGATTTCCATGAAACGTTCGCCCGGCCCAAATTTGTCAGGCCTGACAAACTGATCCATAAGAATGTGGAACATGCCGGCGAACACGATCAGTTCTCCACCGAACGAAAGCATCCCGTCTATTTCGTGGACCTTCCGACAAAGAATGTCAGCATGACCATTGGCGGTCTGCTGCCTGGTCAGCTTACTAACCGGCATCGACACACTTACGAGACGGTGCTGTATGTCATCGAGGGTAAAGGTTATACGGAGATCGAAGGCGAGAAGGTGGAATGGGCGGCCGGTGATGCGGTTTACATCCCCAGCTGGGCCTGGCACCGTCATCAGAATTTAAGCAATGAAAAACCTGCGAAGTACATCGCCTGCGAGAATGCACCGCAGCTGCAGAATCTGGGCGTCGCGCTTCGTGAAGAAGAAGGAAGGGATCTATAAATCTAAATTGATGCAAAATGAATATTCCATTTAAAGGGATCATTGCCTATCCCATCACTCCATTTACAGAACAGGATAAAGTAGATATCCCGCTTTTCAAAACATTGGTAGAGCGTCTGGTCGCCGCGGGCGCACACGGGATCGCCCCCCTGGGCAGTACAGGCGTGCTACCTTATTTGACGGATGAAGAAAAAGAAGCGGTCACCGAAGCGACGATCCAACAGGTGGCCGGCAGGGCGCCAATCCTCGCAGGCGTGTCGAACCTGACCACGGAAAGGACGATCTATCATGCCAGATTTGCCGAGAAGGCCGGGGCCGACGCGGTAATGATTATTCCGATATCGTATTGGAAGCTCACCGATGAAGAGATCTTCCGGCACTACGAGGCTGTTGCAAACGCTGTCTCCATCCCCATCATGGCTTATAATAACCCGGCAACCGGCGGGGTGGACATGTCACCCGCCCTGCTCAAACGGCTGCTGCAGATCCCCAATGTGACCATGATCAAGGAAAGCACCGGTGACGTACAGCGGATGCACTATCTGAGAAGAGAGCTGGGTGAAGAGGTGGCCTTCTACAACGGATCCAACCCTCTGGCATTGGCCGCCTTTTCCGCCGGTGCAAACGGGTGGTGTACGGCAGCCACTAACCTGATCCCGGAGTTGAATCTTGAACTATACAGCGCGATCAGTGAAAACAACTACGAGCTGGCCAGGGAGGTCTTCTACAAGCAACTGCGGCTACTCCAGTTTATCGTAAACAAGGGGCTGCCCAGAGCCATCCAGGCAGGACTAAAGCTGGCAGGCGTGGAGGCAGGCTATCCACGCTTACCACTGAAACCGTTGACCGCAGAGGAAACGGGTCAATTGCAAGCACTCCTTCAGGAGTGCCTCCAGTAAGTTTGGCGCTCATCCTGACGAATTTGAAAACCTGCTGAAAAAAATGAATAAATTTGATTCCCTACGCGTCTTGGGAATGAAAACAAATGATCTATGAGAGTCCATTATATTCAGCATGTGCCATTCGAAGGCCTTGGTTCTATGGAAACCTGGTTAAAACAGCATGGTCATTCGATGACATGTACAAAGATCTGGGAGGCGCCGGCATTTCCGGCCGCCGGGGATTATGACGCACTGATCATCATGGGCGGGCCAATGGGCGTCTATGATGATCACCTGTACCAATGGCTGCCGGATGAAAAGAACTTTATTTTCGATGCGATCCATGCGGAAAAAACGATCATCGGCATTTGTCTGGGCGCTCAGCTATTGGCATGTGTCCTGGGCGCGACCGTTTATACAAACAAGCATAAAGAGATCGGCTGGTTCCCGATAAACATTTTACCTTCTTTGTCGGCATGGCTCGGCACAGACCTGCCAAAGGAAATGACCGTGTTCCATTGGCATGGAGATAAATTCGATATCCCGTACGGCGGAGAGAATCATGCATTTTCTCAAGGATGTAATCACCAGCTATTTACCTTTGGCGACAAGATGATAGGGCTCCAATTCCACCTAGAAGCAACGCCTGGAACGGTAGCATCCATGCTACAAAATGACGACAGTACTGTGTTTATGGGAGAATATGTACAAGACCAGCAAACAATACTACAGGATACTGCGCATTTTAAAAGCGGGGTCGAATTGATAGAAAGCGTTCTATCCCGTCTATTGGGTTAGCACGATGCGATAGCGTTTTTCTATTTTCGTTTATTTTACTCATTGGCCGTTCTTTTATTTTCGGATGTTGGAAATTTTTTTAGAGCTTTATCCAGCTCATCTACACGATGCTGCTCCAATTGTTTCTGATGGAGGTCAAATTGTGTCAGAGCATGCTGGACTGCTGCCTCCTGGCTTATTTTTCCTTTATGCATTAATATTTCCCGGTCGTTAAGTGTCAGAAATCCATTGAGCTTGGTCTGCCATTCGGCCATATGCATAGGTTTTCGGTTCATTGCCTGCAATTCTGCAAATTCTAAATACTGGTTGACAATGCGGTTTAGTTGATCCAGTTCTTCAGGTTGCAGGTAATTCTTTGCAATCGTAACGTCCTCTTTTTTGATACGTTCCCCCGGCCAGTTGGTAAGGCCCATGTTCGGCTTTGCGGCATCAGCCCTCAATTTGATGAGTTCTGCCGCTGTATGTGTATGAATAGCCCAATGAAATTTATTCTGAACAGTAGCAAAGAATTCTCTTGCCGTATCGGTTGAGGCATCGTAATCGATGCTGGTGGCGAATATGTCGCATACCTTACGGTAAAACACTTTTTCACTGCTGCGTATATCTCTTATACGGGTCAACAGTTCATCAAAGTAACTGTTACGAGCCTGCTTAAGCCGCTCATCATCCAACACAAACCCTTTTATTATATATTCCTTCAGCCGCTGGGTTGCCCAAATGCGGAAATGTGTCCCTACATGACTTTTTACACGGTATCCGACTGAGATAATAACATCCAAATTATAGTGTACCAGGTTTCTTTTTATCTGCCGGGAACCCTCTTTTTGAACTGTCAAGTATTCCTTGACAGTTGCTCCCGCTTCCTCCAACTCTTTCTCTTCGAATATATTACGAATATGTAAACTAATGTTTTGTTTGGTTGTTTGAAATAAATCGGCCATTTGATTCTGACTTAGCCAAACGGTTTCATCAGCTATATGAACATCCACCTTAGTGTTGCCATCAGGAGTTTGATAGATTAAAATTTCACTATCCATATAATGATAATGTGGTTTAAAACCCTACTGCTTCTCTTTTTCAAAAGTGTCAACACGATATATAATGAATTCCATAACTGGATACACATAATTGGCAGCAGGTGCCTTACACCAGGTTCTTCTTTATATAAGCAATACTCTTCGTAATACTGTCAAACGGAGATCCGGGACATTTATCCTGCTCTACAAAGAAGTATTTCATACCGGCATGGCTGGCATGGGCGAAGATCTTTTTAAAATCGATAGTGCCATTACCGACCTCTGTAAATGAGTGTTCGGGTGTTGCATCCATGTCTTTCAGGTGCCAGAGGGGGAAGCGGCCCGGGTTCTTTGCGAATAAAGCGATGGGATCCTGTCCTGCCTTTGTCACCCAATAAAGGTCTATTTCCATCTTTACCAGGTTCTTATCCGTATTGTCGAGCACTACGTCATAGGGGTACTGGCCGCCCTGCTTTTCAAATTCGAAGTCGTGGTTGTGATAGCAGAATTGTATGCCGGACTTCTTACACTTTTCGCCGGCTTTGTTGAGCTCGCCGGCAAGCCACTTGTAATGATCCAGCCCTTTTCTTTCCGCGGGAGACAGCCAGGCGCATACCATATATTGAACACCAAGGGCTGCGGCATCATCCACGGCCCGGCCCCAGTCATCCAGCATAGTACCCTTCATTTCTCCAGCGCCTCCTTTGTCCTCACCCAGCCTGTAGTGGGAGCTGCGCATTACAAGGCCGTTTTTCTTCAGCACATCCTTAAAGGTTTTGGGGTCCATGCCATAAAATTTTTCGGTGCCGGTGTAGGTGGCACCTTCCAGGGAGTTGTACCCTATCTGTGCAACCCTGGCCAAGGTCCCGGCCGGATCGGCTTGCATGGCGTCGCGCACGGTGTATAACTGGAGGCCGATGGTGGGCTGACCCGCTTTTATAAAGGAGGCAAGGGCGGGAGCAGCGAGGGCTCCGGCTGAATAAAGCGATACAGAGCGGAGAAAAGATCTTCTTGTGTACATGGTAGCTTTTTTTATATGGAAGTTTTCGTTAAATTTCAATAAGCGGAATGCTCTCTTTGATAAAGTTAAAGTAAGCCATATGAGGATACAAAAAATTATCTTCTCACTCATATTTTTAGGAGGGATGGTTTGTTTGGGGGCCCCCGGGCCAGCCGATGAACACAAGACCCTTCCCATCGGGGCACAAGCCCCGGACTTTTCGCTCACCGGCGTGGACGGAAAGACCTACACCCTATCCTCGTTTAAGGAAGCCAGGGTCCTGGTCATCGTCTTTACCTGTAACCACTGTCCCACGGCCCAGGCTTATGAAGACCGTATTATCCGGCTGACGGATGACTATCGCAACAAAGGAGTTGCCGTTGTGGCCATCATGCCCAACGACCCCCGCTCTGTCCAGCTGAGCGAGCTGGGTTATACGGATATGGGAGACAGCTTTGAGGAAATGAAAAGAAGGGCCGCCGAAAAACATTTTAACTTTCCCTATCTCTTTGATGGAGCGACGGAAGAAGTATCCAAAAAGTACGGACCGGTAGCGACGCCGCATGTCTTTATTTTTGACAAAGACCGGAAGCTGCGGTATACCGGGCGTGTCGACGACGTGGAAAAGCCCACAAAAACGCCCCGTACACTGGATACCCGCAATGCCATCGACGCCCTGCTAAAAAATCAGGAGCCTCCTGTCATCATGACCAAGGTATTCGGCTGCAGTATCAAATGGGCGGAAAAAAGCGACTGGCGGATCAAGGTAAGGGAGGAATGGGCCAAAGAGCCTGTGACGCTGGACACCATCGATGTAGCGGGTCTGCAGGCATTGGTAAAGAACAATACCGACAAATTACGGCTTATCAATGTGTGGGCCACCTGGTGCGGGCCCTGTGTCACGGAGTTCCCCGACCTGGTGGATATCAACAGGATGTACCGGCGCAGGGATTTTGAATTTATCACGGTCAGCGCTGACGAGCCTGCTAAAAAGGATAAGGCCCTGAAATTTCTTCTGGGTCAGATGGCCTCGGGTACTAATTATCTTTTCAACATCGACGACAAGTACAAGCTGATCGAAGCTGTCGATCCCCAATGGCGGGGCGCCCTACCCTACACGTTGGTGGTACAGCCGGGTGGAAAGATCATCTATGCAAAGGAAGGTCCTATCGATCCGGCGGCATTGAAAAAAGTTATTGTGGATGATCCGGCCATTGGAAGGTATTATTGAGGGAGATTATTTCAGATGCCCGGCATTTTCCGCTGGATGCGACTCCTCCTCTTCTTTGTCCTCCGTCTCTTCCAGCTGATCGCCCTTTTTACTTCTGCCTGCTTTTACTTTTGGGTTATCCTGTGTACCCGTGACCTTCACGGGGATCCCGATGAGCCCAAAGGGCGGAAGCCCTATACGCACCTGCAGATTGAGCTTGCCGTCAAAACTCGCCTGTCCTTCCATGCGGAGACGGAAGGCGGATATCTTCATGCGTGTGCGTGAAAGCGTTATGATGTTGTTATTGATGGTGGATTTGAAGTCGACCTTGGACAGGTCGGGGTCTGTCACGTCCTTATTTGTCTCCTTGCTGACGGCGCTGAAAAGCTTCAGCCCTTTCACCTTTACCTTACTGACGGACAGGACGCCTCCGCCTTTGAGGGATGGATATACGGGGTGCATATTGCCGTCCAGCTTACCCGCGAGCTGATAGT
Source organism: Chitinophagaceae bacterium (assembly GCA_017307755.1). Classification (GTDB taxonomy): domain Bacteria; phylum Bacteroidota; class Bacteroidia; order Chitinophagales; family Chitinophagaceae; genus Puia. The sequence goes on along the minus strand of JAFKGQ010000020.1, from coordinate 152,183 downwards.
CCAGGGAGATAATACCCTGCGCCTTTGCCGCGGAGGTCGCCATATCATGGAATATCTTTATCTCTTTATACGCACGTTGGACGTCGAAGTCCTTTGCCTTTATTCTGTAATCAAACAGGGCCCGCTGGGGGGAAAGGCTTTGATAGGAGGCATTCATTTCCACCGGCGCACCGATCAGCGTAAAACGGGTCGTATCCAGCCGAAGCATGCCGCTGTCGATGGTCATTCCTCCCGTAAAGTCGTTCAGGTCTATACCGTTGTATTGCACTTTTTTAGCCATCACATTAAAGCCCACTGATATGTCTGAGGGGATGATGACGACGCCGGTCTGGCCCGCGGGGACGGACGCACCAGCGGATGGTTTGTAAGCAGCAAAGTTGGCGCTATTGGAAGTAGATGCAGGAGAAGGATTTGCAAAAGCCATAAATTCGTCTACGAGCACGTAGTCGCTGTTGAGGTCAAAGTGACCTTTCACCGGCTGGCCTTTATCCGTCATATAGCCAAAGATATTGGACAGCCATCCGTTGAGCGATGCGGTGGTTTTTCCATAGCGGAAGTCAAATGCGTCGAACCACATTTTGTCCTGGTCAAAACGGAAGAGCCCTTTTTGGATCCGGAAAGGCATGGGAAAGAGTTCGGAATTGACCAGCAGGTCTTTTACTTTTAAGGTCCCGGAATTGTACAGCCGGTCGTAGTGACCCGCCTGTGCATCGCTCTGCCGGCCCTTTAGTGAAAGATCGGCTTCCACAAAACCTTTTACATCATAGCCTTTTACGGCAAACACCTGGTAGATCCTGCCCAGATCAAGCAGTCCCCGGGAGGCGATGTTATATTTCAGGTCCTGGAAGTTCCGCAGGTCCGCCTTTAGGGTGAACGGCTGGCCTTCGAAGAGGAAAGAGATAGGCGAGATGGTCACTTCCATACTTTTCATCGTGCCTGTGGAATTGGAGATACGGGCGCTGACCTGTATCTTCTCCAACGGATGGGGATAATATTTTGTCCGCAACAGACCGTTGTCCAATTGCAGATCGGCGACGGTGACAGGGAAGGTCTTACGGGCCGGCAGATAGTTGCCATTGGTAAGTATATGTACCTGGAGGTCGCCAGCCAGGTCGATGCTATCCAGCGGCATTACTTTTTTCAGGTCTGAAAGATGAAACACCGACTCGATGTTGGCGTCGATGGGGAAATCACGGGCGTTACCCAGCTTTACAAACCCTTTTATATAATTACGCAATACGTTGGCATTGATATTTTGCAGATCGATGCGGGTATTCCGGTAGTTGCTGTCCGGGCAGGAAGCATCCAGGCGGAAACTGATGTCCCTGATCGCTTCGGGGAAAGAGGCGTATTTAAAATACCCCTTGCTGAGGGCGCTTTTTATGGCAAAGCGTGGGATGCTGGTAACTACCGTATCGTAGGTGACTTTGCGCAGGCTGGCATGACGAACAACGCTGGTGCGATATTGGCCTTCCGCCTGGGCCTGGATATCATAACGTCCGTCCAGGTCGATGGACTTGATGCCAAAAGCCTTGTTCCACTTTTGCAGATCCATCTCCGAATGAATGCGGGTTTTTATCCAGGGCTGGTTCAGCCCTTTTAGCTGCAGGACTGCGCTGAAAAAGTCTTTATCGATGTTGAAATATACGGTATCGATGTTGACGGAGAGGCTGTCGGGGTTCAGCCCGGGCAATCGTGAGCGGAAATTGAGCAGGAGATTTTTTACAGGGGCGGGCGCCTGGGCGGCCGCTATAAAGCCATCCCTGACCTTCAGGTTAAAAACAAGATCGGGCATGACGTTAGCGGAACTGATATATTTCCCGATGAGCGAAGCGTCAAGATCGCCGGACCCTTTCACCTGTACCCTGTTCAGCCAATCCAGCATGTCGGGCGGCATGGCTGTCAGCATATCGTGCAGGTTGGCATCTGCCGAGCGTATCTTAAAGTCCATGTCGTATCCATCCTTCAGGAATTCGAACCGGCCGGTGAAGTCCACGGGAAGCTGGTTGATCATCAACTTGTTCTTCTCGAAAAGCAGGGCAAAGGAATTCGTGTTGATCTTTGTTACGAGGTCCGCATCTATCTTTTTGTTGACAACATAGGCCATGTGGTTGTAGTAAAGGTCCATCGAGGCCACTTCCATATGGGTATGCAGATCGAAAACGGACTGGCTCAAGTCACCGCTGCCGTTGTAATCGATGTTCCGTGCGTTGATAAGAATAGGCAGGGAACGATCGTTATATACCAGCTTGCTGTCCTTTATAATGATCTTTTTGATCTTGAGGGATGCCCCGGATGAGTCGGCGGTATGGGTGCTGTCCTTGCTTTCTTTGGACGCATATACGTTGTAGTTCGCATGTCCTCCCGAATCCACCTGTATATTGATAAAGGCGTGGGTGAGGAATATCTTGTCGATCTTCAGGGTGGAGAAGACGCTGGTGAGGTCGACACCCAGGGCGGCTTCATCCGCCTCGATCAGCGGATCTTTTTCAAAAGGAGCGGAACCCTTCAATTTAAAATCATAGAGGGTGAGCGTAAGGGCCGGGAAGTGTTTGAAAAAAGACAAACGTGCCGAAGAAAAGCTCAGCTCACTCCGGACGCTGCCCCTGGCCCACTGACGGATCTTTGTGGAAACAAAGCCGGGAAAAAGGTACGGCAGCAGGAACAGCAGCAGAATGATGGAGCCTGTAGTTATACCGGCGATCTTCAAGGTCTTTAATAATAGCCGGGGGAAAGGTCGTTTCATAAAAAACTATTGTGTACCGGGTATGGTTTACACGCCTGTGCGTATATATTTAATTGTAAAAGTAATAATATTATAAAAGTTATCTATTTTTAATAGTCCTCACACCCCCCCAGACCGGAAAAAACCTTAATCTATGCGAACTCCCGCTGTATCTGCAACCAAGAAGACCCGTAACAAACCGGTAGTGGAAAAGGAGGCCTGTCTGGATGCCGTCGTGGAACACTTCGACGGATTTGTCTGGAGCATTAACCGTGAGTTTCAATACATTGTCTTAAACACTGCCATCCGGAAAAAGATAAAGGAGCTGACGGGCAAAGAAGCCCGGACAGGGGATAAAATGACGGACCTGTTCGGACTCCTGGATCCTTCCAAGGCCCGTGTGTGGAAAAAAGTCTGTCAACGGGGTTTTGCGGGTGAGCGGCAGCGGGTGGTTGAAAAATTTTCCATTCAGGGGCATGCGGTCTTTTATGAAATGTCAATCATTCCTGTGTACAATGGGGACGAAGTAACGGGGTTATCCTGTTTTGTCAGGGACCTCACCACCGAAAAGCTTACTGAACAGAGAGCGCAGATGAACGAGATCCGATTTCGAAGTCTGATCGAAAAAGGAACGGACATTATCGTCGTTGTGGGTAGTGAGGGGCGTATCACCTATACCAGCCCCTCTGTCGAGCGTTATTTTGGTATTACGGACGCGGAGAACCTGGGAAAGAATGCATTCGACTATATCCATCCCGAAGACCTTCCCCGGCTGGTAGAAACTTTTATGGAAGTGTTGAACAGCCCCGGCAAGCCAATATCTGTACAAGCCAGGGCTCAATCAAAAGAGGGCAGGCATATCTGGGTGGAAGGCATCGTCACCAATCTGTTGGGTGTGGAGGGGGTAAATGGTGTCGTATGTAATTTCAGGGATGTTACTGAGCGTAAAGAAATAGAAAAGAAGATTATGCAGGCTTCCATCGATGCACAGGAACGTGAGCGGGAAGAGATTGGGCGGGAGCTTCATGATAATGTGAACCAGATACTCACGACAGCCCGGCTTTATCTCGATTGTATCCATGAGGCGCCTACGGGGAAGGAGTCGATCATCCGGCGCAGTAGCGAGATCATTACCACGGCCATTGAAGAGATACGTAAATTGTCCCGGAGCATGACCCAATCCTTTCATAAGGAGGTGGGGTTAAAGTTGTCTATCGAGGACCTGCTGGAAAATATCCGGCAGCTGCCGGAGGGTATTCAGGTAGGTTTTGACTTTTTTCTTCCTGGAGAGCCCGCGCTGGACGACAAGCTGAAAGTGACCATTTTCCGTATTGTACAGGAACAGCTGAACAATGTGCTGAAGCATGCCGGGGCCACTACCGTAGATGTCTCTGTCCGGGAAGACGGTCCGATGATCACGCTGTGTATAAGTGACAACGGACGGGGGTTCGATCCGTGGAAAAAGAGGGAAGGCATCGGTATCAACAATATTATCAACCGGGCGGAGATTTCCAATGGACAGGTGACTATCGCGTCCGCTCCCGGCAAAGGATGTGTCTTATCCGTGGATTTCAGGCTGTCCTAAGGGGCTATGGACTGTACGGTCCTTGAGCAGCGGCGCTATCAGACGAACCCATTTCTTCCCATAGATCAGGCTCCACCGAAAAGATTGCAGGGTGTCATATCCCGTGATATCCAATCGCTGGACCAGGAAACGGTTCCGCAGGGGAAGGCGGTTGATACGATTGCCTATGCGAAAGGCAAGACTGATGCCTTTCTCTTCCAGGATCTCAAAAAGCCGGGTCTGGTCTAATCCTTTACGACGGGGATAGGCCCCGAAAGGATAGGCAAGACAGGGTTGATAAGGGATATCCATTGCATTCAACGCCGTCATACTGAGCGCCACATCCGCCGCCAGCCTGAAAGGGCTGAGTTCGGCATAGCTTCGATGGTCAAAGGAGTGCAGCCCTATTTCCACCAGGTCAGGGTCCATCATACGAATGTCTTCCGCAGTAAGACAGGGTATTCCTTTGTATTCCCCTTTATGGATAAAGGCCGGCACTACAAAAAGATTGATACGGATACGGTATCCGCGGGCCAGGGGGTAGGCGATCTCAAAATTATTGCGAAAACCGTCATCAAAGGTTATCAGCACAGCTTTTTCGGGCAGCGGGGTTTTCCCTTCCATGGCGGCGATGAGATCGCTGAACAGGATGGAGTTATAACCGTGGGTCCGTAGGTAACGGAACTGTGCTTCCAGCTGATCAGCGTCTACAGTAAGGTCATCGCGCTGACCTGTGCCGGATATGCTGTGATACATGAGCACGCGCAGGCTGTCTTTTCTGAATGGGATAAGACCGCTGATCATTTATTATATGAATGAGTTGCGTGAAGGGAGGCATTCAGCTCTCTTATCTTCACATATTTCAGAAAGTGATATTGGGCGTTGAAAACCGACCAGTAAAACCCTTCCAGGCCATTGAGGAAATTCCGTTCCAGGAAATAATATCTGAAAAAATAGTAAGGCAGGGCTATCAGCACGGCAATGATCGATTTCTTTTTTCCTTTTTTTACTGCCTCGCGGGCGGATAGAGAAGAATAGCGCTCGCATTTTTCATTCCATTGCCGGAGGTTGGCATAGCTGTAATGCAGCATCTTTTTATGCAAGCGGGCTGTCTTTCCTTCCAGCTCCAGCTTTTCATGGACCAGGGCCTGGTTGTAATTTCCCGCCTGTCTGTTAAAAAGGCGAAGGAAATACCGCTGGCTTTCTTTTCCATATCGGAACTCCCGTCCCAGGAATACCAGATTCATGGGAAACTGGTATCCTGTAAAGGAGGGTTTTTTCATCATTGTCGTCTGTATTTCTTTACAGAGGTCCTCAGAAAGCACTTCATCGGCGTCGATACAAAGGATCCAATCGTTCTTGGCCTTGGAGACGGCGAATTTTTTTTGCGACCCATAGCCTTCAAAGGACTTAAAATAGATCTTGCAACCGAACTCCCTGCAGATGTCCAGCGTATCATCCGTGCTAAAGCTGTCCACGACTACGATCTCATCGCACCAATGCAGTTTTGAGAGGGTACGGCGTATATTCCTGCTTTCATTATAGGTAATGATAACAGCACTGACCTTTATACTGGAATCGCCGGAGGCCGGACCCTTACCAGGAGTAAGGTCTTCGGGCCGGCCACCGGGATTAGCAAGGCCAGGATACGGAATTAAACGGGCAAGGGGTTCAGTCAGGACGCCTGCGGCGTCCTCCCTTGTTTTTCTAAAGGTTAGCATACGGTGTATTTCAATGAGAAAACGCCCAGGTGCGTTTATACCCCTATGACGGAGTAGAACTTTTTTTAAAGGCCTTACTTAAGGGGGTCAAAATAATAGACCCATTGGCGCCGGCTGCTGCCGCCAAAAATACCCAGACCATGCTGAATATTGCCGGGAGGGGAATACAGTTGTCCCGGAGGTACGGAGCCGATGTCCGACCTGTATTTTTCGTACCAGAATAAATAATTGTACAGTTCCACGCTTACCGACTTGAGCTGGAGCAATACCCTCCCTGCGTCGTGCGGATCGCCGGCTTTAAAGTATTTGCGGTCTATCAGGACGGAAGTGGTATAAAAGCCATTGAAGATACGTCCGGGCAGGAATATCCGCCGGAAGGGGCTGTCCAGGCTGCTGACCTGCGCATTGTCCACATTACCGTCGTCGGTGAAGACATTCAGCCGTTGGAAGCTATTGGAAGAAAGGGTGTCGTGATGTTTTATCCTCAGCCCTTCTTTCAGGGCCTCGAATACAAAATAATGGTTTGCACCGGGCGAATCGACGAGGGTAAACCGGAGCCGGAGCATCGGGTTGCCATTGCGGATCTCTGTGACGGTGTCGACGTCCTTTACATGCACGGGCGGAGGTATTGTAGTCCGGGAAGAGACTGTGCCGGATAACGGGTCCTGTACCTGTAGTGTATAGGTAGTATTAACCCGGGGTCTTTGAGGGGCGGTATAGATCGAGGCGGGATTGGCTGCATAGTTGGGAGAGGTGTTTAATTTGAGGGTCCAGGATTTTCCATCGTCTCTGGCGAGCTTTACACTGGCTGAATTTACTTTTTCAAAGCTTATGATCCCGCCATTGCCCACCTGTATGCTTTTGCTGACGGGGATCTTCACGGAGTCCCCCGCCGTGATCTCCGCCAGTATTACCAACTCGTTGTTCACCGGCTGATCCTGATAAGGGTCTTTCTGGCAGGCTATTCCCAGCAGTATAAGCATCGGCAGTAAAACTGTCAGCACGGGGCGAAGAGGATGATATGGTATGGCGCTTTGCATCAAAAATCGACGGTAGTTGACAGGTACGGTGTTATATTAAACAATTGGTTTTTCATAATAATGACGAGGGATTTGCTGTGCAGGGAGCCTTCCAGGCCATAGCTGTATTGTCCGGGTGAGCCATAGACATTATAGACACCGGCAGTCCAGTTGAAGCCAAACCGTTTTTTCCGGGGCGGATGATAGCTGGCGGAGAGGTCCAGGCGATGGTAAGGCCGGGTACGGTAGTCGTTGATGCCGCCAAAATGATAGATGAACCGGTAGCTTTTTAGCAGATCGTTCGGGCTGGAGATCTGCTGGGCATTGTCAAAATCAGGGTAGATCTTTTCCGGCAGGGTGAACAGATCCCCGGAAGCGATCATCCAAAGTAATGAAATGTCCTTGGTCTTGTCCGCCTTGTAGGTAACTGCGACATTAAGGTTGTGACGGCGATCGTACTTAAAGGGGAATTTCTTTCCCTGGTTGATCTGATCGAATTTCCGCCAGCTCCAGGATAAAGTATAAGCGATATGGACATTCAGCTTGCGGCCTGACTTTTCCCCCATGAATTCCATCCCATAGCTCCATCCTTTGCCAGTCTGTACGTTCTGCTCCCAGGTGGAGTCTGTATTGATAAAAAAGCTTTTTCCCTCTGTATAGTTGGTCACATTGTACATTTTCTTCCAATAGCCCCCCAGTGTAAAAGAAATATCCTTCTTTTTAAAGGTGTATCCCAGGTCCAGGCTTCTGCTGTCTTCGGGGTCTAGCAGCCCGGTGCTTGGCACCCACGTATCGCTGTTGATGCCCAGCGAGGGGTTGGTCAGGAGATGGAGATATTGGGTCATCCTGCTATAGGAGGCATATATCTGTCCGGTGGCGCTAAGTTTATAGACGGCATAAAGCCTTGGTTGGATGGACGTAAACTGGTAGTCCCTGAAACGGTATTTTGAAAAATGTATCCCTGGCCTCAGCAGGAAATGTTTGTTTATGGCGAGGTCCATCTCGGAATAAAGCGTAACCTCCTTGAATGGAAGGGGGGTAGAGGACTGAAAGCTGGCGGGGTCGATGGCGATGGTAGAGTCGATCTTGCTCTCGAAGGGTTTGATCCGGGTGTAGGCGAACTCGCCTCCAAAATTGAGCTTAACCGCATTGGTCATCCGCATTTCCAGCTGTGTCCGGGCGGCGTAATGGGCCAAAGAGGAATAGGTGTTGAAAGAGCGTCGGGCGATGGGCTGGCCGGTGGAATCATCGTAATTGGTGTAGATAAACCCGGCCAGATTGTAATAATTGCTGGTTGAGAGCGTGGTGGTGATAAAGGCATTGGAGGAGAGGAGGTGGGTCCAGCCCAGGGATGCAATGCGGTTACCCCAGCGCTGCCGGTTGTTCAGGTTGTTGTTGCTGATCTGGAGGTTCAGGTTATCGATGCCTGAATAGAGATTCAGCATCAATTTGTTGTTCTTGTCCAGCAGATGGGTGCATTTAAACTGGATGTCATAAAAATTATTGTCGAAATCTTTTTGGAACAGATCGAGCACGGAAGTGAACATACTGTGCCTGAACGAAAGCATGACAGCTGTCTTGTTCTTTTTTAATGGCCCTTCCACGGTGAAAGAACCCGCCAGGAAGTTGAGGTTGGCTTCGCCCCCCCATTTCTCCATATTTCCATCTTTGGTATTGACATCGATGACGGAAGAGAGCCGTCCTCCGTACCGGGAGGGAAAGTCGTTCTTGAACAGCTGCATGGATCGCATGGATGTCTTGTTGACGATGGAGAGGGCCCCCAGCATATGGGTAGGATTAAAAACGGGATTGCCGTCCAGGAGAAAAAGGTTGCCGTCCTGTTCACCGCCCCGCACCAACAGTCCATTGGTAGCATCCGTCGCATTGATGACGCCGGGAAGGATGAACAGCGAGCGCAGGACGTCATTTTCTCCCAGGATATTGTTATAGGCGCTATATTGGCCGGGAAGTATCTTGTCGGTGCCATTTTTCTTTACCTCGTCGGCGGCGGAGACGATGACTTCGGGGATATCTTCTTTCCGGGTCATGAACACGTCGGAACGTAGGTCCCAATGCAGGGTGATCTCCACCTGCCGGGACTTATACCCGGCATATGTGACCTCCAGCAGATGCCGTCCTTCGGGCAACTGCAGGCTGAAATATCCATGTACATTGGTTACGGTGGCTTTACGGGTAGACGGCTCATAGATGACGGCGTCGTGGAGGGGTTCGAGGCTGCCTTCTTCACCGATGATCCCAAAAAAGGAGTAGAGGGGTAGCAATGCGTCATCAGCCAGGGGGACGTCGGATGGGATCAGGATGATCTTATCGTTCTTTTCTATGGCTTTTACTTTTTCTCCGGCAAGCACCTGTTGTAAGAGGGCGCCCAGTGTAAGAACGTCGTTGTTCAGGCTTACGATCTTTCCCGGCGGGAAGCTCACCGACGCGTATTCGACCTGTATGCCACTCCTCATATTGATCTCATCCAGGAAGTCTTTGATGGCCCCTTTTTGCAGATGGGAACGGAAGGGCCGATAGAGCATGCTGTTCTTTTGCGCCGGCAGCCGGATGGCGGCCAGGCAGAGGAGGAAAATAACCGATAAGTATTTCTTTGTAATCCTCATTGACGGACGAAGAACAGGGTGTCTTTTTCCCTCGCGGTCTGGAGCCCTGTCGTCAGCTTTATCTCGTCCAGCACCTGGTGCAGTGGCTGATGGTCAAAGCGGGCGGTGACTTTTATCTCTCCTGCCCCGGCTTTTAGTTCCGGAGCAACAGAGACAGGAGTGCTGTAATGATCGCTGATATCCTGCACTACCTGTTCTAGGGGCGCCTGCCGAAATTCGAGCAGACCTGTCTTCCACGACATAAAGTTAGATGTACCCAGTCGTGTAACTGACAATTTATTTTTGAGGATCGTTGCTTTTTGTCCTGGTAAGAGGATCAGAGGGTTACCGGCATCCTCCTTTCCCGTCAACTTTACCTTTCCCGAGGTGACGATGACCTCCCCGCCGGCATCCTCGTCCTTTACAAGAAAAGTGGTGCCGATGTCCTCGATGACAGCGTGAGGCGTATTTATCCTAAAGGGCCGGGAGGGGTCCGTCGCGGGCTGGAAGAAGGCCTCTCCGTTCAGCTCCACCTGTCTGAGCCGGTCGCTGAAAGAACTTGGGTATTCCATTTCAGCCCCTTTCCTCAACCATACCAGGGAACCATCAGGCAGGGATATTTGCTGGTTGTTCCCGGATGCAAGGATCTTTTGCATCGAAGGATGCCGCTGGATGGTATAATACCGCCATCCGGCGCCCAGCAGCAACAATAATGCGCACGCGGCTGCCAGGGTTCGGGGCCAGAGGGGACGACGAAGGCCGGTGGGCCTGGGCTGTACCGGAGAAAGGAGAGCGGAAGTATCCGGCAAGGCGCCGATGATTTGCGGGGCGATGTTCTTCCAGGCGACGGCCTTATCAAAGGTCCGGCCGCCTACGACTGCCCCACTGGTATGCCAGATATCTTTCAGGGCCTCGAATTCCAGACGGTGTTCCGGGGCGGCAGTCAGCCATTTTTGCAGGCTGGCTTCTTCCTCCGGGGAGGTCTCCTGACTGAGATGCCTCGTTATCAGCCGGATATGTTCGTTGTCCTCCATTTGAAAGGTGTGGTTTATCTAAAAAACGTAAAAACCGGCTTTATCCCCTACATATTTACAAAAAAATATTGACAAGAGAGGCCCTTATCAGCTTCAAAGCCTTCCCAATCTGGTTTTCCACTGTCTTTTCGGAGATATCCAGACTTTTTGCGATTTCCTTATACGTCATATTGCTGATCCTGCTGAGCAGGAATACCTCTCTGCACCTCGGAGGCAGCCCTTCGATGGCCTTTTGTATCGCCGCCCTATAATCCTTTTCCCGTTCTTCTTTATCCTGAATATATTCAGCTTTATCCTGTATATATTCAGGGGACCCACTCTCCCACTGGACGGTGCTGTTCTTTTTTTCCTTTCTCAGCTGTGAGATACAGTTGTTACGGACTGCCGTAAAAAGGTAATACCTGATCTCTTCCGTGCCGATGAGATTGGCACGATGCTCCCATATGCGTGTAAATACCTCCTGCACGATGTCCTCACAGGCGTCTTCGTCCTTTAAGTAACTATAAGCATAGTTACAAAGGGCATTGTAGTAGGTGTCAAATACTACCTGAAAGGCGCGATATTGCTCTGCATCGGGCATGCTCACGGTTAAAGGGCCCAAGTTAGTTTAAAAAAGGTGGGCGATAATTTCCATCGAACATTTCTTTCTGTTAAAAAATTAGCGCCAGGGGGAAACGAGCAAGGTACACGGGGTATTTGAGACAATCCTTTTTCAAAAGAACCGTTTGTTCCGAAAATATTTCTCCCTGTTAAAAAAATACATGAGTTTTGCCTTATTAATGTTATGCTTATGAAGTGCTAATTTTCCCCTCGATGTAGCAGGCTGTATCTAATGAAGGGCCTCCGGCGTCCTCGCAGCCCGCCTCTCCATGGTGCCAACATGCCTTTGCACCCTACCGTCAGTTTTTTTATTTTCCAATTTTTTAAATCAGGATCTCATGTCTTCTGATCAAACTACTTCCGGCAGTAAGAATAATTCTGTCTATTCTATTATCAAACAAGCGCTTTCGGGCGGGCACCGGGATTATACCACGGGCAGTATCCGTAGAGCCGTCATTTTTTTATCCATACCCATGATCCTGGAGATGTGTATGGAGTCGGTCTTTGCCGTCGTGGATATTTTCTTTGTAGGTCGCCTTGGCAAGGAGGCCGTAGCAACGGTGGGTCTGACAGAGTCGGTGCTTACACTGGTGTATTCCATGGCCATCGGACTCAGCATGGCCGCCACGGCGATGGTAGCCCGGCGTACGGGAGAAAAGAATCCGGAGGAAGCGGCTCATGCGGCAGCCCAGGCCATCAATCTTGCCCTCGGCATCACGGTGGTCGTCAGTCTGGCGGGGTTCATATTTGCTGCAGATATCCTCCGGGTGATGGGGGCCTCTCCGGAAACGGTGGCTTCCGGTGCATCTTATACCCGTATCCTCTTTGGCGGCAGCATCGTGATCATGCTGTTGTACCTGATCAACGGGATCTTTCGCGGAGCGGGTAATGCATCCATGGCCATGTGGTCCCTATGGATCGCCAACGGCTGTAATATCATCCTTTGTCCTCTGCTCATTCATTATTTCGGATTAAAAGGAGCCGCCATCGCCACCACCATCGGAAGAGGCGTCGGTGTCCTTTACCAGCTATATCACCTGTTCAGGGGTAAAGGTCTTGTCCGTATCACCTTGCGCTCTTTCAAGCCGGACATTACTGTGTTAAAAGCCCTTGTAAAGATCGCCTGGACGGGGACCGTACAGTTCCTTATCGCTTCGGCCAGCTGGATCGTCATGATCCGTATTACGGCGAGATTTGGAGACGCTGCTATCGCCGGTTACCAGGTGGCTATACGTATCTTCCTTTTCTTCCTGCTGCCTGCCTGGGGTATGAGCAATGCGGCCGCGACACTGGTAGGTCAGAACCTGGGAGCGCAAAAGCCGGACAGGGCGGAACAGTCGGTGTGGACGGCCGCCCGGTACAACGGTATCTTTATGCTTATCGTTACCCTGCTTTTTCTCTTTGGCTCCGAAGTCATCGTATCTTTTATGAACAGCGACGCTGAAGTTGAAAAGGTGGCCGTGCTGGCGCTGCGCGTCGTCTCTCTGGGGTATATCATATATGGAGTGGGCATGGTGCTGACCAACGCTTTTAACGGAGCAGGAGACACCCGTACTCCTACAATAATCAACCTCTGCTGTTTCTGGGCCTTTCAGATCCCGCTGGCCTATGTCCTTTCGGTGGTAGTGGGTATGGGGCCGCTGGGCTTGTTCATTGCGATCCCTGTTACTGAAACGGCGGTGACGGCCGCCAGCTATCTGCTGTTCAGGAGAGGAGCCTGGAAAAAGGTAAAAATATAGCCCTTTAGGGTTGTTTGTGAACTGCATTGACTATTAACCCCTTACATATTGTAAGGGGTTTTTCTTATCCCTTTAAAAAAGAAATGACCCGCACAATAAAAAGTTTTCGTAAAAGGTTCTTGTACAATACAGAATAAGATAATATTTTAGTTTCCCCTCCGTTTAGAAGAGGACATTTGATAAAACCTTTGAAACAACAAAAATGCGTCGTATTCTTTTTAACCCGGTATGTTGGTGTGTGGTGCTGGCTTTTGTAGCGCCGGTGAATGTGTTGAAAGCTGACGGAGGAAATGGGCCCGGCGGCGGGGGACACAAGCATGTGGTGAGTGCAAAAGTTTCTGCAAAGGCTGCCGCATTTGCCGAAGAGGCAGCGGCCTTGTATGAAGAGTTCAACCTGCAGGAGATCGGTCTGGCCAAAAAGGCTTTTGAATATGCCCTTAAGGGATATCATTATATGTTGGAGCACCACCTGCTGGGCAAAGCAAATATCCTGTCCATCTGTGATCTCAGTCAGTCCTCCAGGAACAAACGGATGTATGTGCTGGACATGGAGCAAAAGACGGTGTTGGTGAATACATATGTAGCGCATGGCCGGAACTCGGGGATGGAATATGCGCAGAGCTTTTCCAACAACCCGGCTTCCCATAAGACCAGTCTGGGTTTTTATGTGACGCAGGATACTTACTACGGGACGAATGGGTTGTCGCTGAAGATACGGGGTATGGAAAGAGGCTTTAACGACAGGGCCGGCGGACGGAATATCGTGGTGCATGGATCGGAGTATGTTGGGCCTGACTTTTTACAAATGAATGGGGTCAGCGGACGGAGCTTTGGATGTCCGGCGGTACCGGCAAACGAGTCACAAGAGATTATCGATCTTATAAAAGAAGGATCCTGTCTTTTTATCTATCATCCAACCAGAAAATACATAAGCCGATCGAAGATACTTAACAGCTAGCATGGACGCAAACTTCAGATGGTTTGAAGGTGAAAAAGCTCAATCTAGGTTCGTACCCTATGTTTGGGCTTTTCTTTTTTCTAGAACTGCCACGCAATATACTGTCCCAGCATACCTACGATAAGCCCGGAGTAAATCTCAAAAGGTTTATGATCACCTGTAATCAGCCGGGCGGTGGCTACCAATCCTGCGGCTAATGCCGTAATGGAGATATAAAGACCAGACGCATAACTATCCGTGAAGGAAAAGAGAAAGAAGAACATCATGGCGCCGCCCATGGCAATACCGTGCATACTGATCTTAAAATAAATGTTGCAAAGCCATCCGCCGCACAAGGCCAGGAAAGCACCCAACAAAAATTTGATCGAAATGAGTGGGCTGTCCGGCAGATGTTTATACACATTCCATGTCCACCAATAGAAGATCATGGTGATGATATAGGGGATGATCCTCTCTTTTTCGGTGCGAAGATGCATAGACGAAATAAAACCTAGCAGCTTTAGCAACAAGACGGCGAAAGCCGGAAAGAAAGCATTACAAAGAACAACGTTTACGAGGCGCAATATTTTTGTCCGCTGATCGAAGCCCGTAAATGCATACGGGTGGAAAAAGATAAGAAAGGCCATCACATAGCTGGTGATGAACAGGGGATGGAAGATATAGGCGATCAGCCGCGCAAAAAAGCGAAGGACCGGACCGGACCCGCCGGGATGACTGGCTGTAAGCACGGGATTTGCATTGCTCATGGTTTCGATTTATAGCTCCTTCCGGAGACGGGCAACGGGTATGTTCAATTGTTCGCGGTATTTGGCTACTGTGCGGCGGGCAATATTGTACCCCTTTTCCTGTAGCAATTCGGTCAACTTCTCATCACTGAGGGGTTTTTTCTTGCTTTCGCCTTCGATGAGATCGCTGAGGATCTTTTTGACCTCCCGGGTGGAAACCTCTTCCCCACTGTCCGTGCTGAGCGATTCGCTAAAAAAGAATTTCAGACGATAGGTCCCGAATTCCGTCTGGACGAATTTACTGTTGGCAACACGGCTGACGGTGGAAATATCCAGGGCAGTCCTCTCGGCAATGTCTTTCAGGATCATGGGGCGCAGCGTCGTCTCATCCCCAGTGAGGAAGAACTCGTGCTGGTAATCCATGATCGTATGCATGGTATTGTAAAGTGTCTGCTGCCGTTGTTTTATGGCATCAATAAACCATTTGGCGGCATCGATCTTCTGTTTGATAAAGAGGACGGCTTCTTTCTGACGTTTGTCTTTTTTACTGCCTCTGTCGTACTCCTTCAACATCTCTTTATATCCTTCACTGATGCGGAGATCGGGGGCGTTCTTCGAGTTCAATGATAATTCCAGTTTTCCCCCGCTGTTGGTGATAAAGAAATCGGGGATCACATAGCTTTCCGCCTTGTTCACTTCGGTGATATCCCCGCCGGGCTTGGGATTGAGCTTGACGATCTGAGTGATTACCTCTTTCAGCTGGTCATCACTCAGATTGAGCCCCCGTTGTATCTTGTCGTAGTGTTTTTTTGTAAACTCGTCGAAATAATGAGTGAGCACGTCGATGGCCATTTCCACGCTTTTGCCGTCGCCTTTCTTACGCTGTAGCTGGATAAGAAGACATTCCTGCAAATCCCTGGCAGCTACCCCCGGGGGATCGAACTGCTGTATCTTCCTGATAAGGGATTCTATCTCCTGCTCCGTGGTTTCGATGTTCTGCCGGAAGGCAAGATCATCCGCGATGGAAGTCGTCTCTCTTCGCAGATAGCCATCATCGTCGATGCTGCCTACGATCTGCTCGGCGATCTTGCGGGTGCGATCGTCAACAACCAGCATACCCAGCTGGTCCAGAAGCAATTCGTGAAAAGAGGTTTCCACCTTGTGCGGCATCACCCGGTCCTCATCCATCTCCGGGTAATTGTCATCCCGCAGCTTGTAATCGGCCACATCATCATCATACTCGTTGACATATTCGCTGATGTCAATGTTCTCATATTCATCTTCGCTGCCATCTTTCTCCTCGAACTCATCTGCATTTTCGAACTCATCTTTTGAGTCCTCCAGCCCTTCCTCATGATCATCCTCCGTCACTTCCAGGGCAGGGTTCTCCTCCAGCTCTTCCTTGATCCTTTCCTCAAGGTTGGCCGTCGGCACCTGTAGCAATTTCATCAGCTGAATTTGCTGCGGTGACAGTTTTTGTAGTAACTTTTGCTGTAAAGATTGACTTAACGACATGTAATCAGGGGTTTTGCTCTACCGGTCGTTCCTAATTTTGGAAAAAGCCGGCGCGAACCACAAAAATCAGGCCGTAAATCTACATAAAAAGGATAGAAGGACCATGCAACGAAAAAAAATGTTTCTTGTTGTATGTATTTCAACTCTTCTGACAGGAAGCGTTTGTGGACAGAATTTTTTGCCGCCAAACGGCAAATGGGTGCCGGAACACCTTGAATGGAGGCGGGAAACATTCTCTTTTTCAGTCCTCCCGGGATGGGATATGTCCAGTCGGTGGAAAACGGGAAAGGGCGTAATCTTGCCGACAGGGGGCATTAAAACAGCCGTTTTAGGAGCCCCATTGACAAGCGTTCTTCTCACCGGAGAGGGGGCTATGATCCCTGCCAACCGGGTAGTTACACATTTTGGATTCTTTTGCCGGCGGGAGCTGGAACTGGAAAAAACGATCCGGTTGCCATTGCGGTTCCGGCTTGGCTCACTGGAATACTGCAACAGGCTGGAAGGAAAGTAAGTTGGGTTCATTCCAGGCTTCTTTTCCGCAACGCCTGACTATATGCCTGGAAATTGGCCTTTATCATCGTCTCGAGCCTGGTTTGTACTTCCTTATATGCGTCTTTCCCCAATAGATTGTTCCGGAGCAGACTATCAGTCGTATACCGGAAGAAATAGCTGCTCTTCTCCCGGGAAGGGCTATATCCCAGGACAAAGCCGGGGTCGATGATCTGGTAGTTGTCGATGACCTTACTCAATACATACCGTTGGGAAGGAGCGATGGAAGTATCCAGCAGGCTCCGGCCAAAACCAGTGTAGGCGCCTTTGTAGTGCAGCATGTCCAGAACTGTCGGCGTGATGTCTACCTGGCTCATGAGTGTCGTGTCCACGATGCCTGTGTCCCGGGAAGGATCATAGATGAAGATAGGGATCGTACTTGAGTTGACATAGTTGTAAGCGAATTTATCGTCCGGGAACATCCAATGGTCCGCGCTAAAGACAAAGAGCGTATTCTTATACCAGGGCGCTTTGCGGCACTCTTCAAAAAAACGCTGAAAAGAATAGTCCACATAGCTTATGCTCCGTTGTTGCGGGGTCATGGCCGGGTCCGCGAAACGGGTGCGATAGGCAGTGGGGATAGTATAGGGATAGTGAGAAGAGATATTGAAAAAGACGGCCAGGAATGGCTGCTGCTGCCCGGCAAGTGTTTTTGCTCCATATTGCAAAAAAGGCTCATCGAAAATGCCCCAATTCCCGTCGAACAATGAATTGTCGTTGAAATTATCCTGCCAGTATGCATGATCGATGCCTGCCATATGGGTGAATTTCCCGAAACCAAAATGGTCTTTCCCCGCGCCCATAAAAAAGCTGGTTTCATAGCCCTGCTCTTTGAGGATATTGCCAATGCTTCTCAAAGGGGTGTTGGCATATTCTGAATAATAAAAGGGTTCATCGAGGAAGGCCGGCAACCCTCCCAGGATAGAGACGATCCCCTGGTTGGACATATAACCATTGGCATAAGCATGTGAGAAGAACAGGCTTTTCCGTATGAGGGTGTCGAAAAAAGGTGTGTGGGCCTTATAACGATCCCCGGGCATGACATAACAGCGGGAAAAACTTTCCAGGATACAGATGACGACATTTTTACGGGTGAATGCGCGTGTGGAGTCCTTTCCCAGCTGGTGTTTGGTGCGCACCAGCCTATCCAGCTCAGGTCCCGTAAAATATTGCTTTGTCCGGAGCTCTTCCGGACGGCGGACGAGAGAGTAAAAGAAGGTCAGGATGCTGTTCTGAGCCAGCGGCAGCTGTGCCGGGGAAAGAGAAAGCAGCGGCGTGGCAGGCATGACAGGCCGGCCGGCGCTTAAAAACCCTGTAGGCAGCAGTAACAACAACCCGATGAAGACCTGTATGAACAACCGCTTTGCGGGATGAGGACGGGAAGATCTTACAGGATATGGCACGAACAGCAGCCTTTTAATGGCCACCAGGACTATTATACCGCCAATAAAACAAAGAATGAGCGGCCAATACCCGGAAAGGACGCTGCCAAAAGAGCTGACGGAATCCCCAAACACATAAAGAAGGTCTATGTTACTGCGGTGACGGCTAAATCTAAAATAGCCGGCGTCGATGAGGTTGAGCGCCAGCCCGATGGTATTCAACAGCAAAAAGAGCCAGTGCGCCAGCCGGGACAAAGTATTGCGCCAGGACCGTACCCAGGTCGCTGCCGCCAGGAGAAGCAGAATGGGACTATTCAATAAAATAATGCATACCACGTCCTGCTGTATGCCGCGGATAAAAATAAGCCAGGCCTCTCGCGAAGAAATACCCGCGAACTGGGGAGCGTTATATACCCAAAAAGTTATACGAAGCGAGGTGTGTAACAATAACAACAGGACAATACCTGTCACCAGCTTATAGAATTGAGAACGTGTCAGCAGAGAGAATTTATGTCCCAAAATAAAAAATAAAGCCGAATTTACGGGCAAATGAATCCATCCGCCGGGAACCATCATGGAAAACTCTACTTTCCTTCTCTTACGGGTCTCCGGGCAATCGCTGCTTTCACCGTGCTCTTCACACATGTGGAACGCTACCGGATGAGCCAGGGCCGGCCGGCTATCTTAACGGGTCCTTTTAATTCTTTTGTCGGTGGATTAGCGGTGACCTTCTTTTTTGTATTGAGCGGTTTTCTCATCACATCTCTTCTGTTGAAAGAGAAGGAAAAGACGGGCACGATCCAGGTGCTGAAATTCTTAAGAAGAAGGGGGCTGCGGATCTGGCCTCTCTATTACACGGTGCTGACAGGAGGATATCTGCTGTCCATATTCGTTCTAAAGGATACGGGAAGTAACCCCTGGCAAAACGGGCTTGTGCTCAATACGCTCATGTTGTCCAATGTTGCGTTCGCGTTTGATATGATCCCTGACATCATGATCCAGATATGGTCCGTGGGCACGGAAGAACAATTCTATTTTGCGTGGCCTTTTTTGATGCGGCATATGGCCTTACACAAGCTTGTCAGGGCATTCCTGGTCGTGATCGTTTGTTGGGGCGTCTTAGATGTCCTCGTTCATTTTTGGGGTGATGCCCGGATAAGAGCGATCGTCTTTCGTACGCGGATCGATTGCATGGCGATCGGAGGTCTTTTTGCAATGGCCGTATTGCAAAGGGATCAACCCGGGGGATGGATGGCCCGATGCTACCGGCTGATGCAGCATCGTCTGACAGGCGTGGCAGGACTGGCGATCTTTGTTGTACTCCTGGTCGCCAGCCGGCATTGGGATAATAGCTTTTACCAGCTGTATGCGCTGCTGTTCGGGATCCTGATCGTCCGGACCAGCCGGCAATCTTCAGGCTGGCTGGAATCTACACCATTAAAATTCCTGGGAAAGATCTCCTATGGCATCTATCTCCTGCACCATTTTGTGATCTATTTTATCTTCCGGGAAATGTCTTTTATGCTGTCTCTTCCCGCTCCATGGGGCGACCTGGCTGTCTTTGTTCCGGCCTGTCTGCTTTCCATACTGACAGCATCGTTGAGTTACCGGCTGCTGGAAAGCCCATTCCTGCGAAGAAGAGATACAGAGGCTGCGACTAAACCGTTGCTTTTTCGCGGCTAAGCACTTTTTTTACAGCGCCCACGATCTTCTCTCCCTTCTCTTTTATCTGATCATCCGTCCATGCAAGGCCGATGGCAGTGGAGATGCAACGACCCATGACCCGATCGCTGGCGGGAAAAGCATCCGGAGAAAGTTTTGTCAGGGCGCTATGCTGTACTTCGCTGAGTCTGCTGAGGCTGGCCGCCTGATGAAGATGCGTCCATTTGCGGTAATAATGCCAGTTATTATCAAACCAGTAAAAATTGCCGGCGATGATACCCTGCTCTTTTAACTCGGCCACCAGGCTTCTGGTGATGGCTTCTGTGGGTAAGAACCAACTGAGGAAGGTGCAGCTATCCCCGGCAGGGTCTGGTATCTTCCGGAAAGAGATCTCGGGGACGGTGGAAAGTATGGCTTTCAGCTGCTGGTGGTTCTTTTTCTGGATGGATAGGAATTTGTCCAGCTTACGGATCTGGGCCAGGCCAACGGCGGCATGCAGCTCGGAGATCCTGTAGTTAAACCCGAGGAAGGGATGGAGGTCCGCGCCACGATCGACTCCCTTATGGTCGTGACCATGGTCTGTATAACCGTCGGCTTTGATATAGAGATCCTCACTATTTGTCGTCACCGCCCCACCTTCTGCGCAAGTGACCGTCTTTACAAAATCAAAGGAAAAAGTGCCTACCTGACCGATGGAACCCAGGTATTTACCCTTATACCGGGCGCCGAAGCTCTGACAGGCGTCTTCCAGTAACACCAGCTGATGCGCTGCACAGATGTCCATTAGGGGATCCAGGTCAGCCATGCTGCCGCACATATGCACGGGCATGACACATTTGGTCCGTGGTGTGATCGCCCGGCGCACGGCAGCAGGATCAAGTGTAAGCGTTTCGTCCACGTCCACCAGCACAGGAACGGCGCCCACGCCCAGGATGGCTTCGAAGCTGGCTACGAAAGTAAAGGTGGGCATGATCACTTCATCACCCGCACCGATGCCCAGGATGGCCAGCGCCGTCGTCAGGGCCGAAGTGCCGCTGGATGTCAACTGTGCATATTTGACTCCAAGCGTTTTACAAATGGCGGCTTCCAGCTCTTTTGACTTCCATATTCCTTTACGGGGTCCATCGAAACCATAGCGCATGTAGATACCCGTCTCTAAAACGTCGTTGACCTCTTTGCGTTCTTCGGGTCCAAATAATTCAAAACCAGGCATATATATAAGTTTTTTAAGTTATTCGCCAGCGTCAAAGTTAGAAAAAAGTGTCTTAATCGCTACAGGCGGGCTTTCCATATTGGTCCTGCTGATGGCAGTGGCGAAATAATAATATTTCTTTCCCGGGGCCTGGGAATAAGCCCTGATATGGAAGCCGGCCACTGGGTCATAGGGGATGAATTGGAACACCTGCATGGAGTCGATATTACACAGCGGCGTTTCCGAGCGATAAAGAGCATATCCTCTCAACGTATCTTCATTGGCCCCTTTGGCCATCCACACTGTCTGAACCGCCTCTTTTTTATTGTATTCATTATGTGCAAAGGGCTCGTGGGGTCTTGTCGAGTCGATCCAGGGCATGGGTGGGATCAGGGCAGGATAATTATAATATGTCAACTGGAGACTGTCGCTCCATCCATTCGGATTGTTCTCAAAGGATTTACTGCTAAAATAAATGGCGCCCTGTATGCTGTCCGTATTGCGCATCTGCCGGAGCTGACGGGTCAGCTGGGTCTTATCCCGCCATGCAGGATTGCTGCCGGCCCTGTAGATGGCCAGACCGATATAACATTGCCTGCCATAGGTGTGTCTGCCCCACCAGGGAAGCAGGACGGCATAATCCGCCCGTTTGTACCCGATCTCCAGATAAAGCTGGGGCGCCACGTAGTCGATCCACCCATTCTTTAGCCAGAGAAGGATGTCCGCATAGAGATCGTCATAATTCGTTTGACCGGCTTGGGTTTCGCTGCCTTCGGGATCTTTGCTGTTGTTGCGCCAGACGCAGAAAGGACTGATGCCGAACTTACAATATTTTTTTTCCTGTTTTATCATGGCGCCGAGGTGCAGTATAATAGAGTCGACATTACTCCTGCGCCAGTCTTCACGGCTCATGCCATTGCCGTATTTTGCGTAGCTCTCACTATCCGGGAACTCTTTCCCGGCTATACGGTAAGGATAGAAATAATCGTCGAAATGCAGGGCATCGACATCATAGCGGTGTACAATGTCACGTATGACGGCAACTACGTATTGCTGCGCCTCTTTATTACCGGGATCGAAATAAAGAGTCCCTCCATAGTTTAGGAACCATTCGGGGTGCAGCCGGGTAATATGTGTCGGGGAAATAGAGGATTTACCAACAGCATACACGGCCCGGTAAGGGTTGCACCATGCATGGAATTCCATCCCCCGCCGGTGCGTCTCTTCGATCATAAATTGCAAAGGATCGTAGTAAGGAGAAGGCGCCTTACCCTGGACCCCCGTGAGCCATTCGCTCCAGGGCTCATAGGGCGAGGGGTAGAAAGCGTCTGCCGCAGGACGCACCTGGACGACTAGGGCATTCATCCCATTGTGCTGGTGCATATCCAGCAGCCGGAGGAATTCCAGCTTCTGGCTATCGACGGGAAGACCTTTTTTTGAGGGCCAGTCGATGTTCTCTACAGAGGCTACCCATACTGCTCTGAACTCATGTTTGGGAGGCAGCGCCTGCTGTTCAGAAGACGGCGGGGCCACCGGTGGGGTAAGCTGACAAAAAGAAGGTGCGGAAATAGCCAGCAAGCCGGCTGCAAGCAATGATCGGTACAGTCTATTCATCCTTGACATTTCTTATCTTATCCAACAATTCATTCAGGGTCTTTGCCTCCTCTTCGGTCAGATTGGCCATGATGGCGTCCATCTGGTCGCTGTACTGGTCGATCTTTTCCAGGAGCTTTCTACCTTTATCCGTGATAATAACGTCTACCAGGCGGCGGTCAATCTTGCAAACACTTTTTTTAACAAGTCCTTTTAACACCAATCGATCCACGATGCGGCTGGTATCACTCATCCTATCCAACATCCGTTGTCTTATCTGCAGGGTAGATAACGGTTGTCCCGCCCCCCTGAGTATGCGCAGGATGTTGAATTGCTGGGCCGTGATATCCCATTCATCAAAGATCTTATTGATTTTTTCCGTGACCCAATTGTACGTATAGATGAGATTGATCCCTGATTTTTGGTACTCGTTCCGGAATTTTCGCTGGTTTATTTCATTTTCAAGCGACATGTTAGCAACTGATTTGACAAAGGGGCTCAGCCCGTGTAAGCTGTAAAAATACGCAAAATAATGTCCGGAAAACGAGTGCCGGATAAATGTTCTGCTAAACACCGGCTGCGCGCAAGTCCTGCGTGAGCATAAAAATGGCGTATAGATGATGGGCTTCATGAAGAAGAAAGAACTGTGTCCACTGGGGAATGGTGAGATTGCCGTACCTGGGATGACGACCGGTGCGGAGAAGGTCAGGCTCTTTCAGGTTCGTGAGTCTGGCCGTGATCTCCGCGGCTTTGGCGGGGATGGATTGCAGTAATGTTTGCAGAGAAGTATGTAAATATTGGGGGAATGCAGGGTCATTTTCCGCCACGTATCTTTCAAATGAAGGAGTGGTTTCGGTGGTGAGTCTTTCCAAACGTCCGATGAACATGACCTGATAGGCCGCCAGGTGTGCGATCTGCTCAAAGGCGCTCCATTTATCCGGGTTGATGCGCCGTTTGAGCTCCTCTTCAGTGAGATCACGGATCAGCTCGGGAAGAGCTTCATGCTGGTGACGCAAACGGGTCAATATAGAATCAGAGAGTGGCATCAGTCGCTCCATACTTTTGTTCCTTCGCTGCAATTGGCGCAGATGTCGATGTTCTTACGGCTTTGAAGGATCTGGCGGCGGAAGTTCACGTATTGATCGTTATGCCAGATCTCTTTGAACGGCCGTCCTTTCAGATCGCCTAATTTGTGTTGGGCGTCCTTGTCGAAACAACAGGGGACGACCAGCCCGTCCCAGGTGATGACCGTCGCATGCCAGAGACGCCAGCAATGGTTGGACAGCCGGCCCTTAAAAGTGTGTGTGCCGTCTTCATTTTTATGATAACGGCTGTATCTTTCGTTCTGTGGGATGAGGCCGTTGGGATCATTCTCATAGTCATAGACCTGGGCTGTCTTAAAACGGACCTCGTCCACGCCCACTTCGACGGCCAGACGCCGGATGTCCTCCAGCTGATGTTCGTTGGGTTTTACGACAAGGAATTGGAAAAAGACAAATGGTTTCTTGCTGTTCAGCTCTTTTTTCCATTTGACGATGTTGCGGGCGCCCTCCAGCACTTTTTCCAGCCGCCCCCCTACCCTGTATTGCTCATATACTTCCTGCGTGGTCCCGTCGATGGAGATGATGAGACGGTCAAGCCCGCTCTCTACCGTACGTCTTGCATTCTTATCGTTGAGATAATGGGCGTTGGTGGAAGTTGCGGTATAAATACCCTTTTTAGACGCGTAGGTTACCATGTCCAGAAAAGCGGGGTTCAGATAGGGCTCGCCCTGGAAATAAAAGACCAGATAAAGCAAGTCCCTGGACAGCTGATCGATGGTATCACGAAAAAAATCATTTTGCAGCATGCCGGTGGGCCGGGTAAAGGCGCGCAGACCACTGGGGCATTCCGGGCATCGCAGATTGCAGGAAGTTGTCGGCTCGAAGGATATACTGACGGGATAACCCCATTGAATGGCTTTGCCGGAGAATTTGCTCAGATAATAGCTGCTGAGGACCTTCAAACCATTCCACAGACGCCTGGGCGTGAGTTTGGATAAAAGGTTGATGGTATCGTCACGGTTAAATGCGGGCATTGGAAGGATAAAATTAGGCATTTTAATGTACTTTGCATCCGCAGTTATGGCGCGTTTACCAAACAGAAATATTGTCTGGAAGATCATATTGTTATCTATGGGAGTGGGAGTGGTCGTTATGCTCGGTTTTGCGGCTTACGATTGGTGGCTGGAAAGAAAGGCCCGTTTTGTCCGATATCCCCAGTTCGGGATCGATATCCCTATCAATTATACTATTCATGGCATCGACGTGTCCAAGTACCAGGATATCATCGATTGGGAGTCGGTGAAGGATATGCGTGTGGGGAACGTGCAGCTGGGTTTTACCTTTATAAAGGCAACGGAGGGATTGGGTAACGAAGATGCTTTTTTCCAGCGCAACTGGAAGAAGTCGAAGAATGCGGGGCTTGTGCGAGGGGCTTATCATTTTTTCCTGGCTACCAAGAGCGGCAAGGCGCAGGCGGAGAACTTTATCAATTCGGTGGAGCTGTCCCCAGGCGATCTTCCACCTGTGCTGGATATCGAACAGACCTACGGCGTGCCCGGCGAAAAGCTCCGGGAAAGAGCCAAGGACTGGCTGCAGACGGTGCAGGACTACTATCATGTTACTCCTATCGTCTATACAAATGTGGATTTTTACCGGCAATTTCTGAAGGATGACTTTGACAGCTTCCCTTTGTGGGTAGCCCATTATCTACAGAAGGAGCGGCCTCATACCTATCGGGATTGGACCTTCTGGCAGCATAGCGAACTGGGTCGGGTGAACGGGATCGTTACCCGGGTGGATTTTGATGTTTTTAATGGGGATAGTGTAGAGTTCAAGAAGTTGTTAGTGAATTAGTTATAGAAGGTCGTGAAAGAAGGTGGTCGCAAATTGCGACCTCATCGATCAGCTGCTGTGATCGACTACGATGACCCAGCGGCCACCGATCCTGCGGAATAATAAGGTATATACGCCGCCAACATCCCCTGCCTTTCTTTTCAGCTGCCATTTACCAATGACGAAATAATAATCGGGAGATAGTCTTTCCAGCTTAAGAAGGGTAAAGATCAGCTCCCCCATCTTGTCGGGACTATCGTAATGTTTTTTATAATTGTTGAGCGCAGCGGTATAGCCATAGGTGATCCCTGACTGACCGATGAAAGCGAGGGAGTCGTTTTGCCAGTAACCCTTCATAAAATCGTCGAGATCGCCTTTATTCCAGGCAGCGATCTGATCGGCCAGTATCCTGCGGATGGAGGATTCGTCAGCTGATTGTGCGAAGGAAGACGCTGCCATCAGCAGCAGGAAGGTGAAGACCAACGGCGCTTTTCTCATGAGCATATTTTTGGGGAAGTTACTACTCCTCGTCCATTTCGCGCAGCAGGTCCTGCAATTTCCGGATATGCTGTCCATAAAGCCGGCCCACATACCAAACGTTGAGAAAATAGACCCCTGCGGTGAGAGGGATAAGCAGCAGCAGCCAGGTGAGGGGGTGCTGCCACCAGGGCATACCGCTGATGCGATAGAAAAGGTCCGCGCCTGGCGCCGGCGGGAACTTCCATCGAATGATCAGCCAGGAGAGGATGGTCATGATGGGGATCATAATGGTGCCTGCCCGGATATAGAAACGAGTATATCTTTTTAGGGTGTCTATCTGTTGCCGCAGACTGGAGCGAAGGTCACATCCGCTGCATTGCATGGCTTTCAGGATCCGGTGCTTTCTATAGAAATATACGGCGAGGATGCCCAGGAGCAGGATAAAGAGCCAGCCGATACCGGATAGTTTTCCTTCAAAACCCAGGAAATAAAAGAGGATCGCAGGCGTATAGGTTACCAGGATGAGCAAGAGCTCTCCCGTGAGGTTACGCCGCATTTTTTCCACGGGCCCTTTCGAGCGTTGGCGCAAGAGGGCACGGATCTCTTCCGGGCTTTTGTCGTGAGCAGGCCCGGACCCCAGCGTACGCCATACATATTTTAAGCTATCTAATTCCATAAGTAGCCTCCTTTGTCATTTTGCGTAATTTTTCACGGATGCGATTCATTTTTACCCGCAGGTTGTTCTGATTGATCCCCAAGATCTCTTCCATTTCCTCATATGAACGGTCTTCCAGGTAGAGCATGACCAGGGCTTTTTCTATTTCCGACAGCCTGTCGATCGCGGCATACAGCTGTCGCAGCTGCTCTTCTTCCTCTCCCGGCCAGGTCATATCCTGAAGGGGGACGGGGATCTCGTTCAGGTTCGTCGGGGAGGGGCGCCGGCGTTGTTTGCGGAGATTGGAAATCGCGGTGTTGAGGGCGATACGATAGAGCCACGTGCTGAATTTGGATTCGCCGCGGAAGTGAGGATAAGATCTCCAAAGCTGTATGACCATTTCCTGGAAAAGGTCCTGACGGTCGGTGTCTGTAAAGCAATAGAGCCTGCACACTTTGTACAGCAGTGAGCGGTGCTCCTGCACCAGCCCGACAAATTCTTCCTGCATGTCACGGCCGGAGGCTTCCAAAATGAAGATTTTTAGGCAATTTAATATGCCGTCTTTGTCTTTGTCGCTGGGAAGGCGAAAATGTTACCTTCGCCCCATGAAGAAAATATATTGTCTTTCTACCTGCAGCACCTGCGCCCGGGTCCTGGACGAGATCGGGGCGGAGAAGAAAGGGTTTTCTTTACAGGACATCAAAACGGAAAAGATCACACCTGCTCAATTGGACGAAATGAAGGAAAAAGCAGGCAGCTACGAAGCGTTGTTCAGCCGCAGAGCCTTGAAATACAAAGAATTGGGCCTTAAAGACAAGCAATTATCGGAGCAGGATTACCGCCAACTGATCCTGGACGAATACACTTTTCTCAAACGGCCGGTGGCCCTGGTAGGGAGTAAGATCTTCGTGGGCAGCGAGAAAAAGACGGTGGAAGCGCTAAAGACCGCCACAAAAGGAAAGTGAGTACACAGATCATCAATTGGACGATATCGTCTTTATTTTGGCCAGGCCTGTGTGCTGGGCCACTTTTACTTTTACCAGCCCTTTTCCCCCGGCATAGTCGCGTGCAGAACTAAAAAGATAGGCTTCCGGAAGGTCGACGATCCTTTCCCGGACCGGGTTTTCGTGGATATGCTCGATCCGGCCCATCAGGAGGTCGGTCTGGCCGGCATCGATGTGCAAAGGGCTGCTGCAATTCTGCCAGAGATGGAACTTCTCAATGCGTTTGAGGGATTTGCCGAAGTCCTCAAAACGCTGCATCATCCAGTCCTTGCGGAGGTCCATTTCCACTTCGACGGCTTTTAAGATCTCCGGTGTGGTATATTTTTTAAAATCCCTTTCAAAATAAGCGGGTCCGTTGCCTTCAGGAGTCTTTACGAGGAGATGCAGATGATGTGTCATAAGGCACCAGGCGTAGATGCATACCTGGCCTGCTTCTGCAAAATGATTCAACGCATCCGCTATCACCTGTTTATAAGCCGGCCGGGTGAAAACGTCGATACGATCTACCACATTCAGCGTAAGAAAATAACAGGCTTCCCGGGGGCCAAGGTGATTATGATTTGCCAGCATGGTTATTCATTTTGAGTGAATAATTGGTTCCTATGGGTTGGGATACTGACAGGGTTGAGGCAAGGGGAGCCTTTACGGCACTACCGTAAGTTACAAATTTGGCGGATTATGTGTTTGGAATATTCTTTAATTTTTTATGACTTTCTGTCACCCGGGAGGGGGTCAGGCTGAAATAGTTTAACTTTTTGACCAGGGAAGGCGCTGCAGTAAATATAATGTTCGGGGGTATCGACTATTTTTTCCTTCATAAGGCTATCCAGGGGGGATGGGAGAGGTTGATCTTTTTTAACAAATTTTTCCAGGTCGACAGGTTGATTCCCAAATTGCCAGAAATGGTGTTCGGAATCATGCTGGTATCGGTTGGCAAAGAATTGAAACAAACGGAGGAGCCATTCTCTACGAACTTCGTTAGCGTGTTCGGCGATGGCCCTGAGGATCTGTTTGGCTGAAGTACTTTTTAAATCCCTCAGAACCTTGGGAAGATTGGACTTCCCCTGTTCCACACCTGCGATCATATACAGGCGGCTGGGTAGGATAGCATATTCGTATACCCGCAGCCGCTTGTGCTCAATGCAGTAGTTCAGGTTGTCCACCAGCAGATCGCAATATTCGTGACGGGTAAAGACATCGATCCCGCCAACTACGGTTAGGGTTACAAAATACAATCCCTCAGGCTGTATCTTGTACATTTCGGTCATGCGTAAAAGATAGCAAACTTTTGTTAAAATGTATAATTACTCCAACCCCGACAGTTATTAGCAAGGGTAATTTTTCCTTTGTGGTTATCCTATTGGGATTTTTTCCCTTGACGGGAAAAATTCCCGTGATTATTCCACGATGCGCAGCTTTGCATAGTTCAACATGATCTTCTTTTCGCCGTTGTACTGGAACTTTACGGTTGCAATAGGATTGTGGGTAGATCCTTCCATGCTGACCACTTCTCCAAACCCGAATTTCTGATGTTCGACTTTTTGTCCTATCTGCAGTGAGGAGGTATCGCTGGGGACAAAATCCGGGCTGGGGTTGTGTTCGATGGTTTTTGTGTATGGCTTAGGCGGCACATATGCCGGCTTGGTTTCTTTTTTGGCCGGGGGAGGTCCGTATCTTTTTTCGGCCTGAGAGGCCGTGTTGCCAAAACTCCCGCCGTGCATTCTGTCGTAGGCGCTTCTGTCGTTGAAAGGAGCTCCCTGGTTGCGGAGGCCTCCGCCCGCAAAACTGCGGTCCAGGAAATCGGAAGGTATTTCTTCTATAAAGCGGCTGGGCTCATTCTGAACGAGCTGTCCAAATCTATAGCGTGTATTGGCGTAGGTGATCCACAACTTTTGTTTGGCCCGCGTGATGACCACATAAAACAATCTTCTTTCTTCTTCAAGCTCTTCGCGGGTGTTGATGGCCATGGCATTGGGGAAAAGCATTTCTTCCAGTCCGGCGGCGAACACGCAGGAGAACTCCAGGCCCTTGGCGGCATGGATGGTCATGAGCTTTACGGTGTCGGCATTGGGATCCTTTTCATCCGCGTCCGTCAGCAAGGTGATCTGCTGCAAATAGTTACCCAGGCCTTTTGTCTCTGTCTCCAACACGCCGTCCTCATCCGGCCTTTCCGTAAACTCCTTGATAGAGTTCAGCAGTTCCTGGATATTTTCATACCGTGCGAGCCCTTCGGTGGTCTTGTCGTTAAAGAGTTCCTTGACGAGGTTTGTCTGTTTGCCTACATGGGTGGCGACTTCATAGGCATTCTTTGTGGCCAGCATGCTGGCAAAGCTGCGGATCATCAGCACGAAGTTCTCTATCGCCTCGAGCGTACCGGCCTTGTAACCGAACTCCCTGGCTCTTTCCAATACTTCCCAGAGCGTAATATTTTGTTCGTTGGCTACCAGTACGGCTCTATCGATGGAGGTCTTTCCGATCCCCCGGGTGGGATAGTTGATGATGCGTTTGAGAGATTCCTCATCGCGGGTATTGATGATAATACGCAGGTAAGCGATGAGGTCCTTGATCTCCTTGCGTTGGTAGAAGCTGACGCCTCCATACATCGTATAAGGAATGGCCATCCGCCGCAGGCTTTCTTCAAAAGCGCGGCTTTGGGCATTGGTACGATAGAGTATGGCGAAGTCGCGATTATTAAAGTGGTTGCGTAATTTCTGCTCCTGGATGGTATCGGCTACGAACTTCCCCTCTTCATTATCCGTCATCATGCGTACGAGCCGGATCTTTTCGCCCGAAGCATTATCCGTCCAGAGATTCTTTGGTATCTGCCCCTTGTTATTTTTTATTACCTCGTTGGCGGCATTGAGGATACTTTGGGTGCTGCGATAGTTCTGTTCCAGCTTTACCACTTTCACATCGTCATAGTCTTTCTGGAACTGCAATATGTTCTCGATGGTGGCGCCCCGGAAGCTGTAGATGCTTTGCGCATCGTCCCCTACCACGCAGACATTCTCGTGTGCCGCCCCCAGGAGCTTGATGATCTCATACTGAGCGGGGTTGGTATCCTGATACTCATCGATGAGGATGTATTTGAACTTGTGCTGGAATTTATGAAGGCTTTCCGGGTGCTCTTTCAGCACCTGGTACATCTTTATAAGGAGATCGTCAAAGTCCATGGCCCCATTCTTAAAACACCGCTGGGCATAGGCTGCATAGATCTGGGCGATAGCCGGCCTGTTAGCCCGCATATCTTCCTGTTGAATGTGGTAGTCACTGGCATATTCAGCGGGGCCTACCAGGCTGTTCTTTGCCTGGGAGATCCGGTTGTATACGACATTCGGCTTATAGTGTTTGTCGTCGAGGTTCAACTCATTGATCACCGTCTTCAGTACGCTTTTGGCGTCGTCCGTATCATAAATGGTGAAGTTACTGGGATAGCCTAGCCGTTGAGCCTCTCCTCTGAGGATGCGGGCGAATACGCTGTGAAAAGTCCCGATATACAGGTTGCGGGCGCTCGTATTTCCCAGGATCTTTTCGATCCTCTCTTTCATTTCCTTAGCCGCCTTGTTTGTAAAGGTAAGCGCGAGTATGTTGAATGCATCCACGCCCTGTGCGAGCAGATGGGCGATGCGGGTGGTGAGGACCTTGGTCTTTCCGCTGCCTGCCCCTGCGACGATCATGATAGGACCGTCCATATGCAATACGGCTTCTCTCTGCTGTTCGTTCAGGCCATCGATATAGTCACTCATGCCGCGAAGTTAAGATTTTTGGACCATGTAATATGACCTGTTAAAAGACGTTTGTAACACTTGATACTGAGAGTAAGTTTAGTTAATTTGAGCGCCTATGTCGTTATCCGAACCGCTGCCTTACCATATTAAGATCCGGGACTATTTTAAAGGGCAGTCCGGGATCTGGTCTTTTTTTTCTGCCGCCCGTCAGCGGGAAGAGCAACTGACTGTCTTTAAAACAGAGCTGTTAAAGAACACCTATCAATTTCAACCCGGCAGTGACCCTCTCTTATATGAAAAAATTCATATTGCATGCGGGAAATTGGGACTCAGCGGTTTATCTGTCACCGCCTACCAGGCGATCCATTCCCCGGACCCGAACGCCAGTATTGCCTGTCTTCCTGACGAAGCCCATATCGTATTCAGCGGGAGCTTATTACAAACGCTCGATGAAAGGGAGCTGCTGGCGCTGATCGCCCATGAGCTGGGTCATATGAAAATGTACTCCCTTTTGAACGGCGATCTGGAAACGTCCGACAGGATCATCATGGCCGTTGCGGGCAGCCCTGACAGCCAGGCGGCTCATTATGAAACGGCCCGTCTTTTCCGTCTGTATATGGAGATCTATTGCGACCGGGCGGCATATGAGGTGCTGGGTGACGCGACACCGGTGATCACTATGTTGTTGAAGATAGCCACGGGGCTTTCGGTGGTGCACGCGGACAGTTATATCAGGCAGGCGGAGGATATCTTTTCCAGCGGTCCGCGGGTCCAATCCGCCACCCTGACCCATCCGGAGAATTTTATACGTACCCGGGCTCTGCGGCTTTGGCAGGAGCAGGGTGAGGGGGCCGATGTGGCCATTCGTCAAATGATCGAGGGTGTAATGGACCTGGACAGGCTGGACGTGCTGGGGCAAAAGGTCCTGTCCGGACTTACAGAAGAATTCCTGGCCTGTTATATCCGTCCGAAGTGGTTCAGGACGGCGCCCGTGATGAGTTTGGCTACGCAATATTTTCCGGAATATTCGTTGGAGCGGACAGGGGATACGGAACGTGTAACGACCTTTCTGAAAGATGCGCACAGCAGCATACGGGAATATTTCGCCTATGTCCTACTGGATTTCGCCCTCGCCGACCCTGAACTGGAAGATGTGCCGGCGGGATATGCCCTTCAATTGGCGGAAACATGGGGTCTTACGGATGTGTTCGAACCCATTATAAAAAAAGAGATGTCCTATAGCGATAAACAATGGGAGCGTCAGCGGCAGGAGATGAAGACCGCTTATGCATCCCTAAAAGAAGACTGATCATGTCAAGTGCCCGAACCTATTTCGCAGCATTCCTGCGCAGCGCTTTTGATAAAGGGGATTACACCACGGACGATGTGATCGCCTTTGTATTGCCCTTATTCAGGGAGGTGTCTGGCCTGCACGAGGCGGGGCTGGTTGCACCTTTTGGAAAGGAGGAAGCCCTTTTCCTGGCGGAGCAGGGGGTGGATATCGATGAGACATTGGCGCATGCGCCTTCGTATGCCCTTCGCCGGGTGTTGGCCCTTTTCCCCCATGTGGAGTCCAAAAATTTCGAGGTGGTGGGGAAGATAAAACTTAGCGCCGACGCCGGGGAAGGGTCGCTTGTTCAGGAGGACCTGCAGGTGCATGTCGATTCCGGGCAACCACTCACCTACCCTGCCTATATACCGGGCTATCGATGTTTTGAACAATTGATGGGTCATCACGACCCTCAGACGGATATCTTCTGCCTGGGTCTGATCCTGAGCAGCATGGCGCTGGGTTTGGATCTGCATGAGCAGGATGACCTGATATCTTTTGCCCGGGAGCGTTCCAACCCTGCCGGATACAATGACCGGATCCATCCCACTGTCGCAAGGCTGATCACAGAGATGACGGAGCTGGACAGAAGCCGTCGTACGCAGGACCTCTACGATGTGATCGACCGTCTGCAGCACTACCGGGACTATGACCCGGAAAAACAAACGGACCTTAGTCAGGTGGCCGGCTGGGTCCATAAGGAGCTAAAACAGCGGGATGCTTTTATTTTAAACAAGCTGCGCAACCGCCTGTTCGATACCAGCCGTCGCAACAGGCTGCTGTATTACAAACCCAACATGCGGTTTGTCAATCTCACCGTCAGCAGTGTGCCGGTGGTACTGCATTATCAAAGCATTCGCCCCGAACATCTTTTTATCTGGAATGAGGAGTTGGGGGAAAAGGTCCGTGGAATGAAAGAGATCGTGCTGAACAAGTACCTGCGTTTTGACGATCATGCCTATCTGCCTTCTTCTCTGGACCGGGTGAGGGTGGAATCGCAGCGGGCCATCCAGGAGTACGGTTTTAACCAGCTAAAGCTGGTGATCGCGTTTCTCAACTGGCACAATCTGAAAGAGGAGCCTGACGAACGGATACAAAGTCCGTTGCTGCTGCTGCCTGTATCGCTGAAAAAAAATAAGAAGCTGAAAGAGGACCACTATGTGCTAAAGGTGCTGGACAATGCAGCAGAGGTAAACCCGGTACTGGCGGGTCAATTAAAAGAATTATACGGTATCCGGCTGCCGGACTTCGTGGATCTGGACGAGATGGACCCGGTGAAGTTCTATGAATCCGTCAAAGCGCAGATAGACGAAGCCAATCAGGGCATCGTATTGAATTACATCGGCAAGCCACGTATCAGGCTTATCCATGGCGAAGCGCGGCAAACGGTGAATAATTACCGCAAGCGTCTCCGCCGGCAGCCCGGTCTGAACAGCTATCATCATATCCCCTATAGTTACAAGCAGGAGCATTATCAGCCATTAGGGTTGGAGATCTTCCGGCAGAGGATAGAGACGGGGGCCAGTTTTCTGGAATTCCTGGTGGATGATGCGCGTAATGGAAATATCTCTCCTCAACGATTGATGGATACGGATGTGCAGGATACGACAGCCGGCCCGGGCGTTGTCAGGGAGTCCGAGCTATACAAGCTGACGGAAAGCGAGAACAATCCCTACAGTTGGGATTTTGACGTCTGCCATATGGTGCTGGGGAACTTCAACTACAAGAAAATGAGCCTGGTAAGGGATTATAATGTAGTGATCGACCAGCAGCTGCAGCACCCTGTGTTCGACGCGCTTTTTAGCGAACAGCCCCGCATCCTGAAGGAACATGCTTTTGATCTGAACAGACCGGACGACTGGCATCATGTCATCCAGGCGGACCCTACCCAAACGAGGGCGATCCTGCAAAGCCGGGCAGGCTACAGCTATATCATACAGGGTCCCCCGGGTACAGGCAAGAGCCAGACCATCACCAACCTTATCGCGGACTTTGTGGCCAGAGGCAAAAGCATCCTTTTTGTCTGTGAGAAACGGGCCGCACTGGATGTGGTTTATCATCGGCTGAAACAAAACGGACTGGACGAGCTGTGTTGTTATATCCACGACAGCCAGGAAGATAAACGGGAGTTTATCCGCAATCTCCGCGCTACCTACGAGGATTTTACCACCAACAGGATGGATCTGCCCGGACTCCGGGCCAGACGCGCGGCATTAGTGGAGAAAATGAACCGGCAGGTAGAGGTGCTGCGGGAATTCCATTCCACCAGCAAAGGAGTTGAAAGGGAAGCGGGTATTACCGTTAGAAAGCTGATAGAGCGGATCATCGAGCTGCGGCCGCACCTGGTGAACCTCACAGCGCTGGAAGAGGAAGGGCTTCCGGGCTATGCGGCATGGCGCGAGGCGGATAGGGTCACCAGTCTGCTGACGGAGGCGTTGGAAGAGACGGGGTCCGACCCTATTTTTGCCGCACATCCTTTTAGTAAAGTGCACGAGCGTATATTCCTGGCGGAACACCCCCATCGTATGCTGGACACGGCCCTGGGCCAGGCTTTGGATATTTTAGAACAGATTGGGCGGGTGCTGACGGGGACATCGATCGCCCTGGAACAGAGGGAAAACCCCTCACGGCTGAAAAGCCTCGTACAATTTGCCGTGCTGCTGCAGCCCCTGGTCCTTTCCGGTAATTTCCGGCTGGCTGATGCCACAGGAGAGGAGGCCAGGGAATTCATCCGGCGTTTTGAGGATTACCGGAGCAGACAGGAAGCCTATCAGGAAGCGCTGAAAAAAAACATCTATTGGAAGGAAAAACTGGGGGAACAGGACCTGGACCAGGCAATTGACCTGGCGGGCAGACAGGAAAAAGCCTTCTTCAATTTTTTGAACGGCGGCTGGCAGCGGCTAAAAAAGAAGTTACAGGCTGTCTATGATCTTTCGGCCCATTCGGTGCGGCCTTCTTATGGTAGTATCCTTTCGCAATTAAAAGAAGAGTATGAACAGACCCGCCTGCTGGAACAGACCAAACGACGTCTGCAGTCCGACTACCGGCTGGACAACCCGGATACCGCCTGGCTCGGCATCGGCATCCTCCATCAAAAAAAGGATGATCCGGCGCTGACGTATCTGCTCCGTCATCCGGAGGCCGCCGCCCTGGTGGCATCGTTACACGCGCTGCACCAGCCATTGATCGACCTGGAAAGCAGGCTGAAGGATTGTCTGCATGCTCCGGAAGCCTTTTCAAGCCTGGATGTACTCAGGGATGAACTGGAGAATATCCGGCTGAATGCAGATGGATTGCGGGAGATGCTGCCCGCTCTCCGAAGCTTTGCCGGTTTACCAGCGGACGTGAAAGAGGCCCTTCGGAGGTTTATGCTGTTACCGCTGCAGACAGAGGCGGTGATCGCCCGCAAAACGCTTCACCAACTGTATCAATCGAACCGTGAATTCGCTCATATCGACCGGCAGGCGATGGACAAAGCGGTACAATACCTGGGTGAATCCTATGCGGCCCTGCAGCAAGTCAATGCCGACCTGATCCGCGCCTTTATCCGGCATCGCTTTTTGCAACAGATAGACCTGTCGAATATGGCCGGCAGTCAGTTGAATGAGGAACAGAAAAAATTCAAACGGGAATACAATGAAGGAAGAAAGATATTGGAAAACGAGTTCGGCAAGAGCATGCGTTATAAAAGCATCCGGGAGCTGTCATCCCGGGAAAGCGGCGCCGTATTGAAGGATATCAAACCTGTCTGGCTGATGAGCCCGTATAGTGTCAGCGACAGTCTTCCCCTGGACAGCGATCATTTTGATGTGGTCATTTTTGATGAGGCCAGCCAAATCACCCTGGAAGAAGGCGTACCGGCCCTCTATCGCAGCCGGCAGACTATTATTGTCGGCGACGAAAAGCAGATGCCGCCTACCGATTTCTTTAGCGCCAGGGGGGAGGACCCCGATGACCTGGAAGGGATGACGGAGGCTGAGGACGACGAATGGTTAAGCGACGATGTGGACAGTCTGCTCGCCCAGGGCGCCCGCAAACTGGACTCCACTTTGCTTAGCTGGCATTACCGCAGCCGATTTGAAACGCTTATCAGCTTTAGCAATCATGCCTTTTATGAAGGCAGGCTGCTCACCATCCCCGATAAGACCATACACAAGAACGAAAAGGCCTCTATCCTTGTCAGCAACGTTACGGAAGCCGATGTGGATAGCCTCTTTGACCGAAGCATCAGCTATCATTTTTTAGAAGGCAGCGTCTATGAAAAAAGGACCAACCGGGGTGAGGCGGTGTACATTGCCCACCTGGTACGGCAGCTACTGAATAGAAATGCAAAAGAGAGCATCGGTATTGTCGCATTCAGCCAGGAGCAGCAGCATACGATCGAAAATGCCCTGTCAGCGCTGGGCGAGGAAGACAGCGGGTTTGCCCAAAAACTGGAGGAGGCGTACAACCGTACGGAGAACGATCAGTTCACCGGGTTGATCGTGAAGAACCTGGAGAATATACAGGGAGATGAACGGGACATCATTATTATGAGCGTCTGTTATGGGCCCGACGCCAAAGGGAAGATGCTGATGAATTTCGGGCCTATCAATAAGAAAGGCGGAGAAAAAAGACTGAACGTCCTTTTCAGCCGGGCGAGGACGCATATGGCGGTGGTCAGTAGCATCAGGCACACGGCCATTACCAATGAGTACAACGAAGGCGCCAACTACCTGAAGCGCTTCCTGCAGTATGCGGAGACGGTAAGCCTGGGGCAGATGAAGGGCGCCAGGAGCATCCTGGACAGTCTGTTATTACGGAAGGATGCCGGGTCTGCGGATATCCGGCCTTTTTTGGTCCGGGAGCAGATCAAACAACAATTACAGGCAATGGGCTACGTGGTGGACGAACTCATCGGGCAGTCGGATTTTAAATGTTCTTTGGCCGTAAAAGCCACGTCCGGGGATCAGGCTTACACGCTTGGCATCCTGCTGGATGATGAAAAACATTACATGAACGACAATCTTATCGAACAATATTACCAGCGGCCGGCGATCCTGGAACGTTTTGGATGGAAGGTCCTTTCTGTGTTCTCCCGGGATTGGCTGCACCAGCCCCAAAAGGTGATGGAGCTGATCCGTAAAATGCTGGAAGAGCCGGAGGCGGATGCAGAGGCGGGAAAAAAGGAGCCGGAGAGCGTGGAGAAGAATGAAGGCGTTATCAGTACAGGCAAAATATCGGCCAGCAGCGTCCCGGGGCCTTACGATCATCTGCCTTTCCAACGTTTGCGTTTGAAGGACGATGCCAGCGATAAGTTCTGGGAAGCCGCCACCGACGGAAATAAACTAGTTGTCCGTTGGGGCAGGACGGGCTCAAAAGGCCAGATACAGCTAAAGAGCTTTCCTGATGAGGAAACCGCCCGAAAAGAAATGGAGAAACAGATAAAGGAAAAGCAGGGAAAAGGCTACCAGTCTTAGGAACCCCGCTGAGAACCACCCGTCAGGCGTGTGTTTTTAACAACTCCTTTACTGTTGGCCTTGCCCCTGGAAGCGGGAAATCCGGGAATATTACTTTTGGGGCCAGCGGCAGCCTTGCCGTCTTTTTTCTTCTTATTATTGGGGATCAACGCCATATGATTAAGTTATTGTTATAATTACAGTTGTAATATGAAGATAACAAAATTGAGCACAATTGGGCTGTAAAAATTTAACCCAATTGTGCCAAACATTTAATAATTGTCCTTCGGACAACGAACCTACGGTTCGTTCTAAACGCAAAAACAGAGGGGGTTATCATGTCCAGGGAGCTTTATTTTGATATCAGCTCGGAGCAAAGCGGAGGGAGCCTTTACAAGGTAAGGGGTCTTGCGGGCGTCCATTTTTATTATAACCACAGCACTTATGATGATAAAAAGGACGAGGTAAAGGTCTTTGAAACTATCTATCCGGACTTTGCCACGTTTTGGAAAGAGCTGACAAAGGATGCGAAGTGGTATTATCTGCATCCTTTATTTGTTCACCCCGAGCAACGGGATTTTATACGGCAACAGCTGAAGACGGTGAACTGGAGCGTACATCCTGATAAAAAATGGCAGGAGAGCCATCAGCGGCAATGGAAGAAGGTCCTGACGGATCCGGGTAACTATTATAAGGGGCCGGGGGGATGAAGAGGGGTTATGCCTCGTAAAACTCTTCTCCGTAAACATCGAGCAGGGGCTGTCCCATCCGTTGCAGGTATTCATTGCATTGCTGCAGAAGACGGGGCGATGCATTGGAAGAATAAAAATCTCCTCTGTACCAATAACTGAGCAGGGGCTGCAGCGGCAGCTGGTGCTCACGCTGACCCTGCATGATCATCCAATGGAGACGGGCAATCTCGTTGTCAGGCAGGTGATTGAATACTCCGCAGCTGAGCAGCTCCCGGGTAAGATCGACCAATGTATTTATCATGATCGGTTGCTTTTGTTCCTGTAAGTTCATGTAATTATGTTACCAGTCCGTGAACTTTATATTAAGCCAATGTAGCGTCCACCAGAATGTGTATTTCGTGTGGACTGTTGGTATAACCAATTGGTCATGGAAAAGTTCAGGACATACGGTTTTTTACACCTTACCCGTGTTTGCCGGGGCCGAGGGCTTTCTTTCCCACCGTGATAATTCCGTATTGTCCTCCGCCAGCAAGGTCAGAACGCCGTTGCTGAGCCTGTAATGGGTGGTAAGCAGCAGATTCTTTAGAAAGGCTTTTTCATTATACCCGGGACAGGCCATTCTTGTAGTGATCAGCTTATCGCTGAAGGACAGGCTGCTATCCGTGGCGCTGTACCAGAATTTCCCATTCATGTTATTGCAGCCCGTATTGCCGGTGAAACGGCCTTTTTTGAGGTCGATCTGCAAGGATGCTTTTTTACCGGAGGCGGCGTCGGAGGTCTGCGCCGGCTGCAGGTACCAGGGACCGTCCAGCACAGTGGTGTCAGGAACTTTTGGGACCTTTGCGGTGGAAAGAGCTGTAGCGGCAGTGTCTTTAGCGGTGTTTTTTGGTTCCGGCTGCTGGCAAGCCAGTGACAGGAAGAGGATCAGGCAGGCGGCGATCATTAGTTTGCACATACCGTTATTTTTTTACAAAGGGTCGAAAAGCGTGCCAATCGCGGAGCTGATGTTGCAGAGTTGGGATTGTGGAAAAAATTCCCCGGAGACGGGATATCTTTAAATTTTTTAAATTACGGCATGCTGCAGGATAATCTGTTATTGATCATTTCTTTATTATTTGCCGTCACCATGTTGTCCATGCTGAGTGACAAGCTACGTATCTCTTATCCTATTTTTCTTGTGATCGCCGGTCTGCTGATCAGTCTTTTTCCCGGCGTCCCCCGGATCACGATCGATCCGGACATCGTCTTTGTCATCTTTCTTCCTCCCCTTTTGTATGCCGCGGCCTGGAATACCTCCTGGCAGGACTTCTGGCGATTTCGCAGACCCATAGGTATGCTGGCCTTCGGGCTGGTGATCTGTACGGCATGTGCCGTAGCGTACGTAAGCACGCACATGATCCCGGGATTTCCCCTGGCCCTTGGGTTCCTGCTGGGGGGGATCGTCTCTCCTCCTGATGCGGTGGCGGCTACCAGC
The DNA here is from genome assembly GCA_017307755.1 of Chitinophagaceae bacterium. Taxonomy (GTDB): domain Bacteria; phylum Bacteroidota; class Bacteroidia; order Chitinophagales; family Chitinophagaceae; genus Puia. Next base: position 111,925 of record JAFKGQ010000020.1, on the reverse strand, counting down.
GTACTGCAAACGCTAAAGGTCCCCAAGCGGGTGGTGACGATCCTGGAAGGAGAAAGTCTGGTAAACGACGCCAGCTCCCTCATCGTATTCCGTTTTGCCCTGGTGACGATGATGACAGGGCAGTTTGTATTATGGAAGGCGGGTGTGGATTTCCTGGAGGTGTCCGTCTTTGGTGTCGCCATCGGTCTGCTGCTCGGCTTTGGCGTATATGCGATCCACCGCTGGCTGCCTACTACGCCAAGCATCGATACCGGCATCTCTCTTATATCGCCGTACCTGATGTATATCACGGCAGAGCATTTTCATTTTTCCGGAGTGCTCGCCGTGGTAAGCGGAGGGTTGTTTGTCAGCTACCGGTCGCACGACGCCCTGACCTATAGCTCACGCCTGCAATCCCAGAGTGTGTGGAGTGTTCTTATCTTCCTCTTGAATGGCGTCGTATTTATTCTGATCGGACTACAACTGCCCAGTATTGTGAGAGGCCTTGGCGAATATTCTCTTGGCTCTGCCATCGTTTATGGGGTCGTCATTAGCGTGGTAGCCGTCTTTATCCGTCTGTTATGGGTATTCCCGGGCGCTTACCTGCCGCGTATCTGTTTTAAAAAGATACGGATGCGGGAGCAAAGACCCGAGGAAAAACAGGTATTTATCATTGGATGGAGCGGCATGCGGGGGATCGTCTCCCTGGCTTCAGCCTTGGCGATCCCTTATATGCTGTCGAAAGATATCCCTTTCCCTCACCGGAACCTGATCCTGTTCATCACTTTTGTCGTTATCCTCTGCACGCTGGTGCTGCAGGGTTTGAGTCTTCCTTTGCTGGTGAAATGGCTGAAGCTGGAGGTGCAGGAGAACGAAGAGGAGCAGCAGCTGAGTATCCGTCTCCGGCTGGCCACTGCCGTATTGGACCATATCACCGGAGAATATGGGGAGGAAGCTACTTCCATCGATGCTTTCAACCGGCTGAAGGAGCGGTATGAGCGGATGGTACAGATCACGAGTAAAAAGCTTGAAAAAGAGGAGGGGAAGGAGATCAGTCCGACCTTTCTGCCCCGTTACCGGCAACTGTTGCTGGAATTGGTGGCGGTGCAGCGACGCGAGCTGTCCCAGATGCGGCATGACAAGCTTTTCTCCGACGAGCTGTTACGTAGCAAGGAATTTGAGCTGGACCTAGAAGAGGCCCGGTTCAGACGGGTAGGAAAAAGCACCTCCAACCAGGCGTAATGAGCATAACTATACGATCGGCTGACCCCGACCATTCAATAGCCCATTTTGTTCAAAGCTTCTGGATGCTGGAAAATGCGTCGGATAAGGATATCCCATCAACGGTGTTACCGGATGGCATCGTTGATCTGATCCTTTTGAGATCGGGGACAGAGCCTTTTCAAACGGTGCTTAGAGGGGTCGACACACAACCCTCGCACGTGGTGCTTACGCCAAAGGTCAAAATGTTTGCCGTAGGTTTTAAGCTGCTCGCCATAGAATATCTGCTTAAGATCCCAGTCTCCGGTCTTTTGAATGAAGGAGAGATCTATACTGATGAGCTTTGGCAATTCGGGTCAAATGATCTGGACGATTTTGAGCTTTTTTGTAGGAAAGCATCTGAAAAAATAAGATCAGTTGTCACGGGCGGGATCGATGAGCGAAAGAAAAAATTATTCGAGCTTTTGTATGCATCCAACGGCTCGTTAAGTGTAAAAGAGATTTCCGAAAAAGTATATTGGAGCGCCCGTCAGATCAACCGGTATTTCAATCAGCAGTTTGGTATCCCACTCAAATCCTATTGCAACATCCTCCGCTTCAGAGCGTCATTTGACCACATCAGCCAGGGTAAACTATTTCCCGAACAAAACTTTTTTGACCAGGCCCATTTTATCAAAGAAGTAAAAAAGCTATCGGGCGCCCTTCCCAAAGAATTGAAGCAAAATAAGAACGGCCGATTTTTACAATTTACTGCCCTGGCCAAAAAATAGTTTTGTACCGTAAAACATTACGGTATATGCTGCTTAAAAATAAAAAGATCGCCATTATCGGCGGAGGACCCGGAGGGCTTACCCTGGCCCGGCTTTTACAGCTCAAGGGGGTCGATGTAACGGTGTATGAAAGGGATGTCAATAAAGACGTAAGGGTTCAGGGCGGGGCGCTCGATCTGCACGAAGAGTCCGGTCTGGCAGCTTTGCGGAAAGCGGGTTTGCTGGAAGCTTTTAAAGAGAATTTCAGACCAGGTGCAGAAAAGATCAGGGTAACGGATGAGAATGCGGCTGTGCTTCTTGACGGGCACCTGGAAGAAGATCATCTAAACTTTGGCGACAAACACTTTCGGCCTGAGATCGACCGGGGGCCTTTGAGGGATATTTTGCTGGAGTCGTTGCGGCCCGGTACGATAGTCTGGAACAGTCATATCTTATCTATTGAACCCCTTGACAATAGCTGGAAGATTCATTTGGGGAATGGTAGTTCCGCGCTTGTGGATGTAGTGATCGGCGCGGATGGCGCCAATTCGAAGATCAGACCTTTTGTAACTTCTGTAAAACCTCTTTGGGCGGGTGTTACCATGATCGAAGGCTCGATCAAAGATGGGGTAAGAACGGCGCCCCGTATCCATGCTTTATTAAAAGGAGGAAAAATATTTGCTTACGGCAAAGAACAAACCCTGATCGTAAGTTCGAAAGGAGATGGCAGTTTTGGCTTTGCGGTAAGCTGGAAAACAAGTGAGCATTGGGTAAAGGAGAGCGGCATCGATTTTAAGGATCATAAACAAGTGTTGGCCTGGTTTAAAAAAGAATTTTCGACGTGGGGAAGTATCTGGCACGAATTGTTTGAAGATGAGAACACGATATTCATACCCAGACCTCAGTACTGTATGCCCCTGAACCTGCGTTGGGAAACAAAATCCAATATTACGCTGCTGGGAGATGCGGCACACTGGATGCCACCCTTTGCGGGCGAAGGCGTGAATATGGCCATGCTGGATGCTTTGGAACTAAGCGAAAGCCTGACCGACCCCGCATTTGGCACCATCAAGGCTGCCCTTATCCATTATGAAAAAAAGATGTTTAAAAGATTTGCCAGGATCGGCAAACTGACCATGTTCAACACCGAGTGGATGCACGAGCCGCAGGCGCTTAAGAACATGTTGTCCATGTTCGGGAAGAATGTTATTAACCAATGGCTGTTCGTCGGCAAAATGTGGATCAGGGTAACGCTGATGCCAATTAGCAGAATGACTTTGTATATGAGATAAAAGTCTTATATTAGAGAAAAAAGCCATGAACCAGATCATTATCCTCCGGAGAAAATCCCTCTTTTTATTGTTTGTCCTTGGTCTGACTGCCGCCACTTCACAGGCTCAGTTGAAAGATGTCCTTTCCAAGGCAGGCGGCACTGCAAATGCGGGTAGTCTGTTGAGCCAATTTGCAGGAGCATTAAAGCCTACTTCCCTTTTAAGCAGTTGGGCCAGCGGAGGAAAAACCAACTGGTTGAGCGCTGCCAGCAAAGTATCCGATGCCGTCAGTATGGCCAAAAGCGTCTCATCTCTCACCAGCTTTATCAAGCCCGACATGTTCAAGCAGGGGTTTAATGTAGGCAGCATTACGCAGGCGGCCAGTACCGTTAAAACAATGTCTGATGCAGGCGGTCTTTTAAAGACGCTGGAAGGAGGATTGAAACCGGCGGCATTCCTCAGCAGCTGGACCAGCAAGCGTCCTGCGTTTATGAGCGCCCTGAACATGTTGAAGTAGTCTTTTTATTGATTCACCTTTAAATCATCTTTTATGTCTAATGCAAACGAATCCTGGAAGGACAAGGCCAATGCTTTGAAGGACCAGGCGGCTGAAAAGCTGGAAGAATTGAAAGAAAAGACCGGAGAATTAGCCGATGACCTCAAGCATAAAGCTGAAGGAGCCTGGGACAAGGTAAAGTCCGGGGAATTACAGGAAGAGGCCGGCGAAAAAATACATGAGTTGACGGACAAGGCAAAGGAAGCATGGAATAAGCTCACAGGAAAAGAAGATAAGACTGAACAAAAAGGACAAGGGTAACCACATCTTATTGCAGCGGAAAGACGGCTCTTAAAGGGCCGTCTTTCTTTTATAGGTGCTTCTCCCCAAAAAGCCTATATACAGTGCAACGTTTTCAAAAAAGTTTTCGTCATAAGTTTTTAAACCGCTGCCATGAAATTATTTTACTCAATGTTACCGGCTATATCGCTTGTAATTGGAATGGCCTGTAAAAAAGGAAAACGCCATACGACGGCTTGTGGAGTAGAAAATCCCATTAAAAATATTCCCTGGTTAAAACATGCGGTAGACAGCCTTGCCGCAAATACACCAGGCGGCGTCATCACCCTGTTTTCTCATGAAGGTCATGATTATTTTGCCCTTCGATTGGCTCCCATGGCCTGCGCATTCTGCTTTTGGTATACCTGTGACGGCACACCGATGAATTCTCTCAGTGACAGTACGCTGATAAATACGCTTTCCCTCCACGCAGAAAGAAAGACCCTGTATACATATGGTATCGAGTAATCAATTCAGGAGGGGGTGGCGTGCAGTAATATCACGCGGTAGAGGTCATCGGGGTTAAAAGGTTTCACGACGATGTCGGTGAGGCCGGCGGCAAAAGCCTCGCTCTCCACTTCTTTTGGCGTACTGGCGGTGAGTGCGATGATGGGGAGGGTTTCTCCTCTTTTTCGCAGGAGGGTGGTGGCTTCATAGCCGTCCATTTCGGGCATATGCAAGTCCATCAGGACAAGGTGGTGACGGGAGGCATCCAGCTTTTCGAGGGCTTCCAGACCATTGGTAGCCACATCGACATGGGCGCCACAGTTTTCCAGCATGGTCTGGGCGACCAGTACATTGAGGGGGTTGTCCTCTACAAGCAGTACGGTAATCCCTTTCAGCAGCTGATCGCGAAAGGCAAAGCTGGTGAATTCCTCTTTTTCTCCGATAGCCTCTTTGCTAAAGGGGAAGGTCTGTGTAAAATAAAACTCAGATCCTTTTCCCGGCTCGCTCTTCAGGAGCAGGGTTACGCCTTGCAGCTCCAGGATCCTTTTGGTTATCGCCAGTCCAAGTCCGGTGCCGCCATAGCTGCGGGAGGTGGAGGAATCCGCCTGTGTAAAGCGGTCGAAGATCATGTTCTGCTTTTCTTTTGGGATACCGATGCCGGTGTCCACCACTTTTACCGTGACGGTAGCTGCGCTTTCCGTCAACCGATCGGCATGGACGATCAGCTGTACGGAGCCTTCTTTTGTAAATTTTATCGCATTATGCACCAGGTTGTTGATCACCTGGCTGGTGCGGGTAGGGTCGCCGATGAGCTTTTTGTCGAGCCGCTCATCCACTTCCAGGAGCAGGGCCACGCCTTTTTCTCCTGCGGTACTCTTTAGGCCTGCCACGATATTCCGGGCGATGGCGGGCAGATCCATCGGGATCTGTTCAAACCCGATCTTCCCTTCTTCGATCTTATTATAGTCAAGGATATTGTTGACAATGGACAGCAGGTTGTTGGCGGAGAAGAGCAACACACCCAGGTCTTCCTTCTGATCTGCACGGGGTTGGTTACGCAACAGCAGATGGGTCATCCCGATGACGGCATTCAAGGGCGTCCTGATCTCATGGGACATGGTAGAGAGAAATTCCGACTTGGTGCGAAGGCCTTGCTGGGCCTGGAAGGCCGCCTGTTTGAAAGTATGTGCAAAGCGATGGGAAAGGGACAGGGATTGGAAAAAGAAAAAGGCGATATAACTAATGAGCACGACCAGACGGAGAGGCGGAATAAATCCAAAAAAATGCAGGTTGAGGAGCAGAAAAACAAAGAGCATAATGGCTGTGCTCGCCAGGGCAAAGATGGAGCCGCTGCGGTTGTGCCGCGCCGCCCTTATATATACGAACATCGCATAGGCTATGCAGAGGAACATCACCATCAGGAAGGTGGTCATGACTGTCGTAAATATGGTGGTAGGCGTAAGGATGATGAGGGCCGTATATAAATAACAGAACCAGATCATACTCTTCATGACCATGGGATGGACGTCTTTGGGATAGAGGTGCCAGGTATACAGGGAAAAGAGGGCCACGCTCAGGGAAAGGCTCACGTATTCTATCCGGATGGTGATAAACCAGTTCAGGTTGGAGAAAAGCGAGTGCAGGGCATAGGTGTCGGTGCCCACCATACGGTAGCTATAGATAATACAGAACAGGGAAAAGTAGAGGGTCGTCTTATCATGCCGACCAAAGATGAACAGACCCAGGAAGAACAGTCCGCCCATGAGGAGACAGCCGCCCAGGAGAAAATCATAGGCTGCATCCCGGTACTTTTTTGTGATGAGATCATCCTTGTTGCCCAGGAGGATCTCCTTATAGGGTCCACCCTTCGCATGCCAGAAATTGGCGATCTGCATCACCACCACCAGGGTATCCGGCTCGCCCAAGGGTAAAACAACGGTGCGGGTGGCCCAAAATGGGGCTGATCCTTCCTTTGTCCTGCCGGGCTGACCATTCTGGGATTGTGGAGCCCCATTGATATATAGCTTGTAAGAGCAATAGGTATCCGGGACTTCCAGACCGATGCGAGGTCTGTTCTTTGGCAGCAGGATGGTGAGGGAGTAGGTGGCATAGCCGATGGTAGAATATGACTGGCCGTGCAGGCGCAGGTCTTTCCAAAGACGGGGATAGGGTGCGTAGTCGGGTTTTACGGTGTTGAGACTATCGGGTGAAAGCAGCTGCATCCAGTAGAAGTTCCATTCTCCATGCAGTTTCACCGGGTGGACGGTGAGGTCGACGTCACGCAGGTCCAGCAGACCTTTTTGCGCATTGTGATCCGGCTCCCGGTTAGCAAAACAGGTAAGACAGATAATGAACGTCAGCAAGGTCCCCCCTATTTTGCGGAAAACTACTCTCATAAAGCCGGCTACTAATACGGTACAATACAAATAACGTACTTTACGCCGTTAAATTGACCTATGTAATAAAAAAAAGGGCTATCCCAATAAGGATAGCCCTGTTATACTAAGTGAGATTACTTATTTCTTTTCGAGCAATTTGAAGAACTGATCAAGCTGGGGCAGGATCACGATACGGGTGCGGCGATTAGCGGCACGGCCTTCTTCTGTATCGTTGGTAGTAACCGGTACATATTCGCTACGGCCGGCAGCTGTGATATGAGCGGGGTCCAGACCATATTGGCCCTGCAGGATCCTAACAACGGAAGTAGCGCGTTTTACAGAGAGGTCCCAGTTATCCTTCAGCAGACCAGGGCGATGGTAAGCTTTGTTGTCGGTGTGGCCTTCCACCATGAATTCGATGTCGGGCTGTGCTTTCAGGACGGTAGCGACCTTACCCAGAACAGCCTTTGCTGCATCGTTAACTTCGAAGCTGGCGCTTTTGAACAGAAGCTTATCAGAGATATCGATATAGATAACACCCTTGTCGACCTTGATGTTGATGTCCTTGTCATCCATGTTGCCGATGGCGCCTTTCAGGTTCATCACCAGGGCCATGTTCAGGCTGTCCTTATGAGCCAGCTCGTTCTGAAGGTTCTGGATGTACGCGTCTTTAGAACCGATGTTGTCCAGGGATTTCTTGATGCTTTCTGCCTGTGAGTTGGAGATAACAGAGAGGTCCTGGAGCTGCTTGAGTGTAGCGTCATGGTTCTGTTTCAGGAAGTCGATCTGCTTGTTGAGGGCGTCGATCTGATTTTGGAGAGCGGTTTTTTGACTGGCGTCCTGGGCGGTGAGGTCATTACAATTTTTCAGGTCACTCGCAAGCTTGGCGTTGGCTGCGGTCAGAGAGTCGATCTTAGCCTGTGCAGCTTTGAATTTTTTAGAGCTAACGCAAGAGGTGAAAAGTAATGCAGAGAGAGCACCGAAAAAAAGGGTCTGTTTAAGCTTCATAGTAATATCATTTATTTAAAGAAAATAACTATTCTTTCATCGCTAACGGTCATACGATCCACCTGGCGATCATTAGAATAATTTGTCAAAGATAGTTCAACAAATGAAAAAAGCTAATTTAGTATTGTATAAATTAAGGCGAATTTAATGCCAAAAAACAGTCAGAGAGACATTTGTATATAGAAAAAGCAGATATCCGACAGATTTAGATAAGTAATTTTATAGATCTATATTTATTTTTAAACCACACGCGCAATGAGACAAATATTGTTGGTCTGTTGTCTTTTCATACAGCTCGCAGCCTGCAAATTAATGCCCAAAGAGCCTGCTGCAAAAGAAAAGACCCAGCCGTTCAGTCAGTTCCTCAACGACTATTACGAGGAAAAAATGCGGCTTTTGCCCCTGGAAGCCACGCAGAATGGCGACTCCAGGTATAATGACCGGTTGGTGGCGGACTTTGTGGATGGCTACCGGGATACGTTGAAAAACTTCTACACCCGGACCAGCGTGGGGCTTGCGAAGTTCGACAGGAGTTCGATGAGTGAAAATGATGGTTTCAGTTATGACATTCTCCGATGGGAATTGACCACCCGTATCGAAGGATTTAAATATCCCTATTATTATATTCCTTTCAACCAATTCTACGCATTGCCGCTGACTTTGGGACAATTGGGGAGTGGCGACGGTTTTCAGCCATTCGCTACGGTGAAGGATCATGAGGATTGGCTAAAACGGGCCAGCGCCTTTGGTCCCTGGGCGGATAGCGCAATTGTTTATTTTAGGAAAGGCATTGCGGCAAATTTTGTGTTACCGAGAGCGCTGGTGGTAAAAATGATCCCGGAGATGCAGGCGCTGGCAACGGATCAGCCGGAGAAAAGCCTTTTTTACACGCCGGCCACGCGGCTGGAAAAGGTCACCAGCGACACGACTGTTGTAAAAAGGTTAAAGTCGGCATATGTGCAGGTGATCCGGGAAAGCATTGTACCTGCTTACAAGCGGCTGGCGGATTTTTTAAAGAATGAGTATCTGCCAAAGGCGAGGGCCACTTCGGGTATCGGCGCTTTACCGGGCGGGGCCGACTATTATGCTTACCTGGTGAAGGATCAAACGACTACTACGAAGAGCCCTGAAGAGATCTACCAGACGGGCTTGCGGGAAGTTGCCCGTATAAGGGGGCTTATGGATAGTGTGAAGACCGCTGTCGGCTTCAAAGGTAATCTGTCCGCCTTTTTTGAGTACATGAAGACGGACAAAAAGTTTATGCCGTATACAAAGCCACAGGAGGTGCTGGCGGCTTTTGAAGCCATTCATACAAAGATGCAGCCCAGTCTGACAAAGATGTTCCATCATGTTCCAAAGACGGGTTTTGAGATCCGTCAGACGGAGGCATTCCGGGCGGCCAGCGCCAGCGCGGAATATTTACAGGGTACGGCCGATGGCAAAAGGCCGGGTATATTCTATGTTCCTATCCTTGATGCCACAAAGTTCAATACCACGTCAGGCATGGAGTCGCTGTTCCTGCACGAGGCGATCCCGGGTCATCACTATCAGATATCGCTGCAGCAGGAGGATACGCTACTGCCCTCTTTCAGGCGTTTTGGCGGGAATAATGCGTATGTAGAGGGTTGGGCGTTGTATTGCGAGTCGCTGGGCAAGGAGCTGGGTCTTTATACGGACCCTTACCAATATATGGGTGCGTTGGGGGATGAGATCCACAGGGCCATCAGGCTGGTGGTAGACGTGGCCGTCCATATAAAGGGGATGACGCGGGAAGAGGCCATTAAATATATGATGGATAATGAGGCCATTTCTTTGGAAGGCGCTACAGCGGAGATCGAGCGGTATATGGCGATACCCGGACAGGCGTTGGGCTATAAGATCGGGGCATTAAAGATCCGGGAGCTAAGAAATAAGTACGAGGCGGAGCTGAAAGACGCGTTCCGGCTGGCCGACTTCCACGATGAGGTCCTGAAGGACGGGGCCATGCCGCTGGAAGTGCTGGAGAAGAAGATGGATGCATGGGCAGGAAGCCTTAAAAAGCGATAAGCCGGGGTTGCCGGCTTATCGTCAGTATTTAAAAATCCAGTCTGATGTTGACGGCGGGTGTTACCCCCCTAAAAAAGTCGTGAAAGTACATACCGGGCTGCAGGTAGAGATTGTCCTTCGTCAGCTTTGTATGACCCAGAAAAAGACGGTAGCTGTTCTTTTCAAAAAGATCTCCCTCCCGCCGTACCAGCCAGCCAAAGGAAATGGAGGGGCTGAGATAGATAAAATGGGGATTTTTGTCTTTCCATTCCCTGGCGATCTCCACGGTCAGGAAGTCATTCCGAAAGGTCTGCAGGTGTCCCTGTGCGTTGGTCTGAAAGAGAAAGACGGGCTGCCAGAGAAAGGAAAAGGAGCGAATGCTTTCCTCTCTGTTGAAATGCAATCCGATGCCAAGGGCGAAGGAGGGGGCGAAATAACTTTTATAATTCCCCACGTTGAGTCTGACCTCGCTGGAGAGATAGTCGTGGGCCATGGCTATGTAGCCGGCGGGTTGGGGTGCGGTGATCGCGGGGTCTTTTTCCGCCTGCCAGATCTTTCCTGTGCGCACCCAGTAGCTTCTCATATTTTTCTGTAGCCAGCGGATCTTCTCGTTCAGCCCCCCTGTTATATAATTTGATAGTTGGTGATAATCATTAAGGTAAAGACTAAGGCGATCCTGTCGGATGCCGTCATGATGACGGCCTGTGCTTTCAGGAAATTCCAGTACGATCTGGATCGTATCCTGCTCCAGCCGCAGGACGGCGGGCTCAGGCTGGTCCAGCAGGTAGCTCGATGATGCGGGGTGGAAGGTCTGCAGGCGGAGTTTTTTCTTACCCGCGGCGTCTATCACATAATCAATGACGTGCCAGGCGAGCGGGTCGGAAAGAGAGTCATTGAACGGTTTCATATCGGCGAGAAAAACCATCAGCAAGGAGTCGACATTGGTAAACCTGGATATATCTTCCTGGTCCTCCAGCTCCAGGCAAAGCTGATTGCCTTTCCCCATATCGATCCAAAAGCGTCTTTCGAGGTTATCGGATGATATGCCAAATGTTTTGATCCCTGCGCGTACCTGGTGTTGGGCGTATAAGGTCCCCATGATGCTCAGCAGCGTGAGCACCGTACAAAAAAACTTCTTCATGATGTTATGGGTTTTGCGTACTGTGTTTGAACGATATGATCGGATGGTCTGTCTGGTATGTCTCGTAGGTGGTAGCGGGGCGGAGCACGTCCTGTCGGGGGCTGAAGCCGATGTACAGACGGCCTGGCTTCAGCCGCGGGCCTGCGGTGGATGGCGCGGTCTGCGGAGGTTCGAGCTCGTTGATATGCACTACTCTGAGTTCTTTTTTGGGCGTTGTTTGGGCTGCGATGATGGGCCTGGACAGGTCGGAGCGGGGCGCCATCAAAAGATTGGGCAGGGGGGGATGGACGGAGGGTTCTACCGCAACGGGGTCAGGGGCGGAGGATTGCAGGGCAATGGGTGCAAGGGCCCTGTCAGCGGTCTTTGCCGATGCGGGTCTTTCCCTGCGAATAGGATGCGGTAGGGCAACGGGTCGGGGTGAAGGGGTGTTTTGTATCACGAGGGATGGTTCCGGGATTGAGGTCCGGGGTTGCGTTTGGTCCGTCGGGTGTTGATTTGTCCGGGCTGGGTTTGTTTTGGGATGGACAGCCATTTTTGGTGTGCCGGCAGGCGGGGTGTCCTTTTTCTCCCTGAAGAGGAGCGCGGTGGGGATCAGCGCCAGCAGCAGACAGGCGGCGGCCGCCCACAGCCAGGGCAGAGGCCTGCGGCGGGGTGTTTCCCCCAGGCGCTGGTATAATTTATCCCAGGCAGCTTCTTTATCCGTAAGTCCCGCTCCGGGCAAGGCGCCCGGCTCTTCCAGGCGATGACGCCAGGATCTGTATTCACTGGGTCTTTCGTTGTCCATAATTGATACCTTTTTGTAATAACATTTTTTGTAATAACGCTCTGGCCTTACTTAGCTGGGACTTGGAAGTGCCTTCCGCGATACCCAGTTCGCCCGCGATCTCCTTGTGGTCCATGCCTTCTATCGCGTGGAGATTGAACACGGTCCTGTAACCTACCGGCAATTGTACGATCATATCGAAGATCTCTTCAGCCGAGAGCCAGGCCAGGATGTCTGCCCCGATGGGGATGTCTTCAGCCTCCACCTCCGCTAGCATGGTGAAGACATTCTTTTTACGAAGAAACATGAGGCATTCCCGGATCATGATCGTCTTTATCCAGCTATAAAGGGCCGCCTCACCCTGGTAGGTAAATCCCGGAAGATGCCGGAAAAACTTCATAAACCCATCCAGCAGTCTTTCTTCCGCGTCCTCCCTGCTTTTCAGATAGCGGCAGCAGACGGCCATCATCGGATCGGCAAAGCGATCGAAGAGACATTTTTGCGCGGCGGCGCTGCCTTTTGCTGCATCTTTTATGAGAGGGGCTATCTCCATATCTGGGCTGCGATTGAAATATTGAACACAATTGGCCGGTCTATTCCGGAAAGTAATCCATTTAGTCCATTAAATGCTGTTTTGAAAGACCCGGTTGCCCAAGGGGTGAGAAAAAATCGGATTTCTTGGTACAACCCCAAAAAAATTAGTGATGATGTACTAAAAAAATTAGTGTGTATAAAATAATTACTATACCTTTACTGAATCAATAATTTTGGGAGAACTAAAAAATACCATTATGTCAAACGCAGAAAAACTCAAGGCTTTAAAGCTTACTATAGATAAGATCGATAAGGATTTCGGGAAGGGAAGCGTCATGATGATGAATGAAAAAAGCCAGGAGCCGATGGAGGTCGTTTCCACGGGTTCCATTGGGCTGGACATGGCATTAGGCGTAGGCGGTCTCCCAAAAGGAAGGGTGGTCGAGATCTATGGTCCTGAATCCTCCGGTAAGACGACCATCGCCACGCACATCATTGCAGAAGCGCAGAAAAAAGGCGGCATGTGCGCCATCATCGACGCCGAGCATGCATTTGATAGTGCATACGCGCAGAAACTGGGGGTGGATATCGATAATCTTCTTATCTCCCAACCGGACTATGGCGAGCAGGCTTTGGAAATTGCGGATCGTCTGATCCTTTCCGGCGCGCTGGATGTAGTGGTCATCGACTCCGTAGCGGCCCTGGTGCCAAAGGGGGAACTGGAAGGTGAAATGGGAGACAGCAAGATGGGTCTTCAAGCCCGTCTTATGTCACAGGCGCTGCGTAAATTAACGGCCACCATCAGCAAGACCAACACCATCTGTATCTTCATCAATCAGTTACGCGAAAAGATCGGGGTCATGTTTGGCAACCCTGAGACAACCACGGGTGGGAACGCACTGAAGTTCTACGCATCTGTACGACTGGATATCCGTCGCATGGCGCAGATCAAGGATGGAGAAGAAGCGGTGGGCAACCGGGTAAAAGTAAAAGTTGTAAAGAACAAGGTTGCTCCTCCTTTCCGTGCAGCAGAATTTGATATTGTTTTTGGAGAAGGCATCTCGAAGATGGGAGAGATCATCGACATGGGTGTAGAGTTAGGTATCGTGCAGAAAAGCGGCAGCTGGTTTAGCTATGGCAGTGACAAACTGGGACAAGGGAGGGATACGGTAAAGCAACTGTTACATGACAATCCTGAACTGGCTACAGAGATCGAAAATAAGATCCGCGAAAAAGTAAAAGAAATGCAAAGTCTCTGACGCTAATATTTGGACCTTCGGCCAACGAACCTTCGGTTCGTTTTGATAATTTATTTTAATTGGGTTAGTAAGTACACGGCTCCGGTTTTTACCGGAGCTTCTTTTTTTATTATCTTTCGATATGCCATATCTAATTATCCATTTTGGGTCTATTTCTTTTGCCCTTCTTTTCCTGGGCGCATTTCTGATCATCGGAGGTTTGAGGATGCCCTCCTTCTATGTAGACATAAAACTCCGCAGGAATCCCCGGGCTTTGCAATGCGAAGGTACCGTCGTCAAGGTGGCTCCGGTGAAAGGTCCGTCGGGCGCCAGCATCCGTCCCGATGGAGTAACCGTCCAATTCCATACGTTGGACAACCGGCAAAGCATTACCGGAAGAGTAGATGACAGGCTGAGGATGTCTGTCGCAGGTCAATACAAGGAGGGTCAGGAAGTGACAGTGATCTACAACCCCGACAATCCGTATGAGTTTGCATTGGTAACAAAATATTCGCCCTGGCTTGCGCAGTGGATTGTGCTGGGGTTGGGGGTTTTACTTGTTGGGATAGGTGTTTTGATGTTCCTATAAGAGTTATGCGCACCTGACGGTGCTATGAGTGTTTAGAGGCTAATTTATTGCGCTCCCAGGGGAGCGCTTTTTCGGACCGCTGGACGCGGTCCAAAAAAAAGGGGTCTGAATAGAAATTCAACCCCGTTTTAAAATCCAATATCCTATGAAAAACCAAGATAAAGGTAGAGGATTCATATCAAATCTGCAATACCATTTTCCGGTAATCTTTTTAAGTCTTTTTTAATTTTTTACCAGCTGGCTTGAAACAATCCTATTACTCTCTTTATCAGCAACTCGCAAAATGTAGATCCCTCTTTCCAGAGAAGACGCGTTAATTACTTGTATTCCAGGCTGTAATCGTTTGTAAAGACGGATGGAACCGTTGGCATCAAGAACCTGGATCTCAATGGAATGTTCAGTGCGGATAATAAATAGTTTATCTACAGGATTAGGGTAAAACTTAAAGTCTACATCCCCGGAAAGACTTAGTTGAACTGCTCTGGAATAAATCTGTTTTCCGTCCTGGCTGGAGTATCTGATCCGATAGTGATCGATGCCATTGGGAGGTGCGAGATCGGTTAATTCATAATGATTGACGGCTCCCGTCTTTCTCAATGCGCCGATGGTTTCAAAATGTTCCCCATCCGTGCCACGCTCGATAATAAAATAATCACCATCCCCGGCACTGTCTGCATCCCACTGTAACCATACCTTATTAATATCCCGGATAGCCGCGGAGAAGTTTGTAAACATCTTACTCTCGCCCACAGTCGTAATTTGTTTGATGCTGCTGTCTGTAGGTTCTCCCGTCTGTTGCGACCTAACGGTGAGGCAACAGCAAAAAGTAATGACGGTAAGCCAGCAACATATCTTCATGACAATGGGTTAGTAATTTCATCAAGGGAGCTTGCATTTCACAAATTCCATGCCGATAAATCGAGATCAATAAAAGCTCCGGAAAAATATTGAGCACCAGCAACCAGACCGCACGTATGGACCAAAAGAAAAACGAGGGGTTTAACTCAAAAATTTTTTTATACTTGTTATAATCTTCTTAAAACCGGATTACCTTGCCCTAACGAATACAGAATTTATAAACCGACATGCATGCAAACGAACCTCCGGAAAATGGACGCTTTCAAACGAATTGCCCTGGTGGCGCACGACAACAAAAAAGGCGAGCTGATCGAATGGGCCGTATATAATAAGACGGCGCTTGCCCGGCATCGTCTCTACGGCACAGGCACCACGGGAACCATGCTGGAGAAGGCCCTGGGCCAATCCGTCAGTAAATTCCTCAGCGGCCCGTTAGGCGGCGACCAACAGATTGGAGCCAGCATCGCAGAAGGCAAGATCGATGTGCTCATCTTTTTCTGGGACCCCATGGAAGCGCAGCCACACGACCCGGATATCAAGGCCCTGCTGCGGCTGGGTGTTACCTGGAACATCCCCATTGCCAACAACCGGGCTACGGCAGATTTCCTGCTGACCTCTCCGCTGATGTACGAAGACTACGAGATTATTCTACCCGACTATAGTCAATATCTTAAACGTCCGGTGAACCCATCAGCAGGAATATAAACAACCAGAAAATACCGATTAACATGAGAAAATACGTTCTGACTGCCAGTGCATTGTTACTGGCATCCCTGACTTGGTCCCAGACCAAGCCCCTGGCGGGCTTTAGCGAATCCGCCGCAAAAGAAGAACTTGCAAAAGAAGAGCAGTTCGACAGCTATTTGAAAGCCTCCCACGTGGACAGCTTTATGAAGATCATGGCCGCACACCCCCACCATGTGGGGTCACCGGCCGGAAAGGCGGTCGCCGACTTTATCTACAACCAGTTCAAAAGCTGGGGCTATGATGTTCAGTTGGAAACCTTCTACGTTTTATTTCCTACGCCAAAGGAGCGTCTTCTGGAAATGACAGGACCCGTCCCTTATAAAGCTGTGCTGGCAGAACCACCCCTGAAAGAGGATGCTACATCCGGACAAACCCGCGAACAACTGCCCACCTATAACTGCTGGTCTCCCGACGGAGACGTCACAGGAGAGCTGGTCTTTGTAAATTATGGTATTCCGGAGGACTATGACCAACTGGAAAGAATGGGTATCTCGGTGAAAGGAAAGATCGTCATTGCCAAATACGGTCACTCCTGGCGGGGTATCAAACCAAAAGTTGCGCAGGAACACGGCGCCATCGGGTGTCTGATCTACTCCGATCCGATGGACGATGGCTATTTCCAGGGTGACGTATATCCCAAAGGCGCTTTTAAAAATGAATATGGCGTCCAGCGGGGTTCCGTTATGGATATGCCTATTTATCCCGGCGACCCGCTGACTCCGGGGATCGGAGCCACAAAAGATGCCAAACGGCTGGACCGGAAGGATGTCACCACCATCCTGAAGATCCCTGTGCTGCCCATCAGCTACCATGATGCGGCGCCCCTGCTCAAGGCGCTGGAAGGACCGGTGGCCCCAGCATCCTGGAGAGGCGCACTGCCTTTTACCTACCATGTAGGTCCCGGCAAATCCACTGTACATCTCAAACTGGCCTTCAACTGGGATATCAAACCCATCAACGACGTCATTGCCAGGATCCCGGGCACACAATGGCCGGATGAATGGGTGATCCGGGGCAATCATCATGACGGCTGGGTAAACGGCGCCGGCGACCCCCTCAGCGGTATGTCCGCTATGCTGGAAGAAGCACGCGGTATCAGTGAACTGGTGAAGACAGGCTGGAAGCCCAAACGCACGCTGGTGTATTGTGCCTGGGATGGAGAAGAACCGGGTCTGCTGGGCTCCACAGAATGGGTGGAATACCACGCGGACGAACTCCGGCAAAAGGCAGTGGTGTATATCAACTCCGACGGGAATGGCAGGGGCTTCTTTGGCGCTGAAGGATCACACGCCCTGGAGCCTTTTATGAACGAGGTCGCCAGGGACGTTACAGACCCCGAGACAGGCATCAGCATTGCCGAACGTATGCACTCCCGCGAGCTGGTGAATGCTGCCGATGGCAACCGGCTTAAAAAAGACCTTCTTCTCAAAAAGACCTTTACCATCGGCGCCCTGGGTTCAGGCAGCGACTTCTCCCCTTTCCTGCAGCACGTCGGTATCCCCAGCTTCAACCTGGGCTTTGGCGGGGAAGACCCCGGCGGAGAATACCATTCCATCTACGACTCCTATGATGACTACCGCAAATGGAAGGACCCGGGCTTTCAATACGGCGTCGCGCTTGCCAAGGCAGCCGGCCGAACCAGTCTTCGGATGGCGGACGCCACTCTCCTGCCCTTTGATTTTCGCAGCCTTTATAAGACAGTGAACGGCTATGCCACGGAGCTGACAAACCTGTTGGATCAAATGCGGGAGAATACAGCACTATCCAATGAACTAATAAAAGAAAAACATTATGTCTATGCCGGGGATCCAACCGTCACGCTGCTACCGCCTCCCATAAAAGAAGAGGTCCCCTACCTGGATTTCTCACCCCTTCAAAATGCGCTTAGGAGCCTGGAAAAGGCCACCAACCGTCTGGCGGATACATTGGGGAAAGAAAAGCTGACATCAAATGCCTCAGATGCTGTAAATCAAGCTCTTTACAGGGCGGAACAACAATTGCTATCAGATAACGGACTACCCCGCCGCGCCTGGTACAGACATACGATCTATGCCCCGGGTTTTTACACCGGGTATGGCGTAAAGACCCTGCCGGGGATCCGGGAAGCTATCGAGCAACGCAATTGGAAAGAGGCGCAGGAACAGATCGGTATTGCGGCGGCCGTGTTACAAAAATTTGCGGATTACCTGACCGGAGTCTGGAAAATGGGTTCTTAAAAAAAATGTAACCCATTTTCCAGAGAATTTAATAATAGGCCTTCGGCCGACGAACCTTCGGTTCGTTTGGGGGTTCGAAATGACAGGTGAAAAAAATACTACGATACACATTGTGGATAGCAGGCAGCCTGGGCTGCCTGCTTGTTCTTGCCTGGCTGGGACTCGCAGGTTATGTTACGGCGCGCAAACAGACGATCATACAAAAAGCCCGTACAGAGCTCAGGGACCGACTAGGCGGAGAGGCGACTATCGGAGATATGGAAGTGTCCTTCTTTCATCATTTTCCAGCCATTACCCTGCACCTTTCAAAAGTAACCTTACGCGATAGTCTTTGGCAGCAGCATCGTCATGATCTCTTGGATGCGGAAGATATGTATCTCCGCCTGGCTCTTTTTAAGAGCATTCTCTCCGGCACGGCAAGGTTGGAAAAGGTTTATATCGAACGGGGCTCCATCTATCTTTTTACGGATTCCACAGGCTATAGCAACACTGCGGCACTCACCAACCCGGAGAAAAAGGACGCCAGCAGACCGACGGAAGAGGCGCAGCCGCCAGACCTCTCTTTACGGGAGACAAGACTGGTCATGGAAAACCAGGACCGCCACAAATTCTTCGACCTGGAATTCCGTCAGCTGGACTGCTCGATCAGCAAGCAGGGGCGGACACTATCCCTTCGCACACATGCCGACGCGCTGGTGAAAAGCCTTGCCTTCAATACGGAAAAAGGAAGCTTTATAAAGGACAAAGATTTGTCCGGGGACTTTACCCTTCAATTCAATACGGGAAGTAAGATATTACAGTTCAACAGGGCCCTCGTACACATAGACAAACATCCTTTTGTAATGTCAGGCCGTTTCTTCCCGGATGTAAAACCAGATCCTTTTTTTCTCAGCATTCATACGGAGAATATCCCCTACCGGAAAGCGACAGCTCTTCTGACGCCTTTGATCCGGCAAAAGCTGGACCCGTATGATATCGATAAGCCCGTCACCATCCAAGCCAGTCTGGATGCAGGCAATGCGGATGACCCCACTCCGTTGATCACCGTACAAATGGACCTGCAGGACGTCAGTGTCAATACTCCTCCCGGAAGATTTAATCATGTCAGGACAAAAGCCCGCTTTGTCAATGAATGGGTACGACATGAAAAAAGACGGGATGAGAACTCTGCCATAGTATTGACCTCCTTTACAGGTGAATTCATGGGTATCCCGCTGCACAGCGACAGCGCTGTTGTTACGGACCTGAAACATCCCATAATGGATTGTGATGTACATACCTCTTTTGACCTCGCCCGATTGAATGATCTGCTGGGCAGCAGAAGTCTTCAATTTCGCAAAGGAGGCTGTTCAGTGGATTTACATTATCGGGGGCCTCTCAAAGAAGACGATAGTGCATCCGTATCACTTTATGGCGGGCTCACCATCGACTCGGCTACGGTAAACTACCTTCCCTATAATTTCCAACTGACGAATGGCAAGGGAAAGATCCGTTTTAAGGACCAGGACCTGGTGTTCGAGCGGCTTGAAGCGCGGGCCGGCAACAGCAAGATCGGATTGAAGGGTATCGTCCGGAATATCGCTCGCCTGATCGATCAAAATCCCAACAATACGGGAATGGACTTTACGCTCAGTTCGCCCAGGCTGGACCTGGAAGACCTGGCGCCCGTATTAGGCCGGCAGACGCCTGAAGCCACGCTCCGGAGGGGCTCCAAGCCCCTGTTCGGCGAGACAGCCTCCCGGCTGGATCAGCTGTTACGGGACGGCGCCATCCATTTGAAGATAGATGCGACTGAACTCCGTTACCAGCGTTTTTCCGGCGTCCGGGCACAGGCAGAGCTGTTGTTCCAGAACAGCGAGGTGCAATTAAAAAAAATGGAATTAACCCTGGACGGTGTCCGGCCACAGGCTGACGGTGGGACCATAACCCTCAGCGGAACACTGAAGCGTCAGCCGGGCGGAGGAGGAAATCCTTTGTCATTCCGGAGTCACCTGGAGCAGGTGGACATACCCGGGCTTTTTACCGCATTTGACAATTTTGGCCAGGATGCTTTGAAAGACAAGAACCTGAAAGGCAAGCTTACCGCCGAAATAGAGATGACAGGACGTCTGACGGACAAGGCCCGCATGGTAAAAAACAGTTTAAAAGGAAGCATCAACTTTACGCTTAAAGGGGGTCAGCTGATAAACTTTGAACCCATGGAGAAGATCCATGAGACGGTGTTAAAGAAAAGAGATCTTTCTGAGATACATTTTGCCGAATTAAAGAACCAGCTGGACCTCGACACATCTACATTGACTATTCACCGGATGGAGATACAGTCCACGGCTTTTTCACTTTTTGTGGAGGGTACCTATGATCTGCGAACAGGGCCTGACCTGAGTCTGCAGGTGCCTTTGAGCAATTTAAAAAAGGATCGTAATGTGGTCGTTCCGCCCGAGAGTAAAGGCAATGACGGTAAGGCAGGTCTGAGCCTGCGTCTCCGGGTCCGCAAAGGGGACGACGGAAAGATGAAGATCAGCTGGGACCCGTTCAGGAAAGCGTTGAAGAAGATGTCCGGAAAAAAATAATCCCTGTGTCTTGGGTCAGACCGGGTTCGGTGAAGTTTCGGTAACTTGCGACTATGGGGTTTAAAATTCATTCATCTTATTCGCCCGCAGGCGACCAGCCGGAAGCCATCCGCCAGCTGACAGAAGGTATACAATCGGGCGAACAGTACCATACGCTTTTAGGAGTTACCGGTTCAGGAAAGACTTATACTATCGCTAACGTCATCCAGAACGTACAGCGGCCGACGCTGGTGCTTACTCATAATAAGACGCTGGTAGCGCAGCTGTATGGAGAGTTCAAACAATTCTTTCCGGAGAATGCAGTGGGTTATTTTGTCTCTTACTACGATTATTATCAGCCGGAGGCTTATATGCCTGTGAGCAATACCTATATCGAAAAGGACCTGTCTATCAACGAGGAGCTGGAAAAACTGCGGCTGCAGGCCACGACGCAATTGTTGAGCGGCAGGAGGGATATTATCGTCGTTGCTTCGGTGAGCTGTATCTATGGTATCGGCAACCCCGCGGATTTTGAGAACGGCATCGTTCGTATCCAGAAAGGGCAGACCGTCAGCCGTCAGGGCTTTTTGCATGCACTGGTGAACAGCTTGTACAAGCGCACGGAAATAGAATTCAACCGTGGGCATTTCCGGGTAAAAGGGGATACGGTGGATATCAACCTGCCCTATGTGGATTATGGCTACCGGATCAGCTTCTTTGGAGACGAGATCGACGAGATCGAAAGCTTTGATGTCAAAACAGGCAAACGGATAGGGGTGATGCAGGATGCGGCCATCTTCCCGGCCAATCTTTATCTGGCGCCCAAGGATATTTTGCAGCAGGTAATCTATGAGATACAGGATGAGCTGGCTGCGCAAGTGACCTATTTCAAAAATGTCGGCAAATACATCGAGGCACAACGACTGGCAGAACGGGTAAACTATGACGTGGAAATGATCCGGGAGCTGGGCTATTGCAATGGCGTCGAGAACTACTCCCGCTTCTTCGACCGGAGATATCCGGGCACCCGTCCTTTCTGTCTGCTGGATTATTTTCCAAAGGATTTTATTACGGTGCTGGACGAAAGCCATCAGACCGTCCCACAGATCAGCGGGATGTACGGAGGCGACCGTAGCCGTAAGCTGGTGTTGGTGGACTATGGCTTCCGCCTGCCCAGCGCATTGGATAACCGTCCTTTGAACTTTCATGAATTCGAGTCCCTGACGGGTCAAACGATCTTTGTATCGGCCACGCCAGGCGACTATGAGCTGGAAAAGACCGGCGGAGTGGTCGTAGAGCAGGTGGTACGACCAACGGGTCTGTTGGATCCGCCGATCGAAGTTCGTCCCAGCGCGGGTCAGATCGACGATCTGTTGGATGAGATTGATAAACGGGTGAAGAAAGGGGACCGGGTGCTGGTGACCACGCTTACAAAACGGATGGCGGAGGAAATGGATAAATACCTGCATCGCATCGATATCAAATCAAAATATATCCATAGCGAAGTGGATACCCTGGAACGGGTGGAGATCCTGCGGCAGCTGCGGCTGGGAGAGATCGACGTGTTGGTGGGTGTGAACCTGCTGAGAGAAGGGTTGGATCTTCCGGAGGTGTCGCTGGTAGCTATTCTCGATGCGGACAAAGAGGGTTTTCTCCGTAATGAAAAATCGCTTACGCAGACGGCGGGCAGAGCGGCCCGTAACGTTGATGGATTGGTGATATTCTACGCGGATACGATCACGGAGAGCATGCAGCGTACGATGGATGAGACGGCGCGCCGGCGGGAAAAACAGATGGCGCATAATGCGGAGCATGGGATTATTCCCCGTACGGTGAGCAAGTCGAAGGAACAGGTGTTTGCGCAGACGTCGGTGTTGGATATCAAGGGATATGATACTTCTAACCCCTATGCGATACAGCCTGATGAGGACCTGGTGACCATGGTAGCGGAAGAGCAGGAAACATATCAGACTATCCCACAGCTGGAGAAGGCGATCGCCAAGGTCAAAAAAGAAATGGAGAAAGCGGCGAGGGACCTGGATTTTATGGAGGCGGCGCGATTGAGGGACAGTATGTTCGGTATGCAGAAGCAGCTGGCGGAGATGAAGGGCGCCTAGTGTTGTATAGTCAACAAAGCTAAAAATATTAGCGTTTTGGCCGGCAATTCATACGAGTATTTAAGTAAATTGCAGCATGGACAAAAGACTCTTTTTACTCGACGCCATGGCGCTGATCTTTCGCGCTTATTATGCACTGATCAACAGTCCGCGCATTACCACCAAGGGACGGAACACGAATGCTCAATTCGGCTTTACCAATGCGCTCATCGAGCTGATCAACAATCAGCATCCCTCTCATATGGCCGTATGCTTTGATACGCATGCCCCGACCGAGCGGCATACGGATTTCGCGGATTATAAAGCCAATCGCCAGGAGGCCCCTGAGGACCTGGTCAGCGCTGTGCCAGATATCAAGGCCATTGTAAAAGGTTTTAACATCCCTTGTATGGAGCTGGACGGATATGAGGCCGATGATGTCATCGGCACGTTGAGCAAGCAGGCGGCAGCGGCGGGTTATGAGGTGTACATGGTGACGCCGGACAAGGACTATGGGCAATTGGTATCGGATAAGATCAGGATCTATAAACCGGGCTACCAGGGTGGTAGTGTAGAACTATTAGGGCCTGCCGAAGTTTGCGCGAAATGGAATATCAAGGAAGTGTCTCAGGTCATCGACATTTTAGGTCTGATGGGAGATGCGGTGGACAATATTCCCGGCATCAAGGGTGTGGGAGAAAAAACCGCTGCCAAACTCTTAGCCGAATACGGCACACTGGAGAACGTAGTGGCCAGCGCGGATTCTATCAAGGGGGCATTGGGTGAAAAGGTGCGGGCGGGTAAGGATCTGGCCCTGATGAGCAAGAAGCTGGCAACGATTATCACGACGGTGCCGGTGGAGTTTCATGAAGAGGATTTCAAGCTGAAGGATTGGAATAAAGAAGCGTTGAATGAGATATTTACCTCCCTGGAGTTTAAGACCATCGGGAAAAGGATCCTGGGAGAAGGCTTCAATGCCGCCGTCCCGGCTCCGGAAGGCGTGCAAACGGACCTTTTTGGAAATGTGGTAAGCAAGCCCGGCGGGTCCAGGAAAGCCGCGTCTGTTGATAAGCTTGCAGAAGCCAGCACCCGGCTGGAAGCTGCGGCAGAGAAAGGAGAAGAGGGCGCTGCAGGGGAGGGAGAAGAAAGCTCGTCCGCTGTCGTCGCCGGCAAGAATATCGGGAACATGCCTCATACTTATACGGCTGTGGTGGGTGAAACCGCCATCGCTGACCTGATAAAAAAACTGTTGGCGCAAAAGGAGATCTGTTTTGATACGGAGACAACAGGCATCGATGCCAATGATGTGGAGCTGGTGGGTATGAGCTTTGCATGGCAGAAAGGGGAAGCTTACTATGTCCCTTGTCCGGCCGACCAGGACGCAACAAAAAAAATATTGAAAGCATTCCGTCAGGTGTTCGACCAGCAATCCATTACCTGGATCGGCCAGAATCTCAAATACGATCTGCTGGTCCTGAGATGGTATGATGTGGAGCTGAAAGGGAATATTTTCGACACTATGCTGGCTCATTATGTTATCGAACCGGAAGGCAAGCGGGGGATGGACCTTTTGAGCGCTCAATACCTGGGATATGAGCCTGTACATATCGAAGAGCTCATCGGCAAGAAAGGAAAAGGGCAAGGCACCATGCGGGATGTGGAATTAGAAAAGATCAAAGACTATGCGGCGGAGGACGCGGATATTACCCTGCAGCTGCAGCATTGCTTCCTTCCCCTGTTGAAGAAAAAAGAAGTGGAGAAGGTGTTTTACGAAGTGGAAAATCCCCTGGTAAAGGTGCTGACGTCCATGGAATATGAGGGGATTAAAGTGGATATGGATTTTCTCCGGGAGTACTCCAAGGAGCTGGATCGGGAGGCAAAGGAAGCGGAGGAGAAGGTATATGCCCAGGCGGGGCTGCGATTCAACCTGGCATCACCCAAACAGCTGGGGGAAGTGTTGTTTGAAAAAATGCAACTGGACCCCAAGGCGAAGAAGACAAAGACGGGACAGTATGCCACGGGTGAGGATGTATTGCTAAAGCTGGCGGCACGTCACCAGATCGTGGATGATATCCTCGCTTTCCGGGAACTTACCAAACTAAAGTCCACCTATGTGGATGCCCTCCCTGAGCTGAGAAACCCCAAAACCGGCCGGGTGCATACGAGTTATGCCCAGGCGGTAGCCGTTACCGGCAGGCTTAGCTCCAATAATCCCAATCTTCAGAACATTCCCATCAGGACGGAACGCGGGCGGGAGATCCGCAAAGCCTTTATTCCCAGGAACGAAGAATTCCTGCTCTTATCTGCGGATTATTCGCAGATAGAACTACGCATTGTCGCTGCCATCAGCGGGGACCCCAATCTCACGGCCGCATTCCGGGAAGGAAAGGATATTCATACGGCTACGGCCGCCAAAGTCTTTGGCGTGGACGAAAAGGACGTCACCAAGGAAATGCGTTATAAGGCCAAGAGCGTCAACTTTGGCATCATCTATGGCCAGGGGGCATTTGGGCTGGCGGACAACCTGGGCATCAGCCGGACGGAAGCAAAAGAGATCATCGATAATTACAAGAAACAATTCGCCGGCATCCAGAAATACATGGACGATACCATGAATTTTGCACGGGAGAATGGTTTTGTACAAACATTGATGGGACGCAAACGTTGGCTGAGGGATATAAATTCGGCCAATTTTACCGTCCGGGGCTTTGCCGAAAGGAATGCTATCAACTCCCCTATCCAGGGATCGGCGGCGGATATGATCAAACTGGCCATGATCAAGGTGGACGAAGCCTTCCGTGCAAACAAGTTCAAATCCAGGATGCTCCTGCAGGTGCATGACGAACTTGTCTTCGACGCACATAAGGACGAGCTGGATAAAATTAAACCCATCATCACGCGTTGTATGGAAACAGCGCTACCCTTACCCAATGACGTACCTGTGCTGGCGGAGGTTGGATCGGGAGTCAACTGGCTGGAGGCACATTAAAGAATGTGCCATCATATTTTAACAATTTTATTTTCAGCGGCATAAAACTTTGGGGTATTAATTCAGTCATATTCTAAGTGGCCCTCATGCGAGGGGGCCTAATCGACCTTGATACCTAATGATAAATACACATATATGAAAAGTTTTCGTACTATATTGTTTCCGATGTTCTGTGCCATCTTTTTTGCTGGCACTGCCGTTGGGCAGGAGTCTCAGCAGGACTGGCCGAGAAGCTTTACGACAGATGATGGTACGGTGATAAAGGTCTATCAGCCGCAACCGGAGTCTTTTTCGGACAATGTCCTGAAAAGCCGCTGGGCGATCTCGGTGCTGCAGACCGGCAAGACGGACCCTGTTTTTGGGACGTTCTGGTCGATAGCCAATGTGGAGACAGACCGGGATAACCGCCGGGTAGTGATCCAGTCGGTAAGAGTGCCGAATGTGCGGTTTCCGGGTGGACAGCAGGACGATAATTTTAACAATAGTTTGAAGAGCGCTCTGGAGGCGAATCTGCCCGAGACTGCCGGGGACTTGTCCCTGGATGAGCTGCTGGCCTCCCTGGATCAGAATACCGAACAGAAAAAATTGTCAAAGGACCTGAATACTACGGCGCCCAGGATCATCTATTCGGATCGTCCTTCGCTGCTGGTGCTGGTCGACGGTCAGCCTAAGCTGCAGACGAACAAAGATTGGGGTCTTGATGTCGTGGTTAACTCTCCTTTTACTATCGTAAAGAACAACGATGGCGCGTACTACCTGTACGGAGGCAAGCACTGGTATACTGCTCAGTCAGCGACTGGTCCTTATTCCCCGGCCGGCAATGTGCCTTCCAATCTGGCGGTGGTAAAGAATGCCGTAGATGCGTCCAACAGTTCGAATGCCGGATATATGGATTCCACTACTGCGCAGCAGGACGCTCAGGTGTCCAACATCATCGTGAGCACCTCCGCTGCCGAGCTGATCCAGTCGAACGGGCAACCCAGCTGGACCCCTATTTCCGGGACCGATCTTAGCTATGTCAGCAATTCTCCCAACGATATCTTCCAGGATCAAAGCACGGGACACTATTATGTGCTGATCTCCGGCCGATGGTATACCTCTTCTTCTCTTACAGGAGGATGGCATTATGTGGCGGCTAATGCATTACCTGCCAATTTCGCCAGCATTCCGGAAGGAAGCCCCAAGGACAATGTCCTGGCCAGCGTAGCCGGTACGGAAGCCGCCCGGGAGGCGATCATGGATGCACAGATCCCTCAGACGGCGAAAGTAGATCGCAGCACAGCCACCACAGACGTGCATTATAACGGGGACCCCAAATTCGAGCCCCTGCAGGGTACGGACATGCAATATGGCGTCAATACCTCCAGTTCCGTCGTTAAATATGGCAATCAGTATTACACTGTGGACAATGGCGTCTGGTTTGTAGGCCCCAGTCCTTCCGGTCCCTGGCAGGTGGCTACCGAACGGCCTGAGGAAGTGGATAGGATCCCGCCGAACTCCCCTCTTTATAATATCAAGTACGTGTATGTCTATGACGTGACGCCGCAATATGTGTATATGGGTTATACGCCCGGGTACCTGAATACCTATATCTACGGCCCGACGGTGGTATATGGTACCGGCTTTTATTATGATCCCTGGTATGGAGGATTTTATTATCCCCGTCCCTGGAGCTGGGGTTTTAATATGTGCTATAATCCCTGGGCCGGATGGAGCATTGGATTTGGCTATGGTATGGGCTGGTTCCATTACGGCATGGGCTGGGGCGGCTATTGGGGCAGTGCCTGGGGCGGCGGATGGTGGGGGCCCCGGATCTATCGTCCCCCGTATATGTGGAACAGGTACCGGAGCTACGGCTATTATGGCAATAGTTTCTACCGGAATAGAAATGTGTATGTAAACAACTATAATACAAATATTTATAGAAACAGGAGCGGTGTAGTTACCCGGAACGTGCAGGGCAATTATAACTTCCGGAATGTCTCTAACCGTCCGATGCCCAATGGCGGCAGGCCAGGCGGAAGCTTTAACGGATCCACCCGGCCCATCGCTACCCAAGGGGTACGTCCGGGAGGGAACTATAATGGCACCAGCCGGCCCATGACGCAAGGAGTAAGACCCGGCGGCTATAGTACCCGGCCTGGATCCAATAATGTTTACTCTGACAGGAGTGGCAATGTTTATCAACGGAACCCTTCCAATAATCAATGGCAGCAACGGCAGTCCAACTCATGGCGGCCTGTGCCAAACAATAGCCAGGCTGTGCCTAACCTGAACAGGGATCAGCAGATGCGGATGCGTGGTCAGCAGAGCACCCAGAATTTCGAGCGGGCCAGGAGCGGCGGGTTTGGAGGAGGCGGTTTTAGCAGGCCAAGTGGCGGTGGATTTAGCAGACCGAGCGGAGGCGGATCGGGCGGTGGAGGAGGGTCAAGACCTTCCGGCGGCGGTGGAGGGGGCGGCAGCCGGCCCTCAAGAAGAGGATAGACCAAAATATTAATGCGGAGCACGGCTCCGCTGCCCGATAGGGCAGTGAATTAGCGGGACGTCCCGGAGTTACTTTTTAAATAAACGAAGGGACGCCAAAACAAAAGCCTCGGATAAGTGTAAATGCTTACCGGGGTTTTTTATTTTCATAGAAAATTGTGTTTCATGGAGCCGGCCTTTCTCTTGGATAATATCCGCGATGTTGTTATTTCAACTGATCTTAGTTACCTTATCAGGACCTGGAATAAGGCTGCTGAAGAGATGTTTGGATATAAGATGATCGAAGTGCTGAACAAGCCGATAAATGATGTGGTTTCCTATGATTTTATTACGGATTCACGTGAAATAGCCTGGCAAACACTCCAGCGGGAAGGGAAATGGAAGGGGGTCATGTTCCTTAAGAAGGGAGCGCGCGAGATCTTTTTGGAGTGTAACTCGTCGTCCGTAAAGGATCCGGAAGGTAAGGTGAGAGGTTTTGTATCCATTTACCGGGATATTACCGTTCAGAAGAACCTGGAAAAAATGTTGGTGGAGGAAGAAGTGCGGAAGAAAAGGGAGATCATCAAGGCCATCATGGAGGCGCAGGAAAAAGAGCGGAGGGAGATCTCTTCGGAGCTGCATGACAATGTAAACCAGATCCTCACTACCTGTAAACTTTTTCTGGAAATAGCCCGCAATAATCCAGCGGATGCGCGTTTTATAGACGGATGCTATCAGAATATCCAGATCGTCATCGAAGAGATCCGGAACATCTCACATAATCTTACCCCTTATACGTTGAAAGACCTGGGCCTGGCGGCGGCATTGCATGACATCGTGCAAAAGATCAACCAGTCGGGCAAACTGGCTATCCGGCTGTTGTCCTTCCAAAACCTGAAAGAGGAGGAGATCAGCCAGGATATAAAGCTGGCGGTCTTTCGTATCATACAGGAAAAGATAAGCAATGTGTTGAAGCATGCGCAGGCCACGGAGTTGAAGATCGGGCTCAGCGTCTTTGAAGGGCGGCTCCAGGTGTTGCTGGTGGACAATGGCCGTGGTTTTGATGAGAAAGCGGTCAAAAAAGGTATGGGATTGAACAATATTCAAAACCGTGTGGAATATTATAAAGGGGCTTTTCATCTGAAGACAGCGCCGGGAGAAGGATGTGAACTGAGGATAGAACTGCCCTGTAATTAGTGGTTCGTTCTTAAAAATTAATTATGACGCCGACCTTATATTACTGTTACGATGCCTATTGCGGATGGTGCTATGGTTTCAGCCCCGTCATCCGGCGTATTTTCGAGCAATACCGGGGCCGGCTGGCCTTTGAAGTATTGTCCGGCGGCATGATCCTGCCCGAAAAACCGCAGCCCATCGGGGTCATGGCCCCGTATATCCAGAAAGCCTACAAAACGGTGGAGGAACATACAGGAATAAAATTTGGATCGGACTGGCTCTGGCATATCTTTCATCCGGATGAGAGCGATTGGTATCCTTCTTCGGAGAAGCCGGCCATTGCGATGTGCGTATTTAAGGATTATCATCCGGGGATGGCTATTCCCTTTGCCGCGGACCTGCAATATGCCCTACATGAGGAAGGCAGGGACCTTACTGACGACGAGGCATACCGCCATTTATTGGAGAAATATAAAATATCGGATCAGGAATTTTTTGCCCGGCTCCATAGCGTGGAATATAAGGAAAAGGCGTATGAGGAATTTGCGCTTATAAAGCAGTTGGGTGTAACGGGTTTCCCTACAGTTTTCCTGCAGGTAAGCGAATCCCGGGTGTATCTGCTTTGCCGCGGATATACGGATTTTGCGACTTTACAGGGCGGGATCGAACGTACGCTGGAGGCCGCCGCAAAGGAGGCTCATTGAGAGAATGCTGCCAGAGCAAGCAATTTCGGCCATTAGGGGTAAAAATTTATGGTCAAACTGGCACTTTCGTATTAACTTGCATGTCCCATAAAATTATCAGCATGGAATATAACAAAGTTATCGCTGTTACCGGTTTGCCGGGATTATTTGAATTGTTAAGCAGTAAATCCGATGGTGCGATCGTACGATCTCTGGATGACAAGAGCACCCGTTTTGTTTCCAGCCGTATCCACAACTTCTCTCATCTGGAAAGCATCGAGATCTATACGGTGCGGGAGAATGTGAACCTCGTCGACGTATTAAAGGCGATGGAAGCCAGTTCTGAAAAGTTGCCGGATGACAAGGACAATGCGGCTTTGAAAGCTTATTTTACAAAAGTATATCCCGACCTGGATTTTGCCCGTGTATACGGCAGTGACCTGAAGAAGATGGTAAAATGGTTTAGTGTGCTGAAAGCAAATGACATCGAGATCAAGCTGACGGAAGAGCCCGAGGAAGAGGCGGCGGAAGCCGAGGTGGAAACTGTGGAGGTCGAGAAGGCGCCGGCAAAAGCAAAGAAGGAAAAGGCGGAAGAGAAAGCTCCTGTGAAAGAAAAGAAGGCGGTGAAGAAGGAAGAAGAAGAGAAACCAAAAAAGGCCGCACCAAAGAAAAAGGCGGAGAAAGAGGAAAAGGCCGCGCCAAAGAAAAAAGAAGCTGAGGAAAAGCCAAAAAAGGCAGCTAAAAAGAAATAATTGCGCACAAAAAATAGTTGGATGAAGTATACAGCCGAGTTAGCAAAGCCGGAAAGACATTTTTTACCAGGTGATTTTGTGTTGACGGACTGGAATGGGTTGGAGCCTTATTTACAGGATCTGGAACAGCGGGTGCTGGACTCAAGACAAGCGCTGGAAAAATGGCTCCATGATTCCAGTGAGGTGGAGGCGGTGATCAGCGAAGATGCCAGCTGGAGACAGATCCGTATGACCTGTGATACAGAGAATAAGGAGCTGGAGGAGGCCTTCAGGTATTTTGTGATGGAGATACAGCCCAATATCCAGCCGTATGCCGACCGGCTTAATCGCAAGCTGGTGGAATGTTCTTATACCAATGAGCTGGACCAACATCAGTTCTTTACCTATCTCCGCAGCGTAAAGAAGAAGATCGAACTCTTCAGGGAAGAAAATATACCTATACAGGCAGAGCTGAGCGTACTGGCGCAGCAATACGGAATGATCGCGGGTAAAATGACCGTGATCCTCGACGGCAAAGAGTATACATTGCAGCAAGCCGCAAAATTCCTTGAAAACCCGCAGCGCAGCGTGCGGGAAGAAGCTTACAGAAAGGTACAGGAGCGGCGATTGCAGGACAAAGACACGCTGAATGATCTTTATTCCGGGCTTGTAAAAAAACGGCACCAGGTGGCGTTGAATACGGGTTTTGCCAACTATCGCGACTATAAGTTCGAGGACCTGGGGCGATTTGATTATACAAAGGAAGACTGTTTTCATTTTCATGATGCCGTGAAGGAGTATGTTCTGCCACTGGTAAATCGTATCCACGAGCAAAAGAAAAAGAAACTGGGCGTCGACACGTTGCGTCCATGGGATACGGAGGCAGAACCCGCGGGGATAGAGCCTTTACGCCCTTTTGAGGATGCGGCAGAGCTGATCACCAAGACCATCGAGTGCTTTGATCAGCTGAACCCTTTTTTTGGCGACTGTCTTCGTACCATGAGGTCGATGGGACGTTTTGACCTGGAGAGCAGGAAAGGCAAGGCTCCCGGCGGCTATAACTGTCCGTTAGCAGAAACAGGCGCGCCCTTTATTTTTATGAACGCTGCAGGACAGATGGGCGACCTGACGACGATGGTCCACGAAGGAGGCCATGCTATTCACTCTTTCCTGGCGCATCCGCTGGAATTGACCTCCTTCAAAGAGTATCCGATGGAGATCGCAGAAGTGGCAAGCATGTCCATGGAATTGTTTAGCATGGATCATTGGGATTTGTTCTTTACTAAAAACGATTTAGCACGAGCCCGTCGTCATCAGCTGGAACGTGTTATTACGATATTCCCATGGATCGCCACTATTGATAAGTTTCAGCACTGGGTATACGAAAACCCAGCGCATTCGACGGAAGAGAGAAAGGAAAAGTGGTTGGAGATCCTGCAAGAGTTCTCTTCTCAAGTGATTGACTGGCAAGGGCTAGAACAGTACAGACCCTATGGCTGGCAACGACAGCTGCACCTTTTTGAAGTACCGTTCTACTACATCGAATATGGCATTGCACAGTTAGGCGCCATCGGTCTGTGGAAACAATATAAAGAGAACAAACAGAAAGCATTAAATAACTATATGGCTGCGCTCAGCCTGGGCGGGACCCGTACGCTACCGGAATTATACGATGCAGCACAGCTTCGGTTTAACTTTTCGAAAGAGCATATTAAACAATTGATGGAGTTTGTCAGCACGGAATTAGAGCAGATCTATCCCTGATTTTTTTAAAAAATACCCGGAAAGTAGTACTTATACCTATTGTTCGTATGCTTTTTTCCGGCTATATTTGCAATAGACAATGAGATAAGTGTGGGTGAACCAATCACCTTCTACATAAAGAAGCTACTAATCAGAGCCTTAACCAAAAGTCCCGGTGTTTCTACATCGGGGCTTTCGCTTTTATGACCTGTCCGTATCTTCAAGACGCTGAAACCCGCCAGGGGCCTGACTCTGCCGCTCAAGAGTTGCAGCTTTTACAAACACCGCTGACCAGCATCTCCACCTGCTCTGCCGTAAATCCTTTTGGAAGATGAATGGGAGGAACCGTCACACCTTCCAGACAAACAGTATTACCACAGGCGCTACAAACGAAGTGTACGTGATCATCATGATGATGACCGCCGGAGCAATTTTCTTTGCACAACGCATAACGTATAGAATTATCCGCCGTCGGGATACTGTGGATAAGCCCTTTTTCCAGAAAGGCTTGCAGGGTTCGATAGACCGTGACACGATCGAATTTTTCTCCCGCACGCTTCTCGATGTCACTGTGTGCAAGCGCGCCTTCCTGTTGCAGGAACAGCTCGAGGATCTTTTTCCTGCCGCTGGTCACGCTCAACTGATTGCGTTTGAGTATTTCTTCTATTTTACGGTCCATGACCTATCCCGGATTATTACTGAATAGATTATTTGCAAAACGAGGTGTGGATGATGCCGGCTCTTTTAGCAATGACCTGATATCCTTTTCCATCTCGGCAAGCTCATCCTTTTTAAGACTATCATAGATCTTTCGTACCCTACCGCCTTTGTCGACCAATGCCAGGAACTGGGTATGGATAAATTGTTCTTCGATATTGGCTGCGTTATTCTTCGGATCGTCCAATAAATAACTTCCGCGGGCAAGATGATACAGGCTATCCTTACGTCCTGTAAGGAACCACCATTTGCCGGGATCGGCGCCCAGAGAATCTGCGTAGTGCTTCATCCGTGCAACCGTATCCGTCTCGGGGTCTACCGTGTAGGACAGGATACGGAAGTCCGGCTCGCCTGCAAAATCCTGCGCTATCTTTTTCATGTTGGTATTCATCTTGGGACAGATACCCTTGCATGTAGTGAAGAAGTACTCCGCAACATATACTTTTCCCGTCACATCCTTGTCTGTGATCTGTCTGCCTTCCTGGTTGGCAAAAGAGAAGCTCTTGACATAACTGATCACGGGCAATTGATCTCCTTCGCTAAATCCGGGGACGAACCGGGCCAGGGCGAAATAAAACCCGAGGAACAACAGGAGGAAGAAACCAATGATGAATCCTAATTTTTTCTTGTTCATGATATAACAAAGTTACGACTTGATCGAGCACGATTGACTTTCTGAAAAATTATTTGCAACAATGTTGCGTTTGTATTATTTTTGTCTTTCCGTCTATGCTGCGTAAGATCAACTGGGATATCCTGGGCATCAGTGCCTCCATCATATGCGCCATTCATTGCGCTATCCTTCCTTTGTTGCTGGTCAGTCTGCCTGTGCTGGGTGTGAACATTATACATAATGCAGCATTTGAATATGGGATGATCGTTCTTGCATTTTTGGTAGGGAGCCTGGCCCTTCTGCACGGCTTTCGTCATCACCATCGTCATCCCGGACCCTGGCTGCTGTTTACGGCTGGGCTGTTGCTATTGGTAGCCAAGCAGATATGGCACCAATATGAACTGTGGTTTCTGCCTTTTGCCGTAGGCTTTGTCATCGGTGCGCATGTGATCAACTACCGTTTTTCCAGACCGCAAAAAGGATGGAAGGGAGAGAAAGACCCGGCGGAATTTGGAAAGAAAGAGGAAACCCGGGAGCGGGCGTGAAAGGGGCGGAGATTTTGGACGGGAATCGTTAACTTTGTACAACTAATATTGGCGTTATGATCAAAACAGGAAATCCGGTGATCAGCATCTATACTGAAATGACTCCCAACCCGGAAACGATGAAATTCGTGGCTAATAAGTTATTATATCCCGGCAAGAGTATTGACTTCCCGGATGTGGAAGCTGCCAAACCTTCTCCGCTGGCCATCGAGGTTTTCGGTTTTCCTTTTATAAAAAGCGTTTTTATCGCCAGCAACTTCGTAACACTGACCAAAACCTCCGATACTGACTGGAACGACGTTATCCCTACCATCCGGCAATTCCTAAAAGAATATTTAGAAGAGAATAAGCCTGTTATCAACGAAGATGAAGTCGTCGTCGTCAAATCCGAAGGCAACGTCATCGACGCCGATGATGACGATGTCGTCAAGCGTATCAAAGAATTACTGGAAAATTATGTAAAGCCTGCCGTAGAAATGGATGGCGGCGCCATTCAATTCAAAAGCTATCAGGAAGGAGTCGTCAACCTCATGCTGCAGGGAAGCTGCTCGGGCTGTCCTTCCTCCATGATCACGCTGAAGGCAGGGATCGAAGGGATGATGAAGCGGATGATCCCTGAAGTAAAAGAAGTAGTGGCAGAAGCGGAATAAACGGGCAATGGACTTTTCCGGGCTCTACCATCAATTCCTTACCGACTTACAACATACATCCTGGCTGGAATTTATAGCCGTGCTCACCGGCATTCTCAGTGTCTGGTTCAGCCGGCTGGAAAATATCTGGGTATATCCCACCGGGCTGGTGAACACCATTATTTACGTTTATCTTAGTTTTAAGTTTGCGCTGCTTGGTGAAGCGAGCGTCAATTTTTACTATACTGTAGTCAGCATCTATGGCTGGATCCTCTGGGCGCGCAAGGACAAGGAGCGGCGCCCGGTGCTGCACATCACCACCTCCAATGGCAGGGAATGGCTGCAACAGTCGGCATTCTTTGCTTTCTTTTATGTAGCTGTCTTCTCTGCGCTGACCTGGCTAAAGAAAGATTTTGCCCCGCAGGCGATCCCCTGGGCGGATGCTTTTGCTTCCGCCACCGCCTACACAGGCATGTGGCTGATGGCAAAAAAGAAAGTAGAAAGCTGGCATTGGTGGATCGCTACGAACTTCGCCTCTATCCCACTCTATTTTGTAAAACATGCTGTTTTTACCAGCTTATATTACGTAATATTATTGGTCATGGCCATATCGGGACTGATCGAATGGAGCAGGAAAGCCAAACAAAGAAGTTATGCCGCTTAGAAGGATCGTCATCATCGGACCGGAGTCTACAGGCAAAAGCACTTTATGCGAGGGCCTGGCTGCTCATTTCCGGACGGATTGGGTGCCGGAATATGCGCGGGAATACTTATTGCAGCACGGAAAGCAGTATGAATTCCCGGATCTGATGACGATTGCGCGGGGACAATTGGAGCTGGAAGAAAAACATGCCGCAGCACTCGCCGGACGTGGCAGTGAGGTTTTGTTCATCGACACTGACATGTATGTAATGAAAGTATGGGGTGAGTTCGTGTTCGGCCGATGTGATACCTGGATCCTCGACCAGATCGTGGCCCGAAAGTATGATGGTTATCTGTTATGCCGTACAGACCTGCCCTGGACACCCGATGAACTGCGGGAATATCCTACGGAAGGTCCCCGGCAAACCCTCTTCCATATGTATAGGGATTGTATGGTGAATCAGGCCACGCCCTGGGCGGAGATCGGGGGACAGCAAGAGGAGCGGCTGCGGTCCGCGATTGCGGTGGTCCGGCAGATGCTAGTTCAATAAGCGCTGTATATCCGGATCATCCTGGAGGTGGTTCATCTGGGTCAATATCCAGGGATAACGGTGAGCCACATGGTCGGATAGCGGCTTGACGGTAAACTCTTTTGGATTGGGCAGACAGGCGGCGATCTTTGCCGCCTCTGTACGGGTGAGGGTCTTTGCGGGCTTATTGTAATAATACCGGGAGGCCGCCTCGATGCCATAGACGCCTTTGCCCATTTCGCTGATGTTCAGATACAGTTCAAGTATCCTTTTTTTCCCCCAGATCCACTCGATCATAAAAGTAAAATAGACTTCCAGCCCTTTACGGAGCCAGCTTCTCCCCTGCCAAAGAAAAACATTTTTCGCCACCTGCTGACTGATGGTGCTGGCGCCATGGAGGGATTTGCTTTTCTGGTTATGCTTCATAGCCTTGTCGATGGATTTAAAATCAAATCCATCATGATCCGGAAATAACTGGTCCTCAGAGCTGATGACGGCCAGTTTGGCATAAGGGGAGATATTTTTCATGCGCTGATAATCCCTTTTCAGCCCTTCACCTTTGAACACGCTGGACAATTGTGTCAGCGTAATAGGCGGATTGACCCATTTCAACAGCAGGATATAGAATAATTGAAAGCAAAACAGGAAGATAAAGATGCGTTTGATCACTCTCCAAATGCGGGGTACTAATCCTTTTGTATCGATAGCCATCCGTTTGATTTACCGTTGCAATATACGGAGTTCGTTTTGCTATGCATAGGGAGAAACCGCGAAAACAGCGAACCGTATTTTCCTCACTTCGACGCAGGGGCCTTTCGGAAGTTCAGCTCCAGGTAGTCAAGCTTGAATCTGTGTCCCAGACGATAGGTGGTGTGTGTAAACCGGGAGAGGATGAAGCCACCTACGATGAGCGAGGCGCCGGTGATCACGCTGGAATGGGTGTACCAATCCTTTGCCTTGTCATGGCGGTAAGCGCCGTTGACCGCATTCAGGATAAAGATCCCCGCTCCGGCAGCCATCATGCCATAAGGCAGCACCGTATTTCCAAAATTATAATGTGACCGCCGGATGGCACGGACCTCTTTATAATGAAAAACCTGACCATTGATGTAAATACTGTCATGCCGTAAATCCATGATATTGCCCGTAAACCATTGACCATAGACAGTCTCCATGGTGATCTCGTCTCCTATGGTATAGGTACGCACATGTGCACCTCTTTTCTTCAGGACAAGGATATCTGTCTGCGCTTCTGTGATAAAGGGAATGCAAGAAAAAATTAATATGACAATGCGGTACATGATGTACATCAAACTTACTAATTGCAATTCATATCCGGATGTTAATATCCCTTATTTAATGCATGATCTTACGGGAAAAAACGACGAGGGCGACCCCAAAAATAATAAGGATAGAACCGGAGATCTTATTGATGATGGTCAGTGCGCGCAAGGTGAGCTTACTCCGCAGCTTGCCGGCCATCATGACCTTTCCGACATCAGCGGCCATATTTATCAAAAGACAAACGG
This sequence comes from Chitinophagaceae bacterium, assembly GCA_017307755.1. GTDB lineage: Bacteria > Bacteroidota > Bacteroidia > Chitinophagales > Chitinophagaceae > Puia. The sequence continues at coordinate 74,291 of JAFKGQ010000020.1, read as the reverse complement.
AAAAAATGATGATCCGTTCCTGTAGTGTATGGTCGACCGAGAGGACGGTGGCATTACCCAGCCAGAAGAGGATGACGCCCGGGTTGAGGGTATTGATGATAAATCCAGAGGCAAAGATGCGGGCCATATCCCTTTTACGGAACCGTGTTTCTTTTCCTTCCGCATCCTTAGGGAGTTTTGCCTTTTTAAAGAAAGCAAAATACACGCCCATGGAAACAAGGAAGGCGCTGCCGGCGATAGCGATAGCGCTTTTGTGTTCCAACATCTGATTGACCAGTGAGCTGACGGTGTTGCTTAGAACGACGAGGATGATATCACTGACCCATACCCCGGAGACAAAGCTGAAGCCTCCTTTATGGCCGCTGTTCAGGCTTTGCTTGATGATAGTAAAGATGATCGGTCCTACCGATAAGGCAAGTACGAATCCCAATGCCAACCCTTTCAATACGGCTTCTGTCATAGTTTACATTTAACGCCTGTGCTGGTAGGTACAGAGTCTTAGAGCGCGCCTGTTTCCAGGAATTTCTGCCAATCCTGCAACATCTTGCCTTTAAGCACCCGGGGGAATTTATGTTGTCCGCCTATTTTGCCTTTTAGCCGCATGAAATCCATAAATTTTTCTTCGGACAGCACCTGTACCCTTACATCCTTCAGGGCGCTGTCCCGCTCAACGGCATAATCGTCATTCAATTCCCGGAGTCTGGCATCGATCTTATCACGCAACACTTCAGGGTCGACCTTATCGTTGCTGGCCACCCACCATTGATGTGCAAAAAAGAGGCCATGGGGTATGCCGGCTACAGTGAACTCCGGGATCGAGATATTCAACTCTTCGCTGGTAAGCTGGACCGCCTTGTTCATATTATCCACGCTGAGGTGTTCGCCTACCAGGCTGAGAAAATGTTTGGTTCGTCCCGTAATAATGATCTCGCTACGGGCCTTGTCCACAAAGCGGACCGTATCACCTATCAGATAGCGCCAGGCGCCTGCGCTTGTGCTGAGGAGAATGGCGTAGTCCTTCCCTTCCTCCACTTCATGGATCATATACGCCTCGGGGTTCTCCACCAGGTTGCCCTCCTGATCAAAGTTCTTACTGTCGAATGGAACGAATTCAAGGAAGATATGCTGGTTGGTCACCAGACGCATCCCTTTGGCATGCTGGAGATCCTGATAGGCGATGAACCCTTCGGAAGCGAGATAGGTTTCGATATAGGTGATGGGTTTGCCCAGCAGCTTCTCAAAACCTTTTTTGTAAGGCTCGAAGGAGACGCCGCCATGGACAAAGAATCCGAGATTGGGCCAGATCTCGTGGATATTGTTCAGATTGTACCGTTCGATCACCTTTTCCACGCACAGCTGGATCCAGCCGGGTACTCCTGTCAGGAAGCCGATGTCCCATTGCGGCGCCAATCGTACGATTTCTTCCAGCTTTTTTGTCCAATCCTTTGTGCGGGCGATCTTTTTACCCGGCTTGTAGAAAGGTTGGAACCAGAAGGGGACCTTCCGGGCCGTGATGCCGCTGAGATCACCGGAATAATAACCGGGCCCTTTCTGCAGGCTGGTGGTGCCGCCGATCATCAGCCATCCCTTGCCGATGCTTTTTACGGGTATGTCGTGATAATTGCGAAGGGTTAGCAACTGTTTGACCATTGCGATGCGATTGCCGCGAAGAAGATCGTTGGTAATCGGTATGAACTTGCTACCGGCCTCGGAAGTGCCGGAAGAAAGCGCATAATATTTAATTTTCCCGGGCCAGCATACGTCGGCCTTGCCTTCCAGCGTTTTGTGCCACCATGCCTGATAGATCTTGTTATAGTCGAAGGTTGGGACCAGCTCCTGAAATTTCTTGCCGGGATGTTTGCTTAAAAGTATCTCATCGAACCTGTATTGCTGACCGAACTCGGTGAAGCGGGCTTTTTTGAGCAGTTTTCTCAATACCTTTAGCTGCTGCCGCCGGGGAGATTTCTGGGGCAACCGCAGTGCTCTTGCCAACGATTTGGGTAATTGAATTTCAATCAACGCCATTGAGTAACAGGTGTCATTTGCTTGCGGCAAATCTAAGGTTTTGGATGATATTTTTGTTACATTTATTTGTATGAAGGTAAAACTGACCCCGGCCTATCTGCTTGCTTTTTTCTCTTTGGTGTTCCTGATCCATGAAATTCATGATTGGGCTCATTTTATCCTGTCGGCTACTTACTGCGGTTGTCTGGGCAACCGGGCGTTTGACAGCTGGTCCGTTTGTAATACCTGCGTGACCTCTTCCTCCGCATTTGCGCTGGCTACGCTGGCCGGGCCGATGGTAAACTATATAATGATCTGGAGCGGGTGGGCGCTGATGCATCCGGAGAATACGCCCGAGAAGCAGTCTGTGGGTTTTTCCATGGTCTTTGCGGCCTTGCCGTTCACCAGGATAATGGCGTCCCTGGCCGGTGGCGGGGATGAAACCTGGGCATTACGCCAGCTGTTCCAGCGGCCGGATGGAAGCAACCACTATTTTGTCGCAGCGACGGGACTCCTGATCGTGTTAGCCCTTTGTCTGCCGGCCCTTATCCGGGTGTTCGTATTGGTGACAGGCTGGGTACAGAGGGTCCTTATACTCCCTGCCTTTTTAGTGCTGCCGGGTCTGGTGGACCACTGGCTGGTGGGCAAAGAGCTGAATAAGCTAATGGCGCAGGGAATATTAGCCCGTCAGATGCTGCGGGGAGGAACCCAACTATTTGTTTTTGTGTGGCTGATCGTGATACTGATAGTTTACCTGCTTTCCCGGAGAGGTCTGGAGAATGTGCTGGAATACAAGGAGCTCAGCGTGTAACCTCCACCGCCGGGTCATATTCAATAGCAATACCCCGGTGTTGGGATGAAGGGCTGCCCACGGCGGAGCTGCTGCCGGCGGCATGGATCAGTACGGTCTTCCCGCCGGACTCCTGCAGGGTTGTTATAATTTCTTTAAAAGAGAGGTGCTCGCCTTCAGAGAGGATGATGTCGTATTGAAGGGGTGCTTCTTCAGGGGGGGTGGAAGCGATGGCGACCTTTATCCGGACGGCGATCTCCAACAGACGGTCAAACAGACGGGAGAATGGTCCTTTGGAATATTTGCGACGAAACCGGACCATGGCGGTATAAAATGATTTTATATACTGGGCATCCTTACGAGTGCTTTCTCCCTTGAAATGGAGGATGGTGGTATCTGCGATGTAATAGTTGGTAAACCCTGCCTGCCCGATGCGATGGCTCAGGTCGATGTCTTCGGCATACATAAAGAACTGTTCATCGAACCCTCCTGTTCTATCCAGCGCCGCCCTATCAACCCACATACAGGCGCCGGAGAGAATGGGCGCCGGATGGGTCTGTTTTTCCGGCAAATGTCCCAGGTAATAGCCGGCCAGCCAGCGGGACCCCGGAAAAAGGGCCGTCAGACCGGAAAATTTGCAAAAAGCCACCCATGCGGAAGGGAACCCTCTCCTGGATTCTTTCAAAAAACGTCCGCTGCCGTCAATCATCCGGACCCCTGCCGCACCGATGCCGGGTGTGGAAGCCATAAAAGAGAGACAGATCCGGCAGGCGTCTTCCGGTAGGATGGTATCCGGGTTGAGGAACAGGATATATCTTCCTTTTGCCTTTTCCAGCCCCCGGTTGTTCGCCCGGGCAAAACCCTGGTTATCCGGAAGGGCTATGAATTCGACCCCGGAGAAACGGGGCTGAAGGTATTCCAGCGTCCCATCCATTGAATGGTTGTCCACAACGATGATCTCTGTTCCTCCGTCGATTTCCCGCAGGGCTTTTTCCACGGAAAAAAGGCATTGTTCGAGGAAATATTTCACCTGATAACTGACTATGATGACGGAAAGTAGCATGCGTTGGAGGTACGAAGTAACAGAAAAAAGGGCAACTGGTTGGGGGGGAGGATCGTATATTTGCGCCATGTTGAAATCCACACTAATAAGAGCAGTTGAAGCAGGAGCCGCCGTCATGCAGAAATATTTTCAGGGAGAATTTACTATTTCCAACAAGGAAGGCGTTAATAACCTGGTTACCGAGGCGGATCATGCTTCCGAAAAGGCCATTTTTGAAGTCATCAGACAGGATTACCCGGATCATTATCTTCTTAGCGAAGAGGCAGGAGCCATTACGATGGATTCTACCTTTAAGTGGATCATCGATCCAATCGACGGGACAGTAAATTTTGCCAATGGCCTTCCATTATGTTGTGTGTCGGTAGGTGTGGAGCAGGAAGGCGAGATGATCCTCGGGGCGGTGTATAACCCATTTATCCGGGAGTTCTTTTTTGCCCAAAAAGGCTATGGGGCCACGCTGAATGATAAAAAGATACATGTCAGCGATGAAACGTCGGTAAGCAAGGCGTGCCTGGTAACGGGCTTCCCTTATACCTATCTGGACCAGGCGAACGGGCCGCTGGAAGTATTTTCCCGGTTGATCCGCAGCGGAGTACCTGTGCGCCGGCTTGGTTCGGCGGCTATCGATCTTTGCTGGGTGGCTGCGGGCAGATTTGACGGATTTTATGAGCATAAGCTGTCTGCATGGGACAGCGCCGCGGGTTTCCTGATCGTGGAAGAGGCGGGTGGACGGGTTTCCGACTTTACGGGGCGCCGGTACTCTCCTTATCAGCCTCATCTGCTCGCCAGCAACGGGAAGATCCATGACGAGCTGCTGAAGGTGGTGAATGACCCGGAGTATAAACTGAGTTAATACATGATAGCATGAGTGAGAACAGGACTGAAATATCGTCTTTGGGAGAGTTCGGGCTGATAGAGCATCTTACCAGGAATATCGAGATACAAAATGCCAGCACGATTGTCGGTGTAGGCGACGACGCCGCCGTCATCGATCATTTCGGCAAGCAGACGGTGGTGACTACCGATCTGCTGATCGAGGGCATCCATTTCGACCTGATGTATACACCGCTGCAGCACCTGGGCTACAAGTCGGTGGTGGTAAACCTTAGCGATATCTATGCGATGAATGCCACGCCGACGCAGATCACTTTGAGCATCGGCATCAGCAACCGCATTAGCCTGGAGGCGCTGGACGAATTTTATGAAGGCGTATATGCAGCCTGCGACAAATACGGCGTCGACCTGGTGGGCGGAGACACGGCCAACTCACAAAAGGGTTTTATCATCTCCGTTACAGCCATCGGCGAAGTAAGCCCCGACAAGTTTGTCAAACGCAGCACAGCCCAAAAAGGGGACCTGCTCTGCTGCACGGGGGACCTGGGGGCAGCCTATATCGGTCTGATCCTCCTGGAAAGAGAAAAGCGAATTTTTCTGGAAAACCCACAGGTAAAAGCGGACCTTGAAGGGGAAAAATATGTCATCGGCAGGCTGTTAAAGCCGGAAGCCAGAAAGGACCAGATAGAGTTTTTTCAGCAAGCCGGCATCATTCCTACCGCCATGATGGACATCAGTGACGGGCTCAGCTCGGAGATCCTCCATATTTGCCGGCAGAGCGAGCTGGGCTGCGTATTGTATGAAGAAAAGATCCCTGTCGCAGAAGACACGCGGAACGCGGCATTTAAATTCGAGCTGGATCCTACTGCCTGTGCACTCAGCGGTGGAGAGGATTATGAATTGTTATTCACTGTTCCTCAACAGGATTACGATAAACTGGTGCTAAACGAACAAATCAGCGTTATTGGCTATATGACCGAGCAGGAGAAGGGGAGTAAGATAATTACCAGGGGAGGTAATACGTTTGATATTACCGCGCAGGGCTGGAATGCTTTTGCCGGCAAATGAGCAAACATGACAAAACGCCTGTACTATCTTTTATTATGCTTATCCTTGTTCGTTGTCTCCTGCGGGACAACAAAGCAGGCTTTTGATCCGGAGAGAAAATATGCCCCGGCCGTCCTGCAGGACGACTACCATTTATTTCGTCACATCCTGGAGGACCTCCATCCCAGCCTTTACTGGTACACTTCCAGGGACAGCATGAACTTTTATTTTGACAAGGGTTATGCGGCTATTACAGATTCCATGACGGAGCCGCAGTTCAGGACCCTCCTCAGCTATGTGATCGCGAAAGTAAACTGTGGTCATACTTCCGTCCGAGCTTCCAAGGCATACAGCCACTATTTAGATACGGTAAAACTGCCGCAATTCCCGTTGATCCTGAAATGCTGGAAGGACACGATGGTCGTGTCGGCCAACCTGAACCGGAAGGATTCGATATTAAAACGCGGGGTAATCATTCGCAGCATCAATGGATGGAACACGACCCAACTGACGGATACTTTGTTTAAGTATTTTGCCAGCGACGGATATAATCTCACCGGTAAATATCAATACCTGAGCACGGGTTTCAATTTCTCCTGGTGGTATAAGCAGGTCATCGGCGACACCTCCGCCTTTCATATCTCTTACCTGGATAACGCCAGACAGCTGCGGGAAACCGTCATCGCACGATATGATCCCCGGGCGGACACTTTCCGAAGGGCCAGACCTTTTCATACGTCCGACAGCGTACGAAGATCCGACGTGGCCAGGGAGCCGGGCAGAAAAGAACGGCGGCGGCGGGAAGAGTTCCTTACCCGCAACCTGCAATTGGACAGCGCAAATACTACGGGTTTTATGACCCTGAATACTTTTGAACATGGAAATCGTCTGCGGCGATTTTTCCGCCAGTCTTTTCGTACGCTGTCTGAAAAGCATGTGCAGAACCTGGTGATCGACGTACGTATCAATGGCGGAGGGGATGCGACCAATTCCACACGTCTTACCCGCTATATCATCGATAAGGATTTCAGGGTGGCGGATTCCCTCTATACCCTGCGCCGTCATAGCAAATACGATAAATATATCGAGAATAGCTTTTTATACCGGATGCTGATGGACGTGGTCAGCCGCCGTCAACATGACGGCAAATACCATTTCGGCTATTTCGAGCGGCACGTCTTCAGTCCTTTTAAAAAACATCATTTCAACGGGCAGGTGTATATCCTTACCGGGGGTAACTCCTTTTCAGCCACCTGTCTGTTCGCGGGCGCGTTAAAAGGCCAGAAGAATGTCACGATCGTAGGGGAGGAAACAGGGGGAGGTTATTATGGCAATACGGCCTGGATGATCCCGAATGTAACATTACCCGGGACGGGCCTTCGATTTCGCCTGCCAAGGTTCCGTCTGGTGGTGGATAAGGACCGGGACAAGGACGGACGTGGCGTTTTGCCGGATGTCACGGCGCTTCCCACCAGCGATGCCATTTCAAGGGGCCTGGATTTTAAGACCGCCAAGGCTCGGGAGTTGATACAGCTGCATATCACTACGGGTAAAAAATGAGTTTATGAAATGCGAACCTAGCATTCACGAACACCTTTGAAAAATAAATTATGAACGTGAGTAATAAGATATCCTGTCTTTTGGGCTTTTTTTTCATCGGCCTTTTAGCGGGAGTCCGGGCGCAGACTTCCCTGGATTCGGTGCAGCTGAGGAATGTAAAAGGAAAGATGGTCAGTTATTCGTCCCTGACACACCAATCGCCGCTGGTAATGGTCTGTTTCTGGTCGATCAACTCAGAATCTTCGATCAGGGAGCTGACCGCTATCAACCAGCGATATGCCAAATTAAAACAGCCGTTAAACTTTACGCTGTTAGCCATCTGTGTGGATGAAGGCAACCTGCTGAACCATATGCGGAACACGGCTTTGCAAAATGAATGGACCTTTGAAGTATACGCGGATATAGATGGGGAGTTACAGCATGCCTTCCATTTTACGAATGTCCCACAATCGCTGATCGTCAATAAGGGAGAGATCGTATATCAGCAGTCAGGGTTCGAGCCGGGCTCGGAGAATTATCTTTTTTCCAAGATACAATCGCTGGCTACACCTCCCCGTCCACGATGACCTGTAATAAATTCAACTGATCATCCAGGAGGATGAGATCGGCATGCGCGCCGGGCCGGATACACCCGCGCTTAGCTTCCAGACGCGCAAGGTTCGCAGGATACATCGAAGCCATCCGCAAGGCTTCCGGCAAAGGAATACCGGCCTTTTCCACCCCATTCTTTACAGCTTGGAGCATCGTAAGGGCAGAGCCTGAAAGCGTGCCGTCCGGAAGGGTATAGCGATCGCCTTTGAAGACATGAGTATATTCTCCATACTGCACTTCGGCTACGGCATCCGTTATAAAAAACAGACGATCGCCCATGACCTTCTTGCTGATGCGGACAGAAGCAAAGTCCACGTGAATACCGTCACAAACGATGCTGCTGCGTACATCCGGGTTGTCATAAATAGCCCCGACCAGGCCTGGCTCCCTGCTTTGCAACGGGGACATGGCATTAAAAAGATGGGTTGCCGCAGGAATGCCCTGGTAAAAGCCGTCGATGGCTTCGCCATACCGGGCATTGCTATGCCCGGCCGAGACGATGATGTTGTTCTGCAACAGAAGCTCTATGCACGCTCTGTCACATTGCTCTGGTGCGAGGGTCATCATTTTAAAAATGCCCTTCCCTTTTTCCAGCAGCCTCTGAATTTCCTGTACAGTAGGTTTTTTTATGAACTTTTCGATGTGTGCCCCTTTTTTTGAGGGATTGATATACGGTCCTTCGAGATGAACACCCAACAGACCCTTTCCCCCGCCGGACTGGTAACTGCGGGCCACTTCCATGCTTTGCAGAAATTTTTCGATGGAGTTGGTCGCCAGGGTGATCATGAACTGGGTACAGCCGCCCTGGAGGCAATATTCATAGACGGCTTCCAGGGTGTCGGTGGTAAGATCCGCGGAGAAGAGACGGCCATTGCCTCCATAGATCTGGAGGTCGATGAAAGCTGGAGCAAGCATATAACCGGGAAGTTCCTTTTGCCTGTAACCGGCCGGTATGGCTGTGTTATTTACAATGTCTACGATCTTTCCGTCCTTGACCAGGACTGCTTTACCTGTCTCGATCGTTTGTCCTGTAAAGATCTCACGGGCGATAAATGCGGTTGCCATGGGTAATTTTTTAAGGGTGTCTGGCCTCGACGGCCAAGGATCTCGGTTTATTCGGGAATCAGGGTTCGATAGTAAACTGATCTGCATCTTTCCAGAAAGGAAAGCGAGTGCGTACTTCTTCTAATTTTTCCCGTTGTAAAGTAACGGTAAAGATCGATTCTTTATCCGCAGCGTGGTATAAAATCTCTCCGAGAGGGTCAACGATCATGGAGTCGCCGCTGTGGTAGATATTGTTCCCGTCGTTGCCTACCCTATTCACACCTGCCACGTACGCCTGGTTCTCGATGGCGCGGGCCTGCAAGAGCGTTTTCCAGGCATGGCTACGCCGCTCGGGCCAGTTGGCGACATAGACCAGCAGGTCGAATTCGGGTTCCAGGATTGATCCGGGGGTCCCGTGGGGGACAGTCTGACCGGCAGCGGGGGGTCTCAGGGGTTCCTGCAGCTGTTGGCGGGACCAGACAGGGAAGCGCAGGTCGTAACAGACCAGGAGGTTGACCCTCCATCCATTGACAGAGGCGATCAGGCGTTTGTGACCGGCAGTATAATGTTCGTGTTCACCGGCATAGGCAAAACGATGTCTTTTATCATACGTTCCATATTGTCCGTTGGGCAGCATCCAGATCAGACGATTGAAATACTGTCCTTTTTCTTCGATGATCAAACTGCCTGTGAGGATGACCTTTTTGCTGGCGGCCATTTGTCTCATCCAGGCGATGGTAGGCCCATCCATACGTTCAGCCAGGACCTCCGGCCGCATGCTGAACCCGGTGCTGAACATCTCCGGCAGGACGACCAGGTGCGTATTCTCCCCGATCCCCCCGATAAGGGTTTCGAAGAGCCGGAGGTTGGCTGCCTTGTCCTCCCAGCGGAGATCGGGCTGTATGAGCGTTATGGAGAGTGCAGGCATATTTATATTAGTTTGGTCACTACGTTCCGGATATTTTCGGACTCATAGCCTCTTTGTATCAAAAAAGCCTGTATTTTCTGCCGGCGGATAAAGGCGTCGGCTATTTTATCCAGGGCTTCCCATTTGTCCCTGGCCAGATCTGCCAGGGTGTGGTCATATTCGTCCTCACTGATAGAGGCAAGGGCTTTTTTGATACAGTATTCTCCGACTTTTTTTTGTTTGAGCTCGTAGCTTATCTTAACCCTTCCCCATTGTTTCATACGGAACCGGCCACCGGCAAACAGGACGGCAAAACGTTCTTCGTTGAGGTAATTCTCTTCAATGAGCTTGGAAAGGGCATCCTCTACATCGTTCTTTCTCAAGCCGAAACCATATAGCTTCTCTTTTACTTCCAGGTGACAACGCTCCTGGTAGGCACAATAATGTCTTGCTTTCTGAAGGGCCTGCTCAAAGGACAGTTGCTGGCGATAGAGCATACGCGAATTTACGGCTATCCGGGGGCCAATGACCGGGTTAGTCACAAAAAATTAACAATTGAGGCAACGGAGAAGGCTGCCCGGCTGAATAAATTGGCTATTAACCAAAAATCAGTAGTTTCGCCTGAAAGATACCATTCCATGAAGTTTATCGTTTCTTCTTCGGCTTTATTGAAACAACTACAACAGATCAGCGGCGTAATCAATGCAAATACCGTTCTTCCCATCCTCGAAGACTTTCTGTTTGAAGTTGAAAAAAATAAGCTGACTGTTGTTGCCACTGACCTGGAAACCGTAATGAAAGTGCACCTGGAAGTAGAAGCCAAGGACACCGGCAAAGTTTGTATCCCCGCCAAGATCCTCATCGATTCTTTGAAAAATATCCCTGATCAGCCTCTGACCTTCAATATCGATAAGCATTATGCTGTAGAGCTGACCAGCGACAATGGGAAATATAAGGTCATGGGCGAAAATCCGGACAATTTTCCGAAAGAGCCTGCCACGGACGAAACCACGTCTTTTACCACCACCTCCGCAGCCCTGGTGACGGCCATTAACAAGACGTTGTTTGCCGTGAGCAATGACGATCTGCGTCCTGCCATGACAGGTGTCTTTTTCGAAATGGACAAGAAAGGGCTGCAATTTGTCGCTACGGACGCTCATCGCCTGGTGCGCTACAAACGCAAGGATGTCAGCTGCCCGAAGAGCGACAGTCTTATCGTTCCCAAAAAGCCGCTGAACCTGTTGAAGTCCGCCCTCCCTACCAATGAGGACGAGATCACTATCAGCTATAACAGCAATCACCTTTTTGTATCGCATGGTACAACGCAGATGAGCTGCCGGCTGATAGACGCACGATTCCCTGATTATAAAGTAGTTATCCCCGCCGATAATCCCTATAAGCTCGTGGTGAGCCGGAATGATTTCCAAAGCGCGCTTCGCCGGGTAAGCATCTTTAGTAATAAGAGCACCAACCAGGTGGTATTGAATATCCAGGGCAGCGAATTACAGCTGACGGCACAGGATGTGGACTTCTCCTTTGAAGGGAACGAACGTATGAAATGTCAGTATGACGGAGAAGATCTTGCCATCGCCTTTAACGCACGATTCCTGATCGAGATGCTCGGCTCTACTGATTCCGATGAGGTAAGGATGGAGCTGTCCACACCCACAAAAGCTGGTATTATCAAACCAATGGAACAGGACGAAAATGAAGAGGTGCTGATGCTGGTAATGCCGTTGATGCTGAACAGCTAAGTATATTAACTAATTGATATGTGTGAGCCGGGTCTTTCAGACCCGGTTTTTTTGTAAATTACAGTATGGATTTTGTGCAACTACGAACATTTGATAATTACATCTCGGCTCATATCTCTATGACTATGCTGCAGGATGCGGGGATCAACTGTCATTTGCAGGATGAATATATCATTACCCTCGATCCATTCCTCAGCCCGGCACTGGGGGGCATGAAGCTGATGGTCTATCCTACGCAGGCTGAACGGGCGGTAGAGTTGCTGGAAGAGGCTGATCGACCTGAATAGTAGCCAGATTTTTTGTAACTTATCATCAGGAGGACCTTCATGGAAAAGCTTGCCAATTATTTCGACCACATTCAGTCCTGGGAACGCACCCTGATCATAGCGAGCGGGCTGGTATTATTCTGGATGCTGGAAGGGGTGATCCCGCTGGTACGGTTTCGCTACCACAAAGTGCGTCATGCGGGGTTGAATATATTCTTTACTCTTACCACCATCGTCGTCAATCTGGCTTTTGCAGCGCTTATCGTACGTGCGAGCCAATATGGAAGTGTTCATAAAGTTGGATTGCTCTATCTTTTTCCCATGCCGCTGTGGCTGTTCACTTTAGTTGGATTGTTGCTGCTGGACCTGATCGGGGCCTGGTTTATCCATTGGCTGGTGCACCAGGTGAAATGGATGTGGAAGTTCCATCTGATCCATCACAGCGATGTCTGGGTGGATACGACGACGGCCAACCGGCATCATCCGGGTGAAAGCGTCTTTCGGGCACTCTTTACCTTGTTGGGGGTCGTTGTCACTGGAGCGCCGTTGTGGCTGGTGTTCTTTTATCAGTCATTGTCCGTGCTGTTCTCTCAATTCAATCATGCCAATATTTCCCTGCCAAAATGGTTGGACAAGGCTATCTCTCTGGTCATCGTCTCCCCGGACATGCACAAGGTGCATCATCATTATGTACAGCCGATGACCGACACTAATTATGGGAATATTTTTTCCATCTGGGACCGTCTTTTGGGGACCTTTGTGTACGTGGAGGATACAAAGTCCTTGCATTATGGTATCGATACATATACGGATGAAAAAGAGCATAACCGTATGGGGAACCTGTTGAAGATACCTTTTGGGGAATACCGGCCGCCGGTGGGAGGGAAATTCAGGGGGGCCGGTGAAAAGCCGGCATGAGCCTATTGCTGTTGCTGCTGCATCATCTCCATATAACGGCGGTATGAATTCTGTTCAGGCGACCCATTCCCATTGCTGACAGCGGGCTGGGGTGTCAGTACGGTGGTGGTATCCTCGTTCACCTTTCCACTCTCATAAGATACGGAAACCCCCACTTCAAGCGTCTGTCCTGCCGTGCCTTTGTAGGTGCCCTTGACAGGCGAGCAGTCAGAAAAACTACGTCCCACCGCCAGGCGTACATGGAGATCGTCCGCCACACAATTATTTGTTGGATCAAGACCGACCCATCCATTGTCGGGGATATAGGCTTCGATCCACGCATGGGTCGCGCCTTCACCCCGCATGCCGTTCTTATTAGGACAGATATAGCCGCTGACATACCGGGCGGGTATGCCCGTCTGCCTCAGGAGCACAAGCAGGATATGGGCAAAATCCTGACATACGCCGGCTTTTAGCGCCCACACTTCATCCAGGGTAGTTTCTACGGTGGTGACACCCTTTATATACTTAAAATGATCGTAGACATAGGTCTTCAGCTGCTGGGCGGCCTGCAGGGGGGTGAGCGTCCGCATGTCCTGGAAATGGGCGTCTTCGAGGAGCTGGTCTAAGGAGGTGAATTTCTCCTGGTTTAGAAAGTCGATGTACGGCACCTGCCAGCGAAGCTGTTGCAAAAAAGCCCATTGTCCGTCGGCGGGCGTTTCGTCGAGGAGTGCCGGTCTGGGTTTTGTCACGACTTTGATACGGGAGTCGATGAGCAGCGAGGTATGCGATTCCGCGTGGGTAAAAGAACCGATCTCATTCCCGTAATAATCCTTATAAATATCCACGGTAGGATCACCGCTGATAGAGAGCTCCTGTTTTTCCACTTCCTGAAATTCGTCCTTGATAGGAAAAAGGACGATCTGGTTGGCGCTATCCCTTACGGGTCCCTCATAGGTGTACTTTGTGATATGGTGGATATTAAATCGAGGCATGGGGTAAAAATACAGAAATTATGTCCGGAAAATAGATTTGGGCTGTGATCAGGTGTACGCAAAATAGTTTTGGTTAAGGGCATTCCCCACTTCGTAGAGGTCGTCTTTTATTCCATTGAGATAGGTGTGGAGGCCTTGCGCCATGATGGATTCAACCGTGGAATACCGGACCTTGCTCCGGATCCTCCCGATCATAAAGTCTATTTTTCTGAATGCTTCCTGGTTGCGTTCGCTTTTTAATCTCTCAAAATAAATATGCAGCCGTCCCACCGAGTAAAGGATCGAACGGGGGAAATCGTCATTCAATACCGTCTGTTCAACTACATTACGAGCGTCGAAGCCGCTGCGATAGGTTTTCAAATAAAGTTCATACCCGGATATAGAGAGCAGCAGGTATTTCCAGTAGGTGATATCGGTTTGGCTGAAGTCATAATGCCGATCGCTAAATCTTACGTCAAGGATGTCCGCCGACTGTACTCCTCTCTCCAAAAATTTTCCGATGTTGATAAATGCGTAGCCTTCTCCTCTTGCCATGGTGACATCCATTGTGCCGAAGTACAGCAGTCCTTGTTTGATCAGCACGTCCAGTATGGATACAGGGTCATCCTTTTGCAGATCGCGGTTCATCTTTTCATCGCGGATGGTGTGGTAAAACTCATTCAGGCATTGCCAGAGCTCTTTGGTGATGTGGTCCTGTACGCTGCGGGCGTTCTCCCTTGCGCGGGTGATGATATTCAATACTGAATTGCTGTTCTCCCTGTCGGTGACCATGTATTGGAGTACGGCGCGGGTGTTATGGGAGATCTTTGAAGCGCCATCCTCGTCCAGGTAGGTAAAGATGCGCAGTACGGGTTTCCAGGAGAACTCCTGGATATCGTCCTGGGAGGATGCGTAATTTATCTTGAGCATACGGAGGATACCATCCGCGCGCTCCATGTAACGGCTCATCCAATATAGGCTGTCGGCGACTCTGCTAAGCATTCGGGTTTGTTATGTTTTTTTGTTTTTTACTATCCTGCAAGCACCCAGGTATCTTTACTACCGCCTCCCTGTGAAGAATTCACTACCAGCGATCCTTCCCTGAGCGCCACTCTTGTGAGGCCTCCCGGTACGATCTGGATACCATCTGGTCCACAGAGCGCATAGGGGCGCAGGTCGACCCGGCGGGGTTTCATCCGTCCGTTCATATAGCAGGGCGCCGAGGAGAGATTGATGATCGGCTGGGCGATGTATTGCCGGGGGTCCCTCAGGATCTCCATTTTATACCGGCTGATCTCCTCATCGCTGGCGGAATGACCCATCAGCATACCATAGCCTCCGCTCTCATTTGTCTTTTTGATCACCATTTTTTGCATATTGGCAAAAACATGCTCCCGCTGGTCAGCATGACCCAGCTGATAGGTGGGCACATTTTTCAGGATGGGCTCTTCATTTAAATAATAGCGTATCATCTCCGGCACATAGGTGTAGATAGCCTTATCGTCTGCGACGCCATTGCCGATGGCATTTACGATAGCCACGTTCCCTTTCCTGTAGGCGCTCATGATACCGGCGACCCCCAGCATGCTGTCGGGGTTGAATACGAGAGGGTCGAGAAACTCGTCATCCACCCTGCGATAGATCACGTCCACCTGCTGCAAGCCGGCCGTCGTCTTCATAAAGACCCTGTGGTTGTCGATGACAAGATCCCTGCCTTCCACCAATTCCACGCCCATCAACCTGGCCAAGGTTGTGTGTTCGAAATAGGCCGAATTATAAATTCCCGGCGTCAGCACAACGACGGTGGGGTTGGCGGTCTGCCGGGGAGAGAGCGAGACGAGGTTGCGGTGGAGTATATTGGGATATTCGGTAACGGACCGGACGTTATTCCCGGGCAGGAGATCGGGGAAGATACGTTTGGTGATCTCGCGGTTTTCCAACATATAGCTTACCCCGCTGGGTGTGCGCAGGTTATCTTCCAGGATATAAAAGGTTCCGTCATTGTCCCGGATAAGATCGATGCCGGCGATGTGGACATACAGGTCATGAGGAACATGAAAACCATGCATTTCCCGCAGGTAGTGCGGACAGCTATATACCATTTCCACGGGAACGATGCCGTCCTTCAGGATGAACTGATTGCTATAAACGTCCTTGAGAAAGAGGTTGAGGGCCTTTAGTCGCTGGCGGATACCCTCTTCAATATACTTCCATTCGGCAGCCGTAATAATACGAGGGATGATATCAAAAGGGAATATTTTTTCGATGCCTTCTCCGCTGCTGTAGACCGTGAACGTAATGCCCTGGCTCATGAACAGTCTTTTTGCCAGCTCTTCTTTTTTATTCAGCTCTTCGATGCTCATTTGCTGCAGGAAATCCACTACGCCACGGTATTGTCCCCGTACAAAATCTAATGTCCGTCCTTCGGACAACGAACCTCCGGTTCGTTCTGATTCAGAATACATTTCGTCCCAGGTGCCGGGATCGACAGAATAGCTATTCAGCAGTTCGGTGGTTTGCATACATAATAGTTTTGGCGGTGATGGCCCGGATCGGCCAGGGTGTGGCAGGCGATGACGTTAGATATACTAAATATAAATAAACTACTTTTGTCGTCCAAATTCCTTTCATGAAGACAATTGCCATGATCCCAGCCCGTTATGCTGCAACCCGATTTCCCGGCAAGCTGATGCAGGTGTTGGGTAAAAAGACGGTTATCCGGCATACTTATGATAATACGGCTGCCACGGGTTTGTTTGATGAAGTCATTGTCGTGACTGATAGTGATATTATTTTCCGGGAGATCACGGAACATGGCGGAAAAGCAAAAATGAGCATCCGGGTGCATGAGAGCGGCAGTGATCGTATTGCAGAGGCCGCGGCGGACATGGACGTGGATATTATCGTCAATGTACAGGGGGACGAACCTTTTGTACAAAAAGACCCGCTGGAAAAACTCCTCGCTGTATTCCGGGGCGAGGAAGGGCGTGCGGTGCAGGTGGGTTCGCTGGTACAGGTGCTGAAGGAACAGAAGTTTATCGATGACCCCAATTATGTAAAAGTCGCGCTGGATAAGAACAATAATGCTTTGTTCTTTAGCCGCAGCGTAATCCCCTATCCCCGGGATATTACCGTAGCTCCCGTTTATTATGAACATATCGGCGTATATGCGTTCCGTAAAAATGCATTGCTGCAATTCACGGCATGGCCGGTAAGCCCGCTGGAGTCCGTGGAGAAGATAGAGTGTCTGCGGTATCTGGAGAATGGCATACCTATGAAAATGGTCATTACATCGTATATGGGCGTGGAGATCGATACCCCGGAGGATCTGGAGCGGGCAGCTAAAATGGTGTAGTTGCTAAAATGTTTTTTTTATGCGCGTTTGTTTCGGGAGGAAGTCTGCGGATGCCTGACGGTATCCGCGTTTGTTTAGACGCTAAACTATTGCCCTTCGGGCAGCGAATCTGTGATTCGCTTTTTTGCTAAAATCCTGAATCCCTAAATTACGGACCAATCAATTCAGCTGCATGACTAAAGCATTATGGGGCCTTGACCTCGGCGGTACCAAGATAGAAGGGGTCGTATTGGAGTCTCTTGATAATCCCACTCCCATTGTTCGCACGCGTGTGGACACAGAAGCATCAAAAGGTTATGACCATATCATCGAACAAATCGGCTGGCTGGTGAAAGATCTGGAGAAACAATCCGGATTAAAACCCAGCGCCATCGGCATGGGTACGCCGGGGGTGTTGGACCCCACGCTTCAGACCATGAAGAACTCCAATACTACGGTGTTGAACGGTATGCCCCTGCAAAAGGATTTGCAGGAGCGTTTAGGATTACCATTTGTACTGGCCAATGATGCCAACTGTTTTGCCCTGGCCGAGACGCATTTGGGTATCGTTAAGCAGAAGGCGCCTAATGCCCGCATGGTATTTGGCATCATCATGGGTACGGGTGTGGGCGGCGGTATCGTCGTCAACGGGAAGATCTGGGATGGCAGACATGGTATTGGGGGGGAATGGGGTCATAACTTCCTGGATGAATCCGGAGGGCGTTGTTACTGTGGTAAGACGGGTTGTGTGGAAACCGTTATTTCCGGTCCTGCACTGGAACGGTATTATTCCTCGCTCACGGGTACCCATATAAAACTAAAAGAAATCGCTTCCCGGCATCGGGAAGGGTCTGATCCTGCGGCAGATAAGACGATCGAGCGGCTTTGTCATTTCTTTGGCAAGAGCGTCAGCGTCATCACGAATCTACTGGATCCCGATGTGATCGTTGTCGGCGGAGGGGTTGGAAATATGGATGATATCTATACAAAGGGGCTGGATGCCCTGGGTCAATTTATCTTCAACAACAGGGTGGAGGTGCCGTTGCTAAAACCCAGTTTGGGGGATAGTGCGGGGGTATTTGGCGCTGCCGCGCTGGTGGCTTAACTTTGCCGCCTAAATTATTGATACCGTGAACAAATTCCGGAACTTCAAGATGGTGGGCTTTGTCATTTATGGCAGGGGAAGCTTCCACCAGCTGGATGAGATCCTTGCCCCCCAACGGAAGGGGGACGCACCCATGATCTTTTTACTGGACCATTATTTTGAGAATAAGCCATTAGCCAAAAGAATACCTTTAAGGGGTAAGGATAAGGTAGTTGTCGTGGATGTCACTTTAGAGCCGAAGACAAAATATGTCGACCAGCTGGCCAGTGAGCTCCGGCAGGAGTTCGGTACGGTAAGCGGTATCATCGGCATCGGCGGCGGATCGGCCATGGACCTGGCCAAGGCCGTTGCTCTTATGATGACCAACCCGGGCTCATCAGCCGACTATCAGGGTTGGGACCTGGTAAAATTTCCCGGTGTATATAAGGTAGGGATACCCACCCTTAGCGGTACAGGTGCGGAAGTTTCGCGGACGACGGTGCTTACGGGACCCACCAAGAAGCTGGGCATGAACTCGGACTTTACGCCTTTTGACCAGATCGTGCTGGACCCTGAGCTGACAGCGGGTGCGCCGGTGAACCAGCGGTTTTATACGGGCATGGATTGTTATATTCATTGTATTGAAAGTCTTACGGGAACTTATTTGAATGAGTTCAGCCGCAGTTATGGCGAAAAGGCGCTGCAGCTCTGTCAGAAAGTGTTCCTCGAAAAGGATAAATGGGATGCGGACAGCGATGATCAGCTGATGATGGCGTCTTATGCGGGTGGTATGAGCATCGCCTATTCTCAGGTGGGGGTAGCCCATGCCGTAAGTTATGGCCTCTCCTACTTATTAGGCACCAAACATGGTATCGGCAACTGTATCGTTTTTGATAAGCTGGAAGAGTTTTATCCTGACGGGGTCTATGAATTCAAGAAGATGGTGGAAAAAAATAAGATCGATATTCCTCAGCACATCACAAAAGGTCTGTCGGACGAACAATTCAACGCCATGATTGACGTTAGTCTGGTGATGAAACCTCTCTGGGAGAATGCGCTGGGTAAGGATTGGGAGAAGATCATGACCCGGGACAGACTGAGGAAGCTTTATGAGCGATTGTAGTATCCGGGTGGATGGTATTAATTCCTTCTTTATGACGAAAAGAGCGTCTTTACTGTGCTGGTTGATCGCCGTCCTGCTCGGCCTGGGTTCCTGTACCAAGTCCTCTACTACAAAAACCAACTCCATCACCCCTCTGAATGCGTTGATCAATACGGACACAAGCCTAAGCCTGTTTCATCGCATGGTACTGATAGCCAACGAAACAGGGCTGTTGGCGGATAATTCTATCACATGGTTGATGCCTACGAATGCGGCCTTCCGTTCGGCGGGCTATACGGCAGCGGGCATCGATACACTGCCTCCGTCCGTGGCAGACCGTATCATCAGCTATCATTTTATCACTCAACATGCTTCGCCGGACAGCAATGGTTATAAGCCCTACCCCACGCACCTGGGTTTTTCAATTTTCGGCCAGCTGGACAACAATAAAAAGATCTGGTTTAACGGCGCACCGGCCGGCGATACCGCGAGTGTCGGAAAGGCGTTGGTATATCGTCTGAATACCGTGCTTTTATCCCCCCTTGACTCGTTGAACCATCAACTCTCCTCTGACAGTACCCTGTCTTATACGGCAAGGTTATTCCGGCGCACAGGGCTCGATACCACGCTGGGGTTATCGGGGGGTAACTATACGGTACTTGCTCCCAATAATGCCGCATGGGCAAACGCGGGTTATGACAGCCTTGCCCAGATAGACTCGGCTGACATCCATACGATGACCTCACTCGCAAAATACCATGTGCTGACAGGCCGCTGGTTCACGAATGATCTCGCCGGTGTTAACAGTGTGATAACATTGCAGGGCGGGTCCCTGACGGTCAGCGTTTTAAATGGCATATTGCAATTCACCGGCGCCGGCAATGTTTCGCCCGCGCATGTACTGACAGGCAATCAACCTGCCGGGAATACTTTTGTCATCCATAAGATCGACGAGTTGCTATCTCCATAGACCGTCTTTCCGTACATTTGAAGTATGCCCAAGCTGAATGATATCAAAAATCTACTCCAGCACAACAAGCTAACCGAGTTTGTCAAGCTGAACAAGCTGACGCCCCGTGATATTGCGGAATTCACCAATCGTCATACGCCGCAATGGGCTGTGAAGCTTTTCCAACACCTGGACGCAAAGAACGCCGCCAAGTCTTTTAAATTCATCCGAAAGAAAAAGCAGCAGACGATCATCAATGCCCTGCCGGAAGAGAAGGCGGCGGAGATATTGAATGCCATGCAGCCGGATGACCGGACAGCCTTTCTTTCGGACCTTCCGGGGAGCGCCGTAAAAGAGTTGGTCAAAGTGCTTACGCCTGAGCAGCGGGCCACAACCCTGGAGCTGCTGGGTTATGCGGAAGGGACGGTGGGAAGACTCATGACACCGGACTACGTAGCTATCAAAACCGCAGAAACCTGCCGGGATGTCCTGACTGTCATCCGGCAAAGAGGAAAGGCGACGGAAACCCTGAACTGGCTTTTTGTTGTGGATGACAAAGGCGTTCTTATCGACGATATCAATATCAAGGATTTCCTGGTCGTGGACCCTGAGACGCCCGTCAGCCAGATCATGGACTATCAGTTCATCGCCCTAAAGGTAAACGATCCGCAAAAGGAGGCCATCAAGGTCTTCCGGAACAACAGCCGATTTGCCCTACCCGTCACGGATGAAAGAGGCATACTCCTGGGTATCGTTACACTGGATGACGTGTTGCGTCTGGCGGAATCGGAAGACACCCGGGAAATGCAAAAGATCGGGGGTTCCGAAGCTCTGGACGAACCTTATACTACTATTTCCTTTCCCAACCTGATAAAGAAAAGAGCGGGCTGGCTTATCATTTTATTTCTGGGGGAAATGCTGACAGCAACAGCCATGGGGCATTTTGAAGGGGAGATCAGCAAGGCTGTCGTACTCGCCTTATTTATTCCCCTGATCATTTCCAGCGGAGGCAACTCAGGCAGCCAGGCTTCTTCCATCATCATCCGCGCCATGGCTCTGGGGGAAATCGGTTTCCGGGACTGGTGGCGGGTGATGCGCAAGGAAATTATGTCCGGACTGGTATTGGGGACGATCCTTGGCATTGTTGGCTTTTTACGGGTAGCGCTCTGGCAGGAATTCCATTTATATAATTATGGCACGCATTGGCTGAAAGTCGCCATCACGGTCTTTTTCTCTCTTATCGGCGTGGTCCTATGGGGGACTATATCGGGCAGTATGCTTCCGTTGATCCTAAAAAAGCTGGGAGCGGACCCCGCGGCTTCTTCGGCGCCATTTGTAGCCACCCTGGTGGATGTAACGGGACTGGTGATCTATTTTACCGTGGCGTTTATTGTTATGCAGGGGACGCTGCTGTAGTGTTAGTAGCTCATCTCGTCCAGCTTTACTTTCCCTTTGAAGGTCCAAAAGACAAAAGATGTATAGGTCGCCGCCAGTGGTGTGCCGATGAGCGCAATGATCAGCAATATTTTTACTGTTTGGGGAGAAGAAGCTCCATTATATACGGTGATGCTGTTAGCCGGGTCATGGGGTGAATACAGTAAGTAAGGGAATACTTCCAGCGCCACCATAATAAGCAGGAGAGCGATGGTAACGGATGAACTGATAAAAGCATAGCGGTATTTTCCTCTTTTTATCTGCCGGGGGATATTGGCGATACAGAGGGTCATCAGCAGAGGAATGATAAAATAGCCGGGGTTGGCCTTGAAGAAATCGCTCAGATGTGGGATATAGAGTAAGGTATAGAGGGTTGTGATGACAAAGCTCACGACAAAGAAAATGGTGAAATTATTTGAGAGGAGGTGCATTTTTACATAGAGTCTGTTCTCGGTCTTCATGGTGAGGAAAATGGCGCCATGCATCATAAAGAGGGCGAGTGTGGTGATAGCGACAAGGATGGAGAAAGGGTTGAAGAAAAAAAGCCAGTCGCCAGTAAACTCATGTTGGTTGTTCAAGGGCAGGCCTTGCACGACATTTCCCAGCATCAGTCCCAGGGAGAGGGAAATGATGACGCTGGCTGCGCAATAAACAATGTCCCATGTCTTGCGCCACCAGAGCATGGGTTCCTTGCTGCGGAATTCGATGGCTACACCCCGCCAGATAAGACCGATGAGGAAAACCATGAACGGGATGTAAAAAGCGGCAAAGATGGCGGCATAGGCTACGGGGAAGCCGGCAAAAAGGGCTCCTCCTCCGATGACCAGCCACACTTCATTCCCGTCCCATATCGGTCCGATGGCGTTGAGGGCGATGCGGCGGCTGTTTTCTTTATTAAGAAAGAGGTGGAGGGCGCCGGCGCCCAGGTCAAAACCGTCCAGGATGGCATAGCCGCTGATGACGGCCCCGAAAACGAGGAACCACCAGGTGTTGAAGTCGACGCCTAAGAAGGTGTGCATGTTATAGTTTTTTACGGATGTAGATGCCATCCGGATCATGTTCCAGTATGGGGTTGTCTCTTCTTGTTCCCAGGTCTATATGCTCTTTTGATCCATAGTCCACCGGGCCATGCTGTATCTTTCTGTTAAGCAGAAAAAGGAACAGTGCAAACAGGACGATATAAACAAGGGTGAACAGGATCAGAGAAAAAATGATCTGGTTGGCGGTGACGATCTTCGAAAGCGCATCGGAAGTTTTTAGCATACCATAAACGACCCAGGGCTGCCGGCCCATTTCCGCGGTAAACCAACCAGCCTGGTTGGCTATCTGCGGCAGCAGCACGCTGTATGCAAATACCCACATCAGCCAGCGTTTGTCAAAAAGTTTTCCTCTCCACCAACACCAGCTGGCAAAGAGGGTAAGGACGATCATGGACGAACCGATGATGACCATCAGGTGATAGAATTGGAATACACTGTTGACCTGTGATGGCCGTTCATCCGGCTTGAACGACCTCAGCCCCCGGATGGGAGCGTTGAAATCGCCATGGACGAGAAAGGAAAGACCTCCGGGGATCTTAAGTCCGCTGGTTTTTTCATTCCGGGCATTTACATATCCAAAAAGATACATGTCTGCGCGGGACGAGCTGTCGTAATGTCCTTCCATCGCGGCCAACTTTGCGGGCTGGTATTTGGAGACGCCATCGGCGCTGCGGTGACCAATGAAAAGCTGGAGTAATGAAAAAACGGTGGCGACGGCAAGTGCTATCTTAAAAGAGGGGCGGGCTATTTCCAGGTGTTTTTTATGAACGATATACCACGCGTTGACGCTGATGACGAGAAAGGCGCCTGCGAGGATGGCGCCGATCCAAACGTGGAGGAGACGATCTACGCTGGAGGGGTTGAATACCATGGCCCAAAAGTCTGTGATTTCGGCACGGGCATTCAGACCTTCACCTACGATGCGATAGCCTGCGGGTGTCTGTTGCCAGGAATTTGCAACCACGATCCATACGGCAGAGAAAAGCGAACCCAGGAATACCATGATGGTGGAGAAAAAATGGACCCTGGGGCTTACCCGTTTCCACCCGAAAATGAGGATGCCCAGGAAACCGGATTCCAGGGCGAACGCGAAGATGCCTTCGGCAGCCAGGGCGCTGCCAAAGATATCCCCCACGTATTTCGAATAAGTAGCCCAGTTAGTGCCAAACTCGAATTCCATGATAATACCCGTGGCCACGCCGATGCCGAATATCAATGCGAAGATGCGTATCCAAAACCGAACCGCCTGTTCATAAATACGGTTGCCCGTCTTTAAATAGAGTCCTTCCATGATGACAAGGATCAGACCCAGACCGATGCTGAGAGGCGGATAGATATAATGGAATGCAATGGTAAAAGCGAACTGGATCCTGGCCAAGATTTCTACATCCATAGCGGTGGTTTTTTTTGGGCTTGCAGTCGCTATTCGCCAGAACGCCGACGGGTCTTATTTTTTCTTGTATACGGGCACGTTGCTACATGCCTCCCCATACATAATGCTCTTCACCACGGGACGTAGTCGTTTGGCGATCTCCATATAGGCGAATCCGCCGACAGGGAGGTCCCCGCATCCTTTTACGATGACGCGTTTGTCGGTGAATTCCTGTATATCGATGGCGGCGAGCCTGGAAAGAAATGCTTGTTGGAGGGCGGTCTTTTCGTCTCCCATGACGATATCACGGGCAAAAGGCTGCAGGTTGACGGCTATCAACATATAGGACCACAGCGGTATGATAGCATCTACAGAACAGGTGACGGCAACGATCTTCTCCTGGTATTGGGTCCAATCAATCTGCTGGAGGGCAGCCCGGAAATCTTTTTCACGGAGGATCTTTTCCATAAAGAGGTAGGGCTTCAGATCGAACAGCACGATCTCTTCACGGGGATAATAATCTTCGAGGTCGAGTGTCTGCAGGGCGCTCTGCGCTACTTTATTGACGATCTCTTCGCTCATGGGCTGATGTTTGCGGTACAAAGGTACGACAGGAATGGATATAAATGATAAACCCACCTTCCGGTGGGTTTATCTTATTGTTTAGTAAAACTTACCTCGATTATCCTTTACCTCCGCCAGCTTGCGCAAAGCATCCATCAACATATAAGAGATCCGGGACTTCTCTTGTTGTGTCTGCACAAAGCGTTGTTGTTGCAGGTCGGCATTGGGGTTGGAGGTCGCGCTCACATTATCCACTTTTATCAGGAAGACACCGCCATTGCCGGCAATGGGCTGAGAGACGGGTTTGCCTACCAGTGTTTTGTTAAACGCTGAACCCACGACCTTTGGTTCCATGCCTGTGTTGGGTATCATGGGTGAGGAGAACAGGACACTGTCAGCCTTTTGTACTGTTTGTCCACCACCAGCAGCGGTTGCGGCTGCTTCCAGGGAGGCTGGGGCCCCCAGTTTTTTTATAATTATCTCGGCCTTTTTCTTATTTCGCAGGAGGGACTCTACCTGGGGACGGGCCTTGGCGGGTGACATCAGTCCTTCTGCGTTGATCTCGGTAATTTCCGCCACGACGTATTTATCTCCGATGGGGAAGGGTTCGGATATTTCTCCGATCTTACCCTCATAGATCCAGCGGATCAGAGAGCGGTTGGGTCCCAGGCCGGGGATGGAATATTCAGAGGGCTGGATATCGGGGGCCAGCAATTTATGATAATTGTTCTTTTGGATGGCCTGGTCGAAGGATTTAGGATCGCGGTTCTCTCCGGCAAACTGGTTGGCAAGGCCGGAAACGCGCTGGTCAGTCTCGGGGCTGGCATCGATCTTCTTGGAGAGATAGGCTATCTTGTAGGCAGGCTCGATATTTTTCTGATCTTCTATCTGGACATAATGATAGCCAAACTGTGTTTTTATGATCCTGGCCTCTCCTTTTTTACCTTCAAAACAAAAGTCATTGAATTCCTTTACCATCTGGCCGGAACCAAAGTAGCCCAGGTCGCCGCCTTTTTCCTTGCTTCCTGGGTCGTCGGAGAGTTTGAAGGCGACACTATCCCAGTTGGCGCCGCTTTCGAGAAGGGCCTTGACGCTGTCGATCTTCTTTTTGGCGATGCTGTCCGGGATCTGGGCCTGTCCGCTGCGGTCCGTTGTCGCCACCAGAATATGACGGGCCTTTACAGAGTCGGGCAGGGTCTTTTCATCTACCTTTTTAGCCAGTACATAGCTGCCGGCATCCAGGTAGGGTCCGAACACCTCGCCTTTTGCAAGGGAAAAGATGGAATCCTTATTAGGTACCATGATCTGTGACTTGCCTTTATAACCATCATAGAATTGCTGATCTGAACCCATCCGGGCAAGAAAAGCTTCGGGGTTATCGGATTTTACAAAATCAGCCTTCATGTCGGCCAGCTGCTGGCGCAATTTCGCGCTGTCGTCAGTGGTAGGGGCTGCGTCGAATACCACATAGGCGATGCTCCGGCTCTCTTCCTGGTGGAACTGATCCTTGTGATTATTTATATAATCAGCGATCTCGTTGTCGGCGACTTTTACCAGACTGTCGGCAACCGTAAAATAGGGATTATTGACATATGAGATGGAAGCGATCTGGCTATTGTCCGCATTACCTTTTTCGATCATCCATTTCGGGACATATGCGCTGCTGGCAAGGAGGGCGGTGTATTTTTCGCGGATCCGCATTTTGGCGATCTGGGGAACAGACTCTTCAAAAAAACTGCGGGCTGCCTCGTATTGGCTATTATCTCCACTCTTCTTCGGTCCAGATTTCCAAAGCTGGCGCATCTGGTTGATCCTGGAGGCAGCAGCTTGTGCGTCGAAGACACCCGTTTTTGGATCGGTGAATGCCTGCTTGATATCCTGGATCGCATTGGCTCCTACCAGCATGTCATTTATTTCCTTGTCGGTGACGTCAAGACCGAGGGCATTTTCATCTTTATTTAGCAGAGCCTCTTCCACCATTTGTCTCCAAATGCCTTCACGGATATTTTGCTGCATCCCTTCATTTACGGCAAGACCTCTCCTTTTATAATTCTCTTCCTGCAGGGATACCATTTTCTGAAAGTCATTGTATTCTATCTTCTCTCCATTGACACTACCCACGACGGTGGAACGGTTGCCGAAAAGACGGCTTCTTCCCACAAAGGCATCCATGAGAAGAAAGCCAATAAGGCTCAAAGCAATCAGACCGAAAACTAACCAGGCGGCTTTCTCCCGGATTTGTTGAATAATAGACATAATAGTACTATCCGTTTTTTTGAACGGGATGGCGAAGATAGGGTAAAAAATATTATGAACAAATTGTGGAAAATAAGCGAAACTGCCTGCTGTGCTGGGTTTGGAAAATTTCTCAGGGTGTGGTTTGGAGGTGTTTTTGCAGCGTGGAAATGGGTGTTTGGGGAGGTGGGATAGGAATATTTGGCTGAACACATAAGAAATTTTTCCCGCTGTTCGTTTAAATAAGTGTGGAACGTTTATTAACAGGCCTGACGGCCTGGGTTTGTTTAGACGCTAAACTATTGCGCTTCGCGCGCTCTCGCTGTGCTCGAGCAGGGCGTGAAACTCCAATCAACAAGAAAATATGGATAACCGTCCTATCTGGTGGATAACCCCAGTAGAAAGGGTCCGCTGACTGGGAGAAAAAGGGAGAAAACTTTTGAATAAGGGGTCTTTTGAAACCAGTCTTCCGCTGTCCGGTGAACAAACCCACCTTTATTCCACCGTCGCTAACAGTCCTGCTCTAAAAATCTTTTCCGGATACCGATTTATTCCACCGTGGTGGAAAAAGGGCTAAAACGCTGATCAAAACAGATTAATCTATTGTTAAGTATTTGTGGAATGTTGTGAATAACTACGGATTTTGCTGTATTCCAATAGTCAGTAGAAATTCTTATCCACGAATTCACCATCCTAATAGTAATAGCTATTTTTATAAAAAAGTAAATATTATTAAATACTATGGTAGATATTAACATAAATGTAGCGACAAAAAATCTTGAAAAGAAAGGTTTTTTGGATATAAATGTTTCGCCGGAGCTGGACCTTTTTAAGGAGATCGAGCGACTGAAAAAGGAGAAAAATGCCATTATCCTTGCGCATTATTACCAGGAGGCTGATATCCAGGATGTGGCGGATTATCTGGGGGATAGT
This sequence comes from Chitinophagaceae bacterium, assembly GCA_017307755.1. GTDB lineage: Bacteria > Bacteroidota > Bacteroidia > Chitinophagales > Chitinophagaceae > Puia. The sequence continues at coordinate 46,513 of JAFKGQ010000020.1, read as the reverse complement.
TTGGGTCTTGCGCAGCAGGCTGCGAAAACAGAGGCGGACCTGATTGTTTTTGCGGGGGTGCATTTTATGGCGGAGACGGCGAAGATCCTCAACCCGAACAAAAAGGTGGTCTTGCCGGACCTCAAGGCCGGCTGCTCTCTTGCTGACTCGGCTCCGGGGTTCTTATTCAAAGCGTTCAAGGAAAAGCACCCGGATCATATTGTGATATCCTATATCAACTGCACGGCAGAAGTAAAGGCGTTGAGCGATATTATCTGTACTTCTTCCAACGCAGAGAAGATCGTGGAGAGCGTGCCGAAGGATCAGAAGATCATATTTGCACCTGACAGGAATCTCGGAGCGTATTTAATAAAGAAAACGAGCCGGGATATGCTGCTTTGGGATGGGGCCTGTATGGTACATGAGATTTTCAGTCTGGAAAAGATCACCAAGCTAAAGGTCCGTCATCCAAAAGCCAAATTGATAGCCCACCCGGAATGTGAAGAACCCATTTTGCGTATTGCGGATTTTATAGGATCGACAACGGGTTTGTTGAAATATACCCAGCGGGATGATGCTCAGGAATATATTGTTGCTACGGAAGCCGGGATATTGCATCAGATGGAGCTGGCGTCCCCCGGAAAGACATTTATCCCTGCTCCCCCGAATAACAGCTGCGCGTGCAATGATTGCCCGCATATGAAGCTAAATACGCTGGAAAAGCTGTACTTGTGTTTAAAATATGAGAAGCCTGAGCTGATCATGGATGAAGTCCTGATGAAGGAGGCAAGAAAGCCGATGGACAGGATGCTTGAGATCAGCGCAAGGTATGGCTTATAGATTAATTATTATTATTTTATATATAATATTTTAATTATTTATTTTGTGAGTTTGTTCCTTGTAGAAATTGGTCGTTTGTGGATTAAAAATCTTTTATCAGTTATAGCGCATAGATAATTTATTCTATTTTTAGCGTTATTACGTTTATCCATAAACTTTAAATCAATCTCGCAATGAAAAAGACCCTTTTGACCCTTTTGACAGCCCTTTTTGCAATTACCGCTTTCTCCCAGAACGATAAGTTAATTAAACATAACGGCGAAAAGCTGGAGGTGAAAGTCCTGAAGGTGGGGGAAACCACCATTACTTATAAATATCCTGGTGAAGATGCGGAGCAGACCATCGGGAAATTTGCTGTAGCGTCTATCACATATGGTACAAGCGGAAGGAAGGAAGAGATCTCAGAGAAGATCGTAATTTCTGGTGAAGATGATTGGGAGAAGGTACAGATCCTTACGGATAAAGCTCAGGTGATTGGTTTGAAGAAAGGAGAGGATGTGCGGGGGAAAACAAATGGCTTGCTGAGTTATAATACTGCTGGTTCTGCGGATAAGAAAGCAACGAGAAGAATTAAGGAAGCAGCTGCAAAGACAGGCGCACCGTTTATCCTACTCACTTCTGATAAGAATGATGGATTTGGTGTAAAGCAGTCTATCAAAAACGGGACTGCTTATACTTATTAAGCTAAACTTCCCGCCTGCAGGCGGATAAGAGAAATATTAAAAACCCTCCGTCATCAGGCGGAGGGTTTTCTTTTGGCATTTATTGATGAGGGTTTTTTATCGTCCCATATAGACCATAAGTATTTGCACATCGCTTGGATTTACTCCACTGATGCGGCTAGCCTGACCAAGGGTCCTGGGACGAATACGTTTAAACTTTTGCAGGGCTTCATTTGAGAGAGAGGAGATCCGATCGTAGTTGAAATTATCCGGGATCAGCAAATCTTCGAGCTGCGCCATTTTTTTTACCAGCTCTTTTTCCTTTTCGATATATACATCATACTTTACCTGGATCTCGGCTTGTTCAATGGTGTCTGTATTGAAGGTATGAAGGTCGTGTCCCAGCCGGGGTATTGCCTTGATCATAGAAGTGAGATCGATATTTGGACGTAACAAAACCTGCAGCGCTCTTTGTTTCTGGGTTAGTATGGCTGAATTTTTTTCTTGTAGATATTGTTCGGATTCTGCGGGTTCCAGCGAGAAGTCTTTCAGGATCTCTTTTATTTTTTCTACTCCCGATCTTTTTGCTATTGTTCTATCCATTCTTTCCTGTGATGCAAGACCTAAGCGATAGCTCATTTCAGTGAGACGAAGATCTGCATTATCCTGACGAAGGAGGGTACGGAATTCGGCCCTGGAAGTAAACATGCGATAAGGTTCTTCTGTGCCTTTACTAATGAGGTCGTCAATAAGCACGCCGATATAGGCCTCACTTCTTTTAAGGATAAAGGGTTCAAGATCCCGGATCTTCTGATGAGCATTGATACCTGCCATCAGTCCCTGGCAAGCTGCCTCTTCATAGCCAGTTGTCCCGTTGATCTGACCTGCAAAAAATAGATTCTGAATGGACTTTGTTTCCAGTGAATGTGTCAGCTGGGTTGGTGGAAAATAGTCATATTCGATGGCATACCCGGGACGGAAGATGCGTACCTGCTCAAATCCCGGGACTTCCTTTAATGCGTTGTATTGTACTTCTTCGGGAAGAGAGGTACTAAAACCATTTACATAGATCTCTACGGTATTCCAGCCTTCGGGTTCAATAAAGAGCTGGTGTCTTTCTCTTTCAGCGAATCTATTGATCTTATCTTCAATACTTGGGCAGTACCTGGGTCCAACCCCTTCTATCCGGCCGGTGTACATAGGACTTCTGTCAAAGCCAGTCTTAAGAATCTCATGCACCGTGGGGCTGGTGTAGGTGATCCAACAGCTCCGTTGTTCCTTTGGTTTTTGTGTATCGAGATAAGAGAAACCGATGACTTCTTCATCTCCCTTTTGTTCTTCCATCTTTGAATAGTCCAGGCTTCTTCCGTCTATCCGGGGAGGGGTACCTGTTTTGAGTCTATCGCTCTCAAGACCAAGGGACACGAGCTGTTCTGTTATACCAGTGGCTGCTTTTTCCGCGACTCTCCCACCCCCAAACCTTTTTTCTCCGATATGTATGACTCCATTGAGAAAAGTCCCGCTGGTTACGACTACAGCCTTAGCTTCTATTTTATGACCTAATCCTGTAATAACACCATGAACCTTGCCTTGTGTAATCAGCAATCCATTCACCATGTCCTGGTAAAAATCGACATTGGGAGTATTTTCCAGCATTTCTCTCCAGGTAGCAGCAAACAGCATCCGGTCATTTTGTGCTCTTGGACTCCACATGGCGGGTCCTTTTGAACGATTGAGCATACGGAATTGGATCATGCTCTTATCTGTCACGATGCCTGAATATCCGCCCAAAGCATCTATTTCCCGAACGATCTGACCTTTGGCGATACCACCCATGGCCGGATTGCAGCTCATTTGGGCAATGGTCTGCATATTCATCGTGATCAGGAGCACTTTTGAGCCCAAATTGGCTGCTGCTGCTGCTGCTTCGCAACCGGCATGACCGGCGCCTACTACTATAATGTCATAAGAAGGAAACATAAGAATGCAAAGGTACAGGTTCTTTCCTTGTCCGTAGAGTAGAAGGATGGGTATCTTGTTCCACGTGGAACGAGTTGATTGGGGAATTATTGCGAATCTTCTGAAGTGGTAGGACCGACCCAGGTTGTTTCACGTGGAACGTATGGAGAACCCAAAGGATTCCTCATTTTTAGGATTCTATCTAAAGTATTGTACAAGATACTTATCCTCCATTTTTCTCATAACCTGTTGATCCTCTTTCTTTTTATCCTTGTATCCGCATAAATGAAGAGCTCCATGAAAGATAACCCTGTGAAGTTCCCTTTTGATAGAAGTCTTGAATTCCCTGGCATTTTCTTTTACTCTATCAATGCTTATATAAATCTCTGCATTTATAGGCTGACCGGGTTCGGAAAGACCAAAAGTGATGATATCTGTATAGTAATCGTGTTTTAAGTATTGCCGGTTAATTCCCAGAAGATAATCGTCAGAACAAAATATATAATGGATCTCGTCCAGCCTTTTACCTTCCTTTTTAAAAAGGGAGACAATAAAGGATCTTAAATGGTGGCGTTGGGAAAGGGAGTTTGACCCCTTAAGAAAGTGAAACTGGACGGCGGGATAGATGGTTTGTCTTGGCATTTCCGGAACTCGTAAAAGAATTTAAGAAGAGTGATTTAACATTTGTAGGATAAAATTAATAAAAACGAGAGGCGTACCTTTACTTATTATTATAGATCATAGACAAAAATGAAGCGATTATCAGAGTTAGAACCCGGAACTGTTGCCAGAATTCACTCTTTTGAAAAGAACGAGCTATTCCTCAAACTTATGGAAATGGGTTGTGTTCCCGGAGAATTGGTCCGTGTGGAACAGGTAGCGCCATTTGGAGATCCAATTTCTATTACGGTAGCAGGATATAATCTTAGTCTTCGCCTGGATGAGGCCGAGAATATTTTTATGGAGGAGGAGGTATATTAATGCAGGTAGGACTCTACTTTGGATCCTTTAATCCCATCCATCACGGGCATTTGATCATTGCCAATCATTTATTGGAAAACACAGACCTGGATCAGGTGTGGTTTGTTGTCTCTCCCCAAAACCCTTTAAAACCATCCACTTCCCTTTTAAATGAATATCACCGGCTCTTCCTGGTACAAGCCGCAATAGAAGGAGAGAATAGACTAAAGGCCTCGGATATCGAGTTTAAATTACCAAAGCCCAGCTATACAGTGGATACGCTTACCTACCTTCAGGAGAGATATCCCTCTTATCAATTTTCTGTCATAATGGGTAGCGACAGCTTCCAAAACCTCCCCAAATGGAAAAATTATAGCTGGCTTTTACAGCACTTCCCCATATATGTATATAAGCGTCCTGACCATGAGGTCCTTCCTTCCTTTCCTGAAGCAAAAAAGATCATTGTCCTGGATGCTCCTTTGTTACCCATTTCGGCAACGCATATACGAAAAAATGTAAAAGAAGGCAGGTCTATACGTTACCTGGTACCAGAGGCGGTGAGAGAAGAGATTGAAAGAAATGGTTACTACCGGTAAAACTTATAGAAGACCTTCCTGTGCTTTTTTTGGCAGGGACTTTACCACCAATACGTAGGAATCATCGATCATCTGGCGAAGAATGCGAGCAGAGATACTGCCATCCACTATGACTGTATTCCACATCTTTTTGTTCATGTGATAGCCAGGCTGCACAGCGTGATATTGTTCTCTCCATTCGATGGCTTTTTCCGGATCACATTTGACATTGAACTGCAGGACGGGGTTGTCCAAAGAAACCAGCAAGAACATTTTTCCTCTTACCTTAAAGACCATTACGGTATCTCCAAAGGGAAAGGTTTCTTCCGCCTCTTTCTTTTTCAGGCAATACTCCCGTAGTGTTTCTATATCCATGTGATAAAGTTAAATATCCGGATATCGGGTTCAAAGAAATTAATGGGAAAGATAATCGAACACCAACTGGCAGAAGGCTTTTATACCCGTCTTGAAACCGGCCTCATCGATATAAAAATCCGGGGTATGGTGAGGGAAAGCCGTATGAGGGTCCTGTCCCTTTTTCATTCCTCCAAGAAAGAAAAAGAAGGAAGGAATTTTATCTCCAAAGAAGGAAAAATCCTCGGAACCCGTGACGGCATCCATTGAAATGAGATTCCCCTCTCCTACCGCCTTTTGCAGTGAAGGCAATGTTTTCTTTACCAGCTCGGGATTGTTGTAGGTAACGAGGGTTTTGTTCTCGATGTTTAACTCAGCCGTAGCGCCGGCGCTTTCAGCAATTTTGGTGACGGTGCGTTGCATCCTTTCCTGTGTCTCACGCTGCATATCAGCGTCCAGGGTCCGTAAGGTGCCTGCCATTTCCACTTCCTCTGGGATAACCGAGCGCAGCGAAGGTTACGAACGAGGAGGAGCGTGTCGAAGCAGCTCCGACGAAGTTCTGTTAGGTCTAACTCCTCCTTTGACAACAGAGACACTGATTACCACCGGGTCTTTTGTCAAATCCATTTGGCGGCTGACGATGGTTTGTAAACCCTCTATGATCTGCGCCGAAACGATCACAGGGTCGATGCCATTCCAGGGTGCGGAACCATGCGTACCCTTACCCTTTACTTTTATGGTAAACCAATCTGACGAAGCCATAGCGCCCCCGCTGCGATAGCCTATCTTGCCCGCCTCCATAGAGGCCCAGATGTGAAGACCAAACATTACATCTACTTTTGGATCGTCCAGCGCGCCTTCCTTGATCATTAAAGGCGCACCACCTTCTTCCCCTGCTGGCGGCCCTTCTTCCGCAGGCTGGAACACAAATTTTACCGCCCCTTTCAAATCCTTTTTTATACCTGATAAGATCTCTGCCACGCTCATCAGGATGGCCACATGGGCATCATGTCCGCATGCGTGCATGGCGCCAACGTCCTGACCATTATAAGTTGTCTTTACCCTGGAAGCAAAAGGAACATTTGTTCTTTCCACAAGGGGAAGCCCGTCCATATCTGCGCGCAGACCGATGACAGGCCCTGGTTTCGCGCCTCTCAGAAGTCCTATAACACCCGTTTTTCCTACGCCTTCTTTTACTTCCAAACCCAAAGAACGAAGATGATCGGCAATGATCTTTGCCGTCCTGAATTCACGGTTGCCTAACTCAGGATGTTCATGGAAATCCCTTCTCCACGCGATGGTCTTTGGCTCGATCTTGTCAGCGGCGGCATTGAAGAACGCAGCCATGTCCTTCTGGGCAAGGATGGAGAGAGAGGACAGTAATATGCAAGAAAGGAAAAACAGATGTCTTCTCATGTTGAATGGTTTGGATCTGATATCAATATACTGAAATAGAAGTATCGACGAACACCCGGGATCCCCTACCTGTTAAAAAGCGTCCTTCATCGATTGCTTTTGCTCATGTTTTCAACAAACCATAAATTGTAGACCTATTTTTATGTGCCGTTAATCCTGTCACTCACAATTTGATAGTTCTATTTCGACATATAGCTTTTCTAAAGGCCGTGCTCTTGTACAGCATATCCGCATTTGGCGGCCCGCAAGGACACCTGGGAATGATGATGAAAACATTTGTCGGTAAGCGCCGCGATGTGACAGAAGCCGAACTGATGGATTACAATGCGTTTTGCCAGCTGCTGCCCGGGGCCAGTTCCACGCAGACATTGACGCTTATCGGATACAAAAGAGGCGGCGTCGTCCTGGCCATGCTGACACTGATCATCTGGACCCTTCCGGCCTGTATCCTTATGGGCGCCTTTTCTTTTTTTATCGCCTATATCAACGAGCGGACCTTAAAGACCGCAGCGCTTTTTCGTTTTGTTGCTCCCATGACCGTCGGGTTTATCGCCTACGGCGCCTATAAAGCTTTTAAGATATCGGTGCATAATACTATTACGCGGGTGATCCTGCTGGTGAGCACTGTCGCCACTTTTATTCTTTTTAAAACACCCTGGATATTTCCTATTCTTCTTGTGTTGGGGGGATTTGTCACCAATCTCAGCGATCGGCGGATCCCGCAGAAGGAACTGATGCCAAAGGAAATCAAATGGGGTAATATCTGGCTGTTCGCTATTATTTTTTTACTGGCTGGGGCGGGGAGCGAGCTTGCCCGTAAGAACAATTGGCCCAATCGCCGTCCTTTAAACCTTTTTGAGAATACCTACCGGTTTGGAAGTCTTGTCTTCGGCGGAGGTAACGTATTGATTCCCATGATGTACGAACAATTCGTAGCCCGACCCGAATCACAAAAGCTCATCCAGCGCAATCCCAATATCATTCGCATCAGTAAGGATGATTTTTATTCCGGAGCTGGTATGGCACGGGCGATACCGGGACCTGTGTTTGCCGTCAGCTCTTTTATGGGAGGTATTGCAATGAAGGATAAGGGGACTCTTATGCAGATATTTGGCTGTTTTATCGCGGCTACGGGTATCTTTCTGCCCAGCGCCCTGCTGGTCCTTTTCTTTTTCCCTATCTGGCATAATCTAAAGAAGTATGCAGTGGTGTATCGTGCGCTTGAGGGTATCAATTCCGTCGTCGTAGGCATCATGATCGCATCGGCCTGCTATATGATGAAGGATATGTCTACCGTCAGCTGGACGGATATTTTTATCAACCTGGCTGTGATCGTAGGGACTTTTGTACTCCTGAATAACAGCCGGCTGCCTTCTCCCCTTATCGTGCTTGTCTGTCTGTTGCTGGGGTGGGGATGGACGTTCTTCTGAGGTTAGCCTTGTTGTCCCGGGTTTCGCGGTCCTTTTCCTCCTGTATTATTCTGTTTATTATTTTTCCGCTGGTGTTGGTGTTGCGGGTGAAACCGGCGGTGACCGCCGCCGCCACCTCCTCCGGAGCGTCGTCCTTTTCGCGGATTGTATTCCGGAGCCGGGCCGAATTGTTCGGGCACGGGCACTTTGGGGACCGGAGCGCCGATGAGCTGTTCGATCGTATTGAATTTATTCTGTTCTTTTTCGCTGATGAATGTATAGGCCATTCCGTCTGTCTCGGCGCGGGCCGTCCGTCCTATACGGTGTACATAGTCCTCTCCATCGTTGGGCACATCGTAATTGATCACCAGGTCGATGTTATCTATGTCGATGCCGCGACTAAGGATATCCGTAGCCACCAGGATCTGGAGGCGTCTGCTGCGGAATTCCAGCAATACTTCTTCCCTGGCCGACTGGTCGAGATCTGAATGAATCTCCTTTGCGTTGAAACGGGCCCTTCGGAGATCGCCGGTCAGTTGTTTGACATTATGTTTTTTGGAACAGAAGATGAGAATGCTTTTAAAGTGGTCAACGGATTTTAAAAGCCATTTTATCAGGGGGATCTTTTGCGTTTCGTATACCACAAAGGCCTGCTGTACGATCTTTGCCGGCGGCTTGGATATGGCAATGTTGATCTCGGCGGGATCATGCAGGATCTTTTTGGCAAGTTCGCGGATCTTTACAGGCATGGTGGCCGAAAAGAGCAGGTTTTGTCTTTTGTGAGGGAGGAAGGAGATGATCTTCATGATATCATCATAAAAACCCATGTCCAGCATCCTGTCGGCCTCGTCCAACACGAGGTATTGCAAGCCTTTCAGCCTGACATAGCCCATGTTCAGATGGGCGATCATGCGGCCGGGTGTACAGATGACGACGTCGGCTCCCCGGGAAAGGGCTTGTTTTTCCGTAGTAAAATTACTGCCGTCCCCGCCCCCATATACAGCGATGGAGCTGATGGGCGTAAAATAGGACAACCCTTCCAGGTTCTGCGCGATCTGTATAGCCAGCTCGCGGGTGGGTACGATGACAAGGGCGTTTACCTGGTCGTCTATCCGGGAAGCGATCAGCTTATTGATGATGGGGAGCAAAAAGGCGGCTGTTTTTCCTGTGCCCGTCTGAGCGGAGGCGATGATGTCTTTTCCCTCCAGGATCAGCGGAATTACCTGTTCTTGTATTGGAGTGGCATTCTCATACCCTGAGGCTTCGATACCTTCCAGCAAGCTTTCGTCCAGTCCAAATTCTTTAAAAGTCAAAATAGAATAGTTAAAGTAGGCAAAAATATAATAAAAGCGCTGATCAGCGTGTTTTTGAGGGGGATTCCGGAACGCAAAGTTCGGTTTTTTTTATATACCGGGAAAGGATTCCCGGCAGGAACTTAGTAACTTTCCGTTGGATTAGTGTACCTGGGGAAAAAATCTTCAACAGAGGCAGTGCTGACGGCTGTATCCGCCTACCGGCAGAAAAAGCCCGTTCCGGAAAGATAGATGAAGATCCACGATTGCTGCTATTTAATAGTAACCACAGGTGAAAGACAATTATCATGACGGCAGAACATCAACGACTGGCAGTGAATGCTGCCAAAAAAATACCTTTAGAACAATGGGGACCTTATTTGAGCGAGAGACAGTGGGGGACAGTGAGAGAGGATTACAGCTCTTATGGTGATGCCTGGCATTATTTCCCGTATGATCAATCTCATTTCCGCACCTATTATTGGGGAGAAGATGGTCTGGCGGGGATTTCCGACTTTTTTCAAAATCTCTGTTTTGCGGTGGCCTTATGGAATGGGAAGGATCCTATCCTGAAAGAGCGGTTGTTCGGACTGGGCAATAAGGAAGGCAATCATGGGGAGGATGTAAAGGAGCTCTATTACTATCTCGACAATACGCCCACCCATTACTATATGGAATACCTGTATAAATATCCGCAACAGGAATTCCCTTATAAACTTCTGCTGGAAGAGAACCGCAAACGATCGAAAGAAGAGCCGGAATACGAGATCCTGGATACCGGTGTCTTTGACAAGGACGAATATTTTGATGTCGCCATTACCTATGCCAAGCAGAATTCCAAGGATATCTTTATACGGATCAATATCCACAACAGGGGGCCGAAAGAGGCGGAGATCACTGTCCTGCCCACGCTGTGGTTCTACAACCGGTGGAATTACGACGGGCTGGAAAAAAAGCCGGTGATCACGGCGAGGGACAAGAACTCTGTAAAAGCTTCGCATAGCCGGCTGGGGCCTTACTATTTTTATTTTCAACCGCCCGGGTATTATTTGTTCACGGAAAATGAGACGAATACGGAAAAATTATCGGGAACCCCCAATAAAACTCCGTTTGTAAAAGACGCTTTCCACGATGCCGTCATTCACAAAAAGAACCTGGAGGTCTTACAGCAGAAAAAGTCGGGGACCAAATTCGCCCCTGTCTATCATTATAACATTGAAGCGGGCGGAACCCGCACGATCTATCTGCGACTGAGCAACAAGATCACGGATAACCCTTTTTCCAGCGGCTCCCTGGGGATCTTTTCCAGCCGTAAGGAAGAGGCGGATGCTTTTTATCAATCCATCCTTCCGCCAAAGATCACCCCGGAGATGGCGAATGTACAACGCCAGGCCCTGGCGGGTCTTCTCTGGAGCAAACAGTACTACCACTACGATGTAGAGCGATGGCTTACCACCAGCGATGGGATCACACAGGTGAATACGGGCAAGCTCAACGGTCGTAATCATGACTGGAAACACCTGAAGAACCAGGATATCATCGCGATGCCGGACAAATGGGAATATCCCTGGTATGCTGCCTGGGACCTGGCTTTTCAAAGTATCTCCATGGCCCTGGTGGACCCCGTATTTGCAAAGCACCAGCTATTGCTGATCATGCGGGAATGGTATATGAAGCCGGATGGGCAGATACCGGCCTATGAATGGAATTTTAGCGACGTGAATCCTCCTGTACAGGCCTGGGCGGCCCTGGAGGTTTACCGGATAGAGAAGGAACGTACGGGAAAGGGGGATATCAACTTTTTAAAGAGGATCTTCCAAAAACTGCTGATCAATTTTACCTGGTGGATCAATCGGAAAGATGCCAATGGAAATAATATGTTTGAGGGCGGCTTCCTCGGTTTGGATAATATTGGGGTGTTCGATCGTAGCCACCGCCCGGGCGGGGATATGCAACTGGAACAGGCGGATGGCACCAGCTGGATGGGGATGTATGCCCTTAACATGATGGATATGGCGTTGGAGATCGCGATGAAGGATGAGGCGTTTGAAGACACGGCTACCAAATTCTTCGAACAATTCGTGCTGATAGCGGAAGCGCTGAACGAGCAGGGTATGTGGAACGAAGAGGACAAGTTCTTCTACGACACGCTGTCTATTGCCGGCAACCACATGCAGCTGCGTATCCAGTCCATCGTGGGGTTGACCACGTTGTTTGCCGTATCCATTATCGAGAAGAAAACGCTTGCAAAACTGACGGACTTTAAAAAACGCATCAACTGGTTTGAAAACTACCGCCTGAAGAACAAACGCTATTGGCCCAACGAGGAGCATAGCGACGGAGAACAGATACTTCTTTCGCTGGTGCCACAGAAAAGATTGATCTATCTGCTGGCGCGGCTGCTGAATGAAGCGGAGTTCCTCTCCTCCGGCGGAATAAGGGCCTTATCCAAGTATCATGAGCAACATCCTTACACGATCAATATTGGCGGTGTTGACTACCACATCAAATATGACCCGGGAGACAGCACCTCGGATTTTTTTGGGGGTAACTCCAATTGGCGAGGGCCTGTGTGGATACCGATCAATTATCTTATCATACAGTCTATCCGCAGATATGGCAAGTTCTATGGAGATACGTTGCTGGTGGAATACCCAGTGGGATCCGGCAAACAGCTGAACCTGGAACAAGTGGCTGATGAGCTGACATGTCGGGTAGTCAGCCTTTTTGATGTGACTGTCTCAGGGCAGCGGCCATTACATGGCAAATACAATTGGTTTTATCAACGGCCTGGGAACAGGCACCTCGTCCTTTTTTACGAATATTTTCATGGGGACAACTGTCATGGGCTGGGAGCCAGTCACCAGACCGGCTGGACATCCCTTGTGGCGGAGCTGATCAGCGAAACCGTAACCCGCCGGGGCAAGGAGTAACCCAAAAAAGGAAAAATTCCAATTCTTGTAATATTTTCCAGATTATGGAAATGTTCTCTCAAATGAATTGTTGACTTCTCTTTGATATACAAGTATTTATAATAGTGGCATTCGCTTGGCAATACGTTTAGCGAACCCCTTTATAAGTACTCGTATGAATTTGAAGTTTTACATTATCGTTCTTTTTACCCTGACCCTTAACATTGTCCACGGACAAACGACCTATACGATCACTTCCAACAAGAATTGGTCTGCCGTACTTCCGAATACCTGCGCCAATTGTACTATTGTCATCTCTTCCGGGGTGACACTGACGATCGACGGGTCTTTTTCTTGTCAGAACTGCACTTTCCAGGGTGGAAATATATCCATGACGGATCAGACCCTGAATATCCAATATACGGGCAGCAGTGTGGTCACTACCAATTTTAAGCAGGTCAATTTTAATATCTATGGTAATAACGGTAAGGTCATTGTCAATGCTCCTCTGGCGTTGACGGGCAGCACCTTCACCTTTTACAACGGATCTTATTTCAACACCAGTTACCAGGTGGATCTGGTCAGCAGCAACGTGAACCTGTATGATAACGCCACGATGTATTCCACGGGCGGCTCAAGCACACAGATCAACTTATCCAGCACAAGCAAGATCGCTATCGGCGATGGCAGCAGGACCAGTAATGCCGCGTTTACGGTCAGCGGACCCACGGTGGACCTCTACGGTCTTTCCAGCATTGTCGTAAGCAACAATAATAATGTGTATTACAACTGGGCGAATTACTATGCTACTCCTGCGCACAGCACGAATGCAAATTTGTCTAAATCCTACTCTACATCCAACAGCACGATGAACTGTGGCGGCAATGGTCAGCATGCATGTTCGAACCCCTCGCTGTATGGCCCTGCCACGCTGTCCACATCGGGTGTCATACCGGGAGGTTCTTTACCGGTGATCCTATCCGGGTTTTCTGTCCAAAACAATAATGATGGAACGGCGGCGCTGAGCTGGGAGACGAAGATGGAAACAAATTCCAGCCGATTTGAGATCGAACGCAGTGCGGACGGAAGCGGTTGGAATACGATAGCAACGGTTCAGGCCAAGGGGAATGCTTCTTTACCTACGGATTATTCATATACGGACGGCAAGATGTTGACCGGCACGAACTACTATCGTCTGAAGATGGTGGATCTTGATGGCAGTGCCGTATACAGTGAAGTGAAGGTATTGCAGGGTTCGGTGATCAATCATATCAGCTTCTACCCCAACCCGGCCCGGGATTACGTGAATGTGACGCTGGGCGGCACCCGGTCAGGCATGGTAACGGTGCGTCTTATCAACCAGGCTGGTGTGGTGTTGCAGGAAAAGAGTGTGTCTGGCGGGGCCGGCACCACGGTGACCTTTCCCTTACAGCAGGCCGCATCGGGATGGTATGTCCTGTATGTTTCGTCCCAGGATGGGATGCATGAAAGCAGCAAGCTGTTGATCAATCGCATGTAATAAAGAGCGTTTTTTATAGAAGGATACAGCGATGTATCCGGGTTACTCAAAGGTGTTAATAGTTAATAGTTACAGGGGCCCCCATTTCCATGGGGGCTACTTTTTTACTGTATTTTTGTCTCATCAGGTAAGCAATCCCTTTTTTTATGAGCGAAAAAGATCTGATCTCGGAACGTCATGTCCCTTCTACGCGCGCAAGCCTCGCCAGGCAGCTACGTGATGGAGGATTGAAGACAGGAACGTGTGTGCTCGTTCATACTTCTATGAATAATTTGGGTTGGATTGCCGGTGGTCCTATAGGGGTTATTCAAGCGCTTACGGATGCTATTGGTCCGGAAGGAACGTTAGTCATGCCTTCCCATACCAACTATTTAACCGACCCTGCCGGATGGGTCATGCCGCCAGTACCTGCTAACTGGATTGATACAATACGTAATGAAATGCCGGCATATGATCCTGCTATATCCCCGACAAAAGATATGGGTGCGGTGGCGGAACTTTTCCGTACCTGGCCGGGTGTTAAACGTAGTCTTCATCCGACCTGTTCATTTTCCGCGGTGGGTATACTTGCTGATAAAATTGTAGCTGACCATTTTATCGAAGACCCGCTGGGAGAAACTTCACCACTGGGAAAACTGTATGCTGAAGATGCTCAAATTCTATTGCTTGGAGTCGCGTTTGATGTTTGCACCATGCTGCACCTTGCAGAACAGCGCGCATGGCCTGAAAGACCGAAAAATATCCAGGGATCACCCATTATGGAAGCCGGGAGGCGTATATGGAAAGTCTATAAAGAGCCCGCGTTGATAGATTCAAGACACTTTCTGCCTATAGGAGAAAGATTGCAAAAAGAAAAAGTAGTCAAAAAATTTCCGATCGGGATTGGAGAGGCTATGATGATCTCCTCAAAGATACTGGTCGATCATGCAGTCCACTATTGGAAGACGATACCACCGCCGGATGACGCTGGCCGAGGGTAGAAAAAGGCGCTATAGCAGATGAAGACGGAGGGACAGACCTGCATTGTAGGCCAATCCGTATTCGCTGACCCGTTGCTGATCCGAGGGTTTTGTCAACCGTTTGAAATGGCTGGCTTTACCCTTGCTATTGTCGAAATAGCCCAGGCGCCATCTGGAATTGAAGTCCATATCGACACCTACGCCGGCGAAGAGTCCCAGCTGTAACTGGTGGATATTGACCGGGAACCAGAACGCTCTGAGTGCCGGCTCAATGAGGCAACCGCCCCTGCGAAGACCCAATGGTTTGTTATAACGGGCGGCGAGTTGTTTGTATTCCGGCGGCATATCCCCGTTGAGCGCGATGATGTCCCTATGGAAACCTACGCCCGCGCCGGCCATCAGAAGAAATTTGGGATCCTTTATCAGTGCGGTGTACATGCCCAACAGCAGGTTGAAGGAGGTAAGGTTCTTCCCGGAGTTTATGACAGATACCCGGACGGAATACATCTGCCGGGAGTTCACGGGCATGGCGCTTAGCTCAAAATGAAGGCTGGATGGAACATGTGGTTCCGTGGGATAACCGTATTTGGCCAGCCAGCGATTGATATGGGGATCGTTGGCATGGGTGAAGCTGACGCCGCCATTGAACAGCAATGAGAATGTGGAATCAACAGGCGCCTGGGCAAGCAGGCGTGTTGAAGCCAGGAACACAATGGTAAAAAGGACGGCGAGCCTCATTGATTAAAATTAATCAAATTCAGCGGCAGCGCATATTTTTTAACAAATGACGGTAATCAATCATTCAAAACAACCTCTCGCCTTTCCTTCAACTCCTTCTTTGTCATATTGAAAAGAATACTGTGTCTGCTGTTCACCCGCTGGACGAGATGGACATGGGCGATAAAATCCTCCACGATCTGGATCTTATCGCTGGGAGTCACCACCAGCAGCTGAAGGTGGAGCTGTTTGCAAAGCTCCATCAGATACGTCGCCTTTTCCTCATCCTGGTTGCTAAAGCTTTCATCCACAGCAATAAAACGGAGGCTTTTTGCATTGCGGCCCTCCCGGGTGATGCCGAACTGATAGGCGATGGCGCTGCAAAGGATGGTGTAGGTCAGCTGGGCTTTTTCACCTCCTGACAGCTGGCCCATCTGACGATAGGTCTTTTTCAGCTCGTGCGTTTCCCTGAATTTCTCATCAGCCCAGAATTCGAACCAATTGCGTACGTCCAATACCCGCGCCCTGTAGGAGTCGCTTTCATCGAGGGCTCTGATAAGGGATTGTACATTCTGTGAAAAATGCAGGGCTTTTTCTTCAAAGCTGTTCTGCTGCCAGTCGGCGGCCTGTGGCAGCGCATTCAACAACTTGTGCCTGAACTCTTTGATCGTCGTATCGGCAACAGGCCGGATACCTAATTGAATATAGGTGTCGGGAAGTCTGTTGAAATTGATACCCGACAGCGAGCCGTTGAGTGTGATAATACTGTTCTTTATCTTTCTTTCCCAGCTTTCCAGCTCTTCATTCAGAACGCCCATTTTTATTACGGCGGTATCGTGCAACAGCCGTTCGAAGTCTTTTTTATAGCGCGGAAGGTTTTCTGTTTGCAGTTTGTTCAGCCACTCCAGGTATTCATCGGCATATTCCCTCTCGCCGGGCAGTTGCTGGACATCGGCAATCCAGTCGGTAAAGCGCTGCATGATCTCGGGGGAGGGGTTCTTGACACGCATCATGGCACGGTCGAGCTCCCGTCCTTCCCGTTGGACAGTATCTTCCAGCTGGCGGACGCTGTTCTCCGCCTCTTCCGTGAGGCGGCGGCATACGGCATCTATATTCTCCAGGCTGATGCCAGTCAATTCCCCGGCATGTTTTTGCTGGAACTGCAGGAGCTGTTCCCGGTCGTTGTCGGTCAACAGGTCTAAAAGAGGTTTTCGTTCCAGGCGATCTTTCTCCATCTGTTCAAGGGAATTCTCACCCAACCTTATTTTACCGATGAATTCATCTCTTGCCGACTCGCCGGCTGTGATAGCGGTGCGGATCGTTTCCAGCTGTTGCGTAAGGGTTTTCAGGCTATCGCTGCTTTTCTTAAGCTGGGTCATTTGCTCTTCGGCGCTGTATATATCCCGTTGTATACGTGCTGTGTTGATCTGGCCGAACCCGGAATGTTCCAGTATACGTTTGACAGCGAAAACCTGTTCCTGCAGCCTGCGCCGTTTGTTCTCCGCCCGCTGGCGGGCTTCTTCCGACTGATCTATAGAGCTGACCAGCTTTGCTCTTCTATCCTGAAGCGCTACTTTCTTTTTTTCGTTGTTCCATCCCATGGCATAACGGCTGGGGTCGTTGCGCTCCGGCCGGTCGTCCTTTTCATGCCGGTCGCGATTTTTTACAAGACCGTTGAGCGTAATGGCTTTTTCATAACGTTCGAGGGCTTTTTCGTTGTCTACGCAACTGTAATTGTATTGTTGTATGACCTGCTGGCTTACCCAGGCGCTCAGGGGGTGTTCGGGATGGAATTCCAGTTTATGCCATACGGTGTCTTTGTCGGCGAACTGTTTGAGCGCGATATCTTTTACATGGTTGTATACCAGACGGCCCCCAAGGTTGGTGTTGTTGACGTATTTGTTGACCTTTTTGTATTGTTTGTCCGGCACCAGCAGACGGGTGGAGAGCGGATACAAAAGTTTTTCCAGGGCCGGCTGCCAGTCTGTTTGGGTTGCGCTGATTTGCATGAGCTCGCCGGCGAAGGGCAGTTCGTGCTCTTCCAGCTTCAGACCCTGGCAGATATCCCGGCGAAGACGGATGAGGTGACCTGGAATATTGTTCTTGTTCTCCAGGAGGATATTTAGTTCTGCTTCGATGCCGTCCTTTTCCTTGCGGAACTTTTCCAGCTGTCCCTGGGCCTGATAGAGGTCTTCGTCATTGTTCCGGAGGTCACCTGCCAGTCTCTTCTCCATCCGATCTGCCTCCTTTTTTATACGTTGGTAAGCTGTCTCATCGCCGGGATGGGTTTCGGGCAGATGAAGCGCGACGCCCCAGTCCGTGAATTGTCGCAACCCTGCTTCCGCCTCTTTATATTCCTTTTCCAGGACCTGCAGGTCTTTTTCCAGCTGCTGCAGGCGTTGTCCGGCCTTGTTTTGTTCCAGCTGGTTGCGTGTCTGTCTTTCTTCTTCCTGCAAGCCGGCGATCTTTTCGCGGAGTGCGTCGAGGGTGTCGCGTAAGTCCCGGGTTTCTTTCTCTTTGTTCCGGATGGCTTCGTCCAGCAGGTGGTATTTTGTATAGCTATTCCAGACTTTTACGGTATCTAGCTCCTGGCGGACCAGCCGCAGCTGATCTGAGCCTGTCTGGAAAGCCCGGGAATGTTTTTCCAATGGTTGGAGAAGGCGGATCTGTTCTTCCGACTTTTCGATGTTGCGCTGGGCATCGGAGAGGGTGGACAGGTGTTTTTTCAGCTCCTGGAACTCCTGTTCCATATTCTTTGGCTCCAGCATATTGGTGCGGATGAACTCGTTTAGCTCGCCCAGCACTTTGATACCCATGGTCTGATTAAAAAGGCTGAGGGCCTGCATGCTTTGCATACCCAATACTTCCACCAGCCGTTGGGCATAGCGGCTGGCAGCGTCGAACCACTCCACCTGTTTGCGGCTGCCTTTGTTGTATTGCTGATCGATGCGGCGGCGCCAGGCGCCGTTGAGATCAAAAGGGCGGAAGTCGTTCTCGATATGAAGAGGTTTATGAGCGATGGCAAAGACCCTTTTCATCTCCGAACCGCTGAACCAGCGTACTTGGAAAAGCGTGACATATTGTTCAGCTTCGTTGGAGAAATGCGCCAGCAGGATGCTATAGGCTTGATCCTTATTCTCCCGGAGATAGAGGGTTTTACTGGTTTGGGCCTCTCCGGTGTTCATCGTGCCGTAACCGCCGAGGACATAGGTTTCCTCGGTCCGATCGCCTTTTTTTTCGCTGCCGGAGGATTGATTATAAAAACGGTGTTTTTTTTCGGGCACGATCAAGGTGAGGAGGGCATCTACGAAAGTGGTCTTGCCGCTGCCGTTGGCGCCGGTGAGCAGCGAGGTTTCCCCTACCGGCTGTATCTTCCACACATGCTCGTCGAAGGTACCCCAGTTGAAGATCTCCATGTATTGCAAACGAAAACCTGATTTGGCCTCGTCGGTACTAAATACGCCCAGTTGCATATTGCGTCAATTGGTTTTTAAAGTTTTCAAGGATCTCGTGGTCAACTCTTGCTTTTATGATCTTTTTGATACGGAATTTCTCTTCGTCAGACAGGTCGGCCTGCTCGATCTTTTCTATGAAGTCCAGCTCTTCCACGCGATCGATGAGCCTGTCCAGGTCGCGTATGAACTTTACCCGGCTGGGGTTCTCCTTAAAGAAGAGTTCTGCGTATTCCTTGATCTCCCGTCTTTTTTTTATCAGCTCCCGCGCGCCAGCGTCCCCTACTTCGAATTCCGCCATCATATCCCTCAGCAGGACCAGCAGGATACTCTCTTCATAGCCCAGCTGGACGCGCCGGACCCAGCCGGCTACATTCTCCTCTTCGTCGAGACGCATCTGTTCCAGGTAGGCGTAACCGTCGTCTTTTTCCAGTACCAGGACGAGCCCCAGTTGTTGGAGGAATCGGGTCAATTCGACCTGGTATTGCAACAGCTGTTCCCAGGCGCCTTTTTCCAGGTATTCTACGGGGCCTTTGAGGAGCTTTATAAGCACCGGCGTGTACGGTAATATGGTATGTTTGTCAGGCATTGTTTGTCGATTTATTTGCTGAATAGCAGATAGGGTACTTCAATAAACCTGGTCCTGTCCTCGTCCAGGGGTATGAGTTCGGTGATCTCCTGCATAGCTTGTACCCGGGAGGCTTTTTCGCGGAGAAAGCTGAAATAACTTACCACTTCAGCCACGCCGTGTTCCAGACCTGTGGTTTCGATGATCTCGGAGAGTGTGGCGGTCGTCCTTTTGCGGAGGGCGTTCTCCACGTTCTGCCAGAGTTTTTTTCTATCGATATGGGTGGTGTTTAGAAGTCTGTTGAACCGGAGCAGATCCTCTACCTTTTCCTTGGCGTTGGAAGGCTGACGTACGATGCCGGGCGCCTGTTTCTCCGTGAGGTTCAGCCGTCTTTCCATGTTCATTTTTATGGCCGTGGGTTCCTGCAGCTGTAAGCCGCAGGGAGGAGGGGCTTCGTCCATGAACTGGAAGACGAGTTCCTTGATGCTGCCGATCTGCTGTCGCAGGCGACGATGCCGGGCGATCTCTTTTTCTGTGATGATGCGGCTGAGCTTTTCAGCCATCCTGTCGTTGGAGTCGTATACGCTGCGACCTTGCTGGAGGAGCAGGGATTTGATATTCTGTACAAAGTCCCCGTCCCCGTCAATACCCCTGTCCTGCAACAGCAGGAGCAACTGTTCTGTGAGCTCGCGCCATTCTTCCTGTCCGGCGCGGGAAACCAGGAAATCCCAGAAGGCATAAAAGCTTTTTCCCTGATCGCTTTTGCGAAGGGCGTCGTAAGCTTCGAAAGCGTATCCGACGATGGCTCCTTTGTGGACCTCTGCTTTTGTGTGCTGTTCGACGATATGACGGTGGATGTATTTGAAATTATCCTCTACTTCCCGGAAGTCGCTGAGCAATTCATGGCTCAGACGGGTGAACCAATCCAGTCTTTCACGGAGCTGGGCATTAGTAAATATTTCAGGAGCGAACCCCATCTCTATCCGACGGATCTCCTTATCTATTTCCGCCTTGCGGTTCTTTAATTCTTCCAGCCTTTTGGCTGCATTGTCCTCTGTGTATTCCACCATTTCGCGCAGGGTCTGGAAGAGGAAGCGGAAACGGCTTTCGGTGCCTACGAACTGTCTTTTCTCCAGCGACTGCAGCCACTGGAAGAGTTTTTCGGTATGTGCGCTGAGCTGGTATTGAGTGACGGCTTCGGCATCAGGAAAATCCTGGAGGAGCCGGCGTTGTACCCAGTTGAGCAGATATTTCCGGGCGCGGCTTTCTTCATCCTCTCCAAATTCAATACGGGCTTCTTCCAGGTCTTCGGTGCCTTCCGAGTGGTTGCGGAGCTCTTCGGCCAGGAGGCTGATGAGAGCAGGTTCGGGAAGAGACAGGATATTTTCTGTCTTGAAAGCTTTGAAAAGGAAGGGGATCACCCAGTGTGCATTCCGCATACGGACGATCTGCACGGCGGGAGCGGATTCAAATAAATAGGATATATCCGGAGTCGACATCTATATTCCTTAGTTAAACGGCGTAAATTATGGATTCTACCGAAACAAACGGATAAGAAAATCCCCGATGGGGATAAACATGGCATTTAGGTGGAAATTATGATTTGGCGGTTTTGGAGACAGGGTTAGAGATCTTATAGAGGACGTGTTCGCATAGCCAGTTATCCGCCGGAATGGAGGGGTGAGCAAAAGTTCCCTGCCGGGTCATGCCGATGCGGATCATCACTTTTTCGGAAGGCTGGTTATGAACGGAGGTAAAGGAATAGATGTCGGTCAACGCCCATTTTTGGAAGCCGGCATCCAGACATGCGGCGGCGCCTTCTGTCGCCAGGCCCTGTCCCCAAAAGGGTGTGGCGAGCCGCCATCCTATCTCGACGCAGGGGGTGAAATGACTATTAAAACCAGGATGAGAGAAGCCGATAAAGCCAATGAGATCATGGGTTGCCTTTAATTCGACGGCAAACAGGCCATACCCGTATGTACGGATATGTTTGTTGATAACACCGATATGCGCCAGCGACTCCTCCCTGCTCAGCAGGGCGGGAAAATATTTTCTCACCTCCGGGTCCTGGTTCATTTGTATGTAAGGCTCCTGATCGGACGACTGCCAGCTGCGCAGCAACAGGCGGTCAGTCTCGATATATGTAGTGGTCGTCAATTATCTTTTTGTTTTGGTGATCGCGGGATAACAGGAATAGTCTTCATGATCTTTTTGTGTCCCAGCGGTATCTCTGCCGTGAGTGTTACGTTTATGTTCAACACGTCGGCAATTAACAACAGGTCATCAAAAGAAGGGGATACCAGACCTTCCAGGATCCTCTTTACTTCAGTATACGATTTATTTGTCTTTTTTACAATATCATCGATGCTAAAGTTCTTTTCTTTTGCAAGGATATGCAAGTATTTGCAAAACACCATGCGCATTCTTTTTATCCTTTCCATGGCTATAGTATTTTAGTCAGGTGTAAAAAGATACCTATGATAGGAGACAATTACTATGCCATAAGAAAGTTATTTTTTAACTGTTAGTTAACTTGTGCGAAGTAGGAAAAATAAGCTAGATTACAGGGATAAACGAGATCGTTATGCATCGCAGATCTTTCCTCAAACATACCGGGATCATCGCCGCGGGATTATCGCTGGCGGAAAAGATGGCGTTGGGCGCTGCCGGCGCCGGATCTGTCAGACCGGTGAACAAACTGCCAAAGTGGAAGGGATTCAATTTGCTGGATTTTTATTTGCCGGATCCTTCGGCCTCCCGCCGGCCGACAACCGAAGAACATTTCAAATGGATGCGGGACTGGGGGTTTGATTTTGTAAGATTACCGATGGCTTATCCGTATTATTTGGCTTTTGATGGAGACAGGGATATTACAGCAGGTGAGGTTAATAATGTAAGCAAGCAGCAGGTGGAGAAAATACAGACGCTGGTAGCGATGGCGCATAAGTATGACATGCATGTTTGTCTCAACCTGCACAGGGCGCCGGGGTATTGTATCAATGCGGGTTTTCATGAACCGTTCAATTTATGGAAGGACCAGGAGGCCCTGGATGCATTTTGTTTTCACTGGAATATGTGGGCGAGGATATACAAGGATGTTTCCCGGAAAAAGATCAGTTTCGATCTGTTGAACGAACCCAGCATGCGGGAGGACATGAACGATCAGCATTCCAGGTCGGGTCCGGTGCCCGGAGATGTGTACAGGAAGGTAGCGAAAGCGGCTGTAGAAGCCATCCGGAAAGAGAACCCCGATCACCTGGTGATCGCGGACGGCAACAGCGTGGGCAACAATGTGACCCCGGAGCTGATAGACCTGAACATTGCGCAAAGCTGCCGGGGGTATTATCCGCATGCTATCTCTCATTACAAAGCGCCCTGGGCGAATAAGGACCCGGATCATCTCCCGGAACCCTTGTGGCCGGGGCAGGTGGGGAATCAATATCTCAGCCGGCCGATGCTGGAGAAATATTATCAGCCCTGGATCGAGCTCGTACAGAAAGGTGTTGGCGTACATTGTGGTGAATGCGGCGCCTGGAAAAAAACGCCCCATCCTGTCTTTATCTCATGGTTCTCCGACGTGCTGGATATTCTTTCCGGGCATCAGATAGGATTTGCGGCCTGGAATTTCATCGGTGATTTTGGATTATTGGATTCCGGCAGGGAAGATGTGGTATATGAGGACTGGTATGGGCATAAGCTTGACCGGCAGCTGCTGGAGCTGTTGAAAAAGCATTGAGCCTCATGCCATGCCGGCAATCAGACGGCCGGCGCGGGTTTTATCGCGTCTATGGCAGCCAATATCTCATGCAGGAATAAAGTGGGTATCTCTTTCAGCGGGATCAGCAGGGGGTCCGTCTCATCCTTGGGATAATGCCACCATTTTTTCCTCGGATCATCCCTACGGGCGAAATAGAGTCTTCCTATCTTTTCGTTACCTGTCCAGCCGAATCCGGCCCCTACCCCTTCCAGTTCCAGTATGGCCTCCAGTTTTTTTGCATCGTGGAGGAGATGGTAGGTGCCGATCATCCCGCCGTCGCCTGTAGGTCCCGGACGCCAGCCCCGTCTGTCGAGGGTGCTTCTGATGGATCCTGTCTGTGTCCGGCGTCCGTCAAATTTGCGGACGATGGTCTTTGAAAGGTCCAGGCCTTCCAGGTCCACCTGTCCTCTGTCCAGCTGAGGGAATACGGCTTCGACAGCCTTGTCAAAGAATTTTTCCTGCCAGGCTCGGAGAGCGGAGGGGTCAAGCTGTGAAGGGTGTACGATACCGATGGTCCATTCCGGCTGTGGCATCAGCTCTTCATCCCCCAGGTCCAGCAAGGTGGTGTCTTCGTCGCAGTAGAAAGTGATATCCGGGGATTCGGCCTGATCTTTATAGACGCCCCAGAGCAGGCGGGTGGCATAGATGAACATGACCGGATTGTTCAGGAAGAATTTTTGCCATTGCGCCAGACCCCATCTGCGTTGAATGACGAGATAATATTCCAGCCGGGGCGACTGGCTTTTTACGATGTCTTTTACTTCCTTTGTAATGTTTTTAAATTCCTGTTTTAGTTCTTCCGGTGCACTGGCGGGGATCGCCTTTAATTTTTTGTCGTTCTCGTCAAAAAAAGCCAGCTTGAACTTGCTGTCGATGAATGCGCGACAGGAGGTATCTCCCGCCACGAAGTGACGAAACAACCCATCAAAGCCGAGATCGGGAACGACCCTGTCCCCCAGTTCATAGGTCGTGATGCCTAATTCCGTGGCGGCTGCTTCCAGCGCGGCTGTTGCGGCGGCGCCGACATTGGCTTTTTTTGTCGCGTATTTGCGGCTGTACCATTCCACCCATCGGAGGGCTTTATCGCTACCTTGTATGGCCAGGGCGCCGACGCCGTATTCCGCCATTTTAAAACGGGCGATATTTATCCAATTGTCGATGAGATGACGAATGGCTGCTGCGGTGTCTTCGTTACCCAGAATGGCGGCGAGGAACATAAGATATTTTTCTTCCGACGCCGTTTGTCTGTCCAGGAAGGTCTTTAACAGGGCGTCGGCGAAAGGAGCGGAACTTGTTTTGTCCACGAGACGGATGAGATAACGGGCTTCGATATCCGAATTAAAACTTTTACAGCGGCTCATCCTATAGAGCAGGAAGCGGATGGCGGGGATATCCAATTTTTCGCCGGTGGTATAGAATAATTCCGGGAGTGTATTTTCATCCGGGATGACGGGTGAGGGTTTGCCGAGCTTGCCTCTCGTGTCAGCGGCGGCGATGAGTGTATCGACATAGGATCTATCTCCTTGTTCGGGAAGGCTGTCAGCCAGGGTTTCCAGGAGGATGTCCCGGGCGTTGTCGTTGGTTTCTTTATTCAGCGTATCTGCCATGGCGGCTTTTGCCGTGGGGGTGGCTATGAGGGTGAGCATGGTGGCGGCGGATACCCGCATCTCTGCTTTTTTATGTTGCAACAGCGGGATGGCCTTTTTTTCGGCATCGGGGTCTTTTTCTGCGAGGATGGGGATCACGTGATCGCGCAGGAGCTTGGACTTGTTGCCGACGAGTTGCCAGAAGACTATTGCGTAATCAGCCAGAGTATAATAAGCGCTCAGGATATTAATAGTCATTTTCCGAAAATCTATAGACGCAGCCTCCAATGTCGCCGCCGATAACAGAAGGGGCAATGCTTCCTGACCTGCGTATAGACGGAAAAGATCCAGGGAATCTTCGTGGACCGGGAATTGGGCGGCGAGCCATTCTCCGGCGAGGGTCACGGCGCGGTGTGTATCATATTGTAGAAGAAGGAACCACGCGACTACAGTATATGGGTTATAGGTGTAACCGTCTCCTATCAATTCCGGGACTTGCAGACGGGATTCGTATTTCTGTCCTGTGAGCGATCTCCAGTACCGGAGATAGTTTTCGGCGCTCCTAAGGACGGGTTCCCGGTGTTGCGTTTTATCGAGAAAGAAAAAGCGGATGGCTACAGCCAGCTGTGCCTGGTATTCCAGCTCGGATAAAGGCTGGTCTGTCATCATCTGTTCCAGGACGTGCAGGTAGGCTCCTTCCTTGTAGGCGTTCAGGAAGGCGATGGTTTTTGAATCGTCGTGGGAAAACCATCCTTTTATACATGCAGTCAACAGCATGGGGCGATGTTCTTCCACCAGAAGGAAGGCGATGGGGCTGAAGTCATGACCTACATAGTATCCGAAAAGATGAGCGTTATTAGAATTCGGGTTTATGAGCCGGCCGGCTGTGGATGGAATATTAGCCGCCAGGAACTCTTTAAGGGGTGAAGCGGTGGGAATGGCCTCCCATTCCTCAAGGGACATATTGCGCATAACCGAGACAAGATAGCTATACAGCTCTGCAGCGGTCATGCCCACCGACTGGAAGATACCTAGCGTGAATTGGATCAGCGACTGAGTATTTATAGTGATGCAATTATTCATCAGGTGGGGCAGCACCTGGAACTGTACAAAGGGAAAAATGTTGGGATGCAACAGGACATTCAGCACCAGCTGGTCATTGGAGGTGGGTGGGTCCAACGGGCTTAGCAGCCCGATCAAAAGGGAATAGTCCTGGTTGCCGTGTCCCTGATGGATGCCATGCAGAGTGGAGGTTTTCCCTGTAAGAAAGTCTGTGACCAGGTCGTAGTTGGCGCCAAGGGTTGCTGCTACTTGTTCGGGGGTAAAGGCCATGGGGTCGTTTTACTTTTTTAAGACAAGATCTTCTTTTGCCGCCCAGAGGGCGATGTCCTGTTTGCTGAGGGCGGCTGCCATCAGGTCGGGAAATTTATCGGGAGTGCAGGCGAATACGGGTACGCCCAGGTCCGACAGGTATTGAGCATTTCGCTGATCGTAACCCGGTGCGCCGTTGTCATTGAGGGCCAGGAGCACGATGAGCTGTACGCCGGAGGCTACCAGTTCGGCGGCACGTTTGCGCATACCGGCCTCATCTCCGCCCTCGTAAAGGTCAGTTATCAGGACCAGGACAGTATCCGAAGGACGGGTTATGATCTGCCGGCAATAAGTAAGCGCCGCATGGATATCCGTCCCTCCGCCCAGCTGTACGCCAAAAAGGAGCTCTACAGGATCGGAGAGCTCTTCCGTCAGGTCGGCAACGGCGGTGTCAAATACCACCATTTTTGTTTTGACGGCGGGAATGGAGGCCATGACAGACCCGAATATGCCGGAGTATACGACCGAGGCGCCCATGGACCCGCTCTGATCGAGACAAAGGACGATGTCTTTTAGCGAAGAACGTTTACGGCCGTAGCCAACCTTTTCTTCCGGGATGATGGTCTTATAATCGGGCTGATAGTGTTTGAGGTTCTTTTTGATCGTGGCGGGCCAGTTGATCTCGTTATGGCGGGGACGGCGGTTACGGGCGCTGCGGTTGAGGCTGCCTGTGATAGCCTGCCGGGTGGGTTGGGCCAGCTTGCGCATGAGCTCATCCACTACTTTTCTCACCACCTGTCGCGCTGTGTCCCTGGTCTTCTCCGGGATAACATGACTAAGGGTCATCAGGGAGGCCACCAGGTGGACATCGGGCTCGATGTTCTCCAGCATTTCTTTTTCCAGCAGCATCCGGGTAAGGTCCAGCCGTTGCAGTGCGTCCTTTTGCATCACCTGTACGACAGAGGATGGGAAGAAGGTCCGGATGTCTCCCAGCCAACGGGCTACGTTGGGAGAAGAGGGCCCCAGCCCGGCTTTGCGATCGCTGTCATACAGCGCTTCCAGCGCGCCATCCATCTGTTGATCGGCGCCTTCGAGTCTTATACCCGTCCCGTCATTGGCCTGGCCACCCAGTATCAGGCGCCATCGGCGCAGCAGCTCGTCACTCATGATTTCCATCGTTTAAGGTTTGTGTGTGGACCTCTGTCGTCAGCCCCAGCAGCTGTAGAACAACGGGGATGCCCAGCCGGGCTTTTGCCGTGTCGAAGCCCGCTGCTATAATCGTTGTCACCGGACTTCCGCCTCCTGTCCTTGCCTTTTCTCCCAGTCTGCGTCTTTCCGGTGGAGAGAAATGGCTAAAGCTTCTTCTCAATAGCGGCAGGACTTCGGTGAAAGTGGCGCCGTCCAGTTCATTTATCCATGAATTGACAACGCCGTACAGTTCTTCATCCACCAGGAGCAGCGAGCCGGAACCTGTCAGAAAACCTTCCAGCCAGGCAGCGGCAGCAGCAGGTGCAACGGCGGCGGACATGGCATAATGAAAGGCTTTTACCAGGTCAGGGCCTGCCAGCAAACGGCGGTCTGCCAGCATACGGGTGGCGTAGCCGGCCATCAGCGGCACTGTATGGGCGGATGCCGCCATTATCTGTAAGGTCTGTTGCCATTGGAGGGTTAAGGGCTCGTTTTGCAGCAGGGAGAGGGCTTCATTGAGCGCGGTGACAAGGGTATGGAGGTGTGCCGCGGCTTCGTCGTCGATGCCGGTGGCGGCAGCGGGCAGACTGATACAGATGCGGGCCGTCATGCTGTCCACGATGCTCAGTACCTGATCGGCGTCTGTCTTGCGGACGTTGCCGTAGCGGCTGACATTTACCAGCTCAGGCAAGGCTTCCATCAACTGGAGGATATCCGTGCCGGCTACGGCGAGGTTGTTTACCAGGAGGATCAGGCCATCGATGGCCCTGGATAATTCCGCGGGTAAGGCGCCGGCGAGAAGGCCCGTCACTTCCTTTAGCGAAGCGGACCCTTCGGCCTTTTTTATAACGAAGGCGTTGGCGGCCTCTTCAACGGAGTTGCCATAGCTGCCTTTTTCGATGATGTCGATGGAAAAGCCGGGATCCCATTGCAGACGCCATTGTTCCTTGAATGTGCCTTTACCGGCAGTAGTCTGTTGCTGTCCCCAAGGGATGTCCAGCAGCCGGAGACGGTGAAGAAGGATGCTCCTTTCCAGATCCGTGTCCTTACGAAGGTCCAATGTATAGTCTTTCCAATCAGCCGTGGCGGGCAGACGCAGTCTTTTCTGGAGCTTTTCCAGGTCCATCTGCAAGGGCGGCTTGGGTATATCGGCGGGGGTATCCCCTATCCTGTCGCTTACGATGAGTTTTCTTCGGATAAGGTCCAGGAGGATGGGCTCTCCATTACAAAGAACGCTGAGTGTAGCTTCGTTCAGCTCTTCCAGACCCGCCTTTGGCAGGTGACGGAGGGCTGCGAGGGCGTTTGCCAGGCGGACGGCTTCCATGACATGGGCCACAGAGGTATCCATCTGTTGTTCCCGGAAAAGGCTTGCGACCTTGGCCATCCAGCGGATGCCATTGTCTTCGGGGTAACGCCAGATATGGTCATACCAGCCAGGAGAGGTGATACCGGCCCCGTAACCACTGGCGAAGCTGAGGCGTTGAAACGTCCAGGGTATCCAGGTGGTGTCGATCTTTACTTTTGGGAGATCTTTCAGCAGCGCGTCATCCTCTTTCCTTGGGGGCATGTTAGCGAGCGCCGGCGCATGCCAGGCGCCGCAGATGACGGCGATGTTCTGGAACATCTCTCTTTCGGCCTGGCGGATACAGCGACGCATATAGGCTTCGCGGCATTTTTCCAGCCTGTCCGTTGACAGGTGGTCTTCGCGAAGGGCCTGCATGGCTTCGGACACCGCGTCGAATACGGGCGCTTCTCCAGCCCTGTTCTCGAACATATGATCCCACCATTTTTCATCGTTGTCAAAACCGGCGGCTTTTGCCAGGTCGGCGATGGTAGCACGCGGGACAGGATTTTCGGCTACGGCGTTCTCAATGGCGGGCTTATCTGTTCCGGAAGATGGGTCCGGGTCACCGGCAGGTATTTCTGTCGAGGCCTCCCCGTCGTCTTTTGGCGCCTCCAACGCAAATTGCTGTCCGATGGGAAGATCCATAAAGCGGACGGGAATGGGCTGCGTTTGTGCGTAAAGGATCGCCTGCCATTCGGGAGAGAATTCCGCGAAGGGATAAAAGACGGATTGTTGCGGGGCATCGGGTCTGTAGCATAGGATAGCCACAGGAGGTTTTAGCTCCTGGTGACCTACCCATTTGAGAAGAGGGTCAGCTTCGGGAGGGCCTTCCACCAGGACGATGTCCGGCTTGATAGAAGCCAGGAAATTTTTTACGTTCCTGGCGGATCCGGGTCCATGGTGTCGTATGCCTAATATATGGATAGCCATTGTCGTAAAGGTTTATAGATCCCGGCAGGCCCTGTAAATGTCTTTCCAATCGTCGCGTGTCTTTACCACCGTCTCCAGATATTCTTTCCAGACGATGGCGTCCTGGACGGGGTCTTTTACAACGGCGCCGATGATCCCGGCGGCAATGTCGGCGGCCTTCAGGGTGCCATCGCCGAAATAGGCGGCCATGGCCAGGCCGTTGTTGACTACCGAAATGGCTTCCGCCGTGCTGAGCGTAGCGCCGGGGACTTTTATTTTTGTCTTGCCGTCCTGGGTGACGCCATTACGCAGCTCACGGAAGATGGTGACGATGCGCCGGATCTCCTGGAGGGCGGGTGGTTCGACGGGCAGCTGCATCGCCGCTTCATAGCTTTCCACGCGGCGGCGTACTATGTCTATTTCTTCCTCGATAGAGTCGGGGACGGGGAGAATGACGGTGTTAAAGCGGCGTTTGAGGGCGCTGCTCAGCTCGTTGACGCCTTTATCCCGATTGTTTGCTGTGGCGATGACGTTAAAGCCTTTTACGGCCTGTACTTCGGTATTCAGTTCCGGGATAGGGAGGGTCTTTTCTGACAAGATCGTGATAAGCGTATCCTGTACGTCGGCGCCGATGCGGGTCAGCTCCTCGATGCGGGCGATCTTTCCTTCTTTCATGGCGCGCATGACGGGTGTCTCCACCAAGGCTTTTTCCGAAGGACCTTCCGCCAGGAGGCGGGCATAGTTCCAGCCATAGCGAATGGCCTCTTCCGAGGTGCCGGCCGTACCCTGGATGATCATGGTGGAGTCGCCGCTGACGGCGGCGGACAGATGTTCGGACACCCAGCTTTTGGCGGTGCCCGGGAGGCCATAGAGCAACAGGGCGCGATCTGTAGTGAGTGTGGCTACGGCGATCTCCATGAGGCGGCGGTTGCCGATGTATTTGGGAGAAACTTCGAAACCATTTTTCAATTTCGCGCCCACGAGATAGTCGACCACGGATTGCGGGGACAGTTTCCAGTTGGGTGGCCGCTGACCGGAGTCCTGCTTTTGCAGTTCTTCCAGTTCAAGGGCAAAGAGCTGTTCGGCGTGCTGACGGAGAATGCTTGACATGATTGAATGATTTATTTGAATGCCGTAATGATCTGTATTTTTAGTTCAAGGAGTTTTTGCAGGTGTTCGCTGATGGACGGCCAGCCGGCGGATGAGCCGGACAGGTCCGGAAAGGGTTGGATCTTTGGCAACAGCGAAATGGCGCCTGTTGGAATACGATCGATGTACATATTGACCCAGCCTTTGCTATAGCGATAATTGTCTTTTGCCGCAAAGCGGAGAGCCTGTTCGGTCAGAAGGGGCCCCCACTCTTTCTGTTTACCCTGTGCGTATACCATCGCCTCTTCCGGTGCGGATCCAAAAAGTTTTTCAGCCTGGAGGTCCTGGTCTTCTTCCGGCAAAAGGTCGAGTAGCGCCGAATGAATAATGTTGCGGCTTAGCAAGAGCCGGGTGCTTTCGTGATCGCGGTGACGGGCGATGGCGGTGATGAGTGCGGGCAATAGTTTTTTGCCCAATGGGTCTTCCGTAAAAAGGGTTATGATCTCCTCCTTGCTTTTTTGCCAGAGGGGGGTGTAAAAGTCCGGAGAGATATAGGATATCAGCTGGAAACAGATGTATTCCTCGTCTGTCATCTCTTTCTTATTGCTGAGCTTTTCGATGCCGGACTGGACCAGCAGCGGGGGGAACTCCTCTCCGTCTGGCGGTGGTTGTATAGACAGCACGAATTTCGAGGTCAGTCCCAGCAGGCCTTTTTCTTTTTTTAGGATCAGTCTGGCTTTTAGGGCTTCCTTGTATTGTTGTATGAGATTGGATGCTGGTATCACCTGTAGTTTGAGGAAGGCGACTTCGCGTACTTTTTTGCTTTTGTCTGTAAGGAGGCTTTCAAGGAACGGCAGGTCTGCAGTTGTGGAGCTATAGGTTGAAAGCAGTGCGGCTCTGGTATTCGCATCTTCCTTTGACCAGGCGGTCATCAGCCATTCCCGCGCTTTGTCAGGGTCTGTATGGCAGAGCTTTGCCAGCACGCTCCCGCGTTCTTCGGGGCCGCCAGTCTGCCAGATGTCTTCATCGGAGGTTTCGGGTGTGCTATACACGGACCAGTCCGGGTTGAGGCGGGCCAGCCAGCGGGCCCTTTCGCCGCCGCAGGCAAGGACGTCTTTGTGGAAGCGTTTTTTATCTGCGCCTGTTTCCAGCAGTGCAGGCAGCAGATCGGGTCTTGCCAGCTGTCCTTTATCCCGGCAGCAATTTAGCCAGAGCTCCAGGAGTTTGGATTGTTCCTGCGCCAGGATCTCGCTGAGGGCCTGCATGGCTACCGGAGAGCAATAGGGTCTTTGTTCGGGCGGTGCTGTGTCTGGCTGCACATCGGGTCTTTCCAGGGCTGTTGCGCCTGCCTGTCGGTAGTTAAAAGCAAGGGCGGCTATCCGGAGGAAACGTTCTTCCTTATCGGAGGTTTGGCTGCCGATCTGTTCCGCCAGTAGAGCCAGATCCGGGCCGAGCCCGGCCGGTGAGATATCGGTCTTATCGGTGCCCAGCAGCGCAGTGTGCAGAATATCGTTCCAGAAGGTCATGGTTATCGTCAGATCATTTTGTATTGGTGGTCATGCCATACGCCAATGGGCTCGAATGTCTTTTCTCTTCCGATGAGGGCCATATTCAAAGGCTGCCCCCCACTCAGGGCGAGGACTCTCCATATTTTGCGGAAGTTTTCTTTTACGGGCATCATCGTTTGGCGATCGTCTTTAAGCCACCATTGTCCGCCGTGCCGGATGGGTATCAGGCGTTGGACGACAAAGGGACGTTCGTTTGCGAAAGGCAGGATCCCGGCGGTAGCTGCCGTGGCGGCCGTCAGCTGTTGCCAATCGGCGAACCCTTCACCTTCTCCTGCCGCATCGGCCTGTACCTGTCGTTTGATCAGGGCGCGCAGGGGCGCCGCGGAAGGAAAGAAGACCAGTTCCGCCCGGATGAACAGGCCTGGCGTCAGGGAAAGTTGTGCCCCCTGCCCTCTTACGAGGAACTGAAGGATAAGGGCATACTTCCGGGTGGTAGTGCCAAAAAGCCAGTAACGTTCTGTAGTAAGACCCTCGTCTTCCGTGATCTGTTTACCCAGGACGAGCCAGGTGTCCAGGGACCCCTCGGTTTCCTTCAACTCTTCCTGGTTAATCGTGAAGCCTATGTGGCTGTTGATATCATCTTTAAGTCCGGGATCGAGTTGGTCGAGGCGCTGGTAGCCCTCGCTCACCAGATATATGCGGAGCAGTTGATCGATGTATTCGGATTGCCAGCCTTCCCGGAAGAAATTGGTATTACCCAGCGTGCGGATCATGCCGGCGAGGCCTGGGGCCTGCGCGTCCACCATACGCCGGGCCATGTTCTCCCACCACGCCGGGGTTTTGGCAGGGGCAATATGGATGCCTGAACGGACCTGGTCCTTTATCCAGAGCAGGAGCTCTGTTATGCCATCGGCGACTTTTTGCTGTCGCGCCTGTTGTCTTTTCGCTTGTGCGGCTTCGTCGACGGGAGCGGCCGCCTCTTTTTTCTCAATCTTTTTTTCCTCTTTTTCGATGCGTTTGTTCAGCCATTCGCTGACCCAGGCGGGTTCCTCGGTCTGTTGAAAGAGGGCCGGCTGACGGGCGGACAGCAGGAGAAGACCCAGCCCATGTTTGCAAGGGAACTTACGACTGGGGCAAGAGCATTTGAATGCCAGATTGGTCAGGTCTATCTGTGTTTGGTATGGTTTGCTGCCGCTGCCCTGGCATTCGCCCCAGAGCGCTCGTGTGCTGATACCCTTACTCACCCATTTGGCAGGGTTAGCAAGGTCTTTGCCGGATTTTTTTGAAGATTCGTCCGGGGCGAGGGTCAAAATTTGTTCTTCGGAGAGGTCCAATGGTCAAAGGAGTTTTGCGGGCAATTTAGGGAATTATGTCATTGTACATTCCACCAGGTACTGGGCGAACGGATCTTTATACAATAGCTTAACATTCCAGCCTTCTTTTCCTGCGATACGGGTGAGGGTACGACGATCGATAAAAAGCCAGTTGAACCACTCTCCGTGCATGCGGCGGTATTCATATCGATAGCGAACCTCCCCGTAATAGGGTCCCTCCCCGGGTGGTTTGCCCCGGTAGAGATAGGCGATATCGGAAGAATCGAAGATCAGGCGACCACCGGGACGGAGAAGCCTGCGGGTTTTTTGAAAGAAGGTATGGAGGCCGTCGAGGGTACCGGCCAGGCCAATGCCATTCATCAACAGCAGCAGGCAGTCATATTTTTTATGGGCTTTGAGCGTGAAGAAGTCCTGGCAAAGAATGTCCCGGATACCCCGTTCTTTCATGACTTTTGCATTCAACGGAGAGATATCGAGGGCTGTCACGTTCATGCCGGTCTTTTGAAGGAAGAGGGCATGGCTGCCGGCGCCGGCGCCGATGTCCAGGATCCGGCCCCTGCAACGTTGGAGGGCAATCCATTCCAGCTCGGGCATGTCATCGGCATTGCGGAAATAGATCTCCACCGGCATTTTTTCTTTGGGTCCGTACTTATTATGTACCCATAGACTGCCGGCGGAGGTCTTATGATAATAGTCTGCGATGGCTTGTCCCAGCATATCCTTCATACCCAAGGATTAATCGATGGGCGGGACGGGTTTATTCTTTACGCCGGCCCGGTGTCTCAGTTCATTGATGGGCATATCGAGCTGACGTCCCAGGGGTTTACCATCCCTATAGGTGATCACTTTTAGCATGTCGGCATCCTTTGGCACCGTGAGGGGATGGGTATATTTTGGATAGAAGTTATCGGGGTTGGAATTATCAAAGCTGTAATAGATGTCCAGACCCGGTACTTCTGTAAAAAGCTCGATGGAGAGGGAATCCTCGGCCGTCGGATCTTTTTTTGCCGTAAAGCCGGCATCGTAAAGGGAGCGGGCATATTTCACCTGTTGTATGTCCATTCGTTGGAAGGTGGCTTCGGTCCTGCGGACGAAGTCATTCCAATTCTTTTTTTCCTTGGGGGACCAGAGACATTCGGCCACGGCCAGGCTGCGGGGCCATACCATATATTGGAGGTGGCGGGTGTTATAGACCTGTTCGGTCCAGAGGTTGGCTTGTCCGCCTTTGATAAGGGATGGGTCTACGCCGTCGGGGACGGGTTCGAAAGAATAGGCGGTGTTAAGGCGAAGGGTTGCATAGACGGGGGGTTCGATGATCGCATCGCCCTGCATGTAGTCCAGGTATACGAAAGTCGTGGGGGACATGACTACCTGGTGGCCCATCTTAGCGGCCTCGATACCGCCTTTTATTCCCCGCCAGCTCATGACGGCAGCATTGGGAGCCAGACCTCCTTCCAGGATCTCATCCCAGCCGATGACCTTTTTACCTTTGGATTCAACGATCTTTTCCACCTTCTTTTCAAAATAGCTTTGAACCTCCTGCATATTTTTCAGACCTTCCTTTTGCATCAGCTGCCGGACGGCATCACTCTTTTCCCAGAAATTCTTGGCGCATTCGTCACCGCCCACGTGGATGTATTCGAAAGGGAAAAGAGCGGCTACTTCCGTGAATACCTTATCGAGGAAGGGGTATACTTTTTCGTTGGCAGGGCAAAGGGTATTGTCGATGATGGCAGAGAAGCCGCCTGCGTACCAGTTCATAAATTTCTCGCCGGAGTTGACCTTATATTTGTCGGCGCCTTCCGTGCAGGAGAGCTCCGGATAGGCGGCGATGGCGGCGAGTGAATGACCGGGGATGTCCACTTCGGGGAGGACGTCGACAAAACGATCTTTAGCGTACCGGATGAGCTCTTTTATATCGTCCTGCGTATAGAAGCCGCCGTAATTACGAGGCTCGTCTGGT
The DNA here is from genome assembly GCA_017307755.1 of Chitinophagaceae bacterium. GTDB lineage: Bacteria > Bacteroidota > Bacteroidia > Chitinophagales > Chitinophagaceae > Puia. The sequence continues at coordinate 10,950 of JAFKGQ010000020.1, read as the reverse complement.
GAGGGAGCGACGAACCCTCCAAAGCGGCCTTCACGTTTGACATTCCAGGCGCCTACTTCCGTCAGTTTGGGAAGGGCTTTTATTTCGATGCGCCAGCCCTGGTCGTCGGTGAGATGCCAGTGGAGGAGGTTGTATTTATACTTTACCATTTCGTCGATGAAGTCCTTTACTTCCTGTTTGGTAAAGAAGTGACGGGAAACATCGAGCATAAGGCCCCGCCAGCCAAAGCGGGGATAGTCCCGTATGGTGACGATGGGCACCTGCCATGCGACACCTCCCACAGCAGTACGGCTTTCAATTTCTTTTGGGAACAGCTGCAGCAGGGTCTGGGCGCCATAGAATATTCCGGCGGGTTTATTGGCTTTGATATGTATACCGGTGGTAGTGACGGAGAGGTCATAACCTTCGTTGCCCAGAGTAGCATCGGGCGTTTTGTTTAGTATAAGATGTATGGCAGCGGCAGGGGCTCCTGGCTTGCTGATGAGGGTGTGGCGACCGGTAGCCGCGTCGAGATGGGTCTGCAGGTCAGTGATGGTCTGTTGCAGGCTTTGCTGGTCCCGGGTTTCGATGCTGATGGCGCCGGGTAAGGTGAAATAGCCCTGGCCCCGGGTCAGGCTGACGGGAGTAGGGATAATGGATATGCCCGTCGTTGACGGTTGTGAAAAGGCGGCAAGCATAGAGCTGGTGGTTAGGATCGCCAGGAGTGTCTTTCTCATACAAAGTGTGCTTAGGTTTTGTGAATGAAGATACCGCTTTAAAAGATATCTTCTATGGTCAGGGTACGGCCATTGAAGATAAAAGTGTCGCCTGCTCTTTTATTTTGCAGAGCTCCCGCCAGGGGGGCTGTGGGGGAAAGGAACAGGATGATATTACCGTCTACGGTCTGTTTACCCAGACCGGCAGTCATAAAGAACCCTATGTCAGCGCACTGGATAAAGGCGCCGGGGATGGGGGTGGTGCAGAGTGTTTCGGTGCGTATCTGATGAAGGGCGGTGTATTCGCGTTCGTATTCGGCCTGCTGACGGGCGTACATTTCCTGCTGGAGGTGACCCATGGCGCGACCCGTCTCGTATTTATCACCGGCAGAGCTTTTTTCTTCATTATTGGCTGCCTCCTGCGCCTGGCCGGCAGCCTGTCGGGCCACCTCTATACGCCGGCGGATCAGGTCGAGGCCATATTGTTTGAGGGCGGCTTTCAGGGCCAGCTTTTCAGTGTGGTCCATGTTGTTCCGGGATGATATGTTTTTTCAGCTGACGCTAATCTTCAGCACGAGTTTTTTTACCAGCTCCGGCTGAGTGTTGCACACTTCCGGCTGATGGATATCGGTGGGGAAGAAAATGATGAATTGACCCTGTTTGAGACGGATATAGCTCATGTCGTCCTCCGGGATGGAATAAAGGGCGAAGTCTTTTTCCTCGTTGTAGGCCCGGGAGGGTTGTTGTCCGTTGAGGGGTGTATATCCGAATTTTTCCGTGCCCCTGATCATGATCTGTATGTCAGCGTAGTCGCGGTGGCTTTCGGGATCGCACTCCTCCGTGGGTTTGGTAGTATATTCATTGACGATGGCGAAGGCGTTGTCCCCGTCGATGTCGTGTTTGCCTACCGGCAGGGAGGCAAGGTCGGTGGTCAGAGCGAAGTCGATGGCTCTTGCGAAATGGGGGTTGATGGTTTTGTACCAGAATAACTGGGAAAGTGTGGAAGTGATCATTCGTTGGAATTGAGGAGTGAAATTATGTGTTTCCACCGGGATTTGGGATGAATAATTAAAAGATAAAAGCAGCGTTATATCTAAATGGGAGGAATTTCTTTTAATTAAAAATTAACAACCATCTCTATTCAAAGTGGCTTAACTTCAAACAGCCAGGCCTACACGTAGCGCCATATATTTCCCGATAAACCAATTCTATAAAAAAAACTTAACGATGAGCACCAGCATGCCTTCGGCAGCTGATCTCGGGATTGTCGCAAACAGCGGCACCGATCAGTCTGCCTTGATAAACACAGCCCTTTCCAATCCCAGCTATTCCGGTATTGTATTCGACTTCGCTCCGCCTGCAGCCGTATACATCAGCAATTCGGTGAATGCACAGGGCAAGGTATTAAAATTCATACCCGGAACGTATCTTACCGGTCCCACGACTCCTGCTGCAACCGTCAGTAATTTTGTACTTGACTGTGGGGTCAGACAACAGTGTTTTGATCCCGCCTGCGCCCTCGTATTCAGCCCGGTGGGAACTACGCTCGGCAAGATCTCTCCATGGGTTTTTGGCGCCAAAACAAACGGAACGGATGCGTCCCCCGCCATTCAAAAGACGATCGACCTGGTCATCAAAAATATTGGCGTTCAAACGCTTTTTATTCCGGCAGGCACCTATACCTGTCATTCTCCCCTTATCTGTCATAACTGGAGCGGGACGGAATATGCGACCTTTATGATATCGATAGAGGGTGAATGTAATTTTTGGGAATCATCCGGTTATGGAACAATATTGGATTTCAGATCATTTAACAATACGTTTGGTATCGGGCTGCACAGGACCAAGGGGTCGTCCATCAAAAATATCAAAGTGATGGGTGCATGGAATTATACATTCCCCGGAGCCTATACCTTTTATAATACGCCGCTCAGCGCGTTTACCGACGGGGTATGCCGGGACAGCCAATACTCTCCTTATGCGGGCATCGTAGTTGACCCTTTTTCCCCTGCAGTTCCTGCGGATGGCGGCTATCCGGGTCTTAATGCAGGAGGTCCTGTCAATTATTACAGAGGCAGTACCACCGCCGGCAGTACAGGCGTTACGCTGGAAGACGTTCATATCGACGGCTTTGTCATCGGATTTATAACGTCTCCCAATGGCCAGACCCAAAATGCAGAATTGATCAGGGCGGAAAAGATACAATTCACGAATATGAAGATCTGTATCGTGGGTTGCCAGGACCAGGAGAAGCTGAATGTATTCCGGCATGTGGGGTGTTGGGGAACCTGTCATACGATATTCCTTGCAGGGGTAGGGGGCGGAGCCTCCTATGGGGCAGGTACTCCCGGAAACTGGTATGTGGAAGGCCTCAACATAGCGGGGTATAACAATCAACTGATCTATAACAACCAGCAAGGGTACTTCCCTTCTTATTTCAAGAATATATATGCGGAGCTGCTTGGTTCGCTGGGAAGCATCGGAAGCATACTCGGCACGACCATCCAGGACAGCGTTTTTAATTTTGCGACCTATGATGAAGCCGGCTCTTATCAAACCCATATAAACGCGGCAGCGGGCGTTACCTTTATCGGCTGTCTTTTCAGAATGTACGGAACCGGGAAGCCAATCGTCATCAGCTCCGGGAATGGCGGTCCTGTGTTTGACAGCTGTTCCTTTGAAACGCCTCCTTTCTACGATCTGATGTATCCTGCCGATGACACAAAATTCATCAATTGTACCGACCTGTTCACCAGCGACAGAAATCTGCTGGGGCCTGTATCCACGCCTTATGTGACCGGATCATTTTTTTCGGGTGTAAATCTTTATGGATCGACGAAGGTAAACGCGAATGGAACGACTTATACCATGAACAGCAGATCGCCCGTGTACCCGATGCCGATTAACAGAACGACGGGTGGTTACACGGTCAGTGTGTCGCTGGTTGCAGGGTTTTATCAGGCGACGGTGACCTGTTCATCAGACGAACTGAACCGTATATCCATAGGCGATGTGATTGTCGGCAGCCCGACCGGGGCCTACCCGATCCTTGTCGTCATGGGGATCGTCAGCGCTATCGGGACCAGTGATTTTACCATTAAGTATGTTCCTGCATCGGTGACAAACGGGTCCTTTTACTACATCTTCATCTGGCTGCCGCTGTATAATATATCGTTCACCGGGGATACGACCAACGGCAGCAACCAGATCACCAACGTGTCCCTGCTGTCGGGGGACCTGAACCTGTTCATTGCCAGAGGCGGTCTGCTGTCCACCACCTCCGTAAAGGTTACCGACTCATGGCATTCCAATCTCATCAGGCTGAGAAGCTATAATGCCGGAACGAACACGCTGACTTTTGACAAGACGGCAACGGCGAGCGCTGTAAAAAACCTGTTTACCAATGGAAATGCGGCCCCTGATCCTTTGACCCCGTCCATAGCTGCAGGCCCCGGCGCTGGCAGCGGCGCCGCTGTGGCGATCGTCAAGGGAAACGACAAGAATATGCAGGTCAGCATCACGACGGGGACGGCGCCCTCCGCATCGGCGATAACGGCCACGATCAGTTTTGGGATACCTTTTGCCGGCGGCTATATACCCAGCCCCAAATTTAGCCCGGCCAATTCCAATGCAGCCGCGCTGAGCGGAGCCGGACAGGTGTTTATGGATGCTGCATCAAGCAGCGGATTTACCATAACTTCCGGGTCTTCTGTCCTGGCGGCATCGACCTTGTATCTGTGGAATGTCGAGGTGGGATAGTATTAAAAAAATTTGATGTCATTATTCCTCCGGTCTGCGGGTTTCTCATTGAGGTAACGCAGATGGTCTGTCAACTCTGCAAAGGTCATTATCAGGAGCCCTTCCTGCAAAGCAAGATGCCGGGTGCCCTTAGTAACACCTATTGTCGTAAGTATTATTCCGGGTCTTTGTGGAAGGCCTTTTTGCCGGCCTTTGAAAATATAGACCATTTTTTTGCTTACTTTTTCTTTGGAAAGCCAATGGATCTTTACATAGAACGTACCATCAGTACTAAAATCTTTAATCAATTGTTCATTGGCTTTCCATTCCAACAGATGATCCGTAAACAACCTCATTGGCAATGGGGAAAATCTGAGCAGTTCAACCAATACGGCCATAATATCCTTTTGATATTTATGCATGACATAAATTTTTTAAAATAATAAAACCGGATATTGCCAAGGGGACACCGAGCCTATGGCTGTTTGGTTGGAATACTAAAAAACTCCGATGCGTAGATTAGGGTATAAATATATACCTTTTTTCTATTAGTTAATAGTGGTTGTAAACCCCGGAGAAAAAGGAAAAAATTCAATCTGTGCAGGAAAATACTTGGAAAGTATAGCGCTCTCTCCAAAATATTAATGAAGAGAGGGAAAAACCAGTAATAAACTATAGCAAAAAAAATAAAGCGAGGCCTTTTTAAACCACGCTATATTTTTTGGAAAAAAACTATTTTAATCCGGGAAAAGAGATTGTTAAGTGCGCAATAATTTATTTAATAAATTTCGTGTTTAATAATTTTTTGGAGATGGCAAAAACTTTTAAGATCAAGCAAACAGACCATTCCGCACAGGTGGCGAAAGATGTGAAGCGCAGGAACCGCCTAAATTCTATTAAGAACGAACTTGAAGCAGGCAGGATCACGAGCTTTGAGCAGATATTTGCTATCATGAGCGAGACGAGCATCTCTACGGAGATGGGCATTTCTTTTTATGCCTTTCGCAAAAAAGTACACGATGCGGGAGAATTTACGCTAAATGAGGTCATGCGGCTTGCGGTGTTGTTTGGGGTGAAATATGATGTTATGGCAGACTTTCTGCGGGACAGGATCAAGACCAAATCCAAGAGCCGGATCTTCAGCGAGTGATGTGCTTACAGCCCATGTTGGAGCAGGAAAGGTGGTGTTACTTTGCCAAAAGCCTGTCAGAATCAATCATGCAGGCAATAACTGTCAGGGTCAGGCAAATAATACAACAAAACGTCCTGATATTATTTAAAAAATTCCATTGTCCTTCATGACTTTGTCTTCTTGCCGAAATTTCAGCAATCGTGGCCGTGTTTGTATTAAATGTATCCAATGCATCATTCATCGGCACATTTCCCACCATGGTCACACCCATTACTCCAACTATATAAAGTATTGATGCAGCCAGTAACAGCCAAAACCGGAGTGGCAAAGGCTTTTGGTAATGAACCCAGGTGCTGATCGGCAATAAAAAGAAAGTCCCCATAAAGCATAACATAAATAAAGGGTTTAATATGGCCCTGTTTAGTTGTTGAAATGTATTGATATACTCTTTGTCAGGCAATAAGGCCAACCCTGTTGTTACTGAAACCGACCAGCAATAAAAAATCCCGGCGGTAAGTCCCATTATTACTGTTGTAATTAATAGTATCATGTTTTTGCGTTTCATATTAAAAAAAGATTTAGAGTTTTCTGCGTTCATTGCGATTTTTTTTTAACAAAGCTATTATTGATAAACCCCGGAAAATAGAAGATTTCCGACAGCATAATTTTTATTTAAGGGTGTTTAGATAGTTTTCAATAAGCTGCAGCCCCTCCTGATGCACTATTGTTGTACCCAATAGCGGCATTCTGCCTGACCTTATAAATCTCACTATCCTCTTTCTTTTTTCAAGGATTTTTGAGTCTGATAAACTGTTTTCATATGCCGGTCGGAAATCAGACGCTGAGCAGAAGCCATTATTATTGTGACAATGGGCACAATTTACTTCCAGGTATGCCCTGACCCTTTGTTCAGGCGTAAATGAATCATCATTCCACGATGGTAATTTTGAAAGGGAGAGAGGATTAACGGCATTAGCTATCCCCAGTCCGGCAAAATATTGCAATTGATTTGTAGCGATGTTATTCCTCGTGACTGTAATGTTGAGGTTTCGTATTTTAAATCCAATCGGAATTATTTCATTTTGAGAATTATGGCAGGTTCCGCACTGTTTGATTGTAGGCACCTGATAGTTAATGTTTTTTTCTTCTCCATTTTTGTCTATCCAGTTAACGCCTGTTTTCAAACCTGAGTTTGTTAACACTGCTTCGTTTTGTTCATTATTCCATACATAGGTGCCGGCAAGCCAACCTTCATTTGCCTTAATAAGAAGTCTTGTTTCTATTATTCGTTTCCCTTTGGCAGGATCCCTTTTATCTTTCCAATAAAAAAAAGTTTTTACAAGCATTGTGCCATTTGGGAATGAAGGCAAACCATCACCCGCAATTCCAATTGAAGTGCCTGCCGGAACTTTTATTAGCCGTTCTTTTTCTGCATAATCTGTAAATAGAGGAGCGGCTAACTCGTATTTTATAAACCCTTCCGCGGGTGTCAGATCCGACACCTTACCTGAATAAATTTGAAAATCGGATAATTTTGGAGATAAAACTGTATTAACGTCTTGTAGCCCAGTAGTATGTAAGTTAAAAGATTGAGCTGCAATAAAGCAGATAATACAAAAAGTGCAAATCAGTTTCCATTTCATATTTCGTGCTATTTATAAGCACAAAACTATTATGGGCTGATTTTTAAAAATAGAACGAATCCGACACGTAATAAATCGTCATTCGGGAGTAACCGTGTCTATAGATTATGCTGTCGCAGAAAAGAATCCAGAATATCATTAAAAGCCTCCGGCGTCTCCATATTCGGCAGATGGCCTGCACCGGAAATCACGGCCAGCTGTGCTCCCGGGATATTATCGCTCATGATCCGTGCGATGGGCCGGGGTGTAAAATAATCCTCCTCTCCTACCACGATAAGAGAAGGGAGGTGGATGCCGGAGAGGATAGACTGATGATTTCTCCGTTCAGCCCTACCCCTGTGAGCGGCTGCAGCGCCTTCCGGGTTTGTAGTGCTCATCATTTCATACAGGTGTGTATACATGGGTTTATTTGCCAGTGAAGCGGCTGCAATATATTGATGGATGGTTTCTTCCGTATGTTGCCGCATTCCTGTTCTTATGATATTGTCGGCTTTTTGCAGGCGCTGGGCGCGGCTGTCCGGCGTCTCCCCTCTCGCATCCGAGTCCACAATGACCAGCGCCTTTACCTTTTCAGGGAAGAGGCGGAAGAAGTCCAGGACGATCTGTCCTCCCATGGAGAGCCCGCAGAATACGGCGGTGTCGATCTGCAATGCATCCAGGAGGTGGAGGATATCCAGGGCCATTTCGTCGAGCATTACCCTGCCCGGGACGACGTCCGTCCGGCCATAACCGCGAAGATCGGGCATGATCAGCCGATGGTCTGCCGAGAAACGGGGCACCTGGTAACGCCACATGGTGCGGTTAAAGGGGTGACCGTGCACGAATACGACCGGTGTGCCTTTCCCATGATCATCGTAATGAAGCTGTATCCCTCTTATAGATAGCTGTGGCATTTTTTGTTTGTAAAACTAGTAAGAGAGCGCATGTCAAAACAGTAGCAGAAATTGAATTTTTTTGGGGATCAGATACGGAAGCGTGGTAGTGTCTCAATTTAAATAAATATATGAGTCTGATATCCCGGAGATTATTGGGAATGTCTCAGGTTGAAAAAATATTTCCCAAAAAGCTCATCTTGCTTTTAAAGCCAATAATCTGTTGGTTATTAGTGATATCATGTAATCTTAAGAGAACTACTCTTGATGTCTCTCCATTAATAGATAGTAATAAAAAAGGCGTTGATACCTTCTATGACACAATTACCCACATAAGATTCGTTCGCATAAAGGGCCTGGAAGTTTATGGATGGAATATCGATTCCAGCAAGCGCTTCCAAAAGACTAACACCAGTGAGATATTAGATTTGGGGGGGTATTATTAATGGCAGTTTGGCTTTTTGTGTATCCAGCTACTTCCCCGCCTAGTAACCTCAATTAAATCAACGGGGCCGCCCACATGAGTTGGATGATAAAAATGAGCGGAATCAATGATGGCCCTTATTGCATCGTTTACTCCATTTCTCCATATACTTTTATTGTGTAATATACCATGGGCATCAATTTCGTCTGTCTCTCCAATAGCTAAAGTGTCGCGCACAACTGCTTCATCAAACCAACTCATGATGAAAAAAAGGTTGGATCATAGACCCCCTTTAATGCAGTTTTATACATAAATTAACGAATCGCCCTGAGTGCCGAAAATTATAATATTGGATATAGTTCTATTAATTGGATATTGGCTGTTTACTACAGAGGTATCTTTTTCTACAAACTGCATAAGATATTGATTTATCGTATTCGGCATGATATTCATCAGGTCGTTCTTTATCTTTATGAAAGTCTTATTACGGAGCAACGCTTTTTTTGCCTCATCGATGCATTGAGCGCCGTAGCTGCCTGATATAGCTATCCCCAACTTTCCATTTGAAACAATTTTACCGGCACTATCCGTATAGGTTTCGGTCCTGATTCTTGTGCGAGTGTTATAATATAGATTCGCCACCCTGCTGTCCGCCCCAACAGTAATTTTATTTTTTTGTTTTAACTGCAACAATACAGGTTTGAGAAAAAGAGAAACACGGGAATAACATAATAAACATAAAAAGAAAACAATTAGAACTCATTGCAAAAAGTTTGGCTACTAAAGGTAGTAATTGGCTTTTTATCTTTCCCCGTTAAATCACCCTTTCTTCTTGGGTTTGACCGCATCGTAAGCTAGGTCATGATACTCTTAGGGTCTACTCCAATTAGCTTTTAGCAAAATAGTCAGTTTACAAGAGAATCAATAGCCTTTTTCCATATTTCATATCCTTTCCCGTTTAGGTGAATATCATCATAGGTAAGGGAGGGGTCAAGCCCTTCATCCCGGTAAAAAGAGGGGAATAAATCAATAAACATTATCCCTTTTTCCAGGCAGTAGGCCTTTAACTGTTTGTTAAAGGCTTCTACCGTGGCTTCATATTTCTTTTCTTTTACTCCTACGGGAAATACAGATTGTACATATAGTTGGGTGGAAGGAGATTTATCCCGGATGATGTTGATAATAACCTTATAATTGGCAAAAAGCGTATCTAAGGGGACATTTTGCAAAATATCATTGATACCAATATCTAAAAAGAGTTTGCGAGGATGACCGTCTACTATCTCATTTATGCGACCAATGATATGTTTGGATTGATTCCCACGGATACCCCGGTTTTTAATATGAGTAGAATGGAACATTTCTTCTACTGGGAATCCTTCTGTCAGGCTATTACCTAAGAAAATGATATCATTGCTATCGATAGGTAACACAGATAAGATGCTTTCGCGTGCTGCATTCCAGTTGTCTTCATAGGTGGTTGAAGTTGGGACACTATGGCTGTAATAGTACCGTTTGCCCGCAAAAAAAAGAACAAAAACTCCGTTCAGTATCAACGAAAAAACTGCCAGTTTCCCCTTGTTGATCTTCATAAGATTAAAGAACTTATTTCCCGTTATGCCCCTCTCACAGGTAAATAATAAAAAATGCGTGGGACATATAGCCATCAGTAAGGGGAGGTACTGGCATACCTGCGAACCGGAATGACCAAAGCCCACGCGTAGCGTGAGCGTTCGAGCCCTATCTTCCGGTTGTAAAGTTCAAAGTGCCTGTTTTCCCCTTACCAGAGAGTAGCTAAACGCAATATGTTATCAGGCCAAATATAAGATATTCGGAGAGAGTCTATACTGCTTTGCTTGACCGGTTAAGGATAATTTTGCCTATCTTTATAGACACTACCAGAAGCTTATACGCTAGGGCTTTTTCTTTTTTATCTTTTTATCAAGCTGGTGTTGTTGCAGAATGAGGTTGATCAGGGTTTTTTCGTCTATATCGATGAAAGAGGCAATAAGGAACAGATCTTTTAACACGAATTTTTCCACATTGGCCATGAGTTCGCTGAAGCGGTTGTTGTTCATGCCCAAATCGCGGGCGACGACAGTTTTTGGGATAATGTCGAATATCTCCCGGAAGGAGGTTACATAGCCGCCAGAAATTAAATTCTTTACATTTTTATATCGCCGATCCCTGACCATAATTCAAAGAAAGGCGGGAAATACAACCTATCTAATAATAGTACTATATAGGTATTAAGTTACTTTATTTTATAATAAAAAAAGGCTATTTGGTTGTTGTAAATGTAAAATCCTACCATGCTGACCATCGTTCTTGCGATGCTGACCACCTGGGGATGATGGCCTGTTCTGTAATCTTGTAAAGAGCTGGTGGTACAAAAATAAGGTTCTATTTCTTTCTGAGCGACTCTCCTTTAAGTTCAAGCCGGTGA
>JAFKGQ010000006.1 GCA_017307755.1 Chitinophagaceae bacterium | reverse complement strand
TAAACGGCGGCCGTAACTATAACGGTCCTAAGGTAGCGAAATTCCTTGTCGGGTAAGTTCCGACCTGCACGAATGGTCTAATGAGTTGAACACTGTCTCCTCCACGAGCCCGGTGAAATTGTAGTATCGGTGAAGATGCCGGTTACCCGTCACGGGACGGAAAGACCCCGTGAACCTTCACTACAACTTTGCATTGATTTTGAATTACGGATGTGTAGAATAGTTGGGACACTTTGAAGCAGTGGCGCCAGCCATTGTGGAGTGGTCGTTGAAATACCAACCTTCTTTGATTTAGAGTCTAACCCCTTGCGGGGAACAGTGCATGGTGGGTAGTTTGACTGGGGTGGTCGCCTCCTAAAATGTAACGGAGGCTTGCAAAGGTACCCTCAGTACGGTTGGTAATCGTACGAAGAGCGCATTAGTATAAGGGTGCTTGACTGTGAGGCATACAGGCCGAGCAGGAGCGAAAGCTGGCTAAAGTGATCCGGCGGTTCTGTATGGAAGGGCCGTCGCTCAAAGGATAAAAGGTACTCCGGGGATAACAGGCTGATCTCCCCCAAGAGCTCATATCGACGGGGAGGTTTGGCACCTCGATGTCGGTTCGTCACATCCTGGGGCTGGAGAAGGTCCCAAGGGTTCGGCTGTTCGCCGATTAAAGTGGCACGTGAACTGGGTTCAGAACGTCGCAAGACAGTTCGGTCCCTATCTGTGATGGGCGTTAGAAAATTGAGTGGACATGACCTTAGTACGAGAGGACCGGGTCGTACGTACCGCTGGTGTATCTGTTGTGCCGCCAGGTGCAGTGCAGAGTAGCTATGTACGGACAGGATAAACGCTGAAAGCATCTAAGCGTGAAACCTTCCACAAGATGAGTTTTCTTTTAAGGGTCGTCAGAGACTATGACGTTGATAGGCTATAGGTATAAAACTGGTAACAGTAAAGCCGAGTAGTACTAATTGCCCGTATGCTTTAATTTTTTTTGTTACTTAGTATTACAACCTCCCAATATGACATTATTTTGGTCAATATGACCCATGATCTTATGGTGGTTTTGCCGAGGGTGTTCACCTCTTCCCATACCGAACAGAGAAGTTAAGCCCCTCATGGCCGATGGTACTGCACCACAATGCGGGAGAGTAGGTAGCTGCCATATTCATTGAAGCCCTGTAGTTTTACTACGGGGCTTTTTTTTGCCCATATGGATCGCATAGGAAGAGTTTCGTCAGGCAGAGGACTACATATGTGCAAGTGTGCTATCGGACAATGGGATATATTTACAAAATGAAATGGTTCGTCCTGCTTTATCTGCTGCATCTCTCTCTTTTTCTGCCGAACCCTTCTCCCCGCGCCTTCCACCTCTCCGGCCACGCCCAGGGCACTACCTGGCACATTACCTATTACAATAACGACAGCACCATCCTTGCCAGCCAGATCGATAGCATACTTGATAAACTGGATAGCTCGCTGTCCCTGTATAAGCCGTACTCATTGATCTGTCAGTTCAACCGGGACACCGGCTACGTTGCCGACGATGGCAGCGGAAAAGACTGCCAGCACGGGGTCCGGATGGATGCACACCTAAAGGCCGTAGTCCAGACATCCCTCGACGTCTGGAGACAAACCGGCGGTCTTTTCGACATCACGGTCCAGCCTCTTGTCGAAGCCTGGGGCTTTAGCGCTCACAAACCCGATGAATACCCGGACTCTGCCGGGGTCCGCAAGATCCTTCCCTGTATCGGAACGGGATTGCTGTCCATAAAAGGGAATTATCTCCTAAAAACAAAACCCTGCGTACGCATCGATCTGGACGGTATCGCCCAGGGATACAGTGTGGACGTACTCGCTGACTTCCTGGAACAACATCATGTTATGAACTATCTGGTGGAACTGGGCGGTGAACTCCGTGTGAGGGGACGCAAACAGCCTTCAGGAGAACGCATGCGGGTGGGGATCGAGGCGCCAGATGAGGATGGGGTTGGAGAACAGCTGATAGAACGGGTGATCTTCCCGGACAGCGGCGCTGTCACCACTTCCGGCAATTACCGGGCCTTTCATGAACGCGGCGGCAAAAGGTTTAGCCATACCATCAACCCTCGTACAGGCTACCCTTCCGACAATGAACTGATAAGCGTAACCGTATTCGCCCGACAAGCCATCATCGCCGACGCCTATGACAACGTCCTTATGTTGATGGGGCTGGAGAAGGCCATGCGATTTGTTGATGGACGGAAGGACCTGGCGGCCTTTTTTATCTACCGGAATAAAGAGGGCGCAATCGTTTCCGCAACTTCCAAATCTTTTAATGCATTACTATACCCCTGAACCCTTATCTTAGTCCCCCAATCCGACGGAATGCTAAGAAGGCGATTTATACAACAGACAGGAGCGCTTGCAGGTGGATTCCTATTGAACAAATCAAAGGCTTTTGCAACTGATACCACCCCTATTCAAATAGGGATTATCGGCTGCGGAGACAGGGGCAAGGGCATCATGAGCATTCTGCTGCAGATGCCCGAACTGTTCAATATCGCCGCTGTTTGTGATGTATTGGATTTTCGCCTGGCGGAAACAAGAAAACTGGGGAGTTTTACTGAGCTAACAGACTATCGCCGGCTGTTGGATAACAAACAAATCCCGGCCGTAGTCATCGCCGTCCCGCTAAACCGCCATTTTGATATAGCTCTCGATGCCTTGATGGCAGGCAAACACGTGTATCTGGAAAAAACGATGACCTATAACATCCCTCAGGCGATAGAACTAGTGACCAAGGCAAAGCAATATCCCAAACAGGTGTTGCAGGTGGGACATCAATACAGATATTCCCCCCTCTACTTTCGCGTAAAGGATATGATCGAAAAAGGGTATCTGGGAAAAGTGACACAGATAGACTGTCGCTGGGACAGGAATTGGAACTGGCGCAGACCCGTGCCCGACCCCTCTCTCGAAAGAAAGATCAACTGGCGGATGTACAAAGAGTATTCGGGCGGGCTCGCAGCCGAACTATTGTCCCACCAGATCGACTTTATCAACTGGGCCTTTAATACGCATCCCGATGAAGTGTTTGGCACCGGAGGCATCGACTTTTATAAAGACGGCCGTGAAACCTACGACAATGTGCAGGTGATGCTACGCTACACGAAGTCCGGCATGGTTGGTAATTTCGGAGCTACCTGCGGCAATTCACACGAAGGTTATGTCTTCAAAATTAAAGGCACAAAAGGTATGGTGTCCCTGTTGGTGAACGAAGGCGTTTTTTATCCCGAGCCCGATACAAGGAAGGAACTTTCCACCGTGGACGGCGTCACCGGAGCTACAAAGATCGAATGGAACAAGGATGGGGGGATTCCAGTCCTGAAGGAGAAACTAAAAGACGGCACCTGGTATGCATTCCAGGATTTTTACCAAAGCATCGGTAAAGGACAATTGCCGGCATCCAATGTATTCACGGGCGCCACAACTGCTTGCTGTGTCCATCTGGCTAACCAGGCCCTCTATGGACATAGCATCGGAAAATGGTCAGCTGATTATAATTTTTTATAAATTTTCTTGCATATGAAGAAGACCTTTTTAGCGCTTATCGTCATTAGCTCTACTGCCAGCGTGTATGCCCAGACGGGATGGACCTCCCTTTTTGATGGAAAAACATTGAATGGCTGGAAAAGGCTGGCCGGCACAGCGGATTATAAAGTGGAGAACGGTGTTATTGTCGGCACCACTGTATTTGGCTCCGGGAATACGTTTCTCGTTACCGAAAAGGAATATGGCGACTTTGCCCTGGAATTGGATATCAAAATAGACGATACCACCGCCAATTCAGGCGTACAGGTGAGAAGCCATTATAACCCCGCCGGTCATGAGGGGAAAGGACTTGTCTATGGCTGCCAGATGGAAATAGATCCTTCTTCCCGTCACTGGTCGGGTGGCATCTATGACGAAGGAAGAAGGGACTGGCTGTATCCGGGCTCACTCAATCCCGCGGCCCAGTCGGCATTAAAGGTCGGCGGGTACAATCATATCCGGGTGGAATGCATCGGACATGAGATGAAGACCTGGATCAATAATATACCAGTGGCCTACCTGGTAGACACCATGGATCAAAAGGGTTTCATCGGTCTTCAGGTACATGCCGTAGGTAAACAGGAACTTTCCGGCGAGAAAGTATATTTTAAGAATATCCGTATACAAACGGCCCCTGTGAAGTCCGTAGCTTTCCCCCCGGGCATCTATGTAGTAAACAATATCCCCAATACGCTGGTAAACTATGAAAAGAACAGCGGTTGGAAATTACTCTTCGATGGGCACAGCTCGAAAGGCTGGGTGGGAGCGTACAAAAAAACCTTCCCTGAAAAGGGATGGGTCGTCGGAGACGGCGTAATGAAAGTGCTGTCTTCGGAAGGAAAGGAGTCTACCAACGGCGGCGATATTGTAACAACAGACGAATACAAGACCTTTGACATCTCCTTTGATTTCCTACTTACACCCGGCGCGAACAGCGGTGTGAAATATTTTGTCACATTGTCTGAGAATAATTCGGGCTCGGCCATTGGACTCGAATACCAGGTGCTGGATGACACGCTGCACCCGGATGCCAAACTGGGCCGCGAGGGGAATCGTACCATGGCCTCCCTGTACGATCTGATAAAAGCCAATAAACAAAAACGATTTATTCATCCCATGGGAAAATGGAATACAGGCCGGATCGTAGTGTATCCCAACAACCATGTGGAGCACTATCTGAATGGCGTCAAAGTGCTGGAATATGAAAGAGGTTCACAGGCATTCCGTGACCTGGTAGCCATCAGCAAATACAAAGTATGGAAGAACTTCGGAGAAGCTCCTCAAGGCCATATCCTGCTGCAGGACCATGGCAATGAAGTAAGCTTCCGCAGCATAAAGATCAGGACGCTTTAAGTATGGGAATGGCAGGTGCCAGGTGAGTGGCTGCCTGCGTGGCTGGGGGCCGGGAGCCAGGCGGATCGTCAGACTTTCGGCTCCCATCCTTTTTCATATGTCCGACGCCAGAGCGCTGCCGCAGCATTGTCATTGAGGATATGTCCATTTGCCGGATCGCAATGCAAAACACCCGAGGTACGTTGAGCGATGTTGGCAAGATGGCAAAGCAATACGCTTTTGGAAGCCTCATTGACCGGAGAGTTTAGTGTGGCCTCGCCTCTGACGGCCTTTATAAAATTATCAAAATGATACAGGTCGAGATTCCCACTGGCGCTGACGGGGTTGGTGGGATCCGCCACGACCTCGGACTTCACTTCTTTTACCAATTTGTTCTTTTCATCAAATATTTTATAGTCGCCGCCGCCGAGATTGACGAGTGTGCCTTTTTCTCCATAGATGATAAAACCTCTGCCGGCGCCCTCTACGCCGAAATTGTTGCAACTGCGGCTTTCCCATGTGATGGCCTTGCCGTCAGGGAATTCAAAACAGGCAACCTGGGTATCGGGTGTCTCCCAGTCATCCTTATATGCATAACGGCCTCCGGATGAGGTGACCTTTTGCGGATAGTCGACACCGAGGAACCACCTGCAGCAATCTATCTCATGGGTCCCGTTGTTGCAGGCTTCTCCTGTACCCCAATGCCAGAACCAATGCCAGTTGTAATGGACGAGGTTATCCCGATAATCCCGGCGGGGCGCAGGCCCCTGCCAGAGCTCAAAGTCCAGGGTCGCAGGTACGGGTACTTTTTTACCATATCCGATGGGTTTCCTATTATTGGCATACCAGGCTTTTGCAAAATAAGGTTTGCCGATGACGCCATTCCTCACCTGTTGCACCGCTTCGATCAGGGTGGGCATGGAACGCCGCTGGTTACCCATTTGAATATGCCGCCCATAAAGACTGATGGCTTTGGACAGCAACTCACCTTCGTAAGGGTTTTGTCCGCAAGGTTTCTCCACATAGACATGCTTGCCGTGGGCGGCGCCCATCAGAGCTGCAGGAGCATGCCAGTGGTCAGGAGCAGCGATGATCAACGCATCGAGATCCTTTTGTCCGACGAGCTTACGGATATCCTTTACGATAGCAGGCTTGCGGGGAGCATCTTTTAGCGCATCCAGGCCATTCTGCAGGGCTTTTTCTTCGACATCACAGATATAAGCTACTTCCACATTTGGTAACTGGGAATAAGATTTTGCCAGATAAGCACCCCGGCTGTTGACACCCATCACTCCTAAAATGACCTTGTTGCTGGGCGCCATTTTGCCACGGACGGGAAAGTTAATGATCGTCAACCCGGCAGTAGCCAGGGAAATATCCTGTATGAATTTTCTGCGATGCATAAGGCAAACAAATTTTTATTCGACCTAAGATAAAGGTTTAATGTTTTAGCTGACATTAAAATGTTGCCGCTCCGCCACCAGGTGGGCTTTGCCGTCGGGCAGAGCAGCGGGGATCGGGTAGGGGCAAGAAAAAATCCTTTCCGGAGAGGAAAGGATTTTGACAAAGAGATATATTGATTGCATTAATTAATAATCCCTGTTGTAGCCGCCACCGCCGCCGCGGTCATAACCACCTTTCTTGTAACCTCCGCCGCCACCGCCGCCGAAGCTTCTCTTTTTGAAGCCACCGCCGCCACCGCCTTGTTGCTTAGGCTGTGATTCGTTTACGATGATCTTGCGGCCCATCACTTCGCTGTCGTACAGGTTAGTGATAGCTTGCTGCGCTTCACCATCGTCTTCCATTTCAACAAAGCCAAAGCCTTTGCTACGGCCGGAAACTTTGTCCTTGACGATTTTGGCAGAAGCAACAGTGCCGTGTTGTTCAAAAAGGTTCCTGAGATCCTCATCGGTCATTTGCCAAGAGAGGTTGCCTACATAAATGTTCATTGTACAAAAAATTAAAAATGATAAAAACTCACTCTACTCATTGATAGTATAGGATGAACTGAGGGATCTGACTGGAAAGAAAGTTACGACAGCGCACAATACGGCCAATAAACAATAGAGCTATTGTAAAGATAGGGATTTTTATTACTTATTTAAATTTTAGTAAAATTTGCCAGGATTTAGGATTGGTCAGGATTTCAGCGGGTTTTATCCATCTGAAAAAACGATTTTGTATAGCCCGTATTTGATGTTTTTTAATGAATCTGTCATATTTTATTATTAATTAATAAAAAAGCCCGCGATTTATTCGCGGGCTTTCAAGTATCACTTGTATCTTCTAAATAATAATATAACAGACCTATTCCGCAGTGACCTCAAATTCTACTTCTGCCTCATTACTATTGCCAAAATCGACCTTTGCCTTATAGGTTCCCAGTTCCTTTACTTCATCAAGGATGTGGATCCTACGGCGGTCGATGTCATAACCCTTTTGGTCACGGATCGCACGGGCGATCTGTACGGAGGTTACGCTGCCGAAGATCTTGCCGCTGGTGCCGGTTTTGGCGCCAATCTTGAGGGGAGCGGCTTTCAGGACTTCGATCACCTTGTTGACCTCGGCCATCATCTTCGCCTCTTTTTTCTTCAATTGTTTGATCCTCTCGTCCAGCTGTTTGAGGTTGGAAGGATTGGCTTCGACAGCCAGTTTGCGGGGAATCAGATAGTTACGTGCATAACCATTCTTTACGCTTACTTTTTCGTGAGCGGCGCCCAGGTTGTCTACGTCTTGAATTAAAATGACTTCCATTACTGTTGTTTTGTTCACCGTTTTCCCAATCCGTCGACTGACGGACTGTCCCCCCTTTCATTTGAGAAAGGGGTTAGGGTGAGGTTACTTTAAAAGATCTGTTACATAAGGCAACAAAGCCATCTGACGGGCCTTTTTCACCGCATCGGATACTTTACGCTGATATTTCAGAGAGTTCCCGGTGATACGGCGGGGCAATAGCTTGCCTTGCTCGTTCAGGAATTTTTTGAGGAATTCGGCGTCCTTGTAGTCAATGTACTTTATGCCGTATTTCTTGAAACGGCAGAACTTTTTGGCACGCTTCTCGGGTTTGATAGCTGTGAGATATTTTATCTCGTTTGCTTTTGCCATGGTTTAAGCCCCCACTTTTTCGTTGCCTGTAGGTACACCACTTCTTCTTTTGGCATTGTACTCGACGGCGTATTTATCGAGTTTGGTAGCCATGAAACGTAACACGGTTTCATCGCGGAGAATCTGGATCTTCAGCTTCTCATTGAAGTCGGATGGCGCATTGTATTCCAGTACCCAGTACAAGCCTGTGGTTTTCTTCTGGATGGGATACGCCAGTGATTTCAGACCCCAGGGATTTTCGTGCACCACTTCACCTCCATTGTCTTTTATGAAGGAAGCGTATTTTTTCTGGGCGGCTTTGTAATCCTCCTCAGATAGCACAGGGGTAAAAATCACCATCAATTCATAATTGTTCATGATCCCTGTTTTTTTGTTTAAAAATTAAAAATGTTCAAAATGGGCTGCAAAGGTAGTGTATTTGCAGGAAAGGGCAAAAGCAGGCCCGGGAAAGTTTTGAGCGATCAAGAGACTAAAAAATGACGTAAAAGCCAATTTGACAGTGTGGCAGGACCTGTTGGAATGGCATTGGGTTTGTGAAGAGGCCTTTGGCCAAAATTTAACGGTTTACAGCCAGGCCAGGGAGATCATGTTCGAGTTGCTCCGGCAGAAAGACCGCAACATTTAATATTAAAAACTTTAGCCATGCAAAAAGGGAGTATCCGGGTTCAGACAGAGAATATCTTTCCTATTATCAAAAAGTTCCTGTACAGCGAGCATGATATCTTTATAAGAGAGCTGGTGAGCAATGCAGTCGATGCTACCCAGAAGTTGAAAACACTGTCTTCCCTGGGGGAGGTAAAAGGGGAATTAGGGGATTTGAGTATTGACATTCAATTAGATACGGATAAAAAGACGATCACTATCTCCGATAAAGGTATCGGAATGACCGCTGAAGAAGTGGATAAGTACCTCAACCAGGTGGCTTTTAGCGGTGCGGAGGAGTTCCTGAACAAATATAAAGGACAGAATGAAGCTAATATCATCGGTCACTTCGGATTGGGTTTCTATTCCTCTTTTATGGTGAGCGAGCGGGTAGAAGTGGTCACTAAAAGTTATAAGGAAGATGCCAGGGCGGTGAAATGGGAATGTGATGGAAGTCCCGAATTCTCACTGGAAGATGCTGACAAAGCGGGAAGGGGGACGGATATTATCCTGCATATCAATGAGGAAAGTAAAGAGTTCCTGGATGCCGGCAGGATCAGGACGGTATTACAGAAATTTTGTCGTTTTCTACCGGTGCCCATCAACTTTGAAGGCAAACAGATAAATAATACGCATCCGGCCTGGACAAAAAAGCCCAGCGAGCTGACCCCCCAGGATTACCAGGATTTTTATAAGGAGCTTTATCCCTTTAGCGAAGCTCCTCTTTTCTGGATCCACCTGAATGTGGACTATCCCTTTAACCTTACGGGCATCCTTTATTTCCCGAAGATCAAACAGAGCTATGAGATCCAGAAGGATAAGATCCAACTGTACAGCAACCAGGTCTTTGTCACCGACGAAGTAAAGGATATTGTCCCGGAATTTCTCATGTTGCTGCATGGGGTTATCGACAGTCCTGATATCCCATTGAACGTCAGCCGCAGCTATCTGCAAGGTGATCCCAATGTAAAGAAGATCAATAACCACATCACTAAAAAGGTAGCTGATAAGCTGGAGGAGATATTCAACAAGGAAAGGAAAGAGTTCGAGGAGAAATGGGAAAGCCTTGGGCTTTTTGTGAAGTACGGCATGATGACAGATGACAAGTTCCTTGAAAAAGCCGTCCGTTTCCACATTATGGAAGATGTAAACGGCGGTAAGTTCTATACATTGGAAGAATACAGGATGGCGGCAGAAACTTTGCAGAAGAACAAGGATGGCAAGCTGGTGATCCTTTATACCACTAACCCCGTACAACAGGATGCTTATATCCGTCAGGCGCAGGCAAAGGGATATATCGGGGTCAAGATGGAGACTATCGTGGATGCAGCCTTTATCAACCAGATGGAATCGAAATGGCAGGATGTACACTTCGTAAGGGTGGATGCGGATATTGCCGACAACCTGATCGACAAGGCAGAGGGGGCAAACTCGGTGCTTAACGCAGAGGAGGAGGGAAGTCTGAAAGAGCTGTTCCAACGGCAGGTACCCGAACTGCATGTGACAGTGGAAGTCAAAGGGCTAAGCCCGGAAGTTCCTCCTGTCATCGCCACCAGACCCGAGTTCTCCCGGCGGATGAAGGATATGGCTTCGGTCAGCGGGCCAATGGGAAGTTTTTATGCTAACATGCCGGATGAAGTGATCCTTACCGTTAATGGCAATCACAAGATATATCAGCAGTTGTTGAAGGAAGAGGATAAGGATAAAAAGGAGAAGCTGGTGCACAATCTGGCAGACCTGGCTTTGTTGTCCCAGGGGTTGCTGAAGGGAAACCACCTCACCAGCTTTATAGACAGGAGTGTGGAACTGATGTCGGGAGAGCAACAAAAAGGTAGGATAATATTAGGAGCATAAAAAGGGAAGAGAACTTCGTCGGAGCTGCGCTCGGTTATCTAGGAGGCGCAGGCAGGAAAATGATCGTATGAACGGAAGGGTTATTCGTTGCCGCTGAGATCGAAGTCGAAGACCTTTAATTGCAGTGTTTTGCGGCCATTCCATTCATTTTCCTCCAGGGTGAAGACGATGTCGATGGGGTACCGGGAGGCGAGCAGGTGAAATTTTTCGGCCAGGTTGTATCCGATGCCCTGGAGTGTATTCCTTCCCTGGCAAAGGGAGAACCGGATATGGAGGTCTTTTACGACCTTGCAATAACCAGTGTCAAACACCTTGCGTGCTATAAACAGGGGTTGAGGGTTGCCCGGGCCGAATGGCTCCATCTCATCCAGGGCCTGGAAGAAAGCCGGTTGGATATCATCGAAAGTAATTTCCGCATCGATAGTTAGTTCCGGAACCAATGATTGAGGTTCGATGGTGGCTGCCACGATCTCTTCAAATTTATGGCTAAACGCTTCCACCTGGTCGGGCAAGAGCGTTAGGCCTGCGGCAGCGGGATGTCCTCCATAACCGACCAGGTGCTCACGACAGGCATGGATGGCTTCATACAGGTTGAACCCGCTGAAGCTTCTCGCGCTGCCTGAGACAAAATCTCCATTGCGGGTAAGCACGACGGTGGGGCGGGAATATTTTTCGGTGAGGCGGGATGCCACGATCCCGATGACTCCTTTATGCCAATGTTCCTGATACAGGACAATGGACTTTTTGTCCGCCTGGCCGGCATCTTTTTCCAGCAGGGTCAGGGCTTCCTCGGTGATATTCAGGTCTGCCGTTTTTCGTTCAGTATTTGCTGTGTGCAGGA
This sequence comes from Chitinophagaceae bacterium, assembly GCA_017307755.1. GTDB lineage: Bacteria > Bacteroidota > Bacteroidia > Chitinophagales > Chitinophagaceae > Puia. The sequence goes on along the minus strand of JAFKGQ010000006.1, from coordinate 692,732 downwards.
GATCGGCAAAAGCCAGGGCTTCCTCCTGATCGGAGGTAGTGAATAGCTCTACGACTTTTCGGGCGTCGTCCATTCGTCCCGCAGCATTTATACGGGGAGCTATCATGAAGACGAGGGTGTTCATCCTCAACGGCTTTGACACTCCTACCAGCTGTATCATCGTTTTTATCCCATTGTTAGGGGTTTCATTGATCTTTTTAAGGCCGTAATATGCCAGGATCCTGTTCTCTCCGTCCAGCGGGACGATGTCTGCCGCGATGGCGGCGGCCACCAGGTCAAGGTATTGATGGGGTTCTTCTTCGGAGAGACCTAACCGTTCTGCCAGGGCTGTGATCAATTTGTACCCCACTCCGCATCCGCATAGCTCTTTATAAGGATAGGCGCAGCCCGGCTGTTTGGGGTCGAGGATGGCTACAGCCGGGGGCAAAAGATCATCCGGCAGGTGATGGTCGCATACGATAAAATCGATGCCCAGGTGTTTTGCCTGATCGATGAGGTCTCCTGACCGGATGCCGCAGTCCAGGGAAATGATCAGCGTGAAACCGTTCTCTTTGGCCCAAAGGATACCTTGCATGGAAATTCCATACCCTTCCCTGTAACGGTGAGGTATATAGTAGTCGATCCGTTCTCTTTTATATATTTTCCGGAGGAACTGCACCATGCAGGCAACTGCCGTTGTGCCATCGGCGTCGTAATCTCCGTAGATAAGTATTTTCTCCTGTTTGTCAAAGGCTTCCAGTATCCTGTCGACAGCTGCCGGCATGTTCTTCATCAGCCATGGGCTGTGCAGGTCTTTTAACTGGGGAAGGAAAAATGCTTTTGCCAGCGGAAAGTTTTCGATACCCCGGTTGACGAGTATTTCGCAAAGCGTTGGATGGACATTCTTCAGCTCAGCCTGTAATGCCGCCACCCTCGCAGGGTCCGCCTGTAATATGTTCCAACGTTTTTGCATAGTTGTCCTTCTTCTCAGGATCAATATTTCCTGTCAGTAGTATATCTTACCAGTTCTTCCAGTCCTTTACGGGAGTCATTTTCTTCAAATTCATGGAGTATAGCCAGGGCCTCGTCCCGATAGGCATTCATTTTCCGGGTGGCATATTCGATGCCCCCTGCTTCCGTCACCTTCCTGATGACGTACTGCACTTTTTCGTGGTCCTTATTCTGGTGTTTAATGATGTAGATCAGCTCCCTACGCGTAGCTTTGTCGATATTGTTCAGGGTATAGATCAACGGGAGGGTGAGCTTTTTTTCCTTGATATCATTACCCGTAGGCTTGCCTATTGCCTCGCTGCCATAGTCAAAAAGGTCGTCTTTGATCTGAAAGGCGATGCCCACTTTTTCTCCGAACCGGCGCATTTTTTCGGCCAGGGCTTCATCCTGCGACGAAGCAAAGGCCCCTGCCGCACAGGATGAGGCCAGGAGGGAGGCTGTCTTGTTCCGGATGATCTCGAAATAAACTTCTTCGCTGAGGTTGAGGGACCTGGTTTTTTCCAACTGGAGCAGCTCGCCTTCGCTGATCTTACGAACTGCGTCTGATAGAAGCTGTAATATGCGGAAATCATTATGATCCAGGGATAAGAGCAATCCTTTAGACAAAAGGTAGTCTCCCACCAGTACGGATATTTTAGTTTTCCACAATGCATAGGTGGAAAAGAATCCTCTCCTTTCCAGCGATTCGTCCACTACGTCGTCATGTACGAGGGTAGCCGTATGTAATAATTCTACGAGGGAGGCTGCCCGGTAGGCCGGCTCGTTAATGGGACCGCAGAGCTTGGCGGAAAGCAGCACGAACATGGGCCTCAGTTGTTTACCCTTTCTGTTGACAATGAACCTCATAATCCTGTCAAGCAGGGGGACCTGGCTCTTCACCGCCTCTTTGAATTTTTTTTCAAAAACGACTAGCTCTTCCTGTAATATGGTTTGTGCAAATTGCATTTTAAAAAGTGAACGGACGGCAAACTTAAGATTTTATAATATTTTCTTTTTTTTAGTTTTCAAGCATCAAATTGTAAATTTCGATTGTCTAACGGTGTGTTCAATACTACTTTAATTTCATATGTATTGTTAAAAAAATTTGGTTTTTGCTGCTCAATATCTATTTTTGCACCATATTCTTCTCAGGTTTAATTCATTCATTCACATAAACTTCAGTTATGGCAAGTAAAAAATTGACTCTTTTAATCGGGGTTCTCTGCCTGTTTCTGTCGTATGCTGATGCCCAGGTGGGTGCCAGCTATGATATAAGAGACTCCTCGTTGATTCCTACCCGACGACTGGCACAGCACAATGAATTCCTGAATAACGCATACCCCTTCCCTGCCAAACCGAGGAATGAATGGGAGATCGGAGTTAAAGGAGGTTACACATATGGATTTACGGATGTCCACAACTGGGGCCCGACCGGTGGCTTTGGCGTTCATGTTCGCAAGGCGCTGGGCTATTTATTCTCCCTTCGGATGGAATATGACTGGATCAGGCTGCGTGGTCTGAATTATCAACCTACCCAGGCTTATGGAAAGAACCCAGTTTTAGCCAGTTACTATGGGACGGGTGCTGCTACGGGTACCAACAGGGACCTTATCTTCTACAACTTCCGGTCAACCGTCCACGAACTTACGCTGCAAGGCCTCTTTTCATTTAACAATATCAATTTCCACCGTGCCAAGACCGGGTGGAACTATTATATGTTCATAGGTGGTGGCGCCATGACGTACAGCACCTTCTATAAGACGGTGGATGGGAATGGCGTGCCTTACGATTATTCCAGCGTCATTACTCAGTTCAACGGACAGTTTGATTACAAGCACAGGAAGGACATCCGCAAGGCTGTAAAAGATAAACTTACCGGCGGCTGGACTACGCTGGCTGACAGGAATGGGGTAGGAGCCACGCTGGGAGGCGCTCCTCTTGCTGCTGTCGGTGTCATAGGTATGGGGGTCGAGTTCAAACTAAACAACAGGTTCAACATCGCCCTGGAAGACAAATATTCTTTCACCACTTCCGACCTGATAGACGGTCAGCAATGGCAGAACAACTTCAGCCCGGCTGCCCCCCAGGCTATCGCCATGACAAAATCGAACGACAGCTATAATTTCCTCTCTCTCGGATTGAACTACAACATCGGCAAGCATGCTGTTGAGCCTCTCTGGTGGCTGAATCCCCTGGATTATGCTTACAACGAGATCAATGCCCCCCGTCACATGAAGCTTCCCAAGCCTGTGCTGGATGATGCCGATGGGGATGGCGTTACCGACCAGTTCGATCTCGAGCCCAACACTCCCAAAGGAGCTCCTGTAGATTCTCATGGTGTAAGCCGTGATACAGACGGTGACGGTGTTCCCGACTTCAAGGATAAAGAGCTGATCACTCCCACGCAATGTCAGCCTGTGGATGCTGATGGTGTAGGCAAATGCCCTGATCCGCAATGCTGTAAGGACCTGAGGGATTCGCTGGAATCCGGCGCTTATGGCGGCAGGGGCGGTAAGTGCAATATCGGTGATCTGCCCAGCATCACGTTCAAAGGCCGTTCGGTAGCGTTGAGCAATGATGCGAAAGCTCTTCTGGCCAGCACTGCTGAAAAGATGAAGAATAACCCCAACTGTAAGGTTGCTGTCATCGGCTATGGCGAATCCAGCAAGGCCGCTCAACAGCTGAGCTGGGATCGGGTGAATTCCGTGATCAATTATCTGGTTGAAAAAGAAGGTATTAGCTCCGACCGGTTCATCTTCCGCTATGGTCAATCAGGTGGTGATGAAAATACGGTGGATCTCAGAGACGGCACCAACGAAGAAGGTCCGAATACGGTACCTGCTCCGCACCCGAACCTGAGGAAGAAAAAATAGATGATTAATTAACTATAATTTAGAGCCTCCCGGTCATACCGGGGGGCTTTTTTGTCTAAAAAACCGTAAATTGCAGGCCTTTATGCGCTTATTTACCGTATTGTTTATAGCGATATTTACGCTCAACTCCTGCTCGCACTTCTCTAAAGTGTTGAAAAGCAATGATTACGATTATAAGCTCCGCATGGCTGACAAGTATTATGCGGATAAGGATTACAATCATGCCCAACAGTTGTTTGAGGAACTTTTCCGGGTGTTCAAGGGTAGTGAGCATTTTGAGGACATCTATTACAAGTTTGCGTATTGCGCCTATTACCTCCGGGATTATGCAAATGCAGAGAACCTCTTTAAAGGTTTTGTAGAAGTATTTCCAAATAGCGCCAAGGCTGAAGAGATGGATTATATGCGGGCCTATACCTTTTACAGACAATCTCCCAAAGTGGATCTGGACCAGACCAATACGACCAAGTCCATCGGTTTTATGCAGGCCTTTATCAATACGCACCCGGGGTCTCCCAAGATAAAAGAAGCGACGGAGATCATCGATAAATGCCGGGCCAAGCTGGAACTAAAGGACTTCCGGAGCGCACAGCTGTATTATGATCTGGGCTATTACAAGGCGGCTGGGGTCGCTCTTAACAGCCTGATGAACAGTTATCCGGACTCAGAAAAGAGCGACGAATATAAGTTGTTGATCATCAAGTCTTACTATCAATACGCCCAGTCCAGTATAGAAGAGAGGAAAGAAGACAGGTTTGGACAGGTGGTAACACAATGCAACGAGTTCATCGATCGTTTTCCGGAAAGCAAGCTGACAAAATACGTACAGGAATACCTGAGTTTATCTCAAAACAATATTAAAGCAGTAAAAAATGAGCAGACTAAGAAGGCAAGTTAATGCCAATACCACGAATGTCGTGGAAACCAAAAATCTCACCGATATAAAGGCAAAGACGGGCAATCTGTATGAGTCCATTGCCATTATTGCCAAACGGGCTAACCAGATCAATATCTCCCTGAAGGAGGAATTGCATAACAAACTGGAAGAGTTTGCCAGCCATACGGACAGCCTGGAAGAGATCCATGAGAACAAGGAGCAGATAGAGATCTCCAAGGCATATGAAAGGATGCCGAATCCTGCGCTGCTGGCTACCCAGGAGTTTATGGACGAGAAGATCTATTATCGGAAGAATGACGATGATCTTTTTAAATAGTGATCATATATTATTGAGCAGGGCGCCTAAGGGCGCCTTTTTTGCAGGTACGCATAGCATGTCAGCATGTTGAAAGGGAAAAAAATATTATTAGGCGTAACGGGAAGCATTGCGGCCTACAAGGCCTTGTTATTGGTGCGTTTGTTGATAAAAGAAGGGGCGGAGGTAAAAGTGATTATGACGCCTGCTGCCAGAGATTTTGTAACTCCGTTGTCACTCGCCACTCTGTCCAAACATCCTGTTCTTTCTGACCTGTTTGCAGGGGACACCTGGGCGAATCATGTGGAATTGGGCCGGTGGGCGGACCTGATGCTGATAGCCCCCCTCAGCTGTAATACCCTGGCAAAAATGGCACAGGGGATGTGTGATAATTTGTTGATGGCTACGTACTTATCTGTTGCATGCCCGGTTGTCGCTGCTCCCGCCATGGACGAAGATATGTGGAAACATCCTTCCACCAGGGCGAATCTGGCGCGTATACAGGGGTATGGCAACCGGGTGATACCGGTGGAAAAGGGTGAACTGGCCAGCGGGCTTTATGGGGACGGCAGGATGGCGGAGCCGGAAACGATCCTGGCGTATATCCGGGAGCAATTGTCGGGCGGGGTACGGGAACTGGCATTCGACGGTGGATCGGGGCAGATGTCTGATGGGAATGGGCAGGATCTGGCGGGTAAGAGAGCGTTGGTGACCGCGGGGCCGACCTATGAGGCTATCGACCCCGTACGTTTTATTGGAAATCATTCTTCCGGGAAAATGGGGATTGCTATTGCCCGGGAGTTGGCCGGCAGGGGAGCCCGGGTGGATCTCGTGCTTGGACCGACATCCGTACCTGCGGAGTACCCTGGTGTAACGGTGCATAAAGTGACTTCGGCTGAAGAGATGTATAATGCCTGTATGGGCATCTTTCCGGAGGTCGATGTAGCAATCATGTCGGCAGCCGTGGCGGACTTTAGACCTGTAGCCCCTGCAGTGGAGAAGATCAAGAAAAAGGATGACAAGCTGATCCTGGAGCTGACCAAAACAAAAGATATCCTGCTGACCCTGGGACAGCAGAAGAAGGGGCAAGTGCTGGTGGGGTTTGCGCTCGAAACTACAGGAGAAAGGGCTTATGCGCTGGATAAGCTAAAAACAAAGAATGCGGACCTGATCGTCCTCAATTCCTTGGGCGATGCCGGCGCGGGTTTTGGATATGATACCAATAAGATTACCATCTTTGACAGGCAAGGCGGGGAAACCGTCTATGAGAGAAAGCCAAAGCAACAAGTAGCGGCAGACATCGTTGATAGAGTTGTAAATATGTTGTATGCGTAAAAAAAATCTTTTACTCATCCTCGTGTGGATGGCTGTGCTGCCGGGTCTGCACGCCCAGGAGCTGAATGCCAAGGTCACTGTTCTTGCTAACAGGGTGCCGAATACTATTGACCATAAGATCTTTCAGACCCTGCAAACCTCGCTGTTTAATTTCCTCAATAACCGGAAGTGGTCCAATGAGAATTTTCAGACCAACGAAAAGATCGTTTGTAATTTTCTTTTGAATATAAGTTCTGCGGGAGATAACAATACTTTCCAGGCCAGCCTTATGGTGCAGGCGGGGAGACCAGTGTATAATTCCTCTTATCAGAGCCCGTTGGTCAATTTTAATGACGAGTCATTTACCTTCCGGTACGTAGAATATCAGCCATTGGATTTTAATGAGAGCAGGGTTCAGGGCTCTGAGCCATATGCCGCCAATCTTACGGCGGAATTTGCCTATTACGTTTACATTATCCTGGGTTTGAACTTCGACTCCTATGCTTTGCGCGGGGGCGATCCTTATTTTCAAAAGGCATTGAATATCGTCAACAACGCTCCCGACAGCCGGGATATCAATGGGTGGAAGCCTTTCGACGGCATCCGCAACAGGTATTGGCTGATAGAGAACCTTACCAACAGCAAATACACGTTGGTCCACGACGCCTATTACAGCTATTACCGAAGTGGTCTGGATCAGATGTATGATAAGGAGGCGGAGGGCAGGACGGCTATTTTGAACACGCTGAATATGTTGAACAACATCAACACCGAAACGCCCAATACGATGGTGATGCAATTCTTTTTTCAGGGTAAGTCAGGAGAGATATCCAAGATATTCCAGAAATCTCCCCCCGATGAAAAGTCACGCGCCCTCGATCTGCTGACCAAACTGGATATCTCTAATATCAATAAATATAAACAGGACCTTCAATGAGGATAGTTGCCGGCCTTTTATGTATTCTTTTGATAGCTGGCTGTTCGGAAAAGGATAAGATTCCTTCGGGTGTCATCGACAAGGAGGAGATGGAAAAGATACTTTGGGATATGATGCTGGCGGACCAGTATGCGGCTAATTATATTATAAAGGATTCCAGCAAGGTGAATGTAAAGATGGAGACACTCAAGTTGTATGAGGAGGTTTTCCGGCTGCATAAGATCACCAGGGACGAGTTTCGTAAGAGTTTCCAATTTTATCAGGGGCGTCCTGATATTACCCGGGTGATGTTTGACAGTCTGGTGGCCAGGGGGAATCGTGCGAGGATGGAAAATTATACCCGGCCGCCACAGCCGCCGCCGGTGGTTCCGCAAGTAAAGGCCGCGGACAGTACGCTCAAGGCGAAAGCTGCCGCAACAAAGAGTGGAGCGAAGCCTGTCGTGGGGCCACCTGCGGGAGCGAAACGCGGGGGTCTTCCAGACAGGGGAAATCTTTTTTTGCGCCGGGGATCTGGTCATCCTCTGAAGGCCGGCGAGATGCCTTTCAGGCCTGTCCGTAAGGATTCTGTCTCCAGAGGTCATCAATAGGGACGTAAATCGTATTTTCACGCCAAAATCTTGCCAGATGAAAAAAATCGTTGCAAGCGCAGACGAGGCTATTAAAGATATAAAGGATGGCGCCACCGTCATGCTGGGTGGTTTTGGTCTCTGCGGCATACCTGAGAACTGTATAGCGGCCCTTGCCCGGAAGGGCATAAAAGATCTTACCTGTATCTCCAACAATGCCGGGGTGGATGATTTTGGTCTGGGGTTGCTGCTAAAAACCCGACAGATCAAAAAAATGATCAGCTCTTATGTAGGAGAGAATGAAGAATTCGAAAGACAATTGCTCAGTGGGGAACTGGAGGTCGATCTGGTGCCTCAGGGAACTTTGGCTACCCGTATCCAGATGGCAGGGATGGGTATTCCCGCCTTTTTTACCCCTGCCGGTGTTGGTACGGAAATAGCGATTGGGAAGGAAGTAAGGGAATTCTCCGGAAAACCCTATTTGATGGAACTGGCCCTGTCTGCCAACTTTGCCATTGTCAAGGCCTGGAAGGGAGATCCTGCCGGCAACCTGGTGTTCCGGAAGACGACCCGCAACTTCTCTACGTCCATGGCCAAGGCAGGACAAGTCACCATTGTCGAAGTAGAGGAACTGGTGGAGTCCGGCGCTATCGATCCCGATGAGGTGCATGTGCCGGGGATCTATGTACACAGGATCTTCCAGGGGGGCGATTATCAAAAACGTATTGAAAAAAAGACGATCAGGTTGCACGTGTAACCCGGATCCGGGACCGTCAGCTGAAGGTCATTAAACCCTATTTACATGGCTTTGGACAAATTCGGTATCGCGCGGCGCATAGCGCAGGAATTGAGGGATGGGATGTATATCAACCTGGGCATCGGCATTCCGACCCTGGTGGCGAATTATATCCCTTCCGGTATTTCCATCATGCTGCAGTCGGAGAATGGCATGTTGGGAATTGGGCCGTACCCCACTGAAGAGGAGATGGATGCGGACCTGATCAATGCAGGGAAAGAGACAGTGACCATTTTGCCGGGCGGAGCTTTTTTTGACAGTGCGGAAAGTTTTGGGATGATCAGGGCCGGAAAAGTAGATCTAACGGTGCTGGGCGCTATGGAAGTATCCGATTCGGGGGATATTGCCAACTGGAAGATACCCGGAAAGATGGTGAAAGGGATGGGGGGAGCTATGGACCTGGTAGCCAGTGCCCGTAATATCATTGTAGCCATGCAACATACAAATCCCAAGGGAGAGCCCAAGCTGTTGTCTTCGTGTACCCTTCCGCTGACGGGTGTAAAGTGCGTGAAAAAGGTAGTTACTGACCTGGCTGTCATGGATATTACTCCGGATGGGTTCCTGTTGTTGGAGCGGGCGCCGGGGGTATCCACTGAGGAGATAAAGGAAAAGACCAGGGGGCGATTGATCATAAAAGGGGAGGTCCCCGAAATGCGACTCCTTTAATATCTATTCAGCCGGAACCTCATCCCGGCCCGGCAGGGCTGCCAGCATATACAGGCAGTACCGTATAATAGCCGCGAGGGACAGGAGTACTTTATTCTCCGCATTCAGCCTGCCGCCGGGGTCGGCCCATTTCAAAAGCAAAAGAATGATGATATAGAAGAGTGTGCCTCCGGCAATCCAGAATAGGGATGAGCGGAATATATTCAGGCCTTTAGCCTGTACCAGGAAAGGCAGGCTTAACAGGATCACTCCAATCAGCATGCTGTTCTGTATGATCTCCAGACCCGGGGCATTGTTTTCCCATCCTTTTATAGATAACCAGGTAAGCAAGGACGAAAGGAATGCCACCAGCGTAATAGTAAGAATTTCGCGGCAGGGTTTTGTCAGCGTAGTCCTGAACAGACGAGCAAGCAGGATCAGTTCTATCGGATAGCAAACATTGTCGAGGACATTCTGTCCCTCGCTGTTCAGCATATGTAGATGTATGGGGAGGTCCCGTATAAAATTGACCAGACAGATAATGAGGAGGATATCCAAGGGGCCTTTCCCGAAGTTTTTTTGGAAAATGATGAACATCGCCGGTAATAGCGGAAGAAAGGTAACAGTAATAAAAAGATAGTCAGCAAAACTATTCCCGGATTTGAACATAATGCTTAGCGATTCATAGAGGATGAAGGCAGGAGAAGAGGGGCGGATGTAGTCCTGAGGGCTAGTCGATCAGATTGTTCTTTACGGCGAAAAAGACGAGTCCTGCTGTGTTCTTTGCACCAAAGCGCTCCATCAGACGGTCTTTTATTGCCTCAACGGTCCTGGGGCTTACATCGATCTTTTGTGCTATTTCCTGGGCTGTAAATTCCATACAGATATATCGCACCACTTCTCTTTCCCGTTCATTCAGGGTGATCTCGGTATTGAGGCTGGGTATGACCTTGGTACGGGTGTGAGATTTTTTCAGCAGGATACGGTTGACAAAATTATTCAGATAATAGCCTTTGGTCGCCACTTCGATGATGGCCCGCTTGATCTCGGAAGGGTCGGCGCTTTTGAGCAGGTAGCCATTGGCGCCTATTTCCATCATATGGCTTACAAAGCGTTCGTCCTCATACATTGTGAGGGCAATGATATGGATGGAAGGGTATTGTTTGGCAATGATCTTGGTCGTCTCGATACCGTCTTTAAGGGGCATTCTCAGGTCCATCAGCACTACATCGGGCTCTGAAGCGGCCAGACCGTCCAATAATTCCTGACCATTCTCTGCTTCCTGGACAAATTTTATGGCGTTATAAGGGCGTAGAGATAAAATGACACCCTTTCGGAATATCTTGTGGTCATCGGCTATTGCAACTTTAATTACTCCCATAGGCTATTCTGGATTTCGGTCTTCTCATTAAAGATACGCATAAATTCTATTCCTGTTCACTCAGCTTATCTTCCTCGTCCTTAATCAGTTCTATAGTAACTTTATAGTAGGTCTGGGACATGTCCTTTTCAAAAAAGATCTTACCATGTAAGACTTTTAACCGGCTTTGGATATTTTTCAGGCCTAGGCCTACATTGCTTTTGTTCAGCTTGTTAAAATCGTTTTGCGTGATGCCTCTTCCATCGTGGTGAAGACGGATAAAGAACTTTTCGCCGCTGGTATTCTGGGTAAGGTGTATAAAACTGGCATTGCTGTGCTTAAGGATATTATTGACCAGTTCCTGGATCACCCGGAAAATGATCAGTTCATTCTCTGCCTGTAGTCTTTCCCGGTAGTCGTGGAAGCGGGAGCTGGCGTTCATGCTGCCTGAGCCGCTGATCTTCTGGAAAAGGTCGTTAACGGCGGATTCCAGCCCGAAATTCTTGAGGGTAGGGGGCATCAGGCTATGAGAGATATTACGTATCAGCTGGATGGTATCGTCGATGATCTGTTTGGCGTTGTAGATGCTCTGCAACTGGGTGGTCTTGTCCAGGTTGACAAGGTTCTCATTCAGGTATAATCTGGCAGTGGCAAGCAAGGGGCCTGCGTCATCGTGCAGGTCGGCGGCAATACGCTGACGTTCTTCTTCCTGCAGGCGTATGGAGGCGTTCAGCAGCAGCTTTTGCTGGTCCTGTTCCATGCGTTGGAGGCGCATCTGGTAACGTATCACTTTGCGCTGATGGAAGATGATAAAAACAATGAGCCCGATGGTGAGGGCAAGCATACCTATAGTGCCAAAATATAGCACCAGGGATACGTTGCTGCCGGGGTTTGTTGCTTCTAGGAATATCATTTACTTGCGCCTTCTCCGGCAGGCGGACGGGTTATTTTGCGGTTAAGGTTTCTCATTTGGTTAAGGGTTTATAAAAGGTCCGGGTTATAATTTATAGAATTTTGCTTGGAATCGTTCTTTTTCATAGCAAAGGATATGCAGAAAAGGGTATTCTTCAAAATCTCAAACAAATTATTTATGATCCAATAGCTGCTGCTCTGTGGATTGATAAAATCTGCCGCGAAAAGGAACAGGAACAGGGTGGAAGAAAAATAAACAAAAATGGCAATAACGATCCAGAACCTCTTTGTGTTATAGACGTAGATGACCTCAGAATTGGTGATCTGGCTGTAGAGGAAGATGATACTGTAAATGATCATCAAGATGGCCTCCATGGAGGCGGAAAGAGAGTCAAAAGCCTTGGTATTTTTCTGGTAGAAGGTGATGAAGACAATGCTGTAAAAAAGCAATGTCCCGATGAGGGGGATATACTTTGTCTTTTTGTTTTTAAAAGCGAAAAAGAAGAAGAGCGCGAAAAGGCTATATTCGACGATGGTATAACTGGCCCAAAAGTAGAACATGTAAGTCTGGTGAACCTTCGCGATGACTACTGCTGCCAGTTCAGCTACGATAGAAAAAACACAAGATAAAAATATTATCCACAGCCCTTCTCCCCTGTTCCTTTTGAAAAAACAGAGAAAAAAGACTACGGACAATATTTCAGACAAATATGCTATCTCTCGAAGCAATGCCTTGATTTTTTATCAAATATAACAGGCATTGTTTTATAATCCAAGCTATTAGCTAATTAAAAGGGCCACAACCAGGAAGGAAGGATGGTGGGAGAGGTGCCCGGGCCAACCCTATCTGCTACAATAGCGTTCTGCTCAGAAATATTTCCTGCAGCATCGACAATAACCTTCTTGATCATGTCGTTGCCTTGTGCATCAACTCCTACATAGACCAGCGTAGTTTGTCCTATTTCATTGATGGCATTGTAAAAGCGTAATCCAACACAACCCGGCTGAGCCAGGATCTGATCGATAATGTTACGACCTACGGTGTAACCAAGGGTAGCGTCAGGGTGGGCATTTTTGTAGGATCTTACGAAGTCAGCCGCCATTTCATGGCTAATCTCTTCTCCGATGGTGGCCACTTCTTTGGTAAGTAACTCTTTTTGCAACATAAAGTAAGTTTTTAGAGGTTTGAAATGTTAGTTTGTGAGGCTAAGTAACCCCTAAAAAAAAAGATGGACAACGGCCAAAATTTATGTTAAAATGCTTTAAATTGCCTGTAATTCAAGTCAGTACTGGGTTTGACGTGTTTTTCCCAGGGCATTTACGAGGTCAAAATAGAGTAGTTTCACGTGTGTAAAATAGTATTTTTACTATCGTAAATTTGGCAAAATAAAATCGGAAAAACACGAAAGAAGAGAGATATCCACAATTGGAAAATAATGTGGATAAGTGTGTCTGGTGTGGATTAATACGTTCCCATGAAATTTAATTCCTGTTTTATCGTTTTATTGGTCGACCATTCGGCCAAATACAGGTAAAAAAGCAGTACTTTTCTATACGAAGGCGGGGATGGGTTTTGGAAAAAGAGGAGAAGTTGACTGATATTGGATTTTAAGTCGGCTTTCAAGGATATTGAAATCTTTTACTGGACGGTATTGGACGTTGGATGGTTTTGTGATACGATCCGTAATCAATCAACTTCTGAGACAAAAATAAAAGATAAATATCTGGTACACAATAGCAGAACTGCTCATTTTAACATATTCGGAAATTACTTTTTTGTGCGTAAAAGTGCGATGAGCATTGGCTGGTATTTTTTCCTTACCCTGTGGTTATGGCATATAATAATCTGATTATCAAACAAAAATTTTGACCTATACCTATTAACTCTACAAACCTGCCGGTATGACTGCTGAACTAGTAATCAAGGTATCGATCGCGGATGATCATAAGATTTTCCGTGACGGTATTAAAATGGCGTTGAAGAATAAGGAGTATTTGAGAATTCTATGGGAGGCTGAAGACGGAAAAGACCTGGTGCACAAAATGCAGATCAAGCGTCCGGATGTGTTGTTGATGGATATCCGGATGCCGGAAGTGGACGGGATCAATGCTATCGGGCTCTTACGAAAGGAATATGAGGATGTCAAGATCATCGTGCTGACCATGTACGATGACCAGGAAATGATCTCGAAGATGATGGAAATGGGAGCTAATGCTTATCTGACCAAGACTACGGACCCCGACGAAATATACCAGGCTATACTTACCTGTATGAACGACGATTTCTACTTCAATGACCTGGTGAATAAGGCGGTGCTTTCCAAACTACAGACCAAGCGGCAGGTGAGACAATTTTATCCAAGCCCGATCAAGTTCTCCGAAAAGGAGATCCGCATTCTTAAATTATTAGCAGAAGACAAGACTACTGAAGAGATATCCAAGGAAGTGTTTCTCAGCACCCGCACCATCGAGACGATACGGCAGAATATGAAGACAAAGATCGGCGCGAAGACCATTGCGGGTCTGATCATGTATGCCATGCGAAATAAGCTTATCGATTAGGGCTATCAATACTCCAGGGTGACAACCCCGCTTTTTATCGCATAGATTGCCAGGCCGACACGGCTTTTTACATTTAGTTTAATAAACAAGGCGTCCCGATAGTTATCTATCGTTCTGGGGCTAATTTTCATCATTGTGGCTATCTCCTTATAGGTCATGTCTGTGCTGGCCAGTTTGAGAAAGAGGAGCTCATTTTCGCTTAATGAGAGCCTTTCGACCTGGTTGCTATTCGATTTGTCCTTTTTGAACAAATTGACCAGCTTGCCGGCAGAACTATAGGAATAAAAGTAGCCGCTCATCATTACCGACTGGATAGCCATATTTAATTCACCGGGATGTATGTCTTTTTTCAGGAACCCTCTTGCCCCGGCCTGCAGCAGCCGCAGCAGCGTTATTTCGGAATCGTACATGGTCAGCACAAGCACATAGATGTCCGGATAATGCATTCTAAGGTGCCTGGCAGTTTCATAACCGTCCATTTCGGGCATATTGAGGTCGAGAATGACGAGGTCGGGCAGGTTGTCCGGCTGTAATTTCTCCAGGAACTCTTTCCCATGTGCCGCAAGCAGAATGACTTTACAGTTGTCAAACCTGTCGATGACAGTGGCCAGGGCATCCCGGATAAGGATGTGGTCGTCGACCATCGCAATCTTAACAGGTATTTTTAATAATGACATATTGATTATTTTTATTTAATAAGGGACCAGAAGCGTTAGCGTGGTCCCTGTATCCCGTATGCTTTCTACCTTGAAACCGGCATCTATCATCTTCGCTCTCTTTCTCATATTATTCAACCCGGAAGTATTCTTTTGCGTACCGGTCATTTCCGGATCAAATCCCCGGCCATTGTCCCGGATGATCATGGTAAGGCTGTTGTTCTCATAGGAGAGGGAAATGCAGAGAAGGGCCGCTCCCGAGTGTTTGATGACATTATTAATAGCTTCCTGCAATATGCGCAGTATGAAGATCTCTTTTTGTTCATCCAGGAATTGATAATCACCTTTCAACTCGTAGCTGACCCGGGGAGCCGTGAGCTTTTGCAGCTGAATAACCACCTGTTCGATAGCCTTGGTGAGGCCTCCATCACGGATGATCTCGGAGCTCAGGCTCCGGGAGAGGTCGCGCAACTCATCCAGGGCATGGGTAAGCAGATCAACCGTGTCACCTATCCTTTGAGCAACGGGTGCGTCTTCCCGGATCTCCAGGGTATTCAGGTGTAGCTTGGCCAGGGAAATGAACTGGCCGATGTTGTCGTGGATCTCCCGGGAAATGTATTGAAAAGTGTCCTCTTGTATCTCCAACTGGGTTTTTAATAGTTCTTTGTCATAATTGGCTTTGATGGTTTCGAGGCGGGTATTAAAAAGATTTTGTTTTCTCTGGTAGAGGAGCAGGATAAAGGCAATAAAACCGATTAAAATAATAATCAGCAGCGTGCAGATGATGACGATGGATATTACGACTTCTTTATCCTGCATGTGAAGCCTTTGATGAATAGCAGATAAGTAACCACGAGGGCAAAGCTATTGATAGATGCTAAGTTTCTTACTGCCTTTGTCAGTCCGTGGGAAAACATATAATCAGTGGCGGCGCACAAGGGTATGATGGTTGCCAGGTAAAAGAATATCCCGGTGACCAGCCAGAAAGAGGGCGTTTTTAGCAGATCAATTGGCTCTTTACCGGTGAAAAGCTCCCGGTAAAAGGTCAGACATGGAATAATGATAATGAGGCTTTCCAGGACTATCAAAGACATATTGTTTTTTTTACCAATATCTGTCTGTAGTAAATAGAAAATAAAATAAATGCTGAACAGAATGACCAGTGCGATCAGCAATCGCCTTATCAAAGATGATCTGAGCACCTGAAAAAGGAACCATGCGAATACATATAGCTCGAAGAGGGTGTAGAGATTATAAATTACCTTTTTTGCATACGGTTGGTGATCCCCGAAGATGCTGAAATGGAAGACCTTGCCGATAAAGGCGCCCGCTATCACCTCGACGGCCAGGGATACAAAAAGATAAACCGGGAATATCCTCAGATAAGGCGGGCTGGACCGTCTGTAGCAATAAAGCAAACCAATTATAAGAGCAACCAGGTTGCCGGTCAGGTTGGATATAGTGGAAATAAGATATATAGTCAGGGGCATGCTAAAAAAGGAAAGATACAACAGCTGACTCGTCCGGACAGGGTGAAAACACCCTATGGCTGTAAGAAAAGTACCCAACGTTCCGCGTGTTTACACTGGTATTTTGAGAGTATCGGGGGATAATTTTGAAAAGTCATGAATCTGGAACAAGCTCAATTACTTAAAAGAAGACTTCAATATCTGGAAGGGCTTATTGCCTGGAATAGCCGGGAGTATATATGGAAAGTGATCATTGGGCCCAAGGACCCCCGGCATTGGGAGCATTTCAGGAGCCTGGTGAACCCTTCCTTTCCTATCGACCCGGGAGCTATCCTGCAACCCTTCAGGCAGGAAGAGCTGACCGTCTATTTTTTTCTCAAAGCAAAAGGGCAGCTTATCTGCCGGGAGTACCGGGAGTTCCTTTTCTCCAACGATCTGCAGGTGCTGGACGATGAGCCCGCCACTCTGGCGGTACGTATATTCAGCGAATAAAAAATGCCTGCTTTTCAGGTGCATCATTCCAAATACCGTGACGCAGGAAAGCAGGCAAAAACTTTACAGATAGTCGCGCAGAGCGAAGACTACGAACCAGGTAGATAAGGCTTGACAAGGATGTTGGATCTGGCGGTTTATTCACAGGGTATCCGAGACTTGAGCCATTATAGGCTTGTCATGGGATACTGATTTGGTTTTCAAAGAAGTTGATTGACATTGGATTTTGCGGTGGATTTCATAGAATATTGAAAATCATTCTGGACGGTTTCTAGGACATTGGACGGTCTGAGGCTGCTAATCCTCGTCAATCAACTTATGACTCAAAAATAAATGTGAATAACTATGTGGACAAGAGCACATTTGCTCGTTTTTATTTATTCAGTTTTTACCTTGGGTATTCGTAAATCTCCGGGAGGGGCGATCGGATAAATTCTCTTTCATATTAGTAAAAAAACCACTTATCTTCGTAAAAGGGGCGTAGTCCTATATAGGATGCTTGGCAGGATTACGTATATTCCGTAACATCTTTATTTCGTAAATTTCCTATAGTAAGTGTTGCATTTTTTGTTTCAATTTGCAGGAAGTTTGTACAAGCACAAGGAGTTGAGCCTCCTATATGAAAAATACAGAATCGTATGAAAAAACCGGATTTCGATCAACCTATCAAGGTAGCCATTGCCGATGACCATGCCCTTTTCAGAGCCGGCGTAAAAACTGCGCTTGCAGTTAAAAAAGATGTAGAGCTGATAGCCGAAGCAGACAACGGCATGCAATTGCTTAACTTACTCAAACACGTAGAGCCTGACGTAATTTTACTAGATATACAAATGCCCATCATGGATGGGATCCAAACTCTTCCCGAGATCCGCAAGGAACATCCCCATGTAAAGGTCATCATACTTTCGATGCATAATGATCATTCCATGATCTCCAAACTGATGGAGATAGGGGCCAACTCTTATCTCACGAAAAATTCCGATAGTGAGACGATCTATCAGGCCATCAAGACTTGTTACGAACAGGAATTCTTCTTTAATGAGCTGACTAATAAAGCTTTACTGACAGGCTTACGTACTAAGCGGCCCGAGGTAGGGACGCCTCAGGACGTCAATCTGACGGAGAAGGAGCTGACTGTCCTTAAATTGATGTGCGAGGAAAAAACGACCAAGGAGATCGCCGATATTGTAGATATCAGTCCCCGTACGGTGGAAGCCATACGTGATAAGCTGAAGACCAAGACCGGGGCCAAATCCATGGCGGGTCTTGTCATGTATGCTGTAAAAAATGGCATTATCGAGCAACAGTAGGTGAGCAGCTTTATAATTTTTAACGGGTCTTTCTTCCCTTCCGGGTCCCCTCTTCTTGCAGCTGACAACCGGGGTTTCCGGTATGGTGACGGTCTATTCGAAACCATCCGGATAAAAGATGGCCGTATCCTTCTATCTCAGTATCATTTTGAGCGGCTGTTGAATGGATGTCGTCTGCTTGGCCTCGAAGCTTTAACAATCGAACAATTTACGGCGGGTATTTTGGAGCTTTGTGAAAAGAACGGACATGCTTTATCCGCCAGGGTGCGGCTGACGGTATTCCGGGGAGAGATGGGGCGAGGTGATGCTGATACCAATTATATTATCCAGTCATCGCCGTTGGATCTCGTGAATGTGGGCACAGGGGTGACACTGGGTGTATTTCCGAAGGGGCGCAAGGCCTGTGATGGCTTCTCTCAGTTGAAATCGAATAATTATTTAATATATTCTATGGCGGCTATGTATGCCCGAAGCCACGGATGGGATGATTGCCTGGTCCTGAACAGTCGGGAAAGAATAGCCGACAGCAGTATTGCCAATCTTTTTTATGTGAAGGGAGCAACTATTTACACTCCTCCTTTATCCGAGGGGTGCGTGGCCGGGGTAATGCGTCGCTGGCTGATGACGGTCTTGCCGGGAGAGGGTCATCATGTGGTGGAAAAACCGGTGGCGCCGGAAGATCTGATCGTGGCTGACGAGGTCTTTCTTACCAATGCCATCCGGGGTGTCCGGTGGGTGGGGAATTTCGCGGGGACGACTTATGGCAGCCAGGTTGCTCAGACCGTAAAAAAGATGGTGGATGAGGGACTCTATTAATATCTTCTGGTTTCGCCGCGATCTGCGGCTATATGATAATGCGGGTCTTTATCACGCGCTAAAAAGTGACCGGCCTGTATTGCCCCTGTTTATTTTTGACCGGAATATCCTCGATAAGCTGGATGAGAAAGCCGATGCACGGGTGCAATTTATCCGGGATACGCTCGTGGAGATGCAGAAGGAATTGGATAAGCGGGGTACAGGGTTGGAAGTACACTACGGGTTTCCGGAGGAGGTATTCCAGCAGCTGCTTTCGAAATACGAGGTAGGGCATGTCTATACCAATCATGATTACGAGCCTTATGCCAGGCAGCGAGATGAGGGGATTACAAAGCTCCTGGCAAAGGCAGGGGTGTCTTTTTCCTCCTTTAAGGATCAGGTGATCTTTGACAGAGATGAGGTGCTGAAGGATGATGGTACTCCTTATACAGTGTTTACTCCCTATAGCAAGCGATGGAAGGCTTTGTTGAATGACTTTTATCTGAGGGCGTATCCGGTGGAAAAGTATGAGGGGAATTTTTGCCGGCAGAAGGGCGGAAAGATCCCTTCATTGTCTTTTATGGGGTTTAAGTCTTCAACAATTCCTATCCCTTCCCGGACGCTGAAAAGGGGAGGCCTGGAGAAATATAAAGAACAACGGGATTTTCCGGGCATCGAAGGGGGCACGAGCCGGATGGGGGTTCATTTACGTTTTGGTACGGTGAGTGTGCGGGAACTGGGCCGGAAGGCTGCCGGGGTGAGCGAGGTTTATCTGAATGAACTTATCTGGCGGGATTTTTTTCATATGATCCTCTGGCATTTTCCGGCAGTGGGAAAGGGAAAATCTTTTAGACCGGCCTATGATCTTATCAGGTGGCGGAATAGTGAGCAGGAATTTGAAAAGTGGTGTCAGGGGCAGACGGGTTATCCCATCGTGGATGCGGGTATGCGGGAGCTGAATGCCACGGGGTTTATGCATAACAGGGTACGGATGATCGTGGCTTCTTTTCTTGTGAAACACCTGTTGATCGACTGGCGATGGGGGGAAGCATATTTTGCAGAAAAGCTGTTGGATTACGATCTGGCCTCCAATAATGGTAATTGGCAGTGGGCGGCGGGCTGCGGCTGTGATGCGGCCCCCTATTTCCGGGTGTTCAATCCTTCCCTGCAAACGGAGAAATTTGACCCTGACCTACGATATATACGCAAGTGGGTACCGGAGCTGGATGGGTTTGATTATCCCCCGCGGGTGGTGGAGCACGAGGCGGCCCGGAAGAGGGCCCTGGAGGTTTATGGGAGGGCGGTGAAGGAAAAGGTAGGGGATGTGCGGGGAAAGTAAGGTTCAGCGTGTATTGACGTCGGTGTATGTTTTCATCAGGGTCTTTACTGCCCGGTGACCGTCCTCACCCAGGTCCAGTGAATAATTATTTACATAAAGATCGATGTGCTGCCGCATGACATGCTCATCCATTTCCTGCGAGTGTTGTCTTACGTAATCCGGAAGGGTGGGGTAGTTCCGGAAAGCATATTCGAGACTTTTACGGATAAGCCGGTTGATTTTCTCCGCCGTGCCGGGCGCCAGGTCTTTTTTTGCAAGGATCCCACCGAGGGGTATGGGGGCGCCGGTGCTTGTTTCCCAAAATTCTCCCAGATCGGCCAGTTTCACCAGTCCTTTTTGCCCGTATGTAAAGCGGTTCTCATGGATGATGACCCCGCAATCTACCTGTCCCGAGAGGACGGCGTCTTCGATGGCGGAGAAGATCATGAACTGTTTGTTGCGGGCTTGCGGATAGGCCAGGGAAAAGAGCAGGTGGGCCGTGGTATTTTGACCGGGGATGGCGATGGTGCAGTCCGGGATCTTTTTTGCCGGGATAGGTTGTTTTGCGATCAACAAGGGGCCTACGCCCTTACCCAAGGCGCCGCCTGCGTCCAGAAGTTCGTATCTGTCTACCACGAGAGGCAGGACGCCATAACTTATTTTGGATAGGTCCAGCCTGCCTTGCAAAGCCCATTGATTGAGAGTCTGTACATCTTCCAGGTGCACGTCGAAGTCGAAGCCTTCGCTGTCTATTTTTTTGTTGACGAGGGCATCAAAAATAAAGGTATCGTTGGGGCAAGGGCTGAATCCGAGGGTAAGTCGCATCTGTTATAATTTTTTTAGGATCTGTATGAGCTGGAGGTTCAGGCTGGTGATGGCGGTCTTGATATCCCACTTGCTTTTGTCCCGTACGCCAATGTCATTGCTGACGGACCGGACCTGCAAAAAGGGGATGCCTTCTTTCAGACAGGTGAAATGAAGGGCCCCGCCTTCCATGCTTTCAACAACGGGAGCTATATTTTGTTGATACCACCCAATGCGGGTTTTGTCGGTGCTGATCTCGTTGATGGTAATGCCTCTTACTTTTTCCAGCCCGGTGATGTCCAGCAGGGCTTGATGGGGATTGATCAACAGACCATTGGAAAAGGGGGGAATATCTGGGGCCGTAAGATGGAGGTCGAAGACGGTCCTGAATTGACCGCCTTCCTGTACACCCAGATCTCCCAGGGCCTCTTCTTTTATGACGAGGACCTCGCCTATCCGTCCGGGGAGAAAACATCCGGCTATCCCTGCCTGAATGATGATGTCAGGTTTCCGCCTGCCAATCTGGCGCATGAGTGTATAAACAGTAGGGATGGAGCCGATGCCTGTGATGACTATATCTGTCTCATGTCCTTCCGGAAGGGAGGGGCTTGCTTTCAGTTGGTCGATAGTAGGCTGAATTTCAAAGCTTGTGGCGGCTGCCAGCAGGATGTACATGGTGCAAATATCCGGAAAATCTAATATCCGGGATCTTCAGGCAACGAACCTTCGGCTCGTTCTGTCGATTATGTTTAACTTTGCGGGGAAATTTTAGGAACTTGTTAATTCAGATGTATGGTGTATTTGACCCGTGTAGAACATTTTAATGCGGCGCATAGGCTGTTTAACCCCGGCTGGAGCAAGGAACAGAATGAAGCGGTATTTGGGAAATGCGCCAATGAGAACTGGCATGGACACAATTATGAACTTTTTGTAACCATTAAAGGCGAGCCGGATCCGAATACCGGATTTTTATTTGATGTCAAACGGCTGAGCGAACTGATCAGGGATCATGTTATCGAGAAGGTGGATCATAAAAACCTGAACATGGATGTGGATTTCCTGCAGGGACAAATGTGCTCTACCGAAAACTTGGCCATCGGCATCTGGAGGCAATTACAGCCGCATCTTCCTTCGTCCGTACAATTGCACTGTATCAAGCTGTACGAGACGCCGAGGATATATGTGGAGTATTTTGGTTGAGGTGGTTTATTAAAAAAGATACGTATGAACGTGAGTAACAAGGTGGCTGTTTTCCGAAAGGAGCATTTTAATGCGGCGCATCGCATTTTCAATCCTGCATGGGATGATAAAAAGAATTTTGAGGTCTTTGGCAAATGCAGCAACCCGCATTATCACGGGCACAATTACGAGTTGATCGTGAAAGTGGTGGGCGAGCCGGACCCGGAGACGGGATACGTGATGGATATGAAGAAATTATCTGTCATCGTAAAAGAGGAAGTGCTGGATAGGTTTGATCATAAGAACCTCAACTTAGATACCGTAGAATTCAGGAACCTGAATCCTACCGCGGAGAATATTGTAAAAGTGATCTATGATTTGCTGCGAAAAAGGATCGATCCGGATCTATACGTCCTGGTAAGGCTGCACGAGACGGAAAGGAATTTTGTGGAATACCCGGCATAGAACAGACGGTACAAACGACGAATAGTAAGAACAGTAAATATTAAAATTTCGAGAAGCCATGGCCTATAAGAAAGTCGAGCAGTATGATGAAAAGATCACTTCAGGACTTACCGGTAATTACAAGAATGCGCTGGCGCTGTTGGGAGAAGACCCTGACAGGGAGGGGCTTTTGAAGACTCCGGAAAGGGTTGCCAAAGCTATGCAATTCTTAACGCAGGGGTATGACATGGATGCAAAAGCTATTCTGGATTCTGCCAAGTTCCATGAAGATGTCAGCGAGATGATCCTGGTAAAGGATATTGAAATATATAGTTTGTGCGAACATCATATGCTGCCTTTTTTTGGGAAAGCGCATGTAGCATATATACCCAATGGCTGGATCACGGGACTCAGCAAGATCGCCCGGGTGGTAGACGTTTATTCGCGCCGTCTGCAGGTGCAGGAAAGACTGACCACGCAGATACTGCACGCTATAAAAGAATCCCTGAACCCATTGGGTGTGGCGGTGGTCATCGAGGCATCTCATCTTTGTATGATGATGAGGGGCGTCCAGAAACAAAATTCCGTCACAACTACTTCCGCCTTCTGGGGAGAATTTGAGAAGAATGAAACCCGCAGTGAGTTTGTCAAATTGATCTCTTCCAGGCTCCATTGATCTCTACCGAATGGGATCGGGTGCTCGAACGAGGGGCCGGCGGCCATTCTCATAACAATTTTTTGCCGAAATATTTTCTTTTTTGAATCGGGTCTTTGTGGCATATTTGTTTTATAAACCCTATTGTGTATGAAGCATGCGTTTATTTTTCCAGGACAGGGATCTCAATTCCCGGGTATGGGAAAAACCCTTTATGAGAATAGCGCTTTTGCAAAGAAATTATTTGAACAGGCGAATGAAATTGCAGGGTTTCGCATCTCCGATGTCATGTTCTCCGGCAGTGAAGCAGACCTGAAGCAGACAAAGGTTACGCAGCCGGCCATCTTTCTTCATTCGGTGATTGCTTTCAAAGGGATCGAGAATAACAAGCCGGATATGGTGGCGGGACATTCTTTAGGGGAGTTCTCCGCCCTTGTAGCAAATAGCGTACTGAGCTTTGAGGATGGCCTGAAACTGGTGATCGCGCGTGCGCAGGCCATGCAGCGTGCATGTGAAAAAACGCCGTCTACTATGGCGGCAGTATTGGGTCTGGCAGATGAGAAAGTGGAAGCTATTTGTGCGGAAGTACAGCAGGAGACGGGCGAGGTTGTCGTACCAGCCAATTATAACTGTCCGGGTCAACTTGTAATAAGCGGTTCGATAAAAGGTGTGGAAATAGCCTGCGAGCGGCTGAAAGCCGCGGGCGCCAAACGGGCGTTACTCTTGCCGGTGGGAGGCGCGTTCCATTCTCCTCTGATGAATGATGCCAAAGATGAGTTACAGCAGGCCATCGAGAAAACGACTTTTTATAACCCCACCTGTCCCATTTATCAGAATGTAGCCGCCAAGGCTGTAGTTGCCAGGGATGAGATA
Organism: Chitinophagaceae bacterium; assembly: GCA_017307755.1. Taxonomy (GTDB): domain Bacteria; phylum Bacteroidota; class Bacteroidia; order Chitinophagales; family Chitinophagaceae; genus Puia. The sequence goes on along the minus strand of JAFKGQ010000006.1, from coordinate 668,610 downwards.
AAAAAGAACCTGATCGATCAACTGACAGGGGCTGTGCGCTGGACCCAAAGTGTGCAAGCCATGATTACTGATGGGGCGTCTCAATTCACGGAGATCGGGCCAGGCAAAGTGCTCCAGGGACTAGTGCAGAAGATCAATAAGGAAATGCAGGTCAGCGGGGTCAACTAAGGGCGGAAGTCCGGATTATCTATTGCGCAATTGATCCAGCCTGCATCGAAAGCAGCCTTATATTTTTTATAGAAGTTGATAGCGGGCTCGTTCCAATCCAATACCTGCCAAGCCATTCCCTGGAAATTCTTTTCCTTTACTTCTATCAGCAACCGGTCAAACAATAATTTACCCAGTCCTTTCCCCCGCATCTTTTCGGTGACGATGAGATCTTCGAGGTACATCCGTTGTCCTTTCCAGGTGCTATAGCGAATGTAATAAAGCGCAAATCCCTCTACTTTTCCATCAATGTCAGCTACAAATGCCCACCAGACGGGGTGAGGGCCAAAGCCACTATCAATAAAATGTTGTAGTGTAACAATAACTTCATGATGTGCCCGCTCATAATCCGCCAGTTCCCGGACGAGTTCGAGTAACCGGGGGCAGTCTTCCTCCACTGCGCGGCGTATTTCTATATTCATGGCTTTGATCTTTTTTCGCAGCTGGTAGTTTGCGGCTATTTAATGTCCCCACTTTACGAGGGTTGCGCCCCAGGTAAAACCTCCGCCAAAAGCGGCCAGGACGAGGTTGTCCCCTTTATTCAATTTGTTTTCCCAGTCCCACAGGCAGAGAGGAATGGTGCCGGCGGTGGTGTTCCCGTAACGTTGTATGTTTACCATGACCTTTTCTCCGGAGAGTCCCATGCGATGGGCCGTGGCATCGATGATGCGTTTGTTGGCCTGGTGCGGCACCAGCCAGGCGATGTCATCGGCCGACAGGCGATTGCGCTCCATCAGCTCGGCGCTGACATCTGCCATTCCTTTTACGGCAAACTTGAATACGGCCTGTCCTTCCTGATAAATGTAATGTTCTTTTGCGGCAACCGTCTCAAAAGAGGAGGGACGAAGTGATCCGCCGGCTTTCATATGCAGGTGGGTACGACCGCTGCCATCGCTTTTCAGGATGCTGTCCAGTATGCCATAACCCTGGTAATTTGGTTCCAACAGCACTCCCCCGGCGCCGTCGCCAAAGATGATACAGGTAGTACGATCGCTGTAGTCGACGATGCTGCTCATCTTATCCGCGCCGACGACGATAACTTTTTTGAACCTTCCGCTTTCGATATACATCGCGCCTGAGGTAAGGGCGTATAAAAAGCCGGAACAGGCTGCGCTCATGTCAAACCCCCATGCATTCTTTGCTCCTACCTTATCACAGGTGATATTGGCGGTGGAAGGGAACAACATATCGGGAGTTACGGTGGCTACGATAAGACAATCAATCTCTTCCGGGCTGATGCCTCTTTTTTTGCAGATCTCCTGCACCACGGGGACACAAAGGTCTGAAGTGGCTTTGCCTTCTCCCTTCAGTATCCTTCTTTCTTCTATGCCAGTGCGTGTGCGGATCCATTCATCATTTGTATCAACTATCTTTTCCAGGTCGGTGTTGGTAAGACGGTCTTCGGGTACATATCCTCCGACGGCTGTGATCGCGGCGGTCAATTTTTGGCTCATTATGATTTCCAATCAGGTTAATAAAAAATTTTCACAAAGGTGGGGAAAAATATTCATAGTTTCGGGGGCTCACAACCAGTTAAGTATGATTGCTTTTTTACGTGGAGATTTTGTCCTCAAGAGTCCTGCCCTTTTGCATGTGGATGTTGGCGGTGTGGGATATGAGCTGCAAATAAGCCTGCATACCTATTCACAGATACAGGACCTGGATAAGGGGCTCCTGCTGACATATCTGCATATCAGGGAAGATGCCCATGTTCTATACGGCTTTTTTGACAGGGCGGAGAAGGACCTGTTTATCCAACTGATCAGCGTCTCGGGTGTAGGCGCTTCCACGGCCAGGATGATGTTGTCCTCCATGAAACCGGAGGAAATCACCCGCGCCATTCTCCAGGGGAATGCCCGGCAATTGGAGAGTATCAAAGGCATCGGGAAAAAGTCGGCGGAAAGGGTCATTTTGGAGCTGCGGGACAAGCTGGGTAAGAACAAAGTGGAAACAAATATTTCATCATTGATAGACAATAGCTTGGAACAGGATGCGTTAAATGCACTAATTGCGCTTGGCATAGCCCGGCCTGCCGCAGAAAATGCCGTTCGCAAGGTCCTGAGTGAGAAGTCCGAAAGCCATAAGGTTGAGGACGTTATTAAGAAAGCTTTAAAAACACTTTAGCCTATCGTTCCTACTTGTACTTAACCTAATTCTTGGGGGAAAATTGACGCGATATTTGTTTCATTTGGTTTCAACGGTGATGACCGCCGCTCTGGTAGGGTTATGTATAACCGTATCCGCTCAACAGACCCAGGATTCCACAAAACGGGCAGATTCCACACAAAAGGGAAAGGATACAGCAGGACGTCCTGCCGACTCGATGCATTTTCCCCTGCATGACCGCAGGGGCGACCCGTTTACCAACCGGAACAGGAACCCTTTTGATCTGAGGGACCCGTCAAATATCCGGGATTCTATCGAGTACGACCCTGTTACCAAGCATTATTATATTGTAGAAAAAATTGGGAATCAATATTATAGAAAACCCACCTATCTTACATTTGACGAGTTGATGATGTTGCAGTCCCAGCAGTCGGAGAATGATTATTTCCGGAAGCGGGCGGATGCGTTGAGCGCCTTGAATAAAAAGCTCCTGCGTCCAAAACTGTCTGTCGGGGACAATCTTTTCAACCGGATATTTGGCAACGGGAAGATAGATATCCGGCCCCAGGGTAATGTGGACCTTACGGTGGGCTACCAGGGGCAAAATATCCAGAACCCCACCCTTCCGGAAAGGGCCCGGAGAACCGGCGGCTTCGACTTCCAGGAAAATGCCAATATAAATGTCATCGGTAATATCGGGGATAAACTAAAGCTGCCCATCAGCTATAACACACTCGCCAACTTTGACTTTGAGAACCAATTAAAACTGGACTATACAGGCGGCCCCGATGAGATCATCAAGAAGATAGAAGCGGGGAATGTCTCTTTTACTACGCCCAGTACCCTGATGAGCGGCGCCCAATCCCTTTTTGGGATCAAAACAAAGCTGCAGTTCGGAAAATTGTCCGTTACTGCGGTCCTGGCCAACCAGCGTTCCCAAAAGCAATCGGTGTCTTCCCAGGGCGGAGCGGCGGTGACCTCGTATCAATTCAAGGCGGATGACTATGAAGAGAACCGGCACTTCCTGCTGTCGCAGTATTTCCGCAAATATTTTAACAGGGCCATGTCCAAGCTGCCCGTCGTCACTTCGCAGGTGAATATCCTCCGGATGGAAGTGTGGGTCACCAACCGTAATGGGATCGATACGGGCTCGAGGAATATCGTGGGGCTTATGGACCTGGGTGAAAGCGCTCCATATAACCCTAATATTATACCAAGGACGGGATTGGAGTATCCTTTCAACGCAGCCAACTCCGAATACAGCAGCATTATCAGCGATCCGGCCAGCCGCATCCCCTCACAGGCGGCTAATAAACTTAATTCCTTGGGGCTGCAGCAGGTGCAGGATTTTGAAATGGTGTATGCCCGGAAGCTCAGCGCCAGCGATTATTATTTCAACCCGCAAATCGGCTTTATCTCGGTGAACCAGACCCTTCAGGCCAATGATGTGCTGGCGGTGGCATATCAGTACAGTTATAATGGAAAGATCTACCAGGTGGGTGAGTTCTCATCGGACGTACCGCCGGATACGGTGGCGGGCACGGGATCCGGCTCCCAGAAAGTGTTGTACCTCAAGCTGCTGAAGGCCACTTCTCAACGGACCAACCTTCCTTTGTGGAACCTGATGATGAAGAACGTGTATGCGCTGAAAACGGCCACCGGCAACTATTTATCCAATATACAGCAGGCGGGGTTCCAGTTCAATATATTATATGATGAGCCCAGCAAAGGCACCAAGCGTTATATACCTGAAGGGCCGAAGGCGAACATACCTCTGCTGACCCTGCTGAATCTCGACCGTCTTAATACCCGTAATGACCCTCAGCCGGATGGGATCTTCGACTATCTTGAGGGCTATACGGTCTTGTCCCAGCAGGGAAGGGTTATTTTTCCTTTGCTTGAGCCTTTTGGGCATGACCTGGATTCGGTGGCTTTTACGGGAGCGCCCCAGGACCTGAAGGCTAAATATATCTTTCACCAACTGTATGACACCATCAAGGCGGTGGCTCAGACCTATGCCAACGTGGACCGGTACGTCCTCCAGGGCGTAGCCAAGGGGCAGGCCACAGCCAATCTTCAACTGGGGGCATATAATGTGCCGCCGGGCTCGGTGGTCGTGACGGCTGGCGGGTTGACCTTGAAGGAGAACGTGGATTATGTCGTGGACTATAACATGGGCACGGTACAGGTGATCAACCAGGCTATCCTTAATTCCGGCGTTCCCGTGAATGTCTCTTATGAGAATAATGCCAGTTTTGGGCTTCAGCAACGGAGCTTTATGGGGCTCCGGTTTGACTATCAGGCGAAAAATACGCCGAAGGAAGCCCTCAATATCGGAGCTACTATCGAAAGACTGAACGAGCGTCCTTTTTTCAGCAAGACCAACTATGGAGAGGACCCGATACGCAATACCATGTATGGCGCGGATATCAGTTACCGGGGGCAACTGCCGCAACTGACGCGGCTGCTTGACAAACTGCCTTTCTATACTACAAAGGAAATGAGCACGATCAATGCGTATGGGGAAATGGCCATTCTGAAGCCGGGTCATCCTCCGCAGATAGGAAAGGGAACCAGCGGTGCTGTCTATATCGATGATTTTGAAGGGTCGACCAGTTCTATCGACCTGCGTTTTCCTCTGACGAGCTGGGCGCTGGCCTCTACTCCGCAGAAGAACGGGCTTTTCCCGGAAGCCGACCTGAAAGATTCAATAGAATATGGGTTTAATCGCGCCAAACTGGCCTGGTACAATATCGAGCCTACTTTACAGGACCAGAGCAATCCCAATAACCCCGTAAAGTATCAGAACTCACGGCTGGACCCCCGGATATCTCCTGTCTTTGTACAGGATATCTTCCCGCAGCAATCAGTACAGACGGGGCAGGCGCAGCTGGTGACCTTTGACCTGGCCTTTTATCCCAGGGAGAAAGGACCTTATAACTATGATGCCCGTCCGGGAAGCATCAATGCCGCCACAGGGAGGCTCAACAACCCGCAAAAGCGCTGGGGGGGTATTATGCGCGCCATCGACCAGACAGACTTCGAGACAAATAATATTGAAGTCATCCAGTTCTGGATGCAAAGTCCCTTTCTGAATAATGCCCCAAATCCTACGGGCCAATTGTATTTCGATCTGGGCAGCGTTTCGGAGGACATTCTCCGGGATGGGAAGAAGCAATTTGAGAATGGGCTCAATACGCCCAATATCAATGCGGCCATTGACAACAGCAGTGTATGGGGACGGGTGCCGGCCAATCCCATACAGGTGACAACGGCTTTTAGCAATGATGCGTCGGACCGGCCGTATCAGGATGTGGGTTTTGACGGTATGAATGACGATGATGAAAGGACCAAGTACCAGAATTATCTGAACACGCTGGCTGCGCAATACGGTACGGGATCGGCCATTTATCAAAGCGCCCTTGCCGACCCTTCCAGTGATGACTTTATCAACTATCGGGATGCTAACTATGATAAATCCCAAACGGGTATCCTTGGTCGATATAAAAACGTAAACAACCCACAGGGCAACTCTCCCATCGCCACCGCGGGCCAGACGACACTGACGGCCTATACGCTGTATCCCGACCAGGAAGACCTTAACAGGGACAACACGATGAACGAGCTGGAAGAGTACTGGGAATATAAGGTGGATCTGCATAGGGACAGCATCGGGGTAGGGAAGGGGTTTGTAACGGACAGTATCACCTTCACCCCCAGGGGGGGCGGCACCCAGCAGACATGGTATCAATTCCGCATACCCATCTCGGAATATTACAAGAAGGTGGGGAATATCCCAGACTTCAAGTCCATTCAATTTATGCGGATGTACCTTACGGGTTTTGATGATTCGGTGGTATGTCGCTTTGCCAAGCTGGAGCTGGTGAGGAACTCATGGAGAAGTTTTACCTATGTCATCGACACCACGGGCAACTACACGCTGCTGCCTACGAATAACACCACCTTTAACGTGACGGCGGTGAATATCGAACAGAACAGCTCCCGGACGCCTATTGCCTATGTCTCTCCTCCCGGCGTATTGCGTCAGCAGGAGCTGAGCAACAACAATGTCAATCTTCTTCTTAACGAACAGGCGATGAGCCTGCAGATATGCGGTCTGAAGAACGGTGACGTACGGGGCGTGTACAAGACTACGGTGCTGGACCTGCGCAGATATGGCACCATGGATATGTTTATCCATGCGGAAGGCGTAACCAGCACGAACGGGATCAGCGATAATGACCTTTCGGCGGTGATCCGTCTGGGGAGTGATTTTGTCAGCAACTATTATGAGATCAAGATACCGTTGAAGCGAACGAACTGGGGGGCTACGCTGGATACGGACGTATGGCCCGCCGACAATAACCTCAATCTTACCCTCCAGCGGCTGATACAGCTGAAGATCAACCGTAACAGTCATGGCACCAGCAATGTCTACTATAAGGAAACGGACCCGAACGGAAGGTCCTTTGCGATCCTGGGGAATCCCAACCTGGGATCGGTGGAAGCCATCTTTTTAGGCGTACAGAACGTACGGCAACCTACTATTTGTACAGAGGTATGGTTTAACGAGCTGCGACTCACGGACATCAGCCAGAAGGGCGGCTGGGCGGCCGTGGGCAAGGTGGAAACGAAACTGGCTGACCTGGGTACGGTAAATATCTCGGGAAGCGTCAGGACGGCGGGCTTTGGCTCTATCGATCAAAATACGAATGAGCGAAGTCTGGATAACAATACCCAGTTCGATGCGGCGGCCAACCTGGAACTGGGCAAGCTCCTGCCGAAAAAAGCGGCCATGTCCATTCCTGTATATGCAGGCATAACAAAGACCACCAGTACCCCTCAATACGATCCTTTCGACCTGGACATTAAGTTGAAGGATAAGATCAATGGGACCCCGTCTGCACAAAAGGATTCCGTCAGGGAGCAGGCGGTGGATCAAACGACAGTGCAGACCGTGAACTTCACCAATGTACATAAGAATAACACCACGGGTAAGCCGAACAAGATATATAGTATCGAGAACTTTAATGTCAGCTATTCTTACAACCGGAGCGAGCACCATAGTCCGCTGGCTGTAGAGGATGAGCTGATCACGAACAAGGCTAGTCTTGCCTATAACTACACGCATACAGCCAGGTACTGGGAGCCTTTTAAAAAGATGAAACCCAGAACGCCATGGCTGGCGCTGATACGGGATTTCAACATCAACCCAGTGCCTTCGGTACTGGGCTTCCAGGCCAACGTGGTCCGGCAATTCGGCGCCTATCGCAGCCGTAATATCGGAGGGCCCAAGGATATACTGCCGGAGACATACAATAAGTTCTTCACCTTTGACAGGATGTATACTTTGCGATGGGATCTGACAAGATCGTTCTCCGTCGATTATACGGCTACCAACAGGGCCTGGGTGGATGAGGACAGCGGCCGGCTGAATAGCTCGCAGCGCAGGAAGATGTGGCGGAACTTCTGGAAAGGCGGCAGGACCATTTTATATATGCAGAGCGCCAATGCGACCTATACGTTGCCGACCGCCAAGATCCCGGCGCTCGACTGGACCACGATACGTGCCGGCTATTCGTCCACTTTCACCTGGACGGGCGCTTCTCAATTGGCCGCTTACCTTGGTAACAGCATACAGAATACGCAGCAAAGGACCTTACTCGCGGACCTGGATTTTACAAGATTGTATAGTAAATGGAAAATATTGGGGCGTCTGGACCAGACTGGCGCGCCGCCCGGCAGACCCCCGGCCACGGGTAAGGACACAGCCAGGAACAAACCTTCTTTCCAGCGTCCGGTGCCGGAATTGAAGGGAGTTGCCAAGGGGCTCGCGAAACTGCTGACTTCCCTGAAGCATGTCACTTTTAATTATTCGGACAATTCGTCTTCGACTATCTATGGTTTCCTGGACAGCACGCAGGCGCTGGGGATGAACTGGCGTGACAACCAGCCGGGCTGGGGTTATGTGTTTGGGAAAAGACCGGATACCACTTTTATCAATAAGCTGGGGCAAAAAAGGCTGCTGACCACCGACACGACCTTTAATAACCAGAATATTATCACTTATTCGCAGCGGATAACGGCTACGGCTATCCTGGAACCTGTCCGGGACCTGCATATTTCCATCACTTTTGATAAAACCTTTGGAAAGAACTATTCGGAGTTGTACAAGGATACGGCTGGCGGGTCAGGATATTCCAGGTTGAACCCCTATATGGCGGGTACGTTCAGCATCAGCTATATTTCCTTTGGTACTTTGTTTGAGAAGTATAAACCCAATGAGCTGTCACAGACATTCCAGAAATTCGAGAACTACCGGAGCATTATCTCCCAGCGGCTGGGCAGCATCAACAAATATACGGGAGGGCTGGTAGGCGCCGACGGGTATGCGCTGGGCTATAGCAAGTATGCGCAGGATGTGCTGATACCTGCCTTTATTGCGGCTTACACGGGTAAAAGTCCTTCCAAGGTGGCGCTGATCAACGAGACGGGCGGCAGCGATGTGACATCCAATCCTTTCTCCGGCTATCTTCCCAAACCGAACTGGAACATCAGCTATACGGGGCTCGCCAAGTTGCCAGGATTTAATAAGGTCTTTACCAGCTTTAATATCACCAATGCGTATACCAGTACGCTGAGCATGAACAGCTTTAACTCACAGTTGAATTATCAGGACCCACTGGGTTATGGGCAACCGGGATTCAGGGACTCCATCAGCGGTAATTTCGTTCCGTATTATCAGGTGCCCAACATTACTATCCAGGAGCAATTTGCGCCGTTGCTGGATGTGGATATGCAGTTTGTCAATCAACTGCAGGCGAAGGTCGGTTATAGCAAGTCCCGTCAGCTGAGTCTTAGCCTGATCGATTTCCAATTAAGCGAGACGCGTTCGACAGAGATCACCATCGGCGCGGGTTTCCGCAAGCGGGGGGTGTCGCTGCCTTTTAAGATAAAGATGCCGGGGCAGAGCGCCTCTTCCAATAAGCTGCAGAATGATCTTACGCTGCGGCTGGATTTTAGTATACGGGATAATGCGACTTCCAGCAGCTATCTGGATCAGAATGCCGCCTTGCCTACGGGCGGACAGCGGATAGTGCGGATATCTCCATCGATCGATTATGTGTTGAATAACCGGATCAATGTGAAATTCTATTTTGATCAGAGCAGGACGACTCCGAAGATCTCTACAACACCTCCGATCACGACGACGAAGGGAGGGTTGCAGATACGGATATCGCTGGCGCCTTAAGTTTTGCCAGATGCAGTATGTCTTTTCCTTTGTCGGCAGCTATGAGCCTTCCGTCGCTGTACATTGGGTACCACTGAGATTTGGTGCTATATTTAGCGGAGATATCTATTTGACAGTAGTAACTGACTCTCCAGGCCCAATGTAAGGCTCCTTAGCTGCCGCAGGAGATAGGGGTCTGGTGTTGATCAGATGTTCCAGATGAGATATGTATTACTGACCGGCGTTACGGTATAACCGAGCGCAGCGAAGGTTACGAACAAGGAGGAACAAGGGACGACGTTCCGACGAAGTCCTAGCGACGGAACGGTTAGGGCTGGCGCATTGCGGAGAAGCCTCTATCATGCATTCCCGCTGCGATTGTAATAAAACGAATTTGCCTGTGCCAGACAGGTGATATTCACTTCATTGATGCAAACATGGATGGGCAGACCTGCGCAATAATAGATGGTGTCGGCAACGTCTTCCGCCCGCAGGGGTGTGTAACCTTCATAGATCTTTTGGGCCTGGCTCATGTCCCCTTTAAAGCGGACCTTTGAGAATTCGGTGTCGGCGGCGCCGGGATGGATGACCGTAACTTTTATACGGTGTTGCAGCAGATCGATCCGCATGGCTTTGGATATGGCGTCGACTGCATATTTGCTGGCGCAATAGACATTCCCTTTTTCATAGACCTCCTTGCCGGCAATGGATCCCAGGTTGATGATGTGTCCGCTGTTGCGGGCGATCATGAGGGGAACTACGGCTTTTGAAACATAGAGGAGCCCTTTTACATTAGTGTCAAGCATAGTCTCCCAATCGTCCAGGCTGGCGTCGCCAAAGAGATCCCTGCCGAGGGCGAGGCCGGCGTTGTTCACCAGGATATCGATGTCTTTCCATGCTGCGGGGAGATTGTCGATGGCGGCAAATACCGCATCCTTATCCTGGACATCGAAAACGAGGGGGAGGACATCAGTCTTCAACTCTTTTGCCAGCGTCTCCAGTCTTTCTTTTCTTCTGCCTGTGATAATGAGCCGATAGCCGCCGGCAGCAAACTGGCGGGCGCAGGCTTCCCCAAAACCTGAGGTAGCGCCTGTGATTAAAACGATCTTGTTCATATTAATTCATTCAAAAATTCTTCCAGTATGTGACTCGTCCGGGGGGAGTTTTCCAACATTCCCATATGCCCAGCCTGTTCAAGTATGTAAATGTAGGACACATCGGGCATATGACTTTGCTGCAGGCTAATGGTCAGGGGTATCATACTATCCTCCTCCCCGATGATAAATAGCACGGGCCGGGGGAATTGTCTGAGTACGTGTGACCTGTCTGGCCGGCGGATCATCGCTTCATAATAGCGGATGAGCGAGTCGGGATTGAAGTCTGTATATCTTTCGATCAGCGTGTTGATCCATTCCGGATGTCTGTTGCGCGATGTTTCGGAAAAAAGGTTGGAGGTGGTTTGTTTTATAAATGGGGCGGCACCGTTCTTCCGGATAAAGTCGATGCCTTTTCTCCGGGCTGCCTTTTTTTCTTCGCTATCGGCATAAGATGTGGAATGGAACAGCCCGAAAGCGCTTAACATCTGAGGATATAGCTCTGCGAATGCGAGGGTGACGTACCCTCCCATGCTGTGCCCGATGAGGACGCACTGGCTTATCCCTTCCGCATCCAGCACGGCTTTTATGGCGTCTGCCAGTTCTTCCATGCCGGCGTCCCCGGGTAAGGGGGATGACCGGCCGCTGCCGGGAAGGTCGGGGATGATCAGGCGATGGCTACTTTTCAGGTATGCTATCTGGTGATCCCAGATGGAGCTGTCTTCCGCAAACCCGTGGACGAGGACGAGGGGTGTAGTCCGGGAGATGGCTCCCGGAGTAAAGGATCTGTAGGTGAGGTTGACCGTTCGATATATAATCGTTCTATCCACGGGGTTTCCTGTTTTTTATGATCTGTACCGGCGTCCATACAGCGAGTAAGATAGCGGCAAGGATAGCCAGGCGGGAGAGCAGGTCACCATATTTAACATAGAAGGTCTGTTCCTGTTCAGCAGGGATATGTGTTTTTATCACGGCGGATTGGAACCAGGGGCGTTCTTCGAAGGGACGGCCCGTGGGATCGATGATGCAGGAGACGCCTGTGTTGGCGCTTCTTACCACCCAGCGGCGGGTTTCGATGGCCCTGAGCCTGGCGTAATATTCGTGCTGTGTATAACCGGGGGTATTACCCCACCACCCGTCGTTGGTGATGATGGCGATGATATCGGCGCCGTTGCGAACATAATTTGTCATAAACTCTCCATAGATGCTTTCGTAGCAAACGGCGGGGGCGATGGTATAACTGTTGTTGGAAGTATGCAGCGGTGTCCGGTCGGATTGACCTGTGTACCCGGCGGTAGTGCCGCCGAATTTTTCAAACAAGGGGTCGAGGAAGTGGAGAAAGAAGGGAAGCGTCTCCACGCCGGGCACCAGCTTGGACTTATGATAGAAATGAAGGGGGCCGGTGCTGTCGAAAATAATGGCGGCATTATAGCTGTCTACATAAATATTGGAGTTGGGAATGGGTCTGGCGGTACTGCTTTGCCCGCCGTCCTGATATGCGCGATAGCTTTCCACGCCCGACAACAGGTTGATCTGCGGATGGCGGCGAAGGAAATCCCATAGAGGGTTTAGAAAATAGTTGGCCTTCATGTTGTCCTCGCTGATGCCATTCTCCATGTACAAGGCCGTTTCCGGCCATATGACGAGGGTTGTGTTGTTATCGATGGCGGAATCGCTGAGGCGAATGAGCTTGTGGATCATGGCTTCAAAGCTGCCAGTGGAAAGTTTCTCATAGGGGTCGATGTTTGGCTGGACGATGACGATGTTGTTTTTTGGGGGGGCCGGAAGAAGGGTGCGAAGGTCAGCAGGATAAGATAATAAAGAAAGAATAAAAGGGAGAATAAGGGTGACGATGACCAGGATGATGGGTTTCTTTGGAAAGGGCCGGGCCGGGAGCTTTGTCAGCAGCTGGATGATTAAAATATTTGCGATGAGGATCCACAGACCTCCGCCGCTGGTGCCGGTGTAACTATACCATTGTACCCATCCAGGATGTCCGGCAAAGACATTGCCCAGGGTCAGCCAGGGCCAGCTGAGTCCCCAGTCCTGGAGATGAATATATTCAAAGGTCAGCCATAGAGCTACCAGTGCGGGATAGCCCCATTTTGGACCCAGCTTTGCCTTTACAAAATGGAAGCCGAGCCAGGGGAGACACATGATCAGGCTGTTGGCCAGTATGGTGCCGATGGCGCCGGGGGCTGTGGCGTTCCAGATCCACCAGGTGGTGGTTGCGTTCCAGGTGAGCATGGTGATATATACCCATCCGAAGAATTTTCTGCGACTTATGCCCTGGTGCTCCAGCCATAGCAAAGGGACGAAGGCGATAAAGATAAGGAAGGTAAGAGGAGAGGCCGGCCAGGCGGCAAACAGTAATAGTCCCGAAAGAAATGACAGCAGAAAGGGATGAAAGTTCTTCATTTTTACCGGCTGTAGTTTGGCGCCTCTTTTGTGATCTCTATATCGTGAGCGTGGCTTTCTTTCATGCCTGCATTGGTGATCTTGATGAACTGTGATTGTTGTTGCAGGGCCCGGATGTTCGCCGCGCCGCAATAACCCATGCCTGCCCGGAGACCGCCTACGTATTGTTGTATCACTTCGGTGAGGGAGCCTTTGAAAGCTACCCGGCCTTCAATGCCTTCCGGCACCAGCTTTTTTATGTCGTCTTCCACGTCCTGGAAATACCGGTCGCTGCTGCCCTGGGTCATTGCGCCAATGGAGCCCATGCCTCTGTATTGTTTGAATTTTCTGCCTTCGTAGATGATGGTTTCCCCGGGGCTCTCTTCCACCCCGGCAAATACGCTGCCCATCATCACTACATTCGCCCCTGCGGCCAGGGCTTTTACCATATCGCCTGTGTAACGGATGCCGCCGTCGGCGATGAGGGGGATGTTCCTCCGGTTCAATTCGGATGCGGCTTCCATAATGGCTGTGATCTGGGGAACACCTGCACCGGCTACGATACGGGTGGTACAGATGGAGCCAGGGCCTATTCCCACTTTTACGGCGTCGGCGCCAGCGTCTGCGAGCGCTTTCGCTCCTGCCGCCGTACCGATGTTGCCGGCGATTACCTGGAGGTTCTTAAAGGATTTCTTGAGTGTCTTAAGGGCATTGATAACGCCGATGTGATGCCCGTGCGCGCTGTCAAGCGTGACGACGTCGACGCCGATCTGCTGCAAGGCGCCGGCGCGGTCCAGCAGGTCTTTTGTAATACCCAGGGCTGCGCCTACGAGCAGGCGTCCGTAAGAATCTTTTACTGCATTGGGGTAACTGGTTACCTGAAGGATATCACGATAAGTTATCAATCCAATGAGTTTGCCTTGTTTGCCTACGACGGGCAATTTCTCGATCTTATATTTCTGTAGGATCTTTTCGGCTTTTTTTAAGTCGGTGCCTTCGGGGGCTGTGATCAGATTGTCCCGGGTCATGACCTCGCTGACCTTGCGGCGTTTGTTGTCTTCAAACCGGAGATCGCGATTGGTAAGGATACCGACCAGCACTTTATTGTTATCGACGATGGGAATACCGCCTATTTTGTTCTCTTTCATCAGCCGTAAGGCATCGCCGATGGTGGCATCTTCGTGCAGTGTGATGGGGTCGATGATGAGTCCGCTTTCGCTGCGTTTGACCTTTCTCACCTGCTCCACCTGTTTTTCGATGCTCATGTTCTTGTGGAGGATCCCAATACCACCTTCTCTTGCAAGAGCTATGGCGAGTGTCGCTTCGGTCACGGTGTCCATGGCGGCGGACAGCATGGGGATATTGAGGGTTATATTGCGGGTGAGCTTACTACGGATATCTACTTCGCGGGGTAAAACCTGCGAAAAAGCCGGTAACAGCAGCACATCATCGAACGTTAATCCTTCTCCGAAAAATTTTGAGGGTGATTTTGTCTTACTGGTGGGGGGATTTATTCTTGCCATGTGCAAAGGTAGGGCAGCGGATAAATACGGCCCAAATTTTTATGAACATGGCTGTGGAAACTGTGGGCAAAGACTTAGCAATGACAGAGTTGCATCTGTAACGAACCGGAGGTTCGTTGGCTGTAACCGCAAGGTTATGCCCAAGGAGGAGCGTGTCGAAGCAGCTCCGACGAAGGGCCCATCATTAGATCTTTCCGGAAAACGGGCTAAATTTTTGTGAGGCCCGTTTTCCGGACATGTTCATGCGCAAAGCCTGTACATTTTTCCCGGAAGTGTGCTGATATGTCCCAGGAGCTCCAGGTTAAGCAGGGTGATAGCGAGGGTGACTGCGTCCTGGTGGGTTTGCGCATGAATGTCTGTGAGGGAAAGCGTTTGTTTTTCTCTAAAGAGCTGCAGCAAGGATCTTTCATTGTCTGTCAGACCGGGGTTTTCTATGGAAGGGGGGAATAAGGATGTTTGTATGGAGGCGGGTTTTGCGGGGGGCTGCTGCCAATTCATTTCTTCCATTAATTGAGCAGCGTCAGTGAGCAGCCGGGTCTTGCCTTCCCGGATCAGGGTGTTGCAGCCGGCGCTTTTTTCGTCTGTGATCCTGCCGGGGATGGCGAAGATCTTTCGTTGATAGGTGAGGGCATTATCCACGGTGAGCAGGCTGCCTCCCCGGGAGCGGGATTCGGTGACGATGACTGCATCGCTGATGCCTGCGACGACGCGGTTGCGGATGGGAAAGTTATATGCGTCAGGGCTGGTGGCAATGTTGAACTTTGTGAGCAGTCCTCCTGTATTCAGCATTTCTTTTGCCAGGCTGGTATGTTCACGCGGATATATCTGGTCCAGGCCATGGCCCAGAACCCCTACGGTGGGGAGTTGGTATTTGAGGGCGGCCTTGTGTGCAACCGCATCGATGCCGTATGCCAGGCCGCTGATGATCAATGCGCCGGGGGAGAGGGATGCGATGTCCTTTATGAGTTTTTCCGTCGTCTGTCTGCCATATTCGGAAGGGCTGCGGGTGCCTATAATGGAGATGATCTTTGTTGCATTAAGGTCCGCATGGCCTTTGAAAAATAAAAGGATGGGTGCATCGGGACAGCGTAACAGGCGTTGTGGATAATGAGGGTCTGTGATAAAAAGACATCGGATGGAGTATTTGTCTAAAAAAGCCTGCTCTTTTTCGAGGGCGGAGAAAGTTTTGAAGTGGGCGATGTCGTGCGCTCTTTTGGATCCCAGGCCGGGGATGTTGATCAATGTGGATTCTGGCGCCTGGAAGACGGCCCTGGCTTCGCCAAAGTGATGAAGCAGTCTTCTCGTGTATACGGGGCCGATACCCGGAACTTTGCCGAGGGCCAATTGATATATAGTATCTTTTTCCATGGGAAAGGCTATTAGGATGGGGTGTAAAGATACTAAATAAATTAGTATTTTGGGTGTCACCGGCTGATGACCTTTAATTCGGTGCGGCGGTTTTGCGCCCGGCCTTCCGGGGTGGCATTATTTGCTATGGGCTGTGTATCGCCCCAGCCTTTGAATGAGAGTCTGGCGGTATTGATACTTTTGGAAATTATGTACGTCGTTACAGATTTTGCCCTATTCTCCGAGAGTGTGATATTATCGGATGTTTTTCCGGAGTTGTCGGTGTGTCCGTTGATCTGGATTTTCAATGTAGGGTTGTCTTTCAGCAACTGCACCACTTTATCCAGCTCCACCTGTGACTCGGGTTTCAATTCGTATTTATTGGTTTCAAAAAAGATATTTTTTAGTACGATAGCTGCGCCGTCCTCGATGGGTTGGAGAGGGATGTCGATATTGTATGCCGTATCCTCCTTGTGTTGGCTAAGCGGGAAGTTCTCGGAGAAGAATAGATATCCTTTTCTGTTGACGTTGAATGCATAGTCTTTTCCTTTTGGCAGGGTGATCAGGTAATTGCCTGTCTCGTCTGTCTGCAGTTGGCTGATGACAGTGCGGGTGGAGAGATCGGTGAGCTCGACGCCGGAGGGTAATCCTTTCCGGGTGGTCTTGTCGAATACCTTTCCTTTGACCCATAGGGTTTGTGCGGGGCGGATGTCACTCCGCAGCTGGAAGGTATACAGGTCAAGTCCGCCGCGGCTGTCGGCGCGGTCACTGGCATAGTAGGCTGTTTTACCGTCGGCGGCTATTACCAGGCTCCCTTCGTTCTCGATGGTATTGATGGGATAGCCGAGGTTCTCGGGTTTTTGCCATACGCCGCCGGGTCCTTTTCTGGATACGAAGAGATCATCTCCTCCATAGCCGGGATGGCCATTGGATGTAAAGTAAAGGCTTTGGTTGTCTGCGTGTATGAAGGGGGTACCTTCATCACCTATTGTGTTGATGACGGGCCCCAGATTTTCCGGGGAGCTCCAGGTGCTGTTGCGCAGGCGATGGCTGACATAGATATCGCTGCCTCCATAGCCATCCGGGCGTCTGCTGGCAAAGTAAAGGTCCCGTTTATCTGGGGAGAGGGAGGGGGCTGACTCCCAAAATTCAGTATTGATGCTATCTCCGAGGTTCTCCGGTGTACTCCACCCCCTATCTGTGAGATAGGAGATATACAGGTCGCAGCTGCCTTTGCCTTCCGGGAAATTGCATCCTGTAAAGATGAGCCACTGACCATCCTGGGAAATGTTCTGCGCTCCTTCGTTCTGATTGGTGTTGATATTGCCTTCCAGGCTTTTTGACTTATGAAAGCCATCCTTATCCTTGTCGGACTCATAGAAGTCCTCGTTGAAATTGTTCACACGCCGGGTATAGATGAGCTTGTTGCCGTCGATGGTAAGGGTGGGATAATATTCGGAGACGGGTGAGTTAATACTGTCGCCCAGGTTTTGAGGTTCGAATTTATAGCCGGCATAGTCGTGGGTACGGGCATAGTCCAGGGCGAACCGATAGCATTTTTGTCTGAACTCTCCTGCCTTCCGGCTCTGTTCATTGAGGTTAGTGACGGTGAGGAAAAGGGTCACGGCTTCCAGTGCTTTTTCAAATTCCCCTTTCCCTGCCAGGTTGATGGAGTAGGGGAGGTTGTAGTCGAGGAAGTAATTGCTATCGATGGCTCTTGCTTTTTCGTAGTTGTCGATGGCGGCCTGATAGTTCTTGAGTTCTCCGTACATGCCGGCCATGGAGAGGTAGGCATCCGCGTATCCGGCGTCAATCTTTACAGCCTGCTGCAGGGTTTCGATGCCGCCCTTAAAATCGTCTCCCTGGGCTTGTTCGATGGCTTTTGAGTAAAGCTGGGCTGCCTTTTTACTTACTTTTTCGGGTCTGTACTGGGCCCATACCGCCGGGGCAGCTGTGATAAATAGTAAGATCAGGAGTAAGCGGCGGTTCTTCATATAGGAAAGTTACAAATCAATATGTTAACGTAAGTTATAAAGATTTATTCTCCTGCGGGTCAAGGAAGGGACGGGGAGGAGGGTCAGGGAACGTTTATGTACTTATGCAACTGCAGGGAAAATTCCCATTGGGGGTGGTTTTTGATGTATTCGATGATCAGGGGAGTGACGGCGGCCGATCTGCTCCATTCGGGTTGCAGGAATAATTTACAACCGGGGGATACCCGGGCGGCCCATTGTTCGGCCCATTCAAAGTCTGTCTTATTGTAGATGACTACTTTTAATTCGCTGGCCTTTGGCGGTATTTCGGGCAGGGGCGCTTTGAATTTTTTGGGGGAGAGACAGATCCAGTCCCATTCTCCGCTGAGCGGCCAGGCGCCGGAGGTTTCGATGTTGGTGGTGAATCCAGCTTTGTGTAATTCTTCGGTGAGAGCAGTGCAGTCGTGCATCAGCGGTTCGCCTCCTGTGACCACTGCCATGCGGCCGGGAAAGCGGGCTGCTTCCGTCACTATGTCTGTTATGGATTGTTTTGGATGGGCTGCTGCGTCCCAACTTTCTTTTACGTCGCACCATACGCAGCCTACATCACATCCGCCCAGGCGGATGAAATAGGCGGCTTTCCCCTGATGGCAGCCTTCTCCCTGGATGGTGTAGAATGCTTCCATTACGGGCAGGGTGTCTGTCTGCCGGGGGAGGATAGCTTGTGTCATGTCGGATGGCATTCGTGATTTAAATAAGGCTGCCTCCACTTCTTTCTTCGCAGGCCATGAAAGTGTTTTTCATCAGGGCGGCGATGGTCATGGGACCGACTCCACCGGGTACCGGCGTGATGTAACTGCTATGGGGGGCAACTTCGTCAAACTTTACATCGCCTTTCAGTGCAAAGCCGCTTTTTTTGGCGGCATCGGGGACGCGGGTGATGCCGACATCTATGATGACGGCGCCTTTCTTTACCATATCCGCCTTTACAAACCCGGGCTTACCTAAGGCGGCTACGATGATGTCGGCCTCCCGGCATATTTCGGGAAGGTTGCGGGTGTGTGAATGGCAGATGGTTACGGTGCAGTTGCCTGTGGGGGTATTGCTACTGAGCAGGATGCTCATCGGTCTGCCTACGATGTTGCTTCTTCCCACGACCACGGCGTGCTTGCCTTTTGTATCTATCTTATAGTGTTCCAACAAGAGCAAGATGCCGTGGGGAGTGGCGGAAATAAAGGTGGGCAGTCCCTGTACCATTTTACCCACATTGACGGGGTGAAAGCCGTCCACGTCCTTGGAAGGGTGGATGGTGTTGATCACTTTTTCGTCAGAAATATGTTTAGGCAGGGGGAGTTGGACCAGTATGCCGTCCACGTCTATGTCGTTGTTCAGTTCTTCAATAATACCCAGGAGTCTGGATTCGCTGATGTCTTCTTCCAGCCGAAGGAGGGTGGATTTGTAGCCTATTTCGGCACAGGCTTTTACCTTAGCTCCTACATAGGTTTCGCTGGCGCCATTGTCGCCCACCAGCACGGCGGCCAGGTGAGGTACTTTTTTGCCTTCAGCGATCAGTTGTCCTACTTTTAGCTTTAGCCCTTCCTTGATTGTCTTTGAAACGAGTTGACCGTCTAATAATTCCATGGCGCAAAGGTACAATTCGGGGATTAGATTGCGTACAAACGAATGCGATACCGCAGTAAAACTGCAGGAAAGCCCCCGGGGTACTGCCGTTCAAAATATTATTTTCTCTTTTGGGAACCTATTTTAACGATTTGTGCCGCAATCTGCTATAAGATTTAAATTTTTTTACTCATTCATATATTTTAACTTTTTTTTTGCTAATTTTCTAAAATCCATATTTTTGGTTCTGTCTTAAATCAAAATTACTGTCACATGAGAAAACTTCTAACACTGTTAGCAGTGCTGGTACTATCTTCCGTACTGGCATTTGCTCAGACCAAGCTTATCACAGGACGGGTGACGGATCAACAAGGTCAACCTGTTCCATTTTCCACTATCAGGGTCAAGGGTACAAAAAAGGGTGTCAGTGCGGATGCTGACGGGAACTATTCTATCCGGGCGAACAGCGGCGAGACGCTGATCGTGTCCGGGACGGGGATAGAGCTCAAGGAAGCTGCCGTCGGGGTAGGGTCCACGGTGGATTTTACTGTTAACCGCAAGAATTCCAATCTTGCCGAGGTAGTGGTTGTCGGTTATGGCGTACAGAAAAAGTCCGACGTGACGGGCAATATTTCCACTGTGAAAGGTGCTTCCATTGCGGACAATCCGGTACAGAGCTTTGATGCGGCCCTGGGCGGAAAGGCTGCGGGTGTGCAGATCACGTCCGCCAACGGGGTGGTGAACAACCCGCCTGTGTTCCGTATTCGCGGTACCAATTCCATTTCGCTTTCTTCTTATCCCCTGATCGTGATCGACGGGGTGCCGACCTTTACGGGAGATGTCAGCATGTCGGAAGCTGCGTCCAACCCCCTGGCCAGCATCAATCCTGCCGATATCGAAAGCCTGGACGTATTGAAGGATGCCGCCGCCACGGCGATCTACGGCAGCCGTGCCGCCAATGGCGTAGTGATCATTACCACGAAGCATGGCAAGAGGGGCAAGACAAAGGTGACCTATGACGGCTGGGTAGGCCAGACCAAGGCATTCCGTCTGTGGAAGATGCTGGATGCCGACCAGTACATGATGATCAAGAACGAAGGTGTTGCCAATAAGACCGGCGCCACGGCAAAGTTCCTGCCTACCAATGGTCCTGACGGCAAAGAGATCAACACTAACTGGAAGGATTATGTTTATCATACGGGTATCTCTCACAGCCACTCGCTGAATATTTCCGGTGGTAACGAGGCGACGACCTACTATATCGCGGCAGGCTATACCAGGCAGGAAGGCATTATCGTGACGAATACCTTTGAAAGGAAGAACTTCCGTTTCAACCTGGATCATAAGGTATCGAAGATCTTTTCAATAGGCGTCAATGCGGGATATTCCAATGAACTCAACAAGGCTGCCACATCGACGGGGTCGCTTCCGGGGCAGGCTTATTCCACGGGGGGGCTGGGCCGTATCGCCCTGATCCTTCCTCCGAATATCGCTCCCCGTAACAATGACGG
Organism: Chitinophagaceae bacterium; assembly: GCA_017307755.1. Taxonomy (GTDB): domain Bacteria; phylum Bacteroidota; class Bacteroidia; order Chitinophagales; family Chitinophagaceae; genus Puia. The sequence continues at coordinate 647,601 of JAFKGQ010000006.1, read as the reverse complement.
CTCCTACAATACCAATGGCGCCGCCATCGGACCCATGAACAATGTAAAACCCGGCATCAGCTATTACAACCCGGTCGTGCTGATCGAGAACAACCATTCGAGCACGGAGAACAACCATATCCAGGGGAATGCATATCTGCAACTAAAACCTATCCCGGACATCACGCTGCGGACGGTATATGGGGTGGATAACCTGAACTCTGACAACGACTTTTATCTTACGCCGCTGAACGGGGATGGATATCCCGGCGGCGAGGCCATCAATACTTTTCTTAAATACAAGCGGTGGATATGGACCACTACTGCGCAGTTCGATCATATATTCGCCGACAGGCACACGTTGGGATTCCTCGTGGGTACGGAACAGCAAAATACCACCCAACTGGGTTTTGGGCTTGACCGGACGAATGTGAACGACGTGTACTATACGAATGCCCAGGGGGGCTGGACGGACAACGTATCGGCCACGGTCAATAACAATACGAATGGTATCAACACACAGAACTACCTGGTGTCCGGGTTTGGAAGGTTGAACTATGATTTTGACAAGAAGTACTTTGTCAGCGGAAGTTTCCGCCGGGATGGATATTCCGCGTTTGCGCCCGGCCGTAAATACGGTAATTTCTGGAGCGCCTCTGTAGCTTATGACCTGGCAAAAGAAACCTTCTGGGCGAACAGCGGCATTGGCAAGGTGATAAACACCCTGCGTCTGCGCGGCAGCTATGGTACAGTGGGAAATATTACCGGCATTGCCGACTTTGCTTCTTATCCTTTCCATAGCACAAAGCTTTATGACGGGACCACGGGTTTATATTTCAGCCAGGCGGGCAACAAGGACCTTAGCTGGGAGACGAGCAAGAAGACGGATGTCGGACTTCAATTCAGTCTGTGGAACGACCTGATCACCGGTGACGTCGCCTGGTATAAGAACAGCATCGACGGACTGATCATCAATATCCCTCAGGCCGGATCCACGGGCATACCCGGCGTACCCAACCTGACTATCCCGATGAACGTCGGTTCCATGTACAACAGGGGCTGGGAGGTCACTTTGAACGCAAGACCTATCTCCAACAAAAATTTCCGTTGGAACACCTCTTTTAACATTACGTTCAATAAGAACATGGTGACGGCGCTGGCGCCCACGGTACCCAACATTACCTATACCACCAGCGGCCTGGAGCAGACCAGTATTACCCTGCCCGGCTATTCTATCGGCACTATCTATGTCCTGCCGACGGCCGGGGTTGATCCTGCCACGGGCAGAAGGATCTTTGTCAACGCCGCTGATCAGAAGCTGGGGTATGATTTTAACGTCAAAAAGTATTACGATCTGAAGACGGGTGCGGTGGCGAAGTCCATCGATCCTGTAAAGGACAAACGCCCCATGTTCAATGCCGTGCCGAAGTATTACGGCGGGTTTGAGAATACTTTCCACTATGGAGCATTTGATCTGGGCGTCCTGGCGACCTATGAGGGCGGGTTCTATGTGTACAACGGCACGCAGGCCAGCATCAGGGACCAGCGCTTCTGGAACAGTTCTGTGGATGTATTGCGTCGCTGGACACATGCCGGCCAGGTAACGGATATCCCCAGGATCGTATATGGAGACAATGTCTCTAACGGCAGCGCCAATCCTATATCCGAGAATGTGCAGAAAGGCGATTTTATCAAGATCAGGAATGCCAGCATCGGCTATACGCTGCCGACGAAGTTACTGTCGAAGGGAGGCATCTCCAATGCAAGGGTATATATCAGTGGTCAGAACCTGGTGGTGATCACCAAGTATAAAGGACCGGATCCGGAAGTCAGCACCAATGGCAACGATACACAAGGGCAGGGCGTCGACAGGAACTCTGTTGCGAATGGCCGTACGCTCACCATTGGTCTTAACATCGGATTTTAAACATGCGTTCATCATGTCTAACTTTAAAAAGAGCAAAATGAAAAAATACATATATCAATTTATCATTTTATCCGGCCTGGCATTGGCGGCAGGGTCCTGTAGTAAGGCCAAGCTGAACCCTGTGTCGTCCACTGATATACCTTCCAACTTTGTTTTTCTGACAAAGGATCGTATCGCTCACCAGGTGAATGGCTTGTATGCCCAGCTTAAGGTCGGCAACTTGTTGGGGGGAAGATGGGTGATCTATAATGACGTCCGCGGGGACAATTTTATCAACATGACCGGCAACGGGGTGACTGCATTGCTGATCTGGAATTTTAGCGTTACCGGCTCGGATGCCGAGATCAACAATACCTGGAATGCGGCTTATAATACGATCAACCAGTGTAATCTTTTCCTGGATGGAATGACTGCCGGCGGGGACACGGTGATAAAGGATGCAGCGCTGGTAGCGCAGTATCATGGGGAAGCAAAATTTGTACGGGCATTGGCCTATTTCAGTCTGCTGCAATTGTATGCACAACCCTATTCAAAGGACAATGGCGCATCTCCGGGTCTTCCGCTGCGGCTGAAAGGTCTTACGGATAATGGTCACAATGACCTTGCCAGGAGTACGGTAGCCCAGGTGTACACTCAGATACTCAGTGATCTGAATGATGCGGAAGCGGGTGTGCCCGGGGATTATGGCGACGGTAGTCTGAATGTTACCCATGCGCATAAAAATGCCGTTATTGCATTGAAAGAGCGGGTATATCTGCACCAAGGGGATTGGGACAACGTGATCGCGGAAGCAAATAAAATCGTCCCGGCTTCTGCACCTTTTAAGGCGCCGACGGGTGTGGCCAATACGCTGGCTACTGATCTGAAAGATGTCTTTACAAAGTATACGACCCCTGAGTCTGTCCTTTCCATGCCCTTTACGGGAGCCAATGAGCAGCCCGGGACGCAGAACCAGCTGGCGTATTACTACCTGCCTGACCTGGGCAATGGCGAGTATTCGCTGAATGATGATGGGATCATTTCTGACGCGGCCTGGAAGACTACGGACGCTCGCAGGGCTTTTGTTAATAAAGACGGTGACGGCGTGTCCTGGTTGAGGAAATATCCCGGGGGCGACCCTTATGTCGACTGGATACCCATTATACGGTATTCCGATGTGCTGTTAATGCTGGCGGAGGCCCGTACGAGAAAGACCAATAGCGTGGATGCCCAGGCTGTGGACCTGCTCAATGCCGTCCGTCACCGCAGCGATCCGAGCACGACGTTCGCGCCTGCTTCGGCCACGGAATTGATTGGCGACATCTTACATGAAAGGGATATTGAATTCCTGGGTGAAGGTCTGAGAGGGCTGGATATTACCCGTCTGCTGCAAACCTTCCCGGCGAAGGGCAGTGCGGGTGCTATTGACCCTTCGAATGCCGCGTATATTTTCCCTGCGCCTACCAGCGAGACGCAGTATAACCATAACTGGTAATAGAGCGATATAGGTTTAAAACTTGAAAAGGCCGCCGTTTGGCGGCCTTTTTTAATTGTGGTATCTTGCGGGGATAATAGATCAATATGTCCGAGAATCAGCAGCCCAATAGCCAGCTTAATATAGAGATCAGCGAGGAGATGGCGGAAGGACAGTATGCCAACCTTGCCATCATTACCCATTCCCATGCCGAATTTGTCATTGATTTTGTAAATGTGATGCCGGGTACGCCCAAGAGCAAGGTAAAGAGCCGTATCATACTTACACCTCAGCATGCCAAGCGTTTTATGAAGGCATTGACGGAGAATCTCACCCGGTTTGAGGCGGCCAACGGGAAGATACAGGACCTGGAGGAAGTGCAGTTGCCGATGAATTTTGGGGGGCCGACGGCGCAGGCTTGATTTTCGGCCTTCGGGTTGTCGGGAATATACCCTCCGGCCGAAAACATCTAACGATGGCCCTTCGGGCGGCGGACCTGTGGTCCGCTTTGGTTTCGGCCTTCGGGTTGCCTGTGGCACAATCAGAGCAGGCCTGCATCTGCAAAGCTAAAATGGCCCTTTTCGCTGACGATGATGTGATCCAGCAATTTAATGTCGAGGTATCCCGCTCCCTTTTTTATTTTATGGGTGAATTCTTCATCCGCCTTGCTGGGTCGGAGATTGCCTGACGGGTGGTTGTGACCCAGTATGATGCTTATGGCATTTTCTTCCAGCGCTTTTTTGAGGATGATGCGGGGGTCGGCCACTGTGCCAGTGAGTCCGCCGTGGCTCACCGTATCGAATTTCAGCACTGTTCCTGCGTTGTTGAGATAGATAGCTGCGAATACTTCGTGTGGGAGATATCGCAGCTTGTCACAGAGGTATCTGGCTGCCTCCCGGCCATTTTTCAACTGGGTTTTTCCCGGAATCAATTCTTCTTCTTTTTGCCATCGTCTGCATAGTTCCATGGCGGCGGCAATGATCGTCGCCTTGGCTATTCCCATACCCTTCAATCTCTTCAATTCGCTGGCGGTCAGACGGCCCAGCCGGAGGAGGCTGTCTTCTCCCATTTTGAGGACAGTTTTTGCCAGCTCGGTGGCGTTACGGCCGGGAGAACCCGTACGGATAAGAATGGCCAGCAGTTCGGAATCACTCAGTGCCTGCGGTCCTTTACTAAGTAGTTTTTCGCGTGGTTTATCGTCATTTTTCCAGTCGCGTATGCGGATATTTTCAGGGTTCTCGACTTGCATGGATCAATTTAAACTATTATTTTGTAGTTTCTAAGGAAGAGTTAAAATAAGGACCCAACTCTTTCGTTATTAGCGAAAGACCAACGTTCGTAGAAATCCGTAATCTTTTGAAAATCTTAATCTAAAATCCAATGAAACGAACAACCTTTAACGCAATCGGCGGCTGGCAAAATTTTCTTTTTTGTATCGGCATGTATGTAGTCGCCCTCTTCTTCTCCATTTTTGTTTGTTCTTCTATTTTTTATGTGTTGAATTCGAAATCGGGAAAAGACGCTGAAAAGACAGTGGCTGTAGGGGCTCAATCTGCTGCGAGAGAGCAATTGGCTTCAGTTAATCATTAACACCTTATAATTTTTTCGAGTTCGTTCTGTGGCTAAAAAGCCACGGAACGGATTCTTTTTTTATATCTTCGCCGCACATTTACCTTCTTATGCAGCATTCAGCCAAGATCTTCTCCGGCACTGGGTCTCAATACCTTGCCGAGAAAATTGCACAGCAATTCGGCACCCCTACCGGAAAGGTTAATATTCAACGATTTAGCGATGGAGAAATTCAAACGACCTTTGATGAAAGCATCCGGGGCGACATGGTTTTTCTCGTGCAAAGTACGTTTGCTCCTGCGGAGAACCTGCTGGAGCTGTTGTTAATGATCGATGCAGCCCGCCGTGCGTCTGCTTACAAGGTGGTGGCGGTGATCCCTTACTATGGATATGCCCGTCAGGACAGAAAGGATAAGCCCCGGGTTGCGATAGGTAGTAAGCTGATAGCCAATATGTTAGTGGCTGCGGGCGCCGACCGGGTCATTACGATGGACCTGCATGCTCCCCAGATCCAGGGATATTTTGATATTCCGGTGGACCATCTGGACAGCAGCGCTATTTTTATCCCTTACATTGAGCAACTTAAGGTGGAAAATCTTACCTTTGCGGCCCCTGACGTGGGAAGTGCCAATCGTATTAGGGAGATCGCCAGCTATTTTAATGCGGAAATGGTGATCTGTGACAAGCACAGGAAGCGCGCCAATGAGATAGCGAGCATGGTGGTCATCGGAGATGTAACAAATAAGGATCTTGTGTTGATAGATGACATCTGTGATACGGGGGGGACGCTGGCGAAATCCGCCGGTCTTTTAAAAGAGAAAGGTGCGAGGAGTGTGAGAGCGTTGTGTACGCATCCGGTGCTTAGCGGTAAGGCGTATGATAATATAGAGAACAGTGTATTGGAAGAGTTAGTGGTGTGCGACACGATACCGCTGAAGCGTCCGAGTTCTAAGATCAAGGTGTTGAGTGTTGCTGAACTGTTTGCTGTAGCTATCCGCAATGCCCATGAGAACAGGAGTATCACGGGGCTGTTCATCCACTCTCAATTGAGGAACAAGTAATTTATTAATAAACATAAACAATGAGAACGATTACAATCGAAGGACAACTCAGGACCGAAATGGGCAAACAAGCCACCCGCCAACTTCGCTCTGAGGAAAAAGTGCCCGGTGTAATTTACGGGGGTGCAAAGGAGGTGAACTTCTCAGCTCTTGCGACATCTTTTAAATCACTGGTCTACACACCTGATTTCCAATTAGCCGAGGTTAAGGTTGACGGTAAGTCTTACAAGTGTATCCTGAAGGACCTCCAATTTGACAAGGTGACGGATGAGCTGATCCATGCTGACTTCCTTGAGCTTGTGGATGACAAGAAGGTGATAGCTACCATTCCTCTTAAGTTTACAGGCGCAGCGAAAGGTGTAAAGGATGGCGGTAAGCTCATCACCAAGATGAAGGCTTTAAAAGTGAAGACTTATCCGAAGTATCTGAAAGAAAATATCGAAGTCGATCTGACCGACCTGGAATTGAACGGCAACGTGCGGGTAGAGGATGTGAAAGCGGAGAACTATGAGATCCTGAACTCTCCCCGTATCCCTATCGCCTCGATCGTATTGACGCGTCAATTGAAACAGGAAGAAGCTGCTGCTGCCCCGGCTGCTGGCGGCGCTGCTCCCGCTGCCGCTGCTGCTCCTGCGGCTAAACCTGCGGCAGGCGGTAAGAAATAAAGTAATTTATTAGGAGGAACCCGGTTAGAGATTAACCGGGTTTTTGCTATTTTTAATCCCCTTTGACTGACCCCCGCTTATGGCTAAGTATCTCATCGTGGGATTGGGTAATATCGGGTCTGATTACGCAGGTACCCGGCACAATATTGGTTTTGACGTAGCGGATGCGCTGGTAAAGAAGCATGAAGGATCGTTCCGACAGGACCGCTTAGCCGAAATCGCGGAGATCAGATGGAAAGGAAAGATCCTGGTCTGTATCAAGCCCACTACCTTTATGAATCTCAGCGGCAAGGCCGTGAAATACTGGATGGACAAGGAAAAGATCCCTCTGGAAAATGTGCTGGTCATCGTCGATGAACTTGCGCTACCTCTGTCAAAGTTCAGGCTTCGGGCGGGAGGAAGTGCTGCGGGGCACAATGGGTTGCGAAGCATCGAAGAGGTGTTAGGGACCGATGGTTACCCCAGATTACGTTTTGGCATCGGCAATGATTTCCCCAAGGGAAGACAGGTAGATTTTGTGCTGGGGAGATGGAGGGATGATGAGTTGCCGCTGGTGAGGGGGAAGGTAGAAAAGTCGGTAGAACTGGTTGAAAGCTTTGCCACCAGCGGGATTGAGAGGGCCATGAACCTGTACAATAATTTGGATTTTACACTATGATTTGTAAAGGGGAATCTTTATTTTCGCATAAATATTGCATTCATCCCTAATGAGTAGATATTTTAATATTCAATATTCCTGTGCTGGTGCCCGGGGTCTTTTCAGGCTGAATGAAAACTGGTTTAAAGAATTTTCTATTTAAAAACCCTGATTGAATATGAAAATATTCTGTGTTGGCCGTAACTATGTGGCTCATGCCAAGGAGTTAAATAATGAGATCCCGGACGAGCCTATTATATTTATGAAGCCTAAGAGCGCATTGCTGCAGGCGCATACGCCATTTTACTATCCGGAATTTACCAACGAATTGCACTATGAATGCGAGCTGGTGTTGCGGATATCCAAGAACGGTAAATATATCCAGGACCGCTTTGCCAGTAAATATTATGATGCAGTTACTGTAGGCATTGATTTTACCGCTCGTGACATCCAGAATGAATTAAAGGAAAAGGGGCTCCCCTGGGAAAAAGCGAAGGCATGGGATAACTCGGCGGCCATCGGCAAGTGGATACCTCTTCAGAATGTAAAGAATAAGAAAGATCTTAATTTCTGTCTTTATAAGAACAAAGAGTTGGTGCAGCAAGGTAACTCCAGCCTGATGATCAATAGCTTTGATAAGGTAGTGGCCTATATATCCAATTATTTTTCCGTCAATATCGGGGACCTTGTATTTACGGGTACGCCTGCGGGTGTCGGAGAGTGCGTGGTAGGAGATGAACTGGAGGCATTTATTGAAGACGATAGCTTGCTGGCCATAGAAATAAAATAATTTTATCGTCGTTAGATGGGTGCCATTCTGTGAGATACAGGATGGCATTTTTTTTCCGTCGTACGATAAAAAGTACTCCGGATAATATTTAATAATGGACCTTCGGTCATCGGACCTGTGGTCCGATCTGTAATGTCCATACATGATAACTGTTGATATCCTGTTACGCGCCTATCGTCTTATGTGCATCGCCCGTGAGCTGGCGTCGACATATGAAAACAACCGTTCCATCTGTAAGTATGTACATTCTACTTCCAGGGGGCATGAGGCCATTCAATTAGCTGCTGCGTTCCATCTCCAGCCCTGTGATTGGGTCAGTCCTTATTATCGTGATGAGAGCATTTTGCTGGGGCTTGGGTTCGAGCCTTACCAGTTGATGTTGCAATTGCTGGCCAAGGGCGGAGACCCTTTTACGGGCGGGCGCGAATATTATGCGCACCCCAATTATCGTGGAAAAGATAAGCCGGGGATTGTCCATCAAAGCAGCGCCACGGGCATGCAGGCTATCCCTACCACGGGGATAGCGCAGGGGCTTCGGTACCTGGAAAGCATCGGATCTCCTTTATTCAGAAGAGGTGCAGAGGGAGAGGCGCCTGTCGTCATTTGCAGCCTGGGAGATGCCAGCGTGACGGAAGGGGAGGTCAGCGAGGCGTTTCAATTTGCCGTACTGAAAGAGCTGCCGATCATTTACCTGGTGCAGGACAACGACTGGGGTATCAGTGTTAAGAGCGAGGAGTCCAGGGCGATGGACGCCTATGAATATGCCGGAGGCTTCAAGGGCATGGGGCGTATACGGATTGACGGTAGTGATTTTCAGGAAAGCTATGAGGCCATGGACCGGGTGATCCGGGACGTCCGGCAAGGGAGGCGGCCTTACCTGGTACAGGCGAAGGTGCCTTTACTTGGTCATCACACCAGCGGTGTCAGGAAGGAATTCTACCGAAGTGCGGAAGACCTGGAAGCGCATACAATACATGATCCCCTGCCAAAGTTGAGGGCACGTATGCTGGGGCTGGGGCTTGACAGAGCGCAGCTGGTAGACATTGAGAAAGCTGCTGTTGTGTTGGTGGCCGAACAGTTCCAGGCTGCTGTTGCCGCGCCGGACCCTGATCCGGCCACTGTGGAGAAATATGTTTTTGCGCCGACGCCTGTGACGGAAGAGAAGGGGGAGCGGAGCCCGGCCGGAGGGGAAAAAGTGATCATGGTAGATGCCGCCTTATTTGCCATCCGGGAGATCATGGAGGATCATCCGGAAGCGCTGTTATATGGTCAGGATGTAGGCCGGAGGCTGGGAGGCGTATTCAGGGAGGCCGCGACGCTGGCCGAGCATTTTGGGGATCACAGAGTTTTTAACACTGCCATCCAGGAAGCATATATCATCGGCTCCACGGTAGGGATGAGCGCCGTAGGCGCCAAGCCCATCGTCGAGGTACAATTTGCGGACTATATTTATCCGGGATTTAATCAACTGGTGACCGAGATCTCCAAGTCCTGTTATCTCAGTGCCGGGAAATTCCCCGTACAGACGCTGATACGCGTACCTATCGGCGCGTATGGGGGAGGAGGTCCCTACCATAGCGGCAGTATCGAATCCACGCTGCTGTCCATCAAAGGGATCAAGGTAGTTTATCCATCGAATGCCGCGGATATGAAAGGGTTGATGAAGGCCGCCTTTATGGACCCTAACCCTGTAGTGATGCTGGAGCACAAAGGTCTTTATTGGAGCAAGGTGCCGGGTACGGAGGATGCAAAATGCGTCGAGCCCTCCAGGGAATATATCCTTCCCCTTGGCAAGGCGGCTATTGCGCTGCATGCGGATGAGGGCGCCACCCGGCGGGGTGAGACGTGTTGTGTCATCACCTATGGTATGGGTGTATACTGGGCAAAGGCAGCCGCCAAATATTTCCCCGGATGCGTGGAAGTGGTAGACCTGCGGACGTTGTATCCACTGGATGAAGCACTGATCTTCTCCACTGTCCGTCGTCACGGGAAGTGCCTGGTGCTAACGGAAGAACAACAAAACAACTCTTTTGCGGAAGCATTGGCCTGGCGGATATCCGGCAATTGTTACGCTCAACTGGACGCTCCTGTGGAAGTGAAAGGAGCTTTAAACCTGCCTGCGGTACCCATGAATATGGGGCTTGAGAACGCCATGCTCCCGAGTGCGCTCAAGGTTAGTGAAATAATCGAAAGATTGCTGGATTACTGAGCCTGTCAGGGTTTGGGACCTTTGCAAGTCCTTGTGGAAAATTATTTTAAAAGTCTATAAAATTAGTGGACTATTTATTTGGAGTTACGAATGCGCCGTGGTATCTTTATTTTATGAAACAGTGCGATAGGAAAAATTCCCTGATACCCTGGTTAGCAGGCTTGATTTGACGGAACGGCAGGTGGTTGCTTATTCCTGTACGGTCAGCAGTTGCCAGGGCATCAGGGAACTGAGCGCATCTTGTGCCAGCAGTGTGGGGTTAAAAAATAAAATCATATGCAACGGCTAGCAATCTTTTCTTTTATCGGGGTCATACTCCTGCTTTTTGCCTTTACGGCAAGTGAAATAAAAAAGCCGGCCCCTGTGTGTAAGGTTGCCGGCCAGTTAAATAGTATAAAGACGCCTGGCGCCGGGTATTAATATTTCGTCAGTTCAGGCTGTACCTCGTCGATATAAGATAGTATACCTCCTTTAAGGTTGTAGAGGTTTGTAAATCCGAATTTTTCTTCCAGTTCGCGGATGGCCTTTGCGCTTCTTCCTCCCATTTTGCAATGAATCACCACTTTTTTCTCCGCGTCGATCCTGGCTGCGTTATCGGGGACTGTGGCCAGGGGGATCAGTTCTCCGCCGATGTTGACGATATCGTATTCGTGCGGTTCGCGTACATCGATGAGCTGGAATTTTTCTCCTCTCACCTGCCAGTCGTATAGTTCTTTTGCGGTGATCTCTTTCAGGGGTTTTTCTTCGACGGCCCGCATACCGCAGAATTGTTCGTAATCGATGAGCGCCTTTATAGTGGGGTTTTTCCCGCTGATGGGGTTGTCTTCCCTAGCCTTGATATTAAAGGTCCTGCTTTCGAAATTAACCGCATCGAAAATATAAAATCGTCCGGAGAGGGTTTCGCCTACACCTGTGATGACTTTGATCACTTCCAGCGCCTGGAGGCTGCCGATGATACCTGGTAATACGCCGAGTACGCCGCCTTCTGCGCAACTGGGTACCAGACCCGGAGGGGGAGGTGTGGGATAGAGGTCGCGGTAATTTGGACCGGTGTTGCCTTTGCCATCCGTGTAGTTGAAAACGGAAACTTGTCCTTCAAACTGGAAGATCGATGCATATACGTTGGGCTTGCCCAGCAGTACGGCTGCGTCGTTGACAAGGTAGCGGGTGGGGAAGTTATCCGTGCCGTCCGCGATGACATCGTAATCCTTCAGGATATCCAGCGCATTCCCGGAGTTAAGATGCGTGTTATAAATATTGAGTTGTATGTAGGGGTTCAGGGCCGCCAGCCTTCTTCTGGCTGCCTCTACTTTGGGCTTGCCAATCTCATCGATACCGAAGAGCACTTGTCTCTGCAGGTTGCTATCATCCACGACGTCAAAGTCGACAATACCGAGGGTGCCTACGCCGGCTGCCGCCAGGTACAATAGAACGGGGCTGCCCAGGCCGCCCGAGCCGATGACCAGGACCTTTGCTTTCTTTAGTTTTTGCTGGGCTTCCATACCGAAGCCGGGTATGATAATATGTCTGTTGTAACGGGCCAGTTCTTCTTTTGTGAAGAGGGGGGCCTCGTCGGGGCTGCCGCCGGCGATAGCCGGAACGATGCTGATGACGGTGTCTTCCTGAACAGCTGTATTTTCCTGCTGAAGATCGCGGATATCGTTGTTGCCTACAAAGATATTTACGTAGGAGCGGATGCTTCCTCCGTCATCCAGCAGGTGCTTTTTCAGATCGGGAAAGTTCCGGGTCAACTCATTGACTGTGTCCTGTATGGTACCGCCGCTGACTTGCAGCCGTGCTGTATTATTGGTGAATTTCCTCAGGGGAGTGGGAATGATCACTGTTGCCATTTTATTTGTCTTTTTTATTTTAAGTGAATTGATAATCGTTGATTTTTTCTTCTTCGAATTGCTGATCGTCATTTAGCAGCCACGAACGAATGGTGATGGTTTCTTTTTCTATTACGGAGATGATCACATAAGAGAAAAAGGGCTGGGCGGCCTTGCGGTCATGTTCCGACGGGATGGCCGGATGATTGGGGTGGGAGTGGTATACTCCCAGGAGCGTCCAGTCATGGTCCAGAGCGTGTTGTTCGGCCGTCATATAGTCCAGGGGGGAGATCTCAAAACGCCGGCGTTTGTCTCCTTCCTTGGAATTATCTACAGCCAGTATGTCCAGGATGAGGCGTGTACCGTCTGTTTCTTCCCTGCCGAACAGGAAGCCGCAGCATTCATCGGGGAATGTATCTACTGCATCCTCTACCATTAGTTGTCGGACCCGGGGTTCGATGATGATCATGTTATAAGATTTTTTTTATGACTTCACTGTATTTATCTGCATTGTCGGGCAGGATGGTGACGACAGTACCTTCTTCCAGTTGTTGGGCGATACGGATGGCGCCGGCCAGGTTGGCTGCCGAGGAGGGACTCAACAACAGTCCTTCATGTTTGTAGGCTGCCCTGATGATCTCGTGCGCCTCTTCGGTGCTGACCTCATAATTCTCATCGGCCACTGTGGGATCGTAGATCTCAGGGACGATGGCTGTCTCCAAATGCTTCCAGCCTTCCATTCCGTGCAGGGCCGCGTCGGGTTGCAGGGAGATAAGGCGGATGGAGGGGGTAAGTTCCCGCAGGCGCCGGCCTGTACCTACAAAAGTACCTGTAGTGCCCAGACCTGCAATAAAATGTGTAATACCGGGCAGTTCTCTGAAGATCTCGGGCGCTGTGGAATGATAATGAGCCTTCCAATTATATTGGTTTTTGTATTGATCGGCATAGTAGTAGGTGGCAGGGTCTGCGACTGCCAGCTCTTTTGCCACCTGCTGGGCGCCATCCGTGCCTTCAAAGCGGGAAGTGAGGATGAGACGGACTCCCAGCGACTCCAGGATGTCCTTCCGCTCTTTGGAGGCATTTTCCGGCAGGCAGAGTGCGACAGGGATACCCAACTGGCTGGCGATATGCGCATAGGCGATACCGGTGTTCCCGCTGGTGGCGTCTAAAAGCGTCTTTTCCCTGGTGAGCTGTCCGTTCTCGATGGCTTTCCGGATAATATTGTAACCGGCGCGGGCTTTTACGCTGCCCGACAGCTGCATCCATTCCTGTTTGGCATATAGCCGTACCTTCTTTTTATCAAAAAGGCGGGTGATAGGCAGCAACGGGGTGTTGCCTATCTTTTTCTCCAACCCCCGGACTGAAGCGAGCAGGTTGTTACTGGTGGTCAGGTCTGTTGTTGTTGACATAATCGCTATAATGAAAAAAGCCCCACTTGTGGTGGAGCTTTATATGTTTGTTGTTTAAAACAGTTCTTACTAAGCTTATGAGAGGTCATCCTCCACCCAAATAACCGAATTTTGCTTACAACAGCAACAACAACAAGTTATATTTGCAAATGTGCGGTTCACCTGGGATGAATGAGGATATAAAAGTAGGGAAATTAACTTTCCCCACCAAAAAAGTAGAGTAATCATATATAAAACATTGATAATCATGGAGAATCCTTCTGTTAAAGGAAAAAGGCTTGCTGCCGAAAAGGCAATTGAATACATTCGGCCGGGTATGACCCTGGGGTTGGGTACGGGATCTACTGCCTATTGGGCCATCCAGGGTATTGGGAACCTGGTAAAAGAGGGCATGGCGGTGAAGGCGGTGGCAACATCTGTACAGTCCGAATCGCTGGCCAGGGAGCTTAATATTCCTATCATTCCTTTTTCGGAGGTGGATCGTCTGGATATTACTATCGATGGGGCGGACGAGGTGGATAAGGAGCTGAACCTGATCAAGGGTGGGGGCGGCGCTCTATTGAGGGAAAAGATCGTTGCCGCGGTGACAAAATTCTATATCATTATTGTGGATGAAAGCAAGCTGGTAGATAAGCTGGGCAAGTTCCCCCTGCCGGTGGAGATCGCTCCTTTTGCATGGGAACTGACGATGCGCAAACTGGCGGCGTTGGGATGTACTCCTCATATGAGAATGGCGGGAGATAAACCCTATCTGACGGACAATAGTCATTATATCCTGGATTGCGCCTTTGGCGTGATCAATGATCCGGCGAAGCTGCATGAGCAGGTGAGCGCTATTACGGGGGTTATGGAGGATGGTTTTTTCAATGGTATGGCCGATGTTGTGATCGCGGGGACGGCCGGGGGAGAGACGAGGGTGATCACCAGAAATGGAAAGAGTAAATAATTGATTTGCAATTTTTTATAGTGTAAAGGGGAGAGGGGGGATAGTCGTGAAAAAGTTGTAAATTTGGGAAAATTAAGAGTTGTATGGCAAAACCAAGAGGAGGCCCAAAGCCTAATACTCCATATCCCAGTATAAGGACTAATCATAAATAGCCCGTACTATTATAAATATTGCTATAGCTATAAGCAATAGGGATATTTTTAACGTTCTTCTATACTGAGCAGACCTTTTTGCATTAGAGATCACCATTCTTTCGATCCTGTCCTGCATTCTTTCTATTTCATTATACAAAACATTCTTGTGTCCTTCTTCTGCTGATAAGTCAGTAAATACTTCATTGTAGAATATTTGTTTGGGCGGGCTTCCTTTGTAAAATACGCCCTTCGGATATATCAGTTGAAATAAGAGCGTGAAAGAGTAGATGGAAAGAATAGCAATACAGATGGAAAAACAAATGATCCAGCCACTGCCATGTGTGATCTTCGACTTTTCGGAGAATGCATAGCCCAAGAGCCCTGATAGCGCTGCTATATAGGATAGCAGGATGGACATCCCTCTTTTTGTAATAGCCTGGGACTCCTCTATGATCTCGTTCAAGTGTTCTTTCGCCTGGTCAAGAACGAATTTGTAGGAGTCAACGGATATTTTCTCCCAGTCCACGACATCGGATTCCCATAGTAATTGCTCGCTCATAAGTAAGGGTTATCTTCGGGCAATGAAGGTAATTTTTATTTTTTTAACAATCTTACTTTTTGCCGCCGACCTGGCTGCTCAGGACAAGCATATATTTTCATTCCGGGACAATGAATTCCTGTTGGACGGCAAGCCTTTCCAGATCATCAGCGGGGAGATGCATCCTGCCCGTATACCGAGGGAATACTGGCGGCATCGGATCCGTATGGCCAGGGCAATGGGGTGCAATACCGTCGCGGTATATCTTTTCTGGAATTATCACGAATCATCGCCGGGTGTATGGGACTTCCGGACGGGCAATCATGATATAGCGGCGTTTATCCGTATTTGTAAAGAGGAAAAGATGTGGGTGTTGTTACGACCGGGGCCGTACGTATGTGCGGAGTGGGATTGGGGCGGTCTGCCTTTTTATCTTTTGAAGATACCCGATATAAAGGTGCGTTGTATGGACCCCCGGTATATGAGCGCGGTGAGAAGATATGTCACCCGTGTCTCGGCGGAGGTGGCTTCCTTACAATGTGACAAAGGCGGTCCTATCTTGATGACCCAGATAGAGAATGAATATGGCAGTTATGGCAATGACCGGACGTATTTGGAGACGTTGAGAAAATTATGGCGGGAACAGGGGATCACGGTGCCTTTTTATACGGCGGATGGCCCTACGGATTTTATGCTGGAAGCGGGCAGTTTACCCGGCTGTGCGATCGGGCTGGACAGCGGCGGGAGTGACGTGGATTTTGAACAGGCCAGCAAACAGGACCCTCACGTACCGGCATTTAGCAGTGAAACCTATCCTGGCTGGCTCACGCATTGGATGGAGAAATGGCAACGCCCGGATACGGCGGGTATCTTACGGGACGTACGCTATCTGCTCTCGCATAAGCGTTCCTTTAATTTGTATGTGGTACATGGCGGAACGAATTTTGGTTTTACCGCAGGCGCCAACGCCTTTACGCCTGTCCAGTTCCAGCCGGATGTCACGAGTTATGATTATGATGCGCCTATCGACGAACAGGGCAATGCTACCCCTAAGTACTATGCTTTGCGCAAATTGATCGGAGAATATTCGGGGACCGGGTTACCTGAGGTGCCGGCGGCTGTGCCGACGATGGAGGTGGCGTCTTTTACGCTAGCTCCTTTTACGTCTCTGTGGGATCATTTGCCTGTGGCGGTGCACTCGCCGCAACCCCGTCCCATGGAGGACTATGGTCAGCATAGCGGTCTTACGTTGTATAGAACAAAGCTTATAGGACATAAGAGTGGTAGTCTGACCATAACCGAACCCCATGATTATGCCCTGGTCTTTTTGAATGGTAAATTCATCGATACGGTGTACAGGGATGGTGGTAAATGGACGGTGAAATTGCCAAAGTCGGATGTAAAAGATCCTGTGTTGGATATATTAGTGGAAGGGATGGGGCATATCAATTTTGCCCAGTATATGATCGACAGGAAAGGGATCACGGACAGGGTAACGTTGAATGGAATGACGTTGATGAACTGGGAGATATTTAATCTTCCCCTGGATGAAGGTTATGTGCAGGGGTTAAAAGAGAGCAGGGGTGTTTCCAGAGAAGGCGTTTTCTTCAGGGGCAGCTTTGAGCTCAGTACAACGGCCGACACTTATTTTGACATGAGCGGCTTTAAGAAGGGGGTTGTATGGGTGAATGGTCATAACCTTGGGAGATACTGGTATGTCGGTCCTCAACAGCGGCTATACTGTCCTGCCAGTTGGCTGAAGAAGGGAAGGAACACTATGATCGTGCTGGATCTGCATCAACGACAGACGGCCGAAGTGAAAGGGGCCAGGACGCTGGAATAAGGATTGCTTAAGCAGTAAGTATGGATTCTATCACACATATCGCTTTAGGGGCTATTATTGGGGATGCACTAGCGGGACGTCAGCTTGGGAAAAAGGCTATGTTGTTGGGGGCTGTGGCGCAAAGTCTGCCTGATGTCGACTTTATAGCCGGGTTTTGGCTGGATACGGCCCATGACGTGATGGCGCACAGGGGTATCACGCATTCCCTGTTGTTTGTTGCGGTGGTGGCAGTATTATTTGCCTGGGTGGGGCGTCGTATCTGGCGTGGTGCGGGGATGTCTTTTGGGCATTGGCTGTTGTTTGCAGCGCTGGAGCTGTTTATCCATATTTTTATCGATGCGTTCAATGCTTATGGCACGGGCTGGTTTGAACCATTCAGTCATTACCGAGTATCCTTTAACATACTGTTTGTAGCGGACCCGTTCTTTTCCATCTGGCCGGGTATCTCTTTTCTGGTCTTGCTGATCCTTCGGCGGGGCAGCAGATGGCGTGGTTTCTGGATACGTTTTGGATTGATCTTAAGTTGTTGTTATCTGTATTATTGTCTGCTGAATAAATACCGGATCGACCGGTGGGCTGTCCAATCTCTGGAGGCTCATCAGATACACTACAAACGGTACTTCACTACTCCGACACCCTTGAATAACTGGCTATGGTATATTGTCGCGGAGGATTCGACGGGTTATCATACGGGTTATTTGTCCCTGCTAACCCGGGTCAGGAAGGTACAATATCATTATTTCCCCCGTAACGACTCTTTGTTGAATGTGTTGAGGTCCAGGGGGGATGTGCGGGCGCTGATGCGGTTTTGCCAGGGATATTATACTGCCGAGCAATGGGGGGATACGCTGGTGTTTAATGACCTGCGGTTTGGACAGATACGTGGATGGGAGGATGGACAGGCCCGGTTTGTCTTCCATTATTATCTGCACCAGCCGGGAGACAATGAGGTGATCCTGCAACGGGGGCGTTTTGCGGGATGGAACAGGCAAACGTTCCGGACCTTTGTGAGGAAGATCGAGGGGGATTAAAAGAAAGCCGGGGGAGGGGCTGGTTGAAGGCGGTCAGGAAATTTTTGCCGGTTGACGGATGGAATGGGGGGTGGATGGTGAAGAGGCGCCTTTTTCCTGCCGGAAGTAAAAAGTAAAGAGGAAGAACAGTATTCGTATGGTCTGGAAAGCGCCCCATTGGAGGAATTGTTTGTAGAGGGGATGGTGAAAGTTCTCCGGGGTCATGCGGACGCAATGGTGATCGATGATCTCATCCAATTCCTGCTCCACTTTTGCCGCAAAACCGGAATTACGGACGTCCATGTTCAACTCTACGCTGGCATAGGCGCTGATCTTATTGACATTATAGGAGCCATTGGTCACCCATTCTCCGTCGTAGACGGCCAGTTTGCCGTGAAGGATGGTGTCCTGGTATTCGTATACCTCGATCTTGTTGCGAAAAAGCCAGCGGTACATGTATTGTTCGGCCAGCCGGGAGATCTTTACATCTGAGATGCCGCCTACGATCAGGCGGATATTTACCCCACGGCGGGCGGCCATCGTCATATTCCGCCGGAAGATCGAGCCGGGCAGAAAGTAACTTGACAGGATGGTGATGTGGTGGTGAGCATTGCGGAACATTTCCAGATAGCTTTTTGAGATCTGGTTCTCGCCTTGTACCCAGTCGTTGCGTCGCACTCTTACCAGGCATTCTTCTGTGGGAATGATGCCAGGGAGCCATTGGAATTTTTCCTTCCGGCCTCCATCTTTTTTCCAATAGGCCTTTGTCCACATGTCCCTGCAGATGATATGGAGTTTTAGGGCTGCCTCGCCTTCGACAAAAAGGGCCCGGTCCAACCAGGCTTTTTGTCCATCGATGTCGTTGTATCTATCACTGATGTTAACCCCTCCTGCCAGGCCATAGGATGCGTCGATGACCGTCACTTTATGGTGCATGCGGCGACCGAAGTAGAATTTACGGCTTCTAAAAAGGGGCCAGAACCAGCGGAAGCGAATGCCGGCTGCTCTCCATTCTTTTATAATTTGTTTGGAGAGGTCCTGGGAGGCATACCCATCCAGCAGGACATATACCTGTACTTTACGATGGGCGGCGCGTATCAACGCTTCGCTTACCATCAGTCCTGTCTCGTCCCCTTCATAAATATAGGTTTGCAGATGGATCACAGATTGGGCCTGGTCGATCATCTGTACGAGGGTGGTAAAATAGTCGTTGCCGCCGTGGACCAGCCTGACCTTGTTGTGATGTGTATAGCCTGCCAGTAATTTGGGTGTTTTCTTCTTCTTAGACATGGACGTTAAATCAGGTGGCGTAAAGATCGGAAAATTTAGGGTAAGGCCGGGAGAGGGGGGAGGAGCATATCCCGGATGAATTTCTCCATCAGGACAATAAAATATTTGTTATTACATTAAATAATTGTTAACTTAATAGAACTCTCTAACGTTAAAATTCCTGCCATGATTGCTTGCCATTTTTTTCGCCGTTTGGCGATAGGGGTCATCTTTTTGCCCTATTTATCAATAGCTCAAAGCAACTATGTATGGTCTGCCGGCTATCCAATGGATGGGGCGGGCAAAGGCGTTGTTGCTACAATCCCCTTGAACGAGGTGAATATCCATGCTTACAGGCATTTTTATAAGCACTGGCCATCTGTTGAAGGAGAGATATGGAGCAGGGTGGCGGATGGTTTTGCGGTGACTTTTATGGAGCGGTCGGTCCGCAACCGTGTCTTTTTTAACACACGGGGCCGACTGTTATGCGCGCTAAAGTATTATCCGGGGGAGGATATCTCCCCGGAACTGGCGGACATGGTGTACAAGAAGTACCCGGGTTATACGATCAAAGTAGTAACAGAGATGACGGACAGGAATAAGACTTTTTACCTGGTGAATATCCGCAATAGGGCCTACATAAAGAATCTTTTTATTAATGATGGAAAAATAGAGCTCAGGGATGAGATGATCAATGGCGATCCCACCTGGCATTGAAGGACTGACCGGGTGCTTATTATTTACCTACGGTACGGCCTTTTAAAGTACGGGATTTACGCTCGATCTTATCCATGACGCTTTTCCGGACCAGGAGGGTGACGGAGGCCACGTCCTGACAGGTACCGCAATGGGCCCTGAATTTATTGGAATCGTAGGTCACCGCGGTGGTGCCATTCCTCCATTCCGTGCCATATAAGGAATATTCATTAAATGTATACCCGCTGCCGGGACCGAAGGGAAGGTTGTTATTACCTTTTTCAAAGCTGATCAGCAGCTTGTCTCCATCTGCATTTTCGCAGACGCCGGGGGTAAAGGCGGGGATGATGACCTGGTTGATATATTTCCCATTTTCCAGTTTGACGACACCGGAGGTCACTGCCACTTTCTGATCTCCCAGGTTGCGGTCCAGGATCAGTTTTTGATCGATGTAGAATTGCACCTGTTTGAGGTCAATGTTCTCTCTTTCCAGTTTCTGCCTCAGATCTTTGGTAAAGGGTACCAGGTTGGCCCTGGATACTCTGGAGCTGCTGCAGCCTGTCATGGATATGCCTAAAAACAATAGTACGGAGCTTAGTGTAACCATCAGCCCATTGCTTCGTCTCATAGTATAGTTTTATGGGGGATTAGACCCTGGTTTGGGGTAATAGTTTAGTTGAGAATGGACTTTTTTTTGGCCCGGGTGCAACAAATTCCATGGTCAGGCGCCTTTATCCAGATGGGAAAGAAAAAAATTATCATATGATAAAGAACTTCTTCAAAGTCGCCGTCCGCAATCTTTGGAAGCATAAGGGGTATAGTTTTCTGAACATTTTTGGGTTGGCAATGGGCATGACCTGCAGTTTGCTGATCCTTTTATGGATCAGGGATGAACAGAGCGTGGATGGTTTCCATACCAAGGGGGACAGGATCTATCGGGTGTATGAGCGGCAGTATTACGATGGGAAGATAGAGGCGGGCTATTATACCCCCGGGGTGTTGGCGGCGGAGATGAAAAAGGTACTGCCGGAGGTGGAATTGGCTTCGGGGTTTACCTGGGAGGACAACGGTACATTCCAGGTGGGGGATAAGATCATGAAAGAGAAGGGGAGTGCGGCCGGCACTGACTTTTTCCAGATATTCAGCTATCCCTTGTTACAGGGTAACCCGGCGACGGCCTTGCCTTCTTTGTCAAATATTGCCATTTCCCGTAAGATGGCGGTGGATCTTTTTGGCAGCCCCCGGGAGGCTATGGGAAAGACCATCCGATACCAGAACCGCAAGAATTTTATGGTGTCGTCGGTGTTTGAGGACCTGCCGGAGAATACTTCGGATAAATTCGACTATCTGTTGCACTGGGATACTTTTCTGGAGGAGAATAGCTGGGCAAAAGAGTGGGGGAATAATGGACCATCCACCTACCTGCTGCTGCGCAAGGATGCGAGTCCTGCCCTGGTGACCAAAAAGATTACGAAGTTTCTGGATAATTATAACAAAGAACAGAGTAAGAGCTTCCGGATCGAGCTGGGTATGCAGCGTGCTGCTGATATTTATTTACATGCCAGTTTTAAGAATGGAGAGATAGCGGGCGGCCGTATCGAGTATGTCAGGTTATTCAGCATCGTTGCCATTTTTATCCTGCTGATCGCCTGTATCAACTTTATGAACCTGACCACGGCGCGTAGTGTGAACAGGGCCAAGGAGATCGGCATCCGGAAAGTGGTGGGGGCTGTCCGTCCGGCGTTGGTGCGGCAATTTATCAGCGAAGCGGTCCTGCTCGCTTTTTTTTCGATGATACTGGCGATGGCAATGGTCATCCTGTTGCTGCCGGCCTTTAATCAGTTGACGGGAAAGCATATTGTTTTTCCTTACGGGTCTTCTTCCTTCTGGTGGTGGATGGCGGCGCTGACCTTGATCACGGGTGTTTTTGCGGGCTCTTACCCGGCCTTGTTCCTTTCCTCTTTCAAACCTATAAGAGTATTAAAAGGAAGCGAGGGACTCCGAAGCTTCCGAACGAGGAAGGAGCGAGGGACGAAGCTCCGACGAAGTTCTCTAAAGTTCAGTGCGGGGGCTGCCTGGTTTCGGAAGGGGCTGGTGGTCTTTCAATTCGCCCTTTCCATCGTACTGATCATCGGTACGATAGTAGTGGCCAGGCAGGTGAACTATATCCGGACGATCAATCTGGGGTTTGACAGGGAGAACCTTGTTTATATACCGTTGGAAGGGGATCTGACGGGAAAGTATAAGACTTTTAAGGAGGAGGCTTTGCGTCTGCCGGGGATCAGCGATGTGTCACGTATGAGCGATGCGCCCACCAGTCTTGGAAGTAACACTGGCGGAGTGGATTGGGATGGCAAGGACCCGAACGTTACGCCTATGTTCACACAGGTTTCTGTCGGATATGATATGGCTAAGACATTGCATTTACGATTTGTGGCCGGCCGGGACTTTTCCCGGGATTTCCCCACGGATTCGGTGGGTTATATCCTAAATGAAGCAGCGTTAAAAAAGATAGGTTATAAGGATCCCATCGGTCAGCGGCTGACCTTCTGGCAAAAGAAAGGGAAGATTGTAGGTGTGATCAGGGATTTTCATTATGCTTCGCTGCATGATCCTATTCTGCCGCTGATCATCCGGCTGCGTGAAGATGAGGGGTGGGGCAATGCGTTGGTGCGGACGAGGGCGGGACAGACCAGGGAGGCATTGGCGGGGCTGGAACGGTTGTGCAAGCAGCTGAACCCGCGATTCCCGTTTACTTACCAGTTCTCGGATGAGGAATATCAAAAATTATATAAGAGTGAAGCGATCGTGGATCGTCTTTCCAATTGTTTTGCCTGTCTGGCGATCTTTATCTCCTGTCTGGGTTTGTTAGGGCTGGCTATGTTCACGGCAGAGCAGCGGACAAAGGAGTTTGGTATCCGGAAGGTGCTGGGAGCCAGGGTAAGCACGTTGTTTGGGCTGTTATCCCGGGAATTCCTTTTGCTGGTGCTCATCGCTTTCCTGGTGGCTTCTCCTCTGGCCTGGTGGGCCATGCATCAATGGCTGCGGAATTTTGCCTATCATATCAATGTCGAGTGGTGGGTATTTCTTCTGGCGGGAATGATGGCTTTGTTCATTGCCTTGTTGACGGTGAGTTTTCAGGCTTTGAAGGTGGCCGTTGCTAATCCTGTGAAGAGTTTGAGGGCGGAGTAGAGGAGGATGGGTTTGTGGCCCGGATAGATGCCAGGACGGCCCGTATCTCTCCAAAGCTGTAATTATCTCCCAGTCTGGCCTTGAGGGCATTCAGGGTGGTGTTGCCCAATGCTGAAAAGGTGGTGCGGATGGTGTCGATCTTTTCTTCCGGCACCAGTTCCTTTATATCGATCTCCCCGGTGGGGATAAAGGTGGCCAGGTGTCCTTCCACGGTGGTGACGGCCAGGTTGCGGCGGGCGGCGATCTCGGCAATAGGGATACCTGCCTTGTAGAGGTGCAGGCTGATGCGGTGGGTTTCTCCTTTGGGTGTTTTGCCGGGTGTGGGCGTGGGTGTGGCGGTCGTTGCCGCGGGTGGGGGCGTTTCCCTGTTCTTCCGGGCTTCCTGCAAGCCGGACAGGAGTTGGGTGGTATCGAGGCCTTTTTGCAGCCCGTCCACCATTTGCAGGGCATCTTCCAATTGTTGCCGTCTGCGGGTGAACATGGCTTTTAATTCCTGTAATTCCGTGAGGTACTTCTTTATTTTCTTTTGGATTTTTACCTCTTCGATATGTTGTTGCAGGGGTTTGATCTGATCTTCGTCCAATGATTGCAGAAAGTAAGCGGTTGCAGCCTGCATCCGCTGTTGCAGCTGTTGGTAGCCGTCCTGCCGGGCTGAGTAGAGCAGCAGATCGAGCTGCCGGGAGAATTTTTGGGCGGTTTCCTGTTGATGGACGGATTTTTCCAGCCATGCGGCGGAGAGTGTGATGGCTTTTATTTTGACGGGTATCTGCCGGTGGTCATAGGCGGTGTGATGATCAAGCAGGGAACTGGTGATACGGGTCCAGTCAAAGGCTTTTTGCAGCGTGTTATGTATATATGTATGCTGTTCTTCCAGCAGGTGTGTCCGGATCTCATGATCCGACATCCTGCTGTCTGTGTATTCGATGACTCTGGGATCCGTGCTGATAGCGGAAGGAGGGATACGGGATTGTAATATGAGCCCGTCGATGGACCGGAGCCTGCTAAGGGCTACGTATACCTGACCCGGCGCAAAGGAGCCGCCCGCATCGATGACGGCTTTGTCGAAGGTGAGTCCCTGGCTTTTGTGGATGGTGATGGCCCAGGCCAGCCGGATGGGGTATTGGGAAAAGGTACCCAGCTCTTCTTCTTCTATCTTGTCTTTTTCCCTGTTGTATTTATAACGAATATTTCTCCAGATCTCTTTTTCCAGTACCAGATCGTCCGGCTCGTCCGGGAATTGGATGGTGATCTTTTCGCCAATGTTTTTGATCTTACCGATCTTGCCGTTGAAATACCGCCGGGTTTCTCCTTTATCATTTTTTATGAGCATGATCTGTGCGCCTTCTTTGAGCTGTAATGTCTTTTCGGCGGGATAGGCTTTGTCATTGAATTCCCCGGTGACGGTGGCTTCGAAGGCGTGCAGTTTGCCCCGGATCCGGCCCAGCTCGGCCTGGTTGATATGTTCGGCACGGGCGTTGTGGGAGGTAAGGGTGATGTAGCTGCTGTCTTTGGGCGACATGAAATCCGGCTCGTAGTGATCATGCAATTTCTCCAGGTCGTAGGGGGTTGCCCGGTTGTTGCGGATGTTGTTCAAAATATCGATGAAGACGGCTTCCTTCTGACGATAGATCTTTTTCAGCTCGATATAGATGGGCGGCTGCTCCCGAATGACTTTAGCGTCGAAAAAGAAAGGGCTGTTATAATATTCTTTCAGGAGCTGCCATTCTTCCTGGGAGATGACGGGGGGTAGCTGAAAGAGATCGCCGATGTAGAGTACTTGTACCCCGCCAAAAGGCGCCAGGGGTTGCTGACGGAAGTGACGGAGAATGGCGTCTACCGCATCCAGCGTATCAGCCCGGACCATGCTGATCTCGTCGATGATCAATAGCTCAAGTTCCTGCAGCAGCTCGCGTTTGTTCGCATTGAAGCGGATGTTGGCAAAAAGGCTGTTGGGATCGGTGACGCCGGAGCGGCCGACATTCCATCCATATTGAGGCGCAGGTACGAAGGGGCCAAAAGGCAGCTGAAAGAAGGAGTGCATGGTGGTGCCGCCCGCGTTGATGGCAGCCACACCGGTGGGCGCTACGACAGCCAGCTTTTTAAAGGTATTTTCTCTTATGAATTGCAGGAAGGTGGTCTTGCCTGTGCCGGCCTTACCGGTGAGGAATATGGACCTGCCCGTCTGGTTGACAAACCGGGCGGCCAACTGAAAGTCCAGGTTGCTATCATCGGATGGCATAACTTCTTGGGTGTGATGAATTGGAGGCGCAATTTAGTCATTTCTCGAAAACGATGGTTTCGGGATTTACACCCAATTCGGTGAGATACTGGTTGATATCAGCTATCATTTTATCCGGTCCGCAGACGTAGAAGGGTTTGCTGTAGTCGGTGATCTCCTGCCGGAGAAATTCTTTATTGACAGGGCCTTTACGGTACGCCGGGTTTTCTTCCCTGGTGAGGATATAATGTACATTGTTCCCCAGTATGGTGTCGAACTCTTCTTTCAGGATGATGTCGTGGCTGGTCTTATTGGAAAAATAAAGCTGATTGCCTTTTGTATTGCCTTCTTTATGCAACTCGCGGAAGATGGCGATGAACGGCGTGATACCTGCTCCTCCGGCAATAAAATAGCCCTCGCCTTTGTAGGAAATGGCGCCCCATACGTCGCGCAGGATCAACTCATCGCCCGGGACCAGTTTGCTCAACTCGTGGGTGACGCCATCGTGGTCATGATAGGACTTGATGGTGAATTCCAGGAAGGACCATTCGTTGAGGCTGGTGAAGGTGAAAGGTCTTCGTTCGTCCTTCCATTTGTCCTTGTTGATGGATACTTCGGTGGCCTGTCCGGGGACGAATGAGTATCCCTCCGGCTTTTCGATCCGATAGGACCTTACATTGTGTGTCACGTTCCGGATGGATAGTATTTTAACGATCTTTTCCATGGATACAATTTACGAAGAAAGCGGGTTAACTTTTCATCCGGGGAGAAGCGGAAGGGGAAAAACTTACATTTGATGCATGAAAAAGGCAAATGTTCGTATTATAAAGACGGATATCCTTTCCGACAATTGGTACACCCTGCGGAAGGTGACGTATGAGATAGAGAAGAAGGATGGGGCCTGGCAGACGCAAAGCAGGGAAGCATATGACCGGGGTAATGGCGCTACGATCCTGTTGTATCACGTAAAGGAGAGGAAGGTGATCCTCACACGGCAGTTCAGGCTGCCTACATTTGTCAACGGGAATGCATCGGGTATGTTGATAGAGGCTTGCGCGGGATTGTTGGACAAGGACAATCCTGAAGATGCCATTCGCCGGGAGACGGAAGAAGAGACGGGATATAAGGTAACGCATGTCCGGAAGATCTTTGAAGCGTATATGTCGCCCGGGTCCGTCACGGAGATACTTTATTTTTTTGTGGCGGAATATGAGCGGAGCATGAAGGTGAACGAAGGCGGGGGTGTGGATGAAGGAGAGGACATTGAGGTGCTGGAGCTGGATGCGGATAAGGCGATACAGATGATCGACACCGGTGAGATACGGGATGGCAAGACGATCATGCTATTGCAATATGCGAGATTAAATAAACTAATATGAGCGAGCCCATTTTTTCTCATGTTGAGCCGATATTCCCTGTCCGGGACATTCCGGAAACCATCCGGTACTGGCAGGAGACACTTGGATTTACTCATCAATGGACCTGGGGCGATCCACCGAGCGTCGGAGGTGTTGCGTGGCAAAAGGCTTTTGTACAGTTCATGCGTCATCCTGTCCTTGCGGAAGCCTCGAAGGGAAATGCCATTTGGATCAGGCTGCGTCATGTAGAGGACCTTTATATTTTTCATCAAAGCAGGAATGCGGAGATCGTCGCTCCCCTGGAAGTGCATGAATATGGGATGGCCCAATATACGGTGAGGGAGCTCAATGGATATTATGTACATTTTGCGGGGAATCCGGCGGGCCGCGGGGAGGGCACGAGAGATGGGGGCCATGAAAGGGTGATAATTGTGGCACGCAAGCCGACTGTGATGGAATATAGCCAGGTGCAGGGGGCATTAGGCGGGCAGACGGAGCGGCCGGAAATAGCGGCAAATATTATTTCCACTGCGGCATTTGGGGTAGTGGCGGAAGACGCTGTCAGCGGCGAGGTGGTCGGGTGTGCATTTTTACTTACGGATCATGCGGGTTTTTATTATGTAAAGAATGTCATGGTAAGAACGGACCGGCAAGGCAGCGGGATAGGATCGGCCCTTATGAGAGCGTTGATGGAGTGGCTGGAAAGAAATGTCACCATGCCTTCGCTGGTGGGATTGTTTGCCCGTGAGTCTCTTGAACCTTTTTATCAGCAGTTCGGATTTCTTCCGTCATTTGGCATGGTGAAAGAAATAGGGGAGGGACCGGGTGATTAAGTCAGCAATTTATCCACTGCGTCCTTGTAGCTTCTGCCTACGGGGAGCAGGGTGTCGTTCACCAGTATCTCTTTTGGTGTTATCTTATTGATAAAATGTTTTTGTACGGCATAGCTGCGATGTATCCGTATAAAGTTTTGAAAGGTCTTTTCCTTTAGCAGGTGACTAAGGGGTGACAGTACGCAATATTTTTTTTGCCGGGTAATGATGCCTGTATAATCTTTCAGGGCTTCGAGATAAATTATATCGTACAACTGCAGTTTGATGTGGCTGTGTCCGTCCTTTATAAAGAGGGTATCTTCTCCCAGGGTATAATCCAGCAATTCGGCCTTATAATGGATCTCCAGGAAACGCTGCAGTCTTCCCATGGCCTTTTCAAAGCGCTCGGTTCTCAGGGGTTTGACCAGGAAGTCCAGGGCGGCTGTCTCGAAGCTTTCCAGGGCGAATTCGGGGTGGGAGGTGATAAATATACAGGCGGGTACCTGTTCCAGCTGTTTGCGGAGGTCCAGGCCGTTGATGCCGGGCATGTCTATATCCAACAGGAGGATGTCGGGGGGGGACTTTTGGGCCAGGTCCAACGCCTGTCTGGCGGAGCCGAAAACCCCATCGATATCGAGAAAAGGGTACCTGCGGGCGTGGGATAAAATAGAGAGCCTGTCTAATTCATTATCATCTATGATAAAACATTTGTAAGTTTTTTTTAATACTTCCATTGCCAGGCTCCTTTGTGATTCCAAGATACTCATTTTGCTCCGTCCCTGCCAGGTTATGCGGGGCAAAAGCATGGAAAGTTAATCCCCCTAATAGGGGATCATTCGTCTATTTAAAATGCAGTTCGGCGATTGGTCATGCGACCCTTTCTACAAGGAGTTAGCTTTACTAAAAAGTCGAGCTATCATGGAAAAAATGTACTATTCTTCGCAGTTGAGGCAAACGGTCCGCAAGGGGGGTGATCTGGCGTGGCGGGACAGGATCGCAAGGGACCTGCACGATGATATCGGGGCTACCTTATCCAATATCAATATACTGTCGGCCATCACCCTGAACAATCTGGACAAACCGGATGAAGCCATCCTGCATCTCAAGAGGATCAGCGAAGAGGTGAGTTATTGCAGCCAGGCGCTGGACGACATAATATGGAACGCCAGTTCCAGGAATGATACCCTGGATGAAACCATCGCCCGTATGCGTCGTTACTGTGTGGAATTATTTGAGGCTCCTGGCCGTACTATCTGTCATCTCGATATGGATGAGCAATTCCCTGCCCGTAAGCTGTCTATGGAGCAACGCCGGGATATTTACCTCCTTTATAAAGAAGCATTGAACAATATCTACAAGCATGCGTTGGCAAGCGCTGCGTGGATCAGTGTCGGCGTAAAAGGGAATTCCCTGGAACTGAGGTTCTCCGACAATGGCAAGGGGTTTGACGTTGCGCAGGCTTCCCATGGCAATGGATTAAAGAATATGCGAGCGAGGGTAAACAGGTGGCGGGGAAGGATCTCCATTCGCTCAGAAAAACAAAAAGGCACCCGGATACTGATAGTGTTACCTATCGATCATTCCAACAGGTGAGCTGTATATCATTAATTCTTAAAACTATGGCACTACGTATCATTATATTCGAGGACAATGACAAACTCAGGGAATCGCTGGTATTCCTCCTGAAAAATACGGGTGACTATGAAGTGGCGGGGGATTATAACAACTGTGTCGACGCGGGTAATATTACCCGTGTATACGAGCCTGACGTGGTGTTGATGGACATCGATATGCCCGAGGTGACGGGTATAAAGGGGGTTCGCATGGTAAAGGAGGCAAGGCCTGATACGGCCGTGATCATGTTCACCGTATTTGAGGACGACGAAAAGTTATTTCAGAGTCTTTGTGCGGGTGCAAATGGATATCTGTTGAAAAAGATCTCTCCATCGAGGTTATTTGACGCCATACATGAGGTGATGGAAGGGGGGGCTCCCATGTCTCCTGCCATTGCCCGAAAAGTGCTGGGCAGCTTCCGGCAGGGAAGGACCAATCAGTATTCTATTACGGCCAGGGAACTGGAAGTGCTGACAATGCTGACAAAGGGGTACAGCACGAAGATGATAGCGTCGGATCTTAATATCTCGTTTGAGACGGCCCGGTCGCACCTGAAGAATATCTATACCAAGCTACATGTCAATTGCGGGAAGGAGGCCATCTCGAAGGCGTTGAAGGAGCATATCATATAGGGGGCGGGTGAGAGCGCAGGGTAGAGAGCGGCTCATTTTTTTGCTTCGAATAATGTCCAGGGATATGCTTTCAGGGCGGTGAGATATTTTGCCTGCCAGGCGTATTCGGGATGCAGTTTGTAAAAAGGGGCGGCGATGAAATCCTGTCCGCAAGGATGGCCCATGTGCGCCCATAATTTGAGGTCTTTTGCCAGACTGGCCGTCGTCAGTTTGCTTTGCACGGTCCCGCCGGGGTAGTAAGCGCCCCAGTCCCATTCCATACAGCCATTTTTATCTTCGTCAACGTGTCCGCAGACCACGCATTTATTATTGGCGGTGGTGTGATGGATAGCGTCGTAGTGGTCAGACTCTATCTTTTTTCCTTCGTCCAGGTCAATTTTCCCTTTCAGGCTGGTGACCAGCTGTTCCATTCTTTTTTTGCGGGCATTGGGGGAGGTGGTGGAGTCCCGGACCTTAAAGGTTGTCTCTTCCGCGATCAGTTTGGGGTCGCTGGCGAAATTGGCCCCGATGATCGCGGTATCTTTTGACCGCCAGACCTGGTGGTCTTTCAGGCCGAGCTCTAATCTGGCTACTTCATTGGTCTTTATATCACCTATGAGCCAGTCGTTGGCATAGCCGCCGTTGTTGCCGGTGACAAAGAGTTTTATTACATCGTCGATGCTATTCGAATATTGCGCTGATCTCCTTGCCCGGACGAATTCGGGTATTTGGGTGGAGTCAAAGCCTTTGAATTGGGTGATGGTGGTTTCGGTGATGAGGATGCCATTGCCTGTCACGACAAAATCATCTCCGCTGTGGATAAAGCCGGGCATGCAATCCATGAGCATATGGCTGCCTTTCTCCGGGACGATGTCGGCAATCACATTCCAGTGCTGGCCGACCATATAGGCTGTCCAGTTG
Source organism: Chitinophagaceae bacterium (assembly GCA_017307755.1). Taxonomy (GTDB): domain Bacteria; phylum Bacteroidota; class Bacteroidia; order Chitinophagales; family Chitinophagaceae; genus Puia. The sequence goes on along the minus strand of JAFKGQ010000006.1, from coordinate 616,911 downwards.
TTGTGACCTATTACTATTTTACCGTCTTTTGTATAGCTGCCTGTGGCAATGAATGCGCTGCAATTGCCCGGCGCTTTGTTGTCCCCGCTGCCGGGCTTTTGTTGATCCATCAACTGAGGCACATAGTAATAAGCCAGCTCTTCCATGGCGTTGAGGGCGGTGATATCGAGACTGTCATAGCCTTTGTGTTGTGCTGCGAGTCCGGCTACGATGCCGTTGATCTCGTCTTTATATTCACGGTCGACTTTATTCCATAAAAAGTTGGCGGCGCATTGTCTGTAGAATTGCCAATCCTTTTTTGTCTCGTGTTCGAGGTAGGCCGCCACGGTCCGGATATTGGTGTCGATCTCCGGGGCGAGCAGATAGCCGTGCTGATAGCCGATGGTGGAGGGGCTGCCTTCCAGGTGGACGTATATCCAGCCGTTGGTGTCATGTCTGGATGCTCCCGTCAGGGGCGTGTCCCTAGTTGTGGTCGTCCGGCAGGAGAGGGCCAGCAGACAGATGAAAAGCAGGAGTTGGGGGGTATAGTAATTCATATAAGATGGATTGAGGATTGTCTTAAAGTTAATAAAAAAAGCTGCTAGGGAGGACGGTTTTTGATATATATGTATTTTAGACGTATGAAAAATCAGGCATTCACCATGAGTAAATTATTCATTTTGTGTTTATTGATCAGCAGCGTAGTTTTTGCCCAGGAACCTCCAAAACCGTATGGCGTGCTGCCGACAAAGGGGCAGCTGGCGTGGCATGAGATGGAAATGTATTGTCTCATCCATTACGGAGTGGATACGTATACGGATAAGGAATGGGGTTTTGGGGATGAGGACCCCGCACTTGTGAACCCGGTCCATTTTGATGCCATGCAGATCGTCGGTGCGGCCAGGGCGGGAGGATTTAAAGGAGTGGTGGTTGTCGCAAAGCATCATGACGGGCTTTGTATCTGGCCCACGAAAACGACGGAGCATAACATCAGCAAAAGTCCCTGGAAGAATGGCAAGGGGGATATGGTGAAGGAATATCAACTGGCCTGTAATAAGCTGGGCATGCGGCTGGGGTTGTATTGCTCGCCCTGGGACCGGAACAATGCACAATATGGGACGTCTGCCTATGTACAAATCTATCGGGCGCAATTAAAAGAGCTGTGCACACGGTATGGACCTTTATTTATGTCCTGGCATGATGGGGCAAATGGGGGGGACGGTTATTATGGCGGCGCCAGGGAGGTGAGAAAGATCGATCGCACGACCTATTACGGGTGGGATACTACCTGGGGTATCGTACGGCAGCTGCAGCCTGCGGCGGCGATCTTTGGTGATGTGGGACCCGATGTCCGGTGGGTAGGCAATGAAGAGGGGCATGCAGAGGCTACCTGTTGGGCCACGTATACACCGGAGGCTCCTGATGAAGGGAGGAAGCCTGCCAACGGCTATGTCAAATCTTCGAAAGGGACGGAGGGTACGCGGAATGGTATCTACTGGATGCCGGCCGAATGTGATGTGCCGTTGCGTCCGGGATGGTTTTATCACGCTTCGCAGAATGAACAGGTGAAAACGCCTTACCAACTGCTGGATCTTTATTGCCAGAGCGTGGGAAGGGGGGCTAGTCTTGATCTGGGCATCGCGCCTAACAAGGATGGGGTATTGGATGAGCGGGATGTGGCGTCGCTCAGGGCATTTGGCGATCTGCTACGACAGACGTTTGCCGTCAACCTGGCAAAGGGGGCGGCTTTTACGGCCAGCAATGTCCGTGGTAAGGATCCGGGGAGGTTTGGTCCGGCCTTTTTGACTGACGGCGACCGATATAGTTACTGGGCGACGGACGATGCGATCCATACGCCGGAGCTGGTGGTGGATATGGGGAAATCTACAGTATTCAACGTTATCCGTCTGCGTGAGAATATCAAGCTGGGACAAAGGATCAGCGCTTTTACGATAGAAGCATTTGCGGACGGGACATGGAGGAAGATAGGAGAGGGCACTAGCATTGGGGCAAACCGGCTTATCCGTCTGCCGCAGCAAGTGGCTGCGAGCAAGGTACGGCTGCGGATCACGGGCTCGGCCGTTTGTATAGCGTTAAGCGATTTTGGTTTGTACCGGGAGCCTGCACATCTGGCAGGCAGTGAAGTCAGCACACGGTTGTCAGGGGTATCGAAAGCGGAATGGAAGGATATCAGTATCGATATGGGGAGTGTGAATTAAATGACCCGAAGGCAGCTGTCCTGTATGAGACGCCGCCTCCGGGTGACGATGGTCAGGACATTTTTTTATTCAATGTTGATGCCGGCGTCTTCTTATTATCCTTTTGAGGTTTGGCAATGGCTTCTTCGATGATGGGATATAGCTCCTCCGCAACGGCCTGCAGCCGATTTACACGGTAGATGGCCCCGTTGCGATCGATCATGAAAGGGTGTGGGTAGCCTGTCACATTATATGCTTTTATCAGCGGGTCTTCCGTGCCCCTACCATTTGTGTAGAGGTTCACTACATTTTCCCGGTCGGGAGAAGAATAGGCGCCGCTCTTTACGCTCTTTATCCAGGTGGCCTTGTCGGCGTCGATGCTGATGGTGATAAAAACGATGTTCGGATCATCCTTATATTTTTCTTCTACGCGGGAGAGCTGGTATTGATAAAATTTGGCGCAGGCGCCGCATCCGGTGTACCATAGGTCCACGAAAACGATCTTTCCCGCAAAATCACTGAGCTTCCTGATATTCCCGTCGATGTCGGGGAGTGTGAAATTATAGGCGGGGCGCCCGATGCTCTGGGTGTTATAGATCTTTTTCACCTGGGAGAGTGCGAAATCACTTTGGACCGTAGTGACGGCATCGTTCAGGGCCTCCTGGTTGTCCTTCATATAGAAGAAGACCTTTATGAGGAAGTCGGCTATCAGCTTGTCCCGGAGAGGGCCTGTATATTTTCCCTTCAGGTATTCGTATTGTTTGTCCTTTGGACCCAGGTAGTAGGCCTGATCTGTCAGGTAATGGATATAGTCTTTGGAGAGGATGAGGGCAGCGGACGGTATACCTGATATATCGGCGCCGGATCTGTTCTCATAGGTCACGCGTAGTTGCTGGCAGAGGGACTGGTAGAACGAGGGGCTGATGGCCGGGTCGCCGGCGGAAGGACGTAACAGCGAGTACAGGCGGACATTGGAGGCTTCCGTGTTCCCTATGACATTTGCCCGGGTGATCTGGTAAGCTTCGGGGGACATTTTATTTTCATATCCCTTTAATGTAGCGAGCTGAAAATCCAGGATAGCCTTGCGGTCTTCCAGGATGCGGCCCATCATGGCGGGGTAGCCCGAATAGTAGGCTGAATCGTAGGCTTTTGGTTGAGCGGTCTGAGGCGGTTGTTTTAGCGTGTAGGAAGTTTTTAGCCAGTGTTGGGTGAGGCTGTCGAGACGGCTGGTGAATTCACCTTTTGCGGAGCCTTTTCCGGTGAAGCCGACATTGACGATGCGGTAGCCTGTGAAAGTGTCCTCGGCATCTCCGTAGAAGTGCGTATAGGACCTGACCAGGCTGTCCATATGGATATTGATATCATCACCGGGTTCCAGCAGGTACTGGGAAAGGACGGAGACATCATGACCGAATGTCTTCTCTTTGTCTTTTACGAGGGAGAAGTATACGGGATGCGCCAGGTGGTCGATCTTATAGCGAAAGGTCCCTTTTTCGTTGATCGTGGTATAGGTGCGATAGGGTAATTCGCCGGCGCTGCGTTCGGAGAGGTTGTCTTCCCAAACCAATAGCCGGATGGTATCTGTGGGAGTGGCGTTCCCGATGGTGCAAGTGATCTTTGCCGAGGTGCTTTTTTTCTGTGCTATAGCCGGCCAGGCGGCGGCTGTTGCCAGGGCGAGCAAGAAGAGCTTTGTTTTCATTGTATGCTGGTTTTATGTTTTTTTATCAGCGGTTGTTTTGTTGTATACCGCTAAGGTTAATGACATTGGGCGGGATGGGCAGGGTGTACAGGGGGCTGTTGGGGGGCAGCGTGTAGGTCTGACCGTTAAGCACGCGGGTAAGGGTAATGTTATAACCTTCTTTATTGAGTCTTCGAAGGTCCATCCAGCGGAGGCCGCCCCTCAATTCCAGCTCTTTTCTTCTTTCCGTCAGCACCTGCCCAAGGGCGTCGGCTGCGTCTGTTGCGGTGTAGGGAGAAAAGGGGGCGGAGAATCGTTTGGCGAGAAGGGTGTTAAGGTCTGTCATGGCGGCGTCTGTCTGTCCTGCGCGGGCGAAGCTTTCCGCGCGAATGAGATACAACTCGTCCGTGGCCAGACCGCTGAAGGTGAACAGGCTCCCGCTGTAGCCGCCGCGGGGGCCGGGGCCGGTGGAGGCATTGAAATAGATGGTGCGGCGGAGGTCGTTGGATGCATAGGAATTATAGAGATTGGAGTCGATGATGGCGATGCCGGCGAGAGGAACGAGCACCAGGGCGTTGCCTGAAAAGTTCGACTGGAAGATCGTCTCGTCGTTGTTGTTCCTGAAGGGCAGAAAGGATGGGGTGACGTTGTTATAGTCGATGAGCTTGCTGTAGAGTCGCAGGGCGCTGTCAGCCGCAGCGCCGGCTTCTTTGTAGGCGCGCATGCTTTGGTAGACCCTTGCCAGACAGGCATAGGCGGCGATCCCGGAGGGCCGGTTCCTGGTGGCTGTGGGGAGGGCCGCGGGTGCGAGCCGGCTTGCCTGGTGAAGATCATCCAGTATCCTTTCGTAGGAGTCTTTTACAGATGAGCGTTTTGACCGGATGGTTATATCCGATGCCAGCCGGAGAGGAATGCCCGGGTCGGTAGCGGCAGTGGCGCTGTCGTAAGGCGGTGCGAAGAGCTGGGCGATGTTGAAAAAAGCATAAGCCCTGTAAAAGAGTGCATAGCCTGTGAGGGTATGGATATCCTGCTGGTTGTCTGTCGTCACTTTCATTTTGGCCAGACCGTCGAGGACGACGTTGGCATTGAACACCTGCTGGTAAGGATAATTCCAGTCGTCGATGTTGGTGGAAGCGCCGAAGATGTCCCTGGCCCAGATGTACGTATTCTGGTCGATGGGCTGTGCGGACTGGAAACGGTCATAGGGCAGGTAGTAGTTATCCGCGGAAGCTTCCCCCAAACTGGGAGCGATGTTCATGGTTTCTGAGTAGTCGAGGATAGCCTGGAAATCCTGGATGGTGGTGGGGATAACGAGGCTGGTTTGCGGCTTGGCATTCAGCAGATCATTTTTTTTGCAGGAGCCGAGGAGCAGCGCCAGGAAAAGAGGGGACCACCAGCTGTGGTCGTATCGGTCGAATATCTTTTTCATTGTTGGGTGCATTTAGTTTATTTGGTCTTTTTACAAGTCCAGTTTGATGCCGGCGGAGAAGGACCTGGGGTTAGGATAGGTAAAGCCGTTGCTCAGGGGTACTGCATCGGGATCGATGCCGGACTTGTTAGCGCGCCACAGTATACCGATGTTGCCGGCATAGAGATAGAAGCGGATGCCTTCGAAGGGCAGCTTTACAAATTGTTTTTTTGTGAGGTCGTAGCTGAATTGCAGGTCCTGCAGCCGGATATAGTCTCCTTTTTCCACCAGGGCCGTTGAATAGAGGTAGATGACGTCTCGGTAAGCAGGGTTGGGATAGACCATGGAAGGCACATTGGTATGCTGTTCGTCGCCGGGTTTCTGCCAGCGTCTGGTATAATCGGCTGTTCCGCCTCCGCCGCCGGAGATGCTGAACAGGGTGGTATAGTTTGTAGAAGGTCTTCTGAACCATGCTCCGAACTTGTAGGACACCAGGAAGGAGAATGTGAATCGGCGCCAGGAGACGGTATTACGCATGCTGCCGTATATGGGCGGGTTGAGCGGGCCGACATATTTGAGGTTGTCGAAGTTGGTGGACGTGCCCAGACCTGTGTAGTTTTCGCTGGGTTTCCCGTCCAGGATTGCCTGGGGATTGCCGGAAGCGTCGAGGCCTGCCCATTTGAAAGCATACAGCGAGTACAGGGGATGACCGGGAAGGGGATTGAAGACGCCGGTGTTTACGTATACACCGATGGCGGCTTTTTGGGCTTTGTACACCGTCACTTCGTCTTTTGCATAATTGAACAGAAAGGTCGTGTACCATTTGACCTGCCGGTTGATATTGATGGTGTTGATCGTGAGGTCGATGCCATGGGCTTTCATATTGCCGGCGTTCCCTGTGAAACCGGAAGTGCCTGTGGTGGGATCCAGGGGGCTGGGGGCGATGAGATCGGAGCCTTTTTTGAGATAATAGTCGATGTTGCCGCTGATGATGTTGTGCCGGGTGGCGAATTCGACGGCGAAGTTGACCTGGTTGACCTTTTCCCAGCGAAGAGTAGGGTTGGGATAGTTGCTGATGCTTGCTATCTGAGCGCCGTAGACGTTGGTGATTGCGCCGTAGGAGGCGGTGGTCATGGCGGCGACGCCTGAATTTACGTTACCCTGGTAACCGTCGGTGATGCGCAGCTTGAGGTAGGGAAGCCAGCCCAATCTATAGAATTTTTCACGGGAAAGGGTCCAGGCAGCGCCGGCGGACCAGAGGGGGACGCCTTTTTGGTTGGCGCTGACACCGAAAAGATTGGATTCGTCCCTTCGGATGCTGCCTGTTATGGTATAGCGTTCGTCATAGGTATAGCCGGCATTGGCATAATAGGAAATAAAGTTTTTGAGGGTACCGAGGTTACTGATATTCGAATATATCTGCCGGGGGAAACCTCCTATGAATTGAGGAAAGAGATCGGCGTAGTCTATATTGGCGCTGGTAGTAATTTCCGGATCGTAGCCGTATTGTCTGTTCGTTCTGGAAAAGGAGCTGAACTTGTTGACCTCTGTGCCGGCAAGCACACTGAGGGCATGGACGCCCTGCCAGACGTGATTATAGGCGAGGATGCCACGGACATTGTTGGATTCGTAATCGTTCTGGGTCCTGTCCAGTATCCCTCCCAGGGGTATCGGTCTTTTCACGGTGTTGCCGCTGATCTGGCTGTAGCTGTTGATCAGGTCACGGGTGAAGAAAGTGGCCTGGCTGTTGTAGACCTGATGTTCGCTGTTGCCTTTATTGTATTGATAAAAGAGAGAGGCTTCCAGGCCTTTTATGACCTTGTATTTGATGCCAAGGTTGATATGGTAGTCTGTGAGGTTAGTGACATCGTTTGCATTGTGAAGTTCGTCCAGCGGTCTGTAATGCCAGTCCAGGAGCTTGCCCTGACCTACGGTGTCTATATAGGAGGTGCGATAGCTGTAAGGTACTGCGAGCGCATTTCCGCCGGCGTCGGCAAACCTTATATAAGGAAAGTTTGTAGAGACACCACCGGTATTGTTGTTGCGATTGGTGCTTTGAGTAAACTGGATATCGGTGCTCAGTTCTAATTTCTGGCGCCAGAAGGAGAGTGTATTACCACCTTTTACGGTCACGCGTTTGAGGCTGTTATAGTTGAGGATGGGCAGATTATAATCATATCCGCCGGACATGTAATACTTGTTATGGCTGTCCCCCCCGGAGAAATTGGCGGAGTATTGCTGGTTTACCGTGTTGCGGTATAAATATCGGGCGATATCGTCGCGAATATCTTGTGTACGATAGACGTTGATCTGTGCGGCCGCCTGTTCAGGGGTTATGGCGCCGGCTTTTTGTTGCGCCAGCAACTGCACGACGGGGCTTATGAGGGTATAGGGGTTGGCGAGAGTGCCGTTGTAGAACCCTTTGTCGAAAAGGAATTGTTCTACGTCGATGTAGTCGCCGGTGCCCATCCAGGGTTGATAGCCGAGGTCAGGCTTACCGGTGACGGTGACATTCCCGTTGAAAGAGGCCTTTAGCGGCTGGTTATATTTTCCTTTTTTGGTAGTGATAACGATGACGCCATTCCCTGAAAAGGCGCCCCAGATGGATGCGGCGGCGGCATCCTTGAGGACAGTGATGCTTTCCACGTCATTGGGATTGATGGTACTGAGGTCGCCGTCATAGGGGAAATTGTCGACGACGATGAGGGAGTTGGGATTGGAGTTAATCGTGCTTCTTCCGCGGATGGCGATGGTGGCCTGGTTGATCTGCTGATAAGCCCGGTTGGTAATGATGTTTTTATTGAAGGCTACTCCGCTGGTGACATTTTCCAGTCTGTCGAGGATATTGGTGGATATGCTACGGTTGATGAGCTCATTGTCGACGAAGGTAAAGGCGCCGGTGGCCCTTTCTTTTGGTATTTGCTGATACCCGGTGGAGTAGGAGGTGACCTCAACGCCGGATAAGGTGGTGACGGATGGTTTCAGGGTTATAGTGCCTATGTCGGCGGCATGGACGTGTATCTCCCTGTTCTGGAAGCCTACGAAGGAAATGATGAGCACGTCGTTCATACTTGCCTGTATGGTGAATCGCCCGTTCTGACCGGCTGTTACAAAGGCTTTTGATCCTTTGACTGTAATGGTGGCGCCGGCCAGGGGCATGCCTGCCGAATCGGTGATCAGGCCGGTGATGGGTTGAATGGCGACGACCTCGTGCTGTGGAGCGGGATGGGCGATGTCGGAAGATGGAGCCTTTCGTGTGATGACGATGGTCTTGTTTTTGATCACGAAGCTGAAGGGTTGGTCCCTGAACAATTTTTGCAGGAAGCTTTCCAGGGGCTGGTCTTTTGCAGAGATAGTGACGGGCTTTGCCTGGTCCAGCTCGTTGTAATTATAAAATACGACGAAGCCTGTCTGCTGTTCGATGGCGGTGAACACTTTTTGAAGGGGGACATCCTTTCCGGAGAAAGTAATGGTCTGGGAGGCGACTTTGGCGCTGACATTCATTAGCGTTACTGTCAAAAGGCATGCAGTAAGCTTCATAGCCAGGAAGGGCCTTCTCAATTTAATTCGCATAAATTGCAGCAGTTTTTGGGTTTAATAAATTATCGGCGGGACAAGGCAATCACTCCTAGGAAATGGCAAATGGTCGGTGATTGGCCAGCGGTGGTTACTGGCCGGCAGGCTTACCGGTGATCCAGAAGAAGGTTTAAGTTTTTAGTGATTCAGGGCATTACGATGATCTTTCTTCCGTCTATTCTGAAATGGACGTCTGTTTTTTCCAGGATATCCAGCATATCTTTCAGGTAGAGGTCGCGTTGCATTTTTCCCCCGAATTTCATTTCGGGGATATTTTTTTCGTATACGATGTCCATATCATACCAGCGGGACAATTGCCGCATGACCTGATCGAGGCTGGCGCGGTTGAATTGGAAAAATCCGTTCTTCCAGGCCATTGTCTCTTCGAGATCGACATGCGAGAGGACCTGGATCTTTCCCCCGGCATCGACCTGTGCCTGTTGTCCGGCTGTCAGAAGGGCCGGGGGGCGGGTACCGGAGTTGTTGGAAACCCTTATGCTGCCTTCCAGCAAGGTGGTCCTGACGGTGGATTCGTCCTGGTAAGCATTGACATTGAAATGAGTGCCCAGCACTTCGATATCCATATCTTTTGTTGTGCCGCGGGCATTGTCCGGGGGGGCAGTGACTTTTACAAGGAACGGCCGGGCTTTATCCTTTGCGATCTCGAAATAGGCTTCCCCGGTGACACTGACCATCCTTCGATGGCCCGTGAATGCCACAGGATAGGTGATAGAAGAGGCGGAATTGAGCCAGACCTTTGTCCCGTCGGGCAGGTCAAGCTGGTACTGTCCTCCCCTGGGAGTGGACAGGGTATTATAGGAGAGGTTATGGGTTGCGGGTGAGGACGAAGATTGAGCAGTGTAAGCCAGCCGGCCATTACCCAGTTTGACAATCTTTATACTGTCTTGTTGCAGGAGTGCGCCGTCCTGTGCGCTGTCGAGAATGATCTGTCGTCCACCGGCCAGGGTGAGAGTGGCCTTGTTCCTTCCGGGAGGAATGTTGTCTGCGGTGGCGGGTATGCCGGAAGGAGATGGAATCTTTTCCATAGATGGCCGGTGGAACAGGTATATTCCGGCAATGACCAGTAGTACTGCCGCGGCTGCGGGATAAGGCCAGCGTCGTATAAGACGTATCCTGTGAATCCGGCTTGTCGCCGGAGCAGCGGTCTTCTGTATGACGGTGCGGGTCTGTAATCTTTGCCATACGGCTTCTTCCCGCATCCTTTCCATTTTCTCCATCGCGGACGCTACCTGTTCGGGACTTTCGAGATATCTCAGCAAGCTGCGGTTCTCTTCCGATCTGTTCAGCCAATCCTCCAGTTCAGCCTGTTCCGCAGGCGTGAGATCTTCCCGGAGATGTTTGAGAATAAGTGATTTTATATGATCGGTCATGCGTGTTCAGCTTGTTATCTATAAGGGAGACAGGCAGCCATGCATTTCATCCAAATAAAAAGAAAGATTTTTTATTTACCATCCAGCAGGATCATGGCGAGGAGGATGACGGCCAGGTGGTTCCGTTTGAGCAACCTGGTCCTGAGCAACTGGATAGCCCTTGCTTTTTGCGAACGTATGGTCTGGACATTCAGGGAAAGGGCGGTTGCGATCTGTTCGGTGGACAATCCCTGGATAAAGATCATCCTGAAGATCTGTCCGCATTTATCAGGCAGCTCTTCTATTTCCTGATAGATCTCGTGCAGCAGTTCTGCCCGGAGGATCTCGTTTTCGAACAATTCTTCATCGTGCTGCTCGTATTGTTTCAGGTAGCGTATGTGGGTGTGTGCGATCCTGTGGGATTTTTCCGAGATGGCATAGTTGAGACTAGCGTTCCGTACCAGCCGGTACAGAAAGGCCTTAAAGTTGTCAAAGGCTTGAAACTCCTGGCGTCTGTCCCATCCTTTTTCCAGGGCTTCGGCGACGATGTCCTCGGAAGCCTCCAGCCTGGAAGTGATCTGTTCGGAATACAGGCACAGAGGTTTAAAGAGCTTTCTGAATACGGCATTCTCAGCCGTTGCATCCCCTTTTTTAAAAGACGCGAACAGGGTTATATCGAGTGTAATTGCGCTCACTAATCAGCCTTGTAACTTGTAATAAAGATATTAAAAATGAGCATTCCGGGATCCATTATATTTTATCCCGAAAGAAAATATCGCTATTTTACGGGGATAGATCATGAAGACACAGCTATTCCTGTTATTTTGTCTGTTGTCCGCGGGGGGCGGCATTGAAGCGCAGAAATTACCTCTGCTGCCTGTAGGAGAGGATGCGTATTTGCAATGGGATAAATGGTATATACAGCGTATCGGGGCGAGGACCTATATGCGCAGCACGTACGACCGCAAGGGCGGCAATGAATCCGCCGACGCCAGCCATTTCCTTTATATGAAAGAAGAGGACAAGAATGTGACGCTGGATATAGCAGGGAACGGGGTCGTTTATTTTATACGTACCAATCACTGGCATGGCAGCCCCTGGCACTATATAGTGGATGGGAAAGACAATATCATACAGGAGACGGGCACCAGCGATCCCGTGCATGCAAAAAAGCGGTTTACAACCACGGAGTTTATTCCCGCCCGACCTTTTCCCCAGCCATTGGCATGGACCTGGAGCGCCACCAAGGGGGCGGACCTGGTATGGACGCCGCTGTCTTTCGACAGCAGTTTTCAACTAGCCTATTCCCGCACGCATTATGGAACGGGGTATTATATCTACCAGTTGTATGCGAACAAGGAGCAATTGTCAAGACCTCTACGGACATGGGATATCAACCGTATACCAGACAGGCGGGTGATCGACCTGCTGGCACGCAGCGGGACGGATATCGCCCCTCAGCACATAAAAAAGATCAGCGGCTCCCTGCTGTTGGACAAAGAAAGTCTTGTGCTTGCCGAGGTTAAAGCAAAGGCTTCCGTCATCCGTGCGCTGAAGCTTACCCTGCCGCTGGATAAAGCCCTTTCTTTGGAAAGAATACAGTTGAAAATTTACTGGGATAATGCCGTCCAACCTTCCATCGATGCACCTCTGTGCCTTTTTTTTGGAGCGGGCACTTTGTATAACCGGGATAACCGGGAATTCCTGGTGAAAGGTTTTCCTATCAATGTCCGGGTTGATCAGGCCGGCGGGAAGGTGGAGCTTGGGTGTTATTACCCCATGCCTTTTTCCCATGCGGCCCGTGTGGAGTTGAGCGGTATAACGCCGGGAGATGCGCATATAGATTATGAGATACGGTATGAGCCGAACAAGCTGCCGGAATCTTACAGCGCATATTTTCACGCTACTTACCAGGATATCCCTCATCCTGAGCCTGGTGCGGACATGACCCTGCTGGATACCCGGGGCGTGGAAGGCAGACAGCAATGGTCAGGCAGTTTTGTGGGCATGTCCTTTATTTTTTCTCATAACGGTGCGCTGAATACGCTGGAGGGCGACCCCCGTTTCTTTTTTGACGACAGCCGAACCCCTCAGGCGTATGGTACGGGTACGGAGGAATGGGGCGGTGGAGGCGACTACTGGGGTGGACAGAATATGACATTGCCGCTGGCGGGACATCCATTGGGAGCGGTGAGTAAAAAAGAGGCGAAAGATGATAAGGACCTGATCGAGTCCGGGTACAGATTCCTCCTTGCGGATCTGATGCCTTTTGGGAATCGCGCGCTTATCCGTCTGGAACATGGAGGGGAGAACTTATCTACGGAACACTATGAGGCGGTGACATATTGGTACGGCTCTCCGGCGGCCTCGTTGATCAGAACGGATGAGATTGATGTCGGCGACGTGTCCAGTGAGCAGGCGCATGCATATCGCTCGCCCCAGGCTTCTGCCGTACAAACCATCACCTCCCGATATGAATGGGGGATCGATACTTTCCCGGCGAAAGTTTGGGGTATGGACGTGAGTAAGATGCCCTGGTATACGGAAAAGATGGGAAAGGAAGTTTATCCCGCACAGCAGGAAGACGGTCGTTATACAAAGGGCAGCTCAGAATTTACGATTGCGCTTGATCCGGGCAACCTGGGGGCATTGCTCCGAAGGACGCTGGACTATAGTTTTCCCAATCAGCGTGCGGAGGTGTATGTTTCGGATGTGGGAGCAAACGAGCGATGGGAGCATGCGGGTACCTGGTGGCTTGCAGGCAGCAATACCTGCGTATTTTCGGGCCCGGAGGGTGAACTGGACAAAAGATCGTATAATGTACAGACTTCCAATCGTCGTCTGCGGGATGATGAATTCCTGATACCCGCACGTCTGGTGAGGGGCAAGAAGTCGGTGAGGGTACGGATTACGTTCACACCGGTGGATATAGAGCTATATCCGGGGCAGCCTTTTCCCAGGGAGAGCGCCTGGAGCGAGCTGAAATACGAGGTATATAGCTATGTGGCGCCGTCAGGCGTCATTTAGGCGCGGCGATCGGCTGCTCTTTGTCATCCAGCAGGATGATGAAGTCCTTTTCTTTATCCATCAGATAGTTCAGGATAAACTTTGCGGGTGTCGTACCGGATGCGTTGTCAAAGTGGGTGATCACTGTTTCAGCGGGCTCATAGAAAGGGTCACCTGCTTTTAAAGTTTTTTCCGGCTCTCCCTTTATCTGAAAAAGTATAGTGCCTGAGACGATGTATCCGACTACGGGACAGGGATGTTTGTGAAGCGGGCCTTTTTGTCCCGGCGCGAGATTGATCTCCCGTATATCGACCCTGGAGACGGGCCGGCTTTTGAATTGTGCGAGCATCAATTGTTTGCGTACGATGGGGGGCGGTGTTGGGCTTTGTGCGGCGGCCATAACAGATTGGAGCAGCAGAAGGACGATCAGCAGGGGGATCAGGTTTTGGTATTTCATCGTTTGTAAGTTTTAGACAAAATAAACAAACTTTTGCGGGAAGGATATTTGAAAACCGGTTAAAATCGGTATATTAGTATAGGGTAAAATAAACCTATACCCATGGGAAGCTCTTCTTTAATCGTGCTTTTTTTTGCCGGGGTCGCTTTTGCAGCCGGAGGAATCGCTGTCGCCCGGATCTTTGTAAAAGGGACAAAAAATCTGCAAAAGGGACAGGCATACGAGTGCGGCATCCCATCTTCCGGCACTCCCTGGACCCAATTTAACGTGGGGTATTATCTATATGCGCTCATCTTTCTCATTTTTGACGTAGAGCTTGTCTTTATGTACCCCTGGGCGGTGGCTGTCAAAAATATAGGGATGGCCGCGTTGGGTGAGATCGTGATATTTCTTTTCATTCTGTTTATGGGATTTTTGTATGCGCATAAAAAGGGGGCGTTGAAATGGATGTGAACGTGCAAAATACAGAAAACAGGCCCTTTCCCGGAGAGGTGCATCCGACGGCGGGGGGTGGGATCCTGGTGACCAAATTGGATGAGGTGATAGGCTGGGCCCGAAGTAACTCGCTCTGGCCATTGGTGTTCGGCACCAGTTGCTGTGCTATTGAGATGATGTCTACGGCTGCAGCGAAATACGACTGGTCCAGATTTGGATTTGAAGTGGCGAGGGCTACGCCGAGACAGGCTGATGTGATCATCATTGCGGGGACCATTGTCAATAAAATGGCTCCGGTGCTGAAAAGGTTGTACGATCAGATGGCTGACCCCAAGTATGTGATAGCGATGGGGGCTTGTGCTACCAGCGGGGGGCCATTCTTTTATAACACCTACTCGGTGGTAAAAGGCGCGGATCATGTGATCCCTGTGGATGTATATGTAGCCGGATGTCCGCCCCGTCCGGAAGCCTTGTTGCATGCATTGATCGCTTTACAGGAAAAAATCAGGAACGGAGTTTCATGAACAAGGAAGAATTAAAGATAAGACTGGAATCGCTGCTTGTTTCGCCAACCTTTGAGGATGCGGCGGAATGGCTTACGGTGATCATCGATCCGGAAGTGTGGGAGGGGTTTGCGCGACAGCTACGGTCAACTGAAGGGTTTGATCTTGACTATTTGTTTTGTGTAACGGCGGTGGACTGGCGAACGCATTTTACCGTGGTGTATCATCTGACATCTACGGTGCATCGGCATATGTTGGTGGTGAAGGCCAGGCTGGACCGTGAGCGGCCTGAGATCAGGACGGTGTCGGATATCTGGCGGACGGCGGAGTTCCATGAGCGGGAGGCGTACGATCTTATGGGTATTGTATTTACGGGTCATCCCGATCTGCGGAGGTTGTTTATGACGGATGAGTGGAAGGGGTGGCCGTTGCGGAAGGATTACGAAGATCCTGTCAACATGATAAAACTATAAAATGATCCAGGAAGTAGGCACGACTGAGCAAGGGGACCTGGTGGTCAATCTGGGCCCGCAACATCCTTCCACGCATGGAGTGTTGCACCTTGTTGTTACGCTGAATGGGGAGACGATCAAAAAGGTCGAGCCTCATCTTGGATATATCCATCGCAGCATCGAGAAGATGTGCGAAAGTCTTTCCTACCGGCAATTTATATATGTCACCAGCCGTATGGATTATCTTTCTTCCCATATCAACAATCATGGCTGTGCTCTTTGTGTGGAAAAGGGGATGCAGATAGAAGTGCCTCCCCGTGCGAAAGCGATCCGGGTCCTGATGGGCGAGCTGACCCGACTTGCTTCCCATCAACTGTGGTGGGGGGCAATGGCGATGGATATAGGGGCCCTTACGCCATTTTTTCATGCTTTCCGGGAGAGGGAGGCAATCAACGATATTATGGAAGAAACCTGTGGGGCCAGGCTGACGATGAACTATATGGTGCCCGGGGGCGTAATGGCCGACCTGCACCCTAACTTTCAAAAAAGAGTAAAGGAGTTTATAAATTTTTTCCGTGGGAAGCTGCATGAATATGACGAGCTGGTAACAGGAAATATTATCTTTAAAAGCCGGATGGAGGGTATTGGTTATCTTTCGCCGGAGGACGCTGTTTCTTATGGCTGCACGGGACCTACCGCCAGGGGCAGCGGCGTGAGCTGTGATATCCGGAAATTATATCCTTATGAAGTATACGGCGAGCTTCAATTTGAGGAAGTGACTGCTACCGGGGGGGATTGTTTTGCGCGTTACATGGTCCGGATGCAGGAAATGCGTCAATCCATATCCATTATAGAGCAACTGATCGACAATATCCCAGAAGGGCAATTTCAGGCAAAGACGAAGGCGGTGTTAAAGCTACCCAAGGGAGAGTTTTATTCAAGGGTAGAAACGGCACGGGGTGAGTTTGGAGTTTATATTATAAGTGAGGGCGGGACGACGCCTTACCGGATCAAATTCCGGAGTCCGGGGTTCTCCAATCTCTCTGCGCTGGATCATATGGCGAGGGGGCATAAGATCGGGGACCTGGTGGCGATCATGGGGACGTTGGACCTGGTGATACCGGATATTGACAGGTGAAGTGCCGGGCTGGTCTGGTGAAGTGGCGGATGAACAAATATAACGATGCTTAGCATAGAAAATATAACCCATTCCATCGATGCGTGGTTGAACGGCACGTTCAATCCCACAGTCGCCGTATTGCTGGAGTCCCTGATCGTGGGGTTTTGTGTGATCGGGCTTTTTGCCCTGCTGGGTCTGATACTGGTGCTTATGGAAAGGAAGGTTTCTGCCTATATGCAGATCAGGCTGGGGCCCAACCGGGTCGGACCGGGAGGAACGCTGCAAACGGTGGCGGACACCTTGAAACTGGCGATGAAGGAAGGGTTGACACCTGACGGCGCGGACAAGTTTCTCTTCAACCTGGCGCCTTTTCTTGTGATCGTCGTGGCCATGATGATACTTGCCCCTGTGGCCTTTGCGAAAGGGACCCAGATCTGGGATATCAACATCGGGGTATTGTATATCTCGGCCGTATCTTCTCTTTCCGTCATCGGCATCCTGATGGCGGGGTGGGCCAGCAATAATAAATATTCCCTGTTAGGCGCCATGCGTAGCGGCGCGCAGATCGTCAGCTATGAATTGTCGGCGGGGCTCTCGATCATTTCCATCGTGGTGCTTACGGGCAGCCTGCGGATATCGGACATCATCGCTTCCCAGGAGGATGGGTGGTGGATATTCAAGGGGCATATCCCTGCCGTCATTTCATTTATCATTTTTATCATTGCCGTCACGGCGGAGACTAACCGGGCGCCTTTTGACCTGGCCGAAGCGGAGTCTGAGCTTACCGCGGGCTTTCATACGGAATATTCGGGGATGAAATTTGCGTTGTTCTTTCTGGCCGAGTACGTAAACATTTTTATCGTGTGCGCAATTGCGGCCACTTTGTTCCTGGGAGGCTGGATGCCCCTGCATATCGGGCATTGGGCGGGATTCAACCGGGTGATGGATTATGTGCCGTCCTCCCTGTGGTTTACGGGTAAGACCTTTTTTCTGATCTTTCTGATCATGTGGTTCCGCTGGACCTTCCCCCGGCTGCGTATCGATCAGTTGCTGAACCTGGAATGGAAGTATCTATTGCCGATGAGCATGGTCAATTTATTATTAATAACACTCATTGCCATCAAAGGGTGGCATTTTTAAAATGTTCTTAAAGAAATACATATCGGACGTATTTGGCGCGGTACGATCCCTCTTAAAGGGCATGCGGCTGACGGGGTATTATTTCACCCACCGGAAGGAGATCATAACGCAGCAATATCCTGACAACAGGGAGGAAATGAAGCTTCCTGAACGGTTCCGCGGGGAAGTGGTCATGCTGCATGACGAACATAATGAGCATGCCTGTACAGGCTGTACGGCCTGCGAGCTGGCCTGTCCCAATGGGACCATCAAGATCATTACCAAGTTTGATATAACTCCGGAAGGCAAGAAGAAAAAGGCGCTGGATACTTTTATTTATCACCTGGAGCTTTGTACGATGTGCAATTTATGTATCGAGGCTTGTCCCACGGATGCCATCAAGATGGCACAGAATTTTGAACACAGTGTGTATGACCGCAGCGAACTAACAAAAAAATTAAATAAACCGGGTTCTAAAATCAGAGAGGGCGTTGAATGATGAGCGCGTCTGCCGTCGTTTTTTATATACTTTCCTTTTTTATCCTGGCTACCGGCCTGCTGGCGGTGACCTCCAGGAAAATATTCCGTTCAGCCATCTGGCTGTTGTTCTCTCTTACCGGCATTGCAGGGTTGTATTTCTGGCTGCAGATGGAGTTTGTCGCGGCAGTCCAGGTCGTAGTCTATGTAGGAGGGATCGTGGTGTTGATCATCTTTTCTATTTTTCTTACGCAACAATCAGGAAAGGACCTGCCTGCGCCCCTGCGCAGCAGGGCTATATTTTCCGTACTGGCCGTCTGTGCGGGTTTTGTGCTTACCTGTGTTTTATTACGGGGTTATGTTTTTGTACCGGCAGGGCATTCCGGGATAGCGGGCACCGGGGTGGTGGACGCGAGTGTAGGAAATATCGGAGCACAAATGCTTAGCACTTCAGAGCATGGGTATGTATTACCTTTTGAAGTGATCAGTATCCTTTTGCTGGCCGCCATGATCGGCTGTATCGTCATTGCAATGAAACCAAAACCGGGAGATAAATGAACCAGGTACCCTTGAGCCATATCTTATTTGTGAGCACGGCACTCTTCTTTATAGGGATGTACGGACTGTTCACAAGACGGAATATGATCACGATGCTGATGTCGGTGGAACTGATCCTGAACAGCGTGAATATCAATTTTGTCGCTTTTAACAGATACCTGTACGCGGATAAGCTGGAGGGCGTTTTTTTTACTTTGTTTATTGTCGCTATTGCCGCCGCGGAAGCGGCGGTGGCCATTGCAATCATTATCAATCTGTACAGGAACCTTCATTCCATCGATGTGGAGGCTGCTGATGAAATGAAATTCTGAATGTTATCGATATGCCGAATTATGCGTATATTATTTTAATCCCTTTGTTGCCACTGGCTGCTTTTGTCGTGCTGGGGTTGTTTGGCAGAAAATATCTACGGGGCATTTCCGGGGTCATCGGGACAGGGGCGGTGCTGATCTCCGTAGTGTTATCGCTGTGGGTGGCTTACGGGTATTTTTTCTCCGTGGGAAAGGTGGACGGGGTCTATCAGCCTGTGATCGCATGGAAGGCGGTGTGGCTATCCTTTTCGCCTGGTCTTTCCATCGACATGAGCATTATCCTCGACCCTATTTCGGTGATGATGATCGTCGTAGTCAGTTTTGTTTCTTTTATGGTGCATCTTTTTAGTCTGGGGTATATGAAGGGTGAGGAGCGGTTCGGCACTTACTATGCCTTTCTCGGGCTTTTTACTTTTTCCATGCTGGGGTTGGTGTTGTCCGGGAATATCTTCGAGATCTATATTTTCTGGGAGCTGGTGGGATGTTCATCTTTCCTGCTCATCGGGTATTATTTTGACAGACCGACGGCCGTCGCTGCGGCAAAAAAGGCTTTTATTGTCACGCGTTTTGCCGACCTGGGATTTCTGATAGGCATATTGATATTATCCCTGCATGCGGAGACGTTGGATTTTCGCACGTTGATCCAGCGGTTTACGGAACCTTCTCCCCAACTGGCGGGGATTACCTCGGCCTCCTTTTTGGGTATTTCCCTGCTGTCCTGGGGACTTACGCTTGTATTTATCGGCGGTGCGGGTAAATCGGCCCTATTCCCCCTGCATATCTGGCTACCGGATGCGATGGAAGGGCCTACGCCTGTCTCTGCGCTTATCCATGCGGCGACGATGGTAGTAGCGGGCGTATACCTGGTGGCGAGGTTGTACCCGGTGTATGCACTTTCTGATCCGGCGGTGTTACAGGTGATCCTTTTTGTCGGGGCCATTTCCGCCTTACTGGCGGCGGTCATTGCCTGTACACAGACGGATATTAAACGGGTACTGGCCTATTCGACGATGTCACAGATAGGGTATATGATGTTTGCGTTGGGGACTTTCCATTCCGGAGAGGAAGGGGCGCTGGGGTATACGGCCGGTATGTTCCATCTTTTTACCCATGCTTTTTTCAAGGCTTTGCTTTTCCTCTGTGCCGGGGTGATCATTCACAAAGTACATAGCAATGAAATGCGGGATATGGGAGGGCTCCGGAGGTCGATGCCCCTGACGCACGGCTGCTTTTTGATCGCCTGTCTGGCTATTGCCGGTATTCCCCCTTTCTCTGGTTTTTTTAGTAAGGAGGAGATCCTGCTGGCAGCCTATCGGGCGAATAAGTTTGTGTATGTTATAGGGCTGTTGACATCCTGTCTGACGGCCTTTTATATGTTCCGGCTATATTTTTCTGTTTTTTGGTGGAGAGAGGGCGGGGTTTCGGCCGGTGATCATGGAGAAGGTCCGGCTTCCATGAAGATACCGTTGGTGGTACTGGCGGCGGGCGCACTGCTGGCGGGGTTTGTTCCTTTTTCAAGGCTGGTTACATTTGATGGCGCTGCAATGGATACCCCTGGAGTGGGGGTGTTTGCGATTGCTCCTGTGATGCTGGCGATCCTGGGCATCCTGCTGGCCGGCTATCTGTACCGGAAAGAGAGCGACAGACCCCGGAAGGCGGCCGGGGTGTTTGGCGTTTTGTACAAACTGGCCTATCACAAATTTTATATCGACGAGATCTATTCCTTTGTTACGAAGAAAATTATTTTCAATCTTATCGGCAGGCCCGCGGCGTGGATAGACAGGAATATCGTGGATGGGTTGATGAATTCCCTCGCAGGAGTTACGGCCAGGATCTCTGCGGGGATAAAAGGGTTTCAATCGGGGAGGGTACAGGATTATGTCTTGTATTTCTTTGCCGGAATAGCAGTATTAGCAGTCTTATTTATTTATATATACACATGAATCTGTCATTGCTGGTGCTGATGCCATTGATCACGGCGATAGTCGTTCTGTTCTCCCGGAGGGAGGGTGGAGCCCGTTGGGTATCCCTGACCGGGGTTACGGTGCAATTGCTATTGTCTTTCGGGTTATTGATCCTGTATTGGAAAGAGCGTGCCGCGGGCAGTATGGGCATGCTGTTTGAGTACCGTCATGTCTGGTTTAAACCTCTCAATATCTGGTATCATGTCGGTGTGGATGGCATTTCGGTAGCCATGATCCTGTTGACGGCGGTCGTCATGGTGGCGGCTGTACTGGTATCCTGGCGGGTCCAGTCATGGGATAAGGAGTTTTTTGTTTTATTACTTTTTCTCAGCGCGGGGGCCTATGGTTTTTTTCTTTCCCTCGATCTGTTCACCCTTTTCTTTTTTCTGGAAATTTCGGTGATCCCCAAGTTCTTATTGATTGGGATATGGGGGAGTGGGAAGAAGGAGTACAGTGCTATGAAACTGGCGTTGATGCTCATGGGCGGCTCGGCATTGGTGTTTGTGGGGTTGTTGGGTGTGTATTACAACACCGGCGGCGCCGCGGGTCCATATACTTTTGATTGGCCGGTCATCGCACAGGTGCATCTTCCGGTGGAAGCGCAACGAAGATTTTTCCCTCTTTTATTTGTGGGTTTTGGCATTTTTACGGCGCTTTTCCCTTTTCACACCTGGGTGCCGGACGGGCATTCTTCCGCGCCGACGGCGGCGTCGATGTTCCTGGCCGGTATTTCGATGAAGCTGGGTGGTTATGGCTGTCTGCGGGTAGCGGTGAGTCTTATGCCTATAGCGGCACGGGAATATTCACCCGTCATCATCCTGCTGGCGACGATAGCGATCGTGTATGGCGCCTTTGCCACGATGATGCAGAAAGACCTTAAGTATATCAATGCGTACTCATCTATTAGCCATTGCGGGTTTATCCTGTTGGGCATCGGTATGCTGACCAGGACGGCTGTCATGGGCGCCGTCATGCAAATGATCTCTCATGGTCTGATGACAGCCCTCTTTTTTGCCGCCATCGGGATGATCTATGACAGGACGCATACGAGGCTGGTTGAGCGGCTGGGCGGTCTGTTAAAAATAATGCCTTTTATCTCGACGATATTTGTGATAGCGGGTCTGTGTTCGCTGGGATTGCCCGGACTCAGCGGTTTTGTAGCAGAGGTCACGGTCTTTATGGGTTCCTGGCAGCGGACGGGCGAAGCATACCGGATCGCGACGATACTCGCCTGCGCCTCGATCGTGATCACGGCAGTGTATATTCTCCGGGCTACAGGACAATCGATCATGGGCCCCGTGAAAGACCAGCAATATTACGGGCTTGCGGATGCGACGTGGAATGAAAAACTGGCGGCGGTCATATTGGGTGCAGGTATTATAGCCATTGGGGTTGCTCCCTTTTGGTTAAGTGATCTGCTGAATATTAAATAAAAAAAATTATGTGGGCTGACACCATTCTCTCGTTGCGGCAGGAACTACTGGTTGCGGTTATTATCTTCCTTCTTTTGTTTATAAAGGTAGGGGCTGCTGCGTACAGGACTGAAGTCATCCTCCATCTTGTCAATTTGTTGCTGTTGGTAAATTTTGCCCTGGGCTTTTGGGAATACCGGGATTCCATTTTGTTTAACGGCATGTTCCATACCAATAAGCTACTGGTCCTGGAGAAGAATATCCTCAACCTGGGGACGCTGATCATTTCGTTACAGGCTTATAGCTGGCTGAAAGATCACCGGCAAGCGACTGAGTTTTACATATTGTTATTATCGACCCTGATGGGGTTTTTCTTTATGATCTCATCGGGCAACCTGTTGATGTTCTATCTTGGTCTTGAGCTGTCTACCATCCCTCTGACGGCCCTTTCCAGCTTTGACCTGGAAAAAAGACAGTCTTCAGAAGCTGCCATGAAGTTTATCCTGTCCTCCGCCTTTTCTTCCGGCCTGCTTTTATTTGGTATCTCCCTGCTGTACGGCGCTACGGGGACCCTGAGTTTTGACATCATCGCACAACGGCTGGATGGCAGCGCTTTCCAACTATTTGCTTTTATTTTGATCCTATCGGGTTTTGCCTTTAAGATCTCGGCTGTCCCTTTTCATTTATGGACGGCGGACGTGTATGAGGGGTCACCTATTACGGTCACCGCCTATTTATCCGTCATCTCGAAAGGCGCGGTGTTCTTTATATTTATCCAAACCTTGTATACTGTCTTTAAGCCAATGGCCGGCAACTGGTACAGGATATTGGTGCTTTTGTCGGTGCTGACCATGGTGACGGGCAACCTGTTCGCCCTGCGTCAAAACAAGCTCAAACGACTGCTGGCTTTTTCTTCCATCGCGCAATCGGGGTTTATTCTTGCGGGTATCACCGGCAGTTCGCGCGCGGGTGACGCGTCTGTGATCTATTTTATACTCGTCTATATTTTTTCCAATCTGGGCGCTTTTGGCGTCGTATCTTTTATCAGCACGCAGACAGGGAGGGAGAGCATTGACGACTATAAGGGGCTATATGCTACCAACCCTTTACTGTCCTGGATAATGGCGCTCTCTTTATTCTCGCTGGCGGGTATTCCCCCTACAGCGGGTTTTTTTGGTAAATTCTTTTTGCTGATGGCGGGGGCGGGGAAGGGTAATTATGTATTTATTGGTATTGCCGCCCTGAACATGGTCATTTCACTGTATTACTACCTGCGGGTGATAAAAGCTATTTTTATGGATAGCCAGCCTCAGCCGATAGGGAAGCTGAAGATACCGTTGTTACCAAACATCGCTTTCCTGGTCTGTCTTGGGGGTATTGTCGTAATGGGTCTGATGGGGTGGGTATATGACTATATTTATTCATTGAGCATCGGGTTTTAAATTATATGGCTATCAATCAAAACCATTTATTCGAGGAGCTGAACGGGGTAAAATGCGCTATCGTCGAAAAGAATGTTACGGCGGAGCGGGTGGAGTTCCTGCGGTCCCTTTTGGAGTTTAATAAGTATACCGTGGTGGTGGTTCCGAGCGCGACGCCGGAAACATTTACGATTGGTGTGACGGACGTGATGTTCAACCCGGTGAATGCCATTTTCGGCAGGCTGTTAAAGACGCGGGAAGGGCATGTCGTTACACTTGCGTACTGGCAGCAGAAGGAAAAGGACTCGAATGACGAAGCGCCTTATTTTGGGACGATTTGTTGACTATCTACGGATGGATGATGTATTTATTATAAGCTCTCCGGGCAGGTGGACTTGTCTGGTATGCCGCCTTTCAATATTTTCAATTAAGATACGGGTCGCCTGCTGCCCCATTTCCCTGATGGGTTGTCTGATATATGTTGGGGGGACATCGAATAATTCGGATGCTTCTGTTTCATCAAAACTAACGATGGCTATTTCGTCCGGAACTTTTATTCCCTGTTGGCGGAGGTATATCATGCCTTGAATATAGAGCATGTTGGTGGAGAAAAATAAAGCTTCGGGGCGAGTGGGCAGGGCCAGCATATCTGCGACGGCTTTTTTTATTCCCGGGGCAGGGTCCGCCATATTGATCTCCCTGATCCATTTTTTATTTATGGGGATGCCTGCTTCCCTGAGGGCTGAGAGATATCCATTCCTGCGTTCGTTGATATGAAAAAAACTTGTTTTAAAAGTGATCAGACCAATGCGTCTGTTACCTTCCCGGATCAGGTGTCTTACGGCTTCCCGGGCGGCCTGGAAGTTGTCCAGGGCCACATAGCTACACTTAAGGTCCGGGAAGTATCTGTCGACGAGCACAAAGGGCGTTGCCGATCTCTGCAGGGCGCGGATCTGGGGCTTCGTGTTTTCTGCGGGCGCTATGATCAGTCCATCGACCTGGCGGTCAAGGAATACGTTGATGAGGTTTTGAGATTTCTGTTCGTTCTCATCCGAGCTTGCAAAGATGACGGTGTAATTGGCGGCGGCAGCCTGGTCTTCGATGAACCTGGCCAACTGTGAAAAGAAAGGGTTGGAGATATCGGCTACGATCAATCCCAGTGTGGCGGTCTTGTTTGTTTTCAGGCTTCGGGCTATTTGATTTGTCCGGTAGTTCATTTTTTTTGCCGTACTCCTGATCTTTTTTGCGACTTCCTTGCTGATGCGATCTTCCCTTTTATTGTTCAATACATAGGATACGAGAGCGGTGGAAACGCCTACCTGTTGAGCTATATCCTTTAAAGACACTTTCTTTTTTCGTAGTGACATATATACCAGCTTGTTGCGCTGTGTTAAATTTACATAATAATGGTTAATCGATTAAACAAAAGTTCGTATATTTGCAGATAGATTTTTTTTGAATTAAAACAAAAGTGTTATGGAAACTGTGAAGAAGAATGTTGGATTGATCGAGTTTGATCCCAATGGAAAAAAGACGCAGATCGGAGAGAACCTTGGTGTTGCGCGTCAGACCTTGAAAAAGGTCTTTACGGCCGGGAATCCTGACAATGTCAAGCTCCATTATCCTGAGGCCGAGGTGGTAAATGATACGCATAGTATCATACAGGACAACTCGATAGAACTGATCATCATATCGAGCGGGGAGCGCCGTGATCTGGAATTTATAGGTGATGCGCTAAAGTCGGGAAAGAATCTCCTGATGATCTGAGAATAATGATGAGTTTATGTGGAGGCCTGCTATATGAATTAGCGGGCCTCCCTTTTTTTATAGGCTCTCATTGCAAAGAAATAAGCCACGAGCATAATCCCGGCGCACCATGCAATGGCAACCCATATCTTACTGCCTACCGGCTGATTGGCAAGCAGGGCGCGGATGGTTTCCACTATCGAGGTTACCGGCTGATTTTCTGCAAAGGCGCGAACGCCCGACGGCATCGACCTGGTCGGCACAAATGCTGAACTGATCAACGGCAGGAAGTGGATCGGATAGGCAATTGCGCTTGCGCCATCCACTGATGACGCCGACAATCCGGCAATCGCCGCGATCCATGTTAGGGTCAGCGTAAACAGCGCGAGTATACCGGCCACGGAAAGCCATGACAATACCCCGGCAGGCGAGCGGAAACCCATGATGAGCGCTACAAGAATGATTACGGCAATCGAAATCACATTGGATAGCAATGAGGTCAGTACATGCCCCCACAGCGCGGCCGAACGCGCGATGGGCATGGAGTGAAAACGCTCGAATATACCCCGTTGTACATCGGAAAACAGGCGGAAAGATACGTAGCCTACACTGTTTGCAACGGCAATTAGCAGTATGCCAGGCAATAGGTAATTTACATAGTTATCCGTCCCGCTCTGAATCGCACCGCCCAACACATAGACGAACAACAGCATAAGTGCAATCGGCATGATGGTAACTGTTATGATCGTGTCCATGCTGCGGAGAATATGGCGCATGGAGCGTCCAAGCATGACAGCCATATCACTGAAAAAATAGTTCTTTGTCGTTTCCATTTATTTTTCCTTTTTTTTGCCAATGATTGCAAGAAATATCTCTTCCAACGTCGGCTGTTTTTCAATATATTCTACTTGTGCGGGAGGGAACAGTTTTTTCAACTCAGCGAGCGTGCCGCTTACGATGATCTCACCTTTATGAAGAATGGCGATCCTATCGGCGAGCTGTTCAACTTCCTCCAAATACTGGGTGGTCAGGAATACCGTCGTACCGCTGCCGGCAAGTTCCTTTATGATCTTCCAAACCTCAATACGCGCCTCGGGATCAAGCCCGGTGGTCGGCTCGTCGAGAAAAATAAGCGGTGATCTTCCCACAAGGCTCATGGCGATGTCAAGTCTGCGGCGCATACCGCCCGAATAGGTGGAAGCCCTGCGGTCGGCGGCATCGGTCAGGCCGAAGCGTTTTAATAGATCATCCGCGACCTGAGGTGGGTGTTTGAGGTGCCATAGCCTGGCGATCATGATCAGATTTTCCCGTCCGGTCAAAACCTCGTCCACGGCTGCAGATTGTCCTGTCAGACTGATAGACTGTCGTACATTTTCGGGCTTTGATAAAACGTCAAATCCATTGACAGTGACATCCCCGCTGTCTTGTTTCAGCAGTGTGGCGAGGACCTTAACAATCGTTGTCTTGCCTGCACCGTTGGAGCCGAGCAGGGCGAAAATACTGCCTGTTCTTACTTCAAAATCTACTCCTGTCAACACGCGGACATTTTTGTAGGATTTTTTTAATCCTTTCACCGAGATGGCGATCTCATTTTGGGTCATGTTTATTATTTTCCTATGTTGTTAATAATGTGATACCACTTAAGTTCGCTTTCCCATTTTTCAGGAATTCATAGGTCATCCGATCTGTCCGGCAGTCAATAAACCGGACCCGTTTCAAACTTTTATTTTTAAAGAAAGTGTTAATAAGCGTTGCATTCTGGAACGTCACCCTGGTGAATGCGCAGTTTTCAAAATAGCAGTCTTCCACTGTGCCATCGAAAACCAAGTCGGCAAGCTGTGTGGCAATAAAAGAAGTGCGATTCCAAACTGCATTTGTCATGGTGCTATTCCCGAGGCCGCCGGATCTAACAACTGCCCTGGTAAAATCGGCGCCGGAGAAATCGCAGCCGCTGATATAGCTTCCTGAAAATTCGGTTTCTTTTAATGAACAGTCCTTAAAGAGATTGTTGGCTAAGTTGGAACTCTGAATGTGACTACTGCTGAAGTCGGAACCTGAGAAGTCACAGCGATCAACGTTATTATTTTTTAGAAAAAGCCCTGACAGTACTGAACCGATAAATTTGCAGCGCTGCATGTTGGAGGAACTGAATTTTTCATGCAGATCTTTCAACCCGGAAAAGTCGGCGTCCACCCAGTTCCCCCGTGACATATCCCAGCTAAGCTTATCCTTCTGTTTTTCGGGTGACAATTCAGCGGACGGTCTTTCTAAAAGTTCAGGGGGGGCTGTTGCCGTGGCGTCAGGCTCTATGCCATCCGAGAAATAGTTAAGGTCTACGCCCAGGATGTTTGTCAGGTGGCTTAAAGTAATTATGTCCGGCATTGATTCGCCCCGCTCCCATTTTCCGACTGCCTGTGGGCTGACAAATACACGTTGAGCAAGTTGCGCTTGAGAAATATTCATTTTTTTCCGTGCTATGGCAATTTTGCCACCGATGATCTTAGCATCCATAGAGATTATCCTTTTTTGTTTATTTTTTCGACATTGTAAAGATAGCCGGATGCATTTCCGGAATCAGAAAAACGGAGAAACTTATAGTTGTAAATACGCTACTTATAGTAGCTATTTGACAACCAACGGTAGTGGTCGGTCGTTTAAATTAATTTTCAATGAGTTAGAAAGGGGTTTAGTCGAAATTTTTTGTATCTTTTTACAAAAATGAAAGGACCGACTGCCCTGGTATTGTTATTATTGCATACAGCTTTTGCATTTTCCCAGCAGGATGCAACTGTTCGGGAGTATACAAAGGAGTTTACCACGTATCCCTATTCCGACGCCAATCCTGTGGCGTTGTTATCCCCGGTGTACCCATACTTCAGGTATGATGGGTTTACGGACAAGCCTGTCCGGAAGCAATGGAAGGTGGTAGAGTTGCGCAATGATTTTATTACGGTGTTGATAACGCCTGAAATAGGAGGGAAGATATGGGGGGCATTCGAGAATAAGACAGGCAGACCTTTTATATATTATAATGGAGCGGTAAAATTCAGGGACGTCGCCATGCGCGGGCCCTGGACGAGCGGGGGGCTGGAGGCAAACTATGGCATCATCGGGCATGCTCCCAGTTGTGCCGCACCGGTGGATTATGTCGCATATAAGAACAATGACGGTAGTGTCAGCTGTATGATAGGGGCGCTGGACCTGCTGACACGCAGCGAATGGAGGATAGAGATCAATCTTCCCAGGGATAAGGCATTTTTTACTACCCGGTCTATCTGGTACAACCATACTCCTTTATCACAGCCTTACTACCATTGGATGAATCTGGGCATGCCATCAAAAGGCGGGCTTGAGTTTATTTTCCCCGGCACGCATTATATAGGACACGAGGGGGAATATGCGGACTGGCCGGTGAATATGAGTAATGGCCGGCGTATCAATTTTTATGATCAGAATGATTTCGGGGGTTATAAATCCTATCATGTGGTGGGTAAGATGACGCATTTTTTTGGGGCTTACTATCATAGTGATGACAACGGAATGGTGAGATATGGCTCTTATGACGACAAGGCTGGAAAAAAGATATGGATATGGGGTTTATCCCGGCAGGGAATGATCTGGGAGAAAATGCTCACGGACACCAGTGGGCAATATGTGGAGATACAGTCCGGCAGGCTGTTTAATCAAAATGCGCCGGGCAGCACCTTTACCCCATTCAAGCATATAGGATTTGTACCATATGCCACGGATGCCTGGACGGAGTACTGGTACCCTGTTTCCGGTATCCAGGGAATGGTGGAGGCGAATGCTTATGGCGCATTGAATGTCAGGAAAGAGAACGGTTGGTTGAAAGTATATTTGTCGGCTGTGCAAAGGATCGATGATGTGTTGGAGGTCAGCGCAGAGGGTAAGGTGGTGTATAGCAAAAGGGTTAGATTAGAGCCATTGCGGTCGTTGGTGGATTCGGTGAGGGTTGGCGGGGAGCGTTTTTTTGTGAAGCTGGGGGCGGGGAAGATCGTTTATAATTCGGATACTACGGCTGAGGTGTTACACCGTCCGATAGAGGCGCCAAAGGATTTTAACTGGAACAGCGCCTATGGAGAATATATACGGGGAAGGGAGCTGATGGACCAGAAGTTATATGCTGAAGCCGGCGGGCATTTGCAGCAGGCGCTGGAAAAGGACGGGAATTTTTTACCCGCTCTGGTAGAAATGGCTGCGCTTCAATACAGGAACCTGCAGTATGGGGAGGCATTGGCGACGATAAGAAAGGCCTTACAGATAGATGCGTTTTCGGGGGAGGCTAATTATTACTATGGATTGATCAACGACCGGCTGAACAACACAGCCGACGCAAAAGACGGATATAGCATCGCCGCTGTGACACAGGAATACAGGAGTGCTGCCTATACTGCTCTCGCGAGGCTGGCGGGTAAGGAAAAGGCGTATGACCAGTCCATCCAATATGCAGAGAAAGCCATCGACTTTAACCGTCGTAATATGGATGCGCTGATGTTGGAAGCGGTGGCTTACAGGAAGCTTGGCGATACGGCAACGGCATCAGGGGTTTTAAGTACAATGCTTACGTACGATCCGCTAAGCCATTTTGCCAGGTGTGAAAGATATTTTGGACGGCGGGCGGAGACGGATAAAGCAGAATTTGTTTCGTTGATCAGGAGTGAGCTTCCTCACGAAACCTATGCGGAGCTGGCTATCTGGTACTACAATGCGGGGTATGTGGATGAGGCGAAGGAGCTGTTTGCTATGGACCCGGGCGCTGTGGAGTCTGTCTGTTGGCTGGCTTTTTTACAAGGCGCCCATGTGGATCGTTCAAGGCTCGACCCTACGCTTGTTTTCCCCTTCCGAAGTGAAACGGCGGCCGTGCTGGAGCGCTTGTTGAAAGATCAGGACGATTGGCAGCTGAAGTATCTGCTGGCATTGATATATAAGGACAGGGACCGGATAGATGAATGTAAGACGCTGTTGAAAGGTTGTGGTACGGAACCGGGGTTTGCCCCTTTTTATGCTGTACGGGCGACCATTTTTAAACAGGATAGCGTGCAATGTCTGCAGGATCTGCAGCGGGCGCTGGCATTGGATAAAGGGCAATGGAGGTACCACAAATTACTCGCTGAGTATTATATCGGGCGGGGACGGTCTGTGGAGGCGCTGGCTATTGCTGAACCATTCTATCATGTTCATCCGGATCAATATATCATGGGGATGTTGTATGCCAAGACCCTTT
This sequence comes from Chitinophagaceae bacterium, assembly GCA_017307755.1. Taxonomy (GTDB): domain Bacteria; phylum Bacteroidota; class Bacteroidia; order Chitinophagales; family Chitinophagaceae; genus Puia. The sequence goes on along the minus strand of JAFKGQ010000006.1, from coordinate 586,476 downwards.
TATTGAATAAAAGGTACCGGGATGTGGATGTAATACTTTCAAAGCTGGATATCATCCCTTTTGAAGGGGCCACCGAAGGGCGGGCCCTTTACCGGGAAGCCAAGCTGATGCAGGCGGCGGAGGCCCTTGGCAGGAAAGATTATAAAAAAGCGACGAAGTATATAGCTTCGGCGAGGTTGTGGCCGGAGAACCTGGGTGCCGGTAAACCCTACGATGAAGATATCGACAATCGTCTGGAAGACTGGATGGAGTATATTTCCGGGGGGAGGAGGTCCGGCCAGATATTGGACCGGGTCCTCTTATTCACACCCCGGGTGGATAATACCGTCAGGAATTTTATTCCTTCGAATGCACTCGTGACGGCCTGGGCGATGGAGAAAAAGCTGGGAAGGGATCAGGCGATTACCTGGCTTGACGGGCAGGTGAAAGCTTATCCTGCTTTTGGAGACGTGTTGCGGTGGTGTAAGGAGGTGTTTGAAAACGGCCGGGCTATACGATTTGACGGGGCGGATGCGAATGCGGGAATATTGGAGGCGTTGATGGATCGATCCATATCAGGAAAGTAATACCGTTACCAGGCTTAATAAACATTTATTGATGGCACTCCGGATGCAGCCGCCTATGATGTTCTCCGTGCTGGTCCAGGTAGTTAATTTCTTTCATTTCCGGGGCTTGTTCTTATCTGCCACCCCGGAGGCGTTTTCTTCCGATAAAAATCAAAAAGGTTAAAGGGGGAGGAGTTACAAAAATAATTACTAAAATAATTTAGTAATTAAATGCTATTTAAAAAATAATAATTCTATATTAGCTCTTTAATTAAAATAATTTAATAATTAACGGAGGCTTAATGTAATAAATTTAGAAAATATGACTGTTTCAACGTCCTTTGCCGCCGACATACCGTACGCCTTGACTAGCCGTTATGCCACACTTTATAAGGAAGAGCTGCTCAATAACATTCTGCCTTTTTGGATGAACCACAGCCAGGATGTTCAGCATGGCGGGTATTTCACTTGTTTGAACCGTGATGGCAGTGTGTACGACTCAGACAAATTCATGTGGCTGCAGGGAAGGGAGGTCTGGTGTTTCGCCTATATGTATAATAACTTAGAACCCAGGAATCAATGGCTTGATATGGCCCTCCATGGGGCCGAATTCATGAAAAAGTTTGGCAGGGACGGGAAGGGCAGATGGTTCTTTTCGCTTACTGCCGACGGAAAGCCGCTTACCCAGGCATATAATATATTCAGCGATTGTTTTGCCGCCATGGGCTTTTCTGCGCTGGATAGGGCCCTTCCGGGTAAAGGTTACGATACCATTGCATTGCAGACGTTTGACAATATCTTATCCAGGATGAACGATTGGAAAGGTATCTATGAGAAAACCTTTCCGGGAACCCGTCCACTGAGGAGCTTTGCTCTACCTATGATCCTCTCCAACCTTTCCATTGAAATGGAGCATCTTCTTGGTAAAGAAAGGGTCGATGCTTTTCTTCCCTCCCTTGTCCATGATGTATTGGAAGTATTCTACCAGCCTGACACGGGGCTTGTGGTAGAGTATGTGTTGAAGGACGGCACTCCCAGTAATAGTTTTGAAGGTCGTCTGCTCAACCCGGGGCATGCCATAGAGGCCATGTGGTTTCTGATGGACATCGGCCATCGAAACCAGGACAAATCGCTGGTAGAGCGATCTGTGTCTATCATGTTGCATACGCTTGAGCATGGCTGGGACAAGGAGTACGGCGGCATCTTTTACTTCATGGATCGAATGGGGTATCCGCTGCAGCAACTGGAGTGGGACCAAAAATTATGGTGGGTGCATGTGGAGGCCCTGGTTGCGCTGGCCAAAGGTTTTGCCCTTACCGGGGACCTGCGATGCTTCCGATGGTTTGAGAAAGTGCATGAATATACCTGGACACATTTCAGGGATAAAGGATATGGCGAATGGTTCGGCTATCTCAATCGCCGGGGGGAAGTATTGACCAGCGCCAAGGGAGGAAAGTGGAAGGGCTGTTTCCATATCCCGCGCGCGCTTTACCAGGTATGGAAGACCTTACAATGAAAAAAAATTATCGACGTACCTCTTAAACTGTAAGAACCTGTCTTATCCTATCAGCAAATTAATTATCTAAGGTTATCATTAAAAAACGTAAAAGACAAGGTTATGACTCTCCCAAAACTTTCATTGCTTATGAGGTCTAAAACGCTGTTGCTGCTCTTTTCCTGCTTGTTTCAGCATGTCCTCGTCCAGGCTCAGTCGTCGAAGGCAAGCGGTATCGTCACCGACGACAAGGGGGCGCCCCTGCAAAAGGTCACTGTGCGGAGCCTCGATGGTAAATCTTCTGCCGTCACGGGCCAGGATGGCCGATTTGAGATCACGCTGAGGCTTCCGCGGGTTTCGCTGGAAATATCGATGGTGGGGTACCAGGCTCAGCAAGTGGTAGTTCATCCCGGCGAATCCCTGACGGTCGTGCTTAAGGAAAAGCAAAGTCAGTTGGACGATGTGGTGGTCGTCGGTTATGGCAAACAGAAGAAGAAGGATCTTACGGGTTCGGTGGTGTCTATCAAGTCGGAGGAGCTTATGAAATCGAATCCTGTGTCGGTGGAGCAAGGTATCCAGGGTAGGGCAGCGGGCGTATTCGTTACCCAGACGGATGGGGCGCCGGGGGCGGGTATGAGCATCCAGATAAGGGGAACGAACTCTTTCCTCGGGGGCACCGAGCCGTTGTACGTCATCGACGGAGTACCTATGGAGGCCGACAACACCAGCAGCACGCCTTCTTCGGGCTCGTCCTATGAGCAAGCGAAGGTAAACGTGCTGTCATTTTTGAACCCGAACGACATTGCTTCCATCGAGATACTAAAGGATGCATCGGCTACGGCCATTTATGGTTCGAGGGGTGCCAACGGTGTGGTGATGATCACGACAAAAAAAGGGACCCTCAACCAGGACCGTATCGACTTCAGTGCGCTTACCAGCGTGTCGGAGATCACCAAGAAGTACAAGCTGTTGAATGCGGAGCAATTCGCGAACTACCAGAATGAGTCGTATATCAATTCCGATATTTATCTGGGCACGAACTACCAGGCTACCGAGACCATTCCTTATCCCGGCAAGTATGATTCGGTTCAAAAAAGGTATCTGAAGGCGCCGTCCGACTTCCGTGGCAAGGGGACGAACTGGCAGGACATATTGTTCCACCGGGCGCCGAAGCAGGAATATACGCTGACCTTCAGCGGGGGGGCCAACAGGAACACTTACCTGCTTAGCGGGAGCTATCTGGAGCAATCGGGTATCGTGATCAATTCAAAGTTCCGCCGGTACAATATCAGGGCCAATGTGGACAGGGCGGTGAAAAGCTGGCTGCAGGTGGGTACTTCCTTCAACTATTCCAATACGATCAACCAGATGGTCACGACTGGTGCAAGCATCGTGGGGCCTGAGGGTGGGGTAATCAAGTCCGCGCTGACCTTCCTGCCGACAGTGGAACTGATAGATACGACCACAGGCTTGTACACACAGCTGTTTTATACGTCCAATCCATATCAATATGCCAAGCAGGCGCTGGACAAGGTCACCGGTACGCGCATGTTTAATTCTTCCTATATAGAAGCGACGATAATGCCGCAGTTGAAATTCAGAAGTGTGCTGGGATGGAATGTGTCTGCGGAGCGGAGGGATCAATATTTTCCCAGTACGATCAATGAAGGAGCCTCTGCGAGCGGGCGGGCGTATGTGTCTACGAGCAACAGCGCAAATGTAAGCTCTGAGAATTATTTTACGTATGATCAGAAATGGGGCATTCATGCCATCAATGCCACGGCAGGTTTTTCTTACAATAATGGCGTCTGGCAATACCAGATGGACGGTGTCAGCAAGTTCATGAACGATGCCCTGCAGAACAATAACCTGGGCGCTGCCGCTGTGTATAACCAGCCGGCCAGCGGCAAGTCTGACTGGCGGCTGCTGTCCTTTTATGGCAGGGTAAACTATATCCTCAATGACAAATATCTTTTCACGGTGACCTACCGCCGTGACGGATCGAGCAAGTTCGCGGCCGACAACAAATGGGCGGGTTTTACTTCGGGCGCCATCGCCTGGAGGATATCGCAGGAGAATTTCCTGAAGGATATCAAATGGCTCAGCAATCTGAAAGCACGTACCAGCCTGGGCCAGTCGGGCAACCAGGGCATCGGTTCATATAGTTCCCTGTCCCAGATAGGCGCGTCGAACTACCCTTACGGAGGAACGGTGTCCAACGGTTATATCGTATCCGGGCTGGGTAATGACAAGCTGAAGTGGGAAACCACTACGCAATTCGACGGGGGCCTGGATATCGGGATCTTCAAAGACCGGGTGAGCCTGGTACTGGATTACTATTATAAGAAGACGACAGATCTGTTGCAGTATGTCACGCTGCCTACCAGTACAGGGTTCGCATCCCAGCTGATGAATGTAGGTACGGTACAGAACAGGGGTTTCGAGGCGGCTATCAATGCGAAAATTGTCGACACCCGTACATTTAGCTGGACAGTGGGGGCCAATATTTCGACCAATCGTAACAAGATACTGGACCTGGGCGGCGTGAAAGAGCAGTGGGTGCAGACCATCGGTACGGAACCTGTCAATTATCAGCCATTCATTCAGCGGGTGGGCCAGCCTATCGGGCTGATCATGGGATGGAAGGAAGACGGTATCTTCCAGAACGAAAAGGAAGTACAGGACAGTAAATTATTCGCCGGGCAGCCTCCCTCGATCATCAAGCGTATGGTGGGAGAGATACGGTATAAGGACATCGATACGAATGGCGTGATCGATAATAACGACAGAACGATCATCGGGAACGTCAATCCCAAATACTATTATGGGTTTACGACGGGCTTTACCTATAAGGATTTTGATCTGAGCGTTTTCTTTCAGGGTGTGCAGGGAGGGAATATCATTAATACCCTGAAATATGTCACGGATAACCTGGGCAGCTATTCGAACACGACGGTAGATGCCTATAACAAGCGCTGGACCGGGTCAGGTTCAGGGGGGACAAACCCCAAGGCCATCTTGAACTCGTGGAGGAGCCTGCGTTTTTCCGACCGTTATGTGGAAGATGGCAGCTACCTGCGACTGAAGAATGTGAACGTGGGGTACACCATCAGGCTGAAGAACCAGGATATCATCAAGAGTCTGCGTGTGTATGGCAGCGTGAATAACGTATTCACCATCACGCATTACAGCGGCTACGATCCCGAGGTCAACGGTTTTGGGCAGGACCCTTCCCGCAGGGGAGTGGACCTGGGCAATTACCCGACTTCGCGCACTTATACCTTAGGGGTTAACTGTTCATTCTAAATCATCAATCGAAAAGTTATGAAGATCTATAAATATATTTTGGCAGTTGCGGTGCTGGCGGGTATGAGCGCCGGTTGTAAGAAGACGCTGCAGGAGAGTCCTTATTCTTTCTATTCCCCGAATAACCTGTACAAGACCCAGGCTGACGCCGAGTCCGCCATAACGGGCCTCTATGGCATCCTTACGGGCTGGAGCTTTTTCAAGGCGCCGTATCTTTTCAGCGAAGACGCCGATCACGATCATATTGTCGGTCCTGTGTGGAATTTCAGCAGCCAGGGCGCCGGCGCGTACGACCAATACTGGGGCGTGGGTTCCATGTGGCAGGGGTTATATAATATTTCGGCCCAGGTGAACACGATCCTGGAAAAGGTGCCGGGCATAACTTTCACGGCGGATTCGATCAAGAACCGAGTGATGGGGGAGGCTTATTTTTTCAGGGGGTGGTCGTACTTCAACCTGGTGCGGTTGTGGGGGGCGGTGCCGATGCGCCTGACCAATGTGACAACCACCTCAGCCGACAAGGCAAAATCCTCTGTAGCGGAAATATACAACCAGGTCATTTCGGACCTGTCGCAGGCGGAGAACCTGCTGCCGGGAAAAAAGAGCGTATTTGCGGGACCCGCGGGTACTGTTACGCGGGGTGCTGCTAAAGCTTTGCTTGCAAAGGTATACCTGACGATGGCTTCCGGTGCGGCTACAGGATCGGTGAAGGTGCAGGGGGGAACGGATAATGCCTATTATGTATTTGCTAAAGAGGTAGTGGCGGGCTATGAGGGGATGGACAGTAAGACATTGTTCGCCAAGGCGAGGGACAAGGCCCAGGAGGTTATCAGCAGCGGAGACTATTCGCTTCAGGCGCATTATATGGACATTTGGGGAAGGGCTAATAAGAACAACCCGGAAATGATCTGGGAGTACCAGTCGCAGGACAATGGCAATTACGGTACTTACCTGCAATATTGGTATTCGTCACCCTGGTATGGCGGGACTTCCTATATGTGGATGGCGAGGAACCTGTATGACAGCTACCAGCAGCAGGACGAACGGGCTTTGAATGGTGTGTTCCATCAATATTTCATGTATGGGGCGTGGATGCTTTATCCTGAGCGTGATTCGGCGCTATACAAAAATGCGCCGGGCGGGAATTTAGCAAAGTTTTATTCCAGCTATTCTCATCCTTTTACCAAGAAATACTGGATCGGCACATCCGACGAGATAGGGGATGCGGCCACGTCCACGAATGGCGGGCTGCGGGACGTGAACTTTCCAATGCTGCGTTATGCTGATGTATTGCTGGTGTATGCGGAGGCGGCCAGTGAGGCAAACGAGGGGCCGACGACGGAGGCTTATACAGCTTTGAACCAGGTGCGGCACCGCAGTAATGAGCAGGATACGACGGGGCTTAACAAGGAAGATTTCAGATCGCTGGTGCTTGAAGAGCGGGGGAAGGAATTATACCAGGAGAACAACCGGCGTTTTGATCTTATCCGCTGGGGGATATTCACCCAGGTGATGAACCAGGTGGGGGCGATGGAGAATGTGATCAAGACGCGGTCGAAGAAGAATTTGCTGTTCCCTATTCCCCAGAGCGAGATAAACGCCAATAAGCTGATAGGCGAGAATAATTTCGGTTGGTAAAAGTTATTTCGATGAGACGGATGATGTCAATTTTCGGATGGGTGTTACTGTTGTTCTTTTGTTGTCCATTGCCCGGCAGGACTGCAACGATCTTCCTGGATGAGCTGGACACGCGGTATATGCTGCAGGACTGGGGGACGCCGCAGGTGAACAAGTCGGTGCTGGGCGGAGCGTTCCGGGTAGCGGGTGTGGACTATGCCAGGGGGATCGGGACGCATTCCATCAGCCGGCTGCTCATCGACCTGGAAGGGAAGGCCACTTCTTTTTCCGGCTGGGTGGGGGCGGACGATCTCAATGATTTCAGCGGCGACATGGAGTTCGAGCTTATCGCGGACGAGGTGTTGGTGTGGACCAGCGGCGTCATCCGTAAAGGCGTGCCTGCGCGTCCTTTTGCCATCGACCTGCGGGGTGTGCGGAAGTTGGCTCTACTGGTGAAGGAAGGAGGCGATGGGATCATGTACGATCATGCCGACTGGCTGGATGCGCGGTTTGAAACGACGGGCCGTATCATACCTGAACAGTCTGTACCTGTGAAGATCGATGTTGCGAAATATATATTAACCCCTCTGCCCCCGGCACAACCCAGGATCAACGGTCCGAAGGTGCTGGGGGTACGACCGGGCAACCCGGTGCTGTTCGCGATACCGGCCACAGGTGAACGGCCTGTACGGTTCAGTGCGGAGCATCTGCCCGAAGGGTTGACCCTCGATCCTGCCAGCGGGGTGATACGTGGGATCATCAGAGAAGCGGGGGCTTACAATGTGGCAATAAGGGTGGAGAATAGCAAGGGAAGCGATGTCCGTATCCTGCGGATCGAGGCCGGCGACCGGATATGTCTCACACCGCCCATGGGATGGAATAGCTGGAACTGCTGGGGATTGAAGGTGGACGAGCAAAAGGTGAATGATGCTGCGGATCTTATGGGGAGGAAGCTGATACAGCATGGCTGGAGCTATATCAATATCGATGACGGATGGGAGGCTGCGCAGCGGTCTGTGGGCGGTATGCTGAACGGCAATGCGAAATTCCCCGACTTCAGGAGGTTGTGCGGTTCGATCCATGACAAGGGATTAAAATTCGGGATCTATTCGTCCCCGGGACCCCGTACCTGCGGAGGTCACCTTGGTTCCTATGGTTATGAAGTGAAAGATGCGGCCACGTGGGCGGATTGGGGAGTGGACTATCTGAAATACGACTATTGTTATTATTCGCAGATTGCACCGGTGCCTACCGAAGAGCTAATTAAACGACCATATACCTTGATGCGACAGGCGTTGGACAGCGTAAAGCGGGATATTGTCTATTGCGTAGGGTTTGGCGCTCCCAATGTCTGGAACTGGGGGAGGGAAGCGGGTGGCAATCAATGGCGAACGACGAGGGATATCACGGATGAATGGAATGTGGTGACGGCCATTGGTTTTTTCCAGGATGTATGTGCGTCTGCCGTCAGCCCGGGTCATTACAACGACCCGGATATGCTGGTGGTGGGCAGGCTGGGTCAGGGGTGGGGGGATAAGGTGCATGATTCCCGTCTGACGGCCGACGAGCAATACACGCATGTCAGTCTATGGTGCCTGCAGTCGGCCCCGCTGCTCATAGGATGTGATATGTCGGAAATAGATGATTTTACCATGAACCTGCTTACCAATGATGAGGTGATCGCGGTGGACCAGGATCCGCTGGCGATGCCGGCCAGAAAGCTGGTGAAACCGGAGGGGCAGGTGTGGTATAAGTACCTGGAAGACGGCAGCATTGCCATCGGACTTTTCAACGTGGACCCTTATTTCATCCTGTGGGATAAGAGCAGGGGTGAAAGCATCCAGCGGGAGAAGACCTCCATGACTCTTGTGTTCTCCGACCTGGGACTGAAGGGGAAGTACAGGGTGCGGGACCTTTGGCGACAGCAGGATCTGGGCACTTTTGATGGCAGCTATTCCACGTCCGTACCTTATCATGGCGTGCAACTGATCAGGCTGATGCCTGAAAAATAATTATAAAAATCCGAATGCATGAACAGACGTAATTTTTTGACCCTGGGAAGCCTGGGCGCTACGGGGCTGCTTGCCGGGGGCAGACTACAGGCCAGGACGCTTGGCACGGCCCGGAAAAATCCGAAGATAAAGCCTATCGCGGGCACCTGGTTTGATTTTCAGCATCTCAATATCGAGGAAGGGTTGTACTGGGATCCTGCCCTGAAAGATTTTACCGCGGAGCAATGGAAAGAGAAAGTGAGGGAGATAAAGGGTGTGGGAATGGAATATATAGTGCTGATGGGCATTGCCGCATTCGGCAAGGCGTTCTATCCCACCACCCTGGCGCCGCGTTTTGGGCTGGCGTGCGAAGATCCCCTGGAGGCAGTGCTCACGGCTGCGGACGAGGAGGGCATGAAGTTTTTCGTCAGCAATGATTTTTGGGGCGATGGGCGTGATCCGGTGAAGATGATGAAGGACCCGGAGATCAGGAAGACACGGGAGAAGGCAATGGTGGAAGTGGCTGCCCGGTATGGCCATCACAAAAGCTTTTACGGCTGGTATTTCCCCAATGAGGCCTGGCTGCACCCATACCTGGATGAATTCTTCGTCGACTATGTGAATGACTGCGCACGGATAGCGAAATCACTTACACCAAGCAGTGTCAACCTCATCGCACCCTATAATATAAAGGCGGAGAGGGCGGATGACGGATACGTCCGGCAACTGGAGCGGCTGAATGTGGAAGTGGTGGCATACCAGGACGGTGTCGGTGTAAATTCCACGAAGCTGGGAGAGCCGGCGCGATATTTCGAGCATCTTTACGAGGCTCATCAAAAGGCGGCGAGATCGAGGATATGGGCGGATATGGAGCTGTTCTATTTCGAGGACAAGACCAAGGGTAATCTGATGCCGGCGGATTTTGACACCCGCATATTGAAGCAAATGGAGGACCTCTCTCCTTTCGTCGACAAGATACTTTGCTACCAGTATATCGGCATCATGAACAAGCCGGACTCTAAAGCATTTGCGGGGCATAAAGATTCGGTGAGGCTCTACAATCAATACAAGAGGTGGCTGGATCGTCAAAAGGAGGGAAGATGAGAAAGGCGCTGCTGTGTTCTATTTATTTACTAGTCTATGGGATGACGCCTGCTGTCGCGCAGGGTGATCTGCGTCTACCTGCGATCCTGGGGGACCATGCGGTGCTGCAACGGTCATCCGATGTAAAACTGTGGGGATGGTGTCCTTCCGTATGGACGATGAAGGTCGTGTGCAGTTGGGCCCCTGCAGATACGGTGACGGCGACTCCGGGACGGAATAATGCCTGGACAGTTGTCGTGCGAACGCCTGCGAAGAGAGGGCCGTATACCATCCGCTTCATAGGGGACAAGGAAACCAGGGAGATCCACGATATCCTGGTGGGTGAAGTATGGCTTTGTTCGGGACAATCCAATATGGAATACAATGTCAAATGGGGTGTTTCCGATGCCGGGGATGCACTGGAAAGCCCTGACAACCAGGATATAAGATGGTTCCAGCCGGTCCATGCTTCCGCCGACTATCCCCTGGGGGATGTGCCGGGGGAATGGAAGCTCTGCACAGCGGCTGAGGTAAAGGATTTCAGTGCAGTGGCCTATTTTTTCGGACGGAGACTACAGGCGCAGTTGCAAACACCTGTGGGACTGATCGGTTCCTACTGGGGCGGCACTTCGGTACAACCCTGGACGCCGAAGGAGGTGTATGAGAAGGACACGGCTCTTGCATCACTGGCCAGACGAATACAGCCCAGTTGGGCGCCCGTTGCCGGCAGCGTGATCTATAACGCGATGATATACCCGTTGACCAGGTACTGCCTTGCTGGCGTCATCTGGTACCAGGGGGAGTCCAATAATGGCGAGCCGGAAGATTATGGTCGGCTGTTTGCCGGCATGATCAGGGGCTGGCGTGCTGCTTTTCAGCAGGACCTTCCTTTTTATTATGTACAGATAGCTCCGTGGAGCGGATATCCCGGCATCAATGGCGCTTTGCTACGGGAGCAGCAGGCAGGGGCACTGTCGTTGCCAAAAACGGGGATGGCGGCCATCGGCGACCTGATAGAGGATGTAAAGGAGCTGCATCCTTCCGCCAAACGGCAGGTGGGCGAGCGGCTTGCCAACCTGCCGTTGAAAGAGCGGTACGGCATGTCGGGGCTGCAGCCTTATTTCCCGAAGTTTTCCGGCCTCCGGTTGCGCGGGATGGAAGCCATTGTCACCTTGTCTTCGCTCGGCAGGCTGAACAACCGGGAGAAGGATATTCGTGGCTTTGAGGTTGCGGGGGCCGACAGGATGTTCTATCCGGCAGTGGTCCGCATGGAGAAAGATGGCTCTTTCATCGTCCGCAGCCCCCGGGTGCAGCAGCCGGCGGCTGTCCGGTACTGTTTTACGAATGATGGCCGCCCGGGGCTTTACGACATCAATGGCCTGCCCGTGCTGCCTTTTAGAACAGATAAATGGTAAACAACAGTATAGTAAATTAATACAGATCAATGGTAAAGCTACTATTTGCGATTTGTTCGATGATCGGGGCCTCTATACCGGCATGCGCATTTTCACAGGCCCCTGAGCTGAAGTTCAGGGACCACAAGTTCAGGATATTACAGCTTACGGACCTGCATTGGATCGAGGGGGGCGGCTTCCGGAAAGGGAATGACAGCGCGCTTACGCTCATGCGCTACCTGCTCATGAAGGAGCGGCCCGACCTGGTGGTGTTTACGGGAGATATTGTCGTATCGCGCAGCGCGACGGCCGGCTGGAAGGCGGTGACGCGGCAGCTGGATGAAATGCGAATACCCTTTGCCGTAGCCTTCGGCAACCACGATACGGAGACAGACCTGACCAAGGCGCAGGCGCTGGAAGTGATCCGGTCCAGCCTTTATAATGTCACATACAATGCAGACAGCAACCTTTCGGGCGTAGGCAACTGTGTCCTGCCCGTGAAGGATGAGGCCGGCAGAAAGGATAAATGGCTGATATACCTTTTCGACTCGCATGCCTATGCGCCGGACAGCGTGATAAAGGGATACGATTGGATACATAACGACCAGATACAGTGGTACCGCGGTCAAAGCGCCTCGTATACGCGGGCGAACGGCGCGCCTCTTCCCTCTCTGGCTTTCTTCCATATCCCGCTGCAGGAATTCGAAAAGGTCAGCCGTCAGCCCTCCACGGTGGGCAAGAGCGGAGAGGATGTGTGCGCTCCTCCTGTCAACAGCGGACTCTTTGCCTCCTTTGTGGAGATGGGCGACGTCTGCGGGGTATTTGCGGGGCATGACCATAACAACGACTTCGTGGGCGTGCTGGATGACATCTGTCTGGGGTATGGACGCAAGACAGGTTACAATGCGCCGTACCCGGAGATACTGGAAAAAGGGGGAAGGGTGATCGAATTGTATGAAAATGATAAAAAGATCGATACCTATATACGTACGTTGAGCGGGCGTTATGATCTGTATAACTATACTCCGAGGCGGGGTGCGGCGGGCGGTGGTATGGCTTCCCGGCCTGTCTCGGATGGGACCTTTATACAGTCCAGCCTGGTGGCGCATTGGGATGATCGCCGCTGGCAGCAGGAGCTGCGTGCGCTAAAGGATGCGGGGATGCACTACCTGGTTTTTGCTCCTACTCTTCATACGGAGAAGAATGGCGTCTCGACCACGCTCTATCCCTCTGCGTTGCCGGGGGTGAAGCAGGAATATGCGTCCGACCTGGTGGAAAATTGTCTGCGTAACGCGAAAAAGGCGGGGATCAAGGTTTTTCTGGGATTGAACTTTCATGAGAGATGGTGGGATGTGGATTTTTCCGTTGACTGGCTGTACGGGCAGATGGAGACAGGCAACAAAGTTGCGGATGAGCTGGTGAAAAGATACAAACGGCGATATGACTCCACTTTTTACGGATGGTACTGGGTCTGGGAAGTGGATAATATGCACTGCAAGACGGAACCTCTCCAGGAAATCCTTGCGAATGCCCTGAACAGGAACCTCGATCACCTACATGCACTCACGCCTTCCATGCCTTTTATGCTATGCCCGTTCATGAATTTCAGGGTGGGGACATCTTCCGAATGTCAGCAGATGTGGACCACCGTTTTTTCCCGTACCCATTTCAGGAAGGGGGATATATTCGCGCCCCAGGATGGCATCGGAGCTGGAGGGCTGGATCTGGATAAACTGCAGGACTGGTATGCGAAGTTGTGGACGGCGGTGGATACCAAGCCGGGGTTGTTGTTCTGGAGCGACGCGGAAACCTTCGATCAGCGTTTTTGGACCATTGCCCCTTTGGACAGGTGGGTCAGACAAATGGAACTGGTGAAACCCTATGTAAGTAATATTATAGATTTTTCTTACAGCCATTACTACAGTCCATTCAAGGTGAACCCTGCTTATCATGATGCGTACCTTTATTATACCCGTAACGGGGCATTGCCATCCATGGCTCCGCCCCTGCCGGTGACCGGCTTGTCAGTGAACGGCGACAGCACGGCGCCAGTCCTTTCGTGGAAGGCTCCCGTGGAGCGGAAGGAGATAGCGGGATATTATATTTACCGCAATGGGAAGCTGGTGGGCAACAACCAGTACGACAGGGAAGGGAAATGCAAGATGAGCTTTGTGGATAAGGAAGCCGTGTCACCGGGTGTTTGCCGCTGGGAGATTTGCGCTTATACTTGTACGGGAGTGGTTTCGCCGGAGAAAGAGGTGGCATGGTCACGGGACGGTTTTCTTCACAATAAGGTGATCGCCCACCGGGGGGCCTGGAAGGATTATGGGGTCAGCGAGAATTCCGTCAGCTCGTTGAGGAAGGCCATCGAGCTGGGTTGCGAGGGGTCGGAATTCGACGTATGGATGTCTGCGGACAGTGTGCCTGTGATCTCGCATGACCCGGTGATCGGGGGCAGGACGATAGAAAAGACAACGGCGGCAGAACTGACGGCTATATCGCTGAAGAATGGCGATCATGTTCCCACCTTACAGGAGTACCTGGATGTCATACGGACGCAGCACCGGACGCGCCTGTTCCTGGAGATCAAATCTTCCCAGGTGAGCCAGGAGCGTTCGCTGGCGCTGACCGACAGGGTGGTGCGCATGGTGCATGACAGTCGTGCGGAAGCCTGGGTCAGCTATATCAGCTTCAATTTCGGCGTTTTGCTGCGGGTGAAGGAGCTGGACCCGAAAGCCGAAACGGCTTATCTTTCTGGTGATAAAGGGGTGCCGGAGCTGAAGGCTGCCGGAATGGGAGGATTAGACTATCCGTACTATTCCTTTCATGGAGATACGGCCCTGGTGCGGGCCGCTCGGGAGGCGGGATTGAATGTCAACGTATGGACGGTGGATACCAACGAGGAGATGCATTTTTTGCTTGGACAGGGGGTGGACAGGATCACGACGAATGAGCCTGTGTTGCTGCTGGGGTTGCTTACAAAGGGAGAATAGAATTATACTAAATAAGAAAACGGATGGAAATGAAGAAGAGCTTGACGGTTGCCGCACCGTTGATGGCGGGTGCGCACAATATGGGCTATGTGGTTTTCCTTTCGGTGGTGGCTGCGCTGGGAGGGTTTTTATTCGGTTATGATACGGCCGTCATTTCGGGCACGATCGACCAGGTGACCGTTCAGTACCATTTAAATCCGATACAGCAGGGATGGTATGTGGGCTGTGCGCTGGTGGGCTCGATCATGGGCGTACTGGCGGCCGGTGTGTTTAGCGACAGGTGGGGAAGGAAGAAGACGATGATCGCCTCGGCGGTCCTTTTTACGGTGTCGGGTATGGGATGCGCTATCTCGGGCAATATCGACGAACTGGTGATCTATCGCATCGTCGGGGGCATCGGCATCGGGGTCGTCTCTATTATTTCGCCGCTATATATTTCGGAAGTAGCTATCACGAAGTACAGGGGTCGGCTGGTGTCGCTGTACCAGTTGGCGATCACCATCGGGTTTCTCGGCGCCTACCTGGTGAACTATGAATTGCTCAAAGTGGCGGTGAGCGGGGCCTTTTCGGGAAATGCGCTTTTGTCGAAGATCTTTGTCACAGAATCGTGGCGGGGGATGCTGGGTATGGAATCTCTGCCGGCCTTCCTGTTCTTCCTCATCATATTTTTCATACCTGAAAGTCCACGCTGGCTTATTGCGCAGCGGCAGGGGGGGAGGGCGCTGGCCATCATGGGCCGGATCTACAGGGACCCCCGGGAGGTGGATGTACGGGCGAACGAAGTGCGGCAGCAATTGGACGAGGGCCGGCAATCGGACCTGCGGCTGCTGTTCAGGCCCTCTTATTTCAAGGCGTTGATGATCGGTGTGGCTATCGCCATCCTGGGGCAGTTCATGGGAGTGAACGCGGTGCTGTATTATGGTCCTACGATCTTCAGGAATAGCGGGCTGTCCGATGGCGACTCGCTCCTTTACCAGGTATTGGTGGGGGTGGTCAATGCCCTGACCACTGTACTGGCGCTGCTGATCATCGACAAGGTAGGGAGGAAGAAGCTGGTATACTATGGGGTATCCGGCATGATCGTGACATTATTGCTCATCGGGCTTTATTTTATAAAGGGTCAGGAATGGAAGGTCCCGGCGGGGCTCTTGCTGACTTTTTTCCTCTTGTATATATTTTGCTGTGCAGTCTCGATATGCGCGGTGATATGGGTGCTCCTGTCGGAGATGTACCCGACTGCTGTGCGGGGTATTGCCATGTCGATAGCGGGATTTTCCTTATGGATAGGGACGTATCTGATCGGTCAGCTTACGCCCTGGATGCTGACGACCTTGTCGCCGGCGGGGACTTTTTTCCTCTTTGCCTGCATGTGCCTTCCTTATCTCTGGATCGTACGGAAGCTGGTGCCGGAGACTGCGGGGAGATCGCTGGAAGAGATCGAGCGCATGTGGATACATTAAATTAAAATATGGATATGATAAAAAAAATGGGCATAGCCATTTTCCCTTTGCTGTTGGTTGCAAGCGTTTACGGGCAGCAACCGGAGTGGCAGGGGGACCTGAAAGAGCTGTTCAAAGGACCTGAGGCGCCTTCACAATACGGCCAGTGGTGGAAGTCGATGCAGGAATGGAGAAAACGCGTGAGGGATTCATTGAGGTATACCGATACGGTATATCTGCGGCCGGAACTGGGGTGGACGGCCCGGAGCTTTATCTATGCCCAGGTGATGGCACATGACCGCTGGCTGTACGATCCGTCGACCCGTAAGTATACGGTGGACCGATACCTCAACGATTGTAAAAGACGGTATGGCGGTCTGGACGCTGTGCTGATCTGGCCCACTTATCCGAACATCGGCGTGGACGACCGCAACCAGTTCGACCTGGTGAGCGACATGCCTGGTGGATTGGCGGGTGTACGGCAGATGGTGATGGATTTTAAAAAGAGAGGTGTACGGGTATTTTTCCCCATCATGATCTGGGATAGGGGCACCCATGATATCGGTATACCCATGCCTGTGGCCTTGGTGCAGGAGATGAAAGCCATTGGCGCGGACGGATTGAACGGAGATACCATGTTTGGCGTAACGGACGACTTCCTGCATGCCTGCGACAGTCTGGAATACCCGCTGGTATTGCAACCCGAGGTAGCCATCAATGACCTGAAGATGACGGAATGGAACCAGATGAGCTGGGGATATTTCTGGAAATATGCATTCGTTCCGGGCGTGAGCGCGCCCAAATGGCTGGAACCGAGGCATCAGGTGCAGGTGACTAATAGGTGGATCATCGATAAGACGGATGATCTGCAATATGCTTTTTTCAACGGTGTAGGATATAATGCATGGGAGAACATATGGGGTATCTGGAACCAGGTGCCGGAGCGTCATGCGGAAGCGATAAAACGGATTGCGGCTATTTACCGGCAATTCCCGGGCGTATGGAACAGTGCGGGCTGGAGGCCCCATGTACCCACTTTGCAGAAGGGCGTCTTCGCTTCTTTATTCCCCGGGACCGACATATGGATCTATACGCTGGTGAACAGGGACAGCGCGGATTGCAATGGAAGGCAGCTACGGGTGTCCTATGAGGAGGGATTACGTTATTTCGATCTGTGGCATGGCCGTGAACTGGCAGTCCGGCGCGAGGGAAACATGGCAACCCTGGAATTCAGTGTGGAGGGGCGGGGATATGGGGCTGTCCTGGCCGCCAGGTCTTATGCATTGGACAGTTCTTTCTTTCGATGGTTATCGCAGATGCGTATGCGTGGCTCCAGGCCTTTGAAGGATTACCCGGCCGACTGGTCGCCGCTGGAGCAGCGGATCGCGCCTATTGGCAGCATGGAGGTTGGCAAGGACCGCGAAGGTATGGTATTCATACCCGGAACGGAAAAATACCTTTTCGAATCGAAAGGAGTGATGATCGAAGGCGATGACCTTCCTACGGCTATGGGGGTGCAGCACCCCTGGGAAAAACATCCCTCCCGCAACCAGCAACATATGATGAGGATATCTTCTTTCTATATGGATGAATATCCTGTGACCAACAGGCAATTCAAATCCTTCATGGATGCGACGCATTATCGACCCGAGGACCCACATAATTTCCTGAAGGACTGGACGGGGGGGGATTATCCCCGGGGGTGGGACGATAAGCCCGTGACATGGGTATCCATCGAGGATGCAAGGGCCTTTGCCCGCTGGACGGGCAAACGGCTGCCACACGAGTGGGAATGGCAGTATGCAGCGCAGGGTGGTACGGGCCGGCTGTATCCGTGGGGAGAAAAGATGGACAGCTCGAGGATGCCGCTGCCGGATACGGGCCGCAGCAGGCGACCTCCTTCGGATGTGCATGCCTTCCCCGAAGGGGTAAGCCCTTTCGGTATAAAGGATATGGTGGGCAACGTGTGGCAATGGACAGACGAATATGCGGATATACATACCCGTTCGGCTATCCTGAAAGGGGGCAGCTATTACCGACCCAGGACCTCTATGTGGTATTTCCCGCAAGCGCTGGAAGTAAATAAATACGGTAAATATCTATTGATGGCCCCGGGCATCGACAGAGCGGGAACCATCGGTTTTCGCTGTGCGGCCGACGGACCATCGGATAAAAAAAAGCATTGAGCAATGGTGGATTCAATGGAAAAGATACCTGTGGAGATATTCCCGGACTGGAAAAAAGGATCGCTGCGGGTGGCGTCGGAGATAGCGGCCCTCATTCGTGAAAGGGAGCGATCGGGCCGGTGTTGCGTGCTGGGCCTGGCTACAGGATCTACTCCCGTGCTGGTGTACGAGGAACTGGTGCGTCTCCACAAGGAGGAAGGGCTCAGCTTCCGGAACGTGGTCACCTTCAACCTGGATGAATATTATCCTATCGCAAGGTCTTCGCCGGGCAGCTACAGGTATTTCATGCAGCGGCATTTATTCGATCATGTGGATATCGACCCGTCGAATATTCATATCCCGGACGGGGAATTGCCCAAGGACAAGGTGAAGGGGGCTTGTATGCAGTATGAGCAGGAGATCGTGGCGGCGGGTGGCATTGATGTGCAGTTGCTGGGGATCGGGAACAACGGTCATATCGGCTTCAATGAGCCGGGGTCTTCCCTATTCTCGCTTACGCGGCTAATAAATCTGGACGACAGTACCCGCCAGGCCAATGCCCGTGCGTTCCGGAATGAGGGAAGCGTTCCCCGGCTGGCGATCACGATGGGGATCAGCTCCATTCTCCATGCCCGCCGGATACTTCTCATGGCCTGGGGCCAGAAGGCCGGCATTGTAGCAAGGGTGGTGGAGGGATCTGTGACCGAGCAGGTGCCTGCCAGTTGTCTTCAGCAGCATGCAAATTGTCATTTTATCCTGGATGAAGCTGCTGCATCGGAGCTGACCCGTTACCGGAGCCCCTGGCTAACCGGCGAAGTGGAGTGGACGCCGGCCATTGTCCGTAAGGCAGTGGTCAATATGGCTCTCCGGCTGCACAAGCCTATTTTAAGCCTTACCGACGGCGATTATAAGGATAATGGACTGAGCGATCTGCTGGTGGAGAAAGGGGACGCTTACCAGATCAACCTGGATGTGTTCTACCAGTTGAGGGACAGCATTACTGGCTGGCCGGCGGGCAGGCCCGGAATGTCATTACCCTCGCACCCTGAACGCAGTCTGCCCTATCCCAAACGGTGTCTGATATTTTCCCCCCATCCAGATGACGACATTATTTCCATGGGTGGTACCTTCATGCGTTTGCACGACCAGGAAAACGAGGTACATGTGGCTTATCAGACCTCCGGCAATATAGCGGTGACCGACGAGTTCGTCACGCGTTTCCTGGATTTTGCCGTAGGATTTGAAGATCTGTCGGGTATCGACAGTGGGGAGTCTTCCCGGATATTGCAGGAAGCGAGGGCATTTTTGCAACAAAAGCAGCCCGGCGGGAAGGATACGCCGGCAATCCGCCGGATCAAGGGACTGATCCGCTGCTGTGAAGCCAGGGCCACCTGCCGCTATGTCGGCATACCGGATGAGCGGGTGCATTTCATGAATCTGCCATTCTATGAGACGGGCACGATAGAGAAAAGGCCGATGGGGGAAGAGGACATTCAATTGACGATATCATTGTTGCGCAAGGTGCAGCCTCACCAGGTGTATTGCGCGGGCGATCTGGCGGACCCGCATGGTACGCACAAGGTCTGTCTTGATATCGTCTTCGAATCTCTGCGCAGATTGAAGTCCGAAGGGGACGGCTGGCTGAAAGACTGCTGGGTATGGCTGTACAAGGGCGCCTGGCAGGAGTGGGATATCGACGAGATCGAAATGGCTGTCCCGATGAGCCCGGACCAGGTGAGGAAAAAACGTTTCGGCATTTTTATTCACCAATCGCAGAAGGATACGGTCCCTTTCCAGGGAAGCGACAGCCGCGAGTTCTGGCAGCGTGCAGAGGATAGGAACGCCAATACGGCGAGGTTATACCAGCAGTTGGGCTTAACGGCTTATGCGGCCATGGAGGCTTTCGTAAGATGGCCTACAAAGCCATGGGCGGATGCGGACGGAAGATAGTCATTCCACAACGATAACGGAAATTCAGGACGAAGGCTTAATATTGCAGCAAATGAGCGGTCAATATAGAAAAGATATTTACCCCGGGCTGGAGGTTGCAATCGTACTTAAGAAGGACCAGCGAAGCGGGAAACTGACATATGGTGTTGTAAAGGATATCCTGACGTCCGCCGCGTATCATTCAAGAGGGATAAAGGTACGTCTGGAGGACGGGCAGGTCGGCCGGGTGGCAGAAACAGATGTGGCTGACCCGGAGGGAGAATAAATTATATTTTATGCCCTGTACGTTTATTAAAAGCGAGGCGCCGGAGCTTTTTGATCTTTTGACCAATGTATTTAAGTACAAATTAAAATTGGCCGAGATCGGGATTACGGATTTACTGATCTATAAGCTGACGGAGTATTGTGATGTAAATCACCTTTCCAATGTGGCTATTTATCATGCTAAGCAAGAGTCGGTGTATGGAGCCGATATTGATCTTTTTGTCGAACAGACTACAGGCAAGTTTATTTGGTTTGCCCTGCAGGCAAAAGTAATGAACCACCAGGGGGTATATAAAGATCTGCGAATAAAGAAGAAAAGCCCCCAGCAGTGGGAAAAGTTAAAGCATAATGAAGCCACACACGGCGCCAAGGCGTACTATCTTTTCTATAACGGGGACTATACTTCCTTCGGTCTGCCGACGCCTACCCGTTCAGATTGTCAGGGCGTCCCTGGTATTTCCGACTATGGATATGGGATAGTGGAACGAAGACATATCGAAGCCCATTTTTCCGGAGGTGCGTTAAAGGCGAAGCTTACTGACTTTTACCCACATGATATGGATGCATTGAGAAAACTGTTGTGTTGCGATTATGATGATCCTATGGGTCTTACCGAATATGCATACGCAGATATTCATACGGCTGCCCCATATGTTCAAATTTATCCGAGGGAGGTAAATCCTGACACTGGGATCAGGGCTAATCCGGATGTGAGTGCATTTGCGCCATTCAGAATAGTTGTTTCAAAGCCTTTGGCGGCTGATGATCCTTATGATATAAGTTTGCACAGACTGATGCGTGTCCTCGAGCCCTTGAAGTTTAAAAGGCCATAATCATGGAAGAAATATTTTTTATCCCCGTCGTCTATAAGACCGTGCAATATGAGTTTGAGGCCACGCTACAGCAATCACGGTATGCGCATGCGTTCCATGTGAAAGTAGACGGGACGCTTGTCATTTTTGAACAGGATGAGGAGGGGAATTACAGGGCGCGGATCCCGTCCGAAGAGAAAGGTAAAGTGCCGGATAGGGAGCTGCTGCAAGCCATTGGAGAGGCGATCATGGGTATATTGAAATAATACCGTGTCTTAAAATAAACCCCTGATGCCAGGTCTTTTAACAGGCTCTATACCACCTGTCCCATCAGCGGGTCGCTGAAGCTTTCCTTACCCGTCTCCACGTGGCCGGCAAATCTCCTTTCAAACACGCCATTACCCGTGACGCGGACGGTCACATCATACCATCCAAAACTTTTGCTACAGTCGATGACGACAATATCCTCCGCACCCTGCGTTCCGGCCTTACCCAATGTCCTTCGTATTACCTCGCCCCCATATGCGTTGTCCGTGATTGTCACGATGGTATGCAGTTCCTTGTTACGGTTGGTTATTTCCAATTGAATGTTTCCCGTCAACTGTCGTCTGAGTAGCCTGCTCCTTTGATATTCGCAGGCGATCTCCAGGGCGGGGTCGGCTGCGTTTCCGCCAAACGCCCTATAGTAACCGTTGGGCCCGTATACTTCCAGGTGGTATGCGGCCAGGTCGAAATCAGCCAGGTCCCAACTATCGGACAGGGTATCTCCCGCAGCCACAGTATAATTCCATACACGCATCTCACGGACCGGCGACCAATGCAGATCCTTACCAGGAAGGCCGGGATGCCAGGGGCCATCTTTCCAGGTACCCGTTGCATAAACGATAAAGGGGCAGCCGGCGGCTGTATCCCGGAACACCTCTTTTGATACATGGAAGGAAACTGAAAAAGTTCTTTTGTCTTTGCTCAGGAGCCCGCCTGTATACAGTTGATAAGGCAATGGCCTCGACGGACGAATACCTTTTTCCTGCTGCGGCATAAGCGGGAACGTACGAGGGTCTTTGTTGACAGCTGCAATCCCGGAGGGCGACAAAGGCACGAATGCCGGTATCGGGGGCTTGAACCTGGCATTCGTGATCAGTTCCATATGATCTTCTCTTCCGACAGGCTGCAGGTGGGGCAATGTCTCCCCGTGATAGGGTTTGAAGCAGGCGCTCAGATCACCACATACCGTCCTTCTCCAGGCGGTGATATTCGTCTCTTCAATCTTTTTGCCTGTCTTGTGACTGCAAAACTTCTCCAGCAGCTGCAGTACGCTTGTATGATCGAATATCTGCGAACAAACTGCTCCCCCCCGGCTCCATGGGCTGGCAACGATCATCGGCACACGATAACCAAGCCCGATGGGTCCAGTCCGTCCTTCATTGCCTGGCTGCCCCTTCCCGCGCTCGATTTCCTGCCAGGCGGCTACATGCTCGACATGGGTGTCGATGTGGGTGGACGCTTTGCCGCTGTTGGGGAAGTGAGGGTTGGGCGCTACAAACGGAGGAATATGATCGAAGTAACCATCGTTCTCATCATAGTTGAGGATAAATATTGTTTTCTTCCATACTTCCGGGTTTTTTGTAAGAATATCGATCACTTCGGAGAGATACCATACCCCATACCAGGGGCCTCCGGGATGGTCGGAAAACCTTGCCGAAGCCACGATCCAGGAAACCGCCGGCAGCTGTCCATTATTTACATCTTCGCGGAACTGATGTAAGACATCCCCTTTGGGGATACGGACGGATCTTTCGTCGGCGCCATCCATATATGTATGTGTCATCAGCTCATGAAAATGAGGGTCCTTGCTGTTGACGGTGAATGCCTTTTCATGCAGGCTTTTTGACAGCGGAGACAAAGTTTCATACCCCTCCGGCGGCCAATTCTTTAGGTCCGCGATCACATTGGGGAGCAGTTCCTCTGCATCGGCGAGGGATTCCATCAGCTCCCTTTTTTCATCCGCAGTGCCGGAAAAGGTTTCTAATTTTTTCTTCATTTCGGCGATTGCGCCCGGCAGCTTCTCCTTTTGATCCTGTAGCCAGGAATAATACCCTTTGGAATAGCGGACATTGAACTGCCGGAACCACTCGATCGGGTTATCGGTGAAATTACAGAGCCATTCCTGTTCTTCGAATGGCAGTCCCTTGTCCAGGCTAAGTTCATTCTGGTAGATCTTCCAGGAGACGTCACCCGCCTCCAATCTTTCGGGAAAAGTAGCCCAGGACGCCCATTGCCAGAAATCTACGTCACTATTCCTGACATTGGCTTTGGAATGTATGTCCGGCTTCTCTCTGATGGTCCCTGTCCAGTGGTAAAGCCTGTTGGGAGTAGTCCCGGTCAATGACGAGCAGAAATAGTGGTCGCAAACGGTGAAAGCGTCAGCCAGCGCATAATAGAATGGGACATCCTCTCTATTATAATATCCCATTGCAAGGGGCATGGCCCTGTATTCGGGATTACCGGATTTTTTTACCTCCAGCCATTTGTCATGGCGCCCATGGTTGCGGGCATCCGACTGGTCCTCCCAGCGATGGGGCAGGGAACTCATCCAGGTGATCTTTGTATCCTTGAGGTTATAGCGGAATGGTATGTATGTATTGTTCTTTTCGTCAGTCTGTAGCCAGACGCGGTTCTGATCCGGCAGACGGATGGCTCTTGGGTCGTTGAAACCCCTAACTCCCCTCAAAGTGCCGAAAGTATGGTCAAAAGACCGGTTTTCCTGCATCAGGATCACAACATGCTCTGCATCCAGCCAGGTGGTGCCGGGGTCCGGATTGATGGCGAAAGCTTTCCGGATAGAGGAAGGAAGCGCACCTGATAAGCCAGCTGCACCGGAAAGGAGGGCCGCTTTCTTCAAAAAATCTCTTCTGTTGTCCATTTGATGGGGGTTTATCATATAGAGGATCGCCGCGGCCTGCAATACCCATCGCTAATGTGAAAAAAATGTTATCATCCTGGCAAATTCAGCTCATACTTCTGAATTCAACCGGTGTTTTTCCTGTTTTTTTCTTGAAGAGTTTATTAAAGTATTGGGGATATTCAAACCCTAATGAGTACGCTATTTCACCAACAGATCTATTTGTATTTAACAGGATATTCTTTGCTTCCTCGATCAAATAAAAATGTATGTGATCCTGGGTGTTCCTGCCTGTTTCTTTTTTGAGTAAGTCACTCAAATATCCAGGTGACAAATTCACCTGCTCTGCCAGATGTTTTACTGTAGGCAGACCTTTTTCACTTATATCCTTTCTCTTAAAATATTCGCTCAGGATCTTTTCAATCTGAACCACCACGGCGTTGTTGGAGCTTTTTCGCGTAATAAATTGCCGTCCATAAAACCGGGAGCAATAATTTAAAAGCAGTTCAAGCGTGGAAACAATGATGGCCTGGCTATGTATATCTATATTTTCCTGTAGTTCCGTCTGGATTTTTATTACACAATCATATAAGATTTGTTTTTCTTTTTCCGACAGATGAAGCGCTTCTGATATTTCGTAAGAGAAAAAGTTATAGTTCTGTATGTGGTCATTCAACGGGGTGGCTCTGATCAGATCAGGGTGGAAGAATACACCCCAACCCATCATGTTTTCTGACACCTCTATATCGTAGTCCATTTCGATCACCTGGTTAGGGGCCATACAGATCAGACTGCCATCCTGAAAATCAACGATTTTGCGACCGTATTTTATATAATTTTTGTTATAGTTCTTGAATATTATGCAGTAGTAGTCCGCAGAAACTTTTGTCGCCTCTACTACGTGGTCATCTACCTTGCTAAAATCTATAACGGCAATCAGGGGATGCTGGATGTTCGTATCCAGCCGGAATAGTTTGAATAGATCTGAAACCTTTTGCAAATGGACAAATTCGCTCATAATTAAATTTCTTTTGGGCCCAAAAGAATGTGTTTAAACAAAGAGATTAAAGTCCTAATTGTGCTCGTATTCCTGCAATAAAAGATGCGTCATCTGCCTGCTTGCGGTTTGCTATTATTATTTTTGCATCTTCGCCCGCAGTATATCTCAGTTGATTGCTTCCATCGGTAGCGGCTTCGTAGATTACGCCGGCAACCACACTTGCGGGAGCGGCATTGGTGAACATGGTTTGCGTTGCCGCCATTAATTTCCCAACTATCGGTTGATATTCGGCAAGGGTTGTATCGTTGGTGAAATCGAATGAACGACCCGCAAAATCGGTGGCAATCGCACCAGGTTCAACAATTTTTACTTTCCCGCCAAATTCTTCGACCTCATAGCTCAAGGATTCAGAAATGCCTTCAACCGCAAATTTGGTCCCGTGGTATAAAGCGCCCAGCGGGAAGGTTACTTTACCCCCAATAGAAGAAATGTTAATGATGATGCCGCTTTTATTCTGACGAAAATGAGGCAACAATGCTTTGGTGACATCTAAAAGCCCAATCACATTGGTGTTAAACTGACGAACGATATTCTCTCTTGGAAAGGACTCCAACGGGCCGTAGGCGCCGTAACCGGCGTTGTTGACCAATACATCAATTTTACCAAATTTCTGAATACCCTCGTTTACTGCCTGTTTGATAGAATCCAGGTCCAGCACATCGAGTTTGGTCACCCAAACATTCTCCAGTCCGGATAATTCCGTTTCATTTCCCGGATTCCGCATCGTAGCGATAACATTCCACCCCTTTGATTGGAAGAACTTTGCAGTCGCCTTCCCTATACCTGTACTTGCACCCGTAATAAAAATTGTCTTTTTCATTTTTTTGATACTTTAATTATGATGTAAAGTTCGGATTAAAAGGGGGCTTGCCGGTAATACTAATCCACGGAAGTTGTATCCTTTTTACGTTGAGGGGCCCGCATCGTCTGTTTTGATCAAACTAATTTATCCCTAAGGGCTTTGGCGACAGCTTCTGTATTGTTATTGACGTGTAATTTAGTATAAATATTTTTAATATGACTTTTGACGGTTTCAAAACTGATGGACATGCCGGCTGCGATTAGTTTGTAGCTTTTCCCGTTGACGAGGTGTTGTAGAACTTCCTTTTCCTTTGGCGTTAGCTTTTCGTGAAGACTGTTTTTGCCTTCCTGCTGGAAGAAGTTGGCAATGCGACGGGCAATCCCCGGGGAAAATGCGCTACCCCCCTGGTATACATCGATGATTGCCTGGAGCAATTGTTCTGTCGTGGCGCTTTTTACTATATACCCCGAGCCGCCTGCGCGAAGGGATTGAAAGATTTTTTCATCGTCATCAAAGGCGGTGAGCATCAGGACGGGGATGCCGGGAAAATAATTCCTGGATAGCAATACGGCCTCAATGCCGCTGACCCCGGGCATTTCAATATCCATCAATATAATCCCGGGACGGGCGGTGGTGATGTCCGACTTTAGCCTTTTGGCGTTTTTACAAACACCGGCGCACATGAAGTTATCTGATTGATCGAGGAGTATCTCCAGCGAGTCGGCAAAATGTTCGTTGTCCTCAAAGATCAAAACGCGTATTTTATCGGCTGTATCCATAGAAGGGCTGATAAAAATTAAAGGTATTAATTAAAGCGCAGCAGCGCATACCGAATTTTGGGGAGAGGGATTTGGACCCGTACTATGCAGCCTTGTCCCGGAGTGGATTGTATGTTGAGGCTGCCGCCGCAGTCACGGGCGCGCTGAGCCATTGTGTCCATGCCGTTGTTGAAGCTGGCGGATCGTATGTCAAAACCTATCCCATTATCAGCAATATTTATGACAATGCCCTCCGTCGTAACGGACAAGGAAAGAGAAATATGGGTGGCTTGCGCATGTTTTAAGGCATTGTTGATCGCCTCCTTGCATATCAATAAGATATTCCTGCGGGTGTCCATTGTCAATTTTATCCCGGATAGCCTGTCATCTATATCGGATTGTACTTCCAGGCCTGCATCCACGGGAATCTGGAGCAGCTTCTCCAGTTTTTCCTGCAGACTGCTGCCGTCGTCATTGCCGGGCTTCATGGCCCATACGATATCGTTCATTTTGTCCATCACTTCTTTGGCGTTATGACTGATCTTCTGCAGCGCGTTCTGATAGGATGGGCCGGAGTTTTTTTGCTGTACCATATTGCTTAACAGGTAAATGCTGCTGAGGGAGCTTCCAATGTCGTCGTGCAGGTCGCCGGCTATACGGTTCCGCATTTGCATGTCTTTCAATTGTTGTCTGGTGCGATATTGCTTCAGTATGGCAATCCCCGCAACCAGGATCAGGGCAATGATGCCGAATGAAAAAAACAGGACCAGCCGGTTTTGTTGTAGTTTTTTTCCGGTGATGACCTGTTGCGCATTGAGGAGCTGTATGTCCTGTTCTTTTTTGTCTGTTTCGTATTTAATAAGAAGATTGTTGATGGATTTTTTTTCATTTAAGGAGTCGATGATGTTCTTATAGGTTTCGGACTGGCGCAGGTATTCAAAGGCCTTTTCAAATTGTTGTTGCTGTGCGTAAATGGCGCTCAGCCCACTTGTCGCCTCATAGGCGTGGTTATAAGCATTTCCTGTTTTAAACACGGAGAGGGCGGCAGTTAATTTCCGGATCGCCTTGTCCTTTTCGTTTAATAATGAGAGTGCCTTACCGATGTTCAGCTCTTCGTAGGCAATATCATTTTGGTTGCCAAAGGTTTTGAAAATGGCGGCTGCCTGTTGATAATAGTGCAAAGCTGAGTCTGCAAAAAAAAGGGTATTGTTCTCTGTGGCCCGATTATAGTAGACGTCGCCGATGTTTTCGCTGGAAATTGCCTGTCCGTTGGTATTGTTGATCCGGGTATTGGCCGCCAAAGCATTGCGGAATTGTGATAAAGCATTGTCATACTGGTGCAGGCTGTTGTAAAGGATACCGAGCGTGACCATTGCGTCGGTCAGGTATTCGTCGTGATGCAAAGTGACGGAGAGATGGATCCCTTTTTGCAGATAGTCCATTGCCTTGCGGATATCCCCCGTTTTGTAATATACATTCCCGATATTAATAAAGGCATTGAGTTTTATAAAGGGATTGGAGAAGCTGTCTACCAGCGGTAATACAGTCATCAGGCAGTCCAGTTCTTTTTGATTGTTGTCTTCTTCGTCGTATACGGCAGCGAGGTTGAGAAGGGACTTGCATTCTTTGGTTATACTGTTGTATTTCCTGAAGATGGCGACGGATTGGGTGATGTTGTTGATAGCTGAATCGTTTTTGCCGAGTCTGAACCAGGCCCATCCTCTGGAACTGAGGCAGGAGGCGAGGGTGGTGTCGTTATGGCGGCTGCGGGCGATGGAAATGCCTTTATTGGCGAGGGCCAGGCCGCTGTCGGGGTTGCTTTCGGAGACGAATAGACTTAGCTGGCTCAGCAGGATGGTTGTCTGGGTAGGATCCCTGGTATGCTGTAAAGCTTGCTGTAGGGAATCGATAATGGTAAACGGGTGGTTTTGCGCCTGTCCGCCGCCCAATATGCAGAAAAGAAAGACTGTAAACAATAAGTGTTTTGGGAGCAATGCCGCTGATTTTTAATTAATTAATGGCTGTTGTGGCAATATCCTTTCTTTGTTTATACCCCCCATTTTCGGGATTGTACCCCAATGGATAATATTAAAACTTTACAGCGCAAAAAGAGGGGTAAGCATGAAGGTAAGGAATTGTCCTGAGATGCTGGCTCAAAGCAGAGAGATAAAGGTAACCTCAATATACTAATAACCATGAATAAAAAGCTATTGAACTTATTGCTGATGCTGACTGCGGTAGCGGGCGCCTGTGCGCAACAAGGGGTGGGTATCGGGACGACTGCGACTTTTGCCAGACTGCAAGTTGGAGGGATTAGTAGTGCAGCCTACCCTATGCTTGCCCTTCAAGACAGCGGCACTAATAGCTTCCCGCAAATATATCTTGGGAATTCAAATCACCTTTTGAACTGGAATGTCGGAGGCGCGATTACGGGCAATGCTCCTACTGATTTTTTTAACATCAGTTACGGTGGCGTCCCATTCTACAGTACTTATTTTTCTATTAACGGCAATGGACAGATAGGTGTCGCGGGGACTACCAGCCAGAATAACTGGCTGCAGATAGGCAATGTTCCGAGTATTTTTTCCGGCAACGGTCTTGCCATCGGAACCGGCAGCCAGGCCATGTCATTTGCGCAATATCCCAGCACTTCTACCTGGTACAGTAATACCTCATTCTCCCTGATGCCTAATACGGGCAACGGATATCTGGGGGTTGGAACACAGGCTCCGGCTGCCGCCGTGCATGTCTATTCTCCCAGCACGACGGCTGTCCCCAATATCCTGGCGGAGCAAAGTAATGCGGATTTTTCCAGGCTCATGTTCAAGAACAGCAATGGCAACTCCTTTACCGTGGCTGCGTCGAACGGAGGGGGGAGCGGAACGGACAATTTCAATATATTCAGCAATTCGCTGGGTACCAACCTGGTCAATATTACGACGCAGTCTATTGTACCCTCGCAACCCACCGGCTCCATCAACCTGAATGGAATTACAGATATGAACCAGGCTACGGTATTAAAGTATGCCCTGGCAACCTTTGCCGACGGCACCGTCAATGATAATTGGCTATTGCCCAATAGTACGCTGGTCTATTTACAGGACGACGGATCGTCCACTTCACCTATTACGGTGACGGGGTTTGCGGGTGGGGTAGCAGGGCGTGTTGTGGTTTGTTATAACGCCGTTGTCAGGCCGATTACTTTAAAAAATGCGGACTCAAGAAGTGCATTTGTAAATCAGTTCAGCATTTCGGGGGATCTCACGCTCCAATTCGGAGATATTGTAACTCTTATCTATCTGCAGGGGCATTGGTCGCTCTTGTCAAAAAATTTCTAACGTTTTAAAATTCACCTTATGAGTAAACATCGATTCATTTTTGTAGTGGCGGCCGGATTGACGGCAATGGTTGTCTCTTCCTGTAAAAAAAGCAGCAGCGGGCCGGCCGTATCGCATTGGACGTTCAACAACCAATCGTATACCGCCACTTCCACAGGCTTTCCCTCAACACCCGCACATACGCTGATTGCGTATGATACGGCGGTCCAGCCACAGCTGAAAGTGGAGCTCGTATTTGGACATATGCCGACCTCCAATCAGTCGTTTGGGGTGGTGAATGCTTTTTCGGGCACAATCGACAGCCTGCATTGCGCTATTGGTTTGATCTCGGGTCCGGCGTCTTCAATGGGTATCGCGGGGGCTTCCTCTGGCGGCGGAACGGTAAATGTCACCCTATCCAATGGCAAGGTTACGGCCAGTTTCAATAATATAAGCATACAAACCACCCCCACCAACTTTACTACTATCTCGGGGGTGTTGATCGAACAGTAATTTTTTCCCGCTATTCAGATTACAATGAGTATACTATGAAGATTAAATTGTCTTTGTTCCCGGGCGGCCTGGTTTTCTGTCTGTTGGGAATGCTGTTTATAGATGGTGGTTGCAAACGCGATCATGAGAACGGTCCTGCCGGAGGAGGTGCGCCTGTCTTTACCTGTGGGGGGAATTTTGCGGATACTTCGATCATAAAAGGACCTGCGGTCGGGGAGAACGGGAATGATCATGATAATCCATTCCGTTCGCTGGCTATCGATCCCGGTAATCCACTGGTGTTGTATGTCGGCAGCGAAGGGAATGGCGTATTCCGGAGTACCGATGGCGGCAATAACTGGCAGTGGCTTCGTAATGGCATCCATCATTGTGAGGAATATCCTGAGATCTATTCGATTGCTATCGACCCTGCCAATCCTGCGCATCTGTTGATGGCGACTAATTCCGGGCCGGGTGTACCTGGCTGGCATGGCGATGGGGTTTATATGAGCAACGACAGTGGAAACCACTGGATGGGCATCGATACCGGGCTTACCAGCGGGGCCGCTAATTCAGTAGCTTTTTCTCCATTCAACCCACAGATCTGTCTTGCCGGCATCGCCGGAGGCCGGAGCACCAATCGCAACAATCAGGGACAGCTTTTTTCCGGCGGGCTCTTTTCGTCAACCAATGGCGGCGGCAGGTGGCAGCCCTTTTACAATACGGCCCCGGCGAATATTAACAACTGGTGGGAGATCAAGATCCGGGTATCCAACAATACTTTTTCGGTGTACAGTCTGGGCGCCAGCAGTACCACCGATGCTTCATCGCAGCCATCGGGGCTTTTTGTGGCTTCCGGGAATGGTACGGTCAAGCGGTTGCTGTTTGACAGTATCGTATTGGGCAGCCCCTTCAACGGATCTATGTTTGATGTATCAGCCGATCAGCGGTATCTGTATGTAAACAACGACTCTTACGGCATCCCGCTCAGGACGATCCGGTCAACGGACAGTGGGGCCACCTGGGTCCAAACCGCACAGGCAGGTAATGGGCCTATCCGGATCGTTGGCAACAATCCGAATGCCGTGGTGTTTGCCATTTATTCAGATATCTATCGCTCGTCCGACGGGATGAATACCGCGACACTGGCTTTTAGCGGATCTTCCCTGCACCTGGATAATGATGTAATGGACATCGAGGTGGCTCCTTCCAATAGCAATATTGTGTATGCGGTTGCAAAGGGGCTGCATGTATATAAAAGCTCCAACGGAGGGGCGGGCTTTACCGAGGTGGCCAATTTGCGGAATTTTATAAACACCCATTGACAAATGAATAAGATCGTCGTCCTTCTGATCACCTGGCAGATCTGCATTGCCGGCGCCCTGCGGGCGCAGCTTAACGTAAACAACACGATACTGTATATACCCGGAGGTGATTATGTATCGGTGCAGAAGGATGTGATCAGCAATGTAAATATCCAGGGTACAGGGAAGCTGCTGCTGAACGGGAAGTTCGGCCAGGTGATAAATATGGGGGGCAATAAGCTGTATAGCATGGATATCAATGATACGGCCGGCGTAAAACTGGCTTCCAATATGGCGGCTGACGGGATAGTCAGTTTTATTAACGGGATCTTCGACCTGCAAAGTTATGTGCTGGACCTGGGCAGCGCCGGCGGTACGCTTAACGGAGAAACCAATGGCAGCAGGATCACGGCTACGACGGGGACCGTCGACAAAACTGCTGTATTTAATGGACCCAATCTTTTTAATCCCGGTGATCTTGGTCTGGTTATTACCAGTTCGGCCAGTATGGGAACGCTTACGATAAAACGGGGGCATCAGCAGCAGACCAGCGCCAATGGCGGACTTAGTATCCACCGTTATTATGATATTTCCCCTCCTGCTGGCAATAGCGGGCTGAATGCCACCTTCAATTTCTCCTATTTTGACGGAGAGCTGGCCGGCAGGACTAAGAGCGAATTGACCCTATGGACCAGTGAGGATAACGGACTATCCTGGAATAACCTGGGAGTCGACAACAACGATCCTGTAAAAGACCAGGTTACCAAAAACGGCATTCCTCATTTCAGCAGATTTACACTGGCCAGTCCTGTAAATAATCCATTGCCCCTGATGCTATTGGGTTTTAGCGGAATCCGGATGAACGGGGTGGACATATTGAAATGGCAAACCGCCGACGAACAAAATACACGTTTGTTTGAGGTAGAATATAGTACGGATGGCAGCGGGTTTTCATCCGTAGGGAGCGTCCTTGCGATGGGGAGCGGGAGCCATATTTATTCTTTTACGCACCCGGCCGCCGGACCGGCGTATTACCGGCTAAAGATGATCGATATGGACGACCACTTTACCTATAGTAAGGTTATTGCCCTGAGTGGCGGACAGAATATCCGGGCCTCTCAGCTACAGCCCAATCCTGCCTATGCAGGTACGCAATTGGTGATTGGAGACAATCGGCTGCTGGGAACACAGGCACTGCTGTTTGATGGAGCCGGCGGGCTGATCAGAATGATCACTATTTCCTACCAGCAACAGGATGTAGATGTGAGCAGTCTTGCAGAAGGGATATACTACATAAAATTGCAGAATGGGGAGGTGCTGACATTGGTGAAGAAATAAGGGGCGCCGGACTATCTACTCAAATCCAACGTCATTTGCCTCCCACAATTCAATTTTGTTGTCTTCGGGATCCAGTATATGGACAAACTTTCCATAGTCAAAACTTTGAATCTCGTCAAGAATGGTCACGCCTTCGGCTTTTAGTTGTTGGACGACCCATTCAATATTTGCCACCCTATAATTGATCATAAACTCTTTTGGGGAGGGCTCAAAGTAAGTGGTCGACGCCCCAAACGGACTCCAGACCGTGATCCCTTTTTTAGCGGGATCTTCCACCTGGCGCCATTCAAAGGTTGTCCCGAAATCGCCTATTTGTAATCCAAGGTGTTTCCCATACCATGTTTTTAGTTGTTCCACGTCTTTGCATTTAAAGAAGATACCGCCGAGGCCGATGACTCTTTTCATATGTTGATTTTTTTTATCAGTTTCCTGGTGTTGGAGATCATGTATGTAAAATTAGCAGCCTGGGGCAACTGGGGCTCATACTTTCGGGTGATTTCCGGGGGCGGTCCATAATTTCACTCAAAAGTATGAGCCAATCTACGTGGTTTAAAATATTGAAGATCAACGGAGCGATTTGAACGCGGCGCGAAGTTCCGTTGTAAGAAGCTGGGGTTGTTCCCAGGCTGCGAAATGGCCTCCTTTTTCAAGTTTGTTATAATAGATAAGTTTGGGGTACGCTTTCTCTGCCCATTTTTTTGGAGCTGCATAAATCTCATCGGGGAAAACGCTTACGGCAACCGGGATGGTCACGTTCCTCGGATCAAAAAAGCCGGCTTTTGGAAGCTGAAAGGTTTCCCAATAAAGGCGGGCCGAAGAGACGGCTGTATTTGTAAGCCAGTATAGTGTAATATTGTCCAGGATATCATCGCGGGTGAGGCCTTCTTTTTGTCCGTTGAAAACGCGTGCAATGAGCGCATAGCTTCGTGCATCATGATCTAATATCCAGCCTGCGAGGCCTATGGGAGAATCTTCGATACCATACAGCGTCTGTGGGCGAAGACCCATTTCGTTGGCGTAGCCGAGGCCTTTGCTGTAGAAAAAGCCGAGTTGCTGGTAAGCATTCTTTTCATCGGCCGAGGAGCCTGCCGGCGGCTGATCACCTGATGCGAGCGCTTTTGAAATTTCTGCCGGGACGGTGGCAGGCATATTGGTATGGATCCCGAGTAATTCCGGAGGTGCGATCAGCGCCATTATCTCAGAGACGGCATTACCCCAATCCCCGCCTTGCGCCACGTATCTTTTGTACCCAAGCCGCCTCATCAGTTCTATCCAGGCTTTTGCTATATGGACAGGTTCCCACCCTGTGGCTGTGGGCTTGCCTGAAAAACCGTAGCCCGGGAGTGAAGGGATCACTACATCAAAAGCGTCTTCCGCCTTTCCGCCATAGGCAACAGGGTCGGTGAGCGGGCCAATGATTTTTAGCTGCTCAATAACAGAGCCGGGCCATCCGTGCGTGATAATGATGGGTAAGGCATTGGGATAGGTGGAACGAACATGAATAAAATGAATATCTACCCCATCAATTGTTGTGATAAATTGTGGAAAGGAATTCAGCTTTGTTTCCACTTTTCGCCAGTCGTACTGTTTTTCCCAATAGAGGGCGAGCGCTTGCATTGTGGCAAGCTGCACTCCTTGTGACTGGTCCCCGACGGTTTCGCGTTCGGGCCACTTTGTTGCTGAAATGCGGTGACGCAGATCATTGATCTTTGTTTGGGGAACATGTATTTTGAACGGACGTATTGAATGGTCTGCCCCCTGTGTAACTAAAGGGCCACTTTGTGCGTAGCCTAAGGCAATTTGCATTACTAATGCACCGGTGACGGCTGCATTTACAAGTAAACGTTTAACCTTTTTCATTTTATATTTTTTTAGGTTTGTTTATTTTTTGGGTGGGTGATGATTTCCTGGGTTATATAAATGACCGATCGGTCACGTTTTGGGTAAAAAAAATCAAAGCAATTGAGCCTCGATCATTTTTTTTAGGTTGCGGTTGATAATGGCCATTTTGTCTGTCTTCCGGGTGGTTCTGCTGATCAGGATGCCGCCTTCGATCGTTGCGAACATCAATGTGGCGAATTCCTTATAGTTCCAGTCGGGCTTGAAAATGCCTTGCCGGATCCCTTTTGCAATGATATCAATAATTAATTGCTGGCTTTTATTCACCATGGCCGCCACCTGTTCACGTACGGTTTCAATCTGATCATCGGCTTCCATTCCGAAATTAAGCATTGGGCAGCCACCAATCACCGGAGGGTCGATAGGGTTGCGGTAGGCGTCGATGTATGCGAAAAGCTTTTCTTTTGGATTGTCGAATTGGCTGATGGCCGACATGAGTTTTTTTGATAGGAGTTCCAGGTTAAAATCTACCGCGGCCTCGGCCAGGACATCCTTGTTGTCAAAATGAACATAAAGGCTGCCCTTGGCAAGTTTAGTCGCATCCATTATATCGCTCATTGCCGTGGCTGCTATTCCTTTTTTGTTAAAGATAGGCGCCGACCTTTCGATGATCATTTGCCGTGTTTGTTCCCCTTTGCTCATATAGTTCATTTGAGAACACAAAGATAAATGACCGTTCGGTCATTTCAAAATTTATTTTCAAATTTATCATTTTCCACTGGTCAGGCATTCTCTTCGCGTTCGGGAGTAGAGAAGTCATCTCAGGAACGGCGCCGGGAAATTTAATTAAATATTCCATTCATTTCCGTTAGTATTATAGGCTTTCCATTGGTGACAACGATCGTATGTTCATGTTGCGCCATATATCCCCCCTTGTTGCCGACCATCGTCCATCCGTCTTTTAGCTCCACTGCATATGTAGATGATGTTGAAATAAACGTTTCTATTGCTACGACTGAATTCTTCTTAAATCTCCTCTGGTCAAAGCGGTTTTTATAGTTCAACAATTCAGCAGGATCTTCGTGGAGGCCCCGTCCGATGCCATGGCCCCCCAGGTTTTTTATAACCTTGTAACCATGTTTTTTTGCTTCTGTTTCCATCAGATGGCCAATATCTGCTATTTTTACTCCTCCCTTTATATTGCTGATTGCGTTACGCAGAATATTTTTTGAAGTGTCGACTAATTTTTGGTGTTGATTGACATCTTCTCCAAGGACAAAGGAACCTCCATTATCGGCCCAGAACCCGGCAAGTTCGGCAGAAACGTCAATATTTATAAGATCTCCCTCTTTTAAAAGACGGTTGTCCCTGGGAATTCCGTGACAAAATTCATCGCCGACACTTATGCATGTCCAGCCCGGGAACCCGTATGTCAGATATGGCGCTGATTTTGCTCCAAAACCGGACAGGATCCCGGCGCCAAACTCATCAAGCTCTTTTGTGCTCATGCCGGGTTGTGCATAATTAATCATTTCCTTTAATGTGTATGCAACAGCTTCACTTGCTTTTTGCATTCCAAATAATTCCGATTCTTTTGTTATTGACATATTTTCCTTTTTTCGAGTCTTTCGGGGGTAGTCTAATAACAAAGTTATACTAAATACTCCGTGAATGCTGTAAACGCAAGGGGTTGTTTCGCAAATACTTATGCGAAGACATCTAATAGGGAGTAAGCTGAATTAACACGGATCAGTCTGTTCTCAAACTCTTCACCGGGTTTGCAAGCGCCGCTTTTATTGCCTGGAAGCTCACAGTGATTAATGTTATAACCAATGCGCCGACCCCTGACACAACGAATACCCAAGCCGATGTAGATGTTCTGTAATCGTATTGCTGCAGCCAATTATTTAAATAATACCATGCTAACGGTATGGCAATAAAACAGGAAATAATTACCAGCAATGCAAACTCTTTTGAAAGCATTTGCCATAAATCGTAAGTTGATGCGCCTAATACTTTGCGTACACCAATTTCTTTTTTACGCTGCTCTGCAACAAAAGAGGATAAGCCGAATAAACCAAGACATGAAATAAATATGGCAAGAATAGTGAAGAGGGTTGCCAGTTTGCCGATCCGCTGTTCATCTGCAAATTTTTTTGCATAATCTTCATCATTAAAAGTATAATTAAAAGGCAGGTCGGGGTTGTATTTTTTAAACACCGTTTCTATTTTAGCCAATGCATCTTTCACCGGTACGCCGGTTTTTATAGCAACAGTTACATTGCCTATCCAGGTATGGCTGAGCAGATAAACCATTGGTGTTACTGGCTTATAAGGCGATTCCTGGATGATGTCCTTCACCACACCAATCACATGATAATTTTTGCCGTCGTACTGTATATTCTCCCCCACAATATCTTTCTTCATGCCTATTTGTTTCACGGCTGATTCGTTCAGTATCATGGCTAAGCTATCTGTACTAAAATCTTTGGAGAAATCCCTTCCTTCTTTCATTTGCCAGCCGATGGTTTTACCAAAATCCTCCGTCATAAGCATGAAACCAAAGCTTGGCAATGTGTTCGGGTTTTTGCCTGCCCAGTTAAATCCAGTACGCCATGCACCAAGATAGGTAGTTCCGTCTGATGCCCCGGCCATATTATCTACCACGCCGGATGCCAACAGGTCATTTCTTACAGCGTCGTAAAAGTTGGGCAACCCCTGGGTGACCCCGCCGACGGATATCAATCCCTCTTTTCTGTAATTAATGGGTCTGTTTTTGGCAAATTGAATTTGTTTAAAAACAGTAACAGTACCAATGATCAATGCAATAGAAAAGGTGAATTGCAACACCACCAAAACCTTGCGAGGCAGCGAAGCATACCTGCCCGCCCGAAAGGTGCCTTTCAATACTTTTATAGGTTCAAACCTTGATAGATACAATGCAGGATAGCTGCCGGAAAGCAAGCCGGTGAGGCAGGTAAATGTCAGTGTGCAAAGCCAGAATGCAGGGCTACGCCATGGCAGTTGTATATTTTTAGCGGCGAGCGAATTGAACAAGGGCAGCAATATGGTAACCAACAGAATAGAAAATATAAATGACACGAAAGCTACCAGCACACTCTCTGTTAGAAACTGGCGTATGAGTTGGGCGCGCAACGAGCCAACTGTTTTTCGGATGCCCACTTCTTTTGCACGCTTTTCGCTGCGTGCTGTGCTAAGGTTCATAAAGTTAATGCACGCAAGCAGCAGCACAAATACGCCGATGATGGAAAACAGCCATACGAACTGTATGGGGCCTCCCGTGGGTGTTCCATCTTTAAACTCGCTGTACAAATGCCATTTATCCATTGGATACAGGTAAGAACTTTGAACGCCATCCGCCTTATTTCTATGCGCCATCACCACGTTCTTTATCCTCTCTGTTTCTTTATCCATATCAATGTTGTCAGCCAACTGCGCAAAGCACAGCCACGACTGGTCGTTCCAATCCGTGGCAGCATCTTTCACCCATTGTTCTGTGGTGATATATTTTTTCCAGGGCAGGAAATATTTTGCATCGTATAAGGTAGTGTTATCCGGAAAATCTCTGAACACCCCGGCCACTTTATAATTGTCTTTGCTATCGAGCCTGATTATTTTGCCCATGGGGTCAGCATCGCCAAACAATGTTTTCGACATTGAGGCATTTATAATAATAGCCGTAGGGTCGTTTAATGCATTGATGTTTCCCTTTAGCATATTAAGAGAAAACATTGTTGGAAATTTATCTTCTACCCATGGGCCATGGGCTGAAATTATCTTATCGCCCACCGCCAGCGAATGCCCCCAGCTCCACGTCGCCATGGCGATATTTTTAAAATCGCTGCCGTATTTATTACGCAATTCACCGGCGATAGGCCTGCACACATTGGGTACGGTGCTTGATGATCCATCGTCGCTGATGGAGGTGGTCATTACCTGCGCAAGCTGCCGGTGGTTGGTAAACGATCTGTCATACGTAATTTCATCCCATATCCATAAACCGATCAGCATGGCAACAGCCATGCCTGCTGCGAGCCCCAGCACGTTTATAACTGAATACACTTTGCTTTTAGTAAGGTGTCTCCAGGCAATTTTTAAATAGTTTTTGAACATAAACTTTGGTTTATCGATGCATGATGTGTTTCGCTTATAGCTGTCAGGCATCAGCAATCGGCACCATACTCACGCCAGTTTTGTAATGTCTTGATAATGAGTGTGTTTTGCGTATTTATGGGTTGATGTACCGTGCGAAAACGTTACAGCAGGTGTGCGCAATTGGCGGGAATGACTTTTACGGCATTGTTCCCATCCCTGGTGACTCGGGGAGTAGCCAGGAATGCAAATTGGGTTACCAACATATGGAAAATTATTTATCTATCGACCCCCAAGCCTCTTAAACTCTCTGCTGTTGAATCCCCGTCCCGGGGCTTGTCGAAGAGATTTCCGATTAAATAGACCAGATAGGGGCCGAACAGGGACTCGCCCAAGCCAAGAAAGACAACAAAGCTACCAATGTCGTCAGGTGTAATAGCTTGTCTTATTAAAATTGCCAGGAGAAATAATATTAAAAGAAAGGATAGAAAGAGTGCTGTAAATGCATAGATCCGGCCGACTTTTTTCCCGGAATCGGGTTTATGCCGACGATTGACAATATAGACAACCATGGGGATGCTATAGGCTGTAAACAAAGGTGATAGGACAGATAAAACCGATTTCATAGTGGAGTCATCATATTTTTCGGTGAGCCGGAACCAGATGACCAGGACGATAATTCCAAAATGTGATATTATGTACGTTAGGCTAAGCCAATTTTTCAGGGAGCTTTTAGACATGGTTTATAATGTAAAGAATTATAAAAGCTATCGATAAGCGATATACCCAAATTTTGCATTTCGTCCCTATAGTCTTTTTCCAAGAGGCATGATCGGTCAAAAGCAGCTTCTGTAATACCAGTAGTAGTCAATTTTACGTATTGTCCATCAATGGAGCATTGAATCATTAAGTGGTTGCCGGAAACCTGGATATTGTCCAGTTTGACCTGTACATTTTCCCAATAGGTGTGTGTGACGTATCCTTTAACGTGTTTCAGTATTTCAGTAGGTGGGTTTTGGGAAGTCAACAGGGCACAGTTGTGGTATCGATCTCCGAAATAGGTCTGAAGGAACCGGCTTGCTTTTTCTTCCCAGGTTTGCAATGGAATCTTTCTCATATCCGGACTGATCTTGAAATAGGTGCGGACCGAAATTGAAGATTCTGCATGTGCGTTATGGCTTGTCTGGGAAGCGGTGTTTTTTATATTCAGGTAAAAGGGGATATTGCCGATCTGATTTTGACCTGTTGGGTGTTGTTCCGCAGGATTGCCTTCTGAATCCAACTGGTCTGTCTTTTTTAATAATTGGGGGACTCTTGTTCTCACATAATTGAAAAGATCGTCTATGTAAATGATGCCCTTCTTATTAATATCGGCTTTTCCTTTTTGCAGGCCTTCAATAAGCGCTTGTGTAAAGACGCCATGCCCCCAGGACTTGTTTTCAAAACTATCTTCCCGGGCGCTGCAAGAGGAAAAGATAGCCAGGGCATTGGGGGAGTGGATCAACTCATTAATTGCCTCGCTGACTCCGGATTTTCCGGATGATTTTCTACCTGCTATTCCTCCGCTGTGGCAGGCATCAATAAAAATGATCTTTTTGCAATCGAAGCCTTTTAACCTGGCAAGGATATCATTGGTAAAGTTGATGCGGGATTTTGAACCCGGTGTTTCAGACCTACTCCCGATGAGTTCTACCCCATACTCAGAAACCATGGCATGTCCTGAAATGAATATAATTAACACATCATTCTTGCCCGACAGTGTGGTTGTAAGCCCGGTAAGCACTTTCAGAATATTATTCCCAGTGGCAGCCGGGCCGATCAGCGTATCGATCCGGACGTGACGAAAAAGCTTTCCTTTGCCTGCCTGGTTGGAAAACAGACGAGCGAAGGCTCTGGCATCCTGCTGTGGATAATTCAGATCACTCTTTGTACCGATGGATAACACATAGAGATTGGCTTGCAAGGGCCGGACAATCGAATCAACTTTGCTTGTCCCGGTATTGATCTTATTCAAGGATGATGTTTGGGCCGAAAGAAGTTCAGGACAAACAATGCATATAAGTAATGTGAAAAGAACGCCCTGCAAGAAGCAATATAAAATCCTGAAAATCATTAGTGACTTTTTGGAAAAAGCGCTCGCAGATGATTGCTGAGGGCAAAAATCTTATCAGGTTGGAAGGGGGCGGTCAGATATACGAACGAAAGCCAAAAAAGGATTTCTTTTCGAATACTTTTTTATTTCTGCAATCTTATAATTGTTCATTCACTTTTCTAATGCCAAACACTCTTTGAGGGCATGGATGAGATCC
Source organism: Chitinophagaceae bacterium (assembly GCA_017307755.1). Taxonomy (GTDB): domain Bacteria; phylum Bacteroidota; class Bacteroidia; order Chitinophagales; family Chitinophagaceae; genus Puia. The sequence goes on along the minus strand of JAFKGQ010000006.1, from coordinate 545,188 downwards.
TAAAATGGGTGAGCTATTTCAGGGGTAAATGTTATTGTAAGTCAATTATTTGTAAAAGGTTATGCAAAAATAAAGATTGACTTTTGAAAATATAAAGCAGGTCTTTATAATCGCAAGAATATGAAAACTTTACCTCGTTACTAATACTCTCCTACCTCCTGATATAACCAATCGTCTCCCGGCAGTACAACAGGCAATCCTGCTGTTTGGGCTTGCTGCATGTTGGCTGGCAACCCGCAGAAATACCAGGCAACCTGCCCTGTTAATTTGGGGTTAATCAAGTAAAAGCGTTTAACCGTTGCCAACTGCTCAGGAAGGGCTTCGAACAAGGCCAGGAAATCATCCGGCAAAAAATCGGCATGGGTGTCCGCATACAGTTCACCTACAGGCAGACCATGGGACGAAACTGTGGCGATATAACGCCGGCCGTCAGTGGAAACCGTCTCGGCAATCTGGACCGGCACCTCCGGCAGTAGCCGGGTCAGGGCATTTTGTACCAGATCCGAGAGATCTCCTGCCTGGTGGATGCATTCGACATCCAGGGAAAAATCTGTCAGATCGAATTGCTCCTGGAGTCGTTTGACTTTTTGGTCGAAGGGTTCTTTGTCGATGGGCGGCATAGGGCATAAAGATAAGGATCAAGGCAGAAATATCCCCCTTCCGTCCCTAACCCCAACCTTTCCAATTTTTTCTATATTTTTAGACCGGAGGTAATAAATTTCTATGAAACTGGGATTTTCACGAAAGTGGTCAGCGACCGTTTGGATAGCAATCGGTATCGGGGTCATTATTTTTGTCGGTTGGCTCCTGGTCAGGACATGGGTGGTCGGGGCCTACAATGTGCCCACAACGGCCATGGAGAAAACCATCCGCAGCGGGAGTAAGGTATTGGTAAATAAGCTAAACTATCGCCCGATCAAGAGAGGAGATATCCTCGTGTTCCATTTCCCCATGGGGGACACTGTCATCGACTTACCCGAATACCAATCCATGCGGCCCTATTATGACGTGATCCGGGAACTAGGTCGTGGAAACGCCGATTCTGGCAGACAGATCGTGTTGTCTAACCCAGATGACTATCCGCTGACCATTCGCCCAGTGTATAAGCGGGAGGTCTATTTAAAACGCTGTATCGCCACTGCGGGCGATACACTTGAGATGCGCGATGAGGTAGTCTATATCAACGGACGCCCGCAGGCCTGGGCGCCGGAGTCGCAGACCTATTTTCGTGTCGTTACCAACGGACAGCCCCTCGACGAAACAAGTATAAAGGCGCAGTACGGTCTTGATATCACCAACGCTGATGAAGTTCATCCGCTCGGCAATACGACTGAATTTGATATGCTGCTGACCTGGAAAACCCGGGAAAAAATGCTAAAGGATGGTTTCGCCCGAAAAATTAGCCTGGATATAGACTCCTCTACCGAAGGAGTTTTTCCGAATGATGAATTACATCACTGGACGAGAGACAGTTACGGACCGCTCTGGATGCCCAAGAAGGATGTGTCGATACAACTGACGCCACTCAACTATCCAATCTATGAACGTGTCATTCGCACTTACGAGGGCAACAAACTGGACATACGGGACGATAAGATCTATATCAATGATCGCGAAGCAACCAGCTATACCTTCAAAACGAATTACTATTGGGTGATCGGCGACAATCTCCATGGGTCCCAGGACTCCCGGTACTGGGGCTTTGTGCCGGAAGATCATATGATCGGGAAGGTATCGATGATCCTGTGACGGAATTCCCTATTTTCGTGCCCAATCGGAGAAGTGCAGGAATACAGAAATAGCGGCCATGACCCTTCCCGCAAGCCCCTGACTGTCTGTGATGGAGGCACGAGCTTTTGGGGAGCCTTGTTCGATATGGAATCAAAACAGTTCAGTGCGCTGTCTTTTAATGGCGAAGGTTGAAGGATGGCTCATAAGTCGCTATTTTATCGCGCCAAACGCACCGAAACACGAGTTTTTGTGTAATATATCTATTTTACAAAATCCAACTTTCTCCAGCAAAGCAATCTGATAGTTCAGCGAACGCGGGGTATCCTCATAATGTACATAATCCAGTACTTTCTGGCGGTATTCGGGGCCTCCCAGGGTATCTAAATAGCTGCTATATTTATCCTCAAATAGAGTAGTGATGGGTTCAGAGTGATGTGTGATAAAGTCGGAAACCCAAAAGCTACCTCCTGGACTGAGCGCTTTATATATTTTAGCAAACATCAATTCCCAGTCGTTATCATCGCGTAAATGATGCAAGGTGGCCGCTGCAAGAATAATATCAAAACGATTGTCCGGCAGATCCAGGTTTCTCATGTCGTCCTGGATTAAAGTAACCGTACCCTTTGTTTGAGGCGAGACCCTTTCCCTGGCTTTTTGCAACATGGGCATGCTCAAGTCATTCAGCAAGCAGTTCAGGTTAGGGATCTTACTCAACATTTTCAGGGTGTAGTTGCCCGCGCCGCAACCGATGTCCAGCAGTTCCCTTGCGTGCGGAGTAGCATATTTTGCGGCCTCTGTACATAATTCCATGGTTAGCGGTGCGTCAATAGTGGTTTGCTGGCCTGTCTCAAGGTTGGAAAAACGTTCGGTGTCTTTGTCAAATCTTTCCCTGATCTGCTGGTTGGTTGCTTTTTTTGAATAATCCTGCTTCATACGTAAACTTTGATTTGGTGAAATTAGCGGGTTTAAGCATATTTGAAAGTATCAATTTTATCAATTATTGATACCTTACAGGTATGGAACTAAGACATCTTTTATATTTTAAAACGGTCGCCGAGCAATTGCATTTCCGAAAGGCCGCGTCCAAGCTCTTTATTTCTCAACCGCCTTTAAGCCGGCAAATAAAGGAGTTGGAAAATGAATTAGGCGTACTACTATTTACAAGAAAGGATAAGCAGGTAACCCTTACTGACGCCGGTAAATATTTTAAAACCGAGGTGGATGCTATTTTTGCACGCCTTGAAGAAAGCAAAGGCATAGTGCGGCAGATACATAAAAGCGAAAGCGGTGAGCTGAAGATCGGGTACATCAGTTCCGTATATCAGTCACACCTCGCAGATGTCTTAATAGCTATGCGTGATGCCTTCCCCTATATTAAAACGAATTTATTTGAGATGCCGACGTTGCCACAGATAAAAGCACTGGAACAGGGAAGCCTCGACGTGGGGATTTTGCGTGCTCCTGTAATTTCCAACCAGTTAAAAGTGCAGACGCTATTCTTTGATCCTTTTGTGGTGGTTGCTCCTCTAATGAAGAGCAGGTTTAAACAGCAGGAGAAACTCGCAACGTATCTGAAAAGTAGTCCGTTCATATTTTTTAGCAAGGACTTTGCGCCTCAATATAATGACAAGCTCATTGAAATATGTGCGAGGATGGGTTTTAAGCCCGACATTGTGCATGAAGCTAATAATGCTCATTCAATATTACAATTGATTGAAGCGGGCCTCGGTGTATCTATTTTGCCTTATTCGCTTAAGCAACAATATGGTTACTTAAAGATATCCTTTATCGAATTGGAAGATATACCGGTGAACACGGAAGTTGTATTGGCTTATAAGCAAAGCAATAAGAGTGCAGCGCTTAATTGGTTTATTGAACATTATCATAGAGAAAAATGAAATAGAGATATGGGGTATCAATTTTCTAGGTTTTTATAGAGATCATTGAAAAACAATAAAAAAGGATCACATTAAGTGATCCTTTTTGGCGGTGTAGCGAGATCGGGAGTTGAACCCGAGACCTCCGGGTTATGAATCCGACGCTCTAACCATCTGAGCTATCTCGCCAATTATCCGTCATGAGCAGCCTCGGCAAAGAGGCTTTGAAACGGGTTGCAAATGTATAGAAAAGCCGGGAGAAAATGGAGGAAAATCTAATAGAAAAGGATTTGACCTGGGGAGGGAGAATGGGATAGGAAAGGGGGAGTTATGGCCAGGGGGAGGAATGGGATAAGGGCAAAAAAAAGGCCCTCTGTAGAAACAGAAGGCCGTCTAACGATTGCTTGCCATATGAAAAGAGATAATGATCTTGTTGTGTATTGCGCTGCACTATTCTTACTCTACTATCCATTCAGCTGCGCAAAGTTACTGGGGGAATCTTTCTAAACAAAGAGCTTAAGATTATCAAATAGTTAAAAACGTTATCCAAACTGCTAAAACCTTTTTTCAACCCCTTCTTTTGTCTCTAACTACTTGTCTGATGTAATCTGAATCAAATGTCGGAAGAAATTTTGGAACAAGCAAATTAGTTGGTGATATTTTCATAAAAAAATGCCAAAAAACTTACAATTTAATACATGTAATTATTTATCATGTGTTTTTTGGCCTAAAAAAGGGTCAAAAAGCGGTGATTTGGCGGAATTGGTTGTTTTTTAAAATATATACAATTTATTATTATATGATTTTTATTAAATTTTACCCGGATATTTTTCCAGGGCTTTTTCAAGACAGTCCATCGCCTTATGTAGTGCGTCAGTATTGAGTACATACGCTAAACGTATTTCTTTTTGACCTAATCCGGGAGTTCCGTAAAAGCCTCCGGCAGGGGCCAGCATTACGGTCTGGTTGTCGTATGAAAAGGATTCTAATATCCACTGGCAGAATTTATCCGTATCGTCTACGGGAAGACTTGCCATGGCATAAAAGGCTCCGCCTGGGTTGGGGCAGAATACGCCGGGGATCGCATTCAGGCGGCTGACCAGGACGTCCCTTCTTTTCAGGTATTCGGCCTTTGTGGCATCGAAATAGTCTGCGGGAAGGTCGGTCGCAGCCTCTCCCAGTATCTGGGCAAAAGAGGGGGGACTTAGCCTTGCCTGTGCGAATTTCAGGACTGTGTCCAGCAGGTCCTGGTTGCGTGTGACAAGCGCTCCGATCCGGCCTCCACAGGCGCTATATCGCTTGGAGATGGTGTCGATCATTACTACGCGGTCCTCCACACCTTTCAGGTTCAGGGAGGCGATGTGTTCGCCTGTGTAGCAGAAATCGCGGTAGGCTTCGTCGGCAAAAAGATACAGGTCATGTTTGAGGATCAATTGCCGGAGCGTCTCCATCTCTTCGCGGCTGTATAAATAACCTGTAGGGTTATTCGGATTGCAGATCATGATGCCCCTGGTACGGGGACCAATGAGCTTTTCGAACTCGGCTACGGGGGGAAGGGAAAACCCCTTATCTATATAGGAGGTGAGTGGTTTGACCACTACGCCTGCTGATACGGCAAAACCGTTGTAATTGGCGTAAAAGGGCTCCGGTATGATGACCTCGTCACCGGCATCAAGACAGCTCATAAAGGCAAAAAGGATGGCCTCGGACCCCCCTGTGGTGACGATGATCTGCTGGTAATCGATGTCCATGCCCGCACGCTTGTAATAGGCGGACAGTTTCTTCCTGTAGCTTTCGTTACCTGCGCTGTGGCTATATTCCAGCACTTTAAAATCGAAGTTCCGTACGGCATCCAGCGCCATTTTAGGGGTTTCAATATCGGGCTGGCCGATGTTGAGATGGTATACCTTTACGCCTCTTTTTTTTGCGGCCTCGGCATAGGGCACGAGTTTCCGGATCGGCGAAGCCGGCATTTGCTGTCCGCGGTGACTGATGGTTAACATTCGGCAAAAATACAAAGAGGCCCCAAGCTTTTGCCAGGGGCCTCAGAAAATTTGACGAACGGATCGGATTCGCTGGTCGAAGACCAATTTATGAGATCCGGTATATAGCGTTATTTTATTTACCTCCTACCTTGCCTGTCTTTGTAGCATCCGCAGACAGGACTTCTCCTGTGATCTTTAACTGGAGCGGCATATCAATACCTGCTACTTTTACTGTAATACTTTTATTAAATGGTCCGACCGCTGCTGCGTTGAACCCGGCAGTGATCTTGTTATCCTTGCCTTTGGGGATAGCTCCTTCCGGCTTGATGGGTGTCGTACAACCGCAGGATGGAGTGGCTGATTCGATGATCACGGGTGCATCACTGATGTTGGTAAAAGCAAAATCATGTGTTACGGGAACGCCCTGCTTGATCTTGCCAAAGTCATATGACAATTCCCTGAACTTGATGACGTCTTCTGCCTTTTTCTGAGTGGCCTGTTGTGCGAACATAGTGGTCGAAAGCACTATAGCACTGGCAAATAGGAATAGTTTCTTCATTTTTATCAGTTTATTTGTTTTAATAATTGGACAGATGGATTTTCGGGCGCGGAAGTGACGGGTGTTTTATACACTTCCCCGGATATCGTGATCGTCTTTGTTGTATTTGTATTATAGACGATGGTGACAGTCTTTGTAAAGGGGCCTTCCGCATAGGCATTGTACCCTACCTTTATTTTGGCCGTACCGCCTGCCTCGATGGCGTCCCTGCTCCATTCGGGCGTGGTACATCCGCAGGAGGCCTGGACATTGTCCAGTCTGAGCGGGGTATTGCCGGTGTTTACGATCTCAAAAATATATACTGCGGGCCTTCCCTGGGGGATCTTTCCAAAATTATGGCTATTCTCCTTCAATTGCAGCATGTCTGCGGGCCTGGGTACGGCCACCCCCTTTCCTGCAGTCAGCTGCTGTGCATGACTGGAAAGAATGGTGAAAAATAGGCCGGTAACAATTGCTATTTTTTTCATAGTTTGCCCGTTGTAAACGTGTATAAAATTAGGTTTTTAACGCCAGGTTTGCCAATAAATTATCGAAGCGACCTATTTTTTTAACAATCAATCGTATAGATCGCTGCCGGGTTGGTTGGAGAATGGTAACTTTGCATTATTGGCCCTTCAAATTTTACGCTAAATGGAAAACCTTTCTACTAACGAACTCATTGATCAGGAGAAATTATCCTTCGATAGATTCCGGGAGGAAGTATTGAAGGACTACCGCACTGCCTGCGAAAGCCGTGAAGCCAGCCTGTTGGGGAGAAAAGAGGTATTGACGGGCAAGGCCAAGTTCGGGATCTTCGGGGACGGAAAGGAAGTTCCACAGGTAGCCATGGCCAAGTTCTTCAGACCCGGCGATTTTTATGCCGGCTATTACCGGGATCAAACTTTTGCTTTTGCTACCGGCGCCGCCACCATCGAAGAATTCTTTTCTCAATTATACGCGGACCCGGACGTGCGTAATGACCCCCATAGCGCCGGCAGGCAAATGAACTCTCATTTCGCCACTCCTTTTGTCGGACCGGATGGGGAAACGCTGGACCTGATCAACCGTAAGAACCTTACTGCCGGCCTCGCGCCTACCGCCGCACAAATGCCCAGGGCCCTGGGGCTGGCTTATGCATCCAAGGCCTTCCGGGAAGTGGAACAGCTGAGGTCTTTTACAGACTTATCCAACAATGGCAACGAGGTGTGCTTCTGTACTATCGGGGATGCCTCCACCAGCGAAGGGCATTTTTTTGAAACCATCAATGCCGCCGGCGTCCTGCAGGTACCCCTGGCCATTTTTGTATGGGATGACGGTTATGGTATCTCCGTTCCCAGAAAATACCAGACGACCAAGGGCTCCATCTCGGAAGCGCTGAAAGGTTTCCAGAAAGAGGAAGGCACCAACGGGATAGAAATATTCAGGGTAAAGGCCTGGGATTATGCGGGTATGTGCGAGGCATTCGAAGCGGGCATTCGCGCGATAAGGCTCACCCATACGCCAGTGGTCTTCCATGTCGAAGAAGTGACCCAGCCGCAAGGACATTCCACTTCGGGCAGTCATGAGCGATATAAATCTCCCGAACGGCTGGAATGGGAGAGGGAATGGGACGGTATAAAGAAGATGAAGGAATGGATCATCGACAATGAACTGGCCGGTGAAGAAGAACTGGATGATATCGAAACCTCCGCTAAAGAATCCGTTCGTCATAGCAGGAATACAGCCTGGGAGAAATACCAGGAGCCGCTGAAACAGCAGGTGGCCCGCTCTGTAGCGCTCATCCGTGAACTGGTGGACCATTTCCCATACAGAGGGGAGATGCTGGAGAAATTAGCCGGAGAGCTGGCCGCCAACCGGGAACCAGGTCGTAAGGATGTGCTCCGGACCCTGCACCAGGCGCTGGACCTTGCCGGTGACGACCCGATAGCAGGCCCTCTCAAGGAATACTATCTTGATCTAAAGAAGGAAAATGCTGCGTTGTATAATACGCACCTTTATCACGAAGGCGGGAAAAACATATTACATATCGGAGAAGTACAAGCCGAATACGAGGAGAGCGCTCCCATGATCAATGGATACGAGATCCTCAATCATTATTTTGACCAACTGTTTACACATAACCCCAAGGTACTGGCTTTTGGCGAAGACCTGGGGAAGATAGGGGATGTCAACCAGGGATTTGCCGGCCTCCAGGCAAAACATGGCGCCAGCAGGATCTTTGATACGGGCATACGCGAACTGACCATCATGGGCCAGGGCATCGGCTTGGCTTTCCGTGGTCTGCGTCCCATCGCCGAAATTCAATATTTAGATTATCTTCTATACGGACTCCAACCTCTCAGTGATGATCTGGCGAGTCTTCAATACCGGACGGTGGGCCAGCAAACGGCACCGCTGATCGTGCGTACCCGGGGACATCGTCTGGAGGGCATCTGGCACAGCGGATCACCCATGGGTATGGCTATCCATGCGTTGAGGGGTATGCATATCTGTGTTCCCCGTAATATGACACAGGCCGCCGGCATGTACAATACATTGTTGAAAGGCGCTGACCCCGCCCTGGTGATCGAATGTCTCAACGGCTACCGGCTGAAGGAAAAGCTGCCTTCGAATCTCCTGGAATTCCAGGTGCCGCTGGGTGTTCCTGAAGTCATCAGAGAAGGAGAGGATATCACACTCGTGTCTTATGGCGCCACGCTCCGTATCGTCATGGAAGCGGCGGGCGCGTTGCAGGAATTGGGCATCAGCTGTGAAGTTGTAGATGTACAGACTCTACTGCCTTTTGATATTCACCATAAGATATTGGAATCTCTGAAGAAGACCAGCCGTATCGTCATTATCGACGAGGATGTACCAGGCGGCGCTGCGGGCTTTATCTTTAATAAAGTGATGGAAGAACAAGGAGGGTACCGTTGGCTGGATACGACGCCGCGGACCATCACAGCCCAGGCGCATAGGCCAGCTTATGCTACTGACGGGGATTATTTCAGCAAACCCAATGCTGAGCAGATCATCGACATCGTCAAGGAAGTTGTGGCAGAGTAGCTGGTCCGATGGCCGGCCCGGCGTATGTTTATTTTAAGTTGTAAAAGACTTTTTGTACGTCCTCATCCTGCTCAAGCTTGTCCACGAGCTTTAACACGTCCTGAGCCTGATCTTCGGATAATTCCACAGTGGTGGCAGGGATCCATTCGATCTCGGCGCTGATGGGAGTGATACCTTTTTCTTCCAGCGCCTTCTGCATGCTGCCGAAATCGCTGAACGCAACCCGGAGCACGATAACGGGAATATCGTGCTCTCCCGTGCCCTCGCCCATTTCTTCCAGGCCGTAGTCGATGAGCTCCAGTTCCAGGTCTTCTGTATTGAGCCCTTCGGGTTTTAACTTGAATACGCCCATTTTTTTGAACTGGAAGCTTACGCTGCCGCTGTTGCCTAAGGTACCGCCCCCTTTATTAAAATGGGACTTTACGTTGGCTACTGTCCGGACATGGTTGTCAGTGGCAGTCTCTACCAATACGGCGATCCCATGGGGAGCATAGCCTTCATAGAGGATCTCTTCATAGTTCTCCATCTCTTTTCCCTGTGCCCGTTTGATAGCGGCCTCTACCCTGTCCTTGGGCATATTGACGCTTTTGGCGTTCTGAAAACACCGGCGAAGGGCGGGGTTGGTGGCGGGATCGGGGCCTCCGGTCTTTACGGCGATGGCTATTTCCTTCCCGATACGGGTGAATTGCTTGGCCATCCGGTCCCAGCGGGCAAACATGGCATGCTTACGTACTTCGAATATGCGACCCATAAAATAAATATCCTTTTTGAAGGATGCAAAGGTAAGAAATTTGAAGGTGTAAATAAAAGGCCCGGTGGAAGCCGGGCCTTTCTATGAGGTTATAAGTGATTTAATTTACTGTGGCTCTTGCTGTAACCGAAATAGACCAGGAGGCCTATCACCATCCAGACAAGGGCGCTGATAAGGGTGTGGGGGTCCAGTGCAATGATCATCCCGGCACATATCAGGATGCCCATAATAGGTACGAAGGGCACCAGGGGAGCCCTGAAGGGCCTCTCCACATTCGGATTGGACTTGCGCATGACCCAGACGCCGGCGCTTACAAGCACAAAGGCGAACAGGGTGCCGAAGGAGGTCAGGTCGCCTGCCACGCTGCCGGGTACGAAGGCGGCAAAAGCGCCTACGAAGACGAACAGGATCATATTGGACTTATAAGGTGTCCTGAATTTAGGATGTAGATCGGAAAAGACCTTGGGCAGCAGGCCGTCATTGGCCATGGAATAGAAGACCCGGGACTGTCCGAGCAGCATCACAAGGATCACGGAAGAGAAGCCGGCCAGGATGGCGATGGTGACGGCAGTAGCCAGCCAGCTGTAGCCTGTCATATACGTCCTGATGGCATAGGCAACGGAAGCTTCTTTACCCTGGGCAGCGAATTCCTTCCAATTGGCAACCCCTGTCATAACGTGTGAGAAGAGTATATATAATATGGTACATACTACCAGGGAGCCTAATATACCGATGGGCATATCCTTTTTTGGATTTTTTGCTTCCTGTGCTGCTGTAGATACGGCATCAAAGCCAATGAACGCGAAGAATACAATCCCTGCACCGCCCAGGACGCCGCCCCAGCCATATTTAAAGAACCCTTCGTGACCGGGTGTCCCTTCCGGGATCATATAGGGCGTATGGTTGGCGGGATTGATGAAGTGCCAGCCTACGGCTATGAATATCAATACAATAGCCACTTTTATAAAAACAATGACACCATTTACAAGAGCAGATTCTTCAGTCCCTTTTATGAGCAGCAGGCTCAGGAGCAACAGGATGATCAGCGAAGGGAGGTTGACCAGGCCATGATGAGTGACTACCAATGCATGTAGGTTAGGGGCGAGACTTTTTACTTCAGTGTCGCTCAGCAGCAGGATACCATTTTTTGCCAGACGAGCCAGTCCCTCCGGAAATTGGGAGATGTTGCTTCCCAGGACCTGGTTGACATGTTCAAATGGCGAATGGCTCCATTCATAAGGAATCGCGCCCCCCAACAACGCATTAAGATATTCGCTCCAACTGATGGATACGGTGGCCGCACCAAGCGCATATTCCATGATCAGCGCCCAGCCGATGATCCAGGCTACGAGCTCGCCCAGAGTGGTATAGGCGTAGGTGTAAGCGCTACCAGCGATGGGGATCATGGCGGCAAACTCGGCGTAACAAAGACCTGCAAAGACGCAGCCTATAGCTGCCACGATGAAGGAGAGTGTAACGGCGGGGCCGGCGGCTTCCGCTGAAGCAGAGGCCGTCCTTACAAAAAGACCGGCGCCAATAATGGCGCCGATGCCCAGGGCGACAAGGCTAATAGGGCCCAGGGTCCTTTTCAGGCCCTTGGCATCCCCGGCCTGCGCCAGCAATACATCCAGGGATTTCTTTCGAAATAAACTCATGATAAGTCGTTTTGATTTGTGCACCCACCGGGACCATGATCCGAATGGTGCGGGCTAAATAATAATAATTTGTGTGTGACGATTCAGGGTCGTAAAATAAACAAATATTTAATATTCAGCCTCCAATTCTTACCAGTGGGCTGTTTTTTAGGATTAAAGTTTTGCCAATTCAGGATTTTTCGATTCTTTGCATGTTTAAAGACGGGGTGTAATTATGCGAAAGATCAGTCTTACGAGCTGGATTATGATCGCCATGGTGACGGGGGTGGTCGTGGGACTATGGGTACATTATAATGGGACGGCTGCGCAAATAGATAGTTTTTCCGGCGGCATTTCCGTATTGACGGATATATTCCTCCGGCTGATCAAAATGATCATCGCTCCCCTGGTATTTTCCACATTGGTGGTAGGTATCGCCAAGTTGGGGGATGTAAAGTCGGTGGGACGAATAGGGGGGAAGACTCTTCTGTGGTTCATGGGAGCCTCTTTACTCTCCCTTTTCCTGGGTTTGGCTATTATGCATGCTCTGGACCTGGGGAATGACCTGGGGCTTCCCCTGCCTGCGTCCAATGCCGCGACGGGCCTCGATCAGACCGGGATGACTTTTAAGACGTTTATCACACATGTTTTTCCCAATAGCATATTCGAAGCTATGGCGGGAAATCAGATATTGCAGATAGTTGTTTTCGCGGTGTTCTTTGGGATTGCCACTGCTTCCATCGGGGAGCAGGGCAAAGTGGTGATCAAGGGGTTGGATGCCGTAGCCCATGTCATCCTGCGGGTGACGGGCTATGTCATGTATTTTGCTCCTGTAGCTGCTATGGCCGCCATCGCTTCTGTCCTGGCGGTGAAAGGCCCGGAACTGCTGCTGACCTATGGAAAGTTCATCCTCAGCTTTTATCTAAGCATTCTGGGGCTTTGGCTGTTGCTTCTTTTGATCGCCTCCTTATTTATCGGAAGAAGGGTGATCGATCTGGCCATTGCAGTAAAAGATATGATCCTGCTGGCTTTTAGCACAGCCAGTTCGGAAGCAGCCTTTCCCCGGCTGACACAGGAACTGGAGAGCTTTGGATGTCCTCCCAAGATCGTTAGTTTTGTGCTGCCCCTGGGGTACTCTTTTAACCTGGACGGCAGCATGTTATATATGACCTTTGCTTCTCTTTTTATAGCACAGGCCTATGGGGTGCAACTGACGATCGGACAGGAGATATCCATGCTGCTTGTGCTGATGCTTACCAGTAAGGGTATGGCAGGCGTACCCCGGGCGGCATTGGTGGTCGTGGCAGGAACCCTTACTATGTACAATATTCCACAGCAGGGGATGTTATTATTATTGGCGATCGATCAGGTACTGGATATGGCGCGGAGCGCAACAAACGTATTGGGAAACAGCATTGCCGCAGTGGTGGTGAGCAAATGGGAAGGTGAGCTGGAAGAAGCCGCTGTGAATACCTATAAATAGCACCATTTTTTATGATTCAACTCTTGGACTTTACCTGGCAGCAGCTACTTAAACCTGAATTCTATATCAACAACGGCGGCCTATGGGTCATGTTATTTATTGTCTTTGCCGAAACGGGTCTGATGGTGGGTTTTTTCCTGCCGGGGGATAGCCTGTTGTTCGTAGCAGGCATCTATAGTGAAAAACTGATCGCCAGCTTTCTGCCGGGCGGAACGGGCAGCGATTTCCTGGACCTGGTGATCCTCCTCATCCTGGTTGCCCTTGCCGGTATTATCGGGAATGCGCTGGGATACTGGTTTGGTAAAAAAAGCGGTCCTTTTCTTTTTCACCGGAAAGACAGCTTGCTCTTCAAACAACGGTATTTACACCAGGCCAAGGAATTTTATGATAAACATGGAGGACAGGCGATCGTCTTTGCCCGCTTCCTCCCCATTGTGCGGACCTTTGCCCCTATTATCGCAGGGATCGTGAGCATGGATAAAAAGAAATTTATGTCCTATAACATCATAGGTTGTGTGGCCTGGGTATTCACTATGCTGTTTGCCGGACATTACCTTCAGAAATTCCTCATAAAGAAATATAGTTTCGATCTGACGAAACATTTGGAGGTCATTGTCGTTGGCATCGTGGTGGTCACCACTGCTCCTGTCTTGTACAAGCTGTTTTTTGGAAAGAAAAAAACTGCTGCCAAATAGCAGACCACAGGTCTGCTGGCTGTAACCGAGCGAAGCGAAGGTTATGAACGAGAAGGAGCGTGTCGAAGCAGCTCCGCCGAAGTTCCCATCATAAACGTGCACCGGGGATGGGTTACATTTTCGGATAAACCATACCCGGTGCACAATATAATATCCTTTTAAAAACATAATGATTGCATGGAACAAAAGAAAATTCCTCTATTTAACCTGGCCGTTATCGTTGGGGCGTTAGGTTATTTTGTAGATGTTTATGATCTCCTGCTTTTTAGCATTATCCGTGTACCTTCTTTGAAGTCCATTGGATTGAGCGCGGATGATATCGCGAAAAAAGGCGCAGACATCATCAGTACGCAAATGATCGGGCTCCTGATAGGCGGTATTATCTGGGGGGTACTGGGAGATAAACTGGGGCGGCTGCGGGTCTTATTCGCCTCTATTATATTGTATTCCCTGGGCAGCATCGCCAATGGTTTTGTCCATACGGCGGGGCAATACGAACTGATGCGATTTATCACGGGTTTGGGGTTGGCAGGTGAATTGGGAGCGGGTATCACGCTGGTGAGCGAGATCATGCCAAAGGAACGCCGTGGACTTGCCACCTCCCTGGTGGCGGGTATTGGGCTCAGCGGCGCTGTATTTGCTTATTTTATACGGGTATGGCTGGTAGGTCCTGACGGAGAGGGCTGGCGGACCTGCTATTTCATCGGCGGCGGATTGGGTTTTGTGCTGCTGTTCCTGCGCGTGGGGGTACTGGAATCAGGCATGTATAAGAATCTGGAACATGCATCGGTGAGCAGGGGGAACTTTTTTATGCTGTTCACCAACGGCAAGCGTCTAAAAAAATACCTGACGGCCATACTGATCGCATTGCCAAACTGGTACGTCATTGGCGTCCTGATCACCTTTTCCGATAAGTTTGCAAAGGAAATGGATGTCAAGGGTGCGGTGGATCCCGGAAAAGGGATCATGGTGGCGTATGCGGCCATCTCAGTGGGTGATATTGCCATCGGATTTATCAGTCAATGGTTCAGGAGCCGGAAGAGATCGCTGTGGTTGTTCCATATTATTACCGCCTTCGCCGTTGTCTGGTATTTCAATCTGCAAGGAGCGACCTCGGCAACACTGTATTGGGTCTGTCTGTTCCTGGGACTGGGGACGGGATTCTGGGCCATGTTTGTCACCATGGCGGCAGAACAGTTCGGGACGAATATCCGTGCGACGGTAGCAACTACAGTACCCAATATGGCGAGGGGGTCATTATCAGTAGTGGTGTTGCCCTTGTTCAAAGCCCTGATCCCTTCGCAGGGATATTTTAAAGCAGGATGGGTAGCAGGCATTATCATATTTGCCGTCGCATTTGTCGCTTTAGCAATGACGGAAGAGACGTTTGGGAAAGATCTGAATTACATCGAGGCATAGATGAAGTTCCTTATTATACGTTTCAGCTCTATCGGGGACATCGTCCTTACTACTCCTGTCATCAGGTGTCTGAAAAAACAGGTGGTCACGGCCGAAGTACACTATCTGACCAAGGCGTCCTTCCAGCCTGTGCTCGCGGCCAATCCTTACATAGATAAGTTTCATCTATTAGGAGATAATTGGGGCGGATTAATGGAACAGCTGCAAAAGGAGGATTTCGACTACGTGATCGACCTGCATCGGAATATTAGGTCGCTGAAAGTAAAAAAGGCGCTGGGGAAGAAGTCCTTTTCTTTTAATAAGTTGAATATAGAGAAATGGCTGTACACGAATTTTAAGTGGAACAGGCTGCCGGAGGTGCACATCGTGGACCGGAACTTACATACGTTGAGCGCTTTTGGCGTGCATAATGATGGAGCCGGATTGGATTATTTTATCCCACCGGCCGATGAGCTAAAGCCCAATGATATTCCTACCTCTCATCAGGCGGGATATATCGGCCTGGTGATCGGCGCGGCACTTGCTACCAAGAAATTACCTTTTCACAAGCTGAAGGAATTGTGTACTATCATCGAACATCCTTTGATCCTTTTAGGCGGCCCGGAGGATGCAGCGGCGGGAGCGCAGTTGTCGGCCATCGACCCTATACGGATCTATAATGCCTGCGGGAAGTTCAATCTGAATGAATCAGCTGGGTTGGTGCGTCAGGCGCGGCTTGTCGTCACGCATGATACGGGGCTGATGCATATAGCGGCTGCCTTCAAACGACCGATTGTCTCCATCTGGGGCAATACGGTGCCGGAGTTTGGAATGTACCCGTATTATGGCGGGAATTATTTACAGAATTATGCGCAGGTGAGGAAGGGGGAGGTCGCTTTTAGCCGCCCGTATGAGGTGGTGGAGGTCAGACCATTGTCTTGCCGCCCCTGTTCAAAAATAGGGTATAAGAAATGTCCCAGGGGGCATTTTAAATGTATGGAGCTGATAAGCCCGGAGAAACTGGCGGAGGATATCTATAAAAGATTAAAGGGCTGATCGAATGACCAGCCCTTTGGAGGATTTATAACGTTTTCAGCACGTCGTTCATACTGCGAACGGCGTCTGCGCTCTTGTTAAAGAGAGCCTGCTCTTCGGCATCGAGACCAAAGTCGAGGATCTTTTCCCATCCATTACGGCCAATGACCACGGGTACGCCCAGACAGATGTCTTTTTGTCCGTATTCGCCGTTGAGGGAAACGCAGCAGGTGAATAATTTCTTTTCGTCACGCAGGATGCTTTTTACCAGGGCCGCACCAGCTGCACCGGGGGCATACCAGGCGGAAGTTCCGATGAGTTTGGTCAGGGTGGCGCCGCCTACCATGGTGTCGGCAACGATCTGTTTTTGCTGGTCTGCGGAGAGGAATTTGGTTACGGGTGCGCTGTTCCAGGTAGCCAGGCGGATGAGGGGGATCATGGTGGTGTCACCATGACCGCCGACAACCACTGCATTCAGATCTGCAGGGCTGCATCCCAGGTGTTGGCTCAGCTGATATTTGAAACGGGCGCTATCAAGCGTGCCTCCCATCCCGATGATACGCTGTTTGGGAAGACCGGTGGCTGTCAGGGCCAGGTAGGTCATGGTATCCATCGGGTTGCTGATAATGATGATGATGGCGTTGGGAGAATGTTTGAGGATATTCTCTGCTACGCCTTTTACGATGCCGGCATTGGTGCCGATGAGCTCTTCACGGGTCATCCCGGGTTTGCGGGGCAGACCTGAGGTGATAACCACCACGTCGCTGCCGGCTGTCTTGGAATAATCATTGGTGCTGCCTGTGATGCGGGTGTCGAAGCCCAGCAGGGCGGCGGTCTGCATCATGTCCTGAGCTTTTCCTTCGGCTAATCCTTCCTTGATGTCCAACAGCACCAGCTCCTCGGCGAGTGCCGCACGTGCGATATTATCAGCACAGGTAGCACCCACGGCGCCTGCGCCTACAACCGTAACTTTCATCATTCAATATTTTATAAGTGATCAAAACGTGAATTTCGGGGCAAAGGTAGGGGTATTGCACTTTTCAATGGCTAATCTTCATTCCCTTTTTGCTGAAAGGCTTTTACAATGGTCTCCACTTTCTGGGTGCCTTCAAAAGTGGTGATCAGATTACCCTTTTTGTCATAGAGCGCCAGGTAAGGCAGGTTGCGTATCTTATAAAAAGGCGCCAAAAAGAATTTTTCATCCCTGCCAATTTTGATATTGGGATGTTCGAACAGACGATAGTGCGTATTGAATTCCTTCATTTCGGAGAAAGGCTGATAGGTAGCCATGACGATCTCGACATCCTTAAAATCGGCAAAATCGGACAGGATGGATTCCGTCTGGTGTTTACAATGGTCGCAATCGGGGCTGAAGAACATGACGATGGTGCGGCGATGTTTTTTTATATCATCCTTTGTCAGATAGGTTGCGCTATCCAATTTCAACAGGTGAAAGGGGGGGATGGTCGGATATTTCAGATAGGGCGCCTGATCCAGAGGTGCAGTGGTGGCTGTTGGCTGTTGTTGTTGCTGGGCAAATAAAAAATGAGAGCAGGCTAGTATGAGTACGACCAGGGATATTTTTTTCATCTTAATGTTTTCTAGATAATTAGATAGATAATTCCATAGTTGGAACCAAGAGCAAAATTAAAAGTTTAACGAAAAAGTGGATTTTTTATTTGTCAATTACGAAAAAGTCGTAGATTTACGAAAACTTCGTAATTATGGAAAAACTTACTGCGCAGGAAGAAGAGGCAATGCAGGCTGTGTGGAAGGTGGGAGAGGGGAATGTGAAATCCTTCCTGGAAAATATGGAGACGCCCAGGCCACCGTATACGACCCTGGCTTCTACGATCAAGAATCTTGAAAAGAAGGGTTTTCTTACGAGCCGGCTTATCGGGAACGCTTATCTCTACAAGGCGTCGATCACGGAGGCCGACTATAAGAAAAAATTTATGAACGGGTTTGTAAAAGACTATTTCGCCGACAGCTATAAGGAACTGGTGAACTTTTTTGTAGAGGAAAAGAAGCTGAGCGCGGGAGAGCTGAAGGAGATCATCAACCTGATAGAAAAATCCGATCCAGGGGAGGGGAAACACTAATGCCTCCCATCATTATATACCTATTGAAGTGCCAGATATGTCTGGCCATTGTCTGGCTGTTCTATCAACTATTGTTGCGCCGGCTGACCTTTTACAGACTGAACAGGTGGTACCTGCTGGGGTACGCATGTTTGTCCTTTCTCCTGCCGTTGGTGCATATCGTATTGCCTGAAGAAAGCGCGGTTACGGGAAAGGTACAGGTGATAAGCTATATCCCTGTGATCATCGGCGGGCCGGCCGCAAAGCCAGAGGGGGTTGCGTTTACGGGTTGGGATATCCTGCTGTGCGTACTGATGTTGGGGGCATTGTTTCTGACTGGCCGACTACTGATCAGATGGTTGTCGTTACGCCGGATAGAAAAGGAGGCCATGCTGATGCAAGGAGTTGTCCGGGACGACAGCGTAATGGTTTACCAGGTGGACAGGCCCATCATTCCCTTTTCTTTTGGGAATGCCATCTACATCAATTCCGGAATGCACACGGAAAAAGAGCTGGAAGATATTATCCTGCATGAGTATGTGCATGTACGACAGCGGCATACGGTGGACATCCTGCTGGCGGAACTGATCTGTATCCTCAGCTGGTATAACCCTTTTTGCTGGCTGATACGTCATACTATCCGTCAGAACCTGGAATTTATTGCGGATCAGCAGGTGCTGGCCAGCGGGCTGAACAAAAAAAGCTATCAATATCATTTGCTGAAAGTCGCAGGCGAACCTGTCTATCGCCTGGCCAATAATTTTAATTTTTCTTCTTTAAAAAAACGAATTGTCATGATGAACAAATCCAAAAGCGCCCGTCTCCACCTACTGAAGTTCCTCTTTATCGTCCCCTTGCTGGGCGTATTGCTGGTGGCCTTCCGGGACAAGGTGAATATCAGTCTGACGGTACTTGACAGCAAGGCGGGCGAAATAAATATTGGGCGGAGGATCGGCGATACTACGCCCGTGAAATCTTATTCCGGGGTGATTTCGCTGAAGCTGGATTCGGTGAAACCCATGTACATCGTCGATGAAGTGGAATCGGAAGGCGGGATAAAGGATCTGAACGCCGAAGACATTGCCTGGATCAGTGTGCTGAAAAAGGATTCGGAGTTTGGTGCACGTGGTGTGAATGGCGTAATATTGATCTACCGGAAGAAATATAAAGCGACGGGCGTCGTCAGGCTAAAGGATGGTACGAAGGTGAAGGTGGACCGGAAGATCCCCACGACATGGCCGAAGAAAGAGGGACGTGACACGCTGAAGACCGGGCGTTTGGACGTCCATGACCAGATGGCTCCCCCTGATCAGCCGATAGATGCCAAGGTCATCGTCCGTGATACATTGAAGCTGGGGACAGAGGACAATATGGCGAATCCTGACGAACTGCGCAAATGTCTGTTCATCCTGGACGGCAAGGTATCTTCGTATGACGAGGTATTCAAACTGTCTCCCGGCAGGATCGCCTCTATCAATATCCTGAAAGACAAGTCGGCCGAGGCTATATATGGGTCGAGAGGAAAGGATGGGGTGATAGTGGTTACCACTAAGGGACCGGGATTCAAAGGGGATGCAACGATCACCAGTATTGGAAAGGGAGATACTGTAACGGTGCGCGCGGATACCATACAGCTGCATGACCCGGTGAAGCCTGATAACAGGTGATGAATGAGAACTCTATTGTCTTATCAGGTGAAGTTACCCGCAAGCCTGTGTCTGACCTGTCTTATAAGTCTGTCCGCATTTTGTCAGTACAGGACCCTCACGGAGTCGCCCATGTTCAGAAAGGACAAAGTGAATCTCTTCCAGGACAGCGCGGGGCAAGCGATATACGGGCTACCCTACATGGATAGCTTATACAAGGCCGGGCTTGCCAGATTCCAGATCTTTTCCATGCATACCAGCGGGAACAGTGTCTTCTGGCATATCAGATTCATCAGTTCATTACCTTCTATCAGATCCAACTGGATAGGGAAGTCATTTCCCGTGACTATATTTTTTGATGTCGACCGTCATATTATCAATACCGAAAAATTGAAAGGAGCGATCGTCATTATCAATTGCTGGAGCGTGACATGTGGTCCCTGCGTCGCAGAGATCCCCGATCTCAATAGGCTGGTGGACAGTCTCGGGGGGAAGAAGGTTGTTTTTTTAGGGATCACGTATGACCAGCTGCCGGAAATAGATCAATTTTTCAGATCGCAAAAGCTTAAAGAATTCCTGCATACGGAAAAACCTGTATTCAGGTTCCGGCTGATAGGCGAGCAAAAGGACTTCCTGAACAACAAGTTGGGCGTGATATCCTATCCTACAACGTTTATCGTCGGGACAGATGGGATTATCAGGGAGGTGCTGGAGGGGGTGGATCTGGATAAGGATCGACAGCCCAGGTCGTATGAAAGGATACGGGCGGCCATCGACCATTTGATGCCATAAGTCTTGGCTGGGTGTTGTTTTTGCCGTACTTTTGCCCCCCGCCCACGTAGAACCGGGGGGTAAAAATTTTACAGGATATATGGCAAATACAGCAGACATCAGTCGTGGTATGATCATCAAACTGGACGGTAGTTTATACTCCGTCGTGGAATTCGGGGAGAACAAGACTGCCCGGGCCGCCGCAAAGGTTTGGGCTAAATTGAAAGGGGTAGACAATAGCAGGTCTATCGAGAAGACCTGGAACAGCGGTGATACGATCTACCCTGTGCGTGTGGAAAGAAAAGCATTTCAATTCCTGTACAAGGATGACACTGGTTACAACTTTATGGATAATGAGACGTTTGAGCAGATTGCCCTGCAAGAACATCTGATCGATGCTCCTCAATTTTTAAAAGACGGACAAGAGGTATCTGTATTGATCAATACGGATACTGACCAGCCTATGAGCGTTGAATTACCTGACAAGATCGTACTTTTAGTAACTTACTCCGAACCCGGTGTAAAAGGGGACACGGCTACGCGTACGTTGAAACCCGCTACTGTAGAGACCGGCGCCACGGTGAACGTACCTTTATTTGTGAATGAAGGCGAGCTGATCCGAGTCAACACCAAGACGGGTGAGTATGTAGAAAGGGTGAAATAGTACTGATTGTCAGACCGTTGAATTTTGAAATTTCATCGGTGTTTTTGGGTATTTTTAGCTTTTAATCCCTAATTTGCCGCCCAAACACTGTAAATTCATCCATATGGATTTTAAACAGATTCAGGAATTGATCAAGATGATCAATAAGTCAAACATTGGAGAAGTCAGCATTGAGGAGAAAGGATTTAAATTGACGATCAAACAAAAAGAAGAACCCGTTCAACAAGTAATTGCTGCCCCCATTCAGGCTCAGCCTATAGCTACCGTAGCGGCCAGTCCGGCCCCTGTGGCGCAGCAGCCTGTAGCAGCCTCTGCCCCTGAAAAACCCGCTAAAGCTGCCGAAGCTCCCGCCGGTAATACCGTCACTATAAAAAGCCCCATGATCGGAACCTTCTATCGCAGTCCTTCTCCGGACAAGCCTTCTTTTATCAATGTGGGTGACGAGATCGAGCCGGGAAAAGTGGTTTGTATCATTGAGGCTATGAAGCTTTTTAATGAGATAGAAAGTGAAGTGAAAGGCAGGATCGTAAAAGTGCTTGTTGAGGATGCATCCCCTGTGGAATATGACCAACCTTTGTTCCTCGTAGAACCTGCTTAGTTACCACAAAATTGTCAGAATGTTTAAAAAGATACTGATTGCCAACAGAGGAGAGATCGCCCTCCGGGTCATCCGTACCTGTCGCGAGATGGGTATCAAGACGGTAGCGGTCTATTCTACTGCAGATAAGGACAGCCTGCATGTCAGGTTTGCCGACGAAGCTGTATGTATCGGCAAGCCGGCCAGCTTTGACTCTTATCTGAATATTCCTCATATTATGGCTGCTGCCGAGATCACCAATGCCGACGCCATCCATCCGGGATATGGTTTCCTGGCGGAGAATGCGCGTTTTGCGGAGATCTGCGGGGAGCATGGCATCAAATTCATCGGTCCCACGCCTGCTATGATCAACTCCATGGGAGACAAGATCACGGCCAAGGATACGATGATCAAAGCCGGTGTACCGGTGGTACCGGGCGGTGAAGGTCTGTTGGAAAGCCTGGACGAGGCAAAAGGACTAGCCAAGGAAATAGGATATCCCATCATTCTCAAGGCTACGGCCGGCGGAGGTGGTAAGGGTATGCGTGTGGTATGGGCGGAAGAAGAGATGGAACGGGCTTATAATACTGCCAAGGCCGAAGCCGGCGCTGCATTTAAGAATGACGGCGTATATATGGAGAAGTTTGTGGAAGAGCCCCGTCATATCGAGATACAGGTAGCGGGTGACCAATATGGAAAGGTCTGCCATCTTAGCGAAAGGGACTGCTCCATCCAGCGGCGTCATCAAAAGCTGGTGGAAGAATCACCTTCTCCCTTTATGACACCGGAATTACGCAAACGTATGGGCGAGGCGGCTATCAAGGCGGCATCGGCCATCAATTACGAAAGCGTGGGCACCATCGAGTTTCTTGTGGACAAGCACCGCAACTTCTTTTTTATGGAGATGAACACGCGTATCCAGGTGGAACATTGCGTGACGGAAGAAGTGGTGAATTTCGACCTGATCAAAGAACAGATCAAGATAGCGGCAGGGGACCCCATCAGCGGGAACAACTACGAACCTGTGGGACATGCCATCGAATGTCGTATCAACGCCGAGGATCCCTATAATGATTTCAGGCCTTCTCCGGGCCGTATCACCGTATTGCACCAGCCCGGGGGGCATGGGATACGAGTGGATTCACATGCGTATGCCGGGTATACCATCCCTCCTTATTACGATAGCATGATCGCCAAGATCATCGCCGTGGCCCGTACGCGGGAGGAGGCGATCAATACGATGCATCGCGCGTTGAGCGAGTACGTGATCGAGGGTATCAAGACTACGATCCCCTTCCATCTGCAACTGATGAAGGACGAGCGTTTCCGCAGCGGAGACTTTAATACGAAATTCCTGGAAGGTTTTAAGATGGTGTAGGCGTGGCCTACTGGGCAAATGCGTTATAGGATGCGATAGCAGCCTCCAGCATCCTGTGTGCGTCAAAGTATCCGGCCAGTTTGCTGATGACGGCTTCAACAAGCGCGTCGGGGCAAGAGGCTCCGCTGGTGAGCAGGACGCGTACGGGACGGCGCCGGGGCAGCCAATCCCTGGTCTTTATTTCCTGTTTGTTATGGAAATCATAGTGTGATATCTCTTCTGGGGATAATATCTTCTCTTCCGAGCTGATGAAATAGGTCGGCAATTTTTCTTCGCATAGCTCTACCAGGTGGGATGTATTGGACGAGTTGTAGCCTCCCACAACGATGGCCAGGTCTGCCGGGACATCCAAAAGCCCGGTGACGGCGGATTGGTTGTCCAAAGTGGCATAGCACAGGGTATCCCGGGTGTCGGCAAAGTGTTGCTCGACGGTGTCACCAGTGAGCTGATACGTGTCGATCATTGTTTGTTTTAGAAAGTCGGCGATGGCCTGGGTATCGCTGGCCAGCATGGTGGTCTGGTTTACCACCCCTATCCGGCGCAAGTCCTTTTGCACGTCAAAGGCCTCGCTGAACTGACCTTTGAACTTTTCGTAAAACGATCCGGGCGGCAAGTCGCCTTTGATATAGGCTGCCAGGACCTTTGCTTCCGCCATGTCCTTTACTACTACCGTGGGGGTATCTGCGGCTGCATGGGAAAAAGTAGCCCTTGTCTCTTCGTGTCCCGGCTTGCCGTGAACGACAATGGTATAGTCTTTTTTCGCTATTTGAGCAGACCTGTTCCAAACCTTCTCTACAAAGGGACAGGTGGTATTATACTGTTCTGTCCGGATGCCAATGGACTGTAGTTTTTCAGCTATTTCAAGGGTGGTGCCAAAGGCGGGGATGATGACAATATCATCCGCATGCAGCTCTTCAAAGGGTATCAGCTGGCGTCCATAGGTATCCTGCAGGAAGCGCACGCCGCGGGCTTCGAGATCGGCATTTACCTGGGGATTATGGATCATTTCGCTGAGCAGGAAGATGCGCCGGCCGGGGTTTTCGTCGATGGTCCGGAACGAGATCTCGATGGCATTCTCGACACCATAGCAAAAGCCGAAATGGCGGGCCAGATAGATTTGCAGACTACCCAGGTCCAGCAGGGTGGGAGCAAAATCCTTCTTCATTTTATCCTGCTGTTTGCGTCTGTTCTTTACGGCGCTGATCAGCGGGCTACGGTAGATAATGGGAACGTTGAAGGTTTTCATTTTATACGGCACAAAGGTACAAACTTCCCGTGTTGGGAATGAGAATATATATTAACTTCCCGCCCCGAAGCAAAGACTATAAGCATCATGAGCGTTCCATTTCAACGTGCCGGCTGGATAGCTGACTCCAATATCTATGAAGTAAACGTGCGACAATACACCCCTGAAGGGTCGTTTAATGCCTTTTCCCGTGAGTTACCCCGTCTGAAGGATATGGGGATCGACATCCTCTGGTTCATGCCCATCACTCCTATCAGTGTGGAGAAACGTAAGGGGAGTCTGGGCAGCTACTATGCCTGCAGTGACTATCTGTCCATCAACCCTGAGTTTGGAAGTTTAGAGGATTTTAAGCAATTGGTAGGAAAAGCCCATGAGATGGGGATGCGTGTCATCATTGACTGGGTGGCTAACCATACGGGCTGGGATCATCACTGGACGAGGGAGCACCCGGATTATTACCGAAAGAACCATGAAGGTCAATTTTTTGAAGCGCATGGCTGGGAAGACGTGATCGATCTGAACTACGACAACCCGGAGCTACGGAGAGCTATGATCGAAGCTATGTCCTGGTGGTTGAGGGAATGTAATATCGATGGCTATCGTTGTGATATGGCCATGCTGGTGCCCCTGGACTTTTGGCGGGAGGCGAGGATGGAACTGGACAAGCAAAAAAAAGACCTTTTCTGGCTTGCTGAGTGTGAGGAGGTTGCTTATCACGAGGTATTTGACGCTACCTATACCTGGAAGCTCCTTCATAAGATGGAAGCGGTATGGAGGAAGGAGGCCGGTGTGGATGGACTGGATGAAGTATTATCGTACTATAACGCTATGTTCCCGCCTGAAGCCATACGCGTATATTTTACCTCCAACCACGACGAAAATTCTCATAGCGGCAGCGAATATGAGCGAATGGGTAATGCGGCCAGGGCCTTTGCGGTACTATGCGCTACCTGGAACGGCATGCCCATGATCTACAGTGGCCAGGAACTGCCGAATCACAAGCGGCTACAGTTCTTCGAAAGGGACCCCATTGCCTGGACGGGGCAATATGAGCTGCATGTTTTCTACAAGACGTTGCTGGAATGCAGGAAACGGAACCCCGCATTGCGAGGGGGCGATCCCGCTGCCGCCACCCGTCGCATATCTACGGGCGAGCACTGGCGCTGCTTTGGTTTTGTACGCAGTATGGGCGTCCATGAGGTGCTGGTACTTTTGAATATCTCGGGGGATTCATTGGTCGTCCCGGCAGGGGATCTGCAACTTACGGGAATTTTCCGGGAGATATTTACGGGAGTTGAGATGGATGTAGCCTCTGTCGGGCGGATAGAGTTGGAACCATGGGGATACCGGGTATTTGAGAAAAACCCGTCTCAATAGAAAAAAAGTATGAGCCGGATTTTTCTGGCATAATGTCCTGATCAGCTATGCTGATCAGGGGAAATGATGATAGTATATGAAACATACCTTTTGGCTGTTGTTCCTTATCCCGATGGGGGTGGGTTGTGTTGCGCAATCGTCGCTGGAGAAAGAGGTCGATCAGCTGGCGCAATCTTATATAAATGAGAAACATGGGGAAGGGCTATCCGTCGGCGTCCTGCTGGATGGCAGGACCTATTTTTATGGTTATGGCGAGACGGCAAAAGGAAATGGAAAGGTTCCTGATGCTACTACCCTTTTTGAGATAGGGTCTATCACAAAAACTTTTACGTCCACTTTATTAGGAGTAGCGGTTGTAACGGGTAAGGTAAAGCTGGATGACCCCGTGAATAAATATCTGCCGGACTCCATCCCATTGCTGCAGTATGGAGGCAGGGTAATGACGCTAAAGGACCTGGCCAACCATACTTCGGGATTGCCCCGTATGCCTTCCAATTTTTTTGCCCCTGTGGTAGACCTTCAGGATCCCTACAGGAATTATTCGGTGGAGAAGTTGTTTGTGTTCCTCCGACAATTACAATTGAGCAGGACGCCCGGCAGCCAGTACGAGTATTCAAATATGGGGGCGGGGCTGTTGGGGATCATTCTGCAGCGGATCTATGGGCTTTCTTATGAGGACCTAGTAGTGCAAAATATCTGCCTGCCACTGGACATGCGTGACACGCGTGTAGTCATCAGGAAGGAAGACTCCGCTTCTTTTGCAAAAGGATATGATGCTACGGGAAATTATAATTCCCCCTGGAACCTCTCCCCCGCATTTGCGGGGGCCGGCGCCTTACGCTCTACCGCCCGGGACATGATGAAATATGCGCAAGGCAATTTGGGCGGCGGGCCGGGAATATTAGGTAGAGCTATACAGTTGACCCATGATCCAACCTTTTCACAGGGTAATGTCGAGCTGGGGCTAGGTTGGCATTATATACGGCCAGGCGAGGGGAAAGTGCTTTTTCATAATGGGGGGACGGGAGGATTCAGGACTTATCTGGCTATTCATCCGGAGAAAAAATTTGCCGTGGTCATGCTGGCCAATTCAGCTGTCCCTGTAGACAAGGAGGGGAATGAGTTGATGAAGTGGCTTGAAAAAAAATAGGGGCTTTGGCCCCTATTTTTTATTTTTAGTCTCCGCTGTTAAGTCGTAACGGATACGTGTAGACTCCCTCATAGCCTGCGAACACGCCTTCCAGCTTAACGGTGCCGGATGCTTTTTGCAGGATGGTCTGAAGCTCTTCCACTGTCTTTACGTCCTGTCCGTTGGCTTTTAGGATGATGAACCCTTCCTGGATCCTGGATTTATCCATCAGGCCATTTTCTGCAATGGATTTTACAACGACGCCACCTTTTACGTCCAGGTTAGAGGCGTCCTTTTTGGAAAGGGTTTCCAGTGTGGCGCCCAGCCTGTCCAGTATTGATGTCTTCACTACGGAAGTGGTACCTGAATTGTTACGCAGCACTACGGGAACTGTATATTCCTTACCGTCTCTTTTATAGGTAACGGTTACCTTTTCACCGGGGCTGTAGGTAGCGATGAAACCTACCATTTCGGCGCCTGTGTTGATCGAGTTGCTATTCAGTTTTGTGATAAGGTCGCCTTTTTTGAGGCCGGCATGGAAGGCTGCTCCATCAGGAGTAACGTCCATCACATAAACACCTTCGCCGTCCTTAATGCCCAATTCTTTTTTCTGATCATCGCTTATGTTCTCGCTGGGATACTGGATACCGAGGAATGCACGCTGAGGAGTGCCAAACTTCATGATATCGCTGACGACCTTCTTAACGATGTTGACGGGGATGGTAAAGGAGTAACCTGCATAAGAACCCGTAGGGGAAGCGATGGCAGAGTTGATCCCGATCAACTGGCCCTGTGGGTTAATGAGGGGACCGCCGCTATTACCCGGGTTTACCGCTGCATCGGTCTGGATGAAGGACTCTACGGGTGTCTGGCTCTGTCGCCTGTTGATGTTCAGGGTACGGCCCTTGGCACTGACGATACCGGCAGTGACGGTAGTTTCCAGCGTAAGGGGATAACCAACGGCGAGAACCCACTGACCAACCTTTACATCATCGGAGTTGCCGTACAGCAGGAAAGGCAGTCCCTGTGCGTCGATCTTAACGACGGCCAGATCGCTGCTGGGGTCGGTCCCAACGACCTTTGCCTTAAATGATTTCCTGTTGCTGAGGGTGACTGTCACCTCATCAGCGCCGTCCACAACGTGGTTGTTGGTAACGATGTAACCATCGTTGCTGATGATGACGCCCGAGCCCGAAGCCATTTCAGGCATGGAGCGCATACCGTTGCCATTTCCAAAGAAATCATCGGGGTCGATGCCAAAAAGGTCGGAAAAAGGATTCCGTTTGGGAAGGTTATTGCTCACGGTACGAACCGTCTTTGTTTTGATATGCACAGTGGCGGGGATGGCCGCGCTTGCGGCATCCGTAAAGTCCGCGGGACCGGCAGCGCCTTTATCTCCATCAAAGAACTTGGCATAATTGGCGGGCATTTTCCCTGAATCCTGGGAATAGTAATAGGTCTTACCACTATTCACATGATTATAGCCCCACATGGTAGCAACAGCGGTCGAAGCACTGATCAGGATAACAGCTACTACTTGTTTTGCATTCATTTTATTAATAGTTTTTTTCGTTTGAGACTTCGTCTTTTAAACATATCCTATGACAACAAAATAACGCCAAGGTTTCAAATCTGGTGTCACAAACAAAACGGTTTAACAAATAATTTACTAAGGTCTTCGTAGATCAGGTTGGTTTAGCTTTTATTATGGGCTCAGCCTCAACGAAAAACGAAGCGTCGTCCTATAAATTTACGAAAGAAATATGGGGTTTAAAAGGATTTCCCTGCAATGCGAAAAATTAGCAGTCGGCTGTCATCTGTGCAGCCTTTTCCGGCAAGATCGGCAGAGGCCGGCGTGTTACAGGCTGGTTAAGAACTGTAAGGTGTCCACTCCGTCGGCATAATCGGTGAGTCCGGGCTGCTGTGCCATACCGAAGCGGGTTTGTCCCTGTCCTACGATGCATTGGATATCGGGGTGGCTGTCGAGGGAAGGGATGGGGTCCCCGCCGGGCCGGTAATACTCATAATTGAGCACGCTGATGGCGCTGAAAGGCGAGGGGGCTTCCACCAGGAGGATGGATTCATTGGTCATATAGTACTTCTTGTTTAGTATCAGCACGGTGAGCTGGTAGTCATAATTGTGCTTGTATTTGGACAGATCGGTGAGGTAATTATACCGGCGGAAGGCTTCCAGGAGGGACAGGAAATCGTATTTTTCCGGGACATACAGCTTTGTGACGTTGCGGCAGCCCAGACCGAAATATAGGTTTACGTCGTCGGCAAGTTTGCCCAGCTCCTGCCGGGTTTCCTGTCCGCTGAGTACGGCTACGGAGGTGCGGTTGCGGCGGATGATATGGGGGTATTTCCCGAAATAGTAGTCAAAATAGCGGGCGGAATTGTTGCTTCCGGTGGCAATATAGGCGTCGCTGCCGTTGAGTCGTTCGGCAAAACTCACCAGGGATGAAACCCCGGGATCGTAGGACTCCAATTGTGCGATCAGGTGTCTGATGAGCACATTATCGCGGGTGGAGGGTTTTATCAGCTGTCTATGGCCTGTTATAAAAATGCTGAGAAAGTCATGAAATCCTACCAGCGGTATATTGCCTGCCATGGTAAGACCGATGGTCTTTGGAGAAGGGTTTTCGGGGGGCAGGGTGTATTTATGGGCCCATTGGGTCAGCAGGTCTTTTTGCAGGAAGGATGCTGCTATCTGCCGGACAGCCAACTGGATAAATTCGGGGGTGAACCAGCCATTCTCGGCATGGGCGCGGTGTTGGGCGGATATCCATGCGGGTTCTTCGGATAAGCAATAATTCCCTAGTTTTACCAATAAATCGATCCGTCGTTCCAAGTTCATAACTCGACTTTGTATATTTGTATTATTCAAATAACAAAATTAACTTTAATAATCCCCTAATTTTCAAAAATATGGCTATAAAAATAACAGAAGAATGTATTAACTGCGGGGCCTGTGAGCCGGAATGCCCGAATAACGCCATTTATGAGGGCGGGGTGGAATGGGCTATCACCGATGGCACCAGTGTAAAGGGCTCTTTTACCCTGTTGGATGGCAGTGTTGTAGACGCGGGTCAACGGAATGCACCGATCAGTGTGGATACCTATTATATCGTTCCGAATAAGTGTACTGAATGTCAAGGGTTCCATGAGGAGCCTCAGTGTGCGGCCGTATGCCCGGTGGACTGCTGTGTACCTGATGAGATGTACCGGGAGACGGTGGAGGAACTGCTGGCCAAGAAGGAAAAGTTGCATCTGTAAAGGGTTGTACGGGGTCCGGTGACTAAAATTGAGCCGGGTGTGGAAAAAAACGCAAAGATTAATTTGGATTCATGCGTTTGGAAGTAGTACCTTAATAGAAGATTAAATGAGTTTACCAATGTAGCCTGGCTACATGAATATAGGCGGGTGATATTTCCCGTCGTAAAAGGGTGAAGGGCGCTGTTTCCTTCACCTTTCTTATTTTTTGCCCTTGCGCTTTTCGGATAAAAGTGTCGCGCTTCGGGCAAAAAATAATCATATGCGTCGCGACAAAGGGGGTACCCCCCTTTGTAATCCCCTGGTCTGGCTAAGTGTTGTATGCACCCAAGGCACTAAAGACCAGCGTTTTTTCGTTTATTTGCTGAAAATTTATCTCTATTCATGAAGCCTACAATAGCTTTTGTCACCGGAGGGTATTCCGGTGAATCCGTCATATCCTATAAAAGCGCTATCACCATTGAAAATAACATCGATAAAGATCGATATACTGTCTATAAGATCGACATTACCAGGGAGGGCTGGTTTTATGAGAAAAAGGACGGATCCAAGGTGTCCGTGGACAAGAATGATTTTTCTCTGACCCTGGATGGTCAAAAGATCCGATTTGACGGGGTACTCATCGGTATTCACGGGACGCCGGGGGAAGATGGGAAGCTGCAGGGTTATTTTGACCTGTTGAACCTTCCCTATACCAGCTGTAATGCGGCCACTTCCGCCATTACGTTTAACAAACGTTTTACGGTGGGGGTTGCAGCTTTCAGCGGGATCAACGTTGCCAGATCGGTGCATCTGGTGAAGGGGCGGTTTGATAATCCGGAAGATGTAGCACGGCATTTGCAATTCCCTGTATTTGTCAAGCCGGCCAATGGAGGGTCCAGCATTGGTATGTCCAAGGTAAATTCGGCTTCTGAAGAGCTGGGGGTAGCGATAGAAAAGGCTTTTCGGGAAGATAGCCAGGTGTTGATAGAGGAATTTATCACGGGCCGGGAGTTTACGGTAGGGGTATTCAGGAGCAAAGGAGAGATCATTATCCTGCCGATCACCGAGGTAAAGAGCAAAAAGGAGTTTTTTGACTTCGAAGCCAAGTATACAACGGGTTTAAATGAGGAAACCACACCCGCCCAGGTGGATGAGGCTGTGGCGGTAAAAGTCCGGATGGCTGCAAAAAAGATCTACGAGATATTCAATTGCAACGGGATCATCCGGATAGATTTTATTTACAATGAGGCGAAGGGCGAACCTTTTATGCTGGAGGTGAATACGGTACCCGGTCAAAGCGAGGCAAGCATTGTACCACAGCAGTTGAGGGCCTTTGGCTGGACGTTGAAGGAGTTCTATTCGGCCCTTATTGAGGAAGCTCTGGCGGGTAAATAGTTCTTTTTGCCGGGTGTCGGCCGGCGAGGGGGCGAACTAAATCGTATTTTTTAAATAAATCATAAGGCGTGTTCAAATTTCTCACTACCAAGCCTCTCTGGGTAAATATAGTAGCAGGTATCGTTTTATTGCTTCTTCTCCTGTTGTTGTTCCTGGGTTCGCTGGCCCTGCTGACACAACACGGTAAGACGATGAAGATCCCCTCTGTCACGGGACTATCCTATGCGGATGCAAAGAAAAGTCTTGAAACTTCCGGGTTTGGCGTACAGATACAAGACTCTGTCTACTCTGATACGATGGCCCCATTACGGGTGGTAAAGCAATTTCCTGAGGCGGATAACCTGGTGAAGGTGAACCGTACCGTGTATCTTACGATCAATCGCAGTGAAGCTCCTTTTATCCAGATGCCCAACCTGGTGAGTATGAGTTTTCGTAATGCGGATATGATCCTGCGGCAGTATGGTCTTCGGCTGGAGGATACTGTCTTCAAGCCGGACTTTGCAAAAAACTCTGTGCTGGATCAGTTGTACAAAGGAGAAACGATCAAACCGGGCACCCAGGTCCGTCAGGGGAGCTCTATTACGCTGGTATTGGGCAGCGGCATTGGGGGAGTGGGGTTTATCGTACCAGATCTGACGGGGCTGACCTATCAGCAGGCAAAAAGCCGGATAGATTCCCTGGGGCTTATTTTCGGGGCCGTCGTTCCGGACAATAACGTACGGGATACGACGGAAGGATTTATCTATAAGCAGACGCCTCAACAATACACGGATGACGGGCGCCCAAACATTATCCATCCGGGCCAGGTGGTCAGTATCTGGCTGAGCGCACAAAGACCCGTGAGAAGACAGGATTCCACGACAACTCCCGGCGGAAATGGATATTAGGCTTAATCAAAACGGGCCGGAGGCTCGTTGGCCGAAGGCCAGATATTAGAGGTTTCGCGCAATTGGCTTAAATTCCCCCGGAAGCCAATTGCGCACAATATTTAATATATTCGCTGTCTTAAAACAGATGCAGGTATGCAAGTTATCACTGTAGAGCAATTAAAAGCCAGGTTAGATGCCGGCGAGCCCCTTCATTTACTGGATGTCCGTGAACCTTCCGAGCATGCCGAATTCAATATCGGAGGCGTATTATTGCCATTGAGGCAGATACAGACGATGCAGACGGATGCTATCGACAACTGGAAGGATGAGGAGGTCATCGTGTACTGTCGCAGCGGCAATCGCAGTGGTCAGGCAAGTCTTATCCTCGAGACAGCCGGCTTTTCCGATGTAAAGAACCTCACGGGCGGTATGTTGGCCTGGCAGGACCGGATCGTCAAATAGGCGGCTGCTACTGGTCGGGCACATCCGGAGGGCGAGTCTATTTCAAATATTTCCCATACCAGGCGAGGTAACGCTCCAATCTGTCCTTTTGATAAGAGGGCATGGTGATACCATGAAATTGTCCCGGATAAATGATCAGTTCGGTGGGAATTCCCAACGTGCGCAGGGCCTGGTACATCTGTTCGCTGCCCGCAGTGGGGACATTAAAATCTTTTTCTCCACTGAGGAAAAGGGTAGGAGTTCTTATCCTGTCGGCCTTTAACAAAGGATAGGATATTTTCAGATATCTGTCGATACTTTTCCAGGGCGCTCCAATCTCATTAGTATATTGGTTGATGTATTGGTCCACTCCATAGAGCGAGAGGGTAAAGCCTGTACCTGCACCGCTGGCAGCTGCTTTGAACCGGGTGTCGGCAGCAATAAGATAGTCGGTTAGGATGCCTCCATAACTCCATCCGCCTACCCCCAGTCGGGCCGGATCGGCAATGCCTTGCTTTACCAGATAGTCTATTGCGCCATGCAGATCTATCACTTCCTTGTTCCCCCAATCCGCCGAGATGATCTTGCAATAATCCAGGCCACGGCCGCTGCTGCCTCTGTAGTTGACGGCTGCGACGGCATAGCCTCCGGCGGCCAGCATTTGACGCGTGAGGTCAAAACTATAATCGTCCTGTCCCACCGGACCTCCATGGATGTATAAGATCAATGGCAGCCGTTGTCCGGGTGCAGCCGTGGCAGGCCGGAAGATCAATCCGGACACTTGTGTGCCATCGCTGCTTTTTGAGCTGAAACCCTCTACGGAAGCTAGTGACAGGGGCGCCAGGAATTCATCCATATGGTGGGTGAGACGGCGGGGTGTGCCATTTTGCAGTATGTAGATCTCTGCGGGTAATTGTGGTTCGCTCAGTGTAGTCAGCCAATTGTCATCTGTCATGAGCTCTGCTGGTCCGAAGCTGCGGGGGCCATCGGCTATTTTGGTCATTTTCCCATCGGCGGAGGAGAAGGAGGCAAGGTATTGCTGTCGATCGTCGTCTACCTGGGCCACGATGTTTTTGCCGTCTTTGGTCCAACGGGGATTTCTTACAGGACGATCCAATGTTTTTGTGAGCAGTTTTGGCTCGCCGCCTTCTTTGGAGATGAGCGCCAGTACGGGCTGATCATACATGATATAGTCGGCGTCACCGGTGGAACGGGTGTAGGCGATCCATTGTCCGTCAGGACTCCAGCGGGGATTATTGTCACTACCTTTCCAGGTGGTCAGCTGACGGGGTGTGCTGCCCCGTTTGACGGAGACGATAAAGATATCAGCATTCTCATTCTTATCGGGGTCTTCGGTCCTGTTGCTGACAAATGCGACGGCTGCGCCATCGGGGCTCCATACGGCTGAGCCGTCATCATAGGCGCCCCTGGTAAGGGTGTCTAATTTTTTTGTATCGATATCGAATATATATAGATGGGTGTAGAGTTTTTTATAGCGATAGCCTTCTACGTCCTGTTTGTATTGGTAGCGATCTATGACGTATGGCTTGGTAGTCTTTATCTTTCCGGTGTCTTCCGGCTCCTGACCTTCCAGAGACAGGAGCAGCCTTTTTCCATCAGGGCTCCAGGCGTAGTCTTTCACACCGCCCTTGATCTCTGTCAGGCGACGGCCTTCTCCGCCCCGGCGATCCATGAGCCATACTTGGCTGCCTTTTGATTCTTGCCGGGAGGATAGGAAGGAAAGATATTTGCCATCCGGGCTCCAACGGGGTCTTGATTCACCTTCGGGGCTGCCTGTCAGCCTTAGGTCCTGGCTGCCGTCTGTGCTTATCATCCATATGGCGGATGTGCGTTTATCCTTTATAGAATCGATGGTCGTCAGGGTGTAGGCGATCCATTTGCCATCGGGTGAAGGTTGCGGGTCGCCGATGGAAGGGAGGCGGTAGATATCGGCGGGTTTTAAGGGGCGTTTGGCCTGTTGTGCAAAAGCGCCCGGAGTAGCGCCAATGGTCGTCAGACCGAGCAGGACGGCGAACTGGATTCTCATATGCTGTAAGGTGATTATCTAGGCC
Organism: Chitinophagaceae bacterium; assembly: GCA_017307755.1. Classification (GTDB taxonomy): domain Bacteria; phylum Bacteroidota; class Bacteroidia; order Chitinophagales; family Chitinophagaceae; genus Puia. The sequence goes on along the minus strand of JAFKGQ010000006.1, from coordinate 510,115 downwards.
CTTAATTTACAATTTTATATTTACTGCGCACATAAAATTCGTGCCGGCCATGGGGAAATAAAAGTTTTCCGTTAGCAGACCGCCGCCGGAGTAAGAACTGTAGGTGTAGCCATTGGGTTCATATTGTTTATTGAAAACGTTGTTCAGCTGGAAGATGAGGTCGATGGCTTTGAAAGGCCGGGGTTTTAGGGTATACATTATGCGGAAATCCTGGACATAGTAGCTGCGCAGTCTGCGGTTTTCTTTTTGTGAATTGTCCAGGTATTGTTTGCCGACATATTTTGCCGGCAGGCTGATGGTAAGATCCCGCAAGGGCAGGAAATCCAGGGACGCGGCACCTACGATGGCGGGTGAAAAAGCGATGTCGGGATGTTTGTAGAAATAACTCTTTTGGCCGCCATTGTCATAGTCGTCTACGTATTCGGTGTAGTTGTTGATCTTGTTGCGGCTGAGGGTCAGGTTGGCTGTTGCGGCGAAGAAGTCCGTGAGGCGGGCGCTGCCTTGTAACTCCAGTCCCAGGCGATAACTGTCCTTAATATTGGTACGGGTATAGGCGCCTACGTCATTGATCCGTCCTGTGAGTACAAGCTGATCCTTATAAAGCATATAATAGGCGGTGGCGCTCCAGGAATAACGGCTGGTCTTTTTTTCATATCCCAGCTCGAAGTCATTGAGGGTTTCCGGTCTGGGCTGTTGATCCTGACCCGCCTCAAAATCGTCCCTATTGGGTTCATGGCTTGCATGGGACCAGGAGAGATAGGTTTGCCATTCATGTCCTGTCCAGGTAAGGCCTGTCTTGGGATTGAAAAAATCATAATGTTTGTTGATGAACAGGGAGGGGTTGTTCTTAAAGCCTTCCAGGTCATAACCGATCCTACGGTACTGCATGTCGGCAAAGAAGGAGAGATGTTCTGTCAATTGCTGCTGCCATTTGCCGTAGACGTTAAAATCCGTCTTGTGAGCGGGCAGATCGTAGTACCAATGATCTTTTCCAATACCGCCATTCTGCGTCCAGATGATAGTACCATAGTGCTTGCCATCATATTTATCCCATCCGCCTCCCAGGGTGAGCTGGGTGGGGCCTTCTTTGTATTGTATAGAGAAGATGCCTCCATAAAAATAATTGTCCAGCCATTGCTGGCGTACCAGGGCGGTGTTATGGATGGTGTCCGTCCCTATAACGGGACCGGTCAAACCATAATCGGAGTAAGCTGCCTGCTGCTGATATTCTTCATAGTAACCACGGCCTCTTGTGAGAAAGCCGGCCACATTAAAGGACAGTTTTTTGTTTAGCTGGTGATTAAAGAATAATTGATAGTGGTCCTGTTGGTAATTATCCGTCTGGTTGTTGTATGTAAAGTAGTTGTAGGTACGCCTGTTGGAATTATAGAGGTTCAGGGAGTCGGCCTGAGTGAAGTACAGGTATCCCAGGTTGTTGTTGTAGTGTTGATCCAATGCGGCTTTGTCCCCAAAAATCTTTGCTTCGGGGATACCATTCCAGGCCTGGTAGGTCTTTTCTTTGCCGGAAAGGATATTCAGTCTAAGGGAGGACTTGTCATCCAGCCAGGCGGCGGAGAGATAGAAAGAGTGAAGGTCGCTGGTCGCCCTATCGATGTAGCCATCGCTGCTGAGCCTGGATAGCCGTGCGTCGAGGGTGAAATGTCCGTCGATGAGGCCGGAGCCGGCTTTTATTGTGTTCTTCCAGGTGTTGAATGAACCATAGCTGTTGTTGGACTCAGCATATGGTTTTTCATTGAATTCATTGGTAGAGAAGTTAATGGTGGCGCCGAAAGCGCCGGCGCCATTGGAGGATGTGCCTACTCCACGTTGTATCTGTATGCTGCCTGTAGAAGAAGCCAGGTCGGGCAGGTCAACGAAAAAAATGGCCTGGGATTCAGCGTCATTGTACGGGATCCCGTTGAGGGTCATGTTGATGCGGGTAGCATCGGTGCCACGTATACGGATACCTGTATATCCTATGCCGTTGCCGGCATCTGAATTAACGGTGACGGAAGGGGTTTGATTAAGGAGGAAGGGGAGGTCTTGTCCGAGGTTTGTGGTTTCTATCTGTTTTTTACTGATGTTGGTCTTTGTAAAAGGGGCCTTTTCGCCGGCCCGGAGAGCATGGACTTCCACGGGTTGCATAAAAAGGTTGATCCTGGAAAGCGAGACGTGGATGGGGGTACCTGTGGGGAGGGTGATGGAAGTTTCATAGGGGGTGTATCCGACATTGGTGATTTTCAGGGTATAAGTGCCCGGCCGGGTGAGCCGGAATTGGAAGTGGCCTTCCTCGTCGGTGAGTTTGGCGCCAGAGGGGGTTAGCTCGACGCTGGCGCCCGGGATAGGGGCGCCGTTCAGGGTATCGACCACCTGTCCGGTGACAAGGAAGGGGACATTTTGGGCATGGCCGGCAAAAGAGGCTGCCAAAAACAGGACGGCAAATAGAGCCAAATAGATTTTTCTCATTTACTAACAAGTTGATTTTTAGGAGGGAAATGCAAGAGGGAGAAAAGTGGAACAGTTGTTTACCTTCCCTGCGCAGGCATTACCCTGACCAGGTTCTACGGGTATCTTCTCAGCCGTCCCGCTAATGGCGGAACAGCACCCCGAGGAATCTGAAAGACCAGCGGCAAAGGTAAGAATTTTTTAACCTGCTGTAACTTTTAAGGAACGCCGGCCGTCAGACTTGAATAAGGGCTGCCATGCAACATTTGGTTATGTGTCCCGTCTTTTTTAAAAAATTGCTAATTATGAAGAATATGCTACTCCTCGCAACTGCTACTATGTTGAGCCTGCTGGCCTTTTCACAGAACGATGTTATCGAAGATAAGAATGCCGATAAGCGGAATGTCACGGGGTTCCATGCCATCCAGATATCCGGCGGGATCGATCTTTATTTTAGCCAGGGGGATGAGGCGGTGGCAGTCAGTTCTACCAGCATCTCCGAGAGGGACAGGATACGGACAGAAGTATCGAATGGCGTTCTGAAGATATATATGAAAGAAGAAGGGGTGCATTTTTATGTAGGGAGGAACAGGAAATTGAGGGCGTATGTGTCCTGCAAGGTGCTGGATGGATTAGGGGCCAGCGGTGGCTCGGATGTGTTTTTTAAGGATGTTGTCAAAGGAGATAAATTGGATATGAACCTGTCTGGCGGCAGTGATTTGAAGGGGAAGGTAGCTATGGGGAGTCTGTCGATCACGCAGAGCGGTGGATCAGACAGTTATGTCAGCGGAACGGCCTCCCGATTGTCGGTGAATGCCAGCGGCGGTAGTGATTTTCACGGCTATGACCTGTCGGCGGAGGAATGCGATGTAGTGGCCAGCGGCGGCAGCGATATCCATATTACCGCGAACAAGGGTTTGAGCATCAATGCCAGCGGTGGCAGTGATGTATATTATAAAGGTTCGGCTGTCATCCGGAACCAGCATTCCAGCGGCAGCAGCAGTATAAATCATAAAGGATAGTCCTCCTCACTTTAAAACCAATCCACTATGCGAAAGATGATCCTTCTGTTGGCTGCGTGTTTTTCTTTATCGGCAGTCTTTGCACAAAAAAACATCATTAAGGACCCCAATGCGGTATTGCGGAAGGTGGGTGATTTTCACGCCATTCATGTTTCCACGGGAATCCGTCTTTTTCTTACCCAGGGCAATGAGAAGGCTGTTGCCGTCAGCGCTTCCGATGCGGAATACCGGGACCGTATCCAGACGGAGGTAAAGAACGGGGTTTTGCATATCTATTATGATACTGAGAAATGGAAGTGGCCGGATTTTCGTGGAAAGGAATTACAGGTATATGTTTCATGTACCAATATAGATGGGTTGTCGGCTTCGTCCGGCGCCAAGGTAGAGGTGGATGGAACGTTGAAATCCGGTACATTTACAATGTCATTTACCAGCGGCGCCAAGTTCTCGGGGAAAGTGGAGGCGACGGACCTGAAGATCGAGCAAAACAGCGGTGCGCAGTCCACGATCGCGGGGGCGGCTGCCCATTTGAGGGCGTCTGCAACCAGCGGCAGTCATCTGCATGGTTTTGACCTGGTGACGGGAGATTGTGATGTGAATGCCAACAGCGGCGGCAGCATCGATATATCCGTGGAGAAGGAAATGGAGGTTTCTGCGCATAGTGGCGGGAGGATCCGTTATCAGGGTTCCGGCGTCATCAAGGAGGTGCATACCAGCAGCGGGGGAAGCGTAAAGAAGGCGTGAAAAAATGGATATGAAGCGTTTTATCATCATAGCAATGTTTGGGCTGGGGTTGATCCCGGCGATGGCGCAACAGACTGTCATTAATGATCCCAATGTGGAATTGAGGCCCACACAGGGTTTTCACGGCGTGAGCGTATCCGGGGGGATCGATGTTTTTCTCAGTCAGGGGATGCAGGAATCAGTGGCTGTCAGCGCGGAGGAGATCAAGTGGCGGGATCGCATACGGACGGAGGTGCATGATGGAATATTAAAGATCTGGGTGGATCACAAGGGGTTTGGCTGGAGTACAGGCAATAAGAAAATGAGGGCTTATGTAGGCTTTGCTTCCCTGGACAAACTGAGTGCATCGGGCGCCAGCAATATCTTTGTGGATGGAGTGATCGCGGCTGTGAGTCTGAACATCGATCTGGCGGGGGCCAGTGATTTTAAGGGAGCGATCGACGTACGAGAGCTGAAACTGGATCTCAGCGGCGCCTCGGATGCACGGATCACGGGTACTGTATCGGGGCTTACCACGGTGAATTCCAGCGGCGCCAGTGATCTGAAAGGTTTTGACCTGGTGACGGAGACCTGTAACGCCCATGCTACGGGCGCCTCGGATATACGTATCACGGTCAATAAAGAATTGAATGTACATGCCAGCGGCGCCAGCGGTGTCTATTATAAAGGGGCTGCCGTTATACGGGAAATGCATTCCAATGGCGCCAGCAATGTTTCGAAGAAGGGTTGATCCCTTTTGTCTACAATGACCCCAGGAATTTCAACAAGGCTGTTCTGTCGGCCTTGTTTAGCTGCATAAATTGTTGTTTGGATCCTTCCGCCTCGCCGCCGTGCCAGAGGATCGCCTCCTCTATGCTGCGCGCTCTTCCATCATGCAGATAGAAGGCGCTGCCTCCATTGGTCTTGCTCAGCAAACCTACACCCCATAAGGGGGCTGTTCTCCATTCTCTGCCTGTGGCCAGGAAGTCGGGCCGGTTGTCGGCGAGTCCTTCTCCCATGTCATGAACAAGGAGGTCGGTGTATGGATGAATACGCTGACTGCTTAGATGGATGGCTATATTTACGCCGGTCTGCATCGTGGTGCGGTGGCATCCGGAACAATTGACCTGGTGGAAGATGATCGCTCCTCTTTTATTGACGCTGTCCAGCACATCACGACGAGCGGGTACTGCCAGGGTCTGTACATAGAACGTCACATAGTTCAACAGGCTGTCCACCAATTCGGGTGAAGGGTCATCAGCGCCTACCAGGCTCATTTGTGACTGTCCCCAGGCGCTTTCCTGAGGTTGCGGATAACTGGTGACGCCCATGTCCTGCTGATAGGCGGTGGCTACCTGCATCAGCAGGGTAGAGGTATTGGCTTTTACGCCAAAACGTCCCAATTCTGTCTTACCGGAGAAATGATTGTATACATAGTTCGCCTTGCCTGTGATACCATCTCCATTTTTGTCACCTGCATCTACAAAGGACAGGATGGTGCTTTCAGGGATATTTTCTAACAGGCCCATGCCTACGAGACGCGGCGCCAGCCGGGGAGACAACATATAGCTGCCGGGTAAGGGGATGTAGGGGGTTTGCAGATCATAAGAAGGCTTGCGAAGGGTCACTACGGATCCATCGGGATAAGTGACTGTCTGGTCCGTATAATTGATGGCGACGCTGGCCTCGGGGGATGCTCCAAGGAGGGCCCTGTCCTGGATCTGTAACCCAAAGCCGGGGGCCGCCAGCGGGCCGCCGTGCTCATCGGTACCGGGGATGCTTATACGCATCAACAACCCGGAGCTGGAGCTGCCAGTGCTGGGGAAGCCGCCTCCGTCATTGCGGTGGCAATTTACGCAGGAGATATTGTTGTAAACGGGCCCCAGTCCTCCAAAGTGGGGGGCCGGCGCTGCTACGAATACCTGATCGAAGGTGCCGTCGCCGATGGTATGAACTCTTTCTTCTCTTGTTGTAAGTCCATCGATGGCTTGTTTGAAGGCCTGGGTGGACTCATTTAGCGTGGTGAATGAGCCTCCGCTGAGACGATCGTCATAACCATCTTCGGGGAAAGCGCCCGATTTGTTACACCGGCTGAAGGTGTAGACGGCGGCGCCAAGGATCAATATGATATAAATCTTTTTCACTGGTGGAGAAGGGTGGGATCAGTCTTTTATATTTTGTGTGATGAAGGCGATCAGGTCGCTTTCCAGCAGGGCCTGCAGGTTGTTGATAGCTGTCAGGGTGGCCTGGATCTGGGTGCGGCGCTGATAGATGGCTACTTCAAAGCGCATGTTGTCGCTGCCGCTGATGTTGTCGAAGGAGTTGATGGCTGCGGTAAAAGCTGCCTGTATCTTATTATCCAGGTCTTTGTTCTTTGCCGCCACCAGGTCTTTGAAGCCTTTGCCGCCATTGCCGAGGTACACCTGCTGAGCCCCGATGATATTGTTTTTAAAGTCGGTGAGGCTGTTGCCGGAATAGGGGGATTCGGCAAAGGAGGAGTCAGGGATATGGTAGGGGTTGTATATTTTGCCGTTCTCGTTCTGTTGACCCACCTCATTACAGATGTCGGCCATCCCATTATCGCCGGCAACGGCCAGGAAAAAAGCCCGTTTGGAAGCGAATGTCGCATTGCCCGGGCCGGCTGTAAGGATGGTGTTACCAAAGCCGCCGGCGCCTTGCCAGGAAGTGAGCAGGGGTTTGACATTGTTGTTCAGAAGGTCGCTGGACAGGCTGACCAGGTATTTTTTCTTACGGATATCCAACTCGCCGGCCTTGCGGGATCCGCCTTTCCCAAACAGCAGGTATTCGATGGGGTGATAGCCTCGCATGGTGGGGTCAAGCGCTTTGACGTCGTCCGGGGTAAGGCTGTTGCTGCTGGCCAGCAGGGAGTCCATTTGTCTGTAATCTGTGGGCCAGGTATCGGAGTTGGGGTCATAATCATTGCCCTCAACGGGCCCGACGAGGAAGCCTTCGCATCTTTCCCAGGTCTGTCGCATGGCTTTCCAGGATGCCTGTGCCTGTTGAAGACGGGCATCTTTATTTACCGTAGCAGTGTCCAGTGTAAGGATGTCATTATTGAGATCGGCCGCTTTGGATGCCAGGTCAGCGTATTGGATAATGGCTACATCGTTGACGAAATTGGTTATCACGTCTTTTTCAAGATCGGTGAAACTTTCGACGGAGCTGGAATCAGACGATTTGCTGCAGGAGGAGAAGGTCAGTCCAAACAGGATAAGGGAGGCTGACAGGATACCGGGAATATACTTGTATTTGGTCATATCGATGTTATGCTTTTAAATGTATGATGAGGTTTGTTGTGTCTGTTGTAATGGGATATTCTTTCAGGGGTCTTTCCGCCGGACCTTTTGTCACGCGTCCTGTCGTATTAAAAGTGCTGCCGTGCAGACTGCAGGAGTAGCCGCCATTTGCTGTGGGTGTCAGCTGGTTGTCCTGATGGGTGCATTTCAACAAGAGGGCCGTGTAAGTATTATCTTCTTTTTTACGGACAGCAATGGAATACATCCAGCCTTTTGGTCTTACCAGCTGCAGGGGGGACTGGGCGAAGCCGGCCAGGGGGATCTCCACCTGGTTGTCATGTATTTCGGAGGTGATGACTTTGTAGGCAGCCGGGCCGCAGCCACTGAGCGTGGGTAAAAAGGCGCCTGCTGTCAGCAGCATGCAGACATTACAGGTGGACTTGAGAAAGGCTCTGCGTTGCATAAAAGAAATTAAAATGAGTATCCGATGCCGATGTTTAGGAGTTGGTTGTTTTGCTTGTAAGCCAGGGCATTGGGAGGCGGATTGATGACGAGGGCGGGATTTTGTTCGCCGGTGTGCAGGATGCGTATGTCTGCCTTGATGACCACATTTGGTATGGGCAGATAGCCGATGCCGGCAATGATATGTGTTTGTTTAAGGGTGCCGTCGTATTGATCCTGGGTTTTTTGGATGGAGGACATTTTTGAGTTCAGGTCCAGGGCTTCGAGCCGGGCGAAAGTGATGAATTGCGGGGTTTTTTGTCTGTGGTATAACCAGTCGTAGGCAAATTCCAGGTAGCTGCCGTACATACCGGCAGGGACATTTTTCCCATAGGCCCTGTATATCTTATCTGCGTCAGGATAGCTGATGTAAGTAGCCAGCGCTTTTGCGGTAAACCCGCCCGAGCCGTATTGTACGTCGAACTCGCCGAGATAGAGGGGCGTGCCGAAGGCGCCTGTCTGGAGACCTACGTTCAGGCTGTCTGCGCTGCGTTTGCTAAGTCCTACGGTGCCGCCCATGTAGCCGGAGATCTGGAATTTGAAGTTGTTCCAGAGATATTGCAGAGAGGCTGTGAGGGCCAGGTTGTTGGCCAGCGCGGTGCTGCCTTCGGCCCTTCCGCCCATGATGCCTGTACCATGTTCGAAGCCGGCGCTGTTGAGTCCGTTGACCAGGGCTACGGAGTAATTGACGGGCAGGCGATCGAGGGAACCATAGAAGCCCACGCCCAGTTCGCGCCAGGTGGCGGGGATCACTACCTGCTCTACGATGGGTCTTTCCACACCATTGAAGTTGATAGGCAGATGGTTCTCATTCAGGAGGCCTATCCTGGGGACGAAGAGGCCTGCTACGAGGTATTGTTTGGCGTTGAGATTGAATTTCAGGTAGGCCTGCTCCATAGCTATTTCGCCTTTGCCGCCTTCGCCGGCGGCGATCTTGGCGTTCTCCAGCTCCAGTTCGGAGAAGAAGGCTATTTTTTCGTTGAACTGGTGGCCGACGAAGAGGACGGCTCTTTCCAGGGTGATGGAGGATTGTTTGGTATTAAAATCACGTTGATAAAAGGCGCTGCCATAGCCGGATATGACGGTCTTGTTTTTTGCGGCATTGTTATTCAGGGAGTCTTCGCTGGTGATCATCAGCTTTTGGGCGGGGGTAAGATATTTCTGTTGCGCCTCAGTTCTGGTGGTTGCGGCCAGGATCAATGCGATGACCGCTAATGTCTTATTCATGGCGCAAAAATGGGATAAGAGGAGAAAGGCCTTTTACGCAAAGAGGAATTTTTTTTGCCCGATACGGAAAATCCGGGGCACGCCTTCGGGTGGCCGGGGGGGGTATAGTTTTCAGCCAAAAGGCTCAATAGCTTAAAATGGGCAGTTTTAGCGTTGCAACAGCGCCCCGGCCGGACCTATTGGGTCCTAATGAAAACGCGGCTATTTCTTTTCCAAGTGAATGATTGATAATGTCGATCCTTTCTTTTATCAGGGCAAGCCCTAAAGATTTTTTCTTTATAAACTCATCTGTTTTTCCTTCCTCCGCTGTTTTTATAAGACCCTTGCCGTTGTCCTCGGTGATGAATATAAGCAGGTCCCCGTTGCGCATGACTGTCACTTTAAAATGTAAATCGCCATCCGCTGCATCGCTGAAGCCATGATGGATTGCATTTTCTACAATGGGTTGGACCATCATGGGGGGGATGAGCAATTCAGAAAGGTTTACATCGGTGGGCTGTTCAAATTCATAGGTAAATTGATAATTAAACCGTGCTGCTTCCAGCTCGGCATAAAGTTTCAACGCCTGCCACTCCAACCCGGCGTTGACGTATTGATGTGTAGAATTTTCCAGCATCAGCCTGCACAGCGCAGCAAACTTTTGCAATAGCCGGCTTGCTGTTTTTGGTTCATTGCTTAGTATGAATGCTTCGATGGAATTAAGGACGTTGAAAATAAAATGCGGGTTCATTTGTGCGCGAATAGCCTTTAGTTCACTTTGCATCAATTGATTTTGGACTTTTAATTCCCATTCCTTTCGCTCCGCCTGCTGTTGTTGTACGGCATGTTGCAATCGCAATTGTCTTATCCTGTATTTATTTAAAAAATATAGAAAAACCCCTGTTATAGCCATCAAAGCCAGTATGGTATAGCCCCATAATTGTCTTACATACAGGGTAGCTGAGTGTTGCTTTTCTTTATATTCTGCAGCTTGCTTGTCCAGCCGGTAGTTGGTTTCCAATTCAGCAATTTTGCTGCGGGTTTCCTGGGAATAGAGAGAGTCTTTCAGCCTGGCGGCCTCTTTCAGGCTGATCAATGCGGACTTGTAGTCTCCCCTGACTTCCTGCAATCTGGCGAGGGCGTCCGTAGTGCTTGCTATATATGCGGTATTGCCAGTGACCCTGCTCAAGGTATATGCCCGCCGGATATATTTTTCAGCTGAATCCAGCCATCCGGCCCCGGTGGGGTGGGTTGTACTGTTTAAGAACGAAAGCCCCATATTTTCCAGGTTGGCAATAGAAATGGTGAAGGCGGGGTCTATTTCGTCCCATACTTTTTGTGCCATTACTCCATATCCGATCTTTTTTACTATATCTTTTTCTATCACCGCCAGTTTATAATAAATGGTCGCTACGCCTTTTTTGTCATTTATTTGCTCAAACGACAGCAATGCTTTTTCATACCATGTTTTTGCCTGCGCGGTATCTTTTTTCAGCAACCAGGCGTTGGTCAATGTTTCCATCGCGTTGGCCTTATTCAGGGCATTGCTGTCTTTTTCCGAATACCCTAATGCCTCCTGCGCGTAGTGCAGCGCTTTATCGGCATTGCCCATCAGGTAGTATAGTTCCGACAGGTTATGAGAAGCTATGGAAAGATCATAATAGTCATTTTCTTTTTCCGCCATGGGCACGATCTTAAATAAATACTCGACGGCCTTGTTATAGTCACCTTTATCCTGGTATGCAGCGCCAATATTCAACAGACCGGAGATAATGCCCCCGGTGTTGCCGATGCGTGTATTGATGATATAGGCCTGGTTGTAGTAATAAATGGAAGAATCGTATTGCCCTGCATAGGATAAGAGAGAGCCGATGGAAATATTGAACGCGGCAATGCCTTTGTCCCATTTCACCTTTTCAGCCCTGGCCAGTCCGTCGCGGGCATATTGCATGCTTTTTACGGGATCGATGGTGGTATAGGCGTCCCCGATCCTGTAGATCAATCTTATTTTATCGGTGTCTTCCCTGGCGGCCGCTAAACTTTTTACCATAGAATCTATGGCATGCAGCCCATACTTTTGCCCATTGACGGCCGGGGCCAGCAGCAGGGTAAATAGTATCGGGAACCCTGTCTTAAAAGAGATGATGCCCATCTGATAAAGTTATCGGCTGTTTTTTCAATTTCAAATATTTTCCCTGGATGATACCGGGGATACACGCGGTGAACTACCGGGTTCGCTCATTTGCGTAAATGAGCCGCCGGGGCCGCACTATCTTCGGAAAGTACTATAAATTTAAGCGTTATGCAACAACTAAAATGGGTTTCCATTATGCTGCTGTCCATTACTGTGACCTTTGCCGCATGTAGTAAAAGCGATGGGGATAAAAATAATGGGAATAACAATCCCCAGGACACAAAGATCCCAAAGGTGGCGGCTGCCGGTTACAGTTTTCTATTAAAAACAGACGGGACCCTTTGGGCGACTGGGGACAATTATGAAGGACAGATGGGTGATGGAACTACCACACGCAAGTATGTCTGGGCGAAAATAGCGGATAATGTGGCGGATTTCGATGTAAGCCTCGAGTGGGGCATGGCTTTTATGCTAAAAAAAGATGGGACCGCCTGGCTTGCAGGAAGCGCTCCCGGGGGGCAGTTTGGCGACAGCGGCGTCACTACAAATAGTTCAACCTGGGTAAAGGTTGCCGGCGGTGTTGCAGGCGTATGTGCGGGATACAGGGCAAGCTTTCTCATAAAGAACGACGGGACTCTTTGGACCTGTGGAAGCGATTATTATGGCGATGCGGGTCTTCCGGGCTATGACCCATCTATCCCTCCTTACCATTATACGGTCTTTACCTGGAAGCAGACGGCAACAAACGCTGCGTCTGTAAAAGCACAGGCAAACACTCTTTTACTAAAAACAGATGGAACGCTTTGGGCCACCGGACCCGAAATTCCGGCGCCGTCGGGCGCCAGTGCTCCTTTAAATAGCCGTTCCTGGGTACAAGTGGCGGATAATGTTGCCACCATGTCCTCGGGATTGTCACACAGCCTTTTAGTAAAAAAGGACGGAACGGTATGGGTCCAGGGTGAAGGTAATTCCGGTGCATTGGGCCTTGGCCGTACTACTACCATCAGCTATTCCTGGACGCAGGTGGCAGACAATGGCGCAGCCGTATCCGCCGGGGAGCATTTTAGCCTGCTGCTAAAAAAAGACGGCACTGTATGGGCTACTGGAAATGATAATTTAGGGCAGCTAGGCGACGGGAGTATCAGCGACAAATATTCCTGGGCGAAAGTGGCAGACAGCGCCGCATCCATATCCGCCGGCTCGGGGTATAGTCTTATTGTAAAAAAGGATGGGACCCTTTGGGGAGCAGGGAGTTTTGACAGAGGCCAATTCGGCGATACCAGCATTCATTTTTATTCCGGATATACGACTAATTTTGTGAAAATTAAAATGCCATAAAAAATCAGGTTATGATCAATGCTGCAATACTTGACGATGAGCCGCGCAGCAGCTGGCTCATGGAGCAGAAACTAAGCGCGTTTCGGGATAGCATAAGTATTGCCGCGATCTATAATTCTCCTGAAAAAGCATTGAAGGAAATTAAGACCCACAAGCTGGACATTTTATTCCTGGATGTGGAAATGCCCAACATGAATGCTTTTCAGTTCCTCGAACGCCTGGGTGAATTCAGCTTTGAGATCATTTTTACTACTGCGCACAACACCTATATACTGGATGCGCTGCGGGTGAGCGCGATAGACTATCTGCTAAAGCCCATCGACGAGGAAGAACTGGGAAAAGCCATCGGCCGGCTAAGCAAACGAATAATGACGAGGCGCCAGTTCAGGGAAACACGTCCGGCAACGGGCAAACAACAGGATCAGGCACGCCTGGCGCTTCCCACGGCGGAAGGGATATATTTTGTGAACAAGCCAACGATTACGCATGTGGAAGCCATGAGCAACTACAGCATATTTCATATTGCCAATAGTAAGAAGATCACTGTCGCCAAAACATTGAAAGAGTTTGAAGACGCCCTTGGTGAGCCCTCCTTCCTGCGTGTGAGCCGATCGGTGATCGTAAACCTGGACTATGTGGTAAAATACCGCAAGGGGGAGGGAGGGACGCTGGAGTTAACGGATGGGAAAGAAATTGAAGTGTCCCCCCAGAGAAAAGATGTGCTGGTAGAACGATTGTTTAATTGATAATCAACAATCTTTCTCATGAATATAACCGGAAAAACTTTATTTATTTGGTAGGAAAAGTAAATGATCGTACTTTTGCTGCCCACATCGCGAAGTAGAGCAGCGGTAGCTCGTCGGGCTCATAACCCGAAGGTCGGTGGTTCGATCCCACCCTTCGCAACAAAGGAAGGGCCTTTTTGAGGCCCTTTTTTATTGATGATCGGTTAAGGAGGGTTTTTGGGGAACCCCAAAATGCTTGAGCAGATCAAAATTGGCTCCAACAATAATACAACAGACAACCAGCCAGCATGTGATCAACAACGGTGTACCCATGATCCAAACCCGGCTGAGTACACCCTTTATTAAAGCCCCATTCAGCAGGAACAGAATAACGACCGTATCCAGGATGAGCGGTACGATCAGAAAGCAGGCAAAAATCAACCATCTTCTTTTGTTTGCTATCGCTTTATAGGCCGTGATGAGCGGTGGCAGGCAGATCAGGGAAACCACCAGGAACGTGATCATCGTGATAACAGATGCATTGGACCGATCATGGTTCAACAGCAGGTGTTTGCTTGCCCATACTTCATCTCCGCTGCCTGTCACTGCCATGTACATCCGGCCGAATTGCATATTCCCCAAAATGAAAACAAGGCCCCATGACCGGCGGGCGGGGGATTTGCCATATTTTGTCCAATACCAGCCGACCCAAAGCATCCCGAACGTAAAGATGGGGCCTGCAAAAGTGGCCAATATCGACAGGGGTTGCTGCTGAAGACAATCCCGGCAGAGTTCCCACACATTAAAGTCCCGGGTTCCCCAGCAACCGCAAATCAGCCTTCCTGTCCAAATATGAGCCAACTCGTGAAGTTCGTGCATGGTAAAGAAAAAAAACATAAAGACCAGCAACGTTCTGAACCCTGGCCGTATCAATAATGGAGGTTGGGGAGTCATGGGGCATCAGACGCCATCTGTCCATCCAATGTTACAGGGGGATTTAAAACTTAGGCGGGGTAAGGAAAAAAGCATACTTTTGCCGGTTTTTATGAAAGTCGGATTCGTAAGCATATTTGGGAAGCCGAATGCCGGCAAAAGCACCCTCCTCAATGCGTTGATGGGGGAAAAGCTGGCTATTGTCTCTCCGAAGGTCCAGACTACCCGGCATCGGATCAAGGGTATTTTGACGGAAAAGGATTTCCAGATCATATTTTCCGACACTCCGGGTATTATCGAGCCGCGGTATAAATTGCATGAGAAAATGATGCAGGCGGTAAAGAGCTCGCTGGAAGATGCGGATCTTGCGCTTTTGCTGGTGGATATAAAAGATGATTGGGAGGAGAACGACCGGCTTTTTGAGGCGCTGCGGCTTGGTTCGCCGGCCATTGTTGTATTGAACAAGTCGGATGAGGTCAGTGCTGAGAAGATCTCGGAAGGGAAGACTTTTTTCTCCGGAAAGGCGTATTGCAAGGAAGTGGTGGTAGTGTCGGCCCTGAAAAAGGAGCATCTTTCTACGCTGATGGGGGCCATTTTGCAAAGGCTGCCGGAAGGAGAGCCCTTTTTTGAGGGAGATGACCTGACTGACCTGCCTGTCAAGTTCTTTGTAGGGGAGATGATCCGGGAAAAGATATTTTATTGTTATGGAGATGAGATCCCTTACCAGACTACGGTATTGGTGCAGGAGTTCAAGGAAAAAACTACTTTGACGAAAATACGGGCGGATATTATTGTGCAAAGGGAATCTCAGAAAGGGATTATTTTAGGTGAAGGAGGGAAGATGATCCGGAAGGTGGGTACGGAAGCGCGTAAGGATATCGAAGCTTTCCTCGACCGGAAAATATTTTTGGAGCTGTTTGTAAAGGTGCGGCCGAAATGGAGGGACAGTGATATTTTTCTGAAAGAGTATGGGTATTAAGCCCTGAGTGGAATAAAAGATCAATTATGAGTGGATTTACCGTGGCCATTGTTGGCCGGCCTAATGTAGGGAAAAGCACGTTTTTCAACCGGCTGCTGGAGCAGCGGAAGGCGATAGTGGACGATGTGAGCGGTGTGACGCGCGACCGGCAGTATGGTGTTGCGGACTGGGCCGGTAAGTCCTTCAATCTCATCGATACAGGGGGCTTTGTGCCGGAGAGCGAGGATGTTTTTGAGATAGAGATCCGCAAGCAGGTGATGATCGCCCTGGAGGAAGCGAATGCGCTTATTTTTATGGTAGATGCCGCCACGGGGATCACCAACCTGGACGAGGCGATGGCGGACGTTTTACGACGGAGCACCAAGCCTGTGTTCCTGGCCGTGAATAAAGTAGATAATAGCGACCGGCTGCTGGAAGCGGCTGAGTTTTATAGTTTGGGCTTTGACAATATCTTTTTTCTTTCTTCTATGACGGGCAGCGGCACCGGCGAGCTGCTGGACGCGATCATAGCCCTGATAACGGATGACCAGGCGGAGGCCGAGGCGACGGACCTGCCGAAGTTTGCCATCATCGGGCAACCGAATGTAGGGAAATCCTCTTTATTGAATGCATTGATCGGACAGGAGCGTACGATCGTCAGCGATATTGCAGGAACGACAAGAGATACGATCCACACGAGATATAATTTATTCCAAAAGGACTTTATCCTCATCGATACGGCCGGCATACGGCGCAAGACCAAGGTGCATGAAGACCTGGAGTTCTACTCTGTGATAAGGGCTATCAAAGCGATGGATGAGGCGGATGTTTGTATGCTGCTGTTGGATGCATCGAAGGGTATCACTGCACAGGACCTGAATATCTTCAGTTTGGCTGCAAAAAAAGGGAAGGGTATTGTCATCCTGGTGAATAAATGGGACCTGGTGCAAAAGGAGACGAATACGGCAAAAGGATATGAGAAGGAATTAAAGGACAGGCTGGCGCCTTTTACCGACCTGCCCATTATTTTTATTTCCGTCACTGAGAAGACGAGGATATTCCGCGCTATCGAGGCCGCGCTGGAAGTTTATGAGAACAGACAGCGCAGGGTGCCTACGGCCGAACTCAATGACGTGATGTTGAAGGCGGTAGAAGCGTATCATGCGCCTGTCATCAGAGGACATCCGCTGAAGATAAAATATATTACCCAACTACCTACACAGGTGCCTTCATTTGCATTCTTCTGCAATTTCCCGGAGGATGTCAAACAGCCGTATAAGAATTATCTGGAGAATAAATTACGGGAGAGCTTTAACTTCAAAGGAGTGCCCGTGAGATTGTTCTTCCGGAAGAAATAACGGAAACATCATATTGCGGCGATGAACTTTCATGATGAAAAAAAGAGTTTTACGTGAAAATGTTCATGGATGAAATACCTTATACCTATTGTAGCTGCATGCCTGCTCCTTTTGCCGGGATGCAGCAAGAAAGATGTAACACCTCCCGTCTATGATTCCCTCGGCCGGATCAACCAGTGGATACTGGATAGTATGAGAAGATATTACTACTGGGGTGACGCCATCTCTGCAAAACCTGTAAGCACCGACCCGGATGTATTCTTTAAAAGCATCTTATCTGTCAACGACAGATTTTCCTGGATCAGCAATGGAAGGGATATCCTCCCTCCATCGAACTCCTATTTTACTTACGGGTTTCATTATATACTGGCGCAAGTGGATGGTTACCAGGGATTGGTCGGAGTCGTGACCTCTGTAAACACGGGTGGGGGCGCAGATCAGGCCGGCTTTAAGAGGGGCAGCTATTTTATTGCTGTGAATGGAGAGAAGATCTCTAATGGGAATATGCCGGTCATCAACCTGGCGTTGAGGACGCCTTTATCTGTAAAGATCACTCCTGCCACTTATGACAACAATGAATGGAAGCCTTTTGCAGAAGTAGTACTTTTTCCGGGCTATGCTTTGGAGAACCCAGCGCAGAATGTCCGAACTTTTCAATCAAATGGTGTACGCACGGGGTATTTATATTACTCTTCCTTTAATGAAAGTTATGATCTTCAACTACTGCAGGCAGTGAATAAACTGAAGCTTGCATCTATTACGGAACTGATCCTGGATATACGGTATAATGCGGGCGGGAGTGTAGCCAGCAGCGCCAAGCTGGCTGCGCTTATCACAAATAAATTAAACGCTGCCGAAACATACGCTATATATGAAGGCAATCATGTTGAAGGGAAGAGAGGAAGATCCTTACAGGAGGTGCTGAATACGTCGAGCAATACGGCGGGAAGAAAGTATGAAGACCTGAAACCTATGCAGTTGTCGCTGAACAGGGTATTTATACTTACAACAGGCGGGACAGTATCTGCTGCCGAGCTGATAGTAAATAATCTAAAACCTTTTTTGCAAGTTGTCCAGATAGGTGAGACGACAAGAGGAAAGAATGAGGCGGGCTTTCTGATAGCAGACGGCCGTAACCCCACACAGGTGGAATGGACGTTGGAACCCACTGTTTATAAGCTCTTTAACAAAAACAATGAAGGTAATTATGAGAAGGGACTGGGGCCGCAATATCCTGTTACTGAGTTTGCAACCCTGCCTTTGACGGAGATGAGCGCTCCCAATGATCCGCTGGTAAAGAAGGCATTAGAGATCATTTATGGCAACAATATCCCTGATAATTATACGATACTAAAGACGGGGCAACCATCTGTAAAGGTGAGGCCTGTCTATCGAAGTGCAGATGAGGCGGCCGCAGAAAAGATGCTGGTGAAATAGACCGAGGGCGTATCTAGTATAACCTTTTAACAAATCATTAAATAAGAAAATAGGGGGTGGCTGTTAGAAGAGGATACATATATTTGCCGCAAACTTATTCTGTGTGAGCCGCGACGAAAAATTTCTTGAGATATTTTCTGCATATAGCTCTCCACTATTTTACTACGTATTGAAGCTGACTGAGAATGAAGATACTGCAAAGGATATTGTCCAGGAATGCTTTATCCGGGTGTGGGAGAATATTGAGAAAATAGATACGGCCTCTCCAGTCCTCCCCCTGCTGATCACCTATATCAAGAACCTGCTCAGGGATGAATACAGAAAGAATAAGAACTACAAACATTTACTTGCGCAAGTTGGGGAGGAGATGAAAGACACTGCATCACGTCCTGCTGCGGAGGATTTATTAGCCCTTAAAGACCGGGAAAAACAATTGGATATTTCCCTGAAGCAGCTGTCTGAAAAGAGAAAGCATATTTTTTCCATGGTGAGGTTACAAGGGTTGTCTCACAAGGAGGTAGCGGCCTCTATGAATGTATCGGTTGCTGATGTAAAAAAGCAAATGCGTCTCAGTCTTCAACATCTGAGGAAAGTAATGAATATGTTGTTCTTTACAATGTTTTGACGGGGCTCCCCGCCCGCCGTGTTAACATAATATTAACTCCCATCTTTTTAGTATCCCTGCGTCTTTTTTAAACGTGCCTTTATTGTACTATGACCATTTTTGAATTATACAAGAAATGTATCAAAGGGGAATGCACTCCGGAAGAAGCAAGCCGAGTTGAGCAGTGGTTAAAGGAGCATCCCGGAGCTTTCGAATCCGAAATGCTTTCGGAGGTTGTGGAGATGGGGAGTGACAGACCGTTGCCTGTCGACGTCAGGGAGGAGATGTTGTCGCGTTTTCGTCAGAAGGGATTGCTCGTCGGCGGGGTTTTTGAACGCGGCGGGATGGTAGTGAGGCATCGGCGCAGGATGGTCAGGTGGATGGCCGCGGCTGCCATGGTAATAGCAGCATTGGCGGGTGTCTGGTTCTATCAGACACATGGTATGAAACACAGGCCGGCAGACTGGGCCACCATTGAGAATAACAGCAATGGAGTAAAATTGGTGATCCTGCCGGATAGTTCGAGAATATGGCTGAATGCTTTTGCCAGTATCCGGTACACCATGAGCGCTGATAAACAATCCGCCAGGATCGTGGACCTGATGGGAGAAGCTTACTTCAAAGTATACAGCAGGAAGGGGCAGGTGTTCATGGTGCGGACGGGTGATGTCCAGACGCGGGTGTTGGGAACGGAGTTCAACGTTGAGGCATATCCTGACGAAAGGATGATCCGGATCTGTCTGCAGGAAGGAAAGGTACAGGTGAATTGTCTGGATGGCGGGGGTAGAGAGACGGACGTACGGGTATTGGAGCCCGGGCAGGCGGCGGTATATCAAAAGGATAGCAGCCGGCTATCCATCGGCAGGACTGTTGCCGACAAGCCCCAGGCCTGGATACATGAGGAACTGGTGCTGAATGATGCCCCCCTGGGAGATGCCCTGCTGAGGATTGGTCGTAAGTACAACAAAAAGATCGTGTTTGATACGGAGCAGGCCAAACGGTTCAGACACATAACCGCCTGTTATAAAAAGATGGACCTGGAGCAGGTGTTAAAGCAGCTTGGGTTTACCTGTGATTTCAGCTTTAAAAAAGATAGCAGTATATATAAAGTTTTTTTTGGACGCGGAGCCGGGCGCTGACCCTAAACCTTTTAATAACCAGAGAAGGTATTCGAGACTCTTCCATTTATTTTAATCAAAAAACTAACAGCAAAACGAAGTATGGATCAATTACTTTGGGTGTCTTATTATGCTAAAAAGCATGGATCTGTCCTATGTTTAATTATGATGTTGTGGTCGTTGACAGGCAGAGCGCAACATACAAACGCCTCTGTCAGTTATGAGGCGAGCGATATCAAGGTGGAAACAGTTCTTAAAGAGATCGGGAGGCAAACTTCTTTTTCCCTTACCTATAACCAGGACGAGATCAGCGATATCGTGATCAGGCATGTAAGCTGGAAACATACGCCTGTTCAGGAAGCTTTACAAGAGCTGCAGCATAAATATGGGTTGTCTTATTCGATCGCGGGTGATAATATCGCGTTAAAGCGGGTGAGTGTAAGGACGGTTGCGAAGACAGCAGTGATGGGAAAAGTAACAGGCAGAATAACGGATGAGGAATCCGGAGAAGCATTGAGCGGAGTGACGGTGAAGGTCGGCAACAGCTATGTAACAAGCGCTATAGACGGGTCGTTCAGCGTCTCGTTGCCCAAGGGAAAATATACAGCGGTCATTACTTCGGTGGGATATGGAGCCAAGAATGTTTCGGCCATTGAAGTAAACGAAGGTCAGGTATATGAGTTGAATATAGCCCTTAAGAAAGAGAGGGGCACGTTGAAGGGAGTGGTAGTAACGACGGATGCGCGGAGAGAGACGGTGGCTGCATTGTATACCCGGCAAAAGAATAGTGCAGTGATCTCCGATGGGATCAGTGCGGAGCAGATCAGCCGGATGCCGGACAGGAATGCAGGTGAAAGTCTGAAGCGGGTGACGGGGGTGTCAACACTGGACAACCGGTTCACCGTAGTCCGTGGACTGAGCGAGCGGTATAATGGCGCCATGCTGAATGGACAGTTGATGCCTAGTACGGAGCTGAACCGGAAGAATTTCAGTTTTGACATTATACCTACCAGTATCGTTGAGAATATTACAGTGGTAAAAACGTTGACGCCTGATCGAAGTGCGGAATTTGGAGGCGGTCTGGTGGAAATAAATACGATCGATATACCCACGCGAAATTTTCTTACGGTAAGCGCCGGTGGCGGGTGGAACGATAATACGGCAGGCAAGCCTTTCCTGTCCATGCGATTAGAAGGACGGGAATATCTGGGAAGCGTATCGAAGCACCGGTATCTCTTCGGCAGCCTGGACTGGAAAACGGGGTATGATGCGGCGCGTTATTATTCTCAGCATGGAGACAATCCTTCTTTGTTCAATAATAACTGGGGCATCACCAGCATGAAGCCACAGCCTAACCAGAATTATCAACTGTCTTTTGGAAGAGCCTTAAAGGTTAAGGGTGGGGAACTGGGCATTGTCGCTTCTGCCGGCTACAGGAATAATTTTGGCCGGGTGGATGTCCGCACGGGGCGGGAAGGATGGGCAGGGAGCGGGAGCGCGTTGTTAGGTGCAAAAGCCGAAAGATATGACTTTAGCACGAACCTGGGGGGTATGATAGGTGTCGGCTACCGGAAGGGTAATCATCGCCTGAGCCTGCGGTCGATATGGCTTCGTACGCTGAACCAACAGCTGACGACAGTGTATGACGGCAGCGGCCCGGATGCCAAGGGGAATTGGGGAATGTATGACATTACGACGCAATCCACGCTTTTGCAAACCCAACTAAAGGGGGAGCACCAACTGAACAAGCGGGGACTTAAGGTGAACTGGATGGGTAGCTATATCTACCTTAATAAACTAAGACCGGATAATCATATCCTATTGACCTTTGCGGACTCCAATGCTTTAGCGGTCGATAACAATAATGTAAATATCGCACATCCGTCTAACATATTTGATTTTAACCGGTGGTGGTCCAGGGCGCTTGAAAAAAATTATAGCTGGGATGCGTCCGTGAGCGTGCCCTTTCAGCTGGCAGGGAGTAAACAGGTGTTTAAAGGAGGGTATGCAGGGTGGAGTAAAGATCGTTTGTTTTTTGTTCTGAATGGTCTGGTCGGAACAACTGCAGGCGCAAATGATTTCTATATACCATTGACCGCAGCATATGGTCCGGACTATCTCAATATGGGAGGCTTTAGCAAATGGGGTGACAGTATGCATAAATCACAGACCCTGCATGCATTGTATGGTATGCTGGACAATAGATTGGGCACCCGTTGGCGCCTGGTCTGGGGGCTGCGGGCAGAGCATGTGGACATGAGCAGGATCAATGGTGTCCTGGAACACCTGGAAAGTACGGGTGTGGGAGATTACACTAACTGGCGCCGGCGGGAGAAGAACTGGCAATTCTTTCCATCAGCCAATCTTACCTACAGTCTGACGCCGCAGATGAACCTGCGTCTGGCATATGCCAGATCCATCGTTAGACCCGACTTGCGGGAGCTGGCTTACTTCCATGAGTATGATTACGAGTTGGGTGGTGAATATGGCGGGGCGGCTGTGCGCTCGACCCTTATCGATCATTATGACATCCGTTATGAGTGGTATCCTTCTCTGGGCGATGTCATCAGTGTGACAGGATTCTATAAAGACCTGCATTATCCTATGGAAGTATTCCAGGAGCCCAACCGGCTTTTTCAACTAAAAAATTCCAAAGAGGCCAGGAATTATGGAGTGGAGATGGAGATACGAAAGTCGTTGTCTTTTACAAATGTGCCGGTGATCAGGAATATAACCCTCTATGGCAATTTTACGTACTTAGACGCGCGAGTGAGGCCCATGGATATAATAGCAACGTCTGACCCCAACCATCCCGGCAGGACCTATCCGAAGGAGGTGGTGTATGATTGGGAGAAGCGGCCACAGGCCGGGGCGAGCAATTATATCTTTAATGCGGGAATATATTATGATTCCAGGTTCTTTTCTGTCAGCGCCATGTACAATTCATTGACCAACCGGCTGGTGAGAGTAATGGACCGTGTCGGAAGTCTAAGTGCCTCCAGCCGATCGTTTTATGAGCGGCCTGCCAAAAGTCTGGATGTACAGGTAGCCTTTCATCTGCTGGACCGGCGGCTAGATATAAAGTTGAATGCCGCCAACCTGCTAAACAGTTCATATATCGTATACTGCAACTATGATTCGCCGGATAAAGATGGAAATCTTACAAAAGGACAATTAGAATATAAAGAGGGATCGGATCTCCTGGATTACAAGGCGACCGGGGGCCGAACCTACAGCTTTACGCTCACTTATTCTTTTAAATAGCATAAAAATTCACTCCCAGACCTAGTCACTATTTTTAAACCTTTAATAGCTATGATGATGAAAAAGAGAAACTTTATCTTAGGGGGATTGGCGATTGCTGCGGCAACGACAGTCGGGCTGATAGCCTGTAACAAGAACGTGGACAAAAAAGGCGATCGGGCATTGACGGCGGGTGTCCAGGCCGTCTGTAACTGTACTGCGTATTCGGGGACTGATTCTACCATTTCCACGGACATCACATCCAATTTGCGTCTTAGTGCTACTAAACACTACAAACTGCAAGGATTGATCTTTGTAACCAATGGCGCTACCTTAACCATCGATGCCGGCACTACTATTCAAGGTATCAAAGGCGCTCCGGGCGGTGGACTGGTGGTTACACGCGGGGCGAAGCTCAACGCGGTGGGGACGGCCTCTTGTCCCATTATCTTTACATCCGACCAGGCTTCGCCGGTGTCCGGTGACTGGAGTGGTGTAGTGCTCCTTGGTAAGGCGCAGACAAACAATGCCGGTGCAACGGTCGAAGGGATTAATCCCACCAATTATCCGGGCAGGGACCTGCAGTATGGCAGCACTGACTCTATTGTGGGCGGCGTCAACGTGAACAATGACAATTCCGGTACCTTGAAGTATGTCCGGATCGAGTATGCGGGTTATGAATTAACCACCAACAATGAGCTCAACGGTCTTACTCTCGCAGGTGTCGGTCGCGGAACCACCATCGATTATGTGGAAGTGTTCAAATCAAACGATGATGCTTTTGAATTTTTTGGCGGTACGGTGAATGCTTCGCACATTATCTCCGTGGATGCATTGGACGACATGTTTGACACCGACAACGGCTACATCGGCAATATCAACTTTGCGCTGGGACTAGCCGACACCAGCCGGAAAGATCAAAGCCAGTCCAATGGATTTGAAAATGACAACATGGCCACCGGGGATACTGTTTCGCCCACGACGCCGAGATCACATCCGCACTATGCCAACGTAACGATCATTGGCGTGGACAGTCTCAGAGCAATCACCCCAGGTACGGATGCAAAAGGCAGGACAACCCGTTATGGACGCGCCGGTCATATGCGGAGAAATGCCCGCTTTACGATCAATAATACGATCGTCTTTGGGTATAATTATGGTATTTCCATAGATAGCCAATTACTGAATGTTACTACCAGTAACTCACTCATACAGTATAACATTGGCAATAGTACAATGAACAATGTTTTCTCCGGAGCTTATGGGACACCGCTGCCGGCCCCCGGAACCGGCCCCTCTGTAGGCCCCTTCTCAAGAGAAAACAATGGCGTCGCTCAGACTGGTGCGGGCTTCCTGAACATACCATTACCTCTGATTGCCGGGAATTCCGGTACCGGGGTTCGCAGTGGTTCGGCTAACCCCTTCAGTCTTGGGAATCCTTATGGACGGCCTGCAAATGGGGGCTCTATCCTCAGCTTTTATGTGCCGAATCTCGGACAGGCTTCCAGACCTTATGGCGCCTTCCCGAACGGATCTGATTGGACCCAACCTACGGACGGCTGTACAAATAACAACTGGACAAGGTACAAATAGGCATGTAATAATGTCATTAGCGGATACTTATCAGGCATCCCGCCCAGGCGGGGTGCCTCTTTATAACAAGAAATATGAAATCGAAGATCTTTATTGTTGTATTAGCAGTAACAGTTTTTTCCTGCCGGAAAGGGCAATTTGCGCCGGAGCATTACCAGGGAGGAATAGTCATAAATTCAAGCCAGCTGAGCACTACGACCCTGGAGATCCGGCTGGATGGAGCTAGCAAGGGGGACAGCCTCCCCGTAGGAGGGCGGATGCAAAAAACCTTTGACTTCGACGGCCCTGCGATAAAAGATGGGATACGAAAGCATATTCAGGTCTTCAAGGCCGGGACGGATCAACTGGTGACGGACACGAGTATTGTTTTATATAAGGGACAACGGCCGGCCTTCCGGGTGATCTACAACGACGATCTGGGTTTAGGCGGGTTTATCAGCAACACTGGTGTTCCACAGGATTCTGTGCGAATACGTATCATCTATCATGACCATACTGCGGCAAAGAAGTTCACTTCGCTGAAATGGGGGCTTTACCAGTTCAAGAACGACGATCCCTACTATGATGACGCAAATAATGTAAAGGAAATTTTTATATTGAATGAAAATAAGTTCAGCGCTGATATCAATGTCCCTGTGTTACAGATGGATAATTCTTCGCCTACCAATCTTTTTGCCAGGATCAAAGACCCTTCTACGGGGGATTTTCTGAATTGGCTGCCGGGCATAGGGGTTTTTGATACGGGCTGGATACAGACATTCGGCCAGGTAAATGGCGGCACGTATTGGTTCGTCAGTTTCAATGTAGTGGATAATGACGGTGTTGAAGACGGCAGCGGTGTGGATTATTATGCGCTCGAATATACTTATTTACAGCTGTAACGAATTGATAAGGGATAATGTGTTATAATTTGAACTTTTGAATAATGGCTTCCGTCTCTTTTTTATAGGTCTTCAGCGCCGACCTCTCCTGTCGGATAAAGCTGTTGTCCTGCAGAGAGCCGACCACGACATTCATTTCTTCCTGGGAGCCGTATACCATCTTGCGGAAGGGGTTGGTATAGTCTTTGGCACGGGAATCATAAATACCTTTGCTCATCCATTCTTTGGTGGCGACACCCTGAAGAAGCACTTCTTTAAGCACTGTCTTACCGGCTTTGCGCAAATTGATCCCATGTACCAGTTTAAGAGCGGCCAGCGCATGCTGTAATTTGTCCTTGCTATAATTTTCTCCCTGGGTGGTATAGAACTGGTGTACCTGTTTCCAGTCTTTTATCCTTCCGCCTTTGATCTGCTGGATCAGCTTTTGCAATTCGGATTCCCGGATGAGCTGTCCTCCTGCATTGATCCACCGGGTGACGGTGAGGTTGGACGGAAGTGTTTGTAACAAGGACTCGTAGGTGTTGAGATGGTTGGTACGGATATAATCCGTGATCCGGGTGGCTGCATACCAGGTGATCAACTCCTTAAAAAGGCGGTAGGCCTGGTATACTTTTACCAGCCGGACCTTTCTGTCACCATTTTCAAAGCCGTCCGCGAGTATCTCCAATTGATCCACTGGCCCGGCCGGCCCTTCCAGCAGTTGATAGCCCAGGCTTAGCAATTCATCATCGTTGTGTTTTTTGGGTCTGGAAGTCTGTTGTCGGAGGTATGCTTTTGCGGTGAAGCGCTGCAGGAGCGGGAGCGCCTCTATTATTTCGCCGATGGTATCCGGCGCCATGAAATCAAATTCTAGCAGTTGGGTCTTCTCGATGCGTTTGTCCCTGTCGGGGTATTTCCAGGAATTGCGGGCGAGGGCATACATGTTGTGGAGGAACCAGTAAGCGGGCATCACTACCAGTTCGTCCTTGCTGGCATCATTGCTGATGAGGGAGAAGGGGAGGGGGATGTCCAGTTCTGCCGGATAGTCGCCTTTGGCGAGGATGGAAAAGGAAGCAAAGCGGGAGTTGTGTTTCAGGCTGACACAGAGTCCGGGCCAGAATCCACGCCCGGCAATGATCTCGCCGTCCGGGCTCCTGGAATTATGGTTGGAGCCGATGGTGGCGCCCGCTGCCATATTGCTTTGCCCCATCACCAGCGCCGCGCATAAAAAAGAGTTGTTATGGTGCTGTTCGTGTGCAGGGAAGATAAGAGAGTTCAAAACCTCGCAGCAGGAGATCGTGGCATTGTTACCCAGGTAGGAGTTTATGAGACGGGCCCCATACTTCAATTGAGAATGGGAGGCCATGACAAAACGTACGGCTTTCACGCCATAGAATATGCGGCAACCGTAACCTACGATGCCATTGACGAGCTCGCATCCTTCGCCTATCTGGGACTTGGCTTTAGCGGAGGAGTTGATGGTGACGTTCTTTATCTTGTTGGCGCCTTTCAGATAAGCATCGCTGCCTATCCATACGTCCTTTATGATCTTACAGTTCTTGATGACCGTGCGATCCCCTATCTTGCCATAGTAACCTCTTCTGTGGTCAAAGATCTTTTCGGTGAACTCTTTAAACTTATCCTGTAAGGGCTGATCATCGCGAAAACGGCTCCATAACCAGGCGTCACCGGGCAGCATGCCATTGAAAGGAATGATGCTGCGTCCGCCATTCTCATTACATACTTCCAGCCAGATGCGGATGGATTCGGACTCGCCTTCCTTGAGGATGCCGTTGCCGAACTTGGCGTAGTCTGTGGTTGCCAGTTCATTGGTATTGACGATCATTACGTCGTTGCCGACGATGTAATGGGACAGGTAATTTGTGTTGTCGACACAGACATTGTCACCCAGATCGCAGCTGATGATAGTGCTGTTATAGAGCCCGACGGGTCTGCGTAAATTATGAAACTCCAGATAATAAGGGTCCAGCCTGCCTATGCGCACCAGGCCGAAGAATTTACAGTTTTGCACCAGCTCCGGTGTAAAGGCGTCGGAAACAAGTATATCATTCCAATTGGAAGATGTATTACGGTTGCGTACCAGCATTTCTATCTCATAGGCTGTCAGCTGCCGAAAGCGAGCGTCCTTGCCTTTTTGGAGATTGCGCAGATAATATTCGTCTTTCCCTTCGGGGAGGTAGCGGCTATCGACAAAGTTATACCCTAAGGAATCGATAGGGCTCTTTTTGATCTCGTTCATTGGCAAATGGATTAGTGGTAAAGCGGACAAAAACGAACCACAGGTTCGTTGTCCGAAGGACCATGATTGGATCTTTCAGGGAAATGGGGCATATTTTTTTGAGGCCCATTTCCCTGAATTTATTCCACTGTTACGCTTTTGGCCAGGTTTCTGGGTTTGTCTACGTCGTATCCTTTGGCGACGCCAATATAATAAGCGAGCAGCTGTAAAGGGATGACACTGAGCAGGGGGGCCACTATTTCGTCGGCTTCGGGGACGATCATGGTATCGTCGGACATTTTGCTGATGATATCATCTCCCTTGCTGATGACGGCTATAACCTTCCCTTTTCGCGCCTTGATCTCCTGGATATTGCTGACGATCTTTTCGTAATAGGAGTCCCGGGTGGCTACGAACACCACGGGAAGGCTGTCGTCCACGAGGGCGATGGGGCCATGTTTCATTTCTGCGGCCGGATAGCCTTCTGCGTGGATATAGGATATTTCTTTTAGTTTGAGAGCGCCTTCCAGGGCGATGGGGAAGTTATATCCACGGCCCAGGTAAAGGGTATCTTTTGCATCCTTATATTTTTCCGCCAGTTTTTTGATGGAATTGTCCAGTTTCAGTACTTCTTTTACTTTTTCGGGAATGGCGTGCAGTTCTTCCAACAGATGGATATAGCGGCTTTGATCGATGGTGCCTTTCTCTCTGGCGATCTTCAGGGCGATCATCGTCAGCACGGTCACCTGAGCGGTGAAGGCCTTGGTACTGGCTACCCCGATCTCGGGACCGGCGTGCGTATAGGCGCCGGCATGAGAGATACGGGCGATGGAGGAGCCTACTACGTTGACCACGCCCATGATGAAGGCTCCGTTCTCTTTTGCTTTTTCGATGGCGACGATGGTGTCCGCCGTCTCGCCGCTTTGTGAGACGGCAATGATAACGTCTCCGGGATGGATGACGGGATTACGGTAACGGAACTCGGAGGCATATTCCACTTCTACGGGGATGCGGCACAGTTCTTCAAAGATATACTCCGCCAAAAGCGCTGCATGCCAGCTGGTGCCGCAGGCGATCATGATGATGCGGTTAGCTTTTGTGAGCTTGTCAATATTATTCTGTATGCCGGCCATGGTGATGGTGCCTTTGGATACGTCCAGACGGCCGCGAAGACAGTCGAAGATGGTATCTGGCTGTTCGAAGATCTCTTTGATCATAAAGTGATCGTATCCGCCCTTTTCGATGGCGGCCAGCTCCAGGTCCAGTTTCTGGACGTAGGGGGTCAGCTTTTCGTTGCCCAGGTTTTTGAGTATCAGCTCGTCGGCTTTGAGGATGGCCAGCTCATAGTCATTGACGTATACCACTTCTTTTGTGTATTCGATGATGGGAGAGGCGTCGGAGGCGAGAAAATGTTCGCCTTTCCCGATGCCGATGACCAGGGGGCTTCCTTTCCGGGCTGCGATGATGGTGTCGGGGTTGTCTTTATCCAGCAATACGATGACATAGGCGCCTACTACTCTTTTGAGGGCGATGCGGACGGCTTCTTCCAGGCCGCAGTTGTTGTTCTTCTGAATGTCTTCGATAAAATTGAGCAGGACCTCCGTGTCGGTGTCGCTTTTGAAGGTATAGCCTTTTTTTGTGAGCTCGCTTTTGAGCTGGGTGTAGTTCTCGATGATGCCGTTGTGGATCATCGCCAGGCGGCCGCTGGTAGAGCTGTGAGGGTGTGCGTTACGGTCACTGGGTTCGCCATGGGTAGCCCAACGGGTATGGCCGATGCCTGCGTGTGCATGTACGTCCTTTCCTACCAGGCTTTCTTCCAGTTCGGCTACTTTTCCCTTTTTTTTATGGACCCTAAGGTCTTTATTGAGCAGGGCAACCCCTGAGCTGTCGTAACCGCGATATTCCAGTCTTTTGAGTCCTTTTAAAATAATGGGATATGCTTCCCGGGGACCGATGTAAGCGACGATTCCACACATAGTATTGATTTGTACGATCTAATAAACGGGCAAACATAGGAAATATTATTAAAACACGAAGCCCCGCATCTAAGTGCGGGGCTTCGCGAAATTATTTCCAATAACCGTCGATCCAGATCCAGCCATCGCCCGTATGTTTCCAATGAGGTTTTACCCATACTTTATCCCGTGTGGAATAGCTTCTATTGGGTGAGGACAGGTTGGTCCCCGGTTTGTAAGTAAGAGAGTCGGGATTGACAGGCCGATTGTCATTAAAGTTATCTTCCTGTGGAGGAGGAGGGTTCTGTTGCTGTTTACGGGGCGGGTTATAGTTGCCGTTGTCGTCCCGATAGGGATCATCAGGGGTATTTTGATCCTGGTCAGGTGTGTCATCGTAATAATCATCCCTGCGCTGTTGCACCACTACGGGTGGCTGTGCATATACGGGCGGATAAGCATAAGGGTAATAATATGGAGCGTAGGGATAACCATAGGGGTAGCCATAGCCAAGACCGAAGCCTCCGTAATAGCCGAGCCCCAATCCAAATCCAAAGCCGCCGCCCCAGCCGCGGTAGCCGCCCCACCCACCGTAGCCGCCCCAGCCACCGTAGTATCGCCCACCGCCGCCGAAATAATGTCCGCCACCATAGTAACCACCGCCGTAGGATCTTCCGCCGCCACCGCCGTAGTTGTGAGGAAGGCGGCCTCCCCCGCTGTAATGTACGCCACGCTGAGCAAATGTATTTATGGTTGTGAGTATCGTCAGTATGAGGATGAAACCAGGTATCGATAGTTTTTTAGGGCTCATAAAATCTCCATTTAGTCCCTATTAGACCAGGGGCGCCCGGGAGGGTTTAATGACCTGGGAGCCATTAACAAATTAGCGATTTTATTTATTTTAACCAGGTTTCGAAGAGCCGGAAGATCCTTTTGTATTCATCCGCCCAACTGCTGGGTTCCACGAATCCATGATCTTCCAGGGGATAGACTGCCAGTTCCCAATTGTCCTTATGGAGCTCGATCAGGCGTTGGGTAAGCCGGACGATGTCCTGGAAATGAACATTCTCATCCACCATGCCGTGGCACATCAGCAGATGGCCTTTCAGGCCTTCTGCAAAATAGAGGGGAGAGCTTCTGCGGTAGGCGAGACTATCATTGAATGGTTCGTTGAGGATGGCGGAGGTATAACCATGGTTATAATGGGCCCAGTCGGTGACTGACCGGAGGCCAGCGCCGGCTGTGAATACATTGGGTTCTGTGAACAGGGCCATCAGGGTGATAAAGCCGCCGTAAGAGCCGCCATAGATACCTACTCGTTTGGGGTCTACTCCTTCGTGCTCTACCAGGTATTTTACTCCGTCCACCTGGTCACTGAGGTCTTTTCCGCCCATATGTCGATAAATCCCTGTACGCCAATCTCTTCCATAACCGGCGCTCCCTCTGTAATCGATGTCCAGGACGGTGTAGCCGTTGTCGGCCAGCAAATTATTGAACATGTATTCCCGGAAATAGCTACTCCACCATTTGTGAGCGTTTTGGAGATAGCCGGCGCCATGGACGAAGATCACGGCGGGGTGCGGAACCGACAGATCGGGATCAGGTGGAGTGCTGCCGGACAGGTGCCCTGGCCGGTAGAGGCGGGCGTAGACGGTAGCGCCATCTCTTGCCTGGAAGGTGATCAACTGAGGATCGCGCCAGGGGTAGGCCTTGAACGCATCGCTCATTGCCAGTGTGGTGATC
Organism: Chitinophagaceae bacterium; assembly: GCA_017307755.1. GTDB lineage: Bacteria > Bacteroidota > Bacteroidia > Chitinophagales > Chitinophagaceae > Puia. The sequence goes on along the minus strand of JAFKGQ010000006.1, from coordinate 478,726 downwards.
TGCCGGGGCTGACTGCCGGGTTTATTGTCCTGGAGATATAATTCCCAGGGTTTATTGGTATAGGAATAGAGGATGGCAAGATATTTTTCGTCGGGTGAGAGGGTGACCTGGCTGGCGCCTGTCAGGGTAGTGATACGCTGTAGTTTTCCTCCGTCCACGGACAGTTGATAGAATTGTTGTTCGCCGGGGTGGACCTCATTGGTCGTGATGTAAAAAAGTTTTTTATCCCTGGAGAGGGCTGCTTGCAATATCTCATAATGACCGCTGGTCAGGGGTGTTTTTATACCTGTGGTCACGTCCACTTTGTAAATATGGGAATAGCCGCTGGCTTCGCTCTGGAACCAAAAATTCGTTTCATTTATCCATCCGGAATTGCCGCCTCCAAAGGTGCGTCCGATGCCGGGGCCGGCGACCCAGGCTTCATCCCTTTGTCTGTCCAGGGGGGTGAGTTTACCGGTGGCCGCATCCAGGAGCATCAGCCAGCGGTCCTTGTTATCCTGAGAGCGGATGTCCACGACGGCATATGTGCCTTTTGGGGACCAATAGGGGCCGTTGATAATTACCGGCCGGGGGGAAGATTTTTTATGCGCGGTGTCAGGGTAGTCTTTTATATAGTCGGGTTGATCGGTGATACCGGGGATGTTATTTGTGGAAATGGCGATGACAGTATCGTTTTGGGTGTCGAAGATGTAAGAGCTGTATGTCGACTGGGGAACGCCTACTTTGGACCTTCCGGATATGTCCCGGGTGAAACCGCTCTCGGTGACATAGCTTGGAACGATGGTGTTCTTTCCATCGGGGGCTCTTTTGGACAGGCGATAGGTGATAAATCTGCCGTTGGGGCTGATAATGAGGTTGGCGGGTGTTTTCTCATCGATATAGACAGGTTTTAATGGATGCGGCTCCCGGGCTTTGTTGATGGAGTCGGCGATGTCCTTTTTTCTTTTACGGCTTTTCAGGACGTCGAATTGCAGGAGCTGATCGGTCTGCAGCCATTTTTCCTGTGGGGTCAGGCTATCTTTTTTCTTGTCGGCGGGAGGGCCTGTATGTTGGATATTGGTCAGCTGCTCCGTGACACCGGTGTTGATCTCCCAGGAAAAGAGATTTCCGTTGCGGGTATAGACGATCCTTGTGTCATGGAATGAGAACACCGGGTCGCTTTCTATGTCGGTCGTCAGGGTGATCCTTTTTTCCTTATTTGTTTTTATATCGACCCAGAAAATGTCTCCATTGCGGGCGAAGGTATAGGTGGACCAGCTTGTATTCCAGGAAAGGTTGTCAGTGGAGACGGCAGCCTGCTGCAGGGCGTATGGAGCTTTTTGGGGGCGAAGATCTTCCCGGGTGATGTAATAGAGGGAATCGTCCATTGCTTTGCCGGGGTTCCATTTGAAGAAAAGATATTTCCCGTCGCCGCTCCAATAAGGTTCGGAAGGGCTGGAACCGATCCATTTCGGATCCTGCATGATCTTTTCGACGGTGAGTTTTTCCGCAGGGGGTTGGCTGTGGATGGTTTGGGATATGGATAATAGTAACGCACAAAGGATGGTGTAATGGTTGTGTTGCATATGTGGTATTATAAAAGAATTCCGCGCATGATAAGAAAGGCTACCGAAAAATAGATAACCAGTCCTGTAACATCTACAAGGGTAGCCACAAAGGGGGCGGAAGAGGTAGCAGGGTCAGCCCCGAATTTCTTTAATAAGATGGGAAGCATGCTGCCGGCGATGGTGCCCCAGAGCACCACTCCTACCAGGGAGAAGCCCACGGTGCTTGCTATCAGCAGGGAGTGGTCGCCATAGGTATGGAAGATCTCATTCCAGAGCATTACCCTTGTAAAGCCGATGACACCCAGAACGGCGCCCAGCAGCAGACCGGAAAGGATCTCCCTCCGGATCACCTGCCACCAGTCGGCAATGGTGATCTCGCCCAGGGCCATGGCCTGGATGATAAGGGTGGAAGCCTGGGATCCGCTGTTGCCTCCACTGGAGATGATGAGGGGTACGAAGAGCGCCAGTACGACTGCCTTGGCTATTTCATCCTCAAAGTAGCCCATGGCTGTGGCGGTGAGCATTTCACTGAGGAAAAGAACCACCAGCCATACGATCCTTTTTTTAAATAGCTTTAGAAGGGGGATCTCCAGGTAAGGTTCATCCAGGGCTTCGGTACCACCGATCTTCTGGATGTCTTCTGTGAATTCTTCCTGTGCTACCCACAGTACGTCATCGATGGTGACGATACCCAGCAGGATATTGCTGTTATCCAGGACGGGAAGGGCCACGCGGTTGTTCATTTTAAATGCTTCGGCGGCCTTTTCCTGGTCGTCATTGACATGTAGGGCGATATAGCGATTGTCCAATAAATCTTCGATCTGTTTATCCGGATTTGCCAGGATGATCTCCCTGATACGGATGTCGTCGATGAAGACTCCCTTTTCATCCACCACATAGATGACGTCGATGGTTTCGCTGTCCCTGCCTACTTCCCGGATGTGTTCGATGACCTCTTTTATGGTCCAGTCTTTTTGCACGGCGATATAATCAGGGGTCATCAGCCGGCCCACGCTGCTTTCGGGATAGCCCAGCAGGGCGAGGGTGATCTTTCTTTCTTCGGGGTCCAATGTCTTGATGAGCTCTTTTACCACTTCGCTGGGAAGCTCTTCAAGGAAGGCAGTGCGGTCATCCGCGGAAAGGTCATTCAGCAGCTCGGCTGTTTTGAAAGCGGGCAGCTCTTGTATGATCCTTTTTTGAGTGGGGAAATCCAGGATCTTAAAAGCGCTGGCGGCCCTGTGGGTGCTCATATTCCCGACGATCTGCGTCTCGTAATCGGGGAATTCGTATATCAGGTCGGCAATGTCGCTGATGTTCTGGTTATTGAGAAATTCCCGTATCTGCAATACGTCTTCCGACTGGATCAATTCCTCGAACTGGTCCCTGGGGGTAGTATTTTCATGGTCTAAAGACATGGGGTCAAACCTACGTTAAAATGGCTAATGGACAAAAACAGGATGAGGGACCCGGACAAAGAGCGGGCGGGGGGCCGGCTGGACAAAAAACGGTAACTTGTCCCGCTAAAAACCGAGAATAACGGATGATATTACCGACGCTTGTTATAGCGCCCACCGGCGAAAAAGGGAGGGGCGTATTTACCACCGAAAACATTGAAAAGGGCACTGTGATCGAGATATCGCCTGTTATCGTCATGAGCCGGGATGACCGGAAATTGCTGGACCAGACCTTGCTGCACGATTATATTTTTGAATGGGGGCCGGATCGCAAAAGCTGTTGTATGGCCCTGGGGTATATCCCCATGTATAATCATTCCTATCGCAGTAATTGCGAATATGAGATGGACTATGACGGGGAACTGATGTCTGTCAGAACCGTACGTTTTATAAAAGCGGGCGAGGAACTGTCCATCAATTACAACGGGGATTGGAATAACGATACACCGGTGTGGTTTGATGTACGGTCATAGGCTTCAATGCTGTCTTTTCCGGCTAATGACCGGCGAATAGCGTATAGCGACATTTATTCCCACGCTGCTCATCCGGATCTTTCCAAAGCCGAGATCGCTCACCGGCAGCTTCATATAAGGCGCCAGCATGATGGAGAGGTCATTGCTAATGCCTGTCTCTACACCAAAGGATAGGTTGGCGGTGGAGAAGAAGCTTGGTTTATTATCGTATTTGAATCCCTTGTACATTTCCCGTCCCATGAACGTGTTAAAATAGTAATAGTTACAATTCTCTGTACCAAAAAGGTAGGTGGATAGGCCGCCGCTGGCGAAGAATACCGTATTCCCCGTCACGCTGAAATCATAGCGGAGGTTGAGGGGAATTTCCAGCATGGTCATGCTGCCTTTTACAAAGTCCACGGGTTTGGTGATGCCGATGGACCAGTAGTAGCCGCCCGGCCAGGGGCCATCAGGCACATGGTAATCGGAGGCCCGGGCTGTGTAGTTCTTTTTTGAGTAGAACAGGCCTGTGCCTATACGCCACCTGTTAGCGAACTGGTAGTCTACAGTGAGGCCAAAGCTGCTGCCGGCTTTGTCACCTGCGAGGGCATTGACGGAAGAAAAGTCGGGCGCCATCTGCAATCCGAAGGTGAGGGTACGATCTACCCTGAGCGAAGGGCCGCTTTTTTTATCTGGATTTGTGGGGGTTTGTACGGCTATTGCTCTCAGGGCGGAATCACTGATGGAGAGGCGATTACGCGGGAGGTTACGGGGTCGCTGTATAAAGGCTCTTTCGGGGCCGGATGGCTCGGATAAGGTGGATTGAGGAGTGCTGCCGGCAGTAAAGTCTGTGCCGGAGGGGTTCTGCCCGGTGGCGTCTCCTGATGTCTTGCCATTACCGGAGGTGTTTACATGGCGGCGGCGGTTGCGGGCGCTGTTGTTATGGGCGACCGTGTTTTCGCCTGACAGCCGCGAGTTGTGGAGACGGTGGGATGTCCTGGATGTGGCCACTGGTGAGGTCCCGGATGTGGCTTCGGGTGAGATCCTGGATGTGACCACTGGTGATGTCCCGGATGCAGTCGAGGATGAGGTCCCGGAAGCGCTCTTCAGGTCGTTGGAGCCGGACGGTTTTGTTGTAGAGCCGCGTGATAGGCCGGTGTTGCCGGGCGTGGACGCAGCTGCGGGATCGATGTTTTGACTTTGATCCTGATGGTAGGGTGTAGAAGTAGATTTATCGCTATATCCAGGGTATTTAAGTGATGAATCGGATGTTGGCTGTCCCGGTTGCTGCGGGGTTTTTACTTCGGTAAGAGGGGGGCTGCCCGAGTTTTCGGCTTTCCGTCCTTTGACTTGTTTGACGAAATAATAAGAAACCCCCACGATCAGAAGTATTACCGGGGCATATTGAAAAGGCAGACGCCGGATACCGCGGAAACCGCGGGGAATATCCGGGCCGGCCCTGCCCAATTCCTTGTCCAGGCGAACTTCCAGTCTTTCCCATGCCTGGGGACCCAAGAGGTCTCCAGGGTCATGCTGACTGGCAGCTTCCCGGCTTAGGCGGTCCAATTCATTATCGGATAGGTTCAACATAAGCTTTATGATCGGTTTTTTTTGTAAGGATTTTTCTTAGGTTTTCTCTGGCTTTCGACAGATTGGATTTGGAAGACCCGACGGAAATGCCCAGCTGGCCGGCTATTTCTTCGTGTGTCAGACCTTCTATGACGAATAAATTAAAAACGGTACGATAGGCCGGGGACAGCATCCGGATGGCTTCGATGATCTCTTTGTAAGACAATATGTCGAGGCCCGTCTCTTGTTTGTCCGCAATGTTCTCTGTGTCTTCGGAGAGCATTTGTCCATTGACATAGGAAGCGTTCTTCCTGTAGTGATCGATGCAGGTGTTGACGAGGATGCGTTTGAACCAGCCTTTGAGCGAGGCCATGATATCCGTGTGCCGCGCTTCCTCGAATTGGTGGATGTTTTTGAAAAGCTTGATAAAGCCTTCATTCATGATCTCTTCTACTTGTTCAAGGTTGTTTTGGTAACGATAGCATATTTTCATAGCATAGTCCCTGAGCATAGTATATAGCTCTTTTTGGCTAGCACGGTCGCTTCCCCTGCAGCCTTCTATTAAAGCGAGTATTTGCGTGTTTGATTCGATCAAATTGTGTAGCGTTAAATGGTAAGCGCCGGTCTTTTTAAAACGCGCAAACTACTTTTAGCCATTAGAAATTTACGATAATGAAATGTTAATGGTTGCTTGGGTTAGTGAACTTATTTGGGAAGACCGGTGCTGGTGACGGAAAGGTCAGCCTTTACAAAGAGCTGCGCCTGCAGGGTCTTATCGCCCGCCAGGAGGCCGACCATCTTTAACTCTTTGATATTCCCGTGGGTATAAAGGTTGGGCGCCAGGGTCCTGTTCAATTGGGCGTCCAGCATGGGCTGATTGGCTTTTAGGAGGGCTGCGAGGTCGATGTATGAGCCTCCCTGAAGATTTTTTCGTATTTTTCTTTTAAAGAAAGTGCGGGCTATTACGATCATCATATCCCCGTCCAGGGTATACCGGATATCGGGGATGGTGAGGGTCTGTTTTACGGGGTCCAGCACCGGGGTGCCCCAGAGACGCACCTCTCCTTTACGGCTGCCGGCAAAGTCTACGGTCAATTCCACTTGATGGTGACCTATCCCTTTGAGTATCAGGTTTCTAATAATGACGGTACGGCCTTTTACCTGGAAGGACCTGCCTTTCAGGCTGTCGTTCAGCAATTTACTGAGGAATGGGTAATCATAATTGGCGCCTAGGTATAGAGAAAGGCCGTTGTCCTTTATATTGCTTGAGAGAGGGGGAAGGGGTGGAATGACAGAAGATACGTCGGATTCCGATGTTAGCTGTGGTTTGCAGGTGAGGCCTATATTGATACGGAAGGTGTCCTGTACGTAATTAAGGGGACCTACCCGTATGGCCAGCGGATTTGTCACGAGATAGCCGTAAGGCCCCAGGGGCATGCGCTGCCATGCTTTGATAGCGGAATGGTGCAGGTAGCCTGTGAAGTCTAGGCCGGCCAGGGTCTGGTCGAGAGTGAGACAAAAGCTATTTATGGAGGAATGGATGCTGTCGAGTATCATCTGTGTCATATCCATGGAGAACATGGACATGATACATTTGTCCTGCGCTTTTAGCTGATCAAGCCGGGTCGTGGTCCTGATCTTGTAATTGGGCAGTAGGGTCAGCTGGGAGCTGAGATTTATATCTACTTTCCGCATGGGTTCGGAGCCAAATCCGCAATTGCCGGAGATCCAGGGTGATACGGGTTTACCGAGCGCACAAAGACAACGGCTGCCTGCTACCTGGTAGCTGCCTCCTATCTGAAGGGATATTTTATTGTTTGTACAGCTGATATTGAAGCCGCTGCGTACAAAGCGGTATTTATACCGGAATTCGCAGGAGGTCTGCAGGTAGGAGGGCCATCCCTCGGACGTGAATTCTTTTGGGACGATGGTATCGGCTATCAGCATCAGGGGGCGTCCCGCAACCTTTAAGGGTATATCGATCTCGGAGGCCGGCAAGGGGGGCAGCGTATCCGGGACCAGGACGGATACAGGAGGGGCGCTTAGTTTTTTTGTGGAATGACAGGAACAGAGGCTGCTCACAAGGAAAAGGAGCAGACAGACGATGGGGGACGGGCTAGTGATAAGATCTGTGATTATTGTTTTTTTGCTGCTGTTGTTATCCATTCTTTTTTGGTATTATCGATGACGTCCAATAATCCGTCCGTGAATGTATCTTCCGGCAACTGCCAGAACATGATGCCTCCCAGATGCTGATCCATAGCGTACCGGGTCTTGAGCCGGACGGATAGGGTATCGTCAAAGGTAACGAAGAGTTTTTGTCGGGCATTGTACATATAGGGTGCTTGTGCAACGGGGTCCCAATGAAATACATAACCGCTGTCTTTTGAAAGGACGGTGGCCTGATCGTGATAGGGCACGCCTCTTTTGAAACGGCAGGGACGATAAAGTCCGTCGTTAACACTATCTACATTCTCGAAGATACGGGCATAGAAAGCGACGCCGATGGCCAGTTTGGAGGCGGGGACGCCGATGGACTGAAGGTACCGTACGGCATGATCGGTGGATTCCACCTGTTGCGGGGTGGAATACAGGGGCGTATGGTGTCCGGAAATGGTATCATAGCCGCTGACAAGATCGTAGGTCATGAGATTGATGTAATTCACCCGGGGGGTGACTTTTTTCCAGTCGATGGAGGTGGTGAGGTATTTTGTAAATCCACCGGCGGCAAAGCTGATCTCGCTGGTCTTATCCAGCTTTTTACGCAGCCGTTTGATGAGGAGGGTGAAGTGGTCTTTATCTTCGGGTGAATACGGATATCCGGGAACGTTAGTAAGTGCGGGGTATTCCCAATCCAGGTCGATGCCGTCAGTATGGAAGTAGTCCGTCAATTCCTTTACGGAGCTGACAAATTCATTACGGCCTTTACGGGTGGCGAAGACCAGGGGGCAGGTGCGGCAGCCGCCCCAGCCGCCCAGGGAAAGGATCACTTTTAGGCGGGGGTTCTTATTTTTCAGCTCGACCATGTGCCGGATGGTGGCGGTGTCTTTGGCGTTATTAACAAAAAGCCGATTGCCATTGAGGTGACAGAAACTGAACAGGATATGAGTGAGCTTGCCGGTGGCGAAACTGTCCAGGGCCGTGCTTCTGCCGGCATAATAACCGATGACGGCGGGCTGTGCGATGGCGCTACCGGTGGAAAAGATGCACAGGGCTATGAAAATGAAGAATCTATGAAAATTAATACGCATAATTGATGGGCTTGAAATGGATGACCGGCAAGCAGGGGTGACGCGGGTGGTCACTTGATCCAGTGTCGAAAATAAGCAACTTCCGGCGGCATTTGTGCGTACCGTAAGATATGACAACAAAAAAAATAGGACTGTCGGGCCTTGTGCTGCTGTGTTTGCTGTACGGGCTGCTGTCCTGCCGGAAAGAGAACCTGAATGGCATCAATATGATGAGTGATCCCACGGCGGTTTTTTCCGCCACTGTCGATGGGGTGGCCTGGCAGACGGATTCCGTCTCCGCCTTTCTGGTAGGGAACCGTCGCGAGCATTCCAAGATCATAACCATTACGGGCTATACGTCCAGGCGGGCGATAGCCATCAGTCTCCGGGATACTTCTTTAACTCCGAATGACAGTACGATGTCCGTGCAGAAATATCCGCTGGAGGATTTGGGGAATGCGTCTGCTTTTGCGTATGGTTATAACAGGATTGGTTATGGACCCAGTGTTACCTGGCAACAGCAGGGCGCGGCCGTTATCGGTGAGGCTGATGTGACGGCCAGCGATGGAATAAATAAAAGGATCTCGGGGACTTTTAGCTTTACGGCCAGGCTTGTTGTCATCAACTCCACGGGGCTTACGACTGACTCGGTAAATGTCACAAACGGCGTCTTTAAAAATATTCCTTACAGTTATTTAAAACATCCATAGATCAGGAAGCACGGATGTAACCGAAGGTTTCGAGGTCTTCCGTCCCTTTGACGGGCCGGGTCCTGCCATCCGAGAGGACATAGAGCTTGTCCGAGATATCGAGGATATCCTGGTACAGGTGGTCTGTTATCAGGAAGCCTTTATTTTGTTTTTCTTCTGCCAATAGCATTTTTACTTTTTCCACCTGTAATGGGGTGAGATGCGAGAAGGGCTCGTCCAGCAGGACAAACTGCGATGAGCTGCGACTGATGATATAAATGTTGATCAGCCGTCTTTCTCCTCCGGAAAGGTCTTTTATCCGGGACCTCCGGGATGGGCGGAATTCTGGAAATATATTCTCCAGTTCGTGAAGCCCGAGGTTAAAATCGGAGAAGACCCTTTCCACAGTCAGCGATGGCGGTATAAAATTGAACTGGGGCAAGTACCTTACCAGGTCCGGTCTTCTGTAGGGTTGAGGTATGACTGTATTATCGAACCTTACGGACCGGCTGCTGCAGGGCAGGTCGCCATATACGATCCGCATCAGGCATGTCTTGCCCTGTCCATTCCTTCCCAGCAGACCCGTGATCTTTCCCGTCTGGCATTGGATGTAAATATCCGACAGTATCGGACGGAGGCCGAATTCGAGTTGAATGCTGTCCGCTGTCAATGTATGGGTCATGGTCGCAGCCAGTAAGCGAGGATGAGGAAAAGTATAAAAAGGCAGCCGTCGAACCCAAGGGTAAGCCCCCACAGGACAGTGTCACGCAGACCCAGGTTGCGGTAGTAATAAAATTCCTTCTTTCTATAGGACCGTATAAAATAGAAGGTCAGATAGAGTGTGGCCATTTTGAGCCAGAAAAGGACTTTGAGGATGGGGGGACCATATTCCCAGCATAGTAATGCACAAGCGACAGTCATCAGGAAGCTGAAGAAAAAAAAGCTTTTATAAAATGTCAGCAGGAGTCGTATAGTGGCCGGGAATTTCAATGGTGTAATTTATTTATTTTTTGATTAGTTTTACCATCATCCCTGTCGCAAACTTTTGTGAAAACTCAATCCTATTCCATGATCTACAGTTGCGACAGATCCGTTGTTCTACCCGTGGCCTTCCTTTTTTTGATGTCCGCGATCTTTTCGTGTCATTCTACTTCCCGTGAGGGTGTCGATCATCATGCTTATTTTGACACTGTTTTCGCCAGGGCGGACAATATGGGCTCGGAGCATATGGACCGGGTGTTTGTGTTCCTGGATTCGGTGTATCGTGTTTTCCCGAACCCGGGGATAGGTGATCTGTGCAGGAAATATTTTTACAAACAGCGTTATTACTATGAAACAAGAAAAGATTATCCCCAGGCCATGATCTATGTGGATAGCATGCTGACGGCATTAAAGGGTAAAGAGAATGAGGAGGGTTTTGTAGAAGAGTATGCCAGGGCCCTTTTTGTCAAGGGGGATATCCTGGTGGGGGAAGGAAAACACAAGGACGCATTCCTTTACTTCTACCAGGGGAAGCAGGCTATCGAGAAGACAGGGGACACCTGTCTGTTTGGCGAATACAACGGGCGGTTGGGAGCGGCGTGTTACAAAGAAGCCAGGTATGGAGAGGCCAGACGCTATTTCAAGGAGGCTTTTGACGATATGGACTATTGCCGGGGGAGGGATGCATTTCTGCGATTTATTTACCAGCAGGCTAATCTGGATAATATCGCTTTGTGTTATGACAGGGCCGGGGTGACAGATAGCGCTTCGTATTACTATGACAGCGCTCTTCGCTATATCGAAAAAGAAGGCCCGCAATTCCTCTATGACGGAGCGAATGCCCGATTTGTCGAGACGGCAAAGGGGGTGATCATCGGCAATATGGGAGATGTCCGGTTGAAGGGTGGGGACAAGGAGGGGGCGGAAGCATTGTACCGGGAGAGCATCCGGATAAATGTGCAAAAGGATCATGCCAATGAAGATGCTCAGTTAACCCGGGCGAAACTAGTACATATGTACCTGGAAAGCGGGCGTTTTAAGGAGGCCCGCGGGGAACTGGAGCAATTGCGGAAGTCGCTGGACAGTCTACCAAGCAACGAGGCCGAACTACGATGGCGCAGGCTTCAGTGGCGTTATAGCGACAGTATACGGCAGCCTCAGCAGGCCTATCATTATTTGCAGTCGTATATAAAATTGAGGGACTCGATGGCTGCCGTCGATAAGCCTGCGGATGTGAATGAAGAACTGCAACATATTGCAGACAATTATGAACTGGAGCTGTTAAAAAAGCAGGATGAGATAAAAACAGGCTATCTGAGAGTCGCCATTATTTTTGTCCTGATGGCTGTTGTGATCATCCTGCAGGTGGTGCAGAACTGGCGGCGAACCAGGAGGAACGTGGCGGAACTTACCGCGTTGAACCAGCGGATACAGGTACAGAACGATCACATGCAGAAAACATTGTATGCCCTGGAGCAAAGCCAGCAGGATAATACCCGGATGATGAAGATCGTAGCTCACGACCTGCGGAACCCCATCGGGGCGAGCGGCAGCGTCGCTGCGCTGCTGTTGAAGAAGCAGGATCTCCCAAAAGACCAGCGGGCCATGCTGGAGCTTATCCATACTTCCAGCCAGAATTCCCTGGGGTTGATAGGCGATCTGCTGCATGTGCATACGAAGGCGGAGGAGCTGAAGAAAGAACCTGTGGATATGGAGTCTGTCTTGAAATACTGCGTGGATCTTCTCCGGCACAAGGCGGAAGCAAAAAAGCAGCGTCTTGTGCTGCATACTATGCCAATGACGGTGCCGGCTAACCGGGAAAAAATGTGGAGGGTAGTGAGCAACCTGATATCGAACGCAATCAAGTTCAGTCCTGAGGATAGTGAGATCGAAGTCGATATGAGCCGGGCAGGCGACATGATGCGTATCTCGGTGAAAGACCAGGGCATCGGCATACCGGAAGAAATACAAGAGAAGATCTTCGACCTTTTTACGGAGGCAAAAAGACGAGGGACGGCCGGGGAAGAGTCATTCGGTCTGGGTTTGAGCATTTCCAAACAAATTGTCGAGGCGCATGGTGGAAGGATATGGTATGAGACGACTCCTGGCGCCGGCACCATTTTTTTTATCGAATTACCCGGAGGAGATTGAAAACGGGATTTAAACGCTATTTTTATTTCCCTTAAATCATAGTCTATGCCTGTACGTATAACAAACCAGGGCCCTTCTTATGAGGGCTGGAAAAGGAGAGATTTTCTTACGGCTGCCTTGTCGGTACTGGCCGGGACCTCGTTGCTGAAGCCTGTTGCTGCGCGAGCGAAAGAGAGGGGGGCGGGGGATATGACCATCCGTCAGGCCATCGATCGTATTGTGGCCGATGTTCCGGGTGCGCCATTTGCCACTACGGTGGACACCATAAAGTCGGGAGACCCCGGACAGCCTCTGAAAGGGATTGTCACCACCATGTTTGCCACGGACGCGGTCATAGAAAAGACCATCGGGCAGGGAGCAAATCTTATCATTGCGCATGAACCGACCTTTTATAATCATTTAGATGAGACGGAATGGCTGGAGAAGGATAAAGTATATGCATTCAAGAAAGACCTGCTGGAAAAGAATAACATCGTCGTATGGAGATTCCATGATTACTGGCATAGCGTACGGCCAGACGGGATTTTAATGGGCGTATTAAGCGCCATGGGCTGGAACAAATATTATAATGAAGGAGCGCCGGAGATCATTACGATCCCTTCCGTATCGCTGAAGGAAATTGTACGTACCGCGAAGAAGGAGCTGGGGATAGATAAGATGAGGGTCATTGGGGACCTTTCGGCGTCCTGTCAGCGTATTGTGTTGTTGCCGGGTGCGGCGGGCGGTCGCCGGCAGATAGATCTTTTACGCAAATATGAGCCGGATCTGCTTATCTGCGGCGAACTGAATGAATGGGAGACGAGTGAGTACATTCGGGATGCCAGGTATCAGGGACGAAAGGTTGCTTTAATAGTGCTGGGGCATTCTGTCAGCGAGGAACCGGGGATGCAGGGATTGGTATCGTGGCTGGGGACGAGATTACCCGGAGTACCTGTGAAGCATATCCCTTCGGGTGATCCGTTCATATGGGCATAAAAAAACCCGCCATTCGGCGGGTTTTTTTATGTTATTTGGCGAACTGGGCCCGGATGACATTCAGGGCTCCTCCGGCCTTGAACCATCCGATCTGCTGTTCATTGTATGTGTGGTTCAGCGTTATCTCATCCTTGCTGCCGTCCTTATGGTTGAGCACCATGGTGAGGGGTTTGCCGGGCGTGAAGCTGGTGAGGCCGTTGATATCGATGGTATCGTCTTCCTTTACCTTGTCGTAGTCTTCCTTGTTAGCGAAAGTCAAGGCCAGCATACCTTGTTTTTTCAGGTTAGTCTCGTGGATGCGGGCGAAGCTTCTTACCACGATGGCGCGGACGCCCAGGTGACGGGGCTCCATGGCCGCATGTTCGCGGGAAGATCCTTCTCCATAGTTCTCGTCACCTACGACTACGGAGCCGACGCCAGCAGCCTTGTAGGCCCGGGCGGTTGCCGGAACGGGGCCGTATTCTCCTGTCAGCTCATTTTTGACGGAGTCGGTCTTTTCGTTGAAGAAATTGACGGCGCCGATGAGCATATTATTGGAGATATTATCCAGGTGTCCGCGGAATTTCAGCCAGGGACCGGCCATGGAGATATGGTCGGTAGTACACTTACCTTTTGCCTTGATCAGGAGCTTTAGTCCTTTCAGGTCTTTACCTTCCCAGGCCGTGAAGGGGGCCAGGAGCTGAAGGCGCTGAGAATCGGGCTTGACCACTACCTGTACGTCCTTGCCGTCTTTGGCGGGGGACTGGTAGCCGGCATCATCCACGGAGAAACCTTTGGGTGGCAATTCGACACCTGTCGGTTCATCCAGCATAACGTCTTCGCCCTTCTCATTCTTCAATTTGTCCTTGAGGGGGTTGAAGGTCAGGTTGCCTGCGATGGCAAAGGCGGTGACGATCTCGGGAGAAGCTACAAATGCGTGGGTGCTGGCCAGTCCGTCATTACGTTTTGCAAAGTTGCGGTTAAAGGAAGTAATGATGGAATTCTTGCGGTTGGGGTCGTCGATATGACGGGCCCATTGCCCGATGCAGGGACCGCATGCGTTGGCGAGCACTATGCCGCCTATCTTATCAAAGGTCTTTAGGAAACCATCTTTTTCGATGGTGTAGCGAACCTGTTCGGACCCTGGCGTGATAGTGAATTCCGCCTTGGTTTTCAGGTTTTTATCGATAGCCTGTTGGGCGAGGGAAGCGCTGCGGCTGATGTCTTCATAAGAGGAGTTGGTGCAGGAGCCGATGAGGGCTACTTCCAGGCGTTCGGGCCAGTTGTTGGCTTTGACGGCTTCGGCAAACTTGCTGATGGGCCAGGCCAGGTCGGGTGTGAAGGGGCCGTTGACATGGGGTTCCAGTTCGCTGAGATTGAGCTCGATGACCTGATCGTAATATTTTTCAGGGTTGTTGTATACTTCCTTATCGGGACGCAGATAGTCTTTTATTCCATCGGCCAGGGCGGCTACTTCTTCGCGGCCGGTGGCTTTGAGGTAGCCTGACATCTTTTCGTCGTAGGCGAACAGGGAGCAGGTGGCTCCTATTTCGGCGCCCATATTACAGATGGTGCCTTTACCCGTAGCGCTAAGGCTGTCGGCCCCATCTCCGAAGTATTCCACGATGGCCCCGGTGCCGCCTTTGACGGTGAGCTTGCCGGCTACCCACAGGATGACGTCCTTGGCAGAGGTCCAGCCGCTCATTTTTCCTGTAAGCTTAACGCCAATGAGTTTGGGCATTTTCAATTCCCAGGGAAGACCGGCCATAACGTCCACGGCATCCGCGCCGCCTACGCCGATGGCTACCATGCCCAGCCCGCCTGCGTTGGGGGTGTGGGAATCGGTGCCTATCATCATGCCGCCGGGGAATGCATAGTTTTCCAGGACTACCTGGTGAATGATGCCTGCACCGGGTTTCCAGAAGCCGATGCCGTATTTATTGGAGATGGAGGCGAGAAAGTCGTACACTTCTTTATTGACATCTTTTGCGGTGGCCAGATCGGCTACGGCGCCTGTCTTTGCCTGGATCAGGTGATCACAGTGTACGGTGGAGGGGACAGCTACTTTGTCCCGTCCGCATGTCATGAACTGCAGAAGGGCCATCTGAGCGGTGGCGTCTTGCATGGCTACGCGGTCTGGCGCGAAATCCACATAATCTTTTCCTCTTTCATAGGCTCGTGTAGGGGGCTCGAAGAGATGGGCGTACAATATTTTTTCTGCGAGGGTGAGTGGAGCGCCTACCAGCTTACGGGCGGCGTCTACCTTGGCAGGCATGCTTCCGTATAACTTTTTAATTAGATCCAGATCAAAAACCATGGTGATTTTATTTTATATGTGTTAATCCTTGAGTTACAATGTTGGTCTAGGTTGGGTCGCGAGCCTTCTACCGGCACCAAAGGTGCCTAGCAGGGCCTATGATGGCCCTTCGGGCGCGAGCCCCTTGGGCTCGCAATTTACCAAAAAATGGCGTTAATGTGGCAATATCGTACTAGGGGGATCATCGATTTTTTTTAAATTAGCGGTATGAACAGACTGAAGCGTTTCATCGAATGGCAGGCATTCGGGGTCTGCTCGGCCATCGGGGAAAGGATGGGCGTTGCCACTTCCCGGATCCGTACCTGGTTTATCTATATTTCATTTCTGACGATGGGTTCACCACTGATCGTTTACTTTATCCTGGCATTCTGGATGAACATCAAACGGTATATTCTTTCTGCACGCAGAAACCCCGTGAAATATCTTTAGCTGCTGCCTTATTGCCATGCCCAGAACGAACCGGAGGTTCGTTGTCCGAAGGACAGACATTAGATGTTTGGCGCAATTGGGTTAAATTTTCCAAAGCCCCAATTGCGCTCAATATTTCGTAACTTACCAAAGCGGCCACTGGCCGGATTGTGTTGTAAAGCGACAATGTTCCAATTTGACTTCTCATACACGGATTATGAGCTGTTGCAGAATGACCTGGCTCAACGGCTGAATGCCCGGGTGGTGAATCACAAGCTGATCTTCCCCGAGGCGGTTGCAACCGGCAGTCTTACTTTTGTCCGTCTTCCCAACGGGATCAATGTAAATATCATCAACTGCAAGTTTAACCAGGACTGGTTCCTCCTTAGAAGGAAGATAAAAGAAGAATACTATACGCTCCGTTTTCATGAGCTGACTATTCCGGATACACTGGAGATACGGATCGGGAAAGAGCGGTTGAAGGAATCCAATACCACCCGTTCAATCGCGTATCTTACCAATACCTTGTCGGAATGGGCTTATCTGGGGGCGCAGGACACGGTGTACAAGGGGATCGATGTCCTTTTTGATGCGAAGTGGCTGGGGGGGTACCTGGGTGTGAAGAACATTGATGACGTGCTTTCCACCTATCTTTCCCTGCAGGTGGAAAATGTGCATACAGAGCCGCTGGACAGCGAATACAGGCGGCTTATCCAGGAGATCATGGAAGTGGATGAGGAAAATCCCATGCGGCTGGCCATGATCCAAAACCGGGTGATGTTCCTTATCGAAAGATTTTTTACCCGTATCTACGAGCGGAGAAAGAACTCTCATTTTGATGTCCCCCTTTCGAAGACGGATATCGACCGGATGATGCAGGTGGAGTCCACGTTGACAAAGGATATTTTTGAACCGGCGCCTACCATCAGCCAGCTGGCAAAAATGGTATCCATCAGCGAGTCGAAGTTGAAAAAGGATTTCAAGCTTATCTATGGTCTTCCCGTGTATGAGTATTTTCAGAAGATCAGGATGCAGGCCGCAAAGGATAAGCTGTTGTCCGGGAGCCATTCTGTAAAAGAGGTGGCTATGGAGCTGGGCTATTCCAACCTCAGTAATTTCACCATCGCCTTTAAGAAAGAGTTTGGGCTCCTGCCCAGCAAGCTTTTGAGCCCAAATTGATCAAAGGCGCTTTATCTTGAATGATTTACAATCCCTTACAGGAGTATTTAATGTCGGGAAAACATTTGCAGCTATTTTTATCACTTTTTTGGGTGTTGAATAGGCCGGTTGGGCAGTAACTTTGCATAGAGTTTGTGTAAGACCCTGCACGAATGCTTCTTGGAAGCAACTTTGATGTCCCGTTTTTAATTCCTCGTTTCCAGAAAGACCAGCCTCTTATTCAGTACCCTTTAGAAAATTCCCTTAGAATTCTGAAACCACTTGGCGGAGTTTTACCAATTGTTCCAGTAATCCCTGAAGCAAATCCAACCTGAGCATGTTTGCTCCATCGCTTTTTGCTATGGAAGGGTTGGGGTGTGTCTCTATGAAGAGGCCGTCAGCGCCGGCGGCAATTGCAGCCTTTGCGATCGTTGAGATCAATTGCGGGTTGCCGCCGGTGACCCCGCTGGTTTGGTTGGGTTGTTGGAGGGAGTGTGTACAATCCATTACCACGGGGGTATTATGTTCCTGCATCCAGGGGATATTGCGATAGTCTACTACCAGATCCTGGTAACCAAAGGTGGTGCCTCTTTCTGTGAGGAGGATCTTTTCATTTCCCGCACGGCGTATTTTTTCCACAGCAAATTTCATGGCTGGCCCGCTGAGGAACTGGCCTTTTTTTACGTTGACTACTTTGCCCGTTTCGGCTGCGGCCACCAGCAGGTCTGTCTGCCGGCAGAGGAAGGCGGGTATCTGTAGTATGTCGATGTATTTTGCTGCAAGGGCGGCCTCCTCATGGGCATGGATATCGGAGGTGGTGGGAACCTTGTAGGTTGCTCCTGTCTTTTGGATAAGGGACATGCCGTTGTCGTCGCCGATGCCTGTGAAGGAGCCGGCGCTGGTCCGGTTAGCTTTCCTATAGGAGGCTTTAAAGATGTACGGGATGCCCAGGTTGCGGCAGATGGAGGAAACCTTGTCGGCCACTTCCATGACCAGTTCTTCGCTCTCCACTACGCAGGGGCCGGCGATAAGGAAGAAATTTTTTTTGTTGTAGGATTGATGCTGAAATAGTTGATGTAGGAATTCCATGCCGCGAAGCTACAGGAAAAATAGATTTTGGCGGATTGGTATTATTGTGTAATTTGTACACATTAATAGTTCTATCACCATTAAACCTATTGCTATATGAGAAGAACGCTACGCAATGGCCGGACCGGCCTCCTTTCATTCATCTTATTTCTTGTTGTATGCGGCCCGCTGGCTGCGCAGAATCCCTGGAACGGCAAGGTCGTGCTGGAGGGTTTCTGGTGGGATTACTGGAATAATAATTACCCAAATGGGTGGAGCAATTACCTGACGGAACTGGGGCCGCGTCTCCGGGGGTTGGGTATTGACGCCTTGTGGGTACCGCCCTGTATCAAGAATGCGGGCACCAACAGTGTTGGTTATGCGCCTTTTGATCAGTACGACCTGGGAGATAAGTACCAAAAAGGCAGTCTGCGGACCCGGATGGGCACCAAGGACGAGTTGTTGCGGATGGTGGGGGTGATACATGCCAATGGGGTGGATGTGATACAGGATGCTGTATTGAACCATACGAGCGATGCAGGCTCGGCGACCGGCGCCGGAGGGCAGGATGCCAACAGCTATTCGATGATGACGAACAGCGGGTATAAGAACTTCCGTTATGTGTGTTATGGGAGTCCTGCCGGCAATGAGTCTTCCACGGATTATCTGGGGCGGACGGGGCGCTGGCCAAAAAACTGGGAAAATTTTTATCCCAACCAGTTCAACAATCACTATAATACGAATGATTGGGACGCCATCCTTTTTGGCCCGGACATCAGCTATGAATCCACGGCATATGGGACGAGCACCAACGCCACGTATAATCCCGCGCAGTCCTCGGACTATATGCGTATTGGCGCCCGCAACTGGATGATCTGGTTCAAAAAGCAGACGGGCGCGGATGGGTTCCGGCTGGATGCGGCAAAGAACTATCCGTATTGGGCGGCGCAGGATTTCCTGTGGAATGTAAAATACAATGCCAGCTGGGCTAATGGCGGGGCGAATATGTTTGCCGTGGGGGAAGTGGTGGGCAACACTTCGGATGAGGACACCTGGATCAGTAATGTGAAAACGAGCAACAGCGGTACGGAGGACCTGGTGGGTACTTTTGACTTTGGGTTTAGGAGTGAGCTGAAGAATATGATCAGCGCAGGCGGGTCGTATGATCTGGGGAGTCTTCCCGGCAAGCAGCAAAGCAATCGTTACCGAACGGTGCCTTTTGTAAATAACCACGATACTTACCGGCCCATCAAGGATGCGAATGGTTATATCACGGGCTGGGATAGCGGGAATGAATTAGGGGGCGGGCATATAGACCCCAATGACGTCAGGATAGCCGTGGCTTATGCGGTGGCTTTTGCCGTGGATGGTTCGCCGCAGGTCTTTTTTGAAGACCTTTTTGACCTGGAGAATACGGGCAAGCGGTATACGCATTTGCCTACCAGCACTACCGACCTGCCTGTGAGGGATGCCATTGCAAATATCATCTGGTGTCATCAAAAGCTGAGCTTTAAAAAAGGGACGTATAAGGTACGCTGGCAGGCGCAGGACCTGCTGATCATCGAGAGAGGGTATAACGCGGGCCCGGAGAACAGTTATGCCATCATTGGAGTAAATGATAACTGGAATACCTGGCAGAGCGCGACCATACAAACGGATTTTGGCGCCGGTGTGCAGCTGCATGATTATTCGGGCGCCAATAGCGGGGATATCTGGACGGATGGTTCCGGCAAGGCTACTATCTATGTACCGCCTTGTGACGGCAGCAATGTACGTCGCGGCTATTGTATCTGGGGGCCTGCCGGTGTGACGGGGAGTTTTAATCCTTCGCAGCGCAGCACTACGCAGGAATGGGAGATGTCCGATGACCTGGGGGATTCGCATGACAGTAGTCTGAAGCAAGGTGGGGCCTTGCCGGCCAGTTCTACAGCCTGGCGGACGGCGGGGGAAGTATTTGACCAGGGCGGGAAGACCATCACGGTCAATGTCTATCCCAACAATACCACTCCGAACCTGACGGTAAACATCTACGATCATGGGGGAACTTCGGTTGCGACCACCAATGGGACGGGGACTCTTACCCTTTCGTATACGCCTGCCTCTGATGGGTTTTATACGGTGAAGCTGAAAAATACCAACAGCACCAACCCCTCTCAAACAGCCTATATAAAAGTGACATATACGTCACCTATGTCGGTGAGCACTTCCACTTATCCCGCGAAGGCTGTACAGACTGTCGTTTCTGACAGGACGCCGGCGGAAATGGCGATGGCCGACACACCGGGACGTTTGTCATTATCTGTTTACCCCGATCCTGTGAGGGGCATATCCCAGGTGGCTTTTGACCTGCCGGTGTCTTCCCGGGTCGGGTTGAGCCTGCTTGACCTGAAAGGGCGACGTGTGAAGGAACTGGCCGGCGGAGTGATGTCTGCGGGGAAACAAATGGTGTCTTTTAATGGGTCGACGCTGGCTCCGGGGGTATATATCGTTCGTTTACAAACTACCGGGGGCACGGAAACCAGGCGGGTCGTGATCACCAGATAGGTGTTGGGACAAGGGGGAGGGCTGTTTGTCAAAAAAAGCCTATCCACTGCTTGCGGCATGCAGGCTGAAGCGTACTTTTGCGCCCTAAATCCCAGCAATGACGAAAGAAAAAGTCCTGGTCATCGGCGCCAGTGGTCAAATAGGCGTGGAGCTTACGCTGGCCCTACGCAAAATATACGGGAATTCCAACGTAGTGGCTTCAGATCTCCGGGAGGAGAACGAGCTGCTGAGAGGGTCGGGTCCCTATGTATCTCTGGATGTAATGAACAAGGAGATGCTGCATGTGCAGGTCATCCGTCAGAATATTACCCAGATTTACCTGCTGGCGGCCATTCTTTCGGCTACAGGCGAGAAGAACCCCAATCTGGCCTGGCATCTGAACATGCAGGGCTTGCTGAACGTGCTGGATATTGCCCGGGAGGAAAAGCTGCACAAAGTGTACTGGCCCAGCAGCATTGCCGTATTTGGACCTACTTCTCCAAAAAAGGACTGCCCCCAGCGTACCATTATCGAACCCAGTACGGTATATGGCATCAGCAAGTATGCGGGAGAGTTCTGGTGTAATTACTTTTTCGGGCGTTATGGCGTGGATGTGCGGAGCATCCGCTATCCCGGTCTTATCAGCTATAAGTCAGCACCAGGGGGCGGCACTACGGACTATGCGGTGGAGATCTTCCATGAAGCGCTGGAAGAGGGAAAATACAGTTGCTTTTTGCGCGAGGATACTTATCTGCCCATGATGTATATGCCGGATGCCATTCGCGCTACCATCGAATTGATGGAGGCCCCGTCGGACAAGCTGACCGTACGTACAAGCTATAATGTGGCGGGGATGAGTTTTTCGCCGAAAGAGATCGCCGTCGAGATCAAACAGCATATCCCGAAATTCACCATCGACTATAAACCGGATTACCGGCAGCAGATAGCCAACAGCTGGCCCGAGAGCATCGATGACAGCGTCGCCCGGACGGATTGGGGCTGGAAGCCGGAGTACGATCTTTCGCTGATGACGAAGGACATGCTGGAGAACCTGAGATAGGTGACGGCTCGTACCGTGTAATCGAAATTCATCACAGGTCTTTATATCAAAGCGATAACTTTAGAAATAATTGATCGCTTTATGGACTTGCAACAGCATTTTGAACAGGTGAGGTCACTTATCCGCAAGGGACAACGAAAGGCTCTACAGACGGCTTATGCCGAGCAATTGATTGTATATTGGCAGGTAGGTGGATATGTATATTACCGACTACAAAACGCTGAATGGGGAGAAAAGGCAGTAGAGCAATTAGCAATCTGGCTAAAGGAAAAAGAGCCGACCTTGAAAGGTTTCGACAGACGATCCCTATATCGAATGAAAGAGTTTTTCCAAACTTGGCATGAGTTTGATTGGAAAGCTTTGAAAAAAGATGGAACAGTAATTGTGCCGACAATGTCACCACAATTGCACTTGATTGGAAATCAATTAAATAAGGGCGAAGACACAAGCCTACCTCAAATGCCGGGATTCCCCAATATTTTAGCTTTGCTTAATTGGAGCCATCATATAGAGATATTAGGAAGGACAGGAAATCCGGAAGAAAAAACGTTTTACTTATTACTCGCTATCAGGGAACGATATTCTGTTAGGGATTTGAGGAGGCAGATCGATTCAGGTCTTTATGAAAGACAAAAGTTAAGTAAAGGGCGATTGGCCGGAAATCATCATCCCAATGCTGAGGTAATTCCACAAATATTTCGTGACAAGTATGTTTTTGAATTTCTTGATCTGCCTGATCCGTTTACAGAAGACGATCTGCAGAAGGGACTTGTCCAACGCCTTAAACATTTCATTTTGGAGATAGGCAGAGATTTCACCTTTATGGGAGAAGAGTACCGTATACAGGTGGGAATGCAGGACTACTATTTAGATCTTTTATTCTATCATAGGGAATTACATCGGAGTTTTGTTATGTACTGTAAAGGACAAAGAGGTAGTTGAATTTGCTCTAAGCAGGAATATAAGTCCAGCGCTTGTTGCAGAATACGAAACAAAGCTTATTGATAAGAACTTATTGCAGCGAATGTTACATGAATGGACAGAAAGTATCGAACCAAATGAATGATATCTTGCGATGCTTTCAATTGCCATATTCATGTTAAAAAGAAATGTATTGCCTACTAAATGAGTAGACTTTGTGTTGCACACGGCAATTTTTTGTAAATTGCTGTCTTATTTCAAGTAATTAAGATGACATTGCTATGATACGTGCTTATTCGACTTTGACCTTTCTTTTGTTGTCATTTTTTATAGCCGGAAAAACCCAGGGCGCCGGTGGCGGTCTTCGCAATGGGCAATGGCGCGTGGTATTGGAACGTAAGGATGGTCATTCCATCGTGTTCAATTTCGAATCAAAGGATAGTGTGGGGAAAAAGGTGTTATATATCCACAATGCCGCGGAGCGGCTGCTGGTGGACGACATCAGTTACCAGGGGGATTCCGTGCTTATCCGTTTGCCTTTTTTCGAGTCGCAGCTGCGGGCGGTGATAACGGCAGAGGGCAATCTCCGGGGCGTATGGCTCAAGCGGGGCGCAGACAGTTACCAGGTGATGCCTTTTGCCGCGTACTATGACAATGCGGTGCGTTTCCCATCCGGGCAGCGGCCGCCCGGGGGCGTTGAGGGCCGGTGGAGAGCTGTATTCCGTGGTACCCGTAATGATGATACTTCTGTGCGGGTGGGAGAGTTTGTACAACGGGGCGACCGGGTGACGGGGACCTTTCTGGACCCCACGGGGGATTACCGCTTTCTGGAAGGTATAATGGACGGGGATTCTCTGCGGTTGTCCACTTTTGACGGCGGGCATGCCTATTCTTTTACGGCCCGGCTGACGGAGGATGGTAATCTATCCGGGGGGCAGTACTTTTCAGGTGCAGCGGGTTATGAGACGTGGACGGCTGTGAAGGACGAGAAGGCGGCTTTACCGGATGAATTTGCCCTTACAAAATGGAATAAGGATGCGGGGCCGATGGTCTTTACCTTTAAGGATATCGATGGTCGCAAAGTCTCCCTGTCGGACAAACGCTTTTCGGGAAAGGTAGTACTGGTACAGATCATGGGCTCATGGTGTCCTAATTGTATGGACGAAACAGGGTTTTTAAGTTCTTTCTATAACGAATACCGTTCAAAAGGAGTGGAGATCATCGGGCTGGCGTATGAGCGGTCGACGGATTTTGCCCGTAGTCAGAAGAGTCTTCGCAGCTTTCAGCAGCGATTCCAGGTGAAATATCCCCTTCTGATCACGGGTGTGGCGGTGGGTGACCCCCAGCGGGCTCAGAAGACCTTGCCGCAGCTGGAGGAGATCGTCGGTTTTCCCACTACTATCTTTCTGGACAAGACGGGAAGGATAACCAGGATCCATACAGGATTTAACGGCCCGGGGACAGGCGGGCATTACGAGGAGCAGAAAAAGGAGATCTACCGGACGGTGGATGAGCTGCTTGCCCAATGATCGACTCTTTCTGACCTCACCACCATTTTCTGTCGCTGTATAAAAGATATGCTATGACAGACGAATTCTATTCAGGGAATTGGGAGGGTTATTATTCTTACGGGCCCGGATATAATGAAGCCCGCCAAAAGATCAAGGTGGGATTCTTTATAAAAATGGTTCTTCAGGAAGAAGTACTAAGCGGCACTTGTGAAGAGTTAATAACAAAGGTACATATGGGACAGCCTGCTGTTCTATCGGGTAAGATCGATGGCAGCAAGATCCATTTTATCAAGCAATATCCCTACTTTTTTGAGTTTAACGGACGTGGGGATATTGAGATCAACAAATCCAGGGTTTCTCATCCCATTTATTATACGGGAACGTTCGACCAGGTGTTGGGTATCTTCACCGGGGAATGGAAGATCGGGTCACCTTCCGGAGGGGATGGCGACCCTTTTTCGGGAAACTGGGAAATGTGGAAAATTTAGTGTTTGCCTTTGCCACCGCCCTCGATGCCCATGGTTATGATGTCCCTGTCGAAGAGGTAGAGCCCGCTTTTGTCCTCGCCGATCAGCTCCAGCTTGTCATTGCATTCCCTGGCCAGGCGTTCTTCCTCGATCTGCTCGTTGACGTACCATTGGAGGAAATTATGGGTGGCGTAATCTTTTTCGGTGAGAGCGATGTCTACCAGTCCATTTATGCTTTCACTAACCTTTACTTCATGTTTGAATAATTCTTCGAAGGCCTGTTTGAGCGAGACAAAAGTAAGGGTGGGTTGGGCCAGGGCGGGAATAATGGCGAAGCCGCCCCGCTCATTGATATAGCTGATCAGCTTTAGCATGTGCATCCTTTCTTCTTCGCTGTGCCTGTAGAAGAACTTAGTTACCCCTTTAAGTCCGGGTTGGATATCCGCCCAGCTGGCCATTGCCAGGTAGGCCTGGGAGGATTGGGCTTCCATCAATACCTGCTTGTTAAGGGCGTCCTGCATGTTTTTTGAGAGCATAATGATTGATCGTTTAGTATGTTAGAAGTTGAATAATAAAGGTAATAAGAGTTTCTGTAAATTGCACCCATGCAACAATATCTTGATCTATTGCAGCATATCCTGGATACGGGAGTGTCCAAGACGGACAGGACGGGTACCGGTACACTGAGTCGTTTTGGCGATCAGATGCGTTTTGACCTTTCAAAAGGCTTCCCGCTTGTAACTACAAAGAAGTTACACCTGAAAAGTATCATTTATGAGCTGCTTTGGTTTTTACGGGGGGATACCAATATCGCGTATCTGAAGGAGCATGGCGTCAGCATCTGGGACGAGTGGGCGGATGCGGATGGTGAACTGGGGCCTGTATATGGCAAACAATGGCGTAGCTGGGAAGGTGCTGATGGGCAGGTGGTGGATCAGATCAGCCAGCTTATTGGACAGATAAAGAAAACACCGGATAGCCGTCGTCTTATCGTAAGCGCCTGGAATGTGACCGACCTTCCCAAAATGGCCCTGATGCCTTGTCATGCTATTTTCCAATTCTATGTGGCGGATGGCAAGTTGAGCTGTCAGCTGTATCAGCGCAGTGCGGACGTTTTTCTTGGGGTGCCTTTCAACATTGCCTCCTATGCTTTATTAACCCTCATGGTGGCGCAGGTGTGCGATCTGGCGCCGGGTGAGTTCGTACATACTTTTGGAGATGTGCATCTCTATAATAATCACCTGGAGCAGGCAAAGCTGCAATTGAGCAGGAAGCCTTACCCCTTGCCTGTGATGAAGCTCAACCCGGCGGTGAAGGATATCTTCCAATTCCGCTACGAGGATTTTACCCTGGAAAATTACCAGAGCCATCCTGCCATCAAGGCGCCGGTGGCGGTGTAAACACCTGCATATGATCATAAGCTTAATCGCTGCCGCCAGCACCAACAACGTTATTGGAAAGGATAATAAGCTGCTTTGGCATTTACCGAATGATATGAAGTTCTTCCGGAATACCACCTGGGGTATGCCGGTGATCATGGGCAGAAAAACCTATGATGCCCTGGCTGGGGAGCCATTGCCCGGCCGATTTAATTTTGTCATTACCCGCAACGGAAGCTGGGATCCCGGCAATGAGAAAGTAAAGGTGGTGAGGAGTCTGACGAGCGCGGTAGAGGCCGCGGGCGAGACGGATGCCAGGGAGGTGTTTGTCATCGGTGGTGGTGAAATATACCAGCAGTCCATGACCGTTGCCGACAAGATCTATCTTACGCGGGTACACACGGTCGTGGAAGGAGATGCTTATTTCCCCGTCATTGATGAGACGCTGTGGCAGCTGACCAGCAACCTGGATTTTCCTGTCGACGAAAAGCATGCATATGCATACAGCTTCCAGGTGTGGGAGCGGAAAAAAACTAATTGATGTATTCCCGTCTGCAGCTTGCCCGGAAATATATTCGTTACTATCTCACTGCCAGTAACGGCAATGGGCATGGAGTACATTCTCCCTTTGTATATGACTTTATCAGAAATGTATTGAATGACCGGCGGCGTTACCCCCCCTTTTGGGATAAGATAGAGGCGTTGCGTGGGCGATCGGTGAAGGATAGAACGATGCTGGAGGTGGAGGATATGGGCGCTGGTTCCGTGGTGGCGGGGGGGAGGCAGCGTCGGGTCGGCGAGATCGCGCGACATGCGGCGAAGCCTGCCAGGCTGGGGCAATTATTGTATAGGATCGCCCGATACTATAAGAGTCAGTCGGTGGTGGAACTGGGGACTTCGCTGGGTTTTTCCACGGCTTATCTGGCTGGTGGGGTGGAGGAAGGACGGGTATGGACGATAGAGGGAGCTGCGGCGATAGCGAAGGTGGCTGCCCGCAATTTCAAGGAGCTGGGTTTGGAGAATGTGGAACTGGTGGTTGGAGGGTTTGACCAGCAACTGGAGGGGGTGTTGTCAAAGGCCGGGAATATCGATCTTGCTTTTGTGGATGGCAATCACCGGCTGGAACCTACGCTGTGTTATTTTCACCTGTTGATGCAGCGGTGTGTCCCGGGAGCGATACTCATTTTCGATGACATTCATTGGAGTGAGGAGATGGAGCGAGCCTGGGAAGAGATACAATATGATCCACGCGTATATATGACCATCGATCTTTTTTTTATAGGGCTGGTGGTGCTGCGTGACGAGTTCAAGGTAAAGCAACATTTTATCATACGGTTTTGACAAGGTCTTTGTCATCCAGCGGCTGCATTTTTGGCGTGATAAAATGAATGAGCACGAGGGCCAGCAGAAAGGAGAGCCCACAGAATACAAATATGATATTATACCCGGCGGTGATGTTGTTGTGCGCCTTGTAAAAATCCAGCACAAACCCGATGAACATGGGAAATAATATCCCTCCAATGGCACCGGCGGTGCTACCAATCCCCACTACTGAACTGATGGCATTTGTCGGCAGCATATCGGACACGATGGTAAAGATGTTGGCGCTCCAGGCTGCATTACCGGCCACAGCGAGGGTGATCAGGGATACGACTACCCACATATTATCTGTATACCGGCACAGCATAATGGGCAGGACTGCGAGTGCGGAGACGAGGAATGCGACCTTCCGGGCTTTGTAGACCTTCCATCCTTTCTTTATGAGCAGGGAAGACAGATAGCCTCCTGCCAGCGCGCCTACGGTGGAGCCGCTGTACACGAGTATCAGCGGGAGGCTGGGCTTTTTCAGGTCCAGGTGAAAGGTGTTCGAGAAGTAGGACGGGAGCCAGAAGGCAAAGAAATACCAGATGGGATCGGTGAAGAATTTTCCCACGATAAAGGCCCAGGTTTGTTTCAATGTAAAAAGGCGGGCCCAGGGGATAGGGGTTGTGTTAGTTACAGGGGCGTCACTTTGAATATAGGCTTTTTCTCCTTGTGTCAATCTTTTCTGACGAGCGGGCACCTCATAGAAGAAACGCCAGGCTATCAACCAGAGAAACCCGATGGCGCCTGTGATGATGAAGGCTGTCTGCCATCCGTATGTACCGAGGATCCAGGGGACGAGAACGGGGGCAACGAGGGCGCCGATGTTGGCGCCGGAGTCGAAGAAGCCGACGGCAAGGGCGCGTTCTTTCTTTGGGAACCATTCTGCCACGGTCCGATTGGCAGCGGGATAGTTGCCCGACTCACCGAGGCCCAGCAGGGCGCGCATAAAACCGAACCCGAAGGTGCTTTTTACCACGGCATGCAGCACGGCGGCCAGGCTCCAGAGGGTAATGGAGACGGTGTACCCGAGGCGGCTGCCAACGCGATCGATGATCCTTCCAAAGGCCAGGAGCCCGACGGCATAAGCCGCGGTAAAAGCCATTACGATATGACTATAGTCTGTCTCTGTCCATTGGAAATTTTTTTCAAGCACGGGTTTTAACAGTCCCATCACCTGTCTGTCCAGGTAATTAATGGTGGTGGCAAAGAACAGCAGGCTGCATACGACCCAGCGGTAGTTACCGGGGGAGGAGGACGGATGGGAGATGTTATTTTCGTTCATCTTGGTTGTTCGCTTTATTGGTTTAGCTTTCTTTTTCGCGTAGACCCAGGAGGCTGTAATATAACATATATAGGAACGCGGGCAACAAGATAAGATAGGCGTAGCGGTGATTGACAGCGCCGGCGAGCCAGCCATAGAACAAAGGCAGGAGGGCGCCTCCTGCTATTCCCATGATAAGGATGGCTGACCCGCGGGCCAGCGCTTTATCCTGTAATCCTTTTAGCGCCTGGGGCCAGATGGCCGGCCACAACATGGCATTGCCTATCCCCAGCAGGGCTACTGCCGCAATGGAAAGACGGCCCGGCAGGATGATGATCAGCAGGGTTACGATCAGTCCCCATATGGAGGAGAGAAAGAAGGCCCGTTGCTGGGAGATTCGTCGGGGGATGGCCCATACGCCGGCCAGGTAGCCGAGCATCATACAGGCCAGCGTCCAGGAGGTAAGGCTTTTGGCAATATCGAGATTTACACCCAGGTACAAGCCGTAGTTACCGATGGTATCGCCGGCCAATACCTCTACGCCTACGGCAAAGAAAATGGCGGTAAAGCCCATCAGATAGGTGGAGCGTGGGGTGGACCGGTGGATGTCCTTCGTGGTTGCGTTGCCGGTACCATCCGTCTGTATTTCCGGCAGGTGGGCATAGCGGATGAGAATGGCGATCAGCAGGAGGATGGCGGCCAGGAAGATATAAGGGAGGATCACGTCTTTTGCGAGTTCGTCGAGACGTACAGTCTTTTCAGCAGGCGTCATCTTCTGCAATTGTTCTATCAAGCCGCTGGCATTCTTCAGGATGATGCTGCCCATGATAAGGGGAGCCAGGATACCTGCCACTTTATTGCAAATGCCCATGATGCTGATGCGTTTTGCGGCGGAGCCGGGCGGCCCCAGCAGCGTAATGTATGGGTTGACGGCAGTCTGCAGCAGCGTCAGGCCGCCGCCCACCAGGAACAGACCTGCAAGAAAGATGGCATAATTCCTTATCAGCGCAGCGGGTATGAACAGTAAGCACCCCGCGGACATGACGATGAGCCCGATGCTCATACCTTTTACCATACCGGTCTTTTGAAGCAGGCTGCTGGAAGGGATGGCCATGATGGTGTATGAAATATAGAAGGCAAAAGTTACGAGGTATGCCTGCCACTCTTCCAGCTCGCAGGCTATACGGAGGTAGGGGATCAGCGTCCCGTTGATCCAGCTGATAAAGCCGAATATAAAGAAGAAGGCGCCGATGAGGGTCAGGTTCTTGCGATAGCTGGCGGTTGCAGACATGGGCTAGGTGTTGTGGAGGTGTGCTAATGCGGCGTGTACGCTGCCGTGTTTTTCCAGCAGGGTCCTGGCTTCTTCATAGCCGGGGATGCCGGCCTTTTCCATCAACATGCGGACGCCGCGATCCTGGAGCTTTTCATTGCTGATCTGCATATGGACCATACGGTTGTCCTGTACACGGCCCAGCCGGATCATGACGGCTGTGGAGAGCATATTCAGCACCATTTTCTGGGCGCTGCCGCTTTTCATCCGGGTGCTGCCTGTAACAAATTCGGGACCTACGATCACTTCCACCGGATAGTCTGCCCAGGCGGCCACGGGTGAGTCGGGGTTACATACGATGCATCCCGTGCCTATGTTATGCTCACGACATTGTCTAAGCGCCCCTGCTACATAAGGGGTAGTTCCGCTGGCGGCGATGCCGACGACAAAGTCCGCGGGGGATATGTGGTGTTGCTGAAGGTCTTTCCAGCCCTGGTCGTAATCGTCTTCCGCGTCTTCTATGCCAAAGCGGTAGGCGTCCTGCCCGCCGGCCATGATGCCGTGGACCATGGTTTCCGGGACGCCGAATGTAGGGGCCCATTCGCTTGCATCCAGGATACCGAGACGGCCGCTGGTGCCGGCGCCGACGTAGAAAAGCCTGCCCTTGTCCGCCAGGCGGAGTGTGATTGCGTCGACGAGGGACACGATATGCGGCAGTACTTTTTGTACAGACAAGGCCACCTGCTGATCTTCTTCATTAATACAACGAACGATGCCGTCGGTGGACATTTTTTCCAGGTGTCTGTAACGGGAGGGCATTTCTGTGATCTTTTCCATTGGTTACGTTTTTTAGGATCCGGTGTATGGCTGATAGCGTTCTTTTAGCATCTGCATCATAAAGACATTCAATTCCCATTGATCTGCCAGGGGTTTGCCGGTGGCGGGTGACAGGGTCATATAAGGGGATGGGCCAAATTCGGCTGTAAAGGTCAGCAGGGGGTGACCTGTCTGCAGACGGGCTTCGACCACTTTGTCCCAGCAGGCGAGATGGGCTTTTAGCGCTTCGCGTGCATCGGGGCTGCGGGGGTCGGGCACCTGCGGGCCTTGTGTATGGCCTATACGCGCGTGTATGTGTCTGGTACGCTCAATTGCATCCCGGACAGCCTGCTGTTGATCATCGAGGAATGTTTCGGCGACGGCATACCAATGGGATATATCCAGCGTCAGCTCCAGACCGGGGACGCGATGTAGAAAATCGGCGGTAACGTGTGCGGCGAAGCTGAATTTCCCCCGGTGGGTTTCGTGATAGACAGGGATACCGGTGGCGACGGTGGTTTGTGCTGCAATGGTCAGCAGGGTTTCGTTCTGCGCCGGGGAGAAGAAATCCCTGCCTGTCTGGGAGTTGATAAACAGGGGGTTTACGGCAGCCATGTACTCAAGTCTTTTCGCATAGACTGCAGCGTGTGTTTCGAAGGCGGGATCCACTGTCTGCCAATGTTGTGCGATGAGTCTGAGATCATATTTTGCCAGGGCTTGCAGCATCTCTTCCCTGCCGGCGGGCTCCTCCGGTATATCTGTCTCCACGCCGTCAAACCCTGTGTCCTTCACCAGCCGGGCAAAGGGTTCCCAAGGGAGGTGGGCCATGCCCCAGCGGGGGCAAAAGAATTGGATATTCATATGCCGGCAGCATTTTTTGTGAGTATGTCCGCATCGTCCGGTATCAGGGCAGCGCTTTCCCGGTCAAGAAGGAGAAGGGCGTTGGGGTGCTGGCGGAGGATAGTGGATGGGTACCGGGCATTGATCCCGGCGGTAAGCGTGTGGTACACGGCCTGTGCTTTCCGGGCGCCGGGCACCATACAAAATACGGCGCCGGCCTTCAACAGGGCGGGTATGGTCAGGGTCAGCGCGAAGGAGGGCACCTGACTCACGTCGGCGAAGCAGTCCTCTGCCACCTGCTGCCGTTTGCTCCCTTCGTCAAGGTCTATCACTTTTACCATCGCGGTATCGGCGAAGTCGGCGACATGGGGGTCATTAAAGGCCAGGTGGGTATTTTCTCCTATGCCCATGCATGTTATATCCACCGGATAACGGAGCAGAAGCTCCGAATAGCGGCGACATTCTTCCTGCGTGTCGGCAGCCTGACCATCCAGGTAAAATACATTACCGAAGGGGACCTTGTCAAATATCCTTTTTTTCAGCCATTGGCCAAAGAGTTGGGGCGCGTCCTTTGGCAGGCCGATGTATTCGTCCATGTGGAACGCGTTGATACGCTGCCAGTCCAGTTCTGCGTGGGACAGCGCTTCCAGGAATTCGTTTTGGGAGGCGGCGGCCGCAAAGATCATGTTGACTGTCTCTTTCTTTTCGAGCAACTGTCTTATGTGCGCGGCCGTCATTGCCGCAGCGTCTTCCCCAAGTAGTGTTTTGTCGTCATAGATCCGGATATGCAACCGATCTGTTCGTCTTTCTATCATATACTATTGTTTGTGTCTTTATCGTCATCTTATGGCATTACAACCGGAACTTTACACCCATGCGGCCCCAGTAGGAATAGTATTGTTTGGTATAGAGCCTCGAACGAATACCGAAATAGTCGGTCTGGGGTGCGTTTGTGAGGTTCTGTCCTTCGATGTATACAGTGAAGCGTTTGTTGATACGATAGGAGGAGTTGGCATCTACCTGTATCCTGGCATTGCGGATGACGTCGGAGGCCGCATCTCCGCCCAGGCTGACCGTATAGGAGCCGTTGTAGTTGACATTCCCCTGGATGGTAAAGCCTTTGTAATTAAAGGACAGAGAACCATTGGCTGTATGCGTGGCCTGTCCGGGGAGACGGAGTCCTTTGCGGAACTGGGCGTCGGCGCTGGAATGTGAATAGGTATAGTTCGCCAGGACGGAGAAGCCTTTCAGGATGCCGGGCAGGAAGGTAAGGTTGGCCTGGGCGTTCAGCTCCATTCCGTATACCTTGGCGGTGTTGCCATTGAGGACCCTGTACCATTGGTAGTTCTGATAGAGATTGGCATTTTGGAACTCGTCTCCCTGGATGATGGTGACGCTATTGTACTGGAACTTGTCGATGTTCTTATAAAAGAAGCCTGCGGAGAGGATGCCGAGATTGGAGAGATATTTTTCGATCATCAGGTCGGCATTGGTACTAAAGGCGGGCTTCAGCTCAGGGTTACCGTCCGTGACCGTCATGGCCAGGATACTGATGAGGCGGCCGGGTACGAGGTCGATGAAGTTGGGTCTGGAATAGCCGAAGGTCAGCCCGCCGCGAACATCTGTGCTCTTATTGATATCGTATTTAGCCTGGATGTTCGGGAGAAACTTGGTATAGCTGGTCGTTTTTTGGTTGGGCTGGGTGGATACCCATTTGCCGTTGTTATCCAGTTCGACGATGTTGCCTTTATAGTCGACGGTGGTGTGTTCTATGCGCAGACCGGTGAGCAGCATCCATTTATTGAACTGGATACGATTCATCAGATAGCCTGCCGTGATATTTTCCGTGGCGTCATAGAAGTAAGTATCGGTGGTATTTCTGATGCTGGAGCTGTCCATGGGGAAGGCGGCTCCCTGATGCGTATCGAAATAATTAATGGTCTTGTCCTTATCGACGCCGAGGCCGAAATCGAAGTTGTTGTCCAGGAGATGGGAGGACACTTCGGCGGGGCCTTTGAAATTGGTCAGCTTGCCTGCCGCGGCATCGCCGGCATAGGTGCTGATGACCACATTGTCCGGATAGTAGCGTTCGCTGTGGGTGAACTTGGTCTTATAGCCGGCCTTAAAAATGGCGGAGTTCTTGCCGATCTTGTAGGGGATGGTCATGTTGAGCTTGGTGACAAAGTTCCGGCCCACGTTCTGGTAGTGTTCCCTTTCCACCGTATTGTAGGTAAACAGGGATGCGTCGTTGCGCCAGTCGGTGCCGGTGGTCACGAGATTATCGCCGGAAATGCTGGCGATGGACAGGGGTATGTTGCCCGTGATGAAATTATAGGTACCGGTGTGCTCTTCATACCGGGCTTTGCCCATAAAGATACCGCCGTCGAATTTTACTTTTCCGATAAGGGTTTCGCCTTCGAGGTTGAAGGTAAGATTGTTGTTATCGGTCGTCGCGCCTTTGACCTCGTTGTAGGACCTGCCTTTTTTGGTGTTGTAGATGCCATTCGCATCGACAGTGGTGTTGCTGGTCTGCATGCGGGTACGTTTGCGATAACGGGTGATCTCGTTATAGTTGTCGCTGTACATAACGTTGGCGACGATGCTGGAGGTGGCGTTGAAGTTATAGTCGATGGTGGCGCCGCCGCCGGAGCGGGTGCGCTGGTTCTGTACGTACAGGTAGCGGATGTCTGTGGGGAACCATATTTTTCCTTTGTTGTCATCGAAGTCCTTTTGTTGCCACACCTGTGCGTTCTGTTCGTCATAGCCATTCTTTGTCTTGTAGAGGCTGCCGTTCAGCATAATGCCCAGGCGTCCATTGGGGTTTTGTTCGCTGGGGAAGAACCGTTTGCCGGCGGTGATATTGCCGATGGCGTTGAGGTTGCTTCTAAGGTTGTTGTATCCGCCGCCCAGGTCGAGGGAGAGTTTGGGCCGTAGGGAGGTAGCGGTTGGGGATTTCAGGTTGATAGTGCCGGCTATTGCGTCGCCGTCCTGGTCGGGGGTAAGCGTCTTGATCACTTCCATCGAGGAAAGGATGCTGGTGGGGATCACGTCGAGGGTTACGCTGCGCTGACCGTCCTCCTGGGTGCTCATGATCTGCTCCCCATTGACATTGATATTGGTGAAATAGGCGGGCGTACCTCTCAACTGTATGGTGGAGCCTTCTCCGCTGCTGTTGCGTCCGATGGTGACACCGGGAAGACGCTGCATGGATTCGGCGACGTTGAGGTCGGGATAGCGGCCCATGAGATCAGCGGAAACCACCTGTTTGATATTGTCCGAATTTTTCTGCTGGTTGAGGGCTTTTTGCTGTCCTTCCATGACGGCGGAGACGGTGACGCTTTGCAGGCTTTTACTGCTGGACTGTAAGGCGAAGGTCTTTACAAAGGTCTTGCCGGCGCTGACAGTGACCTGTGTTTCAGAGGTCTTGTAGCCCATGTAGGTGATGACCAGGGTGTAGGCGCCTTCCTTTACATCGGGGATCTCGAAGCTGCCGGTGAGTCCGGTCACCACGGAACGAGTGGTGCCTTTGACGGATACGGAGGCGCCGGGGAGGGCATTGCCTTCATTGTCGGTGACCTGTCCCTTGATGTTGCCGGTGGTCTGTTGAGCGGCGGCGGGCGTAAAGAATGTCCCGGCGGCCAGCAGACAAAGGAGGAACAGTCGGTGGATGGCTTGTTTCATTTGCAGATAGTTTTTGGTAATAAGAATGCTGGTATCCATGGCAAGTCGTTTTTATTGTTGACGGTTAGGGTTATTTAAAGTTGAGATAATCTACGAGGAATCGCAGAGAGAAGGAGGTTCCTATATCTCTGTTGGTGAGCCAGACCTTGTTCTTTTTGCTCCGGATCCTTGTCTCCATTATGGCCCCGCGCAGGTTGGGGTCGGGGTGGTCCTGTGCGAAGCGGTTGGCGATGATCCAGGCGGCGGACCTTTCGATGTTGTCATCGAATTCCTTGTAGCCGTACTTCGACAATTCCATCCATACGATGCCTGCCAGTCCGACGGCGGAGCCTGTGACAGAGCCTTTGTCGGATTCTTTCCCGTCCGTGTAGTTCTCGTAAAAGATGGTGCCGTTCTTCTGTTGGGCTTTTGCAAATACGCGGGCTGTGATCGCGGCGGACTCCAGGTATTTTTTATCCTTTGTGAGCTTATAGGCTTCGATAAGGGATTCGGCGTACCAGAGGGAGAAGCGGGGGTGGAAGGAATGTATGGTCGCGTCATTGGGCATAAAGCGCATCCATACGCCTTCCGGGCCTTGTTTTTCCACCAGGCTGTTGCAGAGAAGGATGAAGGCGTCCCGGAATTTTTTGTCACCGGAAAACTCGTAGGCATCTTTGAAGAGAGAGCCTTCGGTGTTGGGACGGGAGACGTCAAAGAGCTCTTGTTTCTTTTTATCCTTCCAGAAAGGGCTATTTTCTTTGACCACCTCGCCAGTGTGCACGTCGATGGCATCATAACAGACCCCTTTTTCGGGGTAGTACATATTTTTCAGCATCCAGGAGGCAGCGTTGGTCGCTACCCTGGCGTATTTTGGGTCTTTTGTGACCTTTGAGAGCTCATAGATGCCGGGTGTTCCGTCGGTGACCGTAGCGAAGACGATGAAGTCCTCGCCCAGGACGTCGCCGTGGAGGGCGTCTACCATGCCATTGAGGCCTGGTCTGTCCTTTATCTCCATGGTGATCCACCAGTCGCCTCCTTTTTTTGCTGCATCCAGGTAAGCTTTGTTGCCCGTCGCCTTGTAGGCGGCCAGTAAGGCATTGATGGCCTGGCCGGTGTGCCAGGGAACTTCGTAGGGATACCATCTACCTTCCGACATATTATAATCGCAACGGGATTTTCCTTCATTATCCAGGACGACGTCGGTGAGGTAGCGGGCTGTCTCGTTGATGGCCTGCACCACGGCGTCTTTTTTCACCTGGGCTTTGCCGGGGTGGGGTATGAGCGCCAGGGAGAAAGCAATGAGCAGGACCGGGCTCTTTTTAATCTGCTGCATACAGTTTATTTTTCCCATTGAGTTGATACTTGAATTTATGATTGGTAAATAGGGTATTTTCCTGAAGACGGAAGGTAAAGGTCCAGGGTTGTACCGGGTCTTTGCCCAGTTTGATCAGGATATGGTTGGCGCCTGGCTGCAGGGGCAGCGTAAATCCTTTTTCGTCTGTCGTTGTCAAGTGCTGCACGATCTCTTTTCCGTTGCAAAAAAGCGTGGTGCGACCGTCGTGGGTCATATATGCGCGGAGGGTGACAGCGGTATCGCTGTTGATCAGGCAGTAGGCATAGATGGCGTCACCTTTGGTCCTGTCGAATGTTGCGTCCAGGTCGATGATACCGCCCGCTTCGGAGGCGTATTTTTTCCAGCGATATAACCTGCCTTGCCAGCGGGTGAAATCCCCCGGGGTAGGTGGATGGTCGTAGGCTGTGTCTTCGGCATAAAGAAAGCCGGGGAAGGAAGTATCTTTTGTAGCAAAGGGGCCTGCGAGCATCCATCCCTGAAAATAATCAAAAGAGCTTTCCCGGATATCCAACCCTATGGATGCCGGTGTTGGCATGGCGGTGTGGGCGAGCGTTTTTTCGCGGGCTTGCGTCAGGGATTTTGCCAATTGTGTCAGGGCGTCGATCCTTTTATCATAAGGCTGTTGAGCTATATCCAGCCAGTAGGGCTGATCTTCTGCCAGCCATGCGGACCTGAACCAGCTACGCAGGCGGGTGTACTCTTTTTTGAGGGTATCTATGATGGCGATGTCGCGGGTGAGCAGGGCGGCGGCTTGCTGGGGTGCGGCGGTCGTAGATTTCCGGTAGTCCCTGGCGATGTCGGCTATGTGCAGACGGGAAATGAGCAGCAGCCGGTACTGCTGCAGCGTATAAGATAGGGTACGGATGTCGCCGGCATTCCTTTGGGGAAAGTGTGTGCCCAGCTGTCGTTGCGCCTGTTGTATGATCTGCAGGGCCTGGCCGGCTGAGGCGTTGTTAAGGATCAATTTTTTGCCGCTGTCGGGTATAAGTTTTGCCCGCCAGGGTCCTTCACTCAGATTGTAGGTAAGGGGCAGTTTTTTCAGACGCATGAGTGTCTCCATCGACTGTACGTAGGACCCGTCCATTGGTCCGTAGGCTGTGGAGGCGTACCGTTGGTTGAAAGTTGGGGAAGGTGCGGCGGACCAGCCTGCTTCAGCGGTGACATATATGCCGTACCAGTCGGCGGAGAAAAGATAAGCGCTGCCGTCGTCCCATACGGTGGTAAGGATGCCTTGTGCGCCGTCCCGGAGCCCTTGTCGTGCGAAGCCCTCGATGTTGGCCCTTGCCATGGTCATATCGGGGAAGAGGCGGTAGGTATTGAGTATCCCCGGACAGATGAGGAAGGGCAGGTGTCTGCCGGCAAAGGGTTTTATCCAATCATCATAGGAAGGCTGGTTTCCGTATTCCCAGGTGAGGTAGGTGATATCGGGGGGGAGGAGGTCAAAGGTTTCGGGGTGCTGCAGCAGGAAATCGCCCCACATCATCATACTTTTTCCGTGACTGCGTACGACCTGGTTGAGAAATTTCAGGTGGCCGGCGTAGAATGCGGCGGGGCCGAGGGTGTCCACATAGGGTTTTGTAAGACCCTGGCCGAGGTCGAATGTCTCGTCGCAATTGACGTTGAACCAGGGTGCGCTGAAAGCGTCGCATAATTCACCGATGACGTCGGCCAGGAATTTTTGCGCTTTTGGGTCAGAGGGGTTGATGAGGGTGTTGGTAGCTCCCAGGGAAGCATAGCGGGGTTGGGACAATATTTTTTCGAAATGGCCGAAGGACTGAAAGCTGCCGATGAGCTGCATATGAAAACTGGCGGCATAGGCTGAAAGCTCCTTTATTTCGGCGATGGTAAGCTTACCGTCCGCGGGTGCGAAGTCGGGGTGGGAGAGGGGTTGTACGACGTGTTCGATATAGAAGGAGAGATAGTTGATCTTTATCTCTGCCATCCTTTGTATCTGTTGTTTTATATAAGCGACGGTGGAGATCGGACCGCGGCTGATGTCGTCGAAGATGCCGCGGAAGGCGAAGGCAGGCCAGTCGGCGATGAGGAGCTCGTGGTCCCACTTTGAGCGGGCCAGCTGTCTGAGGGATTGAAGTCCGTAGAATAGTCCTGTCTCTGTCCTGGCGGCAATGAGGACTGTATTGTGCTGCAGGGCCAGGAGGTACCCTTCTTTTCCCAGGCTGTCTGTCCATGTTGGGGCAAGGGTGCTGCCGGGTGAGGGTATGGGTTGCATGGCGAAGGCGACTGCCCTGTCGAAGTCCGGGTCTTTCCCCAGGAGTCCGAGATGGACCTGCTGTCCCTTTGCATTTTGTCCTGTACCTTTGGTCAGGGCGCGCCAGTGTATCTGCAGACGGTGCAGTGCGGATGTATCGAGGCCTGTCCAACGTGCGTCGGGGGACAGGGATAAATGGAAAGAGGGTGTCAACTGGCGTGCGTAGCGGGGGGCGGGGAGTATGGGGAGGGTTGGGGGAGCTGGTGCGGCGGCGGCTGTGATGGAGAGCAGCAGGGACAGGGACAGGCTGGCCATCTTCGCGGAGTGGCGGAGGCGGGAAAGGAAGCCCAGGGTTAGTGTCCTTGCAGCGTGCTTTCGCATCGGATGTTTTTTTCGGGTACGTACCCGTAATCTGTTAAAAAAAAATTAATGTTGGAAAAGGTTCGCGGCGGACAGGGTTTGCGTTTTTACGTGTACGTACCCGAGAATGGGTAAAAAAATAATCCCAAAGGATTCCGACTAAGTTAAAAATAAAAACGGATCACGCAAAATATTTTTAGTTTTTAGCTCTATCATCCCTGACGTCCCGTTCGCCCGAGTGGTCGAAGCCTTGCCGGCGTTCGTATTCGATCATCGCCTGCGGTCTATAGTTTGTGATAAAGGCGCGGCGGCGGGCATCGGTGGTGTTCCCCCTGCTGTAATGAATGGTGCCGCCGTGGTGCCAGACGCAGGAGCCTGCTTTTATTTCCACTGCCGTGCCTTCTTCTTCGCCGGCTGTGCATTGGAGGGCGCCTCCTTTTCCGGCGGGCCGGTGGGTGCGGATGGGCAGCAGATGGGAGCCTGCGATGTACCACATGCAGCCATTGTCGACGACTGCGTCGTCAAGCGCTACCCAGCAGCTGGCGGCCCTTGTATCGGGCATGGAGATCCAGTAGGCGCAATCCTGGTGCCATGGTGTGGCGGTGGCGGAGTGCGGGGCTTTGTCGATGAGCATATCGAAGTCGAGGGCCATGTCCTCTCCCAGTAATTCCCTGGCGATAGCATTTGTGTTCTTGTGGAGAGGCCGGTCGAGGAGGGAGGGCAGGAGCCTGCTGGCCAGCATGATCTGGGTAATGCGTTCTTTACCGGGCGCAGGGCCATCGCCTGCGTGGGAGCCCAGGTCAGAGCGGTAGCGGGATGCATCGATGTCGCCCTCGAGGAACTGTTGGTAGATGTCCCTGTAAAATGTTACTTCTTCCGGAGTGAGGATATTCTGTATGACGAGATAGCCGTTGAGATCGAAGAACTGTTTTTGTGCCGGGCTGATGTCTGTCATATGAGATTTGTTTGGTGTATTCCAAAAATAGGTTGGTATTTTTATAAAGGGTTTCACGAAGGTGTCCCGATACTATTTTATACATGAACAGGAATTTGCCCATCGATGTGATCTCTTCGCCTGAGCGGATGATACTCGACCTGAGAAAGGCGGGTTTCCGGGATGTATTGATATTAGGCAGGTACCACTACCGGCAGGCTAAGCAACAGCTGCCTGCGCATATGCATAGCAGAATGATGGAGATATGTTATTGCAGCAGTGGGGAGCAGACCTATGATGTAGGCGGTACGCTGCACCGTATAAAGGGAGGGGATATCTTTGTTACGTATCCCGGCGAGTGGCATGGGACGGGTGATCATCCGGAAGAGAAAGGGGAGTTGTATTGGCTGATCATCCGTATGGATGAAAGGTCCGGCGGGCGCTTCCTTGGGTGGGAAGGACGGCAGGCAAAGGAATGGCGCCGGAGGCTGCTTGCGCTGCCTCGGCATTTTCAGGGGAGCCGGGTGTTAAAGCGTACCCTGGACAGCATCTTTCAGTTGTCCGGACAGGGGAAGGACTCTTTTATCCGGGTGCGTATGCAGCACCTTTTTGCTGAGTACTTGCTGGAGGTGATCGACTGTTCACAGCGGCAGACAAAGCACAGGGGGAAGACCAGGATGGAGGCGATCGACCGATATATACAGGATACGATGGATGAGCCGGTGACGTTGCAGGCGCTTGCCGGGGTCGCCGGTCTGTCGCTTTCCCGTCTGAAATCCTGGTTCCGGGAGGAGATAGGCAGCACGCCTCTGGATTATGTGCTGCGACAGAAGATAAAAGAGGCGCAGCGATTGTTGCAGCGGCAGAGTCTGCCGGTGGCTT
Organism: Chitinophagaceae bacterium; assembly: GCA_017307755.1. Taxonomy (GTDB): domain Bacteria; phylum Bacteroidota; class Bacteroidia; order Chitinophagales; family Chitinophagaceae; genus Puia. Next base: position 437,936 of record JAFKGQ010000006.1, on the reverse strand, counting down.
CCATCGCCTATGATACGGGGTTTCAGAGCGCCCAGTATTTTTCTACCGTCTTTCGTAAATATACGGGTATGAGTCCCGGTGAGTACAGACGGCGCTGTTAGTTGGCCGTGAAGGTCCTGGCGGCGGCATTATTGAGCAGGGTGATCTCTTTTGTTTTGAGGGTCGCGCTGATCCTGATGTGATGGGAGCCCGGGGAAGGCGTCCAGGTGAAGTGTGTGATTGTGCTTTTTGGTACGAGGTCATTGGGAGCGTCGAGGGCTGGGATAAAGGCTTCTTTTATTTTTTGATTATCCACAAAACACGTTACGGTGATGTTTTTGGCGGTGAGCCGGCCTATATTATGTATGCGGCAGGAAATGTCCATGGGTTTTCCCTTCCCTGTGCCGGGGGTGAGGATGATGTCCCGTTCGGCGAGCGCTATGTCGGGTGCGTCAATGGTTGATGCCGGTGCGGGTCTTAGCTGCCGTATCTCCACGAGGATGTTCTTTCCGGCGGGTATGAAGAGAGGGATGTCGCTTACCCTTTCTTTTATATCGACGGTGTCCTGTGAGGTCGTGTGTGTGTTGTCCGCGGATGTTGCGACCACATATCTTCCGGGCTTTAGCTGCCAGGTCCGCAGTGTGACAGTCTTTGGAGCGCCGAAATTGAAAAGTGAAATGCTGGCGCCGCTGCCGGACCCCCGGCGTACGAAGATAGCGATATCGGGCCCCGTGTGTTTCCAGGTGGCGGTGAGGGCGGGGTATTCATAGCCGGCGCCGAAATGACCTGTGTACATGCCCGTGAGTATGTCGCCACCGGGGACATATACCCTGTCTGTAAACTTTACTTCGCTGGTCAGCATGGGAAAATTATAGCGAAGGCCGGTCAGCATCTGTTGCAGTGCGCTGTCTATATCTTTTTCCGTGGCGGTGACCAGGTACTTACTATAGGGCTCGCCATAGGTGGCTACGAGGCTGTCATAAAGGGGAGATGAGGTGATTTGTCTTGCCATGGCAAAGAGTTTTCCCATAGGATTCACACCTGTCTCGTGGTCGGTGCCCCCGATGGATAGCTGGTAGCGGACCCAGTCAAGGGAGCCTGGCCGGGCGGTGGAAGGGCTGGTATGGCTGTTCTGCATGAGTGTTGCATAAAATTCTGCGGGTTGCAGGAACCGGCGATCTCCCGTGATATCATACATACCGAGCAGGTGGCGCTGGAGCTCGTTGACATGTTCGATATGATCCCATCTGTAATAGTCATAAGCGAGTTGCGGGTCGTACCATTGAGCGGAGTTGCCGCCGGGTCTTTCGGTGGCAAAGGCGATGGCGGAGGGAAGGATGCCTGCAGGCTTGTCATTGTCCGTCCTTTGTGCGTCGGCTATCCAGGCATTGCTCCATTCCGAGAACGAGCGAAGGAGGGAAGGGTTATGGTTGTACCATAATGCCCAAAGACCCGGGTGGACGGCCCTTGCGTTGAGCGCAACGTCAATGCCGTGGAGGGAGTCGGCGAGTACCTCTGTCGATGAAAGATAGTAGGATTTGAAATGGCGGTGACCCAGACGGGTCATACCTGTCCAGGTGTTTGTGAAGTGCTGCATGCTGATGAGGCATCGTTCCACGTATTCGGGGTCCCCGTAGTGCATGAGGAACATGGCGGGATGCGTGTCGCGGAACAATTCCGCGGAGTGCTCCACGTCGTCAATCCGGCTGGCGAAACCTTTGTCGAGTGCGTCGCTGTGCCATACTCCATCGGCGAGCCGGGTGTAGCCAAGGGCGGCGATGCTGTCGTCTGCGCCGAGGATGGCAGGGAGCCATGTCCGCAGCAACTCTACGTCGTCACCGTATTTGCCCCCCATTTCTCCATTGGGGGTTTGTTTTTGGAGTACCCACCAGTGGATGAGCTTTTGCAGACGTAGCATGGCTTCGTGCTGAAGGACGGCCCATCGCGGGGCATTTTTTGGGGCTGTGGTATCGAAGTCCGGCGTGTCATAGAATTTTTCACCCATGTACATGCGGATGAGTTTGTTGCCGGGATATTTTTTTTCCAGTTGCTGGAAGTAGCGGTCATACAAGGGGCCGCTGTATAATTCGTCGTCTTCCTGGTGCAGCCAGTAGTAGATCCTGGCCAGGAGATAGACGGATCTATCGTAGAGGGGGTTTGAAGAATCGGCGATGACCTGTTCTAAAAGATCGACCGCGGCATACAATCTATAGATAAGGCTCATGTGGGTGGATTTGACGGCCCATGACCATCCGCCGCCGTCGAAGTCGGCGCAGGCTTGCAGGTAATTGTCTACGTCCCGCAATTGGTTGATAGCAGGGAGGTCTGCCGGATCCTTTTCCAATTGGCGCAGCAAGGTTGTCCGGAAGCGGCTGACGGCGGCGGTGTCTTCGTCCAGCGGGGTGTCGAAAGGGATATCTTTTTTTCCCGTCACCGGCCGGACGTCGATCGCATATATACCTACGTTAGGTCCGGAAAGCGTCCTGACCTTTATATCCGCCTGTCCTCCGACTATATGGATTTTTTTGCGCAGTGTCCGGAAGGCCAGACGGAACCAGGGTGTGGTGAGGGTGTCGGGCCAGGGTTGGCCGTTGACGGTGGCGATGATCTTCGAAGTATCCGAGGGGGGTGTTCCCAGGGTGAGGGTGATGAAATAATCGTCTTCGGGAAGATCGACCCGGAATACCATGCTGTCCTTTCCAAGTACACCTTTTTTTAGGAAATCCTGCGGGAGGGGGATGTTGACGGAGTCAAAGGTTCCTGCAGGTGGTGTCAGCCATCCGAAGCCCCGGGCAGGGTTGTAAGTATCGGTAGGGGTGACGGCGGTGTAACCTTTTGCGGGAGAAGTATGATCGCTGCCCATATCGAAGAGATAATTCCGCCGGGCCTGTCTGTTCTGGCAGGCGGTGAAGGCCAGGAGGAGGAAGAGGATCGTCGGGCGTATCATATGCGATATTTTGAAAAGTTATCTGGACCGGGCTATTTCGATGCCGGCTGCTACGACGGCGCCGAGGCCCCGCGGGTCGTTGTCATAGGTGGGTCTGTTCCTGTAGTAGGAAGCATCTGCTCCCATGTCGGTGCCGCGGCAGATGCCTTGCACCACGCCGTCGGGGGTGATCCGGCGGGCAACTGCCTGCCAGGCTTTCAGCGCTCGTCCCTTATACGATCTGTCCAGCCAGTGACGGCGTGCCCCTCTTGCCATTGCCAGGGAGAACATGGCCGTGCAGGATGTTTCTTCATAGGAGGAGGGATCGTCCAGTACCTGGCGCCAAAGGCCATCAGGCGCCTGACAGTCCGCGAGTGCGCTCATATGCCGGCGAAAGTTGCGGAGAACAGTCTTGTACAGCGGATGGCGGGGGGATAGTGTATCGAGCAATTCGGCGATGGCCCAGGCGATCCATCCGTTGGCGCGGCCCCAGCATACGGGTGATTGTTCGCGGGTCCGGCTGTACCAGCCATGATGGTAAAGACCGGTGTGGGGGTCCTGCAAGTATTTTTGGAAATTGACTGCCTGGCGGGCGGCATCGTCGACAGCGTTTGTATGATCCGGGGTACGGGCAGCCATCAGCAGGAAGGGGATGCTCATGAAGAGGTCATCCGCCCAGACGGTGAAGGATTCCGGTTCGGGCCGGCAAAAAGTGCTGTCGGGCAGGCGTACCTGTCCGTGGCATACATAGTCCATCATGGGTCCGACGATGGAAAGCAGGGTGGTATCCTTTTCCCTGGTGTATAATTCCAATAGGGGGAAAGTGGGCGCGCCGGCGTCGTCCAGCATGCTGCGGCGGAACATACGATGAAAGCTGCCACGGAAGGCGTTTAATGAATCGTATTGTGTCTTGAAATATGGTCTGTACTGTTGGACGAAGTCTGCATATTTCCGTACGAACCTGTGGTATTGATCTTCTCCTGTCGCATCGCTTAGCCTGAGGAAGGTCCATAGGAGAATGCCGTTGGGGTATAGCCAGTCTGCGAAAGACTCCCGGCGGTAGGCTGCATCGGGGGCTATCTCTAGGCCTGGCAACAGTCGCTGGGGGGAGGCGGCCCAGGTGAAATATCGCGTGGGGTCGTTGAAAGGCGGAGGAGCGTCGGCGGATGTGGGTTCGGTGGATGTGGCGTGGGTGGATACAGGGTCAGTGGATGCGGGGAAGGGGCCTGCGTACATCCATTGACCGGAGGCATGGGTGCTATTGATGCGAATAGAGCTGTCCTGATCGCCACTCTGTGTTTGCGCTCGTAGGAAAACCACGGGCTGTGTATTTCCTGCGGTAAGTTGGACGATCCATTCGTTGACGCCTTTGTGCAGGGATGCCCGGAAGCTTTGGTCAAAGCGGAATTTATTGTAGGCGAATTCGACAGGGCGTTGGGTTGCGGTCTGGTCAGACCGCCATATCATGCGACCGTTGATCCATATCGTAAGTGGGCCGGCGCCTCCGATGCCAATGTCGACTACGGTGTCGGTGAGGGCTTCCATGTACCGGCGGGCGTATATCTGCTCGCCCGGCCGGGGGGAGAGAAAGCGGGTATCCAGTACCTGCATACCCAATTCTTCCTGCTGGGGTATTAGCCGGAAAGAGAAACGGGTATCGAGGATCACACGTTCGGCGATCTTTTGTACCAGACGGAGGGCCGTGGTATCCTGACAGCGGGCAGTTGTTGCAGGCCCTGTCAGCGTCATGATGAGGCACGATAATACGATGACAGTCTTCATGGCTTTCCCGGATATGGATGACTGATAGTAATGTTTTTGGAGCGCTTGTCTTTGCCATAGAAAGTACGTGCCGGGACGGCGGCTGAACCATCTTTGCTGTCGATGAAATAGAGCGCCGCGGGTGTATGGGGGGCTGTTGCGATGTCCAGGCCTGTAAAATCAAAGTGTTCAGTCTCCGCCGCCACGATCCCGGGTCTGCTGTCTTTTTTTCGTGACCGGATGGTAATGCCGGAGAGACGGATATTGCGTGCATGACGGATATAAAGACCATAAGCAGGGAGGAGGCCGAACATATTCCCTTCGGGATAGAGCGTTTCTTTTTCATCCACGGGCCGTAGGACGTCTATGACGCTGTCGCTGCCGGTGGTTTCCAGACGGATATTGCTCAGGGAGATATCTTCGATAGGGGCGCCGGGTATACCGGTGATCGAACAGCCTGTCTCATCGGCGCCGGTGGCGGTGATATTGGAGAAATGTATATTCCTTATCCTGCCGGGAGAGGGGGTGGATGCTTCCCCGATGTATTTACGGGCGCGGTTACCGAGCCGCAGGAAGAGGGGGACCTGTGCGCCTTCCACGATGACGTTGTTGATGTTGACGTTCTCCATGATCCCGCCGTCGGCGATCTCAAGGGCGATGCCTCCCATGCCGTCGGGGCTGCCGTAGATGACGGTGCGTTGTGCGGAAGGTTTGATGATGCAGTTGGAGATGACGATGTTGCGGAATCCGCCGGTGGACTCTGTTCCGAACTTCAGCGCATTGCAATGGCTGCTGAGGATACAATTTGTGATAGTGATATATTCGGATATCCGGGGTGAAGTGCTTTTTATAGTAAGCCCGTCGTCGTCGGAATCACCGGTGACATTGGAGATCGTGACATACCTGCATCCGTCGATGTCCATCATATCATTGTTCTTATTGGAATGGTTCCATATTTTCACGCCGTCGATAAGTACATTCTCGCATCCCAGGTAATGTTCCATCCAGAATGCCGAGTTACGCAGGTGTATACCTTTTATGGTGATGTTCCTGGACCCGGCGAACCAGAGGAGGTAGGGGCGGTTGCGGTAGCGGTCCGGTTTTTTGATGGTGGTGGTGACGAAGCGGGCTCCCTGCCCGTCGATGGTGCCTTCTCCTTCTATGCCTACGTCCGTCTGGTCTTTACAGAATATAAGGCTTTGTCTTGCCCACTCTTCTCCATAGAAACGTATACCGGCGTCCAGGTAAGGATAGCGGGTGATGTCCGGAGAAGCGAGGATCGTGGCGCCGGGCAGGAGGTGAAGGGTTACGTGGCTGCGCAGGTAAAGGGTGGCTGTCAGGTAAGTGCCTGCGGGGAAATACAGTTTGCCGCCCCTTTTTGCGCAGCTGTCGATGGCTCTTTGCAATGCGGCTGTATTGTCGGTGGTGCTGTCGCCTACTGCGCCGAAGCGGGTGACGTCGTATGTTTGCGCGTGAGCGGAAAGGGACAGGAGGAGGATGGCTATGATGGACCGCATATGAAGTCAGTTTAGTGAATATGTTTCGAGTTTTTCCTGCAGCCAGCGGGCGGCGCGTCCATAGGCTGCCTGCAGATCACTTATCGGGGTTTCGGCGCCACCGATGTCGAGGGCAAAATTTCCCTGAAAATTTATGTCCCGCAAGGCGGAAAAGAATGCATCCCATTGTATGCGACCGTCGCCGGGGACGAGGTGTTCTACGCGGCTCCCTGTGTTATCGGAAAGATGGATATACCTGGTCTTGCCCACCAGGCGATGAACGCTGAGCGGCAGGTTGTCCCTGAAATAGAACTGGTTGGCGGTGTCGAGGTTAAAAAGCAGGTTGGGTCTGTCCACCGCGGTTGCAAACAGGGTAAAGGAATCAGTGTCGGTGATCAGGCTGCCTTCGCAGGGATGGAGATCGTAGGTCAACTGATAACGTTGGGCTATGCCGCAGGCTTCCTGAAAGGTCGCGACAAGCGCGTGCCAGTATTTATACCAGGAGAAGGTCGGAGGGAGGGAGAGTGCGGCAAGCTGTTCTTCGCCGTAATGACGCCGGATGGGCGTCTGGCGGGGATAGCCAAGGGGGAGGAGAGGGCCGTTATCCAGCACAGCCTGTGCGCCCAGGCTGCGGGCTACTTCGCAACCCATTTCGAAATATTCCAGGCTCCGTGTTCTTTCAGCGGCATCGACAGCACCTAACTGAGGCAGCACCACGCAAAGCACGGGGACTTTGCATCCGGCATTCGCCAGGGCGTCTGCTATATCGCTGCTGTGCTTATATAAGTAATGGATGTTCTCTTCTCCTATCCCTTCCAATTCCAGCGAGGAAAATCCCAGGGCGGCCATTTCCGAAATATGTGAGATAGTCTGCCGGATGTCCGGCGGATAGCCATAGCGGGTGATGGGGTAAAGATAGGCGCAAGCGATCTTATCGGGGTAACGTGTGTGGATCATATTCTTTTTCTTATTTTCCGGGTACGTACACGAATATATCCAAAAAAAACGGTGAAAATGGGTTTTTTACTGTGTTTTTTTATTGCAGCAGGGTGATGCGATAGCGAATGATGACGCTGGAACCAATGGCGGGCGGGTGTACGCGGAGGGCGACAGGAAAGGCTTTAAGGGCCGGATAAGGCGTCCAGTAGTGGGTTTCGTCGCGGCCGGCGATCAGTTCTGCGTCTCCGGAAAGAAGGCTAAAGCGTAGTCGTATTTTCCCGTAGTTCAACAGGAGAGTATGGGCGTCCAGTTTTTCGACGGTCATATTGTTGTCACGGACAAAGGGCTCTATGATATCGAGTGTGTCGGGGCTGGCGTCATGGAAAGTCAGGGTGATGGTCTTTTGGTAAGCATCGTCGGTGAAAAGATAATCGATACCGTATCCAACGCCTCCTGTGAGAAAGTTCTTGTCTTTTAACTGGCCGGTGACGCTTATATTATATTGTTTGCCGGGGGAGCTGCCTGTACTGAGATAGCTATCATATTCGTACAGGTTGGTGAAATATCCGGAGGTGTCGGTGTATTCGATGCGGGGGGTGAGGCTGCGGACGCCGGGCGCTTCGGGGAAGCTCATCGGTTCGGGTCTTGTGTATACCGTGGGACTGGAGGCCTGCAGGAAACCGAGTCCCTTTAGCCAGCAGTGGCTGATGGCGCCGCCGTTGGGGCGGTACATGTATTTGCCTTTGGTGCCGGCGGGGTCTTTGTAACGATAGCTTGTGATGGTGGCCATAAAATTCCGGGTGCGTACTTCCACGAGATCGAGGGTTGGAAATACTTTGAGGCCGGGGCTGTCGCAGGGCAGCGGGACGTTGGGGCGTGTTGTCTTTGTCTCATATACATATGCCATGGCGAGGTTCTTGGCCTTGGCGAAGGTAGGATAGATGCAGGGGGGCGTACTGAAGACTTCTTTGTGCTGTGGTCCGAAGCCTATAAGGTCTTTGTACATGCATTGACGGAGGAATCCGAGGTTACGGAGAGAGGCGGCAGCGTATCGGGGATCTTCGTCGGCGAAGAGCGTAAATAGTATCTGACAGCCGTCGGAGGTAGCGCCTCCGTAGCCTGTCCATTTATTGGAGCGGATGCCCCATGAAGCGTCCATGGATCCATCGGGATAGATGAAGTTCAAATGATTGCGCAGCGATCTGCTGACGCGGTTGTGGACGAGTGTGTCATGTGTGAGGCGTGCATAGAGTCCCAGGCCCCATAGCGACATTTCCATATTGTATCCGAGGTCTACGCCCATCTTGTTCTTGTGGCTTCTTCCTCCTTCGCCGTCGAGGAAGCCGTCCGGGTCCATTTTGGAGATGGTGCGGTGCGCGAGCGTGGCTGCTTTTTGCAGCCAGGCGTCGTTGTCGAACATCTGCCCTGCCCTGGCGAGGGTCGCGGTGGTAGTTGCAACATAATTGATGCTGGCGAACTCGGGATCCATAACATCGTATAGATAGGCGGCGGCGTGCTGCATAGAAGCGCGCCAGGTGGTCTGTTCTTTTTCATTCAGCCTGCCGGACAATCTTTCATAGGACAGCATCATCATCAGCAGTTGGTCTGTGGTAGTACCTGTCCATTCCTCGGGTGTCTCTTTCCAACTGCCGTTGGGCTGTTGTTGCCGGATCAGCCAGTCGGCGGCATTTTTTGCGGCATCGAGATATTTCGGGTCGGAGGTGATCGACCAGGCGATGGTAAATGGGAATACGCTTTCCGAGGCGCGGGTATGCCAGACGCGGCAGTGTTCGCACCAGATGCCTCCGTAATTGGGGTCGGAAGGGTCCTTTATTTGTCTAGCGAGCAGCGCGCGGGACAGATCCACGAGCGTGGCGGCATATTCCTTTTTGGGATGGAGCTGCTGTGCATGGAGCGGCAGTGCAGGCACGGTCATAAAAAAGTAACAAAGGCACAGGATATAACGCATACTAATCGGGTCGGCTGTCGAAGCCTTTTAATTTCTGTAAAACTCGCAATTTTCCTTTGTGATGATATCGATAGGCATCAGGTATTTTTTTTCGGTAGGATTGGAATAGACGAGGTGCTGAAAGAGCGCCATGATGCCACGATAGCCTTGTTCCTGTGGTTTTTCACAGATGAGAAAGTCTATGACGCCTCTTTTTAGATAATCGACGTTGTCCTTTACAAAATCGTATCCCAGCAGGGTGATATGGGAAATGCCGGTCTTTTCCAGGTATTTTGCGACGCCGGACACGCGTGAGTTGGTGACGAGGATGGCGCCGATGTTTTTTTCCGTACGGAGTAATTTATCCATCCGGCGGGCGATGGATGGATAGTCCGTCTGGGTGGTTTTTAGCGAAATGATGGTGTTGGGCAGGCGGTGATCTTTAAAATAAGCTCTGAGGCCATCCTCTACCTGTGCGACGGCATAGTTGTTGTCGATGTCTCCCGAGATGTTAGCGACAAGCACCTGCTGATGACTGTCGATGCAGTAATCTATCAACTGGGCGGCCAGGTAGCCACTGTGGAATATATCCGGTCCGATGTAGTGCGGGCTTTCGAAGCCGACGATCTCGGAATTGATCATGATATAGGGGACCCCGGCGTCTTCCAGGGTACGGATAAGGATCATAGATTCTTCCGGGAAGATGGGGGATAAAAGGACGCCGTCGGGGAGGGTCTTACTCAGCCGGCGCACCTGTTTGAAGAAGGATTGTCTGTCATTCTGATCGAAAAAGAAGCGTTCTATATGGACGTTGTATTGCCGGATCTCGCCGGCGGCCTGGTCGATGCCGTCGAGGGGCGCCTGCCAGAACTCGGTTTCTTCGGAAACGTTGGGCAACAGCGCGGCGATGCGAATAGTTCCCCTGGATGCGAGCGCCAGCCGTTGTGCGAGGATGTTAGGCTGATAGTTCAGCTTTTGGATGATGGCCTCGATCCTGGCTTTTGTCTTTTCCGATACGCCTTCGCGTTTGTGGATAACCCGGTCGACAGTAGCGATGGAAACATTTGCCAACCGGGCAATTTCCTTTACTCCTGCGGATACCTTGTCATTTTTTTTCTTCATATGCGATGGCAGTAATCAACTACCTTTACAGGCTGAAAATTATTGTGTATTGTCTAATTTACCAAAGGAATTGTTGTCGTCCCTGGAAGGGGCAGCGGGATTTGATGCCGCCGCATTCAAAGCCGTGCATGCATCGGGCCGGCAGGTGACATCTGTAAGGATGAATCCTGCGAAGTGGGAGGAGGGGGGATGGCCTCAGGAAATGTGGGGCGAGCAGGTCCTGGTGGAAAGCGTGCCCTGGTCGTCCCGGGGTTATTATTTGAGCGAGCGGCCTTCCTTTACTTTTGATCCTTTGTTCCATGCGGGCGTTTACTATGTGCAGGAGGCCTCCAGCATGTATCTGGAGGAAGCGCTGCGGCAGACGGCGGATCTTTCACAACCGCTGAGGGTGCTGGACCTTTGCGCTGCACCAGGGGGGAAATCCACGCTGATACGATCGGTATTGTCAAAGGATAGCTTGTTGGTGAGCAATGAAGTGATCCGTAGCCGTGCCGGGATATTGCAGGAGAATATGATCAAATGGGGGGCGGCAGGCGTGGTGGTGACAAACAATGACCCTGCCGATCTGGGAAAGTTGAAAGATTTCTTTGATGTCATCGTGGTGGATGCGCCCTGCAGCGGCAGCGGTCTTTTTCGTCGCGAGCCGGAGGCCATCGGGGAGTGGAGCCTGGACAATGTGCAATTGTGTCATCAGCGTCAGCAGCGGATATTGGCGGACATATGGCCTGCTTTGCGTAAAGATGGGATACTGATCTATTCCACCTGTTCCTATTCAAAGGAGGAGGATGAGGAGATACTTGACTGGATGATAGATGAGCTACAGGCTGCCGGCTGCAGGCTGCAATCAGACCCTTCCTGGCATATCGTGGAATCGCGGAGTAAAAAAGACGGCTATGGGTATCGTTTTTATCCCGACAAGTTGAAAGGGGAAGGTTTTTTTATCGCTGCTGTACGAAAGGAGGATGGCGGCACGTTCACTTACCCAAAGAGCAAGAGACAGGGGATCGAGAAGTTATCCAGAAAGGAGTCGGAAGATTTGAAACGATGGATAAGGGAAGGGGAAGCGTTGGGGTTCTTCCGGCATGAAGATACTGTCCGGGCTTTGCCGGAAGCGTTGGTGGAGGACCTGTCTTATTTGCAATCTTTTTGTTATCTGAAAAAAGCAGGTGTATTATTGGGTAAGCCGTCGATAAAGGAATTTATCCCTGACCATGAGCTGGCGTTGAGTACCGTGATCAGCCAGCAGCTGCCTGCAATAGAATTATCCAGGGATGAGGCTATCGAATATCTTCGTAAGGAAGAGATACGTGCGGAACAGGCGGCACGAGGCTGGTCACTTGTCCGACACCAGGGACAGAACCTGGGCTGGGTAAAGGTCTTACCCAATCGTGTCAATAATTATTACCCGAAGGAGTGGAGGATACTTAAGAGACTCTGAAAAGTGTATATTTGCCCCGAACCCGGGTTTAAAAAAAATTATGCTATGCGATCAAAGGTTATTGCAGTCTCTCTGATTAGCTTGTTTTTTATGAAGACGGTCCGATCCCAATCCGATGAACTTATCATACAAGGTCAGACAGGGAACTTATACCTGCAACATACTGTAGTGGCAAAGGAAAACTGGTACAGCATCGGCCGGCTGTATAATCTCTCACCTACCGTGTTAGCTCCTTATAATAAGCTCGCCATGACGCAGCCTTTGTCGATAGGACAGCAGCTGCAGATACCACTGACGACCGTCAACTTTTCCCAAAATGGGCAGAAGGTTGCCGGGGAGTCGCTGGTACCGCTGTATCATGTGATCCAGGAAAAGGAGTGGATGTACCGTATAAGTGTAAACCATAATAAAGTACCCATCCCAAACCTGGAGAAATGGAACAATATAAATAAGGACCAGGTGCGTGCGGGCATGCATATTATCGTGGGCTATCTGAAAGTAAAGACGGCGCTTTCGGCGCTGGCTACCAGGACGGGCGGCAATACGGGGGCTACCGGGACACAAGGGAGTGTAAAGCCGGCGACGAGTGCGGATGCAGGGGTGCCTGCGGGTGTAACGCCAGTGGGAGGTGCGGTGAAGCCAGTGGAGAGTGTCGCAAAGCCAGTAGAGAAAGCTGTGGACAAGCCGGTGGAAACGGTTGTTAAGTCAGTGGAGAAGCCTGCTGATAAGCCAGTAGAGAAGCCAGTAGACAAGCCGGTGGAAACGGTTGTTAAGCCAGTAGAGAAGCCTGCTGATAAGCCTGTCTCGTCTTCCGGAAAATCTTTTAACGGGGGCTTTTTTAAGACTGATTTTACGGATGGGGGGAAGTCAGCGGAAGGAGCTGCGGGGACTTTTAAAAGCTCCAGCGGGTGGCAGGATGGAAAATATTATGCCCTGATGAATAATGTTCCCGTTGGTACTATCGTACGGATCACCGTGAGCTCATCCGGCAAAAGTGTGTATGCCAAGGTGCTCGGACAATTGCCGGACATGAAGGAAAGCGCGGGACTGACGATCCGGATGAGCAATGCGGCGGCCGGCGAGTTGGGAGAAGGGGATGGTCGATTCAATGTAACGGTGAGATATTGAGTTGTTTGCAGCTAGTTTTGTGAATCACGGCGGAATTGTATTATCTTAGAGAAGAAATTATATTCAAAACTAACTGTTGTCAGCTCTTGAATGCCTATCCTACATATGATGAAAAAGTTCTTTTATCTCGTATCGCACAGGGTGATGAAGCTGCGTTCAGTATCTTGTTCTACTCTTACCATCATAAGCTGGGCGCTTATATCCTACGACTTACAGAGTCCTTTTTTTTAACAGAAGAGATCGTACAGGATGTGTTTCTTTCCATCTGGCAGAACCGGGCTTGTTTGGGGGATATCAACCGGTTTGAACCCTATCTTTTTGTGATTGCCCGCAACCGTGCTTTTAATTGTCTTAAGCAAATGGCCAGGGAGAATTCGAGACGGCGGGAATGGGCAAGCCTAAGAAGGGATGAGCCGGAAATGGAAGATGCGTTACAGGTTGCCGATGGTTATGACAAGCTCATCGATAAAGCGGTAGACAAGCTACCGCCCCAGCAAAAAAAAGTATATCTGCTGCATAATCAGGAGGGTATGGGGTACCCGGCCATTGCGGTCCAACTGGGGTTATCGGCGACCACCGTAAAAAAACATATGAGTCTCGCCCTTCGGAATATCCGGGAATATGTCCATTCCCATATGGACCCGGTGAGTATTTTCCTTCCTTTCATACTACATTTTTTTCTTCGTTGACAAAAAAAGTTTCCGGGGTATTACTCCCTTTTCGGTATTGTGTTGTCATATGATGGGAGACTTTACCAATGCCAGATCAAAGATTACACTATTTGTTCCATCGCTGGTTTGACAAAACGGCTTCTGAAGAAGAGCGTTCCGAGCTGATGGCTTTATTGGGGAACCCGGAGAATGACGAGGAGATCCATACCTTGTTAAAAGCTGCCTGGCAGCGACTGGAGGAAAGCGAGGTTGTTTTTGATAAGGAGCAAAGCGAGGGTATGTTACGGAGAGTACTTGAGGCGGCTCCGGCTGTGGGAGGGGTGTCAGTACGGGAGAGCAGGCGATCTGTGATCACGATGCGCGGGATGGCTGCTGCTGCGGTCATATTGCTGGTGGTGGGTGCGGTTGCGTATTTTCAATTCTTTAGGAGCGTGGATACGCAGCCGATGGCTGCATCGGTGGCTGAAAAAAAAAAATTGCCGATCGATGTGCCTGCTCCCAGCGGGAGCAACGCGATCCTTACCCTGGCAGATGGGTCCACTGTTGTACTGGACAGCGCGCGGGACGGTCTGCTGACCCGGCAGGGGGGGACGCAGATATCAAAAACAAATGCGGGCAAGCTTGTATGTAAGACATTGAATCAGAACCCGGTGCCGGCTGCAATATTGTTCAACACGGTGTCTACCCGCCGGGGAGGGCAATACCAGATAGTGTTACCGGATGGGAGCAAGGTATGGCTTAATACGGTGTCGTCGCTGCGTTTTCCAACGGCATTTACAGGTGGAGAAAGGGTCGTGGAGCTGACGGGTGAAGCCTATTTTGAAGTTGAGAAGAATGAGCAAATGCCTTTTAGGGTGCATGTCAACTCTCCCGGTGACAAAGGAATGGATGTGCGCGTGCTGGGGACGCATTTCAATGTAATGGCGTATGATAACGAGGCGGAGATAAGAACCACTTTACTGGAGGGGGCGGTAAAAGTCTTCAAAGGGGATAAAAGTTCCGTGCTGGCGCCCGGTCAGCAGGTGAAGTTGGATAAGCAGGGGGGATTCAAACTGGATGAGCATGCGGATATGGAGCTGACCATGGCCTGGAAAAATGGTTTTACCTCATTTAAGAGCGCTGATATCAAGAGTATCATGCGACAGGTGGAAAGATGGTATGATATAGATGTAGTCTACGTTGGAGATGTTTCGGGACGGACTTTTAGCGGCGGCATATCCAGGGATGCAAATCTTTCAGAAATAATAAGGCTTCTGGAAGTCAGCAAGATCCATTTTAGGATGGATGGACGGAAGTTGTCTGTTACACCGTAGGGGAGATTTGCGGGAATTGCTCCGGATCACATAATGTAGTAGGGTTTTCCCAAATAAAAGCCGGAAGTGTTTGCACCACTCCCGGCCGGATAGCTTGGGCAAACTATTATATACAGTTGGGACTGTTTTCCCCGCCAGCAGGCGGGTATATATTGTTTAACCTAAACTAAAGCAAAGTTATGTTTTTGAAAGTTCTTTTCAAACTCCTGCTTGCCAAGCGGAGACTATTAACCAAAACGCTGTTGATAATGAGACTCACAGCCATCTTTCTGTTAGCGGCCTGTCTGCAGGCAAATGCCAGGGGTTATGGGCAGACGATCACCCTGAGCGAAACGAATATCACTCTCACAAAGGTTTTCAAACAGATCAAAAAACAGAGCGGTTATGAATTCTGGTATGAAGACAAGCTCATGCAAAAGGCGAAGGTGGTCAGCATTCATGTCCAGAATGCGCCCCTGGAGCAGGTGTTAGGCATGTTGTTCAGGGATCAGTCGCTGAGCTATGAGATCATTGGGAGGACGGTGGCTATCCGGGAAAAGGAAGCGGCCGTACAGGAGCAGCCGCTGCCTCCTCCTGCATTTTTAGACGTACACGGACGGGTGCTCAATGAAAAGGGGGGAGCTGTAGCCGGCGCTACCGTCGCGGTAAAGGGCACGCGAAAGGCGGTGGTTACCAACGATAACGGTGAATTCTCCATCCAGGCCGAGAAGGGGCAGGTGCTGGTGATATCCTTTGTAGGTTATGGCACCCGCGAAGTGGCGGTGAATGAGAATAATGCGAATCTCTCGATCAGTCTTAAAATAGCTGACCAGGTGATCAATGAAGTAGTGGTCACGGCCCTGGGCATCAAGCGGGAGAGAAAGGCGGTGGGTTATTCCGTCACGGAAGTGAAGGGAGAGGAACTGACCAAGGCCAGGGAGGTAAATGTCATGAATGCCCTGGAAGGGAAGGTAGCTGGTCTGAATGTAAATTCGGTGGCAGGCGGGCCGGGCGCAAGCTCGAATATCATCATCCGGGGCATATCCAGTCTTTCGCAGACGAACCAGCCTCTGTATGTCATCAATGGCGTCCCGGTGGAGAGCCAGCCGAAAGGCAATGTGGGGAGCCAATTTGACAACGCTCCCGACATGGGTGATGCCATCGGCAATCTTAACCCGGACGACATCGAAACCGTATCGGTATTGAAAGGCGCCGCGGCCACTGCCCTGTACGGCTATCGCGGCAAGGCGGGTGTCATCCTTATCACCACCAAGAGCGCAAAGAGCAACAGCATCGAGGTCAACTCCAACTATGTGGCGGAGCGGGTGATCAATCCCACCGACTGGCAGTATGTATACGGACAGGGGGGCAATACGTTAAAGCCTGCCAATGACTCTATCGCCTTTGCCAACGGCCAGTACAGCTATGGCGCCAAACTGGACGGTGGTCCTGCCGTGCAATTTGATAAAGTTTCCCGTCCATACGTCGCGCAAAAAGACAACCTGAGCAGATTTTACCGTACCGGCGGGACTTTTACCAATACGGTGGCTTTTAACAAGCTTTTTGAAGGAGGCGCCATCCGATTTGCCGCCAGCGATCTTACCAACAAGAGCATCGTACCCAATTCGGGACTCGACCGGCAATCCTTTAACCTGGCCGTTAATTTCACTCCGTATAAACGGCTGACCATCGATGCGAGGGCTAACTATATCCTGGAGCAGGCGAAGAACAGACCATTCCTGTCGGATGGTCCCGGGAACTCCAACTTCAATTTGATGTTCCTGCCCACCAGCCTGGATGTCAATACGCTGAAGAAAGCAAGCAATGCCGACGGAAGCGAGTTTGGTTATTCGAGTAATATTTATGCCACTAATCCCTGGTTTGCGGCAGAGAAGTTTATCAATAATACGGATCGTGACCGGCTGATCACGTCGGTGAATGTGCGTTATACTTTTGACAATGGTTTGTTCCTGCAGGGACGGGTGGGAAGAGATGCGTATACAGACACTTATCTGGGTGTTGTTCCCAATGGGACGGCCTATCGTGTAAACGGCTCTATCAGGGATCAGAAAACCAAGTTTACGGACCTGAATGTGGATGGTCTTGCCGGTATTACGCTGAAGGCCGGCGAACTTTCCATTACGCCTACTGTGGGGGCCAGCTACCGGCGAACCAAAACGGACCAGATCACCAATGACGGTACGACCTTCGCGGTGCCATTTGTGTACAATATCACCAATGCCATCAACAAGTCTGTAGGGCTTACGCCTTCGGACCTGGAGGTTCAGTCCGTCTATGGCAATGTGGAGCTGGCTTATGAAGGATTGCTTTATCTGAACGGTTCACTGCGGAATGACTGGTTCTCTTCGCTGGCTACACCCGGAAAGAGCAACAAGCTGAATGTCATATATCCTTCCGTCAGCGGCTCGTTTGTCTTCTCTCAACTCTGGCATCCGGGCTGGCTGAACTTTGGGAAACTGCGGGCGGGCTATGCCGTCGTGGGGCAGGCCACCGACCCCTATCAGACACTGCTGAGCTATGCGTTGTATAGTCCGACGCTGAATGGCCGGCCTCTGGGATCTGTCGGTAATACCAGCGTCCCCAATGATGCGCTGCAGGCTTCGAAGGCGTCCGAGGTGGAAGTAGGTACGGAAATGAAGCTGTTCAATAATCTTGTGTTTGTTGACATCAGCGCCTATTTCAAAAAATCCCGTAATGAGATCGTAAATGCTCCGGCGTCCATCTCCTCCGGCTATACGGGTGCGATATTGAACATCGGTCAGCTGCAGAATAAGGGTATCGAGGCCCTCGTGTCCGTCACGCCTGTAAAGGGGCAGCACTTTAGCTGGACGACTTCGGTGAACGGCTCTATCAACGACAATAAGGTGATAGCGCTGGCTGCTGGGCAGTCATCGCTGCCTGTCGGCAAATCCCGGACGGGGAACGGATTTACGCAGAACATCGTAGGCTATGCAGCCAACCAGGTAGTGGCATTTGATTACAAATATGATGCCGCGGGGAAGATCGTGGTGGATGGCAGCAACATACCGGTGCAGGGTGATTTGAAACCTTATGGTTCGGCTTATGCCAAGTGGGTGGCCGGATGGAACAATGAGTTTACCATCGGGAAATTTAATGTGTCCTTCCTTATCGACGGCAAGTTCGGCGGGAAGATATTCTCCGCAACGGACTACTATGGCTACCTGTTCGGTCTGCACAAGGCTACGCTGGTGAATCGTGAGGGGCTTTTTGGCAACATCAACGCTCAGACCTATTACACAGGGCTTGCCAATAATATATCGAAGCTTTTTGTCAAGGATGCCAGCTTTATCAAATTCAGACAACTGGTGATCGGGTACTCATTCCCCACCAAGCTATTCGGCAATGTCGTAAAAGGCGCGACGCTGAGTCTGGTGGCGCGTAACCTGTTTACGCTGATGAGGAAAACAGATAACATCGATCCGGAAGCCAACTATACGGCGGCTGCACAGGGTCTTGAATTAGGCGGCGTCCCTCCCAGCAGGACCTTTGGCGCCAACCTGAGCTTTAAACTGTAAAACCATTTATCATGACAATCTTTGTAAAGATGAAAAATATATTTACCGTCGCCGGACTTTGTCTGCTGATCCTGGCGTTTATGACGGGCTGCACGAAAAAATTCGACTCCATCAATACCAACCCCGCGGGGTACAGCAAAACAAATTTCGAACCCAACTATGTTCTCACCACGGTGCAGTTGGCATATACGGGCAGCACGGATTTCTCCTATGAGACCTGGCGCGCGAACCTCATCTATTGCAGCACCATGATGCAGGGTTTTTCCACGGTAATAAGCTATTGGGCAGGGGATAAGTATATTCTCAATCCTGTGTATACGGCTTCATACTGGGGTTTTGGCTCTTCACAGGGACCTCCCTTGGGCAATGGCGGGGACGGCGCTTACCCGGAGCAGGTAAAACCTGTGGTGGACCTCATACAATTTACCAAGGACCTGCCCAAGTATAAGAACCTTTACCAGATAGCCCGGATCATGCGCGCCCTGGTCATGGAGCGTATCACCGACCTGTATGGAGACTGTCCTTATTCTGAAGCGGGGATGGGTTATTATAACAAGACCTTTTTTCCGAAATACGACAAGCAGCAGGATATCTATACTGATCTGTTAAAGGAGATAGATGATGCTACAAGCAAGCTCGATCCAAACGCGGATAAGCCAAGCGGCGACGTATTCTACAACGGTAATATCGCCCAATGGCAGCGCTTTGGCAATACACTGTTGCTGCGGGTCGCCATGCGGCTGGTGAAGGTGGATGCCGCCACTGCGCAGAGCTATGCGCAAAAAGCAGTCGGACATACGATGACGGGTAATGGGGACAATGCATTTGTAAAGGGGGATGCCAGCGGCGGCCGGATCACGATCAACCGTAACAGCCAGGTACTCCTGGGCGATGGGGGGCAGGAAAATATTTACACCAAATGGTCGAAGACGTTTATCGACATGTTGAAACCTGTGAGCGACCCCCGGCTGGCGAAGATCGCCATCACCCATCCTACATGGGATAACAAGCAGAATCCTCTGGGAGGGAACGATACGCCCGCGGTCCAGAAAGGAATGCCCAATGGGAAGGACCTCAGCGGTATTGCTGCCCAGGATATTTCAAAAGACCCTAGCTATACAACCATTGCGGATTATTCTTCACCCAGCCAGTACCTGACCAACCGGAATGGTCCGACCTTTATACTGACGTATGCGGAGTCCGAGCTGTTGCTGGCCGAGGCCGCGGAGCGTTGGGGTGTCGGTGGGACTGCCGCGCAACATTATCATGACGGAGTAAAGGCGGCTATTACTTATCTGGCGCAGTATGACGATAAGGCGGGGATCGACGATGTGACGGCGGAGAATTTTGTTACGGCCCATCCGTATGATCCTGCCCATGGATTGGAGATGATCAATACGCAATATTGGATACATACCAATACGATGCTGGATTTTTATGAGTCCTGGTCGAACTGGAGGCGCAGCGGGTTCCCTGTGCTCGTGCCTGTGGTGTATCCGAATAATAATACGAATGGCACTATCCCCCGCAGATTCCCCTATCCTGTGGATGAGGCGAATACCAACCCGGTGAATTACAAGATTGCCCATGATGCGGTAACGGGTGGGGACAACCTGACCGGAAGGGTATGGTGGGATAAACAATAATTATACTGTTTCAATGGGGTGGCACTAGCGCCACCCCATTAAAAAAGCGGATGCGGGCATCCGCTTTTTTCCTTCCAACTGGATCTCGGTGACATGGATATAGCCGTCGGCGGCGGCAAAACGCAGGTAGGTCTTTTTATCCGTGTCGTACTGGCCGGGCGTATGTGTAGGTGTATTCAACTCTTTTTCGGCATGATAGATCTTTAGCAATTTTCCGTCCAATTGGGTGAAGGCGGCAGGGAAAGGAGAGAGCCCCCTGATGAGATTATAGATCTTTTCTGTGGGTTGGGTCCAATCGATCCGGCAGGTGTCGGTGAATATTTTGGGGGCATGTTTCAGGGGTACGCCGGAGGGTTGAGGTTTTTCTTCCAATGTACCAGCAGTGAGCCCTTCGATGGTCTTTACCACCAGCCGGGCCCCGATCTCCTTCATCTTGTCGTGGACTTCTCCCGCCGTCTCTTTCTCCCCGATGGGGAAGCGTTCCTGCAGGAGAATATTGCCTGTGTCGATGTCGTGCTGCAGTTTAAAAGTGGTGACCCCTGTTTCTTTCTCTCCATTGATCACGGCCCAGTTGATGGGGGCCGCGCCCCTGTATTGCGGCAGGAGCGACCCATGGAGATTGACGGTACCCATGGGCGGCATGTTCCAGACCAGTTCGGGCAGCATGCGGAAGGCCACGACGATCTGAAGGTCGGCCTGCAGGCTTTGCAGCTCTTCCAGGAATTGTGGATTTTTCAATTTTTCCGGCTGCAATATTTTCAAGTTTTTCTCCAGGGCATATTTTTTTACGGCGCTGACGTTGAGCTGCATACCTCGTCCGGCGGGTTTGTCGGGGGCGGTGATCACGGCGGCTACAGGATAGCCGGCCTGTATGATCGCGTCCAGGGATGCTACGGCGAACTCGGGGGTTCCCATGAATATGATACGGGGTCTTTCTTTACTCTGCATATAATAGATATTTTTTACGGATGTCCTTGAATCGGCTGAGGGCGGGCTCCCAGCTCTTTCTTATCTCTTTTTCCGTCCGTCCATCCTTTAGTTGTTGTTGTAATACGTCGTTACCGGCCAGTTTGTTAAAAAAGCCGCCGGAGAGGAAGAAATGGTCTTTGTCAGAGGACAACTGGTAGGCTTTGATCAGCCATTGGAGGGAGAATTTATTACCAGTAGTTTTTGCAACATCGATCTTGCTGAGGTCGTATCCGTAGCAGGTCTGGTTGAGCAGCGGCGGGTTCTTTGCTCCTGGCAGACTGATGGGGGTAAAATGATAAAGGTCTTTTGGAAAGGAGGGGTTGCCGAATTGCTGGAAGGGTTTATCCGTCCCTCTCCCCAGGCTGACGACCGTACCTTCGAAGAGACAGAGAGAGGGGTATAGTGCGACGGCTTGTGCGTTGGGCAGGTTGGGCGAAGGTTTTATGGGAAGATCATACCGGCTGTGATGAGTATAATTCTTACAGGTGATAATGGTCAGGCGAAGATCTTTTAGTCCTGTATTCGCGGTGGAATCCAGCCATTGCTCACCGACGAGCATTCCGGCATATTCCCCCAGGGTCATGCCGTATACGATGGGGATAGGTTGCATGCCGACAAAGGATCTGAACTTTTTATCGAGCACGGGACCATCCACATATGATCCGTTGGGATTGGGTCTGTCAAGTATGATAAGGGGGCGATGGTTTGTGACGGCGGATTCGATATATTCCTGGAGAGAGGAGATATAGGTATAAAAGCGTACGCCTACGTCTTGTATATCAAAGAGCATGACATCGACCCCTGCGAGGTCTTCCGCCGAAGGTTTGCGTTTGCTGCCATAGAGTGAGACGATGGGTATGCCGGTCTTCGGGTCGGTGCTGCTGCCCACGTGCTCACCCGCGTCGGCATCTCCGCGAAAGCCGTGCTCGGGTGAAAATATTTTGCTGATATGGACGCCTGCTTTTAACAAAGTATCTACCAGGTGGGTCTTGCCGATCATGGCGGTCTGATTGGCGAATACAGCTATGTTGGCGTCTTTTAGAAGGGGGAGGTAGCGGCTTAACTGGTCGGCCCCTGTGAGGATGGTGGTATTGGTTTTGCCGTTGGTTTGCTGGGCACGGATAGCGCCGTGCAGGAGCATTAGTGATCCCATAAACAGGATCGTGAACAGCCTGTGAAAAGGGTATTGTATATGCATTTATTTTGAATTTTAGTCCTACCTTGCGGGTATCCGCATTTCAGCGGAATCGTAAAATTAACGGAAATATGCAGCAAGTTAAAGCTGGTGATACTGTAAAGGTTCACTATCATGGTCGGCTTACCGACGGAACGACATTCGATAGCAGTGAAGGTCGTGCACCCCTGGAGTTTGAAGTAGGCAGTGGAATGGTGATCAAGGGATTTGATGAGGGTGTAATGGGGATGACGGTAGGTCAGAAAAAAACCATCGAGATACCCGTAGAGGAGGCTTATGGGCCAAAAGACCCGGAGGCAATCATCGAGTTTCCGAAGGCTAACTTCCCTCCCGGTATGACACCAGAGGTGGGCATGCAACTTGCCATGACAAATCAATCCGGACAGCAAATACCTGTCACGATCATAGAAGTCAAGCCGGAGGTCGTCGTCCTGGACGCCAACCATCAGCTTGCCGGCGAAGATCTCATCTTCGACCTGGAGCTGGTGGAGATCAAAGGCAGCAGCCGTATTATCATGCCGTAACACCGGCGCTTCCTTTATTTGGAGGTGCACTTGCCTGAGCCGTGTTGTATTTTCTTTCAAAGGCCAGGGTCAATATCAGTATGGCTATAAGGGAGAGGCCTGTATTCAGTATGGAGCCTTCCAGTCCGAAGTCGCCGCCGGTGACCAGCCAATCTCCTTTCATTTCAGTCTGTAGCAACGTGGGCAGACTGAGGCCGCTGACATGTGACCCCAATATAGGGCCTTGAAAGAAATTCCAGCTAAAGTGCAGACAGATGGAGAACCAGAGGTTGCGGGTATATATATAGTTTATCCCGAGTAAAATACCAGCCAGGAAGAGATTGGCGAATGCCAGCGCGTTGATGCCCGGGCCGCTGAAATGAAAGATGGCGAAGCACAGGGCGGAGAGGAGCAGGGCTACCCATTTGTTGGTAAAAGACTCCAGGAAATTGCTCAGTACGTAACCTCTGAACACGAGCTCTTCGCTGAATGCAATCAGCACTACCATGCCGAGGGAAATAAAAAGGGTAGAGGCGTCGGGAGTGATATCCACCCATTGTAAATGTCCGCTGAACATCAACAGGAGCGAGAGCAGCCCCAGCAAGGCGGGGCCTGTAAAGAGTCCTATCAGCGACTCCTGTCCATATCTGCCGGGGTCCAATCCCAGGCTGACCAGGCTGCGGCGATCGATGAGCGTACGGAAGATCCACACGGTTACCAGGGAGACGACAAATTCGAGGAGGACCATCATCCAGAGGTGGTCGCCCTGTAATAAGCCTGTGAGGAATTGCATGGGGTCTTTCCTCAACTGGTCTGCATTGCCGGCGACAAGACCTGTGAGGGCTGCTGTGAGGATCAGCAGTGTCACTACGATAAAGGTCAGTCCAAACAGGATCACCCTTAGCCATCCTGGCCGTATCCTTGGTTTTTTTTCAGTTGGATCAGTCATAGTCATTACATTCGTCTTGTAATTTACAAACATGTTTGAAAAACACCTATTCACTGTGGCGGAAAGATTTATCCGCTATGTACAGATAGATACGCAAAGCGATCCCGGGTCCAGGAGCTATCCTTCCACGGAAAAGCAAAAAGACCTAGGACGGCTGCTGGTGCAGGAACTCCGGGAGATGGGCGTTATGGATGCGGTCCTGGATGAGTACGGGTATGTGTATGCCACCATTCCTGCGAATACGGACAAGCAGGTGCCCGTCATTTGTTTTTGCGCGCATATGGACACAGCACCCGATTGTACGGGGAAGGACGTCAGACCTCTCGTTCACAAGGCATATGATGGAGGAGATATTGTACTGCCGGACGACGTCTCAGTGGTCATTTCACCCAAAGACCATCCCTACCTGCTGGAAAAGAAGGGGGAGGACATCATTACGGCTGCGGGGACTACTTTATTGGGCGCCGACGACAAGGCGGGGGTGGCCGTCATTATGGACATGGCGCAATATCTTTTACAGCACCCGGAGTATAAACATGGAAAGATCAGACTGTTGTTCACTCCGGATGAGGAGATCGGGAGGGGGGTGGATAAGCTTGACCTGCAGCGGTTGGGTGCGGACTATGGGTATACGCTGGATGCGGGAGAAAGAGGGACTTTTGAAGATGAAACTTTTTCTGCCGACGGGGTAAAGATCACTTTTTATGGGGTCAGCGCTCATCCCGGGTATGCGCGGGGGAAAATGATCAATGCGTTGAAATTAGCGGCTTATTTCCTGGAGAGTCTTCCGAAAGACGAGTGGTCGCCGGAGACGACGGACGGGCGTTACGGTTTTGTCCACCCGGTGCGGATGGACGGGATCGCAGAAAAGGCCACTGTCGAGTTTATTGTCCGCGATTTTATTACTCCCAAACTGGCGGCGTATGAGGAGCATCTCCGCAGCAAGGTGGAAGATGCGGTACGGGCTTTTCCCGGCGCGAGGGCGGATTTTGAGATCTATCAGCAGTACAGGAATATGAAGGAGGTGCTTGACCTGCATCCGAAGGTGTCGGAGTATGCGATGGAAGCTATTGAGCGGGCGGGTATTGTTGCCCGGAAGAGCAGCGCCAGGGGCGGTACGGATGGGTCGAGGTTGTCATTTATGGGGCTGCCCTGTCCGAATATTTTTACGGGGGAGATGGCGTTCCATGGGAAGCAGGAGTATGTAAGCGTGCAGGATATGGAGAAGTCGGTGGAGGTTATCGTGCGGTTGGCGATGCTTTGGGAGGAGAAGAGTTAGGTTTTGTCTGATAGTATATGTCTGACAATCATTTCCGCGTGGATGCGTGAGTTCTCTATAAACCAGATGTGTGTATTCATTCCGCCGCATACGACGCCGGCGAGATAAAGGTGTTTTACGTTGGTTTCCATGGTGGCGGGATCATAGAAAGGGAGTCTGTTCTCATCTTCCGAGAGCCGGATGCCTGCCTGGCGGAGAAATTCGAAATTAGGCTGGTAGCCTGTCAGTGCGATGACATAATCGTTGGGGATGGTTTCTACGCCATCGGGTGTAAGAATGTCTACTTCTCCGGGTCGTATGGCCTGCAGGGTGGAGTGTGTATAGGCTTTTATACTTCCTTCTTTTATACGATTTTCAATATCGGGCTTGACCCAATATTTTACCCGTCGTCCGATGCCTTCACCGCGGATGATCATGGTCACTTCCGCGCCTTTTCGCCAGGTTTCCAGGGCTGCGTCCACAGCGGAGTTGCTGGCGCCTACCACTACTACTTTCTGCATGGCGAAGAAGTGAGGGTCTTTGTAATAATGCATGACTTTTGGGAGGTCTTCTCCCGGGATGTTGAGCAGGACGGGAATATCATAGAAGCCGGTGGCGATGATGATGTTATCTGCGGAATAGGCCCGCCGGGAACTGGTGATCTCGAACTTTTCATGGATGGGCCGGATGGACAACACTTTTTCCTGAAGATGGATGTTCAGTTTATGGGAAGTAGCCACACGACGATAGTATTCAAGGGCCTCGGGCCGGACGGGTTTGACATTATTGCTGACGAAGGGGATACCTCCTATCTCTATGCGCTCTGAGGTGGAAAAGAAGGTCATGTTGGCGGGGTAGTTATACAGGGAGTTGACCAGGCAACCTTTTTCCAGGATAAGGTAGGATAGGCCGGCGCGTTGGGCTTCCAGACCGCAGGCGATGCCGATGGGGCCTCCGCCGACGATGATGATGTCGTAATTTGTGCTCATGGTTGGGCAAAGTTAGGTATATTCACTCCCAAAAAACTCCCTCTTATGGACACCCTTTACCACTATTGGTGGATCATTATCGTCTTAGCTTTTATCTTCAGCGGCCTGGTGACGGTAAACCAGGGATATATCAACGTGCTCACCATGTTTGGCAAATATCAGCGGATATTAAAGCCGGGCCTGAGTTTTAAGATCCCCTTCCTGGAACAGATATACAAACGCATCTCTATTCAAAACCGCAGTGTGGAGATGGAATTCCAGGCTGTGACGGCGGACCAGGCGAATGTCTATTTCAAGAGCATGCTGCTGTATGCGGTGCAGAATGCGGATGAGGAGACTATCAAGAAAGTTGCGTTCAAGTTTATCAGCGACAGGGATCTGATGCAGGCGCTTACCCGTACCATCGAGGGCAGTATCCGGAGTTTTGTGGCTACGAAGCGGCAGGCGGAGATACTGGGGCTGCGCAGGGAGATCGTCGAGTTTGTAAAGGACCAGATCGACCATTCGCTGGAAGAGTGGGGCTATCACCTGCTGGACCTGCAGATCAACGATATCACTTTTGACCAGGCGATCATCGACAGTATGAGTAAGGTGGTGGCCAGTAATAACCTGAAAGCGGCTGCCGAGAATGAAGGACAGGCTTTGCTGATCACAAAGACAAAGGCCGCAGAAGCGGAAGGGAATGCGATCAAGATATCGGCCGAGGCGGAGAGAGAAGCTGCCCGTCTGCGTGGACAAGGCGTGGCGCTATTCCGTCAGGAAGTGGCCCATGGGATGAGTGAAGCGGCTGAAGAAATGAAGCGGGCGAACCTGGATACCAATGTGATCCTCTTTAGTATGTGGACGGAGGCGATCAAAAATTTTGCGGAGGTAGGGAAGGGCAATATCATTTTCCTGGACGGCAGCAGTGATGGGATGCAGAATACGATGAAGCAGATACAGGCCCTGATGATGAAGCAGGCAGGGCAAAAGTAGCAGGGATGACCAGACGGGGCCGGGATCGGGACAGCGCAGGCGGGCCGGAGGCTGCACATTGGCATAACTTTAGCATTTTGTTAAAAAATAGGGTGAAACCGGCGGCGTTATAGGTGTGAAATCGCATATTTTTACCAAAATCATATAGTTGATGAGCTTATTTTTCCTACAGGTTCTGGCAGATTCCGCGAAGATCAAGGATAGTCTGGCGAGGCTTGCCGCAACGATCACTACACCTCAGAAAGAGAATTTATGGGATATTCTCAGCAAAGGCGGGATATTGATGATCCCTCTGGCCCTGTTGCTGGTGATCGCCATTTTTGTATTTTTCGAGCGGTATATGGCCATCAAAAAGGCGTCCAGGCTGGACGATAATTTTATGAGCATCATCCGGGATCATATCGTCACCGGCAACCTGACGGCGGCCCGGAGTCTGGCGAAGAACACACCCACGGCGGTGGCCCGTATCATCGACAAGGGGCTTCAGCGGGTGGGGAAGGATATTCCGGCTATCGAGCGTAGTATGGAGAATGTCGCCAGGCTGGAGTTGTACAAAATGGAAAGGAATGTATCTATCCTCTCTGTGGTTGGGTATATCGCGCCTTTGTTCGGGTTTCTTGGGACGATATTCGGGATGTTCCAGCTGTTCTATAACATCTCCTCCACGGGTGAGTACAGTATTTCCAATATCGCCGGGGGTATCTATGTAAAGATGATCTCTTCCGCCTCGGGTCTTATCATCGGGATCGTAGCCTATGTCGGCTATCGTTATCTGAACTCTCAGATAGACAAGACCACGCATAAGATGGAGGCCGCGTCCAACGAGTTCATCGACATTTTACAGGAACCGACAAGATAAATAAATGAATTTAAGAAGACGATATAGAGAAGATGCGGAAGTGCATACGGGGCCTTTGAACGACATTCTGTTCATCCTCCTGTTGTTCTTCCTCATTGTGTCTACGCTGGCCAACCCCAATGTGGTGAAGCTGTCCCAGCCCAAGTCCAAAAGCGATACCAAGGCAAAGCAGACGGTGGTGGTATCTATCGATGCGAATAAGCAATTCTATGTGGGTACTACCAAGGTGAGCATGGGTGAGTTAAAGATGAAGCTGCAGCCCTTCCTTGCAAAAGAAACGGATCAGCCTTCCATCGTTATCAATGCGGATAAGACGGTGCCTATCGACGATGTAGTGGCCGTCATGCGGGTGGCCCGTGAGTTGGGCGCACGTACGGTATTGGCGGTGGATAAGAATGGAGTACAGTAAAATGAACCCCAACGAAGAAAAAATATGGAGGTCCATACGAAATAAGGAAGGGGCGGTATTTGAGCTTTACTACAAAGAGCATTATAAATTCTTCTTCCTGGCCGCCTGCAACTATCTCAGGGACCCCGGCCTGGCGCAGGAGATCGTCAATGATGTGTTTATCAAGCTTTGGGAGGACGGGGAGACGATCAACATCCAAACCTCCCTGAGATCGTATATCTACCGGGCCGTCGTCAACAGAAGCCTTAATGAACTGGATAAAAGAAAAAAGGAAAGGGCGCATCAAAGTGAATTGGGCCACCGGCCAGAGCAGACTTCCGAGCTGCGGGATATGGAGGAGAACGAACTGAAGGTGAGGCTTTACAAGGCTATCGATCAACTGCCGGAGCAATGCCGGAAGGTGTTTATGATGAGCCGGTTTGAAGATCTAAAGCAGCAGGAGATCGCCGACCGGCTGAATATTTCCATTAAAACTGTAAAAAACCATATCACGCGCGCGTTGAAGGAATTGCATGAGGTGCTTGGCCACTGGAATTCCCTTCCGGTGTGGATAGTGATGATAGAATATTTTTTTCGACACTAACCAGGACCCTGGTTGGTTTTTTTTGTCTTATGATCGAAAACTATGGATCCGCAGTCTTCATATAACGATCTTCCCTGGGAGCTGATAGTTCCGGCTCTGCAGGGTGAGCTGTCCCCTGAAGAGGAGCTTCGATTTCAGGAATGGCTGGCTTCGTCCGGGAACAACCGTGAGCAATATGACAGGGTTCAGCGGATGTGGAAGGAGGGTATGGGAGATTATATGCTTTACAAGGGGGCGGATGAGGGTAAGGCATGGGAAGCTCTCCGGGAGAAGATGGGAGATGGGGGAGAGAAGATGGGAGATAGGGGGCAACGGAAGGGGGTAGTATATATGAGACGATGGACTGTGGCGGCGGCGGTACTGCTACTGGCAGCCGGGGCCGGATGGTGGTATATGGCCGGGAAGACCGCCTCCGTTCAGTATAGAACGGTCGTTGGTGAGCAGCGGACAGTCTCCCTGCCGGATGGCTCGACGGTGGTCCTGAGCGGACAAACCCGTATCGAGCTTGACCATGACTACAATAAGACCAGCAGGACGGTGACACTTGTCAGCGGGAACGCTCAATTTGATGTAGTCCACCAGGAGCAGCGGCCTTTTACGGTGGACCTGGGTATCGTCAGCATTAAGGATATCGGGACCAGTTTTACCGTGGATAAGACAAAAGACAGTATAAAGGTGACGGTGTCGGCCGGCAAGATCGCCTTTATTGAAAAAGAGAGCGGCCAGTCCCGGGAAGTATCTGTGGGCGGGTCCCTTTGTTTTTATACCGCCGGGCGCCGCTATAGCACCACTGATCTTCTTAGGTTTGATAATGCCCCTTTATCGGACGTAATTACCGCCTTGCAGCGGTTATCCGGCAAAAATATCCTGCTGAAAGATCCGTCCATAGGGCAAAAAAAGCTAACGGCCCATTTGGCCGGCGAATCCTTTGAAGATGCTCTAAAGACCGTCTGCGCTTCCTTAAACCTGGTCTACGATGTAAAAAATGGAGCGTATATTTTAGAGGCCAGGGACACGGCTACTCATAATTAAAGAATATCTCATATATAATAAGCTTGGTCCTGTTCGCGTTTACATACCTTTGTCTATGTAAATACCCTCTGAATGGACCGAATGACTGCACATCCCTGTAAATGGCCGGCTGTGGCCGTGGTGTTGTTGTTGCTTTGTTCGTTTGTTCTTCATCCCTGTATTGCCCAGGAAAAAAGATTGCCGGATACCCTGGTGACGGTGAATATCAAGGATAAGTCTTTTCAGGAAGCATTGTCCATCATCGAATACCGGATCCCGTTGAAATTTGCCTACAGCGCGGATGTCGCCCTGGGTCAAAAAAATATTTCTGTGTCTGTCTCCGGGATGCCTCTGACCGAATTCCTGCAGGTCTTATTCCGGGGCACTTCCCTTACCTACCAGGTCATTGGTCACCAGATAGTCCTGCAAAGGATGATCATGCCGTCCAGGGTCACGTTCAGCGGCTACGTAAAGGATGCCCGGACGGGGGAATCGCTGATAGGCGCCACCATCTATTGTCCTTCCGCGGCAACGGGTATTGCGTCCAACAGTTATGGATTTTATTCCATCTCCGTCCCTCCTGCCGACACGATGGACCTGGAAGTTTCCTATGTAGGTTATAAAAGCATGCTTAGGCGGGTGAATGCGCGTAATGACGTTACGCTTTCTTTTGAGCTGGAGCTGAATGTCAGTCAGACGGAGATCAATCAATTGACCATTGCGAGTGACAAAAGAGAGAACAATGTAAAGAAGAACCAATCTGGTCTGGTAGAGATGTCGACGGATATGATCGTTGCGGCCCCTTCCGCCGGCGGCAACGGGGACCTTATCAACTCAGTGGAGATGTTGCCGGGTGTGCAGGCGGGCATAGACGGGACGCCCGGTTTTTTTGTCAGGGGAGGAAATGCCGGACAGAACCTGATACTGCTGGATGAGGCTACTCTGTACAACCCCAGTCATATATTCGGGCTGGTAAGCATTTTTAACCCGCCTGCCATCAAGTATGCCAACCTGATGAAAGGAGGCTTTCCCGCCTCGTATGGCGATCATGTAAGCTCGGTGCTGGATATTGCCATGAAGGATGGCAGCAACCAGGAGTTTGGCGGTGTGGGTCAGATGGGGAGCGTTTCATCGGGCGTAACACTTTATGGACCACTACAGCCGGGGAGATCGTCCTTTCTTATTTCCGGACGCAGAAGCACCACAGACGTATTGCTGCACCCTTTTCTTCATAAGAATTATTTTAGCAACTATTATTTTTATGATGTCAATGCCAAGCTGAACTTCCAGGTGTCCTCCAGGGACCGCCTGTTCCTAAGTTTTTACAACGGAAGGGATAATAACACCTATTCCAGCAATCCCTCGGATGTCACGGGGATCGATTATTCCATGCATTTTGGCAATTCCGCCTTTTCCATGCGATGGAACCATCAGTATTCCGGGAAATTATTTTCCAATACTTCCCTGGAGTATAATCATTATCATCAGTGGTTATCTGCCATACAACAAGGATATTTTGCGCAATTGTATTCGGGTATCCGGGATATAAATGCAAAAACGGACCTTACCTGGTACCTGTCCCCGGGGCATAAAATAAACGTGGGGGCGGACTATTTATACCAGACCATGTATCCTGCAACGTTGTCAGGGAAGGCTTCTACCGCGGGCTCCGGTGCGATCGTACCCGACGGGATACCGCCCAAGACGGCCGGCCGCGCAGCCGTCTATGTCAGCGATGCTATGAAATTCGGCGAGCGGCTGCAGGTAACCGTGGGGGTAAGGGCGCCGTTGTATTACAAGACGGGTGCAAACTATTTTTCCATCGAACCCAGGCTATCCCTATTGTATCTGCTTGATCCGGCTACGAGTATAAAAGTCTCTTATGCGAACGTGCATCAGTATATCCATTTGGTGCAGAGCTATAATTCGGCCTTTCCGGCGGAGGTATGGATCGGCAGCAGCAGCCTGGTCCGTCCGCAATCCTCCCAGGAAGTTACCGCGGGGCTATTTAAAAACTTTTCGGAGAATATTTTTCAGACGAGCCTGGAGTTTTATTACAAGCGTATGAAGAACCAATTGTTGTTTGGCGGGGGAGGGGATAGCGCCGTCATCGACAACACCATAGAGAACCAACTGATCTTTGGGAAAGCCTGGAGTTATGGCGGCGAGCTTTTTGTCCGAAAGAACAGGGGGAAATGGACGGGGTGGCTGGCTTATACGCTGGCGTATGCCTATCAGCAATTCGATTCCTTAAACGAGGGCAAGACATTTCCTTTTGCTTATGACAGGAGACATATGCTGAATGTCTCGACTGCCTATGCTCTTAATACCCATTGGAAGGTGGCTGCCAATTTCCTTATCGCCAGCGGCCGGGCGTTCAGTCTTAGTCCTGATTCGACTTTTAATGCTGACGGAGGCAACCCGTTGTATGCGGGCAACCGGGGAAGAGGCAGGGGAAGAGGCAGGCCCCTTGGCCAGAGCGGCGCATGGGACGTTATCGTTAATAATTACCGGCTAAGCCCCTACAACCGGCTGGACCTGAGCATCCATTATACAAAGAGCAGAAATACGGGCCGACGGGTGCTGGAGACGGAGTGGATCTTTTCCGTGTACAATGTTTACGCCCGTCAAAATAATTCGTTCGTCTACCGGACGATCGATCCTTCTACGAGAAAAATAATAGCCAAACAGCTTCTTTTTATCCCTGTCATACCGAGTATTACGTATAATTTAAAATTTTAATCTAACTAAACTGAGACGCCGCTAGGACCATGGGCGTTTTTCTCTGTCTTATATGAGAAAAACGTATTCTCATGAAACAACCAAGTGTAAGACGGTCTTTTTTGTTTTTTACAGCCTTAGTGACCGGCATCATTGTTTTTATCTCCTGTAATAAGAACAGCAGTAGCAGTAATGGCGGCACCGGGCACCTGGAAGTCAGGTTGACGGATGCCCCTTCGCCTTATGATGCTGTCTATATCGATGTACAGCGGGTAGAGGTCAACGTCAGTTCAGACAGCGGCGCCAGTTCGGGATGGCAGACACTGCCTCTTCTTCGTCCCGGGATCTACAACTTGCTGGATTTTAAGAACGGGGTCGATACGGTACTTGCCGCAACCGATCTTCCGGCGGGGAAATTGTCCCAGATGCGCCTGGTCCTCGGTGACAACAACTCAGTAGTAATAGACGGACAATCTTATAATTTGAAAACCCCTTCCGCACAACAGTCGGGATTGAAGTTCAACATCCATGCAACATTGACGGGTGGGATTGTCTATCGTCTCTGGATCGACTTTGACGCGAGCCGATCTATTGTAGCGACAGGTAACGGAAAATACATTCTGAAGCCTGTTATCCGGACCTATACGGAGGCCATCGGGGGCAGCATAAAGGGATTTGTCCTGCCTTCGGGAGCCAGACCAGAGGTGTGGGCTGCTCAGGGTGCGGATACGCTGTTGGCCTTGCCTGATACGGCCACCGGGTATTACTTCTTTGGCGGTGTGAATGCCGGTACCTGGAACCTGTTGTTCCATGCCCAGGATTCGACCTATAAGGATACTGCGTTCCAGGTGACTGTAAGCACCGGTGTTGTGACGAATGCCGGATCGGTGACCTTGCAAAAGAAGTAGGTCCGTTTTTAGATCCTTACCGATCCGGGCGTGAAAAGGAACTCTTTTTATGTCCGGATCATTCCCCATATACGGGAATAGTGGATTGAGAAGATCGATATATAAAATCCGTTGCTATGAAATACACTGTTACCCTTTTTCTGCTTGTGGTGAGTTTGTCGCCATTGCCGGTGCTTTCCCAATTGAGCAATGGCGGCCGTTATGCCAATTTCGGGGTGGATGCCGACACGCGGAGCAACTATATGAAATATGGTTTGCTGACGGGATCTGTCGCCAGCGATGACTGGTTCTCCCCCTCGCTGTCGGGCTACAATGTGATCGACACTTCCAATGCGGCCAGCTATTTATCGTTGCTGCAGGGAGGCGCCAATATAGGTTTTAATAAAAGGATGTCTACAATGCTTTATTCCAAGGTGGGCGGAAAATTATGGTTGGATGCCGTATATGGAAGGGATTATATCGCAACAAATCCTTTGACGGATTCTACTGCCTTTACCATTGCCAGTAAGAATGGGGATAATCCGGGTGTTTGGGCCGGCGGCAGCACCAATTTCCCCGACAAGAACGACCTCGTGGATGTCTTTGCCCATATGCGCAGGGATGGCACCAGCGTGTATGATTCCCTATGGCTTTTTACCGGCGTATCCACTGTTGGAACTTCCGGATCGAGGTATTTCGATATAGAATTATACAAAAAGAATTTTAGTTACAGCAGGACAACCGGCCGATTTACCAGCGCCGGAACGGACGCAGGTCACACGCAATGGCTATTCGATGCCAGCGGGAATATCGTGCAAACGGGGGATCTGATCCTGGCTGTCAATTATAGTCCCGGCGCACCTCCCGTGGTAGATGTACGCATCTGGGTAAGCAGTACGACTTTTACAACCGTCTCGCCTGCGTACTTCAAATTCGGCGCGAACTTCGATGGCGCCACGGTGTCTCCCGCCTTTGGCTATGCTTCGATCTTATCCAAAGCGGGCGCCACGAATTTTGGGGCCGGCATCGCCAATTATTCTGCGATGGCCACGCAGGATACGACCTATGCGACTCCCTGGGGAACGGAGCTTTCGAACAAAACCTGGGGCGCGCAATACCAAACCTTGCAATTTATCGAGATGGGGCTGAACCTGACGAGGATCGGCGTAGATCCGGCCTTGTATACTGCCACTGGGTTAAGTCCCTGTCAGGCCCTGTTCTCCAACATATTCTTTAAATCCCGGTCGTCCAATTCGTTTGCCTCCAACATGCAGGATTTTGTTACTCCGCTGACCTTCGTACAGAACCCTGTGATGGATTATTCATTGACGCCGGACACCCTGCGTTGCAACAAGACAACGGGGACTATACAGATCACAAACAATACTACGGCGGGCTATTATACCTGGCAGACGGCGAATGGGAATATTGCGGGCTCCAATGGGGACAGTTCGCAACTGAGTATTACCAAGCCCGGTACTTATATCGTGTCTGCTTCCCCCGCGGTGGGATGCCCGGCTACGAGAAAGGATACCGTTGTCATACCCATCGATACTTTCCCGCCTGTCGCCTCTATTTTCGTCTCGCTGGTGGGGAATTTTTCCTACCTGCAGTTATACGGGGGAAATACCAGCGCCAGTAATTATTTAACTCCCTTTGGCGGATCGCAGGGATTATTGTGGGATTGGAGCGGGCCGTCGGGTTTTGCCTCCGCCATTCAGAACCCAAGGACTGTAGATACCAACGGTGTTTGGGGGACTTACCGGCTGATCGTAACAGAAAAAAGGAATGGATGTAAGGATACTATTTTAAAACCTATCTCTATGTATGATTTTGTTATTCTATCGACTGAAGAGCTGATCGTGCGGGGTGTCTATAAAAATAATTTGATCCGGCTGACCTGGGAGGATCGCAACCCGGACCTGGCCAGCGTCTATGAGATCGAGAGATATGCGGGGAGTGATGGATTCAAGCCTGTCGGTACCGTGTTGAATGATGGCGGGAGTGCCGGATCCCTATCATTCATGGACAGCGATCCCTTGCCGGGTAATAACAGGTACCGGATCAAAGCCATCGGCAAGAACGGGCAGGTGTATTATTCGGGTGTCGTGATCGTGACCGCGGAGGCGGATGAGTTGCAAAGCTTTTATCTGGCAGGCAATTCACCTGGCTCGGGAGCAGCGTCCCTGGTGGTCAATGCTGGGATGGATTGTCAGGCAGACATTGTCATGTATAGTCTTTCCGGGCAGCGTCTCTGGGATAAAAATGTTCAACTTAACAGAGGTGGTAATACGATCGGGATATCCACGGCTTCAGCCCAGAAGGGAAGTATACAGGTAATTTTTGTGCTTGTCAAAGGGCGGGTGGCTTATTCACAAAAAATAATATTCTAACTCAGACAGGTCACAGGGGATGTGTCTTACCAGGCAGGGGGTTCAAAACTCTATATGTGCTCTTCCAGAGAACACATGTACAGGCCCCCTGTCCTGGTTATATGCCGGATGATCCACGAACTGGTAATCTAGCGTAATCCAGAGGTTATAGAACAGTTTGCATTGATAGAATAGCTCCGCGATATTCTCCCGGCTGTAATGAGGCAGCTGTCCGTCCCCTATCATGAACCCATATCCTCCGGCGGCCAGAAAGTCCCTGTGGTCTTTGGAAATCCCGTTGGATAGTAAGGCGACGCCGATGTTGTCCGACGATCTTTTCCAGTTGTTGCCATAGATGCGGATCCCGCCACTGATGGTGTTATCGATCTCGGCAAAAGCCCAGGTAGCATTTTTCCCATCGTTCCATCCCAGCCGGAAGAAGGCACTGACGATATTGCTGAACTCCTGCTCCGCGTTGATGCCAAAACCGTATTTTTTATTACCGTACTCTTTTCCATAGATGACATCCATGCTGGTGTCTGTGCCATTTTGTTTGGTGGCGATGGCCTGTTGATATTTTGGACCTTTGTTGACGTTGTAAAATGTGAGCAAACGGATGGTCCCTTTATGTCCGTGCAGGGAATATCTTTTTTCCAGCTCGAGGTTTTCGCTGTTGGTGTGGGTATAATGCCAGTCGAGCTCGGGGCCGTTGGAGAAGGTTGGCTCCAGTGCGGTGCCCAGGCGCAGGGTCCAGCCGGGCCGGACGTATTCGGCAACAAAGCCGTAGGTATAACCGCGGGTATTGGCGGCATAGTCATATGCGCCATTGTTCATAAAGGCCCAGTTCATAAAATCACTGCGGGGATCATGGCTGATACTGCTGTTGTCAAAAAAATCGCCCACGGAGAATTTGCCGGCTGTCAGCGTGATCCTGGACGTGGAGACTCGTTCAGTCACCTGGTTTGCATCGTTCATAAGGTCTTCGAAATGATCCTTGTCCAGGCTGATGTGCTGTCGAAGGAAAATTCTTGCCACGTATACGGTGGGTTCGGGGTTGCCTATGCGGAAGGTTTCACCGTTGGGGAAGCCTGCGATACCCAGGGTGCTGCCAATACCTTTGCCGCCGGCCATCTCAGGGTTGAAATAGATCGCGGCCCCTTTCCAGAGGCGCCGGCCCAGGTAGGCGGTGGAGGTGACGGAGTAGGCCCGTTCATGTTCGGGCTTGAGACTGTTCTGCCCGTTGTAGGGAGCGTGGAAGGTGGGATGTCCCTGCACGATGCCGGTGAACTGGAAGTGATAGCTCCACCCGGAATCTTTTAACAGTTCATCAGCACCATTGGATTGGGCGGATGTCTGCAGGATCGTCAGGAAAAAAGCTAAGAGAATATGTGCGGCGACAAAACAAGGTCTTTTATACATAAACGGTCGGATAAATGCCGCGCAAAACTATAGTGGTTCGGGTAGGTATTAAAATATTTTAATGTTACCTTGTTGCTTTTACCATCCTGTTCTTGCCCTGCATATCTTTTCGTACTGTAATATCCTGATAGCCAGCTTTTTTAAAAATGCCTACCACCAGTCCGGCCAGATCTTCGTGGATCTCCGCGTAGAGAGATCCTCCGGGGGGTAATCTTTCCTGGCCCAGCCGGGCGATGGCCTGGTAGAAGACACCGGGGTTGTCATCCTTTACAAAGAGGGCCAGGTGAGGTTCGTGGTCGACCACGTGAGGGGACATGATGGATCTTTCCTTTACAGGGATATATGGCGGATTGCTGACGATGAGGTCCAGGGCCGGCAGGCCTATCCACTGACTGCTGTCCAGGATATCCAACTGGAGGAAGTCGATGTCGGCGTCCAGGGCGCCGGCATTGCGGCGGGCAACCGCCAGAGCTTCGGGGCTGATATCGCAGGCATGGACAAGCGTTTTTGGCAGGCGTTTTTTCAGGGCGATGGCGATACATCCGCTGCCTGTGCCTATATCCAGAATGGAGAGGGGGGCGGTGACAGGAGCTGCGGCGATATCTGCGGTTACCCATTCCACCAGTTCTTCTGTTTCGGGGCGTGGAATAAGGACGTGCTGGTCCACATAAAATTTCATTCCGCAGAACCAGCTTTCCTGCAGAACATATTGGACGGGCTGGTGCTTTGACAAGCCAAAGATATATTGATGAAAGATATCTGTCTGTACAGGGCTGAGAAGGACATCTTTATTCAACAGGCGGTCAATCTTTTTTTTCCCTGTGATATTTTCCATTACCAGATCGCCTATCTGGGCGGCTTCTCTTTCACCGTAGAGTGGGGTTAAGCGGGCGAGTAATTCCCTTTGCGCTTGTTGTATGTCCATACCTAAAAATAGGTTATTTTTACGGCTTGAATTCCCCTGAAATATATATGCATCGCTGTTTGGAGCTGGCCCGGCTGGGGGCCGGACATGTTGCGCCTAACCCCATGGTGGGAGCTGTGCTGGTGCATGAGGGCCGGATCATCGGGGAAGGGTATCACCGGCTGTATGGCCAGGCTCATGCGGAAGTGAATTGCATTGCTTCGGTGAGCGAGGAGGACAGAAGGCTTATTCCCCAGTCTACTATTTATGTGTCGTTGGAGCCCTGCGCTCATTTTGGTAAGACACCGCCCTGTGCGGACCTGATCATCAGGGAGCGGATACCCCGTGTAGTGGTGGGCTGCCGCGACCCGTTCCCGCAGGTGGATGGGAAGGGCATCGAGAAAATGCGGGCCGCCGGCATATCGGTGGAGGTAGGTGTATTGGAAAAGGAGTGTGTTGACCTGAACAAACGTTTTTTTGTTTTTAATATATATCACCGGCCTTATATCGTGTTGAAATGGGCGCAAAGCATGAATGGGAGGATCTCGGGAGGCGGGAAGGACCGGGTATTGATATCCAATGAATATACAAACAGACTGGTGCATAAATGGCGGGGGGAAGAGGCTGCGATCCTGGTGGGGACGAATACGGCCCTCATGGATGATCCCTCATTGACGGTGCGGCTATGGAAGGGCCCGAACCCCATCCGGCTGGTGATGGACAGGGATTTGAGCCTGCCTTCGTCCTTACGGGTATTCGAC
This sequence comes from Chitinophagaceae bacterium, assembly GCA_017307755.1. Taxonomy (GTDB): domain Bacteria; phylum Bacteroidota; class Bacteroidia; order Chitinophagales; family Chitinophagaceae; genus Puia. The sequence continues at coordinate 399,269 of JAFKGQ010000006.1, read as the reverse complement.
GGGCAGGTGAGGACGGTGGTCTTTAACCTGATGCGGCATGAGGAGCGGGGAAACCTGCAGTATTATCAGCTGGCGGGGGATAGCAGCCTGGTACATCAGCTGGCGGTGGCTTTGTATCAGCTGAAGATATCGAGCGTACTGGTGGAGGGTGGAGCGGCGGTGTTGCAGTCTTTTATCGACGAAGGATATTGGGATGAAGCGCGGATCATTACGAACGAAACCTTACAATTACCCGACGGGCTGGCTTCACCGGTGTTATCCGGGGAAGAGCTGGTGTCCCAGCAGCGGCTTTTTTCAGATGTGATCAGTTATTATCGCCCGCGGAATATTGCCGGGGCTGGACATTTATAATAAAACATGGCAGAACAGGATTTTTATTTTACGATAGAGAAAGAGGCCTCGGCGGAATTTAAGGACAGGGGGAGTAAATTTATTGGGTATGCTTTTCCCATCGGCAGTGTGGATGGTTTTAAGGAAAAATTGAATGAAGTGAAAAAGCTACATCCCAAGGCAACGCACCATTGTTTTGCTTACCGGCTGGGATTGGACGGAAATACCTTCCGGGTCAGTGATGACGGAGAGCCGTCCGGTTCGGCGGGAAGACCTATATTGGGTCAGATAGACAGTAAAGAGCTGGTGAATGTACTTGTAATAGTCGTTCGTTATTTTGGAGGGACCTTATTAGGCGTGCCGGGTCTGATCAATGCTTATAAGTCTGCTGCGGCCCTGGCCTTACAAACAACTCCGCTGGTGCAGCGTCAGGTGGAGCAGGAACTGGTGGTACAGTTTGATTATACACAGCTGAATGAGGTCATGCGGGTGGTGAAACAATACAATGGGCGGATGGTGCGGCAGGAAATGCAACTTTTTTGTAGTATGACGGTGGCTGTGCCCCGTAATCGTTTTACAGAAATAAGTTACATATTAAAAGAATTACGAAATGTGGAGGTGTCGGCTGTAAAAGGCTGATCTGAGTATACTTTGGGATAGGGTTTGACCGTTATAATCCCTTCAACCAAATCGATATCCCTTGAGAAACTACCGCCTGACCCTGATCTTTATCTTACTTGCCGCTGTCTCTGCGGCTATCTATTCCTGTAACAAGTATAAGGATGACACGGTCCCCCCTTCGGGCGAGCTGCCGGAGGATAAAACTGTGACTGCCAGTGTCCAGGGGCGTGTTTTGGATGAGAATGGTCTTCCTGTGCAGGGTGCTGCGGTCACCAGCGGCACGGCCAGCACGACAACGGATGAGAATGGGGTCTTTCAGTTCAACGATATATCCATGTCTTCGCGGTTTGGCTATGTGAAAGTGGTCAAACAGGGGTATTTTACTGGTTCCCGCAGCATCCTCACCGCTGCGGCGAGCTCCAATTTTATTTCCATCACATTGATACCCCGTACTTCGAAGGGGGCTTTTAGCGCTTCCAGCGGGGGGAATGTCGTTGTTGAAACGGGTGATACCGTTGCTTTTGATGCGTCTTCTGTCGTGAATGCCGCCACAAATGCCCCTTATACGGGAACGGTGCATGTGTATGCGGCGTACCTGGACCCTTCGGGAAAGGACAGGGCGGAACATATGCCGGGCGATCTGCGTGGCATCGACACCAGCGGGAAAGAGACGATGCTGCAATCATTTGGTATGATGGTGGTTGAGCTGCAAGGTGACGGAGGGGAGAAACTGCAGATCGCCGCCGGAAAACAGGCTTATATCAGCATGAAGATACCGGATGTCTTGAAAGCAACCGCACCTGCCGTCATTCCTTTGTGGTATTTCAATGATACTACCGGGAGGTGGATCGAGCAGGGGATGGCCAGTCGTCAGGGGGATCAATATTGCGGTCACACTTCTCATTTTACCTGGTGGAACTTTGATGCGCCGACGGGTGCTGTCAATCTCAAGTTACGGCTGAAGGACCAGCATGGCAATCCGCTGACCTATATGCGTGTACAGCTGACCTCGCCCACGTACGGGACAACGTCCGGCTATACGGATGCTACGGGCTTTGTGTCGGGACTTATCCCGAAGGGACAGATGTTGAAGCTGGAGGTGATCAGCAACTGCGGGAGCGTACTCTCGGGCGCCAATGTCGGACCTGCGCTGGCGGACCAGGATCTGGGTACGATAACTGTCAGCAGCGATATAGGATCGCTTACGCTTTCGGGTAAGGTGGTAGATTGTAGTGGAACGGCTGTCGACAGCGGGTTTGTGGGTGTAGTAGTGGACGGGTTGAATTACAGGGGGGCTGTCCGAAAGGGAGCGTTTAGCGTGAGTGTTACAAGATGCGTTGTTTCGACCACAACGGTAAAGCTGGTGGCGGGCGATTATAAAACGCTACAGCAGGGCAGTATTACCAGCTTGTCCGCGGATACAGGTAATACGGATGCAGGCCAGCTGACAGCCTGTGGCACCGTCTTCGATCAATTTATCAGCATTACAGTGGATGGCAAGACCTATATGGTAAGCGCTCCCCCGGATTCGGTGAATTATTATGTTTCGGGTACTTACAGTTATTTCTGGGCTACATTTAAGAACGGCAGTGCGGGTAATATGATAGGATTCAGGATTAACAGCCTGTCGGGAACGGGGCCTTACTCCACCGGCCGTCTTTACCTTAATACTCCGAACCGCGCTTTCTATCAAGGTAATAATAATGTCCAATGCACGGTTTCCCAATTTGGCAACATCAATGAATTTATTACGGGAACGCTCAGCGGTACGGTAGTAGATTCTTCCAACCAAGCCTGGCCCTCTTATCCCATGACGGGCAGCTTCAAGGTCAAGCGGACGCAGTAAACCGCCCGCTGACCACCAGGTCCTTGCTGCCGGGCGTATAGGTATAGAAGCCTTCACCGGATTTGACGCCCAGGTAGCCGGCCGTCACCATATTGGTGAGCAGCGGACAAGGGGCGTACTTCGGGTTGCCAAAACCGTCGTGTAATACTTTCAGGATGGAATGACAGACGTCCAGCCCGATGAAGTCTGCCAGTTGCAAAGGCCCCATGGGGTGGGCCATCCCCAGTTTCATTACCGTATCGATCTCCTGTACGCCGGCGACGCCTTCAAAGAGGCTACAGATGGCCTCGTTGATCATGGGCATCAGGATGCGATTGGCGATAAAGCCGGGGTAGTCATTGACTACGCAGGGGATCTTTCCCAGTTGTCCGGCGATCTCCACCATTTGCCGGGTGACCTCCTTGTCCGTGGCATAGCCGTTGATGATCTCTATGAGCTTCATGACGGGGACGGGGTTCATAAAGTGCAGGCCGATGACGGATGAGGGACGCCGGGTTACGGAGGCGATCTTTGTGATGGAAATAGAAGATGTATTGGAGGCCAGTATGCAGTCTTTGGGGCTGTGTTCATCCAGCTGGCGGAATATGGAGAGCTTTATCTCCGTGTTCTCTGTGGCGGCTTCTACGACTAGCCGGGCTTCTTTTACGCCTGTTTTGAGGTCGGTGTGGGTGGTGATGGCTTTTAGGGTGGAGGTTTTGACCTCTTCGGTGAGGAGGCTTTTGGCCACCTGTCTGTCCAGGTTGCGGGAGATGGTTTGCAAAGCCTTGTCCAACTGGGTGGAGTTGGTATCTATAAGATTGACAATGAACCCATTCTGGGCGAAAACGTGAGCGATGCCATTACCCATGGTACCGGCGCCGACGACTGCAATTTTGTTCATATGTTAAGCTGGATCAGTTAGTTATTATTTCTAAAATCCCCTCGTTTCCAGGCCTGTATAAAATCGGCCCAGGCGACAGGGTTGAAGATATTCTGAGGCGGCGCCTGCCCCTGGTAATAGTAACGGGTGGCCTGTTGTGACAAATAGCGGCTGGCGGCTTCGCCGGCGCTGGCCGGCAGGCTCCTGGCGAGTATCCTTCGTTTGGCGGCATCTGTGTTCTTCCGGGCTATCTCTATACCGTCATCCGGGACGGGGGTATTGACAAAGTCCCGTTCGAATTGTTCCCGTGTGGGTCTGGGCTTGATGATGGTAGCGGGCAGGTATTGGGCGTCCTGTACCATCAATTGTATGATACTATATTGATTACCATGGAATGTATCGGGGATATTGACAAGGACGGGCTTATAGCCTATGCTGGAGAATTCCACCTGGTCGCCTTTGATCACTACGATGGAAAATACGCCCTGGTCGTTGGTATAGGTGCCGTGATTGTGTCCTTTTACGACGATGCTTACGGCGGGGATACCTTTCAGGCTGTCGGCGGTCATGACGACCCCGTATAATTCGACCACGGAGTCTTTGAGTTTATCAAACTGGGCATGCACTGCAAAAGGTGCGGAAAAGATCAAAATGTATAGTAAAAATTTTTTCATTCAGCGAACTTTTTGCGTCACGCAGACCGGATCCGGCAATTCCGCGGCAAGGCCTTCAAAATTATAGTTTAAACCTTAAATAGTAAACAAAGTAAGGGGGTCATTGGTTAATTTTGTCTCAAAATAAAGTTTTTAACAAAATCTTGCGCATGACCCAGGAAAAAGTTTTAGCGGCTTTAAGCAACGTACAGGAACCTGATCTGGGGAAGGACATTGTTACGTTGAACATGGTGAAAGACCTGGAAATTGACGGGAATTATGTTTCTTTTACGGTGGTGCTTACTACGCCTGCCTGTCCTATGAAGGATCACATAAAAAATGCCTGCATAAATGCCGTCAGGCTGCTGGTGAACAAGGATGCCACTGTGAACGTAAAGTTTACTGCCAATACCAGCACCAACCGGAAAGATATACAACCCCAATCGTTGTTGCCCAAGGTGAAGAATGTCATAGCCGTTGTCAGCGGCAAGGGTGGAGTAGGGAAAAGTACCGTTGCCGCCAATTTTGCGCTGGCTCTGGCCAGGGGGGGCGCTTCAGTGGGGTTGATGGATGCGGATATTTATGGCCCCAGCGTTCCCATCATGTTTGGCGTAAGGGGCGAGCGGCCTATGATGACCAGTGGGGGAGAAGGGGGAAAAGGGCTGATCGTGCCGTTGGAAAAATATGGCATCAAGCTGATGAGCATCGGGTTGCTGGTGGATGAAAAGAATGCGGTGGTATGGCGCGGGCCGATGGCCAGCAGCGCTATCCGTCAATTTATAACGGATGTAGCCTGGGACCAACTGGATTACCTGGTGATCGATATGCCTCCCGGCACGGGGGATATTCATCTGACGTTATTACAGACGGCGCCGGTGACGGGTGTGATCGTCGTCACGACTCCCCAGGATGTGGCGCTGGCGGATGCCAAGAAAGGGATCGCGATGTTTGGTCAGGCGCAATTAAAGATCCCCATCATCGGGCTGGTGGAGAATATGAGTTATTTCACCCCGGCGGAATTGCCCGAGAACAAATATTATATTTTTGGCAAGGAAGGAGGGAGAAAGCTGGCTGAAGAATACGATATCCCTTTTTTGGGGCAGATACCACTGGTACAAAGTATTCGTGAAGGCGGTGATACAGGCGTGCCTATCATGATGAGCGATGACGCGGTGACAAAAAAGGCTTTTTCCGACTTTGCCGGTAATGCGGCGCGCAGTATCGCTATGCTGAATGCAAATATGCGGGCTGAGCGGGTGGCGGAAGTGGTGGCTTAGATGTATATACCCAGACGATACGAAGAAAAAGACAAGGAAAAGATCCATGATTTTATACGGGAAAATTCCTTTGGGATCCTGGTGAGTGTAAAAGACGGGACCCCTGCCGGTACGCATATCCCTTTATTGCTGGAAAAAGATGCCGATGGCCGCGATGTGCTCATGGGACATATTTCCAGAGGCAACGAGCAGAAGTATGCCCTGACGGATGGAGCGAAGGTGATGGTGATCTTCCATGGGCCGCATGCCTATATTTCTCCCCGATGGTATACGCAGATGAATGTCCCTACGTGGAACTATATTGCCGTGCATGTATACGGGACCGTGAAGATCGTGGAAGGCGATGAATTACATGGGGCATTGCGGAGGTTGGTGGATTATTACGAACATCCCATGCCACAGCCGGTGAAGGTGGAGGAGATACCGGAGAAGGTCTATCATGAGAATTTCCGGGGCATCGTAGGGTTTAAGATATCCATCGATGAGATGCAGGCTGCTTATAAGCTGAGCCAGAACCGGGATGAAACAAGTTATCACAATGTGGTGGGTGAATTAGAGAAGGGGGATGATGTTACAAAAGGCGTGGCGGAAGAAATGAAGAAAAAAACTAATTTTGGGCAATGACACGCCAGGAATTAACGGAACAGATACGTAAAAAAAAATCCTATCTCTGTGTCGGGCTCGACACTGACGTCACCAAGATCCCTCCCCATCTTCTTTCCTTTTCGGATCCTGTATTTGAGTTCAACCGCCGGATCATTGATGCCACCAGGGATTATTGCGTGGCGTACAAGATCAATACCGCCTTTTATGAGGCGGGAGGGGTGAAGGGTTGGGAAGCGATGGAGCGGACGACGAATTATATTTCTCGGGATCATTTCAAGATCGCCGATGCCAAGAGAGGGGATATCGGCAATACTTCCTCACAATATGCGAAGGCCTTTTTCGAGACGATGGCATTTGATGCTATTACGGTGGCGCCGTATATGGGATCTGACAGTGTCCTGCCTTTCCTGGAGTATAAGGATAAATGGACCATATTGCTTGGGTTGACCTCCAATACGGGTGCGGCGGATTTTGAACTGCAGCCGGCGGGGGAAGGGTTGTTATATGAAAAAGTGCTGCGGACGGCCAGGGGATGGGCGAGCCCGGAGAATCTGATGTTTGTGGTGGGGGCTACGCAGCCGGAATGGTTTGAAAATATCCGCAAATTGACACCGGATTATTTTTATCTGGTGCCGGGTGTAGGGACACAAGGAGGCAGCCTGCGGGAGATCTCTATCAAGGCCATGAATAAAGAGGTAGGGTTGCTGGTGAATGTAGGCCGGGATATCATTTTTTCTTCCAAAGGAGAAGATTTTGCGGAGGCGGCAGGTGCGAGGGCGAGAGCGTATGCGGATGAGATGAGCGGGTATCTGAAATGATTCGGTTAAAAGGTGGTTAAAAAGCCTGCAGGTATTTATCAGATGAAGGGGGCTGCGTATTTTGTCGCAAAACCTACTTATGATACGTTTCCTCAAAATCTTTATTCTTTTTGTATTTTCTTTCGTTTTATTTTCTTCCTGTAAAAAAGAGCAGATCAGTCCGACCCAGGGGGAGCTGATGGCGGCGAGGCTCAAGACTGACCTGGGTAATCAAACTATTTCGCAAGTATATGTCTATGATTATGCCAGCGGCAATATACGAAGCATGGGAACTAATGAACGCTTGAATGATGATGGGACTATCACTGTATTGAACGGCAGCAGTCTGATCTTTAACCTGGAGAGTCTGATCACTTATTCTATCAGCGGCTCTACGTTATCTCTGTATTTCTAATGTATGTGCGGGCTTATCGGCAAGTGGGGATGAGGTATTGGGATGATACTCATTCTCGGACCTGGAGATCACCAGTGTGGCGACGCCATTTCCGATGATGTTGGTGATGGCCCTTGCTTCGCTCATAAATTTATCCACGGCCAGCAGTACGGCCAGTCCTTCCACGGGAATTTTTTGAATGGCGGTAAGGGTGGAAGCCAGTACGGTGAAACCGCTGCCAGTGACGCCTGCCGCGCCTTTTGAAGTAACCATGAGTATGCCCAGGATGGTCAGCATTTCGCCAGTCGTCAGCTGTACATTGTATAATTGCGCCAGAAAGATGGCGGCCATGGAAAGATAGATGGAAGTACCATCCAGGTTGAAGGAATAACCGGTGGGGACGACGAGTCCTACCACGGACTTGCTGCATCCCATCTTTTCCAGCTTGTTCATCAGCGAAGGCAGGGCGGCTTCCGAGGAGGAGGTGCCGAGTACGATGAGGATCTCTTCCTTTATATTTTTCAGATAGGTAAAGACATTGAGCTTGAAATAGCGGAGGATCAATCCCAGCACTACGATGATAAATACCGCCATTGTGCTGTACATAGTGATCATTAATTTACCCAGAGGGATCAGTGTCCTTATCCCATATTTACCAATGGTGGAGGCCATACCGCCGAATGCCCCCAGGGGCGCCAGGAGCATCACGATCTTTAAGAGCCAGAAGACCCATTGTGTGACAGGGTCCATAAAAGCGAGGACCTTCTCTCTATGACGGCTGAGGCTTACGGCAATTCCCACAATAATGGCCAGCACCAGGATCTGCAGGGTGAGATTGTTCAGAAAGAACTCTACCCAATTGATATGTGCCGCCCCTTTTTGGGTATATTTCGAGGCGTCCTGGATGGGCAGCCCGGTCTTGTTTATTTTACCCGGCTTAATAAGGATCGCCAGCAGGATGCCGATGGCAAGAGAAATGGTGGTGATCACTTCAAAATAGATGAGGGATTTTATCCCTATACGTCCTACTTTCTTCAGGTTGCTCATGCCGCTGATGCCGGGGACGATGGTAAAGAAGATAACGAAGGGGATGAAGACCTTTATAACGGCGATGAACCAGTCTCCCATCCATTTGGTCTTTACGGCTGTGGCGGGATAGAAGTACCCCAACAGTACGGCCCCTATCAGGGCGATGATCACCAGCAGCGTAAGATGAGCGGCGAAATTAAGCCGGGGAGGTTTTGGCAAGGTCCGTGTAATCATGCGTCCTATTGAAAAAGGGCTAATATATGATAAAACCTGTGGACATCCTCAAATGAATTATACAGGGGGGCCGGGGCTACCCTTATGACCCCGGGTTCACGGTAATCCACGATGATACCGGCCTCGATCATTTTTTGATGGATGGCCTTTCCCTGTTCTTTGAAATAGAGGGAAAGCTGCGCCCCTCTTTTTGCAGGATCGATGGGAGTGATGATGTCAAAGCGGAGGTTGGGCAGCTGTTGTAACAAAAAGGAGAGATAGTTTGTAAGCTCCATGCTCTTGGCCCTTAGCCTTTCCATGCCTGCTTCGTCAAAAAGGCGAAGGGAAGCTTTTAATGCGGTCATATTAAAGACCTGGTTTGTGCTCAGGTTCCATCCGCTGGCTGTAGGTTTTGGGATAAAGCCTTTTTCCATTTTGAAGCGGGTAGCCTCTTCATTTCCCCACCATCCGCCCAGCCGGATATGGTCCCTGTTATGGGCATAGCGTTCATGCACATAGGCGCCGCCGACGGCGCCGGGTCCCCCATTGAGATATTTGTAGGAGCACCATACGGCAAAGTCCACATCAGAGTCGTGTAATTGTAAGGGAACGTTCCCTACCACATGTGCGAGATCGAACCCGGCGAAGGCCCCTGCCTTATGCGCGGCTGTGGTGATGGCTGCGATGTCGAAAAGCTGGCCTGTGTAATAATTGATACCTCCGAACAGCACGAGGGCGAGGTTATCGCGGTGCTTGTCGATGGCGGAGAGGATATCTTCTTCCCTAAGGAGTTTTTCTCCTTCCCGGGGGCTGACCTCTATGATAGCGTCCTCCGGAGAAAAACCGTGCCATTTCACCTGACTTTCCACCGCGTATTGGTCGGAAGGAAAGGCGCCGGCCTCCATGATGATCTTATAACGGGCTGTATCGGGATGATAAAAGGAGAGGAGGAGCAGGTGAAGGTTGACGGTGAGGGCATTCATGACGGTGAGTTCTTCTTCCAATGCCCCGGTGAGCCGGGAGAGGGGTTTTCTAAAGGGTTCCTGGTAGGTGAGCCATGGGTTTTGGGCCTGCATATAGCCGCCGACACCCAGATCCTGCCAGTCTTTGAGCTCCTGGCGGATGGCTGATTCTACGTCTTTTGGCTGCAGGCCCAGGGAATTCCCGCAGAAATAGATGGCGTCTTCGGAAGGGGCGGCTGGTTTACGAGGAAAATAAAACCGGGAGCGGAACTTTTCCAGTTCGTCCTCCCGGTCTTTTCGTTGTGCGAATTCCAGTGTCGTATCGAATGTACCCTGCATGTTATGACTTTCATGCAAGATAAGATAATCAACCAGGTGCTCAGGTGGTTTTCTCGTCGTCCTTGTCTTCTTTGCTCTCTTTGTCCTCCTTTCCTTTTTTGTCCTTGTCACCGGGCGTTGAGCCTGAATAGCTGAGCCGGACTGTGCCAAAGCTGCTCTTGATCTTTATCCTAGCTTTGCCATCCCCGGCCTGTCCGCTGTAATCCTTATCGAAGTGGGGGCCGGAGTCGGGGTCCTCTCTTTTTTCCCTTATATTGAACTCGCTGTCATTATGGAAGCTGCCAAAGCTGGTGTGGACGTCGAATTGGGCGGAGAGGCTTTTTGTGACGACCATCCTTACTGTGGAGTAGGATTCGTTGACGGCCAGGTCCTGGATATTGTCGGCCACGATGAATTGTACGTTGTGAGAGAATTCGCTGCTGATCCTGACATTGCCGTTGACCTTGCCGATCCTGGATTCCTTACAATATTTGAAGATCACTTTTCCATTGGCGACTCCGGCGATGTAGGCCTTCCCAAATTCCACGTCGACGACGTCCACATTGTCCAGCTGTCCTGTGCTCAGACTGCCGAATTTGCTGGTGAGGGTGGCGAGCCCTTTGAAATCGCCTACCTCTATATTGCCAAAGCTGTTCTCCACCATCAGCCGATTGCCCGCCGGCATGCGGACGACATAGTCGATGTAGAATGACCTGTCATCTTCTTCTCCCTTTGTACGGCGTCTGCCGTCATTATTGTGGATCTCGCCTACTTTGGTTTTGAAGGAAATGATATGGCCGCTCTGTACTTCTTTTACATCCAGCTCGTCCATGATCTCCTTTGCCCTGTCTTCCGAGGAGGCGCGCACACCGATCTCTATATCTACCGCGATCTGTTTTTGATCCCAGGTAGTGACCCGTACGTTGCCAAATTGGTTCTCTATCTCTAATTTATCATCAGGGCCGACGTTGTAGGTCTTATTGATCGTCCGCTTCTTCCTTACGTCTTCCTCACCACCCGCGGCTAATGTAAATAACGGTTGAGATAGGGCAAGAAAAAGGGATATAGAACTAAGCAGTTTTATATGCTTTTTCATATGCTGTTTTTTTAGAATGATTGATTTGTTTGATAATGTCTAGCTGATGATTCAGTAGTCCCATCTGCAGCTGAAGATTCTGTTTCATCGCCTCTAACAATTGTTCTTTATTGGGATTTTTAGGTAGCTGTTGTTGCAAGTTATGAAAAACGCTGTCCAGGTTGTTGATATCTGTAGCGAATTGCTTGTATAGCAAGGGTTCGTCCTTTTGGATAGCCTTTATTTCCTGTTGTTTGATCTCCACCAGCCGGGCGTAATGGACCATTTCTTCTCTGACGAGGGATTCCTCATCGGTGTGCTGTGCGGTACCGGGTTCCTTGTTGTCCTTTGGCGTTGGCGTTGCGGCCAGCTGATCTTTTTCCGGGGTGACGCGCGGGGCGGTTACGGAAGGCGTGCTGTCGCCCGTTGTGGCCGGCTGTTGTTTTGTTTCAGGGGTGGTTTGAACGATCTCCGTTTGCCCCTGTGTTCCTTTTGCGGGGCGGCTGCTGAGGTACCAGACGCCGGCTACTATGACCAGCAGGATGGCTGCCGCCACGCTGAGAGAGGTCCTGGTGAGGCGGACGACGATCGTCTTTTTTTCCTTTTGTGGTACAGAAGGCGCCATCTCCAGCCGGATGTTCTCCCAGACCTTTTTCCCTGGCACTTCATCATCGAACTCTTCACGATGGTCGCTGACGAATTGTTCTAACCGCTGACTCATGATAATGCTCCTTGTTTTATGTACGCTAATAATTTCTGTTTGGCTCTCATATACTGGGTCCTGACGGTGGCGTGGGTCACCCCCAGGATTTCGGCTATCTCTTCCTGGTCGTAGCCTTCGAACAGGTAGAGGGAAAGTACGGTACGATAACCGTTGGGCAGCAGCCGGACTGCCTTTTTTATATCTTCCACTTTCATCTGGATGTCTTTTTCATCCAGGGTATCTTCTTCGGGAAGGTGGCCTACGCTTGTCTTCTCGATGTCGATGAGGTCCATTTTCCTTTTACGTAACTGATTGATGGACTTATTGATAACAATCTTTTTTAACCAGGCCCCAAAAGTGGACTTATAATGAAAATCTTCCAAAGATCTGAATGCATCAGTAAACGCTTCCTGCAGGACGTCTTCAGCGTCCCCTGTGTGACCCACGATACGCAGGCTGGTGTTGTACATGGCTTTGCAGTATTTATTGTACAGCTCCGCGAAACCCCGGGAGTCCCCGCGTTTGCACCTTTCTACCAGCTCATCATGTAGTATCGGTTCTGTTAGTTCCAATCCAGCAGCTTTAGCGTTCATTTTATGTGCGCGAATAGGGCTTTTTTAATAATTTAGCCCTATTCCCGCAAAGGGCTAATGTCTGACCTTCGGTCGAACTGCCTTCAGCAGTTCCATAATAAGTACACAACCTTTTAAGACATGTTGCATAATTATGAAATATTTTCCTTAAAAACCCATTCGGAGGATGGTTTGGGGAGCTATTTCCAGATGGCGACCAGGATCACTGTATATACCAGCGTAATCACCGACCAGAGGCAAAAGGCTTCAAAGGCAGTTTCGGGAAACCTGGGCGATTGTGCAATAAATGCGGCGGTACCTAAGATCAAAAAAAGACCTATGCCCACAGAAAGGATGATCCTTCGGGGTTTATTTAACCGGTGAGAAACAGGAGGTTGACCACTCGATGGCGGATGAGGGGCGAGGGTGGCATCCACAGCGGGTTGATCAACGGGAGAAAGGGATAGGGTAGATGAGGCCGCCCTCTGCTGACCCTGGATGGAGTTCAGCTGCGTGATATCTTTCAATCCCAGCTGTTCAGCAAGCAGGCGCAACGTATATTCCCGGGGGATTACATCTCCGTTCTCTATCCGCTGAACAGACCGGATACTAATACCGGTCAAATCGGACAATTCCTGCTGTGTATACCCTTTGCTCAGGCGGCCTTCCTTAACCCTGACAGCAATGGAGTTTTCATTTGATTGATCCATAGCTTATTAAACATATGATTTCCCGTCATTCTTACGTCAGATGCCTATGACGTAAAGTATTTTCTTTTCAAGGTAATATTTTTGACTCAATCCAAAATGTGTATGATGAAGCATGCGACTAAAACCAGCAGGGTGACGGCCCGGGTCCTTTTATACTGGATGACCTTTATCGGGGTATATATAACAGGAGGGGTTATCTGCAGTTTCTTCCCGGGGAACATTCATTTTCCAGGCTTTGGCAACTGGATATCCGGAACCGTTGCTGCATTCTTTTCAACCTGGCTTTTTCTAAAGTGGGAAAAAAGCTCCTTTAGGGCGATCCGGTTATTTTGGGAGAAAGGTACTTTTTTGCGTTTTTTCAAAGGTTTTTTGCTGGGCAGCTGTATCTTTTTTGTGATCGTACTGATCCTGTTGGTGTGTGGCGGTGGGAGGCTGGAACGCATTCCCTGGAAAGTGGATGGCTATGTCCTGATGGCTTACTTAACGTTCATACCGCTGGGGATAATGGAGGAAGTCGCTTTCCGGTCTTATCCACTGGTGCGTCTTGGCCAGGTTTTCGGATTGCGGGTGACATTATTGATCATCGCACTGGCATTTGCATTTTACCATATTGCTATGGGGTGGAGTGTCTATGTAGCCTTTGGGGGGCCATTCGTCTGGTCGTTTGTTTTTGGCCTGGCGGCAGTATGGTCAAGGGGTATTGCTCTGCCCGCAGGGATACATATTTCAGTGAATGTCCTTCAAAATATTGTTGGTATTCATGGAGATAAGGGATTGCTTTGGAGGATCAGCTTCCCGGAAAACTGCACTGTCCGGCCGGAATTTATTGGCTTATCCATACAGGTTTGCTTATTTGTCGCAGCCCTGATCGCAATGGAGTTCTTTATCCGGAGGAGTGGAAAAGTGAAGGGGAGCGGCGATTAATGGCTCACAATCAGGTTTTTCTTACTTTAGTGCCACAAACCATCATATCCCATGGCCGCAAAAACAGACGTCTTTCAAAGTCCGGATTATTACCAGGTGGACGACCTATTGACGGAAGAGCAAAAACTGATACGTGAATCAGTGAGGGCTTATGTCAAAAAGTCTATTTCTCCCATTATCGAGGATTGTGCGCAGAAAGCGGAGTTCCCTCAGCAGATTGTCCGGGAGTTGGGGGAGTTGGGATGTTTTGGGCCTACGATCCTCCCGGAATATGGGGGTGGGGGGCTGGATTATATCAGTTACGGGCTGATGATGCAGGAGTTGGAGCGGGGCGACAGCGGGGTGCGGTCGACGGCTTCGGTGCAGGGGTCGCTGGTGATGTTCCCTATCTATGAATATGGCAGCGAGGAGCAGCGGAAGAAATTTTTGCCCAAGCTGGCCAGCGGGGAGTGGCTGGGTTGTTTTGGTCTTACGGAGCCCAACCATGGCAGTGATCCGAGCAATATGCTGAGCAATATAAAAGATGCGGGGGACCATGTGGTGCTTAACGGGAGTAAGATGTGGATCAGCAATGCCCCTTTTTCCCAGGTGGCGGTGGTTTGGGCAAAGGATGAGCAGGGGGAGGTGCGGGGGCTGATCGTGGAGCGGGGGATGGAGGGGTTCAGCACGCCTACGACGCATGGGAAGTGGAGTCTTCGGGCTTCGGCCACGGGCGAACTTGTATTTGACCATGTGAAGGTGCCGAAGGCGAATATCCTGCCGAATATAAAGGGTTTGAAGGGGCCGCTCAGCTGTCTGACGAAGGCGCGTTATGGTATTGCCTGGGGAGTAGTAGGCGCGGCAATGGATTGTTATGACACTGCCTTACAGTACAGTAAGGAAAGGGTGCAGTTCGAGCGGCCTATCGGTGGATTTCAGCTACAGCAAAAAAAGCTGGCTGAAATGATCACGGAGATCACCAAGGCCCAACTGTTGAATTGGCGTCTGGGTACCCTTATGAATGAAAAAAGGGCTACCCCGGCCCAGGTGTCCATGGCTAAGCGTAACGGATGCGAGATTGCGGCACAGATCGCGAGGGACGCCCGTCAGATGTTGGGGGGGATGGGTATTACGGGTGAGTATCCTATTATGCGTCACATGATGAATATTGAAAGTGTCATCACGTACGAAGGGACGCATGACGTACATTTGCTGATCACCGGCCTGGATATCACCGGGTTGAATGCATTTAAATAATGAAAATCTTTTTAATAGGATTTATGGGCTCCGGTAAGACCCACTGGGGCAAACTGCTTTCGGCCAAGCTGCAGCTGCCATTCCGGGACCTGGATTCCCTCATTGTGGACAAGGAGCAAAAGTCCATTGCGGATGTCTTTTCCGAAAAAGGGGAGGAGTATTTCCGTTACCGGGAAATGGAGACATTGGAAGAGCTGGTGGGCCGGGAGGAGAGTTTTGTCCTGTCCTGCGGCGGGGGGACGCCTTGTTTTTTTAACAATATTGAGTTTATGAAAAAGAGCGGGCGGGTAGTGTGGCTGAATACTTCGGTGGATGTGCTGAAGGAGCGGTTGCTAAAAGAGCGGATGAGCCGCCCGTTGATAAAGGAGATCAGCGATGAGGAGCTGAAGCGGTATATTATCCGTAAGCTGAGCGAGCGGAAGATGTATTATGAACAGGCGGATATAATAGTGAACGAGGAGTCTATAACATTAGAAGAACTAATCAGATTATTGTTACAAAATGAATAAGAGCTTTCTTTCCGTCGCTGCGCTGTTGGGCGTATTGTCTGTGGTCCTGGGGGCTTTTGCCGCACATAAGTTAAAGCAGATGGTATCTCCTGAGACGTTGAGTGTCTTTGAAACGGGGGTGCGATACCAGTTCTACCATGTGTTCGCGTTGCTGATAGTGGCCCTGCTGTCGGAGCGGTTTAACAACCGGTGGATGGTGTGGGCGGGCAATTGTTTTATTACGGGGATCATTCTTTTTTCGGGTTCGCTGTATCTGATGACGGCGCTGAAGATCGCGGAGAGCGCTCATGAGAAGATAGCGGGGCCTATTACGCCCATCGGGGGGCTGTTCTTTATTGGGGGATGGATCTTTCTTTGGCTGGGGGTGTCGCAGAAGGGCGGTGACCGGCCGGGGCGGGATGAGCGCTAGAGTAACAGTCCAAAGGTGGTGCGGGTGCCTTCGTGATTTGCGATCTCGAACTCTCCGTCGATGGAGGCCATCCTTTTTTTCATGTTGTGGAGGCCGTTACCGAATTTGCGCAGCTTTTCCATATTGATACCGACCCCATCGTCCTGGATCTCGATGACGAGCTTTTCGCCTACGGAGACATTTATCTTTACCACCGAGCTCTGCGAGTGTTTTAGCACATTGTTCAGCGCCTCTTTTACAGAGAGGAACATATTCCTTCTTTTCTCTCCATTGATCTCCCGGTGGGGGATGGACGCCGGCATGCTAAAATAGCAGTCGATGGTTGTATTTTCGAAGAATTCCACGGCATAGCTGCGGATATAGGCCACGAGGTTCTCTACGGAGTCATTGGAGCTTGTCATGGTCCAGATGATGGTATTCATCTTATTGAGCAGCTCGTTGGCGGATTGGGAGATCTTTTCTATTTCGGGGAAGACCATGTCTTTCATCTTGCTCTTTACAATCTCGCTCATCAGGCGGATGGCTGTAACCCCTGAGCCCAGTTCGTCGTGCATATCGGCGGAGATACGATTGCGCTCGTCCTGTTTGGCGGCCAGTACGGCCACTTGTTTTTCCAGCTCTTTTCTTTCCGTCTCCAGCTTTAGTTTTTCCTCTTTCTGGATGCTGAGGGTGATCTCCATCTTATTTTTATAGGTGATGGCTATCAAAAAGAATATCAGTTCAATAGTAATGCCCACTTCATAGTAGAAGAGAGCGAGGTTCAGGACGGAGGGGCCTCTCACAGGCTTGAAGTTGGTGGCGATCATCAGCTGGGACAGGATGGCCAGCCCGAAAAGGCTGATATTCCCCATCACGATGTAGTTCATCAGCTGATTGCGATAGCTCATGCCTTTGATGATGAAGAGGAGACAAATGATGATGAGCACATATTTGGTGGAATCCTCGATGGTATTGGAGACGCGGAAATCGGGGATCAGGAAATAAGCGAGCGTATAGAGCACTGTCATCAGGCCGATGGCGCAGGCGCCCCAGAACAGGATACGATCGAGACTCCTGTAGTTCTTCCGGGTTTCCAGGAATTTCCGATGGAAAAGCATATAGGAGATATGGCCGAGGCAGAACATGATATTGTCGAGAAAGGATTCGAAGAAATAGTTGAAGGCGGTGGTGGTATTGTGTAACGTGGCTTTGAGGAAGAGCATACTGCTGATGAAGAAGCAGTAGCCGGCGTAATAAACAAATTCCGGTTTTGAGGTTTGCACGTATTCGCTGACACCATAGAAGATCATCATCAGCATGATACCCGCAAACAGATTGGTGATAATATCAAAATTGGTCTTTGTTTTGTGTACGAACACGATGCCGTAGGTGACGTAGGACTCTTTTGTAAGGCTGGGATTGATGGAATTGATGGGGCTGCGTATAAAGGTCAGCACGGCATAGAAGACGCCTGTATCGCGGGCGGCGAGGGTGATCTTTCTGTAGCCCAGGCTGTCGGGGTCGGGGGGGAGGATGGCGGGCAGGGCTTGTACGATGTCCGGCGGGCCTGTCTGCCGGTAGAGATAGATGGAGTCAAAATAAAAGCCCGGGCAGAACCAGACGCTTTGCGGCTGGGAGCTGCTGTTGACGAGGGTGAATGTCAGGACTGCCTTATCATTCACCTGGGCGGGTGTGATAAAGTTAGAGTACTTACGGGTCCCTTTGATGGAATAAGCGAGATAGGGCAGTTGCTGCGGGGAAATGGTCTTCAAATGGGAAAAGCAGACATGGGTAGTTGAGGAGATATCTTCCGCTACGCCGACCCTGGCCAGGTCGGGTAGGGCCGGCGGCTGATCGTTTGCGCTCAGTATGCGGACGTTCAACAGGATCAGCAGGGTCACCGGTATGATCCTGCCACAGTTGGATAAGATAGATCGACAAAGCCCTGACATGTACCTGATAAGCAGTTTTTTTAAAGATAAAGTAAATAAAAATAATAATGTCTCACGTATCTTTACATTCATGGCAAACCGACTGAAGTCTAAGAAGAGCCAGGCGCCTGCTTCGGAAAAGCTAAAACCTGAAAAGGACCCACAGGTTACAGTCAAACAGATCGTCAAAGATGAGCGTACCCATAAGATCACCGGGGCCGTCTTTCTGTTGCTGGCCGTCTTTCTTTTTATAGCATTTACATCCTATTTATTCACCTGGAAAGAGGACCAGGATAAGGTGTTCCATGGCGCCTCCATTCTTTTACCTTCCTCTGAAGTAAAGGTAGCTAATCTGCTGGGTAATCTGGGTGCGTTGATAGCGCATCAATTTTTTTTTAAGGGTTTTGGATTGGCTTCTTATCTTTTTTGTTCCTTCTTTTTTATCGTGGGGGTCAACCTGCTGTTTACCCGCAAGGTGTTTTCCATTGGCAGGAATCTTCGTTACGTGATAGCGGGGCTGTTGTTCTTTTCCGTTGCGATGGCATTTATTACCAGGGGGAATGGTTTTCCCTGGGGCGGGGCGGTAGGGGATATGATCAGCGACTGGCTGGTGAAGTTCCTGGGCTGGCTGGGAACGGCGGCATTGCTGTTGGTGACGGGGCTGGCCTATTTCATATGGCGTTTTAACCCTGTCTTTAAAGTACCGTCCCTGCCTGTGCGGGAGCGGAAGCCGGCCGTTGAGGCGGTGGAAGATGAAGATGAGGAAAAAGAGGAGAAGATCGCACCGGTGAAAGGGGGGGCGCGGCTTTTTGTAGATGAGGGGTTCAGCAGTATGAAAGGCAATGTGCTGAAGGAAGAGGGCGGTGTTGTAGCCATTGCGCCTGAAGAGCCGGAGGAAGAAGTCCTTCCGCTGACGTTGACGGAGAAAGAAGAAGAGGAGGAGGAACCTCCTTTTGACATAACGCCTGCACCGGTGGAGGAGCCGGAGATATTGGAGGAGATACCTCCCCTTCCGGTGGCGCCTCCACAGGTGAAAACCAAACCGGCGGGACCCGAGTTGGAGTTGGAGATCAAAAGCAATATAGATGAGGTGCGTCCGGAGGAGGAGGCTACTGAAGAGGTTGCAACCGGGGCGCCGCTGCCTGATTATGAGCCGACGCTGGACCTGCGGGATTATCAATATCCTTCCCTGGACCTGCTGGAGGCGCACGGGAGTGAGAAGATCGTGCAGGACGCCACGGAGCTGGAGGCCAATAAGAACCAGATCATCAATACGCTGAAGAACTACGATATCTCCATTTCCAAGATCAGCGCTACGGTAGGACCTACGGTGACCCTGTATGAGATTGTGCCGGCGGCGGGTGTGCGGATTTCCCGTATCAAGAACCTGGAAGACGACATTGCGTTGAGTCTGGCGGCGTTGGGGATCCGGATCATTGCGCCCATCCCGGGCAAGGGCACCATCGGTATCGAGGTGCCCAATGTGAAGAAGACGGTGGTGAGCATGCGTACATTGCTGTCGTCGGATAAGTTCCAGCACAGCAATTTCAATCTTCCCATCGCCATCGGCAAAAGGATCGACAATGAGAACTTTATCGTGGACCTCGCATCGATGCCTCACCTGTTGATGGCGGGTGCTACGGGGCAGGGTAAGTCGGTGGGGCTAAATGCTATCCTGGTATCGCTGTTGTATAAGAAACATCCTTCCCAACTGAAGCTGGTGCTGGTGGACCCCAAGAAGGTGGAGTTGAGCATTTACCGTACGATCGAGAAACATTTTCTTGCCAAGCTGCCGGGTGAGGAGGAGGCGATCATCACGGATACGAAGAAGGTGATCCATACGCTGAATGCGTTGTGTATCGAGATGGACAACCGGTATGATCTTTTGAAAGAGGCCAATGCCCGCAATATCAAGGAATACAATGACAAGTTTATCAAGCGGAGGTTGAACCCGCAGAAGGGGCATCAATATCTGCCGTTCATTGTGCTGGTGGTGGATGAGTTTGCGGACCTTATTATGACGGCGGGCAAGGAGGTGGAAATGCCGATCGCCCGGCTGGCGCAGCTGGCGCGTGCGGTGGGGATCCATCTTATTATTGCCACGCAGCGGCCTTCCGTCAATATCATTACGGGTACGATCAAGGCCAACTTCCCAGCCCGTATCGGGTTTAAGGTGTCTTCCAAGATCGATAGCCGTACCATATTGGATGCCGGCGGCGCGGATCAATTGATAGGGAAGGGAGATATGCTTATTTCGCATAACGGCGAGATCACGCGTTTGCAATGTGCGTTTGTGGATACGCCGGAAGTGGAGGAGATCACGCAGTTTATCGGCAAACAGCGCGGCTATCCAGAGGCATATAAATTGCCTGAATACATTGACGAGAAGGACCCGGAGGCGAAGGAGCTTGACCTGGGTGACCGGGACCCGCTGTTTGAGGAAGCGGCGCGGCTTATCGTACAGAATCAGCTGGGGTCGACATCTCTGATCCAGCGGAGGATGAAGCTGGGATATAACCGGGCGGGTCGTCTGATGGACCAGCTGGAAGCCGCGGGAGTTGTAGGACCGGGTTTGGGCAGCAAACCAAGGGATGTGTTAATTAAAAGTGAAATGGAACTGGATCAATATTTGAACCCATAAGCGCCATCCGGCGAGTTTAACGAGCGGTTAATGATAATTCACCGATAAGTCCTTTCTCTATCCTGGTTTTCAGGTATATTTGCGCCTTTTAAACCTATCCTGTTGCGAGGTATCAAACTTACAATCTACTAAATAAACAAACATGCGTTCGTATCGTAAAGGGATTATTGTATGTGTATTATTATCCAGTGTTTTCTTTATGGCAAGGGCTCAGAACAACTCTTTGGGGAAGAATGACCCGGAGGCCAAGAAAGTGCTGGATGGATTGAGCGCCAAGCTGAAATCCTATAAAGCGGTGCAATCCAATTTTACCCTGAAAGTGGAGGATGCAAAGGGCAAGCTGCAAGGCAGCAAGAGCGGGATCGTATATGTAAAGGGGAATAAATATCATATCAGCATTACGGGTCAGGAAGTATACAGCGATGGGAAGGATGTATGGACCTATGACAAAAATTCCAATGAAGTGACGATCACCAAGAACGATCCTTCCACGGCGACCATCAGCCCGGAAAAGTTCTTTACTAGTTTTTATGATAAGGATTTTCTTTACAAGTTGAACGGGGAAGCAAAGGTTGGAGCGCGTATGGTACAGGAGGTGGAGCTGACGCCTGTGGACAAGACAAAATCTTTTTATAAAGCGTTGTTATACATCGATAAGACGCAACACACGCTGGTAAGCGTTAAATGGTTCGACAAGAGCGGTAATCATTATACCCTGGAAACCAACAAACTGAATGGGAATGCTGCCCTGACGGACGCACAGCTGGCCTTTAACAAGGCCAAATATCCGGGCGTTGAAGAAGTTGATCTAAGAAATTAGTCCGTAGCCGGACGGGCGATAAAGGCGGTTGTAGGGTTGGGGTGTAATCAGGAACCCCAGCGGAAGGTAGAGATGTCCAGTCCGGCCAGGTCCAGCACTCTATCCACGACGGTGGCAGCCACTTCTTCGATGGTGGCGGGTTTGCTGTAGAAGGAGGGCGTAGCGGGGCAGATGATGCCTCCTGCCAGGGTCAGGGTTTCCATATTACGGATGTGGATCAGGTTATAAGGAGTATCTCTCACCACACAGATCAGTTTTCTTCTTTCTTTAAGGATGACGTCAGCGGCCCTTGTTATGAGGTCTGACGATACGCCGGTGGCAATACGGCCCAGGGTGCCCATGGAGCAGGGGATGATGATCATTGTACCAAATTTTCCCGAGCCGGAGGCAAAGGGGGCTGTAAAGTCACGTTGGGAAAAAAAGGGCAGGGTATAGTTGCGATAGTCTTCATTGTCCAGTTCGGTCTTCCAAACTTCTTTTGCATTCTCCGTCATGATGACTGCCAGGGATTGCCACTGATCTTTCAGGGCAAGGAGCTTCTCAAGCAATAGCCGGGCATAGATCGATCCGCTGGCGCCTGTTACGGCTACGACAATTTTGTGCATGGTAATTCGTTAAATAATAAGTAATACGCACGTATTGCATAAAGCACAAAAGTACTATGAATCAATTGAAAAGGACATTTTTCCTAGGGGCTTTTGGAGTAGGGCTGACGGGCCTTTTGTGGCTATTGGCGTCGGGGAAGCCGGCCAGTGTGGTGGATGCGGGGACCGGGAAGGCCAGTGGCAGTGGGGAGACGATGACCTGGATGAGCATTGAAGAGGCTGCGGGAAAGCTGGAAAAAGAGCAGCGTCCTGTCCTGATCGATCTGTACACTACCTGGTGTGGCTGGTGTAAGCAAATGGATAAAAAGACGTATTCCAATAAAAAAGTGGCCGCGTATCTGCAGGAGAAATTCTATCCTGTGAAGGTGGATGCGGAAACCCATGCCACCATTAAATGGGGCGGACGGACCTTCCAGTTCAACCCGAATTACCGGGCTAATGAATTTGCCCTTTATCTTGCTCATGGACAGCTGGAGTTCCCTACTACCATTATAATTCCTCCCGGGGGAGAGCCACAGGCTATACCCGGCTATATGGAGCCTAAGGAGCTTGAATTGCTGGTGAAGTATTTTGGGGAGGGGAAGTATGGCCAGGTGTCTTTTGACCAGTATCAGCGAAGTTTTAAGCCGTCCTGGTAGCAGCGCATATAAGTGGTAGTACCGATCTTTTTAGACATAATACTCACTATAACGTTTTAGCTCCCATAGGCGGAGCAAATGCCTGTAAAGGATGAAATCGGTTAAAATTACTTGACGCAGATCAATATAATGGTGTCTGGGTAAAAAAAATAAGCGGTTGGCAACCCCGATTTTAGCATGAACGTCTTATATTTGTTTTTTCATAGGATAAGGTTTAATGGTTAATGGTATTTGATTAGTGCAGCCCCGCTACGGCGGGGCTTTTTTATGTACATGCGGATAAGTGTTAACCCGGATAGGGTATGTCCGGGTGAGTAAGGGGATAAAAAAAACCGGCTAAAAGCCGGTCTTCTTTTCTGAGCAATTCTTTTAAGCCTCGGCCATATGGGGAATGGCTGTCACTTTATATTCTCCGGCGTCCAGCTTCTTTTTTGTTTCGCGGAAAGCCTTGAGGGTGAGCTCGATATCTTCGTCTGTGTGAACAGCGGTGGGCACCAGTCTGTATATAATATGTCCTTTTGGGATAACGGGATATACGACGATGGAGCAGAAGATGTTATAGTTTTCCCGGAGGTCCATAACCATGGCGGTGGCTTCGGGAACATCTCCTTTCATATAGACGGGGGTGACGGCGGAATTGGTCTTACCGATGTCAAAGCCGCTGTCTTTTAGTCCATTTTGCAGCTTGTTCACCACACTCCACAGACCCTTGCGCAATTCGGGTTTGGTCTTCAGCAGCTCAAGTCTTTTGAGGTTGCCGATGGTGATGGGCATGGGGAGGCTTTTGGCGAAGATCTGGCTGCGGGTGTTATAGCGGATATAATCGATGATGGCCCTATCGCCTGCCATAAAGCCGCCGATGGAGGCCATAGATTTTGCGAAGGTGGAGAAATACAGGTCGATGTCATCCTGTACGCCTTGTTCTTCTCCTGCGCCTGCGCCTGTTTTTCCCAGGGTACCGAAGCCGTGGGCGTCGTCTACCAGGAAGCGGAATTCATAGTTTTTTTTCAGGGCGGCGATCTCTTTTAGTTTGCCCTGGTCGCCGGCCATACCGAAGACTCCTTCGGAGATCACGAGGATGCCGCCGGCATTTTGTTTTTCGATGAGTGCGGTGGCGCGCTGAAGCTGTTTTTCACAGTCTTCTACGTCATTATGTTTGAAAACGTAGCGATGTCCGGGGTGGAGGCGGAGGCCGTCGATGATACATGCGTGGCTTTCCGCGTCGTATACGATGACGTCATGACGGCCGCAGATGGCGTCGATGGCGCTCATAATACCTTGATAACCATAGTTAAACAGAGTTGCATCTTCTTTTCCCTCAAATTCTGCCAGCTCTCTTTCCAATTGTTCGTGATAGTTGCTGTTACCGCTCATCATACGGGCTCCCATGGGGGCGGCCATACCAAATTTTGCGGCTGCCTCCGCGTCGATCTTACGGATCTCGGGGTGATTGGCCAGACCGAGATAGTTATTCAGGCTCCAAACGATCTTTTCTTTACCCCGGAAGATCATCCTGCTGCCAATTTCTCCTTCCAGTTTGGGAAAAGCGAAATATCCATGCGCTCTTTCTCTATGCTGGCCGATGGGGCCATTGTGCTTCACTAACTTATCGAAGATATCTGCCATATTATGGATTTATTAAGTTTTGCCGATCTTTTCGCAAATTTAAAGGATTTGCTCGTATAGGGGGGCCAAAATCGGTTAATTCCGATACTTTTGCGCCCGGAGGTGGAAAACCATGTATCGCAAAAATTTATTGTTGATAGGATCTATTTTTTTGTCTGTTCTTTCTTTTGGTCAGGGCAGGAAGGGCGGTTTTGCCCGGGTGGTACCCACCGTACAAAAGCCGGACCTTGCAAGACCAAAGCTGGTGGTTGGCATTGTGGTCGACCAGATGCGTTGGGATTATCTGTACAGGTATTATGACCGGTATGGGACGGATGGTTTCCGCCGGATGCTTGGGGAGGGGTTTACGTGTGAGAACACGCTTATCAATTATCTGCCTTCCTTTACGGCGGTGGGTCATACCTGTGTATTTACCGGCTCTGTACCGGCATTGGACGGGATCTCGGGGAATGAATGGATCGAGCAGTTGTCGGGCAAGACGGTGTATTGTACGGATGACAGCACTGTCAGGACGGTGGGGGCGGATAATGCTTCCGGCAAAATGTCTCCCCGCAATCTGCTGGTGTCCACGGTGACGGACGAACTGCGGCTGGCCAGCAATTTCCAATCGAAAGTGGTAGGGGTGTCCTTAAAAGATCGCGCTGCGATCCTGCCGGCGGGTCATGCGGCCAATGCCGCTTTCTGGCTGGATGACGCGACAGGGAATTTTGTTACCAGCACCTATTACATGCAGGAATTGCCGGCCTGGGCGGATGCCTTTAATAAGACCCGGCCTATCGAAAAGTTGATACAGAATGGGTGGACGACCTTGCGTCCCATCGATACCTACAAGAACAGCGATGGGGATGACCAGGTATGGGAGGGACGATATCCAGGAGAGACGAGCTCTACTTTTCCTCATCATATAGACGAAGCATATAAAAAGAGCAAGGGGACTTTCAGACCGACCCCTTTTGGTAATACGCTTACCCTGGATTTTGCCCGTCAGGCGGTGGAAGGGTATCAGCTGGGCAGCGGACCGGCGACAGACTTCCTTACGATCAACTGTGCATCAACCGATTATGTCGGACATATGTTCGGCCCTAATTCCATCGAAGTAGAGGACACCTATCTACGGCTGGACCAGGATCTGGGAAAATTCTTTCATTACCTGGATGCGCGTCTGGGGAAAGGAAATTATACGGTGTTCCTTACGGCGGACCATGGTGCGGCTCATGCCATCAGCTATATGCAAAAGCATGAGCTACCGGCTGACTTCTGGAATGCCCAGCCATTGGTGGATACGTTGAACAGGCTGCTGGCAGCCAGGTTTGGCGTGGACAAGCTGATCCGTAGCGGTCTGAACTACCAGTTGAATTTCGACCTGGGGAAGATCGAAGAGAACCGTCTGGACTTTGACGCCATCAAGCGATTGTCCGTGGAATATGTGCAGCGTCAACCGGGTATCTCTTTTGCGGTGGATGTGGATAAGATAGGACAGGCGCCTGTGCCCGAGCCGCTGAAGTCCATGATCATCAATGGGTATAATTTCCGTCGGAGCGGGGCTGTCCAGATCGTGCTTGCGGCCGGCTGGTTTGAAGCCTATGGGAAGACAGGCACCACGCATGGGACCTGGAACCCTTATGATACGCATATTCCCTTGGTATTTATGGGTTGGGGGATACGACAGGGGCATACTAATTCGTCGGTCAATATGACAGATATAGCTCCAACGGTGGCAGCCCTTCTTCATATCCAGATGCCGAATGGGGCGGTGGGGAAACCTATACACGAAATAACTGAGAAATAGCCCTCTGAGGAGGGGGAGGATTCAAAAGTTCGGGAAATTTTCCGGACTTTTGCATTTGGACCATCGGGGTTCAGTGGGGTCGGCGGACCGGTTGACAATTTCCCGAAGTCGAAAGTGAGAATCAGAACTCTATGGTCCATATTTTGTTCTACTTATAGTAAGTCTAAGTAGTACCCATAAATTAAGCATTATGATCACAGTATCGCCCCAGGCAAAGGATTATATAGTCGGACTGATGGCTGAAAAGCATGCCGCCCCCCAGACTTTTGTACGTGTAGGAGTAAAGAGTGGTGGATGTTCCGGATTGGAATATCAGCTGGATTTTGACACGGTCGAGAAGGAAGGGGACCAAGTGTTTGAGGATAAGGGAGTTAGGGTAGTTGTGGATATGAAGAGTTTGCTTTATCTCTACGGCACCGAGTTGGATTATTCGGGAGGATTGAACGGGAAGGGTTTATTTTTTAATAACCCCAATGCATCGAGGACGTGTAGTTGCGGCGAGAGTTTTGCGGTTTAAGGAGGTTTTCCGTATTGCGCCGGGAAAAACGCCTCTATTAAAGTACTTTTACAGCGGAATAAACGAAAATATGCCAAACGACAACGAAATAATTGACAATATAGCGAATAAGGAGTACGAGTTCGGGTTTGTCACGGATATCGAGATGGATATCCTGCCGGCCGGATTGAACGAGAACACGATCCGCTATATTTCAGAAAAAAAGAAGGAACCTGAATGGTTGCTGGAATGGCGATTGAAGGGATTCCTGGCTTTTCAGAAGCAAAAGCTGCCCGAATGGCAGAATTTTGAGTTGCCGCCAATCGATTTTCAGAAGATATCTTACTATGCCGCGCCCCGGAACAAGAAGAAGTACAATAGTCTTGACGAGGTGGACCCGGAGCTCCTGGCCACTTTTGAGAAGCTAGGCATCCCTCTTTCGGAGCAGAAGGCATTGACGGGGGTGGCTGTGGATGCGGTGTTTGACAGTATCTCTATTGCAACGACCTATAAGGATAAATTGAAAGAGCTGGGGATCATCTTTTGTTCTTTTGGCGAGGCGGTGCAAGAGCATCCGGAGCTGGTGCGGAAATATGTCGGTTCTGTGGTGCCGCACTCGGATAATATCTTCGCGGCCCTGAATGCGGCTGTATTTTCGGATGGTTCGTTTGTGTATATTCCCAAGGGGGTACGTTGTCCCATGGAGCTGTCCACTTATTTCCGGATCAATACGGAGAACACGGGTCAGTTTGAAAGGACGTTGATCATTGCCGATGAGGGGAGTTATGTCAGCTATCTGGAAGGCTGTACGGCGCCTACCCGGGATGAGAATCAACTGCATGCCGCTGTTGTGGAGCTGATCGCATTGGAGAATGCGGAGATAAAATATTCCACCGTCCAGAACTGGTATCCGGGGGATAAGGACGGCAAGGGCGGCATCTATAATTTTGTTACAAAGAGGGGTATCTGCAAGGGGGCGAATGCCAAGATCTCCTGGACACAGGTGGAGACGGGTTCGGCCATTACCTGGAAGTATCCCAGTGTGATCCTGCAGGGGGATAATTCAACGGGTGAATTTTATTCCGTTGCGGTTACCCGCAACCGGCAGATAGCGGATACCGGCACCAAGATGTATCATATCGGGCGTAATACCCGCAGCCGGATCATTTCGAAAGGTATTTCTGCCGGCCACGGCAACAACAGCTACAGAGGGCTGGTGCAGATAGGGCCTAAGGCTGACGATGCCAGGAACTTTACCCAGTGTGACTCCTTATTGATAGGGGACCAATGCGGGGCGCATACTTTCCCGTATATCGAGTCAAAGAACAATACCGCTACTGTAGAGCATGAGGCGACGACCTCGAAGATCGGGGAAGATCAGATCTTTTATCTGAACCAGCGGGGTATCGATTCGGAGAAGGCGGTGGCGTTGATCATCAACGGCTATGCAAAGGAAGTGTTGAACCAGTTGCCCATGGAGTTTGCGGTCGAGGCGCAGAAGCTGCTCTCTATCACATTAGAGGGAAGCGTAGGTTAAAAAGATATTAAGCGATCTATACAATTAAACAAGAAAATGCTGACGATTAAAAATTTACATGCTGAGGTCGAGGAGAAGCAAATCCTGAAGGGTATCAACCTGTCGGTGAACGCGGGAGAGGTCCATGCTATCATGGGGCCTAATGGTTCGGGAAAAAGTTCCCTGGCTTCAGTGCTGGCCGGCCGTGAAAATTATCAGGTTACTCAGGGGGAAGTAATTTTTAAAGGATTGAACCTGCTGGATATGAACCCAGAGGTACGGGCGAGGGAAGGAGTGTTCCTGGCTTTTCAATATCCCATCGAGATACCAGGTGTTAGCAATATCAATTTCTTAAAGACGGCTTTAGCTGAGATAAGGGCCCATAAAGGGCTGCCGCCACTGGATGCCAAGGAGTTCCTGAAAATGTCCAGGGAAAAACAGAAACTGGTGGAATTTGATGCGCAACTGGTGAACCGGAGTCTCAACGAAGGTTTTTCCGGCGGCGAAAAGAAGAGGAATGAGATATTTCAGCTGGCCATGCTGGAACCAGCTTTATCCATTCTTGACGAAACGGATTCCGGGCTTGACATCGACGCCTTGCGTATCGTCTCCAAGGGGGTGAACAAGCTGCGCAGCGAGAACAATGCTTTTATCATCATCACGCACTACCAGCGACTGCTGGAATATATCGTTCCGGACTTTGTACATGTACTCTATGATGGACGTATTGTAAAATCGGGTACGAAAGAGCTGGCCCTGGAGCTGGAAGAGAAGGGATATGATTGGCTGAAGGAAGACGCCCGGGAAAAAGCAACTACTATTTAAAACGCTTCAATGAGCATGACATCATCACCGTCTATACCCTTATTTGAGGAGGTCGTGAACGGATTCCATAAACTATCGGTATCCGGCGGCACTCAGCAGGAGAGCAGCGATCTGCGCCGGACCCGGCAGCAGGCTTTTGATAAATTCCGTGAGTTGGGTTTCCCCTCTATTCGTCATGAGGATTGGAGATATACCAATCTTGCCCGTTTTTTGAAAGATGAGTTTACCATCGAAGGATGGGAGGTGTCGGGGAAGGCTGTCCTTCCGGACGCAGCCTTATTGAAGAAAGCGGAGATTGCGTCGCTGGATTGTTACCAGGTGGTACTGGTGAATGGCGTCTGGGATGGCAAGGTGACAGGAGGTACGCTTCCCGGGAATATTCGGCTGCTGAAGGTGGCCGAAGCGCGGCAGGACCCGGCTTTATCCCTCTATTTTGAAAAACAGGCGGGGTGGAGCGAACATTTTGCAAATTTGAACGGAGCGCTTTTTAGCGATGGATTGTTTATCAGGGTGGATGCGGGGGCAACGATAGAAAAGCCGCTGCACGTCGTCCATGTGTATACTTCGGAAAATAACCTGCTGGTGCAGCCACGCAATGTTTGGGTGATCCACCGGAATGCGGAACTTTCGGTGATTGAAACCCTGGTTTCCGGCGGAGAAGCGAAGATATGGGTCAATGGTCTTACGGAGATACTGGTCCATGCTGACGCGAGGTTTCATCATACCATGCTACAAACAGCGGGAGCGGGTGTCCGTCTTGTCCAGCAGACGACGGTGCATCAGCAACGGCAGAGCCTGTATAATAATTTTACTATTACGCTGCCCGGCGCGGACCTGGTGAGGAACGATCTGCAGACCAGGCTGGAAGAAGATCATACGGAAACCCATCTATATGGTCTTTATCTTGCCGCGGGCAGTCAATTGGTGGATAACCATACACTGGTGGACCATCAAAAACCGCATTGTCTCAGCAATGAATTATATAAGGGCGTTTTGTTGGAGCAGTCCACGGGTGTTTTTAACGGAAAGGTTTATGTTCACCAGGATGCGCAAAAGACCAATGCATTCCAGCAGAACAATAACCTGGTGATCAGTAAAAAGGCGACTATTGACTCCAAGCCGCAATTGGAAATATTTGCCGATGACGTGAAATGCAGTCATGGGTCCACCGTCGGGCAATTCAGCGAGGAAGCCTTGTTCTATCTCCGTGCAAGGGGTATTGGGGAAGAGGCTGCAAAGGGGCTTCTGATCAATGCATTCGCCTTTGACGTGACGGAGAAGATCCGGATACCCGAGGTAGAGGCGCATGTTAACGAGCTAATAAGTCTTCATATTCCTGTCAATCATGCATGATTCTGTAACGATAAAGGACAATAGCGTGTTGGATGTCGAAAAGGTACGGAAGGACTTTCCTATCCTGGATACTTTTGTATTCGGACATCCCCTGGTATATCTGGATAATGCGGCTACTACGCAGAAGCCGGAGGCGGTGCTGAAGGCCATGGAGGAATATTATCATGCTATCAACAGCAATGTCCACCGGGGTGTGCATCATCTGAGCCAGCAGGCGACAGACGCCTATGAGTTGGCCCGGAAGAAGATAGCCGAGTTCATCGGCGCCCGGCATGCCCATGAGATTATATTTACAAGGGGGACTACGGAGTCCATCAACCTGGTGGCCGCGAGTTTTGGAAAGCGCTTTTTAAAGACGGGCGACAGTATTTTGATCTCCGGTCTGGAGCATCACTCCAATATCGTCCCCTGGCAACTGGCTTGCGAGGACAGGGGCGCCACGCTGAAAGTGATACCCATCGACGGCAATGGGGAAATGGTTTTGGATGGACTGGAAAAATTACTCGAAGGGGTAAAACTGGTGTCTGTGAACTATGTGTCTAATGCGCTGGGGACGATCAATCCCGTGCGGGAGATCATTGCCGCGGCGCATAGCAGGGGTATCCCGGTGATGCTGGATGCTGCCCAGGCGGTACAACATATGGAATTGGACGTGCAGGAACTTGACGTGGACTTTCTCGCTTTTTCCAGTCATAAGATCTATGGGCCTACGGGTTTTGGTGTTCTGTATGGCAAGGAGAGCTGGCTGAACGAGCTACCTCCCTACCAGGGGGGAGGAGAGATGATTAAGACGGTAAGTTTTGAAAAGACCACCTATAATGACCTGCCTTATAAGTTTGAAGCGGGAACCCCGGATATGGCCGGAGCCATCGGATTGGGAGCCGCGTTGGATTATGTCCAGCAGTTAGGGTTGTCCGCCATCCGGCAGACAGAAAACAATCTGATGGCTTATGCGCTGGAGGCTTTGCGGGAGGTGAAGGAACTGCGGCTGATAGGGCGGTCTGCCAACAGGGCGGGCGTATTGTCTTTCCTGGTGGGAGACATCCATCCCTTTGATCTGGGTGAGATACTGGACAAACAGGGCATTGCGGTCCGTACGGGGCATCATTGCGCTCAACCCATCATGGACCTGTATTGTATTCCCGGTACGGTGCGGGCTTCGCTGGCCTTTTATAATACGCGGGCGGAGATAGACAGATTGGTGGTGGGGATAAGGAAGGGTATAACGTTGTTGAGCTAGAAAACATGACCATTAAAGAAAAACAGGACGAGATCGTCGCCGACTTTGAACTGTTCGGCGAGTGGATGGATAAATACGAGTACATTATTCAATTGGGGAAAGACCTGCCTCTTATAGACCCTCAATACAAGACGGATGATAACCTGATCCGGGGATGCCAGTCGAAAGTATGGATGCATGCTGAATTCAAGGAGGGGAAGATATTTTTTACCGCTGACAGTGATGCCGTCATTACAAAGGGGCTTGTAAGCCTGGTGATCCGTGTGTTGTCGGGGCATACCCCCCGGGAGATCGTGGATGCCGAGCTTTACTTTATCAATGCTATCGGGCTCAGCAGCCATCTTTCTCCTACGCGGTCCAACGGGCTGCTGTCAATGGTAAAACAGATCAAGATATACGCGCTCGGGTATATGGCTAAATCAACACAATCATGAGCGAAACAACTACCACATTACGGGATCAGATCGAAGGCGTGCTGCGTACTGTCTACGACCCGGAGATCCCTGTGAATATATATGATCTCGGGCTGGTGTATGAGATCAAGATCGGTGACCGGGGGGAAGTGAAGGTCACCATGACCCTGACGGCGCCTGCCTGTCCTGCCGCGGGGGAGATCATCCATGACGTACAACAAAAAGTGGAGGCCCTGGAAGGGGTCATCGACTGTCACGTACAGTTGACCTTTGATCCGCCCTGGACAAAGGACATGATGAGCGAAGAAGCCAAGTTGGAATTGGGGTTCCTCTAAAAAGTCTTAACATATTAGAATTTATTAATGTCGGTTAAGACGTTTTGAAAGGTGATAATTTTGGGTAAACTCCCGTTATGAATATCCTGGTGGTAGAGGATGAACCCAAAGTGGCTGAATTTATCTGTAAAGGATTAAGCGAGCATCTTTATGGGGTTACAGTGGCTTATGACGCATTAATGGGCGAAAAGCTGGCACTGGAAGGAACGTTTGATATAGTGATCCTGGACGTGGTGCTTCCACGCGGCAGCGGATTGAATGTGTGCCGCGAGATCCGCAGGCTTAAACCTGAACAGCCTATCCTTCTGCTGACAGCACTTGGGAGTACACAGGATAAAGTGATGGGTTTCGATTGTGGCGCTGATGATTACCTGGTCAAGCCTTTTCATTTTGAAGAATTACTGGTCAGAATTAAAGCGATCAGCAGGCGCAGGACAATGGTTGCGCCCGGCACTTTTTACCAGGCGGGCGATCTGGAAGTGGACGGGTATAAAAAAATCGTGCGTCGTAATAAAAAAATAATCCAGCTTACAGCCAAAGAATTTGCGTTGCTGGAAGTGCTGATCGTTCATAAAAACCGGGTGTTGTCACGCACGCAG
This sequence comes from Chitinophagaceae bacterium, assembly GCA_017307755.1. GTDB lineage: Bacteria > Bacteroidota > Bacteroidia > Chitinophagales > Chitinophagaceae > Puia. The sequence goes on along the minus strand of JAFKGQ010000006.1, from coordinate 366,420 downwards.
ATCGCGGAATCGGTGTGGGGTATCGACTTTAACAGGGGGACCAATCTTATCGACGTCTATATAAACTACCTGCGCAGTAAGATCGACAAAGGGTTCAGCCAGCCCCTGATACATACGGTTATCGGCATGGGATATGTACTGAGAGAAGGGTGAAGATCCCTGGTGTAAAACCATTAATGTTTTCTAATGAATTACTAATCCTGTTTCAATTTCTCTTTAAGCGAGGGCTAATTACCCGGCTCTAGTTTTGTGCCGACAAAATAGAGCAATTATGAAAAGATCGTTCTGGCTTCTGGCCCTCCTCCTGCCAATGGTGAGTCGCGGGCAGGAAAATCGTACAACAGGAAAAGAAAGGGTTATTCATGGGATAGTAAAGGACAGCGCCAGTCTCCAGCCTCTCGCCGGGGTATCTGTGACGGTGAAAGGTCATCCAAAGGGGACCTCGACGACAAACGACGGATACTGGTCCATACCTGTGCCGGATGCGCATGCTGTCCTTGTTTTTTCATTTGTTGGGTACAGGAAGAAAGAAATTTCTCCGGAGGATACTGTCACTTCTCTTTTGGTGAACCTGACAGGGGATATCACCAATCTTAGCGCCATGGTGGTCACGGGGTATACGCAGCAAAGCAAGGCCAAGACTGCGGGGGCCCTCACCACCATTCCCGGCACCACCTTGCAGAATGTACCGGTGGCTTCCTTTGACGTGATGCTGCAGGGCAGGGTGCCCGGACTGTATGTTGGGACGCCGACAGGACAGCCTGGGGAACCAGGACGGATCACACTGAGGGGCATGGGTTCTATCAATGGGGATATACAACCTTTGTATATCATGGACGGCGTCCAGGTTTCCAACAGCTCTTTTTCCGGACTGAACCCCGACGATTTTGAATCGGTGACTGTTCTGAAAGATGCCGCCTCCACGGCACAATACGGCTCCCGTGCTTCCAATGGGGTCATTATTATCACGACGAAAAAGGGGAAGTCCTGGGAAGATGGAAAAACAAGGGTAGATTATAAAACTTACTTCGGGGTTTCCAAAGTGAACAGTTCGAAATGGGACCAGATGAATACTACCCAGCGTCTTCAGTTCGAGGAGATCATCCGGGACCCTGCGTTTCCGGGCTGGGCCTATTCCAGGAATAACCCTGATAAGCTGGTGGGTGGGGCCCTGGTATCCAAAACAGCCGCAGACTATGCCTATGGGGACCAATACCTGGACAGTCTGCGCAAGATAAACACCGACTGGAGAAAGTACTTGCTCCGGACGGGGGCTACTCAATCCCATGCCCTGAGTGTGCAGGGATATAATGGGAATACCAATTTTTATCTGTCCCTGGGTTATTTGAACCAACAGGGAGTAGCGCTGAATTCCGGGATCGAGCGTTATACCCTGAGAGGGAACCTGCAAAATACGAGCGGCAGGCTAAAAACAACCCTTAATATCGGGCTTGCCCAGTCGCAGATCAGGTATATCCAGAATGAAGGTGTAGCGCCGGCCGCGGGAGGCGGCGCTTCCGCAGGAGGGGGTGGTATTTCCGCCAATAACCCTATCGCAGCCCTTTATTTCGCCCTGCCCTATGAGAAGCCTGATGTCAACCGGACCGGCCCTACCAATTATGGGTCGGATGCCATGAATGAATATGCGAACTCGAGTCTGAAAGATGTCCAACTAAAATCAGTCATTTCCCTGAACGAAACCTTCCGGCTGACAGATGCGCTGCAACTGACCGGCACTGCCGGCGTGGAATACCAGCAGGACCACATTACCAACTATCTCGCTCCCAATTCCTACTTTGGACAACAGGTGAGCAACGGCAATCAGGGCATGTACCAGGACAGCACCACTATGCGGTACAGGATCGTAGCGAATGGCGGTGTCCGTTATCTGAAGAAATGGGGCGGCTCGAACGAGGTAGAGGCCAACCTGCTGGCAGAAGCCAATCGTCTCAACGGGACTTATTCCGGCTTTACCGGCTATGGTCTTCTGGCTCAGTTGGGGAATAACCCTTCGTCCATCACCCCGGGCACTCCTACCAATAATTTCATCCCCAACGTAGCCGGCAGCACTATCGCCAACAACCTCCTGCTTTCACAGATCGCCTTATTCCGGTGGTCTTACGGCAGCAGATACACGTTTACAGCCAGCCTGAGACGGGACGGATCTTCACAGGTGCCTTCCAACAACCGCTATATCTACCTATACGCTTTTGGCGGAAAATGGAATATCCTTTCCGAACGTTTTATGGACGGAATAGGGACATTCAGCACCCTCAGGCTTCGCGCCAGCTATGGTCTCACGGCCAATGCGGGAGGATTTGCGAGCGATTATGGTTACCGGAACCTCTATGGCGTATCCAACTATGGCGGTAATACAGCACTGGTCCCTCAAACGCCCGGCAACCCCAACTATAACTGGGAATACAACCGGACCGGCGACGTTGGATTGGAATTTGGTTTTCTTCGCAACCGCATCTATGGAGAACTGGACCTGTATAACAGGGTCACCAATAACCTTTTTGTAAATAAGAACCTATCCCTGACCACCGGGTGGCCCACCGTTGCGGCGAACCTGGGCAAGATCAGGAACAGGGGAGTAGAACTGGAATTGAACGGCGATCTTATCAAACGGAATGACCTCACCGTCACCCTTGGGGTCAATTTTGCCTATAATAAAAATACCGTTTTAAGCCTGGGGGGTGACGAACAGCAGTTCATCGACGAGATATCTATGAACATGGTAGGCTATCCGCTGGGCACTTTTTATGCAGTTCGCTGGGCAGGTGTGGACCCGGCGACGGGCGCTCCCTTGTACCTGGATAAGGACGGCAAGACCACTACCACTTATAACACAGCCGATGCCGTCCCTTTGAAAGCAACCTGGGACCCCCCTTATAAAGGTGGTGTCTCTCTGTCTGTCGCCTACCGGCGGCTGGAAGTGTCTGCCCTCTTCAGCTTTATACACGGCATGTCCCGGCTGCACTTCCCCTATCTGTACAGTCATTCCGCCGACCCCAACTACCGGGGGTACAATCAATCGGCCGACATGCTGAAGATCTGGCAGCATCCCGGGGACAAAACCGACTATCAAGCCGCCACCTATACCAGGCAGATCACATCCGCGGACGTGCGTAGCTCGGATTATATCAAATGGAGGAACCTGTCCGTGAACTACCAGGCGCCTGTCAGTCCTTTTATGAAGAAATATATCCGTTCGATCAAAATTTTTGCACAGGGACAGAATTTGTTCTCCTGGATGAAATGGAAAGGATTTGATCCGGAAGACGCCAATGATATTGCCCAATACGAATACCCGATGCCGCGTACGGTGACGGCGGGATTGAATATAGGTTTCTAAAACAATAACTGAAAACGACCAGATATGAAAAGATTTATGTACGTGGAAATGCTCATGGTGCTGTGCGCCCTGTTACCGGCATCCTGCTCGAAACAGCTCAATATTGAACCGAAAGACCAGATCGATGGCAGTGAAGTATTCAAAAGTGTGAACGACCTGAACCAGGGAGTCCTGGGCGTCTATTCCGTCTGGAAAGAAGAGTATGTAGTCCGGGTGGCTTCGGTAGTGGCGGACGAGTGCCGCATTGGGTTACAGAATACCGGGGTCAGCCTGACAGATGCCGGGCAGAACCTTTTCCGCTGGGCCTTCACGGCCAATAGTTCAGAAATAACAGGACCATGGACCAATGGTTATGTGGTGATCAATAATGTCAACCTGATACTGCAGGCAATAGATAATGTCCCTGTGACGGGAAATTCCGACAGCATCCAAAAACAGCAACTGAAAGGCGAGCTGTTAGCGATCCGGGCCTTCCAGCATTTTGATCTTTACCGGGTATACGCATATTCCGGGATGTATGATCCCTCGGCCTATGCTGTGCCGTATGTGACCGGTACGAATATTTATGATCGACCCTCCCGGCCTTCCACTTCGGATTTTTTTTATCAGCTAAAACAGGACCTGGCTGCCGCCGAATCCCTTATCGGCAGCGGTGCTACCGTCACCCGTATGGGGCTGAACGCGTTGTATGCATTGGAAGCCCGGGTGGCCTTGTATACCAATGACTGGGCCCTGGCTGTGGATCGCGCTTCCAGACTGATCAGCGCCGTACCCCTGGCCTCAGGGACCGACTTTGACAACATATGGACTGATGCAGGCGTTGCTGAAGTGATCTTCAAACTAACCAGGACCAATCAAAGCTCTCTTCGCCCAGGCGACCTCTGGTACAATATACCTTACAATGTATACTTGTTTGCCCCTTCAAAGACCCTTATGAACAGCTATGATACATCAAACGATGTCCGGTACCACGCTTATTTTGCCACGGATGCCTCTTTGATCTCTTCGGGTCAATTGCCTGATAAGATCATCAAGTATGCGGGGAGCGCCGGGGCGTTGAACCTGAACGATCTGAAGGTTTTCCGGATGGGTGAGATGTACCTGATCCGTGCCGAGGCTTATGCCAGGACCGGTAATCTCTCTGCCGCCACGGCCGACCTGAATATGCTGAGGTCCCAAAGGATCGCGGGGTACCAGCCTGTGGCTTTTTCCGGTGTGAATGATCTTCTTGCTGCGATATTTATGGAACGTTATAAGGAATTGCCGTATGAAGGGCACAGATTATTTGATCTCAAACGGGCCGGCATGAATGTGGTCAGGACAGCTGCGGACCTTCCTTCAGGTGCAACCGGCAATACGCTGACGCCTTCAAGCCTGTACTATTTTATCCCGATCCCACAGGCAGAGATCCTCGCCAATGCGCAGATAAAACCGAACAATCCCGGCTGGTAGACCCTGGTGAAACCGGCCCGGGTTTTATGAGCCGGGCCGGTATAGAAATATTCCTTAAAATGCCGATATTCTATTATTTTGTGTTAAAATAACTTATAAAACAGATAACATTATTAGCGATTTCTCCGGATGAATGCATTTTCTTTGATCCTCCGAAAGCTCTGTGGAGGAAAGTATTAACTAACGTTGCTTAACTATCCGGACATGTCAAAAAACAAATTGCTCGTTGCTTTTATCCTGGTGACTTCCCTGTTCTTTTTGTGGGCTTTTCTGCACAATCTGAATCCTATTTTGATCCCCCACCTGCGGAAAGCTTGTCAACTGAATGATACTCAATCTTCTTTAGTGGATTTTCCCATATATCTGGCGTATTGTCTGGCTGCTATTCCGGCGGGGTTGTTTATGCATAAGTACGGATATAAAAAGGGGATCATATTTGGATTGATCATGTTTGCCATCGGGGCGGTATTGTTCACTTTTGCGGCTTCGGAGCGGAACTTTACATTTTTCCTTGTTGCCTTGTTCGTACAGGGGAGCGGGGCTGCTTTTTTGGAGACGGTGGCCAATCCCTATATGGCCAACCTGGGGGACCCGGCCAATTCGGAGCAGCGGCTGAATTTTGCGCAGTCCTTTAATGGGCTGGGTGCGATGGTGGCACCTCTTGTCGGGGCGTCGTTCATATTATCCGGGATCGAACATACGCCTGATGAGTTGAAGGCGATGGCTGCGAATGGGACGTTGGATGCCTATTTGCAGTCCGAGGCGAATATGGTCAAACCACCCTATTATGTTATTGCCGGGGTGGTGTTGCTGGTGGCGCTGCTGTTCGTATTCACCAAATTACCTGAGGTAAAGGAGCCGGATGCGGGGTTGGATGATCCTGCGGCAGCTGCGCATGGACATGTGGTCGGGACGAAATTTTCTTTTAAGGTTTTCCGGTTCAGCCATCTCAAATGGGCCATCTTTGGTATTTTCTTTTATGTGGGGTCCCAGGTGGGGGTGGGAAGCTTTTTTATCAGATTTTCCAAATTTGTGGCAGATATACCAGAAAAAGAGGCGGGAAGATTGTTTGCTTACATAGCCATGGTGGGTTTTATGGCGGGCCGGTTTCTGGGAACTTTCTTTATGAAGTACATCAAGCCGGCGAAGCTGTTGTCCTTGTATGCGGCTATCAATGTGCTGCTGCTGACATTAGCTCTGCTGACGAAGGGGCATGTCGCGGTCTATTGTGTGATGGCTACGCCTTTCTTTATGTCCATTATGTTCCCGACGATATTTGCGTTGGGTATCAAGGACCTGGGGGAAGAGACAAAGATGGCTTCGTCCTTTTTGGTGATGGCTATCATCGGGGGGGCTTTTGCTCCGCTGGCGATGGGGGCCATTTCGGATGCCACGGGTAGCATACAAGTCGCTTATATAGTGCCGCTGATCTGTTTTGTTTACATATTGTTCTATGGTATCAGCGGACATAAGATAAAACCTGTCAAAGCATGAGATATTGTCTGGCATTGGATCTAAAGAATGACGCGGGGCTTATCGCGGAGTATGAGCAATGGCACCGGGAAGTGTGGCCGGAGATCAAGGCGAGCATCCGGGATGGTGGGATTACCGATATGGAGATCTATCGGCTGGAGGACCGGCTGTTTATGATCATGGAGACGTCGGCGGATTTTAGTTTTGAGCGGAAGGGGGCGATGGATGCGGCGAGTCCTGTCGTACAGAAGTGGGAGGAGCTGATGTGGAAGTACCAGGTCCCTGTTCCGGGTGGGAAGCCGGGGGAGAAATGGCGGTTGATGAACAGGATATTTTTATTGAATCAATAATTAATATAGATCAGCATGTTCAGTTTGCAAGAAAAGAATGCCGTCGTTACGGGCGGAGGAAGCGGGATCGGTAAGGCGGTGGCCTTGCTCCTGGCTAAACAGGGGGCGAGGGTATTTGTAGTGGATCTTAACGAAGGGCAGGCATTGGAGACGGTGAAGGAGATAGAGGCGGCCGGTGGCAGGGCTGCGGCGCATGCGGCGGATGTGTCCAAACAGGAGGAAGTTGTGAAGGTATTTGCTGCTGTTCCGAAGATAGATATTGTCGTGAACAGCGCGGGCGTCAGCCACGTCGGTACTGTGGAGACGACAACAGAGGCTGATTTCGACCGGCTGTACAATGTCAATGTAAAAGGAGTGTATAATTGTCTTTATGCCGCCATCCCCCTGATGAAGAAGAGCGGCGGCGGGGTCATCATCAATATGTCCTCTATTGCGGCCCTGGTAGGCATCCCCGACCGATTTGCCTATTCCATGACCAAGGGGGCCGTGACTGCCATGACCTTGTCGGTGGCAAAGGATTATATCCAACAGGGGATCCGCTGCAACTGTATTTCTCCGGCCAGGGTGCACACACCTTTTGTGGATGGGTTTCTGAAAAAGAACTACCCGGGGAAGGAGGAGGAGATGTTTGACAAATTGTCGAAGACGCAGCCCATCGGCCGTATGGCAAAACCGGAAGAGATAGCAGGGCTTATCCTGTATCTCTGCAGCGACGAAGCGTCCTTTATTACCGGATGTGATTACCCCATCGATGGAGGGTTTGTAAAATTGAACAATTAAATATCGTATATGAAGCTGATCAGACATGGCGTACTGTATAAAGAAAAGACAGGTATTGTAATAGCTGATAAATATTATGATACTTCTGCCTTTGGAGAAGACTATAACGAACAATTCTTTGAATCGGGCGGTTTAGCGAGGTTGAAGGAGTTTGTGGACAAGAATAAGGGATCGTTGAAGGAATTGCCGGCGGGCACACGACTGGGATCGCCTGTCGCGCGTCCTTCGAAGATCGTTTGTATCGGACTTAACTACGCGGACCATGCAAAGGAGACAGGCGCCACACCTCCTCCTGAACCAGTGATCTTTATGAAATCGACCACTGCGCTGACAGGCCCTTATGATGATATTATCATTCCCCGTGGTTCTCGTAAAACGGACTGGGAGGTGGAGCTGGCTGTTGTCATTGGCAAAAAGGCCAGCTATGTGGATGAGAAGGATGCGTTAAATTATGTGGCGGGTTATTGTCTGCATAACGACGTTTCGGAACGGGAGTTCCAGATAGAGCGCAGCGGCACCTGGGATAAGGGCAAGGGGTGCGATACGTTTGCTCCTCTGGGTCCTGTGCTGGCGACTCCGGATGAGGCGGGGGATATCGATAAGCTGCGTTTATGGCTTACGGTGAACGGTAAGAAGATGCAGGACGGTACTACTGCCAATTTTATTTTCCGTATACCTTTTCTTATCTCTTATGTCAGCCAGTTCATGACCTTGCTGCCTGGCGACGTGATATCCACGGGCACGCCTGCGGGGGTGGGTATGGGTTTTAACCCGCAAACGTATCTAAAGCCAGGTGACGTTGTGGAGCTTGGTATTGATGGGCTGGGGACGTCGAGACAAAATGTAAAAGCATATGCCGAACCTGAATCTAAATCTTAAGATTGACTCGCACCAACATTTCTGGAAATTCGACCCTTTCCGGCATGCGTGGATAAATGATGAAATGCATATTATCCGGAAGGATTTTTTACCTCATGATCTGCATTCCATCCTGGAGGCCGCGGGTATCGATGGTTGTGTGTTGGTGCAGGTGGATCAAACGGAGGAGGAGAATGATTTTCAATTGGAGAATGCGGCAAAACATGATTTTATCAAGGGGGTAGTGGGCTGGGTGGATCTGCAGTCCCCGGATATAGAGGAGCGGCTGGCCTATTACCGGCGTTTTCCCAAGATGAAGGGGTTCCGGCATATCCTGCAGGGGGAGCGGGACAGGGCGTTGATGTTGAAGCCTGCATTCAAGCGGGGGATCGATGCGCTACGGAAGTTCGGATATACATATGATATCCTTATTTACCCGGATCAACTGGGGTATACAAGAGAGTTTACGGCGGCTTTTCCCGACCAGCCGTTTGTGATCGACCATATCGCAAAGCCGTATATCAAAGATCGGCGGTTGACGGAGGAATGGAAGGTTGCGATCCGGGCTGTTGCGAAGCATAAGAATGTGTACTGTAAGATATCGGGTATGGTGACGGAGGCTAATCTGAAGAACTGGAAACCCGAGGAGTTGTATCCTTATATCGACACGGTGGTGGAAGCTTTTGGTACGGATAGGATCATGTATGGTTCGGACTGGCCGGTGTGTCTGGTGGCGGCGAGCTACGAGCAGTGGTATGAGCTGGTGACGGATTATTTTGAGGGTTTTTCGGATACGGAAAGGGCTGCTTTTTTTGGTGGTAACGCAATCCAATTTTATAATCTTTAAAGATGAAGTATGGATCTATTGTTAAAAGATAAAGTCATTGTTGTATCCGGTGGAGCCAAGGGCATTGGAGAAGGTATTTCCAAGGTGCTGGCGGGAGAAGGGGCCATCCCTTTTATCATCGGCCGGAATGAGCAGGATAATAAGGCAGCGGTGGCGGAGATCGAGGCGACAGGGGGGAGGGCTTTTCAGTTTGCGGCTGAACTGACGGTACCGGGTGAGTGTGAAAGGGCCATTAAAGCGGTGATGGATAAAGCGGGAAAGATCGATGGGCTGGTGAACAATGCGGGTGTGAACGATGGGGTAGGGTTGGCTTCCGGCAATTATGAGGCCTTTATGGCTTCGCTGCATAAGAATGTGGTGCATTATTATCTGTTGGCGCATTATGCCTTGCCGGCGTTGAAGAAGTCGAAGGGCGCTATTGTCAACATCAGCTCCAAGACAGCGGAGACAGGACAGGGGAATACATCGGGTTATGCCGCCGCCAACGGGGGCAGGAATGCGCTTACCCGGGAATGGGCCGTAGAATTGCTGCAGGACGGCATTCGTGTGAATGCCATCATTGTGGCGGAGTGCTGGACACCCTTGTATGAAAAGTGGATCAAGACACTGGCCAACCCGGAAGAGAAATTGAAGAGCATCGTTGCCAAGATCCCGTTGGAGAACAGGATGACGACGTCCGAGGAGATCGCCAATATGACGGCTTTTCTTTTGTCGGCGAGGTCGAGTCATACCACGGGGCAGCTGATACATGTGGACGGCGGTTACGTTCATTTAGACAGAGCACTAGCAGGAACGTAGTATTATGAAGACACTAATTTGTATAAAGCCAGGTGAGTTTGAATACAGGGAGATCGATGCGCCATTGGCGAAGCCGGGACAATCTATCATTAAGATCAGGAGGATCGGTATTTGCGGGACAGACCTGCATGCTTATGAAGGGACGCAGCCTTATTTTGAGTATCCCCGTATTTTAGGTCATGAGCTGGCGGGGGACCTGGTGGACCTGGACAAGGCTCCTGGATTCGCCGTTGGGGACGCGGTGACGATCATCCCCTATTTCAATTGCGGACATTGTGTCGCGTGCAGGAATGGAAAGCCCAATTGCTGTGTATCTATAAAGGTTTGTGGAGTGCATGTCGATGGAGGGATGGTAGAATATCTTTCTGTTCCCTCTTCGGCTCTTATACACAGCGACGGGTTGAGTTGCGATCAACTGGCGTTGGTGGAGCCGCTGGCCATCGGGGCGCATGCGGTGAGAAGGGCTGGGGTGCAGCCGGATGAATTTGTATTGGTGATAGGGGCGGGCCCTATCGGTCTTGGCGTGATGGAGTCGGCCCGTATTGCGGGAGGGCAGGTGATTGCGATGGATATCAACGAGGGGCGATTGGGTTTCTGCCGGGACAGGCTGCATCTGCTGCACGTTGTGAACGCAGGCGGCGAGGATGTGATGGAGCGGTTGCGTCATATCACCCGGGGCGATATGCCTACGGTAGTGATCGACGCCACGGGCAGCCTGAGAGCTATTAATAACGCCTTTCAATATATGGCCCATGGGGCGAGATATGTATTGGTGGGTTTGCAGAAAGGGGATATTCAATTCAGCCATCCCGAGTTCCATAAGCGGGAGGCCACGTTGATGAGCAGCCGAAACGCAACCCGGGAAGATTTTGCCAGCGTGATGGATGCCATGAAGAAAGGGCTGATCGATCCCACCACCTATATAACGCACCGGGTGGGATTTGATCAGGTGAAGGAGGAGTTCCCGGGCTGGCTTGATCCGGCGCGGGGAGTGATCAAAGCGATGGTAGAAGTATAAAATGTATGTAACATGGTCTTGTCTTTTGGAGAATTATTGTTACGGATATGTCCGGATGGGGAAGGCGAATGGCTGCGGGAAAATGCCCTTTCCTGTTATGTAGGCGGAGCGGAGGCGAATGTGGCTACTGCGCTGGCTTTATGGGGTATCCCGTCGGCCTATTTTACAGTGTTGCCGGACAATATGATGTCTCATCAACTGGCGGGCTATCTTGGGGAGCGGAATATCGATACTTCCCGTGTGATCTACCAGGGAAAACGTCTGGGGCTTTATTTTCTTCCCAAAGGAAAGGACCTGAAGAATGCGGGTGTCATTTATGACAGGGAGCATTCTTCTTTTTGGGAATTGCAGCCAGGGACTATCGACTGGGATAAGGTGTTCCGGGGAGTGACGTGGTTACATTTTACCGCCATATCTCCCGCGTTGAATGCGGGGGTGGCGGCTGTATGTGAGGAAGCATTGCAGGCGGCATCTGCGAGGAAGATCACCATTTCCGTCGACCTGAACTACCGGGCCAAGCTCTGGCAGTATGGTGCGGCGCCTGTGGACATCATGCCGGGACTGGCGCAATACTGTGACATTGTGATGGGTAATCTCTGGGCCGCGGAAAAAATGCTTGGCATCCCGGTGGATGCGTCCTTGTTGGATAAGAGTGTAAAAGAGGAATATTTGTCGCATGCAGAGAAGACCAGCGAGGAGGTGATGCGTAAGTTCCCCCGGGCGAAACTGGTGGCGAATACTTTCCGATTTGACACAGACGGCGGGGGTATCCAATATTATACATCGTTGTATGCGGGCGGCAGACTATATCATTCGATGGAGTATCGTGCGGAGAAGATCGTCGATAAGGTGGGCAGCGGGGATTGTTTTATGGCGGGGTTGATCTATGGGCAGTACAGCGGGCATGGGTTTCAGGAGACGCTGGAGTTTGCCACGGCCGCGGCATTTCAGAAATTATTTATTGCGAACGACGCCACCAACCAGCGGGTGGGGGAAATAGAAAAAAGTATTATAGCATATGAGCGATAAGAATGTGATCCTTGACAGCATATTGAACCAGGGGATGTTGCCCTTGTTTTATTGTGATAGTCCTACGGTAAGCGTGGAGGTGACCCGGACCTTGTACCGGGCGGGGGTGCGTGCATTGGAATATACGAACAGGGGGGCGGCGGCCCTGGAGAATTTCCGTATCATGAAAAAAACTTTTGCCGTGGAGGCGCCTGATCTTTATTTGGGTATCGGTACGATCAAGATGGCGGAAGAGGCGGTGGCCTTTGTGGAAGCGGGCGCCGACTTTATCATTGCCCCTATCGTCAACCCGGCGGTGGCTGCGGTGGCGGAGAAGGCGGGGCTGCCGTGGATACCCGGCTGTATGACTCCTACGGAGATCCACCAGGCGCAACAGCTAAAGGCGCCTGTGATCAAGATCTTCCCCGCGAATATCCTGGGGCACGAGTTTATCAGTTCTATCAGGGACCTCTTCCCGGGTCAGCTGTTTATTCCAACAGGTGGGGTGGAGCTGAATAAAGATAATATCCATGCCTGGTTCAAGGCGGGCGTCAGTGCGGTGGGGATGGGCAGCAAGCTCATCAGTAAAGAGGTGCTTCAGCATAAGCAATACGACCATTTATATAAACAAACGGTGACTGCCCTGCAAATGGTGAGGGAAGTCGTAAATGAAATTTGATTAGCTATGAATTTATCCATCGGCAATTTGGATGCTATCAAGGCGCCGGGTGTGATCAAGCCCGGGAAAAAGATATTTGACCTACCCGAGAAGGTATTGCAATTTGGTACGGGTGTGCTCCTGCGCGGTCTACCGGATTATTTTATTGATAAGGCTAACCGGCAGGGGGTATTCAACGGCCGGGTGGTGGTGATCAAGTCCACGGATGGCGGGGATGCGGGCGCTTTTGACCGCCAGGATGGATTGTATACTTTGTGTGTCCGGGGTATTGGGGAGGAGGAGAACATCATCTGCAGCGCCATTAGCCGGGTGTTGTCGGCAAAGGAGCAGTGGCAGGAGATCCTGCAATGCGCCCATAACCCGGAGATGCAGGTGATCATTTCGAATACGACGGAGGTAGGCATCCGTCTGGTGGAAGAGGATATCCATCAGCGTCCTCCTGTCTCTTTTCCCGGCAAGCTGCTGGCTTTTCTGTACGAGCGTTACAAGGCCTGTAAGGGCAGCGTAGAGGGGGGGATGGTGATCGTGCCTACCGAACTTATCGTGGATAATGGCAAGAAGCTGGCTGCCATTGTGCAGCAGCTGGCTGTATTTAATAAACTGGAGGCGGATTTTACTTCGTGGTTGAATACGGCCTGCCGGTGGTGCAGCAGTCTGGTGGACCGGATCGTTCCGGGCAAGCCGGATGCGGCGACTTTGCAACAACTTCAGCAGGACCTTGGTTATATAGATGATCTTCTGTCCATATCGGAGGTATACCGTCTCTGGGCCATTGAAGGGGATGAACGGGTGAAGGCTGTTTTGTCTTTTTCAGCTGCCGATGCGGGGGTGATCATCGCTCCGGATATCGAGATCTATCGTGAGCTAAAGCTGCGTCTGTTGAACGGCACGCATACTTTAAGCTGTGGTCTTGGTTTTTTGTCCGGGTTCACCACAGTGAAACAGGCGATGGAAGACCCTGGTTTTTCCGCCTTTGTATCGGACCTGATGCTGACGGAGATTGCGCCGGCCATTCCCTATCGGATCCCCGCGGAGCAGTCCCGTGACTTTGGTCTGCAGGTGCTGGATCGTTTTCGCAATCCGCATTTACAGCATCAATGGATTAGCATTACCATGCAGTATACTTCCAAGATGAAGATGCGCAACGTCCCTGTGCTGCTGCAACATTATAAGGAACAGGGTCATCCGCCCCGTCTTTTTGCGTTGGGTTTTGCCGCCTACCTGTTGTTTATGCGTGGCGGGAACTACCCGGTGAATGACGACAAGGCTGGTTACTTCGCGGAGATATGGGGGACGGATATGGGTACCGCGGCCCTGGTGGATAAGGTCCTTTCGGACGTATCACTATGGGATACTGATCTGACCAAGCTGCCGGGGTTTGCAGCAGCCGTCCGCGAAAACCTGGATATATTGATCAATAAAGGGGCCCAGGCAACCCTGGCCCAATCAGGAAAAATAAAAAGCGCTTTATGAGTACGCAACAAATTGTACTGAAAGTCCATCCCGCCGACAATGTGTTGGTGGCGTTGGCTAACTTACTGAAAGATGAGAAAGTGGTCTTTGAAGGGCAGGAATACGTCATGGAAGAAACCGTAAAAGCAAAGCATAAGTTCGCCACTACCGACCTTGCGGCTGGGGACTCGATCATCATGTATGGGGTTTTGGTGGGGAAGGCACAGCAACCCATCAAAAAAGGAGGACTTATCAGCACTTCCAATGTAAAGCATGCGGCCAGTGATTTTACGGTGGGCGAGCGGAAGACGCAGTGGCGCAAGCCGGATGTCAGCGGCTTTGCGGGCAGGACCTTTAAGGGGTATCACCGGGCCGACGGCAGTGTAGGAACTGCCAATTATTGGGTGGTCATCCCCATGGTGTTCTGTGAGAACAGGAACCTGGATGTGCTGCAACAGGCATTGGTGAATGATCTGGGTTATGGCAGGAACAGAAGTTACCAGGTGCAATCCCAGCAACTGATAGAATTATACAGGACGGGGAAGAGTGTGGAAGAGATCCTGCAGGCGGACCTCCATGCCGACTATGAGAAACACGCATCCCAGCGGTTGTTCCCCAATGTGGATGGGATCAAGTTCCTCACCCATGACGGCGGCTGCGGTGGTACCCGGCAGGACGCGCAGGCGTTGTGTGGTTTGCTGGCGGGCTATATCACCCACCCGAATGTGGCGGGGGCTACGGTGCTCAGTCTTGGTTGTCAGAATGCGCAGGTCAGCATGCTGGAGGAGGAGATCAGGAAGCGCAGTCCGCAATTTTCCAAACCTTTGTATATTTTGGAGCAGCAAAAGATCGGGAAGGAGTCAGCCTTGCTGTCGGAAGCCATCAAGCAAACTTTTGCAGGGCTGGTACTGGCTAATCAACAGGAGAGGGAACCGGCGCCTCTGAGCAAGATCTGTATCGGGTTGGAATGCGGCGGGTCCGATGGTTTTTCGGGTATTTCCGCCAATCCTGCCATCGGATATACTTCCGACCTGCTGGTGACGTTGGGGGGCAGCGTTATCCTTTCGGAATTCCCTGAGTTGTGCGGGGTAGAGCAGAACCTCAGCGATCGTTGTGTGGATGTTGCTACAGCGGAACGTTTTTCTCATCTGATGCGTACCTACAACGAGCGGGCCAAGGCGGTGGGATCGGGTTTTGACATGAACCCTTCCCCGGGTAATATCCGGGACGGGCTGATCACGGATGCGATCAAATCTGCGGGGGCTGCCAAGAAAGGCGGGACCTCGCCGGTGACGGATGTGCTGGATTATCCGGAGAAGGTGACGAAGCCGGGGTTGACCCTGTTGTGCACGCCTGGTAATGATGTGGAGTCGACGACCGCGGAGGTCGCTTCGGGCGCCAATATCGTGTTATTTACCACGGGGTTGGGGACACCTACGGGGAATCCTATTGCGCCTGTGGTAAAGATAGCGACCAATACGCCTTTGTACGAAAGGATGCAGGATATCATCGACATCAATACGGGTACTATTATCGAGGGTAAGGAGACGATCGAGCAGGCAGGCGCCCGGATCCTGGAATATGTGATCGGGGTAGCCAGCGGAGATATCGAGATCGCGGCTGTGCGTCACGTACAGGATGATTTTATCCCGTGGAAACGGGGAGTGTCGTTGTAACGAGCCTCCGGAAGGCGGATCAATATACGCTGGCTGTCGAAGTTCCCGCTACATTTACGTTGTTGAATGTAACAGAACCGGAACTTGTGGTCTGGGAGTAGCCGCCGGTGAACATATATGTATGGGTACCCGGAGCTCCACAGGTGATCGTCACGGTGCATGGACCTGTATCGACCTGACCGGCATATTGGGTAGTGGTAGGACTAAAGGTAAAGTTAAGACTCCCGCACATTTTAAGGGTACCATAAAAGGCAGTACCATTGGCTGTGTATATGTTGACAAGGGTTTTTTTGTTATGTTTGTTTACAGGACTGACTGACATGGATAAACAAACAAGCGCGGAGAGTAGCAAAAGGTTAATAAATTTTTTCATAGCAAGGTCTTTTACTAAAGTTAGTTCTATTACATATTGATAGAAATAAGGGTAAACACTTGCCTGCATGTTCAAGCCTTATCAACATATTTTGGGTGTAATACTGCTAATTATCACCCTTTTCTTTTTCTTTACTACCTGTGTTGAGGGACCGGCGGGTGGAAAGTACACTGATGTGCGAGGCAAGCTTTATGCCGGCTCAGCCATCTGTGCCGGCTGTCACAGGAGCATTCATGATTCCGCATTGCATTCATCACATTTACTCACTATGCAACCCGCCTCGAAGGAGACGGTAATGGGAAGCTTTATCCCCCCCGCAAATGAATTCCATTATAATGGCGACAGACGGGTGATCATGGAAGCCAGGGACAGCGGTTTGTTCCAGGTGGCGATGGCAGGAGGCCGGGTACAGGCTATCCATCGCATGGATATGGTCATGGGCACGGGGAGGAAAGGACAGACCTATTTATATTGGCAGGGAGACAGCGTGAAACAACTGCCTGTGTCCTGTTTCCAACTGTTGGGAGGTTGGGGCAATAGTCCCCGTTATCCCATGGATACCATCTGGTATGACAGGCTCGTGTCTTTTCAATGTTTTGCCTGTCATACCGCGTATATCGGGATGAAGAAACCGGTGGAGATCAATACTTTTTACCAGGTGGATCAGTATGACCGGGGGAAGATCGTGTATGGCATCGACTGCGAGCGTTGTCATGGACCGGCTGCCGCGCATGTGCGATATCAGCAGGAACATCCTGATGTCAGGGAAGCTAAATATATTGTCCGCTGGGATTCGTTGTCGCAGCAGCAGCGGGTGGATGCGTGTGGCATCTGTCATTCGGGCGCACATAGTTTTATGCGGGCGATGTTTGGGTTCAGACCGGGGGATACGCTGACCAATTATTTTTATCCGGAGTCAGGAACGGCTAAGACGGATGGGATAGATGTGCATGGCAATCAATATGGGTTGCTGGTGGCCAGTAAATGTTTTTTGAGGAGTAAGACCCTGGAGTGCGTGACCTGTCATGATACGCATACAGCGGACAGGAAGCCCCTGGTGGATTATTCGGCGAAATGTATGGCTTGTCATGGGATAGAGGACGTAAAGAAAGTCCATAAGGATGAAGACCCGAGTCTGTTAGTGTCTAATTGTATCGACTGTCATATGCCGGTGGGGGAGTCGAAGCTTATTACTATACAGCGGGATGCAGGTACAAATATGAGGGCGTACCTGGCGAGAAGGCATCTGATCGCGGTGTATCCAGAGGCGGCAAAGCGGTGGAAAGAGGCTATGCTGTCTTCCGATAGTTCACGATCGCCCACACATTGAGTACAAGCCCGATGGCGAACATGGCTCCCAGGTCGGGCAGGATGTCGGTGATGCCGCTGCCTTTCAGGACGACCATGCGCATGATACGGATGAAATGGTAGGGGGGGAAAGTGGAGACGATGGCCTGGGCCCAGCCGGGCATGCTGTCCACCGCGGTGAATGCTCCGCTCATCATGTTAAAAATATTTATAAAGAAAAAAGACAGGGACATTGCTTGTTGCTGGGTACCGGAATAGGTGGCCAGGAGCAGGCCCAACCCCAGCATGGCGAAGAGATAGTCTACCAGGGAGAGATATAGCACCCAGAGGCTGCCTGTGGAGACGACGCCATAGAAGATCCATCCGACGATGAGCCCCAGCGTAAAGATGATGATCCCCAGGACGAGGAAGGGGATCATTTTTCCCGTAATAAAGACATATTTTTTTATTGGTGTAACATTGATCTGTTCGATCGTCCCGTTCTCTTTCTCCTGTACGATGTTGAAAGCTGTTTGCATGGCGGCCATGGCGGTGACGAGTGTGACGAGAATAGCGGGTACGATGTAGAGGTGGAAATTCATGAACGGGTTATACCAGTTAGAGGAGGCGATGCTGATCTGGGGCGCATCGGGCCCTGTGGATGAACCGGAGGTATGCCAGTCCACGCGTATCTCGTCATTGAAGTCCGTAATGATACTGGTTAGATAGGCGCCGCCAAGGTTGGCCTTTGTGCCTTCGATGGCATTGATGGCGATATAGAGTTTTTGTGAATTTTCCCGGACGAGGTCCCTTTCAAAATGGGCGGGGATCTGCAGGGCCAGGTCGGCTTTTTCCTGTTCGACCATCGACAGGGCGGCATTATAGGAGCCGGTGTAGCCAGTGAGTTTGAAGTAGCCGGAAGAGGTGATCTTGCCGATGAGACGTTGCGAGGCTGTGGAGTGGTCGTTATCCACTACGGCAATAGAGATATTCTTTACGGAGTAGTCCGCCGCCAGGGGCAGCAATATCAGCTGGATGACGGGTGCAATGATCAGCATCCTGACGATGCCTTTATTGCGCATGATCTGGCGGAATTCTTTTTCCAGCAGAAAGTATAATGTCCTGATCATTGTAATCTGATTTTAAATCTTCTGAGACTGATGGCGAACAGCAGCAGGCACATGCCTGCGAGGATGAGGGTTTCTTTCCAGACGGCGGTGACGCCGAGTCCTTTCAACATCACCTTTTTCACAATAATGAAGTACCATCTGGAGGGTACGATATTGGATAGCGCCTGCAGGGGCAGGGGCATGTTTTCTATGGGAAAAAGAAAGCCTGTCAGCAGCATGGTCGGCAGCATCATGCCCATCAGGGAGGCCATCATGGCGGCTTGTTGTGTCTTTGCGTTGATGGACAGCAGCAGTCCGATGGACAGGGAGGTAAGGATAAAGAGCATGCTGTCGAATGTCAGCAGCAGGATACTGCCTTTTACGTGCAGGTCCAGGAACAGGGCGCTGAGCACCAGAATAATGAACAGGTTGACAATGGATATGAGCAGGTTGGGTGTCAGTTTGGAGATAATAATATAGATGGGTTTGAATGGGGAAACGAGCAAGATCTCCATGGTGCCCAGCTCTTTTTCTTTTACGATGGCTACGGAGGTCATCATGGTGCAGACGAGCATCAGGACGAGGGCCATGACGCCGGGGACGAAATTGGGAGCACCTTTTAGTTCGGGGTTGTAGAGGAACTGCATTTCGGGTACGATCTGGAGGGGGCGACCGGCGGTGAGGGCGGTTTGGGTATTGAAGTCGTTAACGATGCGGGTGATATAATTGGTAATGGTGGTAGCGAGGTTGGGATCGGAGGCGTCGGCGATGACCTGGATAGCGGCTTTCCCGGTGTGGACGAGGTCGGTGGAAAAGTTGGCGGGGAAGATGACGGCCATGCGGATATCTCCTTTTTTAAAAGCTGTTTCCAGTTGGGTAGCGCTTTGCAGGGTGCGTTGGATATCGAAATAGTTGCCGGATGATATTTTATTGACGAGCTGTGTAGTAACGGCGTCTTTGGAATAATCGACGATGGCTATCCGGGAATTTTTTATCTCATTGGAGAGGGCAAAGCCGAACAGGACGATCTGTGCGATGGGTAATCCAAAGAGCATCAGCAGCGTTTTCCTGTCGCGGAAAACGTGCAGGAATTCTTTTCTTATAAATGTGAGTAACTGGTTCATGAGATGATGGTTTAATCGGCTTTTCGTTTTGCATTCCTGGCCAGCTCGTAAAAAACGTCTTCCATATTGTCGTACCCAAATTGCTGTCGGAGCCGGGTGGGGCTGTCGAGCGCGGCAATGACGCCGTCCACCATGATGGACACGCGATTGCAGTATTCAGCTTCGTCCATATAGTGGGTGGTTACGAAGACCGTGACGCCTCTGTCGGCCGCGTGGTAGATGAGGTCCCAGAATTGTCGTCTGGTCACGGGGTCGACGCCGCCTGTGGGTTCGTCGAGGAAGACGATGTCCGGGTCATGGACGATAGATACGGAAAAGGAAAGTTTTTGTTTCCAACCCAGGGGGAGATCGCTGACGAGGGTCTTTGCCTCTTTCTCCAGTTGGAGCTCCTGTAAAAGCTGGGAGGTTTTTTCTTTTATCCGGGGGGTGCTCATACCATAGATGCCCGCGTAGAAACGGATGTTCTCGGAGACAGTGAGGTCGTCATAGAGGGAAAATTTCTGGCTCATATAGCCAATGCGTTGTTTGATCTTTTCCGTCTGGGTGTATACGTCGTAGCCGGCGATGGTGGCATTGCCGGAGCTGGGTTTTAGCAGACCGCAAAGCATGCGCATGGCGGTGGTCTTACCGGCGCCATTGGCACCCAGGAACCCGAAGATCTCACCTTTGTAGACCTGGAAGGTCAGTTGACTCGCGGCCACGAATTGTCCAAAGCGTTTGGTAAGCTTGTCGGTGGTGATGACGGGTGGTGTGGCGGATGGCGTGGCCGTGGTAATGGATGACATAGCTAATTCTTTAATAGATGGATAAAGCAGTCTTCGATGGTAGGTGATATCTTTTCTATAGCGACGTCCGGATGGTCTTTTTTATGCAGATGGTCGAGGAGCGCTGTTGGTTCAGACCCGGGGGTCTTAAAAGTAACGTGCAGGGCGTCTCCGAAGGCGAAACAGGTAGCGGTGTTGGGATAGTTCCTGACGTTTTGCAGCAGCCGGTGAGTACTGGAGGCGCGGACAGCATAGAGGTCGCCGGGAAACGCTTTTACGATGCCGGCGGGTTTGTCGATGGAGAGGATCTCACCTTTCTGGATCAGGGCGATGCGATCGCACAGGTTGGCTTCGTCCATGTAGGGGGTCGAAACGAGGATGGTGATGCCTTCCTGTTTTAATTTCTTCAACATCGCCCAAAATTCCTTGCGGGAAACCACGTCGACGCCGGTGGTGGGCTCGTCTAAAAAAAGGACAGAGGGCTTATGTATCAGCGCACAGGATAATGCCAATTTTTGTTTCATGCCTCCCGATAGTTTTCCGGCCCTTCTGTCCTTGAATGGTTCAATCTGTTGATATATATCTTTTATAAGATCGTAGTTCTCTTTTATAGTGGTGCCGAAGACGGTGGCGAAGAAATTGAGGTTCTCTTCGACGGTGAGGTCCTGGTAGAGGCTGAACCGGCCGGGCATGTAACCTACGCAGTTCCGTATCTGCTGGTAATCTTTTTGTATATCGTAGTTGTTCACGTTAGCTTCTCCCTGATCGGGCAGCAGCAGGGTAGTGAGTATGCGGAACAGGGTGGTCTTCCCGGCTCCGTCCGGGCCGATGAGGCCAAAGAGCTCGCCTTTATCCGCTGAAAAGGAGATGTCTTTTAGCGCGGTGACCTGTCCTTTGTTGTACGTCTTTTTAATATTAGTAACGGTGATCATATTGTCTAGAATTTTACTTCTCCGTACATACCTATTTTCAGGAAGCCGTCATTCTTTACTCTGATCTTTATGGCGTATACGAGATTGGCCCGTTCGTCCTTTGTCTGGATCGTCTTGGGGGTAAATTCCGACTTGTCAGAGATCCAGTATACCTGTCCGGCGTATTGTCTGTAGTTTTTGGCGCCATCATCGGTGTATACTTTAACGGATTGGTTCAATTTGACAGCGGTAAGCTGGGCTCCTGTGATGTAAGCGCGCAGGGTAAGAGTGTCGATGTTGGCTATCTTATAGAGTGCCTTGCCTGTGGTGGTCATTTCGCCTTCGAGGGCGTATTTGGTCAGCACGGTACCTGTGAGGGGATTGATGATCTGTCCTTTGTTGATCTGGTCCTGGATAGTGGCAACGGATTTTTCCATCGGGTCCTGTTCGCTGAAGATGGTCCTGTTCTGTGTGGCGATGTTGGAATTGTCGAGGGCTATCTGTTGACGGGATACGGCTATTTGTTTGTTAAGCTGGTCTATTTGTGAGTTGATATCGTCCAGCTGCTTTTGGGTGGCGGCGTCTGCTTTCAGGAGGTTCTCTGTACGGATCTTCTCTCTTTGTTGCTGGGCGAGCTGAGATTCCTGGACTTCCAGTTGGCGCCGTACCAGCTCCATCTGGGGTCTGGGGTTTGTAGTCTTTTGGCGTAGGGCTTGTATGCTGGCCTGCATCTGTTCTTTTTGAAGGATGACATTACTAACGTCTATGTTGCCGACCAGGGTTCCTTTGCGGAGGGTATCCCCTTCTTTTATAGGGAAGGAGAGGAGCTTTCCCGTTTGTTCCGCCGACACGATGACCTCATCGGATTCGAATACTCCCGAGGCATCCGTATCGGGCCGATTGTCGTGGCAGGAGGTTGCCAGGGCGGTGATGACGAGGAGGACCGGGAATGTTAAGTTTCTCATTTATCTTGTTTTAATAGTATGATTAATTACCAGCGGTGGTTTTATGGTTGTATTGTGACAACAGGAGCTGGATCTCGTGGAGGAGGCGGTCCTGTCTGGCCTGGGCTTCCGCGTTGATATCGAGCAAATAGTCGTTGGCTGTGATAACTCCATTCTGCAGTTGGACGGCGGAGGTCTGTTTGATCGAATCGCGGAGGTCTACGATGTCGTTATCGGACTGTATCAACTGCTGGTACCGGAGGATATCCGCGTTTTGCTGTCGCAGGGTTACGGATGTATTGAAGAGGAAGGTATTGCGCTGCGCCAGGACCATCTCCTGGTTGTTCTTATTTATCAGTTTGTCTTTATGATAGGTGTAGAGGCCGCCGAAATTCCAGCTCAGCCGGACACCTGTCAGATAATAACCGGAGAGTTGGGTGGAAAGGAAATTGACGGGATTGGGTTTGCCCAGGCCTCCCTGGAAGAAGGCATTGAGCTGGGGATAATTGTTGATCCGTGTAAGGCGCTGTTGTTCGATATAGCTGCGTGTTTGAAGGTCGTAAGCTTTCAATTCCGGTCTGTTGATGGAGTCGCTGTATACGGGCGGCACCGGTCTGACAAAGGCGGTGTGTTCGTCGATAGTCGTATCGAGAAAAAGCCCCAGCATATCGGTGTATGACCTACGGGTGGCTTTGAGGTCGATGGTATGTTGACCGTTGGTCAGGAGCTCGGCTTTTAGTTTGTTGAGACTGCTTTTGAAATCCGTGCCACTTGTGATGGCTGCCTGGACTTTGGAGATGCCTGTTTTTATATCCTGTGCGGAGAGGTCGTTCTGCCTGATCTGGCCGTCGATGAGCAGGACGCCAAAGAACAACTGATTGACCCTGTCCTTTAATTTATAGAGTTCTGTATTAAGGTTTTCTTCCTGTACCGCTGCGTCGGTGGCGCTGATGGCTCTTTTTTGCTGGTTGATCCCAAAGTCGGTGAGGGTTTGGGTGACCTCTCCATAGAGTTTGTACTGGTCTTTGGATACGGTGGGTATATTGAAGTTAAGTCCGGGTATGGGGGGGAGGGAGATCTTTGTCACATCGGATTGGTAGGTGGCGGAACCATTGACTGCCAGCTGGGGGTAGATACCTTTGCGGATATTGTCGATGTTGTATTCCTTTGTCTTTTCGATGAGGGCCCGCTGACGTGTGAGCGGGTAGTTTGTTTCTGCCAGCTGATAGCATTGTTCAAGGGTGAGGGACTGCGGCGGCTGAGCGAGATCTCTCTCCGGGGGAAGGAGTATGAGAAGGAGGCTCAGGCACTTTACAATCTTAATCATTTTTTTAATTGTTTTGATTTAATCAATTGATTAACAAATTGGCAAAAAAATATCCCTCTTGGGTTCGCGTCCCAGGGGAGCGGTGTGAACCTGTTCAGGAGGACGATCTATCCGAGGGAATATTTTAAGTTTGGCCATATTTTATTTTTTCGAATGCATAATTGCGCTGATCCATAGGGGTACGAGTTCTTTCCTTTCTTCCATAAATGCCTGGAATTGCTGGTCGCTGACGCCGGTGACCCTTTGGAGGAGCGGTCGCGCCACGAAAGGGAAGACCGTCAATCCTATCAGGTTGGCTATAAAATGAAAGGGGTCGATAGGGTTTATTTTTCCCTGTTTACCGGCCTCCTGTAGCTGTCTGAACATATGGGCCCGCAGGGGGGCGACTTCTGCGCTGATCTGTTGGACGAGCCTGGAGGGGTTACCTCTTATCTCATTCAGGATGAAGAGTGGCAAGTCCGGGTGATGGGTGATGAAGTCGATATAGGCGGTGACGATTTTTTTGATCTTTTCGTCGAAGGAGGCTGTCTCGTCCAGGAGGCTGACAGAAACCCCTTTTATAAATTGCCGGAAGTTGTCCAGCATGACGATGTCGAACAGTTTTTCCTTGCTCCGGAAATAGTAGTTGAGGAGGGCCAGGTTGATGCCGGCCTCTTCGGCGATGTCGCGGGTACGGGTGGCGGCGAAGCCTTTTTTGGTGAAGAGTTTTTTGGCGGCCTGCATGATCTTTTCTTCCGTGGATATATCCGCGGGAAGAGGTCTGGAGGCCTTTTTTTTTGTTGGGGGGCGTTTCTTACGTGCTGCTTTTGCCACTGGTTCCTTCTTTGTTTTGGGAACAAAGATACCCTGGATTTTGATTTAAACAAGTTTTTTAATCAAATGATTAAAAATGAAAGATTAATAATTCCTTAAAATACGGGCCTTGGAAATATAATAGCTTTACCGCCTCAACGCTAATCTATGTTTCCCCACACCCTTTCAGATATGGATCTGATGCACCGGATGGCATCCGACGATGAAAGGGCCTTTAGGGAAATATATGACCGGTATGCCCCGCAGATGCTGGAATTCGTGCATGCCAAGATCCGTAAGACCCGCCAGCTGGAGGATGCCAAATTAATTGTACATGACGCCTTTCTCAAGTTATGGAACAACCGGCGGACCATTCGTATACAGTCCAGCTTTAGCGGATATTTATACACCATACTCTATCACGAAATATTACGATTTCTCCGGACATTGAAAGATACCAGGCCTTTTGAAGAAGAGGCGGCTGCCATTGCCATGGCTGACGGGGAAAGTATCGAAGACAATTATCATCACAAGCTTGTCGTCCGGATGATGGAGGAGAATATCCGTGAATTACCGGAAAAATGCAAGGAAGTCTATCAATTAAGCAAGGAAGAGAACCTGAGCCATAAGGAAATAGCAGAACGTCTCAATATCTCCCAACATACGGTGAAGAATCATTTATCCAAAGCATTCCGGGTACTGAAGGCCGGACTCCAGGAGCTCAATTCCCTCTTTTTTTAAGTTATTGTTTATTATTTTTTTGTTTGGGATAGGAATATCCAGTACGAACCTGTATCATATATAGTAGAGGGATAAAAAATGAATGAATCAAAACAGCGACGGGCCAAAAGGATCCGGAAATTATTCCGGGATTTTATAAAGGGCAGACGGACGGTGGAGGGAAGGGCCTTATTTGAACAATGGATAAAGGACAAGTCCAGTGTGGATGCTCCGGAGACGCAAATACCTGCGCAACAGAAGCGAGAGGCGTTGGAGGATATCTATGCACGGTTGCAGATTGCCATAGCCAGAGGCGAAAAGCCCGGGGTGGTGCATATGGGCAAAAGAGTTTGGAAATGGGCGGCTGCGGCTGTATTGATCGTCGGTATCGGCTCTTTTTTGTGGCGGATGGTGTCGCATAGGGCTTATGTGGATGATAAAAGTGAGTGGGTCGTGAGGACTACTGTGGTGGGGGAAAAAAGCAGGATCGTGCTGGCGGATGGGACGGTGGTATTCCTGAACGAGCGGTCCAGGCTGCGTTTTCCCGCGAGTTACAAGGGATTGGATAAAAGAGAGATTGAATTGGAAGGTGAGGCATTTTTTGATGTGGCGAGGGACCCGGCCCATCCATTTATTGTGACGGATGGAAATGCGATGATACATGTGTTGGGTACGAAGTTCAATGTGGCGGATAACCCGGAAGATTCAAGTGTGGTGGTTGCAGTCAGTGAAGGGAAGGTAGCCCTAAGGGATAGGAATGGCCTGGAAAGCGCTGCTGTTCCCCTGGAACATGGGGATGCCGGCATCTGGCATTCAGGCAGCGTAGTACGCGAGACTACGGCGGCCATCGGGAATTATTTCAGCTGGATGGAGGATGCCCAGCTCAGCTTTGATTCGATGACGCTGGGAGAGGTGGTCATACAACTGAGGAGGATCTATAAATGCAGGATCGTATTTGATGATGATATGCTGGCAGACAGAAAGCTGACCTTCCAATATCCTAAGAAAGACCTTGGTAATGTCCTCAAACTGATGACGGGGAAGCTGAACATGCATGTACAAGTAAAGGATTCGGTCTATCATATACAAGATGCCGGAGCATCCATGGGTGACCCGATAAAATAATCAATAAATATTACAAGCGCTATGACGAAAATCTTGGCCCGGAAGCGGGCAGGCTATTGTATTGCCCTGGCCGGAATGATGCTGTTGCTGTTGAACAGCTCTCGCGCCCTATCGCAGGAGACGATGAGGAAAAAGGTTTCCCTGCATTTTGAGAACACTTTAATTTCGAAAGCATTGAAGGAGGTAGCCCGTCAGCTGAATGTGGGGTTGTCCTATGCGCCGGAAATGCTGGAGGACAAATTGATAACACTGAACCTCACGGATATGGAAGCAGGGGTGGCGCTTGAGCGGGTGTTGTCAGGGACGAATACAAGTGCGTACATTGACGGAGATGGTATGCTGTCGCTAAAAAAAAATTCCATATCATCCGGCCAAGCGGGGCCAGGCGCCATCGTCATCACAGGGACCGTTAAGGATGCGAAGGACGGCACTCCCTTACCCGGTGCGAGTATCAGGGTAGAAGGGAGCGGGACGGGCACCCACACGGATGAGCAGGGTAAATTTTCCATACGGGTGCCGAATGACAAGGCGGTATTGGTCTTTTCCATCGTCGGCTATGCGGGCAGGCGGGTAAAAGCAGGGGAGTATGAGCATACCCGATTTGACATCCGGCTGCGCCAGGATAATAAAACGCTGGAGGCGGTGACGGTAGAGGCACGAAAAAAAGTAAACAATGAGAATGCTCTGCTGAACGAGCGGAGAAAGGCTGCCGTCATTTCCGACGGCATCAGCGCCAGGAATATCGAAAAGACGGCCAGCATCACGGTCACCCAGGCATTACAGCGTGTGACAGGCGTTACGATCACCGATGAAAAATATGTGGCTATTCGGGGATTGGGGGATCGCAGTGTCATCGCCGAGCTGAATGGAGCAAGGCTGTCTTCGGCCGACCCTGATCGTACTTCCGTACCCCTGGACCTTATTCCGGCAGGCCTGCTGGATAATATCACGGTATATAAGACGCTTACCCCGGACAGACCGGCAGATGCATCGGCAGGCATCGTGGAACTAAAAACAAAATCGGTGCCCGACAGCATGGTCCTGTCCTTTATAGTGCAGGCGGGCGCTAATTCCACCATCGGGCTGGGAGGGAGGTTCAACGCCTTCCGCAATTACGATCCCGGCTTTTTTGGTGAAAAAGTCAATACACATAATCTCAGCCCCGACTTTCTTGCTTTAAAGGAATTGTACCCCGGCGGGAGAAGGGATATACAGAAATTATTTATCGATAGCAGGAACACGCCGGAGCTTGCCGCGGAAGCCAACCGCGTCAACAAACTGATGCTGGGGCTGGACCCGGTGATCACTACTTCTTATCAAAAAGCAAAGCCTGATCAGCTATACAATGTGATATTTGGTAATACCTACCGGGTTTTTAACGGACACGCGCTGGGCATCATACTGGGGGGTAATTATTATTCCCGGACGGAAGACAGGTATCATGCCGACCTGAACCAATGGAGCATCTATCAGGGTGTGCTGACGGGCACGGGCATCTTCAACAGGCTGCACGTCCCCAATTTTATTTCGCCTGACAATATCAATCTGGGCAGATACCTTGCCTATAAGGAAAACACCGGTATCCGGAAGCTCAATTATGGTGTGCTGGCGGGCGCGACCTACCAGATCACAAAAAATCATGAAGTGGGGATCCAGTATATGGGTAGCCGGGGCGCCGAAGTCACCGGCACCAATCTCATCGGCGAATTTACAAACACGGGGCTGGTGTCAAAGATCTACAATAATCTTTTCGGGCTTAAACAATCCTTTCGCGTCTTTAATACCCTCAACCTCCAGGGTGAGCATAAACTGGACGAAAAGATCGCCACCCGCATCGGATGGGCTTATTCCCGATCAAACGCGTCTACGAACGAGCCCGACTACCGATTTGTAAACGTCGTGAATAAAAGAGATCAAAAATTTGTAGATCAGAGCGGGGTAGGGATCGGCAGCGATGAATATGCCCTGGTAGTGGGGCTGGTGCATGGTATCGGGCCTGCCGGAGCGATCCTGGCCGACCCCAATGGGAGACGTTACAGAACGCTAAAGGAAAACAATACGAATTTTAAAATAGATGTCACCCAGCCTTTCTTTGTTAAGGGGCAAAAGCAGGAATTCAAGGTCGGGTATAGTTATCTGAAGCGTACCCGCGATTTTACGGAAAACATACTGGGACTTCCAGGCAATTACGGGATACTTTCCAAGTACGACGGCAACCCCGATGCCTTGGTGGCCTATAACAACATTGGATTGAAAGACCCTGCCGGGTATAATAACGAAGGGCAGCCAAGGGTGGGCGGGTTTTTATATGAGATACGAAAATCACCCAATAATTATACGGGTGAATACAAGACGGAATCCTGGTACGGCATGCTGGACCTGCATCCCATAGAGCAGCTGCGTGTGGTAGGCGGCGTACGCTTTGAATCCACGGACATCGGTGCGCAAGTGGATACGGTCAATGTGGCCAAGGATAATTTTATTGACCCTTCGCTGCTGACCCCGCCGGACGTGCCCATTGGCTTCCAGGGCCAGCCCAAGAACACCTACGTGGCGGTGAACCCCAAGACCGGCTACAAGCAAAGTTTAAAACCCTACTATTCCGTCAACCTTACCTATACGTACCGGCAGAATATGAATTTCAGGCTGGCCTTCAATACCTCGCTGGCGCGGCCGGAGCTGCGGGAAATCACCAACCTCTACCAGTTCGACCCCTTTCAATTTGCCGTCGTAGGCGGTAATCCTTCGCTGGTGAACCAGTTTACAAAAAGCCTGGATTTCCGCTGGGAATGGTTTCCCCATCAGGGAGAGGTGCTCTCTGCTTCGGTATTCGGGAAATTGATCGACCACCAGCTTACGAAGGTATTTATCCTCAATTCCCAGGGTAATAATTCCTACGCGCAGGAGTATCCTATCGTAAAATTTATCAACGATCCTGAGCAGGGCAAGGTCTATGGCATCGAACTGGAAATAAGAAAGAACCTGGGCACGCTGTGGAAGCCATTGAGCCATGTCTTTCTTGGCTCTAACGTGATGTTTGCGGCCAGTGTCATCAAAAAGAATAAAGAGCGCCTGGATGCTTCGCGGATCGTAGACCGGCGGGCGCCGGAAACCAGCCCTCTCTTTGAACAGGCTCCTTATTCTGTGAACGCTTATATCGACTATGACAACCAGCGGCAGGGTACTTCTCTTACCGCCAGTTTTAATGTCGTAGGCGAAAGATTGATCCAGGTGCAGTTGGACGGTACACCTGATATATACGAACGGCCTGCTCCCATCCTGGATTTTATTTTTAGCCAGCGGGTATTCAGACGGTTTGTGGTCAAGGGATTTGTAAAGAACATCATCAATCCGCCTTTTCGGGAAGTATACACCTACCCGGGCAATAAGGGGATATTTTACGGCACACAATATATCCGCCATCAATATTATAAAGGCACTCAATATTCCCTGGGCATCACCTATAATATATTTTGACTATGAGGTACTATCATTACTGCTTTTTCAGCCTGCTTTTCGGGTTGGTACTTGCAAGCTCCTGTAAAAAAGTAAAGGAAGACGTTTTTTTTGATCGAAAGGATATTTTGAACAACCCCTCTTCCACTATCCGTATTTATAATTTTACCAACGGGCTGCTCAATATTTCTGTAAACAATCTTCAGCTCACTTCTTTTGTAGCTGCAAAAGACGTGAATGCCCCGCCGACGACGGGCACCCAACTGGGTCTTTCCTTTTTCCCCAGAGGAGTTTGGCCCAGTAAGGACGATGGGAGCCCCATCACGCTGCCCAGCGCCTTGCTGGATAAAAACAACAGGGCCCGTATTTATATCGTACCGGGCTATGATAAAGATAATCAGGACGCGATCGTACCCGGTCTCCAGGTAGACACGGTCCTCCAGGACGACCCCCTTCATCCAAAGGATTATTTTTTACTGTCCAATGGGCATTTTCTCTCCATCCCCCGGTCTGCCGTTGTACCGGCGGCGCCGGATCATTTCAAGCTCAGGGTGCTGAACTTCGGGGATGCGCATGACACGTTGGACCTGGGGGGCGCGGTGACGGTGACCTATGCGGACGGAAGGCCGGTGAGCCAGGCGCTGACAGACGTGCAAACAGGCGCCGCCAGCGATTATGCAGAAGTGCCGTATGGGACCTACCAGTTTAAATTATTTGTCAATAACAATCATCAAAAACAGCTGTGCGAGCTCCCCATTACCCCCTTTTTTGATGTTTGCCAGGGAGGCATCAAACCGCAGTCAAAAATCTCTCCGATCATAAAAACCTTTAAGCCCGGAGGCACCTACAGCATCATCGTTACAAAAAACAGTTTTCTCTATGGTGGCTGCGGGCCGGAAGATAAGGTGTATCTCAATATAAATTCCTACCGTATAGTGGCGGAGAATAGCCCCCCGTTGAATATTTCTTACGCGCGTCTCATGGGTGTCAATGCTCTTACCGGTGAATCCGTGGTTTTTAAACTGGATGGGCAGAATATGGGTGAGGCTCAGCTGGCATCCGGCAAATCCACCGACGCTTCGATCGTGATCACGGGGACGCATACGATTTCTGCCTATAATGCCGCGGGTACCTTGCTGGTAGAAAAAAAATACCGGTTTTCCGCCGCGGACTATACCACCGCATGGGTATATAAAAAGGATGGGAAGCCTGAACTGGTGTTTACTTCCAACAACATGGCCATTTCTCATTACGTGAGCCTGCCGGGAGACGATGGCACCAATGGCAGTCAGAACATAGCGACTTTTGACTATGCCTGGCAAGGTCGGTTTCTCAACCTCAGCAATGATGTACCCTATGCAACATTCACCAGCCAGGATGGAGAGAACTTTATAAATCTCCAGAGTTGGGGGGATACGCTGAATCCCCCGGCCAGCTATCAGAACCTGGAACGAGGAAAACCCATCGAGCATGAGCCATTTGTGATTATACTCTGTTCAAATTATAATGGTTCAAAAACCCCGCAGGATGCGGCGCTTTTTGGGAGTATGCCTTCTCTTATCCGGGTGTTCCAGTCCAGTCCGGGCCCGCTGGGGCAAACACCTGGTGACTGGCTAAGCGCTGTAACGCCATTGGCAAGTCAGGACTTTATTGCCAATCGGGCATTGTACGAAACAGGATTGCCGCAGACAGAAGCGGGGACCTATTCCATTGCCCTGATCGGCAGCCTCAACAGCAGTGACGATCAACAAAAAGCCCGGTTAATTTTTGTAAAACACAATCGATAAACAATGAATAACAAGATCAATATACTGCTGGTGGTGACTGTTGTGATATGGGGCATCGCTTGCAAGAAATATGACCTGGCGCCGGAGAAGGACAAGCAGGCCTATCTCCGGATTTACAACGATATCCCTTATACCCTGGACGCCACGAGCAAGGGGCAGCCCCTGCCCTTTCTCACTTTTCTGCTGGACCCGAAAATGGATGGAAAGGGAATACCCGAGAATGCGGATATCCTGGGTGATTTCCTTACTACCCGGCAGATATACAGTATTTCCTATCCTATCAATGCCGGCAATGTGACAGAGGTAGTAAATTATGATTACCCCGGGAGGGCCCATGTACCCGCCGCTCCTCCGATCAATGGGCTTGACCTTTCTGCCTGGGCCCAGATACCCAGCGGAAAGCACCGGGTGATGTTTGTTACGAGGCCCTTTACGGATACCCCCTTTATCAACCTGCCTGCAAAGGCAAGGGAAAAGATCATGATCGACACCACCATCGACTTTCAGGCAGGGGAAGTGTATACGATGGAGACTGTGGCAAAGGACCTCGACAAGGCCCATTATGGCCTGTACCTCCGGAAAGAGTCCTTTATCCATGAAAAATTTGAGGATGACAAGATCTATGTAAGCATGTACAATCTTTCCGGCGAGCGCTCGCTGTATTACCCTTCGATCTACTGCCAGGACACCCTGAATGCCTGGTATTCCTATTTGCAATGGGATGACATCAGCAATGGGAGTTCGGTCTATATTAAAAACTATATTCCCTTGTCTCCTTATATTGGTCTTCCCCTGCCCCCTTTGAGAACCCGCTTCCCCACCAGCGCCCCCTTTGCCGCCATGCCCAGCCTATCCAGGGACTATTTTTTCGATTTCCAGGGAGTACTAAGAACCTATAGTCCCCTGATACCCGCCGTAACCAGCGAACTGGGAACCCTCCCCTTTGCGGGTATCCATCTGAGAGATGCGCAGGGAAATTTTGTAAAAAAGAGTGATAATTTTGGGATATTCACGGACACCGGCAACTTTCGTCTCACCATGTATGCGGTGGCCGACCCCGCGAGAGTCAACCAGATCGATCCCGATTATGTCACAAATAACGGCATCGAACAATTTCCCGCCCTGGCCAATTTCAACCTTATCACCAGTATCGATGGGAAGGTGAATATTTCAAATACCATCAATATCCTGGAACTGGTGTATGGCCGGGTTTATCAAATACAAATACAGAAATTATATCCCTCCCCCTATACCCATTAATCACAATCTATGATACGGAATATCTATTTACGCATTGGTTGGGTGGTAATACTTTCCCTCGCACTGATGGCTTCCTGTGGCAAAAAAGAAGTAGTGGTGGATCTGACAAAGCAGCCCCAAACCGACCTGCTCCGGTACATACAAAATAATTTTACGTTTTCCTGTTTTTATGAGGCCCTGGCAAAGACCGGGCTTGACAAGATGCTGGCCGAGAAGGACAGTCTGACGGTGCTGGTGCCCGACGACGACGCTTTTAAGCGTATCGGTATTAATTCGCCGGAGGGTATTGATAAGTTGAATACGGATTCATTAAAAAAAGCTATCTCCTTTTATATACTCCCTCAGACCATTCTTTACGATGAAATACCGTTGGCAGTAGACAATGAGTACAAGAACCTGGCGGGTGACATCCTTTATTTTTCAAAACCCCTCCCGAGAGAATATCCCGATGAGCGGAATAAGGGGCATGTCAATGGGGCCGCGTTTAAATTTGTGGACCTAAAAAACAAGAATGGCGTGGTGCACGTGTTGGATCGAACGCTGAAACCACCGGCCCCCTCTGTTAAAGCTTTTCTGGATACCGACACCACCTACAGCTATTTTGTAGCCGCATTAAAAAAATTCGGTCTGTATGACCAATTGGATAAGGAAGGGCCGTTTACGGTGATGGCTGTGCCCAATGAAGCATTCAGAAGTCTGAACATTTCCCTGGACAGTATTGCACGTTTGGACACTGTCCAGTTTAAAAAATATCTCTTTGGCGTATATGTGTTTTATCCCAATAGATTGTTCTTCTCGGACTTCCAGGATGCCCCTGGTAAGAAAAATGGCTTCAACGGAATAGGTAATTATCTCTACAGCGTGGATGGGTACCTGTATTTTGCAACCTACGATGGCGGAATGATGCTGGCATTGGGTTATGCCAAGGACTTTGGGACACCCTATGACCCGTCATTAGGCCCCGGGTTTAATGGTCCGGCCCATTTCTACAGCTACGATAACCTGGCGGTGAATGGAGTTGTGCATGGAATTAACAAACTGGTGATCTATCCCAATGAGATGAAAAAATAAATACAAAAAGCATTATGTTATACAAGCATACAAGATCCAGCATTCTGTCCTATATCTTTTTCGCCGGCTGTCTGTTGATCGGCGCCTGTCGCAAAGAGGTCAGGGTCGAGAAGAAACTGCCTGATGGATATTTTGGTCGAACAAAATTTATTTTACAGGCCAATGCGGGGTTCAGCAAATTTTGCAAATACCTGCAGGATGCATCCCTGTACGATTCATTGGCAGGGGACGGACCTTTTACCGTACTGGCCCCGGAAGACAATGCATTTACAAGAATGCCCTATCCCCTGGATCCCGGTACGCTTGTGCAGCGACTAAAATACCATGTCCTCAATGGCAGCTATTCGTTAAAGAAACTGCCGTTGGGGATGAACCAGGAATTACCCGCTGCCGACGAAAGAAAGGTATGGGTGAGCAAATGGAAGGAAGGCGAAGATACCCTTATTACGGTCAACGGCTGTAAGGTGAAGCAGGCGGATATGACCACCACCAACGGGTATATAAATATTTTGGAAAATATGATGGAACTGGAAGATTACCCGGACATCGAGAATATGATGAAGAACGATCAAAGCCTTACTTTTTTGTCGACCGCATTGAACCGCACCGGTCTCTTCAAATATATCAAAGAAAATCCCGGCACCACCATCCTGGCCCCGGACAACAACACATTTCGGGGCTACAGTAACATCAATTCGATGGAACGGGTGCTTTCTATGGACCTCGATTCCCTTACCCGGCTGATAAAACATCATTTGATACCGGGGAAGCAATTTATGCCTGATCTCGTGAGGGTCACCGGCCGGGGGAACTATCACGATTTTACCATGCTGGATGGGACAAATGCAAAGGCCTATAGCGATGGGCGTTCTATATACTGGGTTACCGACAATGGCTGGATATATCCTGTTTCCGGACAGCGTGTCAGCTATCCGGCGGAGAATGCCATTCTGCATCGGATAGGAGGCGTTTTATTCCCCTGGCCATTATCGCAATAAAAAAATAAATTATGGTTATGCAGTTTATAAACAGAAATACGATAAGAAAAAGCTGGTTACCCTGTCTATTGCTATTGTTCCTCAATAGTTGCAGCCGCAAGGAATCCCTTACTCCCCCCGACGCGCTGCCGGGCGTGCTGGAATACATCCAAAAAACCCCTTCATTCAGTCTCTTGAGCTATGCGCTTACCCGATCCAAACTGGATGAAAAACTCGCGGAAGGAAATATCACCGTATTCGCGCCTCCCGACAGCGCTTTTTTGCAGGCAGGATGGACGAAGGAAAAACTGAGCCAGTTGACTCCTGACAGCATCGCTTTCGTCCTTGGCTATCAGATCTTGCCTGGTCTTGTCGGTAGCGAGAGCATTCCCGGCTTCTACAAGACATATCCGCTGACCCTGAATCCCTCCTACAAGCCCAATATTTCCAAAAACTATTACGGCTTGTATTTTGACGGCAATCATGTGGCGCATGCCAATATAAAAATGGGGGATGGTATTATTCACCAGGTGGATGCGTTGTCCTTTCCGGCTACAGACAGTTTGCTGGCCACTTTGTACCGGCAGCCGGATCTCACGATATTTTCCGCCATTGTCAAAAAAGTCTGGAACCTCAGCAATCAGGTCCAACAGGAAAATATCACCCTGATCGTTCCCAATGACAAGGCCTTTCTCGACAGCGGGTACACGTTGCAGGGCGTCGACACGATCACGGATACGATGAGGTTATTAAGACTTTGCTGGCCATCGATGGGCGAGTCGTATAGAACAGGAAGGCTATATGGTTCTGACTTCATAGGAGGCCGATTGTTTTATACAGAAGCGCTGTATCTGCCCAACCCGGACCCGAACGAAGGTTCTTTTGCTTTTTTTTACCGCTACAATATCTCCCTGGACGGAAAAGAGATCCTACCCAACTTTAACAATCTGGTCAACGGCAGTACGGGTATCAAGATCCCTCCAAAATTTGTTCGAAAGAATATTTTATCCAAGGGCGGCATCATTCATACAGTTGACCAGGTATTCAGACCCTGATAACAGATCATTTGTAAAAAACCATAGAGATGACACGCTATTTTTTGAAAATGAAAGCGATCTTGTTTTTTTTGATTATTGCTTTGTCGATGGTACGCTCAGCCTGCGCCCAGGAAACAGGCGGCGGTCTGGAAGGGAAGATCACAGGGCCGAATGGCGAGTCCCTGGCGGGGGCAAACATTGTGGCCATTCACGTACCATCCGGCACCCGCTATGCGGCGAGCGCTTTTCGTGACGGCAGGTATCGTATCCTGGGTATGCGCATCGGGGGACCCTATACCGTCACCATCAGCTACACCGGGATGGCGACCAATACCCATGAAGATATCCAGATCACTCTGGGGGAACCGCAAACCCTGGACAGCCGGCTGCAGGCTGATACAAAGCAGTTGAGTGAGGTATTGGTGTCGGCCAGGAAGGAGACAAGGGCCAATGCGTTTGGAGCAGGACAGAATATCGGTCGCGATCAACTGAACAATATGCCCACCGTCAGTCGCAGTATAACGGATATCACCCGTATGGTGCCCCAGGCTTCCCGGGATAATTCCTTTGGCGGCACCAATTTCAGGTACAACAACGTTACCATCGACGGCGCCATCAACAACGATGCCATCGGCTTCAGCCCCTCCCTGGGTGGGATCACGGGCACTTCCGGCATGCCCGGCAGCAGCACCCGCACCAACCCCATTTCTCTGGACGCCATCCAGGACATACAGGTATATCTTTCTCCTTATGATGTGAAGATCGGCAACTTTACGGGTGGGAGCATCAATGCCGTCACACGCAGCGGGACCAATACCGTACACGGTTCCCTATACGCTTACGGACGCAACGGCAGCATCACCGGGAAGAACAATGCGGGAGATAAAAGCAAGCTATCCGGAGATTTCTATGAATACCAGACTGGTTTTCGGGTTGGTTTCCCCCTTGTAAAAAATAAAGTATTTTTCTTCACCAATCTGGAGATCACCCGCAGACAGGACCCGGTGGGGCTGGAGGCGGGCAGCAATGAAGTAAAGAATATCCTGAGCCAGGAGGATGCCCGGACCATTCATGATGCGGTACTGAGCAAATATGGGTTTGATGTAGGCGCCTATGGCAACTATAATATTTATTCCAGGGCCAATAAATTCTTTAACCGTCTCGATATCAACCTTGGCAGCCGCCACCAGCTGGCCGTGCGGAACAATACCATTTATTCGGAAGCCATCAATATGGAACGGGACCAGCAGAACTTTCGTTTTGCCGGCATTGCCTACCGGCAGAATAATAACCAAAGCTCTACCGTGGCAGAGCTGAAGTCAAGGTTTGACAACCGCCTGTCTAACAGCCTGGTGGTGGGATACACGTCGGTACATGATTATCGTACGCCGACCTCGGACCCGGCTTTTCCACAGGTGCAGATCGTGGGACGTACTCCCGGTACGACTATCTTTTTAGGGACGGACAGGGAAGCCAGTATCTTCAATATGAAACAGCGTACCATCGAAATAACGGACAACCTCAGCTGGACGCTGGGAAAGCATCATTTACTGTTAGGGACACATAACGAACTGTACAAGATCACTTATGGTTTTGTCAATTCATGGAATGGACGGGCGGATTATGCAAGCATTGAAGATTTTATGGCCAGCAGGCCCAGCAGGGTACGGGGCAGCTATAATTATACGGACAACAGCCGCGAATATATTCTTGGGCATCCCGGTGCGGTATTCAATATCGATTTCTTAAGTGTTTATGCGCAAGACGAAATACAGGTCAGCGACCAGGTGAAGATCCTGCCGGGCATCAGGTTTGACTATACCCTGCTCCCGCAGTCCCAGCCCCTCAGTGCAAAATCGCAACAGGCCTTTACCGACGTGTATTATGGAAATACTTATCTCTATACTCCATTGGGCAATATCACAAACAAATACCTGAATACCTTGCAGGCTTCTCCCAGGTTGGGGTTCAGCTATGATGTACTTTCCAACAAGCGTCTGATCGTCCGGGGCGGCTTTGGCTGGTTTACGGGAAGGATCCCTTTCGCCTGGCTTGGATATGCTTATTATAACACGGGTGATTCATATGGAGCCTATGATCAGCGGGTAGACATCGGCAGCAGCCAGTTCCAGACGGGCAGCGATCCTTTACTTCGCAGCCGGCAGGGTATTGCTACATTCGCGAAGCAAAACGCGCAGATCGTGGATAATGCCAACGCAGGCAAGACCCAGGTGGATGTGGTAGACAATAAATTCATCATGCCGCAGATATTTCGTACTAGCCTGGCCGTGGACTATACTGACAAGAACGGGTTCAAATATTCCCTGGAAGGTATCTATACGGAGGTGATCAAGGATGTAAAATTCCAGCAGATCAATATCAAGGATAACCCGACCTTTTATACATACGATACCGCCCGCTGGAAGCGTCTGCAGCCTGTGTACCCTTCGGGCGGCATCAACCCCCAGTTTACCAACGTATACGAGATGTCGAATACGGGTGAGGGGCGACGTTACAGTATCACGGCTGCGGTTGATAAAAAATTCAGGAATGGTATTTCGGCGAACGTAGCCTATACGTACGGAATGGCAAAGGATATTTCCAATGGCGTACGGAATTCCATGGAATCCAACTGGCAGCTGAACCAGGCCCTGAATCCCAACAACCCACAACTGGCCTGGTCCAATTTTGATATCCGGCACCGGATTGTTGCCGCGGCAAACTATCGTTTCTCCTGGGGGGGCGGGGGAAATGCGAGCCGCGAGCTGCGAGCTACGAGCGGGCGTCTGCATATGGCTACCACCATCAGTCTGTTTTTTAGTGCGCAATCAGGCAGTCCCTTTACCTATGGTTTTGTAAACTATACCGCACAAAATACCCCGCAGCAGGTGAGCCTGGCCTATATTCCTTTTGAATCGGAAGCGGTGAACTTTTTCCAGGCATATACAGATGCGTCCGGCAACACTATCACCGTGGCACAGCAGGCCAGGGCTTTCAACGATTTTATCAACAACGATAAATACTTATGTACGCGTCGGGGGCGGTTTACCGAACGGAATGAAGGCCGTACGCCCTGGAATACCCAGTTGGATTTTCATTTTGCACAGGATTTTGAATTGAATAAAGGCAACAGGGCTCATGTCATCAGTCTTACCTGGGACATTATCAACCTTACGAACCTACTCAATAAGAGTTGGGGATGGGTCTACTTTTCTCCCAATACCTATAATTCCACGGCCAGCATTGGGCTGATGCCCTATACCCCCGGCAAAATATCGCAGGGCTATCCCTTATACCAGTTCCAGGATCCGGGCAAACCTTATTCGATAGACTTTTTTTCATCCCGCTGGCAGATGCAAGTGGGGGTGAGGTATAGTTTTTAGACGGGCAAGGTATTAGGCGGGGGTGTAATTCAGCAACGCGCTGATCCTTTTGTAGAGGTCGGCAAACTCGAAGGGTTTTGTCATGTATTCATTCATACCGGACTGGAGACATTGCAGTTGTTCGCCCTTCATAGCGGTGGCTGTCATGGCGATGATGGGTGTTTGTATCTGAAGATCTTTCCGTATGTATTGTGTGGTGGCATAACCGTCCATTTCCGGCATTTGGAGGTCCATGATGATCAGGTCAAAACTGCGATCTTTCTGCAGGTAGTTGATAGCCTGGACGCCATTGTTTGCCAGTTGTACGATACCTCCTGCCTTGGTCAGCACATAATCGATCAGTTTCTGATTGATCTCATTGTCTTCCGCCACGAGGAAGCGGCGGCCTGTCAGCAGGCCGCTGTAATTGTTAGCAGGAGTTACCGCCGGCTGTTCGGAGAGGGGTTTATCGCTGTATCCGTAAGGCAGGTGAAAATGGAAGGTGGTGCCTTGTCCTGGTGTACTGACGGCGGTGATATCTCCGCCCTGGAGATGCAGCAATTGTTTGCAGATGGTGAGCCCGAGCCCTGTGCCGCCGTAGCGGTGGTCTTTCCCTTCGCCAGCCTGAGAGAAGCTCTCAAAGATATAGGGCAGGTTTTCCGGGGCGATGCCGATGCCTGTGTCCGTGATAGCGAATGTGACGAGGACTTCCTGTCCGGGCCTTTTCTCTGCGTCTACCCGGATATGTATATGACCCTGTTCGGTGAATTTTATGGCATTACCCAGGAGGTTGGTCAATATCTGATTGAGGCGGTAGGGGTCGCCGATGAGCCGGCTGGGGATGGAAGGGGCGATGTCCACGCGCAGGTGCAAGCCTCTTTTTTTCAACCGGTGTTCGAAGATGGAGGCTGTGTTACCCAGGATATCTTTGAGATTAAAGTCTATTTTCTCGATGTTGAGCTTGCCTGCCTGGATCTTGGAGAAGTCGAGGATATCGTTGATGACCACCAGCAGATTGCCCACGGAGCTTTTGATCGTGCCGGCGAGTTCGTGCTGTTTTTTTGAAAGGGGGGTATCGAGGAGCAGGTCGGTCATGCCTTTTATACCATTCATGGGTGTGCGGATCTCATGGCTCATATTGGCCAGGAATTGTTCCTGCATTTGTTTGGCCTGCCGGGCATCGCTGATAGCTTTTTCAAGGTGCTCCTGGATGCGTTTGCGATGGGTGATGTCCCTGTTCAGCTGGAACAGGACGATAACGACGAATACAAAGCCTAAGATCCTGGCGATGACAAGGCCCTGGGCTACTCGTTGGTTGACGGCTTTGTTCTGGCTGATGCGTGTGTTTAGTAAGGTTTTTTCCTTTTCTATTATGGAGGCAAGGAGGGCAAGGGCGGCGTTTCTGAGGGATGCTGTCGGGGTTTTCTGAAGGTAGTGCCGGAGTGAATCCAGTTGTGGCTGCTGATCATGGTCCTTGCTGATGAGCTGTTGCAGGGAATCGAGGTTGGCTTGCAATGTGGCAGGGGGGGCGGGTTGTGATATGGAGAAGCTGATCTGCCGCATCATATCTATGATCTCATGGGTCTGGTTGATCCGGGCGTTTGTCCTTTCCAGGTTGTTCCTGCTGACAAAGATCAGCCAGCTCGCCACGATGAGTGAAAAGATGGAGAACAATAGCAACCAGGTTATCTTACGATGTACGACGGTCATTGCCAGAGTAATAGGGGTATTCGCTTATGAACGTAAAATGCCCTCAGCTATTGCATGGACCTATCAATTTGGGAGTCTTTTGTTGTAATTTAACTTGTTAGAATGTCTGTTTTTTTGGGAAAATGGCCTGGTTGGGATAACTTCATCAGATGCATTTCAGAGTGCCCTTACTTATCCTGTTAGTCATGCTGTCGCAGGCTGTACGAGCGCAGACGCGCGGGACGACGCATTATATCCGTGGCAGTGTCAGGGACAGTATTTCGGAGGCCGTGATGGAAGAAGCTACCATCTCCTGCTGGCCTTTGAAGAGCGACCACCCTGTTCATACCCTGCGCAGCAATAAGAACGGCTTTCTGCTGCGTGTCTATCAGACGGGCCATTACCGGATCATCGCCACTTATCTTGGGTATATACCCGACACCCTATCTGTCACCATTACTGAAAAAGATACGACGGAGGTTTTTGTCAATTTCCGGATGCAAAGGTCTTCCAAGCCTCTGATGGAGGTCATTGTAAAAGCGAATATCCCTCCTGTTATCGTTAAGTCCGACACCATCGGCTTTAACGCGGGAGCTTATCCAACCCGGCCTTATGCTACTGTGGAGGATCTGCTTAAGAAATTACCGGGGATTTCCGTGGACAAGGATGGCAATGTCACCATGCAGGGAAAGAAGATCGACAAGATACTTGTCGACGGCAAGGAATTCTTTCTGGGGGATATCAAGACAGCCACCCAAAACCTGCCTGCGGAGATCGTTGCCCAGGTGGAGGCCTTTGATTCGCAGACGGAGCAGGGGAAGCTGACGGGTATTCGGGATAATACGGGTGGCAAGACGCTTAATATCAAGTTGAAAAAGGACCGGAAAAGCGGCTATTTTGGGAAGTTATATGCAGGTGGGGGCAATGACAACAGTTATGCCGCCGGCGGGACGGCGGCCAGTCTGGGAGGGGACCGTAATCTTTTTATAAATGGAGAAACAAATAATATCAATAACCAGTTCAACGGCACGGAAAACAACATAGGTCCTACATCCAGTGGTATCCAGACCCTCACCAATGTCAATTTGAATTACAGGGACAAGCTGAGCAAGAAAATAACGGCCATCGTCAATGGCGGATTATACCGTAGTCACGGCTCCCAGGTGCAGTCTTCGAACCGTCAAACCTTTCTCGGGGATTCCTCGCTTATCGAGAACCGCCTTAGCAATTCATCGAATTTAAGTACGGCAGGGCGTATCGATGTGCGGCTGGAATACCAGATCGACAGCAACCGCATGCTCAACGTTCAATCGAACTGGAACCCTCAATCCGGGGATAACTCTTCTGTCGACACAGTGGGTATCGTCACCCAGCAGGGCCAAGGCGATCCTGTCAAGAGCTGGCGCAGCAGCCAGGGGCAGACCAGGAACACCAGTCATGTAAGCGGATATTCGTACACCAATAACGTGGATTTCCGTCAACGGTTCCAGAAAAAGGGGCGTACTTTTTATATGGGATTGAACCAATCCAGCCGCCGGCAGGACCAGACTGCCGGACTCTATTCTCTTGTCAACGCGTTTGACAGTCTGGGAAATCTTTCTCAACATACGCTGCGGGATCAGCGATCCACCCAGACCTCTGACGGTGACAATTATGCTCTTCGGCTGTCCTATACCGAACCTTTGAGCCCGCGTCACATCCTGGATTTTGGCTATCGTATCAGTAGCAGCACCAGTCATAATGATAAACAAAGCTTTGACTATGACAGTACGACGGGCCGGTGGGACATTCCGGATACCCTGACCTCCAACAGATTTTTCAACCGCACCACCGTCCAGAACTTTCATGCGGGCTTTAATGCGGACGATCCCAAATTCAGATATCAATTAGGGCTGGCAGTTCAACTGACCGACCTGGATAACCAGAACTATACGATAAAGGCCCATATCGTGCAGCATTTCACCAACTGGTTTCCCCGGGCGAACCTGATCTGGACGCTGGTACAGGGGCGAACGATGCGATTTGGGTATTCGGGTTATAGTCAGACCCCTTCCATCGATCAGTTGCAGCCATTGCCAGACCTGACCAATCCATTCCTGGTGAAGGTGGGTAATCCGGACCTTCGCCAGTCTTTTCAGCACAATATGGAAGTGGAGTTCAATAGCTTTAATACAAAGAGCCTTCAAAACTGGCAATTGAACTTCCAGGGGGGCTTTACGCAGGATGCCATCACGGCTTCCACGGTTCTGCTTGGCGGCGGCGTCCAGCAATTGAAATATGTCAACATCAGCGGCAATTACAATCTTTCTTCCAATCTTACCTATGGATTCCCCCTTTGGGCCCGTCAGGGCAACGGCAGTATCGGGCTGCATGGTCAATTTAATCATCAGAACGGATTTTTGAACGGTCAGCGGAATAATACCGATGCCACTTATACCGGGGCTATCTTCAAGCTGAATTATCGCCCTTCGGAAAAGCTGTTTGTCGATGTCAACGCGGTGCTGGATTATAATGCCAATGCCTATTCACTCAACAAGGATCAAAATACCCGGACCTGGATACAAAATTATACGTTGAGCTTTTCCTATCAGCTGCCCTTGACCATCACGGCGTCCTCTTTCTATAACTGGCAGCAGACAGGCTCGCAGGGTTCTCTGCCTGCCCGCGCCATCAGCTATTGGAACGCTGCCGCTTATAAAAGTATTTTTCGCAACCACAGCGGTCAGGTCCGTCTTTCTGTCTTTAAT
Organism: Chitinophagaceae bacterium; assembly: GCA_017307755.1. Classification (GTDB taxonomy): domain Bacteria; phylum Bacteroidota; class Bacteroidia; order Chitinophagales; family Chitinophagaceae; genus Puia. The sequence goes on along the minus strand of JAFKGQ010000006.1, from coordinate 322,809 downwards.
ATCCTCAATGGAGCCAGTAATGTGTCCCAGGGGATCGGTCCCAATTATATCGAAACCAGCCGGAGTAACCTCATAGGTCGTCTGTGGCTCCTTAGCATGGTCTGGAATTTCCGGAAATTTCCCGGAGGTAAACCACCCGGATCATGACGGTACAGGATGAAGGAGAGCGTACAGAGGTTTAAATTGGGTCTTTATCTTTCTGTTATGGATCAGATCATAGCCAAACGATGCATGCCTTTTTTTGTCTTTTTATGTATATCTGCGCTGTCTTCGCGAGGGCAGGGGGAGGGGGACCGTTGGGTCAGGATGAAGGCGGGTTTTTATTCGCCGCCGGACACTGTTCAAACCAGCGTGTACTGGTACTGGATATCCGGCAATATTTCTAAAGAGGGGGTGGTGAAGGATCTGGAGGCAATGAAAAAGGCCGGCATCGGCCGGGCGTTCATCGGCAATGTGGGGCTCGATGATATACCCGATGGGAAGGTTCATTTGTTCTCTCCGGAATGGTGGGATATTCTGCACACGGCGCTAAAGAAGGCTTCTCAACTACACATCGATATCGGGATGTTCGACAGTCCGGGATGGAGCGGAATGGGCGGACCCTGGGTTAGTTCCGGAAGGGCTATGCGCCGGCTGACCGCTGCCGAGGCGTCTGTGTCAGGGCCGGGAAAAGTCAGCATTGTTTTACCGGCGCCTTCCGACACCTTTCAGGACGTCAGGGTTATTGCCTATCCACGGCCCCGGGAGTACAACCGTAATATTGTATATAAAGAGGGGGCGGAGATACGGCTGCCCGACTCGGGTGCGTTTGCCGTCACGCTGCGGGCGGAGGGCCCTTTTTCTGTGCGTGGCCTTATACTCGTCCCGGGTCTGCGAAGGATGAAAGTGGAAGGGGAGATACAAGTCGAAGAGAGCGGTGTATTCCGGAAAGTAGGAGACTTTGTCATGGACAGGAGCAATGATGCGCTGAATACGGGGTTTGACCCTTATGGTCCCCTGGCTGTATCGTTGTCCGCCGTGACCGGTAGTGTTTTCCGGATAGTTTTTCAAAAATGGACCAGGGATGCCGGCATACGGGAGATAAAATTATCCGCCGCTCCCCTGGTAGGCAACTATATAGAGAAAACCCTGGGAAAAATGTATCCCACACCCTTGCCTTACTGGAAGGAATATCAATGGCCGGTGCAGCCGGAAGTGACGGATACGGGACTTGTCATCGATGCGGGGAAGGTGATGGACATTTCTTCCCATATGGATGGGAAGGGGCTTTTGCAATGGGATGTACCGCCGGGAGAATGGGTGATCCTGCGTACGGGTATGACGCCGACGTGGGTGGTAAATAGCCCTGCGCAGCCGGAAGGCAGGGGGTTACAAGGGGATAAGATGAGCAGGGAGCATGTGGCTGAAAATTTTAATGCTTTTATAGGGGAGATATTGAGACGCATACCGAAGGAGGACCGCACCTGTTTTAAAGTAGTGATCGAAGACAGCTATGAAGTGGGTGGTCAGAACTGGACGGATGGGATGATGGCGGCTTTTAAGTCCCGGTATGGATATGATCCCCTGCCGTATCTTCCTGTGATGCAGGGGCGGGTAGTAGGAAGCGAAGACCGGAGCGACCGGTACCTCTGGGATCTCCGGCGTTTTATCGCCGACAAAGTGGCTTATGATTATGTTGGGGGATTACGGGAGGTAAGCCACCGGCATGGTCTTACGACCTGGCTGGAAAATTACGGGCATTGGGGGTTCCCGGGTGAATTTCTGCAATATGGGGGGCAGTCGGACGAGGTAGGAGGAGAGTTCTGGAGTGAGGGCGAACTGGGTAATATTGAAAACAGGGCAGCTTCTTCCAGCGCTCATATTTACGGGAAGAATAAAGTATCAGCGGAATCTTTTACTTCTGCGGGCAGGACCTATGCAAGATATCCTGCTTTGCTAAAGCCGAGAGGGGATCGTTTTTTTACGGAAGGGATCAACAATACGCTGCTCCATGTATTTATTTCGCAGCCTGATGAGCGGATGCCGGGTGTCAATGCATGGTTTGGTACAGAGTTCAACCGGCATAATACATGGTTTGATAAACTGGATGTATTTACCACTTATTTAAAACGATGCAACTTTATGTTGCAACAGGGTCGTTATGTTGCCGACGTGGCTTATTTTATTGGAGAGGATGCGCCGAAGATGACGGGTATCCGGGACCCGGAATTACCCAGGGGGTATGCTTATGATTATATCAATGCGGAGGTTATCGAGAGGCGGCTGTCTGTCAGGGGCGGGCGGTGGACCTTGCCGGATGGGTTGTCCTACCGGGTGTTGGTGTTGCCAAAACTTGCTACCATGCGACCGGCGTTGCTGCGTCGTTTATATGAGCTGGTTGGTCAGGGCGGTGTGCTGCTGGGGCCTGCGCCCGAACGTTCACCAAGCCTGGAAGATTATGGTAATGCGGACCGGGAGGTGCGGGGTCTGGCGAAGGCGTTGTGGGGTAATATCGATGGAAGGGCGGTGAAGACGCATATGGTGGGGAAAGGGATGGTGATGGATGGGTTTGCGATGGAGGAGGCATTAGGTTTGCTGAAGTTATCGCCGGATTTTCTTGTGCCGGGGAGTGATTCTTTATTGTATTTACATCGTGCTATGCCGGATGAGGATATTTATTTTGTCAGCAATCAGTCGGAGAGCAGGGTGTCGGTGGAACCTTTATTCCGTGTGCAGGGGAAGGCGCCTTTTCTTTTTGATCCGTTGTTGGGAGAGGTGCGTAAGCTGCCCCAGTTTGTGCAGGAGGGGGGTATGACGAAGGTGCCGTTGGAGATGGAAAAGCATCAAAGTTTTTTTGTGGTGTTCCGCAAGGGGGCTGATGAGGTAGTGAGGGGTGCGTCCAATTTTCCTGCTCCGGAGAAGATCGTGAAGGTCACCGGTCCATGGAATGTGTATTTTGATAAGGGCCCTGCGGCGCCAGTCGTTTTTGATACGCTTGTGGATTGGAGCAAACACGGGGATAGCGCCATCAGGTATTATTCGGGTGGGGCTGTGTACAGGAATAAGTTTAGCTTGAATGGGAAGGAGGGGCGCCGGGTCTATCTTGATCTGGGTATGGTGCAGGCGATGGCGAAAGTAAAGGTGAATGGGGTGTATGTGGGTGGCGTATGGACCTGGCCGTATCTGGTGAATATCACGGGGGCGGTGAAGAAGGGATGGAATAATGTGTCGATAGAGGTAGTAAATACCTGGGTGAACCGGCTGATCGGAGATTGCCGGCTGCCGGAGGGGGAGAGAAAGACCTGGTCGAATGTGAACCCTTACAAGCCGGACAGTCCGTTGGCGTCTTCGGGTTTGCTGGGACCGGTGAGAATCCTTATATTTAAGTGAGGGAGGTCATATGTATGCACAAGCATTTAATATTCTTTATACTGCTGGCACATGCAGCGGCTGTCGCACCCTGTCAATCAGGCAATCTGACTGTGGTCATCATCCGTCATGGTGAAAAGAATGAATCCAACGGCAATCTGTCCTGCCAGGGGATGAACAGGGCTATTGCGCTTCCTGCGGTCCTGCACAAGAAATTTCCAGGGATTGGAGCCATTTATATTCCCTCCGTCGGCAATGGTAAATCTATGAGCCATACCCGTATGTTGCAAACGGCTACTCCTTTTGCGGTGCAGCAAAACCTGTCTCTCAACTCCAAATATGCCTATTCGGATGACAAAGGCATTGCCGCCGAGGTGATGAAAAGATCCGGTGTGGTATTGCTCGTCTGGGAGCATGGCAATATCCCTGCAATTGCCGAGGATCTGGGTGTAAAAAAAGTACCCGGATGGAATGGCGACGATTATGACAGTATTTGGATAATCAGCTACGGCGAAAGCAAGAAGGGCAATCTTAAAGCAAGCCTGGAGATCGACCATGAGGGACTGAAGCCTTCCTCTACCTGTAATTGAGGAAGATCATAAAACGCTTTTTAATATTTCCACCGCCTTTTCCTGCTCTTTAAAATTAAGGGAGGCAAAGCCCATCCCTACAGAATTGTATTTTATTTTCTCTGTATCGTAATCGGTGCCATCGCTCATGATAAGCCCTTTCTTTAACGCTTTTGCGACCACCAGCGGCAGGGGATGGTTTTTGAAGTTTGTCCAGACGGACATACCGCCATCGGGGACCCTGAAGGAAATACGATCTCCCAATTCGGAGGCGAGCAGCCGACAGAAATAGTCCCTGCGTTCTTTATAGAGTTTTACAGACTTCTTTATGTGTCTGGGAATGACGCCTTCCCTGTATAGTTGAGCAATCGCGTTCTCGATCAAACTATCTCCTTGCGTGTCTACTGATCTGCGCAGCCAGGTAGCGGTGCGGATGAATTGTTCCGGCGCCACGATAAATCCGACGCGTATGGCCGGCGCCAGTGATTTTGTCAATGCGCCTATGTATACGACATTCCCATTCCTGTCCAGGCTTGCCATCGGCATCATCGGGTTGCCGGCATAATGAAAGTCATAATCATAGTCATCTTCAACGATGGCGAACTTATATTTAGCAGCCAGCTCCAGCAGGCGGAGGCGTCTGTCAGGCGTGAGGGTTACGGTGGTAGGGTGGTGATGATGGGGTATGACGTATACGATCCTGATGATCTTTTTCTTACATTGTTGTTCTACCCAGCCAATGTCCATCCCTTCGTCATCCATCGGGGCGTAATTTATTTTGGCGCCCAGCTGCCGGAATGTCCGACGGGCGCCAGCGTATCCGGGTGTTCCGACGATGACCTCTTCCCCGGACTCAAGGAGTATGGAGGATGTGAGGTAGATGCCCATCTGGGCTCCCCTGGTTATCAAAATATTGTCCGGCGTGATGGACAACCCTCTTGTATCTGTCAGGAATACGGCCAGGGCCTCTCTCAGGAACAGCGTCCCCTGGGCGCCACCGTAGGTGAGATATTTTTTATTCAGCGGCAGACGGGCCAGACTTCTTATGCTGCTGATGAGGTCCTCGACGGGAGCGAGCCGGACATCGGGGAAGCCGTCGTTCAGGACCAGTTTGCCGGAGGGGGGAAAATCCGGAGCATAAAAAGGCAGGATCTTTTTTTCATCATAATAAAAGCCGGGTTTTTCCGGTAATCGGAATAGCAGGGACGATCCATCGATCTTCTTTGGAGAGAACGAGAGCGGATCCACCTTTACGAATACTCCTTTTTGCGGCAATATTTCCACCCATCCTTGTGCATCCAGTTCACGATAGGCAGCGATGACCGTCTCTCTGTTGATCTTTAGTCGTCCGGCCAGTTGTCTGGATCCGGGCAATCGCAGCCCTTTTCTGTATGTGCCCTGGCGGATATGGTGAATAATGGCGTTGGCAACCTGGAGGTAGACAGGAGTGGGGGAAGCGGTGTCTATGGTTATTGTCCGGTCTATCACTGTGTTATGAACTGGATGGGTTGAAATGTTCAAACTGGACTAGTTGATCCGTCCAGTAAAGGTATAGTTTTGGAACATATGAAGATCAAGCAAATTGACGGCGCTGAAAGCAACCTGGTCGTAGACCTGTTTGACAAATACAGGGTGTTCTACAAGCAACCTTCAGACCTGGAGCTGGCACGGCGATTTATCCAGGCAAGGTTAGAGGGTCATGAGTCCATGATCTTTGCGGCATTGGTGCAGCATGGCGGAGATATCATTCCCGTGGGGTTTACACAGTTATACCCGGGATACTCGTCTGTGGGGGCGTTTAAATACTGGGTATTGAATGACCTGTATGTGGAGGCGGCGTATCGGAACCAGCGGATCGGCGAAGCATTGGTGCGTGTGGCATTGGATTTTGCCAGGGGGCGTGGAGCAAGGTTTGTGGAGTTATCTACGGAGGTGGGCAATCGTATTGCTCAGGGGCTTTATGAGAAGATAGGGTTTGAGAAACATGAGCAGGATCCGTTGTTCCTGACTTACCGGATAGCGGTGGAATAAGACAGGGTTGTGAAATTTATACCAATGAAATATATATTTATCTGTCTGTTGCTGGGGGCCTTTTATTCCGGCCGGGCACAAGCGTATACACCTGACGGTGATAAGACGGTACTTCCAAAGCTAGTCTTCGATGATAAGGGGGAGTTGGTGATCTCTGCCTCGGCGACTTCTTCTTCTCAAGACTTCGATTATCTTGTTGGAGAATGGAAACTGGCGCATCACAAGCTTAGATCGCGATTGAGCGGTTGTAAGGACTGGGATGAGTTTGAGACGATGGTGGTAGATTCAAATGGGTTGGCGGGGATGGCCAACTTTGACATCTGCCGGGCTACTTTTGATGGGAAGCCCTGGGAGGGAAGGACCATACGTTTATACAATCCACAGACGCGACTTTGGAGCCTGTATTGGATCGCCAGCAATAGTGGCGGCAGGATGGACCCGCCGGTGGTGGGTTCATTCGACAATGGTATAGGTCTTTTTTTTGGCAAGGATGTTTATAAGGGCAAGCCTATTATTTTCCTATTCAGATGGGATAAGAGGAACCCAGACGCGCCGGTGTGGAGCCAGGCTTTTTCCGATGACAACGGGAAGACGTGGGAATGGAACTGGTACAATACTTCGACGAGGGTAAAATAGATGTGTACAGGGTTTTGGTGTTATGATCGGCTGCCGGTCCAGCTTTTTTCGATGTCTTCCAGGCTGCGCTGTCTTGTTTCCGGGATCTTTTTCCAGGTGAATATCAGCAGGATGACGGCATTGATCATAAATATCCAAAAAGTAAAAGCTCCCCCCAGATGCTCCAGCAGGACGGGGGTCAGCTGGGTGATGAGGAGCACGCCCACCCATAATACCATTGTGGCAAAGGACATAGCGATGCCTCTTGTACGGGTAGGGAAGATCTCCGCGATAAGCACCCAGGGTACTGCGCCGAGGGAGGAGGCGAAGGAGGCGATATAGCCCAGGATGGAGATGAGGAGCCAGGGACCGCCGGCAACATGGTAATAATAGCAGGCGCCGACGGCCAGCAGACAACCGATCATTCCCGTGACGCCCCATAGGAGAAGTGTTTTGCGTCCGGCCTTATCGATGAGCCAGATGGCGAGGAAGGTGAACAAGGTATTGATAAGACCGATGATGACTGTCTGTGTGAGGGCGGATTCCGCGCCAAAACCGGCGCTCTTGAATATTTCGGGTGCATAATAGATAATGGCGTTGATGCCCGTGACCTGGGAGAAGAGGGCGAGGGTGATACCGATGATCATAGCCGTACGCAGACCCGGCTTGAACAGTTCTTTTACGGTACCTTTCTCTTGTCTGAGCGTGTCGTTGATCTCCTTTAGCGTTGTCTGAGCGTTGTCCCTGCCATTCACCTTTTCCAGGATGGCCAGGGCTTCATCGCTGTAACCTTTACTGGTGAGCCAGCGTGGGCTTTCGGGGACAAAGAGCAGGAGCAGGAGGAAGATGGAGGCGGGCAGCATACCGGAGGCCAGCATATAACGCCAGCCCCATTCGATGTTCCATGTCTGGTCGCCCATGGCCGCGATCTTCAGGTTGACGAAATAAATGAGGTTGATACCGATGACGATGGCCAGCTGATAGAGGCTGACCAACCGGCCCCTGCTCCTGGCCGGTGCAATTTCGGATATGTATAAGGGAGAGAGCATGGATGCGGCGCCGATGCCCAGACCTCCTATCAGGCGGGCGAGGATGAACTCGGTGAGGCTGCCTGCGAGAGCCGCCGTCAGCGAGGATATAAAGAACAGGACGGCTGTAATGATCAAAACCTTTTTTCGACCGATGAGATCACTGAGATATCCTGCAAACATGGCGCCGGCCACACAGCCCCAGATGGCGCTGCTGGCAGCCCATCCCATCATGACGGATGAAAGGTGAAACTTAACCTGCAGGTAGCCGATGACGCCGGCGATTACGGCGGTGTCATAACCAAAGAGCAATCCCCCGATGGCCGCTATGACGGAGACTTTTATGATAAAGGCGGTGGAAGCGTTATTCATGGCGAAGCAGGGTTTTATTATTTTATCTTACATAAGCCTTAACGGTAGCGCATTGCAGTCCGGCCGAATCGCCGCAAGGCGTTATGGTATATTCGCCCACAGCGGCCGGAACGATGAACGTCTCCGCATAATGAACGATGAAGGGGTCGAAAGCAAGAGTAGGGCTTTCCACGACGACCTCCCTTCCTTCCACCAGGCAGAGCACATTTACCCCACCCTCTGTGCGATGATGGACTTTCCTGTCGAACCAATGGCGGCGTGTCTCGATGAACTCTGTCTCGTGCAGCCCTGTCCTTTCTTCGCAGATGCCGGGTTCTTTGTTGAGGAGGGTTGTGAGATGCAATATATTCTTATCGACCCAGGACTCTGTCCTATCCCATTGTATCACTTTTTCGCCATGCCCGATATTGATAGGGCGCGGCTTACCATCCAGTCCCAACCTGTTCCAGTCCCATAGTTTGAAGGTGAAGATATAAGGGGTGGCGCTGATCTCCAGGACTACGCTGTTAGCCCCGCTGCAATGTACGGTGCCCGCAGGAATGGAAAAGTGGTCGTGTTTTTTTACGGGCCATTTGGCCACATGCTTTTCGGCGTCGAAAGTCCGGCCCGAATCCAGGGCCTGTTTTAGCTCGTCGATCATCGTCTGCGGGTTCACCTGTTCTTTTAACCCAAGATAGACGCAGGCCTCTTCGGTGGCGTCCAGGATATAGTAGCTTTCGTCCTGGGTGTAATGCATGCCAAATTTTTCCTGGATATAGCCTGTGAGGGGATGGACCTGCAGGCTCAGATTGCCGCCTTCCATGGTGTCCAGGAAGTCAAAGCGGATGGGGAACTCGTCGCCGAAACGGGCAAAGACCTTTTCGCCTAATAAAGCCCCGGGTTGGTGGAAAACGAGGTTGATGGAAGGTATTTCGACGGTGATATCGCCGAACTTTAGCAAAAGACTATTTTCTTCCGGGACGCAATCGAACCCCCATGCATAGTTGATCTCAGTCTTATCCAGATCACAAACTTTTTTTAGCCATTGGCCTCCCCAGGGACCGGGATCGAAGAAGGGAACGACGCGGAAAGGGCGTTTGACGGTCTGTTCGAGCGATGTCAGTATGGCTTTTGCTTTTACCAGTTTGGGATGGTTTTTGGTATTGGTATCCAGGACATAGTCCCAGCGGGGCATCAACTGTCTCTTAAGTCTGTCACAGACGCGCCAGTCGACAAAGAAGGCGTGTTTATATTGTTCGGAAAAAGAATCCTGTCTATTGAGGACCCCGAGATTATCAACCTCGTTCCTGCGCATGCGCAACTGGATCTCCCAACGGGCGAGGTCCGCATAGACCAATATAGCATCCTCCAGGCCGAGACAACCGGCGCCCGTACCGTAGATCAGTATGATACCTTCTTTTATGGCTGCGAGCTTTTCCTGGTGGGCGTGCAGCTTTTTATGGTCGAGGTAATCGGCGATGTTCAGTCTTGTGAGATAGCCGAAGACCCTATCGTCCGTCACATCGGGGCTGACCATTTCACGGATGACAGCTTCTTCCTTAAAGAAGGACCGGGTATGGATAAAAAGATCAGGGGACAATTGTTGTAATTGTGGTAACAGTTCTTTATCATTCACACCGGGATAGCATTCTACTATAATGACTTTTTTCTTTTTTCCGGAGCTTTCGAGCGCGGTCTTTAGGGTAGAGATGATAGCGGGCCAGCCGGCAGTGCAGGACCGGTTCTCCTTTTCAGCAGTGACGAAAGGAAGTTTATCGTAATTGGATACTAATGTCATGGAGGTCGAATATATGACATATGTTCAAACATTCCAATAAAGTGACTGTGATTTTTCCGGAGAGTAGGGGTGACGTTATGAGAGTGCGGAGTTAAAGCCGGTGGCGGTGGCCCACTCTCTCCAGTCATCCAGATCCTTTTGAATGCCGTTGATTTTTTGCTGAACTTCTTTATAGGCGTCCTGGCCAAGGAAGAGATGGAGGGGTGGTCTGTCGGCATCGGCTATTTTTATGATAACTGCGGCAGCCTTGTCGGGGTCCCCCGGTTGCTGTCCGTTCATATCCTGCTGATGGAAATCCTGGGAAGCGCGTACCTCCTTATATTCAGAGATGGGGTTAGCCGGGGCCATCAGGGAGCTGGAGGACAGAAAATTTGTCCGGAAGTACCCGGGGGCAACGTCGGTCACATGGATGCCAAATGACCGTACTTCGGCAGCCAGCGCCTCTGTAAAGCCGTGCATGGCAAATTTTGTTGCACAATAGATCCCCCAGCCGGGAAAGCCCCCTGAAAAGCCTCCGATCGACGAGATGTTTATAATATGACCGCTGTGTTGTTCACGCATCAGCGGTAATACCTGACGGATGAAATGAAGAGAACCGAATACGTTGACATCGAAATTTCGTTTTACTTCGAGATGGCTCAATTCTTCCAGACCACCGACCTGGCCATAGCCGGCATTATTGACCAGTATATCGAGCCGGCCGAATGCAGCGATGGTGCTTCGAATGGTGGAGGCGACGCTTTGTTCGTCCGTTATGTCGGCGGCGAGCGGTAGGAAGTTGTTTTTTGGGCCTACGGATCTTGTAAGGTCCTGGACGTTACGGGAGGTAGCGACTACGTTGTCACCGTGATCGAGGGCTTTTTGTACAAGTGAAAGACCCAGGCCTTTGGAAGCGCCTGTGATCAGCCATGTTTTTTGATTTGTCATGTTGTAATAAATTATGCAGCAAAGCTACAATGCCGGGTTGCGGGACTGTTTACGAGATACAAACAATAAGTTGCGGAAATCAAATAATGAAGTGGTGGGGATCAGGGGCGGCGGGTCTACTTGCCCAGTGCGGTAGTATAAGCCTTGACAACGGCGTCGATCACCAGCGGAGGATTGTCATTGAATATAAAATGTCCGCAGCCGGCTGCCAGGATCCCGGTCCGGCGGGGTGACGCTGCGGCGAATTCCCTATGACAGCGTTTCCAGTCATTAATGTCTGTGCTATCCTGGAAGGGAGGGTGGTCTGAAACAAAGTCTGTTACCGGAATCGTATTTGGAAAGGCGAATTTTCTCATCCGTTCAATATTACTGCTAAAATCTGCCCCCTGGTAGTAGGAGCCTGGATGCGAAGCTTTCATCTTGTCTGTATTTTGCCGGTCGATCATCTGTTGCGTTGCGGCAAGTCTTTTTTTATCGTAGAAGCAAGTGGTTGTAACATCGATCAGTACGGCGGCTTTTACCTTGTCAGGGCGCCGGGAGGCATAGAGCTGTGTGTATAGCCCGCCCTGGGAGTGGGCAACCAGCATGATATTACCGTCGTAACCTAACTTTTTCAGACCGGCTTCCAAACCTATCATTCCATTCAGGATCCCATGTCTGGTGGTGTCGAACGTGCTTTTGCCGAAACCTGCCCTGTCATAAGTTATTAAAGTAGTCCCGATGCGATCAGCAATAGGTTGAATAATCTTTTTCCAGGTGGTGGCGTCTTCGCCGCCACCTGCTTCAAAAAGTATCGGAATGCCTTTTCCTTTGATAATATTGAAATGTAATTTGTAACCGCCGACGTCAATCAGGGTGTCGATGGTTTGCGCCTGAACTGAGGGGCAATTAAAAATTACGAACACCAGGATAGAAATTGCGGACGTTCTCATGGTACAAATATCTTTACTTATTGCCATGTTGTTAATATAATAAAATTCCCAGACAACGCGGCGGCCGGCTTATTTGCCTGAACCTCACTCTGTTCTCAGACTCTTTACCGGATTTGCCATTGCCGATCTTATCGCGTGGAAACTGATGGTCGCAAGCGCGATAAATATTGCAGCAAGGCCGCCTGCAGCAAATATCCGCCAACTGATGGTAATACGATAAACATAATCCTGCAACCATTGATGCATGTAATACCATGCAATGGGTGCGGCTATTACAAAAGCAGTGATGACAAGTATGATAAATTCTTTTGTAAAAAGGTAAACGATGTTTGCGGCAGATGCACCAAGCACTTTACGAATGCCAACTTCTTTTATGCGCTGCACGGACATGAAAGATGCAAGCCCGTATAAACCGAGGCAGCTAAGGAATATGGCGATTGCCGAAAATTTTTTATACGACTGCGCTAACTGGTTTTCCTGGATACTTACCCCATAGGCTTCATCGTGTAAAGCTGCGACCATCAGGAGTACCAGTTCTTCAAATTCTCCCAGGGAATGATGTTTCATGTTGTCATTTACTTAACAAAAGTAAATGACATTAATTAGTTTCATATTTGTTAAGTAAATAGTACTTAAAATATAAAAAGCCGACCTTGCGGGGCGGCGGCTTGCTAAAGATCTCAATGTCTATAGTATCCTGAAGCCTACTGAAAGTGCAATTATTCCTCTGTTTGTGTTATTTTTTTTGAGATCGTCGGCATTGACTTTTGTGGTTAACGTAACGTTACCTGTGTAACTTACATCGATAGATATATCGTCAAAATCAACACCCGCAACAAGTACTGCGCCTACTATAAACCTTTTGTACTCGACTAAAGAAGGCGCTTCCGGTTTGTTCAGGTTGTAGGTTAAATCAGGTCCGATGGACAGACGGAATTTTATACTTTCTTTATTAATTATCTTGTAACCAACCATTAATGGCAGGTTCAACTGATGGAATGTAGGACTATATTTTTTTGCCTGAAATTTGTATTCATTTTGCAGCTTCCTATAGGCAAACTCCGGTTGAAAATACCATCTATTGCCAATCCTGGCAAATACGCCGGTGTTATAGCCAATTTTCCAGTTGTTCTCACTAATGCCCGTAAGTTTGGTCTGTAAGCTGGCCATATTCACCCCTGCCTTTATGCCAAAGTTTATCTTAGTATTCTGAGCTTTAACAGCAGGGACTGAAAGTATTCCCGGGGCAATAATTAAAAAAAAGAGTCTAAGTGTTTTCATCTTGTTGATTGTTAATTTTATATATTATTCTTGTTTAACGGCTAAACATTATTCTCAATTAACAACCGAACGGGATCTTACCCCTACGAAGCTGAAAAATATTTATTGACGCACAGGTGAAGGCCGCCTTGGCCGAAACTGTATAAAATATGTCATTTGCGCCATCCCGCCAACCCCTTACATTTGTCTTGAAAAGCGTAACCCGTCATGAAAAAATCCGCTAAAACGATCGTCGTTGTCCCAATGCCAGGAATATTCCTCCTGGACATCGCCGGTCCCTGCGACGTATTCATGTCGGCCAACCGTGTTCTCAACGAAGACCCGGATGTTGGAAGCCAGGGGTATGAGCTCCTGCTGGCCTCACCCATCGACACAAAAAAGATCGTGACCAAAAGCGGCGTCGGAATAGACTGCCCGGTATTAGTATCGGAGATCAGCAAGCCTATAGACACCCTGATCGTTGCCGGTTTCTCCCGGATGGAGCTCCAAAGCGAACATCCCTTTTTTGAATGGCTGAAACGTATCTATCCAAAGGTTCGGCGTATCGCATCCGTCTGTATAGGGACATACGCCCTGGCGGAAGCTGGAATTCTCGACGGCCGAAGGGCTACGACACACTGGGAATTCAGCCAGGAGTTCCAGCTGAGATACCCTGCCGTCAACGTAGACACGAACCCTTTCTATATCCGTGATCACAATGTATACACCTCCGGGGGCGTATCCTCCGGCATCGATCTCGCGCTGGCCCTTGTGGAAGAAGATTATGGACAACGGGTGGCTCTGAATGCAGCAAGAAAACTCGTGCTGCCGCTGAAAAGACCAGGCTACCAATCTCAATTCAGCACCTTGCTGCAGGTGCACAGCCTGGAAAACTCAATCGCCGGAAAACTGCACCCCTGGCTTATCCGGCATCTCAGGGAGACACTGAATGTTGAGTGTCTGGCCGGGAAAAGTAATATGAGCGTCCGCAATTTTACCCGCGTATTCCAGAAAGAAACCGGTCTGACGCCCGCCAAATTCGTGGAAAAGCTTCGGGTCGAAGTTGCCCGGAAATACCTGGAGGACAGTGATCTCACGATGGATCAGATCGCGGACAAATGTGGCCTCGGCGGCCCCGTATCCATGCGCCGAACTTTTATGCGGCATATGATGATGTCGCCCAGTGACTATCGTCGTTCGTTCAGAACGTCGCTTCAAACATAAAAAATCAGATATAATGAAAGTAGCTATCAATGGCTTTGGACGCATTGGGCGGATGACCCTGCGTGCCCTTCAGACTAAATCCGCGGTACAGGTGGTCGCAGTCAACGATCTTTCCGACATCGGGCTCCTTGCGCATTTGTTAAAATATGACACGTCTCATGGGAAGTTCCCCGGAACAGTAGTACAGAAAGAAAATAGCATAATCGTCAACGGCAACCCGATCCTCTTTCTGAGCGAGCGAGATCCTGAAAGGCTGCCGTGGGCTGAGCTGGGTGTAGACGTAGTCATAGAATCCACCGGCCGATTTACCGAAAGAAGCAAAGCGCAGCTGCACCTGGATGCCGGCGCCCAAAAAGTGCTGATCACGGCCCCTGCTACCGGCAATGTAAAAACGATCGTCGCCGGTGTAAATAATGATTCGATAACGGAGGAGGATCAGATATTATCCACCGCATCGTGTACGACGAACTGTATCGCGCCGCTGCTTTATCTCCTGGACAAGGAATTTGGAATTGCCTCCGGCTTTATGAGCACGATCCATGCCTTTACCATGGATCAGATGTTGCAGGATGGCCCGCACAAAGACTACCGAAGGGCCCGCGCCGCAACCCAGTCTATTATCCCCACCACTACCGGCGCTGCCAAAGCCATCGGCGACGTGCTGCCCGGTCTTAAAGGAAAGATGGATGGGTTCTCATATCGTGTTCCGGTGATTGACGGCTCCCTGGCCGATATGTCGATCAATCTGATCAAACGGCCCTCCGCTGCCGAAGTCAATAAGCTCTTTCGCCATCACGCCGAAACGTCCCTCAGCGGTATCCTGGAATATACCGAAGAACCACTGGTTTCCGCCGATATCCTGGGCAATACCCATTCCTCTATTGTTGACGGCACGTTGACCCGCAATATCGATGGTTTGCTTAAAGTGGTAGCCTGGTATGACAACGAAGTAGGGATATCCAACAGACTGGCCGAGCTGGCGGTAGAGCTTTCTGTTGAACCTGCCTACGCTGCCACAAGCCGATAGCCGGCGGCGATCACGTCGTAGAATTCATTGTCCTATACTCGTTTGGGGCCATACCTACCTTTAATTTAAACAGACGGGTGAAGTGCTGAGGGTATTTGAACCCAAGATCATAGGCGATCTCACTGAGGGATTTGTCCAAATCGAAAATTCGCTCTTTTGCAACGTCGATAATCTTTGACTGGATATATTCCTGAGCGGAGGTGCCTGTTTCTTTTTTTATCAAATCGCCGAAGTACTTAGAAGATAGATGCAACTGTTCGGCGCACCAGGCGACGGAGGGTAGGCCGATATGTTGGGGTTTATCCGAAGAATAGTATTGGTTTAGGAGGTCTTCGAATTTTTCCAGGAGCCCCCTATTCTCGTTATCTCTTGTAATGAATTGCCGGTCATAAAACCGGGTGCAGTAATTCAGAAATAACTCGATGTTGGAGGTGATCAACGTTTTGCTGTGTTTGTCTATGGACTGGTCCAGTTCGAGCTGAATTTTTGTGAAGCAGTCAAGGACAGTCTGTCTTTCTTTTTCGGAAAGATGCAGGGCTTCGTTGACGTCATAGGAAAAAAATGAGTAGTCATGTATACGCTTTCCCAAGGGTGTACCGGTAAGCAAATCCGGGTGGAAAAGCAGCACCCAGCCTTTGGGCTCTGCTGCTGCCGCGTTGGGCTGCACACCCAATATTTGCCCGGGTGCGACAAAAACCAGCGTTCCTTCCTGATAATCGTAACTATTGCGGCCATATTTTAACTCACCGCATTTTAATTCCTTTAAAAACACGACATACATGCCGAAATTGAACGTTTCTACCGGCATTGGTTTTTTCCCGGCTAAATCAAAAACATTTACCAACGGGTGCCGGGTCACCACACCACGTAACTTGTTGTAAGCATCGACACTATTGAGCTTAATTATCTCTTTCATTGTTATCTGATCCGCCCTACAAATTTACGCAAACATAGGGAAGAAATGCCGCCACCCTCCCAGAATTGGGAATTTTGGTAGGAGAAGCAGGAATTGGTATAAGCACTGTTTACCGGCTTTTTATGAACTTTGCCATTATAAAATATTCACAATGAAAAAAAGAAGATTAGGAAACAGTGATCTTGAGGTTTCAGCGCTTGGCCTGGGCTGTATGGGTCTTAGCTATGGATATGGTCCTGCGACTGACAAGAAGCAGGCTATTGAACTGATACGTAAAGCCTTTGAATCAGGAGTTACTTTTTTTGATACGGCGGAGGCATACGGACCCTTTATCAATGAAGAAATCCTTGGTGAGGCATTGGAGCCATTTCGTGATCAGGTGGTCATAGCCACTAAGTTTGGCTTTGCCGGTGGTAAAGTTGACAAAGGGATGGATAGCCGACCGGAAAATATTCGTTTGGTAGCTGAATCGGCATTAAAACGACTGAGAACAGACCGCATTGACTTGTTTTATCAACACCGTGTCGATCCAAACGTGCCGATGGAAGATGTGGCTGGGACTGTGAAGGACCTAATTGGTGAAGGTAAGGTCAAAAACTTCGGTATGTCTGAAGCCGGGGCACAGAGCATTCGCCGGGCTCATGCAGTACAGCCAGTGGCCGCCTTGCAAAGCGAATATTCACTTTGGTGGCGTGAGCCGGAGCAGGAGATCATTCCTACGCTGGAAGAATTAGGAATAGGCTTTGTGCCTTTCAGTCCCCTTGGAAAGGGCTTTCTGACCGGCGCAATCAATGAGCGTACACAATTTGACAAAGACGATTTTAGAAACATCGTCCCTCGTTTCTCGGAAGAGAACAGAAAGGCCAATCAGGCGATGGTGGACCTTCTGAAAAATATTGCCAGTGAAAAGGATGCCACGCCTGCGCAAATTGCACTTGCCTGGCTGCTGGCGCAGAAGCCCTGGATTGTGCCGATACCCGGTACGACCAAAATAAACCGACTGGAGGAAAATCTGGGTGCTGTAAAGATTGAGCTGTTAGCAGACGATTTAAAGAAGATCGAGGAGGCTGCATCAAAACTGGAGATTCAGGGCGCGCGCTATCCGCAGCATTTACAGCAAAGGGTCGGAAAATAAATCAAAGATTATGAGAAATGTACTTATCATTGGCGCCAGCGGGAATATCGCCCGACGGGTTACCCATATGCTGATAGAGAGGAAATATATCCGGCTCACCCTTTTTCTGCGAAATCGCCGAAGATTAGGCAATAACGATTTGTCCGGCTGTAAGATCGTCGAAGGGAATGCGCTGAACTATGATCAACTTCGGGATGTAGTAGTTGGGCAGGATATTGTATATATCAATCTGGCCGGCGATCTGGAAGCGATGGCGAAGAACATTGTCCAGGCCATGAAGGAGACAGATGTCCGACGGGTTATTTTGGTCAGTTCTATAGGTATTTATGATGAGCCGTTGCGACCTGTGCTGAAACCTTACCGGGCGGCTGCGGATGTCATCGAGAATGCAGGGCTGGACTATACAGTGCTGCGGCCTACGTGGTTTACGGATGTAGACGAAGTAGACTATGAGATCACCCATAAAGGCCAACCGGAAAAAGGATCGGTGATCTCTCAGAAAAGCCTCGCATCGTTCATTGTAAGGATTATCGAGAACCCGGAACAGTTTATTGGCGAAAGTCTTGGCATTAATAAACCAAATTAAAACAAGAAAGAGGATACCATGGAAATAACAAAAATAGGATCAATCCCTTCCATGAAGGGACCGGAAGATTGGTTTACCGGATCTGTCCGAGTGGATACATTATTTAGTGCAAACAATTCAAGACGGGCGGCCGCAGCCAGCGTTACATTTGAACCAGGCGCAAGAACAGCCTGGCATACGCATCCTCTTGGACAAACTTTGATCGTTACGGCGGGTTGTGGATGGGTTCAACGTGAGGGCGGACCTGTTCAGGAGATTCATCCGGGCGATGTTGTTTGGTTTGAACCAAATGAAAAACATTGGCATGGCGCTACTGCGACAACCGGGATGACCCATATTGCTATTCAGGAAAGCCTGGACGGCAAAGTGGTGGAATGGCTGGAAAAAGTAACGGAAGAGCAGTATAAAACGGGTGTGCTTTAGCGGGGGTAGAACCGGGCGGGAATGAAATGTCTTTCGGTATTTTTAAGAGAGTATAAAATGTCATCAGTCTGTAATTTGTAATCTGTAATATCCAGAAAAATAGCAGGGAAGAGATTAGCATTGCTGATCTCTTTCGAGTGCTCTTACCCAAAACCTTCATTCCGTTGGCCGAGTGGGGCATTTCAATTCGTTCGCTTAAGGAAGGGCAAGCGTCGTCAGGCAAAATACAAAAGACCCTCAACTTTCGTTGAAGGCCTTTTTGTGCACGGGATGAGATTCGAATTTCTCTCGGCGCTTTTTCGGTCGCCTTGTTCATTGATATTTAGTTTATTACGATTTGAATTTTCGCTTAATTCGGTCACTGTTTCGGTTACTGTTTTGGATCGTGAGCCAAAGATATTCTTTCTTTTCACGGCAAAAACCCGCCTAGTTTCACGATCTGGAGAATTTCAAAAGTGGCCCGTAATTGCCGTTATCGGCTTCCCGTAGTGCTTGCAGATAGGCGGAGCGAAATTCTCCACCCTGGATCAAATCTGCGCTCCCCCAGGTAAAAACTTCTCGCCCGAATAGCTTTTCAACGATAACGTCTGCGATAAGACGGGAATGCCGTCCGTTACCGTTGGCAAAGCAATGGATAGAGACAATGCGATGTTTGAAGCGAATTGCGATTTCGTCTTCGCTGAAGGTCTTATTTTCAATCCAAAACTTGCAATCATCCAGGAGCGTCCGAAGTTCTACAGGGATCAGATATTTATCGACGCCGATATTCTTATCAGATTTTCGGAAAGTCCCAGCCCATTCCCAAACCCCTCCCAACATTTTTTGATGTAACTCCCGGACAAAACCTTCTGTCAGGATTTCCGCGACGGTAAACCTCCTTCTGCGCTCCGTCGTCCAGCGTATCGCTTCTTCGATATTTCGTTGCTCCACTTCATCAAGCTCGCCCCTTGTGGTCACGGAAGGAAGCAGCAACCCGTCTTTTTCATCTTCATCAAGCGGTGTTTGCCCTTCTTCGTATTGTAGTTCCATCAATCCCATAAGTTTTTAGGCATTTCCCTTTTGATTTCTTCGGCCAGTTCGGCAACAGCTTGTTTTATTCTCTCTTTTGAGTTGCCTTGATCTTCCAGTTTCATCGTCGTTGATGTGCGGTTGACGATTTTTCGCGCTTTCTCATATGCTTTGCGCTCGATTATTTTTTCTAAAGACCCGTCTTTGGGTATAAAACCATAGACGAGAGTCATATCCAGTGCTTCCGCCGCTTCTCTTAGCGCTTTAAGGCTGATCGTTCCTTGCTTTTCTCTTTTTTCTATATCCCGCATGCTTTGCGGCGTAATTGACAGCCTATCCCCTAATTGACGCAAAGACATGTTGAGTGTTTTGCGAATAAGGTTTACCCATCCTGTTGCGGGCATGGCGTCCTGCAATGGCTGGAAGGTCATCAGTTTTTTGTCCAGTTGGCGAAGGATTAATTTGCTGTTTTGTAGTTTCATAAGCCTATACCTTTAAGTGGATCACACAAATTTAAGGCTATAAACTGAAATGTCAATATTAATTTTAAGTCTACAGACTTAAAAAACAGTGTAATAATTAAGGGTATAATATTAATAAATACTAATTTTTATTATGTATATATTTAATTATTAACAACATACTAGATTTTCTACAAAAAATTTCTATAGGTAACGACCGACAAATCCTCGGTCGTTCCGGGTCATCAACTAAATGTCTGCCTTAGGTGGAATTGGGTATAATTGGGTAAGTAAATGGGTATTCCACTCAACCGTTCGGAAGTTCCGAACAGTTGGGCAATTGCCAGCTTCCCTCTTCTTTTCAATTCCGAAATAATTATGATATTCCAGGTTTGTAATCCCAGATTATTATACTTCCGATACGATAGATCCTAATGCTCTCATGACTCTTTGGGTTTATTGACAATATGAATTGGCGGCGATAATTGCCGCAAAAAACGTCGAGCGATATTTTAAAGTTATAGCATTGCTGCTTTCCTGTTCGCGTAGTTCCTGGAAAAAACAGCTTTTTTTATCGGGATGATGAGTTCAAAAGAAGGTTTAATTTTACGCCTATATCCGAACTTTTAGTACTGCTATGAGATTAAATTTAAACTAAATCTCTCTGAAAGCGTTTAAACCAAATGGCCGCTCTGCACTGGGACAAAGACAGGTTTTTCTTGATAAATTATAGCTTCGATTACCCAAGAAAGAAAAAATAGAAGTCCGCTCACCCGGGCAAGCTTGAACTTCGCTCCGCTCAGTTACCCTCCAAATGCAAAAACCCCGACGATAGTCGGGGCATTTGTGCGCGGGATGAGATTCGAACTCACACACCCTTTCGGGCGCTACCACCTCAAAGTAGTGCGTCTACCAATTTCGCCACCCACGCAGGTAAAATGTGCTCATTTTTGAAGTGGCTGCAAATGTAGCATTTTTGAGGAAAAGGGCAATAGTACCTTTCTATTTTTTCAATATGATGCGAAAAGTGGTGCCTTTTCCGTGCTCGGATTGACGGACAAAGAGCTGGCCTTGGTGGTATTGTTCGATAATACGTTTGGAGAGACTCAGACCCAGCCCCCAGCCGCGCTTTTTTGTCGTAAACCCGGGTTTAAAGACTTTTTCCCAGTTCTTGGCGGCTATGCCCTTGCCTGTGTCGGCCACATCGATCAGTATCTCTTTTTCCTGCTCCTGTATGGTTACGGTGATATTGCCCCTACCTTCCATGGCGTCCAGGGCATTTTTCAGGAGATTTTCGATGACCCAGTCGAAGAGGGGGCCTGAGATACGGGCTTCTATCTTTTCCTTCCCGGGTGTATTGACCAGGAACTGCACTCTGCCTGCCGCCCTTTTACGGATGTATTCCACCATATTCTTTATCTGACCGATGAGGTCCCGTTCTTCCAGCTGTGGTTTGCTGCCGATCTTCCCGAACCTGTCGGATACGAGCTTTAACCTGTCAACGTCCTTTTTTATTTCCTGTACGGTACGCGGGTCTATCTCGCTTTCTTTTAGCATTTCCACCCAGCCTTCCAGGGAGGAGACGGGGGTGCCGAGCTGGTGAGCCGTCTCTTTTGCCATACCTGCCCAGAGCTGGTTTTGGGTGGCTTTGTTGCGGATGGTGATGGAATAAAGGATGAAGAAAATAAATAGTGCTACAATAAACAGTTGTATTAGGGGGTAATATCTTACTTCATCGAGCAAGGTGGTGTGTCCATAGTAATACCGGTTGGCTATATACGGGGTATCGCTGATCTTGAATTCCAGCGGGTGGTTTTGCGAGCGGAATTTCTTTAGCTGGTGGTAGAGATAATTTTTGTCGCTGGCGGCCCTGGAAGAGTCCAGGTTGATATATCCCATAATGCTATCCATCTCATTGGTTTCGATGATGGGGATGGACTGCTGACCATTGCGGATAAGATTGGGGAGGGTGAGGTCCATTCCGGGGTTGCTCAAAATGGCTTTGCTGGCGCTGACCCACAATGCCACTTTCTGTCTTTCATCCGTCGCGATCTTACTGGACAGGTATTGCGAGTAAAAAATAGTCGCGCTTACGATGATGATGGCGATAAGGGCCAGGAGCGACCTCCAGTTAAGCAATGATCGAATCATAGACGAATTTATTGCCTATTACCTTATTTTTGAGCTTTATTTTATTAACTGATAAGCATAGTGCCGACCATCGCCATTGTCATTCTGAACTTCAACGGGCGCCAGCATCTGGAAAAATTCCTGCCTTCTGTGATGGCCAGTACCTATCCTTCCATGGAGGTCATCGTTGCCGACAACGCTTCGACGGATGATTCCGTCCCTTTTTTACAAGCACATTTTCCACAGGTGAGGATCATTGTCCTGGACAGGAACTATGGTTTTGCGGGAGGGTATAACCAGGCGCTGCCGCAGGTGGAAAGTGATTATTATGTGCTGCTGAATTCGGATGTGGAAGTAGAGCCGGGCTGGATCGAGCCTGTGCTGGCATTGATGGAGAAGGACCCCTCCATCGGCGCCTGTCAGCCTAAGATAAGAATGTATGCCAACAAGGCCTTTTTTGAATACGCGGGCGCGGCTGGGGGATGGCTGGATTACCTTGGATACCCTTTTGCCAAAGGAAGGGTTTTTGATGTTTGTGAGAAAGACGAGGGGCAATATGATCAGACGGAGCCTATCTTTTGGGCGGGGGGGTGTGCAATGTTCGTCCGGGCGGCGCTGTATCATAAACTGGGAGGGCTGGACGGTTACTTTTTTGCCCATCAGGAGGAGATCGATTTCTGCTGGCGTCTTCAGCTGGCGGGCTATAAGATATATACCTGTGCGGATTCCGTGGTTTATCACCTGGGGGGTGGAACGTTGCCGAAAGGCAATGAGCGGAAGGTATTCCTCAATTTCCGGAATAACCTTATTATGATGGCCAAGAACCTTCCGGTGGGGCAGGCGGTGTGGAAGATCTCTTTTAGATTCCTTCTGGATACCATTTCTGCCTGGAAATCACTGCTGGCAGGGGAGGGGATGTATTTCCTGGCTGTGCTGGAAGCGCATTTCGGGTTTATTAAGTGGCTGTTATTCAAGCGAAAACAAAGTGTTTTTCCTATTAAAAGAGGAGGGAGTCTTCACGGGTGGTATACTCACAGCATTGCCTGGCTTTATTTTGTATCGGGGAAAAAAACTTTTCATGAAATTGTGAATGATAAAAGCTAGGTTTTTTCGTTCAATACACTACTTTTGCAGAGTCGAAAACGCAATTAAATACTTATGGATCAACATACAGAGACCAGGGACCCCAAATTGAAGGATTTTGCCTATAGCTGGGTAAACTCTTCTGTCTTCTTATTTTACTTACAGGTATTTTGTATTGTCGCCCTGGTGGTTGGCGGAAGCATTGCTTTGTATCAGCACCGTTACAAGGGTAAGCCCGAGGTGAACGTACCCGGTAATACCTTATATACTCCCCAGTATAAGTAATTGATAAAAAATTTTTTCGGAAGTGCCGATACCCGTATATTTGCACTCCCAAATTTGGAGGTCACACTCCTGATAAATAAAAGTTCTTTATGCCGTTGGGTGGATGGGAAACTGTCGAATAAATGCCCTTCGGTAATATGCGGAAGTAGCTCAGTTGGTAGAGCGCAACCTTGCCAAGGTTGAGGTCGCGGGTTCGAGCCTCGTCTTCCGCTCATAGAATTCCATCCGCCGTTGGTCGATGGAATTTTTTGTTTTACGTCTTTTACATTTTTGGTTGCCCCGGTGGCGGAACTGGTAGACGCGCAGGACTTAAAATCCTGTTTCCCGCAACGGAAGTACGGGTTCGATTCCCGTCTGGGGCACGATGGCCCTTCAACGAAAGTTGAGGGGTTTTGCATTTGGCGGCGCAACGTCCTGCGATGAAGTTATGGGCGTATACAACGGGGGATAGCTTATTTTAATGCCAGACGCAAAAATTCATCTCCATTAAATATTCGGACATTGTCATTATTTTTGGTTCGCATCCATTCTTCATGGCGTCCAGCTGTCACAATACGCCAAAAATTCTTTTTTTTAAGCTCTGCATAATCGTTACCTCTAATAAAAGTTCCTTCTAATGACTCCCTTTTTTTGAAAAGGATCTTAACCTGTTGGTTATCTTTCACCTTTTGCCTGGTCAAAAACTCCTCGATGTCGACACTTGTCATAAAAGCTAAATTTTATGTTATACATGCCTGTGTAGCCTTAATACCAATAAGATTGCATTTAATTAAAAAAGAGAGCTGGCGGCCAGCTCTCTGATATAATACATTACCGGTACTATCATCTGTTGCCGTTGAATGACCGCCTGTCGCCAGACCTTTCTTCACGGGGCTTTGCCTCGTTGACAACGATAGATCTTCCCTCGAATTGAGAGCCATTAAGCTGTTTAATAGCTTTTTCGGCTTCTGCCTGATCTGGCATTTCAACAAATCCAAAACCTTTGCTGCGGTTGCTGTACTTGTCCATAACTACTTTTGCTGAAGAAACCCTGCCGTACGCAGCAAATAACTGCCTTAAGTCTTCATCTCCAGCGGTGAAGCTTAAGCTTGACACATAAATGTTCATGTTTTTAAAATTGAAAGCGAATAATTGTTGAGAAAAAAAGCAAGGAGTAAAAAAGATTTGACTGTCGATTGTAGCAGCAGGAAATTTCACTTACTGAGTGCTGTAAAACTCAAATTGACAACATGAAGATACGCTAATTGAGGAATGTGTGCAAATATATTTTATAAGGGTTATATTGCCGCAGGCGATGCATATAGGGTTTGTTGTAGGAAATGAATCTATGGAAATATTTATGATGATGGAAGGAGGGCACTTAATCGGTAAATTTATAGTCATTAAACCTTCCTATTTATGCATCTTTATCCTATCCCGGCATTGTATTGCCCATTCCCGGGCGCCATTCACCCCATGTACGAAGCGATCGAAGAGCACACTTATCAATGGATACTGGAATTTCAGCTGACGCCCAATTATGAAGTGTTTTGCAGGTACAGGGCTTATCGTTTCCCGCTGTTTATTGCCCGAAGTTTCCCTAAAGGAGATTACACGGATATCTGCAATTGGTGTGATTTTTATACGTTGCTGTTTATTGTGGACGATGTATTCAGCGAAGCGGACGTCATCAAGCGCAGGGAGTCCTACACCACGTTTGAAAGTGAGTTCATAAAAATACTGGAACATAACAAACGATGCCGTATCAAAAGAGACGGACCATTGCTGGCTGCCCTAAGCGATTTCTGGCAGCGCATGTCGGTGCGTACGAGCAAGAACTGGCAATCCAAATTTATCAGTGCTATAAAACTGATGTTCCGTAGCCTTGCCTGGCAGTTCAGACATATGATCAGCGGAGTGCGGCCTGATGCGGACGAGTATATGCACATGCGGCAATACCTGGGCGCGACGCATCTTTCAACGGGCTGTCTTGAAGTAACGGGGAAAATATTTCTGGGCGAAAATATATATGAACACCCTTTTGTAAAAAAACTGACGGGTATCAGTCGTAATATACTCTCTGTAGCCAGCGATCTTTTTTCTCTGAGCAAGGACCTGTCCAGGACGGATGGGATGGGAGAATACAACCTGGTCATCATATTAAGGGATAAATACGGGATCAGCGTAGAGGAAGCTATCCATAAAACGGCCGCCATTCATGACGAACTGGTAAACGAGTTCATAGACCTGGCGCAGAGGGTCTTTATATTCGACGACCTTACCAATCATATGTTGGAAAAGTATATCGAGGCATTGGGGTATCAGATGAAGGGTAATGTAGACTGGAGCACCCGGGAAACTACCCGTTACCCCCACATATATATGAATTGATGATTTGTAGTATTTGTTCTACAAAACGATTATTAATTGTTCTTATATTTGAATTACTAATAGGATAAGGTTTAATGGTTATGGTAAATGATTAGCGCATCCCTGCAGTAATGTGGGGATTTTTTTGTCTATAACCGGAAAGAAAATTTGTTTGTTTAAACGTTTAAGCAGATCTTTCCGTTATGGAAAAAAAGGTTTCCATTAAAGATATTGCTCGCCATCTTGGGGTTTCGACCGCCCTGGTGTCTTATGTCCTTAATAATAAGGCGGGCCGGGTAAGCGTAGAAATGGCCGAAAAGATCCGGCAGGCGGCTACAGAGCTGAATTATCGTCCCAATCTTATTGCCAGGAGTCTTCAAAGCGGGAAAACCAATACGCTGGGCCTGATTGTGGCCGACATATCCAACCCCTTTTTCTCGCATATTGCCCGTATTGTCGAGGACGAAGCAAAAAAGTCGGGTTATACCGTCATTTTTGGCAGCAGTGATGAAAGCGTGGAAAAATCGCAGGCTCTCATGGACGCGTTGCTCAACCGCCAGGTGGATGCCCTTATTATTGCTCCGGCGGAGTTTACGGAGGAGCAGCTCAGGGCTTTACAGAAAAAGAAGATCCCTTTTGTTCTTATCGACCGATACTTTAAAGACATCCAGGCCAATTGTGTCCGTATAGATAACTACAGGGCTGCTTATTCGGCGGTAGAGCATCTGATAAATACGGGGAATAAGCGTATTGCGATGATGGCTTATGACACCGGCATGCGGCATATTGCCGAGCGTATCGAGGGTTATAAGGCGGCACTGAAAGACAATGGGATCACACCTCAGGAGTCCTGGCTGGTGCGGGCTTCCTATCACCATCTGGAAGAAGAAGCGACACTGGGGATGCAAAAGCTCTTGTCACCCAAGCCTGTCGTGGATGCTTTTTTCTTTGCAACCAACTCACTTGCCATCCAGGGTATCCGGCAGATCATCCGGCTGAATATAAAAGTACCCGATGAACTGTCCGTCATCAGCTTTGACGAGGCGGATGCTTTTGATTTCTTTTATGCTCCTATCACGTATGTCAGGCAATCTCTGGAAGATATCGGCAGGAATGCCGTACAACTGGTGCTAGGCAGTATTGCCCGGCAGGAAACGGCGCCAAGAGAGGTACTGGTGGATGCGGGGCTGATCATCCGGGAAAGCACTAAAAAGCAACATTTATGATACTGACCTGTCGTAAAGGCCTTCGGGCGTACCTGATATTGGTACTCTTAGCAGAAGTATCGATAGGAGTAGGGCAGCATCCCTATAACGGTGCGTATAAGGGGGCCTATCTGCAGCAGGTGGCCTTCCCCATTGGGGGTATCGGAACAGGTATGTTCTGTCTGGAAGGCACCGGCGCCCTTTCCCATATGTCTGTGCGTAACAGTCCGGACATGTTCAATGAGCCGGCCATGTTTGCCGCCATTTCCATCAAACAGCTGCCCGGGAGCGCCAGGGTATTGGAAGGGCCGGTGCCTGCCTGGAAAAAGTTTGGGCAACGGGATGCGGGGCTTGGAACGCCCGGCATGACCTGGGGACTTCCACGTTTTAAGGAGGCGGAGTTTCTGGCACGATTCCCTTTCGGCGAGATCAGACTAAAAGATAAGGAACTTCCATTGGAAGTGCATATTACGGGATGGAGTCCCTTTATACCTACGGATGCGGATAATTCCAGCCTGCCTGTAGGGGCCCTCGAATATACATTCCGTAATACGGGCAAGGGGGCCATGGACTATGTGTTCTCTTACAACTCCCGGAATTTTATGGCCCTGCCGGGCGAAAACGGGAAGGGGGGAGAGAATCGTATCCTGCCCATCCGGCAGGGTTTTGTCCTATCTCAGGATGGGACGCAAGCTGCCCCGGAGAGGAAGGGAGATTTTGCCATCTTTACTTCCGAATCGAATGTAACGGTGGATCACTGCTGGTTTCGTGGTGGATGGTGGGACCCTTTTACCATGGCCTGGAATAATATTGAAAAAGGCATCGTACACAAAACAGACCCGGTGGAGAAAGATGCACCCGGGGCCTCTCTTTTTGTCCCTTTTACGTTGAAGCCGGGAGAGGAAAAAAAGATCGTCCTCTTGATGGCCTGGTATGTACCGGATACGCACCTGCGCATCGGGGACGAGCCTACGGATAAGAAAGACAGTACGATAAGAGACGCTTCGGCAGACCTGCCCTCCCGGTACCACAAACCCTGGTATAGCAGTAAGTTCAAGGGCGTCGGCGAAGTGGCTGATTACTGGCTGGATCATTATGCAACATTGCGTCAACATTCAGCATCGTTCAGAGATGCTTTTTATAAGAGCAGCCTGCCGCCGGAGGTGACAGAGGCGATAGCCGCCAACCTTACCATTCTCAAGTCTCCAACGGTGATGAGACAATACGACGGAAGATTCTGGGCCTGGGAGGGCAGCGCCGACTCCTGGGGCAGCTGTCATGGTTCGTGCACACATGTCTGGAACTATGCTCAGGCGGTATCTCACCTGTTCCCTTCGCTGGAGAGAAGTCTTCGTAACACGGAATTTGGTGAAAGCCAGAATGCGGAAGGGCATCAGACCTTCCGAACCTCTCTTCCCATCCGGCCGGTGGCGCATAACTTCCACGCGGCTTCCGACGGTCAGCTGGGTGGGATCATGAAAGTGTATCGGGAATGGAGGATCAGCGGTGATGACGCGTGGCTGAAGGATATCTATCCCCGTGTGAAGGCCAGCATGGATTACTGTATCAGGACATGGGACCCCCGGCATGACGGGGCGGTGGAGGAACCGCACCATAATACATACGATATTGAATTCTGGGGTGCGGACGGCATGATCACGGGTTTTTATCTCGGTGCGCTGGAAGCATTTACAGCCATGGGCGGTTATCTGGGGGATGACATATCCCTGTATAAGGAGCTGTATGCAAAGGGGCGCAAGTATATGGAAAAGGACTTGTTCAACGGCGAATACTTTGTCCAGAAGATCCAATGGACGGGGCTTCGCGCTCCCGACCCTGTCGCCGCGGCAAAAAAATCCTTTGGGGGAAGTTATTCCGCGGAGGCGGTGAACCTGTTGCAACAGGAAGGACCCAAGTATCAGTACGGCAATGGCTGTCTTTCGGATGGGGTGCTGGGGGCATGGATCGCCAGGGTATGCGGACTGTCTGAGCCGGTGGATACGGCCAAAGTAAAAAGCCATCTGCTTGCCATATATAAATACAACCTGAAAAAGGACCTTTCGGATCATAGCAATCCGCAGCGGCCGGGTTATGCCGTTGGGAAGGAAGGCGGCTTGCTGCTTTGCAGCTGGCCCAGAGGTGGCAAGCTGTCCCTGCCTTTTGTATACAGCGACGAGGTATGGACGGGCATCGAATACCAGGTGGCCTCCCATCTTATCTTTCAAGGAAGGGTAGCCGAGGGGCTGGATATCGTCCGCACCTGCCGGAATCGTTATGACGGCGCCGTGCGCAATCCTTTTGATGAATATGAATGCGGTCACTGGTATGCAAGGGCTATGTCCAGCTATGCGTTGATAGAGGCGCTTACAGGGGTCCGGTACGATGCAGTGGATAAGACTCTTTATGTGAACACGAAAGTGGGGGACTTTACTTCTTTTTTATCCACGGCCACGGGGTTTGGCAATGTGACTTTTAGCCGGGGTAAAGCGTCTGTGAAGGTGGTATATGGTACCATTTCTGTTGAGAAGATTGTATACTTAAATCAGCCAATATGAGAAGAACACTTTTTTTATTCTGCCTGTGTTTGTCGGGCAGGCTATTTGCGCAGCAACCATCCAAATTCAACGGCATCGAGTCCAATATGGGCAATATCTTCCGGCTGTCGGAGGCGAAGACACGGTCTATCAGTCCTGAAAACTTCAATGGCGCCAAAGGGGGTGGCGGCAAGGCTACCACGGGTATGGGACAAAGCGCCGCGAGGGACCTGGGACAGGGGTGGAAGGTAAGCCCTTGTGTGACGATAAAGGCACACACCTCATTTACCATTGCGGAGATAGATGGCTCGGGATCGATCCAGCATATCTGGATGACGCCGACGGGGAACTGGCGTTATTCTATTCTCAGATTTTATTGGGATGATGAATCTACGCCCTCCGTGGAAGCGCCTGTAGGAGATTTTTTCTGTATGGGCTGGGGGCGTTATGCCCCTGTTCAATCCCTGCCTGTATGCGTCAACCCGGGGAGTGCTTTCAACTGTTATTGGCCCATGCCTTTTCGTAAGAAATGCAGGATCACGATGGAGAACATCGACGATAAGGATATGGTGCTGTACTACCAGGTGGACTATATCCTTACGGACGTACCCAGTGACGCGGCTTATTTTCACGCACAGTATCGCCGGGTAAACCCGCTGCCTTACAAAGGGGTATATACGCTGGTGGACAGTATCCAGGGCAGAGGACAGTATGTCGGCACGTACATGGCCTGGGGCGTACACAACAACGGCTGGTGGGGTGAAGGCGAGATCAAGTTCTATATGGATGGCGATACGGAATGGCCTACCATCTGCGGAACGGGAACGGAGGATTATTTTTGCGGTTCTTATGATTTCGACACGCGGAAGAAAAACGAACACGGGGTTGAAGTGACGGACTATACGGAATTTTCCACTCCTTATACAGGACTTCCGCAGGTGATCCGGGGGGATGGACATTACAGCATGGCGCAGCGGTTTGGGCTTTACCGGTGGCACATCACAGATCCCATCCGATTTGAAAAAAGCCTGAAAGTAACGATACAGGCTCTGGGCTGGAGGGATGGAGGCCGTTACCTACCTTTACAGGACGATATCGCGTCCACGGTATTCTGGTACCAGGCCGAGCCGCATGGGGCTTTCCCTAAGCTGCCTGTAAAAGATCAGTTAGAGGTGAATTAAAAAAGGATGTTTACATATGAAATCGAAGATTCACGAACACCATTAAAAAATCATTATGATCGTGAGTAAAAATAGATTGTTTGCTTTGACAATGACCGCAACTTTGTTTGTTGCGGGTTGTAATAATGGTCAGGTTGAAAAAGAAAGCACGCCGGAAAAATATGCACAGGGCACTTTTGGATATGACCTGGGTTTTTTGCGGGAACATGACAGCCTGATCGTTCTGCAAGCGGATGGCGGGAAGGCGAAAGTGGTTGTATCTCCCAAATATCAGGCAAAGGTCTTTACTTCCACGGCTGACGGTGATAAGGGGCAGAGCTTTGGATGGATACATTACAAAGCGTTCACGGGCCCTGTGGATCCTCACATGAATGGTTATGGCGGCGAGAACCGGATATGGCTGGGACCCGAAGGCGGCAAGTATTCGCTGTTCTTTCCCAAAGGCAAGACCATGGAGTTTGCCAACTGGAAGACACCCGCCGCCTTTGATACGGAAGCATGGAAGGTGACAAAACGGGATACCACTTCCGTCAGCCTGCAGAAAGACATGCAGCTGGAGAACTATGCAGGCTCTTCTTTGTCTTTGTCCGTGGCGCGTGACGTCGTGATCATGAACAGGGCGGAGATCGACGATATGCTACAGTCGCAGGATACGGCATTAAAGGTCGTGGGATACCAGACGACCAATGTACTTACCAATACGGGGACGGAGGCATGGACGGAAAAAACGGGCATGCCTTGCATCTGGATGCTGGATATGTTCAACCCCTCACCGTCGACGGTGATCGTTATCCCCCATAAACGGGGGGCGGTCAAAGGACGTGCGGCGGCCAATGCAGGAGAGAAGGTGGCTACTACGGATTATTTTGGGGAGATCCCCGCGGACCGGATCAGGATCGACTCCAGTACGGTGTTCTTCAAGGCGGATGGAAAGAGCAGGGGTAAGCTGGGTATCCATCCGCAATATGCCATGCCCCGGGCGGGAAGCTATGATGCGCAGAACAAGGTGTTAACGCTGACGATCTTTGACACGGACTCCTCCGGAAAATACCTGAACCAGGAATGGAAAACGACAAAACCGCCCTTTAGCGGGGATGCGGTCAATGCCTATAATGACGGTCCGTTGGCGGATGGCAGCCAGATGGGGCCTTTCTTTGAGATAGAGAGCGTTTCGCCGGCGGCATTTTTAGCACCGGGACAATCGCTGAGCCACCGGCATATGGTATTTCATTTTACGGGTGATGAGGCGGCCCTGGACAAGGTCAGCCAGCGATGGCTGGGGGTATCTTTAACCAGGATCAAAACGGTTTTTTAGTATATTAGGTGGATGAGAAACCACTTATGGCTACTATTAGCGTTGTCCGTTATATCCGGGAGGGCCCAGACTTTCAGAGTCACTATTGCCCATCCATTGGATTCGACAGTACTCGATGGCCGGCTGCTGCTCATGCTGTCCAATAATAATGCGCATGAACCCCGTTACCAGATAAACGATGCCGCAGGCACACAGATGGTGTTTGGCATCGATGTGGAAGGTTGGGGGCCGGGTCATTCGATGTTGGTGGACATGCATGCCTTCGGCTATCCCATCGAGCGGCTGAAGGACGTGCCGGCGGGGGATTATTATGTACAGGCGCTGTTGCATAAGTATGAGACTTTTCATCTGAAGAACGGGCATACCGTCAAGCTGCCGATGGACAGGGGAGAAGGTCAGCACTGGAACATAGCCCCCGGCAATATTTACTCCAAGCCATTGAAGATACATTTCGATCCTGCCCGCAGCGGTGAGATCGCCCTTTCCATCGACCAGGTGATCCCTGTCATCCCGGAGCCGCAGGACACCCGGTACATCAAGCATATAAAAATACAAAGCAAGCTGCTGACTGAATTTTGGGGACGTCCGATGTACATCGGCGCACACGTGCTGTTGCCGGAAGGATTTGACACGCATCCGAATGTAAAATATCCTTTGGCCATCTTCCATGGGCATTTCCCTTCCGACTTCGATGGCTTTCGTACTGTACCGCCGGATGAGCATCTACCGCCGGATTCCAGCGCCAGGTTTCGTATCACGGGTTACAACAAGATCGTTCAACAGGAAGCATATAGCTTTTATCAGCAGTGGACAGGGGCGGGATTCCCCCGGGTGCTGGCTATCGAGATAGCGCATGCCAACCCTTATTACGACGACTCCTATGCGGTGAACTCGGAGAACCTGGGTCCTTACGGGGATGCGATTACGTATGAGCTGATACCCGAGATCGAGCGCCGCTTCCGGGGCATTGGCCAGGGCTGGGCCCGTTTCACCTATGGGGGCTCTACGGGCGGCTGGGAGGCGCTGGCTGTGCAGGTGCTATACCCGGACGAATATAATGGCTGTTATGCTTCCTGTCCTGACCCCATCGACTTCCATCATTATATGACTATCGACCTCTACAATAATAAAAACGCCTATTATGTAGAAAGCGACTATAAGAAAACACCACGGCCCGGCAGCCGGGACTACCTGGGACATGTAAGCGCCACGATAAAGGATATGAATCAGCGGGAACTGGCATTGGGTACCCGCAGCCGCAGCGGGGATCAATTCGATATATGGGAAGCGGTCTTTTCACCCAGCGACCAGGATGGATACCCCAAAAGAATATTCGACAAATATACAGGCGTCATCGACCCTGAAGTCGCGTCATACTGGAAAGAGCATTTTGATCTGACCCATATCATCCAGCGGGACTGGCCGAAGATAGGAGACAAGTTGAAAGGGAAGATCCATATCTATGTGGGGGATATGGATAGCTATTATCTGAACAATGCGGTCTATACGGCGGAGGAAGCACTGAAAAAGCTACAGGGACCCGTCTGCGGCTGTGAAGTGGATTATGGCGACAGGGCGGAGCATTGCTGGAACGGAGATCATGCGCATCCCAATTATATCAGCCGGTTGCGTTACCATCAGATGTATATCAGGAAATGGGCGGAAGAGGTAAGGTCCCGGGCTCCGAAGGGGGCCGATCTACGCTCCTGGCGATATTAGACTATTTGATAAATCCGAAGTCCACCACCCGGCGGAGGTATTGCTTGCTACGGATGACCCAGGTAAATTCGCTACCGCCTCCATTGATATTCAGCATGTAGATATAGAAGGTATTGGTACGTTTGTCTGAGGAAAGGAATACACCGTTGCGGCTGCGGGTAGAGCCCGACTGGGAAAAGCTGAACTGGGGCTCAAATAGATCGTTGTAGGCAGTGGCAGGGATGGCCACGGTGTCCTTCCCCACGATCACGGTGATGGATTCGATGGTGGTCTGTGGCGCTATACCGTAAGTCCCCCCATAATAAGGATGATTGTCTATGCGTACCAGGTGTTTTTCTATATACATCATCTTGTGTTTGGAAGGGAAGAAGACGCCTGTACGAATGATAACCTGTATGTTGCCATCATCGAATGACATAAAATTGTTGCCTACTTCTTTTACCGGCACAGCCGCCAGTTGGGCTTTGCCGATGCTTTCATCCACTGCCGCGAGGGCGAAGCCGGCTACGTCGTTGCGAATATCCGTCTCACGGATCTTGGAAAAATTATCTTTTTTGCTACGGTAGTCGGGAAAGTCCAGGTCCTGCGCCTTTGTTCTGAGAGAAGCGAGTGGCGCCAGGGCGAGCAGAAGATAGAATGGTAGTTTGCGCATGCTGCTAGTATTTGTAGGTATATTCGATCCGTCCCATCAATTGCTTTTGTTTGTTGTAGCAGGTTTCTTTTGTCTTTAACCCATGGTCATCGTACTGGTAATACCATTTCTGGTAGTCAGTGCTACCTGCCGGAACCACCAGCATGGAGGTCATTTTATCCCCTTCGTATTCGAAGAGATAATCGGGCAGGAGGCGTTGGGCTTTCAGGCTATAGCGTACGATGTCTGTAAGATGGCCTGCTGTGTCATAGTAGTAGTATACGGTAGGCAGGTCGTTATGGTTGCGTGTGGCATGCTCCTCGGTGACATTACCTTTTTCGTCCTGTACGATCCGGATGAACGTAGTGTCGTCCGTCCCTTTTATTTTCAGCATACCAGTGGGTAAACCTTTTCCATCGTATTGCCAAAGATGACGTTCTTCATCGCTGAGATGATTATCTGTCTCGGTGGAGGTATTGATGATAGCGACGAGCCGTCCTCCGGCGTCATAGCGGTATTCGGAAACGCTGCGATAGGTGTCGCTGGTGTCCACGATCCGGGTAGGCCAGCCGGCGGGCGAATAATAGGCAAAGATCCAGGATTCGGGCGTGCCCGTCGTAAGGGTATGGGTGACGATCCGGGAAAGGTTCCCCATGTCCTGCTGGCCCTGGAACCCTTCCGAGGGCTGGCCGTTCGACTCGAAGCTGCCGAGGGTGACTGCCTTTACCTTGTTGTTCTTATAGAGCTGCCATGTACTGGCTGTTTGTGCCGTGACGATCAAATCTTTATAATAGTACTGGGCACTACACAACCCCGTAAACGCGACGAGCAACAACGAACCGGTGATTCTCCGAAATAAAGGTACCATGTTAGAGCAAGTAACGAAAAAAACCTTGTTTTAATACATGGGAAGCATCTAAGTTCCTTATTTTTATCCAAAATACCCCCCGGTGTCGCATTTAAAAGAGAGAAAAGAAAAGATATGTCTTAATTGTAATGCCGACCTGTATGGTCGGTATTGTCATGTATGCGGGCAGGAGAACCTGGAGCCAAAAGAGACGGTATGGCATCTTATACAGCATTTTTTTAACGACATTACCCATTTTGACGGTAAGTTTTTTGCCACTGTCCGGTACCTGCTCAGGAAACCGGGTTTTTTATCAGCGGAATATATGGCGGGGCGTCGGGCTTCTTATCTGAACCCGATCCGGATGTATGTGTTTACTTCCGCCATTTTTTTTATCGTGCTTTTTTCCCTGAGAGGGACCAGGGAGATCGTGAACCAGCGGACGGATAAGGTGGGGCTGGCGGAACTGGAACAGCGGAAAACAAAGCTGGAAGCCAGTCTGGCCAAGGCTGACCGGGGCGATAAGGAGGATATAGAGCAGGGCATCAGAAGAGTGAATGTAAAGATTGCGGCTATTAAGCATGTATATGGGGACAGCACGGACCGGAAGCTGGATGACGAGGAAATGGGTGATGCTATCCTGCAGAATTTGAGCGACAGTCTGCAGCGTTCCGATCTAACCCGGGCGGTGCGGGAGCGGATCAGCAGCAAAATATCGTCTTTAAAGGAAGATGAGGATGTAGGCCCCAGCTTTTTTGGATTGAACCAAGGCCATTATAAAACGGTGGTGGAGTACGATTCCGCCGAGGCAAAGCTGCCGGAAGACATGCGGGACGGCTGGCTGAAACGGATGACCACGCGGAAGGTGATCTATCTGCAGATGGAATACCACGAGGACAAACGGGCTTTTAAGGAGCATCTTACGGAGAATATCATGCATTCTTTTCCCAAGATCCTTTTTGTCACCCTGCCCCTTTTCGCGATGATCCTGAATATCCTCTATTTCCGGCACAAGCAGTATTACTATGTGGATCACGGCATCTTTACCATTCATGTCTATTGCGCAACCTTTATACTTCTCCTGTTGTATATCCTGGTGCAAAAACTCGCTAATGCGGTGGGTGTGACATGGATCCAGGTGATCTGTTATGTGCTGATGTTCGCCATCTGGGTCTATATCTTTATCTACCTTTACAAGGCGATGCGGGGTTTTTATCACCAGGGGCGGCTAAAGACCTTTATAAAATACTTTATCACCTGTTTTATCGCCTTTTTTATAAACATTTTCTTACTGGTGGTATTTTTATTGATCTCTGTGGTTTCTCTATAGTCTAAAAAAATCTTTTATGAGCGAGCAAAACGGCAATTTCCAGCGACTGGTGACTATTATGGATGAATTGAGGGAAAAATGTCCGTGGGACAGGAAGCAGACGGTGGAGAGCCTTCGCCCTCTGACCATCGAGGAGACGTATGAACTGGCGGATGCCATCACTTCGGGGGACTGGAAGGGGATCAGGGAGGAGCTGGGAGACCTGCTGCTGCACGTCGTTTTTTATGCCCGGATCGGGAAGGAGCAGGGGAAATTCACTCTGGAAGAGGTCATCGGGAGCATTTGTGATAAGCTGATAGCCCGGCACCCCCATATATATGGAGATGTGTCCGGTGAGAAGGGTCTGGTAGCGGTAAAGGATGAGGAGGATGTCAAGAAGAACTGGGAGAAGCTGAAGTTAAAAGAAGGCAAGAAGTCCGTACTTGGCGGGGTCCCTTTGTCCCTACCGGCCACGGTGAAGGCGATCCGTCTGCAGGAGAAGGCGGCGCAGGTAGGGTTTGAATGGGATGAAACCTCCCAGGTATGGGACAAAGTAAAGGAGGAAATGGAGGAGCTGCAGGAGGCGGTGGCCTCGCACGATAAGGCCAGGATCCAGGAGGAATACGGGGACCTGGTGTTCTCACTCGTCAATTACGCACGGTTTTTGCAGATAGATGCGGAGAATTCCCTTGAGCTGACCAACCGGAAATTTATATCCAGGTTTACCCGAATGGAACAGGAAGCGCTGGCACAGGGCAAGCAACTGGCCGACATGTCCCTGGAAGAGATGGATGGGATCTGGAATTCTATTAAAAAGCAAAATACCACGGATTGAAGTCCTTTTTTATTGATATCTACCGTAAGAACAGGTGGCTATTGCTGGAGGCTGTAGGATTGTTCTTATGCGGGTATTTTCTCAACCTGTATTTCGAAAGCGACGCATCGGTGAGCCATCTCCGTAACTCGATACAGTCCTCCCTGCAGGAGCGGGAGCAGGATTTCGAGCGGCTGACCAAGGATACGGCGCTGCTGGGACGGCTTGCCGACCGGCAGTATACGGAACAGGAGCTGAATAATCTTGTAGACAAAAAGTACGGCATATTCCTTTATGCCACGGATTCCGCCGGTGTGCCGGGGCCTTTACAATTCTGGAACGACCAGCGATCTCTCCCTACCACCCAGCTGTTGAATATGACGGACGGGTATGTTTTTGTCCAACTGGACAACGGCCGATATAACGCGATCAGGAAAGCGGTGAGAGTAGGAGATAAGGTAATGGTGGCGATGGCTCTTATCCCTGTCCGCTGGCAGTATTTTATCGCCGCCGGCAATCTGCAGCCGGAGTTTGCGGAGAACGGTGCGGCGGAGGTGAGGGTGGCCATATCGGCCACTCCAACGGAATTTCCCGTACATACTTCGCTGGGGAATGGGAGTATCCTGTTCTACCTGGTCAAGAAGCCGGGCTATCATGCTCCCGCGCATAATTGGAGCATACCGTTGGTGATCCTGCTGGGGGTGCTGCTGATGCTGGTGATCATACACAATGTAGCCCATACCATCCGGGAGAAATGGGGCGCTGTCTGGGGTATCGGCTTTCTCATTTCCGTCATCCTGCTGCTGCGCATCCTGACCTATGTCTACCCGGGCTTGCTGAACCTGCGGCAATTCGAGCTTTTTGATCCCACCATTTACGGCTCGTCCATCATCCTCAGTTCATTGGGGGACCTGGTTATCAATGCTTTTTTATTTTGCTGGATCATTCTCTTTATCAAACGGGAGATCAGTGAATATACCATCCCCCAATCCGTGCACCGATGGAAGAACTGGATATGGACGTTTATCGGGCTGTCGCTGCTGGTGATCACCACTTTTGGTTTTGCCAATATCGTCCAGTCCCTGGTGACGGACGCAAAAATCTCCTTTAATGTAACGAACTTCTTTAGTCTGCTGAACAATTACAGTTTTGTAGGCTTTGTTGCCCTGGCTGCCCTGGCGCTGGGCTATTTCTTTTTATCACAGGTGCTTTTCCAACTGGTGGGCTATCTGATCAGGGCCCTTTCCATCGTACTCTATATCATCATCGCCTTTATGGGGCTCTTATGGCTGACGCTGATCCATAACAATACGGCGACGATGGAGCTGGACATCCTGGTGCTGATGTGGCTGCTGGCCTATACCTGGCTGATGCAGCGCAGGATATTTTCGGACCTGCGGTTCCGGCTCAATGTGTCGGAAGTGCTCTTCTGGCTATTTATCTTCTCCACCTCCATATCGGCGGTGATCCTTTTTGAGAACCGGAAGATGGAAGAAGGCAACAGGCGACGTCAAGCCGAGCAGCTGGCCGCCCAGGCCGACCCCACCAGCGAAAAGATGCTGAGCATCGACTTCAGGTACATCGACAACGACTATCTATCCTATATCTTCCCCCGATTTAAGGACCCGGTGGAGAACCTGGAGGTAAAGGACAGCATGGTGAACCGGAATTTCGGGTACCAGAACCGATTTGACACCCACATTTTTACCTATGACGAGCAGGAGAAGCCTTTGTATAACGAGCGGTCTGTGTCTTATGATACGTTGAATACGATCTTTACTAGTCCTCAGAGCAAGAACACGAATATCCCGGACCTGAAATATTATGAGAAGTCATTTGACAAGTATACCTATATCTACCGGAAAGTGGTGCATAAGATGGACACGGCGTCCAAAATAGCGGGTTAT
This sequence comes from Chitinophagaceae bacterium, assembly GCA_017307755.1. Lineage (GTDB taxonomy): Bacteria > Bacteroidota > Bacteroidia > Chitinophagales > Chitinophagaceae > Puia. The sequence goes on along the minus strand of JAFKGQ010000006.1, from coordinate 283,861 downwards.
CTGTTCATCCTCTCGGAGCCGAAAAGCTATAAAGGCAATAGCGCCCTGGTGCCGGAGCTTTTCCGTCAAAAGAGCGAAGAACTGCCGGACTACTATGCCATTTATAACAGACGGGAGCTTGTGAGCGACAACAGCGACTATCCTTTTTCAACCCATCTTACGGACGAGCAGATACCCAAGACGGATTATGCGCATGTCAGGAAGGGGGCCTATGACGAGCTATGGCACCGTGTCACGGACGACAATTACGTGGTGGTGGTAAAACAGGATAATTCGGTGTTGGAGGATATCACCTTATTTGCGTATTTATTCAGCGCCTTTCTTTTCTTGGTGGCGTTGTTTAGGGGGGCCGCCCTGCTCATCTGGTCGCGTCTTCACTGGAGCCAGTTGAAGGGCTACTGGCAGCTGAATATCCGGAGCCAGATCCATACGACCATTATCTTTATCAGTCTCTTTTCTTTTATCGTCATTGGCGTGGCCACCATCATCTTTTTTAACAACCGATATAACCGGAACAACCAGGACAAGTTGAGCAGGAGCATGCAGGTGATGGTGAACGAGGTACAGAACAGGCTGTCGGGGCAGATCATTTATGGGAATGAATGGACCTTTTCTTATCCGGGGGCGAGGGGTGAGCTGCAGAAGATGATAGAGGATGTGGCGCAGGTGCACAGTTCGGATATCAATGTCTATGACCTGACCGGGAACCTGCAGATATCTTCCAACCTTTTTGTGTATAATAAGGGTATCCTTAGCAAGAAGATGCATCCTCTTGCTTATTATAACCTCCACCAGCTGAACTCCATTCAATATACCAACAAGGAGCAGATAGGCGGAGTGCCTTATCTAAGCATTTACCGTCCTTTGAGGGATGCCAGCGGGAATGCCTATGCTTATCTGAATATCCCGTCTTTTTCTACGCAGGATGAGTTAAAGGAGGAAATTTCCAACTTCCTGGTGACGATCATCAATCTGAATGCGTTTATTTTTTTGATAGCGGGGACGATCGCTCTTTTCCTTACCAACCGGATCACGCAAAGTTTTTTACTCATCTCCAAGAAAATGCAGGAGGTCAACCTGGGTAAGACGAACGAGGTGATCGAATGGAAGAGGAGTGACGAGATCGGGGGGCTTGTAAAGGAGTACAATAAAATGGTGAAGAAACTGGAAGAAAGCGCCGCGGCGCTGGCCAAGAGCGAACGGGAAGGGGCCTGGAGGGAAATGGCGCGGCAGGTGGCGCATGAGATCAAGAACCCGTTGACCCCCATGAAACTGAGCATTCAGTATTTACAGAAGGCCATCGACAATAATTCACCCAATGTAAAGGAGATGGCTTCGGGTGTGGCCCGGACGCTGGTGGAGCAGATCGATCATCTGTCCAAGATCGCCTCCGACTTCTCGCAGTTTGCCAATATCGGCAATCCAAAGAAAGAGGTCTTTGATCTGCATGAGATGCTGTATTCGCTGACCTCTTTGTATGAGACGACGGAGAACCTTTTGTTCAAGTGGGTGCCGGTGCATCAGAAGATATTGGTATACGCGGATAAGACGCAGTTGAACCGGCTGTTCACCAACCTGCTGCAAAATGCGCTGGAGGCTTGTACGGGAAAATCCAAACGGGTGATCAGCGTCAGCGAGGAGGTGCGGGATGAATCGATCGTTGTAAAAGTAACGGACAATGGAGAGGGTATTCCCCTGGATATGCAATCCAAGATATTCACGCCCAATTTTACTACAAAGTCCTCCGGTACGGGGCTGGGGCTGGCAATGAGCAAGACCATTGTCGAGCAGGCCAAGGGGAAGATATGGTTTGATACGGTTGTGGGGGAGGGGACAACCTTTTTTGTGGAATTGCCGATATTAAGAGCGACTTAAGTTCCTGTTATATCCCTTTTGACTTTTTACGTGCGGCCAGATAGTCCCGGAATTGCTGCAGATTGAAGCTGCTAAGGTTCCTGTCCGGGGTGAGGATGGCTTTTTGTGCGGCCAGTACGCCGTACCGGGTGTCCTCATATCCTTCTGTGGCGTGGGCATCCGGGTCTATGGAGATGAGCACCCCTTTTTCCAGGGCATAGCCTATCCAGCGCCAGTCCATATCGAGGCGGCGGGGATGGGCGTTCAGCTCTATTGCCACCTGGCTTGCGGCGCAGGCGTCGATGATAGTCTTGTGATTGACGGGGTAGCCGGGGCGGCTCAGCAGGAGCCTGCCTGTCATATGTCCCAGGATGGTAGTGTAGGGGTTTTCTATGGCACGGAGGAGGCGCATCATGGCCTTATCTTCCGTCATTTTGAGATTGGAGTGTACGGAAGCGATGACGAGATCGAAGGTAGAGAGTATATTATCTGTATAATCGAGGTTTCCGTCGTTCAGGATATCGCACTCGATGCTTTTGAAGATATAAAAGGGGGCCAGCTTTTTATTGAGCTCATCGATCTCCAGGTGCTGCTGTTTGATCCTTTCTTCCGTGAGGCCGTTGGCATAGAAGGCGCTCTTGCTGTGATCGCTGATGACGAGGTATTCGAGGCCTTTAGCCATACAAGCGCGGGCCATTTCTTCCAGCGAGTTACTACCGTCGCTCCATTTACTATGGCTGTGGATGATGGCCCTGATGTCTTCCGATTGGATGGGGACAGGCAGGGGATTGTGTTTTGCGCGAGTGACGGTGGTTTCCAGCTCGCGGGCGGGAGAGGGGATAAAGGGCAGGCCTGCTTCTTCGAATATATCTTCTTCGGACTTGTATTTTTTTATTCCCGGGTCCAGGTAGTTCTTATCCGTTACGGCCTGCCAGGTGGTACGGAACTCATCGCTGCAGCTATAATGAAAGAGTGTGGAGTAGAAGTGGCCGGGTCCGGGGAAATAGATATTGATGAGGACGCCTTCGGGGCTGCGGAAGAAATGGATGGCTACATTTTGAGCGGATGGGGCTTGTTCGTGTTTGTAGCCTTGTGCTGCAAAATAGGTTTTGATTGCCTCTTCAGGCGCGGTGGTAACCCATTCCAGCCTGTCTATAACGGGCAGCTGCCGGCGGAATTCGCCTGTAAAAGAGAATTGCTCGTCGGGGAATGATTCTTTCAGGGCTTTGTCCACTATAAGCGCGAAGGCTTCCACGTCCGCGTAGAGATGGCTGCCCTGGGCGCGGAGATAGAATTCGATGGTTTCGCGGACGTTCGTCTGTGTTTTTTCGCCAAAGCCTTTATAGAGCAGCAGTCTATTTTCCTGACAGGCATATAGTAATTCTCCGATGGACTCGATGCCCATTTCTTTCCATATAGTGGCGATCTTTTTTGGTCCGAGGCCTTTTATCTGTAGCATTTCGATGACGCCGGCGGGTGTTTTTTCGATAAACTCCCTCAATAGGGGTAGTTCGCCTTTTTCCAGGATTTGGGTAATTTTTTTCCCGATGGCATCCCCGATACCCTTAATGGAGACAAATTTTTCGGGGTCCATGTCCGCCAGCTGACCGGGAAGTTTTTCGATGGCGAAGGCGGCGGAGGAGTAGGAACGGGTCTTAAATGAGTTCTCTCCGTGTATGTCCATGAGTTTGGAGAGAAGCGAAAACTGATCTGCTATATAGTAGTTGTCGAGCATGGGAATAGTGTGTTTATTAAAGGTAGGGATTTAAAGGATATCGTGTATGGAGGTGGCTGGAAGGCTTGCTGGACGTGGGTTTGAGAGGTTTTTACAAAAGAAAAAGTCCCGAAGTATTTCGGGACTTTGATATTTTCTGCCTAACTAAGAAATAAGAACTATTTCTTCTTAGCAGCTTTCTTAGCAGCTTTCTTTTTAGGAGCAGCTTTCTTTTTGGGAGCGGCTTTTTTCTTAGCGGCTTTCTTTGCAGTTGCCATTGTTTTTGAATTTAATTGGTTAGTAAATCAATTTACAATAGTAAAAATAGAAATATCTTTTAAACAACCAAAAAAAATTTTTGATTTGTTAAAAAATTTTTCTAAGCTCCTACTTCAACTGCATTGATACTAACGAAGGTTTTATCACCTTTTCCTTTCTTAAATTCAACGAGGCCATCGGAGAGAGCAAACAGCGTATAATCTTTTCCGACGCCGACATTTTTACCAGGATGGTATTGAGTACCGCGTTGGCGAACGATGATATTGCCTGCAACAGCGGGTTGACCACCGTAGATCTTAACTCCTAAGCGTTTGCTTTGTGAGTCGCGGCCGTTCTTTACGCTGCCTTCACCTTTTTTATGTGCCATGATCTTGGGATTTGAGTGTGTTTAACTTTTGATTAAGCGATTTCGCTGATCCTGATCTTTGTGTAGTGGGTACGATGACCGTGCTTTTTGCGAAATCCTTTTCTTCTTTTCATTTTGAAGGCGATGACCTTGTCACCTTGTACGTGACCGACGATCTCTGCCTTGATGGTGGCCTTTACGTCTTTGCCAACGGACAGGGTGCCGTCTGCATCCACGAGGAGGACTTCTCCGAATTCCACTTTGTCACCTGCATTGCCTGCAACGCGGGGAACGTACAATGTTTGGTCCTTCTGGACCTTAAATTGCTGGCCGGCGATTTTTACAACTGCGAACATAATAAAAATATTAGGGCTGCAAAGGTAGGGTAAATCCGTGGAAAAATGAAGGATTGACCTGGAAAAAAGGCTGGAAAGGCAAAATTAAGGGTTTTGGGGGAGACAGGGTGACGGGGTGGTTGAAAGGGGAGTGCAAGGGTTGGGATAAGTGTTTGATAATGAGTTTAAAAGACGTGCCGGGGGCTTTTTATTGTCTATTGGTCTTTTTCTTGTAGGTTTGCCGGCATGAACATGAAGATCAAATCATTTCTTGCAAGACCTTTTGCATCATATATATATAAAAGCATCCAAAAGGGGATGACGACGGCGGTGAGCGACCAGGAGGCGATTTTGAAGGACCTGTTACGGGTGGTGAGCAAGACGGTTTTTGGGGAGGAGCACAAATTGGGGGAGGTAAAGACCTATGAGGAGTTTAAGCAGGCGGTACCTATCCGGGATTATGAGCAATTTGCGAGCTATATCGGGCAGATCAAGGAGGGGCGCCATAATGTCCTGTGGCAGGGGAAGCCGATATACCTGGCCAAGACCTCCGGGACTACCAGCGGGATCAAGTATATCCCTATTTCCAAGGATTCCATATCCAACCATATCAATACGGCCCGAAATGCCTTGTTGTGCTATATGGCATCGACGGGCAACACAGCCTTTTCGGACGGCAAGATGATCTTTCTCTCGGGATCGCCCGAATTGGAGCGGATAGCGGGTATTCCTACGGGCAGGCTCAGTGGGATCGTCAATCACCACGTTCCCCGTTATCTCCGGACGAACCAGCTTCCCAGCTACGAAACCAACTGTATCGAGGATTGGGAAACCAAGCTGGACAAGATCGTGGAGGAGACGATCCAGCAGGATATGACGCTGATCAGCGGTATCCCACCGTGGGTGCAGATGTATTTCGACCGGCTCATCCAGAAGACGGGCAAGCCAGTAAAGGATATATTTCCCAACTTCTCAGTGCTGGTGCATGGAGGGGTAAACTTCGAGCCCTATAAGGCAAAACTCGTTGACAGCATCGGCAAAAAGATCGATACGATCGAAACCTTTCCGGCCTCCGAAGGTTTTTTTGCTTTCCAGGATTCCCGGGAAGAAGAGGGGTTGTTGCTGAATACCAACAGCGGCATTTTCTTTGAATTCATCCCTGTTGCGGAGATGGGGAAGGCGGAGCCTTTGCGTTTAAGCCTGAAGGATGTAAAGGTGGGAGAGAACTATGCCCTGGTGGTGAGTACCAATGCAGGGCTCTGGGGGTATAGTATTGGAGACACCGTTAGGTTCTTATCAACAGAACCGTACAGGCTGGTGGTAACCGGGAGGACCAAACATTTTATCTCGGCCTTTGGAGAGCATGTCATCGGCGAGGAAGTGGAATACAGCCTTATGAAAGCAGCTGAAGAAGAAGGGCTGCATATTACGGAATTCACGGTAGCGCCCATGATCCAACAGGGCGCGGGCAAGTCCTATCACGAATGGTTTGTGGAATTCGAGCGTAAACCATCGGACCTCCACCAGTTTGAAATAAAAGTAGACGACAACCTACGCAATAAAAATATCTATTACAACGATCTGATCACGGGAAATATCCTGCAACCCCTTCAGATCCGTGCCGTCAAGAAAAACGGGTTCATCGACTATATGAAGTCGGTGGGTAAGCTGGGCGGTCAGAATAAAGTGCCCCGGCTGAGTAACGACCGGAAGCTGGCAGGAGAACTGGAAAAATACATTGAGTAAAAATGTCAAACGGCGTAACAAAAAAAAGAGTTGCTATATTCGGGTCTACCGGCTCCATCGGGCGGCAGGCGTTGGAAGTGATCGATGCGAATCCTGGTCTTTTTAGTGTAGAAGTACTCACGGGGCAGAGCAATGAAGACCTGCTGATCCGGCAGGCTTTGCATTTTAAGCCGGAAGTGGTTGTCATCGGAGATGAAAAAAAGTACCCGAAGGTAAAAGATGCGCTGTCGGCCCATCCTATTAAAGTGTTTGGAGGTGAGAAAGCCATCGAAGAAGTGGCTGCCATGGATATTTACGACATCATGCTGGCGGCGATAGTCGGTTTTGCAGGGCTCCGTCCCACCTTACAGGCTATCGATAATGGAAAGGCGGTGGCCCTGGCCAATAAAGAGACATTGGTAGTAGCGGGGGACATCGTCATGCAGAAAGCATTGGAGAAGCGGGCGCCTATTATTCCCGTGGATTCCGAACATTCGGCTATTTTCCAGTGTTTGGTAGGGGAGACGAGGAGCCGGATCGAAAAGATCGTGCTGACAGCCAGCGGAGGCCCTTTTCTTGGTAAAAAGCCTAATTTTCTTGTAAATGTAAAGAGGGATCATGCCTTACAGCACCCTAACTGGAACATGGGCGCCAAGATCACTATCGATTCTGCTACTTTGATGAACAAGGGTTTGGAGATGATAGAAGCCAAATGGCTTTTCAATCTGCAGCCGGACCAGGTGCAGGTGATCATCCATCCGCAGAGCATCATCCACAGCATGATCCAATTCGAGGACGGGTCTATAAAAGCGCAGATGGGGCTGCCGGATATGAAGCTGCCTATCCAGTATGCCCTGGCATTTCCCAGACGTATAGCGAATGCTTTTCCACGTTATGATTTCCGCAAGCCGGGGACCCTATCATTTGAGGAGCCGGACGTGAAGACCTTTCGCAACCTGACATTGGCGACGGAGGCTTTGTTCAAGGGGGGGAATCTTCCCTGTATCCTGAATGCGGCTAATGAAATAGCTGTATTTGCGTTCCTGCGCAACCGTATCGGGTTCCTGGATATGACAGACCTGGTCGAGCGGACGATGCAGCAGGTGCCTTTTATCGAGCATCCTACGCTGGATGAGTATTATGAAAGCGATGGGGAGGCCCGGGACTTTGCGGCGTCATTGATCAAGCTATAAAATGCCGGTGGAGTTGTTAAAATAGGGTTTATTTGCATTGTTTTTTATGTATGGCGGTCTGAGAAGGGAAAATTAGCAGATATTTGGCAAATTGTGTTATCCATAAATATGATACTATTAGCAATTGACTGGTCAGCAGTCGGAATCAAAGTACTGCAATTCATCTTATCGTTCTCTATATTGGTAGTGCTGCACGAGCTGGGACATTTTCTCCCGGCCCGTTGGTTCAAATGCCGGGTGGAGAAATTCTATCTCTTTTTTAATCCCTGGTTCTCTCTTATCAAAAAGAAGATCGGCGAAACGGAATATGGTCTGGGCTGGATCCCTTTTGGAGGATATGTGAAGATCTCCGGTATGATCGACGAGAGCATGGACAAGGAACAGATGCAAAAACCACCCGAGCCTTATGAGTTCCGTAGCAAACCGGCCTGGCAACGGCTGATCATCATGCTGGGAGGCGTGACGGTGAATGTGATACTGGCCTTATTCATCTTTATTATGATCATGTGGGTATGGGGCGACCGTTATATTCCTATCAGCAACCTGAGGTACGGGGTGTCTGTAGACAGCCTTGCTACAAAGATCGGTATGCAGGAAGGAGATAAGATCCTTGCTGTTGCTGGCAAACCACTCGAAAGGGTCGGCATGACGGGATCGGAGATCATCATGAGCGAGGCCAAGAGCATTACTATCGAACGGAACGGTCAGCAGATGGAGCTGACGATCCCTCCCGGATTTATCAATCAACTAAATAAGAACAGGCTGGGAGGATTTACGTATATACGCTATCCCATGGTGGTAGACTCTATCATGCCGGAGGAAAAGTTTGATGGAACGCCTTTGATGAAAGGGGATACGCTGCTTACGTTTGATGGGAAGCCTGCTTATTTTAATGGAGATCTGCTAAAGGCGATGCGTAATAAGAACGGTGATAAGGACCGTCCTGCCCATATAGCTGTAACGGTCCTTCGCAATGGCAAGGATACGATCCATACGAACCTGACGCTTATCAAAGGCGCCAACTATGGGGTGCTATATAAGGATGCGGAAGATGTGCTGGGCTACAAACAGATCAATTTTACCCTTGCACAGGCGATCCCCGCAGGGGCGAGAAAAAGCGTACAGACGTTGACAAACTATATACGCAACCTGAAATTGCTGTTTACTTCAAAAGAAGTGAAGCCTGAGGATTCATTGGGGAGCGTGATCAGCATTACCAATGTGTTCCCTCCCGTGTGGGACTGGCAGAGCTTTTGGACATTGACGGCTATATTCAGCATCCTGCTGGCGTTTATGAATGTGCTGCCTATCCCGGCACTCGACGGGGGGCATGCGTTGTTCACCCTGGTGGAGATGGTGACAGGACGTAAGCCAAGCGATAAATTTATCGAATATGCGCAGATGGCGGGGATGATATTGCTGTTTGCATTGATGGCGTATGCGCTGGGGCTGGATATATTCAGGATGTTTAGGAAATAAAAAGTTTTCGTATATTTGCAGTTGGCCTGTGGCCGTCTTTTATGGGGCTGCCTGGTTTTGACAGCATAGATCTTTGAAGGTGTAAGCATGCAGTGCTTTGTGTAATCGGCACTTTAATCTCGAAGACTCAAACTTCAAATGGCAATACTCAGTATGCCATGGCTGCCTAATCAGTGATTAGATAGTCATTCGGGCCGCACGACAGGTTAGCCTGTTCCCAAGTTGTGCCGCCGACTCAAAACAAAACAGGATGCTGCAACAGAAGGCTGTGACTGTTGCTTAAGACTATCCAGCTAAGGAAGCAATTGGAGTGTCCGGTGCCTGTTGTTTCCCGACAAATAATGCCGGAATAAGCATGTAGAAAGCTTTTGGGGATGATGTTTGGACAGGGGTTCGACTCCCCTCAGCTCCACGGATATTTAAGCCGCTGATTTTCAGTGGCTTTTTTGTTGGTAGCTAATGAGGAATCGAACTCCAATTCTTTCCTCATCCTAACTACCGCATTTTTGCGGCAGTTCGATTTGCCCATCTTAGAATTTGAACTTACCAGTTTTTCCGGTAAGTTGGCGGTCAGAAACCTATTTACTTTCCATGAATGATGTTAACAAATACTACGACCAAGTCGTGAAGGCAATTTTGTGCACGAATGAATTCGGTATTGCTGGAGTAAGAGAATTAACGGACATTAAGGTGATGGAGCTTATTAGGAAAGATTATCCCACAATATTGGAAGTAGTGAAAAGAAGAGATATAAATGCGACCAGAAGCCTGTCTTCTCCCACGATCAGGACGGGCGAAGACATTTCTATTATGCAGTTTATGGATCAAAAGGAACGGGGCTACCTTGTTATTATTTACGACAGCGATGAACTTTGGCAAGACCCTCAGGTGGCTGATTTTGTTCCGCTGTAGCTGCCTCGCCGTCATGTGGCCCAACCTGTGCATTTTTTGTACAGGTTCGGAGTAAATGCAATTTAAGGCTCTTATGGTTTGAGTGGCCAATTAGGTTACATAGCGTGCAAAAAAGTTCGATCCCGCCCCTTATAGCCAGATCGTCCGTAGGTTGCAGGCCGTGACGCATTCTACTTTGCCTGTCTGGTTTTGTATCTTGTCCGTCAAATTTAATTTCTCCCGTATGTTGTTGAGTATTTCCTCTCTAGTGCCTGACACATGCTTTACCGAATCCGGATCGAGCATCCAGGCAGTGTTCTCCGATAGGGTTAGAGGCCCTCTTTAACAGAGGATGATAACTTCAAATGCTGATTGGATGAAATTTAGTTTACTTTGCATATAACCTTGATCTCATGCATGAGTATTCGATAAACTCCCGTGAACGGTTACTTGTTCCTTTTTATATGGCCTGCGCCAGCGTGCTGATCGTCCATTTATTAAAGAGCGCAGTAGTTTTGCCGGACTGGGTTCCGGTGCCGACCGCATTCGCCTGTTATGCAGCGCTGTACCAGTTGTTCGACAGGTATATTTGGAAGTGGAAGTTACTTCGAAGGATAGGGGTGGTCTTGACACCCGACTTAAACGGTTCCTGGACGATGGCAACGACATCTTCAGTGTCGGAGTATAAAGTGAAATATGAGGGCAGATTGCGGATTGAACAGACTTGGACCAGGATCAGCTTATTCTTTGAAGGAAGTAACGCCACCAGCATGTCGCAAATGGCATCCATTGTGATAGAAAATCACTCGCTTTTTAGGTTGGAATGGGAATATCTGTCGCGAAAGAGGCCGGAATTCTCGCAAGAGGACTATATGCATTATGGAATGACACGCTTACAATGGACAGGTGGTGATTCTATGAATTCGCTGGAGGGGGACTACTATACAGACAGGAGCAGGCATCAATATGGAGAAGTACAAATAATAAAGGCTTAGTTTCATTACCGAAGTAAGAGGAGTGACTAAGCCATTTGGGGTAACACAAAGTTAATGAAATGTCTTCCGATTTGAACGAAAATAATGCGGAAAAACTGTTAAAAGCAATCTTAGAGCTCAATGCCCTAATTATCATAGGGTTATCGGTCCTGGAAAAGAATGTCAGACAGACCATGACTGAGGTTTTTGAGGTGGCTTGGGGACCCAAATGGCTTAACCACGTTTTGGGACAACAAGACATTTCCTTATTCAAAGCGGAAGCCTTCCTCATCAATAAACGTCACAGCAGTCAATTTGTTCTGACCGAGAAAGGCTTTGTCGAGGGCGCAAGTCTGGGTTTTTGGGTGGAACTGTTAAATCGTGAAACATACAAACAACTGAAAGGAATTCCTATCCACGCCTTCAAATACCGCCCGCCAACCATCAAAAGGAGTAACCTTTATCAATCATTCAAAGAAGTGAAGGATTTTCGAAATCAGCTGGTACATAACCGAATCCAAATAGGTTCGTCAAAAAGACAAACTGTTCGTTTCATAGGGATGTTACAAAAGGCGGGGAAGGATACGCGCACCTTAATTAGTTATGTCAATCCTGATGCGCTTAAGCTGCTACCAGAAGACGTCGATATAAAAATAGCGGCCCTAGAAAAATTATTGTAGCATCTCAGTTGCTCAGTCCACGATGTATACTTTTTCCCATCTCATACCTACAAGGGCTAGCCGATCGAGCTTTCGGTTTAGGTCATTTTCACGCTACCTTATTGCCCTGTGTATGGTACTAATCGGTTGCCTCTGCGCACAAACCACCTATGGTCTACGCTAATGGGTTGTGAAATATACTGCGCCGGCCCAATTTTTTTACGAGCGTAATTGAGAAAAGCATGTCTCGACATCTCAAACGTTTGGACACCAAACCAATTTAAGCAAACCAATGAATCGCGAACTAGCCACCATCTGCCAATTGATCCGGCAATCTCCATTGGCTTCCAACTGGACTCTAGGATATAGGTGTGATCTCCTCGCAAAGTAATGGAAGTCAATTTCGAATCCTCTCTACCTTCATATAGAACAGCGCCCGTGTCTGCCCAATGGGAATGCTTTCCGCAATCAGTGTAAGTGTAACCTCCGTAAACCGTGTTATTGGGAAATAGCAAAGTATCCTTTACCAATGCGGAGTTTGGTCGGTTTAGCGAATGCTGTGACCAAAAGATGGAATCATGAACCTGCGCAAAACACGCATGTTCGGTAATTATGATTAGAAATATCCAGAAGAGCCGCATCTGCATAGTATTCACAATAGTTTATTCAACATAACGAGAAAAATAGTGATTTGAACTGTGTAGCACAATGAAGAAATAACGAACCGGTTGCTTGGTTGATATTCAAATTGTTAACTGGCTGATTAAGTAATAAAGCGTATTCAAAGGTTAGATCCTCCCCCTCACTTCCATGGATATTTAAGCCGCTGATTTTCAATGGCTTTTGTTTTTGGGGCTATTTTACTATTTTTGTATAAATGATCCCCAATGACATCCGAGAACAACTTCAAAATATCATTAAAGGAGAACTCCAGGAGGGGAGCACGGATTCTTGCACAGCAATCTGGAATCTCCTTTGCAAAAGCTTTGGCACAAGTCCAACTGTTAAAAGCGAATTCGAAAGTAAGACAATCATCAAAGAAGAGCAGGTCAGCTTCTTAAAATCGTATGCTCAAAAAGAAAACTTATGGCTGCAATCCTTGCCGCCAGGAAGTCAATATTTGACCGAAGGTGGCGAGTCGAAGGTTTTTCTTTCTGAGGATGGACGATCCGTGATTAAACTTAATGATGCCGGATACTACGCGACCTGGACAGAGTATTTCAACAGCCTATTAATGCACAATTTGTTATTTGACAACACCGCCTATTCATTATTAGGATTCATCGAAGTTGACGAGAAACTTTTTGCAGTCATCCAGCAGCAATTTGTAGAAGGAGATCAGGCCGCACTGGATCATATTGAAGGGTTTTTAAATTTCAACGGCTTTGAAAAGACAAGACGCCAAGATTATTATAATGGTGAATTTGGCTTGGCTTTGGAAGATATGCATGATGAAAATGTAATAGCTAAGAATGAGGTTTTGTTTTTTATAGATACGGTATTCTATATAATGTAAAAATTATGTGCTTCACGCTATATGTTGGTAGATCAACCAAGTTAAATTGAGTATTTCGAATAAATCCTTAAGAAGCATGAACTATGATTTTTTTGCAAATAAACAGGATAAAATAAGTGTACTTGATTTTATTTTCAATGCTACAGAATTACAAGTCTTTGACCATTACTCCCCCTATGGGCAGGAAATTAACCAGTATAAAAGTTCGGCGGAAATAACAGCCCGCTTTGACCTGGAAAAAGGTAGGCAATCGGCAGTAGCGTTAAATCTTTGGGCCCCTAATTTTGGTGGAAAAGTTCGATTCCAAAAGGTCGAATTAAATCCGAAATATTGTAATGGGCATACCTATCGTTATGCGACGGCAGGTTGGGGATTGATACAACTTTATCTTGGAGGACTGGAGGAAAATATTTTATTTCACTCTCATTTAGGGCATTTTAGTGTGGCTGGAGCATTAAAAAACGAAGGTGTCAACAAAGAAAATGATAAAGTAAACCTCTGGGATTGGAAAGCAATTGAACAAACTTCTCGAAAAATAAAATATCAGATTCATAACAAAATGTCTGTACGAAAAATAGGCAGTTACGGCATATTGCAAGGGGCTGAAAATTTAAGCAAATATGATGTGAAACTTTGGGGTGAAAATTAAAAATTTGAAGACTCGTGACCTCCACGGATATTCAAGCCGCTGATTTTCAGCGGCTTTTTTCTTCAGTCAAATTGTGGTGATAAAAAAAGGTATCTTCAAAGCATGAGAAAACTTTTGCCTTTTGCCGTCCTGGCCTTTTTTTCTACCATCGCATCTGCCCAGGAAGTCGCAAAATTTAAGATAACGATATTGTCCACGATGGTAACCGATCTCAAAGGAGTCGGCGAGTGGGGATTTTCGGCGCTGGTAGAAGCCGACAGCACCCGTATCCTTTTTGATGTCGGTGGGCGGCCAAACACGGTAAGAGACAATGCGGCAGAATTGAAGGTCAATCTTTCGGGTATCCGGCAGGTGGTGCTTAGCCATAACCATAGCGATCATACGACTGGCCTTGGTGCGATCCGTCAACAGTTCCCGGATGGGGTGACGGCATCTGTGCTTTATATCGCTGCCGGCTTTTTTGTCCGAACGGCGGCTCCTGCCGGAATGCTAAAAGCCGATTCGTCGGCTTATGTATCCTCCGGTGGGCGTTTTGTTGTAATTGATCGGCCACAGAAAATAGGTCCGGGTATTTATCTTACGGGCCCTGTGCCGCGGCGGTATCCGGAAAAAAATTATGTAGCCGGCAGAACATTGATCACTCCCGGCGGCGTGGTGGATGACAATGTGCCGGAGGATATGTCTATGGTGGTCCGCACAAGTCGCGGATTGGTAGTGTTGACAGGATGCGGTCATGCAGGTATAGTGAATACACTGGAATATATAGCGCAGCAGTTTCCCGGAGAAAAAGTTGTCGCGGTGGTGGGGGGGATGCATTTACTGGAAGCGAAGGACGAACAACTGGACTGGACTGCGAATAAGCTAAAGACAATGGGTATCCAATATTTTCTTGGTGCTCATTGTACCGGCTTGAATTCTGTTTATCGCATTCGGGAGGTTACGGGAATGACAAAGGAGAATTGCCTGGTGGGGACAGTAGGAACGACATTCGATATCGACCAGGGGATCAAAACAGGGTGGTTGAGGTAAATATAAATGGAAGATTAATTATTGTTTCTGTAAAATGTTTATTTTCAAGTATTTATGTTGATAATTGAGGATAATATCGAACTTTTAGCAATAGTCAGGCTAATATGTATATTTGCGCTATGCGAATGACAATATCTGGCCTTCCGCGCCACTATGACAAGTTTGATCTTCAACGGCTTTTTAACCCATTTGGCTGGGTGGATTATACTAAGATTATTATTGACCCTCTATCCGGCCTAAGCAGAGGAAAGGGAATTGTGGAGATGAAACGGGATGATCAGGCGAAACAGGCAATGGCTGCCTTACAAGGTAAAGTGCTGGGGACCAATCCGCTTAACATCAAAGAAGCTAAAGACGGCGGTCACATGCGCCAGTAATCACTGCTATTTATGGATGGTCTTCCTCCCTGTTTTAAGATTTGATCTGATGTGATCGGGTTAAGATCAGTTCGGTAATTTCGTTAAAGCCTTTGATATTGGAATAATCAATGGCTTTTTGTTCTTTGACGTTGACGACGTCTATGTCAGCGCCGTTATCCAGGAGATATTTTACAACATCTTTTTTGCCATTGGCGGCGGCGTAATGGAGCGGGGTATTGCCGGATTCATCCTGGATATTGATATTGGCGTCCTTTTCAACCAATAATTTTACCATACTGAGGTTACCTTTTTTTACTGCCAGATGGAGAATGCTTTCTCCTCCATAACTATAGCTGGTATTAAGATCGAAGCTAGCGTCTATAGAGAGATTATTGGCAGTAATGACCCAGTCAAGATAAGCATTCATGGAAGCAGTGTCTTCGCCAAGGGGTTTGCTAAAGTTTACATCCATTCCATTATCGAGGAACAGTTGGACCATTTCTTTTTGATTGTTGGTACAGGCGTACCAGATCGGGGCCAAACCTGTATGGGTGGAAGCGGAGATGTCAGCGCCGTGTTCGATGAGCTGCCGGGCGATGGCCCTGTTGGCGTCCTGACAAGCTATGAGGAGAGCGCTTTCCCCAGCATCATTCAGATGGTTGCCATCAGCTCCTTTTTCCAATAGTAGGGTTACTACGGGGATGGCTTTGGCACGGACAGCAAGGATCAGGGAGGTATCACCAATCTTGTTCGCGGCGTTGATGTCTGCCCCATTGTCTAAGAGCATTTCAGCAATCTCTTTATTACGCATTTGAGATGCCAACAGAAGAGCTGTCTCTCCATTGTTGTTAAGGGCATTGACATCTATGCCCTGCCCGATCAATTTTTCTGCGATCTCCTTCTGGCCCAGGCGTGCGGTGAGATGTAAAAGACTGTTGCCTGATTTGTCGTTGATATTGCTATCAGCTCCTTTTTCCAGCAGGTAAAATGCAGTCTGTTTTTGTTTTTGCAAGCAGGCGAAGAACAAGGGAGTTTCCCCTGCGTGATCTTCGTAATCGATGTCCGCCCCTTCATCTATGAGTGTCTTTACAATGTCGATATAACCGCGATGTGCGGCATAATGAAGGGCGGTTCTGCCGCGTTCGTCGGTATATTTTACATCTGCCTCTTTATTGGCGAGGAGTAATTCGGCAATTTTTCTGTTGCCATTTTCACAAGCAATAATAAATGACATGGACATGGTTAGTTGTTTTTGTGCTGCATAAGCAGATCTACTGTTTTTACTTTCAGGTTGTCTTTTGCCGCCAGCATCATGGGCGTCTCTTCCTTGTCGTTGACGATGGAGGTATCGGCGCCGGCTTCCAGCAGCAGCCTGACTTTTTGATAGGTTCTTTTTGCTGCCTCCTGGTCATAGTTGACGTTGTATGCGCATATTTTGTGAAGGAAGGTATTGCCCTGGTTATCCTGTCGATTGACCTCTATGGCGCCACTGGACAGGACAGCCTTTACTGTCTCGGGGGTTTTTTCGGCCAGCCAATCCACTCCGGATTTAGGCTGACTATAGTAAGGAGATGCCTGGTAGATGTTTGCCCCGTCCCCGAGCATTTGCACCAATAAACCTACCATATCGGAAGAGGAGCCACCCGCCATACGGAGATAGCCTGTCAGGATATATTCTCCATCCTTGTTTACGCTGTCGAAGTCGGGTGAAGCATATTCCTTTAACTTATCATAAACGCTTCTGTTTTGTTGTTCTACTACGGCATAATAAAACGCGCTATTCCCTTTGTTGTCCTGCTCATTTGGATCAGCGCCGTGCTGTAACAGCAGATCCAGGTAATTTTTTTTGCCTCGTTGCACCGCGAGCATAAGCGGGGTAGTGCCCATTATGTTTCTGTGGTTAACGTCTACGCCGTTGGATAATAACGTCTCTATATAAGCCCTGCCTTTTGTCTCATCCAGCATCCCTTTGCCGACGACGTTATATATCAGATTCATATCTGCATTGTTCTTGTATTGAACGTCGCAGCCCTCCCCGATCAGGCACTGTATGATAGCCGGGTCAGCGGCCTCCTCCATGCAAAACTGTAGTACAGTCATATCCCGGACTTCGTCGTTCTTGTTCCGGACCTTTTTCATGAAGTCCCGCAGAAAGGAGAGAGACTCTTCATCTCCATTCAGACTCATGGCGATGTTTTTGAAAACAGAACGGTCAAAAGTATCGTATTCATATACGTCCGTCTGTACCAGACCGGTTTCTATCAGTCTGTCTATCAAGTCAAAGGCTTTCGCACGGAAGATGGCATTGATGATCTGAGATTTGTTGTTCTCTGCGTACTGGCCGGAAAGTGGTTCGCCATTTTGTAAACGTTCTCTCGCCTCGTTGATATTGCCGCGCATGATCGCTTCCGCAACTGCCGTTTCTGATGTCATATTCATGCATTAAGATAATGTTAACAATGATCTGGGCTAAGGGAGTCTTAAAACTAAGACTTTTTTTGATATGATTGCATTTTAGTTGTCGTAGTATGAAAATTTAAAGCTGTCATCGATATGCTCATCAAGCGCGTACATAACTAAACGTTAGCATGGCATAGGACCAAAAGGTGCAGAAGGTCTTTCAAACCTGCCGAATTTGTTTATGGTTGGGAGTTTTATTTTATATTTGAGATCCTTAACCCCTTCAGATGGAACATTTGGACTCCAATCAAGCCCCAACAGATAATTTATTAGATGACATAAGCGTCAATCTCGTACAGGCCAACGGTAACCTCCGATTTGTTAACCTGCTGGTCGACCATATCGTCCTTTACTTATTGTGGAAATTTCTCCTTGGGAGAATAGTGGGGGTTATCATTGTATTTTCAGGATTATATACTGAAGATAGAACCTTGTTCCTGCTGGAGTTGTATGTTTTCGTTATAATTTTCGATGTATTGATCTTCGCCGGACAAGAAGCCTTGATGGGAGGCAAGACTATCGGGAAATTTGTTACAGGGACACGTGCCATCAATAGTGACGGGGCCGGGATCAATTTCAAAACTGCCCTATTGCGTAGCCTAAGCCGGATCGTACCCTTCGAAGCCTTCTCTGCTTTGTCAAGTCCCTGTTATCCCTGGCATGATAGATGGACAGGCACGCTTGTAATTAATGAAAAATTGTCAAGACTGCCGTTGTGATGCACTGTTTGGTACAGGATAAATGTCTTTGTCCATTTGACAAAAGACCGTCTGTTCCTTTGGCGTCAGAAAAATATTTGCGGTATTGTCTTTCTGAAGGTAGGTGGTGAACATGCGTTTCCCGGTGACTTTAAAGCCAATCCTTTCAAAATGGGGTACCTGTTCGGTCCCGGGAAAGGAGAGTGCCATCTGTGTAAATGATCCCTCTGTGATCATAAGCTAAATTAGGATTAATTTAGTACCTACGCAGACTTAGATTATGCCCAATGATCCTGAAATTTCACCCCCACGGTATCTGACGGATATAGTAGAAACCGCGATGGGGAAAAAGTCCACTCGCTGGACGGCGCCTGACTGTGGTCTTTCCTCAGCGCACAGATTCTCCGTACAACTGGAAGATAATAGCAAGGTTTTTGTCAAGGCGGCGACCGACAAAGAGACGGGACAATGGCTGCGCAGGGAACATTTTGTATTGTCATCCATGCGGCTGGGATTTATGCCCTATGTTATTGCATGGATCGATACGCCAGGGATCCACCCGGTACTGATCAGCCAGGACCTGAGTCACGCGTACTGGCCCGCAAGTCATAGCGGGGTCGTCTGGCGAGATGGAGATATTGACCTTCTGTTCAGTGGTATAAAAAAACTTTCGCTTCAAACCGCACCGCCTGATCTCCCCGCCCTGTACAACCGGAAAGTTTCTATCTGGTCCCAGATTGCCGTCGATCCGGAAGGGTTCCTGCATCTTGACCTATGTTCTGAAGCCTGGTTTGGAAGATCGATAGACGCATTGATCAAAGCTGAAAGAGACGCAGATGTAACGGGCAACTGTCTTGTTCATGGAGATATCCGAAGTGATAATGTTTGTTTTGTAGACTCAAAGGTCGTATTTGTCGACTGGAGCCATGCAGCAAAGGGCAATGGGCTTCATAACCTCGCCACTATTGTCCCAACGCTTTACCTGGAGGGCGGCCCCGCCCCTTACATGATCATGCCTGACGGAGGTGGCGAAGCAGCAACCGGATGCGCGGATCATATTCAACGTTTAGCCGTGGATCGTGGGATGCCTGTATGGCTGAAAAGAGTGTTTAAGCAAATTATTGCCATAGAACTGGAATGGGCGGCCCAATGTCTGAAGTTAGACGAACCCGACGGTGCCCGATGGCGTGATATATGACCTTTTTGTATCGGGTTCCCTACGAGTAAAGCATCTTAGCCAGGTCCCCCAACTGTTTTAATTTGAACTTCAGCTCATCGGTCCAGGGCAGCCCGATGCAAAGTCTCATACAATTTTGAAATTGATCCTGCAGCGTAAACATTCGCCCGGGAGCAATGCTGATGCGTTTTTTTATGGCAAGGTCATATAATTCCGCAGTGTCAATTTTTTTATCAAACTCCACCCATAATGCAAGCCCTCCCTGGGGGCGACTTGTTTTTGTCCCATCCGGGAAATACTCGGATATCGCACGCGCATAATTTTGATAGTTGCCCTGTAATGTGCGGCGAAGATGTCGGAGATGGTTTTCATATCTGCCCGTTTTAAGAAAATTGCCAACAGCCTCGTGAACTATGGAAGTAGAGGATATAGAATGTACGAGCTTTAACTTTAGTATTTGATCTTTGTATTTTCCCGGAGCTATCCAGCCTACACGATAGCCGGGGGCAAGTGTTTTCGATACAGAACTACACCATAATACATTCCCTTCTTTGTCGAAAGACTTACAACACACCGGGCGTTTTGAACCAAAATAAAGATCTCCATATACATCATCCTCAATTATGGGGATGTTATGTTCTGCCAAAAGGGAAACGACCTCTTTTTTGTTTTCGTCAGGCATACAGCTGCCCAACGGGGTATTGAAGTTGGGTACTAAAAGGCAAACCCTGATCTTTGGAAGCACCTTCCTTAAGGCCCCCATATCTATACCAGTGACCGGATGGGTAGCTATTTCCAGGACTTTTAATCCCAAACTTACCGCCAGTTGCAAAATGCCAGGATAGCAAGGGCTTTCCATAGCTATCGTATCACCTGGGTTTGTCAACGCCATCAGACAAAAAGATAAAGCGTTCATTCCCCCACTGGTGGTTATCAGATCATTCTCCTTTAATTTTCCTCCCCAGGTCAGGGAGCGGACAGCGATCATTCGCCGCAGCTTCACATTGCCCTGCAAGGGTTCGTATTCCGCGCCGCCTTCTCTTAGCTGGCGTGTCGCAAGTACTATCTCTTTTTTTAGTTTGGCTAAAGGTAAAAGATTGCCGGATGGGGCCCCAATAGAAAAAAGGGTGAGATCCCCCCGGCCCATATTGCTATAAACTCTACTGATCAATTCGTCAGGCTCCTTGCCACTGGTAACGGACGAAGGCTGACTTACCTCCGGCAGCGGAAGTCTGAGATATGTTAATTGACTTACAAAATAGCCGGA
Source organism: Chitinophagaceae bacterium (assembly GCA_017307755.1). Taxonomy (GTDB): domain Bacteria; phylum Bacteroidota; class Bacteroidia; order Chitinophagales; family Chitinophagaceae; genus Puia. The sequence continues at coordinate 263,257 of JAFKGQ010000006.1, read as the reverse complement.
TTGTGGTTTTGCATGTATCAATGATTGCGCTTCCAGTTCCAGGAATACTCTCTTTGCGGTGTTCATGCTGACCCCATGTTCCTGACATAACATTCTTACAGACGGCAGACGATCACCCGCCGCCAAAACGCCGGCCCTGATCTGATCCGCAATATTGCCGGCTATTTTGTTATATAGAAAAGCTTTTTGCATGTTGCAAATATAACTGTGTCCATTATAATACACAAAACTGAGACTGTGCTTATTGAAGCATCCTGTTTATTTTTGTATAAAATGAAAAGCGGAAATATTACCAGCGGCTGGCTTAATGGACTCATCGGCGTTTTGATATTCAGTGGATCGCTGCCTGCAACAAGGATGGCCGTCATCGACTTATCACCCTTTTTTTTAACCGTTGCCCGGGCGAGTATTGCAGGCCTGCTTGCCCTTTGTGTCCTGTTTGTTTTTAAAGAAAAACGGCCGGCCAAAAAGCAATTTTTTTCATTGGCCATTGTCGCTCTTGGCGTGGTAGTGGGATTTCCGCTGCTCTCCGCATTAGCATTGCGATACGTTACTTCGGCGCATTCCATCGTCTTTGTTGGTATGTTGCCGCTTGCAACGGCCGTATTTGGCGTACTGCGCGGAGGCGAACGCCCTCGCGCGGCATTCTGGATATTCTCTGTTTTAGGAAGTTTATTTGTAGTAGGCTACGCAATTGCCCAAGGTCTTTCCGCGTCACCTGCCGGAGATGGCCTTATGCTGCTGGCAATTATATTATGCGCTCTTGGTTATGCTGAAGGTGCCAGGCTTTCAAAAACGCTGGGAGGCTGGCAGGTAATCTCCTGGGCATTGGTCCTGTCATTGCCTTTTATGGCGCCTTTAACTTTTATCTTACTCCCGTCATCGTTTGGGACCGTTAGTACCTCGGCCTGGATCGGGCTTGTTTATGTATCATTATTCAGTATGTTTATCGGGTTTGTATTCTGGTATCGCGGGTTAGTGCAGGGGGGTATCGCAGCAGTGGGGCAGCTGCAACTCTTACAACCTTTTTTTGGATTAGCCCTGGCAGCCATGCTGCTTCACGAAAAGGTGAGCGCAGGTATGTTGCTCGTTACCGTAGGAGTTATCCTCTGTGTCGCCGGTTCAAGAAGGTTTGGTAGATAGGTGGATAAGGCTGGAAGGATCATTGTTTGATGAATTTAAAAGACCGGGTCTTTTCCTGTGATCTTATTTTTAATAAATAGACTCCCGGCGCCAGACCGTCAACATCAATTGACGTCCCCAATGCTGTCGTCACCCTCTGGCCGACGTTGTTATATATTTCCAGATGGGCGGCATTGTTGAGGCCTTTGACATAGAGTTTATCATGAACGGGGTTGGGGTACAAGGAAATTCCGGGGGACTCTTCCGGGCTTGTATTTGTTGTCCGGCTAATGCGCAGCTTGTTGATGTTTGTTGAAGATGGCTCTCCAAACAATTCGATCTCTGCCAACTGAAGGATCGTACCGCTGTTGTTTGACAGGTTAAGCCGATAATACGCATATGCCGTCGTATTATTGAAAGTGAAAATCCTTTTTTGAAAACGATTTGGGAAGTCTTCATTTGAACGGGTGTCGATGGTCGTCCAATTGATCCCATTTGCCGACCCCTGCAATGTCCAGTTCAAAGGGTCGCGCTCGGGGAAGTCGTTTGCCGAGGTTATCGTATAGCTTTTTACCACGTAGCTGGATGGCGCCTGGTATTGTATCCAGCCGGCGGCATTAAATGTCAGGTATTTGGTACTAACATTATTGTCGATCAAATTTGTATATTCTTCACCTGTTGGCGAGCCTGTCTGGTATTGGGCACTGATGGTTCCACCCAGGTCGGTGATGTCTATACCTACGGGAGCCGGATCAGCGGGAAGACTGTTTGCCTGGCGCATCAATTGGAAAAGGTGATCGGGGCGTACCACAATATGATTTGAATCGAGCGAATTCATCACGTTCTTAAAGTTCGATGGCTTTACATCTGTCCATGGCTGGGCCTGGATGATGATAAACCTGGGTCCTGTCCCATTCCATCCGGCGGAAGCGGAAGCTATGGCATCCTTCATTGCCTGTTCTCCCGTGCAGTAATTACAGGAGAGCGGCATGCCCGGCAGGCTTTGTTTATAGATAGTGAGGGGCCCACCCGTGTTCTGCGCCGTCAACCCCAACAATGAGGGAGCATTGGCGGCAAAGCTTTCACCAACATTTTGGTTAATGCCGCCTGTGATGGTATTCCAGATGGTGATAACCCTGACCCCGGCTTTTTTATTATATTCTTCGGTCTTGGCAACAAACTGATCCAGGGTGTTTTGATTGGGGAAATTATTGGGATAGGCATAACCATACCCGGAGGGGCCCGAGATCAGATTGTCATTAGCGGTGGAGGTTTGGTGATAGAAGTTCAATGCTCCCGGCATTGCATCGACCATTGCGGGAGACAGCGTCCATCCCATCGGGACCGAGCCGCGATCGGGGTTATTCCAAAGCTTGCGCATCAGGTGTTCCACATACTGCAGGTTATCCCCGTCACTCAATATAAAAGCGACATATATTTTATTTTTCAGCACAGGGGTGGGCGGTATAGGTTTTACGTTTATCGTCCTTGGCATACCGCTATGAACCGTCAGATTAGAACAATAATCGCTGGCGACCGTAGCTATCCCATAGCTCGACGCCCTGGTGATCCCTGAACCTTCTTCCGGCCACCAACCCGTAAAGACGGAGCCCGCCGGCATAGAGGATAAGAAGCTGTTTAACAACTCGCTTTCACCTGACACATTGGGGTCCAGCCATATTACGGCGGCGCCCAGTGCGCCGGCATATTCACGTAAGGCGGCCCGGTGCGCATCCGGGCTCAACCCGATCAACATACGATGATCGATATTCGGCCAATAGGTATTGAACAGGGTTTGATACACCTGCAGCTTACTGTTAAACTGTCCGCGCAAATCGACTAATACAGGAAAATTATAAGGCGCGGATGTTAAGCGTGATAACAGGATGGGAGAGGCGACGAGCGCCTTTTTATCTTTTACGAGCATGGTGGCCAGGTTGACCGTATGCGGCTGAGCGGGATCGTAGACGATCAAGCCTGCTATTTCGTTGCGGTACTTTGTGATCAGCTCCCATCTGTCCGTATGCTCAGTCCAGGTCAAACCCAACGACTGCATCCATGTGTAGGGCCCTTCCGCAAATGCATCGCCTTCATAGGCGAAGATCCGCGGCTGCGTCCTGTTGACGATGCCTTTCAGGGATGAAAATAAATACATTTCGGCGGTGTTATCCTGGCGTGCGGCAACATAGTCCACTTTTGTATAGGCCCTTCCTCTCCAATATACGCGCAACTCGATGGCATGATGATCCACGGGCATGGTGAACGGCAATGTAAAGCTTGTATAGTCCGCAGCTATGGGAAATTGCCGGCGTGTAACGGCCTGATAGGCAAGGATCGCACCGGTGGTAGCATCCCGGACGTCGATATCCAGGACAGAATCGTTATTAGCAGTGTTGTTGTCTGTCTTCATTCTAAACTCAGCGATATATTGTCCTGCCGTAAGACTGGTGTCATAAGGTCCATAAACCATATGGTCATTTGCAGCGTCGATACCGACCTGACAAAGCCAGCCATCGGACTCCAAACGTCCCGTCTTATGACTGATGGACGGGCCTTCGGCTTCCCAACGCCAGGACTTTTCGACAAGAGTATATAGATCCTGGTTACCGGCTGTCGCCGGGAATGAAGGCAGCAACTGGCCGCGGGGCCAGGTGATCTGAGCCGCGGAAGGGACGGCAAGTAACAGAAGTAAAGGGAAAAGCAATACCGACAGGGTAATAGGAAAGGTAAATTTGTGGTTCATAGTCGTTAGGTATAATAGTTTAAGTTATAAAATAGTTGCGGAAATAGTCAGGGGTATAGCTGCTAAAATTTTTATGCTAAAAGTGTTATCGATACCCGGAAATAGTTTATACATTGGGTTGATGAAACCCCTCCTGACCTTGTTGCTTTTTGTCTTTGCAGGTTCTGCATTTGGTCAGGTTTGTACCGGTGGGCTGGGGGACCCTATTATTAATATTACTTTTGGCGCCGGCTCCAATTTTGGTCCTCCACTGGCCCCGGGTATCACTAACATGGATTATCAGTCGCAAGGATGCGTCCTTGATAATGCCTATGAGATCGTCAACAGCATGCATAACTGCTATGTGGGAGATTGGCTGGATGTAAGTGCTGATCATACGGGGGACGCGAACGGCTATTTTATGCTGATAGGGGCTTCGAATCAACCGAGTGATTTTTATGTGCAGAAGGTGAATGGGCTTTGTCCGGGGACTTCCTATCAGTTCGCTGTCTGGGTTTTAAACATGGCCTCGCATACAGGGGAGATACTTCCCAATATCACCTTTAACATTGAAAAAACAGACGGCACCATTTTACAGAGTTTATCAACGGGTGACATTCCCGTGAGCAATCCTTTAAAATGGAATCAATATGCGTTCTATTTTTCGACTCCGCCAGGGGTATCCTCGGTGGTGTTGCGGATGAGGAATAATGCTCCCGGGGGATATGGGAATGACCTGGCCCTGGACGATATCACATTCCGGCCGGTGGGTCCCAAGGTAAGCGTGACGATCGCCGGGCATACAGGTGACACGGTGACGATGTGTCCTTCTCCGGCCAATAACCTGAAATTCCTGGCTACGGTGGAGAACTGTTATAGTTCCACTTTTTATCAATGGCAGGTCAGTACGGATGACGGGAAAAAATGGATGGATATTTCCGGTGCGGTTAATACTGTGTATCCGGCATTTCCGACGGCAACAGGAAATTATCTATATCGTGTGGCGGTGGGAGAGGCGGGGAATGCCGGGATATCCACCTGTCAGGTAGTCTCCAAGCCTGATACCATTGTGATATTAAAGGAGAGCAGCCCGGCGGTGAGTATCACGTCCGATCTCAACCCCATCTGTGCCGGCGCTCCCGCCAATTTTACGGCTGTACCGACTGACCAGGGTCCTACTCCTCATTATCAATGGGTGTTAAATGGTATGCCGTCCGGGACAGACAACCCGTGGTTTAGCGGTAATGTCTTTAACGATGGAGATCAGATACGCTGTGTAATGACGAGCGATGCGGTCTGTCCGACGAATCCCCTGGCCCTCTCCAACACCATTTCCATGACCGTCCTGCCTCATATAGTCCCGTTGTTGACCATTTCATCTTCGGCGACCTCTATCTGCAGCGATAGCCTGGTGAAGTTTGTCGCTTTACCTGTCAACGGGGGAAGCCGGCCGGATTATCAATGGATGGTCAACGGCCAGCAGGTGGGTACAGATACGTCCGTATATTCCTCCTCCAAGCTGCATAACGGGGATATCATCAGCGCGATCATGACCAGCAGCGCAGCCTGCTCCTCTTCACCGACCTACTCCAACGCTATTACAATGACCGTCTACCAGACGCCTGTAGTCAGATTGACCGGAGACACGGTCATTGCCCGGGGCAGCCGGATCCGTCTGGCCCCTTCCATTACGGGCCCTGTACTTTCTTATCAATGGAGCCCGGCTACCGGCCTGGATGACTGGCGTTCTCCTAATCCTCTTGCTTCGCCATTGGTGAGTACTACCTATTTGTTGAAGGTGACCAGCCCCAACGGATGCAACGACACCGCCCTGGAAAAGGTCACTGTATTCAATGATCCGTGGATGCCCAACGCTTTTACGCCGAATGGGGATGGGAAGAATGATCTGTTCAGGATACCTCCTTCCGCGCCGGTGGATATATTACGCTTCTCAATATTTGACAGATGGGGGGTGTTAGTTTTTACCACCACCAATGGTAGTGAGGGGTGGGATGGGCGGTTTGGGGGTCAGCCACAACCCGCAGGCATGTATGTATGGATGATCGAATACAATAACCTTATCAGTAAACAACGGATCATGAAAAAAGGAGTGGTCGAGCTGATCCGGTGAGTGTGGCAAAATATTTTTTCTTTTGCAAATAGGCCGCCAGTCAGTATCTTAACGTTTACCCAAATCAAATGCATGAGTATTCCCTCCCGGCTTAATCGTGCGCTTGGCTTACGCCTGGCGATATTTGTAGTAATAGGCAATATCATTGGATCCGGTGTCTATAAAAAGGCAGTCCCCATGGCCGCGGAGCTTCATTCATCCGGATGGGTGCTGATATGCTGGGTATTGGGGGGTATCATTTCGTTGTTTGGGGCTCTTAGTAATGCGGAGATCGCCAGTATGCTGGCTGATACGGGAGGGGAGTATACCTATTACAAAAAGATATACGGCCGATTTTTCTCCTATCTATATGGGTGGTCAAACTTTACCGCAATTAAGACTGCCGCCATTGCGGGTATTGCATATGTATTTGCCCAATCATTAAACAGCATAGTTCATTTGCCGGCTGTATTTGCTTCGTGGTCGGATACCAGCGTCTTTGGCATCTTTTACCCTTTTGCGGCTTTTCAGATAAAACTTACCGCCATTCTATTGATCCTCGTCCTTACATGGATCAATACAAAGGGTGTTAAAACAGGAGCGGGGTTGAGCACCGGACTGATGCTGCTGGTGCTAGCGGGTATCGCGCTGATCGTAGTGTTTGGATTAAACAGTCCGCAGGCTACGCTGGGCGCCCCTTTCCGGCTTGAAGTGATCAATGCGGCACCGGTGACCATCAGCGCTGTATTTACCGCTATGCTGGCTGCATTCTGGGGATATGAGGGCTGGAACTCGGTTGGTTTTTTGGGAGGGGAGATAAAAGACCCCCATCGTAATGTCCCTTTAAGCATTACCATCGGACTACTCGTCGTAATAGCCGTCTATCTGCTGGTGAATACGACCTATCTGGCATTGTTGCCTTTGCCTCAATTAGTACAGATGCAGGCTTCCGGGAATTCCATTGCCGCCGTGGAAGCTGTAAAGGTTTTTTGGGGTCATGGCGGGCTCATTTTTATTTCGGTCCTTATACTCATAACAACATTGGGATGCACGCATACTACTATATTAAGCAATTCGCGTACCTATTATGCCATGGCCCGCGAGGGGGTATTCTTTCCCAAAGTAACAAAGCTGAACAGCGCCCAGGTACCTGCCAATGCTTTATGGTATCAGGGGGTGTGGGCCTGTATGCTTGTGCTGTCCGGGACTTTTGACCAACTGACGGATATGTTGATCTTTGCTGCTTTTATATACTATGGCGCTACGACTTTTGGGGTCTTTATCTTAAGAAAAAAAATGCCGGATGCCCCTCGTCCTTATAAGGTGTGGGGGTACCCGATCGTGCCGGCCCTGTTCATCCTATTTTGTCTGTCACTCATTTGCAATACCATTATTACGCGGCCAAGAGAGGCTGTCATAGGCTTGGTGTTAATATTTTTGGGCATACCATTTTACTGGTGGTTCAACAAGTTATCGTCCAATAAATAGGGTTATAAAAGTCTAATGAAAAGTTAATTATTTTCCCGGTGTCTGGACGAAACGGATGTTATTATCTACAGAAGTTCTCTTTGGGAGGACAAATAGCCCAGCCAAAACCAAGATGACCAACGGTGCGGTTCAAGGATAAAATATCGATAACATTGCGCAAAAATTAACTATGCATTCTACCCTCCGGTGGCCTCGATGGAAATGGTCAATCATCGTGCCTGCCGTCATGATCACCTTCTCACTGCCCGCAACTACTGTCTCAGCACAACCAAAAAATGTAGTTGAAAGACCGCTGCCGTTGGACCCTGCGGTCCGCACTGGTCGTTTGGCCAATGGATTTACTTATTTTATCCGCCGGAATACTGAACCCAAGAGCCGGGTGGTGCTCTACCTGGTCAACAAGGCCGGCTCGATCCTGGAATCGGATGACCAGCGGGGGTTGGCGCATTTTATGGAGCACATGAGCTTTAACGGGACCACCCACTTTCCCAAGAACGAATTAGTTGATTATTTGCAAAAGTCGGGTGTGCGGTTTGGCGCGGATCTCAATGCTTATACTTCTTTTGATGAGACGGTGTACCAGCTGCCCCTGCCATCGGATGACCGTGATCTTCTTCAGCATGGCTTCCAGATCATGCGTGACTGGGCGCAGGAAGCTACCCTGGACCCCACGGAGATCGACAAAGAGCGCGGCGTTGTGCTGGAAGAGAAACGTCTGGGGAAAGGCGCGCAGGAGCGTATGCAGCAAAAGTACTGGCCGTTGCTGCTGAATCACTCGCGTTATAGCGTTCGTATGCCTATCGGCACGGATTCCGTACTCAATAATTTTAAACCTGCCACTATCCGGAAATTTTACCATGATTGGTACCGTCCGAACCTTCAGGCGCTCATCGTCGTGGGTGATATCAACGTGGACTCCGTAGAGCAGTTGGTCAAAAAAAAGTTTGCCGACCTAAAGAACCCTGTCGGAGAGAGGCCCAGGACAAAGTATGAGATTGGTCTTACGGGGAAGAACCAGTTTATTGCCGTAACCGATGTTGAAATGCCGCAGACGGTGGCCGAAGTGCTGATCAAGCAAAAAGGGACCGGGCTTTCTACTGCGTCGGATTACCGGAAGGCCATGGTCCGGCAGCTTTTTAATCAAATGCTTCAGCAACGTTATATCGAGCTGGGGCAGCAGGCAAACTCCCCCTTTGTACAGGCCGGCGCCGGCATCCAGGATTTTATGGGCGGACTAAGCCTTTTTGATGTCAATGTAGCCGCGAAGCCCGGGCTGCTGGAGAGCGCCTTTAAGGCATCCTGGCGTGAAGCCATCCGCGCTGGCCGTTATGGCTTTGCACAGTCGGAGCTGGATAGGGCCGCACAGAGCTATATGAGCAGTATGGAGTCTGCGTTGAAGGAAAAAGATAAGACCAATTCTCAGAGCTACGTGGGGGAATATCAGCGTTATTTTCTAAAAGGGGAGGCTGCCCCGGGTATCGACAAGGAATACGCGCTTGTAAAGCAATATCTGCCCGGCATTACACTTGCCGAGGTGAATGCTCTGGGGAAGGAGTATATCAAGACAACAGATCGCGATATCCTCATCCTGGCGCCGGAGAAAGAGAAAGCCGGTCTGCCTGACGAAGCCACGGTAAATGGCTGGCTGAAAGCAGTCGAGGAAGAGAAAATGACAGCTTACCAGGACGATATGAAAGGAGAGCAACTGCTGCCCGTAAAGCCTGCTCCCGGCAAAGTAGTGGACGTAAAGCAGAACAAGGCATTGGGGATTACAGAGATGACCTTAAGCAACGGGGTTAGGGTCATTGTAAAACCCACGGACTTCAAGAACAACGAAATCTATTTTACGGGCTTTGCGCCCGGAGGGAGCTCGTTGTATGACGATGCTGATTTCCAGTCCGCAGCCAATGCAGCCGGCATCATCAGCAATGGAGGCGCCGGTGATTTCAATCTTGTCCAGTTGGGGAAATATCTGGCAGGAAAGCAGCTGTCTGTGCAACCTTACATCGGGGACAGGATGCAGGGCGTTAATGGCGGAGCGGTAAACAAAGACCTGGAGACTGTTTTGCAGCTGACCTATCTTTATTTCACTGCGCCCCGGAAAGACACCAGCATATTCCATAATATCATTTCCCGCAGCAAGGCCAGCCTGGCTAATCGCGCCAGCGATCCCAACAGCGTGTTCTCAGACACAGTCAGCGCTGTACTGGGCAACTATAATGTCAGGTCCGGCGGCCCCACATTGGCCAAGCTGGAACAGATAGACCTGGATAAAGCCTTTGCTATATACAAGGAACGTTTTTCGGATGCGTCCGGCTTTACCTTCATCTTTGTCGGCAGCATCGATACGTCCGTCCTCCGGCCCATGCTGGAGCAATATCTTGGCGCATTGCCTGCCACTCATCTCAATGTGCAGCCAAAAGACAGGGGTATCCATATCCCGGCAGGCATGATCAGTAAGAACGTATATAAGGGTAAAGAGCCCAAGGCTACGGTCCGTCTGGTGCTCAGTGGAGATTATACATTCAGCAATGAGAATAACGATCTGCTGCAGGCTATATCGGAAGTGCTGGAGATCCGGCTATTGGAACGTCTCAGGGAAGAGGAAGGCGGGGTATACAGTCCCAATGCATCCGTGAATTTTACAAAATACCCGACGTCCAGATATGCATTGACCATCGCATTCGGCTGTGCACCGCAGAATGTAGATAAGCTGGTAGCTTCAGCGCTCGATGAGCTCGACAAGCTAAGAAAGTCCGGCCCCCTGCCCGTCAATCTTGAGAAATACAAGGCGGAGACCCTCCGGTCTTTCGAGACGCAAAACAAGACCAATGGATTTTGGCTGAATTATCTGGCATCCCAGTATCAGAATAACGAAGATGCCGGCCAGGTATTGCATCAGAAGGAAGACCTGGATAAGATCACTGTTCAGGCGGTACAGCAGGCGGCGTCCCTTTACTTTAAAGGGAATAACCTGATCCGGCTGGTCTTACTACCGGAATAGTATACAATAAATTAACATATATAAGAGCCGTCTTGCATAGGCGGCTCTTTTTATTATCTTGTATCTTAAAAAAAACATGAACCGTAAGCTCCTAACCTTACCTCTGTTGATGCTGTTCTCCCTGTGCGTAAGCGCACATCCTCCGGCAGACTCGACAGAGATCTATTTAAAGGCTATCAATCAATTTAGGGATTCCGTCAACAAGACACTGAAGTATTCTTCCGGGGAGATCAAGGTCGAAGGCGGGCATATCAAGCTGAATGTTCCGGAAGGATTTAAGTATCTGAATAAAGATCAGAGCAAACTCGTATTGACAAAATTGTGGGGTAACCCCGAATCTGCTGCAGAAGAGGTGGTAGGAATGCTCTTTCCCCAGGATTCCGACCCTTTTAAGGACAGCACCTATGCCTTTGTGGTCACCTATAGCGAGATCGGTTATGTAAAGGATGAAGATGCCGATAAGATCGACTACAGTGAGATGCTGAAAAATATACAGTCGGAAGAAAAGGAGGCAAATGAAAAACGGGTTAAGGAAGGGTTCCCTACCATACATATTGTGGGCTGGGCTCAAAAACCCTTTTATGATAAAGAGAGGAAAGTACTTCACTGGGCCAAGGAGATCAAGTTCGGGGACCAGGAAGAGGATGGCAATACGCTGAACTATGAGATCAGGATCCTGGGTAGAAAAGGCATGGTGTCGTTGAACGCCGTGGGAAAGATGTATGAGCTGCCCACGGTCAATAAGGATATATCAAAGGTGCTGACGGCTGCCAGTTTTACGGAAGGGAATTCCTATTTTGATTTTGACCCCAAGGTCGATAAGGTTGCGGCCTGGACGATCGGGGCGCTGGTGGCGGGGAAACTGCTGGCGAAAGCCGGGCTTTTTGCGGTGATATTGAAATTTTTAGCGCCGTTGTGGAAGTTTATCGTACTGGCATTTGTTGGGGTTGGGGCGTGGATAAAGAGGCAGTTAGGGCTGAAGAAGAAGGAAGCGGAGACGCCCGTTCAGCCGGAGGAAGAGACTCAGGCTATCGAAGCGGGACCGTCTGAGGCACCGACGCATACAGAGGAAGAAGGACAGACGGAGAAGGAAGTTTCCTAGCGGAGGAAGCAGGACGTCGATCAACGTATATATACATAACCCAGGTCGTCTTTGTAAATAAAGGCGGTCTGGGTTTTTGCTATTTGGGATATCAGGCATGCCGGGGGAGCGGGAAAAAAAATTTACAGTAATTAAAAAAAATCTATAATATTGTGTACTGGTATGTACCAGTTTATTATAGATTCCGTATTTAATTCAACAAACTGCTAGTATGTTAACGGAGAAAATTAAACTAACGCTTTGCTTGCTTGCCGTACTCCTAATATCTACAATGGCATTCGGGCAAAACAGATTAACAGGTAGGGTGATCAATGAAAAAGGGGAGGGGCTGCCCTCGGTCACTATTACCGCGAAAGGAACTAATGTCAACACCCTAACCGACTCATCGGGTAATTTCGGCTTTAATCTTCCGGGTGGGGTACGATCTATCGTGATTAGCTCAGTAGGTTTTACAGATCAGGAAATTACTATTGAGGGACGAATGGAGCTCAGTGTGGTGCTTCGTGAAGCAGCCCAGTCCCTGAACGATGTAGTGGTCATCGGTTATGGAACCGTCAGGCGCAAGGATGTGACGGGCGCCGTAGCGAATATTGCTTCGAAGGAATTCAGCAGTGGTGTGATCAACAACCCGATGCAGCAGATACAGGGGAAGGTAGCGGGGCTTGTGATCACCCAGCCGGGCGGCGATCCTAACCAGAATGTGGTCATCCGTCTGCGTGGGCAGACTTCGCTGACGGGCGGGCAGACGCCTCTTATCGTGCTGGATGGGATTCCGTTGGATGATCCCAACCAACTGTCCAGCATCCCCCCCGCGGATATTGCCTCTTACGATGTTCTCAAGGATGTGTCTGCCACGGCGATCTATGGGGCCAGGGGCGCCAATGGGGTGATCATCGTCAATACCAGGAAAGGCTCTGCCGGCAGGACACAGGTGGAATACAATGGTTATGTAGGGGTGGATAAAGTGGCCGGCAATTTCGGCCTGCTCAACGCGGCCGAATGGAAAAAGGCCAGCCAGGATGCGGGTGTGGATGCGGCTACCATTGCGGCATTGGATCATGGCGCCAACACAGACTGGCTGAAGGCCATCACCCGCAATGCTGTCTCACATAGTCATAATGTGGGTATTTCCGGCGGCAGCGGCGGATTCAACTACCGGGCTTCCGCGAACTATCTGAACCAGGAAGGGTTGGTGATTAATTCGGGTAAAGAGCAGCTGGGGCTTCGTTTTATCGGTCAGCAAAAAGCGCTGGACAATAAACTGGACATCAACGTATCGCTGGCGTACACTCAGAACAACCGGAAATATGTGGACTACAATATGTTTGACTATGTAAACACTACCCCTCCGACCTACCCGGTCTATAATCCGAACGGCTCTTATTATGCCTATTCGGGTTATGACCAGCAGAACCCTGTGGCGCGGCAGATGTTGCAGACCAACAATGGCAAGGATTATCTTACACAGCTGTTTGCAAGGATCGATTACGAATTGGTGAAAAGTCTCAAGGTTGGCGTCCTGGGTTCCATTTCTCATTTCAACCTGCAGACCAAGTTCTTTCAACCGACGCTGCCGGGAGTCGGTAATCTCAATAATGCCAACCAGACCAACGGGAACGTGGATTCCAAGAAAGGAGACATCCACATCAACTATACTACCGAATTTGGTAAGCATAGCATTGGCCTCACAGGAGTATATGAATACAACCAATTTGTCAACAACAGCTTTTCCGCGGCAGGGCAGGGTTTTCTTGTGGAGGATCTGGGAGGGGACTTCCTGGGGGGCGGCAACCCGGCGTACAATGTCATTAATTCCTATAAGGATCAGTATACGCTCATCTCTTTCCTGGGCCGCGCTACCTACAATTATGACCAGCGTTATTACCTGACGGTCAGTGTCAGACGTGACGGTTCCTCCAAGTTCGGTGTCAACAACCGCTGGGGTAATTTCCCTTCTGCGTCTGCGGCATGGCGTCTGAAGAATGAAAGTTTTCTTAGCGACGTTGACTGGCTGAATGAGCTGAAGCTTAACATTGGATACGGCGTAGTGGGTAACCAGGATGCCATCGGTCCTTATAATACCTTGCTGACGCTGGCGGGGGGGACACGTTATTATGATCCATCCAACAGCACTTATCCCTATCCACAGTCGTATTCTCCCAACCAAAATGCCAATCCCGACCTGCGCTGGGAACAGCGTACGGGGCGTAACATAGGGGTGGAGTTCAGTATGTTTAAGAATCGGTTTGGGGGCAGCATCAATGCTTTTAATGATAAGACAGACCGTCTGTTGTTCACCTATGCAGTGCCTGTGCCGCCTTTCTTTGTGCCAACGATCCTGGCTAATGTCGGTACGTTGACAAACAAGGGGCTGGAGATCCAGCTCAACGGCAATATCATATCGACCAAAGATTTCTCCTGGTCGGCAAACGGACAGATCACTTTTGTCAAGACAAAGGTTACCGGTCTTTCGGGATCCTATAGAGGTACTCCCATCGCATCGGACATGGTGCCTGTGGGGTATGCCCTTGGCCGTGGCTACCAGGACAATCCCATCACTTATCTGAAGGTGGGTTATACTCCTTATGTATTTAACCTGGCGAAGTATGCGGGGGTAGGCGATACGATCGCATCCTCGTCGAACAGCAATCAATTGTATTATACCAAGGACGAAAAGACGACGCCAAATATTTCCGACGCGCAAAAGAATTATTATGATCCGACGCCTGATTTTACTTATGGTCTGAACAATACGTTCAGCTATAAGGAGTGGACGTTGAACTTCTTTCTGCGGGGGGTATACGGGCAGAAGTTGTTTGACAACTACAACAATGTGACGAGCAATGTTTCCCGTCTTCCCGGGAACAATATCACGAAGGAGGGGTTGACCAACCACATCAGGGGGTCCCAAACGCCTTCCGACTTCTGGCTGCGGAATGCTTCTTATCTGCGTCTGGACAACCTGACCCTGGCTTATACTTTCAAAAAGTTGAAAGGTCTTCAGAACCTGCGTGTTTATGTGACGGGCACCAACCTTTTTGTGCTTACGCCATACAAGGGTATGGACCCTGAGATCAAGACGGGGAATTCCAATCAGTCCTATATTGACCTGAATGTTTATGGCAGTGCGTTCTATCCGCGCAGCCGGTCGGCCATTCTTGGCGTCAATGTTTCTTTTAAATAATATTATGTAAGCCATATTCGCTAATCCAAAAGCTTTAGAAGATATGTATAAGATGATATGCTTGCTGGCGGCATCAGTACTGATGCACTCCTGTACCAAATTAGATCAGAATGTATATAGCGTGGTGCCCAACCAGAATTTCTGGAATACGCCCGAACAGATCGCCGCGGGTGTAGCGCCGGCGTATGCGAGTCTCACCAACATCCCGGATGGGGATTATCATGACCTGGCGGAGATCCCCGGTGACGATATGATTGTACCTGCCCGGGGGGCTGACTGGCTGGCAGCGGGCCAATGGATCGAGCTCTGGCAGCACAAGTGGACGGCAACGACGGCCCAGGTGCAGGCGGCCTGGTCGGACATTTATTCGGGCATCGGCAAGATCAATTTTATCCTCAGCATCGTGAACAATCTGAACCCCGCGCCTTCCAACCTGTCGAATATCAACGCGGAGCTAAAAGTGCTGCGGGCTACGTATTATTATTGGGCCATGGATCTCTACGGCAATATCCCGCTGGTGACCAGTTTTGAGACGGATGCCAGCAAATTGACCAATACGGCGCGCAAGGATGTCTTTACATTTATTGAAAAGGAGCTGAAGGACAACATTCAGCTGGTGTCCGCGGATGTCAGCAAGTCCACTTATGGCCGGATGACCAGGTATGGGGGATTCTGCACGCTGGCTAAGCTCTACCTTAATGCGCAGACGTATACGGGAGCCGCCCGTTGGCAGGATGCGGCGGATGCTTGCGACTCGGTGATCCTTTCGGGTAAGTACAGTCTGCAGTCCAATTATTTTGACAATTTCGCCGTGTCCAACGACAACTCCGTGGAAAATATATTTGTGGTGCCCTTCGATCGAAACTATATCAGCGGGAACAATTTCCAGATGGAGACGATGCATTATAACAACGATCAGAACTATGGCGTGGCCGGCGGCGGCTGGAACGGCTATTGTACGAACGCGGAGTTCTACAGTAATTTTGACACCAGCTCGGTGTATGTCGTGAAGGGGAATAATACATACCGTACTTACAATGATGCCCGTGCCGGGCAGTTCATCATTGGACAGCAGTATGCCGAAGCAGCCACTTATCCCCCCAATACCAATGTGTTGTCCTCCAGTACGGACGCGAGTCTGAAGATAAAGGATGCGCAGACGGGTATGGATCTTTCATTCTATCCGGACTTTGATCTGATAAGCAGTCCGGATGCTAAATTCAGACTGGCGGGATTGCGTAGCGTCAAGTATTTCCCTGAGCGGGGCGTGGCCTATAACCAAAGCAATGACATGGTGATCTATCGTCTGGCGGATGTATATCTGATGCGTGCGGAGGCGGCTGTCAGGGGGGGGACGGCCACGAGCAAGGACCTGGGGTATGTCAATACGATACGTGAGCGGGCCTATTCAGGTGACAAGACGCATGATTGGACGATGGGCGACCTGACGCTGGGTAATCTTTACAAAGAGAGAGGAAGGGAACTGGCGTGGGAAAATTTCAGGCGGCAGGATGCGATCCGGTTTGGCACATTTGGACAAGCACGGAAGCCTCAGAAAGATGCTGATGCGGATGATCACTGGCAGATATTCCCGATACCGGCCAACCAGCATACGGCCAATCCCAAGCTGGTGCAAAATCCCGGATATTCACCTTTCTGATGCGATATTTACTTGCCGTCTATGGCTTGCTGCTGGCCTCTTGCGGGGCGTTCCGCCGGGACGAGGGGGCGTCTTCGCCGGCCGGCTTGTTCGAGCGGATGCCGGATGCCTCGACGGGCATCCGGTTTACCAACCGGGTCATAGATTCGGCAGGGTGCAATATTTTTAATTTCCGGAATTTTTACAATGGGGCCGGCGTAGGTATCGGAGATATCAACAATGACGGATTGCCGGACATATGTTTTACCTCCAACCAGGGAGATAATGTGCTTTATCTGAACCGCGGCAACTGGCGGTTCGAGGATATTACCGCTGCCGCGGGGATCAAGGGTATTCACCGGTGGCATACAGGGATATCCATGGCTGATGTGAATGGGGACGGCTGGCTGGATATCTATATCAGCAACAGCGGCGATATTCGGGGGCAAGAGAGCGCCAATGAGCTTTATATCAACCAGCATGATAATACTTTTAAAGAGGAAGCGCAGCAGTACGGTCTTGCGGACTGTGGCATCGGTACACAAGCTGTATTTTTCGACTATGACGGGGACGGCGACCTGGATTGTTTTGTGCTCAACAACAGCTTCCGACCGATAGGCAGCTTTGGGTACGATCGTCATATACGCAATGTACGAAGCGTCAAGGGGGGGCACCGTCTGTACCGGAATGACCATAACCATTTTGTGGATGTGAGCGAACAGGCCGGGATCTATGGCAGCGAGATCGGGTTTGGCCTGGGTGTTACCGCGGGCGACCTGAATAACGACGGCTGGCCGGACCTGTATGTGTCCAACGATTTCTTTGAAAAGGATTATATGTATATCAACCAGCATGACGGCACATTCAGGGAGGTGATCGACAAGGCCACGGGGCATGTCAGTCTGGCTTCCATGGGTAGTGATATAGTGGATATCAACAATGACGGCTGGCTGGATATTTTTACTACCGATATGTTGCCGGAAGACGATCGCCGGCTGAAGACCACGACAAAGTTCGATGACTATGATGTTAACAATATGAAGCTCGGTAACGACTTTCATCATCAATTGGAGCAGAACTGTCTTCAGCTGAATAATGGCGACGGCACTTTTAGCGAGATTGCAGACCTTGCTGGTGTGGAGGCCACCGACTGGAGCTGGGGGGCTCTTAGCTTTGACTTTGACGATGACGGCTGGAAGGACATATTTGTCTGTAACGGTATCGCTAAGGACCTTACTGATCAGGATTTCCTGGCTTTTTTTGGCAATAGTGAAACCCGGGACGGGGTCATGCGGGGCGGGTTCGATTACCGTGCTTTTATCGACAAAATGCCTGTGACGCCTGTTCCGAATTATGCTTTTCACAATGATGGCGGGCTTCATTTTACCAATATGAGCCAGATGCTTGGTCTGGGTACACCATCTTTTAGCAATGGCGCCGCGTATGGCGATCTGGATGGGGATGGCGATCTGGATCTCGTTGTCAATAATGAAAATATGCCGGCTTTTGTCTACAGGAACCTTTCTGTGGAAAAGCTGCATCACCATTTTCTGAATATCCGTCTGCGGGGACGGTCACCTAATACAATGGGTGTGGGAGCGCGAGTGACCCTGTACGCGCCATCCGGCATGCAAGTGCTGGAAGCGATGCCGCTGCGTGGTTTTGAGAGCTGCAGTGATGCCATGCTTCATTTTGGTCTGGGCGATCAGACGCGAGCCGACAGTCTGGTCGTCGTTTGGCCTGATCAGCAGGTGCAGACCGTGCTGCATCCAGGACTGGACACGGTGCTTGTCCTTTCGCAGGCGGCCGCCGGGCCGGCCAGGCCGGCCATGGCGGCGCGTTTAGCATCTCTGTTCCATAATGTGACGGATTCGGTGATCAGCGGTAATATCCGGCACCGGGAGAATAGTTTTGTCGACTTCAATCAGGAGCGTCTGATCCCAAAAATGCTTTCGACGGAAGGGCCAAAGCTGGCTGTGGCGGATGTAAATGCCGATGGTCTGGAGGACTTTTTTATGGGTGGAGCGAAAGGGGATACAGCCAGGTTGTTCCTGCAGTATCGGGATGGTACTTTCCGGCAAAGCCCGCAATATGCTTTTGCCCTTGATAAGGATGAAGAGGATGTGGGAGCGGTGTTTTTTGATGCAGACGGTGACGGGGATATGGACCTGGTGGTAGCATCCGGCAGCGGACAGGCCGGCAATGACAACAGCAATTATGTGCGGCTATACCTTAATGATGGTAAAGGAAATTTCACCCGTTGTTTCCGGGGATGGCCGCCTGTTACGCTGAATGCATCCTGTGTGCGCGTGGGGGATCTGGACGGCGACGGGAAGCCTGATATCTTCATCGGGGGCAGGAGTGTACCGCTTGCTTATGGAAAGGCGCCGCGCAGCGTGCTGTTGCGGAATATGGGTCAGGGCAGGTTTGAGGATATAACGGAGGCGTTTTGTCCTGCCCTTGCCGAAGCAGGTATGGTTACAGATGCAGCCATTGCAGATATGGATGGGGACGGGCGTAACGAGCTGGTAGTAGCGGGAGACTGGATGCCTGTGACCATCTGGCGTTATGCGCATGGCCGGCTATCCAGGGACCTGGAGATACCCAATAGCAGCGGCTGGTGGAACTGTCTTACGGTGGCCGACGTCAATGGGGATGGCCGGCCTGATATCGTGGCCGGCAATACGGGTCTGAATTGTAAAACAAGGGCGGATGCTCAACATCCCGCCAGGCTTTATACAGGCGATTTTAATCGCAACGGGGGGGCGGCCTGTGTGACCGTCTATTATAAGTCTGATGGGAAGGCGTATCCTTTCCCCCTGCTGGGGGATATGGTGGCCCAGATGCCTTTTCTCAAAAAACGGATGCTTCATTTCCGTGATTATGCGGGGCTCCCGGTGGAGAAGGTTTTTTCTGAAGAGCAGCTGGCGGCAGCAAGACAGCTGGAGGTACGGCAGACACAAACCTGTATCTTTATCAATGAGGGTAATAACGGTTATACCATGCGACCATTGCCGCAGCGGGCGCAGTTTGCTCCTGTTTATGCGGCATTGGTGACGGATCTCGATGGTGATGACAGACAGGACCTTTTTATGGCCGGGAATTTTTTTGGGTTGAAGCCGGAGTCCGGCCGATATGACGCGGGGTATGGATTTACACTGCTGGACAGAGGGAAGGGGGGATATGAATACCTTTCTCCTGACCGTAGCGGTCTGTTCGTCCCCGGAGAGGTCAGGGACCTGGCGGTCATCCATACTGTGAAAGGCCCTTGTATCGTGGCGGCCAGGAACAATGAGGCGTTGATGGTCTTTCGAAAAAATAAATGACGGTTGCATTGAACAGGGGGCTTTTTATTTTTCTTACAGCGGTATGGCTGGTGGTCACCGGTTGCGGAGGGCGAGGGGGAGCGTCTGCACTTTTCGAGACATTGTCTCCTGAGCAAACCAACGTGCATTTTTCCAACCAACTGGTGGAAAGTGATTCGCTAAACATCCTGGATTACCTGTACTATTATAATGGTGGCGGAGTGGCGGCCGGCGACATCAATCATGATGGGTTGCCGGACTTGTATTTTTCAGCCAACAGCCGGGGCGGCAACCGTCTTTATCTCAACAAGGGGCATATGCAATTCGAGGACATCACCGCGCGGGCCGGTGTTGCCGGCAGTGCGGACTGGTGCAGCGGGGTTACGATGGCTGATGTGAATGGGGACGGCTGGCTGGATATCTATGTGTGCGCCGTAAGCCGCAAGCTGGGGTTACGGGGCTGCAACCAGCTGTTCATCAACAACCGGGACGGAACCTTTACGGACAGCGCCGCTGCGTATGGGCTGGATTTCGCGGGCTATGCCCAGCAGGCCGTCTTTTTTGATATGGATCATGACGGGGACCTGGACTGTTTTTTGCTGACCCAGTCGTCCCATTCCGTTGCTACTTTAGGGGATACTTCCCTCCGCCGACAGGTGAGTCCTGCAGCGGGCAGCAGGATATTTAGAAATGAGATCAGTCAGGGGGCGCACCGGTTTACGGACGTGACGGCTGTCAGCGGCATCTGGTCGAGCCCGTTGGGTTATGGTCTGGGCGTTGCGGCGGCCGACCTGAATAACGATGGTTGGGATGATATCTATGTGGGTAATGATTTTCATGAGAACGACTATTATTATATCAACAACCATGACGGGACCTTTAGCGAGAGCGGTGCGGCGCATATGAACCATTATTCCCGATTCAGCATGGGGAATGATATTGCCGACTATAACAACGACGGTCAGCCGGATATTTTTACGGTGGACATGCTACCGGCTGATGAACGGGTGTTAAAAACCTATAGCAGCGGCGAGCAGCCGGATATCTACCAATCCAACATCATCGGCAACGGATTCCAGCATCAATATTCGAAAAACTGTCTGCAGGTGAACCTGGGTAATGGAGCGGCTTTTAGCGAGCGGGCGCTGCAAGCGGGTATAGCGGCCACGGACTGGAGCTGGAGTCCGTTGTTTGGGGATTTCGACAACGATGGTATCAAAGATCTTTTTGTCTCAAATGGGATTGTTCGCCGTCTGGCCGACCTGGACTATATGAAATATGTAGAGCACCCTTCCGTAGCCCGGGAGATGTCCCAAACACGCCGGCTGGACCAGGCGCTGATAAGCAGGATGCCGGAGGGTAAGGCGGTAAATTATTTTTTTAGGGGAGGGGAGGACGGGCATTTTACGGATATCAGCAACCGCTGTACCACGTACAGGCCTGGTTGTTCTACCGGCGCCGCCGTCGCGGACCTGGATAATGACGGCCGCCCTGACATTATCACTAATAATATCAACGAGGAGGCGACCATTTATCACAACATATGTCCCGACCGCCGGCATTTTCTTTCCGTAAGCTGCGAGGGGCTTGGCGCCAACAGGCTAGGTGTAGGTTGTAAGGTCTTTGTTTTCACCCAGGGGCACATGCAGTACCAGGAGATGACGCTTACCAGGGGATTTCTGTCTTCGTCGGAGCCGCGTATGCATTTTGGGTTGGATACGGCGGGTATGGTGGACAGTATGTGGGTGGTCTGGCCGGGGCAGCGATGTCAGGTGATCAGGCAAGTTCCGGTGGATATGGGCATGGTGGTCCGGGAGGGTGATGCAAACGAGTCCTTCGATGCAGTTGTCCGGCTGCCACGGCCGTCGTCTTTGTTACAGGACGTGACCTCTGTCCTGCAGTTGCCATGGAAGCACCATGAGAATTCCTTTAACGACTTCAGCATCCAACCCCTGATACCTCATGCGTTATCCACCCGTGGACCACGGATCGCAGTAGGAGATGTGAATGGCGACGGACGTGAGGATATGTACCTGTGTGGGGCGGGCCATCAGCCGGGCAGTATATGGATACAGGACGGGGCGGGGCGTTTTGTCGCCTGGCCTTCCGACTGTTTTGCCAGGGATAGCGCCTATGAAGATACGGATGCTCTGTTCTTTGATGCGGATAATGACGGGGACGTCGACCTGTATGTTTGCAGTGGCGGCAATGAGTATACAGGCCGTCACCCGTTGTTACTGGACAGGCTTTATCTGAATGACGGTCATGGACATTTTTCGCGTAGCATGGATGGGGCGCCGCCCGTGTATGGCAATAAGACGGCGGTGTGTGCAGCGGATATCGATCATGATGGAGACATAGACCTCTTTATCGGCGTCGGACCTGACGCCGCCGTGTACGGTCCTCCACAAACATCGGTGCTGCTGATAAATGACGGCAAGGGCCGATTTGCCGCACCTGACAACGTCAATGCGTCTTTTCGTGATATCGGCATGGTCACCAGCGCACTGTTCGCCGACGTCGATGGGGACGGCTGGCCCGACCTGGTGGTGGCGGGTGAATGGATGCCTGTCTGTATATTCCATAACGAACATGGGCGTTTCCGGCGTCAGCTGCCCGAAGCTCCGACGGGGCTTTGGCAATGTCTTACGGCGGCGGATGTCAACCATGACGGGCATATCGACCTGCTGGCCGGCAATTATGGACTCAACAGTAAACTGACCGCACACGAAGGACCGCTGAAGCTATATGTGAAGGACCTCGACCGGAATGGTATTGTGGAGCAATTGCTGACCTATACCGATGGGCAAAAGGAATATACTTTCCTAGGCAAGGAAGCATTAGAGAAACAAGTGCCCTCCATTAAGAAAGGCTATCTGCATTACCGGGATTTTGCAGGCAAGACAGTGCGCGAGGTATTTGGCGGCCAACTGGATGATGCGTTGGTACTGCAAGCGGACACACTGGCCAGCGGGGTGTTGCTGAACGATGGTCATGGACAGTTTGCATTCCATCCTTTACCTTCTCAGGTGCAGGAGACGCCTATCTTTTCGTGGCTGGTAACGGACCTGGATGGGGATGGCCGCGCCGATATAATGGCGGGGGGCAACTTGTATGGGGTATTGCCTTATGAAGGCCGTTATGATGCAGGCTGGGGGGATGTATTGTTAAACAAGAATGGCGGGTACCGGTGGTTGTCGCCTGTGAACAGCGGCTGGCTGGTGCGTGGCGAGGTGCGGGATATCCGTATGCTGAAGACGGCCATCGGCGATCTGTTTGTGGTGGCGAGGAATAATGACAGTCTGCGGTTCTTTGTGAGACGACCATGAAGAGGTCTTTAGTACACCGGGTAATAGAGATCGATGGTGATATTTTGGTCTTGCGGGAGGAGGGTGTCGGCTGCCGGGTATCTTTCATAAGGTTGCGCTACGGGTCTGAGCCGGTGGTCCTGCATGTACGATCCCATTGCTGCGTATACTTTTTGTCTGTCTTTATATAGCCCCACATAATGGGCTGTCAGGAGTCTGCCACCTTCAGGTAGTCGGAGACACCGGATACCCAGGCTATCTTTTGTGTGACGATGTACAGGGATGCCCACCGCCACACGGATGCTATCCCCTGTATTTATGAACGTGCGATAATAAAAGTCTGTGTCGGCAGGCAGGCGTATAGCTCGTATCAATTGCATGAGCTCCCGGTGTAGCCGGGGAGTTGCGGTGTCCGTCTTTCCCCGGGGCAGGATGGCGGCCGTCGTGAGTATAAGGGTATCCCGGACAGGCGCCAGCCGAAGATCAAAGCCATAACGGATAGGGACATGTTCCATAAAGTTTTTTAGGTAGAGGAGCGGGGTGGCAGCGGCGGGTGACAGGTACAGCTGTTGCCAGAAGGGGATACGGCTGCTGCTGCATATGACAGTGGAGGTATCGTTTAGCGGAGAGCAAACGGTGATCGTGTAGTGTTTGGTCGAAGTGCGTGTATGTAGGGTAGCGGTGACGGACAAGGGGTTTATGTATTGCAGCTGCAGGGTCGTATCGCCCGGGCGGGTCAGGGCCGGATACCATTGCCGCCATTGATTTGTGTCTGTCAGTTGTCGCGCCACTTCATAAGTGGCTGCCCTGATGCGGACTTCCTGTCTGAAGTCCGTAGGGATGCATAGACCGCCTGTGAGCAGGATGACGCCTGCGGCGGCGGCCAGGCGTACCAGGTATGTACGGGACCACATAATAAAAAACTAGCTTGTTGATCGCAGCGCTGTGATCATGGCGGTTACTTCCGTCTCGTCGGCAAGATAGAGGTTGCCATAATCATTGACTGCCGTATTGATATAGGTGACAGGATTGGGGGCTGTCATTCGGGCGGAAGCGTGAAATTCATGGGCCCCTGTCGTCTGTCGCAGCATGGCGATGTTACGGGAGTTTACACCGGCGCCGGGCATGATGCTGATGCGGGAGCCGGCTTGTCCGACGAGTTGATGGAGCAGGGGCGCTGCGGAAGGGGCCGCGCTTTGCAGGCCGGAGGTGAGGAGACGTTCGCAGCCGCAGCTGATGATGTCTTCCAGTGCGCGGAAGGGGTCAGGCGCGCAATCGAATACCCGGTTGCAGGTGACGCCCATGGGGCCTGCCCATTCAACTACTTTTTTGAGTCTTTCGGTATCTATTTCCGCATTTATTTTCGAGATGCCTACGGAGATGCCGTCGCAGCCTAATTCTCTGCATATACGGATATCTTCTCTGAGGATATCGAATTCTTCATCGCTATAATAATAGTTGCCTGATCTGGGCCGCAGGATAGGGTACAACCGGATAGCGACCATTTCTCTTACTTTACGGATCATACCGTAGCTGGGTGTAGTGCCTCCTTCTATGGGGTTATCGCACAATTCTACGCGGACGGCGCCGCATCGTTCGGCTATCTGGCAGGAAACAAGATGGAAGGCACAGATCTCCAGGGCTGCTGGTTGCATATATTATGTATTTGATGAGTAATAATTTTTTGCCGGGAAGACCCGGTCGATATTGTTGCCGGTGACGGAATATACGAAGCCTGGCTGCAAGCTGTAGCCGCCGTATTCGCCTTGTTTGTTCAGGGCTACGAAACCCACTTGGATCGAGCGCGACCGTTGGGGATTACGGCTGACGATACGGTTGACTGCCTCGCGGCAGGCTTCTTCCGGGCTGTGGCCCTGACGCATGAGTTCCACGACCAGGTGGGATCCCACGATGCGGATGACCTCTTCACCTACGCCGGATGCGGTAGCGGCGCCGACCTCGTTGTCTACATAGAGGCCTGCTCCGATGATCGGGGAGTCGCCTACGCGGCCGTGCATTTTGTATGCCAGACCGCTGGTGGTGCAAGCCCCGCTGAGCCGTCCCTGACTATCTCTGGCAAGCATACCGATGGTGTCATGATTACCGGGTCCGCCGGGCATGGGGTCGTGCTGTTTGTCATACAGTCTGTTCTCGATATTGATCTCCGGATGGTAGTTGGCGGTTTTCAGCCATTCTTTCCAGGCTTTCTCGCTTTCGGGTGTCAGGAGGTTCTCTTTCTGAAATCCGTTGGCCAGCGCGAACCGGAGGGCTCCTTCGCCGGCCAGGACGATGTGTGGTGTCTTTTCCATGACCAGTCGGGCTACGGAGATGGCGTGAACGATATGTTCCAGGCACATGACGGAACCGCAGTTATACTGGTGGTCCATGATACA
Organism: Chitinophagaceae bacterium; assembly: GCA_017307755.1. Lineage (GTDB taxonomy): Bacteria > Bacteroidota > Bacteroidia > Chitinophagales > Chitinophagaceae > Puia. The sequence continues at coordinate 237,880 of JAFKGQ010000006.1, read as the reverse complement.
GGCATCCAGTGTGACACGTCCATCCCGGTCGGGCAGACCGCCCAGGCCGATGGTCTGGTTGGTGGGGTCGGCTTCCGGGATCCTGACCCCGGCCTCCACGGCGTCCAGTGCCAGGCCGTCCTTGCGTAATACTTCCCATGCGCCTTTATTGGCTGTCTGGCCAAAGGCCCAGGTGGAAACCACGAGGGGGGAGCCCGTAGGGTCTGTCTGCCGGAGAGGGCCGGCTGACAGGGGTTTGCCGGAGAGGGCAGCAGCAGAGCTTACTGCTGCCGCCCGTAAAAAGGTTCTTCTGTCGGCTTTCATATCTAAAAAAGTATTTCCGTATCGATAATGCTGCGTGGTTGTATGGTCTGCACGTCGTCGCTGCCCAGCCAGCTCTTGTTATAGATCCTGATATTTTCCGGCAAGGCTGTCTTGTCCAGGAATGCCAGGTGCAGGCTGGCGGACTTGCCGTCCTTGCGTACGGCGAAGCGCAGGTCCATCCGTCCGAAAGGAGTGTGGATTGCTTTTAAAGCGGTGACGGCGCCGGGTCTGGCCCATTGGGCGGGCATGCTTTCGAACAAGTGCAGGTCCTTCCCATGGTCCAGCTGGATCATATGGACTACGGTGCGGATGAATTCCGCGCTGGCCCAATTGTGCGGCATATCACCTACCTCATCATTGCCTTTGCCCTGTGGTTTTTGCTCTTCCCGCCATACCATGGTGGGGGAGGAGTGGTTGCCGAAGTCGTAGAGCAATTGGGGGACCTGTCTGCCTTCGCCGAACCATTGAAGGGCGTGCGCGTAGAAAGAGGTGAAATAGGTCCAGAGGCCGCCGTCCATCCAGCCTGTGGTGAGCACGAGGCCTTCCTCCTTATGGGAAGCGAGCATGTCGACGGTGGCTTTTGCCATACGGCGGGCTACGGAGTCATTGTCGTATATCTGTCCCGGGTAGACGCTTTGACAGAAGGCCCATTGTCCGCGCTGGGGCAGCTGATTTTGTTCGTTGTTGATCATCACGGGCAGATAGGGGTTGCCGAATTCATCCTTGCGTACGTCTTTTACCGCCCTGGCCAGAAAATTTCCGTACAGGGTATCGTAGTATCGTTGCCATTCGACTGCCTCCGACTGTCTGTCCAGCCATTTGGCTCCCTGGATGGCCCATCGCATACCTGCCAGGCAGTATTCCGTGTTGGAATAGTCGTTGCCGTGCTGGATGCCGCCGTCGACGTTACCGTTGGGCAGTAGTCCGTAGTAGGGTTTTGTACTGTCCCGCAGGGCGAGCGAGCGGAGGTAATTGATACGGCGTATGCAGCCCTGGATGACGTTCCAGTTGGCTTTTAGCCAGGCTTTGTCCTGTGTCAGCATGGCATGCCGGGTGAGCATGAACATCACCAGGCCATTTTCCTTATGGAAAGTCTCGATCATTTCGAATCCGCCGCCGGGCAACTGGTAGTGAGTGAGATAATCTATGCAGCTGCGAACGTCCTTTGTATAGCCCAGCATGGTGGCCAGTTCCAGCAGGTAGCTGCCGTCCGCGAGCCACAGACCCCTGTAGATGGTGGGGCCGACATGGAAGGATTTATTGCCTTTGCGAATATCCCTTGCCTGGAATATGTTGCGCAGAGAGGATTGAACGATAGATTGTATACCGTTGTCGGGGACTGTGATGGCCGTTGCGGAAGGACAGTGTTGCTGCCACCAGGCGATGGTCCTGGACGCCTGGGCTGCAGCCGTGGCTACATCGGGCTGGTAGTGTGTCCCTGCGGGGAAGAACCTGCTTACGGTGAGGGCCAGCCGGGTCGTAGTATTTGCCTTTAGTGTAACGGGGTGTAAGTGGATGGTATAGCTGCCGGCGGTGTCGCTGGAGACGGAGTCGATGGGCAGGCCTGTGTTGATCACCGTCTCGCGTCCTATCCGTATATCCTTGCCTTCCTGTGTGAGGGTTTCAATGCCCTTATAGCGGATGACAGGATAGAAAACCGAAGTTTTGGCGTCCGTATTATGCAGCGTGACCAGGTCGTGATAGCGGCGTTGGGGCATATCCACATATGCGCAGCGTGCATACAGCGCTGCGTGTTTATTTTCTTTTCCGGTAATGATCGATGCTGCCGGCGGCACGGCGCCATTGAAGAGCCAGAGGCCATTGACGATGGCATCCCGGTCCTTTGCGCCCGGTCTGTTGCTGACTACGATCGTCAGTATGCCGTCTTTGTCTGCGTCGGTAGCTTTGAGTGTGTATGTGCCGGGCACATGCGCTCCAAAGTCGGCAACGGGGTCGATGTCCATCTGTGCGCCACCTTCTGTATAAATACGCATTGTGCGGATGCCGGCTGTTTCGTATTTGCCTTCGCAGAAACCCAGCGTGGCCTGGTAGGTGGCTCCGGGCTGCACCCTGATATGGAATTCCACGATGCCTTCTCCGGACAGGCCTTTCTTGCCATAGGCCACATCATAGAAGGCCGAATCACAGGGTTGCCGGGGGGTGCTCCAGTTCATTTCAACCCGGCGGCTGTCATATCGTTGGATGCTGTTCAATAGGGGCGCGCCCGGGATCTCCAGGAAAGTTTTTTCAGTAATGCCGATGACGCCTGCCTGCTTTTCCGTGATCGTCATGGGGACGAGGGCTGAGGGCAGGGTCTGTTGTTTCCAGACGGATGGCTGTCTGCTGTCGAAATGGATAGAAAAGGAGAAATTGCGGGGGCCTTTGTAATCGTAGTCGCCGAAGACCTGGCCTTCTTTGCCTACAAGGGTCTTGACGGGATCGTCGGGCAGGCAGACCAGGGTTTGCCACCAGGGCGGGCTGTAGCGGTGATCGATAGACATTGGTTCCTGGGCGGAAGAGGAGAGGGCGGACAGGAGAAGACCTGTCGCGAAACAATTTTGAAGAGCCTTACGTGATATCATAACAATCGTTTTATTATGTCAGTAAATAGGAGTCAATGAGGGGCCGCGAAGGCTGTATCCATTTCTTCAAGGGTCTTACCGCTCGTTTCCTTTACTACTGTGAGACTAAACAGCAGATTGATCCCGCTGAATAATGCGAATGCCCAGAATGTGAATGCGGGTCCGGCTTTTTCCAGGAGCCAGGGAAAGAACTGGCCGACCAGCCATACGGCGGCCCACAGTGAAAGCGTGCAGACTGTCACGGCTTTGACGCGTACATGGGTAGGGAATATCTCGTTGATCATGATCCAGGTGACAGGGCCTATGGAACAGGCGAAGCAGGTGATATAGATCAGCATCAGGATCAGCAGGGTCCATCCCTGGGTATGTCCTGTGTAAAAGAGCGTCCCGCAGCCGACGAGGGCGATGATCATACCTATGAGTCCCATCTTCAGGAGGAACTTCCGGCCGTATTTATCGGCATAGGCGATGGCGATGAAGGTAGAAAGCAGGTTTACTGTCCCGATGATCACCTGGAACAGCAGGGCATTGCCGTTGTTGAGGCCGGCTGAGCGGAAGATCTCGGGACCGTAATAGATCACCGCGTTGATGCCGGAGAACTGCTGTAGTATGGCCAGTACTATGCCGATGAGAAGGGGGATACGAAGGGATGGATGCAGGAGGGACATACTACGGGCAGCGGATCTTTTTTTTGCCTGTGTGATATCTTCCAACTCTTTGTCTGCCGTTGTCGCGGGCCGCACGGTTTGCAGCACTCTTCTTGCTTCCTGCTCTCTGCCTGTGGCTACCAGCCATCGGGGGCTTTCCGGTATCCGGATCAGCAGCAGGAGAAATAAGATGGAGGGGATACTCATGACGATGAGCATACCGCGCCATGGTTCGGCCAGCAGCGGGCCTGCATCAGGTGTCGCGAGGCCGAGTATAGCTGCATTGGAGAGGTAGGCCAATAGTATGCCAAGGGTAATCGCCAACTGGTAATACGCCACCATACGTCCGCGCCGGTCAGCCGGCGCAAATTCTGTAATATACATGGGGGCAATGACGGAAGCCATGCCGACGCCGATGCCACCGGCCATCCGTGCGGCCACCAGCCAGTGGAAGGAGGGTGCGAGTCCGCATCCTACAGCAGAGAGCAGGAACATCGCGCCCGCCAGTAAAATAGCTTTTCGTCTTCCGAGGCGGTCACTGAGCGCACCGGTGGCAATCACGCCAATGATGGAGCCCAGGAGGCCGCAACTGACCAGCCAGCCTTCGGATACGGCGTTCAGTGCAAACCGGATCTTTACAAATCCGGCTACTCCGGATATGACAGCGGTGTCGAAGCCGAACAGCAGACCCCCCAGGGCTACGGCGAAACAGATGTAATTGGTGCGGGTTGTAAAATTCATATGGCAATACAATAGTGATGGAATTATGGCTCATTACGTTGATAATCGTCCTGGTACCGCTGTATATCGTCCTGCTGCCAGTTGCCGAAAGCGACTTCGAGCACGCGGATAGGCTGATTACCCGGGCAGGACAGACGATGCCGTTCATTAGCGGGGATCCAGATCTCTTCTCCTGCGCGGTATTCGCGGATGTCATCGCCTACCTGGACCAGGGCTCCGTCGTCCAGGACGATCCATAATTCCGCCCTTCCTGTATGGGACTGGAGACTTAAACGCTGGCCCGGCAACACCTGCATCAGGCTTACTGTGCAATCTTCGTTGAAGGCGAACTGTTTGAAACTACCCCAGGGTCTGGATACAAAGGCCACCGGGGGCTTTTGGTCCGGGATGTGTTTTGTTACGTATTTGCTCATATGCTTAATAGGTTTATGATCTGAATCTGACGTAGGCTTTGATGGTCGCGCAGGTCTTTCCTTTGCTGTCGCCGTGGGGGCGAATAGTATATTCGCCGACTGCATCGGGGATAATAAAGGTTTCGGCATAATGTACGATCAGGGGATCGAAGGCTCCTGTGGGGCTTTCCACGATGGCTTCTCTGCCTTCCACGAGGTTCAGCACGTTGACGCTGCCGTTGGTAGTATGGCGCACGGGCTTACTGAACCAGTGGCGTCTTGTCTCGATGAATTCCGTCTCGTATAGCCCTGTCCGTTCTTCCCGCCAGCCGTCGCCTTCGGCGATAGGTACAACCGTGTTGTACAGGTGCTCCCGTGTCCAGCGGCTGGTGCGGCTCCAGTCGATGACCTTTTTGCCATGATCGATATTGATCGGTCTGGGTTTGCCGTCGAGGCCCATACGGCCCCAGTCCCAAAGCTTGAATGTGAAAATATAAGGCGTAGCGCTGATCTCCAGCACCATGCTGTTCTTGCCCGAGCAATGGACTGTGCCGGCGGGGATCAGTACATGGTCGTGTTTTTTTACGGGTATTTTTTCAACGAATTTCTCCGCGGTGAAAGGCTGTCCTTCTTCCTGGGCTTGTCTAAGCTCGGCGATCATCCGGCCCGGCTCGATGCCTTCCTGCAGACCGAGATAGACACAGGCGTCGTCACCTGCGTCCAGCATGTAATAGCTTTCGTCCTGTGTGTAGGTCATACCGAATTTTTCGCGGATGTATTCGTTGGTGGGGTGTACCTGGAGGCTCAGGTTGCCTCCATCCATCGTATCGAGGAAGTCAAAGCGTATCGGGAATTCGGCGCCGAAACGGGCTTCGACGGGCCCTCCCAGCAAATCTTTGGGCCAGGCGAATACGAGGTTGATCGAAGGGGTTTCAAAGAGGATATCATTGAACTGCAGCAGCAGGCTATTTTCTTCGGGTACGCCATCAAAGCACCAGGCGAAGTTCCGGGTGTTTTTATCCAGGCCGCAGTATTTTTTCATCCATTGTCCGCCCCAGGGGCCGGGGTCAAAGAAGGGGACTACGCGGAAGGGCTGATGGGCTGTCTGTTGCAGCGCCTGATTATAAGCTTTGCCGGAGACGATCTTCGGATGATCTTTTTGTACTGTGTCCACGACCAAGTCCCAGCGATCCATGAGGGTGCGTTTATGTTTGTCGCATACGCGCCAGTCCACAAAATAGGCCTGTTTGTATTGCAGGGAGGCTTTGCTACCCCTGTTGTTGACGCCGAGATTGGATACTTCTCCGCGACGTTGGCGCAGCTGTCCTTCCCAGCGTGTCATGTCGAAATACACCAGCAGGTCTGTTCGGGGGGCCAGCAAGGTTGCTCCGGGGCCATAGATAAACACGGCGCCTGTCATCTGTGCCACTTCCTGCGCGACCCTGGCAGGAGCCGACGGATCGAAAAAGTCATGTAAGTCCAGTCTGGTGATATATCCAAAAATTGCGTCATCGGTAACGTCGGGATGTATCATTTCCCGGATATCCTTTTCCGGCAGCATGAAGTCTTTAGTGTGGATAAAACTGCCTTCCAGTCCGGCTCGAAGGCTGTCTATCACTTCTTCATCGTCAATACCCGTATAGCATTCCAGCGCTATGACCTGCCGGGTTGATCTTATGTCGGACAGATGTTGACGGATGAGGGTGCAGACGGATGTCCATCCTTCCCCGCAAGTGATATTCTGCTGGCGGACCTTTATAAAAGGAGATTTATCGTAATTAGGAACAAAGTCATGCATCTGCATTGTTTTTATGCTTAAGTAAGTATTCGATATCGTAAGGTTTACAGGGAGTGCTGCAGGGCATAGACGGCGCCATAGATGCCTGCGTCGTTCAGCAGGGACGAGGCCCGGATGTCTACTTTACCCCATGGTGTCCATGCGTGTTTGTGGACGTACTCCCTGATGCCCGGCAGAATGAGATCTGCGCTGGACATTACGCCACCGCCGATGACGACGATCTCAGGATCGTAGGCATGGATAAGGTTGACTACTGCTGTGCCCCAGGCTTCCATGCAGTCATCCAGATAGGTGCGGGCAAGACTGTCACCCGCGGCTGCGGCGGCGAACAATGTTGCAAAGTCTATGACTGCCGCATGTGAAAGGCTGCTGCCGGGATACGAGGGATCGGCGGCAATCCGTTGCTGCAGACTCCAGGTGGCCGCATATGTTTCCACGCATCCGCGGTTCCCGCAATTACAGAGTCGTCCTTTATATTGGATAGAAATATGGCCTCCCAGGCAGCCGGCCTGAAAGTGTTTGCCGCGCAGCACCTGTCCGCCGGATATGACGGCAGTCCCGATGCCTGTGCCGATGGTCATAACGACGAGGTCGTCGACGCCGCGGCCTGCTCCATATCGCCATTCCCCCACGGCGGCCAGCCGTGCGTCGTTGTCTATATACCACCCGACATTCCAGTTGGATCGTATCCATCCGTCCAGATCGAGGTCCAGCGCGTCATTATATTTATCGTTTGTGCTAAGGATCTTCCGCCGGACGGGGTCCACCAGTCCGGCAAAGCCAATGGCAATCCCTTTCAGTTGTCCTGCGTCTGCATGTGTATGCAACATCCCGTCGATCAACGACCTGACTGCGGGCAAACTGGATGCCAGCCCTGTAGCGGACTGTGAGGATATCATCTGTTTGTCCAGGATTACGCCGTCCTTTACCAGTCCCGCCTTGATCCGGGTACCTCCGAGGTCAATACCGATGTATACATCATTCATAGCAGGTGTCAGTAATTATCTGTTATCAATCAGGGTCGGGATGCCGTCCTGGCTGACCAATATCTTAGAAAAACCGTCCTCGCTGATGGTGGCATAGTCATGTCCTGCGTCGGAAGGCCAGACGGCGCTGAAAGAAAGCACCGTATCTCCTGTATTGGCCGTCCGGTGGGCGACGTGACCTGGAATGTAATGCACGCTGCCGGGGTACATCTTTTCCGCCCATGTCTTGCGTTGCTCGTCCATCAGGATCAGCATGCCTTCTCCTTCCATCGTAAAATAGTACTCTCCGCGATTGCGTACCCGGTGGAAATGTCCCTTGGTCATAAAATATTCATTCCCTACCACTCCGGGGTGTATGTAGGTGATCCCATAAAAAAGGCCGCCTTCTGTATCATGCTGCACGGGAAAATAGGAAGCGACTTCGTATATCACCCTGTCAGGAGGCAGTTGATGAAGCGCTCCCTTGTCATGAAATATGTCGGTAAGGTCCCCGAGCTTGCGATCGATGCGCTCGACCAGGGCGCCTTTCAGTTCCTTTCCAATCTGCGTTATACGTGGTTCTGTAATCGTTGACATGTGATATAAACAATAATTAAAATGACTTCCTGTCTATCATGACGAAGCGATTTTCCAGGGTATGGTGTTCGCCGTCAATGACCATTTCTGCCATGGCTTTTCCCATGGCTTCAAAATCGGTGGTGATGGTGGTTATGCCGTCGCCGATGACGCTTTTAAGATTGGTTTCGTTATAAGAGATAACGCCGATGTCGCGTCCCAGTTGCCAGCCCCGCTCACGGGCCAGCTTTACGATATCCACCAAATGGTTGTCATCGATAATAATATAGGCATCGTGTTCACGGACATCGGAAGGATCGATGGCCTTTTTTATCCCGGTGGTCTGGGAACGTGACCGGGCGAACTTATTAAAGCCTGCGATAATATCCTTTGTACGGACATTTTCCGGAAAGACCAGGAACAGCCGTTGGTATTTAGCCAGCAGGTCCTGGTTGTCCACCAGTATCGAATAAATATCTTTTTCAAAGTTCTGATAGATGCCGGGATACAGTTTTTTATATTCTTTATAACCGACGTCCAGGAGGAACGTGTTCTTTGGGTCCAGTTTGGACAATATGGATAAGGTTTCCGGCGCTATCTCCGGCATGATAATGAATGTATTATAATATCCTGCCTGTTCCCGGATCAGGGATTCGAACATTTTGATGCTGTGGTGATGGAAATAGATGTCCAGCATACAGTTCTTTGGCAGATGGTTGAGCAGGGCGTTAAAAAGGGTTTCCTTATAAGGGGTAAATGTGCTGAAGAGGAGGAAGATCCGCTTGTTCTGTCTGATATCCGTGCTAAGCACGTAGTATCCCTTGCCGGGTATCGAGTCGATGATGCCTGACGACCTTAGATCGTTGTAGGCATTGAAGACGGAGCCTCTGGCCAGTGAGAATTCTTCGGCAATCTTATTTACGGACGGCAGTACATCGTCTTTGACCAACACCCCGCTGTTGATGTTGTCATAGATGGACTGCACGATCTGTTTGTATACTGGTGTTGCCAAAGAGGGATCAATTTTGATAATGTCCGTTATTTTCTTTTTCATAGTAAGTCTGATGCAAATATAGGTGTTTTAATAAAAAATAAACAGGTATATACTGGTATATTTTTTATGAGTCAAGAAAACTATCGTAAGATAGGCAGACTATGCCTATTTATGAATAATAAATATTTTTAATGCGTTATTATTTGTTGAAAAATACACGGTAAGCGGACCCCGGCTGACGATTCCCCAGGGAATAAAACGGTATAGCGGTGAAATTTGTCATCTGTCCCATGTTGTCCGTTGCATGGCCCGTGACGATGTTTATACCATTTAACAGCCCGGGTTTGTAAGTCAGTGTCAGAGGGCTTGCCGGGTCGATGTGGTAATCTTCGAGGCCGGGGTTATCGACGGCTTCGAAACCGTATACTACCGGACCAGAGGCGATGGCCAGCCGTCCTTTTATTGTTTGTACGGAATCGCAGGCCCTGACAAGTCTGGGTTGTATGGGAAGCGTCAACTCTATGATGTCCCCCCTTTTCCATGTCCGTTGAATAGAAGCATAACCCCGTACCGACCGGACAGCTATTTTTTTACCGTTGACCATCAACGTTACAGGTCCCGGTGTCTGGGAGTAATACAGTCCATAGGGGTTCTCCTGTCCTTGTGACCATCCGGGGATACGGATGTGGATAGAAAAAGTCCCGGGCTGTGCGGGGGTCACCTGGATCTTTGTCCCTCCTTTCCATGGGTATGCTGTGGTTTGCTTCAGGCGCAGCCTGTTCCCTTTGAGGGTGAGGTTGGCTTCGCTGCCGATGAACAGATTGATATAGACGCTCTCATCATCGCAGGCATAGATGTACCGGGGCAGGACGCCGGCCATTTTCAGGATCATGGGTGGGCAGCAGGGACAGTCATGCCATTGCCAGCGCCGGTGGTCTTTTGCGATGAGTGGATTTTCATAGAAGTAGCGGTTCCCGTTCAGTGATATGCCGGAGAGAAAGTTGTTGTAGGCGACCCTTTCGAACTCGTCCATATACCGGCCGTCGGCCTCCAACTCATTCATCCTTTCGCTAAAAAAACCGGCGCTGATGGAAGCGCAGGTTTCCAGGTAAGCGGATTCCGGTAAAAAATAATCCGCACCGAAGCGTTCGCCGTTGGCAATAGCTCCTTCTCCTCCTGTGATGAACATCCTCTTCCCGACCATATTATCCCAATAACGATGGGCTGTCCGGACATAATCCGGATCCCGGGTTTCGAGGGCGGTGGCGGTGAGGCCTGTGGCCAGCAGTGTGGCCCGGACCGCATGTCCTTCGATGGTGGATTGTTGTAATACGGGCATATGATCCTGGTTGTAGGAGCTGTCGTTTTTCCTGGCGTGGCCGCCATCTTTCTCGCCATAGTTGCCCCGCTGTTCGATCCAGAACCTGGTCATGTGGAGGTAGTCGGTTTCATTTATGGGGATCCCCATGCGGGTTTTTAAAGAAGGTTTGTCTTTAAAAAGTTGATAAAGTTTTAGCATGGCTTCCTCGGGTCCGCCGTGACCAGGTATAACGTTCAGTTTGGGGGCGGGACCTATTTCCCTGCATATATAATTACTGAGCTTTACGGCCACTTTTAGCAGGCTGATCTCTCCGGTGGCTTTATAGTAGTGGACGGCGGCTTCTATCAGCATGCCCGAATTATAGATATCGTGCTGCCATTTGTCATCGCCGCCATTTGTACCCCAGCGTTGATGAGGCCGCATCAGCGTTGTATAGGTGTTGATATACCCGTCGGGGTCGGCATCCTGGGCGGCTGCGATTCTGTCGATGTAACCGTCGATCTTTTTTTTGAGCACCGGATCGGGGTGTTGGACCAGGAGGTCGGCTGCACCGCGAATGGACTCGTAGAGCAACCCGTCATACCAGGGCGGACCGTCGTGGGTTTGGGTGTCTTTCTTGCCTTGTGCGATGAGATCGAAGTTCAGCAACGCATTCCGGGTCCTGCCCAGTTTGGCTTTTTCAGCGATGATATCGGGTCTATCGGGCTCATATTTTCCTTCCAGCTTATCAAACACGTCATATGTGGTGGTGGAACTCCATAACCGTAGTCTGGGACTCCAGAAGGAGTCCTCTACCCGGACTTTGTCGAGGGGCAGGGGATGTATAATATGATCGTCCGCGGGGTTGGATTGAGCCGGGCATGATTGAGAGAGGAAGAGAAACCAAATCGCTATTGTGGAATTTTTCATGTATGCAATTTGAGACGAAAGCCAGCCTCTTTTTTGAACTAATTTACCCTTTTCTTGCACTCCGTTGATGAATATGGGCGGTAGGCGGGATCATTCAGTAGATTACGCTTTATGAAAAATATCTGCTGTCTTTCTGTCTGTTGGCTGACCTTGTTTTCAGTGAGCGGGTACACGCAACAGGCCCGTATCGTGATAGATGCGTCTGCTATCATCAATAAGATCCCCGGGTCTTTGTATGGATCATGTATCGAGGATGTCAACCATGAAGTGTATGGGGGGCTGTATGATCAGCGTCTATATGGAGAAAGTTTTGAAGAGCCTGCTCCCCCGGCGGGTTTTGATGGATGGGCGATGCTCAAAGGAGAATGGCGTATCGGCGGTGGCGGCGTGCCTTCCAGTGCCGGGCCGGGGTATAAGCTTATCCGGAATACGCCGATGGTTGTGGATGGTTTTTTTGAAGCCGATGTCATATTCACCGACAGGGGGCGGAATGCGGGGCTGCTCTTCCGGGTTGCGAATGAGCGATCGGGCCGGGATGGGCTTGACGGGTATGCGGTAAATGTGTCACGACGGGACAAACGGGTCGTCCTGGGTAAATACCTGCACAATTGGCAGCGGCTGGCCGAAGGCGAGATGGGGTCGGACCCAGGGGACAGTCTACATTTCAGCATACGCATGCAGGGACCTCATATAATGGTGTATATCAATGGAGCGACCACGCCTGTGATCGATCATACCGACGCACACGACCCGTTGCTGAAGGGAAAGGTAGGTTTACGTACGGAGAATGCAGCCGTTGTCTTTAAAAATATAACGATCGGCATGGGAAACACGGTTACCAGGAATGTGTTTACGACCATACCTGTCATCCAGGTAAGCGCCTGCTGGGATGCGGTCCAGGTAAATGCCGAGGGTTCATATACGATCGATACGTCCCATGCGTATACGGGCAGACAATCCCAGACAGTGGAATTCAGGAAGGGTAGTGGAAGCGTAGGGATCGTCAACAGCGGGCTCAATCATTGGGGGATTGGAGTCCAAAACGGTTGGCGATATGAAGGGTACGTGTATCTGCAGGGGCGGCAATTGAAGGGCCCCGTGACCGTTGCCCTGGAAAGCGCGGACGGTAGCAGGACCTATGCTACGGCCAGGGTTACAAATGTCGCCGCATCCTGGCGTAAACATGTTTTCTCCATGACGTCCAATGCTACGGATGCCCATGCGCGTTTTGCCCTATATATCCGTGGAGGCAAGTTGTGGGTGGACCAGGCATCGTTGATGTCTTCTGGGCCGGATCAATTCAAGGGGCTTCCATTCAGACGGGATATAGGAACGATGATGCAAACGGAAGGTCTTACCTTTTTGCGGTATGGAGGCACCATGGTAAATGCCCGGGAATACCGGTGGAAGAACATGACGGGCGCCCCGGATAAACGTCCTCCTTATAGGGGCCATTGGTATCCGTATACTTCCAATGGCTTTGGGATCATCGAGTTTGTCAAATTTTGCGAAGCGGCGGGATTTGAACCTGTATTTGCTATCAATGTAGAGGAAACGCCGGAGGACGTCGGCGATATGGTAGAATACTTTACGGGCGACACGTCAACCGTCTGGGGAAGAAGGCGGGCTGCCGAAGGTCATCCTCATCCATATAAGCTGCATCATATAGAGATCGGGAATGAAGAAGTGATCTGGGGAGATCATGCTGCGGACTATGATCACTATGTAGAGCGGTTCAACACCTTATACAATGCCATTCATGAAAAAGATACGGGGATGCGTGTGGTTTGTGCTGCCTGGTGGAGGCCGAATTCCCCCAATATGGAGCGTGTTTTCCGGGGGATCAACGGAAGGGCGGCCTATTGGGACCTGCATACCGACGCTGACGAGGCGGCAGCGGGAACTACCGTGGACAGGAACCTTCAGAAAATGCAGGACCTTTTTTATCAATGGGACCCAAATACAACCTTGAGATGCGCCATATTTGAAGAGAATGGGGGACTGCATAATCTGCAAAGGGCGTTGGGGCATGCGACGACCCTGAATGCCGTACGCCGTCATGGGGACTTTGTCATGACCTCTTGTCCTGCCAATGCTTTACAACCCTATGGACAGAACGATAATGACTGGGATCAGGGACAGATATTTTTTACGTCTTCGCAGGTGTGGGGCATGCCGCCTTATTATGCCCAGCAGATGGCAGCGGCCAATCACCAGCCTTTAAGGGTCGCTGACCATACGGAGGGGGCTCTGGATGTCACGGCTACCCGAAGCGCGGACGGCAAGGTGCTGGTCATTCATGTGGTGAATACGACGTCTGAGGTTGTCAGCACCCGTATTACGGTGGAAAATTTTCCGGGGAAGAAACCGGATGTAGTGGTCTATACGCTGGCGGGTGCGTTGGGTGATGAAAATACACCGGCGGACCCGGCAGGGACGGCAACAAGGAAGACGCAGGAGAGGTGGACGGGAGATGATCTTATCCGTTCTTTCACTGCCCATTCTTATACTATTGTGAGGTTTGAAAGATAGTATGGTGGATCTACCAGTCATCCCGGTAGTTTGACCAGGGACTTCGAAGAGATGAAGAATTAGTTGTAGTTTTGACGGAGTCTCTGATTGGTAAAAGAATATTTACATAACGAAATAGAGCTGTTCCGGCAAATTGCAGAGGGTAATGAATCCGCTTTCCGTCAATTATATACGCAATACGCCCGGATGCTGGCGCCATTCCTGGTAAAACTTACCGGATCGGATACTTTTGCAGATGATATTATCCAGGAATCCTTTTTAAGGGTATGGCTTTACCGCGACAAGTTGCCGGAGGTGGAATATCCCCGGGCATGGATCTATAGGATCGTCGCCAACCAGTCTCATAACTGGATCAATAGGAATATAGCGGCCCGTAAGGCCATCCACCGGCACCAGGAGGGTCAACCCTTGACCGAAGACCCTACAGAAAGCGGGCTTTATGTTCGGGAGATGTTGGCCGTCATACAACAGGCGGTGACAGAATTGCCCGCTCAACGCAGGACTATCTACCGGATGAACAGGGAACAATCCATGAAGGTGACGGAAATCGCCGAAGAACTTCATTTATCCATCCATACTGTCAAAAATACGCTGGCAGCCGCACTAAGGTCCATACGAAAGAAACTTGAGGAAAGAGGTTACCTCCTGTTGTTTATTATATTATTTACAAAAAAAGTGGAATTCCTGATAGTGCTTCTTCATTTCTTGTTGGTCTTATAAATATATATCTAGTTTCAATGGACCAACAGCGATTTATTTATCTCCTGGAACGCCGGCTTGATCAATCCATTACGGGGGAGGAAGACGCGGAACTAACAGCCTTTCTGAGGGCCAGCGGATTTCACGAAGAGATGGTGACCACGGAACCCGAGATCAATCCGGAGCGTTGGGACAAATATATAGATCAGATCCTGGCGGCTGACAAGGTTATAAAAATAGCTAGTCCTGAAGGAGGGCGTATTCGTCTTTTGAAGAGGCACTGGCGTTGGTGGGCTGCCGCGGCTGTCTTTATCGCCGGCATCTCCACTGCGGCGATGGTATTCCTGACGGGGAAAAAACAGGAGCCGGCATCTTTGGCAGACGCCGGCAAACAAAGGGCGCAGGATGTATTACCTGGTCGTGACCGTGCTGAATTAACCCTCTCAGACGGCAGGAAGATACTGCTCGACAGCGCCCAGGGCTCTCTTTTACAAGATGGGGAATTGAAGGTGATCAACCGGCATGGCTCGTTAGATTATAACGGGAATGGAGATTCTGTGGTATACCATACACTGTCTACTCCCCGTGGAGGGCAATACAAGGTTCAATTGCCGGATGGTACAGATGTTTGGCTGGATGCGGCATCTTCCATTACGTATCCTACGGCGTTCAGTGGGAAAGAACGACGGGTCACCATTACCGGACAAGTCTATTTCGAAGTGATTAAAGATGTTGCCAGACCATTCTTTGTTAAAGTGAATGATATGGAAGTAGAAGTGCTGGGCACTCATTTCAATATCAACTCCTATATGGATGAAGGAGCTATAAAAACGACACTGTTGCAGGGAAGCGTGCGTGTGAGCCGTGCAGGCAGCCAGGTGATCCTTTCTCCAGGCCAGCAGGCGCAGGCGGGAGATGGCATTCCTTTACGGCAGGTACAAAATGCCGACGTGGAACAGGTGACAGCATGGAAGAACGGACGGTTTAATTTCAACGGGGTCGATCTGCGTACCATTATGTTTCAATTAGCCAGGTGGTATGATATTACAGTGAAGTATGAAAAAAAACCGCCCTTGCTGCATTTCAAAGGAGAATTACCGCGGGACCTGACCCTATCCCAGGTGCTTGCTACGTTGCGCGACATGGAGGTCAGGTGCCATATCGATGGCCGGACCCTCATCATAGAGTAATAAATATTCCCGTTCATCTACAACCAAAACACTGTATTAATGAGACTTATTGTTGTTCTCCTGATCCTCGCTGTGCTAAAAGCGGATGGGGGCGGCTTTTCGCAAACCGTAACTTATTCAGCCAGGAATGTTCCTCTCGAGCGGGTGCTCGATGCCGTGAAGCAGCAAACAGGTTATGTTTTCTTTTACACTGTCGAATTGATGGCCGGCGCCAAACCTGTCACCATCGAGGCGTATCAAATGAAACTGGAGACTTTTCTGGACGCCTTATTCAGGAACCAGCCCTTTGCATATTCTATCCGGAACAAAGCCATTATCCTCTCGCGTAAGGTCCAGACTGTGATGGCGGATCCGTCTGCTGTGAGGGGACGTTCAGCAACGCTGATGAAGGGCATTGTCATCAATGCTGAGGGTATCCCGCTGGAAGGGGCTTCTGTCAGGATACGGGGAACTTCGCAGGGAACCAGCACTGATGCCGGCGGACAGTTTTCCATAAACGTTGATGAAGGAGACGTGCTGATCATCAGTTTTGTTGGATACATCACGCGGGAACTGACTATTGGCGCCCGGCATTTGACGAGCAGGTTATCTGTTCTGCTGCAACATACGGAGTCCAGGCTTGACCAGGTACAGATCATTGCATACGGGACTACGACCAAACGGTTTAGCACGGGTAATACGGGTACGCTAAAGGCGGCTGATATTGAAAAACAGCCGGTGGCTAATCCATTGCTAGCGTTGTCCGGGAGGATCGCCGGAGTTTACGTGGAGCAGGAAAGCGGGGTGCCGGGTACAGGGGCGCGAATACAGATACGGGGACGTAATTCCATTGGCGCGGGCAATAACCCTTTGTATATTGTCGATGGAGTACCTTTTCCCGGCAGCAGTCTCTCATCGCTGACCTTCGATATATTTGCAAGTCCTTTCAACAGTATCAATCCCGCCGACATTGAAAGCATCGATGTGCTGAAAGACGCAGATGCCACGGCTATCTATGGCTCACGTGCCGCCAATGGGGTAGTGCTTATCACCACGCGAAAAGGGAAAGAGGGGAAGACCCGGCTGGATCTCAATATGTACAGAGGTCTGGGGCATATTACAAGGGCTCCGAAAATGTTAAGCGCCCGGCAATACCTGCGGTTACGGCATGATGCCTTTGCCAACGATGGCCTGACCCCGGATGGGTTCTCTGCGCCGGACCTGTTGGAATGGGATACGACAAAATATACCGACTTTAACAGATACTTTCTCGGTAACAATTCCAAGGTGACGGATGCGAATGCCGCTCTTTCGGGGGGCGATGCCCATACCAGATTTCTATTTAGCGGCGCCTATCGTCATGAGACAGGTGTATATCCGGGAAGTCTGGGGTATACCCGCGGAGGGGCGCATTTGAATATAGAGCATAACTCTCCGGACAAGCGATTTCGCGCTACCTTATCGGCAGGATTCACCGCCGATGAGAACAAGGCTACCAATATGGATATTACCAGCAGTGTATATGGTTTGCCACCCGACTTCCCGTTATATGAAAAGAATGGCAAGGTTAACTGGCAGGTCGTAACCAACCCAATGGGAATCCTGCTGCAACCCTACCGGAGCACGACCAGGACATTGGTGAGCAATGCGGTATTGCGCTATACTGTACTGCCCGACCTGAATTTAAAAATAAGCGCAGGCTACAGTCAATATGGTATTATCGAAGTTGATAAAGAACCTGCCATCAGTAAAGATCCGAGCATGTCTCCCACCAATGACGCCAACTTTTCCAATAATCAATTCAACAGCTATATCCTGGAGCCGCAGGTAGAATACAACCACACCCTGGCGACAGGCAAGCTAAACCTGCTGGCAGGCGCTACCTGGCAACAAAATGTCACTGACGGGACGCTGATACGGGCTTTTGATTTTGGTACTGAGGACCTGATGGAAAGCCCTGCCGCGGCGAAACGAAATACGATCGTATCAACCTATATAAATTATAGATATCAATCTGTATTTGCCAGGGCGAATTATAATCTGGATAATAAATATATCCTGAACGCTACTTTTCGCAGAGATGGTTCCACGCGTTTTGCACCGGAAAAACGATATGGTGATTTCTGGGCCCTGGGCGGAGCGTGGTTGTTCTCGAACGAACGGGGGGTAAAGGTTCATTTCCCCTGGCTGGACCAAGGCAAGCTACGAGGCAGCTATGCGGTGGTGGGGAATGACCAGATCAGCGATTATGGGTACCTGTCCACTTACCAGCCCACTTTCCAGGTGTATAGCGGTACTACAGGATTGTCGCCCACCCGTATCAGCAACCCTGATTATAGTTGGGAGACCAGCAAGAAACTCGAGGCTGCCCTGGAGATGTCCTTTTTAAAGGAACGGGTGTCTGTATCCATTGCCTGGTTCCGTAACAGATGCGGCAATCAGCTGGTGAACTTTCCCTTATCACCGCAATCGGGGTTCAGCACTTACCAGGCCAACCTTCCCGCCCTCGTACAAAACACGGGATGGGAATTCGAACTGAGCACTACCAATATAAAGAACGATCGTTTAACCTGGACATCTGCCTTCAATCTGACGCTGCCAAGGAACAGGCTTTTGGCTTTTCCGGGGATCGCCGGCTCAGCCTATGCAAGGGACCATGTGATAGGGGAGTCATTGAACCTCCTGCCCGTATACCATTTCCTGGGTATCGACCCCTCAACGGGCGAAGCTAAGTTCGAGGATAAAATTAAAGACGGCGTATTGCAATTTGGGATGGCGGCTAATGGGATCGGCGACCAGGTGGGTATCTCCAACGATCCGTCTTACTACGGAGGTATGCAGAACAGTTTCAGCTATGGACGCTGGCAACTGGATGTTTTTGTACAGTTTGTCCGTAAAAGGGATTTCAACATGCTGGCACAGACATACGATGGTCCCAAAGGGAGCATGGCTAACCAGCCGGTGGCGGTATTGACCAGTCCTTTTTGGGCCAGCACTACGCCCGGCATGCCCGCGTACGACAGCTATCAAAATGCGATCTCCTCCGATGCGATGGTTAGCGACGCCTCTTATGTGCGGCTGAAGAATGTTTCATTCTCTTATACATTCCCCACGTCCTGGATCCGGGGTATGAAGATGCTGCAATGCCGCCTTTATTTACGGGGTCAGAACCTGCTGACCTTTACCCATTACCTGGGATACGATCCTGAAACGAGCAGCTATGGGCTCATCACCTTGCCGCCGCTGCGCATGCTTACAGCCGGGATTCAATGTTCGTTTTAAAAAAGAGATGTATGTATTCAAAGAATAAAATAATCAATTTACTGTCTCTGTTGCTGATAGTCTCCAGCCTATTCTCCTGCCGGAAATACCTTGATACGGGCTCGCCCAGGAACGAACTGGCACAGGACAGAGTATTTGCAAGTGACAATAATGCGCAATCGGCCGTGGCCGGCATGTATGCCTCCATGTATGCGACCCGGACCTTTCAGTCGAGGCTGCGGGTGATTACCGGTCATTCCGCCGACGAATTCTATATGTTGCAAGGGGCTACGTATAGTCAATTCAGGAATAATGCGCTGGCAACGGGCAATAATATCGTGCTGCAGACCTGGAGTGATATGTATGCTGCGATCTACCAGGCCAACGCGATCATTGAAGGGCTTAACGCCAGCACGCAGGTGTCATCCGATCTAAAAAAGCAATTGAAGGGGGAGGCCCTTTTTATGCGGGCCTTTTGTCATTTTTACCTGATCAATCTTTACGGTAAGGCGCCTCTCATCCTGGAAACGGACATTGCAAAAACAGCATTGTTGCCCCGTACGCCGGTGGAGGCTGTATACCAGCAGATTGTTGAGGATTTACAAGAGGCCCAACAACTGTTGCCGGAGGACTATGGCTTCAATAATGATGATCGGAGCCGGGTGAATAAGTGGGCTGCAACTGCCATGCTGGCCAGGGTTTACCTGTATACCGGCCATTGGGCAGAGGCAGAAGTGCAGGCCGGGGCAGTGATTGACCATACACAATTGTACACCCTCCTGCCGGACCTGAACGCTGTTTTTCTTGCGAACAGCGGTGAAGCCATCTGGCAATTCAATACCATCGGCTGCCAAACAAATGACGGGTTCTCTTACGAAGGCTATAATTTCATAAATGGGAACGATGAACCTACTTTTGTGCTGACCAGCTACCTGGTGGATGCTTTTGAAGCGAATGACCAACGAAAGGTTAATTGGATAAAGCCTTTTGATGCGGGCGGCACCATCTATTACTACCCCTTTAAATACAAGCTGAGCGCTACGCCTACCGGCGGTACACCGGAATACCAGATGGTACTTCGTCTGGCGGAGCAATACCTTATACGCGCCGAAGCAAGGGCTCAGCAGTCCAACCTTTCCGGCGCGGAAGAAGACGTTGACGCGATCCGCCACAGAGCGGGGCTCAACGGTACTACGGCTAATGACCAGGCATCTATGCTGCTGGCCATTGAAAAGGAAAGAAGGGTAGAGCTTTTTTTGGAACATGGTCATCGCTGGTTCGACCTGAAACGTACCGGCAGGGCGGACGCCGTACTGGGAGCGATCAAACCCACCTGGAAATCTACCGCCGTACTTTATCCTGTACCGCAAAAAGCCATCAGCGCCAACCCCAATTTATTACCCAATAATAACGGATATTAATATGTTTAAAACTTATCTCATACTGTGGTACCTGCTTATTATTAGCATACCCTCTTATCAGCAGACTAAAAGGAGCGTCCTGAAACCAAAGGGATTTGTCATCAATGGATATATCAAGGGGCTGCGTTCCCCTTTTATTTACCTGGCAAGGATCTCGGACACGAATAGTGCGCATTTTGGTGGTATACCGGACTCCGCTGCAGTGATCAACGGACGTTTCCGGTTTACCGGTGTAACCAGTGTGCTGCCCTCCAAAGCAGGTCTTTTTTTAAGGGATTCCACCAGCGATATGAGCTGGCTTTCTTTTTATTTAGAGAATGCTGTTATTACTATCACGGGCCGGGCTGACTCGTTGCAGTATGCCCGGGTGAAAGGATCGGCGACTCAACTGGAGTACATGGAATTTGAGGCTTCCACAGATCATATATATGAAAGGATGTCACAGATGGGCAAGGCCGCTGAGCAAGCCCAGGATACGGCTGTATCGTCAAGGCTGCAATCGGATATAGAGAAATTATTTGCTCAATATGTGCAGTATATCCGGGAATATGCCGGCCGTCGGCCCGGGAGCGTATTAAGCTTGGATCTGCTGAGCCAGGTGGCCGGCTACAATAATACCTATACGCCGGCTGATTACAGGGAATTTATGAGGCTTATTGAAAATTTGTCCCCTCCTCTGCTGCAATCACCCAAGGGACGATACGTGCATAGTCGTATGCTGGCAGTAACGCAAACGCTGGTTGGCGCCGTAGCACCCGATTTTGCGCTGCCCGATACGACCGGTAAACTGGTGCGGCTCTCCGAATTCAAGGGGAGATACGTGCTTTTGGATTTTTGGGCCAGTTGGTGTGCGGGTTGCCGGGAAGAGAATCCCAATGTCGTAAAGGCATATCAATCTTTTAAAGATAAGGGGTTTGTCGTGCTGGGGGTTTCGTTGGATGAACGGATAACGGAGGCTATGTGGAGACAGGCTATTGTAAACGACCATTTGACCTGGACGAACGTTTGTGATCTGAAAGGAAGGGAAGGGGATGCTGTGCGGAAATATGGGGTACGAGGGATCCCCAATAATTTTCTTATTGATCCGGATGGAAGGATTGTAGCGAGGAGTCTGCGGGGGGTGGAACTGACGAGGAAGCTGGAGGAGGTGTTTGCGCCGCGATAGCCAGCTGCGATGTATAGTATTTTTTTAAGAAGTCTTGGGTTGAAGAACCCCGTCGGGCAGACGCTCAGGATGGATAGTGCCCAGTACCGGGTCATTGGTGTGGTGAAGGATTTTTACAGCCACAGCTTTTTTGTGAAAATGAAGCCGACCCTTTTTATAATGGCTGATGAGCAGCATTACCATTATCTGGCTATGAAAGTGCGTCCGGGCTCAATGGATAAGACCTATAAGTCAGTGCAGGCGCGGTGGGCGGTGTTGTATCCCGACATTCCCTTTGACGGTGGATACCAGGAAGATGTATGGACTGGTGCGGTTGAATGTGGCGGGAAGGGTCAGGGAGTTCAGCATCTGGAAGGTGTTGGGCGCAAAACTCCGGAATATTGCCGACAATGTCACCAGACCATATATTATTATGTTGACCATTTCCCTGGTGGTACTGGCGACAGTGGCTACCCAGATAAGAAAAGTAGCTGTGTCCAATCCGGTGAATGGATTGAAAGTAGAATAGGAATGTATTGGTTTTCATTCATTTGTAAAATTAATTAAATAAATTTCTTCATTAATAGGTTTATTAACCCCCTAATTAATGCTTTTCCGGCAATTTCGTGTCAAGACGAACCGATGGTTCGATGCAGCTCTGACGAAGGGCGCAGACATTAACTCTTAACGAAAAACTGCTGTATGAAAAGACATCCCCTGGCCTCATTTCTACCACCGTCTTATACATGTCCGGAAAGACGGATCTTTTTTCCTTTCCATCTTTTTGCCTTTTGTTTTGAAGGGTGTTTGTCACCAGTGATCTAAAAGATAAAACCCGTTTTAAAATGAAGGCATGGTATAATATATCTGCCATAATCCTTTTGATTATGGCCTTACCCTGTATTATTTCCGCCCAGGAGAATGGGGCGATATATATAGACCCTCGGATCGGGAATGTGGGTCAGTTGCTTGAACCTACCCGTCCGCTGGTGCATCTTCCCCATCAACTGATCAGATTTGCCCCTGACCGTAAGGATTATTTTGACGATCAGATCGGTGCTTTTCCTCTTACCATCGTCTCTCACCGTCTGGGGCAGGTGTTTTCTCTGAAACCATTCATCGGGGAGGTGACGCCGGGCAGTTGGAAGGGGCGTATGACCTGGGACCATGAGCTGGAGGTCAACAGGCCCTGGTATTATTCTACTTTTTTAATTGATGATGAGATAACGGTGGAGTTTACCCCAGGTAAAAAGACCGGGTATTTCCGGATGGAGTTCCCGTCGTCCAGTGAGCCGGCGCTGCTGTTGGGTGTTTACAACGGGGGCAGGGCCCTTTGGAATTTTTTATCTGCGGGTGAGGTCACCGGGATGGAAATATATAATGGAGATATAAAGGTATACATGTATGGCGTATTTAGCGGCGATGGCAAGGCAGGGGTTATCGACAATGGGCGGGTGACGGAAGGTAAGGTCATCGAGTCGGCGGATGCCAGGGCATGGATACGCTGGCCGCGGGGGACAAGGCGGGTGGAGTTCAAATATGCCATCAGCTATATTAGTGTGGATGCCGCCAAGCAGCATTTTGAGCAAGAGTTGTCGCATAAGGATTTTTCATCCCTGTCGGATGAAGGCAAGAGTACCTGGGAGCAAGCGATGGGTCAGGTGAGCGTGGAAGGCGGGACGGAGGCACAAAAAAGGAGTTTTTATACAGCGCTTTACAGGTGCAGCGAAAGGATGGTGGATATCACGGAAGACGGGGCCTATTACAGTGGTTTTGACAAGCAGGTGCATAAGGACAGCCGTCCTTTTTATACGGATGACTGGGTTTGGGATACGTATCTGGCGTTGCACCCGCTGCGTATGATATTGAATCCATCGCAGGAAGAGGACATGCTGCAATCGTATGTCCGTATGTACGAGCAGGGGGGCTGGATGCCGACCTTCCCTGTATTGTTTGGCGATCATGCCTGTATGAACGGGTTCCATTCTTCTATTGTATTTCTGGACGCTTACCGCAAGGGTTTGAAGAGGTTCGATATAGATAAAGCGTATGAGGGGATGAAAAAGAATTCTATGGAGGCGACGCTGTTGCCGTGGCGGAATGGCAAAAAGACGGCGCTCGACGATTTTTATCATACGGCGGGTTATTTTCCGGCCTTGCGTATCGGCGAAAAGGAAACGGAAAGCAGGGTCCATGAATTCGAACGGAGGCAGGCTGTCGCCATCACTCTTGGCCACAGCTACGACGACTGGGCTGTAAGTCAGCTGGCAATGGATCTTGGAAGGAAGGATGAGCAGGAGATATTTGGCCGGCGGGCGGAGAATTATAGGCATCTCTGGAACCCGGACAAACAGATGTTCCTTCCGAAGGATGACAAGGGCAACTGGATCGATATCGATCCGAAATTCGACGGTGGTCCCGGCGGGCGTGATTATTACGATGAGAATAATGGTTATACTTATTTATGGCAGGTGCAGGAGGACATCCCGGCGTTGATCAGTCTGATGGGGGGCAAGGAAAAGATGGAGAAGAGGCTGGATCAATTATTCAGAGAGGGTTTGGACAGGCCGAAGCCGGAATTCTGGAGCAAGTTCCCGGATGCGACGGGGCTGATAGGACAGTTCTCCATGGGGAACGAGCCCAGCTTTCATATCCCTTATTTATATAATTATACAGGCGCTCCGTGGAAAACGCAGAAGCGTATACGATTCCTGCTGGACACCTGGTTCAAGGACAACATTTTTGGTATCCCGGGTGATGAGGACGGGGGTGGTATGAGCGCGTTTGTCGTCTTTTCTTCCATGGGATTTTATCCTGTTACGCCCGGGCTTCCCGTGTATACCATCGGCAGCCCTGTGTTCAGCAAAGTGACGATACAGCTTGGCAACGGGAAACGATTTACGCTTGCGGCACATAATTGTTCGGTGGTCAATAAATATATCCAAAGCGCCACGATGGATGGAAAAGAGTTGAAGACGCCCTGGTTTACGCATCAGCAGCTGATGAATGGAGGCAGCCTGGTGCTGGAGATGGGGCCTAAGCCCAACAAGACGTGGGGGACAGGAGAAGGTCATTTGTAATTCCTTAAAATCTAACATATAAAATGCTATGAGATCAAAATTAACGAAGCGCTTGTTCATGCTGCTATTTATTCTTCCCTTGTGGGCAGCTGCACAGCAAAAAACGATCAAGGGAAGAGTAACGGATGCGAAGGACAGCAACCCATTGTCCGGAGCCACCGTATCGGCGGGCGCCGGCGCCGCCCGGGTATCTGCGGTGACCGATGAAAAAGGCGAGTATTCCATCAATGTTCCCTCCGGGGCCACGTCGCTCACCATTTCGTATGTGGGGTACAAGGATATCGTAGAGAAGATAGGTAACCGGGGTGTGATCAATGCGGTGATGAACATCGGCGGGAAGGATATGGGGGAAGTTGTTGTTGTGGGTTACGGCACCCAGAAAAAAGTGACATTGACGGGCTCCGTCGTTCAGTTGAAGGGTAGTGAAGTGGCGGTGACAAAGAACGAGAACGTCCTGAACATGCTGACGGGCAAAGTGCCTGGCTTGCGTATGGTCCAAAGGACGGCTGAGCCAGGTGGTTATGAGAATAGTTTTGATATCCGTGGGTTTGGCGCGGCTCCGTTGGTCGTCATCGACGGGGTGCCCAGGGGAGGCATCGAAAGGATGGACCCGAGTGAGATCGAAAGTATTTCGGTGCTGAAAGATGCTGCAGCAGCGGTGTACGGGGTTCGGGCCGCCAACGGGGTCATCCTTGTGACGACCAAGAAAGGCAGCAACCGCAACGGCAAATACGACATCAACTATTCCTTCAACCAGGGCTGGCAGCAATTTCTGGGCATGCCCAAGGGGGTAGGACCGGTGGATTATATGATGCTGACCAATGAGAAAGTGAAAAGGGATTTTGGCAACAATTTCCTTGGCAATGACAAACCTGCCTATACATATGAGAATATCAAGCCCTGGATCGATGGGAAATATGTCGGCGCGGACTGGATCGACGCCGCCTTTAACACGGTGACGCCGCAATGGACGCACAACCTGAATATCAGCGGCGGCAGTGATAAGGTGAGTATGTTTTTTAGTCTGGGTTATATGAAGCAGGATGGTCTGTATAAGTCCGGGTCGTTGAACTATGACCGTTGGAACGTACGGTCCAATGTCAATGTAAAGATCACGGACAGGCTGCGTGCGCAAGCTCTTGTCTCGGGATATATGGACAATAAGAACTCTCCCTACCAGGACCTCTGGACTGTCTTTAAATATACCTGGAACCAGATACCCATCAACCAGATCTATGCCAATAACAACCATGACTACCTGAATGTGATGCCCGATAATGCCAATCCTGTGGGCATGACAGATGCGGGCAGGGTGGGGTACAAGATCGGCAAAAGCAAGAACATTCAGGGCCAACTGAGCCTGGAGTACGACATACCCTATATCACGGGGTTGAAGGCCAGGGCCATGTTCAATTATGGGTACAATATCAACGATAATACAGCGCGCCGGAAGACGTATACTTTATATTCGTACGACCCGACGGATAGTTCGTATAAGCCTTCTACCGTCAACGCAGACCCTGCCAGCGGAACGGGGACGCTGAACCGCAACTACGGCAACAACGAGTCTACGCTGGGGCATCTTTCGCTTAACTATGTACATACTTTCGCCCGGGACCACAATGTGAATGTGCTCCTGGTATATGAACAGACTCATTCAAAGGATGATAATTTCTCCGCACAACGCAATGTGGCATTGCCTGTGGATTATCTCTTCGGCGGAGATCCCAACAATGCCAGAGGCTACACAGATGCCGGCGGCGTCAATGACGTGGCTACAAGGGCCTATCTGGGTAGAGTGAATTATGATTACAAAGGAAAATATCTGGCGGAATTCACCATTCGCCGGGATGCTTCCAACAAATTTGCGCCGGGTCCCCGCCGCTGGGGTACTTTTCCTGCCGGCCTGGTAGGTTGGCGTGTAAGCGAGGAGCCTTTTTTCCAGCAGCTGGTGTCTCCCAACATCGTCAGCAACCTGAAACTGCGCGGGTCTTATGGTGCGCTGGGGTATGATGGGGACAATCAAACAGTCTTCCAATATGTCTCGGGCTTTACCTATCCTACTGTGGACCCGGCTGACCAAAAGCCGCTGGGGTATATGTTCGGCGGACAGTTTGTGAATGGCTCCGCCAACAGGGGCCTGATCAATCCTGACCTGACGTGGTATACGTCGCATACGACTAATATAGGTCTTGATTTTAGTATATTGAAAGGGAAGATCGATGGAAGCTTTGAAGTATTCAGAAGGGATCAGGATGGATTACCAGCTACGCGGCTGGCTGTTTTACCCGGTACGGTGGGTGTCAACCTGCCTCAGGAGAATCTTAATTCTAACAGGACGCAGGGCTGGGAGCTGGCCTTGTCCCACAGGAACAGGATCGGCGACCTGGGTATCAACATCGGCGGCAACCTTTCCTATGCGCGTACCCAATGGAGAACCCATATAGAAGGGAAAGCGGGTAATTCGTATCAGGCATGGAGGAACAATTTGTCCGGCAGGTATACAGACATCTGGTGGGGCGTCGATTATGGCGGCCAGTTCACCAGCTATAACCAGATCTACAATCATTCGGTGAATACAGGGGGCGGAAATAATACGGTGCTGCCCGGTGACTACTATATGCAGGATTGGAATGGAGATGGTGTCATCAATGGGGATGACTATCATCCCATCGCGGCGGTGAACCTGCCCATCATGAACTTTGGGTTTAATTTCAACCTGACTTATAAAGGGTTTGACCTGAGCGCTTATTTTGCCGGCGCCACCGGGTTCTGGACCGAGCTTGCGGAGCAATATGTCGAGCCTTTGATGTATGGCGGGAGCGCCATGCAAAAGTTCCTGGACAGCTGGCATACGGTCAATCCGAGCGACAATGTTTATGATCCGAACACCAAGTGGGTGCCTGGAAAATATCCTTCCATGGGATATAAGTATGACCAGATCAATAATACCACAAAGGGTGTGATGGATGCCACCTATGTCAGGCTGAAGACCCTGGAGCTGGGATATTCCATCCCCCGCATCATCCTCAGCAAAGCAGGCATCAAGAACTGCCGGGTATATGTCAATGCTTACAACCTGTTCACCATTACGGGTCTGGATGGCGTCGATCCGGAACATCCGGGACAGATACCCAGCGGAGACTTCAACTTTGGTCTGGGCGGTTACAAATACCCGTTGAACAGAACCTTTAATGTCGGCGCCAATATTTCACTCTAAAACCTGTGAACATAAAAAATATGAAAAAGTTACTTGCTGTATTTATTATAGGATTGGCGGCGCTTTCGTCCTGTCAAAAGCTGGATATCCTGCCACCCAACATCCTTAGCGATGATCAGATCTTTTCCAGTCAGGCGGGTATCGAGACCTACCTGGCGCAAGTGTATCGCAAACTCCCCATCGAGGATTTTACCTACCGGCCGGCGGGAAGGAACGCGGGTGAAGGAGGGTTCAATCTTCACCATGAATGGGAACATTTTTATCATGCGGGTGGCGCCTGTGGTGAAATGGTAGGTCCTTACGGAGGTATGGACATCGGCAATGGATTTGGTTACTGGCCTTATGATGACATCCGCGCGGTGAACTATTTACTGGAGACCCTGCCGAAATATGCCAAAAATTATCCGGCGGCCACTGTGGCAAATCTGATCGGCGAGGCGCACTTTCTCCGGGCCTACTATTATTTTGCGCTGGCCAAACGTTACGGAGGCATACCAATCATCAAGAATGTACAGAATTATCCTCAGCAGTCGATAAAGGATCTGCAGGTACCGAGGGATAAAGAGGAGGACGTATGGAATTTTATCGGGGACGATCTGGATTCGGCCTGGAATACCATGCCGGCCACCAATGAGACGGGCAGGGCGGACAAATATGGGGC
Source organism: Chitinophagaceae bacterium (assembly GCA_017307755.1). Taxonomy (GTDB): domain Bacteria; phylum Bacteroidota; class Bacteroidia; order Chitinophagales; family Chitinophagaceae; genus Puia. The sequence continues at coordinate 209,465 of JAFKGQ010000006.1, read as the reverse complement.
GGCGGCCTTGAAATCAAGGGCCATGTTGTATGCGGGCTCTATTGCCAAGTACGGTTCTCAGAACTTTGTCGGTGGCGCCGCCCGTGACCAGGGCTTTGTCGGTATCAGTGCGGACAAAGCGGCCGGGTTTTATCAGAAGGCCATCGATGCGGCCAAACTGCTGGAAGGACACTATTCCCTCTATAGAAAGGTGGCGGATAAGCTGACCAACTACACCGACCTTTTCCTGGACGTCCAAAGTCCTGAAAATATTCTTACAAGGGACTATTTTAGTGGTGAGTCGGAGCGTATGCACAGCTGGGATGCCACCATGTCGCCCAACAGCGGTATGAACTATATGACGGGCGATGGTCTGTCCCGGGCTTATCCGACTTTGGAGCTTGTAGAGCGTTTTGGCATACTGGATGTCACCAATGCCGACGGAACGCCCAAACGGTATAATCAATTGGCCGACCTCTGGCAAGGCCAGAACCTTGAGCCCCGTCTGCTGGCCACGGTCTACTTTCCCGGTGAGACGCTGCGGGGGAAGCTATTCGATCAGCGGAGGGGTATTTACCCGACATTTAATTACAAATCTGCTGATGAGGTGGCCAAGCCTGGCGGGGACCGGAAATTTGCATCTTCCGGGGATCATAATACATTATACGCGGGCAGCAACATGACAGTGATCGGGAATGCCGGCATGTTCCCTTCATCCGGCGCCGACAACAATACCCGGACAGGTTTTTATGTCCGGAAATATATCAATTACAAACAGACGGACCTTACCAAGATCACGCTGTTCTCCAGCACCACCCACTGGATCGAGTTCCGTTATGCGGAAGTCCTGCTGAACAGGGCCGAGGCGGATATCGAAACAGGCCAGACGGACGACGCGCTGATATGTCTGAACGATATCCGGGACAGGGCAGGCGCCAGCCCGCTGACCCTGGCGAATATGGTGGTTGACACGGTACGGAACGAGCGCTGTAAGGAACTGGCCTTTGAGAACCATTACTGGTGGGATATCAAAAGATGGAGGATCGCGGATGTCGTTCTGAACAACGCCCGATTCCACGGTCTGATGCCTTATTATGTATACGATGAAGGCAAGTACATTTTCCTGAAAGAACCCGAAACATTTCAGCGGAATTACAATTTCGACAAGAGGTTCTACTATGAGCCCCTGCCGGGCGGTCAGTTGAACAGCAACCCCAATCTCTATCCTCAAAATCCCAATTACTAGTACAAAAAAAATTGATATATGAAGCTACGAATCAGTACAATCATGTTGGGGGTGTCCATGTTGATGGCGGGTACATCCTGTATCAAGAAGGACAACTTTCCGGGGCCGAATGCTTCCCTCACCGGAAGTCTCTTCCTGGACGGGTCATCCTCCAAAACCACCGTGCAGACCAGCACGGGCAATTTCAATATCCGTCTTGAGGAGCTGAGTTATAGCGCTACTCCCGCACCCCAGGATATACCCATCAAAAATGACGGCACGTACGAGAACGACAAACTATTTGCCGGGCACTATCGCGTCTCCATAAAGGGTGGCGCCTTCTGGCCTGTGGCGCCTGTCGAGACGGACATCCGTCAGGGGTCCAAGCTTGACTTTCAAATGACGCCCTATCTGTTGTTGAACAACTTCAAGGCGACGCTGACGGATACCGTACTGGCGTTGACCGCGGACCTGTCGGCGCCTATCGATGGGGGTATTCCTCAGATAATAGAGATAGACCCTTATGTCAATACGACCAAGTTTGTCGGGCCGGGGGCTGCTATTTATCAATTTTCGGAATCTCAAAAACTGCCGGTGCCCTCTGCGTCGAGTCCCTGGGATTGGTCGACCCTGACGCCGGCTCAAAAGTCCATCGGTGTGACAGTCACCGGCCTGATCAGGGGACGTACGTTCTTTGTCCGGCTGGGTGTGAAATTTAATAACGACGACAAGAGCTCGAATTTGTCGGAAGTGATCCAGGTGGATGTACCGAAACAATAACCTGATCCCTATTTGTAAAAAATTTAAATGCTAACGAAATGCGCTTAATAAAAACAATGCTGGTGGGTTCCGTGATGACGACGGTACTTATCCTGGCAGCCTGTAAAAAAGATAATTATCCTTCCCGGGACACCAGCGGTCTGAAACCGACGCCGCCCCCGCCACCCCCACCGACCGAGCAGTCTGTGGAGATCGACAATTGCGATGCGGCCGACGGCTGGCAAACGGTGGGCGCGCCCGTGATCGCTACCACAGGGCAAAAGGAAGGGAAAGGATATCTGCAGGGCACCATCACTACGGGGAATGATTTTCTTCAGTTTATCAAGACACTGCCTGTCAATGTCGATACCAAGGCGACCATGTTTAGTGGCGTGTTGAAGTTCTGGTTTTTTGTACAGGACGTCTCCCTGTTGAAGCTGGACGGTCAGATACAGTTCAGCAGTGCAAAGGATCCCGATAAGAACCGCATCGGGTGGGGGCTTGACAAGATCATCCCCACGCTGAAGAACGGCTGGAACCAATTGGCGTTAAACTTTTCAGACGCATATGTGTCCGGTGACGGCGGTCCGGACCTGACGGCCATGAACTATTTCAAGATATTCTTCTGGACGGCGAATAAAGCCACGTCGGATCAGAAGTTCGGGCTGGATGATATCAGGGTAGTGGCTGTACCGCCTCCGCCCCCCATCGTCGTGGACAATTGTGATGTAGCCGACGGCTGGCAAACGGTGGGTGCGCCCGTGATAGCTACCACGGGACAAAAGGAAGGGAAAGGATATCTGCAGGGCACCATCACCACGGGGAACGATTTTCTTCAGTTTATCAAGACATTTCCTGTCAATATCGACACCAAGCTTACCATGACCAATGGTCAATTGCAATTCTGGTTCAATGTACCGGACGTCTCTTTGCTGAAGCTGGATGGCCAGATACAATTCAGCAGCTCGAAAGATCCGGATAAATTCCGGGTGGGATGGGGATTAGCCGGCATCATCCCGAAGCTCAAGAACGGATGGAATCAGCTTACCCTCAATTTTTCAGACGGTGGCATAACGGGTGACGGCGGTCCGGACCTGACGGCCATGAACTATTTCAAAATATTTTTCTGGACGGCCAACAAGGCAACGAGCGACCAAACTTTTGGGATTGACGGTATCGTTGTACAGAGACGGCCATAATAAAGCAACAACCTATGCAAACAAAGCGCATTTTTCTGTTAGGACAAGCTGCAATTATTTCCGGCCTTATGGCTATCCATCCCGGATGTCTGGCCCAAAAAAAGGCAGCAGCAGTGACCGGCAACCCCTTTATCAGACATATGTTTACAGCGGACCCGTCAGCCCATGTTTGGGCTGACGGCCGTCTATATGTATATGCATCCCATGACATCGATCCACCTCGGGGGTGCGATCTGATGGACCAGTACCATGTCTTTTCCACGGACGACATGGTGCATTGGAAGGATCATGGTGAAATACTTCGCTCGAGCCAGGTACCCTGGGGCCGTCCGGAAGGCGGATTTATGTGGGCGCCGGATTGTGCTTACAAAAATGGGGTGTATTATTTTTATTTTCCTCATCCCACCGGTAGCGGCAAGGAGTGGAATTCCACCTGGAAAATAGGTGTAGCCACCAGTAAGAAGCCGGCCAGTGATTTCAAGGTACAGGGTTATATCCAGGGGCTGGAGTCCATGATCGACCCTTGTGTATTTGTGGACGACGATGGGCAGGCCTATTTCTATTATGGCGGAGGCGGTACCTGTAAAGGCGGCAAGTTAAAGGACAATATGACGGAGATAGACGGGGAGATGCAGCCGATGAAAGGTCTGGTGGATTTTCATGAAGCTACCTGGGTGCATAAGCGCAATGGGGTCTATTATCTGTCCTATTCCGACAACCATGATTCGGCGGGACAGCATAACCGGATGTGCTATGCGACGAGCACCAGTCCTTTAGGGCCCTGGGAGTATAAAGGGATCTATATAGAGCCGACGGACAGCTATACAAACCACGGCTCTATCATAGAATACAAGGGACAATGGTATGCTTTTTATCACAACAGCGCTCTTTCGCACTTTGACTGGCTGCGGTCCATCTGTGTGGATAAGTTGTATTACAATCCTGATGGGACCATTCAAATGGTGCGGATGACGGCGGATTCTTCGGCCACGAGGCCCAAACCAGCCGGGGACAAACCTGCGGGAGGCGCCGGAAAATAAAGATCTATGTATAAACGATTGCTTATAGTATGTGTATTTGCGGCGCTGGCTGGCTGTTCTTCCAAAAAGGATCAGCCTGTGGCTGTAAAGAAGCCGTCACTTTTTGATACGGCGCATAAAAATCCTTTCATCACCAATATGTACACGGCCGATCCGTCAGCTCACGTTTGGGCTGATGGGCGGCTGTACGTATATCCGTCCCATGATATCGACCCGCCGAGGGGTTGCGACCTGATGGACAAGTACCATGTCTTTTCCACGGACGATATGGTGCACTGGCGTGATGAGGGACAGATACTGGAAGCCAGCCAGGTGTCGTGGGGGACGTCGGATGGCAATTTTATGTGGGCGCCGGACTGCGCTTACAAAAATGGGGTGTATTATTTTTATTTTCCTCATCCCAGCGGCTCGCCCTGGAATTCCACCTGGAAGATAGGGGTCGCTACCAGTTCCAAGCCGGCCAGTGGCTTTACAGTACAAGGATATATACAGGGGTTGGAGTCGATGATCGACCCCTGCGTGTTTGTGGATGACGATGGCAAGGCCTATTTTTATTATGGCGGCGGCGGTACCTGTAAAGGCGGCAAGTTAAAGGACAACATGATGGAGATAGATGGCGACATGCGTTCCATGCAGGGGCTGGTGGATTTTCATGAGGCTGCCTGGGTGCATAAGCGGAACGGTCTTTATTATCTCTCTTATGCGGACAACCATGATGACGGACGGACGCATAATCAAATGCGTTATGCCGTCAGCTCGAACCCTATAGGCCCATGGACCTATAAAGGGATTTATATAGACCCCACGGACAGCTATACCAATCATGGGTCTATTGTGGAATACAAGGGGCAATGGTATGCCTTTTATCACAACAGTTCCATATCACATTTTGACTGGCTGCGCTCCATTTGTGTAGACACGCTGGGCTATAATAGTGATGGTTCAATTAAAAAAATTATTCAGACAAAATAATGTGTTTATGAAAAGTTTTGGTTCTATCGGGTTATCGCTGGCAATTCTTTTTTTGACGGCCAGTTGCGGCAAAAGCAATTCCGGCGCCGGACCGACGCCTCCGCCTTCACAGACCGACACTAATATCAATAAAGTATGGCCCTCTCCGAAGGGAGATGTGGTAGGTACGGTCACCGTGGGCTATCAGGGTTGGTTTGCCTGCAAGGGCGACGGTTCACCGATAGACGCCTGGTGGCATTGGTCCAAGGATTGGGGGCAAGCACCTACGCAGACGTTAAGTGGTATCGTGTCGTGGCCGGATATACGAGATTACCAGAATACGTATGCTACGGGTTTTGCGAACCTGGGCAATGGCAATCCAGCCACATTATTTTCCTCTTTCAACGATCAGACGGTGGATGTGCAGTTTACCTGGATGCAACAATACGGCATTGATGTAGCCGCCCTGCAACGTTTTAACCCCACCGGACAGGAAGGTCCCGTCCGGGACGCCATCACGGCAAAAGTAAAAACGGCCGCGGAAAAACACAATGTCAAGTTCTATATCATGTATGACGTCAGCGGCTGGACCAATATGCAGTCCGAGATAAAAGCGGACTGGACAAACAAAATGAAAGCGTATACTTCTTCCGCGGCATATGCCAGACAGAATGGCAAACCTGTGGTATGTATCTGGGGTTTTGGGTTCAGCGACCCCAACCATGTGTGGGATGCGGCCACGTGTAAAGACGTTATCATGTGGTTTAAGAGCCAGGGCTGTTATGTCATTGGAGGCGTACCTACGCACTGGCGGGAACAGAACAGTGATTCGCGGCCGGGTTTTATCGATACATATAAGGCCTTTAATATGCTGTCACCCTGGATGGTGGGACGTATCGGCAAGATCATGGAGGCTGACGATTACTATGCCAATGTGGCCACGGCGGACCTTGGGTTTTGCAGGGCCTACAAGATCGATTATCAGCCTTGCGTGCTGCCGGGGGACCTGCAGGGGAGACAGCGGGTCCATGGGGATTTTATGTGGCGGCAGTTCTATAACATGACGCGGTTGGGTGTGCAGGGGATCTATATATCCATGTTTGATGAATACAATGAGGGCAACCAGATTGCCAAGACAGCGGAAGATGCTTCGATGGTGCCGGCGGGAGCGGGTTTTCTCACTCTGGACGAGGATGGTACGGCTTGTTCTTCGGACTACTATCTGCGTCTGACGGGGGATGGGGGAAAGATGTTCAAGGGAGTGATATCGCTTACGACTGTAAGACCGACGGCGGTGAAGTGATAATGGTATTTTGCCTTTAAAGGCTGGTATTATAAAGCCCAAATGACGGGAGCCCTCCGTCATTTGGGCATATTTTTTTACAGGACTGTCCTTACTTCTATATTTCCTCCGCCCCTGAGAATGGGGTTTGTTTTTGCCAATTCGATGGCTTCATCAATAGTGGCTGTTCTTACGACCATGTAACCACTGATAAATTCTTCTGTGTCTTTGCAGGGGCCGTCGGTGACTATATTACCCGGTCTTACGGTCTTTGCATTGCCAGTGGCCAGTCTGTTGCCTTTGTCGGCCAGTTTGTTTTGGTCAGTAACTGTATTCATCCAATTCATTCTTGCCTGGATCTGTTCCGGGGATGGATTGGCGTGCGGGTCTTTGCTGGTCCTAAAGATCAGTACGAACTCTTGCATAATTGTGGATTTTATTGGTTCGTATATATGACGAATGGGGATGCGTGCACAGGACAAATAGTGGGTCTTTTGTTTATTTATTGATTTATAATGACTTATGATTTTGTGACAAACCTTTTTGCTAAATAAATTAGTTTTATTTATATGAATTTGATATTTTTGATGTCCGTGCGAATCCCTTTACTACCCCTATAGCATGGATTACCGGAATAAAGAGGTCCGGGAGCGCAGATGGGCAAAATCGGCGTAAAAAAAGTGAAATACCTGCATACAAAAAGTGAAAAACAAGCAGCTTAAATAGGAAAAAATGGCAAACATAATTCTCGGAAAATCTTTAAACCTTTTCTTTGACTATGCGACCACGGGATCCGCGCTACGAAATCATTAAACCGATGTTGAATGAAGGAAAAATCCAATCGTTTCCGGATATTTTCAAGTTTATAAAAAAATCGGTGGTTGCTGCTGACCTGGGGAAGCGTGGGCCCCGGTTTACAGAACTGATCAATAGGGTGGAGGATTTCACTGTAAAAGAATTGTTGATCATTGCCCGTCTTTGTGGTTTGACGGAAGCCGAGATGTTTAAATTAGTGGAGATGGAACTGGTCAAGCGCAAGTCAAAAGGTTAGTATATATTCCGGTTACCATAGCCATTGCCTATTTGGCGCCTTTTCTACTAGTATCAAGCCTTAACAGCCTTCCAACCGGGCCGGCTTCCGACGGAGCCGGTCTTTTTTATATATATGGTCTTATGAAGCAAGAACCGGAGAAACAGGAATTTTGGGAAGCTGCTTTTGTAGAAAAGCAGGAGATGTGGGGTTTTGAGCCATCAAATTCAGCCTTGTTGACAAAAGATCTTTTTGTTGAAAAAGCTGTAAAAAATATACTCATACCAGGAATAGGCTACGGAAGGAATGCGCAGATCTTCAAAGAGAACGGGATCACTGTCACGGGGATCGAGATCTCAAAAACCGCCATTGAAATGGCGAAAAAGCATTATGGTACGGATATGGTCATTCACCATGGTTCCGTCACCGACATGCCCTTTGACAACCTTCTGTACGACGGCATATTTTGTTATGCTTTAATTCATTTACTGGACGCTGGCGAAAGAGAAAAGCTGATCCGCGACTGTTATAACCAGCTTTCAAGAAATGGTTATATGGTTTTTGCGGTTATTTCAAAAAAGGCTCATACCTATGGGCAGGGTACATTTCTGAGCAAGGACCGCTATGAAATGTTTGGTGGAGTTAAAATGTTCTTTTACGATAGGGAATCGATCCATGCGGAGTTTGACCAGGCCGGATTATTTGAGATCGTAGAAGTATCCGAAAATTATCCACTCTTTTTAATCAAATGCAGAAAAGAATAGAGGGCTATTTATTAAGCATCATAAAGAGGATGATCAATAAAATGATGCCCGCGATGATGGCCAGGGCGATCTTTATCGCGCTGTAGGGTCTTTCCCCCACGACCTCGCCGGTGCAGGCATTGACGGTGAAATGGTATAATTTGTTGTTGTATCGATAGGCGCTGATCCAGGCCGGCAGGAGTATATATTTCAGGGCAAGGTTTCCGTAACTGGTGTCGATGCCATTGATGATCTGTTCGTCCCCGCCGATGTCGGAGAGGATAGCCTGCCTGATCCCGGACTGCATACGGCGTTTTGCTTCTTCGAGGCCTTCTTCAGCATTGATCTGGAACAATTCGGACCGAAAGCCGCTGACATATTGTTCGTTGTAATGGACGAGGGACTCCAGACGCCAGGGTTCGAGACGACCTGCTACTTTTTGCGGCAGGGAGTTGCTGGCGGATATCAGTATATCGTTGAAACTACAGTCGACGGCACCGCTGACGGGGAACCAGGAGGTATGGCGTACTTCTCTGGTGCGGGTGACCTGTTCTCCATCGACTGTCTCTGTATAGTACTCAGTCGTATAATAATAATCCCCCCGGCTGCCGGAATAGTTGGAGACGGTATCCGCGTCATAGCTCCAGTGGGGTATATAGACACCTTTGAACTGGCGGGCGTCGCTGCTAACTATTTTGGAGAGGTCGGAGGGGGCGAACCAGAGCCGTTTGAGCCAGGTGCGGAAGCTTTCCAGGGCCTGCGGCTGCGGGACAAGGAAGGGTAAAATATAGTGTGGGCGGACGATATCCTTGTTCTGTACTTCGCTGAGCACGAGGGGGCTGGCGCAGAATGCGCAGTTGTCTGAGTTGACCTCCGGCGGGAGGGTGGTGGAGGCGCCGCAATTCTTACAGGATACAACACGGGCGGACTGTGTGGCCGCACCGCTGTATTTCATGGCGATGAAGTCTGCGTAATCGAAGGAGACGATCGGACTATCATTAGTGTCTACGATCTCATTGGCAGCGCCGCAATAGCTGCATTGCAGGTGGTGCGTACCTGGTGCAAAATGCAGGGTAGCGCCGCAACTACTGCACTGAAGGGTCGTGTTCAGGGCAACGGGTCGTTCAGCCTGAGGCATGGTGACAGGGTTTTATGCGCCGGGCAAAGGCGGGGGGACATTGTTAAATAAAGGGGCCAGTTCAGGAACGGTACTTGCGGCTGCCCAGCCGGACATACCTTTTTTCCATACCTGGCTTTGTGCATTGATGGTACCGGCGGTAATCAACTGCGATAACTGGTCCATGTTATAGGGACCGGCTTGTTTGCCGTCGATGGCGACAAACACCGGGATAGCTCCCGGAAGGGGAGGAGGGGCGTCGTTACCCTGGACGGAATTATTCTGGAAGATATTGCCTACCTGTCCCCCGATGGCCATTCCCAATCCTGCGCCGATGCCTGCGCCGGCAAGTCCGCCACCGCCGGGATTCTGCGCCGCCTGCTCCATTGCATTGGCGGCCTGGAATTGCGCATAGGCGCCAAGGTTACCTACGATACCCATGCTGCTGCGTTTGTCCAGCGCTGCTTCCACTTCGGGGGGCAAAGAGATATTTTCGATGAGGAATTTGGTGAGTTCGAGCCCCAACTCGTTGAACTCCGACCTGATCTTTTCCGTAATCTTTGCGGATACCTCATCATAGTTGGCTGCAAGATCGAGTACAGGGATCTTTGCTTCCGCGATGGCATCCATACCGCGGGAGACGGCGAGGTTGCGGAGCTGTTCATTGACGCCTTCCACCGAGAATTCGGGGTTGGTAGCGGCTATTTCCTTTATAAATACGCCCGGATCTTTTACACGGAAAGCAAAGCTGCCGAAAGCGCGAATGCGTATAGGGCCGAATTCTGCGTCCCGGAGCATGATGGGGTTACGGGTGCCCCACTTTTGAGCGATAAACTGCCGGGCGCTGACAAAGAACACATCAGCTTTAAAGGGGCTGTTGAAACCATATTTCCATCCTTTCAACGTGGTGAGGATGGGCATGTTCTGGGTTGTAAGGGTGTACATGCCCGGAGTAAAGACATCCGCGATAGCGCCTTCATTCATAAACACAGCCCACTGCGACTCGCGTACGGTGAGCTTGCTGTTCATTTTTATTTCGTTATGGTAGCGTGGAAATTTCCATACGATGGTGTCGGGGGAGGGGTCCACCCACTCTATAATGTCTATAAATTCATTACGGATCTTATCAAAAAGTCCCATGGTTGATCTTATTATGGGCTGAAGATAATTGAAAAAGAGTATAAATGAAATACCATACAAATAAAGAAATATCTTGTGTTTGTTTTAACAAAAGTGGCTGATAAGATGAGAAAAAAACAAGCGGTTACGGTTGTCAAAGAGCGGCAGGCATCGAAGGCCCTGCCGGGTGATAAAAAAGGGCAGGCGGAGCAGTCATTTACCGGACGGATATTGGTACAGTTGGATCCGAAGACGAGCGCAGCTACCGTCATACGACAGGCGAAGACAAAAGACCTGCGGCTGGCTGCGATGCAGGATTGGTCGGAGGGGATGCCGGTTCATGCCCTGGGGCAGGCGGACGGAATTATTTTTGAAAAACTGAAGGTTGCCCTTGTTAACGAGGCGGGCGCTGCCAGGCTGCGACAATTACAGGCGATGCGTAACAGCCCCTTTTTGTCCAGCGAGCCGGAGCGTTATCTGCGGGCGTCACAGGCCACTTCGAAAGGGAAAGGAAAAGGAGGCACATGGAAGGATAATACCGCTGCTACCTGGGGGATACAAGCTATCAATGCCGTAGATAGCAGGTATACGGGAAAGGGTGTTAAGATAGCTGTCCTTGACACGGGCTTTGATTTTACGCACCCTGATTTTACCGGCAGGACCCTGCATCGTAAATCCTTTGTAGGTACACGACAGGCGCAGGATAAAGAGGGGCATGGAACGCATTGTGCCGGCATTGCCGGAGGCGGCAGGAAGGGGAAGGACGGCGCCCGTTATGGGGTGGCTTATGGGGCACGGCTGTATATAGGAAAGATATTGGATGATGCCGGCGAAGGAACGGATGGTCTGGCGCTGGCGGGTATCGAATGGGCGCTGGAAAAGGGATGTCAGGTGATCTCCATGTCATTTGGCGCGCCTATGGAGGCGGGACATGCCTATTCAGGTATTTTTGAACATGTGGCTCAGATAGCCATGTCCAATAACTGTCTGCTGATAGCTGCAACGGGTAATGAAAGTGATCATAGTGAAGGAGAAGTGAGCCCGGTCAATCATCCGGCCAACTGTCCCTCCATCATGGCGGTGGGGGCTTTGACACAAACGATGGGATTGGCGGATTATTCCTGTGCGGGCGTAGAAGCTTTCTTTGGCCAGGTGGATATTGCAGCGCCGGGGAATGATATCCTTAGCGCCAAGCTGGGTGGCGGCTATCGCCGGGAGTCCGGTACTTCCATGGCGACCGCTTTTGTAGCGGGGGCCGCAGCGCTCCTATGGGAACAATATCCGCAGGCCAGCGCGGGTGATATATGGGCAAAGCTGGTACAGCAGGCCCGGCGGCTGAGCCTTTCTTCGACAGATGCCGGGAGTGGAATTGTCTATGTACGCTGAAGAAAATTCGTATCTTTGGGAGGATGAATTTTATAGCCAAAGTAGAGGACGGCCAACGGGGTAATATCCAGGAGATTGCCAGGTCCTTTGAGAAGATGGGGATCCAGGTCAGACAGATCCTGAAGATACCGGGTGTGATCACCGGGTCCAGCCGTCGTATGCCTTTGGCCCAGCTAAAGATCAAGGGGATCGCGTCGGTGGAACGGGACAGACAGCTGCGGGCCTCCTAAAGTGAAAGCTTCAGCGTGGAGGATCTCAAAAACTCCAGTTGATGATCGGCAGTTTGCGTTTGCTATTGACATTCCACAATCCCAATTGTATCCCTTTCAGGTGCTTACAAATATTCAACAAACCTATTTGTACGCCTTTCCCATGGATGGCCCTATTGCGGAGTCCGGAGATCTCCAATCCCTTAAATGCATCAGCGCCATTCTGAATACCTGTTATCGTCAGACCTTTTGCTTCCGTGACCAGACAGGTAAGGCCATTGATGCTAACGCCTTTCACCAGTACGTCACCCGCCAATCCGCCGCCGCTGAGACTTAGCCCCGTGACGGTGTCCTGCATATGTGATCTGTCCACTGTATCCGGCATATTGATCAGCGAACTGGTGGAGGGGATGGAAAACAAGGAATAAATAGTAAGGATCATGGAAAGGATGTCGGCGTTTAGGTTTACACCGTTTATGGCAAGCGGTTTACCGTTGATGTGCATGGTTTGCAACCCCACGTTAACCCCTTTTATTTTGTTGGCGCCCGAAGGGGTGAACCAGACCCCTTTTTTTATCACCGGAGGTGTCTTTTTGACCGTGTCTTCGCAAGCGGGAGGATGGATGCCGCGGTAATAGTAGGTGATCCCGCATTGTTGATATAACTGATCGAGGCCCTGGGCTGTCAGATAGGGGACAACCTCATAGATGGTGGAACGGGTACTGTCTGCTGAATAGACGGTGTCTTTTTGTGAGGGGAAAGCTTTCTGTTCGGGGCTGTTCTCAAAAAAGAATGTACACCGGCGCAGGGAATAGCCTTTGTACAACCCCATGAGCCTGTCGCCAATCATCCTTATCTTTTTTAGATCGCCGGGGTGTAAAGAGAGCGTGTCTGTGGGGGCTGTCGGCCGGCTGTTATAAAGGGTATAATAGATAGAGTCGTTCTTTATATCAACGATCCTGACCATGATGAATTTGCCGTTGTTCAGGACCAGGTCGTATATGCAATTACGATAAATATAAAATGCATGTTCTCCCGGCTGGAAATCGGCTTTTTCGAAAACGGCGGCCTCTTCCTTTTTTACGAAATAAAGATTCTGGAAGGTGCTGTCCTGGGCGGCGGCTGTGGTGGTGGTCACGGTGAGCGCCAGGGTATAAACGAGATAGATCAGGTGTCGATGCATTGTCCTGGGTGTAGGTTGCCACAAACTTATTCTGTGATGGAGAGGAATCCATGGCGGAAATCCGTAATTAAATCCTGTTGTTTATGGATTTTCAGTAATTTTCTTATTATGGAGACAAAGCAGCTGCAACAAGAGCTTTTTAATCAGTTGAAAAGGACATTACCGGTGCATATTTCCCTGGTGGACGAATTGTGCAGCCTATTGGACATGAGTGCAGACAGCGCATATCGCCGGATCAGGGGAGAGAAGCCTATAATGTTGAGCGAGCTAAAACGGATATGCGAGCACTATCATCTTTCCCTGGACCAGCTGTTGCAGCTGAAGAATGATTCCGTGCTTTTCCGCGCGCCCGGAATTACCAATGGCTCTCTCTCTTTCAGGAGCTATATGGAAGAGATGCTGGCCCAGTTCAGGTATTTCAACTCGTTTGATCAGGGAGATATCTACTATCTCTGTAAGGATGCGCCTTTCTGGTATTTTTATCTTTTTCCCGAGATGGCGTCCTTTAAGACCTTTTTCTGGTGTAAGACGATCAATAACGAGCCTGCCCTGGCCGACAAATTGTTTTCGTTGCGTGAATTCCCTTTTGAGGAATGTTTTTTGCTTGGTCAGCAGATATTGGCGGAACATGGGCGGCTGAATACGGTGGAGCTATGGAACCTGGAAAGTATCAACAGTACTATCAACCAGATGGCTTATTACAGGGATGCGGGTATTTTCAAAAGCAAGGACGATCTTTTTGCCGTCGCAGACTCCTTTATCCGTATGTTGGATCATCTGCAGGCTCAGGCTGTCCAGGGGAAGAAGCTGGCGCAGCCGGGGGCAGGAACGGGCCGTCCGATGGGGGCCATCCAGTTCTATATCAACGAGCTGATACTTGGCAATAATACGATATTGCTGAACCTGGACGGCAAAATGACGTCGATGATCACCTACAGCGTATTCAACTACCTGATGACACAGGACGAACGCTTTTCCGCGAAGGCATTTGAAACTTTTAATACCCTGTTGAGCCGCAGCACATTGGTGAGCAGGGTGGGGGAAAAGGACAGGAACAGGTTTTTTAACACGCTGAGGGATAAGGTTAATAAACTTAGAGAAGGATAAACGGGGCTAATCGGCCAGCTCGATCCAGACGGGTGCATGATCGCTGGACTTTTCCCATCCGCGGACATCGCGGTCTACGCCGGCGGCGACCAGGCGTTTTTTTAGGGGGGTGTTTAGCAGGAAGTGATCGATCCGCAAGCCGGCATTCCGGCCGTAGGCGTTGCGAAAATAATCCCAGAATGTATAGATCTTCTCATCGGGATGAAGCTGGCGGATGGCGTCGGTCCATCCCTGGTCTGTGAGTTTTTTAAAAGCGGCGCGAACTTCCGGGCGGAACAGGGCGTCGTCTGTCCAATTTTCGGGCTTGTAAACATCCAGGTCGGCGGGTATGACATTATAGTCACCGGTGAGGATCACGGGTTCTTTGGATGAATACAAGGTTGCTGCGTGGGTTATCAGCCTGTCGAACCAGCGCAGTTTGTAGTCAAATTTTGGGCCGGGGGCGGGATTGCCATTTGGCAGGTAAAGACAGGCGATGTGGACGCCATTTACCATTGCCTCGATATAGCGGCTATGAAGATCTTCGGGATCGCCGGGCAATGCCCTGCTGATCTCCCGGGGTGTCCCGGAACGAGCCAGTATCGCGACCCCATTCCAACTTTTTTGACCATGCCAGATGGCGTGATAGCCAGCGTCCTGTATGGCCTTTTCAGGGAATTTCTCCTGGGGGGCCTTTAGCTCCTGGAGACACACGACGTCGGGGGCGGACTGGTCCAGCCAGCGGAGCAGTATAGGGAGATGTCCGTTGACGCCATTGACGTTATAAGTGGCTATTTTCATAAAAAAAGTCCTGTAAATGGGAAAGGTAAGAAGAATAAAATCTAACATTGTTAGATTTTTTTTACCCAAATGTCTAACATCGTTAAATTTACGACCGGATATATTATGAACATTCTAAACTCCTGTAAAATGAAAGCGAAGCTTTACGAATTCCTGAGGGCCGCAGGCTGCTCTCTTGCTGTCATTACTCTCTTATATAGCTGTAAGGACGGAAGTGCGACTGCCGGCGGCGGAGCCATGCCTCCGCCTTCGCTGCCTGTAACTGCAGCTGTGGCGCTGCCAGCCACCACATACCAGGACTTTACGGCATCGGTGCAGGGAAAACGCGATGTTGAAATAAAGCCACAGGTGGATGGTTACCTGGTCGGGATAGAAGTGGATGAGGGCGCCTATGTACATAAAGGCCAACCCCTTTTTCTTATCGACAGAAGGCCATTTGAGGAACAGCTGAATACGGCAAAGGCTGCCCTGATAGCCGCCAAGGCCAGGAGTGAGAGTGCGCAGATAGACGTCGATAAGCTCAAACCCCTGGTGGAGAACAAAGTAGTTTCGGATGTACAACTGAGGTCCGCCCAGGCAACGTACAATAGCGCCCAGGCGGCTGTGGAACAGGCCCAGGCGGAGATGGAAGCCGCCCGTATCAACCTCAACTATACCACTATTACGGCGCCCAGCGATGGGTATGTGGGGACTATTCCTTATAAAACAGGTAGTCTTGTCACCAAGCAACAGGATAAAACCCTTACTGTCCTCTCTGAGACAAAGGATATGCGTGTTTATTTTTCCATGAGCGAACCTGATTTCCTTTTGTTCAAGGAAAAATATGCGGGTAATACTGTCCCCGACAAAATAAAGCAAATGCCGCCCGTTCAGCTGGTGCTGGCGGACAATAGCATTTATCCTCATCCGGGGAAGGTGGAAATCGTGGACGGGCAGTTCGATAAGGCGGTGGGCGCCATTAAATTCCGGGCGAGCTTTCCCAATGTGGAAGGGGTGTTACGGAGCGGCAGCACGGGTAAGGTAAGGATACCCACCACTTACAAGTCCGCCCTGGTAGTGCCGCAGGATGCTACTTTTGAAATGCAGGGCAAGGTGTTTGTCTATACAGTTGCCGATAGCAATAAGATCGTTACAAAGCCGCTGAATATTTCCGGCAGGACCACAAACTATTATTTTGTATCGGACGGCGTTAAGCAAGGGGATAAACTTGTATTGGCTTCTATGTCCACCACACTGATGGGAGGGCTAAGGGATGGGATGGTGATCACACCGCAAATGATCTCCACCGACAGCTTGTTGAAGGTGAAGCCACTTTGATCAAACATTATTCAAAATATCATTTATGTTAAAGAGATTTATCCAGCGGCCGGTGTTGTCTACGGTGGTTTCTATCATCCTGTTACTATTAGGCGGATTGTCTTTGTTCTCCCTGCCGATCACCTTATTCCCGGAGATCGCGCCACCCAGCGTACAGGTGACGGCTGTCTATCCCGGAGCTAATGCCGAAGTGGTAGCGCGTACGGTAGCTGTCCCGATAGAAGAGGCGGTCAATGGTGTGGAGAACATGACCTATATGACCTCCAACTCCAGCAATGACGGTACTATGAACCTGACGGTGTTCTTTAAACAAGGCACCAATCCCGACATCGATGCGGTGAACGTACAGAACCGTGTGTCGAAGGCTAACAGCCAGCTGCCACCGGAAGTGATACAGGCGGGTGTCGCCACTCAAAAGATACAGAACAGCTTTTTGATGTTCGTAGGTCTGTACAGCGATGACAGCGCAAAATATGACGAACTTTTTCTGGAGAACTATCTGCGTATAAATGTCATTCCGCAGCTGCAGCGTATTCCCGGGGTAGCGCAGGCGCAGGTGTTCAGCTCCAAGGATTATTCCATGCGTATCTGGTTGAAACCCGACCGGCTTATCGCCAATAACCTTTCCCCCCAGGATGTGCTGAACGCCATCAAAGACCAGAACCTGGAGGCTGCCCCCGGCCGGCTGGGACAGAGCAGTCCCGAGTCCTTTGAGTATGTCATCAAATACAAGGGCAAGCTGAATAAGAACGAAGAGTACGAGAATATGATCGTAAAGGCCAACAACGATGGGTCTTTGCTGCGGCTGAAAGACCTGGCGCGTATCGAGTTTGGGGCCTATACTTATATCTCTTCCAACAAACTGAATGGCAAGCCTGCTTCGGGATTTGGAGTCCTGCAGACACCGGGGTCCAATGCCAATCAGATCCTTACGGAACTGGAGCGACAGATAAAAGAGTTTGATGATAACCTGCCTGACGGGATGCATTTCAAGATCATGTATAACGCCAAGGAGTTCCTTGATGCTTCGATCAACCAGGTGAAAGAAACTTTGATCATTGCATTTATCCTGGTGGCTTTTGTGGTCTTTATCTTCTTACAGGACTTCCGTTCAACCCTGATCCCTGTCATTGCCGTGCCTGTCGCGATCATCGGTACCTTTTTCTTTTTGAACTTATTTGGCTTTAGCATCAACCTGCTGACCTTATTCGCCCTGGTGCTGGCCATCGGGATCGTGGTGGATGACGCCATTGTGGTGGTGGAGGCTGTCCACTCCAAGATGGAACGGGAACATCTAAAGCCCAGGAAGGCAACGGTCGAGGCGATGAGCGAGATATCGGGCGCCATCGTCTCTATTACCCTTGTAATGGCGGCCGTGTTTGTACCTGTGAGCTTTGTGCAGGGCCCTGCCGGCGTATTCTACAAACAGTTTGCGTTTACGCTTGCCACGGCCATTCTTATTTCCGCCGTGAATGCGTTGACGTTGAGCCCGGCCTTATGCGCTTTGTTTTTAAAGAGCCCGCATGATGAAGAGGGTGGGAAAAGAAAAGGACTGGCCGCCCGATTTTTTGGGGCATTCAATGCGGGTTTTACGGCCATGACGGGGAAGTATATAAAAAGTCTAAAATTCCTTATTCGTCATAAGTGGGTGCCTATTTTTGGATTGGTGCTTGTGGCGGTAGTGGCCGTCATGCTGGTGCAAAGAACGCCCTCGGGGTTTATTCCCGATGAAGACCAGGGTTTTATCATAGCGGTAGCCCAAACGCCTGCGGGCAGCAGCCTTAGCAGGACTACGCACGCCACCGACGCCATCAGCAAGATCGTTTTGCAGGATGGATCAGCGAGTGATGTCTGGAATGTGAATGGAATGAACTTTGTTACCAATTCTTTTGCGTCTCCGAATGCCGTGGTCTTTAACCGCCTGAAGGACCGGAAAGAAAGAGGAGCTGTAAAGGAACCTGAACAGATTGCCGGCAGACTGATAGGTGAAACGAACCAGGTAAAGGACGCCATGTCCATATTTGTCAATTTTCCCACGGTGCAGGGTTTTGGTAACGTCAGCGGTGTGGAAATGATGCTCCAGGACAGGGCAAGCGGACCTTTGGAGAGGCTGGGTGCGACGGCCTGGGGATTTGTGGGCGCCTTATCGCAACGAAAAGAGGTGGCTTCGGCGTTTACGACCTTTAATACAGGCAATCCTCAGTACACCATCGAGGTGGATGATGCCAAGGCCAAACAACTGGGCGTGTCTATCAGCGAGCTGATGAATACGCTGCAGATCTATTATGGCAGCAGCTTTGTTTCGGATTTCAACCGGTTTGGCAAGTACTATCGGGTAATGGCGCAGGCCGATGTTCCTTACAGGATGGATGCGGGGTCCCTGGAAGGCATATATGTAAAGAATGTTTCGGGAGGAATGGTCCCTGCTACTTCGGTGGCGAAGTTTGTCCGGGTGTATGGTCCTGAAACGGTAACCCGTAACAACCTGTACAATGCCGTCACCATCAATGCGACACCCAAGCCCGGCTTTAGCACAGGCGATGTGATCAAGGCCGTACAGGAGACAGCGAAGCAGGCGTTGCCAAGAGGATATGCCTATGAGTTCACCGGTATAACGCGGGAAGAGATCAGGGCGGGTAACCAGACGGCGTTTGTATTTCTGTTGAGCGTGCTGTTTGTGTTCTTCCTGCTGGCGGCGCAATATGAGAGTTATATCCTGCCTCTGGCGGTGATCCTTACGGTACCGACGGGTATCCTGGGTGTATTTGCTTTTGTCGGATTTGCGGGGTTGCAGAACAATATATACGTACAGATCGGGTTGATCATGCTGGTAGGATTGCTGGCCAAAAATGCCATCCTGATCGTGGAGTTCGCGGTACAACGGAGACGGCAGGGCCACGGACTGGTGGAGTCCGCATTGGAAGGCGCTCAGCTCAGGCTTCGACCCATACTCATGACCTCATTTGCCTTTGTCGTGGGCATGCTGCCCCTGATCTTTACGACGGGAGCGTCAGCTCAGGGCAACCATTCCATTGGATGGAGCGCAGTAGGAGGTATGTTAGTGGGTGTGATCCTGGGTGTATTTATCATCCCGGTGTTGTTTGTCATTTTCCAATTCCTGCAGGAAAAGGTCGCTTCGAAGAGAAAGGCTGAGGAAGAGGCGGAATTGAAGCTGGCGGAGCATTGAGTATGAAGAAGGCTTTTTTTTCTCAAAGAAGGAAAAGCTTTTGGAATGATACATTACATCAGGGTGATGATATGCATGCTGGCCGTCGTAGGGTCTGTTTGTACCGGGAGGGCCCAGACGGGGTTGATCTTTCCGCCCCAGGAACAGCATACGCATGGCAGCAGTCTGGTCCGTTTGTCTAATGGCGATCTGCTGGCGGCCTGGTTCCAGGGTACGGGGGAGCGTGGCGCCGACGATGTGAAGATCATGGGGGCACGGCTGACTGGTGGAGCGAAGGAGTGGAGCAAGCCATTCCTCATGGCCGACACCAGGGACATACCGGATTGTAACCCGGTGCTTTTTCTCAACAACCAGGGTAAATTATTTCTGTTCTGGATAGCGGTGGAGGCGAATGCCTGGGAGTATTCCATCATCCGGATGAGGACGTCGGTGGATTATCTGGCTCCGGGGCCTCCCGTATGGAACTGGCAGGATAATATCCTTCTAAAGCCTGATGATCGGTTTGCAAAGGAAGTGGTTTCCAGGTTCAGGGACCTTCCTGCGGATAGGGCGGGTTGGGGAGGATATGCACCCCGTTATGATGATATGATCATCGAAGCGGCCAGGGACCCAAAGAAGAGATCCATTGGATGGATGACCAGGATCAAACCGCTGCAATTGTCTTCGGGCCGGATACTTCTGCCGCTGTACTCCGATGGATTCAACCTTTCTCTTATAGCTATCTCCGATGATAATGGCAGCACCTGGCGGCCCAGTCTCCCCATTGTGGGCAGGGGACCTATACAACCGGCACTGGCCCTAAAGCGCAATGGGCATATTGTGGCCTATATGCGCGACAGCGGGAACGAGCCTACGATGGTACAGACGAGCGAGTCTGCGGACAGCGGCTTTAGCTGGTCCGCCGCCCGCAAGACGGATATACCCAATACTGCCAGTGTCGAGCTTTTGACGTTGCAGGATGGCCGTTGGGCTTTTCTGGGGAATACGGTCAGCGACGGCCGGTACCGTCTTACCCTTCTTCTTTCGGATGATGAAGGAAGGACCTGGAAGTGGAGGACTGACCTGGAAAATGATGAGAATAAGTCCGGCAGTTTTTCGTATCCGTGTCTTATCCAGACAAAGGACGGTATGCTGCGTATGACCTATTCCCATCATCGAAAGGGGGAAGGGGAGTCCATTAAATATGTAGTAGTGGACCCGGCTACGATCAGGCCTTAGCTTTCAAATGCGGACAGGCTCCATCCGTTGCGGCAGTCCCGCCGAACGAACTGGTTTGCCTCTTCGAAATTGGTGATCCGCATGGACCCGGCATCCCAAAGCAGTTTTTTTCTTCCGGGATAGCGCTCCTGTCTGTTTTTCGCGCCCGGGTTTTCCATGTTCCAGCTCCGGATGGCGAGGTTGCCAATGAGGATACTTTCCGTGAAAGGTCCTGCATATTCGAATGGGGAGCTGGTAGTGTTTTTGCCGTAACCTGCTATACATGCGTTTACCCATTGCAGGTAGTGTCCTTCGGGAACGCGCGGTAGTACGGGCTGTGGCATCGTCGCTTCGGTCATGAGTCTGGAAGGCAGCAGCCGGGGGTTCTCACCATAGCAGTTGACCAGCATTTTGGATTTTGAGCCTATGAACAAAGCGCCTCCGTCGGGGCCGCCGAAGGGCTCACCGGGAAGCAACTCATCCGGGGTCATGGGCAGCAATCCTCCATCCATCCAGGTGAGTTTGATATTTCCTTTTCCATCCTTACGCGGATAGTCGAGGTGGATGATGGAGGCGGCCGGGTATCCGTCGGGGTATTTAGCCTGTTTGCCGTCATCCGACCAGGAGGTGGGTACGCTGCATTCCACCGAAGTGGGAAAATCGATGGGCAGGAGACGGAAGACGGGGTCCATCAGATGACAGGCCATGTCACCCAGTGCGCCTGTGCCAAAGGCATTCCAGCCTCTCCAGTTGAAGGGCAGATAGGAAGGATGATAGTCGATGTATTTTGCCGGTCCCAGCCAGAGGTCCCAATCCAGTTCTTTTGGAACATCAAAGCGGCCGGTGGGGGTAGGGAGCGCCTGTGGCCAAACGGGCCTGTTAGTCCAGACATATACCTGACTTACTTCGCCCAGCAGACCGGCGTCGTACATTTCTTTTGCCTTGCGTACTCCGTCGCTGGAGCCGCCCTGGTTGCCCATCTGGGTAACGACCTTATACCGCCGGGCCGCATTAGCGAGTAACCTGGCTTCATAGATATCGTGTGTCAGCGGCTTTTGCGTATAGACATGTTTGCCCAGCTGCATGGCTGACAGCGTGGCGATGGCATGGACATGGTCCGGGGTAGAGATGGAGCAGGCGTCGATGTTCTTTTTTTCCTTGTCCAGCATTTCGCGGAAATCCTTGTAGTATTTCGCTTTTGGGAAGCGTTGTCTGGAGTCGGCCGAGCGGCGGTCGTCTACGTCGCAAAGTGCGACGATATTTACTTTTGGGCTTTCGGCGAATTCTTTCAGGTCGCCGGCTCCTTTCCCGCCTACACCGATGCCGGCGATGTTCAATTTATCGCTGGGGGCGATAAAACCACGACCCAGCACGTGTCTGGGCAGGATGATGAAGCTGCCTGCGGCGAGGGAAGCATCTTTTACAAAAGCCCTCCTGGAAAATTTTTTCTTTCCATTAAGATCGTTTGACATAGCGGTTGTTTTATATTTTAATAATAGTCAGAGGCTGCATTGTCGGGCCGGCGTACCTTTTACCGGGAGTTCGGTTACGAAGACGTCCCCGCTGTGAGGGTATTTCTTCAACTGCTGCGGCGTGAGGTCCTGCCGTGCCGTGGTGATGACGAGGTGATCGAGCGATTCACCGGCGAAGATGCAGGAGGAGACGTTGGGGGCCGGAACATTGATCGTGTCCAGCAGTTGTCCGTTGCGTGGGTCCCAGCGATGAACGCTAAAGCTGCCCCAGTGAGCCACCCACAGCATACCTTCTTCGTCGATGGTCATTCCGTCCGGGTCGCCGATGCCATCGGGTACCTGCACGGCGACTTTTTCGAATTCGATTTGCCCGGTGGTTGTGTCGTACAGGTAGGATTCGATGCATCTGCGGGGGCTGTCGATGTAATACAGTCTTGTGTCGTCATGCGACCAGGCTATGCCGTTGGAGATGGTGACGTCTGCGATCCTTTGTTGGGGGACCAGGTCTTTACCGATGCAGTACAGGGAGGCAACGCCCGGGGTAAAATCCCTGTGCAGGGTGCCTACCCAAAGACGGCCTTCGCGGTCCACGCCGCCGTCATTGCAGCGATGCTTTTCATATTCTTTTTCCAGATCCAGCAGCCAATGGCTGTCGCCTGTGTCAGGGTCGAAACGCATAACCCCGCCTTCCATGCCGAGGATTAGTCTGTCGTCCTTGTCGATCACCACCAGTGTTACCCGTTGAGGGAATGTCCAGTGCCGCATATAAGCGCCATGGGGCCAATTGTATTCGTAGAGACGGCGGTTCTCTATGTCCACCCAGAAAATGCTGTTCCGGCGGGGATGCCAGCAAGGGCCTTCGCCAAGAAAACATTGGGATGCGTGTAATAACCGTGCGTTCATGGCCAATATTCCTTTATTTTTTTTCGGAGGAAGGCGACGCTGCGCTGTAACTGGGGCATTCCTTCCACGCCATCCTCGATGCTGATCCAGCCGTCAAATCCTACTCTTTTTAATTCGGTGAAAATGGCATCGTAATCGTTGAGCCCTTTTCCTATTTCGCCGTGGCGGAGCCGGGCTGCATAACCTGTGACCCCTGTTTCTTCTTTCCGCAGATCGTCGAGGGTTCCCTGTATCAGATAGCGATCGCTTGCATGCATGGTGACGACGCGATGGGACACCAGGCGGAGCAGGTCCATGGGGTCTTCGCCGGCGAGGTAGGTATTGCTGGGGTCGTAATTTACGCCAAAGTTGGGATGGTGGATGCTGTCTACCAGACGGGCAAACAGGTCCATTTTTTGTGCGAATTCGGGATATTCCCAGAAGTCGTCCTTATAATGGTTTTCCAGGATGAGGGTGACGCCTCGTTCCGCTGCATAGGGCAGGCAGGCTTCGATGCAGTCTGCGGCCAATCCTATCCCTTCGTCCGGCGAAAGGGAAGGTCTGCGCTGTCCCGAGAGCACCCGGCAATATGAGCCGCCGAGGGTTTGTGTCATGTCGATCCATTTTTTCTGCCGGGCGATCTCCCTGTCCCTGAACGTTGCGTCGGGGTGGGTGAAATCCGGGGAACAGCAAACCATGGGGATGCATTTACCATGGTCTTCCACCTGCCGGCGGAAAACGGGCCAGTTGGCTTCATCGGCCATTTCGAGGAAGCCTGCATACCATTCCAGACCGTCGATGTCCAGCTGTACGGCAAGTTCGATCCATTCGGACAGGCGCATAGTTCCATCTTTACATAGCGCATGCATAAAGGCTTTTGGAAAGGCGGCGAGACGAGGCATATTCTGAGCGGGCTTTATTTTATCGTTGAAGTATCTTTTGGCGGATTGCGGCCGATGAAGGGATGTTGTTCCAGGTCGACCACCTGACCACTGATGGGGCCGCTCTCATCGGCCAGCCAGTAAACGGCTGCAGCTGCGATCTCCGCGGGACGCAATATCCGGCCTGCGGGTGCATATACGCGTGGGAGGGCTTCATACCAATTCTCCGGCAGTCCATGTTCCTTCTTCCGTTGTATTTCCGTCTCGGTAAGCACCCATCCGGGGTTGATCTGGTTGACCCTTACTCCATATTCACGGTGAAGGCTATCCCCAAGATTTCGCGTCATGGTCATCAGGGCGCCTTTTGAGATACTGTAGGCCAGCAAATTCGGCTCACCGCTCCATGCGTTTACGCTGCCAATGTTCAGTACCGAGCCCCTGGTGTTACTAAGGTGGGGGAGGGCAGACCGGATAAGTTCATATGGCGCGACGGTATTTATTTCCAGCACCTTTCGTAAAAAAACGCTGTCCGTGGTCGTTATATCAGAGGATACCACCCAGGCGGCATTGTTGACCAGGGCGTCCAGTCTGCCAAAGGTTTGCAATGCTGTATCCACCAGGCGCTGCGGAGTTCCTTCGCGGGTGAGGTCCCCGATGTGCAATGCGGCCTGTTGCGGTCCGATGGAGGCAAGCACTTCTTCTCCCCAATCTTTTTCAAGACCGTGGAGCAGGACTTTTGCGCCTTCGGCTGCGCATCGGACGGCGATGGCCTTGCCGATGCCCGTGGTGCTGCCTGTGACGATGATGACTTTACCGGCGAGTCGCATATTATACGGGTTTAAGTACGCTTTTGACGACCTCTCCGCGGTGCATTTTTTCGAATGCTTCCTTCCATTCCGTAATGGGCCAGACCCCTCCGATGATGGGTGTGACGTCCAGTTGTCCGGTGGTTAGGAGGGCGATAACCCTTTCCCACACGGGCCAGTTATGGCTGAAGCTGCCTTGCAGCGTTACGTTCTTTTGCACCAGGGGGTCGAGTGAAAACCCCAGCGGCTGGGGGCCCCATCCTACTTTGACGATGTGCCCTCCGGGGCGGACGAGCTGCAGGGCTGTCTGCAGCGTGATGCTGGCGCCTGCGGCATCGATGATAACGTCGGCGCCCAGTCCATCTCTTTCTCTGGCCCATTCCGTGGCATTACCGATGATGGGGGTGCATCCATAGGCGGCTGCGATGTTCAGGCGATGTTTGTCAGTGCCCAGTCCGACGACGGCCACTTCGGCGCCGCAAAGTCTGGCTACCGCGGCACAGAGAATACCGATGGTGCCGGGGCCCAGGACTATGACCCTATCTCCCGGCTTTAACCTGCTGTTCTCTACGACGGCATTATAAGCAACGCAGCAGGGTTCTGTCAGACATGCCTGTTCGAAACCGAGCCGGTCGGGTACGTGGTGGAGGCAGCGGGCGGGCACCCGTACATATTTTGTCATGGCGCCGTCCACTCCATAACCGAACCCTTTACGGCTGGGGTCGAGGTTGTACAGACCCTGGCGGGACATGGGACTATTGATGTCTATGACTGCGGCCGTCTCGCTGACGACCCGGTCACCTTCTTTCCATCCTGTTACGCGGCTGCCTATGCGAACAATGTGTCCGCCGAACTCATGTCCCAATATGACAGGGTAGTTGACGGGCCAGGAGTGGTCGGCTGTCCATTGGTGGAGGTCGCTGCCGCATACGCCTATATTGGCGACTTCCAGCAGCACGTCATCTTCACCTATGTCAGGCATGGCCACTTCACGGATCTCCACGGAACCTTTTTCAGGAGCGTAATTGACGACGGCTGCCGACTTGTGTTGTAAATTTTTATTGGTCATGAGCGTTGGATCTTTTGAGCGCCGTGGATCTTTTCACAGATGAGGCGCAATGAATCTTCCAGGTTGCCGTCCGCGGTCCTGAAGGCATCCGCGTCGATGGTCAGCGGGGCGCCCAGGACTACCAGAGGGGCGCCATATTCGGGGCAGCGGATGGCTTGTTCGAGGCTGAGGCCGCCGACGGCCTGTACGGGGATGTTGACGGACTGTACTACTTCTCTCAGCTGGTGCAGGGGTGAAGGCATACGTTCGCCCCTGGCTGCAATGCCTCTGCGTTCGTCATATCCTATATGATGGATGACATAGTCGCAGCCGAGGTCTTCCAGTCGTCGTGCACCGGCGATCATATCGGGACAGGCGAGGTTATCGCCCATTACTTTTATACCGAAGTCACGGCCGGCCTTTACCACGCATTTGATCGTCTCTTCGTGGGCCCTGGCCATAACGACTACATGGGTGGCTCCTGCCCTGGCCATCATTTCTGCCTCCAGGTATCCGCCATCCATGGTCTTCAGGTCTGCGACGATGGGGACACCGGGAAATGCTTTGCGCAATTCTTTTACACCTGTCAGGCCATGGGCGAGGATCAGCGGGGTACCGGCTTCCAGCCAGTCAACGCCTGCTCTCCTGGCGAGGGCTGCCGTATTCAGCGCTTCGTCGATGTCCGTCAGATCGAGAGAAATTTGAACGATGGGTTGCATGGGTTTTGGGATTAAGTGAAGCTAATGCATTCTTTCAACTCTTTTTCCGTGTAAGCAAGATCGTATTGCTTCAGCACCTCGGGCGGTACGCCATTCCATTGGTTAGGCCTGTTACCTACGTAACCGATGTCCTTAAAACCTATTTCGGTGGTATAAAAGCCCGTGATGGTGAGATTACGCAGGAGTGTAAAGAAATGAACGCCCTGCATGTCCTCAGGCTTTGCCTTTTTGGGATAGGCAATCGTGTCTATGATCTCCAGCTGTTGTGTTTCGCCTAGGTCTTTGAAAGGTTTTTCAAATTTGTTCAGCGCCCGTACGTCGAGCCATCTCAGGCCTCCCCGCAGGGGCGTCTGGTGCTCGGGTTTGTCCTTTACGATGAAGCTGAGAAAGTCCACCACTCCCGCGTCCGAAGCGCTGCCGCTGATCTCGTCCCGGGGGATGATGATATTGGTGAGGATGGCAAGGGTAGCTTTTTCGTCGGGGGTAAAGAATTCTTTGTTTTTTAGCTCCTGCAGGTATTGTTGTTCCTCGGGCATGCGGGTGGGGTCTTCTTCTTTTGCGGATAGAGAAGTAGTTGCCGTATTTGCATGGTTCTTCGACTCGCACGCTTCTACGAGGACGCCGGTGGCGACGGTGGCGGTGATCATCGCCTTAATGGATTTCCTTCTGTCCATAGTATTAGATATTCCGTTGCTTTAATTGTTCGATGATATATTCGCTGGTCCGCATCGAGAGGGCCAGGATCGTCCATGTTATATTCTTATCGCCCTGGGAAACGAAGGGGCTGCCGTCCACGCAGAACAGGTTTTTACAATCATGTCCCTGCGCCCATTTGTTTAGCGCGGAGGTTTTGGGGTTGTTGCCCATTCTCACTGTCCCCGCCTCGTGGATGACGTTGCCGGGATTATTTAATCCCCAGAGGTTCTTTTCGCTGTTGTCCTGTGAAGTGACGATAGCGCCCATCTGATGAAAGAGTTCTTTGAATGTCTCGTTCATATGTTTCGCCTGTTTGATCTCGTAGTCCGAATGCTTCACGTTGAATTGTAATATGGGGATGCCGTATTTATCTACAGTGCCGTCGGGGTCGATACGGCAATAATTGTCCGGTCTGGGTACGGCCTCTCCCCGTCCTGCCATGCCTACGCGGGTCCCATAAAGATAGCGAATGTCTTCTTTCAGGGATTTACCATATCCCCCCGGCTCTTTATGGGCTCCTCTGATCAGTACTTTTTCCTGGAGCTTTTCGATACCCCAGCTGAACCCGTACATAGGCATATTCATACCACCTCCGTACTCGATGTGATATCCTCTGGGGAAGTCGAGTTTTTTATTGTCGAGCCACCAGGGAGTATAGACGTGCATGCCTCCGACCCCGTCCTCGTTATAGCGTTTGCGGTCGAAGAGGGCGGGTACGATACCGCTCATGCTGGCCCCTGTTGAATCGTGCAGGTATTTCCCCACTACGTCGCTGGAGTTGACTAGTCCGTTTGGGTGGCGGGGTGATTTGGAATTCAGCAGCAGCCGGGCTGTTTCGCAGGTGCTGGCTGCCAGGATGACCACTTTGCCTTGCACCTGGTATTCACGGAGGTCCGTCTTGTCCACATAGGAGATGCCCGTAGCCAGTCCTTCTTTATTTGTCAGCACTTCTCTTGCCATGGCGTTGGTGATGAGGTCGAGGTTTCCTGTGGCCAGGGCGGGTCTGACGAGGACGGAAGAAGAGGAAAAGTCTCCGTATACCTTGCAACTGCGGCCACATTGCGCGCAGAAGAAACAAGCGCCTCTTTCCTTGTTGATCTGTTTTGTGAGGATGGACAGCCGGGAGGGGATCACTGGTACGCCTGCGCCCATGGCGGCCTTTTTTATAAAGAGTTCGTGCAGCCGTGGGCGGGGAGGGGGCAGGAAGATGCCATCGGGGTCATTTGGTAATCCTTCATTGGTGCCGAATACGCCGATGAGTTTGTCGATCTTATCGTACCAGGGGGCGACGTCTTCATACCCGATGGGCCAGTCGTCGCCGAGGCCGTCGTGGCTCCTGCGTTTGAAATCTTTGGGGCCAAAGCGGAGGGATATCCTGCCCCAGTGGTTGGTGCGGCCTCCGACCATGCGTGGGCGGAACCAGTCCCAGTGGGTGCCTTCCGCCTTGGTATATGGTTCTCCTTCGATCTCCCAGCCGTGCCAGGCGCCGTCGAAATCTCCAAAGGGCCGAAAGGAAGTGCCGGCGCCTCTGCGAGGTGATTCCCAGGGGTTTTTCAACTGTAGGGAATGAACCTTGGGGTCGAAGGGCGCGCCGGCTTCCACCAGGGCTACCTTCAGACCGGCCATTGCGAGCACATAGGCTGCCATGCCGCCGCCGGCGCCGGACCCGACGATGACGGCATCGTATTGTTTGGGTAGTTTTTTGATCTGTAATTCCCCCATATGGCAATTTTTATTGTAGAGACAAATATCCTTTGTTGATACTGAGTCCCGGGGGAAAAAATTATCAGATTGACAGGTTTTTATCCACGGCCTCGTTCAACTGCTCGCCCGCGGCCTTTTTTATCAGGCGGATATCATGACGCAGCCGCTGGAGGAACAGTGCTATGTCAAAACTGTGGACGACGATGTTGGCGCCTTCCTTCATCCAGCGAACCTGGCGTTCGGGCTCCAGTGAGAAGTGGATACCGATGGAGAGGCCTTTTGAGCGGGTAGTATGGATAATGTATGTTACTGCTTTTTCGAATTCCGGATGGTCGTATTGTTCAGGTATACCCAGGCTTACGGAAAGGTCGTGGGGCCCGATGAACACGCCATCCAGGCCGGGGACTGACAGCAGGCTGTCCAGTCTTTCCAGGGCGGGGACGCTTTCGATGTTGGCGATGCAGAGGGCGTTGTTGTAGCCTTCAACATATTGTTGCAGGGCAGGAGGCATTTTTTTGCTGCCGTCAAGGAAGCTGGCGAGCAGCTCGCCTTTGAGGGGGCGGTATTTGACGGCCCCTACCAATTCTTTTACCTGTGACACCGACTCGAGGTAGGGTGCAACGATACCTTCCGCGCCGCCGTCGATGGCCTGGCAGGCTCTGTACGGGTCGGGGGAGGGGATGCGTACGATGGGCGAAACCCCGTTTGCCCGGAAGGACTGGCAAAGCAGCGCCAGCTCATTCCTGTCCAGGGGTATATGTTCGGTGTCGATGAATACGAAGTCCAGTCCCGCGCCCGCGACGGCTGCCGGCCACATGGGCCCTGTGGATGTAATACAGGTGCCATAGATATTGCGGCCCTGTCCTAATTTTTCAGCCAGTTGATTCTTTTTCATCCGTTGGTTTTTATCAGTTACGGTCTTTTATGTGGTGTCAGCCATACTTCGGCGACCTGTGTTCCTCTTTCACCTTTTGCGCATTGCCATACAAAGGTCACACGTCCGTTGTGGATCTCTTTCCCGGGGAGATCGAATTCAAAGATGGGTTTTTTACCTGTCTCTACATAATCGTGTATCTGGTAGCCGTCGGCCGTCGTTAGTTTGATATGTGAACGGTATCTGCCGGTGTAAGCTACACGGATAAGGTAGTTGCTGGTGGAGTCCAGGTCTTTATAAGAGGCTTTTAATGGTATATCGTATAAGGCCATCGCTTGTTTCATCCAGCTTTTGGGGATCACTTTGCCTTTAAAACCGGGCGCCATGGGGTTGTCCAGCCAGGATATTCCTTCCAGTCCTGTACCAAAGCCTACGTGGGGTGACTGTAGTCCGCCGGGGTCGTTTGCCCATGGCAGGCCGGGCTCTATGCGTTCGAAGCTCAGCGGATCGGCGAGACGGTCATAGAACCCTCCGGGGCCCGGGTCTGTCCGGTGGAGGATAGCGTGGAGTTTTTTTATACGTTGGGAGTCTGTGGGGATGTCTTCTATGCCAGACAACTGATCAAGCAGCCAGGGTACATCTGTCAATGGATAATCGATGAAGTCCATAAAATTACCCCGTTCCTGTCGGCCGCCGTGCCGGGTGATGGTGAGCTGTGCGCCGATGCTTCTGAACAATGAGTCGGCCAGCGCGAGACATTTTGCTTTGTATACCGGGAAGGTTGTGGTTGGGGTGGTGTTTTTCAAAATGGCTTTTGCCTGAAGGATCGTCTCCGGCGTTCCATTTTCCAGCAATTCCCTGGCCTGTTGTACCAGTTCTGTCTCGTGGATGAGTCTCCTTTGGGTATATGCGTCGAAGTAAGCGCGGATCAGGCACATCTGCATTCTTGGGTTTGCGAGGAGGGAGGGGGTGGCCTGTCTTTCCAGACGCTGCCATTGCAGCAGGGTCCTTTCTACGCCAGTGTTGGTGATAGCGGGTCCTTTCAGATTGTCCTCCAGTCCGATGATGCCCTGGGCTGCTGCTTCTGTCATGTCCGGTGACAGGAAGAGCCGGGCATAATCCCTCAGCGTTTGGATGACGGGGGTGGAGGGGTCCCAATCCTGGTCGCTCCATACAAATTTATTGACATCGTCATTCGTACCTTCCGAATAGCTGATGCTGCCCGTACAGTAGGGGGCGAAGGTATTGTGTATTGTCTTTTCGTCATAGGGCCGGGGATTGATGCATTCCCTGCCCAGGGTGAGGGCCCAGGCAAGGTCCCAATGCGGTATGGGATACTGGCAGTTCAGTGAATGTGTGATGTCGGGGTAATGACGGATGGGGATGGAGGGGTCCAACTGTCCGCGTAGTTGTTCGAGGGGTACTTTTACCCAGGGACCGAACACTACTCCTCCAAACCAGGGGTATTTACGGTTGGCCTCCGTAAAGAAAGAGGTGTACCATTCCGGCTGGGGTTTGAATGCCTGTGGCGAGACCCAGATCTTTGCGTTGGGGTGATATTTGCGGAGGACTACAGCCTCTTTTTCCAGCCAGCGGAACAACGGGCCGGGATCCATTTCGCCGGGGTCTCCGGCGGGAACGAATACATTGTCCAATTGAGGCAGAGAGGCGAAGATATCTTCTCTTTCTTTCAGCTCCTGCCGGATGGCGTCCTCGTGTTCATAATCTTTTCCGACATTGGGATACCAGATCCAGACGTCGAGTCCATATGATTTGCAGATGCGGGCTTGTTCGACGATCATTTTGGCTGGAGGCAGGACCATGTGCGGGCTGGTGGGTTCGTCATCTGTCCTTGGCGGCAGGATCTCGATGCTGTTGGCTCCGAAGAGCGCCAGGTCGCGGATGTATTGGTCAAACCGTGCTACGGTGAATGCGTCATAGCTGTTGGTCTTTGGTCGATAGCCCAGCTGATGGCCTCTTATTGGATAGGCGGGAGAGGAGCTCATGGACAGGGGCGCCGGCAGCAGGATATTGCCCGGGCGCATTTCCAATTGGCGGAGCAGGCGGCCCACGCCATAGAGGAGTCCTCGGGCGTCCCTGCCGACGATCAGCAGCCGGCCATCTTTTAATGTAAGCAGCTGATAACCTTCAGTGCGGGGTAACGGTAAGGCTGCCAGCATGCTACGGTCGCCGGGGGCGAGGCGGGCGCTGTCTTCAAGGCGGACGAGGAGGATGGATGGGCCCGTGCCTGTGGGGGTCTTTGCCCGGATGATCACCGGCCATCGCAGACCAGTCCTTTTTTCTACTTCCTCCTGTAATATTTCGGGGGTTCGCAGCAGGAATTGTTTATCTATTGTAAGACAGTGAATGGCGGCCCGGCTAAGATCGACGGGCTGGGCCTGTGTTTTCCCGGACA
This sequence comes from Chitinophagaceae bacterium, assembly GCA_017307755.1. Classification (GTDB taxonomy): domain Bacteria; phylum Bacteroidota; class Bacteroidia; order Chitinophagales; family Chitinophagaceae; genus Puia. The sequence continues at coordinate 177,157 of JAFKGQ010000006.1, read as the reverse complement.
GGGAGGCAAAACAGGCGGCAATGGTCAGAAAGGCGGCAAATTTTGGAGCAATCATGTAACAAATATCTTCGAATAAAATTCCTCTTTCCTACAGATTTTTGCCAGATCATTATACGATATTGTCACTGCTTTTTAGTAGCTTAGAACGGATAAAGATCCGACAACGACGACATATGAAACCTCATTTTTATAAAGTCAACACCCATCCGCAGGAGTCCTACACAGCCTATCATTTAAAGAGCAGGAATTTTGGCAGCATCTGGCATTATCATCCGGAGCTGGAGCTGCATTACACGATCAAGGGGCAGGGGATGCGGTTCATCGGCGACAATGTAAGCGCCTTTCAATCGGGGGAGGTAATCCTTCTGGGAGAGAACCTTCCTCATTCTTGGCAGTGCCAGAAAGAATATTATGATGATGATCCTCAGGCTTCGGTGGAGGCGGCGGTAGTCCAGTTCCTTCCTGACTGTATGGGAAGGGAGCTTTGTTCGTTGTCTGAGGCGTATCTTCTTCCCCGTCTTTTTGAGAAGGCGAAAATGGGAATGGTGATACATGGCCGGGCGGGGGAGGAGCTGCGGGAGCTGATGTTATCGGCTGTACATGCAACCGGGATGCAGCGGTTGATCGTGCTGCTGCAGATGCTGGAAGTACTGGCTACCACGGAGGAATATGAGCATATCACTTCGGCTTATGCTTTTTACAGGACGGATGAGATCGAGACGATGCAATTGAGGGACATTTATAATTATACGCTCATGCATTTCAGGGAGGATATTTCTCTGGAAGATGTTGCCGCCATCAGGAATCTCACCGTCACTTCTTTCTGCAGGTATTTCAAGATGATGACAAACAAGTCCTATTATGATTTCCTTATAGAGGTCCGGATCAGCCATGCCTGCCGGCTGCTGGTGGAGGACAGGAAGCCTGCGGAGGCGCTGTGTTACGAGTGTGGTTTTCGTAATGTTTCCAACTTTTACAGGCATTTTAAAAGGGTGACGGGTATGACGCCATTGGAATATAAGCGCTGTTTTACCGCCTGCGGGAAAGGATCACTCCCACCAGGAATATCGAAAGGGTCCCGATCACGATGACCATATTTTTATCGAAGGGGTTCTTTAGTGTGCCCAGGCTGGCGGGGAGTCGTGGGGAGAATGTCATCCATGCAATGACGAGGACGCCGATGACAGCTGCGATCATTGCAACATGATTACCTGTCCTCCTGCTGAAGATTCCCAGGAGAAAGATGCCCAGCATACCTGCGGCGAATATACCTGAGAGTTCCCACCACATATCGAGGATGCTGGCAGTGCCCATCATGGCCAGGCCGCATAGCATACCCAGCATGCCGAAGGTGATCGTGCCTGCATACAGGACTTGCATCCTTTGTTTATTGTTGACCTGCCGATGGAAATATCTTGCGTAGATGTCTTCCAGGAATACGGTGGCGGATGCGTTCATACCGCTGCTGATGGTGCTCATGGCGGCCGAGAGAATGGCGGCGATGATGAGGCCGGAGATCCCTGCGGGGACATGTGTCACGATAAAATGGGGCATCACCTTATCTCCGTAATCCCTGGGTTGGAGGGTAGCGGCCAACCGGCTGATCTGTTCCTGCGCGGCGTGCAGCGGCAGGCGTTCGCGGGCTGCCTGTTCTTTTATCATGGCCAATGTGCCTGGGTCAGCCTGATAATAAGCAAAGAGGCAGGTGCCGATGAAGAAGAAGAGCAGTGATGCGGGAATATAGAGTCCTACGCAAAGCCATATGGAGCGGGACGCGGCTGCCGGAGAGCTGGCTGCATGGTATCGCTGTACATAGTTCTGGTCCATTCCAAAATTATTCAGGTTGATAAAGAACCCGTAGAGGAGGATCACCCAGAAGCCTGTCTGTGTGAGATCAGGGGAGAAGCTGCCCAGGCTGAATTTTTTGTAGCGGCTTGCTGTCTCCATGATCTTTGGGAAGCCTCCCGGCATTCCTTTTATGATGAGATAGATGATGAGCAGGGCGCCGAGGGTCTTGATCACTGCCTGAACGACCTCTGTCCATATGACGGCCTCGATGCCTCCCATTACGGTATACAGGATGATGCATAGTCCAACTACGATCATGATAAGGGTCATGGAATAGCCGGTGAGCGCCTGTAAGGTCAGGGCGATACCGAAGAAGATGGAACCCATGCGGGCCAGTTGGGTCAGGAGGAAGCAGACGACGGCATAGGTGCGGGCCCAGGCGCCGAACCTGTGTTCCAGGTGTGTATATGCGGATACTTCTCCTGTTCCGCGGTAGAAGGGGACAAAATATTTTGAGGCGACCCAGGCGGCGGGAGGCATGGACAGGCTGAAGACAAAGGCATTCCAGTTGGTGCCGAAGGCTTTGCCGGGGACTCCGAGGAAAGTATTACTGCTTAAGAAAGTTGCATAGATGGAGATACCGATGGCCCAGCCGGGGATGGCGCCGCCGGCCCTTGTGAACCTGTCCGCATCCCGGCCCTTTCCCGCAAAATGCACTCCTACCCAGATCATTCCCAGCAGGTAAAGTAAGATCACAACAAGGTCAAGCAATGGCAGACTGTTCATATGCGGTGGATTCTATGATACGTTGCGGGCAAATATAGGGCTTCGGACGCTGCCGCTATTGCAACTTCTTTGCCTAAGTCTGTACGATGCTGTCATAAAAAAAATGTTTGCGCAGGTACCGATCAGTTGACGTAATTTTCCATTCAAATTCCTTTGTATGTCGCCGGAAAAAAAGTTCATACCTGTCATGTTGACTCCCTTTAATCTCAAGGCGCAGGTGGACCTGGATGTTGTATCGCAGCTGATAGACTTTTACCTGGCTGCTGGTGTAAAAGGGCTTTTCGCCAATTGTCTCAGCAGTGAAATGTACAGTATCAGCGAGGACGAGCGGCTGGCGCTTACCCGTCATATCGTACGATATGTGGACGGCCGTGTGCCGGTGGTAGCAACGGGCTCTTTTGGTCTGACCCTGGAGGATAAAGCGGATTTTACCAAAAGGATATATAATACGGGTGTGAATGCCGTGATCCTGATCACGGGGCATTATGCCAATGTGGATGACCCGGATGAAGTGCTGATACGCAACTTTTCCAGGATGTTCCAACTGACGGACAATATCCCTCTGGGTTTGTACGAATGTCCTGCCCCTTATAAGCGCATCCTTTCTCCCGAGGTATTCAAGACGGTGCTTGAGAGCAAACGCATCATCTATCATAAGGACACTTCCATCGACCCTCAGAAAGTGAAAGCAAAGCTGGAGATTGCACAGTCAGTCAACAGCAGACGTTTTGAGTTTTACGATGCGCATTCGCCCAATGCCGTGACCTCGCTGAGGGCCGGCGCCCGGGGCATGTCTTCCATTGCCGGCAACTTTTATCCGGAGATACTCGTGTGGATGTGCGATCATGCCGCCGACCCTTCTTTCCGGGAGGAAGCGGAGTGGCTGCAATCAGAGCTATCGGCCGTGGACCCTCTTATCCATGTGGCCTATCCTATGAGCGCGAAATATTTTCTGCGTAAGAGAGGGCTTCCTGTAAGGACTATCAGCCGTACTCATCCCCTGGAGCTGACCATCGAGCAAAAGGCGACGCTCGACCAGATATACGAACGTTTTCTGGGCTGGTGTGACCGGCTGGGCATTGATCCTGTACGACCTGATGCTGTGACTAATCTTTCGACGGCCTATCCGGATCCTCCTATATGAGGGGATCAGAGATCATTCTTGTGCGCTGCCTTTAGCAGCTGTTTTCTTCCCTTTTCCATGGTCTTGTTCCAATCATAGCTGAGGGTGAGGCGGTAATTACGCGTATGGACAGAAGACCATGACGACAAATTGAAATCAGGGCCATAGGTACGGGAGGTATTTGTCTGCTGGATGAAGGGGTCTGCAATATTTAGCGTTACGATCAATTTTCGTTGGAAGAATTTATGCTGGACGCCGAAATTCATGTTCACCGTGGCGGTGGATATGCCTTGCGGGTTGCCAAAGCGATTGAATTGACAGGAACTGCTGAAATTCCATACTTTGGAAGGGACGTAGCTCATATTGACATTTGCGGAAAAGGATGCGTTGTCCTGGTATTTATTGACATTGTGGTCATAGGCCCCATAATGGGTATAGATGTAATTCGCGCCTATATTGGCCCGGAGGGTACGGGTAAAAGTATAGCCGGACCAGGTGCCCATGGTGTATTCTGTCCTGTTGCTGATGTTGCGCCAGGTTGTCCAGGTGGCTCCATCCGGCTGGAGGGTGGTGATCTGAGCGTAAATATCCTTGAGCATGTTGCATCCCACACTGTAATTGAAATAGTACCTGGCGTTGCTCCGGCCTGCGTGCAGATCGAATTCGTGCCCGAGGGCCGGGCGCAGCTGGGGATTGCCTGTCCTGATATTATAGGGGTCGGAGTAATCGATGCCGGGGTTCATTTCGTCCAGGCCCGGCTTACGTACCACGCGCCGGTATACGAGGGTGAGGGACCACTGGTTGTCCCAGGTCTTGCTGATGTTGCCGAAGGGCAGCCAGTTCCAGTAGGCATTGGAGGTAGTTTTTGCAGTGTTGTACAGGTCAAAGCGCACAAGGGTCCTCGTAATCACCATACCTGCCGTCAGTACCAGGCCTGTAGCGAGGGTCCGGCGAATGGATGCTCTTGCGTTGGTCCTGGCCTGGATGAAGTTGAGGTCTGTGCTCATGGCGTCGTTGACCAGGTAGGCGCCGGAGGGTTTGTCGAAGGCAGAGATAAGGACCTTTACGCGGTTGGTGCTGTAGATATAGCTTCCACCCAGGGAAAGGAGGGTTTTGCCGCCGGCGTCCAGCGGTCTGTCGTAGCTGCCCCGGAAGTCATATGCTTTTGTTCGGCTGTCATTGTGCTGCAACTGGGTGGAGTCGACGCCGGAGGAGGCGCCGCCGGGAAGGAGGTATTGCTGATAGAAGGTTTGATCTCCACGGCTTGACGGGAGGCTGCCGGAAGCGGTAAGTTCCAGCACTTCTTCGGGCAGACGGCCTTTATGACGCCAGCTAAGGTTAGCGTTGGGGTTGAAATTGCGGCCGTTGCCGGCTGTTGTTCTTTCGCTGATGCCGTAAGGGGCGCCGCTGTCGCTAAGGTTGTAGTAACCGGTGAGGGCGGCATTTGAAAAGTGGTTGATGTTCATCTGCCATACGCTGCTCAGGGAGTTGCGTTTGTCGAGGTCATAGTCGATGCTGATCCTGGCATTGGGACGGGTACTTTTGTTGTCATAGCTGTTTTCCGTATTCAGGAAGTTCGTGGAATCCCGGTATATATTTTCCCTGGTGGAGCGGCCGTTGCCTTTATTGCGGGTGTATCCTTCTGCAAGGCTGACATTGAACGACAGCTTGCGATCCCTATAGGTAAGGTTGGTGTTGGCGCCTGCTTCTCCGCGTGTGCCGCCGTAAACGCTGACCCGCCCTCCGAGGCCAATCTTCCCCTTACGGGTCTGGATATTGATGACGCCACCTTCCTCATTGGCGTATTCAGGTGGAGGGTTGGTGAGCACTTCGATCTTCTCGACGAGATTACCCGGAAGGGCGTCGAGGAAATCCTGCAGCTGACGGGCATCGAGATTGACTGGTTTTTCGTCGATGAGCACTTTGGGAGTTTTCCCTCTCAGCGTGAGGTTACCGTTGGCATCCGTGGCTACGAGGGGCACGTTGCGGAGGAGTTCGGCGGCGCTGGCGCCTGCGCTGAGGGGGGATTCGCCAGCGTTGAAAGTGATATTACCGCCTTTGCTTTGTATGAGGGGTTTCTCTGCGTAAACGACGACGGCGTCCATGTCCTTGCTTTGTCTGAGCATCCGGAAGTCATCCAGGTGAACGACCGGATGGTCTTCTCTGATGTCGATGCTGTCGATGGTCAGGGTATTGTATCCTACTGCACTTATTCGTATCCGGTAGATACCATGGGACAGGCTATTGAAAGAGAAGGCCCCCTCCGGAGTGCTGGCTTGTGACCGGCCATGGGAAGGATCTGTGAGGCAGATGAGGGATATGGTGGCGTCGGGAACGGGCTTGCCGGACTCCTTTTCAACTACGGTCCCTGTCAATGTGCCTGTCACCGGCCTCTGGGCTTTGAGCCGCATCCCGGCCAGCAGGAGGATAAAGGTTACGAGGATGGTGCTGTGATGACGGTTCATCAGGTGTCAGATAAAGATGGTACAGATTAATATGTAAGCGGGATATTCCGATCGTTGTCTGCGGGGGCGCTAATGGCGCCGAAGTAGCGGCCCATCCAGTAGGGCAGCAGATAGACGTCCCCGCCGCCCAGCTCGGAGCTGCCGTTGCCTCCTTTGTCGTCCAGCTCGAACAGGTTGCGATTATGTTTGTTCTGGGGTCTTTCGTCGGGGGGCAGGATGCCCGTGAGATCCCCGCGGTGGCTGTTATGAATGGGCCAGGTGATGAGGTCCATGGGCATGCGCTGTAATTCCCAAATGGTCTTGTCCAGGTCGAAGTTGGCGGGGTTTATGAGGGTGCCGTAGCAAAGATTCCATAGTCCATCCTTTGCGGGTCTTTTATAATTCCAGTGATCATGTATGGCTGACCGGTATTTTTCTTTCAATGTGGTATTGAGTGCATAAGGGTAGAGCCCCCAATAGGCGAGGAAGTACATTTCGTCGTCGGAGTTGTTCCATCCGCCCGAGAGTTCTTTGCTCCATGCGTCGGCCGTGTCGGGTGCGGGGCCTATCTCTTTTACGGGTCTTGTGAGGTTGGTCAAATAATGTTCTTTGTATAAGAGCTCAAGGGCTTTTTTTTTGTATCGTTCCTTGCCTGTGAAATGGTAGGCTGTCTGCAGGAAGCTGATGATATTGGAGGAGTATAGTTTTTTGTCACCGACCATGTCGGGAAACCTGTTGACGTATTCGGGTGTCCATCTTCCCCAGAGGGTGGGTTTGCCGTCGAAGTCTGTCAATGTAAGACCATGATCTACGATGTATCCGGTGAGCTGGTCGATAAGCCGGATGGCGCGTTGCCGCATGTCCTTGTCATCCATGTATTGGGCGACGAGGGTAAGGGCGAAGTACTGGCCTACCGTCTGATCGCTGCTGGCAGAGCCTCTCCAGTCCCATTCGGGGTCGGGCGAATGGCGCCAGCTGCTAGGCGTATGTGCGTAACCGGGATACCAATAGGCTTCTATATTCTTTCTGTATTCGTCTTTGAATGTGACCGTGCCTTTTCTTTCGATGCAGCGGCCAAAAAGACCGGGTATGCCGCTGAGGGTAAACAGCCGTTCCATCGCGTCGAACGATTCGCGACAGTTCTGTGCGGCGTCTTTGTCACCTGTAGCCAGGTACCTGAACATTTCCGCGACAAGGTACATGGAGGTCCAAAGGTTGTCGCTGTCATGCGGTCCCATTTCAGCGGTGGAGAGGTCCCCTTTGACGAGATTGGAATAATCGCTGTAAAAACCGTAACGGATGTGACGCTGCCGGACGATGTCCTCATAGTACGAGGCTTTTTGCGCCAGTGTCATTGGCTGAAAGGAGATGTTTGCGAGGCCCTGGTCGGTTAGAATGAGCGCCGTATTGTTTTTGCCTTTTGCTATACTGATGACATGATCGCCGGGCAGCCATCTTCCGCCGGCGAAATAGTTGAATGTTCCGTTGTTGGAAGGGGTACGTGTTTTGTTGCCGGAGGCTATGAATGCTCCTTTTGTGGAGCCGAACCATATTTGGTTGTCGATGGTTTCGATGGTGGTGAGGTCGGTGGCCGGCAGGCGTCTGTTGCAGGGGCCTGTTGGGAGGCAGGAGGGGAGTGACAACTGCCAGTAGCCGTTGTGGGTGCCTACCAGGATGTATTTGTCGAGGACGGCAAAACAGGTGAGGCTGTCGTTTGTGAAAGCGGGGGTTAGTTTTTTGTTTGTGAGGGAGAAGAGGGTGTGTTCGGCGAGCAACCAGAATTTTTTGGTGGCCGGGTGGTAGCGGATCTGGAGTAATGGTTCGACGGAATTGCCTGACCAGGTGATGCGGCCGTCCTGTATCAGCATGATCTGGTATTTGTTTGAGATCATGTACTCGCCCGGGGCCCCTGCCGCGAGCAGGTGTACATCCGGCATTCCGTGAGGTACATATAGCTTGCCGGCCCAGGCGTTGCTGAAGAGGGCTTTGTCATCGACGTATACCAGCTGACCTTCGGAAAGGCACATATTTTTGATCTTACGATCTGCGAGAGGTCTGTATATGACGTCCTTTACCAGGGCGCCGGGGTACAAGAGGCGGCCTTCCCGGGGTTGGAGGAGGCCTTCGTTTGATAGTATCTGGATGTGATTGTTACGGTCTTTTAGTACGGTGAGGAATTCTGTGATGGGTTGTGTGGGGTAGTCACGGATGCTGTAGGGTTGGAGGTAAGGGATGTCTGTATAGGTGGATCCGGGATGGGCTGAGGGTTTGGAAGGGATGGATATGACGGATGCGGGAGATGTGGCAGGGGCGCTGATGACTTTTTGGTATCTGCCCATCCAGTAGGGCAGCAGCCAGATGTCTCCCGCGCTGTATTCGGACCCTCCGTTGCCGTGGTCGTCCAGGTCAAAACGATTGCTGTTGTGACGGCTGACGGGGAGTTCGTCGGGGGGCAGCACTTCTTTGATCGTTTGTCTGCGGAAGTTGGCGGGTATAAATTCGATGTCTTTCCGGTGGCTGTTGTTTACCGACCAATCTACCAGGTCCATGGGGTATTCCTGCAGGTACCAGATGGCTTCTTTCAGATCGAAATCGGGCGTACCTGTCATCGCAGTAAAGATATTCCATGCCCCTTCCTTTTCAGGTCGTTCGGCCTGCCAGTGGTCCAGGATGGAGGCTTTGAATTTTGATTTGAGGGTGGGGTTGAAAGCGTATCTGTATAGTCCCCAGTAACCGAGGAAATACATCTCGTCGTCGGAGTGGTTCCAGTTCTCCGAGAGACGCCGGCTGAGGTCATCTGCTTCCGGAGGAGCGGATCCTATCTCTTTCATCGGGCGCATGAGGTTGTCCAGGTAGCCGTACTTAGTCATCAATTCGAAGGCCTTGTCGCGGAACATCTTTTTGCCTGTGAAGCGCCAGGCTGTCTGCAGCATGGCGATGATATTGGAGGAGTTGATCTTTCTGTCGCCCACCATTACCGGGCGTGCATTGACATAGGCGGGGTTCCATCTTCCCCAGGTGGTGGGTTGGCCGTTCCAGTCGATGAGGTACATGTCGTGTTCGACGATGTGTGTCATCAGGGCGTCGATGAGCCGTATCGCTTTGCGTTTGCATGCCGTGTCGTCCACCAACTCGGCGATGACGCCGAAGACGAAGATATGTCCGATGGCTTCGTCACTGCTGGTGGTGGATTTCCAGTCCCATTGGGGATCCGGCGCTCTTTTCCAGACCTGTGTATCCGAAGCGGCATAGCCTCTTCTTTCGAATGAGCGGGAGGGGAATCCTTTCAGAGAGTTGACGGTGTATAGGCGTTCCATGGCGTCCAGGGATTCCCGGCAATTCTGCAGGGCTTCCGGCGAACGGGTGACCACATAACGGAAGGCTTCGGCTCCCAGGTACATAGAGGTCCACAGGCCGTCGTTGTCGGAGTCTTCAACGGACCCGGTGCTGATGTCACCGTCTTTTATCCCGGCCAGTGTCGCGTTGAACCCCAGCCGGATATGTCTGTCCCTGACCTGCTGTTCGTAGAACATTGCTTTATCGTACAGGGTCATATTTGAAAAGCGGATATCTCCCAATCCCTTGTCTGTGAGTATAAGCACGGAACCTCCGGGGCCGGGTGCGATGTCAGCTACATTGTCGGAGGGGAGCCAGCGACGGGAGGCATAGTAATCGTATTTACCGTCGTCCCGGAGTTTGAAAGCCCCTTTGCCGGAGCCAAACCAGGTTTTCCCTCTGATGATACGGATGACGGTGAGGTCTGTGCAGGGCAGTTTGCGGCGGATATCACCCTGTGGGGTATATGTTTTTGTGTCCAGGGTGAGATACCCGTCATGAGTGCCTATAAGAACCGTGTGTTTACCGGGTGCGAAGCAGGTGAGGTCGTTGCCGTGGTAGATGGTACGCAGGCTTTTATCTGTGGGGGTGAAGAGGGAGAGTGTGTTTTTGCCGAGTATCCAGAAGCAATGGGTTGTCGTATCGAATTGTATATCGAGGACCTTATCTTCGGAGCGGCGGGTCCATTCTACTTTTGAATCCTTGCAGTATTGCAGGGTGGAGCCGTTGGAAAGCAGGGCGCCGAGGTCGGGCGCCACGGCGAATACGCTTACATCCGGCAGGGTATGGTGACAATACAATTTCCCGGCCCAGGCATTGCTTAGCACCGTGGTGGAGTCGACATAGACCAGTTGTCCTTCACAGAGCCCTATGTCCCTGATCTTTTTATCCTTCATGGGGCGATAGGTCCTGTCCGGGCTCAACTGACCGGGGTAGAGGAATGCGCCGTTGAAAGGGCGCAGGAGGCCTTCGGATGAAAAGACCTGGATAACTCCATTCCTGTCGCAGACCACCCTGGTGAGGAGGGGGGTGGTGGCGGGCGTTTCATATTTGATACTATAGTCCTGTTGGAAGGGGTGGTCTTTGTGGATAGGTTGCGCGGGTTGAGCGAATGTGGTAAAGGTAAGGGTTGTCAAAAGAAAGGGTAAGAATGGATGTCTCATCATAATGAATACGTTTTTATTGTTCGGGTGCTATCAATTGCAGGTACCGTCCCATCCAGTAGGGCAGGAGCCAGAATACGGGCTCTCTTTCCATATCGGGCGTACCGCCTGATGCCGCCCAGGGGTTCTTGTCCCAACGTACCACCTGCCGGATGCTGGCGGGGGGAAGTTTGTCCACCTGCCATTCGTCGAGGACGGGCGTATGTGTCAGTTGTATATCTTCCCGGCGGGTGTGGTCGATATGCCAGTCGATGAGGTCCAGGGGTGTGTCTGTCAGGAAGTCCAGGGAGGGAGACGGGTCCCTCTTTTTGTCCCGGGCGAAGCAATACAGGAAATCGATGAGGGGGTTGTGATCGTTCTGTCTATTCTTTATAAATTCGTCCAGGTGTTGACGATAGAAATCCAGTAAGGCGGGATCTTTTTCACAGTGCAGCAGGATGGGGTAGAGATAGGCCTGCATGGTGGCGTCATAATAGATGAACCACGCCGGGTCCTGCCGGGAGATGCCGGCCATATTGTCCAGATAGTGTTCGTCTTTTATCAAGTGGAGATAATGATGCTGGTAGGTCGTGTCACCCGTCATATACCAGGCCAGTTTCAGGAAGGCCAGCAGTTCCATAGAATTGTGGGTTTTGTCCTGGGCCCATTCGGGATCGCGGTTGAGGGATGCCGGTGACCATACTGCCCAATGCGTATGGGTCCCGTCGATGTCCATCATATTGTAGTCGTGGGCGATGAGATGATCGACGAGGGTGGTCACGTGCCGGCGTACCAGGGCTTTTTCCTTTTCGTCGGCCACGAGCTGATAGTAAAAGAAATAGCCCATCATATGTCCGCACCATTCGTCGCTGCTGGCATCTCCTTTCCAGCGCCATTTGCCGTCTGCCGACAATCTCCAGCGATTTTCCACGGGTTTGTAGCGGGGGTCTTCCACTTCTTTTTCGGCATGTTCCTGTGGTGTGTATCTTATATTGCCGTCGTGTACGCGCTCTCCCCATCCGGCGGGTACGATGGTCCTGGCGAAATAGCCGTCACCGTCTGTGACTTCCCGCAACTGCATAAGGAAGCGGAATGCCTTTCCTGCCTTGATCCTTGCGTCCTCGCTGTGTGTGACTGCATACCGGAAGGATTCCATGGTCAGGTAGTTGCCTGTAAATTCGCCGTCGTTGTCATCGTCCTCGGGTTGCCAGGAGGTGGTATCTCCGGCTATCTTCAGGTGGCATTGTCCTGCTATCCAGGGTGCGCGGATATGTCTTTTCATCAGTACGTCATAAAAGTAATCCTGTTTTGAAGCCAGGGTCATCCATTTACGGCGGATGGCGCTGACGCCTTGTGCCGTGGCGATCCAGGCGTTGCCTGCCGTATCGAAGGCGACGTCATTGACCTGGTCGTCCATCAACCAGCGACGGCTGAAACGCAGTGAGTGGGAGCCATCTGCATAATAGCGGACGACGCCTACGCGGGTGCCGACCCACATCGTTCCATCGGGCGACCTGCGGACGCAGTTGACATAGATCGAGGGGCATCCTTCATGGGGTGTGATCTCTTTTTGTTTTTTCCCATCTTCCAGGATGGAGACGCCTCCCAGTCCTCCTGCCCAGAGGCGGTGATCGTCATCCGTGGCAAGGCCTCTCAGACCGGCGCTCAGGAGAGCGGCGGAGCCCTCGTAGTGTTCCTGGTTTTGTCCGTTGCAATGATAGAGTCCTACATCGCTGGCGATCCAGATGCCGCCTGTTCCGTCGGAGACGGCGCTGCGTATGCTTCGGGGGAGGGAGTAGTTCTTTTTGACCAGGCGTTTTCCGTCGAACAGCCAGGCTCCGCGAGGGCCCAGGGCATAGATGCCTTCGGCGGCGTGGCAAAGCGTGGATATGGGGCCTTCCGTACCGGGGATCTTTTCCATGGTGTTGGCGCCGGTGGTGTGGAACAGGCCGTTCCAAGAGCCGATGAATATAACAGATTGGTGGAGGACAACGGCATAGGCGGGGCCTTTGTCTGCGACGGCCGTAGGGCAAGGCGACCATTTACTATCGCCTTGCTTTTTCAGGAATACACCTGCTGCGGTGGCAATCCATATATTGGATTGCGGGTCTACAGCGATGCTGCGGACCTCGTTTTCATTGGGGGTTGCGCCTACCGGATAGGCTTCATGGTATTCCTGCCAGAAGCCTGTGGCCGGGCCAGCGGGGTTGGGGTTGGGTTGGCCGGCCCGGAGGATCAATTTATAAATGGCTGTTACTACCTGTAGCTCGCATCGCCCGTCTTGTGTTTGGGCTTTGTCTGCTATGACCTTGCACTCTTGCAGCCATTCGGAGGATGGATGTATGTGATCATGTATGCGTTGGATGGCTTCCAGTCCGGCGGATGCCAGCACGGAAAGGTTTTCCGAATGAGAGGCGGCCTCCTGCAGGACGGGTGAATGTGCCAACAGCCGGCGGAAGGCCGTGTCATTATCTTTCCAAAGGGTCAGTTTTTCCCTGATGGCTTTTTCCAGCTGCGGGGTAGGATGTTGTAAAAAATCGTCTATCTGGATATTGAACAGACGGGGCAGGGGTGGATCGGGAATGGCGGCATCGGCCAGTTTTGTCAGTGGCGAGAACACCGTGTACATGGTATCTCCCTGGTTACGCTGGTAGATCTTCAGCGGCTCCAGGACGTCGACCAGTGTTTGCAGGGCTCTGGTGTCATAGCTGTTTGTCAGACGCCGAAGAAGGGCTTGTTGATACAACTGATGTCGTAGTCCCAGGTATTCCAGCTGAAGACTGACGATGTTGAGTCTTCTGTACATGTCGTTTGTGTCAGCGACGGATGCCGGCGACCAGAGTCTTTCGGCGATGGCGGCTGTACGTGGCCATATCCGTGAGTCTACTGTCTCGGGGGATACCAGCTCGCTCCACATTGTAGCCTCACCGCCCAGAATATTCTTTGCTTCTTCGTTTGTGAGTCGTATACTGTCGGGGATGGGGTCATTGAGGTAATGGTAGGAGGCGGGTTGGATGAGGTCGATATAGTATCCGCTGGAGAGGATGGCTTTGTAACCGGCCCTTACTGAGCTAAAAAACGGTGTATTCCCGTGCCAGGATTGGATGACGATATCTTTGGGTACGCCCGGCTGCCAGATCTCGTCCCAGCCCATCATGATCTTTCCGTTCTTGCGGAGGATGGGTTGGATGCGTCTGTTGAAATATGTCTGGAGGTCCATGAAGGTTTTCATATTGTGGGTCTTCATGAATGTCCTGATGCGGGGGGAGGCTTGCCAGTCCTTGCCGGTGTTTTCGTCTCCGCCGATGTGGAAGTATGCGTCCGGGAAGAGGGCTGTCATTTCCGTGAACAGCTTGTCGAGGAAGACGTACACTTTTTCGTTGGTGGGGTCCATGATAGGGTCAAAGACGCCGAAATAACGTTGCAGTGTATAATTGCGTTGAATACTGGCGAGTTCCGGATAGGCGGTGAGGATCGCCGTGGTATGAGCGGGTACAACGAATTCGGGTACTATGCGGATACCCCGCTCACCGGCGTATTGTATAATAGAACGGATGTCTTCTTGCGTGTAGTACATACCGTCGGAGGCTACCTTGTGGAGGCGGGGGAAGACTTTGGATTCCACGCGGAAACCCTGGTCGTTGCACAGGTGCAGATGGAGGACATTCATCTTTACGGCGGCCATGCCGTCCAGCGTCCTTTTTACTTCATCCACGGGCATGAAGTGGAGGGCTACGTCCAGCAGCAGACCGCGCCAGGGGAAGCGGGGCGTATCCCGGATCGTGGCTCCCGGGAAGTAGTAGCCTGTGTTACCGGCGCTCAGCATCTGTAAAAGTGTTTCCAGACCCCGGATGGCTCCTATATCGGTGGCGGCGGAAAGGCGTACCCTGGTGGAGGAGATATCGAGGTTGTAGCTTTCGTCGGCGTCGATGGACAGTTTGCCTGGCGCGTGTACTTCGATCAGGAGGGAGGATGTGGGGTCGTTGTCTTTTGGTCCTACAAAACCCTGTTTGTCCAGGAAGATGCCGGTACGTTCACTCAGTCGCCGGATGAAGCGGCTTGCTTCTGCATAGAGCCGTGGGTCGCAGGGGCCGGTGACGGCAACCTTAAAGTTGTCTGTGATAGGAAAACGTGCGTCTGTCGGGTTGTATTCTTTTGGAACGGGCATCAGGCCTCCCGTATGATCAACCTGTCCGGCGGCGGGCAGCGTGCCGGACAGGCAATAGACGACCAGCAGCCTGGTCAGGCGTGTAAAATGTCGCATTGGCTATATAAGTGTTTACCAGGGTTTGTTTGTTCCCTGGAGCAACCAGGTCTTTGACCAGCAGCTGTTGTTGCCGTCTGCTCCTACAAAACCCGTCGTCTGCAGCAGCCCGATGGCGGCATTTGCATTGGCGGAATTATTTTGCAATTCCGAATTGAAGTAAGCAAAGCGGATGGGGGTTTGAGCCCTGTAGGCGGCCCAGCCGATGCCAAGCGTTGGGAATCCAGTCCTTCTCCAGTCCATCCAGGCTTCGTTGCAGGCCTGCCAGGCGGCGATCCATTTCTGCTCGATGATCCTTTGCAGACTGCCGTCGTAAACGACGGAAGGCTGGGCGATATAGTCGTTGTAGTTCTTCACACAACCATAATAGGCATCGACGTCCGACTGGTACGAGCTGAACACCTGCCAGGTGTCGAAGGAAGCCTGGATGCCCTTGTAGTACCAATAGTCTGCTGATTTTATTACATTCCAGCCTTTCTGCGCGGCTTCGGCCAGATCGAAACAAATTTCACTGTAGGAAGCCAGGCGCTGTTTTAGCAGGGCGCCTTTGGGTTGGTCATAAATGCTTCTGCGCAGGTAAGACACGTAATTATTGTTGGACAAGGATTGCGTCCCCGCCCCGTTGATGTTGTATTGAAAATCGTTGTTACTATAGGCGATGGGGATGCCGACATAGACGGAGGCGGTGTCATAGAGATTATAAATGTTGGCCACGACGGCGCCGAAAGGTCTGTCTGCCGCATAGGTAGCGGGGTCGAATTGTTTGAATTTGGAGGCAGTGGCGGCTGCCGGGTTGATATAACGCACTCCGCCCTGCAGGACGGTAAGGGTGGTGTTATCGCCCGGGGCAAACTTACTGGCGTCCACGACGGAAGGGGTAACGACGGGCTCGGCCATGATGATGATGCGGGGATCTTTCAGCGCTTTTAGCTTCATGGTGAAGGTGCCGCACATTTTATTTCTTTCGAAATCCGATTTGCCCTTGTATTTGGATGCCATTTGATAGGAGGAGTTGACATCTATGCCGGGAAAGGGCATGGCAAAGTCATCATCGATACTGGTGAATACTTCGCCGGCGATGGCCTCCACATCGGCACGGACATCCATTTTTGAAGAGACGCGCATGTAATAGCGGAGGAGCAGCGAATAGGCCAGGCGCCGCCATTTTTCAGGGTCGCCGCCATAAAAAACATCGGAGGTCGAGGTGAGGGCCGTGATCTCCGGGTGATCTCCCTTGGCGCCCTGCAAAAAGGGGATGGCGGCTTTCAGGTCGGCGATCACGCGGGCATAGATCTGTTGTTGGGAGTCGAATACGGGAAACTGGCTTGCGGCGGAATTCTCATCTCCTTTCAGCGCCATGGAATCCGGGGCGTCTCCCCAGAGATCGGCAATGTACCCGAAGTTGAAGGCCCGCATGATGAGGCCTACACCCTGGTGGAATTGCCAGCCCAAGGGCTTCGTTTTGGTGAGCAGCAGCTTGTTGTTACGCAGGATATCATAATTAGGGGTCCAGTCTTCAGGCTCCCAGTTGTATTGACTGAAGGCATTGCCCCAGGCGTCCTGGTAGCTCTGTTGCATGGCGCCGGACATATTGCCGGATCCGAAGTTGCCATAATTGGTAGCGGTGAGAGTGAGAACGCCGGCCATCACGTAATCAGGGATTGCACTGGCTGTTGTTGAATTGTTGGGGTCAATGTTAAGATCGGAGATCTTCTTACAGGACCCGGTGGACAATATGATCAAAAGAAAGACACCTGCCGTCTTGCTTATTCTTATTGTGCTGTTCATGATCGTAATTTTTTGGATTGATGAGGTTTGGATTAAAAACGGACGTTTAGCTTTACACCCAGGGGTATGGTCCAGGGAGAGACATTATATCTTTCTATCCCCTGTCTGAACTGAGAACCATTGCCCTGCGGCAAGGTCTGGAACTGGTAGGCCAGTTCAGGGTCAATGCCGGCCTTGGCCTTTGTCCAGAGGATAATATTCCTGCTGTAGATGCCCAGGGAAATACCCTGGAGTTTTAGGGCCGTGGACCAGGATCTGGGCAGTTCTGCATTGAGGGTGATCTCCCGGAGCTTGATATAAGAGGCGTCGAACATGCTCATACGGGCAAAGTTCCAGCCGGCTGTCACGGCATCCTCGTAATAATCCAGGATCGTATTCGCATCACCCAGGTTCTCAATATAGCCTCCGTTGTGGTCGTCGCGTACACCAGGGAAGAAGGCGCCGTCGTTGATGGTGATATTACCATTGTTGGTATAGGGGAAGCCGCCTGTTTCGGTAGTTGGTCCTCCTACCAGTTTGAACATCTGCAAACCGCGGAACTTGATAAATTTATCGGGATTGGATTTCAGATAACCAGGGATATCGCCTTTGTTGGCAGCGGGTATGGGGATGCCCATGTTCGTCTGCCGGGCCATGGCGGCGTCGGACTGGAGATAGCGATAAGTCTGGGAGAAGAAAGTGCCGCCCAGACGCATATCCACGCTGGCCGTCAGGGTCAGCATCTTCCAGGATACGGAGGTCTGGAAACCCATCAGCAACTTGGGGTTGAAGTTGCCCACCACCTCTTTATGAGCAAAGTCGCCGTTGCTGAGCTTCTGGTATTGTCCGTCGTCACCCAACAGGGGCCAGCCATAATAAGGAGAGGCTTTATCCGTGACAGTGGCCACCTGGTTGTCCCAAAGCTGACCGATCTTGCCGTCGCTGATGACGGGAGAGCCGTCCGCATGGAAGGTATTGGGGATCGGCTGCCCTTTAGCATAAGTCCAGGAACCACTTCTACCATCTTCCCAAAAAGAGTAATAGGGTACTCCCGGCGCCAGGGAAAGGACATAAGAGTTGTTCTTGGTATAATTGACATTGAGGTTCCAGTTCCAGTCCTTTGTAGAGATGATGGTCCCACCTATTTGCAGCTCGATCCCTTCACTGCGGACGAGGCCGGCATTGATCTTGCGGCTGGAATAGCCCGAAGAAGAAGGTGTATTGATGCCCAATACCTGGTTTTTGTTGTCGCTGCGATAGACCGTCCCTTCAAAATGCAGACGGTTTTTAAATGCGGAAACTTCCAGGCCGAGCTCGGTAGAGGTGGCCTCTTCGGGTTTGATGTTGGGATTTTTTAGTGCACGTGGTATGGTTTGGATAGGAATGCTGCCAAAACTGCCGTTGTCGAGCGTCCCATAGAGATTATAGGGGTCTGTGTCCTTACCGACCCTTGCCCAGCCGCCCCGCAGCTTTACCAGGTCAAATGCCTCAGGGAAGTGGATGAATTTATTCAGCAGTACGCTCAGCGAGGCGGAAGGATAGAAGTAGGTATTCTCACTTTCCGGGAGCGTGCTGGATTGGTCTCTTCTGGCCGTAAGGTCCAGGTACACCATGTCCTTGTAGCCCAGGGAGGTGGTGGCATAGAAACTGTTGACCCCTCTTTTGCTGTACCAGGAACCGGCCCGCAGGTTGGCCGGGGAGATATTCGAGATATTGAACAGCTCGGGTGTGTTGATCCCTCCGCCGGAATTTGAGTAGGCTTCCAACTGAGAGAAGTATGCATACATGTAGTTGGCCCCGGCAGAAGCAGTGAGGTCAAAGCCGTTGTTGAAGGTATTGTGCCAGGTAGCAAGGATGTCGGTGTTGCTTTCCGTGTTGTAGATATCCTCGCGATGGTAATACCCCTGCTTTTCCTGCATGTAGCTCTTTGAGATCTTTGTCTCCCTTTCTTCTGTGTACAGGTCCTGGGAATAGCGGAGGAAAACATTGAAATGAGGCGAGAACTGGTAGGTGGCTTTTACGTTGCCGAAGAGCCTGTTACGAACGAAGGCATTTTTCACCTGGTTCAGCGTGAACCAAGGATTGTTGTCTCCGTCGGTGGCAGGATCTTTGACATCGGGGGCCTGGTCAACGCCGACAGGCGGGAGCGCCTTCCGTTGCTGGATACCAGGGGTGAGCCAGTAATTCTTCATGTCCCGGATATCCACGCTGGGAGAAAGATAGACTACGTCCTGCAGGACGCCGCCCTGGTTGCCAGCCACGACATTGTCGGACCCTGATCGGGTGTAATTGATGGAGGAGGTTATTTTGAAAGCCTGATCTACTTTGTGCTCGATATTCAGGGCCAGGTTATGGCGGAGAAGACCGGAAGTCGGGATGATGCCTTTATTGGATGTATTGGTATAGGCCAGACGGTAGTTATCCCGGTCGGTGGAATTTTCTATCGACAGGCTATTGACCGTGGTGATGCCCGTCTGTACGAAGTTCTTCAGGTTGTTGTGGCTGACCATGTCCTGGGGGATATAGTTGCCCTGGGCGTCCTGTTTGCTGTTCCACTGGATGGCCTTGATCCCTTTGTTCAGGGGTGTACCGAAGCGATAGGTGTCCGTGCCGGCCAGGTCGACGATGACGCCATTCCAACTGTTGAATCCGTTGGGGGTGGTGTAAGGGTCGGAACCCACCGTATAGCTCTGATTGGTCGGCAGGTATTTATAAGGCATGTCAAACTCGGTGCTGGAACTAAAGGTCATGCCCAATCCTTTGGACTTTTTACCCGTCTTGGTAGTGATGAGCACTACACCATTGCCGGCCCGGGAACCATAGAGGGCTGCTGCGCTGGGACCTTTCAGGATAGAAACGCTTTCGATATCGTTGGGGTTGAGGTCGGAAATGGCATTTCCATAGTCCACGTCGTTATTATTGCCATTATTAGTGCCTACGTTGCTGAGAGAATTTTTTACGGGTACGCCGTCGATAACAAAGAGGGGTTGGTTATCGCTATTGAGCGAGCGGATGCCGCGTATTACCATGCTCACCGAGGAAGTGGGGCCGGAGCCGGTGGCGCTGATGGTGACGCCGGAAACCTTACCGGCCATACCGTTGAGGACATTTGTCTGGGAAACCTTGTTTACATCATCGCCTTTGACCTCTCCCACGGCATAGCCCAGAGATTTTTTCTGACGGGTGATGCCGAGGGCGGTTACTACGACGCCTGTGAGGTCCTGGCTTTTACCCGACTCCATCACGATATTGATATAAGTCTTGCTGTTGAGGGGTATTTCCACCGTCTTGTACCCGATGTAGGAGAATACCAGGATCGATTTTGATTCCGACACTGTCAACTGAAAGGCGCCTTCCGCATCTGTGGTCGTCACATGCGAGGTCCCTTTTTCCATTACGGTGACGCCGGCCAGGGGGCCGTTGTTATCGGAAACTTTCCCTTTTATGATCAGATCGACCGTCTCCGTCTCCACCGCTTTTTTTTTCGCGACTTTTTTCTTTTCGGCAGTCTGTGAGATGACATACACGTTGTTTACGATCTTATAGGTAAGACCGGCCGGTGTCAGGACGCTTTGTAAAAGCCGTTGGGGATCAGGCTCTTTTTTACTTTCCGGGTCAGTACAGAGCACCATTGTCTCTTTCAGGGAGTCTGTCTGATAACTAAAGAAGATGCCGTAGTCCTTTTGTACTTGCCGCATGAATGTCTCCAGCGGCATTGTACGTTGGCTGTACACGACGGTGGTAGGAGATGTGTCATCGGGCAATGTCAGAGAATTAGATGCCAGGTCCTGGGTCTTTGCGATCCCCGACAGGCAAAGTAAAAGCGACAGCGCTGACAGCAGACGACTGCAGCGGGCAGCAGAATGAGTTCGGTAGGTCATCATGTTAAAGTGATTGGCAGTTAATTAAATATAGGTTCTTCGCCTTAGGTACGCCAGTCCGGTCAATCGATGGTCAGAGTGTTATTGGATAAGGTCATTTTCCTATGGATGGTCTGTTCCAGCACGGGCACCAGCTTTTGAAGAGATCCTATGGGGATCACCGCGTCGATGCGCAGGCGCTTGCTCTTTTCATTTTTGAATATTATCTCGATGCCATAATATTTTGTGATCAGTCCGGTGATATCTTCCAGTGTGTTGTGCCGGAAGTTCCACTGGCCTTCCATCCATGCCGAGTACAATGAGAGATCTGCGACTGATCTGACGAATGTGTGCCGGGCGGTGTCCAGGCTGACCTTATCACCCGGCACCAGGTATACCGGCGAGGGTTGATCTGCCGCAGTCATTTTTACTTTCCCGCTGGTGAGGACGACCTCTGCCGCAGCGGATCTTGCGTCTACATTAAATGTCGTGCCCAGCACGGTGACGGCTACTGAGCGGGTGTGGACGATAAAGCTCCTGTAGGCGTTGTCCTTTTTTACATTAAAAAAAGCATTTCCTTCCAGGCGTACTTCCCTGTCATGGGTGGAGGAGATGTTAGGGTTATATTCGAGCAATGAATTGGCATTGAGTATGACCTCCGTGCTGTCGGCCAGCAGGATTTTCTTTACCTGGTTGGGACCTGTACGTTCTGCCAGGTAGACGGGTGTGCTATCGTTTGTCTTCTTCCATATATAAAGGAGGAAGACGGAAAGGGCTGCCGTGATAAATACGGCGGCAGCGGCGCGCAGTAAGGGTAACCTTCTCAGGGGCGTCCGGCGGCCTGCTGCAGGCTGCTGCAGGTCCAACCGGCTGAAGATGTTATCCTTCAGCTCTTGTTTTTCCTTGCCCGTAAGGGGTGTCATACGTTTGCGCATCTCTTACATTAGAGAGCGGGGAGAAGGGGTGGATACTCACAGAAGGGAAAATATTTTTTGTCTACAGGAAGAATATCATCATAATGTCGCGGAGGTGGCGGATCGTGCGAAATGCGAGATTATTGACGGACTGATATTTCATATTCAGCCGCTGGGCGATCTGTTCGTAGGTGAGGCCTTCGTAAAAGTGGAATTTGAGGATAAGCTTCTGGCGGACGGAAAGCTTGGCCAGGGCGTTGCTGAGCCGTGCTTTTAATTCTTTGTCGGTATCGGAGGAGATAATGGTGTCTTCGCGGTTGCCTTCGAGTCCGGCCAATGTTTCTTCCAGAGGAAACCAGGTGCTTATGTCCTTCTTTTTCAACTTTTTGATAAGGATGCTGCGAAGCACTTTTGTAAGATAGGCCTGGGGGTATTGGATATGGCCGATGGTTTCGCGGTAGTGCCAGATCTCGATAAATACTTCCTGTAGAGAGTCTTTGACCAGCTCACGGTCACTGGTCATAGCTGAGGCAGCCAAGAACAGCTTGTCGACGTAGCAGTCATACAATTCTCCCAGTGCGGCGGGATCGCCTTCTTTCAGGCGAGTCCAGCATTCGGGGGCAACGTTAGAAAAGTCAGCCTTAGCCATCAGGGCATAAATTTAGCGAAGGCAAAATCTGGTTAGTCCTGGTTTCGGTGTATTAACAGAAACTTAATTTGATCCCGGGTCAATATACAATTTTTTTTGATTCAGAGTATTTTCTTTCAAAAGCTTTCTCTTATCTATTATGACAAACCAACCCAAACCCCACCGTCTGATGTCGCTGGATGCCCTGAGGGGCTTTACTATCGCGGCCATGATCGTCGTCAATTATCCCGGCAGCGAAGACCATGTGTTCTTTACCTTGCGTCACACCGTCTGGAATGGATTGTCGTTCACTGATCAGGTGGCGCCTTTTTTTCTTTTTATGGTAGGTATATCCATCGCCTTTGCGTATTCCAGGCGGCTGGGGGATGGGACGCCGAAGGCGGAGTTGTACAGGAAGATCGTCATACGGAGCTTAAAGATATTTGCCGTGGGGATGATACTGAACCTCATGCCGTATTTCGACTTCAGCACCGTGCGGTGGACGGGGACGTTGCAACGGATAGCTGTGGTCTTTCTATTTTGCTCTCTGCTGTATCTCCACACCGGCTGGAAGCAACAGGCGTGGATAGCTGTGGTGTTATTGACCGGCTATTGGCTGGCGCTGACGCTAATACCTACGCCGGGAGCGGGAAAGGTGATGCTCGAGCCTGGTGTGAACATTGTTGCCTGGGTGGATAGCAAGTATCTGCCGGGTAGGATGTGGAGAGGTAATTGGGACCCGGAAAGTATCCTTACAACGGTGACTTCTGTGGTGTCGGGTATCACCGGCATGCTGACAGGCGCGTTGCTGCTGGGGAGCCGCTCGTCCCAGGAAAAGGTCAATATATTGATGACGGCGGGTGTTCTTTCGGCGATCGCGGGGTATTTTTGGGGGTTGATATTCCCTGTGAATGAGAATCTCTGGACCAGCTCTTTTGTATTGGTGACCTCGGGTTTTGCCGCCCTGCTTTTGGGCGCCATTTATTTTATAGTGGATGTGAAGGGTTTTTCCCGGGGCACTTTTCCCGGCGTTGTATTTGGCGCCAATGCCATTACTACTTACTTTCTGGCAGATGTCTGGGCGTTGTTGTTCTATGAATGGAAGCCTGGCGGCGCCGGTTTGAATGACCGGTGGATGCAGGGGCTGACAGGAGTGGGGTGCAGCGCGGAATTGGCCAGTCTTTTATATGCGTTGTTGTTTACTGTCTTCAATTTTTTTCCTGCCTGGTGGTTGTACCGGAAGAAGGTGTTTATAAAGCTATAATACCATTCTGTTAAAAAAGTATACGTTTTAAATAGATTTTAGAATTTTTGGTTGCATTCTACTTTTTAGTTTTGGTATAGATGTTCGAGCGGTTGGCTGATACGGACCATTAATTTATCCTAAGGAATTTTATCCTCATCATTTACCTGGGTTTTAAAACGATTGCGGGCGGCCGCCTGGGAAAGCTTTGCCTATATGATAAAAATTGCTTTTAAACAACCAAAACTTAACAACTTATGCGTGTAAGATTATTCTGCATGTTCTTGCTATTGGGGTTCGTCGGATGTCTGATGGCAGCTCCAACAGAGACCATCCGTGGGCGGGTAGTGGATCAACAGACAGGAAAGCCTCTTGCGGGTGTGTCCGTGACCATAAAAGGTAAAAGAGGCGGTGTTTCTACCAACGACGACGGCTGGTTCACTTTAAATATCTCTTCTGACAGGGTCGTTCTTATTGTTTCTTCCATAGGGTATATTACCGCGGAGCAGGCGGTGGATGCGGGTTCAACCAGTATCGTCATATCGCTGGCGCAGGATCAGAAGGGTATGGGAGAGGTGGTTGTGACGGCGTTGGGTATACAGCGTACGGCGAAGTCCCTTACTTATGGTGTGCAGCGGATCGGGGGGGATCAGATCAACGAGGTAAGGGATGCGAGTTTTGCCAATACGTTGTCCGGCAAAGTAGCGGGTCTTACCATTACGCCTTCGGCCAACGGGCCCGGGGGCGCCACGCGTGTGCTTTTACGGGGTAACCGCAGCATACAGGGCAATAATAATGCTTTGATCGTGGTGGACGGGGTGGCAGTGGATAATCAGTCTATTAATGGACAAGTGAGGGATGATGCCGGTTCGGGCAATATGGGACAAAGCGGCAGCGATGGTCTTTCCAATATCAACCCGGACGATATCGAGTCGATGTCGATCTTAAAAGGCGCCTCGGGTGCTGCCTTGTATGGCAGCCGGGCGGCCAATGGGGTCATCATGATTACGACAAAGAGGGGCAGACCGGGCAAGATGAGCGTAAATGTCAACTCTGGTGTTTCCGCGGACCGGGCTTTTAGTATCCCCAAGATGCAGGATCAGTACAGCCAGGGGACCGATGGGACGTATACTACCGCGACGGGGAATAGCTGGGGCGCGAAGATCACGGGTCAGTCAGTGACTGATTGGAGGGGCAAGACGGTGAATCTGCGCGCTTATCCCGACAATGTAAAGGATTTCTATCGTACGGCGGTGTCTACGAATAATGCCGTCAGTGTGACGTCCGGATCGGACAAACTGCAGACCTATCTTTCTTATGCCAATAACAATGCTACGGGTATCGTGCCGGGCAACCGGCTGATGAGAAATACCTTTAACGCCCGATTTGGCGTCAATATCACCGACAGGCTTTCCGCTGACGCCAAGGTTACTTATATCGTACAGGATATTTATAACAAGCCCGGTGTGGGTGGGGATGGACTTGTCGCCGCCAATGTTTATCGTATTCCCGTAACGGTGAACCAGGCAGATCTCAAGACCTATAAAACGGTGGATCTATCGGGTGTGGAAACGCCTACTTTCTGGACGAGCACCGACCCCGTGATCATGAACCCTTACTGGACGGTGAACAATACGCACAGGGATGAGAACAGGAGTCGCATCATCGGATTGTTGTCGTTGAAATACAAGCTCACCGACTGGCTGAATATCCAGGGCAGGGTGAGCTCCGACAGCTACAATGATTTCAATACCTCCAGATATGCCAACAACACCGTGAACTATGCGCGGCAGCCGGGCGGTTATTATGCGGAGGACAACAATTTTGTATCGGAGCGGAACTTCGATGTGTTGTTGAACGGGAACAACAATATCACCAGGGATCTGAAAGTGACGTATAATATCGGAAGCTCCTTGCTGGACAGGGGGAGCAGAAGGCGCAGCACGATCGCCAATGGGTTGACCTACAACAACAAGTTCGATCTTACTTATGCCAGCACGCTGCAGGAGACAGTCAATACGGTGAAACGGCAGCTGCAGTCCGTCTATGGAACGGCCCAGTTCTCTTTTAAGGATTATCTCTACCTGGATGTCACTGCCAGGGAGGACTGGTCCAGCACGATCCCCGAGCCTTACAATTATTTCTATCCTTCTGTGGGGTTGTCGGCCATCTTATCTGACATGGTGAAGTTGCCGTCCTGGGTAAGCCTGGCCAAGGTAAGAGGTTCGTTGACCCGGGTGGGTAATGATGCTGACCCATATCTGCTGGCGCAGACCTATCAATTTATTCCCGGCGGATTTGGCGGATATGTCGCGAGTCAGAGCTCCAAACTTTTGTCGACCCTCAAGCCGGAGATCACCACGGCATTTGAAGCGGGGACGGAATGGCGTTTTTGGAACGACCGATTTGGCGTCGATCTGACCTATTATAAGACCAACTCGAAGAACCAGCTGTTAAGAGTGACCACTCCTGCGTCCTCCGGCTATGCCAGCCAATATATCAATGCGGGTAATATACAGAATTCAGGTGTCGAGGTCGTGCTGACGGCGCAGCCTGTCAGGACCCGCGATCTCACCTGGAATGTGAGTCTGAACTATGCGTTGAATACTAACAAGGTGATCTCACTGGCGGACGGGGTTCCCTTCGTGTTCCTGGGGTCCAATGACAATGTGCGCACGGCGACTCCTCGCGTTGCAACCGGCGGCTCTTATGGGGACCTGTATGGATATAAGTGGCTGCGTTCCGACAAGGGGCAGTATGTGATGGATACCACCGGTCTGCCTTCTTATACTTCCAGCATAGCGAGTGTAGGCAACTTCAATCCCAATTATACCATCGGTTTTAGCAACACCCTCAACTATAAGGGGTGGAGTCTGGGCGTCCTGGTGGACGGCAAGTTTGGCGGAGTCATCGTTTCCGGGACGGAATCACAGCTGGCCTACATGGGTATGTCGGCGTATACTACTCAATACCGGGAAAACACATTCGTATTGCCGGGCGTAGATGTTAATGGCGCCGCCAATGCAAAAGCTATCAATGCGCAGCGGTTCTGGCAGAATGTTACGCAGGGGAACTATGCGAAAGCCGAGTTCTTTACCTACGATGCCACCAATGTCCGTATCCGGGAGCTGACGCTGGGGTATGATATTCGCCGGCTGCCGTCTTTTATCAAGGCCGCCAAGCTAAGTTTTGTCGCCAGGAACCTGTTTTTCCTTTACAGGGGTAAGTCGATGCTGGATATACCCGGCATCGGCAAGCGGAAGCTGGGCATCGACCCTGAGGCCAGCTTTGGCAACAGCAATTACCAGGGGGCTGAATATTACAACCTGCCTACCACGAGGAGCCTGGGTCTGAACCTGAAACTTTCATTCTAAAAATCGCCTACAATGTGTAAGAAAATCACCTTTCAATATATGCGGAACGGTTTGTTATTTCTCTTCCTGACAGCGGGGCTGGGGAGCTGTACAAAGAAGTTTGCGGAGATGAATGCAAACCCGTCGACCATCGCTAATGTCACGCCGACGCAATATCCGCAAATGTTTGCTTATGCGCAGATGTCCCCTACGCTTAGCCCTGACAATTTCGAGATCGGGGAAGGTACAATTGCCAGTGTTTATTCGCAATTCTTTGGGCAGGCGGCGCAGTCCTTTCCCACGGACCGTTATGTCGTCGTACAGGCCTGGATGCCTGCCTGCTGGAATCCTGCGTATACTGCTGCAGCCCCTCAGCTGAAGACGATACTCGCGGGAACGGACGTGAATTCCGCGGAGCATGCGCTTGCAAATATCTGGTGGGTTTGGGTGTTCCACCGCATCACGGACTATTTTGGACCGGTGCCATACAGCCAGGCTGCCAATGGTCAGCGCGTCGTGGAGTATGACCGTCAGGATTCCATCTATTATGACTTTTTCAAGCGATTGGATGCAGCGGTCACTGCGTTGAAGAGTCATGCGGGTGAAAAGCCTTTTGGCGCTTTTGACCTTGTGTATGGCAAGCAGTCCGACCCGGTGTCTGCCTGGATCAAGTTCGCCAATACATTGCGTTTACGGCTGGCTCTTCGTATATCCGGGGTAGATGCGCCCACTGCCAAAACGCAGGCGGAAGCTGCCGTGGCCGGCGGGGTCATGACGGATATTTCCACGGATGCCTATATGCCGAAGTCCACGAAGACATATGGTGAATACAATGGTCTGGCCGTCATTGCGGGTTGGGAAGATATCCGTGCCAGCGCCACCATGCTCTCCATGCAAAAAGGGTACAATGATCCCCGTATGCCTATTTTCTGGCAGCCGTCCACGGCCGACGGGAAATACAATGGTCTTCGCAACGGGATGTATGTGAGCGAGAAGGTATTGACGGGCAATACCCGCCCCTATACCTCGAATATGGGTACCCGCTGGTGTTCTTATTCCAACGGCGTCTGGAAGACGGTGTATGACGTGAAGCAAGACATCATGCATGCCGCCGAAGCTTATTTCCTCCGTGCGGAAGGCGTATTGAACGGATGGAATATGGGTGACAACGCGCAGAACCTCTATGAGGCCGGTATCCGCGCTTCCATGGCGCAGTGGGGTATCACCGACCAGACGGCGATCAATGCTTATGTGAGCAACGTTGCTACTCCTGCGCCTCCGGGCGATCTGATGGGGTCTCCTGCTGTAAATGACTACCCTGTATTGTGGAGCAGCGATCCTACTATGCAACGGAAGCAGGTGGCTCAGCAGAAGTACCTGGCTTTGTGGCCGGACGGTATGGAAGGATGGGCGGAGGTGCGCAGGACCAATTTACCGGCGCTCTATCCTGTCCTGCATAGCGACAACCCGGATGTGCCGGTGGGTACCACGATCAAGCGGATGCCGTACCTGGATACGGAGAAGCAGACCAATGCGGATGCGGTGAACAGGGCCATACAGAAACTTGGCGGCCCGGATAATTGTGCGACCAGGCTCTGGTGGGATATCAATTAGGTATATTTAAAGAAAAATGCGCATGCTGAGGAAAGTATATGCCGTATTGTTCTCTCTTTTTATTATTGGGGCCGCGGGGGCCCAGGATAACAGGACTGTTGTGTCGCGTGCGGTATTGTTGCCGGCGCCACGGCACGTTGTGTATAAGGAAGGACAGCTGGCGTTGAGGAGACTGACGGTGAGCGGGGCGGCCGATGCGCCGGAGGGTGTGCGGTTTGTATTGAATGAGCTGAGGGGAATTATTCGTGAACGGACAGGCGGGGTGATGGAGAAGACGGGCAAGGTGAGTTTTGGCTGGAGGGTAGATAATAGCGCCGGGAACAAAGAGTATTATAAGCTGGTGATCGACCCGTCCGGCGTGCGTGTGGATGCGCGTACGACGGCGGGTCTTTATTATGCCATGCAAACCATCCGGCAACTGATAACGGGAGCGGGACGGGAGGCCATGTTGCCCATGGTGGAGATCGAGGACCAGCCGGCATTGGTTTACAGGGGTGTCATGATGGACTTTGCGCATGGCGGATTACCCACTGTCGATGAGATCAAGCGGCAGATGGCATTTCTGTCGGGCTGGAAGGTAAATCAGTATTATTTCTACAATGAGGTAAGCGTTGTCATGAAGGGATACGAGGGAATGAATTATGGGGCGGCATATACGCAGGAGCAGGTGAAGGAGATCGTGGCTTATGGTCGGGAAAGACACATGGATGTCATTCCATTTGTGGCTTTTTATGGTCATTTGCATGATCTGCTGAAGCAGGAGCGGTACGCTTCATTGGCGATCGGGACCTATGGGGAGGAGCTGGACCCGAGGAAACCGGAGGTAAAGGTCATCCTGCGGGATTGGATAAAGCAGTATACGCAGCTGTTCAGCAGTCCATTTGTACATGTTGGGTTTGACGAAACCTGGGAAACGAATCGAATATCGCAGGATGTGGACAGCAGCATCCATTCGGAGCAATTGTGGCTGGAGCATCTGGATTTTGTCCGGCAGGAATGGCAGAAGTATGGGAAGACCGTACTGGCCTGGACGGATATGAACAATTATTATCCCGACATCATGTCCAGGTTTCCCAGGGAGGTGATCCCGGTCATCTGGGAATATTCTCCTGATACGGCGGCGATCCATCATTATCTGGACCCGGTGTTAAAAGAGAAGAGAGCGTTCTTTATCCAGCCAGCCGTATCCGGCTGGGGGCATATCTATCCGTCGGCCGACTACACCTATGACAATATCGATCTTACTTTGAAGGCCGGCATGGAGCATCAGACGATGGGGTTCATCACCTCCGTGTGGACGGATGCTGTAGAGCCGTATGTACGTCCTTCCTGGATGTTCATGGCTTATGGATGTATCGGGGCCTGGCAGGGGGTCGCTCCTGATAAAAGCACCTTTACGGCCCGGTACAGCGACGTAATGTACCCGGCTATAAGCAACGAAATGCGGGAGGCATTGTCGGGGATGGCTTTGACGATCGACCATTTGTCCAAATGTCTGGGCAGAAATACTTCCAATCTACCCGGCGGAACGATCGTGGAAAGCTGGTCGAACCCTTTTTTACCGTATTACCTGGAGAATACCCGGACGCATATCGACGATCTGCGGCGCGCCAGGAAGGAGAGCGAAGAAGCGCAAGCCTGGCTGATCAGGGCAATGGCAAAGGCGGGCAGGAAGGACAGCGTCTTTATCAACTCTTTATTGGTGTCGGCGCGGCTGCTGCATTATACCGCGACGCGCTTTATATGGGCGAAGGTTATCTGCGACCGTTGGAATGAGGCCATGCTGGGGAAGAAAAAGAATGATTTTGTCTATTATGACATTGCCTATATCTGTCATGGGTTTATCCAGGATGTGATGGACGAGGGAGGAGGACTAAAGGATGCTTATAAAGAGGGATGGCTGTCGGAGAATATGCCTTACCGGCTGAATACCATTGCCGGACGATTTGACGTGGAATATGGGCTTTGGCAGAAATTGCTTTTAAAGGTGCTGGATTACCGGATAACGCATGATCGGAGTCATGTGGCTACTCAATCATTTGAAGAATTATTCAAGCCGGATTTTTAGCTTTGAAGAGGATCGGTTTTTTTTATTAAATCTTTAGCGTTATGGAAATAAGGAATTTCGCCGGCGGGTACCGGTTGTCCATCGATGATAATATCTGGTTCCTCCGGGATATTCACGAAAATGAAGATAAGTATACGTCCATATTCGAAAACCCCTATTTAGGTTTTTTAAAGGAAGTGCATGAGCAGTATGGCACGAAGGTGCATTTAAACCTTTTTTACCAGACGGAGGGATTCAACCTTTCCATGTTGAGTGATAAGTTCAAGGATGAATGGAAGGCGCAGACGGGATGGCTGCGACTTAGCTTTCATGCATTGCAGGAGTTCCCGGATATGCCTTACCGGACGGCGGGTTATGAGGAAGTAAAAAGAGATTGCAGTCTTGTGATGCAGGAGATCAGGCGGTTTGCGGGTGAGGAACTGATGGGTCCTGTGACGACGGTGCATTGGGGAGAGGCGACTGTGGAAGGCTGCAGGGCGTTGCGGGACCTGGGGTACAAGGGTCTTCTGGGATATTTCAACGTAGACGATGATCTGCCTGCTGTGAGCTATTATCTCAGTGTAGAGCAGCGGAGGTATATAAAGCAACGGTTTGTCTGGAAAGATCAGCAGGAGGACATAGTATTTTTCCGAACCAGCATTGTCCTTGACAAAACGGACCTGGACCGGGTCAGGCCTCATCTGGATGGATATGCGACGAGCGGCGGGTTGCCGCCGTATGCTGACCTGTTGGTGCATGAGCAGTATTTTTATCCTTTTTATTTTAATTATCAGCCCGACTACCGGCAGCGGATACTTACGGCGGTGCAGTGGGCGCAGGAGAAGGGTTATCAGCCAAGATTCCTGGAAGAAACTATTTTATAAATATGAGTAATAATCGAAGAGATTTTTTAAAGATGACGGGTCTTACCGGGTTGGGACTGGCGGCGCAGTTCCTGCCGGCTTATGCGGGTAGCCCCGAAGATCTGGACGCAATCCGGGAGCAGGCGGAGCGGACCCCGCCGAAGCAGCGGTTTAACATGAGCGGGTATGCCGCACCAAAACTGGAGACGGTGAGGATCGGGTTCGTAGGCATCGGCAACAGGGGCTATGGGGCCGTAGAGCGTATGACCAGGATCGAAGGCGTTCAGATAAAGGCTTTGTGTGATCTTCGTCCTGAGCGGGTGCGGCTGGCGCAACAGCTGGTGGAAGCCGCGGGGCATCATCCGGCTCTTTATTCAGGGGACCCGGAGGCCTGGAAAAAGCTATGCGAACGGGATGATCTTGATCTTATCTATATCCTTACTCCATGGGCCTTGCATACGCCTATCGCCGTCTTTTCCATGAACCATGGCAAGCATGTTTGTGTAGAAGTCCCTGCCGCAAAGACCATCGAGGAGGCCTGGCAACTGGTGGAGGCGTCAGAGCGGACGAAGAAGCATTGTATGATGGTGGAGAACTGTTGTTATGACTATTCGGAGATGTTGACCCTTAACATGGCCAGGCAGGGATTTTTTGGAGAGATCGTGCATTGTGAAGGGGCCTATATCCACAATTTACAGGAGCTGATGTTCTCCAAAGAGCATTTTTACCAGATGTGGGAATTGGAGGAAGCCTATAAGCGGACCGGGAATCTTTATCCAACGCATGGATTGGGGCCTTTGTGTCAGCTGATGAATATCAACCGGGGTGACAGGATGGACTATATGGTGTCGATGTCTTCCAAGGATTTTGTTCTGGGGGGGATGGCTGAGCGGTTGGCGGCTACAGATGATTTTTATAAAAAGTATGTAGGTAAGCATTTTAATGGAACGATGAGTATTTCCACCATCCGCACGGTGCGGGGACGTACGATCGTCGTGCAATTTGATGTCTCATCGCCCCGGCCTTATTCGAGGATACAACTGGTGAGCGGCACCAAGGGTATCGGGCTCAAATATCCCGAGCCTGCCAGATATGCCGTGGGGCATGAGTGGTTGAGTGCGGAGGAGTATAAGGCGCTGGAGGAAAAATATATGCCGCCGATCATACGGAAGATCGGCGGGGCGGCCAAAGGCATTGGGGATCATGGCGGCATGGATTTTATCATGGATTGGCGGACCATCGATTGTCTGCGGAACGGCCTGCCTCTTGACCAGAACGTTTATGATGCTGCGCTTTGGAGTTCTATCGCTCCTTTGAGCGTATGGTCCGTGGCGAACCGGAGCAATTCCATCAACGTGCCGGACTATACCGCGGGCGCCTGGAAGACCAATGCGCCTGTGGATATTTCTATGGAGAAGGGGGGAAGTACGCGGGTATTGAGTTTGGGTGCTGGGGGCCTGGGTTTGGTAAAAGCCGGGAAGCGGGTGGGGATTATCGGATTGGATACTTCCCACAGTACGGCATTTGTGGAGGCGCTGAACGATGATGTACCTGATCCGGATTACGGCGGGTATAAAATAGTGGCTGCGTATCCCTGGGGCAGTAAGGATATCCAGAGTAGTACGGAGCGGATACCGGCGTATACAGAGACTGTAAAAAAGAAAGGTGTGGAGATCGTGGATTCGATCGCCACGTTGCTGGATAAAGTGGATGTCATATTGCTGGAGACGAATGACGGCCGTCCACACTTTGAACAGGCGATGGCTGTCATAAAGGCGGGTAAGACATTGTTTATAGACAAGCCTGTGGCGGGAACGCTGAAAGAGGCGGTGGCGATCTTTGAGGCCGCCCGTAAATATAAGGTCCCTGTATTTACCGCATCCTCTCTCCGGTACATGAACGGTATGCAGGATGCCGCCGCGGGTAAGACCGTGGGCAAGGTGCTGGGGGCGGATGCTTTTAGCCCGGCGCCGCTGGAGCCGCATCACCCGGATTTTTTCTGGTATGGCATTCATGGCGTCGAGACGCTGATAACGGTGATGGGTAGGGGGTGTAAGGAGGTGAGTCGTGTTTATACCGAAGGTACGGATGTGGTGACGGGTGTCTGGGGTGACGGCAGGGTCGGTACTTTCCGGGGGACGCGCACGGGGCAGCATGAGTA
Source organism: Chitinophagaceae bacterium (assembly GCA_017307755.1). GTDB lineage: Bacteria > Bacteroidota > Bacteroidia > Chitinophagales > Chitinophagaceae > Puia. Next base: position 143,824 of record JAFKGQ010000006.1, on the reverse strand, counting down.
TGGGGGTACGGTCTTTGGTGAGAAGGGGGTGGCAAGGGTCGGTCCTTATTCGGGCTATGAGGCGTTGTTACGGCGGATCGTCCAGTTCTTCGGGACGGGGATATCGCCGGTGAGTGAGGAGGAGACGCTGGAGGTTTATACTTTTATGGAAGCTGCCGATGAGAGTCGTCGCAAGGGAGGGGCTGTGGTAAGTCTGGCGGCGGTGTTGGATAAGGCGCGGGAGGGGGCGAAGAAGATTGGTAATGTTTAAAACAATTAGCATGAGTAATAAGAATTTTGGCCGGAGGGCTTTTATTAAATCTACGGGTATTGTTGCGGCGGGAGCGTTGCTGAGCCCTTCTTTGTCAAGTGCCGGGGGCAGGGCCGTACCCGGGGGCGGTCAGCGTGCGGCCGTATTGGGGGGAAGCCCTGTCCGGACGAAGGCGTGGCCAGGCTGGCCTATCTGGAACAAGGATACGGACGAGAAGCTGGTGGTTGACGATCTACGCAGCGGGGTGTGGTCCAGGGCTTCGCTGGTCACCCAGTTTGAGCAGGAGTGGGGGGCGTTCGTGGGGACGAAGCGATGTCTAACGGTGGTGAATGGGACCAATGCCCTTATCGCCTCGTTGCTGCAGATGGGCATCGGGGGCGGAGATGAGGTGATCGTACCGCCGTATACTTTTATCGCCACGGTAGCGGCGGTGCTTGCAACGGGCGCCATGCCTGTATTCGTGGACACGGATGTGGCCACCTGGCAGATAGACCCGGGCAAGATAGAAGCAAAGATCACGTCCAAGACGAGGGCTATTATCCCTGTGCATATTTTAGGGCTGCCGGCGGATATGCATCGTATCATGGCTATTGCAAAGAAGCATGACCTTTTTGTGATCGAGGATGCCTGTCAGGCGCATGGGGCGGAGATTGGTCACCAGCGTGTCGGCAGCTTTGGTCATGCGGGTTGTTTTAGTTTCCAGAACTCGAAGAACCTGGCCATCGGAGAAGGGGGAGCCATTACGAGCAATGATGAAAAGTTTATGGACAGATGTTATTCCTATCACAACTATGGAAACCCATATGGGTCTGTAGTGGGGCAGGTGAATGCCGGTACGCTTATCGCGGGGAACAAGCTCCGGCTGACGGAATACCAGGCGGCTATCGGGCTGGGGCAGCTAAAACGGCTGTCGGCGGAGACGGACAAAAGAAATGAGAATGCGGCGTACCTGCGATCGAAGATCGGCAAGATCCAGGGTATTATCCCTTATACACTGACTGATAATGTCACGAAGGCGGCCTTTCATCTCTTTCCTTTCAGGTATAATAAAGAAGGCTTTAAGGGATTGTCCAGGGCTGCGTTCCTAAAGGCGTTGAATGCGGAAGGTATTCCCTGCAGCGAGGGGTATGCTCCTCTGAACAAGATGCCTTATTTGCAAAACGCATTCGAGTCGAAGAATTACAGGAAGATGTATGCTGCGGCGGACCTGGACCTCCGTGCTTTTAACGAAAGGAACGATTGCCCGTTGAACGACAAGCTTTGTAATGAGGAGGCCGTATGGTTTTATCAATCCATGCTGCTGGCAGAGCGGCGGGATATGGATGATATTGTCAACGCTATTGAAAAGATACACGCGAATGCAGAAAAAATAAAAACGTCCGGAAAATGAAAATATTAACAGGATTATTTTTGATGTTAACGGTGTTGGTCCGGCAAGACGGATTTGCGCAGGGGGACCTGAAAAAGCTGACGGCCAGAACCTATAACTCAGGGTTTGCCATTGGGCATGATACCTACAATGCTATTTCTGCCGCCAGTGACGGCAAGATCTATTATGTGCTTAGTTCTCAGTCCATCGATACGGGAGGCCAGATGTATTCCTTTGACCCCGGAACGGGACGGATCCACCACTGCGGCGATCTGACGGAGGCCTGCGGGGAGAAGGGGCTCAAGACCATTGCGCAGGGAAAAAGCCATGTACGTTTCGTAGAATCTAACGGTAAATTGTATTTTGCTACGCATGTGGGTTATTACAGCATGGTGGATGGCATGGAAAAAATGGGTATCCCTCCCCCGGGATATAAGGCTTATCCGGGCGGGCACATCCTGGCTTATGACATGAAGACAGGGAAGTTCGACGATCTGGCCATTGCCCCTCACCAGGAAGGGATACTTACCATGAATATGGATACGAAGAGGGGGTTGATCTATTGTATCACCTGGCCTACGGGTTATGTGTTCAGATATGACGTAGGAAAGAAGGAGTTGAAGGAGATTGGTCTTTTGTCGGGAGAGGGGGAGAATGGGTCGGGCAAGGATTTCCGGGTCCTTTGCCGGAGCCTGGCCATCAACCCTACGGATGGGGCGGTGTATGCCACGACATCGGAGGGGACTATCTTTTGTCTGAAATCGGGCAGCAATGTGCTGGAGCCATTGGAAGAAGATATGAGAAAGGATTATTTTGGGATCTATGATCCTGCTTCGGCGGGCAGTATGGGGTATAACTGGCGGCAAACTGTGTGGTACCCGGGGAATAAGACGATCTATGGCGTGCATGGTAATTCCGGCTATCTTTTTCAATTCGACCCACGGGCTGAACGGGTGAGGGTGTTGGACCGTATTACTTCCGAGCCTTCAAAACGCAGCGGGATGTTCGACCAGTTCAGCTATGGATATCTTGGTTTTATATTGGGACCTGATCAACATACCTTGTATTATCTCACAGGCGGACCTGTCTATAAAGAAGGCCACCGGGTGAAGGGGAAGAACAGCACGGCCATGGGAGAAGCGAAGGGACTGGAAGATCTGCATCTTGTGACCTATGATCTTCTCACCGGCAAATACCGGGATCGCGGGGCTGTCTTTTATCCCGACGGGCAGCGGCCGGTGTATGTCAATTCCATTGCTGTGGGGAAGGATGGGACGGTGTATACGCTGGCAAGGATCACGGAGAATGGAAAGACGAGGACGGACCTGGTCAGTATTGGCGGGGTTAAATAAATTTTTGTTATGAGATGGATGTTTTTTGTTTTTGTAATGTGCGGGCAGATGGCCTTTGCGGGTGAGGGTGCGATCCGTGCGGGTGTCGCGAAGGTGTCTATTACGCCGGAGGGGTCGATGTGGCTGAATGGGTATGCCGCGCGGAATGAGCCGTCCAGGGGTGTGTTGCATGATATATGGGCTAAGGCGCTGGCGTTGGAGGATGGAAAGGGGGGCAGGGTAGTCATTGTGACCATGGATTTGCTGGGGTTGTCGTATGAGATCGTGGAGCAGGTGGCGCGGCAGGCGGATAGTCTGTATGGGATCAGACGGGAGCAACTGGTGCTGAACTCGTCGCATACGCATGCGGCTCCGATGGTCTGGCCTTGTCTGGATGTGATCTATGACCTTGGTCCGGAGGATCAGCGGAAGGTGTCATTGTATGGTCAGGAGCTGGCGGCGAAGCTGGTGAAATTGATAGGTTCGGCGTTGCAGGCGCTGGCGCCCGCAACGCTCTATACGGGGCGTGGTTCCGCGGAGTTTGCTATCAACCGGCGTGAGAAGCTGTTCGGGCCGGGTCCTATCGACCATGATGTGCCGGTGCTGAAGGTTGCGGGGGCGGACGGTAAGATAGCCGCCATCCTGTTTGGCTATGCCTGTCATAATACCACGCTGGTGGAGACTAATTTTCTTGTCAGCGGCGACTATGCGGGGTTTGCACAGCTGGCGCTTGAGCAGATCTATCCAGGCGCCCAGGCCATGTTCCTCATGGGCTGCGCAGGCGATCAGAACCCTTCTCCCCGGGGGACGGAGGAGCTGGCGCGTACGCACGGGCAAGCGTTGGCGGATGCCGTACAGAAAGTTTTATCGGGAGAGATGCGGGCTGTGAGGGGGGCTGTCCATACCGCGTATACAAAGGCGGAGCTGTCATTCAAGCCTTTTGACGTAAATATTTATCAGCGGGAGATCGTAAGCGATAACAAGTTCCTCCAGCGCAGGGCAAAGCTGATGCTGGACGCCTATAACAGGGGATGGCAGCCTGGTCGTCTGGGGTATCCCGTACAGGCTGTTCGGTTTGGCAGGGACCTCACCATCCTTGCCCTGAGCGATGAGGTGACGGTGGAATATGCTTTAAGGGCCAAGCGGGAATTTGCGGGGGAAAACCTTTTTGTAGCGGGATACAGCAACGAAGTGATGTGTTATATCCCTTCGGAGCGGATATTGAAAGAGGGTGGATATGAGGGGGAGGAGAGCATGATCTATTATGGATTTCCCGGGCCTTTTGCGGCGGGGGTAGAGGATAGGGTTTTTGATGCAATAAGATCAGTAATGAAAAAAGTTCGTGCACATTGATAAAGAACCTGTCCATAATAGGGATGCTCTTTTTTGTATTTGGGTTTGTCACCTGGGTGAATGCCATATTGATACCCTATTTCAAGATAGCCTGCGAGCTGAATAATTTTCAATCATACCTGGTGGCCTTTGCTTTTTATATCTCTTACCTGGTGATCTCGGTACCTGCGGGATATTTGTTGCGGGTGACAGGATTCAAAAAAGGGATGATGATAGGGTTCTGGATAATGGCTTTTGGCGCGTTTGTTTTTATAGCGGCGGCGTTGGGACGGACCTATGGCGGATTTTTATTGGGGTTGTTTGCCATCGGTACGGGGTTGGCCATCCTTCAAACGGCGGCGAACCCCTATATCACTGTCATCGGCCCCAGGGAGCGGGCGGCGCAGCGTATCAGCATTATGGGTGTTTGCAATAAAACTGCCGGGATACTGGCGCCGTTGCTGTTTGCCGCCGTCATCCTTCGGCCTACGGACAGCGAGCTATTCAGGAGTCTGCCGGCGATGGGTGTTGCGGAGAGAGAGGCCGCATTGGATGGTCTTATAAGAAGGGTGATCGTACCTTATGCATGCGTGGGTGTCATCCTGTTTATCCTTGGGTGGCTGGTGAGTCATTCGTCCCTGCCGGAGATCGATATGGAGGATGGGGAAGCCGTGCCGTCCGCAGGCGGGCGGCAGGGTGGGAATATCTTTCAATTCCCTCATCTTATCCTGGGGGCGCTGGCCATTTTTCTGCATGTGGGTACGCAGGTGCTTGCCATCGATACGATCATCGGATATGCGGGAACCATGGACATACATTTACCTGAAGCAAAGGTTTTCCCTTCGTATACATTGCTGGCGACCATCGCGGGGTATATTGCCGGTATTATCAGTATCCCGCGCTGGATCAGCCAGGCGAGGGCTTTTCTTGTCTGTACGGTGCTGGGCATCCTGTTGTCGCTGCTGATCGTATCGTGTGGCGGGAGGGTGGTATTTGGCGGTCATACGGCGGATGTGTCACTGTGGTTCCTTGTGATGCTGGGGTTTGCCAATTCGCTTATCTGGGCGGGTATCTGGCCGTTGGCGCTGGCGGATCTCGGGAGGTTTACAAAGTTGGGCGCCTCCGTGCTGGTGATGGGGTTGTGCGGGAATGCGATCCTTCCCCTGCTGTATGGCTGGCTGGCGGACAAGTGGGGTGTACGGCAGGCTTATTGGATCCTTTTGCCGTGCTATTGTTACCTGTTCTTTTATGCCGCGTATGGGCACCGGATAAGAAACTGGGGTATATTTAAATTAAAGAATGTTTAATGAGTACGGTATCGATAATCAATGGACAGGTGATCACGCCCGCTGGTGTCGTGGAGGGGGCTACGGTGGTTGTAAGAGATGGCATCGTCCTGCAGGTGGGGAAGAGGGACCTTCCGGCTCCCGGCGCGCGGGTCATTGACGCTATGGGTATGTATGTATCGCCGGGCTTTATCGATATACACGTGCATGGCGGCGGCGGCTTTGATTTTATGGATGGTCATGAATCCGCCTTTCTCGCTATTGCGGAGATGCATGCCCGTTATGGGACCACGAGCATGCTGCCCACGACGCTTACGGGGGCGAAAGAAGAGATATTGGATATTTTGTCTGTTTACGAACGGGTGTTGCCGAAGAATACGCAAGGCGCTCAATTCCTGGGCATGCACCTGGAAGGACCTTATTTTGCCATGAACCAGCGTGGTGCGCAGGATCCCCGTTATATACGAAACCCCGATCCGCAGGAATATAAGGAGATCCTTGAAAGGGCGCATCTTATCAGACGATGGAGCGCCGCGCCGGAGCTTCCGGGGGCAATGGATTTTGCGCGGTATGCCCGTTCGAAGGATGTGCTGGTATCCATGGCGCATACGGATGCCGTCTATGAAGATGCGGTGGAAGGGTTTAGGAACGGTTATACATTGGCGACCCATCTTTATTCGGCGATGTCGAGCGTAACGAGGAGGAATGCTTTTCGTTATGCGGGGGTCGTAGAGGCTGCGTTCCTCATCGATGACATGGATGTGGAGATCATCGCGGACGGCGTCCATCTTCCCGCGCCGCTGCTACAATTGGCATATAAGATAAAAGGCGCTGCCCGTACGGCCCTTATTACAGACGCCATGCGGGGCGCCGGCATGCCGGATGGAGACAGCGTGCTGGGCAATCTGCATCATGGGCTGAAAGTGGTGGTGGAAGACGGAGTGGCAAAGTTGCCTGATCGCAGCTCTTTTGCCGGCTCTGTGGCTACTACGGACAGGCTGGTGCGTACCATGATCCGGGAAGGGGGTGTCTCTCTGCCGGAGGCCGTACAGATGATGACAGCTACCCCGGCCGCTATACTTGGCCTGTCAGACAGCAAGGGGGCATTGACACCGGGGAAAGACGCGGATATCGTCATCTTCGACAAAGATATCAGGGTACAGGCTACCATCATAAAAGGACAATTGGTATATGAGAATAAATAAACTGACTGTGGGAGCATATGCCACCCGTGCAGAAATGGGGGCGGAAGCTGCGCGTAAGGTGACGGAGAAGATTCACTCGCTATTGCGGCAGCAGCCTGGGGTGAATATAATATTTGCCGCTGCGCCTTCTCAGAATGAATTCCTCGAAGCTCTTCGACAGTCATCCATCGAATGGGGGCGTATCCGGGCCTTTCATATGGATGAATATATTGGGCTGTCTTCTGATGCGGTGCAAGGTTTTGGGAATTTTCTCCGGGAGCGGCTTTTTGACAGACTACCCTTTCTTGCCGTGCATTACATCGACGGGGATGCGGTAGACCAGAAGAAGGAATGTCTGCGATATGCGTCATTACTGGAAAAATACCCTCCGGATATTGTGTGTATGGGTATCGGGGAGAACGGGCATATTGCTTTTAACGACCCTCCTGTCGCGGATTTTTCCGACCCTTATTTGGTGAAGGTAGTGGAGCTGGATCCCGCCTGCCGGCAGCAGCAGGTCAACGACGGCTGTTTTCCCGGGCTATGGTCCGTACCCACGCATGCCATCACATTGACCATCCCTATGCTTATGTCGGCCAGGTACATCTACTGTATCGTCCCGGGAAGATCGAAAGCGCAGGCGGTGTTCAATACCTTACACATGGAGATCACCGAGGCTTACCCGGCCTCTATCCTTCGCAACCATGCGCATGCGGAGCTTTTCCTGGATACATCCAGCGCAGAAAGAGTAGACCTGTTAAAATAATTGTAATGAAATATTTATTTGTTATGGCTGTTCTGTTGGCAGGATGCGGACAAGGGCCGGAGAAGGGTACTGAGAGAAGCGCTTTCCCCATACGACTGATGACGCTGGACCCGGGTCATTTTCATGCGGCGCTGGTACAGAAATCAATGTATCCTGATGTAGACACGGTGGTTCATGTATATGCGCCGGCCGGACAGGAAGTGGACGGACATCTGGCCTTGATCGACAAATACAATACGAGGAGCGATCAGCCTACAAAATGGAAGGAGGAGGTGTATAGAGGGCCTGACTATCTTTCCCGTATGTTCAGTGAGCGGGCGGGCAATGTGGTGGTGATAGCGGGCAATAACAAAAGAAAGATAGATTACATCAAGACTTCGGTGGATTCGGGTTTTAATGTTTTCTCGGACAAGCCGATGATCATCGAGCCCGGGGATCTGTCAAAGCTGGAAGCTGCATTTGCTTCGGCAAAAAAGAATAAGGTGGTGCTGTACGATATCATGACCGAGCGATACCAGATCACTACCATTCTGCAGCGGCAGCTTTCGTTGATACCGGAATTGTTCGGGCGGCTGCAGGAAGGGAGCAAGGATGATCCTGCCGTCACAAAAGAAAGCGTTCATCATTTTTTTAAGACTGTTTCGGGGAAGCCTTTGATCAGACCTGTCTGGTATTTTGATGTTACCCAGGAAGGGGAAGGTATTGTGGATGTGGCCACGCATTTGGTGGACCTGATCCAATGGGAGTGTTTCCCTGACAGTATACTGGATTACAGGAAGGATATAGAGATGTTGTCGGCGCGGAGGTGGCCTACGGTACTAACGCCCGGAGAGTTTGAAAAGGTGACGGGGGTTAAGAGGGACTCGGCGCTCAGCGTCTATGCAAATGGGGAGATGGATTATACACTGAAAGGGGTACACGCGCGGGTGTCTGTCAAATGGAATTTCGAGGCGCCGGAAGGGGCGGGGGATACCCATTATTCTGTGCTAAGGGGGACGCTGGCGAACCTTATCATCCGTCAGGGGAAGGAGCAACACTACAAGCCTGTGTTGTCCATCGAGCCTGTGAAGGAGGTGAAAGAGTATGAGCAGGTGGTGCGGCGGACGGTGGAAGGGCTGCAGGGTAAGTACCCGGGGGTGAGCGTCACCAGGACAGCGAAGGGCTGGGATGTGACGGTGCCGGAACAGTTCAACCTGGATCATGAGGCGACCTTTGCGGAAGTGACAAAAAAATACCTTGGTTTTGTCAGGTCGGGTACGATGCCGGACTGGGAAGTACCCAATATGCTGGCCAAGTATTACACCACGATGAAGGCCCTGGAAATGGCCCGGTCGGGGGCCCGGTGAGTGTGTTGAAAAAGTATACATAACTGACGGATAAATACAGGTATCGTCTGGTGTTTACGGCTAATTTTATAAAATGACAATGGAGGAGGGAAATATGTTATATGCTTCGCAGGATTATGTTACGATCGGCAAAGAGGCGGCTGACAGGGTTGTCATAGTGCCGCTGGGGGCTATCGAGCAGCATGGTCCTCACCTCGCTGTCTCGACGGATACGGATATCGTCACGTTGGTGGCGATGGGGGCTGAACAGAAGATGGGGGACCGTATAGTGCTTTGTCCGACGCTGCCCTTTGGTTCCAGCCATCACCATTTGTCTTTTGGAGGGACGATGAGTCTTTCTCCGGCCCTGTATACACAGGTGATCGTTGACCTGGTGAGCTCTTTGTTGCAAAACGGTTTCCGGAGGATCGTCCTGTTGAATGGTCATGGCGGTAATATCACGCCGGTGAAGCAGGCGCTGGCCCTGCTGGGTAATACTTATGACGCCTCTCTTCAACCGAATATCGTCCTGGCAACTTACTGGGAGTTGGCGGGGGATGTTTTTGCCGGAGCGGTCCCTATGGAAAGCCCTGCTCTCAGCCATGCCTGTGAATATGAAACGAGCCTGATGCTGCACCTCTTCCCGGAGAAGGTGCATATGGAGAGGGCTGTGCGGGCAAAAAGGCCCGGCAGCAACGGATATACGGGCTGGGAAGACGATGAGCCGTACCGGGGCGTCGCGATATTTAAACAAACGGCCTTTATCTCCGGGAATGGCAGCAGCGGAGAGCCACAGCTGGCAACAGCGGAAAAAGGGCAACATCTATACAAACATGCGGTGGAGTCGCTGGTGACCTTTCTGGCGTCATTCTCGACCTGGCCGTTCCTACAAAATCTAAGGGATAAAAATGGGAAAGAAAGAGATCAGGCATCCTGATAAATCCGTGGTGACGGGCGCCTATTCCTCGGGTGTCCTGGTGAATGGGATGTTATTTGTCAGCGGGCAGGGTCCGCTGGACCTCGCTACAGGGGAAGTAAAACGCGGCACTATTGAAGAAGAGACACTGCTGACATTGGCGCACGTACGCAAGATCGTGGAAGCCGCGGGGGGAACGGTGGATGACATCGTAAAATGCACGGTACATCTGAGCAATATCAATGACTTTGAGAGATATGATGCGGCCTATGCTTCTTTTTTCACGGGTATCCGTCCGGCAAGGACTACAGTGCAGTCGGTGCTGACCGATGGGATCAAGGTGGAGATAGATGCGATCGCCGTTATCGCTAAGTAGAGATAAATTCCAAAACTAATTCATGAGAAAGAAGATACCTATCGGTACCGTTGGGCTGGGATTAATGGGCAGCAGCATTGCTACCTGCATCCTGGCCGCAGGACACACCGTCACAGCCCTGGTAAAGACAATGGAACATGCAAAAGGAGCCCGGATACGGATCCTGGGTTACCTGGAAGAGCTGTATGAAGAGGGCATGTTAAAAGAGAATCCCGCTTTGGCGCTGGCAAGGCTTACTATCACGGACGATGTCGGTCAACTGGAAGGTTTCGAGATCGTCATTGAATCCATTATCGAGAGTGTAGAAGAGAAGAGGACTGTTTACAGGCAATTGGAAACCGTATTGCCTCCCACCGCCATTATAGGCAGCAATACTTCTGCTATTCCGGTGACTATTTTACAGGAGGGGTTGCAACATCCGGAGCGGCTGTTGGGCATCCATTGGGCGGAACCTGCGCACATCACCCGATTTATGGAAGTGATCTGCGGCAATCAGTCCGATATCACTTTTGCCCATATCATCATCGATCTGGCAGAGTCCTGGGGGAAGGAGCCTTCCCTGTTGAAGAAGGATATCCGCGGATTTATTACCAATCGTATCATGTATGCCATGCTTCGGGAGGCTTTTCATCTGGTGGAGAAGGGGTATGCATCTGTAGAGGACGTGGACAGGAGTCTGCGTAACGATCTCGGTTATTGGATCACTTTTGCGGGGCCATTCCGATTTATGGACCTGACGGGTATCCCGGCTTATTTCACCGTGATGAAGGACCTGTTCCCCGACCTGGATAATTCTGCTGCTACGCCGGCGCTCATGGAACAGGTGGTAAAAGAAGGCGCGCTGGGTGTAGGGAATGCCAAAGGTTTTTATCCTTATACGGAGAAGAGCGCCGCGCAGTGGGAGAAAAAGTTTATTGAATTCAGCTACGACATAAGAAAGCTGGCTGAAAAATACTCTCAGGATATATGAGCGAGACAATCATACGATCGATCAGGGCGACGGAAGTGATCGTGCCTGCGAAGCCGGGCAGTCTTAATTCGGAGAATGTCCTGGACAAGGATACCGCGTTTGCCAAAAGGCATCTTACCGGCGGCAGCTGGACAGAATTTGCCAATCAACCCAAATGGATCATAGAGATCACGTTACGGAATGGTCTTACGGGGATCGGGGAGACTTATAGAAGCGCTTCCAGAGAGCTGATCCATCAGGCGATGGTGGAGCTGGTGGGAATGGATGTACTAAAAATGAACTGGCGGATGCTGCCTGTTTCAGATCAGCGGATCTATGAAGCATTTGAGACGGCTGTCCTCGACCTTGCGGGCAGGCTGCTGGGGGCGCCCATCTATCAGATACTTGGAGGGGCTTTCCGCGCTACGGTGGATTGTAATGGCTGGACGGGCCGCCGGACGCCGGAAGATGCTGCCCAAAAGGCGTTCGAGGCGATGGAAAAGGGACACAAAGTCTTTAAGTTTAAATGTTCGGATGAGGACCCCGTGCGGCTGTGGACGGAGGCCATCAGGAAGCGGTGCGGAGATGGCATCAGGATCATCCTGGACCCCAACCAGCGGTGGAATGATGTAGACACGACCCTGCGGCTGATGGAAGGTGTGGATAAGGGGATCATGCTGGGATTGGAAGATCCAATACTGCATGGGAATGTGGAGGGTTACCGTTTTTTAAAGGAAAAGCTGGGTATCCCGTTGTACCGGCATATTTCCCTTCCGTATACACAGGACATCAGGGACATCATACGATTTGTACGGGCCGATGCGGTGGACGGGTATAATTTCAACGGGGGGGCTTACAATTGTCTGCTGCTGGCGGAGATCGCTCACCTGGAAGGGAAATCCTGCTGGCGGGGATCCGAAGTAGATCTTGGTATCTCGGAAACGATGGGGCTGCATATCGCCGCGGCCAGCGTCAGCTGTACCATTCCTTCCGATGTTTTTGGGGAGCTGGTAAGGGAGGACGACCTGATCGTACGGCCTATTCAATTCGAAAGAGGGGCGGCTCTTGTACCACAAGAGGATGGTTTGGGTGTGGAGCTGGACAAAGAGCAATTGAGCAAATATAAGACAGGGGGACACCTGTACATCACCGTTTAAATAGAACTATGAAGAAAGGATTTATCGCCTGGGTCACCTTATTGTTCTGTAACCTGATATGGTCATTCCATTTCACCAGCATCAAGCTGACGCAGGAGCAGGTAGGGCCTTATTTTACGGTGTGGGCGCCGATGCTGCTGGCGACAATATTCCTGGCGCCTTTTGTCGTAAAGGACTTTAAAAAGGGGCATAAGAAAATAAAGGACGTATTGATCTTTGTTCAACTGGGCGCCCTGGGAGCATTCCCTTCACAGGTCTTTATGACCTATGGCACGCAGTATTCACTGGCCAGCAACGCGGCCATCCTTGTGCTGGCATTGCCTGTGATCACGGCGGTATTTGCCTTTCTGATATTAAGGGAGAAGATGAACAGGCTGCGTTGGATCAGCTTTGCCATCGCCATCATCGGTGTGGTACTTTGCAGCACGGACGATATCCGGCAGATGGACCTCGGCTCGAAATATGCATTGGGCAACCTGCTCATTTTTCTGGCCATCGTCGGTAATGCCTATTACAATGTAGGCTGCAAGAAGGTGGCTGACAGGTTTACGGAGATGGAGATGGTGTTCTATACCTACCTGGTGCTGGTGGTCATGCTGACGCCAATGGTATTGTATTATGAGCCGTACATGTTTGCGCGGGTGCCTCATTTTACGACAAAGACATGGCTGGGGATGGGGTCCCTTACCCTTTTCCACAATTTCCTTTCCATGCTTCTATTTTTTAAGGTGCTGAAATTCCTCGATGCGACGCAGGTGGCCTTGTCGAATTATATGATTACCTTTTTGGGGCTTCCTATTGCCGCCCTATTCCTGGGGGAGACATTGAACTTCCAGTCGGTGGCCGGCGGAGTGCTGGTGCTGATAGCGACACTTATACTCACCATTGTGGATCACCGTACATATAAAAACAATGCGCTAAAACTGAATACTTAAATATATGGTCATGGATAAAAAAGAAAATGAATTGTTTGGGGTGGTGCCGATCGTTCCGACGCCTTTTACGGAGAATGAGGAGATCGATGAAGATGCGTTGAAAAGGCTGATCGATTTTGCTATTGCAGGTGGGATCAAGGCTGTCTGTCTGCCGGCTTATGCCAGTGAATTTTACAAACTGTCCGACGAAGAAAAGCTGCGTGTGGTGAAGGTGGCTGTGGAGCATGCCGCGGGGCGGATCAAGATCGTTGCGCAGTCCAACCATCCATCTCTGAAAATAGCTATCCGGCTTGCCCAGGCCAATGTGCAAGCGGGGGCGGACGTTATCTCGCTGGCTGTGCCCCGGATCTTCGGGTTGCCGGAGAGTTCGCTAAAGGAATACCTGTCGGGTTTTTTGCGGTCGGTACCGAATACGCCCGTGCTGATACAGGATTTCAACCCCGGCGGTTCATCCATCAGCGTACCCTTTATCAAGGCATTGATGGACGAGCACCCGAACTTTAAATACCTGAAACTGGAAGAGCCCTTGTGTGCTCCGAAGTTCGAGGACATCATCCATACGACGGGGGGTAAGGTAGGTTTGTTTGAAGGTTGGGGCGGTTTGTACATGCTGGAACTGGTGCCGCTGGGTATTGCGGGTGTAATGCCAGGACTGGCGGTGGCGGATATACTACAGAAAGTTTTTGTGCTGAGAAGGGAAGGGCAGCATGATAAAGCTTTCGACCTCTTCGAAAAAGTGATGCCGCAGATCTTCTTTTCTCTGCAGAATATGGAACTTTTCCATTATGCCGAAAAAGAGCTGTTGATAGCGAGAGGGGTATTGAACAACAGTGTCGCCCGTAAGGCTGCCTATATCCCGGACCCGTCCAGCGTCAAATATATCAAAGAGTTGAACAGACGGGTGCTGGCATTGGTGAATGATAAAAGTTCTTTTCGATAAATTTTTTAACATGGAGGATTTTAACGGACAGGTGGCGATCGTCACGGGCGCTGCCTCTGGTATCGGGTTGGCCATTGCGCACAAACTGCTGGCGAAGGGGGTGCGGGCAGCGTTGTTAGACCTTAACGGAAAGGGTTTGCACGAAGAGTTTGATCGATATGGGGAGCAGGTTTTGGTCCTTCCTATCGATGTTACGGATTTGCAGCTGGTGGAACGGACGGTGAAGGATGTGGCAAATCGATGGGAAAAGATCGATATCCTTGTCAACTGCGCCGGGATTACGGGGGTGACAAATGTCCTTAGTCATGAAGTGGATAGTGCGAATCTGCACAGAGTGTTTGAGATCAATTTTATGAGCAGCTTTTACACCTCCAGAGCTGTGCTGCCGTATATGATCTCGAAGGGGTATGGGCGTATCCTGCATATCGCCTCGATCTCGGGGAAGGAGGGGAATGTAGGGATGCTGGCCTATTCTGCGTCAAAGGCTGCTGTGATCTGTATGGCGAAGGTCCAGGGAAAAGAATATGCGGAGCGGGGTATCACCGTCAACGCGCTGGCTCCCGCGGTCATCAGGACCCCATTGGTAGACAATATGCCGGAGGCCCAGGTGAAATATATGACGGATAAGATACCCATGAAACGTTGCGGAACTTTAGACGAAGCCGCCAATATCGCCGCCTTTATCGTATCTCCTTACAACAGTTTTTCCACGGGCTTTACATTTGACCTTTCCGGCGGAAGGGCTACTTATTAAATCGATCGTGCATGAAAATAGTTTACTTTGGTCGTCAGGGTAGGTTATGTCCTGGCATCCTTACGGACAGGGGTGTTGTCGATGTGGAGGCGAGTCTTATATCGCACGGGCAAGAGCCTATCCGGCGCAATCTTACCAATGACGACATACCTTTTTTGCAGGAGATGGAAGAGGAGGGCGCGTTCCTGCTGAAAGAAGAGGGTTTGCATATCGGGCCTTGCGTGTCGGCGCCTTCGAAGATCATCTGTATCGGGTTGAATTACCGGCGGCATGCGTTGGAGAGCGGGATGACCATTCCGGCCCTGCCTGTGGTTTTTACAAAATATAATAATACCCTGGTGGACTATGGTGGTGACGTATCTTTGGGAAAGGTGGGCTACCAGTTCGATTACGAGGTAGAGTTAGGTGTGGTGATGGGCCGGCGGTGTAAAGGAGCATCTGCGGCGACGGCATTGGATCATGTGATGGGCTATTGTGTCGCCAACGACCTTTCCTGCAGGGACCTGCAGTTCAGGACCAGTCAATGGCTGATGGGGAAGAGCCTGGACCATTTTTTACCCCTGGGCAAGTATATGGTGACGAAGGATGAGGTGGGGGACCCGCAGCGTTTGCGGCTTACCTGCAGTCTGAATGAGAAGGTCCGGCAGGATTCCAATACGTCGGACATGATCTTTAGCGTGGCGGAGATCATTTCGGATTTATCGGCGCATATGACGCTGGAGCCGGGAGATCTCATCCTGACGGGAACCCCGGAGGGGGTGATCATGGGTATGCAGGAAAAGAACTGGCTCAGGCCGGGGGATGTGGTTTCTGTGGAGATCGAACGGTTGGGTAGCAGCCGTAATAAGATGATATGATCAAGACTGATTTATTTAGTGAGCTTCGGCAGTGTTTCCCGGAGGAAAGACTGAAGATGAGGCTCATCGATCTGCATGCTTATTCTTCGGATGCCAGTTTTTATACGTTGGTGCCGAAGGCAGTGGTGTTCCCTGTTTCTGTCGATGAGGTCCGGCTGCTTTTTCAGGTAGCCAGGAGGCATGGTACTTCTGTCACTTTCCGCACCGGGGGGACGAGCCTGTCGGGGCAATCCGTAACGGACGGTATACTGGCGGATGTGTCCAGGTACTGGCCGTTGGTGAAGGTGGAGAATGAAGGGGCTACGGTCAGGGTCCAGCCGGGTGTCACGGGCGCCGTCGTCAATCATTTTTTACAATCCTATGGCCGTAAGATCGGTCCGGATCCCGCCAGCATCCAATCTGCCATGATGGGGGGCATCCTTAGCAATAATTCCAGCGGCATGTGCTGTGGAGTCGTGCATAATTCTTATCATACCCTGGCTCATATAAAATTTGTCCTTGCCGATGGCGCGGTGTTTGACACGGGTAATCCGGCTGATTATGCTCGATTTGAAATCGAGGCTGCTGGTTTGTTCGAGGGTTTGCTGGGTTTGAAGCGGCAGGTGTTGGGGGATTTGGAATTGGTGGACAGGATCCGCCGGAAATACAGGCAGAAGAATACCGTGGGGTATAGTCTGAATGCTTTTATCGACTTCGAACATCCCCTGGATATACTGGCACATTTACTTATTGGTGCGGAAGGGACGCTGGGTTTTATTGCCGAGGCTGTTCTGCATACATTGCCGGACAAACCTTTTAAGAGTGCGGCGCTTTTATTCTTTGACTCTCCCAGGAGCGCCTGTGATGCAATACCCGTTCTGAAGGATTCGGGTGCGGAGGCGTTGGAGTTTATGGATAGGGCTGCGTTGCGCAGCATCGAGCATTTGTCTATTGCGCCGGCGTTTTTGACTTCGCTGCCTTCTACGGCCTCTTGTATCCTTTGTGAGTATCAGGCGGATAGTTTGGATGGTTTGGAAGAGAAATTGTCTTCTGCCCGTGCTGTATTGTCCCGTCTTCCCCTGATCCAATCCGCGGATTTTACGGCAGATGAGAAGCAACGTGCTATTTACTGGAAGCTCCGCAAGGGGATGTATCCTTCCGTAGCAGCGGTGAGGGCGAAAGGGACTTCGGTGATGCTGGAGGATATAGCTGTGCCGGTAGAACGGCTGGGCGAAGCGATAGAATCCTTACAAGCGTTGTTTGTGCGGTTTGACTATCAGCATGCCATTGTGTTTGGGCATGCTAAGGATGGGAACCTGCATTTTGTCGTATCGCAGTCGGTGGCGACACCGGAGGATATAGCTGTTTTTGGCGCTTTTAACGATGCCCTGGCGGACCTGGTGATCCGTCAGTACCAGGGAGCATTGAAAGCGGAGCATGGAACAGGGCGTCAGATCGCACCTTATGTGGAGATGGAATGGGGTTCCTTTGCTTACGGGGTTATGAAGGAACTGAAGCGTTTGGTCGACCCGGATAATATCGTCAATCCGGGGGTTATTCTGAGTGAGAGTGCGCTTTCTCACCTGCAGCATCTCAAGTCGTTGCCTGTTGTAGAGGAGGAAGTGGATAAATGCGTGGAATGCGGTTATTGCGAGCAGAGCTGTCCCAGCAGGAATTTTACCCTGACGCCCAGACAGCGTATTGTGCTGCGGCGCAGTTTATCCCGGCTGAAGTCGGCAGGGGATTTGGCGACGTATAATACTATTTTAAAAGATTATGCATATGATGGGATGGCCACCTGCGCGGTAGACGGCATGTGCGCCACCAACTGTCCCGTGGATATCAACACCGGTGAGCTGATCAAGCGATTGCGCAGGGAGAACCATTCTTCTTCGGCGGGTGCGATGGCTATGGGGATTGCCAGGCGATTTGCTTTGGTGGAATGGCTGGTGTGTATGGGGTTGCGGGCTGGTAATGTTTTGAATGCTGTGTTTGGACCTCGGGCGATGACGCGGATGACGATGGGGGTACGAAGGCTGTTCCCTTCTTTCCCGTTGTGGACATCGCAGTTGACGGGGCCGGTGCGGGTTCGGGCCCATCGGCCTTTGCGGGTAGAGGCCGTCTATTTCCCTACCTGTATTACCCGGATGATGGGTAGAGATAGGGAGTCGACTGTGTCGATTGCTGATGTGCTGTTGCGTTTATCAGCCAGGGCGCAGGTGGGGCTGGAGATCCCTTCCGGTCTTAGCGGCAACTGCTGTGGGCAGGCTTTTTCCTCGAAGGGTTTTGCGCCTGCTTACCGGATGACGGTGAACCGTACCATTGAAAAGCTTTGGGAATGGACCCGGGAAGGCAGTATCCCTGTGGTCATCGACATCAGCTCATGTTGTCATTCCCTGCATACCTGCAGGGCTTATCTGACGGCTGACAACCAGGCCCGGTTCGACCGGATGAAGATCCTCGACAGCCTGGAGTTTGCTGTGGATGTATTGCTGCCCAGATTGGATGTCCGTAAGTTGGCTGGCAAGGCCGTTTTTCATCCTGTGTGTTCGCTGCATAAGATGGGGGTGTATAAGAAGTTGGTGGATTTCGGCGCATTGACTGTGGAGGAACCGGTGATACCGTTGGCGGCGGGATGCTGTGGAATGGCCGGTGACAGGGGCTTTTATTATCCGGGTCTTACTGCGTCGGCCTGTAAGGCGGAGGGTGCTGAAGCGGCCGGGCATGGGGCTGCGGGGTATTATTCCACCGGTAAAACCTGTGAAATGGCTTTGTCGGAAGCGGCCGGGGTTTCTTACAGGAGTATATTGTATCTGTTAGATGAAGTGTCGGGTGGTTCGGACGGCGCAGTCAGTTCAGCCGACCTGTGAGCCGGATAGGAAGCGGCCCTTGTATTCCTTGGGGATGAGGCCTGTGTGTTTTTTAAAATGGCGGTAGAAATTGGAGAGATTCTCAAAGCCACTTTGATAACAAATTTCGGAGATACTGTAATTACCTTCCATCAGGAGTCTGCATGCGTGGCTGATCCGTATCTCGGTGACATAGTTTGAGAATGTTTTCCGGGTATGATGCTTGAAGTAACGCGAGAAGGATGCAATGCTCATGTTCAATTTATCCGCGATCTCTTCGATGTAAATTTCATTTTTATAATTATTCAGGATAAACTGGAACACGGTGTCTATTTTATCCGTGTCATTGGAGCTATTGGCAGTGAATGTCTTGGATAGTACGGGCTCCAACTCCTTGCTGGTGGACAGGTACACGAGGACTTCAATTAGTTTGATCAGACGGATAGCGGGAGGAACGGATTCCATCTCTTTTAACTTGCCTTTGACATATTTGTTGGCCTTACCCAGGATCTCCAGGCCCAGCGCGGACCTGTCCAGCAGGCGGCGGACGAGTTTCATTTCAGGCAGACGGAAGAAATCGTAGCCCAGGAAGTCGTCCGTAAAATGAATAAAGCTGGATTTGGCGACCAGCCCTTTGTTCTGATAGTATTCTTCCGTATTTCTGTACAGATGCGGGATGTTGGGGCCGATGAGCATCAGGTCGCTGTCCTTTATGTAGCTGACCTTATCACCTATAAAACGGGTACCTTCCGTCTTATCGATGAGCACCAGCTCGTATTCCTTGTGAAAGTGCCATGCTTTGTCAAAATAATTACATTCCCAATTGATATAAATAAAGGAAGAGTCCGGAGATAAAGGAAGCTTATGTAACTGGGGCCTCATGCTTACGGATATATTGGTTAGAGCCTATTGTACATCAATTTATCAGAAAAAAACTACATATGGAAATTTATTATTCCTGCTTCATATTAGACATTAGATTTGTGGGATCGATCTGATCATATGCATAGAAGCGCAGCTACAGCCATGAAAATTTTATTTATCGTCCTTGGGATTAATTTCCTGTTGGACTGGTATGTATTCAACGGATTGAAGACGCTTGTCGCGGGATGGAAGTCGTCGCGTTTGCGCCGGATTGTCTTATGGGGGTATCTGGTCGTGTCGGTGGGGGTGGCGATCTTGTTTGCGACGGGTGTGGGCAGCTACAGGACCGCCAGAGGGATGACGCCTTATCACGAATGGGTGCTGAGTCTTTTCCTGGTATTTTTTATCACGAAGGTTTTTTTTGTGGTGGTGTTGTTTTTAGGGGATGTTGGGAGGTTGGTGTATGGGATTGGTCGTCGGATCAGCGGGGGGCGGGCGGAGTCGTTTGTACCTGGCCGCCGACGGTTTATCAGCCAGGCGGCAACGCTGGTGGCTGCCGTTCCATTTACGGGGTTTTTATATGCGATGTTGAAAGGCAAGTATGATTACAGGGTGCATAGAGAAACTCTTTATTTTGATGATCTTCCGGAGGCTTTTGACGGATTTACCATTACGCAGCTGTCGGACATTCACTCCGGCAGCTTTGACAATACCGCGGCAGTGCAACGGGGGATCGACCTGGCTAAGGAGCAGAACAGCGATCTGTTTGTCTTCACCGGCGACCTTGTAAACAATGCAGCGTGGGAGATAGAACCATATCTAAGCAGGTTTGGATCGCTGAAAGCACCTTATGGTCAATTTTCTATCCTGGGTAATCACGATTATGGGGATTATATAGAATGGGAGAGCGAACAGGAAAAGGCGGATAACCTGGAGCGTTTAAAAGTGCATCATAAGACGATGGGCTACCGGCTTTTGCTGGATGAAAATGTGGTCCTTGAAAAAGGGGGACAGAAAATAGCGCTGATCGGGGTGCAAAACTGGGGAAAGGGTTTTATACAGATCGGGGACCTGGACAAGGCGCTGCAAGGAGTGGATAAAGATACTTTTAAGATATGTCTTTCTCATGATCCTACCCATTGGGAAGAAAAGATAAGATGGCATCCTTCAAATATTCATTTGACGCTGGCAGGGCATACGCATGGTGCACAGTTTGGGGTGGAGACAGATAAGGTGAGATGGAGCCCTGTAGAATATCGTTATCTTGACTGGGCGGGTCTTGCAAATGAAAAGAACCGTTTCCTTTATGTGAACCGTGGGTTCGGCTTCCTGGCGTTTTCGGGACGTCTGGGTATTTGGCCGGAGGTTACGGTGATCACTCTAAAGAAAATGTCCGGAAAACGGGTTTCTGAAAAATATAACCCGTTTTCCGGAAACATCTAATGATGGGCCTTTGGCCAACGAACCTTTGGTTCGTTCTGCGGTCTGACCTGTACTGCTCAGTTTATAGTTTCGAGTATGTTACCGGATGTTTTTAAAGATTGAGCAGATTCTTTCATGAGCCTGCTGAATTTTTCGTTTGTCGACTCCTGTGTTTCCTTTGGCCTGGTTTGAGCTGCGGCATAGTTAGCCAATGGCGTTGGTGCAGCGGCTATACTGCCGGCGCCTTCGAAATAATAGGCGGTGGCGATGAATTTTTTTACGTGCATCCTGGATTCTCTCGGCAAATAACGCTGGAGCACCCAGAAGTTCCTGCTATGCGCCTTGTGAATGGCCCTGTAGACGGGAACCGGGCCACCATTGTAAGCAGCAAGCACCAGGAGCCAGTCCTTGAACTCTCTGTGGAGATCTTTTAAATATTTGGCTGCGGCGCGTGTGCTTTTATAATAGTTTACACGTTCGTCTGCACGGCGGTTGACTTTCAGCCCCAGTTCATGGGCCGTCTGTGGCATCAATTGCCAGGGGCCTTTGGCGCCTACACGGGAACGGGCTGTGGATTTTAATTCCGACTCTATCACGGCCAGGTACTTTAATTCCAGCGGCAGACCGTAATGGTTGAGGACGGAATCGATAATGGCGAAGGGCCCTTCACTCCTGTGTTTGACAGTAAGCAAGCAATCGTCATTGTTCTTAATGTATGCATGTACGAATTTCATCTGCTGCTTGTCGGGGGCAGGTAATGAAAACTTACTTGTTTTAGATGTAGTTGACTTGATGGACGAATTTGACCGGAAATTGGCGAGGGAAGCGACTATGGCTTTTCCTGGCGCCACCACGGGCAGGCCGGAGTTAGCGGCTTGTGGTAATGCTACTACAAACACTACACTACAAATACGAAAGGGTACTGATCTCAACATCGTTTTAGTTTTTGAGTAAAACAATGCCGGACCCCAGGTTTGGATTACTTCAGAGAAGGGTTATGCATAGAATATTGGCGGGATTATCAGTCTTCCGTGGGTACGGTGTAAGGGTTTTTCATGAAACAGAAGACTGTAACGATGCGTCAAAGATAATAGCCGCAAGCGGGATATCATAAGGGGTATTACGTAGGAAAAATACGATGGGTTTGAAAGTGTAATTGATTGATTATGAATAGTTTGCTAGGATTTTTAAAATGCCTGATCCTCCGGGGGTTTTATATAAGAGAAGCCCTTTATCTGTATAGGTCGGTCTACCATTCATGAAGGTTAAAATAATAAAATTAGCGTGGCGGCAAATGGGTTTTAAAAAAGTTTATAGCGAGACTATCTATCTGCAGGTGCACTTCATGTCTGTTGACGGAAGGAGCATCCTGGAAGTAGATAGGGTCTTTCTTTTTTACTTCGTCTATGACTTCTCCCAACATCACGTAATGTCCTGTTTTGCCAGGGAATTCGTAATAGCCTGAATGGTCGATCAACTGATGATAGTGCCATGCATTGGACTTTATGGGGGCGATGCTGTCGCTTTGTGAACCCGTGATGTAAACGGGGGCGGAGATGTTCTTAAATTGTTGTTTGGTGGTAAAGCCGGGTCCCAGGGCGGGGGAGATGGAGAAAAAAGCTTTTATCCGGCTGTCTTTTAGCGGGGGAACCCGTTTGACTCCGGCTGTAATGGCCGTGTCGTCCAGGTATTTTATAAGACCCGGGAATTCGGGTATGTCCAGTTGTTTGCGCCCTACTGTTTTGTTAAAATTAATCAGCGTCGTATAATTTACTTCACCACCTGCCAGGGCTATGACGGTGTAGCCACCTAAAGAAAAGCCGATGGCGCCTATCTTCTGTTGATCGATGTGTGATTGAAGATCGTTGTCTTTTAGTAGTTGTGTCAAGGCAAAACTGATGTCCTGCGGGCGTTCCCACACTTTGAGAAATTCCAGGGCTATCGGATTATCGTAGGTATTACCATAATGATCGACGGCGGCGACGATGTAGCCTTTTTCTGCCAGTGCCTGTGACAGCCATTCGAGTGTGAGACGGCCTCCGCCGGTGCCGTGCGAGAGCATGATCAGAGGCCATTTGCCTGCCGGCAGACTGCCGTTGCGAACGGTGGTTTTGCGTGTAAATGCGGAGAAGGTTTTATCTGTTTGTGGCAAGGTGTCTTCTGTGGGATACCAGACTTCGGTGATGATGGGACGATGGCGGGCGGAGTCCCTGAAGTGCAAAGTACGTTGACCTATGTTGATCTGCGTGAAACTGTGCTGGTGAGTCAGCAGCAGCAGTAAAGCGAGCACTATTTGTCTGCGCATGTTTGCTTTGTTTTACAGTACAAAGCAATATGTTTTGCATCTTAAAAGTGTTGACAATAGTCAAAAAATTACCTTTTTGATTTCAGGCGGCTGAGGGTTTCCTGGGAGATGCCCAGGTAATCGGCTACGATCCTGGCGGGAAGCCGTTGAATGAGCTGTGGCTGGTCGCGTAATAAAGTCTTATATCTGGATTTGGCGTCCATGGTGATGAGGCTTTCGATCCTTTGAATAGAGGTGATATACTCTTGTTCCAGTTGCAGACGGTAGACAGATTCCCAGCCCGGTATCTTATTGAACAGTGTCTGTCTGTCGGCGTAACTGAGAGTAAGCAGTTCTGAAGACCCAAGGCTTTGAATAGCTGCCGAGGATGGTTTCTTTAATATAAAACTTGGGAAGGCGGTGCCCAGATGGCCGTCAAATATCAGGAACCGTGTGGATTCCTTTCCGTCTTCATTCGTGAGGAATACTCTCAAGCAGCCTTTTACCACGAAGTATAGATGTCTGGCGATGCTGCCCTTGCGTACCAGTATCTCGTTACGTCTGGCAATCTTTGGTTTAAAACAGCTGTTGACCAACTCTTCCTGTTCAGGAGTGAGCGAGATACTTTCTACAAGGTGTTTTTTTAAAGCGGGATGCATTATTTCTTTGTAAAATCGGTTTGTTTCGAGGACGTCTTTGATGAAATTAAGAAAAATGCCCGGAAGGGGTACGATTGATGATATATTGTGAATTCATTCACAGTCCGATGTACGATATTGCTGATTTTACCGTTACATTACATACATCATTTTTTTAAGTATTCATGCCCATTATCAACCCATCCACCTCCGCACATACAGAGAGAGTAAATAATCTTATGGACCATGTCCTAAGGCCTCCTTCTTATGGCTGGAAATGCCCGGAGAATCAGTTGATCATTCCCTCTTCCCGACAGCTATTGAAAGAATTCACTTCCCGGCTGAATGTATTCAGGACGCGAAAGAACTGGCTGGCCTTTATGGGCTGGTCCAAGGTCATACTGCTGACCCCCTGTCTTTTTATATTTTTATTCCAGTACTTTAATTTTTATCTGCTGGGTATTGCTTTTATTTATAGCATGATCGTCATGGGTACGCATGGCACTATCTGGTACCATCGATATTGTACGCACAACGCATATACATTCAGGAACAAGTTCTGGCGATTTGTCACGCGAAACCTTACGATCCGCATCATTCCGGAAGAGATCTATGTGATCTCACATCACGTCCATCATGCCAAATCGGATGAACCGGGAGACCCCTACAATGCTACGGCCGGCTTTTTATATTGTTTTCTTGCCGACGTGAATCACCAACCCATAGCTCATGACCTTACGGAAGCTGAATACGGCCGCGTTTGTAAGCTGATGGACCATACGGGGGTGAGCTCCAATACGTATCAACAATATCAACGTTGGGGTTCGATTGCCAACCCGGTGCGGACCATCGCCGGGTCGCTGCTTAACTGGGCTTTCTGGGCAGTGGTATTTTACCTGATCGGAGGACCTGGCCTGGTTTTTACTCTATTTGGCGCGGCTGGTTTTTGGGCGATAGGTGTCAGGACATTCAATTATGAGGGGCATGGAAAAGGTAAGGACAAGCATCGCGAAGGGTCCGATTTTAACCGGAAGGACCTTTCCATCAACCAGATCTGGCCGGGATATGTGGCCGGTGAGTGGCACAATAACCATCATCTTTTTCCTTCCAGCGCAAGAAGCGGATTTTTAAGCTATCAGATCGATCTTGCCTGGTGTTATATCAGGTTTATGAATATCATCGGCGCTGTGAGCGCTTATCAGGATTCCAAGAAGCTATTTCTGCTGAAGTACCGACAGCCCTATCTTGAAAGTAAGAAGGGGCAATAGGCTGGCGGGTTATTACCTTAACGGGTTATGCAATCTGCTTTTTTATGCATCTTAAGGGGAAATTCCCCCTTATGCCAAAACCTATACAACTTCATATCCCAACACCCTGTCACGAGAAATGGGAAAAAATGCTGCCGACGGAGGATGGCAGGCATTGTGCTGTTTGTGAAAAGACTGTCGTAGATCTCACTGGAATGAGCGACATGGAGATCATCCGGTATATGACCCGGGCAGGTTCAAATGTTTGCGGACGGCTTTTGCCGAGCCAGATTAACAGGAGATTAGTGCCTATGTCTCCTG
Organism: Chitinophagaceae bacterium; assembly: GCA_017307755.1. GTDB lineage: Bacteria > Bacteroidota > Bacteroidia > Chitinophagales > Chitinophagaceae > Puia. The sequence goes on along the minus strand of JAFKGQ010000006.1, from coordinate 118,493 downwards.
TTCAAAGGAATGGAGGAAAGAGATGGCAACTGCTGTTGGCGGGATTGATGCTAACGGCTGACGGGAGCATGCCTCATCATACGGACTTAAAGGGTGCTATACATTTACAGTTGTCTACACCGCCAAAAACGGATAGAACAGAGGGTGTTTTGCTGGGGGCAGTAATGCCACAGATTGAATTGGATACGACGGTGAAGGTAGTTGAAGTGGAAACCCCTGGTACGCTGATGGGGGATATAAGCGTACAGATAGAGGATACTATTCCCGGGGTGGAAGCTCCTCCTGTGGATACCATGGACCTGCAGAAAAAGAATATTTCCTGTATGCCTGCAGACAGTCCTGAAAATGTATTTACGGGTGAGATCACGATAAGACAAAGCTCCCCGGTGGATACGATAAAACAATTTGTGAAAGATACATTGACGGCGCTGCGCATCCTTCCAAAGCAGGAACTGCATATCTATCCCAACCCGGTGAGGAGGGAAAGCGCTTTGCATCTTGCCTGGCAGTCGGAGCCGGGGACCTACAAGGTGAACCTGCTTAGCGTCACCGGTGCATTGATCCTGGCGCGAGTGGTGGAGGTGGGTAGTTCATCTCAGGTGGATACCTGGGAGATGCCAGGAGGATTGGCGGCTGGGGTCTATATTATTCAGGTGACCCGACCGGGACAGCCCGGTGGATTGGCACAGAAAGTAATTGTGGAGTAAGGCCTCTATCTGGCCGTCATTGCGATGTATTCCTTCATCGTGATCCTACCATTGATCAGCTGAGTATAGAGTATTTCCCTGTTGGCTTTGGCGACTTTTGCGGCTTCTACCACTTCCCTGTCGAAGAATAATTGTTTGATAAGCGACTTCATAGTTATGTGTTTTATGTACACAAATGTACGGCGAGGTATCTTCGTTGCATAGACAACTTATGATGGGTTTTATGATCTTTAATGTGTTAAAAATGTGTATAGAGTATTGATTATAAATGGTTTGATAGGTTGGGTGATATGAGCTCCAAGGAGTATATTGTACTATGAAACTATTGACTGAAAAAGAATTGATCTGGTCTACTGTTGTTGCGAATAACAGGATGAACAGGGAGCGAAGGGCAAGTGGGATCAACAGTTATGAACACGAAATATATTTTAAGCCGGAGCAATTTCTACGGACGTGTATAGGTCGCACCGGTCAGGGAAAGTGGCTGGACCTGTGCTGCGGAAAAGGGAACGCCTTAATGCAATGCGCTGTCGATCTGGCGGAGCATGAATTACAGAACAAAGCTGTATTGAAGGGTATTGATCTTATAGATGAATTTCAACTTATTCCTCCTTCTATAACTTGTTTGAAATGGGAGGCTGCGTCTGTGGTTGACTGGATCGCTGATGACAGATATGATCTTATTACATGTATCCATGGATTGCATTATGTGGGAGATAAATTGCGCGTACTGGAAATGGCATGTGGGGCCTTAACTGAACATGGAAGGTTTGTGGCTAACATCGATCTGCAGAATATTAAAGTTTCCGGTTCGTATTTAAAAGATATTTTAGTTAAACATGGCATCATGTATGATCGCAAGAAGAAACTATTGACATGCGAAGGACCAAGGATAATTAAATTTGGATTGTCGTTTGAAGGCGCCAGCGATCAGGCCGGACCCAACTATACTGGGCAGGAAGCAGTGGATGCTTACTATGTTAACTCCTCGTACGGAAAACAAGGATGTGGATAACTCGGAGGCCCCAGCGCTTGCAAATTTCGGGAACGCCCAGTATCTTGTGCGTTCAGTTGATCCTCTTACAGAGTCTATGCCCTTGAAATACCATGTATTAATCCATTGTATTTCATTGTATAAAATAGACTCTATGATACAAGCAAAAGAACTCCGCTACGGGAACAAGGTACAGACACAACACGGTGAGATCATCACAGTTCAGCAAATCCTCAGCAATACACTCGTTTACGACACCCAGATAAAGGTGACGCAGGAAATGGCCGCTGTAGGCAAATCTTATAAGACGGCCTATATGACCCAGGTTATCGAGGTGGTAAAGGAATCCGAATTCCAGGAAATAGACCCCATTTCATTAACACCGAAAGTTTTGGAAAAGTGTGGGTTCCGCAACTATGTGCGCGATGAATGGATCCTGAAAGTGGGTAATAGCCACATGGACTTTGAATTCGGCGATGAAGGGTTACGTCTGAGACAGCCGATACCTTCGCAGGTAAGCCTGCGTTATCTTCACCAACTGCAAAACTTCCTTTTCTCCCTTGCCGGGTACGAATTGGAGATGGAACTGGCTTAGTAACCGACCTCTACAGTCGTCTGGTAAATCTCTTTGTTGGATGTATTGTTTATCATAAAATGCGCTACATCCGCCCGGGAAATGCTAAGACAGTTCTTTAGAAAGCTGTTGATGGAAAAACGATAGCTGCCTGTTAAGGGCTTATTTGTTAATCTGGGAGGGCGGACGATCGTCCATTCGAGGCTGCTGGCCTTTACCAATTTCTCCATTTCGCGCAGATCGTCATACATGTGCCGTAAAAGCCGCTGCAAAATATATTTTGCTGCAAACCTGACGAAGATGGGCATTACAGGGCTGATATCAAGGGCGGAAGCGGAGATAAAATATCCTCTCCTTATGTCATGTTGCTGCATGAGCCCGATAAGGTTTGCATTGCCTTGCGAGTAGAGTGTGGTCGGTTTATCACTCAGTAGTCCGCCTTTTACACCCAGTGCGGAGATGACCACATCCTGGTCGTTCATGTATCTTTCAAAAGACTGCGGGTGCATTACGTCGCCCTGTACTTTTTCCAGGTGTGGATGGGTAAGGGGCAGATTTGCCGGCTGACGCAATACTGCCGTAACATGATACCCTGCTTTCAAAGCCAATTCTACTGTCTGTCTGCCAATACCTCCATTGGCACCTATGATCATTATATGTTGTTGTGCCATGGTTAAAAACGGAAGACGCTTAAAATAAAGATAGCGAGGAATAATATCATCTGGATGCTGTGGGCGACGGTCATCCTGCCTTTGAGCGCAAGAATGCGGCCATTATTGTTACCTGTGCTCTCGGATAACAGCAGCTTCAGGTTTGCAACGTTCCTTCTCATGGGGCCGCCTCCATTGACTATTATGAGCAATACGAGGATCATTTTTACCTTAAACCACAGCATACTGGTGACGGCGCCTTTCAGGATGACGACCATACTGATGCCAGTGATAAGCAGGAGTCCTACCCCTATGCCGATCAAGGCCGGGAAAAAGGCGGTGCCCTCCAATATGGATAGCGCTTTTAGTTTATCGGACGTAAGATATCTGTTCGATCTTCTATTGATGGTGAAGTCGGCCAATACTGTACCTGCCATGGTTGTAAACCCAACGACATGCAGAACGAGAAGAAAATTCAGGAGTGTCAGTGATGTCATAACGATGTGTTTTGTTGTTTCTTTAAATGTTTCAATTTATCTGGATTCGTCTGTACGTATATATTCCGTATGCCTTCGTCATCGATCTCCAATGAGACGACGCTTAGGGGAGTATCGCCTGAGTAAGAAACAATAGTTGGCATACCATTGGCGAAGATCACTTCCCGATTGAAACCGGGGACAGAATCTCTGAATTTGGGAGTTACACTCAACAAGAGCCTGCCGACATTCTCCCGGCCCTGGATGGGTTTGGGGAAGGCCGAAAGACGCTGGCTCTGAACGACGATGGACTTTCCTCCGCCATCGGCAAAGAGGTGGATGTCTTCCTTTAGCAAATGTATGAGCTCTTCCATGTTGCCTTCCGAGATAGCTTGCAGGAAGTTGTTGAGTATCCTTTCATGTACCCTCATGTCCACTTCAAAGCGCCGGGTGTCTTTGCCAAGATTATCTTTTGCTCTTTTTAGTATCTGTCTGCAGTTGTCGGCCGTCTTATCAAATATTTCCGCCAGTTCGTAATAGTCGTATGAAAAGATCTCTTTTAACAGAAAGATGGCCCTCTCCTGCGCCGTCAGTTTTTCCAGCAGCACCATCAGACCGATGGACAGGGCATGATAGGATTCTATCCTGTTTTGGGCGTTGTCCCGGCTATAATCCTGTAAAGGTTCAGGTAGCCATATCCCGATGTATTTTTCCCTTTGCACTTTGGCGCTACCCAGGTGATTGATGCATTTGTTGGTAATGATCTTTACCAGGAATGCTTTTGTATGTTTTACATTGCCCGACGGTATATCCATCCATTTCAGATAGGTGTCCTGTACCATATCCTCTGCCTGGTCAATATTACCGAGCATATTATAGGCTATAGAGAATAGCAATGCCTTATATTCCAGGAATGTTTCTGTCTTGGTATCCATGATCTACTATTAGACAATTTAGGGACCTTATTTGTGACATGATTTGTAATATGCAATTTAAGTATTTGATTACCAATCAATGCGCAGGCCAAAAGTGGGGAAGATGGCCAGCCCCAGGTAAAAGACGTTCCCGGTGAGGGGTTGGAATATAGCGGAGCTTTGGTTGAACCGGTTGTTTATATCCACTATATCCATAAAAGCCGTCCAGAATGCCTTTTTCATCCGCCATTTGTAATCAGCGCGGAGATCCAGGCTTATAAAGTCTTTTTGCCGGGCGCCATTTTTCCCCAGGATCTGTTGTGAATATCTGGGTACATTCGAGGTATTAAAAATATTGGAATGCGTGATATAGCTATCGGTCGGTCGTCCGGAGGAGTACCTGAACTTGCCGGAGAATATCCATTTATTATTGGGTGTATAGCTTCCCAGCAGACTGAAGGAGTGAGGGATGCTGAATATGTAATCGTATTTCCCTACGCCGTCGCCGATGTGATCGTCTCTTTTTGACACCATATAAGAATAGCTTATCTGCCCGTAATAGTTCCTGGAAAGCCGTCGGACAAGACTGATATCACCACCATAAGCATATCCGACACCGTTGTTATTCATATAGGGTTTGCTGGAAGAGGGTTGTACCACCTGTTCATCAAAGTTCTTGTACCAGCCTTCGGCCGTGAGTTTGAGGTCTGGCGAGAAGTAATATTTATATCCAAGGATATATTGGATGGTCCGCTGGCTTTTGAGGACATGCCCCGGCGCCTGACCGGCGATGTCGGAATAGGAAGGATCGCCGTAATAAACGCCCGCTGCGAAATTTATACTCTGACGGGTGTCAATGGCGATACTGCCACTGACCCTGGGTGAAAAGGTATTTTGTCTGGAGAAGCCGGTGTGGTCGAATCTTACACCGGGATTCAGGGTAAGCCAATCGAATAGGGTGAAGGAAAGGTCAAGATATCCCGAGGCATTATAGGTATGGTCTTTAAAACGGGAGTTGAAATCCGAAGGTTGCAGGATGAGATAATAATGATCGATGGCGGGCAGCTGGTCGTCAGGTCCAAATGTATAAATGGTGTCCGTATGTTTTAATGTCCGTGTGTAGTCCAGGTCAATCCTAGCCAGGTCGGCGCCAACGGTGGCGGTGACGTTCTTTCCATGCAGGGTGAAAATAGAGCGATAGCCGAGCTCCTGCTGATCGTCCTTTATATGACGCTGATCGTCCTCATAAGGAATATTTTCTTTTTTTATGATATTCCCTTCTGCATCGACGGTGGGCCATGCTACCCCAAGGTTGTTGTCGACATGTTTGTTCCTGTAATACAGTATATTCTTTAGATAACTGTTCCTGCCTGTCAATGTCCGCAGGCTGAGCCCAAGCACAGCCTTGCTTGTTTTTGACCTGCCGATGAAGTTGGAGCTATTGTCTTTGTTGAGGCTGGGGCTTTTTGAAAAATCGTCGATATCCCTGGTGAAGGATTCTGGGTTAAACATTGCGATGAAAGAAAGCTTATTTGCTTTATTAAGCCCGGTGGTTGTCTTTATCATGTAATCGCCGTATGCGGGTGTACCCACGCTGTTAAGGCCAATCACTTTTTCCAGCAGGGAGAAGTTCTGGTATCTGCCAGTGGCAAACAGGGTGGTGTTTTTGAGAAGGCCGGCGGGGCCGTCATAGATCAGGGTAGCGCCCAGCAGATCGAACTGACCGCCGAGGAACGGCGTTTCCTTATTGCCTTCCTTTATTCCCAGTCCAAGATAAGAGGAGGTCCGCCGGCCGTACTGCGCTGAAAAGCCGCCTCCTTCGAACAGGGCATTGTCGATGACCCGGGGTGCAAAAATGCTGAAACGTCCGCCATTCGGGTCGTTGAAGCCGGCGTTAAAGCCTTCTATCTCCAGGTGGGATACTTCGAACATCGGGATATCGTCTGCCATGTAAACATTGTCTGAAGTCCCTTCACCTCTGACGGCGATGGCGGAATACTGCCCCCCACTACTCACCACTCCCGGGAGGATACCAATAGCCCGGAATATATCTCCCTGCGCGCCCGGACTGCGAAAGATCTCCTCCCTGGAGAAGGAGTAAGAAGAGACGGGTACCCGGAGGTTGTTTTCGCCGCGAAAAGCCCTTACCGTGACTTCTTTCATTTTTCTGTCATCGTTGAGCAATTCCGTCTCTACATAAAAGGTTTTGGATTGTACGACGGTGACATCGTTGATCCGGCGTTCCTGGAAACCAATGTGTGTAAGGATAAGCGAGTAAGTACCGACGGGGACATTGGGGATACTGTATGCTCCTGTGCTATCCGTGAGGACGGTGAGCTCCCGTTCTTTTACCGTGACGGTAACTTCTGGTATGGGTTGTTTTGTATCCTGTTCGATGATCCTGCCTTTTATAGCGCCTGTCGGTTGAGCCGTTGTAAGGATGGGCAGGAGTATCACGGTAATTGCGATCAGTCTGTTTAGCATTTCCCAGCTTTTTACTGATCATTAGACAGGGACGCCTTATTTTTTGTGACAGGCTGATCGGCCAGTCCTACAAAAGGTCATTCTGTCTTCAGGCTCCTTACCGGGTTCATCAAAGCAGCCCGTACAGACCGGGCGCTTACTGTCAGCAGCGTGATCACCAGGGCAAGGATACCTGCCGTTGCGAAGATCCACCAGGATATGGGGGCGCGGTATTCGTATTTCTGCAGCCACTGGTCCAGGTAATACCAGGCGATCGGAGCGGCGATGAGGAATGAAAGCATCACCAGCGCCACAAATTCCCGTGACAGCAGCCTCCAAAGGCTGAACACGGAGGCTCCCAATACTTTTCGTATGCCTATTTCTTTTGTACGTTGTTCCGCCACGAAGGAGGCGAGGCCGAAGAGCCCCAGACAGGAGATGAGGATGGCAAAGATGGTGAAAAAGGTGGCCAGACGGCTTATACGGTTCTCTACGACGAACTTGAACTCATAGTCCTCGTCCACGAACCTATAATCCAGCGGCCGCTGGGGTGAATACTTTTTAAACAATGGCGTTATCCTATTGAGGGCGGTCTGCATCGACATATTTGGGTTTACCCGCAGATGTATATAGGTGCCGCCGGTGAGCCAGTAGACCGTGGGTACGGACGACGAGAAAGGCGATTCCGTGAGAAGATCGTTGACCACACCGACGATCCTGCTGCGACCCGGACCGTTGGCGAGGACTTTTCCCAGCGGATCTTTCATACCCATGAGCGCAACGGCTGCCTGGTTGACAAGAAGGGTTGCCGTGTCGGTGCGGTAGTCCTTGTAAAAGTCTCTTCCTTCTTTTATCTTCCATCCTATAGTCTCTCCAAAGCCGGGAGATATTGACATGATCCGGAACAATTGATGGGAATTAGGGTCTTTGCCGTCCCAAGAGAAATTTGTTTCCCCGATATATACATCTGTGACGGGCTGATCGGACGTCGCGACCTTTTCAACGGCGCCTGTCTTTATAAGCTCGTTCTTCAGCGCATCCAGATGTCGCATGATCTCCGGGGAGTATTCCGCATTTACGGTGATCAGTCCTTCCCGTACATAACCCACGGGGCGATCTTTTGCGAATTGTATCTGCCGGTAGACGATGATGGTGCCGATGATCAGGGCAATGGATATGGTGAACTGTACGGTGACCAGGACCTTTCGTGTGAGGGACCCGCGGGCGCCGGCCCTGAACGTCCCTTTTAATACTTTCAATGGCGGGAAGCCGGAGAGATAGAAGGCGGGGTAGCTGCCGGCAATGACACCGGTGAATAAAGTAAAACAGGTGGTTAGTATCCAGAATAGAGGGCTGTCCAGGGGAAGCTTTAATTCTTTATTAGCGAGCATGGCGTTGAACAGCGGCAGGGATATATATACCAGGAAAATTGCCAGGATAAAAGCGGAAAGGGCCAGCAGGAGGGATTCGCAGAGGAACTGTGCGATCAACTGTCCCCGTAATGACCCAACGGTCTTGCGGATGCCTACTTCTTTTACCCTTTGTTCGCTGCGGGCAGTGCTTAGGTTCATAAAATTGATACAGGCCAGCAATAACACGAAGACGCCGATGATGCCGAAGAACCAGACGTACCGTATCAGGCCTCCCGCGATCTTACCATCTTTGAATTCGTTGTACAGACGTACTTTATCCATGGGATGGAGGAATATATCTTCCTTACCTTCTTTCTCATATCTTTTTGGCAGGTCTTTTATTTTTTTGTTGACCCTATCGATATCGACACCGGGGTTGAGCTGGACGATCATGCGTCCGAAATGAAAGCCCCAGCGGTTGGCCGCATGCTGTACCCAGGGATGGGCGCTTTCGTATGTATCCCATGGCAGGATGAGTTTTACAAAATGCAGGTCCGTATTGCGCGGGAGGTCTTCATACACACCAGCGATCTTTGCCTGTCTGTTGCTGTCGATGCGGATCTGACGACCGACAGCATCGGAGCTGCCGAATAAGGCCCTGGCGACAGAGGCCGTGATCAGGACGGAGGAGGGGTCTTTTAGACCGTCGCGGGCGCCGCTTAGCATGTGCAGCGTAAGCATTTCCGGCAGTTGGGGCTGCATGTAGATGCCGGTGGTTGTAATATTTTTATCTCCTGCGATCAACAGATGGCCGGGTTCGGAAGGGGAGATCAGGGCCACCTGTTTGAATTCGTTGGGATATTCGGTCTTTAATATTTCTGCCAGCGGTATGTCGACTTCCTTGTCCGTGCTAGTCTTGCCATTCCATGTCTGGTTGTCAAACATCAGGGCGAGGCTGGCGTGGTTGCGGTAATAGTGATTAAAGGAGAGTTCATCCCAGACCCAAAGACCAATGAGGAGGGTTACGGCCATGCCTAAGGAGAGGCCAAGGATATTGATAGATGAATAGAGTTTGCTTTTTAGGAGGTGACGCCAGGCGATCTTACAGTAGTTCTTTAGCATAAAAAATGTACAGCTAAGATAATGCCGGAAATAAAAATAAACTACATTTAACCGCCATTCTTCAGCTATGGATAAACTGTTACACGTCCTGCTATCGTTGCCGGATGAGATGATCTGGGGCATTTTCCTGGTGGAGAATGTATTATTGACGTTCGTTGTATTATATGCCGGCGCTCTTGTATTGCGCGGGTTGAATCGGGGGGCTTATGTATATACACGGAGGGAATGGCTGATCTGCGGGATCACGAATGTGTTGAACACTGTTGTTACCTATGGAGGTTTTTGGCTTTGGAAACATGGGTTTATCGGAATACGGACCACTTTTTCCTGGAACCTACTGCCTGACTTCCTGATCCTTTTTTTATCCATGGACCTGCTGATGTACCTGTTTCATTTTCTTATTCATAAGACGTTCCTCTATGGGATGATCCATCGGCTGCATCACGAGGCCATAGACCCGAAGCCAATGGACCTTTTTATCCTGCATCCTGTCGAGACGATGTCATTTGGAGGTATGTGGCTGGCGCTGCTGATGTTGTATCCATTTAATATCTATGCTATCCTTCTTTATCTTACGGTGAACCTGGTGTTCGGCCTGGCAGGGCATTTAGGGATAGAGCCTTTGCCGGAGCGATGGCGGCATTCCGCATTTGTACGTTGGCTGGGGTCCTCGACCTTCCATCACGATCACCACAGGGACGTGGAGCACAATTTTGGATTTTATACAACTGTGTGGGATAGGATATTTGGGACGTTGAAGTGATTATTTCTTGCCTTTTAGGATGGCAGGGATCGTTACTTTTTTCAGCCGATTTTTTGCCTCGTCCAATTTTTTTGTAAAAAACGGGTCGCTGCTATGATCTCCCATCTTTTTATTAACCTTCGCAGGCTTTAACTGCAGGGCTGTTTTGCGTAGGTTTATTGTGGATGTGCTCATGAGTGTAAGTTACGAATTAAATGGTATTTTTTTATGAAAGTTTTCTGCGAACAAGGAAGCCCATTATTGGAAGCAGTTTCATCGTCAATAGTTTGAGTTTGTTCATTCCAATCACCGAATGCAAGGTTTAGAAGGTGCAAAGGAATAAAAATATCAGTTACAATTTTTTTCTTTTTCATCACTACCTTTCCATTCCTGATCAATACACTATTATATTATAAATAACCTGACGATGCGGTGTTCTATATTCCTTTTTTTGAGTCTTTTATGCTCCGCCCTGTGGGTCGGGGCCCAGGACACGGTGTATCTCACGAAGGCTTTGAAAACCGACAGTACACACCATTACGGACGAGAGGCCATCTACACTGACCTGGTGGCCATGCGCCTGTATGAAGGGGGGGCTGCTCCCACGTCTTTGGGCAGTTGGAGAGAGGTGCAGGCGGATTCGCTGCATCAGTTCCGTACCCGGGGTTTTTCCAACAACGGCTATCTTTATCTTACTTACACTTCTCCCCGGGCTACCACGGCTTTGTTGAATGTAAAGGGTTGCGGAAGTCTTTTTTTCAATGCCATTCCCCATGCAGGCGATGCCTATGGCAGCGGCTGGCTTTATATTCCTGTGCTGTTGAAGAAAGGACTGAATGAATTGTATCTCCGTCCTGCGGGACTTACTACTGTGCGGCTGATATTCCCGGGACCGGAAGTGTCTCTTAATATTGAAGACCCTACTTTACCTATGGTGAATGTAGGTGCTGTAGATACCTCCCTGTATGGAGCGGTGGTTGTCATCAATCGCAGCGCCCGGGCGTTGAAGGCTGCGCGGATAAGGGCTGTCTTCGAGGGTAAAATGGTTGTCTCGGATGTGCCGGAGATACCGGCTATGACCATTCGTAAAGTACCATTTCGTATCGATGCACGTGGTGTCGTGGGAAAGGGAAAGTATGTTTGCAAGTTGGAATTATTGAATGGAAACCGGCGGGCGGATGAGAAAAGCGTTTTAATAGAGGTTGTCGAAGACGGTCAGCAATATACTGTTACTTTTTTTAGCGGGATAGATGGCAGTCTGCAATACTATGCAGTGACGCCGCAGGCAAAGAGCAGTGACCGTACGCAAATGGCGGGCTCGCCTGATGGACCGCCTCCACCGGGGACGGTGTTTGCACCGAATACTTCGTATACCGCCTCGCAGATGGCTGCTGAAAAGGTCCCGGGGCCTGCTTTATTTCTTTCGGTGCATGGTGCAGGGGTTGAAGCCATCGGTCAGGCCAGGGCGTATCAATCCAAGACCTGGGGGACGTTGGTTGCCGCCACGAACAGACGGCCGAGAGGTTTCAACTGGGAGGATTGGGGAAGGAAGGATGCGATGGAGGTACTTGAGTTGGCGAAAGCGCGGTTTCATCCGGATGAAAGATACATTTATCTTACCGGGCACTCGATGGGAGGTCATGGCACCTGGTACCTGGGCGCTACTTATCCGGACCATTGGGCGGCTATCGGGGCCTGTTCGGGCTATCCTACCTTGCGTGAATACGGATCACATGACGGCGTGATACCGGACAGCGGCCGTACCGCGACGGAAAGATTGTTGTTGCGTGCCAGCAATCAAAGCGATGTCATACGGCTTTCCACGAATTATGCGCCCCTGGGTGTATACATCTTGCATGGCGACTCGGATAAGGTGGTACCGGTGAGGTATGCAAGACAGATGCGGAAGGTATTGGGTGAATTCCATTCCGATGTGAGCTATCATGAGGTGCCGGGTGCAGAGCATTGGTTTGGCAACCAGAGCGTGGACTGGAGGCCCCTTTTTGACTTCTTCCAATGGCATCAGCTGGCGCCAAACATCGCTGTGAACGATATCGATTTTATCACCGCCAACCCGGGTATTTCGGCTACTTACCGATGGGCGACTATCGAGCAACAGACGACTCCCCTGGACTATAGCCACATCCGGCTGCATCGTGACATACGGGCAGCCTCTATCACCGGCAGCACGGAGAATGTACAGGTGCTGGCCATGGCGCTTGGAGGTTTTGGGAAAGGGGTAGGTGTGAGCGTACGGATCGATAATTCAGACGGGTTGAACTATACCACAAAGACGGCATCGGATACGGTGTATCTGTATAAGCAGGAAGGTGCCTGGAAGCTGGGACAAAAACCGGGGCTGGAAGAAAAGAACCCGTTGCGCAGCGGAACTTTTAAGGAGGCCTTTGATCATCATATGGTCTTTGTCTATGCTACTTCGGGGAGCAGGGAGGAACAGGAGTGGAGCTTTAACAAGGCGCGATATGATGCAGAAACCTGGTATTACCGGGGTAATGGGGCAGTGGACATCGTCTCGGATGTAACGTATGTATCCGGGCGTTACCAGGACAGGAATGTCATCCTGTATGGCAATGCCGTCACCAATTCCGCCTGGGGCCTTTTATTAAAAGACTGTCCCATTCAGGTGAAACAGGGTGAGCTAAGCGTCGGAGGCAAGGTCTTCCGTGGGGATGACCTGGCAGCCTATTTTATCAGACCGTTGCCGGACGGTGTTACTTCTATCGGGGTTGTTGCCGGCACAGGGCTGAAGGGTATGCAGGCCGCCAATGCCAATCAATATTTTGCGGGGGGGAGCGGTTTCCCTGACTATATGATCTTCAGGCTGCAGATGTTACAGACGGGAGTGGCGGGTATACTGGAAGCAGGCTTTTTTGGGAATAATTGGAAACTTGCTGGTCATGAATAAGTTATCGATGGCGGCAGGTAACTACAGGATGGTTTCATGGGTAGGGTATTCGTACATTTGGTCCGGCTAAAAATCTCTTACATAAGATGACAAAACTTCTAAGGCTCTTTTTTATTATTCTACCCGTAATTTCTTTTGCACAAGGCGGCCAGCCGGCTACACCCCTCGTATGGCAGGCGGAATGGGTGACGGACAGCAAGACGTCTCTCATCGAGGACAGCCTGTTGTTTGGCGATAACCCGGCGCCGTTGTTCCGTAAGGAGTTGGAGGTGGCGATAGGGGTCAGGAAGGCTGTATTGTATATCAGCGGTCTTGGGTATTACAGGGCGACGTTTAATGGTAAAAAAGTGGGGGATCATTTTTTGGATCCCGGATGGACGGATTATAAAAAAACGGTGCCCTACAATACATTTGATGTAACGACCATGTTAATAAAAGGCCGCAACTGTCTGGGGGTCGAACTGGGTAATGGCTGGTATAATCCGCTGCCATTGCGGATGTGGGGATCGCTGGCTATGCGGAAGTTCCTGCCGACCGGCGCCCCGCGGTTTATTGCCCGGCTGGAGATAGAGTATGTGGGCGGCAAACGCCAGGTAGAAGTATCGGACGGGTCATGGAATGTGACGGATGGCCCCTTGAGGAGGAATAACAACTACATCGGGTCGACCTATGATGACCGCTATGCATTACCGGGATGGGATCGTCCGGGCTATGATGATAAAGCGTGGAGGAAGGCCCTGGTGACCTCGGCGCCGGGCGGGGAGATGGTGCCACAGATGCATCCTCCCATTCGTGCTCGTGGATTGGTGCGTCCGGTGGATGTGCGCCGGCTGGGTCCGGACAAATACCTGGTGGATATGGGACGGAATTTTGGCGGTATTGTACGGTTGACGGCAATGGGCAGAAAAGGCACGCGGATACAGCTGCGATATGGGGAGCTATTGAATACCGACGGGTCCCTGAACGTGATGACGAGCGTAGCAGGACAGATAAAGCGCAAGGGAGCGGGTGGTCCCGGCGCGCCTCCTGTAGCCTGGCAGCAGGACGACCTGATCCTGGGTGAGAGAAAGGTGGTGTTCGAGCCTGTCTTTACTTTTCACGGGTTTCGTTACGTAGAGATAGAAGGGTATCCGGGAGTGCTGACGCGTGACATGATACAAGGCATCCCGTTATCGTCGGATGTACGGCAGGCGGGAAGCTTTCGATGCAGTGATACGTTGTTCAACCGGATACAGGAGGTAAGTCTTAATACCTTTCTCAGCAACCTGTTCAGCGTGCAATCGGACTGTCCTCACCGTGAGAAGCTGGGTTATGGAGGCGATATCGTAGCCACCAGCGAAGCCTTTATGGCCAATTTCGACATGCATAGTTTTTATGCCAAGACGGTGAGGGATTTTGTGGATGAAGCCCAGCCGGATGGAGCATTGACCGAGACGGCGCCGTATGTCGGTATCGCCGACAAAGGGCTTACGCGTACAGCGGGCCCCATTGGATGGGGAACAGTGCTGCCTTTGCTGCTGGAGCAGCTATACCAGTATTATGGCGACTCGGACCTGATAGTAAAATATTATCCTGCTGCCCGCGCCTGGGTGGATTTTCTCCATGCGCATGCGGAGGGTTATATCATAGATAAAGGGATCGGCGATCATGAATCGCTGGACCCCAAACAGGTGGAAGTCACGAGCACCGCCTTTCTTTTTTATAATACCCTGACGGTAAGCAAGCTGGCAAGGCTGCTCGGCAGACAGGAGGAGGCGGACCGTTATGAGAAGCTGGCGGGATCCGTAAAGGAAGCCTTTGTAAAAAAGTTCTATGACCCGGTCACGGGCGCTGTGGGCATCCATACGGAGGCTACGCAGGCATTTGCCCTGTACTTCCATCTTTTGCCTGAAGAAGAGGAAAAGAAAGCTTTGAAGGTATTGCTGGATCAAATAGGAGAGAGGAAAGAACATGTCAGCACGGGGATCTTTGGGACGAAATATCTGTTGGAGGTGCTTTCAGAACATGGGCTGAGCGATCTGGCCTGTAAGCTGGCGGGGCAACGGGATTTTCCAGGGTGGGGAAATATGCTTGCACAGGGCGCTACGACATTGTGGGAGCATTGGGATTACAGCGACAATATTTATTCGCATAATCACCCTATGTTTGGCAGCATCAGCGGATGGTTCTATAAATATATAGCGGGTATACGGCCGGCGAAGGACGCGGTGGGTTATAATAAGATCATCCTGCAACCGGCGGGGTTTGAACGGCTGAGTTTTGCCCGGGCGGAATATCAGGGTCCACGGGGGGGGATCGGGTCGTCATGGAGAAAGAAGGGGGATTCAATCTATTATGAAGCAGTTGTACCGGAGAAGACTTCGGCAACGGTGTTATTGCCGGATGGGGTCGTCCGTCATGTGGGACCAGGTAAATATTTGTTTAGGACGACCTTTCATACAGCATCGGGCCAGGAGGCGCTGATCCCGTATCCCTTGTCTGTCGTACCGGGGGAAGGAAGGTTTGTAATCACCAGGCATACGGGTATTTGCAGGGTGGCGCATGAGGGTCAGTTCTTACAGGAGGCAACTTATCTGCGGCAGATGCTGGCTGACTATTTAGGTCCATTGGAGCCGAAGGCTGAAACTTGCGGAGAGAATACCGTTACCTTACGTCTGGATACTACGGATGTGAAAGAGCCCGAAGGTTATGCTATAAAGGTGCTGAAAGACCGGGTCATATTGTCGGCAAGAGAGGGTGCGGGTATGTTCTATGCCATTCAAACGCTGCGGCAACTGATGCCTGCGGAAGTAGAGAAAGGGCATGGAAATAAACTGACGATCGACGTCACCCAGGTCAGGGACTATCCGCGTTATTTATGGAGAGGCATGCACCTGGATGTTTCCCGGCATTTCTTTTCCACGGATTATCTGAAGAAGTACATCGATATGATGGCCTTGTATAAGATGAACAAGCTGCATCTTCATCTGACGGATGATCAGGGCTGGCGGATCGAGATCAAAAAATATCCTCGTCTTACCAGCGAGGGAGGCTGGCGAACTTTTAACGACCAGGACTCCGCCTGTATGCGAATGGCCAGGGAAACGGACAACCCTGATATGAACATCGATCAGAAACATATCCGTCGTACCGGCGGGCGGGTAGAATACGGAGGATACTATACGCAGGAGGAGATGAAAGATATCATCCGTTATGCCGCCTTGCATTATGTGGAGATCATACCAGAGATCGATATGCCCGGTCATATGATGGCGGCCATCGCTTTGTACCCGGAACTTACCTGTGATGGAAAGAAGGGGGATGACTGGACAAAGGGGTTTTCCACCCCCATCTGTCCCTGCAGGGAGAGCACGCTATCCTTTGCCAGGGATATCTATTCGGAGATCGCGGACCTTTTTCCATCGAAATATATACACATCGGCGGGGATGAGGTGGAACGCAGTCATTGGAAGGCTTCTCCTGTCTGTCAGTCTTTTATGCAGGAGCATCATATCGGATCGGTGGAGCAACTGCAGAGCTATTTTAATGATTATATCCAGGCTTTTTTCCGGACGAAAGGCAAGACCCTCATAGGGTGGGATGAGATCGTGGAAGGCGGTATCAATGCCGACGCCGTGGTCATGTTCTGGCGGCCATGGGCACGGACGATGCCGGCAAAGGCAACAGCGGGTGGGAACAAGGTGATCATGACCCCGGATGGACCTTTATATTTCGACGCTATTCCCGACAGAAAGACGCTGGCAGAGGTGTATCATTATGATCCCACCGGCGCCCAGTATGGAATGAGTGTAGAACAGCAGAAGAACATATTGGGTGTGCAGGCCAATTTATGGAGTGAGATGGTGCCCAGCGAGGAGCGGGCGGACTATTTGATCATGCCCCGTATGACAGCATTGGCTGAATTGGGCTGGACGAACCGGGACCTTTATGACTCGTATTTACAGCGACTGTCCGGGCAGTATGACCGACTGGATAGGCTGCACGTACATTACAGGCTGCCTGACCTGGCGGAGACGGCTGACAGCCGGGTGTTTGTGGACCCGGTGTCCTTTATGATACAACCTCCGGCGAAGGACATGCAGGTGCGTTATACAGTGGATGGAAGCTGGCCTTCGCTGCGATCTCCATTGCTGGATCGTCCCCTGCGTATCGATCATCCGCTGACCTTACGTGTGGCGGCTTTTACAGCAGGAGGACGCAGGGGGGATGTGAGTACGACGTTGTTCAGCCGGCAGGACTATGCTCCGCCGGCTGTGGTGAAGACGGACCTGGCGAATGGCCTTCGCTGCGGGTTTTACCAGGGAGGGTTTAATCGTACGACAGATATGAAAGGTGCGGCAGAACGGGTGATGATAATGACGGAACCCGGGTTATTAAAAGAGATCCCTGCTACAGGCTGGGGGTTGAAATTCACCGGCTATATCGAAGTGCCGGAAACGGGTATCTACAGCTTTTATCTCAATTCGGATGATGGCAGCATGCTGCATATTGCGGGAAGGCTGGTGGTAGACAATGACGGCATGCATTCTCCCCGGGAGAGGGTCGGGCAGGTGGCATTACAAAAGGGTTTGCATGTTTTTGCCCTGGACTATATCGATGGCGGCGGTGGCGGCGCTTTGGAGCTGCGTTACAGCAAGGATGGAGGTAATGCGCAGGTTGTACCGGCGGAGTGGTTAAAACACGACGGGAGTGCCGGCATGTGATGAATCGGCGAGATGAGGCATTTTGTAATAGAACAGCCGGGGATAGCGGCCTTCACTGATGGTGTAATATCCTTTTCCGTCCCGGGTGAAGCAAATGGCTTCTCCCTGTCCTTCGATGATATACGGCAGGCTCAATGGCTGGCGTTGCATAGTCTGCCAGACGTGTTCGCCGGGCCGGCGTTGCCAGTAGAACACTTTTCTGTAGCTTTTTACCAGTATCTGGTCCCCTTTGGGAGAGATATCGCCCGCCGTGATCCATTTACCTTTATCAGATCCCAACCAGATCGTGGCTTTTTTTGTCAGGGTCACTGTGTCATGGTCTTTAAAGTACAGCGGTGTGCTATAGATGTGTACCGAGTCCTCCCGTTTGGAAACGATGTACAATAATTTTTCGATGGGGTCGACCATCAGCGTTTCCGCATCCCGGGGACCGTCCGGATATTGGAGGTAGAGCGGGCTGGCATCTACATTGACGGAAAGAGCCGGCGGCGGCAGTGTGGGCTCTTTTATCCTATAGATGTTGATATACTTCCTTCGCGCAAAGTTGTCCCCTATATCTCCCATGTATACGTAGCTGACGCCGCTGTCAGGGCCGCTGCCCAGGGTGATGTCTTCACAATCTTTTACACCAAGGGGTGGAGTTTCTCCCGGGAAATTGAATATCCCCCTTAGCTGCCCATCGGGTGTAATTGCAAAAAAACGGCTGGAATCGCCGCTGTCATTATGTACATATAGATAACCGGGATGGTCTGCCGAGGCCACGATGCCGGAGATCTCGTCCATTCTTTCGTCATCCAGGAAAACATCAGAAGCGTTGCGCGGCCGTCTGAAGTGACAGGACACAATAAGCAAGGATATACAGATCGCTGATAGACGGACAAGAGGAGGATAGTTCACGATATTAAAAATTTTATCCGGATGACCTTGCCTGGTAAAATTAATGAAAATTCACATGCATTGTTTCGCATTGCGAAAATGCTTTTCCGGATGATGAAAGCCGAAATGTTGGGGGAGGGGCAATTTTGTGACCTCAAAGCCAACTATTATGAACTATATACGACTGTATGTAAGAAATGTCATTTTGTTATGTCTTATGCCTGTCTGTTTGCTGGCGGGCGTTCCCAATTTTAATGATGAGGACAACCTGGGGAATATAAAGGGTACGCTGACTACCAATGACGGGCGGCCGGCGGCCTATGTTACCGTAACGCTGGGCGTTGGGGGGAAAAAGGCGATCACGGATGAAGCAGGTACGTTTATATTGCGCAATGTCCGACCTGGCAACTATATGTTAGAAGTATCGTTGATCGGACATGAGACGGTGAGACGCGAGGTGTTGGTAGAAAGCGGGAAGACGGTGGTGTTGTCCATCGTATTGTCTGTATCGGGGACCGAACTGTCTACTGTGGTGGTTTCCGGTGGTCGCGCCAAATACGCAAACACCGGTAGTGACTATGTGGCAAAGATGCCGTTGAAGAACATGGAGAACCCCCAGGCCTACTCGGCAGTGTCTTCGGAACTGATCAGGGAGCAGGTGATCACGAACTATGATGATGCCTTGAAAAATGCTCCCGGTATCAGCAAATTATGGTCGTCCACCGGTAGGGACGGGGATGGCGCAGGCTATTATTCCCTCAGGGGATTTGCCGTGCAGCCTACCCTGGTCAATGGGTTGGCGGGTCTTACCAATGGAGGGCTGGATGTCGCGAATGTAGAAAGGATCGAGGTTATCAAGGGGCCTTCCGGAACTTTGTTTGGCGGTACATTGATCTCATACGGCGGATTGATCAACACTGTTACGAAAAAACCTTACGAAACATTTGGGGGAGAGGTGAGCTATACGGCCGGCACTTATGGGCTCAACAGGTTTACCGCGGATGTCAATACCCCATTGGACAAGGAAAAGAAATTCCTGTTGCGGGTGAATGGCGCTTATCATGACGAGAGCAGCTTTCAGGATGCCGGGTTCAGAAAGGTACGTTTTATTGCGCCGTCGCTGTCTTATAAAGCAACGGACAGGCTTAGTTTTCTGCTGAACGCCGAGTTCATGAGTACGGAAAGTACCAACCCGACCATGATCTTTTTTGACAGAGGAGCGCCATTGCTCGCAAAAAACCTTACGGAGCTGGGGTATGACTATCGCCGCAGCTATACGAGTAATAACCTTAGCATCAAGACCCCTACGTCTACGCTGCAGGCACAGATGGTCTATCGTCTCTCCGACCAATGGACTTCCCAGACAGTGTTGTCCAGGAGCTCGGCGAAATCCCAGGGGTATTATTCCTATCTTTATGAAGTATCGCAATATATGCCGGGCTATCCCAATATCCCGGGCGTGTTTGGCCGATATATCAGCAACCAGAACGGTACGACCAGTACAACGGATATCCAACAGAATTTTATCGGGGATCTCAGAATCGGCGGACTTCGTAACCGGATCATCGCCGGACTGGATTATTTTTCCAGGAATTCCATCAGCAACAGCACAGGCTATGCTGCTAACGGGACGATCACGATGGCGGGGGATGACACGGGTATCCTTACGAAAGAGCATGTCGACTCCACGCTGCAAAGCCTTCCGGCGGACAAGAGCAACCTGCTGCAGGAAGTATACAGCGCCTATGCGTCCGATGTGCTGAACCTTACCCCGCAACTATCGGTCATGGCCAGTCTCCGGGTGGACCATTTTAAGAATGGGGGTCTTACTTCTACGGCGGACAGCAGGTATGAACAAACGGCTTTGTCACCCAAGTTTGGGCTCGTGTATCAACCTGTGCTGAACAGGGTTTCCCTTTTCGCCAACTACATGAATGGGTTTACCAATTCGGCTCCCCGCAGACAGAACGATGGCAGCATGAAAACCCTGAAGCCGGAGCAGGCAAATCAATGGGAGGCCGGGGTCAAAGTCAATACGGTGGGCGGCAGGGTAACTGCGACCTTCAGCTATTATGATATCCGGGTTTCGAATATTGTCATGGAGGTCCCGGGTCAGATGGGATTTTATATGCAGGGAGGCAAACAATACAGCAAGGGGCTCGAAGCGGATATCAGCGCCAATCCTGTCGCAGGGCTTAACCTGGTAGCCGGATATAGTTACAATGACAGCAAGGTGACAACGACGGATGCCAAGGATTATCTGGACAGACGGCCAGAAGGGGCAGGCCCCAGGCACCAGGCGAATGTCTGGGCCAGCTATAAGTTGGTGGCGGGTTCTCTGAAGGGTTTTGGCATCGGGTTTGGCGGAAATTATGGCGGAGAGAATATGATATTGAACAGGGCAACCACGGGGGTATTTACATTGCCTGCCTATACGGTGCTGAATGGGTCTTTGTTCTATCAGTCGGATCTTGTAGGTGTCTCTCTGAAGCTGGATAATGTGACTAATAAAATATATTACAAAGGATGGTCGACTATCGAGCCACAGATGCCGAGACGGTTTTCGGCGAGCTTTACTTTTAAGTTCTAAGGGGGGATTGATGGATTTAAGACGGGTCAAGTTTGCCCGAAAGCGAACAATAACTGTGCATTTTCGAACAAATTCGTGTTAGAAATGGTCGTAACTATCTGTAATTCATTTGTTAATGAAAGTGGCATGCTTTTCCCATTTGGCTAAGGACAAGAAGTCTTATGCTAAAAAACCATTTCAAAATCGCCTGGCGTAACATTACAAGGAACAAAACTTTTGCTTCTCTTAATATTTTCGGGCTTACAATTGGGATAATTGTCTGTCTTGTTATTGGCGTCTGGCTGGAGGGGGAACTTAGCTTTGACGATTTTCATCCTGATGGCAAAAAAATTTTCCGCATCGCCAATACTTTTAAAAGTGAAAGTGAATCTTTTTCCCAGGCAGGGTCCGGCACTGCATTAGGCGCACAGCTTCCTAAGCAACTGCCTTCTATTCAATCGGCCTGCAGAGTTTTTACAGGTGAAACATTTAAAGTAAAATCAGGCAATGATCGGTTTATAGAACCTAATTGCATAATAGCTGACAGTAATTTTTTTAGATTTTTTGGATTTCGCCTGAAAAGAGGCCAGGTAGAAAAAGTTTTGATCAGACCAGACCAGGTAGTGCTTTCAGAAAAACTTGCAATCAAATATTTTGGTAATGCTGATAATGCGATGGGGCGAAGCCTTATCGTTGATGATAATCCTGTGATCGTCGCAGGCGTTTGTGAAAACACTCCTCTCAACTCTCATATTCAGTTTGATTTAGTAGGCGCTTATGCCCGGCTTAGAAAAAAAGCAAATGAGCAATGGAAATTTGATATTGATAATGCATGGACAGGAGGCTGGCCTTATACTTATGTGCAGGTGGCTGATCCTGTAAAATGGAAACAAGTAGAAAAAAAAGTAAATGAGGTCGTTGCCCATTTTTCGGAAAAGGAATGGAACGAAAATAAAATGTCGTACACCTATTTCTTTCAATCAATAAGGGATATCCATCTGAAATCGCATTTGCGGTATGACGCTGCCAATAACGGAAGCCTTTCAAGAGTGAATATTTTTTCTATTGTAGGAGTTGTCGTTTTATTGCTGGCTTGCATCAATTATATCAATCTTACCACGGCGGGCGCCATCCGGCGGGCTAAAGAGACATCCGTAAAAAAAGTGGTCGGCGCCACAAAGGTTCAGTTGGTAAGACAATTTTTTATTGAAACTTTTTTGATCAGTGCTATTGCGGTTCTGCTAGGTATTATGTTGACAAAATCATTATTGCCAGTATTGTCACAGTGGTTAGGCCGATCGTATGACCTTGATCTTTCCGTGAGAAATGTCTTCGTCTTATGCTGTTTCATTATGTGCATTTCTTTTATCGCAGGAGTTTACCCGGCTTTTATTTTATCATCCTTCAAACCTTCCGTCATATTAAAAGGAAATTTTTCAGTCAGTAGCCACGGCAATTTTATCCGGAAAGGCCTGGTAGTGTTCCAATTCACTGTTAGCATTGCGCTGATTGCATCGCTGATCGTCATAAGTCAACAAATGAGGTTCATAAAAAACAGATCACTCGGCTATGATGGTAATGCAATAGTGCAAATAAATGTCGGATATGCACCTGATGTAGCGAAAAATTACCAGGTCCTTAGGGATCAATTACTGCAGAACCCCTATATTATCAATGTATGCAGACACAATGGAAATGTCGTAGGCGGTCTGGGTAATGGCTGGACAACGACAGAAGACCTAAAAGGCGGCGAAATTTCAACAAGCCTATACCAATTTTCCGTTGATACGAATTATTTCAACACTTATTCGATGAAATTGGCCGCGGGAAGGTTTTTCTCGAAAGATTTTCCGACAGATACATCGAAATCAGTTCTTGTAAACGAAGCTGCTGTAAGAACGTTTGGCTGGAAAAAACCGGAAAATGCAATTGGAAAGCGATTTGGAAAAGGAGAAGACAGTAAATATGTTGTTGGAGTTGTCAAGGATTTTAATTTCGAAAGCCTTCACAAACCGGTGGAAGCATTGATGATCAGTTATGCCAAATGGGGCAGCAATTTATCACTGAAAATAAATACATTCCATAGCGCTGAAGCTATTGATCATCTTAAAAAGGTATGGCAAAAAGTTGTTCCTGATGTAATTCTTCAATTCTCTTTTGTAGATGAAAGCGTAGAAAAACAATACGGTAGCGAAAATAAAATGCAACAGATGTTTTATGCTTTCGGCGGATTATCGTTATTAATTGCATGTTTGGGGTTGTTTGGCCTGTCCATTTATGTGGTTGAAAGAAAGGTGAAAGAGATCGGCATTCGCAAGGTATTTGGTGCAAGCATACCAGGGCTGGTGAATTTATTGTCAAAAGACTTTCTGAGGTTGGTATTGATAGCAATGATAATTGCTACTCCTTTGTCGTGGGCATTCATGAATGAATGGCTAAAGGATTTTGCTTATAGGATTGACATTAATTGGTCTGTGTTTGTTGTTGCAGGCGTAGTTGCAATTTTGATCGCATTATTAACAGTATGTTCCCGTACGATTAAGGCAGCAATGGAAAATCCGGTGAAGTCGCTCCGAACGGAGTGAAGGAATACCGATGTGGATATAAAAAAAATTCTATTTATTTTTATGGGATGACCGATATTTTTAAAGACGGGAGGCCCGTGCTTGCCTTTGGCGAGGACATCCAGATGATCTATTTTCGTCAGGACGAGGATACGAATAAGGCTAACCTCCTGCTGGATGAACATCTGCTTTGTTTTGTCCTGCATGGCCACAAAACCTTATGGCACCCGCAGGGGAAGTTGCAGGTACGGTCAGGGGAAGGTTTTTTTCTTGCCAAGTTGTTTTGCTGATAGGTTTGTAAAAAAAACATATGAAGCAAACATGGATCATTTTGTCAGTAATGGCAGGGGCTATGGCACAGGCGCAACCGCCTGTAAAGGAAACCAGTGGTTTTCATCATCCGGAAAGCGTCATTCGGTGGAGGAACGATCTGTTCGTATCGGATATCGGGCAGGAGATGGAGCCCGCTGCAAAGGATGGGGATGGGTACATCGGTAAAATAGACCTGTCTACCGGCAAATTGGTGGATGCACATTTCCTGCCGGCGGAGGGAACGCTGAATGCTCCCAAAGGGATGGCTATCGATGGGAATACTTTATATGTAGCGGACGTAGACCGTATCGTGGTCTTTGATGTGATCTCCAGGCGACGGGTGGCGGAGATAGTCATTACAGGAACTGGTTTTTTAAATGACCTGGCGCTGGGGCAAGGGGTGCTATATGCTTCCGCTACGGACAATGGTAAGATATACGCCGTCGATCTAAAGACTTTGGGGTATGCTCCTTTACCCGTGGATAGCATTGCAGGCGCTAATGGGTTGTACTTCGATGCGCTGTCGCAACGTCTTTATTGTGTGTCCATTGGAAACTGGGCGCATCCGGATGGAAGGGTATATGTCATCGATGTACGTACGGGCACGATGGAAAAATCAGGGGATTATCAGGGTTTATTGGATGGGGTCGTATTAGTGGGAAATACGCTATATTTCTCGGACTGGGGGAAAGACCAGAAGAATGGAGTGCTGCTGGCGATGGATCTTTCTACGCATCGCGCGCGGGTGTTGCAGGAAGGGATTGCGGGGCCGGCGGATTTTTCGGTTAGCAAGGATGGAAAGTGGTTTATTATCCCCGAAATGCTGAAGGGAAAAATTTTATATAGGAAATAGGCGGTGCAAACGTTTGTGCAACGCATGATACTGGGTTTAGTGTTATTTTCACGGATGCAAAAGAATCAAGGTTTTTGGCTTTTTGTACTTTTCTTTTTGTGTTCGGGAGCTCTTACTGCTCAGACCATTAGTATCGAGTCGTTCGGGGCCGTAAAGGGTGGCGGACAGGACGCCACACCCGTTGTGAGAAAAGCCCTGGCGTATATCAAACATCATCCTGTCAGCCGGCTGATATTCCCCAGGGGGCGGTATGACTTTTATCCTGACCTGGCTTCTGAGAAGTATATCTTTACGAGTAATAATGACGAAGGGCTGAAGCGGATAGCTTTTCTATTGGAAGGGTTTGCCGGTCTGGAGATCGACGGACAGGGTTCGGAGTTCTTTTTTCATGGATATATCTGTCCTTTTGTAATTGATGGATCAAAGAATATTTCCTTACGGAATTTTTCGGTGGATTGGGAAAGGACTTTTCATAGCGAGGGAAAGGTCCTGTCGGTGGATAAGGACGGTATGGAGCTTCAGTTTTCCGACCAATACCCTTATAAGATCGACAACGGCATGCTGGTCTTCCAGGATAAGAAGGGGGTGGAATATCCTTATGGTAATTTGCTGGAATTTGATCCCGCCAAGCGGGAGACTGCTTTTATGGCACGGGATCAGTATTTTGGCAGAAACCTGCCGGCACGGGAGATCACCCCGGGGCGGGTGCGTTTATTGGTGCCGGGTCTGGAAGGAATTCCCGGCAATGTCATCGTTCTTAATGCGCTGCACAGGCCTTGTTCTGCCATTGCCGTATCCGACAGCCGGGGGTTAAGTTTTGATTCGTTGAATATCTATCATTGTGGCGGCATGGGGATCGTTGCGCAGCGAAGCCGGGACATCGACATCGATCATTTATCCGTAACGGCCCGTCCCGGTTCTGACCGGGTGTTGAGTCTGACGGCGGATGCCACTCACTTCTCCAACTGTGCGGGGAGACTACGTATCCTTCATTCTCTGATGGAGAACCAGATGGATGATGCCACCAACATACATGGCATCTATGTGCAGGTGGCCAGGCAGTTGTCAGCAACGGGCATCCTGGTACAACTGAAGCATGAACAGCAGGTGGGGTTTGATTTTATAAAACCCGGCAGCCGGCTGGAACTGGTGCGGAGTACCACGCTGGAAGCATATGATACGCTGCTGGTAAAAAGTGTGGAGAGGATCAATAAGGAGTATACGTCAGTGGAGTTTGTCCGGCCGCTGCCGTCGGGACTAATGGCGGGCAAGGATGTGATGGCGGCCATCGACGATCGTCCGGATGTGATCATCCGGTATTGCACCATACAGAAGAACAGGGCCAGGGGATTGTTGATAGGCTCCCGGGGGAAGGTGATCATCGATAGTAATTATTTTCATACGCCCGGGGCGGCGATCCTTTTTGAAGGGGATGGGCGTTATTGGTTTGAGCGGACGGGGGTGCGGGATGTCATGGTGAAGGATAATGTGTTTGACAATTGTAACTATGGGGTGTGGGGGAATGCGGCGATACAGGTGGGGTCGGGGATTGAGAAGGCATACCAGGCCGACAGCAGGTACAACAGGAATATCAGGATCGTGCATAATACTTTTCACGTTTTTGATCCAAGGGTGATACATGCGTACTCGGTGCAGGGGTTGCGTTTTTCGGGGAATACGATCACGGATTCGAAGGATTATCCGAATAGGTTTCCGGAGGGGAAAAGGTTTGAGGTTATGGATTGTTCGGGGGTGGAGATTGAAGATAAGTAGATGTTGTTCACCCCAATATTTTCGACACAAAATCCGAGTGCAGGCTGATCTTTAAAAAGGCGGCCAGACCGAAGATGATGCCGAGCAAGCTCATGCAGCCGGCAAAATACAGCAGCCATTTCCGTTGTGTGAGGGCGCTTATACCGAACATGGCGATGGAGATGGTCAGCAGGGCTTCGGTCATATCGAACTGGTCGTCGAAGAGATTTAGATCGTCATAGCTCTGCTGATAACCTTCCGCCTGGGTCTTGATCTCCTTTTTTTCTTTTTCGTATTTGGCTATCTGCGCTTCGTATTTTTTTATAAGGGTATCGTTGCCGGGGTTGTGCTGCCCTTTCAGGATTTCGAGGGTGTTTTCGGCCAGGGCTTGTTTGGTGCTCTTGGCCTGGAAGTAGGACCATGCGTCGATGCTATGGGCTTGCGCCTGGTCCATGGCCTGGACGATGTTGCCGTCCTTTACGTTGCAAATGGCCATGAATGTCGCTGTAATGGCTACAAAGAGAGCGACCAAGGCATTGATCCTGCTTTTTCCCGCGTCTTCAAGGGGTTCTTGTATGGTTTCCGTTATCTCTGTCATATGGATATGTTAACGATGAGTGGGGGGCGGTTATTTTATTTGTCACTAGTTGGCGGCAGGAGCACCAGCTGGCTGTGCAGCCGCTGAAGAGCGGCGGCGGGATCGCCGCAGAAGCCGGGGTGCACTTTGGAAGTTTGCAATACGGTGCTGCGGGTGGCGGTGAGCCAGCGGAAGCGGGAGGCTGTGTCCAGTGCGCCGATGGGGCCTCCTTCCGGGTTGCCCAGGGCGATATGCCGGAAGGCTTCGAGGTGTTGTTGTATCTCCGGGATGTCTATGCCGGGAAAAAGGGCATGGAGCCTGGTTTCGTCAAGTGTGAAGAGAGTTTGGAGGAACTTTTGTTTGGGGCAATAGAGGATAATCCCCACGTTCAGGAATTCTTCGCGCTCCACCCGGGGCACTACACGAAGAACGGCATATTCAAACAAGTGTTTTTCGTGCATGTTGTGCTGTGTTTAGGAAGATATGAGATTGATCCAGCCGGAGCTGCAGAAATTGAGAATAGATATACCGGATGTCACCGGGTGAGATGTCCAGGGACCATTTGGTCAGCCATTCATCCGGGATAAGGTTGACGATATCGCTGATGTGTTCGTGGGTCAGCTGGCTTCGAAATGCCGTATCGACCTCTTCCAGCCGGCTGGCGAACGGCAACAGGACGTGGTCTTTCACCTGTGTGAAGGGGCGGGTGGCTTGCTCCTGCCAGTTATCCCATGCGTGATGAAAATACAGGGAGGCGCCGTGATCGATGAGCCAGAGCTCTTTATTGAACATCAGCATATTAGTATTGCGGGCTGTGCGGTCGACATTGGTCAGCAGGCAGTCCAGCCAGACGATGCGGGAGGCCAGCAAGGGGTCTACTTTATTAACCACGGGGTCGAAGGTAATGGAACCTGAAAGATAATGCAGCCCCATATTCAGACCTACGCTGGCTTTGAGAAGGTCCTGGATCTCTTCGTCGGGCTCGCTGCGGCCAAAGGCGGTGTCCAACTGGGCAAAGACGATCTCTGGTACTTTCAGACCCAGGGTGCGTGCCAGTTCCCCACCGATGAGCTCGGCGATAAGCGCTTTTATACCCTGACCTGCCCCCCGGAATTTGAGGACATAGAGAAAGCCGTCGTCCGCCTCGGCGATGGCGGGCAGGGAGCCTCCTTCGCGAAGGGGGGTGACATAGCGGGTCACGTTGACCGTACGCAGTTGTGTCGGATGATGAATTTGCATGTCCGGGCAAAGATATTCGTAACGGGTGGAAATGCATTATATTTAAGCGGGGAATCTATATGGCTATCAATCCGCTGATAAAATATAAACATGCTATCCTATATGGAATAGCCCTGGCTGGGCTGCTGTTCCTGCTGAAGTGGCTGGAATGGCGCCTGGTGATATTCGATCATGCTTTTGAGGTATATATTGGGGCTATCGCCGTGGTTTTTACCGCTCTCGGTATCTGGCTGGCGCTAAAGCTGACCAAGCCGAAGGTGGAGCGGGTCATCGTGGAGGTGGAGAAGACGGTGTATGTCGAGCGGCGGGAGGAAGAATACGGGACGGTGGGGCGTCCGGAGGCGGAAGGTGGGGGGATGAATGTAGAACAGAGGGTGAACGTGGAGCAGGCGGCGAGACTGGACCTGAGTAAACGGGAGCTGGAAGTGCTGGGATTGATGGCGCAGGGGTTTAGCAACCAGGAGATCGCCGAAAAGCTGTTTGTCTCTTTGAATACGATCAAGACGCATACTTCCCGCATTTTTGAAAAAATGGACGTAAAGCGGAGGACTCAGGCCATTGACATGGCCAAAAGACTGAATATCATATAATACTTAAGGGTGAAAATGGGTCCGGATGTTAAAATCACCCGAAAGTATGAACGAGATCTGCTATTTACTTTTCAGTTTTAGGGTATGAAAAAAATTGTACTTGTCTGCGGGTTAATAGCGGGGTTAATCAGCACCAGCTGGTGGCTGGGGTATTCATTAGTCACCCGTGGTAAGACCATTCTTGAGAATGGGGAGATCTATGGCTATGCGTCCATGATCCTTGCCTTTTCCCTTATTTATGTTGGGGTCAGGACTTACAGGAATAAATACAACGGCGGCGTGGTCAGCTTTGGGAAGGCTTTTCTGATGGGGTTGTATATTACGCTGATCGCCTCTACCATATATGTAGGGGTCTGGCTGATATCTTATTACACGTATGCGGGGAATTTTGGGCAGCTGTGGGCGGACCATGTTATCAAAAAGGCGCAGGAGTCCGGCGCCAGCGCAGCCGTGATCGCTCAAAAAAAGGCGGAAATGGCCGACTTTATCGTCATGTACAAGAACCCTATTTTCAATATTCTCTTCACCTATATGGAGATATTACCAGTGGGTTTGATCGTATCCCTGATCACAGCTTTTGTACTGAAGAGAAAGAAAATTTAGCGGTAACTTTGCCGCCCTATGGATTTTTTACAAGTATTGCTGGGGGGAGTGAATTTTTCCCAGGTAAAGGGAAGGAAGATTGCGGTAGCGGGTGAGACTGGATCGGGAAAGACCACCCTGTTGAAGACAATCGCGGGTCTGGCGCAGCCGGACAAGGGGAAAATTGTATTTGAGGGGCAGCGGGTCCTGGGACCCGCTGAAAAATTAATACCGGGGCATCCGGGCATTGCCTATCTTTCACAACAATTCGAATTACCACAAAATTTACGGATAGAGCAGGTGTTAGAGTACGCCAATGAGCTGTCGGAGGAGGATGCAAAAGCCTTGTTCAGGGTTTGCAGGATCGATCATTTGATGAAGCGGCGGACCAACCAGCTTTCGGGTGGGGAAAGGCAGCGGATCGCGCTGGCCAAGTTATTGATCGGGGTCCCCCGGCTGTTGTTGCTGGATGAGCCGTACAGCAATCTGGACATGATACATAAGGGGCTATTTAAAACCGTGATACGGGATATCGGGCAAAAGCTGGACATCACCTGTATATTGGTGTCGCATGACCCCCTGGATGCTTTGTCCTGGGCGGATGAGATATTGGTGATAAAGGAGGGGCGAACCGTTCAGCAGGCGCCGCCACAACAAATCTATCGTCAACCCTCGAACGAATATGTCGCGGGATTGTTTGGGAAATACAATCTGCTGGAAGCGGGAAATGGCAAGCGTCTGTTTGTTCGTCCCGAGCAATTTAAGGTTGGGAAAAAGGCCTTCCCCGCGGCCATGAAGGGCAAGATAACGGCTGTCTCCTTTTGGGGAGGTTTTTACGAAGCGGAGATCTTGTCCGAATCAGGGGCCCGGCTCATCACACATACGACGGATAACGGGCTGGCAGCCGGCGATGCGGTGTTTTTACTACCTCCCTGGGACGATGTATGGTATTTATAAATTAATGGTATATTTATTCTTTGTTTAGGATATTAGCAATATGAAAGCAACTTCTCCCAAAAAAGTCCAATGCGCCAATATCACCATCTTCGGAGCAAAAGGTGACCTGACGTATCGTAAGCTTATCCCAGCGTTGTATAATTTATATATAGAGAGCCATCTGCCGCCGCAATTCGCTATTTACTGCGTGGATGCCATTGGGGTAGACGAGGCCGCGTTCAAGGATCATTTACTTGAGGGCGTGAACGCCTTTAGCCGCAACGGAGCGGCGGACAAAGGTAAATGGGACAGTTTTGCCACGCATATATTTTATATCCAGGGCGATTTTCTAAAGGAAGAAACCTATACGGGACTGAAGTCCATGATGGAGAGCTTTGACAAAGAGCATGATATCAGGGCCACCCGTATGTTTTATTTCGCTACGGCTCCACGGTTTATCGAGATCATTGGGGAAGGGCTGAGCAAACACAAGTTAGCAACCAATCAATCGGCGGACCGTATCGTAGTGGAGAAGCCGTTTGGCACAGACCTGGATACTGCCCGGAAGCTCAACAAATTTTTGACAAAACGTTTTGCTGAAAAGCAGATCTACCGGATAGATCATTACCTGGGTAAGGAAACGGTACAGAACATCATGGCCTTCCGATTTGCAAACTACGTATTCGAGCCATTGTGGAACAGGCAGTATATCGACCATATCCAGATCAGTCTGGCAGAACAGGTAGGGGTTGGCAAAAGGGGCGGATATTATGACAGCAGCGGGGCGTTGAGGGATATGATCCAGAACCATCTTTTGCAATTGGTATGTATCATCGCGATGGAATGCCCCAAGGCCTATGATGCTGAATTTATCCGGGATGCCAAGACAAAGGTCATGAAGAGCGTAAAGATGTACTCACCGGAGCAGATATTCAAGAATGTCGTGCGTGGTCAATATACGGATGGGGACATCGATGGTATTGCCCGTACAGGCTATCGTGAGGAAGAGCAGGTGGCTTCGGGCAGCAATACAGAGACATTTACCGCGATGAGGCTTTTTATCGATAATGAAAGATGGAAGGGCGTGCCTTTTTTTCTCCGTACGGGCAAGTCAATGCCAAAGCAATCCTCTGTCATCGTGATCCAGTTCAAGGATACTCCCCATAAGATATTCAAGGATGACATCGTGCCCAACCGGCTTATTATCAGCATACAACCGGAGCTGGAGATCAGCCTGGTGTTTGAGAGCAAGATACCCGGTCTGGAAATGAAGCTGTTCCCTGTGGAAATGGACTTCATGTACCAGGATGCCTATACGGCCAACCTGCCGGAAGCCTATGAGGCGTTGCTCCTGGATGTGCTCGAAGGCGATGCAACCTTATTTATGCGGGCTGACCAGGTAGAGGCCGCCTGGAAGGTGGTGATGCCTATATTGGATGCATGGAAGAAGCATCCATCCAAACAGTTACACTTCTACAAGTCCGGCACATGGGGGCCTGTCGCAGGGGATTCATTGTTGAAGCCCTATGCTAAAGAGTGGTTTCGGCTGCCGGAAAAGAGTGTGCATGCCTAGCGGGCGGTGACCACTTCTTCAATGACCTGTCCGACACATCCATTCGGCATTTGTATGTGTAATAGCGCAGCCACGGTAGGCGCAATGTCCGTCATATGGACCGTACGGTTCAAAGCGCCATGATGGATCCCCCATCCCATAAACACCAACGGGATATGCGTGTCCTGCGGGTTCCAGGTGCCATGAGTGGTGCCTTTTCTGGAACCGTCGAACCAGCCTGGCTCCGGTACGAAGGTGACATCGCCGCAGCGGCGGTAGTTATAGCCATTGATGATCATGGTCTTTAATGGCTCGGGTACTGTGGATGAAGCGACTGTACTAACATCTATAGCGTACTGGATACCGGGTTGTCTGCGGAGGAAGTCGATGGAGGCTTTTTTCACCTGGTCGAAGTCGAGGCCGGCATTACGAATTTTTACCTGGTTGTAGCTGAGATAATAATTCATTGTAGAGATCACCAGGTCCTTTACCCCAAAACGGGCAGCCAGGGTATCATTTAATACTTTCATGAAATTCCTGCTTTCCACCAGGTTACCCGGGATCCCGTGCGCTGCCATAAAGTCGACGGAGTGAGAACCTCCGTGGTCAGCGGTAAGAAATACAAGATAATTGCCCTTCCCTACTTTGTTATCCAGATAATTAAAGAAGGAGGAGAGGTCTTTATCGAGACGCAGGTAGACATCCTCTACTTCTATGGAATTGGGGCCGTATTTATGGCTGACATAATCGGTGGAGGCGCAATTGATGGTAAGGAAGTCCGTCGTTCCTCCCTGTCCCAGTGAATATCCTTCTATGGCGGCCCTGGCAAAGTCGAGGGTCAATGTATTTCCGAATGGGGAGCTCCGGATATTGTCGTGGTCCAGCTTGTAATATCCGGCGATGTCGTGTGGGAAAACGGGAGCGGTTTCTCCGGGAAAAGTCCCTTCCCAGGGTTGGTTGTCGGATGTGCTTTCGGTGTAGGTCGTAATGGGATATAAGGTGTTCCAGCCGCCGGCTACCAGCTTTTCAGGCTCGTTCTCCGCGTTGAAACGTTTGACCCATTCGGGTAATTCGTGCATATACCAGGTGCTGGTGCTAAACACCCCATTGCGATCATCGAACCAGAAGGCTGCGGTGGGAGTATGTCCTGCAGGAAGAATGGAAGCGCGATCTTTCAGGCTTACACCTACTACTTTGGACCTGAAGTTAGTGGCCAGGCGTAATTCATCGGTGATCGTGGATGCCAGCAGATGGCGAGGCGACATATTGCCGGCGGGAGAGGCGCCTCCAACGGGCGTTACAGTGGTGTCTCCTGTACAGTATTGTGATTTCCCCGATGCCTGATCTATCCAGTCGTTGCCGGTGATGCCATGGATGGCCGGGATCGAGCCGGTGAAGATGGTGCTATGACCTACGGCCGTATAGGAAGGAAGATGACTGATAAGCGTGTTCTCACAGGAGAAACCTTCGTTCAATAGTCTTTTAAAACCACCGGTGGTATACCTTGGAGAATACCTATACAAATAATCCCAACGCATTTGATCTACGACGATGCCTACTACTAGTTTTGGACGGGACACTCCCTGTCCGGAAGCATGGGAGAAAACAATGGATGACAGAACGGACAAAAAAACACAAGCGGATACATAGCGCTTTATCAGCATAAGTTGAATTTTACATGCAGAAAATAATGATTAAGGAAACCGGTATGATCAGCAAAGAGATGGCGGACCCCGCAGTGTGTTGGAGCGGTGTGTAATATTTACAGGATGATCGCAGACAGCGTGGGCTGTGGGTTTGTGATCTTCCGGGTTTGTTGGAGGAGCAACCCGGATCGGTACGGCAGGCAGTATGTGGCCCGGATCTTCATAGTAGGTCTTATGGAGACGATGCGTGTCCTTTAGAGAATTTGTAATCCCCCGTTCTTTTTTATTGACCAGCAGGTGGATGTAATTTACCTGGGTAAAGGGCAGCTCGATGGTGAAAGTTGCTGCCAGCACCGCCAGAAAGGCGACCAATATGAACCTGAACCTATGCATTGACGGGTACTAAGATAAGGTAAAATTTTTTCTGTATTTCCCTGAAAAAGAGGAAATTTGGACAAATACAAGGGGGTTTTTTTAGCCAAAATGAAGATCACTGCTCGCCTTATATCGCTGGTATCTTACGCGTTATTCATTTTTCCCAATCTCCAGGCACAATCATATGGATTATTGTTTCAGAGCCGGGAAGTAGTTGCTGAAAAACGGACGGCGTTTGATCTGACCCCTGACGACAGTCTTTGTTACGCCAGGCATCTTTCGCTGTCTTTTGATATTTCCTTTAATCCTGTATATCCTACTTATTTCGGCTATATTTTCAGGATCATCAACGACAAAAGCCAGAATGTTGACCTTCTGTACGACCAAAAGAACAATCAATTCAGGATCATCTTTCTTGATTCTTATACATCTGTAAGTCTACCGGTGACGGTGAGCGAACTGGTGAACAGATGGCACCGGCTCAGGCTGGATATCGATGAGCAGGGCATTACTTTTTATCATGACGGCAGACAGGCCGGAAAGGCGTCCCTGAAGCTGGGTGGCAACTGTCTGCGTATATGTTTTGGCGCCAACAGCTATGCGGGTTTTAAATCCATCGATGTGCCTGCGATCCTGCTGAAGGACGTTGGGCTGAAGGTGGATGACAACAAGGAGTATTTCTGGAGCCTGGACGAGTCGACAGGCACGAACATTGCGGACAGTCTGTCTTCCCGGAAGGCGGTGGCGCTCAACCCTGCCTGGATCAAACCCCGGCACAGCAACTGGGAGCTGGTGTCGAGCATGCTGATCAAGGGATATCCCAGTACGGCCTTTGACGGCGGTGAAGACCGGCTATTTATCGTCGC
The DNA here is from genome assembly GCA_017307755.1 of Chitinophagaceae bacterium. GTDB lineage: Bacteria > Bacteroidota > Bacteroidia > Chitinophagales > Chitinophagaceae > Puia. The sequence goes on along the minus strand of JAFKGQ010000006.1, from coordinate 83,581 downwards.
CCGTGACAGTCTTTATACTTTATCGATGAAGACGGGTGTGCTCAGCGCGACCATGCTCAGTGTCCGGCAGGACAACCTGTTGTTGGGCAACCAGTCTGTCTTCAACCCCTATAACCGGGAGTTGTATAATTTTTATATCGACGAGCACATAGTGACGGCGTTCAATTTTTCTGAAGCCCGATGGGATCAGCACTTTGCGCCTGCACCTGTTACAGAATACTGGCATGTCAATAAATTTTTTTCAAAGAGCGACAGCGCGCTGTATGTGCTGGACGGTTATGGACAATTACGGTATAAGAATAAGGTGCAGCGATATGGGCTGGGCAGCAGGAAGTGGGCAGAGGTTGCGACGGGCGGGGATTATTATACGCCTCGCTATCTGGCAGGATTGGGTACGACAGGCAGTGGAGATACCGCCTATATCCTGGGCGGCTATGGGAGCAAGGATGGCGATCAACTCCTTAACCCCAAGTATCTTTACGAACTATCGCTCTTCGATGTCCGGACCCGGAGCTTTAAAAAACTGTATTCGCTGAAGGAACCGGCCGAACCTTTTGTCTTTGCCAATTCCCTGGTAATTGATGAAACGGGAAAGTCTTATTATACTTTGGTGTTCTCAAAGGACAAGTTCAACACCCAACTACAGCTGATGAAGGGATCGCTGGAGAAACCGGTCTTTACATTCATGGCAAGCCCATTCCCCTATTCCTTTGCCGACAACAGGAGCTTTGCCGATCTCTACTACTCTCCCGCCACACAATCTTTGCTGGCTGTGACACTGTATGCGAATTCGGATAATTATAATACGGAGGTAAAGATCTACCGGATCAGTTGTCCTCCCAACCAGCAGTATATCCAGACTGCATCCGTGAAAGGGGCCGGAAGGGGCTGGTATTGGTATGTGGCGGCAGGTTTATTGGGGATAGGCGTGGGGGTGTTTTTTTTGAGGAAGAGGGTGAAGGTGCGGTCGTCTATAGTGGAGCCGATAGAAGAAAAGACGAAGGATGTGACATCGGAGGTGAAGGTGGTCGAGGCCATTGTGGAAGATGGACCCAAGGCGCGGATCTGTTTTTTTGGGAATTTTGAAGTAACGGGCAGCAATGGGGAGGATCTTACAAAATTATTTACTCCTTTATTAAAGGAGCTGTTCCTTTTGCTGGCGATGGACTCTATCCGGTGGGGCAAGGGCGTCTCGGCTGAAAAGATCAATGAAACCTTATGGAATGACCGGAATGTCAAAGACGCCATTAACAATCGAAGCGTCAATATCGCCAAGCTAAAGAACATATTGGAGAGGGTGGGCGGCTGTACGATCTCCAAGGCGTCGGGGTATTGGAAACTGGACCTTGACGATGCGCTCGTCCGGGTGGATTTTGCCCGTTATGTGCATATATTCTCCGAACCTGTCCGGCAGAAGGCATCCATGGATGAGCTGATCTCCATTGTCCACCGGGGTCCTTTTCTTCCCCAGGCGGACTATCCCTGGCTGGACAATATCAAGTCGGAGGTATCCAATTTTATTATCGATGCGCTATTGAAATACTGTGCATCCCTGTCTTTGCAGGAGAATGCCGAAAATATAATAACTATTTGTGATTCAATATTCTTCTTTGACGAGTCCAATGAGATTGCCCTGCGCTTTAAATGTAAGGGGCTCATCGCCCTTGGGAGACATGCACTCGCCAAGAACACCTTTGAAAAGTTCAATGCGAGATACAGGGAGATATATGGAGAGGGTTATCATGAGACATATGCGGCCCTTATAGGCGCCTAATTTTGTTGTTAGTTGATCTTTATGGTGTTATTAAGGTATTATTAAGCCTTAATTAAGTACCTCATCGGTAGATTTATCGCATGTTAATTACGCTAACGATTATGCCAAAAAATCTACCTGTTGTACTTCTTGTCATTTTGACCTATGTATCCGCCACTGCCCAAACGACCCGAACGAATGCAGATGATATCGATCCTACCATCGGGAATGTCGGTCACCTGCTGCAGCCCACGCGTCCCACTGTCCAGCTGCCCAATCAAATGATGCGTGTCTATCCCATGCGGAATGACTATATGGACGACCAGATCACCAGTTTTCCCCTGATCATCGTAAGTCACCGGCTGGGTCAGGCTTTTTCCATCAAGCCTTTTTTAGGGGCATTGAGTCCTGATGCCTGGAAGGCCCGGATGACCTATGATCATGACCTGGAGGTCAACCGGCCGTGGTATTATTCCACCTATCTGATAGATCAGGGTATAAAGGTGGAGTATACGGCCGGCAGGAAGACGGGGAGCTATCGTATAAGCTTTCCGGCGGGGGCCGGGCAAAGATCGTTGTTGATGGATGTGTATAATAATGGCGGGAGTGAATGGAAGTTTGTTTCCGACCGGGAGGTCGTGGCATTCGAGACTTATCATGAGGATATTAAGGTCTTTATGTATGGGACCTTTAGTGTGAAGGCGACCGCTGTCGTGGAAGGCAAACGGGCGGCCGTACAATTCCCGGATGATGCGAGGGTGGTGGAGTTCCGTTATGCCGTCTCATACATCAGCGCCGATCAGGCGCGGAAGAACTTTGCGCATGAGCTGGGGCATACCGGGTTTGAATCGTTAAAGACGGCCGGACGGCAGAGCTGGGAGGCTCAGATGGGGCGTATAAGGACGGAAGGGGGGACGGAGGCGCAGCGGCGGAGTTTTTATTCGGCGTTGTACCGCTGTTCCGAGCGGATGGTGGATATTACGGAGGATGGGCAATATTACAGTGGCTATGACAAGCAGGTCCATCGTACCGACCGGCCTTTTTATGTCGATGACTGGACCTGGGATACTTATCTGGCCCTTCATCCCCTGCGGATGATACTACGGCCATCGCAGGAAAATGACATGCTGAATGCTTACGTAAATATGTACCTGCAATCCGGCTGGATGCCCACTTTCCCGGTGCTTTTTGGAGATCATGCCTGTATGAACGGATTCCATTCTTCCATTGTATTTCTGGATGCGTATCGTAAGGGTTTGCGCGGGTGGGATGTGGAGAAAGCCTATGAAGGCATGAAGAAAAATGCGCAGGAGGCGACGATGCTACCCTGGCGTAACGGGCCCAAGTGCGAGCTGGACGATTTTTATCAGGCCAAGGGGTATTACCCCGCGTTAAGACCGGATGAAAAAGAGACGGTGGCGTTGGTGCATCCTTTTGAACGGAGGCAGGCTGTGGCGGTGACGCTGGCATCGGGTTATGATGACTGGGCTGTAGGAGAAATGGCAAAAGAGCTGGGAAAAGAGGATGATTACCGGCTATTTCATGCGCATGCGTCCGACTATAAGAACCTGTGGAATGACAAGGCACGTATGTTCCTGCCCAGGGACAGTAAGGGCGACTGGATCAACATCGATCCCAAGTATGATGGAGGGAAAGGAGGTAGAGATTATTATGATGAGAACAATGGATGGACCTATCTATGGCAGGTGCAGCAGGATATAAATGGGTTGATCGGGCTGATGGGGGGCACTGATGCCTTTGAAAACAGGCTGGATCAGCTGTTCAGGGAGCCATTGGAGCGGAGCCGGGCTGACTTCTGGTACAAATTCCCCGACGCCACGGGGCTTGTGGGGCAATATTCCATGGGAAATGAACCAAGCTTTCACATTCCTTATCTATACAATTTCACCTCTCCCTGGAAGACGCAAAAACATGTCCGATTTCTGCTGGACGTGTGGTTTAAGGACAATATTTTCGGGATACCAGGCGACGAAGATGGAGGCGGCATGTCGGCTTTTGTCGTATTTTCTTCCATGGGGTTTTATCCCTTGACGCCGGGGCTGCCTGTATATACCATCGGGAGCCCTGTGTTTGAGAAGACTTCCATCCGTCTGGAGAACGGGAAGGAGTTTACCGTGCTGGCAAAGGGGGCTTCGAAGGTGAACAAATATATCCAATCGGCCTTGCTGAATGGACAGCCCCTGAACAGTCCATGGTTTACGCATACGCAGCTGATGGAAGGCGGTGTATTGGAATTAAAGATGGGCTCTTATCCAAATAAAGAGTGGGGAGTCAAAAAATAATAAATTAAACGTATGAAGAGATATATTCTTTTACTGGGTGCGCTGGTTGTCCTTAGGGCGGCATGGGCCCAATCGAAGTACAGTCCTTCCTCGGTCTTTATGTCCTATAAGGGGCTGGTGATGGCGGGGTACCAGGGATGGTTCAACGCGCCTGATGACGGTGCGGGCCGGGGTTGGAACCATTATAACAACCATGGGAAATTTGAGCCGGGCACCTGTAAGATCGATATCTGGCCGGAGGTGAGCGAATATAAGAAGACGTATAAGACTCCTTTTGTGGACAAGGATGGGAAGCCTTGTTATGTATACAGCTCCTATGATGCGTCTTCCACCGACCTGCATTTTAAATGGATGAAGGAATATGGAGTGGATGGAGCGTTCGTGCAGCGGTTTGTCTCCAACGTAAAAAGCCCGGTGAGTCTGCATCATAATAATGTGGTATTACAACATGCGTTGAAGGCGGCCGAAAAGTATCACCGGGCTATTGCCGTCATGTATGATTTTTCGGGGATGAGGGAGGGGGATGATACGACGGTGATCAGGGATTGGAAGAGCCTCGTGGACGACCTGAAGGTGGCGCGCAGGGGCAGGAAGCAAACCTATCTGTATCACCGGGGCAGACCGCTGGTGGTCCTTTGGGGGGTGGGATTCAACGACCATCGTCCCTATGGACTGAAAGAGGTGGAGAAGATCATGGATTTTCTTCAGCATGATCCTGTATATGGAGGCTGCAGCATTATGCTGGGGGTGCCGACCTATTGGAGGGACCTGGGGCGGGATACCGAAAAGGACCCGCGTCTGCTGGACGTGATCCGCAAGGCGGACATTGTTCATCCCTGGTTTGTAGGAAGGTATAACGAGGAGACATATGTGAATTTTAGGGACAGGCTGCCGGCGGACATCGCCTGGTGCAAAGAAAACAAGGTCGACTATGTGCCTACGGTGTTCCCCGGCTTCAGCTGGCACAATATGTACAATAAGAGTCCAATGAACCAGATACCGCGTAACCGGGGGAAATTTTATTGGCAGCAAATAGCGGGCGCCATTGGGGCCGGTGCGGAGATGTTGTATGTAGCTATGTTCGACGAGGTAGATGAGGGGACGGCGATCCTTAAGGCTTCGAAAAACCCGCCGGTGGGGGAGAGCAGCTTTGTCACTTTTGAGGACGATGTACCTTCGGATTATTATCTGACCCTGACGGGTTATGCGGGGAAGATGCTGCGGAAGGAGATACCGTTTTCGGAGGATGTGCCGGGGGGTGGATCGGCGAGCCGCGAGCCGAGGTCTGCCGGGAAGGGTGGTTTGACGTCCTTTGTCGACCCGTATATCGGGTCGGGTGGTCATGGGCATGTGTTTGTGGGGGCCAGCGTGCCTTTTGGCGGGATACAGCCCGGGCCCATGAATATCTTTAAAGGTTGGGACTGGGATTCCGGCTATAATTATGGAGACAGCATCCTCATCGGGTTCTCTCATACGCATCTGAATGGAACGGGGATTGGCGATCTGGGGGATGTTCTTATCATGCCATATACGGGTGCTGTGAGGACGGACAAGGGTACGGAGAAGGATCACCGGTCGGGGTATGCCTCCCTGTATGCTCATCAGCGGGAGAAAGTGCGGCCGGGGTATTATTCGGTGGTCCTGGACGATCACCAGGTGCAGGTGGAGCTGACAGCTACAGAGAGAGTGGCTTTACACCGGTATAGATTTACGGGAGGAGGGAAGGGGCATGTCATTGTGGATCTGAAGGAAGGCGTGCAGGACCAATCGTATGAGACATATATCGAACAAACGGATGACACAACCTTTAAGGGCTACCGGTTCTCTAAAGGATGGGCGAAAGAGCAGCGGGTGTGGTTTGCCATCCGGACCTCCTTGCCTGTAAAGGATTTTCAGGTGTATGAAGGGGACCAACTGCTGACGGGAAGAGGAGGAAAGGGCAAGGCGATCAAGGGGCTGATGAATTTTGAGCAGGCGCCCGGGGTCTTGGAGTTGAAGGTGAGCCTTTCGCCCGTGAGCGCTGACAATGCGTTGGCCAATATCGGGGCGGAGTTGCCGGGCTGGAATTTTGAGCAGGTGGCGCAGACGGCGGATGCATCGTGGGAGAAAGAGTTGTCGAAGGTGCTGGTCGATCCGAAGAATATCGTGGATAAGAAGATATTTTATACGGCTCTGTACCATACGATGATCGACCCCTCCCTCTTTAACGACTACAATGGGGATTTCAGGGGCGCCGATGGTAAGGTGTATGCGGGACAAGGGTTTTCAAACTATACGATATTCTCACTATGGGATACCTACCGGGCCGTCCATCCTTTGTATACGCTGCTGCAGCCTGCGCGGGTGAATGATATGATCAGGACGATGCTGGCTATTTATGATCAGCAGGGCAGATTGCCTATCTGGCATTTGATGGGGTATGAGACGGGCACCATGGTTGGCATCAGCAGCCAGCAGGTGATTGCCGAAGCCTGGCTGAAGGGTATCAGAGGATACGATGGAGAACGGGCTTTTCGCGCCATCAAGGCGACTGCTTTATCGGATTCGCTGGGAATGATGTATGTGAAAAACCTGCAATGGATACCTTCCGACAAGCAGAGCCGGAGTGTTGCAAAAGCATTGGAATATTGTATCAGCGATGCCAGTACGGCCCTGATGGCAAAACAGATGGGCAAGGAGGAGGATTATACTTATTTCTCCCGGCGTGCGCAGAATTATAAGCTGTATTATGATCCGGCCGTGGGATTTTTTAGAGGGAAGGAATCTGACGGCAGCTGGCGGCAGCCTTTTGACCCTTTGCGAAGCACCCGGCCCTGGGCGCATGATTATGCGGAGGGTAATGCCTGGCAATATCTATGGCTGGTGCCGGAGGATGTGAAAGGGTTGATGGACCTGTTGGGCGGGGAGAAAATGTTTGTTACCAGGCTGGATTCATTCTTTATTGTTCAGTCCCCGGCGGATGGGGGTACATTGAGCGATCTGACGGGGCTTATCGGGCAATATGCACACGGGAACGAACCTTCCCATCATATTGCCTATCTGTATGCGTCGGCCGGCCAGCAATGGCGGACGGCGGAGAAGGTGCACTATATCCTAAAAGAGTTCTACCAGGCTCAGCCTGACGGGACCATCGGTAATGAGGATTGCGGGCAGATGTCGGCATGGTATGTCTTTTCTTCCATGGGGTTTTATCCTGTGTTCCCTGCTTCGGGGAAATATGTCATCGGGAGTCCTTTGTTCGATAAGGTGACGCTGGCGTTGGATGGGGGTCGAAGGTTTGAAGTACGTGTGGTGCGGGACAGTCCCGAGGATATATATGTGACAGGGGCTACGCTGAACGGGGAGCGTTATACAAAGAGTTATATCCTGCATGAAGATATCTTAAAGGGGGGCGCGCTGGTGCTTACCATGGGGAGGGATCCTAATAAAGATTTCGGTAGAGATCCCGCCGACCGGCCGTAAGGTTTAAATCAAATATAATATGAGGATCGTTTTGGTATTGCTGCTGGCAATGGAGGCCCTGTATGCGCAGGCCCAATCCATGTCGGAATTTGAGAAGGTGGGTAAGGGGATTTGTAAGGTGACAGACGGTGTGCTGACCACGAAGGATGCGTATGCCGCGTGGGGCGTCAGGGATCAGCGTAATTACGAGCTGCGTTTTCGCGCGCGTACACCCGAAGGAGGGGAGCAGGTGCAGATATGGGCAGGATTCCGGGCGTATGACCGGAACAACCGATATATCCTTGCCCTACGGGGCGGACGGCAGAACAACCTTTATCTCAGCCGGCTGGGCTATATGGGTACGGATGAATTCCTTGCCTTGCGCGACCTGGACTTTCATCCTGTGCCCGGCGCCTGGTATACGTTGCGGGTACAGGTGTGTGGCAGCCGTATACGGGTATTCCTCAACGATGAACGGCTGCCTCGGATAGATATCACCGACAGGAACAGTCAGCTGGCGCCTTCGGGCAGAGTGACGCTGGGTGGAGGATGGATAAGCACGGAGTATCAGGGTTTGGAGATACGACCACTACGGGAGGATCTTTTTGCGGGAGAGACAGTGAAGGAGTATGTATTTCCGGGTGTGGATAAGGAGCGTCGACGTCGTGCAGCGCGCTCCGCCTACCGACCAGTGGTGGTTCCGGAGCTTCGGGGAGCACGGACGACCGTATCGCTGGATGGGGAATGGCTTTTCAAGCCTGTGTATGAATTTTCGGATGATGGGGCGGCTCCGTCACCGAACGGGAAAGACAATGACTGGCATTGTATGCATGTGCCGGATTTTTGGAACCCTATCCGTATCTGGCTGCATGGCGAAACATTTGGCTCTCATGCCAAGGGGGCTTCGGATGCGTATTTCAGAAAAGAGACACAGCGCTGCGAGGCGTATACTTTTGACTATAAAAAGACGGCTGCCGCCTGGTACAGGCAGTGGGTGGAATTACCACGGGAGGCGCAGGGGAAGGACCTGGAGCTGGTGTTTGATGCTATATCCAAGGTAGGTGAGGTTTGGATCAATGGTGTCAAAGCGGACAGTCATACGGGTATGTTTGGCGAATTCAGGGTAGACGGGAGCAAACTGTTCAAGCCGGGGAAGAACCTGGTGGCTGTGAAAGTCGTTCGGGACTTTGTAAAAGATATAAAAGATGCGGGAAAGGTAGTGGATGTGGCGGTCAGTGTGGAAGTGACCAATAAGATGCTGAAGGACCTGCCGCATGGATTTTACAACGGCGATCCGGCGGGTATCTGGCAGCCCGTGTCGCTGGTGATCACAGATCCGCTGAAGATCACCGATGTGTTTATTAAGCCGGGATTGACGGGGGCGGAGATGGAGGTGAGTGTGCGGAATACCGGTGACCGGGAGAGGAGTTTTTCTCTTGGGACGCGGATCGCGGACAGTGCGGGGGGAGTCATTTATGAAGGGGTGGATGTAGGAACGTCCATCTTACGTGCCGGTGAGGAGAAGGTTTTCCATTATGCGGTGAAGGGTTTGCATCCGTTGTTGTGGACGCCCCGGTGTCCCTATCTATATGATTTTAGGTTTAATGTCCGGGATGGAGCCAGCGTGATCGATGAAATGACGATACGGTCTGGTTTCCGGACTTTTGAAGCAAAGGGAGGATATTTATTATTGAATGGACAACGATACTGGCTGCGGGGCGGCAACCAGACGCCCTTTGCGCTGGCGCCTAATGACAGGAAGCTTGCCGGCAAATTTTATGACGTCATGAAAGAGGGGAATATCGAAGTGACGCGTACGCATACCACACCGTATAATGAGCTATGGATCGATGAGGCTGACAGGAAGGGTGTCGGTATCAGCTTTGAAGGCACTTGGTCCTGGCTGTTTCTTGCTTCGTCCATGCCGGACAGCAGCCTGATCAGGATCTGGACGGATGAGTTTCTCTCCCTGTTGAAAAAATACCGTAATCATCCTTCCATTCTTTTCTGGACGGTGAATAATGAAATGAAATTCTACGATAATGACCCGGACCTGCAACGGGCCAAGGTGAAGATGACCATCATTTCGGATGTTGTGCGGAGGATGCGTGCTATCGATCCGACCCGGCCGATGTGTTTTGACTCCAATTATAAGCGAAAGGGAAAGGACAAGCGGTTTGGCGCCGCATTCATGAGCGGTATCGATGACGGGGATATGGACGATATTCATATGTACCCCAATTGGTATGACTATACCCTATTTAGATTCTATGACGGAGCCTTTGAGCAGGAGAACAGGACGGAAGGCCGGCCATTGATCAGCCAGGAGATGTCCACCGGCTACCCTAATGCAGAGACGGGACACGCCACGCGATTTTATACGCAAGTGCATCAGACGGCGCAGGCATTGGTGGGTAATTGGGCGTACGAGTACAGCGACCCTGCCGTATTTCTGGAGTCGCATGCTTTTATCACGTCGGAGCTGGCGGAAGCGTTGCGCAGGACGGGGGATCACACGTCCGGCATCCTTCATTTTTCGCTGGCTACCTGGTTCCGTAATGTATATGATGCGGACGGGCTTCAACCTTATCCCGTGTACGATGCCATGAAGCGGGCCTTGCAACCTGTACTGGTAAGCGCGGAGCTGTGGGGTCGTCATTTTTATACGGGCAGGCGGCTGCCGGTGCGTGTCTGTGTTGTCAACGATAGGGAGGATGGCGCTGCCCTGCCGGCGTCGGAGCTGGGGTGGAGTCTGGTGGATAAGGGAGGAAGGACGCTGGCTTTTGGGAAAGTTGCCGTACCTGGCGTGACGCATGGGGGCAGACAGTGGGTGGAGCCGGAGATCATGGCGCCGGAGGCGACGGGGGAGAATGGGAGTGAGGTTCCGGTGGGCGGGCGAGTAGAGGCGAAGCTGGTGCTGACGTTGCGTGGCGGTGAAACTGTGCTGTCGGCCAATGAATACAAGGTATTGCTGGCATCCCCAGCCTGGTGCAGGGTAACAGGGGGTGGAAGGGTCGTTCTGGTAGACCGAGGAAATATCCGGCCTGTATTCGACCTGTTGCATATTGGGTATATCCAGGCGGCCTCGGTAAAGGAGGCGTTGGAGCAGCCGGCTGATGTGTATGTCTTTAATGGGTTGGATAGTCTTGATCCGGCCGAGGTTCAGGGGATACGGATGTTGATGGCCAAGGGAGGGAAGGTATTGCTGCTGGATCATGAAGGGGTGATGTCGCCGGTACTTTTCCCGGAGTATATCAAGGGGAAGATCGTCGCTACTGAAGGGGATATTTCCAATATGGATATCCCGGAGTCCCCCGTATTTGACGAATTGGCTCCTTTGGACCTTCGGTATTTCAACAATGACAAGCGGGAGATCCCAACTGTATGTCGTGTAGCGTTAAGGGTGCGGCAGGATGACCATGTGGCTTTGCTGGCGAAGCATGTCCGGATACATGGTTATCTCAATGGGGATATGGCGGAGCGGGTGCGGAAGATGGAAACCATCCAGGGAGAGACGGTGGTGGAAGTGCATGACCAGGGGCAGGGAAGGGTGTTGTTGTCGACCTTATCGTTGGAAAAAGGCGTTACGGACCCGGTGGCGGGAAAATTGCTTGTCAATATGATTGGATCGCTTATGCATTGATCTTTAAATATTTGCATGTTTTTTTAATGTTAATAAAGATGTTAAGGTCTAATTAATGTTCAATTAAGGTAACCCGGATAGTTTTGGTGCAGCTTTTCTTTATTAACATTTATCAAACTAGCGATTTATGAGATTTCACTTGCCATGGTTAATGGTCTTTCTGGCCATTTGCGGCTACTCCTACAGCCAGACAACTCCCCTGAAAGGTAAGGTTACAGATCAACAGAACAAGCCGATGCAAGGCGTAAGCGTCGTTGTAAAAGGCACCCGGACGGGAACGACGACCCGGGAGGACGGAAGTTTTTTATTGAATATATCGCAAAGTGTGAGCAGACCGGTGCTGGTATTCAGCTATGCGGGTTATGCGGTGCGCGAGGTGGAGGCGACGGGCGGCGGCGATGTCAATGTTTCTCTTTCCCCGTCGAGCGCCAACCTGGAAGATGCGATCGTGGTTTCTCCCCTGGGTCTGACCAGGAAGCTGAAGGCCGTACCCTATGCTTCGCAAGCGGTGGATCCCAACAGACTCACGGAAGCCAGGGATGTCAACATCATCAATGGCCTGGCGGGTAAGGTGGCGGGGATACAGGTGACGTCCACGGGTCAGCCGGGCTCATCCAGCCGTCTGATCCTCCGGGGGGATAATTCGATCACCGGTAACAGTCAGCCTTTGTGGGTGGTAGATGGGGTTCCTATCGCCAATAATTCCGGAGAATTGGCCGGATCGGGCGGCAATCTCGACGTGGGTAATGGCGCAGCGGACCTGAACCCGGACGATATCGAGTCCATAGAGGTATTGAAGGGGCCCAATGCTGCAGCTTTGTACGGATCAAAGGCGGCCAACGGGGCCATCCTGGTCACTACCAAGAAGGCGAAGTACGGCACCGATAAAGACCTGGGCGTTACACTGAACCAGAATATGATGATCTACAGGATTACGGAATTCCCTGCTTATCAAAATGTGTATGGGGAGGGTGGCGGTGGTAACCTGGTGACAAATGGAGCGAATATCATACCCGGAACGGGTGCGGTGAATATGGGCACCAGCACACAATCCTGGGGCGCTCCCATGCTGGGGCAGCCCTTCAATTCCTACAGCGGTAAGCCGCTGCCATATGGGTATGTTCCCCATCCTGGGAATATCAATGATCTGTATAAAAACAGTCTTACCAATATCTCCAATATAGCCGTTGCTAAATCCGATGCGGTGAGCTCTTTCCGGGCCTCGTATACTTTTACCAAAAGCAATGATGTCATGGAAAAGCAGAACCAGGGCCTGCGGCATAATTTCAATCTGTATGCCACCCGGAAGCTGGGTAACCTGCTGACCCTGGACTTCAGGTTCCTTTATACCGCCCAGGACTGGAAGAACAGGACCCCGCGCAATCCGGCCAATGATGCCACCAGCCCCATGGCCGCCTATATCTATATGCCCAGGAGCACGGACCCGTCGGCACTGCTGCCATACAAGGACGCCAATGGAAACGCTTACCGTTATGGCGCGCAGCAGGACGGTTATGAGAATATCTTCTGGAGTATCAACGAGAACAGGAACGAGGATACCCGCAACCGGTACATCGGCGGTGTGACGGCGACATTACGGTTGGCAAAATTCCTCCAGTTCCGGGGACAGATAGCGGGTGACGTGCTGAATTTTACCCAGTATACTTTTCGCAATAAAGGCGGCCGGGCAGGCGCGAACCAATTCGGCTCGTACTCCAATGATATGAACAACCAGCAGAACTGGTACTATGAAGGGCTTTTCCTTTTTAACAAGAGCCTGGGTGAAGACTTTTCGCTCAATGCCGTGGCAGGCACCAGCCTGACCACTTTTCATGGTATCGACCGTGCGGCCAGTATAGCCACCATCCTGGTACCGGGGGTTGCGGCCATCACCAACTCCAACGGTGTACAGACGGCCGGCGAGTCCAACCTGAATTCCCGTCAACTGGCCGTATATGGTTCCGCCAATCTCGGGTTCAGGGATTTCCTTTTTCTGGACGTTACGGGACGTAATGAATGGTCTTCTACGCTGCCACCAGGCAGCTGGTCGTTCTTCTATCCTTCGGTGGGTGGTAGTTTTCTCTTTAGCCAGTTCCTGACGAATAAAAGTATACTGAGCTATGGAAAGCTTAGAGCGTCCTGGGCTAAAGTGGGTAATGGAGCAGGTATTTACCAATTGGTGAACACGTATGGTTATGGGGGACTTTTCCTCAACAACGTATCCCTGATCTATCCCACGACCCTGAAAAACCCGAACCTCAAGCCGGAGCAGGTGGTTTCCCGGGAGGTCGGGTTGGATCTCGCCTTTTTGAAGAACAGGATACAGCTGGGTATGACGGCTTACCAGACGACTTCTACGAACCAGATACTTACTGCCGCTACGCCAAATGAAACGGGTTTTAACAGCCGGGTGGTCAATGCGGGTGAGATGAGGAACAAAGGCCTGGAATTATCCCTGAATGCCACGCTGATGCAAACAAAGGATTTCCGCTGGAGCGCTTTTGTCAACTGGAGCACCAATAAGAACGAAGTGGTGTCGCTGACGCCCGGGGTTACGCGGCTGCAGTTGGGGCAAAACCTCGGTATCACCACCAATGCTCTCGTTGGGCAGCCTTTTGGCATACTCATGGGTAGCAGTCCGTTGATGTATGGAGACACCATTATGTTGAACGGTAATAAAAGCGGCAGGGTTTTCCAGGTGGCCAACCAGGTCATCGCCAATCCGAGGCCGAAGTGGATCGGATCGGTTGGTACGAGCGCACAGTATAAAGGATTTGATTTTTCTGTACTGGTCACGGCGAAAGTGGGCGGCAGCATCTACTGTGCATCCATGGGAAGGGCTAATTTTTATGGTAATTCGGTGGCCAGCCTGGAGGGACGGGATGCCTATTTTTTCAGCAGCTTTATCCTGGGCGAGAATGACAATGAGCGTAATGGTATCGGACAGACGGTGGGGGCTGCACCTACCCGTTATTGGGACTCCACCCGGGTGAAGGGCAAGCGATATGCCCATGCTTATTTCCCCAAGCTGGGGCCGAACGGGCAGCCCATCCTGAACAAGGACGGCAACCCCATACCGGGCGATCCGGCCAATGCCTGGCTCAACCCTCAGTCTATCGCGGCCGACAATGTCAGCAATTATGCCAAGCTGGTTACTTTAGACGCCACGCAGATACGTGTCAGCGAGCTGGTGTTCGGATATACTTTCCCAAGGGCCTGGATCGGGGGGCCATCGTCCTTTATCAAGGGCGCCCGTCTGGCCTTTGTCGGCAGGAATCTTTGGACCATCCACAAGAACGTACCACAGGGCATCGACCCGGAAGCGGCCCTTAATTCCACGGCCGGGGCCTTTGGCATCGAGGCCGGCGGCTCCTTCCCGTATGCGCAATTCGGATTTGACCTTAAAGTATCATTCTAATTACAACGAACATGAAAAAGTATTCTTGCCTTATATTATCGGTGTTTATCCTGGGCGCCTGCACCAAAAATTTCCAGCAGATCAATACCGACCCTATTTCTTTTCCGACTGCCAGTCCGGAGGCGATCATGAACAACGTCTTTAAAAGAACGAATGACGTGTTGGCCTATAAAAATCAGGAGATCTGCCACTGGATCTATCTCACCCGTATCGGCGGCGGAAGATATGACGTCAGCGATGCCGGCTTCTGGCAGAACATGTATGTCAATGTGCTTGAAAACATCCAACAGGTGTTCAACCAATACGGGAAGGACACGGGTTTTGTGAACAGGGTGCAGATAGCCAGGATCTGGCAGAGTTATGTATATTCGATGTTGACGGCGAACTATGGCCCGATACCTACGACGCAGGCGAACAATATCAACAACCTCACTACGGTGATGTTTGAATCGGAGGATTCCGTATACTTACGCATTTTGTCGACCCTGAAGGACGCAGCTGCAAGGATCGATCCGGCCAAAGACAAGATGGCCTATGATGTGATCTACAATGGAGATTTGCTGAAATGGAAGAAGTTTGCCAATACGCTGCGGTTGCGGATCGCGTTGCGCTGTATGAAAAATCTTGGCAGCGTGGCGACAGGCGCTGTTCAGGAAGTAATGGCGGATGAAGCCAATACCATCAGCCTGGAAACCGAGACGGCAAAAATGGCTTATGAGAATGTCTCCGGAAACGAACATCCTTTCTGGCGTACGGAGATCAAACCCTATACAAAACGTGACGATCTGCCTAAACTAAGCGACTATCTGCTGAATTTTTTCAGGGCATACAAAGACCCACGGTTGTATACCTGGTATGATTCCGTACCGCTGGCCAACCGGGCGACGATACAGGACACGCTGACCAGCGTGAATGACGATTCGCTGCGTGTAGTGGTTTATCCGCTCCCCTACTATGGCATACCCAAGGCGGTCACACCCAATAATATCTGGACTTTGCCGTCCACTACACCTCCAGGCGTGCCTTCGGGACCCGCCATTACGACCTATTCCACCGTGTCCGGCAATATCTTTGGTACATCCGCTTCTTCCGTGGCGCAGGCGGCACGACCCATATTGATCCTGAACTATGCGGAGTCCAATTTTCTTAAGGCGGAAGCGGCCATGCTGGGATTGGGCGGCAGCAAGTCGGCGGAACAGTATTATACGGCGGGTATCGATGCGACCTTCGCTTATTGGGGTGTCAGCTCTACCGCACGGGATGCTTATAAGGCAGTGCCGGGCATACATTTCGGAACCTCCGGTACCGGATTTGCAAATTACCTGGGCATGGTACGGACCGACATACCCGCGGACGACCTCAGTAAGATCTGGATACAGGAGTGGCTGAATTACTGGCCGGACCAGTCAATGGACTTCTGGTGCCTGCAAAGAAGGACACAGGTGCTGCAGCTACCTCCCCATACCAACCCTACTTTGACCGTAAACACACTTTATGTGGACGTGCCGTTGCGTGGCGCCTATCTGAGTACCACCAACTCCCTGAACCCGGACGGGTATAAGGACGCGTTATCCAAACTGGGCGTAGGCACATTGAACGAGGAGCAATATAACCCTTATATCGCCCTGCATTTTGTAAAACCTTTTACACCTATCAACTGGGCGGCGGTACCGGTGAATTATGACCTAAGCTATCTTGAAAAATGGTACGGCAATACCATCGAAGAACTAAAGGCCGCGGCCCAGGCAAGCGGGTTTACCTATTCAATTTCTAATACTTACAAACCATAGGTTATATGAGAAGTCTTTTTATTTGTGCATTCGTTGTGCTGTCGGCCTTTGTTTATTCATGCCGGAAGAGCAATGCAGGACCATCCGTGGATGATAACATCCTGAACTATAAGATCGACGAGATCCCCGTGACGCAGGATTATGTCGTGGGAAGCTTTTATACGAACTTCACCGCGTTCAACCCGAACGTTCCGCTGACGCCTGTGGTAGGCAAATACGGTATGCCCAACGGCGTGGTGGACCCCACCGTTATGACCCAGCAGATAGCGGATGCGGGCAAGGCAAAACTGGATTTTTTTGTTTTTTCCTTCCGGAGCTTTAACCTGGATTATAATAACTTCAAGTTCGACTCGACGGTGATTCAATCATTTTTGAATGTCAACGGCAGTATGAAATTTGCGTTGTCCTATACCTGGGATGCCGGCAAATACGGTCTTACGACGGCCACGCCTTTGGAAGGCAATCCCACCAAGCTGGCCCAGTTCCTCGACGACGTGCAGCGTTTGTCTGGACTATTCTCCAATAGCAATTATATGAAGGTGGGTGGCAAAATACTACTGCTCATCCGGAATGCGCAGGTGCTGTATTCGAATGACAACCCTTCTATTTATAAGTCCCTCCGGGATCAATTGAGTGCAAAGGGTTTCCAGGCTTACATCGTGGGTATGCAGGATGCGTGGACGCCACCGGCCCGCTATCCTTTCAGATTCAAGGGTTGTGTAGACGCCATCTATCATGACAGCTATTCAAAGGTCAGCAGTTGGGACCGTTATTACCTGCTGCCCCAGACAATGGATCAAGCCTGGATCTATTCAAAAAAATATTTTTCCGACAACTATTCGGTGGATTATATACCGAATATCTCACCGGCCTTTAACCCCAAGATCAACAACCCCACCACCACTAACCCTGTTTTTCCCAGGGGCGATACGGGAGTGGCCTTGTTCAAGACGCTGTGCAATGTGGCGAAAAAGAATGTCAGCACTACGACCCGCCTGGTATTGATAGATTCTTTCAATGACTGGGCCAACGGGACGGAGCTGGAGCCGGCGACGACGTACGGCGATACATACCTTAACATCGTCAAGTCTGAGTTTAAGAAATGAAAAACCACTATATCGTCGCAGGTCTGTTGTTATTGTTTGTTCAGACGCAGGCACAATATTTTAAAGTGGATTATCCCCCTTCCGCAGACAGCAATGAGCTGCGGTTGGGGGTTACTTACACGTTGTGGATACCGCCCGGTGCATCTTTCATACGGGGTATCATCGTGCATCAGCATGGGGCGGGAACAACTGCCGCCCGATCGGGTGAGTCGGGCGCCTACGACCTGCATTGGCAGGCGCTGGCGCGAAAATGGGATTGTGCGCTGATGGTACCCTCTTATCATGTATTGAATGACAAGACGGATGCTTCGCCTGGCGGGGCGCAGCTGTGGTTTGATCCCCGTCTGGGATCAGACAAGGTATTTTTAAGGGCGATCGAAGATCTATCTGTGAACACCGGGCATGCAGAACTAAAGCAGGCGCCCTGGGTATTGTGGGGCCATTCGGGCGGCGCGATCTGGTCGGATGTCATGATGCTGCTGCATCCTGAAAGAGTGGTGGCTGTCTGGCTGCGTTCGGGGACGGAACAGATGTGGCACGATCGTCCCGGGTTTACGGCGATGTCTGTACCGCAGGCCGTCTATGGCATCCCCATTATGTGTAATCCGGGGATACAGGAAAAGGACAACCTGATCGGCAAGGGACAATTGACTAAGTTCAAAATGCTGCGGGGCGCGGGAGCGCCTGCCGGCATTGCGTTCGACCCTCTGACGGGGCATTGGACGGGCAACAGCCGATACCTCGCCATCCCATATCTCGATGCCTGTATGCGGCTGCGGTTGCCCGATCGTGGGGGCTTGCCGTTGCGACCGGCGGGCAGGGGCGTCATGCGGTGGTCGGATGCCGTGGGCGACTCTGTGTGGCTGCCGGATGAGAAAGTGGCTCGTTCGTGGGTGGAATATGTGCGGACAGGTCTTGTCAGTGACAGTACGCCGCCGCCGGCGCCCTTTGACGTGCAGGTAAAGGACATAGGTGAGAAAGGAATGGAGATTACCTGGAAGGCGGAAGCGGATCTGGAAAGCGGCATTGGACATTTTATTATCTTCCGGGATGGTCAGGAGCTGGGTAATTGTCCGGCTGTAAACCTGGTCCGGTTCCAGGTGCTGCCCAATTTTCAAGCGGGGTGGCTCAACTCCTATAACGACGCGCCGGCGAATCCGGTGCCGGAAATGCGTTTTGTCGACCCCTGGCCAAAGGATAACAAACCACATATATACACAGTGGTCAATGTAAATACGGCCGGGTTGCGATCACGTCCGTCCGGGGAGGCGAGCTCCGCCCGTCTTCAGACGGCTGCTCTATTTGATGATGGGATGGTGTTGCAAAGGGGAAGACAATTGTCTGTCTGGGGTTGGGCTTTACCAGGAGATCCAGTGGAGGTAGTGTTTAAGGGGGGACGTTATCATGGCGTGACGGGGGCGGATGGGAAATGGATGATTTTTTTGCCTCCCTGTGCGGCGGGAGGTCCTTTTGATATGAGTATTTCTGCAGGGATGGATACCATTCGTATCCGGAATATCCTTGTCGGGGAAGTGTGGCTTTGTTCGGGACAGTCCAATATGGTATTGGATTTTAACAATGAAGGCGTACGGCGTCTTTACGCAGCCGATGTGGCGGCGTCAGCCAACGACCAGATCCGGCAGCTGCTGGTGGAGAGGGATTACCGGGCTACACCCGCCAGGAGCTTTAAGAGGGGAGGATGGAAGTCTGCCGGTCCGCAAACGCTGCCGGCTTTTTCCGCTGCCGCGTATTTTTTTGCCCGTACCCTTTATGAAAAGTATCATGTGCCCATTGGGATCATCAATGCCAGTTACGGGGGGACGGTGGCGCAGGCATGGACGAGCGGGGAAGGGTTAAAAGAGTTACCTGTCGTCGAGGAGAAAGAGCCGAAGAATGCTCCCTGCGTTCTGTTCAATGCGATGATCGCTCCGCTAGTACCCTATGCTATCCGGGGCGTAGCATGGTACCAGGGTGAATATAACACACACCGGGCTTTTGCGTATCGACAGCTTTTCCCTGCGTTGATCCGAGACTGGCGCAGCAAATGGGGAGATAGCGTCCTCCCTTTCATCTTTCAGCAATTGCCTAATTTCCAACAACCCGTCACACAGCCATCGGAAAATGAATGGGCCGAGCTGCGAGAGGCTTATGGAGAAAAAAAGATTTTATCGTCGGGTCCGTTATACCGGGGAATGCGTGTGGGCGGGAATAAGATCGTGCTATCTTTTGATAATGTAGGCGGAGGGCTTGTGACAAAGGGCGGGGACAGCCTGACCTATTTTGCCGTTGCAGGAGGCGACCGGAAATTTGTCTGGGCAAAGGCAGTGATCAGAGGAGCGACGGTAGAAGTGTCTGCTCCGGGGGTGGATCATCCGGCGGCAGTGCGGTATGCATGGGCAGGGAATCCGGAAGGGTGTAATCTGTATAATAAAGAAGGGTTGCCGGCTTCTCCTTTCCGGACGGATGACTGGCCGGGGTTGACCGTCGGGAATTAGATGGTTTGAGCGAGATCAGACGATCCTTTCGCTGATGGCTTTGGCGATAGCTTCTTTGCCACAGTTGACGTGCAGTTTACGATAGATATTTTTCAGGTGAGAGCGGACGGTATCAAAGGCGAGGTGCATTTCGGAGGCGATGGATTTGATGCTGTAACCCTTCGTCAGCCATTGCAGCACTTCTATTTCTCTTGCCGACAGATCATATTTATTATTTCCTGTCTCCGGGGCCTGGAAACTAAGCAGGACCTTACGGGCAATGACAGGCGACATGGGGGCGCCTCCTTCCAGGACTTCCTGGATAGCGTCGAATAGACGGGCAGGGGGTGTTTTTTTCAGGAGATAGCCGTTGGCGCCTGCGCAGAGACATTGGAAGAGCTTGTCATCGTCTTCGAAGACGGTGTACATGATGACGGCGGTATCGGGTCTGGCTTCCTTTATGAATCTTACGCCCTGTATACCACTCTCCCCCGGCATATCGATGTCCATCAGCACGACGTCGGGCTGGTATACCCGGACGATGGTGGCTGCCTCGTCACAGCGGCCGTAGTCGCCTACGACCTCATAATCGTTCATTTTTAGGAGGTAGGTAAGCGTCTCTCTCAGGCGTTCATTATCTTCGAAAATGGCGATGCGGGTAGTGGGCATGCCGTAAAATTAGGCAGATTTGGGTAATGGGGGATCATCCTTTTGAGGGATTGTGTGGGGGAGAGGTTAAGCCAGTGGGAATTCCACCGCCACCCTTGTTCCCGATGCGGAAGATTCAATGCGTGCAGCGCCTCTCCATTTGTCTACTCTTAGCCGTATGTTCTTAAGACCGTTGCGTTGGGTGACGGCCCGGGTGTCAAAACCTTTGCCGTCGTCGGAAACCTCTATCCGGAAGGAACTGCCCTCCATGGTCAGACGGATACGTACGTTGAGGGCGCGGGCATGTTTGTAAATATTATTCAGGATCTCTTTAAAGGCGAGGAAGCAATCCCTTCTCTGCTCCATATTCAGCCGTCGCTGGGTGGATGGGATGGACATATCGAATTCGTAGCGTATATCGGCGCCATCGAAGATCTCGGCTGCATAGCGGCGCATGCGTGCCACCATTTGTTCCAATGTATCGTTGTTGGTATTGATGCTCCATACAATGTCGTCCAGGGCCTGGCCGGAGCTTTGTACTTCTTCGGAGATCCTATCCAGGAAGGTTCCGGCGTCGTTGCCTTTTGTGAGGCTTTTGCGGCTAAGCTCTGAAAGCAGGCTGATATTGGTGAGCGCCGAACCTATGTCGTCATGAAGATCGGTGGCGATCCGGTGGCGTATCTGCTGTACTTTCATCAATTGGCTGATGCGATAGCGATAGAATGCATACAACAGGCCTGCGAGGGACAGTATGCAAAGGGCGATGAACCACCAGGTCTGCCAGAAGGGGGGGCGAACCCTGATCTCCATGGTTGTGATCCGTGCATCTCCTCTGGAAAAGGGTGAGACGGCCTTTATCTGAAAGGTATAATTTCCGGGATCAAGGTTGGTATAGGCGGTATAATTACGATGACCGGCTTCGATCCACTGAGATTCGTACGGTTGCAGCCGATAGAAATACGCGATCTTATTGCTTGCGACAAAATCCAGTGCGGCAAAGTTGAACGAGAGGGAATTCTGCCAGTAGGAAAGGTCCAGCATCTTTCGATAAGCGGCTACGGTATCTTCCTGTAAAGGAGAGTTGTTTACCATTATGCCCGTGAGGACGATGCCGGGCTGCTGTCCATCGACTGTCAGCCGGGTGGGATGAAACATCGTAAGCCCGTTGACGCCGCCGAAAAACAGCTCTCCATCCCTGCCTTCGTGATAAGCGCCTGTATTGAATTCGTTGCTTTGCAGACCGTCCTCATGGGTGAAAACGGTGAAATGGGTCTTGTCCGTATGATCGAGGCTGGCCGGCGGGTGGAAACAACAGAGTCCTTTATTTGTGCTCATCCAGAAGCTGCCGTAATGATCAGGGAGGATGCCATAGACTGTATTATTTGGTAACCCTTCTTTTTCCGAGATAGAGGTAAGAATATTTGTGTGGAGGTCATATATAAAAATACCGTTGCCCAGCGTGCCTATCCATAGTTTGGGATGTTGATAAAACAGGCATTTGAGGTTGAATGGTCTTTGTAATACAGGGGCAAGGGATGTTTCCGGGAGCAGGGCGCCTGTGTGGTAGTTGAAAAAACGTATGCCTTTATTTTCAAAACCGATACAGATGATGCTGTCATCTATGCGGACCAGCGAGCGGATGTTGTTCTCCGGCAGGGTTGTATTGTCAAAGATACGCAGAGGGCCGGCATATTTGTCCACGAGGCAGAGTCCGCCATTACGTGTCCCTACCCATACCCGGGAACCTGTGTCTGGCAACATACACCAGATGGTGTGGTCCGGCAGCCGGATAAGACGATTGGCGTCAGGATGAAAATGTTTTTTTACAGCTTTTGTCTTTCCGTCCATAATGAGCAGCCCATTGCCCTGGGTCCCGACCCAACAATCCCCTTCCCTGTCAGTAAAAAGGGAAACAATCCTTTCATAATTGCTGATGCCTTTTCTGTAAGGAGATAATGAGAGGGCGGTGAATTTGCCTGTAGATCGATCCACATAGCTCAGCCCTTTATTGGAAGTACCTATCCAGATGCCTTTTTGCGGGCCGGTGGTGATGGCTCTTACCTGTTCGATGGGCATATTACCGGGAACGTTCTCCCTAGACAAAAGGGAGAAGTTGGAAAAGCGGGCATTGTACTGCGCCACACCGCCCCCGTCCGTGCCGATCCAGATACCTCCGTAAGGATCTTCACGGATACAGAGGATATCGTTATATGGAAGGGAAAAAGGGTCTGATTTGTCCGCGAGGAAGTGATTGATCCTTTCTTCCTCTATCAGGAAGAGCCCATTGCCGTATGTGCCGACCCATACACGATCATTGCGGTCGACGGTGACTGCCTGTATGATGAGGTCGGAAGGCAGGGATGCGAAGGGGTGAAAGATAGTGTCTTTATTAGAAAGCTTATATATCCCTTTGCCATAGGTCCCCAGCCAGTAGCTCCCTTTATTATCCTGGCTGAGCCAACTGCAGGGTACGCCCGGGAGAAAGGTTTTTTGCGTATGTGTAGCGGGGTTGAATACGACGAGGCCATTATTCGTGAGGATCCAGTATCGCCCTTCTTTGTCTTGCGTGATCTGGGAGACGGAAGGAGAGGGCAGCGTGATAGCCGGAGCCGGTGTGGATGGGTTCGCGGGGCGGAAAATAATGCCTCTGTCTGCGGTACCCAGCCATTGGTCATGACAGGTGTCTTCGTAGACGCAGGTGATGAGGGTGGTTGCCGCGTCTGTAAAACGATGGTCATGGAGTCCCATTTTTTCCAGATGACCTCCGCTGGTGAGCAGCCAGAGTGTGCCGGCCTTGCCCAGGACCAGTTTCCCCAGCCGGCTGCCGGTGTGAGTGGTGATGTCGTCGAAATTTTTTGGGAATACCAGAAAATCCTTTCCATCATACCTGTTGAGGCCATCCTGCGTAGCAAACCAGGCAAAACCGAGGCTGTCGAAAGCGATGTCGATGACACAACTCTGGGACAATCCCTGGTTGATCCCGATGGTCCTGAAAGAGAAAGAAGGGGATTGCCCCCATATGGTTATAGGGATGAAATAGAAAAAGACCGATAACAGGCGACGTGTCATGTAGTCGTCAGCATTTTTATCACCAGCCCGATCTGACCGAGATGATATATGTCGTGATGGATCAGGCCTTCGGTGTAATATAGATAGGTATGGTTCTCTTTACTGTCCACCTGCAGGAGGTAGTCATCCTGTTGCCGGCTTAGGAATGCGATGATATCCTGTTGGCTTTTATAAAATTTTTCCTTTAAGACGGGCCACCCTTCTTGTCGGAGGGTGGCATTATTTTTCCAATCGGATGGACTGCCCATGGTGAGGGTACGGGAGCCGCCCTGTAGGATGGAAAGGACGGAAATACGCCATTCAAGGAGATGGGATACTATTTCCGCCACGCTGTGTACAGAGGGGTAGGGGCGGGTAAAGGCCTGTTCTTCGGTGAGGCCGGTGAGTTTTTTTAAAAAGGTTTCATCTATCCAAAGCTCACCGTCTGTGAGTTCGGACAACTGGCGGGTAAGGTTGAGGATGGTGTTGTTCATGCGGAAATTTACAAAAGTTTTCCTTCTTATCTTCGCCGGATATGAGCGACTTGAAACAACAGGCGGCCCTGGCGGCTGTAAAACTGATAAAAGAGAACAGCGTAGTGGGCTTTGGCGCGGGCAGCACCATCGCCTATCTTGTCCAGGGTATCAAGGATGTGCCGGCCCTGGCAGGATCGATCACTACGGTGACGTCTTCTTTTAATACAAAAATGCTCCTGCAGCAGTCGGGGTTTGTCGTCAAAGAAATGGGGGACCTGGGGGAGATCGACCTGTATTTTGACGGTTGCGATCAGTTTGACAGCAGACTGAATGCGTTGAAGAGCGGCGGCGGTATCCATACAAGGGAAAAGATACTGGCGTCCATGGCCCATGAATTCATCCTGATCGGGGATGAGTCAAAATCCGTGGAAAAGCTGGATGGAAAATATCCGCTGGTGGTGGAGGTAATACCCGATGCGCTGGCATTTGTCATGAACCGTCTGCAGCAGTTGCTGCATCCATCTGAGTGCAGGATCAGGCTCAGCGACAGGAAGGATGGGGCGGTTATCACGGAGAATGGTAATTTTCTTCTGGATTGCAGATGGACTGTCTTTCCCGAGCCGGCGTTGGTGAATGAAAAAGTAAACGGAATTCCCGGCGTGCTGGAACATTCCCTTTTTGTCAATATAGTCCGTCTGGCCATTATCGCGGGGCCGGGTGGTATAAAAATCATACGATAGGAATGGGTAAGCGTTCTGCCTTAATTTTTATGCTCAATTTGTTTGCCGGCTATCTGTGGGCGGCGGATTATCCGCCTATAACACATATAGGTATTGAGCAGGGGCTGTCCAACAATTCAGTGCGGTGTATTTTCCAGGACCATTACGGCTTTATGTGGTTTGGCACCTATGATGGGTTGAGCCGTTATGACGGCTACGAGTTTAAGGTATTCCGCAACAAATTAAATGACTCGACCTCCCTGCCGCATAATTATATCTATACTATTAATGAAGACAATCACAATAATATTTGGGTGGGTACGGGTCAGGGGATCGGCATTTATAATAATCTTACGGCCGGATTCCGTCCAGCCTATTATTCCCCTTTTGACGCGAAATGGAGGGCAAGGATCAGGTATAATGTTACTACGATCAAAAAGGATGTGAAGGGCGATATGCTGATCGGCACCAATGGATGGGGGTTGCTGGTGCAGCAGGCGGATAGCGGAGAGGCGGTTCAACTGCCGTATAAACAGGGTTCCACTGTAATGACCGGGTACAATGTCCAGGCGATCTGTGTAGACAAACAACAACGTATATGGCTGTTCATCCAGGGTGTCGGGCTATGTCTTTATGATGACGTAACCAAAGAGATACGTCTGGTGAACAACACTTTGAATACCGCCAGCAGCCTGGAGGCGGGCGATACGGAAACGCTGTGGATAGGGACATCCAAAGGATTGTACCAGTATTCCACCGTCTCTGATGCGATGGTGAGATCTTATAGTGAAGGACCCGGCGGACTAAGCTCCGTCAATGTGGTCTGTCTGTCTTTGGATAAGCAGGGGCAATTATGGATCGGGACGGAAGGCGGGGGGATCAATATCCTGCATACTTCCATTGGAAAAATGGAGTACCTGTTGCCCGGAGAGCATAAGAACACCTTAACCAGTGAGTCGGTGTTTGCCATTTATGAAGACAAGGAGTCCAGGAAATGGATAGGTACCCTGAAAGGAGGGATCGACGTCATAGACGGACAAAAAAGCCTATTCCAGACGATTGTACATAATCCATCTGTTCCCAATAGCCTGGTCAACAATTTTGCTTCCGCATTTTTTGAGGATAAGGACGAGAACCTATGGATCGGGACGGATGGCGGCGGTATGAGCATCTGGGATCGTAGAAAGGATAGATTTATGAATTTCAGGCATATACCCGGGAATGGGTCTTCCTTAAGCAATAATTCGGTGACGAGTATCCGTCAGGATCATCTGAACAATATCTGGATCGGGACTTATGGCGGCGGCATCGATCGATTTAACAGGGGATCGGGGACTTTTGAGCATTTAAAATGTATCAATGACCATACGGGGGAAGAAAATAAAAATGTATGGCTCCTGTATGAGGACAGGGACAATAATTTATGGGTCACAACCTTTGCCAATGGGAAGTTGTACCGGTTTCGCCCGGAACTAAGGCGTTTTGAAGTATTCAGTCAGGAGTTCACCGACCTGATCGCCCTGACGGAGGATAAAAATGGGCGTCTGTGGGCGGGAGATTCCCATCAGCTGATAGGGATCGACAAACAGAACAAGAACCACAGCTTTTACGAGATAGGCAAACCTGTACGGGCAATCCATGAAGACAATAGAGGGAATTTTTGGGTCGGGACGGAGGGCGGGGGGCTGATCCTGTTTGACCGCCAGCATGGAAAGATCCTGGCCCGATGGTCGGATGCAGACGGATTGTGTAATAATGCCGTCCTGAATATTTTAGAGGATGCCGGGGGGTGTCTTTGGCTCAGTACTTTTAACGGGCTCTCCAAATTTAACCCGGACAGCAAAAAATTTAAGAATTTTTATCAGAGCGATGGGCTCCAAAGCAACCAATTTCTCTACAGTGCAGCCTTAAAATTACGATCCGGTGAGCTGGTCTTCGGGGGTATCAATGGGTTTAACCTGTTCTTCCCGGACATTATCCGTCCCCGCAGCTATATGCCTCCTCTTTTGTTGACCGGGATGAGGGTTGGCAATAAGCCAGTGTCGATAGACGACCGGTACATGATCAAGAGCAGCGATGGCCAGGTGCGGTCCTTAAAGATCCCTTATAACGAGGCTATCCTTTCTTTTGACTTTGCCGCCCTGGAATACTCGTCGCCCAGCAATATTTCTTACGCCTATTACCTGGAAGGATGGGACAAGGATTGGAATTATACTAAAAGCGTCAGGACAATAAATTACAGTCACCTCCAGGAAGGGCGCTACCACCTCCGGCTAAGGTCCACCAATGCAGAAGGGGTATGGAACACCCGGGAGACGGTATTGAACATTATTGTGCTTCCGCCCTGGTACCGCAGCTGGTGGGCTTATTTATTATATGTATCCCTGGCCGGAGCGATGATCTATTACTATCGTCGCTATAAGGCCCGTCAGACCAAATTGGAGTATGAGATAAAGATTGCCCATCTCGATGCTGAAAAAGAAAAAGAGATCAACGAAAAAAGGCTATCCTTTTTTACCAGTATCTCTCACGAGTTCAGGACTCCTTTGACGCTTATCATCAATCCTGTTAAAGACATACTACAAAAGAGCGCCGACAGGAGCGGAGAGGACTACGAACAGGTGAACATGGTATACCGTAATGCTCGCCGTCTGCTGAGCCTGGTCGATCAGTTGCTGCTTTTTCGAAAGGCCGAGAGTGAGGGGGACAGGCTAAAAATCGCCCGGCTCAATTTTTACAGTCTGTGCCAGGATGTTTACCTGGCGTTTGTGCAAAAAGCTAAAGCCGACCGGATCGAATACCTGTTCGAATGTGACAACGGCGAATTGGAATTGTATGCAGACCGGGAGAAGATGGAGATAGTGTTTTACAATCTTATTTCCAACGCCTTAAAATTTACGCCACCAGGAGGAAAAGTACTTTTTAGGATCAACGAAACGGTAGGGAAGGTAGAAGTAACCATTGCTGATACGGGTAGGGGCATCCCCCGGGAAGCGGGCCGGAAACTCTTTGAGAAATTTTATCAGGCGGGAGAAAAAGGTGTTCCGGCGAAGACGGGGTTCGGCATCGGTCTTTACCTGGTGAAGCAATTCGTGGAAAGCCATAAAGGTACTGTCTCTTATGACAGCGAGCCGGGTAAAGGAACCTCTTTTTTGGTAAGTCTTCAAAAG
Source organism: Chitinophagaceae bacterium (assembly GCA_017307755.1). Lineage (GTDB taxonomy): Bacteria > Bacteroidota > Bacteroidia > Chitinophagales > Chitinophagaceae > Puia. The sequence continues at coordinate 55,592 of JAFKGQ010000006.1, read as the reverse complement.
GGCAGGGACCATTTGGGGGATCAGCCTGTCCTGGAAGAGGGGGTATCGTCGCCTGTTATCCTGGAAGAGCTTGCGGGAGATGATGCTCCTCAGACCAGGAGCAGGTCCGGAGAGGAGAGCCGGGCGCGGCTGGATTCCCTCGTATCTGAAAACCATGTTATTTTGGTGGTGGATGATAATGAACAGATGCTGGAATATATTGGCCAGATCTTTAAAGACCGGTATACCGTCTATAAGGCATCCGGCGGAGAGGAGGGCTTGCAATTGGCCAAAAAACACCAGCCGGACGTCATCATCAGTGACATTGTAATGCAGGACATGACGGGTATCGATCTTTGCAGGGTCATTAAGGAAGACCCGGCTTTAAGCCATATACCGCTGATCTTACTGACAGGGAGCCCATCCCGGGAAACCCAATTACAGGGAGTGGAAGGCGGGGCCGACGATTATATCACGAAGCCTTTTGAAAAAGAGATATTGCTGGCCCGTGTGGTTAGCTTATTAAAAAGCAGGAACAACCTACAGAAATATTTCTACAACGAGATCACACTTCAGAAAAACTCTTTGAAGATCTCGGAAGAGGACAAGGCCTTTATAGACAGGTGTATCGCGATAGTGGAAAGCCACCTGGACGACGATGATTTTACCATTAAAACGCTGGCGGCGGCCATCGGCATGAGCCATTCCAATTTATATAAGAAGGTAAAATCCGTTTCCGGAGGGTCTGTCAATAATTTCATCCGGTGGATACGGCTACGACGGGTGGCTGAGTTGCTGATCAATACGGATAAGAATGTCAATGAAGCTGCCCTGGCGGCCGGATTTAATGATCTCAGGTATTTCAGGGAGCAATTCTACAAGCTCTTCGGCATGATGCCGTCGGAATATATAAAGAAATTCAGACCAGCTTTTTCAAAGAGCCTTCATGTAAACCGCGACCTCCCCAAAAAATGACCTTATTGACCGAAATTTGACTGTGCTGCTGATTTTCAGTCGATTGTATTTTTTTCTGTAGAGGGGTATTTTCAATTTTACCAATTTACCCACCTTTTTTGATCGAATAGCTCATCCCGTTTTTTGCAGGCACCCTATAATTTTATCTCTTAATGGTTGCCTAAAAGAAACCGTATGAAAAAAGTTATTTATGTTGTTTTGACATTTATTGTTCCGTCCTATTATCTTCTTCCCGCGCATCCTCCCGACTGAACCTTTACAGCCTGTATGGCGGACGGCCATGTCCGGTGCATAGAACTGCTTATTTGATCATTTATAACAATTGCTTATGTTTAAAAAAATCCCTGTTTATCCTTTTTTAATAGCCTTCTTTGTTTGTCTTGGCGGCCATTTACAGGCCCAGGAGCTGATGGAGGTGCATGGGACGGTGACCGGAAAGAATAATACCGTGTTGCCTAATGCCACTATCAAAGTAGCCGGGACAAAAATAGCCAGGACCAGTGACAGCCTGGGTGGTTTTTCCTTTAAGGTGCCTGTCGGCGCGACCCTTGAATTCTCTTTTGTAGGGTATTTAACCAAATCATTGAAAGTCAATAGCCCGGGCGTATATAAAGTCCTGTTGAGCGAAAACCTGGACAATGGGCGTCTTAGTGATGTGGTGGTGGTGGGTTATGGAAAGCAGAAGCTGCCTACGGTCACTGGTGCGGTGGGTGTTATTTCCGGGAAGGACCTTGTCCAGACCCCGGTGGCCAATATAACGAATATGCTGGTGGGACGTACGTCGGGCATCAGTGCCGTACAGGCCAGCGGCGAGCCAGGGTTGAATACCACCACCATCCGTATTCGTGGGATTGCCACCCTGAATGGCCAGGATCCCCTGATCGTTATCGACGGGGTGCAGCAGCCGGCTGAGCAGCCTTATGTTGTATTAAACGCCATCGATGCCAATGAAGTGGAAAGCATCAGCGTGCTAAAGGACGCATCTGCCACGGCCGTATATGGAATAAGGGGCGCCAATGGGGTCATCATTGTTACCACCAAGCGGGGAAAGTCCAACCGTCCTGTTTTTAGTTTTTCCGCCAACCAGGGTTTTACCAAGGCTGCCTCCTTGTTCCAAACCGTCAACTCATACCAGTTCGGGGTGCTCAGGAATGAAGCGATACGCAATGCACAGGCGGCGGGTGACCATAGTTTTGACAACCTACTGTTCTCCGACGACGAGCTGTGGAAGTTCCAAAATAACAGGGATTATACCCCGGCACAGGTGGATGCCATGTCGAATCTGACTGCCGACCAGAAAACGGCGTTGAAGAACAGTCCTGCCCTTTTTTATACCAGCCATAATTATTACCATGACCAGTTCAGCGGAACAGGCGCCCAGCAGCAGTACAATCTCAATGTATCTGGTGGGACGGGTAAGGTAAAGTATTTTACTTCTTTGGGTTATTTTCAGCAGAACGGGATCCTGTCCAATAGCTCCTATGGCGGGAGTAATACCAACCCGACGTACAAGCGGTATAATTTCCGGAGTAATTTCGATATCGATGTTGCTAAAAACTTCCAGTTAAGCATCAACATCGGCGGTCAGTCCTCTGTGAACAGAGTGCCCGGCGCCGGCTCTACTTCTTCGGACTTTGGCAACCGGTATCAAGCCATTATCCAGAACATCCTGGAGAGCAGTCCATTCACCGGACCGGGGATCGTCAACGGGCGTTTGGTCACCGGCTTTATCGGGGTAGCGGGCGATCCTACCAATCCGTTGGCTTTAAAGGGTGGCACGGGCTATACGCCCCTGGCCCAACTGCTGACAGGGGGAACACGCACCATGTACACCACTACTCTTACCAGCGCCGTAACCCTAAGACATACGATGGGCTATCTGACGAAGGGACTGGAGGCGCATGCTACGGTGGCATATGATGACAGCTATCTGAAGGGGTATTCCCAGACCAACAGCATCCCTACCTACAGCGCCATGCGTGATCCTTCCAATCCAGCGAATATACTTTTTATAGGAGGCGTGCTAAACCCCGTATCTACATCGGATAACCAGGGCAATGGGGCGTGGCGTAAGATATACCTGGAAGCAGCCATTAACTATAGCCATAGTTTTGGCGTGCATAATGTGTCAGGGCTGGTACTTGGGAATGCGCAGCGATATACGGATAACACGCAGGGCTATAATACACCTTCCGGCTTGATGGGTCTGGTTGGGCGTGCCACGTATAATTTTAAAGAACGGTACCTGGCGGAGTTCAGCATGGGACTGAACGGTACGGAGAATTTTGCGCCGGGCAGACGATTCGGGTATTTCCCGGCAGTGTCGGCCGGATGGATACTTTCCGAAGAGCCTTTTTTCCCACAGAACAAATGGGTGACCTGGGTGAAATTCCGGGGCTCTTATGGCGAGGTAGGCAATGACCAGATAAACAACCGGCGCTATCTGTATCTTCCCAATACCTGGACCACCAGCGCATCGGGTTATTATTTCGGCAACAGCAACGGCTCCACCAGCAACCCGTACTATACCGGGTCAGCCGAAGCGACGCTTGGGAACCCGCTGGTGACCTGGGAAAGAGCAAAAAAGATCAATATCTCCGCCGATCTTAAATTTATCAATAACAAACTTTCCGTGACCACCTCCGTGTTCCAGGAAAAACGCAATAATATCCTGGTGACCTCAGGGATCATACCTGCCAGCTATGGTGTTTCCCAAAGTCTGACGCCTCCTATTAACCTGGGCAGGGTGAGCAACCGGGGATTTGAGATCGAGGCGGGCTGGGATGACCAGATCGGCGAAGTCTCCTATTTTATCAAGGGCAACTATTCATATGCCAGGAATAAGATCGAGTATCAGTCGGAAGCTCCCTATCCTTATTCGTGGATGAATGCCACGGGGTATGCCATTGGTCAGTATAAAGGGTTGATCACGGATGGGTTCTACAATACGCAAAAAGAGCTGAATGACAGACCCTACAATAAATACGGCAACAACGCCCGGCTGGGGGACCTGAAATACAGGGATGTTACGGGGGATGGCGTTATCGATGAAAAGGATCAGGTGCCTATCGGTTATGCCAATATTCCGCAGGTGGCTTACAACCTGTCTGTAGGATTTTCTTATAAAGGGTTTGATCTTTCAGCGCTTTTCATCGGGACGGCTAAGGGTTCTTTTCCTCAATATGGATATATTCTCAGCTCTCCTTTTGCGAAAAATGTGGGTGAGGTGTTGCAATCTGCTTATGATGGGCATTGGACGGCAGATAAATATGCCAAGGGACAGCCTATCAGCTACCCTTCGATATCCTTCAGCGGCGGCGGACCTAACAATGCGGTGCTCAGTACTTTCTGGTTAAAACCGAATGATTTTAAAAGATTGAAGAACCTGGAAATAGGATATACTTTCCGGCAACAGTCTTCCTTTCTTAAGCGGGCGAACATAAAGGGCATCAGGATTTATGCCAATGGCAACAATCTTTTTACCTGGGATACGAAGATCCTGAAAGGGATCGACCCGGAGCAGTCTGATACGGGTAAGAATAATATGGGATATCTCTACCCGCTGACCAGGACCTACAATATGGGTCTGAACATTCAATTTTAATTTCCTTCAAAATGAAAGCAATGAGATATAAATCAATCTATTTTATTGTACTCAGCCTGACCATCGGTGTGTGTGCCTGCCAGAAGAACTTTCTTCAAATGCCTGTTTCCAATGCCACGACGGTGGATTCCGTTTTTTCCACTACGGTAAAAGCGCAGGGCGCCGTCGCCAATGCATATAAAATTTGTCTTTCCCAGGGATTGCCGTACAACAATGTCTGGAATGCCATGATCCAGGACAACCTGTCGGGCGCCATGAATTATGGCTGGGCCTGGACTATTTCCAAAGACATTGTGTTGAATGGGCTTACGGCCAGTGGCTCCGGTGAGGACATGGACGGGTATGCCTGGAATTTTTCACCTATCCGCCAGGCTTACCTGGTAAAAGAGAACATCGGTAAGGTGAAGGACATGTCGGATGCCGACAAAGCGGTTATCAGAGGGGAAATGCAGGCATTGATTGCCTACCGGTATGAACAGATGTTTATCATATACGGCGGGGTACCGATCATCAGCAAGAGTCTGCTGGCTACTGATTCGCTGGCTATACCCCGGGCGTCTTTAAAGCAGGTGTTGGACACGATCGTTTCCTGGTGTGACCAGGCAGCGGCTGTGCTGCCCTCCCAATGGCCGGATACTTACAAAGGCCGGATGACAAAGGCGGCTGTGTTAGCCATCAAGGCCAAGGCGTTGTTGTATGCGGCGCGTCCCTTGTTCAATACGGGGACACCTTATTTGGATATGGGGGCTAATAACAAGCTGATCTGTCTGGGTAGTGCGGACGCTGCCAGATGGTCGACGGCCGCTGCCGCCAGCGAGGCGGTGATTACGGAGGCTGAAACCAACGGCGGCGCTTCCATCATCAATACGGGCAATCCCCTGGATGACTATGGTACGGCCACGTCCCTGCCCAGCAACCCGGAAGTGCTGCTTGCCTATAAATTCAGGAATACTACGCTGTTTGATGGAGGCAACTGGAATAACCTGCCGATGAATGCCTTTTACAATACGCGTGTATGGGAGGCGCAGGGCAATGTGCTTACGACGAATTATCTCGCGAATTATTATAACGCTGACGGCACCGACCAAACCTGGCCGGCCGTGGGTACGGTGACCCCCTTTTCTGACTATACTACCCGGATGAACCAACTGGAGCCCCGGTTCAGGGTCTGTTTTCAGCCGTGGCAGATGGATGCCTGGAGCAACCCGGGGGATGTCAACTGGACAAATTCAAGCACTTTCGGCGGACAGGGCTTTGGTTGTGCGCGGGTTACCAAGTTCTATTATAAAGCCAGTTCAAGGGCCTGGTTCGAATTTCCCATCTTCCGTCTGGCGGCGGCCTATTTAAGCGCCGCGGAAGCTTATAATGAAATGGGACAGGCGCCACAAGCCCTCAGCAAATTGAATAAGATCCACCTTCGGGCGGGTCTGCCGGCTATTACGGAGACGGATCAGACAAAGCTCCGGGCGATCATACAACGTGAATGGGCGGTGGAATTCTTTGATGAGAATTATCGTTACCACGATGTCAAGCATTGGAAGCTGTCTGATATCGCCAACGGTATTCTTGGCGGCGCCATCCGGACTTTTGCTTTCAATAATGGGGGCAGCGTATTGCTCACGGGCAACACCAACTATAATGACAAAGTATTGTACCAGGCTTTTTGGGCGCCAAAGGAGTACCTGAACCCATTTCCACAAGCGGAGATCAATAAAGGATATCTTATTCAAAACCCTGGCTACTGAGTGAGTGCCGGAACAATAAACTGCGATTATGAAAAAAATTATCATACATGCTATAGCAGGTCTGCTGTGGGCGGCATGCAATCTGTTTTGCACTTCGGTATCAGCCCAGACAAGCATGCTTTTGTCTAAAAATGACACTTCGGGTGTTAATGCCGTCAGTGGTGAAACCTTATATAAAACGCCTGTACCCAATCTTACCAATACTTTGTATGGCCGGCTGCCGGGTTTATTTGTAAAACAGGGTTCGGGCGAGCCGGGTTATGACGGGGCCACTTTATCCATCAGGGGGTGGGGAACTTATGACAACGGGAGCCTGGTGATCTATGTGGATGGATTTCAGACTGCCAGCTCATTCTTCCAGTATTTGTCCCCTGCCGAGATCGAGAGCATTTCCGTGCTGAAGGATCCTGTCACGCTGGCGACATTCGGGATGAAGGGGGCCAATGGGGTCCTATGGGTAGTGACCAAAAGGGGGGCGGTGCGTAAATCCAGGGTACAGGTGCAGGCGGTGACCGGGTTGCAGCAGGCCATCGGTATCAACAAACCGTATCGTTCCTATGATTATGCACGGCTGTATAATGAAGCTGTCAGCAATGACAATTATTCATTGAATGGCTATCAGTTCAATTGGACGCCCGCGTATACCGACGCTCAATTACAGGCGTATAAGAATGGCACCGGCACCGACGTGGACTGGTATGACCGGACGCTTAAGAAGAATGGGTTGTACACGGATGCCAATGTCGTTTTCTCCGGCGGGGATACCACTACCAAATACGGGTTGGTCTTTGATTATATGCAGCAGGGAGGTTTATACGACGTTGCCAATACCAATTCCACTTCCAATGCGCGGATCCAGCGTTACCAGGTCCGGAGTAACCTGGACTTCAATTTCTTTAAGATATTTGAGGCCCGGGTGGATCTGGGGGGCAGGATAGAGGACCGCCGCTATCCTAATTACAATGGCCCGCAGCTCTGGCAGAATATGTCGACCTATCCATCGAACATATACCCCGTGAAGGACCCTGCCACCGGCGGATGGTCGGGCACCACGATCTATTCTAATAACCCTGTTGCTTCGCTGAGGGGTCTGGGGTGGGCTTCCACGCATGACAGGACCTTACAAGCCAATTTCAACTTAAAAGAAAAGCTTGATTTTATTACGCCTGGTCTGTACCTGAATGAGGCGGTGTCTTTTAATACCTGGTCAAGGGTGTCCACCAGCAAGACGGCTACTTATTCCCGTTACTACAATGGTGTGCAAACCACTACCGACAAGACGACGGATATAACGGCGAATGCTTCGGCACCTACTGACCAATATGACTGGAAGCAGGTGAACCTGTCGGCCGGCTATGACAGGACCATCGGGGTGCATGCGTTTTCCGGCGTCCTGAATTATTATGCCAGTAACTTTATAACGGACTATGGCACCAACAATCCCGGACTGAATACGGGTAACAATATCTTTTATCATTTTGTAAACATGGGCGGGCGGCTGCATTATGCTTATGATGCGCGTTATCTCCTGGACTTTTCATTTGGCTGGAGCGGATCGGACAACTATGCTCCCGGGCATCGCTGGGGTTTTTACCCGGCCGTCGGAGCGGGATGGGTGGTTTCCAACGAGTCTTTTCTTAAGGACAATGCAACGGTGAGCTTTTTAAAACTGCGGGTATCAGCCGGCAAGTCGGGGAATGATCAATCCAACAACGGTCGTTATTTATACCAGCAATATTATTTTTCCGGCGGGACTTATTTCACCGGTACTTCGCTGACGCCAAATACGGGGGTGATACCCGGCAATGCGGCCAGTCCGGACATTTTTGCCGAGAAGAGCATGAAATACAATGCGGGTCTGGATATCACCGTATGGAAGAACCTTTCTTTTACCCTGGATGTATTCGAAGACAAACGCAGCGGTATCATAACGCAGAATAATAACCTGATGCTCGTGTATGGCGCCGCCCTGCCTTACTCCAATATAGGGAAGATGACGAATAAAGGTTTTGAGGTCAGCGCCCGTTATAGCAATCAGCTGGGACCGGTGGGGTATATGGCAGGCATCATGGCTTCATACGCCAGGAACAGGATCGATTTCCAGGCGGAGATACCAACGGTGAATAGTTTTAACAAAACAACGGGTCTGCCGCTGGGCGCGCAAATGGGTCTTGTAGCAAATGGGTTTTATGATATTACGGACTTCAATGCCGACGGAACGTTAAAGGCGGGTATTCCAACGCCGGCTTTTGGCGCCGTACAGCCGGGTGATCTCAAATATGCGGACCTGGATCACAGCGGGAAGGTGGACCAGAATGATATTACGAAGATCGGGGATCCTAATTATGCTTCTCTCAATTATGCTTTCAATGCGGGCCTCAACTTTAAAGGGTTCGATATGACCGCCTTGTTCCAGGGGGCTGCGGGCAGCAGCGTCAACCTGCTGTCGACGGCGTATTACCAGACGGTGGCCTTTGCAGGCAATATCAATGTGTATCCCATTGCAAAGAATGCCTGGGCCTATTACCCGGGCCAGAACATCGACACCAGGGCGATTGCGGACTATCCGCGGCTTAGCACCCAGGCCAATACCAACAATTACAGGGCTTCGAGCTTCTGGATAAAGAAAGGGAGTTTTATCCGGCTGCGTAATATCGAGCTGGGGTATAATCTGCCTGCTGCGGTGTTGAAAAGGATGCGGCTTGAAAAATTAAGAGTCTACGTGAATGCTGTCAACCCGGTGAGCTGGTCTTACCTGAACAAACACTATAACATAGATCCGGAAACAAATGCCGGGTACCCTGGCCTGAAGTCTTATAATGCCGGCATTTCATTAACCTTTTAAAAAAACGTTCATGAACTTACAAAAGATATATACTGTTGTCGCAGCCTGCTCGCTTGCCGGGGTTCTTACCAGCTGCAGCAAGCGTTTCCTGGACACGAAGATCGACACATCCCAGACGGACCAGACGCTTAACTCAAACTATGCCACGCTGGTGTCGCTGGCGAATGCGCCGTATGTCCTTATCCGTAATGAATTTACCATTATGGACAACAATCTTTTTGCGGCTGTTTCGGATGAGGCGGTGCACACGAGTGTCAACAGCTCTGTAAAGCTTTTTGATAACGGGAGCTGGAATGCCGTGAATAACCCGGACAACTATTATGGCGTCTACTACATGGGTATCAGGGCCGCCAATTACTTTATCGAGCAATCGCCGAATTACAGAAGCTTCCTGGCTCTGAACCGGGACACGGTGTCGTCCACGGGGAAGATCAATTATACCAATGATACGTTGAACATGGGGTGGTACCGGGCCGAGGCGCATATACTGAGGGCCTATTTCTATTTTGAATTGGCCAAGCGTTACGGGGGTGTGCCGCTGGTGACCAAAACGCTGGGTATTTCGGATAATACCAACCTACCCAGGGGTTCCTATGACGACATCATCAATTTCATCGTCAGTGAAGTGGATAGCTACAAAGATACGCTGCAGGCGAACTGGAAGACTTCCTCTTTCACCAGCAATGACGGCCGGCTCACCAGGGGGGCGGCGCTGGCGCTGAAGGCCCGGGCCTTGTTATATGCAGCCAGTCCCCTGCACAACAGTGGAGGCGATGTCGCCAAGTGGCAGAAGGCTGCCACGGCCCTCCACGACGTCATCGTGTTTGCACAGGGGGCGGGAGGTTATGGCCTTCACAGCGATTACAGAAATTATTTTCTGCAGAACAATACGCTCACCAGCAATGAAACCATCTGGGCCATCCGGTATATGGCGAACAATGCTTTGGAAATCAATAATTATCCTATCGGTACGCCGGGTGGCAGCAGTGGGCTCACGCCTACACAGGACCTGGTGTCGGATTATGAGTACACTGCAGTGGCGAATCCTGCCAAGCCATATGCGGGCAGGGACCCGAGACTGTATTATACGGTGGTGACGAATGACACTACCTGGAATGCCAGAAAGATAGATCAGTCGCCGGGAGGGACAGACGATATGAGCAAAACGAATGCCTCCAAAACGGGATTTTATCTGAAAAAGTTCCTCAATGACGGGTTGAACCTGGTGCAGGGCGGAACGCAGGTGCATAACTGGCCTGTATTCCGTTATGGCGAGGTATTGCTGGAATATGCGGAAGCCATGAATGAGGCCTATGGCCCGGACGATGATCATGGATATGGGCTGACAGCCCGGCAGGCTTTGAACAATGTCAGGGCCCGGACGGGCGTGGCCATGCCCGCTGTTGCCGTAGCGGACCAGGCAGGATTCCGCGCCGCGGTAAAGCATGAAAGAAGGATCGAGCTGGCGTTTGAAAATTACCGCTATTGGGACCTGCTGCGGTGGAAGGATGCGGCTACCGTGCTTAATCAGCCGGTGCATGGGGTGCTGGTGACGAAAGATGGGTCGGGTCAGTTCGTATATACTCCGGAAGTTGTCGAGAACAGGGTATTCGATGCTTCCAAAATGTATTATTATCCTTTTCCGCAGCCGGAGGTCATCAAATCAAAAGGTGTTCTTACACAGAACACCGGATGGTGAGATCCTTTCTCTGTAAACTTTTAAAACAATGAGTATGCGACTCAATCACATAACTATAGTATTTTCCCTTGTGCTGGCCGCCGGCATGGCGCCGGTATCCTGTAAGAAGGACGATTCCAAAAAACTTTATGGCTTTTCCAGGATCTATATGCCCCAGGCTATCAATAAATCGGGGGGCGTCAATAACAATTATCCTGTGCCTTCGGGCAGTGATTCGTCCACCTATAACTATTATCTGGATACAAAAAGCAACAGGCTGAACGTTATTTTAGGTGCGACCCTGTCCGGCCCCGTTAGTGATGCGTATTCGGTAGGCATTAAGGTAGACAATGATACCATCCAGCAGCTGTTTGACAGTAAGGTGTTGGATACGGCGCTCTACAAGCTGATGCCTGCCGCCATGTACACTATTCCCACGACTCTGGATGTGTCACAGGGCGCCCGTTCGGGTAGTTTTGACCTGGGGGTGGATATCGGCCAGCTAAAATCGGATGCCTATGTGGGAAAATATCTGGTCCTGGCGGTAAGATTGGCCGATCCTACCAAATATGTGTTGAATAATGCCTTAAGCGTCACCATTGTTATATTAGACGTAAATGCCCTGGTCATCGGGCCTGCAGTGGATATCACTGCTCAGTACGTCCTTAATCCGGGCAATCCTTTTATCGCCAGCGTCATGAATGGGAGCAGGTGGGGGACATTGCAGAGCTGGAAAGCGAATGCCGCCGCGCTGAGTCATGGAGGGTATGGCGGTTATTCCAAGGATGGCGATGGTCAGACGATGGATCTTGAATCCGGCTGGGGATCGCCACAGATCCTGAATGGGAAGCTTTACCAGAACATTTCCTTACCCGCGGGGACTTATTCCTTTGATCCTTCCGGCGGTAGTTGGAAATGGCAGGGTACAAAGGACCCTTGCTATGTGGTGGTGAGCACTATCGCTGATACTTTACCCGATTACAGTAATATCCTGAATAATAGCGCCATCCTGTATCAGCAGATTGCCGCGCCGCAGAAAGCGATCACCTTTCAATTGAACGGTACGACCAGTGTGACGATCGGGGTGGTTGTTAATTATGTCCAGGACCAGCAGGGGATTAAATCGACAAAAGTCAGTTTGTATAATTATCCAAAACATTTATAGCTTGATGCAACGGAAAGGATTATTGGTTGTACTGTGTTTTTTTCAGATAGTCGTGATAGCGCAGAGGGTACCCGGAAAAACGTTCTATATTGATGCAATAAACGGCGATGATCATCATACAGGGTTATCGCCTGCCGGGGCCTGGCGTACGCTTGAACAGGTGAACAAGCATGTTTTTCAGCCGGGTGAGCGGCTGCTTTTTAAGGCTGGGGCAACCTATGAAGGACAATTGAGCATAAAGGATGGTGGGCGGGGTGTGCCGGTGGGTCGCCCCGTCATCATCGATTCTTTCGGATCGGGGTATAAGCCGCGGATAGCGGCGGGTGGTATGTTCGATGCCGCCATCGATGTATCCAATACGGAGTTCCTGGAAGTTCGAAACCTGGATGTCTCTAATTATGGTGCGGAAAGGAAGCCGCACAGGACGGGTATTCTTGTCCATATAAAGGATTTCGGGACTGCGCGCTCCATCCACCTGAAAAACATCGATGTGCATCATGTCAATGGCAGCCTGGTCAAAAAGGAAGGCGGAGGAGCGGGGATCGTTTTCCAGAATGAGGGACAGGCTGTTCCTTCGCGGTTTGATGATATCTCTGTTGAAAACTGCACGGTAAAAGATTGTGAACGCAATGGGATCCTTATAAATGGATATTGGAAAAGAGCGAGCTGGTTTCCCAACCTGCGTGTAGTTATCCGGAAAAATTTGCTGGATGGTGTGCCTGGTGATGGGATCGTCCCCACCGGCTGTGATAGCGCCTTAATTGAAGGCAATGTCATGCGCAACTGTCCGCGAATGCTGCCTGAAGGAGAGGCGGCCGCCGGTATCTGGCCATGGAGCTGTGATAATACGCTGGTGCAATACAACGAAGTGAGCGATCATAAAGCTCCGTGGGATGGACAGGGGTTCGATGCCGACTGGAATTGCCGGAATACGGTGATCCGGTATAATTACAGTCATGACAACGAGGGAGGGTTTTTGCTGGTGTGTAATGACGGCAGCGCTGCTCCTCCCAACAGTTGTGGCAATACAGGCGCGATCGTCCATGGTAACATCAGTGTAAATGACGGCGGGCGGAGAAAAGGCAGGCATGCCGGGTTTTCGCCTGTCTTTCATATAGCGGGTCCTGCGGTCAATACGCGTATCTATAATAATATAATTTATACTCCGCGGAAGGTGGAGGGGCAGGACAGCACGCTCATCGAGTTTAGTAACTGGCACGGCTATGCGGACAGTACATTTTTTGATGATAATGTCTTTTACGCGAATGGGGCCGGAGCAGGTGATTATGTATTGTCTAAAAGCAATCATGTATGGTTTAATAATAATCATTATTTCGACCATCATGTGGACAGGCCGCGTGATCCTCAGGCAGAGGTTCGGATGCTTCTTAAGGGGACGGGAGTGCCGGCTGGCCGGCACCGGTTTACTTTAAGTGACGCGGCATTTTTACTGGATGGCAGGCCTTTCCAGATGGTGTCGGGGGAGATGCATTATACGAGGGTGCCGCGGGAGGCATGGCGGGCCCGCATGAAGATGGCGAAGGCGATGGGGTTGAATACCATCGGTACCTACGTATTCTGGAATGTGCATGAGCCGCAGAAGGGGGTGTTTGATTTTTCCGGAAATTATGACGTGCGGGCGTTTGTGCAGATGGCGCAGGAAGAAGGTTTGTGGGTTATCCTTCGTCCAAGTCCCTATGTATGCGCCGAGTGGGAGTTCGGCGGTTATCCTTATTGGCTGCAGAATGAAGAAGGGCTTGTTGTACGCAGTAAGGAGCCGAGATATCTTTATGAGTATGAGCAATATATTAAGGAGGTGGGGCGTCAGCTGGCTCCTTTGCAGGTGAATCATGGAGGTAATATCCTCATGGTGCAGATAGAGAATGAGTATGGGTCGTATGGCGATGACAAGGAGTATCTGGATATTAACCGGAAAATGTTTATAGAAGCAGGCTTTGATGGATTGTTGTATACCTGTGACCCGGAGCCGGCGATCGGGGGCGGTCATTTGCAGGGTCTGCTACCGGCTATCAATGGGGTGGATGACCCGTCAAAAGTGAAGCGACTGATACGGGAAAATCATGGAGGCAAGGGCCCCTTTTATATTGCCGAGTGGTATCCCGCGTGGTTTGACTGGTGGGGTGCGCCGCATCATACGGTGCCTGCGGAGCGGTATACAGGACGACTGGACTCGGTATTGTCGGCGGGCATATCGATCAATATGTATATGTTCCATGGGGGTACCACCCGTGGTTTTATGAATGGTGCGAATTATAATGACAAGAGCCCCTATGAACCTCAGATCAGCAGCTATGATTATGATGCCCCCCTGGATGAGGCGGGTAATCCTACGGATAAGTTCCGTTTGTTCCGCGAGGTGATCGGGAGACATCTGCCCGCGGGGGTGAAGCTGCCGTCAGTGCCCGCTGCGAAGCCTGCCATTGCTATACCTTCTATTATTTTGTCTGAGGCGGTGAGTTTGCCGGATGTGTTACCTGTTCCTGTACGTCATATATCCCCGTTGACTTTTGAGGACCTGAAGCAGGATTATGGTTTTGTGTTGTACCGGTCTTTTGTCGAGGGGGGCCGGTCCGGCGTTTTGCGGGTGAAGGAGGTGAGGGATTATGCGCTGGTGATGGTGAATGGCAAGACGGCAGGGACCCTGGATCGGCGGCTTGGCCAGGATAGTTTGCGTTTGCAATTGCCTGCCGGAAGAGTGCGGCTGGAGATCCTGGTGGAGAACCTTGGAAGGATCAATTTTGGCCCTTATCTGGAAAAGAATAAGAAAGGCATTACGGAGAAGGTGGAGTTTGACGGAGATGAGATAAAAGGGTGGGAGATGTATGGATTACCTTTTCATGGGCTGGAGGACCTGAAGTTTGGGGTTCCTGGATCTGTGGAGAAGGATGCTGCGCCGGTGTTGCGCCGGGGATGGTTCGATCTGCCTGCGGTGGGGGATACGTACCTGGATATGCGGCCGTGGGGGAAGGGAGTGGTCTGGGTCAATGGACATAACCTGGGAAGGTATTGGTCGGTGGGGCCGCAGCAGACCTTGTATGTGCCCGGAGAGTGGCTGAAGAAGGCCCGGAATGAAGTAGTGGTGCTGGAATTGATCAAGCCGGAGGTGAAAGAGCTGCACGCAGTTGATAAGCCTGTTTTAAACCGTCTTTAAAAATGTAAGTATGTATAAATTCTTTTTATTAGTATTTGTAATGGCTGTCGCCATTGCCGGTCTTGGACAGACCAATCGATTCACACCGGGACAGGTATGGACGGATGACAAGGGGGAAGTGATCAATGCGCATGGAGGGGGTATCTTATGGGACAAGGGCAGATATTACTGGTTTGGCGAAAAGCGTGACAGGCAGTTATCGCGAGGCGTAAATGTTTATTCTTCAAAAGATCTGTATCATTGGAAGTATGAGGGTGAAGCGTTGTCTCTTTCCCGGGACTCCACCAGTGAGATCGCAGAAGGATGTGTGATGGAGCGCCCCAAGGTTATTTATAACAGGAAGACGGGCAAATATGTGTTATGGTTTCATCTGGAATTGAGAGGACAGGGTTATAAGGCAGCCAGGGCCGCGGTGGCTGTGAGCGATAGGGTAACGGGGCCGTACCGGTATATCCGCAGTTTCCGACCCAACGAAAATATGTCAAGGGATATGACCTTGTTTGTGGATGATGACGGATCAGCCTATCATATCTATTCTTCCCGGGAGAACTATGACTTGCGTATCGCCCGTCTGTCGGACGATTATCTCTCGGTCACTTCTGCGGACAGCCTCATTGCCAGGGACCACCAGGAAGCGCCTGCCGTCTTTAAATACCAGGGGGGATATTACCTGATCACGAGTGGTTGCACCGGATGGGCTCCCAATAAAGCAAGTCTTTATACATCGGCGTCTATATTTGGCCCATGGCAACGGAGGGGTAACCCTATGCGGGGCAAGAATGCGGACCTGACCTTTGGCGGGCAATCGGCCTATGTGCTGCCCTTGCCCGGGAAAAAAAGTGATTTTATTTTTATTGCAGACCAATGGAACCCAAAAGATCTGAAAGACAGCCGCTATCTCTGGCTACCCGTCCGGTGGAAAGATGGTCTTCCGTATGTGGAATGGAAAGACCAATGGAGCCTGGCATATACAAATGCTGACTAATTTGAATACCTTTACTGCCTTCTATGTATCCAAATTCAGAAAAGGTAGTATTACTGCTAGGCGCTAATTCGGACGTGGCGAAAGCGGCAATTACGCAGTATGTTTTGAAGGGCTACCGGGTGCTGGCTGCATCCCGGAACCTGGTGGAATTGCGGGAGTATGTCGAGAGGTCGGTGTCCGATCCGGCGCGGGTGACGGTGCTGCATTTTGATGCAACGGACTTTGGAGGTCATCGGGCCTTTTATGAGGCGTTGCCGGAAAAGCCGCATATCGTCGTGTATGCGGCGGGGTTTCTCCGGGACAACCTGGAGGCGATGGGGGACTGGGAGGGGGCATTCCAGATGATGAAGGTCCATTATGCCGGGGCTGTCTCCATCCTGAATATCGTTGTTACGGATCAGGATAACCCGGGACTGGAAAGGATCATCGGTTTGTCTTCCCTTTCGGGTGTTCGGGGGAGGAAAAGTAATTTTATTTATGGCAGTACAAAGTCGGCTTTTACGCAATATCTGGCGGGGATGCGTCAATATCTTTTTCAACGGGGCGTCAAGGTGAATGTGATCGTGGCGGGCTATATCCGAAGCAAGATGACGGCGGGTTTGGGATTGCCGGAATCATTGATGCTGGAGCCTGCTTTTATTGCAAAGGCGGTGGTGGATGCGGGCAGTCGATTTACTATCGTGCCGGGGTTTAAATGGAAGATCATTTATTGGGTGCTGCGGTTGTCGCCGGAAAGGTTGGTAGCCAGGCTGCCGTAAGATATATTAGAGCAGGGGTTTGTCTAATTCTTTATTTTTTAAACTATCTCTACTTTTTACCCATTTTTGTTTGTGAAAATCATACAGACTCGCCAGATCAAAATAATTTAGCTTTAGAGAGCTCAAACTATCCATGCCGTTAAACTCTATGACATATTTACAGCCTGCAACACTATCGGTTACGGGTATAAAGTTTTCGGGATAATTTACTATTTCAGAGGTGATCAACATCCTATTTGCATAAAAAGTATCTATTGTTCTCATGTATTTTTTTATATAGTACGGCGAAATATTTGTTTCCCAGCCGTAATTGATATCCGGACCCCTGTTCCCGGCTTTGTAAATACAGGAATGGAACAAAAATATGAGTAAGATTATAGATGCTAATTTGATCATTGACAATTTCAGGCGTCGTCCCTCAGGTACTTATATACATTCTTTTTATATGCTTCCAGGTCCTCCAGGGTGGTGAACTCTTCGAATTTGTAACGTTGTCCGGAAGGCTGGACTCTTTCCAGCACAACTTTTCCTCCGCCGACGAGTACGCTTTGGGCCCTTCGGAACACACGTCCCAGGCTATCCGTGTCGTTGAGTGTTTGCCATTCTTCGATATTATTGACTGCGATGACCAGGTCTTCCATGATGTAAAGTTACTCGTATTTGCTGAGATCGATGGTTATGGGAGGCAGGGCTTTTTCGATGGACGCGCGATCTTTTTCGAATTGCGCAGGCAGTTTGAGGGATTGTCCCAACTGATCCTCTGGTTCGTCCACCTGAAAGCCGGGGCCTGCGGTGGCGATCTCGAACAGGACGCCTCCCGGCTCTCTGAAATAGATGGATGTAAAGTAGTTCCTGTCGAGCACGGGCGTTGGGTTGAGCTGTCGTTGTATCAGCCGCGAGCGAGCCTGATCCTGTGTTTCGCGGGTGGGAGTGGCAAAAGCAATATGATGTACGGTACCGCTGCCGGATAATCCCCTGAGGCTGTCAGGCATACAGACGATGTCGACGTAGTTACCCGGAGCATCGGCGGCGGCAAAGCGAAAGCGATTGCCTTTTTCTGCAATAAGCGTATGATCCAGCTGTTCAGTCAGCAGGCCGGCGGTGCGCTCGTACCCTTCCTGTCCTATCTCCACGTTGAAGAATCCTTTGATAGCATGCTCAGGAGGGATAGGTCCGTGAATATACCCCAGTCTTTTATCCTTGTCGGTGAAGACAAGTTCCAGACCCAGGCCGTCGAAATCCTCAAAATAGATGACCACTTCATTGCCGAATCGTTCTTGCGGAGCTTTATAATTGACATCAAATTTGCTGAGACGGTCTGTCCAATAATCGAGAGAATCGATGGACAACGAAAATGCCGAGGTATTGAGCATGCCTTTTCCATGCCGTCCGCCTACCAGCCCCTGGTAGGGGAAGAAAGTAAGGATGCCGCCCGGCTGTCCTGTTTCGTCGCCGTAATAAAAATGATATACTTCTTTTGCGTCGAAGTTGACGGTCTTTTTCACCAGCCGCATGCCTAATATGCCCGCGTAGAAGCCAATGTTTTTCTGCGCGTCGCTGGTCAGGGCCGTAACATGGTGGATACCGGTGATCAATTGCTGCATATTGTCGTAAATTAGCCAAAAAAATCAGACTATGGGTATCGCAGACAGGTTGTTTAATATGAAAAATGAAAAAGCCTCCGCAAACCTGAAGGCGGGCGAGGAATTTCTGGCGGCCAATAAGAATAAGCCTGGTATCGTTGCCCTGCCCAGCGGTTTACAATACGAGGTCATCAGCGAGGGCACGGGGATCAAGCCACTGGCTACGAATAAGGTCACCTGTCATTATCACGGTACGCTTATTGACGGAACGGTGTTCGACAGCTCGGTAAAGCGTGGACAACCGGCCACTTTCCCTTTGAATGCAGTGATCAAGGGGTGGACGGAAGGTTTGCAACTTATGCCCACAGGCAGCAAGTGGCGTTTTTTTATACCCCCGCATTTAGGATATGGCGACAGACAAGTCAGCGCACAGATAGGTCCCAACAGTACGCTGATATTTGAAGTAGAGCTGCTGGATGTGCGATAGCCTGTTCAGGACGCTACAGGATGCCGGATCGGATGTTTATGGGTAATTTCCTCCCATGAAAGTCTTCTCCCTTATGCTTGTCATGGCTGCGGGCATCTCCTGTCTGCAAGCGCAATCCATCGTAAAACCTGTTGGTATTGATAGTATCCGGACCGGATTTTTACACCCGCCTGCCGCGGCGCGTCCGGGCGTTTACTGGTACTTTATGGATGGCAACCGTACCAAGGCCGCTATGACGGCCGACCTGGAATCGATGAAAAGGGTTGGCATCGGTAATGTAGTATTCCTGGAGGTCAATGTAGGCGTACCCCGGGGGCCGGTGGATTTTCTTAGTGACGAATGGAAGGAGCTGTTCAAACATGCCGTCAGGGAGGGTGAGCGGCTTGGGATAGAGATCACGCTGGGTACGGGGCCGGGTTGGGCCGGCAGCGGCGGACCCTGGATAAAGCCGGCTCAGTCCATGCAGCATCTTGTTGCCAGCAAGGTTCGTGTTGTGGCAGGGAGCAGTGGAGATTTGGGTGGGAAGAAGATCGTGCTGCCTGTACCTGCTCCGAAGAAACCATTCTTTGGCTATGGCACGTTGACCCCTACGTTAAGAAAGGAGTGGGATGATTTTTATGAAGACGTGGCGGTGCTGGCATTTCCCACCCGTGATACCAGCGTAAAGATAAAAGACATCGATGAGAAGGCTTTGTTTTACCGGGCGCCGTATACTTCCCAGCAAGGCGTCAGGCCTTATTTTCCTGCCGTGACGGAGTATGATGAGGCGCCGGCCAGTGCGATCATTCCCAAGGATCAAGTGATCGATGTCACCGGTAAACTTGCTCCTGACGGTACATTGAATTGGGCCCCGCCGCCGGGGGATTGGACCATTCTGCGGTTTGTGAGCCGGAACAATGGGGCCGTGACGCGTCCTGCGCCCGTGCCCGGATTAGGATTCGAGGTGGACAAGATGGATACGGTGTCGCTGGAAGCGCACCTGGATAAATATGTGGGCGAATTATTGGAGAAAACGGGCGAGCCAGATATGCAGATGGCCGGCGGGTTCAAACGGCTGCATATAGACAGCTGGGAGATGGGCGCCCAAAACTGGACTCCGCATTTCCGGGAGGAGTTTATAAAGAGACGGGGATATGATCCGCTGCCTTTTTATCCTGTGTATATGGGTAATATCGTGGAGAGCGTTACCGTCAGCGAGCGATTTCTCTGGGATCTCCGGCAGACCTGCCAGGAGATGGTGCTGGCATATCATGCCGGACAGGTGAAGAAGTATAGTCACCGGCATGGGCTGGCATTGTCCATCGAGCCCTATGATATGAACCCTGCGGCGGACCTGGAACTGGGTGCTGTGGCGGATATACCCATGTGTGAATTCTGGAGTAAAGGGTTTGGGTTCAACTCTTCCTTCAGCTGTATAGAGGCGACCTCGATCGCACATGTGAATGGCTCGTCCCTTGTGCCTGCTGAAGCATTTACGGCCGACGACAATGAAGGCTGGAAACAATTTCCCGGGTCGATGAAGAACCAGGGCGACTGGGCCTTTGCTACAGGGATCAACCGGCTGGTGATCCATACTTTTCAACATCAATCCCTGGATGATAAATACCGTCCGGGTGTGACAATGGGACCTTATGGCGTACATTGGAACAGGGCTCAGAGCTGGTGGTCCATGGCTGACGGATACCACCGGTACCTCACAAGATGTCAATATATCCTGCAGCAGGGCCGGACGGTGGCCGACATCCTATACCTGACCCTGGAGGGAGCGCCCCATGTGTTCCGTGCGCCGGCTTCGGCCATGGACGGGGATGAGGTGTTACCGGACCGGAGAGGTTTTAATTTTGATGGATGCGCGCCGGGGCAGCTGTATAAAGCGTCGGTGAGGGATGGAAAGATCGTTTTTCCCGGCGGAGCGACGTACAGCGTGCTGGTGTTACCGGCATCGGCTACCATGACGCCTGCGTTGCTGAAGAAGATCGTTGCTTTGATGAAGGACGGCGCGAAAGTGATCGGCGCGCCGCCTGTGCGGAGCCCCGGTCTGTCGGGATACCCGGGATGTGACGAGCAGGTACGGGCGATGGTCGCGGGAGGATGGAAGGCAATGACACTCCCTGTGACGGCGGGTGAGTTATATCCTGCGTATGAGGCGACCGCGGAGGTGCTGCATTCCATGGGTATAGTAGAGGATTTCTCGTCGAATGGCCCTTTGCGTTATACACATCGAACGGAACAGGATTGGGATATTTATTTTGTTGCCAATAAGTGGGACAGTGTGGTGAGGACCGAAGTGTCTTTTAGGGGGCATGACGGTGTGCCCGAGCTGTGGGACCCGGTGACGGCCGTGTCGAGGTCTTTGCCAGAGTTTTCTGTCAAGAATGGGCGTATGACCGTGCCGATGGAATTCCAGCCTTATCAAAGTTTTTTTGTCGTGTTCAGGAAGGGGGATGTGGCAGGGCGTGGGAAGAATTTTCCTGCGCGTCAGGTGATATCGGTGTTGAAGGGGGCCTGGTCGGTGTCGTTTGATACGGCCTGGGGCGGACCGGCGCGTGTAAGGTTTGACTCGTTGTATGACTGGACGTACAGCAAGGTGGATGGTATCCGGTATTATTCCGGTGAGGCGCATTATAAGAAGACGTTTGATCTTGCGGGGGTGCGTAAAGGTCAGCGGTTGTATCTCGATCTGGGGGCGGTGAAGGATATGGCGCGGGTTCGGCTGAATGGGAAGGACCTGGGGGTCGTGTGGACGGCGCCCTGGCGGGTGGATATTACGGATGTTGTCAAGACGCGGGGTAACCAGCTGGATATTACTGTTGCAAACAGATGGCCTAACCGGCTGATCGGGGATGAGCGGTTACCCGATGACGGTATAAAGGACGGGAAGTGGCCGGAGTGGCTATTGAAGGGGTTACCGAGGACGAGCGGACGACGTACGTTCACTACTTTCAGGCATTATACAAAGGATTCGCCGTTGTTGGCTTCGGGGTTGCTGGGGCCGGTGGCTATAGTGGGGGAGGATTGGTAAAATGCCCTTTTTGTCTTATCTTTATATGGTATGACAGCTCTGCAAACCATCGAAAAAATGGGTAATGAGGCGGTGCAAAAGCTCCGTTTGCAAAAGCTTGCAAATGGTCGTCCGTTCATGATCAATTCCAAGGATTTGGAAACTAATCAATGCTACTTAGAGTATCCGGATGGCAAGATCCAGTTGGTCTTTCTGAAAAATGCCGCTAAAGAGTTCACTGTTATACGAACACTTTCTTCTGTTGAAGAGCATTCCCTTCGTAAAAAGTATGGCTTTCCCCGTTTGTAGTCATGCCGGAATTACATATTATAACAGGATCCAATGGAGCCGGGAAGTCCAGTATCGGCCCGACTTATTTGCCTTCTCATATCCGTCAGCAGGGGCCCATTTTTGACGGTGACAAATTGTTTGTAGAAAAGAGAAAGGAGTTCTGGCGATCTGGGATTAAATCTCACAAAGAGTGTGGAAAGTTAGCACTGGCTTTTGTGGAAGAAGCTTTTGATAATAAAGTTGAAACAGCATTGGCGACGAAAACGGATTTTGCTTACGAGGGACATTTCACGAATGAGGCAACTTGGGATATTCCCCGCAGGTTTCGGGCTGCAGGTTATTCTATACATCTAATTTTTTTGGGCCTTCGCGATACCGGTCTATCTGAATTACGTGTTGTCGACAGGGTGCAAGAAGGAGGACACTATGTAGATCCCCGTACTGTATCCGACAATTTTTACGGTAACCTGGAGAAACTCAACCTTCATTATGGAATGTTCCATAAGGCGCAAATTATTGATACCTCAGAAACAGAGCATCAAGTGCTGGCTATTCTTATTGAGGGAGAGCCTATTTTATTCGTTTCATATATGGAGCTCCCCGATTGGTTTCGAATCAATTTACCAGCTATTACCCATAAGATTTTACTAATGGACGAGAATATGTATGAATAGAGTTATAAAAAGTGACATATCAAAAAGCGTTCATAATCTTTAGTATCTTTCTCAGCCCTTCCTTATTATAAGACTGTATCATATCCTGTTCAAACGTATTCCGCATCCTTTCGAGGGAAGGGGCCGAGATCTGCCAGCCCAGGGGCAGGACGGGTGAGTAAAATCTCCCTTTCCCGTCTTTGACACAGGTGGCCGTTATCCATACGGCGGAATAGTCTGATCTGATACCGGGGAACTGTGTGGAATCTGAATTATAACGGACCTGAAGGGTATTGTCGGCTGCCTGGGCATTGCCGTTGATACCGCTGTTGATGATACCTACCAAAGGGCTGATGGGTTCAAAGCGATTGGACACCATCTGGCGGGTGTCGGGGTTATAGTAAGGGCTATTGGTGATGGATACAAAATAAAAGCGAACCTTTTTCATTAATGTCGTGAACAAAGTGTCCTTATCGGACCTGCGGCATCCTTGCCGGGCCAGGCTGATGAAGATGGCTTCGGAGGTTGATGCCCCGGAATTGTCCTTGGCTCCTCCATCCATAAAATGATAGCCGGGACCTATTTTTCCGCTGGGGCTGATGAAGGGGAAACGGGCGCTAAGGAAGGCGCCGGTCATCAACGTCATACACATGGGGGGATCTTTTTCCTTTTTTCGTTGTGTATTCAGTGCAGCGATCCTTTCCTGTATGAAGATAGTTCCCGGGAAGTCTGTATGTGAGAGCCCCACGGGCGCCATGATCCCTTTTAATCCATCGTCTACATTCAGTGTATTGGAGAAGAGCAGGGGGACTTCGAAACCGGCACGGCAGGTGGCGGAGGTGTCTTGCCAGATGG
The DNA here is from genome assembly GCA_017307755.1 of Chitinophagaceae bacterium. Lineage (GTDB taxonomy): Bacteria > Bacteroidota > Bacteroidia > Chitinophagales > Chitinophagaceae > Puia. Next base: position 31,816 of record JAFKGQ010000006.1, on the reverse strand, counting down.
CGTTGAAATCCTGGTCGAGACTGATGTCCAGCGAGCTATGTCCAAATCCTTCCCAGAGTCCTTCCTGTATCGCGGACCTGTCTCTCCATAGGGGATAACCTGCCGCGGAGGCCCAGATGTCCCTGCCGAGCATATTGCCTAAAACGGGCGTGAGAAAATCATGTCCATAAAATGTCCGGAAATGATCGAGGCTGTAAGCTCCGGGGCTGTCCAGGTACCGGGCCCTGTAGGCGCATTGTACGGCTGCGCCGACGGTGCCGCCCGAAGCGCCGCTGATGGAAAAGACGTAATGTTCAAAGCTTTTATGGTTTTTGCTATTTTGTATCAGGGTGCTGTCCAGATAAGAAAGGGTCATATTTGTAAAGGCCGCTGCTTTGATACCACCGCCATAGGTATTGACGAGAAATATGGGGTATTCGCCAGGAGCGTTGAGTATCTCATCCTTGCGATGGAGGAGCCAGCTATGAAAATAATCGTTTAAAGAGAGGGAGGGAGAGGGTTGGGGCTGAGGTTTTAGCCGTACAGAGTGATAGTCATTGGGGACACTGATGGCCAGGATCAGATCAGTGACGACGATGAACAGTACGAGGTTGATCTTTAACCAGAGGCTAACCCTTATCAGCAGCGTGGCGAGGAGGATATAAAAAATGATGCCGGACAGCAGGACAGGGAGCGTGAGATAGTTGATGTTTAATTTCAGGACTGTCAGGGGGAAGATATTGAAAAGTGTGAAAAGTACGGCCAGGGCTCCGCTGCACAGTATGATCGGCCATCCTATCTTTCTACACCACCAACTGTCTGCTGAAAAAACATAGCTGCGTGTGCTGACAAAGATCCAAAATGCCGTTGCCAGGAGCAGGAGATGAAAGAAGAGCCAGAATAATGAGCCGGGGGCATTGCTTTGCCGGCCGAGGAAAAGATATCTGATGAGGCAGGGCAGGACGAGGCCCAGTAGTATACAGGTGGAGATGGTGACGATCTGTGCTGCGGTCTTGCCCAGACGGGTCGTTAATTGCCGATAGATGCCGGCAGCAATGTCAAACCGGATGAGCACGAAGAATATGCCGAGGATGGCTGCCAGCCATATTGTTGGCGGAAAGATGTCCAGGGGAAAGGGTATCCGCAATACCTGCAGCGCATTCAAAATAGCTGTTGCGGGGATAAGAATGGTGATCACGCCCAGATATCGGGAGACTTTTTTTTCCGAAGCTTCCTGTGCGGAGTCGGGGATTATGGGTTCTGTCATGCGGCATACCGGTCCTTTATATTCTTTTTCGAAGAACAGTTTAGCCAGCCACCAGTTGAGGAAGGCTGTCATCAATACGATGCCTACGAAGAGCAGTATGCCGGTGTCGCTGGAATTGCTGTTTACAAGGAGGTCCTGTCCCTGGTCCATGACCCAGATGGGCAGCGAAAAGATCAGCACGCCGAGGATGATGACCCTGTAACGGAAGAGCTGCAGCGTTTTGGTGCGGATGTAGGCTGAGAGCCATTGTAATCCTCCATCCTTCATGATAAGGGTATAAGGAAGATAGATGAAAAGTATAAAGCCCAGGATGCTGAATTTTGTCAGGGCCATGGCGCGTATGACACCGGCAGGGATGGGGTTGACAGCGTCGTCGAGCCAGGTCAGCATACCCAGATCTTCGATGACATCACAAATGCCGGCCAGGATCATGAGGGCCAGGAGGATATTGCTGATGGGGCGGGCTGCTTTTCCGATGCGTGTCTGGAGGGCCGTGATGATGATCACCCCCAACGTCGTATAGAGGAGTATAAAAATAAAATCCATGTACACGTCGGTGTGAGCCCTGTGGAGCCTGTTGATAACAGGAGGTTTTTCCCGGCAGGGATCTGCCGCCAGGCGATTGACGGTGTCTTGTTTCCAGGATGCAATGATGGCGCTGTCGACTGCGCGGGTGTGGCCCAACTCGAGTGAAACGATCCCTTTTGGGGCGAGATCATTCCGCAGATAGGTCTGATCCTTCAACTGGAGGAAGGCGACGATAAAAGTGGCGGCCAGGACAGGCCAGAACAGTACGGAAAAATGATGATAGATATAGTAATAAAAATTACTTAATTTAACGGGCATAGGAGGAGTTTATGCGCCTGAAGATACACAATAAATGCCGGCTATTGCTGCTGGTCATGACCGTATGCTGCCAGTCCGGGATACTTTTTTCCCAATCTATTGTAACGATCGCACCCCCGCGAAAGGACGTCGATTATGGCCGGCTTGCCCGCATTGATACCCTTGTAAATACGTATGTGGACAAGGGATGGATACATGGTGGGGTCGTCCTGGTGATAAAGAACGGGCAGGTGATCCATCATAAGGGTTATGGATATGCGGATGTAGAAAGCGGTAAGCCGATGCGCCCGGACAATCTTTTTCGTCTTGCCTCCCAGACCAAGGCGGTGGTGAGCACTGCGATCATGCTTCTTTATGAAGAGGGAAAGTTGTACCTGGATGAGCCTATCTCCGACTTTATCCCCGAGTTCAGACATCCGCAAGTGCTGGATAGTTATCACGCGGACGACACTACTTATACCACGGTGCCCGCTAAGCGGGAGATCACGTTCCGCGACCTGCTGACGCATACTTCGGGTCTTGATTATACCATGATCGGCACTGACAGGCTGAAGGCTATATATGCCAAGGCGGGTATCCCCGCGGGATTAGGGCTAATCGATGCCAATCTGTTGGAGCGTGTAAAGACGCTGGCCGGATTGCCTCTGGGAAGCCAGCCTGGCGAGAAATGGACTTATAGTCTTAGTACGGATGTGCTGGGTTGTCTGGTGGAGGTCATCAGCGGTCATAACCTGGAAGATTTTCTGTCACAGCGGCTCTTTGGTCCCCTGGGCATGAAGGATACTTATTTTAATGTTCCCATGTCCAAGGCGGGCAGACTGACGACTGTATATACAGAGGATAGTCTTCATCATGTCATTCGCTGGACAAAGGAAAAGACGGGTATAGATCCGGAATACCCTATAAAAGCAAAGCATTATTTTTCCGGTGGCGCGGGCCTTACGGCTACAGCCTATGACTATGCGATATTCCTGCAAATGATGCTTAATCACGGCCGCTGGAATGGCAAACAGATCCTTTCTCCCCGTACCGTGGAAATGATGACCAGTGGTCAACTGCCATTCCTTTATAACGGGATCGATAACTTTGGGCTGGGGTTTGGCATCACCAGCGAACGGTCTGGCGCAAGGGGCCCCAGGAATGAAGGCTCTTTTTCCTGGGGTGGGTTTTTCGGCACCACGTATTGGGCGGACCCGAAGGCAGGGCTGGTCTGCGAGATCATGACCCAGCAGAACCCCAACAGCCATGGCGATCTTGCCATCAAGGTAGAGCAATTGATCTACCAGAGTCTTCGATAAGTTATTTGATAACCTTCACTTCGAAGATGTCCTGTATACAATTGAATTTGTCTTTTACTGTGTAGGTCCTGGATGATCCGGGTCTGACGGTGATGCTCCTTGTCGTCGCTTTGCCGGCGCTCCATTGGTAGCTGCCGACGAAGGAGGCGGTGAGTGTGAGTGTGTCGCCTTTTTTAACGGTGAGGGGCCTCCTTCCGGACTTGTGCTTCATCATGGTGAATTGGTCGCGGATCTCACCGTCGGCGCAGATCCATTTCCAGTCAAGACGAGAGCCCTGTATTTCCAGCATGCCTGCGCCGCCATGTGTTGCGTCGGAGTAGGGTAGGGCTTCATGGGGGAAGGAAGTTTGCTTACCACCCAACTGACCTGCCGAGCCGCTGACAAGGTAGACAGTTCCCTGGGCGTCTTCTTCCTTGATATAAGGGCAGGAATTGGGCGTACCGTCATAGCGGCCTGAAGAGGTGCTGACCAGGTGTTGAGTGGAGTCGAAGGAGGCTTCCATGCCGAAATGTCCTTTCATCAACCTGGATCGTTCGTAATCATGGCTATGGCCGCAAAGGACGAGGTCTACGCCATAACGCTCCAGGATACGTATGAAATTTTCACGGATGTGCACCAGTTCCATTTCCTTATCGGAGTTGTGCGATCCCATCGTATAGGGGGGGTGGTGCCAATAGGCGATGATCCAGCCTTTATTATGGTTAGCCTCCAGGTCTTTTTTTATCCATTGTACCTGGGGCCCAAGGGTGTCATAGATGCGATATTGGCCTTCTTCGATGCCATACGCATCCAGGGAAAGGAAGTGGATATTGCCCAGGTCGAAGGAATAAAAGGCAGGGTTATGTGAAGCGGCGCCCCCGGCCTCGCCCTCCACCGGCATGGAGAAATTCTGGTAGTAGGCGACCTGGTGGGTTTTCTGTACTTCATCCCTCTCGGCGTCGCCGTCATAATAGTCATGGTTGCCGGGAGATGGAAATAAGGGATATTTTGGAAGCAGATCGTCCTTATAGATATTGAAAAAATTGGATTGAAATTCGGCGTCTCTGCCGGTGCTGTAAGAATTATCGCCCAGCAGGACCCAGGCGTCCATATAATGATCTCCCAGATAGCGGACCAATTGATCCCGGACATTTCGCTGATTGACAGAATTATTTCCGCAGTCCCCTACGACACCGATGCGATAGGAACCTTCCGTACCGGGGGCGGGCAGGGTTGAAAAGTAATTGTCGGGTCCTATCTGGAGGGTATCTTTCCAGGCGCCGATGGAATAATAATATTTTGTCCCAGGCTGCAGACCCTCCAGCTTTATTTTATGTTCAGAGACGAGGAGAGAATCCTGGGCTGTCTTATCCAGTTGTCCCTGGGTAGCGCCGTAATGGACGACGCCTCTTACCAGGACGTCGGTCCTCCAGCGGATGACGATGCTATTGGGGGTAGCCACCTGCAGGTAAGGTCCTCGCAGGAGGTTGGCACGGGGACGGGGCTGGGCAAAAGAGAGGAAGGGAAAAAGGACTAAGAGTGTGGCAGTGATCTTGTTCATAATCGGCGAAATTAGCTGGGATATATTAAATTAAGGTTAAGGAGCGTCTGTTAATGCATTTATAAATTGGATAATATCTTGTTTTTCTTTTTGGGTCAACCCTAGTGGGTGTGAGGATAGGGTCTGTGAAGGTACGTTCAGCCCCAGTCCCTGTCCCCCGCCCCTGTTGTAAAACTCCATTACATTATCTAATGTGCGAAAGGCGCCATTGTGCATGTAAGGGGCGGTAACTGCTGCGTTCCTCACGGTAGGGGTTTTGAAAGCCCCTTTATAGAACGGAAAAGGGTATACGTTGAATCTACCCGGGTCCTTGCTTAATTGTGGTTTGTCCAGCCTGTCGGTGCGGGTCGTGCCCAGGACCTCGAACTCTGTTACTGCATAGTCGGGGGGGATGAGCCCATTGAATAATGGGATAAAATGACAGGTGGCGCATTGTGCTTTTCCCATAAAGAGGTTGGCGCCCTTTTTTTGTCTTGTGGTGAGGAGGCTGTCGGGACCTCCTTGCACATAGCGGTCGAAGGCAGAACTCATGGGATGGAGGGTCCTGATATAGGCGGCGATGGACCTGGCGATCGAGGCGATGCCGGATTGTGTAGAGCGCATCTCTCTTGGATCCTGTAGCACCGTTGCTATCTGGTCTTCAAGAGCAGCTGCCCGTCCGTCCCAGAATTGCGTATGTTGAAAGCCGCTGTATAAAAGCGTGGGGGCGTTGCGATCCAATGTGCTATGGCCGTCGAAAGCGATGGGGGCGGTAAGGCCGTCCGTAAATTTTTTTTCAGGGTTATGACACGTGGCGCAGCTGCGCTGCCCGTTGCCGGAGAGGGACTTGTCGTAGAATAATTTTTTGCCTGCGGCTATGAGGGATGTGTCGGTCGGGACAGGGGTATTCAGCGCGTCGGGGCTGAAGATGTCTTTGGCGGTATAATTGAGTATACCGTTGGTATTGAGTTCGAGGTGTTTTTTTGTGATAAGACAGCTGAGCTGGTGTTGTAATGGGAGGGCAAGGTGTTTTAGAAATGTCAGTCTGTCGAAATTGTCAAAATTGAGGTGTGTTTTACAGTACGCGATGGAGCTGTCGAGGTAGTATTGGAGGGAATCGTCCGGATTGTATGGTTCGAGCTGGTGTTTGATGGCCAGGAGGGATTGGCAGGATTCGGATATGCCTGTCTTTAAATAAGGCGCATCATAGCCAGTGATCCCCAGGGCAATGACCCTTATCAATTCTATGCGCAGGCTTTCCAATATCTGTTTATCGTCGGCATGGAAGTCGTACAAGAGTGCGAGAAGATCGGCGGCGGAGCTGGCCACGGCGGTGGATTGTTCCAGCAGCTGGCGTTTCCGGCCGGGAGTATTGGGCTCATACAGCAGGGTTTCGATGACCTGAAGACCCAGCGGCGACTGGTATTCCATACCCGGCTCTTCCACCTCGAATTTGGGCGCCCTGTTATAGATGCGGGAAGACGAGCGGAAGAAATATTCCATAAAGGACTCTATCCTTTTCCAGGACGCGCGGCATTCGGCCAGTTTTTGCCGGACAGCTGCGATGCTACGGCCGTCGTGGAGGTCCATCGTGCGGATGGCTGTCTGCAGGCTGGTGCAATGAGTGGAGAAGACGGGTGCTTCCGTTCTAAAGAATTCTATGGTGGTATCTATGCCCCGGGAGGGGGCGGGTGGACGGATCAGCCCGGGGATCAACATCGTAGTGAGTGTAAGTAAATAAATGACCGGCCTCATGGGGAGGCAAGGTAAAAAAAATCCCCGACCCGCCGCATCGCGGCGGGTCGGGATGTATGTTATTTCCCTACGGCCTTGACGATGGGGGCCCTGTCAATATATTGAATATATCGATCGATCTTATCATTATTGGAAAAGTGCTGGTCACTGTGGACCCAAAAGGACAGTTTTTTCCCATTCTTATATTTGACGTCAACCATATACCAGCCCAACAGCCATATGCCGGGAATGTCCGGTCCCTGCTGGGGTCTGTTGACCTTGAGGGGCAGCCAGATGTCTTTCGAAAAGCGGATGCTGTCGATGACATTGGTGCGGCGATCCGTCCACCATTTGGAGATGGCAGGTTTGCCGGCCAGGCTATCTCCCGACGACCAATAGAAGATGGCATCATCAGTAAAAGCGTCCACCCAACCTTTGATATCTCCGGAGGACATTTGCATCAATCCTTTCCGGCCCATGTCTGCGTAGCGAGGGTCTGCAAATTCCGATTGTGGCGGGTTTGCGGCGGTTTTGGCGGTGGCAGTGTCTTTTGGCTCAGTCGTCATTGGTTCGGACGGTTTGTTGTTGCAGGACAGAAGAAAATAACATCCCGCGGCGAAGAAGAGGATCTTTTTCATGATGGCGGCATTTTAATGATGATAAATGGAGATCTGAAGGCCGGAGATAGGTCTAAGGCGCGGGTAGGCTAGAAAGGATTATATTATAAAAGTATGCTATATATTTCTGAACAACAAATGTATTTTTGGGGAGGACGGTTAAAGCGTGGCGGTTTTTTCCATACTAACGTACATGTCTACTCGCTTTTGTCTGAGGCTTCCGGGCTTATAGGCTTTTGTCCATCCGTCCGTATCGTCCAGGTAGTATGATTTTTTGTCGTCCTTTACTTTTTTATCTTTTAGTTGAGAGAGGACGGCCCTGAAATAATAGTGGTTGAAAAGCCGGTTGAATTCCGTGAAATAGATATCGGCTACCCTCAGATTGCCCTGGATGATGATCATATTCTCATCGTTGCCTGTCGTGGAGTTTGCGCTGAAGTTAGCGGAACCGCTGATTACCACCGGGTTGGCGCCCAAAGGGTCCTGCAGCAGGAATTTAGAGTGGATATACGTTACAAACTTGGTAATGCCCAACTGCTGCATATTGGTTTCCTTTGTCCATTCGTACAAGGGGTCTTTTATAAATGAGCCAAAAGCCTGGTAAACGTTGTTGGTTGCCGTCAGCGGGATAAAGGTGTCTTTTGTTTTTGCGGTGGCTTTATCCTCTTTTTCCAGCAGCAGGAAACTGATGGGACTGCCGCCATTGTGTTTCTCCAGCAGGTCTTTCAGGCCGGCATTTATCCCAAATGCCAGGGTTATCGAGCCTACGTGTTGTGATTTATCGATGAGGTCGAAGTATTTTGTCAGCATGTCCAGGCTTTTGCGGGGGCTGAAGATGGGGGTGACGCCGGTGGGGATGCTGCCGTTGAGGTCATGCTGGATATTCATTACATCCGAGATATAGGCGGTTTTTTCCTTTTTTTTATTGGCTGCCGTATCGTTGTCTTTTGGGCCGGGGTCTTTGCTCAGCAGGTCCCAGTATTTTTTATATAGTGTGGCGAGTGTGGTATCCCGTACCCAATGTCCGACATTGGTCTGACCGAATATGCCGCTTTCCGTAATGTTGGTGGAGCCTGTCCAGACGGCAGAGGGTTTTGTTTTTCCCGCCTGCAGGAAGACCATGAATTTATTGTGCTGGAGCACGTTCTTGTTAGCTTTCCTGTAGATGATGTTTGCCGCGGGTATTTTGGCCTTTGTCAATGCGGCTTTTGTTTGTGTAATGGGCGTTTTATCTTTATTATTTTTTGCGTCTACGATCAATTTGACGTGTACGCCTCTGTCGATGGCTTTTTTAAACTCTTGCAATACGGGGAGATAGTTGAATTCGTAGAAACAGCCGAACAGGCTGTCGCCTTTTTTTGCCTGGTCGATAAAACGGAAGATGGCGACCGGCAGATCTCTCCCCAGCCAGTTGAAGGCATCCTGCTGTTTTTTACCGACCAGTTTGTCGGGTGACGTGTTGTTGAATTCTCGTCCATATGCTTGGCTGCTGGCGACTCCCCGATTGAAGAATATATCGTGTGATTGTTTGCTGAAGGAGGGTTCTGTCCTTATTTTGATCACGATCGGCTTTTGCTGCTGCAGGTCATCGGGTTTACCTTTTACGGGGATGAAGGTGTAAGTATATTCTTCATCCGGCTTTAGGGTGAAGTCATCCCACACGAAGCTCTGGATGGGGTCCGTCTCAGTGGTGGTCAGGTTGCCGGGGGTTACCTTGTCCTTATGGGTTAGAAAGACCTTAAAGCCGGGCATAAAGTGCTCGGTATTATCGGGATATGTTCTTTTGACGGAGAATCCCAACAGTCCTTTTGTATTGGCTGTCCGGTAGTCGATGCCAAAGGAGACTGTATTGGTGCCGGTGACCGCATAAATGCGGTAGTTGTCGACGATCTTGGATTTAAATCGCATACAGCAAGGGTTTATTAAATAAATAAAATAAGGGGTCGAGATGTACAGGTAGGGTAATGGAAAGTTGGGGATTTTTTTTTATGTGTACAACCGTAAAAACACCCTATTTTACCTCAAAGCTGATCAGGCTGCTGCCTGCTGATCCGTCTGTTGCGAGTCCTTCCACCACGGCGATGTATTTACCGGGGATGTCGGAAGTGTAGAAGGTTAGCTCTCCCTTGCCTTGTGGGTTCACCGGAACCTCCGGGGACCAGTATAGGACATTCCTAAAGTCGGGCAGGTGGCTTTCCGGCGCCTGGCCTTCCCCATAGGAGGGGGAATAAAATTCCCTTTCCAGCTGCAGTCCCTCATAATCGACAACGGTGGCATGAGGATCAAGGGTGTAACCACCCAGATCCCCTTTATAGGTGATCCAGTTCATTATGCCTTCAAAGGATGCCGTCCCTAAAAAATATCTCCGGTGCACCATATCCAATCGTCTGATCTTCAATGGATCTAATGTCATCAGCTTATCGATGTCAAATATGGGTACTCCGTCCAGCAGGATGAGCGGGTCGCTATCAAAAGAAATCGTGTTGGAGATATCGTACAGCGGGAGATGGAAGTGGGACTTTCTTTTTTCCACCAGCATCAGGATGACGTATTCCCGCAGTACTTCTTCCATAGTGGTGAACCTGGTATAATCGTCCAGTAGATAAGTGTAGTCGGCCTTATAATAAAATGTGTTGGTATCAGCGGCTGGGAAATGCAACTGTTTTAGCCGGGGGCCATTGTATTTATTCACTACCTGGGCAGTCAGGTTCTTGTCGGTGAGAAGGGCTGTGTAGTTGGGGGACAATGTAAAGGGAGACAGGAGCCCATCGGTATATCTTTCCAGGAAAGGGTTATCGATGTCCACCCTGTACATGCTGTCTTCGGTGGGATTGGTCTGTACGATGATCTCCTGAGAACCATAGAAATCCTTCAATTCAAATTTTACCTGTCCGTTGCCGCCGGAATAGGTGGTGGCGAACTGTGTCCTTGTTCCCGGTACGGATAAATATGCCTGTATATTGTCCGCAGGTTTACCTGTACGGGAGTCTACCACGGACCCTGTGATGATGGCGCCGTTGTATTCCAGCGGGTATCTGAAGCCAGGTGAGGTATGATGGAATACCTCTTCCCAGCGAAACCTTCTCCAGCCATGGGATATCATCAGGTTGTCGATGGCCGTCTTATCTTCCGGGTGGTGCAAATAATAGCCCGGAGATTCAATCCGGCCTTTCAGGTCGGACATTAGATACAGGTAGCCAGCGATGTCTGCTGCCGGAGCCGTCTGCAGGGAATCTACGCGGAATACGGATAGGGAGCAGTCAGTCTGCAGCGGTTGTTTATTCGATCCTGATGTATTTATCTGCAAGCTTATTTTCTGGCGTGTGGCATAGCTGTCTTTGTCCGTGTGGAGGTTCATGTGCAACTGTCTGGACGGATGTTTGAAGACCAGTCGTTCGCAAATGGGGTGTTTTTCCCCGTCGAAGATGGTCAGATGAGAAATGCCGTCGCCCAGGGTATTCTTATCAATCAAGAAGCCGGCCTTTCCTTCTTTGAGAATGGCGCTTTGAGAAGATCTTACTGTCCGGCGGGTATGTGCGATAAGATAGATCAAAGACCCGGGAGTGGTAGACTGTACGTTTACGCGGAAGTGGTCATTACCGTCTTCCGACACGGTCATTACCATACCTTCCTTATAGGCGGAGGGTAAGAGGTTGCTAATAGCCGTACCGTCTGCCAGTCTGATCGTCGAGCGGTAGCGATGGCCGGGACGGGGTGTCAGTGTAAAATTACCGATGCCAAATCTCAAAGGACGGAAGCGGACCACGGTGTCCTGGTCATCCTCTGTCACTATACCTGTGCATTCGATACCCCTTCCGTACTGGTCGGAGATCCTGAAGGCGACTTTACTGCTGATGTTTTCCACCAGGTTGCCTCCTTCGGGGAAAAAGGTTACATCATATTTAATGGGCGTTGCCACAACGGGTGTTTCTGCGGATTTATGGGTATTTACCACGGTGATGGCTTTTTCAAAGAACCAATCTTCACCGTAGTTCTTCATCCAGGATGTGTATGCCCGTAGTTTATAATTCCCTGAGCGGATGGTCAGGGGGAGAAAGAGAGAGCCATGGCCATGTCCACCCGTCAGACTAATTTTTGTCTGCATGACGGGCTTGTTATTTTTATCCAGCCATTCGAGGTAGGCGATCTTACTTAGGTCCAGCGGGTGGTGGGAACCTGCATCCACCACATACAGTTTGAACCAGCAGATCTCTCCCGCCAGGTAGAATTCTTTATCGGTGTGTACATACAGCTTCTCCTGGAGGCGTTGCGATGCGTATTGGTCCAGGTCTTTTTTTAAGGCAGCCGGCGCCCCATCCTGAGCAAGGGAGGATAAGGTCTGTGTGGCCAGCAGCAGAAAAAGGGGAGCATATTTTGTCATCTGTTGATGATTGTTTGTCGTTATTGTTTTTAATTCTGCCAGAAGGAGGGTTGTGTATTAGCTCCTCCCTGGGTACGGCAGTCGACACAATAGGCGCCATTGGCGGACCATCCGTCGAAGAGGCCGTTGGTAAAATGCATATTCACCGGAACAAATGGGGCGCCGGGGCCAAAAAAGGCCCAGAGTTTTGCGCTATCCAGGGGCACCACGGTATCCGGCAACGCGCAGCTGAAACTATAGCGCCAGTCTCGCGGGAGTTGACTCCTGTCGATAAAAATCCTTTGCCGCTGTACTGTCCCTGCGGAGATGAATCCGATGACCTGTTCAGCCGGGTTGCTAAGGCCATGGACATTACCTTTTATATTGGAAGGTTGAGCATCGAAGATGGACCCCAGGGTTTCAGTGTTTCTCTGCATCAACGTCAGATAATTATAAGCATCTTCCGACAGTGCGTATTGAGTGACCAGGATGCTGTATTTGATACTCAGCTGGGAGCCGTCGTTGGATACGTGGGTAAGCAGCTGCCGGCTGATGACATCCTGTGCTAACTTGATCGAGCTGCCAAGGATAATGGATGTCGAAATATTATTCTTCCAGCAGTAGTAGATCTGGTCCACCGGATTTCTGTCTACGACAAAGGGTTTATCTTTCTGGAATATACCGTTGGAATATTCGCCGGAGGTATATTTCCATGTTTCCACGTACTGCCATTGATAATAGCGGGTATTATTGGATGGGTCGTGTGTGTTGGCGAATATGTTGACGCCGCTGTTATCCACTGTCCAGTTGATGCTATCGATGGCCGGCGTGCTCCTGAAAGGTACATAGTCGGAGAGATAGTCCTTATTGCCGGCGGTATGGATGCGCAGGCGGTATTTTACAGTGGGGTTGAGCGGCAGGGCATCCACGCCATAAACGCCATTGCCCAGCTCATCAAGCGTGTAGGCGGAATTATCATCTCCTTCCACCTGCAGCCGGGCTTTTGTTTCCGTGGGTGGTTTTACATTACCCGAAACAGGTATGGTACGGCTCAAAGTAACCCGCGTAGGGCCGTTGCCTGTAATAAAGGCTTCCACGACCAGGTAGCCTGTAGGCGGTGACACGTAGGGGCTGACAAATGGGTCTTTACAGCGTGTCAGGACCAGCGCCAGGAGAAGTGTAGAAGTTATATTTTTTAGTGACAGTGACATACGATCGTAGTTTTTAATTCGGCCAAAAGGACGGTTTTGTTGTAACTCCACCCATCGCACGGCAGTCTGCGCAGATGGTGAGGTTCCCCATCCATCCGTCGAACATTCCTGATCTATTGATATGTTCGCTGATCGGGGTATATCCTTTGCCGGGAGCGAAGTAAAAGTCAAGTGAATCGAGGGTGACGAGGTGATCGTCTATGGGGCAGAGGTAGTGATAACGCAGGTCATTGGGGATCTGGGTGTAATCGATGAAAATCCTTTTCTGTTGTAACGTACCTGTGGAGATATAGCCGATCACCTGCTCCGCGGGAACGCTGAGGCAATGAATATTTCCTTTTAGTTGTACGGGCTGGGCGTCGAAGATGGAGCCCAGGGACTGGCTGTTCTTTTGCATCAGGGCTAAATAATTATAAGCGTCTTCCGTCAGTGCATATTGCCGGACCAGTGTGCTGTACTTATAGCTTAGCCGATGCGATCCACCCGGGATACTGTTGAGAAGGGCGCGATAGACGACGTCCTGTGCCAGTTTGGCTGTGCTGCCCAGGAGCAAGGAGGTGGATATAGCGCTTTTCCAGCAGATGTACACCTGATCATTGATATCTCTGCTTACGACGCTGGGTGGGGGCGCCTGGTATTTGCCTTGAGAAACCTCACTTGAAAAGTATTGCCAGGTTTCGTCATAATCCCATTGATAGTAGCGGGTGGCGTTGGATGGGTCATGTGTATTGGCATAGATATCGATGCCCCCGCCGACGATGGCCCAGTTGATACTGTCGATGGCGGGTGTGGTCTTAAAAGGCGCATAGTCTGAGAGATAGTCTTTATTCCCGGCGGTGTGGATGCGGAGACGGTATTTTACGGCGGGATTCAGTGGTAAAGTATCAATGCTATAGACCCCGTTGCCTTGCCCGACGAGCGTCCAGGCGGAGTTGTCGTCGCCTTCTACCCGCAATTGCGCATTTATCTCCGGCTTGAGCGTATCTCTGTCCGTCAACGGGATGGTGTGGCTCAGCATAATGCGGGTGGGGCCATTGCCAGTAATATAACCTTCCACGACCAGGTAGCCTGTGGCGGTGGGCGCATAGGGACTGACATAGGGATCCTTACATTGCAACAGCAAGAGGATAAGTAATGCCGGCGCCGTATTTTTTAATGACCTGGTCATGTTGCTGGCTTTAAAATCTGATATTAAAGTTGACATAGGGAATGGCGCTGCCGAAGATCGAAAGCTTGTAACCATTGACGGCGCCGTTCTCAGATGTATAATATACTGAATAAGCATTTCTTCTTCCCGTGAGATTGTATACCCCGATGGTCCATGAATTATGTGTCTTTTGATGGACCTTATGGTTGCCTTCGATATTCATCGAGAAGTCGGTGCGGAAATAATCCGGGATACGGTAAGCATTCCTGTCCGCGTACAAGGTCCTCCAGGAGTTGGCATAATAAAAGATGCCGATGGGCAGGGTGATGGGGCGGCCCGTGCTGTAGGTGGCATTCAGGGAGATGCTGAAGCGATGGGAGAACCTGTAGTTGCTGACTACTGTGACGTCATGTGGTTTATCGTAATTGGCCGGGTAGAAGCTGCCGTTATTGATCAGTTCCCCTGCGTTGGGGTCGTCCTGGCGGAGAAGGGTGCGCGACCAGGTGTAGCTGAGCCAGCCGTTGAACTTGCCGGTGAGCTTTTTTACCATCAGCTCAACACCATAAGCTTTTCCTTTTGTCTGCAGCACATCTGTTTCGATGTGATGGTTCATGATCAGTTTGGCGCCACTCTTATAATCCAGGAAATTCTTTATCCTTTTGTAATATACTTCGATCGAGGTTTCGATGGTATTGGATTTGAAGTTCCTGTACAAGCCCAGTGAAACCTGGTCCCCTGACTGAGGCCGGATATTGGGATCGCTGAGTTTCCAGATGTCTGTGGGCGCCATGGCGGTGGTATTGGATAGGGCATGGATGTACTGGCGCTGCGTGTTGTAGCCGGCTTTGACGGAAAAGTTCTCCGTAATGATGTACCGGGCGGACAGGCGGTATTCGGGATTGCTATAGGTCTTTATAAAGGCTCCTGAACCATAGTTCTTTGTGTTGATGAGGTTGTCATTGGTGATGGGTTGTCCGGGGGCGTAATTATTTACCTGGTTCGGGCCGAGATAGCTGTATATAGAATAGCGCAGACCGGCCTCCAGGGACAGGGCGCTGCTGATCGCATAGCGATCGCTGATGTAGGCAGCGCTTTCCAAAGCCTGCTCGGTCTGCAGGACATCCGGGACAACGAGAGACGGCTTGCCCTCCGGCGTATAAGAACCCGGGTGGAGTTTGTACCGCAGTGTATTTACGCCGAATTCGAGGGTATGGGAGGAACTGAGGAACCAGGAAAAGTGTGCCCTTAGATACAGTTGGTTAATATCAAAACCGAGTTTGTATGCATTGACAGGGTTCTGCTTGCTGGAAATATTGTACTGATACCGGTCGTACCCGGCTGCAACCAGGCTGTATATCTTATTGCTGAACACGTGCTTCCATTTCAGACCGATGTTGCGGTTGCCATAGCCGTAGGTGGTGTCGTTGTTCAGATTGAAACGGTCCTGGCTCAGATACCCCATGAAATAGAGGCTATTGCTCTTATTTATCTCGTGGCTGATGTTGAGGTTGACGTCATAAAAAGAGGCCCGGCTGTTCTTATACTGGTCCGGCAGATGGGCCAGCAGCCAATTGGCATAAGTGGTCCTTCCGCCAAGGATGAACGAAGTTTTTTCCTTTACCAGCGGTCCTTCGATGTTAAAACGGCTTGTCAGCAGGCCGATGCCCGCGGAGCCGGTGATCTCTTTTTTATTTCCTTCCCTGCTGTTGATATCCAGTACGGAGGACAGGCGGCCTCCATATTTTGCGGGTATGCTGCTTTTATAGAGTTCCACGTCTTTTACCACTTCGGGGTTGAAGGCGGAGAACATACCAAAGAAGTGGGCGGTGTTATAGATGGTGCCGTCATTGAATAAAACCAGGTTTTGATCGGCCGAGCCGCCCCTGACGTTGAGGCCTGTGCTGGCTTCGCCTACCGTCTTGACGCCGGGCAGGGTCATGACCACCCGCAGGACGTCGGCTTCCCCGAATACCACGGGCACCTGTTTGATGGTCTTTATATCAATCTTCTGTACGCCCATTTCCGTCCTTCTGACATTGCTGGCTTTTTCGGCGGAGACGATGACCTTTTTTAGTGTCATGACCTGGGTCCGCAGGTCTATGTTCATCTTGCCATCGCCGTACACCATCAGTAACCTTCTTGTATCCCGCATACCGATGCTCTGGATATTGAGGATATGGCGGCCCCGGGGCAGGGAGATGGAATAATAACCAAATTGATCGGAGAAGACGCCTATCCTTGGGTTTTCGATATAGATAGAGGCTCCGACAACGGGCTCTCCGGTCTTTGCATCGCGGGTATAGCCTGCCAGGTTGACGATGCCATGGAGGGGGCCGTCCGTCTTTTCCCCAACGGTGTAGAGTTTGTTCTCCAGGGCGGCGACCTGGAGGGAACTGTTCTGTTCCTGACGGTTACGGGCGGTGTCTTCTCTTTCGGACGCAACCTTTCCGCTGTCTTTTTTGTCAAAAAAATCCAAGGGCAGATCTGTGCGTATGGCCTCTCCCCGGGCTATAAAAACGCGGTGGTACTGGTCGATGGAGTAGGTGATGTCCCTGTCTGTAAAGATCGCGTCCAAGACCTTTGTAAATGACTGTTGCCGGACGGAGACATCGACCCTGGTACTATCGAAGTCCGTCGTATCGTAATAAAAGCGACGGCCTGTCTGTTTTTCAAGCTCTTCCAGGACGTCCGCGATACGGGCCTGTTTCATATCCATCGTGACAAGGGAGTCCTTTTGGGCAAGGGCCGTGCGGGCTGTCAGCATTAACAGGATCAAGGTCAGCAGTCTGAAAGGAGTAGTTGCAAACATCGTGGCTTTATTATTGGTGCAGGCTGTCATACCAGGCCGCTGTTTTTAGGAGAGTGTTGTCTTTATCATCCTGGAACTTAATGTCGCCGGCACGTAGGAATTTTCTTAGCTCCGGGCTTTTATTCCTGAAGGCGCGCATCAGTCCCTTTTTATTATTGATGGTATACCAGGTATTTTCTTTTTTTAGATAGTAGGTGACGGAGTAGTCGATGGACCTGACAATGGCGCCTGTGGAAACCTCTTCCCGGATGGTCTTTTTTTCTTTTTTCAGAATGGTGCTCCGGCCGTCGTAAAGCAGCTGGTAAAAACCGGGCCGGGGGACTGTAGGGGTGAGACTATCCTTTAGTTTTATGAAAA
The DNA here is from genome assembly GCA_017307755.1 of Chitinophagaceae bacterium. GTDB lineage: Bacteria > Bacteroidota > Bacteroidia > Chitinophagales > Chitinophagaceae > Puia. The sequence goes on along the minus strand of JAFKGQ010000006.1, from coordinate 14,672 downwards.
TATGGTTTTGGATAGTAAAGCTGTCGATCTCCTGGTTGATGAGGGCGATCTTATAGATCTTACCCGCGTCATTGGTTACCAGAGCGTCCTTTACCAGGTCATAGATCAGGGGAACATCTTTATAGAGAATGCCATTGTATAGTACCGATCCTGTTTGCATATGGTCCTCGTCGAAGTAGGGGTGTCCTTCTTTGAGCTGAAAGGAATATATAACGTACTGGCTGCCTCTGTATAGACCGGGTTCGGGGGTGAGGTAGGTATGATATTGCCGGATCGCGTTATTTAGTGCAAGATGATCGGGCAGGCTGTCGGATTGCGCCCGGGTTGCCGGCGGCAACAGGCAGCAGAGCAGTAGGAAAAGGCAGTAGAGTTGATTAGCCAGTGGCATAATAGAAGTTTATAATGTGACTGATCCCGTATGAAATTATGGAATTTTTCCAGGCCATCAAGTAGGAATGAAGACCTATCAAAAACTACAAATCAAATCTCAAATCATCCATTTGGTTTTTTAAGAATAAGGATAGCTTTGGCAGTGAATTGCTAAAGTATGAAAAAAAAGGAAAATTTTATCGTTGTATGTCTGCTGTTAGTATCGTGGATCGCCAGAGGACAGGAAGATGGCTGGGGGTATCTGAAAACGAATTTTGCGGCGCCATCCAATCACTATGGCAGCGCCCCGTTGTGGGTATGGAATACGAAGGTGACAAAGGGGGATATCGACTCCATGCTGTATGGGTTTAAGAAAAACGCTTTTGGGGGTGTATTTGTCCATCCCCGTCCGGGATTGATCACGGAATACCTGTCACAGGAGTGGTTTGACGACTATGCCTATACTGTCCGTAAGGGGAAGGAACTGGGATTGGATGTCTGGATCTATGACGAGAATTCTTATCCTTCGGGTTTTGCCGGAGGACATGTACCGGAAGAGATGCCAGCATCTTATAATCAGGGTCAGATGCTACATCTGACCAGGGTGGCTGTGTTGCCGGAGGCTATGGACAAATATGTGTACTGTCTAAAGGAAGAGGATGGGCGTTTTACGGATATTACGGACCGTTGGAAGGATTATACGGGCAGAACGGGCAGCTATTATTTGTTCAATAAGGAGTATTATTACAGATCACCATGGTTTGGCGGATATTCTTATGTAGACCTGCTGGTGAAAGGGGTTACGGAGAAATTTATCGATGTCACCATGAGCGGGTATGCAAAAAACATCGGCGCCGAATTTGGCAAGACGGTCAGGGGTGTCTTTAGCGATGAGGCGAATATAGAAACGCAGGGGAAAGGGAATATCCGGTGGACACCGGACCTTTTTACCACTTTCCGGCAAAAGTGGGGGTACGATCTGCTACTTCATCTGCCTTCGTTGTTTGAGGAGACGGGAGACTGGAGGAAGGTCAGACACGATTATTTTTATACGCTTTTGGAAATGTTTGTCGACAGGTGGTCCAAGCCTTTTGCTACTTATGCCGCGGGCAAGAACCTGGAGTGGACGGGGCATTATTGGGAGCATGCCTGGCCAGACCCCAGTAACGGTCCGGACAACATGGCCATGTACGTATGGCCGCAACGACCGGGCATTGACATGTTGTTCAACCAGTTTAATGAAGTAAGTCCCGGGGCGCAGTTTGGCAATGTCAGGAGCGTAAAAGAGCTGGCCAGCGTATGCAATCAAATGGGAAAGCGGAGGAACCTCAGTGAAACGTATGGCGGGGGCGGATGGGACCTTAGTTTTAAGGACATGAAGAGACTAGGGGACTGGGAATTTGTGTTGGGCGTGAACACCCTGAACCAGCATCTTGCGGATATGACCATTGCCGGGGCGCGTAAATACGACTATCCCCAGAGTTTTTCCTACCATACCCCCTGGTGGCCTTATTATAAGTCGCTGAATGAACATTTTACACGGCTAACTTTTGTATTGACAAGAGGGGAAGAAAAGAATTCGATCCTGGTGCTGGAACCCACGACATCCGCCTGGATGTATTATGCTCATGAAAAGTCTAATGAAAGGTTCAGGGAGATAGGAAAAGAATTCCAGACTTTTGTGACGCGGCTACAGAAGGCGCAGGTGGAATATGATCTGGGGTCGGAATATATCATCAAAGAGAAGGGGCGTGCGGAGAACGGAAAATTTATTGTAGGCAAGAGGGCCTATAGTGAGGTCGTGATCCCGCCGGACATGGTGAATGTGGATGGGCGTACACTGGAGCTGTTGAAGCAGTTTGCGGCGCAGGGCGGGAAGATCGTTCAGCTGGAGAAACTGCAATATATAGATGGGGCAGCGGGGCAGGGTTTGGAAGGATTTAACGCAAATATGAGAGGTATTGAAGGGGTGGAGGAAAGCCTGGCTAAAGGAGATGTTTCCATAACAGGGATAGGAGGCGATCTGTTCCATCAACGCCGGCGATTGAAGGACGGGCAGGTACTTTTTCTGGTGAATTCGGATATGACGACGGCGGCAAATGCGCAGGTGAGCATTGCCGGAAAGAAAGTATTGTTGTTAAATACATTTACGGGGGAGATCAGCACATATCCTTCGAAAGTGAATGGGGAAAGGGTATCTTTTACATGTGATCTGCCGCCGGCGGGCAGCATGTTGTTGTTTGTGCCGGAAGGGGAAACCGGTGAATTTCCGGCGTTTGCGGCCGGGGGTGAAGAAAAGGGGCTTCAAGGGACCGTGACAAAGGTTGTCAGGCCTGCCGAGAATACCCTGATGATCGACTTTTGCGACGTACACATCGGGGATACCGTCTTAAAGGACAAGCATGTGTATTATGCGGCGGATACCGTGTTCAAGCATTTTGGTTTTGGGGATGGCAATCCGTGGAATACCTCTGTGCAATTCAAACGTAACATTGTCGACAGGGATACTTTTTCCAGGGGCAGCGGTTTTAGCGTCACCTATCATTTTACCGTCGATGGAAAGCTGGATACAAAGGCCGTCAGGGCTATCGTCGAGCGGGCTGCCAGTTGGCGGATCGTTATCAACGGGCAGGCGGTTAAGCCGGAGGAAGGTAAATGGTGGCTGGATAAATCCTTTGGCGTAGTGAAGATAGGCGGTTATGTGCGGCCGGGGGAGAATACCCTTACGCTTTCCACCGACAGGATGAGCATATACGACGAAGTGGAGCCTGTCTATATACTAGGAGATTTCAACCTGGTGTCTGCGGATAAGGGCTGGACGCTTTCCCCGTCCGCACCATTGGAGATAGGGAGTTGGAAGACGCAGGGGCTGCCGATGTACGGACAAGGGGTGCGCTATGTAAAAGAGGTGCGGTTGGATAGCCGGCCTGGAAAGGTAAAGGTGAGGCTTGGCAAATGGAATGGGACGGTGGCTGCTGTCTCGGTGAATGGCCGGCCGGCCGGTGTCATAGCTTATGATCCTTTTGAGCTGGATATTTCAAAATATGTAATAGCAGGGAAAAATGAAATAGAGGTAACAGTGATAGGTAGCTTGAAGAACCTGCTGGGACCGCACCATAATTCACCTAAGCCGGGTATTGCCTCTCCCTGGCACTGGAGGGGGATCAGGGGCTATCCGTCAGGTAAGGACTATGACGTATATGATTATGGGTTGATGGAGGATTTCCAATTGATAACAGTGAAATAATACCTATTGATGATCAGCGCGATGGCTGGTCCGAAAAAGAGGACCATCGGCGCTATGCTTTTTAGAAAGGGTATTGTGCTGAAATGCCAGGCGCGTCCTGTCACCAGCGGCACTATTACCAGTGTCATCGCGGCCCATACGAATACCCCATACAATACCCCGCTGGTCCATTTATTCCTGGCCAGGAATGGCAGATGGGGGAAGATAAAGAAATAGAGCAGGGTCCAGGCCAGGCTGATGCAATAATGCATGGCCAGTCCCAGGAGGGCTGTGGCCGTGCCTTCCTCGAAAGCGCTTTTGCCTGTCAGGGTGGCCGCGATGCCTTGCAGCAGTTGGGTGGCTGTAATCTTTCCAAAGACGGGTCCCCAGGTGATGATGGCATAGGTAATGTCTAAGGTGCCGGCCACCAGGAATGCTATGAGGAGCACTCTAATGGCCGGCCGCAGAAGACGGCGCCCAGTGGTCGACAGTGAAGGTGTATTTTGCATGATCGATCTGATAAGCGTTGATGTTGATATAGACAATGGAAGATAGGGTATCTGCCGGATATATTTAAGGTGTGTGCGGGCAACCTGGAATTTTTCCGGATAAAGTTGGATTCAGCTATGGAGAAATGATACCTGTTGATGCAGCGGGGGTCGGGAGCTGTAACCCATTGAAGGGGGGCGTCAACCTATTGAATTTATTTCGGGAGAAGGGCGGGACTGTGTAATTTATGATAAAACCGAAGCTATGTTGATCAATAAGGAATTGATGGTTCTGAGCGAGGAGCCCCTGGTCAGGGAGGCGCCGGATGCCGGCAAGCGGATACTGGTGAGGAAAGGAAGGGAATATGTGGTCATACGATGTGAGGATGTGGCCTATTTCTATATAGACAACGGGATATCTTACCTGATCGAGGCAAAGACCCACTACAAGTATATGATGGCCCGCCCGCTACGGAATATCGAGCTGGCTGTCGACCCTAAATGTTTTTTCCGGGCTACAAAAAAATACCTGGTGAATATCAATGCAGTGGTGAAATTTAGGCCTGTAAAGAAGGGAAAGATCGCGGTACAGTTGCATCCTGATCCGAAAGACCCGATCGTTATCAGCCAGTTGAAGGCGGGGGAGTTCAAACGATGGCTGGTGGAGAATTGAGAGATGTTCTCACAGCGCCCGTTGCTGGATGAATTCAGCAAAAGCATCCCTGTACGATATCCCGATGGGGAGATTTTTGTCCCCCATTAGTACGTAGTTGCCTTCCACGCGGGTGATATGGTCGCCGTTGATGATATAAGAATTGTGGATGCGTGTGAACTGTGCGGGCAGTTTTTCCAATAATTCCTTCATTCTTTTATAGGTGATGATCTTCCGGTCCTTCGTATGGATGCACACGTATTCCTTTAGCGCTTCAAAATAGACGATATCCCGGATGTTGACGCGGATCATTTTTTTATCCGACTTGGCAAAAAGGTATTCTTCGGTCTGGGAGGCAGCGGCTGTTTTGGGCTGCTCGTTCATCAACTGTGCTGCTTTTTGTACAGCCATGAGGAATCTTTTGAAAGTAATGGGTTTTAGTAAATAGTCGACCGCATTGTATTCGTAGCTCTGGATGGCGTAGTCGGAATAGGCGGTGGTAAAGATGATCTTTTGGTCTTTTGGCAGCATATGGATCAGTTCGATACCTGTAATGTCGGGCATATTGATATCCAGGAAGAGGAGGTCAGCCTGTGTGTGACCAAGGAATTCCAGGGCTTCCAGGGCATCGAAGCAAGTGCCTTTCAAAGCGAGGTATGGCACTTTGGCGATGTAGTCCTGCAGCAACTGTCCTGCGTTGGGTTCGTCTTCGACGATCAGGCAACTTATCTTTGTCATAGCGGTATCGTTAAATCACTGGTATAAACATCTGCGGAATGATCGCTGACCAGTTGGAAATTGCCGTCGTAGAGTATCTGCAATCGTTTTGAAAGGTTATTGAGCCCGATACCCCAGCCAGTGCCGTTGTGACGGGCGTCATTGCGAAAGCGGTTGCAAACCCTGAAATGGAGGCGATCTGAAACCTGCAGCTTTATAGAAATATAGTTATTTTTTCCTCTTTTGTCAATCCCGTGTTTGAAAACATTTTCTACCAGGGGGATCAGCAGCATTGGCGGGATCTTTATATCCGAGATGTTATCTGCGATCTCGATGGTAGTCTTTACGGGATGGCGTATCCTCATTTTTTCCAGCTCGATGTAGTTCCGGATGAAGTCCATTTCCACCGGCAGGGGTATTTCCCGATGGGGGCCTTGTTCCAGGAAATAGCGCATGATGGAGCTGAGTTTTTCGATGAGGTCGGCTGTCAGCGGGGATTCGCGTTGTGCGACGAAATAGATATTGTTGAGCGTGTTGAACAGGAAATGGGGTTGTACCTGGGCTTTTAACAGATCGAGCTGGGCTTCGGCATGTTGTTTCAGGAGTATCTGCTGTTGTTGTTTTATCTCGAAATAGTCCAGGGTAAAGCGGAAGGCGATGCTAAAGATAAAAAAGAGGCAATGAGTAACGAAGGGCAGGGCGTAGTTTGCAAAGGACAGATGCACCATCGGCTTGTCCAGGATAAAATGATAATAGATATAGTATTGCGTTCTTGCGCGCAGCCAGGTGATCGTCAGCAGGGACAATACAGCGATGAGCACGTACAAAAGGTATCTCTTTTTCCTGTAGAGCCGTGGTATCAGCCATAAGGCGTTGCCATAAAGGATTATGCTATAGGACAGCGTGCCGAGGAATGCGTAGTTTAGTGCATCGGATGCGGGATAATCTTCAAGGACAGAGAAAAATAAGATCCAGAAGATCACTGCCCATATCAGCCATTGTAGTCTTGTCAGCGGGTGATATTTGTGTTTAGGGCTCAATGTATGTCAAGCGTACGGACCCCGCCGATGTGCAAGTTTTCTTTATCCCGGAGGAAGACGACCACTTTACAGTCTGTCGCGGCCAGTCCGGGGGGAATGTTGAGTGTCAGTGTGCCTTTGTTTTTCCCGGAAGATTTCAGGTCCCGTACGATGTCGGCGTGATGCAGCTGTTTGCCGGCATTCTCTCCTTTTCCGACGGCTGTGGCGGCGTGTAATTGTACGAGGGCTGCCTGGAAGTCGCCGTGTCCTTTTGACAGGGTAAAATCGACGGTGACGGTGTTGTTACCGTTGTTATGGGCGGAGGCATCGATCATGGGATTGACGGTATGGGCTAGCTCGCTGTCGATGGCGGCCCGGATACGGGGTTCGTCGGAGCCTACCAGCTCCATTTTCCCGTTGATGATCACCTGTGGGGTGAATATATCGGGCATGGGGCTGAGTGCTGTATTGTATTCCTTTTGCCGGAGTGTGTAGTCGGCCTTGCTGAAGGGGTCTTTCCAGCCCAGTCGGTCCCAATAATCGACATGGAAGCTCAACAGGTAGACGCCGGATGGGTAGGTTTTTGGAAGGGATGCCGCCAGTTCGTCGGCGGGGGGGCAGCTGGAGCAGCCTTCCGAGGTGAACAATTCAATTAATGCAAAACCCTCGACGGATTTTGGCCGGCCGGCACCGGTGAGGAGGAGCAAGGATAACAGCCCCAAGGAAAGGAGTATTTTGGATGGCATGGCTCGGTATTTACCGGTAATATACCAATTAATGATAGTCCAAGTTAACAGGCGGTATGGATTTTCAATATATTGGGGGTTTTTATCAATGCATTATGCTAAAGCAGGGTAGGAAATATTTTACCAAAATTTCTCTTTTTATAAGCTCTTAATATAATCATCAACGTCTTGTCTAAGAATATTTAATGCTACGGCTTTAGAAACCGGATACTTTGTTTCCTTATCATCGAATTGAAACCAATAGCATGTTTCTTTTAACAGAAGGATATTCTGAGGAAGAGGGTTGATTTTCATAAATTTGACATTGCCTTTTGTGTCGTATTCAGCTTGCGTATAGCTGTGTATTTTTTCGTTTAAAAAACTCCTTTCGTTGGCGTCCAATGGGATTCCGTGGCCAGATTCATATAAAAAACCATATTTTTTACCAGCTTTTTCGAATGTTATTGTCACGACCAAGGCTGTTGAATCGTTGATCCTTATTAGATCACCGACACTGATAGTATGATAGGGAATTCCATTCTTAATTATTTCGTCAATAATGGCAGGCACAGCATCGTTGACTCTTAACCAATTGACACTTCCTCTATTGGTAAAATAGGAATAGTAATTTTTATTGTTGATTTCTTTGTTCGTTTGCGACCACCCTATACATGAACAGATGGTCAGCAATAGTAAAATGAAAGTTTGTTTTATCCTCATAGTTATAAATTATTTAGGTCATCGACAGGCCAAAGCTAAACAAATGGAAGAAATGTGGGATTCTTTTCTGCTTTCATTCCTAACAATGGCTCCACGCGTTCCTGAATCTTATTCATCATAAGAGAAGTAATTGGGATTTGTGTTTGGTCCTTAAAAGTGATTTTATAATACCGGTAATTTTCAAAAGAATACACTCCCGTTCCTCTTCCGAATGAAGTATAATATTCTAATGCAGATATATCATCAAAAGAAAAAACTCTTTTTTTGTTATGCCATGTGTAAGAAATTGTTTTCAGCTCTTCATCTATTTCTATGACAAGTCCCCAGGTCTTAATCGAGTATTCAATGTTTAAAGCAAGCGCAGGTCCAAAATCCAATACAAACGTGAAAGCAAGGCCACCTAAAAAAGGTGCGGTATTAAAATTCCATCCTAAGTAATGAACATATACCCCAATTAGGAATGAATACCTAAGCAGCATTGGCCAAAGTAATAAAAACTGTTGCTTTATTGAAGGTTTAATTATGTATTTCTTTGAATTCACATGAATGATCAATTTAAGCTGGATGGAAGAATGGAGTTCATTAAACCATCATTCAATATATATGTGGTTTTTCATTGAATCCTATCATAACATGTTGCTCTTCTCAATTAAACAAATGGAAGAAGTCGAAGGTACTTTTCTGCTTTCATTGCTAACAGAGGCTCCACCCTTTTCTGAATCTTATTCATCATAAGAGAGGTAATTGGGATTTGTGTTTGATCCTTAAAAGTGATTTTATAATACCGGTAATTTTCAAAAGAATACCAACCACTTCCTCTGCCATAAGAAGAGTAATACTCCAAAGAAATTATATCTTCAAAGGAAAATGTTCTTTTTGTCTTATGCCATGAGTAAGAAATTGTTTTCAACTCTTCATCTATTTCTATGATAAGTCCCCTGGTTTTAATTGAGTATTCAATATTTAGCGCAATCGCAGGACCGAAATCTATTACAAAGGCAGTCAAAAGAGGCGCGCCAAATACCATGGTATTAAAATTCCACCCCATATAATGAACATACAACCCTATTAAGAATGCGTACCTCAGGAGCATAGGCCATAGTAATAAAAACTGTTGCTTTATCGAAGGTTTAATTATGTATTTTGTTGTATCCATGTAACACTTTTTTTACTGTCGGGGAATCCATCCTGATCCTAAAGCGCTTTCATAATTTGACAGTCCTTTAATTAAGACATTTGTGGCAGGTTTCGCTACATTATCGTAAAAGGTTTCTGCTACTTGGAAAGAAGCACCTACCATTACGCCTAAAAGAGTCCCTAACGGCCCTCCTTCAGACCCTACTATCATGCTGTATATGACGGGGGTAGCAGCTGAAGCAACTGAGCCAGTAACTCTATAAGCCAACCTAGCGCCACCAATTTCCCCTTGAAAATAATCATAAACATTTAATGAGATATCAATTAATGTCGCACCTGTACCTGCATACCCTGCAGCCTTGACAAATTTTTCATAAGCACCGGCAGTCGTTAAAACCTTAATTACCCCGTTTGCTGTCTTGATGGTTAAAGTACCTTTCGAAAGTAAATTATGTACATATGGGACGCCTTTTGCATAATCAAAGGCAATTTCCACATAATCCCCTTTTTCCAATACATTTTTTACTTTTTCTACTTGCTCCTTTGATATACCGCCTTCACCCTGTTTTTCTGATTTTGACTTCTTCCCTTTATCTCCGCCTTTCCCTTCATTTCCACTCCCGCTGTCGTCTCCCTCAGTATCATCAGTGGGGCTGTCAACCGATTGACCTATTTTTTGAAGTTCATCCATCGCGGCCTCGTTGCTTATTTCGTTGCCGTTTTCATCGACATACTTTCCTGTCTCCCAATTGTAGGTCAGCATTCCATCCGGATCAATAAATCGCATGGGATTATTGTAGGCGTAATTATACGTACTCCATCTTCTTGATGCCTCACAGAGTGGGTCAATATGATCCCATCTCCCAATCTGTACATCATACATCCTGGCCCCATAATCATACCATTCTAATCCCGAGCCATCCCCAAACTCCTTATGTTGTAACTCCTTGCCGTTGTAGCGATATTTGTTTTCGGGTTTGCCGGCTTCCTGAGAGCTGATGCCGGCCATCGTCAGACCGAACGGATAACTGTGCGTTTCCTCCGATTAGTTTCCTTCGCTTGCTTTAATATTTTCCCACAGTGCGCCAGATAATATATCTTCAATTTTCTCTTTGAGTTGCGGTGGCGTCTTTTGGTCTTCGTGTATTTGGTTCAAAATTTTTCGAACCTTCTCTTCTTTAAAATTTCTAACTATTAGGTATCTATTTGAAAAATTTGGAGAAACTGCCCACTCTAAAACATCTTCAGATATTGCGTCTGAGTCATATAAGATCTGGCATTTTCTAAGAATATTGATATAGTCATCCAGAGTTGTCTTTTGCATCGAACAGATACATATTTTCTTTTGCTTATCGTTGTATCTGTCATTGGATATGAATAATAAGGCATCAGCAATGTAAAAAGAACTATGTTCATATAAATCGATAAATTCCTTTATAGCAAAAAGAGCATCCCAGGTTTCACATGTTTCGCATTTCTTATCAATTAGTAAAATAGTAGTATCGTATCCTATTTTTTGATAGTTAGTGTCTAGCATTATTTTATTGTCAATTATTTTCTTTTTTATATTTTGCGCAGGATTAGAACAGGCAATTAGGTGAATATATCCGCAAGTAAACATTGAAAGCCATAATGATTTCCATATCATGTAAAAATATTTTATCATTGTCTTGTTGGTAGATTAATTTCCGGAGGTTTAACAAATGTCTTATCGATAGGTTGCCTATTAGGGTTATTGGCTGGTTGCTGTGAACTTGCAGGTGGTACATACCTTCTAAAAACTACATTACTCCTGTGGCCGTTGGGATTAGGATCATCATCAGCTCTAAACCCATAATTATTTTGGCCAACAATCTCTATAGGACTACTCCATTGACTTACAGTTTGCTGATTGTCAACCACAACTCCAACATGCCCTGTTGCATCGCTATAATTAATCTTTTCAGCAACAACATCCCCAGGCTCGGGCGATTCGCCTGGTTTTAAAACTACCCAGTTAGGTATTTTAAAATTGGGGTCTGCCCACTGCGCGGCTGTTGGTGGGAAGCCTTTTATTCCTAGAATACTTTTGACAAGGCCTATATTAGGTGTTCCAGGGCTGGCCCCCGCCTCTTTCAATACATCGTATACAAACTTATTACATTTATTAGTATTGGCAGCAAAATTATCTTTCTTATTTCCGTAATCCCAATCGTGGCTATTCAATTTCGATTGGGCAACTGTGGCAATTCTTTGTCTGATTGAATTAGGCTGAGGCTGTTGATCGTCATTTACGTCATCTTGATCGTTATTATCATCATTGTCATTTGTAGTATTAAAGTAAGTTGCTTTTAAAAAGTTAAATACTTCAATAGCATCGTTGCCTGTGAATGTATATCCACCATCAACTGGAATAACGTCCATTCCATCAGGATCTATAAATCGTAAGGGATTATTTAGAGCGAAATTGTATACAGAATATTTTCGATTGGTTTCTGACATGGGATCCGGGACATGCCATCTTCCAATCTGTACATCATAAAATCTAGCGCCATAATCATATTCCTCTAATCCAGTCCCATCGGAGAATTCCTTATTTTGCAATTCTTTTTCTCCAAACTTCAATTTATTTTCTGCATAATTACTTTTAAGTGCGTTATACGATACTCCCGCCATCGTCAGACCGAACGGATAGTAGTGGGTTTCCTCCACAATCCGTCCGCGGATATGGGTCAGCTGCAAGTTATCGAAAAAAACATTAATATTCGGTGTCTCGTTACTCACGTAGACGAATAACCAGCCGCTTTTGGTCATGATCTGGCCCGTGACGGTATGGGTCGTAAAGGTGGTATCCGCCCCCACCTGCTGGAAGCCGCTGTTGGTGTTGCCGCTGCCTGCTACATAGTGAAACTGTTCGTCAAACAATATCCAGTTGAGATAGGCCTTTGGTTTGGTATTATGTGAGGCATAGTCGGAGCCTACGGTGGTGAGGAAGCTGCTGATCCCGGGATCCAGCACGCCCGTCTGTTGTAACGGGTTTAGAAAATAGTGACCCGGATCGGTACCGGCCACGCCTCCGGCGAGTCCCAGGATCAGGGATGATAAAGGACTGACAGGAGTTCCTGGTGAAGTCCCGTTCTGGCGGTACCAGCTATTGGCCCGGATGTTAATGGTGTCGCCTGCCATGACCTTGATGGTTATATTGGCGCCGACCTTATACCCACTGGCGCTTAATTGCTGGATATAGTTGTTCGGGTTGGTATAGTTATCCGTCGGGTAGCCCGGGGCCGAGATTTTGTTAACCCGCCCGCTGTCCAGGTTCGCGTAATATAGTCTTTCATTGGCAATGCTGGTGTCCTCCAGGCTGGCATCGGGATAGGCATCCGTCTGTTTTTCTTCGGTCAATACCATCCGGGTATTGCCCAGGTGGTCTTTCATAAAATAATCGAAGACGATCCGGGGATTGCTCATGGGACCTGTATACCGCAGCCGCCCTTCTTCATGTGTGCTGAATTGGATGGAATCATTTTGATATACGGTATTGCCGAGGTAGAGGATATTCGTAGTCCTGGGAGAGGCAAAAGTGCTGTCGGCCGTCACTTTCCGCAGCCTGTTTCCCTGCGCGTCATAGGTGTAGGTGATCGTTCCCTTGCCCGACACACGAATGACCGCCGGGAGGTTGAGGTAGTTATAGCTGATATTGCTGATCTTTTTATTGCTGTCTGCCACCAGATTTCCATTGATATCATAGCTGTAGTCGTCGCCAGTGTTGGCGCCGTCCCTGAAATCCCCCAGCCGGACCGTCGTGTCGGTGATACCGTCGGTGACCCGCGCCAGTTTATTGCTGCCGGACTGATAAAGATAAGTGAGACTGTCAATCGTAGGTGAGCTGTTCAACTTCCAACCCTTCTCCTGCAACGTAAGGATATTGCCATTAGCGTCGTAACTAATCCCACTGACGCTGTAATCGATGCCGGCGGACCTATCAAAGACAGCGGAACTGCCGCTGCCGGAGACATATTGGGTAAAGTTGGCCGCCGTCAGACGGTTTGTCGCATCATAGGAAAAGTCGTATTTACGTTTGGCCTGGTCGCCTTCCGCCTTCCAGAGCATGCCCGCAATGTTGCCATTGTATTGAGGGACGAAAGTCCCCAGGCTGGCATTCTTGTCGTAACCTAGTTCCATTCCAAAGTACTGGTCACTGTTGGTAGACGCGTCCACATAGGCTTTGTTGATGGACAGCAGCCATCCCCGGATATTATAAGCGTACACCTGGTTGGCCAGTGGCGTACCAGAAGTCCCATTGGGTTTGTTACCCAGGTTCTTTTGCGCAACCCTGCCCAGAGCGTCATATTGATATCGAACGGTCGTCACATTCGGATTGAGTACGGGAACATGGTTATACGAATAAATATCCTGCTTTTGAATCGTGAGCAGCCGGCTCAAAGAGTCATAGTTATATTGGGTCAGCTCCATAATATCATTTGCGTTCGTCCCATTCTTGTAGGTGTGACGGATAGCTCTGACCGGCTGACCTGCGAAAGCATACTGTGTTGTGAGGACATCTGTCCCCCCGGTGATATTGGTGTTTTGTACCTGTAGCAGCCGGGAGCGATCATCATAGTAATTCGTGGTGTAAAGATAGGTGCTCCCTCCCAGGACATTGGTCCGGGAGCCAGTGACCAATCCCTTGGTGGCGCTGCTCTGCGTGACAGATTGTGGATAGGGGAAGGCCGTATTGCTGGCGGTCTGGAGATAGCTGTCATCCACAGTGTTCCGTGTGCTGCTGAGTGGATTTCCATAAGAAGCCAGCCAGCTATAATCATCATAAAATGTATGCGTCAGCTCGGTGTAGGCGTAGCTCACCAGATTCGGATAGCTGGTGCTGGCGGCTGCCTGCGCACGATGATAATTGGGGTTACTGTAATTGGTAGTGTCGGTGATGAGCCCGGTGGCAACGATCCGGTTAAGTGTATCATATTGAGTATAAAGATATTGATGGTTTGCCTGAAGGTTGCCATCCTGGGTGAGCACCAGCCTGTCCTTCGTATCATACACCATATCGACCTGTGCGGCGCCCGGCACTTTTTTCACAATCAGCCGGCGGCGACCATCGTATTCATAGCGGAAACAACCTTCTGCCAGCATCGTCGTCGACAAAGTCCATGAAGTGCCTGGCAGTTGGGCCACCACGGCCGGCTGGATGACACATCGTAAATTGTTATTCAGGGTATCATATATATAATAGGTGCAAAGCCAACCGGAGTGGCCACTCCCTGCACCCGTGTCGCTTGACGCTGTCAACTGGACCTTTTTAAGGATCAACTTTCCCTCTTTGTCTTTGAACTCGACAACCTGCCTGCTATTTTCGTCGCTGGTGACGTTCTTGACGAGATCCCCGGCCTGATAGGCTGAAGAAGTAGTGTAAGTTCCAAAACTCCCGGGACTGCCGTTGGTAACTTTCCAGACCCGGACGCTGTCTGTCACTGTATTGACCCAATAGCTATAGCTGATACCCCGGCCCGAGCCTGCCACCCAATTGTTGCCGGCTGCATACACGCGTAATGGCCGGTGCAGAAAGGACCGTTCATATTCTGTCTTACCGTAATAGTAATTTTCACCCTGTCCGTAGACGGGACT
>JAFKGQ010000029.1 GCA_017307755.1 Chitinophagaceae bacterium | reverse complement strand
TTGGAGGCATACAGCCACCAGGATGCGCCGTTTGAGAAGGTAGTAGAAGTCGTGGTCAAAGAACGGGACAGGAGTCGCAGTCCGATATTCCAGGTGATGTTCGACTGGCAGCAAGGGGATGATTTGGCGGCAGGTCAAAGGGATACTGGGGGAGTGTCGATGCAGCCGGAATCGTCAGGGTATGCGATGTCAAAATATGATCTAAGTTTTTCAGTGAGCAGCGGCAGGCAAGGAATGGCGGTGAACATTGAATATTGTACGGACCTGTTCTGCGAGGAAACGATCGAGCGGATGATGGGTCATTATCAGCGGCTGCTGGAGTCTGCGGTGTCATGTCCGGAGGAAAAGGTTGGCCAGCTTGGGATGTTGAGCGGGGAGGAAGAGCGACAGCTGATGGAAGAGTTCAATGCGACGGAGACGCCATATGACCTGAGCAGGACGGTGGTGGAGTTGTTCGAGGAACAGGCGGCGCGGACGCCGGAGGCGGTGGCGGTGGTATATGGAGGTCAGGAGGTGAGCTATGGGGAGCTGGATCGGAGGAGTAACCAGTTAGGTCATTACCTGCGCGCAAAGGGGGTAAGGGAAGAAACGTTGGTGGCGGTGTGTCTCGACCGGAGCATCGAGCTGATCACGGCAGTGTTGGGAGTATGGAAGGCGGGTGGGGCGTATGTGCCGATCGACCCGACCTATCCGGCCGAACGGATCGGCTACATTTTACAGGACAGTGGCTGTTCCGTTATGATAAGCAGTACGGAATACCGGACGATCACCGGAGGGGGAACCGCGGTCATTGCTTTGGACGGGGACAAGGCCGAAATAGAGCGGGAGCCGGGAAGCAGTCCCACCAGGACCGGTGGTCCCGGGCAAATGGCTTATGTGATCTATACTTCCGGATCCACCGGAGTACCCAAGGGAGTAGTTGTCGAACACTATAGCCTGCTGAACCTGGTCAACTGGCATATTCGGGAATACGAAGTTTGCTCCTCTTCCCGTGCGACCATGCTTGCGGGGGTAAGTTTTGACGCTTCGGTTTGGGAAACCTGGCCCTATCTATGCATGGGAGCGGAATTGTATATCATACAGAAAGTGCAAGATCTTACGGTGCAGGAGATAGTCAGGCTCTATACAACGGAGTGTATTACACACAGCTTTTTACCCACCGCATTCACGTCAGGTTTTGTAGAGGCGTCGCGTTCAGAGACAACCCGGCTCAACTATCTTCTCACAGGAGGGGAAGCCCTTGGGGTCATTGATACCACAGGACTGAACTATCGGCTTGTGAACAATTATGGGCCAACGGAAAATACGGTTGTGACATCCTGGTACGAATTACCGCCAAACGAAGAATATAAAAAGCCGTATATCGGCAAGCCGATGGATAACACCTGTGTGTATATCCTTGGCGAAAATAATGAACCAGTCCCCATCGGGGTAACGGGACAGATCCATATCGCCGGCAATAGTCTGGCCAGGGGATATCTGAATCAGCCGGAACTAACAGCAGCAGCTTTCAGCGTATGTGGGTTTGGAAAGAAGGAAAGAAGACTTCTCTATAAGACAGGTGACAAGGGACGATGGTCGCGGGATGGCAATATCGAATATATGGGAAGGATGGACGATCAGCTGAAAATCCGGGGCTATCGCGTGGAAACGGGAGAGGTCGAGCATGTCCTGGGAGAGGCGCCCGGTGTCGGGCGGGTTGCGGTCCTGGCCAAATCGGATCCGTCCGGGCTTAAATACCTGGTTGCTTACATCGAGGAGAAGGGTATATATGATAAAGAGGCTATCCTGCAGCACGCCAGGAACAGGTTGCCGGAATATATGATCCCGCCGCTTCTTGTAAAGCTGGATCAGATGCCCGTAACGAACAACGGCAAGATCGACAGGAAGGCGCTGGCGGGCGGGGAATTAAGAGAATTGCTGAGTAATCGCTATGCAGCGCCCGAAAACGATCTGCAGGCATCCATTGTGCAGATCTGGCATCGCCTGCTGCAGCTGGAACGAGTGGGAATACATGATAACTTCTTTGAATTGGGAGGGCATTCGCTACTTGCGACCCGTGTCATAGCTGTTATTGAAAAGGAATTCGGTATCAAATTGCCCATGCGTGCAATATTCGAATTCCCTACAGTAAGCGACCTGAGCAAATACCTGGAACTCCAGCTTGCCCATGATCCATCTCTTCCGGAAGATCAGGGCAATTTCGATCTACTGGAACTGTAATAATTAAAATAAAACAAATGGAAATTCAATTTGGCGAAAGCGCCGGCGGCATGGCCTGCCTGGCGGCGATAGCACGTTACTATCGATTGGGCGTGCCGGAGCTGTCGGCAGAGGCGTCCGGGAAGGATGAAAATACGCTGCGGGGGATCAGCAAAATAGCGGAGAAATCGGGTTATAGGGCCAGGATCGTCGGGCTTACCCCGGGACAATTTCTGAGGGATGCCCAGTTCCCCTGCATCGTGGAGCTGGACAATGCCAAACCCGTTGTCGTGCTGCCTTATTACTGGGGGAAGTTTGTCCGTAAAGTAAAGATCCTGGAGCCGGGGAAAGGCGTTTATAAGATGAATGTATTCGAATTTATCCGCCGATGGGCGGGCGAAAAGACTCCCGGACAAATGCAGAGAGGGATGGTATTGCTGCTGGCACCGGTGCCAGGTCGCCTAAGACCGGACGGCCAAACGAATGGCAAACTGTCCTGGAAATTGATCTTCCAATATTTCAAGCGAAACCGACGCCAGGTGTGGCAATTGATCCTCACGTTGGTGATCACTTCTTTTTTGACAATCAGCTTCCCTTTCCTGACGCAAAGCCTGGTAGATGCGGGCATCGAAAACAAGGACCTCAATTATATTGAGATCATCCTGTCTGCTCAGCTGATGCTGATCTTCAGCAGGACGGTAGTGGATTTTGTCAGGGGGCATTTGCTGTTGTACATTTCGACGCTGGTAAATATCTCTTTGATGTCTGATTTCTGGATCAAACTTACCAAATTGCCTATCTCCTATTTTGATAAAGGTCGATCCGGGGAGATATTACAGCGTATCAACGATAATAAACAACTTCAAAACTTCCTTACCGGGCCGACTATCAACATTGTCTTTGCATTGCTCAATTTTGTGGTATTTGCATTTGTCCTTGCTACTTATCAAGCCAGGCTATTCTTTGTTTTTGCGGCAGGGGTGCTGTTATATTTTGGCTGGATGATGTTATTCCTCAAGATCAGGAGGAAGATTAATTTTCAATTATTCCATGCATCTGCGATGGAGAACAACGTGTCATTGCAACTGATACAAGGGATGCAGGAGATTAAATTGCTGAATATTGAACAGCCCAAGCGGTGGGAATGGGAGAGTGTCCAGAGCCAGATATTCAGGCTTAATTACCGGAATCTTTCCATTGGGCAGGCGCAGCAGGCGGGGGCGATCCTGATCAATCAGGGCAAGGACGTTTTTCTGACGATTTTGGTAGCAACGGCGGTCGTGCGCGGGGAATTGACATTCGGAGCGCTACTTGCCATACAATATATTATCGGGCAGCTGGGTGCGCCGGTGGAGCAATTTATACGATTCGTACAGGATGCCCAGAACGCGAAAATCAGTATGGATAGGTTAAACGAAGTACATCAATTGGAGAATGAGGAGGTGAACAAAGAGGTGCAATCGCATTCCCTCGCTGAAAAAGGGGGCGTTACAATAGACAATTTGGGTTTTGCTTATCCGGAGAATCGTGAAAAGCAGGTGTTAAAAGGGATCCACCTGGAAATACCGGAGGGAAAAACCACCGCCATTGTGGGTGTCAGCGGCAGCGGCAAGACGACTTTACTGAAGCTGCTGTTAAAATTCTACAGCGACTATACGGGTACTATCCGGATTGGCGACAAAGACCTTAGTGAGATCAATCACACCTTCTGGAGGCGTAACTGCGCCGTGGTCTTTCAGGACAGCTATATATTCAATGATACCATTGAGAAAAATATTGCAGTGGAGTTCGGGGAGGTGGACAAAGCTAGATTATTACGGGCATGTGCGATCGCAAATATCCTGACTTTTATCGAATCATTGCCGGACGGTTTCGCGACAAGATTGGGGGTTGGCGGGGTTGGTATCAGTCAGGGTCAAAAGCAACGGTTGATGATTGCGAGAGCTGTTTACAAAGATCCCAAATATGTCTTTTTCGACGAATCGACCAATGCCCTTGATGCCAATACTGAGAAGGTGATTTTGGAAAATCTCAGGGAATTCTTCGAGGGAAGAACGGTAGTGGTTGTAGCCCACAGGCTTAGTACCGTAATAAATGCGGACAAGATCATTGTGCTCGAAGAGGGTGAGATCATAGAGCAAGGCAGCCATGTCCAGCTGTCGGAGTATAAGGGAAGGTATTTCGAGCTTGTGAGGAACCAGTTGGAGTTTGGTCACTGACAATTTCTTATTTCTTCAAATTTTTAATTTTTTTTATGAAACCACCGCAAAATGGTGCGCCGCAGCGTCATCCTGTCCATCCGCCGGGAGGGAACTTCATGGATGGGGTTATTTCAAGAAGGCCTGGCGTAGCTGTCCGATTTGCATTGCCGACCATTATTTTGGTATTGATCCTGGTACTCGGAGGCGCCTGGGGACTGCATTATCCTCAAACAATATCGACTCTCTCAACTATCGCTTATCCTACCCGTGCAGGGATGCCCGCTTATGCGGACGTGAGCATCCCCCAAAAGTATTTTGGCGTATTAAGGGACGTGCGATCAGTGAGGTTTTATTTTACCTCGGGCTACTATGCTGGTAAGGGAGAGTTCACCGGAGACCTGAAGTTTATGCTGGATGGAGGCCCCGGTGATGCTCTGAATGCCAGGATCACCTTTCGTGGACGACCTGTAGGGTCGGCGCCGGCCGATGAGAGCGATCAGAATGAGTCAGCGGGGATCGTTATCGTCGTAAAAGATATGCGGCTGATCGAACGCGTCCTTTATAAGCCGGCTCATTAAATACCTCCAATCCCTTGTAATGCTTACGGATCAGTATCGCATAACATTTCAGGAGCTTTGTGAACTCTTTGCCAATATCTGCGGGAGCCGGGCTGTTTATACGGAAAAGGAGCAGTTGTATGCGTATGAGACGGATCATACCCTGCGGATGAGATGCCCGTTCGAGGTATTGGTAAAGCCGTCTTCTCCGGACCAGATTGCGGCAATATTAAGCGAATGCTCCCGCTATAGGATACCGGTGACCCCAAGGGGCGGCGGTAGTGGCGTGACCGGGGGAGCCCTGCCCGTGGGAGGAGGGGTAGTATTGTCATTGGAAAGACTGAATAAGATCATTTCAATAGATGAACTCGAGTCGTATGTTATTGCTGAAGCCGGTGTGGTCACAGATGACCTCACCGCCGCCATACAGCAGAAAGGCTTGTATTATCCCGTATCCCCGTCCAGCAGCGGCTATTCTTTTATTGGCGGAAATGTGGCTGAAAATGCGGGCGCCGTCAATTCATGCAAATTTGGAAAGACTTCGCGGTATGTGTTGAACCTCGAAGTCGCGTTGCCTTCCGGCGAGGTCATATGGACTGGAACAAATGTTGCCAAATCATCGACAGGCCTTAATCTTACTCCGCTTTTCGTCGGTAGTGAAGGTATCCTTGGCGTGATCACCAAGGTGGTTCTGCGGCTGCTGCCCCAATATTCGCAGGAAACCCTTCTGCTGGCCGCCTTCAACGACCTGAAAAGCGCGTGCGAGACGGTGTTGGAGATAAAACGTTCGGGGTTGTCCCCTTCCGCGGTCGAATTGATCGACAGTGACGCCATTCGACTAACTGCCGCGTTCCTGAACCGACCATTGCCCCTGGTAACAGCCGAAACCGGAGCCCATCTTTTGGTAGGGCTGCAGGAAAGAGATGCTGACGCAATGCGGGATACCCTTGAATCGGCGGCGCTCCTTCTGGCAAAATTCACACCCAGGGACGTTCTTGTTGCTCAAACAACAGAGGAGAAGAATAAATTGAAAGAGCTTCGCTTCAGCATCGGCAATGCAATGACTGCGGGCGGTCGGTTATATAGGGATATCGATGCCTGTGTGCCTGTGGCAAGATTGTATGACTATGCGATGACGGTAAAGACGATTTGCAAGGAAGCCGGGTTAAATACCGCTTGTTTTGGGCATGCGCTGGATGGCAATTTGCATACAATGATCGTGATGAGTAATGATGAAGAGGGCATCGATGTGGTGGTGCCGGATGATGTCCTTTGCCGGATCTACGAATTTGCGGTTTCTATCGGCGGCGTTATCTCCGGAGAACATGGAGTAGGCCTGCTTCAAAAAAAATATATACGCATTCAATATACGGACGAGCAGTTGCGAATTATGGCTCGTCTAAAGGATCTTTTCGATCCGAACGGGATATTAAATCCCGGAAAAGTGTTGTGAATTCATTCATCAAAATCATAAACATATGAGCAGTACAATGATTTGTCAGAATTATGACAGTTACCTCGATGAGGACCATCGTACCTGGGCGTATCTGATGATCCGTCAGGAAGGACTGGATGCTAAAAGTATCTCGGAGGAATATCTGGCCGGGTACACTCAACTGGCCCTGGACAAGGCGAAAATCGTAAAAATCGAAGAACTCAGCCGGCGGCTGGAGAGCATCTCGGGATGGACGTTGGTGCCTGTCAACGGGCTGATCCCTACCAAGGAGTTCTTTTATATGCTGATAAACAAGCGATACCCTGTCACCATTTCCATAAGACGGCCTTCTGAAATCGATTTTAGCGAACAGCCCGATATTTTCCACGACGTATGCGGCCACCTGCCGCTGCTTGTTAACGAAAAGTTCACGAAGTTCCTTTCGGCCTACAGTTTGATAGCGCTCAAATATGTCAATAATGACCGGGCGGTAGATCTCCTTGGACGGTTCTATTGGTATACCTATGAAATGGGGGTGC
Source organism: Chitinophagaceae bacterium (assembly GCA_017307755.1). Taxonomy (GTDB): domain Bacteria; phylum Bacteroidota; class Bacteroidia; order Chitinophagales; family Chitinophagaceae; genus Puia. The sequence goes on along the minus strand of JAFKGQ010000029.1, from coordinate 6,147 downwards.
TAAGGGAGAATGGGAAATTCAAGGCGTATGGGGGCGCCGTGATCACTTCCGCAGAGGAGGTGCTGAACCTGTCAAGGGTAGAGGTACAACCCTTTGATCTCGTGCATATATTCAAGACGCCCTACAATCCTTATAAACTGCAGGAGAAATATTTTTTCATCAACTCCTTCGACGAACTCTTTGAATCGCTCGGGTTGCTGGAAGAAAGGCTTATAGAGTACCTGCTTATGCCCGACGATGATCTCATTCTCAGGAATTATTCGCTGAACAATAACCTGGGTAAAGAATTCAATAATGTCATCGGTTTCCTGAATGATATCCAATTCAAGTTTCCGAATGCCATATCTTTTGCCGCCGGTCAGCCTGACGAACATTTTTTCAATGTCACGCATCATATGAGCAAATTCGACGAGTATATCCGGCATATGTCGGCAAAGACCATGGAAAGCCGATCGGACATCATCAATAAGGTCGGCCAATACAATAAGACCAAGGGTATTGTAAACGATATTCTGGCGGAATACCTGAAGAAAGATGAGAATATAGGAGTGGATCCGGGAGACATCCTGGTTACTGTTGGTGCCCAGGAAGCATTTTCGGTGATCGTCTCAACTATCTGCAATGTGGAAGACGACGTTATACTCGTGGAGGATCCCAGCTATATAGGCGTTAGCTCTTTCTCGCGGATATTCAATTTCAAACTAGAAGGCGTTCATACCGACGAAGAGGGACTTGACCTGAATGATGTCAGGGATAAAATAATCAGAGTGAACAGGAGCGGTAAGAAGGTGAAACTCCTGTATGTCATTCCCGACTACCAGAACCCCAGCGGTAGCTGTATGCCGATAGGCAACAGGCTAAAGTTGCTTGAGCTGGCCCGGAAGTACAATTTCCTCATCATCGAAGATTCGGTATACAATGGATTTTCCTATGCCCAGAAGAAGAACCCAACGCTTAAATCACTGGATAGGTACAACAGGGTCATCTATGTGGGCTCTTTTTCAAAATCCCTGTTTCCCGGCTTACGTATCGGGTTGATCGCCGCGGAGCAGAAGATCGAGAATGTCAATGGCGAGACTGTCTCATTGATTGACGAAATGGCAAAAGTGAAAGCGCAGATAACAAATAATACATCAACTATCAGCCAGGCGATACTGGGAGGGACGTTGCTTAATCTGGAAAATAGCTTACAAGACTGGTGCCGGCCGAAGATCGAGAGTTACAAAGCAAAAAGGAACAAAATGATCGCCTGTTTAAATCAGCATATAAAGATGCATGCGCATCAATGGGCCCAAGGCATCGTTTGGAATGAGCCGGACGGCGGTTTTTTTATAAAGATGACCCTGCCTTTTGAAGTGAATGACCGATCGGTTATAGAGGCTGCGAGCACGTTCGGCGTGATATTCTGTCCGATGCGTTATTTCTATCTTAGAAAAGGCGGTGAAAAGGAGATCAGACTTGCCTTTTCGAATCTTTCTATCAATCAGATCGAGTTGGGGATCGAGCAACTGGCAAAATACCTGAAGGCGCAACTTCAGGGGAAGAAAAGCCATGCGCCAGAGCGAATGGAAGAGGATATTGTCAATTTTTAACTATTAAAGTTTATTTTATGCGGAGCCCTTTTTTGCAAAACTACAAGCTGGATCACATCGAGATCCTGACGCCCATGGCGAGAACGCTGGCCTATTGGCATGTCAAAGCGCTTGGTTTTCATGTGACGGCCTATTCCGGCATGGACACCGGCAGACCCGGCTTTTCCAGCTTTGTTTGTCGCAGCGGCGATGTCTGTCTTGTTCTGACGTCGACATACCCTATGTTAAGCGGTACGGTTGATGATGAAGTACAAGCTTTCATAAACAAACATTATTGCGGCGTAAAACGGGTTTCCCTGCTGGTTGATTCCGTCGGGGAAGCGTTCAACAGCAGTATTCGTAATGGAGCCATTCCGGTTCAATATCCCCGAAAGCTGGAGGACGGTGATGGAGTGATCGAGGAAGCTGCCATTAAATTGTACGAGGATAACGAGATCGTTTTTATCAACCGTTCACGGTATCAGGGAGTATTCAAGCCCGGGTATGCGAGGGCGCCGGCAGAGGCCGGCGGAGGTTGGGGAGGAGCGTTCACTTCCGTTGACCATATTGCAGCGGAGGTCAGGATAAATGAAAGCCAATATTGGTCTGAATATCTTGCCAATGCTGTCGGGACAAGTATGGTCCAGAGTATCGGTGCTTCGGATGACAACAAGACGGGAATGATCCTGAAAATAAACCAAACCTCCGATCGACTCCTGACCTTTGTCATTGCCGAACCCGAAAGTTATCTGAAAAGATCAAAAGTGCAGAAGAACATTGAAACATTTGGCCCGGGAATCCACCATCTGGCATTCGCAACGAAAAATTTGCAGGAAACTGTCCGGGTGTTATCACAGCAGGGGGTTGAATTCGTAAGTTTTCCTCCTTCTTATTATGATCTGCTCCGGAAAGACAATGAGCTGCATGGCTCTGACATCGCTGCCCTGCAGCGGCATGGCATTCTGCTGGACAAGGAAGGAGATTCCTATCTCCTGCAAAAGTTCATCAAACCTATCAGTGACCGCCCCTTTTTCCTATACGAAATCGTGGAGCGGGTCAACGGATACAGTGGATTCGCTCTGAAGAACATCAATGTCCTGAAGCAAGCGGAAGAACTGGAGATCATGAGCCGTAGAGAACAATCTTAGTTTAGAGACTTTCAAACAAAATATATGAAGCTATTTAGATGTTGCTTGGCCATTATTTGGCTATTCGCCCTGATATGGTTGCTGAATTCCAGAATGGGTATCATACCGCCGTTAGGAAAGATATTCAGCCCGGCCACCGGTTTTTGGCAAAATGCAGAGAGAAGAAAGGGCGCGGAGCCCGCGATCTTCCGTCAAGAGAATATTGCAGCCGATATTGTTGTCAGATATGACTTGAACAGGGTCCCGCATATTTTCGCCGGCAATGATCACGACCTCTATTTTGCGCAGGGGTATGTGACAGCGAAGGATCGTTTGTGGGAAATGGAGATGAGTGTTCGAAAGGCGTCCGGAACATTAGCGGAGATATACGGAAATCAGGCGCTGGGGTCAGATATATTCTATCGGCGGATAGGTCTTCGATATGAAGCCGGGAAGACATTCGACTCTTTGTCGTCCGATCCGATCGTGAAAGGAATGCTTGAAGCTTATAGTGAGGGGGTGAATGCCTATATTAAGACGCTGAGGACGGCTGAATTCCCTGTTGAGTACAAGATCTTCGACTGTCGTCCCGCTCAATGGCAACCCTACTATGCGCTGATCATTCTGAAATTGATGGGCGAGCAGCTGACGGGTGGAGAATCCGAGTTCAGTGAGGCCAATGCTTACAGGCAAATGAAACCTGAGGCCCTAAAAGAGCTTGAGCAGAGGTCTGATGATCCGTATCCTGTGATCCCAAGGAACACACCCTGGGATTTCAAACCTTTGCCGCTGCCCACCCCGCCAGGTGGAAACCCCAGGAATGGCAGGGATAGCGGAAGCCTTCACCGCACCGACGATGGAAGCATTGTCGGCAGCAACGGCTGGGTGGTCGATGGGAAAAGAGCAAGATCAGGATACCCAATATTGGCCAATGACCCGCATATGGGACTTTCTTTTCCTTCTCTTTGGTATCAGGTACAGCTGAATTCGTCCGGGGTGAATGTCTATGGCGTATCCATCCCGGGTATTCCCTGCGTGATCATCGGCTACAACAAGAATGCAGCCTGGGGACTTACGAATACAAAGGCGGATGTGTCAGATTGGTATCATATAAAATTCAAAGACATATCCAGGAACGAATATTGGTACAGCGGCCAGTGGAACAAGACAACAAGGCGGGTTGAGACCTTGCATTCACGGGACGGGCGCCTCATTTCGGATACGATCTTTTATACGCGGCAAGGACCGGTGATCTATGATGGAATTATGCACAGAAATAGGGTTTATGGCGGGTACATGGGTCCCGCCGATGGATTTGCATTGAACTGGGTTTTACTCTATACCTCCAATGACCTCAAAGCTTTTTATCTGTTGAACCGGGCGGATAACTATGCGGATTACCGGAAAGCCGTGGGATACCTGTCCTGTCCGGCACAAAATGTATTGTTCGCGTGTGCCGATGGCGATATCGCGGTTGTCGCAAGCGGAAGGTTTCCGATCCGGTATAAGGGACAGGGTGTATCGATACTGGATGGCAGTTTGCGACAAGACGAATGGCATGGATGGATACCAACGGACGAAGTGCCTGCTATAAAAAATCCGGGATCCGGATACATCGCTTCCGCCAATCAGAAACTTACGGATAGCACCTATCCCTATTTTATCGGCGGGACATTTGCATCCGGGCAACGTGCTTACAGACTCAATACCCGGCTTTCTTCCATGTCGGGGATCGATGTGGATAGCTTCAGGTTGCTGCAAATGGATTCCTATTCGGAGCTGGCAAGGCAAGTGCTTCCTACGATGCTTGCACGTCTGGACAGGTCTGGTGTCACGGTGGATGCCCGAATCCGGGCCGCCCTGGGGACCTGGGATTTCCGGTACTCAAGCAAATCTGTCGCGGCAACCGTTTTTGACGCCTGGTGGAACGGTCTAATGGCTACTTCCAATATCAAAAATATCAGTTCACCTCAAAAGGAGACGCTGGATGATCTGGTAGCCACGACTTTTTCGGCGGCGATAGATAAGCTGATACGGCAGAACGGCAATTTATCGCCGCTTTGGGGCTGGGGAAGCGCCCGGCATCTTGGCATTGGTCATATATCGGGGATACCTGCATTCGGGGTTATGAATTTTCAGGCTGGGGGCGCCCCCAATACCGTAGATGCGCTGACAGACCGATTTGGACCGTCGTGGCGGATGATCGTAGAACTGGGGCCGCAAGTAAAAGGATATGGCATCCTGCCGGGAGGTGAGTCCGGTAACCCAGGCAGCTTTTTCTATGATAATTCCTTTGCCGCCTGGCAATCCGGCAAACTAGAAAAGCTGGTTTTTTTAAACACGCGGGATGAGCGTAGTGATCAGGTGACTTCTACTATAACTTTTAAAAAATAAGGTATGAAATTTTTAATCATGTTGTTGACGGGGATCGTCTTTTATTTTCTTCTTCCTGTGTGGTGGTCCGTTGTACCGGCGGTATTCCTCATCTCGTTGTTCATGTATAAAACCGGACGTGCAGCTTTCAGGGACGGTCTTCTATGCAATACCGTGATCTGGGTCATAATGATCCTTGTCAGGACACTGCCCAATGACAATCTCCTTGCGGAAAGGATGGCGAGGTTAATTCATTTGTCCGACTGGAGCCTTTTGCTGTTTGTAAGCCTTATTCCAGGAGCGCTTGTCGGTGGTTTTGGCGCTCTTGCCGGCTATTTGACGGGCCGCACCTTAGCGCCCTACTTTACTTTTCTCAGATGAGACCGTTTTAAAAATACTGTCATGATGTTGAAAGAAGCAAATGATATCCTGTTTGCCGCCCGACAGGCGGGGATAGATGTCTTGTTGAAAGATGGCAAGCTGCAGCTTAGGGTGTCCAGGGGCTCTACACCCAATCCGGCACTCGCTGAGGAGATAAAGAAAAACAAGGATTCGATCATGCAATTGTTGGGGGATGGGAAATGGAAGGCTGAACGGGTCGACAAAGCCGCCAGCTCGATCTTACCTGGCGATCGCAGCAAGGGTTATATCCCCTTATCGTACGAGCAAGAGCGGTTATGGATGGTAGACAGGAAGGAGGGAAGCGTTGCGTACCATAGTTCTGTGGTAATGCGAGTAGGCGATGGGGAGGATGTGGAGTTGTTGGAGCGGTCGATCCGTGGAGTGATCGACCGTCATGAGGTATTGCGGACGGTGATCCGGGAGGAGGAGGGTCGAGGGTACCAGGAGGTGCTGGAACGTGGGAGCTGGCGGATGAGCCGGAGTGAATGGGGCGGCTATAGGGCATTGTCCGGGGAGGTTCGGGGCTATGTGGAGCAGTTGATCTCTCGTCCGTTCGATCTGTCAGCGGACCATCCGCTGCGGGCGGAGCTGGTCAGGACGGGAGAAGGGGATGTGCTGGTAGTGGTGCTGCATCACATTGCCTCGGATGCGTGGTCGATGGGAGTGCTGGTGGA
>JAFKGQ010000001.1 GCA_017307755.1 Chitinophagaceae bacterium | reverse complement strand
TACCAACTATGGTAGTTTCACTATCACGCTCACCAATACGGACGGGTTGGGATATGTCGTACAGACGTTTAACAACCAATTCACCGGCACGTGGCAATTGTCCAATGGCAACTACCGTCTGGATTTCTCCTATGATAATTTTGCCAGCACCTTCTCGCGACTCACCAGCAGCTGGCCTGAATCAACGATAGGCACAGCCACGATCTATCGCTATGGTCAAAACCTGCTGAAATACAATATGAACCTGGGAGGCATCCGGATCAAGGAGGTAGATGACTATGACCATGTCACTGGCAAGACCTATTCTACTAAATATAAATATACCCTTTTTACAGACTCTACTATTAGCTCCGGCATACAGGTCTATCCCCTCACCGTGGCCCACTACGGGAATTGCTCCGGGCGGGATTGTCAGACTATTCAGCTTTATCCCAAAAGCTGCTACCCGATGACCAGTGAAGGCGGGTCATATGTATATTATCCCCAGGTGACGACGATCCAGGATGGCAACGGATACGTCCGGCGGGAATTTAGCTTTGCTTATGACGGCACAGGTACAGTAGATATCACTCAGTACCCCTTAGCCCCTCCGGAGAGCAATGGCTGGAGACGCGGCAAACTGCTGCTGGAAAAATACTATGACCAAAATAATGTGCTCCTAAAAAAGACCATCATTTCTTATCCCTATATGTACAGCTCGGAATACGGATATTACCCCGCGAATCCTACACTTACCGATATCTTACAAAAAGAGCAAATGGGATGGAAGCTGCGCGGCTATTATGCTGGTTCCCCGCCAGTCGTCGGCGCCGGCTGTTGGACGAGCTATTCGATCAACGGGCATTTTTTTGCACCCGCACTGGTCATTGATTCGACCTGCTCGCCAAATGACAGACAGGAGATACGAACAGAATATTACTACTATACCAATCTGAGCCAGCCTTTCCTCCGCCAGCAGAAGACCTATATCAATAATAACCAAACCAAAGAGATCAATTATAAATATGCTTTTAACAATGACACCCTGTTCAC
>JAFKGQ010000045.1 GCA_017307755.1 Chitinophagaceae bacterium | reverse complement strand
GGATGGCTCTGTACTTATTATGTATATGATGAGCTGAACCAGCTGCGTTTTGTCCTCTCCCCCAAGGCCGTGACCATTGCCTATGGCAATGGCTGGAACCTGGCAGCTGATACGACAACGATCAATGAACTTTGTTTCCGGTACGAATATGACTTTCGCCGACGGATGAGCGCTAAAAAAGTACCTGGTACAGCCTGGACCTATATGATCTATGACCAGCGGGACAGATTGGTATACACTCAGGATGGTAATATGCGGGCAAGGAACCAATGGATGGCCACCCTGTATGATGTGCTGAACCGGCCCACCACCACCGGGATGATCAGCTATAGCGGTACGCCCGGTCAATTGCAGGCATATGTCACCACAGTCACCGGCAGCAGTTCCACCAGTTCCCTTACGGTGAGTGGTGTCGGGGTAGCCGCCCTGCCGCAGACACTCTCCCTTGCTACGCTCTACAATGGCGATCAACAGGCGCAAAGTGAGATCACCCTGGACAATGGTTTTGCCACCCCCGATACCGTGGACTTCACCGCTGAGATTGTCACTGGCAATGGCAGCGGCAACTCCTTCAGCAATACGGTGCAGGTTGCAAGCAATCCTTTACCTGCAGGATCGGGTTTTATCCCGCTGACCCTCACTTTTTATGATGACTACAGCCAGGTGACGGATAGACAATATACAGCTGCCTATAATGGGCTGCTGGATCCAGGCGCCAACCTGCATCCGGAAACCTTGCCTGCTGTAAATGAACAGCAGGGCATCCCCACCACCGGCCAGGTCACCGCCACCCGGGTACGGGTGATCGAAGATCCTGCCGATCTCACCAAAGGACAGTGGTTGACCACGGCCTCTTTCTATGATGACCGCCTGCGGGTGATACAGACCCAAAGCGATAATTACAGGGGGGGAAGGGATACGCTGACCAGCCGGTATAATTTCCCCGGGCAGGTGATCGCCACCTACCTGGCCCATGCCGACCCACAGGCTGCGGTCAGCGGGCGTACACGGGTAAAGACCACGCAGAACTTTGACCCCGCCGGCCGGTTGCTGGACGT
>JAFKGQ010000044.1 GCA_017307755.1 Chitinophagaceae bacterium | reverse complement strand
ACGTCCAGCAACCGGCCGGCGGGGTCAAAGTTCTGCGTGGTCTTTACCCGTGTACGCCCGCTGACCGCAGCCTGTGGGTCGGCATGGGCCAGGTAGGTGGCGATCACCTGCCCGGGGAAATTATACCGGCTGGTCAGCGTATCCCTTCCTCCCCTGTAATTATCGCTCTGGATCTGTATCACCCGCAGGCGGTCATCATAGAAAGAGGCCGTGGTCAACCACTGTCCTTTGGTGAGATCGGTGGGATCTTCGATCGCCCGTACCCGGGTGGCGGTGACCTGGCCGGTGGTGGGGATGCCCTGCTGTTCGTTCACAGCAGGCAGGGGCTCGGGGTGCAGGTTGGCGCCTGGATCCAGCAGCCCGTTATAGGCCGCCGTATACTGTCTGTCCGTCACCTGGCTGTAGTCATCATAAAAAGTGAGGGTCAGCGGGATAAAATTGGCGCCTGTGGGTAAAGGACTGCTTGCAACCTGCACCGTATTGCTGAAGGAGTTGCCGCTGCCATTGCCGGTGACAATCTCAGCCGTGAAGTCCACGGTATCGGGGGTGGCAAAACCATTGTCCAGGGTGATCTCACTTTGCGCCTGTTGATCGCCATTGTAGAGCGTAGCAAGGGAGAGTGTCTGCGGCAGGGCGGCTACTCCGACACCACTCACCGTAAGGGAACTGGTGGAACTGCTGCCGGTGACCGTTGTTACATAAGCCTGCAGCTGACTGGGCGTACCGCTATAGCTGATCATCCCGGTGGTGGTGGGCCGGTTCAATGCGTCATACAGGGTGGCCATCCATTGGCTCCTTGCCCGCATATTACCATCCTGGGTATATACCAATCTGTCCCGCTGGTCATAGATCATGTAGGTCCAGGCCGCACCGGGCACTTTTTTGGCGTTCATCCGCCGGCGAAAGTCGTATTCGTACCGGAAACAAAGTTCATTGATCGTTGTCGTATCAGCTGCCAGGTTCCAGCCATTGCCATAGGCAATGGTCACGGCCTTGGGGGAGAGGACAAAACGCAGCTGGTTCAGCTCATCATATACATAATAAGTACAGAGCCATCC
>JAFKGQ010000043.1 GCA_017307755.1 Chitinophagaceae bacterium | reverse complement strand
GAACAGATGGTGGTGTTGGTCGTACTGGTGAGTGTTGGGTTGACAGTCAGGTTCAATGTAGCTACGGAATCGCAGCCAGCAGCACTTTTTAGATTAGCGGTATAAGTCCCTGCTGTGTTAATAGTCTGTCCATTCCAGGTATAAGGCAGCTGGTTGGAACAGATGGTGGTATTCGTCGTGCTGGTGAGGGTCGAATTGACGGTCAGGTTGAGGGTAGCGATGGAGTCGCATCCTGCTGTTGACGTCAGGTTGGTAGTATAAGTTCCGGCAACGTTAATGGTCTGCCCGTTCCAGCTATAGGGGAGCTGGTTGGAGCAGATAGTGGTATTGGTGGTACTGGTGAGCGTCGGGTTAACAGTCAGGTTCAATGTAGCTACGGAGTCGCATCCTGCTACTGACTTTAGGTTAGCGGTGTAAGTCCCTGCTGCGTTAATAGTCTGTCCGTTCCAGGTGTAAGGCAGTTGGTTGGAACATATGGTGGTGTTGGCGGTGCTGGTGAGTGTCGGGTTGACGGTCAGGTTGAGGGTGGCGATGGAGTCACATCCTGCTGTTGACTTCAGGTTGGCAGTATAAGTCCCAGCGGCGTTAATGGTCTGTCCGTTCCAGGTATAAGGTAGCTGGTTGGAACAGATGGTGATATTGGTAGTGCTGGTGAGCGTTGGGTTAACAGTTAAATTCAATGTAGCTACGGAGTCACAGCCCGCAGCACTTGTTAGATTAGCGGTATAAGTTCCTGCGGCATTAATGGTCTGTCCGTTCCAGGTATAAGGCAGCTGGTTGGAGCAGAGGGTGATATTGGTGGTGCTGGTAAGTGTTGGGTTAACGGTCAGATTCAATGTAGCCATGGAGTCGCATCCTGCTACTGACTTTAGGTTAGCGGTATAAGTCCCTGCTGCGTTAATAGTCTGTTCGTTCCAGGTATAAGGCAGCTGGTTGGAGCAGATGGTGATATTGGTGGTGCTGGTAAGTGTTGGGTTAACGGTCAGATTCAATGTAGCTACGGAGTCGCATCCTGCTACTGACTTTAGGTTAGCGGTGTAAGTTCCTGCTGCGTTAATG
>JAFKGQ010000042.1 GCA_017307755.1 Chitinophagaceae bacterium | reverse complement strand
TGCCGACGGCTAACCCAGTTTGAGCCGGGGTAATAGTATAAGGGGCAGTCCCCCCGGAGGGAGTAATGACGACGGAACCGTTGTTCCCTCCATTACAAGATACATTGGTAATAGCAGTGGTAGCGGTAATGAGAGACGGTTCGGTAATGATGATGGGAACAGTGATGGAGCATCCATTGGCGTCGGTGATGGTAAAGGTGTAGTTGCCGACGGCTAACCCAGTTTGAGCCGGGGTAATAGTATAAGGGGCAGTCCCCCCGGAAGGGGTGATGATGACGGAGCCATTGGATCCACCATTACAAGATACATTGGTAATAGCAGTGGTAGCGGTAATGAGAGACGGTTCGGTAATGATGATGGGAACAGTGATGGAGCATCCATTGGCGTCGGTGATGGTAAAGGTATAGTTGCCGGCGGCTAACCCAGTCTGAGCCGGGGTAATGGTGTAGGGGCCAGTTCCCCCAGAGGGAGTGATAACGACGGCCCCATTGGATCCACCGTTGCAGGATACATTAGTGACAGCAGTGGTAGCGGTAATGGGAGACGGTTCGTTAATGGTGATGGGCACGTTAATGGAGCACCCATTAGCATCTTTGACGGTAAAGGTATAGTTGCCGGCGGCTAACCCAGTCTGAGCCGGGGTAATAGTGTAGGGGCCAGTCCCCCCGGAGGGAGTAATGACGACGGCCCCATTGGATCCCCCGTTACAGGAAACATTGGTGATGGCAGTGGTGGCAGTAATGGGAGACGGTTCGTTAATGGTGACGGGAACATTGATGGAGCACCCATTGGCGTCGGTGATGGTAAAGGTGTAGTTGCCGGCGGCTAATCCAGTCTGGGCCGGAGTAATGGTATAAGGGCCAGTCCCCCCAGAAGGGGTAATAACGACGGAGCCATTGGATCCCCCGTTACAGAATATATTGGTGATGGCAGTGGTCGCTGAGAGAGAGGTTGATTGAGAGATGGTCACTGTTGCAATCTTTGTACATCCTTTTGCGTCGGTGACATTAACAGTATAGGAGCCGGCAGCCAGACCTGAGGCTGTAGCGGTGTTTTGTACGGGT
>JAFKGQ010000005.1 GCA_017307755.1 Chitinophagaceae bacterium | reverse complement strand
ACTCTTGATTGCAGCAGCTAAAGGTGGTTTGAAGGCTGCTCCTGATAGCCGCCTCCGGTGGGCCCGCCACCATCATTTACCGAGCATTGAACTGCTCGCTCAAAGAACTAATTCGAACTCGCTGTCCATTCAGGACACTCAATACCCATCATTTTGCTTGAGTTTCGGATTGAGCTGCAGCGCCGTGTTGGGTATGGGGAAGATACGGCGTTTCACATCCGCATCCGTTTTAAAACCCCAAGTCCCTTCGTATTTGCCATACCGGATCATGTCGTTCCTGTGCCAGTTCTCCTGGGTGAACTCCCTGCAACGTTCGTTGTAAACGGAGTCCAGCGTAATATTCGTCCAGGCAGGGGAAGTAGTACGCTCGGCCCTCAGCTGGTTGACCAGGGAAAGCGCCGTTGCGCCGCCAGTGGCCGCTCCGCCACGGAGGATGGCTTCCGCCTTCATCATGAGGATGTCTGCATAACGGAAAACAGGGATATCGTTGTTCTGGTTCCTCGACGAGGAAGTGGCATCCGGATAGAACTTGATATCCCGGTAACCCATATTCCAGGCTACCTCGTCATTGCCGCAGTCGAATGGCAGGTTCGTATTCCGCAATATGACATCGGGTGTTAGGTTAAGCTGGTAAGTATATGGGTTGTTATTACCTGCATAGGTAATGGCGTCATATCCCGCATAAGTGGTGGAGATCTGAAGTTTCGTCACACCGTCCGGCAGATATTGCAGGTCATGCAGCCATTGTCCGTTGCGGATGTCTCCGGGATCATAGAAATACGCATAAAAAGACGGGATCGTGCTCTCCGGGGCGCCGGGCGTAAAGGGGATATTGAAATAGTTGTAGCCGGCGCCGGCGGCTACCTGTCCCATGCTGCGGGGCACGTCATAACGGGAATGGATATTTACCCCCCTGAACCCCCAGTTGCCATTGTCAAAATTGGGATCGTAGGGAATGGCAAAAATAAACTCCCCTATCTGAGGTCCATTGTCAGGATAGAACATTCTCAGATACGTGCTTCTCGGTTGAAGGGAATATGCGTTGGCATTGATGATCTTGTCACAGGCGGCGATACAGTCGTCATACCGCTTGGTGCCCGTATAATACTCCGCGTTGAGATACAGTTTTGCCAGCAAAGCATAGGCGGTATAGATATTTGCCCTGCCATAGGTAGCCTTCCCCACAACAGGACTAAGATAGGGCAATGCGGCATTTACTTCGCTTTCGATAAAGTTAAACACCGTAGCCCGGTCAGCCTTGGCGCGGGGTGTAAAATCCCCATATACCGTGTCGATGGGTACACCGCCGTAGTTGTCCATCATAAAAAAATAAGCGAGGGCCCGGACCATTTTTATCTCCGCAAGGCTGGTGTTCTTCGATGCGCCGGCAGGCATGGTCTTGCTCAAAATGGAGATGGTCTGATTGGCGGCGCCGATAATGGCGCTCATCCAACCCCAATTGCCGGTGACATAACCATTGGCCGGCGTATACGTATGATAGTGCATCTCCATATTCTGTCCCCCGTCATACCAGTTGCCTCCCCGGGCAGGCATGATGGCCTCATCGGTGCTCAGGGTCTGCATGAAAAAATATTCCACGGCATAATTGCCCCGCAGCGCTACATAGACAGGGCCGGAGGCCGAGATAAAGCTGGCCGAATCCTGCGGATACACATCGGGGGTCAGCTCGGTGGTGATGGGTACGTTCAGTTTATGACAGGATAGCAAAAATGTCATAATGAACGCCGGTATCGTGGTATATCTTAATAATTTTTTATTCACGTTCATATACGTCTTTTTAATAGTGTTCAATTTAGAAGGACACGCTGGCCCCTACCAGGAATGTGCGGGTTTTGGGATAGAAGTTGTTATAATCCACTCCCGGCGCGATACCACCCTGGTTCACCTCCGGATCGATGCCTTTATAGCCCGTGATCACAAAAAGATTGTTCACTGAGCCATATACCCGGAGCTTCTTGATATAAGGGCTGATGTTCTTGAAATTATAGGCCAGCGTCGCATTGTCAAACCGCAGGTAGCTGCCGCTCTCGATAAACCGGTCGGAATAATAATAATCCGTATTATCCTTGATGGATTCATTCATGGCATCCGAGGAGAGATTGCCGTATTGCGCCAGCGCAGGGCTGAACAGGTCGGCGCGGGTGGCATTGTATATCTTGTTGCCCAATACGCCCCGTACAAAAAAGTTGAAGTCCCAGTTCCTCAGACGGAAGGTATTGCCCCATCCGAACAACAATTTCGGCTGCGCATTCCCGGCATAACGATAGTCCGTCCCATAAACGACCTGGTTTGTGGTCTTGCCTGTATGGTCCAGGAATACACTATGGCCGAGGGAGTCCTTCCCGGCATAGTGCAGCGTAAAGAACTGGCCCAGGGGATGACCCGCTTTCACCAGTTGCAGACTGCTGCCGGACCTGCCGCCTCCTTCAGGATAAGCGGCTCCCACGGAGTCCCCGCCGGCGAAGTAAGGGTTGGACAGGCTGGTGATCTTATTGGTATTATGCGCCAGGTTCAGGGTGCTGGTCCACGCGAAATCACCTTTATTCACCACGGCAGCCGTAAGGGATAATTCGATTCCCTTATTGTTCATGCTGCCCCCATTGGCAACGATGCTCCCGTTAGCCACCAGCATACGGTCCACCTGGTACGACCAGATCATGCCGGTGGTGTTTTTATTATATACATCCACCGAACCGCTGACCCTTCCATTTATGACGGCAAAGTCCACGCCGATGTCGGTAGTAGCAGTCTTCTCCCATCGAAGGTTGGCATTCTGTGTTTGTGTCGGACCATAGGCTGCACTGATGGAACCCTGGTAATAATAAGACCCTACGCTACCCTGGATAAACTGGGCGGTATACGCGCTAAAACCGCTGGAATTACCAGCAACACCATAGCTGCCTCTGAGCTTCAGATCGCTAAAAGTATTCTGCCCTTTCATAAAATCCTCCTCGATGATGCGCCAGGCAGCCCCCGCGGAAGGAAAATACCCCCATTGGTTGTTGGTCCCAAAGACCGAGCTGCCATCCCTTCTGATTGACCCTTGGAATAAATATTTATCCTTGTAATTGTAATTCACCCGGACAAAATCCGAGATAAGCCGCGTCTCCTGGTAAGTATCCGAGCCAAAGCTGATACGCGGCGAGGTATATGCATAAGGATTGCTCAGGGATAAATTGTTGAAGCTGGTGTTGTCCACGGCAAAATTGAAAGTGGTGGCCTGGAATCCATTTCCCAGCACATTATTCTGCCAGGAATAGCCAAGCACCGCGTTAACCGTATGATCCCCAAACTTCCTGTTCCAGGTGATATAGGTTTCCAGTATCTTGCTGGTATTCGTATAGGATTGTCTGGTCGCCTGCCCGTTCTTCCCGAACACCTGTTGAGAGTGAGCATATAAGGCAGGGTTGGGATTGTCATACATGTTTGTATAATTGTTCGTAAAATACTTATCCAGGTATTGTCCCACCAGGGTCGACAGGTTCATATAAGCCAGACTGAGGTCATAGGTGAACCCGAACGGCAGCTTCACCTGGGTGGTGAAATTACCCACCAGGTTGTTGTACTTGGTATTCAACTGACCATGGTTCATCATGGCGACAGGATTGTAATAATTCGAGGTGGTGAAGTTCTCGAAATAGCTCCCATCGCTGTTCTTTACGGGAGACACCGGCAGATAGCGGGCAGCCTGCAGCAGGACAGTATTGCGGTAAGGAATGTCGTTGGCATTGCTGTTGGAGTTGGTGACGTTCACCCCAAACTTCACTTTATCGTTCAAAGCATATTGTTCTATTGCCAGACGGGCTATGACCCGCTCCAGCGAACTATGCTGAAGGATACCTTCCTTGTAGGCATAGTTCAAACTGGCGATATAGTTGCTGTGCTCGGTACCACCGCTAAAAGATAAATTCTGATTGTGGGAGACAGCCGTACTACGCTGGATAGCTTTCTGCCAGTCCGTGTTGGCGCCCTTGTCGTCGGCCGGCAGGAGAGCCGAACCGTTTTTTGTCATAAACTCCCGCAACTGTTGAGCGCTCATCACTTTCAGTCTGCTGGACACTTTTTCTGCGCCCACATATCCGCTGTAGCTCACCTGCATCTGACCAGCCCTGCCCTTCCGGGTAGAAACGATGATGACGCCGGACGCGGCGCGATTACCATATATGGCGGTGGCGGCGGCATCCTTTAAAACCTCGACGGAAGCGATATCATCCGGAGCGATCAGGGAAATGTCGGTCCCCGGAACCCCGTCTATGACATAAAAGGGTGTCTGGCTGCTGTTAAGGGTGGAAGTTCCCCTCAGAACGACGGCGGCAGGCGTATTGGGATCCCCATTGGCCGTGATGTTCAGACCAGGTACTTTGCCCTGCAGCAACTGACCAACGTCGGTAATAGCGCCTTTATTGAGATCCTCCGGCTTCACCGTGCTGACAGAACTGGAAAGGTTCTTCCGGCTGGCACGGCCGTATCCTACGACAACCATGTCCCCCAGGCTTTGTGTTTCGGCACGCAGCACAATATTTAAAACGGTACGCCCGCTTACAGATACCTGCTGTGCCTGATAGCCAACATAGCTGAATACGAGCACAGCATCCTCCCTGACACCGGAAATGGTGAACGTCCCGTCTGTACCCGTCTGAGCGCCGCCTTTGGCGCCTTTCACCTGTATGGACACGCCGGCGAGAGGAGCCCCTTTCTCATCGGTGACCGCCCCCGTGATCGTTATAGCTGGTGGAACTTCGATCACACCTGGCGCCGGAAGGTCTTTCAACTTTACGGCAATGGTCTTATCCACGATCTCGTAAGTGAGGGGCTGGTCCCTAAAGATCTCGTCCAGCACTTTTGGTAACTCCTGGTATACTACGCTGATGGTGACTTTCTTAGCTTGTTTTAACATGTCCACTTTATACCAGAATACATAGCCCGTCTGGGCTTTGATCTCTTTAAATACGGCTTCCAGCGGCTGTTTTTTGACCGAGAGGCTTACTTTTTGCGAGTAGGTTCCCGCGCTCAGCTGCAAACAGGCTACCGTAAGTAAGAATGCAGTCATTCTCATGACAAGGGGGATTTTACTTTTCGAAGAGGTCTTGCCGGCCATCCATGAACGGGCAGCCGCATCAGTTTTGGTTTGTAAAAGCCTTTGTAAAAGGGAGGCTTTTACATGACGATCCATTTGCATAGATTTGCAGTGTTTGGGTTTACAACTTTCGATAATCGTTAAACAGGATTTCGTTCAGTGATAGCCCGACATTTGCCGGGAGCGGTCTCAAGCGCTCCTGGTTTTTTTGGACTATGACCGCATGCTTGTCAGGGTGCTTTATCCATATGGGGTTGTTGCGTGAATTAATTTCTCACCAGTATCTTTTTGCCCTCCACCGTAAAGTGGACGCCGCTGGCTTCCAGGACTTTCAATAATTTGGATACATTGACGCTCCGGTATATTTCCCCCCGGAACAGGTCTTTCGGAACTCCGTTCACGTACACGATGTCCACATCGTACCAACGCGACAACTGTAACATGACCTCTTCGATGGTGGCGTCATTGAACTTGAATAAACCATTCTTCCAGGCGATGGCTTCTTCCAGATCCGCTGTGGAAACCTTAATATTTGTGCTGCTGTTCCACCGGGCCTGCTGACCAGGCTGTAGCAAGACAGCCGCAGTTCCCTGGTGTATTTTTATGGCGCCTTCCAGCAGGGTAGCCTGAACAGAAGGTTCATCCGAATAAGCCTTTACATTGAAATGAGTGCCCAATACTTCCACCCGGGCGGAAGGCTGCCCTATCAAGGCGACCTTGAATGGCATGGAAGGGTTGCGTGCAATTTCAAAATAGGCTTCTCCCTGGAGCTCCACTACCCTTTCTTTCCCTCCGAAACTGGCAGGATACTTTAGCCGGCTGGCCGCATTCAGCCAGACCTTGCTGCCATCAGGCAACACCAGTTGATATTGCCCGCCACGAGGCGTTGCCAAAAGGTTGTATGCCATCGTTGTTACGAAGGCCTTTTCATCTGCAGGTTGGTAATTCAGCCGTCCATCCTTTTCTTTGATCAGCCGCATATTGCCCTGCTGTCCCAGCACGCCCTCTTTCGCCGCATCCAGGTCGATAGTGCTATTATCCGCCAGGGTAAGGGTGGCCCTATTACTGCCGGGAGCCAGGTCCTGGGTGACGGAAGGCTTCGCCGGCGCAGCAGCCAGGGGCTTGCCGGTCTTGCGGTTGCCCGTCAATAACCAGACGGCGACAGACAGCAGCACCAGGGCAGCCGCAGCGGAAAACCATAGTCGTCTCGTCGGACGGACGATCTTTCTTCTGATCTTCTGTAAAAAGGGCTCCCATTCCATTTCGTCATAAACCTCCAGCCCCTGCTCCCGGCCAATGAGCACGCCCATCACCTCGCGTATTTGCTCAGCATGATCGCCCTGTCGCAGGATACGGTTTAATTCTTCCTGCTCCTCCGGAATAATACGGCCATCCAGGTATCGTTGCAATAAATAAATGATCCGATGCGTGTCCATAGTATTTCAAGACAGGCAAGAGCATAAAAAGGACTATGCAGTGCTGATTTTTTTATTGTCATTTTGACAATATCCAGAGGACAAGGGTAGGCAGGATATTCCCGATGTGCAAACGGATGCTTTTCAAGGCCTTTACCAATTGATTTTTAACGGTACTGTGCGAGAGGTTGAGCTCAGAGGCGATCTCCGGTATGCGTTTGTACTGTTCACGGCTCATCCGGTATATCTGCCGGCAGGCCATCGGCAGTTGTTCAATAGCCTGCTGCAAACGCGCTTCCGTCTCCCGGTAAGAAAAAGATTGCTCCGGAGAAGGAGCTCCGTCTACCAGCGTTTGGGGGATCTCTATCGAAAGATGCCGGTATTTCACCGACGCCTGCATGTAATTGATAGATTCATTGGAGACTATGCGGATGATATACGCTTTCGGATCATCCACTTCGGCCAGTTTGTGGCGGTGGGCCCATATTTTAAGAAAAACTTCCTGCAAAACTTCTTCGGCTGCTAATGGACTGCGCGTCAGCTTGACGGCAAAAGGTTGCAAAAGCTTGTTGTAATGGTGGAATATCTCCCGGTAGGCGTCTTCATCCCCTTCCGCCAGCCTGCGGAAGAGCATTTTTTGATCATCATATTGAGCAGTCGTAAGCAATCGATGGAATGATATCCAACGAAAATAGAGAAAAAGATGTGATATGTGGAAGCTTAATCGGTTTCGTAACTACGAATTTTTTTTCCCGGGTCATACAGATCGATGCTCCGACGCTCCTCAGATCGATCCCCTGGGCACTAACTCGGCCGACAGCCGGACAGGTGTATTTTCCGGCGACGCCTCGACACCCGTATGCCGCAATCTTTCAATCAATGCAGCCATGGCCTGCTGACCTATTTCACAGATGGGCTGCCGGATGACGGAGATAGTAGGTGTATAAAGCCGGAATATATCATTGTCGTCAAAACAAAGGATGGCCTTTTCCTCAGGGATACGGATACTCATTTTCTTCATGGTTTCGATACCAAGCACCCCCAGGTAGTTGGTCAGAAAAAAGACGGCGTCGGCATCTTTTCCATCGCCGGAAAAGAAGTCCGTTATTTCGTCCAGGGCAGCTTCACGCACATAACCATACGGCACCTGCCGCACCAGACGGTTATCTACGGGGATATCATGTTTCTTCAGCGTGTCGTAATAGGCCTGGAGACGATCGTGCATATGCGCCATCGCCACTTCGATGGTCACCAGGGCGATCCTGCGAT
The DNA here is from genome assembly GCA_017307755.1 of Chitinophagaceae bacterium. GTDB lineage: Bacteria > Bacteroidota > Bacteroidia > Chitinophagales > Chitinophagaceae > Puia. The sequence continues at coordinate 700,958 of JAFKGQ010000005.1, read as the reverse complement.
AACCTTTGGCGATGAGGTATTCCATTCCTTCGGCGACACCAGCATAATTATCCACAAGGACAGAGGGTATCTCTTCATGTTCAGGGAAATAGCGGTCGATAAGAACGACAGGCTTGTTCTCAGCCTGCAACCTTCGTATCTCTTCGGCCAAACCCAGGGTGGGCGTAATGATATACCCATCCACCTGCCGCTGGGACAACATGCTGATAAGCTCGCGGGCCTTTGTCTCATCATTGTCCGTACTACAGTAGACAACCTTATAATCGTATTTTTTTGCTTCGTCTTCGATGGTTTTTGCCATAGAGGCAAAAAAAGCATTGGCGATGTTCTCGACAATAAGCCCAATAGTCTTAGTTTTGCCGGTGCGCAGACCCCGGGCAAGCTGGTTAGGACGGTAGCCCATTTCGCGGGCGACATTCTCCACCTTCTCAATCACTTCGCGGCTGATGCGCATCTTAACAGCTTTATCATTCATCACAAACGAGACAGTGGAGACAGAAACTCCTGCTTTACGGGCAATGTCGCTGATGGAAACTTTCTTCATTTCTTTGGGGGTTACGATACATAAAGATAACTAAATCGTTTTAGCTTATACTAATTTATTTTTTTTCTTTATTATTAGGTCCCTAACCTGCTTATAGATGAAAAGGCCAGTATTAACTGCTGTTTTACTTCTATTTCATTTATTGTCATTCCCCCTGGCATTCCCCCCACTCACAGGTGTCACACTATTGCCTTCAATAATTATACCCCACCAGGGCAAATTGAATGCCCTGGCCCTGATACAGGAGATAGACGTACGTGCAACGGTTACCCCCGGGGATAACTATAAAAATGGGACAGTGGACATCACAGCGGTATTGCGAGAAAGGCCGGCAGCCGGTACAAAAGCTATGGTGGAAGTAAGGTTAGCCGGCGCCGGACAGGGAAAACTACCAGCGACACCCATACGAAAGATATTCCCTGTCGCAGATACGCTGCTGTCATATACGCTGCCGATAACAGGCATCCGGCTATGGTCTGCGGAAATACCCGTATTGTATGAGGTAAGGCTGCGGGTGACAGACAGCAGCGGGCGCGCGTTGGACAGCGCATCGGAACAGGTATGTTTCCGGGACATCGCATTGCGCAATGGGCATTACTATTTGAATGGCCGGCCGATATGGCTCAGGGGCATGCACCGACGGTCGTTCGACTCTATAAGCGTACAGTCTCTCTCCGGCGACGCCATGCGGGAAGCCATCCGGCGGATAAAACAGTATAATTTCAATGCCGTACAGGAAACAAATACAGACAAGAGGCTGTGGCATATGCTCTGTGACCAATACGGATTGTACGTAGTGGATACCTCCGGCCCTATACGGACCTTCTCCCCCTGCGGACCTATGCCGGAAAATTCTTTGGGCGGTTTCAAAAGCTATTGGGACACTGTCCGGATGCATCCGGACCTTTACCCGGGAAGCTTTGTATACGATATATTCTCTCCCGACGGAAAATCCATCCCCGCGGCCTGGGAGGTAAAGAAAGTACAGCAGCCTGTCCTCACCACCCTGGCGGCAGGAACAAAAGGCGTTCCCGGCATAGCCGTGCAGGTATTTAATGATCATGCCTTCCGGGACCTTTCTTATTTGTCCATGGAATGGCAGGTATTGATAAATGGGGTGGCAGGGCAGCACGGGGCGGCAGCCATCCCTGTCATCGGTCCACAAAAAACAGGACGGGTACAAATTCCCGTGCGGATGCCTGCCGCTGGAGAAGTACTGCTGAATATTATCTACCGGCTAAAAAGATCCGAATCGCTGCTGCCCGCCGGTCATGTGGTGGCATCGGAGCAATTGATACTCCGTGAGGCCTTTGCAGGTGACGTGTCCGTTCACCCGGCCGGAGAATTGACCTTTAAGGACGAAAGCGGAACATTTGGCATCAGTTCGCCAGCCACCGGTCTCGACCTGCAGTTCAACAAACAGACAGGCTGGCTCCAGCATTATGCCATCGGGGGGCGTAGCTTGCTGGAGGATACGTTGGGGCTTACTGCTAATTTCTGGCGGCTGCCTACCGACTGTGACTATGCAGACAAACTGCCCATTGAGCTGTCCGCCTGGAAACATTCCACCCGCGAATCCAGGCTCCAGCTATTCTCCACCAGCACTTCCTCCGACTTTGTCATCGTCAGGACTGATTATATCCTGCCCGAAACCGCCTGTTTGCTGCACGTGCATTATACTATCAACGCCAAAGGAGAAATGCAGGTGGAAGAGATCCTCGAGACGGACACTACACAGACAGGGAATACGGATACAAACATCGTTATCAGAAGGACGATGCTGCCCCGGATGGGTATGAAATGGATCCTTCCGGCCGGATATGACTCCGTTGTATATTATGGCCGTGGGCCGCAGGAGAATTACACCGATAGGAATTATGGTGCTGCGCTGGGCATCTATCGCCAGACGGTGGAAGAACAGTTCTACCCCTATCGCCGGCCGCAGGAGTGCGGCACACGGACGGACATCCGCTGGTGGAAGATCACGGATCAACAGGGACATGGGCTGCAGATCACAGCCGATAGCGCCCTGCTGAGCATAAGTACATTACACTATTATGCCAGTGACCTGGACGAGGGGAAAACGATCCCTCGTCCCCAAACACAGATGAATATAGACCTTCGGCAAATGGGGCTGAGTGAAAAAAGACTACCCTACGGCAATTACCATTATATATATAAGGTGACACCGCTTTAATGTAACTTCGGGCATGTTATTAAAAAAATCCCTCCTTTTACTGATAGCGGGACTAACGGCCGCCCTCACTTGCAGCGCCCAACCCGGCTTCATCCGGTCAGCCGACAGCCTGATCCGCCGTACCTTGCCGGCCGGGCAGGCGGGAGACTTTATACTGGAACCCCTGCCTTCTCCTCATGGGAGGGATACATTCGAGATAGAACAGGGCCCTCGGAGAAAGATCGTCCTGAGAGGCAACAACGGCGTGGCCCTTGCTTCCGCCCTCTACTACTATTTAAACGAGTATTGCCATTTCCAGATCACCTGGAATGGCACCCGCCTGGATTTTTTCCCGGATCAGCGGTTACCGGAAGTACCCGTAAAAGTGCAAAAGGGCACGCCCTACAACTATCGTTATTACCTTAACTACTGTACTTTCAATTACAGCATGAGCTGGTGGGACTGGCCCCGCTGGGAAAAGGAAATAGATTGGATGGCCCTGCATGGCATCAACACCCCCCTGGCCATCACGGGTGAGGAATACACCTGGTATACGGTGTATAAGGACATGGGGTTCACCGATGAGGAGCTACAGGATTTTTTCAGCGGTCCTGCTTATTTCGCCTGGTCCTGGATGGGCAACCTGGACGGCTGGGGAGGGCCCCTCCCCCTCAGTTGGATCAGAAATCATGCGGAGTTGCAGCAAAAAATATTGCAGCGTGAGCGGGCGTTGGGGATGCGGCCGGTACTGCCGGCCTTCTCTGGTCATGTACCCGCAGCCTTTATAAAACATTTTCCCTCTGCCAGGGTCAAACGCACCAATTGGAAGAATGGGTTTGCAGACACATATATCCTGGACCCGGAAGACTCCTTGTTTGCAGACATCGGCAAGAAATTCTTAGCCGCACAGACCCGTACCTTCGGGACCGATCACCTCTACTCTTCCGATACATTTAATGAGAACGAACCTCCCTCTGATGACACCGCTTTTCTCGCCGGTCTGAGCCGGCGGCTGTATGAAGGCATGCGGTCAGCCGACACCGCCGCCATCTGGGTCATGCAGGGATGGCTGTTCTACAGCGACCGGAAATTCTGGAAGGCCCCGCAGATCAAAGCCCTGCTGGATGCAGTACCTACCCGGCATATGCTGCTGCTGGACCTGGCGGCCGAGATCGAGCCCGTCTGGCGGCGGACCGCCGCATTCTATGGAAAGCCGTGGGTCTGGAACATGCTGCATAATTTCGGCGGCAACATAAGTATGTTCGGCCGCATGGACGGGGTTGCTTCCTCTCCGGCAGCAGCCCTGCACGATACGGCATCGGGCCGGATGCAAGGTATCGGACTTACCATGGAAGGCATCGAACAAAACCCTGTCCTGTATGAACTGATGACAGCACACGTATGGCGCGACTCTGTCATTGACCTCGACAAATGGCTCGCGTCTTATGTTACCTCCCGGTACGGGCATGCTGACAAGTCGGCGATCGCAGCCTGGCAACGACTACGGACCACCGTATACAACGGGAAGGAGATAAGGGACGGCGCAGAATCCATTATTACAGGCAGACCAACGACATCAGCCTCCACCGCATGGACACGTACCAAACTAAACTATGATCCCGCCGACCTCCTGCCGGCCTGGGACCTCTTTATAGAGGCCATACCCGCCTGCCATAACAGCGACGGCTTTCAATATGACCTGACCGACATAACCCGGCAGACGCTGGCCAACTATGCACGGCCACTCCAGGAAAAATGGATACAGGCATACCGGGAAAAGAACAGCACCGGTCTTGCCGAATACACCGGCCGCTTCCTCGAATTGATAGACGATATGGACAGACTGCTGGCCACCAGAAAAGATTTTCTCCTGGGCCCCTGGATCGCAGACGCACGACGCTGGGGCACTACGCCGGCAGAAAAAGACCTCTACGAAAGAAATGCCCGCGACCTGATCACCCTATGGGGAGACGCTAACAGCCCGCTGCATGAATACTCCTGCCGCCAATGGAGCGGACTATTGACAGACTTTTACAAACCAAGATGGGAACAGTTCTTCCGGGGACTGCAAACATCGCTTACCACCACACCGCCTGAACAAGAAGAATTTGACAGGAACATCAGCAAGTGGGAATGGGAATGGGTGAATGCCCGGAAAGATTTTCCCGTAAACCCTTCGGGAAAGACAGTCTCCGTAGCCCAGCAGCTGTACAAAAAATACCGGTCGGCAATGGGAAAAGCATTATATCATCCGAAATGATCCCGTCCCATCCACGCTAAACCGTTTTAATTGTGTATATCTTACGCACGTATCTACAAATCATCCGATTGCAGAAAAAAAATTGTGGAAAAATGATGGTTCGATTGGGTCCATTTTGTAGCTTTGTACCTGTGATCTTTGTGCCCATTCCGTTCTGTCCCTGACGAAAACAGCTTGCATAAGAAAGATGAGTGTTGCATCCAATTATCAATCTTTAACACCTCTATCAGATGAAGCCGAGTACACTTCCAGTTAGTTCCGTCAGCTCTACTCCACTGACCGCCTTGCCAACCGCCAAGATTGTACGTCATCCCCAAGCCAAAATGCTGCAGGATGAAATATTACTGACGCCTCCCGACGAGGAGACGATCCGGCGTTTGAACACACTGGCAAAACAGCACCCCTTTTGCATCCGGCATCGGGGCACTGATAACAGCCTGTTGTAAGGCGTATCAGGCCTGCTCAGGCAAAGCCTTTGAATTTAAAATGACTTCCAGCCGGCAGCCCTTTCCAGGTGCCGAGTCGATCTCGACTTTGCCATTGTAGAGCTCAGCCCTGCTGATGATGTTGGAGATACCTACGCCATTCCTCCTGACCCTGGGGTCAAAACCCTTGCCGTCATCCTTTACCAGCAGCGATATCTGCTCATTTTCCTTATTCAGCTCGATAATGACGGTGGAAGCCTGGGCATGCTTCAGGATATTGTTTAGCTGTTCCTGTATAATACGATAGACGTTGATCTTTTGTTCCGGCAAAAGCGTACTCTCATCCAGCCCGGAAATATTCAGCCGGATCTTCATTTTCTTCACGGTAAGGATACTCCTTATCAGCTCCTTGATGGATTGGATCAAACCCAGATCATTCAGAGTAGGCGTGATCAGCTCTTTGGACAACTTGCGTATCTCTTCGATGGCCATAGAGATATTCTTCCGGCTTTTGGCCAGCAGCTCTATCCGAGGCTCCGTCTCCTCGATAGCTACGTCAAGATAGAGTTTGGAAGTCGCCAGTATCTGGTTGATATTGTCATGCAGCTCCTGGCCCAGTTCGAAGCGCTCCCGCTCCTGCGCCCCAAGGACCACTTCGGTGATCTGCTGCTGCTTGAGCTTCTGCTGGAGCGCCAACTCCTTTTCCAGCCGCACCCTTTCCGTCACGTCATTGATGATGACCTGCACAGACACCCTCCCAAAATAATCGATCAGGTGGGAAGTGATCTCGACGATCATCATTTCCCCGGACTTATTGCTGTGATGCCACAACCGTCGTTCCACCGGCTGCATATTAGCCAGACTCTCCATGTCCTCCAGGAACTCTTCCGCCTCGCCGGGCGGGTGCAGATCACGCATAGTCAACTGCATGAACTCGTTCTTATCGAATCCATACTTTTCCAGGGCAGCGTCGTTGACCTCCATGATATGGAGTGTGTCCAGGTCGTATATCCAGGTGGGATAAGGATTTTTGTAGAAAATCTTCTTATACTTCTCCTCGGATGTCCGGATGATCTCTTCAGATCGTTTGCGCGCCGTAATATCCTGTATAGCCCCGATGACACGCTGGGGGCGGTGGTCGGAGGAGTAAATGATGTACCCACGGTCATGCACATATGCATATTCTCCATTACTTTTTTTCAGTCTGTATTCATCCTCCCACTTCGTCTGCCTTGCTTCCAGTATAATACCTTTCAATTTATCGATGACCCTCGATTTGTCCTCGGGATGCAGAATGCTTTCCCAGAAATCCTGGGGAGTGATGGCGCCCGCAATATCATACCCGAACAGCTGCTTATAAGCGTCACCTACCAGCAACACCTCATTTGTATTGAGGTCCCAGTCCCAGATGGCGTCATTGGTGGCTTTCACCACGGTGTTGAACCGCTCATTGCTCTCACGTAAATTTTCCAACGTCCGCTTACGCTCCAGGCTGTATTGAATGGACTTAACCAGCAGGCTTTCGCTAAACTCACCTTTCACCAGGTAATCCTGCGCACCCTCCTTGATGGCTTCCACCGCCAGGGACGTGTCGGCAAGCCCTGTAAGGATGATCACAGGTATCTTCTGTACGGCAGACTTGAGATGGATAAAAGAATTGATGCCAAAACTGTCCGGAAGAGTGAGATCCAACAGCACCAGGTTGATCTCTTCGGATTGCAATATTTCACAGGCTCGTTTGATCCTATCCGTGGAATACAGCTTGCCAATGTCAAGACGTGATGACCGTAGCATACGCTCCACCAGGAAAAGATCGCTCGGATTATCTTCTACAGTCAGGATACTAAGACTGTTATTCGTTTTTTGCATCAGGCGTTCATTTGGAAATTATCCAAAAAGTTGCCGCTAATCAGGATGCCGGGGGGAAGACTATAAATTTAAGTTTTTAACCTGAATTATAAAAATCAGCGAAAAAATAGCCCTTCAGGGCAAAGGAAGACATGAAAAATCCCCCGTGTTAGCGGGGGATGCACTAATCAAATACCATAACCATTAAACCTTATCCTATTAGAACAGAAAGGTAGTACTTTTCCTGTTCACAGACAAAAATCTTCTGCGGTCATTTTTACCAAAATATCCAAAAACATAGGTATAAACACTTATTAATGATGTAGTTAACTTCGTAAATTTTTCCCGGAAAATTTTTAGCGTCTTTTCCCTCCCTTCCCTGCCGCCAAAAAGCAGGGTTTTATCTGTTTTTTTGACGCTTATCACGCCCGGGGACACCATCTATGCAGTGGTAAAAGCAAATCCAAACTGACTGCCTTCACCCAGACGGCTGTCGACCCAAATACTCCCCCCCTGTGCCTCGATAAATTCCTTGGAGATGGACAGCCCCAGTCCTGTACCGTTGTGATCGTGAGAGCCGGGCACTTTAAAATATCTGTCGAATATTCTGGGGAGGTATTTCTCTTCGATGCCGTTGCCATGGTCCTTTACCAGGAACTCCACCTTGTCATTCTTCTTAAAAGCAGTCACCTCGACACCGGACTCCTCTGGCGAATACTTGATAGCGTTAGTCAGGAAGTTGATCAGTACCCAGGAGGTCTTCTCTACGTCGGCCTGTATCATGGGCAGCCCCTGCGCAATGGTCGTATTGATGTGCACGTGTTTTTGCTGCGCCTGAAACTGGACGGCCTGGATAGCCTGATTGACGATGGCGACAGGGTCGGCGGCCTGCAGCTTCAGCTGTATCTTACCCGTCTCCACCTGCGACATGTTCAGCAGCTCGCCGGTGATCTTTAGCAGCCTGTCGGCATCGTCGGTGATGCTGCGTATCAGTTCCTTTTGTTCCCCGTTCAGCTGCCCCACCCGCTCGTCGGTCAACAGCCGGGCGCTCATCTTGATGGAAGAAAGGGGTGTCTTTAATTCATGGGACACAGTGGCGATGAAATTTGTCTTCGCTTCGTTCAGTTCATGGAAAGGCGTGATATTACGCAGGACAATCACTTGTCCGACGACGGCTTCGTTATTTGTAACGTCAAGGATATCCTTACTGAAATAGCTTTCCTTGTTGTCACAATAGATCTTCAACTCTTTTTTGGGTGCATCTTTTTGCAGGAGGGTCCGCATCAGATCGTTGGTCACCGCGATATCAGGAGCATATCTCCCTATGATATCCGCCTCTTTCAACCCCAGCAGCCTCTCCGCCACGGCATTCAGGAACAAGACATGCCCTTTCTCATCCAACCCGATGATACCGTCCCGCATCTGGTTGATAATGGTTTCGATACGGCTTTTCTCGAACTTTATTCTCGCCAGGTTGCTGTTCTCATACTCATCCAGCTTGCCTGCCATGATGTTGAAAGCATTGGCCAGGTCCCCGAACTCATCATCCTGCTTAAGATATATCCGCTTGTTATAATTCTTATTGGCGATCTCCCGGATACCCTCGGACAAACTGCGGATAGGGTCGGATATCACTCCCGGAAGGTTAAAGATAAAAGTGAGGGCCACCAGAGTGAGGATGGTAAATATCCAGGTCAGTGTCCCGGTGGCATTCTCGGCCGTGTGCTGCGCCGTGTCATTTTTTCGCTGTATAGCCATTTCGTTCACCTCCTGTATGCGGTAGATGCTCCGGCGGATGTCGATATAATTGGAGGTATCGGACGGGCTGGCCAGCAGCTCATCAAAGTTCTTCGTCAGCTCATCCGTCGCCTCTTTCTCCCCTATCTCGGTAATATTGTTTTGCTGCTTTTTCAGGTTGTCGTGAAAGATTTGCAGCGCATCCTTTTCCGTATGGATATTTTCCAGGGCGCTCAACATCCTGTTGCAATAGATCAGCGACTCATAGTTGTTCCTCAGCACCTGACGGCCGTCATTGTTCAGCCGGTTGATATAAAAAAGCCCCAGGACGCCAAACAACACGATGACGACAAAAAGGAAGATCAACCCCAGGGATAATTTGGTTTTTAATCGTATGCTCATATTAGGAAAGTATTACCACATCGATATCCGACGCCGCCAGCTTGGTCAACAGCTGATTGAATACGGCCGTGCTCACGATGACATTGTACAGGCTGAGGTGCGGCTTACCGATGCAAATGGTAGTGATGGAGTGTTGCTCCGCCGTTTCCATGATCCCCTTGGCAATATTACTTTGTTTTACTTTAATGACCTCGGCTCCCAGTTCCGTCGCCAGCTTGAAATTATTGATCAGGTGACGCTGCGCCGCCAGACCAATCTTATCCCCATCCTCCTTTGGCGTTTGTACATATAGTACGATCCATTTGGAATGATAATAGGTGGCCAGCCTGGCCGTCTTGCGGATGACTTTTTTAGCCGTCTCGTGATTGCTGCTGATACAGGCGAGAAAACGCTCGGGCCGCAGGTGAGCTCCTCTCGGCAACTCAGATTCTATCTTCCGTTCTACCTGGGAAGCTACTTCTTTCAAAGCCAGTTCCCGCAACTGTAAGATCTTGTCCGGCTGAAAAAAATTCTTCAGGGCAATGGCGATCTTGTCCTGCGCATAGATCTTCCCTTCCTTCAGCCGGGTGACCAGCTCATCCGCCGTCAGGTCGATGTTCACCACTTCATCAGCTTCCTTTAGCACACTGTCCGGGATCCTTTCGGCCACTTCCACACCCGTGATATTCTTTACTTCCTCATTGAGGCTCTCGATATGCTGTATATTCACGGCGCTGATGACGTTGATGCCTGCATCCAATATATCCATGACGTCCTGCCAGCGCTTCTCGTTCTTACTGCCTTCGATATTCGTATGGGCCAGCTCATCGACAATGACCACTTCCGGATGCAGATTGATCACAGCCTGTACGTCCAGCTCATCCAGCTCTTTCCCTTTATAGAACAGTTTCCTCCTCGGCAAAATAGGCAGCCCCTCCAGCAAGTCAACCGTTTCCTTACGTCCATGCGTCTCGATATACCCTATCTTCACATCCACGCCATTACGAAGCAGGGACTGCGCCTCCTGCAACATCCGGTAGGTCTTGCCCACCCCGGCGCTCATACCAATGTAAATCTTGAACTTGCCCCGTCGTGACTTCCTGATCAGCTCCAGGAAATGCTGTACATTAGGGTCTTTGTTATTCGTTATGGTTTCACCTGTGGCCATTAATGCAAATTATCCAACGCGATATTCAATTTGAGTACATTTATTTTTGAAGGTCCGAACAATCCCATCAGCGGTCCTTCCGTATGCTGCTCCACCAGCTGGCGTACCTTCTCTTCCGGTAGACCCCTGACAGCAGCGACCCTTTTCACCTGTACAGCCGCACCGGCCGGAGAGATATCGGGATCCAAACCACCGCCGGAGTAAGTTACTAATTCCGAAGGAATATCTTCCTTTTTTATCCCGGGGTTATGAGCCAGGAAAGTATCGACCTTTGACTGCACATCCTTCAAATAATCCGGGTTGGTAGGACCTTTATTGCTGCCGGCGCTGCCCGCAGCATTATATCCAACGGCCGAAGGACGGCCCCAAAAATATTTATCCTGGGTAAAGCTTTGCCCTTCAAGAGCAAAACCTACCACCTTCCCGTTGACGGACACCGTCTCTCCCAGACCATGGGCCGGAGCCGCCTGAGCTATACCCAAAACGATCAAACTATAAACGCCGCAGAAGAAGACAATGCAGACGGCAGTGAGCTTCAGGGCGGGTAAAATATGTTGTTTCATAACGAATTAATGTCTTTTAAATGGTGTTATGCAGTCGCAAGCTCGTGTCATAATTTCACTTTTTTAAAACCAGATAGATGCGATCAGATCAATCAATTTTATTCCTATAAAGGGCACTACTACCCCGCCAAAGCCATAGATCAGCAGGTTCCGGCGCAACAGGGCGCTGGCGCCGATAGGCTTGTAGGCGATGCCACGCAAGGCCAGGGGTATCAACAGCGGGATGATGATGGCATTAAAGATGACAGCCGAAAGAATAGCGCTTTCCGGGCTATGCAGACGCATGATGTTCAGCGCCTGGAGTCCGGGAATGGACGCAATAAAAAGAGCCGGCACGATAGCAAAATATTTTGCCACGTCATTGGCAATGGAAAAAGTGGTCAGCGTACCACGCGTCATCAGCAATTGCTTACCTATCTCCACGATCTCTATCAGTTTCGTTGGGTCATTGTCCAGGTCCACCATATTGCCGGCCTCTTTGGCTGCCTGTGTACCGCTGTTCATGGCCACACCTACATCAGCCTGCGCCAGCGCCGGCGCATCATTGGTACCGTCCCCCATCATAGCCACCAGTTTGCCGCCTTGCTGCTCTTTCCTTATATAATTCATTTTATCTTCCGGCTTGGCCTCCGCGATAAAATCATCCACACCGGCTTTTTCAGCAATATACTTTGCCGTGAGGGGGTTATCACCCGTAACCATCACGGTCTTTACACCCATCTTACGCAGACGCTCGAAACGCTCCTGTATACCGGGTTTGATGATATCCTGCAGCTCTATGACACCCAATGCTTTTCCATTCTGACTCACAGCCAACGGCGTACCGCCATTGGATGCGATCTCCTTTACCTTCAGTTCCGTAGCCTCAGGAAAGTTATTACCAGCCCTTGATACAAGACTCCTGATAGCGTCAAAAGCCCCTTTACGGATATATACCCCTTGCTGCCGCCCCCCATCCTTGCTTTCCTCACTATCGTTAAGATCGACTCCGCTGCAACGTGTCTCGGCGGTAAAGGCAACAAACCGGGCGCTTCTGGTCTGATAGACTTGTGTGTTCAGCCCTGCCAGTTCGATGATGGACTTCCCCTCAGGTGTTTCATCGGCCAGGGAAGCCAATACACAAGCTTCTATAAAAGCCTTCTCATCCACACCGGGAGCAGGCCAGAAATGCGTGGCCTTACGGTTACCGATGGTGATGGTGCCCGTCTTGTCCAGCAACAACGTGTCGAGGTCACCCGCCGTCTCCACCGCCTTACCGCTCTTGGTGATCACATTGGCCCTCAGGGCCCTGTCCATCCCCGCAATCCCGATGGCGCTCAACAGACCACCGATGGTAGTAGGTATCAGACACACGAATAAAGAGATAAAAGCCGCAATGGTAATAGGCGTACTGGCATAGTCGCCAAACGGCTTCAGCGTGACGCATACGATAATAAAGATAATGGTAAAACCCGCCAGCAGGATGGTAAGAGCGATCTCATTCGGTGTCTTCTGCCTGGAAGCGCCTTCCACCAGGGCGATCATCTTATCCAAAAAGCTTTCACCCGGCTCGGTGGTCACCCGTACTTTTATCTTATCGCTCAGCACCTTTGTACCGCCTGTAACGCTGGACTTATCACCGCCGGCCTCGCGGATCACAGGGGCGCTTTCGCCTGTGATAGCACTTTCGTCTATCGTTGCTAACCCTTCGATGATCTCGCCATCCATGGGGATGGTATCGCCGGCCTCACAGATAAAGACATCCCCTTTCTTCAGCTGCGAAGAAGGAATGACCTTTATCTCGCCTACATAGATCTCACCCACGGGGAAAATCTTTTTGGCAGGCGTGTCTTCCCGGGTCTTGCGCAGACTGTCCGCCTGCGCCTTGCCCCTCGCCTCGGCAATGGCCTCCGCAAAGTTGGCGAAAAGCAACGTGACGAACAGGATGAGGAAGATCAGGAGATTATATACAAAGCTCCCTTGTGATTTTTCTCCCGCCAGTATCCAGACACAGACAGCCAGCATGACCGCCGTACCTACTTCCACCGTAAACATAACGGGATTACGGAAAAGGATGCGAGGGTTCAGCTTGACAAACGACTGCCGGATGGCTTCCCGCACCAGGGCCGGCTCGAATAATTTATTTGCTCTATTATGTTTTGACATATTCCAGATAATTAAAGTTGTATCTTACTAAAGAACTCCGCAATCGGTCCCAACGCCAATGCAGGGAAGAAAGACAAGGCCGCCACGATGATGATCACCGCAAAGGTCATGATACCAAAAGTGCTGGTGTCCGTCTTGAGGGTACCGGCGCTTTCCGGCACATATTTCTTCTTCGCCAGGATACCGGCGATAGCCACAGGCCCGACAATGGGTAGGAAACGGGAGAGGATCATGACGATCCCGCAGGTGATGTTCCAGAATGGTACACCGTCCCCTAATCCCTCGAAACCACTACCATTGTTAGCCGAAGACGATGTATATTCATACAGCATCTCCGAAAACCCGTGATAGCCGGGGTTGTTCAGCCAGCTGGCATAGGTCTTCGGATCATGCGCATACAGGTACGACGACAAGGCCGTAAAGGATAGGATCAGCAGCGTATGCAGCAAGGCGATGATCGTGGCGATCTTCATTTCTTTTGCCTCAATCTTTTTACCCAGGAACTCCGGGGTCCTGCCTACCATCAATCCGCTGATAAAGACGGCAATGATCATGAAAATATAAAAGTTGAGAAAGCCCACGCCTACTCCGCCATAGAAGGAGTTGATCATCATTCCCCACAAAGCAAACATACCCGTCAGCGGCGTCAGACTGTCATGCATGGCATTGACAGAACCATTGGAGGTCACCGTAGTCGTCACCGCCCAGAAAGCAGAAGCTGCCGGACCAAAACGCACTTCCTTCCCTTCCATGCTGCCCAGGGGTTGGTGGATACCCATACCCGCGATGGCAGGGTTTCCTTTCATCTCAAAGTAGATGGAGGGAATGACAAAGATGAGAAAGCCGGCCGTCATCACACCAAAGACCATCCATGCAAACTTCTTTCTCTTCAATATATGTCCCAGGGCAAAGACCATGGCGATGGGTATGATGACGATACTGATGTCTTCCACCATATTGGTGAGATAGTTGGGGTTTTCCATGGGCTGGGCCGAGTTGGCGCCAAAGAAACCGCCGCCATTGGTGCCCAATTGCTTGATAGCAACCATAGCCGCCGCAGGCCCCCGGCTGACATGCACCGTATCCCCCTGCATGGAAATGAACTGATCCTTACCCTTGAAGGTCATCGGCGTCCCATTAAACAGGAGTATCACAGCCACGATGATGGACAGGGGCAATAAAACCCTCGTACAACTGCGGACAAAATAATAGTAGAAGTTGCCCAGCTTTTCGGTGGTCCGTTCCCGCATGGCGTTGAACACCACGGCACAGGCAGCCATACCGGCGCCGGCGCTGATGAACTGAAAAAGCATGAGTATCAACTGTCCCAGATAAGACACGCCCGTCTCACCGGAATAGTGCTGCAGGTTGGTATTCGAGACAAAGCTCACCGTAGTATTAAAAGCAAGGTCAGCAGACATGGAAGGGTTCCCATCCGGGTTTAGAGGCAGCCAGCTCATGTTCATCAGAACTAACATGGAGAACAGGAACCAGACAGCGTTGATGGTCAGCAGAGCCACCAGGTGCTGTTTCCAGCTCATCTCCTTTTCAGGACGGATACCGCTGAGCTTATAAAAAATCGTATCGAGAGGACCGAATAGCCTGTCACTCCAGTTAGGTTCTCCCATATATATTTTCCCGATGTATTTTCCCAGGGGGATAGCCAGGAGCACCACAATGACAAACATGGCTATTACACCAATGATTTCTGTATTCATAAAATGTAATGATGTAGCGTTTTCTTAGAATTTTTCGGGTCTTATAAGTACATAACATAAATACGCAAAGACCAGGATCGAGATGATGAATAGTAGTACCATGGGATTATATTTTATCAAAGAAATCGATGGCTTTAAAAAAGAGGGCGAAACATACCAGCCCCGCCAGGACCAGGACAATTGTAAGCATAGCTTTTTTATTTAGTCTGCCGGGGATAGGCCAAAACAGGTGCCCGAATTGGCGCAAAACGCATACGCCTTTGATCCATAAGACCATATGCTCTAAACAGCCGGCCCGGATGCCGGCCTGCACCCTGTCAAAATGGAAAACGACGTATCAAAATGAAAAAATGATCCGGCGCTCAGGCCTCGTAACTGATGTGATATTCTTCTATTTTCCGATAGAGCGTAGTAAGCCCGATATTCAGCAAACGGGCGGTTTCGGTTTTATTTCCCTTGGTATAGTTGAGTACTCTTTGTATGTGCAGTTTTTCCATGCTGGCCATGTCAAAGGCGGAGAGAGGACCGGTGGACCGGGGCGAGCCATCCCTGATTTCGGCAGGCAGATCGTTCGTTGTCAGCTCGGGGCCATCGGATATGATGGTGGCTCTTTCAATGACATTTTTCAACTCCCGTATATTGCCTTTCCATTCGTGCTGCTGGAGATGCGCGAGGAAGTCCTTGCTCATGCCCTCGATACGTTTGGATCCCTTGACGGCAAAAACTTTAAGATAATAGGCCGCGATAAGCGGGATATCTTTTTTTCTTTCCCGTAATGGAGGGAGAGAGATAGTAAATACATTCAGCCGGTAATAAAGATCATCCCGGAAATGACCTTCCTTTACCTCCTGCCGCAAATCCCTATTGGTCGCAGCGATGATCCGGACATCCACTTTTGTGGGGCGGGTATCCCCCACCTTGATGAACTCATGGGTTTCCAGGACACGCAGCAGCTTGGCTTGCAGATCGATATGCATTTCGCCTATCTCATCCAGGAAGATAGTACCCGTACCCGCCTCTTCGATCAATCCTTTCTTATCTTTGACAGCACCGGTAAAGGAGCCGGCCTTGTGACCAAACAGCTCGCTCTCCAGCAATTCCTTGCCAAAAGCGCTGCAATTGAGGGCTACAAAAGGTTTTCCGGCCCTTTTACTGCCATTGTGAATAGCTTGGGCAAACACTTCTTTACCCGTGCCCGTCTCACCCAATAACAATACATTCGCGTCACTGGGCGCTACTTTTTTCGCCAGCTGGATGGCTTCTATAACGCTGGAGGACTCCCCCAAGATGCCGTCAAAAGTATACCGCTTACCCACCTGTTGCTCCAGCTGCTGGACCCTCTTCTGCAGTTGTACCTTCTCCATGGCCCTGGCCAGCAGAGGGATGATCTTATCGTTGTCATCACCCTTGGTGATGTAGTCGAAAGCCCCATTCTTCATGGCCCTGACCCCATCAGCAATATTACCATAAGCTGTAAGCAGGATGGTTTCCAGATAAGGCCAGCGAGCCCTGAGGTCCTGTACAAAATCCACCCCATTGCCATCCGGCAGCTTGACATCGCAAAGGAGGACGTCAATGTCTTCTTTTTCCAAAAGCTTACCGCCCTGCCTTAGGTTCTCCGCTTCCAGCACGTTAAAACCTTCCAGCCGGATAATCCGGGCAAGCAGGGTGCGGAGCTTCTCTTCGTCGTCGATGATGAGCACGGTACCGGTAGACATGAATTGGAAATTAGAACGCAAAACTAGGCGAAAAACATTACATTTGTGCCCCGGCTTTTGAAAGCCCTCCCGGAGAGGTGCCGGAGTGGTCGATCGGGACGGTCTCGAAAACCGTTGTGCGGGCAACTGTACCGAGGGTTCGAATCCCTCCCTCTCCGCAACATTAGGGTCCATTAGGGACCAAGAGCCTGTAATAGTGATTATTTACAGGCTTTTGCATTTTTTTAAAGGTCATTTGGGAGCAATAGGGACCAGTAAAGCCGGTGCCAATCCGGTGAATAGGTTTTCCGCAGCGGTGAACAGTATCTTTGTTCACCGGAGTTCATTTTTCGTGGTCGTGCGACCCGATAAGTGCAGTTTGATTTCATCACGTAAAAATGTATTTGTTATGAGAAGCTCCAACACGTTCGGCGTACACTTTACGCTGCGCCGTAACCGTCCCGTCAATGGGAAATTCCCTCTCTATTGCCGCATCACCGTCAATGGCAGCCGCTGCGAACTGGCCCTGAAATATTACCTGGCTGACGGCGATTGGAACACCGGCAAAGGTGCCGCCAAGCCCCGTACCGAAGAATTGAAACAATTGAACAACTACCTGGAAGAGATCAGGGCGAAGTTGTTCCACCACTACCAGGAATTTTCCGTATCAGGTACACTCATCACTGCCGAAGCTGTCAAAAATGCTTACTTGGGTATTGACCCGGAAGGCGAGAAAGAGCAAATGACGTTACGCAAATTGGTGGACCTGCATAACCAGCAGATGGAAGGCGTCATTAAGCCCGGAACGATGAAGAATTACCGGGGGACAGCCATTTATGTGCGCAAGTTCCTGGAACGTACCTATCCTGCCAGGGACATCTTTTTGAAAGACATCAACTACCAATTCATCACGGCTTTCGAATACTACATTCGGAACAATCCGATCAAAAAGGAGTGCCCTTGTACCAACAACGGAGCCATGAAGAATTTGGAGCGATTGAAGAAAATATTGCTTTGGGCCATTAAAAACGAATGGATGGAGAAAAATCCGTTTTCGACCTTTAAGCTCCGGTACAAGCCTTCTTCGATGGAATACTTGCGGGAGGAAGAACTGGCCCGGATCGAGCAAAAAACGTTCGGCACGTCAATGCTGGAAAAAGTAAGGGATTTCTTTGTTTTCAGCTGTTACACGGGTCTGGCCTATATTGATCTGGTAGCCCTGAAACCGCACAATATCCTGACTACTGCCGATGGTCTGCAATGGATCAGGACCACCCGGAAGAAGACGGATATTCCGGTGAATGTCCCGCTCCTGCCGCAGGCATTGGCGATCCTGGAAAAATACTGGATCGAACCGGGAACCACCCCGCAGGAAACTGTATTCCCTTATGTTAGCAACCAGGAGGTTAACCGAAGTTTGAAACAAATCGCCGGGATTTGTGAAATTCCCCGAAACCTGACTTTTCATTGCGCCCGGCATACTTTTGCGACAACCGTTACTTTGCTGAATGGAGTGCCATTAGAAACAATCAGCAAAATGTTAGGCCATAGCAAGATCACCACGACGGTGATCTATTCGCGGGTAACGCAGTCGAAGATCGGGATGGATATGGAATTGCTTAAAACTAGGCTGACCAGCAAAATTCACGGTTTAAACTCCGCGTTGTAGCGCTTTGGCAAAAAAAAATAGATTTTTTGACAAAACCGCCTCGGCTATTGTTGGGGTGGCTTTCATTTCGGCTTACCTTTTTATTAGATTCTCAAAGTATATCCATGACTTCCCAGTTTCCTTCTTCTTAGGCAACTATGCTCAACAACTATATCTGTAAAGCAGAAAACATGCAAGATCTCAGCATTTACGAATGCTTTATAAAAATCTTTATTCGTATTGCCTTTTAAGAAAAGCTTCAATAAGAGGTCGCCATTCATCAGGGTTGAACGGTGGCTGAATAGAAGAAGGATGGTGAATACCTATGCCATAACAGGCCCCGTCCTTATACTCAAACTTCCAAACATTACTCCTGCGTTTGAAGATTGGATCCTCTAGGTTTTCTACTGGGTTTCCCCAGGTAATTACAGGAGGTAATCCGTCCCTCCATATCCCCATCGAAAAAACGATCATTTTACTGGGCCTCGTTCGCTCTAGATACTCCCTAATGGCCGGCTCGACAGTTTTATAATGCTCTGGAAGAATGTCCGCTCTGGATTGTTGATAGGGATATTGAATGGCATTGGCAAAGGCTACTTTGGGCCAAATATCCAGATAATTGTCTGGCTTGAAAATTTTGCCGACTTTAATGTAAAAGTTGTTATCCTCTTCCTTTGAGTTGCCTAAGCCTCCAATAACCTTTTTTGTATAGTTCAGGTAATCGTATTCAGGTCGCAAGAAATAATGAGATTCCCCAACGATTAATAACCTGCCATATTTCGATTGGCCGTATTCAGGGCCTATCCACGGTTCAAATAGTAAAGAGTTCATATATCTGTTTTGATGAAACCAAATATAATAAACCGATCATTTGCTGGAACAGGTGAAATCACCCATTTTGTCCTTAACCCTGCCCTAATAATGGCTATTACCAGATTTTAAGCTATCCAAAATTCAGTTCTACCATGCCTTTCACGTATGGAGCAAGATGTATTGTTGTAGACAACAAATCGGTCAGACGAAAACTCAGAAGACAAATAGCCGTCTAATATATCCCTTTAAATATATATATCTTTGCGGCACAAAATGAATAACCATTATGCCCTTTCCGATTACTTTGAATTTTCAAGTTCAGCATCTATTTAATAGTCAGCAGATAACGTTTACTCTTAATTCTGGCTTAACTATCTTAGTCGGTCCAAATGGTTCAGGTAAGACTCAAGTACTCAAAGCCTTGAAACAGCATCTACAACCGTATAGACAAGAGCGAAAAATAAGATTTGTAACAGCAGTCAGATTGGCCTCTTTAGAGTTTTACCGCTCCAATTCGGATGGCCAGTCAGTTTATAATGATCCCAATAATGCTAACCTTGGATTGTCTCACATGCTAACATACAGACATCAAGCAGAAACAGCCATCGGTGATTTTCAGACGTTGGCAGTTAGGCCGGATATACAAATAAAAATTAAAGAAAGGCTGTCCTCATTATTCAATCGAAAGATTAATTTGGAATGGCAAAACGGTCAACTTAAAGTAAGTTTCATTTCTAACACAGGGGCATCTTATCCATCTGTCTTTGAAGCAAGCGGCCTCTTAAATTTAGTTGCGTTACTCTCTGCATTATATGACGACGAAGTAAGTACTCTTTTAATTGATGAGCCTGAAATTTCCCTTCACCCCCAATTACAATCATTTTATTACCAGGAAATTATGAAAATAGCCGGCGATCCGGTTAATAGAAAAAATAAAGTAATAGTACTTAGCACACATTCCACTGAATTTATTTTTTTACGTAGGCCAAATGATATTTGTAATCTAATTTTTTTCAATAATGCGCAGCACCCACCTGTTCAAATTCAACCAACTACCCCAGAATTGCAATCTAGAAAACTTCGCTCTTTATTGGTACGCTTGGGGTTGAATCAGAAGTTAGCATTTTTCAGTTATTCACCATTGCTAGTTGAAGGCCCCAGTGATCAAACTATTTGTACAGCACTTGAAACTAAGTTATCAATCTATCTGGGCGCCTCGGGTTGTCAAATAGTACCAGTTACAGGCAAAGGGCAGATACCTGTTGTTTACAAATTTTTCAAATTAATAGGGAAAAAGCCTGTCATCCTTACTGATGTTGATTCATTAGCCGATAATTTAGAGCTTGTAAATTCCCTTAATTTCAACGAACAAGCAGAGCAGAAGGCTGTTGAAATGGGGGCGGCTAATGTTAGAACGTTAGCATCAAATATTTATAATGACTATTGCAATTTGATTCAAACACGTTGGCAGGACATAGCGGCAAAGGCTGAACAAACTACAATTTGGATAGGTCGAAACTTGACTAAAGACGTACTCATTTATAAAAAAAGGGCAGGCATGGTTACAATCCTTCATGCTAACGATACCTATTTTCAAGAAATTCCAAATAGTGCCGACTGGAAACGTATTTCAACTCGTATAAAAGCATTACTAGGGCTTTTGGAGATAGGCGGATGCTTCATTTTAACGAAAGGATATATTGAAGATTATTACCAATTTGCCCAGGTTAATCAAGGGCAAGACAAAGCAGAAACGGCGGTAGAAGAAATGATCAACATCGAAGATAGCCCTGATGTCGACCTAATAGAAGCAGCCTATTCGGACATAATACGTGCCTTAAAATTTGCAGCTCAGGCCCCCCAAATTGACGAATCTAACTATTTAGCCGGCACTATATTATCGGCCGTTTCACCAATTATCCATCAACTAACACCTGGCTTTACAGATGAAAGAGCTAAATCGATCGCCCATGAAATGGTAGGCGATCGATCTTCAATCTTTAATTTCTCAGTATCTCAGCATGGCGACACTGTACAATTGTCCGTAGATAACAAATCTGTTATTCTTGATATTGAAGGTTTCCCCTTAGTTTTTACTCCCACTTCTAATCCTGTTGAAGTTGTTAAAGATAGGATTAAACGTAAAAAATAACTTCTCAACAAGCCTAATAGAATCAATACTTTATTTGTCATTATTCAAAGTCAACCATGCCTTTTATGCATGGAGCAAGATGTATAATTGTGCACAAATTTGAGCGTAGAAGAAAAATGCGAGGAAGGCGATTTTTTCAAAGCTCTTTTATCAATTCCCGTGCATCATGAACTTTCGATTTACCGGCTTTACTCAAATTCAATTCCCTTATAGCCGCAAGCCCTTGATAATTTTCTGTTTCGGAGAATTTTTGATCGGCTTCATCTATTATTATCAATTTATCCGCAATGAAGCCTATTTATCCCAGGGATTAATAAAGGACAAATCGGAGATATTCTGAAAGTCAGAGACATTCCTGGTCAGCAAGGTAAGACCATTGACAATAGCAGTGGCGGCAATGATGGCGTCCGGCAGCTTAATCTTATGGTTTTTCCGCAATGCTACAGTTTTAACTGTAAAATCCTACCATGCTGACCACCGTTCTCGCGATGCTGACCATCTGAGGATGATGGCCTGTTCCGTAATCGTTTAAAGAGCTGTTTGTACAAAAATAAGGTTCTATTTCTTTCTGAGAGATTCTCCTTTGAGTTCCAGTCGGTGGGCGGTATGAACCATTCGGTCAAGGATGGCGTCAGCAACGGTGCTGTCCCCGATCATCTCATACCATTTGGCGACGGGAAGCTGCGAGCTTATAATCGTCGATTTTCGCCCGTGGCGATCTTCGATGATCTCCAGTAGGATCATGCGGGCGGTATTGTCCAGGGCTTGTAAGCCAAAATCGTCCAGTATAAGCAGGTCATAGCGTTCGATCTTGGCGATCTCTCTGCCATAGGAGCCGTCAGCCTTCATCATTTTAAGTTTAGAGAACAGCTTCTGAGCATTGAAGTACAGTGTACGATAGCCTAACTGGCAGGCCTGATGGCCTAGTGCAGAGGCCAGGTAGCTCTTCCCTACGCCGGTCGAGCCGGTGATCAGGATATTCTCCTTTTTATCGATAAAGCTGCCATCGGCCAGCCGGAGCACCTGGGTTTTATCAAGGCCCCGGCTGCTGACAAAATTCAGTTCCTCGATACTGGCCGCGTAGCGGAACTTGGCCAGCCGCAGGTGGCGGGTAACCTTTTTATGTTCCCGGTCTTCCCATTCTGCCTGGACCAGGGTATTGATCAGCTCGTCATGGGTGAGATCATGGTGCTGGCGGCTATCCAGCAAGGATTGATAGGTACGTAACATGCCCTGCAGCTTCAGCTGGGCCATCTTGTTGAGGATAATACTGCTCATCTTGTTGTTTTTGTATTATAGAAAGAGTGATTTACTTGTATGCGGCTGCTCCCCGGATATTGGCATGATCAGGGAGCGTCTGCCCGGTGGGGACTTCCTCGCCGAAGGCGAGCTGGTCGAGTCCGGATTGGAGGATTTTTTTGATGATGGTATAGTTATAAGCACCGAAGAATGTAGCGCGTTCGACAGCCTGTATCAGCCGCTCGCGCCCGACCTTTCGTTCATAGCTAAGGATACCGACGCAGCTACGGTAGGCCGTTTCCGGGTAAGAAGCCGCTTCCAGAATGCGGGTGATATAATCTCTCACGACCGGGGATATGGCTGCGGCCCAACCGATAAACTTATCAGGGTTCCACTCGCTGACGAACTGGTGGGAGGAAGACATATGGTCGTGTATGGTAGAGTGACCATACCGCTTTGAACTTCTGGCGTGATAAGCAACGCGCTCCTTGTTGTAAAAGATCGAGACGGCGGTGGCGGAGTAGATAACCTTTACACGGCAACCGATATACCGGTAAGGAACGCTATAGTAATGCTTGTCTTCAGATAACTGTATATACCCGCTCTTCATGACGGTGACCTCTTTGAACCGTTTGAGTTCGTAGCGTTCGGCCGGCAGCGGACTCAACAGCGGCCTCTCTTCCTGTTCAAACAGCGTCCGGCGGCTAACCGGTCGTTGCTGGAAGTTTTTGTTGTTGTGTATGTCCAGCAGCCCGGATATGGCAGTGTTTAGCGAGGCGAGGCTATAAAACACCTGGTTACGCAGGGGAGCGAAGATCCGCGAGTAGGCAATGTTCACCGCCCGCTCCACATGGGCTTTATCGCGGGGTTTGTAACTGCGGGCAGGCAGCACACTGGCGCCGTAATGGTTGGCAAAATCCAGGAAGTCCGCGTTCAGCTCCGCCTCATACTTATCTGCTTTGATGACCGCACTTTTCAGGTTATCGGGCACCAATGCCTTGGGCACTCCGCCCAAGAAGTGAAGGGCATTTTCAGTCGCAGCAATAAAATCCTCCTTGCGTTGAGAGGCGACGGCCTGCACATAGGTCAGTTGGCTGTAGCCCAATATAGCTACATATACCTCCACTTCAGTTAACTCACCGGTAACCGGGTCTACGACAGCCAGCTTCTTGCCGGTAAAATCGATAAAAACCTTATCGCCGGGTGTATGTTCAAAAAACAGCGTGGCCGACCGGCTCCTCTTCCACTGGCTAAAATGGGCACAGAACCGGGAATAACTGAAGCCGGCAGGATATTGCTGCTTGTATTCTCCCCATAGCACCCAGCGGGTGACGCCAGTCCTGCCCAGTTCCCGCTCAAAATAAGGGAACAGTTCCTCCAGGTAAGCCAGGCGCTCCTGCTCTTCGGGGTCAGGATCGTCTAACAGTGCTTCCAGGCCATTATCCTCCATCTGTAGCAGGGACGCCGTGTCTAGCCCCTTTACTTCAATGAGCCGCAGGTACTTCTTTACGGTATTACGAGAGATCGATACAGCCCGGGCGATGGTTTGAAGAGCGGTGCCTTCACTCCGCAGCCTGATAATTTGCTTCAACTTGCTCATGATAATCGTTTTTCCAGCCATTACTCGCAGTCTTTTAGAAAAAACTGCAAAGCAAAACGATTACAGAAACAGGCCAAACAGGTGGTCAGCATTGCAGGAATGTCAGTTCCAGGCGCCTTGCCGGGTGGTCAACATTGCAAGAATGTCAGGCTTCGGGGTGGTCAAGATCGCAGGAATGATCCTGACGCGGCAGCTAACAGGTGGTCAATATGGTGAGAATCCCGCCCATCAACCACTGGTCAGCATGCTGAGAACAGATGGTCAGCATTGCGAGAAAGGGTGGTCACGATGTGCAGGAATATACATTTAACCTTGATATCCTTTTCCAACTCAAATACGACGGAATCTGAAATAAAGCTGTTCAGGACCGTCAAATCGTTTTCGTTGGCCGTCTTCCAGCATAGCAGCTCAATTTCCGTAATTGCAGAAATACAGGGCTGGAATTCCTTGAGAATGCCGTCCATAAATTGTTCAGCAGAAGTTGGGAATTGTCGTTGTAGGTAATAGATAGCAGTATTGGTATCCCAAAGATATTTTATTCCCATTCGTTACGGAGGTCCTTTAGCTGTTGATCAATCTCATTAAGGGGTTGGCGGGTCATTGCTCCTTTGTATTTCTTAACCAGGTTAATGCCGTTGACATTAGATTCCCCTTTCCCCTTACGAACGCGGATTAATTTCAGCAATTCCAAATCCCGCAGGAGATTTAGAGCTTTTTCATTCAATATGTCAATTGTTACTGTAGTCATTGTTTTTTTTATTAAGCTGTACCCTTATCTGGACATCCTCATTCTTGCCCGGCCTGCCTTATATAATTTTGCATCTTGTCCGCCATTTCAGAAGGAAAGATTCCTTTATAATCGGACGGCTTACTCCGCCATTGGTTAATACCCTTCCTTGTTTCAGCAATAGTATCTAATTGCTTTTGCGAGAAAGTAGGAGATTGCAGCAAAAAGGCTTCCAGGTCTTGATCTTGAGGAATATCCTGCATGCCCCGATCAATTTCGGCTTTCAATTTCGTCGGTCCTATGTCTACCTTTTCTCGCATTAGGCCAAATTTACAAAATATTTTAGCAAAATCAAACCAAGTCTCAGATTGCTTGAATTTCCAAGAATATAGGTAAAGCTCCCCAAAACGGCAAAAAGCGGCGCTAAGGTACAAACCGAGCGATTCGCTCCAAAAGGCAGAGGGCTTAACCGCCGCCCTGTTTGCACGAATGAAGAGATCAGTTTGTGGGCCGGCGCCTTTCTTTTTTGCCCTTTTTTGTTTTGGGAAATTTTCGGGGGTAAGGTCGCTAAGAAGGGCGGTATCGTTAACGATGGTGACTGCGCATTTGCGTTGGCGTTTGCTTGCTATTGGCAGCATTGCTGTCGTACAAAATAAAAACCTAAAACCCTTTCCAGACCAGCGATTCACAAATAGAATCATCGAAAAATTATGTCAAAATTTAACCCAACCCACTTGAAAAACAGAAGCCAATAATTCGTACCTTTACCTGAGAAACAAGCTCTTACCATAGGCCCGCGACCAGAAAGGTGAGCCAATGCCGCTAACGGTTGCGACCAATTGACTAATAAACTATTACGGCTGCGGAGTGCGTCCCTCCCTCTCCGCAAACATAATTGCATCAGTGCCCAGCCTTTGGCTGGGCACTTTTTTGGACTCCTGTTTTTATTTCTTCGTCAGTTTATATCTTATATGCGTTGTTAGTTCTGAAGGTATTACTTCTACAATCTGAATATCATATTTATTTTTGTCAATGCCATCAAACAGCCGGATACCACTTCCTAAAAACACAGGGGCAATATGAATGAAAAATTCGTCTATAAGCCCAGCATTGAGAAATTGTTGAATAGTATTTGCACCGCCTTGTATCCTAATGTCCTTTCCTTTGGCTGATTGTCTTGCTTTTTCTAATGCACTTTCTATTCCGTCATTGATAAAATAAAAAGTCGTTGTCCCCTTTTGAACCCATGGTTCCCGTTTTTCGTGTGTCAGAACATAAACATCTGTTTTGTATAAGTCTTCTGCCCAATGTACTTCGCCTTCTTCAAACATTCGTTTCCCCATTATATACGAACCTGTTCTTGCAAACACATCATCTATTAATTTACTGTCTGCGCCGTATTCCTCACCGCCTTCCATATTTACGTTTTTCCAAAATGCTTTTTGCTTAAACATCCACGTATGAATTTTTCCTGCAACGCCACCCATTGGGTTGTTTGGACTTCTGTTATCACCGGCGAAAAAGCCATCAAGCGAGATTCCGCTGTCAAAGATAATTTTGCTCATTTTGTCTGTAGTTTAATATTTAGTCTTGAATTATTTAATAATCAGATCCTTTCCTTAAAACAGTCTCCATAAATTCTTCATAAGGTTTACCATTCTCTGTAATTTCGTGTTTTACCGTTAGCGTTTTACCATCCTCTGCCATCACACCCGTTGTCTTCACTTCTTTACCGTTCCATATCCAGGTATTGCCATTGATGGTAAGGGTAAACATCTCAAAACTACCATCCGGATTAAAATTGTAACTATCAAAGTCACCTGTTTTTGGGTTGTAACCAGTAATTTCCATTGCACCGAAACCAGTCGTATCATGAATACCATAAGCCATATGAAGAGTAAAATTTCCATCCGGCGACCATTGCCAAATATCACTGCCAATTACTTTTGAGGCTGGTTTGCCATTCCGTGCATAGATATTTGTTTGTGTTATCCAGCGTCCGACAATTTTTTTCAAAAGTTCCCTTTTCTCTTTAGGAATAACGCTGCTTCCTGTTATTTCAGTAGCTTTTTTACCCCCTTTAATTCCTGTAAAGGAGAGTAATGCAAAAGCAATGCCCGTTGCTAATATTACTTTTTTCATGTTCTTATTTTTTAACTGATATTTTAAGATAGTTTTCAAGTCGATTTAAGTTTTGCCTACCACCTTCAATGACATTTAACCGTCTGTTCAAGTCTTCAATAATTTCTTTTGACTTAAATACTGACTTCATTGTCAGCAATGTTTTCTCTTCAACCTCTTCAAATAAAACTGAAACTGTAAAGTCATACTCTTCGCTTTCCCCAAAATGTTTATAAGATAAAAGGGAAGGTTTTTTTACTTCCAAATACTCAACTTTGCTATCAAAATCCTGTCCCCAACCATGCATAATAGAATCCCAGGTTTTGCCAGGTTCTACATTCATTGATTTTATAGTCAGCGAAAACCCATCTGGCCCCCACCATTCTTTTATATGCTCCGGGGTGGTCCATACTTCCCAAACCAAATCCCTTGGAGCATCGAGAATTCTCGTATGTATAAGAATGTTCCCCACCTGTTTGAATGTGTTGTATTTCTCCATCTCTCTATTTTTTCTTGTTTTGAATTTTAGCCAGATAATTTTGCAATGAGTCAAATTTATTGTCCCAATAGTTTCGATATTGATCTACCCAGTCTGTTACTTCCTTTAATCTTTCGAGTTTGGCTTCGCAATATCTTTCCCTGCCTTGTTGTTTGATCACAATAAGACCACAATCGTTAAGGAATTGTACATGCAATGAAACTGCTTGTCTGGTAATATCGAACTCCTTGGCAATAGCATTGACATTGAGTGATTTCCGAGCCAGCATACCTATAATTTGCCGACGAGTCGGATCCGCTATTGCCTGAAAGATGTCTCTTGTTGGTGCCATAATGCGCAAGTCATTTCTTGCAAATATATGCGCAAGTTTTAACTTGCGCAATTTTTTTTACAAGGCAAGAAAAATTATCCTTATTCCACAGATGCATTACGCCATCGGTTTCCCGCAGCAAAAGGCGGCATTGGTGATCATGAGCAACAGCTCGAATGGCGAGAGTATTTTTAAGGAACTGGTTGAAAAACTGACGGACATTTTCATACTTTCGCGGGGTAATTCCATTAAAAAAGTTCGAATCCCCATTGGACCTAATACAAAGAAAGCGTTAGTGAAAGGAACGGTTTCGTATTTTCAAGCGCACCTTGGGCTATTTGCCGAAGTAAGAAGGATAAACCTTTACCAGCCGGAGTTGTAAACTAAATTACTCATCTCTTTTATTAAAATTACGATGCATTTACATTTAATTAACTTCCGTTGAGCAGGTTGCAAAAGAAAATAAACGTAGTTTTGATCATTATTCGTAATGTATTTTATCGTGAAGATAAGACTGATCCCCCTCTCTGCCTTTGGGCGCTATCGTCAAAATTTAATTCTCTGTTTATTTTTTTGGACACAGTTATCGGGAAGCTGCCAAAACGCAGCGAAGAGCGGCCAGGGTTCACCTTTGGCGACCAGGATATTTGCTCATCCCGGAATGTTGCATACTGCCCAGGATTTCAACAGGATGGTCGATAAGGTGAATGCCGGCGCCCAGCCGCAGTTCTCAGGCTGGAACAAGCTGCTGGCAAATCCTCATTCTTTTTCCGATTACAAGATGATAGGGCCTGTTGACACTGTTTACCGAGGAAGCGGATCACCGGAAAACTACGTTTTGTTATACAACGATATCGCGGCAGCATATCAGAATGCCTTGCGATGGAAGATAGCAGGTACTACCGCTAATGCGGATAAGGCTGTAGCCATCATGAACGCATGGTCTGATAAACTTGTCGCCATAAGAGGTTCATCCGACCGGTTCCTGGCAGTTGGCATCTATGGCTATGAGTTTGCCAACGCTGCTGAGATCATGCGTTCGTACCCCGGTTGGGCCTCCGCAGATTTCGCCCGGTTCAAAAAAATGATGATCAATGTATTTTATCTGTCGAACCATGATTTTCTAACCAATCATAATGGCGCCTGTATTTCCCATTACTGGGCCAATTGGGATGGATGCAATATGGCCTCCATCCTGGCCATCGGGATACTTTGCGATGATGCCTCAAAATTCGATGAGGCCATTTCCTACTTTAAGAACGGAGCTGGCAATGGTTCCTACGGTCATGTGGCGCCATTTGCATATTCCGATTCTTCGGGCCTGGCACAATGCCAGGAGAGCGGCAGGGACCAGGGGCATAGCAACTTTGATGTTTCCCTTTACGGCGTTATCTGCCAAATGGCTTTCAACCAGGGCATTGATCTATTCGCCTATAATCCCTGGCACGATGCCCGTCCCCGCATCCAGGGAATGTGCGAATATGTGGCTGCGTACAACCTTGGTGGTACAGTCCCTTTTACGACTTACAATAATTGCAACAATGTCAATCAAACTGTCATTTCAAGCGCTTCCCGAGGTGGGAACCGACCAAGCTGGGAGTTGCTTTACGCTCACTATGTGCAATTAAAAGGACAATCATCCCCTAATATCGAGAAATATGCATTAAAAAACCGCCCCGAGGGAGGTGGGGGCGATTACGGGCCCAACAGCGGGGGGTTCGACCAATTGGGTTTCGGTACATTGACCTTCGTCAGATAAATTAACAGTCTGGTTCGATAATATCAGGTTCGTCGTGTTACAGGTGGATCAGGTGCAACTGCCCCCCCAAATTTATATTCACTCGCTGGTCATCCGCAGGACATTGTGCCGGTATTGAGCCGGCTGCCCGTTTTAGCGGGAGTCTTTTTGTACGCTATCTTTTCAACCCCCAAAATCCATAATGGTGGTTAAGTTCATCAATCGAACAAAGGTGTAAAAAGCGAGCGTCGGACTGCTCTAAAATTACTTTAGCCTTTTTTCGCTTTCCAGGATATGTAAACATCATATACAGTATGAGGTCAATACTAAAGTCCTTTTTTGCATTGATCAACCTGCCTGGCCTGTTTGGGTCGCTTTTCAGAGACCGTAATAAATATCTTCTGATACATCCCCAAATGTTGAAATCTAACCAAATTACATAAGTTGATCTTGCAAAACGTTGAGGCATGCTGAAACTGTAATTGCCATCTATAACCCAGTTACTGTTTGAGATAAAGAGGTCATGTTCCGCTTTCCATTCTTCGTTTGAACGGGGCTGCCAGTTGGTTCCGGGAATATGGGCAAGCTGATCGAGATGGCAGACTGGAACATCCAGCTTTTCAGCAAGCAATTGAGCCAGGGTAGACTTCCCACTGTTGCTCGGCCCAATAATGCTAATCCTCTTTCCAAGGTCCTGAAGTGTTATCATTTCAAAAAGTTGGCCTACATTTTACGAAAAAATCAGATATTACCGCATTACCTGACGAAAATCCTCGGCAAAAAGGCTCGAAAGGTGTCGCCAGCTCCGAAAAAAGAAGAATTAGACAGAATTTTGTATGGTTCTTCCTTTTTTGTTGAATAATGCCGAACTTAACTCATGCGAAAGGCCACCACTCAAATCAACCATGCAGATTCATCATCATTTTCCAAAATATCCGCTTTCGAACTTTATTGAACACATCGTTTATGTATGTGGATCACTGCCGATTCCTTATATCAAAGAACTCCCTCAAGGTGGAATAAACATGGTGATTGAACTGAATGAGAATACCGTCAATACAATGTATCCAGAATCCGGCAATAAGAAAGTAGTAAAGAATGCCTGGATCACTGGTATGCAGAAACAGGCCATTATGTATAAAAATAATCCCAATTCTACCATTATAAGCATTCGCTTTACAGTCGGTGGTTTTTTCTCGCTTACCAAAATCCCTATACCCATACTGGATCATGTTGGTATTGAAGCAGAGGAAGTTTTTGGAAGTTCTTTTACACGGCTGCATGAGCAACTGCTCAATGCCACTACGTTTACAGACAAGGTTACATTTATCGAAAATTATTTCTTACAATATTCAGTTGACGAGAACATGGGCGACCATATTGTAAGATTTATAAACCAGCATATTGATAAGCCCATTGATTGGTTAATACAGAAATCCGGTTATTCTCAAAAGCACGTCATACACCTGCTCAAAACGTATACAGGTTTTTCACCCAAATACCTGCAAAGGATCCGCCGGTTACATCAGGTAGTGGCTGAAATTCAAAAGCAGAAAGACCATATTGACTGGTTCGCCATTATTCACAGATATGGCTATTTTGACCAGGCTCATCTTATAAAGGACTTCTCGCATTTCACCGGACTAAAGCCAATGGAATATCTGAAATCTCAATTGGCTTTAGATGAAAATAAGCTGCTTCCCGATATGATCCTGCAAATTCCTGATACCAGGCCCGGCGCGAAGTAATTTCACTATCGGCAGTCAGGCTGGCAAGGTAAATTTTTTACAATGAAAGGGAGTATCTGCTGTTTATTTTTGTATAAACGAAACAAATACAACAGTTATGAAACCTTTCAAAATCAATGTTCCACAAGAGGTATTAACCGACCTGTCGATAAGATTAAAGCAGACCAGATGGACGGATGAACCGGAAAATGCCGGATGGAATTATGGAACTAACCCCAGATATCTGCGGGAATTGGTGAGTTATTGGCAGACAGAATACAATTGGAGGACCCATGAAGCAGAAATCAACAAATTCCCTCAATACAAGGCCGATATTGACGGGGTCACCATTCATTTTATTCATGTAAAAGGCCAGGGAAAAAATACCATTCCGCTCATACTGAATCATGGATGGCCCGACTCCTTCTATCGGTTTATCAAGATCATTCCTATGCTAACCGAACCATCAGGAAGTAGACGATCTTATGACCTTGTTATTCCTTCCATACCCGGATTTGGCTTTTCCCAGCAAACGGCTCTCAACAGTGATAAGACGGCTATCCTGTTTAACAAACTCATGACGGAAACATTGGGCTATTCCACCTATTTTGCAGCAGGAGGCGACATGGGTACCTTGATTACGAAATCGCTCGCGGTGCAGTTTCCTGGTAATGTAAAGGCAATTCATCTAACAGATGTAGGCTATCCTAATGGAAGCGAAGACTGGAGTACAATGACACCTGCGGAACAGGCGTTTGGACAGCAAATTCAGCATTGGTTCTTTACAGAAGGAGCGTTTAATATGATACAGTCCACCAAACCGCAAACCCTCGGCTATGCGCTCAATGATAGCCCGGTAGGCCTGGCTTCCTGGATCATTGAAAAATTCCATGCCTGGAGCGATAATAATGGAAATTTCAAGAATTGTTTCACCATGGATGAATTAATTACCAATATCATGATTTACTGGGTAAGTCAATCTATCAATTCAACCATCAGGACATATGCCGAAAATGCACGTACCGGTTATATGGGAGGATTACAGTCTTCTAAATGGGTAACGGTACCGACGGGGGTGTCTCTTTATCCTAAAGAAGCCCAATTCCCAAAAGAATGGGCGCAAAGGATGGCCAATGTTGTAAGTTTTAATATTATGGATAAAGGCGGACATTTTGCAGCAATGGAACAGCCGGAAACATATGCCGGGGAACTCATCGGTTATTTTGAAAAAATATGAGCCCCATCAGTGCCCAGCCTTTGGCTGGGCACTGATGTAATTGTGTTTTAACCCCTCCACCGGGATCACCGGAGCGGGCCGTCCAGGGCCGGGTTTAGGTAAATTCGAGTTGCTAAATCATTTAGCCAACCCATATTTTGTATAAATACCAGAACCGGGAGCATTCGCATCCAACAGGTTTAAAACTCTTGCTCCCTTTATGCATGACCAGAATGCACTAAACGTTCTGGGACCGGTTTCGATCTTAGAAAAATAAATCTGCCAGTTATTGGGTACGGTAAATTGACCAGCTGACTTTTCTTCGGTAAACTTCGCATTTCCAACCATACCATTTACAACAAGTAATTTCCAGTTGTAAGAGTTTCCAGCGTTAAAAATAAATTCTTCGTTCGACTGGTTCATATTCATGCCGGCATATTGTCCTGTGTAAACATTATACAATTGTTGTATACCCGTAAAGTCACTGGTCCATTTTCCTTTCAAGTCAGATGCGGCCACGGCAAACTTGTTATAGCCGACCATATTTGCCAGGGGGATCAAGAGGTCAGTGTTGCTATCCCATTGTATTGTTTCAGGATCAAATTTGTATTGCTGCATGAAACTGTTTTTGTCAGGGGCAATAAACTCAAGCCAGCCGCTGTTTCCCTGGCGGAAGAAAACAATAAAAACATTTTTCCCGGTGACATTTTCAGTTGCATAGCCCATGCCAAGGTAGGGCCTGTGGTAAGTAATAATAGAACTTGTTTTATAATTTTTAATATCTCTGTATCGAGGTGCAACCAAAATATTCCACGCTGCATTCGTCAATGGTCCGGGGTCAGCGGCAAAAATTGTTCCTTCCTTCGGATAGTGAAGCAATACTTTTATATTTCCTTTTGTTACTTCTACCCAGTCTTCTTGTACGGTGCTGTTCCAGCCATCATCAAAATTAGTTGTAGTAAAAGCGAAACCATCTTTTTTTGCAGCAGATATTTCCTGTGCATTTTTTTCATAAGTAGATGATGATTTGTTGGTTGTTTGAGTTTGTTTTTTTAGGGTAATTGATTCTATAAATGATGCCATATCTTTTTCATAGGCATCCGTATTGGTCAGTATTACCAGGTTTACCATTTTGTTATAACCAGACGATGTTACTAATAATACAATTCCTTTTTCCCCTTCGTTTTCAAATGGTGCATATCCGCTTTGCACTTCCCACCCGTTTTCGGTCGCCGCCGGCTGCATTTCGGGTGCCACGGAAACTGTTACCTTTTCTTTTACTAAAGATATCCATGCCAAATCAAAATTTTCTTTTGAACTGGGGGTACCCGGTACAGCTTTATACAATTTTATCAGACAGTAAGTTCCTTTGGCTGCATCTTCTTTTGAAAACTGTACGGCGCTTTCAGCCGGTCTTTTCTTCCAACCTTTGGGAACAGTATAAGTAACAAGGTCAAATGTTTCGGTTTGGGCAAAGCTGTTTCCCACAAAGCCACAAAGAATACAAAAGTGAATTAGCCTTTTCATGTTTCTTTTTTTCAAATCAAAAATATTCTTGTTGTCAATTGTTTTATTTTCCCAGCATATTTTTCAGTGTTGCAAAATCAACTGCTTTTTTTATCGCTTCAATATTCTCTTCAAAGACAGGGTCGCCATGCGCTATTTTATATATCACTGTAAAAAATTGTGGCGTTGACATAGGTAGCTTTTTCCTGTAGTACGCAAGGTTTGGTTTTACGGCAAAAAAAGAACCTTGGGTGCCTTCTTCCATAAAATTTTCAAACATTTCTTCGTCATTCCACATACAAATGGCAGGCTGATTCAATTCGGGTTCAGGTTTTTTTAAATATTCGCTGATATTATTGAGATATTTGTCGTAGTATGCTTTTTCCCCGGGATTATCCTTTATTGCCTGTTCCAATCTTTTTCTTTGTATCAATAAATATTCTTTACGGCTGAGATAGGAGAAAGGAAGTGTATCATTATAGGTAATCAACCACCGATATTCTTTTATTTTATTTTCGAGGTGGCTGTCGCCTACTACTTCCTCACCCATAAAATAATAACCATCCTTTTTTTGAGGGCGTTGTTTCAGTTTTAAATAACCCCTGAGATCATCTGCGGGAAGGTTTGCAGCATACAGATTATTTAATGAGTAAATCACGTTGGCAGTTATATTGACCGTTGTGGGAGTGGAATAATCCACATAGTATTTTGATCTGTCGGCACTGTTTGCGTCACACAAATACCGTAGGATGTACATGGCATAATGATACGGGTCGGCAATGAATGTTTGGCCGGCACCTGGATATTTTCCATACACTGTGCTGTAAGAAATCTGGCAGCCGGCTGGCTTGTAATTAGTGGAAACCAATTTGTGAATGGCGGCGATTACTGATTTTTCTTTTGTTAAGTCTGTTACACTTACATTTCTGATAGATCCCTGCGGTCCCGCTTTCCAGGTGCCAGGTTTTTGTTGCAGGATTTCTTTGCTGCAATCCTGGGCCTGCAACCATAGGGGAAACATGAAACAGGCAATTATGATTTTGTACTTCATACAGAATAATATTTATTGACCTCATTTTTACAATTCAGGCATTATTATACGACTCAATACACCCGTGCCGCTTACCGATCCCCGTCCGCTTATAATACTTATCCGGCCTTCTATACCTGCTTCCACAGTAGTTGGGAAAGCATCTTTTCCTGCTATGCCAATTCCTGTTGTACCCATTTCTTCGTCTTCATCCAGTATTCCCGTTCCTGCCCCCACCTTAGCTTCTCCAATGAGCGTCACATCTTCCACACCTGCACGCCCAAATTCAAGCTCAACTCCTGCACCTAGTTTTGCTTCCACTTTCAGGGGACCTGCTTTCAAATCCTTCCCTACTTCTGCGCTTATTTTGAAAGTGCTGCTGATATAAGTATCACCTTCTGCCCGTTCAAAATCATCCTTTCTAACATAGTTTAAAAACATAAAATCAAATTCACTGGTCATGCGGCTGCAGTTGTTTGTAAACTTTATTATTTTTAAATCCATAGTAGCGTTGTACTGGCAGGCTATATCATCAAATTTTGACAGCTTAAAAGGTTTTACATCTTCTGAATCCGTCTCATTCTGGCACCATGAGCTTTTATTTTTGAACTGTGGTATCTGACTATTAATTAACGAGAGCCAACTGATCTTCGCCTGCACTTTTGCCAGTTCAAAATTTTCCGGCCACATGGTGTATTGATTATAATACATTTCATTATTGATCTTGCGCCGCATGAAACCAAGCAGATCATTGAATGCGTTCCGCAAGAGTGTGTTGGATGAACCCAGAAAACTGTTCTTTATCTTTGTATCATCGGTACAAGCTGCCTCAAATGGATTGTGCTTGCCTTCTCCAAATTGATCTTTATATTTTTCTTCCAGTATTTTTGATTGTTGGGAAAGCATGTCTTTCAACCTGTCTGTCTCAGTGCTTGCATTAGCTACCGCATCCCACTTTTTCTGATAAGAGAACGAAATATGTCCATCGTTATCATCAACCAGGTAGTGGAGTTTGGCAATGGCTTTATATGCCAACCGAGGCAACGGATCTGCCATAATACCTCTTTGTCCAGCCTGCAATAATTGTTTTGTCCGCACATCATTTGTTTGCTCCACTTTTTTCTCAAGGGCTTCCTCCTGCACTTTCAATTCATCTATTTCATCCTGACATCTTTTCTTAAAGGCATCCCACTCCATCTCCAGTATTTTGCTTTCTTCAACGTTCATAGGATATTCAGGCCATTTAAATTTCTCCAGCCCCAGCGCATCCTGTGGCATGGGTTTATTCCAGGCTATATCTTTAGGTTTTATTTTATAGCCCAACTTGTTTAACCGGTTTTCTTTTTCCATGCTATATGCTTTTACCATACTTCGCTTAACGGCTTCAATGGCTTGTTGCTTGTTACCCTTACTTTCTTCAATTAATGATTTAGTTAGATTAGCCTGTGGGTGATAAGCGTATATACGAATGGTGCTATCCAGGTATTTTTCAGCCCTGGCAATTTCCCCAAGACCAAACCAGGCCTGCCCGAGATTGTTGAGCAGCGTACTGTTTTTGGGATACCTGGCATTGAGATTATTAAGAATAGGAATGGCCAAATGCTGTGCTCCCTGCATAGAAAGCATAGCTGAATAGTTACTGAGGGCGTCGGTGTTGCCGGCATCTATGGCGCATAATTTCCCTAAAACATATAAAGCAAGCTCCGGCTTGCCTGCCAGCCAAAGCCCCATTGTCATATTAGCTGCTTCACCTGCATTTTTACTGTTTGATTTAATGTAATCATACATTTTATTGCCTGTTGATACCACTGCAGGTTTAAAGACTGACGCTAATTTATTGTGTACCGCAGCTATATAGGCTCCCATTTTTGAATTCGCAACTGCTTTGGGTATGGCGGCAATACGTGCATCATCTCGTTTAGGCACAATACGTTTTTCATCTTCCCAAGCATCGGACATTTGCTTATCTGTTAGTTTGGGTATATCTTTCATCGATGGCATTTTAATACCCATGCTGTCCATCATCTTTTTATCTTCCGGGCTCATTTCATCCATTGCTTTCTGCATTTCTTTCATCATATTATCAATTTCTTTTTGAGTGGGTACTTTGTCCTGCTTCATAACTGGTTTTTGTTTAGTTTGTGCAAATGTGGTAGTCATAGCAAGCAGCATACTGATTGCAAGAGGATATTTTTTCATTGTAGTTGATTTTCATTCAGATCATTTATTTTAAATCGCCGCCGATAATATTGGCAACGTTGGCTACCTGTTCAATAATCCTTTTCAGTAAGGCTGTTGTGATTGCCGTTTTATATACATCGGCTCTTAAGTACACGATATTATCATCTGCACTCATTCCTATTTTTACCGCATCATAGTGATCGTTTTGCTGCAACAGGTATTTATATTTAGTTTCGTCAATCTTTCCGGGCAGAGTTTCAGTAAGATTCGTATAAATAATATACAGGTCGCTGATCTTTTGCACCACCACCTGGTACGATGAAATGTTTTTGCCTCCATAAGGTATGGCAGCAAGGGTGTCGTTTGCCATTCTGAAAGGCAATCCTGTGCCTGTTAGCAGTTTTTGCAAGGCCTGCACATTGTTCATTACATGAGTTTTTGGTTTTGATTGTGCAAAAGCAATGGTTGATGATAGAAGAAAATAAAACATGAATAGAAAATGCTTTTTCATTGTTGATTTATTAAGTGAAGGCTAGGGTGCTAAAGGCCAGGTAAATAGGCGCCGCCTGCATTATATTTATTATCAAATGGCAATCTCAGTCTTTGCTGATTTTTTTGCAAAAGGGCTGCTGCATTGCTAAAATTGATCTGCCTGACATCCTGCGCTCCATCCTGATCCATGAAAGTGAGCGTTACTACAGCACTATTTATGTTCCAGGCATCGAAATCCAGGAATATTGGTTTAGGTTCAAAAAAGATATCTATAAAGCCACCCTTTCGTGAAAAGGCCGTTTCTACTATATAATTATCCGGCAGCCCTTTTGAGTTCAAAGCGATTTCGTTCTGACTCTTGAATTCTATATTATTACTAGAACTTTCAAAGACTATTATATTGTCAGAATTGACCAATGAGATAGATGCATTTGATCCCTGTTCTTTATTATCCTTACCTGTAGATATCTGTACCGTAGCTGCCACCAGTTTAAACACTGAACCTTTGGGTACACACTTGGTAGTTGTAAATCTATCAGTGGCTGTTTCAATGCCTAAAACATTACCCGAGATATCTGTAAAGGAATAGGCAATGGGTTGAGCTGTCTGGTAATTGCATCTTGCTATTAATTCCATTATCTGCTGCTGCAATTTTCCTGTTTCAAATAATGTAGTATTCAGGGGACCTCCGATTACATAAACATTAGCTGTAGTATCTGCTGATTTTGAATTTTTAAGATAATTAAATGTAGCAGAAGCATTCGCTGATACTCCTCTGCCACTGTCGGCACCAAAGCTGGCTTTAAATTCAATATCGTCCTTTTGTGTTTGTAAGTTGATTTCCAGGTTTGCCAATACTCTTGTGCCGTAGGTTACGCTTTTCAGTACTATCAAATTCTGGTTAGCGGATTCGATTGATTTATCAGAAAAATAGCCATTGGCTGGCATAGAAGTGGTTAAAGTATACAATGGTTTAATAGCATCAATGGTGAGGTAATACTTTTTGTCTGTCTGTTGTGTCGAATATCCACCCGAAGCTTTAAAACCTGCATATCCACCACCTGCAGATAATTTTATAGAGAGGTCGGCATCATTCTCATAGGTAAAAACCCTGTACTGAATGCCTGCGCTACCTGTAGTGGTAGAAAAAGGCCGGATAATGTCGGCAATTTTTGCCTTAATGTTATCATTGGTAGGGTTTTGTACTTCCTGAAATACGGCGCCGGTGCTGTTAGCTAAATTGTCGGTAGAAATATTTATCGGATTTCGGCCCTGTTCTATTGACCGAAAATTTCCTGAAAAGAAATTAGCGTAGGTATATATGGCACCAGGGAAAATATGAATTGCCTGCTGATTATAATTTACATTCATGAAGGTGGAACTCTGCGCATTAATTGTTTTTACTTCAGAAATGCAGTTAAAGTTGCCATCTGTAAATTTTGAAGAGCCGTCGACTCTTTCATTGACAACGCCGCCAAAATTACCGGGGAGGTTCTGGGGGCTTTGTCGCAAGGTCATTGTGACCTTTTTTCCATCAGGCAGAGTAAATATATTGGTTGGATTAGT
This sequence comes from Chitinophagaceae bacterium, assembly GCA_017307755.1. Classification (GTDB taxonomy): domain Bacteria; phylum Bacteroidota; class Bacteroidia; order Chitinophagales; family Chitinophagaceae; genus Puia. Next base: position 661,731 of record JAFKGQ010000005.1, on the reverse strand, counting down.
GAAATTTCCGTAAGATGTTATAACCGTCCCGATTACCTTTGGATTGTTCACTACAGTTGGCTGTCTTTTCAGTACCGGGGCTTCATTCCTTTGAATTTGGCGAAACTGTGCCTGCGTTGTAATTGCCAGGAGAGGTAAAATGTTCAAAAGAATAGATACTTTATTCATGATGTTTGGTTTTTTAATGATGCTGTAAAGATGCCCATACAAATAATGGTTGTCCATCCTGTAAAAACAGGATATTTTCGGAAAGCCAAAAAATCATGGAAAAAGGGGAGGTAAAAATAAAATGCTTAATAGTTTATTTGTAATATGGCAGGTAAAAGGGTATATTACTTTATGAGAAGGAAGATTTCGGTTTATATTTTGTTTTTAATGCCCGCAGGTTTTTTGCACGCCCAACAACACTTGGTTGATAGTATCAGGAATGAACTGACGCAACAGATGCCCGATAGCAACAGAGCTATGAGCATGATGCGTTTAGCCGTAGATTATGAAGCGATTGATACCGCCAAAGCATACCAGGCATACCGGGACGCCATAAAATTTGCCAATGAAAAGAATTTATACTACCAATTGGGGCGTACCTGGCAGAATCAATCTTTCTTATTCAGTACCGCTGCCAACTACCAGCAGGCAATAGTAAGCCTCGATAACGCTATTGCGAATTACAGGAAATCAGATCATCCGAAAGCGCAACAGTGGGAAGCCAATGCATATAATGATAAAGCGAATGTTTTAAAAACTAAAAACGACTTCCAGGGAGCGATAGCATATTATTTAAAGAGCGTTTCACTAATGGAGAAATTTAAGCTAGCCGGTAATCTTGCGGGCAAGTATCTTAATCTATCGATTGTTTTTGGTGATATTGGAGAAAATCTCAAACAAATCGAATATGCGAAAAAAGCTGTTTCCGCAGCTAAAAATGGTGGAACCCGACAAGAGCATTTTATGGCTTATTATGTTTTGGCCAATGCATACAATATGCAAAATGATGGCAGATTGGCAAAAACAGCCCTGGATAGTTCACGGATTTTTTTTGACGAAACGGATAACTTAGATAATATCGATATTCTATTCGGGTATTACCTGATATCGGCCCAGGTCTTCAAAGTTTTGAATCAACCGGACTCAGCATTTTATTTTTTCAGGAAGAGTTACGAAGTTTCAAACAAACACAATTACGGTTATGGTAAGGCAGAAGCGCAACTGCAGATGGGGGCGGTGGCCATTCTTCAAAAAAAATACGAAGAAGCTGAAAAACACCTGTTATCAGGGATAGAAGAGGCAAAAACCATCAATTATTATGGGATACTTGACGAAGGATACAAGTACCTGTCGGATGTGTATGCGGTTAGAGGGAGGTATAAAGAAGCTTATGAATATTTCCAGAAATATAAGGAAGTCAACGATTCGGTGGTCAGCATGGATTCCAAAAAGTATGGTAAGGAGTTGGAAAAAAAATATGAAACTGAAAAAAAAGATGCCCAGTTATTAATTCAGCGCGTACAGATCCAGAGAAAGAACACGCTAAACTATTTCCTGATTGGAGGAGCGGTTCTTCTCCTGGTTATATCAGTGCTTTCCTACAGGAACTACCGGCAAAAACAAAAACTGCAACAGCAACGAATTAATGAATTGGAAACAGAAAAGCAATTGACGGCAACAGAAGCTGTATTAAAAGGAGAGGAACAGGAACGAAGCCGCCTGGCAAAAGACCTTCATGATGGATTGGGGGGCATGTTGTCGGGCATTAAATACTCATTTCAGACTATGAAAGGAAACCTTGTCATGACGCCTGAAAATCATCAGGCTTTTGAACGCAGCATGGATATGTTGGACAGTTCCATTAAAGAAATGCGGCGGGTGGCGCACAATATGATGCCCGAAGCTTTGGTTAAATTTGGATTGGATACGTCATTAAAAGATTTTTGCAACGATATCAATCAGTCCGGTGCATTACGGGTAACTTACCAGTCAATTGGTTTAGAAAATGAAACTATCGAACAAACTACGGCCATTGCCATTTATAGAATAGTGCAGGAGCTGATCAATAATACAATGAAACATGCATCTGCTAAAACGGCTATTGTGCAGGTGACTAAAACCGATGGAAACATTTCTATTACCGTTGAAGATGACGGAAAAGGATTTGATCCGGTAATATTGAAAGGAAGAAGAGGAATTGGATGGAGCAATATTCAAAGCCGTATCGAATACCTGAAAGGGAAATTAGATGTGCAATCAGAAGCAGGTAAAGGAACCTCTGTATTAATTGAATTAAAAGCATAATGGCTACCAGTATATTTATAGTTGATGACCATTATATGGTGATTGAAGGGATACGGTCATTGTTACAGAACGAAAAGGGTATTGAATGGACTGGCCATGCCATGAATGCAGCTTCCTGTCTGGCTTTTCTAAAGAAGCAACAACCGGATGTAATACTCATGGATATCAACCTGCCGGACAAAAATGGCATTGATCTGTGCAAAGAAGTAAAAGAAAAATATCCTTCAGTATTTATCATTGGGCTAAGTACATTCAACCAACAAAGCTTTATTCGAAAAATGATGGAGAATGGGGCGTCTGGCTATGTTTTAAAAAATGCCACCCAGGAAGAATTGAAAGAAGCTATTGATGCGGTTATCAAAGGAAAGGTCTTCTTAAGTGAAGATGTATCTCAAACATTACGAAAAGAAGAAACGCCCAATATTGTTTTAACCCGTCGTGAAAAAGAAGTATTGGAGTTGATCGCCGATGGAATGACGAATATAGAGATCGCCCAAAAATTATTTATCAGCGTAACTACTGTAGATACGCACCGGAAAAATCTATTGGCAAAGCTGGAAGCAAGGAATACCGCTTCACTGGTCAGGATCGCTACACAATTACACCTGATCTGACCGATCAAAATCATGAAGTAAATCCTCAATCTTATTCATATCAGCCACAAACAGGTTCGAAAATTGTAACCTACAGCCCGCAAACATAGATTCCTAAAACTCGGCAATCAAAGAAAGCCATCTCGCCGCAGGAGCAACCCATACTTCCTTATATGTTGCGGTGTTGAACTGCGGCCAATAGGGCGTATCCTCATTGAATCGCGACTGCATCCCAACAGGAATGCCTCCTACTGTTTCGCCGGGTAATGCTGTATAAAGCTGCGGATAGTTGCTACCTTCTCCCCACACATAGGACTGCCCAAAGGGGTTTTTCCCGACGATCCAGAACAACTGTTGCTCGGCGATGTTCATCAGTTCTTTATCTTTCAGAAATTTGCCACAAAGCGCCGCCGCTTTACCCGTTGACAGTTGAACTGCAGCATTGCCTCTGAAGGAGAACCACACCGGAAAGACCCGGAGGTAGTGTTCGTCATCCAACTTGAAGCCGTTTGTAAGCTGCTGCTTGTAATCGTTGGCGGCGCCGCTGAAGATCCCTACCTGCACCTTATAAAAATTGACCGAATCCTTTACTTCATCGATCTGATAGACGCCACTTGGCACCAGCCCGTAGGGCTCAACATAGCGGGCGATGGTCTTTAGATATTCCCCGTACATGCGGATGGCCCCCTCCCATTTCTTGTAATCGGGATTGGCGGGTTGCGTCTCGCAAAGCGCTGTCAAAGCCTGCATGTACACCTGATCGCGCGATTGATGGGTGTAGTGTACAATGGATTTCTTATTCAAGTCCCTATAGAAGAACCCCCTGAGTTGATTTTTATCATGAAGTGGTTCTGTTCGTTGACATTGTAGGGTATATTGAATGGCTTTGGCTGCCTCATCTGCGTAGTATTTATCGCCTGTCGATTGGAAGAGCAAACTTGCAGCAAGTGAAATATTGGCTGAATACTGGCTATTCGAAGCCATGGCTGCGTGGTCACCGCCGCCGCCGATACTGCTCAGATCGTTAAAGCTGAGGCTATCGAAGCGTTTCTTTGCAAAGGCAAAATCCTCTATGGCTACCTTACGGAGATTGTCTTTAAGTGCTGCGTCGTTCTCGATCTGCAGCGATGCAAAGGCTTCGATACCGGCAAAAACAAAATTTTCAAATGCCCGGTTGTGCACGTGGACCTTGCGTCTCCGGGTGGAATCATCCAGGGTCCCGATAAAGCCATCTGTCCATAAATTGGTGCCCCAGGTTTGGGCCCGATATCCCTCGCCAAGCCGGGACTTAAGAATACAATCGATGCCCCATTCGGCTTCTTCCTGTAAGCGCAGAAATAATTCCCTATTGCCCTTTTCCCTCGCCCTGTTGGCCATTTCGAGTAAGGAATAGATCATCTCGCCTGATTGGAGTACCTGCTGCGACATATCCGCGGCATCATGCCAACCGCCGTTGAATGGGAAGATCTTACCTTTATAAGTTGCGCTTAGGTCGCTGTGGCAAGCCCCGTGTTTGCCGGGAATCGGATAGCCGCATCGTTCGCAAAAGACAAAATTCAGCATGCGCCAGGCAGAATTGTCCCAAACATTACGGTTGATATAAAATGGCCGGCTTGTAATAGCACCGACCCGGATATAATATTGACCTTCTTTTTTGAAATTGCTGAAATCGACGGTTTCGAATGCGCCGATGGCTGTTTTCTTTGAGTCGATCCTACCTTCATAGACGACGCCATTGGATACATTATCTACCAATTGGAATTTTTCGCTATGGTTGGTGACATGAACGATCGCCGTTTTTTCACTTTCGAGCCCATAGCCTGTGGTAGAATATATAATGCGGTTTTCAGCGGGCATCCAGCCGCTGACCACCTCGGGGTGTTCGACTGTTTGCAAGGATACCGCATCGATGTCAAACTTCAGCGAATCGCCCATGGTGCGATCTCGCCCAAAGACTTCGATAGCGAAGGATATTTTCGTCACTTTATCCCGGGCCAGTTCGCTCATTTCCACAAAACACTCGTTCCATTGATTATTGATCAAGTTGATTTCATGATAACCTTCGCGGCCATATTTATCGGGGACCTTTATCTTGCCGTCGTTCTCGACATACAAGTTGAGGTAAATGCTATGGGCGCCCTCACAATTCGGGTAGATATAGAAGTGGATGCGATTGTATTTTTCCCAGTTGGCTCCCCCGACGTCAAAGCTTGCAAGGGAGGTGCCAAAACCCAGACCCCAGTCAAGGAATTGCGGATAGGTGGAGGGTGCTACCAGCCGCATGCTGTGTTTTCCTGTGATACTCCGATCGGTCGTTAGCGACATTCCGCCGATGCCTTTATGGGACCATTTGTTAAGGTCTTCCATGTCGCAAAGCATATCCGAAACCAGTACCTTTTTTGTGAGGCCAAAAGACTCGTAGGACTTGCTGTAGTCAAGCGGCAGCGGGCTGTGTATGTAACCGGTGTTGCGGACGTCTTCTTTTAGTTTCTCATCGATCTGGGCGAGCAGTATTGTTGCGGGGCAAAGGAACAACAAGCCAAAAGATCCTAGTTTTTTCATAATTAGCAATTGAGCAGGTCGTTTTGTAGGCATGTTAATAATCCTTTGAAGATAAGAAACAGATGCATTCTTTTGCAAAATTTTGATACCATCTGCAAAAAAATTGCAAAACACGGCAATGCAACCGATTGTATTATGACTTTTGGTGCTGGTTATAGCGATCCCATATGCGATTACAATCCTAACCCACCATCCACCGTGATCACCTGGCCGGTAATGAAAGAGTTGCGGATAACCTCTCCTACCACGCCAGCAACATCTTCAGGTTGCCCCATCCTGCGTACAGGGGTCATCTGAGCATATTGCTGGAATGTCTCACCGCGAGTACTTTCAGGCAAAAAACTCCACCAGGGAGTATCAATTGCTCCCGGAGATACAGCATTTACCCGTACCGGTTGCAATTCTTTGGCAAGTATAGGAACAGTCACCTCAAGCGCACCGTTAATGGCGCCTATCCCTGCGATACCGGGGAATCTTGCATGACCGCTTACTGCTGTTATAAAGGTAACGCTTGCATTTTCCGACAGATAAGGTAAAGCATCCTGCAGGATTTGCAGATGCAGAAAAAATTTTTCTTCAAACCCTTGTCGTAACTGCATAAAATCTAAATCTTTAAATAAGCCCAATCCCTTGTAGCCACCCAGCGAAAGTACCAGATGATCGATGTTTCCTGTGGCAGTTAAAAATGCCTTCTGGTCAACCACGTTGGCCGCATTTACACATTGTCCCCCCACCCCTTTTGGTAATAAAGCCAGAGCCTGTTCCAATTTTTGGGGATTGCGTCCAGTTATAATTACTTCCGCTCCATCATTTGCAAGAATCTTTGCCGTTGCTAGTCCGATACCGGAGGTTCCGCCTGCAATAACTACTTTCATTTTTGACATTGCTTTTAATTCCGTTTGAAATTATATTAACATGCCAAAGCTAACTACCCGAGCAGCTGTTAATTTGCCAGATATTGCGAATCATTTTACATTTCTTGCTATTTGGGCTGAATCCCTATATAAATCGTTCGGTAGTGTTGGGAATACGATTTGGAAAAGTCCATTTCTGCAAAGCGTTCAAACCCGGAAATACCTTGTATGATTTCAAACCCGTTGTCTTTCATCCAACGTTGCTTCACGTACAAAGCATAACTTGTCGATACTTCAGAATTTCCCATCACCGGTATCTGCGCAACAGTGAATCCACCCAGTGTTTGGCACCCCTTATCGGAAATTGCCTCGCGGATACGGATTCCTGCCAGATAACGGCATTTTGGCAAGGGAGTCGATAAAGGGGAATCGATAAAGACGCCGTAAAATTCGGGTTCCTTGCCTGTCAGTTCTCTGGCAGACGCCCATATATGCAGATTCTTGAATTTCTGCATGATCTCCTCCTCTTGCTTCAGGAAGGTTAACTCACTGACAATATAAAAGCGTTCCAAACGACTCACAGCGACTGGGAATTGCTGCACATCCGGTGTAATGGCATCCGTTCTTTCCCGGATCACTTTCAACGCCTGCTCCCGATACTGTTCTGCGGGGATACCGTACTTATTTTTAAATGCCCTTGCAAAAGCTGATTGCGAGTTAAAACCACTGTCCATGGCAATAGCATAAACAGACTTTTGGGGATAAAAGATCAGTTCCTTGAGTGCTCTTTCGAGGCGTAGTCGCAATAAATACTGCTTGGGGGCTTCCCCTACTTGTTGCTTAAACAGACGATGAAAATGATAAGGTGAGTAATGCGCCTGCTCCGCCAAAGTCTGCAAAGGCAAATCCTGATCAAAATGGCGCTGTATGTAATGTAATATGTTATCGATGACTTCCATAGAACAAAGTTATACCTTCGAGAAGTAACAGATATAACAAAAAAATTTAATAGACACCCTGACCTTACTGAAAACAGACCTAAGTAGTACCGCTAGATATAATTCTGCATAGTCATCTTTACATGGAAGTACCAATTGAAAGCATTAAACTTAGCTTTTACGATGACAGGGTACGCGAAGTATCGACAGGCAGTCCTTTTGGCGGGAAAATTTATTTGCAATCAAGGAAAGAAGATCAGAATGCCGCTGACCTTTATTGGGGCCGTACAGAAGATGGCAAATACGAAATTTGGTTGAATCGCAGGAATTTATCCGAACCAGAAGGTTTAGTGGCAACGCTGGCTCACAAAGTTCGAAAGTTGCCCCCTCCCCCGGGATCACACATTCATCCTCAACTATTGGCGGCGTATAATCCACAATTTCAAAATTTTCCTTATAAAATAATTGGTAAGTGTACACTTACCCTTATATTTATATAAGCATACGCTTACCAATTATGACCTCTGAATATAGACGAGATGTGTTTCAGGCAATTGCCGATCCGACAAGGAGAAAGATAATAGATCTTATCTCTCAGCAACCCATGAACCTAAAGACAATCGCCGAATATTTTGATATTAGCCGCCCGGCCATTTCCCAGCAAATAAAAATTCTTATCGAATGCGGATTGGTGGAAGTAAAAAGAGTGGGCCGCGAAACTTATTGCACCATCCAGCCCGGTGAATTGAAAAAAATTGCAGATTGGGCCGGGCAATACGCGGGTCTTTGGGAGGACAGAATTGATTCCTTCGAAAAATATGTAAATAAACTACACACTAAAAAAAATAAGAAATATGGAAAATTTAAATGAGATCAGTAAAAGGATACTGACAATCAAAAAAATTTTCAATATACCCAGAAAAACCGTCTGGGAAGCCTGGACCAGGCCTGAGCATATTGTTCAATGGTGGGCGCCAAAAGGCATGAAAATTACCGTGTTGACCCATGAGTTTAAGGTAGGCGGCCGATGGAAATATACCATGCCAATGCCGGATGGAAGTGAATTTATATCTGAAGGTGTTTATGCCGAGATTGTTACCCCCGAGAAAATCGTCACTTCTGCCGACTTCAAGCCGATGACAGAAGGGGTAATAATACACGTGCTATTTGAAGAAAAACAAGATAAAACGCATTTTACCTTCAGCGTTATTCATCCGACCGAAGAATATTGCAGACAACAGGAAAAAATGGGCTTCTATAATGGCTGGGGTTCTGCATTCGACAGGCTCGGAACCTTTTTAGAAATGCTTGTCGGGTAATATGTAATAGCAGATCGCGGGGTGTCAATATTTTTTTGGGCTTTACTTTTGTTTCTTTGATGCCTTGGCAACCTTGTTGTACTCAAGGGCGAGGCTGATCCAGTAGGTCAGTTTTGCTTTTGTGTTTAACACATCGATATCTACAAATACATAACCCTTCATCGGTTTACCCGTAAAGTCCATCGGCTTGCACCCTTCTTTTTCCATAACCTCGTCATATTTCCCTGGATCAAACCGAACCATCAGGCGATCTTTTTCCACACCTACGCACATTTTATTATTGACCATAAAACATAGCCCCCCAAACATTCTTTTTTCTTCAATGTTTTTATGTGTAAGGGAGATGATCTCCCGGACTCTATCGGCTAACTTCTCATTGTATGCCATTGTTCTGATTTTACAAAAGAGGTCTATTTTATTTATAAAAATACCCTAATTCATGTATTAACCAGATATTGCTGCTCATTTTTTTCTTGATATATTCCGGATTGTATAAACATCCCCCTGATGCCGGGCGATGATATTATATCTATCTTTACAACGGCTATTTTACAATCGAAAAGGAACTTATGAAGAAAATAGGATTTTTATCGTTCGGACATTGGTCCAAACATCCAGCCTATAAAACCCGTACGGCAAGCGACACATTGCTTCAATCTATTGATCTTGCCGTTGCTGCCGAAGCAATCGGTTTAGATGGTGCGTATTTTCGGGTACATCATTTTGCGGCTCAGTTAGCATCTCCATTTCCTTTGCTTTCGGCTATCGGCGCCAAAACAAGCAGGATAGAGATTGGAACAGGTGTTATTGACATGCGTTATGAGAACCCCCTCTATATGGTGGAAGACGCCGGAGCCGCCGATTTAATTTCGGGCGGACGATTACAATTGGGCATCAGCAGAGGTTCACCGGAACAGGTCATCGATGGGTGGCGTTATTTTGGGTATGAGCCGGCAGCAGGAGAAACTGACGCAGAGATGGGACGCAATAAAGCGTTGCAATTTTTGGATAAACTTAAGGGCCTTGGATTTGCCCAGCCTAACCCCTCCCCAATGTTTCCAAATCCACCGGGCCTCTTACGATTGGAACCCCACTCCGAGGGATTGCGGGAACGTATTTGGTGGGGGGCAGCCTCTAATGCTACAGCTATTTGGGCGGCCGAAAATGGAATGAACCTTCAAAGTTCTACCTTGAAATTCGACGAAAGCGGCAAGCCGTTCCATGTACAACAGGCAGAACAGATCAGGCTGTACAAAGAAGCATGGAAAAAAGCAGGACATCAACGCGAACCAAGGATTTCGGTGAGCCGGTCTATATTCGCATTGATAACCGATCAGGACAGATATCTCTTTGGGCAGGAAACCAATAGAGTCGATCAAATCGGGTTTATTGAAAAAGACAGACGCGCCATTTTTGGAAGAAGCTATGCTGGAGCGCCGGATCAGCTTATCAGGGAATTGGCTCAGGACGAAGCCATCCATGAAGCAGATACGCTCCTTTTGACGATACCCAATACATTAGGTGTTGACTACAATGTACATATGCTGTCTTCTATTCTAAAGCATGTTGCACCTGGATTAGGTTGGCGTTAAACTTGACCAATCCGGCGAAGATTCTAATTCCGGCGTATCTGGGCTTTTAGGGTAATCGATGCCACTTCCGGCCACATACCAATTCGTCCCTTTAGTCCCAGAAAGCCGAATCCCCGGTTGACATATAAAAAACGCCCTTTCAGCCGGTAAAGCCCGGCCCATTGTTTGTACATATATTTGATAGGGCTCCACTTAAAACCGAACAACTCGATGCCAAACTGCATGCCATGTGTATGCCCGGACAAGGTGAGATGAATGTGCTGATGATGATCAAGCGTTACTCCTTCCCAGTGCGAAGGGTCATGCGACATCAGGATCTTAAAAGCATCATCAGGAACTCCGGCGGCCGCTTTCTTTAAATCGCCGTATTGATGAAATCCGCCCTTACCCCAGTTCTCTACTCCTAACAGGGTAATGGACTGGCCTCCCTTTTGAAGGGTGATCGCCTCATCCATTAGTAGACGAAACCCGATTTCGGCGTGGACTTGTTTCAACCGGTCCAGGTTAGCACGCTTGGCCTCGGGCGTCTCCCACTGAATGTAATCCCCATAATCATGATTCCCAAGCACCGAAAATTTCCCCATCGGCGCTTTCAACCTCGAAAAATCAGATATCCACCTGTCCATTTCAGACGCCTGGTTATTGACCAGATCGCCGGTGAACAGTATTACGTCGCCGCGCTGGGCATTGACAAGGTCCAGACCTTTTCGCACGCCTGCCGGGTTGGTAAAGCTGCCTGAATGGACGTCTGTTATCTGTGTTATGGTAAAGCCATCAAAAGCTTCTGGCAGATCGGGGAAATAGATCGTTTGACGCCTCACCCGATAAAAATGCCGCCCGCGCGTAATACCGAATAGCACAAAAAAGAACAGGACAGCGGCCGTGCCTAAAGTCAGTTCACTTACCCAAAACGTCCTTGAAGGAAACCCGCGAAACAGCCGGGTAATATCTTCAATAAGTAAAAATGGCAGCGAAAAAAGACGGGGAACAAAAGTCAGCAGCATCATTCCCATCAGCCAGGTAATCAACGTTTGCTGTGAGCGTGAGCCACGCCGCACAAAAAAAATCACTGTAACTATTCCACTTATTAACAACAAGTCAATGAGCCAATAGCACCATACCAATGCGTCGGAATTTATAAGTTTCTGTACAGCCTGATAAAAGTAGAAATCCGTGCCCAACCAGAGCAGGATGATCAGCGGGAACCGTTTTGCCATTTATATAAAGTTGATATATCTTAATAGGCAGACGATTGGGCGCTTATAATATTTTAAAAAAACGAAAAAAAATCTGTCGTTTAATAAAAAACATTGACTTTCAACACTTTACAAAATAAAACATACCGACACCAACGGCAACTCGTCAAATCGATAATCTTCTTGTTGCCTGACGAATCCCTTGCACTCAAAAAACTCGATCAGTGGATTTCCCACATATTCATTTATCCAGGCGCCTTCATAAGATTTGCAAACAGAGAAACACTTTGCAAATAGTGAATCTCGTATAGCAGGCTCTGAATATTTTTTGAGCACCCCAAAGTCAGCTATACGGATAGCCCGTTTACGATCCAAAACCTGCGGTTTTTTACCCTTGGACGTAATCCTTGCATATCCGGCAGGGTTACCATCAACATAGACTACCAGCCACTGGTTGGACATACTGTTGATCTCAACAAATAAGGCATGTTCATTAAAACTTTCTGCGATGTAGTTATCAATTACTTTCTGTTCGAGAAGGGATGAGAACTTTTCTAAGGTCAGTTCCTTGGTCAGCATCAGAAGGGCATCTATTCCCTGTTCTGTAGCCACTGTAAATTTTGTGATTATATTCATATTCCTGTGTAAATGTATACAGGCAAATGTATGGGCCTTCAGGAAGAATACACTATACACAATAGGAAATTATCACCAGTACAGATGCTACCGCGATCGCTGTCCTGCAAGCTTAATGGCCTCAATTCGTTTGGAAGAAAATTTATCAGCAAAGACCACCCTGAAATGTTTGTCAAAAGCCCCTGAAAATGAAAAAGTATAGCCTGGTGTAAATCGTACCCCGACCTTCTCGCATTGCTCATAAAAGTAATCCATATCCGTATCATCCGGCATTTTCACCCAGATATTGTATCCACCCAAAGGTGTTAGAATGGAAGTCTTCCCCGGAAAATTATCAGATAATAAATTAATGATAAAATATGCATTCTTTGCCAGCTGCATTCTGAATGCACGAACATGCCGGTCATAGCTGCTGCCGCTTAACAGCCGGTTGACGGTTTCCTGGTATAATGGTGAAACCGTGCTGCCCAATGCAAACTTGATCTGTTCAGCGCGTTGCATAAATTTTCCAGCAGCCAGCCAGCCAAGTCGTACACCCGGAGCCAATGTTTTTGCATAAGACGAATAAGATAGCACAAGGCCGCTGTCATCAAATCTTTTTATAGTAGAAGGTCTTGCACCGGAAAAGTTCAGGTCGCCATAAATATCGTTCTCGATAAGTGCAATATTATATTGATGCACGATGGACAAGAGTTCAAGCTTTTGCTCGTTTGTCATCGCTAATCCTGTAGGATTATGGAAATTGGGCGTTACGATTACGGCTTTAATGGTTTTGTTGCGACAGGCCTTTCTCAAAAAGTCAACATCAAACCCTATATGTGGGTCCACCGGGATCTCGATAACTTTAAGCCGGAGCACCCTTATAACTTCCAGCACGGAGAATACACATGGGCTCTCGACGGCTATAACATCACCCGTATTACAAACAGAAGCTAAAGCTATATATAGCGCCTGCAAGGCGCCATCTGTAATAATCAGTTCGTCCGGATCAATGATGGTTTGATGAGCAGCAGCCCGTCTAATAATATTGTCCTTTAGTTCTATCGACCCATTTGAAGGGTAATACCGTAGCAAACCGGTACCCTGCTCCCTGATCACCTGTTGCATGGTGCGCAACAGCAGTTTTTGAGGCATTAACAGATCGCCGGGAGCAGCTACATTAAATTCTGAAAACTTTCGTCCGGCTCCCAACGAGGTTATGAGTCCAAGATGATGTTTGAAAATAGGGTCCCTGACTATCGGTCGGCGTTTAACCTTCACCTGTTGTTCTGACATCTCCGGTCTGTTACTGACATAATAGCCTGATTTTGGCACACTCTCCACCAGTCCGCAAATGATAAGATACTCATAGCCCTTCTGTATAGTACTGATGCTTGTGTGATACTGCTCCTTTAGTTCACGAACGGACGGCAATTTATGTCCGGGTTTTAAAATCCCTTCTCTGATATTTCTTTCTATGATGGAGGTAAACACCTCGAATTTATATGTACCCATATCTGTACCGGTAGTTTTCACTAATTCTGAACCTGCACTACAAATCTAAGAGATTTAACCGTGGGAAAAGAATGGCTGCCATTTCAATTCATCCGCATTCTTCCTCAATTCGCTACAAGTGCCCTTTCTTCCTTTCTTAAGCAGAATAATTTTGTAGCAAAAATATAAAAGCTATGAATAGAATCATTCTCCTGGCCGTAGTAGTACTGGCATGTTTGTTCGGCAATTGCCAGAAAGAAAAAGGAAAAGCCGATCCGGACAATTTCGGTAATGGCCCCCGTACGAACGTACCAGTGTCCCTGCAAGGCAGCTGGATGTACGGTTATTTTTCGATGACTGAATACTGGAGCCAAAACCCTGCTGAATATATAGGCAACGGCTTTCAGTTTGCCATAGCATTTAAGTTCAATGCCAACGGTACCTATGAGCAATATTTTACTTCCAGCACCGTCTCCGGCACAGTAGTCACCTACCAGCAGTCTGTAACAAAAGGAACGGTGGAGGTTGATGAGTCGGCACAGACAATTATCACCCATGCCAATACCGCTCATTATAAAGAAACAAAAAACGGCCAAACAACACAGGAAAGAGATCTGAAAAAAAGCGAATTGACAGCCACAACAAAATATACTTACGAATCAGGGACAGAAAACAATGGAAGCAAAGCAATTTACCTAAAACTGAACGGCACTGGTAATGCACTTACATTTTTGCAAATGTAGGCCGCTATTCAATATAATAATCATTGCCCGATTTCCTGAACTGTGCGCTATAGTGAAGCCGCAGGCCATTGGTGTCTTTTCTTCTTATCTGGCTGGTAATTTTTATAAGAATATCTTCCACTGGATCCTTGTCGATCTTTATAGTTATGGGATAATCATTTAATTCAGGAGCAGCCTTAACCGAAATATCCAATTTTCTGTTAATGGATTCCAGTACGATCCCTAAAGGCTCGTTTTCAAATATCAATTGACCATTATGCCATGCCACGGACGTCAGCGCATGAGGAGCCGACTGCTTTTGCAAAACAGCCACAGATGATTTTGTTATCCCGATATTCTGAGAACGCTTATCAACGGCGACAGCTGTTGCCGTCTCTTTTTCCAACGATCCGCTGAATGAAAAGATCGCTTTCTCGTTCGGCGCCAGGAAAACTGTATCAGTTTTACGGGTTCCTTGTCTGGCCAACGACACCGGAGCAGTCAGCATCACTTTTCCTTCAATAAGCGTCACTTCAACGTTTGCCGGATGGTAGGCATTCACATTAAACTTTGTACCCAGTACGTGCGTAGTCAATTCCTGTGAATGTACCAGCAAGGGATGCAGGGGATCCTTTTTAACTTCGAAATAAGCTTCTCCTTCCAGGTATATATCACGGGGCTTACCAGGCTCAAAAGAAAGGGGATACCTGAGACTGCTTTTAGTGTTCAGCCAGACAACTGTTTCGTCGCTGAGAATCAATTTTTTCACTCCGGATTCCGCATATACCGTTTCAAATCTTTGTTGCGTCTTTGCAGACTGATCGGTTAGATATTTCCACAGAAAACCGCCCAACGCCACTACAAGTACGCTGGCCGCGGCAACAACATATTTTAAATGGCTGCGCCCCCGGTCAATATTTTTTATTGGCGCACGGGTGATGCCGGACTGGATATGATCAAACATTTTAGCTTCCAGCTCGCTGATCTCCGCTTCGTTCATCAGCGACTCTATCGATTCCCCCGAATGCAAGTTATTATAATAAAAATTAAGGTACTTCTCCTCTTCCTCGGTAGTTTTCCCTTCCAAATATTTTTTAACCAGCTTCCCAAGTTTCTTTTTGTCTATCATATATTAAAATAACAACAGTTTTAAATCATTCGGTGTGAATGCGCTAAAATAATCAAAAATTATACCTTACCCCAAGCTGCATCTGCCATCTCGATAAATTTAAATCTGTCTGATAAGGTTTAGATGGTTGTTCCCAGATATAAATGGGATATCCGGCTTTAGCCGTACCCGTCGGCCTTAATCCAATACTGGCAGACGAATTAAAAAGATCAGATGAAAAATAGGCCCTCCCCCACTCACGATTGATAAGGTTTAATACATTGAATACATCCCAGCTGAGCGTAATGGAATTACCCGACTCTTTTGATATCGCGAATGTTTCTGCTATACGGAGATCCGTGGTGGTTCTCCATGGTGTATGCGCTTCATTACGCCGGGTAAATTCTCCACGATGATTTCGCAGATAAGGGACAGACCTGATATATTGTTCGAATTCCTGTGCCTGATCCGACGCGGTTTTAAAGACCTGGGTATTATCCGCCAGCTGCAGGATGCCCGTCTGAAAAAAATTGATCACCTCTTCCGGCTTGGGTATGTAGGCCAGACTCACCTGCTGACCCGTTCCCTGGATATTAATAGGACTGTTCACAAATCCATAAGTGAAAGGAGAACCCGAAGATGCGCTCAAAAACAGATTCACATTTGTCTGAAAACGTTTTTCTTTCCCATGAGTGGTATGATAGTTTATTGTGCCGACCACCCGGTGCCTGGTGTCGAAATTGGAATATGCCAACCCGGGATTATTCGGGTTCAATGATTGGTTCAGCTGCCAGTTGGACTCCATAGAGTTACGAATACCATTGGAAATATCTTTTGACTGGCCATAAGTGTACGCAGCTGAAAAATCCAGACCAAAAGGAAAGGTCTTTGTTAATTGAATCGTTGCATTGTACCTGTATCCCTTACTGGTATTGGAAAGAAGGTACATGGCGGTAAATGCGGGATCTGTTGAACGACCGGTAAATATCGGCTGCTGTCGATTAAGATCGTACTGATAATAAGACACGCTATCCTGTTGATTGATTTGTTTAAATTGTACATCATAAATTGTTTTCGTGTATATCAGCTCAAATGTCAGTTTATATCCGGCGCCAAACTTCACATCCAAAGCAGCGCTTGTACGCCATACTTGCGGCATCTTGAAATGATTGTCAATCAGGTCTATTTGTGTAGGGCCATTTACGTCTAATGCAGAAAGCCCATTCTCATTTACCGCGGAGGCTGCCACACCGGTTTTGGAAGGGACCCGCGGATCTGTTCCTTCATTGGGAACAACAGGAGGCACCGGAGGGATGGCAGTAGGATTGCCTATGTAATTGTACCGCTTGTCAAAAGCTCCGTACGTAGTACCGTTATTGTAAAACGCATAACCCAGCCAGGCAAATGGGATCCTGCCAATAAATAAACCGGTCCCTCCTCTTAGTACCAGGCTTTTGTCTCCTTTAATGTCATAGTTGATTCCAATACGGGGAGAGATTTGCACCTGACCCAAATAATCGTTCTGTATGTCGGCAGGGCGTGTATAATTATACGTGGTACCATAAAAGAGATCCCGTATGGCGTTTCTGGTTTTAATGGACAAAGGCTGCTTGTTGGGGATATCTGCTATGTCAAGACGCAGACCTGGTGTTAATCGTAATTTGGGTGAAAGCAATATTTCATCCTGCACATATATGCTATAAAGGTTTACTTTAAAAGCGGCAGACGGATGTGTCAATAAATAATTCCTGTCCTGGTTGAGATAATTGAAATTACCTCTTATCCTGCTGGGCGAACCAGCCAGAAAATCGCTGATGGAGGCATAGTCGACACGGCCGTTGGGAGAATTCACAAAACCATAGGTAATATTATACAACTCGTTGTGTGTGCCGATGGTAATAGTATGCCTGTTTTTAAAAATGGTTACATTATCGGTAATCTCCCAGCTCTTCTGCCGGAGATTAAAAACACTGGCTTCACGATCTGTCCCTAACAAGATAGTTGTTCCCAGAGTATTGCCCGCTATCTGTATCTGTGGGTAGTACCCATAAGACAAGGGGTCCCGGTAGTCCTTCACAGTGGTGTATCCGACGATAAAGCTGTTGGCCACACGGTTATTGAATCTTGTTTTCAACTCTCCCACTGTTGCAACCTGGTTGTTATGCTGTACATAGTCTATACTCGAAAAACGGAAGTTCTGGTCATCGCGCGTGAGATTGGTCGCTTCGGATATCACGACATTGCTGCGGATAGCCAGCTGATGTTTGTCGGAAATATTCCAGTCGATACGATTAAAGAATTTTTTCGACCGGGAGTAGATTGTATACGCGCCTGCTGTACCGGGATCAAAATTGATACCGCTGTTTTTGTAAAAAGCGCTGATCTGATTAGCCTGCTCCTCGTCAAGTATATTCTTCATGGACGGAGAGGACGCTGTGGCGGTCAATGGCTCTTTATGATCAGTTATCTCTTCGTTTGTAAAGAAAAAAAGCCTATTTTTAATAATGGGCAACCCCACGCGGAAACCGACCTGCGCGTCATGATATTCCGAAGGCATCTTGCCCGTTCCTCCCGCTGCATCACTGCCTGTCAGTATCGAATTACGCCCATATGCGTAGACAGATCCGGAAACTTTGTTAGTTCCACTCCGCGTCACAGCATTAATGCTACCTCCGGTGAAATTCCCGATCTTTATGTCATACGGTGCAATATACACCTGCATATCCTGTATCGCGTCGATGGAAATGGAATTGGTCCGGGTAGAGCTGCCAATCTGGCCGGAAGTACCCGTCTGCCCACCTAAAGAGGGGCTGAAACCGATAGCATCGTTATTAACGGCGCCGTCGATCGTAACATTGTTATATCGAAAGTTCGTTCCCGCAAAAGAATTGCCGTCATACTGTGGCGTAAGACGTGTATAATCCTGAAAGCTCCGCGCCCCGGCCGCCATATTCCGCATCTGGGAAGCGGATATATTATAGCCGGCCCCTGTGGCATTGACCCTCGGTACTCTTGGATTTTTTACGACCACCTCAGCAAGCGTTACAACAGAAGGCGATATAATAAAATCAATATTCACCGGATCTCCCAGCCCGATGGTAACATTGTCCCTACTTTTCTCAAGCATGCCAACCGCAGTTACTTTAACGCTGTACGGACCGCCTATTCTGAGATTTACCAGGTAGTAGCGACCCAGGTCGTTGGTTGTTGTCGTGTACTTTGTACCCGTGGGTAGATGTATGGCGGTTACCGTTGCGCCAATGATAAATCCGTTGGTGGAATCCGTTACCTTCCCGTTCAGCGATCCGTTGGTTTCCTGGGCACTTACGTATAAAACCCCCATGCATAGCAGCGCCAGGATCGAAAAAAATTTAATATTCATACTTAAAGGTTCTATTGCCTGAATAACTGAATTGCTTGTTTTCAAAATGTTCTGTAGCTGTGGACGGGAGCCCATTGGCAGTATATTCATAAGTACGCGATGTACGATAGGTCGTTATTGTGTCATACTGTGGCTGGGATCCCGGGCTTGCGGGGTTCAATATCGTTCCCACCAGTTGTGAGGTGACGATATTGTTCTTGTTCACCAATGCGGGCATTTCCCCCGGTAAGAGATTGGCATACCGAAGACATGGGAATACCTTAAACGGATTGGACTTATCGTCAAATGAATAAAAACTTAGATTCTGGATCGTTGCTCTTCCTTTCAGGTCTAAGGTGTTATGCACGATTTTTATAACATTGTTCCCCGCATCGTCATAGGTGAAGAGATATTGGTTTCTTATCGGCAGGCTCAGCGGCTTTTGAACAGAATCCAGCAGGGCCACTACCTTGCCTGACACATCGTATGTGTACACGATCTTACCCGTATCGGTAAGGGTCGTATAGTTTATCTGGAGGACCCGCCCCGCACCATCGTAGCTGAGTTGTTGAACGCTTTGGTCGCTGGCTGAAGCACGCACCAGCCTGTCGCTTTCATATGTCAGATTGAAGGAAAACTGGCTTTGGCCCACTTTCTCAAAGAGATTCGCTAATTTGCCGTTTTTGTCATAGGAAGCGGTAAAAGCGGTGACCGGGTTAATATCGTAGTCCGCGGTAATAAGGTCATACCGGGACAGTTGTCCGTCAGGAGAGGTCCCCAATGATACGGGTTCTATTTTCTTGTTACAACCGGCAATTAAAACTGCGGCTGCTATGCATGATAGCCAGTTCATGAAATATTAATAATTTTATTGTTCAAAATAAACACCGTTCACACCTGCCTTTTGGTAGTTAATGCTGGATCTGACGCCTAAATATTTCGCATTGCCCGTCGGGTACGGCGATACAAAATCCTTCAGTCCCACAGATATAAGAATGGTGCAGATCGTCGGATGATAATAGGTGCCATCTGTACGCAACAGCCAGCTGTCCAACATATTTTTGTTAGAGCTGCTGGAATAATCGTAGTAATCGTACTTATTAAACACTGCCAGCCAGTCACCGATGGCCAGGGGATAGGCATCTGTTTCCGGCGAGTGCCTGGTCCGGTATGCCATTACTCTGTAGTACCGGGGTACGGCCTTTTTCCCGGGCGCAGGGGGTGCATATAAGGAATCCGCGATCCGCATGTTTTCCGCTACATTGATCTCAAAAAAAGGTGCATCAACCACCGATTGAAACCGGGGGAGTCCACTGCATACCAGTACCGGTTTACCCACGCTATCCGCCAGTTTCTGTGTTTGTAGGTTACCATAATCATCTAACGATCCGCCATCCGGATGCACTCCATAGATCGGAGCGATATATATATCCAATGTATCCGTGCTCTGATTTATACTCTGATCCAGATACTTGGGAGTGACGTTTACCAGTCGGATATAAGCGGTGGAGTCTTTAAATGCCGGCAATTTGCCCGGGTGATCTTTAACGGTAAGTATATCCAGTTGGTTTGACAGATAACTTATGCTCTCGTTCATCGAATAGATGGGCAGCGGCGCACCTTTAAAGGTGTTGGTTAACGTGATATAACTCTTGGCCACTGATTTATTGATCAAAAAGAAAGTTTGGGCAGCGCCGCCTTCCAGGGATATGGATTCATCCAGGAATTTGTCGGCCCTGAAGGTCGTTGGATTGCCAAAGACGGTTGCATTAATGACCGTATAAAAAGACAGCTGGTGTTGTGCTGCAGGCAGAGATGCCCAGTTATAATAATTTATACCACCTATTATGGGAGCCAGGGGGACACGGTTCGTGGGATTGGGAAAAGTGGAGTATTGGCTGCCCGGCAGATAATTAAACCCGTAAGTGCCGGAAAAGTTCACCGGCGCATTGTCCGTCCATCCTCCAGAAGGATAGTTGACGGTGGTGGTCGTATTTTGCCTGGGGTCGGGCTGGTATACTGTTCCGTCCGCGTTATACAGGGTGGAATCGCCGTTGGCGTTTAATTTACCATCCAGTGTAAACTGCACCTTACCCTGGCCGGGTGCATCGATCATGATCATGCGGGTATAGGCATTGGCAAACTTCGACGAGGAGCCTAGGGATTCCCGCTTGCACCCCGCCGATAATAGCAACAGTACAATGCTTTGCAGAATATTATAAAAAGCTTTTTTCATACTCATGTTTTTTATTTTCCGGTGAACAGCTTGAAGGTTGTCTTCCTGGCCTCATCCAACGGCTCCATACGACTGTAAACAGTATATATTCTCGGAGAAATACCATTATCATTCAGTCTCCGCATCACCGAATATTTCAAGGCTGACGTATTGGTGTAATAAATGTGCGGTCCCAGCCATATAAATCCCGAATTTTGGATCCGGGAATTGTCATACTGATTGATATTCGAAAGCGCATCCGGCCAGTTGCGCTCATTATACAAAACGGTAAGTTCTCTGGTGTCGGCGTTGAATTTGTAAATGGTATTGCGCCAGAATCTGGCCGAATTCAGCGTAGAGGTCACGATAAGCAGCTCGTTACCATGCGAGGGATCCGCAAGGGTGCAGACCAGGCGGCCACTGTATGAGTCCTGAAAAGTCACTGGCAGCGGAATGCTTTCGCTCATATGGCTGCCTCTGCGCGTGTACTTTAATTCGCCGATGTAGTCAGGATCGATAAAACCATGGGGCATCCCGTCCATCGGAGTCACATATCCGACGGAAGTGTAAAAGATATAATCTTTCCCGAACTGCTGATAATAAGCTGAAGAATCACCAAACACATTCTTCTGCAACGTAAACACCGGTGAGGGCTGCGACATATCGCCCACATAATAATCATCGCTGAACCCCATCTTGATATAAAGTTTGTTGCCATCTATCGCCAGTTGCTGCAAAGGACAATAAGGATATTGCAGAGGAGGGTTATTTATCGGGTCATCTGGTACTAAATAAAAGTTCGTATAAGTGCCCGGCGCTTCAAGGTCAAGGTTCCACACAGAAACAGGGGTGTTGAAAGCCCCATCTGCGGACAGTTTCATTAGGTTATAATGTGAAGGGAAAGGGACGGCGTCATTGGTAAGATAATATGCATTATGCCGCAGATCATTTACCACATAGTTATATATGGGTGCCGAAATATCATTTTCACCGATGTCAGGGTAAAAAGGTGCATTAATATCAAAATTTTTCTGGAATGGTGCAGCGCCATTATAAAATGAGCTGCTTTGCGGCAACGTGTTATTGGCCAATCCTTTATAAAGGCTGGCCGTCGCGGGATAAACAGTCGGATCCACCGTCATCCAGTAAAGATTGCCGTCCTCGCCAGGGTTCACCCGGGTAATATTGTATGGAAAAGTTTGTGAGCTGACCCCGTCCGATGTAACCTGCACAGGGCCGTTGGCGGCAAAAACAGGCACAACCACTTTTAGTTCGGTAGGCGTTGCATTATATATCTTTCCCGGATATATGCCATTGATGCCAGTAAAAGTAATAGCATTCCTTTCATTGGGTGTACTGAAGTTCTTTCCGGTTATTATAATGGTATCGCCTTCATACGCTGTAGCAGGCGTAATAGAAAGGATCACAGGTTCATTAGCTCCGGTGATCGTCAGCTGCTGATCGAATTGTGTTGCCTGCCCGCCTTTGTACCCAATGGAAAGTTTACCTGTCTGTGCGCCTTTGGGTACCACTACCCACAACTCATTTGCCGAGGCACGGACAACGGGGAAAGATACCGAGGCCACGGATACAAGGTTCTGTCCTGGAGTGGTACTGAAGTTGGCGCCGGTGATCCTGAGCGTATCCCCGATATTCAGCAAGGTTTCACTGACACTCGTGATAGATACCACCGGCGGCGCAACCGCGTCTTTCTTTTTACAGGAGATTTGCAGGATAGTCACCAGCAATACCCCGCCGGCAACACGACCAATAGTCTTCAATATCATAAAATGATAAATAATTGAGCGCTTTGTAAAAAATTATTTCGATTGATATACGCATCCGACTGATAATAAACATAAGGTTTAAAAAAGCCGGCATCACCCGAATAAGGCTTTCCCGACGGTAAACCCATTAGGTAAATGGTACCCGAATTCCCGGCCATAAACGGCAGAGAGATTGGCTTGTCGTAGCGGCCCGTTTGGAACAGCGGCGTAGTGGATCCTACTTCCGTCACATAGAGATTCTGCTGTAACGTAGTAGGTGTAAAACTGAGATAGTTCGTAGCCTCTCCAAAACCAACGTTGGATGCGATCACCGTGCCCGAAGCGCTGCCGCTGTGTACATCCACCTCCGTCGTGCCCCCCATCAGGTTTACAATCCGGAGCCTGAACAATTTGGGATCGGGAGCCAGGTCATTCTTCAGAACAATATGGTTCATCGTATTGGACGTCCCGTTATCCGGCAACAGACAAAGCGTATAGGAGAGATTGGATTCAAAATTGTAGTTAAAATTTCGATACAGCGGACTAAAGGCCTTGGCCGGTGTTACGGTCACCGACACCGGACCACTGTTGCTCAGATTAACCGTGGATACACGCCCCATCGCTGCTTTCACCGCAGACGTGGAGTCCGTTATAGTAAAATAAGTGCTTAATCCCACATCCTCACCGGTGCCGGTAAGCTTTCCAGGCCACCGGATGACATTTGTTTTAACATCATTGAACCGCACATCGAATCCTATATTATTGTTAGCCTCACCTGGAACAGGTATATTATATACGCCGTTGACCACGGTTACTTTCGTCGAACCCACATTATTGATATAATTGAGATTGGAAAGCGTAAGCTCACGAAGGGAAGAAGGCACCCCGTCTTCAACTACAAAAAGCCGTGGCAAAGGCTCCTTGCCGTTCTTGTAGTTGACCATATCGCCGACAGGGATAAAAGTATAGTTCTTCGCATCCTGTAATTCAACAGGGAAAAAAATAAGCTGAGCCGTAAGGTTGTAATCAAAGGCGATATTTAGTACGCATTTTTTAAGCCCCTGCTGGGTAGTGCTGTAGGATGCCGGCTGGTTACTTAAATTGGCGGCAGACAGGGCAAGAGAGGTTCCCTGTCCCTTGTTGGGCGATAATGTAAGACTTATGTTGTAGTATCCCTGATAAACGGCCGTGGCATTCAGCATTCGGACACCGGTAGTACCTGAAAAAGGATGATAAAGATCCTCCGGATAAAACCTCAGAGTGGGTATTGTGTTCTTTTTTGGTGAATAATTTGTGTCATAGGTGTTGTAAGAGACAATTCCAATATAGCTGGTATTGGGCAAAAACTGGAAAATGGAGTTGTTGATTGCATTCGCAAATTGAGTGCTGTTCAACGCATCAAAGATTTTTATCTGTTTACTGTTGGGTTGCTCTGAATTCTGATTAAAAGCGCTGGAGGAAGGATAGTAACTGCTAAAACCGTATTGCTTCATGTTTTCACGTCTCAATCCATCTATTGAAAGCGCCATGGAATCGTTGTACCCAAAGTTGTTGAAAATATGGAGCTGTGAAGGCTGCGCGGGTATGGAATCCAGATGGGTGAACAGCCGCGCTTTCTTACAGCCGGTGATCAGGGTACCCGTACCGAACCCGCTCAACACGATCCCGGCTATCACCAGTCGGAGCACCTGTTTTTGTAGTATCCCTAAACAATGGCTTCTCATATAAGTTATTTTGAAATAAAATTGGAATGTTTGATCATCACAAGTCTGACCTTTTTTGCCGTGTCATCGGTATTAAACAGACCTGCCGCTGCCATCGTATAAGTTCCCGGCGCCGGCGAAGAATGGAATGGCGGCGCTAATACAGCTACCTGTCTCGCCGCCAGACTATCCGTCCTCGAAGTGCTGAGATGAGCAGCGAAAAAAACGGGTGGCGCTACCCCATCAAAGTTTTTTCGGTTATTGGAAACAAGTGATTTATAAACTACATCGCCCGTCAGACTGGTTTCAGGGTCGGTGGCCAGGTTCTGCGATGTAAAAAAGATATTACCGGCGTCAGGAGAAAGATTCAGCACCCCGATATGACATATTTCCAGGATAGCGGGCTTGTAAAGATCGCCCGGAATGTAATCAAGTGAGTCGATGGCGTTGCTCACCGGGAGTACAAAGGGTACCCCTTTAAGGTCGGACAGATAATAGCAACTGATATTGGAAAGAGGGTACGCCTGCATGTTGTAGCTGTAAAGGGTCGCTCCGCCGCTGCTGAACCTGACGGTAACATCACCCGCAGGCACTGTCAGCGGGTGAGAGTACTGCCCAAACCTAAGCGAAGGTAAACTGACACTTTTCCCCGCATAACTGATATTTACGTCGACACTTTGCTGGTTGGGATTGGTATTCACCACCTGGACCTTACCCACATTATCCAGTATGCCGTCACCGTATGCGCGGTCCAATGATACAGAATAGATATTTCCGATCACCATGACAGTATAGCACCCGCCCGGTGCAAACGGATAACTTCCGACATTACCATTCTGCGTCGTCGTCCCCTGTGCTCCGGCATATGATAGGCCGGGGAAAAGCGTATTGTAATAAACACCGTTTCCATACCCGGCAACGACGATATTGAACACCGGCTGAACATCGTTCAGGCGACCGGAATTTGTGATATACTTATTATCTGTATTGTTATGAAGCAGGAATTGCCAGGTGCCATAATCCATTTCCACATAGTCGCTTACAGTGCCAAATGGTATTTTTCCGGTTCCGGACACATCGGTGCTGTCTGCATATTGCATAGATACCTCAAACTTTCTGCCGGCTGAATTCAGCAGACCCGACTGCGAAGCGAAGCTCATATCATATCCAAAATTCACGAGACGGATTTTGAATTTTCCCTGTGCGGGTGCGCCGGGGTCAGCTATCCTCGCTCGTAGTAAAACGGAGCTTATTTTACCGTTATCATCATAAAACACAAGGTTATTCGTGCCATTAGCCGGAGGCAGTTCGACGCTTGTTTCATATAATACCCGGGCCGGGTCAGGGTCCTTTACTTTTGGCGTATCACTATTAGAAATGTAACGAACGATCTTTAATAAAAACTTTCCACCGCTTTCCGGAATCTTTAGAAAAGCCGGAAGGCCATAGGTTATCTGACCTCGCGTATTCGCTCCGGTATACGGGATCAGCGAATCGTTGACATATAACTGATACCCATATACATTCAACCCATTTCTGTAATAAAACCCCGTGTCGGGTAACAGGCTGTATATCCGCAATGTATCTTTACCCTCGGAAAGAGGGTTATATCGCGAAACATCGGTTAATTTTTTATTGCAGCCGGCGAATATAAGCCCGGTCGCGGCTACTGCTGCAAGCAAAGAAAAATATATGATGTATCTCTTTGTCATAACTCAAAAAGTATATTTGAATCCAAAAGTGAATACGGCACCGTAACTAAACGCCCGCCGCAAATAAGATCGCTGGTCGATACCATACGTATGCCCACTGCCGGGATTGGCGTAATAGTATCGGGTGGCAGTATTCAGGAGATTCTTGGCAAATGCTTTGAACTCCAGTTTTTTAAGTATCTTCTGCGACCATACTATATCCATCGATCCGGCAGGAAACTCATAAATATTGGGGGACCCATCCGCGTTGATATCGGAAAGACGTTTACCCGTTTTGTTATACAATAGGTTCAACTGAGTGCCCCACTTCGGATAGTCAAAATCCAGGTTTATGTTATAAGCAATATCCGGTTGATCCACCAGCGGCCTGGTACGGGAAGCGCTGCGGTCCAACAAGCTGATCACATAATATTCCGTAGAGTCTATATTGGTTTTACTTCTCGCCAGCATCAGGTTGGCGCCCAGATAAATATATTTGCCTATTTCACCCAGGACCTGGTGCAGGTTCTTCCGTACCTCAAACTCCACACCGTAAACCTTACCCTGCGAGGGGTTATTCCGGAAAGTAACCAGGCTGTTGACAAAACCATACGAATCGATCAAACCATTCGCATATACCCTTTCAATCTGCTTATCGACGGTTTTGTAAAAGAAAGATGCCGACACGAGCTCGTCGCTGCCGATAAACCAGTCCGTTCGAAAATCATAGTTGGAGAATATCCCGTTTTGCAGGCGCTTGTTACCATAGAACGTCAGCTGTTGGATAGGGTCGCGCTGGGAGGAAAGCACAATCTCATTTAGCTCCGGCCGTATGAGGGTCTTGCTATAGGCTACCCGGAAGTTTAGGTTCTTTATTCCTTTATAGACAACGGACCCGGAAGGCAGCCATTGATAGGTAAGGTAATCCGTTTTATACGCGCGGTCGAAAAGCTCCTGCGTTTTAACACCTGTCAGATTTACGAAATTGGTGCCCGTGGTATCCGGTGTAGAAGTAAAGCTGGTATTTTCAATTCGAACACCCCCTATTAAGCGCCAGCTTTTGGTAAGATTTATATCGGCCATGCCATAAAACGCCGTAACATTCATGCGTGCACTATAGCTATTGACAAAGACGGTATTACCGGGAAGGACCGTAATACTTGCTTTCGGCACATATAGGTATCCCGGCGTCAGTGACTGTCCCTCTCGTGCATTTACGTTTTCCAAAACACCTACTGCAGATGGACCTGCCCAGGCATCCAGGTTCCCATAAAAGCTGGTAAGCGTGTAAGGTGCGACGCCGTATACGCCGAATTCATTCTTTACAACAGGACTGTTGTCTGTTCGATTAAACAAAGATTCATTGTATCTTCTGTTACGGCCAAAATAATAGCCGCCAATTTTAAAAAAGGATGCAGTATCGTTGCCTGCTTTTAAAGGAAGAACAAGATCCGCTTTATAGTTGGCATTTCGCTCTACCAGGGTGCGATAATATCTGTCGGAAGAAGCAAAAAATGTCCGCGTGTATTCGGATGGGATCAATAAGTCCTTCGGCGCGTTGCCGCCTGCGCCTAGATAAGGATTGGGGATCCTTCCCAGTGAGTCCATCCGCACCCTTGTCTCTCTGAAATCAGGGTCGTTTTGTCTGGCGATTGACCAGCTGGCGCTATAGCTGAGTTGCAGGGGGCGCAGTTTTTTTGTAAGACGGAACCGGTGATCCCCCCTCAGCTGAAAAGAATTCAACGAGCGATGGACACTATGCAGTATAAAATCATACAGCTGCTGATGGCTGGGGAAAAATGGAGACGTATTCGGATCGGGTATCTTCAGACTGGCATTGGAAGAGCCCTCCTCCATCGTCGCTGTGGTTTCCGCTCCAATATTTCCGTTGTAGGTAAAACTTAATTCATTAGAATTGTTTAACCTCAAAGAAAGCGTCGTAATACCGCCAAAGCTCAACTGCCTGTTGCCGGTATTTTCTTTTAAATGATATAGAGGGATCATCCGGACTTCATTCGGATAAACCACATTCGGGGCACCCAGCCCCCCATTCGTAGGTTCTTTCACCGTATAAAGATTGTTGTCCCCATTGAGGTTGGATTGACTGCGGTTAAAATAGTTGGCGCCCAGCACCAATCCTATTTCCTTCCCATTTTTCAGCCTATACCTGTCTCCAAAAGCAATTCCATATATCTGGTCGGGAGCGTATCTTTCCGGCCGGGTGGTCAGATAGGGGCTGAAACCCTGCTCCATAACCCTGTTGATACGCAAGGCTTCTTTGTATTGTGCCGCTCCAAGATTACTGGACAATATACCCTGCCGCAGACCATCCTGCATGGTACCCGATGCCGTAGAATATCCACGAGCAGCGTAGTCGCTGATCAGGTCCTTATAATCCTGGGTGAGGTTCATTTTATTTACCCGCTGCCCCAGGAATCCCATTTTTGCATCACCGTAGGAATTGGCATAGCCAAATGGGCCGATATTCCCGTTAAATCCTGTTTGCGCCGAAATTGTAAAAAACCGGGAGAGAGGTATTGCCCGGGTATGTATCTCCACCACGGCGCCATTGGCGTCACCGGGTTTGTCAGGCGTAATTGATTTCTCCACAATGATATTATCCAACAGTTGGGCAGGGATAATGTCCAGGGCCACAGAACTGCGGCTGGCATCCGCTCCTGCCAGCCTTGCGCCATTCAACTGCACCACTACATTTCGATCGCTAAGACCTCTTACTGTAATATACCTGCCATCTTTGACCGTCACTCCGGTGACTTTTTGCAGGGCCTGCGCAGTAGTGATACTGGCGGATTTCTCTATTTGTATAGCGCCGATGGCATCCTGGATATTGGAAGACTGACGTCGTAGTTCGAGTAATGCCTTATTGGTTATGGCGCGACGAGCCGTCGATACGACCACACCTTCCAGCATTACAGACTCCGTGCTCATACCCACCGATATTCGCTCCATCTGCCCTGCCTTCAAAATAAGGTGCCTTGTGACTTCCTTCATACCTACGTGCCGGAATTGCAGCGTATATTCACCAGGTTTGACGTAAATAGTGAATTCACCTTTGTCACTGGTTATCATGGCCTGCTTTGTTTCCAGTATGGTAACCGTGACCCCGGCCAGCGGGGTTTTCCCTGTCGATACAACGCCGGTGACGCCACTGCGTATTTTTTCCTGTGCATTGCCCTGGCTCGCAAGCAATACAAAAAAGAGATAAAAAAACAATCTAAAGCGCATATATTAATACCGGGTTTGTTGAGGATTGAAATTGCTCCATGATTTTGTCCAGTCTTCTGTGCCAAATGCGCCGACATACGGAACATTTTTATCAAAAGCCGGATTGTCGGAAATGGATCCTGGCGGAAAGCGGGCGCTTTGCAATAATTTTGAACCGGATGCAGGCAATACACCCGGGTTATGCAGCCGGTTATAATCTACCAGGTCTTTAATGCCCAGATCATCGCGTGAACGGGAAAAACTCAGCATCGAAGTAGTATCATTCAGACTGGAAAAAAGCTGGAGTCCGGATAGATCGCCCTGCATATCGACAAATGAAATATACGGGGTAAAAGCATCGATAATCCCCAGTATGCCCCCCTGCTGCGGTAGACTCAGTGCTGAAGTGCCGGTGATAAAATTGTTCCGGAAGGCAATCATGTTGTTACTCGGCGTGGTGTCGTAGTTATCGTGGTACCACGGCACAGCAACGGCGCTCTTCCAACTCGCTGCCATCAGCGAATTGCAGATCACGATATCCGATGAACCGTCGGCCTGTACTGCGCTGCCTGCATCACGGGAAATGGTGGCGCCAATGCCCAGTATATTTCGGGCATCAGGGTTATATCCCACCAATGTGAAATTGCTCAGCTGGCTTATTGCGAGAGTACCGCCGATATTCTCATACAATGAATAAATACCGTTGGCCTTCCCTTTATAAAAGAATACAGAATTTATACGTTCCCGTCCCACGGGTCCGGTATCCGCAAAATAGGGATCCTTTATACCCAGACCGAATTGCGCGGCCACGGAGGATTTGGTTATCACAAAATCATTCCGCACACATCCAAATGCTATTATATGATGAACGAATCCGTAAGGAGCCGCCGGATCCTCGTAACCCCTAACGTCTTGTGAACTGCTCAAAGTAATACCGTTATAACAGTATGATGCCTGCAGGTACTGGTAGGTCCCCCCGGCGATGGCTGCGAGCGCAAGTCCGTTCTCCGCATATTCCACCCTCACGTATTTTACTATACCATTCGTAATATTCCTGCCGGATCTGCTGGTACCGATGGTCACGCCACCCCAGTCACCGGGAAAGCGGCTGCCAGGCGGCTGGTCCGATGTAAAAACAATCGGATGTTCAGCCGTCCCTTCAAAATCTATATCGCCGGCCATCAGGTTGCCGTGAGATAATTTTTCTCCATAAATGACAGTGCCAGGCTGTATGGTGAGCTTGGACTGAAACTCGACATCGCCCCGCAACATGTACTGTTTATCAGGCGTTAAAGTGAAGTTGTCGTTATAAGTACCCTGTAACAAACAGACGATGGTATAGGATTGCTCACTGGTAACGGTCTGCCCATGCGTGGTCACCGTGATCTTTCCGGAGTTCGCCAGCAACGGGGTAATCACCTGCAAACGGTTGGGAGATGCGGTGGCTACTTCTCCTGCGATACCATTAAATAAAACCCTGTTTTTTGTAGGGTCGGGATCAAAACCGCTGCCATAGATGGAAACCACATCCCCCCCGGTGATAACCGTCGAGGCAAATCCGCTCATGGTCAAACGGCCGGCAGCATTGTCTTTTTTACAGGAAAATAACAGAAAAATGCATGCGGTAAATAGTAAAAACAAATAGTTTCTCATATAAATTCCGGCAATAGCTTTTAGTTATAAGAAGTTTGCATGGGCGAATAGTTGCTCCACGATTTCGTCCAGTCGGCAGACCCGAACGCCCCACGAAAGGAAGGACTCTTGTCAATAAAGTTGTCGTTGAGTTCCGCATCCATATAACTGGCGCCCTGCAGCAGCGACGATCCATCGGCCGGTGTCATAACCGGGCTGGCTATATTCTTATACAGCGCCATATTCCAGAGTCCCAGATCGTCGTAAATACTGTTAGGCTGGCTGACGGATACAAAGGGAGTGGCCAGCTGCAACGCAGCCGTATCGTTATGAGTATTAAAGACAGCACATTGTCTTTGCGTGATATCAAATACGCCAAATCCGCTGTTGGGGTTATCTATGTTTTCAGGATTGAAACAATTACCCCGGGCAGGCTGCTCCAAATGACCATAAGTATTGGTAAAGTTGGCCAGTGTATAGGTGACCGTCGTACGTCTTATCACCGATCCGCCATTCTCATATGCATCCCAAGCCGGGCTTCCGTCGATGGAAATACCCGCGAGCCATCTGGCGGCGATCACGCTGTTGAACAGTTGTACTGTCCCATTGACTGCCAGGGCCGTTAATGCACTGTATCCGCCAACATGCACACCCCTGCCCGCATAATTGTTTAGAACGTCATCGGGATTTTGATTAAGGTAATAACTCGGACTCCCCAGGTTGGCCGCCCTGGCCAAACCATTGGGACCCATCAGCGTGAGATTGCTGATGGTCGCCGGCCGGGACGATTGCACCAGCAATCCGTCCGCACCAAACTGATCGGCGTATTTTGGATCTTTCAGACCCGTAATAAACTGCGCCACTACACGGGCATCCCCCGAAATATCAAAATCATTACCCGCACAACCAAAAGCCACCAGGTACTGCAGGTAATTCGTGACGCCCGTTCCACCATCACAACGGAAACCATCACCCCCACTGTACGATGTTTGTACATACGCTATTTTTCCCACACCGGTACTTCTACTCAGACGCAGGGCGGCGCCTGCTTCATATGGAAGATGAAAACCCGCAAATTCAATACGGACATACTTCAGTATATCTTCGGATGATCCAGCACCTGCGTCAAGCGTTATTCCCTTCCAATCACCGGGGTTTCGGTCCCCGATTATCCGGCCGGATGTAAAAACAATAGGCTTGTCGGCAGCGCCGTTTGCCTGTATGGAGGCGCCGTCGCTTATGGTAAGGCCCGCCATTGAGATCTTATCCGCCAGGATAACCGTTCCCGGCTGTATCGTCAACACAGTGCCCTTCTTCATGCGTACATCCCCTTTGAGGAGGTACAGCTTTTCCGGTGTAAGCGTCCGGCTGGAATCCTGGTCCCCGCTGATGGAGATGATAATGTTAAAGGGCTGACTGAACGAATTGGTTTGGTTAGCTGTCTTTACCGCTACGGTTCCGGTCTTGGCTCCTGCAGGGACCACTACACTTAATTCATCGGATGAGGCAGCAACAACTTTAGCAACCGCATTGTTGATATTTACCTCATTCCCCCCAATATCCGCACGGAAACCTATTCCATAAATACGGATAGTGTCTCCGTCTTCAGCAGTCATGGGCTCAATACCTGTAATACCATAGGAAATACCCTGATTGGGGTTACTGTTGTCTTTTTTACAGGAAACTCCTAAAAAACAACCGCCGGCTATAAGGATCAGAATAAACCAATAATCTTTTTTATACATACGGGGTTATGGTTGACAGGAAGATTGCAATTGATTGTATATCGTCAGCAACTTCCCGTATGTATGTATCTGAATTCTTCCGTTCTCCTATGGACCGGCAAGATTATTTTTTCCCATAGTTAAAAGCCGGTGAGAATAAAGCCGATAAATATTAGATCAGAGAGCAAGATCGAACGGATATCGTTGGAGGAATGCAGTAGCTGGTTCTGAACCGTTTTTTGATTAATATTCAGTTGGAGGGCAATGGCTTTGGTGTTGAGCGCTTTTTCAAACCTCAACTGAAAAATTTTTTTTCTTTGCGGAGGCATCTTTTCGAGAAAACTGTTGAAAGCAATCATAAGCTCCTGCGTAATGATCTGGTGGTCAGCAGGGTTAGACACTGGCAAAAGTTTTTCATCCAGTGTATAAAAATCGTCTTTCACTTTCTGCGCTTCAACAAGTTTAAAGACCTTGTATTTGACGGCTGCGGAAAGCCAGGCATACAGATGCTGTATCTCATGCTGTTCTCTACGCTCCCACAGGCTTATAAAAATTTCCTGCGTAATATCCTGGCTTTGTTTGGGGTCCTTTAGGCGATCATGCGCCTGAACATAAATTTTCCGCCAGTATTTTTTATAGATAATTGTAAACGCTTTATCACTTCCCGCCCGCAATTCATTCAGCAGTAAATCATCATTAGATTCCTCCATGTACCTCGATTTTGCCGCCAAACTATCCTCTTAATATTACTGTTCCAAGATATTAATATTATAAAATGGTTAAATAATAGTTTATTCATCCGGGAAGTCGGCCATCTGCTTTTCAAACTGCCTGGATTGCTTTCCACCGTAATTTACCGCCCATTCTGCCATTGCATACAAGACAGACCTCAATGCTTTTCCTTTCCCGGAAAGCTCATACGTTACATAAGGCGGAACGACAGGCTTTGATCTCCTGACAATAAGCCCGTCTTTCTCCATTTGTTTTAAATGTTGTATCAGTACTTTTTCTGTAATAGCCGGAATGGACTTTTTAAGCTCGCTGTATCGCTTTGTCCCCGTCAACAGACTAAACAAAATGATCGGCTTCCAATATCCGCCGATCCTCTCCATTACGAATGTCACCGGACAGGCCGCAAACGCATTGCTTTTATTTTCCTGGATGGTTGATGTATCCTTTATTGTTGTCATCTTATACATACTTTAGGGTAAGTACTTGTACAAAAGTAAGTATCATTTTAATTTTACACAGGAATTTAAAACAAAAAAAGATGAAACTAATAGTAACAGGTTCTTTAGGGAATATCAGCCGTTTGCTGATAGAAAAATTAGTGGCCAACGGTCACGATGTAAAAGTTGTAAGCTCAAATACAGAAAAGGCGGAGGAAATAAAAAAATTGAAAGCAACCCCTTTGATCGGCTCTTTAGAGGACAGGGAATTTGTCTCGCAATCGTTTAAAGGCGCCGATGCGGTATATACCATGGTCCCGCCCGACTTTTCAGTTTCAGATTATTATGATTTTTCGGATAAACTACACGAAAACTATGTACAGGCCATCAAGCAAAATAATATTCAGCATGTAGTAAACCTAAGCAGCATCGGTGTTGCGCTGGCAGGCAAAGCCCCCCTGACAAGGTATTACGATTTGGAAAAGAAACTTGATAAAATACCAGGATTAAACGTTGTTCATTTACGTCCCGCCATGTTCTACACCAATTTTTATGGTAGTTTGGAGTTGGTAAAGCGCCAGGGCATCATTGGGCATAATGTTCCCGAAACCGTCGATTTGCTTATGACACACCCCTCCGATATTGCGGAGACAGCATTCCTTCTTTTAAATTCGCTTTCGTTCAGCGGGCATCAGATCAGGTATGTTATAAGCGATATAAAAAATGGCAATGAGATAGCAAAGATCTTAGGTGAAGCGACCAACAAGCCATTAACCTGGGTTGAATTTCCTGATGATGCTTTGTTGACAGGGTTAATGCAGAGCGGATTTACCCGGGATACCGCCGAAACCCTGGTAGTAGCTGCCGGAAAGGCGATCAGAGACGGACTATTTGATGAGTTCAAAAACGATAAATACAAATTATTGGAGGCCAGAAAATTTGCCGAGTTCGCAAAAGAGTTTGGAAAGGCTTATGAGTACAGCAGTTAAAGTCTAAATCCGCCTGTCATAATGTCTATTTCTCCCCTCATCAGGATATACATATAGACATTAAATTTGCTGCCAAAACTTTCTACTATGAAAGCAGTTCAGTTAGAACAGTTTGGCATAGAATATTTACAGCTAAAAGAAGTCCCTACGCCTGCCATTGGGGAAAATGAAGTACTTGTAAAGACTACTGCAGTGTCGCTTGAGTTTCATGACCTGATCGTAGTGGAGAACAGGATACCTTTTGGCATCCCGCTTCCGCACATCCCGGCCACCGAAGGGGTGGGCATAGTGGAAAAGGTCGGAGGTAAAGTGAGCCGTTGGAAAAAGGGGGACCGTGTCGTCATCCCATTTATTCCCCGTTGGGAAGCAGGGAAGAATACCCCTTACCATGATCAAATAAGAACTGGCTTTAGCCTCCCCGGTCTTTTGGCGGAATACTCCGTGCAACCCGAAAATACCCTGGTCAGAACCCCCAACAATCTTACGGATAAAGAAGCTGCTCCATTGTCGATTGCCGGGTTAACGGTTTGGACATACCTCGTTGAACAGGCAAATATCCGGGCAGGGCAAACTATTCTGGTCCAGGGCAGTGGTGGGGTTTCGCTGTTTGCTATCCAAATAGCCAAAATGTTTGGTCTAAAAGTGATTGCCACTACAGGCAGTAAAGAAAAAGAGCAGAAACTAAAAGACCTGGGGGCTGATGAAGTGATCAATTATAAAGAGTTCCCGGAGTGGAGTAAAGAAGCAAGACGTCTGAATGGCGGCATCGGGGTGGACGTAACATTGGATGTAGCCGGGACGGATACTATAGAACAAAGCATCCTTTCCGTAAAACAGCATGGGTTTGTCGGATTGGTCGGTCTGATAAGCGGCACCAGACTGACCATAGATCTGATCCCGCTTATCACGAACTATATCCGGCTCCAGGCTTATTCGGTCGGTAGTGCGGAAGGGTTAAACGACTTCGTAAATGCCATTGAAAAAAATAACCTCAAGCCTGTTATAGATAGTGTTTTCCCCGTCGAAAAAGTCCAGGACGCTTTCCATAGATTTAGATCAGGCAATGCGTTTGGGAAGGTGGTAGTTACGTTCTAAACACTCCGTCTGAAAAAGAGAAAATGGCGGAAACACCTGCTATGGAATGTCGCATTTACCCCTTATGACGATCATTCCCCGTCTATACTTTTGGCAAAAAAATATGACGAATAAAAAACCAAAAGTCTGGTCCGGCCGGGTCATCAGCGGTCTGTGTATACTATTCCTGCTTGTCGACGCTATCATGAAAATAGCAAAAGCCGCTCCGTCAATGCAAGGCAGCGCCCAACTAGGCTGGCCCGAGGGCGCCGTACAAGGTATAGGTATCTTATTGCTGACATGTACTATCCTGTATATAATACCACGCACTGCTGTTCTAGGTGCGATGTTGCTGACGGGTTATCTTGGCGGGGCCATCGCTATCATGGTTCGTGCGGACGCCGGTGGCCACCCTTTTTTCTTTCCGCTTGTCTTCGGCATTTTAGTGTGGGTGGGCTTATTCATGCACAATGAAAAGGTATACACGCTCATGCTTAACACCCTAAAAAAGGAAAAAAGCTAATGCACTTTTATTACCTGACCCGTACCTGCCCCCAGGACGCTTTTGAGATAGCCATAAACCACTCGCTCCATAGTCACGGGTAAATGCCCGGGAAAATAAGGGAAATACATTGGCGCAGCTTCGACAACATTGGGGCTTACGGCATTGATGCGAACCCCATTCTCCAATTCTATTGCCGCAGCGCGTACAAATGCTTCGACAGCTCCGTTGGTTGCAGACGGGTTTGCGCCGCTAAGAACAGGTTGATCAGTTAAAACTCCTGTAGTCAGCGTGAACGATCCTTTTTTATTGATGTAATGTTGCCCGATGAGCACCAGATTGACCTGCCCCATCAATTTACTGTCGATACCTATTCCAAAGCATTCGTTACATATTTTCCAATGGTGCCTGTGGCGCCGACAATGATTACCTTCATGCTGCTGTTTTTTTAAAATTCTTCGAAAATAAGTTCTCTATTTACCATTGCGCCTGCCGTTGTTCCCATTGCTACAGCGTTGGCCACCGAACGCATGCGCGTTGTATTATCACCACAGGCGTAGATGCCATGCACAGAAGTCGCTTGCATGGCATCTACTTTAATATATCCATCCTCCGTCAATTCGCATCCCAGAACTTCCGGTATCCTGCAATGCTGTTCAAAAGAACAACGTGCATATAAAGCCTTGATAGAATACCCGGCGCCGTCTTTAAAAGTGACATTTTGAAGATAGCCGTGGTCATGCCCCAATCTGTCAATTTCTTTTTCTACTATTTTTATATGTCTTTTTCCAAGTTTCCCCGTTTGTTCCGCTGTCAGGGTCGAAGTTCCATTGGTCAGCAGCGTTAAGTCCTTTGTCCAGTTTGAAATAAGCATAGAGAACTCAAAACCATAGTCCCCATTCCCCAGGATCCCGGTCTTTTCATTTTTCACTTCATATCCGTGACAATAGGGACAGTGAAGGGCCGAAATACCCCAACATTCCGAAAACCCATCGATGTCAGGCATGACATCTCTGATACCTGTCGCAAACACGAGCTTTTTTGAGCGAAATGTTTCACCTGATGATACCTGGATCTCAAACCCGTCTCCGGTATTTACCCCATTTATCGCCCGGCCATTAAAAAACGCCACAGTGTTATAGTTCTCCACCTGTTGTTTTGCAAGCAAAGCAATCTCTTCGGGCGGCTTCCCGTCCTGGGTAATGAAGTTATGTGAATAAGGGGTTTGCCTGTTACAAGGTTCTCCGCTGTCAATGATCAGCACCCGTCTTAATGATCGCCCCAAAGCCATGCCTGCTGCAAGCCCTGAGTAACTTCCTCCTATAATTATTACGTCGAAATATCTCTTGTCAGTCATGTTGCAAAAGTAACTTCAGAGAAGAGTTGAAGGATAGGACAAAAATGCAGTTGTATAGGACTTATATAAGGTTCTGTCTAAACGCCTCTGGCGAGTACCCTGTGTGTTTTTTAAAAAATCGGATAAAGTAGGAGGCGTCCTCATATCCCAGATGATAGGCTATTTGATTTACCTGGTTTGAAGTCGCCAGCAGGTACCTCTTGGCCTCCAAAATAATATATTCATCAATGATCGCAGAGCAGGTCTTTCCAAGCGTTCCCTTAGTGACGGCATTGAGTTGATAGACGGACAGGTTCAGCATGGCGGCATAGTCAGACACCTGCTTATGGCTAAGAACATGAGTTTCTAAAAGCTCCAGAAATGCTTCAAGTCTTTCCTGTGTGTAAAGGCTGATATTGCCCGGTGGGCTGCTGTCGTATTGTCGAAAAAGTTCGATAAAGAAAATACCCATATTTGCTTTAATGACCTCCCGATATCTCTCCTGTTTGTCGGTGTATTCCTGAAAGATATAGGTTAGTAAAGCATGCAGCTTTTGAAACCCCTCACTACTTAATTGATAATGGTTGATATTACAGGCCTTTCGTAATAGTTGTTTGGATACTTTGTCGTGCGGGAAATAGAACTCATCTCTGAATTGTACCAAATACCCCGAACTTCCCGCTTTTAGCACAAGTTGATGCACCTGTGCCGGGCGCATGATAAAAACAGAATTATCACCGACGTCATAAGAGATGAAATCTATATCATGACTGCCAATACCTCTTTTTAAAGCGAGAATATAGAAGAAGTCATGTCTATGAAGCTCCTGTACCATGTCCTTGCCGGCAAGCAGATGATAGATATCCCGGATGCTAAAGCTTTCGGAAAGGCCCGGCTCTTTTTGTATCCCATGTATGTGTCTTACAGGTATCATTTCCACCAATACAACGGAAAGTTGATCTCTCCGACAGAAGGCACGACCAGGTCAGGTTTAAAGGCATAACGGTTCAGGTGTTCCTTTTTGGAGATCCCGGAAAGCACCAGGATCGTCCTATATCCGAGCTGTATCCCTCCCTGGATATCGGTATCCATGGTATCCCCAATCACGGTGGTACCTTCCGTTTCCAGGTCCAGGGTCTTTCGGGCAGAGCGGAACATGACAGGACTGGGCTTACCAATGCTAAAAGCTTTTCTGCCTGTCGCCTCTTCGATCATAGAAGTAATGGCTGTAATACCCAGGTTACTCCATCCGGGCTTTCGCGGCGAGGGATCCCTGTTCGTTGTAATAAACTTCGCTCCTGCCAGGATCATGTTCACGGCCCGGTGGACCATTTCTAACGTAAAGTTCCTTCCTTCTCCCAGGACTACAAAGTCCGGTTCGGTCTCCACCAGCGTCAGCCCGTTCTCATGGAGACTGGTCAACAGCCCTCCTTCGCCCAATACATATACAGTCCCATTTGGGGCGTGAGTGGCCAGGAACTTCCCTGTTGCCATGGCGCTGGTATATACATGACTCTCCGAAACCTCTATGCCC
Organism: Chitinophagaceae bacterium; assembly: GCA_017307755.1. Classification (GTDB taxonomy): domain Bacteria; phylum Bacteroidota; class Bacteroidia; order Chitinophagales; family Chitinophagaceae; genus Puia. The sequence goes on along the minus strand of JAFKGQ010000005.1, from coordinate 622,525 downwards.
AGCCTCTTGAGCTTGCGTACAACTTCCAGCGGCGTACGCTGACTGTTGTTGGTCATAAAGGTAAAGGGGATATCTTCCTTTAGCAAATGGTTGATAAACCGGTCTGCACCGGGTATCAGTTCATCACCTACATAGATGACACCGTCCATATCGATGAGCAATCCGTGTTTCATACCGCTAATGTAAGATATCCTGTTGGTATATCTTCCCATTCGATTGACGCATCGTCAGATGATAGATGCCGGCAGGCAGATGTTCCAGGGACAAAGTAAGTGTATAGCCTGTAAAGACCCGGGAGAGTATTACACGGCCCGCCGCATCATAAAGGGTTACAGTACTGACTCCATCATCAGCTGTACGCTGAATGACCACATGGTCTTTCGCGGGATTGGGATACACTTTGACCCTGGCATCCCCCCCGATAAATACACGTCTTATTTCACTGGCTTTATAGCTGTTGTCCGCATCGGTCATCAACAGTCGGTAGCTGTTATAGCCGGGATAGGGATGTTCGTCGGTAAAACTATAGTTCAGCAGCGAGTGACTGTTGCCCGCGGCGGGGAGTATACCGATGCTGTCCCAGACGCTTGCAGGTGTGCCCGTGTTACGCTGGATGATGAACTGGCGGCTGTTCTGTTCGTCCGCTGTCTGCCAGGTGAGCAGGACCCGGATATTATCCTTAACAGTGGCATTAAAGTTGAAAAGGGAGACAGGAAGAGGGATAGAACCCGCAAAATTGGCCAGAATATGGTAATTATGGGTGCCCTCTATGTTGAAGGTGTCGTTGCGTGCAATAGCGCTGGTAAACTGCGTCTCCCGGTCCAGCAAACGACTGCCCCAATGTATGCCATCCTTCGAATACAGAAGATAACTGTTGGGAAAGGTAGCGTTGGCCCCATCGTCGATGACGCTGACGAAATGCCCTGCACTGTAGTCCACAGATTGGAATTTCTGCAATTGAACGCCGGATGGCAGACCATGGATGGTATCAGTTACAGGGCTTACAAATGATCCGTTAAAAGGATCGGCATATACATACGTCGTCAGCGAGGTCACATGGTAGCCATCGCCATTCGATCCAAAGACATAATATTTTGCGCTGTCGGTATTATATATTATGTCGGCATAATGCTGAACCGACGACGTATTTCCCGCAAAGTCAAGGGTATAGCTGGCCCCATCCATGGAGTGCATGATCACATCATTGGCCACCACAATGATATGGCCGTTTAAAAACCTGATCTTTCTCACATAACCATAGTCCACAGGCTGCGGAGGCGCATGAGGATCGACAAACACCGTCGGTATGGCAGACAGCGTCCAGTTGATGCCGTCCGTGGAATACCAAAGGGTATCTGATCCGGCGCCCTGGAGGCCGCGTGCCCATCCGATGTAGGTCCCGTTACCATACGCGATACCCGTAAAAGGATGGGCAGAAGGGCCGTCATTCACCCAGCTGACACCATCGGTAGAAGTATAGGTTTGAGCTCCCACAGCCCAAAATTTTGTACCATCATACGTCAGGCCCTGTACCCCCGTCACCGTATCGCGCGGTATCCAGTTGGTAAGGTCGGATGATGAATAGAGACGCGCTTCTTCCAGTGTGGTGCTTAGCTTGACATAGATGCTGCCGTTAGTGGCCAGAAGGGAAGTATCGCTGCCGAGGGTATGGTAATGTGTGCCGTCGGCTGACCCGGCCATGGGACTGCTGGCAAAGCCGGCCCAAACAAAATATCGTTGGTTGAAATACCCACCTCCCCCACTTCCCGCTACTGACGTTGGATAGAGCCCGCTGAAATGAATACCATCATCCGAAGAAGTGATCTTGGCATGCCATACTGGCGAGGCATTGATCGTGTCATAATTAGCAGACACCAGATAGACATGTGCGTTGTCTTCAAAAACATCCGAGGCGCTGTGCGCGTTTGACGGAAGAGATACAGCCGACCAATGTTGCATATCGGTAGATACTGACACCGAGTCAGTTGACATCTCATAAAAACGTCCCCTGGCAAATCCATGATAATTATAGGGACGCGAACTGTCAGCCGTCCAGACCCCTCCCGTACTGTCATAGACCACCTGTGTAAAAGTAGGCGCGCCGATACGGTTATTGGCCTCGATGACAAGATGACCGTTGCCTAAAAAGATATTCTGATAAGACCCGGTGAGATCACCGATACCCGTATGTCTTGTCGTCCAGGTAAGCCCATCCGTGGAAGACAAAAAGGTGGCGCTGTCGCCCACCGCATAAAAAGTATTATTCAGATATTTGACCGTAATGATATTATGTGTAGTTCCTGGGTTGGAAGGAGTCCAGGTCTGCAGGTCGGAGGAGGAGAATATCCTGCCGCTGTCCGAAGTCAGTACAAAACGTCCGGCCCCAAAGGCAACGGAAGACAGCTGTCTGAAATTAGTAAGATCCGCGTCCGGACCGAGATCAGGACTGGCAATTTTAGACCAGTGCATCCCGTCCAGGGACTTGTAAAGACGGGTAGGATGAATAAGACAGGCCAGGAAAACCCCATTGCCATAAGTCACCTGCCTGACGGTAATGTCCAGTGTAGGCATATCTTCCTGGATAGTGAGTTGGGGGGCAGGTCCCTGAGCTTTGACTTTTACACAGGTAATAGTGATCAATAGCAGGGTCAAAAGCATGACCAAGCGACGGATAGGTTGAATCAGGAGCATGACAAGTCCTTTTAGGCTGATAGAAAATGATGATTGAAAGTTGCTTAAAACGGGATCTTTGGGGGAGCGTTGGTTTGGATAGGGGGGAACAGCGTTAGTAAAACAAATGTAATCAAAATCTATCAAAAAAAGCAAATGATCAAACGGACTTTCGTTTTATTAGTTCCACGGCCGTGACGATGGTAGGATAGTCTGCCACCGCCGCAGAACCCTTGCTATGATCCCCCTTTAATATTTTGACCAGTTCCGTAACAATGACCTTCCCGGTATTTGTGGGAAATTGTTCTATCGTTGTCATGGAGGGTGTTACAATGGCAGAGCGGGGATCATTCGAATAACCGACGATCTTTAACTCCCCGGGTACCCGCAAACCCATCTCTTTTGCAAAATGCAGGGCCTCCAGCGCGCTGACGTCATTGGCGGCAAAAACAGCATCCGGATAAGGTTTTCTTGAAAACAACTCCTTCATCGTCTTTCTTGCATTCTCAGCCGTCAGCTCATGAAAGAACACTCTTTTATCAGCCACAGACAGCCCATACTCCTGCATGGCCTGACGGTAGCCGGCAAACCGGTCGACATAGACACTACAGGTCAACGGCCCTGATATGTGGGCGATACGCCGGCAGCTCTGTTCCAGCAAATATGACGTGGCCAGGTAACCGCCCCGGAAGTCATCGCCCTTTATAATACAGGCCGGATAGGGCTTTGCAGGGACGCGATCGTAGAAGATCACCGGGATGTTATTCTCCGTCAGCACATCGAAATGACTAAAATCCGTCGTAAACAAAGTACAGGATACGATCACTGCAGCTACACGGGAAGCATGCAATGTACGGGTAAGTTCTTTTTCCACCTCCACCGAGTCGTTTGACTGGCAAATAATAAGCTGATAGCCATATGCATGTAATTCATTCTGGATGGTGGTAATGACTTCCGCGTGGAAGAACATGGATATGCGCGGCACGATCAGACCCACCGTATTCGTTTTATTGCTTCTAAGACCCGAAGCCATGGCATTACGCCTGTATCCCACCTTCTCCACCATCGCCATGACCTTGTTTCTTGTTTCCTTATGTACATGCGGATGATTGTTCAGGACACGGGAGATCGTTGCCGGGGACAGATGCAGTCTCCTGGCCAGGTCATGAATAGAGTGCTGAATAGATTGTTTCTTTTTCATACGGTCCTGGTAAATTACTGCTTGTCCTGCTTCCAGGTTGCCAGCGGTGCAATTTTTTTCGCCGCAGCGGCGACGGCTGCCGCTCCCTCCGGGATCAACGACACCGTGACAACAGTGCTCGATCTGGCGGGTATGGTTAGTTCAAACCCCGTCCTGATGGTGCCGGGATTCGGCGCGTCATAACTGTTGGGGGGAGGGTCGGTGGGCCATGTCTTCATGATGATGTCGCCCGGGGCATCCACACGCAAGATAAGTTTTTTACCGTCTTTTGTCAGTTCTGCCGTATGCGGCCCTGTTATCCTTACCTCGGCTGGGGTCAATAAGGTCCAGCGGACAACCGCCGGCGTATCAGCCGCCGTGATCTCATCCCGGACCACTACCCATTTCCCCTGAACGATAGCAATCCCCCGTTGTACGGAGGCCAAAGACCCTTTATATACTTCCGAAAGGTCGGTGACAGCACTCATAAAATCCCGGGATGAAGAATGCCCCGTGATAGGGGCATACCCCGCCACAAGTTGGTGTTGATCATTGATGGTAAGCGTATTATGAGCCTGGTTGACATATCTGAATATGGTCCAGCGTTGGGCGTTCTGCCCCCTCCCGAATATGTCCATACCTTTTGATTCCAGCGACTCGTAATTCTGTGCGCCAAGGTCCATCGCCCATCTCACCCCGGCGGCATCCATTACAAAAGAGCCGACATCCATATGAGCATGATTGACATTCCCCGCCCCACCCTTCATACCTACATATATGGCCGAGGTATCCGTCCACGAAGTACGCATCAACGCCACCGGGTTTTTGCCCCTGCCCACCCACATAGTGGCCTTGGGAGGCTGTACGCGCTCGATAGCGATACCTTTTCCCCAGATCATCATGGCAGGAAGAAGACGATCCTGGACATGCTGCCGAGGATCCTCATTCAGCAGACGGCTGCGTTCCACCCACAACAATGAAGGGTCTGCATCCTTTTGGGCAAACCAGAACATGGCCGGCTGGATGCCACCGGCTTCGCCAATATCCGAAAAGTTGAATGGCCTTCCGGTGGGTCCCGTCATATTCTCCAGAAAACCCGCGGTCTTTAAGAACCCCGGCACATCGCTAAGCCCGAAATCTTTTCCAAACGCCTTGTCCAGCGCACTGATCAGAAGTACATTAAAACTGGTGCCATACCCCCAGTAACCATAGCCTTCGGGATAGTTGCCGTCAGGCCCCATATCCTTCATCGCAAATACCACGTTTTCGATGGCCCTGTTGATGACCTGTTTGGCCAGCACCGGATCGTCCTCATAGATGGCCAACGCCCCGTAGGTCATACCGGCATGACACACCGGGTTCCAGTTATGTTCGACTGAAAGCCACCAGGCGTTCTTCGGGTCCAGCGACGGCTCAATCCCCTTCTTCAGGATCGCCTCCCTGATCGTCGAACGGGAAGTTGTCGAAAGACCATCATACAACCAGTCGTATCCTATCGATACGGCCATCGTCATTTCAGCTACATCCAGAAAATGCGAGGGGTTCCAATCGCTAAATGCCGAAATGGCCAGCATTTCCCGCTCCGCACGTTGCAGGTACCTGGCTTCCCGTGTAGTGCGGTAGGCATAAGAGAGAAAGAACAGCCGCCGGAGAGCTTCCCTCGATTTATCCAGCAGGCGCCGGCCTATCTTGATCCTTTCCACGGGCGGCAGGGTTATCAGTCTATCCGACTCCGCGATGATGGCCTGCTGCATCCGGCTCCATATCTTATCGCTGCCGGTAGCTTTTTTAATAGCGCTCTCTTCGCCTTGCAGCAGCAGGATCCTTGGGTGACCAGGAGGAGTTGCAGACCCGATATGATCCGTCTGCGCCCGCAATACATACCCCATGTAGAAAAATACCGTAACTAAAAAGACCTTTTGCAATTTCATGGTATAATAAATTTTTCGGCACTTATTTTCTGCTGCGCCGTGAGATTCCCATTTCCTTCATATGTATTGTTCTCCACCCTGCTGTTCCCGGCAGCATATACTTCCACCCCATAGCCGTTGTTGTATTGGATACGATTATCGCTGATGGTTATATGCTCGTTCCCCGAAAATAGGAATTCAGCCATCACACCGCTCTTGTCATTTGCCTCTACCAGATTGCCTTGCAGTACAACGCGCCTGCTCTCCGATAGCAAAACGCCAAAATAGCCGTTACGGGCGATCTCGCAATTCCTGACAGATACATCGCTGCAATGGTCTAGTGCAATCCCGCAGCCGGACGGAGAGGTTCCCAGCCTGCTGCCGGAGACATTTACCCCCGAACAATATACCAGCAGCAGGTTGTGCGTCAACGTTGGCCCGGGGGGCACGCCGGCGCCGTTCTCGCTAAAGTCGCAGCCGGTGATGACGATGTTGCTCGCACCACTGATGGATACGCCGGAATAGGTGGAGTTCCTGATGGTAAGACGGGTAAGATTGATATGCCGCAGTTGTCCCGCCCTTTCTCCACGGAACAGGATCCCGCCGCGGTTATATCCGCCTTTGAAAGAACGGGATGAATTTGGGTCCGTAGCAGGCTCTGTTTTATTGCCCCCCTCGATGACCAGGTCGCGGATGGTGACGTCATGGAGACTCGTATCCGCATTGACCATAGTTTCCCGCTGCCCCGAAGCAGGATCAAGGAAAAGGATCGTGGAGTCTCCTTCTCCCATGAGCGTAATGCCGGAAGGTATCTTCAACGTAGCGGGAATGGTATGGACGCCTGTTTTCAGTACTACCCATTTTCCACTGCCGGCCGCTGCATCCAATGCCTGCTGGATGGGACCACCAGGTGGAACGACCAGCGCGTCGGAAGGAATGACCCGACGCTCCGAAGTATTCCCCGCACCGGCGATGTACGCAACGGTGCTTGCTCTTGGGACGCCGGCATTCTTTATTGGTCTATCGGAGGGCGCCCGCACCGCCGTCAATATACTGCGGGAGGCCCCGGACCGCACGGAGTCGGCCGCTCTTTTTGTATAAGGCATGTCCAATCCCTTGGCCGTATAATGACGATAGACGTATTCATAGTCGTCCCGCAGCACTTTGGCGCGTTGTGAAATGGTACAATAACAATAAGGTGTTTCACCCAATAAGAACCGGGCCGTATATTCAAACCCCAACGCAATACGGTTGTCCGCCATGGAAAAAAGATCGACCCCCTGTGTATAGGCAACTTGCGCAGCCCCTGCGAATTCGCCGATGCCCAGTTGTACATGCCCCTGGTCACGGGGGCTTTCCTGGCATTCGCCATTGGGATAGATATACTTAAAAATGCTCCCGTTCACCGGTGCATGCCTGAAATGGTCGACAGTATTACTAAACAGAGGCCTGTTGTCTGTGAAGACCGCTATCGCCATCAGGGAATGTATGATCGCCCCGTCCCAATTGCCGTTTGCCTGCGGGTAATAAGGACGCATCAATGGAAAATACACCGTCATCAGCAGATGAGTGAATGCCGCGATGTCCTTTTGCAGCCATCCCGCATCGGTGTACCGCAGGATCTCCGCCGCGTTGCAAAGGAGATGACCCGTCCATGCAGCCAACAGCTTGGCATCGTTATAATCGAGGTCCCACAGTGTGGAAGACCATGTATTCAGGATGTCGATGGCTTTGGACGCATACGTCCTGTCACGGGTGACATACCAGACCAGCGCATAATTATACGCCATATGAGCGCATTTGGAAAGATCTTCTCCCCCAATATTCGGCCGCCCATATGGGCCCCGCAACACATGCGTATGCGCTTTTATAAAAAATGGAGTGTCCGTCGAAACCTTTAGTCTGTCGAAGGCCCCTTTCCATGGCTGCCGCCCGTCAAGCACCATCGTTCTCATGTAGCCGAGGTCCGCCGACGTCTGGTTGATGCCCGGATGAACAAAGGGTTGCGCCATAGATGCCGTCACCCAACAGGAAACCAGTCCTGCCCATATCAGTTTATTTCCCATTAGCCAACGCATATCGTTTCATACTGACAGTGGCAGTGCCCGCATTGGCCACTGCGTTGAAATAGATATATGCCCGGTATTTCCCATCTGCCGTCTCCACCCATACGCCGGCGCCCTGTTTGAGATTGATGGCAAAGTTCGGCTCGCCCGTCAGGCTGATACTTTGAAAATCGACGTCGTCGATAAAAGTATTTCCATACTGCTCGGTAGGCGCCAGGTTATGGTCCTGTAGATTGAATACCTTCAACAATTTAGCTGTCCTGTTCACACCGGGAGGCAGGTTGACACCCGGTAGATAGGTCGTGTCTGCCGCGGGCGCTACAAGGGCATGGTTAAAAGCGCTGGTGGTATAGCTCCGGTACAGATAGACAAGGTCGATGCTGCCGGCATGAGCCGCAGCTCCCGCAGAATCATACACCGCTGTATCGCCGATAGATATATACATCATGTTCTTGTTCGAGAGCTTCATGTTCAGCTTCATGTCCATCCTGGTAATATTATAAGGCCCCATAGTAGTAGAGATTGTCTCGCCATTGCTGCTCTTTGCCGTGAACTTGATGGAAACCGTTTTGCCACGGGCCTCTTCAGGGATCACGTAGTAATAACGAAGGGTAGCCGCAGAAGTGTCTACCGTGTAGGTCACCGTTGTCGTAGTCCCGCTGGTGACGGAAGGCGATCCGACGACAACGCCTGTGTCCGCGCCGCTGTTATTTACATTCGTAAAATAAGACTTATTGTCCATATATGTACCGGCAGCTCCGGCGATGGAAGCCTCCGCTGTACACGACACCAGTTTCCCCTTGCCGGGCAGGATAGCCATGGCATAGGCAAACTCGATCTGCTGGCCCACGATATTTGGTCCTAAGGTCCTTTTAATAGCCTGGTTCTGCAGCTTATCCGAAGGCGTTGGAAGCTTATAATCATCCTTCTTGCAGGCGAGAGCCAACAACGACAGCGCCCCGATCAATAAGGAAGTAACGCCGGTATATTTAGATCTGTATTGCATTTTTTTGCTTTTAGAATTAACAATCTTTACCTGTGCTGAACGCTGACGACAACACTATAGGTCTTTTTCACCTGCCGGTCGCCGGAAATGACTGTCCATTTCCTAGGGTTCAACGTATCGGAAAAATCTACAAAGCCCGTGATCTTAGGACTAAGCTTGCAATCCTGGGCAAGGGAAAATTGGGGGTAGAGGTTTTTAAGGTCGGTACCGAATTGTACGGTGACTTTTACGGTCAGGGCAGAGGTGTCAATGGTGGCGGCGCCTACGCGAACGCTGACATAATCAGTCCCCAGTAATTCAAAGCTGCTCACATAACAATCCTTTCGTGTCGTGATCAGCAGACCGTCCTCATCCACGGGAATACCTTTGCTACAGGCAGCCCAGGTACATACTGCCGACAGGACGATCAATGATATGATTATATTCTTCTTCATTTTATTTTATTTTTTGGGTATATCAATTTATCTCCAGGGAATATTCTGCGTCAGGTTAGGGTTCTTGTCCCGCTCAGACTGGGGTATCTTAAAAATATAATCCTGATGATACTCCAGGTCCGAAGTGTTTTGGAAATAGCGCGTCTGCTGAGCACCCCAGGTATCGATGCGCCATAGACCAGCGCTGCCGGGAGGGCCCCATACTCTTTCGATCGCTCTCCAGCGGCGAAGATCAAAGGACCGCTGTCCCTCCCCTATCAGTTCCACGATCCGCTCCTGCTCGATGGCATTAAAAAAGTTCTGATAAGTATCCGTTTTTGTTGCTGCCAGCGGTGGTAAATTACCACGATGACGAACCTTGTTCACCAGATCAACGGCATCCGCCTGCGGTCCGGAAACCTCGTTGCTGGCCTCCGCATACATCAGATAGACATCGGCCAGACGTATCACAGGCCAAGCAAAATCCCCATCACTGCGCCCCTGACCTGCATAGTTGCGTACAAATTTTCGGAAGACAAATCCTGAGTTGCATCCATCCGTATTATAGGTGATATAACTGACACCGTTGATGGTGACATTTCCGGCCCAGGTCTTATAGATAAAGGGGACATACCCCGTGGACACCAGCGAAGCGCTGCCGATGCTGACCTCGTAGTCCCATTGGATGGTGGCCTTCATACGATAGTCCCGGTCCCGGTAGCTATTAGGATTTACGGCCGAACCTGGCGTGGTACGTGCGACATTGCCGGATGCGGGGACAGTAGGGTTCATCGGGATCAGAGGGGTGGCAAAATCGCCCGTGGTGACTGACTGGTACCTGTCCGCAAGTTCATAGCGGGGCGTAACCCAGCATTGTGAACCTTCGTGCGAGCGGCCTGCGAAGTCACGCATCAGCTCCTCACCCTGATTGGTACCAGTACCGCCATGGGTAAATACCAGCAGCATTTCAGGGTTATTGTTGGCTTTTGGAGTAAACAACGTGTAATAGTTGGGCAATATGTCCGCCTTACCCAACGAATCTATCTGGCCGGGATCGCCATTCATATAAAGGGTCAGCCCATAGTCATTGGCGACGGACTTCAAGTCGGCGGCTGCGGCAGTAAAGGCGGCTGTCGCCTCTGAAGCGCTGGGCGTAAAACCATCCAGCTCGGGCCAGCCGTATTTATTCCACGACCCCCAGTATAGCTGCACCTTTCCGCGAAGAGCAAGAGCCGCGACCTTTGAAGACCGTCCAAAGTCGGTAACTTTTGCAGGAAGGTTGTTAAAAGCATAGGTGAGATCCGCCAGTATCGAGTCCTTTACTTTCCCTATCGACGTGCGTGGCAGCATGGCTACGTCCGCATTGGTGTTGGGAGAAAGAGTATAATAAGGAACATCACCCCACATACAGATGAGTTTAAAATAGGCCAGCGCCCTCAACAACCTGGATTCACCCTGTATGGTCTGGAGGATCCTGGAGGATGCCATCTGACTGTTGGAAGCCTGCATCTTCGTTACATTATCAATGACATAATTGGCACGGTCCACAGCACCGAAAAGATATTGGTACATCTTATCGAAATAGCTGCCATATCCGGTGGGCGCAAACATATTGCTGGTGTTGTTGCTCTGATAAGCATCGCCCAGCCTGAAATTATTGAGCGTAGCGCTGATACCACGGCATCTGAAATATTCGGCCTGCCCGTCGAAATAATAATCCCGGTCAAAACAGGGTCGCACGGCGGCATACAGACCATAGAGGGCATTAGTCGCATCCGTCTCCGTCTTCCAGAAAGTGGCCGAAGATGGATTGACCGTTGGTACCTGATCCAGCAGCCCTTTCCGGCAGGACACGGACAGTATCATGGACAGGATCAGCGCTGATATAAATATTGAATACTTTTTCATATTAATGACAAGTTTAGAAACCAAGCTGAACAGCTACTGAATAAGATTTATTAAGAGGATAGATGTTGTTGTTGTTACCGGCCTTTTCAGGATCAAGACCAGGGAAAGACGTTATAGTCAGCAGGTTCTCCGCCGATCCCGCAACACGGAAATTGCTGACGCCCAGTTTCCTGAACAATGGCTTGGGAAAGGTATAGCCCAACTGTATGTTCTTTAGCCGGAGATAGCTCATATCGTACAGCCAGAAAGAGGTGGGAGCGCCCGTGTTCGCATTGTTTGTATTACCGCCAAGACGAGGCCAGGAGCCGTTGCGATTCTCCACAGACCAGGGATTGGTGACATCCTGCTGGTTGACGGCATAACGCGTGGCGCTAAAGTTGGGGGTATTAAAGGCATTCATCCAAAAATCCTTACGACCCGCCGTACCAGTCCATAACATGCCGATGTCGATACCTCTCCAGGACGCATAGGCATTGAGCGTATAGCTGGTGGTTGGTCTGTCACGGGAGGTCTGTAATGCCTGCCGGTCATTTTCATCTATCTTCCCGTCCCCATTGAGGTCCGCGCGGATAAGGTCACCCGGCTGGATCCCTTGCGGAGTATGACTGTATACGTCAGCCCATGTCTGGGCAATACCATAGTCGACATACGTATATACATAGTTGTAAGGCATGTTGATAAAGACGGTACTGGTCACACCGCTGGGGTTGGTATAGGTAGCGCCCCTGGTCAGCAGCTGGCTCCATTTCTCCAGCCGGGTCTTGTTATAGGACCCGTTCACGCTGACACCATAGTTCACCTCCCCGATCCTGTCTCTCCATGACAACGTAAGCTCCGCACCCCGGTTGCGCATATTGCCGATGTTGGTATTGGGCTGGTTGAATGCGCCGATCAACAGATTGGACAATTGCGCGGGCTGTATGATCCCCTTTGTCAGACGGTCGTAATAATCCATTTCCGCAGTCAGCCTGCTGTTGAAGAAACCAAGCTCCAATCCAAGATTCAATACGGTGGTGGATTCCCAGGACAGGTTTTGGTTGATCAGCTTGGCATTGACAAGACCGATGACCCCTGTCCCATTGATCATATAGTTGTTGGGGGTAAGCGTTGTCTGCTGCTCGTACCTGCCTACGCCGCTATTGTTGCCCAGAGAACCATAAGTGGCGCGGATCTTACCGCTGCTGAGGAATTTGCTGAGAAAGGGCTTCAAAAAGTCTTCTTCCGTAAATCGCCAGCCGACGGCGCCGGAACCAAAAACCCCATAACGCTGACCCGGGACAAATTTGGAAGAGCCATCCACCCGCATGTCGCCTTCCAGGATATATTTGCCAAAAGCGGTGTAGTTGACACGACTAATATAGGACCGCAGCCCTTCCGCACTGGAATTACCACCGTTGGAATAAATATTGTTCAATGCACCGTCGATCTCGGAAAGACCCGCGGAAAAACGATCATTCCGGGAGGCGCTCAGTGATCGGTCATTCCAATATTCCTCGCTGTACACAAATAAGGCCGACACATCATGGTTGTTGCCGAAATTCGTGTGATAGTTCAAACGGGCATTCATCAATGTTTTATAACCGTTCAGGTTTGTATTGCTGACGGCGGCATTGGGGCCGTAATAAACGCGGCTGCCATAGGCATTGGTTTGGAAGTTCCAGGCCTGGGCGGGCGTGGGCGCGCTCCAGTTGAACTGGTTGTAATAGATCATGTTGTAATCCAGCCCGGCCGTGAGCCCCTTGATAGGGGTCCAGTCCCAGTAGGCAGTGCCATTCACCTCCTGTCTGTTCTGGTTATTAAGCCCATTGATATAGAGCTGGTAGGGATTGTATGCCTGTGGGTCCTCGCCATAAGCCATTACACCGCCAAACTTCCCGCTGACTGGATCATAGGGCGTGATACCGGCAATGGCATACTGCATATCGATTCCGCCAGTGTTGACAGGATTAGGGTCGGTAAACCCTTCTTCCAGCGCATAGGTAAAATAAGACCAGTTGCCGTTGAACTTTACCCCCGTATTCATATTGCTCTTGAGCTTGTAATCGAAATTGAACCGGGCATTGTATTGTTTATAATCATTATTTATCTGAAGACCATTCTCATTTCTTACACCCACCGAAGCAAAGAAGTTGGCTTTATCGCTGCCACCCGTGGCGGATACATTATAGTTCTGCAGCTTCCCGTCCCGCATGATGATATCCCACCAGTCTGTATTGGGATAATGCAACGGATCGATCATCCCCAGGGCCATCCACTGATCGATGGTACCGTTCCTGAACGTCTGGTTGGCAGGCAGCGTGTTGACAGCCGCCCGGCGCTGCTCGATCGTCAGGGCCAGCGGATAGTTCGCCAGGAACTGGATGCCCTTGGTCGGCTTTTCAAGGGCCGCGCTGCCATTAAAATTAAACAGCGTTTTATTCAACCCCTTACCCGTACGGGTAGTGATCAATATGACCCCATTGGCCGCCCTCGATCCGTAAACCGAGGCAGAGGCTGCATCCTTTAGGACAGAGACAGTCTCGATGTCATTGACATTGACCCGATTGATATCCACATCCGGTATGCCGTCCACAACTATCAGCGGGTTGGCGTTATTGGGTGTGCCCAGCCCCCTGATAAGGAGCGCGGCGCCGTTCCGGCCCGCCATACCCGTGGACTGGGTAGCCATCAAACCAGGCACCATCCCGCTGAGTCCAACCGAAATACTGGGGATGGCTCGGCCTGTCATCTTTTCATCCACATTTACCGTACCTACGGCGCCAACCAGGTTAACTTTTCGCTGACGGCCATAGCCTACTACAACCACGTCATTCAAAGCGTTGACCCGCGGTTCCAGCATTACGTCGTAGACGGCCTTATCGCCAACGACGACCTTGGCCGTAGCGCCGTTGGTATAAGAAAAGATTAGCGTGGCGCCCGCTGCCGCCCTGATGGAATAACGGCCTGTCGAATCCGTGGTAGTCCCCGTGTTGCTTTTCTGGATCATGATCGAAACGCCCGATAGTGGACTTCCGTTCATGTCCTTTACTATGCCGGTAATCGTCTTTACCTGGGCAGCGGAGAACAAGGAGATAAAAAGTAAAGAAAGGAACAATGTTAGCTTACGAAGGGAGCTATGGCCCAAAGAGGGAGTCATGTGTAGAATCATAGCAATCGTTTTGGAGTTTACATTAGCAACTCCCCCCAAACTTGATCAAAAAATCTGAAATCGTTTTCATATCCGTAGCGATTTATTTACGCAAACGGTTGCGAAGAATTTTTCACCAGGCATCACAATTAGTTAACAATCAATTATTAAAAGAGGGGGTAAATGGAATCATTTCATTCCGAAGACAGCAGGCCATCGATCTCCGTATTAAACTCCTTTACAAATCGCTCGTAATACTTTCCTGTGGCAGGCCCCGTATATCCCGTATGGATACGCGCAACTCTGCCTTTTTTGTCGATGAGGATGTTAGTCGGAAAGGCAAGAAAAGTATTTAAGGCAGGCAAGGAACTGGCGACTCCCTGCTTATCGGCCAATCCTCCAAACACCTGATCGTATGTTATATCATATCTTTGCCGGAATCGGGTCAATACTTTTCTGACATACGCTGCATCGGTCCGTCGCTCGTATTGAATGGCAACGACCTCCACCCCTCTGGCATGGTTGGCTGCATACCAGGGAGCAAGAAAGGCAGTCTCGTCCACACAGTTGGGACACCAGGTGCCGCCGATGGTAACGATCACCACTTTGCCCTTGAATTTTTTATCATACAAAGACACCTGATGGCCGTCCGCATCAGGGAAAGAAAAATTAAAAGCTGAGTAACCCTCTTTAAGATAAGTGAGCTTGTAGGGGTCCGGCAAAGCCGCCCGTTCATCGTGGACACCTGTAAAACTTTGCCCGCCTCTTGGCCCGATGGACTCTCCCGTCAATTTATGGTCAGTGCCAATGCTGCCGCTGTAATAGACAGGGGCCGCCCCGATAAAGGAAGAAGTGATCCCCTTCCACTATTCCTTCCAGGTAACGGGCATCACCGGTGACCCTTAAAAAAGTGCCGCGTAATTGATTTCCGTCCTGTCTGAAAACACCGACCGCCTTTTCCTCTTTCCCATTTTCCGATGTAAATGATATGTCATAAGTACCCGTAATGTCCCCCACAGGCTTTATTCCCGTCTCTTTAAACCTATAGGCAACGCCGGCCATGGCTCTCACAGGTAAATAAGACCCGGTCTTATCCTGTCTTCTCAGCACACCTGTCAACACCGTACCATCGATGTGAAAGGCCAACTCATTGTCAAACTGGTCAAGGAAAATAAAGAGAGAATCTCCCGTTTGCTCGACCCGGCCTCCGTCAAACCTTTCTTCCGCATTGTGAAAGTATGCCCTGGTAACACCATCTTTATCGGCATGTATATCAAAGACCACCGGGACCTCGATGCCAGACCGCATCTGAAAGACAGCCCTCCACGTTCCAATAGGAGAAAATGTGCCTATAGGGTCCTGCCGCAGCCCGCCCTGGCGCAGCTGTATGTTATAATCAGTGGCGGCCGTCAGTCTGACCTCCCGGACGGCAAAACCTTCCCGGCTGAACACCAGCACCGAATCTTCACCCGTGACCTGGATATAATACATGCCATCCTGCTGTGTGCCGGACGTCGCCCTTGATCCCTTAGCCAGGATCTGTACTCCTTCCAGCGGAGTCCCATCCTCCTCCGAAGTGACCAGACCGCTAATGGTACGACGGGCAGGTTGACCGGCTGCCGTCAACGCAAATACCGTCAACAGCAGCAAGGAATATAAAGCGCGTAACATAATGCTTATTTTAGTCCACTAAATTAATAGACTAAATAAATATAATAAAATATTTTTATTGCGCAGCCGATTTTCTGATCACAAGCTCTGTTCGGCCGTCTCTACATCCCAGTGCGCCAGCAACAGCTCAAAACGGTGCTGCTCGGACTTTCCCAGCGCGTCGAGGTCCGTAAACAGCTGCTTTTTATAAGGTGTGACGAGATTCTCATCAAAAGCCGTGGCTACATTCTTGAATACAACGGTCACGCGAAAATCCCACCGTGTTTCTTCCCCGCTGTGAAAACGGGGCGTTTCTGCTTTGATGCTGATGACGTCACCTTTCTCCTGTGCTTTCTTAAGCAAGGGATAATGATTGGTCTTCCACAGACGGATGAATTCGTCGGCATATCCCCATTTTACACGATAATAGCTTTCGATGGTGAAAGACTCCGCCCGCTGGGCCTTCGCCGGCCGGTAAAAGAACATCAGAAGAAAAACCAGCGGCAACATCAGTCTGATCGGTCTGCTTACTTTGTACATGATGATAAATTATGGTGCTTGAATAATTAACGTTCCCAAAAAAGCCTGGCGGACAAATTATCCTCTCCCCCCGGAAGGGCCTTGACAGCGGCCGCCCAATTGGTAGCATTGGAACTTTGTTCGGCCGGAGGGTAATTGAGACGCAACGGCAGACGGCCGACGGCGCCAACAGGTGGGCTTGCCGCATCCAGGTCAGGATATCCCAGTCTCCGTATCTCCGTCCAACTGTCCCAATTACGGTTGGCAAAAGCGATCCATTTCTGGATACCTATCTTTTGACGCCATTCGCCGGTTGCGGTGGCATAGGCCACATCTCCACGCTGCAGGTAAGCCTGGGCATCAGCCTCACTGCCTCCCCAACTCCGGATAGAGGCTGTTACGGCGCTGTCATAATGTGTGGCCGCTGTCCCATCGACACTTATCCCTCTTTCCACCGCCTCAGCCAACAGGAACTCCGTCTCTGCGTAATCCAATATGACGCCGGGAAAGGCTGGCGCAAGCCATTGTGCGGAAAAAGAGGACAAGGTAGCGGCAGAATTCCCGGCTCCTGCCGTCCCCCCCGAATAATTGCCGTTCGGGTCCTTGGTAAACAACAAAAGTAGGCGTGGATCGCTTCTCTGTTGAAGATTTTGAATAAAATAAGCGGCAGGACTATAATAATGAAGGTTAGCTCCACTCACGAGATCCTGCCAGATGGGATTTGAGTTGATCACTGCGCTGCTGTCATAAGTCAGTGAAGCATTGTCGGCGTTCGTCCTGAACAGGCCTGCGGCAACAGCCTCCTTCACCTTTCCGGCGGCAGTTGCAAGATCGGTGTCCGCAATCAGTAAGGCCAGCTTTAGCTTCAGCGTGGCGGCAAATCTTTTCCAGGACGCCACATCACCCTTATATAGCTGATCGGCAGTCCCGAAAGAACCATAGGCGGTATTTAACCCGGCGATACATGTATCCAGCCGCTTCAGCAGATCGTACTCCACCGTCCTGGCATCATCATATGGGGGGAAGGGTGTCTTCCTGTTGAGCGCCTTCGTATACGGAATATTCCCAAAAGTATTGACCAGCAGGCTATACGCATAGACTTCAAGGATGTCCGTGATGATAAGGTCATTGCGCAGCGCATTAGGCTCCTGCACATCCGTGGCATAGAGGCCCCTGGCCTGGTCGAGGTTGCTGAGCACCTTGGTGTAAATGGCGTTCCACCATCCCCCGGACGGGTTATCCGTCGCAAACTGGTAATGGGTTATGTTATTGTATGTATTCATGGTCCACACCTGGGAAATGACCCGGAAAGGCGCCGTGTTCCAGTTGTCCGCTGTATATACATCCACCAGGGCCTTTTCGCCTGCCAGGAAAAGAGACGAGGAAGGAGCGGTAATCGCCGACCGGGGGTCATTGTTGAGGTCTTCCAAATGCTTTGTACAAGAGGATGCAAACACCAGCAGCAGCATATAGGTTATAGTATGATTTCTCATATTGAATTAAAATTTCAGTTTGAGAGAAAAGGCTACCGTACGGACATTCGGGTACACGCCTGTCTGGTAGCCAATGGATGCATTGGGATTGTACACGATAGGCGTGGTGGAGTTTGGAGTGGTGGACGCAGCGCCCTGCTCGGGGTCGGCATAAGGCAGGTTCTTGTGGATAATCCACAGATTGCGGCCGCTCAGGGAAACATCGATACCCCGTATCAACGCGTTTTTCCCGAATAGATCGCCGGGCAAAGACCAGCCAACGGATAGCTCCCTTAGTTTGACATAGCCGGCATCATATACATAAGAGCTTGCAGCCAGACTGTTGACAGACCCAAAAGGAAAGTTCCCGCCGTCAATGTTAATATCGTAAGCATCTACCCTTTTTGCATTAGGTTTCCCATCTTTGGTCACGCCCTTTAAAACGATACCCCCACCCTGGCTCAAAGGATTGCGCAGGGGCTTGCCAAGGTCGTTGTTACCCGCCGTCTCGGGAATGACGCCGGACCAGGAGGCATAGTCCATGTCCAGTGAATATACATCCCCGCCTTTTTTCACATCCACCAGGAAGCTGAATGAAAAATTTCCATAGGTCAGCGTATTGGTGACACCGCCCAGCCAGTCAGGGTTGATATTGCCGATGTCGGACTTTGTATTGACCGCCTTTACGGGATACCCATTGGCATCGATAAGCCGCTGTCCATTGAAATACTGATAATCAGACCCTCTAAGTATGCCAAAGGATTTCCCTGTCTCCGCCACCAGTTGAATGCCATTCTGATAGGCGGCAACGGTGTAAGAAGGCTGACCGGCATAAAGCGAAATGACCTTATTGTTATTCCTGGCCCAGTTCAATATTATCTCCCAGGAAAAATCCTTTGTTCTCACAGGCGCCGCATGCAATGTCAGCTCGACCCCCTGGTTTTGGATCGTCCCGCCATTGACATAGAACAGGGAAAATCCGGAAGCCGTAGAAGGTGTGATAGGCATGATCTGATCGCTTAACCTCGAATGATAGTAGGTCAGGTCCAATCCCATCCGGTTGCGCAGAAAAGAAAGCTCGACTCCAGCCTCATACGTCCTGTTCCTCTCCGGCCTGAGATCTGGATTATTATTGGTGGTCGTATAGGAAAAAAGCGTTTGCCCATTGAAGGGAGTGCCTGCTACATAAGTATTTCGGGTACTATAGATGGGCGCATCCCCACCCACTTCCGCATAGTTGACCCTCAGCTTGCCATAAGACAACCATGTAAGGTCTGGCAGCAGCCTGGAAAAAAGAAAGGCGCCGGAAACCGCCGGATAATAGTAAGCATTGTTGCTCTTTGGTAAGGTAGAGGACTGATCACGACGCAGCGTTGCATCCAGGGTAAGAAAAGACCGGTAGCCCAGCGTAAGTCCTGCAAATACCCCGTCGACCTCTTTCCTTCCATTGTATTGGATAGGCGTAGCAGGCGTTTTGACGGAATTGGAAAGCGTATAAAAATGAGGGACGACGAGCCCGCCTGCCGTGGCTGCCGACGTATATCCATTATCCACTTGCCGGATATTACCACCCAGTAAGGCTTTGATCGACCAGTTGCCGGTAACCCGCTTGTCATAATTCAACAGGAGATCATAGTTGGTCTCGCTGAAAGACCCCTGGTAGATCGAGTATCCCGGCGTCTGGTAGGAGCCCACGGCTATCCTTGTCTCGAACAGCTGGTCATAGGCATCCCTCGCTATCCTTCCAAAAAGGTTGAGCCCATCCGTAATCTTATAGTTCAGGTTGATATTACCAAAATAACGCACCCGGGAGTCATTGTTGTAATTCTCATACTGCGTCCAGTAGGCATTGTTATGATACGCGGCCTTAGGCAGATTACCCGGTGCTGCTGTAGCATAACCGCCGGACCAGTTCCAGGTATTGTTGGTACGGCTGCGAAAATAATCCGCCTTTTGCTCCTCCAGGTCTACATTGGTCGGCCACCATTGACGGAAATCCCGCATGCTGGTATTGATGGCGCGGAAATCATAGCTGTTCCTGTTGATGCCTTTCTCCTCGGAATAGTTGATCAATCCGCCGATGGTAAGCCTGGTAGAAAGATCATAAGAAATATCCAGGTAAAGGCTGTTCTTTTTGATATTGCTATTGGGCAGTATGCCCTTGTCATAGCTGTTGGAATAACCCGCCTTTAAAGTAGCGTCGGTTCCCGACGCATTGACATATATTCCCGTGATGCTCGTAATGGGCGTGACCAAAAAATCGGACGGGTCATGGTGTTGCGCGGCCGTCCATGCAGTTGCTTTCCCGTAATTGGGGTTGCCGGGTGAAAAAGCATTCCAGTTATACACTTTCAGGCTGGGATCATAGGCAGAACCCCAAACCTGGTCCTCATCTGTCTGGACAATATTGACAGGTTGCCCGCCACTGCCCACTGCAGGCTGATAATAAAAAAAGCCATCCGGGGAATTGGCGCCGGCGCTGCCATACCCCTGTCCATATTGGGTCTGGTACTTCGGCAGGGTCGATCTGTCCAGCAGACCCGTCTGAGCAGTCTGCCGGACGGAGATATTCACGGCTTTCACCCGGCTGCGGGTTCTCCTGGTACTGATGATAATGACGCCATTGGCCGCCCGGGAACCATACAACGCAGAAGCTGCTGCCCCTTTTAGCACATTCACCGACGATATATCATCCGGGTTGAGATCGCCGGCCGGATTACCAAGGTCGTAGCCACCCAAATTCTGAGAGGTATTGTCATATGGAACTCCATCTACGATAAAAAGCGCCTGGTTGGATTGCGTCAGGGATTTCAACCCGCGAAGAATGACGTTCGCGCTGCCGCCCAGAGCATTACTGGATGTTATCTGCAGACCCGCGATCTTGCCGGAAAGATTGTTGATAAAATTGGTGCCAGGCGTACGGTTCAGCTCTTCCCCGCTCAGTTGCTGCGTCGCATAAGGGAGAGAGCTTCGGGACCGCCTGATCCCGAGCGCGGTGGTCACCAGCACGGAGTCGAGCGCGCGGGCCGATGAAGAAAGCACAAGAGCGCGGTGGCCTGCATCACCGGCACGGATCTCCAGTGTTTGATAGCCTACAAACGAAATGACCAGCCGGTCATTGTCGCCGGCTGGCAGGCTGAAGTTGCCATGGACATCAGATACGACGGATCTACCGCCCCCTTTCACCTGGATGGTCGCCCCTGAGATGGGCCTGCCGGCTTCGTCAGACAGATGCCCGTTGACAAAATGGTCCTGGGCAAGGGTCAATATCGACGCCAGAAAAAATATAACCCCCATCCCTGCATATTTTCTCATAATACAATTGTTTTACATTTTTTTCAAATAGAAGCCGCCCCATTTTATCTTCCCGGAGCGACTTCTGTTCTCATGTGACTATATATGTGACCCGGTCTTGTCATTCTCCGTCTCCTCCGAAAACTATTCACTTATCACTCAAAAAATCCGGTAGGAAAAAATCGCCTGATATACCCCTTCCCAATGGTCTTATAAAAAGCAAGGATCACCGTTGCCACGGTCATCAATATCATGCCCAGTCGCATATCCGGGTATGTCACCAGTAATAAAATACTCAATAAGCCAAATCGCGCAAACTCCAGATGGAAGATCCACCGCCGCTGTTCCAGCATGGCCCCCGTCGTCACGGCGCTTACAATGATGAACAGGGAAAGAAGCACTAGCTTCGCCCCCGACAAATAATGCTCGAATAAAATCACAAAGAACAGGACCGCCAGTACGAGCAGGGTTTGCACCTTTATATAGTTCTGTAAAGCTCCGGGCATGGGACCTTGCCGCTGCCGGAAGGACAACCGCCTCTCCAACACGGGTCGTATACGAGCATCGATGTGATCCGGCCTCCCAAAAAGGATCAGCGCTTTTTGCCGGAAACCCCTGGCCCGCCGGAAAGCAATATACATCTCCAGCATAAAGTGAAAATGCTGCCAGAGAAAACTATGGCTGTCCAGCGGCTTTGTAAGCCCATAGACAGGCTCCTCCTCCTCTTCCGCAAAAGTGCCGAACAATTTGTCCCAGATGATCAGTACATCTCCATAATTCTTGTCCAGGTATTGCGGGTTGCTGCTGTGATGCACCCGGTGATGAGAAGGGGTAACAAGGACATATTCCAGCCATCCCAGTTTTCCCACCAATTGGGTATGGGTAAAGAAAGGATAGGTCCCATGAATAAGAAGGAATACAGTGATCATTTCCGCCGGGAACCCGATGAGAGGCAACACAGACCAGAAAAGACAACGCGCGGCAGCCTGGAAGACCGTGATCCTCGCCGACACCGTATAGTTGAAATCCTCGCTCTGATGATGCACCACATGCGCACTCCAGAACAGGTTGACCTCATGCCCCATACGGTGATACCAATACCACAGCAGGTCTGTAAAAAGGAAGAGCAATATCCATGTGACCCCACCCGGCTCGATGACAAACAAAGCAAAATGTCCATGCAGCCAGGAAAAAAAGAAATAAAAAACGCCCGCCATAAAGACATCCGAAAGACGCTCCACAATGCCGACATTCAGATTGGCCACCGCCTCCCGGAAATGGAAAATCCCCCCTGACGCCTTCCTCCTGCTGAAATAGTATTCCAACAACATCAGTCCTGTAAAAAAAGGGACAGCCAGCGCAATATAGTTCAACCGCATAGAGTAGTTCGATTTACTAATTTTTATTTACGTGCTGTAAATATAATATTTTTATTAATTTAGTCTATAAATTTAGTAGACTAATATATTATGCATCTTTCTCCTATACCATCCGTTACAGGCATTGAAAAAAAAGAGTTTACCCAACAGTATGTAAAAAACGGACAACCCGTGATCCTTACCGACTTTATCAGCGGCAGCCCCGCGCTGGAAAAATGGGATCATGATTATTTCAGGGCCGTCGCAGGTGACCTCCGGGTAAAAGTACACGGAAAAGAAGAGAACAATCCCGACTGGGTGACCACCCCACCCCTCGGCACAATGTTACTCAATGAATACCTGGATAGTATTGAAGCCGGCCCTTCCGAACTCCGGCTTTTTCTCTCCAATCTGCTGCTGGAGCGGCCGGTACTAAAGAAAGATCTCAAAGTGAGGAAAATAATAGACCACCTTCTCCCCAGCCTCCCCTTCCTTTTCTTTGGCGGCGCCGGCTCCAGCGTGCGGTACCATTACGACATCGATATGAGCCATGTCTTTCTCACACAATTCCAGGGAGAAAAGAAAGTACTGCTTTTCCGTAATGATCAATCGCCCTTGCTATACCGGCTGCCTTTTAATTTTCATGGGACCGCAGATCTGCGTCGGCCGGACTACGACCGTTTCCCCGCTCTCCGTTACCTGCACGGATGGGAGTGTACTTTAAAGTTCGGAGACACCCTATATATCCCCTCCGGCCACTGGCACTATATCCAATATATTACAGCAGGATACTCGGTCAGCCATCGGGCGCTGTCCGCCTCCATCCTGGAAAGAGCGATTGGACTAAAAAATATTTTCATAACCAGGCGTATTGACAACCTGTTAAGAAAAATTTACCAGGAGCGCTGGTATAACAAAAAAGTAAAAATGGCTCACAAACGAGCCGCCGCAAGACAACGAACGGGCAAGAGCCTCTTTCATATTTGATCATATTATACTAACTTCCCCCAATGAGGAAAGAAGACCCCGGAGAACAGGAACTCATCCTGGCGCTGCGCAATGGCAGGGCGCCGGCGTTCCGCCTGCTTTATACAGATTATGGCCCCCGCCTGTACGGCTTCTGCAAAAAATTCGGACTTTCTACCGAAGATGCCCGGGAGATCGTGCAGGAAACGTTCATCCGTGTTTGGGAACACCGCCAGGACATCCGCGTCGACACCTCTTTTAGCAGCTATCTTTTTACGATCGCCCGCAACCTGATCTACAACACGCTCCGCCGCACCGCCTACTGGGAAAGATACCTTCGCGATGCCGGCGTCCGCCAGGCGGCCGGGACATTTACCCTCCTTCCTGCAGATGAGTGGGAACTCCAGCGGCTCATAGGCGAAGCTATTCGACAATTGCCGGATAAATGCCGCCAGATCTTCTGGAAAAGCCGCTATGAAGGTTTTTCCAACCAGCAGATCGCCGAAGAAATGGCCATCTCCAAAAGCACGGTGGAAAACCAGTTGAACAAAGCCCTTAGATCCATACGTGTATTTCTTGAAAAAAATGGTTATGGGCCGGCCTCACTAACCGCCTCTGCCGGCTTATGGTACATATTATTTAATTTTATTAGCAAACAAAATTTTTAAAGGCCGTAGGTGCAATGCCGTTCTCGTGTGTATCTACAGTAATGAAGGCCTAATCAAAACATATCTTGTGAATAAGGATCTTCTCAAACGTTATTTTGAAAACGCCTGTACTCCGGAAGAGCGGGAAAAAGTGGCGTTATGGTTGGCGGATCCCCAGCATCGTGAGGAAGTCCTGGCGCATATGGAAGAAGAATGGGACCACTGGTTGCCATCCAAAGAAGATCTCGAGGTGGCCTCAAAAGAGGCTGACCTTTCTTTCAGCACGCTGTACAGACAGGCCGCTATGCCTGAAAGAACAAGCACCTGGAAGATCCTGTCCGGTGTGGCCGCCTCCCTCCTGTTCCTGCTTGCAGGCGCGTGGATCGGATACTATTATCACGGCAGGTCCTTGCAGGAGCAAAAAGGCCCCTCGTACTATGCCACGGCACAGACCCTGCGGGGACAACGGTCCAAATTGGTATTGAGCGACGGGTCCGAAGTCTATCTGAATGCCGAAAGCCGCCTGTCCTTCTCCAACGAGGTCAGCGCCCGGCCTGTGGTATACCTGGAAGGCGAAGCCTTCTTCAAAGTGCCAGAAAAGGAAAAACCGCTGGTCATAAAGACCAGGGACCTGGTAGCTACCACAAAAGGCTCTCAATTCAATATCTCCGCCTTTCCAAAGGACAGTACGGTTACTGTGTCAGTGGAAAAAGGGAAGACGGAGATCAGCGCCAATAATGAAAAAACCTTTCCATTGATAGCCCTTCGGATCCCTCATCGCGATTCGTCGATGCGAAAGGATACAGCCTCCGGAATACCAGCGTCGAAGACAATGCCTATGCTGGCCATCCGTCCCCTGGTCCTAAAGGCCAATGAATCCGTCACCTATGACAAATATAACAAGCTTGCCACCGCGCCGGCAAGGCTAAATGAAGAGGAGCTTCGCTCCTGGAAAGAGGGATTCATCTATTTCAACCACCCGGACTCCGCAGCCCTGGTGGACAAATTGGAAAGATGGTTCGACGTGGAAGTAAGTCTCAATACAGGCGGTATCCCGCTGAATACAATGAACTGCGGGATAAAAAATGCTACCCTGACCGAAGTGCTCGATCACATCGGCAACGACCTGGGACTTGACTACCGCATCGACGGAAAACATGTATATCTCAGCCGGCGCGCAAAATAAAGACTAACCATTCATAACTACGACATCAACGGTCTGACTGCCATAGTTGCTATTGCCTGATAATATCCTTCAGCAAGGACCATACAGCCATAACCTTTCCATAAGACAGTAATCACCTGTAAAAGACCGCCCTGGCGGCCCTGGGAGAGCATTTTGCAAAAAATAAATACCAAATATTATGCTGCTGACTTACAAACGATCTTCAATCATTATTCTGATCATCGCATCGGTGATGACATCCTGTAAAAAAGACAATAAACTCAGCAACCTGGCTGGCTTCACCGCATTCAGTATAAAAGAACTGAATAACGTAACCTTCACTATAGATGAAACTACAGGCACTATCTCCAACAAGGATAGCCTTCCCTATCAGACCAACGTATCGGCCTTGACGGCAGTGTTCACCACCGTACCGAATGCTACCGCAAAAGTAGGCGCGACCGCCCAGGTATCAGGTGCTACGGTAAACGATTTCAGCCACGCCGTCAACTATACAGTAGTAGCTCAGAACGGCTCAACTACACGCAACTATGCAGTGACTGTCAACGTGACAAAGCTGGATCCAAAGACAGTGAGCTGGCAGCGGTTGACAGCTGACGCCGGATGGGGTAATTATCACAATCTCGTCGCCGGCTATTCCAATAATAAATTCTATGCATATGGCGCCACACTCGGTCTTTCCAACTCCATAACCTTTGGAGCTTATACTTCAACAGACGGCGCAGCCTGGACAAGGATACGCGCCGTGGATGATAAAGGCGACTCCGTCCCTCATGGCGAATACAGCATACTGGTGCCTAACTTCAACAACAAGATGTACTTGCTGGGCGGCCACCGCCCCGGCGTAGGCTTCGCCTTCGATTTTGTCACCAGTAATACATATAGCTCCTCCGATGGCACTGCCTGGACGGTATCTGCACCCGCTGATCCCGCAGACCGTTTTAGCATCCGCGAACGCATCGGGGCCGTAGTATTTAACAACAAGATCTTCGTCGTCGGCGGCAATGGATACCCTTTCGGCGGCAATACCAACGGCCTCGGTATAGCCTATCGGGATGTATGGAGCTCCTCAGACGGCGCTGCCTGGACACAGGTAACTTCCGCCGCAGCCTTCCCTGCCCGGAGCAATCCCGCTGTTTTTGTCTATAACAACAAGATCTGGATTGCAGGCGGCAAAAGCGGTAGCACCTATCTCAACGATGTCTGGAACTCTCCCGACGGCGCCAACTGGACCCAGGTGACGACCAACACCGCCTTCACAGGCAGATTTGGTCACAGCGTAGCAGTCTATAACAACGAAATTTTCCTGGCAGGTGGCGAAAATGCTGACGGTGTACAAGGCGACCTTTGGGTGTCAGAGGACGGTGGCGTCAACTGGACAAAACTACAGACAGGAGATGTGCGTGCTCTCCCGGCCAATTTCCCGGCCCGCACTTATTTCAGCTTCTTCGTACAGGGCAATGCGCTATATATCATCGGCGGATTGGGCGCTAAAGATTCCAATAATAAGTACACATATCAGAATGACGTCTGGAAGGGTTCCTTTGTAAAATGATCAGGAATGCATAACTATAAATACCCCTTTTATCCCCTATTCCTTTCGTTATGGCTCTGTCTTATCATCGGCCCGGGTCTGCCTGTCGCATCCTTTGCGCAGGCGGATTCCCTGCCGGTGAAAAAATTCACCGGCATCGTCCGGTCAGGCAAAGACGGGGCACCCGTTGCCGGAGCTTCCGTAAAGGTCAAAGGCAGCGCCAGATTCACTATAACGGACGAGAAAGGCAGTTTCTTCGTGCTCGCCAGACCGGGAGACACACTGGAGATCACTTCCGTTGGATTTGCCAGCATTACATGCCCCTGCAGTAGCGTGGATCGCAATACCTTGCTCAGACTTACCCTTCCGGAAGACTACCAGCGCCAGAACGAAGCCATCGTCATCGGGTACGGCAACGAACGGAAACGTAATATTACAGGCGCGATCTCCTCCATCAGCGCAGAAGAGATCGGCAGCTCTTCCGCCATCTCCTTTGACAATGCCATCATGGGCAAGGCAGCCGGCGTACAGATACTTCCCAGCTCCGGTGTGCCCGGCTCGGCAACAGGGATCACTATACGCGGCCTCAGCACGCTGAACGCCGACGGCAGCCAACCCCTCATCGTCATCGACGGCCTGCCCATCTATGGCTCCGGACAAAACCTGAATACCAGCACCTTCAATAACAGCACCTCCCCGCTGATAGGCTTCGGCGGCACCAATGTCAGTGACAACCTCACACCTGCCCAGAAATTCGAGAACGATCCCTTGTCCTCCATAAATCCAGCCGACATCGAATCCATCGAGATCCTCAAAGACGCCTATGCTACGGCCATCTATGGCTCCCGGGGTTCCGCAGGCGTCATCCTCATCACCACCAAAAAAGGATCGAAAGGAAAAGCCCAGTTCAACGCCCGGTACAGCGCAGGCGCCCTGCAGCCCATCGGGAAATATTCGCTTCTCAACGGACCTCAGTATAATGCCATTTATACCGAATACTATAAGGAACTGGGAGAGAACGCAGTCTTCAATTCCACCGCCAACACCGACTGGATCAAGGCCGTCACCCACACCGCCTTCACACAACAAGCAGATGCATCACTGGCCGCAGGCGGAGACAAGACACAATACTTTATCAGCAGCTCTTATACAGACCAGCCTTCTTACGTCATCCGCAACGGGTACAAACGCTACACGGGCAGGATGAATATCAGCCTCCAACCCTCGACGTACCTGTCGGCAGGCGCCGGGATGTCCCTCTCCTACACGGACAACACAGCCCTGAACGCCCCGGCCATCTACAGGACCGCCATATTAAAAGCGCCAAACCTTCCCATCACCAACCCCGACGGGACGTTTGCTTATGGCAAAGGCGCCAATCCCCACGGCGCCACCGATGTCAACCCAGTCGCCGATGCCACGCTGAACACAAACTCGCTGCGTACAACCGAACAAACGGGGAATGCCTTCGTCCAATACAAACCCGTCACCTGGATAGCCCTTCGCACGGAACTGGGTGTCGAGCTCAATACGGGTGAAGCCTATACCCGGCGCGTAAAAAGACCCAGCGGCTTCGGGGACGACGCCGTACAGACCTCCACCCAGAACAGAAAGATAGTCATAAACAATACCCTCTCATTCCTCCACACACTCAACGGCGGCCACTATATCAATGCCGTCATCGGACAAAGCTTCGAGCGGTCTTCCGAAACAATAAATTCCATCGGAGGATATACCTTCTTCAGCGACCAGATACGCAGCATCGATGCCGCCAGGAATAAATATATCATCGATGCGCTGACCCAAAAATGGGCGATGGTCTCCTACTTCGGCCGCCTGAACTATGAATACCGGGGCCGCTACCTGGCGGGTATAACACAACGAGTGGACGGCTCTTCTAAATTCGGGGCCAACAGACGGTACGTCAGCTTCCCTTCCTTTTCCATCGGCTGGCGCATCTCCCGGGAAAAATTCCTTGCGGATTATAAATGGATCGACGATATCAAGCTGAGGGCCAGCCTGGGATTCACCGGCAACAACAATTCCACTTCCTATTACGGCAGCCAGGGCCAATACCTGCTCAACAGTAACAACCTGTCCTATGCAGGCATACCGATACTACAGATACAGCAGCCCGATAATCCCAACCTGAAATGGGAGCGTACACGCTCCATCGACGCAGGATTGGACATTAGCCTCTGGAACGGGAGATTCTCTGCCACCGTAGATTACTATCGCCGGCGCGTCAACAATATGGTCCTTTCCTCCGCGGTACCCTTATACCAGGGATGGTCCAGACAACCCCAAAACATCGGGGATATGGTGAATGAAGGGCTTGAATTGCTGGTCCGCGCCCAGGTTATCCGGAAAAAGTATTTTTCCTGGTCCGTCAATTTCAACGCAGCCACCAACCATAATAAGATCCTCCGGCTGACCGCAAATACCGCAGAGGTAGGCTTGGCGAGTGACGCTTTCAAATACCTGAAGGTCGGCGGGCCGGTGGGCCAGTTCTTCCTCTACGATTGGAAAGGCGTGGACCCCATGACGGGCAATCCGCTGTGGGGCGATGGAAAAGGAGGGACATCCATTATACCACCTGCCTCACGCTATCTCGAAGTACCCGACGTCAATGTATTCCGGCAGCCTTACGGCACTAGCCTGCCCCATCTCTACGGTGGTATGGGACACACGGTAAGCTATAAAGGCTGGCAGCTGGACGCCTTCTTTTCCTTCTCTCTCGGCGGCAAAATGATCAACGGATCCAGAGCCGCCCTTCTGACCTATGCTACAGAGAACGCGAATAACCTTGATACCCGTATCCTCAATTACTGGCTGGTGCCCGGTCACGAGACGGACATCCCCAGACTGGCCAACCGCAGCATCACCATTCCCAACGGGTCCACCACCACAAGCATCTACGATTACACCACCAGCCGGACAAACAGCCGCTTCCTGGAAAATGCATCGTATTTGCGAATGCGAACCCTGACCCTGTCTTACAGCCTGCCGGCCGTCTTGCTGCAAAAGACCACCCACGGTGTCATAAGGTCGCTGCAAACATTCGTAAGGGGCACCAACCTCCTGACCGTAACAGGCTACAGCGGCCTCGACCCCGAAGTAAACGCATTCGGCTCCTCAGCTATACAATCGGGTTACGACGAGCTGACCATGCCTCAGAATAAATTATACCAGTTCGGATTCAACATCGGTCTATGAAGAAATTAATGTACATATCGGCGCTGGCAGCTTGGTGGTTCACATCCTCCTGCAACCATCAGCTGGAGCTGGCCCCCGAAAATACCCTCGTGGATAGGGAAGTGTTCAATACCCAGGGCGGCGCCGAGCAGGCCCTGGCGGAAGGATATTACGACCTTCTCCGGGCTGTCATGGACAATGATGCATATATCTATGGCGACGTTACCACTCCCGAACTACTGCATACTGTCTATTACGATACCTACGATCTCGGACAGGCCAGCCCCACCGACCCCAGCGTCGTTGGCATCTGGACCAATTATTTCCAAGCGGTCAATACTGTCAATAACGTCATCTCGAAGATACCCCTGTACGCAAAGTTCCCCGCAGCCACCCGGGACCAGTTCATCGCCGAAGCAAAATTCATACGTGCCTATGCCTACCTCGACCTCCTGAAATTCTATGGGGACGGCGCCCTCTCCGGCAAGACGGACGGTCTGGGGCTGCCCTTGCAGCTGACGCCCTTCGCAGGTTACCACACCGGACAGATCATACCCCGCAGTACCAATGGAGAAGTATACGCGCAGATCATAAAAGACCTTACAGAAGCGCTGCCCTCCCTCCCCGACCGTCAGACGGGCGGTGACCTTTCCACACGCAGCCGCGCTACCAAAGGCAGCGCCAACGCCCTGCTGGCAAGAGCTTACCTATACATGCGCCGGTATGAGAACGCCGCCGCCGCCGCAAAGCTGGTCATCGATAAAACGGATATCTATTCCCCGACGACCGACCTTTATCAGCTCTTCCCGCCCGACCCCGGCGGCACAGCACAAACGCTGACTCCCGAATACGTCTTCGCCCTACCCGTAAGCCAGATGGTCAGCTCCTCGACCTCCATTAGCTACGGGCCCGGATACGGCTACTACCTGAAAAATAATTATTGGATCAACCCCGCCTTTGCAAATAGCTTCGAAACAGGCGACAAACGGGTCAGCCAGCTGATGTATAAAGGCGATACTATCTACAACTACCAACCTGCGTACCTGACAACCTTTAAGTTCAATAATCCCAACGGCAGGGACAATATATCCCTTATCCGTCTGGCAGAGGTCATGCTGACACGCGCCGAGGCCCTGGCCCGTACGGAAGGCGTCAACGATGCATCCATTGCGCTCCTCAATACAGTAAAAAACCGCAGCGTCACAAGCGCCACTCCTTACGTCTCCGGCGATTTTTCCGACGCCAACACCCTGGTGGCTACCATCCTCCGGCAAAGGGACTTCGAGCTGGCATTCGAAAGCCATCACAGATACGACCTTATCCGGACAGACAGACCGCTGCATACGCCTGACCTGCCCGCTGACAGGAAGGTGCTGCCCATACCCCAGTCGGAGATCGACATATCGGCAGGCGTGATCAAACAAAATACGGGGTATTGATCCACTCACCACTCTATACACAATCGTCTAATCATTTCAAAACATACAATAATGCAACCACCAAAAAGCATTTCTCACAAGTTCACCGCTCTCTTTTGCCTGTTGCTATTCAGTTCGGCCATACAAGCCCAAAGATCCATACACTTCGAAGACATCAGCTTCGACGAGGCCGTGGCAAAAGCCAAAGCCCGGAAAAAGATCGTTTTCGTGGACGTGCGGGGCATCAACCCTAATTCCTACACCGACAAGGTGGAAAAAGAAGTGTTCACATCGGACAGTGTAGCCGACTTCTTCAACACGCATTGCATCAGCATAAGGATTAACATGGGTTCCGAAGAAGGTAAAAAGTTCGCTCCCCGTCTGGCCATGCTCATGTACCCCGTATACGTATTCCACGGCCGCAACGGCGATCAGCTCGATTTTACCAACGCCGGCTCCATCCTGAAAGACCCTGCAGTACTGATGCAAAAGGTCCGGTCGTCCCTTGAAACAGACAGAGTAAAGAATGCCAATACACGCGCCATCACCTTTACCAAAGACAGTTGGAAGAACATCCTGCAAAAAGCAAAGACCGCCGGCAAACTCGTTTTCCTGGACGCCCAGACCACCTGGTGCCGGCCCTGTATCCTGATGGCCAGGGACATCTTCACCCTCAACAGGGTCGCAGACTTTTACAATGAGCACTTTATCAATGTCACAATGGACATGGAAAAGGGGGAAGGCCCATCGCTGGTGAAAAAATATGACATCCATGCCTACCCTACTTTCCTTTACATAGACGGCAATGGCAAACTGGTTCACCGCGACGGTGGCTACCAGGAGGCTGATACCTTCCTCCTCAACGGCAGGACCGCCATCTCCAAAATGTCCGATATCTCGCTGACATTATCATCCTCCGACACCGCTATACGCTTCACCGAAGACACATGGTCTTCCCTCCTCTCCCAGGCAAAGCACGACGGAAAGCTCATCTTCGTAGACGCCAATACCAGCTGGTGCGGCCCCTGTAAACAGATGCGAAGAGAGATCTTCACCCAAAAGAAGGTCGGCAGACTATACAACAGTAACTTTATCAATGTAGATCTCGACATGGAAAAAGGGGAAGGAATAGAATTCCGGAAAAAATATGCCGTCAGAGCTTATCCAACCTTCCTCTACATCGACGGCGACGGGAAAGTAGTACACAAGACCGTCGGGTCCTGCAGTGAAGAGGAATTCCGGCAGCATGCCCTTGACGCGCTAAGCCCCCGGCGTAGCCTGCTGTCCCTCTCTACGGGATACAAGGACCACAAGAACGACGAAACCTTAGTGACAGCCTACCTGTCGGCGCTGGGCGACGCCTATGAGACAAAGCTCGCCGACAGCATCGCGACGGTATATCTCAAAAACCAGACGCCTTCCTCCTGGCAGCAACCCGGTAACTGGCAACTTATCAATAAATATGTCAATGACGCTACCGCCCCCCCCTTCCTCGCCGTGGTCAACGAACAAGACGCTTATAGCAAGCTCTTCGGCACGGAAGAAGTAGAAAAAAAGATCTACCAGACCTACATGACATGGCCACAGTCCTTCCTCCTGTATCCGGAAAAAGGAAAAGCACGGGTCGACCAGGATGCGTTTGATGCATTCCTGCGTCAGGTGAATTCCGGCCCCTATGCAAAAAAGGCCGAGATAGCAGCCCGTGCAAAACTCACCATATACTTTGGGGTAAAGGAATGGCATAACTATGCCGGCACAGTAGATGAGATGCTGTCCAATCACATCGTCCCCATGGACCCCAGGGGAGCAGAATGGCTCTATTCCTTCGCCGATATCATCAACCGTTTTGCCGGAGATGACAAACAGACGTTGACCAGCGCAACCCAATGGGCTAAGCTCGGTAGCACGGATATACAGGGCGTCAACGCATCCGATAAGGCAACTTATCTCGACCTCTATGCCGCCTTGCTGGAAAAAACAGGCCAGACGGATCAGGCCTTGCAGATACGGAAGGATATCAACCAGCAGCAGCTGACCAACGCCAAACAATCCGCGCCCTTCCAAACACTGATACGCATTGTTCCAAAACAAAACTAAATAGGATGAAACGACATCTGTTCCTCATCACCTTCCTGTTATCCGCAACTGCCGGCCAGGCATCCGACCCTGGCGACCTATTCCATTTCAGCACAGCTGTTCCTGCACCGGGACAAAAGATATCATTCGACTATTCCGCTGCCGCAGGCAAACTGGCAGGCGCAACGGATATACGTGCCGCCATCTTCTATTACACTGCTGCAAAAGGGGCCGGCTATTATGCCGGAGAATGTAGCCTCCGGCAGATAGGAAAAGACAAGTGGAAAGGCAGCTTTATCCTGCCCGATTCGGCCCTGGCCTTCGCGCTCCGTCTCAAATCCGGTAAGATCACGGAGGATAACAACGGCCGTGGCTGTATATTTCCGGTGTATAAAAAGGGAACCCCTGTCCCCGGCTCCTTTGCCGCGGCCGCCCTGCTGTATGCCAACGGCGACCCTCTCCTGGGTCTCCCGGGAAAAGCTGACACTGCTATGAGCCTGCTGGAAAAAGAATTTTCCCTTCACCCGGAGCTCAGGGAAAAATATACCTCATCCTGGTATGCCGTCCTCGTAAATATAAAAAAACAGGATGCCTATCCCATCCTCGATAAAAAAACCCGGGAGCTCCTGGCTTCCCCTACTCCCTCCGAAGAAGATTATAGACTGGCCGTCAGACTACTCCACCTGCAAAAGAAAAAGCAGCCGGCCGACTCGGTCCTCGGGATCGCCGCCACCAGGTTCCCACTCAGTGAAATAGCAATACAACACGCAGAGAACGAGTTCTATAAAATAAAAAGCCTGGACAGCCTGGTAGCATTTTACTACGATTTTCAAAAAAACCACCCCGCGACAGACGAAAGATCCCTTGCCGCGGAAACCGGCTCCTACTTCGCGTCGACCATCAGCTCAAGATATATCCAAAAAAAAGAATACAGGAAAGCCATCGGTTATGCCGCTCAAATGAATGACGCAATGGCCGACTACAGAGGCTATATGTATAACTGGGTAGCGTTAACCCTGCTCAACAGCGATTCGGCGCTATCACTCGCCGATAGTCTCATACAAGCAGCCCTCTCCGGCGTGGACCAGGAATTGACCCATCCTGAAAAATTCAAAAGACAAGGCACTCCCCTTGCAGACTGGCAATCGGACATCGACAAATATTATCGTGCCGCTTTCAATGACACCTATGCAAAGATCCTGGCCAAAAAGGGCGATGTAAAAAAAGCGCTGTCAATACAGCAAACATCCGTCTCCCTGTCCGGGGGGGAGAACAATGGTTTTAACGAACATTATATAAAATTCCTGCTCCTCGCCGGAGATACCCGGACCGCCAGGCAACAATCTGAAGTATATATCCGGGAAAACAAAGCCTCTGATTCGGTGAAGGTCTGGTTCAGGGAACTGTACGTTAAAGAATACGGCTCCGATAATGGCTACGACGATTACCTGGCGAACCTGCAATCCGCAGCCAAAACAAGATTCCGCGAACAGGCAATAAAAGAGAAGATGAACCTGCCTTCAAAAGCGTTTTCTCTCAAAGACCTCGACGGCAACGAAGTTTCACTCGCATCCCTGCATGGCAAGGTGGTAGTCATCGATTTCTGGGCCACCTGGTGCGGCCCCTGCAAAGCATCCTTTCCCGCCATGCAAACCGCAGTGGATAAATACCGGAAAGATACGAATGTCGTCTTCCTGTTCATCGACACCTGGGAATCCATGGGTGCTGACGAACGCCTCTCCGCAGTCAAAAAATTCCTCAGCGATAGCAAATATAGTTTCCACATATTATTGGACAAGGTCGTCGACCTCGAAAAAAAACAGTACAGCGTGGTCAGCGATTACGGCGTAGGCGGCATCCCTACAAAATTTATCATCGGACCACAGGGGAATATCGTCTTTAAAGCCATCGGGTTCGATGGTAACAACGACAAGCTGATCTCCGAACTTTCAGTATACATCGACCTCGCGAAAGGATAAGGCCCCCGCCTCTCATAAAAATTTTTTGAAAAAATTTTGTGGGGGCCTTTTTATTTGTACATTTGTCCACCAAATTAGTAGACTATTCCTCCACCACCGGACACTGCTACTTCCTTTCCTTATTCTTCACTCCTAACTATAAGCAAGGTTATGAACGCGCTCAGATTCGACTGTATTTTGACAATGAAAGGCTGGATAATGTCGCTGTTGCTGACATCCGTATCGATGACCGTCTTCGCGCAGGCTCCGCCGGGAGCCGTTGTCAACTCCGTCCTGGAAGGAGATATTATCGACAGCCTTTCCAGACGTCCGCTGGAAAGCATTACCGTCAATATCAAAGGCACTACCAATCAAACCCAGACGGACAAACAAGGGCATTTTAAAATAAGGACTGGACAACGTTTCCCTTACACGCTCATCGTCAGCAGCATCGGCTACAGAACACAAGAAGTCGAAGCCACGGGCGCTCCCCTCAACATACAGCTGAGGTCATCCGAAACACAGTTGTCGGATGTCGTAGTCGTCGGCTATGGCACACAGACAAAAAGGAACCTGGTAGGATCCATCGCCGTCGTCAATGCCGCCGAGGTCAACAAGATCCCGGTCGCCAGCTTCGACGCACAGCTCCAGGGAAAAGCCGCCGGCGTACAGATCGTCACTAACTCCGGCATCCCCGGTGAAGCCATTTTTGTCCGCGTGCGGGGCACTACCTCCATCAATTCCAGCAGCGATCCGCTATACATCGTGGACGGCGTCTTCCTAAACAACACCAGTCTGCAAACGCTGAGCCTGGGAGGCAGGACCACCTCCCCCCTGGCCGATATAAACCCCTCCGATATCGATCATATCGAAGTCCTGAAAGACGCTTCCGCCACCGCCATCTATGGTTCCAGAGGCGCCAACGGCGTAGTGATCATCACCACCAAAAAAGGGAATTACAACAGCCGGTCCAAAGTGACAGTGGACGCCCTCGCCGGCTGGGTCCAGGCAGATAAAAGCACCATCCAAAAGCTGGCCAGCGGCCCACAAAGCGCAACATTGGCCAACGAATGGTGGATCAACTCCGGCATCGACAACCCCGCCTTGAACCGGACCTTTGCCAACAGACCCTTCCGCCCCGTGTCGGAGGGAGGACAAGGCCTCCCCGAAGAACAAAAGACCTATGACAGGATCAGCGATATATTACACCACGGCACTGTACAGAACTATAACGCCTCTATACAAGGAGGGTCCAACAACTCCCGTTATTATCTGGGTCTGGGATACACAGACCAGGAAGCATTGATCAGAGTACCGACATTCTCAAGGGAAAATGTAAAATTCAATTTCGATCAAAAGCTGTCTAACAGGATCAGCTTCGGACTGACCAATAATTTCTCCAGAAGCTACAGAAACCAGGCATTCGCAGGCGACGGCCCACAGGTCAACTTGTGGAATTCCGCTACCAGCGCCGCCACCTACACATCAAAATACGCAACAGACGGCACTTCTGTTGGCGCAGACAATACCTATATCCTCATGCAGCATTATGATGTCAACACCGTAAGCCTGCGCTACATCGGAGGCATCTATGCCGAGGCGGAAATATGGAAAGGACTGAAGTTCAGAAGCAGTTTTAACCTGGACTATGATCATTACAGTGAATATGCTTATTGGGACCGCTATACCAGCATCGGGCTGGCAGCTAACGGACAGGCCAACTCCACCCTGACGCAGAACAGCACCTGGATCAACGAGCAGACGTTGTCCTATGTAAAAGAACTTGGCAGCAGCAATCTCAGTGTTGTGATAGGTAATTCTGAACAAAGCAACGTGCTCTCCGCAACCTCCGCCGTGGGAAAAGGTTTTGCCAACGATAATTTCAGGCTCATATCCTCCGCCTCGCAAACCACTGCGTCTCAGAACTGGACTAAATATTCCCTGGCCTCCTTCTTTGGAAGGGTCGCCTACAATTATGCCGCTAAGTACTATGCGGAAGCCAGTTTCCGGGCAGACGGATCTTCCAAGTTTGGAGCCAACAACAGATGGGGATACTTCCCCGCCTTCGGCCTGGGATGGAGATTGAAGGAAGAGGCCTTCTTAAAAGATGTCGATTGGCTGAGTGAGTTGAAGCTGCGTGGGTCTTATGGCATCACCGGCAACCAGGCAGGCATCGACAACTTCGCTGCTAGAGGTCTATGGACAGGAGGCAGCGGCTATGCTGACGTTTTTGGCACCCCGTTATCCGGCATCGCACCCCAGCAATTGGGCAACCCCGACCTGAAGTGGGAAAAAACGGCTCAGACCGACATAGGGCTGAACCTGGACCTGTTTAAGAACAGGATATCACTCACTGTGGATGTTTACCGGAAATACACCAGCGGCCTGCTGCTGCAACGGCCGATACCCGGCGCCACCGGTTTTTCCACCTACTGGGCGAACGTAGGCGAACTAAGCAATGAAGGATATGAGGTCAATATTACATCCACAAACATCGCCGGCAAAGACTTCTCCTGGAGGACCAGTCTGAACATTGCCGGCAACAGGAACAAGATAGAAAAATTACCCTCACAGATCACCCAATATACCAGGGACTGGGTCATCCTCAAACAAGGATATTCCATGAACTCTTTCTGGCTCTACCATCAGTTGTACGTGGATCCCAAGACAGGCGCGTCCGTCTTTGAAGGACAGGATGCTAATGGGGCCGTCACGACAGATGACAGAAGGATCTATGGGAATGCCTATCCAAAGATATACGGAGGGATAACAAACACTTTTACATATAAGGATTTCGACCTGGGTATCCTGTTCACTTTTCAGAGTGGCAATAAATCAGTCAACCTCAACCGGTATTTTAGAGAACGTAACCCCAGCAGCGGAGGCGTAAATGCCAAGGTCTTGCAGAGATGGCAGAAGCCGGGGGACATCACCGATGTACCGCGCCTTACCTCCATAGGGAATAACTACACTATCGACCAGAACAGCCGTTATCTGGAAGACGCCTCCTTCCTCCGGTTGAAAGAACTGACCATTGGGTACAACCTCCCGAAATCCATCCTGTCACGGATCAATCTGACCAATGCCCGGATATACTTCATCGGTACAAACCTGAAGCTCTGGTCAAAATACACGGGCGACCCGGAATCCAACGTAACATCCAACCCCAATGCCCAGGGGCTGGGCTCCTTCGGGACACCACCTCAGCCTGTTGGCTACCAGTTCGGCATCAACGTTACCATCTAACAAGAAAAAATGCATGTATGACATCTTATTTCAAAATACTCATATTCCCGGCTCTACTTCTGCTCGCCTGCAACAAATTCCTGGATGTCAAACCTAAGACATCGACTTCGGACGACCAGACCATTACAGACGCCAGTTCCGCCAATACCGCTGTAAGAGGCATCTA
The DNA here is from genome assembly GCA_017307755.1 of Chitinophagaceae bacterium. Taxonomy (GTDB): domain Bacteria; phylum Bacteroidota; class Bacteroidia; order Chitinophagales; family Chitinophagaceae; genus Puia. The sequence goes on along the minus strand of JAFKGQ010000005.1, from coordinate 583,560 downwards.
CAATGCCCTTGAATCCAATGACTATTATGGTTATACTTTCCAGACCCTGGGTTTCTTCTCCGGGGATAATATCCAATACGTGGGCTCGCAAACCGTAAACCAACAGCTGACCAATCACGCAGTGCTCTCAGACCTCGCGGCATTAAACACCTCCTGGTTGGCTATTTACAACACGATCAACAGGGCCAATAACGTCCTGGCCAAACTGCCGGCCATACCTTCCGGCGCCGGGTTCGCCGACAGCGTAAAAAATCAGCTGTTGGGAGAAGCCTATTTTCTAAGAGCACTGGCCTATTTCGATCTGGCAAGGACCTGGGGCGGTGTCCAGTTGATCCTGAAACCAACCTCTTCGGCCAGCGACAAGCCATCCGTAAAAAGAAGCAGCCTTGCCGATACCTATGCACAGGTGTTGAACGACCTAAAGGCAGCCGAGCCATTGCTGCCCCTGACCACCAACAGGATCAGGGCCACCAGGAAAACAGTATGGGCGCTGCTGGCAAGGTACTACCTGTATCAAAAAGATTGGGTCAATGCAGAAACCTACGCGACCAAACTAATCACCGACAATAATTATACATTGCTCAAACCGTACAATTCTTTCTTTGCCAACAACGCGGCCAATACAAAAGAATCCGTGTTCGAATTGTACTATAATACCACCGTTACCAACAACCAAGCTTCCCAATGGCAACCCACCAGCAACGGGGGTGTCGGATGGATAAAACCCACCGACGCAGCGGTCAGCCTCCTCAACGATCCCACCATCGGAGGCGGCAGGAACACATTGGTGCAAAAAGTGGTCAGCAGCGGAGTAACCAACTGGTACGGCAACCTCTATTACAGGACAGTCGGTACGGATCCTGCCTATCTCATCAGGATCGCAGAACTGTACCTCATCCGTGCGGAAGCAAGAGCCCAAAAAGAAGATTTCATCGGTTCCAACGACGACCTCAATGCCATCCGGTCCAGAGCAGGCATCGATTCCGCCAATATCCAGGATAAAAATGCATTGCTGTTGACCATTGAGAATGAGAACAGGGTCGAGTTCGCATTGGAAAACCACAGATGGTACGATCTCGTACGCACCAACAGAGCAGGAACAGTGCTGGGCATCACGGACGAAAGAAAGTTCCTGCTGCCCATCCCCTATGCACAGGTGGCAGTTGATCTAAACCTGGCACAAAACCCCGGATACAGTAATAATTAGTCAATCTTCCTATTATGACACAGGTATTACAAGCTGCCGCGGACAGAATAAATATCAGGTCCTTCGCTCTGCAATTCGGGATCGTGTTCCTGCTGATACTGACCCTGCCGCTGGATAGGTACTACTATCGGCAGATAAGCGCCATCCACCTTGGAAATATACACTTCCAGGACCTGTTCCAGTTCGCTAATTACATCCCCTTTCTCGGTCATGCCGGCAGGTGGGGTCTTCAAAGTTTCGCCGGCTGGGGCTGGGCCCTGGGACTGGCCCTCGTGCTATCTCTCATATGGTCATACTATGACAAAAAATTCCTCGGAAATGAAGCCTATTGGTATTACGGTCTTCGCGTAGTATTACGCTACAGGCTGGCAGCCGCCCTGCTGAGCTACGGCTTTATTTTGATATTCGCCGTCCAGGCGCCCTACCCCGCCCTTAGCGACCTGCATACGAAATACGGGTTCTTTCTTCCCTGGAGGATATATTACGATTCATTGGCAGTATCTTCCGCGGGGTACGTGCCAACCCTGGGGCTTATCGAGGTCCTGGGCGGCATTTTCTTGCTATTCAGACGTACATCCCTGATCGGCGCCGGCATCGCCGCCTTTCTCCTGATCAATATCGTCCTGGCGAATTTCGCCTACGAACTGGGGGATCATGTGATCAGTGTGTACCTGTTGCTGATCGCACTCGTCCTTATCGCATATGACGCTCCCCGACTCTATCAGTTGTTGTTTAAAGAAAAAACTACTCAGCCGGACAAATTCGATCCGGTATTCTCTGGTAAATGGCCGAAGACCCGGCTCATCCTAAAAGGAGGATTTGTAATATTCTTCTTTATCTATGCTTCCCTGTTGCTGAAAAGCAGCTACAGAGGCAAATGGCCGTTCCCGGACACCCCCGGATTGCAGGGAGCCGAAGGGTTTTACGACGTGCGCCATTTCAGTTCCAATGGAATAGACAGACCATATTCACTCACCGACAGCCTGCGCTGGGAGGACGTGGTATTCGAGAAATGGAATACCCTCAGCGTAAATGTCAATCGCCAGGTACCAGTGAATTACACCCGTCCGGCAGTGACTTACCAGGCTACGGCCCTTTTGCGCACCTACGAAGGCCTGGGCAATGGCGACCGCCTCTTCTACACCTATGAAATACACGGGAACCATCTCTCCCTGGTCAATAAGAACGATCCCGCAGACACATACGAGCTCGACATAACAAGGCCTTCTGCCGGCCAGATCCTGCTGGAAGGCAGCGACCATTCGGGTAACAGACTACAGATCCAACTAAATAAAATAAACAAAAAATATTTGTTATACCTGGGTAGACGACATCCCGTCAAGGTATATTAACCCACCGAGATTATACAATATATGGGACAGTCAACAATCGCCGATACTACAGCCGGGTCCGGAAAATGGGCCAAATGGGAAAAAGTCCTTTTCAGGGTAGTGTTTATTTTTTTACTGACGCTCATCGTCCCCCTGGACCTGGCGCAATATAGATCATACTTTCATCCAAAATCCTTCTTCTGGTTCTTATCCTCACTTACAGGCTACCGGCCCAATTTTATCCAGCTGCATTCGGAAAGCGCTCGTTGGGGGCTCGCAGGATACGCATCCTGGGCCATAGCGCTGAGCATCGGTCTGGCCGGAGGCGGCATCTGGACGCTCTTTGCGCGGAAGGATACCCCCAATTATAACAAGTTGTACTACTGGCTGCGCGTCATAGTGCGCTATCGGGTGGCGCTGGGGGTCATCGCCTTCGGCTTCCTGAAATTCTATCCCATGCAAATGCCCTACCCCGCCATCTCCAACCTGGAAACCTATTGGGGCGATTATAACACCTATAAGATCTATTGGCAACAGGTGGGTGTCTCTCTCTGGTACGAAGTAGTACTGGGTATAGTAGAAATAGTAGGCGGTATTTTACTTTTCTTTAGAAGTACGACAGCGCTGGGCGCCCTGATCAATGCCGGGGTATTGTATAACATCGCTCACGCAAACCTTGCTTATGACGGCGCCGTACACGTATATAGTTCACTGTTCGTATTGCTTTCCTTATTTCTGTTAGCGCCTTACGTAAAAAACCTTTACAGACTCTTTATAAAAAAAGAGGACGTAACTCCTTTATATTACTATCCCGTCTGGAACACCAGGCGAAAGAAGATCTGGGCTTATTCGCTCAAATACAGCTTTGTATTCCTGTTCACGTTTATATACGGGATATTACGGTATGATGTGCATTATAACCAGGGCTATTTAAAAGACCCTGTCACACCCGGACTGCCTAAAATTGCCGGACTTTATAACGTCTCTACCTTCCGGCTGAACGGTAAAGAGCTGCCCTACGACCCCTTCGATTCCGCACGATGGCAAAATGTGATCTTCGAGAAATGGAGCACGCTCACCTATAAAGTATATAAACCCTTCCCTATCTCCATGGCCAATGGCACGCCCAACGAAAAAGACGTCAGACGAACCTATGAGTTAGCCGGCATCGGCGGGGGCAGACGCTTCCTCTACTATAGAGCAGATACGGCAAAAGGCCTCCTCTATCTGGAAGACAAGAACGCCCGCCCAGGCGGTGATGAGGATGCGAGAGGGAAGGACACCACAGCCCCCGCCCCAAAACTTACCTGGCATTTCTTGAGGCCTTCCCCCGGCAAAGTGATCATTTACGGCCGGAATGAACAAAAAGATTCTATTTACGCAGAACTGGATAAGGTGAACAGAGACTATCCCATCGCCTATCAATTAAAATAACTATTATGCAACGAAGAAGATTTCTTACCAACAGCGCACAATTGTTAGCCCTGGGCTTAGTAGCCCCGGGATCCTTTGTATACGGCGAAGGTCCCTCCGAACCTACAGGCTGGCATATAGAGCAATTCGAGGATAAGGGGCTCGCCCAGTTCACGTACGCCATATTATTCGACAAGAACATCATACTCATAGACCCCGCCCGCGACCCCAAGCCGTTCTATCAGTATGCGGAAGCGGGTGGCGCCAATATCATTGCTGTCATTGAAACTCATCCGCATGCTGATTTTATCAGCAGCCACGCCGACATACAACGAAATAAAAAAGCGATTGTATATGCCAGCCGGCGGTTGAATGCCGGATACCCCAGTCATTCCCTGGACGATGGGGACGTAATAAAGTTGAATCGCCGGCTCCAGTTTAAGATCTGGGATACGCCCGGTCATTCCCCCGACAGTATATCCATTATTCTGGAAGACAACGGCAAGGACGTAGCCGTCTTTACGGGGGATGCCTTACTGTTTGGCAATGTCGGACGTCCGGACCTGCGTGAATCCGCAGGTAGCCATGAGACACAGCGTGACACGCTGGCAAGACAGATGTATCACACCATACACCAGAAATTTTCCGCCCTGGCAGACGACGTCGTCGTATATCCCGCCCACGGGGCAGGTTCATTATGCGGCGGTACGGTAAGAAATGTCCGTTCAAGCACCATCGGGTACGAACGGTCGAATAATTACGCCTTTAAAAACTATACGGAGGATGAATTCGTCACCGTGCTCCTAAAAGACCTTCCCTTCGTCCCTAAGTATTTCTCTTATGACGTCGAATTAAACCGCCAGGGACCCGTAGATCTCGCAAAAGGGTTGTCCGCCGTCCCCTTCCTCCCGGATAACTTTCAGCCGGAGAAAGATGCGGTGATCATCGATACCCGTCCCGCGGAGATCATACGACATGCGTGGTTGCCCGGAACCATTACTATTTCGGACGGCGGGAGATTCGAGACATGGCTTGGGTCCGTGATAAGCCCCGGGAAAAAATTCTATATCGTGGGGGAACAAACGGAGAAACTGCATTCCCTCATAGAAAAGCTGGCCAGGATCGGGTATGAAGGACATATCAGCGGCGCTTTTGTATATAATCACCCGGGAGAATCGCCCTTCCCAGTGTTGGATAATACCACTTTTTCAGGCAGTCCCGATCAATACACGATCATCGATGTGCGTACACCCCATGAATATACAACGGAAAAAATATTTGCCTCGGCCATTAATATACCGCTGCCCGATCTGCCGGACAGGCTCTCGGAAATACCTTCGGGTAAACCCGTGGTAGTGCTATGCGCTTCCGGATACAGAAGCGCCATCGCCGCCAGTATCCTGCGTAACAACACTAAAGACAGGGAGATCTATGACTTAGGCAAGGATGTTCAAAAGTATAAACAAAAATTTTAGATACCGGTGATCTTTCTTTCCACTTCCTCCTTATAGTTTCTGCCAATGGGTATTTGATGGTCGCCGATGATGATCCTGTTCTTATCTATTCGCCTGATCCTTTCTTTGGCGACAATAAAAGATTTATGGACCCTGATAAACAGGGCGCCCGGGAACAATTGCTGCATGGATTTTACAGAGCCCTTTATGACGATCTTACCCGTTGCCGCATGAATGATGGCATAATCCTTCAATCCCTGTATATGGGTAACATCCGAGAAATACAATTTTATCCTCCGTACGCCGCTTTTGACAAAGATAAATTCCGGCGTTTCCCTGCTGACCTCAAACCGTGCATCTTCTGTCTTCAAAGAAAGAAAGTCTTTTATCTTCCCGATGGATACCAGGAAGCGGTCCTGGGATATCGGTTTTAATAAAAAATCGATCACCCCTAATTCAAAACCTTCAAATGCATAATCCCGGAAAGCGGTGGTAAATACCGTAATAGGTGGATGCGCCAGATTTTTTAAAAAGTCGATACCGTTCATTTCCGGCATCTCGATATCCAGAAATAAAACATCCACCGGATGATGCTGTATGAATTTCATAGCGTCAAAGGCATTGTTAAAGCTGCCTGCGAGCCTGACATACTCCAACTGGTCCATATAGCCCGACAGGATCTCCCTGGCAAGCGGTTCATCATCGATAATAACACAGTTCAGCATGATAGTTCGACTTTTAACAATACCTGGTACTTATCCGGCTGATCCTCGATCCTCAGCTCATGTTTGCCGGGATAAAGGAGCGCCAATCTTTTTTTTAGATTTAATAAGCCGATACCGCCGTCCTTCCCTTGTTGTCTAAGATTGCTCTTGCTGTTCACGACAACAATTTCCATACCCTCATCTATACGGATATAAATATGCAGATAAGCGTTTTCAACGGCCCTGCTGACGCCATGTTTAAACGCGTTCTCCACCAGTGGCAATATCAAAAATGGAGGTATCCGGCAGTCGCCTGCAACACCTTCCACCGTCAGCTGGATATCCGCCTCATTACCCTGTCTGATCTTTTCCAGTTCCAGGTAATTACTGAGGTATTTGATCTCCTTTTCCAAGGGAACAAATGTTTCATCGCTTTCATACAGCATGTATTCCATCAGCTCGGAAAGCTTTAAGACAATATTGGGAGCATTGTCCGATTTTTTAATGGTGAGAGCGTAGAGGTTATTCAGCGCATTGAACAAAAAATGAGGGTTCACCTGGCTGCGGAGATAATTGACCTCGGCCTGTAATTTCTCCACCTGCGCCTCCTGTAACAGCTTTTTTTGTTCATACCAGTCGATGCTGAATTTTAATGCCACTGTCAACAGCAAATAAAGGGAAGTATGGGTAAAATTATAGACCAGTGAAGAAGTAAGCCTGCTATTCCTTCCCGGCCCCAGCACGAACCCATATAAGTAGTTGTCGTAAAGACTTTGTATCAGCAGATAGGTAATGATCAGCAGGAATACAAGCCCAAAATAAGCTCCGTAGTTCTTCCGCAGGAGATAGAAAGGTATCAGCCAATGAATGTTGGCCCAGGCGAGCGCTATCAACAGCGTGATTCTTACTACTGAACAGATAAGGAAATTTGGCATACCGGCCTTTGTGATCAGGTAAGTGCGGTCATAAAGGAAAATAATGGTGACCAGTACCCAGTACGCAAGATAGATCCAGGAACGTCGGGCCGTTGCGCCTTCCATATTTGAGCTGAGCGTGTATTGCATAGCGCCAAATTAAGGTTTGAGGAAGGATGTAAAAATTTTTGTAGACCAACAACATGGAATATAGATGAAATATACGGATCTTTCCAGATATGAGCTCAACCTCTTTCGCTGATTTTCACAAACGTATCACTTCAGCCGGGATCTTGATCGCCATTGGCATCGTATTTGGGGACATCGGCACTTCGCCCCTGTATACACTGAATGCGGTATTTCACGATAGGGTCATCACGGAAGAGGTAGCACTGGGGTCCTTGTCGGCTATTTTCTGGACCTTGACCTTTCAAACCACGCTGAAATATGTCATCATAACCCTGCAGGCAGATAATAAGGGAGAAGGAGGTATCCTGTCCCTGTATGCATTGATCAGACGCTTCTCGGGAAAATGGTTGCTCTTTCCTGCGATGGCAGGCGCCGCCTTTCTCATGGCAGATGGTATCATTACCCCTCCTATCTCCGTAGCTTCCGCCATCGAAGGGCTGCAGGCGATCTATCCGCATATGGAGACGGAAGGGCTTGTCATTGGCATCCTGGTCCTGCTTTTCGTATTCCAACAGTTCGGGACGGACAGGATCGGAAAAGTATTCGGGCCCGTGATGGTGATATGGTTCACCTTCATCGGCGTGCTGGGGATAATGGCGCTGCAGCAAGCTCCGGGTGTAATAAAAGCCCTGAATCCCTGGTATGCATATAGGATGATCCGGGAATATCCGGGAGGCTTTTGGCTGCTGGGCAGCATTTTTCTCTGTACCACAGGCGCCGAGGCCTTATACAGTGATATGGGGCATTGCGGACGCAACAACATCCGCGTAAGCTGGATCTTTATTAAGATCATGCTGATCCTTAGCTATGCAGGGCAAACCGCCTGGCTGTTACAGCATCAGGGAGAGTCCATCGGCATCATCAGCCCTTTTTACCACATCGTTCCACAGAGCATCTATATACCGGCCCTCATCATTGCGACGCTGGCGACCATCATTGCCAGCCAGGCCCTGATCAGCGGATGTTTTACCCTGCTTAACGAAGCCATCCGGCTGAACATCTGGCCCAGGCTCAGGGTATTGTTCCCCAGCGACATCAAAGGACAGCTGTATATACCTTTTGCCAACTGGATGCTGATGATCGGATGCATCTCCATGGTACTGTATTTCCATGAATCCACCCGCATGGAAGCTGCCTTTGGCCTCAGCGTCACCCTCACCATGCTGATGAGCACGATCCTGATCAATTTTTATCTCCGTGCAAAAAGGATCCCTCTTATCGGGATCGCACTGATCACCGGGCTCTTCCTGTTTATCGAACTTTCCTTCCTCACGGCTAACTTCCGGAAAATAAAAGATGGAGGATGGCTTACCCTGCTGATAGGTGCAGGCCTCTTCCTCATAATGTACATCTGGCGCAGGGGCCGTGGTATCAAACGTTCGTTGGTAGGGCTGGCAAAACTGGATGGATATGCCGTGCTGTTGAAACAGCTGAGTACAGACGAGCACATCCCTAAATATGCTACGAACCTGGTCTATTTGACGGCATCAGACTCCCCAAGACAGATCGAAAAAACAGCCCTTGATTCTATCTTGTCCAAATCACCCAAACGGGCGGATATATACTGGTTTCTGCATGTCAACGTACTGGATGAACCCTATGCTCTGAGCTATAAAGTCGATTGTATCGCCCCAAACGATATCTACTTTATCACATTTAACTTCGGGTTCCGTATCGAGCCCCGGCTGGACTATTACTTCGGACAGGTAGTGCACGACCTCGTGGATTCAGGTGAGGTCGATGTTTCCGAAAGATGGGAACAGCATTACCAAAAAAGCCGGATAGGCGATTTTCGCTTCCTGATCATGGAATCCTTTCTCTCCTACGAAAGTGATATTCCCTTCTGGAAAAGGTTTCTTATGCGGGGTTATTTCAATCTAAAATACATCAGTGTTAAGGAAGTGGTCAATTTTGGATTGGACAAAAGCAACGTTACCATAGAACAATACCCCATTGTCGTATCACCCGTGACGCATCCCCGGATCGTAAGGGAAAATTAAGGACTCATGTCAAACAGCAGGTTACTGGGACTCAGCAGCATATTATTTGTAATGATCGTCTGGGGCAGCACGTTCGCCGTCACCAAAGTTATTGTAAACAAGGTTCCGCCAATGACGCTGGCCTTCTACAGGTGCTCTATCGGCGCCCTCACCCTTTTGAGCATACTCGCCCTTAGAAAAGGGCGATCCCCCGGCAAATACCTGGCCGGCGTACCCTGGGGAGTCTTCATACTGCTGGGGTTCACAGGTGTCACGATGTTCTATATCTTCTTCAACCTCTCGGTACGGATGACCTCCGCGTCTGTGGGGGCCCTTCTGCAAGGATTTATTCCTGTCTGTATAGCCGCATTTGCTGCTATATTCCTAAAAGAAAAACTCTCCGTAAAACAGATCATCGGGATCATCGTCTCAGTCACCGGCGTCATCCTCATCGGGTTCTTATCGCATAATGAAGGTGACACTACGGGTAGCATCACGGGCAATCTGCTAATGATTATTGCTATCATAGGCTGGAGCGTATATACCATTATTTCGAAAAAAGTGGCCGGTATGGACCCCTTGCTGGTCACCAGCCTGAGCACACTTGCCGGCTCTGTACTGCTATTGCCCGCTGCCATCTACGAAAATTGGGGGACAGGCTGGCCGCAGGTGTCTCCCACAGACTGGCTTACCATCCTGTTCCTGGGAGCGATGGCCTCCGGCATCTGTTATTTTCTGTATAATAGATCGCTCCAGCTGTTGAGCGCAGCCCAGGTGGGTAACTTTATCAATCTCGACCCGCTGGTTGGCTTTATGATCGCACTGATCTTTTTACACGAAAGCGTCAATTTACTGCAAATAATGGGCGCCTTATTGGTGGTGGCAGGCGTTATCTTAAGCTCAGCCCGACACGATTGAATTTTGTGACAAATGTCACAGAGGAGATCCCCGAATTTTGTAAAAAATTACAGAAATGACACAACACGCTTCATCCGACAACAATGCAAAGACGACAGTACTGGCATTCATAGAAGCTTTGAATAAGGAGGACTTTGACAAAGCCCGGGAATATGTAAATGAAGACCTGAGTTTCATAGGCGTACTGGGCACCCGCCACGGCGCTGAGCCCTATTTCGGGGACATGAAAAAGATGAAATTCAAATATGATATCAAAAAAGCATTTGCTGAGGGGGATGACGTCTGTCTTTTATACGACATCAATATGGGGAAAACAACGATCTTCGCCTGCGGATGGTATCAGCTTGCCGGTGGAAAGATCAGCACCTTCAAGGTGGTATTTGACCCCCGCCCCATATTGGAAGTTAAATAATGCAACAGCTATTAGCCTATATTCACTCGATCACCCCATTTTCAGAGAAAAGTTGGCAGACATTACTGCCTGCCCTCACAGAACTGGAATTCAAAAAAGATCAACTCCTGTTGGAAAAAGGGGAAATATGCGATGCCTTGTTTTATATAAACAAGGGATATTGCAGGGCATTTCAACGTAAGGATGGCAGGGAGATCAATACGGCCTTTTTCTTCGAAAATGACATCGCGGCCAACATCAACAGCTTTGTGGGCGGCAAACCCTCCGCTTTCTCCATACAGGCCTGTGAGGACACGACGGTGATAAGGTTTGACAAAAAAGGGTTAAGGACAGCCGGTGCACTGGACCCGGAAATAGAGGTCCTGGGGAAAAAATGCCTGCAACAGATAGCTGTCCGACAGGAAAAACTTTCTCAAATTGACAAATTGATGACTGCACAGGAACGATATGAATATCTGGCAGCGGAGTACCCCGTACTTCTGCAAAGAGTTCCCCTGACCCAACTGGCATCCTATCTTGGTATTGCCAGAGAAACATTGAGCAGGATCCGTAGCCGGCGTCACTGGTAAATTTTTTCCCGCGCCCGCTGAAGAAAACTTTGCCGGTCCAACTGCTCCTCCACTTCGATGATCGCCTTCATCAGATTATTGCGGGTATCCGTAAACTCAGCGATCGCTGCAGTCATGACCTTCCACACCGGCTGTACCTGCGCAACCAGGGCCTTCCCTTTTTCCGTCAGTTGAAGCAGCCTCTTCCTTTCATCGACCTTATCCCTGCGGCTGCGGATCAACCGCTGTTTCTCTAACTCTTTCAACAGGCTGATCGTCGAAGGATGCGTATACCCTATCTCCGACGCAATTTCAACGACGCTTAGCAAAGGCTTGTAGTACAGCGTATAGATCACCGGGAACCATTTTGGCTCGAAATCGATGCCATAAGCCTTATATATCAGGGCGCCGTCCTTCCTTAATCTTTCGCTCAATCGTTGCAGCCGGGTGGCGATGGCCAGCAGACCAGACGCATCTATGACATTCATATCAAATGGTTATCAAGGTGTAGATGATAAAACAAATTGTCCGCAGACATGAGCGGGAAGTAACCCGGCAACGCTCCCTTCTCCATCCGGCGAAATCCGTTGCGTTCATAAAACCGATGCGCGGCCTTCATAACATTCACCGTTCCCAGGTACAAGTCCGCCATCTGATGACTGACGCAATATTCCACCAGGGTTTCCAGCAACCGTTGCGCAATGCCAAATTGTTTCCCCCGGAATTCCTGTTTTACAAACATCTTCCGGATAGCTCCCGCATGGTGCCCGATGTCGATAAGCGCAATGGTACCCACCAGTTTCCCCTGGCTGAACGCACCCCAAAAACCACCTCCGGGACGAATATAAAAACCTTCGATATCCAGCAGGTCAGGCTGCTGCTCAAGGGTAATAGGCACGTTGAACTCCTTTTGTTGAATAGGTAGTATCAGGTCCACGGCCCGGGCGCAATACTCGTTGCTCAGAAGTCGTATCAATATCTCCGTATCATCGTCCGCTGCGATTACAGGTTCCATTTTTCAAAAATTTATACAAAACTACGTAGTTAACTACATATATCCAAGAACAAAAACCCAAGCGCCGCCGTCTTACGGATGGATCAGTTCCTCCATCTGAACGACTGGTTGTCGATAGCTCGCATGGTACACAGGATACCGTCGAGGTGATCGTATTCATGCTGCAGCAGCTCCGATAGATCGTCCGACATTTCCCATTGCTGGGGCCGCCAGTGCTCATCCAGGTACCTGATCGTAAGATTCCGGTGTCTTTTCACCCTCACCAGCAAGTTGGGAAAGCTCATACAGTCATCCCATAGTTCAAACATATCCTCGCTGAGATTCCCCAGCTCGGGGTTGATAAAGACCACCGGCCTGTCGATGTGCATGTAGATCAGCCGCTTCATGATCCCCAGCTGCGGAGCAGCGATAGCCCTTCCAAAATTGTATTTCGCCTTCACCTCCTTCATCACATTGTCCAGGTCAGCCACCCATTCCCTCACCTGCGGCAGCTCCGACGGAAGAACAGGTTCGCACTTTTCGTACAAACGGGGATCACCCAATAATAACAGGTCTTTTAAGGTCTTCATTTGAAGGCGTGTTTACTTTATTTCTGGCCATATTCCCCCAGTCGGACATGGCGTCAAACATGGGCTTCATGCTATAACCCAACGGCGTCAGCGCATATTCTACCCGGGGCGGTACCTCCGCATATACATGCCGCTGAACGATCTGGTCTTTCTCCAGTTCTCTCAACTGCGCCACCAACATACGCTCCGATATGCCTTCGATAGACTTCTTCAGCTCGCCATACCGCATGGGTCCAAAATGCAACCTGCACAGGATCGCCGGCTTCCATCTCCCGCCGATGATACTGAGAGAATACGCCATGCCACAACTGGCGGTGATCATCTGCTGGTTTACCGAATTAGTGGAGTTATCCTTTCTCATTTCTTACTTTTTTGTTAGTACTTAACAATTTGCTGCTTACTTACAAATCTAAACCATTGCGCCTAGCTTTGTGTCCCATTTAAAATAAAAAACACCATGAACAAAAGATTAGCAGGTAAGATCGCCCTTGTCACAGGGGGTAGCCGCGGCATCGGTGCCGCCATTAGCCGGAGACTCGCCGCTGAAGGCGCCCGTGTGGCATTTACCTATGTGCGCTCCGCCGAAAAAGCGGAAGCCCTTGCCGCTGAGATAAACGCATCCGGCGGAGAATCCATCGCCATCGCCGCGGACAGCGCGGACCCGCAACAGGTGACCAACGCCGTCAACAGGACCGTCACCACATTCGGCGGTCTGGACATCCTGGTCAACAATGCAGGCATCTACATCGGTAAAGCCTTCGAAGACCATAGTTTAGAGGATTATGAACAAATAATGGCCGTAAATGTTCGTGCCGTCTATGTAGCCGCCCAGGCAGCCGTAAAACATATTTCCACCGGCGGACGTATCATTACCATCGGCAGCAATATGGCGGATGGTTCCTTCGGTCCCCAAACTACCTTGTATTCTATGAGCAAGTCAGCCCTGCAGGGGTTCACCCGGGGACTGGCCAGGGACCTGGGCAACAAAAAGGTCACCGTGAATGTTATTCAGCCGGGCCCGATCGACACGGATATGAACCCGGCCAATACCGAGCTGGCGGATTTCATACGGACAAGACTGCCCCTGTCGGAATATGGAACAGGAGAGGACATCGGAGGCCTGGTAGTTTTTCTCGCCAGCGATGAAGGGAAATTTATCACCGGGGCCGCGCTGACCATCGACGGCGGTTTTAACGCTTAAGAAAACACAATTGACAGGAAGAAACCAACAGACGAATGAAAAGATCCATCTACATCATGGCATTAGGGGCATTTGGCATCATCACCACCGAATTCGGCGTCATCGGCATCCTGCCCATGGTCGCAAAAGAGTTCCATATTAGCATCGATACGGCAGGCTGGCTGCTGAGCGGATTTGCGTTAACGATAGCTTTGACCGGCCCGTTCACCACCCTCCTTACGGCGCATATCAACCGGCGGACCATGATGAGCCTGGTCCTGTTGCTTTTCTTCCTGTCAAATATTATGTCCGGTCTGTCACCCGACTTCACCACTTTGATGATCGCCCGGATCTTCCCGGCGCTGTTGCACCCCGTCTTCTGGTCCGTGGCTACGGTGGCGGCTGCAAAACAGGTGGCGCCAAAAGATGCCCCCAAGGCCGTGGCAGTAGTACTGGCCGGCCTCAGTACAGCCACCGTACTAGGGGTTCCTCTTACTACCTACGTCGCCGGTCTGTTAAACTGGCGCTATTCATTTATCGTGTCCGGTGTCATCAACCTGGCCGCTTTTATCGCACTCGCCACGCTGGTCCCCTCCATGCCCGTAAAGGAAAGAGCGTCCATCAAAGACCAGCTGGTCGTATTTCAAAACAAACAATTATGGATAGCATTATTTTCTATGCTGATCATGGCGGCAGGAATGTTCGCTACCTATAGCTTCCTGGCCGAATACCTGGGAAAAATATCCCATATGAACGACACAGAGATTAGCCTGATGCTGCTGCTGTTCGGAGGCGCGGGGATTGCCGGTAATTGGGTGGCCGGTATCGCGCTGAGCAGGAATATTATCCTGACGACCCGGATCTTTTTACTATCGATGATCGTCATACACCTGCTGGCCTATACATTCGCAGGACTCTTCCTCCCCATGACCGTCATTATTTCCACCTGGGGATTTATCCATACCGCAGGCTTTCTCATCGGACAAACAAGGACCACCACCGCCGCACCGGAAGCACCCGAACTGGCCACAAGCCTCATGGTTTCTTTTGGTAACGGAGGGGTCATGCTCGGCACCTTTCTGGGAGGATATATGATAAGGACACAAGGCACACAAGCCGTGATCTGGATGAGCATCACCCTGCTTGCTTTCTGCTTTGTACTGAGCTTTGCAGGCAACCCTGTCAGATCACCAAAGCCCGCCGACGCATTGGGCGCAGCCTGTTGACTCATTTGGACATCCTGCTCATATCCATGTACAGGACATTCCAACGGTGCCCATCCGGGTCGCTGAATACACACCCATACATATAACCTTGCATGTCATAAGGCTTATGATTGGACGTACCACCGGCCGCTACTGCTTTTGCGGCAAGCTCATCCACTTCTTCCTTGGAGGCCGCATCAAAGGACAATAAAACCTCGCATTTCTTCGTGTCACCAATCTCGCTGTTCACAAACCCCTTGAATACCGGCTCCTCAAACAGCATCACCACTACCCCCTTGTCACTGATGACCAACGGAGCGGAATGCTCGGTATTGCCGGGCCCGGAGCTAAATTTTAACCCCAGCTTTGTAAAAAACTCTTTCGATCTTTTAATATCCCTTACAGGAAGATTGAGCCAAAAATCCTTTGCCATATTTATTTGTTTTAGAAGTTATATTTAACCCAATTGTAATTCGGTCGCCAATATCTCGTCCAATTTTTGATGACTGTCTACAACACCTCTTTCCATCCCCGACTGCACCATGCCATCCCGGTCTGCAACACTGCGAAAAACAGACTGTACCGTTACCCTCGTCCTGTCACCCGGCAATGCTTCAAAGATCGCTGTCTCCATCGCAACATGCCCCTTTTCCGGCAATCCTTCAAACTCAAATGTCCTGATGACCCTTTCCGGCGCCGCCACTTCATGTGTGACACCATGAAACCCATACTCATTTCCCTTCTGATCTATATGGACAAATCTCCAGTACCCACCGTCACCAGGCTCCATGACATCTATCCTCATGGTCATATCACAAGGCCCCAGCCACCTGGTCAATAGATCAGGGTCGGTAAACGCTTTGAACACAAGCTCCCGGGGCGCTTCAAATTCCCTGGTAATAAAAAGCTCCTGCCGGCCGGGCTCGGCTACGACCTTCGTTTGGTTCTTCGTTGCCATAGTTGTAAATTTTTAGTTGTTTATTTTTTTTTACGTGTCTTTTCTTTCATCTCCTCCAGAAGATCATCCAGCCGGCCGAACTGCCGGTCCCATAGCTGCCTGTATCTTTCGATCCATTGCGACACCTCGTTCAACTGACCAAGTCTGACCTCACAGTACCTCTCCCGGCCCTGCTTTTTTATAACGATCAGCCCACACTCGGTAAGGATCTTGATATGCTGTGAGATAGCCGGCCTGCTGACCTCAAAATTCTCCGCTATGGCATTCAGGTTCAAAGACTGATAGGCTATAAGGTTGATGATCTCCCGCCGCGTGGGGTCCGCTATCGCCTGAAATACATCTCTTCGGGTCTGCATGATATATTATGTAAGTATTTGCTTACAAATTTAAGTGTAAGGATTTACTTACGCAAATTTTTTCTAAAATTTATTTCTGTCCAATATCTGCTTTCTCATTTGATATAAGGGCGTAGGATCTCTTTTCAAACAATTAAATCATTAAAAATGAGAAAGTTAGCAATTTTCAACTTCACCACTCTCAACGGTTATTTCGAAGGCCCCGGCGGGGACCTCAGTTGGCACAGACATGGCGTAGAAGAAAGCAAGTTCGCCGCCGATTCGGTTGGGCAGGGAGGCATCCTGCTCTTTGGGCGTGTTACATACGAACATATGGCCGCCTTCTGGCCTACCCCCATGGCGCAGCAACAGGCTCCAGCCGTCGCAGAAGGAATGAACAAGGCCGAAAAGATCGTATTCTCCCGGACATTAAAACAAGCAGGCTGGGAAAATACGCGCATCGTCAATGGAGATATCATCGCCGCGGTCCGGCAGCTAAAACAAACCCCGGGAAAAGATATGTGTGTGCTGGGCAGCGGCAGTATCATCACTCAACTGGCAAATGCCGGTCTTATCGATGAGTACCAATTCATGGTAGACCCCGTGGCACTGGGAAATGGAACGCCTGCATTTAAAGGATTGCAGCGCAACCTCGATCTGAAATTGGTATCGAGCCGGGTATTTAAAAGCGGAGTTATCTTACTTTCGTATCAACCTTTATAAATTATTATACTATGGACGAATATTTGATACTGATGCGCCTTGACATTATCACAAAAGAGGCACAGCCTTCTCCCGAGCAGCTGCAGGTCTATATGAAACAATACCACGACTGGGTAGGCGGCATCGCCGCCCAAAATAAATTCGTCGGCGGCACTGCCCTGTCCACGGAAGGAAAAGTGATCAAGCCAAAGAATGTCATTACCGACGGGCCCTTTGCAGAAGTTAAAGAATCCATAGCCGGGTTTATCACCATCAGGGCAAAGGACTTCGACGAGGCGGTGAGCCTGGCCGGGCAATGCCCCATCCTGGGGGGCGAAGGCAACAGCGTGGAGGTAAGAAGGATTACGGGCGGACACAATGGATGACACACAGCTGATACCCCATTTATTCAGAACAGAGTACCGGAAAATAGTATCGGTACTCTGTAAATATTTTGGATTGGGCGGCATTGAAAATGCCGAGGATATTGCCAGCGAAACCTTTCTCACCGCAGCACAGTCCTGGGGACTCAACGGCATCCCCCCCAACCCCACCGCCTGGCTGTACAGCGTGGCAAAGAACAAGGCCAAAAATTACCTGCAGCGTCACGATCTTTTCAGGGAAAAAATTACGCCTGCACTGCAAAGCGGCATCTCCCCCATGCGGCCCGGCGAAGTCGATCTTTCCCCCCACAATATCATCGACAGTCAGCTGCAGATGATGTTCGCCATCTGTCACCCCTCCATATCCGGAGAAGCGCAGATCGGCCTCTCTCTTCGTATCCTTTGCGGCTTTGGCATCGAAGAGATAGCAGACGCCTTCCTCACGAATAAGGAAACGATCAACAAGCGGCTGTTCCGGGCAAAAGAACAGCTACGGGAAGGGAAAATAAAGATCGAGCTCCCTGGTCCTTTGGAAATAGAGTCCAGACTATCCCCGGTATTGACCACGATCTACCTGCTGTTCAACGAAGGTTATTATTCTATCAGCCGGGACAAACCGCTGCATAAAGACCTTTGCCTGGAAGCCATGCGGCTATGCACCATGCTCATCGAAAACAAACAGACCAATCAGCCGCAGGTAAATGCACTACTCTCGCTGATGTGCTTCCACGCCTCCCGCTTTGACGCCCGGCTGGATGATAACGACCGGATCATCCTGTATGAAGAGCAGGATACCAGTCTTTGGAATACAGACCTCATCAGTAAAGGAGGATATTTCCTAAGATGTGCCGCCGCAGGCGATAAGCTGTCCAAATATCACCTGGAGGCAGGCATCGCATACTGGAACACCCAGCGTGCCGACACAAAAGAGAAATGGGAGAACATATTGCAATTCTACAACCGGTTGCTCCAAATAGAATATTCCCCCATCGCAGCGCTAAACAGGACCTACGCCCTTTCAAAAGCCAATGGAAAACAGGAGGCCATCCTTGCGGCGGAAAAACTGGAACTTACAGACAACCATTTTTATTTTGCCCTGCTGGGCGAACTCTATACATCCATCGATAATGCTAAAGCCAGGATAAATTTTCAGAAAGCATATTCTCTCGCAAAGACCCAGGCCGACAAACAGGCCATACAAAAAAAACTCGATAAGCTTTAAAAGGCATTTCCCTCAATCCAGAAAGCGTCCAGAATTGTTTTCTAATTTGCAGCCAAAATTGGAAAACAACCAAATCGTTTACGCAAATGTTTAAATGGACGCTCCTTCTGTTGCTGATCTTTGGTTCCGCCTATGCTGACGCCCAGGTCCCTTCAAAACCACCACTCGTAACCATCACCGGCATGGTAAAAGACTCCTCTTCCGGACAACCTCTGGAAAAAGCCAGCATAACCCTGACAGGCACAACAAAATTCAGTACGCTCACCGACACCCGGGGATACTTTTCCCTGCAAAATATACCCGCCGGCAGCTATTCCCTGACCGTCGGCTACACCGGCTATGCCGCCTTACATCAAACACAACTGTCCGTTGGCACGACTGGCAAAATATTTGACCTAGGCGTCCTTGGACTCTCGGTCCAGACCCGCACGCTTGCACAAGCCGTCGTCACCGCATCAAGACCCCTCCTGGAAAATAAGGTCGATCGCATTGTCTACAATGTCGATCGCGACGTCACTTCGCAGGGCGGCGTAGCCACGGATGTACTGCGGAAGATCCCCCAGGTCAGCGTCGATGTCAATGGTAATGTCGAGTTGCTCGGCAATCCGAGTATCCTGTTCCTTATCAATGGCAAACGCTCTACCCTGTTTGGCAACAGCGTTGCAGACGCTCTTCAATCCATCCCGGCGTCCCAGATACAAAGCATCGAGGTCATGTCCAGCCCCGGCTCGAAGTACGATGCCACAGGCACCGGAGGCGTTATCAACATCATTCTGAAAAAAAGCAAGTCGGAAGGTTTCAGCGGGATTGTCAACGCCACCGCCGGCACCAGGCAGGAGAACGGCTCCGTCAATCTCACCTATAAAAAGAACAATGTCACCGTCAGCGGTTATTTCAGCGGGACAGACCAGCTGAATGTCAGCACATATACGGACAGCAAAAGGAATTCTACAGACACCGCTTCCGGTAACAAATACTTTCTTGGCCAGCAAGGCAACAGCGACTTCCACCGCTATGGTTACCGCACCGGACTTAATCTCGACTGGGATATTACCCCCAAAGACAACGTGGCCGTCACGTTTGGCTTTAACGAGTTCGGCAACGCCACCGACGGCCTCTTCCAACAACATAATACAGGCACCGATGCTCATGGCAACAGCCTTTACGACCGGCTCAACCTTCGTGCCGCCAATAATAAGCTCAGGAACAATACAGCCGACCTGGGCGTAGACTACACAAAAAAATTCCGGAGGGATAAAGAACAGCTGACCTTCTCGTTCCTGTATAGCGCCGGGCAGAACAATACTTCCTATCTGCAATCCCAACGCTATATAAATAACGACTCCATTTTCTCCGGCTCTACCAGCAGCAACCCCGGTCGGGACAAACTCACTTCTTTTAGCCTGGATTATGCCTACCCCCTATCCAGCGGCTTTCTGCTGGAAACGGGCTTTAAAACAGAGATTGAATCCCTGGTCAGCGATGCAGCGGTCTATTCTTTTAACCCTGCCGCCTATACCTACGTACCCGATAACCTGCAATCCTATAACTCCACTTTTCGCAGGACTGTTTACGCCGGCTATGTTTCCGGCGCTTTCAGACTGTTTGATTTCCTCAATGTCATCGCCGGCATACGGTCAGAATATACCACAAACAAGGCCTACTATAGCAATTCCGGTCACGTAAAAATACCGGATTACAACAACCTGGCTCCTTCCGTCACGCTCTCCCATACCTTTAACGACCAGACCCTGAAATTCAGCTATGCATACAGACTGGAAAGACCCGAATACCGCGACCTGAACCCATTCCTTAACCTGGCCGATCCACAAAATATCACCACCGGTAATCCCAATATACTTCCCGAAATAGGACACGACTTTCAACTGGGCTATAACTACAACATCGGAAGGGACAATAGCCTCAACATCGTCCTGGTATATACACATAACAGCCCCGACATAAAATCCTATACGACCTTTTATCCAACGTTCCAGGTGGGGGACTCCACATACACCAATGTCAACGTTACCCGTCGCGACAACATCGCCTCAGAAGACCGTTGGGGCATCAATCTCGGAGGCTCTTTTTCTCCTTTTCCCAAATTTACGATTCGCCCCAATATTCAGCTGTACGACAGAAGGACATTCAATATCTACTCCATACCTCCCCGGATCAGCGGCTTTGAATATCGCTGGAATGTCAACGCCAATTACCAGTTCCCCCACGGCCTTATCGTGGAAGGGTTCGGCAACTTCCGGTCAGGCATCAGATGGCAAGGCAGACAACCCAATTTCCTCACCTATACTTTTGCGCTCCGTCAGCAGCTATGGGGAGGGAAAGCAAGCCTGGGCCTGGTGGCGGTAAATGCCTTTGGGAATAATCTCGTGCAGAAATCCACCATCGAAGGTGTCGGGTTTGTCACGGACAATCGCCTGGAGATACCTTACAGGTCGTTTGGTATTAACCTCCTGTACAAGTTTGGCAAGCTGAAGATCAGCAAACCCAAAGAGGATGAGAATTTCCTGGGTAAGCCTCCCGTTGAAAATTAATCCCGCAGTCTGACAGACTCGCAAATATTCTCAAAAGTCTCTATTCTCACAGCGGATAACGTCACCCGCCCGCCATCCACATGGATCAACGCCAACGCAGGGGGCTCGGTGAAATACTTATACCCGCCGGACCAGGGACTGGGCAACAATGCATAAGGGGCGGACCCACCCGCTCCATTATTGATACAGAAGAAATTTCGTTTCAGCTGTATTTTTTTACCGGCATACCCTTCCAGGTAAATAGGCGTTTGCGGCGTCACAGGCAAAAAAGAGAAGTTATGTTCATCCCCTGATATAAAAGCAAGAAATTTTTTGCTGTTATTGACACAGATATCCAATATCTCGTCCCGCCGCTCGATCGTACCCTTTGACAGCGGCACACCAGCCACTACTGCCCTGCTCTTATTATCTCCATCCCACCACATGGCATCGGCCAGGTGATCCCCATTTGGGAAAACAGCCCCGTGTGTCACCACAAAAATATGATCGATATGAGGATCATTCTCCATTTTGTGCATGGTTTCCCGCAGCCATTTCACCTGCTGATCCATGATATACCCTTCCGGACAGCCGCTGGTGGCCATCGGGTCCTTGCTTTCCCAATACTCTGTATTCAAGACGATCATCGCCACATTATCATAGGTGTAATAGTAGACATTCTCCTTATAGGTGGGGAAATCGATGTTATTGGGATTGGGGTCATAGACGGCTCCATCCTCGCTCAGGGGACCATTTGCAGGATTGACAAAGGCCCGGGCAAAGCTGGCTTCACCGGATGCCGTGGCATAAGGAAAGACCTCTATCGACTTGGATTTTTTTGTCACAGGGTCAGGCGCAAATACGCTTCTGCTGGCCTCATGATCCCCAAAACCTACGTATACGGGTATGCGGCCCCAAAATGGTTCCAGCGCCCGTTTGAAATTCGCATATTCCAGCGCATGCCCGTCATCACTTGGATTGGCCCCATTGGTGATATCTCCCTGCACCTGCATGAACACCGCCTGATGAATGGCAGCTGTAGCCATGATCGTTCGGGTCGCCTGATAATTCGTTCCGCCGAAATCCCGCTCACCTCCACCCGTGGTAGCCCGGTTGGCGCTGGCAAATGCAAACGCAAAAGGCTTACGGCTACCCGCCGCTGCCGCAGTCTGAAAAGTATGGACGTCTCTCCGTTTGCCATAAGTTACCGTATACGTATATCGTTTACCGGCCTCCAATCCATACACGCTTATTTCATGGTGCGTGCCCTCACCCGGCTCGGTAAATGTCTTGCCGCCAACCTCGATGGTTGTCTTCGCAGGCGTCTGTGTCTCATAAGAAATAATACACCCGCCAGGCTGCAGGTCATTGATCATGGGCCCTTCGATGATCGTAGGCACAACAGTATAGGGCCCCGTTCCCTCGAATGCAGTTCTTCCTTCATAGATGATCCTGCCGCTATTATCCATGATCCGGTAACCCAGTACGCCCTTCCCCTTTTCCGCCAGCTTAAAGAAATCATTGGACCGAACGAATACTTTTTTTATTTCCAGTAGAGCCTTGCCATCCGTCATCTTCACATCCTTGGGCAAAAAGGCCACGGTCGGGGATAGAGCCTCTTCATCCAGCGGCCCATAAGCCACTGTACCGGCAAACCCCTGCATATGTATATCCAGCAGGATGCCCGTTTCCGATCCCACAGGACTTGCACTAAAGGCGGACAATGTATATAGATCTTTTTTCTCCAGGTCCTCCACATTCCCGGCCTTGGTCAACATCAGCCGGCCATTCGGGGAATAAGTCACTCCATCCAGTACGGCAGGAATAGCCGGCCGGACACCTGTTTGCGCAGACGCATGCAATACAAGCCCTGTCACCGGAATGAGCAACAGTTGTTTTATTTTCATTATGCAGCCAAATGTTTTATTTCGTAATGCTGATCGCGTCCAGCTCTTTTCCTTCAGGAGATATCTGACGCAGGGTAAAGTTCCTTCCATCGATATCGACTACGCTGAGAGAATGTACATTCGAGATAAACTTGTCGGTGTACTTCTGCCAGGAATCCGCATCGTCGTTTTGCTCGGGATTGTACAGTTCCTGGCCTCCGGCCCCGGTGACGATATAGACGATCCCGTCAGGACGGGTATTGGTCTTGCCATCATAGCTCTTATCCAGCCGCCATCTTCCATTGACCACCCGGCCACGAATGGTCTTGTTGTCTTTTCCCCCTATCAGCAGCACCCCCTGTTTATCCGGCGTAAAATGCATGGGGAATGTCCGTTGATAATTATGTACATGACCGCTGAATACCACATCCACTTTCCCCGCTTCGAACAGCGGCGACAACAAACGTGTCTGCTGTTGTTCATAATGCTCCCTTGACGAACTGAAAGGAGGGTGATGAAAGATGACAAAACGCCAGACGGCATCCCGGGCGCCTGCAAGGTCACCGGCTATCCAATTGCGCAAGGCACTGTCCGTAAAATTGACATAGGGATCGGAGTCCAACACGAGCCAATGTGCATTACCGTAATTGAACGAGTAGTTCACAGCGCTGGGATAGGCCTCTCCGGCGGCCTGTAAAAATGCCTTCCGGTGCGCCTCCGTTGCCTGCATGACAGGGACAAAAGCATTGCCTTCCACACCGGCAGGACCATTCAGCGGTTGACGCCAGAAAAAGAAATAAGCCAGACCATCCGGGTACTGATCCAGGCTCCGGTTGTCCACATCATGGTTCCCCGGCGCCCCTATATAGGGAATGCTGCGCATCAACGGTGCTCCCCCATCTGTAGTCTCGTCGGCATTGTAGATAGGCCAGAACTTGTCGTCGTACTCCGATACCCTCCCGTTCTCATAAATGATATCCCCCGGCACGACCACCAGGTCAGGATGACTCAAAAAACTTTGCTTCGCCAACAGTTTTGCATCCGTAGTAGCCGCTCCGATATCGCCGTTGACGACAAACCTATAAGGCTGTTCCGGGCCCTTGGACGCATGCCCTTCCGCAGTAAAGACCACTTTGCCGGCCCGTGAGACACGATAGTTGAATACACCGCCTGGCACAAGACCCGTCAGTACAGTATGGTACACCCGCCGGGGCTGAAGACCATCCGGAGCCACCGGTGTCCATTGCGGAGATGCCATCTTCACCCATCTGCCCGAAGGATCGGCCTTTACTTCCACTCCCCAGTCGGCGGCTCCCTCCGGTACCTGCCACAACAACTCCAGACTTGATGCGGACGGAGCCCGGCCTATCTGCAAATAAGGCTTTGCGATAAATATGTTCTCCTGTGAAAAGGAAAGGAACGGGAGAACAAAAAGTAAGGTACCCAAAAATGATCTTTTCATATCAGAGCCTGTATAAATTTAAAAATGATCAATGCTGGTTGCCGGAACCATTGAGCTGGTAAGCTCCCAGGTCCTTGCCGGGCGGGGTGATCTCCGTTGCGCCATACTTAGGGTCCACCGGCACGTCGCTGCGGGGAACGAATCCCGTATAGCCTTTATTGATACAGGACGACGTCGTTTTTAGCCGGAAATTATAATTGCCCACAAAAGAGATGTCGGCTAGGTTCAACCCTTTGGGCATCGGCACAGGTCCGTTGATGAATTGCGGATCATTGGCGCCCAGCAACGAAGCCGGTGCCGTATACGTTTGTCCTGCCACCCATCCCGCAGGCAGGAAAGTGGAGGGCGCGGGGAAATCCGTAGACATCGCCTGGGAGATGCACTTGCTGACATCATAAGAAGGGTAAATACTATTTGCCACGGACTGACTGTCGGCATAGGAGTAATTGTACCCATACCGCAGATTGGATGTGTCGGCAATGGGATTCTGGACGACCCGGAGCCCAAACCTGCAGTTGACGATGATATTATTATATGCCATGCCCGCCGCATTCTCCTCAAAATTGATGGACCCACCCCTTCCGGATTCTTGACGCCGGTAGCCGCAATTGACGATGGTGTTGTTATACATCCGCACATTGGAGCCCGGTACGCCGGTGGGAGCGCCAGAATTGGACAGTTTAGGACCATTCGTAGCCATGCCGATACAAAGGTTATACGCAAAATTCCCGATGGTGCCTGACTTGGCATTCATCGCCTCGCCACCGGTGTAACCGCATTTCTCAAAAGTGTTCCTGAACACGGCGATCTTTCCACCCAGGATGCGGAAGGGATCGTCCACGCTGCCATATAACCAGGAATCTTCCAATACGAAAATGCCTCCCGGATTCTGGAAGAAGACAGGATAGGGTTTGCTGGATATTGGTTTGATCTTGCTGTCTTTGGGAATGACAACCCCTCCAAATTCGATATGGGCCCATTTGATGATCATTATAGGACAGGTGGTAGCACCAATTATTCCGATCCATCTGCCCATATAGGCTGAATCAGTATTGGGATTATTACCGTACTGGTCCGTTTTTTTGGCCCAGGGTACAGTAAATCGTACTTGCTGGCTCTTTGTCCCTATACAGATCAGGCTGCCCTTGACGCCCAAACCATATGGACCGGTGAAATTGACCGTGACGCCTTCCTGGATTATCAACGTGTCCCCTTCATTGACAATAATATCATCAGCGACCGTATAGGTCTTGCCTGCCAGCATCGTCCCCTTGATCGTACCTTTCAATGGGACCGAATCACTCACGGGAGAAGCAGGCACGATCACCGCCTGCCACAGGTCCTTATGATCTGTCTTGGTACAGGAGAAAAGAAAGATCGCTGCCAGTAAAAGAGGGGAAATGGAAATATATTTTTTCATATTCTGATAGTTAGAGTTTATACCTGAAACCAAATAGGAAAGAAGACCTTACATAATCCTTTTGCACGATGATCTTGTGCTTCACGTCCGTCTGCATGGACAAGGGATTCGACCCCGGGCTTGGGAGGTACACTGCATAAGGCACATGCAGACTGCCGGTAACAGGCGCATTCGTAAGATTGTTCAATTTGCCATAGAAAGTCAGCCTTTTGATGATCCTTTTCTCAAAAGATGCATCCAGTCCGGCAAAAGGCTGTTGCCAGTAATGCAGGCCGGCATAGGGATTGACAAGGGTTATCCTCTCACCCGTATAGGTAAATGCAACCTGTATATCCAGCCCGATATGGGGGTTTTTATACAGCACAGAAAGATTGCCTACGTGATCGGCTTGTCCCTGTAATGGCCTGGTTTCGGAAACATATCTCGAATTTACACTACCTGCATCATCACGATAAACATATAACATTTGATCGTTCTTCACCCTGGAATGGGTAAAGGTATAATTAGCGGAGATACCAAAGGCGCCGAAATAATGAGTGTACACTGCCTCAAAACCATAATTCGTCGCATTCCCGATGTTCTGTGGGATAAGGTATTGTGTAGTAACCCCCACTTTAACAGCCGTATACTCAATGGGGTCCTGGATGTGCTTATAGAATGCTCCTATTAACAACTGGTCGGCATGACCCGGGAACCATTCATAACGCAGATCGAGATTGTCCGCAATGGAATGCTTCAATCCCCCAGGGTTCCCCTGCTGTTTGAATGTTTCATAATTGTCCGGCCCATCGGGTATCAGTTCGGCAAACTGCGGCCTGGCTATCGCCCTGTAGTAGGACAACCTAAGAGATGTAAGGTCACTGAGAGCGTATTTCACCTGACCGCTGGGCAGCAGGTCAGTGTACCAGATCTTGCCCGATCGTGCAGCAGCCTCCTGGCTCAGTAAGGTACTATACTCTTGTCTTGTATGCTCTACCCGCAATCCGCCCAACAATTCCAACTTGTCCAACAGCTGCCACTTACCCTGTATATAGCCGGCATATACGTCTTCTGTAAAGCTGTAATTGTTGCCATCCAGGCTGGGAGTGCCTTTCCCGCTTTCAAAAGCCCATTGAGCATTGTTGACAGTGGTATAAGGCTGTGTTGTAGTACCAGCTGCCAGTTGTGGCACCAAACTATAGGCATTGTAAAAATTATCCCTTTTCTTATCCCTTATCAATCCCCCCAGTTTGATCTCCAGGGGCCTTTGCAGCAACCGTGCCCGTTGAGTAAAGTTCAAGCTTCCCGACCAATCCTTATCGCTGTTATGCCCCCAGTTACGTGTCATACTCTTAACGTCATCCCTGACCTTGACCCTGCTTTTAGTTGCCGAATCATACAAAGTAGTAAATTGATGCGTAAACGTGCTCTGGTCAGGGATGTGATTGCTGGCCATCGAATAAGCCGCCGTCCAATCCACCGTCAGCGATGGGTTCAATTGATGGACACCCTGCAACGTGGAATTGTAGATGGACTGATATTGCCAGGTGGTCCGGTAGGATTCATTTACCAGGGAGTTCAACGCCACCGTATCATACGACACCCGTGTCTGGAACATGTTCAGCCGTACATAAGTATTGGTCCAGGACAGCTTGTTGCGGCCATTGATATGATAATCGGCCTTGGCCGTCAACCCAAGCCGCTGATTCTCGGTGGAATACCGGCGAAAATACAGGTCCTGGAACTGCGGCATATTGCCTAGATTCACCTGCGCATTGGGTAAGAAAAAGGTCGATTTCGTCCCGCTAAAAATGTTCTGATAGCTTCCGGAGAACAGCAAGCCGAGCTGCTTGTCCTTTCCAAACCGGTTGCCTGCCGTAAGCCCGAACGTCTCATTCAGCGGTGTGTTCCGCTTTTGGTAGTTCAACGGCCCCATAGGGAAGTCCGCGGGCGTGGCATTATAGCTGCTGCCATGCATCTCCGCGGGAGATTGCTTATTGATCGTATTCTTAAATTTGAGATAGTCCTGGGTGTTGAAGATATTGTTGTATCCCATGGCCGCATTCACCTGCAATAGCTTCGAAGCCGGTGCATCCTTCATGACCAGGTTGATCGTCCCCCCAATGGCGTCCCCTTCCATCGAAGGCGTAAGACTCTTGCTTACCTCCAGCCGCTCCAGCAATTCCGAAGGGAAAAGGTCCAGCGGGACAAATCGGTTCTTATCGTCCGGGCTGGGGATCTTGACCCCATTGACCAGGGTATTGATGTACCTCTTTTCCATCCCCCGGATGATGGGATAGCGGCCTTCACCCGCATTGTTCCGCTCGATGGTCACTCCGCTGACACGCTGCAGCACATTGGCTACCGTAATATCCGGCAGCAACTGCATGTTCTTCGCCGAAACGACATTCACCAGCTGGTTGGAATGTTTCTCGATGTTCCGGGTAGTATGGTCGGATCCCGACGCACCCGATACGGTGACGGACGATAATTCGAGGATGGCCGGCTCAAGGATGACCCTCAATTCCACCGGCTTCCCCTGAACCACCGTCACATGCTCGCTATGCTTTTTGTAATTGGCATAGCTGACCTCCACCTCATAATCGCCCGGCGCCAGGCTTCTGACAGCAAAATTTCCGTCCAGTTTTACAAACTGGCTCTTCCCGGTCCCTTTCACCGAGACGGTAGCGCCCGTCATCGGCTCACCTGTTTTGGCATCCAGGACGATACCTCGTATAGCCTGACCCCTACCGATAAAATAAAAGAAAATGAAAATAAAGCTCATGCAGACACGCATGCAGTTGGCTTTGGAAAACATAGGTTCGTTAGTTTGAGCCGCAAATGTTTACAAAAAAGGAATGTCTATGACGAGGGCCCTGACGATTTAGTAATTTGATAAATATTCGCTAACCTTTACTTAACCGTAATTCCAGAAAAAACTCAGGTTTGCTCCAGATTGTTCCTCCCTCCTCCGGAAACTATCCCCCCTCTCGCCAAAAATCGGTCAGTAATTGTATCATTACCGGACGGTACTCCTATCAAAACCAGTCCATACATATTGATTATCAACTAGTAACAAGGAGGTATAAAATTTGGACGCCAGACAGTACCAATCAAATCCCATGATCAGAAATTATATCAGGATCACCTGGAGACAACTGTGGAAGAACAAGACGATATCCTTTATCAATATGGGCGGCCTCTCCGTCGGCATCGCCTGTTCGGTCCTGCTGCTCAGTTATGTCGCCTTTCAATTGAGCTACGACAGCTGGCATGAAAAAAAACAGGATATCTATCGCGTCGGCCTGGACTTTTACCAGGACGGCCGGCTGGTGATCGAAAGCGCAGAGACCTATTCGGCCGTTGGCCCGGCATTAAAAAAAGATTTTCCCGAAGTCCTGGACGCCGCCAGGCTCTATAATATGGGCTATAAGAATAATTGTGTATTTAGTTATAACAACACCTACTTCCGCGAAACCCGCTTCCTCTATGCCGACCCCACCTTCCTCACCATGTTCACCTTCCCCCTGGTGCAGGGTGACGCCCGGTCGGCGCTTGCACAACCTTATACGGCCGTCATCACGGAATCGACAGCCCGTAAGCTTTTTGGCAACGATTATCTCCGGACAGCCATGGGAAGATCCATTCAAATGACCGATGACGACCGCAACTCGGAGCTTTGTAAGATCACCGGCATAGTAAAAGACATCCCGGAAAATTCACACCTGAAATTCAATATCCTCATTTCCTGGTCAACTTTACTGCACCGCAACAGTGGGCTGGAACGTTTTGAACAAAACTGGAACAGAAAAGACTTTTATACCTATGTGCTGCTGCGCCCCGGCGCCGACCCAACAACCCTGGAAGGAAAGCTGCCTCTGTTTACCCGCCGGCATATTCCCGAAGAACAGACACAGCATCAGCAAAGCATCCTGTCCTTACAACCCCTCGAAAAGATACACCTGAGCTCGGGCAGACTGGATGAGCCGGAAACCACCATTCACGCAAAAGCTATTACTTTCCTGACGATCATCGCCTTTTTTATCGTTGCCATCGCATGGATCAATTATATCAACCTGGCCACGGCCGGCGGTATCAACAGAGCCAGGGAAGTAGGCATCCGTAAAGTGCTGGGTTCACATCGATCTCAACTGATCCGGCAATTCTTTATCGAGTCGTTGAGCCTCAACATCATCAGCTTTGTCCTTGCGATCCTGCTGATCGACGGCATAGCCCCCTTGCTGCACCGCATTTTTTCCATCGACTTTCCGGTCACTGCGATTTTCAAAAACGCCTACGGGCTTTTGTTCCTTGCAGTCCTGCTGCTGGGGGCCTTCCTTTCCGGACTTTACCCCGCCCTGGTCCTGTCCTCCTATAAGCCCGTCACCGTGCTAAAAGGAAAATTAGCCACATCTGCCAAAGGCCTGATGTTGCGAAAGACCCTCGTCATCTTCCAATTTTCCTTGTCTATTCTGCTGATCATCGGAACGTTTGTCGTCTACCGGCAAGTGCAATATATGCTTCATCGGGACATAGGCATCCATCCCAGCCAGGTCATGGTGCTGGACCGACCCGGCCGCTGGGACACCGCCCGCGCCACCCATAACCTGCTCGTACAGCGGTTTAAAGCGACGCTTAAGAACGACCCTTCCGTGGAAGCCATCGCTATGTCGGATGAATTACCCGGCAAAGAGATCCGGTGGCCAACTCCTTACGCCTCCCTTAAAAACGGGCTCTCCTCTCCCCATTCGATTTCTATCAATACCACCACGATCGACCAGGATTATATACCTGCCCTGGGGATGACTATGCTGGCCGGCCGGAATTTCTCCGATGCATTTAAAACTGACCGGAGGGGGCTGATCCTGACGGAGTCCGCCGCTAAATTGCTGGGCTTCCCCCATGCAGACCAGGCCATTGGAAAGGAATTTCGTGCAGATGACGGAGACTATACCGTAGTGGGCGTCGTCAACGACTTTCATCAATTATCCTTACAGCAGAAGGCCGCTCCGGCCGCTTTTCAATTCAACGGCGGAGATCTGAGAGAATTCGAGTACTACCTGGTAAAATTGAAAACAAACAATATTCACCAGTCCGTGGACCGTGTGCAATCCGCCTGGACCGGCAGTTTTAAAGGTAACCCTTTTGCCTTCTCTTTCCTGGATGACTATTTCAACCGGCAATACCAACACGATATACAGTTCGGTGTCCTGTTCGGGACTTTCTCCTTCCTGGCTATTATTATTGCCTGCATCGGCTTGGTTGCGCTTGTCGCTTTTATGATCCGGCAGCGCACCAAAGAAATAGGCATCAGAAAAGTATTAGGCGCCAACATCCAGGAGATCCTCTTCCAGCTGACAAAAGATTTTATACGGTTGGTATTGCTGGCCAATCTCGTCGCCTGGCCGCTGGGATGGCTGTTGATGAACAACTGGCTAAAAGATTTTGCCTATCGCATCCATATCCATTGGTCCGTCTTCATCCTGGCAGGGCTTACTGCCTTAGCCATCGCCCTGCTCACCATCAGCTTCCAGGCCATCAAAGCTGCACGGTCGAATCCTGTGGAGAGCTTGCGTGACGTCTGAACAACAGACGCAGCATGGACGGCAGCACGATGAGCAGCAGGGGCAAAGCCGTCACAAATCCGCCGATCACCGCTATCGCCAGCGGTTGGTGCAGCTGGGCGCCGGTGCCGATGCCAAGGGCCAACGGCATCAGGGCAATGATCGCCCCCAGGGCCGTCATTAGTTTGGGCCTCAGCCGGGTGGAGATGGAGAACACGATGGAATCATCCACCGTCCTGTCCTTCAGCGAGTCCCTGAACTGTAGAAAAGTAAAAATGGCGTTTTCCCCAATGATACCCACGATCATGATCAACCCCGTATAGCTGCCCACATTCAGCGGGGTATGCGTAATGTATAAAGCGATATAGCTCCCCGAAATACCCAGCACAGCCAATAATATGATGAGGATGGCAACCCTGAGTTGACGAAAAAGAAAAAGTATGACAGAGAACACCAGCAGGCTGGAAGTGATCAGGATAGTCAGCAGCTCCTTAAAAGACTGTTGCTGCTCGGCATAGGCCCCTCCATACTCGATGTGATATCCCTGTGGAAGCACCACCTCCGCCGCCACGTTCTTTTGAATATCCTTCATCACGCTTCCTAGATCACGGTTCTCCAGACGGGCGGTGACTTCGCCCATAGCCTGGAGGTTTTCTCTATTGATCTCGGCATCCCCAAGGTTCACTCTTACATCCGCCAGTTCCGTTATGGGCTTAAGCCTGCCCGAAGGAAGAAACACCTGCATCCGCTGCACATCGGCCACCGTCGCCGTCCGGCTATTGGGATAGACCATCCGTATATTGGTAAGCTGCTCCCTTTCGAGGATATTCCCCACGATGTTGCCCTCCATCCTGTTTTGCAGCTGCTGCTGAAGGACGGCAGGGGTAAGACCAAACTGCGCCAGCTTATTATAATCCGGGTCCACGCTTACGGAAGGCCCCGCGATCACGATGCCGTTGAATACATCTGCGGCGCCCTCTACCTTACTTACCGTCTCGGCCACCTGCCGGGAAAGACCCTGCAACGTTTTAACGTCATTGCCAAATATTTTGATGGCCACTGGCTGCACTGAGGTCATCAGATCCCCCAGCATATCCCCGATCACCTGCCCGAAATCGATGCGCAAGACGGGTTGCGAGGATTCCACCTGCTTACGGATGTCCGCAATGACCTCATCGGTGGAGCGATCCCTGCTCTTCTTTAACTGTATCAGATAGTCGCCCGTATTGGGCTCTGTGATAAAAAAGCCCATCTGCGTCCCGGTACGACGGGAATAGCTGGCCACCTCCGGCACGGAAGTGATGATCTTCTCCACCTGCTGTAATATCCTGTCCGTCTCCTGCAGGGAAGTGCCCGGCGGTGAAGTATAGTCCAGCACGATGCTGCCTTCATCCATCTCCGGCAAAAAGCCAGTCTCCAGCTTGGGAAGGATAAGATAAATAGCGAGTGCCAGACCCGCAATGATCACCATGCTGAAATAGGGCTTGTGGATAAAGAACCCTACCCATTTCTGTTGCCGGACCATATGGGCCTTTTCCTCCTTTTTTGACTTCTTTCCATTCTTCTCCCGGCTTAATAAAAGATACACTACGGGCAGCCCGATCCAGGTGACAAAGAAAGAACACACCAGCGTGATGATCATGGTATTGGTCAGCACTTTAAAATAGGCGCCGGCCACCCCGCTCATCAGCTCAAAAGGGATAAAGATGACAATGGTGCTGAGACTGCTGCCGATCATGGCAGGCAACAGATAACCGATGGCCTTATCTACCAACGTTCTGGATGACTCCAGCGGATGTTCCTCATGCGTTCGTTGTATCTGCTCCACCACCACGATGGCATCGTCGATGATCAGACCGATGGCCGCCGCAATGGCTCCCAGGGTCATGATATTAAAAGTATATCCGATGGCATAGACCACTATCAGCGTGAGACAGATGGTGATGGGAATGGTGATCAGGATGGTGGTGCTGGCCTTCAGGCTGCGAAGAAAAATAATGGCCACGATAATGGCCAGGGCCAGCCCGATCCAGAGGCTGTCTGTCACGCTCTTTACAGAGTCCTTTACAAAATCCGCCTGTATGTAATAAGGCTTCAGATGGACATTCTTTGGAAGTATCTTCTGCAGCTCGGCGATCTTTTGCTCCATCTGGTTCGACAGATCGATGAGGTTGGCATTGGGCTGCTTGATGACGGCTATGAGCAGATTTTCCTTTCCATTGGCATTGATCTTGGTATACTCGACGGCCTCCTGGATAGAGACATTCGAAATCTCTTTCAGACGCACCACCCGCTTGCCATTATTGCTTACGACAAGCTCTTTTAGCTGGTCCAATGTTTTCACCGTCGCATCCGTCACCGTGAGATACAATAAATGATAGTCCGACAAATATCCGTTTGACCTGATAAAGTTTGTCTGTGCCAGCGTATTGGAAAGCATATCCGGTGTGATACCCAGCGTGCTCATCTTCTGCATGTCCATGGTAAGCCAATACTCCTTCTGCTTGCCCCCGATGACCCGTACCTCGGAAACGCCCTGCACCTGTGATAAAAAGGGCTTGACGGTGTAAAGAGCCAGCTGCTTGACGTCGATGGCAGGGGTTGGCGAGCTCGTTTCCAGGGAATAGCCCAACACAGGCAGAATGGAAGGGTTCATCTTCTCCACCGTGATCTGAACACCCGCCGGCAGGCTGTTGCTCACCTGGGATATCTTGGATTCTATACGCTGCTGCGCCAGGTCGATATTGCTGTTCCAATCCATAAAGGCGGATATCTCGCATGTACCCCGGCTGGTCGTGCTGCGGATGGTCAGCAGGTCAGGCACCTGCTTGACGGCATTCTCCAACGGCTTGGTAACCGTAACCATCATTTTATCCACGGGTTGCAGACCGGCGTCCGCAATGATCTTTATCTTGGGGAATGTGATCTCCGGGAACAACGAAGTCTTCAGACGGCCGTAAAAATAAAGCCCTCCCAGTATGATGATCACCAGCAAGGCGGTTACCGGGTTCTTATAGGAAACAAAGAAATTCTTCATGATATTACTGTTTCTCGACATTGACTTTTGCGGTATCAGGCAGACCATAATTGCCCGTGACCACGATCTTGTCGTCCTTTGAGAAGATGGGTTCCAGGATCTCTATCTTATTGTTCAGCTCCATTCCTTTGCGTATCTCCGTCTTCACTGCCGTGGCGGAGTCGATCATCTTCATTACCCAAAAGCTGGTCTGCGCCTCGTCCGAAAGGACGGCCGACTTCGGCACCGTTTGCGCATGGGCCTTCAGGTCCTTGATGATCCTCACCTTGGCAATGAGGTTTTGAGGAATGGGCGTCCGGCTGCTGACCTTTATGATCACAGGCTGTGTCTGGGAAAGAGAGTCCACCACAGGCAGCACGGAACTGATGACACCCGTAAGATGGGTGGCATCGGGAAGGATCAGGTCCACATTCCTCTTGTTCAGCACATACGGCCGCAGCTCATAAGGGAGGTTCAGTAAAAAGACAAAGCTGTTATTGTCGCTGATGACCGCCAGTTGCTCCCCGTCCTGTACATAATCCCCGATCTGATGGCTCAACTGGGTGACATATCCGGACAAAGAGGCCTTGACCGTACCCACACCGGTGAACTTGAACGAGCTATCCAGTTTAGAGATAGAATTACCGATGACCGTGGACTCCTTTGTCTCGATGGTGAACATACGACGGCCGATGCCGACAAACTCGCCCGGCTTTACATCCACCGATCTTACATAGCCCGTGGCAGTGCTCCGGACATAGCTGTTTTGTAAAAAAGAAGAAGTAGCGTTCAATTCGATGGAGTCGGTCAGGTTGCTGACATCGACGCTCGTTACGGTTACGGGGGTTTTGACCTCTGCGGCGGCGGCAGAGTCGGTCCCACCCGCAGCCGCAGGGTCATTCTTGCCATTGCAGGAGATAAATCCGGCCAGTACGACCACCCATATACATCTCAATTTTGCCATGTGCCTGTTGTTTTATAAAGCTTCCCAATAATTGATTTGGTTTATTATCTGAAGCCGGCTGATATAATTTTGATTCAGCAGGTTCCTTGCATTCAGGTAAGTATTGATGGCCAGCACCAGGTCCGTTATCCGCACATTGCCTGTCTCAAGGAGCTTGGCATTCACATCTATCAATGTGTTTGAATATTTCATCTGCTCGCCGATCTCGTTTATCAGCGACTCGGTGGCATGCAACTGCTGGGTCAGTTGGGCTATCTGCTGATCATATTGACGTAGAAAAAAGTCCCTGTACCCCGTTCTCGTCCTTTCGGCAAGGTCGACCTTTTTAAACTTCATCTGCCTTTGATGACCGTCATAGATGGGGACAGTGACCGAAACGCCAAAGCTTGTACCAAAATTCTTCAGCAATGAGAATGGATAACTCGAAATATACCCCGCATCCGCAAACGCGCTCAGCTTTGGCTTGTAGCTAAAGTTGATCAGCGAGTGCTGATTGATGTTCTTCAGACTGTCGATGGTATATTGCTGGTAGAACACCGAATTATACACTTCCGGGAATGCAGACAGCTTCAATTGGGGGTCCGGCAGTTCCTTGACCGAAGTGTCTACGATGCCGCACAGGTAGTTCAGCATGGCAAAATCGTTCCTCAACTGGATCTCCGATTGCCGTAGGATCAGCTGTTGCTGCTGCAGCGTGACATAAAAAGTAAGATAATCTGATTGTCTGTAAATATTGGCTTGCGTCAGTCCCTTTAATAGGATCTCCTCTTTTTGCAAAAGGGCCAGCGTCTCCTTGTTATAATTAACGGCCACCATATCGCCATAAGCCGTAATATACTGGGCAGTCACCGTCTTCCTGAGGTCCTTGACGGCAATCGCAGCCGTGTTGCCGATGGTCTTGTTATTCAGGGATAGGGACCGCAACTGTGTCGCCAGGTTGTTCCTGCTCACAAAGGTCTTGGTTGCCTGTACCTGGGCGCTAAGCTGACCGCCATTGGTAATGGCATTATCATAACCCCATCCTCCGATGAGAGGAGCATAGGAATTGTTGCTGATGCCGTTCACCTGCGGCAAATAGGCGGCGCGGGTCAACTGGCTGTCCACTCCACCCGACAACAACTGATTTTGATAATCCTTTAATAAAGGGCTGTTGCCTCTGGCCTGGACGATATAATAGTCCAGGTCATGATCCTGCGCCCTGACGTGCGGACCCATTATGAAAATCCAGACGAAAAATATGCCTGCCTTCGATAAACGCATAACTGATGGTATAATTATAAAGTGTACATATATTCTTCACGATGGCAAGTCCCAATCCCGTGCTGTCCTCTGTGCCGGCTTGCCCCGTCTGCTTGTAAAACCGGTCGAAGACCTTGTCCGGTAATGGTACAGACGCACCCGTATTCTCAATAACAAGCGTATTCTTTTCCGTCCTGACCATTATCATTCCGTTGTTGATATTGTACCGGATGGCATTGGACAGCAAATTTCCGATGAGGATCTCTATCAGGACGGGATTCACGCGGACGACGACCCTTTCCGGAAAATCCCCGTTAATTACAATATTCTTCTCTTCTGCGTGGAGATAGGACTGTAATATCAGTCTTTTGCATAACGCCCCGATCTCCACGTCATATACGTCCTGGTATTGGTGGTTCTCGATCTTTGTCAGCAGCAACAGGGACTTATTCAGCTTGATCAGCCGCCGGTTCGTATCGTCCAATCCATTGATCAGGTCCGCCTGCTCCTCCGACAAAGGAGATGTTTGCATCAACAGTTCCAGCTTGCTTTGATAAATGGCCAGCGGCGTTTGCATCTCATGGGCCGCATTCTCCGTAAACTCTTTCTGCTGAAGGAATATCTCGGAGCTGCGGCTAAAGAGGTTTCCTATCGCTTTGTTCAGCTCGTTGAACTCATCGGTAGTGCTGGACAAAAAAGAAAGATTGGTCTGCTTGTTCAACTCAAATTGCTGCATATTCCTCAACGCGACATAAAAGGGCTGCCATAGCCTTTTGGATATTCTCTGGTTGATCCACAGCATCCCGCAGATAAGCAGGAACAATACAATGGACTGCACCAGCAAAATGCTGCTCAGCAGATCATCGTTCTCGATAAGACTGCTGCTGATCACCAGCCGGTACATCTTCCCCCCCACCGTGATCCCACCGGCGATCTCGCGGTAAGGTTCCTCTTCCTCATGCTTTGGGCTATACCGGTTGATGCTGTAAACCCTGTCCCTGATGGGCTCATCGATTGGAGACAGCAATATATCCTTGTCCAGCTTCGACCAGGCCGTCAGCTCATCCTGCGAATGGATTTCACCCAGGTTAGACCGTATCTCTTTCAACTGCAGCCGTAGGGATTTGTCCACCTCATGCAGCAGCAGCGACCGCATGACAAAATAGAACAAGGGAATGGTCAGCAGGAAAATGAGAAACGAATAGAACAGATAGCTCCTTATGGTCTTATTGTTAAGCCGCATGATCAGACGTCGAATTTGTAGCCCATTCCATAAATAGACCGTATGTATTCGCTACAACCCGCCTGCTGAAGCTTCCGCTTGAGGTTCTTCATATGGGAATAAATAAAGTCATAGTTGCTGAATATTTCCGCCTCGTCCCCCGAAAGATGCTCGGCGATGGCATTCTTTGAAATAACCCGGTTCTTATTGTAGGCAAGATATACCAGCAGGTCATACTCTTTCCGGGTCAGCTCCACCGGAGTACGGTGGACAGTGACAGATTTTGCCGTAAGGTCAATAGTCAGCTCGTTAAAAACAAGTATATGCTGCCCCTGGAAATGACGCCTGCGGATCACCGCCAGTATACGGGCATTCAGCTCGGATAAATGGAACGGTTTTGTCAGATAGTCGTCGGCGCCCAGGTTCAGTCCCTGTATCCTGTCGCTGATGGAATTCTTTGCGGAAATGACGATCACGCCGTCCGTCTTTTTATTCTCCTTTAGCTCATTCAACAACAAAAGACCGTTGCCGTCGGGCAGCGAGACGTCCAGCAGGATACAATCATAGGTGAAAAGTTCGATCTTTTGCCGGGCAGTGGCATAGTCAGGTGCCTCTTCACAGACAAAATTCTCACTCTTCAGATAGGTAGCCATACTTTTCATCAATTCCTGTTCGTCCTCGACGATGAGTATCTTCATTTTGCTGTTTTAACTCAAAATAACAGCCCCAATCTGGAGAAAATCTGAAGAATCGGACGACAATAACATTTACTTTACATTTACAGATGATCATCCGTTACTTTCTATACCTAGCCCTCTTATTTGAATGTTTTTTCGCATCCGCCCAACCGGACTCCATTCCCCCACCCCCCCGGCAGGATAAACCCAATGTCACCTCCCTGATCGTGCCGGCGACATTGACAGCCTACGGCTTTGCTGCACTGAAATTCCAGGTCCTGAAAGATCTTGACCGTAACATCCGCGAAGAGATCTGGTTCGATCACCCGCATGGCCGGACCACTGTGGATAATTATCTTCAATATGCACCCGCTGCCGCCGTCTACATCCTGAACGCGGCAGGTGTAAAAGGCCGTCATGACCTTCTTGACAGAACAACAATCTACATCATGGCCAATGCCATAATGGCCATCCCGGTGCTCTCGCTGAAAAAAGTGATCAATGCCCCAAGACCAGACGGTTCCGGCAACGATGGCTTCCCCTCGGGACACGTAGCCACCGCCTTCGTAGCCGCGGAATTCCTGCGACAGGAGTTCAAAGATCGTTCTCCCTGGTATGGGGTCGCAGGATATACGACAGCCGCAGCAACGGGGTTTTTACGGGTATACAACGACAAACATTGGTTTAGCGAGCTGCTCGCCGGCGCAGGCATCGGCATGATCTCGGCCCGGGCGGCCTATTGGCTCTTCCCCGCCGTAAAAAAGAAACTGTTCAAACAAAAAACATCCGTTCCCGTTGCCATCCCCTGATCTTCTTACTCCGTTCGCAAGTTCTTCACGGGATTGGCCATCGCCACCTTGGCTGCCTGGAAACCTACCGTCAATAAGGCAATAAACAAGGCGCCCACACCCGCCCCGGCAAAGATCCACCAGCTGAGACTTGTTCGATATACAAAATCCTGGAGCCAGCGGTTGGCTGCATACCAGGCAATAGGCGTGGCAAGACAGAAAGCAACCCCTACCAGGATGACAAAATCCTTGCTAAGCAAGGTGGTCACAGCCGCCACGCTGGCGCCAAGCACCTTACGGATGCTGATCTCCCTGGCCCTCCGCCGGGTGATGAACAGCCCGAGACCAAACAACCCCATACAGGAGATAAAAATGGTGAGGGTCATCGCCATATTGACAAGCCAGGCTGCTTTTTCCTCCTGCCCGAAAAGCCAGGAAATGGACTCGTTAAGCATGCTGGACTGAAAGGGTCTGTCGGGAAATTGCTTCCTCCATTCTTTCTCCAACCGGGCCAACAGCGCTTTCACCGCCCTTGTGTCCTGTTCGCCGGCAGCGATCTTAATAGCAATGCTTTGCTTACGTTCAGGTATATTCTCTATCACCACCGCCGGTATCCTTTCATGAAAAGAGGATACATGGAAATCAGCTACCACGCCGACCACCGGATATCCTTTCCCGATGCCACCCTGCGGCGCCTGCGCATACAAGATCCTCCCGATCGCCTCCTGATCCGTTCGGCACCCCATCAGCCGGGCCATGGTAGCGTTGATGACGAGCTCCCGTAAACTGTCACTGTGCATCATATTCCGCCCTGCCGTTAATTTCATCCCATAAAAAGGTATGAACTCCTCGTTACCCATATGCGCGGAAACCTGACGCAGGTCGGTACCCGTGGGTTTAAACGAAAAATTATCCATATTCTGAGCAAATCCCATGGGCGGCGTCCCCTGCAGCAACACCTTTTCCACACCGGGCATATTTTTTATAGTATTTGCAAACACCTGCAGTTTTTGAGGAGGATCATTCCAATCAGTAAGCGTAAGCACCCTCTCCGTGTCGAACCCCTTGTCGGCATCGCGCATATAAGCTATCTGCTTTTGTATGACGAGCGAGCCCGTGATAAAAACAAGGGAAATGGTAAATTGAAAGACGATCAACGCACGACGCAAATTCAATTTTTCCTTTCCTCCCGCCGTGGCCGCCCCTTTCAAACTTAAGAGGGGAATATACGAAGACAGGACCCAGGCGGGGTAAAATCCGGCAAGCAGGGTGGTAAGCGCCGTCAGGCTGATAAGGAACACAAATGAAAAAGGGTCCGTCAAACTAAAATGAACGCCTTCCGGTACATAGTCCCGGAAAAGAGCCAGCACCGGATTGACAAGGAGCGTGGCCAATAACACCGAGAAAAATGTCAGCACCAGCGTTTCGATCAGGAACTGGATACGAATATGCGCCTTCTGTCCTCCGACTACCTTACGTACACCGATCTCTTTCGCCCGGTTCATCGACTGCGCGGTAGACAGGTTGATAAAATTGACGGCAGCTATCAATAAGATAAACACCGCTATAGCCATCATGGCGTATAACGTTGGCATATAGGGCTTACGCCAACCGTCCCCGTCATCGCCACGGTGAAAGTCACTGGTAAAATGAAGGTCTTTCAGAGGCTGCAGGTACATGGTTAGTTTGGCATCGGCATGAAAAAGCTTAACATGCTCTTTTATATAGGCGGCAAAACGGGCATTCACCTGCTCCGGAGTCGTCCCTTTCGCCAGCTTTACAAACGCCATGCTCCTGTGAGGACTCAGACTGGTCCAGTCGGTAGTAGGGATCTGGGTTCTCAGAAAACTATGCGTAGCGGTGGTCACCGAAAGGAAATCGGTAAAGCCAAGATCCGTATTACCCTTCCAGTCCTTAACGATGCCGGATACATGGACAGGCAGAGAGTCATCATACAATACGGTCTTCCCCACCATGCTGCTCAGGGGAATATCGCCAAAGTAAAGCCTTGCCCTGCTCTCCGTTAGCACCACGGTATTAGGTTGATCCAGTGACCGTGGATTGCCTTCCAGCCATTGATAACTAAAAACATCGAAATAAGACGGCCAGGTAAAAATAGCAGTCTTCATATTCCACCCGCCGCGTATGCTGTTGTCAAAATCCTTCGGCGGCCGGCCTCCGCTCTGCGGAATGCTGATCTTGCCGCCATAATGATGCAAGCCGGCCGCAGCCTCAAACCCGGGTATATCCGTCTGAAAACCCGCCACATCTTCAAAAGGGCTATTCCCGAATTGGATCTCGCCGGACCCCTGCTGTAGATTGCCGACAATGCGATAGATACGGTCTCCATCCTTCTGATCCCGGTCAAAGCTAAAATCATAGCTCGTGATCAGATAAAGGACAAGACATCCACAGATACCCAACGCAAGCCCGAGAACATTGATGGTGGTATACGCTTTGTGACGGGTGATATTCCGCCAGGCGATCCTGCAGTAGCTCCTGAACATAAGGTAATTGGTTTGGTTATACGTCAGCCAATAAGATGCCAGAGCCAAAAAATCATGACACTCAATATTTTATCTCACATATCAGGGAAAACATGTTCGGTTTCGATACGATGCCTGTCCGGTAACAATTATCTGCCCTTATGGAATTTTTCCATTTTCGACTCATTGGGGGAATCACCAACATTATGCTAAAAAACCATCTAAAGACGGGCTGGCGAAATATTCTCCGGAACAAGTCCTACGCCATCGTCAATATATTGGGGCTTTCTCTGGGCATCAGCGCCTGCCTGGTCATCCACTTCGTCGCCAGCTACGAGTTCAGCTTTGACACCTTTCACCCCGGCAGGGAAAGGATCTACAGGGTCATGGCAGACATCACCGAACGCTCAGGGGGAAAACTGCATTCCGCCAGGATCCCTGCCGCAGTGTCGCAAATGGCCCGGTCCACCATATCCGGCCTGGAGGCAGTGGCAGGCTATATCCCATATAACCCCAAAATAACTATTCCGGATGATTATAAACAATTTGAAGGCAGGAACACTACCGTCATAGCCGAACCATCCTACTTCACTATTTTCAAATACGAATGGCTCGCCGGCAACGCAGCCACGGCTCTGTCATCTCCATTTAGCGTGGTCCTTACCGAAAGCCGCGCCCGGGATTATTTCGGTCCCACGTCCGCTGACAAATACATCGGCAAACAGGTGATCTACGAAGACTCCTTATCCGCAGCGGTCACCGGCATCGTCAAAGACCTGGACAAAAACTCCGATCTGGCTTTTACAGACTTCCTCTCCTATCCCACTATCCAAAGCAGTTTTTTAAGATCTTCCATCGACCTGGCCTCCTGGCATCAGCGTGATCTGGCAGCCTGGACCTTTGTCAGACTAAAACCCGGCACAACACCTGCCAGGATCGACATACAAATGGCCGGCCTCGTGCAGCAACACGGCGATCCTCAAACCAGGCTGACGTTATGGCTCGAACCCTTGTCAGATATGCATTTCAATGGAGACGTAATCGAAAACCCCATCCGGACAGCACATAGGCCAACCCTCTATGGCCTTATGACCATCGCTTTGTTCATTCTTATCCTGGCGATGATCAATTTTATCAACTTATCCACTGCACAATCCATCCGCCGGGCCAGGGAGATAGGTGTCCGAAAAGTGCTGGGCAGCGGCAGGAGCAGCATTGTGCTGCAGTTCCTTATAGAGACGACTGTACTTACTTCATTTGCGACCTTGCTAGGCCTGCTTTTGGTAAGACCGGCGCTTTATTTCTTCCGGTCGTTCGTCCCCGAAGGAGTTACCCTTCATTTTTTCTCACCGGCCACACTGCTCATATTCCTGACCGTTACGTTTGTCACCGCAGTCCTTGCCGGTCTGTATCCCGCAAAAGTCTTGTCATCCTATAATCCGGCGGTCAATCTGCAGTCGGCGGGAGAGTACAAAGGCGGCAATCAATGGCTGTTGCGAAAAGGATTGATCGTCTTCCAATTCACCGTATCACTGGTCTTTATTATTGGCAGCATTGTCATAGCTGAGCAGTTGCGATATGCACAGGATAAAAACCCCGGCTTCAACGCAGACGCTATCCTCACGGTGCAAAGTCCCTGGGGAGACAGTTTGTCCAAGGTCAGGGTCCTGGCGGAAAAACTAAAAAAAATACCGGGCATCCAACAAGTAGCCCTGCAATGGGTATCGCCCATGACAGAAAATACGCGGGGACTGGGGCTGAAACTCAGGCCGGCAGA
This sequence comes from Chitinophagaceae bacterium, assembly GCA_017307755.1. GTDB lineage: Bacteria > Bacteroidota > Bacteroidia > Chitinophagales > Chitinophagaceae > Puia. Next base: position 539,911 of record JAFKGQ010000005.1, on the reverse strand, counting down.
CACAAAAGAACTCGGCGCAGCACAGGTCGTCGGCAATGAGGATTTTATATCCCTATACCAGATCCGCCTGCTGGCCGGCAGGAACCTTCACCCCTCCGACAGCGTTCGCGAATTAGTGATCAATGAGCGTCTTTCACAACTGATAGGTGATACCCTGCCCGCTCAATCCATAGGGAAAACCCTGTATTGGCGCGACAGACCATACCCCGTCGTTGGCGTAGTAGCGGACTTCCACACCAGTTCTCTGCATGATCCGCTCTCACCGCTGTGCATCCTCAACAGGACAGAACGCGAAAGCGCCATCGCTATCAAACTGGCCTCAAAAGGCAAGAACTCGCACCTCATTACAACAACACTTTCACAGACCGAAAAAGCCTGGAAACAGGTGTACCCGGACAAGGGCTTTAATTATAAATTCTATGATGAGTCCTTGGCCCTGTTGTATAAAAAGGATAGACAGACAGCCCTGCTGATCAATAGCGCCATGACCATTGCCATCCTCATATCCTGTATAGGACTATTTGGTCTTGCCCTGTTCAGCGCAGAGAGAAAGGCAAAAGAGATCAGTATCCGAAAGATCCTCGGAGCCACCGTCGAAAGTATTACGTTCTTACTCTGCAAGGACTTTGTACAACTGGTACTCCTGGCATTGCTGGTCGCCTCACCCATCGCCTGGTATCTGATGGACCGCTGGCTGCATGGCTTCGCCTATCACATCCGGCTACAGGCCTGGATCTTTGTTACAACCGGAGCCGCGGCAATAGGCATCGCACTGATAACCGTAGGCTATCAGTCCGTGAGGGCGGCGATGGTCAATCCCATAAAAAACTTAAACACTACCTGAATTTATATTTTTCGATAAGCCGGTCGCCTCGAAAATAATACGCTTCGTATGATCTGTCACCGACAGAATATACCACTTCGATATCGATCCTGTCTGCCTGTGGCTGTCTGGCATACACGTCCTGTCTTTGGTGCTCCGTAAGCTCGGAAACAGGCATCGCCTGCTCAAACTCAAAACCCTCGTTGTAAGTAAACTCCAGCGCGAATCCCTGTCGCTGTATCGCTTGTTGCAGCATGATCACACCCGATAGCACCATCGCGGCATAACCGATCTTCCTGAAGACAAACTCGCCGAGCTTCGGCAGGATATATTTTGTCGCCCAGGTCGATATTATGGCGGAGATCGCCACAACCGCCCCTACGGCAAATACTTTTGTCGATATAAGACCGAAGAGTGTGTACAGAACGATCTTGATCAAATGCAACAGGATCTCATTGGCAGCCCTCGTAGCAACGATCTCCTCTTTCGTCAGCCCATAACGCAGATAAAACCTGTTGAACAAAAGCCCAACGGCTCCCGTGATGCCGGAAAGGAACCCGGCCAGAAACCCGATAATGATAAGGATGATATGAGCAGGCCTGGATCTTTGCTCCGGCTTCCCGGACCGCCTGAACACCGCAGGCAGATTGCTGATGAGAAAAATACCCATGACGATCTCCAGGTAAACAGGGTTCAAATATTTTAATAACCAGGCCCCCAGCCATACGGCAGGAAGAGCCGCAGGCATAAAGTAGACCACTATCCCCCATCGTATATGCTTCCTAAAGACCAACAGCCTCGTCGCAGAACTCGAAAAAGTACCGATGGAAAGGGCGGCGGGCACCTGACTGACGGGCAAAAGCCTGCCAAGTAAGGGAATAAGCATCAGTCCTGCGCCGCCGCCACAGATCGCGCTAAGCGTAAAGGCAATAAAACTGGAAAAGAAAATGATGACGAGGGTTATCCATATCATACGCCGCTAATCCACCTTTATAAAATTCCCCTGCTCATCAAACACGAGATCCTTCCCCTTCACTTCCGCCTCATAGCTCGTCTTCCCCTGCGCATCGGTGACCTTTCCGGCTTCGGTGATCTTAGCGCCGGGGTAATGCGCTTTTACATAGACAGCAACACCCGCCGGCAAACTGCTGACAGGAACGGCCACCACTTGTTCGACAAAAACTCCCTCAGGCGTAAAAACTACGGAATTATCCTCCTTGGATTTTCCACCCCAGTTAGCTTCAAAATTCCCTTTCTCTTTTTCCCAGATAACCCCTTCAGCCGAAGGATATTTCTTTATCAATGCAGATTTTACTGCTGCCGGCACCTCCGCGCTTTTGACTTTCTGTGCCATAAGGTCTGTTGTCATGAGACAAAGGGCGATGACGCCCGGTAAGATCAGTTTTTTCATACGTGTGTTTTTCATCCCCCAATGCTACACCCCGATTCTGTAAACAATCAGTATAAAAAAAATATAAAAACCACCCTCATTTTGAAAAGATCCTATGCAAATTCTGAATAAAATCTGTATACATACTGCATCTATTATCAATATGTTACATAATTGTTTCCACAATTTTATCAATTTCTGTATAACCACTCATTAACAAACGGCGCCTCCGAATAGCATCACATTTGCTGCCGATCAACAACAACTGCTCCTATGCGATTCAAAAAACACGTTCTCATTCTTATCCCCTTCCTCCTATCCCAACATTTGTTCTCTCAGGGGATCATCAAAGGAAACATCTCCGACGCAGTAACAAAGGATGGCCTTGCCAGGGCCGATATTGCCGTCAGCAACACCCCTTACCGAAAGGCTGCGGACGACAAAGGCAATTTTGAGCTGTTACATATTCCCGCCGGTGAATACGACCTGGTGATCACCAATGTAGGGTACACTGAAGCTCATTATCATGTCACGGTAAAAGACGGCAGGACCACCAGCGTATTTATCAGGCTCACTCCGCAAAGCGTGTCCATGAACGAGGTCACCGTATTCGGACACTCCGACAGGGAAAAAGAGACGGGTTCGCGCGACAGGGAAAGAAATGCCGCCAATATGATAAATGTCATTTCTTCCCAGGCCATGGTCCGCAGTCCCGATATCAACGCCGCCAATGTGCTCCAGCGGATGAGCGGTATCACTATTCAACGCAACAGCGGTGGAGATGAAGCCTATGCCGTCATACGTGGCATGGAACCCCGGTATAATAATACGTTGCTCAATGGAATAAAGATCGCCAGCCCTGATAATAAGAACAGGTATGTCCAGCTGAACATCATCCCTTCTGATATCCTCAGCAGCATCGAGATCAGCAAGTCGCTGCTGCCGGACATGGAAGGCGACGCCACCGGCGGCACCGTAAATATGGTTGTCAAGGATGCACCCGATAAAACCTCTTTCAAGGCTACGGCCAGCATCGGATATAGCCAGCTCTTCTTTGATGAAAAATATCTTGATTTTAAAAAGTCAGCCATCCAGTCTCTAAGCCCAGTCCAACGCAATTCACCAAAATATACCGCGCAGCCGGGTGATTTTTCCCGCAGCAACCTGGACTTCCAGCCCAGACAGGCGCCCCCTACCGCCCTGGCAGGCTTTTCCTTCACCCACAGGTATCTGCATGACAAGTTGGGTTTTGTGCTGGCCGACAATCTCCAAAACCAGTATTATGGGAACATCGGCTACCTGGCTACAACCACCCCCGGGAGTGACACCACCGGCCGTCTGCATCCCCAGGACGGCTTCAGCAACTATGAATATACACAGCAGTTGAACAATGGACTGGTGGCTCATCTCGACTATGTGATCGATGAAAAGAATAAGATCAACATCGACAATTTTTATTTATACAGTTACCTTGCGCAATCCCGCATCAGCTTCGACACTACCCTCACCGGCACCGGGCGGGCAGGACCAGGCACAGGACAGGTACATGTCGACATGCAATCCCAAACCCAGCATCAATACGTAGAGAACCTCAAACTGTCCGGCCAGCACGTACTATCTCCCACCTTCCAACTGGACTGGTCAGGCGTCTATGCCGATGCGGGCAGCCGGCAGCCAGACGTAGCCACCATTACCACCGACTTCCTGATCAATTACGATCATAGCAGGACACCTACCTATTTCGACGACATTACACGCGCCTGGCAAAAGAACAACGACAAACAATATTCCGGTGTGCTTAATCTCGACTGGCATAAAAGATTCGGAGGTAATGATCTCCAACTAAAGGCCGGCGGTCTGTACCGCCATCTTTCAAGATACAATACGGAAGACGACTATCGTCTCCTTCCACCTGCCACCAATGCCTCCGGCGGAGCCAATCCCAAACCCTTCTGGACCAATATATACGATACCCAATGGGAGGTGTTCAATCCCTCCGGTACAACCTATAATCCGAATAGTTACAAGGCGAGCGAAACTATCTATGCGGAATACCTGATGTTCAAATATAAGATACGTAGATGGGAGGCTGGTGGCGGTCTGCGGGTGGAAAACACCGACGACAAATGGAACGTCCTTGTATACGTCCCCGGCTCGCTCATGTTTGGCAATCAGACCTACCAGGACTTCCTCCCCAGCGCCTTTGCCAGATACAAGTTTTCCGAAAAACAGGACCTCCATTTTTCTTATTTCCGAAGCATCGCCAGACCCGGCTACTACGAACTGGTGCCTACACCCGGCAGCATAGCCACCACCAGCGGTACAGTCACCGAAGGAAATCCTTATGTCCGGCACTCCGTGGCCGACAACATCGACATCCGGTATGAGCTTTTCCCAAAAGGCGAAGAGCATTTATTTATAGGCGGCTTCTATAAACATATCCAGGACCCGATAGAGATCCAGTTGGATACGACAGGCACCAGCGTGGGAAAATATAGGGTAAAACCCCTGAACTCCTATCCGGCAAACAATTTTGGCGGCGAGATCTCCTTCACCCAATATTGGGGCAGATTAGGTATCACAGGTAATTATACATATACCCATTCCACCATCTCCAGCGATCAGAAAACCTTCCAGGGTAAAACGGTAAGACTTACCCGCCCCATGCAGGGACAGGCAGAGCATGTTGCCAACCTCTCCTTATTGTACAAGGACACCCGGCATGGCGCCTTTGCCCAGCTGGCTTATGAATACCAGGGCACCACCCTGGCGTCCACCGGTCTGTACGCAGGCGCAGATAATTACCAGCGTCCCATGCATACCCTCTCCCTTTCCGCCGAAAAAGATATTTATAAACATTTCACCGTATTCGGAAAATTCAACAACCTCCTGAATACCCCCGTCAAACAGTATGTTCAAAATGACATCCTGGTGCTAAAAAATACTTATAAAGCCACTTATAACATCGGCATCCGCTATGAACATTAACACTATTACACCAAAAAAAATCAATATGAAGCCCACATTCGATCAGACATTCCTAAAATGTATAAAGACCGCCGGCCTACTCGCCGCCGGCGCATTTATTTTCTCAGGCTGCAGCAAAAGCTCCAGTTCGGCCAGCAGTGGCGTCGTACTGCCGGCAAACGCTATTACCACTACCACCATCAGCGGCGGTAATATTAAAGGCGTCATGCTCACGGATTCCACCTACACCGTCAACGGCACCCTTACCGTCCTGCCGACAGACACCCTCATCATTCAACCTGGTGCAAAGATCAACCTCACAGGCGATTATGCCTTCCTTATCCAGGGCACTATCGCATCCCTGGGCACCCAGGCAAAACCTATTACCTTCAATTCCACCGTCGCACAGCAACCCGGCCAATGGGGCGGCTTCCAATGCGACAGCGCTAAATCCGTCACCTTCTACTGGACAAAAGTGCTCTGGGCAGGAGGACCCGATGCAGGAGGCCAACCTACACAGACCATCGCTGTAAAGTCTCCCATCCCCGTCGACATCGAGGACTGCTGGTTCGTAGGCGGGCAGGATAATGCCATCGGCGTTTTCTCTACCTCCAATGTCAAGATCCTCCGCAATAGCCTCTACGGCAATGGTACAGGGGACGGTGATGCCATCGACTTCCATGCCGGGGTCACTGGTGTAGTAGCCTATAACGTACTGTGGGGCGGAGCAGGCAGCGCTATCAAGGTATATACCAGCAATACGGTCCAAAACCCCCAAACAAATGTAGCCGTCTACAACAACACCTGCGTAGACAACGGCTTTCGCCGGGGTTCAGGAGAGCCCGGTCGCGGCATCCTCGTAGATGAATTCTCCCAGGCCAGGGTCTATAACAACCTGCTGGTAAATAATTATTGGGAACTGGACATCACAACCAATTCAGATTACCAGCATACGACCTACAACAATAATTATTTTTACGTGACGGTGGACTCCCTGCGTCAGCGCATGTACCCCGCCGGAGAAATAGGCACTCCCCAATCCAATGATATCATCGATCTCAATACGACGGGCGCCAATGATCCTAAGTTCGTAGGATACACGCCTCCTCCCGACCCCACTGTCAGGATCATCCCAACGAGCTTCGACTTTCATTTGCAATCAGGCTCTAAGGCGTTAGGCATGGGATACACAGGCCCGGCGCTCAATCTGCCCGCCGGCGTCCCCGGCGCCAGCAGCGACATCGGCGCCTATGTCACCGATACGACGGGTGGAAAAGGTAATCGCCATGACAAAGGATATTAATGTCTGTTTCCAGTTTTTCTTCAGTTTTATCCTTGACCTTTGGTTACTAATCTCAAAAAAATGATCAAAAAGAATCTATTATCCCTGGCCCTGGTGGTCCTGTCTCTTGCCAGCCAGACTGTTAGAGGGCAACAGTATGCTTTTGACAAGAAGATCCCTTTGCCGGGAGATGGCGGCTATGACTACATAGCCATCGACGATGCCAACAGACACTTGTTCGTATCCCATGGCACAACCTTTAATGTGGTCGACCTGGCTACTGAAAAACCCATCGCCGTCATCGATGGACTAAAAGGCGTTCATGGCATCGCCATCGTGAACGAGGTAAATAAAGGATTTATCAGCGACGGCAAAGCAGGCGCCGTGGCCGTCGTCGATCTTACCACTTTCAAAGTGATCAAGACCATCCAGCTGCCCGTCAAGGATGAAGATGCTATCATTTATGATCCATATTCCAAAAAAGTATTTGTTTTCAACGGGGAAAGCAAGAACACCTGTGTCATCGATATACATTCGCTGGAACTGGTAAAGACCATCGACCTGGGAGGAGGCCCCGAATTCGCCGTTTCCAACGGCAAAGGGCTTATCTATAACAACATCGAGGACCTGAATAGTCTGAAAGTCATCGACACGAAGACTATGGCTGTTAAAGCCACCTACCCCCTGTCCCCCTGCGGCCAGCCCACCGGCATCGCATTCGACGCCGCCAACCAGCGCTTGTTCACAGGATGCCGCACCAATAAAGGGTTGAGCGTTGTAGATGCCACAAATGGTAAGGTCATCACCACCCTGCCCATCGGCGCCGGTGTCGACGCAGTCGTGTATGATGCAGACGACAAGCTCATATTTGTTTCCAACGGGGATGCCACCGCTACCGTCATCCGGCAGGAATCCGCCGACAAATACGCTGTCATCCAGACCATTACTACTGTCCCCCGCGCCAAAACAATGGCCCTGGACAAAAAGACAAAAAAGGTCTATTTCAGCGCCCCCGAATTTCAACCCGGCACCCGTAATATAGTGCCCGGGACATTCGCCGTGCTGGTATATAAGCCTCAATGAGCCTCAATGACAATAAAAAAACGACGCTCCATCCGGGCGTCGTTTTTTTTTAATTTAACCGATATGGTCACATACTGTTAACATTGGGATGATAGCTTTGGCGCAAAATCTTGCGCATGGAGGTCTTCAATGACGACGAGCTGCTCAGACAAATAAAGACGGGCAGCAGCGATGCGTTCTCGGAAATATATAATAAATACTGGGACAAAACCTTTATGCAAGCCTACGATAGGCTAAAAGATATTAAACAAAGCCAGGACCTCACCCAGGATATATTTATACGTTTGTGGGAGCGCCGGACATCGCTGGACATCCAAAACTTACCTGCCTATCTCAACACCGCCGTCCGGAACAATGTTTTCAAATTAGTGGCCAGCCATAAGGTGAATGAAGATTGTTACAACATCGCCGAAAGACTGTTACCCCACTCATCCTCTGCTGATCATCAGCTCATTACAGATGAGCTTATTAAGGCATTCCACTCGCTGGTAGACAACATGCCTCCCCAGCGAAAAAAGATCTTTCAGCTGCGGTATGAACAGGACCTCAAGACCGGGGTCATCGCACAGCAGTTGAACATCACACAAAAGACTGTGCAAAACCATTTATTGAGCTCTTACCGCGACATTCGCTTTCTCCTGGCACAACTCCTGTCCATGTTTATTTTTCTTTTCCAATTTTCTTATTTCTGACTGGGAGATTCTGATCGTTTGAGGTCATACTTATAGGCAACCAGACTATTTGTATGAAAACCCTCCACTACTTTTTATCGATCTCCATTCTCTTTCTGGGAATTTTTAGTTCCTGCAAAAAAAACGCCGATCATGCGGATGGCCTTTCTTATGGTATTGTCGGCGTAGAACCTGGCAGTGCGCATACGGGCGATACAGTGACGATCTATGGCGTCGGCTTTCAGCCGGACAATGCAGCCAATAAGGTCACTATCAATGGCGTGGATGCCAAAGTAGTGGCAGCCGGCAAGTCGGAGCTGCGCGTCATCGTACCGGATGCTCCCAGAAATGGTAACATTTCCGTAACAACAGGATCGCAGTCTTTCAACTTCGGCCAGACATTCAACATCACTACCGTCCTCAGCGGAGAGCTGTCCGGCGACATTACGTTGTCCACCGATAAGCTCTGGCTGTTAAAAGGCGAAGTACATTTAAAGGCAGGCGCCACAATGACCATCAAGGAAGGGACTACCATTTTTGCCAGCAAGGAAACATTTGCTTCCCTCATTATCGATGACGGCGCTAAACTGGTGGCCAACGGTACAGCCGATAAGCCCATCGTCTTTACTTCCGACCAGGCAGTCACCCGCCGCACTCCCGGCGACTGGAAGGGGATCACGCTGGCAGGCGGACCCAATGCCGCCAATGCCAATGATGTGCTGCAATACATGCGAATAGAATTTGCGGGCTATCACCTGCCCATTGAACCAGGCGCTGCCCTGATGATAAACAGGAGCACCGCCGCTGGAAAGATGGCTTATATAGAGACGTCCTATAGCGCCGGAGATGGTTTCCGCTGCGCCGCCGCCGCCAGCACCACTACTTATCTGAAAAACCTGATAGCCTTTGGCTGCGCCGGCACCGACTTCGACTTCGCCGGCGACAGCCGGGTCATCGCCCAATTCCTATTTGGTATAAAAGACCCCGTCTACGCTGACCAATACAGCGCAGATGGTCTTATCGCAAGATCCTCCCGGCCTATCACTGTCAGCAACCTCACCCTGGTAGGTCCCAATGGTCTGTCCAGGGCCGCCAACAGCTCCGGCCCCAATTATAGTTCCCAGATGAATATAGATGGCGTATTGAACAGGCACGCTGGCAGAAGTGTACACATCGGTGGTTACGACAGAATAACGGGCACGGACCTGGGCGGCACCCTGCAACTTTTCAATTCCGCGATCCTGGCTGCCTGGCTGGCCGGCATTTCGGTAGATGGCCCCCGCGCCTGGAACGCTTACGGCAACGGCGGGTCGGTCATCAGACGCACCAGCCTGACCTACAACCTGGCGACCTCACAGACAACGTTGAGCCATGAAGATCCTCCCCAGCGAGGCTACTGTTTCAGTCCCGAGAATATCACCAGCTCCTACAGCGGATTTGGGTATGCCAACGGCACCCCTCAATACGATGATTTCAATGTATCCAATGATACCCTGAAGCTACAACAGGAGGCGCCTTTCTTCCAATCCCCTAATCCCTGGACCAAATACGATGATCTGGGTGTACTCAACCTTGTCCTCTACAGCAAGCTTCACGGCCCTGTGATGACCATTCCGGACGGATCATTATTGGGGTCAGGCGCCGCTTTTACGGAGAGCGAGCTGGGAGACGCCTTCATCGACAAGACTATATCATTCAGAGGCGCTTTCGGCTCTGTAGACTGGACAAAGACATGGAGCAATTATTCACCCCAGGAAACTTCTTACAACTAAAATTTTCTGCATTCAGTTATGAAATTAATTTATCTGTTGGCCATTTGCGCCATCATTTTCCTACCGTCGTGTAAAAAAGACGTTGCATCTGTCGCTGACCTGCAGATCAGCGGGTTCGGACCGGCAGCGTTCGTTGGCGGAGACGCCATCTCTATCTATGGCAGCGGCTTCGACATCGATCCCGAAAAAAATATCGTCTCTTTCAATGGCGCCAAAGGGGAAGTAGCGACAGCATCGCCTAACCGCCTTCAGGTCATCGTCCCAACCCTGACTACTTCCGGCAATCTCACCGTGACGGTCAATGGCAAGACGGTGACCAGCAAACAGCGCTATTCCATCGTCAACCTGCTGCAGGGCACCTACAATGACAACTTCATCCTCACTTCGGACAAACAATACCTGCTGAGAGGGGATGTCGTATTCAAATCCAAGCTCATCATTCAGCCCGGCACGGTGATCTATGGTGAAAAATATACCCATGCCAGCCTTACCGCTTCGGATGTGGACTTCGAAGGGACGGCAGAACATCCCATCATCTTCACTTCCGATCAACCCCCGGGACGCCGTAATCCCGGTGACTGGAAAGGAGTGACCATCAGCGCCGTACAAAGCGGCCAGACTGCCATCCCCAACGGTATCGTACAGTATATGCGGGTAGAGTATGCCGGATATTTTGTATTGGGGAATACCACTCAATATGGCTTCAACGGCCCCTGGTGGGGTGCGGCGCTGAACATCACCCCTACTTCGAGCAGTACCTATAAATACCTGCAGGTCTCCTACAGCGCATCGGACGGATTTTCTTTCGGCAGCTATAACAACGTCTTTGGAGGAGACGGGTTCTTTCATCACCTGATAGCCTTCGGCTGCGCCGGCGCTGACTATCGGATCCATACCTCGGGTGTCAAGGCACAATTCGGACTGGGATTGAAAGACCCTTATTACGCCAACCCGGACAAGTCACACGGCATTGTCAACTTCTATAATGCCGGCAACATGAACCAGCTCAGCAATTTCACCCTGGTGGGCTTCAATCCCGATGCCCGCAACATCCTGAACGCCGGCCCTTCCGTCAACGGCGACGCAGGTTACGGCGTAAAGATAGGCACCAGCTATTATCCTGATGGAAGCTATGGAGGCGGTCAGGACAATTTTGGCCTTTTCAACTCATTGATCGCTGCCGGCATGAAGGCCGGGGTGGTCATCGAGGGGACCAACGATTATAACTGGACCAATTACGAGAGCGGCGGCAACTTGCAGGTACAGGTACGCAACTGTTTTATCACAGGCACCGCACCCAGACAACTGCCAACACAAGGCGGCATATTCGGTCACCCTAACTGGCGTCTCGTATCCACTCCCTTTCTCGATATTACCACTGATCCCAAATTCGCCCTTTTCGCCAGCCTGAACGATACTACCCGTCAGCTAAGCTTTTCACAGTCGAAAGACGACCTGGGCATCAAAGACCTGGTGGACTTCCAAAAGCTGAACAACCCCGGGCTGACACTTCCGGCCAGTTCGATCCTGATAAACAGCGCACAATTTCCTCCCGGTTCGAATGTTTTCAGCCCTTACTTCGACAAGAATACCACCTGGGTCGGCGCTTTCGGCACGGAAGACTGGTCCAGGCCCTGGGCGAATTTTTCTCCGCAAACAACTAATTATAATAATAATTAACTCCATGCAGTCCCTTTCAAGACTCATCTGCTTAATCGTTTCGTCCGCCCTCCTCTTTCTGCATGCTGCAGCACAGGTCAGGACCGGCATCACCGGTACCGTCACGGATGGGAAGTCTCCCATGCCGGGCGTGACCATCAAGGTCGTCGAAACCGGTCAGACCATGGCCAGCGGCGCGGGCGGCGAATACACTTTCCTGATAAAACCCGGTGAATATACCATCCAGTTCCAGTCTGTGGGCCATAAATCCATCACTCGGCGCGTCGTTGTCCACCAGCAACAAATGGAACGTCTTTCCATTACCATGTCCGTGGAATCGAAGATGCTGGAAGCCGTCACAGTGGGCACCGCCCGCAGGGCCACTACGGCCAGGGCCTTGCTGGAGCTGCGTCGTCAGTCTACCAATATCCAGGACGCCATCGGCGCTATCCAGATCGAGAAGTCCGCCAGTATCACCACCGCACAGGCTCTTCAACGGGTGACGGGTGTTACTGTGAAAGATGGCAAGTATGTCACAGTGCGCGGCCTCAGTGATCGTAACGTCGTCGTACAGCTCAATGGCGGCCGCCTGGCCGGCGCCGATGCCGGCCGCAGTTCCGTAGCCGTCGACCTAATCCCTGCGCAGCTGCTGGACAATATTATCGTAGAGAAATCCATTACCCCCGACAAACCGGGTGATGCCAATGGCGCCGTCGTAGAGATCCAGACCAAGAGCATTCCCGATGCACGTTTCCTGACCATATCAGCCCAGACCGGCTTCAACGGCAACATCGGCCTCTACGGATATGCCAACTCCTTCCAGGGCGGCGATATTGGTTTCTGGGGCCAGAATGTCAATAAACTCAATCTGACCAATGATTATCAGCGACTGATCAACGAATATACAGCCCGGGGCTATTCCACCGCCACGGGCACCATCGGGGCAGGTCTGCAGGAAGCCATCAAAGCCAGCAATATTGATAAAGCCCATTTCGACGAAGCCATACGGATCAACCGCGTTATGGAACAAGGTTTCAGCCAGGTCCTGACCACCAAAGCCAGAACCTTCGGACCTGACCAGATCTATGGCATCAGTTACGGCGACAGACACTTGCTAAAGAACAACAAGATCATCGGTTTCGTGATTGGCGTCAACTATTACAATCGCAGCCAGTCCAACCCCAATGGCGAGAATAATCTCTATTCGGTGCGGGAACCTTTGACACCCGGCTCCAATGCAGGTGCACCAAATATCAATTACCCCAACGAGCTCAGGATGGTCAACCTGTACCGGCTAAGAGAGAATACGGGCAACAGGAACCTGAACTACGGCGGTCTGGCCACCCTGTCTTTCAGGTTCAATAAATTCAATGATCTCAGCTTTACCTACAACGGCAACTTCGGCTCCGAGGTAACGGCCACGATGGAAGATGGCCTCTCCAACGCCAACCTGAAAGCGGTGGATCCCAACATTCCTCCTTTCTTTCCCGATCATCAACGGATCTATGACTTCATCTTACGCAGCACCCACCGGAGCCTCAACTCCTTTCAACTGAGAGGTGATCATAAGTTCCGGCTGATAAAAAAGCTGCGCCCCTGGCAGCTGACCTATAGCCTCAGCCAGTCTCTCGCCAGCCAGAACGACCCCGATTACCGGGATACAAAGATGCGGGTGGACTCGCTGGGCCGGATACCCAATCCTGCCCCACCTTACACCAACGGTCCCAGGGACTTGCTGATACCCACCGAATACCAGCATACCTATTTCGTCGCTTCGGACAGGTACTATCGCAACCTGGATGAACACAATCAAAACTACAAAGCAGACCTAGTGGCGCCATTCAGGATCAGCAAGGACACCATTTCCATCTTCAAGGCAGGGGCCTATTACTACAGCCGGGTGAGAGACTATCACGAATCCCTGTTCAACCGCACCGACAACAGCTCTACCTACTTCAATAATTACGGCGGTTACAGCCAGTTGCCAGGCAACCTGACCACACTGAACGGTGACCTCACCGCCTGGAGCGGACCAGGCCAGATCGGCATCATCGAAAACGCCAATCTAAAAGAAGGACAATCCATGGTGCCGGGCTACCTGTACACACCGCAGGCGGGGGTCACCACATTAACTGGTCCTAATGGCACTACCCTCTTCATCAACAGCTACCATGCCAAACAATCCGTGGGCGCACTTTACAGCATGGTTGACCTCAACATCAACAAAGACTGGCGCGTCATCGGCGGCTTACGGATCGAAAGCACCAGTTTTGAATCCACACCCGATACTACCGGCTCCAACTTCATCGACAGGTCCGGCGTTAAGACAAAGGAACAATTCGATAGGAGCTATAGGACGGACTACCTTACGTACAACTGGCTGCCTTCCGGCTCCATCGTCTACAAAGGGATAAAGAACGTCAACTTCCGGGCAGCCTATAGTAGGACCCTGATACGTCCGGAACTGAACGAGATAGTGCTATCCGCACAGCGTGACCCCATACAGCAGCTGACTATCTACGGTAATAAAGCCCTGCAGAATGGCATCTTCTCCAACTACGATTTCCGTGCAGACTGGTTCATCGGCACGGAAGAGCTGGTATCCGCATCGGTATTCTATAAGACAGTAGACCGTCAGATCGAACGGGTATATACCAACGGTACCATCGACCAATACGGTTTCGTAAACAGCTTCGTCACTTTCCGCAACAACCCCAGACAAGGTAAAGTATATGGCGTCGAGATGGAAGTGCGGAAAAATCTGCAGCCACTGTTCGACATGGGCCGGTATATTTTCGTAGGCGCTAATTTAATCCTGGCCAAAAGCGAAACCACCATCGATCCCACAGAATATTATGTCATCCGGATACTGGACAGACATGCATCGAATACCCGGCCCCTGGTAGATCAGCCGAACATCGCCTACAACGTCAACATCGACTTCGATTATCCCAAATGGGGTACGCAGTTCAATGCCCTTTACAATGTAACAGGCAAGCGGCTGTCCGACATCAACTCCGACGGATCACCCAATATCTATGAGTTCCCGGCCCAGGCCCTGGACTTTGTGTTCGCGCAAAAGATCACAAAAAAACTCGAATTCAAGGCGTTCGTTAAGAATGCACTAAACAGCCCTACAAAATTCTATTACGCCAATTCCGGTAATGGAAAACAGTTCGGCGCCGATCACCAGGAATACCTACGCAGAGCATATAATTATGGCACCGTATACACATTAGGACTCAAGTACACATTTTAAAGAAGACTATGAACAAACTTATCATCACCTGCACGTTCGTCCTGGCCACAGTCACAGGACTGGTGCTCACCAGCTGTAAGAAACAGCTGAAGGACCTGTCAGGATACAAGGCATTGGACGATACGAAGAAGGATACTCTCCGGATATACAACCTGCTGCCGGACATCAGCGGGGACGGAAATGCCACCGGCTACCTGGTATACGTCAACGATTCGCTGATTCGCTACCAAGGCACCAGCGCGCAATATGCAGTGACCTACGGCGCCATTCCTTATGTCATTCTGCCGGCCACAGGCGGAACTTTCAACATCAAGCTGGCAGCCTACAGCTATACCAACGATACCCCGGCGGTGAAAACCCCTCCCGATTCCCGCATCGTCATCCAAAAGACCATCGATGTGCCACCGCACAGCGGATATGGAGACATGGTCTTTTATGATGACAATGGAAAACCCGCTGTCAAATATATTCCCGTGACATCAGCGGATCCCGGAGCACCGGCCCCCGGCAAGTTCAAGATCAGGGTGATCAATTTCAGCTATGCCATGGACGATAGCTACGCTCCTCCGGAGAATTCGGCCGGACAGAAAAACAGCATTTCTCTCCGGTATGCAGACAGTACCGATCTGCCGGGTATCAGCAACGTCCCCTTCGCCTCCGTCAGCGATTACGCCGAAGTAGAATATGGTACCCAGCAGTTCTGGGTCTACAACAACACAGACCAGGTCTATCTCCACAACTCAGGCGTAATGGATGATGCCATCAAGACATTCGACCTGTATCCCGTATCCATCGATCCCACCAATCCCTATAACCGGATATTCCCCAGTGTCCGCCCCGCCAGCCCTTATGACCAGAGCGCGTCCCTCCAGGTGAGCAATGTCGGCAGCTATCCCTTCGCGGCCGGCTACTGCTACAGCATCCTGGTCATCGGGAATATCTATGCCGTGCTCACCGATCGCCGATATGGAGCAGGCGACCTGGACAATTGCGGGAAAGTGCAGGTGGTGAATACCAACGCCCACCAGCAGAAAGTAGATGTAAAGATTACCTACCCGGGTGGTGAAAAAGATTTCCCGGCCCTTGCATTCGGAGCTTATACCCAGCCGCTGACCGTACCTGCGGGCGAGGTCAAAGTGACTTTTGGCGGCGGTGATGGTCAAACACCCTATTCCTACACCAGCGAGGTAACCAGGTTATCCAACTTCACCTGGTACTATAATTCAGACCTGAACAATCTTCCTTTTGTCCTGCCGATAAGCAATGTCATCACCTCCGACGACTACAAGCCCGGCGACTGGAGCAATCCGGCCGTGATCATGTTCTCCAAGGTAGGCATGATGAACCTGGTACCGGATGCAGGAAAGATCTTTCTAACGCATTTCCCCTACCTGTTCCCCACCCAGGAGATCAATATGTCCAGCGAGGTAGGCTATAAATCCCGGATCAGCGCAACTACCTATGACGGCACGCAGCCGCCGGCAAAGATCCTGGCCCGTCTCAGCACATCCCGTACGGATACGCTGGCTGCAAGGCAGGTGGCATCGATGACGAAGATCTTCCCGACCTTCCCCGCTCCAGGCACCTATACCCTGGTAGCGGCGGGACTCCTGAATACCACCGATACAGCTAAAAGCATCCACCTGTTCATGATCAAGCATACCAACTTTATTTCAAAAGGAAAATAATGAAAACGCATCTTTCAAAAGTCATACAAATAAGCGCAGCTCACCTGCTGGTGAGCCTCACGTTGATCTTCGGGCTTGGCGCGGACGTGACGCTGACGGGATGCAAAAAGGCCCGCCTGTTTGTCAAAGGGGACACGCTCGACGTGCAACCCTCCCAGTTCCATTTCTTCAACGCATTCACCTATGATAGCACCTTGTCTTTTTCGATAGACGGACTTGCACGGGAGACAGTGGGTAAGTTCAAACTGAGCGAATATTACCCCACCTCCAGCTCATTCAATCTTACCAACGGTCAGCCCAACAGCAAGCTGATCAATATCAATGATCCATATATTACGTCCCAATTCGCCAATAAGCCGGATAACAGCACATTCACGTTCCAGCCGAACACAAGTTATATCGTTTTCCCTACCTACCAGGCCTACGATACAGCCACCGCACCGCTGAGAAACACGGTACCTAGGGTGAACTATTTCCCCGAAGATATATACCATCCCTACGATGGCACCACAGGTATCCGTCTTATTAACATGGTGGCCGGCACCAATGGCATCAGCCTCTCGATCAGCCCGCATATCGGACAAGGCACCAACCTGATCCTGCGGCCCCTGGACCCCAATACGCAGCCGGCAAAAGCTTCCGACTCCTACACTACCACGCAGAAAGGATTAAAAAAGCTCACGCTGTCTATTGGAGGCTTCGACTACAGGTATCCGACGGTCCTGATCAACTTCGTCCCCTTCGACCTGAAGGACGGTAAGAACTATTCCTTCTTCGCGGTAGGTGACGCAAAAAATTATCAGAACAACCTGCAACCCCTGCCCAAACTGTACATGATGGAAGACGGCGTTCCTAATAGTCTGAAAGAGCTCACCGTAGCCAGCACCGCCTATGGCGGCGCTTATGGAGATTATGCCTCCGTCACTGTGGTCAACGGCGCCTATAATATACCTGGCCTGGTCGGCGGACTCAAATCCTTCCTTGGCATCGGCATACGGTTCAATAGTTATACTACCACCGTGCAGAGATGGCCCATCAGTTCGGCAGGCGGAGAAGACATAAACCTGGAGGACACATACCCGTATGGCGTCCCGGGCATGCAGCAGCGGGTAGCTACCATGACGATACCCCCCGGCCAGTACCTGGTTACCAATACCCCGAACGGAGCCTATTCACCCGTATATGATCAGTTCAATCAGATCATCGAGTCGAGTCTGTTCTATACGATGTGCCTCCTGCCCGATAACGCCAATTCGCAAAAGATGGGGCACCTGGTCATGGAGAACGATATTAAACCTGATCCGAAACTTTTTAAGCTCAGGTTCATCAATATCATGGGCGGGACCACGCAGATAGATATACACAATGGAAGTCCTTCCGGCCCCGTCATTGCCAGCGCCATTCCCTACGGTGAGGAAACGCCATACATCACTTTCCAGGCCAGCCAGATCACCCAGAACCTGTATGTGACAGCCGCCGGCTCCACCGAACCGCTTTTCCAGACAGGCAAGTACGACACGCCGATACCACTGCCTTTCAACGGCGGCAACTCAGGCACGCTGTTCTTCATGGGCCTGAACTCCGGACTCCCCTACTCCGGCGATCCCGGCTACTTCAAGCCCTATGTGTACTATCGCTCCGACGCATATACTAATTTAATTTATTCCATCCCAAGCGCACAGATATACTATCAGCTATGAAAAGAATAAATATACCCCGGACCTTAAACATCGCCGTATATACGCTGCTGATCATGCTGATCCAGCAGTCCTGTACAAAGAAGGACGTCCGTAATGTCCCGATAGTCACCATCAGCAGCATCAGCAAGAACCTGCTGAACATCGGCGATACGCTGATCATCAAGGGCAGTCATTTCGACGGTGATCCATCGAAGAACCTCGTCTCCGTGGCCAATGTCTCCTACCAGGTGATACAGGCATCCTCCCAGCAGCTGAGCGTCATCGTCCCAAAAGCTGCGCAAAGCGGCACGCTGTCCATCGGGTTCGAAGGAGGAAGAGCAGCCCAGTTTAGCGAGCCCATCACCATCATCGGCGCCACGCAGCCCATTATCAGTAGCATATCACCTGCCGCTGCCTTTGAGGGAGATACCATCGTGGTCACCGGTAAGAATTTCGCCATTCCTTATGATGCGAACTCCATCACCTTCAATGGCACCCAAAAGGGCGTGATCATCAATGCCACACCTACGGAGCTGCGGGTAGTCATCCCCGACCTGTCAGACAGCGGCCCTGTCCAGGTTACCACCAATGGACAGACCTCGGTACCCTATAGCTATACGATCTCAAAGCCTGACCCTGCGGAGGACGGACATCTATACTGGCTGGCCTTGTTCTATGACCTGTCCGACCCTTACAATCCTCCGGGCGAAATGACCCAGGGTATCTTCAGCAAGGGAACGTCCAATAGCGGCCTGCCCCAATCCAGCACTCTTTTCTCTTATGATAAGACCATTTTCCCCCGGTATCCCCAGTTCAATTATGGCCTTTTCACCCCGTATCAGTTCCCTCATACTATCCAGAACTTCGTCGTCAATGACCAGCAGCATAATGCGTATTATCTTACCTCATCGGCTGTCCCCTTTCCGACGGAATACCACCTGATGAAAATACCTTATGATGACCCTTCCCATGCCGTATCCGTATGGAGCCGGAACTACGATGTCCCCAGCTATACTAAGACGCATCCCGGCTTTTATCCGGCGCAATGGGATTCTATAGCTATCCCAAAAACACCTCACCAGGCAATAGCCATGGATGGCAATACCATCTATATGAAACTGGGCACAACGGACGATTATTATGTGGGTGATGTCTCGCAGCCATCCCCTACGCTTACGCTTCAGCACAATGTGCTGGGTGACTCTACTGCCTATGCCCTGTCGTTCTCAAAGGACTATGCCTTCTATTTTTCTTCTACGCTCAAACAGTATAACGATAATGCGATCGACAGCTTATGGTGCACCCGTAAAGGGAGCAAGGTTGCGGAAAGAGTATCCTTGCCCCTTCAACGGTACTCGGAAGTCATCGTTAGCATAATGGCCGATGCTTCCCACGGCAATGAGGTCCTCATCGTCACTATGGGCTATGACAACAACGTCCGCACCAATGCACTGAAAATATGGAAGTTCAATGCTGACACGAAAGAGTTTACTGTATTATATGATGGCAGGAACTGGGCTGATGCCATTTATCCGGATCTGTCGTACTACTACTATGACAATGGCAATAACGGTTTCATCTGGCTGGGCCATCATATCTATTACGCTTGCAGCAAAAGCGTCGATAATGCCTCTGCCCTGCACCGGATAAACGACGACGGACATTCTGCCAGACCTACCACTATCTATGGCCGGATGGAACCTATGACCACCAACCGGGCATTTCGCTTCAACTTATTCGTAGGAAAATAAAAAACTACTTTGATGAAGAATACATACAAATATATTTTTTATCTGACGCCGCTGCTGGCGATGCTGGGTGCCGGCTGCAAAAAAGAGGTCAGCGTAGCCCCTGAATTCGCTAACGGTTACACCAGGATAATCTTCATAGACGCTCCCGGCGGCGGAAAAGTCCAGTTCATGCTGGATGGCAAGCTGAATGGTAATGGAGACTCGCTCCTTTACAACCCCGACGGCACCCCCTTTGTACCGGACCCTTATCTGAGCACCACTACCACCGTCAACTATCCCTCGGGCGGATGGACGGACAATTCACCCGTCAATTTCCCAGGCGCCTATGGCTTCTACAATCGCAACGGCAACCAGTATTCCGTCTTCCCCAACCCTACCAACCAGATCGATGTCGCACCCATCATCAACGGATATAATTTTTATAACTGGGCGGCCTTGCCGGCCGCCCGGCATCAACTGTCCGTCTACAGCGTGATCAATTCCACCGCTTTCGGTAACCCCATTTCTATCAGAGGCGATAAGTTCCTGGATCAATCCATCACCCTGGAGGGAGGCGCTTTACAAACTTTCTTCTTGTTGAATAAGGGCGTAGCCAAACTTTATAACACCATCGATAACGGTAACACCAACAGCCCGCTGCCTATCTATGGCGTAAGCGAAACTATCAATCACTTCTCAAACCAGATGGATGTGCTCGTAGTAAAAGACCATCCTGATCAGCTGCCAAAGTTCAAAGATTCCAGCGCATATATCCGTTTCATCAACGTAACTCCTCCCTACTCTGACCAATCCATCAATCAGAACACCGATTCGCTGGATATCTATATCGCTCCCATCTATGGGGTAGGCCCGGATGTTTATGATGCACAGTTCGACCAGGGATATAAAGTGTCGGACAGCATCGGCAGGGAGATCCTGGTTGCAAAGGGCCTGGCCCGCTTCCGCTCTGCCGAGGACGCTCCCTTTTTCGAGATCAATGTCGCGGATGTCATGCGCAACGGAGGTAAGTTATATTCCCGCCCTGCCCCGGGCCAATCAGCTTTCCCCCGTTACTACCGGGTGCTGGCCTATCGCAGCGGCAAGTCGAGTGCCAACGGAGATTTCCCCGTGGCTAAAGGTGACTGGCTGGCGCTGTTCAACCTCTACCCCGGCTATAACTATGACGGCGGAGGTCCTACCGGTCAGAACTGGGTAGACAGCTGGCTGGTGCGCAGCAACGGCACCAATTTCTATCCGGCCATCTCCACCATTCTCCTTTCGATAGACCAAAATGTTTACAAGGGACCGGACGCCGTAGGATCTACCCACTATCTGGGTTTCAGGAGCTGTGTCAACTATCAGAAGGCAGGTATCAACGACGTCTTTTTTTCTAACTGATCATAACCATTGTCATGAAAATAAATCATTCATCAATGAAAGGATATTACACGATCTGGGCAATAGCTTGCATCCTGGGCGGCATCCTCGGTGGCGGTTGTCAGAAAGGAGTAGACCCCAAAGGCCCGGGAGTTTCGCCCAATGGAGCGCTGACCCGGTATGATGTCGTCAGTGCGGATTATGATGTGACGTCTGCGGTTACATTCACTGCCTCCTACGACAACGACGGCAAAATGGTGAACCTCTTTCAGAAGGCAGGACAAACCCTTTCTTCCTTTGCCCTGAGCTATGACGGCAATAAGCTCGCCGGCTCCGTCGCCAATGATAAAAGTACTCAATCCTTGACCTATGACGCAGGCGGCAGACCGTGGCGCGTGGATTATGCCAGCCTCACCGACACCGGCAAGATGGTATACAATTACGATGCTGCCGGCAAGCTGATGAGCGTGCTGGACTCCATAAAGGTACCTCTAAAACTGCCCCTCATCTACCTGTATTCCTTCACTTACGATGCCGGAGGAAACAATGTCGTCAGGATCACAAAAGACAGGCTGGACCTGAAAGGACGTCCCACCCTGATGCAATACACCGTCTATACTTTCGACGACAAACCCAACCCCTTCACCAGCTTCCCCTATCTCCGCTATAGTACCTTGCTACCGGGCGAAGCTGCGGCGCTGGTGAACAGGAACAATATCCTTTCGTCGCAGGTAGTCGGCACGATCCTGGACCCATCCTCTCCCGGCTCGGTACCCGTGTACGACACGATCACCAATTACAGGACAACCCGTACCTATGAATATACTCCCAAAGGATTCCCCTCAACGGCAACGGAAAATTTCAATGATGTACAATTCAACTATTCAGGTAAAAGGACCTTCAAATATGCGTATTAAAAAATATTTTTCGCTGGCCTTGCTGATGCTGGGCCTGGGCTTCCTGCGCGTGCAGGCGCAGGAGACTGCAGGCTCACTGAGCGGGCGGGTCACCGATGAGACCCATGGTTTCGTCATAGGCGCCAACGTCACCGTTATCCACGTCCCGACGGGTACCCAGTATGTCACGGCCACCAATGAACTGGGCCGGTATTACCTGGTGAACCTGAGAGTCGGCGGCCCCTACACCGTCAAGGCCACTGCCGTGGGTATGCGTGAAAAAGTGCAGGACAATCTCAACATCGGACTGGGCGACCCCGTCATCCTGGATTTCGTCATGGAGTCCGCCGCCAGGACACTGACGGAGGTCGTGGTAAAGAACAACCGCACCCGCGCTAATTCCACGGGCGCCGGCTACAACGTCACCGGTGCCCAGATGCGCAATATCCCCGCCAGCGCCAGGAGCTTCCAGGATTATACCAAGCTGACCCCCCAATTCAACGGAAATTCTTTTACAGGCACTAACTTCCGCTATAACAACGTCACCATCGACGGCGCCATCAACAATGATGCCATCGGGTTCAGCCCTTCCCTCGGCGGCCAGACAGGTACCTCCGGACAGATAGGCAGCAGCACCCGCACCAATTCCATATCCATCGATGCCATCCAGGATATCCAGGTCTATATCGCGCCTTTCGACGTAAAGATCGGCAACTTCACCGGTGGTAGCATCAATGCCGTAACCCGCAGCGGCAGCAATACCGTCACAGGCTCCATATACGGATTCGGTCGCAACGCAACCCTGATCGGCAAGGACAGGGTCGGCGGCACAGGCTCCATGCCCGGGGATTTTCATGACGCACAAGCCGGCTTCCGGGTTGGCTTCCCCATTATCAGAGATAAATTGTTCTTCTTCACAAACGCAGAGATCACAGACAGAGTCGAGCCCCTGACCACCACTGCCGCATCTCCCTTCGTACAGAATATCTTCACACAGGAGCAGGCAGGCCAGATCACCGCTTTTTATAAAGGCAGCGGATTCGGTTTCGACCCAGGCACGGCGGGCGCCTACAATATCTATTCCAGATCGAAGAAATTCTTCAACCGCTTGGACTGGAATATCTCCGACAAACACCAGCTGGCCATCCGAAGCAATATCGTCCTCTCCGAAGCAACCAACCTGACACGGGACGACCAAAACTTCCGTTTCTCCAGCATCGACTACATACAGCATAATAACCAGGTAGCTACAGTGGCAGAGCTGAAATCACGTTTCAACCCTTCCGTGGCCAACAGCCTGATCGTCGGATACACCGCCGTGAAAGATTACCGGGACCCGCTGTCCTACGCTTACTATCCACAGATACAAATAGCCGGCAATACCCTGGGCACCACCATCCTGTTGGGTACCGACCGGGAAGCCAGCGTATTCAACCTCCGGCAAAACAGCCTGGAGATCACCGACAATCTCACGATCTTCAAAGGCAATCACACCTTTACGATCGGCACTCACAACGAATTGTACAATATTACCTATGGCTTTCTGAACTCTCCCAACGGCCGCATAGACTACGCATCCATCAGCGATTTCATCGCAGGACAACCCAGCCGTATCCGGGGTAATTTCAACTACGTCAACCAGGACCGGGATTACCAGCTCTCCCATCCCAGTGCTAAGTTCAATGTCAATCTATATAGTGTTTATGTACAAGATGAGATCATCCTAAGCCCCCGGTTCAAACTGATCCCCGGCCTGCGGTTGGACATGACTGATATCCCCAGCAAGCAGCCTTTGTCCCTGAAAGCCAGAAATGCCATGCAGGACTTATTCTATGGCTCCACATACACCTACACCAGGCCGGGCAACATCCGGAATGAATACCTGGGTCAGGTACAGCCATCTCCCCGCATTGGATTCAACTTCGACATTAAAGGCGACAAAAGCGTAGTCTTACGTGGGGGCTCAGGCATCTTCATCGGTCGCATACCGTTTGCCTGGCTGGGTTATGCCTTCTACAACAACGGCAATACCTATGGGTCCTTCGACAAACGGTATAACTACGTCGGCAACCCCACCGCAGAACCACCGGTGCCGCCTACTGTCCCTAATCCCGGCACGGACCCACGCAAGCCTTCAAATAAAGGGATCGCAGCCTCCGCTGTCAATGAGAATGGCTCTTCGGCCCTGGATGTCAACGGCCCTACCCAGATAGACCTCATTGACAACCATTTCAAAATGCCCCAGGTATGGCGCACCAGCGCGGCCCTGGACGTGAAATTCAAAGACGGCTATAAGCTAACGCTCGAAGGCGTTTATACAAAGACATTGTACGACGTACAGTTCAAGCAGATCAACCAGCAGGATAGCGTAAACTACTTCCAGTATGATACCCGCCGCCAGCAGCCCATCTTTACAGGCAAACCTGTCGACCCCGCTTTTACCGCCATGTACCTGCTGACAAATACAACAAAAGGCTACCGGTACAGCCTCACCGCCCAGCTGACAAAAACCTTCCCCTTCGGCCTGGATGTCAGCAGCGCCTATACCTACGGCCAGTCAAAAGACATCGCCAACGGCATCCGCAACTCCATGGAGTCCAACTGGCAGCTAAACCAGTCCCTGAACCCCAACAACGCGAGCCTCGCCTGGTCGAACTTCGATGTCCGTCACCGGATCATCGCTATGGCCAACTATCACACCGTATACGGGGAACAGCGTCGCTACCAGACCAATATCAACCTGTTCTTCAGTGCAACCTCCGGCGCCCCCTTCACCTATGGATTCGTCAACAGCCCCATCAACCTGCAGGGAACAGGTCAACAGGTGGCCCTGGTCTATATACCCAAGCCTTCCGAGATGATCAATTTCTTCCAGACCGGCAATATCACTTTATCCGACAATACCATCGTCTATAAAACAGATGCAGACCAGGCGCAGGAGTTCGAAAGATATATCGAAGCTACGCCATACCTGCGGGACCACCGGGGTCAATTCACCCAGCGTAATGCGGCACGCACACCCTGGAATATCAACGCGGATATCCGTATCTCCGAAACATTTGCCATTTCAGAAAAGTCGGGAAGCTCCATCACCATTACCTGGGATATCTTCAACCTGACCAATCTGCTGAATAAGAACTGGGGGAAAGCCTACTTCTCATCCGACCTGTTCAACTCATCGGCCAGCGTAGGTCTCCGCCCCACAGGCACAACCCGTGCGGGGTATCCCATCTACATCTGGGAGCATCCTTCAACACCATACCAGACCGATCTGTCACAGTCCAGGTGGCAGATGCAACTGGGAATGAGATATAATTTTTAACTTCAGCCTCCAATATGATAGACAAGGAGAAATTAGCCGAACTGGCGAAAAAATACCTCGATGGCAAGGCTACGCCTGCTGAAAAAGACTTCCTGGAAGCCTGGTATAATTCCATGGATTCGGGAAAATCCATCGATACGCTGTTCAACGAGATGCAAGCGGGTGACCTGAAAGCGGAAATGTTCAACAATATTCAGTCGGACATCAAGGTACGGCCCATACATCCACGGAAGAAATACCTACGCTATGCCGCCGTAGCCGCCGGCATACTGGCGGTCGTCCTCACCAGCGTCCTGTTGATGTACCGGACAAGCCCCTCCGAAAAAGAAAAACCCAGCCTGGCCATCACCGATATAGAGACTGACTCCCTGCGAAAGATCCAGCTGATCGATGGGACCCTTGTCTGGTTGAATGCGGGCAGTAAATTGCATTATGCGACCGATTTCGGTCAGCATCTTCGCGAGATATTCCTGGAAGGGGAAGCCTATTTCGAAGTAAAGAGCGACAAAGAGCACCCATTCCTGGTGCATACACAGGGGCTTACCACCCGGGTACTGGGAACAAAGTTCAACGTAAAGGCATACAACCCTAAGGCAATCGAAGTCACACTGGTAGAAGGCAAGGTCATGCTGACGGCAGCACGGGCCACGGCAAAGACCGGAGTGACCACAATGGACACCCTCTTCCTGGCACCCAATGAAAAAGCACTGTTCGCAGGAGACAAACTTCGTTCAGACATCACCGGCTCTTCCCCCACTATTAAACACCCCTCATCTGCAAACGATACCCACCTGACTACGACCTCATTATCCAAACATATGGTCGCAAACGCACTGGCGGTCACCTCATGGCGCACAGGCGAGTTGGAATTCGACCACGAGCCGCTGAGCAGCGTGCTGGAAACATTCAACCGGAAATTACATGTCACTATCAAGGCGGCGCCGGAACTTGAAGACCAAACCGTGACCCTAAAAGTCACGGACGAGCCCCTCGACGAAATATTATTTGAGATCACCCGGCAGATAAAACGCACCAGGACGGTCGGCGGCAAACAGGTCAGGGAAAGTACACAGTATAAGAAACAAGGGTCCGAGTACTACATTGAATAGGGCGGCTCTTGCGGAAGCCATAGTTTTTATTTATCTTGATTGTATGACAGTCAAAGAAATAATGACCCAACTGGAATCGTTGGGCTCTCCCCAGATAAAAAATATACTCCTGAAACACGGTGTAAAAGAACCCCTCTTTGGCGTAAAGGTCGCCGATCTGAAACCCATCCAAAAAAAGATAAAAAAGGATTACCAACTGGCAAAAGACCTGTATGCCACCGGTAACGCCGACGCCATGTACCTCGCCGGCCTCATTGCCGACGACGAAAAAATGACAAAGAGTGACCTGCAAACATGGGTAAAACAAGCCCATTCCGACAACATATGTGAGTACACCGTCCCTTGGGTGGCCGCCGAAGGCCGTTATGGATACGAGCTGGCAATGGAATGGATCGACGACAACAAGCCGAATATAGCCGCCGCCGGCTGGGCTACACTGTCCAACCTCGTGGCATTAAAGCCGGACGATCAACTGGACCTGAAGACGTTAAAGTCCTTACTGGGACGCATAACAAAGACCATTCACACATCCCCCAACCGCGTACGCTATAACATGAATGGATTTATTATTTCCGTAGGCGCTTATGTCACCCCCCTGATGCAGGACGCCGTCGCCACCGCAAAAAAAATAGGCGTCGTAAAAGTGGTCACGGACGGCACAGACTGTAAAGTGCCGGACGCAATCACCTATATCAAAAAAATAGAGGATAGAGGAAGCCTGGGTAAAAAGAAAAAGACGGTGAAGTGCTAAAGCCCCATCAGGACAAACTTCTCAGCCACCTGATATTCTCCTGCTTCCCCGCTGCCAGCAGCTGCTGACAATACTTTGTAAAAAATCGGTGCTCCTCCAGGAGCCTGATACTCCTGGCATGCCAGTCCTTAAATACCTGCCCTGTCCGCAGCTCCACTTCCTTTCTCACCAATTCATCCGTCTCCTTGAACCTGGGAGTACCGAAATGAAAGGTATCTGCGTCGCAAAGTATCTCTTCATACAACGCACGAGGAAAGGATGGATACTTCGTCGCCATGATGGCGCCGGCCATGGAGGTTATTAACGTATCAGACACTCTCAACGGCCCCAGACAGCCCTCCATGACCTCTACCCCCCGTTGCTCATGACCAGACACATCGCCCGTAAGATGACCAATATCATGAAACCAGGCAGCAACTTTTACAATAAACATCTCCGTTGCCGGCAACAGAAAGTATTCGGCTATTTCAGCAGCACGTTGAACAACATCTATCGTATGATCCAGATTGTGATAGGGATACTGTCTGTCGGAAGAAATATAGGTATTTCGTACAAATTCTTCTACATCCCTTTCGATTTTGCTATAATTCATGCCCGGTGCAAACTGGTGTCAGGTTAACAAAACTTAAATATCTGTAGCAATTCTGTAGAAATCCTGTACCTGTATCTACCCTATCGCAACCACAGCCCACAACGATAAGGCAGCAATGATCAGCCATAATATTACACCCTGTACCAACGGCCTGACACCCACTGACACTAATACCTTTTTTGACAAACCGCTCCCAATGAGGAAAAGCGTCAACGTAAGCCCCGCATGAGCCGTGGTCACTACATAATGGCTCATTAGCTGTATACCCGGGATATAAGTATGCGCCACCATCGCCAGGACAAATAAGCCGATGAACCAAGGGATCCTGGGCCGGGCGCCTTTGTGCTTAAAGATAAACATGGACAAAAACGCCACCGGGATGATCCATAAGGCCCTGGCCAGTTTTACCGTCGTAGCCACTTGCAGCGCCTCGCTGCCATACCTTCCGGCAGCCCCAACTACAGAACTGGTGTCATGTATGGCAATAGCGCTCCATAAACCGAATTGATCCTGCGAAAGATGCATCAGATGCCCCACGGCAGGAAAAATAAACAACGCCGCCGAATTGAGGATAAACACGATACCGAGGGCTACGGACACCTGCTTCTCCTCCGCCTTGATGACAGGGGAAAGCGCCGCTATGGCGCTGCCGCCGCAGATGGCCGTGCCCGCCGATACTAAATACGCTGTTTTTTTATCCAGACGAAAAAGCCTGCCCAGAAGCACCCCCGTCCCCAAAGTTCCTGCAATCGCCGCTACCGTCAGCCACAACCCGGAGCCACCTGCCTTTGCCGCACTATGTATATCCATGCCGAACCCAAGACCTACCACGGACACCTGCAGCAGGATATGCGTTGCCCGATGGTTCAGATGAATATAAGGATGCCCTACCCATTGCGCGATTACCAGCCCCATCACCAGAGCGATGGGCGGAGATACCACCGGAGTAAGACATAAGATCGCTGCCAGTACAAAGATCACCTCCCTTGCGGTGATGCTCCTGTCGAGAAAATTTACCTTTTCCATACCCCAAAGGTCCAACATCTCCTTATTCCCGGGAAATGGCAATTGGTAATGATCAATAACTAAAAGTTATAACACCCTTAGTAGTTGAACGTGACACCCGCACCGAATCCCATATCGCTGTCATAATGGGTTGACAACCCGAAATACTTGGTAAAAATATACCTGAAGCCCGCCATATATTCCTTATCCGTATTCACCATAAAATTGAACCGCAGCCTGCTGGTAACAGGGACATCCTCCCGCCCCAGCTGCAGACGGACATAACCCTTCATATCCACCCGGGCATCCGCAATCACCAGGAAAGGTAGAGTGTATTGCACCCCCAGACACAACACGGACCGTTTGTTCTTTGTATCTTCCTGCCCGAAAAGGGTCTTTTCCGTAACACCCCCCCTGCGATAACGGAAGTCCCACCCGATATAAGGTAGCCAGAACTGCATCCTCCCCAGATACCTTCCAAAATGTGTCTCGCTTTCATACCCCTTCTCCTGGTCCGTACCTATCCGCCACTCCGTCTGCAACCTGTATCGTCTGTTAGCAACGATCACTTCCCCGTCACTGCCATTACTCTCCAATCCCACACTTGCCATGGGGTAGAGGGTACGGTCGTCCGCATACACTTTTTGCAACGCTTTCTTCGGATCGCCCAGGTCCGGATCAGGCGGTGAATCTTCATAGTGGAATATTCTTCCCATACCGCTCATCATATGATATAGGATATGACAGTGAAAAAACCAGTCCCCGCTCTCGGTAGCCGCAAACTCCAGCGTATCCGTCTCCATAGGCATGATGTCCACGGTATTTTTAAGAGGCGCATAATCACCTTGGCCATTCAACAGCCGGAAGAAATGACCATGCAGGTGCATGGGATGACGCATCATCGTGCCGTTGTAAAGGATGATCCGCACGTTCTCCCCCTTTTTTATCAGGATCCTGTCCGTCTCAGACACGGCTTTGTTGTCGATGGTCCAGACATAACGGTTCATGTTCCCCGTCAGATTGAATCTCAAAACTTTCATAGGGCCTTCCGGCAGGGTCGTCTTCTCAGGCGAACGCAGCATGCCATAGTTCAGAGTCTTGCCGATGGTTTCTCTATACATCACGGTATTCATGTCCATCACCTGATGGGTCATCTGCATACCCATATCGTTCATCTCCCCATTCCCCTTCATCATGTCATTCATCATCTTCATGCCCTCGAAATAATCCAGCCTCGGCAGAGGCTTTGCCTTCATCTTCTCTCCCTCACCCAGCCACACAGAGGCGGAACCCGTCCTGTCCTCGGATGTAGCAAGGAACTCATAGCTGCCTTTGTCAGGGATAGTGACGACAACATCATAAGTCTCCGCCGTTCCAACGATCAGACGATCTACCTCTACAGGCTCCACGTCCTTGCCGTCATTGGCTGTCACCGACAGCCTGCCTCCTGCATAGGTCAGCCAGAAATACGTGGAAGAGCTGCCGTTGATGATACGTAGATGCACCTTGTCCCCCGGCTTCAGACCCAGGTCCTTCGACCGCTCGTCCTGCTGGACGCCATTCGCAAAAAAACGGTCGTAATACACATCGCTCACATCCATTGCCAGCATCCTCTTTCTCTCATTCGTGAGCTTGGTTCCAAAATGCTTATGCTTAATGGCTTCGGCATAATCCTGCACGCTCCGCTTTTTTATCGCATACCAATCCGTGGCGTTATGCAGCCTCCGCTGTACCTGTTCCGGTTTTTCATTCGTCCAGTCGCTGAGCAGGATGGTGTATTCTTTCATCAGTTCCGGCTCTCTCTTCCGGATGATAAAAGCGCCATACTGCCCGCTTTGCTCCTGAAGCATCGTATGGGAATGATACCAATAGGTCCCGTTCTGTATGATAGGGAAGGTAGCCACGTAGGTTTCCATCGCCTTGATGGGAGGAGTGGTCAGATAAGATACGCCATCGTATTTATTCGGCAGGATGAGTCCATGCCAGTGCACCGAAGTTTCCATCATCATCTCGTTGTGGATATGGATCTCCGCCGTGTCACCTTCCGTAAAATATAGCGTGGGGCCCGGTATCGTGCCATTCACCGCGATAGCGTTTACCTTTTTGCCGGTGTAGTTGACGGTTGTATCCCTGATATATAAATGATAGACCACACGCCCACCCTTCCTTCCTCCCATTTCCATCGTTTGATGGTGCATCTGGGCAAGAACAGGCAGTACGATCCCACATGCCAAAAGGCATACGAAGAATACTTTCATACCGGTGTCTGGTTAAGGTTTCAAAGTTGTTTGCACCTTGCCGCAAGTAAGCATGGCGTTACCATAATAAGGGTTCTTGATAGCAGGGTCATTGCTAAGCCACGAAGCCTTCTTCATCGGACAGAACTCCTCGTAAATGGGCTGCGTGGACAGTTTGACGGCCTTGGCCAACGCCAGCATGTTGACGGACAGATTGACAAAATGCTCCCGTTGATGAGCGACCTCCTTTTTTTCCGAGATATGTCTTGCATCAAAAGTCAGCTTGTCTTTTAAGCCCATAAAAGCTTTATGCTCTTTTTCGTTCAGCTTGCTCATGTCGACTTTGTCGATAGCTGTCAGGAGCTCTCCGGCTTTGACAGAAGCCGCATTGGCATCATCTGCCGTCAGGGCGTCCTTGACCCCGTAATAAGCCGTTAATATATCCGATGGATTTTGTGCAAATAATTGATAAGAGAACAGCAGTGCTACTGCCAGCAAAATATTTTTCATTTTTGACAAATTGAATAGTTATACAATAAAAGACGTCTGTTGATCTGTCTAATCAATCATCAAATGCGAAAACATTGGTACAGCGACTGAAGGTCCGGAGGAGAGCCGGTGTAAAACGCTTTATCGGAGAAAACCCGCCTGGGCCCGGGGTCATTTTTCAAAACCAGTTCTTCCCTTGTAAGGACAATTGCATATACAGGAGCAAGCTCGACATAAGGCGCAGCCTGCTTCTCCAACAGGTTGAACTTCACCGCATGCATACCGCTGCACCCATTGTCATCATTACAGGGATGCCTGGTTTCCTTTTTTGCACAGCAGGCGGGGACCATCGTCCGGACCGAACAATGACAGATCACCATGAAATTGACCGCAAATACGGCCAACATCAACAATGCCTTCCACTGTATGGTCCTGACGAATGACATTGCCCAAAGATAAGAAAAGATAAGACTTTATTGCAGTGGTTGTATGTTAAAACCCACTTTCTTTACTGCCTCTTCGATTGATCCATTGGAAAGGTTCTCCCCTTCCACGGTAAGTATCTTGTCCGGGTTATCCGTATCTACCTTCCAGGAGCTGATACCGTCCACCTGGTTGAGTTTTGGGGTTACTCGGGCGACACATCCGCTGCAATTGATGTTTGTCTTGAATTGTAAGGTCTTCATATTCTTTTTAATTTTAAACGTAAACTATTGCTGACTACGCTGACGCTGCTAAGCGCCATCGCTCCTCCCGCGATCATGGGATTGAGGAGAAATCCATTGATAGGATACAGGAGGCCCGCAGCCACCGGAATGCCTACCAGGTTATAAATAAAGGCCCAGAAAAGGTTCTGCCGTATGGCGCTCACAGTCGCCTTTGAAAGTTTGATCGCTGCCGGTACCCTGGTAAGATCGTCCGACAACAGTGTGATACCCGCTACATCAAGGGCGATATCACTGCCCGTCCCCATGGCGATGCTGACATCCGCCTGCGCAAGAGCCTGACTGTCATTGATACCATCGCCCGCCATAGCGACCGTTTTTCCTTCCTGTTGCAACTGCCGGACGAATTCCGACTTTCCATCAGGCAGGACTTCCGCCTGGAATGAAACTATCCCCACCTTGGCCGCCACCGCGGCAGCAGTCTGCGGATTGTCCCCCGTCAACATATGAACAGTTATGCCCGCTTTCTGCAAAGCGGTAATAGCCGCCCCTGCTGAGGGCCTGATGCTGTCCTCTATAGCGATGCCCGCCAGCACTGTCCTTTCGTCGGCAAAGAATACCACGGTTTGCGCAGCTGCACGTTTTTCAGCTGCCCATTGATGGATGCCAGACGCAAGGACAATACCCTGCTCTTCCAACAGCTGCCGGTTACCCACCAGGTACACACGACCTTCGTATTGCCCGCGAACACCTCTTCCTGTTAAGGACTCGATATTGACAATCTTTTCCGGATGCGCCTCATTTTTCAGCTTTTCGACCACCGCCGCCGCCAGCGGATGCTCGGAGGCCTGCTCCAAAGAGAACAGGATATGCCGCAGGGACAGGATATCCCGTTCCCCGGCGCCCACCCAAAGTATTTCCGTCACCACCGGCCTGCCCTCTGTGATCGTCCCCGTCTTGTCAAGTACAAGGTCGCTGACCTTGTACGCTCTTTCCAGGTTTTCCGCATCCCTTATCAAAATGCCCTGCTCCGCCCCCTTCCCCACTCCTACCATGATCGCCGTGGGCGTAGCCAGACCCAATGCACAGGGACAGGCGATCACCAGCACGGTGACCATGGATAAAATACCATAGGTCACCCCATGATCCCCACCCAATGCCCACCATAATATAAATGACAGCAGCGCCAGACCGATGACCACAGGAACAAAGATGCCCGCCAGTTTATCCACCAGCTTCTGCACAGGAGCTTTACTGCTTTGCGCCTCCTGTACCATACGTATGATATGAGATAACAATGTCTCCCCACCCACTTTCTCGGCGACAAACCGGAAACTTCCCTTCTGATTAATAGTTCCCGCAAATACCCGCTCTCCCGCAACCTTTGCCACGGCAATCGGCTCGCCGCTGATCATGCTCTCGTCTACATAACTATTCCCCTCCGTTATCCTGCCGTCCACAGGTATCCGCTCCCCCGGTCGCACCAACAGCACATCCCCCATCGACACCTGGGTCAGGGGTATATTCATCACAGTCCCATCTTCCCGGACGATCGCCACCGTCTTGGGCTGCAGCCCCATCAGCTTCCTGATAGCCGAGGAAGTACGGGCCTTCGCCCTTTCCTCCAACAACTTACCCAGCAGTATAAACGCCACGACCACGGCAGACGCTTCGAAATAAACATGGGCATGCAATCCCCTCTTGTGCCAGTAAGAAGGAAATAAGGTATTGAACACACTGAAAATATAGCTGATGCCCGTGCTCAACGCCACCAGCGTATCCATATTAGCCCTGCGATGAAGAGCCTGCTTCCAGGCATTGATAAAAAAACCCCGGCCCAGCCAGAGCACCACAGGGGACGCCAACAGCCACATCCAATAATTGACATAGGGAAGGTCCATAAAGAACATACCGACAACCACCAGTGGCGCTGATAAAACAATTGCCGCTAGGGTCCGCCTGCGCAGACGCATCAACTCCTCTTTTTGTATCGCTTCCAGCTTCTCCCTGCCTTCTTCCGACTCGTCCACCAGCAGATCATACCCTATATCCTGCAAGGCCGCCTTCATCTGCTGCGGCGTGATCTTCTCCGGTGTATATTCCACCTGGACACTGTGATTG
The DNA here is from genome assembly GCA_017307755.1 of Chitinophagaceae bacterium. Taxonomy (GTDB): domain Bacteria; phylum Bacteroidota; class Bacteroidia; order Chitinophagales; family Chitinophagaceae; genus Puia. The sequence continues at coordinate 505,344 of JAFKGQ010000005.1, read as the reverse complement.
GGAAAGCTGACGGAGGCCCGGCTAACACCCTCCCGGGACGAGAGGATCGTCTCTACGCTGACAGCGCAACTGGCGCAGCTCATACCCGTGACCGAAAATTGCTTCTTTGTCATATGACAAATGTCGGCCGGATAGCTGGCAGGAATGTTACATTATCTTGTAAAAAAGTTATAGAATTTTGTCCAAGGGAGTACGCCGGCTATTACCCGTCTTTTTAAAATGACTGGGAGTAAGACCTGTCATTTTTTTGAACTGTGCGGACAGATGCGCCGTGCTGCTATACCCCAGCTTCCAGGCGATCTCACTAAGGGTCAGCTCGTCATAAGCCAGCCACTCCTTTACTTTTTCCATTTTCAGCAGGATGAAATACTGCTCTATCGTCATACCCTCCACTTCGGAGAACAGACGGCTGACTGTCGTATACTCCTTATCCAACGCCTTCCCCAGATAAGCGCTCAGACTGAAATGCTCTTCCAGTTCCCCCTTCTGGACAAGAGACACCAGCAGGTTCTTTATTTTCTCTATTTGTTTCTGCCGCTGATCGTCCAACAGCTCGAAACCCAATGCTTCCAACCTCTCCCTGAATAACTGCAGGTCTTTTTCCGGCAGCGGCTTTTCCAGCGTCACTTCGCCCAGCGTTACGGTATTTGGTTGATCTGTCAATTTTCCTAGCTCCTGTTTCACCGCCAGTATACACCGGGGGCATACCATGTTCTTGATATATAATATCATGGTACAAATATACGCAAAGTAAAACGGCCCGATATCGGGCCGTTTTATATTTACTTACTGCGCGATCAATAGCTTCTTGCTAAGCACCCTGTTACCCGTAATAAACTTCACTATATATATTCCCTTGGCCAGCATCTGCAGATCCAATATGTCCCCTGTCCGTATTTGTCTCTGAAAAACGATCTTGCCGGAAATATCATACACCTGTAGCAACCCTGACGCTACATCACCCGTGATAAGCGCTTTCGCCTGCCCACCGTCCACAGGATTGGGCGTAATGACAAGATCGAAGACGCCGGCTCCACCGGCAATGGTCTGCGACATGCCCGTCACGGCCCCCGTCTGCCGGGCAGCTGGCGCCGGGCCACTGGTCAGCGTCAGCGTGCCGAAAGCCGATGTATTCTGGTAGTCATTGATAGTCCCCCACCAGACATATTGGGCATTGCGACCGCTGCTGTTGTCGGCATTGTCATATCCGATGTCAAACCCGATGGACATTCCTGCCGAAGGAGTAAGCCCCAGCTGCGACCAGGGAATGCTTATCTCGACGCTATAGCCGCCGGCTATCGCAGCCCAGGCATGCTGTACGCCGGTGATGCTCACCTTCATAAAGACCTGGCTGTTGTTGTAGCCTTTTATAAGCTGGTTGTCCCTGCCGTCATAGCTGGTCAGCTTATTGTTGTTGGCATCGATAAAGATCTCCACCGCATCATTGTCCCATGCATTGGCAGCGCCGCTGAACAGCGTCCCATCCAGTACTTTCGCGCCTATATACAGATTGTTATTGTCCCATAATACCCCAAAGCCGGCCGTATTGGTGCTGCTGCCGATGACAGCCTTGCTGATAGACTGGTTGATCTTCCAGGAACTTTCATTCAGATTGCCATCTACCGTAATAGTCCCCGAAGGTTGATAACATATCACCGTCCCCGGCTGCCCGCCAGAGCCTGTATTCACCGTCACTTGCACCTGGTCGGTAGCCGACAGGGAACCATCGCTGACGGAAAGCTGGAAAACATAGGTATTGCCGTTGGTCAGACCCGTCACCGTCGGAGCCGCTATATTGGCATTACTGAAGTTCACCACGGGACCGCTTACCTGTGTCCAGTGATAAGTAATGGTATTCCCGTCAGGGTCGGAACCTGACCCTTGCAATAAAGTACTCGTAGTACCTGCATTCAACACCTGGTCCGGTCCCGCATTCGCGACAGGCGCATGGTTGGTGCTGCCGCTGCAGGTGGTAAGATACACCGTACCAAATACAGATGGGTTCTGGAAAGCCGTGGTATTCGTGGCAAAAGTGGTCACCTGCGCATCCCGGTCCCCGCCATTATCGTCATTATCCAACTGGATGTCCAACCCGATAGGTTTTCCCAGGGCAGGCGTGACACCGATGGTGCTCCAGGGAATAGCCACCTCCAGGTTATAACCCGTGGCAGTGCCGCACATCGAAAAATTGATACCCGTGGTCCTGTTCACTGAATTGCCGCCTACATGCAGCGTATTGTCGTTCCAGCGGAAGCCCAGCTGAAAATCGTTCACGCCGTCATAAGTAGTTCCCTTGCTGTTATCCCCATCAATAAATACTTCCACCGCATCATCCATCCACCAGTTGCCGCCGGAGTCATTTACCTTGGTGGCATCATTCACCTGTACAAGAATATACAGGTTGGTATTATCATACAAGGCCCTCCACGAACCGCCGTAACCCGAAGGCACCGACCCGATGACCACATTGGAGATGGTTTTCACAGGAGCAATGCCCCACACTGACTCTATGTTTTGGTCGACGACAGGAGGAGTGCCGGACACCTGTGCAATGACAGGAGCCACACAAGGAGGGTTATTGATATCCGCAATAGTGATGGTAGCCGTAGTATCCCCGCCCAGTTTATACCCGCTGCCGGGCAGCAAAGTGAGTGTCAATGTTTTGGGACCAGTGAATGTGTGGTCATCGATGGGTGTGATGGTAATGGTTTGCGAAAGGACCGAAGGGGTCAGCGTGACCGATCCTGGTAATGCGGGGCTATAGTTTGCGGCAGAAGCCGTTCCACCGATGCGATACTGTACAGTCACATTCTGTGTAATGCCCGCTGTACTGATGGTAAACACACCCGGGTCCCCGCTCTTACTGGCGGAAGCATCAGTAGCTATGATATTGACAGCTGGCGCAACAGTTACCTTTTTTACAGCCGTCTTAGCCCCATCGGCCGTAGTGACCGTGATATTCGCGGTTCCGATGCCCGCAGCCGTGATCTTTCCCGTCGCATCCACCGTGACGGCAGCCGTGTTCGAAGAGGCCCAGGTGACATTTTTGTTCGTCGCGTCGACAGGTGCAATCACGGCGCTCAATTGTATGGTCTGCCCCAACCCCACCGTCGTATCGCCACCGGGATTGATGCTCACACCCGTCACCGGCACGGTGACATCCGTGATGATCAGTTGAAAGGATGTGTTCCGGTTGATATACGTGCCTGACTCGGCATTCGTCACCGTCAGTTTGTTAAAAGTACAGGTCTGTGAATTGGCCTGACAATAAATCCCAAAGCCTCCGTAAATGTCCTGCTGCACATTACGGGTTACCGTATCCAGTCCCGTACCGTTGATATGGGTATTATTGAATGTCAGGTTATAAATATTGTTGCCGAACAACTGTACCCCATCCCGCTGGGAATTGTTGATATCGTTGTTGTCGAACTGCAGATTGAAGATCCCTGTATTGGCATAAAATTCGACGGCCCCTCTTTTCTGATTCCAGATGTCATAGCTCGTACCACACGCCGTGATCGTATTCTCATACACCCGGATAGGCGTATGGGTATTGTCAAAGGTAAAGCCGGAGAAATCGTTGGTAAACCTTATGCCCGACCCCGCGACACCGTCCTTTATCACACAGTGATGTATCTGATGACCATAACCGCCGAAGATGGCAGCCCCTCCCGCACGCCAGTTGTTCTCCACCGTGTTGTTACGAAAGATATCATTGATACAGGGCTGATTGACACCCGCATCGTTATTGGGCCACACGGCCATGGCATCGTCGCCATTGTTCCGGAAGCTGCAGTTCTCCACGACGGAATTGCTGGTACCCTGGCAAAAATTAACCCCATCCGCATAGTTGTTCCGGATACGGCAATTGGAAATGGTAAGGTTCTGTGTGATATCCACAGGCAGCGGAGGATCATAGCCGGCGATCCAGAACCCGCATTCGAAATGTTCCACCCATACATCGTGAATAAGGGAGTTGGAGCCATAAGTACCCATAAAGCCTTTGTAGATCTTATAAGGGTCGCCCGGCACCCGGGCATTCGCCTCGTCATATTTCAGACGATCGTTATTGGCCGTATTCATGGAAAAATTCGAGATCTCCACATTGCTCGCCCTGGCATAGATGCCCCCATAAAATTGTTTATCGGTGGAGAAATACAGGTAGGTATGCCAGATACCCGCCCCCATGATCTTAACATTGCTGACCATCAGCGTCAACTTATCGCTCAACAGAAACCTTCCGGCAGGGATATAGACATTCTTCCCTTGTGCGGCCGCGGCGCTGATACACGCGTTAAAGGCGGAAAGATCGTCGTTGTTGTCATCCGCCACTGCCCCATAGCTCGTGACGGAAAGATAATTGGCCGGCTGCGCAATGACCCCAGGTACAGACTCCATTTCGATAAAATCGACCCCATAGGTCAACCCATCCCCATTATCTTTTTGTATCCGGACGGAGTCCCCGGCATTTAAGACAGCGGTCAATTTGAAATGCACCTCGTCAAATCGCATCCATGTCTTTTCCTTGGGCGTCTGATAAGGGTCGGAACCGCCCGTAACAAAATACTGGTAAGCCCAATAAGACGACAGATCGATGTTCTGGATCTTTACGCCATTGACATACAACCCCAATGATCCCGCCTGGCCAGTGCCCGACGTATTATCAGGCATGGTAAACCGCAGGTCAAAACCCTGCGCAGCAGCAGACAGTTTCCAGGTCACAGCAGCACCATTGGCAGAAAGAGATACATATTTCTGGTTGGATGCCTCCGAAGCAATATCGGCCTGTATAAACTGGGGGGACTGCTGTAAGGATGCACCGCCCGATAGTCGGGCATCCTCCGCCTCATAACGGGTGTAAGGCAGTTGCGCCCCTCTGGGAAGACCATCGCTTTGTGCATGTAAAGTGATCTGAATACAAAGAAGTAAAAGGAGGGTACCCCCTCGCAAGAGTAGACGTGCTTTTTTCATATGGAAAGTTTAGAGCGGTGAACAATCAATCGTTACAGACTACCAAAGAAAGAGAAGGCTAAAAAAGAGGACAAGTATTATAGGGAAAATATAAGACAATTTCGGGTAATACGAATGCCGGCAACAGTTCAAAGGATTTCTTTTCAACCGCTTACAAACACATTAACCATTTTCATATATAATATAAAAAAAGCGGTCCGCCAACGGTGGACCGCTTTTGATCAGTCATGCAGACATAATTTACACGGCGTAGAAGAATTGCTCCTTGACTACTTTCCCATCCTTTACCTCATATACGGCTATTTCTTCCATGAGCATCCTTCCCATTCCTTTAAAAGTTGCATCAATAGCGATCGTAAGGGCGAAGTGATTGCCCGCCACGATGGGTTGCGAAACACTGCCACCATGGATCTCTTCAATGGATGCCTGGAACCCCTCTCCTTTTTTGATAATCTCATCCCGTCCTTTCACAGATTGAGGCCCCGGAGCCCCAACGGGCTCGATGCTGACAGCATCGTCGGCATACAGTTCTTCCTGGGCCTGTTGATATTGGCCCACTTTGCAATGCTCATAAAGACGATTAGCGATGTCCTGAACGGTCATCACAGCTTCTTGTGTTGCCATAACGGAATTTTTAAATGATTAAGAATTAGGAAATGATAAAGAAAGCTACTTAATTTCCTTCAGCAGAAAAGTTAAGTAATTGTATCTGGTCAAAAATAAGGATCTTCTTTTAAATTGCTACTTTTTTTAGTTTTTATTTGTCAAAATAATTAGCAAATCATACCTTTACAGTCCGATGGATGCACATTCGAGTACCATTACCCATTGGATCTTATCTTAACGAGCCGCCGCCCTCATTTGTGAGAGCGGCGGTTTCGCATTGGACATCATATGTTTTTTTTACTCAAAATCAATACCAGCAAGGGCTCCACAGACAAACCCCTGCTTTTGGCATGATAGAATTACCACTAAGTTGTATTTTCCTCCCCAAAAAACCACCCTATATTTGTGTCATCAAACGAGATAATATCAGAAGTTCGATATAAAGAGTTTTCATATGGCAAGCAATCGTTAGAGGTCGACTGTTTCTACAGTGGGCCTTTTTTGTTTTTGGAGTTTTTTTCCGGACCGCAAGCGGTCCGGGTCTGTTTAGAGGCTAAACTATTGCGCTTCGCGCGGCCTTCGCTGTGCTCGGCCCTCCCGACAAGTCTAAAAACTGAAAATCCGCGACAAAGTCGCGGACTCAGCTTCCTATATGTAACACGCGCAGTATGCTATAAGGGTCAGGGTATCGTTATATGCGTTGATATATGTTTTAGAAAAACCAGCTGGACAGTTGGCTCCTGCTCGCCTGAAACCAGTTCTTCTGTGCAGGCTTCGGCGAATTATCCACCAGCTCAGCGTCCTGGATCTTCAATTTCATCGCGATCACACGCTCGCCTTTCATCCTCTCCTTCATTTCAACAGACAATGTAGGGTGATACGCTATCTCTTCCAGATCACTAATGATATAGGCCGTTCCAGTCACCTTTACAAAAAAGTCCATTCCTTTTTTAAAGAAATCCAGCTTGGCAGGTACCTCTTTATCAAAAGCGTCAATATGCTGTACAGGCTTGGGGATCACAAACCAGATCTGCTCTTCTTCATCAATCTCGATCTCAGAAATAACATGTGTCGGCAACTTTATAATAGAAGTGCTATCGTTAAAAAACAAGGCGCTCTGCAATTCAATCATCTTATTCTTCAAAAGGGCTGCTTGTGTTTCCTGGGCTGTTTGCGTGTTCATAGTTTCGTTATTTAGGTACTTATTAGTTTTCATTGTTACGGACGCCAGGGATAATTCAATTGGCATACCAGTTCTTATATCATTGATTATCAATAAAGAAGAATAATCACCCCCCGGGACCACCGTCCCAGATTGGGATTAACTTTCCATAAACAGAAATTGGGTCGTTTTTTCGGTGATCTTTGCGCCCATATTTTTGTTATAGCTATCCCGAAAGACATCATATTATGTTCAAAACAGGCTTGTTCGTGCTGTTCCTGATCTACAGCCTTCCCATTTTCTCTCAGCAGCCCCTGGCTCCGGACAGCCTGCACCTATCCCCCCTCCCCCAGCCCAAAAACCTGCTGGCCTTTCCCTTTGTCGTACGATCGCTCGAGACAGACTGGGGATTCGGAGGTATTGCCGCCCGCTTCTTCAAAATGGAAAAGCACGACACAAGCATCAGAACCTCCGATGTCAACTTACTGGCGCTCTATACCCTGAAAAAACAGCTGATCGTCGTGCTGAACTCTACCATATTCTTCCCCCACGAGAACAGGATCGCCCGCTTTCAGGCATCCTACAGCTATTTCCCGGACAAGTTCTGGGGACTGGGTAATCATACCCATTTCGAGGCGGAAGAACCTTTTACGGAAAAACAGTACTTCATCAATCCGCAATTCCTCCAACGGGTCCACCGGAAATTATACGTTGGCCTGACCTATGAGTTCCAGCATTCCGGAGCGGTGGACTATATACAGGGAGGCCTCTTTGACAAACAGCAGATCACCGGCCGCTACGGCGGCAACACTTCCGGCATCGGTCCCATCGTATCCTGGGATACCAGAAACAGTGCCTATAGCCCCGACCATGGCGTATTTGCCGAAATGCAATATGTATGGTTCCACCGTAGCCTGGGCAGCGACTTCAATTTCCAGGTCTTTAGCCTGGACTTTCGCAAGTTCTTTCATCTGTCGGAAAAATCCGTACTGGCCCTTCAGGGCATCGCCGGCCTTACTTCGGGTAATACGCCTTTCCGGAAACTGGAAGAGCTGGGAGGAGCCGATATGATGAGAGGATATTATGCCGGTCGTTTCACCGACAAATGTCTGACAGCTTACCAGGCGGAATATCGGCGTCTGCTTTTCTGGCGCGTCGGGATGGTGGCTTTTGCCGCCACCGGCGAGGTCAGCAAAGACCCGAAGCATTTTGAGCTGGATGGCTTTCACTACACCTATGGCGGCGGCCTCCGGTTTATGCTCAGCAAGGAAGAAAAGCTGAACCTTCGCGTGGACTATGGAATGGCCAAACATTCCACCGCCTTCAACGTGCAATTGCGGGAGGCCTTCTAATCGGTCTGTTTCAGCCCTACGATACCCACCAGTATCAGGCTCATATACAGGAATTGATAAAAATTGGAAGGCTGCTTAAAGAGATATATCTCCGCCAGTTTGGTGCCGACAAGGGTCAGACCCATCCAGGCGGCAAGGGCTGTGGTGGCGGATATCTGTTTCATGGCCATGGAAAAAAAGAAGATGTTGCCCAACCCAAAAGCGACATAGCCTGCAAAAGGCAGCAGTATCTCCCAATGCTCCCGACGGGAGAAAAAATACGCCCACCTAATGGTCTTGAGCTTCGGCACGCTCATGAACTTCAGGCAAAACGTCCAGCAGATCTCGAACAGGGATGCGATCCCCAGGTATATCCACGCCATTAAACGCTTTTTTATTTGTCATCCATTGCAGGACCCTTTTCCGCAAGTTATGATAAACCCGGAACCACCGGTGTTTTTCCGCCAGTTTGTTCTCATCCAGTCTCTTTACGGAAAACACATGCTGAAGAAAATAATCCTTAGGATAATCGTAATATAACCCAAATTCTGCCGGTTTCTCCCTGGATGGTAAAAAAGCCGTGCCGAACAACCAATCCCACAACGCCAGCTTGGTAGAAAAATTGGCATAAAAAACTCTTCTGTCATTGGCATGATGCCATTGATGCATCTCCGGGCCATTGATAATGTACTGCAATTTGCCGCTCCGCACATTTATGTTGGAGTGGATATACATACCCCATACCGCATCCAGCAAGGCTTTGATCGGGACGACCATGGGGTTGGCGCCCAACAGGACGATGGGTGCAAACTCCACCGTCTGGTTGATGATGATCTCCAACACATGCGAGCGGGTCCCCGCCAGCCAATCTACCTCCTTATTGGAATGATGCGCTTCATGGGTACGCCAGAGGATCTTTGAATGATGCTGCCACCGGTGGAACCAATAAATATAGAAGTCATGCACCACCAAAAAGAACAACACCTGTAACACCAGGGGCCAGGAGCTGACAAGATGCAGGGAGGATAAATGCCAGGCTTTATCCATCGGCGTGATGATATAGTCGAATATCAGGATCTTGAGAAAATAGCTTTGTATCAATGTATACCAGACCATATCCACCCAGAACCCGTCCCGAAAGACGGGTAATCCCTTGGTATATGGTATCTTTCTCTCCAGCCAGATAAAAACTCCTACGCTGATCAATAAAATTGTCGTCGTATAATAAACAATATGCTGCATCAGGATACCACTGTACTTGGTTTACGTCTCAATCTTTTCATGGCGCCCATTTCGCTTTCGTAGACGCGTTTGACACCGTCGCCCAGCGCCAGTTCCACGTCCCGGATGTCGCGTACCAGCTTTTGCATGCCCTGCGGCTCAACGGATGCAGCATGGTCAGACCCCCACATGGCCCTGTCGAGGGTAAAATGTCTCTCCACAAAACATGCGCCAATCGCTACGGCAGCCACGGTAGTCGCCAGCCCTGTCTCATGCCCGGAATAGCCGATAGGCGTGTCGGGATAAAGGTCCATCAGAGTTTCTATCATACGCAGGTTCAATTCCTGCGGGGGACAGGGATACGCTGAAGTGGAATGGGCTACCATAAGATTGTCCGTTCCAAACTTATCGATGGCATCCCGGATCTCGTCCATGGTAGACATACCCGTTGACAAAATATAGGGACGGCCCGTCCGCTTCACCTTGGCTATCAGGTCATGGTCCGTAAGACTGGCTGAGGCAAATTTATAAACCCCCGGGTTGAATTGCTCCATAAAATCGACAGCTACCTCATCCCAGCAGGAGACAAACCAATCGATGTCTTTTTCCTTACAGTAAGCATCGATGGCCGAATACTCATCAAAACCCAGCTCGATCATATGCCGGTAATTGATATAGCTCATCCTCCCCCACGGCGTATCCCTCTCCAGATGCCATTGATCCTTGGGCGTGCAAAGCTCCGGTGTTCGCTTCTGGAATTTTACGGCATCACAGCCGGCCAGGACAGCTTCGTCGATCAATTTCTTGGCGATGTCCAGGGACCCATTGTGATTGATCCCTATTTCAGCAATGACATACACGGGATGTCCGGCGCCAATGCTTCTTTTACTGCTGACACTAAAGGAATTCATATGATTATTTTTTTAGTTCAATCAACCATTCGGCAAATTCTCTGAACGCGCCATACCCCCCTTTGTTCCCACAGTGATATTGCACTATCTCGCTTACCTGCGGCATCGCATCGGAGGGACAGGCTGCCAATCCCGCTTTCTCCATCACTTCCAGGTCGTTTACATCATCCCCGATGTAGGCTATCTCCTCCCATTGCAACTGAAGACGCTTCAGTATCTCCTCCACCTTGTCCAACTTGTTCCTGATACCCAGGTGCAATTCCCGGATATTCAGCTTCTCCGCCCTGCGGGCCACGGAGGGAGATGTCTCTCCCGTGATGATCCCCGTTTCGACGCCGGCCAGCTTGCGAAGACGCTCAACACCCATGCCGTCGCGGATGGAAAACCGCTTCATTTCTTCGCCATTCTCGGAATAATACACGCCGTTGTCTGTCAATACCCCGTCTACATCCGTCAGAAGGATTTTTATCCGTGCCGCGGATGCGGTATGTTGAACTTTGCTCATGCCGTTGCTTATATATAATATCTGTCAAATAGCCGTCCATCCTCCATCCACTACCAGGTTGGCCCCCGTCATGTAGGCAGACGCATCCGAAGCCAAAAACACAATGGCCCCCTTGTAATCCACCGGCGCAGCCATACGTCCCAACAATGTCTTATCAGAATAATTCTTCAAAAAGAAGGGGTCCTGGTTGTTCTCCACCCCTCCGGGCGAAAGCGTATTTACCCGCACGCCACGATGTCCCCAATAGGAAGCAAGGAATTTGGTAAAACCTATGACAGCGGATTTCGTCACGGGATAAGCGGGAGATTTATAAAAGGTCTGCTCCCCCATCTCATTACGATAAATGCTCTGGTCCGGCGCCACGATGCCATAAGTGGACGCAATATTTATGATACTGCCGCCGCCCTGTTCCGCCATAACCCCGCCCAGGATCTGGCTGCAAAGAAATACCCCGCTGACATTCACCTGCCACGATCTGTCCCACATTTCCAGGGGATAATGCTCGAACATAGACTGCTTGCTGCCCAGAATAGGGTCCTCGAATTTATCGTTGATGGCGGCATTGTTGACCAGTACATCGATACGACCATACCTGCCTACAATACCCTCCCGCGCCTGCCGGATCGAATCCGGGTCCGCTACATTTATCCCTACACCCATATGCGAAGGCCCCAACGCTTCAGCCAGTTTTATACAAGCCTTTTCATCCAGATCCGCAGCCACCACCCGGGCGCCGGCTTCAGCCAGCGCTTCGCAATGATGCCTGCCCAATAGACCACAGGCGCCTGTAACCACCGCCGTCTTACCAGTCAATAAGAATAGATCCATATAATACTATTTCGACACAGGCTTTGTATTAAAATTGCTCACTTTACGAAACACCGGCTCGATAGGCGCACCCCGAAGCAAGGACGCCACCTCCTTCCCATCGACAGCCGATTTCAACAGGCCCAGTACCTCCCTGTAAGCCGCCAGGGTATAATCCACGTCCGCATCCGTATGACTAAAGCTCATATTGTGAAAACCCGACCAGAGAATGCCACGCTTGATCATCTCCTGCTGAACAAAGGATTTCAATTCCAGGGGATTGCCGGCAGTGGCATCAAAGACCACCATGGACCTGCAATCATACCCCGTGCACCGGGTATAATGCGCAATACCCAGCTCCGTAGCCAACGTGTTGTACCCATCCTTCAGACGCCGCCCCTTCTCCGCTAAATAAGCGGCGACATTCTTCTCCCTCATCTCCTGGATGGTGGCCACGGCCGCAGCCAGCGACAAAGCCTCTCCGCCAAAAGTGGTAAAGAAAAAGACCTCTTCCCTGAACAGGTCCATGATCTCTTTTTTACCCGTCAGCAGGGAAATGGGCATGCCATTGGCAAATGCCTTTGAATAACATGCCAGATGTGGAGTGACGTTAAAATATTCCTGAGCGCCTCCCAGGGCGACGCGAAAACCCGTCCACATCTCGTCGAATATGAGCAGCGTCCCGTTGGCATCACATAAGTCTTTTAGCTCCTGGAGAAAATTGTCCCTGGGCGCTTCGAAGACAAAAGGCTCCAGGATGACACAGGCAGTGTCCTCATCCAGGGCCTGCCGTACAGATTCGATATCGTTGTATTCAAATGTTGCGCTCAACGCCTTTATATCTTCCGGGATCCCACTGCTACGGCTGGTAACGGAAATATACCAGTCATGCCAGCCATGATACCCGCAGCAAAGCACCTTCTTCCTGCCCGTATAGGCCCTGGCGACACGCACGGCAGCGCTGGTCACATCCGCCCCCGTCTTGCTGATACGGATAGCCTCCGCATTGGGAATGATCTCGTGTATCAATTCCGCCAGCACAACCTCCAGTTCATGCATCATGGAGAATGTGATGCCGTCCTTTAATTGGGCAATGATGGCCTCATCCACCCTCGGATAACAATAACCCAGGGACAAAGGGCCAATAGCCATATTATAATCCAGGTACTCGTTCCCGTCCACATCCCACACACGTGCGCCTTTCCCGCGTTTGAGATATTTGGGCGCCACGCCATTGATATACTGACCGGGGCCTTTGGCAAGGGTCTGCGTCACAGGCGTCATGATCGGCAACGCACGCTCGTATAACTCGTCGGACTTCGTAACGACGGGATATGTTTCGTTGAAAGCAACTTTATTCGGCATATAACAAATTGGATGATGAATATATTTTTCCGGCAATCTTCTCGGGAGTAAACCCCTCAGTCTCCAACACCTCGGTCAACAGCCCCGGCTTGAACCAGCGCTCCTCCAGGGCCAGGGGCAGCGTCCGGACGGTGACGCCATACTTCAACAGCACTTCGGCCACAATGGAGTACAATCCCCCTGTCAACAGGTGATCCTCGATGGTCACCAGCATCCGGGACCTCTTGGCCGCACGTATGATCTCGGCTTCATCCACAGGTTTTAGCGAACGCATATTCACCAGACCCACAGACAAACCTTCCTGTTGTAAGATACGCTGCGCCTTTAACGCATTTCCAAATAAATATCCGTATACAAGTATGGTAACATCCGTCCCTTCGGCAACCACCTCCGCCCGGCCCCTTTCAAAAGACGCATGTGTATACTCTCCCTTTTTATGATTTATCCGGACATAGGCCGGAGCATCGGAAGACCAGATGGCCGGCAACGACCTGACCAGATCGTCTTCGTCTGCAGGACAGTATACCTCCATACCTGGTATGCCCCGCATGATGGCCACATCCTCGATGGATTGATGGGTGGGACCATTCCCATCCGACAACAGACCAGGGATATACCCGCTGAGCTTCACAGGCAAATGTGCTATCCCGACATCCGTCCGGATAAATTCAAAAGCACGCATGGTGAGAAATGGGGCCAAAGCGTGAATGATGGGAATACGCCCTCTTAATGCAAGTCCGGCAGCCATACCTACCAGGGTCTGCTCCGTAATACCCGTATCGACAAATCTACTGCCTAACACTTTGGGTGCATTGCGGACAAGAGCCCGGTTTTCCGCCGTCATGACGATGATCCGCTCGTCAGCCAACGCTGTCTCTATCAATAATTCTTCGTAAGTCATAAATTAAATTTTACCGTACGACCAATGTTTCCGACTCGATGACAACTTCCTTACGTCCATGCAATTCCTGTAACAGCTGCTCCACTTCCGCGGCCGTAAAAGCGCAGAACCAACGGTCCGCTCTGGCTTCGATACTGGGTAGCCCCTTCCCCCTCACCGTGTCGGCAATGATGACATTCATACCGCCGGCGCCACTGGCAACGGGCAATCCCCGGAACGCTTCCTCCAATTGAGAAAAATCATGTCCATCTATACGGCGGACATTACACCCAAAAGCCCTGAACTTATCCGCCAGCGGCTCCAGAGGCACCAACTCCTCCGTCCGGACATTCGCCTGGAATTGGTTTCGGTCGACCACAAGGGTCAGATTATCCAGCTTTTGCGCATTAGCAACCAATACCGTCTCCCAAACGCTGCCCTCATTCAGTTCCCCATCACCCGTAATGACCACAATACGGTTGTCGCCCCCTCTCAGCCTGCAGTCCAATGCCACACCCGCCGCTACAGCCGGCAGATGACCCAAAGAGCCCGAATGAAATTCCACGCCGGGTATAGCCCTGTTGGGATGCCAGTAAATGCTGTCGGCAGTGGACAGATGGTTGCCTAGACGGCGGGGGTCCAAAAAACCCAACTCCGCAAAAGTGCCATAAAGCGCAGGCACATCATGTCCCTTGGATAAAAAGAGATAATCCCGCCGCAGATCGGGCGACTCTTTGCCAAGCCCGTGGCGGAGAAAATCTTTATACAAATAGACCATTAATTCAACACAGGAAAGAGAAGCCCCGATAAAACATCCGCCGCCGGCGGACATACGTATGATATGCTCTCTTACGCGCAGGGCGGTAGATTGCAGTTCAACTAGCTTAGTGTTTATCATATATAGGTTTGGTTTCTAACGACCTCGTCTGATCGGCAGATACCGTTTTTAATTCGTCAAGATGATGGCGATACCAATTGACCCCCGCCAGCGACGCATTGATCTGATAGATATCCGGTCTCCTCTCCAATAGCGCCAGGATATCCCGGACGCCAAACAGGGGGTTGGACGGATATAGTTCCTCATAGACCGCCCGGATAAATTGATAATCGGCTTCATAATCGATGGTAAACCGGTGGGTCATCGAATAATCCATTCCTCCTTCCATCACCAGATTGCCAATACGGAACTGGTCCGGTCGCTCCCAGATATAAGGGGTAGTGTGCTCTCTCTCCAGCATCCGGGACGCATGTGTATGCGCCTCCTTTAAAACAGACAGCGGCATGATCTCTACGTCATTGCCATCCGGCCAAGTGGCAGGATGTAAATTGCTCACGTAGTCATACTTCTCATGCGTCAGATAAAATTCTATCACCCTGTCAATAACCACCGGATCTATCAACGGACAATCACTGGGGATCTTCAACACAATGTCAGCCTCATAATGACAGGCAGCGCGGTAATGCCTGTCCAGAAGGTCGGCGGCATGCCCACGGAAACACGCAATACCTTCCCGGTTGCATATATCCACTATCATATCATCGGCCTGGGAAGGCGTGGTAGCCACAACCACCGTTCCTACCAGCTTCGCAGCCTGTACCCTTTCTACCTGCCGGACAAACAAAGGTTTACCCGCCAGCGGCATCAACACCTTGTCCGGCAGCCGCGTGGACTCCCTTCTAGTTTGAATAATGGTAACGATCCTTCTCCCGCAGTCGTTCATGTGAACTGATTGTGTTTTGTTGAATGATTGCCTTTTCTAAGAATGCAGCCCTGCTACCCTTAAACTCGATATATTGCCGGCACAAGTCCGCAATAATAGCCGCTGAGCTCCCTCCATTCTGAATAGGAGCCAGCTGCTTTAGCTTGTCCACATCAAAATAGGAATGTACTTTTTTACCCAGGGCAATCCCGGTATATACAACAGTAGAATATTGCGTGATCAGCTCATCACAGTTGGCGATCATATGCTCTGTCCTGCCTTCCGTAAAGATCATCGCACTGGCCGGAGCATATGCCTGTATCTCCGCAATGGCACGATCCCGTTTTTCATTGGGATGCAGTTTGAAGAGTAAAGGACGACCCGCAGCGATCTCCGCACAATGACGGATAAATCCCGGACGGTCATCCTTGCCAAAACATTCGCGGATATCGGAAGTAGCCACCATTACATATCCGCGATGAGGGAAATCATTGTTGAGAAAGGTCGCAGCATGGTCGTAATTGGGGATACCCGTCACAAAAATACGGGAAGCGTCCGTGCCCCACTCGCTGAACTGCGACTTGTACCCCGGACTGGCCGCACAATAGATATCACAAACATTGCCACACCCGTTATATGCCGTGTTCATGGCTGTCCATCCAGGCAGCCCCAAACGATGCGTCCACTTAGCAAGGGGCGTTACAGGGTCCGTCATACCTTCCTGCACCCAGATGGTCTTTACCTTACGTAACTCATTGGTTACCAGCAGATCGGTACATAATACAACAAGATCATATTCATTTTTATAGATCTCCCGGGCGTAATCATTGCGTAAACAATGCCGTTGCAGATAAGCATCCCCCTTTCTCTTGAATTCACCCGCAAGGATGGTAGTATCAAGATAGCCCCTGCGCATAAACCACTTGACGACAGGATGTTTACTATATAGTTGGGAGAAGTAGCAGTCGTATTCCGGCAGCAAGGATGCTATCTGGTGCATCTGGCTTGCCTGGTTCGGAGAACCTATTGTAAAGAGAATTTTCTTCGGGCGAAACTTCACGTCCTTGGACATAGTACAAATTTCATCGTATGCTTAATACAGAATCTCTTGACTATGAGAAGTTACAATAAGTTAGCGAATAAATCACAATAAGTTAATATGAGCGGCGAACAATAAGTATAAACACTTATTTTTCAGGATTTCGCCAGAAAGGGAAGGATAAGCCTCTGCCAAATGGCATAACCCCTGGCATTCATGTGGAGCCTGTCGTCTTCAAATATGTCCCCCATCGGCTTGCCTTCCGGAGTGAGCATCGGGTGGTACACATCGACAAATGTCGCATGCTTTTGCCCCTGGAGAAAACCGCTGATCAGCCGGTTGGCCTCTTCCATCCGGGGCATCAGCCTCTCCCGGCTGGGACTGGGTTTGATGGATACATATAATATATCTGTATGCTTTAGCTTTCCCCGTATCAGATAGAACAGCTCTTTAAACCTCCGGAATACTACCTGCGCCGTTACCGTATCGGAAGAAGCCAGGTCGTTGTCGCCGCAATAGATCACGATTTGCCGGGGTTTATACTTAAAAATAACATCGCCGGTATAACGTATGACGTCGGGAAAGGTCGATCCGCCAAACCCCCTGTTGATGATAGGATAGCCAGGGAAGGCTTCCCTGACCCCCGTCCATTTCCGGAAAGACGAGCTGCCCGTAAAAACAATGGGATGCGCGGGGGGTGGGTTCGTGCTATCCGCCTTTCTGAAGGCCGTTATCTCATCCTGAAAAGGCAGTTGCTGCGCCCGCAGGACAGTATATCCAAGAAATGCCAAAAGAAATAAGAATACCTTCTTCATATGTCACCAATTCATATTGATCACTTGCTGTTGTACTTTATCGCCCGGCCGGACCTCGGTATAGCTTTCCACACGGCAGCCCACACATTTTACAGCACGTACAGGCTGCGCGGATCTCCAGATAAAACTACAGGCATTATGCTTCAGCCCCCGCGGCACAGTACGGGGATCAAATCTACAATAAAGCCGGTTGCCCTCCACTCTTAAATCATATTTTAATGTGTGACGGATGATCTGGTAATCCTGTACTTCCTGGAACGAAGCCATCCACATATTATCCTTCCCTTTCTCGCCATATCGGGCGGCCAGTCCGTCAAAAAAGGTCTTGAAGTCGGGAAATCGCAGACTGATGTTCCATACATCGTCATTGCCTGTCGCATGTGTAAAGGCATTGATCCAGGCCTTTTCTTTTGTCTGTAACAGATGGGCCAAACTTTTATAAAATGCCTTATTCCAATTGCCTTGACGACTGCTGAAAAACCAGCGCCCCGCCCGGATATGACGGGCGGCGGCTGCATCTTCCGGAAGACTCCAGTCCATGGCATAATGGCCATTATGCACCGCTAGTCTGCCGGCGGCAAAGGCCGCCGCAGCATAAGACTCCTGGCTGAGCGCATCATCCTTTCCACCCGGCACGACAAATTGCGTCATTTGTATACCCATCCGCTCTTCCACCGCCTGCCCGTTGTTACTGATCTCGGCCGCGGCATTTACACCCGCTCCCGTCAGATGCCCATAACCGTGATCAAATATATCCCAGCCCCACTCTTTCAGCGTATCCACCTGTCTCCAGGACAAAAAACCCGCATGGTCCCGGTCATCCGCCGCCATCTTACCGCCATTGATGGCAATCGCAGCGCGAAAAGGACGCCGGTGACCACATCCATCCGTGTAATAAAGTCCTCGATAGAAATGCCCGTCACCTCCCTGGTCAAACCCCCACTCATCAGTGTACGGAGGCGATACCCTGCCACCGGCAAAATAAGGCAAGGCCACCCGCAGCGCAGACACCAACCCGTCATCCAGTGTAAAGCTAAAAGCAAAATCCTTGTTGTATTTCAAAGGCGCCGGAGTCAAAGAATAATGATGAGCAGGCTTCCCCATCCAAAGGATCAGGGTTATCGGTTGGTCATTTTGCGCACATGCGCATTGACCTGCCAGCACCAGTCCTATCCAAAGAATTCTCCTCATTCAAAATTGGCTTTTACAGGCCCCGTATGAGCCCTCTTTGTCCGGCGAAGACGTATTTTCAATATCGTCCCCTCAGGCGTAAGGGTGGAATGATAAGCTTCATCGCCATTCCATATCCTTTTACGTATCCATTGCCCTTTGTCATAATACCCTTCCTCGATAAGGACGTACTCCGCAGTCGCATAGCCAGTACTATACCTGGGACGGAATTGGAACCGCGTATCAAAGCCGGTGACAAGAAACTCATCCTCTCCTAATTGCGCAACGATAGCCCTGCCTGTCCCCGTCTTTTTTCTATAGGCCGGATAACCAAACGAAAAAAGGATATCATAGTTTCCAAGGGTAACCAATTGTTCATAACGCCCGTATTCTTCACCGACGGCCTGCAGCCTTCCGGTTCCTTGCAGCTCCGCCAGCTTACCGATAACGCCCCCCAGCAGGCGGTAATTGTCCGCCATACCGCTGAACTTTTCATCCAACTGCTGTTTATCACGAAAGTCATTGGGGTCGGCATGAAAGGGGTCGATACCATAGACGGCGACACCCAGAGCATCAAAGTTGGCAAGGGCATAGAACTGAAACCGGGCAAAATCCATTCCCTTCCCCATTTCAGGAACAAAAAAAGCATTGTCCTGCCGGGCATATTTACTACAAAGCTCGGTAAACACGGTATAATTAGAATGATAGATATCAGGTGAGAGAAAAGCAAGGGCCGGCGCCGCAGCTTTCCATACAGGCAGCATGGTGGAGACGGGCCCTCCACTGGGATATTCCCCGGGACGACGGAACCCATGCTCCCGCAGCCATGCATTTGTATACATGGGCAGATCGTACTCCTTTTTTCCGGCTGCAGCAATATCATTGATATAAGAGGCAATATACCAGGCATTAAAAGTTTCGGCAGCTGCCTCGCCGAACACAACGTCCCAACTGCCCGGCCGTCGCCCCAGCGATCGTACCAACGCGGCAGGCACATCTGCTTTGAATGCAGCATTGGCTGCTGGAGAATAATCCCGGTCCGTACCCAGCGAGCCGGATTCATTTTCCACCTGTACCATGATGACCGTATGCTGCCGGCTGTCTATCTCCCGCACGTGTTGCAAAAGACGGATAAACGCGGCCTTATCCGCCTGGCGGTTGACTTCTGATACTGCAGACAATACCTGGATCTCTTCCCCCGCTGCATTCAACATCCGTGGATATTTCTCCGGTTGCGTCAACACCCAATCCGGGGCATACGACGAACTTCCGTTCTTATAACTTCCGAACCACAACAACACCAGACGCAACCCCTCCTTACGGGCCCCGGTCACCAGGGAATCCAGTTCGGAAAAATTGAATACACCCGGCTGCGGCTCGATATTTTGCCAATAAACTGGCGCCTCCAGCGTATTGGCATGCAGCTCCTTCAACTGCGGCCATTCCTTGCGGAGGATATAAGGCCAGTCGCTGCTGTTCCACAATTGTGCGCCCAGGGCGATAAAAGGTGCTCCATCCACCATCAGACGATACCCCTTCTCCGTCTTGACAACAGCCGGCAGCGCATTCGTGTCCACCAGCGCAGTCCTGAATAAACGTCTATGCACAGACACCCCTGCACGGGATGGCGAACCATGGCGTACAACGATACTCGCCTGCCCCCAGACAAGTTTACGCTCGATAGGGTTAAAGGTCTTTGTCTCATAATGACCCAACAGCCGGATGACATGGCCGTCAGGACAATCGGGGGATATATGTATGACGGAACTCAACGTAAACCCATCCGGCCAGCGGGCCGGGATCATCTCATCCTTCAACCGCTCGTCTTCAGACAATACCCAGGGATCTTCCGTGTACAGACGCAGATGATGGCTACCCTGGGACAAGGATATTTTTTCTCCCGGAGCTGCGACACCTTCGATGCTTACACTGTCAAACTGCGGCGCCTGAAAATATACAGGCATCGTAAACTCGCCAGTTGCATCCCCGGACAGATGAAACCTTACTTCCGCAGGTTCTGCATGCGGCGGAGGCGTCTTTGTACAGGACAATGTAAAAGTCAACTCCACTATTCTTTGTCCCGGCTTTACCATCACCGTCGCCACAGGATCATTTACGGTGACCGCAGGGTCCTTTGTGCCGAGACGCACTTTCAGCCTGGCCCCGCCCCTTACTACTCCTCCCCGGTTGAAAAGCCGGACAGTGATCTTGTCGGTCCCCCCAATATGCAGGAAGCCGGGTGTCTGATCAAGAAAGACAAAGTTGGGAATATGCTTTATTGAATAGATGCCTATTTCCTCCCCGGCGCCATCACATTGAACGGATATTCTCCCTTCGGCATCGCTTTTTACACTATCCATGCTCACGGTACGGCTCGTCCGGCTATACCTCACCAGCGAATAGGTATGCTCCGGCGCATACAAGGGCGCCGTGGTAACGCTCGCCTTCAGCCCACCGATAGAAGGCCCTTCCGGCAGCCATCGATGTGAATAGACCCCGAATCCGTATCCATTCACATTCCTTAAATAAAGAAAACCCGGCTCCGCCTTGTTACTTGTAACCCGGTAATCCCAAACGTTAAAATCCGGGTAAAGATCGTAATGACTCCAATTCAGCGGCCTCGTTTCCGCCGGCCGCGCAAAAGCATCCGTGACGAATTGCATGGCCTTTTCAAAAACCCTGGTTTCGCCGGGCTTGTCCACCATATGTCCGCCGGGAAAGGTCCAATATTGAAATTTTACTTTTTCATCCCAGACCGCGCCTGCATTTACCTCGCTGTTCAGATAATAGAGGATATCGGAATCTCCGTTATGCATCCGGCAATCCACCTGCCGCAGATTTTCAAAAGTATAACGCACAGGATAAAGCGTATGGTTGTCAGGATAACCCGCAAAAAATTCCGGACTTCCGGCCAGACTTACGGCAGCGCATACCTTGTCGGGATATTTACCCGCAAGAAAAAAAGACATAAAGCCCCCCATGCTAAAACCAATGATACCCCGGTGGCCTCTGTCGGTAAAGGTCCTGAAAGAGGAGTCGATATGTGCGGCCAGCTCCGGGAAATAATCCTTCATCTGCACCTGGAACTTTACATCCTCATGGTTACCCACATTATAGGGACGTGGCTCGGCGAGATCGATGTTCCCATCCCACATCACCAGGATCACCTGGTATTTGTCCACCAGTTGTTTGATCCTGTCATACGCCAGCCTGGCATTGTCATCCTTGAAATGCCTGCCGCCCCATCCATGAAAAAAATAGATGACGGGCCATCTGCGCTGAGACGTCTCATACCCCTGCGGAAGATAAAGACGATAATATTTTTCATGCCCAAACACCTTGCTGTAGTGTGTAAGGTCCCGATAGCCGCTGTCCTGCGCATTCCGGGCAAAAACGCTCATAGCGGGGAGCAATAATAAAATACAAATGATCCTTCTCATAATTGCGTGATCTTATAGAGGAATTTTCCTTTTTTCTCTTGCGCTTTATTCACAAGCAGTAGTCGCCAGATAGACCGGTGTCCCCAATTGTCGGCCACCCGTTTCTCGTCCGGCTGCGAAGTCGACATTTCTTCTTTTTTAACCTCCCAGACCCTTGCATCGTATTCCAACAGGACACTCCGTTTGCCTGGTATGGCAAAGACGATACGACCAGGCGTTCCCAGGTCCACGGGACATACGGTCATCAAAGTCTGTGTAAGCGCCCCCGTTCTTTTTTCCAGCACATAGTTGTCCGTCACCAAAACCTCGTTATTCTTCTTGTCCAACCGTACGGTCCGTAACCATTGCTTTACTCCGGCTTCATCCGGATACGCATGAGCAATATCCATCTGGAGGCTAATCCCTCCATCGCCGGCAATATAACGCACCTCCCGGGCTCCGTACCTCGTACCCGCCGCTTGCTCATATCCGTTGACCAACGGTACGTTATGATGGGCGGAATTGAGATACCACAGCTGATAGCGATCCTTGGAGAACGTCTTTGCGTTATATGTCCCAAAACCTACGTCCACGATGACAGGCTCTCCATCCGCATAGACCATAAAGTCGCCGACATCGTTGTGGTTATGGCTTTCCCCATTGTGTCCGGCATGCGTTGCCAGGAAAAGCCCCTTCCCCGAGGCCCCGGCCATCAGTTGCAGATGATCAAACCAGATATCTTTTTTGGCGGGAAGGTTGATATCGCCCGCCGGGCAATCTTTTAAAGCCAACAGGTTCCACAACACCCTCGGCTTGGAGAAATCCTTATTGTAGAAATCATGATCGTCGATGTGCTGCCAGGCCCAGACGCCAAACCGCTGAAGGTCCTTGTCCTGTAAAGCCTTCCCTACCCGGCAGATAAGCAGCCCGTCAGCCGCGATGGTGGGAGATGCATCCGCAATATCGATAAAATAATTGCCGGCAATATGCATATGCTCGATGTAAGCCCCTAACTTCTGTATGACGGGGGCATCATAGATACTCACCCTTCCTTCCGTGGCATCGTCCAGCATACGCAAGGCGTCAAATAGCCGAGCAGCCCCGCCCGACCAATAGCTGGGGCCTTCATCCACCGCACCGTCGTCACCAAGCCCATTGATATAATTGTCCAGCAGCCGCATGGCATGGCTTAACTCAGTGGCGCGCCGGGTTTCGTTTTTCTCCAATAGCAGAAGGCTGATCATCCAATTGCTGACCACCCAGGGATCCCAGTTATTTACAGGCGCGTCCTTGCGGCTGGGGCCAAGATAATTGTAGGGAATGCTATCCCTTTCCAGCGGGACCAGCACCCTCCGGTTGACCTCATAGTATATACGTTTCCGTAACAAAGGCGAGATGGTATCCAGTTCCCCCCCTACAAGGTAATCTGTGAGCGCCAGTATCTCGGCTGTCTCGCTGGCAAAAAGATCCACCGAAGGGTCCTCCACATCCGGCAGACCCAGACCCGCACGCTGGAGAAAATAATGTGCCGGTACTCCCCAAAAACTTTCCTCGCAAAAGGACCACACCCCGTTCATGATGGCATCGACAAACCTTCCTTTCCGCTCCATGGACTCCGCCAGCACCAGGGCAAACAACTGTGCTCGCTTGCCAAAGCTGACGTCCTCGTAATGGGTACGATTGCCATTCCTTTTAAATTCAAGATATAAGGTGGCAGGCAAAGGAGCAAAAGGCATGGAAAGATATTTCTCTCCCGCAATGATCATTTTTTGGCGAATGGAGTCAGGTATCTCCGCCCGCCATTCCGCCGCCGTACGGGGGAAAGGATGCCATTTGCTATGTGGAATAAGGGCAGCCGCCACCTGCTCCCGGGAAAACTGACGCAGCAGATTACGCTCCACGATTTCTTGGGCATGGGCGCTGTAGACACACACCTGGAACATGACAATCAAAAGGAACTTATAATTCATAATCAATTTTTATCTCTTCGTATCAGAAACCCGGCTGTAGTATCCAGCATTTCTTCCGTCACCCGGACAGTCAGCCGCCCATCCGCCCAGTCCCATCCATTCCAGCGCTGCTCCCCATCCGTACCCAGTCTCGAAATCTCCACAGGCCTCGAAGGAAAAGGCAGCACGATCTCTCCTTCATCAAAAGGAATAAGGGCCAGGGCCGAAGTAGAAAGGATATCCCCCTCGTCCTGGGATATCAGCGCCCACCGCCCCTTCCAGTTCATCTGCCGGATACGGGAACCCTCGGGTATCTCCAGCCGGCGTCCTTCCCGCAAAGCAAGCGCCGTCAATACGGTGTCCTGCTCCAATCTCCCCCAGCAAAATAAACGGGGAGGCCCTTCAAAATTGCCCGTCTGACTATTGATCCACGACGGCTTCCAGCGCAAGGTCCTGCGATACCATTTGTTAAGGGCCTGACGACGCAGCAAATATTTCGCCCGGATGGGTTTACCATCCGACTGTGTAATAGGCAACGTTGCTCCCGGACATCCGATAACGGCCGTATTCAACAGCACTTCGTCGTCAGATTCCCAGCTATATCCGGAAGAACCGCTGATAGCAACGTTCTTATCAGACAATAGACTGGACCATATGCTCCATTCGCCATGACCACCGGCGATATCATACCAGAGATCACCCTGATCATCCAGGGACACCATATCCACCTGGTCGATACCCATGGGGCTGATGCCGTAATACATCACACGCACAGAAGGGTTTACGCTACGGGCCGCAGCCGCGATCACCCGGATCATCTCCACATGCTGACGCTCCCCCCGATACGAAGGGTTGCGGGGCACGCCCATGGAAGGAGAAGGCAGACCATATCCGAAGTCAAGCTTGAAAAGGGCAGGCTGTATCTCACGCATCTCCCTGATCGTTCGCTGCCGCAGGAAATTCCTGGCTCTTTCGCTGCTGATATCCAGACAGTAAAATGACCTCGACGACGGGTCGAAATTCCAGTTGGCCTTACAGGGCTTGCCATTCCTGTCCACGATAAGGTCGGCCGATGTCAGGCCGGCCGCCGTCGTATCGTCTATCCATCCCAGTGTCTCCCATATGCCGTGGGTCATCCCTCTGCCATGCAGCGCCTGCAAGTCCTCTCCCAGACGGGGAAAACGCTCTTTATTGACCTCACCCGCGCCCTGTGATCTTTCCCACCCGTCGTCCAGCACCAGCATGGCGGCTCCGGTACGCGCGGCAAATTCCGCAATAGGGTTGATGGTATACTTCCGCTCCCGCCATAGCCCCCAGGTGTTGTAGAATGGCTGCGGAACATAGTCCTTCACAGACTTTGCGGGGAAAGATCGGTAATACTGCTGAAAGGCTTCCAGGGCCGTCTCGCCCAGGCTGATCCGTAAGGGTTCCGGCCAGCTTCTCTTCCTGTCGGGAAGAGGGCCCCATATGTCCTCATCATAAACATATTGAAAACAACTCCGGGTAGCTTGTACCCGCAGCGACATGGCGGCATCCGGTATGCTCCCTGCTCCAAGGGCAATAAACCCTTCGTTGGACCCCATGCCGGAGAAATACAAAGGTTTCGGATAGGCTGCCCCGTAAGGAGTCCCCATGGAAGGGCCAAAAGCGCCCAGGGCGATATTGGTCAGCCCGAGATCCCAGTTGCGGAAATAGCTTTGGGCAGGTCCTTCCTTGCCCCCGGGCACGCAAAAACCAAAGGATTGCCAGTCGGGCATGAACGGTCTGTCCCAGACGGGCTGTACCGGAGTCCCCTTATATTTATCCGACGCGCCGAAATACATTTCGATGACGGCAGGAGGGGAAGAGGACCATTCAATATCCAACGCGCTAAAACGAAGCCCCCAGTCCTCCTTCACCACCGTGAGCCATCCGCGTCCCAGCCCGCCTATCCGCAAGGGATAACGCCATTTACCACCCACATACCCGGCTTCCCCGGTCGTTTGAGCTTTTACAAACATTTTCCTATGATCCTTCTCCAGCCAGAAAGCAGGCAGCAAACTCCCCTGCCACACCTGGCTATGTGTAGATGTACGAACAACATGGGCTTCGTCCTTTACCAGGTCCCATTCAAAAAGGAGATCATGATAGCCATAGGTCAATGTCTGACTCCTAACGGAGAGACATAGCAGCAACAGATAACAGCAAGCAATTACGCGCATAGTTCACTATTTCAGATTATATGCCCTCATGGCCACAGACTGGAGTCCGGGCAGGCCATCCGATGGTTTGTCAAGATAAAAATAAGCCGTCGCCGACACATCGTCGCTCCGGAAGAAATTGTCCCATCCCTCACTGGTGGTCGCAATGATCAGGGGAACGCCGGCCTTTTGTAATTCTTCCACCTCCTTCGGCGGTCCGCCTCCCATCTGCTGTATGGTGACCCGGCATCCAGTTGAAAAATATATTGGGTCAGGGACATGGAATCGATAAAATCCCCATTGCCGGAGCTTTCCATCCGCGATCAGACAACCTGTGTAATCCGTAAAGAACTTACCCTGTCCCCATCCGGTACCAATGTAATCTTCCGTGCCCGTACCGGCCAGGGTGGGAAAGTCGGCATCACCATCGAGATACATCTTTACTTCCCCCTCCCCCCACCAAAGCTCTTTATAACGGGGATGACTATTGATACCCACATTCGACCCCAGAAATCGACCCCTGCCCTGTACGTTCGGCAACAGCTCGAAATCCTTTGCCAGGATCGTCGCTGTATCCCGGTGCCAGTAAGCATGGAAATACAGATTGTCCCGGTCCCAACGTTGCGTCAGCTGATAATCCACGTCAAAAAACATGCTGCCCAGGTCCTGCTCCGACTCATTGGTGACGACGATGCGGGCTCCTGTTTTAAAAGGCATAGGGATGAGACAGTTAAAACTTTTGCCCTCCGGGTCCGCAAAAAAGACGTTATGAAAGGCCGTCATCCTCCCCAGTCCCATCCCAAAAAAATCTCCCAGCGGCGCCGAGACAGCCGGCTTTGCCTCATTATCCCAGAACATTTCCAGCTTCAGACCACGGAGCATCCCGGGACTCCTGTCATTGATGGTGATCCATATCCTGCCGATGATACCCTGTCCTTGTATGTCCAGCAACGATAGGGATGTGCCCTTGGGAATAGGGGAGGAAGCGCGCCCTTTTGCGCCATGGTTCTCCATGGCGCCCTTCCCCTTCTGTCCATTGGGGTTTTCAGGGCTGCTCCAGCGCGGCAGCGCATCGGAATATTCATACAGGTTCCCATAGGGCCCCTTTTTGTTCAGTTTTGCCGAACAGCCGGATATTATCAGGCAAAATATGATCCATCGAATGATAAGGAGATTACGCATCATTTATATCCAGGGTTTTGTTTCAAAGTCGGTTTCCCGCCGACGGTGGTATTGTCTATCTCCACCTGCGGAATGGGAAAATACTCATTCTTATTCGGAGTAAAGGTAATACCTGTCAGTTCCGTCGTGTATTGCGACTCAAAAGCATAAAAAGCATTCAACACCTGGTCGGCAACACCCCAGCGGACAAGATCGAAAAATCGGTGGCCTTCCTCTCCTAATTCCAGCTTCCGCTCAAAATAAATGGCTTTTAACGCATAGTCCTTTCCACCACCTGCAAACGCACCGGCCGGATAAGGTTTGACAAGATAATTTGCAGCGGGAGTCGCGGAAAACCCGCCCAGCGGATTGGCATTGTCATTGTATTTATAGACAAACCCGGAGGTATGTCCCGCGCGGGTACGAACACTGTCCACATATTCCTGCGCCTTGTCCGGGTGACTCAGCTGGGCCTCGCATTCGGCGGCCATCAGCAGTACATCGGAGAAGCTGATCACGTTGTAGTTCACCGCCGACCCGGGCGCCCATGAATTGCCATCGTAATATTTGTCGCGGGTGGCCTGCCAGTATACACGCTTCTTGTTCACAAAAGGTCCTGTCCCCGTCTGGCTCCACATCCAGGTGGAGCCGGGCATCAGCCCCCAGTCCAGGTAGGGAATACCCCTCCTTCCCGCCGTCCAGTCCAGCCGGGGGTCCACCGTGCCCGCATCCGGTGTAAAAGGATCCTTTGCAGCAATGCCCAGATCGCTTTTGACAGCATGGGCGCTGCTGTTATAGTCGTCAGGATAAGGCAATCCGGTGATTGCGTCCGTACGAAAGGAGTTCACCATGTCGATGGTAGGCTGGAAATTGCCACAGCAGTTGAAAGGACTGTTGATGGGATAGTTCAGCATATCGCCCTGATTGGCTGTGGCAATGCTGCCATTGCCCGTATTGGACGCCATCGCCACCGTAAAGACCACCTCCGCGTTGTTGATCTCCTTTTCCGGCTTGAAATTATCGTTGAAATTCTGGTTTAAAGCATATTTATATCCACCGCTGGTCTTACCACCGCCGATCACCTGGTCGAAATACGTTTTCGCCGAATCATATTTCTTCTGGTAAAGATAGGCCTTGGCTAAGAGCGCAGCAGCAGCCCATTTATTGGCACGTGCCGTTTCTGACTGCGTCTCTGCCGTATTGGCAAATGCGAATTGCAGATCGGCCGTGATAAAAGGCCAGATATCCTTGTCATTGGGCTGTTTGAAGTCCGTGGTAGTCTCGTCGACCCAGGGCACCATATTGAACATCTTCTTCAGATCGAAATAATAATAGGCGCGGAGAAAACGGGCCTGGCCGAGTATATTGGTCATGTCCGCCGGCTTGATACCCTGGGTCTTGCCGGCTATCCTGATCACATTGTTGCAGCGGGTGACGCCCTCATAGTCGGCCTTCCATTTGTCGCCAAAAAAAGGATTGGTCGGCACCAAGATCCAGGAAGTGCCGTTGGCCTGCGCTTCCCCTCCAAAACAGCTGCCATAGATCCAATTGCTCGGAGGGGTTGCCCAGGCCGTACCACCGCCAAGGGCAAGCCCCCAATGATCCTGTCCCGTAAGTGCGGCATAAGCCCCGATCAACAATTGATTGACTCCGTTGGGAGAAGCAAGTACCTCATCACCCAATGCACCCTGGGGTGAGTAATCGAGGAACTTCTTTGAACACCCCCCTGCCAGCAGAGATAACATGATCGCCGCAGAACAGCAGAATTTATTGAATGTCTTGTATCGCATATAATTCGCTTTTCCTTTATTAAAAATTGAGATTGATGCCGACCAGGAATGTACGCTGGTTGTTATAGATCCCCTCGTCCACCCCGAATTGCTGTACACTGCTGCCGCTGACCTCCGGGTCCAGTCCTGTATATTTGGTGGCCGTAAAAAGATTCGCCGCCTGCACATAGACACGCAGCTTCTGAATACCCAGCTTGCTCAGCTTAGCCGCGGGTACGGTATATCCTGCTTGTATATTCTTCAGCCGCAAATAACTGCCGTCCTGTACAAAATAAGAATTGAACGTAGCCCCCGAGCTTTGATATGCATTTACCTCCTGGATAGCCACCTTGGCATTATGATGGGTAGGCGTCCAGGAATCATACATGGCCGTTTTGCTCTTGGCGCCGGCATAATTCCCGAAGAAATCTGTCCAATAGCTGATGATATTGGTCAGCTTATTGCCATGCACTCCATAAAAGAAGGCACTGAGGTCCAGGTCCCGCCAGGTAGCACGGAGATTGAGGCCAATGCTGAAGTCGGGATTGGGATTGCCCAAAAAGGTCCTGTCATCCGGGGTGATCTGTCCATCCTTTTTTACATCCGCATAACGAAAGCGTCCCACGCCCGCATCCGTTTGATACACCGCCGTCGCACTGCCCGTGGCCTGCCGCGCCTCCTGGTTGGCGGCATCCACCTCCTCCTTGCTGTTCCAGAAACCGATGATCTTATAGCCATAGAAACTTCCGACGGCCTGCCCCACCTGGTTGCGTATAAAATTGGTCCCGAAATGACGGGTGTCCTTCACATCGAAGTATTGCAGGTTATCCGTCACTTTTATGATCCGGTTGTTGTAGGTGGTGAAGGACACGCTTTCGTCCAACCTGAACTCCTTGCCCACAGACTGATGCGCGGAGATGTAAAGGTCTAATCCATCATTCTTCATCTGCGCTATATTCACATAGGGAGGAGTGCCCGCACCCTGCGCACCCGGCACGGGCGGGTTGAACAGCAAGTCCTGGATATCCTTCCGGTAATAGTCAGCCGTTATGTCCAGCTTGCCGCCAAAAAGACTGGCATCGATGCCGATGTTGGTATTGATATCCTTCTCCCATCGGGCATTCGGATTACCGATCTGTCCTACCTGGAAGCCGGGAGACAATGTATTATTGGTATTCCCGATGTCATAAGTGGCGCCAGGGTTGGACGTGGTAAAAGTGGAAAAACCATTGTCCGCCCCTACATTGAGTTGATTGCCCATGACACCCCAGCTGCCCCGAAGCTTCAGGTCGGATATCCAATGGATGTCCTTCATAAAAGACTCCTGCGAAACACGCCAGCCGGCGCTGAAAGCAGGAAACCATCCATAGTTGTTATTCACCAGCTTGGAAGATCCGTCATAACGAAGCGTAGCACTTAACAGGTATTTTCCGTCATAGGCATAATCCACCCTTCCAAATTCCGAGCTGAGGCTTTCCATACCTCTATAACCGTCGACAAACTGGCTTCCCGAGCCGGTATGCAGCGTGACATAATCGGGCAGGAAAGAGAAATAATCCTGATGCACGGCGCTGAAATTCTCGGACCTTGACTTATAGGCTTCCGTACCCACCAGCACTTTTACGTCGTGCAGCTTCGCAAACACCTTGCGGAAGGCGAGCGTATTGGTCCAGGTCCAGTTATAGCCCGTATAAGAGCTCTGGTTATAGGAATTGATGGTCTGTGGAGACGCATTCTCATAGGTAGGATAGGAAAAAAAGCTGGCGGCGCCGGAATAATTATCCCCCCCAAAACTGGTACGGAAGGTGAAGTATTGAAGGAAGTCCGCTTCCGCATACATATTTCCAAAAAGACGGTTACCCACGGTCTTGTTGCCCGCACTCCGCCGCTGTGCAGCCACTGGGTTGATGCCATTATAAGGCGTGCCGTACACACCCGCATAGTTCCCTTTTATATCATAAACAGGTATGATTGGCGCCAGCTGCACCGTAAAGAATACGGGGTTGTTCTGCACCATGTCATTGATCCTTGGATTATGCGAGATGGATGTAGCCAGGTTCTCCCCTATCCGGATATGCTTGGATATGTTATACTGCGCATTGCTGCGAAGGGTATAACGTTGAAGATAGGTGTTGATCAGCGTGCCCCGCTGGTTTAAATAATTCAGGGAAAAA
Source organism: Chitinophagaceae bacterium (assembly GCA_017307755.1). Taxonomy (GTDB): domain Bacteria; phylum Bacteroidota; class Bacteroidia; order Chitinophagales; family Chitinophagaceae; genus Puia. Next base: position 474,209 of record JAFKGQ010000005.1, on the reverse strand, counting down.
AGATAGCTGCCTTTTTCGCTGCTGCCGTCCACGGAAATATTATGGCTGGTCATGGGCGCCTGCTTGAAAAGTTCGTGATACCAGTCCGTACCTTTCTTATTGGCCTTGGTAATCCGGTAGAAACTATTGTAGTCGCTGATGCTTGTATAATTCGGATTGATATAATACCGGGCAGGATTGACCGTGTCCGTACCTTCTTTGGCGCCTACAGGATAAACATAGTCGGGCAGCACGGGCACAGGCCCATTGCCGTAATAACGGCTGTTAGGAGCGACACCTGAATTAGCATACGCTTTCCATTCCAGGTCGGCCTGCCCCTGCGGGTCCAGCAGGTTGAACACATTCCCGCTCTTCGGTAGCTGTGTGCCATAATAAGCATCGTAATGCACATTGACCTTCCCTTTCCCTTTCCGGGTCGTGATGATCACCACGCCATTGGAAGCGCGTGAACCATAGATGGAGGCGGCGCCCGCATCCTTCAGCACCTGTATGGACGCCACATCATTGGCGTTCAGGTCCGAGATATTCTGAGTAGGTACTCCATCGACGACAAACAGGGGGGTATTGTTTCCAAAAGTATTGATCCCCCTGATACGTATCTGCGGGTCGGCGCCGGGCTGACCGGAAGAGATCACCGTTACGCCGGAAGCCTGGCCTTGCAGCAGGTTGGTCACCAGACCCGAAGGCTGTTTGTTCATTTCCGTGACATTGACGATGGCCACTGACCCCGTAATATCCTTTTTCTTTTCCGTGGTATAAGCTGTCACTACCACTTCCTCTTGTTTGACGACCCGGGTTGTAAGGTTTACAGACAAGGTGGTCCTCCCGCTTATCCTTACCTCATGCGTTTCTACATTCGCTCCCGTGAACACCAGCGTAGCCTGCGCATCTACCCCCGTAAGCGTAAACTCCCCATTCGCATTTGTCGTGCCGATGGACTTGCCTCCCTTGATGGAGATGGTGACGCCAGGTACGGGCTCACCTTTCTCATCCACCACACGTCCGTGTATATCAGGCGGCAGCACGGCATCCGTCAGCGGCGTTGCAGGGGCCGGAGATAGATCCGGCTTTCTTTTGATAAGTATGGTATTGCCTTCAATATAAAAGTTCAGCGGTTTGTTGCCAAGACACCTCTCCAGCACTTCTTTGGGAGAAGCATCCTTTACCCGTATGGTAACAGGGCCCAAGTCCTGGATGGACGCTTCGTCATACATGATGGAGACGCCTGTCTGCCTGGAAATCTCATTGAACAGCCGCATGAGGGATATATTCCTTTCCGAAAGGGTCACTTTCTGCGAAAGTCCTCTGGCGCTGATCTGCAGACAGCCGGCAAGCAGTAAGGCAGTGGTCAGTTTCATAACACGTATAAATTTTCGTGTCGATAGCATCACCGTCCCCCTGACGGGGAGGATTTTGCAAAACGCAGTCAATTGCATAGTTTTGATCTGTTTGGGATGAATAAGTCAATTCATTGCTTCGTCGCGATAGTTGGGTCGTCCCGGACAAAATCTACCGTCCCGTCTCTCACCACGGGATGGTTTTTTTATATCTGGGGCAACAAACGGCAAGTGATCTGTTAGTTTATTTTTTCATAATTATGATGGGTTTGGGTTATTGTTGAACAATCAGTTTTTTTCCGTCTATCTTAAAATGAATATCATTGCTCTCCAGTAGGCGCAGCATTTCCAAAAGAGGAAGACTCCTGCTGATACGGCCTCCAAACTTCCTTCCATTGTCTTTTACAGGGTACACGGGCTCCACATCATACCAGCGCTGCAACTGCCGCATCAAAGTAGGAAGGTCCGTATGGTCGAATTGAAAGAAACCCGATATCCATGCCGTCTCTTTGTCCGCATCTACCTCTTTCACCTTTATGGGAGATAAAGAGGCTTCCAGCACAGCTTGCTGACCCGGCGTCAGCAATACCTGGTGATGGAGATTGGTCACCTTTACGCTGCCTTCCGCCAGCGTGGTCCTGACGGCCGACTCATCCGTGTAAGCCATGATATTGAAATGCGTACCCAGCACTTCCACTTCCGTATGTCTGTCCGTACGGACGACGAATGGCATTTTCTTCCGGCCATCCGAAGACAATATCTGCGCTACCTCAAAATAGGCTTCCCCTGTAATATCCACCTGGCGCCTGTTGCCGGTAAAAGCCACCGGGTAATGGATAGAGGAAGCCGAGTTTAGCCAGACCTTCGTACCGTCCGGCAACTGTAGTCTGTACTGCCCGCCTTTTGGTGTGCTGAGTGTATTATAGGCGGGCTCCCCCCCAACACCTGTCCCATCGCTCACAGCTTTCTGATACACCAGCCTTCCGTCTCCCGTCTTTGTCACCGTGGCTCCTCCCTGCTCCGCAAGAAGCCCTGAAGACGCGCTGTCCAGCACGACAACAGATCCGTTGCCAAGGGTCAGGACAGCCTTGTTGCCGCCCGGCGCTATGTCGTTCTTCACCGCCACGGGCAATGTCGCCACCGGAGGCTTTTTTTTATTCATGTACCGGAGAGCCGCCCCCCCTGCTATCAGTAACAGCACAGCCGCTGCAACACGTGTATATTTTCTCAGCCGGACGACAGGCGGCTCCTCAGGAGGCTGGCGGATACGGGCCTGCATATCTTTAAAAAGCCTGTTCTCCTGTTCCTGCTTCTCCGGGGACGGTAAAAGTGGCAGTGAAGCATTTTCCGGATCGAAATACTTGTAGTACGCTTCCACAAATGACACCTCTTCCGGCGTCGCTATGCCTTTCTGATATTTTTCTATCAGCCTGATCAACTTCCTTCTTTTCTTCGGAGACAACATAAAAGGATGGGTTTATATACCTATGCCCCAAAAATTGAAAAATCTCCCAAGCACATGGAAGATTTTTTTTTACATCCAGGAGGCGAGGATCAACATGATGGCTGGGCTTACATGACTGCGGAAACCATTGAGGGCGGTACCGAGCTGATTTTGCACCGTTTTTTGGGAGATCCCGAGCGTTTCGGCTATTTCGCGGGTAGATAGCCGGTTGGTTATATGTAAGAGGAATACCTGTTTTCGTTTTTCCGGTAAAGTGTCGGCATATTTATAGACGAGGCCCAGCAATTCTTTGGCCATCAGCCTGCTGTCCGGTCCGTCGGATTCCATCAGCATGGATTCGAAAGGCTCGAAAAAATACAGCGGAGCTTTCCGGCGCGTCACCAGTTTGAGCACCTCATACCGCACAGCCGTGTGGAGATAGGCCGAAAGATTGTCCACCTGCGCCATTTCTTCCCGTTTGTTCCATACACGGAAAAAAACATCCTGTACCAGGTCTTCCGCCTGCTGGCGGTCGTTCAGCCGGCGGTAAGCGGCTACGTAGAGGGAATAGACGTACCTGCGGTAGATAGTCTCATAAGCATTGTTATCTCCTCTGCTGAGACGCTCCAGAAGGGCCTTATCCGTATATACTACTTCGGCAGACAAATCGTTTTGCTTTGAGGTAAAGCTAATAAATTTTTTTCCTAAACCGTCCTTTACCGTCCCGGCCGCCTCAATCTTTCAGACTGACGTCACTCCCCTTGTCCAGGAAATCCCTCCCACTGTCAATTCCTCCCTGGTCCGACCCCAGCAATGCCTCATCCGGAAATATAGCCAGCGGTGTAATACAGGAGACAGATTTTTCATTATAAGGCACATTGGATTGCCGGTTGTAACAGGAGATAAGACTCCATCTCGAACTTTTAGAAAGATTGGCATCACTCCTGTGCAGGAGATTGCTATGAAAAAAAAGCGCATCCCCCGGCTGCAGCTCCACATACACCAGTTCCATGGATGAAAGGGCAAGATCGACGTACCGTTGGGCAGCGCCCACCTGCTCTCCGTTCTTTCCATGCTCTACCCTGCCCATCCTATGGCTGCCACGGATCACTTGCAGACAACCGTTTTCTTTCGTCGCCGCCGTAATAGCAACCATCACAGAGTTCATCTGGTCAGGCAACAGGAATTCATTCTTATACCAATAACCATAATCCTGGTGCCACTCCCAGGCTCCCCCTACCTGAGGTTCCTTCTGCATGAGCTTGGAATGAAAATGACAGACGGGCGCCGTGCCATCCAGCAAGGCGTCGACGGAACATACCATCCTGCTGCTGCGAGTCACCAGGCCATACAGGTCATCGCCGGGCGTGAACCACAAAGCTAATTTTGACCTTCTCCCCGAGCCGTCCTTTACATCATATGAATTTTTACTGATAACAGCATCCTTTATCGCTACCTCATAAAGCCGGTGGACCTCGGCCTGACTAAAAAGCCCCTTTACGATAAGATATCCGTCCCTGTGGTAGTCGTTGATCTGTTGTGGTGTTAAATGCATCCCTTCCATAAAGTAATCCGGTTTTTATAAAAGCAAATTATCTCCGGACAGCGATCTTTCTTTTATGGAAGTTTTCAAAAACCGATACAATATTGCCCTGCTTACTTAAAAGACACGATCAATAATGGCAATATTCCCTATTTTTGGTCCAACGATCACTTGTCAACCCCCTCGTTATGACACCTGTACTGGAACATCTGCCGCCCGAAGGAGGCGAGTCATTTTTTGCACAAGCCTTCGATCTCCCCTATTTCGGAACACCCTGGCACTATCATCCTGAATTCGAGCTGGTGTTAGTAGTAAAGAGCCACGGCAAACGGTTCATCGGTAATTCCGTATCCGACTTTCATGACGAACATCTGACCTTTTTGGGCCCCAATCTTCCCCATCTGTATAAGAACCCTTCCAACTACTACGAGAATAATCCGGCTTACAGGGCGCAATCCATCGTGATCCATTTTTCCGAACAATCTCTGGGAGGCCTGCTGCAGCTGCCCCAGGCAAAACACCTCCATCATCTTTTCGGACTGTCGGCACAGGGAATGGATATTACAGGCGCTACCAAAAAGGACATTATTCTCAAAATGTACTGCCTGCTGGAAGTAAAAGGCATGGAGCGGTTGATCCGGCTGCTGGATATCCTCCATCAATTATCCGCCACCAGCGACTATGTATTGTTATCCGACCCCGGGATCATCGGACAGAACAGCTCCGACACCGAACGTCTGGATAAAGTGTTCCAATATACATTCCGCAATTATGAGAAAGACATCCGGCTGGAAGAAGTGGCGGCGTTGGTCCATATGACCCGTACTTCATTCTGCCGCTGGTTCCATGAGAGGACAAAAAAGACATTCTTTACCTTTCTGAACAATATGCGGCTGAACCAGGCGGGTAAATTGCTGATAGAGACGGATAGAAGCATTGCCGACATCGCCTACAATTGCGGCTTCAACAATCTTTCTAACTTCAACCGCCAGTTCAGAAGTAAATTCCTGCAAAGCCCAAAAACTCATAGACAGGCCTATTCGAAGATCATCAATGGGAAGGGATAGCGACCAGCGTCTCTATTTCTTCCAGGCTTCGCCCCTTTGTCTCCGGCACCTTGCTCCTGACAAAGAAAAAATACGCCAGACATATCAACGCATGAAGACCAAAGGTCAGCGGCAGCCCCCATTGGGCCCGCATCACAGGGAAGCTGGCCGTCGTAATAAAATTGGCGATCCATAAGGACAGCGTCGCTACAGACATCAGATCGCCCCGTACCTTGTTGGGGAACAGCTCCGACAACGCCACCCACGTAACGGGCCCAAGGGTAGCCGCATAAATGGCTATAAAGGCAAGCACTTCTACCATGATCCAATAGGAAGGAAGACTTAACGCAAAAGTCAGCGCCAGTAGGGCGGCATCCAGGGAAAGCAGAAGGGACCCCACCAACAACAATTTTCTGCGGCCGTATCGATCGATGGATCCGATAGCTATAAAAGTAAATAAGAAATTGACGACCCCTAAAGCAACAGATTGGAAAATGGCAGAATCACGCCCCATCCCCGCCTGCCGGAATATTTCAGGGGCATAGGAAAAAAGAGAGTTCTGGCCGTCCGCCTGTGAAAAAACAGCAACACAGATACCCAGCAATGCAACCTTCCTGTGCTCTTTTCGAAAGATCACTTTCCAATCTCTTTTCCGGTCACTCCCCGAGGATGTCTTAAAGCTATCCTGTATCCTCGTCAGCTGTTCTTCCCCATAGAGCGGCCCCCCGATACTCTCCAATACTTTCAGGGCCTGTACAAGACGGCCCTTACCCACAAGCCAGCGGGGACTTTCAGCAACAAAGAAAAGACCCGAGAAGAACAGCAGCGCAGGCACCGCCTGCGAAGAGAACATCCATCGCCAGTTATCGCTGCCCGTATCCAATAAGAGATAATCCGCCAGGTAGGCCAGAAGCAGCCCCGATACAATGGCCAGCTGATAAAAGGACACCATCCGGCCCCGGAACGCCGTAGGAGATATTTCGGCAATATACACAGGACAGACAAGAGAAGCTATACCTACGGCAGTACCACTGAGCAGCCGGCAAACGATAAACCAGCCGAACTGTCCTGCCCATCCCGTACCCGGTCCCGTCAGCGCAAAGAGCACCGCGCAGCACAACAATAGTTTTTTACGGCCAAATCTATCACTCAGTCGCCCGGCAACCAGAGCCCCCAACGCAGCCCCCAGGTTGACACACCCTACAGCCCATCCTACCCCTGCTTCGCTCAGCTGAAAGTATTGCCTGAAAAAAGGAATGGTCCCCGAGATGATCACCAGGTCAAACCCAAATAAAATGCCTCCGAGAGAGGCGACCAAACAGATGCCATATAGCCGGCCACGGTTATACATAGTTCTCAAATATATATCCCACCCGGCAGGGAATGTACATGGATATTATCGGAGAGTGATAGAATATTTTCCTACCGGACATTATTACCGTAACTTCAGGTATGCTCACCGCCATCGTCTTAGCCGCAGGCTCTTCCCGTAGGATGGGAAGAAATAAACTGCTGCTCCCTTATAGAGGCAAACCATTGTTGACCTATGTGGTAGGAAATATTCTCACCGCAAAAGTAGGCCCGGTCATCGTGGTGACGGGATATGAGGCCCCTTTGATCGGGGAGACGTTAAAAGGATTGCCCGTAAAGATCGTACACAACCCCCGGTATGAAACAGGCATGACCGGCTCCATCCAAACAGGGATAACCCACGCCGATGGCGAAGGTTATATGATCTGTCTTTCGGATATGGCGCTCATCGCCCCGGAAGAATATACATTGCTGAAAAAAACATTCGACAAACAACATCGGCGTGACAAGGCTTGTATCATTCAACCCACCTATGATAACCAGGTGGGTAACCCCGTCACCTTCTCCGCATTTTGGCGTCAGGCCATCCTCGAACATCCGGATCCTGAAGGATGCAAGGACATCGTCCGAAGCCATCCCGATAATATCTATCGCCTGGAAATGAACTCATCCAGCGTGCTGCAGGACCTCGACTGGCCGGAGGATTATGACCAGCTCACCGATGACATGTGATGGGGCCTATACTTCCATCGCATCATATACCACCACCTTAACCCATAAATGGCCATAGTTTTTTATAAAATCCAAGTGGATCGGATGATTCTGATACGTGGCCTGCCCGGCCAGATCTGTAAAGAACATTAGCTCAGACACCTGCCAGCTGACATCCACTACATCCCTTTTCTCGGTATTGGCAAGAACACCCACGTGCAGCTCTTTTACCGTAGGGATATTTTTTAATGTCTTTACCCCTTCTACTAACTTGTCCCTGTCCTCTTTGGAATCGGGATTCTTCAGCCAGAAGAATACATGATGAGCCAGGGGTGTTTTGGCTGCAGGGGCCGCCTGCGCGACAAATGGCAGGGATACAGCGGCTGACCCCGCACCTAAAGCAGCTGCGGCGGTCAGGAATTTACGACGGTTGGATTTATTATTCATAACTGTTTTTTATCCTCTCAACGCTTCTATTTCTTCCGCACTCTTCGCCAACGGCTTGCCCAACAGTCTGCTGCCCGTATCCGTGATCAGCAGGTCCTCCTCGATACGTATACCGCCAAAGGAACGAAAAGCCTCCAGCTTATCATAATTGATAAAATCGAAGTATTTTCTTTCGGACTTCCGCAGATCCATCAGCTCGGGGATGAAATATAACCCCGGCTCGATGGTGACGACAAAACCAGGCTCCAACGCACGACCCAGACGCAGGGATTTCAATCCGAACTCCGTACTTTTCTTCAGCTCATCCGTATAACCCACGTATGGCTCGCCCAGATCTTCCATGTCGTGTACATCCAGGCCCATCATATGCCCTAGCCCGCACTGAAAGACCATTGTGTGTGCACCCGCCGCAACAGCCTCTTTTACATCCCCCTTCATCACACCCGCCTCCTTCAGCCCCTCCACCAGCTTCTCCGCCGCCAGGAAGTGCACGTCCCGAAAAAGAATACCCGGTTTCAAAGCCGCAACAGCCGCCTCCTGTGCGCTTAACACAATGTCATACATCTCCCGCTGCAACGAATCGAATCGCTTGCCCACGGGGAAAGTACGTGTCATATCTCCGGCATAATGCATGGCATTCTCCGCCCCTGCGTCACATAAGGCCATCTGCCCCGTACGCATTACCGTACTGCTATAATGATTATGCAGCACCTGTCCATGTACCGTAAGGATGGTAGGAAAGGAAAGATTACCACCCCCGCTAATGGCAATGCCTTGAAGGGTGCCGGCCAGCTGCGCCTCCGTCATACCATCCCTTGCCCCCTTGATCGCGGCAAGATGCATGGCGGCCGTGATATCCACCGCATCTTCTATCTGACGTACTTCTTCTCCCGACTTTATACTGCGCTGAGCCACCACCGCCTTTATCAACGGCACAGAAGCCCCCTCCTTCACAGCCGTCAACGACAACCCCAGCCACTCACTTATTTTCTGGATATTTTCAGGCCGGTATGGAGGAAGGAAATGTATCAAACCCTTATAATTTTTAAGTACATCAGCTAACCCGGCGGGAGGCCGTACATCCGTAATACCTACCCCTGCCGCCTGTTCCGCAATGGAAGGCTGGGGCCCCATCCATACGATCTCGTCCAGCGTAAGCTCCCTTCCAAAAAGGATATCTTTGTCGCCTTCGACATCTATAACTGCCGCCAACCCCGGCTTGTCAAGACCAAAAAAATACAGGAAGCTGCTGTCCTGGCGGAAATGATACCAGTTATCCTTATAGTTCATGCTGCTCTCCTCATTACCCAAAAAAAGGAGAAGTCCTTTGCCCAATTGCTGTTTTAATCGCCGCCTGCGGCTTATATAGACTTGCTTGTCGAACATGATAGATCGTTTATGGACGCAAATTACAGGATCCCGCGGATACCCCATTGGATACCCCTCAATTCAGCCAGCCCCCTCAGCCTGCCGATGGCGCTATACCCGGGATAGGTCTTCTTCTTCAGATCATCCAGCATCTGGTGACCATGATCCGGCCGCATAGGCAGAGACACCCCCCGCCTGGTCTGCACTGTCAGCAGCTCTTTTATGACTGCTACCATGTCCACATCCCCTCCCAGGTGATCGGCCTCAAAGAAATTCCCTTCCTCATCCCGCTTGGTGCTGCGCAAGTGAATAAAATGTATGTGATCGCCCAACCGGCGCACCATACCGGGAAGATCATTGTCCGCCCGGACCCCATAAGAGCCCGTGCAAAAACAAAGCCCATTGGCGGGAGAAGGAGCGCAGTCCAGCAGCTCACGGGCATCCTGCTCGGTACTGACAATACGCGGTAACCCTAATATGGGAAAGGGAGGATCATCCGGATGGATGGCCATCTTCAGGCCTTCCGCCTCCGCCACCGGCACCACCTGCCGGAGAAAATAAAAAAGATGCTGTTTCAATTTGGCAGCATCGATCCCTTCATACGTACGCAGGGCGGCAAGTATCTGTTCTTCCGTAAAACGCTCTTCGCTGCCGGGCAGACCCAGCAAAGTATTCCGGTAAAGGGTTTCTTTTTCTTCATCGCTCATCCTTGCATGACGCGCCCTCGCCCTTTCAATCTCCTCTTTCGTGTATTCCTTTTCTGCACCCGGTCTTTTTAGGATGAACAGGTCAAAGGCGACAAAAGCGGATTTTTCAAATCTGAGCGCCTTGCTCCTGTCAGGCATCTCATAAGCGATCTCCGTACGCATCCAGTCGAGGATAGGCATAAAATTATAGGTCACCACCTCCAGTCCGCAACGAGCTACATTACGGAGGCTTTCCTGATAATTCCTGATGTACTTTGAAAAGTCGCCGCTCTGTTTCTTGATGTCTTCATGAACAGGCAGGCTTTCGATCACCGTCCAGCGCATACCGGCAGCCTCTACCTCCGCCTTTCTTTTATTGATCTCTTCTATCGTCCAAACCTCCCCTACGGGGATATGGTGCAGCGCTGTAACCACACCCGTACAGCCTGCCTGACGAATATCCCATAGGCTCACCGGATCATTCGGGCCAAACCATCTCATAGTCTCTTCCATTAACAAGAATCTTTCCATGTCGTTGTTGAATGTTTAAGACGTAAAAATAGGATCTGAGACTCATTTTGACAACACTTCCTGCCGCGCCTTGATGTATCGCGACGCCCATTCCAAAAAAGTCGGCCAGTTAGGCCCTGTAGTATGCCCCCCGCTATGCTGGCGGAAAGCGATATCCCCATTCGTCAACGCCGTCTCCATGGGAGGGAATACGGTCGTTCCAAGACCTTTTTTACCCAACAGCTCATATACAGACGAAGCCCCTGCACCGCCCAGGAACATACCCCTGGCATCTACCCAATTACCTTCTACCTGGGGAGAGCCCGAGCTGATAAATACAGGACGTGGAGCGCACAATGCCACCAGCTCATGCGCATCCACAGGCAGGTCATTTGGCGTAAGCGGACCCGCATATTTCAGGAAATTGCCCGCCATCCAATGGTACTCGGCGGAAGAAGCCACATTCTCCACCTGCTCGCCAAAATGACGACGATGGATCTTGACCCCGCCTTCGCCTGAGGATCCAACGAATGCAACAGCCAGACGCGGTTCATAAGCCATGGCGACAACAGCAGCTTTACCATACCGGGAAAGACCTTCGATACCCACCTGTTTTGCATCCACCGCAGAGTCTGTCTCAAAATAATCCAACGCACGGCTGGCGCCCCAGGCCCAGGCCCTCAACGCACCCCAATCATCCGGTTTGCGTGGCTGCCCCTTATTTACCAGTCCGATAATGCCTTCCGTAAGACCGGCCCCGTTGTCGGCTTGGATGCTGGTGGGGTAGATAATGGCATAACCCCAGCCCTTTGCCAGCACCTGTTGCTGCCAATCCTCCAGTCTTCTTCTTCCAAAACCAAATTCCATGATCACAGGCACAGGTCCGCCGGCGCCTGCCGGCGTACACAACGTCAGATCGATGTCGACAGTGACGGCCGGATAGCTGCTGTTATCCACATGCCCCACCAGTTGTTTGATGATGGTAACAATACCCCCTCTGTTCTCCTTATAATTGTATAATACCTCCCAGTTCACTTTTGGCGTATGCGCCGGCACACACCCATACACCTCCCTGTCAAAATCCGCCACGATCTCCGGTCTGCGAAGACGCCGCCACATGTCGGCGGTAGTCACCTTCTTCCCACTCTTCAGCACCAACGGATCAGGCAGACTGGTATAAGGACAGGCCTTCGATTCATCGCTATTTGCCGCGTTTGGAGCGTTCGGATCTCCCGAAGGACCCGGCCGCAGCGAGTCTATCTGCAACAGCTGCATCATCCGGCGGTGGTCCTGCTCAGCCGTAAGACGAACAGGAGACGATACAGGTCCCACGGTATCCGTCCGGAAAGGAGAGGCAGGCAAACCCTCTTTATTATATAGGTCGGCATCTGCAGGATTGTCCGCCCAGGCATAACGGACCGCAAAAGGCGCTTTTACCAGCTTGCTCTGCACCACCACTTCACTCCCCTCGACAACGGCGTCTGCCCAAACAAAATGTTTATCAGGTCCGGCGATGGCAAACCCTTTTAAAGGTCCGCCTCCTTTGGCGATAAGCCCGCTGCCGGTATGGGCAAACCGCAGATATATCCTGTTCCCTTCACACCGCATGGATTGATAGACGGGTCCGGAATAGACAAGCCCCTTCTCACCATAGACGATAGCCCTGGCCGCCAGCGCCAGCCGCAGTCCTACATCTTTTTTATCAAGGGGATGAAGATCGTTCCATTCACCCACATCGATGGCTACTGCCATACCCGTATGAGGGACAGAAAGAGTTTGCAGCTGCGCCTCACGCAAGTTCGCCCAGATACTTTCCGAAGGCTGCGGCTTTGCCTCGCCGTAATTGGGCAGCTGTACATACAAAAAAGGTAGATCGTCCTGTCCCCAATGCCGCCGCCAGTCGGCGATCATATCCGAAAAGAGACGGTTATATTCCCAGGCCCGCCCCGTATTGGCCTCCCCCTGGTACCAGATCACCCCTTTTACCTTGTAGTCGACAAGAGGGGCGATCATGCCGTTGAATAACCCCAGGGGCTTATATTGAAAAAAGGTAGTAGGCGCCAACGGCGTGGAAGCAACCCCATAATCGTATTTCCATTTCCCCTTCAGATCGACCCGGATATCGTCGATCCCCAGCCAATAAGGCTTATCCGCGACAAACTCTCCCCTGCCGGCACTGTTGATAACCCTCACCACCAATGTATTCTTCCCGGGCTTCAGCACCCCGGCAGGTATTTCATACCGCCTCGGAGGATATTGATACCCGGTAGTCCCTACAAAGATCCCATTCACATAAACAGAGTCCCGGTCGACAATACGTCCCAGCATCAGCTTCACCGGCCGCCCCGTTAGTTGTTCCGGTACAGCGACATCCTTCCTGAACCATACAGCTCCCTGGACAGGAGGCATTGACGGAAAGCCCCAGGAGCCCGGCACGTCCATCTCCCGCCATCGGGATACATCATACGTCGGGTCATACCAGGGTTTTGTACCATGGACGCCGGCATCTTGTCCATTAAGACGTCGATACCAGTCATTACTTATCGAATCCTCTTTTCGCCGGACGCCCTCGATATAAGCCGTATCCTTACACTTTTCAGCTATCGAAAGATACTCCGGGAACTGACGCAAGGCGCCTTCGCTTAACCAGGCCTCAACAGGCGACCCGCCCACAGCAGCCTTGATCAGACCAATGGGCACATGATATTTTTCATACAATTCCCTGGCAAAAAAATACCCTACAGCGGAAAAGGAGAGGACACCGCCGAGCGTTGCCGTCCGCCAGCCGCCGCCCGCAAGGTCTTTCTGTGGCGTGTTGAAATCATACCTCATACCCACGGCGAATTGCCGTATGGCCGGGTTGGCCGGCTGAGCGATCACATCAGGGTACCGCTCTTTGACTCTTTCCATCGACAGCTCCATATTGGATTGCCCCGAACATACCCATACATCTCCTATGAGGATATCCCTCACCATCACCCTGTTGGAAGCATCGATCTCCATATCGTAAGGCCCTCCTGCCTGCATAGGATCAAGCACCACCGCCCACTTGCCCCCGGCATCCGCGACAGCAGCCGGAGACTGACCGTTAAAACGCACCGTCACTTTCTCCCCCGGCATCGCCCAACCCCAGACACGGACATAGTTTTCCCGTTGAAGGACCATGCTGTCACTCACCAGCCGAGGTAGCCGCACCTGGGCAGAAACTACCCCAATGGATAGCAAACCACAAAACATCACAGGAACAATCCGGGAATATCTTTTTTTCATCGCTCGATTTCCTTTGGACTATTATATAAAGTTACCTTTTGAATACCCCATTCATCCGTCGCAAACCGGATATGTCTTCCCTGGTGGTCCTGGTCCCCATTCATTCTTCTGCCCATCACTTCCCGGCCGCCGGCAATGGCCACCTCCTCCGAACGAAGGATATTGGCCACTTTCCCCTGATCCGTATTACTAAAGGTCGCTGCAAACCCCGTTCCGGCCACATAAAATTCGTCTTCCCCGGTCTGGATGATCATCCCGCCGGTGGCGCTCCAGACCGAATCCCTCCTCCCCGCGGCCCAGGGCAGGATATTATAATGCGATACGACAATGATATAATTGCCCATACGCACCGTATCGCTCCTGTTCTTATGGTCAAGGAAAAACCCATCCATCGCCAGCCATTTTTGTCCCGTTATCAACGGAGAAAGCTGAGAGAGAAGGGCATAGCTGCTGGCCAAAGACAACGACGCATCCGACGGCGATTCTATTGAAAAAGGAGAAAATCCAAACGCTTTGTAATGACCAATCGCCAAAAACACTTTAATCGCCGCAGATCTGTCAAACTGCATTTCCGGTATGAACAAGGGATTCCCGTTCCGTACGTACAAGTCGCACCAATACCGGGTGTCCGGGTTATAAAAATCCGGTGATAATACATCGATGGCCGGAGCAGCCGCCTGCCAGATATCTGATAAATGCGGCAACGGCCCCGCGCTTGGATACCTCCCCGGAAGAACGCCGGGACGAGGCAGGGCCGCATTGACGTACATAGGCAGCGCATATTCCTTCTTTCCGGCTGCAGCCACCTCACCCGCATACCTGGCATAATACCATGCCTGAAAAATCTCCTCCGTCTCGATGCCCTTTCCAAATACTTCCTCCCAGGTGCCATCCACCTTACCTCCGTTGGCATCCCATCTTTTCCGCAGCTCAGGCACTATACGATCTTTATTCTTCTTTAAATAGCCGGCTAAGGGTTCCGGTATCTTCTCTTTATAGAGGGCGTCAGCTATACGGGATCTCTCCCTGGCAGTCGGCAACATCCCGATCTCGTTCTCCACCTGGACCAGGATGACCGTTCTTCCCGAAACGTCCCATACCTTGATATGACGCATCAGGGTAGCAAACGCTTTCATGTCGGCTGCCAGCGTCTCCTTGCCAAATACAGAAAAGATCTCCTGGCTCCGGCCTGCGCTATCCGCCGTCCGTGGAAAGCGCCGGGGATTGGTCTTCATCCACGCCGGAGTATAACAGCTCATGCTGTTCTTCCAGGTGCCGAACCATAACAACACTACTTTCAAATCGTGCCGGACCGCTTCATCCAACAGACTGTCGACAAGGGAGAAATTATACCGGTTCTCTTCCGGTTCTATCAGCTCCCAATAAACAGGCATGATCACCGTATTCAGATTCATTTCCCTTAACCGCTGCCAATAAGGCTTCATGTACGCCACGCTCGAAGCGCTGGAATTTCCCAGCTCCCCGCCCAGGATCAAAAATGGTTGTTGGTCGATCATTAGCCGGGCGGTATTGCCGTTCTTCTCCAGCCTTATAGAAGGAGCTACGGCCTGCGAATACGCAAAGCCGTAACTGATAAATACCAAAAATAATATAGTCGCCGTCTTCATCTCAATAACCTGGGTTTTGATATTTTATTTTATCCGGGTCAGTAATTGCATCCAGCTGCGTCTGCGGAACAGGCCGCAGCGCATTCGTAGCCTTAACACTGGAGCCGCCCAACGGGTTATACGCCTGGACACGGCTGACCAGCAATCCCCTGCAGGCAAGATCAGGCCAGCGCACATTCTCTCCAAACAACTCCCGGGTCCTCTCCTCCATGATAAAATTCTGGGTCATATCCGCTGTCGTGATCGCCCTCCAATCCGGCGCCTCGGGAGTACCAGCATTTCTCATCATTATCATCGTCTGCCTTGTCGAAAGGTCCGGTATTCCTGCCCGGTAAGCCGCCCTCGTTCTTAGAGTGGTGATGAGAGGCAGTGCGTCCCCAGCATGCCCCGCCTCGATAGCGGCTTCCGCCGCCAGCAGATAGGTTTCACCCAGCCGGCAGACAGACGTAGGCCTGCCCGAATAATCACTCACTCCCGTCCGCTTGTTATCATCGTACTTTTTAATACTGGGGAAAAGCTGGATCTTGCTGGACTTCAAAACGTAGAATGAGTCGGGGTTGATGATCGCATACTTCTTGGTCCCCAAGGCGCGCAGCGAATCCCCATACCCCTTGTAAGGCGCCAGGAAATAACAGGTGTCCCCGCTGTTGATCCCCGCAAGTGCACTGCAATTGTTATTGGTCGCCGTCCACACTGTCCTGAAGGTATTGTCATAACGACTGTCGTTGAACTTGTCTATAAAAGCGATATTGTATACATAGGGCGTAGGCACCAGCTGTCTCAATGGACGCATATATTTTACCACCCGGTCGCAAGGGAACTTACCGCTTCCTCTCGGGATATCATAGTTGTTCTGGTAATTGGCGGTCCACATATTCCCTTCGATATTCGTCTTCGGATCAAAAGACGTTGGATTCAACACCTCATTGTCATTCTGGTCCCCGGGTATCCTTTCGACAGCATATAAGATCTCGCTGTTATATTCATTTCCTTCCTTAAATACATCTCCATAATCGGGCAGCAGCGATGTACCGTACTGGGATTGATTGGAGATCAGGTTCATCGCCACTTTATACGCACTGTCGAAGTCCGTCGCCACTTTAGCCGCCGAATACCCTCTGAAAAGATAGGCCTTTGCCAGCATGTGCAGGGCAGCGCTCTTTGAGAGCCTGAATGCCGTAGTAGGCCGTTGATCCCGCAGTTTCTGGGCTGCAAAAGAAAAATCCGCAATGATCACCTGGTAGTCCTTTACGAACAAGTCTGCCGTCGGCAGACGATTAAACCCCTGGAAAGCAGATTCGTTAAATGCCAGGATCCCGGCTCCAAGGTCCAGTGGTACGGCGCCAAACTGCTGTACCAGGTTGAAATAATACAAACCTCTCAGGAACCTTGCCTGCGCTATGATAGTATCCTTGGCTATCGGATCCAACGCTGCTATACCCGGCGCAAATTGTACGACGGCATTCGCCAGGTTGATATTTGGAAAGCTGTTGCTCCAGATGCCGGAATTGTGCCCATTGGCCGAATTGATCGAATAGTCGCCATAAGAAGATTCCGTACTGGAATTATACCCCTGGTCGCCCAGCGTCGCCTCATCTGTCCCGCTGTTAAAGGCAATGGTCCCATCCATATTGCCATAATAAAAACGCATCCCCGAATAAAGCGCGTTCACCCCGTTCTGTATCCCATCAGGGGTCTTGAAATAATCCACCGTAAAAACAGTGTGGGGATTCTCCTGCAGGACCTTTTTGCACGACCCCGCCAGGATCGCCGCGCCCAGGAATAAGATACCAAGTCTGCTATAGCTGATTTTCATTTTGTTTTTGTTTTTCATGTTACAACTGATCGTTTTGCAATCAATACATTAAAACCGGACATTCACACCAAACAGAAAAGCACGCGTAGGTGGCGTCATAAGCCCAATGGTCAATGCCCTCGTCTTTGACAGGTTGCCGGGATCTTGCACACCCGTATTTCCAATAGCCGTAGCCTCCGGATCTACCCCGCCCTCACGCATGTAGGGTGAGTACAACACAAAGGGGTTCTGCGCCGTAACATACACACGGATGGCCTGCGCCTTGATCCTGTTCAATAATTTGGTATTAAAGGAATATCCAACATTGATACTGCGCATCTTGATAAAGCTTGCATCGTAGTATCCAAGAGTGGTCAGCCCTATATTCGAGTTCAGCATACCTGCCGGGGACGGGAATTTATTGGTAGGGTTGGTCGGCGTCCAGTAGTCCACCTTTACATTGTTCCTCCGGCCATTTAATATCGCCAGATAGGCCGCATAAGGTTGATAGACCTGACTCACCAGCAACCCGCCCATCCTGGCATAGATGACAAAAGAAAGATCGAAGCCTTTGTAGGTAAACCGGTTTGTCAGCCCCCCCTGCCAGGTGGCCTGCCCGCTTCCTATTACCTTCCTGTCCTTGTTCGGGTCGATCGTATTGCTCTTGTCCAGGTCGGCAAACCGGATATACCCCGGCTTTGCCCCATATAAGGCCGCCTGTGCGGAATCCGCCGTTTGCCAGATACCGATCTTCTGATAATCATAGATGGCTGTCAGCGGCTGACCGACAAACAGCTGGTTGATGAGGTCCTGTTTAAATCCATTATACAACTTCTCCAGTTTGTTCCGGTTCCAGAAAATATTGAGATCGGTTGACCAGGTAAACCCGCCCGGATTGGAGATATTGACCGTGCTGATCGAGAACTCAAACCCTTTGTTGGACATCTCGCCGATGTTCGAGGTATATTGGCCTGTCACACCCGATGTGATAGGCAACGTCAGACCATACAGCACATTACGCGTATGTGCATCGTAGTAGTCCCCGGTGAAGGTTATACGGTTGTTGAGTACAGTGGCATCAACACCGATATTCACAGTCCTCGTATACTCCCAGTCCAGGTTGGAATTCGGCAGACTTTGCAAGTTGTACCCGGTTACTACCGTTGTAGGCCCATAATTGTAGTGGATGACAGAACCCGTGGCTCCCGGTATAGTCGAAAGCCCGTTGTTAGGTGTTACATTCCCCAGCGATGCATAAGGATTGATAGCCTGGTTGGAAGTTTCCCCATACCCAACCCTTAATTTCAGGTCATTGATAAAAGAGACGGGCTGCATGAACCGTTCCTGGGAAATATGCCAGCCCGCGGACAGCGCAGGATAGTGGTGGTATTTATGACCTTCCGCAAGACGTGATGAACCGTCGATCCTGCCTGTAAGGGTCAGCAGATACCTGTCCTTATAGGAATAGTTGATCCTGGCCATATACGACTCCAGCCCCCAGGTGGCCTCTGAACCGTTGACATTCGGCTTGACATTGCTGGAAGGATTGGATAAGCCCAGGTTATAGAACTGGATAAAGTCGGCATTGATAGAATCCTTACTGACATAGGTGCTGTGAGAAATGTCCTTCTGGACACTGTAAAGACCCGTGACATTGATCCGGTGCCCTCCTCTGAATTCCTTGTCGAAGCTAAGGATATGCTCCAGCGTATACCCGTAGCCTTCCTGGTTGTTGACACTCGCCGTATTCCCCTGGTTGGGACGGAAGAAACTCGGGTTCGTCTTCGAATCCGCTCCCTTGAATTGATCATCTTCCTCCCGGCGGTAGTTAAGCCCTAGATTCACGCGGTATTTGAGTTCCGGAATGATCTGGTATTCGGCATACAACGTATTGAAACTACGAAAGCGTTTTACGAGGTCTATCCAGTTATTATTGTTGTGCTTCAGCAGTATCGGACTGTAGGTAGCGCCCCTGTCATCCGAATTGCCATACGGGGACAGCACGACGATACCACCCGAATCAGGCGTATACAAGGGACTTGCCGCCAGCATGTTGAACATCATACCCGAATTCAGGAATTGCGTCCCATTGGTTTCTGTGTAAGAATTTAAGGTATTCAATCCTACTTTTAACCTCTTACCCACCTTGGAGTCGATAGTCCCTCGTAAAGAATAACGGGTAAAATTTATCCCCGGCAAGACTGCGGTTTCCTTGTAATAACCACCTCCCAAAGAATAGGTCGAGCCTTCCGTAGTCCCCCCCGATACCGTCAGGTTGTGATCCGTCGTGTACCCATTCTGGTACATCAGCTTCTGCCAGTCAGTGTTCACTCCCTTTGCCAGATTCGCGGTTTCGAATGCCTCGTTGAGATAACCTGTATTCGCCGCGATCCGCATGGCAGTATATTCCTGCGAATTGAACATCGGGTATTTTTTGGACACCGAATTGATGCCGCCATAGCCATTGTAGTCGATCCTGGCAGCCCCGGGTTTTCCCTTTTTTGTGGACACCAGTATAACACCATTAGCGCCGCGGGAACCATAGATGGCAGTGGCGGACGCATCCTTTAGTACTTCTATCGAGGCAATATCATCGGGATTGATATCGTTGAGGTTGCCCCCTTCATAAGGTATCCCATCCAGTACCAATAAAGGGTCGTTCGAACCGAGTATGGATCGTTCCCCACGAACACGAATGACAGCCGCCGCTCCGGGCTGCGTACCCACCCGCTGGATCTCCACACCGGCAGCCCTTCCCTGCAACGCCAGACCCATATTTGACGCCGGCACCTCACTAAGAGTTTTGGCGCTTACACTGACAATGGAACCGGTGACATCCCTCTTTTTCTGCGTTCCGTAACCGACGACAACCACCTGGTCCAGGGAATTGGGAGATGCATGCAAGACGGCATCCAGCAAAGAACGCCCCCCGACAGGCGCCGTAAAGGAAGTGTAGCCGACGGAAGTCACCACCAGCGTGGCGTTCGAAGCTGCCGTTATCTCATAGTTGCCGTTGTCATCAGTGGTGACGGCCGTTTTAGAATTACTCACCTGGACCGTAGCCTTGGGAATAGGTTGTCCGCTCTCGTTGACTACACGCCCCTTGATATGGATGGTATTCTGTGCAGTCAATAAAGGAATGATCAGAAAAGTCGCCAAAGAGCAAAATGCCAATGCCCGAAGGGCCGCCGGCAATAATTGCTTAAACGAATTTCTCATAATGGAAGCATTTTAATTTTTACATGTTTTGGTTAATTCCGGCAGGACTATTGGCCGGTGAATGAAGGCAGTAGCTTGTTTTATCCGCATAAGTTCAATCGTTGATTTTTTTGGTAATGGCAAGTATGCAGCAATGGATCGCCGTATAAAAGTAGGAATATTTCTGAAAAAATGTAACCGATTACATTTTTTTTCATAAAAATTATTTAATTTACCTTTACTTTCAGTATGTAAACGATTGTATGTCTACAGGAAAAGAAATCACCATATACGACTTGGCCCGCAAACTGAATATTTCTATTGCCACCGTAAGCCGCGCCCTGAAAGACGACCCAGTCGTCAGTAAAAAGACACGGAAAAAGATTGCCGACCTGGCAGAAGAAATGGGCTATCGCTCCAATAATTTCGCCCGGAACCTTCGGACACAACGCACCGATACCATCGGTGTCATCGTCCCCCGGCTAAACAGCTATTTTATGTCCACCGTCATCGCCGGCATCGAAAATGTAGCGGGCAGCGAAGGCTATAACCTGATCATCAGCCAATCCTCCGAGTCAGCCCAGAAAGAAATGGCCAGCGCCAAGACCATGTTTAATTCCCGGGTGGATGGCCTGCTGGTATCCCTGGCATATGATACAGATACGCTCCGTCATTTCGACGCCTTTATAAAGAAGAATATCCCGTTGGTTTTTTTCGACCGTGTGGAAGAGCATGCTAATTGTCTCAACATCCTTATTAATAATAAAAAAGCCGCTTACGAAGCCACCACCCATCTCATTAGTCAGGGACGGCGGCGCATCGTATATATTACCGCCACTCCAAAAAGAAATGTCTACGTACATCGCCTGGAAGGTTATAAAGAAGCCCTGGCCGATCAGAAGATCGCATTCCGGGAGGACTACGTATTGATTAGCAACCTGAGCCAGGAAGCAGGCGCAGAGGCCGCCGCCGTCATCCGGCAAATGGATCCCCTACCCGATGCAGTATTTGTGGCTAATGACAACTGCGCGGTAGGCTGCATGGTAGCCTTAAAACAATCTGGCATCCGCATCCCGGACGACATCGCTTTCGCTGGCTTTAATAATGACCCCGTATCCACTGTGGTAGAACCCAACCTGACCACTATCAACTATCCAGGGTACGAAATGGGACAAGTGGCGGCCCGTAACCTTATCAATCACCTCAACGGGGCCTCCAGCATCGACACCACCAATACTATTATTCTGCGTTCCGAACTGATCATCCGGGAGTCTTCCGGACCCGGCCGGAAAAATATATCCTAAAAGAAGAACTATTCATGCAAACGGCCCATCCAAACAAAGTAGCTATCGTCACCGGAGGAGGAGGAGGCATCGGACTCGCCATCGCAAAAAGATTCGTACAGCACCATATACTAACAGTGATCGTCGGCCGGGACCAGGAAAAATTAAATGCCGCCGCTGCGGAACTGGGCCCGCTATGCCACATCATCTGCCAGGACCTGAACGATCTTTCCTCTCTTCCCGGCCTCGTACAGCAGATCATTCATCGCTTTGGCCGCATCGACATCCTGGTAAACAACGCCGGTATCAATCAGAAAAAAGATTTCACCGACGTCAGCGACGAAGATTTCCACCGCATACTCCATACCAACGTGTCGGCCGTATTTGCCCTGTCAAGAGAAGTGGTAAGATCGATGGAGACGGCCGGCAGCGGCATCATCATCAACATCAGTTCCATGGCCGCTCAATACGGTATCCCAAAGGTCATCGCCTACTCGGCGTCCAAATCCGCCATAGAAGGAATGACCAGGGCAATGGCCGTCGAACTTGCACCCAAAGGCATCCGCGTCAATTGCATCGCCCCGGGGTTCATCGCAACGGATATGTCAGAGAAAGCGCTGAACGGAGATACCGAACGCAAACAAAAGGTCATGTCCAGGACGCCTATGGGAAGACTCGGCGACCCGGCCGATATAGGTGAGGCAGCCCTCTACCTTGCTTCTGACGGGGCCGGGTACGTGACAGGCGTCGTGCTACCCATCGATGGAGGTAACTCCATCGGCTTTTAAACTGTCATATGAAGAAATTGTCATTCTTACTCCTCATCCTGCTTTGCAGACCGCACCTGCACGCCCAGGACATCACACTGTACACAGCCGCCCCCGGGGCCTTCCCCCTGGTGACCACCACCGGCCCCACCCCCATTTACGTCGACAGCAATGACCACTGGCTCGTCCGGCAGGCCGCCGTTTTCCTTCAGCAGGACATCCAACGGGTCACCGGTAAAACACCCGCGATCCTCCACCGGATGCCGGCATCCGCAGCCAACCTCATCATCATCGGTAGTCTGGACCACAACCCCGCCATAACGCCTGTCATAAACGACAGCCTCCGGGGAAAATGGGAGGCATTCACCCTTACGGCAGCCTCCCATCCCGTCAAAGGCATCAGTCAGGCCCTGGTGATCACCGGCAGCGACAGACGGGGAACAGCCTATGGCGTTTTTGAATTATCCAGACAAATAGGCGTATCGCCCTGGTACTGGTGGGCCGACGTCCCCGTCCCCGCTAAAAAAGAACTCTATATCCGGAAAGATACATGGGTCTGCCAGCACCCCGCCGTAAAATACCGCGGCTTCTTTATCAATGACGAAGCGCCTTGCCTCTCCGGCTGGACAAAAGAAAAGTTCGGAGGGTTCAATCACCTTTTCTACGAAAAAGTATTCGAATTGCTGCTGCGGATGAAAGCCAATTATCTCTGGCCCGCCATGTGGGGCAACGCCTTCAATGATGACGACACGCTAAACCCCATCCTGGCAGATAAATACGGCATCGTCATGGGTACCTCGCATCACGAACCCATGCTGCGCGCACAACAGGAATGGAAACGCTACGGCTCCGGTCCCTGGAATTATGAAACCAATCCCGCCGTACTGGACTCATTCTGGAAACAAGGCATCCGCAATATGGACAGCCACGAAAGCATCATAACCATCGGAATGCGGGGCGACGGAGATATGCCCATGACCGAAGGCAGCAACATCGCCCTGCTGGAAAAGATCGTCAGCAACCAGCGAAGAACAATAGAGGATGTCACAGGCAAAGCCCCTGCTGACGTACCTCAATCCTGGGCGCTCTATAAGGAAGTACAGGACTATTATGACAAAGGTATGCGGGTCCCGGATGACGTTACCTTGTTGCTCTGCGATGACAATTGGGGCAATGTCCGCAAACTCCCGGGTGTCAGCGATAAACCCCGCGGCGGAGGCTATGGCATATACTACCACTTCGATTACGTAGGCGACCCCCGCAATTATAAATGGCTCAACACAAATGCGCTGCCCCGCGTTTGGGAACAGATGCACCTGACAAAACAATACGGCGTCGATCATATCTGGATCGTCAACGTAGGGGATATAAAGCCCATGGAACTCCCCATCGAATTCTTTCTCGATTATGCCTGGGCCCCGGATAAATGGCCGGCCGACAGCCTGGACACATATGTCCGGCAATGGGCAAGCCGGCAATTCGGTGAAAAATACGCCGTCCCCATCGCAGACATCCTAAAAAAATATACTTTTTATAATAGCCGCCGTAAACCCGAACTTCTCTCACCCGACACCTATAGCCTCCTTCACTATGATGAAGCACAACAGGTAGTCTCCGACTACAATACCTTGGCATATAAAGCAGACTCCATTTATAATATCTTGCCATCCGCCCTCCGTGATGCCTACTTCCAATTGGTGCTCTATCCCGTAAAAGCATGCGCCAATCTGAACGAACTTTACTACACTGTCGGCCTCAATCACCTCTATGCCGCCCAGGGCAGGTCAGCCACCACGCAAATGGCCAAAAAAGCAAAAACTTTATATCTCCGCGACTCACTCCTTTCAAAATATTACAACGATACGCTGGCCGGGGGCAAATGGCGCCATATGATGGACCAGACGCACATCGGCTACACATATTGGCAACAACCTCCTTTTAACAGCATGCCTGCCGTTATCTCCGCACCGGTCTGCGATACGCCGGCCTGGGGCATCGCCATCGGGAGCTCCCTGTTATATGACAACAGCCCCAGGCTGGTATTCAGTCGGTATGGCCGGGATCATTGGATAGATATCTTTAGCAGAAAAAACGACACCCTCAGATACACCACAACAGGCTACGCTCCCTGGCTCCGAGTCAATCCCGAAAAAGAACAACAGCTCTCCCATCAACAGGTCCGTATCCGGCTCTCCATCGACTGGAAGCAAGTCCCTCCCGGCGGAGCAAAAACACGGCTCACCATCTCCGGCCGCGATGGACGAAATGAAACGGTGACGATGATTGCGCTTGCCCCCTCCTTGTATGACAAAGCGCCCCCAGGCACATTCCTGGAAGGCGATGGATATGTATCCATCGAGGCGGAACACTACAGTCGTTCTGTGCAAACTGCAATTAAATGGCAGCTAATAAAAGGGTTGGGACGCACCCTTTCCGGAATGGAAGCCATGCCGGTCACATCTCCCGCTCAAACACCAGGCGGCAACAGCCCCAGGCTCGAATACGACATGTATCTTGCAGACAGCGGCGCCATCACCGTTCATGCTTACTTCTCCCCCACGCTGAACTTCTCGGGCAAAGGGTTACGCTATGCTGTTTCCATCGACGGCGGCGAGCCGCAGATCATCGATCTGGCTGAAAATTCAGCAGGAAAAAGTTGGAATATCGCGGTTGCAGATAATATCTTTATTTCACCATCGTCACATGTGCTCTCCCGGCCCGGCAAACATGTACTAAAATACTGGATGGTCGATCCCGGTGTGGTATTACAAAAGATCGTAGTGGATACAGGAGGTATGCAACCCAGTTACCTTGGTCCTCCGGAATCCCGCTTTAAGGCTCGTTGACTCCGTCCTGCGGCGGACCCGCCGCAGTAAAAAAGTATGAGCGGCGTCGGCTGGTCATACTTTTTTTCTACCTTTCGCGCATGATGCGATCAATTCTTTACTGTCTGGCGCTGCTCATAGCACAGTCTACACTGTATAGCCAACCCTTATATACACCCCGCAACGTACGGGAAGCATATAAAAAAGGCACCCGTTCACCTGACGGCCGCCCCGGCCCCAACTACTGGCAGAACAAAGGACGCTATACCATTACCATCAACGCCGCCCCCCCTGACCGGACCATCCGGGGCGCCGAACAGATCGTTTATATCAACAACAGCCCGGACACATTAAGAGCACCCGTCATCAGACTCATCCTGAATATCCATCAACCCGGCGCAGTCCGCAACGGTATCTCTGGTCCCGACTACCTCACCCGGGGGATACAGGTAGACGCATTTGCCGAGAACGGTCAGTCCAGGGCCTTCCCTACCGAAGGCGCCATCCCCACCTGGAAACCTATACGCCTCAGCAAACCCCTGGCGCCTCACGATTCTGTCCGGCTCTCCTTTGACTGGCATTATGAAATATCACGGGAAAGCAACCGCGAAGGGATGATCGACTCCACCACTTATTTCCTGGCCTATTTCTATCCCCGTATAGCCGTATATGACGACTACAACGGATGGGATAGAATAGACTTCACAGATCAGCAGGAGTTCTACAACGACTTCAACGACTATACACTTACGGTCAACGTACCAAAAAATTATATAGTCTGGGCCACCGGCACATTACAGAACCCCGATGCCGTCCTTATGCCCGCCGCCGCAAAAAAGCTGGCAGCCTCCATGACTACAGACGAGATCCTCCACATCGCTGCCAAAGAAGACCTTGCCAGCAAACGCGTTACTACACAGAACGCCGTCAACTCCTGGAAATGGACAGCCGGTGACATCAGCGATGTGACCGTCGGCCTCAGCGATCATTTTGTATGGGACGCCTCCAGCGTAATAGTGGATGATGCCACCAAACGACGGGCCAGCGTACAATCCGCTTATAACGACACCGCCAGGGACTTTCACCAGATGGTGGAATTTGGCCGCCATGCATTGGACTGGCTCTCGCACCATTGGCCAGGCGTGCCCTACCCCTTCCCAAAAACTACCATCTTCCAGGGTTATGCCGACATGGAATATCCCATGATGGTAAACGACAACACCACCGAAGACCCCATTTTTTCCAGATTTGTAGCCGAACATGAAATAGCGCATACATGGTTCCCTTTTTATATGGGCATCAATGAATCCAGATACGCCTTTATGGATGAAGGATGGGCCACCACCTTCGAACTCCTCATCGGACGGGCAGATCTTGGTAATGAAAAAGCGGAGGAGTTCTACAAACAATTTAGGGTCAACGGCTATATCTACGATGCCTCCCAGGAAGAAGACCTGCCCATCATCACTCCGGCCAATGTACTAAAAAATCAAGCCTATGGTAACAACGCGTATGGGAAACCATCCCTGGCTTACCTGGCCATGAAAGATATGCTCGGGGACGACCTGTTCAGAAAATGTCTGCATGCCTTCATGGATCGCTGGCACGGCAAACACCCCATCCCCTGGGACTTCTTTTATACCTTCAATGACATAGCGGGAAAGGATATGAACTGGTTCTGGAACAATTGGTTCTTTACTACTAACTATATCGATCTTGCCATCGAAAAAGTGGAAGGCCCGAACGTCTTTATCAATAACATAGGAGGGTTTGCCATTCCTTTCGACCTGGTAATAAATTATACTGACGGCAGTACAGACAGGAAACACCTGACCCCCGCTATATGGAGCGGCAATGAAAAAAAGGCGCAGGTCACTTTTACGGCAACGGGCGGGAAAAAGGTCCGTTCA
This sequence comes from Chitinophagaceae bacterium, assembly GCA_017307755.1. Taxonomy (GTDB): domain Bacteria; phylum Bacteroidota; class Bacteroidia; order Chitinophagales; family Chitinophagaceae; genus Puia. The sequence goes on along the minus strand of JAFKGQ010000005.1, from coordinate 447,130 downwards.
CTGGAACTAAAAGGCGGTATCTATGTGGATGCAGATATCACCAATAACAGGTGGACAGCCCCATAATTAATTCATAAATTTAGCCGATCTTGCCGTTTATGAACGTACGTATCACCTTCCTGCCGTACAAGCTGCTTATAGCTGCCTGGTTAGCATGCTCCATCTCCGCCGTCGCACAGCAACATCCCCTTTTTCGCGACGCATCTCAACCCCTGGCAGCCAGAGTAAATGATCTGCTACGGCAACTCACCGATACGGAAAAGGTTTCTTTATTAGGCTATCGCAGTAAAGCCGTGGATAGATTGTCCATCCCCGCCTACAATTGGTGGAATGAAGCGCTCCATGGCGTCGCCAGGGCCGGAGAAGCTACTATGTTCCCCCAGGCCATCGGGATGGCGGCTACTTTTGACAATCAACTCCTGCAACAGGCAGGGAGTTATATCTCCACCGAAGCAAGAGCAAAGTATAATCTCTCGGCAGGCGCCGGCCGGCCTCAGCAATACATGGGCCTGACCTTCTGGTCGCCCAATATCAATATCTTCCGCGACCCACGCTGGGGACGGGGACAGGAGACATACGGGGAAGACCCCTTCCTGACGTCCGCCATGGGCGTCGCGTTCATAAAAGGCATACAAGGAGACGGCAATCCTTACTTAAAAGCATCCGCCTGCGCCAAACATTTTGCCGTACACAGCGGACCGGAAGCAGGTCGCCACACTTTTGATGCAATAGTCGATGAGAAGGATTTGCGGGAAACCTACCTATACGCCTTTAAAAAATTAGTAGACGCCCATGTGGAATCCATTATGTGCGCTTACAATCGGGTAAATGGCGAACCCTGCTGCTCAGGCCCTACCCTGCTGCATCATATCCTGAAAGATGAATGGAAGTTCAAAGGCCATGTAGTGACGGACTGCGGAGCATTGGACGATATCTTCGAAAGACATAAAGTATTGAACGGCCCCGTAGTTACGGCTGCCGCGGCCATCAAGGCAGGCGTAAACCTGGACTGCTCCAACGTCCTCCAGCAGGACGTGCTGCAAGCCATCCAGCAAGGCTTGCTGACACATGCCGACCTTGACTCGGCGCTGGCCCCTTTATTACGCACCCAGATAAAGCTTGGGTTCTTCGATGATAAGTCCCGCAACCCCTATAGCGATTATAATACAGACAGCATCCACAACGCCGTACACGTCGACCTCGCCAGAAAGATGGCCCGGGAAAGTATGGTATTGCTAAAGAACAGGGAAGGTATCCTTCCCCTGTCCACGGATAAATATCATTCGCTGATGATCACAGGCCCCAATGCCTATTCCTTCGATGCCTTATCCGGCAACTATCACGGAGTCTCATCCCATATGGTAAGCTTTGTCGAAGGTATCACCGCCGCCGCGGGGGCAGGTACCCGCATAGAATATGATCAGGGCAGCAACTATTCCGACACTATACATTTCGGCGGCACCTGGGCAGCCTCCAATGCGGATCTCACCATCGCCGTCATAGGCCTCACCGCAGTCATGGAAGGAGAAGAAGGTGACGCCTTCCTCGCCCCTCATGGCGGCGACAAAGAAGACCTCCAACTCCCCGCGGCACATATCGCCTATATCAAAGCGCTCCGCAGGAACATTCGCAACAAACCCCTGATCGCCGTCGTCACCGCCGGCAGCGCAGTAGACCTCTCAACCATCGAACAATACGTAGATGCCATCGTCCTTGCCTGGTACCCGGGCGAACAAGGCGGCAACGCCCTGGCGGACATAATGTTCGGCAAGGTTTCCCCCTCCGGCCATCTTCCCATCACCTTCTATCGCAGCTTTAACGACCTCCCCTCCTATACGGATTACGGAATGAAAGGCAGAACTTATCGTTACTACAACGGTCCCGTTCAATATCCCTTTGGCTATGGGCTTAGCTATACCACATTTAGCTACCACTGGCAGCAACAACCAAAAAATACCTTTACTGTACAGGACACCATCCGCCTGGACATCTCCGTCTCCAACGACGGCTCCATGGATGGCGACGAAGTAACGCAGGCTTATGTAGAATACCCCTCCGCCGACAGGATGCCCGTAAAAGAACTAAAAGCTTTCCGGCGGATATCTGTACCACAAGGACAACAAAAGGCCCTCACACTTTCCATTCCTGCCGCCGATCTGCAAAAATGGGATCTCACCACAGGCAAATGGAAACTCTATCCCGGAACCTACAAGATCTTCGTGGGGAGCCATTCGGGAGATAAAAAACTGACGGCCTCATTCTCGGCTAAATAGACAACCGGAACTTTTTCTTTTCCAACACTCCCGTCAGCACTACGATAAAAAAAGCGTAGATAATGGACTTGACAATACCTACCCCGTCTGTACGCAGGTTGGCAGGCAGCCGCCAACGATCCCCCATCAGGTGATAGATGGCAAAATGAATATTCGGCAGGAGATAACAGGTAAGCGTACTCGTACCGGCCGGCTTGATCACTTTATACCAGCCCTTCCGGCCGTTGAGATCCATCAGCCAGGCCAGCAATACAAAAGTGGCGAGACTGATGCCCATACAGATGAGTATCCAGGCCGGGGTTGAGCGGATCTTGGAAATACCCCAGAAAGGTCGCAAACCAAATCCGGCTGCCGTCGCCAATACGGCAAACGCCAGCAAGATCAACAGGCTTTGGACAGCCTTTCCCTTATCGATACCCTGACGGTAAATGATGGCTGCCAGCACCCCACCCATGGTCAGAGAAGGTAATGAGCCGCTGCCCACGATCCAGAAAAAATTGCGTATGGGTTTCAATACTACCAGCATTCCCGCCTTGTCGGCGATACACAGCGCTATAAAAAAGAAAAAAAACAACCAGAGCACAGGCTGACGTCCCCTTGTCCAAAGGTAAAGACACGCGCATATCAGATAGCACCATCCGATGAGGCCCAGGATGCCGTACCAATGAGTACGCAGCCAGATAGTATGTCCGCGGTCCTCTCCCTTATATAGAATAGCCAGGACCCCAAGCAGCAGGATACCCGTGCCCTGTAATGCACGCTTCCGCGCCTTGTTCATTTCACGGGGGTAATCCAGCCACACCAGGAAAAAAGCAATAGTAGCCAGCAAGAGCCACCAGTATTTTGGAATAAGGGCCCCTTCCTTGACATAGTTTTCATAATTGACATTATAGATACCCATCACCAGCAAGGCCAGACTGCGGTTGAGGACATGGACCAATGTACTTTTGCGGGAGTACCCCTTTGTCTCCCTGTTGGCAATGGCAAAGGGGATGGATAGCCCTACGATAAAAAGAAAGGCGGGAAATACGACATCCGCCAGCCCCATCCTGTCCTCCATCTCTCCGGCATGCTCCAGCCACGAAGGCACATCTTTCAGAGAAACCAGGTCATTTACAAAGATCATCAGCAGCATGGTCAGCGCTCTGAATGCATCCACAGAGGCCAGTCGGCGGGAACCCGTTATCATAACAAATACATTATAAAAATTTCTTCCAATAGAACAGCCAGTCGATCATCCTGCTGGTATAACCATATTCATTGTCGAACCAGGCGATCAGCTTGAGATGGCTTCCTACGGTCGAGGTCAGGGTGCCGTCAATAAGACAGGAATGAGTGTTGCCCTTGATATCCAGCGATACCAGCGGTTCCTCGCTGTATTCCAGTATACCCTTGTATTCCTGTTGTGCAGCCTTATTAAACAGGGAATTGATCTCCCCCGCAGTCACAGGACGTTTCATCTGAACGGTAAAATCCGCCATGGCGCCATTGGCCACAGGCACCCTGGTAGATACGGCCGCGATCCTTCCATGTAAAGGAGGCATCAGTCTTTCCAGACTTCCTGCCAGATCGATCTCCACAGGGATAATGGATTCCGCCGCAGCCCGGCCCCTGCGGAATTGCTTATGCGGTGCATCCACCAGTTCCTGCCGGGAAGTATAAGAATGCAGGATATTAAGATGCGCCGACTCGATACCGATGGAGTTCAGCAGGTAAAGTATATGCGTGGAACAATTGGTCATACATCCCCCGGGCGAAATGACCAGATTGTCCGCCGTCAACGCATGCTGATTAAAACCATAGATCAGTAAAGGAATATCAGGCGTTCCCGTAGTGGACAAAAGCACCTTCCTGGCGCCGGCTTCCAGGTGCAGGTTGACTCCCTCTCCATGAGAGAATTTACCGGAACACTCCAATACGATATCCACCCCAAGGTCCTTCCAGGGCAGCCGGGAAGGGTCTTCCTGCCGGAATACGGCCACCGGCCTGTCCCCTATGATAAACTTGCCGTCCCGGTGTACAACAGGAGCCGGCAATGTGCCATAGACGGAATCGTAACGCAAAAGATAGGCCAGGTTATCCGTATCCATAATGTCATTCACGGCCGCCAGCTCTACGCCGGGAAGATCAATCAGCCTCCGGCCCAGCAATCGTCCGATACGGCCCATTCCATTGATCGCTACACGCATGATAGTATTTATTAAAATTGAAGGGCAAATATACAAAACGGACCACAGGTAAACACAAAAGCAAAGGACCCGCACTTGGGGCCCTTTGCTCAGTTGAGGTTTCCATAAAATACTCAGATCGTTTACCCTTTAGATTTCGGTATTTTCATGGAATAATGTGGGAGCAAAGGTAGCTTTCACACAGGCACTTTCAACTACTCATATCTGTAATATATGAACGAAGCATTACGCAAACACCACTACTATAAGTAGTATCGTTATAGTACAATGCACGTAAAAAAAATAATGAATAAATGTACCTGTAATTAGTAGCTTTTATTGGAACTTCGCCGTTGAAGAAACTCATCCAATCCCTTAAAAAGCAATTTTAAACCATGATCAAGGTCGGACTGATTGACGACAATTATTTCCTATTGAATAACTATAAAGAGTTTTTACAGGACTTCGCTGACATTTCGGTCGTATTTACTTTCACATCCCTCGAAGAGCTGCGTAAAGATATACAGCATGGCATTCTGGTCGAAGAGCCCGATATCATCCTGCTGGACGTTATTATGCCGGGGCAGACAGGCATCGATGAGGTCAAAAAACTGTCCGACATCTATCCTGATTCCCACGTCATCGTCATGAGCAAATATGAAGATCAGCAATACATCGTACAATCTTTATTGTCCGGCGCCAAAGGGTTCCTTTCCAAAAATTCAAAACCCATGGATATTTACGCTTCCATCCATGACGTGTATAATGCAGGCGCCAGCCTCTCTCCGCAAGTTGCAAAAAAACTCATCGACTATCTGAAAGGCAACGTTACTGAACTGCTGGCCGCACGGCTTACCAAAAGGGAAATAGAGCTGGTGCACTTGTTAAAGGAAGGTCTGTCTTATAAACAAATGGCCGAAAAGCTTTTTGTTTCTGTATATACCATCAATCACCACCTGAAGAATATTTACCAAAAGCTGGGAGTTGAGTCCAAATCGGAGCTCATTTCAAGGATACTGCAAAAGACGATCTAAAAAAATCACGTAAAAACACCAGCATGCAACAGCATCTCCTGAACAATATCCTTGTAATAGACGAGATCCCTGCCATCGCCCTGGGTTTACAGGAAATTTTCCGGTCTGTCCATCCTTCCGTCATAGTAGAGCACGTAGAGAACGCCTTCACGGCTTTATCAGCCCCTCGTTTTGAAAAAAAGACGTTCGATCTGATCATTCTGGGATCAGACCCGAAAGATCCGACCCCAAATTTGTATCCCGCCCTAGCAGAGCTAAAAGGCAGGTTTGGCAACAGCAGGGTCATGATCTACACTACCCTGTATGATTACGCCCTGATAGAAAGGATGGAAATGCTGGATATTGATGCCTGCGTCCACAAATTCGAGAGCATAGAAGAGGTCCGGAAGGTCTATCTGCACTTGTCGGCGGGAGAACGTTGTATTTCGGACTTATTATATACGTTATTTTTTGAATATCAATTAAACAAACTGACAACTCCACACCAAAAAGAAGATTAGGGTATATACTTATTTATTATATATTTGTAGGAAGTCGCGGCCCGTAAAGCAACCATTTAACCGTATCACCTTATACCTCGAAGCACATGCCCTCTGTATCAAACCACAAGCCCGGCTTTCCTGACAGGGTATTGGTCATTGACGACCTGCCACTGATCCCACTTGCCTTTCAGGAAGTTTTTCGTGGCATTAATCCATCTGTAAAGGTCGATTTTTCTGAAAATATTTTTTCAGCCCTATCTTCACGGGTCTTTGCCACCGCTGAATTCGACCTGGTGATCACAGGGTCCTTACAGGAAAACTTTTCCGAAAATCTGCAACAGGCTGTAACCGAGCTGAAAAAAAAGTTCGGTGATCCAAAAGTGATGCTCTACTCCAGCAGCTACGATCCCGTTATCATCGAAAAAATGGCGGCTACAGGCATCGACGCCTATGTCCACAAGTATGAGTCCATCGAAGAGATCAGGAAGGCCTATTGCCGGCTGGCAAAAGGAGAATCATACGTATCCGAGATCTTCCATACATTATACTATGAGTATGGACAGGGGGTGAGAAAATAGACATTCATCGGTTCCTCACGGAGCCGACGAAACCTCGTTTTGCGCTTTCAGGATAGTATTGTCGCTCTGCCTGTTCTTCAACACATTGACATAGCTCAACGCCAGACGATTGTTATAGCTTTCATAAGCTTTTTGCGCCCATTGGATGGCCCCGATAAGGTCCCCATTGATCTCGCTGATAATAGCCATGTTATAACAGGCCCTCCCAGCTGTTTTACCGCTTGCGCTGGTAGTCGCCTGCTGCCAGATCTTCGCCGCTCCATCCCAGTTACCCGTCCTGGCCATACGCGTGGCTATCTTAAAACTGCCATCCCCTCTTACATAATAATATCTGGAAACCCGCATGGAATAAGGCAGTATCCGGTACGCATACGCCTGACCGGCCTTGTTCCCTACTTGCTTGACCGCCTCCTTTCGTTCGATAAGCGCAGAGGCTGTAGCAACAGGATTGATGACCTTGCTGGAAAAGACCAGGTCCTTTGAAAGTACAAACTCATCCAGGATATTCCTGCCTGCCGGATCGTAGATCCGCCAGCCCGTCTTTACAAGGGTAGTCATGCTCACCTGCTGCTGAAGGATCGACACATTTCCAATGATCTTGTTTACCGTAGTGGGAGCAGGACCATAACTGACCTTCGATTCCGTACTAAAAAGCTCCAGCGAAAAGAGTACATCCGTATTGCTCTCCCTGCAGATCCTCGCCACCGTGTCCCAGGGCAGCGCGGAAGGAAATACCCCTGCGCCAAAAGACCTGAGATCGAGATTGTCCAATGGCTTTACGATGGAAAAACGGTTGTTCTTCATCAGCTCATCCGCCAGTCCGGACATGCTGGCACTCGCCCCTTCAGCCTGCAGACTGCCCGTTTCAAGGGATACAGCCTTATGGATGGCGTCAAGGGTCTTGTTCTCGTCCATCACCCGGGTCCTGTTCACGACCGCCGCTGTCTTGACATAAGGAGGAAGACTCACGGGAGCCGGCTGTGTCACATTGAGCGACATCAAATTGGTAGAACTGCAGGAATAGCACGCAATAGCAATGCAAAGGAAAAGAACGGCGTTCTTCATATGTAATTTATTGACCTTGATCTTTTAACGAAAATCTCCCGGCTTTATTATCACATTCCGGGTTCCCCCTTGTCACTCATAGCATTAGATCCAACGTATCCTCCCGCTTCCGGTAGTAAAAAGCATCCAGAATATAAAGTACTCCCATGATCGTGGCAAAAGCCCCGATAAGGATGGTGATACCCTCGGCCCTGGCAAAACTACTGGATAAAAGCCCCAGACCAAAAGCCGCCGATAGTAATCCCACCAAAAGAATAAATCTCCACCCCTTGACCACATGCCGCAAATACAAGGCGGCAAGGGTCTTTAAAACTCCTACCAGCAGTATCCATATCCCGATGAGATACGGCAAAAGAATAAACGACAACAGCGGGTTAAACAAAAGGAGCAGCGCAAATAAAAAATCCAGCACGCTCTCGGCCAGCATCCACCTGTTTTCCCGGGGATATTTCTTATTGACGACAATAACAGCCTGTAAAAGGATGCCATTCAGTAAAAGTCCTGCTCCCGTGTATTTAGCCAGCTTTACATAACTGCTCAACGGCCTTGTAAAAGCCAGCACCCCGATGATCAAGAACACGGCCCCGATGGTCATCAGCAATATCCAGATAGAATTGTTTTTACGCATGATGAAAGATATGGAAAAAAAGGTTTACCTTTGAAGTCATCAGATGATATGATGATGAAAACCCAGAACAATCCTTTACAACGTCATTCCCTTGCCGATGCCGTCGTCAGCAAGTTGCAGCAACAGGTATCTCTTGGTGAATACCAGCCGGGAGAAAAACTGCCATCCGAACCCGAGCTGATGGAACAATTCGGCGTAGGCCGCAGTACCATCCGGGAAGCCATCCGCATATTGTCCAACACTGGTATGCTCAGCGTAAGACAGGGATCGGGCACTTTTGTCCAAGAGCAGATAGGGATCACAGAACCGTTGACCCAGCGCCTGCGTCGCGCTGCCGCTCAAGACCTCGACGAAGTGAGACAGCTGCTGGAAATGAAGATCGCGGAAAAGGCGGCCCTTCACCGAAGCAAAAAAGACATCGAAAAAATGAAGACCCTGCTTATACAAAGGGAGGCTGCCGCAAAAGCCGGAGATACCGAGGGAACCATCCACGCCGATATTCAATTTCATATAGCTATCGCAACCGCCGGCCGCAACGATATTCTCGCAGACCTCTACAGGACCTTTGCTGAACATCTGACCCGGCACTTCCGCCAACTGCATCACGATACCGAAGTCTTTTTACACACCCAGCAATTACACGAATCACTGTTAAAAAGCATCGTCGACCAGGACCCGGAAAAAGCCTGGCACTGGTCATCGAAGATCGTAGCGCCAGCAGACCACAGGTCTGCCGGCCGAAGGCCCATCATAAATCCAGAATAGGGTATGGGGTAAATTTTTCGTAACCCATACCCTATTCGCAATTTCACAAATCACATCAACATGTCGAACACACTCGCAAAAAACCCGGTCCCCACTACAAAAGACATCGCACAAACCACCGTCTTTCCAATCCTGGTAGCCATTAGCATCTCCCATCTGCTGAATGACACCATGCAATCCCTTATTCCTTCTACCTACCCTATATTAAAAAATTCTCTGCACCTGGATTTTGGTCAGCTGGGTTTGGTGACCTTTTGTTTTCAATTGACGGCCTCGCTGCTGCAACCTTTCGTAGGATTGTATACGGATAAAAAACCGCAGCCCTATTCCCTTGCCATCGGGATGTGTTTCACCCTGGTAGGCCTGGTCCTGCTATCCCGGGCATCCAATTTTTCCCTGGTGCTGGTATCGGTGGCCCTGGTAGGCGTAGGCAGCTCCATTTTTCATCCGGAAGCCTCCCGCCTGGCTTACCTGGCCTCGGGAGGACGAAGAGGTATGGCCCAATCCCTTTTTCAGGTAGGCGGTAATGCAGGCAGTTCACTGGGCCCCTTACTGGCCGCCCAGATCATCGCACCCTACGGACAGTCAAGGATAATCTGGTTCTCCCTGGCAGCTCTGCTGGCTATCGCAGTGCTGGTGCGCACCGGAGGCTGGTATAGCCATAATATTGCGTTGCGGAAAAAAAAGCAGAGCGTCGCCGCTCCCGATATCCACCCTTCCCTCAGTAGAAAAAAAGTAGCCTTTGCCCTGGTGATCCTGCTGGTGCTGATCTTCTCCAAATATTTCTACATGGCCAGCATGACCAGCTATTATACTTTCTTCCTGATGGATAAATTCCATGTGTCCGTCCAAAGCTCACAGATGTACCTCTTTATCTTTTTATTCTCTGTCGCAGCCGGAACCCTCATCGGAGGGCCCATTGGGGATCGCTTCGGAAGGAAATATGTCATCTGGTTCTCCATCCTTGGCGTAGCGCCCTTCACGCTGCTGCTACCCTATGCCAACCTGTTCTGGACCAGCATACTCACCGTATTTATTGGGGTAATTCTCGCCTCGGCCTTCTCAGCCATCCTGGTCTATGCCCAGGAACTGGTACCAGGGAAAGTGGGGATGATCGCAGGACTGTTCTTCGGTCTTGCCTTTGGTATGGGCGGCATCGGAGCCGCCGTGCTGGGTAAACTGGCAGACCACACCAGTATCAGCTATGTATTCCATCTCTGTGCTTTTCTGCCCTTATTGGGATTGCTGACAGGGTTCCTCCCCAGTGTCGACCACAGGTCGCAGGGACGACCAAAGGTCGGCCGTCCGAAGGACAATAATTAGAGTCTCGAAAGACTAAATTCAGTCCGTCAGGGCAAGTACTTAACCCATCCATTAGAGGATAAGGCAAAAAAAGCCATCCGCCAATTGGCGGACGGCCTCTATCGATTGCTTGCCATATCGAAAAAAAACTATTTCTTGGGGCTATCAACCTTCTTAGCAGCGCTGTCAACCTTAGCAGCAGCAGAATCTACTTTAGCAGCAGCAGAGTCAACCTTGGGAGCAGCAGAATCTACCTTGGCAGCAGCAGTGTCAGCCTTTGCTTCAGTGCTGGAGCTATTGTTACATGCTGCAAATGCGCCAATTGCTAAAACGAAAAAGAACTTTTTCATGTTGAGACTTTTTGTGTTAATTGAATGGTTTTCAGTTAATACCTGGAGTAATAAAAAGTAACCCCCTTTTTTCAATGTTTTTTATATATTATTTTTAATAATACATAAAAATCACGAGTTGATGCTGCAACCGGGGCTTCTTACTTTTTTTGTCCCTATCTTGGGTTACAAATCCTACATTTCAGTATTAAATATAGCATCAGCGTGAGGACCGCAATCAACGAACAGCATTTACTCCAGGGACTGGCTCAGAACGACCGCAAGGCCATAGAAACCATTTATAAGTTGAATTATAATATGGTACAATCCCTGATCCTGAGCAATAATGGGACTCCTGATGATGCAAGGGATATTTTCCAGGAAGCCATGATCGTGCTGTACGAGAAGGTGAAGTCCGGCTCCTTTGAACTGAATTGTCTGGTCAAGACCTACCTCTATTCCGTAAGCCGTCGCCTGTGGCTCAAACGCCTCAGTCAGCTGCAACGTATCTCTCCCGAAGTGGAAAAACTCGAAGAGACCGTACCCGTAGAAGAAGACCTGGAATTGCACGAACAAAAAAATGTCGATTTCCAGGTAATGGAAAAATCCATGAAGAACCTGGGTGAACCCTGTAAAAGTCTCCTGGAAGCCTATTACCATCAGAAGAAAAGCATGGTGGAAATAGCAGCCAGTTTTGGGTATACCAATGCAGATAATGCTAAAAATCAGAAATATAAATGCCTGATGCGCCTGAAGAAACTATTTAGCCAGTATAAAAAATAAGTGCGAATGCAAGAAATAAGCATATTGGACGCCATCGAACGATACATCCGGGGAGAAATGCTGCCCGAGGAACGGGTGTTCTTCGAACAACTGAGGAAGACCAACCCCGGCGTCGACCAGATGGTAGTGGAGCATACGATCTTCCTCAACCAGATGAACCAATACGGCGAGACAAAGGAGCTGAAGTCCCGCCTCCAGGAAATACATGCCGCACTTGCCGAGTCCGGCGAGATCGAGGAAAAACGTCCGGCCAAAGTGCTCACCCTCTGGAAGAAATATAAACGGGTCATCGGGGTAGCCGCCAGCATCGCAGGCATCACCGCCCTGGGCATCAGCAGCCTTATATCCCTGGTTACACCCAAGGTAAATAAGGCGCAGGTGGAATTGTTCGGCAGACGTCTTTCCGCCCAGGAAAGCCGGCTGAACCAGATGTCTATCAAGGTGGACAGCAATAACACCGTGATCGCAGAACTGCCTCGGATCACATTCACCACCGGCGCAACGGGATTCCTCATCGATACCAAAGGCTACATGGTGACCAATGCCCACGTGGTAAAAGGCGCTGGCCGAATTGAAGTGCAGAACAGTCTGGGAGAATACAAGGCCCGTCTGGTGTATATCAATGACACAACTGACCTGGCCGTCCTGAAGATCGAGGATAGTACCTTCAAGGCTCCGGCCATCCCCTACGGTATCAGCAGAACAGGTATGGAGTTGGGAGAAGAGATCTTCACCCTGGGCTATCCCCGCAACGAGATCGTTTATGGAAAGGGTTATATGAGCGCAAAAACAGGCTATAATGGCGATACCCTCGCCTGTCAGATCACTGTCCCCGCCAACCCCGGCAACAGCGGTACACCTGTGCTGAATAAAGACGGAGACGTAGTAGGTATCATACGGGGCAGCCAGCACGATCTGCAGGGATTCGTCTTCGCCATCCGTAGTAAGAACATTTTCCAGGCGCTTACAGCCATGAAAAGCGATAGTACGCTGCTTAAGAGCGACAGTACGCTCATCCACTTACGGGTGCCGCTGACCTCCTCTGTCAAGGGGCTCGATCGGCAACTGCAGATCAGGAAAATTCAGGATTGTATCTTCATCGTAAAAAGATAATAAAAAAGGGGCCGGTCAGGCCCCTTTTTATTAGTATATCTTCGAAGGATATTCTCCCTTTGCGATCAGCGCATTCAGACTACCCTGTACCTCCGGCGCATCTTCTTTATAGGTCACCCCGAACCATTTTGCTCCTGTAGGGATCACTTTAATAGCGCCCTTCCCTTCCTGGATAAACTTGTCCCCAATGATGGGAATAAAGAATTCAGCCTTGAGGTTACCACCCTGCTCCTTCAAAAACTCCGCAAACAACTTGGTAATATAAGGGAATACCGAAGGAGAAAAACACCAGAAATTCATGGATACCTTTGAATCGAAAGGCACTTCGAACTTCTTATCCCCTTCTTCATATGTGATCTTACCATTTTCCTCATAGATCTTTGTCCGCTCGGCAATGGATACCAGGTTGTTATTCGCATCCACCTGGCAGACGCCCCTGCTCACCGTCCCATTGTCCGACAAGGTCTTGGCCAGCTCATACCCAATGATGGAATATACCTTGTCATTCACATCCTTCGTCAAAAAACCATATGCCTTTTCAAACGCATCACGACCATAGAAATCGTCTGCATTGATGACGGCAAACGGCTCGTGTACCACTTCCTGGGCGCAAAGTACAGCATGGGCCGTCCCCCAGGGCTTGGTACGCTCCGCAGGCACCTGGAAGCTCCCCGTATAAGAATGCAGGTCCTGGTATACATAATCCAGGGCCACCTTGTCCTTCCATTTCGGCTCAAATATTTGTTTAAAATCGTCCGCAAAGTCCTTTCGTATAATGAACACTACTTTTTTAAACCCGGCACGGACGGCATCGTAGATAGAATAATCCATGATCGTTTCACCATTGGGGCCAAAACCTTGTATTTGCTTCATACTGCCGTATCTTGAAGCCATGCCGGCTGCAAGGATCAAAAGAGTTGGTTGCATTTATCGTATTTTTAATTTAATGCACGAAATTAAAAAAATACTCATAGACAATGGACAATTTGTTGATGGATAATTTAATGAATGGGACGTTTAATTATCCATTGTCAATTCAGCCTGTAGAACTGCCGGAGCTGCGGCAACACCATGTTAGGATGGACGTGTTACGTCTGGATCGGCTCCATCCTGTTATCTCCGGGAACAAATGGTACAAGCTAAAAGAATGGCTGCGGCTGGCACAGAGCAGTGGCAGCAAACGTCTTGTTACTTTTGGAGGGGCCTGGTCCAACCATATCATCGCTACGGCCTGTGCAGCCAGGGAGGCCGGTTTCTCCGCAATCGGTATCATAAGAGGAGAAAGACCCGCAAGACCATCCGCCACACTCACAAGTGCAGAAATATACGGCATGCAGCTGGAATTCATCAGCAGGGAACAATACAGACAAAAAGAAGATCCCGGGTTCCTGGCCGGTCTCGCCGCCCGCTACCCGGACGCCATTATTATCCCCGAAGGCGGTGCAGGCCCCCCAGGTATCAAAGGCAGTATGGATATCCTCAGGGAGATAGACAGCACACCTTACTCACATATCTTATGCGCAGTAGGTACAGGCACGACATATAAAGGTTTGGCCGCCGCTGCCGCACCCGGCCAGCAGGTAATCGGTATTTCCGTTCTGACGCCGCCTTACCATTTCGGGGGATATGCCCGTCATACCCCTGAGCTGCTGGACTTTATCAATCATTTTTACCGGGCCACAGGCATACCTTCCGACTTTGTATATACAGGCAAACTGTTTTATGCGGCCCTGGAGATGGTGCGTAAAGACCATTTTCCACCTAATTCCCGTATACTTGTCATTCATAGTGGTGGTTTACAGGGAAATAAATCCTTGGCCGCCGGGGTATTGGATTTTTAGGCCCGGAATTTGGTCAGTATTTAAAACTTTTTTTATAAAACATCTTCCCAATAAATTCGTTATGCCTGGTATGCTCCGGACGCTGGTTTTTGCTCTCATTTTTCTTTTTTCATCGATCGTCAGGGCTCAGGATACCCTTCCCAGGTTCTCCGTCACAGCCAGGGGACCCGGCAAGATCCTCATCAGCTGGCATAATCGCTTCACCACCGTCAGCCAGATCAGTATTCAACGTTCTACCGACAGCCTGAAATATTTTACGACCCTGCTTACTGTGCCGGACCCCCATCTGCCGGAGAACGGCGCCATGGATATCAAGGCCACCCATCCTAATTATTACTATCGCCTCTTTATCGTCCTCGAAGAAGGTAAATATCTTTTTACATCCTCCAGAAAACCGCAGACCAGCACTGGCGTCTCCTCCACAACCATCCAGGAAGATACGGATGAGTCCGATGCCGTCCTGCAAAGGACAGATCGTTCCCGGGTGATGTTTCTGGATCCGGGCATATCAAAAGGCAAACCACAGATAAAAGGCCCCACTACCATACAGGGAGGGTTCCGTCAGCTGGAAGTACAACAACGGTCCGTGTTTGTCAAAAAAGGGGAAACTTTATTGGGGCAGATACCTGGCGACAAGCTGCGTGCTTTCCGGGACTCACTGCTGACCCAGACAAAGGATACGCTGATCTTCATTGACGGAGATAGTCTTCTGATCCGGCCCTTTGTCCCCCGGGAAATGTACCGGGTGTCATCTTATGTATTCACCGGCAAATACGGTAATATACATCTGTCGCTGCCAGATGCCGGGAAAAGACATTATTCCATCAAATTCTTCGACGACAATAGCAAACTGTTGTTTGAACTGTCTGCCATTAAGGCTCCTTCGCTCATCCTGGATAAAAGTAATTTCCTGCATGCGGGATGGTTCAAATTCGAGCTATATGAGGATGGACAATTAAAAGAAAAGAACAAGCTGTTTATTCCGAAAGAGTTTTAAGCTCTACGTCAAATACAGCCTCAAACCTGCGTCTGACCTCCGCCTTTACTTCTTCGATAGGAATGGAACGGCCCAGCTCTTTTTCCAGGGAGGTCACCAGTTTGTCCTGTATGCCGCAGGGGATGATGTTGTCAAAATAACCCAGGTCCGTATTTACATTGAAAGCAAACCCGTGCATAGTGACCCACCGGCTGCAACGTACACCGATCGCACAGATCTTCCGCTCCCGGCCTTTTACACCCGGCTCGAGCCATACCCCGGTTTCTCCCGGGCTCCGGTCCCCTTGTATGCCATAGGACCTCAACGTCAGTATGATTACTTCCTCAAGGTTACGCAGATATTTGCCGATGTCCGTATAAAAACGCTCCAGGTCAAGGATGGGATAGCCAACGATCTGGCCCGGTCCATGAAAAGTAATATCTCCCCCTCTGTTGATCCGGAAGAATTGTATCCCTTTTTCCTGCATGCTGCCCTCATTGATCAGCAGATTCTCCATATGCCCGCTCTTGCCCAGCGTATATACAGGGGGATGCTCTACAAAAAGAAGGTAATTGGTCGTTGAGGGAACCACATCCGCAGTACGTTCATCGACGCTATCTCCGCCCTCCAGGCTTTCCGTCATCCGCCTGGCTTCCGTCTTTATCCTTACGTTGTCCTGCAGGAGCGACTCCTGGTAGTCCCACACCTGCTTGTATTCCGCCTGGCCCAGGTCTTTGAACAGCACTTCTTGCATGAGGTAAAGTTACGATTTCCTCCGGTTCGTTCTGTACCTTTGCGCCATGAGCACCCAACAGGAGAAGGACTTAGAAGAAAGCATGTCGCCGGACCATTCGGAAGAACTGTACGAGCGGCTAAACCTGAAAGTAGACAAGGGACAGGAACCCCTCCGCATAGACAAATTCCTTGTCCAGCGCATCGAGAACGCCTCCCGCAATAAAATTCAGAAAGCCCTGGAGGGCGGTATGGTGCTGGTAAATGGCCGGCAGGTCCAGCCTAATTATAAGATCAGGCCCCTTGACGAGATCGTTATGTACTCCGATAAGGAAGCGCACGGGGAAGAGATCATTCCCGAAGAATTGCCCCTGAACATCCGCTACGAGGACGAAGAAGTGCTGATCATCAACAAACCGCCGGGCCTGGTGGTGCATCCCGCCAGTGGCAACTACACCGGCACCCTTATCAATGGTGTGGCCTGGTACCTGCAACAAAAGAACCATGCCATCAATGAAACCAACCTTCCCCGCTTTGGCCTGGTCCACCGGATCGATAAGAATACCAGCGGACTGATGGTCCTGGCCAAGACTGAACGGGCCGTCCGCAGCCTGGCTAAACAATTCTTCGACCATACAGTAACCCGCCAATACATCGCCCTGGTCTGGGGAGATCTCGCGGAAGACGACGGCACCATCGTCGCACATGTCGGCAGACACCAGCGCTTCCGCAAGCTATTTGATGCCTATCCGGATGGCGAACATGGAAAAGAAGCCATCACCCATTATAAAGTATTGGAGAGATTCGGTTATACCACCCTGGTACAATGCGTGCTGGAGACAGGCCGCACGCACCAGATACGGGTACACATGCAACACATCGGACACCCCCTCTTTAATGACGACACCTATGGAGGCGATAAGATCGTAAAAGGCACCGTATTCAGCAAATACAGACAATTCGTGGACAACTGTTTCGCCATCTGCCCCCGCCATGCCCTGCATGCCAAGACCATCGGTTTTGTACATCCCGGCACGGGAAAGGAAGTGCTCTTCGAGAGCGAATTGCCCGACGACATGCAGCAACTAATTGGGAAATGGAGAGGCTATATCAGCCACCGGCCCGTGTGAAAATCTATTACTTCGGAAAACTCATTTTATAATCGACCTTGATCCTCCCGCGCGTAATATCGTCCAGCTTACTTTTCAGGAGCTTACGCTTCAAGGGCTTCAGGTAGTCGATAAACAGTTTGCCCTCTATATGGTCGTACTCATGTAATATGATACGGGCTGAAATGCCGTTGAAGGTCTTTGTATGAGGTTCGAAATTTTCGTCTACATACGACAGAGTCACTTCCTCATGTCGATAAATATCTTCGCGTATTTTAGGTATGCTGAGACACCCCTCATTATAAGCCCACTCTTCCCCATTGAGCTTCACAATGTGCGCATTGATAAACACCTGTTTGATGCCGGGCCCATCCGGGTACTTGTTCTTTTCATCTTCTTCCAGGTTCTCAAAGATCTGGGAAGAATCTACTACAAAAAGACGTATATCCTTTCCTATCTGCGGAGCTGCCAGCCCTACCCCGCTGCTGTAATACATGGTTTCCCACATATCCTCTATCAGTTTGGTCAGCCCAGGGTAATCAGACGTAATATCTTTACCTACGGTTCGCAGGATCGGATCACCATAAGCTACAATCGGTAAAATCATATTAAACACAAATTTAATCGAAAAATAACAAATTACTTTTTCACCTTATCCATGTACTCCTGCAACATGATGGTAGCGGCTATCTCATCCACCAACGCCTTATTCTGCCGCTGCTTTTTCTTCAACCCCATATCGATCATAGCGCGTGAAGCCATTTTCGAGGTATAGCGCTCGTCCACGGTCAGGACGGGTATGGCGGGGAACTCCTTTTGCAGGCGCAGTAAGAACTCCCTTACCAGCGGTGTCGCATGCGTATCGCTGTCATCCCAATTCTTCGGCTCGCCCACCAGCACCAGCTCTACCGTTTCTTTTTTGAAATAATCTTTCAGCCAGGCCATCAGTTTGGGCGTTTCCACGGTAGTCAGCCCGCTGGCGATGATCTGCAAGGGGTCCGTCACCGCAATACCGGTACGCTTCAATCCATAATCTATCGCCATGATACGAGGCATATCAAATGTTGTTTTTTATAAACTCTTCGGGCCGGCACACAGGCAGCGCAGGGCTCCCCGCCTTGTCCAGTGAATTGTCCCGGGTGATAAAATAATCCAGCTTATGATGTAAGGCGGTATAATACTGCAATGCCTGCTCTATATTGCCTATCCGGGAATGTAAGGCGTTCACCGTGATCTCATGGCCAATATCGATCACTTGTATATCCGCCAGCAAGGCGGACAGCAGCTCTTTTGCTTTCTCAGATCCGTAAGCCTTCGTCAGCCAGTAACTGGTGATCAGGACGATGCTGGGTGTAATAAAAAGTTGTATCCTTCCTTTTATCGCCCACTCCATCAACTTCCGCACAGTGTCATAGGCGTCCCGCTTCAGCGTGAAATCCAGCAAAATGTCCGTATCGATAAATACCCTAAACGCCATTTTCTTTATAGAATAGAACTTTCAGATCAGCCTTTACATCGAGAGCCGGTCTTTCCAGCCCATCGAGCATGTCCAGGATATTCGTACGGGGCATGGGCCGGGTCACACTACGGAAATAGCTTTCCACCAGCTCGGATACGCTCATCTGTTTGCTGGCGGCATAAGCTTTCATGGATTCCACCAATTCGGCATCGATAGTAAGGTTGAGTCGTTCCTTCATGAGGCAAATATACGCATAAAATAAAAATATGCGCATAAAATTTATCCAACCGTCCCGGTCTGATGGAGATAAAGGTCGGCGATGACAAAAATGGCAAATACGACACTTGCGATCCCATTGGCAGTCATAAAGGCCAGGTTCACCCGGCTAAGGTCATTTGGTTTAACCAGGATATGCTGGTAAACCAGCATACCCATAAAGACGGTTACACCTGCCCAAAACGACAGACCGAAGTGTCCATATAAGCCGGCGGCTACTACACAAAGCGTACTCAGTAAATGCAGAAATTCCGACACTTTCAGCGCTTTGGCCTTCCCCAGCCAGGCCGGCATGGAATAGAGCTTTTGGCTTTTGTCAAACTCCTCATCCTGGAGGGCATAAATAATGTCAAAACCGCT
The DNA here is from genome assembly GCA_017307755.1 of Chitinophagaceae bacterium. Lineage (GTDB taxonomy): Bacteria > Bacteroidota > Bacteroidia > Chitinophagales > Chitinophagaceae > Puia. The sequence goes on along the minus strand of JAFKGQ010000005.1, from coordinate 427,857 downwards.
GACCCAGAAAATGACTGCGAAAGAAAAAAGGATAGGCAGCAGCGCAAAATGCCCTGTCACCGCCAGAAAAGCGCCAATAGGAGCTAACGACAATCCCACTCCCAGCACCAGGTGGCAGAAGGGCGTAAAGCGCTTCGTATAGCTATACCCCAGCACCACGGCCAGGGCGACAAAGGAGAGTGCAAAACAAAGGGGATTTATAAACCAGGTACAAACGATAAAGCCTACACAATTGAAGATAACAAACCTCAGTGCACTATTCTTCGAAATGATCCCGGCTGGTATCTCCCTGATCGCCGTACGGGGATTGAGCGCATCCCATTTTACATCCAGCCAGCGGTTAAAGGCCATGGCGGCACTGCGTGCAAAGACCATGCAGGCTACCACCAGGAGAAAACGTATAGCAGCCTCGATAATGTTCTGCGGCACATATTTCAGGTAGCTGGGATCAGCATGCGGGCTGTAGATTGTCGTATGCCATCCAGGCACAACTGAGACAACCACTTGTGTTACCCCCAGAAAAAACCCTATCATCGCAAAGGGCATCGCGAAAATAGTGTGGGAAAAACGGATCAGGCTCAGGTAGCTCTTGACTGTACTCATGTATGGTTTATATCTGTAAATCTATATGATCTTGCCAGCTCCCACAGGACAATACCCGCGGCGATCGAAATATTCAGAGAATGCTTCATCCCCCACTGGGGTATCTCCACGCTGCCATCACAAAACGCCAACGCCTCCTCTCCCACTCCGCTCACCTCATTACCAAATACAACAACAGTCTTCCCTGCATGTTGGGCCGTAAATTCCTGTAAAGGTAGGCTCTTCTCCACCTGTTCCACGGCAAATATTTTATACCCTTCCTGCTTTAGCTCCTGCAGCGCCTCCCGGATATCCTGGAAATATTTCCAATCCACCGTCTCCGTAGCTCCCAGGGCCGTCTTGTGAATATCCCGGTGCGGAGGCTGGGGCGTATACCCGCACAAATAGACCCCCTGGATCAGAAAAGCATCCGCCGTCCGGAATACGCTGCCCACATTGTGCATGCTGCGGATATTGTCCAGGACGACCACCACCGGCATCTTCTCCGACTGCCGGAACTCATTCACCGACAACCGGCCCAGTTCATCCATACCCAGTTTGCGCATGCGCAAAGGTACATTACCTTTAAACAAAAAATTACACATGAGAAAATACTTGCTGCTGGCAGGTCTATGGACCTTATCCATCCAGTTGCCGGCCCAGACAGAGAAAATTGACAACGCTGCCATCGAAAAAATCCGGCAGGAAGGCCTGCAGCACTCCCGGGTGATGGACATCGCCTTCTATCTCACCGACGCCAGCGGTAGCCGTCTCACCGGCTCACCCGGTTTCAACAGGGCCGCGGGTTATGCCAGACAACAGCTCTCAGAATGGGGATTGACGGATGCCGCCCTGGACCCCTGGGGTGATTTCGGCAAGGGTTGGGAATTGCAGAAATCCTATATAGCCATGACAGCCCCTTATTACAAACCGCTGATCGCCTTTCCCAAGGCCTGGTGCGACGGTACAAATGGACCAAAGACCGCCCCGGTCCTGCTCATCAGTGCAACGGATTCAGCCGGCCTCGATAAATACAAAGGCCAGCTGGCCGGCAAGATACTCATCCCCGAGATCAATGATGTCTATCAGCAAAGCTTCAGGGCCGACGCCAGCCGCTATACAGATGATCAGCTCGACACCCTCTCCAAAGCCGAGATGCACCCTGTCGATACAGCGGAAATGCGCAGGAGACGTCAGCAGTTCCTGCGTGGCGGTAATCTGGCCATGATAAATACGCTAAAAAGCATGGCCGTAAAGGAAGGCGCCGTAGCCATCCTAAGCCAGACCGTCCGTGGTCATGACGGTACTATCTTTGTCCAGGGAGGAGGCCCCTACCAGCTGACCTCGCCCGCCAACTTTCCGGACATCATGCTGGCCCTGGAAGACTACATGACCATTGTCCGGCTGTTAAAGACAGGTACACCCGTCACCCTCGACACAGAAGTAAAAACCAGGTTCTTCACCGACGATATCAAGGGATATAATGTCATCGCCGAGATCAGAGGCACCGACAAAAAATTAAAAGATGAAGTAGTCATGCTGGGCGGCCATCTGGATTCCTGGCACAGTGCCACAGGCGCCACCGACAATGCTGCAGGCTGCACCGTCATGATGGAAGCCGTCCGTATCCTGAAGGCGATAGGTATTCAACCCCGGCGCACCATCCGTATTGCATTGTGGAGTGGTGAAGAAGAAGGCCTGCTGGGCTCAAGAGGATACGTAAAAAAGACCTTTGCCGACCCCGCTGCCATGCAGTTGCTGCCCGCCCATGAAAAATTTGCCGGCTATTTCAATGTCGACAACGGTACAGGCAGGATCAGAGGCATCTACCTGCAGGGAAATGAAGCCTGCCGCCCCATCTTTACCCAATGGCTGCAGCCTTTCCATGATCTCGGCGCCGCCACCGTCACCGTCAATAATACAGGCGGCACCGACCATCTGTCCTTCGATGCGGTGGGCCTGCCGGGCTTTCAATTCATCCAGGACGAGATAGAATATAGCACCCGCACCCACCATACTAATATGGACACCTACGACCACCTGCGGGAAGACGATCTGAAACAGATCGCCACCATCGTAGCAGCCTTTGTATACAATACCGCACAGCGCGATGAGAAGCTGCCCCGCAAACCATTGCCGCAGCCACGCCCATCGGGGAGGCTCTAGGTAATTTGCAGCATGGTAAAAAATAAAAATGAAAGCCTGTTAGCATAGTTTAATACAGGCTTTATTTCGTTTTTTCCGGACTTATATCAAAGGTAATTTTGCAACGAACCTTATCGATAGTGTTATGAGCAATTTTACCGACACCTATGAGATGACAAGCAAAATGACAGAGGATGGCATTGATTTCCTTTTTATGAGCGAGGGAAAAAGGGATGTTGTAAAGATCATCCGATATTCATATGTCATGTATTACCAGGAAAGAGATGTGTATAACCTGGCGTTTGGTGATTATTATTCCCGATCGCGCTCTTTCTCTGATAATATCGTTACTGATAATGGTGATCCCTATAGTGTCTATCATACGGTACTTGCCACTATTCCATATTTCTTCCAAACTTTTGAAGACGCCATGTTGATGGTCCGGGGAAGTGACAGCACACAGGAATTCCAGAAGAATTGCCATATAACCTGCATTAAAAAATGTTCATTTGATACATGCAGAAAGGCTCATAGACGGATCACTATCTATAGGAATTATGTCAATAAGCATTTCAACAGCTTAAATAAAGATTATGCTTTTCTAGGCAGTTCAACCAGTTTTGAAAATCAATTACTTACCGAGGATTATGTCACAGATAAAAAATACCTGACTATCCTCTTAAAAAAACGTAAATTTATTATATGAACAAGAAAGAAGAACCCAGGAAGAAATTGACAAAGGAAGAAAAAGCAGCACTATTGGCTGAAGCCATGGAGGCTGCCAGGGGTAAAGAAATCTTCCCCGAAGCCATGGCCGAAGCCAGAAAGTTCGGCGAAATGCTAAAAAAAGGAAAAATCGCCCCCGGCACAAATTGGTAAAACATAAGTTGGTAGAATAACTTTCTCCCAACTTATCCCCATATAAAAAGCCCCTCCATCCATTTGTTGGGGCTTTCTTATTTTTGCTCCCCATGGCAAAATCCAGCGCAGACACTCCCCTCATGCAACAGCACCGGGCCATCAAACAAAAGTACCCCGATGCCGTTCTCCTATTCCGCGTTGGCGATTTCTACGAAACTTTTGGCGGAGATGCCATCATCGCTTCCAAAGTACTGGGCATTACCCTTACCAAACGCAATAACGGCGCCGCCTCCTCCGCCGAACTCGCAGGCTTCCCACACCACTCCCTGGATACTTACCTCCACAAACTGGTGAGAGCCGGCTACCGCGTAGCCATTTGCGATCAGCTGGAAGACCCCAAATCCGTCAAAGGCATCGTCAAACGCGGCGTCACCGAAATGGTAACCCCCGGCGTCGCTACCAATGAAAAACTCCTGGAAGGTAACAGTAACAACTTCCTGGCAGGCATCTACTTCCCCGAGGGGTGGCCAGACAGCAACGCAGGCCTGGGTATCGCTTTCCTGGACATCAGCACAGGAGAGTTCTTCGTGGCGGAAGGCAACACAGAATACATCGACAAATTGCTCCAAACCCTTCACCCCGCCGAAGTCGTCTTCCAACGCAACTTTCAAAAACATTTCAAAGATATCTTCGGCCCCCGGTTCTACACCTACACAATGGAAGATTGGATCTTCGATGAAGCCTATGCCGCGGAAAGCCTGCTCAAACATTTCCAAACCCATTCCTTTAAAGGTTTTGGCGTGGACAACATGCACGAAGGCATCATCGCCGCCGGAGCCGTCCTCCACTACCTGAAAGATACCGAACACCCCCATCTGCAGCACATCAGCTCCATCCAATGCATCGACAGAGAAGACTATCTGTGGATGGATAAATTCACTATCCGAAACCTGGAGCTGCTGGGTAATGCCGACCACCGCGAACAGGGACTCAGCCTCCTGAAAATATTGGATCACACAGTGTCACCCATGGGCGCCCGTCTGTTAAAACGATGGCTCCTCATGCCGCTGAAAGACATCCATCGCATCCGGGAACGCCTGGACGCCGTTGAAAGTTTTATCAAGGACCCCGACTTGCGAACCACCCTGCTCCGGCATATACAACAATGCGGGGACATAGAAAGACTGGTCAGTAAGATCCCCACAAAAAAGATCAACCCACGCGAATTGCTGCTGCTCGCCAGGGGTCTACAGCATATCGGAGAGATCAAAAAGGAAAGCCCCGGATTCCCCGACGAACATATCCGCCGGCTCACAGGTAAACTATCTCCCTGCCAACCCATCATGGAAAAGGTCTTTGCTACCATCGTGGATAATCCACCCGTGGCTGCAGCCAAAGGAGATACCATACGTTCCGGACTACACGAAGAGCTGGACCGTCTGCGCAGGATCGCCAGCGGTGGAAAGAATTACCTGGTAGAGCTCCAGCAAAAAGAAGCGGAAAGATCCGGCATCTCTTCGTTAAAGATCGGGTTCAATAATGTGTTCGGCTATTATCTGGAAGTCACCAACGCACATAAGAATAAAGTCCCGGCAGAATGGATGCGCAAACAGACCCTGACTAATGCAGAACGCTATATCACTCCCGAGCTGAAAGAATACGAAGAACAGATCACGGGCGCCGAAGAAAAGATCCTCACACTGGAGACGGGGCTGTACGATCAATTGGTGACAGCCCTGCAGGAATACATCCCCCCCATGCAGGTGAACGGGCAGGTATTAGCAGAGCTGGACTGCCTCCTGTGCTTTGCCGGCAATGCACTACAATACAATTACAAAAAACCCGTCCTTCATGAAGGTCATGAGATGGAGTTGAAAGACAGCCGCCATCCCGTCATTGAAAGGAATCTGCCGCCGGGTGAGGCCTATATCGCCAACGATATCCTGCTTGATCCGCATACCCAGCAGATCATCATCCTCACAGGCCCGAATATGAGCGGTAAAAGCGCCCTGTTGAGACAAACAGCCCTCACCACCCTGATGGCGCACATGGGGAGCTTCGTCCCTTGCGATACGGCAAAAATCCCCTTGACAGATAAAATATTTACCCGGGTGGGCGCTTCCGACAACCTCAGCGCAGGCGAGTCCACTTTTATGGTGGAAATGAACGAAACCGCAAGCATCATCAACAACCTTACTCCCGGCAGTCTCGTCCTGCTGGATGAGATCGGGCGCGGTACCTCCACCTATGATGGTATCTCCATCGCCTGGAGCATCGCGGAATATTTGCACAATTCCCCCCATCTGCCAAAGACCCTCTTCGCCACGCATTATCATGAGCTCAACGAATTGGAAAACAAACTGCCTCGCGTGAAGAACTATCATGTCACCAACAAAGAAGTGGCAGGTAAGGTCATCTTCCTTCGCAAACTGGCTCCGGGAGGCAGCACCCATAGCTTTGGTATCCATGTAGCAAAACTGGCCGGCATGCCCGCTACCCTGCTCCAACGCGCGGGTGAGATCCTTCGTCAGCTGGAAGACAAACAGGTAGGCGCGCCCATCGGTGATACCATTAAAGATCTCGCCGCGCCAAAAATGCAGCTGTCTATCTTCGACGCACACACGGAGGCCTTCGATACCATCCGCCACCTGCTGGAAAACATGGATATCAATCGGCTGACCCCCGTAGAAGCCCTGCTCAAGCTCCAGGAGATAAAAAGCATCCTGAAATAACCCGTTAGTCCCGCCCTGTCCGTCCCTCTGCTAAAAGGATTTCGTCCTTCATAAATACCCGCCTGTCCAAAAAAAGGGTTATTGTATCCCCATTATCGTTTCGTGTGTTATATTACGTTAGCTGATCACACCCTCGCTACCCGTCGCCAAAGAGAAAAGAGTCATTGCAATTTGGCATAATTTCATTAAATTAGTTATGGATCTACTGACTAATAAACCTATTCTTAAACGGTTGTCCTATGATCAGGTATGTTTATCAGTTGAAAGATTTCCGCAGTTGGCTTAAAGGCTTTAGTAAAGTGCTAAAACTGCCCGTTGTGGCCGGAAAGATTCAGATCCCTCGTCACATGGGAGACGGATATGTAATGGCGGCCAATATCAATACCGACATATCCTACGTGATCATGAACTTTTCGCTGAATGACGACCTGGTATTTCTGCGTAAAAAGTCTTCCCTCTATGGCCTGAGCCTCTTCTTTAACCAGGTTAATGTCAGCGATTTTTTTGTGATCCGTGAGCCGCACAACACCATTACAGATAAAAGCCCCAACAGAAGCAATATATTCCTGTCCTCTACCAATTATGACCTGGAAGTCACCTATTCAAGAAATTCCCGTCTAAAACGCGTAGGCATTTTTTTTAGTCCGAATTTTGTCAGCAAATGTGTCAAAAAAGATATCCTGCTGGACCTGCTGGTATATGCAGACAACCGCCTGCGCAATATCAATAAGGAACCCATCACTTTCGAATACCGCCAATTACTGGAAGATATTTTCAGCGCCGACTTCGGATCTCCCCTTAGCCATCTGCTTCTCCAGAACAGAGTGCTGATGCTGACCGAAAAGTTCCTTCATGCCTTTCTCACCAAAGTCCCCCTCCTAAAGGAATCCGGCGGGCTAAAACAAAAGGATAAAGAAAAAGACCTGGAAGCCCTAAAGGATGTAGAACGTATCCTCAGCAATAACAAGCTGGATAAATTCCCCTCCATCGATATGCTGTCAAAGACGGCGATGATGAGCTCTACCAAGCTCAAAACCAAGTTCAAGCAGATATATGGAATGAAATTATACGAATTTTACAACCGCAATCGACTGGAAAAAGCCAAAGAAATGCTGCAAACAGGCAAATACAGCGTCAAACAGGTGGGATTGAATATTGGATTCTCCAATTTGAGTAACTTTGCTAAAGCGTTCAAAAAAGAATTTGGTATTCTCCCAAAGGAGATCCTGAAAGGCCATTGATACTTCCCCTGCTCCTATAAGCTGGCATAAGGTTTTGTTAAATAGCGTATACAGCTATTATTGTGCTCATTACGGGCAAATCTTGCCCCCTGATTGTATTAATTTTGCCGTTTTAACCCGATCGGACCCCGAATCCTCACGTATTGCTACCCTCGATACCCTATTCGTCAACCACGACAACTGCCAGGAATCAGTAATTTTTAATTAACAAAAAGAAACTTACCTCAGAAATATGGTAATGCACTCATTCAAACTGGAAAATTATGAACAATGGCTGGAAGAATTTGCGGCCCTGTTGCACGTTCCCATTAAAGACCATTCGATCACGCTTCCCCCGGATGTAGGAGAAGGCACTGTTTTAGCTCATACGATGAGCCCTCATCTTTCTTATGCCGTCTTGAATTTTAAGCTCAGGTCGGACCTGGAAATTTATCGCGAGGCGGATGGAGCCAAAGGCTTTTCCCTTTCCTTCAACCAGGTGGAAGTAAATAAGGAAGTAAGACTGAATGCCGACCAGTCCGTCGTCGCAGACAAAGGCACCCTCCGGAATGACATCTATCTGTCAGATACCAGGGACCCCCTGCACGTAAAGATACCCGGCGGCAGCAACGTCAAAAGACTGGTGATCTTCGCCACTCATGAGTTGGCATCCCGGTATCTGTCGGCCGAGCTCCTGGAAAAGCTGGAAGCCTTCGCACGGGCCAATAGCCTTTCGGACAACCCTTATTTTGTCAACCTTCCTCACCGGGAAACCCTGAAGGAATTATTCGAGATGAAAGAAAACGATCCGCTGAGCCAGATCCGGCGGCTATCCCGCATCATACATCTCGTGGAGAAATTCCTGCATTCTTTCCTGCGCCAGGAACAGGCAAGTCTCCCCAGGACCATCAAGAAGAATGACCTGGAAAGCATGCAGCATATCGAACAGATACTCAGCAGCAAGCTGGAAGGTTTCCCATCCCTGGAATCTCTGGCCCATGAAGTATTCATGAGCACCAGCAAATTGAAAAACCTGTTCAAGCAGATCTACGGATATACATTATATGACTATTACAATAAGAACAGGCTGCAGCGCGCAAAAGAAATGCTGATCACCGGCGGATGCAGTATCAAACAGGCAGGCAGCGAGATAGGTTTTTCCAACCTCAGCCACTTTGCCAAGGCTTTCAAAAAAGAGTTTGGCATCCTGCCAAGAGACCTTATGAAACATAAATAGTGTCTCACATCATGTCTCTTAGTCTTGCATATAATTCAATATACCGGAGATAACTTCGCCGGTATATTTCATGCCTTCCCTCATCCGGTTCATATTTATCCTGAATATGTATCATCCGGGACGCTGCGCTCAGATCCGGTATGATGCCCAGTGCATAGAATCCCATGATACAGGCCCCGATGGCCGAAGCATCCGCTCCGCTGGTCGTAAAGACGGTCTTTCCAAAAACATCCGCCGCCATCTGCAGCCATAAAGGGCTATGAGTAAACCCTCCGCTGGCATATATATGCCGGATAGGCCCGACAGTTTCTTCGAGCGAAGCCCCCACCTGGTAAAGACTGTAACAGATACCCTCCAACACCGCCCGGGTAAAGTGATATTGCGTATGAGCGCTCCGGATGCCGAAGAACAAAGCCTTTGCGTCCGCATTCCAGATAGGCGCCCGTTCTCCCATCAAATAAGGTAAAAATATCAATCCATCAGTCCCCGGTGCCGCCTCACCCGCAGCAGATATAAGCTCAGCGACAGACTTGCCCCCTCCGAAATTGCTGGCATACCATTGTACCGCGCCTCCACCATTGTTGGTAGCACCGCCGGAGACATATAGCTTGTCGGTGAGTATATACTGGAATATCCTCTCCGCAGCATCATACTGCAGATCGGATGTCGTCATACGCAGAGCGCCGCTGGTGCCAATGGTCAGCGCGGTTTCTCCCGGAGCCACTGCATTGCTACCCAGGTTAGCCAGACATCCGTCACTTCCCCCGATGATAAATGGCAGCCCATCGGGTAATCCATCCAAATGCCAGACGGACGCAAGTCCCGATTCCCAATGCGTGCCGGGGACGGCCTGGGATAACTGATCCTCACGAACACCGGTCAACTCCAGCGATTCTTTGTACCAGCTGACCGAATAAATATCAAAGAGCCCCGTGGCCGACGCAATGGAATGGTCCACTTGGTATTTACCAAAGAAACTCCACCAGATATACTCCTTTATGGAAATAAATTTGACCGCACGCCCAAATACATCGGGTTGCTGTTTTCTCATCCATAACAGCTTGCATAAAGGCGACATGGGATGGACAGGCGTTCCCGTCTGTCGGTAGATTCGGGCGCCGGCCTCGCTGGCCTTCAATGCTTCTGCAAATGGCTTGCTGCGAAGGTCAGCCCAGGTCATGGCGCGGGTCAAGGGCTCACCACGCTCATCTACTGCAAGAAGACTGTGCATAGCGCTGCTAAAACTGACACCTGCCAACCCTTTCCTGCCATCCGTCTTACGCAGCACATCCTTGAGGACAGTCAGCACAGCCCTCAACAGTTGCTGAGGGTCAAGCTCAAAGGCTCCATCCGGAGTAGTAAAGGCTGGATAAGAACAGCTGGCTTCTGCCAACACCGATCCCGTGTCCATAAAAGCTATGGCCTTAGTATTGGTAGTGCCGATGTCGATACCTATGATAAATGACATAAAGATCAGATCATCTCTTTCAACCGCTCTACCACATAATCCACTTCCGTCCGGGTATTTTGTTTGCTAAACGAGAAACGTACAGTCACCTGATTGGGATTGTTATTGATCGCTCTGATCACATGCGACCCCTGTTCGGCTCCGCTGGTACAGGCGCTGCCGCCGCTTGCACAGATATGATTGATATCAAGATTGAACAGCAGCATCTCCGACTTCTCCGTCTTTGTGACCGACACACTGAGCACAGTATAAAGGCTCCGGCCCAGGGGATCCCCATTAAATGTGACGCCCTTTATATGCTTCTTCAATTGCTCCATCATATAGACTTTTATCCCCTTGATATAAGCGCTATCCTGTTCGTAATTAGCAGTAGCCAGTTCCAGCGCTTTGGCAAAACCAACGATACCATACAGGTTCTCCGTTCCGGCACGCATATTCCGCTCCTGGCTGCCGCCATGTATAAACGGGCTTATTTTGACATTCTCGTTGATGTACAACAGACCTACGCCTTTAGGGCCGTGGAATTTATGTCCGGCGCCGGTGATAAAATGGACAGGCGTATTGCGAAGATCAAAAGGGAAATGCCCCACTGTCTGAACGGTGTCCGAATGAAAGAAGGCGCTGTACTTCTTGCACAACGCTCCTACAGCATGGATGTCCAGCATATTCCCGATCTCATTATTGGCATGCATCAGCGAGACAATGGTCTTCTCCGTACTGGATGCTAATTGCTGTTCAAGGTCTTCCAGGTCAATGTGCCCGTTGGGCAGCACTTCCACCCAGCTAAGGGATGCCTCACCTCTTTTATGCAGATGCTCGACTGTATGCAGTGTGGCATGATGTTCAAGTGGAGAGCTGATGATATGGGTGCATCCAAGGTCCCGTACCGCAGCTGTCAGCGCCGTATTGGTGCTCTCCGTACCGCCAGAGGTAAAGAATATCTCTGCCGGATGGGCATTCAGGATCTTCGCCACGGATTTGCGGGCATTTTCTATGGCCAGCCTTGACTCGCGTCCATAAGAATAAATAGAGGAAGGATTACCGAACTTATCCGTCAGATAAGGCATCATAGCTTCCAGCACTAATGGGTCGAGAGTGGTTGTCGCGGCATTATCAAAATAGATTCTTTCCATAGCGGACGTAAAGATACAATATTCTTCAGGTGTGGAATACGTCGTACAGACGACACTGGATGAACACCCTCCGCCCCTAGATAAACTCCTTGATATCCTGCATAAGCCGTGAGGCGATATTATTGGCCGTTGTTTCGAAGTTGCTCTCCGCATAGATCCGGATGATCGGCTCTGTATTGGATGTGCGAAGATGTACCCAATCATTGTCAAACTCTATCTTGAGTCCATCATCGGTATTAACAGGATGGTTCTTGTATTTCTTTTTGATCTTGTCAAAAATGGCAGGTACGTCGATACCTTTTTGCAGCTCGATCTTATTCTTGGAGATAAAATAATCGGGGTAACGGGCCCGGAAAGATCGCAGGCCGTTCTTATGATGGGACAATGCGCTGAGGAAAAGCCCGATGCCGATCAGCGCATCCCGGCCATAATGCAGATCGGGGACGATGATACCTCCATTGCCCTCTCCACCTATGACGGCATTCACCGCCTTCATAGTGTTCACCACATTTACCTCCCCCACTGCCGAAGGATAATACTGCCCCCCATGCCGGAGGGTGATCTCTTTTAGAGCCTTGGTGCTGCTCATATTACTGACGGTGTTGCCGGGTTTTCTGCTCAACACATAATCCGCGACGGCGACTAAAGTATACTCTTCTCCAAACATGCTGCCATCCTCGCATACAAAACAAAGCCTGTCCACATCGGGATCCACGGCAATACCCAGATCAGCCTTTGACTTTTGTACCGTAGCGCTCAACCCCGAAAGGTTTTCAGGCAAGGGCTCAGGGTTGTGGGCAAATCGCCCGTTGATCTCCTCATTTAGTAAAATGACCTCCTTTACGCCAAGCGCTTTCAACAGCGGCGGCAAAAACAACGCCCCCGTCGAATTGATGGTATCTATTACGATCCTATACTGTTTTTGCTGTATGTTCTTTACATCCACCAGGGGATGATGGACGATGGCATCGATGTGTTTCTGCAACCAGGAGGTGTCGATAAAATAGCTGCCTAATTTATCGACAGGTGCAAAAGAAAAGTCGTCTTTCCTCACTTTCTCCAAAATAGCAGCCCCTTCTTCGGCGCTGATGAACTCTCCTGCGCTGTTCAGCAACTTGAGGGCATTCCATTCTTTAGGGTTGTGACTGGCAGTAATAATGATGCCGCCCGCGGCTTTTTCTCCCGTGACAGCCAGCTCGACAGTGGGAGTAGTGGATAATCCCAGGTCTATGACGTCGAGCCCCAACCCACGCAGGGTACTGACCACCAACTGACTGACCATCTCGCCACTGATACGCCCGTCACGTCCAACAACGATCCTCTTTCCCTTGTGTCCGGCATTATGAGTGAGAACCCGGCTGCCGAATGCTGCGGTAAATTTGACAATATCAAGGGGAGAAAGATTATCGCCGGGTTTTCCTCCGATAGTCCCCCTGATGCCGGAAATACTCTTAATCAATGCCACAATCAGTAGATTTAATATAAATATACGGGTTTGACAGGCGGAACAGACTACCACTTTGTGGGTATTCCAAAGAATTGAATTTTATCCAAACGGCGGAACGTCCGTCTTTTGGCAGAACATGTATTCCGCAAGTAAAATGCCAGAAACCGCTATAAATATTATAAAATATCAACAAATTTGTCAAAAAACCAGCTATCTCTTTTTATTTTTTAAGATCATGTATTTCGCCGTCTCATAATACCCTTCCGTCAGCATGCGCAGCTCTTTCTTCAGGGGTCCATTGATGACGGTGTCGGGCACCGGGTCATTATTCAGCGTGGATACCATTTCCTCCTTTCCAGTCTTCAGTTGCAGCCGGTAAAAATATCCGCTGCGTACCACCCCGATGGACTCCTGGTCGGGGTTGTATATAAAAGACAGCGCCTTCCCGTCATAACGGGCGCTGTCCAGAATATCCCGTCCCAGCGTAGTGTTCAGATAAGGGATATGACAGAGGCCTGCCAGCGTGGGCAGCACGTCCACCTGCGAACAGTCCCAGGTAATACGCCGCGGGGCGATAAGCTTTGGCGCATACATCAGCAGGGGGACATGTTCCGAAGTAAGCTGTTGATCCGTCCAGGCCCTGGGGAACATTTTCCCCGCATCACCCGGGATCCCATGGTCCCCGATAAAAAGGAAGATGGTATTATCAAAATATTTTTCTTTGGCGGCTGCTTCGATAAAAGTACGATAGCCAAAGTCGGTATAACGGAAAGCGTTCATTTCCTCATTGCTAAAAAAACCGCATTTCTGCAGAGAATCCAAAGGGACATTGATGGAATGGAATGCCTGTCTGTCTTCTTCCGGGATGGTATAGGGACGATGGTTATCCGCGGTCTGGACGACGGCAAAAAAAGGATTTGTCTGCTTTCTCAGCACTTTGTTGGCTTCAAGGAAAAGGTTCTTGTCGCTGATGCCCCAGACATCTATCTTCGGCGCATCAAAATTTTCCTGTTCATATAATTTCAACCCCTCTATATTGTTTGTAAGCAATCCCCGGATATTCGCCCAGCTGGTACTTCCGCCTAAGAAATAGAATTTATCGTATCCCGAAAAATCATTGATGATCGTATGCTGGTCGACGGCAGACGGGTTGCGGCTGGAAGTAGTCGTGGATACCGCTACATCAGGGATACCCGTGATAGTTGCCCACACGCCGCGGGCAGTCCCATAGCTGGGTGTAAAACAATGATCAAAAAATAACCCCTGCCTGCACATGCTGTCAAAAAAAGGCGTTGTGTTCAGGGGATTGCCCCACATAGAACTTTTATATCCGCTAAAGGATTCGCAGATGACCACTACTACATTGGGCCTCGTTGCCAAAACACCCGGCCGGGCAGGCATCTCCCTTCGGACAGCAAAGGCCAGCGGATCAATACCCGCAGGCGCCGCAGACATATCGTGGAACCCAAAATAAGGCGCCAGCTGAGGCAAATCTTTTTTTACCTTCGCCTCGTTATAGGATTCATGTCTGAATTTGAGCCCGCTAAAAAAAGATTGAAAGGGATTGAGGGCAATATTCGCCTTGTAATCGTTGCCCAAACCAAAAGCATCACTCCACCGGAGAGGATATTGTCCTATCCTGCCGAATACGCCTACCGCCAACAACAGAAATGCTCCGATAAACCATCCGACACGTACGGCCGTCTTTAGTACCGGTTCCTCCTCACGCCCGACCCGTTTGTATATATATTTGGCTCCCCTCACCAGTAGCCAGGTACCCCCTATCAGCAGAAGCAGGATCCGTATCACCGGGTAGGTCTGCCACACCATGCTTGCAGAAATGCTGGTGTCGGCCAGGTAATTTAATACACTGGCGTTCAATCTTTGCGAAAGATAGCTGTAATGCGCAAAATCAACTGAATAAAAGAATATTATGAGAAACCCGGCCAGACCGGACAAAAAAATTGCCCATTTCCTACCCGCCGGCTTACGATAAGGGTGCAAAAAAGGCAAACTGCCTGTGATCAGCCAAAAAACACAGAGAATCCCTACATAACGCAGGTCATAACGCAGCCCCAGCCCAAAGGCAGGAAGCAGGTCGGAAAAAGTATGCCCCTGTTTACTAAAAGAAAGAAAAAGAAACAGACGCAACAAGCTCATGATCAACAAAAAAATAATTCCCGTCGCAAAAATCAAACGGATCAATTTTGGTATCTTTATCCCTGCCTTTGTTCCCATGATCGTCTGGTGTTATCTTTTTATTAAATGGGCGTAAAATTAGGGCAATTATTTAGGAAACCATGATTTTACTTGACAGTGACAGTCATCCGGGCTTCTTCCAAAAGATCATACAGGCGGATCATTGGCTTTTCTCCAAAATCAACCAAGACTGGGCAAGCCCGGCTTCGGACCTTATCTTTCCTTTCCTTCGGGAAATGGAATTTTGGATGCCCCTCTACCTCTTTCTCCTGGTATTTATTATCCTTAATTTTGGTAGAAAGGGCTGGCGATGGGTATTGATGTTTATCCTGACGGTCGCCATCGGGGACCAGGTCAGTAGCAACCTGGTAAAAAGCCTTATCTTCCGGCTACGCCCCTGTCATAATCCCGAACTGGCCGATACCATCCGCATCCTGGTTCATTACTGCCCGGAAAGCTCAAGTTTTACCTCATCCCATGCCTGCAATCATTTTGCAATGGCCTGGTTTATTTTTCTCACCTTACGGCATACCAGCCGGTGGTGGGCAGTCATATTCATCTGGGCTTTTTTAGTAGCTTACGCACAGGTATATGTAGGGGTGCATTTTCCATTGGACGTGACAGGCGGAGCATTGCTGGGAAGCCTGATAGGTGTCCTCACCAGCCGAGTGTTCCGGTGGCAGGCCGGCTCGCTTAATTTACAACCCTATAATAATCAACATGTTTGAGATCGTAATTCTACTTTTCCTGATTTTTCTGAACGGGTTGTTCGTTATGGCGGAGATCGCATTGGTGTCCGCCAGGAAAAGCCGGCTGGAGCAACTTGCTGATAAAGGGGACGACAAAGCCAAGGCCGCTCTCAGGCTGGCGGAGAATCCGGAGCTTTTTCTTTCCACCGCCCAGATAGGCATTACGCTCGTAGCTATCCTGGTGGGTTTTTATTCAGGAGAAAAATTCTCCGCCGATCTACAACCCTACCTGGAAAAGATACCCTATCTCCGGCATTATGCCGCCAATATCTCTACTGCCCTCATCCTGGTTTGCGTCACCCTCCTATCTATCATATTCGGGGAACTGATCCCCAAACGCATCGGACTGCTGAGAGCAGAGCAGATCGCCCGGCTGGTGGCCAGGCCGGTAAGAGTTCTCTCGCTAATTACACACCCCATCGTTTGGCTGCTGAACTCATCAAGCAATCTCTTTTTTAAATTCTTTCCCATCACTCCTTCACAAGACAGCGCCGTGACGGAAGATGAGATAAAAGCCATCATCCACGAGGGTACCGAACAAGGCACCATCGAAGAGGCAGAACAGGAGATCATCGAAAGGGTCTTCCATCTGGGCGACCGGAATATCACTTCCCTTATGACACATCGAAGCGATATCATCTGGTTTGACCTGAATGAAAATGAGGACGCCATTAAAGAGAAGATCATAAAAGAACCTCATTCCGTCTATCCCATCTGCGATGGAGACATCGACAACATTAAGGGCGTTGTCTCCATCAAGGACCTCTACGTAACGGATGATTCGGTGCTGTTCAAGGACATCATGACCCCCGCCCTCTTTATCCCGGAAAATAACTCGGCCTATGTGGTATTGGAAAAATTCAAACAATCCAGGATCCATTGCTGTTTCATCGTCGACGAATATGGCAGCCTGCAAGGCCTCATTACGTTGAATGACATCCTGGAAGCCATCATCGGGGACATCGCCCAGCCGGATGTACCCGACTACGAGATCACCCCGCGCGAGGATGGCAGCTTCCTGGTGGATGGCCAAATACCTTTCTATGACTTTCTCACCCGCTTCCACAAGACGACATGGATGAACGAAGGCGATCACGAGTTCGATACGCTGGCCGGCTTTATCCTCAATGAGCTGGAACGTATCCCGGTCATCGGAGAAAAACTGGAATGGAGAGGCTTTACCTTCGAGGTGATAGATATGGACGCTCAACGCATCGACAAAGTACTGGTGACCCTTTCGGAAGAGCTGCGGAATGAAGTAAAGGAAGAAGATGATGACTAAAAGTCAAAAGAGACGGCCGAAGCAGGATAATCCAACCGGGTGCTTTTTTTTACACCTCCCACGGAAGCATGCATGATATTGATCTCCTGGTTGAAGTTGTCGTATAACAGATTGTTGTTGACATCGATCTTTTTCACGGAAGGAATATTGCTCACCTGGAAATAGCTCCAGGTGCCATCCGCCTCTTTTTCACTCTCGACGAATTGCAGCTGGACTGGCCGGCCATCAACCTTTATTTGCAAATGCTTTCCCACATAGTCCGCAATCAGCTTGTCCGAAGCGGCTTTTGCCTTCACATCGGAAAGATCTACTTTGGCATGCGCCGTCTTCTCCAGGACGGCCTCGAAGTCATTGGTAAACATCTTACAACTGATCTCCAGGGTTTTGTCCTTTGCATTGTGATTGATCTCCGTGACAGTGATATACAAGGGATGCGCTAATAATATCAACCACTTAAATAGGGATGCAGCCATTTAAAAAGTAAATTTTTATGGTACAAAAGTCTGAATAATTTTGAAAATCAGTGCACATATGCAAGAATTCAATATATACTTTGGGATAGGCCTCCATCATATCCTCACGCTGGAGGCAATGGACCATATCCTCTTCGTTGGCGCCCTATGCCTCCGGTACCAGCTAAAGGATTGGAAAAAGGTGGCAGTGCTGGTGACAGCCTTTACCATCGGCCACTCTATCACCCTGGCCCTCAGCGCCACCGGCGCCGTACATATCGCCACCCGCTGGATCGAATTCCTGATACCCATCACCATCGTCGTCACTGCCGTCAATAACCTGATGCAACACAGCGGACAGGTGGAACACCCCGCCCGGCTTCCTCTCATCTATTTTTTTGCCTTATTCTTCGGCCTGATCCATGGGCTCGCCTTTGGCGGCACCCTTCTCAGCCTGGAAGGCAGAGAAGGCCTGGTGATGCACCTCCTGGCGTTCAACCTGGGTATCGAGACAGCACAATTGCTGGTGGTCGCCCTTTTCCTGGCGATTTCCTTTATTTTCGTGCAGCTTTTTAAGGTAAAAAGGATCTGGTGGGTACGCCTCGCCTCGATCGTGGTGCTCGCCTGGAGCCTGCAGATGGCCTGGGATCGGTTGCCTACACATAATTAAAATGAGTCAAACTAAATAATAAAACCACACATGAAACGAAAACAACTGCTATTGTTCCTAAGCCTCGCCGCCACCGGCGCCGCCATGGCCCAGAGCAATCCTGGTTCCAATCACGCCAATAAGTTCGAAGCCCTGGGTACGATGCTGCCCACGCCGAACGAATACCGCACCGCCAGCGGAGCCCCCGGCCCCAAATACTGGCAGCAAAGATGCGACTACGATATTAAAGCCACGCTGGACGAAGACAAACAATGGCTCACCGGCTCAGAAACCATCACTTATTTCAACAACTCCCCCGACGAGCTGACCTATCTATGGCTACAGTTGGACGAGAACGAACACAGCTCGAAAAACAACGCCAACTACCAGGACGGCGGCACCATGCCTGCTATGGCAAGCGACCTTTATGTAGACCGCATGTCCATGGCAAAACAATCCAACGACTACGGTGACAATATCGTAAAGATCACCGACGCCCTGGGTACTTCCCTGAAATACCTGGTCAATAAAACCATGATGCGCGTAGAGCTTCCAGCCGTGTTAAAACCCGGTCAGAAATTCATCTTCAAAATAGATTGGAATTATCATATATCCGACAGGATGAAATACGGAGGCCGTGGCGGTTATGAATATTTCCCCGAAGACGGCAACTACCTCTTCACCATGACCCAATGGTATCCCCGTCTTTGCGTATACAGCGACTTCCAGGGCTGGCAGAACAACCAGTTCACCGGCCGTGGCGAATTTGCCCTCACCTTCGGCAATTTCAAAGTACAGATGACCGTACCCGCAGACCATATCATCGGCGCCACCGGTGAATGTCAGAACTACCAGCAGGTGCTCACACCGACCCAATTCTCCCGCTGGCAGCAGGCACAGACGACCAAAGAACCCCTGGAAATAGTGACCCTGGCCGAAGCAAAAGCTTCCGAAGCAAAAAAGAACAAACAAATGAAGACCTGGATCTTCAAGGCCGACAACGTACGGGACTTCGCCTGGGGCTCCTCCAGGAAGTTTGTGATGGATGCCATGCCTGCCTATGTGGAAGGCAAAAAGGTGATGTGCATGAGCTACTATGGAAAGGAAGCCTATCCTCTCTACCGCCGCTTTAGCACAAAGGCCGTAGCCCATACGATCAAGACCTATTCCCATTTTACTATTCCCTTCCCCTATCCCGTTGCCCAAAGCGTGGAGGCTTCCAATGGGATGGAATACCCGATGATCTGCTTCAATTACGGCAGGACAGAAAAGGACGGCACCTATAGCGAAGCCACCAAATACGGCATGTTGGGTGTAGTGATCCATGAAGTAGGACATAATTTCTTCCCCATGATCATCAATAGTGATGAACGTCAATGGTCCTGGATGGACGAAGGGCTCAACTCCTTCGTGGAATACCTCACGGAAGAATTATGGGACAATAAATTCCCCGTCCGCGGCAAAGGCCCGGCATGGGCCATCGTGGATTATATGAAATTGCCAAAAGATCAGTTGGAGCCCATCATGACCAATTCCGAGAATATCGTTCAATTCGGTCCTAATGCCTATACAAAGCCCGCGACGGGGCTTAATATGCTGCGCGAAACCATCATGGGCCGTGAACTGTTCGATTACGCTTTTAGGGAATATGCCCGCCGCTGGGCCTTTAAACACCCCACTCCCGCCGACCTGTTCAGGACTATGAATGACGCCAGCGCCGAAAACCTCGACTGGTTCTGGCGCGGTTGGTTCTATGGCACAGATCCTGTGGATATCTCCATCGACAGTGTCAAACATTTCACACCCGACCTGGCGCATCCCGTAGCCAAGGTGGACACCACCATCATGAAAAGCATCGACAAACCTATGCCGGATGGCAAACTCCCTACGGACGTGTCCAAGGAAAAGAACCGCAACGATAAAAACATAAAATTCGCCGTTGACGCAGATACATCTCTCCACGACTTCTACTGGAAATACTCCCGCGGCCTGATCCCCTACGATACGACAAAATACGCACAGCATGTCGTACAATATGATCAGCCCCTGGATGACTCCGCCCGGGCAAAGCTCAGCTCCAAACAATTTTATGAGCTGCAGTTCAGCAACAAAGGCGGACTGGTCATGCCCATCATCCTGGAATGGACTTATAAGGACGGCACAAAAGAGATCGAACGCATCCCCGCTCAGGTCTGGCGTAAGAATGAGAACCACCTGACCAAGCTCTTCATGAAGGACAAGGAAGTAGAGAGCATTAAATTGGATCCCCTCCGGGAAACAGCCGATATCGATGAGAGCAACAACAGCTGGCCCACCGTCACAACGGAAAGCAAGTTCCAGGTTTTCAAAGCCAAACAACAATTGCTGAGAAGCATCCCACAGACAAATAATCCCATGCAACAGGCGCAGCAGAAAAAGGCTTTTTAAAAGGAAACGGGGGGCGATGCCCCCCGTTCTTATTAATTCATATCCTTGGGTCGTGAACGGCCCAACCTCAATATCCCATTATATGGATACTCAGGATTCAAGATCAATTGCTGTCTCTTAGGATCGATCAGCAGATCCATTTCCTCCATCGGGATAGCCCCTAACAAGGGCTCACTATCCCCCGGCAGCACAAAGGCGTTACAAGTAGATTTTTGCTCGCCAAAGCGCACCTCAAGCGGTCCGACCACATCACGTGTTAGCGGCTCTCCGTTGGCCATACGCAAAGTCTGTTTGTACACCACCGGCAAGTTCAGGTACGCCTGTATACTTTCATTGATGGCCATCAGCCATGAACCCGTGTCTACCATCGCCCTAATACGTGTACGGCGGACTTCTTCCTCCCCGATGACATGCCTTCGGGCCAGCGCCATGTCTTCGCTATTGATCAACTCTATTTCTGCATAAACTACTCCCATAAGATAAAATTTTTACATGGACAAATTGATTCCTCCCCGCTGGACATAACACACGCCATCAGGTACTACTATCAAATGTAACATTTGCCCAAACGCATTTTCTAAAAACTTTTCCAGGGATTATAGTAGTTTAATGAAAGAATATCTTCCGGATATAATAAGCATACTGATTTCCCCCGTCGATGACATAGATCACCCCATTCCGATCCATCCCCACCTGCATGCATCCTATGAACTGCGCATCCCTCAACGTCCCATCCACCGGAGAATTCAAAAATGTGCTCTTACCCTGGTAAAACTGCGTTGCCACACCGCTGTTCCGGTCGATAGAATAAAAAGCCTTATCCCCTCCCGCCACAATCACATTTCCCGTCGACGGGTCCTGCGTCAGCCAGTTACTAAAGTAAGGAAAGTCACTTAAAAATAATTTCCGCACATTGCCGGTCGTATACGCGCTCAGCTGGTTATTGTTGAAATAATCGATCCAATAGATCACGCCTCCCCCGTCAACGGCCATCGACGCAGCCTGCGGCTTCTGATTATTGGGATTATAACTATAACCCTGGCTATAGCTGCCGTTCTTCGCAACAAAGATACCCGAGGCTCCGCTAAAGGAGAAAGTACTGAAGTATACGTCTCCGTTAGGATTAAAGCCCATGCCCGTAACAATGGAAGGAAGCGACCCGGTCACCGTGGAAACACTGCCCGATGGCGTCACCTTCCGGATAGCCCTGTTCCCGTCGTCCGCCACATAGATATTCCCCTGCTGATCGCAGGAAATGATCCCCGGGCTGCTAAACAACGCTGCCGTACCATCATGGTCCGCATAACCGCTCTGACCCGACAGACTTCCCGCCAATACGCTGAGCGTGCTTCCATCCGCCGATAGCTTCAGGATACCGTTCAGGTTTGTAAAATCGCTGTTACGCCTGGCCGTTACATACACATCTCCCGCAGGACTCACCGCAAGCCCGATAAACCGCAGACTCGCATCCGCATAGATCGTCTGCACCCCCGCACGCGAAAACACCGGTCCATCGGCATGCAATCCGCCCGCCCCCACCGTCACCTTGCCCGTGGTAAATCCCGCAGGCGCCGTCACCGTCAGTTGATTAGCCGTCGCAGCCGTAACAGTGGCCGCCACTCCATTGAAGAATACCTGGTTATTCGCCGCATTGAGATCAAACCCATTGCCCGAAATGATCACCGGCGTGCCATCCAGGCCATCCTCCGGCGATAGAGCCGTAATGTTCAGGGCCTGCACGGTAAATACAGGACCTTCGGTCTGCTGGCCATTTACGCTCACGATAACAGTCCCCGTAGACACGCCCGCCGGCACCGTCACCGTCAGCTCCGTAGCGCTGGCCGCAGTGATCGTACCCGGCACGCCATTGAAGTCAACCCGGTCCTGGCCGCTCACCGGACTGAAATTCTTACCCGTTATCTTCACTACCGCCCCCCCCAGCCCGCTGCTGGGCGTCATGCTGCCAATGACAGGAGCCGCCACCGCCGTAAATAAAGGTCCCGGCGTCTTTTGCCCGTTGATCGTCACCGACACAGGCCCGGTCTTCACACCTGCCGCCAGCTTGACCACCAGCATGGTGTCCGCAATCGACACAATCGTAGCCGCCGCCCCATTAAAGGCAACCTGCACCTTGGCCGCATCCGTGCCAAATCCCGTTCCATGTATGCTATCCGTGGTCCCGGCGCCGCCGGTCAATGGATAAATAAAAGAAATAGACTGATACGTAAACACAGGTCCCGTCGCCGTACTCCCATCCACCGTCACGACAATAGCGCCCGTCCCGGCGCTGTCGGGTACCGCCGCCACCAGGCTGCTGTCATTGGAGCTTACCACCACGGCCTCACGACCATTGAAACGAACGGAAGCATTCCCCTTCACCCCGCTGAGCCCCACCCCGCTGATCACCACATTCGTTCCCGCAGACCCGTTCAGGGGACTGACGGAATGCAGACTCAGCAATTGATACGTATAATTTCCCGCATTTACCGAACTGCCGCCTACCGTCACAGAGACATTACCGGTAGTACCTCCATCCGGAGCCATCACCACAAGCGATGTGTCCGTCACCTGCAGCACCCGCGCCTTCACACCGTTGAATACGACGTTATTCTGCGCGCTGTCCGGTCCGAAACCCGCGCCCGAAATGGTCACCAGCGTGCGGGCCAGCCCGCTGGCCGGAAAAAGCCCCGTGACAGCCAGCGGTTTGCGGTCATGGTCGGAGTTCTTTTTACAACCCGCAACGATCAGCAATACCCCTGCCAGAAAATAAATTAGCTTGTTCATATTAGTTGTTTTATTCCCCCACGATAGATAGTTAGAATGTATACCTGACACCTAATTGCAGCTGGCACCGGCTGCTCAGATAGTCGATGGAATAAGGCTTTCCCGGGTCAGAGAAGGTGTACACAGGGTATGGTCCTATATTCTGCTGCTGCGGATAGGGCGGCGTCAGTCCCACACTGGCCGTACTGTTATAGGTGTTCGGCACAAAATAAACACGCCCCCAGTCTTTGCTGATCAGGTTCGTCAGGTTCATCACATCCAGCGTTACGGTAATGAATTGCGTCGGCTGCCTCCGTAAAAAATGGATCTCCTGCCCCAAATGCAGGTCGGCTTGCGTATTCCACGGCGTAAACGCCGCATTCCGCTCCGTAAAGTCCCCACGCCGGCTCCGCAGGTATTTATTGCCGTCGATAAATGCATTGAACGCCGCAGCCTGTGCCGCAGCAGTCGTCGCCCCATCCTTGAAGAACCGCACGGCCTCATCCGCCCCGGGGATATAAGCGAGGCTCACCTGCTGCCCCAGCCCCTGCACGCTGCTGTTTACAAATCCATACGTAAAAGGACTCCCCGACTGCGCTCCCACAAACAGGCTGACATTGCTCACCCACACCTCATCCCACGCTTTCCTGTAATTCACCGTCGCCACGATCCGGTGACGAATATCGAAGTTGGAATTCGCCAGGCCCGCATTGTTCGGGTTCAAAGCCTGGTTCAATTGCCAGTTGCTCTCCATCGAGTTGCGGATCCCATTGGACACATCCTTGCTATGCCCATAGGTATAGGCCGCCATAAAGCCGAAGCCGGTCGAAAAATTACGGCTGATGCTCGCCGTCATACTATAGCGGTATCCTTCTCCGGTATTGCTGATCTCGTAGGCATTCGCAAACCGCGGGTCCACACCCCCTGAAGGAAATACAGGCTGCCGGTGATTGACGTCATAGGCATAATACCGGGGATTGTCCACGGTATTCACCTGTTGAAAAGCCACATCCCGGATCGTCTTGGTATAGATGGCCTCCACACTGAGCTTGTAATGGTCATGCGTGGTATAATCCAACGCCAGGCTCGTCCGGAGCACCTTCGGCATGACAAAACGATTGTCTACTACATCCACCTGCGTTTTCCCTACGTTCTTGTTATCCAGCACGCCGGCATTCTGCGCAATAAAATCGTATATCCCCCGGGGACTGATCCGCATGGGATCACTGCCCCTGACAAACGCCTGCTGGTCCGCCTTCTGATCGAATGCACCATACGTATCCCCATTGTTATAGAAAGCATACCCCAGCCAGGCAAAAGGTATCCTCCCTGTGAAAAGACCCGCCCCGCCCCGCAGCACCAGCCGCTGGTCACCCTTCAGATCATACCTGAAACCAAGCCGCGGGGACACCTGCACCCGGGAAAAATAGTCGCCGCCGATCTGCCCCATCGGCGTATAAGTATACGTATTGCCAAAATATTCGTCTCTGTATGCGTTCTGCGTCTTCGAAGACAATGGCTGCTTATGCGGCACATCCGTATAGTCCAGGCGAAGCCCCGGCGTGATCTTCAGCCGGCTGCCCACCTGTATCTCATCCTGCACATATATGCTGTATAGGTTGACATCGAACTTCGCGGAAGGATGCCCCATGATATACGCCCGGCTGTTGTCCGTATAGTTATAGCTCCCCCTGACACGGTAAGGCAAAGCCTGGAGAAAACTGTCCACGCTCATATAGTCCACCCGGCCATTCCAGGAGTTGACAAAATTATAATCGATGTGATACAGCTCGTTGTGCGTACCAAACAACAGCTTGTGCCGCCCCAGGTTCCAGGTGAGGTTGTCGGAGATCTCGATGGTCCGCTGACGCTGGTCGAATATAGCCCCCTCCCTGTCGGTGCCGAAAAAGATCGTCGTCCCCGGTGTAGCGCCCTGTATCTGCACCTGCGGCAAAGCAGGGTCGCTGGAAGGGTTGCGGTAATCATGGATGGACGTATAGCCCGCCACCAGGCTATTGGACCAGCCGCTACCCCACCGGCTTTTCCATTCCGCCACCGTGGAGCTCTGGTTATTCACCTGCTCATACGCAATGCTGCCAAACCTAAAGTCCTGCTGATCCCGCTCCAGATTGATCGCCCGGGACACAATCGTATTATTCCTCACGGACAATTGGTTGTACTCATCGATATTCCAGTCCAGGCGATTGAAATATTTATTCGACCGCGCATATACATTATACTGGCCAAAGGTGCCCGGGTCCCAGCCATAGCGCTTCATCGTCGTATCCCTGATCCGCTGCGCATCCGACAGACTCAATATCGGAGAAGAGGCAGCACTCCCGGCTTCCTGCTGGACAGGGTCCACGCGGCGCGCGATCTCTTCATTGGTAAAAAAGAACAGCTTGTTCTTTATCAAAGGGAATCCCACCCGGAAACCCGTCTGGTAGTCATGGAATGCAGACGGCATAGCCCCAAGTCCCCCGATCCTGTCCTTCCCCACCATTGCCGCATTGCGCCCATATCCATAGACGCTGCCCGTCACTTTATTGGTGCCGCTACGGGTGACGGCATTGATGCTGCCCCCCGTAAAGTTGCCGATCTTCACGTCATAAGGCGCCACGTAGACCTGTATATCCTCGATGGCGTCCATGGAAATGGAATTGCTGCGAGTGCTGCTGCCCGGCATGCCGCTGCTGCCCGTGATGCCGCCCAGGGAAGGGCTGAACCCGATGGCATCGTTGTTGATGGCCCCGTCGATCGTGACGTTGTTATAGCGGAAGTTCGTCCCCGCAAACGAGTTGTCCTTTGAACCCTGCGGCACCAGCCGGGTCACATCCTGGATGCTGCGGCTGATGGTCGGCATATTGCGCACCTGCTCCCTGCCGATGTTCATGCCGGCGCCATAGCTATTGGCCTTCGGCGCTCCGACAGCGGCTTTCACCGTCACCGCCGTCAATTGCTCTTTGTCCTGCATATTAAAATCCACTATCTGCGGTTCACTCAATGACACCACAATGTCTTCCCGCGTCTGTGTCACCAGCCCCGCATAGCTTACTTCGATGCGATAGGCACCGCCTATCCGCAGATTGGGGAGGCTATAAAGACCCGAAGAGGCGCTGAGGGTATTATATCTCGTTCCGGAAGGCAGATGCACGGCAACAACAGTAGCCCTGCCCAATGGCTGCCCCTTAGCATCTCTCACCATACCCGTCAGACTGCCGCTGGTTTCCTGCGCCCGGACAACGCCGGCAGCTAACAGGAATAATAGCATCAAACTGTATATCTTGTTCATGAAAGAAATTTCTTGTTGGTTGATTTAATACTGCTCTTTTAATACCTGGTCGATGCAATGCAATACCCCGTTGCCCGCCAGCACATTCGTTGCCACGAGCGATGCCGGAACAATATTCCCGCTCCCCTGCAGGCTGATGCCGGAGTAGCTGCCCGGCGTGCTGCCCGCCAGCAGCTTTATCGTCACGTTATTGCCGTTCAGCATCGCCTGCTTGCTTACTTTGCTCCCATCCGTCGTCAGTATATAGTCGTTGATAAACCGCCGGCCCGTCAGGATATGAAAGTTCAACATTCCGGCCAGCACCGAAGGATCCGTCTGGTTGATGCTGTCCGCACTGGGAAAACCCAGCGCCTTGAACGCCTCATTAGTCGGGGCAAAAACGGTATAAGGTCCCTTTCCCTGCAAGGTGACGGCCATACCGCTCCGCAGCAACGCGGCGTTGAAAAAAGTAAGGCGGGGGTCAGCGCCGATGGCGCCCTGTACAGTGCCGTATAAAGAAGGGCTCAGCACCTGGTCCAGCACCTGTATCAGTCCATTGGACCCGGGCTGGTTCACCGAAACAACCCTGGCCCCATTGATGGTGATCACCGTATCTTTATTCTTTATCCAATGCGTGACATACATCGACGCACCGCCCAGCGTACGCAGCTCCTGATTGAACTGGAAAGGCAGCTGGTCCAGGGGATAATAACCGCCAAGTATATGATAGCTCATCAAGGGCCAGAGCTTTGCCCCCAGGGCCTGCATGGCCACCGCATTGGCATAGCCCGCTGCCTGGAAAGCCTTGTCGCTGGGCGCCAGCACAGTATAAGGACCCGTTTGCAACAGCGTATCGGAATAATGGGTATAGGTCAGCCCCACATTGAACAAGGTCAGATTGAAATTATTGCCCAGGATAAAGCCCAGCCTATTCGCACGTCCGGATACAGTGCCGGCATCCTTCTTACACCCGGACATTACAAACACAACAGTCAATAGAGAACAAAACAACAGTCGTTTGCACAGATGCATATCGATAATTTTAATGATTTGGATCATGGAGTGGGCAGCAGCAGGTTATCCACGCGGTGCACGACCCCGTTCAACGTAGTGATATTATTGGGTGTTACGATATTGACGGCCCTCCCCGCCGGAGCATCCACACGGTGTACGGACACCTGTCCGTTATGTTGTTGAAAAAATACGCCGGAATAAAAGTCAGGGCTATAGCCGTCGCTGGGCAGGATCAGGGAATTGTCAACACTCCGGTTATACAAAAAATCGTTGCCGTAAAAGACAGTGGAGGTAAGAGCCCCATACCGGCCCGCCGCATACCCGATCCGGTGACGATCAAGGATAGAATCCATATTCGTCTGGATGGGACTGCCATTCATATCATAACCATAATTCACGGCAGCCATCGATTGCGAAATATACGCCTGCACCGATCCCTCATCCGGGAACCCCGCCCTCCGGAAAGCATCGTTGGTCGGCGCCAGCACCGTGATGGAAGACTGCCCCTGCTGTACCTGGAGACTGATCGTATCCTTGAAATAGTAATCAGTATAATTTGCCAGATAGACGGAGTCGCTGCTCCGGACGGCAGCCAAATAAAAACTGTACGCCGTATCTCCCGCCAGGACCTGGTAGGTTTCGAACACCGGCTTCTCCACCAGCCGGTCAACCTTCCACAGGACACCATTGGTGGCCGCAAAAGATCGGGCATTCGTACGCACAGGAATGCCGTTCAGCCAGAGCATCCCATTCATAACGGCGGTATACAAACGGTACCGGTACGGGTTGCTGGTGGAAAAACCCGGATAATCCAGGCTCCTCTTCATACCAGGGTCCTTCAGCAAGGTGACGATGCCCGTACTCCCCTGCAGCGAATCCAGGTTGCTGAAAGTATACCCCCCCGCTACAGTCCAGTAAAGCACCATGCTGTCCAACTGCGCCGGCGTCATTTGTCCTATTTGCTGTAACGTATATCCGGCCGCCTTAAAGGCATCGTCGGTAGGAGCAAATATCGTATATGGTACGGCGGTAGTCCTCAGCTGAGAGTCCAGCATGGCGGCCAGACCGGCCCTTTTGTATGCGGCATCAAAAAAAGTACAGTCCGGCAGAGAGTCTAATAATTGGGCGATCGTCCTGTTCGCTCCCTCCGTATAGGGCAACGGCTTGCCGACAGGATGGCTGGGCTCATCCGTCTTGGTACAGGAGACTATCCATAAACACATCAGTAAAAAAACTCCATAGTTGAATCGGGATCGTTTATCCATAATAAGATGAATTATTGTTTAGGAACATCCGAAGGCAGTACCACCAGCTGCTGCAGCAGGTGTACTACGCCGTTGGTACACAGATAATCCGTACTGTATGTATTGACCCATCGGCTGATACGGTCGAGATAAGCCATTTTTTTCGCCAACGGCCCCAGCCTGCCGCCTTGTGCCGTCTGCAGCACCATCCCTAAATTGTTTAGGGTCATAGCATAGCTGCCGCTGACGGTCAGGGCCGAAGCATACACCATGCCTATATCCGTGATGAATATATGATGCGGATAGGCGATATACCCGCCAAAGACAACAGATTGCAGCTTCGCCGTATCCATCCGCCCGATGGAATCCATGGAAATTTTGTTCTTGTCAAAAGCTGCGTTGACAGGTGCAAGCACCGTAAACGGGCCCTTCTTCCCAAGGCTGTCCCAAAGGCCGAATTTCTTCAGCCCCGCAGCAAAGTCCGCACAGTCGGCCCTTGCCGCCAGGAAACCCTGTACTGTGCCGGGAAAATATTTTAACACCCGGCTCAACACATGCAGGACACCGTTTGCCAGAGGTATATCATACACCGCTCCCGTCGTGACGGCGCTCTGTATTTGCTGTACAGTAATCCCATTCACCGCCAGCGAACGCTGGCCATTGACCAAACCGCCGGATACATACAGGTCCACGCCATTCAGGTTGGGGTACAGGTTATCCAGCGATACGGGGATCTCACTGTAAAAAAGCTTGTTCCGGATAATGTGATTTTTTACCATCCTGCGTAAACTGTCAACACTCCATTTATCCAGGTCGGCGGCAGATAAGACACTATCCTTATGAAAAGCGTCGTCGTCGGGTATGAACACCGTATATTGAACGTTGGGGTTATTGAGACTGTCCACCCATCCCGTCTTTTGCAGGGCAGCCGAAAAAATGGAAAAGGAAAAGTTATTCCGTATATACTCGCCTGTGTTAAGCAGTTGGGAACCTTCCCGCTGCTGCGCCTGGAAATCCGTTTTTTTACAGCCCGCCCACACCGTCAGCAGGCAAAGCATCGATATTACAATAGGTATTTTCTTTTTCATCCGTTATTTTTTAATTATTGACAGGTGCGGGATACTGCCGCTGTATGCTCATCAGGTACACCTGGTTGTTGATCCATTCCACCGTATTGATCATGGAAAATGACCTTGCCGGATAATTGCCGGATGGCGTAGTAACCCTTAGATTAGGCACCAGCTGCATGGTGTTGTAATACGCACCCGTATAATTGACGTCGTATTGATCGGTGCAGTCGAGGACAGCATAATTTCCGTTCAATCTGTTCCCTAACCCGGAATAAGGACCATACGCGCCATTGCCCAATGGTGAGTAGGCCGGCATAAGGAAGATGAACCGCTGCCAGAAATTGCTGAAAATACTGCCGGTAGTATCCCTGCCGGGAAACAGGGGAATAGAATGATAGGAGGCGACCCCCGGCTGATGGCTCCTTGTCAGGGTCGTCAGCGGAATATCCTCATAGCCGGGAATAAGCCTGGTTGTCCGACCAGACACGCTGTCAGGCGTAAAAAGACAATAATAGATATTCATCGTATCCCGGATCACCTGCGCATTATTGCCTCCATACAAGTCTCTGCCCGGATCGGTGAAATTGTACATCGTCGCATACCCTTCCGCCGAAAGATTGTAGAAGTTGACATAGATCAGCGAGTCCGCCAGGGGCATTTTGGTGAATAACTCTTTACGCACATATAATTCCGCGATATTGGTTGTCCTGTAAATATCCCGTTGCAACACCTGCATCGTATAAACCTCTCCTTCTTCTAATGTGAGCGTGGTATCCACCAGCAGGCTGGTCCTGCTGCCGGCAGGCAACTGGAAAAAAGGTACCGTGCTAACTGTACGGTTGTAAAACTGGATACGGTGCCTGCCCGAAGGCATCTGTGCCCAGCTCGACAGGTCAAACCCATTCACCACCGGCCCCACCAGCACTTTCTCATTACCCGGGTACTCGTTGTTCACCGTCCTCGTGCTCCCACTATTTAAAGGATAGGGCGGCGCATAGCTCACCCGTTTATCCAGGTAGTCTCCAACAATACCCCCGCCGGCGACAATACCCTCTGCGTCAAATACAGGGTCAATGATCATCGTTAGAAAAGGCGGCGGATTGTCCTTATTCTGCAGTGTCGTGGCGTAGTTGAGACTATTGAACACCCTTACATAAGCCGGCTTGGAGACAGCATTGTAGGTGACCTTGCGGCACCCGGCCGTCCCCAGCAGGATCGAAAAAAAGATATAGATGCAGCGCTTCATGCTTGGCTATTTGTTGTGTTTGACAATGATCAGTTTTGTTTCCTGCCCCGCTGGTACATGGACCCCACGCCGGCCCGTCAGGGCCACCGTATAGATACCCGGCTCTCCCGTGGGCAGTCCCGCCGGGTAATCAGCGGCAGGCATGGTGATAAAATCCGTTTGCTTCAGGGCGCTTATATCGCTGAGCCAGTCACCCGGCACGATGGAGGGCTGCGAATGGTACACCTGTATCTGCGGGGATATGCCTCCGTTGATATTATAGGACACATAGGGAAATGGCACCTGCGAGGAAGACAGGTTGGACCCGAAAGGCAGGTTTTGCGCCGCCAACGCCGTCGAAAGGGCATTATCCGTAAAAAGGGCTCCGTCAGCCTGCGTAAATGTCACATACGGCAGATCGGGACAAAAGTTCAGGAACCGGACCATATAAGGTAAGCCGGTGTACATGGTAGTGGGTCCCGTGTCCGACCCATCCCCGTTGAAGCTGGCATTCCGCGATCCGCTGAGATTATTCTGCACCGGCAGAAGATCCACGCCCCCGCCGGAGGGAAAAGCCCAAACGGTGAAATTCGTATTGGGCTGCAGCTCGAGCTGCCGGCCCGCCAGCTCCTTTCCGTTGCCGTCCTCTATGGAAACCCTGTGCGTCCCCGTTACGAATGTCTGGTAATTGCCCGCACTGTCATAGGCAAGACCCCTGGCAAGGACCGCTCCATCCACCAATATGTTCAACGCACCGCCCGGGACGGCATTCGCCGCCTGGATACGCGCATAGGTAAGGTTCACCGGAGGAGCCACATCCGTAATGACCGACCAGGCATTGTGGTCCTTTTTCACCGTCTCGCCAGCCCCCCCTGAAGGATACTCGAAATGATGGTTCACCGACACTACAATACTGTATACCCCTCCCGGCTTAAAGGTCTGAACAGGCGCATAAGTGACCCCCATCCCCTGCATCACCGCCGTATTCAGATTGTCCGTGATGATATTGGTCAGCATATTTACAGGCGCCCCCGGCACCTGGGCATTCGTCGCCGTCAGCACCTTGAACTGGTAAGCGCCATACGGCAGCTCGACATACTCCGAATACTTTCCCGGTGCAACTTGACTGGTAGACACACTCACAGGACTTCCGTCCGCAAAAGTGAGGCTCATCGGCCCCGTAAGATTTGCGTCATCCGGCGCCGAGCTGAAATTCACCAGCCTCACCAGGATATGGGTAGGGTCCGTGGCCGGGGATACAGCGCGGGGAATGACATACAGGGAATCATAGTAACTCATCGAATAAGGAAAAGCCGCCGTCCGCGAATAGACCCAATAGTAGTCCTTCGGATGATTGTAATTTTCCTTTACGCCAAAGCTGTACGTGCTGTCGATGAAATTGCCGGCCCCCAGAATAAATAGCTGCATCAACTGTATCCTGGCCGAATCATTGGCATCCAGGAACTGTTTCGGGATATAATACGTCGTACCCAATACGCCCGTAGCGGGAAAATAGGGGGTCGGATAGGGATAACGCGTCCCATCCGGCAGCGGCGGCGTAAAGCTGGTGAGCCTGGCGCCATTGATCGCCATGTCGGTAAAACCGCCCAGGTTCACCAGCCGGACAGTGGAAGAAGTAAGGACAGATGTCGTGGGCTGGTTGCCGCTGCGCTGATCGAGCTTGGCCTTACTACAGCCCCCCCAGACGATCAGCGCTGTCATACATACACAATATAACCGGATATGTTTCATCAGATCTTTGTTGAATAAATAATGGTTCTCAAAACAGGTTGTAGGTCAGCCCAAGCATAAATTCGCTGCCTTTCTTAAAGCTCCTGCTGATATATTCCCTGCCATAATATTTTCCGCCATTGCCCGGATTGGCATACACCTCCTTGAAAGCCGGGTTGAAGATATTCTTGGCATAGCCTTTCAGCAGCAGGCGCCTGGTCAGCCGTTGGCTGAATACAAGGTCCAGCACCGGCGCCGGCTGGCTATACAGGTCCGGCGTACCGTCCGTGTTCACCCGGATAAGCCGCTCGCCGACCTCGTTGAAAGTCGCGGTAACGTCTGTACCTATACGGGGATTGGAATAGTTGATCCACGCGTTCACAGAATACGGCGCCTGCTCGAACAACGGGCTCTTTTCCGGCGCCTGCCGGTCGATGATCCGGGAAGCCTTCAGCCGCTGAGGGTTCTTTACCACATCGCTTTTTGCTATCAACAGGTTGGCCCCCACAAAAAAATGGTTCAGTGACTTGCTCAACAGCCCGAGATTTTTTACCACCTCCAGCTCGATACCCAGGACGGTACCTCTGTTCGGGTCATTCTGATATTCGATGGCAGGGAATTCGGGAAATGTCGCATTGATCCCATCTGAATTTTGAATAAACACTTTCTCCAACTGATGGTCTATCTGCTTGTAAAAAGCGGACGCCGCCAATACCTCCCCGCTATGCGGGAACCACTCCCAGCGGAAATCATAGTTCTTCGTCTCCTGGTTCACCAGGTCCGGGTTGCCGACCACCAATGCCTGCTGGAAAGGATCGTAGTCAAAGACATTGGTCAGCTCACGCATCTCTGGCCTCGCCAGGGTCGTACTGAACGCCAGGCGAAAATTCATCTGCTGGTGAAGGGTATAGGTCAGGTTGGCCGAATAGTACGGCTTGTATTTTGTAACATAGGCGGAATTGGGATTGATATACACCAGGTTCACATTACCCTGCTTCAGGGAAGGGCTGATATAGACATTGGAAGTATCGACGGAGCTCTGAATATTCGTTTTCTCAAAACGTACCCCGCCTGTAAGCCGGAGATCCTTTAAAGGATGAAGATCCAACATGCCGTAAAACGCATTCGTCTCATAAAAGCCGCGGTAATTGTTGGGCGATTTCTGGTTGTTGTATAGGAATCCGCTCACCGTCTGCGCCCCTTCCCCCGTAGTATTATCCGGCGCATGAATGCCTACCTGGTTGTAACCCGCCAGTTGGTCCAGGTTGCCATATACCTTGTACAATGGCAAACCACGGTCGGCGGAAAAATTTGATCCCGGCAACGACAGCACATATTCCGAAAAGGTCCGGTCCCTATGCAAATAATTGAAGCCCGTCTTGAATTGCTGGGCATTGCCCAACAAGGGAAAGGGTATCGTCAGGTCCGCCTTGTAATTATAATTCGTCTCGTTCAGCTTGCGGTAACGGCGGCCGTTGGGATCCACCTGTATCTTGCCATACGGTCCATAGCCATTGACGTACCCGGACACCAGCGAATAGAAATCTGTAACAGCAGAGGTTATCACACCACCATTGGCGCCGGCTACCGGATTTGGCACATTTATATATCCGCCCCCCGCCGGCCGGTAGTCGGCCAGGTTGACAAAACGGTAGTCGGGATCGTTCTGCGTGGACTTCGAGCTGGCGCCATTGTAACTGAGCCTCGGAGCATAGACGCCATTCCACAGTTTATGCTCGCCCTGCAGGTTGAAGGTGTTCAATGTCCGGTACGTCTGCTTCAACGAATAAATGCTGCTGTATACAGGTCCCGAAAGGCCCTTCGTATATTGATACTGCCCATACAGGTTGGTCGCCTGCGTCTCGCCCCCCTGGCTGCCCATATACTGCATACTGATCTCATGATTGGCGTTGAACCTATAGCTCAAACCACCAAGAAAGCCATAGTTCAGCGTCTGTATGCCCGTGTTCTCACGGTACCCTACATACTTCCCCAGGTTGATATTGTTGGGCGTTACATAATGGGGAATGGTACGGGGGCTGTTCTTGTCGATATACTGACTGCCCGTGAGAATGCCCTGGTAGATGCTGTACTGGTTCAACGTACCGCCATAGACGTCGGTAGCACGGCTGTAATAACTGGCGCCTGCGATCAGGCCCAGTTGATGACGGTGAAACACCTGTAAGGAATTCCCATAGGTGATGGAAAATATAGTGTTCAGAGGTGCGCTTTTATAACGGGTCGTCAGCACGGGGTCAAATCCATTATGCATGATATTGTTGATCCGGCTCACCTCCTTTTGCATGGAAGGGTCGTTGATACTGCCCGCCGCCATTTGTTGTATCTGGCTCAGCCCGCCGGGATATTGCTTACCTAAGTTGAGAAACTCCGGCTTCAGATCGTGGCTGCCGATCTTCTGACCAAACGTTCCCATATCGCTGTTGTAGAAGCTGTTCATTTTTCCACCGATGCCGATATTGCTGTTCCATCCCGTCTGCGCCGTTATGCTCAACGTTTTTCCCGAAGGGATGGATTTGGTTTTTAGCTCCACGATACCCGCCGCCGCATCCGCCGGCTTGTCAGGCGTCTCCGTCTTATAGACCACTATATTGTCCAGCAGGTTGGCAGGTATCAGGTCGAGGGGAATGGCGCTGCGGTCGGGGTCCGAAGAGGACAGGCGAACACCATTCAGCTCCGCAATGACACTCCTGTCACCCAGACCCCGGATAGCGACATATTTATCATCCGTAATGGTAACGCCGGACACCCGCTGTAAAGCCTGCGTGGTAGTAATGCTGGCCGTCCTTTCCATCTGCTGCGCGGAAATACCGTCGGAAACCACCGCCGCATTCTTTCGGTCATTGAGCAACGATGCCTCATTGTTGATCTTCCTCCTCGCTTCCACTACGACACTCCCCAACGCCTTCGCATCCCTGTTCATCTTTATATTCAGCGTAGTCGCGCCGGCGTCAACGGGAATGGTAAGAATGGCATACCCCACGGAAGTGAGGACCAGCACCGCGGGCGAATCGATGAAACGCAGATTGGCCCTTCCGTCGGCGTCAGTCATCGTACTGATGCCGGTGCCCTGCACATTGATGCTTACACCACCAAGCGCCACGCCGGACTTAGCATCCGTCACGGCAATGGTCAGCGCCCGGGCGGGCCTTTCTTTTTTTTCCGCCGGAACAACTTTACGGCGGATGATCCACGCATTGGCATTGCGGACAAATTCATAACCCGTTCCCTTCAACGCAGCCGTCAGCACTTCAGCGACCGTGGCCTGCTTCAGATGGACGGTGACCCTGGTATCCGCATTTACCTCACGCTCACTGTAATTCACCAGGTAATTTGTGCTCTTCCGTATCGACTGAAAAATGACACTGAGCGGCTGATTTTCGACATCGACATCGAGCCGGGGCTCCTGCGCCAATACCGGCAGCATCCAAAAAAATTGCAGCAGGAAAAACAATAGCATCTTGGACGGGCTTCCCCGCCATTTCATACATCTAAGCATGCATTGGTTGATTTACATTTGTTAATGATCCACTCCCGCAGGCGCAGGATATTGTCAACGGATAAGGACCCTCTTACCTTCAATGGTATACCGGATGCCACTCATCAGTTGCAACTGCTGCAGGATGGTCTCCAGGCTATTGTTCCTGAAAGTAGCGGAGAATTTTTCTTCCTCCTTGTCAGAACGCTGCAACACAAAGCTGACGGCATACCGATGTTTTAGCACGTTGAGGATATGGTGCAGGCTGGCGCCCTGGAAAACAAGCTCCCCGCGCACCCAGGCGCCCGCCTCGGCAGTATCGATGGCCTTGCGGACAAAGACAGCCGTCTGCTTGTTGAGAACGAGACTGTAGCCTGGTGTTAAATGGATGGGCTCGCCTTCACCATGACGGACCGCCACTTCCCCCGTACTGAGACTGATGCCGGCACTTCTCTCTTCCCCATAATCGCGGACTGAAAACGAAGTTCCCAGCACCTGTATATTCATATGCGAAGTATGCACAATAAAAGGACGACGGACATCCCTGGCTACATCGAACCAGGCCTCTCCCTCCCGCAGATAAACCTCTCGCCCGCCCGCGGCAAAAGAGTCCGGGACCGACAGGACACTGCCTCCATTCACTGTCACCACCGTGCCATCGGACAAGGTGATGGTCGACCTTCTCCCGTCCTCCACTTTTATATCTTTATAGTGTGCCGAGGCAAGCATTATCGTCCCCATGGAAGACCGCTTCCCATAACGGGCCGCAAGTACCCCCGCCATCACCAGCGCTCCCGATATGCAGGCCGCCTGCACCCAGCGGCGCATCTTACGTACCCGCCCCCCGGCGCTCCGGACAGACAAATGTTTGATCTTCTCCAGACCAGCCTCCAGTTCTTCCGGCGTCACCTGATAAGGCTGGATCGACCGCCATTCCACTTCCGGGAACATGCGCTCCAGATCGCCGGCAGACAATCCATCCATCTTCCGCAACAGGGAAGCCATCTCTTCCTCCGTCAACTGCCCGGTATAATAAGCCTGGATCCTTTTTCTGAATTCCGGTGCGTCCATGAAAATTCAACTGTTTGCAGAGAGAAGTAAAAAAGCTGACCCTCACCGTCAGCAAAGAAGGTTAAGGAATTGTTACCAAAAAAATGTAAGAAAAGAGGAGAAATGTGTACGAAGAGATTTTAGTATGCTACCGATATAACGCTCCACCGTTTTCTCCGAGACGCCCTCCCGCTCTGCAATTTGCTTATAGGTAAGCCCTTCTTCCCTGTTGAGCAGGAAATATTTTTTTCGGTCGCTTTCCGCAGTATCCAGCACTTTTTGAATAATATTCGCCTGCTCCTTCAGCTCAAACGAATGATCCGGCCCCTGTACGGAGGCCGGATCATGCTGTGTATAGCCTGTGAATTTCTTTTGTTCCTGTAACGCCTTACGGGTGAATTGATAAAAAGCATTCCGGGCCATCGTAAAGAGATACGGCAACTGCTCTTCCTCTCTCGCGGGTAACGTATCCCTTTTTTCCCATAATTGGAGATAGATATCCTGGCAGATGTCCCGGGCTATTTCAACCTGGCCCGACACTTTCACAAGATAAGCCAGGAGACGGGGATAGCTCATTTTGTAAAATGCATCATATTGAAACTCCGCTTCTGGTGAAACCTCAGGTACAGCCTTAACCCTTCTCATGATTCGCAGAAAGTTTCCACAAAAATAGGAGATGGGTTTAAAGCCAGTGTTAAATTTTAAAACGAATACCTCAACCCCATCTGCATCTGCCACCGGCTCGCCGCATAATCCACCGCATACGGCCTGCCCGGGTTCTGGAAAGTAAACAAAGGATACCCCTGCGATCTTCTCGCCGGGATAAAAGGTATCAGCCCTACGCTGGACATCGAATTATAGGTATTGGGCGAAAAATACACCCAGCCCCAGTCTTTGTTGATCAGGTTGGTAAGGTTCAGGATATCCCAGCTCACCGTGATCACATGCGTAGGCCTTTCACCCTTGCGCGTCACAATACCGAAATCGTGAGCGAAATGAAAGTCAATGTCATTGTTCCAGGGAGTCCTCGCCGCATTCCGCTCGGTAAACCGTCCTCGGCGCGTACGCAGATAGCTGTTGCCGTCGATAAAATCATTGAAAGCCTGCGCCTGCGCGGCGGCGGACTGTACCAGGTTCCCATTCTCATCCCTTGCATCCTGGAAAAAATTGACGGCCTCCCCCTTGTTCGGAATATAGGTCAGGCTCACCTGCTGCGGCGTATTTTGTATCGTATAATTGACAAACCCATATGTGTAAGGCGCTCCGGACTGGAAGCTGGCGAAAAGGGCGAAGGTTGTAGCCCAGCTTTTGTTCCAGTCCAGACGGTAAGATACATTGGCGATGATACGATGACGGATGTCAAAATTGGAATAGGCCAGTCCCGGACTATTGGGATTCAATGCCTGGTTCAGCTGCCAGTTGGATTCCATTGAATTCCGGACCCCATTGGCAATGTCCTTGGACCATCCATAGGTATATGCTGCCATCGCATGCACCCCATTGTCGAAATTTTTGCTGACCTGCGCCGTCAACTGCAGCCTATGCCCCTGGGAAGTATTGGACATTTCATACGCATTGGCGAAATGAGGGTCGATACTGCCGTTGAAGATAGGCTGGCGACGAAGGTTGGCAGCCGAATCGTAGGCGTAAGGAAAAGCTGTCGGCCCATCCTTCAGGTTCACCTGCTGGAACATGACATCCTTTACCACCTGCGTATAAATGCCTTCTACGGTATACTTAAAACCATTGGGGTCAGTGAAATCCACCGCGAGGCTGCTCCGCCATATCTGCGGCATGACAAACCTGTTGTCGATGAGGTCTACCTGGGTCTGCCCCGCCCCGCTCTTATTGACAAAAACTCCATTCTGCTGTGCAAAACCCGCGATCCCCTGACCCGGCGCATGACGCAGTGGGTCCGTCCCGGGCAGGAATTGGCTGGAACCATTGTCGGTACGTTGATCATAGGCTCCATACGAATCCCCGGTATTATAGAAAGCATAACCAATCCAGGCAAACGGTATCCTGCCTGTAAACAACCCCGACCCGCCCCGGATCACCAGCCGCTTGTTCCCCAACACATCATAGTTGAAGCCCACCCTTGGCGAAACCTGCGCCCGTCCTAAATAGGAATTATTAATATACCGGGGCTGCGTATAACTGTAGCTATAGCCGAAGTTAGGGTCCGGCAATGCATTTATCGTCTTCTCGCTCAGGGGCTGCTTGTTCGGAACATCCGCATAATCTACACGGATCCCCGGCGTGATCCGAAAGCGGTCACTCACCTGGATCTCGTCCTGCAGATAAAGACTGAAGAAATTGATATTGAACACCGCGCTCGGATTCGCAAGGATATAGTTCCGGTCGTTGTTCACATAGTTAAAGCTGCCCCGCACCCGGTTAGGCTGATTGTTCAGAAATGCCTCGATGCTGGGATAATCCACCCGGCCATTCCATGAATTCACAAAGCCATAATCTATCTTGTACAGCTCGTTGTGCGTACCCAGTGTCAGATGATGCCTTCCCAGGTTCAGATTGAAATTATCCGTAAACTCCCAGGTCTTTTGCCGCATGTTAAAAATGCTGGCCTCCCGGTCAGTACCGAGGAAAATAGTGGTCCCCGGCGTACGACCTACTATCTGCACCTGCGGGAAGGCCGGGTCGCCACCGGGGGTCCGGTAGTCGTGGATGGTGGTGTAGCCAACGATCAGGCTGTTATACAGCTTGTTGGACCACCGGGTAGTAAGTTCGGCGACGGTAGAGGTCTGATTATTCGTCTGTTTGTAAGCAATGCTGCCAAAACGGAAATCCTGCGGGTCCCGCTCAAGGTTGATGGCTTCAGAGGTAATCGTATTGTTACGGACGGCCAGATGGTTTCTGACGTCGATGTTCCAGTCCAGACGGTTGAAATACTTTACAGAATTCGCATACGCTTCGAAATTCCCATAGGACCCCGCGTCGAATCCATACCGGCTCGCCATCGCATCATGGATGTTCTGTGCATCCTGCAGACTCAAAATCCCCGCTGCATCCGGGCTGTTTGCCCCCTGCTGGACAATATCCGTCCGCCGGGCAATCTCCTCGCTGGTAAAGAAAAACAGTTTGTTCTTAATAATAGGGAAACCCAGCCGGAAACCTGTTTGATAATCATGGAATCCCGACGGCACTTTACTCTTGTCGCCCGCATTCTCCGGACCGGTGATCGTCGCATTCCTTCCATATCCGTATACAGATCCCTCCACCTTATTGGTGCCGCTGCGGGTGACCGCGTTGATGCTGCCGCCCGTGAAATTACCGATCGTCACGTCATAAGGGGCCAGGTAGACCTGCATATCCTGAATAGCATCCATCGAGATGGGATTGCTGCGGGTGCTGGAGCCGGGCATATTGGAAGTCCCGACAATACCACCCATGGAAGGGCTGAAGCCGATGGCATCGTTATTGATGGCTCCATCTACCGTCACATTATTATACCTAAAACTGGATCCTGCAAAGGAATTGTCCTTGGACCCCTGCGGCACCAGTTTCGTCATGTCGGTAATGCTCCGGTTGATAGTAGGCATATTGGCTATCTGTTCTTTGGAAATATTGGTCCCAGCCCCTGTCCTGTTGGCCTGCCGTCCTCTCGGCGCTACGGCTTTTACAGTGACTCCTGTGAGCTGCAAGGCCTCGATCTTCAAGGTAAAATTCCATACCTGCGCCTCTCCCAGCGTCGCCTGGAGATTATCCTGTTGCCTGGTTCCCCACCCCACAGCTGTGACGCTCAGTTGGTAAGGTCCCCCTACCAGCAGGCCCGGCAGGTTATATCTCCCATCGGTGGAAGTCGTCGTCACATAAGGAGTGCCCGTCGGAAGATGCAGGGCCGTCACAGTCACTCCGGCAACGGGCTGTCCGAGACTATCTGTAATCCTTCCACGAAAAGCGCCCCGCGTTTCCTGGCCGTTGCTACGCTGCGTGAATATCAGCAATAAGGCCAGCAAAAAGCTCGAAAGAAAAAAACATCGTTTCATATAAAAAATTTGAATACAATTCAATAATAACCAGCTACACCACATTCTATTACTGCGGTCCTTTCGGTGAATATCCTCCGTTAGGAGCAAAGACCTGGTCGATGATATGCACCACGCCGGTGGTGGTGACGATATTGGGTTGGATGATACGGGGCGATACCGAAACGCCTGATCCATTGATGGTCAACCCGTCGTTGGCAATTTCATAGTTCCCGTTAGTGAGCCACAGATTATAATAATTCCATTGGTTGTTGGCGGTAATAATCCCCACAGAGCCGTTGTTGGCAAAGTTGCCAATCGGCTGCTGGCCGCCGGGGCTGCTACCGTTGCCCAGATTTCCTACGGAACGGCCGCCCATAAAGTCTGCCGTAAAATAGCTGCCGTACAGGATACAGCTGGCGAGCATATTCGTACGATGAACCGTGTCTACAGCAGCAAGATCAGAAATGTTGTTATATCCATATGCTTTGAAAGCATCGTCGGAAGGTATCAGCATCGTGGACGAATAATAAGGTGTGGCATAGTTAAAATCCAGTATATGATAGCCGCCCTGGGGAGGGACAGGCAGGAACAGGGTCGCCGGAGTACGGGCAAATAGTGCCAAACCCAGCGACTGGTGAAAGATATAAGCCGCCATTTTGGTATTTGGTAAACTGTCCAATGTTGCCAGAATATCACCCGAAGGGGGAATACAGACTGCACCCAATTTGTGAAGAACACCGTCCGCCAGGTTGATATTGCCCTGTACCACTCTGACACCATTGAGAAAAGTGCCGAAATAATTCTGTGTAACAATGGGGCTCTGCCTGCTGTTCAGGCTTTGCAGGGTGTCGGATAAAAAACCCGCCAGCGTCGCGCTGCCGATACGGCCGGGCAGGATATGGAACGAAATGATGTCCCTCAGCTTGTCCGCGGGATATCCGGATATTTTGTCTGCTGTAAACCCCGAGGCTATGAAAGCGCTATCCACCGGTGCAAAGACGGTATAAGGACCGCCTCCCGCCAGCACAGTGTCCAGGCCGGTCCTGGCAAGCGCCTGACGGAACAAGCTTAGCCCGCTCTCCTTTTGAATATCCTGGCTCAGCGACACCACGTTTGGAGTGGCATTATACTCTTTTTTGGTGCAGGAAAACGCCGCCAACAGTAAAAAGAACAAGCCGGCGTATTTTAATCGGAATATTTTCATACTACACGTTTTTATGGTAAAAGGATATTGTCCAGTTCGAGGATGACGCCATTGACGGCAATCTTATCCTGCTGCGGAACCCAGTTGATCTGGTATACTCCGGCTGGATAGGCCGTCGGAGGATTCGTACTGTTGTCCCAGTTGCCCGGGCCTATGAAATAATAGGTCGCTCCCCACCACTGCCTGGACGCATAAAATTTGATTTGTGGATCATTGCCCAGTAGGGTGGTGATCGCCATGGTGTCGGCATTGCCCAATTGCCGGTTGAGATCAGTATAGAAATTCCGCTCCCCGATGATATGCAGGCGCAGGATACGGGATAATTTCGCCGTATCTGCCTGCAGAAGGCCGTCGTAGCTGTTGAGATCCCCATCAGTGGATTTCTTGAACGCATCATCGGCAGGCGCCAAAAACGTAAAATTCCTGGTGGTGTCGGCCAGTAATTTATCCAATCCCGTCCGTCTCAGGGCAAGCGAAAGGAACGTCAGTTCCTTGGCCCCCTGCACAAATCCGGTGATGCTGGAATAACGCTCCAGGTTAGGGATGGTCTGGTCGATGACATTGAGAGGCCCATTGGTGGTGGAATTATCCACTGCGAATACGGGTGTTCCATTTAAAATATAGGCGGCTGAATCCGTTCCGGAGGGGTACTTGCTTAGATAAATATGATTGCCCATCAACGAAGTAAATCGCTGGTTGCGGCCAAAAGGCAGTGCCTTTAAGGAGACATTGCCCGGCAGGATCAGGGACTTCAGGATAAAATTGATATCAGTGGGAAAGGAATACGGGGGCAGCGAATTATTGCTCAGCAGAAAAGTAGTGAAAGGGCCCGTGCTCGCCAGCGTATCGATGAGCCCCGTCTGCTTCAATGCCGAATCATAGTTTTGGTAGTTGCTGTTCAGCGCTATGACAAAAGCCTGGCGGCCATAATAGTTCTTGTCATACTGCGGATGAGTGCCGGCGGAACCCCCATCGTCCTTCTTGCAAGCTCCTACGGCTGTCGCCAGGAGTATGCCCAACAGGTATTTCAAACCTTTATTGCTCATGTTATATTCTTTTTATTGATGTGGGGTGAATAATTGATCGATTTCGTACACTACACCGTTTAGCGCCATGATATGCCGGCTCTTGTCCGCCGGAAGACCCGCCGGCGCCGCATTGGGGCTCCAGTTGATCTTCACCGCACCGTTGCTTCCGGAAAACTGCAGCAGCTGATTGGGCATCGGGGCGGCATGACCGTTGTAGATATTCATAAAATCTACTGTGTTGAACCCTCCGTTATTGATATCCGGATTGTACATCAGGTCATTGTACAAACTCAGATGATAGGGTATGCGGACAGCGGTATAATTTCCCGCATTGATGATCACATGCGTTTTGAGGATGCTGTCCATCGGGAGATAGTTATACAGCCAGCCCACACCAGGCTGATATCCCGCATATCCGGGTGTCATCGTAGTATCATAGTTCAACAGGTCCTTGTACGTGTGGAATCCGGCTGCCTCAAATGCCGCATTGGTGGGAGCAAAGACGGTAGCGCGGGCAAGCCCGTACGTTTGGGTATTCGTCAGGTTATCATAAACGACCCAACCATAGCTTACGCTGTCCCCGGCAACTGTCTTCGAATTCCCCCACCCCGGACGAAAAATCCACCCGATCGACTGATAAATGCTGTCATTGATGCGCATGGCCGCCAGATACATGCTGAGCTCAGGCCTGCTTTGGGCTATCTGCCAGATACTTTGCGTGGGAGCCTGCAGCACAGTTTGTATGGGCCAGATATAGCCGTTGGACGCCGTCCAGGCCGTATCGCCGGCTTTGCCCACAGGCTCTCCGTTGAGGTACAATACACCCGATATTTTGGCGTACAAGTTCTGCTGGTACAAAATAGAGCTGGCAGAGCCCCGGTCTATGGAGAGGTCTTTGCGAAGGCTCTTCATCTCCACACTATAGAGCGCGGTGGAGAGAGCAGCCTGACTATACGCGCCCTGGGCAACATGGAACAGGACGATCTTTCTCAATGAGTCAGCCGGCAGGCTTTCAATATGCCCCTTGTCCAGCCCTGCGGCGATCATGGCGTCATCGACAGGCGCAAACACCGTAAAATATTGATCAGGACGCAGGAGGCTGTCAAGACCGGTCTTTTTGGCAGCCTGCAGAAACAAACTTACCGGGCTGCTTTTTAATACCATACGGACATCGGATGTGCTGTCGGCCATCGGATGGGCAGCCTTCCTAAAATCGTTCATCCCATTTTTCTGGCAGGAAAAAACAAGGAAAGCC
Organism: Chitinophagaceae bacterium; assembly: GCA_017307755.1. Classification (GTDB taxonomy): domain Bacteria; phylum Bacteroidota; class Bacteroidia; order Chitinophagales; family Chitinophagaceae; genus Puia. Next base: position 382,934 of record JAFKGQ010000005.1, on the reverse strand, counting down.
AGAACCGGCACAATACCAAAACGCTTTATCATAAATTATTTTTTTTGATTAATGGGGTGTATATAGATAGACACTGTCCGGATATACCAGGATATTATTGGTCGGCATGATGACGCCATTGAGCGCCGGCTGCTGATCTTTCGCATATGCCTGGGCATTAGGTCCTACATTATTGTATATCGTATATCCGGGTCCCAGCCATGAGGTATAATTGGTTACCGCAATACGCAGCACGGGATTATAATCCGCAAAACTGTACTGTATTGTCCCATACCTTGTATAACCCGTGGGATTTCCACTATTATCGTTGGGCAGCGGCGCATCCGAAAAGTCCGTCATGTATGTCCTGGTGGGCAGCCAGTTGGCAGAGAACAGGTAGGGCTGATAATGCTGGACGTCAAATGTATCGCTGTTGATCATATCTATGGTAATACCGTTATTGGTCATAGCATCATTATTCGGGGCAAATACTGTATACGGTCCGGCAGTGTTCAGCTGATCGAACATGTTGAACTTGCGAAGGGCCGCCACAAAATAGCTGTATTCAGGGTGTGACAGCAGATACCCCCCCACACTGGCAACGGTGGTACGCAAAGGGAATTGCATGACATGCAATGCTCCATCCACCGCCCGCTGATCCACCAGCGTTGCCTTGATCCCATTGACATGCAAGGTTTGCTGAAGGGCCTTTACCTGGTCAGGTGTAGAAGCTCTGGAAGAAGTGATGATCGGTTTGCTGAAATACAGGGTCTGTCCGTTGGAAGCCACCATTGGATTTGTAATGGTCTGCGGGATCAGGTCCGTTGTCACCATCCCTTGAAAAACATGATTTCCCACAAATTGCCGCAAAGAGTCTTTTGGGAGGGCCAGCAGGCTGTCCACACTGATATTGGCATTGATAAAAGCATTATTGTCCGGGACGAACAGCGTATGCATCCTTCCATTGCCAAGACTGTCCATATAGCCCGACTTTTTCATCAGTGTGTCGAATTTGCTGAAGGAAAAGTTATTGTCAAGCATGAACTGTAGAGGTTGCACCGTCGCATCGACCTTCACCGGCGTTTGCGGTCCGCTGTTGCTCTTGGAACAGGCGCACCAAAGCCCTGCCGCCAGAAAGAGCGCCGCACCGAAAGAATATCTGTGAAATATGGTATGCATAGTATATACTGTTTTTTTATAAATGGATTATTGCGGCACTTTTTCGAAGTCCCGCTGCATCTGCATCAGATAGATCCTGTCATTGATGACCTCGAAGATGTTGACGGTGGGATAGATATTCAGGGATGTCCCGGACTGGATGACCCTGAAAAGACTGGCCTGGTAGTTGTACGCTTTCGGTCCATTCAGCGGTGTGGACCCGCTAACATTTACTACATTCGGGTCCTGGGTATTGAAATTAGCCGGATCAGCGTTGCACAACAGGTTGGGATAGGTGCCATATTGGAGGGACGAAGGAGAGGTTTGTGTCAGCTTAAATCCGTAGAAGGGCATCGTTCCGGTGTTGGAAGCCCCCGCGCTGAAAACCATCGTCCTCAAAACCCCCTGTTGATCAAAGAAGTAATCCCTGGAAAGGAATGGCAGGGGTGTAAATACAGTACCGTCATTTTTTCCACGATAGAGAGTCGTCATATAGACATTGTCGCTTCCAGGCAAGGGCCATGCAGGGTAAGACAGGCCGCCGGAGGAATAATTGTCATCGTTGATCCAGCAGGTGTAGGAGATGGTCATCGTGTCCGCATAGTACCAGTAGAACGGGAAGTGAGGGTCGGTGGCCAGGTAGGGCCTCACACTGGAAAGATTGTAGAAAGCTGCATAGATGCGGCCTGGGTCGAATTTCTCATGCACGAATTGCTCATGCCGAACATCCGCGCCATACTGGTTCTTATCTATGTCCGTCGCTAATGCATTGATGGTGTACACTTCTCCTGCCTGCAGGTCCACCGTCGTGTCGATAATGACATTCTTGCGCAGGCTTCCCGGCAATTGACTAAAAGGACGGTCATCCTCCGGACGGGTGACGAAAATGATGTGGTGCTTGCCTGAAGGCATCTGCGCCCACGCGGACATATCCATACCGTTCATCGGGGGAGACGTCAGCACATGCAGCTTGCCTGGATATTCATAATTGGCATTGACTACATTTTGTGTCGGCAGGCCGGTATTGATCACGTTGATCGTCGACTGTGCATTCATGGCTGTAGCCGCATCAGCCGCATAGGAGAGGGAGAATAGTTCACGTGTATGCAGCCAATCTCCTACGATCGCCCCGCCATTGGCAATGCCATCAGCATCTTTCACAGGGTCGACCAAAAAGCACAGAAAGGGTGCTGCCTGGCCGGCATGCATGGCATCCACCGTGAAAGGTATGGAATTAAAAACCCTGATATAGGCAGGATTGGCCACCTGCGGCTGCTCCTTATATTTATAACAACCCGTCAGCAAGGATATCATTGCTGCTGTCGAAGCCAGCAGCAACACCTTTTTAATAGAAAACACGATACGCATATATTCTTTGCTTAAGTTGAATAAGATTATTTATTATGCTTGACAACGATAAGTTTGCCGGAAGGACCCGATCCGCTTAGAACATTGCCGACAAGCGCCACGGTATAAAACCCGTTCTCAGCCCGTAGATTGCCGTCAGGATAGATCAGCGTGCCGCTGGCAAAATCCTTTTCCTTCAACGGCGCCACATTTCCCAGGAGCGATCCCGGCACCTGCCCTTCATAGATCCCCGTAGCAGGGCTGGACTGAAAGACCCGGATAGGCAGCGGATTGCTCAACGCCAGCCCCATCTTGTTGCTACCGCCTCCTTCTACATAGGTTTGCCCATTCAACGTAATCGTCCAGTTCCCATCGGCATCGGACGGATACACGACAAAGGGATTATACAACACAGGAACGCCCGGCTGAAGATTGATATACGCCTGGGGATACGCCAGCGTATCGTTCTGCCACTGCTGTTGTGAATTGCCGCTGACCCGGGGCTGCAACAGGGCGCCATTGTTTGTAAAAGTCACATAGGGCACGTCACTGAGGTTTAAAAAACGGGTCTGCAACGCATAGTTAAAATGCCAGGTATTCTTCGAACCATCCGTACCGTCATCGACAACATTGCTGTTGATGCTCTCGTATAAGGTAGTGGTGAGATCCGTATTGGTGAATACTATCGCGGCCTTGCCGCTCCCGGCAAATACCCAGGCCGTAATATTGTCATAAGGATACAGAACTATATCAGCTGAAGCAATGGTCTTGCCTGATGCGTCCACGGCTTCTACATGATGTGTACCTTGAACCACCGTATTGTAACCCCCGCTTTGTCCAAATCCCAGTCCGTTGACCAATGCTCCCCCATCCACACGAAAGCTGACGGCCTGATCCTGCCAGGCATTGACAGCCTGCATCCTGGCCCAGCTGATATTCTGCGGCGCTGATTGCTCTGTCAGGACACGGTAAGAATTGATCAGGTAGAAATTGGGGTTTTCCCCTCCATTGGGGTCCGTATTGTACCCCAGAATATTTGCATTTACCAACATCGTATAAGTGCCGCCCGGCTTAAAACCCCGGACCCTGGTCACCAGGTGCTGCTGGGGCGTATTCCCCGCATTCGAGAAGTCGGGGTACACCGGCAGTTCTGCAAGCTGCTTGGTATAATCAGGTTCGCCGGATGCATTGGCTACATATAGTTTAAACTGGTAAGACCCGTACGGCAGCTCGATATAGGGCGATGTCTTGCCTACACCAATCGTATCCATTTCCTTCACCCTGGTACCGTCGGCATAGGTAAGCACTACCGGACCAACCAATCCCAACGTATCCTTTAGTTCACCGAAGTTCATGATGCGGAGCTTGAAGTGATCAGACTGGGAAGGAGCCACTATATTCCGGTCGATCACCTTCAAATAACCTCCACCCATGACATAATAATCCTTGGGATGCAAGGGATCATTGCTCAATACCGTGTCTATACTCAGCAAGGGAAGCATACCCAGTCCTGGATATCCCCTCGTCCCCCTGCTCTTTATAATGATATGCAGCTGTCCATTCTTGTCGAAGAGGGATACGGGCATCGTCACCGGACTGCCGTTGTCACCGCTATTCCAAACTCCCGATGGAAAAAGGGAAAGCCCTATCTGATTGCCCTGGACGCTTCCGCTGCCAGAGAAGGCTGTCAACGGAATATTATTCGCTTTGACATCCAGCTGCGCATTATAGAAGTTGAAGAGTCGGACGCTGGAGCCTGCAGAGCCGCCCACCTGGACACCCGTCAGCGGATAGGTATTATCGACCTTGGTCTTACGGCACGCATTGAATATCACCAGCAGCAACAGGAGCAGGAATGGTCGAAGCCATGTGTAGATCAATCGCCGGGAATGGATAAATAAGCTGTTCATGTATAATATTTTAAAAAAGATTATAGGTTATACCCAAAGCATATTCGGCGCCTCTCCAATATTGATGCTGGATATACAGCACATCGTGGTAAAGGCCGCCTTTCCGGGGTGTCGCATACACGTCCCGGTAAGGTGGATTCAGGATATTTTTCGCAAAACCTTTCACCGTCACCCGTTTGAGCACGCGCTGGCTGAATACGAGGTCCAACACGGGCACAGGGCGGCTGTATACATCCGGGCTTCCATCCAATTGCACCTGCACCAGCCGTTCTCCCACTATATTGAAGTTCACCGACAACTGCGTGCCCATCCTGGCATTATCATAGTCAAGGTATCCGTTGATGGAATAAGGCGGCTGTTCAAAAAGGGGGCTCTTGTCCGAAGCCGTCCGGTCGATGGTCCGGGACGCTTCCAGCCGCTCAGGATTCTTGGTGATCTGGCTGTAGGCCAGCATAAAATTGCCGCCGATAAAGAAGTTACGCAGCACTCCGGTTAATTGGCCCAGGTTTTTGCGTATTTCCAGCTCAATCCCGAACAGATGCCCCTGGTTGACATCGTTTTGGTATTCGATAAGGGGAAATTCCGGGAAAGTGCTTACCGCCCCCTGCGGATGATAGATAAAAACCTTGTTCAGCTGATGATCGATCTGCTTCGCAAACACCGAAGCTGCAAAGACCTCTCCGGGACGGGGAAACCATTCCCAGCGAAAGTCCTCGCTGCGGGTGAACTGGTTCTTCAGATTGGGATTACCTCCTATCACGGCAAACTGAAAGGGATCGAACTCGAAAATATTTGTCAGCTCCCTCAGTTCAGGGCGGGCTAACGTTGTACTATATCCCAGTCGAAAGTTCATATTCCGGTTTAGGGTATAGGTCAGATTAGCCGAATAATAGGGTTTAAAATCTACCTTATAGCCGGTATTAGGCTGAGTAGTGCCCCCGCCCTGGTTAGAAGCCCCGCCGCTTATGCTGCCGGCGGCCACCTGAGGATTGAATACATTGACAGTGTCTACATGCGCCTGGATGTCTGTGGACTCAAAACGAACGCCGCCTGTTATACGAAGACGTTCCCCCACGTGTGCATCTACCATGCCATAAAAAGCCTGGGTCTTATATACGCCATTATAGTTATTAGGTGATTTGCGAATTTGGTAAAGGAAACCGCCCACCCTTGGACTGCCTTCCGCATCATATCCGGAAGGGTTCAATCCAATATTGTCGTAGGACACCAACTGATCGAGATTTCCAGCCGCCTTTGTCAGCAGGCCGGCATTTCCTCCGGCAGACGTCCCCGGTAAACCCAGCACATTCTCCGTAAAGTCCCGCTTCCTTCTCAGATAATTGTAACCGAATTTCAACAGCTGCCGCTGCCCTCCCACCATCACCGGCTGCGTGATGTCCACCTTGGCATTATAGTTATTTTCCGTAAGATAACGGTATTTCCTGCCGTTAGGGTCCGCATTCAACACACCGTTGGGCCCTACCCCATGTACGCTTCCCACGACAAAAGCATAGGTATCGCTGTTGATCCCCTGGCCATTGGGATCTATGAAGGCCGTCTTGCGATAGTCCGCCAGGTCTGTAAACCGGAAGTCAGGTTCATTTTGTGTAGACTTGGATGAGCTCAGGTTATAGCTCAGCGTAGGAGAATATTTCCCCGGCACGACCCTGTGCTCACCCTGAAGGTTGAATGTATTAAAGACCCGGTAAGACTGCTTCAATTGGAAGACCTGGTTATACACCGGGAATTGCAGCCCCGTATTTTGCCAGGACCCGTTCAGGCTATTGGCCTGGGTCTCCGCGCCACGGCTGCCTACATATTGGAATTGCACCTGGTTGCGGGTATTAATCCGGTAGGTGAGGCCGGCCAGCGCACCATAATTGAGCGTTGCCGTCCCCGAGTTCTCCCGGTATCCCAGATATTTGCCCATCCGGGGATGGTCCGGGGTTATAAACCCGGGGATATGCAATGGATTGAAAATATCAGTCGACCCGGTAACAATACCCTGGTAAATGCTGTATTGGTTTACTTGCCCATTGTACCGGTCTTCCGTACGGCTGTAATAGTTGAGCCCCACCACTACTCCCAGTTGATGCCCCCACACCATATACTTGTTGCCAAAAGAGACGGTATAGATCTGGTTCGGCGCCGCAGGTTTGTAGGTAGTTGTCAGCACCGCGGGAAAAGACTGCATGATATTATTGATGCGTAACGCTTCTTTCGACAGAGCCGGACTGTTCCGGCTTTGCAGAAAAAGTTGCTGTATCTGCGAAAGCCCCCCGGGATATTGGTCCTTCAGCTTCAAAAAAGCACCGGAAAGATTATGATCCTTCACACGCTCACCGAAAAACCCCATGTCGCTGCCTACAAAGCTGTTGTACTTACCGCTGATGCCGATGGTGGAATTGGTTCCCAGTTGTGTCGAAAACACCAGCGTAAGCGTGTCCGGCACCGACTTGGTTTTCAACTCTACAATCCCGGCAGAAGCATCCGCCGGCTTGTCCGGCGTCATGGTCTTGTATACAGTAAGGTTATCCAGCAACGCAGCAGGCACCAGGTCCAACGGCACCGCGCTCCGGTCGGGGTCGGAGGACGACAGCCGGGCGCCATTCAGCTCGGCAATGACACTTCTGTCACCCATCCCCCGGATAGCGACATATCTATCATCCGTGATCGTCACACCCGTCACCCGCTGCAAGGCCTGTGTCGTGGTAAGGCTGGCCGTCTTTTCGATGTTTTGGGAAGAGATACCGTCCGATACCACGGCAGCCGCCTTACGATCATTCAGCAGCGCCGCCTCATTGTCCACCTTCCGGTGTGCCTGTACCACCACGCTGCCCAGCGACTTGCTGTCCACATTCAGCGAAATGCTGATGGCTGACAGCCCCGCCACCTTGATCTCTTTGCCCTCGTACCCAACATAGCTGACAGCCAGCACCGCATCGGCATCGGGTACAGGAATGATAAAATCCCCCGCGGCATCGGTGACGGCATGCGCCCTGCCGCCTTTCACGTGCACCGTAACACCGGCTAACCCCTGCCCTGTCTTCCCATCGGCGACATGCCCGCTGACGGAAATACCAGCCGGTATCTGCCCCGGCGTAACAGATGCCTTATGAATAATGATCTTGTCCTTTAACAGCTTGTACTCATAACCCGAACTTTTCAAAATGACAGACAGAATAACAGAGAGCTTCACCGCCTTGAAGTCGGCCGTAATTTTCTTCTCGGACCGCTTGAGCTCGCCGGCATCATACATAAAACCCACCGGCGCCAATTGTTCTATCTTACGCAATGCGCTGACGATATTGTCGTCCTTAAATTGGATAGTCAACGCCTGCTCCAATACCTTGCTTTCCTGCCCATACCCCTTGTTGTAATACAGCAGGCTGAACACCACCGCCAGGAGAAAGGCCACCCCCCGCCGGGAAATAAGAATGGTCGATTGCTTCATAATTCGATTTATCAGGTGTGTTAAAAAAGTTCCCCTTCACAGTCCGTAATGACTATGTTACCCAGCTTGTCCCGCCGGATCATCCATTCCCCTTAGGGAATGTCCTATGGATAATGGATCTCTATCGTAGTTTTATCAATGGCAGCATACCGTATGCCTGTAGATAAGGACAGTGCAAGCAATATATCTTTCAGCGTATCATCCTCCGAAAACATACCCGTGAATAATTTCACTACAGCCGGGTTACGCTTCCGGATGATACACCGGACGCCGAATTTGCTTTCCATGGCGGCAAACACCGACTCCAGAGGAGTCTCTTCAAAAGAAAATGTTTTATGTATCCAGGCTATCGCCTGTGAACTGTCGGCATTCCTGCGCAACGCCCTGCCGGTGCTTCTGTCGTACACCAGTTCCTTGCCGGCTTTCAGTTCCCCCATATCCGCCCCTTCATGCGCCACGCCAACCCTTCCGCTGATCACCTGGACAACGGCACTGGTAGCCCGCTGAGAATCGGACACCACAAAAGAAGTCCCCAGCACCCGTATATCCATTTGCGTAGAATGAACCGTAAACACCGAAGAAGGATCCTTGCTAACATTATAGAACACCACTCCTTCCATGCTCACCCGCCTCTCTCCTCCTCTGTACCGTACAGGATAGGTGATCCTGCTGCCGCTTTTTAACACCGCCCGGCTGCTGTCAGGCAGTATGACCGACCTGATCTCGTACGGCCCGGCAATCACTGTCTGCTGTGGCACCGGATCGATCCGGTCAAGGAGAGTTATGCGATAACGGTAAATGATGGCCGACACGCCAAAAAGTAGAAGAAGGACCGCAGCCACACGCTGCCATCGACGGATGAAGATAAAAAACCGGCCTTTATTCTCCGACAGATGCTCCGCCGGCAAGGAAGAATACCCCTCCTCCGGGTGGGCAATGGTACGCAGACGCGGCAGCAGCCGGGCAGCAACCTCCTGTCTTTTCTCCTCGCTAAGGAAGTATTCCTTTTCTTCTGAACGATGAAACCACCTCTCCACGATCTGCAGCTCTTCATCCGTAGCTTTCCCGGTGAGGTATCTTTGCAATAGCTCTTTCAGCTGGTCGATAGTCATGTCAGCGGACCTTTACTAGCTAAGTCTCCGATCCGCTGTTTTTTAACCAGACCCGAATATTACCAAAAGGTTACCAAAAGAAAAGAAGGGTCAATGCATGTTTGAGAGAAACCTTCAGCCGCTGTCTGGCCGTATTCAATTGATTGCGAACGGTCTGCTCGGACAGCTGCAGCCGCTCGGCTATCTGGGAGATAGAACAATGCTCTTCCAGGTTCATCAGATATATCTGCCGCATTTTCTCCGGCAGCTCGTCAATTTCCCTATCGACAATGGCCTGCAGCTCCTTAGCTAACATGGTGTTCAGCACATCGTCCAATTCAGGCAGAACGGTCTGGCTGACCCCCTCGATCCCGGAGGGAGACTGCAGCATCTCATTCAACCTGTCAAGCACCTGGTATTTGACGGCAGTAAAAAGATATCCTTTAAAAGTAGTACTGATACGTAGAGAGTGACGGCGGGTCCAGACAGCGGCAAACACATTCTGTACGACATCCTCCGCATCGGGCTCGCTCTGCAGCCGCTTCATGGCAAAAACAAACAAGGGTTCCCACATTTGCAGATAAAGACTTTCAAAAGCTGCGGGATCATCCTGCCGGATACGAACTAATAGATCTGCAATTGTAGAATCGTGTATCTCCATATCCACCTATAAGCAATTAGTAACTACCCCGCAAAGATAGATGCTAATTATATTTCACCCCCTTAATTAACAATTAGATAAAATCAGGCATTTAAAAAGTACTGCCGTCCTTGACCTTTACTTTTTTCTTTCCGATCTTCTTCTCAAAATCGAGGACTTCCTTTGGTTTGGTAGCCGTCTTGGGCGCATCGGCATTCGCGGTAGGCTGAGTAGACTTGCCCATCTCCCGCTTGCCCAATGTATAAGTTTCTGTACGCGCGACCATGCCTGTCTGAGGATCATAGAACTTCCAGACGCCATCCTTGATGGCAACACCTTCATTCTTTACAATAACTGTTTTATACTTATCCAGGTGATCGATATCTTCCACCGTCAGCGTATCATACGCCTTATCAGGGTTCAACGCTCTCCAGCTCTCTTCCCGTAACAACGTGCCGTTGATACCAAAATACTGGCATACCCCGTCTTTATTACCCCATTTGTAGAACTCCACCCCTATCAGGTCGCCTTGCAGACTATACAGCCTCCAGGTACCTTCCTTCCGGCCATTCTTGTACAGACCTTCCTCTTCATAACCAGGCTCTCCCCGCAATTCGTCAAAATGGTTTACCCACCTTCCCTGCCGCTTGTCCTGTTTATCCGTGCAGTTGATGGTATCCCCCTTGGGGCTGACGGTAAAATCCTTCCATTGAGCAAAGCTCTTTCCAGGGTGTATCTGTAAGATAATCAATGAGAAAAGAAAGATATTCCATCGCATGGTCATAGGTTTTTAACAGACGGCAACCGCCTTTTTCTGAAAAAAGAACGAAAATCATTCCAATTTATGATCCAACCCTTATCTTTCAGGGATGAACAAATTCCTGATATTGACCTGCCTGCTGTACAGCAGCATAATGATCCCGTCCCCCACTAATGCCCAGCAACCCACCGGCGCTCAAAAGCCTGCCCAGGGTCAACCCGCCCCGCCTCCGGGCCGGCAGCTGACCCCGGAGGAAGAAGCAAAGATCGTCCGCCAGATGCAGACGGAAGCCAAAAAATTTACCCTGCCCCAGCTAAAAACAGCCCTGGAACAATCCCCCAACCCCGTGCTATACACCAAACAGATCCTCCAGAAAAGGTTTAAGATAGATACCATCGTCGTCACCCGCACCCGGGGATTCAACAGCCTGGCCGACAGCCTTGCCTATTCAGGGAAGGAAAAAAAGGTATACGGCCCCTATGGCGACAAAGGAAGTAAATTCCTCGTACAACTATTGACAAAGGCGCCCAATCAATTCTATCATATCAGCCAGATCTTCATCGATACCTCCGTCTTCCGCTATCGTATTGCCGACAGCCTGGGCAACCTCATTATCCGGAAATTACAGGACAGCGCCGCCAGCTTCGAACAATTGGCAAAGACCTATTCGATGGGAGGAGAAGGAGGGGGTGACCTTGGATGGATCGCACGAGGCGTAATGGTGCCCCAGATTGAACACGAGGTCAACACCCATAAAAAAGGGGAAGTTTTCCGGGTATGGAGCGCCAACGGGCTGCACATTATTCGCAAGGTGGAAAACCCTAAACAGGACACCGGATTTGCCCTGATGATGCGGATCTGGCTCTGACAGCCAAAGCCGGCACAGACGATCATTGACCCAGGATCGGTATAAACACTCCCAACTGAAAACGGCTGATCGTCGCATCCTTACGGTCCCCGATGTTCTCAAACCCATCCCCCCAATTATATCTCGCATACAAACAGGTCTTATTTTTCGCCTGGGGGATATTGATCTCAAACCCTGCCACCCAGTTGGTGTATCTATTCTTAAAAGCCTCCGACCCATTATCCAGCTTGTATTTATCTTTATTGGCAAGCACGTTTAGCTGAGGCCCTCCATTGATCGTAAAATATTTTCCCAGGTTGAGCCTGATCAGGAAGGGAATGCTCAAATAATTTAGTTTCTTTTTGCCGGGCTCAATACCCGTATTCTGCGCATTGACATAATCCACCGTCGATATCCTCGTCCAGGAATACAAAGCTTCAGCCTGCAGCCCCACCACACCAAACAAATTGAACCCTACATATGGCCCTACCTCCCACCCAAGCTTATACTGATCCGAAAAAGCAGGCCCATTCGCACGACTGAGATTGGCTCCTCCCCTGATGCCTAAAAAGACAGGCTGCGCTACAACGGTACTTGAAATGATCAACAGAGCCCCAAGTATAAAAACCATTCTTTTCGTAGTCATAATTCTTTTTTGATACGAAAGTAACAGGCTGACTCACCGCCATGCATGCTTTTATACCAAATCAGAAGCTTTTTATACCAATCAGGTCATTGAGCATTTGGTATAAAAAAACACCCTCTTGGTATAAATGCCCCAAAAAGGTTCTTGCTCCGTTCTAATATTACACCCGTTCTTAAAAATATTATGAACCAAAGAAAAAACATGAAAAAGAAGATCATTACCCTACTCGCCTTCGCCTTATTTTACGCCGTGAGGTCATTTGCGCAAGAATGCAGTACCGCTTATTATTTCTCCGCAAAGAAGGAGATCATTTTTAACAAGTACGATAAAGCAGGAAAATACATGGGAAAAGATGTCGGCACCATCTCCGGTATCAAACAGGAAAATGGCGCCCTGCAATCTACTTACCGGCTGATCAAATACGATGCGGAAGGAAAAGTAAAAGAAGACGGTAATGCAAAGATCATTTGCGAGAACATGAATGTCAGGATTGGTTTCCAGGTACCCGATATGGAGAGCGGTCAATCAAAAGACGCCTACTTTACCTACCCGGCCGGCATGACGTCGGGCCAGAACCTGGAATCAAAAATGGAACTAAAAATAAAAGGTAAGACAAATGGTAAAAAAATGGACGTCGAATTTAAGGTTGAGAACCGAAAGGTCATCGGAAGGGAAAAAGTAAAGACCCCGGCGGGAGATTATGACGCCGTAGAGATCGGGTATGACATGAGCATTCGATTCAAAGTCATGGGAATAGGTATCCCCATGAAACTAAAAGTACTCGAATGGTACAGTTACGGCATCGGGATTGTAAAGACCGAGACTTACAATAAAGATGGGGAATTACAGGAAACATCCTTGCTAAGCTCCTTCAAATAAAGCCGTTTGAAGGTTTATGCCTAAATTGTCGTGATACCAATGATGAACAATAGGATTTATTCAGAGCTTCCCCCCATGCAGATCACCGGACAGATCTGGTATAACTTTTTTGTGTCCCCGGGGTACAGGTTGTTCAGACATCTCTGTTTGATCGCCATTTTTCTGGTGCTGATCTTCCATTCTCCTTCGGGATACAAAAATGGACTTGACGTATATATAGCGTTGATCTTTTGCGCCTGTACCCTGGGGCTCGTTTATCTCAATATGTACTTCTTTGTGCCCCGTTTTCTGATCAAAGGGCGCTTTTTTTATTATTTTCTCGACGTTTTTATTACAGGCGTCATTTCTTTCTTACTTATTTGTTGGGCAGATAAGATCCTGGACAAGTACCGCATCGTTCCCAAAGGTTCACCAAAAAGTTTTCTGGCCGGCCTGTTCGAATTCCTGATACTTTTTGCCGTTGTGATGGCTGCCTCTTCCGCGGTTAAACTGTTCCAACATTGGATAAAAAGCGTCGAACATCTTTACAGGCTGCAGAAACTCAACTTTCAACATGAATTGAGCCTGCTGAAAAGCCAGATCAACCCTCATTTTCTGTTCAATACGCTAAACAACGCTCATATACTAATCGCAAAGGAGCCTTCAAGGGCATCCTCTTTATTGATCAGTTTGTCCGATCTGCTGCGGTACCAGATCTATGACTGCGGCCAGGAGTTTATCTTCCTTTCGTCGGATATCCGGTTCATGGAGGATTTTTTGACGCTGGAATCCGTAAGAAGGGATTTCTTTGTCTATGATATACAAAGAACGGGAGAACCAAAGGACGTCAGGTTGCCTCCGCTGCTGTTTATTCCGTTTGTGGAAAATGCGGTAAAACACAATCATGACAGCCAGGCGCCTTCATTCGTCAGGATAACCATACATCTCGAAAAGAACAGGCTGACATTCATCTGTATCAATTCAAAGCCCCTGGAGGCTGAGAACAACGGGGGAATAGGACATGGCGGTATCGGGCACTCCAATATCAAAAGGAGGTTAAGTTTATTATACCCCGGGAAACATTCTCTGACGATCGACGATCATAACTATGACACCTATCACGTAAAGCTGGAGATCGATTTATGAATTGCATTATCGTTGATGACGAGCCCATCGCCCGGCAAGGGATGAGCGATCTGATAGAAAAAAAGACAAAGCTGTCCTTAAAAGGAGGTTTTAAGAATACCGCAGAAGCCGCGGCATACCTGGATTCTAATGCGATAGATCTCGTTTTCCTCGATGTCGAGATGCCCGGTGTCAACGGGCTCGACTTTGCCCGCACATTGTCTCCCGGGACCCTCGTGATATTTACCACCGCATATGCGCATTATGCGTTAAAAAGCTATGAAGTAGATGCCATCGATTATTTGGTAAAACCCATTCGCGAAGAACGCTTCCTAAAGGCGGTAAATAAGGCGGGGCAGTTCAATCATTATCTCTCGGACGCGTTTGAAAAAAGCCGGTTCGAACGTATGGAGAACGCATGTATATTCATCAGGGCCGACAGACTTCTGCATAAGATCCCATTATACGATATCCTCTATATAGAAGGTATGAAGGATTATGTGATCATCAATTTGAAAGACCGGCGGCTGATCACCGCCATGAATATAAGGACCACGCTCTCCAAACTCCCATCCGTTACTTTTAAAAGAATAAGTAAATCCTACGTCGTAAACATAGACCACGTCACTGCCCTTGGGAATCATGCCGTATATCTGAAAGATATTGAATTGCCGCTTGGCCTGGCTTATAGAGATGAATTCTTCGATGATTTTACCCGGCATGGGCCCGCTCTTACATAAAATACCGCACGGCCAGTTCATATCCTTTCAACCCTAGCCCCATGATCGTTCCTTTTGCCTTTGCAGACACATGGGATAATCTCCGGAAATCTTCCCTTGCATGTACATTGCTGATGTGTACTTCCACAACAGGCGTCGTGATGGCCGCAATAGCATCTCCAATAGCTACCGATGTATGCGTATACCCTCCAGGATTGATGATAATGCCGTCATAAGTAAATCCCACTCTTTGCAGTTCGTTGATAAGCTCCCCCTCTACATTGCTCTGAAAATAGCTAAACTCCACCCCGGGGAATAACACTTTTAATTCCCCGAAATATGCGTCGAAGGTCTTGCTGCCATATACATCCGGTTCCCGGGTGCCCAGGAGATTGAGGTTAGGCCCGTTGATAATGGCTATCTTCACGATTGGCTCTTTTTGATCAGCTCGATAAAGTCATCGAAAAGATAACGGCTGTCATGAGGGCCGGGCGTAGCTTCCGGATGATACTGCACAGAAAAGGCAGGCCGGTCCTTCAGACGGATGCCTTCGATAGAATCATCGTTGAGATTGACATGGGTCACTTCGATATTAGATGCTTTCCTCACGGCTTCCGGATCTACGCCGAATCCATGATTCTGGGTAGTGATCTCGCATTTGCCGGTGACAAGGTTCTTCACAGGGTGATTGAGCCCCCTGTGACCATGGTGCATCTTAAAGGTAGGTATATCATTAGCGAGGGCCAGTAGCTGGTGGCCCAGACAAATACCAAAAAGGGGCTTTTTCTCTTTCAGTATCTCTTTTACTGTGGGTATGGCGTAGTCCATCGGGGCCGGGTCGCCAGGGCCATTGGAAAGGAAATAGCCATGAGGGTGAAAAGCGCGGACCTCTTCCAGGGTAGTCTTCGCAGGAAAAACCTTTACGTAGGCCCCTCTTTCCACCATACATTGAAGAATATGCTGTTTTACGCCATAATCCATTACTGCAATGCGGATGTCGGCTCCCGGATCCCCCAGTTCATACACAACGTCTGTGCTGACCGCAGAGGCCAGCTCCAACCCGTCCATGGATGGTGTCTTGGCCAAAATACCCTTTAACTGGTCGATATCCGTTATTTCTGAGGAAATGACGCAGTTCATAGCGCCTTTTATACGAACATGCGCCACCAGTGCGCGCGTGTCCACCCCTTCGATGGCGACGATATTGTTGGTCTTGAGATATTCGTCCAGCGACCCCTTGGCTTGCAGACGGGAGAATTGCTCTTCCAGGTTCCTTCCGATAAGTCCTCTGATCTTGACACTGCCGGATTCTGTGTCGCCATCCTTGACCCCATAATTACCGATGTGCACACTGTTCATTATCAGTATCTGCCCATAATAGCTGGGGTCTGTAAACACCTCCTGATAGCCCGTCATACCTGTATTAAAACAGATTTCGCCGGAGGTAGTGCCTCTTTTGCCGAATGCTTTACCATAATGGACAGAACCGTCTTCGAGTAAAAGGATTGCCATGGCGCAAAATTACAAAAAAAGATCGCCCACCGAACGGTGGGCGATCTAATAAACACAAAAGAAATTTCAACATTTTATTCAGCTGCTTTCTTCTCTTTCTTTTCTTTCTTGGGAGCTTCCGTAGCAGGGGTTTCTTCCACAGCAGCTTCAGCCGCTTCGCCAGCTTCTGCCTTGGCGCCTTTCTTCTTACCGCCTGCACGACGGGTCCTCTTACCGGCTGCTTCCTTCACCTCGCCTTTACCCTTACCATAAACATCGTTGAAATCTACCAGCTCGATGAGGGCGGTTTCAGCATTGTCACCTACACGAGTACCCAGCTTGATGATACGGGTATAACCTCCGGGGCGACCGGCTACCTTTTCAGCAATTGTTCCGAATAATTCCGTAACGGCTTCCTTATCCTGAAGATAGCTGAATACTACCCTGCGCTGATGGGTGGTATTGTCCTTAGCTTTCGTGATCAGGGGCTCGATAAAAGTCCTTAAGGACTTTGCTTTAGCCAGAGTAGTAACGATCCTCTTGTGAGCGATCAGTTGAGTGGCCAGGTTGTTCAGCAGCGCTTTGCGGTGCGAAGCCGTCCTGCCGAGATTGTTGATCTTGTCTCCGTGACGCATGACTGTAAATTTTAAACCTTGTACCGTGTCAGGAATTACAAGGCTGTATTAAAAAAAGAGGTCGGCGACCGTCTATGAGGTCGCCGACCATTATTCAAAAATTATTCGTCATCCACTTTCAGCTTGCCCAGGTCCATACCAAAGTGCAAACCTCTTTCGCCCAGTACCTGCTCGATCTCAGCCAGGGATTTCTGACCGAAATTGCGGAACTTCATCAGATCTTCCTGCTCGTAGGTCACCAGCTCACTAAGGCTGTTGATCTTGGCTGCTTTCAGACAGTTGAAGGCCCGGACAGAAAGATCGAGGTCTTCCAACGGGGTCTTCAGGATCTTGCGCAGTTGCAGCGTCTGTTCGTCTACCAGATCTTCCTTCTTCTCTTCTTTATTATCAAAAGTGATGTTCTCGTCAGTGATGATCATCAAATGCTGGATCAGGATGCGGCTGGCCTGTTTAACAGCCTCTTCAGGATGGATGGTGCCGTCGGTAGACACTTCCATGATCAGCTTTTCAAAGTCAGTGCGTTGTTCAACGCGGGTATTTTCGATGGAGTACTTCACGTTCTTGATAGGAGTG
Source organism: Chitinophagaceae bacterium (assembly GCA_017307755.1). Classification (GTDB taxonomy): domain Bacteria; phylum Bacteroidota; class Bacteroidia; order Chitinophagales; family Chitinophagaceae; genus Puia. The sequence goes on along the minus strand of JAFKGQ010000005.1, from coordinate 365,701 downwards.
AAGATAGCATCCGTCGGGATATAGCCGAAGGGAGCATCCTTAGGCTTATTGTCTTCCGCAGGGACATAGCCACGGCCCTTGCCGATGGTGATCTCAATATCCAGCTTGGCAGAAGAATCCAGGGTACAGATAAGCAGGCCCGGGTTCATTACCTCAAAACTGGGGGTTGCCTCTCCCAGGGTTCCGGCAGTGAACTCCGTTCTGTTCTTCAGGCTCAGGGTGATCTTCTCCTGGGTCACTTCATGTTCAACTTTCTTTTTGAACCGAACTTGTTTCAGGTTGAGGATGATCTCCACCACGTCTTCCGTCACGCCTTTCAGCGTAGCGAACTCATGGTCGGCACCCTCGATCTTGACCCCTACGATCGCGTAACCTTCGAGAGAGCTCAGTAATACCCTGCGCAAAGCATTACCAATGGTCACACCATAGCCCGGCTCTAAAGGACGGAATTCGAATTGAGCTTCAAAATCAGTCGCTTTTTGAAGAATGATTTTGTCTGGTTTCTGGAAATTTAAAATGGCCATATTTAAATTTACGATTTACGTTTTAACGATTACGATTAAGAGCGTGTCAAGGTTTACTTGGAATACAATTCAACAATCAACTGCTCCTTAATGTTCTCAGGTACGCTTTCCCGCTCAGGATAAGCAATAAAAGTGCCTTTAAATTCAGCTTCGGAATAATCCAGCCAGTTGAACTTTGCATTCTTGCCACGGATATGGCTGGTAATACCGGTATTACCCTGGGTGCTCTCCTTGATACCGATGGTATCGCCGGGTCTCAGCTGGAAGGAAGGAACATTGACGACCTCCCCATTGACAGTGATATGCTTGTGCGTCACCAACTGACGGGCAGCAGGACGGGAAGGAGCTATTCCGAGACGGTATACCGTGTTATCCAGACGCGCTTCCAGTAATTTGATCAGGTTCTCACCCGTAACGCCTTTACGACGTACAGCTTCTTCAAATGTCTTACGGAACTGACGCTCCAATACACCATAAGTGTATTTGGCCTTTTGCTTCTCCCTCAGCTGTAATGCATATTCACCGGGCTGCTTACGCTTTTTGGTAGCGCCATGCTGACCGGGAGGGTTGCTGTTCTTCGTTAAATACTTGCCATTACCTAAGATAGGCTCACCGAAAATGCGGGAAATTCTGGTCTTTGGACCTCTGTAACGTGCCATAATTTGATTGTTAGATTTTTAAGTTCCCGGATAAGATTATCTAAAAATCTTAAAATTCAATCTTATCCAGCTTGTATGATATATACAGACGGAACCACCCTTCAAGGGTGGATCCGTATAAAAAAACTATACTCTGCGTTTCTTGGGAGGACGGCAGCCATTGTGGGGCAGCGGGGTCACATCCTTGATCATCACGACTTCGATCCCATTGTTGGCCAAAGCACGGATAGCGCTTTCTCTGCCTGAACCAGGACCTTTCACAAAAACGTCCACTTTCTTCAATCCGGCATCCAAAGCCGTCTTGGCCGCATCAGAAGACGCCATCTGAGCTGCATAAGGGGTATTCTTCTTGGAACCCTTAAAGCCCATTTTACCGGCGCTGCTCCAGGAAATCACCTGGCCATTCTTGTTGGTAATGCTGATGATAATGTTGTTGAAGCTGGCTGTGATATGTGCATCGCCATAAACATCAACCTTTACGATCCTTTTCTTCGCAGCGGCTTTCGCGCTGGGTGCTTGTGCTTTTGCCATGTTGATCTAAAAATAGGTAATCATTAATTTTTACTCGAAGCTCATAGCTGACAGCCCACAGCTGCCCTACGGCCCGGACTAACCCTCCTCCTGCACCGGGTATCCGTAATTAGTCCGTCAAATGGTGCATTTATGCAGTTACTATTTCTTAGCGACCTTCTTCTTGCCGGCAACCGTCTTACGCTTGCCCTTACGGGTACGGCTGTTGGTCCTTGTACGCTGACCGCGAACAGGCAGCCCCTTACGATGGCGTAATCCACGGTAGCAGGCAATATCCAACAAACGCTTGATGTTCATCTGCACTTCCGAACGGAGGGCGCCTTCCACCTTGAACTCATTGGTGATGATGTTACGGATGGAATTCAGCTCATCATCATTCCACTCATGCACCTTCTTTTCAAAGCTGATGCCCGCCTTGTTCAGGATATACTGGGCAGTGCTGCGGCCTATACCGAAAATATAGGTAAGTCCGATCTCCCCTCTCTTGTTTTTTGGTAAGTCTACACCGGCAATACGAGCCATATATTATTTCTGTTTATAAATTCTTTAATAAGATTAACCTTGTCTCTGTTTGAAACGAGGATTCTTCTTGTTAATGACATACAGCTTCCCCTTCCTCCTCACGATCTTACAATCGGCGCTGCGCTTCTTAATGGATGCACGAACTTTCATAATTATATCTATTTATATCTGAATATAATTCTTCCCCTTGTCAGATCGTACGGACTCATCTCCACACCCACCTTATCGCCAGGCAGAATGCGGATATAGTTCATTCTCATTTTCCCCGAGATGGTAGCTAAGATTTCATGACCATTTTCCAGCTTTACCTTGAACATAGCATTGGATAGGGCTTCTATGATCGTACCATCTTGTTTAATGAGTGCTTGTTTAGCCATACAGATTTTGGGAGCGCAAAGATAGGAATAATTTAGTTTGGTTCAAAAAATAGCTAAAACTTAATTTTTTAAACCAAAAACTTCTTAAAAAAGAAACAACCCTTGAAAAAAACATGCTAAGACGCCTGAATTCCCTGGGGACGAACCAGCTCCACCTTCGTCATCTGGCGGTAATGGTTCTGTAATTCATGAACATACATCGACTGGGTGATATGACGTCGATCTTCCCTGTACCACATTTCAAAATGAGAGAAATTACCCGGCTCAGACAAAAGGATCCGGAAAGGCCCCCTCTTGTACTTTATTCCATTTTCATAGACCTCCTTTTCAAAGCCAAGTTGCATTAACTGACTGTCATTCAATAAAATAGGATACAATTGATCCGGAGTAAACCAAAAGTCCTGCACACTAGTCTGTATACAGGCCATCTTGTCCCCCTCATTCAAACCGATCACCTCTCCCTCAGACCGCTGGCCTTCAAATTCGGCCAACACATAATCGCCAACTTTAAGTTCATGGAATCTGATCATATGGCAAACGTTGAGTGCATCGGGGATGGTTTTTTCCGAATTTACCCATTCCCCGCTGCACGGTTAATGATGGGCCTTCGGCCGGTGGACCCGTGGTCCACCTTGGATTATCTCGAATTTACGGATTTTGCCATAAAAAGACAAAGACATTTAACAAACTACAGGTTCACTTGCCAAAGGTCCGTTAATCCACCAACATCAACCCCTCTAACTGCTTGTTAATAAAGAGGATCTCCTCCGGGGACAGCTTTACATCGATAGCCCTGGCATTCTGCACCGCCTGAGTGGCATCCCTCGCCCCTACCAACGCGATCGTAATTCCTGGTCGCTCGATAGTCCACCGGATCACCAGTTGAGCCAAAGAGGCCGATCTTGCTTCTGCCAACGGCCGCAGTTTATCCAGAAAAGCATTGATACGCTCCACATTATCAGGGTTATAGAACTTGCTACCCACCCGTGTATCACCCTCCCCAAATGAATGCCCCGGCCGGATCTTACCCGTCAGGAGCCCCCGTTGCAAAGGACTGTATGCCAGGATCGCCTTCTTATGCCTGATACACCAGGGCACAAGGTCCTTCTCGATCTCCCGGTTCACCATGCTGAATGGCACCTGGTCCGAAGCCAGCTTCAGGGTATTTTCCGCCTTTTCCATCAATCCTACGTTGTAATTGCTGACACCCGCCGCCCTGATCTTACCTTGCTGCAACAGTTGTCCCACCGCCTCCATCGTCTCCTCCACAGGCGTGGTGCTATCCGGCCAGTGTATCTGGTACAAGTCGATATAATCCGTCCGCAGCCGCCTGAGACTATCCTCACATTCCTTGATGATGCTGTCCTTTCCGGCATGCTTGTATATCTCCAACGGCTTGCCCTCATTATCCTGGCTGCGAAAAGCAAATTCCCCGACCCTGGCGTCCCACCGCATGCCATACTTGGTCATGATCTGCACTTTGTCCCTGGGAATGCCTTCCAGCGCCTCCCCCACGATCTCCTCACTCAACCCTTGTCCATAAATGGGCGCCGTATCGATGGACGTTACCCCTTGATCATAGGAAGCCCGGATGGCTTCCACCGCATCCTTCCTTTCCGAACCGCCCCACATCCAGCCGCCAATGGCCCAGGCCCCAAACGTAATGACTGAAGCCGACAAACCCGATTCGCCTAATTCCCTGTATTCCATATTAGTTCCTTTACAGTTACAATAAAAATGTTGTAGCGCAAAATTAACCCCATGCCGGACACAACCTCCCTCCCTGCCCAATAACTTTATACTGAGCGAGCACTCAGCTTTTTTGTAGGAACCGCTGGCAGCGGTAATATCAATGTACTTTGACGCCGCCCGAATAAGTGGCAACGACCTTCGTCTGCAATACCTCCCCCTGCAACACCTTCATCAAATCCTTATCCAGGATAATAAAGTCCGCCTTCTTACCCGTCTCCAGGCTGCCGACCTCTTTCTCCAGACAGTCCGCACGGGCAGCCCAGATAGTCATACCCCTGATGGCTTCCTCCCTGCTAAGGGCATTTTCAGGCTGAAAACCACCCGCCGGCCAACCTTTGGCATCCACTCGGAAGACGGCAGCCAGAAAGGTCTTGAACGGACTGATATCCTCCACCGGAAAATCCGTCCCCAACGGTATCCAACCATTCTGCCGCAACAGCTGCTTTAAGGCATACCCGCCTTTCAACCGCTTACCCCCTACCCTCTCCCCCGCCCAATACATATCGCTCGTGGCATGAGTAGGCTGCACGGAGGGAATAACCGATGCTTTGCCAAAAAGCGAAAAATCATTTTCATTGATGATCTGGGCATGCTCTATCCGCCAGCGTTTATCATTCCGCCCTCCCAGGTATTTGTTATAGACAGTCAGGATCATCCTGTTGGCCGAATCCCCGATGGCATGCGTACACAATTGAAAGTCCGTTCCCGCCAACCTCCGTGCCAGCGAATCGTAATGAGCCGGATCGCTCAGCAAAAACCCATACCATCCCGGCTTGTCATCATAAGGCTGCAACAGACAGGCGCCACGACTCCCTAACGCCCCGTCCGCATATGCTTTTACGCCTTTTACATACAGCCTGTCCGTCTTATAAGGTCCTTGAGGAAGATAATGATCCAGGTTCTCCGGCCGGTCGCTCAACATAACATAAAGCCGCATACGTAATTTCCCCGCCTTCTGTAGCGAATCGATCCCTTCGATGTCCCTCCGGTCCAGCCCGCAGTCCGTCACGGTGGTAAGCCCCTGGGCAAAACAATGCTGTTCTGCCGCCTCCAGCCTCGCTGTATAATCTGCGGGGGATAGCGCCGGCACCTGTCGCCACACCAGCCGTTGCGCATTGTCGATCAATATGCCCGTAAGCCGTCCTTTCTTCGTCTCTATTATTCCTCCCGTCAACACCTGCCCGGGCTTGACACCCGCCAGCTCAAGCGCCCTTGCATTCGCAATGGAGGCATGCCCGTCCACCCGCTCGAGCACGACGGGCATATGAGGGAAGAGCTCATTCAACTTCGTATTATCCGGAAAAACCTTACCAGGGAACTTATTCTGATCCCACCCACTGCCCATTATCCAGCCCAGACCGGGATGACCGGCAGCAAACTCCTGTACTCTTTTCACCACCTCCTCAAAACTGGCACACCCAAAAAGATCGACGGCAAAAAGACTTTGACCATAGCCGACAAAATGGGCATGCGCATCGATAAAACCAGGGTACACCGGCCGGCCTTCCGCATCCACTATCTCCCGCCCCTGGTAAACATCTAAAATATCCTTGTCCCTCCCCACAGCCACGATCTTCCCATCCCTCACGGCAAATGCCTCGGCGGTGCTGAAAACGCTGTCCACCGTATACACCAGCCCATGATGAACAATAAGGTCAGCCGGTTGCCGGGAATGACAGCCCGATAAAAAGATAAACGATAAAATAGATAAAATAATGGAGGGGATATACCGGAAGGTCATAACAGTGTGTTTTCTCCCCCCGAATATACGCAATCTATCCTCATTCCGCCCAGCTCATCACATATCCGGGATTTTCGATCTCCAGCGCCTCCACCGTCAGCATCAGCGGATGAAAAGTATCCACCATTACCGCCAGTTCCTTTGTTTCCTTTGCCCCAATACTGCGCTCGACCGCACCCGGATGGGGACCATGGGGAATACCGCTGGGATGCAGGGTGATCATGCCCTTGGTAACATTCTTCCGGCTCATAAAATCGCCGTCCACATAGTACAATACCTCATCGCTATCAATATTGCTGTGGTTGTATGGAGCAGGTATGGACTGAGGGTGATAGTCAAACAGACGGGGACAAAAGGAACATACGACAAAATTATGTCCTTCAAAGGTCTGATGCACAGGCGGCGGCTGATGGACCCTGCCCGTAATGGGCTCAAAATCATGTATGCTAAAGGCAAAAGGATAACAGCATCCATCCCAGCCTGCCACATCAAAAGGATGATGCCCATAGTGAATGTTATATACCCTTCCTTTCTTTTTCGTACGGATGAGAAAATCCCCCTTCTCATCGACAGTTTTTAAATTCATCGGAGGTCGGATATCCCGCTCGCAGTAAGGAGAATGCTCCAGCAGCTGACCATAACGGCTCAGGTATTTCTTAGGATAACGAATGGGGCTGAAAGACTCCACGATAAACAAACGGTTGTCCCCACCCTCAAAACTTATCTGATAAATAGTCCCCCTGGGGATCACCAGGTAATCTCCATACCCGAACGGCAGATCGCCATACATCGTCTTCAATACCCCGCCACCCTTATGGATAAAGATCATCTCGTCGGCATCGGCATTTTTATAGAAATAGCCGCTCATACTTTCCTGTGGCGCCGCCAGTACGATATGACAATCGTTGTTCACCAGGACAGGCTTACGGCTTTGCAGGAAGTCCTTCTCAGGACGGATATTAAAGCCCTCAAAACTGCGATGTTTTAGCATCTTCTCCTCTGCGATGCGGGGCATGACATCATAAGGCTCATCCACACGGATGATCTCCGTAGGCGGATGACAGTGATACAGCAGGGAATAATCATTGGAAAACCCTTCGGTAGAAAAAAGCTGCTCCGAATAAAGAGCCCCATTGGGCTGACGGAACTGTGTATGACGTTTGTGGGGAATAGCACCCAACTGATGATAATGTGGCATGAAAATGATTTTAAAGAAATGAGAAAATTACACCTGCATTTAAAAGTCTACGGTTGCCTCCCCATTTCCAGCGCCACCATAAGGAAATAATATTTCCAGTTGCGCTTGTCTATCCAATAAGTGAAGTTTCGGAAGAATGGCATAATCTCATCGTTGCCGTAAAGGTAATAAATCTTAATTTACGCGCAGAATGAATAACATAGATACGCTGACGACAGCCGGTCTGGTAATGATACAGGCAGATGACCTTATCGATTAAACAAAAAACCCACGTATGCTGCGCATCGGCCTCATTTCGGATACCCACCATTTCCTGGACGACAATGTCTTTCGGCATTTTGAAGCCTGTGATGAGATCTGGCATGCCGGAGACTTCGGAACGGAAGCCCTCGCTAAGCGTCTGTCCTCCTTCAAACCCCTCCGGGGCGTCTATGGCAACATCGACGGCCAGGACATCCGGAGCCTTTATCCGGAAAAATTACGATGGACCTCCGAAGAAGTCGACGTTTATATGACCCACATCGGAGGTTACCCTCCGCGCTATAACCCTCAGGTAAAAAAAGAGTTGATGACCAACCCGCCGGGCCTCTTCATCTGCGGCCATTCTCATATCCTTAGGATCATGTATGATGACAAACTGCAATGCCTGTATATGAACCCGGGCGCCGCCGGCAACCAGGGATGGCACAAAGTACGGACGCTCGTCCGTTTTACCATCGACGGGAAAAATATGCGCGATTGCGAGGTTATCGAGCTGGGCCTGCGACGTTGAGTCCGCCTGCCGGCAGAGTGGATGGCTAAAGATATTCCAGCATCTTACTCCTTAGCTCGTTCGGCTTGAAAGGCTTACTGACAAAATCATTCATACCGCATGCCAGTATCTCCTGTAATACCTCGTTCTTCGGCGAGGCCGTGACGGCAATGATCGGTACATCCTTAAAATGCTTGCGTATCTTTCTGGTACAGGCAAACCCATCCAGCTGTGGCATTTGCACATCCATCAGGATCAGGTCGTACTTCTTCCGGCTGACAAATTCGATAGCCTGCCAGCCATCCGCTACGACATCTATCCCGGCGCCCCAACCCGTAATAAATCGACGGGCGATATTGGCATTAAATGTATTGTCCTCCGCCAGCAGGATCAGCTTATTCCTGAACTGGTCATTGCTCTTTACCACCGGGCGTTGCACCAAAGGCTCCGGCTCTACGGCCGCCCCCCGCTGGAGAACGATGCTAAAATGAAAATCCGAACCCTTCCCCAACTCACTTTCTACTACGATGACGCTGCCCATCAGTTCCACCAGTCTGGACGATATAGAAAGACCCAGCCCCGTACCTCCGTAAAGACGGGTAGTATTGCTGTCAGCCTGGGTAAACTGCTCGAATATCTTATCCTGCTTATCCTCAGCAATGCCGATCCCCGTATCGATGACAGAGAACTTCGTAACAAAGGACGCCCGGTTCTCCTCTTTTAAAAAGACCCTCAGTTTTACAGACCCTTCCCTGGTAAACTTAATGGCATTGCTGATCAGGTTATTCAACACCTGGGAAAGCCTGAAATTATCGCCCTTGACCATAAAGGGCATCTTCTCATCGTATTCCACGTCAAATACGATACCCTTTTCCTTCGCTTTATAGCTGAATGACTGGTAAAGGCCCTGCGTAAGCTCGCGCAGATTGAAATCGATGGCCGACAACTCGATCTTCCCCGAATCCAGCTTGGTAAAGTCCAGGATATCGTTGATGATGTGCAAGAGACTTTCCCCCGAGAATTGCAGGGTCCGAAGGTCCTCTTGCTGATCCTCGCGTGGGTCGCTTTGCATCATCAGGTGGGTAATGCCGATGACGGCGTTCAGTGGCGTCCGCAGCTCATGGCTCATAACGCTGAGGAACTGAGACTTGGCTTTCACCGCCTGTTCCGCCTTCTCTTTCATCTGCACCAGTTGCTCCTCCCATTGCTTGCGAATGGAAATATCCCGGATAAAAGCGCTGTAATAAAAATCACTCCCTTCCCCCATACCCGTAACCGTTAGCTCGATGGGGAACGCTTCTTTGTTCTTCCGTACAGCAGTAAGTTCGATACGCTGATTGACAAACGTGTTATCCTGCTGGCCGGCAAAACCCAGGAACCCATTCCATTTGGAATACTGATAGGACATGGGAATGATCGTTTCTATAAGCGTGCGACCCTTTACCTCGTCTTCGGTATAGCCGAATATCTCTACGGCCGCCTTGTTCCAATGGATGATATGCCCGAATTCACTCATGATGACAATGGCATCCAGCGCAGAAGAGATCACCCCGCTGAGCATGACCTCATTCTTTCGCAGCAGCTTCTGCGTCTGCTCGTTCTCCCTTATCTTCTGGTCCAGCGCCATGTTCAGCTGCTCGGATTCAGCCAGCTTCTCCAGGAATATCTGCTCTATCTGCGCTTGCGTGAATATACCCAGGTGCTCCCTGTCCACAATTTCCTTGGGTATCAGCGTCAGCATATAAGGGAAAGATTCCAGCTCCTTATAATTGACGGAAAAAACCTCGTAGGTCTTTTCAAATATTTTTCCGGCCAGCGTCTCTCCATAATTGCCCCCGACAAACTGGAAGACCTCAAAGCTGAGGGACTGTAATTTCCGGAAGATCTCGCCTTCATGCACCTTTTCCTGCAATGCATTCAGGTCCTTCATCTTCTTTTCCACATAACCCTCCCCCGCACGACCAAACTTATCCCCGACAGCCAGAAAAAATGCCCGGAGGAATTCAATGGCCAGGGTGTTCTTCTGCTCACTCTCCGATACAAAAAGGATATTAAAGATCGGGTCTTGAAGGATAGCCGGAAAACGTTGACGGATACTCTCCCGGAGAGACTCCCGGGTAAATCGCTCCGGCTCGAAAGTAATGAGGTATTTCTCGAAAAGAAGGTATATATTAAAAACTTCCTCCACCTTCTTGCCCGCGACCTTAAGCCCCAGCTGTATCAGTTGGGGGGCGCTGGAAGATACGGAGATACAGGAAATAAGGTATTCGAACAGAGACTTATACAGACGCGAACGCGCATCCGAAGAATGGTCCCGGATCACATCCTTGTTCCTTGACTTTAGAAGATGCCGGATCATTCTGTCGCCTATGCTCCTTTACTTGCCTTATAGATCGACCAAAACCCTAATCCCGACAAACCCCAGGTCACGACAAGGGCGACAAACCAGGCCACCGATCCGCTGAATTGTCCCAATATAGCCTTGAAAAGGTTAAAGCCGTAATAGTGTTCGATCTGCATATGCAAATGCCCTACGGCCATAACGAGGAAACCCCAGGCCATAAAGGTCATTCCCTTTCCGAATTTACCACCCCTCAACGCATAAGCCGTCATAAAGGCGAAAAACACGGAAATAAAAAGAAAAGGCAGCTCCATTACGCCAAACCAATACCCCGCACTGGAAGAAGAATGAGGGGTCGCGATCACGTTATTTGCTTGTAAGAGATCGCATTTCACCTGGCTAAAGACAGGTAGGCTGTAAAGAACACCAAAGCCGAGCAGCAGTACGAGTAGGGGTCTAATTTTTTTCATAACAAACTGGATTTTCAAACAATAATTGCAAGCTATTTCTCGTATGGATATGGTCCTGAACCCGTTTTCCGGAATACATGTATTTTTTACATACATATATAGTCATAACGCCCTCAGGATAAAAAAATTGCAATATTCTGACCTATAAAAAACAATTAATTCCCGATGAAAATCCACGACGGTCAATTTGTCTTCCATGAGAGCCTGAACGCAGCTTTCCTGAAAGAGCTGTTCGAAGGCGATACTATCTATGCAGAAACTGTTTTTGAGGATTTCCTGCGGGACCTTCCCGCTTATTGGGAAAAAGTACAATCATCTTACCAAAATAAGAATATGTCCCTGTTAGGGACCAATATCCACACCTGCAAGACTTTGTTTGGCTACGTGGGGTTTACTGATCTGCAGGAGCTCTGCCAGGAATTCGAGAACAAATGTACCCTCAACACGGCAGAAGCCATCCAAACGGACTTTAATACCCTTACCCGGAAAAAGCAGGAGGCACAAAAGATTATAGAGAACGAATACAACAGACTAAAAAGATATAATGAAGGGTAGCGCAAGCAGCCTGTCCAAATTACAATATCCCGATGAAGACCACGTGTATCATAGTTGAAGATATCCAGATCGCCGCTGACTTTCTCAAGAAATTCTGCGAGAAAAGCGGCCTCATCGACGTGAAAGGACATTTCCTCAACGTCCGGGATGCCCTGGAGTTCCTCGATCAGGATAGACCGGACCTCATCTTCCTGGACGTAGAAATGCCTGGAGCCAACGGATTCCAGCTGCTGGACAGCCTCACCTACTCCCCCAAGATCATACTCACCACCTCAAAGACGGATTATGCGTTCGACGCCTTCCAATATCATGTCGACGACTACTTAAAAAAACCCTTTACTTACAAACGCTTTTTAGAGGCCGTCCGGAAGATACAGGACCAACCCCCGCCCATCCCCGCGGCAATCACACCCCAACCCTCTATCGATATGGATTTCCTCTTTATAAAAGCCGATGATAAGCTGATACGGTTAAAAAAGGATGATATCCTGTATATGGAAAGCATGCGGGACTATGTCAAATTCATCACCTCGGGCAAGACCTACATCACCTATAGCACCCTGAAAAGCATGGAAGAAAAGCTGGCCGGCCCGTCCTTTATAAAGGTGCACAGGTCTTATATCATCAATATCAATAAGATCGACGATATACGCGGCAACACGATATACGTACAAGGGAATGCCATTCCCGTGGGAAAAGGGCATAAAGAAGAGCTGGCCGCCCGGCTGAATATCCTCTGATTTTGCGCCGCCTTTATCATCCGCCAAAACGTTCATCGGGCAAATCTTTCTTTCGTCGGGCATAACTGAATATTGGTCGAAAAAATGCTGCGCGTCTCCACGGATTTTACATCTTTGTATCAGCAAACGAAACAAAACCAAATCCTGACAAAACCAAGCAAGATCCTAAACCCTGAGAAAAACCCCAAACCCAAGATCCAGAAAAACCGAGCAAGATCCATTTGTCCGCCTGCTGGCGGAAAACCCTAAGAAAACCACCAATCCAGATCCGAAAGACCAAACGATCCGATCGCTTTTTGAAAAACCAGGATCTCTCATCCGACAACCGAGAAAAGTAAGTAGTGCAAAAATCCAATCGTCCGAAGAACAACCTGCCTGGGCAAAACCTGGAATAGTTAAATCCGTCCGAATGATGACACTATGATCGCTTGAATTAGCCTGAAGATCGTTGGCCCTGACAAAAGATTGATGCCGCGTGGATCCACGCGGCATCTTTATTTACGGCTATTTATAGCCACGGCCTCCCGATAGCTAACCGGCCAGGCCAGGGTATCAACGCCAGGATAATGACCAACGCTGTCAGAAAAAACCAGAAGGTCCTCTTTTGCTTTACTTCATCCGGGATATTCTTCTTCGAAACACCCCGACCGATGGTGATCAGCACAATGGCCAGGACCATCCCCGTTATATGCTCCACCCCATAAAACAAGGCTACACGGTCCTTCATCCCCACATTGCTTAGATATTTTATACCCCAGGGACCAAATATCCACTGATACAGACCTATCAGCAACTCGATATGCGCCGCGATCATCAGGAACAACCCTGTCTTCTTCTGTCCCGCGGTAAATGGCTTTTTGCCCGTCATCCCTCCCAGGCTCATAAAAATGGCTATGACCAGCAACAATAAAATGACCCATCGAAGTAGACTGTGTAAATGCAGAAGTCCGGTGTACATGCAAATAGTTTTTAATTTTTGGAAACGGGCCCAAAGCTACAACCCGATGAACGGATGGGAAAATTTTCCAGGAATGGGAGGGGATTTAGTGTAATCATCTTGTTCATTTATATTGATTATCATATATTTATACCATTGGCACCCTTTTAGTCCTTTACCGTCCCGGAAAACAGTACCCTTATGAAGAACCTGCCAGCCGTAGTCTTTTTTATTCTTACCCTATCCCTTACCGGTAGCGCACAGACCTACACCGTCACCAGCAATAACCAGAGCTGGTCTTCCCTGGTGCCCTCCGGCACCTGCACCAACTGTACTATCAATGTTCCCGCAGGCTGGACACTGTTATTGAACTCGTCCGGCACTTGCAACGGCTGTACATTCAACGGAGGTACGATGAATATTACTTCGAACTTTAACTTTAATAACGCGGCCACTACCTTTAACAACGATACGGTCCTGATCAATAGTGCTGCCACTTTCTGGAAGGTAAATTTCAACAACGACAGTGTAGCCGTCAATGCAGCACTCAGCAGTCAAAACGGCACCTCCACCGTCAGCCACGCCCGTATGAAGATAAATGCAAACGTAACTTTTAACGCAGCCAGCTTCGCTAATGACTCGATACACATCGTAAATACCACATTCAAGACAAATAATACCCCCGCTGACTTTACCTCCTGCTTTGTAGAAGTTTCCGGGAACAGCGGCACCGTCTACACTCCCGGCTCGACCATCACGGGCAGCAATTTCATTTTTTCCAATAAGTCATCCATGACCCTCGACAACACCCTCATAGCGGACGGTAGCAGCTTTACCATGCATGACCAAAGCACGATCAAATCCAACGGCGCCACCAATATAAAGAACAGCAGCAGCATCGTCATGGACGGCACCTCGAATAGCTTCACAGCCGGCAATGACCTGCCCATCTCCAACAGTACCGTGACAATGAATAGCGGCTCTACCCTAAAAGCATCTTCTATCACCGCAACGAGCAGCACCATCAACGCCGCAGGTGGAACGATCACCTCGGACAACGCCCTTACCCTTACAAGCACTACGCTGACAAGCAGTGGCGCTATCAGCATAAAAGCCAGTTCCGTTACCTTACAGACAGGCAGCGCCATGACCCTCGGCAGCTCCTCCAGCCTGAAGTCAGATAACGCCATCACCATTATTTCCAGCACCTTGAAAGCTACGGATGCCACCATCAAAGGCAGCAGCTTCACCGCCCAGACAAACAGCAACATAAACATCGGAGGCGCCTCCACGCTGACCTCAGACAACGCAATCACCTTCAAAGCAAGCACCGCTAAATTCTTTGGGAACGCCTGGGCAAAGGCAAATGACGCAGTTATCCTGGACAACGGCAGCAACGTCACAATAGGGGATGGACCTCTTGCCGGGACAGCCCACCTGATAACAAACAACACGCTGCAGGTACTCAACGGCTCGCAGCTGGCCATTGCCAACGGGAATAACTATTTATACACCAGCGCCAGTAACTACACCGACGGCACGAATAACTATCAGATACGGACCAACACCATCAGTTGTGGGGCAGGTCATGCCAATAGTTGTACCACAGGTTATGTCTATGGTTGCGCCACGCTGAATAATGCCGGCGCAGTAGGTTGCGTAACCCTGGCCCTCTCCGCTCCCGAACTCACCGCCCGCCTCTCCAACGGACAGGTACTCTTGTCCTGGCAGATGACGGCCCCTGATAATACTCACCGCTTTATCGTACAACGAAGCACGGACAGCCACGACTGGTCCCCCATCAGCGAAATAATATCAAACCCCTTCTCCTCTGCTTACAATATAAAAGATCCCCAGCCCCACGCCGGCAACAACTACTATCGTCTGGTACTGGTGGACAAGGATGGACATATCGCTTACTCCTCCATCTGCATCCTGAAGCAGGAACCCATTGCCGGGGAGATCACCCTTTATCCCAACCCCATAAAAGGGCACACATTCTTCCTGAGGACGCCTGCTACGGATGCCATTCTTGTAAAAGTATACACCCTCGGAGGCCAGCTCCTGCTGCTCAGCTCCCTGAAAGGACAAACCCAGTACACCATGCAGCTGCCGCCCTCATTCGTAATCAACAGCTATGTACTGGTTCAGGTCATCGGCAATGGTCGTACGCAAACATTTACGGTATTGACGCAATAAACGTAGATTTGCTTCATGAACAGCTTCAGAACGAACCGGAGGTTCGTTGTCCGAAGGACAGACGTTAGATCTTTCCGGAAAATGGGTTATATTTTTCAGCAGACCCATTTTCCGGACATATTAAGTATGCTACTGAGCATCGGTTTGTTAATGGCAGCCTGTAATGGAGATGATAAGAACGCCGGGGAGGAAAACACTTCCATCCTGAAAAACCCTCCCTACGCAACACTCACCGACAGCATTCGCCGGTCCGGCAAGGAAGATAGGGCCGGGCTGTACTATAAAAGAGCTGAGCTCCTGTCAAGGAACGATCTTCACGAACTGGCAGCTGCGGATTTTCAAAAAGCCTGGGAACTTCATCCCGACGAAGCAACAGGTCTTCGCTATGCTTCCACCCTTACCATCATCAGCCATCTTCAGGATGCTGTCCGGCTCCTGCAGGAATGCCGCCAAAAATTTCCGGGCAATCAAAGCTTTTCCAATATGCTGGGAGATCTCTACCAACAGTCGGGACAGACAAAAGAAGCCTTACAACTATACGACGACATGCTAAAAAGTGATTCCCTCAACTTTGAAGCCTGGTACGAAAAAGGACTGCTGCTGGAAAAGATCCGGGATACCGCCTCTGCACTGAAAGCACTCCGGAAAGCCTGGTCACTGCAACCCATCAATACTTATGCCCTCGAACTGGCGCATCTTTACGCAGAGAATAGGAATTCCGCCGCCATAGACATATGCGACGCAGTATTGCAAAAGGACAGCACCCACGAACTCATCGACCCGCTGTTCATCAAAGGCATTTATTATTCCAATATCGGCGAGAATAAACAAGCCCTCATACAATTCGACTCCTGTATCCGGCGTGACTGGAAATTCACGGATGCCTATCTCGAAAAAGGCATCATACTTTTTCATGAGAAGAAATATACAGAGGCCCAGGAAGTTTTCCAGATGGCCATAAGGGTTTCTAATACATATCCCGACGGATATTATTGGCTGGGACGCTGCTACGAAGCCACGGGGCATAAAGAGGAGGCCATCCTTTTTTATCAACGTACGCTGGCACTGGACAAAGACTTCACAGAAGCCAGGGACGCGATACGAAGACTTAAATAAAAACACAACAATCATCAACTATGGCGATAATAGCACCTTCCTTGCTGGCTTCCAACTTTCTCAGATTGGAAGAAGAATGTAAAATGCTCAATGAAAGCCAGGCAGACTGGTTTCACCTGGACGTTATGGACGGACGATTTGTACCCAACATCAGCTTTGGCCTCCCTGTGATCGAACAGATACGCAAGACCACCACCAAGACCCTCGATGTCCATCTGATGATTGAACAACCGGAAAATTATACCGAGGCCTTCAAAAAAGCAGGGGCCGACAGACTCACCGTCCACCTGGAAGCTTGCCGCCATCTGCACCGGAATATTCAACAGATCAAATCCCTCGGCATGAAGGCTTGCGTGGCCCTCAACCCGCATTCTCCCGTCGAGCTGCTGAGCGACATCCTTCAGGACCTGGACATGGTCCTCATCATGAGCGTAAATCCGGGTTTTGGCGGCCAGGAATTCATACCCCATACTTTTCAGAAGATCCGCAACCTAAAAAAAATGATCCATGAAAGAGGACTGGACACGCTGATAGAGATCGACGGTGGCGTGACCACCGAAAATGCAGGCCCGATCTTAAGGGCAGGCGCCGACGTCCTGGTAGCCGGCAGCAATGTCTTCCGGTCCGCCGATCCAAAGGCTACGATAAAAGCGCTGAAGAACGCAAACTAATCCCGGAATTTCCCGGCAAGCTGCTGCAATACCTCCCCCGTCTGCTTAACCCAGCTGGTGGGATGCTCCGGCCATTTCAGCTCATGCTTCCCCAGTTCGGCAGCGATCATATCATACGCCATATAAGCCTGGTCATCGGAATAAAAACAAGCGATCCATTTTTTGTCAAGGGAAGATTTCGACTGCATCCCAATGCCCCCGTTATACCATTCAAAACATGAGGGCAAACCGCTGAATGATATCTCCTTCTGTTGCCTGTTGTGGTTATCCATAAAAAACAACGCATACCATCGTACACAATCCCTTATCCGGAGCCGCAGCTGCTCGCGCGTTTCTTTAACCTTCGGCCGTATCCTCCACTGGTTGTTAGACGGATAATACGGGTCCTCCACAGGGCGCCTATGTACGATAGCATCCGACTTGAGACGAACAAGGGCCAGGTCCCCCCCGCGATGCCAGGCCAGCTCCATCTGTCGAAGAGCCCTTTGCCGCACAATAAAAAGGTCCGCAGAACCGTCTTTCCATAGCAGACTCATTTCGCCATTTTCCTTGTCCAGGGTCCACGTCCCCATCTTGATCTCCCAACGGAGATTCAACAGGGCGGAATGGTCCGGGAAAAGGGCCAGTTCAGGATACTGCCGGATATCGTTGACACTATCCCAAAAGATCTTATTCCAATGGGCCTTGTCGGCATCCTCGAACTCCCACACCTGGCTGATGGCATCCTCCAGCGAAAGGGTCTGGAAGGTCCTCAGGGCTACCAAAGAAGTGTCCAGGTCGCTGGTAATGACCTTTGCAGAAGTCTCGCTCTGTGTCGTAATGGAGTCATCATGCGATGCGATCCTGGAGGAAGATCCCATGTTCCCACAGGCTGAAAACACTGTCAGACAGCATAAATAATACAACAAGGGTTTGTTCATAGCGCTAAATAAACATAATTTCGGTCATCTTAAACGCTTTTTTCATTGAGAATTGTACTCGTTGTCCTGTTGATCCCTTCCCTGTTGTTTTTCCAGGCCGGACTGGCACAAAAACGATCGGCCTATATATCGGGTAAGTTACTGGACGAGAACGAGCATCCCCTTGGAGGAACCTCCGTTACGATCTTAGGCCGGGCGTCAGGCGTCCTGACCGGCGACTCCGGAACCTTTCGTATAAAAGTGCCCGCAGAAAAAGCCTTCGCCCTCGTGTTCTCCTATGCCGGGTACAAGACCGAACAACGCAATTTTTTGCTAAATGAAAAGGAAGAGGAAAAAATAGTCGTCCGTCTTGAAAGAGGGACCCGCCAATTACAGGAAGTGGTTATTTCGGATCAACGGGCAGACAGGGAAGCAGGCCTGGTAAAGATCAATCCCAAAAACGCCATCAATATCCCTACCCCCATCGGCGGCATCGAAAGCCTGCTCAAGATCTTTGTCGGGTCCAACAACGAACTGACATCCCAATATTCGGTACGAGGGGGCAATTACGACGAAAACCTCATATACGTCAATGACTTCGAGGTCTTCCGGCCCTATTTGGTCAACAATGCCCAACAAGAAGGTCTAAGCTTCATCAACCCGGAATTGACCCGCAGCGTCAGCTTTTACACCGGAGGGTTCCAGGCAAAATATGGAGATAAAATGTCCTCCGCCCTGGACATACAATACAGAAAGCCGTCGGAATTCGGAGGCTCCGCATACCTGGGCTTACTGGAACAAGGCCTCCATCTGGAAGGGACAGGCGCCAAAAAAAAAATCACCTGGCTGCTGGGCGCACGCAGCCGCACCAACCGCACCCTGCTTAGCAACCAGGAGACAAAAGGCAACTACTCCCCCTCCTCGGCAGACATCCAGACAGTGCTGACATGGCAGCTCAATGATAGACACCTGCTGGAACTGATGGGCGCCCTGTCCCAAACCAAATTCCACCTCATCCCCCAATCCAGCCAGCTGACATCTTCCGTGTTCTCTCCCTATTATGCCTCCAATCTTGGACTGAACATATATTTTGACGGACAGGAGCTCGATCGCTATCAAACAAATATGCTGGGCCTGTCCCTCACACAACAGCTGAAAAAGAACCTGCGCCTGAAATGGATGCTCTCACGATTTGGCGACAACGAAAGACAATCCTACGACATCACGGGCGCCTATCTGTTCGGAGAACGTGACTTCGATAAAAGCAGCGCAACCTTCGGCCTGATCACCAACCCGCTGGGCGCCGGCGTCTATCAGAACTACGCCCGCGACAGACTCAATATAGCCGTCTGGAACGCTACACATAAAGGTTATCTAACCCTGGACAAACACTTTCTCCAATGGGGCGTCAGCGCCGAAAGACAGACCATCCACAGCCAGGTGAACGAATGGCAATACCAGGATTCAGCAGGCTACTCATTACCCTACATTCCCGGCCACCCCTCCATCAATAATGCCGCCAGATCAAATGATGACTTCTCCATCACCCGCCTGACAGGCTTTATACAGGACAATATCCTCTTCAACGATCCGGGCGGCGTTACCCTGCAGGGAGGGATACGCTACAACTACAACACGCTAAACAAAGAGCTGCTGCTATCCCCCCGCCTTGGCCTCTCCTGGAAACCCAAACGACAAAGAAGGGACATCATCTACAGGGCAGCCGTGGGCATCTATGACCAACCCCCTTTCTTCAGAGAAATGCTCCGGCCCGACGGCACCCTCAATAAGGACCTGAAAGCGCAACGCAGCTGGCAGATAGTGGCAGGGTTCGAACAAAACTTCCGGCTGGGCGACCGGCCCTTCCGATGGACCACGGAAGCCTATTATAAACAAATGTCACGGGTAGACCCATACGATATCAACAACGTCCATATTCAGTATTTCGGAGACAATAAGGCCAAAGCATATGCCGCCGGACTGGAACTCCGTCTGTTCGGCGAGCTGGTGAAAGATGCGGAAAGCTGGGTCAGCATGGGCTTTATGCAGACCCGGGAAAAGATCGACACCTCCTTCTATACCTATACCCTCGATGCACAACACCAGCCGGTGGACAGCACCCTGACAAAAGCAGGCTGGGTAAGACGCCCTTCAGACAGACTTTTTACATTCGGCATGTACATGCAGGACTACCTGGCCACAAACAAAAACCTAAAAGTATTCCTCAACCTCCTCTATGGCAGCAACCTGCCCTTCAATATCCCCGGTAACCTCCGCTATCGCAACGCCCTGACCATCCCCCCCTATATCCGCATCGATCTTGGCTTCAGCGCCTTGCTGCTGGACAGCGAAAAAAGCAATCGCCGCAGCCATAGCCCCTTCCGCAATTTTGAGAACATCTGGGCAACCCTGGAAGTATTCAACCTCATCGACAGGGCCAATACTATCTCTTATATGCTGATAAAGGACTTTTCTAATACCACCTACGCCATGCCCAACAGACTTACTCCCCGTATGCTCAACCTAAAACTGGTCGGCCGCTTTTAGAAGACTCCCTCCGCCCATTCGTTCTACGTCTTATTCGCAGGAAAAAAATCGTGTTTTCCGCAGATTTTCATAGTAGTAATACGCAATTTTTTCCCAGATTTAACTTATTTTTCCCATAATGGGATAAAATTATTTACTTTGCGGAGAATAAACGGCTGATTTGCAGACAGTTGATTTTTTGGCCGGAAAATGGCCCTTATCCTATTAAAACCGTCAATTATGAAAGCTCTCCTTCAGTCCATCCAAACCTTCATCCACGAACTTATTACGTCTGAAGCTACTGACCGGAAAATGCCGGCACTGATACCCGTAAGGGTTATCACCAAGGTGAATCGTGATCAATTTTAATTTTTGCTATGCCCACAGCCGTTTCGGTATACCCGAACCCATTCGACCGTTTTATAGAGATTGAATTGACCTGCGCAGAAAATGGAGATTGCATTATTCTGCTTGCCAACATGAAAGACAACAGGATTATCCGCATGCTGGGCGCCGGACTGGAAAAAGGAGTGAACAAGATCCCGCTGGATAATCTGCATTCCCTGCAATTGGGGTCCTATCAACTGGATATCAAAGCCCCCACAGGAGACACCATCTACAAGACCATGCTGGTGAAGCAATAAAGATACGAGCAACCTAGTCGACCAACAGGACACAGGGGCACTTCGGTGCCCTTTTCTTTTTCCTTTACCTTTGCTATATGACAAAGCTCTCCGTAAATATAAATAAATTCGCCACCCTCCGTAATAGCCGGGGCAGCAATAACCCCGATGTTGTAAAAGCCGCCATTGATGCACAACTGTTCGGCGCCGATGGCGTCACCGTACACCCGCGCCCCGATGAAAGACACATCCGTTATAAGGACGTATACGATATAAAAAAGATTATCACGACTGAGTTCAATATCGAAGGCAATTCGCAGGAACAGAAATTCGTAGACCTGGTGCTGGACGTCCGGCCCGATCAGGTGACCCTGGTACCCGATGCATTGGGACAGATCACCTCCAACCACGGCTGGGACACCATCCGTCATAAAGATTACCTCGTAGAAATAGTGGGGAAATTCAAGACGGCCGGTATCCGCGTCTCCCTCTTCGTAGACCCCGTGATAGCCATGGTAGAAGGCGCCGCCGCAACTGGCACCGACCGTATAGAGCTCTACACAGAGGCCTATGCCCACGGATTCCATATAGATAGGGAAAAGGCCGTCATCCCATACAGGACAGCCGCCGTACGGGCCGCAGAACTGGGACTGGGACTCAATGCAGGCCATGACCTCGACCTGCAAAACCTTGCCTACTTCGCCCAAAATATACCCCAGCTCGCAGAGGTATCCATCGGACACGCCCTCATCTGCGATGCGCTCTACCTGGGATATGAAAATACCATACAGCTGTACAAAAGACAATTGCAATAATTATTTTATACTTTGTACTCCTCACCCTCTCTGGCGGTGTCTTCAATAAAAGAGGGGTTAATGACTACAGCTGTCTTTGTGTCTCCAAATCCATTTAATTCTATTATCCGGGTTGAAATAACCTGTGCGGAAAATGAGAATTGCATCATACTGTTGGTCGAATCAAAAGACAAAAGGGTCAGACGGATCCTGGGCGTTGGACTGAAAAAAGGTACAAATCATGTCCCTCTGGACGATCTCCAATCCCTGCAGTTGGGGGCCTATCAGCTGTACATCAAGGACATCGAGGGAGGCACCATTTACAAGACCGTACTTGTTAAAGAATAGAACAGGTTAGCTAATAGTTGGAAAAATTCCTTTTTTATTCCGACAAATTAAATAACTTACCTATATGTAATCAAAACCCCACGACTTGTTGCCAGAAACTAACTACGAGGAATCAGAATTACTGATTATGCTGTCTGAAGACAGCCAATATGCATTTCAACTCGTCTTCCACAGATATAAAGACCATCTCTATAAAGTGGCAATGCTTTTTGTCAAGAACCCCGCGCTCGCCGAGGAGATCGTTCAGGACACTTTTATGAAAGTCTGGCTGCACCGGAAAACCCTGCCCCGGGTGAGATCCCTGGAATCCTGGCTATACGTAGTTGCCAAACATCTTATCCTTAATAACAATCGGCGGCTGGCAAGAGAATGGAAGTCGAAACACGGCTATCTCCGGCAGGTGGCTACAGTGGAAAACACCACAGACCATAAGATAGAGACAAGCCAATACAAAACGCTGGTGGAATCCGCACTTTCACAATTATCAACCCAGCAACGGGCAGTGTACCATCTGATTAAAGATGAACATCTTTCCTATGAAGAAACAGGCCACCGGCTACATATTTCACCACTTACCGTTAAAACGCATATGTCACGGGCGTTGACAGCTATAAAATACTGCTTGAAACAACACGGGATCATCATATCTCTACTTATCGTTCAAATTATTTTGAAAAGCTTGTACTCCTGGTCATGATCCGGGGTGTCTATATAAAAGAGAAGTTTACACACTAATCATTCGCAACTACCAACGATGCACTCGTCTGAACGACTGATAAAACTGTTTGAAAAATATATTGCAGACGCCTGTACCGATGAAGAATTGGCCGAGCTCTTCGAATACATCGGCTCTACCGATTATGACAGCGTACAGGAAAAATTTATTCTGCAAAAGCTGCGATCCCCTCTCGTGGAAGGATCGGGGCTGGATGCAATAAGATCGCAGCTCATCGTTGGAAAGATACTGGCGACACAAGAAGAAAACACAACCCTTATCCGGAACATCGGCCGCAAAAGAATGATCCGTCGAATTACTGTGGCGGCTGCTCTGTTGGTCCTGCTGATCGGTTCGATAATATTCTCTGGTGTACTCAAACGTGGAAGTGAAGACCTGATAGCAGGTGCAGCCTCGCTGACAAAAGACAATCAACGTGTGATCAATACATCAGGCAAACCCATGAAGATACAATTGGAAGACGGCAGCCATGTCATCCTGCAGCCCTCAGCAACATTGGTCTACCCCCCGCATTTCAGCGGTGGCAGGCGGGAAGTGGCCCTGGACGGGGAAGCCTTCTTCGATATTGCAAAACATCCCGGCAACCCTTTCATGGTCTATCACAATGATCTGATAACAAGAGTGCTTGGCACCAGCTTCTATATCCGGCACGACGAAAACACAAATGAAGTGGCGGTAGAGGTCATCACTGGTAAAGTAGAGGTATACGAAAATGAAGTAAAAATAAACCCGCACGGCAAAAAGACAAAAAATAGCGGGGTCATCATAACACCCAATCAAAAAGTGCTTTACATCGAAAGCAAACATCTTTTCAGTACTTCTCTCGTCAACAACCCAATGCCCGTATTGAATAAAGCATCTGCCGGAGATTCAGCGGCAGTGGCCGGCCGGTATGACCTTGACAAAGTCCCTCTGGCAACGATCATCGGTTTGTTAACGACGGATTATGGAATAGAGATAGAGTTGGAAAACGAAGCATTGAACAATTGCCTGTTCACCGGCGACATCGGCGACCCCAGCCTGTATTCAAAGCTGGACATCATTTGCCGGGCGATAGGCATTAGTTATGAAATAAAAGGCACAAAGATCCTGATCAAAGGAAAAGGCTGCATCTGACCCATTCGCTTCCTGTCAGATCATTTATGTATTTACTGTTTCTAAATATATGCGGGCGTCTATGCCCGCCGGGGATACGCTATCTCATTAAAAAGAAAAATTTTCTATAGCATGAGAATTATAAATTTTACTTTATTGGCCATAGGCTTCTTTCTTTCCGTCAGCGCAGGGGATGCAAAAGCCCAGTCCATATTGGACTCGACGGTGAGCTTGTCCTTCTCGAACAGGACAATAAAAGAAGTGCTTTCGGACATTCACAAACAAACAAAGATAAAATTTATATATAGCCCGACCGCCATAGATCTGACAAAAACGATCTCCTTCACTGGCAAAAATGTACGGCTAAAAGATTTCTTCGAAAAAGTATTTCAACCCATCAGGGTCGGATATGAAGTGGTGAAAAACCAGATCCTGCTGTACTCCCTGAAAACGACAGCGGCAGACAGCGTAGCCCATTCTCTGGGCCCGCCTGGCCGCGTTGTAAAAGGTATCGTAAAAAATATGGACGGAGCCCCTCTGCCAGGCGCCTCTGTAAGGTTGAAAGGTACCTCCATAGGGACAAGAACAGACGAGAACGGCAATTTCTCCCTCGCCGTCCCGGATGAGGCGGCTGTGCTGGAAATATCGTACGTGGGGTATACCCCTCAATCCATGACAGTCACAGGCGACATGATAAACATTATCTTGACCGGCGCCATCAGCGCCAATGAAGAGGTCGTTGTCACCGCTCTGGGCATTTCAAAAGCCGCCCGGAAAATCGGATATGCATCTACCAGGGTGGACGGCAGCCTGCTCAACCAGGCTAAAGAACCCAATGTCGCCAACAGCCTCACCGGACGAGTAGCCGGATTAAATATCAGCGGCGTCAACAGCGGTCCCGGCAGCTCCGCCCGCATCCTCATAAGAGGTATCTCCGACTTCACATCGGCCACAGGCCCCCTGTTCGTCATCGATGGGGTACCAATGGACAATACCCAAAAAGGTTCCGCAGGAGTTTATGGCGGCGCCGATCAGGGCGACGGTATTTCCAGCATCAATCCTGACGATATAGAGAACATAGTCGTGCTCAAAGGGTCTACCGCGTCCGCACTTTATGGCACCAGGGCTTCCAATGGCGTCATTCAGATCACGACGAGGAGTGGCAAAGGCGTCAGGGGTTTCGGGGTAGAATATAATGGCAATCTCAGCTTCAACAGTATTATAAATAATAAAGACTATCAAAAAGCCTTTGGAGCCGGCCTGAATGGCGAGCGCCCGATGAGCCTCAGCGACCTCACCGTGGATGGATTGAACAGTTGGGGGGGAAAGATGGACGGAAGCCCGGCAATAGCTATGGATGGCAAAGAACACCCTTACAAACCCGTCGCCGGTCAATACAACCATTTTTACAGGATCGCCCCCGTAGTTATAAATACGTTGT
Source organism: Chitinophagaceae bacterium (assembly GCA_017307755.1). Lineage (GTDB taxonomy): Bacteria > Bacteroidota > Bacteroidia > Chitinophagales > Chitinophagaceae > Puia. Next base: position 340,155 of record JAFKGQ010000005.1, on the reverse strand, counting down.
CCTTTGTCAACGGAGGAGAAAAAGGAAACATGCGCCTTTCTCTTTCTCAAATGGATAATGAATCCGTTATTCCCAACAGCAACCTGAAAAGATACTCCGCCAATCTCAATGTCAATCAGGATATCACCGGTCACCTCAAGTTGACGACGATGGTCAACTATATCAATGAGAATGTAAAAAACCGGCCTTTTCTGAATGATATGAGCCGGAATCCCAATTTTACCATGGCCATTCTTCCCGCCAATGTCGATCCTTATTATTTAAAGCCGGGTTATAATCCCGTCAATGGGTATGAGAACGCCATGAATTCGGACGGTTATCAGACGAACCCCTGGTTTGCCGTTAGTAAATTCATTACAAATACGTCCAGGAACAGACTCATCTCGTCGACTGTCCTTCGTTATGATTTTTCTAAAAGCCTTTATCTCCAAACCCGTGCGGGTCTGGACCTCATCAATGACGGTCTTTTTGAAGTAACGCCCACGGGTGCGGGCTTTTCCCGCCGGGGCGGACTGGACGAACAGTCCAAAGCACAAACGACCGAACTAAACCTGGACGTATTGGCGGGGTACTCCCACCGGCTGCTCAAGGAATTTTCCCTGGATGCCGCGTTGGGAGGCAGCGTCCGCAAGTATCAATACGAAAAGGAAGGCAGCTCCGGCAATCAATGGAAAACGCCCTTTCTGTATACCGTCACCAATCTGGTGTCTACCACTCCTGTTTACCAGTATTCAAAACTGCAGACCAATTCGGGCTATTATACACTGGACCTGACCTATCGATCTCTCCTCACATTGAGCACCACCGGACGCTATGACGTCTTCAGTACCCTGCCTGCGGGGCGCCGGGGCATATTTACGCCATCTATATCTTCCAGCTTTATATTTACCAACCTGCTGCCATCGTCCGGACTCGATTTTGGCAAGCTGCGGTTGTCCTATGCGCAGACCAGTGGTCAGGCCGACCCTTACCAGACCTCTACGTATTACCAGGTGCAGACAGGTACAAACGCCGGACTGGCCTTTGGCAATACGCTGCCCCAGACCTCCGATGTCAGGAACCTGAAACCCTACAGGCTAAAAGAATATGAAGCGGGGCTGGAATTGAAATGGTTGAAAGGCCGGTTCGGATTGGATCTCACCTGGTTCCACCGTCGCACCGCGGGCGAGCTCATCGCCAAGACCATCAGTATCGCCACAGGCTATAGCTCTACCTATGTTCCACTGGGCTCGACGGAGAATAAAGGTATCGAGCTGGCGCTGTCCGGAACACCGGTGAAGACAAGGGATCTCAGTTGGAATATCTCTTTCAACTTCACGCAAGTGGACAACAAACTCATCGACATCGGAGACACTTCCAGGGGGGCCTCGATACAGCAGACAGGACAAGGACAGTACAGACCATCGGTAGGCCCTTATGGCAACGGAGCATTCGTGGCCAGCGTACAGGGACTTCCCGTTTCCCAGATCATGGCATACGACTACCAGTACGACACACATGGCAATATCATAATGAACAACGGCATCCCTGTAAGGGGTAATGTAAAGCCGATGGGATCCGGGCTGCCCAAATATTATGGCGGTCTGAACAACGAGTTTCTCTACAAACGATTCACTTTTTCTTTCCTGGTGGACTACCGGTTTGGCAGTAAGGTCTTATCCGGAACGGATTTTTTCAGCATCTATTATGGCCTGAATAAATCCACCTTGCCGGGCCGCGAAACAGGCGTGCTGGCTAAAGGCGTCGACATCGACGGCGGGCCGAACACCACGGTAGTAGCTGCACAGGACTATTACCAGGGGCTGGTAAAGAGTATATCGACCATTTCTGTTTTTGACGGCAGTTTTATCAAATTGCGACAAGTTACGGCGGGCTATCTCCTGCCGCCGGGTATGCTGCAAAAGACACCCTTTGCATCCATCAATGTGTCGCTGGTTGCGCGCAACCTGCTCACGCTGCTAAAACATACAAGAAATTTTGATCCTGAAGATAACTTTTCGTCTCTGCCGGGTAATGCGGGACTGGAAGGCGGCGGACTTCCGTCTACCCGTACCTACGGCATCAATGTGAATATAAAATTTAAAAAGTAATGAAAGGCTCAACGCTTCCTATACTGCTTGCACCAATCATAGTCGTTGCAATGGCCGGCTGTACAAAGAATTTCAATGACATCAACACCGATCCGACCAAGGCGAACACATCGAATTTCGATCCTAATTACCTGCTCACGACTGCCGAGCTGGATTATGGCAATGTCACCGAATACCAGTTGGAGGAGCTGTCATGTATGACACAGCAGTTTTCTTCTACCTTCGACTATTACAGCGGAGGCGATAAATATACGCAGACCCTCACCAATGGCAGCTACAACACCCGGTTTTTCAGTGACGGGATGTCCGACGCCGGTCAACTGGTGGAAGCCCAGATCCTGGCGCAGGAAAAAGACCCCATCCTGTATTCCAACCTGATACAGATGAGCCGCATCATGTGGGTGCTGATCATGCAACGGATCACCGATATTTATGGGGACATCCCTTATTTCCAGGCCGGGATGGCCAAATCCGGTATCATTACCCCTGCCTATGATAAGCAATCCGATATCTACAAGGATATGCTTTCCCGCCTGAGTGACGCCATCGGCAAACTGGATGCCGGTAAACCACTGGCCACCGGGGATCTCCTCTATGGCGGCGACATCGGACAATGGAAGAAACTGGGGTATTCGATCATGCTGCGGGTGGCCATGCGATTGACCAAAGTGGACCCTGTCACCGCGCAGACTTATGCGGAGCAGGCAGCCGGAAATACTTTTGCCGGGGCGTCGGATAACGCCGTGGTAAAACTGGATGGAGGACCAAATGCAGCCACGATCAACAAGACGGCCAATTCCATTTACGGGCAGGACTTCCAACAGGTGCGATGGAGCAAGACATTTATAGATTATCTGACCGTGGCCAATGACCCGCGTCTGTATGCACTGACTGAAAAAGCCGATACAGGGCTTGCTTTCAATAATGATATTACGCATAACGGGTTGGCCTATACAACCCAGCAACCCGCCCCCCCAGGTACGGTACACGAAGCGCCTGCCGGAATGCCCAACGGTTACGATCTCAGCGGACCTATGGCCATCGCCAATGCTCCCGGCTACCCTGGACCCACCGGCACCGGGAACAATCTGTCTCCCCTGGGCAACTATGCCCGTCCGAAGATGGCCGTCTTTACCCGGAAAAACCTGCCTGTATTCCTGATCAGCTATGCCCAGACGGAGTTCCTGCTGGCAGAGGCAAAAACAAGGGGTTGGAATATGGGCGCCATCACGGCAGCACAGCATTTCCAAAACGGGTTACAGGGCGCCTTGCAGAATTTGCCGGTGTGGGATGCGGCGCTGACCATACCCGCCGACACGATCACCGCCTATTTGAACAGACGGACCCTGGACGGATCCTCCCCGGACAATACTTTGAAAATGATCAATTCGGAATATTGGGCTGCCTCCCTTTTCGACTTTACTGAAGCCTGGAGCAACTGGCGGAGAAGCGGCTACCCGGTACTGTCCCCCGTGAATTACCAGGGGAATATCACTGCCGGAACAATCCCCCGCCGTCTGCCTTATCCGTTGACCGAAAATCAAACGAATCCTGCCAACTATCAAACGGCCCTGCAACGTATGGGAGGCAGCGATCTACCCACAGGCAGGATATGGTGGGACAAACAATAAAAACAAACGGTTGAATATGAAATATCTTCTAATTATTTTTTTTGGCAGCACCTTATTACAGACCGCCTGCAGCAAGATAAAGACCGCACAACAATTTCCGGAGACGGCGGATGGATCGCTGACCCAGCTGACCGCTGCACAAGCCGCATGGGTCGAACAAGTGGCAAAAGAAAAACAGGATTCCATACGTATCGTGGACTCGATGGCGGCGGTGACAGGCAATGTAGACACCAATTCGCTGTTCCATAAAAAGAACATGGTTATCGCCATCGTCGAAGTAAACGACCATCTCTTCCATAACGTGACTTGCTTTTTGGACAAAAACGGGAAGCAGCTGTTCGACCTGGCTTTACCTTTTGCAGCCAATCTGAATATCGACCCCAATACCGGGAAGGCGTATGTTTCTTATAACCCCGAATGGCAGGCCATGATCAAGAACGGAACGTTCAAGCAGGTGCAAAACACCGGGATGAAAGTAGGGATCTCCCTGCTGGGGAATCACGATGACGCGGGATGGAGCAATTTCAAGAACCTGGCGGACGCCACGGCCTTTGCGCAGCTGGTGGCCTACCAGGTGCGACAGAAGAATTTTGCCGCTGTATTGAGCGACGATGAATATTCCAACTATGTATCCGGCGCTGACCCTAATTCATATGTAATGGTCATGTCGGAAATAAAGAGACTGCTGCCTGATATTTTCCTATGCTATTATGTTTATGGCGGCGGGTCCGGGTCTTACAACGGCAAGCAAATGGGAGATATATGCGACGCCGCCTTTTCCGCCTTTTATCCCCAAGACCCCAATTACGGCACATACAATTTCCCAAACAAAAAATGCTTTGCCTCCTGCGAGGATGGTGGTGGCTATCCCGACCTGCAAGGTTTGATAAAAAATGGGGCAGGGGGCGTCATGGTCTATAACGTCGGGGGAGGTTCTCCGTCCTTTTATAACCCCATCGCCAGTACCTTGAAGAACATGACCCTCGCCGTGCCGGCAGGCTGTCTCAATCCCAACGAATATGATTTTATCAACGGACAATGATAAAAGCCCCTTTATGACAGTGTATAAAAAAATAGGCCTGCTCCTCGCAACGGCTTTTTTCATGAAGATGACCGATGCCCAGGTAACAGTACTTTCTCCGGCGAATGTCAGCAGCATTACCTTTTCAGTGCCCCTTTCTTATGGTTCCGCCGGGGATCTTATCAACGGCTCTACCAGTAACCTCGTGTACATGTATCCTCCGGCCTCTGATTCGGTGACATTGACATTTACACTGAGGCAGGCGGCAAAACTGGTGAGCTATGACGTGTATTTTTATAGCGGAGATTACTCCAGCGACAGCATCGGCCTGGCAGCTTCGAATGACAGCAGCAATTGGACCCGACTGGATGTCCGGGCTGTAAATGGAGCGGAGATCTTGGGAAATTTCTCCAATACCAGCAGCTATACCTATTATCGATACACCTTTAAAGGCTTCGGGGATAAATTCGGTCTTTTAGCCCTGAGTGGAGTGATGGCTTATGACGGGACGCTGAATGCCGCGCCTGTCCTTTCCGCAGCGACCCGGTCCGGAAGCCAGGTGACACTGTCATGGAATTCCGTCATCAAAGGGACAGGCAATTATGATTTATATAAATCCTCCAATGGAATCAATTTTACGTTGCTGCACGAGACAGACCAGTCGACCCTGACCTATACGGATACACTTGCGGATACTACCATCGCATATTGGTATAAGGTAAGGGCGAGCAACGCTCAATACAATTCTCCCTTTTCCAACATCGTGGAGGTGACGGATTCATTACAGGCGCCTGTGCTCAACGGCGCTCCGGGATCCGTCGGCACCCAGGCAAACCTCTCCTGGAGCCTGGTCATGAGCACGGCCGGACAGTTTGCCCTTGAACGATCAGCCGACGGGCAGCATTTCACCCTTTTAAAAACAGTGGATAAGTCGGTGACCAATTATACGGACAGCACGCTGTCCAGCGGGACTTCCTATTGGTACCGGATCAAGGGCATCAATTACCTGGGATCATCTCCTTATTCCGACACGGTGAAGATCGTCACCGTCAGCGATACACTGACGCATACTCCTGTCCTCAAAGGAATGGCGCCCACCGGCACGGAAGCCGTCCTGTCCTGGAATTTCACCTTTAATACGCCGGCGCCCGGTCATTTCGAGCTGCAACAATCCACCGACGGGATCAACTATAGTCTGTTTGGAAAATTCGATGGGTCAGTAAACTCCTATACCGTCGAATCGCTGACTCCCAATACCAGCTATTGGTACCGGATCAGAGCCGCCAATTATCTTTCCGCCTCGCCGTGGTCGGATACCGTAAAACTGACCACAAACAATATTACATCCATGCCTGCCGATATTACCGATGATGGCGGACAACTGTATGTCAGTGCGGATAACCGCGGGGGACCAAATGCATCGGAGGGATCCTCCCATCTCATCGACAACAACGTGTACACCAAATGGCTGGTATTCACGACGGAGGCCGGCGGCGATCTTTCCGCGGTATATAAACCGGCGGGATCTTATATCGTAACCTCTTATGCCCTGGCTACCGCCAACGATGCGCCTACCCGTGATCCACGGAACTGGACCTTCTCCGGCTCCAATGACAGCGTCAACTGGGTGATCCTGGATACCCGGAGTAATCAGTGGGGCGGTACTACGCCGAGAAGTACGCTCTTCACGTATACGCTCTCCAACCCGGGCGCCGTGGCCTATAAGTTTTATCGTATCAACTTTACAGCCAACAACGGAGCTACAGACGGAGTCCGCTTCCAGATGGCGGAATGGCAGATCTTCGGTGTCGACAATGGGGCGCCGGAACTGCCAGCCTCTTTACAGGTCACGGCTACCACCATATCTACTATCTCCCTTTCCTGGAGTGAAGGCGTTTCGAAGACCGTGAATAAATTCAGACTGCAGCGATCCACTGATGGGCTTTATTTCACAACATTGGCAGATAGTCTTCCCGCATCACCCCTATCCTATGCCGACACGGGTCTGCCCGACAGTACGACTTATTACTACCGGATACAGGCCATCGGCCCCAGACCGACAGCCGTTACGGGATGGTCCAATGTGGCGGTGGGAACAACATCTTTCACACCGGGCATCCCGCTGATGCCGGGTAATCTGACAGCAAGCTTTACCAGCGACACCGTCGTCGGACTGCAATGGATCGACAGGTCGTACAACGAGACGGGTTTTAAACTGGAGCGTTCTCAGGATTCCATCACCTTTACACAGATAGCCGACCTCCCTGCCAATACCACCAGCTATTACGATTCCACTGTCTCGCCGGGCACCGTGTATTACTATCGCATCCGGTCTTATAATGGTCAGGGCAGCTCCGGGTATTCCAATGTCCTTACATTGATCACAACAGGCGGTAATACCCCGCCCCGGACAACTGTTCCCATCATCTACCGGAAGATCTGCGGTGGCCGGGGTGATTATCCATTCTCTTTTAGCGGGCTTGTACCCGGTGGTCGCAATGAAGGATGGCAGACTATGAAGGTAACCGCCGTGACCGCCGACAGCCTGGCCTTTTTTACGGGATTCACTTTCTCCCCGGATATCGTAGATGGCGTCGTCCATTATCGCTTCACCACCACCGGGCTGGCAACGTCAGGCGACTCTGCCACCATCCTGATCACCGTGAAAGACAATGGCGGCACCCTGAATTTTGGCGTGGACAGCGCGGTATTCCCTGTCAGGATCTATTTTGTTCCGTTGACGGTAGCCATTACGGCGGACAAGCCGGCTACAGAAACAAGCCGGTATCAGCTGATCACGCTAACGGCCAGTTCCACCGCGCCGGATAATACCAGCTATACCTGGAGCGGGACGACGGGCATCGAAGGCCCTGCTGACCTGCTCATCCTGCGGGTCCGGCCCATACAGACGACCACCTATACTGTCACAGGCACTACACCGCAGGGCTGCAGCGCTACGGCAGAGATCACCGTGACACCCCCCGACTCGCTGGTCATTACAAATGTCCTGACGCCCAATGGAGATGGAAAGAATGATACATGGGTCATCTGGGGTATTCAAAATATACCGGATAATGTGGTAAAAGTGTTCGATCGACGGGGCCGGCTGGTATTCATGCAAAAGAATTATTCCAATAACTGGGATGGCACCTATGGAGGCAAACCCCTGGAAGAAGGCGCTTATTATTATGTGGTGGACCTGGGCAACGGTAGCAAGCCGGCGACAGGAATGCTGACCATCGTCCGGGATCATCATTAACTATTGTAAATATTTGATAAAATGAATAGATATTTTCTCCATCATATCATTTTTGCCATGCTGGGCCTCCTTTTGGTAAAGCAAGACAGGGCGCAGGACAATACTTTTGGTGCAGGCTATTTTCAAAACCAATACCTGTTCAATCCATCGATGAGTGGATTAAAGTCCGGGCAGGCGACTATCGCGGCAGGCTACCGGAAGCAGGGGACCATCAACAATGCTCCCGTCTCCGTCTATGGCAGTGCGGACTATGGTTTCTCAAATACATTGGGAGCAGGTGTGAATATATTTTCCGACAAGGCAGGGCTGCTGACCACGACAAAGATAATGGGCAGCCTTTCCTATCATGTACGATTGGGGCAAAACGAACAGCGTCTGCATTTCGGCGTCTCCGCCGGCGGCGTTCAGCGCAGGCTGAATATGATAGATATCAACGGTGATCCGAGCGATCCCACCCTCGTTCAATACAACGACCAGTCCATGCAGTTTGAAATGGATGGAGGGCTGGCTTATACAGACAAATATCTTACTGTCCAGGCGGCGTTGCCCAACCTGGTGTCGTATACGCGCCATTATGAAAAAGACATTGCGGACAGACCCACTTTTTTCCTTTCAGCCTCTTATAAATGGGTCGTTCAAGGGGACGAAGAGGAGGAGGATGAGATCACTGTCGAACCCAGGATCGCCTACAGGGGGTTTGCCGGCAACGATAATATCCTTGACGCCGGCGCGAATATAACCTTTCTGGGCCAAAGGGTAAACTTGTTCGGCATCTACCATTCGACAAAAAATATAACGGCGGGCGCCGGACTGAGGATCTTAAAATTTGCGCAGGCTACGGTGATCTATTCCAGCCAGCCGTCTACGCTGAAAGCCTATTCTAAAGGGGATCTCGAGCTGGGGTTGTTGTTCTTTTTGAAATAGGGACGTATATATAAACGTTGAGGCCCCTGAAAAGGGGCCTCTCACTTTCGCTTAATGATCATTCAAAAAAAACGTTCTTTATTCCGTCACCTCCAGTTCCCGAACTTCTTCTATTTCTCCTTCAACGACCCGCAATATCTTAATCAGGTTCCCATACTTCACCTGCGCCATATAAACAGCGGGCCTGCGAGGCATGTTGACCTCATGGACATACAGGATCGAATAATCATAGTAGTTACTAAGTACTATCCTTCTTACATCTCTGGGCATCTGACCTTCGGTATACCCGGCCACCGTGCTCAGCCAGTTTCCACTCTTGTCATAAAATGCCTTTTTAGCAATTCCTCCAAGCGTAAACTTGCAAACATAGCCGCCTTCTTTTAATGGCTGCCACTCAGCATTTACAGCGCCCTTATACTCCTTGGAAAAAATTCTTGTCGCCTTCTCGAGCACAGTTGTATGTGCGCTGGCCAGCAGGACGAGGCTGATCCATATGCTGGTGAATAATAGCTTCTTCATATGTCTTTGTTTTATTTCAGGGACTAAATTAATATCCCCCGTTGTAGCAACGGATGGAGTTTCGTCCAACAGGGTAATTGTGTAGACATACGACAACAGGACCGGCGACCAACACCACCGATCTGCGACAAACGCCATTCGTCGCTATTCAGGGGAATAATCATGAGAGAATATTAATTTTATGGAAACAACAATCGCTTGTCCGTTTACACCTTCATATTCTCCCCCACAAAAAAGACGCAGCTCTTTCGACATCTGACGTTCTGGTCGTGCTATAGTCTCTATTTCTACATGCAGAGCATTTCCCCGAATTGTATAAAAGAACTCGACCCCAGGGACATATTCAGCTATGCCTTCGTCAGCCTGTATTGCTTCCTTCCTGCCTGTATCATAAGCGTCTATGTCTCGCTAACGATCTTCTATCCATATATCCATCGTAAAGAAAAATATGCCATCGCCATCCTTGGCTATTTTTTCCTTTATGCTATCCTAAGTTTCATAAATTATTTCTTCAGCCTGCTCTTCTTTCAACAATCCTGTCATTGCGATGTTGCCCACGTCCCCTTTATGAGAAAATTTGCGCTGGGCTCTATCAACAGCCAGAATGCCATCATCGCCGGTGTGCTCGCGCTGGGTATCCGGTTCACCAGGAACTGGTATGTACAGGTAAAAGAAAATCTGCTCCTGGCTCAAAAGACGGCACGTACAGCCCTGGACCTGGAGAAAAAGAAGTTGCATCCTGACTTCCTTCTGGGGTCCCTGGACAATATCGTCCATCGCATCAGAACAGGTAGCCCCGACGCCCCGGATAAGATCGTCGATCTTTCCGACAAACTAAGCCGCTGGCTTTATGAGGAGGAGGAAAATGCGTAGCCTGCGTCATATCGCATTCTGGACAGCCAGGTACCTGTTCCTGCTCTCTTCATCCTTTATCACCGGGTTTCTCCTGAATGATACGCCCGATTACAGTCTGTCGCTGTCCCTTTTGGCAGAGCTGCGCAACGAAATGATATACACTTATGTAATGGCCTATATCATACTGCCGCGATTCTTCCTGAAAAAAAAATATATCGCCTTCTTTACCATCGGCTTCCTTTATATGCTGCTGATCCAATATCTCGATGACAAGTTAGCACAGTATATGAACCACTCGAGTCCCGCCAACGACCCTGCGACCTTTCTCACACGCTGGGCTTCCTTCTGGGGTTATATAGGCTATGGCCCTCCTTCCGTATGCGCCGTATTCCTTGTCATCCGGATGCTAAAACTCTATCATAAAAAGATGGAGGAAAAAGAGATCCTTCTTCGCGAAAATGCCAATGCGGAATCACAATTGCTAAAAGCCCGCGTTCACCCTCATTTCCTTTTTAACACCCTGAATAATATCTATTCGTACTCGTACGACAGACCCGCTGATGCCGTTGGACTGGCGGAAAGCCTTTCAGGGACCATGCGTTATATGATCGAAGACTGTGCAGCCAGCCTGGTCCCCCTGGAAAAAGAGCTGAAAATGATCGAAGACTACATACAACTGGAAAAAGTGAGATATGGTCCACGGCTTTCCGTAGAGTTTTCCATAGACGGCAACCACCAGGGTAAGATGATCGCCCCTTTGCTCATGATCCCATTCGTCGAAAACGCTTTCAAACACGGGGCCAGCCAGATGATGGAAGGCAGTTGGATCAAAATGCGTATCTTCATCCGGGATGCCGTACTAAAAATGGAAGTAAGCAATAACAGACCTTTCCATCCTTTACCCCAAAATGAAAAAGGAGGCATTGGACTAAGCACCGTCCGCAAAAGACTGGAACTACTCTATCCCGGCAGCCACTTACTGACGATCGATCCTACCCCCCAAATATTCCGGACCCTGGTGCAAATACCCCTCCAACCCAACATCTCTCAGCCATATGACCATGTCAAACAATAAAATAATCACCTGTCTCGCCGTCGATGACGAACCGCCTGCCCTCGATGTCGTGACCCGTCATATAGCTGCCATTCCCTCTCTTTGCCTGGTAGGCGTCTGTATGAATGCCGTCCAGGCGCTGGCTATGCTCCGGCAACAAAACATCGATCTCCTGTTCCTCGATATCCAGATGCCCCAGATACTGGGCACACAATTCATTCGTACCCTGAAAAACCCTCCCAAGGTCATATTTACCACCGCCTACCGGAAATTCGCCGTGGAAGGTTTCGAACTGGATGCAGTGGACTACCTGTTAAAACCCATCACTTTCGAACGCTTCCTGAAAGCTGTGAATAAAGTCATCGGCCTCCCCGTACAGGATACAACCCCATCTCCCACAAAGAAAGAAACTGTAAGTGATCGCTTCATCCATCTCCGCGCCGACCGGAAAGTACAAAAGATCGCATTGGACGATATCATCTATATCGAAAGCCTGAAAGATTACTGCAAGATCATCACCACCTCAAAACGGATCGTTACCAGACAACCCATATCCTCCATCGAGAGCAGCCTTCCGGCCGGTGATTTTATCCGTATCCATCGCAGCTATATCGTGTCCCTCAATAAGATAGAATCATACACCAGTGAATTAATCGAAATAGCCCGGCAGGAGCTTCCCATTGGCAGGATGTACAGACATGAGGTGGAAAGATCCCTGAGGTCCAGGTAACCCTGCCGGAAACCCTACCATTTATCCCCCCTTTTCCCGACTTTATCTCCAATTTGTCCCACTTCAGTATAAAAGGGTTTCCTTCCGGCAGTAGTTGATATATATTTGGATGGCTACACATTTCTCACCAAAACATGCACATATGAAAAAAGGTCTGACCGCCGGCATCCTGCTGGTATTATTCCTATTCGGAATAAGCGTTCCCTCACATGCTCAATTGACCACCCTTCCCAATGGAGGTAATAAAAAAGCCTCCGTCAGCGAATGGGTCGGCATTACAAATGTGGTCCTCACCTACGATCGTCCCGGTGTAAAAGGAAGAGAAGGACAGATATGGGGAAAACTGGTTCCTGCCGGTTACACCGATCAGGGGTTCGGCACCAGCAAAGCCGCTCCCTGGAGGGCAGGAGCCAATGAGAATACCACTATCTCCTTCAACACAGATGTAAAGATCGAAGGACAAGACCTCCCCGCAGGCACCTATGCGTTGTTCATCGGCTATGATCCTTCCGAGTGCACGGTGATATTCTCAAAGAACGCTACTTCATGGGGCAGCTTCTTCTACGACCCCAAAGAAGATGCGCTCAGGATAAAGGTAAAACCCGTACCATTGGACAACAACGTGGAATGGCTACGCTATGAGTTCAAGGACCAGAAAGAAAACTCCGCTACCATCGCCCTCGAATGGGAAAAGCTCTCCATACCTTTTAAAGTAGAAACCGACTACATACAGACACAATTAGCCTCTTTCCGCCGTGAACTGCGCAGTGATAAAGGGTTTACCTGGAACGCCTGGGTGCAGGCAGCACAATTCTGTATACAACGCAACACCGACCTGGATGAAGCCCTGGACTGGGCCAACACAGCCATCAGCGGTACTTTCATTGGTCAAAAGAATTTTCAGACCCTTTCCACCAAGGCCCAGGTACTCGCTCTGCAGGGGAAAAATGCCGAAGCCGATGCCGTCATGAAAGAGGCACTGCCATTGGGCCAGGTAGGCGACGTTCATCAGTACGCCCGCATGCTGCTGACACAAAAAAAGAGCAGGGAGGCCTTCGATGTCTTTAAAATGAACTATGACCGGCATCCCAACGAGTTCACCACCAATATGGGAATGGCCAGGGCATGGTCCGCCATGGGAGATTATAAAAAGGCGCTTGCCTTTCTCCAGAAGGCACAGCCCCAGGCGCCCGACCAAATAAATAAGACCAACGTCGAGAAATTGCTCAAATCCTTACAGGAAGGCAAGGATATCAATTAATTAATTGCAACCCAGCAACTCGCAGAGCTTTGTCTGTAGGTCAGATCCACGGAGATTCCTGGCGACGATCTTTCCATTGGGGTCGATGAGATAGTTTTGAGGAATACTTTGTATGTGATACTTTACGGCTGCCTCGTTGTACCAGTATTTCAGATCGCTCACCTGTGTCCAGGCAAGACCGTCATCTTTGATGGCCTTGAGCCAGGGTTCCTTGGCCTTGTCCAGAGAAACGCCCAGCACGGTGAAATTCTTATCTTTGAATTTCTTAAAGGTATTTACCACGTTGGGATTTTCCATACGGCAGGGGCCGCACCAGCTGGCCCAGAAGTCCACCAGTACATACTTGCCTTTGAAAGAGGAAAGGGTTATGGCTTTCCCGGCTGTATCACTCTGCGTGAAATCTATCGCCTCAGACCCGATAGCCCCGATCTTTGCCTCGTCTATCTGCTTTTTCAGATATTGACCATAATAACCTTTCTGTACTTCGGGAGAAAGAGAGCTGAGCCTTTTTTCCTGCGCCGCCACATCCTCAGATAATTGATTCAGCACCACCAATACAAACGGTGATACATAAGAAGATTGCCTGCCGGCAATAAATTGATCCAATTTTGTCAGCGTTGAGTCCGCCACACGCTTGTATACTTTAAAAAGAGAATCCTTATGTTGCGCCCCCTCCGGTGAATTGGCCACCTGCATAATGCCGTTGATACGGGTGAAAAAAGGATTGAAATCCTTCTGGAACTGTACAAAGTCGTCATTCGAAGAAGATCCCTTTACTATTAAACCTTTAAGGTCCTCCCTTGAACCCGAAATGGCGATATTGTCATTACCTATAAAAAGAGGCGTCTTGATCTTTGCACTGCCCAGGTTCAGCTCGAAAAGATTGGGTTCCTGCACCTGCCCGTTCAACACAAAATGTCCGCTCTTGGCACGTCCCTGCGCAAGGGTATCGGTAGGATTGGATGCATCCGTCAGGAACACCGGATCACTTTCGGCCAGCCCCTTAATATCACCCGTGATAGAGAACCGCGCTCCCTCCTTCTTTCCCTGGCCAAACGTCAGCAACGGCAACAGCCCCAGCACACAAAAGAACTTCTTCATATATTATTATTTTTTATTTATGCCTTTCCTTGAGAATGTCTGTTACGTCCTGCAAATTATAACCTTTTGCGTTCAATAGGATCAAATAATGGAAAAGCAGATCGGCCGCCTCATTCAGGAACAATTGCTCGTCATGGTCCTTTGCCTCGATCACCAGTTCCACCGCTTCTTCCCCTACTTTTTGGGCTATTTTATTGATACCCTTCTTAAAAAGCCCGGCCACATAAGACCCGGATGGATCGGCCTGCTCTCGACGCTGTTGTATGATATCTTCCAGATGGGATAGAAAGTCCTCGTTATGATTTTTCTCGTCCCAGCAGGTGTCAGCCCCCGTATGACATACAGGCCCCAACGGTTGAGCCTTGATCAGCAGGGTATCCCGGTCGCAGTCCAAAGCGATGCTTTTTACAAGCAGATAATTCCCGCTCTCCTCACCCTTGGTCCAAAGCCGGCCTTTGCTCCGGCTGAAAAAAGTCACTTTCCCTTCTTTCTCCGTCATATCCAGCGCTTCCTGATTCATAAACCCAAGCATCAGGACTTTTTGCGTGATACCGTCCTGTATAATGGCCGGTACCAACCCATCTCCGTATTTTCTAAAATCGACGTTCATAACTATAATCTTACTGCAATATGTTGATCCTGCAAATATCCTTTTAATTCCGGAATTGTAATTTCCTTAAAATGGAAAATGCTGGCGGCCAGGGCGGCATCCGCCCTCCCCTCGCCCAGGACATCTACAAAATGTCCCATCGTACCACCGCCTCCCGAGGCGATCACAGGTACGGGTAAAGACTCCGCAAGGGCCCGGGTAATATCCAGGGCAAACCCCTTTTTGGTGCCGTCGTTATTCATAGATGTCAGCAATATCTCTCCTGCCCCTCTATCCACAGCCTGCCTGGCCCAGTCCGTACAAAGCGTATCCGTCTTCACCCTCCCGCCATTGAGATATACATACCATTTCCCGTCCTCTTCTTTTTTCGTGTCGATGGCAAGTACCACGCATTGACTGCCAAACTCTTTCGCAAGCTCGCTTATTAACTCCGGACGCCGATAGGCAGACGTATTGACAGATATCTTATCCGCCCCGTTTTGCAATAGTAGACTGACATCCTCCACACTGCTGATACCTCCTCCTACTGTAAAAGGAATGTTAATATGATGGGCGATCCTGTTCACCAGCTCTTTTAATGTCTTTCTCTTCTCATTCGTTGCCGTAATGTCCAGGAATACCAGCTCATCGGCCCCCTGTTGTGCATACAGCGCACCCAGTTCCACCGGATCGCCGGCATCACGTATATTTTCAAAATTTACCCCTTTTACCGTCCTTCCATCCTTGATATCCAGACAGGGTATGATCCTTTTCGTCAACACGGTTTATTATTTTTGAAAAGTTAATGCTACTTTGATACCTAATATGATCAACACCAACCCGGTGACCTTCTCCTGTATCCTGACAAAACCCGGGTTTCCGCTCAACCACTTACCGATGCGCCCAAAAAGAAGGGCATACAATATATTTACCACAGTGCCGCTGATATTAAACCATACTCCAAGGAACAGTGCCTGCCCCCGGGGATGCGCCGCACCCACATCGATGAACTGTGGAATAAAGGCCAGGAAGAACAATGCCACTTTGGGGTTCAACGCATTGGTGATCACACCTTGCCAGAACACTTTCCTATAGGACAGACCAGGCATATGATCCTTTATACTGATCGAAGCCTTCCTGTTGAACAAAGCCCGTATTCCCAGATATATCAGATACGCAGCCCCGACATATTTGATAACGTCAAAGGCCGTGGCCGAAGCAGCAATAATTGCCGAAAGCCCCACGGCAGCCGCCGTAATATGCACCAGACATCCCGCCATAATGCCCAGGGCGGATATGATACCTGCCTTGACACCCTGTCCCGCACTCCTGCTGATCACATATATCACGTCATTGCCTGGCGTAAGATTCATTATCAGGGTAGCCAGCGCAAACACCCAAAAATGTCCGCTCATATCTGTCCGATTTTAGAAAGCTCCTGCAAAGTGATACGCCCTTCATAGATAGCCTTCCCGATAATCACTCCTTTACAACCGATCTCCTCCAGCCTGTACACATCATCAAGCCCACTCACTCCCCCGCTGGCGATAAAATGCAGCTGAGGAAATTTACCTGTTATGTTCTTATACAGCGCCAGCGAAGGTCCCTGTAACAGACCGTCCTTGCTGACATCCGTGCAAAACACCTGTCGGATGCCCCGCTGCAGATACTCCTCGATAAAATCATAGATCCACTTATCGGTGGTTTCCAGCCATCCGCTGACCGCGATCTTTTCGTCCTTCACATCGGCCCCCAGCAGGAAGCGCTCTGCTCCATATTCCGTCATCCATCCCGCGAACTCCTCCGGCTGCTTTACTGCCATACTGCCGATGGTAGCCAGCGCAGCACCTGAATTAAATACGATATCCAGGTCCTCCGTCTTCTTTATTCCTCCGCCAAAGTCGATGACCAGACCAGTCTTGCCCGCCAGCGTCTCGAGCACCTTCCAGTTCCTGACAGCCCCCGCCTTGGCCCCATCCAGGTCCACCAAATGCAGTCGTTGCAAACCCGCATCCTCAAACGCCCTGGCTACTTCCAAAGGCCGTTCGTTGTATATCTTCTGCTGCGCATAGTCGCCTTGTGTGAGGCGTACGCACTTGCCGTCTATGATGTCGATTGCCGGTATGATCTCCACTTGTAGTATTTAAATATTCTCCAAAAAATTCTTTAATATCCGCTCTCCCACCGCCGCCGATTTCTCGGGATGAAATTGTACACCATAAAAATTATCCCTGTACAGCCCCGAACTATAGGGCAGTCCATAGCTCGTAGCAGCAATAGTATGCTTGCCAAAGTCCGCATAATAACCATGTACAAAATAGCAAAAGCTGTTTTGCTTCACTCCTTCGAATAAGGGCGTCTTCAGGTCATAGATATTGTTCCAGCCGATCTGTGGAACCTTTAATCCTTCACCTGTAAACTTCTTCACCTTTTCCTCGAAGATCCCCAGACATTCTGTATCATTCTCTTCACTGTAGCTGCACATCAATTGCATCCCCAGACAAATGCCCAGCACAGGCTGCCGGAGGCTTTTCAGCAGCTCATCCAGCTTCCGCTCTTTCAGATACTCCATGGCCGTGCTGGCTTCACCCACGCCAGGGAAGATCACCTTGCCGGCCTTGCGTATCTGTTCGGGGTCATCCGTCACAAGGGCCTGTTGTCCTATCCGTTCCAGGGCATACAGGACGGATTGAATATTACCTGCATTGTATTTGACGATCACAGTGCTCATATCATGCTCCAAGTATAGGTTGTAGAAATGCTGCGGTGGCCGCGCCGATGTCTTTTCCTTCTTCCAACGCCTTGATATAGGCGGTCCCGATGATAGCCCCGCTGGTGTACTTGCTGGCAGCCTCAAAACTGGCCTTATCCCTGATCCCGAACCCCACCAATATAGGATTACGGAGCCTCATTCCCTGCAACCGCTCAAAATAAGCCTGCTGACCATTCATGTCCTTGTCCTTTCCCGTAGTAGAGGAAGAGGACACGGCATACAAAAAACCCGAGCTAAGCGAGTCCACCTTGGCTATCCGCTCCGGAGAGGTCTCCGGGGTAATGAGAAATACAAAATCCAGTCCATACTTCTTTATGACAGGACCATATTCCGTCTCGAATTCATAGATAGGGAGATCAGGCAGGATCAGACCATCCACGCCCGCAGCCGAAGCGGCAGCACAAAATTTTTCAAACCCGTACTGTAGCACCGGGTTCATATAGCCCATCAAAAGCACAGGGACCTGGATGGTCTTCCGGAGATCTTTCAATTGTTGAAAAAGCACAGTAATGGACATCCCATTCTCCAATGCCCTGGCGCCGCTGGCCTGTATCACCGGCCCATCCGCCAGCGGATCACTATAAGGCATTCCAAGTTCTATCATGTCGGCCCCATTGTCCTGTAAAGCTTTCATCACTTCCAACGTGCTGTCCAGCCGTGGATAACCCGCCGTGCAGTAAACATTCAGCACCCGTTGGTCTTTCTTTTTGAATAGGTCTGTTATTCTGCTCATATAGATTGTTCCTCCATAGCCCTCATATAAGTAGCCAGGTCTTTGTCGCCCCGCCCGCTAAGACAAAGGACGACAGTATCTTTTTCATTTAATTGCAATTGATCCAGGGCTGCCAGCGCATGCGCCGATTCCAGTGCGGGGATGATGCCCTCCAGCCGTGTGAGGTCAAAGGCTGCTTTCAACGACTCATCATCCGTGGCGCTAAGAAAGGTCGCCCGACCGCTGTCATACAAATGAGCATGCAAGGGCCCGATACCTGGATAATCCAGTCCTGCCGAAATGCTATGCGGCTCCACCACCTGCCCGTCTTCCGTCTGCATGACCAGACTCTTGCTGCCATGCAGCACACCCGGTCTGCCTAATTGAGTGGTGGCCGCGCTCATGCCGCTGTGGATACCATGCCCCGCCGCTTCTACGGCTATCAGCTCCACACTCAGATCGTCCAGGAAATGATAAAAAGCTCCTGCCGCATTGCTGCCGCCGCCTACACAGGCTATCACATGCGTGGGCAGCTCATTACCCGTCTTTTCCTTTAGCTGCACCCTGATCTCTTCGCTGATGATGCTTTGGAACCTGGCCACCATGTCCGGGTAAGGATGAGGCCCTACAACACTGCCGATGATATAATGGGTGTCCACAGGGTTGTTGATCCAGTCCCGGATGGCCTCGTTCGTAGCATCTTTCAGGGTCTTGCTACCGCTGACTGCCGGCACCACTTTTGCTCCCAGCATCTTCATACGAGCCACATTGGGCGCCTGTCTCTCGATATCCTTTTCTCCCATATAAACGATACACTCGATGCCTTTCAGGGCACATACGGTCGCCGTAGCCACACCATGCTGCCCCGCACCCGTCTCCGCAATGATCCTTCTCTTGCCCAATCGCTGCGCCAGCAATATCTGCCCGATAGTATTGTTGATCTTGTGGGCGCCCGTATGATTAAGGTCCTCCCGCTTGAGAAATATTTCCGTATTATACTTGTTGCTCAACCGGCGGGCGAGATACAAAGGCGAAGGTCTGCCCACATAGTCCTTCAATAGTCCATGATACTCTTTCTGGAATGATGCTTCATGCATGATCTCCAGGTAGCGCGTCCGTAACTCTTCCACATTGGGATAAAGCATTTCCGGGATATAAGCTCCCCCAAACTTTCCGTAATATCCTTGCGTGTCAGGACTGGTATACCCACTGATCGTATGTTGCTTCGTAGTCATAACATTACTTTTTATACGTTATTCTTCACGTTATCCAGCATCGTTCTTATCTTCTTCAGGTCCTTTACTCCTGCACTGGTTTCAAACTTGCTGTTGATGTCGATGGCAAACAGCTTTCTGGCGACAGGCTCTTTGGCAAAGGTCTTCAGTTTCTCTGCGTCCCCGGGCTCGATACCCCCGCTCAAAAAGAAGAGTTTATCGATATGGGCCGACTTCAACGTGCCCCAGTTGAACTTTTTTCCCGTCCCCCCATATCCTACACCTTCCGTATCAAACAGGAACATGTCACAGGAGTCCTGGTAAGGACGTATCAGCCAGTCGATGGGGTCGTCCTCGCTCAACCGGAATACCTTTATCACGGTAATATAATTAGACAGCTGCTCGCAAAACCGCGGGGTTTCGTCCCCATGCAGCTGCACCATGTCCAGGCCAAAACTATCTACCTGCTTCATCACCTCATCATAAGTGGCATTTACAAAAACCCCTACCTTGCCAAGCCGGAGCTTTGCCTTTTTCACCTGCTCGCCCGTCAGATGACGAACGACATACCTGGGTGATTTGGGGTAAAAGATAAATCCTGCAAAATCCACCCCCATGGCGTCGAGTTGTTTGACCTGGTCGATCTCGGTCATTCCGCAGACTTTTACTCTCATACAGTTACTTCCATTATAACTTTAACAGGTGAACGAATGAGGCAAAACAATCTTAGACATGCTCCCTGAGCTTCTTTACAAATTCTCCAAAAGCCGCTCCGGGATTACTTTCTTTCATAAAGTTTTCTCCTATCAAAAACCCCCTGAACCCGGCATCCTTCATTTGCAGAATGGTTTCCACCTTACTGATGCCGCTCTCTGCAATAAGCACCTTGCCGGCAGGGATCTTCCTGCTGAGATCGATACTCCGCTGTATATCCACCGTAAACGTTTTCAGGTCACGGTTGTTGACACCCACGATCTCCGTTTCTTCGCAAATATGTTCCAATTCACCCTCATCATGTATCTCCAGCAGTACTTCCAATCCCAATCCCCTGGCAAACACAGCCAGTCTTTTTACTTCTGCAGGCGTCAGACAGGCCGCTATCAGCAGGATCACGTCAGCTCCGATGGACCTCGCCTCCTCTATCTGGTACTCGTCGATGATAAAATCCTTCCGCAGGATAGGTATCTCGTTTACACGGGCCGCTATCAGATCCGCATCACTGCCGCCAAAGAAATGTTCATCCGTCAGCACAGACAGGCAGGATGCCCCGGCCGCCGTATAAGCCTTCGTTACATCCACCACTTCCACCTGGTCATTGATCACTCCTTTGGAAGGCGATCTCCTTTTAAATTCGGCAATGATACCCGTCTTTCCCTCATCCGTCAAAGCCCCCTTTAAAGACAACGTTCTTCTTCCATAAAGAGGCCTTTCCCTCAGCATATCCACCACGATCTCCTCTTGCCTCCTGGCTACCTCCGCCCGTTTGTGTTCAACTATTTTGTCCAGAATGGTCATTGTAAAGAGATTAATTTTTTTAATGCCTCATACGCTCTGCCGCTTTCCAGACTTTCGACGGCCGCGGCATAAGCATCGTCGTATTTTCCAAAGTTACCCGTGGAATACAAGGCCATGGCCGCATTGGCCAATACCACCGCATTCTGCGCCCAGCTGCCTTCCACTTTCAATATCTTCGTAAACAACCTGGCAGCCTCCTCTATGGAGTTGCCCCCGTAAATATCGGTAGCATTTACCATTCGTTTACCTAATTCTTCCGGTGTCATGATCTTTTCTCCCAGGTGCGTAATGACCTTGGTATCCCCTGTCAGGGAGATCTCGTCGTAACCGTCCAGACCATGGATAATAGTATAATAGCTCTCCGTCTGTTGCAACAGATAATTATAGATCCTGGCCATTTCCAGGTTATAGACCCCTACCAGCTGGAATCGGGGAGTTGCCGGATTTACCATGGGCCCCAGCATATTAAAGAAGGTGCGTACCCCAAGGTTCCTACGGATGGGACCCACCGTCTTCAGGGCGGGATGGAACATGGGCGCATGGAGAAAACAAATACCCGCCGTCTCTATTTCTTGCTTAAGATGAGCCGCATCATTCTTGAACTTATACCCCAGCTGCTCCATGACATTGGATGCCCCGCTGATGGTGGAAGCGCCATAATTCCCATGCTTGGCCACTTTCTGTCCCGTTCCTGCCACAATAAAACAAGCCAGCGTGGAAATATTAAAGGTATTCTTCCCATCCCCGCCCGTACCTACGATGTCGATGGTGTCATGCCCGTTCAGGTCCACCCGCACGCAGAGGTCCAGAAGAGCGTCCCGGAAACCCTGTAATTCGTCAATGGTGATACTGCGCATGAGGAACACTGTAATAAAAGCCGTCATCTCGCTCTCATTATAAAGGCCTCCGGCAATACCCGTCAGCACTTCCCTGGCCTGCTGCCTTGAAAGCGTTTTATGTTCGAATAAGTATTGTAATATCTTCTTCATATCGTTATCGTTTCAAGTGTTGAATGTTCGCACTATGCCTTCAACCAGTTTTTCAATATCTGCTCGCCCTTCGGCGTCAGCACACTCTCCGGATGGAACTGTACCCCCTGGACATCCAGGGTCCGGTGCCGCAGGGCCATAATATAGTCATTCTCATCCCGTGCCGTCACTTCCAGTTCCTGCGGAAACCCCTCCTCGCTCACAACCCAACTGTGATATCTACCGACCTCCAACTCACCGGGCAGACCTTCAAACAGCCCGCCGGCCCGCAGTACCTTCACCGGCGTGGCTACTCCATGATATACCGTGCTGAGATTGGTCAGTTTGCCGCCAAAAGCTTCCCCGATAGCCTGGTGCCCCAGACACACCCCCAGAATGGGTTTGGAAGCCGCATATTCCTTTATCAGGGGTAACAGAAGCCCCGCCTCTTCCGGAATACCAGGCCCGGGTGAAAGAATGATCTTATCGTATTCTTTTACTTTCTCCAGAGGTATCTTGTCGTTGCGATGCACTTCCACCCTTTGACGCAACAGCTTCTCCATCAGGTGAACCAGGTTATAGGTAAACGAGTCGTAATTATCAAACACAAGTATCTTAGGCACTGTACATAATTTTAAAAGTTAATGACTGATCTCCTCCGCAAACAAAATAGCCTTCTTTAAAGCACCCAGCTTATTGTTCACCTCCTGCAATTCACTCTCCGGCTGGCTGGCCGCCACCACGCCCGCACCGGCCTGATAGATCAGCGTGTTGTTCCTGCTCAGTAAACTACGGATCATAATGGCATGATTACAACTGCCGTCAAAACCCATAAACCCGATACACCCGCCATAATAGCTCCGGGCGGTAGGCTCATATTCATCTATCAGCTCCATCGCCTTGAATTTTGGTGCGCCGCTCAACGTGCCAGCGGGAAACGTAGTAGCCAATAATTCGAAAGGATTATAGCCGGCCCTCAATTTCCCCCTCACTTCGCTGACCAGGTGGATCACATGAGAATAATACTGCACCTGCCGGTAATGAGCAACCGTCACCTCGTCACAATTGCGGCTGAGATCATTACGGGCCAGGTCCACCAGCATGACATGCTCCGCATTTTCCTTTGCATCCTTTAATAACTTGTCCGCCATCATCTCATCCGTCACATCATCCCCTGTCCGTTTGAAGGTGCCCGCAATGGGGTGTACGATGGCTTCTCCATTCTGCAGGATCAGCTGCGATTCCGGAGAAGATCCCATCAATTTGTAATCCCCATAATCAAAAAAGAAAAGATAGGGCGAAGGATTGATGCTGCGCAAAGCCCTGTACACGTTGAACTCGTCACCTGCAAACCCCTGTTGAAACCGCCGGCTCAGCACGATCTGAAAAACATCGCCCCTGTGACAGCTGCGAATGCCCTTCTTTACGATGTCGATATATTCCTCATCCCTGAGATTGGAAGTTTCCCCACCTTTCACTTTAAAAGGATAAACAGGAACATCCTTACTCTTGATCAGCGACTCTACCACAGGAAGCTCGGATTCCACTCCCGCAACCCTGTTCTCGCAGATATAGAGCTCATCCTTAAAATGGTTGATGGAGATCACATATTGATAAAGACGATAACGCATCAGCGGGATGGGAGTGTCGCCCGAGCGCAGCTTGATCGTATCAAAGAATTGTACGGCATCAAAAGTGGTATAGCCAAATAACCCTTGTACGGCTCTCACCGCTTTTTCAGAAGCCGGCTCCGTGTCAAAGCGCTGCATGAACTCCCACAAAAGCCCGGGCGTATCCGACAGATTGGCCAGCGGTCTTTTTTCCGGCGGCAACCCTGGTAGCTTGAATTCGATGTTCCTGGTATCGGAAATCTCTATCCCCGCAATGGCATTGATACAAATAAAGGAATAACTGTTCTCCGCCGCATGATAATCCGTGCTTTCCAGCAGGATGGTGTCCCGGAACCGGTCCCTCAGCCGAAGGTAGATACCCACGGGGGTATAAATGTCCGACAACAGTCTGCGGCAGTGGGTCTTTATTTCTATTTTCTTCATAATGATTTAGTTATCGAGTATGGTCCTCGGACCACCAGATGTCAAACAATAAAAAAGGCCCCGAAAAAACGGGGCCCAATATGGTAATACATGTAGAAATAGCATTACTTGCCCCGCTTGGAGTTAGTATGCCACCACCACACTTTATTTATGAATTGTTTTGTCATCGCAGGGCAAATATGGAGGGTAAAAATGATTTTGCCAAATTTTTTTTACGTGTTTACAGCACCCCTTTCCCTCACAACACCCCCTTCGTACTGGGTAAATAGCTGCTTAGCGGGTCCCGCTTCACCGCCATTCGTATGGCTTTTGCAAAAGCCTTGAAAATGGCTTCGATCTTATGGTGCTCATTCTCACCCCTGCATTCAATATTCAGGTTGCATCTGGCCGCATCGGAGAAGGACTTGAAAAAATGGAAGAACATCTCTGTAGGCATTTCTCCAATATGTTCCCTTTTGAATTCGGCATTCCAGACGATCCAGTTCCTCCCGCCAAAGTCGATCAGCACTTTTGCATCAGCCTCATCCATGGGCAAGGCAAAACCATACCGCTCCATACCCCGCTTGTCCGCCAACGCTTTGGCAAACGCCTCCCCTAACGCAATGCCCGTATCTTCGATGGTATGATGTTCATCGATATGGAGATCCCCATTCGTTCGGATGGTGAGGTCCATCTTCCCATGCCGGGCTATCTGTTCCAGCATATGATCAAAAAAACCCAGCCCCGTGACGATAGCAGCCTTGCCGCTGCCGTCCACATTCAGATCGATCTTTATCTGCGTCTCGTTCGTATTGCGCTCATGCACCACATGACGCAGACCCAGCTTGAGAAATTCATAGATCTTGCTCCACTGCCTGGTCTCCAGCGCAACCACCTGATCAAGTTCGCTCAAAGTATCTTTTATCTCTCCACCTCCCAGCCCCGGCTCATTGTTCAGCCAGATGGCCTTGCAGCCCAGGTTCTTCGCCAGCTGCACATCAGTGATCCTGTCCCCAATGACAAATGAGTTCTCCAGGTCATACTCCGGGTTGTCGATATATTTCGTCAGCATGCCCGTACCCGGCTTCCGGGTAGGCGCATTGTCCTTCGGATAACTCTTATCGATGTATACCTCCGTGAAATGAATGCCCTCGCCCTCCAGGCTCTTCATGACGAATTGCTGTACAGGCCAGAAAGTGTCCTCAGGGTAACCCGCCGTCCCCAATCCATCCTGGTTCGTCACCATCAGCAGCTCATAATCCATCTCCCGGGCAATACGGCCCATGAATTCGAACATATAAGGATAGAACTCCAGTTTGTCAAAACTGTCGATCTGGTAAGTAGGAGGCGCCTCGTTGATCAGCGTGCCGTCGCGGTCGATGAATAGTATTCTTTTCATGAATGAACAAATGAACTTATTGGCCTTTTAACATTGTTTAAGTAAGTGTAAACTCTCCGCAAACCTACGTTAAATATGTTGGAATTTAGCCGGGTCCGAAAATCAAAGGAGCATGGGCCTGAATGTGAAGATAGACTTGGAGAATGTGTATCGCGCCGTTGCGAAAGATATTGATCAGCGCGCCAGCGATTTCGATACTATTCTATCGAATGCAAAAAGAGTACGTCTTGGCATAAGGATAAGTCTTACACCTCACCCATTAATCCCTAATGCCTATAATTTGGCATTCGGACCGGTAAAGAGAAATGGCGCCGTCGATGACAAGGTTAGGCTTTCTCATGAAAATTATTCAAAGGTTTTTTCAACAGTGCTTTTTGAGTCAATATCCTTTTTAAAGAAACATCCTGATAGCTATGTAGGCATCGATGGCTCGGATAATGCAAGGGCTTATATGTATTATAGATGCATCCAAAACAATTTTACTTACCTCAGCTCGATATTCACGATCACAGGCGTCAATTATTACATTCGCATGCTTAGGCAGGGGAAAGACGGTGATTGCGACCTGGACACAGAAGATATACACACCAAGTTCAAATTAATTGAAACCAATGAAACAATAAGGCCTGAAAAACTATACAATTATTTCATTTTCAATCTTAAATTAACGCAATAAATTATCTCAAAAAATAATTAGATTTGTATTATGACCGAAGAACAAAGACAAAGAATACTTCAAAAAGCAGAAGAACACGCTTTAGAAGGCAAAAGAACAGGGAACCCCAATTTTGTTTACTACGGTGCCCCTTGGGAGAACGACTCTTTGGCCAAGGTAGTCAACACCCCGGAAAAAGCCGAGCTTTTTATGAAAATGCTTGAATGGACAATGGAAAAAGCCAACAAAAAATAACTATTTCATCTTCGCTCTGATCGCCGGATTACCGGGAACCTTTCTTCCTGAACCACAACAACATCCCTTTTGTTGGCGCCAATTCCAGCCTGTCCTGCGATCCATGCCGGGCTTCTTCCTGGTACCCTTGTATACCCGGGACCCAAACACTGTCTTCCGGCCGCCAGCCGATCTTCCCCCAGTCTATATCCAGCTTTACCCGCACCGTATCTTTTGCCCAGCTGGCGATGGCCACCAGCAGACCGTCATCCTTTACATAAGCAGTCGCCCGCACCGCCGTGTCCGAAACCTTGACCAGCCCCCCATCCTTCCAATACCCCACCATCCGGGCATCCGCAATACCGAACTCATCCCATATCTTCCAGATGGCACGTGGGTCGCAATTCACACCCGCCGTAAACCATGGATAACGCACTGTCATACCGTAGACCATTCCACGCCAGGGATTACCGCCCGACTGCAGCATATCCCCCATCAGACCAAATGGAATGCCGGAAGTTTCCACTATCCAATTGGCAGGGTCCATCTTATCATACCAGAAGTGCTCTCCAAACCACAGTTTATTGATATAAGGAAAGAATTCCGTGTATTGTGTGGCCGGACCAATGGAAAATTCGGTATTGGAATGCAGATCGATCATACAGCCGGGCTTTATCCCGTCCATTACCTTTCGCATCCGCTTCAGCATGTCCCGGCCATACGCGACATCATCCAGGTACAACCCATCTATATCAGTGTTCTTTATCAGCCACCGCAGTCCCTCGATGTAATAATTATACCACCTGGACGCGCCGCTGGTCAGCAGGGCCGCATCACACGCCTCATAGCCATTGATGGGAGTAAACCATTGTGCATTGTAATGGTCGGCAAGATGCTCACGAAGCCAGATATAGCCGCCGCCTTTTCCGTCCGCCAGCACTTCGCTGCCCAGACTACGTAGCGCCCATAACTCGGTCACCTGATTCGACAACTCCCGGACCGTGTAATACAATTTTACTTTCAGCCCTTTTTTATGCCACTTGCCGGTAAAAGCCCTGATGGAGTCCGTGGAAAGAAAGGGATAGTTGATATAAGGATTGATCGTAGATGCATGGTGTACATTGATGACCCTGATGCCTGTCTCCACATCCTCATCCGAAGGCGAAGGCTTGCTGCCATTATGATAATACCTGTCCGTAAACTGGCTGTGCGTATCGATGGGCTTGACGGGCGTGACCAACAGGGAAAATTCGAATGCACAGTCCTTGCCTGCTTCCAGGGTCCTTTCTCCGCTGTAAGTGCTGCAATCGACCATGTCGCCCTTTTGCTCCAGCGAAAACCCGCCCTTATTGTCATTGTACCAGGCAGACGGCGGCGGCGGGTGATAAAGGTTGAGCATGGGTCCTTCGTACGTGGCCCCCAGCAGCTTGCAGTAAACACCCGCGTCCGTATTCCCTATCCAATAAGCATTCTGCGGGCCCTTCCATTTCCAGTCATAGTGCTGCGGACAGTCCATACCATGCAGCCCCATCCCCATAAAATAGGCGGCCGTCGTCTTCCTTACCCCCATCTCCAACCGCATATCCTTTATCACCAATGCCGTCCGGGGCGACACGCGTATGCGATAATGCAGGTACCCATCCGGCTCCATAGAGGCGGCGCAGTGTAATGTAAGGGTCCTGTCAGAGGCGATGCTCTCCCACGATACGATCCCTGCCTGTCTTTTGGTGATCCGCAGGACGGCGTCCGGAAGACGCATGAGCCCTTTGTCTGTTTCGATCACAAATGCCATCGGTTGTTGAAGTATCTCCTTGCCGTTGGCCACGATGGATGCAGGAAAACCGGATCCGTTCAGCCGGATATCGGCCGTCTTTCCGCTGATGAGCCGGTCATGCACCTGCAGGGACCTATAGGGCCGGGGCACCGAATCATCAATACCCAGCGAGGAATTGAGCCACCTGAGCCGGGAGCCGCGCCATGTCTCACCGTCTCCCCTGTCGGCTAATAATTTATCCAATACCCGGATGGTAATACGGCTCTCATGCTTAATGCCGCCCGCGGCAGTGACGACTACGGTAAAAGTATGTTCGCCGGGCTTTGCCCCGGAGGGTATGTCCACACCAAACCATAGGGTCTGCACTTTCCCTTTCTGCACATCGACCCTTTTTGTAAAAAATTGCCCCCTGGCATCCCGGCCTTCCAGGTTGAAGCAGGTCAGCGGATATTTATTTCCCGTATATCTGACCTTTACATCATTGATATCCTGGCGGGACGCAAAAAGCGCCAGCTGGAATACATAATATTCGTTGCGGCATGCCTCCCCCCTGAAATGATCCAAAGGGCCCGACCGGATCCATTTGCAGGGTAGATCCGTCGTCATTTTCACCGGACGGGTCCTGTCTTCCGGGAATACCAGGAATGGATCGGGATGAACCCGGATCATCTGTCTTGTCTCTTCATCCGTGGCGATCACTTCCATCGGGAAAAAACTATCGAATGCCGTTCGCGCTTCCATTGCAACGATATTCGCATGCGGCAGTCCGCTGCCATCCTCCTCTTTTGGACGATGAGCCTCCATCCATTGCTTATCCGTATCCTGGTACGGCGGCGTGTAGTTACCCCTGAACCAGCCATCTCCTTTTGTTCCCTTATACGGCAAATAATATACATAGTATTTCCCCGCGCCGGAAACAGGCCGGAAGATCATTCTCCCCCACTCCCTGGTATTGCTGATCACCAACAGCTCTTTTACCCGTACGCCATTCGTATCCGTGACGATCACAGCCTTCGTCTCCGGTGCGGGATCCCTCCGCCGCCAGGGAATAGCTGCATACACGGCGTCGCCGGGGGCGCCATTCACCTGCAGCACCACGCGGTGATTCCCCAGCGTGTCATTCCATGGATGGCCGGCCACCCTATACGGGAGGTCCTGTGCAAACGGACAGCCGGCAGCCGCCAGGAACAGACAAAGCCATACCAGCCGATGATATATTTTACGGGTAAACATGATCAGATGAGTTTAAAAAAGGGGCGATCCTTCCGATCGCCCCTCATGTCTATTTGGTAAAAGAGGTAACAGTCAGCGTCCATATCCTGGCATCTCCGGGATTGGCCGATACCTTGTATTGACGGGGCTGACTATAATCTCCGGCAAAGCCCAGTTTCGGCGCCGGGTCCACGGGAGTAACGGTCGCCGCAGGAGAAATATCCACACTGCACCAGAGATGGTCCAATGCTACCTGGCTTCTTTGATAAGCGTTGAAAGCCCCGCTGGCCGGCGGCACCGTTACCTGAAGGCTGATGGTGCTGTGTGCGGTATCAATGGTTTGCGATACGTTCAGCCGCATGTAGGCTATCACCGGGCTGCCGTTGTACATATTGGTGGAATCCGGCCACCTGTATTCAAAATATACCTTATTGATATAGTTCAGCTGGTTCCTGGGGTAGTCCGGCAACCCCGACTTCAGACAGGATGCAAACAATATGCACACTGCACTGCTGATGATGACCACTGCTTTTTTTGTATTAAACATCTGATTGCTTTTAAGTTTATAGTAAAAAGAACTACCATCCCAGGTTCTGCACCAGCTTGCCATTCTGATTGATCTGGTCCTGCGGTATAGGGAAAAGATACCGGCGGGGATAATCGAAATAACGCTGGTTATTCTGGGAAAAATAAGCGCCCTGGGTGATGACATACCCCATTCTGTCACGGGAGATATCCATAACCGCCGGTGTAGCATTCAGCTCGGGAATATTCCCGGCCTGAGCGTTCCCATGATTGGCATCGCCGCCAAACATACCCCAACGCAGCAGACTCCAGTAATAGTCGCCTTCCAGCGTGAGATCCACCCTTCTTTCCCGCTTGTAGTCCGCCCATGCAGTAGCCAGATCTGGCGCCGTGGAAGCCGGTAGCTTCCCATGTACGGTCCTTGTCTGGTTCAGGGCGGCTACCGCATGAGCGATATCGCCCTGTAGCAGGTAGGCCTCCGCCAGGTTCAGATATACCCTTCCCAATCGGGTAATGACATAATGATAATTGGTAGGAACACCCACATATACCCTGGGAGAAACATTGTAGATCCCTTTCCTCCAATATTGATTGGTCAGACTGACATAGTAGCCGACGCCATTGATCTTCATCCAGCGGCTGGAATTACCGAGGACACAGGTGGTCACCGTCTGTCCGAAAAAACTATTGGAGTCGCTGACAATGGATGCCGCCCACCGGGCATCCCTTCCCGTATTGGTCAGCGTCCACATGGTCTCTCCGCTGGCAGGTGACACCATCCCGTGCTCCACATCAGTTTCACTGGCGGCATGGGGGATCGCCGTCAAAGACGGACGCATCGTATTATCAACAGCTGCCTTGAACTGTGAAGTTTGGTTCCAGGGCAATGCCAGCTGCGGGTTGTTTTTGTCGATGACCAGGTAATCGTCGGCCAGGTTCTCTGTAGGGCCATGTTGTATCCACGCTTCGAAGATATTGACAGAGGCATTAAACAACGGACTTCCTCCATATTGGATTATCCGGTTGTTGTTGACATTGGCTACTTCCGTCTGCATCGGCGTCTGGTCACAGGTAGTGTTCAATGCACTCTTATACGCGCCAAGAATGATCTCCGAAGACGTCGGCTTGACATCGTTGAACATGCTGCCATAATCGGATTCCATGCTGTAACCACCCCCGTTGATCACCGAATTCGCACTGTTGACAGCCGTCTGCAGCAAGGATTGTACGGCAGTGGAATTGAGGTCCGGCCCATTAGGATAATTGGAATACGCGGCAGCCTGCAGACATACTTCGCTGAGAATGGCAGCAGCCGTATACTTGCTGGCTCTTCCTGTCGGCGCCGTTGCCGGCAATCCGGCGATGGCATCCTGCAGGTCCTTGATGATGTGCCCATAAGTTTCGGCAGGATTGGCCGTCGTTGGCAAACGTAGGTCCCCACCCGGCACCAGTGTCGTATCGATCCAGACCACCTTGCCGAACTTCCTGGCAAGATTATAATACTGCACCGCCCGCAGGAATTTCCCTTCCGCGATCAGGGGTACCTTATCCGTTGCCGAGATACCCTTGGAAGCCTGGACATTGGAGATGATCATATTACATTGACGAATACCCGAAAATTTATTAAACCCCATATCCGAATAATTCGTAAGAGTACCGGAAAACACAGCATAGGCGCCATTGTAAATATCGTCAAAGCCAAGCGTATTGGTAGTGTACGCATCGATCTTGCCGGGTCCTTGACTAGGGCTCAGGATAAAATCGTTGATCACCGTAGCATATGTCTGAAAGATAAAATCCTGCGCATTCCCTGTGCTGCTCCAAACCTGATCGCCGCTGATGGTGTTGAGAGGCTGTGTGTCGAGGAGCTTATGACAGGAAAGCCCCCCTATGAGTATAGTGATAAGAACAATAACTCTTTTCATCCTTTTGTTTTTTGGTGTTAAATGATCCTTTTGCTTCATCAGAATCCAATATTACAGCCCACGGCGAACGTGCGCTGAACAGGATAGCCATAGTTGTTGGGATCACTTTCCGGATCAATAAAATATTTCATGCTCTTGCTGATCGTGAACAGGTTCCTGGCCGTAGCAAAAACCTTCAATTGAGAGAAAGGTGTATTTTTCAGGCCGGCCAATGTTTTAAGGTCATAGCCGATCTGCAGGCTCTTGAGACGGATATACCGGGCATCGAGCAGCCAGAAACCAGACACAAAATTATTGTTGCCTCCGTTGTCACCCGGGTTGGAAAGTTGCCGGGGATAAGGAGCTCCCTGGTTATTCGGCGTCCAATAGTTCGTCTGGAATCCATAAACGAGTATACCCTGAGCACTGCTGCCTCTGATAACATCACCCATATACAGGCTCCTGCTGCCGGAACCCATGAGCACGGCATCCAGATAGATCCCTTTATAGGCGAGGTTAAGCGTAAAGCCGTAGTTGACATGGGGAAAAGAATTGTTCCCGATACGTCTGTTATCAGCTGAATTGATCTGACCGTCACCATTGGCATCCACGTAGCTCAGGTCGCCGCCCGCCACGTTCGAAGCGCCTTGTATGTGGGCGCCATTCAACAGGGCGGCATTATTGGGATAGTATCCGCCAAATAGATAGCCCGTCGTAAGATAGGAATCTGTAGTGCCGGAATACCTTGTATAGGGATTGGACATGTCGACACTGTTCTCACCAGGATAGATCTCCCACAACTGGTTGTAATAAGAGAAATTAAAGCCCGCCTGATAGGACAAACCGCCGACCTTATCCCTCCAGTTGACGTTGAACTCATACCCGGCCTTTCTCAGCGCCGCATTGGAATTGATCACCGGCAGGTTCTGTCCCAGCGTCACCGCATAGGAAGTATCGGGAACGACATACCCCTTGGTGCGGACATAGAAATATTCGAAGCTGCCATTCAATTTATGATGCAATGTCGAGAAATCACCACCGATGTTCGTACTATAGTGGGTATACCAACTATAAGAGGTGCTGGGAAGGACCCCTTCGCGAAGACCGATCTGGGGCGCTCCACCTACTACCCAGGCGTTAGGATTGATGCTGTACGTAGGTAGATAAGAATAAGGGGGGACATCCTTGGTAGTACCCACCTGCCCATAGGATGCACGTAATTTTAAGAAGTCGAAGATCCCTTCCTCCACCAGCGGATGGGCAAACTTCTCCTCCGTCAGGACCCAGCCGCCCGAAAGACCATAGAAAAAGCCCCACCGTTTCCGGGGAGGGAAGAGATAAGATCCGTCATAACGCATGCTTCCTTCCAGGAAATACCTGGAGGCATAGCTATATTGCAGCCTTCCCACATAGCCGGCATAAGCGCTCCTGGCTTCTTTACCATTGGCCACCATATTGACAGTAGGGCCCGCAATAAACTGATCGAACAATATCTGGTAATTCACCCGCTGCGCCGACACTGTATCGTTATTGGATTTATTCTGCTCATATCCACCCGTAAAATCCAACGTATGCGGTCCAAAGGCCGTATGATAAGTAACAAATCCCTGCAGGATGGTGGTAGCGCCGCTGCCGTTGATCGACGTCAGGCTGGGAGGGTTCCCATAGATAGGTGTGGTGCTGCCAAGATTATATGCCGGGGCCGTTGCGCTCCAGGCCTTGCCCATAGTGTTCCACATATTGTAATTGCCGCTGGCGCGCAGATGCAGTCCCTTTAAAAAAGGTGCTTCCCAATCGAATGAAAGTATCGTGTTCAGGATGCGGGAAGTGCTCCTGTTATAACCCGATTGCGGGTCCAGCACTTGGGCGGGGTTTCCGTTGGTCCCCGCATATGGCAGACCGAATTCATTGTACGCCAGGGTCATAGGCGAATGGTTCTGTATCAGGCTAAAAATTCCCGGATAGCCGTTGCCGCCATCAACGGTCGAATTGGGCACGACATTTTTTTCCACATAACCATCCACGCTGGCCAGTACCTTCAACCTGATCTTTTCCACGGTGTTCTCCGCATTGAGCCGGTAGGTCACCCGGTCATTGTAGTTATTATCCGTCTTCAATATCGATCCCTGATGATAGTAGGACAGACTTCCGTAATACCTCAGGGTCTTTGTGCCCGAAGAGATTGACAGGTCATGCCGCTGCTCAGGGGCGTAGCTCCTCATGACCGCCTTTCGCCAGTCGGTGTTGGGATACACAAAAGGCTTGGACTGGTCCCTGTAATATTGAAGGACACTGTCGGCATAAGGCGGCGTCAGGCCTTCACTGCTGTAGACCTTATTTATGGCAAGAGCCCTGTTATATGAATCTAACTTTTCAGGCAGCACGGTAGGACGTGTCCATATCTGGTTGAATGAATAATTCACAGATGTCTTCCCCAGCGAGCCCTTCCTGGTGTTGACCAGGATGATGCCGTTGCCCCCCTGCGCGCCATACATTGCCGTGGCTTCCGCATCCTTCAAAACAGAAAAGCTTTCAATATCAGCAGGATTCAGGTTCTCATAATCGTTTTGCGAGCGGATAAACCCATCGATCACAAACAAAGGCGGGTTCTGTCCGCTGTTGCCGCCGCGAATAAATATCTGGCTTTTTACACCAGGTCCTCCACCGGGAGTAGTGACAAAAACGCCCGGCATCCGTCCCCCCATCTCGTCATTAATGGACGGCGAAGCGATCGCCGATACTTTGTCCATCGGCACCGTCGAAATGGCTGTCGTCAATGCTTTCCTGGTCGTCGTACCATAGGCCACTACCACCACCTGCGACAAATTCTCCGGCGTTTCAACCAGTGTGACGTCGATGCGCGACTGCTTGTTTATATCCACCGTCAGTTCCTGGTAACCGATAAGACTAAAACGAAGCGTCCCCTTTCCACCCGCCAGGATGACATATTCCCCTTCAGCATTGGTGGAAGTACCCTTCCCTCTGTCAGAAATTACGCTCACCTTCTCCAGCGGTTTGCCTTTGGAGTCCGTCACCCTTCCCCTGATCTTTGCCGTATCCGCATAAATACTGTTGGTAGTGATGATCACCAGCCCTCCGCTCATGATCCTGTAGCTCATGCCCGTATTGGCCAACAGCAGATCGAGCACCTCCCGGCTGTCCCTATTCCTTGCTTTCACCGTGACAAGCAGGTCATCCGACAGCAACAGGTTGCTGAAAACAAAACGGTAGGCAGTCTTCTTCTCCAATTGTTTCAGGGCCTCCGTAAGCCTGACCTCTTTAAAATCGACGCTTACTTTCTCCTGAGAATAAGTTCTTGCAGCCACCTGCAGGCTCGAAGCCAACATGAAAAAAGCAATCATTCTCATAAGCAACATGGTTTTGGCCTTCCATGACAGGCACGACGGTCCATGGAAGGGATGTCTTTTTTTCATACCTTAGTCTTGATTTAAGTTATAAATATGGATACAGGGACATTTTCCCTGTTCCGTTTTGTAATGAAGGGGGAATGGTCGTCACCCATTTCTCCTTTTTTATTTAGAGAGCGTTACAATGTCATTTTCAATTTTATAGTTAAATGGATATGAATATTGAAAGGCTTTTAGCACCTGCTGGATGCTTTCGTTCGAAAAGTAACCCGTAAAAGGATATTCTCGCACCTGGTCATCGGCAAATACGATCTTTACATTAAACCAGCGCTCCAGCCTGTTCTTCATCGACCCAAAAGTTTCATTGACGATCTCAAGCCTGTTTTGCTGCCAGGCGGTTTCCGTGATGATACTATCGCTGCCCCTAAAGGTCAGATCCCGGACCACAGGGCCGGCGCTAACGCCGGTCTGGGAAACGCCCTTATTGGGAAGGACTAGTTTTTGCAAAGGCTTCACCATCCATTTTCCGGCGCCCCCGACCTCAGAAACCTGTACT
Source organism: Chitinophagaceae bacterium (assembly GCA_017307755.1). Taxonomy (GTDB): domain Bacteria; phylum Bacteroidota; class Bacteroidia; order Chitinophagales; family Chitinophagaceae; genus Puia. The sequence goes on along the minus strand of JAFKGQ010000005.1, from coordinate 304,279 downwards.
TTCCCGCTTATCAGGTCCAGTTCCGTCGTCTTTTCTTCTGCATAGGCCTTGATGTTGAAAACGGTTCCTAATACCGTGACATCATACCCGGGGGTCCTCACCTTAAAGGGATACCGGGTATGGGGCTTTATATCAAAATAGGCTTCTCCGTGGAGGGACACTGTCCTGTTGTCCTCACCAAAACTCTTGCTCACTTCCAGTGAGGAACCGGCATTTAGTATAACCTTGGAGCTATCCGGCAGATAGAATACTTTTTTCTGCCCGTTTTGGGTTGCAAGAACGGGCATCTCTTTCACTGCCTCCCCCTTTGCTGTGGAAAGCTCGTTATTTGTATTTCTTTTACGGACGAATGGCAGGATCACTGCGGCCAATAAGACAGCCGCAGCAGCCATTTTCATCCATCTGCCGAACAGAGGGGCGCGACGCCCACGAACATCTGCACCTACCAATGACAACGGCTCACCTTCGTATATCTCCCCCTCTTCCCGGAGCAGGATACTCAGGTTCAGCACCATATCACGGGCCTGGTCGATCGTTCCTTTCTCCCCGAGATACGTGCGTATATAATCTTCCCAATACCGCACATCAGCTTCATTGGCATGAAAGCAGTAGGCTATGAACGAATCGTTGATCACTAGCTCTTCCACAGAAAATCGGTCCGCCATAAAAGCATTTTTTACTTATATGACGGAAGAACGGACAGCTTTTACCAACTTTTTACCATAAAAATTTTACCTGCATTCTTTGCGGAGAAGCTTGATACCCTCGAAGAGGTTGTTGTACACCGATCTTTTGGACAAACCCGTGTATAGAGCAATTTGCTCTGTAGACATGCCCTTATAGAATTTGAGGGAAAGCACCGATTTGCACCGGGGAGGCAGGCGTTGAAAAACCTCTCTCATTTTGTCGATCCGCTCCGAGGAAGTTTGAAGCTGGATCAGTATCTCCTGGATGGAAGGCGTAACCGCAGCCTGATCCATCATTATATTTCCGGATTCGTTCCCCTTTCTTATCAACAGCCGGCACCGATCGATAAGCTTCCGGTGAAAAGCGGTTACTAAATAAGCCCGGGGATTGACGATCGCATCGTTCTGTACCCCTTTTTCCAATAATTCAAGAAAGAATTGGTGAATGCCATCTTTTATTTCTTCTTCCGGCAGTCTAAACACCTTGCCCATCTTTAACAATATAGGGTAAAAGGAAGTATACCATTGTTCGATCTGATCAGCGGGCCTCTCAATCTGATGCATCCTGTAAGTTGTTCGACTTATCTCAATAAGCAGTTCACAAACTGCAATATAAAAATAAATCCGGGTATCCGGAAGGATGGATCAGAAGAAGTGCAAACGTTTGCACGTAATGATTAGCATTATTATTTAGTCTTCGCCCTGGCCGCCTTCACCTCCACCATCGTCACCGCACTCGCCTTATTCCCAAAATTATTCCGAACATACGTCAGCACATCCGCGATCTGCTGGTCAGAAAGTACACTGGCCTGAGCCGGCATCGGATTGTGAAACGTATCCCCATCAATATCGATCTGACCACCCGGCAGCCCCTTCAACACGATCTGCGCCAACTGCCCTTTATTCCCCAATACCCATTTTGTCTTGGACAACGGCGGATTCATATTCGGCACCCCCAATCCATCCACCTGGTGACAAGGCAGGCATGTCGACTCATATACAACCTTACCCCTCGCTATCGAAGCCGCCAATCCACCCGGTCCGCCACCCGCCTTATTCGTCACCGGACGCTTTGTCTGCGCCATCACTAGAATGGCCAGTGACACCGCACTGGCCATAAAAAACAATCTCTTCATATTTTATTTGCTATAGCTGATCTTCCAAATATTTCCTTTGTTATCATCCGTCACATACAAAGACCCATCAGGACCTTGCGCCAGACCACAAGGACGATAAGTAGCCCGTCCCGAAGCCGTCTTGTCAGGCCCCCCAGAGAAATTGTCCGCAAAAACTTCCCACTCGCCGCTGGGCTTGCCATTGCTAAAAGGTACAAATACAACAAAATAACCTTTCTGCGGCTCGGGAGCCCTGTTCCACGAACCATGAAAAGCTACGAACGCCCCATTCTTATATTTATCAGGGAACTGGTTGCCCGTATAGAATAAAAGCGCATTGGGCGCCAGGTGACCCGGAAAAGCCACTACAGGGTCCTGGGCATCCTCACCTCCCGCCTTTTTTCCATCGCCGCCATATTCCGGAGCCAGTATCTTCTTTTTCTGGAATTGGTCATAGTAGATATACGGCCAACCGCAATTAGAGCCTTTGTGCAGCTCGTACATACATTCCGCAGGTAACTCGGCGCTCTGCTTTGTGTCGTACAAATCAGGGAAAAGATCATGCAACTGATCCCTTCCATGTTGCATAACAAACAAGGTATTCGTAGACGTATTCCAGTCCAGTCCGACCACATTGCGAAGCCCCGTGGCATAGTGTACGCCTGTGCCATATGTCTGACCAGGCTGGTCGGCCTTGAACTGCCAGATGCCGCCGGCCGAATCCAATATAGGGCATGGCTTGCGACCAGGGCTGCCCTTTGTCCTGTCCTGCACCTGACAGGAATTGGAATAAGCTCCGATATTCACGTATATATTGCCGTTATTGTCCAGGGCGATGGATTTCGACTCGTGCTGATGACGATTGATCAGACCCGTAATGATCTTTTCGGGATTGTCGGGGTTGGTGACATTATAGCCGGCATCCAGCTTATACCGATATACCTCTTCATCGGAGGACGCATAGAGATAACCATTCTTTATGGCAATACCGGTGCCGCCATAATTCCCAAATCCGGTGACCTGATCCGGCTTCCCGTCCCCATTGGTATCCTGCAAACGATAGATACCCTTGCCATCCTTCACCCTGGCAAGCTTAACAAAGATCACACCATTCGGCGCGACTACGATGTGGCGGGCCTTACCAAACCCTTCCACAACAATGTTTGCCGAAAACCCTGAAGGCAGTTTGATACTGGTATCCCTGGGCAGCGCCGTACCTGAAGATGGTCCCGGCTCCGTAACAGGTCTACCCCCCTTATTGGAATCTCCGGCACAGGCAAAAAGTCCCATCATACACAAGCCTACTACAAGATGCAGAGCTTTATGCGGGATCGTTGTCATTTTTTTGATTTGCTGATTCATTGGAAAACACTATTAAGTGAATGTAATTTACACGATTACACCGACCGGAAGATCACTAATTTTTATATTAGAACGAAATTAAGCCCCTGGGTATCGGGCAAGCGCTTCCAGCAGCTCCCGGTTCTCCGGCTCCGTACCCACCGTAATACGCAGACATCCTTCACACAACTCCACTTTGCTGCGATCCCGGACCACGATACCCTTGTCCAGCAGATAATGATACACGGCACGGGCATCCGCGACTTTCACCAACAGAAAATTGGCGTCGCTGGGATAGATCTTTTTTACGACAGAAAGGACTGCCAGCTGCTGGTGCAGCTGCTCACGCATGTTTACCAGCGCCCTGATCATATCATTCACCTGCTCCGTCTCTTCCAATGCCTGCAAAGCCAGCTCCTGGGTGGCCTGACTAATATTATAGGGAGGCTTGACCTTATTATAGACATCGATGATCGCCTCACTTGCAAACGCCATACCCAGACGAAGTCCCGCCAAACCCCAGGCCTTGCTCATGGTTTGCATTACAACCAGGTTGGGATAATCCGGCAGCTCCTGGATAAAGCTCCTGTGACGGGAAAAATTAATATATGCTTCGTCTATCACAACCAGCCCGTTAAAATTGTTTAGTATAATTTCCACATCCTGCCGGTTCATAGAATTGGCAGTAGGATTATTGGGGCTGCAGATCCAGATGATCTTGGTATTTTCGTCCACCAGGTTCTCCAGGTGAACAAGGTCCAGTTGGAAGTCGTCCAGCAGTCTGGCCCTTCGGACTTCTATATCATTGATATGAGCGCTCACCTCATACATGCCATAAGTAGGAGGGTTGATGATGACATTGTCCTTGCCCGGTATACAAAAAGCCCGATAGAGTATATCGATGCACTCATCGCTGCCGTTGCCCAGAAAGATATGTTGCGGTGCGATCCCTTTGACCCGGCTGAGCGCCTCTTTCAATTTCCATTGAAGAGGGTCCGGATAACGGTTATACCACCGGGTAAGCGGAGATCCCAGGCTATTCTCATTGGCGTCTAAAAATACATGCGCCTCCCCCTTGAATTCATCCCTGGCTGAAGAATAAGGCACCAGTTGCCGGATATTGTCCCTTAGTAACTTGTCCATTTGAAACATACTATTAAATTTTAAGACATCCTCACCTTGACGGCATTGGCATGCGCCTGCAATCCCTCAGCCTCTGCCATCTGTATGACCGCAGGACCAAGACCGCGTATACCTTCCCGGGTAAGTTGCTGGAATGTGATCTTTTTTACAAAACTGTCCAGGCTGACGCCGCTATAGGCTCTGGCATATCCATTGGTCGGCAGCACGTGATTGGTGCCACTGGCATAGTCCCCCGCGCTTTCCGGAGAAAAATGACCGATAAAGACAGACCCCGCATTCACCACTTTTTCGGCAAGCTCAGCCGCATTATCACAGGCAAGGATCAAATGCTCGGGAGCATATTCATTCAGTATTTCCATAGCCTGTGACGCATCCCGAGTAATAAAAGCACGGCTGGATACCAGGGCCTTTGCAGCGACATCCTTACGAGACAGGACGGCCAATTGCGCCTGCACGGCCGACACAACCCGATCCACCATTTCCCTGGAAGGACAGGCCAATATTACCTGGCTGTCCGCCCCATGCTCGGCCTGCGACAAAAGATCCGCCGCGACATAGCCGGCATTGGCTGTTTCGTCGGCATAGACAGCAACCTCGCTGGGACCAGCTGGCATATCGATGGCAATCCCGTCCTTCTGTATGAGTTGCTTGGCGCAGGTGACATATTGGTTGCCCGGTCCGAATATCTTATAGACCGCGGGTACAGTCTCCGTACCATAGGCCATCGCAGCTATCGCCTGTACGCCCCCCGCTTTATAGATCTTTGTTACTCCCACCAGTTTTGCCGCATACAGGATCGCGGGATGCAGCCGTCCTTGCGGGTCGGGCGGGGAACACAGTACGATCTCCCTGCAGCCCGCCAGCCGGGCGGGTATCCCCAGCATCAGCAGCGTAGAAAAAAGGGGCGCCGTTCCACCCGGTATGTATAACCCTACTTTCTCGATGGCTACCGCCTTTCTCCAGCATTGCACACCCGGCATGGTTTCCACCGCCTCCACTGTCTGCCGCTGTATACGATGAAAAGCCTCGATATGACGCAATGCCTGCCGGATGGCCAGTTGTAATTCCTCTCCTACCTCCGTCACCGAGGCTTCTATCTCTTCATTGCTGACCTCCATTTGCGCAGGGGACACTTTATCAAATTGAAGGGAGAACTTTTTTACAGCCGCGTCTCCACCCTGCTTTACGGCGGCAAGGATCTCGGCCACCTTCTGCTCCAGCGAAGAGGTATCCAACACCGGTCTCGACAACCACTCCCGCCGTTGATCCGGAGAAATAGATTTGAAAGAAGAAATATCAATTAATTGCATATCGTTGTATTGGTATTAAATGATCATTTTCTCTATCGGCACTACCAGAATACCCTGCGCGCCTGCATCCCTCAACCGCTCGATAATATCCCAAAAATCATTTTCGTTCAATACGCTATGTACGCTGCTCCACCCTGCTTCCGCCAGCGGCAGGACAGTAGGGCTCTTCATACCCGGCAGCAATGAGATAATGTCCTTCAACTTTTCGTTGGGTGCATTCAACAGGATATATTTATTGTTCCTGGCCTTCCTTACCGCACGTATGCGGAAAAGAAATTTTTCCAGAATGGACTGCAGTTCAGCATTAAGCTCCTTATTCCTGATAAGGACAGCCTGGGACTGAAGCACCGTCTCCACTTCCTTCAGACCGTTCATGAACAGCGTGCTGCCGCTGCTGACCAGGTCGACAATGGCATGGGCCAATCCAATACCCGGCGCAATCTCCACCGAGCCGCTGATCTCATGTATATCGGCCTCCACCTTGTTCTTCTCCAGGAACTGTCGTACCAGGGTAGGATATGTAGTAGCAATCCGCTTGCCCTGCAGATATTGCACATCTGTGTACTCCTCCCCCCTGCCGACAGCCACCGACAGCCGGCACTTGCCAAAACCCAGGTGCTCCACGATATCCACCTTCTTGTTATTTTCATACAGAACATTCTCTCCCACAATGCCGATGTCAGCTACTGCATCCTCCACATATTGGGGGATATCGTCGTCCCGGAGAAAATAGATCTCCATGGGAAAGTTATCCGATTCTGTTTTCAACTTGTTGACACCGTTCTTCAGGTCGATGCCGCAGTCCTTTAGAAGCTTCACGGAATCGTCATAAAGACGTCCCGATTTCTGGATGGCGATCTTTAGTTTCATACCATTGGTTAAAAAATTAGGGGCTTACCTGCGGTAAGCCCCTTTGATTAGTTGTTTTATTTAATACAAAACATCACCGGCCTACCCCTGTGGTAAGTAAAAATGATGGTGATGATGATGTTTGTTAAAAATCATAATTCGGCTCCAAAATTAAAGGCCAAAAGCCAATGTCCAAAATTTTATTTTCAAATCGGAATAAATTAAATATTATTCAATTATTCAACCCCAATCCGCATTCACATTGACAATTCACATTTAAAGCTATGCTTGACAATATTTAATTTATTCTTTCTCAATGTCTTTTCTTTAAGGTTTCTGAATTTCTGCTCTGCAGCACGAGGTATGGCGCTTGAAATGATATGGCCGGTAAAATGCTGGGGACTAGCCTTGATCAACTGGTTGACAGTGTAAAACGTCTTTACAATTTGTTCTACAGCATGCTCCACGTCTGTCTCTTTCAGTTCTACCAAGAAATACTTATCGTCCGGACGGACCTTAATCAAATAATCACATTTTGCAATCTTGGGATCATCGATCAGACAAGCGTCAATCTTAACCTTACAGACTGTCTTACCTGCAGTCAAATTCAATCTGAACTGCCGTCCTTTCTCACTGGCAACAGTAGAAATAGCATAGCAGTCGTTTTTTCCTCCAAGTCTATCCCTTAATTCCTTGCAGCACATCTTAAATTAGTTGTACTTCAAAGATATTAATTCGTCAAATGTTTTTCCCAATTGAATTGAAACGTCATCTATATTCGAAGTACCGATGGTCATCGTTTCTCTATCCATCGTACTGCGGCAAGATCCATTTTCGAAATAATAGCACGTAACTTTATCAAAATCGATCCAAAATTTACGAGGAACGATCTTTTCTACTTCTTCCGGTGATTTACCCTCTCGTACAGCAACATTATACGCCTGGATCAGGTTGTCGATAGTTGTAAGGACATAAGGGCTATGTGTGGTAATAAATAATTTGTCTTCTGATATTAATTTGCCAGATATAATATACTCGATCAAATCTTTCTGTGCGGTGGGATACAAGTTAGATTCTGGCTCTTCTATAACTATACAGTTTTTAAATAATTCTTTTCTATTCAGAAAATATTCAAGCACAAGAAACAATGGGGTGACGGATTGATATCCACTTGAAGTATGTTCCAAACGAATGCGTGTATTATTAGAAAGTTTTATAAAGTTGACGTTATCATCATATTCAAACTCGATCCCTAAAAAGTCAATAGCGGTCTTTTTTATTTCACTTCTGGCTTTTTCAAATTTTGCACCGAAATCTTTAATAGATCTTGCAATAGAAACTTCATTCCTAAGCAGTCCAAAAAGAGATTCGGCTATCATCGATAACAATATCCGTTCGGCAGGGACATATAGCGAATTATAAACATTAGATTCTCTTACCAAATCTTTCAACAAGCTGAAATATTTCTTCGACAATGAATCAAAATCAGTTAATTCTCCTTTACCAAATCCTGTGCGCAATTCACCAATCTCTTTTATTTTCTTATTAATACGTTGAAGACTTTGATTTTCTTTCCCATTTTTTACTGCTGTAACCTCTGGTATAGGGGAATCCAATAAAAGCCCCACCGCATCCCATCTCTGCTCGAAGCCATACTGATAAGAAGAAAATACATGATCTAATCTTAAAAGAACTTCCCTGAATGTGTGGTCACTTTTAAATTGATGATTAATTAACTCGACCGAAATTGTGTCATTTGAATAATTTATAACCGTCGAATCCTTTATTTCAAACTCTATATTAAAGTCTGCCAGCTTTTTCTTAAAAAATCTTATATCCTCAAATTGAGCAAACTCAACACTCTTAAAAATCGAGATCAGCTTCGCCACTGTACTCTTCCCGCTCGAAGTCTTCCCAATAAAGATATTGATATCCTTTATCTCGATATCGATGGATTCAATAGGACCAAAATTTCTGACCTGTAATCTTTCCATTACAACAAATATAACTTATTCTATCTTCTTACTCAATTCTTTAGCTTTATCAAACCCCGGCGCACCAGCAGGGATCTTGTCCAGCCACGATCTGGCAGCAGCCTTATCCCCCTTCTGCACATAGCTCAACGCTATAAAAAAAGCCGCCTCGTATTGAAAAAGACTCCCGCCGGCATACACTCGCTGCAAATCCTGCCGGCCCTCATCCGCCGCACCCGTATGTAATCTCGCCACCCCCCTGTAGAACAACGCCGTTTGATTGGTGCTGTCTTTCCCATAAGCCTTGTCCAATAACGGCAATGCTTTATCAAACTTTCCTCCGTTGAAATATTCAGCCGCCTGCTCCATCAGAGAATCATTGCTTTCTCCACGCTCGGTTACTCCTACCATTTGCGTCCTCCCATAGGTGTTTAGATAATCGGAAGGCCACAGCATCAGTACGGCAAAAAGAACGGCAGCCGCGGCAGCTATACCCATTACATATTTACGGAAAACATCTACCCGGACCTTCATCTTCATTACTTTACCCTTTCCTATACCCCCTTCTTCGGATAGCCCCCCCGCATCCACACCTCCCCCAAAAGCGCCGCCACCGGCAGCCCCGCCAAAAAATCTCCCCCGCATCCCCCCCAGCGTTTGACGAAGGGACTCTTCCGCAGGAGCACCGGTCAGCCGCGGCCCCATCATCTCCTTTAATTGCCGGCAAAGCTCAACCCGGGCAGCCAGAGAAGCGTCGGTCCGTATGTCCTCCTCCATCTTTTGCTTTTCTTCCGAAGACAGCTCATCCTCTACATACCGGATGACATCCTCGTTGGTATAGGTGGCCATGATAAGATAATTTTATTTTCATTGTAAAACTCAGCGCACCTGCCACGTATGTTCCTGCACATACGTCATCAACGTCGCCATACACTCCGACTTCTTCTTACGCAGATAGCCATAGCTGACCCCCAGCGCGTCGGCGATCTTTTCTTGTCTTTCCCCCGTCAGACTCATTCGGAGTATTTCCTTACACTTCTCTCCCAGCCGCTCGAACTGCTGAAAAAAAAGCCGGGCCTTATCTTCCTCTATCCCTACCCGCTCGGCAGCCGCAAATACATCCTCTCCATGATCAGATAAATCATCGGAGGATTTTGTTACCGGCCTGAGCCCCTTTTTCTTTATTTCATTCAGCCATTTCCGGCGGCACACTAATAATAAGAAGGGTCCAAAAGGACAGGTCAGTTGCAATCCCTTGTATTTTGCCTGGTTATAAACGTCTATCAACGATTCCTGGAAAACATCCGCGGCATCGTCCTCAGTTCCGCTGTTTTGAACGATCCAACTTTTGACAGAGGGGGAAAAGAGACGATAAATTTCTCCAATTATTTGATTATCATTATTTAACAAGCCTTCCAGGTAACGCTGATCAGAATGGATGGCCATCGGCGGTTTTTGGCGAATATCGAAAAAAAATGCAAAAAAGAGGGTAACAAAAGCAGGATCCCGCTGATATACCTCAAACAAAACATCTGATATGAACAAGTCAACCCTACAATCCCTGGCATTTATCACGGCCGCAGCCATCAGCGTCGTCGCCTGTAAAAAGAGCGACACCCCCGCCCCGCAGCAGAATAACAATGCTGACGGACAGGCCATGGCTGCATTCAGAAAAGAACATGGTCCCGCGTTCGAAGACTTTACGGTAGACGCCGCTGCCGGCGCCGTCCTTACATCTTCGTTGGGTACCACTTATACGATCCCCGCGGGCGCCTTCCAGACAAAGACGGGAGCATCCGTAACAGGCTCCGTTACCGTCAGCGTCAAAGAGATCAACTCCGCTGCCGACATGATCCTGAGCGATAAACCCACCTTTACCCGCGATGGTAAGATGCTGGTATCCTACGGCGAATTCTTTATCAAGGCCGTCCAGGGCAGCCAGGACCTGCAATTAAAAAAAGACAGTGGCATTAAGGTCGCCGTCAGAGCCAAACCCAACGGTCAGGAAATCCCTATGTGGAGCGGTGATTCCACCGTCACCACCACTCTTAACGGATACGACTACCTGAACGTAGCTGTCTCTATTTCGATACACACCCCTGTACGCAGCGGCGTGTTGTGGGATCAGTTGAACACCAATGGCTATGCCTTCTTCAACGGCTCCAACGGAACGCTGAACTTCACCATCGACAGCCTGGTCAAATGGAGGAATTGCGACGCTATCCTCAGCAATTCGGGTCCCAAGACCACCGTATTAGGCTATTTCGCCAGTCACTATAATACCGCTACGCAACAGGATTATATGGGAGATCAGCCTACCATCCTTTACTTCAAGCCCCATGGCCAGAATACACTGATCAAATTGTACGACGTCATCCTCAACGCTCCCGTAGGCTACCAGGGCTTCTACAGCTACCAGAACTCCATGCCCATCGGTCTGCAAGGCACCTTCCTGGCCATGAGCACCATCAACGGGAAGTTCTATGCAGACATGAAGGACGTAACGATCCCTTCCCCCACCGGCAGCAACAACTATGCGACCTTTACTTTCGACCCGCAGGAAGTATCGGAAAGTACCATGGTAAGTATGATCTTGTCCATGAACAGTAAATAACCATACCAACCAGCACTTATCCAGAGCCTGTACAATGTACAGGCTCTATTTCCGTTAACATATTTATATTTATTGTCATGCTGAAACCCGTATTTGCCTTACTGTTCCTGCTGACGCTCGCCATCGCCGCCGCAGCCCAGGACTCCATCCCGCCGGAGATCCGGGTGGAAGAGACAGGCGACAGCGTGCATTTTTCCGCCCGGTTGCGCCCCTTGCGACAGATTGCCGGCGCCCCCGCCGCCTTCTACACCTATTTCTGGGAGCTGGGCGACGGCCGTTTTAGCTTTGATCAAGCCCCTCTCTACGCCTACCGGGACACCGGCACCTACCAGGTACGGCTATATGCCACCAATAACTATGATGATGGCAAGGCGCCGCCGACACGCCCACATCCGGTGAAAATAAAAAAGAAGACAGGCAGCAACGTATGGGCCTCCCACTTCTTTCACGGCTCCGGCAACATCGAGATGAAGATCAATCGTAACCCAAGACCCGGAGAAGACTTTGTGGCCATCGTAGGCTATCGCAGCCAGCAGCAAGATACCCTCGCAGGCACCATCGTCCTTTTCTACAACGAGCGGCAGTTCGGACAAAAAGGATTCGACCTGGCAGAAAAAAGATATTACAACAGGGAAGACAGCTCCAACCTCAATACCCTGATGGCCCATCTTGAAAAGACCAGTGATAGCTACCTGGCAGACCGCCGTCACCCCAGCCGCCTCAACACCGCATACCAGCCTTCCGGCCCCGAGATAACCTACGAAGTAAACCCCAACTTCGCCGGTGAAACACAATCCATGTTGCAAGCCCTGCAAAGGGAATACACCGAACATACGGTGCTGCACTTCCCCGCCGTCCGCCAGGGAGAAGAGAAATTCGTATTCATGGACCTGAACACCCTGCCCACCATGATCCAGGATACCAATGCCACCGTGGCCCTGACAGCCATGATGGTGCCGGATGACCCCGCCTCCCCTCCCGAGTTGTACCGCCTGGAAGTGGCCGTTGTTTCATCCCATGACCCCAACTACATGCAGATAAAACCCAGGCGGATAAACTATCGTTTCATGGGAAAGAAAAAAGAACTGACCTACACTGTTCACTTTCAAAACACCGGTAGGGGGCCCGCAAAAAAAATATCCATCGGCATCGCTATCCCCCGCCAGCTCAACGGCAGCACCGTACAACTGAAGACCATGAGTCCCGTCTGCCGCTGGTGCGATTCGACAGCCTATGACAAACAGAGCTGCATCGATACTGTTCACACAACGGATAGCATCTATTTCGTGTTCAACAATATTTACCTGCCGGGCCTGCAACAGGAAGGGATAAATGACAAGGACTCTACCAAAGGCTTTGTGGAATACGCGATCCGGTTTAGAAAAAAACCAAAAAAGATCCCTTTCAGCACCAGTGCCGCTATTATATTCGACAAAAATGAACCCGTCCTCACAAACAGGAGCACCGCCAGGTTCATAAAAGGTATTTCCCCGGGCATCATGGCGGGATATGTATACTCCCCCTCCAATGGTAATTACTCTACCAACGGCTCCCTCCAGCTGGGCTATATCCTGGCGCCATTTTCGCCTTCACGCCCTTATTTCCAGGTGGAGGCCTGGGCAGGGTTGTTACAACAGGACAATGCTACCACCGGGGTCATCAGGGACCAAAAGGATACAGCCATCGGTATTGGAAAATTCCTCATCGTCGGAAGAGAGACAAAGACCACGGTGAAAAAGAATAGTTTCGAAGTAACCCCCTTACACTTTAGATACAATTTCAACAACTGGATAGCCATTGGCCTGGGAGCTCAGGTAATGGTGAATATTTCTCAGCAGACGACAACGGAAAACAAGGTGTACCTGGCCACGCCCAACCTACCCCTTATTACCGACAGCATCGTCGCCACGATCCAAAAAACAAAGACCCAATGGCTGCACACCTGGAATGCGGCCCCGTTTGCCGATCTGCAGGTGGGAAGAGTACGAACGGGCCCGGTAATAGGTTTGCGTTATCTTCGTCTGCTGAAAGGAGATGTCTCCAATCGCTTTTTCCTCTATGCAGGTTTTAAGCTGTAAACATACCGCCCTGTTGCTGCTCTGCAGTCTGTTGCTCCTTTCTTACAGACCATCCCCTCCCGCGCTTGATCAGCAGCTAAAGCAGTTGCGCGAAAAAAACGATCTCACAGGATGGATCTATCTGCAGATACAATGGGTGGCGAAGGCCCCCGTCAGCAGGAGCAGCTGTCTGCAACAGGCCGTAAAGGAAGCCTGGCGCGTGCCTGCCACGGCAGAAGAGATACAAGCCTGGCAGGACCTGCTCGTCAATGAAGGATATGCCCTGTTGATGAGCGGTGACATCGTTCGTTCCACCGACAGCTATACCACTGCCTTCCAATGGGCAAAACAGCATGCCGACCTGGCAGACGAGCACATGCTCCTCGAAAACATCCTAAAACCCCTGGGCAATAATTACACCCGCCTGGGAGACTATGAACAAGCGCTGTTTATCCACCATAAAGCGCTGGCAGTGGCAAAAACCTTGAACGACCCGGCAGCACTGGCCGGCACATACAGCAACCTCGCCAATACGGCCAGCAACATGGATAGGGCCTCCGAGTCCCTAGATTACTGCCGTCAGGGTCTGGCCGTCGCCAAAGAAACATCCCCCCTCCGCGGCCTCCTGCTCTCCGAACAAGCCGACGCGCTCATTCAATTGGACCAACCCGCGGCAGCCAGGGAAAGTATACAAAAAAGTATACAGGTACTCGAAAGCGCAGCCACCCCCGAAGCCGGCTATTGGCTCCTGACAGCCTATCAACAGGCAGGAGATATTTTTACACAGGAGCCCTCCAAAGCGCTGGCGTTCTATCAAAAGGCCCTGTCCCTCGAAAAAAAGCTGTACAAGGAATATGGCCCCCTTCACCAACGTCAGAAAGCAAAACTTTTTCAACGCATCGGTAGTCTCTATGCCAGGACACACCAACCCAAACTCGCCGCATATTGGCTGGATCAATGTCTTTCCGTCCTCATTCCCGGTAAGACACTCGACTCTATAAAGACCGCCGATCTCTATGCCGAGAATACGCTCACAGACCTTTTATTCACGGCGGCAGGGCTTGCCGGCGAACAAGACCAGACCAGCAAAGCCCTTCGTCTCTATAAGCTCTGCTTTACCGCGGAAAATGCCCTCCGTCAGGAACTGATCAGCGGATCATCCAGAGAACGATCCGTTTCGGACAGCCGCCAGCGATATGAAACGGCCATTCGCACCGCATGGGATGCATGGGAAAAGACCCGTCAGCCCGCCTATCAGCAAGCCATCCTGGATCTTATGGAAGGCAGTAAGGCAAGGCTCTTGCTGGATGAAGTGTTGCAACAGCAACAGCTGGCTCGTACCACCGGCATTACCGACAGCCTGGGTGAAAGGATCCGTCTGTTGGAAAAAGCCATTATCTACTATAAAAAGGAGGCCTTGCAGCAAGCGGGCGGAACGGACAGCCTTCATCAGGCGATCGCTGTCCGCGAAAAACAGGTGGAATGGGACCTCTCCCAGTTGCGTAAAAAAATGAAGACGCCCGCTGCCTCAACAATACCCATCAAACCAAACACCTACCCCCGTCAGCTGATACGCAGCTTCTTCGCCGGACCTACGGCATTATATATCGTAGAACGGGATCAGAAAGGAATACGTTTTGCAGACAGGCTCATCATGCAGGAAGGATGGCAGGACAGCATCCGGGCCTTTACTCACAGGTGGTTTGAAAAAGGGGCGGGGAATATGATCAATAGACCCGGAGAATATTACAGACAGGCTTATAGTATCTATCGTCAATTATTCGGCGCCCATCCATTACAAACAGCAAGAGAATATATCCTGCTGCCGGACGGAGCCCTGAACCTCCTGCCCGTGGACGCACTGGTTACCGTGCCCGCCTGCCCACCCTCCCCGGCAGACTGGCTCTTCGTCATCCGGCAGGCCTCTATCTCCTATGCCTGGTCCATACGCACCTTACAGGAACAAATGTTGTCTCCTGGTAATGACCAGGGTTTTGCCGGCTTCTTCCTCTCCGGCGCCCGGCAACAGCCTTCCTTGAATAATGTCGCCGCCGAACAAAAAGGCATCGCGGCAGTCATCCCCGGAGGATCATGGTACAATGACGGGGAAGCCACTGCCTCCACCCTGCGGCAGGCCCTGCAAACGTCCGCCGTCGTACACATCAGCTCCCATGCCTTTTCCGGCAAGGAGGCGGAACAGGTACCACACATTGAATTATACGATCAACCTTTTTATTTGTTTGAATTAAAAGATCTCCGGCAACATCCATCCCTGGTAGTGCTCAGCGCCTGCCGGACAGGGGACGGAAGAATGGTGACAGGCGAAGGAATACAAAGCCTGGCCCGGGCTTTCACAGCCGAAGGAGCCGGTGCTGTAGTTGCAGGATGGTGGAATGTCAACGACGCCGCAGCTTCACGGCTCATGCAGGACTTCTATAAAGAATGGACCCGTGATGAAAAGCAAAAGGACATCGCATCAGCACTACGTAAGTCAAAACTCAACTGGCTGTATGATCCGCAGGTGTCCTATCAACACAAGCTTCCCTACTATTGGGCCGCATTGAACTATGCCGGCAACCCCGAGCCGCTGAAAAATCCCATCATTCAAAACAATCCTCATTATATGTGGTGGATGATCGCCGTCCTGGCGGCAATAGGCCTACTTTTCATTGTCCTGCGTCTCCGGAGATAACTGGGCCTTGTTCGTCTTTACCTGCTGATCCCGTAAAGTCTGCATTTCCCGCTCGGAATGCCGGTACTGGATAAAATAATAGATAAATGCGGCAAGTAATAGCTTGGACAGGATGAATATGACTATAAAGGCTATCCGCCAATATTTGTGCACCCGGATATGCGTGGAATTCTCCTTTACGTGGATATAATCATCATCAGATCGACCGCCCCGGCGCTCTCCATGCCCCGACGGCTGGTCCTTTACGGCAGGCAGATCCCGCACCCTGTCCTGTATCTTTTGGAAAAGCCCCGGCGGCGGTGGCTCCTCATGCTGGATCGAAAATAATTCCAACTGAAACTCAAAGTCGGAAAGCGCCGCTTGCAGCTCCGGATAAAAAGGCAACAAACGTTCCAACTGGGACGCTTCTTCCGGAGAAGCCAGACCCAGAACATAACTTTCGATGATGCCGCTCGCTATATACTGCTGGATTTTCAACCTAATTTTTTCCTGATTATTTGCATGCATTCCCTTAACAGCTCCTCTATATACGCCTGGTCCTTGCTCAATTCCCGGGCTAATTCTTCCCTTTGCCTGCCCTGTATGAACAATTCCCTAAAGACCCATCGATGCTCGGGTGAAGCATCCTGCAGTAAGGAAAAATAAAACGTTTTATTGTCACCCGGGCTACCCGGACCAGACACACTGGATATTACGCCCTCGCTATCCTGCCCACGGTGCTCCAAAATGATCTTCCTCGTCTCGATCTGCAACCAGCAATATACACTGAGGCTGGACTCAAAAGCCGCCTCCAGCCTGGTTGCCAACCGGGTAAATACACTCACCAGCAGGTTCTCTGCTTCCGTCCGGGAAGATACGAATTGCTGTATATAGCTAAACAGCATTCCCCCATACCGGTTGTACAAAAGTTCTGCAGGAGGTTTGTCTCCGGAGAACAATTCGTCTCTTAGGATATCTTTTGTAATTGCTTTCTTCAAAATAAGAGGACTTTTCCTGCAGCAGATTTTAAAGGGTCATCAAGGAATGAATATATATATTATTATCTAAATCACACGATCTTAGGAGCCCTTTTTACACCCCTTCAAAAACTATACCCAAATATTCAGGACCAACACTCCTCCCAGTCCCACCAACGCCACGATGGTCTCCATAAGGCTCCAGCTGCGTATGGTATCCTTGATAGACAGGTTGAAATACTCCTTAAAAAGCCAGAACCCGCCATCGTTGACATGAGAGAACATAAGGCTGCCGGCCCCGACGGACAATACCATGAGATTGGGATCCACATGAGAAGCTTTCATAAGGGGCAGGATGATGCCTGCAGCCGTCAATCCCGCCACAGTAGCCGAACCAAGACATACGCGTATAATAGCCGCGATAAGCCAGCCAAGCACCAGAGGGTGAACAGGCCATTGTTCCAATATGGTGGCGATCTCTTTGCTCACTCCGCTGTCCAGAAAAACTTCCTTCAGGGCTCCCGCCCCCGCTATGATCAGCAGGATCATGGCAATGTCCTTCACTGCCTCCTCATATATACGCATCACCTGTTTCATACTCCTGCCAGTGCCGATGCCCAGTGTATAAGTGGCGATACCGATGGCTATCAGCAGTATAATGGAAGGATCTCCCAGGAAGCGCAGCAGATCTTTCCAAACGCCCGTTCCCGGCAGTAATAAGGGCAGCAGTGTCGTCAGCATGAGCAATATCACTGGCAGCAGAGAGGTCAGCATGCTATTCGCCATACCCGGCAGTTGCTCATCCGGCTTGCTCGACGCCACCAGACCTTCCAGGGGGGTCGAATGCACGTTCTTCAGCGTTCGTGAGAAAAGAGGGCCGGCAATGATGACGGCAGGTATCGCGACAGTGATGCCGTAGAGCAGGGTCTTGCCCATCTCCGCATGGAATTGCCCTACGAGAGAAGCAGGCGCCGGATGCGGCGGCAGAAAACCATGGGTCACGGACAGCGAGGCCAGCATCGGCAGTCCGATATAGACGGCCGGCAGCTTGTATTTGTATACGACTGAAAAGATCAACGGCACCATCAATACAAAGCCGACATTGTAAAAAAGAGGGATACCGATAATAAAACCGGTGACCATCAGCGCCCATTGAATATATTTTTCTCCAAACAGGTTCATCATCACCGTCGAGATCCGTTGTGCGGCGCCGCTCTCCGCCACCAGTTTGCCCAGCATGGCGCCCAGCACGATGACAATGGATAATTGCCCCAACGTATCCCCGATACCCTTATATACGGAAGACGTGATAGTGGCCAACGGAATGCCCAGCAGCAAGCCCGTAGTCAACGATACAATAAGGAACGCAAGAAAAGCATTCAGCTTCCCCCAGGTGATCAGGACTATCAAAAATAAGATCCCAGCCAGGACAATAAGAATATGCATGTAATAATATACTTGAATTAATGGGAATCCCTGCTGACCTCCGCACCAGAGCCGCCTACGAGGAAATCCAGGTCGGCCCCCTTGTCAGCCTGCTGCACATGTTGAATATAAAGATGGACGTACCCGCGATCCGTCCGGGGAAGTTGTGGACGCAGCCATTTCTTCCTCCTTTTCTCCAGTTCCGGTGCGCTCACGTCCAGGTGCAGTCGCCGGCCCGCTACGTCCAGCTCGATCCAATCCCCCTCCTCCACAAGGGCCAGCAGGCCTCCGATAGCAGCCTCTGGCGAGACATGCAGGACCACCGTCCCATAAGCTGTACCGCTCATACGGCCATCCGATATCCGTACCATATCTGTCACCCCTCTTTCCAATAGTTTCTTAGGCAAGGTCATATTCCCTACCTCCGGCATGCCCGGGTAACCAACAGGCCCCACATTCTTCAGTACCATGATACATGTCTCGTCGATGTCCAGTGCCGGATCATCTACCCGTGCATGATAGTCCTCTATATTCTCGAATACGACGGCCCTGCCTCTGTGCTGCATAAGAGAAGGCGTCGCCGCAGAAGGCTTGATGACCGCACCGTTCTCACATAGATTGCCTTTCAATACAGCTATCCCCGCCTCGGGAATAAACGGCCGTTCATAGGCTGCAATGACCTCCCTGTTATAACATTCGCTGATCTTTGCGATATTATCCCCATGTCCCTTCCCCGTCACCGTGATCGTCCCCATGTCGAGCATTCCTTGCAGCTCTGCCAGCACCGCCGGCAATCCGCCCGCATAATAAAAGTCCTCCATAAGATACTTCCCTGAAGGCATCAGGTTCAACAGCAGGGGAATATGACTTCCCAGCCTGTCAAAATCCGACAGATCAAGGGGGACGCCGATCCTGCCGGCAATAGCCGTCAGATGAATGATCAGATTGGTGCTGCCCCCTACAGCTGCATTTACCTTGATAGCATTTTCAAAAGCCGGACGCGTAAGTATCCTCGACAACCGCAGGTCCTCTTTTACCATTTCCACAATCCTTCTCCCCGAACGGTGCGCCAACGCTTTTTTCCTGGAATCCACAGCCGGTATCGCCGCTGCTCCGGGCAGGGTAAGTCCCAGCGATTCCACCATACAAGCCATCGTGCTGGCCGTTCCCATGGTCATACAATGCCCCGCGCTGCGGGACATACAGCTTTCCGCAGAAAGATAATCCTCGTCCGACATATTGCCCGTTTTTCTGTCAGCCGCAAATTTCCAGACATGGGTGCCGGACCCGATGTCTTTCCCCCGGAACTTTCCATTTAACATCGGCCCTCCCGGCACTACGATGGTCGGCAGATCTACACTGGCCGCCCCCATCAATGTAGAAGGCGTGGTCTTATCACAACCCGTCAACAGCACTACCCCATCCAGAGGATTGCCACGGATAGATTCCTCCGCATCCATACTGGCCAGATTTCTAAATAACATCGCTGTAGGTTTTAACAAAGTCTCTCCCAGGGACATAATGGGAAACTCAAGGGGAAAACCGCCCGCCTCATATACTCCCCGCTTCACCACCTCAGCTATATCCCGCAGATGAGCATTACAGGGAGTCAGCTCCGACCAGGTATTACAAATGCCGATCACAGGCCGGCCGTCAAACATATCCTCGGGAAATCCCTGGTTCTTCATCCAACTACGATAGATAAACCCCATCTTATCCGTTTTGCCAAACCAATCACGACTACGGAACGCTGTCATAAAGTAAACTAATTTTTTATAGGTCTGTAAACTACACCATCCAACGCAAACTGCGTGACCTTTCCCGCCGCATCCAGAGAAAATTGTATCCACTCCCGGTCCCACCAGAAATAGTTGTAATATCCGACAAATGTGTCATAATTCCAGTGCCGCAGACTGAGACGGATCTCATTGGGCAGTTCTATCCTCAGCGAATCTCCGGACAGGACGACACGAGCATCCCCATAGATCTCATTCGTATAGTCGCCTGTATAAGCCGGCAAGGACAAGGACGGCCTGGTTCCTTTCACCCGGTCAGCCTCCTTTTCTCTTTCCTTCTGCCGTCCATCGTCCTTCAATTGTTTATACAGAGCATAACATTCGGCGCTCCAGTCACGACCGGCGCCCGGGAAACACCAAAGGTCCATTGCCTTATATAAAAGGGCATGTCTGATCTCCGAATGATCCAGGTTGCCCAGGATATAAATGCCAAAACGCTCCGAAGGCAATAGACCGATGATGGCTACAGCTCCATCCAGACTTCCTGTATGGAATTGCACGACCTTGCCGCGATAATCTTCTTGAAACCAACCCAACCCGTAAGTCATCCAGGATGAATGTGTCAGCCGCAGCGTGGGATAGAACTCATTTTCCGTAACGATCGTCTGTGGCTTGAACAATTCACTCCACGTCTCCGCCTTCAACAACCTCCTGCCATTCACCTTAGCGCTGTCCAGCATAAATTGCATCCACTTATCTATGTCATCGGCGCAAGTCCAGACCCCTCCCGCAGCATTGACCCCAGGATAATCCGGGCGGGGGATAACCCTTATGCTATCGCCAGCCGCCACATGCAACCCCTCGAGACTGGATTCACCCGCCACCCTCGAATAAGTCGGATAGGTATGATGCATACCCAGCTCCCAAAAAAGACGACGGGTGATAAAATCCTCCCAGCTAAAACCACTGACCTTGCGTATCAGCTCCCCGGCCACGATATACATACAGTTCTGATAGATAAAGGAAGATCGAAAAGGATAAGCAGGGGGCACCAGTCGCATTCGGCGAACGATCTCGTCCGCCGGGTAGCCGTAGATCCAAAGATTATTTGTGTTGCCAAATCCGGCACTGTGGGTCAGCAGATCGCGGACAGTAAGCTCCGCAGATATATAGGGGTCATACAGGGAAAAGCCCGGCAAAACATCCCTGACCTTATCCGTCCAATGCAGCCGCCCTTCATCCACCAGCATCCCCATACACACCGCCGTCATCGCCTTTGTAGTAGAAGCGCATACCCCGATGGTAGACGTTGTAAAAGGCGCCGTCCTACCCAGCTCCGTTACCCCAAAACCTTTCCTGAACACCACACGGCCGTCCTTCACCACAACGATGGACATACCCGGCGTCTTCCATAAGGCTAGCGCCTGCCGGACATAGCTGTCAAAAAGGGCAGCCTTATCCGTGGACGGGAACTGCCGGTCCTGACCGGCCGCACATTGATGGAATAATATGCAAAAGAATAAAAGAACCTGAAAGACCCGGAGCTTCATACAACAGTCGGTTTGACGTAAATTACCTAATTATACGCCAAATCCCGGACATTAAAGCTCTCCCCGTTTCATGTATTTTTTAAAACTGTCGTTGACATATACGAGAATGTCTACATTGGCCGCCTTCCGGCAATAGTCATAGGTAGGCCTGAAATGCATCATGAACTGCTGCAGACTGTCGCCTTTTAGTTTGGTGAGACGGGATACATAGTCCCGTGAATAACGGAAATCAATATAATGCTCTTCTTCTTCCCGCATAAGCCGCTTCTTTAACTTTTCCCTGTCCTGATCCTCTTTGGATGCATTCCGGAAGATATTCAGACTGACGCCAACCCCGTCACCGGTCCTCTTTCGTTCCAGCCTGGGCGGCGTGCCATGATCATACACCCAGCTATACTCCTCCCGCCTGGCTAAAGAATCCAATTGATAATTACTCAGCGAGCCCACTTCCACCGCCCGCAGCGTCTGAGCCTTGGGCTCCATGTATACAGGATAGTCGCCGGCCTGCATGGAAGTGTCCACCACGATGGTATCCGTCCGATACCCCACATGGGAAAAGATCAGCATATCGCCCTGAGCAGATTGGATACGGAATGTCCCCCGCTCATCGGAAAGATCATGCCGTCGCTGTGTCCTATTCTCGATACTTACGGAAACAAGGAATTCTTTACTGTCCTTTTTAAGGACCTTCCCTGTCAGGAAGCGCTGGGCAAACCCGGGACAGGAGACTAGCAGAAAAGCTATGATCAGATAAAGTGACAACGAACCTCCGGTCCGTTTTGATGTGTAGCGCATAGGTCAGGGGGTCAAATTAGGATTATTGTCTGAATTTTAATGCGTCGATGCTAAAACTTTTTGTTAAAACAGCCATTCGACAGCTCATAAAAAAAGGAGCTGCAGCATGATAACTTCATATTACCTACTTTTAAGTCCAATTTTCTTGCTATGAAGTTCCGTTTTCTCCCCATTTTTGCTGCCCTTCTGTTCTTGACATCCTCCTCCCATGCCGCTGCCGGCCCCCTCGCCCCCAAACAAGACTTTTTCGCCATCCGTGTCTATCAACTGAAAAATCCGCAACAGGAGGAAAGGGTCGATAAATTTCTAAAAGAGGCCCTGTTGCCCGCTCTCCACCGGCAGGGAATGGGAAAAGTAGGCGTCTTCAAACCCCTGGGTAATGACACGGCAGCCATTCGCCGTATCTACGTGCTGATGTCCTTCCATAGCCTGGAACAATTTGCACAACTGCCGGCCGGCCTGGAAAAGGACACCCGCTACCTCGCAGACGGAAAGGACTACCTGGATGCCATGCATGATGACCCTCCCTATGTCCGTATAGAAACCATCCTCCTCCAGGCCTTTCCCGGCATGACGCACCTGGAAGCGCCAACAACGCTTACCACCTCCGCCGCCCAAAGGGTATATGAGTTGAGAAGCTACGAAGGTCCCACTGAAAAGTATTTCTCCAATAAAGTGCAGATGTTTAATAAAGGGGATGAGATCGGACTATTCAAAAGGCTTGGTTTCAATGCCGTATTTTATGCCTCCGTCCTGTCCGGAGCACATATGCCCAATCTTATGTATATGACAAGCTTTGATGATATGGAGTCCCGTGAGGCGCACTGGAAAGCTTTTGGCGCGGACCCATATTGGCGGCAGCTGGTGGCCCAACCACAATACCAGCACAACGTATCCCATGTAGACATCATTTTCCTGCATCCGGCGGCATATTCGGACCTATAGGACATTTCCCCCGCATGGCATACTATTTGCCATTCTCCATGCGTTAATCAAATTATAAATCCTATAGAACTACTATATACATGAAAAACGCAGACAAACCATTTATCGGGCTCATCCTCCTTTCCATGGCGCTCTTGTATAGCGTCATTGCAATACTGAGCTAACAAAAAACCTCTCCGCGTCAGGGTTTCTTCATAAGTAAAATTTAATGAGGCCGATGCTGCCAGCTATCAATAAGGTCTGGATTAAAAACGGGCGTACACGAAGGATAAGCAGCGACCAGGTATAGCAATAAGGGGATTAAGACGGTTGGATAGGGAGTTATAAGGACTTGCAATATACTTAATTCATCGATTTAACCTCATAGATCGGACTAAAAAGATACAATTTTCCCGTGGACAGTTCCTCGCACTGGAACCTTTTTCTCAATTTCTTCCCTTTGCGGAAAACCCTGCCGTCATCCAATAAGAACCTGGCGCCTTCCGCTACCTGCTCTACAAGAATTAACCCTCCGGGGTTCTTATCATACTTTTTCAGGATACGCATCAGATCCTCATCAGCGCAACTGCTGGCCGGCAGATCATGCAGGTTCTTTTTCAGGGCAGCCACCACGTCAGGTGGAAAAACTTTTAAAGGCAGGAATTCCTCCAGCATCTTGCGATATACCTGTTTCCACTCCTTCCCATGCGATTGCACCTGATTGCCGTATTCCATAAAAGTCACCAGGTGCGCCAGCTCATGGATCAAGGTAATAAGAAAGGAATATTTATTGAGATTGCCATTGACGCTGATGCGATGGTTACTGGCATGGGTGGCATGCCGGTAATCACCCAACACGCTCTTCCGCTCGCGGGTAATGGTCAGATGCACCTTGTAATGGTTCAGATACTCCAGGATCAGGGGGGCGGATAAGTCGGGGATAAATTGACGCAGATATTCCAGCGGAGCTTCTTTCTTAGCCATTTTTTGGAGAGTTCTTACTCAGACGCATTAAAACTTTCACCTCTATATAGGTGTACACGACATACAGCGCCAGCGAGGCGATGATCCCCGCCTTGTTGACGTCCCTGCTCACAAACAGATAGATCAGGACGGCTGCCAGGCAAAGCACCATCTTTACAAGCAGGCTGGAATACATCATACGGAGGAATACCTGTACATTATTATTTCGTAAAGACTTGGAATACAAGTAAAAAGAAAAGGCTGTCGCGATAAACAGGACCGTGTTGCCCACCAGCACCACTCTATAGTCCATATTCCACTGCGCAGCCAGCCAATTGCGGGAGGTCAGCACCAACAACAGAACGATACCAAAAACAGCCGCCATCGGCCAAAAAGACTTACCAGACATATTATTTTCCATCTTTCTTCCGGGATGATTCTTTCACCAATCGTACGATCAGTGAGATGATTACCAGCAAAGGTAATGACAAGGAAAACACCGGAAAAGAAAGCTTAAGCCATTTATCGGCTTTTATCCCCAGGAACACAGAAATACCTACAGAGGCCATTACCTCCGAAGATAATCCTGCATAACGCAATAATTCGCGGCGATTGCTGATTTTCCGGTCGTTACCCGGTTCTTCCTTCTCCCCGGGATCAGCCGGCGGCGATGGTTGCATGTTTTAACTCCTTACTGATTTCCGGGGCCGGCTTACTCGACGTTGCCGCAGCCGGCTGGGAAGCCATATGACATTCCCCGTTAAAATTGGCAGTGGGCTCGATCTGCAGCTTGGCAGCCTGGATATTACCGTTGACATTACTGCCGCCTTTCAACTGAAGAAGGTCCTTGACCTTGATCGTACCGGTGACCTTACCCATAATGTCGGCCGTTTGACCATTGATGTCTCCCTGTACAACACCATTAGCGCCGATGACCACCTTGGCAGAGCAGTTAATATTACCTACCAGGTTTCCGTCGATACGCAGATCGCCGTTGCTGGTAATATCGCCCTTCATAGATGTTCCGGCCCCAATAAGGCTGGTACTGGTGCCCGTGGAGGGATTTTCTCCAAGGACATCCGATTTGGATTTTCCATTAAACATAGTATCAGATTTTAAATAGTCATTGAATCTTAGTCGTTAATTTTCTCAGGTTTCGGGATTTTCAACGTCGTCGTGTCCACCTTCACTGTCGTATTCCCCTGCAACACGCTGCGAATACTCTCCAGGTATTGGTCCTTATAGCGGACTTCCCGCTCTAACGAATCAGTACGCACTTTTAGTTCACGTAAGTCCTTGGTATTATTCACATCTCCATATCCGGGAATATACAGCTTCAGCGGCGTAAAAACGATCAGTGCTACGGTCAGCCCCGTAAGCAATACAAAAATCGTGCAGAGCCCCACATATACGCTCAGACGGGACAATTTAAAAGTCACCACTTCCTCATAGGTATCATCATTCATCACTACCAGACGGTAGCGGTTCTGCAAACGCTTGAAAGTGGAATTGGCATCGAATTTGGCCATAGGAGATTGATTGCGGATAAATCGGACCACAGGTCCGATGCCCGAAGGGCAATAGTTTAGCGTCTAATCAAACGCCGGACCGTTAGGTCCGGTAAGCAAACTTAACGAATTTAATCACAATTGATTGCCTGGACAATACAATAAATTCTTCCAAAATGAGTTATTGGTCAATTCCGGACATTATAGGACATTTTGATTTAGCTTGCGGAGATAAACGTTGGGTTCGTGACTTATAGTAAAATTCTGCTATTTGCCGTCTTTTCCATGCTGACGCTGACCACCCTTGGACAGCAGGGAGTAGCCTATGACCTGACCAAACCCAAAAAGTTCGAGAACAGGGTCCTGGCCTCCGAAAAATCCGGCGACAACCCCAAAAAGATAAAAAGAGTACGCCGCTTCATCCAAAACACCGTCACTCACTATAATTATTACTTCAACGCCAACGAAAAGCTCAACCAGGTCATCGCCCGGGCCAAACAGCAGAATAAGGACGATTACAGCAGCCTCCTCCCCTTCTATAATTATACATTGGAAGCCACCCTCGCACAAAAAAGGGAGCTGGATTCCGTTATATACAAGTGTACAACTGGCATCCTTATACACGACACCCGCAGCGATTGGGTGGACAATCTGTACATGCTGATCGGCGAAGCCTATTACCTGAGAAAGGATTTCGATTCCGCCTATATCACTTTCCAGTTCGTCAACTTTGCCTTCGCTCCAAAAGAAGCCGATGGCTACGACAAACCCATTGGCAGCAACGCCAACGCCGATGAAGGAGGAAATGCCAACATCGTCTCTACGCTGGAGAAAAGGAATGTCTTGCAAAAAGCTTTCTCCAGACCGCCCAGCCGCAATGAAGCGCTATTATGGAAGATCAGGACCTACCTGGCAAGGAGCCAGTACGCAGAAGCCACCAGCCTTATTGAAGTATTGAAACACGATCCACAATTTCCGTCCCGTCTGGCCCCGGGTCTGGCGGAAATGCAGGCCCTTTCTTTCTACCGGCAGTCTACCTATGACAGCGCCGCCTTCTACCTGGAAAAAGCCCTGCCCGCAGCAGAGAACCATGAAGAAATAGCCCGCTGGGAATACCTCATCGCCCAATTGTATGAAAAGATAGACCGCAGCTACGAAGCAAGGACCTTTTACGAACGGACCATTCGCCACACCTATAATCCTGTCCTGGAAGTCTATGCCCGTCTAAACGCCATCCGGCAAAACAAAGAGGGCGGAGAAGATTTCATCCGGAAGAATATCGACGCACTGGTGAAAATGGGACATAAGGACCGTTATGAATCCTACAGGGACATCATCTATTACACAGCCGCTCAGATGGAACTGGAAAGGAACAATAAACCCGGTGCGGAAGCCTTCCTCATACTCTGTACAAAAGCCGGCGCCGGGATCATCGGCAGCCAGCGTAACAAAGCTTTTTTACAACTGGCCAACCTCTCTTTCGAAGAAAAAAAATACAAAGCCGCTAAGAACTATTACGATAGCCTCAATACCAACGACCCCACCGGGTCCCTGGGGGACATTAGCTGGCTCCCGGAACGTAAGGCGGCCCTGGCTACAATCGTGGCACAGCTACAGATCATGGAAAGACAGGACAGCCTGCAACGCATCGCGGCCCTCCCTCCCGCAGAAAGGGACGCCTATATCAAAAAGCTGGTAAAGACCCTTCGGCGCAGACAAGGTCTGCGGGATGAGGGGGACAGCACCTCCGTCAACAATGGCTTCCTGAACAACAATACCGCCATCCCCGATCTCTTCGGCACAAACTCCGGCAACACCGACTGGTATTTTAATAACCCATCCCTGAAATCAAAGGGATACAACGATTTTAAGACAAAATGGGGCAACAGACCCAACGTGGATAACTGGCAGCTCTCCTCCCTGGTAAAAAACCAACAGCTGCAGCGCCCGGGTGAAAAAAATGCCGCCGGCATGGCAGATATGGATGTCAAAGCCGCCGCAGCAGCAGCCGGCCCCATCAGCTTTAAAGCCCTTATGGACAACCTTCCGCTGACCCCCGAAAAAATGAAAAAGCTCAACGACTCGGTCGAAAAGGCAATGTACATGCTGGGAAAGACCTACCAGGAAGGCATCAGCGATTATCAGTCCGCCGTGATCATGGACGACAGCCTGCTGCAGAAATACCCCTCTACTGCTTTCAGAGAACAGACACTGTTGAACATGTACTATTGCTATAAAAAACTCGGGGATATGGCAAACGCAGACAGGGTGCTCGCTCTGCTGAAAAAAGGTTTTCCCGCCGGCCGCGCCGCCGCCCTGGCCTCCAACCCGGATTCCACCGTACAGGCAGAAGGCAGCCTGAAAGTGGACGCCACGCACCAGTACGAAAAGATCTACAACTCTTTTATAGAAGGCAGATTCCAGGAAGCGCTGGCTGACAAGAAAATAGCAGACAGCCTCTATGGCGATAAATACTGGACGCCCCAACTACTATATATCGAGGCGGTATACCATATACGCAACAAGGATGATCAGCGGGCCATCGGTATCCTGGCGAACATAGGTATGAAATTTCCCAAAACCCCCATGGCTGCAAAGGCCGCCGCCCTGATAGACGTGCTGCGCCGGCGTCGCGAAATAGAGGATTATCTCACAAAACTGGAGGTGAAACGGGCTTCCGATGACGACACCGTATCCACAGCTACCGTCCTGATGCCGGGCAAGGTCACTGCCCCCTCTGCTCCCAAACTGGTACGCGATGACACCCGACTGTTAAAAAAAGAAGATACGACCACTTTGTCCAAAGCCAATATACAGGCGTCCGGAGCCGCACCGGTCGCCGGCGGCATAAAACCCGGGATCACCATACCTGGCGAAAAATTAAGGTTCGATACGGCCAGCATGAATAAGATCACCATGGATGCAGGTCAGCTCGCCAAACTGCACAAACAGATGGACTCCATCCAGGCCGCAATGGCCAAAGCCATGCAGGACTCGATCCAAATGGCCCTGTTACGGCAAAGGGCCGACTCCATCCAGGCAGCTGTAAAGAAATTACAGGCCGATACAGCAGCCATGGCGGCTAAGATCCGGTCCCTGAACTCGGCCTTCTCCTTTACGCCGGAAAAACCCCATTCCGTGATCATCGTCCTGGATAAGGTAGACCCGGTATATGTTACAGAAACCCGCAACGCCTTCACCCGCTATAACCTGGAAAACTTCTATGATAAGTCCCTTACCATCAACAACACATCCTTAACCGATAGTATAAAGCTGGTGGTCATCAATACCTTTGAAAACAGCACCACCGCACTGGACTACCTGCAAAAAGCCAAAGCCGCCGCCCCCAGGGAAGTAGTACCGTGGTTACCCGCGGGAAAATACACCTTCCTGCCCATCTCGGCGCCCAATCTTGAGCTATTGATGCAGAATAAAGATATGCAGGGATACAGACAGTTTCTTTCCGCCGCTTACCCGGGGAAATTTTAACTTTGGAACGGAATATGTACTGACCCTATTAATTACAACAACTCGATATATGCCTTCTAAATTGGTTCGCATTTTCTGGAAAGTCTTTTTCTATGGACTGGCCGCCTTTATTCTTTTCCTGGTATTGATCAATCTGGGCGTGTTCGGCTCCCTGCCCTCCCTGAAAGAATTGGAGAACCCTTCCATCACCCTGGCCACCGAAGTCTTCGCCGAAGATGGCACCGCCATGGGCAAATACTATAAGGACAAAGGCAATCGCAGCAATGTGGAGTTCAGGGACATCAGCCCCAATGTGGTTAATGCCCTGGTAGCCACCGAGGACGAAAGATTCTATGACCACTCGGGAATAGACGGCTTTTCCGTCATGCGGGCCGTGGTCAAGTTGGGCAGGGACGGCGGCGGCAGCACCATCACCCAGCAGTTGGCAAAAAACCTGCTGGAACAAGGCTCCAGGAACTTCGCCCGCCGCGGTATCGAAAAGCTGAAAGAATGGATCATCGCCATCAAACTGGAACGCAACTTTACAAAACAGGAGATCCTCGCCCTCTATCTCAATGAAGTCCCTTTCGGAGACAATGTCTACGGCATTCGCAACGCCGCCCGCACCTTCTTTAACAAGGAGCCCGATCGCCTCAACGTGGACGAAGCCGCAGTGCTCATCGGTATGCTGAAAGGCAACACCCTGTACAACCCCCGCAGGAATATCAAAGCCGCTTACGACAGACGCAACACCGTCATCAATCAGATGGTGAAGAACAATTATGTCACACCCGCCGAGGCCGCTAAATACAAGGCCCTGCCCATCGATATGAGCAACTATAAAAAGCTCGACGAGAACAACGGGCTGGCGCCTTATTTCAGAGATATCCTCAGGGAAGAACTAAAAAGATGGTGTAAAGAACATAAGAACCCCGCAACAGGAGAACCCTACAATCTCTACGAGGACGGCCTGCGGGTATATACTACCATCAACCCCAGAATGCAGCTGTACGCCGATGAGGCCGTAGCCAAACAGCTGCCCATCCTGCAAAGAGCGCTGAACGCACAGCCCAGCCTGCGCAAAGGATTGATCTGGAAGGAACACCAGAACATCCTGGACGCTGCCATGCATAACAGCGATAGATGGAGAAGCCTCGAGGACGAAGGCCTCAGCGATGCCGACATCCGTAAGACCTTCTTTCATGCCGTACCAATGCGCATATTCGCCTGGAACAGCAAAAGAGAAAAAGATACCGTGATGACGCCGATGGATTCCATCAAGTATCACCAACAGATGCTGCAGACAGCCTTTATGGTAATGGACCCCGTCACCGGCGCCGTAAAAGCCTGGGTAGGAGGCATCGACTTCAAGACCTTTAAATTCGATCATGTCAACGTCAATACCAAAAGACAGGTAGGTAGCTCGATCAAACCCTTCCTCTACAGTCTGGCCATCGAAGACTTTAACTTTACCCCGGAGACGGAATGCCAGACCAGTCAGCAATATTTCCCCGGGTTTGGCTATGTCCCCGCCCGTATGGATAAACACGAGGGCGGAACAACCACCATGGCCAACGGACTGGCCTGGTCCATCAATGGCGTAGCCGCCTATATCATGAAACAGGTAGGCCCCAAACGTTTTGCCCAATACGTCAGCGACATCGGCATCCCTACAAAGATCGACCCCTACCCTTCCATGGCGCTGGGCGCCTGCGATCTGTCTCTTTTTGAGATGATGTGGGGATATACCATATTCCCTTCCAGCGGCTTTAGCACCAAACCTTACTATATTTCCAGGATTGAGGATAAAAATGGCAACGTCCTCGACCGCATGGACACAAAAAGAAAAGAAGTCATCAGCCAGGCCACCGCCTATACCATGGCCCGTATGATGCAGGGGCCCGTCGATTTCGGCACGGCAGCCGGACTGCGCAATAGACTCGGTATCTCCGAAATGGGAGGTAAGACAGGAACCACCAACGATAACTCCGACGCCTGGTTCATGGGCTATATCCCACAGCTGATGGCCGGCGCCTGGATAGGATGCGACGCCCGCTTCATCCACCTGGAAAGCGGACTCGGCTACGGCGCACAAGCCGCAAGACCCATCTGGGAATACTTCTTTGCAAAAGTCCTCGCAGACAGGACCCTGGGCATCGACCATAACGCAAAGTTCATCCAGCCCGAGAACATGCGTAAGGAAATGATGTACGACTACATGAACATCGAGAAAATAGCGCCTCCCGGAGCAGAAGGCGCCAATGAAGGCAACGGCAAGGCCAACCAATATCTCGATACCAGCGCCCCCACCGTGCCGACTGATTCTAAATTGTCCCCCGAAGAGCAGAAGATCCTAAAAGAAGCCACCATACAAAAGAACAGCCCCCAGGGCTCCATCAAGGTTACGGTGACAGACGCAAATCCTGCACCGCCGCCGCCAAAGAAAAAGGAAGGCTTCTTCAAAAGATTGTTTGGGAAACACAAAGACTAGCCGCTATTTCAGGTGCGCACGCAGCATCCAGGCCATCTTTTCATGCTCCTCCATGAGCCCCGTGATAAAATCGCTGGTGCCCGCATCCCCATACTCGTTCGCCATACGGTTGATGTTCTCCCGTATATAGATAATGATATTCTCATGGTCCACCACCAGCTCCTTGATAAAGCCCATGCTGTCATTCTTCTCCCGGGAAACCTCAGTGAGATGTGTCAGCGAAAGAAAGCTCTTCAAAGTAGCCGGCGCAAAATGCCCTAACTGCCGGATACGCTCAGCCACACTATCCATCGTCTCATCCAGCGCATTATACTGCTGTTCAAAAAATATGTGCATGGAATGAAAATCAGGCCCCTCCACATTCCAATGCGCATTACGCGTCTTTGTGTACAATACAAACTCATCGGCCAATAATTTGGACAGCGCCGCTGCCACCGCCTGTAAATTCTGCTGGGAAATTCCAATGTTTGTGTTCATGGCTTGATATTTTGAATAATGAAACTGATTTTAGACCGCAATTGTTCGCAAGCGAACAACCAATCGTCCGATACCGTACAGTCCTGTAATCACGCCAAATTACGATACCTCTAATTATCAATATGTTACGTAAGTGTAACTTATTTGGCATTACGTTGGTCTTAGTATGTACAACCAATCAATTGGCAAACAAACTTAAAAAATTAATAGTTATGAAGAAGGTATCAATCATCGCTTTAATGGTAATAACCATCGCAAGCGCCGCTTTTGCAGGTGACAACAACGCGCTGAATTTTAAAGGAGCCGATCATTTTAAAAAGTTGTTCCCCAATGCTACCAAAGTAATTTATGAAGTAAAAAAGGATTTCACCGAGGTCAATTTCACCTGGAACAATCTCAATTTGCAGGCATTCTTTGACAACCAGGGTAACTTCATCGCCACCAGCCGCGCAATAGAGGTCAACGCACTTCCTCTGTCCTATGTCGTCAACATCAATAAGGAATACGATGGATACGATATCCTCGAAGCTATCGAGTTCGATCATGCGGAAAACGGTATGAGCTATTTTGTCACCGTATCCAAAAACAATAAGAAATATATACTCAACATCTCAGCAAGTGGCGATATCAGTGTTTTTAAGAAAATGAAGAATTAATCCTGCCCACTGAGCAAAGGACCGGGCGACGGCCCGGTCCTCTTTTATTCTTACAACATTCATTTCTTTACAGAACCTCCTTCCCCCTCCTCCGCCTCCGGCGGCTTCTTCTTACCCAGCACCTCTACCCTTACATGCGTTAACCCCCTTCCGCAATAACCCAGCTTCTCCGCAGCCGCATGGCTGAGGTCGATCAGACGCTTGTTGCGCGGATGCATCTTGTCATTGATCCGCACGATCACACTCTGGTGGTTGCGGAGATTGGTCACCCTCACCCAGGTCTGCATAGGCAGGGTATTGCTGGCAGCCGTCAGCTTCTTCTGAGAAAAGATCTCATCCGTATAGGTCTTTCGCCCTTCGAACTTGTTGGCATAATAACTCGCTACGCCATATTGTACTTTGGTAGCTGTCGTCTTGTGATGGTGCTTTTGCTTTGGAAGGACAGTGTCCCGGACAGGCCGCTCTTCCCGGCCCAGTACGGCCACTGGAAAAAGAATATAGGCAAGTAAGCCGGTTTTGATTTTCTTTGACATTGGCGACATAGTTTGGATTTCAAAGGATTGGACAAAACTATGCCTCAAGATATCAATAAATCGGCTTATCAGCAAAGTATCTGTTCCTCAGCGCCCGGTCTTCCCCATAAATGTCATCGTGAAAAAGGAGCTTGCCCTTTCTACCCTCTACAGAAAAATAACGGAGAAAAATAGGCACCCTGGCAAACCCATAGACCGTATGCTTCTCCTGTCGCTGGATCCAGGCTTTCAAGGTATCGGGCTTCCATCGGATGGTATCGTTACGTACGAGAAAATTAGCCAGTTTCTGCCATTCCTTTACCCTCACACACCCATGACTAAGAGCCCTGAAAGACTCCCCGAACATCCAACGGACATTAGTATCATGCAGATATACATCATATTTATTTCTAAAGTTAAATTTCATGACACCCAATGAGTTATCATCACCCTGTCGCTGCTTTAGCTGGTAGGGGAAATTATTTTTGTTCAACCGGGCCCAATTGATCGTAGCGGGGTCCCGAACACTGTCATTCCAATCCACCACCATCAGGTTCTGCTTGACCAGATATGCCGTGTTTCGCTTGATCTGGGGCAGCATCTCCTTGAAGATAATGCTATTGGGTACCGTCCATTGAGGATAGGTGATAAAATTGGATATTTCACTGGTCAGTAAAGGCGTACGGGTCCTGGGAGCCCCAACGATGACCTTGGACTCAAAGACCATGGTATCCGTATTGATGACCCGGAGATTAAATGCAGGCAGATTGACCCAGACATAGGTGGTGGGCAGGGTGTCCGGCAGCAGCTTGTACTTGTCCATGGTAATGGCTATCCGCTTGAATTTCTCCCAGTCGGAATTGTCCATCATCGTGATCATATCCCCATACACCTTACCCGTGACCTTTAGTTTATTGGCCCGCTGATAGTTCCGGATAGCCTCGGCCAGGGTAGCCGTATCCACACTCGTAGCCGTAGAGTCGATATACCCCACCTCCTGCAGCCGGCGCATTAGATTATGATAAAAAGAAGCAGAGTCTTTATAGGGATATTCCAGCCAGGTAAGCTTGCGAAAATGGACCGTGGAAAGAAAATTACCTAAATATACCCGCAGCGAGTCATATCCCTTGTATTTCGGTTGTAAGGCCTCCAACACTGTGCCAAGACTATCCGGCATACGCAGGACGCTGGTCAGCGTAGTCCTGTACAACGAGTCGGATAATACAGAGTCCTTCCTGAGCGTAAGACTGTCGTAAGCCAGCCTTCCTTGTTTCAGGTCCTTCACCAGGGTAAAGAACGCATCGGTAAATAAAAGGTCCGCCCTGGCCCACAATGCCGCATTCTTACGGGCTAATGTATCCTCTTGCAGGATACGATGGACAAAGGAGAGAAAAGTATAATGATAGTCGGAAGGAAAAAGTCCGTATTGCTTGCTGTTCCCGATAAAAGCAAACAGCGAATCGGCCCGTCTTAACCAATGATCCTTATCGCTCCAGAGAGGAGTGTAATTACCCGCTTCGTAAATGCTGTCCAACAGTTTCCGGTGACCTAATAAAAGGGTGTCATTCAGCCTATCCTTGTTCTCCGAGGCATATTGCAGCATCTTTTTCATGTCGTCACCCACCCGCTCTTCCAGCTTGGCAGGGGTTTTCACAGTATCCTTCTCCATATTCCCGGGCTTGTCTCCACAGGAACAGAACGTCGCCAGCAATAACATAAAAGGGAATGATCTGAGACGGCACTTTCGATGATTCATACGCACGACAATATAATACAAGGAACTAATATATTGTAATTGTAAATGACTATTTTTCTGTTATTTCCACAGAAAAACTTCCTCATCGGGGGATTTCCCGGACACCTATCCGTCGGGGTATCCGCTGCTCCAGCAGCAACAGATCGGTCAGTACCAGGGCAGTGACGGCCTCCAGCACAACAGGCACCCGTAAGGCGATACACAGGTCATGACGCCCTTTTACGGAAAAAATTTCCTGTTCGCTCGTCTCCCAGTTGAGGGTCAGCTGCTCTTTGGGAGTCGATGAGGTAGGTTTTACAGCTATCCTGAACACCAGTTCATTGCCATTGGAGATGCCGCCTACGACACCGCCGGCATGGTTGGTCCTTGTCCTGCCGCTGACATCCTCGATAGCGTCATTATGCTGGCTGCCAAACATCCTGGCCGCCGCAAAACCGGTGCCGAATTCGATGCCCCGGATGGCTGGAATAGCAAAGACGGCATGGCTCAATACAGACTCCACACTGTCAAAAAAAGGCTCTCCCAGCCCGATGGGAAGACCCTCCACCCGGCATTCTACAATACCGCCAATGGTATCCTTCGCATCGATGGCTTTCTGCAAACCCTTTTCCAAGTCCGTCTCGCCTCCGATCTCCAGGATGGACGCACGCACTGGAACACCGGCGCCTACCGTTGCTAGCAGCTTTTTGGCAATGACTCCCGCAGCGACAAGCGCCACTGTCAATCTACCCGAAAAATGGCCCCCGCCTCTAAAATCCTCATATCCACCAAATTTTTCGTGCGCTACAAAATCGGCATGCCCCGGACGAGGTACAGCCCGTTGCTTTTCATAATCGGTAGACCGGGTATTCTTATTCTCAAAAAGAATGGTCAGCGGTGCACCGGTAGTCCTGCCGTTAAAAACCCCACTCTTGAAGATAGGTAGGTCATCCTCTTTGCGGGGAGTAGTCCCCTTCTGGGTGCCGCCCTTTCGTCTTTCTATATCCGCCAGGAAATCCTCCACGCTTAAAGACAGACCCGCGGGGCAGCCGTCGATATTCACACCCACGCTCTCCCCATGGGATTCGCCAAAAATAGTTATCCTGAATAGCCTGCCAAATGCATTCATGCTAATTGCGTTTTATTATTGACCTCCGCACCCAATTGCTGCAGATGATCATAAAAGTCCGGGTAAGATTTATTGATGGCCTGTGCTTCCTCAATAGTGGTATCCCCTTCCGCACGAAGCGCAGCCACGGCACACGCCATAGCGATCCGGTGGTCATGACGGGAGTGTACAACCGCTCCCTTAACACCCTTACCACCTTGCACCTTCATCCTGTCTCCATCCAGTTCGACGGCAACACCCATCTTGCCGAATTCTTCCTGCAGGGTCAGCCCCCGGTTGCTTTCCTTATGCGCCAGACGGCTTACTCCATCGATGACGGTCGTCCCTTCGCAATAAGAAGCCAGCGCCACCAGCGGCGGAAAAAGGTCGGGGCAATCCGTTGCGTCAAACCGGAATGCTTTCAACCCCGCCGGACCGATCTCCATCGAACCTTCTCCCATCGTCATAACAGCTCCGCAATCTTTCAGTGCCTGCAATATGGCCTTATCAGCCTGCGTACTGGCTGCATCCAACCCCTTCACCGTGACTGGCCCTGCAATGGCGCCCGCCACCAGAAGGAACGCTCCACCACTCCAATCTCCTTCCACCGTATAGCTTCTATTCACCGGCGTATTCATTGCATCTCCGGAAAAATAAAACTCCTCATAGTTCCTGTTCTCCACCTTCCAGCCGAAATGCCGCAGTACCTGTAAAGTCAGGTCGATATAGGGTCTGCTCTTCAGGTTGTTCACCCGGATAGCAATATCTTTCGCCCCCGCAGCCGCATAGGCGAATAACAGCCCCGTAAGGAATTGCGAGCTCAACGAACCGTCGATAACAATGTTCTTTGGCTGCAATGGCCCCTGTATCTCCAGCGGCAGTTTGCCTTTATTGGATATAACCCGGATGCCCAACTGTGGAAATATCTCGTCAAAGAAATCCATCGGTCTGCTGAGCAAACTCCCCTCTCCATCCACCTTTACGGGCTTTTCACTCAAGGCAATGATCGGGGCAAACATCCGGATCCCCAGACCACTCTCTCCGCAATTCACCGCTCCGGCGCCCGGCCTTACTCCAAAGCCTGTGACCTTCAACACACTCTTATCTTCTATCACGCTCGCTCCAAGGGCTTGGATCACCCTCAACGCAGCCTTGTCATCATTACTGTGACCGGGATTAACGATGGTAGTCTCCGCCTTATTCAGCAAGGCGGCGGCACATGCCCGCTGCATGGAGCTCTTGGAGGCAGGCGCCTGTATCGTTCCTCTTAATATAGATCGTTTAATGTACGTCAACATATCAGCGAGCCGTTATGATTGATTGTAATAGCTTATCCAATTCTGCGATAGGTATGGGCTTCACCACGGCCTGCCCGACCTTGTTCAACAGCACATAGTTCATCGAATCCCTCACTTTTTTCTTGTCCATCCGCAAGACATTCATCACCTCTTTTGCATTAAAATCCATTTGTGTGGGAAGTCCATATTTTTTAAGGGCATCGATGATCCTGTCCGTATCCTTAAAGTCCGTGTAAGCTTCTGAGATGAGACTGGCTACTACCATGCCGATGGAGATGGCCTGCCCATGCGACAACTTATAAAGATTTTCAACGGCATGCCCCAGTGTATGTCCAAAGTTCAGCATCCGCCTGTCCGCATGTTCGAACTCGTCCTTTTGCACAACATCGGATTTGATCACCGCATTACGGCGGATCAGTTTCACCAGCGCCGTCTTGTCTTTTTTATAAACACTGAGCTTATTCTTTTCCAGTTCCCTGAACAGGGCTGCATCCTTGATAGCGGCATGCTTGATGATCTCCGCAAACCCATTGACCCATTCCTCATCAGGCAGGGACTTCAGCAGGCTAAAGTCATACAAAAGGAATTCCGGTTGACGTATGGTACCCACGATGTTTTTATAGAGCCCCACGTCGATGCCGTTCTTTCCCCCTATCGAGGCATCCACCATGGCTAGTATGGAAGTGGGAAGAAATCCGAATGAAATGCCCCGCATATAGATGGCGGCAACATAACCCGCAATATCCGTTACCACGCCGCCGCCGACGCCGATAAGGAAAGTTTTTCTGTCCGCACCCATGGTCAGCAGTTGGTCGACCACGGAATTCACCGTGTCCTGCACCTTAAAAGCCTCACCCGCCGGTATGACGATGGTATTCCATCCCTTGAACTTCTTTTGATGGCCCCGGAAGACATTGTCATCCGTCAGGATCACCGCCTGGGATTTATCTACCAGCTTTTCCAGGTAAGCGAATTCAACATCAAAATAGTACGTGGTTGTCTTACCGGAGAATTTATACTGCAGCTTTTTACTCACGCTCATATTTGTCTTTTCAATGGTGTTCGTGAAAGCGATAGCTTCGACAATTCCTTTGGAAAATAATTAATTCATTGTCAATGCTGGGTTCGCATTTCATATTTGATCTTTGAGTCTTACGAATGCCTCCAGCTCGGCATCCAGCGTTTTTGTCTTATGATGCTCTTCCTGTTTCTCAATAAAGTCTTTCACCTGCTTTACATTGCTGGGGCTTACAGATAAGGCGAAGTATACGTCTTCCCATTGGAACTCGGCTGCCAGCAACTTATTCTCGTTCAACCAGCCCGACGACGACACATTGATACTCTTTACCACCTGAGCAAGGTTTTGCGAAGGCATTAGCTGTAATAATAAATGGATATGGTCCTCCACACCACCCACTGCCGCGATCCTGATCCCTTTTTCCTCGCCTTCTTTCTGCATGTGAATAAACAATACCTTCCTCACCGGTCTTGCCAGTAGTCGCTCACGCCCCCGTACAGCACAGATCACATGCACAAAGAGATAGACAGTAGGATCGGACATGCTATGAGTTCATGATCTTGTTCTGATGGTTGATAGACTCCATGTGCACGGCATCATAGTACTTGGTGATGAACTCCTTGCTGAGTCCAAGCTTCTCGCCTTTGACAAAGGCTTTTTCCAGGATGGCGTTCCACCGGTTGGTCTGCAGGATGGTGATATTATTCTCTTTCTTATAGGCCCCTATCTTGTCGGCAACCTTCATACGCTGCCCCAGCAGCTGGATCAGTTCGTCGTCGATGTGGTTGATCTGCTCACGGAGTTTTGCCAGCGCATCGATAAATTCCTTTTCGGTGGTGGTTTCATGACGCCACTTGATACTATCCAGCAATTCCGCCAGACGTTCTGGTGTGATCTGCTGCTTGGCATCGCTCCATGCTTTATCCGGGTCGATATGGCTCTCGATGATCAGCCCATCGAAGTCCAGGTCAATAGCCTTCTGCGCAACGTCCAACAGGATATCGCGGCGGCCGCTGATATGACTGGGATCATTGATCATCATGAGCTCCGGGTTACGACGTTTCATCTCGATAGCCAGGTGCCACATAGGCGCATTCCGGTACTCCGTATTGCCATAGCTGCTGAACCCGCGATGGATAAGACCTATTTGTTTGATCCCCGATTTGGCCACTCTTTCGACAGCACCGGTCCACAGCTCCAGATCAGGATTGATGGGATTTTTTATCAATACAGGCACATCCACACCCCGCAACGCATCCGCTACTTCCTGCACACTGAAAGGGTTCACCGTCGTACGGGCGCCGATCCATAATACGTCCACGTCGAAGTGAAGGGCATCCTCCACCTGCTTGCCCGTGGCGACTTCCACCGTTACAGGCAGCCCCGTCTGTTGCCGCGCCTTTTGCATCCAGGCCAACCCCTTGGTCCCGATACCTTCAAAACTGCCCGGGCGGGTACGTGGTTTCCAGATGCCGGCACGGATCATGTCCACTTTACCGGTTTTGGCAAGGCGTTCGGCGGTGGCCAACACCTGCTCTTCAGTCTCTGCGCTGCAGGGGCCGGAGATGATCAGGGGACGCTTGTTCCATGCGGCCTGAACGATCTCTTTTGCACTTTTGGTTTCTGTCGCTTCCATATCAAATAGATTTTGGCGTATTATATTAATGATTGTTATCTCGAATTGGCATCATTCATCCGTATCCGTCTGCCCTTGTAATTCTTCCCGTCGATGGCGCGGATCATCTGTCCCGCCGCCCTTTTATCGACCTCTATCCAACTATTCATTTCCTTCATATCTATCCGTCCCAGGACTTCTTTCCGCAGATCGCTCATATCCAGGATGAATTGTAAAAAACTGGCCTTGTAAAACCCGTCCTTGGTCCCCAGGTTGACAAACAGCCTGGCATAATCGCCGCCGCCGTTGGTGTGCTCTCTGCGTCCCCTGCCATCCTCTCTGCGGCCATACTCGCGCCTATCAGCCCCCCGTCCTTCCCTGCTGCCGTATTCCCTCGAACGCTCGCGCACATTCAGGTCTTCCGCATTCTCATAGTACTTCAGGAACCGGTCGAATTCCATCGCCGCCACCCGCTTCAACACTTCCTCCTTGCTGACATCGGCAAACTTCTCGGCCAGCATGGGGACATAAGTTTCATAATCCCCATGGCTGATATCTGCCTGCAGCAGTTTGTCCATAAAAGAAAAGAACTGTTTGCGGCATACGTCCTTCCCGCTGGGTATCTCCATCTTATGGAAAGGCACTTGTACGATGCGTTCAATCTGTCTTAACTTCCCGATCTCCCGGCTATGGACAATAGAAAGGGATATGCCCGTATTCCCCGCCCTACCCGTACGACCGCTGCGATGCGTATATACCTCCACGTCGTCAGGCAGCTCGTAATTGATCACATGCGTGATGCCCTGTACGTCGATACCCCTGGCAGCCACATCCGTGGCGATCAGCAGCTGCAAGGTCTTTTCCCTGAACTCTCCCATCACCTTGTCACGTTGCTGCTGGGTAAGGTCTCCATGCAGGGCGTCAATGTCATATCCTTCCCGGGTCA
Source organism: Chitinophagaceae bacterium (assembly GCA_017307755.1). Taxonomy (GTDB): domain Bacteria; phylum Bacteroidota; class Bacteroidia; order Chitinophagales; family Chitinophagaceae; genus Puia. Next base: position 263,318 of record JAFKGQ010000005.1, on the reverse strand, counting down.
GCTTTTCCGCAATGTTCTGCGCATCAGCCTTGGTACGGGTAAAAATAATGCCGTAGATCCCCGGATTGAAGTCGATCAGCCGTTTCAAAGCCTCATAACGATGCTGGGCATTTATCACATAATACTGATGATCGATGTTCTTATTACCCGTATTCACCTTGCCTACCGTGATCTCTTTCGGGCTGTCCATGTACTTCTTGCTCACCCTGCGGATCTCCGGAGGCATGGTAGCGCTAAAGAGCCACGTAGCCTCCCGTTGAGGTGTGTTTTGCAAAATGAATTCGATATCGTCCTGGAAACCCATATTCAACATCTCATCCGCTTCATCCAGCACTACGTATTTTATCTGCTCCAGGTTGATCGCCTTACGCTCGATCAGGTCTATCAGCCGGCCGGGCGTGGCCACTACGATCTGTACACCACGTCTCAGGTCCCTGATCTGAAGCCCGATGGAGCTGCCTCCATAGACCGCCAGCACGTGCATACCAGGCATGAACTTTTTAAAGAGCTCCACTTCATTGACAATCTGAAGACACAGCTCCCGGGTCGGGCATACCACCAATGCCTGAGGATATTTCTGGGCCGCATCCACCAGCTGTAGCAAAGGAAGCCCGAATGCAGCCGTCTTACCCGTACCCGTCTGGGCCAGCCCTACCAGGTCCTTGGTCCCGCTTAATAGAACAGGGATCGCCTGCTCCTGTATAGGGGTCGGATTTTTAAATCCCAGTGCATCGGTAGCCTGAACCAGCCTGGCGTCCAAACCCAACCCGTCGAATGTCGTCATAAACTATAAAAATTTGGCGCAAAGGTACGATTTTCAAGGCCTTTGCCCTATTTTACTTTCGCTTGATATGTTACCGCTACTTTAAGATTTTCCTGATCTTATTGGCATTCTCCATCAGTTCCTGCAAGTAGGTGTAATTCTCTTTTTCCAAACAGCTCTTAAATTTCCTCAGCTGAGCAATGTGCTCATTCAATACATCCAGCACATGCTCCTTATTTTGCATAAAAATGGGCAGCCACATGGACGGATTGCTCTTCGCCAGCCGTACAGTACTCTCAAACCCCCCCCCCGCCAGATCAAAGATCGTCTCCTCTTCCCTCTCCTTCTCCAGAACCGTGTTCGCCAGGGCAAAGGAAGTGATATGGGAGATATGACTGATGTAGGCGGCATGCATGTCATGATTCTTCGCATCCATATAGACCAAATTCATACCCAATAACTTGTATATATGCTCAATCTTTTCCACCGCATCGGGGTCACTGTCCTCTTTCCCGCAGATGACACAGGCCCTGCCGGCAAACGCATTCCGCACGGCCGCTTCCGGCCCGCTGTACTCCGTCCCCCACATCGGGTGGGTGGCGACAAACCTCCTGCGCATCGGATGCTCTGCCAGGCTTTCACACAACGCCTGCTTGGTAGAGCCCGCATCCGCCACGATCTGGCGGTCATTCACCAGATCCATGATCCGCTGTACCATCGGGATGGTGACATCGACAGGGATGGCGACATAGATAAGATCGCTCTTTCCGACAGCTTCCTCCAAGGGCAGCGCTTCATCTATCAACCCCAGATCCAGCGCCTTTTTCAGACTGGAAGGAGTTCGGCTCACCCCTATGACATTTTTTACGAGCCCCCTGTCTTTTAATCCCAGACTAAAGCTCCCGCTGATCAGACCTACGCCTACTATCGTCATTGAATCGAACATCTCAACTATTTTCTACGGTGAATAACTTATCTACACGTTTAATGCTTTCCTGCAGCTTCTCTGCACTGCTGCAAAGGCTTACCCTGATATACCCCTCCCCCGCTTTTCCAAATATGCCGCCGGGAGTAATAAACACCCCTGCCTCATACAGTACCTTGTCACTCAGCGCATACCCATCTTTGTAATCTCCCGGGACCTTTGCCCATACAAACATCCCTGCCTGTCCACGATTGAATACACAACCCAGTTGCTCCAATAACTGATATACCCAGGTTCTTCTCTCCCGGTAGACGTTATTAACACTATCATACCAATCCTTCCCCAGGGAAAGCGCCTTGGCCGCAGCCAACTGCACAGGGAGGAACATCCCGCTGTCCATATTGCTCTTGAACCGCAGCACCTCGTCGATACGCTGTTTGGCGCCCGCAAGCGTCCCCACCCGCCAGCCGGCCATATTCTGAGACTTGCTGAGAGAATTCAGCTCGATCACCGTGTCTTTAGCCCCCGGCACCGACAGCAAGCTCTTTGGGGATTCATTCAGGATAAAGCTATAAGGGTTGTCATGACAGATGAGGATATTATGTTTTCTCCCAAAGTCCACCAGCTTTTCAAATAAAACATCGTCAGGCAACTGTCCGGTAGGCATATGCGGATAATTTACCCACATGAGCTTCACCGACGCGCCCTCCGCCTTTACCTGGCGTTCGAGCTCATCAAAATCAGGATACCAGTCATGCTCAGCCGTCAATTCATAATCCACGCAAACCCCTCCGGCCAGCTTTACTGCACTGCGATAAGTAGGATAGCCCGGATTGGGTACCAGCGCCCTGTCCCCCTCGTTGAGATAGGTCATACAGATATGCATGATCCCCTCCTTGCTGCCGATGAGCGGCAGTATCTCCGTATCCGGCGACAGCTCCACCCCATACCACTCCTTGTACCAGCCGGCAATGGCATTGCGTAATACCGGCGACCCTTTATAGGATTGATAAGCATGCGTATTCGGCTTGGCGCTCTCTTCCTGCAATACCCGGATCACATCCGGATGTGGAGGAAGGTCCGGGCTCCCGATACCCAGGTTGATAATATTTTTCCCCTGCTTGTTCAGCTCGTCGATCTCTCTCAACTTCTGAGAAAAATAATATTCACCAATGCCTTCCAGTCTCCTGGCTGTTGTTATAGGATTCATGTCTGCGTATTTTAAACTGTTTTCCCCTTTTTATAAACACCATAGATCTTCAGCTCAGCCGTGATAGGACGTATGGCCTCGATCACATGGTGGAATTGTTCCAGCGTTTCGAACTCCATGTCCGCATGAAAAGAATACTCCCATTCAGTGCCGGGAATAGGAAAGGATTGCAGCTTGCTGAGATTGATCCCCCCCTCCGCAATACGCGTCAACACCCGGGCCAGACTCCCCCGTGAATGGTCCGTATGAAAATTTACGGAAGCCTTGTCGGCGTTGTCTACCTGCTCTGCCTTGTCCTCCCGCTGCAGGATGAGAAAACGGGTGTAATTATTCTTCATCGTGTGGATATTGGGCGCCAATACCTGCAGATCAAAAAGCTCGGCAGCCAGTTTGCTGGCAATGGCCGCCACATGCTTGCTCCTGTGCTGTTGCAGCAGCTTGGCGCTAAGTGCGGTATCCTCCGTCTCCACCAGTTTCCAATGAGGGTGCTTTTCCAAAAAGTCGATACACTGCAGCAAAGCCATATGATGCGAATGCACTTCGCGGATATCCTCCAGCTTTACCCCGGGATTGGTCAAAAGATGCTGACGTATCTGCAGATAGATCTCTCCCACTATCTGTAGATTGCTCTTCTGCAAAAGGTTGTAGTTCGGAAGAATACTGCCGGCAATAGAGTTCTCGATGGCCATTACCCCGCCATCGCTTTCTTTCTTTGAGGCCGCTACCCGGATCACTTCCCGGAAAGTAGCACAGGTGATCACTTCTACATCTTTACCGAAGAACTGTTGCGCCGCCACCTGGTGGAAACTGCCTTCATAACCTTGGATAGATACTCTTACACTCATAAATGGTATAAAACGAAGAATCCCAGCCTTTTGGCCGGGATTCTTTATGTTTAGTTCTTTTTTACTTAGATCTTAACAAAAGCATTCCCGGCCTACTGGTAAAGTAGTAAAAAAAGTAAAAGTAAAAATAACGGTATGCCTTTGCGATATTCATATAATGCACCAAAATTAAAGACTTCTCCCGAATAATAAAATTTATTTCAGGGAATTCAAAAAAATTAGAAGTTATCTAATCCAACCGGTTGTTTATCTGCTGATCGATCTTCTTGAACAGGTGGAAAGGCTTGTAGGTCCTCCAGTTATCCAGTTCTATAAGCTCTATATAACGGTTGAGCTTGGCCTTGCGGAAGTCGTATTGCGTCTGCTCAGGCATATCCAGACAGGCAATCCACCCCGCGGCATCCGTCACTTCCTCAAACCATTCCTCGTAATAGTCTTTATCCCCGCTGTGGAAGTTAAGGACATTCTCGGCAATCAGGATGAATTTAGTGATCCCCGATTCTTCAAATTTGTCAATGACCTCCCGTTTCAGATTCATGATGTCATTCTCGATCGCATCATTCCATTCCCCGATAAGCTCGATCACGACATAATGCTCGTCATAATCCGCCAGCAGCACTTTCATGTACAACGTACGCGAGCCGAACTCATCCCACTGCGGATGGATATAATAGTTATAGATAGTATGGGTAAACTCAAATTCAGAATAAACCCTTCCGTAAAAAGGCGATCGCTCGTCTTCCTCGCTCACATACATATGGCGCCAATTATAAAAAGGTTCTATTTCATGCATATCCTTAACAAGATTCTATTGCTTTTTTTACGCTGCCTGACTTCAACAGCAAGGCTTTTGCCTTCTCGTAATCCGTCAGCCCCGTGCCTTCCATCACCATCTTAGTGCCCCTGTCCACCAGCTTGCTGTTCGTAAGCTGCATATTCACCATTTTATTATCCTCTACTCTACCGATCTGGATCATCACAGTGGTGGAGATCATATTGAGCACCAGTTTTTGGGCAGTGCCGCTTTTCATACGGGTGCTGCCTGTTACGAATTCAGGGCCTACCACCACTTCGATGGGATAGTCTGCCTCCGCGGCCACGGGTGACCCCGGGTTACATACGATACAGCCGGTGACGATACCCCCCTCTCTGCAACCTCTCATCGCCCCTATCACATAGGGTGTGGTACCGCTGGCTGCTATTCCTATCACTACATCCTTTTCGTTTATATCGTATTTCTCCAGGTCCGCCCACCCTTGTTCGCTGTCATCCTCCGCATTCTCTATGGGCTTGCGGATAGCCTCTTCTCCCCCTGCAATAACCCCAATGATCAGGTCGAAAGGCATACCATAAGTCGGAGGTATCTCGCTGGCATCCAGCACGCCCAATCTCCCGCTGGTACCTGCGCCTATGTAAAACAGCCGGCCGCCCGCCAGCATCTTGTCGGTGATCACCGAAGTAAGCTTCTCAATCTGCGGGATAGCTTTCTCAACAGCTTCGGGAACAGTCCTGTCTTCCCGATTCATCAAGGTAAGGATCTCCTGAATGCTCATCTTTTCCAGGTCGTGATACCGGCTTGGCTCCTCGGTAACCTTCTCAAATGCCATACTTTATGCGAATTGTTTTTTTATGATTGACTATGGTACTTTATCAGCCCGTCCATCGGCTTTTGTAGGATCCTTCCCAGCTCAAACTCATATGTTCCGCACAAATCCTTGATCACATCCCGGAACCCATAAGCCACCCCGCCCACAAAATGGATCGGCAATTTCCAGCTTTCCCGGTACTTACACAAATGCGTAAAGAAAAAATCATTCAGCCCGTCTTCAATGATATTCTCGATCATATAATGCCCCCTGTTCTCCACCAGGAACATCGTGAAAGAGGCCAGATAACGGTTGGGTAAAGGCCGCTTATAAACGTTTTCCAGTATCTCATTCACATGGGTAGCGTACTTTGCATCAAATTTATATCGCAAGTCTTCGTCAAACGTATTATAAAGATAATACTGTAGTACTTTTTTACCCAGGTAGGCGCCGCTGCCCTCATCCCCTAAAACAAATCCCAGGCCAGGGCTGTTCCTGGCGATCCTTTTACCGTCAAAATAGCAGGAATTGCTACCCGTTCCAAGAATACAGGCGATCCCCTTAGTATGACCGCAAAGGGACAACGCAGCACCCAGCAGGTCATCCGTAACATGTGCCGTCGCTCCCGGGAACACCTTCCGGATAGCCTTTTGTACCATTTTCTGGTTCTTAGGGTCCTTACAGCCCGTGCCATAATAATAGACGGCATCCACCGGCCATTTTGCAAGGGCCGGCTTTAACTCCGTCTCCATCACTCCCACGATCCCTTCCATATCCAGGAAATAAGGGCTAATACCCTGGGTATCCACCTTTTTCCGCTTGTTGTCATGCAGCAGGCACCACTCGCATTTGGTCGAACCGCTATCAGCTATCAATATATTCATTCGTACGCATTTAATTTCCCCTATCGAAGGTAATCCGCATTCCCGGACCGCCAGTCACCCACCCAGCTACCGCTTATTCCCTTTTGGCCTGCAAGTTAACTATGTATTGCGTAATTTGCGCCCTAGTCAATTTGTCTGAATGAAAAAACTACAGGTCTGGCTGCCTCTTTTATTCGCCATCGTAATGACCCTGGGAATGCTCATCGGCTTTCGTCTGAGAGGCAATGTCGTCACTTCCGGCTTTTTTAAAACACGCAAGCAATCTCCCGTACAGGAAGTGGTCGATCTTGTGAATATGAAATACGTAGACACCGTGTCCATGGATACCCTCGGTGATGCGGCCATTGATGGCATGCTGGCCCGCCTGGACCCTCATTCCGTCTTTATCCCCGCCGCCGATCTTTCGGAAGTCAACGAGGACCTGCAAGGCAATTTCGAGGGCGTGGGCATAGAATTCCAGATCTTCGATGATACTGTTAACGTAGTCAGCGTGCTGGCAGGAGGTCCCAGCGACAAGGCAGGCCTGCAGGTAGGAGATAAATTCCTAAAAGTAGGAGATTCCACGGTAGCCGGCAGAGGTATTACCACCGATAAGATCAGGACCTTGCTAAGAGGCCCCGGCGGCAGCAAGGCGCTCATAAAAGTATTGCGAAAAGGGCAGGCCCTTAATTTCACCGTTTCCAGGGGTACGATCCCCCTGCCTGCCGTAGACGTCGCCTATATGATCGATCAACGGACAGGGTATATCCGCATTAATAAATTTTCAGAAACCACACACGCCGAATTTGCCCGCGCGGTGCAGCGATTACAGCAACAGGGGCTCCAGCGGCTCATATTGGACCTTCGCGGCAATGGAGGCGGCATCCTGCAAGAGTCCATCGAAATAGCAGACGATTTCCTGGACGGCGACAAACTCATCGTATATACAGTAGGGGCACGAGCCCCCAGGGTGGAATACCGCTGCCGCAGGGATGGACTGTTTGAGACAGGGCCGCTCACCATCCTGACGGATGAGGGGACGGCCTCCGCCAGCGAGGTGCTGGCTGGCGCAATGCAGGATTGGGATAGAGCCACCATCATAGGTCGCCGGACCTTCGGCAAGGGACTCGTACAGGAACAGTATCAGTTAAGCGACGGTTCCGCCTTACGCCTGACAGTCGCACGTTATTATACCCCCACAGGACGCAGCATCCAAAAACCCTACGACAAAGGACATGAAGACTACAATGAGGAAGTGATGAAGAGGTTTCGCAGCGGAGAAGTAGTGCACGGCGACAGCGCTTCCGTTCATGCCGGCCCCGCCTACAAAACCTTTGGTAAAGAGCACCGGACTGTGTTCGGCGGCGGAGGCATTACGCCTGATATCTTTGTAGGATTTGACACGACCACCCTGGATAAAAATATCACTTCACTCTACATGGGTGGAACACTCAGCCGTTTTATCTATAGCTATTATATCCAGCATCAATCTCTCTTCCAAGCCTACAAATCCCCTGCGGAATTCATAGCCGGCTTCCATGGAGATGACCAGCTCTGGAACAGCCTGGCATCCTACGCCGCCCGCGATACCATCGACCTGCATGCTATCCCCCAAAAGGATAAAGAGGTGCTGCAACATCGTATTAAAGCCCTGATGGCTAGACAGATCTGGCGCACGGAAGGGTATTATGAGGTCAGCAACGCATATGATCCGGTGGTGAAAAAAGCTTTAGAAACAATGAGCGCCCGCTAAGCCCGAGCACAGCAGGCGAGGCCACAGGCCGAGCGGCCGAAGGCCAATAGTTTAGCCTCTAAACAAACAGCCCACCGTCAGGTGGGCGTTCCAGTACTTAATAAAACATTAAACACTTAATTAGTCCAGTCTATTCATTCCTTATCAAGCAACTCCTTCTTCTCAATCCTATACGAACTGATCAACCCCAGCCCGCCGCCGATAGCGATCATAGCAAAATATATGGACACATTCGCACCATTGATTTCATCACGATCATGACCGATGCGGTACAAAATGGTATTGTCCATCAGATAGGCCGCAAAAAGACCAAGCCCGGCCCCCACCAGCAGCAACCCCCATTTCAGGTTACGGAAAGGGGCGGGACGGGGCTTCTCTGGCTTGATGTTGGGATCCAAGCCCTTCTCTATCATAGCCATATTCTCTTTGTTCCGCATATAACGTATGCCAAATATCATTGCACAATTCCCCAGGCTTAGGAGTATTAACCACAAAAACACTAATTGTTCAGGTCCCATTGTATTACTTTTTTCTTTTAAAAAATGCTCTCGGCCCTTCATCGGACTACTGCAGTCAGTCCGGGGTTACAGTTTACACTAAATTTCTTTTTACAAAGAGCCGATCGACGGTTTACAGCAATTAAGACTACCCCCGGAGTCAGGAGGTTACACCCAGGTTGCGTCACAGGACCATTACTTAATTTCGTACCTTCCTGTAACCTGCCCCCGGCAGCCCCCGTCTTATAACCGTGCTACACACCGGACTTACTGATATAGAGCTAATTAACAAAATCCTGCAGGGAAACCAAGCCCTTTTTGCCCAGCTGGTGGAACGCTATCAGAGTTATGTTTTTACCCTGGTATTGCGTTTTACGGACAGCCGGGAAGACGCGGAAGAGATCTCCCAGGACATATTTGTAAAGACTTATCGCTCTTTGGCTGACTTCCGGGGAGAGTCCAAGTTCAGCACCTGGCTGTATACTATCGTTCGCACCAGTTGTATCACCTTTCTCCGGAAAAAAAAACTGGATATCACCTCCATCGACAACGAAAGGACCTATTTGCAGTTGGAGAACCAGGAATCGGGCTTTAAAGCCGACACCGTCGAACAAAAGTCCAGGCATACCATGGTGAGCCAGGCCATTCGCCTCCTCAGCCCGGATGACGCCCAGCTGATCACCCTCTTTTATAAAGGGGAACAATCCCTGGAAGAGATCGGCAGGGTCATGAGGCTGGAGCCCAATACGGTAAAAGTAAAACTACACCGCGCCAGACATCGCCTGAAAGAGAAAATGGAAAAATATTTCAGTCATGAGGTACGTGAGATACAGGGGAATTAAAGTTACTAACTTTGAAACAACGATTATGGATACGCACATTCAAATGGAAGAACGCCTATGGGATTACATTGACGGACGCGGCACCCCGGTCGAACGGTCGTCCATCGAAACCCTATTGGCGGAGAATATGGAGTGGCAGCGGAAGTATAAAGAGCTGCTGAATATCCATCAGATGATGCAGGAGGTAGAGCTGGACGCTCCCTCCATGCGATTTTCCAAAAATGTGATGGAAGAGATCGCCCGGCTGCAGGTAGCGCCGGCCACAAAGACCTATATCAATAAGAATATCATCCGTGGTATCGGAGCTTTCTTCCTGGCGATGATCGGCGGCTTTCTGCTATTCTGCCTGGGGCAATTCAAATGGTCCGGGTCCGGGTCAGGCCCGTCTTCGACCTTCCTGCCCCGTTATGACCTGGACATTGACACAAAAATGAAAACGTTCAACTGGGGAAGGATCTTCAACAGCGCCTACACCAGCATATTCGTCCTGGTGCTGGTGATCCTCGGACTGGTGATGCTGGATATGTACCTGGGGAATAGAAAAAAACAGACCGCTTGAACTTCCCGGCAGCAAACTACTTAAACTTCTTCTTCAGTTCCATCAGCTTTGCCTGAAAGGGGTCCAAAGGCTTATCAGGCTTATTGCCTCCCTTCTCCACAGGCCCTTTCCCGGCACGTCGCCCATCGCCTCCCTGCGTCTTACCGCCGGAGGCTTTATTCCCTTTCATGGAAAGGGATATCCGTTTGCGGGCGATGTCCACTTCCATGACAGTAACCATCACCTTCTGCTGTAGCTTTACCACTTCATTCGGGTCAGATACATAGGTATTGCTTAGTTGGGAGATGTGCACCAACCCATCCTGCTTGACTCCAATGTCTACAAAGACCCCAAAGTTTGTGATATTGGTGACAATGCCCGGCACCGTCATACCCTGCTTAAGGTCCTCCATGGTCTTGATTGTTTCTTCAAAACGGAATTCTTCGATGACGCTGCGCGGGTCACGACCGGGCTTTTCCAGCTCCTTCATGATATCATCGATAGTGAATTCTCCCGCTTTCTCTGAAACATATTTTTTCTTGACTACCTTCTTCCGTAGTTCCGGCTGTTGGATCAGATCCGTCACCGTGCACCCCAGATCAGTGGCCATCGCCTCCACTACAGGATAGGTTTCCGGGTGGACAGCACTGTTGTCCAAGGGATTCGAAGCTCCACGGATACGAAGGAACCCCGCACATTGCTCAAAGGTTTTGGGACCCATCAAACTCACTTTCCGCAGCTCTTCCCGGTCGGCAAAAGCTCCGTTCCTGGCCCGGTACTCTACAATATTCCTGGCAAGAGTAGCGCTAAGCCCCGAGACGTAGGTCAATAGATGCTTACTGGCCGTATTAAGGTCAACACCGACATGGTTCACGCAGCTCTCTACCACACGGTCAAGCTCCTCTTTCAGTTTGTTCTGGTTGACATCATGCTGGTACTGCCCTACCCCGATGGACTTCGGGTCTATCTTTACCAGTTCGCTCAAAGGGTCCAGCAGACGGCGGCCGATGCTCACGGCTCCACGCACCGTGACATCCTGGTCAGGGAATTCCTCCCGAGCCGTTTCACTGGCAGAATAGATGGAAGCGCCGCTTTCATTCACCATAAAGATGCTGACACGTTTGCCAAAATCGATCCCCCGCACCAGTTGCTCCGTTTCGCGGCCCGCTGTTCCGTTCCCCACGGCAATGGCCTCGATATCGTATTTATCTACCAGGCGCCGGAGTTCCGCAATGCTTGCCTGTACTTCCTGTTGCGGCGGATGCGGATAGATCGTACTGTTATGCAGGAAATTCCCCTGCGCATCCAGGCATATTAGCTTACAGCCTGTGCGGAAGCCAGGGTCCAGAGCAAGTATTTTTTTGGAGCCCAGGGGAGATGCCAGCAGCAGTTGTCGAAGGTTTTCCGCAAAGACCCGGATAGCTTCCTCATCCGCTTTGTTCTTGCTGATAAGCCTGAACTCGTTTTCGATGGAGGACTTCAACAGTCTGTCAAAAGAATCTTCTACGGCTTTCTTCACTTCCCCCGCAGCAGGCGTGGAAGCTTTGATAAATATCCTTTCCAGATCATCCACGGCCGTCTGTTTCTCGATGTTGATATCCATGATGAGATACCCTTCCTTCTCACCTCTCCGGATGGCAAGGATCCGGTGGGAAGGGCAGGCAGCCAGGGGCTCGTTGAATTCGAAATAGTCCCGGTATTTCTGCGCATCTTCTTCATCTTTTTTGGAAGCCAGCACCTTGGAGCTAAGAGCCGAGCTTTCCGTAAACAGCTGTCGCACCTTATTCCGCGCCTGCTCATTTTCCGCGACCCATTCCGCAATGATATCCCTTGCACCCTGTAAGGCCTCTTTGGCATCTTTCACCTGCTCGTTCAGGAATTTTGCCGCCTCCTCATTAAGATCACCGCTCCCCTGATCGAAAAGGAATTTAGCCAGCGGCTCCAGCCCCTTTTCAATGGCAGTAGTAGCCCGGGTCTTGCGCTTGGGCTTATAAGGCAGGTAGATATCTTCTAAAACTGTTGCGTCATAACAATTGTCGATACGCTCTTTCAATTCCGGCGTAAGCTTGCCCAGCCCTTCGATGGTCTTTAATACGGTTTCTTTTCTTTTATCCAGCTCGGTGAAATATTTTATCTGCTCCACCACGTCGTTGATCTGCACTTCGTCCATATTCCCGGTGGCCTCCTTTCGGTAGCGGGCCATAAATGGGATGGTAGCGCCTTCTGCGTGCAGGTCGTGGATATTGCCTACCTGCTTAAGACTGAATTGTAATTTCTCTGCAATCTTTTGTAAATACGTCGGTTCCATAGTAATCAATGTTCAATGCCGGTGAGCCGCCTTGGATGGGTCGTTCTCAACAGGGGAGCAAATGTAAGGATCGCCGGTAAGAAAAATAGCGCCCGATTGAATTGTTGAAAAAATTAATCCAGGTGGATATTTTTTAAAAACAATCCGACACGCTGGTGCCGTCACAGATCCTGATATCCCCATAGCCAAACAGGAAATTAGGGTTATTTTTGGCGGAGAAACTGTAATACACCCGCAGAGATGTCCGGTTGGGGAATGGCGCCCGGTTGGAAAAATCGAATTTCAAAGTCATGGTCCCGCTTATTCTCACCGCTTTACTCATATAGATACCAAGTTTGTCATCTACAAAGACCAGCTTCGCCACCACTGGATACGGGGAAGAAAGATAATACATCTGTTGCGTCGCAACAGGATTGGGATATGGTACTCCTATATTCGGTGTCGTGACGGCCGTATTGTCCAGGCTTACAGTATCGCCAAAATCAAATAACTTCATCTCCGTCTGGGAAAGACGGCTCATAAAGGTCCAGTCACTGTCGGCGGGGCCTGCCTGCCCTATAATATTTCCATTGTAGTCGGTGAGACGAAAGCCCTGAATATTGATGAGTCTGGGGGGGGTATTATCGGACTTTTTACAAGTGTAAAAAAAGAAAGCCAGGATCGGCACGACAAACAATAGGAATAGTTTTTTCATATTGTCCGTAAAATACTAAATCATACTTGAACCTTTCAGTTAAATTTGCAGCAGAAGCTACCAATATGGATATCAAAAACAACATCCTGGAGACCATCGGTCATACCCCGCTGATCAGACTGAACAAGTTGACAAAAGACATGCCTTGCACCGTACTGGCCAAAGTGGAGTACTTCAACCCGGGCAATTCTATCAAGGATCGTATGGCGCTGAAAATGGTGGAAGTAGCTGAACAGGAAGGCAAACTGAAACCGGGAGGCACCATTATCGAATGCACCTCAGGCAACACAGGCATGGGACTGGCGCTGGCAGCCGTGGTAAAAGGCTATAGGTGTATTTTTACCACCACCGATAAACAATCCAAGGAAAAGATCGATATCCTAAAGGCCCTGGGCGCAGAGGTTATCGTATGCCCCACCAATGTCGAGCCGGAAGACCCCCGCTCCTATTATTCCGTCGCCCGCCGCCTGGCCAGGGAAATACCCAATTCCTTCCATGCCAACCAATATGATAATCTCGCCAACCGCCAGGCCCATTATGAAACCACGGGCCCCGAAATATGGCAGCAGACGGACGGAAAGGTCACCCACCTCGTAGTAGCCACCGGCACAGGCGGCACCGTCACCGGCACCGCCATGTTCCTGAAAGAAAAGAACCCCAACATACAAGTATGGGCCATGGACCCGTTTGGCTCCCTGCTGACCAAATATTTCCGTACAGGAGAAATTGATATGAATGAAGTACATCCCTATATCAGCGAAGGCATAGGAGAAGACTTCGTCCCGCAGAACTATGATATGAAATACGTGGATGTCTTCCAACAGGTGACAGACAAAGATGCCGCCATCATGGCCAGACGCATCGCCAAGGAAGAAGGCCTGTTCTGCGGCTATAGCGCAGGCACAGCCATACAAGGCCTGCTTCAATTAAAAGATCTGCTCAAAAAAGATGACCTCGTAGTGGTTATCCTCCACGACCATGGCAGCCGCTATGTAGGAAAAGTCTACAACGATCAATGGATGATGGAAAGAGGCTTCCTGGATGTAAAAACTTTCAAAGATATCGTTTCGGGCCGGGGCGCTAAACGCCTCATTACCGTCGACCCCGAACAGACAGTAGGACAAGCCTTCGAATTAATGCAAAAATACAACGTCGAAAACCTGCCCGTCCTCCGGCAGGGCGAACCCATCGGCGCCATCAGCGAAGGCGGATTATTCGCCCGGATGATGAGCAATGGACAGGATATAAAAGGCAAAAAGATCAGCGAAGTGCTTGAAAAAGCCTATCCCATCGTCTCCTTCGATACCCCCCTGGAAAGACTCAGCAGCCTCATTACCCGGGAAAATGGCGCCGTTTTAGGCAAAGATGACAGCGGGAATTACCACATCGTTACAAAATACGATGTTATTCATGCACTGGGTGCCTAGCAACGCCACAGGCGTTGCGCCCGAAGGGCCATCATTAGATCGTTTGCCGGATGGTTTACCATTCCGGCAAACATTTGATAATCAATATTAAAGATTTTTTCCGGAAGAATTATCGTAGGTTTCCTATGGTATTCTACTGAAGTTCTACGATCGCATTATGCGATGATTACGAGCATTTTAGTAATTCCCGTTGCCAAAAAATACAGCAAAAGTGCTGTTGCCGTTCCAATTTTAACAAATTATTTTTGATGTAGAAGTTGATTGATAGCATCAATCACCCAATATCCGAAAAACTAGTTAAGATCCAATATCTGGCATAAGCCGAACCCAATATCCAAAGAAATTCAAAATCCAATATCAGTCAACTTCTATTTTTCTCTTATCCTAACGAAAAGAACCAACGTCAAGGCTCTGATCCAATATTCGAAAGACCAGTAACCTGAACCTCATCCTCCTTGTCCGCCTGCTGGCGGAATGAAGTAACCCTCAACCGGGCCAAAAAACTTATCCTGAAAAATCCAATTCATCCGAATAAAAGACTTGTCCAAGATCCAACGTCCGCGAAAAACCACAAAAAGCAAGTGTCCTATCCTACTGTTCAAAAACCACCTGCTTAACTCTGGTACCCTCCTGCTAAACTCTTAAAAAACCTGATTAGTGCGCGAATTTAGCAGGAGGCCGTTACCAAAGGCTTCCAGCATCGTACCTTGCAGTATGCCTGCTTTTATCGACCAGCTCGACAGAACCATCTTCCTTGATCATCCCCCTCGCCGGATTATTTCCCTGGTGCCTTCTCAGACTGAATTGCTGTACACATTAGGCCTCGAAGAAGAGGTAGTAGGCATCACCAAATTCTGCGTCCATCCGGCAGCATGGCATCACTCCAAAACCCGTGTGGGCGGCACCAAGAACATCCATGCCGACATCATCCGTACACTACAACCCGACCTGATCATTGCCAATAAGGAAGAAAATCAGCAAGAACAAATAGAACAGCTATTCCTCCATTATCCCGTCTGGATAAGCGACATAACAACCCTGGACGATGCCCTGGAGATGATAAGGGCGGTAGGAATGCTCACTGGAAGAACACAAACTGCGACCTCACTGGCCGATGACATCCGACAGGCATTCCAAACATCAACCACCCCTTCCCGCCCTCTCCGGACAGCCTACTTCATATGGAAGGACCCCTGGATGGCAGCCGGCGGCAACACCTTTATTCAACACATGCTGGAACGATGCGGGCTTGTCAACGTTTTCAGCGACAGGGACCGCTATCCCATTGTACAGCCGGAAGAACTGCTCCAAAAAGATTGCGAGCTCGTATTACTCTCCTCCGAACCTTACCCCTTCCGTGAAAAGCATGTCGCCGAAATAACCCCTATCATCCCTTCGGCAGCCATCAGGTTGGTCGACGGCGAAATGTTCAGCTGGTATGGAAGCCGCCTGCTGAAAAGCCCCGCTTATTTTCGTCAGCTTCGCAAGCACTTGCAGGAAAATTCCGACATTTGATCATGCAGTTCACCGATCAGCCGGCTTCCGCTGAGGGTCCATCCAATAAACCCTCCCGGAAAAAACCCATCTTCCCCGTCCTGGAGCCCTTACGCAATTATTTAAAGCTTCATGGCCGTGAAGTGCGCCTTCCGGTGTCCTATCGCGATCTGATACAACATATTACCTATTCCGTTCCCCTCCGGGATAAACACAACCAGGAAACGCTGTGGGAAACCGCCCTCTACGACATGCGGCATTGGGACTTCATCCGGGAAGGACTGGTACAGATGTATGCCATCCTCAAGACAGAAGGTGACCTCAGCTATACCAAACACCTCGACGTAGCCCGGATAGACTTCTGCAGCTTCGCTAATTCCAACCCTTTCCGGATACGCATCGTCAATAAGTTCAACGATAACTACGATCATTACTACATCAAACAGGCCGACGCCTCCCGCATCTATGGGCTGGAGCTGGAACACCTGCTCTCTCCCAACCGTATCACCTTCTTTACCCATCACAATACCCTGGTGGAAGAACATATCCCCGGCATCCCCGGAGACATCTTTATAAAAAATTTTTTTGCTGACCCCCAGACTAATAAGATCAGGCTGTCAAAAGAATTTGTCAAATTTAACGAACGCTGCTTCGTACGGCTGTTAGGAGATATGCGCGCCTATAACTTTGTCGTGGATATCACACCTGACATCGAAGACTATCAATATCGTATCAGAGCCATTGATTTTGACCAACAATCCTACGAGGGAAGAAAAACTCTCTACATCCCTCAGTTCTTCAAGGAGAACAATGCCTTCGTGGAGCTTTGCCTCAAATATCTCAATAAAGATTCCATCGAACAATACCAGACGGAAGAACGCACCATGATGGCTTTCCGGGTAGCATCATCCCGCTTTAGACTGATGGAACTGCTGAACATCATGGCAAAGGACCGGCAGATCTCAAGCCCCGAAAAACTCCTCCAGTTAAAGACCCAGTTGGGAGAACATTTTAACAATCCCGCCTTTTTCAAATGCCATTCCATGGGCCAGTTGGTCAAAAGACAGCTAAAACAGACCCTCCAGAAGAATCTCGCCCTCATCCAAAAAAACCTCAGCAAATTCGAAGATTAATCCCCAAAACCGTATATTCGCGGCTCCTTTAAGGAACGAGGCTTATCATTTGAAAAATTGCAGCATTTTCGCCTTTTTACAAAACAAAAACCAACAAAAGTTCAGTAATTATGAAAAAATACTCGGCCGGCGTATTATTCGGTGAAGAACTGGAAGCCTTGTATAAGGATGCAAAAGACAATGAATTTGCCCTTCCTGCCGTAAACACCATCGGCACCAACACAATCAACGCAGTTCTGGAGACGGCCGCAAAGGTCAATTCTCCCGTGATCATTCAGTTCTCCAACGGCGGCGCTCAATTCATCGCCGGCAAAGGGATGCCTAACGACAAACTGCAGGGGAATATCTCCGGTGGTGTCTCCGGCGCCCTCCACATACATAACGTTGCAAAATACTACGGGGTTCCCGTTGTGCTGCATACAGACCATGCCGCAAAGAAATGGCTGCCCTGGGTCAGCGGCCTCATCGACGCAGGAGAACAATTCTATAAGGAAAAGAAACAACCTTTGTTCAGCAGCCACATGCTGGACCTTTCCGAAGAACCCCTGGAAGAAAATATCCATACATCCGTTGAATTCTTCAAACGCATGCACCCCCTGGGCATGGCCATCGAGATCGAGCTGGGTGTCACAGGCGGCGAAGAGGATGGCGTGGACAACAGCGGCGTGGAAAATCATAAATTATACACCCAGCCGGAAGATGTCGCCTACTCTTATAAAGAATTAAGCAAGGTGGGACGCCTGTTCAGCGTGGCCGCGGCCTTTGGCAACGTTCATGGCGTCTACAGCCCCGGTAATGTCGAACTACGCCCCATCATCCTGAAGAATAGCCAGGACTATATACAGAAAGAACTAAAAACAGGCCCCAAACCCGTCTATTTCGTATTCCATGGCGGCAGCGGCAGCCCCCAGCACCAGATCAGAGAGGCCCTCAGCTACGGCGCCATCAAGATGAATATCGACACCGATCTTCAGTGGGCTTTCTGGGAAGGGATAAAAGATTACTACAAAAAGAACGAAGGGTACCTCCAGGGACAGCTGGGTAACCCCGAAGGTCCAGCCAAGCCAAATAAGAAGTACTACGACCCCCGGGTTTGGTTACGTAAGGGAGAGGAAAGCTTCGCCAAAAGACTCGAGGTCGCATTCGAAGACCTGAACTGTATCAATCGCAACGCATAAAAGAAAAAAGGCAATGCCGGTTTCCCGGCATTGCTTTTAATAACTATGCGGTATATACCTGTTCTCCACTCCGCCGTCTTCATAAAGATCGATGATAGCATAGCCTGGCGGCGTTTGCTGCACCCAATACTTGCCGGCTGAATCCTTGTCGCCTTCCTCCCACCAGAAACCACTCAACGCTCCATTACAGAAATACTGAACGCCATTGTACGTTACGCTGTCTTGTAAATGGATGTGCCCGCTAATACAGGCTTTTACTTTGTCTTTATGCTTATAAAACAGGTCCACCAGGTATTTGTAATCCGTATGCATCCCCCCGCCGTCCAGGTTCGTGCAGGCCGCCAACAGCGGATAATGACTCATGATCAGCACGGGCGTACCTGCCGGTGATTTTTCCAGGTCACCCTCCAGCCATCTTCGCTGCTCTTCGTCCAGGGACCCGGCATTCTTGTTATTGCTGTCCAGGACAATAAAATGCCACCCTTTTTTATCGATGCTGTAATAGCGGTTGGATATCCCCAGTTGTTTTACTACATAGTCCTTTCCATACATTGGGTCTTTATTGTCCGGCGCAGCCCACCACATGTCATGGTTGCCCAGACAACTGTACATCTCATACTCTTTAAACTCACCGCGCAGCTGATGCCAGATATCCCATTGCTCGTTCACCCTTTCCCTCTTAATATTCCCATAATCCGCGGCATAGATGGTATCGCCCCCGTTAAAAAAAAGATCCACCTTATGGCCTTTTATTTCTTCCAGGCACTTTCTGAACCTGACCGGGGCATCCAGTTCAGGCCGCATGTGTACATCCGTTATATGGGCAATGCGCAATACTCTTTTCTTTTTAAGAGGTAATGCAGTTTCAGACGCGACAGCTGTAATGCCGCCGGCAACAACGGAGCCGGCTGTCAGGCCCATCGATTTTAAAAGGTCTCTACGTTTCATGTTTGCTCATTAAGTGATCACCATCCAAAGAGTTGTTTCAAATCAGTATTTAATACCGTCTGTTGCAGCGGTACAGGAAAATAATAGTATTTCGGGTCGACAAAGCTGCGCGGCTGACTCTGGTCCTTACCGAACATAACGACCCCCGATGTCCCCCCGGATAAATAATAGCTGCTGCCGTCCAGATAATATTTGGGGGCATTGGACGGCAGTCCGGGTACAGGCTGCTCAGATTGTGGGTTTTGCCAGATGGCTATGTCGGGGCTGCCGTCTCCGGTGACATCCAAGCCACCGAGAGCCGGGACATAGATGCCCTGCATAGGCTGTGCTATTAACGAGCCGGCCTTCCACCGGAGCAGGTCATTCCAACGCAACCCTTCACAGGCCATTTCGACACGACGCTCCCGGCGTATCTCCAGCAGAACACCCTGGTTGACGCCACTTACCGCAGGGTACATAGCCGCCTGCACGGCATCAGGGCTCGCATTGGTGGCGGCCATGTTCAGATCAGGCATCCCTACCCTCCTGCGCAATAAATTGACCGTTTTGTCGAGGTCTTGTTGCGTAAGAGTCCCCAGTTCCGCCTTTGCCTCTGCATCCGTAAGCACTACTTCCGCGTACCTGAAAATGGGAAGATCTGTATAATCCGCTACCCACCCTCCGCGCAATGCCGGATCACGGGGATAGCATTTCACCTGCAAGAGGCCCCCGAAGTCTGGCTTGATCAGGTAAGGCCCCCCACCCGGAGTGGTCGCAAAGCCTGGAGGCATGATCGTTTCAGCCATCCGTGGATCACGGTTCTGGAACATCTGTACAAATCCTTCCTTATCATAATTCGACTGAGATGTAAAAGGCGTGCCGTCCTTCATCAGAAAGTCATTTGCCAGCCCCCGGCTTAAAGCCCACTGCCAATCCAGCACCGCATGCGTATTATTGGCAATGCCCAGTTTGATATCATTCTTCTGCAGAAAAATGATCTCTTTATTGCCTGCCAGGCTGTTGCTGGAGAATAACGCCCTGAAGTCCGATGCGCCGCCACCCGTGTTATAAACGGCGAACCCCCCATTGTTCATGATCGTGTCGGCAGTCGTGACCGCCCTTTGCAGGTACGTCTGGACCGTACCCTGCAGATTCAGTTCCGTATGGTATTTCCGGAAAGTGCCTTCGTATAAGGCAACCCTGGCCAGCATCGTATACGCGGCCCATTTGGTGACACGGGTATTCGTGCCGCCGTTCATGGTAGCGCTTATATTGGCAGCAGCGAACTCAAGGTCCGCCATGATGGAATCCACTACCAGCGTCCGCGGGTCCCTCGCCTTATAGATCATCTGCTGATCGCTGGTCTGCATCACATGAGAGTACCAGGGCACGTCCCCATACCTCTTCACCATGTTGAAGTAGAATAATCCGCGGAAAAAACGGGCGATGCCGATAAAATGATTGATGGCCGGCTGATCGCCTGTCGTCTTATAGACATTGTCCAGCATGAAGTTGATGCGCCGCAGATCACCCCAGTTATCCCATCCCGATACATTGTCCGGGGATATCTTCCCCCTTATCAAATTGTCCAGCTCCGCCCCCCCGGTGTAGACGGAGATATTGTCGGAGAAGAGGTCGTCGGAAGCAGCCGGTAACATGTAGTACAACCCATTGGTGTAAGTCTCAAGGTCGCTCGAAGTCTTAAAAAACTCCACACTGGTGATCTCCGTCTTGGGGTTTCGCTGTAAAAAGTCCTTGTTACAAGCCGTCATCAATACTGCCGGCAGCACAAACAAAAGATATATTCGATATTTATTTTTCATTGCTCATTCATTAAGTCGGTTAAAAGTTAAGGTTCATGCCGAAAGCATAGGTACGTTGAAAGGGATAGATAGCCCCATCAAGCCCTTCCGGATCCAGCCTTCCTCCCTTAATATGGGTAAACTCGAATAGATTTTCAGCGCTGGCGTAAAATCTCACCTTATTAATTTTAGCTCTCTTCAGCAATGACTGCGGAAGTGTATACCCCACCGTTAGGTTTTTACACCGGAGATAGCTCGCGTCCTGCAGATATCGCGTATTGGGTATCCCCAGTTCCATCATGTTGTCTTCTGCGGCGTAGGCTTTCACCCGGGGGAAATAAGCATTTGGATGCTCAGGCGTCCAATGGTCCAGGTTTTGCCTGGTGACATTGGTCCAGGGCTGGGCATAAATACCCCAAAAATAGATGTTGCTGTTCCCCGGGTACCAATCCCTTTTGGCAACGCCCTGCATAAAGATCCGTACGTCAAAACCCTTCCATCCGCCGCTAAGGTCCAGGCTATAAGGATACCTGGCGCTGGAATTGCCGATGATATACAGGTCCCCGGGGTCGTCGACGGTTTGCTTGCCGAAATTCAGTTTGTCGTCCTTATTCCTGTCCGTAAATTTGATATCTCCTACTGAAAAAGTATAGCTGTTGTCGTCTTCTCCGACGGCGGAATAGTCTTTGGCATTGATCTCATCCTGCGACTTGAAATAGCCGTCTACGCCAAGTCCCCATATTTCACCGATCTGCTGCCCTTTGTAATAGTTGCCGCTCTTGAAAGACCGGGTGGGATTGTCATAACGGGTGATCCATGCGCGGCTGTCAGCCAATGAAACCGTTACATTGTAGAAGAAGTCAGACCCCGCCATCCGCCCCTGGTCACGCCAGGATAATTTCAGCTCAAAGCCCTTTGTCTCCAGGTCACCTGCATTTATCTTGGGGACAGCCGTGCCGAAAACATTGGGCAGCGCCCTGCCCGGTGCCAACATGCCGTTCACTTTCCGTGTATACTTGTCAAAATTCACCTCCAGCCGATTGTTAAAAAATATCAGGTCCGTACCAATATTGATGGTGTTGACCTTTTCCCAGGTGTAGCTGGCCGATACCGCTCCGGGTGGGTTCACCGTGGAAGGCAGGTCCGTGCCAAGTATCTGGCCGATCTGTGGATTGAAGCTCATGGTCGGAATATACCCGTATTCATTACCGTTCCCATTCTGATCCACAGCGCTCCCCTGGTTGCCCAGCGATCCGTAAGAGCTCCTCAGCTTAAAGAAGTTCATGCCGATGGCCTTTTTAACAGACTGAAAGAATGACTCGTCCGAAACCACCCAGCCCGCTGAGGCGGAAGGGAAGAAACCCCAACGGTCATTCTTCGGAAAACGCGAGCTGCCGTCATAACGCCCGTCCAACTCCAGCAGATAACGCCCCTTCCAGTTATAGTTGAGTCTGCCGAAGATGCCCTGCACAGCCCATTCCCGGATCTTCTCCGTCACTGTCATCGTGCCCGTGCTTAGGTTCACAGTGGGGAGATTGTAGGAGATAATGCCGTTCCTCCTGGCGCTGTTGTCGGTGCTCATACGCTCCTCCTGGTTATAACCCGTTAAGATACTGAGGTAATGCTCTCCGAATTTCTTATGCGCTTCTGTATAGATATTATACACGTTATAGGCGACATTGCCCGTATTGTCGGTAGCCGAGCCCGTAGTGCCGCCGGAATATTTCACAGGGCCGTTGGGACCATCCGTATAAGGTACAGGTTTTTCATAGCGTCTTTCCAGGCTGGAAGTCCTTCTAAACGTAGCATCACCCTTGATGCTCCATACGTTTTTCAAAATGGCGGCGCTAAAAGACAGGGTGGTTTGAAAATCATTCAGCTTCGAATTGGAACGCCCTCCTTCGATGATAGAACCAAGTTGGCTGGCCCCATCCGAAGTCCAGGAGCCGTCAGGGTTCCTGGGCACGCTGAATGCCGGCGTGCGGTTGAGGTTCCAGAAATAATTCCCGTCCAGGTAAGTAGGAGAATTATAGACCACATTGGTAAAGCTGGTATTATTGGCAAAGGTCAGCCAGTTCGTGGCCGCGAAATCCACCTTGCCCCGCATGCTATACCGCTTGTAGTTATCCGCATTGTAGCGTACCGCTCCATCCTGGTTGTAATAGTCGGCGGAAAAATAATATCCCAGCTTATCCGTCTTTTGCGAAAGGTTGATGCTGATATCCTGGGAAGGAGACGTGCTGTTATACCCCTCTTTCAACCAATCCGTGTTTCCCATGTAGAGATACTTGGTTGCATCGTTGGGGTTTACGATCACCGCAGGCAGAGAAGGGTCCGCAGAACGCTTCTTGGCATAGTCCACCATATAAGCAGGCCATGCCGGATTATACAGCGGAAAGGCGGCCTGGTTCTTCAACGTGATCGCCGTATAGGGATCCGTTATTACTTCAGGCAGTTTGCCCACCGTTCTGTACGAAGCATAGGCATTGACATTCACGTTCAGTTTACTGCTCTTCGCCGATTTCGTAGCGATCAGGATGACGCCGAAGGAAGCCCGTGCGCCATAAATGGCGGCGGAAGCCGCATCCTTCAAAACCGTCACGCTTTCCACATCCGCCGGGTTCAGACGCCCTAATTCATTTTCCGTCACCGGGATATTATCAACAAGGATCAACGGCCCCCCGCCATTGAGAGAAACCTGCCCCCTGATATTCAGGGAAGAAGCCGTATTGGGCCTGCCATTAGCAGTGGTGATATTCAGATTGCCGATCAACCCCTGCAGTCCGGCCCCCAGGTTGTTGAGAGGCCTGCTCTCCAGTTGTTTCGCAGTGATCTCATCCGTGGCGCCCGTGAGATTGATTTTTTTCTGGGTAGTATAACCCACCAGCACCACACCCTCCAGTCCGGCAATATCCTCTTGCATGTTCACCGACAGTTCCGCTTGATCTTCTACGGTAATAAAGACGGTCTTATACCCGATGACGGAACATTCCAATACATCCCCCGGCCTGGCATCCAGGACAAACCATCCATCGGCATTGGTCGTCGTCCCCCTCTTGCTCCCTCTTACCATCACGCTCACTCCCTCAATGGGCTTATGCTTGCCATCCATAACAACCCCCTTGATGGGCTTGAATTGCACAGTTGCCAATACAATGCCCGGCTTGAAATGGTCGATGTTGTCCATCAGGAAACTCAGCATCACCTCCTTCTTTAGGATAACCTGTCTGCCGATGGCCTTGAAATCGATGTGATAAGGCTGGAACAAGGTCCGGAGAATGTCGGCTAATGTCTCTTCCCTGGCTGACAGGGAAACCCGTTCGTCCTCAGGGACCGTATTGCGGGTGTAAGAAAACTTGATTTCGGCTTCCTGGCCTATCTTACGCAACACGGCCCTTAAACTCTCATTCTTGACAGAGACGGTGATTTTTTTATCCAAAACACTCTGTCCTTTCACATTGTTTGCGAAAGACACCGCTGTGATCGTCAGCGTCAGAAAAGATTGTATCAGGGCCACTTTCACGAGAAATAGAGGGATATGGACTTTTAATCCGGTTTTCTTCATAACTTTAACCAGTTTTGCAATTAAGTAATTAATGTAAAATCTCCTTTTCATGAACAATTGACATGAAATGAAAAGGCATGAGGGGAGTGGCAACTGTATCAGAGTTGTCACCCCTTTTTCGGGTGCTAATTAGGTTTCATTATTTTTTTCTTTGTAGTTTACTTACAGCCTTTACCTCCTATATTGATCCCCTCATCACTGAGAAGGAAAGAAGCATTGATGGTTTGCGTGATTACCTCCAACTTCTCTTCCAATCCTTCATTTCCCAGGGAAATGGTAATAAAGCAGTTCTCAAATGTCCTGCGATCATACAGGACAGGCAGGTCGTACATTTTCTCCAGTGTTTTAAAAACAGTATCTATAGGAGCGTCTTCGAATACATATTCATGGGCGCCTTCGGCCTCCATTTCTATTTTTTCCTTGCTGGCCATCGTTACCAGCCCTTTCTCGCGGGACGAATACGTACAGGCCTGCCTCGGTAGTAATATTCTGGCAGTATGAGCCGCCTGAGCCTGTCCTTTTAGAGATACGGACACCCTTCCCGTCCTTACCATCACGGTTTCTTTCTGTGGCAGCGCGGTGACCCGAAAACTGGTGCCCAGCACCTTGACTATCATATTCTGGGTGTATATGAAAAAAGGCTTATTCGTATTTTTCGCCACGTCGAAAAAAGCCTCTCCTGACAATGTCACATCCCGCTTTTCGCCGTTCATCAGCCGGTTGTAGGTGATCCGGGCGCCCTTGGCTAATGTTACTTTAGACCCGTCAGGCAGAAAGACCAGTTCGTTCTTATCGCCCTGATTATACCGCACCAGTTCACTGGCCATCGGCCCCGGCTCCGCCTTTGAGACTACAGACGGCCGGGAGGGAGATTGCTTTTCAAACAACAGACCATACGCCACAACCAGCCCCGCAATGGCAGCGGCCGCCATCCAATGCCACCGACGGATACCCCGCCGCCTGCCTTCATCTACCCGTTGAATAGCCGGAATATCCTTGCCGGCATTATGCTCAATGATCCCTCCCTCAATATGATCCCACATCCAGTCGATATCACCCGGGCTGACCTCTCTGCCCGTCTCCTGTGATGCAGTCCTTACAGTCAGTAAGAACTGTCTGGCCTCCTCCGCCAAAGCGGCATTTTCCTTACTGGCGCTCATCCATTGCGACCAGTATTCCGCATAGGCGCTCTGCGGGTTGACCACCCAGTCCACGAAGCGATTGTCTTCGAATAAGGCGTTGATTTTTTTCTCTCTTTGATCCATATAAAAGCTACTATAATACTGGTAGCTTTTTTAATTATATACTCACTTTCCGGTAACTTTTTTTTGAGAGGGATGATACCCGCCCGGATCAACGGTCGGGAAGGATACTGCTGTATTCGGTCCGCAGGGTCTTCAAAGCCCGCTGGATCAGATTGAGGACGGACTGGTAATTCATATCCTTTATGGAGGCGATCGCCTCATAGGAGAAGTTGCAATAAAATCGAAGGTAGACTGCTTCCTGCTGCCGCTTAGGCAGCCTTTCCAGAAGTTGTTGCAGCGCGACCCGAGTCTGCGTCTCCTGTTCTCTCGTCAGGATCTCCAGTTCGACATAGGTGGTCGGCATGTCTTCGGAAGACAGCTGCATTTCCCCTACACCTACAAATGATCGCCTGGAAAGCGCTCTCGATAATTTGTTGCGCAGGGCCTTGAATAAATAAAACTGAGGTTCACAAACATCGGTGAGATTCTCTCTGTATTTCCAAAGCTCAATAAACATATCCTGGATGGAGTCCTTTACCAGGTCCATGTCGTCGCTGATTTTCAAACCGAAATTGATCAATGATTTGATATGCGTCCTGTAAATACTCTCGAGGGCCTTGACATCCCCCTCTTTAAAGCGGCGCCACTCTATATCATAACCGTCATTTATCAATGGACAACAGATTTTCTCTTTAAAAGTGTAGTTTTGGCATTAGCAATTCGGGCGTAAAGGTACCGGTGTCCTGGCGCTTATAGAAAACTAAAATATTAACTCTGTATTATTTCCAAATACCGGGATCTTCCACCCAAAAACGACAAGAAGATAAGGATCTTCTTCCATTAAAATTTACGGAAACGTTTGCATAAATTATTCTTTAAATTGTGAAAAAATACACCAGATATGCCTTCTAAAAAAATTCTCGACATCTTAGGCGACAAAGCTTCCTCCCTGCTTGATCACAAGCCCATCATCGACAAGTCCTCACTCAGCGCTTTCCCCTCTCCCCGCCATGTAGAAGAAATTTGGACCAATTCCAATCGTAACAACCAGGTATTGAGAAGCCTGCAGACTCTCATCGGGCACGGAAGGCTCGCCGACACCGGCTACGTCTCTATCTTTCCCGTAGACCAGGGCATCGAACACAGCGCCGGCGCATCCTTCGCACCCAACCCCATGTACTTCGATCCTGAGAATATTATCAGGCTGGCCGTGGAAGCAGGCTGCAATGCCGTCGCCTCCACCTTCGGCGTGCTGGGCATCATGAGCCGCAAATATGCACACCGCATCCCCTTCGTGGTAAAGATCAATCACAATGAGTTCCTGAGCCTGCCTAACCGGTATGACCAAACTATGTTCGGCACCGTAAAGGACGCATGGAACATGGGAGCCGTCGCCGTAGGCGCCACCATCTACTGGGGCAGCGCAGAAAGCACCCGGCAGCTAAAAGAAGTATCCGAAGCATTCGAGCTGGCGCATGAGCTGGGTATGGCCACCATCTTGTGGTGCTACACCCGCAACGCCGGTTTCAAGGTCGACGGCGTGGACTATCACACCTCAGCTGACCTGACAGGACAAGCCAATCACCTGGGTGTTACCATTCAGGCCGACATCATAAAACAAAAGCTACCCACCAACAACGGAGGCTACCTGGCCACCAAACATGGCAAGACCTCTCCGCTCGTATATTCCAAGCTGACCACCGATCACCCCATCGACCTCACCCGCTACCAGGTAATCAATTGCTACAACGGTCGTGTCGGCCTCATCAACAGCGGCGGAGAAAGCAAAGGCGCTTCCGATCTCACCGACGCCGTATTCACAGCCGTCGTAAACAAACGTGCCGGAGGCATGGGACTCATCCTGGGCCGTAAGGCCTTTCAACGCCCTTTCAAAGAAGGCGTGGAAATGATCCAGGCAATACAGGATGTATATCTCGACAAGGATATCACGATTGCATAAATACCCTCCGGGTGGCTCCAGTTACCCGGAGTTTTTTTCACTAACAACCAAATAACAACCCCTCACCCCGGATCTCCGTACCTTTTACAAAAGGTATGTCATGAAAATCCGGACGGTCATACTTGCATCTGTCATCTTCCTGATAAGCGCCTGCTCTAACAGCAAGATCACCTCCTCCTGGAAAGGCAGCAACGCCACCACCCTCGCCCCCGGTAATAAGATCCTCGTACTGGGCATCATACGCGAAAAAGATATCCGCCTTCGCATGCAAATGGAAGGGTTCATGGTAGACGCCCTGAAAGCCAAAGGGTATAATGCCGTCAGCGCATACACGCTGTATGGCCCCAAAATGTTCGGCAACAAAGACGAGGATGCCGTTCTAAGCCAGCTGCGCAACAGCGGCATCGATGAAGTATTCACCATCACATTGCTGGATAAAGCCAGAGAACGTAATTTCCAGCCGGGCACCATGTATCCTTACTCTCCCTTCTGGGGCTATTACAACTATTGGTATGGACGTATGTATAGTCCCGGATATATTTCCGTAGATACCCACTTCTTTTGGGAAAGCAACCTCTATGATGTCAGCAGTAAAAAACTGCTCTATTCCGTCCAGTCCCAATCCACCAATCCTTCCTCAGCAGGCTCGATGGGAAAAGATTATAGTACGGCAGTAGTAAAGAACATGACAAAAGAAGGAATATTGGCAAAAAAATAACATCTGTCACCCGCAGCCCGGCGTTATCCATTCCCCAACCTGTGTAATAAATTACTCGGGTCAAAACACTTCGCCCAACCCTATATAAAACGCCGTACGCCCCTTGCTGGTAGCTATATCCAACGCCACATTTGTCCCCGAATGTTTATTGAACTTGATACGCAGTCCCGCCCCCGCAGCAGGGTGCAGATAGGAAAAGCGGTCCGTATGCGGCTCCGTCACCGTGTTCACATTGGAAAACACGACAAAACCTAATAATCCATCGGATGTAATATCCCGCCTGTATTCCGCCTCCAGGTAATACAACGTCTGCCCCATATAGTGACTGGGATAGATACCCCTGCCCGATCGCTGATAGGCATCCTGCCCAATAGCCGGTAGATCCAGATAAGGCGTTTGATCTCCCAGGGAAGTCCAAAAAAAGCTCCACAAGGCCAGCATATCCTGCTTTGTCCTGCTGAAAGGAATATACTTCCGCACATCCAGGTAGATGGATCGCCAGAGATCATCACTCCCCAAAAATCTGGGATTAACCCTATAGACAATATTCCAGTACCAGCCGGGCAAAGGATTGATCGGGTTATTACGGGCGTCATATAATACATTGAAAGTCAATCCAGAAGAAAACGAATTACTGTGATTGGCCGTACCATACCTGTACCCGGAGAATTTCTGCAGGCTGGTGGTATCATAATCATCGTCCGTACGGATGTTGATATGGTAATCCAGGCTATAACCGATGCCGGCAAACAGGTAGGGCTTGATCCGTTTAAGGGCGTTCAAATACAGCCGGACGAAAGTATAACGGATAAGTATCTTGTCACTATCCGGCCTGTTCCCGCCCGGTCCCCAGGTATACTGCGGGTAGACGGTCAAACGTACATCCCCGCTGTAATTCCAGGTATTATTAGGGTTCCAGATATTGGCGTGGAAAGGGATATTCCATTGCCCCTGAAAATTGGTGCTGGGAGAAAAGGTGATGGTAGACAAATTCGTAGTCGTACGGGGCCCCAGATAAAAACCCGCCGTAGTGGCCGTGATCAGGGCTGTCCCGCCTCCCGGGACAGAAGCGCCTAAAGGCAGAAGGGAATAATACACCCTTTTCCCATCTACGGTGGGAGGCTTCTTGATACGGATATGGGTCGCCTTGGAAAGAACACCGATAATATCCCGCTGACCGGAAGTATCATTATACTTCATCACGCTATCCGACGGCACGATCATTCCGGACGGGTTCTGGGCGCAGAGGCTGTATGAGATCAGACAAACACACAAAAAAAACGGTACTTTAACTATATGCATACCTGTTGAGAATACCAATATTGTGCTATTTTTCCGTCATCAATCAGTCAATACCATGCGTATACTACCCGCCCTCCTTGCCACATGTATCTTTCTCACAAGCATACCGGGACTCGCCCAAAAGATCGAGCTGCTTACCAGCGGCACACACAGCTCTTTTCGGGGATTGAGCGTCGTGAACGATAAGGTCATCTGGGTCAGCGGCAGCAATGGCACGATAGGCAGGTCGCTCGATAAGGGAAAGACCTGGCAATGGATCATAGTACCGGGACATGAAAAAAAAGACTTCCGTGATATCGAAGCTTTTGACGAACATACGGCTGTCATCATGGCCATTGCCGAACCTGCGGTCATCCTAAAAACAACAGACGGCGGAAAAACCTGGAAACAGGTGTACTTCAACGATACTCCCGGCATGTTCCTGGACGCAATGGAATTCTGGAATAAAGACAGCGGCATCGTCCTTGGAGATCCTGTAAAAGGACGATTCTTTGTCGCACGTACTTTTGACGGAGGGGACAGCTGGCATGAGATCCCTGCCATGGAATTGCCGGTAGCCGACAGCGGTGAGGCTTGCTTTGCCTCCAGCGGGACCAATGTTCGTAAATTAAGAAAGGATGAAGCCTGTTTTATCAGCGGTGGCCGCCGCAGCCGCCTGTTTATCCGGGATCAACGGATCGATCTGCCCCTGCTACAGGGAAAAGAATCCACAGGCGCCAATTCTGTCGCCGTACAGGATAAAGACCACCTCGTCGTCGTTGGAGGAGACTTTACCCACGACACCGCCCGCGAAAAAAATTGCGCACTTACAAATGATCAGGGCAGGACATGGATCATGCCGGCAGAGCCGCCCCATGGCTATCGCAGCTGCGTCGAATATTTTGAGAAGGATAAACTCATCTGCTGCGGTACATCCGGAGTAGACATCTCGACAGATGGAGGAATACACTGGCAGTTCATCGACCCGGGAAGCTTCCATGTATGCCGTAAGGCAAAAAAGGGAAAGAGCGTGTATCTTGCGGGGAGTGGTGGAAGAGTAGCTGTCATAAAAAGTCTTCCCGCATCGGACTAAATACATCGATTAATACCCCCGCCTCAAGACATAGGGCCCCGTGCAGCACATGAGGAGGGATATAATAAGCATCTCCCGCGGAAAGCATTTTCTTTTCATCGCCAATCTGTATCTCGAACTTCCCGCTTTCAATATGTGTGATCTGTGAATGAAAATGCTCATGAATGGCGCCGATGCCGCCGGCTTCAAAAGATACCTTTACAAGCATCAGCCGCTGATCGTATGCGACGATCTTTCGCTGTACTCCCTCACCCGCCTTTTCCCAGGGTATTTGGCTATCCTCGATAAATACATTTTTTCCGGCTGTCATCCCCATTTCTATTTTTAATTCAGCCCCCTGAAATCCACCGGTACGAGCTTACTCACACCCGGCTCCTGCATCGTCACACCATAGATGACATCCACCGTGCTCATAGTCATTTTATTGTGCGTAACGATGATAAATTGTGAGTTCTCGCTGAACTGACGGATCATATTGGTAAACTTGCCCACATTGGCATCATCCAACGGCGCATCCACCTCATCCAGGATACAGAAAGGTGCCGGCTTGATAAGATAGATGGAGAATAACAGGGCCGTTGCCGTCAGGGTCTTCTCTCCCCCGCTGAGCTGGCTGATGGAAGAAGGCCGCTTGCCTTTCGGCTTGGCAATAATATCGATGCCCGTTTCAGCAAGGTTTTCCGGGTTCTCCAGGACCATGTCGGCCGTATCCTCCTCCGTAAAAAGGGATTTGAACACTCGCTGGAAATTTTCCCGCACCCGGTTAAAAGTATCCAGGAATTGCTGGTTGGCCGTAGCCTCCACTTCTTGTATAGTCTGCAGCAAACTATCTTTCGCAGAAACCAGGTCATTCTTCTGCTCCAGGATAAACTCATACCGTTTCTTCATTTCCTGGAAAGCCTCGATAGCCGTGGGATTTACTTCACCCAGGTTTTCCAGCCGCTTTTTCATCCTGTCCGCCTTCTCCTGGAGGTCTTCCACTGCAGCCTCGCCTGTGCGGGGCTGATCTATTACGTCGTCCAGGTTGATCCTGAATTCCACGCTCAATCTTTCCCTCATCCCCGCCAGTTGCAATTTCAGTTCGTTCAACCTGTCCTTTATCTCACCGAGCAGATGTTCCACTTGCTCGCGCTCCTTCACTTTATGCCGTAGCTCGCTCTCCTTTTCATTCAACGCATTGCGGATATTATAATAAGCCTGATCGGCCTCATTCAGCGTTTTCTCGTCCTCCTCCTTCCTCCGCATCAACGCCAGCAGCCCCGATTCCGCATTGCCGAGGAGTTCTTCGCTTTCCGCAATGTTCTCCAGCGTTTGCTTCAGCTGTGAAGCGTTCGCCTCTATCTGGTTGCGCAGGGTGCCCAGCTGGTTGCTCTTGAATTCCAGCTCCTGCTTTAATGCATTGATACGACTATGCTGACGCGTCACCTGCAAGTTAAACTCATTATATCCCGCAGAGGCGCTGTTATACGCAATCTCCGCACTCCGGTACTCCTCCTCTGCAAGCTGGGATTTCTCCTTCAGCTCCCCTACAACCCTCACCAGCTCAGCCCAGGCGTTGCGGGTGTCCTCGATCCCGGCAATGGTTTCCTCAAGACTTAACTGCAGCTCCTCCAGCCTGTTCTGCGAGGTATGCTGCTGCGCATGCAGGTTCTCTACCTTGTTTTGCAAAGAGAATACAAAATTGGTGAGCCGGTTGATATCCTCTTGCGTCTGACGGATAGCCTGCTCCTTCAGCTGCTCGTTATACCCGATGACCTCATTGTGCTTATCCTGTATGTCAGCCTTCAGGCCGGCAACCACCGTCTCCAATGCCCGGACTTCTCCGCTCAGTTTTTCCAGGTTCTTTGCCCGCCCGATCTTCTTTCCTTCAAATAGCCCGACGCTTCCGCCTGTAAGAGAATATTTTCCCTTCACATATTTGCCGGTCTTTTCCAAAACGACAGCGCCATTACTGCCAGCTATCGCGTCATCGCTTTCCGCAATAAAAACATTCCCCAGCAGATGTTCAGCCAGTTTTCGATAATGCTCATCCACTTCGATGACTTGCATGGCAGGGATAAGACCGGCGGTCTGATGGCTTTCAACGGAAGGCTGCTCGGTTATCTTGTCCAGGAGAAAGAAATTGGCTTTGCCTTTTTTCTTTTCATCCAACAGGTGCACAGCCTGCATCCCTTCCTGGAGATTACTTACGACATAATAATTTAAGAACGGCTCCAATACATTTTCTACAGCAGCCCTATACTCTTCCTTTACATAGATAATATCGGAAAGAATGGGCGCCCCATGATCCCAGGCAGGGTTCTTATGAAGGAACTTGATACTCTCAGGATAACCCTCCATCGAGTCGATAAGACTCTTTAAAAGATCATGCTCGTTCTTCTTCGAGTCCAGTTTACGTCCTTCGTCAGCCAGTTTCTGCCGCAGGACCTCCAGCTGCCCCTGGGCCTGAAGGATATTTTCCTTCGTCCTTTCGTGGTGCTCCTGCAATTGCCTGAGCCCCGCTTGCCTGGACTCCAGGTCCTGTTCCTTCAGCAAACGCTCCTCTTCCAGCTGTTTTAATTGGCTGTCTCGAACCATTCTTTCCTCCTCCAACTGACGGATACTGCGTTGCAGGTTCTGTATGGAAGTGTCCGCTACGGCTACTTTCTTTTCAGCCTCGAACTGGTCCCGTTGTATCTGCGCATTCTCTCTGCGAAGCGCATCCACCGAAACACGCCTCTCATCAAATACCTGGCGGGTTTCGTCGACGGATGTTTTTAAGGACTCCAGCTGCTCCTGCAGACCGGACAATTTATTTTCCTCTTCCCCCACCTGCTGCCGGGTGAATACGATGCTTTCTTCCAGACCCTTCAACTGACCCTCGCTCTTCAAAAGGAACTCCTGCAGGCTATTCTCCTTCTCCTTCAAAAAATTGAGCCGTTGGGAAGAAAGGTTCTTTTCATTTTCTTTGGTCCGCAAGTTCTGAACAAGGTCGTTGAACTCATGCTGCATGGATTGCAAGGCCCGCTCTTTTTCAATAAAACCGACCTTCTCCTGCTCCAATCCGGCTTCTTCCTGGGCAATGATGGCTTCCAGCCGGATCTTTTTATCCGTTTCGGCGTCCGACTGTTCATTCAGTTCACGGTAAGTAAGGTTGAACCCTTCCAGCGCCGCCTTTGCCAATTCGATGCTTAACTCACGGTACTCCTTCTTGATCTCGTAATATTTCTCAGCTTTTTTAGCTTGATTTTCCAGACTCTTCAACTGATTGTTGATCTCGAACAACAAGTCCTCGATCCTGGCAAGGTCCTGCTCGGTTGCATCCAGCTTCTGGCGGGCCTCCTTTTTACGGGTCTTGTAAATAGTGACGCCTGCAGCCTGTTCCAACATGCGGCGACGGCTGTTGTCCTTATCTTTGATGATATCGTCTACCATGCCCAGCTCAATGATGGCATAACTGTCCGTACTGACGCCCGTGTCCATAAAAAGGTTCTGTATGTCCTTTAGACGGCAGCTGACATCATTCAAACGATATTCGCTCTCCCCGCTTTTGTAGAATTTGCGGGTGACCGTGACGGTATTGAATTCCGTAGGTAAAAGGTTCTTGGTATTCTCAAAGGTCAGACTCACCTCCGCCAGCCCCGATGCACTGCGGGTCTTGCTCCCGTTGAATACCAGGCTCTCCAGGTTCTCACTGCGGAGATGGCTGATCTTTTGCTCTCCGATGACCCACCGGATGCTGTCGATGATATTGCTCTTCCCGCAGCCATTGGGGCCGATGATACCCGTAATACCTTCGTCAAAGCTGACGACAGTCTTGTCGGCAAAACTCTTGAATCCTTTTATTTCTAGGCTCTTTAATCGCACGGTCTCAAAGTATTTATTAGCAAACGACAAACCTACACTAAAAGTCTTGAAAAGTCGGCATTTCTCCGCTCACCAGTTTTCAACAGGGGGAAACAGGGGAAAAGTTGTGCACAATTGGATTCATTAAATAACTTAATCCAATTGCGCCATACATCTTATATCTGGCCCTTCGTCGGGGCTGCTTCGACACGCCCCTTCTCGGGCATAACCTTCGCTACGCTCGGTTACGGCCAACGAACCTCCGGTTCGTTCTGGGTGAATAACAATTTTCCTCGAATTTTTAATATATTTACCCGGAAACTATCTACATATGAATAATTTTCTTGTTCCCATCGATTTTTCCGAAACTTCCAAGAACGCTGCCCGGTATGCAGCCCATATCTCCACCCTCGTCCCGGATGCACATTTGATCCTTTATAATGTTTTTGACTCCCTGGAGTATGGTTCGGACAGCAGCCCCCTGGGAACAGATGAAGAAGAGGACGCCGGCAGACATGCCATTATGGAACTGGCCCTGGCAAGCGTAAAAACAGAGATCTCCGGCATAACCAATGCCCGTATCACCCTGGTAGCAGAAGAAAACAACCATTTCCTGGATACCCTGGAAAAATATGTCCGTAATAACGATATACAGCTGATCATCATGGGTATAACAGGCGCCACCCGCCTGGGCCAGATCTTTATGGGCAGCAATACGCTCAACATCGTAAAAAGAGGCATCGTACCCGTCATTATCGTACCGCCTCATGCTCATTCCCAATCAGCCAAAAATGTCATGCTGCTCACCGACTTTAAGGACGTCGAAGGCACCATCCCCCTGAATCCTGTAAAGACCGTACTGGACCTCTTTAGCCCCCGTTTGCACGTCGTCAATGTGGACCACGAACACTACGTACAGGTGACGGAAGAATACAAGACGGAAAGGACCAAACTGGAAAAAATGTTACAGGGATACCAGCCTGAATTTTATTTCATCCGTCTCTTCGACTTCATGGACGCCATCAATCAGTTTGTGGTGGATAATAAGATTGACCTGATCCTCACCTTCCCAAGAAAACACTCCTTCCTGACAAATATTTTCAAGACGACAAATACAACGCAGCTGGCCTATCACAGCTATGTGCCGATAGTGGCCATCCAGTCATAAAAAAAGCGCCCGGTGGGCGCTTTTTTTATTTGAACTGTATCTTATACGTATTATACGTTCCCACTGTCGTATTAAATATCTTTAGAATGTACAGTCCGGGCGCTACAGCCGCATTCCGGTGGTACTGTATGACACCGGCCGCGCCATTCACCTGCCTGGTGAAAATAGCCTGCCCGATCACATTGTAAAGAGCCACTGTATAAAGCTGGCTGGCATCACCCTGGATCTTGATGTTCAGCGTCCTGTCCACAGGATTGGGATAGGCCGACACCTGGGGACCGCCACCGCCGCCGCCCAGCTCTACTACATTGGTATAGCTCTCACCCCCACCATTATACAGGACATGCAGACGGTACAGGTTACTCCCCGGCCCGGGATGATTGTCCACAAAAGCGTAGGCTTCATCCTGCTGTACAGAGGCACGTGCCGGTATATTGGCCACTGGTATAAAGACCGCACTAGCATCATTTGTACGCTGCAGCTCAAAGCTGCCGATACCGCTGGCTACAGGTACGGTCCAGCTCAGCCGGTTGCCTCCGGACAATTGACTGCCTTCAAGCGTAATATTCACAGGCAGTATTGTCCCGCAAGTCCCGGTCAGCCGGAAATAAGAAATCTTGGTAAGACATCCCGAATTGACGGAGGTCTTAGCTACATAAAGACCCGTATCCGAAAATTTTACGTTAGAAATACTATAGGTCGGCGAACCGCTTGCCAATAGAACGCTATCTCCCGTTTTCGATTTCTTATACCAGGTAAACGTGGCATTCGGTAAGGCGTCGGTAGACAGCGTCGTAGCCCTGTTGAGACAGTCCGAAGTGGCAGTGACGATGGTATTTGCCAACGGCAGGATGCTGACGTCATTCAAGGCGCTGTTCCCACAGGCATCAACAGCACGAAGACGGATAAGATTATACTTTACATTGTTGTTGAGACTAAATATGGGGCTGCTCTGGGGCGAAGTAACGACACTGGGCGTCGCAGGGCTGCTCGCAATGATCTCATACGTATAAGGAGCAATACCGCCCGTCACCAAGGCCCCCACGCTAAAGCTGTTGTTGTCACACTGGTATGCGGACGATTTCGCCAGGCTTGGAAAGACATATTTCGGCACCACCGTAGTGTCATTGACAGCAGTGGTACAGCCGGAAAAAGTATAGGTCAGCACATAAGTACCCGCATCCAGGTTGGGGAAAGTAAATGTATTCCCGCTCTTGAAAGAATAGCTGATGGACACAGGCGAAAAGTCCTGCTGGGTAATGGATACATTCAACCCGGAAAGATTGCTTGTCGCCGTCACCGCCAGTGTACCCGACCCGTCGGCCTTCAGACTCGAAGGACATTGAGGCGTCACCGAATAGATGGGCAGAACATTGCTGGGCTGCGCCGCCACCGTCACCGTATCCGGTTTCCCGCAGACGCCCAGTACGACCACCTTATACTTCAGGGCCGTAGACAATGAAGGTATGCCCTTGACGGTCGTCGTCGTACCACTAATACTGGCAGAGGTGACCAGGTTGTACAGCGTATCGTACACCTTCACCTGGTAAGGACCTGTCCCAGCCGTCACCTTGATGGCAAGGTCAGTGGCATCATAAGTACAGGATGGGGAAGCCGTTGCACTTGCGTCGACAGCAATTGGCTGTTGCGAAAAACACCTGGTGATCGTC
Organism: Chitinophagaceae bacterium; assembly: GCA_017307755.1. Taxonomy (GTDB): domain Bacteria; phylum Bacteroidota; class Bacteroidia; order Chitinophagales; family Chitinophagaceae; genus Puia. The sequence continues at coordinate 226,009 of JAFKGQ010000005.1, read as the reverse complement.
GTATCCCTGCACGCATTGACAATATCTATACAGTACGACCCGTAGCTGACATTATTGAAAACACCGTTAGGATTGGTGGCTACTACAGTCCCCGCATTGTCCTTCAACGTATATTGAGCACCTGCCAGGTTCTGCTGTCCTGTGACGGTGACCGTAAAAGAGCTGCACGTCTGGTTGCTGTAAGACAGGTTCGCATTGACGGAAGCCGTAGGCTTTGGAGCATTGAAAGGCGTAGTAAAGACCTTACCCGTACAACCATCCGTTGTTTTGATCGTATAGGCCCCGTATCCGGTGATGGTGAATATCCCCGTCCCATTACATACTCCCACCTGGTTGCCTTGCTGATCATACAGACAGAATTGAGGGGAAGAGAGATTCTGCTGATTGGTGATCGTGGCCTTGAAAGTGGAACAGGATAAGTTGACAACAGCGGCAGGTCCGATGGAAGGCACAGGCGCCGTTGTAGTGATACAATTGGTGAATACCCCATTGGTACAACCGTCGGTGGTCTTTACGCAAACTTTTCCATAAGGCACATTGTTAAATACACCTGACGTATTACATTCAATCGTATTACCGTTCGCATCCAGCAAACAATACTGGCCGTTAAAAATGTTTTTCTGCCCCGTGACAGTGATCGTGTAGCCATTACAGCCCAGGTTGCTGATATTGGGAGACCCGCCGGTAGGCACCGGCTTGGTCACCGTCACACAACGCTGGATAGTGGTATCCCGACAGGTATCCGTAACATTGATACAATAATTACCGTAAGGTATGTTCGTAAAGATACCGGTACTGTTGCAGGTCACCTCGTTACCAGCTGCATCTACCAGACAATATTTCGGCTTGATCAGGTTGGATGCTCCCCCAAGTATCGCCGTGAAAGTGCTGCAGCCATAATTATTGGTGACGATATTGCCGACAGTACGGGTCCTCTTTATGCCGTTGACGGTTACCGTCAGCGGGGTCGCCTGACAGCCATCCGTTACTGTTATCTTATAAGTGCCATACGGCAGGTCATTAAATACACCCGAGGGATTACAAGACTGACCAGGTACAGGACGCCCTGCGGCATCCGTGATACAATACTGAGGATTGGTCAGGTTGCTCTTGCCGGTAACAGTCGCAGTAAAAGTTGTACAGGTATATCCGGAAAGGCTGGCAGTAGCGTCTACCGCCGGAATAGTCCTTGTCTGCGTAAAACAACGGCTGATCACCGTATCATAACAGGTCTGCTTCGCTTTTATACAATAGGAGCCATACGGCAGACCATTGAACACACCCGTTGGATTGCAAGGCTGCCCGCTTATTGCGTTCCCACTCGCGTCCACAATACAATATTGAGCATTGTTCATATTGACCTGCCCGGTGACGGTAGCATTGAATACGGTACAGGTTTGCCCGGAAATGGTAACAGCAGCATCTATAGAAGGGATCACCTTATTTGCCCAGGTCTTCGACTGGATCTGTCCACATTTATCCTTAGCTATCAGCACAATGGTCCGGTTGTTCCCCAGATTAAAGTTAAAATTCTGGCTGTTGCTCCAGATAGTATCGCCCGCACTACGGACCACGCCATACTTCCAGCCATTAAAAGCCGTCCCGGAAGCATTCGTATTTCCTTTACTATCTTTCAGGCTTATCTGCACATTGTAGGTCTGACAGTTGGACAATGTGACGGTTGCCGCTGTGATTGACCAGGTATAGTTCTGTATGCTGATCGTACGGGTCTGTATACTTCCGCAGCTGTCCGTCATCTGGACAGAATAGGTCCCCGGCATAAGTCCCGTAAAGGTGCCGGTGGAATTGGTTGTTCCTACCCCCATGGGCGAAGGCGCCACCAGTTTATATACAAATGGCGTACGACCATTCAGAATGCCGGTCACCGAGATGACCCCGTCACTTCCATTGTTACAGGTGACATCCGTCTCGGTAAGTCCAAAACGAGGCTGGGTATAGGAACCGGGAATCACCACATTTGTTATCGTCGTCTCACAATTTGTAACGACATCCTTGACGGTCAACGTGTATGTTCCTGGTTGTAACCCTGTAATAAGATTGGAAGAAGTATAATCCACAACGGTAGGACCCTGCATCTTGTAATTGTAGGTACCCGATCCGCCGGAAGGGGTGACTTTTACTGAACCCGTGGCCATACACCTGGATTCAGCTACCGTGTAGGTAGCCGTTAATTCACGGCAGTTTTGCGAAAGACCTGTCTGTTGAATGCCTGTAAGCAACAACAATATCAACACGGCTCCCCGGGTAGGGTTGGTTCTGGGTCTCATAGGGTCTCGTTTTCTAAGGAATGGATTATGGTCCTAGTCTGAACTCCACAAATTTTTAAAAAAAATCGTTAAAAAACGAATGTTTTTAATACTTTTTGCAAACTTTATATGGAGTAGCCCTTACAAGATATCCCCTATGCGATCATTTTCAAATAGTTACACCTCCGGCTCCTGCTGGCTCAGACAGTGAAAACTACCCAGCCCCCAGATGATCTCCGTGGAGTCGATCCCTACCACCCTTCTGCCTGGAAAACAGTCCTGGATGATCTCTAACGCCTTCTCATCACGTGCACAACGGAAGGTAGGCACGATGACTGACTCATTGGCAATATAAAAGTTTGCATAAGAGGCCGGCAGGCGCTGATCCTCATACGTGACCATGTCCGGCATCGGTAGTTCGACAATATTCAGCTGTTTTCCATTGGAAAGACGCATCTTCTTCAGGTCCGCCAGGTTATCCTGCAATAAGGTATAATTCTCATCCTGTCTGTCCTCCTCGATCACCGTGATGACCGTATCCTCATTGACAAAACGGACCGTATCGTCGATATGTCCATCCGTGTCGTCCCCTACGATACCCTCTTTCACCCACAATATCTGGTCGACGCCATAATAGTTCACCAGATAGGTTTCGATCTGCTCGCGGGTAAGATGAGGATTGCGGTTCTCGTTCATCAGACAACAGGTGGAAGTTATCACTGTGCCATTACCGTTGAAGTCGACAGAGCCGCCTTCCATGATAATACCCGGATAATACACAGGCAGGTTCAGCGCTGATCCCACCAGTGTGGGGATCACATCATCCAGGTCGAAAGGAGGGTACTTATTCCCCCATGCATTATAATTCCAATCTACGATGACCTTTTTCTGTTCGGCTTGCGGATTGATAAGAAAGGCAGGACCATGATCCCTGCACCAGGCATCATTGGTAGGATGAAAATAAAAACGGACCCTGCTCATGTCTGCTCCCGCCTCCTGCAGAGAGTCCACGGCAAATGACTTCATCGCTTCATCCCGCACATTGATACAAACGTCCTCGCCCTTTGCCAGCTCCTTTATAAAAAGACTGTAATAAGGGTAGATCGTATGGATCTTTCCCGGCCAGGAAGCCTCCTTATGAGGCCAGCTAAGCCAGGTAGCTGCATGCCGGCGGAATTCCGCGGGGAAATAATAGCCAAGCTCTTTGGGCGTAGGAAGCGTACTGCTCATAGTCGGTGATCGTGCTTAATCCTGGTCGATATATCTTTTGGTGATGGGCTGGTAAGAGTCGATACGTCTATCGCGCATAAATGGCCAGTGCGTGCGATAACGGTCTGTGGCGGCCGTATCGATTTCCACGACAAAGGTTTCCTCCTCGTCGTGAGAAGCCTGGTACAGGAGGGCCCCAAAAGGACCCGCTACAAATGAACCGCCCCAGAATTTCATAGCGCCATTCTGCTCAAAACCCACCCTGTTCACGCTGACCACATGTACCCCGTTGGCTACAGCATGGCTGCGCTGCATGGTCTGCCAGGCATTGTATTGCTCTGTATTGGTCGCTTCATCCTGACTGGTGGCCCAGCCGATAGCCGTGGGATAGAAAAGGATCTCCGCACCCATCAACGCCGTAATACGGGACGCTTCGGGATACCATTGGTCCCAACAGATCAATACGCCAATGCTGGCATATTTGGTCTTGAATATCTTGTACCCCAGGTCGCCGGGTGTAAAGTAGAACTTTTCGTAATAGGCGGGGTCGTCGGGAATATGCATTTTCCGGTACTTACCCAGGTAAGCCCCGTCGGCATCCAATACGGCTGTCGTATTATGATAGATACCCTGCGCCCGCCGCTCGAACAGCGAAGCAATGATGACTACTTTCAGCTCAGCCGCCAGTTTTCCTAAAGCCTCGGTGGAAGGCCCGGGAATGGCTTCCGCCAGCTTGAAATTCTCATAATCTTCTACGTCACAGAAATAAAGAGAAGTGAACAACTCTTGCAGACAGACAATCTGTGCCCCCTTGGCAGCCGCAACCCTGACCTCCTTCATGGCCTTTTGCAGATTGGCTTCCTTGTCGGAAGTGCAGCTCATCTGGACCAGCCCTATTTTTACCTTAGACATAGTACTTGAAAATGAACGGCAAAATTACAAAAAATCGAGGAGTATAGACCAGTTATTTCCGTCCCATCTCACGCAAAAAAGCCACGTGGGAAGCAATGGCATACCGCACCCGGGGGTACTCGATATAGACCAGCCCATATTCCTGGCAGGCCTGTCGGATGATCTTGCTGATAGCGGGATAATGCACGTGCGATATCTTAGGGAAAAGGTGATGCTCGATCTGGAAGTTCAGACCGCCCACCAGCCAGGAAACCACTTTGTTTTTGGTAGCAAAGTTGGCCGTCGTCTTAATCTGGTGCACAGCCCACTCATCCTCCAGCTTGCCGGTGATCGCATTGGCCACCGGAAAGGCTGTATGTTCAACGGTATGCGCCAGCTGGAAGACTATACTTAACACAAAACCGGCAAAACAAGTGAATATAATAAAGCCGATAAGCCAGTCCTCAAAACCCACCATATAAATGGGCAGACCCACAAAAAGAAAAGCATGGAATAGCTTGAACCCCCAGAATACAAAATGATCCGAAAGGCTCATCTTCTTCAGCGGCATGTTGCCTACCTTGCTTTTGAAATATTTTTGATAGTCCAGCAAAAAGATCCAAAAAAGATAAAGGATACAGTAGAAAAACCAGAAATAAAGGTGCTGGTATCTATGAAGACGGTATTTCTTCTGCGTTTCACTCATCCTCATCCAGGGCTGGATATCAATATCGTCATCTATCCCATCCACATTGGTATAAGCATGGTGGACGACATTGTGCTTCATATTCCACATAAAGCTGTTCCCGCCCAGGATATTCAGCGAAAAGGCAGCCAGGCTGTTTACCCATTTGTATTTGGAAAAACTGCCGTGCGCCCCGTCATGCATCACATTAAACCCGATGGCGGCAACTACCCCTCCCAGCAATACGCTCTCCACGATGGCCCAAAAAGCATTAGGGGTAAAAAACACAAGATGGATATAGATAAACAGGAAGCTCACCATCAATATGACAGCCTTGACAAAAAGACTGTAATTGCCGGTCTGGGATTTTCCCACTTCCTCGAAATAAGCACTGATCCTTTTCTTCAACTCGGTATGGAAAGATTGAGAAGAGTTGGCAAATTTGGGCATTGACATGATAAGCCTGTTAAAAAAATTAAAATATTATGCGAAGGTAACCTTTTAAGGGCGGAATAAGTGTTAAAGAGCTGACAATTAATAAACGCATAAAACGGCCGTTCAAGTATCCATCTGCACAAAAGCATCAAAATTTCGTATTCCGATCATCTTTTCAGTAATAAACCCCTCTGCATAAGAGGTGCCGATCATCTTTCCGAACATTTGGTGACGTCCGATAATGGAATTCAGGAACTCGGGGGTCGAAATATAGGTCTGCGGCTCCTCCTTCCCATATTGTGCGGAGAAGAATTGAGAAGAAAATGCCTTGATGGAAGCCAGCTTTTCGTCAAAGACAGGCGTTACGTCATAGACAAAAGAAGGATGTGCATAGCGGTCCTGGATATAATGAAAAATATATTTGGGACGCCAGTGCTCCTGCTTCTGCCCATCATGGTCCACCGTATCTATCTTCCTCAGGCCGCTTAAAAAACAGGCATCTGAAATAAGATGCCCGGCCCTGCCATGATCAGGATGACGATCCGAAAGCGCATTAGCCAGCACGATCTCCGGTCTGTACTTGCGGATGGCCCGGATCAACTGCCGCTGATGCTCCTCATCATTGCGAAAAAAACCATCCGCCATCCCCAGGTTTTCCCGGACATCCAGCTGCAGTATCCTGGCGGATACAGCCGCCTCCTCGGCCCTCAGCTCAGACGTCCCCCTCGTCCCCAGCTCTCCACGGGTAAGGTCTATCACACCCGTTTTTTTCCCATTCCTTTTCTCCATGAGAAGGGTTCCGGAACAACAGAGTTCTACGTCATCAGGGTGTACGGCAATAGCCAGGATATCCAGCTTCATGAAGACAATTTTTACGCGAAAGTACCGTTTTTTGGCATTTGGCCATATGCGCATTGTGAAGTAGCTTCGCAGGTCCCTAACGGGCCACAGGCCCGTTGGCTGTGACCGAGCTTGCGAAGGTTATGCCCGAGGAGGAGCGTGTCGAAGCAGCTCCGACGAAGGGCCCATCATGAGATTCGGGACAGATGGCGTAGCCATCTGAATTCTTAATTAAACCAATAATAATTATAGACATGGCATACGATGTAGTCGTTCTCGGCAGTGGCACCGGCGGATATGTAGCCGCCATCCGTGCCGTACAGTTAGGCTTTAAAGTTGCGCTTGTAGAAAAAGAAAATCTGGGAGGCGTTTGCCTCAACTGGGGATGTATCCCTACCAAAGCGCTGTTAAAAAGCGCCCAGGTCTACCAGGATATCCTGCACTCAAAGGATTTTGGTATCAACGCCAGCGGAACGCCCGACTTCCCGGCCGTGATCAAACGCAGCCGCGGCGTCGCCGATAAGATGAGCAGAGGCGTTCAATTCCTCATGAAGAAAAATAAGATCGACGTCATCATGGGCGTCGGCAAGCTGAAAGCAAAAGGTCAGCTGGAAGTGACTACGGCGGACGGCAAAACGCAGATCGTGGAAGGCAAACATATCATCGTCGCTACAGGCGCCCGCAGCCGCGAACTGCCCAACCTGAAACAGGACGGCAAAAAGGTCATCGGCTACCGTGAGGCCATGACCCTCCCCGAACAACCCAAAAGCATTATCGTAGTAGGCAGCGGCGCCATCGGCGTGGAATTCGCCTACTTCTATTATAGCCTCGGCACAAAGGTCACCATCGTGGAATTCCTACCCCGCATCGTGCCCGTGGAAGATGAAGAGATCTCCAAAGAGCTGGAAAAGATCTATAAGAAATACGGCATCGAAGTCCTCACCAACAGCGAGGTCACCGGCGTAGACACCAGCGGCAATGGCGTAAAGGCAAAAGTAAAAACACCCAACGGCGAGGTTACCCTGGAAGCCGACATCCTACTGAGCGCAGTTGGCATTGCCGCCAACATCGAGAATATAGGCCTGGAAACGCTTGGCGTAAAGACGGAAAAAGGTAAGATCAGCGTAGACAAATTCTACCAGACCAATGTACCCGGCGTCTATGCCATCGGCGACTGCGTCCCCGGACAGGCGCTGGCGCACGTCTCTTCCAAAGAAGGTATCATCTGCGTGGAGAACATAGCCTACAACGAAAAGAAATTTGCCCATCAGCCGGAAGCGCTGGATTATAACAACGTCCCCGGCTGTACTTATTGCACACCGGAGATCGCCTCCGTAGGCCTCACCGAAAAACAGGCCCGTGACGCCGGATACGAAATAAAAGTCGGCAAATTCCCCCTGAGCGCCTCCGGTAAGGCCACCGGCGCCGGTCACAACGAAGGCTTTGTAAAAGTAGTGTTCGATGCCAAATATGGAGAATGGCTCGGCACCCACATGATCGGGTACAACGTGACGGAAACCCTCATGGAAACCGTACTAGGTCGCAAGCTGGAAACCACTTACCACGAAGTACTCAACAGCATCCACCCCCACCCCACCATCAGCGAGAGCATCAAGGATGCTATCGAAGTGGCATATGGAGAAGCAATACACTTATAAATAGCAAAGCGGCACCAAGGTGCCGCTTTTTTATTATCTTTCAGGCAAAACCACCAGCCATGAAAAAATTGCTTCCCCTCTTCCTGCTTATTTCCGTCCCCCGTCTCCTCTCCGCCCAATCCATCTCCGGCCAGGACATCAAAGATCAATTTGTAAAAGAATGGGAAAGGAGCAAAGCCTATACACAGGATTACCTCAACACCATGCCCGCCGACAAATATTCTTTTAAAGCCGTCGACAGCATCCGCAGTTTTGCCCAGCAAATGCTCCACCTGGCATCCGGCACCATCTTCCTCATGAACCTGGCCACCGGCGCACAACCTACCTTCAACGCCAGAGGACTGGAAGAACGCGCTACCGCCCAAACCAAGGACTCCGTCACCTGGTACGTCAATGCCAGCTATGACTATGCCATCAATGCCGTCAAAAACCTCGACGCCGGCAAACTGGGAGAAATGATAGGGCAAGGCAACCGCCAGGCCAACCGTTTTACCCTCCTGCTGAAATCCCTCGAACACCAGGCGCACCACCGGGGACAAACCACCATCTACATCCGTCTGCAGGGCATCAGACCTCCTAACGAACGGTTGTTTTAACAGCCCCCGCTCCCTCCGGCAATATATCATCCTTGGGAACCCTATTGTGCCACCAGCTGGCCAGCGAAGACCCCGTTGTATTCATCAATGGACCAAACACCGCCGGCGCCAGACCAACAGTGGCCAGCTTGCCCATCGTAAGGGCCAGACCCGACGCAAGACCCGCATTCTGCATCCCTACCTCCAGGGCTATTGTACGGCAGTCCCGCTCATGGAACTTAAACAACCGCCCCGCCCAGTACCCCAGGAAATAACCCGTCACATTATGAAGAAAGGTAGCAAAGACTAATAATGCCCCAACCCGAAGTAAACTCTCCCTGCCGGCCGCCGTGATCACCACGATGATAAGCGCGATCCCACCCATGGACACCAACGGCATGGCCCTATCCAGCCACTTGAACTTCCCCCGTACCAGGTAGTGGAACAACAACCCCGCAACGACAGGGAAGATCACCATTTTTGTAATATCCCATACCATGGCCTGCCAATGCACTTCGATAAACTGCCCCGCCAGCAGACGCATCATCATCGGCGTAAGAAAAGGGGCCAGCAGCGTGGACACAGTCGTGACTGATACAGACAATGCCAGGTTGGCCCTTGCCAGGAAAGCCATGACATTGGACGCCAACCCGCTGGGACAACACCCTACCAGGAGTATGCCGGCCGCGATCTCAGGCGGGAATTGAAAAAGATGCGCCACGGTAAACCCCACCAAAGGCATGATGGTATAATGACAGACGACGCCGATGATCACCCCCTTTGGCATACGCAGCACCGCTGCGAAATCCTTTAAGCTCAGTTCCGTCCCCATCCCAAACATGATCACCTGTAGCAAAGGAACGATCAGACCGGACAATTTGAAGTCCCCCACTTTTACAAAATACTGCGGATAATAAAGCGCCAGGCTCACCCCCGCCAAAATGATCATGGTATAGGAAAAACCCCGCAGAAAAGTATGGCTGCGGAAACCCAGGGCTACACTGATAAGACACAGCATCAGACACCAGCCGGCCCATTGCCCCAGGTCAAATACCACCGATGCGATATAGGCCAACAACAGCACGATGGCCATTCTATAGAATATATTCATAATATCACCAGGTTCTATCTTTCATAAATTGGTCCAGCTCCGCACGGGTCATGGGCAGTTTACCGGGGTTCTCATCCAGCCAACGCAGAAAATCCTTTTTGATCTCATCCGACCACTGCGCATCTATCTGACCCGGTGTATATTTTCCCTGCCGCAGACGCAGATGTCCGAATTCATCCCGAAGCTGAATAAACTCCGCATTTAACACCACATACTCCACCAGATGAGCAGGAATAAATACCACACCGCCTTTTTTGGCCAGCACGGCATCCCCCGGCAATACCGTGGCCCTGCCGATCCGGATGGGAACATTGATCCCCCCCAGCATCATCTGCTGGATATAGGAAGGGTCATACCCCTTCACCCAACCATTGAACCCCTCTATCTCTTCCAAACCCTCAATATCCCTTACGGAACCATAAAAGATCACTCCCCTGTGACTATGCGCATAGATAGCATTCCCAAGATTATCCCCGATCAATGTCCCGTCCACTATTTTCCCATAGCTGTCGGCTACATAGATATCACCCTCCTTCAACACATCTATCGGCCAGGAATTGGTATTACCGATACGCCCTTCCGCCTTCCCCTTATCCCTTATCAGCTTGTCAAGGTCCGGACGCATAGGGAGATATTGAGCCGTCACTACCCTGCCCGTCATCACCGAATCCGGATGGATCACCATCCATTCACCCTCAAATTGGTTCTGATACCCTTTGTTACGCAGGATACCCCATGCCTCTTCCAGCCCCACTTTCTTCAGTCGCTGCAGGAACTTGTCCGCAACATGCGGTCTTCCGTCGGGCGTACGCTCGCCCGTCCATTCAGGCGTCAATGCTTTCAATTGGTCAGGCGTCAATGTTACTTGTTGCGCGTTAGCAGCAGCCGTTAGCCATAAAGCACATAGAAAAATAAAGAAATGCTTATTCATGTAAGTAGTTTTAAGGATTATAGCCCCTTCACATAAGCGCCGTCCTGCACATGATAGGAAAAGATACGCATTTTTTATCCCAAACTCAGCAACTTCCGGGTTTTCGTACCTTTATCGTCATCCTACTTTTGTATGGCCAAACAAAAACATACAATGATGGAAGACGGAACAAACTACGATAGGATCGCCACCGCCATCGACTATATCAAAACGCATTTCAGAGAACAGCCTGACCTGAACGAGGTGGCCGAAAAAGTACACCTGAGCCCCTTCCATTTTCAAAGGCTCTTCACTGACTGGGCCGGCGTCAGCCCCAAAAAATTCCTGCAATACCTCAGTATTGAACATGCCAAATCCATGTTGCAGGACAAAAACGCGACTTTGTTCGATACGGCTTTTGACACCGGCCTTTCCGGCACAGGGCGTCTTCACGATCTCTTCATCGGCATCGAAGGGATGACGCCCGGAGAATATAAGAATGGCGGAGAAGCCCTGTCCATCAACTATTCTTTTGCAGAAAGTCCTTTTGGAGAGATCATCGTAGCCTCCACACCCAAAGGCATCTGCTACCTGGCCTTCACCGATGACAGGGACAAAGCCCTGGCAGAATTGAAAACGCAATTCCCACACGCACGTTACAGACAGACCGTTGACATTATCCAGCAAAATGCTTTATACATCTTCTCACAGGATTGGAACAGCCTGTCCGATATCAAACTCCACCTGAAAGGCACCCCATTCCAGCTAAAGGTATGGGAAGCATTGCTGAATATACCCATCGGCAGACTGTCAACTTATAGAGCCATATCAGAAACCATTGGTAATCCCGGCGCTTCCAGGGCCGTAGGATCGGCCGTCGGCAGCAACCCCGTGGCCTTCCTTATTCCATGCCACCGGGTAATAAGGTCCACCGGCGAAACGGGCGGCTACCACTGGGGCAACACCCGCAAACGGGCGATCATCGGCTGGGAAGCGGCAAAGACATCCCATTAGGGATAACCTCCCATCCCTAATCCAATCCTTTAAACCCTGATTTCCAGCTCATTCTCCAAAAAATAATATTTTTACGCCCAATAGGGGTACGGGCTCCCTTAATTGTCATTATCAAAAGCCCTGATTGACAACGACAGTTATCAGTAATAAAGCCACTATTACATCGGTAAGTATGGAATTCACCGACACCGCGATTATACAATTATTGAAAGATCGGGATGAAACAGGATTTGAACACGTTTTTAAACATTACTTTAAAAACCTGCACAGGTATGCCCTGACGATCCTACAGGATCACGACCAGGCCGAAGACATTGTACAAAACGTTTTTTACAAACTATGGGATAAAATGGAGTCCCTGCATTTCTCCGACTCCCTGGCCGCCTACCTGTACCGGGCCGTCTATAACGAAAGCCTCAATCATCTCAAACACAAAAAAGTAAGACGTACCTACCAAACATATGTCACACATACTATGAAAGACCAAACAGATGGTGCACAACGGAAAGTGATATTCAGCGAACTGGAACAGCGGCTGCATGCAGCTATCAACGAGTTGCCCGAACAATGCCGCACCATCTTCCAAATGAGCCGTTTTGAAGAACTGCGTTATCTCGACATCGCCGACCGGCTCGGCATCTCGGTCAAGACAGTAGAAAACCAGATGGGCAAGGCATTAAAACAATTACGGGTAAAGCTCATTGACTATTTACCCCTGATCCTGCTCATTCTCCTAAACATCTTAAATCAACTCGCTTGAACGAAAATTTACATACCGACCCCGGGAGCCCGTCCGGCATCCATGAAGACCTGCTGGTGAAACACCTGCTGGGAGAAACGGGCCCCGAAGAAAACGCGAGAGTAGAGGCCTGGCTGGCCGCCCATCCCGCCAACAGGCATTATTACGAACATTTCCGGCTTATCTGGCGGGAAAGCCGGCAGCTGGACAACAATTTCCGGGAGACAGATGAACAAACCGATATCGCCTGGCAGAAATTCCGCCGGCGGATCCATCGCCCTCCCCATCTGAAAGCTATAAAAAATGATCCGGTACCCACCCCTGAACCCAAAAGATCATTCCCTGTATGGACAAGGATCGCAGCTATATTCCTGCTGGTGGTTTCTATCACAGCTGTGCTCTACTTTATAAACACCGGCACAGCAGCACCTGAAAAACGGGTTGCCAGTACAACCACCACGCTCACCGACACACTGCCCGACGGTAGTCTGATCACGCTTAACAAACAATCGGCCATCAAATACCCTGAGAATTTTAAAAAAGAACGAACCGTACAATTAAAGGGAGAAGCGTTTTTTGCAATAGCACCCGATAAAAAAAGACCGTTCCACGTATATACAAATGGCGTCACGATCACTGTCCTGGGTACAAGCTTTAATGTACGCGACAGGGATACGGCCACCGAGATCATCGTCGAAACAGGACAGGTCCGCGTCACCGACAGTCTGCACAACATCCTGCTGCACGCTTCGGAAAGACTGATCCTTCGCAAAGGGGACCTCGCCCTGTCGAAAGATTCCACCCGGAACGAACTATACAAATACTATCGCACAAAGGAATTCGTATGCGACGACACCCCCCTATGGCAACTGGCAGCTTCCCTGGAAGAAGCCTATAACGTTAAGATAGAGATCGCGGACCCGCAGCTGCGTGAACTCAGGATCAATACCACTTTTCGCGATGTATCCCTGGATCAGATACTGTCCGTCATACATGAAACATTCCGGATAAAAGTCTCCCGGTCCGGCGACCAGGTCATTTTACAATATTAGACACCTATGCGAACGAGCATAATAACAGCATTTCTCTTATTCATCGCAATGTCCCTTCACAGCCAAAGCGTGCTGGACAAACAGCTTACCGTTGACTTCCGTCAGCAACGTCTGGACAAAACGCTGGAAACGCTCAGCCGCATGGGAGACTTCTATTTTTCCTACAGCAGCGCCCTGCTCAGAAGAGACAGTCTCGTCACCCTGTCTGCACAGGGCAAGACCGTCAGACAGATATTGGACCTCCTGTTCCATGGGAGCGTAGAATATAAGGAGAACGGCAACTACATCATCTTACGCCGGGCTCCTCCCAAACCCAAAGAGATCTCCACCCCGCCCGATCCTGAAGAAAAAAAATACATCGTCAGCGGCGTTATTGTAGATGAAAACACAGGAGAGGCCATCAGCCGGGCCAGCGTCTATGACAAACACGGCCTGATCGCTACCCTCACTGATGAAGACGGCTTCTTTACCGTACGGTTGAAGAACAGACCCGGCTCTGCCGCCCTCTCTGTCAGCAAGGAATTCTATGAGGATACCACCGTAAAGATCGAACCCGGCGCCAATCAAAAGATCACCATCGTCATCTCCCCCCTCTCCACCAACAGAAGAATGGTCACCATCAGCCCCAACGGCTATCTGCCGTCGGACTCCATCCGGGTCGAGCTGAATGGCGACTCAGTCTATATGCGCAAGGACCCCATCCGGGTACAGATGACAGGCTTGGGTAAACTGCTGCTTTCCTCCCGGCTGAAGATCCAGAGTCTCAATCTGCGTAAATATTTTATCCAGCAGCCCTTCCAACTGTCCTTCCTGCCAGCCATAGGTACCCAAGGACCCCTTAGCCCCCAGATCACCAATAAGCTTTCCGTAAATATCATAGGAGGATATACGGCAGGACTTAAAGGAGTAGAGATGGGAGGTGTTTTCAACATCGAAAAAAAGGACGTAAAAGGAGTGCAGGCAGCCGGCATCGTCAACATCGTGGGCGGACACGTAGAAGGCATACAGATGGCCGGATCGCACAATATAGTGCTGGACTCATTCAAAGGTATACAGGCGGCAGGTGTCTGCAATGCCGCCCGGCGGCATTTTAAAGGTCTGCAGATCACCGGCGTATACAATAGGGTGACTGATAGCCTGGACGGCGTACAGGCGGCTGGCGTCATCAATACGGCCCGTCAGGTCTCCGGTCTGCAATTGGCAGGCGTTATCAACATCACACATAGATTAAAAGGTGTACAGATCGGAGTAGTCAATATAGCCGACACTTCGGACGGCTATAGCTTTGGACTCGTCAACCTTTCCCGCAACGGACTCAAAGAGCTGTCCTTGTTCGCCGATGAGATATCCCCTTTGAACCTCGCCTTCCGGTCGGGCAACGAAAAACTTTACTCCATCCTGCTGGTAGGCTACGATCCAAGCCAGGACCACCGAACGTACCGATATGGATTTGGACTTGGCCACAGGTTCAAACTCAACAAAAAATTATCACTGGACCCCGAGCTTATCAACGAGCATATCGCATCAGGCAGTTGGGACAATTTTAAATACTCCAATGACCTGTATAAACTAAGTCTCGATCTCCATGCCCGGCTCAGCCGGCATTTTGCCATTTCAGGAGGTCCCTCGCTAAACTTCTATAACCTGGACAAAAAACTTCCCGAAAAGGCCCTTATCCCCCCTGTATACAAAGGGTACCATACCTGGTCCTCCTCGGATTATGTCACCGGGTGGATAGGATGGCACGTCAGCGTAAATTTCCTGTAGCGCGTCAGACCAGGTATACCATATCCATATGGAAATACTTTTCCAGCATCCTGTCACGGTGATCCTCATTCATGATCTGCTTCACCTGCTTGTTGCCGTTGACAGTCCGAATCAGTCTGTTATTGATCATACTGACACGTCCATCAGGAATAGGCAAACTACAGATCAAACTGCGGGCAAAATGCGACTCGGGGCTGGTCTGATGAAAATGATTCATTTCTGCAAACTCATGCAGATTGCGGGGAGTCAGTGTAAATATATATTCGATCTTAAATGTTTGTTTTGAGTCATTCCATTTAGCAACGCTGAGATATTCCTTACCATCGACAGCAATATGCTCCATGATCTGGAAAAAAGTACGGCCATCGCTTTGTACCTCGCCGGGCGCAATAGCCAGAGGTCGAAGAGAAAAATCCCCATATCCTACGTCGACAAGCCATTTTTTACCTTCCAGTTCCACTATCAATGCCATATGCTCAAACTCACGGCCATATCCATGACCATGCAGCAGACGACCCGCGATCATAAAGACCTTAAAGCCGCACAATGATAACAGACGGTGAAACAAGGTGTTCAACTCATAACAGTATCCCCCGCGCCTGTCGAGGATCACTTTCTGATAAAGCGAATCTATCCTAAGGATGATAGGGATGTGGTTATGTATATCCAGCGTCTCGAAAGGAATGTTGAAAACATGCTGGTACTGAAGGGAATTAAGGGTCGGTAAGTCCGTGAAAATCACCCCATTGTAATTGATACGTTTTAAATAGCCGTGAATGTCCATAGTGCTGATCTGTTGTATTAAAATTCTTCTGTTATTAAAGACAAAGATATCAATTCTCTTGCCAGTCTCCTGTCTGTACCACCGTCTTATCATCCGGATAACAAACAGGTACTGTGTATAATGGACTCTAATTTGATATATTTCGCTGCATGAAGGTCATAGGTAGTCGCCAGGTATTTGCCGAGTGGCAATTCCCCGCTTTAAAAGGTCTGTAAAGAACAATTTTGGTAAAAGTTAGTTCATCAAAAGCCGGGATTTTTTTCATGGAAGAGCTAATTTTACACATAATGTTTATAAATGAAGCAGTTATATCTTCTTCTATTCACTTGTGCTGGGATACTTCTCTTATCCCTCTCACCTGCAAGCCTCCACGTACAACGGCAGGAGATCCTGGTGGCGGCAGCAGCCGATCTTAAGTTTGCCATGGATTCCCTGGTAAAGGTATTTTCCAGCGGGTCAAATGAGGTCACCATAAAATTAGTGTATGGGTCATCTGGGAACTTTTTTGAACAGATCAGCAATGATGCCCCTTTTGACCTTTTTTTCTCCGCCGACCTGGACTACCCGCAAAAACTGGAACAGCAGCATAAAACCCTTTCACCCATACAAACTTATGGCACCGGTCAGATTGTCCTGTGGAGTAATAAGTTAGACCCTGCTAAAGAAGGCATGAACTCCTTGCTGCTCCCCTCTGTCACCCATATAGCCGTCGCCAATCCGGCCCACGCCCCTTATGGCCGCCGGGCGGAAGAAAGCCTGAAGTATTATAAGCTCTATGACAAAGTGAAGGAAAAGCTGGTCATCGGGGAAAATATCTCCCAAACAGCTCAATTTGCCAGCACCGGAGCGGCGGATATAGGTATCATCGCTTTATCCCTCGCTCTTTCTCCTCAATTGCAGAAAGAAGGGAAATACTGGCTGATCCCCGAATCTTCACACCAACCCCTACGACAAGGTTACGTTTTGCTTCAACATGCAAAAGACAATAAAGGAGCCCAAAACTTCGCTACATTCATAGCATCCGCAAAAGCACGGGCGATCCTGGAGCATTTTGGATTTAAATAGCGGATCACAGATCCGCTGGCCGAAGGCCCATCATTAAACGTGCACAGGGATGGGTTATTTTCGCAAGAAAGCCATCCCGGTGCACAAAATAGCATCTATGACCGACTGGCAACCTTTATGGCTGAGTTTCCGGCTGGCCTTTGTCACAACAGTGATACTGCTGGCTATCTCTCTTCCACTGGCCTATTGGCTGGCCTATAGCCGTCTGCGGATAAAAGCAATCGTGGAAGCCCTTATCAGCCTTCCCATGGTACTACCCCCTTCCGTACTGGGCTTTTATCTTCTGATAGCCTTCTCCCCCGCTCACGGACCCGGCAGACTCCTGGACAGATACTTTGATATCAGGCTGGTCTTTACCTTCTCCGGACTCGTCGTCGCCAGCCTTTTCTATTCCTTACCCTTCATGGTAAGTCCTCTGCTGTCCGGCTTCAAAAGCCTGCCCCCCGCATTGAGAGAAGCTTCCTATACGCTGGGCAAATCGAAAACAACTACCCTCGTAAAAATATTGCTGCCGAATATCCGCCCCTCCCTGCTCACCGGCGTCGTGTTGAGCTTCGCCCACACCATCGGGGAATTCGGGGTAGTGCTCATGATCGGTGGCAATATCCCCGGACAAACACGCGTGGCCTCCCTCGCTATCTTCGATGAGATGGAATCCATGAATTACAGCGCAGCCAACAAATACGCCCTCGTACTGTTCCTGCTTTCTTTCTGCATCCTGCTGGTAGTCTACCTGGCCAACCATTATTTCAGTAAACCCCAGCCGCTGTCATGATACGATTCCAGGCAAATAAAAATTTACTCACCTCGCACGGCAAGTTAAAACTGGATGTCGCCTTTGAACTGGGAAAAGGAGAATTGCTCACGCTCTACGGCCCTTCCGGTGCCGGAAAGACTACCATCCTGCGCATCCTGTCCGGACTCACGGACGTCATCTCCGGACAGATCATTATAGACGGAGAAACATGGCTCGATACCAAACAAAAAATAAACCTGCCGCCGCAAAATAGGTCCGTCGGTTTCGTGTTCCAGGACTTCGCGCTTTTCCCCCACCTCAGCGTAAAGGGAAATCTCAGGTACGCCTTGCCAAAAGGAGATGATATGAAGCTGATGGATGAGTTGATACAATTGATGGAGCTGGGCCCTCTTCAGGATGTACGCCCCGCATTTCTTTCAGGAGGACAACAACAACGGGTGGCGCTGGCCCGCGCCATCCTCCGCAAACCCAGGCTGCTGCTGCTGGACGAGCCCCTGTCCGCACTGGACGACGATATGCGCCACCGCTTGCAGGATTTTATCGAAAGGATCCGGCATCGCTTCGAACTCACCACCGTGCTGGTCAGCCATCATATGCCGGAAATACTGCGTCTCTCCGATAAGATCATCTGGCTGGATAAAGGTAAAATAAAACGGGAAGGTACTCCGGCAGCCCTCTTCTCTAATTCCAAAACCCCTGACACCTGATCTGTCTGCCGCTATAACCCTTCTCCTTCAGTAATTTTCGCAGCCGCATGACTGCGGGGATATATCCGGCAACAAAAAAAACTCTATCAGCGCCATCCCCGGCATCCAACCCGGACACCCAATCCTCCATCGCGCGCGAATGACCTGATCCATCTTTATCGAACGCCTTCAAACCTAACTCCGAAAAATAACGGCAAAACTCATCCTGGTGGTGCTTCTGGGCAATGGTTACCGCTCCCTCGATCCGGGCCTGCTTTCCCGCCAACTGTTGTAAGGATAGAAAATGCCCGATGGCCGTCTCGTCCCCTAAAAACACCAGCCGTTTGCCCGGCACAGGCTGATGATGGGAAGAGGCGATACCAAGATAGTACACAGGATCACCTTCTTTTAGCCCTTTTACCCACCGGCTCCCCTGCCCCTCGTGACTCGCATCGATCAGTAAGGTGCAGGTGCGGGTTTCCGCATCCCAGCCCGATGGTGTATAATCCCGGTAAGCAAGCGCCCCCACTTTACATTTCATGTGAAGGGTCTGCTGCCATTTGCTCATATCGCAGTCCGGCAAATGCAGGTCGATCTCCAAAAAAGTTGCCGGCTCCCATGTCCTGATAGCCAATACCCTGGCTGTTTTCAACCACCTGCGCTCCAGCAGGCCCACGGTGGCATGCGTTAACTTGTTCATACGCAAAACAACGATAAGATAGATTGACGGCCAATAGACAAACGCCGGTAAAGATTGGACTATTCGCGGTAATGTCGGCGAAAATCTCCCGGCGTAACACCTGCTGTTTTTTTAAACAGACGGGAGAAATAAGTATGATCGTCATACCCCAGCTCATGTGCGATCTCCTTTACGCTGCAAGTACTGTGATACAAAAGACGCTTGGCTTCCAGCATCACCTCCTGCTGGATCAGGGTACTCACAGGCAAGCCGGTAGTAGCCTTCACCGCCTCATTCAGATAAGAAAGGGAAAGGTTCAATGCGGCGGCATATTCCGTCGGACTTTTACGCACCTTGAACTCCCGGAGCAATAGCTTTCTGAAATCCTGCGTGATCATAACAAGCCGGGAAGGTTGTCCGGTTGCAGGCTTGTTCGCATACATCGAGGCCATCATGGCTGAAAAGGAATCCAGCAACCCATAAACGGACTGTCTGAAAAAGGGAGAAGCAGACGCTTTACGGTCAATGGAATGCAACAACTGCAGACACTGCAACAGCGGCTCCATTTCATCACGGGGCAGTGACAAGGGCCTCCTCATCAGCAAAGGGTCCTCCAACACCAGCCTGAATCGCTCCGGTATCAATCCCGCATCCAGCGCCAGGAACCAGCCCGAAGTACCGTGCTCAGTTTCCACGTACCGGTGGACCTGACCCGGCAAAACAAAAAAGACGGATGCGCTTCCTATTTTAATGAGATCGAAATCCACCATGAGCTTGCTGTTCCCTGTCTCATGTATAAGGAAAATATAATGGTCATCCCGGTGAGTGCCCAGCAGGATAGCCTCTTCGATCTCCTCATCGCCGACATACATCTTATCGACCTGGTAACCCTCATTGGTCCACTCTTTCAGCCGGTGGAAAGGAATGATATCTCTTGTCGCAACACCCATCCGGTAAAAATAGTTGAAAAACCGTAAATTTCGCCTATGAACCATCTATCTGTATGGGAGCGGGAAAGCTTCTTCGCACCAGCCGACATCATCATCGCAGGCAGCGGCTTTGTAGGCCTATGGAGCGCTTATTACCTAAAGAAAAAAGCTCCAAAGCTATCCATCACCGTCCTCGAAAGAGGCCTGATCCCCACAGGAGCCAGCACACGCAACGCTGGCTTTGCCTGTTTTGGCAGTCTCACCGAGCTCATCGCCGATGAGGAAAAAATGGGTGAGGATAAGATGCTCGAACTGGTAGAAATGAGATACAAGGGCCTCCGGCGTATCAGCAAGGTCTTTTCAGATAAAGAAATAGATTTCCAGCAACATGGCGGTTACGATCTCATCACTGGCGACAACTTCAACATCAACGATCTGCGCAGTCAGATCGACAAGCTCAACCGTCCGCTTAAAAAGATCGTTGGATTGCAAAAGACCTTCCGGATGGCGAGCGATAAACTGGCCGGTTTCGGATTTGCCGGTATTCAGCACCTCATAGAGAACAAGGCGGAAGGTCAGCTGCATTCAGGCCGGTTATGCCAGGCCCTGTTAAAACTGGTCCAATCTATGGGCGTCACCGTACTCAACAACATCGAAATAAAAAGCTACGAAAAGGTGAATGGGAATGTGCTGTTACACACCAGCTATCCCTTTTCCTTTACCGCCTCTCAACTCCTGGTATGTACTAACGCTTTCGCCCGGCAGCTCCTCCCACAGCTGGATATCGAGCCGGCCAGAGGCCAGGTCTTCGTTACCTCACCGATCGACAAACTTCCCTTCCAGGGCACTTTTCACTACGATGAAGGGTTTTATTATTTCCGCAACCTGGGAAACCGTATACTGCTGGGAGGAGCCCGTAATAAGGCCTTTGAAGCTGAACGCACCGACGAAATGAACATCACCCCGGACATACAGCACGAACTTGAACGTTTTTTAAAAGAAACAATATTGCCGGGACGCGATTATACCATCGAACATAGATGGAGCGGTATCATGGGAATGGGCAGCGAAAAAATGCCCATCGTACAGGCCGTTAACGACCATGTATTCTGCGCCGTTCGTATGAGCGGCATGGGCGTCGCCCTGGCTCCCATCGTTGGAGAAAAAGTGGCGCGCCTGATGACAGGAAAGGATCAATGATGCCCCATGACCTTTCTGATCTCGTCAGCCGTCAATGGCTGGGAAAATATTTTCACCCCATCCATATAACCATTGAATACCCGTTGACCGGGGAATTCTTCATTACGCCCAAGCGTCCATCTGTTTGACGTGGACAGGTTCACATCTCCATCTACCTTTGACATCCCTCTTTCAACACCATCGATATAAACCCTCAGCACATTCCCTTCACAAACCCCGGCTATATGATGCCAGCGCCCCCACCAGCCGGCCGGAAGGTCCACCGTACAATCCCCCCTCCCCCATCCTCCGGCAAAAAAACTGAGCTTGCTGTTACCGCTCATCTGCAGCACATGGTTATCACCCTTGGCAAAAATGTCTATCAGGCCATCCCCCTTCTCCGTGGGATGAACCCAGGCCATCATAGTGATCGTCGTTCCAAGACTGTCCAGCACAGCCGCATCGGATATCTCCACGTAACAATCCTTGCCAAATAACGGGAACCCGTTCCCCACTACCCGCGCATGATGGTCAAACCCTGAGCTGTCCACCGGCTGTCCATTCAACGAAAGGTCCAGCAACACAGATTCCTCAGGCTGACGATACACCCTGAACCTCCTGACAGCATCCCCAATACGCACCTCCTGCCATCCCGGCGCCAATACCGGCAGCTCCATCAAAACCCTTCTTCTCTCCCCCGGCTCCAGCACCACGGTATCCCTGCTCACTATAACCCCATTCGCACTTATTGGCGTTATAATAGTACGTCTCATTCCCCCAATATTCATGACGATAAAGGAAATATCAACCGCCTTACCCTCTCTTACCAGCGGCCGGACAAATACCCCCGCGATCATTGACGTCTCTGCCCCTTCCTTCACTACCTCCACCTCCCTCTGCCAGTCAGTTCCCTCTATCTCCAAACGGACCCTGCCCAGGGCATACAGCCGGCAATCTATAGAGTCAACTTCTGTTGCGCCGGCAGTCACCAGACAATTTTTATAAGCATACTCCATCCCATTAACCTTTAACCGCACGACCTTGGTCGCCAGACTGCCCCGGTTAGTCAATTTCCATCTTATACGAAAAAGCTCATTGGACACCAGCTTCGTTGAAGACAAGGTAACATCCGAAAATGAGAACTGCGGACGCTCAAACTTATTCCCGCCTGTAGCCAGACTATCCATCTCAAATTCGATCTCTCCACCTTTCGACACCAGCTCATGGGACAGTTGTCGTCCATCATACACAGCCCCGTTCACCCGCACCTTCCTTACGTACCTATTCTCCGGCGATACCCCTTTCGCCAGCAACACCAGCTCCCGTCCTTCCGCCTGACGCACCTTCACCTCCCTGAACAATGGCGTCCCTATATCATATACGGGCCTACCAGGACACATGGGATAAAAGCCCAGCGCACTAAAGATATACCAGCTCGACATCGACCCCAGGTCATCATTACCCGGAAGACCGCCCGGACTGGCTGCAAACCGGCCGTCCCTGACAGCGCTGACCCACTCCTGCGTCTTACCTGGCGCCCCGGCATAATTAAAAAGATAAGGGATATGAAAGACGGTCTCGTTGTCAAAAAGGATGTCCTGACGCCTCAACGCACCATCCAGCCTGTTGGTAAACTCCTCCCCGCCTCCCATCAAATGGACAAGGTCATCCGGATGCTGCGGCACAAAATAGGAATACACCCATTTATCTCCTTCCTTATACCCGCTGTTCCCTCGTTCACCTCCTTCAGGCAAAAGAAATAGCTTCTCCACATCAAAAAGCCGCCGGTAATTATATCCCTCGTCTTCCGACCGGCGCGCAAACCATCCGATCACCCAATCATCATATGCATATTCTACCGTCCTCGTCACCGACTCCGGATAGATCGAAGGGATATACCCCAATTGACGGTACGGGGCCCTGTCGGATTGCAGGTACGGCGTATCGATCACTCCCTTCCGCATGGCGGCAAATGCTTCGGCGCTGTCAAAACCGCGAACCCCCTTCATCCAACTATCCGCAATCACCGCCACAGTATGATTGCCCGTCATAGGGTCGGTAGGGAGATACCCCGTCTGCCGATAGATATCCAGCAGTGAAAGGACCATATCCCGCTGCCGCTGCGGGAATAAAAAACATAATAAAGGATGCAGGCTGCGGAATGTGTCCCACGCAGAAAAACCTCCATACTCACACTGTCCCCTGGTGAAATGAACAAGACCGTCACGCCCCCGGTATCGGCCGTCCACGTCGGAAATGACCCAGGGCAGCAGCGCCGCATGATATAATGCCGTATAAAATATCTTCTTCTCTTGCTCCCGTTCGTCGTGAATCTCGATAACCCCCAATTGTTTCCTCCATTCAGTACGGGTCTTTTCCCACACCTCGTCAAATCCAAGCGATCCCGTCTCTCGCCGGATATTATTCAATGCACTCTCCTCCGACACCGAAGAAGCGCTCACCCGGATCACAAGTGTATCGGCACCCGCAGGAAAGCTTAATACAAGACCATCGTCCACTACCCGCTCGCCCACACAAGGCCGGTCGAACTGCATCACGATCCCGGCCAAACCATACAAAAGCCGTGGACTTCGACGAACGATCTTCCCCATGTCACCGACAAACACCTGACGGGGAGCACCATCGGGAAAACTCATGCGAAAAAGCCCCACTCTTTCTGAAGCTGTAGCCTCTACAACCGTACCATCCCCGAATCGCACCCGGTAATACCCCGGACTCGCCATCTCCCCGGTACCCTTCCCCATCCCGGTAACCACCGGCATGACCTTCACCCGTCCCGCAGATCCGTTGGGGTACCCGCTCATATGATGCAGACAACTAAAAAAATAAATGACGCTGTCCTTATGATCATATCCTCCGGTAGCTTTTGTCTCCGGTGTCAGCTGCACAGCTCCCCAGGGCGCAACAGCACCCGGAAAAGTCCCCCCTTCGTTGCCCCAACGCGTATATACATCGCTTTTTGCCGTACCGATGAACGGGTCGACATAAGACAACGGATCCCTCTGAGACAATCCATACTGCATGACCTCCCTGCTCGCCGCAAGCTCCGGTACGATACTCACTCCCTCAACACCCCTTCCATCCTCCTCAAAGATCAACAGCTCATTGCCGCCTGTCTTCATCCAGCACTCCGGTATATAAAGCCCCGGCGCAGGCACCTTTTCAGGATAACGCCCCAGGTTGTGTCCATTCACCCATACAGACCCATGTCCCAGCCCCTTTGTCAAAACCCTCCATATCAGATGATCTCCGGAAATACCATAGCCGGGAGCATCAAATACGGCTTTATAAAAACGTGGCGTGATGGTATCCCGCAACTCCTCTTCTCTTATCGCAACGGTATCCCCCGTCCCTCCACACATATGCCATCCCGTTATATCCTCGCCGCCTGTGAGATAACTTATCTTCACCGGTCTGTCGATCCCCCCTTCGTTGGAATAATTCTCAATAAAGATACTAAGCACCGTCGGCCTTGCCATCGTATCCACGCCCTCCAGCAATAGGGAGAAGGGGATATTCCATCCTTCATGCCTGGTCAGCCGCCGTCCGTTGATATATACGGTAGCGTTCTCGTCGACGCTGCGAAAATCCAGCTGCGTTTTTTTGACCCCTGCCGGCGGCTGTGGTAGTACCGTCCGGAACCAGGCTGTACCCTGCTGCTTGTCAAAAACATCATCCCCGATGGTATAATCTTTCCAGCCCGATAGACCGTCCTTCGAATATTGCCAGCCTTCCAGTATATGCCGCGACGCCCCCCCTTTCACCAGCCTTACCGTACCCGTTAGCCCCTTGCTGTCCACGGTAGACATATCACCCGAAAATCCGGCCAGTTTGTCCCTGCCGTCATGTGCTGTAAAAAGAGCAAGCGCATGCATTCCTTTTGTCAGGGTCAACGGTATTTCACCCTCATGGAGGTTCACACGCTTTACCGGCAAATTATCTACAAACACCGTTGCCCTGTCGCCGCCTTCTACCTGTAATACATATTCGCCGGCATCCTTCACTTCCACATTTCCACGGTACCATGCCCAGGGCGTCTCGTTACCATCCGCTCCCATTTGCTTCGGCATCGGCGAATACAGCCATGCATGATCGTCCCCAAAAGGTTTCACCTTCCGCACCCGCCAGTCCGTAAGCGCGAGGGGCGCTATCTCTTTATGCGGAGGCATCGCCCTCTCCGCCAAAAATTGATCTCCCCGTACTTCTCCTACATATGCAGGACCCGCGATGACCCCTTTCTCCGTAAACCACACGCGATTAGCCAATACTTCATTTACAGCCACAATCCGCACCGTCAGACCTCCAACGGAAAAAGCATATTCATCCGGAACATCGATATCCCTGAACAAAGCCCTTAACGCTATTTTTCCTTCTCCCGCAACAAATCGTTCCGCCCCCGTCGCCGGCGATACCTTCCCCTTGACGGAAAAATATAGCTCGGCAGGACTGCCCGCCTGCCCATAGATCACCAGCGTGGTCGTTTTCTCCTGCCTGCTGAGCCCCAGCAGCCGGACAGGTCCCCATTCCAAAATGACACCAGGCGCCACAACAACATCGTGTATAATGGGGACAATCTCCCCTGCCGCAACAGACAACGCACCCTGCGCCGGCAGCCTGACCGGATCCCCCAACTTCCCCCGGTCATCCAGCTCCAACCTCAACTGCCGCTCGCCCCCGGACGGATTATCCGCAAATAACAGATCGCCCGCCAGACTGTGTCGGGCCGTTATACGCAGCACGCTGTCTTTACACACCCCTTTCCATGCATCCGTGCCATCCTCGCTGTTCTCCAACACCTCCTGCATGCTCCTGGCAAACCAGGCCGTCTTTCGAAAACTGTAATAAATAGGGCGTAGATCACCCGCCTGACCCACCGCAGCCCCATAGTCGTAAGAGGCTGCATCCTCATCGTTATTTGTAAATCCAAAATTACTGCCGCCATGCGCCATATAATAATTGTATCCGCCGCCGCCATGGGCGATGATCTTCCAGGTCCTCCGCGCATATTCCCGGGCATCCTTTTCAGCAGACCCATAAGCATTATACCAGACGCTCCAAAACTCCGTGGACATCCAGGGATTCGGTCTGGCCGGATCATCCAGACTTGCGGTATCCCCGCCATAACCCGCAGCGCCTCCCTCTCCCGCCGGATCAGATGCATGATGGAGCCCGCTAAAAAAATAAGGCACCTCCAACCCCATCGAAAGTGCCTTTGCCCGCAGATGCCGGAAATACCCATCCGGCATATAGGTGCCCCAACCCTTCATGTGCTCGTTCTCCAGCTGCACCAGGATCACCGCCCCCCCTCGATGGATTTGCTGGCCACATACAATGGGTAATAATTTATCAAAAAAACGGTCTACATATTTCTCAAATGCAATATTATCCTCCCGCACCCGGACACCCGTTTTAAACCGTAGCCATAAAGGATACCCTCCATTATCCCATTCCGCACAATAATAAGGCCCCACCCGCACGATGGCATATAGTCCCATGCTTTTCACCAGCCGAAGAAAAGCGCCCAGGTCATGGTCCCCGTTGAAGTCGAATACGCCTTCCTTCGGTTCATGCCAGTTCCAGAATGTATAGATCTCGATACAATTAAAACCCGCCCGCTGCAGACGTAGCAGCCTGTCCTTCCAAAGCTCATGAGGGATACGGGCATACTCGAGCCCGGCCGACACCAGAAAGGTTCGCTTTCCATTGATCAAAAATCCTTTCTTATCAAAATCAACAAACGACCTGACCTCGTCCGCCCCGCGAAATATCCGGTCATTGGATGCCGTCGGCTCCTCCATCGCCGTAAAGTATTTTTTATACAACGCCAAAGATACCTGCACCGCATCCCCTTTTGCTACATCATCATACCTATCGTGCCTGAGCACCCACTGCCATTCCCAATCCTTCACCTCTCTGTCAAAGGATTTCCAATCCATGTCCTGCCTCCGCGTCAGCGCCTCCTCCATGCGACGGAAGAACAGTTCCCAACGAGGTTTGTAAAAACCCTTGATCAGACCGCTCCATTGCCGGCAGGAATACTCCCGCAAACCGCTTTCCTTATCCCCCCATAACGTCACCAGATCCCGCGCATTCTGCTCATACAGGTCGGATTCAGTCCTCGTAACCCCGCAAGCCCTCGCCTCCCTGATCCACTTGCCCAACAGAAAATCCTTACGGGTCGCCAGCAGTCTGTCCATATCATCCATCAACGCAAGGAATTGCAGACTGTTCTGACGGAAAGCCGCCGTATCCTTCTCCTTCCATGCCGCTGAAAAACGTTGCTGCAGCACAGACGCGTAGTTGGCCATCACCTGCCGGGTGATATCCACCAGGTCATATCGATAGCCGTCGCTGCCTTGCAGCCTGGACGCTGCCTGGACAAAAAGCCGCCAGGCCTGCCTCAACACCCCCGGGTCATAGCTCAAATGCGTATTTACCCTGTCGATAGCAGGCTCCAGCGTAGGCCTTGCCTGTATGATGGATTCCATACCCCCCTCCGTCAATCCGCCGTTGTAAACACTGCCTTCCAATAAAGACCAGGCCGTGTCCGCCGTCTTATCGCTTATCCCATAACGTTGCAACACGTAATCCTTTAGCCATGCCTTCAGGTCCACCGGCCCATCCTGCCATACATTCTCCAGCATCAGCTGGTACAACGCGGGGTTCTGCTCTATGCCTTCCGGTGTAAGCCCGATACCCGCCATTTTGCCCGCGGCAGGGTCATACAAGGCTTTTGAAGGATCTTCGGCTGCATGTCTCATCCTGCCCCATAGACTGATATTCCCGCCGAAATTATGCAGCATGTTCCAGATCCAGGGCTTGCCATAGTAAGCTTCCGTCCTGTTCCACACCGGATGGCTCTCGCTATAAAGGTCCAGCAGGATCATATGGTTGTCCGGCACGGCCTTCAGCAACGCCTGTATCTGGGTTGGCTTCCAATAAGCCGCATTGTAATGGAACATCCATCCCTGCATGACCCATACGGCTTTCGGGTCGGCGCCCGACATAGACGCATATACTTTCCGGCTCATCCCGTCCAGGTACAGGGAATCGCTCGTCGGCGGCACGTTTTCGTTAAAAGTATCGGCGGAATAAAAATGATCCGTACCAAAGATACGCGTCTGCGCTTCGATAAATTTCTTACCGATGATCTCAAAGAGCGTATCCGAAGGATCCAAAATATATACATCATCAAACCCCGCATCCCAATTGGTCTTTTTTACCCTGGCCCGGGGGTACCGGTCCTTGAATGAAGGAGGTACATGCCCCGTAAAAGCGGGCAGCACCGGCTGCATGCCAAAAGCACGCTCTGCCTGCAATATCTTTTTCTGCAACGCCGCATGGCTCTCCTTCCAATGAGCCGGCAAAGGACCGCCCCAGGCATCGATATTCCCCATCCACAACCAGGAGAAGTATGCCGGGCCGCTAAAAAACATGTCCAGTTCCCGGTCCTGAAAACCCAGCTCTTTATACACCTCCTGCCAGATAGCCTCTTCCCCCGTAAGCGCCAACGGCATGTTGATGCCGTTGAGCGCCATCCAGTCGATCTCTCGCTGCCACCGGGGCCAATCCCACCAGGCCATGCTATATTGAAATGTGCAGTAGTTGAGGTAATAACGGTATTGATAGGGCGTCCTGCGATGCACCTTCTTCCGGACAATGGGTAATACGCCAGGCAACGGCCCGGGCGCCCCATTCCAGGTGATGAGATGATGACAATAGTTCTTTAGATAATAATTCAACGCAGAAGCCACACTCAAACCATTGCTGCCGCGCAGCACGATCTTCGCCCCGCGCCCCTCCAGCTCAAAAACATCCCTGCCTTCTTCCTGCGCCAGGTATTCCACCTCGAATTGAGCAGCCTTGTCCTTTACGATCCTGTGTAAGAATGCATCCAGCGATGGTTTATCCAACTGCGCACACGCTGCCCCGCCGAAAAAAACCAGCAAAACACAAAAGATATATTTCATTTCGCAAATTACTATTTCCCCGTCACTCAATAATTTGGATTCTGAAGGATAACGCCCTTGCTCTCATCGATGATCTCCTGCGGGATAGGCATATAATAATCCTTGGGTCTGGCAAAAGTACGTCGCGGAACGATCGTATCACCCTTATAAGGCAGCAGTGGTGAGGCTGTCTTGGGTCTGCCGACAATCGTATCCAGGTTGATGATCTTGGCCTTATCCCAACGCAGGAGATCCTGCCAGCGGATATTCTCTCCTCCCAATTCCACTCTGCGCTCATGGATCAGTTGGTTCATACCCGCGCCTGTCACCGGCAGCAGATGAGCCCTCTGACGGACAGCATTGATCTCCACATCACCCGCGCCGGCGCCGTTCTTTCTTATCTTGGCCTCGGCTACCAGCAAATAAACATCGGCAGTACGCAGCAACGGCTGCTTCAACGCCGTATTCAGATGCCCGTTGGATTGCTTATAGCTGGTGTATTTACGGATGCAATACCCCGTAGTGGACATGCTGGGAAGCATACGCCCCGTGGTATCGCCGGCCTTCCCGGTAAATATGGGGTAACTGTTCGCATAATCCGCTGAAATAACGTCCGTATTCTGCTGATAGGAAATAGAATCCCCCACGGAAAGCAGGGTAGCCCTCTTACGAAAAGTATCGGCAGGCTCAAACTCATCCGCAAAATTCTGTGTCGGGTGATGAAAACCCCAGCCTTGCCAGGCCCGGGGAGAAAAATAGATAGCAATGGGAGAAGCAGGTACGTTGGGTACATCCTGGTCGGCATTCCAGACGGCAAAAAGGATCTCCGTATTGCTCTCCTGCATGCCAAAGCTAAAGTTATCCGCATAGTTCTGACTCAACGCATAGTTGGGGTCATTGATCACAAAGCTCCCGTATTTGATAGCATCGTCAAACCTGTTCTCGAACATGTATAGCTTGCAAAGTAGCCCCCATGCCGCACCCTTGCTTACACGGCCCCTGTCCGCATCACCATAGGTTTCCGGCAATAGGGCGGCAGCCTTTAGCAGATCGGATTCCGCCTGCAGCCTCACAGAGTCGACAGGAGACTTAGGCACATTGTAATTCAACAGCTCCGCATTTTTTTCTACGATGATCGGGACATCTCCATAGATCTGGCTCAACACAAAATAAGCATAGGCGCGCAGAAAATAAGCCTCCCCGATAGACCGGTTACGAACAGTGCTGTCCATCACGGGCACCTTGGGAATATAGATCAACGCATTGTTGGCCCTGGCAATCTGTTCATAAGCAAACGGCCATGTGATATATATCAGCTGCAGCGTGGCGTCTATATTGAATTGCTCAATGGCCCTAAAATCCGGATGGTCGCCGTCCACGGCAATATCATCCGACTGATCATCGAATGCATACAGATCGTGACCGATCCAGTCCTCCGTAAAAAGAATATTATAAATACCCAATACGCCGGCGACCACGTCGTCCTGGTTGCGCCAAAAGCTGCCGGTGGTATACTGTCCGCTGGGCGTTTTATCCAAAGGGTTCTTTACACATCCATACAGAACGCATATGACACCCAGGGATAGAAAAGAAATGATCAAATATTTTTTTCGCAAATTCATATAAAGATTTTTAAAAATTCACTGTCGCGCCGATGGTGAAGTTCCGCGCTTGCGGATATTGAGCCAGGTCCACGCCTCTCTGTAAACCCGGCGGCACAGGCGTGCCTGGGGTGGCTGAGGTCGGGTTCCCGCCATAAGGCGAGCCCGTGGCCGTATAACCCAATTCCGGCGTATATCCTTTATACTTCGTTATCGTGAAAAGATTGTATGCGCTGACATACACCCTGATATCAGGCAACATCACATCGCTGATATGCTTTTTGGATAAGGTATATCCCAGTGAAATAGTCTTTAGCGACAGGTAATTGCCATTCTGTACCCACAGGTCCGAGCTCCGGTAATTGTTATTGAAGTTATTGATGCTCAGACGGGGGATGCTGTTGCTCGTATTAGGTCCATGCCACCGGCCCTTTTGCTCGGCATACCAGTTGTAGATCTGGGTTGCGTCAAGCCCGGACAGACGGTCCGCATTATACAGCTGAAAACCCGTAGCTCCCGCAAAATTGAACGCAAGATCGAAATTGCTAAAGCTGACATACCCATGGAATCCGAATACAAATCGGGGGTTGGGATCGCCAAGACGCACACGGTCCGAGTCATCGATAATACCATTACCGCTGACATCCACAAACCGCACATCCCCCGGCTTGATATTCGCTTTGTTGGGATCGTTCGCTATACCGCCATCCTTGTCGATGTCATCCTGTGTCTGGTACAATCCGGCCGTTTTGAATCCATAAAAGGAGGCCATCGGCTGCCCCTGATAGGTGCGGGCGATATCCGCATTCTCACGGCCATAAGGGGTAGAAGCCAGATAAGAGTTGTTATTATACAGCCGGGTGATCTTGTCCCGCAGGAATGACCCGTTGGCCCCAAAAGAATAACTCACCTTCCCTATCGTATTCTGATAATTGAGCTCGATCTCTACCCCATGATTGTTCAGACTCCCCAGGTTAAAGTCAGGCAACTGGATATTACCCGGGTTATCAGGCAGGTTAGTCTGCGCGCCAAAAGTTTCTACAAACTGCAGGGGGATCAGCATATCCGATGTATTCTTATTAAAATATGTGATCGTTGCGGTAAGATGGTTTTTCAGCGTCGCCAGTTCTACGGCGATATTGGTCATCACAGCCCGCTCCCAGGTGATATTCGGATTGGCAATGCTCGTGGCAAATGCCCCATTGAGATTGGTGCTGCCGGTCCCCAGATTATATCCATTCGTACCGCCATAACCGATGGTGCTCAGATACTGGAAGTCTCCAACATTCTGGTTACCCAGTTGTCCCCATCCCCCGGTGATCTTGATAGTGCTGAAAAGATCCTTTACTTTCCCGCCATAAAATTTTTCGTCGGAGATCCGCCAGCCGCCGGAAAAGGCAGGGAAATACCCCCACCGCTGCCCCGGAGCAAACCTGCTGGAGCCGTCTGCCCTGAAAGTGGCCGTAAATAGATATTTGTTCTTAAAAGCATAGTTCCCCCGGACAAAGTAAGATTGAAGACCGGAAGAAGGGAAGTAGGTCCCGTAATTGCCGACCGCAGAGCTGTTACCCAGGTTGAGCACCCGTGCTGATCCCGTGGTGTCCGGATAACCCTGCCTGCTGGCGCCGTAGTAGTTACCATCCGTCTCCTGGGCGGAATAGCCCGCCGTCAGGGCAATATTATGCGCCCCACCGATCAACCCATTGTAAGTCAGAAAATATTCTTCCAGGAAAGTCCGGGTTTTATTGAAAGATTGGGTCAAAGTAGCGTATTGAGGCCCCCTAGTCTGGTTTGGAAGGGCATTGTCAAACTCATAATAATCATTGCTGCTGTGATCATAGCCAAAATTGGCCCGCAGCTTCAATCCTTTTACGATCTCCACTTCCGCAAAAGCGTTCGCCAGTATCCTGTCCGTCTTGCTGGACTTTTGTATCTCATTGGCAGTAGCTACAGGATTGTTGATATCTCCCAGCTGACCACTGTACGACCCATAATTGGAAGTTCCCCATTGACCGTTTGCGTCCTTTACAGGAAGGGCCGGGTTAAACCGGATGGCGCTCCATATCAGCCCTGTCTGTGAGGACTTGGTATTGGGCGCCGCTCCATCGGTATTGGAATAAACGATGTTCTCTCCCACCCGGATACGGCTTCCTATCCTATGCTCGGAATTGATACGTAAACTATACCGTTTGAAAAAAGAGTTTACGATCATCCCCTTCTCCTTATAGTAGTTCCCTGAAAAACTATAGTTGGAATTGGCATTCCCCCCACGCAGGGCGACATCCGCATTCTGTACATTGCCGGTGCCGATCAAAGCCCGCTGCCAATCCGTCCGTTGCACCTTCATATAAGCATTGTCTGCAGTACCGTTAGCCCAGGGACCCGGTATGCTTCGCCCGTCATTGGTATAGGCCTCCTGCTTCAGAGCCACCAGGTCCGGAGCCTGCAGCACATTGATAAATTTCACCGCCTTATTCGTACCCGTATATGCATTGACCGTCGTCTTTAGCTGCTCGCCAAAACTGCCCTTTTTGGTGGTGATCAGTATCACCCCATTCGCCGCACGACTGCCGTAAATGGCGGAAGCAGAGGCATCCTTGAGTATTTCAATGGAGGCGATGTCATTGGAGTTTACATCATTCAACCCGCCCGCAGGCACTCCGTCGATGACCACCAGCGGATCGGAATTGTTGATCGTACCTGTACCACGGATACGGATACTCGGAATGCTTCCGGGCGAACCGTCGTCCCTGACAATATCCACACCCGCAGCCCTGCCCTGTAAGGCAGTAGCCGCATTACTCACAGGCAGGTTCTTTATGTCCTCTCCCTTCACGCTGCTGATCGATCCTGTAACATCCCTTTTCCGTTGCGTACCATAACCCACTACCACGATCTCGTTCAACCCCGTAGTAGCCACGTGAAGAATGATATTCAGGTTCACAAAATGATCGTCACTGACGGTAATAGTCCTGACCTCTGTTTTATACCCCACAAAGGAGATCTCCACTTCATACTTTCCTGCCGGCAGGTTGATCTGAAACTTTCCCTGTTTGTCCGTCGTCGTGCCCGTGCCCAGGGTCTTGACGGTGATTGCCGCACCTTCCACAGGCTTGTTGTCATCATCCCTCACCGTACCCGTCACCTGCTGCGGAGGCGCCGGTGTTCCCGTTTCCGTTGGGGCCGGCTCTTCCACCACCGCCTTTTCCTTCACGACAATAGTCTTGTCATGAATGACATAGGTCAGCGGCTGCCCCTTGAAACAAAGGAATAGCACCTGCTCTACGGAAGCATTGCTGACCTTGATGTTCACTTTTCTGGCCTTGGCCAGCATATGACTGTTGAAAATAAAGTTGTAGTTCGTTTGTTTCTGAAGGATCTCGAATATATCCTCCAGCCGGGCATTTCTCTGAGTGATCGTTACTGTCTGGGAAAGACCTGTGGCGCTTACATGCAGCGTCGCAGTCAGTAACAAAATGGCAGCTAATCTCATAGTCAAGAGCATTGTGCTTCGAAGCCCGCCGTTCTTCCTTTGTCCCGATGCGTCTCCGGAAGCGGTTTTGACTGGCAAAAGCTTTCGTATAGACATAGCTTTGCCATCTGCAGTTAGATTCATACTTTTGAGAAGTTTGGGTTAACAATTCAGTCCTTGTCGGGTCTGTCTGGTATAACCTGACTATTTCTCCGGGGGCGGCTCCAATCGCTCCCGGTCTTTTTATCAGGCAAAATCGTTTTTATCTACATAGCGATTAATTTTTAAGGTAATACGATGATCTTCTTCCCTTCTACACGAAAATGTACCGTACCCGTCAGCTCCAGGGTCTGCAACAAGGCGGAAACAGGCTGGTTCCTCGATACCACCCCCGTAAAATCCTGGTCCTTCCCCTCCGTCTCATATACCACTTCCACATTGTACCAGCGCTCTACCTGACGCATCAGCTCCCGGATACCCGTCTCACGAAACCTGAACATACCATTCTTCCAGGCCACCACCTGCTCCACATTCGCGTCCGTCACACGCATATCCCTGCTCTGTTTGTCCAGGACCGCCTGTTTCCCCGGCTCCAGCGCTTTGATAACATGATCGCTGATGACGTTCACTTTCCCGCTCACCAACGTGGTATGGCTGCTTTGTTCATTCGCATATGCCATGACATCGAATTCTGTGCCCAACACCTGCACGTCCATTCCATTGCCCGGCAATTTCACCCGGAAAGGCATCGTCTTGTCATTCGCTATATCAAAATAAGCCTCTCCTGTCAGCTCCACCGAACGCTCCTTGCCGGTAAACCGGGTGGGAAATCGCAACGAACTGCCCGCATTGAGCCAAACCTTGCTCCCATCCGGAAGGATCACCTGATACTGCCCCCCATTGGGTGTCGCGATCGTGTTGTACATTACTTCCGTCCCCTCATTGCCGCCCGCGTTGTAAGCTAATGCACCCGCATTCAGCTTTAATATATTGGTCCCGCCCTGTTGCGTTAGAACACCCGCATGCGCGCTGTCCAGTACGATGGTAGATCCATTCGCAAGGGTGAGCATCGCCTTATTGCCGCCCGGGGCGACATCATTCGTCGGGCTTTTAGCCACCGGCATGACACTTTTATTCTCTCTCCCTCCCAACGCCCAGTAGACAGCTCCCGCGGCAGCCACCAACAACACCGCGGCAGCCACCCTCCAGACCCTCAGCATGCGCACAGGACGCCGCGAAGCGACCGTCTCTTTGTTAACCACCTGCCATATTCTGTCCCAATCCTCTCCGGAAAGGTCTTGCTCCACGTCTTCGTTAAAAGTTTCAATTACCAGCTCTTTCAAAGCAGTCTCGCCCCCGGCAGACCGCAACAACGCAAACATTTCTTCTATTTCTTCGCCGGATGCGCAGTTGTCAACATAACGTTTTAATAAGTAGTGAACTCGCTCATGTCCCATAAGTGAATAGGTCCTCTATCGTATAGAGTCAGCTGAGAAGAAAAAGGATGACGGTCTGGAAAATTTTTTTTGCCCTCGGTCAGGATAGCCAGGCGAACAGAACACCAAAAATTGTTAAAGCATTATTTTTCATGTAGTTCCGTATAAACTTCAACGCCTTTACCAAATGGCTCTTTACAGTGTGTGGCGAAAGCTTCAGGGTCTCGGCAATCTCATCATAACTCTTGCCTTCCTTCCTGCTCAATTCATAGATAAGCTTTTTCTGTGGGGACAAATGCGTGAGCGCGTTATTGATAAACCGCTGTCCCTCATTGGCGTAAAGCTTTTCTTCCGTTTCATTTATCCATTCTCTCGCCCCCCACTGCGACTGCCGGAGTACACGCGCATTGCTTGCTTCCTTTTTCAGATGCCGGCTGATCTTGTTATATAAGACCGTATGCAGATAACCCATCGGGTCCTGAACCCTCGCCAGATGACCTCTGCTCGTCCAGATGCCGATAAATGTATCCTGTGTGATCTCCTCTGCGGCAAAAGCAGACCTGGTAAGTTTGAAAGCAGTATTGTAAACACGCCCTCTGTATTGCTCAAAAAAAGTCCTGAAGGCAGTTTCATCGTCCTTTGCAATTTTCTCGAATAGTAGTATACAAGCAGTATCGGGTGGCTGTATGCCCATAAATTCCTGGGTGGATATACTAATCAGGTATCCCATTCCCGAAATAAAGTTAGCAGAATTTTCTAAATATATTATATTTTCAGTTTATGAATATATTAAGGCTTTCTGGTTTCACACTGATCTTTCTTTTTTCATGTGGTCGCTCCTACAACGGCAATACGCTGTTTACAGAAATGCCTTCTTCCACTACGCATATTGATTTCCGTAATAATATACATGAAGACGAAAACTATAACATCCTCACCTATGAATATCTCTATAATGGCGCCGGCGTTGCTATAGGTGATCTCAACGGAGACGGGTTGCCGGATATTTATTTCACGGGTAATATGACCCCGAATAAGTTGTATCTCAACAAAGGCGATTTTCATTTCGAGGACGTGACAGCGCAGGCCGGCGTGCAGGGCCGCGCCAAATGGAAGACAGGGGCGGTCATCGCCGACGTCAATGGCGACGGGCTCCTGGACATCTATGTCTGTTACTCGGGGCCCGGCACCGACGAAGACAGAAAAAACGAGTTGTATATCAACCAGGGAGTAAAGAATGGTATCCCCATCTTTCGCGAACAGGCCGCGGCATTCGGACTGGATGCTCCGGGTACCTATACCACCACCGTCGCCTTCTTCGATATGGACAAAGACGGCGATCTGGATATGTTCATGGTAAACCATGCCGATATGTTCTTCAACCCCTTTTTCAATACGGACAAGCTCCGGGCTAAAAGACACCCCAAATTCGGCAATCGTCTCTACCGAAATGACAACGGCCATTTCACCGACATCAGCGAACAGGCCCACATCGACGGTAGCGGCCTCAACTTCGGGCTCAGTGTCTCCATCAGCGACATCAATGGGGATAGTTATCCTGATATCTATGTGACAAATGATTATGACGAGCGGGACTTCATGTACCTGAATAACCATGACGGCACGTTTCGCGAAGTACTCACAAAGGCTACCCGCCACATTTCTGAATTTGCCATGGGCTCCGACATCGCCGACTATAACAACGACGGGTTGCCCGATATCGCCGTGCTGGACATGCTGCCGGAAGACAACCACAGGCAAAAGCTGTTGCGCGGTCCTGACAACTACGATAAATATACCATGCGGGCCGAACACGGTTTCCATTACCAGCAAATGCGCAATACCCTGCAGCTGAACAATGGTGTCGGTCCCGACGGCATTCCTGTATTCAGCGAAATAGGACAGCTGGCCGGCATGTCCAATACGGACTGGAGCTGGGCGCCGCTTTTTGCCGACTTCGACAATGACGGATGGAAAGACCTTTTTATTTCCAACGGTATTTTCCGCGACATCACCAACCTTGATTTTGTAAAATATACTTCCGGCTATACCGTGGGACAGGCCGAAAAAATGGGAGATAAAGTGGAGATGTGGAAGCTCGTACAGAATATGCCCTCTACAAAAAAGAACAACTATCTTTTTCATAACGAACATAACCTCGGCTTCACCAATGTCAGTGAGGATTGGGGACTGACCAGGCACACGGTCAGCAACGGCGCCGCCTATGTGGACCTGGACAATGACGGCGACCTGGACCTGGTCATCAATACGCTGAATGACGCTCCAATCCTCTACAGGAATAATGTTTCACAATCCCGCCAGGAGCACTATCTGCGCCTCCGTCTGCAAGGGGAAGGCCTTAATACACAAGGGCTCGGCGCCAAAGTATACGTTACGACAAATACAGGCCGGCAGATGCAGGAACAATACACCTCCCGCGGCTTCCAGTCCTCCGTCGATCCCATCATGCACTTCGGTCTGGGTAAGGATTCCATAGCTGGTGTCATGGTGATATGGCCGGCTGGTAAGATCACCCAAATACCTTCTGTTCATACCGACACGCTGCTTACCCTTCGTGAAAAAGATGCCGCAGACAGCGCGCGTGTCTTCCCCCATCCGCCCACACATCCCCAATACACCGACATCACCGCCTCGTCCGGCATCAACTATATACATAAAGCTTCCAACTTTGTCGATTTCAAAGTATCTCCCCTCCTGCCCTTCCAGGTTTCCCACGTGGGCCCCTGTCTGGCAAAAGGAGATGTGAATAAAGACGGGCTGGAAGATCTGTTCGTCGGCGGCAGCGCCGGACAGGAAAGCATACTCTACCTGCAGACACCCGATGGCGCCTTCCGGCCCGCCGCCAGCCAACCCTGGAATACCAATAAGGACTATACGAACACGGCCGCACTGTTCTTCGATGCCGATGGAGATGGGGATGCAGACCTCTATCTGGTCAGCGGAGGAGCCGATTATCCCAACGGTAGTCATAACTACCAGGATAGGTTATTCGAAAATGACGGGAAAGGTAATTTCACCCTGCTCACCGATGCCCTTCCCGTAGAAACCATCAGCGGCGGGGTGGTACGGGCAGCTGATTATGACAAGGACGGCCTGCCTGACCTCTTCGTGGGCGGCAAACTGGTGCCCAACCTTTTTCCCGCCAGCCCGGAAAGCCTGATACTTAAAAACAAAAGCACCAAAGGTCATATCCGCTTTGAAAAAGACAACACCCAACAGGACAGTCTGCTCCATCAGCCGGGCATGGTATCCGACGCCTGCTGGATAGACATCAACAAAGACGGCTGGCCCGACCTTGTCGTAGCAGGGCTCTTTATGCCCATCACCATTTTTGAGAACAAACAAGGACGCCTGATAGACCAGACGGCGGCCTACGGGCTCTCACGCTCGCAAGGCTGGTGGACCTCCCTCCTGCCGGGAGACTTTGACCACGACGGCAACATAGACCTTCTGGCAGGCAACCTGGGCACCAATACCCAGTTTAAAGCCACCGATCAGCAGCCACTACAAATTTATTACGGGGACTTCAGCGGCAACGGCACCTTCGATCCCATCATCACCTACTATATCCAGGGTAAGTCATATCCTTATGC
The DNA here is from genome assembly GCA_017307755.1 of Chitinophagaceae bacterium. Taxonomy (GTDB): domain Bacteria; phylum Bacteroidota; class Bacteroidia; order Chitinophagales; family Chitinophagaceae; genus Puia. The sequence goes on along the minus strand of JAFKGQ010000005.1, from coordinate 186,684 downwards.
TTCCAGAGATGAGCTGCTGCGCGAATTACCCGCCCAACAAAAAAAATTCTCCCGTTACGCGACCTATGCGGACGCACAAATAGATGACCTGTTCACACCTCAACAGCTGGCAGCCGCAAAGACCGGCAGCATCCGCATACTGACCAGCAGCTTCCTTCGCAATGACGGTAACCATCATTGGACCATCACCCAGCTGCCCAACCAGGCGCAGATCAGCGTGATCAATGGGATCGTGGCCGTGGATAGCACAGAACTGGTCCTGGGAGGCAACCTATATCCGTTCCGGGCACAGCTCGGTCCCCTGGATGCCGGCATCGGCCTCATACTAAAAGACAGCGGGAAAGGATCTTTCACACCGCAGCCTTACACACATACAGGACTCTGCATGCTGGGCGATACCCGCAGCCTCATCGAAATAAAAGGGAAAAAATACAATTTCCTCGTAGCCGCGGCTTATGGAGGTCCGGTACAAGTATGGAGTAAAAAATAAATTACATTTTCACCAGCTTCCAATCGTTCTTCCCCGCCCCATTCACACGAAGAAAATAAATTCCTTTGGAAAGAGAAGAAAGGTCCAGTTGGAAGTTCACGCCTGAAATACGCGTAGTCACCACCTTTTGACCTACCTGGTTATAGACATCCAGAACCGCGCCGGTATAAGAGGTATTGGAAGTGGTGATCCATAACGACCCGACAGCAGGGTTCGGATAGATCCGGATGGACATATCACTTCCCGGGCCGGGGTCTTCTGTGGTTTCTGATCCGCCCACATACCCTGTAGAAGTGAGGAGGGGATATCTCGCACCACCTTCCGCAAACAGACTTCTTATCCTCTCCCGTTGTCCATAGGTGAAAAGATGCATGCCGGCGTCATCCGTAAAATCCATATAGTCCATATACAGATTCCCATAGGGAGTGTTGCCGCAGGAGAATATCATGCCGCTGGGATTGCCATGCGTGGCCGTTCCCTGTTGCGGCGTGTCATCCACATCGTCATTGCCGCAAGCCGCATCCCCCCAGATATGGATGAGGTTCAGCCAATGTCCTATCTCATGCGTCGCCGTTCTGCCCAGATTGAATGGCGTAGCAGCCGTACCCGTCGTTCCAAAAGTAGTATAGTCGATGGTTACCCCGTCGTTTTGTTTGGGACAGCCCGGAGCGCTGGAATAACCAAGAACCCCATCGGTAAGGTCACATACCCAAATATTGAGATAACGATCCCGGTCCCAGGCATCATCTCCGCCCCTTGCCGTAAACTTCACCGCATCGTTGTAAGAAAACCCCTGCTGCTGGGTCTGCCTGCGGATAATACCCGTGGTGCTCTTGCCATTGGTGTCCACGTTCGCCAGCATAAATCGAATACCACAATCCGCGGCCAGATTCCTGTAATAAGAAGGTATTTGAGAAGTGTCCCGGTTCCGTTTGCGGTAATCCATGTTCAACACCGCGATCTGGGATTGCACCTGGGCATCGGTGATATTCTGTGTGGGATTATTATATACGATGTGTACGACCACAGGGACAGTGATAGTGGTAGTACCATTCCCTCCATGATCAACCCCGTTTACAATGACACGGGAACGCTCCATCTGCCGGTGAGTAAAGCTTTCGATCTCCAAAAACGTAGCTGTCAACCCCGGGTTATGCAGCAGTTGGTCCTGTTTATACTCGACAGAGCGACAGCCTTGCTGAGCAACAGCAGGCAATCTGAGCAATAACAATAAAAAAGCCGACAGGTGTAAAGGATGTCTCATGGTACCTTCTTTATCAAAAGGCTTCCAGAGAATATTGGCAGTTAGATCGATAGAGGGAATATCACCCGTTGAAGAGCAATAGGGGCCTAGGTGCAAGGGGTGGTATTCAGTTGATAAGCCATTGTAAAACAATATATTTTTTCTGATAAATGCAAATTTTTACGATAAATTTTACATGGTCGCCCGATATATTGAGGCTCCTGAGCCTTAAATTTGTTCCTTACCAGATTATTTGCACCAGATTTATGAACAAGCCGCTCCGATTCCTCGTTATCCTAAGCCTTTTTGCCTCCTGTACCAACTCCTCCAAACCGGACGCCACAGGCGAAAAACCGGTGGACAACTCTCCCCCTGCCATTAATTACAGTGTAGTAAGGGTATTGCCCCACGATACCACCTCCTTTACAGAAGGACTGCTCTTCCACAACGGCGAATTATATGAGAGCACCGGTACGGAACCCAATATGCCCGAAAACAGAAGATCCATGTTTGGTATAGTCGACCCTAAAACAGGAAAGATCGATAAGAAGGCCGAGTTGGACAGGAACAAATACTTCGGAGAAGGTATCACTTTTTTAAAGGATAAAGTATATCAATTGACCTGGCAGACCAAGGTCGGTTTTATTTACGATGCAAAGACCTTCAGGCCATTGGGGCAGTTCCCCATCCCCGTCAAGGAAGGTTGGGGTATGACCACTGACGGCGCCTATCTCATCATGAGCGACGGTACCAGCAACATCAGCTATGTCGACCCGGCCACCTTCCGGCTCGCAAGAGTAATAGGAGTGACGGACAACAACGGACCGGTAAGCAATATCAACGAGCTGGAGATGATAAATGGCTTTATCTACGCCAACCAATGGCAGACCAACTATATCCTGAAGATCGATACGGCCAGCGGGAAAGTAGTGGGAAGATTGGACCTGGATGGTTTATTCGCCACAGAACGCAACAAATATGCTCCTTCAGATACCATGAATGGTATCGCCTATGATTCTACAACAGGTAAGGTATATATCACAGGCAAGCTATGGCCGGATATTTACGAGATAAAATTCAACTTGTAGAGGCTATTTACCTATTACGTAGATCAGACTGCTGCATCTGGACTTATCTACAAAGGCCTTCATATTGGAAATAAGACCTGTAAAAAACGCTTTTACTATATTGCCCCTGCCATTCCGGTACTTCTCGCTCAGCATGCTGATATAGAAGCTGTCGTACAACATAGGCCGGGTCACCTGCAGTTGCAGACCGTGTTTGGCCAGCAGGGTTTCCATAGCATCGGGGGAAAAATGGTACAGATGACGAGGTACGTCATAAGCGGCCCAGGCGCCCTTGTATACCGCAGCATCATAAGAAGTATAATTCGGTACGGCAATAAAGATACGCCCCTCCTTTTTCAGCAGCCTGGCAAGTTGTCCCACATAAACATGCAGATCATGTACATGTTCCAGCACATGCCACAACGTAATGGCGTCATAGCTGCCTGGAGCCAGGGAATAGAAGTCCGACATGGGCAGCAGCCTGGCCTTATTTTGAACAAGGGCTACCTCCCTGGCCGTCTCATCGGGTTCAAGCCCCGTCACCTCCCAGCCATTCTCCGCCATATGAGCGACAAAAGCCCCCGTACCCGCCCCGATATCCAGCATTTTCCCTTGCTTCAGCCGGGTAGCCGACGACAGCAGCCGTTGCTTATCCGAGAGCGTCTGCTTACGCACCATATGATAAAGATTGTTCACCACTCCTTTCCGTGTGTTTGTATGCGAGATATAGTCCTCACTCTTATAATAAGGAGCGATGCTGGCCGCATCCGGCACATCCTGGGTGAACCTCAGGGTGCAATTGCCGCATTCCCATATGACAAAGGTCTTCTGCGAAACCGTATAATCCCGGGAGGTAACAGCAGTTTTTATGTCGGCGGAATTGCATGAGGGGCAGGTTGTATAATGTATCGATATCTCTTGTTGCATGTGATGTTTCTCAGCGCTTTCGGGTGTCCTCAACGGAGGATGATGAGGGAATTTTGGTTGCCGATATTCCAGCCCTTACTATAAAAATGCCAGCCAAGGGCTATCAGGGCCAGAAGAGCCAGCACCAGGGCCGCGATCCACCAGGAGCGCTTTTTTTTACGCAAGGCTTCTTCTTCGTCCAACAGCCATTCATTCATCTCTACATTGGTCTTCTCCTGGTCGCCTACAAGTAATGTATGTTGCGCATTCTGACGGTTGACACGCAGGGCAGGCGCCGGAGCCATAAAGATGCCGCTAGGCGGAGCCGGCTCAAATACAACATTGCCGCCCTCCCCCTTCCTGAGCGTGCCGACACCTTCCCAATCTACTTTCTCCTCCGTACGGATCCTATGACGAAGGTCGGTGGCAAATTCATTGTACCATTTAATTGCCTCGTAATCCAGCACATTCCGCTGGGCCGCGATATAGGCAAAAAACTCCCGGTCGGGAGAATCGAAATACTTGTCAAAACGGAATTGGTATAAAGGAGGCAGGATCGTGCGGTCAGCTACGTCCACACTGGCAGAAAAAGTCTCCAGATAAATAGTACCCAGTCCCGGAATACTGATACTTCTATGCTGAAATAAATAGGCATTCAATACCTGGAACATGACTCCTCCTTTTAAGCTTTAAGGCTGCGAATCTACTGAAAAACCTCTTATTCCCCCTTTATTTCCCGCTGAAAGAAAATACAATGCCGCCGAGGATGTTAAACCCATACACCGGGTATTGATGCCACCTTTCGTATTTTTTATTAAAAAGGTTGTTCATCTGTACCCAAAGGTTCAATTGACGGGTGATCCGGAACTCTACCCCCGCATTCAGATCGAAAGCCCCATCCCCCTTGAAGTCTTCACCGCTGGTCGCCCGGTATTTGGCCCCGTCAAAGGCAAAAAGATCGACTTTAGCCCAAAAGTCCTTGAATGCCTGCCATTTCAGGTTGGCATTGAGCTCCAGGGGCAGCAATCCCCATGCCTTGGGCTCCGTATGCAGTTTGTGAAAATCGGTATAATTCAGACTGGCAGTGGCGCTAAACTGCTCCCCCTGCATATAGCTCAGCTCCCCATGTATCTGCAGCGTCTCCAGAGAAGATTCATAAAGGACATCAAAGTTCTTTCCGCCGCTGCCTGATGCCGCCAGGGTGTCGTTCACAAACAAAGGCATGTTTTTATACGTATTGAAACCCAACTTGGCCGAATAGCTGAAATGTTTGTCCAACGACCCTCTGAAGCCCGCATACCGCTCCTGCACACGGGTGTTCAGCAGGAAGCCCGGCTGAGCCAGCCACGGATTGATAGATTCATACCGCTGGTAAGACCCTTTATCATAATAGCCGATCCAACCCAATTGAAGACCAAATCGTTGATCGTTGGTGGAGATATCAGCCTGGAAATTGGGTAATAAGTAGAATTGCTTATTGTCCCAGGAAGGTACGACAGAGGCCTGCAGATAAAGATTGGGCGTCTTAACAAGAAAAGCAGGCGTCACAAAGTATACATTATTATTCTGGTGGGGAAGATCACCGGGCGCTCTGTAATTGGTAAGGTCGGCTGTAAAAGCAAGATTGAAACCCCAGTTCCTTCCAAAAGTCTTCTCCAGGGGCAGGTTCAGCACCGTATTGGCTTCCGTTGCCTTCGGACTGTGATTATCCGTAAATACAGATACCTTGATATTGGGACGATAGGTCAACCCAAATTCCGTGGGCTCCGTATTCCGGAGACTGAGGCTCCCTTCGTAGGTTTGAAAGAATTGCTTCAGATCCTCGTTATTGAACTTCAACGTGTCCGGCCTGTATCCATACAGATAGTACGCATCATTCTTAAACCCTACACTCCCACTCCATTCCAGGTTCTTCGCCGTTTTCACTGTACCCATCAGTTTTACGTCCGTAAGGCTGTTCTTCTGCGAAGACTGGCTGCCTTTCGAACTGAGATGATTGGCGAAAATATTGAACTGGCTTGTCTTTTCATCCCCAAATGTAAAACCCGTCCGTATAAAGGGGAGGTGTACATTACCGACACCGACCTTTATATAATTGTAATTTTCCCAGGGTTTCAGCGTGTCTCCCTGAAAAGCCACCGGTTTCATCTCGCCCGGCTGATACATAAGGAAAAGATATTGAGCGGGAATACTGTAGTTCAGACGAGGCCTGGAAGTATCTGTTTGTGGCGGTGCTGCGTTGAAATTGATCTTTACAGCTTCCCGCAGTACGGGCTTGAAAGAAGAAGTGATCTCGATGGTCTTACGCTTCGTCGTATCCTGGGCGCGAAGACAAACGCCCAGCCCCGGCAGTGTTAACAATAAAAGGAAAAACGATTTTCTATACATGCCTGAATGAATGATAGTTAATTATTGATCTCCGACCTTGCTATTCTTCTTCTCTTCCTCGATCACCTGGTCTAATTTCTGTTGCGCTTGTTTACGCAGACTCTCGATCTTGGCGTTATCCACGATACTTTGATAAGTGGCCTTGGCATTGAAATAGTCCTTCTCCGCAACATAGATGTCCCCCAGCAACAGGTAGGCCTTCGTGACCCACTCCTCGTAAGAGCCGGATTTATTGACCACTTCAAAAGCCGCTTTCTCGGCATCCTTCAACGAGTTTTGATGGAACAGACAGTCAGCTATCTGGTACCTGGCTTCCGCCGCATAGGCTGACTTACTCAAAGATGCGGCCGTCCTGAAGTACTGCAGCGCCGTCTCGCATTGATTATTCTCCTGGTAGGATTTGGCAATAGCCATATTGGCCAGCACCTTATCATCCGTGCTTACCCCTTTTTGAGCAAGGAGATCCTTGGCATTCTCCACCGCATCCGGCCATTTGTTTAGCTGGTATTGACTGCGTAACAGCCCCCGCATAGCCTCCATTTTGTTTTCCTGTGAACCGGAAAAGTCCTTCAGCTTGATAAAGTATTTTTCAGACTGGGTATAATTCTTAAGCTCGAAAAAATTGAGGCGGGCAGCCTGCAGCAGGGATTTTTCTCCAAACTTGTTCGGGACCCTGTCAGCCACGGCCTGATACCCTGTGACGGCCTTTGCCCAATCTTTTTGAGAGGAATAGATCTCACTTTTATAATAGTTGGCCTCCAGCGAATATTTGCCTTCAGGGAATTTGGCCAGATAGGCTTCAAATTTCTGGCTGGCTCCCGGGAAATTGCCGTTGTTAAACTGCACCTCCGCTTCTTCATAAGCCAGCTGATCTTCCTGGCTGGCGCTGATCTCCACACCCATGGATTTAGCAAAGTTGACATATTCCGCGCTCTTTCCCTCTTCCACATAGATAGCCTTCGCATTATCCAATGCGTCCTGAGCCTCCGGAGAGTTGGGGAAGTTCCTCAGCAGGCTGTCATATTGATTAAGCGCTTCTTTATTGTTATTCAGGTTATACCAGGCGATCCCCGATTGAAGATACGCCTTGGGCTTCAGCGCGTCTGCTCCGGGAGTGCGTAATACATTCTTCAGATAAGGCAAGGCTTCCCTGAATTGTTCGCCGGACAGTAAAGTGCCTGCTATCTCCATATTGGCGTCAGCCGCCAGGTTGGAGGCGGGGTACTTCCGGTTGATGGAATTGAGCAGATTGATCTTTTCCTTCCCGTTGCTCACACCCGCGATCATTGCCTTCTGGAAGGTTGCATAGTCACTGGCTGGCCAGGAGTAATCCAGCACTTTATTATACATAGCCAACGCCGTTTTGAAGTCACGGTTCATATAGTAACAATCCGCATTCCTCACATAGGCATCCTGCTCCAGAGGAGAAGCGTTCAGCTGCGGCGTACGGACCACCTGCTCAAAAAAACCCTGCGCCTGCCGGTAGTTCTCTTTTTTCAGGAAGCAATAGCCCAGGTTATAACGGGCATTGACAGGACTTACCTCGCCGTTGGTGCCACCCGTTTTCAGATATTCCAGGTAATAGCGGATAGCATCGTCGATCCTGTTCAGCCGGTAGGATATTTCACCTTTCCAAAAGTTGATATAAGGCAGCACACTGGCGTTATAAGGATCTTTAAGTGCTTTATCTATCAGTTCATTAGCCCCCAGCAGCATACCGTCGTTCACCATTTCGGTAGCACGGCCATACAGTATCCGGGGATAAAGACGGCGTGCATTCTCGGAAGGATGGTCCAGGCTGTCCAGCAGCGTCATCGCATCCCTGTAATTATTGGTGTTGGCCAGGACGTTTACCAGTAACTCCTTGGCCTCCCGGTTATAACTGGAGTTGGGATATTGCTGTAGAAAGCTCTGTAATTCCGTGAGCGCCACATCCTGATAGCCCAGTTCATAGGAAAGCTTGGCGTAATTGAACTGGGATATTTCTTTCTGCTGCGGGTTGCTGCTGTTGGAGCTGCAGAAAAGAAAGGCGTTACGGGCATTCGCCTTCTGTCCTGTCTTTAAATAGGCATCTCCCAACATATACATTGAGTTCTGGGCCAGCGAATCCTCTTTTCCACCCAGCTGCTTGAAACCCGCAATGGCTTTGTCCCAATTCTTTGTCTGATAATAACTATATGACAGTTCATACAGATCGATCCGCGAAACTTTTTTCGATTGGTTGACATATTGCTCCAGGTAAGGGAGGGCCCTGGCAAAATCCTGTTTCTCGTAATAACCATGCCCCACCAGTTGCCGCAGCTCGGCGTCATAATACTGATTGCCTTTTTTCAAACGGGCCTCCGCATATTCGATCGCCTTATCCTTTTGCCCCTGGACCAAATAAATATTGGCGACATAATAGGGCACAACTTTTTCATACCGGGGATTATCTTCTACAACTTTAAAGGCAGCCAGCGCCTCTCCATACTTTTTCTGGTAAAAACAGATAAATCCGTAATAATAATTGGCGTCTATATAATTAGGGTCCTTCGGCAGCTGCCGGATGGCGTCGAATAAGGGTAATGCTTTATCAAACCGTTGTTGAGTAAAATAGCCATAGCCCTGGTGGAATTTAAGGTCCGCGATCTCCCTGTTGCTGAGGTTCTCGATATCGGCCTGCTCGTACAGCCGGACGGCAGCCGTATAATCCTTCTGACGGAAATAATATTCAGCCAGATGAAAACTCATCATCCCTACCCTTGGAGCATTGTTCTCCAGATCGATGAACTCACGCGCCGGATCTACAGCCGTCCTGTCATTCTGCTCCAGGGCGCACACCAGGTAATAGTACTTTACATCCTGATATTCCACGGCATTATTGCTGCGATCCGTTTCCCGCAGCGAATATTTCAACTCTCTGAAGATAGGATAGGCCAGGCTATAGTACTCATTTTGAAAGAAATCTTTGGCCTGTTTAAAACTGGCCTGCGGATCGTCCAGATATTTGGTCTGTTGGGCAAATGACGAAGAGCTGAAAAGAATGATAAAAAAAAACAATACAGGCTTTTTCACTAAAAAGACAGTTTATCTTTATTTTTTAAAATGTCCTTACTTTCAATCCCCCACAAGCCGGGGGCCCTGGGGGGGTTAACGCGCTAAAGTTTCTAAATATTTTACCTTTTACCAATTATCGTTCCAAACACCCTGTGGATAAGTGGACCTTTAACGTTTCGTTCGCAATTAGAGGCTATCGGTCCACTTATCCACAGGGCCGAGCACAGCGAGGCCGCGCGAAGCGCAATAGTTTAGCGTCTAATCAAACCCGGACCGTCAGGTCCGGAAAAATCTGTTAAAATCTATTATCTTCGACCCGCCCAATAAATTCAACACCATGAAGAAATTTCTCTCCACCGCCTATTCCGAGAACGCTTTCAATGTCGCCAGTCTCTTACTGCGCCTGACCTTCGGCCTGATCATCTGTATCCACCATGGCTTTCCCAAGCTGATGCACTTCAGCAACCAGCAGGCCATCTTTTTCGATCCGTTCCACATCGGTCATAAATGGTCGCTCATCCTCGTGCTATTTGCGGAGATCTTTTGCGGCCTGTTGCTGGTCCTGGGACTCTTCACACGTTTTGCCGCGCTGGTGCTGGTCATTCAATTGGCGGTGGCCGCCTTTCTCTTTCATAAAGGACAGGGCCTTGATCATCAGGAGCTCGCTCTTCTGTATCTCACTGCCTTTTCTTCCATTCTGCTCATAGGCCCCGGCCGCTTCAGCGTGGATGGTATGATGGGAAGATAAAAGTAAATCATAATCCTATTACAAAATGTACACCAGCGAAACACAAATACGGGTCCGCTATGCCGAGACAGATCAGATGGACGTTGTCTACTACGGCAACTACGCACAATATTTTGAAGTGGGAAGAGTGGAAGCCATCCGCCAGTTGGGACTAAGCTATAAAAATATGGAAGCCGGCGGTGTCATCCTCCCCGTAGTGGAATTTACAGCAAAATACCTCCGCCCTGCCCATTATGACGATCTGCTGACAGTTCGTACAACCATCAGGGAAATGCCCGAGGGACATCGTATCACATTCCATCAGGAGGTATATAATGAACAGGGCAAGCTGCTCACCGTAGGAAAGGTGCTGCTGTATTTTTTAAAAAGAGATACAAAAGAAAAGACAAATATGCCGGCTTACCTGGAAGAAAAACTGGCGCCATATTTTTGACGCCGCTCCATCATTTCCCGCCAGGTGGTGAGTATAATACCCTTTGAAAGGATATATGCCTTAAGACCTGGGTCCATCATAGCCAGCATATCCGCATTGCGGCTATCACCCGAGCCGGAGATATGTCTGAAATCGTCCGTCACCACCGAGCTGTGCACGATAAACATCGCTACCCCCGGCTGCATGCTGTCAATGGCTTCTTCCAGCTTGCGGACCTTATACTTTCCATATGCTTCCGGGCTTATCTTCCCATTCACCGGCTGCGGCTTCCAATCCCCGCTGTAAGTGACAAGGTCATCCAGCACGGGCAAGCCTGCTTTCCAGATCATTTCCCCTACGGCAGCGGCATCCTTCAACAGGTCCGCGCCTCCTTTCATATTCGCAGCCAGCAGCTTGTTATTACCGCCCGGGAACATCACAGGTATCCTGTTCTCTATTCCCACCTTGATGTATCTCTCCAGGTAAGCCCGGGTGGCAAATAAAGTACCCATATGCGAATCCAGATGCGTCGGATGTAACCCAAGTGACAAAGCCCTGGCCAGCTGCGCCCGTATCTCTGACTCCACCTCATCGGCGCTGGCATGCTGCACGACATCTTCCGGCTCAGGCCAGAGACACCACTCTTTATCCGTCAGTCCGGGCACCTGCTTTACACCGGCCAGCGGCCCCCACCTGTAATGATGCCATTCGGACGTCAGCGTAAGATGCAGCCCCGCATCATATCCCTTTTCAGCCGCATATTTAGCAAAGCTTGCCGCCCAGGGACAAGGCATCATGATGCTCGTGGAAGTAGCGGCACCCTTTTCGATGGAATTAATGGCCCCTTCGTTGGAATTGATCGACATCCCCGCATCATCCACATGAAGGATGATGACCTTGGCGCCCTTCGGCCACCCAAGCCGTTCGGCATAGGGACGCGTATCCGCCTGTACCCGGGAAGGATAATATTTGTCCAGCCATGCCAGCGTCCTGGCAAAAACATCCGCGGCAGCGCCAGCCCCTACCCCATGCTTCTCATGTGGGTACACCTTCAGCTCCACCGGCACACCCAGGGACAATAGCTTCTCATACATCTTTTTTGCCTGGCTGACATCCACCAGTGGGTCATCTTCCCCATGGAACAGGATGGTAGGAACACCAGATGTCTTGCTGACCCGGTAATAGGGGCTGGCGTCACGACATACCTGTGCCTGCGGATCGGCTACCCCCAGCAAATTCACCACCTTGCTGTCTGCCTCCCTGTTCCCTTCGCGAACGGCTTTATCCGAAAGATCGGTAGGCCCCCAAAGATCCACCACCGTCTTCACCTGTCTTGCCGTATCATACCCATAGGCATATAACATAGCCAGGTGGCCGCCCGCGCTGCCGCCCATCAATGCAAATGAATTTCCATCATAATGATATTTCGTCGCCTGGTCCGAAATGAATTTCAACGCACGTGAGACATCCTCCATCTGCGCCGGGAAGATATTCTTTCCGTCCTTTACAAGGCGGTAGTTCATAGAAACGACCAGGTACTTCCGCCGACCTGTCAGTTCTTCGATCAGCGCTGCCGGGAGTTCCTTCTTATCGCCTCCCGTCCACCCCCCACCATGTATATAAACAATGACTTTCCCATCCCCATATTCACCGGGGATATAGGCATCCATGATGTTCTCCTTGTCAGGTCCATAGGCGATATCGGATAATTTCCGGTAAGAAGGCAACGCCTCCCTGCTCTCCGCACCGCTTACGCTAGGGCCACCCCGATGCTTCGTCTTCTGCAAATAGGCCACCAATGCCTCCGGATGGTCTGTCTGTAAGCCTTGTATATTCCAGGCTAAAGCCTTGTCCCAAAGTACAGGACCCTCGTCAGCGCTCTCCACATCCAGCCAGAGGGCGATCCCCTTCTCCCGCGCAACAGCCTGCAGAGCCGTATCATAAACATTATCCAAAACTTCCAGCTGCGCCTGTTCCAGGAATTGCCTGAACTGCTCCGGCGTCTTTATTCCATCCGGCAGACTGCTCATCAGCGGCATGGCAGGCGCCGCCTTCTTCCATTGTTTATACTGCTCCGGCTTGTTGAGATAGACCACCACCTGCTTTTCCATGCCGGCCGCTTCTATCTGACGATAGGTTTCCTCCACGTCCGCATCCTTAAAATCCAGGTATATGTTCATTCGCCCTTTGCACACATTCAACACCTCCCTGAACGTAGGTACCCGATATACACTCCCCTCGTTCTTCCCAACCTTTAATTTTTCGATTTCTTCGAATGTAAGGTCCCTCACTTTGCCCTTCCCGTCCGTCATCCGGTCTACCGTGGCATCATGGCTCAGCACTAGCTGGCCGTCTTTCGTCGTTCGCAGGTCTATTTCCACATAATCGGCCCCGACCCGGATGGCTTCCTGTATCGCAGCGATCGTATTCTCCGGGACCTTTACATGATTGCCGCGATGGGAGATCACCACAAAACCGTTGTGGACAGCAGGCAGGGGCGACAACGGAGGCTGTGCTGAAAACCCTCTCCCGATGCTTATTGCCGCAATAATGATAATGATCACAAGCTTTCTCATAGTTAATGCAATTTTAATTCATCCTTATCCGCTACGAACATACGCGTGCTCTCCGTATACTCGCCGCCATTAGGGTCCTTGTATTTGAGATCGAGATAAAAAGCCCGGAAACCCGCAGTGGGAAATTTCTCCGTGAACACGATCGTCGATTTGCCCGCCCCCTTCAATCGTTTGCTCTTCCAGATAGATTTGCGGAATATCATGTCTTCCGAATCAGCCCACCAGAGAATGGCATCCGTAAGCACACCCGGCGTAGTCTTCACCGTCACCGTGACGGCCCCTTTCTTCGCCTGCGTACTCCAGCTGCAGACGGGATAAGGTTCATGCCGTAAGGTCAGCCCGAAAAAAGCGCTCAGTGCCTCGAAAGCCTGCTTGCCGCCACCCAGGTCATGACCCGCATTCGGTACATAATGGATCATATTCCGGCCCGGAATGCTGTCGTAATAGTTCTTGATCGCATCCACCACCCAATATTCGTCATTGGTGCCCATAAAGATCATCTTGGGCATGGAGAGCTGACGACGGTAGGAATAAGGGTCCACCATGGTATTGATGGCGCCTCCGCTCTCGGTATGCGCTTCCTGGGGAATACCCAGCTTAACATAGTCCTCTATCTGGGGACTGTATTCATGCCAGGCCTTGATCTGATAATCCAGGTTCACAGGCATATTGAGGATATCGATGACCATCGGACCGATAGCCTCCGCACGGGAGTCGTTCGCTCCTGTAAGCCACGTAGTCCATCCACGCTTGGAAGCGCCTGAGATGACCCACCGGCCCACCGGATGGTGCAATTGCCCGTCCGCAAACTGCTGGACCGCATCCATGGCGCGACAAGCCGATTTTACCATGGGGAACAACAGCGGCCAGGTATAATCGCCGTCTTCTTTCCACCGGTGCAGGGTATAAGAGATCAACGCATCCTCCGTCAGACTGTCAAACAAAGGCTGGTTGGGCGTCTGTTTCAATACAGCCACGATGGCCTTGTTCTTCTCTGCAAGGGTATAGATGGAATTCAGCAGCTTGTCATCCCTCCCCGCCCACTTCGGCTGCCCATTCTTCACAGAACCACCTGTAATAAACAGCAAAGCCCCATCATAAAGGTTCTCCTTGGGTACAAAAACAGCCAGTTGATGAACCCAACGGATCCCACGCCAGGTCTGCGAGGTCAGCAGGAGATTATACATCGTTACATCCCCGACAGGATAGCTTTCCTTTACTTCCCAGCGAAAGGTCGTATCGCCGTTGTGAAGATAGTGCCGGAGAGCGTTGGAGGGCGCGGTAGGCTCTCCAGCGGGGTCGGAAGATTGGGCCGCGACCCGCAGCAGCTGCAACCATAACAGACAGCTAAAAAAAATAATTCTCTTCATGAACATTTTTTGTATTTGATATATTAATTGAGATCGGAAGCGCGTCGGCATACTCAGCGATCCGCAGGCGGACTTTCGCCGACAAGCCGGAGGGCCTCTTCCATATATATCTCCCCCGTCATTTCGCCCAGACTGGTATTGCTGACATATTCGTATCTCTTAAAGCTTTTAAAATCCACCTTGGTGAGGATATACCCGTACGCGTCGTTTGTCAGCCCGAAAAGGAAGGGCTGGCTGGTACGCATATGTCTCTTCACATAGTACCCGATATTGGGCAGGGCCTCTCCCGGAACGGTGAGCACCTGCGCCGTACCGATATCCAGCAGGTTGATACGGGTGGACACCGAATCCTGTTCCGTCATGGAAGGGCCCGACAGCGGCGATTTGCTGAGGATATATCTCATTACCGGGTTCTCAACAGGCAAACGAATGGTTCGGGCGCTGCAGTAAAGAGCAGGGTTTGTCTGTACGACGGCATCACCCACAATCCGCAGAGCTTCGTCGGCCAGCAGCTGTCCTATGCGCACACATTCCTCATAATCATTGGCCTCCCCGCCATTCCCCAGCCGGTTGTCCGCCGTCACCATCCCGCCCTGGGCGCCATTCATAAACAAGGCAATACCACCCGTCTTCGATTCTATGCGTTCATATAATGGACCACAAAGATCCGGGCTGAGTATCCCCCGATGACTACCGATCACTTCAGGATGAATGGCATAGTTCACCAGGGTCGCTATCGTACGCCCTTTCTTCGCTCCGCCGGCAGCCACAGCCTGTATCACCCCGCATCGGGGGTCGTAAAGCTGCTCCGCATAATAGTTGTATGCGATCTTGCCTTTCGCTTCTCCCACTGCCGTCTTCAGTACGGCCGGTTCCAGGTTCTTCACCGCTTCGTTCACCGCGTCGGCTATCTGATGCGTGCACCAGTCGAGGTATCGCAGATCCGCAGTGGTCCTGCCCGTCTCGTCCGGGAAAGCATAAGCGTCCGGCGCACTGTGCGTATGCGTAGCGCCGATCAAAATATTCTCAGGCAATATCCCCTTGATAAGGGCCCGGCTTTTGTCACCCAGAAAAGCCGTCCAGCCCAGGTTGTCCACGCCTACGACGGCAATACGCGTGCTGCCCTGCTCCATCACCAGCGCCCGGACCGTCAATTCCCCTTTTTTTATATGAGACGGGTTGGGTTTGCCGATGCCGCCGGACACGGGTAACAAAGGGGCCGGCGTGATAATACGCATCGCTGCCCCCGCTTTGAACCCCTGGGCTCGCGCTTCGATCATATGAGTCAGCATTAGCGCTGTCTGCAGATAAAGAAATATCCTCTTCATTGTTCGGTCTTGAATGTGATCACCATGGTTTACCCGTTCCCTGACTGACCCAGGGCTTGGACCAGGCGCTGTTCTTATGTCCGTTAGTGGCATCATCGCCATAACCCGAATAAGTGGTGACTTCCAGATTGCCCTCTGCGATCTTGATATTGGCAGGGTTGAGGTTACGTTCATCCAGCATGTAATAAAATCGTATAGGCAGCACCGGAGCCTTGGCATTTGGGCCGGAAATCAGGGCGGGATAGCCCGTGCGGCGGAAGTCGAACCAGGATTCGGTGGCAGCCGTCCAGGAGGCAATCCATTTCTGTGTAATGATCTGCTCTACCGTCCCGGCATAGGAGACAGCAGCCTGGGAAATATATGCATTATACTGTCCCGCCAGTCCCCAGGCCGTCAGAGAAGCCTTAATCGCCGCATTGTAATGCGTTCCGGCGTCCCCCGCGGCCCAACCTTTAAGAGCCGCTTCCGCCAGGATGAAATGGACCTCAGCCGCTGTCATGAGCCGGGCCTTCAAAAGAGGACCGCTGGCGCTCATGTAGATATTATTCAACCACGATACATGGGGATTGTGGGCAGCTTGAGCGGCATCCGGACCCATATTATATACAGGACCGCCTACAATGGCCGGAGGTATCCCCACATAGTTCGGATCCTGGTTGATATCACTTTCCGAAAGACCTTTACCCGCCAGCACATCCGGAGAAAGATACCGGACTTTCCGCGCCTCGCCGTCTACAGTCGTGTCGGCGATCCTGTCCGTCCCGGTAGGAAGGTTATCATTCACATGCAGAAATACCTGCACTTTGTTAGCCCAGACACCGATCCTCGGATCATGAAGGGATACAAGCGCCTTCACAAAAGAGGAGCACATCTTTGTCACACGGTAGTTGACACTGTCCGCGTTATAGTTGACATTCGAAGGCCAGCTGTCGGATCCGCTGGCCCCCGCAAACCCCATCAGGGCGTCCTCCGCAGCCGTAGTAAGGATTGGATAGGTCGCAGGATCGCCCGCTATCTTCTCGATACCCGCCTTTGCAACCTCCGGTGACTTCTCGGAAAGACGCATGTAATAACGCAAGGCCAGGGAATTAGCCAGCTTACGCCAGTTCGACGGTTCTCCTCCATAATACACATCCACCGCATCGATCGTGCTGTTATAAGCCGTTTTGGCTTTGGACAATAAAGTATTGGCTTTCGCCAGGTCTGCCAGTACGCCTGTATAGATATCCTGTTGCTTGTCAAAGGCAGGAAAAAGATGAGTGTTGCCGCTCTCTTCCCCTTGCAGCGCCTGGCTATACGGGGCGTCGCCGTAAAGGTCTGCTATAAGGCCAAAAACCATCGACTTCATCACCAGACAAACACCCTGCTGCAATTCATAACCCAGGGTTACACTCCGGTCATAAACATATTTATTGTTCCGGAGTATGTCATAATAAGGCGACCAGTCATTGGACCCGCTCCAGTCATATTCGTTGTGATTGCCTGTCCAGCCATCCGCCTGCGTATGCTGCATGACGCCAGCAATGTCCCCAAATCCCAGCTTTACGTATTGCTGACCGGTGGCCGTAAGCACAGTGGAAAGTACAAGATTGGGATTGGTGGTAGCCGGGTTGGCTCCATTAGGGTTCTGGTTCAACTGCTCCAGGTGCTTTCTGCAGGAAGAAGAAAAAATCCCAAAGAGCATCCCCCCCAAAATAATCACCCTCTTTATCTTATGCATTGGTTTCATCTTTTACAAATTAGTAGTGTCTTAAAATATTACGTTCAACTTAACCCCGACAGGTATTACCCACGGGTTTACGTTATATCGCTCGATACCCTGCTTGAATTGACTGCCTGACCCCTGTATGGTGGTGGAAGGTTGAAAAGCATTCTCCGGATCAATATTGATCTTGGCCGCCGTCCATAAGATTATATTCCTGCTGTACAGCGAAATAGTGGCGCTCTGCACCTTCGCCGCCTTGATCGCTTTCACAGGCAGCTCGTAAGCAAAGGATATCTCCCTCAGTTTGAGATAAGAGGCTGGAAAAGTAAATGCACGGGTAAAGCTCCATGCCGTGGCTCCCGCAAAAGGAAGGACGGCCGTACCATTAGGGCTGTTGATATTCTGACCCAGGTTCTCGATATAGCCCGTGGGATTCCCGTTGGCATCAAACCCTGAAGCCCGCACGCCCGGTACGAACACACCGCCATAAGGCAGCGTATATGGGCCGTAGACAAATGGGAATCCGTTGTACTGTGGCGTAGGTCCACCCACCAGGGGGAAGTTATTGCCCGTGCTTCGTATCAGCTTGTCCTGGTTGGCTACCAGGTAATCCCTCAATTGCTGCCCCGTCCGCATGCCCGGGTTGATCAGATGATCATAGAATAGGGAGGATTGTCCATACTCTTCGCCATAACGATAGGTCTGGGAAAAGAAATCGCCGCCATTCCTCCAGTCGAGCGTAAAGCTCAGACTAAAGCTTTTATACGAGATAGTAGACTGAAATCCTAAAATAAAGTCCGGGTTGAAGTTGCCGATCTTGTTCCTGGTATTGATTGCGTCGATGGACTGCCATTTGCCGGTATTGTCCAGCAGCGGATATCCGTAATAGGGAGACGCTTTATCCGTCACCGTGACCATCTTTGCGTCGTAGATATCCCCGATCTCATCTCCGACATAAGTCCATGCTCCGCCCTTGCCATCCGTCCACAAGGTATAATACGGCAGGTCGTCCGAAAGCTTGATGATCCGTGTACGGCTGCGGGTGAAGTTCGCATTGACATCAACCCTCCAGTTCCTGCCCTGGACGGGAGTGCCTCCGAGTGACAGTTCGATACCCTTGCTGCGAAGCAGCCCGGCATTGATATTCTTCGAAGAAAAGCCCGACGAGGGCGGCGTCTTCGTGCTAAAGATCTGGTTTTTATTCTCCACCATATAATAGGTGGCCGCAAAACGCAGACGGTTCCTGAACAGATTGACGTCAAGCCCCGCTTCGTACGAAGTGGCTATTTCCGGTTTAAGGTCCGGGTTGAGCATGGTGCCCGATGTGGTCAGCCGGGGGATCCCGCTCCAGGACCCCGCATTGGTAAGCACCGACTGCAATTGGTAGGGCCCGGCATCATTGCCTGCCTGGGCAATGCCTCCTCTCAGCTTGATCAGGCTGATCGCCGGCGATTTGATGCCCGCTATCTCATTTACCAACAAGCTCAGCGAGGCCGAAGGGTAATAATAGGGTTGCGCACGGGGAAGGGTACTGGACCAGTCATTCCTGTCCGTGATATCTAAAAAGATCATATCCTTATAGCCCAGGTTCAGCAGACCGTAAATGCTGTTCACGCCTTTTTCCGACAGATAACTGGAATAATTCAGGTTGTCAGGCAGTATGTTCTGGATAGAGAACACGCCCGGTACGATCAGACCTGTGCCATCCTTCGTAGCCGTCGTCACATTGGAGGCCTTCTGATAACGGGTGTTGCCGCCCACGGACACCGAAAGACTGAGATCGTTCCATTCCTTTTTGTAGGTAAGGAGGAAGTCTGCATTGCTCTCGAAATTTTTTAGATCGATGATGCCATAAGCGCCTCCGGGGTCGTCTGTATAGCTTTGCGCGATCTTCATTTCCCGTTTTTCGCTATAAGTATCCAGCGCATAACGGGCCATCAGGCTGAAAGAAGGTGACAACTGCCAGTCGGCCCGGACATTCCCAAACAAACGATCCCGGACAAAGCTGTTCCGCACCTCGTTTGCCAGAAAATAGGGGTTGTTATAGGCGCCTTTGTACTGCGAGCGCTGCTGTATCCCCTCCTGGCCCGGCATCCAATACTGCTGAAGGTCACGGATATCTGTATGCGGAGAGACATTATAAGCCCATTGAAGCGGGTTCGTTCCCCTTTCGCCTGCAGGACGGTTGTCGGAATTATTCCTGCTGACATCGATATTGGTGCTGAGACGGAAGTTCCGGTTCACCCGCAATCCTGTATTCAGACTCAGACTGTTGCGGTAAAGGTCGGAATGCGGGATAAGACCCCTGTTGGACATATTCGCATAGGACAGCCTGTAGGACATCTGCTCGTTATTATTGGCAACAGATATCCCATTGGTAGTAGTGATCCCCGTCTGCACAAAGTTCTTTATATTGTTGGGGTGAGACACCAGCAGTTCAGGGATAGGATTGCCGCTGGAGTCCAGCGGACTGTTCCATTGCACCTCCTTATATCCCCTGTCCAGTTCCGCGCCATAGGTAGCTCCCGCATTCTCCTGGATCAGACTGCCAAAAGGATTGGTCAGCAGGTTACCGCTCACCGAAACAGGAATGGCGGAAAATTGGCCCGATCCATATTTATGCTGGAATTTCAGGAATTTGTAGGGTATGTCAAACACCGTGCTGGAGGTCGCCGTAACAGTCAGCTTCCGGGAGGCGCGTCCCGATTTGGTAGTGATAAGGACAACCCCGTTGCCCGCCCTGGAACCATAGAGTGCCGCGGCGCTGGGTCCCTTGAGTACCGAGACGCTCTCGATGTCTTCAGGGTTGATGCTGGAAAGCGCATTGCCGTAATCTACCCGGTTGTCGATACCCACCTGGCTGATATTATTCAGCGTATTGACGATAGGCACCCCATCCACAACAAACAGCGGCTGGTTGTCGCTGGACAGTGAGGTGGCGCCTCTGATGATCATGCTTACAGAAGATCCGGCACCCCCCGTAGCATTGATCGTCACACCCGGTATCTTACCCGACATTCCATTGAGGATATTCTCCTGGGACACCCGGGTGAATTCCTGTCCTCCCACTTCCTCCACCGAATAGCCCAGCGACTTGCGCGCCCTCGTGATACCCAGGGCCGTCACCACCACACCGGACAGCTCCTGGGAAGACGTCTCCAGGATCACTTCCACCTGCATACGGCCGTTGAGCGCGATCTCCACCGTCTTGAAGCCGATGGAGCTGAATACCAGTACAGCGTCAGACCCCGCCACTCTCAGCCGGAAGCTGCCGTCCAGCCGGGTAGTGGTAGCATTGTTCGTACCTTTCTCCGTAACCGTGATCCCTTCCAAAAGCGCATTGTTGACCGTACGGACCACCCCCCGGATCTCACGGGGTGGCGGTTCCGCATACTGTACCGAGTCGGGCAATGCCACAGCGCCTGCAGATGAGACTTCCTTCCGGATAACAATGTTTTTTCCTATGAGCTTATATCCTATCGGACGATCCCTCAGACAGGCATTGAGCGCCTCTTCAATAGTCGCATCCTTCACATGCACCGTCACTGGATCGATGCCTTCCAGCAGCGCTTCCCTATATACAAAAGAAACACCCGTCTGCCGGGTGATCTCCCGGAACACCGTCTGCAACGGCACATTCCTTACGGAAAGCGTGACCTTCTGAGAGAAACTACGGGCGCTTACCTGCAGACAAAATACAAGCATCCAGCAAGCAGTGAGTTTCATTACACGGACAACTTTTTTTAGACCCGGATATCCGGACTGCTCCGGTCCCGACACCATCGACAAAAAGATTTTGGATAACAGCCTCCGCTTCGCGAACAGGAGGTTGCAAAGAGCCCTTAATTGCATAGATTTGCATTGTTGGGGTGATGTAATTATATGATCCGCCAGATTATTGTGTTACATAGTCCCCGAACGCAGCCGCGGTCCCTCTGCAGCTGCTGCCGGGAGTGTTGGTAGCACTCCCGGCTTTTATCAGGTGCTACGGTAGCACAAATACTTTTTTTCCCTCTATTTTAAAATGGTTGATCCCATTGGTTTCCAGCAGACTGAGCACTTCCTTCAGGTTCAGACTCCGGCTGATGCTCCCACCCAGCAGCGTCTTGTCCGGGTTCGCCTGGTATATCACCTCTATATCATACCATCTGGCTACCTGACGCATGACGGTAGCCAGGTCCGTGTTATCAAATTCAAACAGTCCCGTCTTCCAGGCAATAGCCTGCCGGATATCCACCCTTCGTACAGACAGACGATGCCCGATACTGTCCAGGGCAGCCTGCTGGCCAGGCTCCAGTTTCTTCTGCATATCCCCTTGCGCGACAATGACAGCGCCGTCCAGCAGTGTTGTATTTATCGTTCGCTCGTCGGGATAAGCCATGGTGTTAAAGCTCGTACCAAGTACCTGCACCTTCATATTGTTCACCGATACGGCAAACGGCCGCTCTGCATCCTTCTCTATTTCGAAATATCCTTCCCCTTTCAGCTCCACCTCCCGCCGCGTTCCTTTGAAAGCAGTGGGAAATCGGAGGGACGAGGCCGAGTTCAGCCATACACGGCTGCCATCCGGAAGCACCAGTTCGTACTGCCCGCCTCTCGGGGTAGTGATCGTATTGTATAATGAGGTGCCGGCATCCCCTTCCGCAGGCATTCGCCCTGCATCCCGGGAATAAGAAATGACTCCATTGAATTTGAGGACAGAGGTCGATCCCTGCCGGGCGATCCGGCCGTCCTGCCGGCCGTCGAGAATGATCTGCGTGCCATTGCCCAGCGTGAGGATCGCTTTGTTGCCGCCGGGCGCAACGTCATTGTTGGCAACGGCAGTCACTTTCTTTGCATTCGGATGAATATGGGACAGGAACCTCCAGGTCAGTGCAAAACAGACAATTATGCTGGCAGCAACGGCGCTTCCTCGTACCAGCAGACGCCGCATATTGGATACCTTTGACTTACCAGACCTCCGGCCTTGCTGTATCCCACGCCATACGGCGTTCTCCGCTTCGGTTGTCCAGCTCTCATGCCGTCCTCCCTCTTCCAGCAAAGCCCGGAAATCCTTCTCCAGCAAGGGATCGTAAACGCCCTGCCGGATCGCTTCCCGCAATTCGTCCCATTCCGCCTGCGTCAATCCACCGGACTTATAAAGTCCCAAAAGGTATTCAAATCGCTCCCTGCTCATAAACAACGATTAAAAGATGCATATCCCTGTAAAGACATGCCTCCAAAGCAAATGGCCCAATAGAAGAGAGATTTTTTTTTAATCCATACTATCATCACGGAAGCAACGTGGAAAAAAAGATCAGCAGGGGCAGCAACGCCTCATGATGCAGGTAATGGTGCATATACTTGCGGACTTGCCGGCGGGCAAGCTCCAAATGTCTTTTGACCGTCAGCCTGGACACCCGCATACGGGCGGCAATCTTATCATAGCTCATTTCCTCCTCGGATGCCAACAGATATACCTCCCGCTGCCGGCGGGGCAACCCCGCGACAGCCTGGTGAAGCAAAAGCTCGCATTCCCGCTCCTGTATATGACTTATTACCTGGTCGTCCAGTACGGACGTCAGCTTGCGAAGCTCCGCCAGATGCCTGATCTCCACCGTATGTCGTTTCAGATGATCAAACACGGCATTGCGGGAGAGGACAAAAAGATAATCTTTCAGGCTGCGTACATTGTTCAACAAATGGCGGCTGTCCCATATCCTGATATACACCTGCTGCACGATCTCACGCGCCGTCTGCGGGTCTTTGACATAAATCATCACCGCATTGTACAATCCCGCATTGGTCTGGTGATACAGCCTGCCAAAGGCCTGCTCATCCCCGGCCGCAATCAGCGGCAGTAGCTCATTTTCGCAGTATAGTCGGTCTGTCGGCAAGTTCAGGATCGTTTGAGGATGAGTGTCAGCGGGGCCGTACCGAGCCCCGGGATATCTACCGTCAGGGACAACGCCAGAGAGTCGCTGGCAACGCCGGCGATCCAGTGAGGATCATCCACCTTGTCAGGCGTGGTCAGCTTCAACACAGCATCATATACATCCAGACTCCAGTTGCCTTTGTTGCCTGCCACCGGAAGGATCAGGTTCGTGACGCCGTCGATCCGGTACCCTCCGCTGTCCGTAAAATTATAGATATTTTGTTTCGTCGGGGCAAAAAGTGGAGCTACGCCAAATGCCGCCATATAAGGGTTGGTGATCATACTGGTGCCTGCGGGAAATGTGTATTTTGTTCCGTTTATCTTCTTGGTAACAGTAACGCTGAGCACAATATCCGATTGATGCCAGGTGCCGGTGACGATCTTGTACTTCTCTGATTTTGCAGGCTGATCATGGTTCTTACTGCAGGATACATAAATAAGGCAAAGGCCCAGGATGACAATCCATGGTGCACTGAAAAAGCGATTTTTCATGACGCGTTGATTTGAGGAGATGGTTAAACAAACTAATACGCGGGACCTGCCGGTCTTCAGATGATATTGGATCTGGGGCAACTACACCAGGACACCACTCCCGGTGGATGTGTCAAAATTAATAATAGGTAAGATTATGACACGATGCTGAAAACAGTATAACAATAACTTAATGCCGGACAACAGGATGAACCGGGGGTTTATTGTCCGAATTCCATAATGCCCTAAATTTATATTTTTTTTTGAATTATCCAACTTTACAGGATGGAAAAACTGACAGCAAGTATAATCACCATTGGAGATGAGCTATTGATCGGACAGGTAATAGACACCAACAGCGCCTGGATGGCGCAGGAGTTGAACAAATCCGGTATATGGGTCCGGCACCGCCTGGCCGTCGGGGATGTATGGGAAGATATCTGGAAGGCGCTCAACGACGAGTCGGCGCAATCGCAGATCATACTGATTACAGGAGGATTGGGCCCTACGGCCGACGATATCACCAAACCACTGCTGAATGAATACTTTGGCGGTAAAATGGTGGTGGACGAGGGAGCCCTGGCCAATGTAAAACACATTTTCGAAAAGATATTGCAGCGCCCGATGATCGAACGCAACCTCAGACAGGCCGAAGTACCCGATGTATGCACCGTGATCCCCAACAAAAGAGGCACGGCGCCGGGCATGTGGTTTGAAAAAGCAGGTAAGATCTTTGTCTCCATGCCCGGTGTGCCGCATGAGATGAAAGGCATGATGACAGATGCCATACTGCCGGCTATAAGGGAAAAGTTCCACCTGCCATTCATAGCCCACCGCACTTTGCTGACAGCAGGTATTGGAGAATCTTTTTTGGCAGAACATATTTCAGCCTTCGAAACGGCACTTCCGCCATATATCCGGCTGGCCTACCTGCCTAATTATGGGATGGTACGGCTGCGGCTCACCATACAAGGCGAAGACGCCGCCGCTATGAACAAAGAGCTGGATGAACAATTCGCCAAAATGCGACAACTGACGGCCGAATGGATGGTCATAGACGAGGACCTCACCCTGCAGGAGGCCCTGGGTAAGCTTCTGAAGACCCGGGGAAAGACTGTAGGTACGGCCGAAAGCTGCACGGGAGGCTATATTGCCCATCTGATCACCTCCATTCCCGGCTCCAGCCAATATTTCAAAGGCAGCGTCGTTAGTTATGCAAATGAAGTGAAGGAAGAAGTACTGGGCGTCAACGCCGCCACCCTGACCACCGTAGGGGCCGTCAGCGAGGAAACGGTTCGCGAAATGGCAGCAGGCGCCCTGGCCACCCTGGGTACAGACTATGTAGTGGTGACCTCCGGTATTATGGGGCCGGATGGCGGAAGCCCGGAAAAACCCGTAGGTACTGCCTGGGTGGCTGTTGGAAACCATCAAAGGATTTCCACCCAACGATTCTGGTTCCGGTTTGACAGGCTCCGGAATATTGAATTAACTGCAACAAATGCCATGAATCTGTTGAGAAAATTCATCCTGTCCGACGACTGACGGTTGGATAGGTTGGATACCAAATATTTACATACCTTTGGCCCTGATCCGCACCCTGTAAATAATCTCTACATTTTAAAACCGATATATCATTATGCCTCTTGTTGACCTGGTGATGCCAAAAATGGGTGAAAGTATCATGGAAGCCACTATCCTGAAGTGGCTTAAACAACCCGGTGATGCCGTAAAGCAAGATGAAAGCCTGTTGGAGATTGCCACTGATAAGGTGGATTCTGAAGTCCCTTCCACCGCCGAAGGTGTCCTGGAAGAGGTTCTTTTTCAGACCAATGATGTAGTTCCGGTCGGCTCTGTCATCGCCCGTATACGTACAGGCGCCATGGCAGGCAACAGCCCGGCCGCACCGGTGACAGAACCCCCGGTTGCACGTAAGGAGCCCGTAGTCCGTCCCGAACCGGCAGCGGTCGTAACCCAGACCACCCCAAAAACCAATGGCCATCCCGCCGCCGATGTCATTCCAGCCAATCGTTTTTACTCGCCGCTGGTATTAAACATAGCCGCCAGCGAAGGGGTAGCCCTCCATGAGTTGGAAAATATCCCGGGCAGCGGTAATGAAGGACGGGTCACAAAAAAAGATATCCTGCAGTATGTGGAAGGCAGGAGAACAGGCAAACCCATCCAGTCACCTCCCAAAGTGACATCCGCTCCTCAGACTTATACACCCGTCGCCGCCCCCAACCCTATTATAGGTACTACCACTTCAACCGTTACACCGCTGCCCTCCGGCAATGTGGAGATCATGGAAATGGACAGGATGCGCCGGTTGATCGCCGACCATATGGTACATAGCGTGCACACCAGTCCTCACGTCACAAGCTTCACCGAGGCCGACGTCACAAACCTGGTGCATTGGAGGGATAAAGTAAAAAAGGAATTTGAAAAAAGAGAAGGTACAAAACTCACCTTCACTCCTTTGTTCATAGAAGCCATCGTACACTGTATCAAGAAATATCCACTTGTCAACAGCTCTGTTGACGGTACCAGGATCATCATAAAAAAAGACATCAACATCGGCATGGCTACTGCTCTGCCCAGTGGCAATCTGATCGTGCCCGTGATACGTCAGGCCGATCAGCTCAACCTGACAGGCCTGGCCCGGCAGGTGAATGCACTGGCGGAAAACGCACGGCAGAACAAACTGCGGCCGGAAGATACCCAGGGCGGTACTTTTACCATGACCAATGTCGGTACTTTTGGAAGCCTGATGGGCACTCCGATCATCAATCAACCCCAGGTAGCCATCCTGGCCGTCGGCGCCATCAAAAAAAGACCGGTAGTACTGGAGACGCCTGACGGCGACGCCATCGGCATCCGTCATATGATGTACTTATCCCTTTCCTACGATCACCGCATCGTAGACGGCAGCCTGGGAGCCACCTTCTTGACCGCCGTTGCCAATGAACTGGAACGCTTCCCGCCGGATCGCGAATTGTAGGAACCTTTCCGGACATACTTAAAAGACCGTTTTATCGTTAAAATATTAACGATATGGGTGTAGTTTTTGCCAGGGCTTTTTTGTATATTCATTAAAAGGACGTCCGATGAAGACACTATCCGAAACTTGGTTTGCAGATGGGTATATAGATTTCGAATTAAAGAAATACACCCTGCTGGCTTATCTTCAGGAGATCCACCAACACTTCTCGCAGAATAAGCTCTATCCGCAGCTGTCCGATATTATCTTCCACTACAATAACCTCGTGGCTTTCCGGGAAAACAAAAAGTACCTCCAGGAACAGTTCCCAAAAAAACTGACGGGTGTACAGCTCGAAAAGCTCCAGGTGCTGTACGAATTGCTCATCGAAGATGACGAACTGATGCAGGAATTGGAAGACATCATCAATTACGCGTCCCAGAAGATGAAGAATGCCATCAGCAGCGGCACCGAGATCTATGAATTTGTGGAAGACAAGCTGACCATCTTTCCGGTAGGATTGATCCCCCTGGACAATCATGAAGGATACTTTTTCCTCAGCGAAGGGAGTTATTCCGACACCCGCGTCTATCAATACAGGTTGAGCTTTTTTGAAAAACATGACGAGCGCTATCGCAGCATTCGCACCGAATACATCGACAGCTGGACACGCAACATCGTCAATACATATGAAAATATCAAGGCCGAGCTTATCCGTGTAAATACATCGCTTCCCAATCCGGCCGTTTACTCCATCGAGACTGAATTGAAGTTCCCCGTGGACGAAACACTCCTGCCCATTGCCAAGCGTAGCCTGGTGAGATACATCAGTACACAGGCGGCTTAAAAAAGCCCTCCCCCTCCCAAACTTTACCAGCTATCTACCCTCCAATCGTCCCGTTTAATAGAAAATTTAATTATTTTAAATAATAATATTTTTTCATAAATTATTGTTTTTTAATTTATTATTACGCACTAGAAAATAAATATTTTTTTATATATAAAAAATGAATATACCTTTGTATCAAGGAATATATTCCAATCCAATCTTTAAATCTCCAACATCGTCCAAACAGCAAACCCATCCTATCTTCCATCAAAGTGCCATAGCCATTACAAGCAGTAATTAGTATTGCGGTTATCCTATTCCTTATTAGTTAACCACAAAAACTGCGTGCACATGAGAAAAATAACAACCCTCGCAGTGGGCCTATTGCTCATTTCTACAATGGCAGCGGCTCAACTTAGATCTTTCAAAGGCCGGGTAGTCGACAAAAGTGGATTGCCGGTGCCATATGCCTCCATCAAATCCGAAAACGGCAAATACGGCGTAAGCGCCGACGAGAACGGATACTTCATCATCAAGGCCAAAGTAGGCGATAAGATCGTCGCTTCAGGTGTCGACTTTGCTCCCAAAACATTTATCATCACCGGATCTGACGAAACAGTAGAGATCGTCATAGACAAACAGGCATCCAACCTGGCGGAAGTCGTAGTCACGACGGCCCTTGGTATCAAGCGGCAGCCCAAAGAGCTGGGTTATTCTACTACCAGGCTCTCCGCCGAAGAATTGACCCAGGCAAAAGTGACAAACCTGGCCAATGGCCTGGCAGCAAAAGTCTCCGGATTACAGATCAACCTGGTGAACAATGGCGTAAAACCCGATGTTCGTATAACCCTGAGGGGTAACCGGTCTATCCTTGGTAACAACCAGGCCTTGCTGGTAGTGGATGACATACAACTGCCCATCAGCTATCTGAATTCCATCAATCCTGACGACGTTGAAAGCTCCACCATCCTGAAGGGCGCCTCGGCTTCCGCACTTTACGGCTCCGCTGCATCCAACGGGGTCCTCATCGTTACCACCAAAAAAGGAAAAGCCGGAAGACCCGAGATAAGACTGAACAGTTCACTCCAGGTCGAATCCATCGCTTATACCGCCGATTTTCAGAATGAATTCGGGCAATATGGCGGAGAAGCCATTTCATCCCCCGGCCTGGTGATGATACCCGGTAGCCCTTATGTACCGTATGTTCCGTATGAGAACCAAAACTATGGCCCGCGCTTCAATGGTCAGTTGGTCCCCATCGGCGCTCCCATCCGTATCTACAGACCCGATGGCTCTTTTTATATCAAACAGGATTCCATTCGTTATGCCGCTGTGCCCAATGCAAAAAAAGGCTTTTTCAACAACGGGATCACCTGGATCAACGGCATCTCCTATTCCTCAGGGGACGACAAAAGCAGGTTCTATATGTCTTTCGAAGACGTAGATAAAAGTGGCGTCATTCCCAAAGACCACGATCGGCGTAATACCATCCGTCTCAACGGGTCCAGGACCACCGGCATATTCCGGGTAGACTATACCCTGGGCTATACCCTTAGACATACCAACACCACCCCGGGTACAGGTGTGCCGTTCACCTGGGGAACAACAGCAATGACAGCAGGTTATGCCGGTGGCGGCTCCTATTTCCAGAACAGACCCCTATACTGGACGATCATCAACTCCCCGGCAGACGTAAACCTGCGGAAATACAAGAACTGGCAGACCGACCCGTTTGCCAGCCCCGATGGTTACTTTAACGCCTATTACGGGAATCCCTGGTGGCAGATAGACCAGACCAGGCTGGATGAAAGATCCAATGACCTGGTAGCCAACCTCGCCCTCAACCTCAAACCCTTGAAATGGCTCGAATTACTGTACAGAGCCGGTATAGCACGCAACGATTACAACAATAAATACACCCAGGCAGGCTACACTTTTGCACCATGGGCCATCGCCGACACACTGAACTCCGGAAATATCCCCAGCTCAGTAAAACAGTTCTCCCCTTCGGAAGGCGATGCGTCAAGCTATAACCAACGCCTGACCAGCGATTTCCTGGCATTTATACACCATGCGGAAGGAAAGTTCGACTTCCGGCTTATTGCCGGTACGTCCCTCGTCGTCAATACGCTCCGGCTTATGGGAGACAACGCCGGTACACTGGTGATACCCAATTTTTACAATATCAGCAATCGGTTAGGTATCCCCATAGTAGGCGAATACAAGGAAGAGACGAGACTGCTGGGCGTATTCGGTGATCTCACCGTCGGGTACAACAACTACCTCTTTCTGCACGGATCGTTGAGGAACGACTGGACCTCCCTGCTTGCTAAATCCAATCGCTCTTATCTATACCCGGCAGTGGACGCCTCCTTTGTATTTACCGAAGCTTTACCCGGCCTCCGGAACAATCACATCCTTAGTTTCGGTAAGCTCCGGGGCGCCTATAGCCGGACCGCCCAGGTAAGCATTGGCGCCTATGCGCTGCAAAATACCTTTAATGCCGGCGCCGGCTTCCCCTTCGGAAATATAGCGGGCTATACGGTCAACGGCGCATTCGCCAACCCCAATATCAAGCCCGAATTCAGCACGGATGAAGAAGTGGGAATGGAATTGAGCTTTCTCAGGAGCAGGATAAACTTCTCCGCCGCCTATTATCATACAGTCACCAATAACCAGACCATCCCAATTACTATTTCTTCAGCAACAGGCTTCACCTCCGCTTATGTAAATTCAGGAGAAATGGTGAACAAGGGAGTCGAGCTGGACCTGAAAGGTAAAGTACTGGACAACGTTTCCGGATGGACCGTCGAACTGGCCGCCAACTACTCTTACAACAAGAACACCGTCAAAACCCTGGGCTATGGCCTCACCGACGTAAACGTCGGCTCAAACTCCTTTGCATCCGTAGGCGATCCCTATCCCATTATCAAATCAAATGACTGGCTGCGCGATCCGCAGGGACACATCGTGGTAAGCGCTACCACCGGCTATCCCACACTGGATCCCAACCAGAAAAAATTCGGGACCACCAACCCTCCGACACGGATAGGACTCATCGCTTCCGTGCAATATAAAGGCTTTAGACTGGCTGCCGTGGCAGACGGACGCTTTGGTGCCGTCATATTCAACTCGCTTGGCAGCAGCCTGGATTTCACAGGCGTGTCAGCCTATTCAGCATCCTCCGGCCGGCAGGCATTTATAATTCCAAACTCGGTGATACAGGTGTCGCCCGGTAAATACATACCCAACACCAATGTCAACGTACAGGATGGGAACCTCTATTTCTGGGCCAATGTATGGAACACCGCCGGCAGCAGCTATGTCAACAGCGCGGACTTCTGGAAATTAAGGGAGATATCCCTGACTTACAATTTCGACAGATCTGTTCTCAGCCGTTTGAAGATAGTCAATGGCCTGAGCGTGTCCGTGATAGGCAGGAACCTGCTGACCTGGAAAGCAAAGGATAATGTATGGTCAGACCCTGAGTTCAGTAATACCATCGGCAACGGTATCGGGACCACCGATATCAACCAGTTGCCGCCTACCAAGTTCATCGGGTTCAACCTGGGAGTTACATTCTGAATAGACGGATCATTTAGTGACACTCTAAATTATTCGACAATGAGAAAGCATATTAAACTATATATTCCCGCCGTATTGCTGATCCTTGGCGCCGGCTGCTCAAAGAATTATTTCGATATCAATAATAACCCCAATGCGGCTACGAATACCACCCCAGAGCTGGTATTGCCAAATGCGCTGAAAGTGACAGTAAGCACCCAGCTCACAGGGTACACCTATTTATGCGGATGGATGGGTTACTGGGCGCCCAGCGGCAGCTATGCCATCAGCGCCAGCGACGTGGCTTCCTACAAACAAACCAATGACACCTACTCCGGCAGCTGGACTACCTTTTATCGCAACCTCGAAGATTACGATTATGTGGAGACATCCGCAAAGCTCCAGAATAAACCCTTCTACGTGGGAGCGGCAAAGATTATGAAAGCCTTCGTTTTTCAGCAGTTGGTAGACCAGTATAATGATGTGCCTTACACCGACGCCCTGAAAGGCACCACCTCCATCCAGCCCAAATACGACAAGGGACAGGCCGTATACGAAGCCATCGCCCTCCAGCTGGATTCCGGCGTGAAATACATGCAAAACCCCAGCGCTACGGCTATGGCTACCAGCGATATACTCTTTGGAGGCAGTACATCCAATTGGATCGCACTAGCCAATACGCTCCGGCTCAGGATAGCCATGCGTCAATCGCAAATGAGTGGACGGGACGCTTATATAAAAATGGAGATAGGTAAGATAATAGCCAACGGCGGCGGGTTCCTCACTGCTGATGCGACAGTCAATCCAGGGTACGCGGGCTCCGCCGGACAGCAGAGCCCTGTGTGGGGATACTTTGTAACCCTCACCGGTAATCCCACCAGCGGCGGACAAGCCGATTATTGGAGAGCCGCCCAGTACTCCATTTCCTTCCTGGTGAACAATAATGACATCCGCTATAAATTTATTTATTCCACTTCCTCGGATGCCAACCATCCTTACATCGGTAATGTGCTCGGATCCCTGACCAATATCCCGGGAACAGGCTCCTCCTCCATTGGCCCGGGCATCCTGGTATCCGTGAGCCAGCCCGCCGTCCTCATCAGTCTGGCCGAAAGCTATTTTCTCCAGACCGAAGCAAATTTGAGAGGCTGGCTGGGTAACACCGGTGATGACAACACTAACTTTGAGAAGGGAGTAAAAGCCTCGTTCGAATATCTGAATGCTTCGAATCCCGGCTCGACACCCGATAAAACCGCCGCGGACCTGCTGGCGCAAAGCGCCAATAAAAATACAAATTACCAGGCCTGTACAAATTTCAACGAAAAGCTCGCCTGCATCATCCGGCAAAAATGGGTGGCCATGAATACCATCACCCCCTTCGAAGCATGGTCTGACTACAGACGACTGACGCTACCCGCCGATATTCCTGTTTCTGTCTCGCCCTACAAAGACGGTCCCAATATTCCGTTGAGAGTATTGTATCCCACCAGCGAATACACCACCAACGGAAAAAATGTAGGTGCGGAAGGAACCATTGACGCGCACGCTTCAAAAATTTTCTGGATGCCCTAGACCCACATCAACGGCATGCATTAACAATTAAAAAAAAAATCATGAAGCCCAGATATAATATATTATTTCTCCTGCTCACCGCCCTGGCAGGCGGGGCATTCTTGAGCTCCTGCGTCAAGAGCAGGATGGGGGAAACCGAATTCTCCGGACTAAAACCCGTCGTCCAGATCCCTGAAGGAGGAATGGCAAATTTTACCACCACCGCCCTGACCTTTCCCGGCACAGACTCCGTGGATACAGCCCGCTTCCGCATCAACTTTGCGGCCACCAACGTAGCTGGAAAGGACGTCGTCATTACCCTGGGATATGATGCCAAAGCCCTGGCAGATGTCAATACCGGTCTGGATCCCACCAGCCAATATGCCAAATTCCCGGACAGCACCTATTCATTCACCGTTTCAAAAGTCACTGTAAAGGCAGGTCAGAACTATTCAGACCCGATCTCCTTCATCGTATATCCGTCAAAAATAGATCCGTCCCAAAGCTATATGTTCCCCATCTCTATTTTAGACGCAGCAGGAAATACGATCAGCGGCGACTTCGGCACCATTTATTATCACGTCATTGGGAACCCCATCGCCGGTAATTATCTATGGGACTGGACCAGGTGGAATAATAATGACGGCTCCGGATCCCCGACAAGCTCTTCTTTTACAGGGCATCCCGCCATTTTTTCACCCGACAATCCGACAACGATCGAAGTGCCCAGCGGCTATTACCTGGGCGCCAGATATGTCCTGAGCTTTACCAATACCAATGGCGTGCTGAGTGATTTCCAGGTTATTCTTAACCCCAGTGACGTCACCAGCCAGTTGACGGCCAACGGTATCACTGTGACGGAAGGTCCCACCATCTTAAAGGCGGACCCCGTCGCCGGAGTATATAAGTTCCACTATTCCGTATTCAATGGTTCGGCATACAGATACCTCATCGACAAATATTATAGATAGTTGTAGTAGTAAGTTTTAATCCACCCTGTGGTGTAAAGTGAGGGCCGCGAGGCCCTCATTGTTTTTTCCAAAGCCTCACCATCTGCAATCCGATGGAAAGAAAGATCAGCGCAAACCCGATGTAAAAACTACCATGCATATATTTATCCTCCCTGAACAGGGCAAAGGCCAGCAGGATGCCGTAAATAGGCTCCAGGTTATAGCTGAGGTTCACCGTAAAGGCAGAGAGACGTTTCAAGGCATTCATGGAAAGATTAAAAGCCAGCACCGTACAGGCCAGGCTAAGCACCAACAGCCAGATCCAATCTCCCAGGTCCGGCAATACCTTTGAGGATGGGAACCAGCGTAGATAGAAAGGCAACAAAATGCTGAGAAAGAAAAATCCGCCCGTCAGCTCATAAAGGGTTACCGTAGCCGCAGGCACGCGCTCCAGCACACGTTTGTTCAATACAGGGAAAAGACTGCCTAATAAGGAAGATATGAGTCCGATAAGGATCCCTGTTTTATAACGGGGATCTACCTGGAAGATGAGGAAGATACCGGCAATGACCAATAGCCCAAGGAACAACTCCATCCAATCCAGCCGGTGTCTGAATACCAGCGGTTCGATCAGCGCCGTAAAAAAACCCACCGCCGAAAAACACAACAACCCCACTGAAACATTCGAGTATTTGATGGAACCATAAAAAGCTACCCAGTGCAGCGCAGCGATGGCGCCAATACCAAAAATGCCAATGAGATCTTTACGCTGGATACGAAAAGAGCCGCGTTGCAGTAAGGCCAGCAGCCATAGAGCGACAGCCGTCAATAGAAGACGGTACCAAACGAGCAAACCTTCATTTAATGTGATCAGCTTGCCTAAAACACCCGTAAATCCCGCAAGAAGGACGGCGATATGCAGCTGGATGAATGCTTTCTTCAAGTTATTTACTTTCAGCCATCGGCTGCTGGGAGAATTGACGGAGAGGGGCGTCGTTCTTCACCCGGTTGCGGTAGTTCTTGAACAGAGATTGCCAGCGAAGGTTCAGTACACCAAGGATACCCTCCTTCACGATGCCCTTATTCATTTTAGAGACGCCATATTTGCGGTCTTCAAAGATGATGGGAACTTCTTTTATAGTAAAGCCCAGCTTCCAGGCGGCAAACTTCATCTCGATCTGAAAGGCATAGCCGACAAAACGTATCTGGTCCAGGTTGATGGTTTCTAATACTTCCTTACGATAGCATACAAAGCCCGCCGTTGGATCCTGTACAGGCATCCAGGTGATAAGACGGGTATAGATAGAGCCGCCCCTGGAAAGTAATATCCTGTCCCTGGGCCAGTTGACATTGCCGCCGCCTTTTACATAACGGGAACCTACAGCCACATCCCCACCCTGGTATTTACAGGCCTCATAAAGACGCTCCAGGTCCTTGGGGTTATGGGAAAAGTCCGCATCCATTTCAAAAATGTATTGATAATTGTTGCGGACAGCCCATTTGAATCCATGGATATAGGCCGTACCCAGCCCCAGTTTGCCCTGACGTACTTCCAGGAAAAGCCTGCCGGCATACTTTGCCTGCAGTTGCCGGACGATGCCCGCGGTGCCATCCGGGGAGCTATCATCAATTACCAATACATGGAAACCCTGATCCAGCAGAAATATGGTTTCCACAATGTTGGCAACGTTATCCTTTTCGTTGTAAGTAGGTATAATGACTATCTTTTCCAAGTGGCTGGTAGTTCAGTGTAAAGATACGATATTCAAGGGGAAACCCCTCTATACTTAAGGGTTCCTTAGCCCTTTTTTAACATCGTCCGGTTAAATATTTCAGTTAATTTCTGCTTGGTATGAAGAGGGAAATCGCCCTTCATCATCCAATCGTAATATTGCGGTTCCGCCTTGAGGATATCCGCAACGGCCCTGCCCTTGTGTTTGCCGAAATTGAACACTTCTACCCCATTTTCCATGACAAACCGGCGGGCAAAATCGACCACCTGCTCTTCTCCGATATATTTCAATATAGTTTCAATATTCGTGCCCAGCTGCGGATATTTTACCACCTGCGCCACCAGCACCTCCCAGGTAGCCGTTGCATCCGCCTCAGCCCCATGAGCTCCTTCCAGCTCCTTATTGCAATAGAACTTATAGGCAGCGCTAAGGGTACGCTGCTCCATCATATGAAATATTTTTTGCACATCCAGCAGCCTCCTGCCTTTACCGTCAAATTCCATTCCAATACGGAGGAATTCTTCCGCCAGCATGGGTATGTCAAAGCGGTTGGAATTATACCCCGCCAGGTCACAATTATCCAGGAATTGTTTGAGTTCGTTAGCCACCTGTTTGAAAGTGGGAGCGTCTTTCACCATCTCATTGGTAATACCGTGTATATCTACCGAGCTGGCTGATATGGGCATTTCCGGGTTCAGCAGTTTACGTTTCACCAGTTGTTTGCCATCCGGCATGATCTTCACAATGGCAATTTCAACGATGCGGTCAGTCCCAAAATTGACCCCGGTAGTTTCCAGGTCAATTATTGCTAGGGGGCGTGTAAGTTGTAGCATTCCTTCTTTGATAGTAATTATTATAAACCCTTCTGTGTTATCTTGTCGGCAAATGTAATCATATCTAACCCATCGTAATTTCCCGAGCTCATCAGTAGCAAGTTAACATTTTCGTAAGATTGTTCCATCAGCCACTGTAGTAATTCTTCTTTTTCATTAAGGACAACCAGGTCCTCAGAACGGGCTATATTTCCATGGGAGTCCGTTTTCCGGACATTCTTCCCAAAGCCTGCCGCCACCTTTTCCGGGGATAAAGGAGGAAGACGTTTCAATTCCAGGGCATGGCGGGAGTAAAATACCACCGCCTTGTCCGCCAGGTCCAGCGCCCCCTGGTATTCCGAAAGGAACTGTTCGTTCAGACTGCTGTAAGTATGCAGTTCCAATACGGCCACCAATTTCCTGTCCGGGAATTGTTTTCGGACAGCCTCCATCGTGGCTTTCACCTTGGAAGGAGCATGAGCAAAATCCCTGTATACATTAATATGACGGTGATCATTGCTGCCCAATAGCTCCAGTCGTTTGGCGGCCCCTCCAAAAGCCGTAATACCCTTCAAAAACGCATCAGGTCCGACCCCCAGCTCTTTACAGGCAAGAAATGCAGCCTGCAGATTCAACAAATTGTGCTCGCCAAAGACCTTTAGCGCCCCGGAATGCCCTTCCAGCGTTACAACAGTTATGCCGTTTTCTATCCGGTGAGAAGGAATTCCATAGGGTATTTTCCTAACGGAAGAAGGGTGCTCTTTTACCAATTTTTTGAGCACAGGGTCCGTTTCGTTATAGATCAATACCCCACCCGGCTCGATTTTATCAATAAATATCTTAAACTGCTCCAAATAGATCTCAAAGGTTGGAAAAACATTTATATGGTCCCAGGCGATGCCCGTAATGATGGCGATATGAGGAAAAAGGAAATGGAATTTGGGCCTTTTTTCCAGGGTGCTGGCAGGGTACTCATCCCCTTCACAGACGATCACAGGCGCCCGGGTAATGTTCACGGACTGGGAAAACCCTTCCAGCCGGGCGCCAACCAGGTAGTCAAAGTCCTTTCCGGCGCTCTTTAACACGTTCATGATCATGGAGGTAGTGGTAGTCTTACCATGGCTGCCCCCGACAACGACCCGGGTCTTATCCTTGCTTTCCTGATAAATATACTCAGGAAAGGAATAGATAGCCAGTCCCAGCTCCTTAGCCCGTAGCAATTCCGGGTTATCCGCCTTGGCATGCATTCCTAAAATGATGGAATCCAGATCATTATGAATTTTTTCGGGGTACCAGCCCTCAGCTGGGGGCAGCAACCCTTCCGCCGCCAGGTTCGACCGGGCCGGCTCGAATATCTCATCATCACTGCCCGTCACGATATACCCCTTTCTCTTAAGGGCGATAGCCAGCTGATGCATGACGCTCCCGCCGATGGCGATAAAATGTACCTTCACGTAGTTTCTATTTGGAAGTAAATGTATTCAAGACCAACTTATTAGCAAAAAAATTAAACTAGTATAATCTAAACATCCTACCTCTGGACTTCATTTTTTGAGGATTAAATATCTCTGTAAATTTGTTGCTCCATGATGTTTTAATTGGGCAAAATTCACTTTGCTAAAACGAATTGCCCGGGGCTGATCTCCCGGGCTTTTTGCTGTGTTTCCACACTGCAGGCCTCGTCTGCCTTGAAATGCGATTATTAACCTAATTAAACTGTCATGGAGTCTTCTGAAAAACCCGAGGAGAATAGGGTCAATAAATTGCTCAATTGCAGCAAGATATTTCTATACCTTGCCAAAGCGATTAAAATTCTCAAGGATATATTCTTTTAATCGTGCCATGGCCGGTAGCTAGTACCTACCGGCCTTTGTTCTAATGCAATATTAACGCTCATTCTCCTACAAACTGCCTTTCCCGGACCGTTTTTTACAATTTTTTATCCCCCCAAAACCGCCCCACGCTTGCATAAACCAATTTTTTGTTTTTACTTTGTATCATCAAATCGGTACTCATTCTCACTCTATCCTTAGAAACGACCCCACGTTTACATCCGTCCCTCCTCTGAATTACCTGGTCCAAATTCCTCTTTAGCCAGGCAATTTACTTTTAACATTTAAATACCTCTTACAATGAGAAAGATTATCATGATCCTCGCCCTTGCCCTCGCCGTTGCAACTGCATTTACCTCCTGTGCTTCTTCCAAAGGTGGCTGCAATATGAGCAGAGGTTTTAGTGGCTATGGTGCTAGCCGCTAATCCAATTACAACTCCTATTTAAAATATCTATATGGAAAGGTTGTCCCAAAGGACGACCTTTTTTTATTGATGACCTCCATGACCGGTCATGCCAACTTTTTTGCTTGTTCAGCGTTATAACACCGACAAATTTGAACATACACATGAATTGGATAGCCTTAGAGACTGAAACACAATTAGAAGACATCCTCAGACGGTCAGCCGAACGCCCCCAGGTGATATTCAAGCACAGCACCCGTTGTTCCACCAGCGCATTGGTAAAAGGCCGCCTGGAAAGGGGATCGCACCCCACAGTTGAGGACATCGAGTTCTATTATCTGGATCTGCTGAATTATCGCCCAATCTCCAATAAAGTTGCCGAAACCTTCCGGGTACGACATGAATCTCCTCAAATTTTGATCATCCGGGATGGGGCATGTATTTACGACGAAAGCCACATGGGCATCAGCATGGATGACATCCTTGAGCAGACGGCCGCCTAATAGGGCTTCTGCCCGATGATATTGCCGGCAGGACCATAACGGCATACCAGGTAATCCGTCTTGCCGTTGGTGGCCAGGGCGCAACCCACGGATGTTGTATTCTTCCAGATGATCTGGGTGTAGTGACCGACCACTGCCGAGCGGCTTTTTTTACAATCGGGGAATGTCCCGTACACAAACCCATTTTTCTCGCTGCCCCAAAAACCCACCATCTGCGTCACGGAAAAGGCCCCCGCCGTACCCCACCAGATGTTTTCCCCTTCCCTGCCCCGAATGGAAGCATCATGTTCCCCTTTGTCGATCCCGGCAAGATGGTTGGCCCATCCACGGGCGTCAGCGGCCAGACTGGCGGACCATGCTAAATTTAATAGCTGAACCTCCTGTCTTATGACGTTGTGCTCCTCCAAAATAGTACGAATAAAGACCGAATCCCCGGCCGTATGCTGCGAAGTTTGCCCGTGGAGCCCCAGGCTCACAAAAAACAGGGCGGAAAGATAAAAATAGCGCATGATACAATAAACGTATTCACCCATAATGTAGTACAATTCGTATTACAAAAAACCCAGTAGAAACCTACGTGGCAAGGCCAAAACAATTAGATGTAACCATTTAGTAATTTCTTTTTTTTAAGAAGGTTTTTGCTAGAATAGCAATTTTACCGATATTTAATTATCCAAACCGGAATCTTGTTAGCAACCTTTCCTTATAGCTCTCCGTTCCATCTCTTGATTACCGCCTTGCCTATCTAATTTTTCAACACTATTAGAACCAATTTGAACCATCCCGGGTAAACCCCCAGGGTAAACCTTGAACTTTTTTATGAATAAAAGACAGGTCGTACTGGAGTCTATCTCAGCCCTACTGATAATGCTTTTCCTGTATGCCAGCATAAGTAAATTCCTTGATTTCAACCGTTTCATCGGGGAGATGAATAACCAGCCATTTCCCAATTCCTGGACCCCATTCCTCGTTTGGACCGTTCCTTCACTTGAAATAGCCATTTCCCTTGCTTTGATCTTTGAGCGTACGCGTATGGTGGGATTTATTGCATCGCTTATCCTCATGACCCTGTTTACGATTTACACCGCCGCTATCCTGCTGCACTTCTTTGCGTATGTGCCTTGTTCCTGCGGAGGCGTGATCAGGAAGTTATCCTGGCCACAGCATCTGGTGTTCAATCTCTTTTTTGTTGCCTTATCGGTCATGGGCATTATCCTCCAACGTAGGAGTTTTTTTAAATCCATAATTATCACAAAAAACAGTTTCGTATGAAAAAGATCAAGTTGATCATCATGACCCTGGCTATCGCATTCAGCATCGGCGGCGCTTTCGCCACCGCACCCCGGCAGTCGCAGGACTGTCAGGCGGCTACTCAGTATTATTACAATGGCAATTACGTTCTGGCTGGCAGATTGGGTATCGATTACATCTGTGTCACCCCTTCTTCCGCTGTTTGCACCTATTACAAAGTGGGTAGCACCTACACACCCTGCATGTGGGGTAATTATTGTACCTCCAATTGCAGAACCTCAACCCCTGCTCCTAAAAAAGCCAAGAACTAAGGCTCCGTACCGGTGTCATGACACCGGGTAAAATCATTCGGTTCAAAAGGCATCAAGCGATACAACAATATAGGTATCATTGATGCCTTTCTTATTGGCCCCTTACCTTGATGTTCGAGCGCACGCCTATGACAGGCCTAATTAGGATTGATCGTAACCCTGTTGCCAAAATCCGGCAGCGTAGTCACATCCGGCGGAAGAGGTAACACGTAATTAGGGCTGGAGGGCGGCAATCGATACACCTGACCCTGGCCATAAAAACCATGGGTGATGGTAATATTGGCGCCTTCCTTATTTAGTCTCCGGATATCCGTCCACCGCAAGCCCCGGAAAGCCAACTCCTTTCTTCTTTCCACCAGCACACTATCCAACGCCGCAGAGGCAGAAGCCGCTATGATAGGTTTAAAACTTACCAAAGCCGCCGTATCCCAACGATGTTGCAGTAAAGTATTCAGATCGGCCAGGGCTGCATCTTTGTTACCAGCCCTTGCAGCGCATTCCGCCCTGATCAGATATACCTCATCCACCGCCAGCCCGCTAAAACAATAGGATTTGCCGGAATAGCTCCATTTTGGATAGGGCAGACTGGGCTGACCAACCATTTTATAAAAAATAACCTTACGCAGATCGCCAGGAGCATAAGAAGCATACAGGCTGGAATCCACCATACATATCGCCCTAAAATTTCCACCCAACATTACTTGCGAGCTACTGTACAGAACGCTTTGGTACAAAGTTTCGGTATTTATCTGCGGAATAGGAGGAAAATCTGTAAGAGTAGTATAGAAATCTTTCAGCGTATGATATAATTGCAGACTGCTGTTTGCATAGGTCCCCGCCTGGTCATAGTTTCTCATGCTCAGACATACCCGGGCCAGCATGGCCAGAGCGGCAGGCTGTGAAGGACGATTGAGATTTTGGGTGGGTACTGCTTCTGGCAATAGGCTATCCGCCTGTCGAAGATCGGACAGTATCTGGTCGTACGTTTCCTGTACGCTGGCCCTTTTGGACGGTTGATTAACATCCGAACTTAACCGAAGCGCAATACCCATATCCTTCCCCGCGGTGCTGGCATCATACGCAGGCGCAAAAAGCTGGGACAAATTGTAAAAAGCATAGGCCCGTATAAAAAGTGCCGACCCCTTGATCATGTTCCATTGCTGCCGGTTGGTTTCATCCACCTTGATATCTTTCAACCCATCCAATACTACATTGGCGTAAAACACCTGTTGATAAGGTAAATTATAATCCGGCACCTGTCCCTGTCCCCCATAAATGTCCTTTGCCCAGATATAGGCGTTATGCGGCTTGGCGGTTAAAGATTGCCAGGTATTGTATGACAGGTAGTAATTGTCGGAAGACAATTCCCCCAGTTCCGGTGTCTCCTGCATGACGATCTGGTTATCCAGCAGCGTCTGAAAATCCGTAAGAGTAGTCGGTACCACCAATTGCGTATTGGGTTTCTTGTCCAGAAAAGCATCCTTGCTGCAACCAACAAGTGTACCTGCTATCATCAGCAGCAATACAACATATTGACAATACCTCATGCTCTTCATACACTTGTTTTAGAATTCTAGTTTACACCCAAACGCCAGCGTCCGGGGATTCGGAATACTGTTGATATAATCGGGGTCGATCCCAAAACGATTGGCCCTCCAAAGGACGCCGATATTGTTTGCATAAAGATAAAACCGCATAACCAGTACCGGCAGCTTTGCATAGACCTTCTTTGGCAGATCATAGCTGAGCTTGATATCCTGCAGCCGTACATGATCGCCCTTTTCGATCAGCACCTCCGAATCGCCATAAAATTGGTCCCGGCTATAGTAAGCCGGAAAAGGGCGGGATGGTACATTCGTGAATTTTTCGTCCCCTGGTTGCTGCCAGCGACGTTCATAATCCGGGCTGCCCTTTGAAATACCATTATACAGATCTGTGTACTGGATAGAATTTCTTCTGAATTTGTATCCCAGTTTGAATACAATATTAAAAGACAGCTCAAATTGCTTCCAGACAAAGGTATTACGCCAACTGCCAAAAAAAGGGGGATTGGCAGGTCCTTTATAAAGCAGGCTGTCCGCGGGATAGGTGATAAACCTGCTATAAGTGGTATCTACATGACCATTCCAAACGCCCAACGGATCGCCGGTATTAGGGTCCAGTCCCATCCAGCGCAGACCATATACAGAATAAAAAGGTTGGCCGACCACTGGATTGATAGAACCAGGTTTAAAATAGGCATCTACCGTAGCTTTGGGAGCCGTATAACGGGTCACTTTGTCTTTAACATAGCTAAAAAGCCAGTCGCTGCTCCATATTAACACCCCTGTCAGGTTCCGGGTATGGAGCGCAAGATCAAACCCATGGACCACCATATTTGCCGTATTACCCGTAAAATCGGTAACACCCGTGGTGGGGTCCATCACCGTCTTGGCGATCAGGTCCTTACCACTCTTGATATAGTATTCCAGACTGCCCTCCACCCTATTGCTCTTGCTGGCAAGGTCTAGCCCTACATTAAAAATATTGATCCTTTCCCATCGCAGATAAGGATTGGGTGGATTGATAATGCCGCCTAAAGGAACCCCATAATCATTTAATAGACCATTAAACTGGGCTGTTGTAAATGCAGAAACGGCCCTGTCCACATTACCATTGGCGCCATCGGTGACCCGTAGCTTTAAAAAGGGTAACCATTCTATCCGGTAAAAATTCTCCCGGGAAATCTCCCAGGCCAGCCCCGCCGACCACAAGGGTACGCCCTTCTGGTTGGTTTTTACCCCAAAAAGGTTTGATTCATCCCTTCGGGCGCTGGCAGAAACAATATAACGTTGTTTATAAATATAGGATGCATTGGTATAATAAGAGAGGAATCGATCCGATGTGCTATAATGCTCGTCCTGGTAGGGAATCCTGGTGGCAGCGGGGACATAATACTGAGGGTAGTTGGTAACATAATCTACAGAATCACCTTTCCCCGTAGCCGGATCATACCCATACAGACGGGTCTTGTCATGATGGCCCTCCACATCCCTCAATTCCCAGCCGGCCAGCGCATTGAGCTGATGGTCGGCGCCAAAGCTATGGTCATAGTTCAATTGTAGCCGAATATTATGCGCATCATATTTGTTGATGGTCCTATCCATGATCCCTCCCCGCGGTATCGGAAAGGAAAGATTGTCGGCTGCATCCACCTGGGTAAAAGAATTGATAAGATCACGGGTATCATAAGCCTGCAGGCTTTGAAGATTCTTTTCATCCTGCTTCCCATGCTGGTATTGATAATAGATATGCGCATTTAAACCTTTCAAGATCGTATATCGTAGACCGATATTTGCCCGATAATCTGAAAGCCGGGTCACATCATCCGCATTGCGCAGTTCGTCCAGTGGCCGGTAATGCCAGTCCAGCAATCGCCCCCCACCAACCGTATCCACATAGGTTTGTCTTAACCCCCATGGAACAGACGAAGGATTACCTGATCCATCAGTCAATTTTATATAGGGATATGGTCCATTTATAGAGCCGCTATTATCATTCTGCATCCGGCTCAACGCCAGCGCAACATCCGTACTCAACTCCAATTTCTTTGGTATAATACTCCAGGTATTACTCCCATTCAGCGTTATACGGTTAAATTGGTTACGCACCAAATTGGAAAGATCCTTATTAAGCCCCGCAGAGA
This sequence comes from Chitinophagaceae bacterium, assembly GCA_017307755.1. Taxonomy (GTDB): domain Bacteria; phylum Bacteroidota; class Bacteroidia; order Chitinophagales; family Chitinophagaceae; genus Puia. Next base: position 142,630 of record JAFKGQ010000005.1, on the reverse strand, counting down.
AATAATAATGATCCCGCTTCCCGCCCCCGCTAAAATTCAACGCATACAACTGATTAAAACTATGCCGGTAAAGATATTTATCCAGGCCCCTCCGGGTATCCACATTCTTCAATGCATTTATCTGCGTCTGGACCGCAGAGGCAAGACTAGGAGTATCTCTTGCCTTTATAAGAAGCTCCACGACAGGCGACAATACAGGATGAGCAGGACTCGTCTCTCTCGTCCCATAAAAACCCTGCCCAAACAAAAACTGCTCCACCTCAATATAATCTTTCGGGCTCATGATCGGCTGATAATACAGATCAGGCTTCTCCCCCATTGTCACACTCGTAGTAAAATTCCATTTCTTCGCCTGGTTATACTTCCCTTTCTTCGTCGTCATCACGATCACCCCATTCCCCGAAAAAGCCCCCCAGATCGACGCAGCCGCCGCGTCCTTCAGGACCGTAATACTCTCAATATCCTCCGGGTTGATATTATTGACATTCCCGCTATACGGAAAATTATCCACCACGATCAACGGATCAGGATTTGCATTGATCGTACTACGCCCCCTTATCGTTATCGTCGACTGGTTTGTCCCCGCTACAATATTCTTATTAAAGATCAAACTCGGCGTCACTCCATCCAGTCTGTCCAGGATACTCGTCGACACCGCCCGGTTGATCACCTGATTGCTCACCTGGCTATAGCTCCCCGTAGCCCGCTCCTTCGGGACATCCTGGTAACCCGTATGCGCCACAATAGCCCCTTCCAACTCGAGGATCTTCGCCTTCATCACCACCTCCAGCTCTTTCTCTCCACTATAAGCTATCTCCTTCGACTCATAAGTAATACTGCTAAAAACCAGGCTCGTATCCTGCTTCCCAAGCATAATGCTAAACCCTCCACTCTCATCACTGATAGCAGACGACGACTTCCCTCTACCCCTGGAAATGACCGTAGCCCCCGGCACCGCCTCCTGCTTGTCATTCAGGATAGTCCCCCTTAAAATAAAATCCTTTGACTTAATAATATGAATGGAAATCGCATTATCCACCAGCTCATAATACAAAGGCTGGTCTTTAAAGCATATATCTAATGCCTGCTGGACAAACATATCCTTCACGGAAATAGTTACCTTCCGCGCCAACTGCGGCCACGCTGCATCCCCGAAGTAAGTGATGCCTGTCTGCTTACGAATAACAATAAGGATTTTTTCTAAAGATGTATTCCTTTCCGAGAGCGTCACTTTATTCGATGTTTGACAATACCCGGTTATGCTTCTCTGTAAGCAGGCAATAAGCAGTAGTAAGGCAACCGGTTTCATCGAACCCATTAGGCGAAGGTTTGTACTAATAAAGTTACAGCCTGCAAATCATGAGTAAATATAAGAAAAATACTTATAACATACCCATGACAGCGGCTGTAACTGGCGGACTCGGTTCAATGGCTATGGACAATACAGTGCCTAGTGCATGACTGTAATCACTTTCCCGTCAAATGCACAGTGAATATTCTGATGCGTTAATTGATTTAGTATCTGTTGGATATTGGATTTGCGTGAGAAATTTCCGGTAAAATGACCATCCGGTATTCCCGACTGGTAGCGGATTTCTACGTTATAACAACGGGAGATAGCCTGCATGACCGTAAAAAGCGCATCATCCCTGAATTCCAGATCCCCACTCTTCCAGGATAAGACATAGTCAATATCAGTTCCCTTCAAAAGCTTCATCGGAGCATAAACCCCCGGCTTGGGATATACTATTTCAGCTTGTTCGCCGGGTTTGAGTTGTATGGATTCAGTCCCGCTTATCACTTTCACAGCACCATCCACAAGCGTCGTCTTACTGGAAGACTCATCTTCATAAGCCTTCACATTAAAATGCGTCCCCAACACCTCGATCTCAGCTCCTTTGATCTTCACATGAAAAGGCTTCGCAGCATTCCCCGTTACTTCAAAATAAGCTTCCCCGGACAATTCCACCATACGCCCTGCCCCTTCAAGATCGACAGGATATTTCAACGTACTGGCGGCATTCAACCAGATCTTACTACCATCAGCCAGCGCGAACGCTTGCTGCTCCCCTCCACGGGGAACCGAAAATGTATTGTAAAGAGCCCCGACAGGACGCCCGGCAGTCTCTGACTGCTTTTCTGTCGAATGATTATACAAAAAATATCCGCCGGTCAATACCAACAAAACAGATGCTGCTGCTACCCACACCGGGTTTCTCGCCATCCATCCCCTTTCCTGGTTTATCTTTCTTATCGGGGCTAACGTCTCTTGCTCATCCAGCCGTTGCTCCAATTGACTCACCCATTCCGAAGAAGGGGTGACGGCTGGTAATGACCATTGCTCAAATAAGGCTTCATGTTCGTCTGCAATAATTCCTAACTCATCGATCGAAGCATCCTGGAGCCATTCAAGAAATGTCGCGTATTCATCAGGAGTATACTCCCCTTTAACGAAATCAGCAACAAATAACCTGGCATCCTTTAAGATCATATAAATAAGGTGTTAGTATAAAGACACGCGCTAATGAGGAGAGGATACCTCGAAAAGCCTGTTTTTTTGAGAAATTTTTAAAAAAATCCCAAATAATTAATTATCAATAGTTTGTGATATCAAAAAGAGAAAGAAAAACAAATAAAAGCACGGAGATCTCCGCATGGTCCAGCAAATATTGCCGTACGAATGCAATTGCCTCATACAGCTGCTTTTTGACAGCCGCCCGGGTAATGCTCAACTGCGCAGCGATCTCATCCAGACTAAGCCCATGCTCGATTCGCATCTTCAGGATCTCCCTTCGCCTGGGTGTCAACTTATCCATCCCCTCTGCCGCAATATGATAATATTGCTTGTACAATACATCATGCTCCGACTGATGGACAGCCGTAGACTCCATGCCTTCCTCCAATTCCCGGGTCTGCTGCCGGATCTTTAACGACCGGAAATAGTTGAATACGGTATTCCTCGATACAATAAATAGATAATCCTTAAAAGAATCCACCGTAGCCAGCCGCTCACGCTTCTCCCACATCTTTATAAAAACATCCTGCGTCAACTCCTCCAGATTGTCCTTCGAAGGCACAAAAAGTCCTACATACCGCTGTACTACCTTAAAATAATGCCCGTACAACTGCCGGAAAGCCTCCCTGTCAGCATCGGCTACCCGACGAAGCACGTCTTTTTCATTATATATAATTTCAATTGACACAGAGAGTTACAATAGTTACCATAAAAATAAGAGGAATGAAGCTATACGGCAACTATCAGGCCACACCAGACGGACCAACGGACAGAAGAAAAGAGACGTAAACAATGACATACTGGTTATCAGGGGTTGTTATCCTTAAAATTAGTAAGATATTCCCGGCGAAACTTCATTTCACCATCATTTTGGATAATTAATTTTTCATCACTCCGGGATACGGATCATTTCACCCCAAAGATCCCCTTGTCCACCTGCCGGCGGAGACAAAAAATTACCCTGGCCAGTCAAATTACCAGCCAGGGTAAACAAAAAATATCTTTACTCGATTAATCCAGCGGCGTAGCATCCAGGATCACTACCTTGAGATGAACATTGCCCAAGGGCAGGGGGGGAGCTTGATTGCTGCCCGGGTTCCAATACAGAATATTCAATTTACCATTGGCATGGGTGGTTGCATAAGATAACCCACCGTACGTCTCTGGCAATTGCTCATACGTTACAGGATCACCCTTATCAAAAGACAGATACGCAAATACTCCTCCATTCTGCACGACTTTATCGTCGATCTCGGGTACATTCAACGAGACAACATAAGTCGGTTCAGCATTTATTAGCCCCGAATTGTCTAATTGCCAATCTGTCGGTTTAATGGTATACAACGCAGAAAACCCCTGGTCCACCACCTGGGTGACATGTTTTGTACAGGAGCCCAATCCAAATACGGATACAAACAAAGCGACGATCGTGGTAGTCCTGGTCAATACAGTGTGTTTTGTCATACTGGTGTTTTTTCTATTAGAGTTAATACAATGCAAATAATTAGCCGTTTATTGTTATCGGACCTGTTAAAAAAACAAAAGTTTAATTAAAGAAGAATTAAAGATGCCCCAGCAGGATTCGAATACCCACTAACCCCAGAGAAACAGCCAGTGCCCGCTCGATAGCACGACCCCGGATCCGGTGTGAGAAATAAGCGCCAACCTGGGCCCCTATTATAGCCCCTACTCCAAGACTCAATACCATCCGCTGTATCCAGGGATCCTGGTAGCTGCCCTGCACAATATGCACCACCACACTTACCACAGACATGATAGCCAGTATAAAATGAGAAGTCGCTGTCGCAATATGCACGGGAAATTGTAGCCAGTTGATAAGGGCAGGCACATGAATAATCCCCCCCCCAATACCCAGGATAGGAGATATAAACCCCACCACAAGACTAATGCTCCAACCAATAACGCGATTAAAGGAATAACGATAGGTTTCCCCCTTCCGGTCCGTCAATATCCTCACCTGCGTCGATTTCCCATACCCCTTGTTCAGAGGTATCTTCTGATGCCCCTCCTTCTTAAACAATAAATAAAATGCAAGCAGGATCAATAACCCTCCAAATACCATCGCAAACAAAGATCTCGATATCAGCCTGGTCACCATCACACCCAGGATGCTTCCCGGTATCGTGAAAATTGCAAATTGTATGCCCGCCTTATAATCTATCCGCTGCGCCCTCGCATAAGCTACCGTCCCCGACACGGCATTACAGGCGACGATCGCCATCGAAATAGCCGTAATAGCATCCGGAGCCAGAGAAGGATACAGGAACAATAGTACTGGAACAAGAATAAAACCTCCCCCCGCCCCTATCAAGGTACCGAGCCCTCCTACCAATAATCCTATGACAAACAACAACCAGACAGAATCTATCATGCGTTTATTTGAGTTATTTCCATACCAGCACCAACATACCCACGAAGATAAGGATAGCCGCCATTATTACCCTCAGTGTCAGCGGCTCACGGAGAAAGAGAAAAGACAGTAAAATAGTGAAGACAATGCTCCCCTTATCGATAACGCTCACTTCGGACACTTTTCCCAATTGTAAAGCCCGGTAATAAAACAACCAGGACAATCCCGTAGCAAAAGCCGATAAGATAAGAAAAAGCCAGTTATTGCGGGTAAGAGATCCCACCTCCCTCCAATGTCCCCTGTACCACACAATGCCCCAGGTGATCAAAAGGACCACTGCCGTCCGGATGGCCGTAGCCAGATCGGAATTGACATCCTTTAGCCCCGCCTTGGCGAAGATAGCCGTCAGAGCGGCAAAAACAGCAGATAATAACGCATACAAAAGCCACGATGGGAGATTCAGCATGCCCAAAGATAGCTTATCGGACATTATTCTTCAACAGCATAAAAGGGGGACCTTTCTTCCAATCCACGGTCCCCTTGTTAAAAAGCGGGCCCACACTGCAATTGGCCAGCAATACATCTGGCCGTCCATCCCCATCTATATCACGTACGTCCATGGTGATCCACCTGCCGGCCTCCGTACCCGGCACCGTCCGGGCGTCAAAATGCAGTCCTCCATTGTTATGCAGGTATATAAACCCTTCTTCAGGATGATGATCAAAGTCGGCAAAATAGGCGATAGCCGCGATATCCAACATACCATCCCTGTCGATATCAACAGGCATGGCCCGGTAGCAGCCATTCATAGGGAAAAAGTACTGTTGTGTAAAATGTACAGCACCGTCATTGAGAAAAATATAGATGCCGTGATAAGGCTTTAGCACAGTGGAAAAATCCCCGTTGTCCCCGCAAGTATAAAGAATATCCTTTCGCCCATCGCCATTGAGATCGGTCAGTTCGAAATAAGTGGATCCATAACTAGGCGGAAAACGCAACACCTCCTGTTCTGCAAACTGCCCCCCGCCTTTGTTGGTATATAAAAATATACCTTCCTCCCCCTGTGCGAACAACGCCCAGATATCCGGGCGGCCATCATGATCATGATCTTCTATCACCACACGGATAGCTCCCGGCATATCTCGCAGCACATGCTTCTCATAAGACCCATCCCCCTTATTCTCCAGCCAGCTGAGCGATCCTTTGATATACCCGAACTCACAGACCACAATGTCCTCCCTCCCGTCTCCATTAAGATCGGCCTCCGCAATATGCACCGGACGCACCAGGTCCCGGACCACCGTGGTAAGGTCCGGCACAGCCGACGACGGCCCCGGCACCCACCGGTCCACAGAACCCGCTTTCGCATTGTTCGGTTGGAAAGCCCCGATATTACATGCCAGCCGCCCCCCCTGACTTTGTACCATCGATACCACAGCGCCCGCAACCGTGGCGCCCGGTAAAACCCTTAACTGGTTGTCCCATCGGGAAAAAGTATGCGTAAGTATATCCGAGGTCATCACCTGGCGTAAAATACTGTCATATTGTATAAAACAGGTGGCCGGCGGAGAGGAAGCCACGCCGGCAGACGCCCGCGGCAGTATGACCCGGAAGCTTGTCGTATCCGGTCTAAGCGCCTCCTTACGGGACGGCGCCATAAGACTATCCGGCGCCAGGGCCGTATAATAAGTGATAAGATCCCTCCATTCCTCCGGCGTCATCATAGGCTGCGATGGATAAAAACCCCTGCCCACATTCGGGTCCTGGCTATTCTCCGGATAACGCTGATGCATATACTCAAATATTCCCAGCCTTGGCCCCATAGCCGGCAAAACGCCCTTCTCCCAGGTGCCGGCATCCAGCAGGCCGGGTGATGGCAGCATATGACAGGACTGGCAATATTTCACCGCTAACGCCTCGCCTCTGGCGATATCGCCATCCTTCGCCCCTGCATGAGCGTGGTTTTTATGATAAGAGGCGGCTGTATTACACGCAGCCGCCCCCATGACGCCGGACATGAGTATAGAATATACTATCCGGGACTTTTGCTTTATTGAGTTAACATTCATGTCCGCTTTGTTCTCCTCTCTCTGCTAATGCGCCAGCCCTAACCGTTCCGTCGCTATACTTTCCCTCTCCGATGAACAGCACTTATATCCCAGCCGATCTACACTCAACAATAATATATACCTTCTACCGTGGGAAAGATAAGGCTCCTCCACGGCAGGGCTGAGCGCCAACCTCTGAAGTGCCACACTATTAATTCGTGCAAGAGTGACTTGCCTTTCCGCGACCAGTCGGTCAGCTATGGCCTGAAGGAGCCTTACATTGGGATAGGAGAGTCAGGCACAACTGCTCAAAAGATATTCCTGCCGAACAAACCACTAATGCTCAGTGGTACCCAATGTACAGCGACGGAAGGCTCATAGCTGCCGACGATAAATAAAAGCATCAATACCCCTTATTCTGCTTCAACTTCCCATTACTCAGATCGATCTGCGCCTGGGGTATGGGAAAATACTCATTCTTATCCGCTGTAAAATTACCCGTGGACAAATCCCCGGTGATCTGCCGCTCAAAGGTAAAATAGGCATTCATCGTGGCTGCCGCAATACCCCACCGCGCCAGATCAAAAAAACGATGACCCTCACAGGCAAGCTCCAGCTTGCGCTCAAAATAAATGGCGGGCAATGCAGTGGTAGCCGTAAAATACCCGGCCTTATATTGAGCGAGAACATAATTCGCTGCCGGTGTCCCCGTAAAACCACCCATCGGCTTGGTAGCATCGATATATGTGTGCAGGATATTCACAGGTTTCGCCGCCCTGGCCCGGACAAAATTCACATATGTCTCAGCCTGGGCATAATTGCCCAGCTGCGCCTCACACTCCGCCGCCATCAGCAATACGTCGGCAAATCGGATGATGGAATAATTGATACCCGAACCCGGCGCCCAGGTGCTCTGGTCCGAATACGTCCCGGCCGAAGCCTGCCAATACAGGTTCTTCTTATTCGAATAGGGTCCTGCAGACGCCTGATCACGTATCCAGTTATTACCCGGATGATTGCCCCAGTCATGGACAGGGATACCACGCCTCGCAACAGTCCAGTCGATCCGGGGATCCAAATTGCCGTTGTCCGGCGTAAAAGGATCACCCGAAGCAAGCCCCTGGTCGTTCTTTACAGGGTGATTGTTATAGTCCGTTATATACGGCAGACCGTCGGCATCCGTCCGGTAAGAATTGGCCAGGTCCACCGAGGGCTGGAAAAATCCGCAGCACCGGAAAGGACTGTTGTAAGGGAAATTCAGCATATCTCCCCCATTGGCATGAGCGATGGAATTGGTCCCGTCATGGGCAGTCATCTGTATGGCAAATACAGACTCTTTGCTGTTCTTTGTAGCCGCATCAAAATTATCTTCAAACCTGTCGGTTAACCCATAGGCAAGATTGTTGGAAGTAACGCCTCCGGTACCGGGTCCGCCATAAGTGCTGGGTATTACCTTGTCAAATAACGCTTTGGCCTCCGCATATTTTTTCTCATAGAGATATACTTTCCCCAGATAGCACATCGCTCCCCACTTATTGATCTGTCCTACACTGGGCTGCGTGGCAGGCAGACTGTCCACGGCCACCTTCAGGTCCGCCTCGATCTTCGGATAAATATCCTGATCGTTGGGCTGATTGGGGTCCTTGGTATTCTCATCTATCCAGGGCACCATATGAAAGAAACGCCGCAGCTCGAAATAATAATGACCCCGCAGGAACTTCGCCTCCGCAGAGAACTCCGTCCGGTCGGCAGCAGAAATATACGGGTCAGTAGAGACAGCCAGCGTGGTCAGCATCACATTACAACGCGATACGCCCTCGTATAAAGCCCTCCATTTGTTGTTAAAAAATCCGTTGGAAGGTATCTCCTGCGCATTGGCTATCGGTACGATAGGCGGCTGGTCGGTAATACTACTACCCTTATGACTATCCCCTCCTGCTACGCTTCCATAGATCCAGTTGGAAGAAGACGCCTCCCATGGGTTACCCCCACCGATGGCGGTATTTCCCGCCCCTTGCCCATCCAGCACCGCATAAGCCCCTACCAAAAATGCAGTCACACCTGCCTTGTTGGGCACCTGGCTGGGCACCAGGGCGCCTAAAGCAGGCTTATTTAAAAAACCCTTGCTACAGCCGATCACCAGCATGGCAACAGCCGTTAATAAAGCGCCGATCACCGGCAAATGATTTCTTATGTTCATGTTCATATTTTTTGTCGTTAACAATCAGGTACTAAAAAGTGATCTGTAATCCGAGTAAATATTGACGGGGATTGGCATAAGCGCCCTCATCCACTCCGAAGTCCGGCGTGGTGGTATTCTGCATATTCGTGGCATTGACAGAGATCTCAGGATCGACACCGGAATATTTCGTGATGGTGAAGAGATTGGCCGCCTGTACATAAGCCCGCACCCTGGATATCCCTACCCTGCTAAGACCATTGGTACCGAATGTATACCCCAGCGTCATATTCTTCGCCCGCAGATAAGAACCCTTTTCTACAAAATAAGAGTTGGGCACCGTATTCGTACTGGCATTGCCTCCATTGATCGCATCCTGAATAGGCCCCTTGGCATTGTGGTTGTCAAAGGTCCAGGAATTATACAACGTCGTCTTGCTGGCGGCGCCTCCGGGGAAAGAACCATAAAAATCCGTCCACCACTTTATATTGTTCCAGACATCATTGCCATATACCCCATACAGGAATACGCTAAAGTCAAAATGCTTGTAATCCAACCCCAGGTTGACGCCATACGTAAATTTCGGACTGGGATTTCCCAAAAAAGTCTTGCTATTGGCATTTACATAACCCTGGTTGGTGACATCAGCATAACGGAAGCGACCGATCCCTTCGTCCGTCTGGTATATAGCCTTGGGATCGCCGGTGGCCTTGCGCGCAGATTGATCCGCCGCGTCCAGCTCCGCCTGACTGTTCCAGAACCCGACGATCTTATAGCCATAAAAAGCGCTTACAGGATGACCGACTGCATTGCGAACGATAAAGCTTCCGTTAAACCGGCGCCCATCGACATCAAAATATTGGGCACCATTGGCGTTCACCTGCAGTATCTTATTGTTCACCGTGGTAAAGGTCAGCGTCCCGTTGAATTTCAGGTCACGGGTGATATCCGTTTGCCCCGAGATCATGAGGTCGACACCCGAGTTCGTCATACGGCCCACATTATAAGCTGGTATAGTAGCCGCTCCATACGTACCCAGCAGCGTGATGGGGAACAGCAGGTCCTTAATGCTCTTATGATACCAGTCCGCACTGACGGTCAGTTTACCCTGCAGGATGGTAAGATCAAATCCTACGTTGGCATTTCCGTCCTGCTCCCATTTGGCGTTAGGATTACCTAGTTGCGATTGGGCAAGCCCATATACCAGGGAATTGCCAGTACCGTTCAGATCATAAAAAGTCGATTGATTGTTGGACCCGTACAGTAAATAAGAGTTCGTACCCAGTGCGTTGAACTGATTACCCATGATGCCATAGGAACCACGGATCTTCAGGTCCGTGATCCAGTGGGCATCCTTCAGGAATTCCTCTTGTGAGATACGCCAGCCTGCACTGAAGGCGTAGAAATTACCCCACCGGTTGGTGATGAACTTGGAAGATCCGTCACGCCGGAAAGTAGCGCCCAGCAAATATTTCTCCCGGAAAACATAATCGGCCCTGGCAAAATACGACACCAGGCTTTCGCCGGCGCCTATCGGAGCCTTGTAGTTGGTCGTAGTGGGGTTAAACCCAATAAGGGAGTTGGAATTGCTATAGCTGACAGGTGTGCCTGACCCCGTAGACAGATTGATATAATTGGGATCTAAGGTGAAATACCCCTGGATCGAACCACCCAGGTTATGGTTGATAAACTGACGGCTCTCCATACCGCCCACCAGCTTTAGGTTATGATCACCCTTTATCCAGCTATAGGTGAACGTATTGGTCCAGGTCCAGTCCGTACCATTATAGCTGTCCTCCCTGTAGCCGGGCTGAGTGAACTCCGGCTCAGCATCAAAATAGTCCGGTGTGTTGAACTGATGGCTCCACCCATAATAATATTCACCCCCAAAACTGGTGCGGAAGGTCAACCCCTTCAGCAGATCCACCTCTCCGTACACATTTCCAAAGAGCCGGCCGGCCAACGTCCGGTCATTACGCGCATTAAATTGCTTCGCCACAGGATTCCGGGGATTGTTCAACCCCTTTGGAGCGGAGCCGGCAAAATTTCCTTTTATATCAAAGACAGGAATGATCGGGTTCTCCCGCATCGAATACCCGATAGGACTACCCTCCACCAGGATGCCGCTAAGGGTCTGCGGGTTCTGCGTGACCGAATAGGCAATGTTCTCCCCGACCCTCACGATCTTGCCGATCTTATAGGTCGTATTGGCGCGAATAGTATAACGTTTGAGATACGTATTCATCAACGTCCCCTGCTGGTTGAAATAATTCAGCGAAAAAAGATACGTCCCCTGGTCGCCCCCGCCAGACACTGAAATATTATGCGACTGCATCGGCCTTTTCTTAAATAGCTCATGGTACCAGTCCGTACCACCCTTGTTGGCTGCAGCTATCTGGTAATAAGCCTTGCCCGTCGGATCGGCAAAATACAGCGTGGGGTCTGCTGCCGGAGAGCCTGCCGCAAATCCACCGCTGTTGGTCACTCCGCCTGCGGTACCCGCCACGAGAAAATCCGGCACGACCGGTGTCGCACCAAAACCATAGATATTGTTGCCTACAGGCTTTTGATTCGTAGGGTTAAGGGTGTTATAATTCTGCCCCGCCTTGAACACAAGCTGCCCGTATTCCGTCGGGTTCAGCAGATTATAGACATTCCCGCCTTTCGGCACCTGTAGCCCGTAATACCCGTCATAAGACACTTTGATCTTACCACCGGAACCTCTTTTGGTGGTAATGACGATAATCCCGTTGGAAGCACGGGACCCATAGATGGAGGCAGCACCCGCATCTTTCAGCACCTGCATGCTGGCCACGTCATTAGGGTTAAAGTCATTTACATTCTGGGTCGGCACGCCGTCGATCACATACAACGGTGTGTTATTCCCAAAAGAATTAAAACCCCTGATCCGTATCACAGGCGCCTGGCCCGGCTGACCCGTGCCAACCACCGATACGCCGGAAGCCTGACCCTGTAGCATGTTCACCACATCGGGCACGGGCTGCTTCCTCGCATCCCCCAGATCTACCACCGACACAGCCCCCGTCAGGTCCTTCTTACGCTGCGTGGCATAACCCGTGACCACGATCTCGTTTAAAGCAGTATTGGTCACCGTTAGATAGATCTCCCCGATGGAAGATCGTCCCGCAACAGGGACCTCCAGTTTCTGAAATCCGATGGATGTGATCACCAATGTACTGTTGTCCGCTGCTTCAATGGCAAAGGTTCCATCTGCAGCCGTCTGTGTAGCCGTAGTCTTCCCCTTCACCTCTACAGTCGCTCCCAATACAGGCTGCTTGTCTGCATTGCTGATGACTTTACCGGTGATTTTTTTTTGTGCAAAAAGAAGGTGAGAGGAAAGAAAAAGGCATAGGAATAGACATGCCCTTATTCGGGCGTTAGTTTTGAATGGCATACGCAAGAGGCATCGTTTTTTTTCATAGGCTGGTTTAAGCCGTGGACGACACCAATATGAAAGTACGCCGTCTTATTACATATGCAATGATATTTTTTTAGCAATCTCTTATATTTTTATTATCTCATAGTAATATATAACCCTTACGGACAGACAAAAAAAAAGCAAAACCCCCTTGGGGTTTTGCCAGATAATAAAACTTTTTCTGATTTGAAAGTTAAGTGGTCGCCCAGGCCTTTTCACCCTTTTTATAATCGATACACCCCTCATATCTCCCAGGCACTGCCACATATCGCAAGGCCTTTGTAGCGCCCGGCTCTGAAGTAAAATAACCCCATAAGGTCAATTCCTTCATCATGCGGAAATAATGCGTCGGGTCATCCTCCTTTTTCTTGGCGGTATATGCTTTCTGCTCCTTGTCCAATTCCACCAGCAGGTCATGCCGCTCTTCTGGCTTGATATCAGGAAAAGCATGACCATATTTTTTCTTGCTCTCTTCGTTCAGCTTTTGCATGCCATCCACAAATATTTTTTGGTCCTTCTCCGTGTAACAATCCCGAACGATACGGGTCATGAATTCTCCTACCTTGGCTTCCTTAGCCCCCGGCGTATCTGTAGCAGGCAGAATGGTTTCCGCCACCTCATCCAAAAAGGCGACATCGTCATTCGAAAAATTGACACCGGCGCCCCCGATATTCTTTTCGGGTTGCGAACACCCCGCCAGGAAAGCCTCAGCGCCTAGGATTGTACCGCCCAGGAGCAGGCTCACCCTCGAAATTGCTTCTCTTCTGTTCATAATAACAAATTATTAAAAAAATTAAATATTCCCTTTTTTTAATTCTCCTACCGCAAAATCCGCTGCCCTGGCCGTCAACGCCATATAGGTCAATGATGGGTTCTGACAGGCAGCCGAGGTCATACAGGCCCCATCCGTTACAAAAACATTTTTCGCATCCCACACCTGGTTGTGACCATTGAGCACCGAAGTCTTCTGGTCCCGCCCCATCCTCGCCGATCCCATCTCATGTATACCATCCCCTACATTGTGCCCCCTGTCCCATGAATGCACTTTTTTAAAACCCGATGCTTCCAGCATAGCCACCGCCTCTGCCGCCATGTCCTTACGCATCTTCTTCTCATTCTCTTTCAGCTCCGCGTCCATATTCAACACCGGCAGTCCCCATTTATCCTTCTTCTCCTTATCCAGGGATATCTTATTCTCATGATAAGGCAATAACTCTCCAAACCCCGTCATACCCATTGTCCAGGTGCCCGGCTCCGTCAAAGTATCCTTAAGATCCTTGCCGATGCTCAGCTCTGCCACATCCCGCTTCCAATCCTCCCGACTGGCGCCGCCCTGATAACCAAAGCCACGCAGGTAATCCCGTTTGTCCCCAAAAAGGTTTGCAAATCGTACTATATAAAAGCCATTGGCCCTCCGGCCATAAACATATTTATCTTCATATCCATCCATCACTCCCGCAGCGCCTACATTATAATGATGGTCCATGATATTATGTCCCAGTTCACCGCTGCTGCTGCCCAATCCCCCGGGCCATACATCCATTGCCGAATTCATCAATATCCATGCACTGTTCAGAGCGCTGGCGTTCAAAAAGACCACCTTCGCATAGTACTCATACGTCTTGTTATTCTCCGTATCCAGTACCTCCACACCCTTTGCTTTCTTCGTATCCTTATCGTACAGGATCTTTGTGACAATGGAATAAGGTCTTACCGTCAGGTTGCCCGTCGCCACCGCCGCAGGCAGAGTAGAGGACTGCGTACTGAAATATCCTCCGAATGGACAGCCTTCCCAGCAGCGATTACGGAACTGGCATTGCGTACGCCCTGGCACGGGCGCCGTCAGATTTGCCACACGCCCGATGATCATACGACGCTTATCCTTCCAATGCGCTTTGATCCGGGCCGCCACATCCTTTTCCACACAATTCAATTCCATCGGCGGCAGGAATTGCCCATCCGGCAATTGCGGCAGGCCTTCCACGGAACCGCTGACCCCTGCAAAACGTTCCACATGATCATACCAGGGGGCGATGTCCTTATAACGTATCGGCCAGTCGATCGCCCATCCATCCCGGGCATTGGCCCCGAAATCAAGATCGCTCCAACGATAGCTCTGCCGCCCCCAAAGGATACTACGGCCACCCAGCTGATAAGCACGCCACCAGTTGAAAGGCTTGGTTTCCGTATAAGGACAGTCCGCATCATCGGCCCAATAATCGATCACCTCTTCCTTGGCGCCCCAGTTCCTGCCGATATAAGCATGATGCTTCAACTCCTCTTGCGTCACCTTCCCCCTGTGAGGGAATTCCCAAGGGTTCTTGGTGGTCATTTTATAATCCTTTATATGCTCGAAATTGCGCCCTCTTTCAAGCATCAGCGTCTTTAGACCTTTTTCGGTCAACTCCTTGGCGGCCCAGCCTCCGCTGATCCCGCTTCCCACGACAATGGCGTCATAGGTGTTCATATCTTAAATATTACCCTTTTTAAGCTCTTTTACAGCATGATCAGCCGCCCTTGCCGTGAACGCCATATACGTGAGGGAAGGGTTTACACAGGCCGCAGACGTCATAAAGGAACCATCCGTGACAAATACATTCTTTGCATCCCAGATCTGGTTGAAAGAATTCACTACAGAGGTCTTGGGGTCCCTACCCATCCGGGCCGTCCCCATCTCGTGAATACCTCTGCCGGGATACGGATTGCCACTGTATCCCTTCACATTCTTTACCCCCGCCGCTTCCAGCATCTCCACGGCGTCGGCTTCCATATCCTTGCGCATCTTCAGCTCGTTCTCCTTCAACTCACAGTCGATGTTCAATACATTCAACCCCCATTTATCCTTCTTCGTCTTATCCAGCGTCACTTTATTCTCATGATAAGGAAGTATCTCTCCGAATCCCCCGATATGCATCGACCAGGGACCTGGCACTGTCAATGCTTCCTTAAATTCTTTCCCGATGCTGTACTCCGCTATTTCATGATGGTAACCTTCCCGGCCGCCGCCGCCCTGGTAGCCAAAACCACGCAGATAGTCCCGCTTGTCGCCAAAAAGATTCTGGTAACGGGGAATATAGATACCATTCGCACGACGCCCATAATAATACTTATCCTCATATCCTTCCACCGTACCGCCGGCGCCTACTCCTAAATGATGGTCCATGAGGTTGTGCCCAAGCTCGCCGCTGCTGCTGCCCAGTCCGTCAGGCCATATATCCGTGGCCGAATTCATCAGTATCCAGGCGCTGTTTAGCGTAGAAGCATTCAAAAAAATGATCTTGGCAAAATACTCATAGGTCTTGTTCGTCTCCGCATCCAGGACCTCTACCCCCTTGGCCTTCTTAGTATCCTTATCATACAGGATCTTCGTGACGATAGACCAGGGACGTAGGGTGAGATTACCCGTCGCAACGGCAGCAGGCAGCGTAGAAGACTGCGTGCTGAAATAGCCTCCAAAAGGACAGCCCAGCCAGCACTTGTTCCTGAACTGGCAGCCCGGCCTTCCACCATGCGGCACCGTAATATTGGCTACACGGCCGATGATCATATGCCGATTGCCCTTATAATGCTCTTTGAGACGAACCGAAATGTCTTTCTCCACACAGGTCATATCATAAGGTGGGAGGAACTGTCCATCAGGCAGCTGCGGCAATCCTTCCTTGCTCCCGCTGATGCCCGCAAAACGCTCCGCATAATCATACCAGGGCGCGATTTCCTTATAGCGGACAGGCCAGTCGACGGCAATACCATCCTTGGCATTGGCCCCAAAATCAAAGTCGCTCCAACGGTAGCTCTGACGCCCCCACATCAGCGAACGTCCACCCACATGATAGCCTCTAAACCAGTCAAACCGCTTGGTTTCCGTATAAGGACACTCACTATCCTTTACCCAAAAGTCCAGATTGGTTTCATTCAGCGGATAATCCCTCTTCAGGACAGGGTAATCATTCTTCATCTGCTCGGTAGCTGTGCCGCGATGAGGGTAATTCCAGGCCTCCTTATTGGCGTTGACATAATCTTTTATATGCTCGATATTCCGACCACGCTCCAGCATGATCACCTTAAGTCCTTTCTCGGTAAGCTCCTTGGCGGCCCAGCCTCCGCTGACCCCACTCCCAATCACAATTGCATCGTACGTATTTTCAGCCATTTTCGTTATTATTTATAAAAGTTAAATGGATCATATATCGCAAATCCTGACGCCCTCTTCCAGGGATTTCAACTTGTCCTGTTTTGCAGGAATGAACTCCTGTGCAACATAACCCTTGAATCCCGTAGCAACGATCGCCCGCATGATCGCCGGATAATACAGCTCCTGCGTGTCATCGATCTCATGCCGGCCGGGAACGCCGCCTGTATGGTAGTGAGCAAAATATTGATGGTTGTCCTGGATGGTACGGATCACATCCCCCTCGTCGATCTGCATATGATAGATATCGTACAGGAGCTTGAAATGCTCGGACCCCAGCCTTTTCACTAACTCGACCCCCCATTTCGAATTATCACACATCTGGTCAGGATGATTCACCTTGCTGTTCAGCAGCTCCATTACAATGGTAACACCCTTCTTCTCCGCTTGTCCAATGATCTTCTTCAACCCCTCCACACAATTCTTTATACCCGTCTCCCTGTCCATCCCCTCGGAGTTGCCGCTAAAACAGATGAGATTCTTATATCCCGCCTGAGCCACCAGGTCGATATGCTCCGTATAGTTCTTTATTAATGTCTCATGATATTCCGTATGATTCCATCCTTTTGTGAGACTGATCTCCGCACCATTACACATGGACGACCAGATGCCATACTGTTTCAGTATCGGCCAATCCTTGGGGCCTACAAGGTCAATAGCGCTAAAACCTATCTTTTTTACAGCTTCACATAATTTATCTAATGGGATATCCCCGTAGCACCACCGGCATACAGAGTGATTGATATTACCTTTCAAGGCCATGTTCGTTTGATTTGCTGCTTCGGGAGTACGAAAAGACGACAGTATACTGGTTGTCCCCAACGCGGCTGTGCCAGCTACGATATTCTTTATCGCAAGACGTCGGGAGGATTTATTAGGCATATTCGGTTCCAGCATTAAAATTTGTGCGGGAAAATGGCTCTGTTCAAATTTACCCCTTTCCCCGCAATGAGCTAATATCTGACCTTCGGTCGAATCGCTTCCAGCGATTCCGGGAAAGTTACAAAATGTTCCAATGTAAACGTTAACAAAAGTGATGCTTTAAAATTAAAAACACATTAATGGATAAAAAAGCATTAATGCGCCGCCTGCGCCTGCTGCTTATGAGCAGCATAAAACTTCCGGCGCACCAGGTATATCAGCACAAAGACAACGATCAGGATCGCAGGCATGATCGCCACTTTCATAAATGTATCGGAGCCCGCAAGATGATCCGCCTCTGCAGGCGTGGACCCCGTGGCAATAGCCGCCGCCCTGAAATTATCAAACCATTTCCCCATCACCGGAAGTATCAGCGATACAGAGAACATCCCCGCTCCTCCCATCAATGAAAGCCCCAGCGCACCCGTCTTTGGGAGATACTCTGCCACAAAACCCAGCATAGTGGGCCAGAAAAAGCAGATGCCCGCCGCAAAAACCAGCGCAGCCCCAAAAGCCGCATAGCCATTGGCATTGCTCAGCAAAATAAGACCGATAGTGGCGAAGATCGCTGAAATAATAAGCATCACATTCGGGTTCAGCCGGTGTACCACCGGTCCCGCAAAGCTCCTGCCCAACGCCATGATGCCATTGATAAACACCAGCACCAGGATCCCTGAGACACCGGCGCCTTGCAACAAAGCAACGAGCCATTGATTGGTGCCTAGTTCCGTGGCCGCCGTCAGGAACATACAGGCCACCATGACCAGGAACAACGGTGTAAGACAGGACATAAACATTTCCTTGGTGCTTACACCGCTGGTAACCCGCTCCGTCTTGGGAAATTCCAGGCTCCAGAACATCCATCCATATATAATGGCAGGAATAAACAGTACGGCAATCAGCACATGCCAGTCCAGGTGAAACCGGTCCATAAATAAATACGCTATAACACCACCCACCGCAAACCCGCCGGGAAACCAGACATGGAACCTGTTCAGCATCGTCGTCTTATTGTTCGGATATAGCGTCACCGTCAGCGGATTGCAAGCCGCCTCCACCATCCCATTGCCGATACCCGTACACAACGTACCGATAAATAGCATCGTGGCATTCCCGGCCATCAGATACACAACCACCCCGGCAATATGACCGATGAAAGCAAGCCCTAAAAGTCTTTTCATCCCCAACACATCACACAAAGGCCCCCCAAAGATCATGGCAAGCGTAAACCCATAAAATGCGGGACTGAATATCCACCCTATCTGTTCCTTCGTCAAATGGAACTCATTACCCCAGACGCCCTCCAGGGACGCACGAAAAGCAAAGGTCATGGCAGTAAAGATCAGTGCGATACGACTGGCGAGGAAAAGTTTGTTGGCTTGAATGGTAGCAGACATGGCAAGGTAGTTTAAATGTGGTTGTTCGTCAGTTTGTAAATGTAATTTTTTATTTTTAAAAACTATACACCTTTACAAATGTAACATCAACATTTTTTTAAGAAATCTACTATTTTATTAATTATTGTCCTATTTCCATAAAGAAACATTAAAATTGCAGTCTCCAAAATGGACCGAAGGTCCATTGGCCGAAGGCCCATAATTAGCCCTTTTCGCCGAAGGGCTTAAATTATTGAATAAGACATTCGGCGAAATAAAATTGTCACACGCATGAACAGAAAACTCAGAATGGGAATGATAGGCGGAGGCAAGAATGCCTTCATCGGCGCCGTTCACCGGATCGCCGCCAATATGGACGGCCTTATCGAACTGGTATGCGGCGCCCTTAGCAGCAATCCCAATACAGCAAAGGAATCCGGCCTCTCGCTATTCCTTCCGGAAGATCGTATCTATGGCAGCTTCAAGGAGATGATAGAAAAAGAAAGCCGTCTGCCCGCTGACAAACGGATGGATTTCGTTGTCATCGTCACCCCCAACCATATGCATTTCGAGCCAGCCATGCTGGCCCTGGAAAATGGCTTCCATGTCGTCATCGATAAACCCATGACCTTCTCGCTGGAAGAAGCCATACAACTGGAAAAAAAGGTCAAAGGGACAGGCCTGCTGCTCTGCCTGACCCACACCTATTCGGGCTATCCCATGGTAAAACAGGCCCGGCAGATGGTGAAGGAAGGAGCCTTCGGTAAGATCCGTAAAGTATATGTAGAATATCCACAGGGCTGGCTCAGCCGCCTTTCAGAAAAGGACGGCAGCAAACAGGCGGAATGGCGGACAGACCCTGCCCGCTCCGGGAAAAGCGGCTGTATGGGAGACATCGGTACACACGCCGCCCATCTGGCAGAATATGTCAGCGGTCTGCAGATCAAACAGCTCTGCGCCGACCTGACCATCTTTGTAGAAGGCCGGGCGCTCGACGACGACGGTAATGTATTATTACGTTTTGACAATGGCGCAACAGGCGTATTATTCGCCTCGCAGGTGGCGGCAGGCGAAGAAAATTCAATAAAGATCCGTGTGTATGGTGAAAAAGGAGGTCTGGAATGGTGCCAGCTGGACGCCAATACGCTGCTGGTAAAATGGCTTGACCAGCCGACCCAGATCTATCGTACAGGCAATGGCTATCTATCCTCATACGCCAAACACAATACCAGGACCCCGCCGGGACATCCCGAAGGCTACCTGGAGGCATTCGCCAACCTTTACCGCAATTTCGCACTGGCGCTCTCCGCAAGAATAGACGGGACCACCCCTTCCCCCGAAGTGCTGGATTTCCCCACCGCCACCGATGGCGTCCGCGGCATGGCCTTTGTCGACAACGTGGTCAAAAGCAACGAAAGCCTGGAAAAATGGACCTTCTTCACTATTGATTAAAATTGATTAAACCTCATTAAATCATTTGTCATATGACTACCATCAAAGGCCCAGCCATATTTTTGGCCCAATTCCTGGGAGATAAGCCCCCTTTCAACTCACTTGCCTCCATCTGCAAATGGGCAGCCGGTCTTGGGTACATCGGCGTACAAATCCCCAGTTGGGATAGTCGCTGCATCGATCTTCAAAAGGCAGCCGAAAGTAAGACTTACGCAGACGAAATAAAAGGCATCGTTCAGGAGGCCGGTCTGCAGATCACCGAACTGTCCACCCACCTCCAGGGTCAGCTGGTAGCGGTACATCCCGCTTATGACACGCTCTTCGACGGCTTTGCCCCCGCTCAAGTGCACAACAATCCAAAAGCCCGTACGGAATGGGCCGTCCAACAACTAAAATATGCAGCCAAAGCTTCTCAAAACCTGGGACTGAACGCCCACGCCACTTTCAGCGGCGCCCTGCTCTGGCCCACTGTCTATCCCTGGCCCCAACGTCCCGCCGGACTGGTGGAGACAGGTTTTAAGGAACTGGCCGGCCGCTGGATACCTATCCTCGATGAATTTGATAAATATGGCGTAGACGTTTGCTACGAACTGCATCCCGGGGAAGATCTGCACGACGGCATCACCTATGAGATGTTCCTGCAGCATACCAACGACCATCCCAGGGCCTGTTTGCTTTACGATCCGTCCCACATGGTCCTCCAATGCCTGAATTACCTGGAATTCATCGACAACTACCACCAACGGATCCGGATGTTCCATGTAAAGGATGCCGAATTCAACCCCACCGGCAAACAAGGTGTATATGGCGGCTATCAGGGCTGGGTAGATCGCGCCGGCCGCTTCCGCTCACTCGGCGACGGACAAGTCGACTTTACAGGCATCTTCAGCAAACTCACCGCCTACGACTTTCCAGGATGGGCCGTGCTGGAATGGGAATGCGCCCTCAAACACCCGGAGGACGGCGCAAAAGAAGGAGCCGTTTTTATAAAACAACATATTATCCGTGTCACGGAAAAAGCATTCGACGACTTCGCCGGCACAGGCAGCGATGAAAAATTTAATCGCTCCGTTCTGGGGTTGAAATAGTATTATTTCGGAACTTACGGCCCATTCTGAACATTCGCTGAACCAAACATTAAAATCATGAACAAGAGACTAGCATTCATTCTATCTTGTACCATCTTCGCAGCCGCTTGTGGTAATTCGGGAGATACAAAAAAAACAGACGCTGACAGCACTACCCCCCCCGCCGCTACGACCCCTTCCGCAAACGCAGCAGGTGAAAAAGGCCTGGAGCTCATCGGCGCCAGCGACTGCACCACCTGCCATCGTCTCGATAAGGCCTCCAGCGGAGCTTCCATCGGACCCGCTTATAGCGAAGTCGCTGCAAAATACAGCCCCGCCGCGGACTCCACCGTCGACAGGCTGGTGAAAAAGATTGTCTCGGGAGGCAGCGGCGTATGGGGCTCTGTACCGATGACCCCTCATCCGTCCGTACCTGAGGCTGATGTAAAGGAAATGGTCAAATACATCCTTTCGCTGAAAAAATAATATCTCCGATAATGAAATATACGATTGTTGCATTACCGGCCCTGCTGCTGATGGCGGCTCTGCCATTTTCAAAAAATACCCCCATGGACGCAAAGGACACTGGCTGGGTTTCCCTGTTTGACGGCAAGACTACCAACGGCTGGCACAGCTACGGCAAGACCTCAGCCGACCCCCAGTGGGACGTAAAAGACGGCGCCCTGCACCTCGACAAATCCAAAGGCGGCAGAGGCGACCTGCTCACAAATAAGGAATACGGCAATTTCGATCTCAAGCTGGAATGGAAGATATCTCCTAAAGGCAATAGCGGGATACTCTTTTATGTACATGAGGATCCCGCAAAATATGAGGAATCCTATTACACAGGCCCCGAAATGCAGGTGCTGGACAACGACGGACACTCCGATGGCAAGATCCACAAACACCGGGCAGGCGACCTGTACGACCTGATCCCTTGTACAAAAGAGACTGTCAGACCCGTCGGACAATGGAATGAAGTAGAGATCATATCAAAAAATGGATCGCTGAAATTTTTCCTCAATGGAGTAAACGTTGTCTCCACTACCCTTTGGGACGACCATTGGAAAACCCTGGTGGCTGGCAGCAAATTCAAACAATGGCCTGATTTTGGCTCCTTCAGGAATGGTAAGATCGATTTGCAGGACCATGGCAACGAAGTCTGGTACCGCAACATCAAAATAAAAGAACTCTAATAAAAAGTAACCACATGAGACGATCCTCCTTGATCCGATATGCCGCAGTCCTGGCGTTTATCATAGCCGGACAGGTCCAGCCCGCCAATGCCGCCTGGCCCGAAATATTCGCAAAGCCAAAAGTGCTGATCTTCTGCAAGACCAACGGCTATCATCACGCCAGCATCGCCGCCGGTACAACAGCCATCCAAAAACTGGGAGAACTCAACGGCTTTGACGTGGATGTCACGACAGACTCCACCCAATTCCGGTACAAGACCCTAAAGAAATATGCAGCACTGATCTTCCTCAGCCCCACCGGTAAGGTCTTCGGCCCCGAAGAAGAAAAAGGCCTGCAGGAATATATCCATCATGGAGGAGGGTTCGTAGGCATCCATGCAGCCACCGACTGTGAATATAACTGGCAATGGTATGGCGACCTGGTAGGTGGCTACTTTAAATCCCATCCCAAACAGCAACAAGCCAATATCCTTGTCGTCGATAAGGATAACCCCATCACAAAAGGTATCCCCGAAACATGGTCCCGCTGGGATGAATGGTATAATTTCAAATACCTTAACCCCAATCTCCACGTGCTGATGAAGATCGACGAGAAATCCTATACAGGGGGTGAGAACGGGGATAACCATCCCATGGTCTGGTATCACGAATACGAAGGAGGAAGAGCATTCTACACAGAACTGGGGCACACGGATGAATCATTCGCAGACCCGCTCTACCTGGGCATGCTGCTCGCAGGCATCCAGTACGCTATGGGGAAAAAGTAACAGATAAATAAATTCGAATTACAGGCCGGTGTCGTAAAGCGCCGGCTTTTCTTTTGACAGCGATTTAGCAAAAGACAATCCATAAGAACCGCTCTGATAAGAAGGCATCAACACCGTGCCGGGCGAACCTTTGAACAGGGAATGCTGTAACTTAGGATACAGCCAGTACGCCAGACGAGTGCCCGCAATACCAAAACCCGCACCGGCAACGACGTCGTTGAGCCAATGCTTGTTATTGTACATCCGCAGTACGCCCGTAGCCGTAGCCGCCGCATAACCGGCCACCCCATACCAGGGAGAAACATCCTTATATTCCAACCGCATAAACTCGGCATTGGCAAAGGCCACAGCCGTGTGGCCGGAAGGGAACGAATTATAAGCCGACCCATCGGGACGTAAGACTCGTGTCTGACCCTTCAATGCAAATACCGCCGAATTGGTAAATAGCTGAGACATTAAAAGTAAAATAGTCCTATCCTTAAAGTTATGTTTCCCCTTTATTCCCGCCGCATTCAACCCATACACCGCCGCGGCCGGAACAAACATCAGATAGTTATCGAGATGTAATGGGGCATGAGGACGATCGTCATAGATCTCATCTTTTACAGTCTTGTTGAGATGCTGAAGCCCGCTGACATGCAGCCCCGCAAATCCATAGGCGACGAGTGCAGTGGGTAACAAAAACTTCTGTACCGGGAAAGGCTTCCGGTACTCAGGAATGCTCCAGTCCAGACGATGCTGATTAGGAACAGTATCGTGCAATCTTGCGGAAATCGGCGTAACACTGACTTCCCTGATCATACTATTGTACTCTGCCGTGTTGATGGAAGAGGGGTTTTGAGCCCTGGCTGAGAGGCAGACGCATATAAAAAGCGTCAACACAGTTGCCATTTTCATCATGTGAGGCTGATTTTTTGGTTAATGTAAGAACGTCAAAAATCCGGATAAATTCTGTTGAAAATTTGGTTTTCTGTCGCAATTACACCCCAAAAGGGCTATTTTAACAAGTTTTTACAGCTTCTGGCTTATATAGGCATAACAAAAATAAATCATACCATCGGCAGCTTATAGCCATTGTAGTACTCCTTGACCAGGTATTGCTGGTTGATCTTCTCCTCCCCAAACTTCCCCGACTTTGCATCCCAGACCAGCCGTTCGCCGCTCCGCATACTGATATTACCCATCTGCGCTACTGTAGCCACATGGGCGCCCGCTTGAATGGAACAACGCAGGTCTTCCATTTTCCGGTTGCGGACCACACTGATAAAATTCTCCCAATGCTTGTCCAAACCATTGTCCGAAGGTTTTACAAAAGGCTTGCTTACCTTATTCTTGGATTGCTTCTCCTCGATAACCTCCCAACCGCCCCGGCTCAACACCAGCGTGCCGTTGTTGCCGATGTAAGCGATCCCATGGTCACGGCCATACGAGCCATTGTCGATCCCCATGGCATGATCCCATACCAGGTTGAACCCATCAAATTCATATAAAGTGGTCAACGTATCAGGGGTTTCCTGGTACAGGTCGGGATAGGCGAATGTACCGCCCAATGCCACAATGGTCTTTGGTACGCCCGCCTTCATACCCAACAGGCCATAGTCCAGCAGATGAACACCCCAGTCCGTCATCAACCCGCCCGCATAATCCCAAAACCAGCGAAAGTTGAAATGAAATCTGCTGGAATTAAAGCTGCGCGCAGGAGCCGGCCCCAGCCAACTTTTAAAATCTACACCAGGAGGAGGAGCAGAATCCGGCACCAGGGGACCCGGCTTCATCCAACCCTGATAACACCATACTTTTACCGTACGTATATTGCCCAGTTGCCCGGACTGTACAAAGTCCACGGCATCCCTGAAATGCTGCTGACTACGCTGCCATTGCCCCGCCTGCACCACCCTGTTGTACTTCTGCTGGGCAGCCACCATGGCCCTGCACTCGCCAATCGAATTCCCCACCGGCTTTTCAACATACACATCCTTTCCCGCCTGACAGGCCTCGATCATGATCAACGCATGCCAGTGATCAGGCGTACCAATGATCACCACATCGACATCCTTCTGCTCCAACAGCTTTCTGTAATCCGAATACACCTTCACCTTGCTCGTATCCACATTCATCTTGGCCAGATCCCCCATCCTCCTGTCAAGGACATTCTTGTCCACATCGCAAAGCGCCACTACATTGACACCCGGCAGCTTCAGGGCAGAGGAAAGATTGGCCCACCCCATGCCGTTAATACCAATAGCGCCTATGTTGATCTGATCGGAAGGGTACATCCGTCTACGGAAACCTGCAAAAGCTTGATTGTCAAAGGCAGATAACAGAAGAGCTCCGCCAGCGAGGAGGGAGCCCTGTTGAAGAAAATTACGTCTGTTTGGCATAGCGCTCGTATGATTTGATTACCATGCCAATTTAGGGAAAAAAATTTAAACCGATTGCAATGTGTTACTATCTTTATACCTGGTGTATCAATCCTTATGCTTATTCACGGACGTAGACTCACTCCCCCCCTTCTTCAAATACCGTATATAATCCTGGGGGTCTTCTAAGAATGCCTTCCTGAAATCCTGGAAAACCTCCTCAGGCTGCTTTTTGCCATTCACTGTCAATCCATCCTTATCCAGCGAAAACGACAGCTCATCCGTCCGGGTGATCAGCTTTTTATCCTGCAACATATCGATGACAGGAGCTACATACTTGTTCATCCGCTCAGCAGTTCCCCCGTTCATACGCAGCACACGGTCCCTCACCCGCGCAGCATTTTCGAACTGCCGCTGGAAAACCAGTTCCCGCAGCCGGGCCTGGTTCTCCGATTTAAGCTGGGACTCTTTCAGCAACCGTTCGTTCTTTGCCAGTTGCAATTGCTCTTCACGTAGGTGGGCAAGCGGGCTATTATTTCCGTGTATACTATCCCGTAAGTTCTGCACCCGGGCCAGGGCCTCTGCGTATAGATCATTCAGCCTTTCCTGCTGACGGTTCAACTCTTCCGACTGCTCGGCCAGCCTTGCCTGCGTCTCCTCCAATCTCCTTTGCTGCTCGGCAAGCACCCTCTCCCATTCCCGCCGCTGCCCCGGCGTTACCGTATCAGCCTTCACAGGCTTCGACGTATCCACACTCAGTGCCATCACCACGGATTGCCCAGGATCCATCGCCTTCACCTGCGCAGTCGCCTGCTTCACCTGGGTAGGCTCCTGCCGTGAATAAGCCATGGTAAGACCCGCCGTGATAAATACCGAGATCAGCAGAAAAAGCCTCTCCCGTATATTCAAGGTCTTGTTATCATTGTTTACTATCCTCTTCACCCTGTCCAACAGATGGTTCCTGCTGCCCGCAAAGGCCAGCGCATAGGAAGACGACTGCTGGTACTCCTGGAATGCCACCAGGGCATGAATAAATTCTCGCTTGCTGCGGCTCCCCTCTATGGCAATATCGTCACAGCAATTTTCCCTTTCCACTCGGATGAGGGACGATATCCACAACATGGCCGGGTTGAAGAAAAAGAAAGTCTCCGCCACGCTCTGCAAAAGATTGACAAAGTAATCCTTCCGGCGGATATGCGCCAGCTCGTGCAGCAGAATAGCCTCCACCTGCTGTGGCGGCAGCTGCGACAACAATCCCAACGGCACCAGGATCACGGGCTTGAATATCCCCGCCATCATCGGTACCTGGATAAGCGAGGACTCCAGTAGCTCTACCGCTCTTTTTATCCCCAGCTGTCGGGCAAGCTCTTCCACCCGCTGACGCCAACCCTCACCCGCAGCCTTTGTCCGGTAGTAACGAAGACGCTGGATAGTCCCCAGGTCGGTCAACAGCTTCACCAGCCGGATAAACAGGATGACCATCCAGATGGCTACCAGAACATCCGCCTTCTCATTGAGATAGCTCACCAGCTTGTCTGTCCATGGCTGCCCAACACCCGCATACAGGTTATTCATGACAGGCGTCTCCATAGAAGGCGCAGAAGCAATACCCGCCGGGACCACCGACGGCGCATCCGTACCGGCGCCCACCCCCCGCAACTGCAGAAAAAAAGTCACGCCGGCCGCCGCCAGGGAAAGACAAAACAGTCCCAAAAGAATATTATACCGCAGCGCCGGTACTGACCGCCTCGTCAATAAGATCACAAGCCCCGTGAGGATGGCTAACGCCATACCCTGCCAAAGAGAATGTACCAGGGTCCAGAATAAAGCCCTGACAATATCTTCCCTGAACAACGAGAGGATAAAAGTTGTCCGCATATAGTAAAGTATTAAGATTACGTTCCGAAAGGGTCCAAAGGTTCGGTGCCCCGACATTACCCTGTCTGATCCAGCTTGTCCAAAAGCTTTCTGATCTGTTCCAGCTCCTCTTTCGAGGTCTTTTTATTACCCAGCAGCTGCATCATCAGACTCGTGGCCGAGCCATCATACATCGAATCCACAAAACGCTCGAGCAACAGCCCCTTAAAGGTCTTCTCCTCCACCGCGGCGCTGTAAATATGCTTCATGGCGCTTTCATCCCTTTCCAGGATACCTTTTTCCACCATGATCTGCATAAGCTTTAAAGTGGACGTATACTGTACAGCCCGCTTTTGCTCGTTCAGCTTGTCATTGACAAACCTTACGGTGGACGGCCCATGCTTCCACAATACCTGAAGGATCTCCAACTCAGACCGGGTAGGCTCCGGCTGCTTGTTTTGCCCGTTCCCTTTATTCATGGCACTAAAGGTAGGAAATTTTTCGTACGAACAAAATAGTAGGATAGTTTTTTTACAAAAAAAAGCCGGGTATAAAACCCGGCCGGCATCTGTTCAAATAATAATATTACTACTGTCTGGTAAGAACAGTGGTTTGCGTCGCCACATCATGCTTTTGCATGGGGAAGCCCATGCTGTTATCCACGAAGGTAGTATCGATCTTGACTGCCATCGTCAGGATATTCCCGCTGATAGTATATTTAGCCCCCGTTGAACCACTGGCCGCTCCCCCGATAGTGGAAGCTCCTCCCGTAAAAACGATACTGTCCGCGCCTACCAGTTTAAAGTTGCTTGCAGAATTAAAAGGCGGCACGGTGAAGGAGATATCCTGTGTACCCGCGTTCTGTTGAACGTTGTTAACATAGTATATATAGGAGGATGTTGTAGATACCGAGTAAGACACTCCCTTCGAGGTCATGACCCCGCCGGAAATAGAAACCGTACCCTTATTATTCGTTGAGGTATAATCGGAAGTAGTCACCGTCTTTTCTATGGTCCCATTGCCGTCATCTGCCACAGCAGTACTGGTACCCTTCGTACTGGTAGAAGTAAACGCCCAGTTGCCATCCAATGCGCTTTTTCCGTTTGAATCCTTTTTACATGCAACAGCCAATAAGATGAGTAGGCAAACGGCAGATTGAGTAGATATTCTACGCATAACATCAGGAGTTTAATCCCAAACGGCTAACCCTCTCATTTATTGCCTAGAAAGTATATTCAGGCGGCTCGATCCCCTGACACCGCAAATAAAGTACGGCCTGCCCCCGGTGATGCGTTATATGGTCCAGTGTCGCATAAAAACCCTGCACCACCGTCTCCGTGAGCTTCAGCCCGTCCACAGCTGCCGCCAATTGACTATACGCCCCCTCCAATGCCGCTTGCACAGCCTTCCTGCCGCCCTTTGCCGCCGGAGGCGCCCACGCCGTTTTCTCCCCCCTCATATAATTATCTTCCCACCACCCAATGCCATAGGCGATATGCCACATCAATTCTTCAAAATTCCACCCTGCGCCCGCAGGCTTAAAAGAATACCCTTTTTCCGGCATGGCCGCTGCCACCTTTAGTGTATAACCCTTTGAATTTTCCAAAGTAGCTAATAGCATCTCTTTCATGTTATATATTTTATAACAAAACTATCCGTGGAAGATCCAAAAGGCTTACGAAATCTTGCTATTTTCCAGGGGCTTCTCTCCACCGGGCAGGCGGGAATTTATATTTCTTCCGAAAGGCGGCTGTAAAATGCTCTACCCCATTAAATCCCGACGTAAATGCGATATCCGCCACAGGCCTGTCACTATTACCCAGCAGCATTGCCGCGTGTTGAAGCCGTATGGATAATAGATATTGATGAGGACTGGTGTTGGTAAAGATCTTGAACAGCCTGCTAAAATGAAAAGGGCTCACACAACAATGATTGGATATCTCCATCAGGGACAGGTCCCGGGTAAAGTTGCCGGCAATATAGTCCTTTGCTGTTTCTATTGTCGCAAGATGCTGTTGTTTCAGTCTGCCATTGATCCGTACATCGGGCCGGTATTCTATAATAGCTCCCAGCGTGCCCGCGATGATCTGCATCACCAGTTGATCGATCAACAATTTGACGCCATGGCCGCTCGTTGCCATCCGCAGGACAGAATAATGAAGATATTCTATATCTGCATCGGTACGCACCAATGCGGAATGCCAGTCGTTGTCACCGAAAAAACCCGATCCACCATAACGTTCCTTCAGCTGACGATAAAAGTCCTTCTCAAATTCAAAAATCGTACACTGGTCGGGTACCACATGCGTGTGGGTAATGGTTCGCTCATATTCCGGCTTGCAGATCAGCACACACCCCGTATACGAGTCCAACTGACGGCGAAAAACATTAAAAAGGAAATTCCCTTTTCGTACAAAGCTGATACAAAAGGCTTCCCCATGCTCCGGTTTGGATTCCCTGCAATCCGTGCACCTGCAACGAAAATCCAATACCCTGTAAAAGTCAGACTTGTACAAGGTATGAATATCAGCATCTATCGTGACGGAAGAAAAGCTCTCCATTCTTTAAAGTTACTCCAATACGCGTACAAAAAATTGCCTATCTTTATTTTAGTCAACCTTCATCCAGGCATGAAAAATTTGAAATGCGTCGTCATCGATGACCATCGGCTGGAAAGAATGCTGCTGGAAGAATATATCTCAAGGCATAGCTTCCTGAAAATAGTAGCCAGCTTCCACAACCCCGTGGAAAGCCTCGACTTTATAAAAAAAGGAACCACAGATCTCTTGTTTGTCGATGTCGACATGCCCCTGATGAGCGGCATCGACCTCCTGAAGTCACTCCCCAACCCGCCCCCTTGTATCTTTGTCACCGTTCACCCGGAATACGCCATAGACGCATTCGATATACACGCCATCGACTACCTGCTAAAACCCGTAAATCCTGAACGCCTGGACAAAGCCATCCAGCGCACGCTGGAATTGTTCGAAATAAAAGAAAAAGCTATCCAGTACAGCCTTCGCTTTGAAAAGGATTTTCTGATGATAAAAGAAGGCACCGCCGTCAACAAGGTCTACCTGCACGAGATCCTTTATCTTGAAGCCCTCACCAACTATACGAAGATCGTTACCGCCGAAAAGAACTATATTACGCTCAATAACCTGAAGAATTTCCTGGATGAGCTTCCCAAAAACAAGTTCCTTCGTATTCATAGGAGTTATGCCGTAGCCATCGATAAGGTAAAAGGCTTCAGCGGCAATGACCTCCGCATCGGGAGGCAATCGCTGCCCCTGGGCAAGACTTACCGCCAGGAGGTAAAAAAAATTATAAAAGACATCTGACCCATGAAGGCCAGGACCTTATTTCTGACTGTATATCTCCTCATTGCCTGTTGCGGCTCCCGGCTGGTGGCGCAGACAGCGGTCTTTGATACCCTCTTTCAACACGCAAACAATGACAGGAATGCAGGCGCCTATGACAGGGCCATCACAGAATATCAGGAATGCCTGAATATGGCTGGGAGACTCAGGGACTCGTTACGCATAGGCAATTCGCTCATCGGCATCGGCATTTCCAATGACCTCGGCGGCCGCTTTGAAGAAGCCCTTCAATATTATTTCAAAGCTCTGCAGGTATACGAACGTATTGGTAATAAAAAAAAGATGGGTGGCACGCTCAAGAACATCGGCAATACATACAGGGTCATGAAAAACTATCCCAAAGCCTCCGGCTTCTTACAGCAGGCGCTGGAGTTGCAATATGCCGCCAGGGACTCAGCCAGCATCGCAAAGGTCCTCAATGACATCGCGCTGATCTATATGGATCAGGACAGCTCCCGGAAAGCCCTCGGCTACTTTGATAAGATCATTCATACCTACGATCGGTACATCAGCGAGGAGGTCCGGGCCTATGTCCTTAATAACCTTGCCCTGATACAGACAGATCTCAAGCAATATCCGCAGGCGCTCAGCGCCTATCAATCCAGCCTGGCGCTGATGACAAAAGTAAATGACCAATACGGCATCGCCCTGGTGCTGGGTAACCTGGGAGATCTCTACTATCATATGCACGATTTTCAACGCGCCCTCGACTATCATCTCCGCAATCTGGCGCTGGTACGTCATATCCATTCCAACGAGCTGCTAAAGGACACTTACGACAATCTGTCGAAGACTTACCAGGGTCTTGGCAACTACGCGAAAGCGTATGAATACAGTCAGGACCTCCTCCGGCTAAAAGATACTATCTACCAGGAACAAAGCGCCCGAAGCCTGGCAGAAATGGAGGCCCGTTATCAGAATGAAAAAAAACAGAAAGAGATATTACTGCTGCAACAAAATAACAACCTGGTCCGCATCCAGTTGCTCAACCAACGGCTCATCAAATACGCCCTGATGGCCGGCATCGCCGTCATCCTCCTTGTCGCAGCCTTCCTGTACAGGGAATACAGGAATAAACAACAGAGGAACAAAGAGCTGGGATACATCAACGACAAGCTGGAAGAAGCCAACAACACAAAAACAAAACTCATCAGCATCATCAGTCACGACCTGCGAAGCCCCGTCAGCAGCCTGTTCAGCTTTCTCGAACTGAAAAGACAAAATCCTGCGTTGCTGGAAAAAGAAGATCAGGAGCGATTGGATAAAGAGCTCACCGTCGCGGCAGACCATCTCCTGGAAGCAATGGAAGACCTGCTCGTCTGGTCCAAAAGCCAGATGGATCATTTCTCCCTCTCCACCGAAACAATTCAGGTGGATCAGTTGCTGGATGATATTGCCCTTTTGCATCGCCCCTTCGCCGACGACAGACAGGTTACCTTAAAAAAAGAGAACAGCGCCGGCATCCTGTTCGACGCCGACCCGAATTTTGTCCGGGTCATCCTCCGCAACCTGGTCAGTAACGCTATTAAATTCACTCCAGCAGGCGGTACGATCACCCTCTCAGGCCTCCATGAGAACAGCAAGATCCTCCTCAGGGTAAAAGATACAGGGCCTGGCCTTACCAAAGCCGACATCGCCAACATTTTCGAATGGAACAGCATCCGCAGCGATTCCTCCGGTCTGGGCCTCCGGCTTGCCCGGGAATTTGCGGAAAAATTGGGTGGCTCTATTTCCGTTGTTTCCGCTCCGGGAGAGGGCGCCGAATTCACCGTAGCCCTGCCTTCAAGAGGGTCGCCCTGAGCTTTCGTGTATTTCCCCAGCCTGTTCCTGTATTTCATCACCATTATTGCCTTTTGTCTGCTAATTTTATAACCCCTTTCATTCATCATTTTAAAAAATCGTTATGAACATCCGAAAGCTCATCCCTCTGCTGCTATTGGCCTCCTCCACTGCAGTATGCTCATTCTACGCCTGCAGCACATCCAAAAGCCCCTCGGGAACACCCGGCTCCCCCAGGGATACAACAGGAGCCCAGGCCACAAAACCCGGCACCATAATAAACCCCAAGGCCTTGACCAGCGGCACCCCCGGCTCCCCTCGCGATACCACCGGTACAAAAAAGAATTGATCTATCCCCTCAGCTCTCAGCCAGACGTCCTTCCCTTACGAAGGACGTTTGTGTATTATACCCCTCCCTTGATACAGTTTATTAGGACCTTCCCCTCTTACGATAGTAATTTCATCATTCAGGTAAATATCAGATAAGGTAACCCCTAAAACCCTACCCGGAGGAACAAGCTGAAAATCCTTAAAAAAGAGTAAGCACCCGTATGCCGAAAAGGGTTATAAGAGTAGGCATTTTATTTCAAATTGTTTGACAATGGCAACTTCCGACAACACCCACGTACCAGCCTCGAATGTGGTACGGGTCACCATTCCCGCCTCCGTGGCTTACAATTTCGACAGCATTACAAAAGTCACCCAGACAGTCCTCGGCAAGCTCGGCTGCCTGGGATGCCACTCCGGCCGTGACATTCGCTTTATCATCGAAGACAATTTTGCAGTGGATGAAAAGCTGAATGTTTTCCCCAACATTAACAATGTAGGCAATGAACTCGCCCGTTGATGAATTAGGCATAGGACTTATTTGTTTTCCAGGTATGGAAACAGCTGTGCAATCACTTTCCGGCCATATAGACCTTGTAGAGATTGAACCCCAAACCTCATGGTTTACGGAATCGCCGGAAAGTGATTCCTTCCGGTTTGACCCACAGTTCGCCGCCACATTGATAGCCATGCCCCAACCCAAGGTATTCCATGGCGTAGGCTTCCCCATTGGCAGCACCCTGCTGCCTCCAAAATCTCATTTTGAGACGCTGAATGCGCATATCGATGCCGTAAAACCCATATACACCAGCGAACACCTTAGCTTCAATCGCTATTGCAATACCGAAGGCTCCGTCCATCAAACAAATTTTCTGCTGCCGCCCTTACAAAATCAAAAGGGCGTTGAGACAGCCGTTCGCGCCATCCACCATTACAAACAGCAGACAGGCAAGCCCTTTGCATTCGAAACCGGTGTTAACTACCTGCGATGCCGGCCGGACGAGATGGAAGACGGCGAATTCATAGCCCGTATCGCAGAAGAGAGTGATGCCTACATCCTGCTTGACCTCCACAACCTGCTGGCTAACCAGCTGAATGGACGCCAGCCCGTAAACGATCTCCTGCAACAGCTGCCGGCCGAAAGGATCATTGAGATCCATCTTGCCGGCGGATCATGGTACCAGGATTATTACCTGGATGCCCATTCCGGCGTCAGCTCCCCGGAATTGCTGGCCCTCACCGATACCATCGTCCGCGATCTCCCTTGTCTGAAAAGTATCGTATTTGAAGTGCTGCCGGACTACTTTGGACAAGGTTTTACAGAGAGTGACCTGCGACGGCAACTAGAGGCCATGAAAAAGATCTGGGACCATCGTAATGCAACGGCGGCCCACCGCCGGCGATATGAAAGAATAAAAAGCCGGCGCCCCGTTGACAATAGCCTGATCCCCGAGGTATGGGAATTCGCCCTGGGTAATATCGCCAACAGCGGCAGCAACGAGGACATCCCCTTACAACACGAATTATTACAGGACCCGGGCGTCGCCATCATCCGCAACCTAATCTTCGAATTCCGTGCTTCTATGCTGGTCAGCGGTCTGAAAATGACCTGCCGGCTGGTAAAACTCCAAATGGGTACCCAAAGATTCCATCAGCTGTTGAAGGACTATTGCGCCACCCATGAATCCGAGATCTTCGGTTACGCCAGCGCTCTCCGGTTCGCCAAATTCCTGGAAGAACAGCAGCTGAACATACCTTACCTGCAAGGCATGCTGGACTTTGAGCTTTCAGCAGCACAAACCTATATCGACGGAAAAATAAGGACGCTCCACCTTTCTTTTGACCCCTTCCTGCTCCTGGACAACCTCGTCCATTGGCAAAATCCACCTCCCCAACTCTCCTCGACAATACAATACCAGGTCGAGATACACCCCGACGCCCCTATCACGGATAAAGATGCACTCCTCCGGTTCAACGCTGTGGCACACATGTAAACCCGAACGGTCACCGTATCAAAACCGTACAGCCTTGTAATCGGCCAATCCTGCAATTGGTTAATCATCAGCCCATTACCATTCCGGCACCTTTTTCGCCCCTAAAGCCTCATAACCAGCCTTTACCATGTTAAAAAACTATTTCCTTCTGGCCTGGCGCCGCATGCTAAAAGACCGTCAGTTCACGCTGCTCAATCTCCTGGGCTTGTCTACCGGACTAGCCTGCAGCCTCTTGCTCTACTTATGGATATCCGACGAGCTGAAAGTGGACAAGTACAACGAAAAGGACAGCCGGTTGTACCAGGTAATGGCCAACGCCCACACCGACCACGGTATCCAAACAGGCTGGGGTATGCCCGGTCTGCTGGGAAAAACCTTAAGTGAAGAAATACCCGACATCGAATATTCCGTCTCCATCCTTCCCGCCTCTTGGTTCCCCCACGCAGGCGTGCTTACCAGCGGTGACACACACCTGAAAGCATCCGGCCAATACGTGGGAAAAGACTATTTCAATGTATTCACCTGCCCCTTCGTTCAGGGGAATAAAGACCAGCTTTTTGCGGACAATCACCAGATAGCTATCTCCGAAGAGCTGGCCGCCAAACTCTTTCACACCACCCAAAACCTCGTGGGCCGACGACTGCAATGGGACCTGGATGCATTCGGCGGCGACTTCGTCATCGCCGGTGTTTTCAAAAACCCACCCTCCAATGCAACCCAACAATTCGACTGCCTCCTGAATTATGGCCTGGTAATGGAAAGACGGCCCGAACTGAACATATGGAGCAACAGCGACCCCTCCACCTTTGTCATCGTAAGACCTCATATAAACATTGATCAGCTAAACAATAAGATCCGGGATTTCCTAAAGTCAAAACACAAAGAGGCCAACAGCTCCCTTTTCCTCGCCCGCTATTCCGACAGGTATCTCTACGGTAAATACGAGAATGGCATACAGGCAGGCGGAAGGATCACCTATGTCAGATTATTCTCCATCGTCGCCATCGTGATATTGCTCATAGCCTGTATCAATTTCATGAATCTTTCTACGGCAAAGGCTGCCCGCCGGATGAAGGAAATAGGTATCAAAAAAGTAGTGGGCGCCCTTCGCCGGGACCTCATATTGCAATACCTCGGCGAATCGATAATGATGGCCGTCCTCTCTATGATAGTGGCCATCCTCATGATCATCGGCCTCCTACCCGTGTTCAATGAGATCACAGGCAAACAGCTCCCGCTGAACATCGATAGCAATCTGGTTCTCACCGTCCTTGCCATCGTCCTGTTAACCGGCCTCCTCGCCGGCAGCTATCCGGCTTTCTACCTTTCCCGCTTCCGCCCGGCCTCCGTCCTGAAAGGACAGCTGAGCACCTCCGCGGGAGAATTGTGGATACGGAAAGGGCTGGTGGTCTTCCAGTTTACCCTGTCCGTGATATTCATCATTGGGGTGCTGGTCGTATATAAACAGATCAACTATATCCAGTCAAAGGATCTGGGATACAACAGACAGGAACTCGTCCACTTCGAGATCCCCCTCGGCCTCTCCGAAAAAAGCATCAAAAACGCCGCCGCCTTCCTGGAAGAAGTAAGAACACTGCCCGGTGTCGTCAGCGCTTCCAGTTATTACCATACTCTGACAGGAGCCCACGGCAACATCAGCGACTTTCAATGGCCGGGGAAAGATCCCAATAAGACCATCGACTTTAATAACCTCGAAATGGGTTACGATTTTATAAAAACAGCCGGCATTCAACTGGCAGAAGGAAAAGATTTTACAAAAACCGACCTTG
Source organism: Chitinophagaceae bacterium (assembly GCA_017307755.1). Taxonomy (GTDB): domain Bacteria; phylum Bacteroidota; class Bacteroidia; order Chitinophagales; family Chitinophagaceae; genus Puia. The sequence continues at coordinate 105,623 of JAFKGQ010000005.1, read as the reverse complement.
CCCAAAAAGAGATCATCTTCAACCAGGCTGCCATCGACGCTATGGGATTAAAAAACCCGGTAGGGCAGACGATCAAATTCTGGGGCCAGCCGCATGTCATCGTAGGAGTGGCAAAGAACTTTCATTTCGAATCCCTCTATGAAAGCATAAAGCCCTGCTTCTTCCAGGAATATCCTGTCATGCCTAATATCCTGGTCCGCCTGCAGCCGGGCAATGAAAAAGCCACGCTCCAAAGGATACAAAAGGTCTATGCTCATTTCACCAATGATATGCCCTTCGACTATAAGTTCCTGAACGAGGACTACCAGGCACAATACACCTCGGAAACCCGCATCGGCATCCTCTCCCGCTATTTCGCCGGACTGGCCATCATCGTGTCCTGTCTGGGCCTTTTTGGCCTGGCCAGCTTCGCCGCTCAAAAAAGACGAAAAGAGATAGGTATCCGGAAAGTGGTAGGCGCCTCCGTCCGGCAGATAGTAATGCTCCTATCCACCGACTTCCTGAAACTGGTGCTGATAGCCGTCTGTATAGCATTTCCCCTCTCCTGGTGGGCCATGGATCAATGGCTGAATAGTTTTGCCTATCGTACGCCCATAAGCGCCGGCATATTCCTGGCGTCCGGGGGGGCTATATTGCTTATTACCTTGCTGACCATAAGTTTTCAGTCGGTACGAGCCGCCCTGACCAACCCTACCGACAGCCTGAGGACAGAATAATACATCAAACACCCCCGGCGGCAGCTAACAGCCGGTTTAGACTTCGTATGGATATTCCCAAATAACCGGAAAGGTCCTTTTTTGTAAAAACGATCTTTTCTTGTTGCAATATTTTTAATAGCTGGGATAGATTATACGACAAGGTATACAACTGCTGCCTGGAGGCCCTCATAGCCGTATTGGCCAGTCTGGTCGCCATTAGCTCCAACACCGCCTGGTTAAATGCAGCATCGGTTTTCAGCAGTTGTAAAAAATACGTCTTTTCGATCTTAAAAACACAAAGAGACGTCAGTGACTCCACCATAGCCATACCGGCGGTTCTCCGGATAGCCTCGATCTCGCCCAGTATTTCCCCTTCTCCTAAAAATTCAAGTATGTATTCCTTCCCGTTTTCTTCAGCAATAAAACACTTCCCGATCCCGCTGCGGATGACAAATACATTTCGGGTATTTCTATCCTGTTCCAGCAAACGCTTTTTGGGAGGGAACTCCTGTATAGAGATGGATTCCCTGGGTGCTCCTTCCGATATCACCTTATCTAATATTTGAAGAAATATGGGGCTTTTCCTGATCATAGCAGATACGGGACAAATGTCCCAAATTTTCCCGTTAATGGCTGGTATTTTTGCCATATGCAACGACACATCTCAAAAACATTGCTGCCGGTACTGATCTTCGTATCCGGATACGCCCAATGTCAAATGACAACGCCCGCATCCTGGCCAAAAGTACAGCTGCACCTCCACCTCGACTGTTCTCTGAGCTACGATGTCGTAAGAACACTCGACTCGTCCATAACCCCGGATGACTACAAGAAGGACTTTATTGCACCCGCCCGTTGCACCGACCTCCGCGACTACATCATCCGTGCGACACGCAGCATTGCGCTCATGCAGACAAAACAAGCCCTGCGGCTGGTAACGCTGGACCTCTTCCGGCAATTACAGAAAGACCACGTCATATACGCCGAGATCCGTTTTGCCCCCCTGCAACACCTGCAAAAAGGTCTTTCCCCGGAAGAAGTAGTGACGGCAGTAAATGCCGCCGTTGAAGAAGGCATCCGGCAAACTGGAATACAGGTAGGCGTTATCCTATGCACACTAAGGCATTACACGACTGAGCAAAGCATGACGACAGTGCGGCTGGTTGAAAAATTTAAACATACCCATATAGTAGGTTTTGATATCGCGGCAGATGAAGCCGGCTATCCGATAGACAATCACATTGCGGCCTTCGCTTACGCCAGGGAGAAAAATATCCCTTGCACCGCTCACGCAGGAGAGGCCAAAGGGGCGGGAAGCGTCCGGGAAACCCTCGACAACTTCCATCCCAGCCGCATCGGGCATGGGGTAAGAAGCATCGAGGATACAGCGCTCGTCAGTTTCCTGGCAGCGCATCACATTCACCTCGAAGTATGCCCCAGCAGCAACCTGCAAACAAATATTTACAACAACCTCGGGGACCATCCCATCGATCGCCTTTTCCGTGCGGGCGTATCGCTCAGCGTCAATACGGACGCATATACCATCTCCAATACCACGCTGACCAGGGAATATCAGCTCGTCATACAGCAATTCCATTGGACAGCACAACAATTCATGACCTGTAATCTCCAGGCGATTGATCATGCCTTTACAGATGAATCCACAAAAAAAATGCTCCGGGCAAAACTGGAAAAGGGATTTGCCATCTCAAATTGAAGAAAAAAATCATATATTTATGAAAACCATTTAACCTGAAACTGGCAGGGACCATACTATTGCTTAGCATTGTCTACATGCCTTTGTCCGCTCAGTACTACTTTACAGGAGAGGTAAAAGGCCCTCATAATGACAATTTACAGGGTGTTTACATCATCGTACAGTCTACAGGAGAAATTTACAAGACTGGTTCTTCCGGGAGCTTTGAGATCATATCCAGAAAAACCGACGACTCCTTGACCTTCTCTGTCGAAGGATACGAAAATTATTCCACCACCATCAGCTCGAATGAATTCCTTCGTGTCACATTAAAAGAGCTGCCGTTATCTCTTTTATCAAAAAAGAATTACCCGGCCTCCGTCGTTGATGGTTCCTCCGTATCATTTGCCTGTAACAGCAATGGTATTACCTACAATAATATCAGACGGTTCCTCGACATGGGTATGCCCGTTCCCCCCGAGGCGATCAGGATAGAAGAGATGTTGAATTATCTGAATTTTTATTACGAGGACCCGGAAGAAAACGATCTGTTCCACTGTTCATCAGACTTGCTTGCCTGTCCCTGGGATCTCCGGCACAGGATATTGTGCTTGAACATTTGCGCTAAAAAAGCTGCGATGGAAAATGCGCCCCCGGCCAATCTTGTCCTCCTCATCGATGTCACAGGCTCCATGGACATGCCAAATAAACTCCCGCTCGTAAAATCATCCCTTCATTTATTGGTAAAAAATCTCCGCGACATAGACACTATTTCCTTCATCGAATATGGTGGACGGGGAAGGATCATGGCAGGTGTCCCCGGGTCCGAAAAAGACAGGCTGATCCGGGTCATCGAACAGTTGTCTGCGGACGGCCCTCCCCCCGGGGACGCTGGCTTTAAACTGGCCTATCGGGTGGCAGCCGGCCAGTATATCCCTGGCGGCAACAACAGGATCATCCTGATCACCGACGGCGATGTCTCCTCCACATCTGCCGCCAGACATGAGCTGATAGACCTTGCCCGTCGCGGGTACGAGGATAGCATACGCCTGTCCTGCCTGGGCGTAGGACTGACCAGGGAAGAAGCCTCCGAATTATCGCTGCTGGCCGGTGCCGGCAACGGGACCTTCAGCTGCATCGAAGATGCACAACAGGCAGAGAGGGTGTTATTGGATCACCTGGCAAAAGGTTTGTCCGGTATCGCCGATAAAGTCTGCTTCACCGTCAGCTTTGATACCGCTATCGTACAGGAATATCACCTCCTGGGTTTTGAGAACAGACGCAATACGCAAAAAGATATGCCCCTCGGATTCGAAGGCAGCAGCGTGGCTTCTGCCAATGCCCAGCTTGCTCTTTTCGAGATCGTCCCCAAAAGAGACTCCATAGGCATGGATCACCTGGCAAATGTCCGGATCAATTATTGCCTGCCGGGACAAAGCCAGATGAAAAAAATGAGCTATGACTGCCTCAACAAGCCGGGCCCTTTCGAGAAGGCGCCGGCGCCCCTGAAAAAAGCAGTCTGTATCGCCCTGTTTGGTATGAAGCTAAAAGGCGCTGACTTTACCGCTCAGTTCAGCTGGGCAGACATCGATAAGATGACAAAAAAGGTCTTTTCCTCCAATAACTACATCGACAGGGATTATATGGCCCTGATGGCCAGAGCCCGGAAAATCTACGAGCATACACAATAAATTTTACAAATCCCCTGCCCTCACCGCAATACCAGTTTATACGATACCCCTGTCGCCCAAAATAGCCCTAGCGCCCCTCCGCTGATATTACCCGCGGCCGAAGCCGGAGCCGGCTTATAGACATTCCCGTCGTCCACAAATTGTTTTCCCAACGTGTTAAAATATTCATAGGCTTCTTTTGTCAAAGCCATCAATCTGGCCTGGAAGGGTTCCGGAGGAAGTATAAAATAAGGTTTTATGCCGCCATAAGCATATCCGTCAAAAAAAATGGCGTCCATTCTCATATGACTGACATAAGAAGGTAATGTTCTATCATCAAAAACGTAATAGGGAAAGATCGAATGATCGCCCCATGTGTCGACATATCCGTCGGCATCGTATGGATATTGACTAATAGATGTCACCTGCATAAAATAATAATTTTTCTCACCCTGAGGTTCTTTAAAATAAGCATATACGTTTTCAGCCCCCAACATGTCCCTGTCAGGTTCTGCAACTGCGGAATCGAGCGCCGGCGCAGACGGCATATAGGCAGCTGCCTGAAAGGTTTCATCACCGATGCGGACCTGCAGACGATAAGTATGCCCCGGAATACCGGTGATCTTTTTCGTTTCATAATATCCATGGTCAGCCGTAAAAGAACGATTAAAATCAGACAACGGCCCAACCCCCGAATCTATCTTGCCGCCTCTATACAAATACCCATACCTTTCCCCGTTTGGATCGACAGGCATCAGCGTATCCATAGTACCCATATCATCAGAAATAACCACCAAAGCTCCTTTTACCGCCTCGGCATTATCCACCCAGCTTACACTGTCGGTGCCCTTTTCCACAGCATTTTGCGATTTCGTCACCCGCACATAATAAGGCCCGCGCATGTTACTGATCCTTCCTTCAATGACGTATAAGGGTTTCGCATCTTTGGGGTGAATGGTATAGTCCTTTGTACACCCCGACGAAATAAAAAAAAGAATACCTATTAAAAAATGTTGCTTGTTCATATCGGGTAGATTAAAATTTAAAATTGTAAGATATCGTAGGCAAAATACCGACCAGGTATACCATGGAGGCATTTACGTTTGAAAAATCAATTTTTTCCTGGCGAACGTATAGCGCAAAAATATTCTCTCTGTTGTACACGTTATAGACACTGAAGACCCATTCCCCCTGCCATTTTCTCTGCGGGTTTCTTTTGCCTTGCAGCGTGACGCTGAGGTCCAGCCGGTGATAAGCCGGCAGCTGATACCCGTTCCTTTTACTGTAATAAAGGAATCGGTTGCCATTGAATATATAGCTCCCTTCCGGAACAGTCGTATATCCTCCGCTTCGAAAAACCCAATTGGCCGATACGCTCAACCGCTGACTGATGGCATGATTGAACACCAGGGAAAAATTGTGCCGGTGGTCATAAGAGGGCGGGTACCACTCGTTATTATTTACGCCGTCTATCCGGCGCAAGGCCTTCGAATACGTATAGCTGATCCATCCATTGGTTGCTCCCCTGGTCTTTTTTAACAGAAATTCCATCCCATACCCCTTCCCTTGTCCCGTCAATACCTGTGTCTCGATCTTATCATTCAGGAATACCTCCGCATTATCCCTGAAATCGATGATATTGTATGACTTCCTATAGTACAATTCAAGACTTGCCTCATATGCGCCGTTCAGAAATGATTTATAGCCGCCGGCTGCAAACTGATCCGAATATTGAGGTTTGAAATAAGTATCGGAAGGCAGCCAGATGTCCGTTGGCAGACCTACGGAGGAATTGGTCAGCAGGTGCAGGAATTGATAATTCCTTCCATAGGAGGCCTTCAGCGAAACTGTATTGGACAATAAAACCCTGGCAGTCACTCTTGGTTCTGCCCCAAAATAGGTTTTATGAACCAACGAATCCCCCAGCGCGAAAAAGCCGGTAGCACGCGCTCCGTAGGCGACACTGACGTTTTTCCCAAACTTTTGTTCATTACTGATATAGGCAAATAATTGGGCAGAACGACGATCCCTCAACGACACCTGTTTCGAGATGGTTCCGGTGTCCAGTGGGATCATATTGCCGGGCGAAACCTCCTGTCCGGTGACACCTGCGCCAAACTTTACCAGGTTGTTTGTATTGATCATCCATTCCATGTCTGTTTTTAAAGTTATCTCCCGCAGCCGGCTTTTCAGTTTATATCGTTTGTTTTTCTCCAGGTTGGTATTGGAAGAATTGTAATCGCTGTACAGCAGGGAAGTGTTGGCAAAAAAAGCGGGGTTAAAAACATGATTCCACCGGGCGCTGATGGTTGTGTTACCCCATTCCATCCGGTTCGATCGGTCCACCAGGTCGAGATAAAAGTTATCATGCCCCGTATAAGCAGATAAAAAAAGACGGTCCTTATCACCTAAAATAGGATTGATCTTCGCATTCAGATCATAGAACGCCACCCTGCTGCTGGTGGTGCGGAATTTTATAAATTTCAAATTTTCAGACATATTTAATAGGGTCCCGATATTGCTGTATCTGCCGGAGATCATAAAAGAAGACCTCTCTTTTTTGAGAGGCCCTTCATAGGTCAGCCGGCTTGCCAAAAGACCAATACCGCCGGAAACAGTATGTTCCTTACTATTGCCCTCTTTCATCCTCACATCTACCACCGAGGAGAGACGGCCCCCATATTGGGCGGGGAATACGCTTTTATAAATAGAGACGTCCTTGATGGCGTCCGTATTAAAAGTGGAAAAAAAACCCAAGGTATGCGTAGGGTTGTATACAGGGGCCTCATCCAGTAAGATCAGGTTCTGATCATACGAGCCGCCCCGGACAGATAAATTCGTAGTCCCTTCATTCGAAGTTTGAATGCCCGGTAAAAATTGAAGACTTTTTAACACATCCGGCTCTCCTCCCGCCATGGCGATCTTTTTTATCTCCGCAACATCCAGCCGGTGACTGCCCGTAATGGTCCTTCTTATGATGCTTTTATTACTGGCCGTAGCCACAACGACAGGTGCAAGGTCATTACCTTCTTTACCGGCAAGTTCTATGTTCTGTCTGGACGTCTCCCGGATATTTATTTTCCTCTCAAGCTCCCGGAGCCCGGTATACGAACAGCTGAGCGAATACTCCCCCTCCGGCACCGTCAATGAATAAAACCCATAGGCATTAGTGACGGTAAAATAGTTTTTTTCACCAGATACGCTGATAGTAGCGCCCGCCAGCGTTTCACCAGACTGCACGGAAGTGACAAATCCATAAAGAGTCGCACCGCGCGAAGATGGTTTCCTTATCTTTCGTATCAATATATATTCCTTCACCTGTTCATACTGTAAGGACGTACGGGCCAGCAGGTCCGTCAATACTTTTTTCACCGTAACCTGGCGCCATTGATAAGAGATCCCTTTGATACCCGCAATGTCCTCTGTCTTATAGGTGAACTTAAAAGAAGTAAGGGACTCTATTTTACTAAACGCCTCGGCCAGTGTTGCATTCCTCAATTCGAGGTCGACAACGGCTTTATTTATATCCTGGGCGTGTGCATGCCGGATCGACAAGGCGCAAAGCATCGCCACCAGCATCTGTTTGATCCTGTTCATAAATGTTTTTATCAGGGGTTGATTATTCTATGGTAAATATTCCATTCTTATCGGAGAGCCGGCTATCCGTCGTCCGGCAGATCATCTGCAGCGCATCGCGTATACCCATTCTTTTATTTATAGAAATGGTGATCATCGTTTCTTTTAGTGAGACATTTTTTATTTCTACGGAGTCTTTAAAAACTCTTTGCAGATCCGCCGCGATATCTTCCAGCGTTTCATCCTTATACACCAGGTTACCGGACCTCCAAACAGCTATTGCTGAGGTATCGATGTTCTTTTGATAGAAGGTTGTGTCGGCGCCTATTCTCACTTGGCGCCCTTTTTCCAGGATCGCCAATATTTTATCTCCCGCCTGCACTTTCACCTTGCCGCTTTGAACGGAGACGGTCATATTCTTTTGATGAGGATATGCCGTAACATCAAAGGACGTCCCCAATACAGTGGTAGTAAGGGCGCCGGAATGAATACGAAAAGGGATCTTGTCGGCATGTTGTATATCAAAGAATGCTTCCCCGGACAATTCCACCGATCGCTGCCGGTCGTTAAAAGGGACAGACCACCGGATCGAGGACAATGCATTAAGCCATATCCGGCTGCCGTCCGGTAGAATTATTTCCCGTTGCTCTCCTTTGGCAGTCGAAACCACACTATCCCGGATTACAGGTTTGGCAGTTGCTAAAGAAGTCCGCCGTCCATGGTTCATCCAAAAGTATCCTCCTAAAGCCATCAGCAACACAGCCGCCGCCGCCCTAACCCAGGGGAACATCCGGACAACTTTGGTTGCGGAGCGCTCCGCAGCTTTTGCGCTTTGCTTGTCGATATCCACGATATCCCGCACCATATGCTGCCAACGGTCCCGGTTCATCAAAAAAACAGGCGCCTCTTTGCTCATCATTTCCGCCAGCGTCGTCTTAAACAAGTCGCTGTTGGCATCTGCTTTCAACATATTTGAAAGCTCCTGTAGCTCCTCCGTTGTTGCGTCACCGGTCTGGTACCGCTCCAATAAATAGATGAGACGTTGATCTTCCATTTGCATACGCCCATTTACACCGGGCTCTTAAAGAGACGGGCGAGCAGTCCGTTAGGACTATCGGGACCAAAAATTTTCTTACCATGCCCCATGTCTGGCCAGGTATTCCCGTATGGATTTCAATGAGGAGACAAGCGCATTCTTGACGGTGTTGGGAGAAAGTTGTAATATTTCCGCAATTTCCGGGATCGTCTTTCCCTGGCTCCGGCTCATCAGATAGATCTTTTTACGCTGCTCCGGTAAATCATTCACCGCCAGCTCAATAAGACGTTTTAGCTCTTTCAGGTCCAGCCATTCATGTATGGAGTTGGCGCCACCCGGTTCGGCAGTAGTAGATACAAAAAGTTTATCGTTGAGCGCGCGTGTACGCAGATAGTCATAACACTTATTGGAAGCGACCGTAAATACCCAACCGCCGGGGTTTTCCATTTCAGCCAGTTTGTCCCTGTTCAGCCATACTTTGATAAAAGTCTCCTGGACGACTTCCTCAACGACAGATTCAGACCTCGTAAGCTTTAAGATAAAGGGATAAAGCTTAGGAAGGAACAGATTGAACAAATCGCTGAAGGCTGACTCATCACCTTCTGCCACCTGGCGGAACAATAATTTCTCCTTGTCGGGTAAAACCATTTGCGATAGAATGGCATTTTCGACGCGATAATATGTATTTCTTTGAATTTATGATCTTGCTATGGGAATATTTATAGAAATATTATCAATGGCTGAAAGATCGCCAGACAGATTAATTTAAATATTTGAATGCCCTATACGTGGTTAATGGAGAGGTAAGTTCTATGATCTTTTGACCGGTGACATAATTGACTTCCAGTATATAATCTCCAGAGCCGCCTCCGATGAAATATTCGTCTCCCATCTTCTGCACGGAACCCATGATCGTTGAGAAACGCTCCGGAATATCAAAGGATTTAAACCCGTTCACTATCTTGTTCGCCTCATCCAGTTGGAACTCCACGATACGGGAAGATGGCCGCTGCGTCGCCTGGCCGTCATCAAAGATCAACAATGTCTGGTTATTATCCACCAGTGTAGCATGATGCTGCCGTAGAAAGACCTGGTTGGAGAGCAAGGGAAAATCGCTGTTCCCGCCTCCTAACCGCCACATGACGGTTCCCGTCTGCCGGTTGATCTTGATCACCTGGTCCTGGTTGCGCATGGAGCAAATGAGATTCCCATCCCGCGGATCGATAAACAATGAATTCATATGTATATAGTCCTGAGTCGTATCCGCGTTCGAAAAATTATTCGATTCCACGCTGTTTGCATAAAAAGCGGTATCCACACTGCCATCCCAGCTCCACACTACCGCTCCATTATTGACCTCCTCGATGATAGGTGTCACCACCGATACATTGGCTGCAGGATTCAAACGGGCAGGGATATTATTGACATACTTTGCATAATAGGATAAAGTAATATAATGGCTGTCCGAAAGAAGAATAAAATCATGTATATCCAGGGGCTGTCCTGCCTGGAAAAGCCCTGCTCCATAGGGCACAAAGTTCACCTGCCGGACCTCATTGAGGTTGCTGTCCGCAATGACCGCATAACCCGCAAGCTCGTTTAATCCACTAATACGAAGAGCGCCAGGATCATTCACCATGTAGGTATAACGGGTCTGACCATTTATTATCCAACGCTTAAAATCAAGCGCTTTCCCGGGCGTAACCTTTTGTCTTAATACCTTGCCGTGCTCATCCATTATCAGCAATAGACCATTCGATTCAGCGGTAGGGAGAGGGCCCAGGTCGAAAGGAGCTGCCAGGATCACACCTGGAGCAGGCGTCCCCGTCGAATCAACGGTGTAAACAGAGGTAATACCGGGTCTGACCGATTGTGCAGAGTCCGCACTGGCGGTTACTTGCAGATCATTATGAACAGATTTCTTACAGGAGGCTGACGACAATAGAATAATTGATAGGGTGCCTAGCAGGCCAAAAACTTTTCTCATAAAAAATTTTTATTACTTGGTGCTAGGTTAGCGGGACCCCAGTGGGACAAAAACCAACGCCGGAAGTTTAATGAGAAAAGTTATTTTTTGCCTTTTTAATCCTAATTTAATCTGCTGTAGATACTCAATCCCTTCTCAGGCTCTTTACAGGATTAGCCAACGCAGCAGAAATAGCCTGGTAACCGACGGTTGCCAGCGCAATAAAGATGGCCAGCAGCCCTGCGGCTACAAAGATCCCTGCTCCTATATGTATGCGGTAATTGAATCCACTCAGCCAGGAATGCATGGCATACCAGGCAATGGGCGTAGCGATAACCACGGCAACCAGGATCAACCGTACAAAATCCTTTGCCATTAGAAATGCTATACCCGCAACAGAAGCCCCCAGGACCTTGCGGATGCCGATCTCCCGCGTCCTGGACTCGGCCATATAGGAGGCAAGACCAAACAACCCAAGACATGAAATAAAGATGGTCAGCGCACTGAAAAGCAAACCCAGTTCACCCTCCTGCTGCTGCACCCTGAACTTTTTGTTATATGCTTCATCCGTAAAGTAATATTCAAAAGGGTATTGGGGGTTATAGCGTTTAAAGACCATTTCCGCTTTCTTTAGACCCTCCGACACAGGATTTGCCGGGTTAAGCCTGAAATGCAGCACCGGATAGGTTGTCGAAAGCCCCTGGATGATCATGGGTGCTACGGCCTCATAAGGAGACTCTATGATAAAATCCTTCAGAACACCCACCACATGACAATCGATGCCCTGGCCATTTCTGACGATCTTCCCGACGGGGTTATCAAGACGCATGGCTTTCACCGCCGACTCGTTTAAAAGCACCGCAGTGCTGTCCGTAGGATAGGTGCGTAGATCGATGTCCCGTCCCTGCAGCAGACGTGTTCCGGTGGTAGTTACAAAGTCCGCATCCGCCTCGAATTGAAGAAAATTGACCTTTTTGTCCGCCTCCGTACTGCCAGGCCAGGAAAAGCCGGTCACTGACCCCCATGCCCTCGTAATGGGAGAGTACAGTTTTGTCACTCCGACAGCGGCTCCGCTGCTGATCAGGTCCCGTCTTATAAGATCATAATGTTGTAAGACCTCGCCTTGTACAAATGTAAAGACCAGTTTGTCCCTGCTATACCCTGCGTCCCTCTCACGCGCATGCCCGATCTGTCTGTCGACGACGATGGTACAGATAATAAGGACGATGGCAAAAGTAAATTGTAACACCACCAATACCTTACGGGGGGTCAATAGCGCATTCACCTTTTTAAAGCTGCCTTTTAACACCGCCACAGGCCGGAAGGAAGAAAGGTAGAACGCAGGATAGCTGCCCGCGACCAGACCCGTAAAAAAGATAAACCCTATTGTAAAAAACCATTGACGGGCATCCGTATAATTTATCTGCAGGTCGGCGCCTATCAGCCCGTTAAAGCTTTTCAGACTAAGCTCCACCATAAAAAGGGCCAGTATAAAGGACAATGACGCCAGAACAATGCTTTCACCGATGAACTGTGCCACCAGCAAGCCCCTGATCGCTCCGACGACCTTGCGTATACCCACCTCCCTGGCGCGCTTTTCACTCCGGGCCGTGCTGAGGTTCATAAAATTGATACACGCGATCAGAAGGATAAAAACCCCTATCACCATAAACAACCTTACCGTGGCAATGAGCCCGCCCGTAAGACGGCCATTCTCAACCCTGGAATATAAATGCGCCCGGACAAGGGGCTGGGTAAACGTTTCCCGGGCCATAGTCCCGGCATCCTTTGTTTGCCGCCGGACAATATCCCTTATTTTTTCGTCAAATACAGCCTGGGATACCCCGGGTTTGAGGACAGTATAGGTAACAGCTTCCGTATTCCTCCAGGACCCGCCGTTATTATCCCATCCCAGCCGGGCAAGATAGTTCCAGGGTAAAAGATACTGAAAGCTGAATTCCGTATTGCCGGGAAGATCCTTTAACACCCCCGTAACGATAAAATTATCCGTGCTGTCAATACGGACCGTCTGGCCCAGTGGGTCCATGTCCCCAAATAAGTTCCTGGCTACATGCTCCGTAAGCACAATACCCTGCTCACCGCTAAGCGCCGTCCGCGCATCACCTTTCAGCAGCGGGAAGCTGAACACCGAAAGAAAAGCCGGATCTGCAAATGCGCCTTCGAGGTTAAAGCGTTTGTCGCCATTACTCATCAGGAAAAAGACAGTCCTTATCCGGACGGCTTCCTCTACCTCGGCATAATCCTTTTTCAACTCCGCTGCCATCAGCGCAGACACACGCGGCCAGGCATCCGACTTGCCGTTGTGATCCTGCCGGGTATACAACTGGTAAGTACGTTTTGCTTTTGTATGCCACCGGTCAAAGCTCAATTCATGCTGAACCCATAGACCGATCAACAGGGCAGATGCCATGCCGATAGCCAGTCCGATAATGTTGATGGAAGAAAAGGATTTGTTCCGCCATAAATTACGGATGGTCACAAGAAAAATGTTTTTCAGCATGACTTTTTATTCCCAAAAAACAAACCAAACACACATTGTTCTAATAATCAATATATTAAAACCCTACAACATGCAAAACATCTGTCCGTTTTCGATACAAAGATCGCACGCTTTTATCCTTATTGTATCAGCACCTGCCGCGAGATCTTTTTATCGTTCTTAAGTATAACTATTGTATAGGACCCTTTCCTGACGCCTGTCAGACTCAACTTATAGGGCGCCTTTTGCTTCTCCTGGAAACTCCAGGTCTTTACCATCCTTCCGCTGGTCATATCATATAATTGGAAAGTGACCCTATTCAATTTGGATGCATTGCTGGCCTGGTCAGACTCTATAATTTGAACATTCAGGTCGCTGGTAGCCGGGTTGGGAGAAACCACCGCCATAAAACCACCACAGGGTGGGCACCAGCCCGCGTAGTTAGCCTGTCCGACACCGCATGCATTGGTTATCTTGGCCGTCAGCGTGATACAGGATGGAGGAAACTCATAGGTATAGTATGTGCTGGAGTTGGTGGGTGGCTGGTCCACACCATTGTAGGTCCAAATATATTGACTTCCGGGAGGAAGAGGCGCATTTACATTAGCCTGCACCATCAACTCCCAGTCAGAGCCGCCCAGACAGTAATTCGTAATCACCGAATAGTAGTCCACCATCGGCGTACCGATGCTCATGTCGACAAACTCATTTACAGCCAGCCCACAGGGTAGATTGATAGTGGCCGTGAGTCTGACCACGCCATTGCCGGCGCCATTTCTGGTAACAACCCCCGCATTGCTCACCGTGGCAATGCTCGTATTACTGCTTCCCCAGGTGACGATCGGCCCATCCCCCAGGTTGGGTACCGACAGATTTGCTCCCGTACATGCAGCATTGGTAATACTGATTGGGTTCCTTGTTCCGTATAACGACCGTATCCCCGCAATGTCGTCCGGAGCCAGATAGCGATGTGAACCATCATAGAATGCGTTCATCAACGCACAAGCAACATTGCTATGTCCCAACCCTAAACTATGCCCGATCTCATGCGCAGCCACAGATACCAGGTCTATCGGTTGCAAGGCAGTGCCGTTTCTCAGCGCCGTGGTCCAGTTCTCATCATCATCAAAATGCAGGTCCCCGCCAATCCCTGCGCCAGGAGAAAAAGCATGCGCTAAAACGCCATTGACACCATCAAAAGGATTCCCATCGCCGTGATTGCCCACCTGCCAGGAGATGACGATATCCGCAGCGCCGGCGCTTGATACCTCCGTAAACACCAACGGGGCATAAGCAGCCCAGAGTTGAAAAGCCTGCACCACCGAGGTCCTTTCATCATTTCCTGCAATGTCGTTTGTTCCGTTCTGAAAAAAATAGGTAATGTTCGTTCTTCCCCAGGTTCCATTGGTGACGAAATTTGGCCGGGGACCCGGCAGTGGAAGAGGGCCATCATCATATTTGAGGCGTTGGCCAAATACAAACAGGGAAGAGCTGCAAAGCAGCAGTGTAAAAATTTTCCGCATAAGATAAGTGTTTACGTTGATAAAATACTATTCCGGAAAATATTCACACAATGGTCAGTTGCGGAGTGATATTTCCCTTGATATAAATTTACATGCAAATTACCACATAGAATAAAATATGTACCTTGACGCCCAAAAACTAACCTACGGATTAATCATTAATGACAGCAAAAGACAACAGCCGCGGGCAGGTATGGTTGAATATCTACCGCCTCGTACGCCCCTACCGGCGGAAACTTTTCCTCATCTTTGCCGTCAGCCTGCTGGCCACCGGTGTTACCCTGGTGGAACCCCTTATTTATCGTGAGGCCGTCAACGATATTTCCGGCTTATTTGTGCAACGTGAGAATAGCGATACGATCGAAGGGCTTACCACGCCCAAAGACACCGTCACCTATACCTATGACACGATCCACTACCTCAAGGATACCATCATCCTGAAGACGGAAAAGCTGCCGCATGGCAAACATCACCGGGCCAGATCGGTGATCCTTAAGCAAAAAAAGGAGATCGATGAAGCCAAAGTGGTGAAACAGCCGCACACCCATACATATGTGGCGCCCCGAACCTCCAACCAGGTGTTCAATACCCTGGTGTGGTCCGTCGTCGGTCTGTTCCTGATCAACGTTATCGGACTGTTCTTGTGGAGGATCGGGGAAAATATGAACGTTCGCCTTTCCAGCACCATTGAAAGAAAATTTATCCAGCGCACTTTTGGTCATGTGCTGCAGT
The DNA here is from genome assembly GCA_017307755.1 of Chitinophagaceae bacterium. GTDB lineage: Bacteria > Bacteroidota > Bacteroidia > Chitinophagales > Chitinophagaceae > Puia. Next base: position 90,226 of record JAFKGQ010000005.1, on the reverse strand, counting down.
TGCCGCTGTCTTTTTTTACGAGAAGGTCCAGCGCCGCATTGCATAAACAGATAGACCAGAGCGAAGAGATCTCCGGCACAGTCACCCATATCACAAAAGATGTTTTCCCCGAGGTTGTAAGCCTCATTGGTATCCTGACCATCATGTTTTGGCAGAACTGGGTCCTGGCATTACTTTCCATATCCATTATCCCCTTCTACCTGCTGCTGACCATACGGTCTACCCGGCGGCTGGAGACAAGCCTTTCGGCTTATTATGACAAATGGGAAGAGGTTTCCGCCCGGATGCAGGACGCGCTGGCAGGTATAAAGACCGTCAAGCTTTCCGGTGCTGAACAGCGGGAGGCCGGCCGGTTGGATACCCAGGCTACAGGCGCCTATCAGGATTATATGCAGCGCTCCTTCCTCTCCAATAAATATGTGTTCTGGCAGCTATTGCTTACCCACTTGGCTACCGCACTGGTGCTCAGCTATGGAGGCTATCTGGCCCTACAGCATAAACTGACACCCGGCGATGTAGTAATGTACGTCACCTACCTGACAATGCTCTACGACCCCATCGATAACCTGGCCAGCATCTGGGCCGAGATACAGCAGAACGTCAGCTCCGTCGCCAGGGCATTCAGGCTCCTCGATACAAAAATAACAGCCCCGGAAGGAACACAGCTGCAACTGAGCCGGGGGAAGATCGAGTTTCAACATGTCCAGTTCGGCTATAGCCCTGAAAGAATGGTGCTCAACGATCTTTCCTTTACAGCCGAACCAGGTAAGGTCACAGCTCTCGTTGGCGGTTCAGGAGCCGGCAAAACCACAACAGTTGATCTGCTCCTCAAGTTGTTCGAGCCGCAGTCCGGCCGGATCCTCATCGACGGCCAGGATATTTCCACCATCGAAGAAGCCTCAATCAGAAAAAATATTGGAATGGTAAACGCAGATGGCGCCATCTTCAGGGGAACCCTGGCCGATAATATCAGGTATAAGCGGCCGGATGCCACAGACAATGAAGTGGAACAGGCAGCCATCGCAGCCGGCATGCAGGCCACCTTGCAAAGACTGCCACAACGGCTGCAAACACCGGTCGGAGAAAGCGGTTTCGGTCTGTCCGTAGGTGAAAGACAAAGATTGCAGCTGGCAAGGGTCATCGTCGATAAACCGCATGTCCTTATCCTGGACGAGGCCACCGCCAACCTCGATTATGCCACCGAGGCAGAAGTAAAAAAGACCATCGACGTGATCAGGAAAACAAACACCATCATCATCATCGCACACCGGTTTTCAATGGTCAAAGACGCCGACCACGTCATTGTCCTGGATGCCGGCCGGATAATCGAGGAGGGGACACCCGCTGAGTTGATAGAAAAAGAAGGCTGGTTTGCAGGTTTTGCCAACGCAGGGGAAGACGAAGAAATAGAAGACCCCGCCGGGGAAGACCAAACATCAGAAGAAGACGAAGGATCATAAGGGCTAGAAACTCCTGTCATCCGCAGAAGGGCCATAAATAGAGGGAACAGCTATATCATTCAGCCGCATGTACACGGTCAGTTGCCCCCTGTGATGCACCATATGGTTGATAGTAGATTCGATATTCGCCCTTTTTGTGGCGCTATACACCGTCTGCCCATTCGCTTTCAGATAGAAAGTCTCGCTTAGATCACCCTCTTTCACCGCTAACAAGGCTTTTTTTGCTCCGGCGACATTTTCGTCAAAATGTTTCACCACCTCTTCCGCAGACGATGGCCTCAGATGAGGGAATGTCACAAAGTCGATCTCCGACACCTCGATCATATGCTTTATCCACAAAGGTATCTCCGCAACCAGGAGCCACAGATAACCCAGGCTCATCGACTTTTCATGGGGCTTCCAGTCAAACTTTTCAAAAGGTATGCGTTCCAGACATTTCTTCGTGGCCAGCGTTTCCTGCTCCAACTCTTTTGCAAAGGCTTGTGCAAACGTGATATCATCCATAGGTGATAATTTTGAATGTACACAATAAAATACTATTCTTTAAATATACTGAAAGGAACCTTAAACTACATCATGAGGTATAATTGGCCATAAGTGTTACATTAAACTAACATTTGGACAAATATATCATTATAATTAGCCATAAGTATAAGTTTTTTATTACATTTGGACAAATATACCATATGGAGAGCCTCATCGGTAGAAAAAAAGAGTTGACTGAATTTAATCGCCTGTCAAATACCGGAGCATCGGAATTCATTGCCATATATGGAAGACGGAGAGTGGGGAAAACGTTCCTGGTCAGGGAGGCGTTTAAAAATAAGTTCGATTTTTACCTCACCGGAATGGCCAATGTAACCCTGACACAGCAATTATCCAATTTTCATTTAGCTATTACAAAATATGATTCGACAGGAATAATCACCATTCCGGCGAATAGCTGGCTTAACGCTTTTGATCAGCTCTCATCGGTGCTTGAAAAAAAGAAAACTAAAAAAAAGATTGTATTCCTGGACGAAATGCCCTGGCTGGATACCCCAAGATCCGGGTTTATCCAGGCATTGGAGTACTTCTGGAATTCCTGGGCAAGCGCCAGGAAAGATATTTTACTCATTGTTTGCGGTTCTGCAGCCTCATGGATGATCAATACACTTATTCGTAACAAAGGCGGCTTATACAACAGAGTAACCCATCGCATGAAGTTGGATCCTTTCACACTACACGAATGCGAACAGTATTTTAGTAGCAGATCGGGTGCCTATGACAGGTATCAGCTTATACAATTATATATGGTGATGGGAGGCATCCCCTTCTACCTGAAACAGGTTGATACAGGTAGAAGCGCCGCGCAGAATATCAATAAACTATGCTTTAATCCGGAGGGTATATTATTTAATGAATTTGATACCCTATACAGGTCTTTGTTCAACAATGCCGAAAAGCACATTTCCGTCATTGAAGCACTTAGTAAAAAGGCAAAAGGGATGACTCGTGAAGAATTGATCAGGGCGGCAAAAATGCCTGGCGGTGGCGCCACTACAAGGACACTATTGGAATTGGAGGAGAGCAACTTTATCAAAAAATATAACTTCTATGGTAGAAAGGAAAAAAACAGCCTTTACCAGCTCACCGACTTTTATTCTCTTTTTTATTTAAAATTTATTAACCGGGAAAACACATTGGACGAAAATCACTGGCTGACAGGACTTAATACACCCAAGCAGCTCGCCTGGGCCGGCTATGCTTTCGAACAGGTATGTTTTGCCCATCTACCACAGATCAAAAAAGGTTTGGGAATTGCCGGTGTGCAAACGACTGCTTCATCCTGGACCGGTAACACAAAACAAAAAGGCGCGCAGATCGATTTGGTCCTGGAACGAAATGATAGGGTCATAAACCTTTGTGAAACGAAGTTTTCTATCGACACCTTTACCATCGACAAAAAGTACGCAGAAGAGCTGAGAACCAAGGTATCGCTATTCCGGGAACAGACCCAAACCCGAAAAGCTGTTTTCCTAACCATGATCACAACATACGGACTGAACAGGAACATGCATGCCCTCTCTCTGGTGCAAAATGAGCTGACGATGGATGCATTATTTGAAGCGTAGTAACGGCATTTGATCGTTTTTTAGACAACATTTTTTCTATTGGGCGGTAGGAAAATTCTTATGGCTGGTCGTAATTAATAAAAACGTCATAACGATTCCAAGACACCAACTATACCCGAAAAAAGACAAAAAGCCGTCCAAAATATACCGCTTGGGGCTAGGGCGGCAAATTATCATCTTTAATATCATTGTGTTAGGTACCTATACGGCGGCTATTGGCCTCCTTGTGTATGGGATAATTGTGCATAGGTGGACCCTATCCGCAGGATGCCTGCCGTCGGTTCTCGTGTTATTGAGGTTCTGTAAGTGGGCAGCCAGTGAACTATGGCGTTACCATCAGATGCGAATAGAAACAACCGAATATTGAATAAACCATACTTTTTATCACAAAAGGTGTTGTAATTACGTATGTCATTATTTTACATTGACAAGGAGGGTTTCGACCTCTACTATAATCAGTACAGCCAACGTATCTATGCTTTCCTAAGACGTCTTGGCGCAGGCAGCCAGGATGCAGAGGACTTGCTTCAGGAAACCTTTATAAAGTTATGGGCCAATCGGCGCCAGATCGAGTCCACGGAGCATGTAAAAAACTGGTTGTACATGGTTGCATGGCGTACCGCGATTGACTTCCGGAAGGCGAAAAAGACAAATGACCAGTGGATGGAGTACCTTGATCAGTTGAAAGATGTTGATTATTTCGAAATGGAGTGTATTAGCAGCGAATGGTTGAACTGGATATATACTCAGCTGGATAACTTGCCGCCCGGAGAGAGCAGCGTATTAAAAGGATTATTCGTAGACGGGTTGACGATGCAGGAAATAGCCAGAATAAGAGGCTCTGCTATCAAGACAGTTTATAACCAGCGCAACGATGGATTGATAAAATTAAGGGCCCGCCTCGGAAAGGAACAATATACAAAAATTGCTTTCATCTTTTTGATAATAGAAATATTTGAAAACGGTCAAACAAATTTATGAAAGAAGAGAGCAACCATATTTTATCCCTGATCCTGCGACAAGCATGGGACATGAGCAACACCGACGAGGAGGTTTCCCAGTTGAATACATGGCAGCGCCAATCCCCCTACCATATGATCCTGACGGAAAGGTTTGCAGATCTGGGATGGATCAACGGGAATCTCACCTATATACACGACTTTCCCAAAGAACTGGTCAGACAGCGGATCATGACGGCCATTGACGAGCAACATAAGGATAAACAAACCACATCCAATGAAACCTTTTATCCTGTTTCGAACAAATCTATAACTCTGCGTGTTCACAAATATTGGAGAACTGCCTTCATTGCAATATTTATCCTCTCTAAAATATTGCTGGTATTGTCTGTTTATCTCTTTATCAAGTATAGACACCTCGAAAAGATCGCCGCCCCCTGCATCGAGGCAAATCTTCACACTACTAAATGAAAAAGCGCATCGCGGGGATGCGCCTTCATAATTAGATTCGTGGATCGTACAGGATTACTTGCACTGATCCCTTAGCCTCCGGCGGCCTCCTTACCCAAGGCCTCTCATCCCGCTATCGCGGGATCGGGCTATTCTTTCGCTCCGCTTGTGAAAGCCAGCTTTCACCGCTGCGCAAAAAAATAGCCCCGCACTATCGTGCGAGGCCTTGTGGATCGTACAGGATTCGAACCGGTGACCCCTTCCATGTCAAGGAAGTACTCTAACCAACTGAGCTAACGATCCATCTATCAAAATAACAGGGCACGAAGGTAAAGATTTTTTTATATTTATCCTATAAAAAAAACCTTTGTCCCCCCTTACCAAGATCCAGCTAAACAACTACGAGCCCGGTGAATTCTCGGAACTAAAACAACGCTCCTGGCCCGAAACCCTCGACCTCATCGAACACTTCCCCTGGACACAGCAACGGGACCACATCACCATCAGCCCCACCAACCCCTCCATTACCATCGAAGGCCCTTCCGGTAACTACCTAAAGCTTGCCACCTACTACCACGACAAATTCATCCTTTATTATCTCGATGGGAAAAATCATCTCTATACGCATTCTATAGCCACCATCCCTGAAGCTCACCCCTTCCTCCAATCCTTTTTCGACAATAACCTCGACCTCTCATCTTTCAAACTTCAGCCAACGCCATTCGTCAACAACAAGATCCACTTTGAAACAAAAGACTTCAATTATACGATGCGCCCGGCGCCCACGCTATTGGGCATTTCTTTCTCGGCACTCCTTTTCCTCGCGCCGCTGATTATGCTGTCACTGGCGGCGACAATACACCCAAGATCCCGTCCAACGACAGAAAAAGTGATCATCATCGTCGCCGTCTCCTTGCTGATGGCTATTCCTGCTATCCTCCTGATTGCATCCTTCATCAACCACTATCGCGCTTCCAATGACAGGGTCCTGACCATCAGCAGAGGTAATCCATTATTCCGCTTTGGCCCGGTCGGCGCTCCTGTTACATACGACAAAAAAGATATCCGGGAAGTAGTGCTGTATGGTGGTAGTAAAGGCTTGGAAGGGCTTAAAAGAACAGAGATTATTTTCAACGACGACAGCTCCATTAATATTTCAGGGCTGTTATTACCACCTGACCAGATGGCGCTAAAACTCCCGCAACAAAACATCAGACGGGATACAATGTCCCTTCCCTTTATACCCCTCTCCTCTTCAACTCCTTCCTGATCAACCCGAGCTCACGCCCCGTCTGCCCGGACACCGAGCTATTCTCCTGTGCCCGCCGCATCAGGTACGGCACCACATCCCTGATAGGCCCAAAAGGCAGGTACTTGCTCACAGGACAACCCGCCTTTGCCAGATTGAACGTAATATTATCGCTCATCCCATACAGCTGGGAAAAATGAATATGCGGATGGTTCAGGGGCAAACCTCGCTCCTGCAGCAGCTGCACAGCATATAAATTACTGTATTCATTGTGCGAGGCGACGATCAACGCTATCCTGTCTAAATGGGTAACACAAAATTCCAGCGCCAGGTTATAATCCCTGTCCGATGCAGCTTTATCAGGCTGTATAGGTGAAGGATATCCGATCTCCCCGGCCCGCCTGCGCTCCTTTTCCATATAAGCTCCCCGCACCAGCTTGGCCCCAAGGACAAAACCCCGTTGTACAGCCGCCTCATGACAATCTTTTAAAAAGCTTAACCTATCCTGTCGATACAACTGGATCGTATTGTACACCGTCACCCGGCCTTCCTTGTTCATCTTATCCATCATAAGGATGGTCAAGACATCCACAGGATCCTGTATCCAGGTTTCCTCCGCATCGATCAATACTCCCACCTTTTTTGCTTCCGCCTCCCGGCAGATACGCTCCATTCGTTGCTGTACCCGCTCCCATTCCTCCCGCTCCTGGTTGGTCAATGCCGCTACAGCCCGGTTATACCGCATCATCAGACTCCCCCCTTCCCCCGGACTGCCTACCCCCCGATCCAGCTTTTCCAGCAGCCCAAAACGGGCAATTCCGGTCACTTTTACACTCATAAAAGGGATATTGGACTGGGTGGCTGCATAATCGATCACCCTGATAAACTCCCCACAGGCATGGTCAAAACCTTCTTCTCCTTCATCACCCCCTTCCACCCCATAGTCCAGGATCACCTGCACATGGTATTTTCCCAATTTATGGGCGACAGCAGCCGTTTCTTCCAGGGTCTCCCCCCCTACGAATTGGGCAAAGATCGTATCCCGGATCAGCCCTTTCACAGGCAGACCGCTACGGATCATCCAGGGTGTCAGCCGCGTCCCCAGCTTTACCAGGGCAGCATTCCCCATGCTGGAAAATAAAAAAGCCGCTTTTTTTAGCTCTTTGTCGGATTTGTACTCGAAGGCATTCTCTGTATTGTCAAAAGATATAGATCCGGGGTCTGCATTCATATCAAGGGACCTGATTTGCGGGCAAAAGTAACTATATTCGGGTAAATACCCCATGCATGAGAAAATACAGCTGGTTACACATCTGCATATTCCTATACGCCTGCCACAACACCCCCTCTTACGACATCATCATCCGCCACGGAACAGTTTATGACGGTACAGGCCACTCCCCCCTGCAAAAAGACCTCGGTATCAACGGCGACACGATCGCCTTTATCGGGGACCTCTCGGGAGCCGCCGCCAAACAGCGTGATATCGACGCTACCGGCAAGGCGGTCAGTCCGGGGTTCATCGACATGCAGAGTTGGTCCGTCTCCTCCCTGCTCCAGGATGGCCGCTCGCTGGGCGCTATAAGCCAGGGCGTTACCCTGGAAGTGTTCGGGGAAGGCAACTCCATGGGCCCCCTCACCGATACCATGAAGAAGCTGGACGAAAAAAACCAGGGCGATATAAAATACAACATCAAATGGACAACCCTAAAAGACTACCTGACCTATCTGGAAAAAAAGGGGGTATCCACTAATATAGCTTCCTTTGTCGGCGCTGCCACCATCCGCGAGAACGTCTTGGGCGACGCCAATCGCGCTCCTTCCAAACAGGAACTGGATAAAATGAAGGGATTGGTCAGACAAGCCATGGAAGAAGGAGCGCTGGGCATCGGCTCCGCCCTTATATACGCGCCAGGCTTCTATGCAGGCACCGATGAGCTGATAGAACTGTGCAAGACCGCCGCACCATACGGCGGCATCTATATCTCCCATATCCGCAGCGAAGGGAATAGACTGCTACAGGCATCCGACGAGCTTATCCACATCGCCAAGGAAGCCCGGATCCCGGCCGTATTCTATCATCTCAAGGCAGCCGGCAGGAATAATTGGGGCAAAATGGATACCCTGATCGTAAAGATCGACAGCGCCCGCGCAGCCGGTCTGGATATCTCCGCCTGTATGTATACTTATACAGCCGGAGCCACCGGTTTTGACGCCTCCATGCCCCCCTCCGTACAGGAAGGAGGACTGGACAAATGGATCGAAAGGCTAAAAAATCCCGAAATACGAAAAAAGACGCTAAAGGCAATGACCACGCCCACCAATGACTGGGAAAACCTTTACCTGGGGGCAGGGGCGGAAAACATTATCTGTGCGGGATTCAAACAGGATTCTCTGAAATACCTCACAGGCAAAAGATTGAGCGAAATAGCAAAAATGCGGCACGAGAGCCCCGAAGAGACGATCATCAACCTCGTCGTAGAAGATCACTCCCGGGTAGAGGTCATCTATTTCCTGATGAACGAGGACAACGTAAAAAAAGAGATCCGGCTGCCATATATGTGCTTTGGCTCCGATGCGGCCAGTATGGCGCCCGAAGGCGTATTCCTGAAAAGCAGCACCCATCCCCGCGCCTATGGTAATTTTTCACGCCTGCTGGGCACTTATGTACGCGAGGAAAAGGTCATTCCCCTGGAAGAAGCCATATATAAACTCAGCGGTTTGGCAGCCGCCCGGCTAAAATTGAAAAAAAGGGGCGAACTTCGGCCCGGTAATTTTGCCGATGTGGTGATCTTTGATCCCGCCACCATCCGCGCCAATGCTACATATGAACAGCCGCATCAACTGGCTGCCGGCGTATCCGGGGTATTTGTCAATGGCGTGGAAGTGCTGAAAGACGGCCGGCACACGGGAGCAAAACCCGGAAGAGCCGTATTCGGACCTGGACTAAAAGCCCGATAAAAACATGAAGATCCTTAAGACCGACATCTATAAACTCAGTATCCCTATGCATCCCTTTACCATCGCTACAGGGACCATGCATTATGCGCAGAATATTTTTATCCGTATCCATACCGATGCCGGCTACTATGGCGTCGGAGAATGTTCCGCCTTCCCGATGATCGTAGGAGAAACCCAGGCCACCTGTTTCGAAATGGCCAGGGATTTCGCCGCCCTCTGGAAAGGAAAGGAAGCCGAAGATATCTCACAACGCATGACCGAACTCCATGCTTTCACCGCCTTCAACGCCACCATCAAAAGCGCCTTCGACATGGCCCTGTACGACCTGGCGGCAAAGGCGTCCAACCAACCCCTCTACCAGTTCCTGGGCGGTACAAAAAAGGATATAGAAACCGATTTGACCATCGGCATCGATACGCCGGAAAATATGGCCTCAAGGGCTATCCAGTTCAAAGAAGATGGCGTTAGGATCATCAAGATCAAGCTGGGGAAAAATGGCAAAGAAGACGTGGAAAGGGTAAAAAGGATCAGAGAGGCCGTGGGTGAAGATATCCTGCTAAGGATAGATGCCAACCAGGGTTGGGATTTTGATACGGCCATCGACGCCCTGACAGCCATGGGTCCGTATAATGTTCAGTTCTGCGAGCAGCCCATGCGGCGCTGGGACGACCACAAGCTGCCGCTGCTGCGTAAACAATCTCCCGTAAAGATCATGGCCGACGAAAGCGTCTTCGATCACCACGACGCAGCCAGGCTCATCAGGGAGCACGCCTGCGACTATATCAATATCAAATTCGCCAAATCAGGCGGCATTATGGAAGCACAGGAAATTGACCGGACAGCCAAACAACATAATATACCCTGTATGATGGGCGGCATGCTGGAAAGCCGTGTAGCGCTCACCGCATTTGCTCATTTCGCACTGGCCCACGAAAATATCATCTTCCATGATATGGACACCTGTCTGCTGGGTCATAAGACAGACCCCGTGACAGGGGGTGTACGCTATAAAGGTTATGTCCTGGAGATACCCGGGACGCCTGGGCTGGGCGCCGATGTGGACGAAACATTCTTACAGCAATGTGAGAAAGTGACAGTATAACAACAACCCACAATAGCCCGCGTCCGTCCCGGATGCCTACGGCCGCTCTTCCAACACCTTCTCCGCCTCGACATCCTTATACTGCCTGATAAGCTCCAGCAGCTGCACCTTCAGGGACTTCGTCAATTCCGAAAACCCGGGACGACCATATAAATTATGCACCTCATGCGGGTCCGTAACGAGGTCATACAGCTCCCATGAATCCGAAGGCATATAGAACCGCACCAGCTTGTATCTTTCAGTTCTCACTCCGAAATGCGGATATACGTGATGAGGCTGTGGAAATTCGTAATAATGATAGTACATCGCGTTCCTCCATCTCTCATCCCCCTTCAACAACGGCAGGAACGAAGTCCCTTGCACCTCCACCGGAGCTTTTACCCCCGCTATGTCCAGTAGCGTAGGCGCCCAGTCGATATTCAGCATCATCCGGCTCACCGTACTGCCCGGTCTGATCATGCCCGGCCAGCGCATCAGAAAGGGCGTACGCAAGGATTCTTCATAGATCCAGCGTTTGTCAAACCAGCCGTGTTCGCCCATATAAAAACCCTGATCCGAACAGTAGATCACCACCGTATTATGCGACAATCCCTTCCTGTCCAGGTAATCCAGTAATGATCCGATATTCCGGTCCAGCGATCGTGCCACGGACAGATAATCCTTCAGGTACCGCTGGTACTTCCAACGCACCAACGCTTTCCCCGTATCCTTCAACCTATCAAACTCCTTGCTGACCTTGTTCTCATAATAATCATAAAAAGCTTGCTTCTGTGAGGGGGTAAATCTATTGTAAATCCTGCTCTTCTCGTAGTCCGCATGCACTTTCAGATCTTCCTTCAGCCGCATTGTCTTCCCGATCGTCATATCCTGGTTCGCCGCGGCCGCACGACCCGCATAGTCGTCAAAAAAAGTGGCGGGCAGCGGAAAGTCCTTTCCATCATAAGCTCCCAGATCCTGCAGATCCGGCAGCCATTCCCGATGAGTGGCCTTCTCACCTACAATAAGACAGAAAGGTCTGGAAGTATCACGTGCATCCAGCCAGGAAGTAGACAGCCCGGTAATAAGGTCCGTCACATATCCTTCCATACGGACTGTGTCGCCGGGTTGGATAATATCTGGGTTATAATATTCCCCCTGCCCGTTGAGTATTCGCCAGTAGTCAAACCCCTTCGGCAGATTGCCCAGATGCCATTTGCCGATCCAGGCTGTCTGATAGCCGTTCTGACGTAAAAGCTCCGGAAAAAGGAATTGATCTGTGTTGAACTTCTTTTCATTCAACGTATACCCGTTCATATGACTGTATTTCCCCGTCAGCAGAGTAGCCCGGCTGGGACCACAGATGGAATTGGTCACCAATGCCCGGGTAAAAACAGCCCCCTCTCTGGCAATCCGGTCGATATTCGGTGTCTGGACCAGTTTGCTCCCATAGGCGCTGATGGCCTGGTAAGCATGATCATCAGACAAAATGAAGACAATATTCGGCCGGCGGGCCGGCTGCGCCCGAAGACCATCAGCAAAAAACAAACCCAAAATAAGAAATAACAAACGGCAGTTCATAACTACAGATTTTTTATGGGCTGTTGACCCCTTAGGTTCTTTCTGTATTCCTCCGGTGAGCTTCCCGTCTTCTCTTTGAACAATTTGGAGAAATAAAAAGCAGATTCAAAATTCATGCTAAAGGCCACTGCCTTGATACTCTTTGATTCATCGGCCAACAGCGCCTTTGCTTTCTCTATTTTCAATTGAATGATATATTGATTAGGAGCAATGCCCGTATATCTCTTAAAAGCCCTTCGAAACCAGGCATAGCTGACGTTGAGTTCTTCGGCTACTTTTTCAACTTTTATATCCTGTTCGATATTCGTCCTAAAAATAATTCTGGCCTTGTTGATAATATGTTCCGTAGGATCTTCCGGCTCAAAGCTGCGCTCCTTCACCAGTGAATGTACTTTCCCAAGCAGATGAAATACAATTCCGGATACCAATTGCTGATAACCCGTCTTTTCTTCTCTCGTCCTTTCGATGATCTCGCCCATCAATTGGATAACAGTTTCACTGATGCCTATATGCAGCACCGGGTTCGTCAGCGACAAAAAATCCTGTCGCACCAGGTTCTCTATTACAGCCCCTTTAAACCCTACCCAGAATTCGTCCCAGCCTCTTTGTTCGTCCGGTTTGAATCGATGCCATTCGTTCGGGAATAAGACAAGGATAGTCCCCTCTTTTACATCTACCTGCGCACAGTTGGATGACTCGAACTTCCCGGTACCGTTGGTAATATAGATCAGTTGGTATTCGTCCAGCACACGGCCGTTATTCCAATTGAAATAATGATGGTCCGGATGATCAGGCGCCGGATAGATCGCATGTTTGCCAATGCTGTTACACCCCGCATTCAGCACATAAATCCCCCACCTCTCATCTGCCGGACTCGTCGGCAGGTATTTGTAGAAGTTGTTCATTGCAAACCTTGGTTGTGACAAAAAGTATAATTGAAAGAGCAGTTTGTGTATTTCTCTTCAAGCATAGAAAAAATAGTTTTGGTAATTAAAATAACAAAATTGCCTGCATATGAAGAAATATTCCTCACTTCTTCGACCAGCGTGTGTCACCTTGCTATTACAGATCTTCACTATCCTGGCACAAGGCCAGACCCGGCAAGTCAGCGGGACGATCAAAGATGAAACGGGCGCCACGGTAGAAGGCGCCGACATTATAGTAAAAGGTTCTACCAAAGGCGTTCGGTCAGCAGCGAACGGAAGCTTTACCATCACAATATCCGGCGCTTCAGCCACACTCGTCATCAGCCACGTAGGCTTTGTCACGCAGGAAATCCCTGCGGCGGCCGGCAGTACGCCGGATGTGACCCTGGTAAGAAATGTCAACGCTTTGAATGATGTAGTAGTCATCGGTTATGGTACCCAACGAAGAAGAGAAGTGACGGGCTCCGTCGCCACCATTGACCTGGGAGTGACAAAGGATGTTCCGGCAGCCAATCCCACCCGCCTGCTGGTAGGACAGGCGCCCGGCGTATCGGTAACACAGGCCACAGGCAGACCCGGTGGTGAGTTTTCAATAGTGGTACGTGCATGAACTCACTGGGCGCCGGCAGCTCTCCCTTGTATGTAGTCGATGGATTTCCTGTCGGCTTGAGCCTGGGACAAAATTTCAATGGTGCCGATATCGAGAGCATCAGTGTCCTGAAAGACGCCGTTTCCGCCGCTATCTACGGTGCCAGAGGTTCCAACGGTGTTGTATTGATCACCACCAGGAGTGGCAGAGCCGGAGCGCCCGTCCTCAATGTCAGCAGCAGCTATGGCATACAGAGCATCCCCTCTAACAGGAAAGTAAAGATGCTCAACGGCCAGGAGTTTGCGCAGTTCAAAAAAGACATCTTCATGGACAAGATCAGGTACTTCCAGAACAGGGAACCCGACATCAGCGAAGTACCGCTGAACTACCGCTATCCTGAGCAGGTAAAGACTTCCACCAACTGGTTTGACGCCACCCTGCATAATAATGCACCCTTCCAAAACTATTACGTCTCCCTGTCGCAAGGAAATAACAACCTCCATTCCATGCTCTCGGCCGGCTACACCAGACAAGAAGGGATCCTCCTCAATACAAAATTCGACAACTTTTCCGTACGGGGTAACATCGACGGTAAAGTGAACGACCACATCAACATGGGTCTACGGGTGAATGGATCCTTTGTCACCAACAACCTGGCACAGGCAACGGAAGGCCGGGACAATATCGTAGGCTCTTCATTGATCGCCGACCCACGTGATCCCATTCGTAACCCCGATGGGTCTTATTTTGCCTATATTGGCGGACACGACGGCGTCTTTGGATTTCCCAATCCCGTCATGGCGCTGACAGACATCCAGAACAGGTCGAATATCGGCCAGTTGGCGGCCAACGCATTCGTAGAAATATCCTTTTTAAAGAATTTCAAGTTCAAGAGCTACCTCGGAGGCCTGTTGAATTATAACAGCTACAAACAATTCGTACCTTCCTATATCCCTGGTGAAAATGCTCCCCCGCCAAGAGATGCCAGCGAGACAGACCAGCAGATAAATACCCGTAACTACTCGGCTGACCAGCTGCTGACCTACAATAATACATTCGGCGACCATCGCATCAATGTGCTGGTGGGTTACACCGCCCAGGATGAGAAGATCACCACACTGAACGCAGGCGGTACTCAGTACCCCAACGACCTGACCCCCTTCCTCGGCTCGGCGGCGCTAAAGACAGGCGTAAATTCCGGGGAGACAGGCTGGAGCCTGGACGCTTTCTTCGGTCGGATCAACTATGTATTCGCGGAAAAATACCTGTTCTCCGGTTCCTTCCGCAGAGAAGGTAGCTCCCGGTTTGGGGAGAACGTCAAGTACGGCAACTTTCCCGCCCTCTCAGCAGGCTGGCGTATTAGCAACGAAAAATTCATGTCCGGTATATCGTGGCTGTCAGACCTGAAGCTGAGAGGCAGCTGGGGCATCACAGGTAACAATGCTATCGGTAACACCAGTAGTCAGTCTTATATGACCGACAACAATTATGTCCTCAGCAATAACCTCGTGCGAGGCCTTATCGTAAGCGGTCTGTCCAATCCTACCCTGAGATGGGAAAAATCCAGACAACTGGATCTGGGTGTCGACCTCTCCGTATTCCAGGACAAGCTGACCTTCACTGCGGAGTATTATAACAAGATCACCACCGATATGTTGTTATCTATACCGGTGCCGGCAGTATCGGGCTTTACCACTTACTGGGCCAACGTAGGAAAGGTACGAAACAATGGTTTCGAATTCGCAGCCCGGTATAAGACCAGGGTTCGCAATGTAGGCCTATGGGCCAGCGGCAACATAGCTATCAACAGGAACAAGGTCCTGGCGATCAATGGCGCTAACGACAAGATCCTGGCCGGTGACTTCTACGGAGGCTACAATATTTCCCGCCCCGGTTCGCCTATCGGCGCCATATTCGGCTTCAAAATGCTGGGCGTCTTTAAAAACCAGGCGGAGATCGACAAATCACCTTATCAGGATGGAGCGATACCCGGTGTATATAAATACTACGATGCAGATGGGAATGACACTATCTCATATGACACAAAAGATATGGTGCAGATCGGCAACCCCTGGCCCAAGTTCACCTATGGCCTCACCGTCGGAGGAGACTTCAAACACTTCGACTGGAGCATCCTGATCAACGGCGCACAAGGCTACGATATCTATAGAGTGATCGAAGCCTCTACCATGAATATGGATGGCGTATTCAATGTACTGGAAGAAAGCAAACAACGGTATCGCAATGAACAAAACCCCGGCAACGGCAGGCTTGCAACCACCAACACCTGGAAATGGGAAAGAGAAAGCAACTCACGATATGTATACAGCGGCAGCCATATGTGGATCAAGAACATCAGCATCGGCTATACCTTCAATCCCGCCACTCCCAAATTGATGTTCAAGTCTCTCCGGGTGTATGCCAGCGGCGATAACCTGTTCCTCATCACCAAATATCCCGGCGCTAACCCCGACATCAACAACCGGGGTGGCATCAATCCCGGCCTGGACGATGAAGCTTACCCGTTAGCCAGAACATTCACCTTCGGCGCCAACTTCACCTTTTAAATTTTTACAAATGAAAGTCACCATCATACGCCTGCTCGCCGTCACCGTCATCATCTCCCTGCTTTCCTGTAGGAAGGACTACCTGACTAAGACCGACCCTACCAAAGTAAATACAGCTCTCTTTTATAAAGACCCCAAACAAGTAGAGCAGGCTGTCAACGGAGTATATGGCACCCTGCAGGGCATTGCTAATAATCAGTGGATCACAAACGAGCTGCCTTCCGACAATACGACCATCGATTTCAACCCGGGTGACAGAGGTCAATCTGACAGGATCGAGGCATTCGAGTTCTATACGGTCAACGCCAACAGCACAAACCTGAACACTTCGTACATCGCTCACTACAATTCCATCAGCAACATCAACAATACACTGGCAAAGATGCAGGGCGCCACCGGCCTGACGGATTCCATCAAGGCCGTAAATGAAGGACAGTTGAAGTTCATCCGGGCTTACCTGTACTTCGAATTGACACAATACTACGGCGATGTGATCCTGATCACCAAGCCTCTGAGTCAACCCTCTGATGCCTGGACCTACCTGAGAGAATCCCAGTCAAAGGTCTACACACAGATCGAAACAGACCTTAAAGATGCGGTTGTCGATTTGCCCGTCAAATACCAGGCAGGACATGTCGGCAGGGCCACCAGGGGGGCGGCGCTCTCCCTGCTGGGCAAGGTCTATCTCACAGAAAAAAAATACGCCGACGCCGCGACGACCCTTAGCCAGGTGCTGACCCTGGGATATGACCTGAATAACGACTACGTAGACGCTTTCAATCCGCAAAAAAAGAATGGCATCGAATCCGTCTTCGAGATCCAGTACAATGCCAGTATTGACGGCGAATGGAGCAGCTTTATCTATACGTTTGCACCCAGGTTATCCAAGGGGGCCGTCACCGGCTGGGCTCAAAGCAATCCCGGCGGCTGGAACATTCCCACCAATGATATCATCAATGCCTATGAATCCGGCGATAAAAGAAAGGACGCCTCCGTCGGCCTGGATTTCCAAAGCCCCGTAACAGGACAGACAGTACCCTACATAAAAAAATATGATCATACCCATGCCGTCTATGGACGCACGGATGACAACTGGCCTGTGTTACGATATGCTGATGTATTGTTAATGCTGGCCGAAGCAATCAATGAACAGGGCGCGCCTACCACCGATGCCTATACTTATCTGAACAAGGTCCGTCATAGAGCAGGCCTGGCGGACGTATCCGGATTGACCCAGCAATCCTTCAGAGATACCCTTGCCCACGAAAGAAGGGTAGAGCTGGCCTTTGAGAACTGGCGCTGGTTTGACCTGAAAAGAACCATGACGTCCGCCCAGTTGACAACCTTCCTGAATAATTATGCCGCAACGGAAAAAGCAAATCCGACAGTGACAAGACAGGGCGTCCCCTACTCCAATACCGATTATGTCTTTTCAGCGTTTGAAGCGCTGTTCCCGATCCCGGCCAACGAGATCATTGTTAATCCAAAGCTTACACAGACCCCCGGCTATTAAAAGAATATCTCATGAAGTTACTGCACATCATACCTCTCCTGCTGATTACTGCAAAAGGATTTACCCAGACAGCGCAGCCTGTACTGCACATCGACTGGAATAAGATTACCCATGTCTCCAAAACAACATCTACGCTGCAGTTGGTGGAAAACCCCATGGTACGGCCATCGTCGCCCATCCATAAGCAAACCTTCGCTGCCCTCAAAGACCTAAAAGCCGACTACGTTCGTTACGTACCCTGGTTCCCTTATCCAAAAATGGCGGTGGCGGAATTGAAACCTCCTGCAAAAGAAACCACTTATTGGGATTTCACCTATTTGGACAGTACCATGAGCGCCCTAATGGAAGCCACCAGCGGACATACGGTGGTAATCAACTTCAGCACGACCCCTGCGTGGATGTGGAAGACGGATGCCGTAGTCCCGTATCCCGCCGATCCTTACCAGCCGACCTGGGACTATAATCAGGGACGGCAGTTGAAAGACACCACAGGAAAAGAATTGGCAGGATATTATGCGAGACTTTTCAGTTGGTACACAGCAGGAGGCTTTACTGATGAATTAGGCAAATTTCATAGATCGGGTCACTTTTACAAGATCCCCTACTGGGAAGTGTTGAATGAACCTGACCTGGAACATAACATTTCTCCGCAGCTATACACTAAGATCTATGACGCCATCGCAAAAGAATTAAAAAAGATATCACCGAAAACAAAATTCATCGGTATGTCTCTCGCTTTTGCGACAAACCCCGGCTATTTCGAGTACTTCTTAAACCCAAAGAACCACGCTCCGGGCATTGTACCCGAAGGGATCTCCTATCATTTTTATGCCACTCCTTCGTGGGAGGACCAGGAACTCGCCAGCTACCAATATACTTTTTTTGAAAAGGCGGATGCATTCCTCGACAGGGTAAGATTTATCGAGAACATCAGAAAAAGGGTCGCGCCCAGTACTTTTACCACGATCAATGAGATAGGTAGTATCCTGCGCTCCCCCCAGGTGATCAAGCCTATCGACGCCCGTTACTGGAGTTTATCAGGCGCTACCTACGCATACATCCTTCTGGAGCTGATGAAAATGGGCATCGATGTAGCAGGCGAATCACAGCTGGTAGGATATCCCACCCAATTCCCGGATGTCAGTATGATGAACTGGGAAACAGGCAACCCTAACGCAAGATACTGGGTGCTTCACCTCCTCCACAAAAATTTCGGACCGGGCGATCAGTTGGTGGAGACAGACGGCTATCCCGCAGGGGTTATCTCACAGGCGTTTATTACAAAAAAAGGAAGAAAAGTGCTGTTTATCAATACAAGAGATAAAGAAGTCACATTTTCGTTATCTTCGGAAATGAAGGGAGCGACTGTTATTGCGACAGATATCTCTACAATGGATAATCCTCCGGCACAATCAACCGTAACCAATGCAAGCATCACACTCCGCCCTTTCGCAGTCGCGGTAGCAGTATTAAACTAAACCTATTTATAGACGTGGGAATATTTAAAATTGGGATCTTTGGCATCGGTCTGGATACTTACTGGCCGCAATTTGAAGGTCTGAAAGAAAGATTGGAAGGCTATCTGA
This sequence comes from Chitinophagaceae bacterium, assembly GCA_017307755.1. Classification (GTDB taxonomy): domain Bacteria; phylum Bacteroidota; class Bacteroidia; order Chitinophagales; family Chitinophagaceae; genus Puia. The sequence continues at coordinate 71,193 of JAFKGQ010000005.1, read as the reverse complement.
ACGTAGTGGTTGATCAGCTGAGATCCCTTCATCCGCTGGTGGTAAATGCGGGGCTTGTAGACAGCGTGGACAAGGCGTTTGAAGCCGGGAAATTATTCAGTACGGAAGATGTCGATATTATCTTTCTTTATGTGTCCACCTATGCATTGTCTTCCACCGTCCTTCCGGTGGTTCAAAGAGCAAAAGTACCGGTGATAATACTCAATCTTTCCCCGGAAGCAGCCATCGACTATGCCTCGTTCAATCAACTGAAGGACAGGACAAAGATGACAGGTGAATGGCTCGCTTACTGCTCCGCTTGTCCCGTTCCTGAAATTGCCAACGTATTCAGCCGTACGGGTATAAGATTCAACCAGGTCACAGGCATGCTACACAACGATGATGAATGCCGGCGTGAGATAGTGGAATGGGTGGAAGCTGCCCGGGTAGCCAATACCCTGTTTTACAATCGTCTGGGTTGTATGGGGCACTATTACAGCGGCATGTTGGATATATACACCGATCTCACGCGGATCTATGCGCATTTCGGCGGTCATATAGAATTGATCGAAGTAGAAGAACTGGCGGCGCTTCGCAAACAGGTGTCACAACCCGAAATAAACAAAAGACTACAACTTTTCCGGGAGGTCTTCGACATCCAGCCAGACTGCTCCCCGGAGGACCTGGAAAAAGCCGCCATCACCTCAGTGGCGCTTGATCGCCTGGTGGCTAACCACCATTTCGGCTCCATGGCATACTATTACAAAGGCACAGGTAACATCGAGAACGAAGAAGCCATCAGCTCGATCATCCTTGGAAATTCTTTACTCACCGCAAGCGGCGTCCCTGTAGCAGGTGAGTATGAGATCAAGAATGCCATAGCCATGAAGATAATGGACTCATTTGGCGCAGGCGGGTCTTTTACTGAATATTATGCCATGGACTTCAAGGATGACGTGGTGCTGATGGGACATGATGGTCCCGGCCATATAGCAATAGCAGAAGGAAAAATAAAAGTACGGCCCCTGAAAGTATACCATGGGAAAGTAGGTAAGGGCGTCTCGGTAGAGATGATGGTAAGAAATGGACCGGTCACCTTGCTTAGCCTGGTAGAGAAAAAAGACGGTGGAATGATGCTCCTGGTGGCGGAAGGGGAATCCGTCCCCGGCCCTATCCTTGAGATCGGGAATACCAATAGCCGCTATAAATTCTCCGTTGGCGCAAGACGCTTTGTCAACGACTGGAATAGCCATGGCCCCGCACATCATTGCGCCATCGGCACAGGTCATATCAGCGCTAAAATTGAAAAATTGGGGTCCTTGCTGAATATGGACGTAGTCAGGGTATGTTAGGAAAGGCTATTTAGACTTATATTTGCGCCATGCAAATGAAAGCAAAGACTTCCAGCGAATCGCTCATCGTCATGACTGAGCTCGTCCTACCCAACGACACCAACGTGTATGGCAACCTGATGGGTGGCCGTCTGATGTACTGGATGGACATTGCAGCGGCCCTGTCTGCGGGAAAACATTGCAATGCACCCGTAGTCACCGCCTCCGTAGACAACATCTCCTTCGAAAACCCTATCAAGCTGGGCAATGTCGTACACATCGAGGCCAAGGTCACCCGGGCCTTCAACAGCTCCATGGAAGTGCATATGAAAGTGTGGGGGGAAGATCACCTGCAGCAGTATAAATACAAAAGCAACGAAGCCTATTATACGTTCGTGGCCCTTGACCCCAATCGCCGGCCCCGCCCTGTCCCCGAGCTCATAGCCGAAACCGAGGAAGAAAAGAGATTGTATGAAGGCGCCCTGCGCAGAAGACAGCTGCGGCTGATCCTGGGTGGTAAATTAAAACCCGAAGACGCAGGGGAATTAAAAGCATTCTTTATGAAAAGCTGATCAGTACACCGAGGCGGGAGGAGCTTCTTCCGCCCTGGAAAAAGCCTGCACATACCCGGACCTGTATTTCTCTGCTTCTTTTATCTCATCTCTCTTAATCAGACTTTGATACAATCCCCTGAAAGTCCATCCATTCCCCGGGTTATATACCAGGTCCTGACGATACACCTTCTCTGCTGCCGCAGCCTTACCGGCCTTTAACAAACAAACACCCAGATATTGACGTACGGGAATAGGCCAGTCCCTTGGCTCCCGGTAGATCATCTTATCTTCCACCGCCACCCCTTTTTCCAGCCATCGGACGGCCTCTTCATACTTTTTCTCAGCCTGACATATCTCTCCTGCTAGTATCGCTTCGCCAAGACGAGCACCGTCCAAAGGAGCATTAAAAGGAAGGTTCCTGACTGCCAGGCTCTTGTCCTCCGCCAATACCCGAAGCTTATCCAAACATACCCGGGCCTCATCCAAACGTTTTAACCCCACATAGGCCATCCCTCTGGCAAATTCATCCAGCAACACAGCATAATGCAAACTGCTGTCCGGAGCTGACGTTTCAAGAACCTCTCTCCATTTCCCCGACCGTACATTGACAAACGCAGGCAACATGTACAAATATTGAAAATAAGTTCTGTTCGACAACGCAGCCCCCGAATTCTTCACGACAACGCTTCTGCAGCGCAGGGCATCCGCCATACCCGTCTGGTACATGTTCGCATTCATAGCACAGAAAGCCCCCACCCCATTGAAATGTGTTAGCGCCCCAGTACCCAGGTGCAGGTAGGGAGCCATAGTGTCATATTCCACCACCAGCCGGGAAGACCGCTCATTCACTTCCACCCCCTTCGCATACAACCCATTCCGCTGGTACATATGACTCGACATATGCACCATGTGCGGTACGCCCGGCATCAGCCCCTGAAGCACATCAGCGCTATGTAGGGCCTTTTCCGGATGGAGCGAAGCCTCCACCAGGTGGATCTGGTAATGCAATGCCGCGGGATGGAAAGGATCGACACGCAAAATATCGTCACAGTAAGACACAAGCTCAGGGGTCCAGGTCTTGGGAGTACCGTCATTATTCCAAAAATCCCACGTATGCTCCAGCATCACCGCATCTATATATAAGGCCTTTATATCCACATCTTCCGGGTACTTCTTTACCAGTTCCTCCAATCCCGAAGCATAGTCCCTGTTCAATTCTTTCCGCCGGCTGTCCGACGTATCAGCCAAATACCGTCTTCCCATCACTTCCACCAGGTCCTTTTCTCTACCCGTAACACCCGCGGCCACGCGGTTCATCTCTTCCAGCACAGGCAATACAGCCGGCGGCATTTTATAAAAATAATTATTGTAGTAAGGACCCATGGCCAGCGCCTGCCCCCAGTAAGCCATGACACATCCCGGATCACGCCGTGCCGCCTCCTTAAAGGAAGCCAGCGCCTCTGTAAAGTGATAGCTGTAATACAAGTTCAGTCCCTGATCAAAAAAGAATTGAACGCTGTCGATGCTCGTGCCGATCTTGTAGGAATGTCGTCCCCATCCGGGGAAAACAGGGGCATACCTCCCGCTGCCATCCGCTTGAATATCCCGCAAACCCGGAGAGGGCGCACAACCGATAGCCGAAAGATCCTCCGGCAGGACTTTACTGCTCTTTTTCCGCAAGGCAATCAGCCCCACGACAATGAATATAAGAGCAGCAATGGGAAGAAGTTTTCTCATCGCAGAAGGTTTATTATCTGTAATTTACGAAAAATCCTTGACCTGGTCAGACAGGCGCCTTCACCCAATGATGCGCCCCCTTCATCATAAACGCCTTGCTTTGTTCAATGGCATCCATGATAGTGGCAAGGATCTCTTCCGCGGGAGCATCGTAATTGATATCCAATGGAGCCTTGAATGTGACGGTTAAAAGCACTCCCTTCTTTTTAAATTTCAATCCTGTTTTGTTAAAGGCCCTCCAAAAACCACTGATCACTACGGGTACTACTACAGGTCTGTTTTGCTTGATGATCAGTGCTGTCCCCTTTCTTCCGGGAGCAAAGGCCTTGGTAGTCCCCTGGGGAAAAGTGATGACCCAACTGCTCTCCAGGGCGCGGGTGATCTTACGGGTATCCGAAGGGTCCAACCCCCTTCTTACCTCCTTGCTTCCATTATTCCAGGTCCTTTTGACCGTAAGCGCACCCGCCAGCGTAAACAACCGGCTTACCCAGCTGCCCCGCATCGTCTCTTCCGCCGCTACGTAGTACACATTGGTAAAGGGGTTCAGCAGATAATAAGGGATTCCCAGCTTGTTCTGCTTCCGCCATTTCACCGCACAGAAAATATGAAGAAAAGTGATCACATCCGCAAAGTAGGTCTGGTGGTTACTTACAAAAAGTACATTTTGCCTGGGCAGACGGCGTAGATACTCTGTACCGTTTATTTTCAAACGGTTCACTATCGTCAGACCCGGATAAGATATAATGCCGACAACGGCATATACCATTTTGCGGACAAGACGCAGATTCTTTAGCCGATCACCGAATGTGCTCATGTGTATGTTATACCCCCTAATGTACGTAATTGTTCTCAGAGAATGTGCCGGAGATGTGCTTTTAATGAATTTACCACATCTCCGGCAAAGGGCTAATGTCTGTCAGATCTTTGTCGGACCTGCTTCGACACGGTCCTCCTCGATCGTAACCTTCGCTTCGCTCGGTTATGGACAAATCTCCTCCGTCGATTTTTATATACTCCTATCCTGTTAACTTTGCTACCCTATGCAATTGAATACCGTTATTTTCGACATGGATGGGTTATTGATCGATTCCGAACCCTATTGGCAGCTGGCAGGTATGGAAACATTACAAAAATTTGATGTCGCGCTAACACCCGCGCAGTATCATCACACCACAGGCTTACGTACGCCCGAATGGCTGGACTACTGGTTTGGATATTTCGGCATTCCAAAGGACGATATTAATGAAGCCACCGAAGAGCTCCACCGCAACGTTTTCGAAAAGATCAGAACACAAGCCAAAGCGCTGCCGGGCATCGACTATATCTTCCATCTCTTTAAACAAAAAGGGTTCCGCATCGGCCTGGCCACCTCTTCCCCGCTGGACCTGGTGGATATCGTCACAGACAAGCTGAACATCGGTCATTACCTGGATGCCATCGCCTCCGCCGAACATCTTCCTTTTGGCAAACCGCATCCACAGGTGTATATGGACTGCGCGGCAGCCCTGGGCGCACATCCCCTGGAATGTCTCTGTTTTGAAGATTCCTTCAATGGGCTCGTCGCCGCCAAAGCCGCCCGTATGCGCTGTGTGGTCATACCTGTAGCGGATCAGTATTCGCTTCCCAAATGGGGCGCCGCCGACCTGAAATTGCACTCCCTGGCGGAGTTCAGAGCCGAGCACAGCTGGCTGAGCACAGCGAAGCCGCGCGAAGCGCAATAGTTTAGCGTCTAACCAATCCCCGGACCGTCAGGTCCGGCCAAAGCATAAAAAAACCCCAGCTGATGCTGGGGTTTCATATAAGAACTAACCTTAAATCTTAGTGCTGCGCACCCTGCTCACCACCTTGCTGTCCTTTCTCTTCCTGCTTCAGCTTTTCCTTGATCGATGCTAAAGCGCCCAGATCTCCAAGGGTCGGCTTTTCCACCTTGCTCTGGAGGTTCTTGACAGCTTTGCGCGTCTTGTCGGCTTCTGCACGGGCTTCCTTCTTCACAGCCTCTCTCTCTTCGGCCTTTCCTTGTTCCCACAGACGAGTATGTGACAATACGATACGCTTTTCATTGCGATCGAATTCGATCACCATGAACTGTGCCGTTTCATCAGCGACTATCTGCTTGCCATCCTCCTTGTTCAGGTGACGGTTGGGAGCAAAGCCTTCCAGACCATAAGGCAGCTGTACGATAGCGCCCTTGTCATCCTTGCGGATCACAGTGCCTTCGTGGACAGATCCAACGGAGAAGGTTTCCTCCAGTGCATTCCAGGGATCTTCTTCGAGTTGTTTGTGTCCTAACTGCAGTTTGCGATTATCCTTGTCGATACCCAGGATCATCACGTCGATGTGCTGACCGACCTTGGTGTACTCAGAAGGATGATTAAAACGTTTCAGCCAGCTGAGATCGCTGATGTGGATCATACCGCCGATGCCGGGAGCCAGCTCCACAAATACACCGTAAGGAGTGATGTTCTTCACCAGACCCGTATGACGGCTGCCTTGCGGGAACTTCTGCTCGATGGTATTCCAGGGATCTTCGCTCAGTTGCTTGATGGAAAGGCTCATCTTACGGGCATCCTTATCCAGGGTGACAACCTTGGCCTGGTGCTCGTCGCCCAGTTTGAAGAACTCCTTGGCATTGATGGGGGTATTGGCCCATGTAATTTCACTTACGTGTACCAGACCTTCTACGCCAGGCATGATCTCCAGGAACGCGCCATAATCTTCAATGTTCACAACCTTGCCCTTCACAATCTCACCTTCCCTGATGTTCTCAGGCAGCACATCCCATGGATGCGGGGTCAGCTGTTTCAGACCCAGGCTGATACGTTTCTTGCCGTCGTCGAAATCCAGAACGACCACCTGGAGTTTCTGGTCCAGCTTCAACACCTCGCTCGGATGGCTGATACGGCCCCAGCTGATATCGGTGATATACAGCAGACCGTCCAGACCGCCCAGGTCCATAAAGGCGCCAAAGTCCGTGATATTCTTGATCGTACCTTCCAGCACTTGTCCTTTCTCCAGCTTGCTGATGATCTCTGCACGTTGTGCTTCGATATCGCTTTCGATAAGAGCCTTGTGGGACACTACGGCATTCTTGATCGCTTCGTTGATCTTGACAACCTTGAATTCCATAGTCTTGCCGACAAACTGGTCGTAGTCGGTAACAGGCTTCACGTCGATCTGAGATCCGGGTAAGAAAGTTTCCATGCCGAATACGTCGACGATCAGACCACCCTTGGTCTTGCTGGTAACAGTGCCGGTGACAACTTCTCCGGTCTTGTGTACTTCCACGATCCTTTCCCATGCACGGGTGATCCTGGCTTGCTTGCGGCTCAGGTGCAGGTGCCCTTCCCTGTCTTCCTTCTCCACAACCATTACTTCCACCTCATCGCCCGTCCTTAAGTTCGGCGTGTCACGGAATTCATTCAGAGAGACGAGGCCGTCACTCTTAAATCCAATGTTCACTACCACATCGGTCTTGGTCATGCCCACTACAAGGCCTTTCACCAGTTCGCCATCCGTGATAGCTACAAATGTGTCGTCATACACCTTGTCGTACTTCTCTTTTTCCTCCTTGGTGTAAGCAGCAACATTTCTCTTGTCGATGCTCCAATCAAAATCATCGTGCGCAGTTTGCACGAAAACAGGCGCTTTTGGTGTCGCTGTAGCTTCGGCAGCAGCAGTAGCAGCCACTTCCGATTCCTGTCCTTCAGCGTTTGAGTTAACAATATTGTTTTCAGACATAATATAAATCCCGAATGTTTTTGTTCGGGCCTGCAAAAATACGAAAAAAACGTCAAAAAAGGGGCTCCCAAATCAGGCTGCAAATCAACTACTTACCAAGTATAGCTTTTATATTATTTTTATAATGACAGAATAAAGTTCACATATCAAAACATTTTTCTCAAAAAAGAACATTTTTCTTTACTTTTACCCCACAAATTGCGAAGTCATGAAAATATCATCCATCCTTAAACTATTAGATATGGTCATCATTTCGAGGCCGGTCCTTCGCGATTTCATAGCCCGTTACCCATTGAGTGCAAATGCCCTCAATAACTGGTATACCCAGACCGTGAAGGGCGACTGGGGCCAATTTGCCGATATTAAGAACACATGGAATAGTTGCGACGCCATAGGCAATGACAGATACGTATTCGACATCGCCGGAAATAATTACAGGCTGATCGCCATGATACATTTTAAAAAAAGGACATTGTATATCCGTCGGGTCCTGACACATAAAGAATACGATGTATTGAACAAACGCGGAGAGCTAAACACTTTATAACTAAAACCATTAAAACATTATAACTATGCCAAAAAAGATCACCAACAAACAACAGTACTATACCGCAATGGCAGAGATCGAGAGCTATTTACAAAAAGGCTTCTCTAACCTCACCACTGCCGAAGAAGATCACCTGGAAGAAATTTCAAAGGCCGTAGAAGCATGGGAGCTCAAGGAGTATCCCATGCCTATGCAGCCTTCATTCCCGGACATACTTGTCTATGTCATGCAATTCAAACGCTATACCCAGACAGAATTGTCGGAAGACCTCTCTATCTCCAAATCTTTATTATCCGAAATATTAAATGGAAAAAAACAGCCGAACTTGAACATCCTCGTCAGCCTGCATAAGAAATTTGGTATCGACGCCAACATCCTGTTGGAAAGCGTCTCTCATTGATCATTACTCATCCCGCTCCCTCTCCGGGATCACCTTCTGAAATGTCCACAAATGCCCGAAGGGATCCAGCACTGTCCCTTGTCTGAGCCCGTAAAAATGATCCTGCATAGGGTTCATAAGCCTGGCCCCCGCCGCAACCGCCCTATCCACCATCGCATCCGGGTCAGTAACATACACCGCCAGTTCCACCGTCGTCCCCTTCACCTGCTCCGGGCTCACACCCTGGCTGCCCGGCATCTGCTCATGGACATAAAAGCCGGCCCCTTCCAGCGTCAGCTCGACAATATGGATGCTGCCATCGTCATTGGAAAATCGTCTCAACTCGACAACCCCAAAAGCCTGCTTATAAAACTCCAGCGCGGGTGCCACCACCCGGACCTTCAGCTCGGGAGCAAATCTTGTATCCATATACATAAGGTTTAAGTAAGCATCTCTACCGCGGCATTTGCCGCAATCCATCCGCTGGTCCACGCATGCTGGAAATTGAACCCGCCCGTCACACCGTCTACATCCAGGATCTCGCCGGCAAAGAACAATCCCCCCACCTTACGGCTCTGCATGGTTGACGCCTCCACCTCCGACAGCCGGACCCCGCCGGCCGTAACAAATTCTTCCTTAAAGGTAGTCTTTCCGCTCACGGCAAACTCACCCAGACATAGGAAATTCACCAGCTTATTTGTCTCTTTCGCAGGCAGATCCGCCCATCTCAGGTCACTACTCACACCACATATTTCCAACGCATACTCCCAAAGCCTGGCCGGCAGCCCAAAAGGGTTCTTTCCCCCCACCTTTCCACCCGCCCATTCATAACGCACCTGCTGCATCCGCTCCCGCACCACCTGCTCGGAGAGATCACCTGTCCAGTTCACCATCACTTTAAATGTATATTCCCGCGCGGCCAGCTCTCGTGCGCCCCAGGCCGACAAACGCAATACAGCCGGCCCGCTCATCCCCCAATGCGTGATCAGCAAGGGGCCTTCCTCCTGTAGCTTCGAGCCCGCCACCCGAACCCTGGCTTCAGGCACCGATACACCCATCAGACGCGTTATACCATTTCCCGGCATGTTAAAGGTAAAAAGCGAGGGCACTGGCTCCTCGATGGTATGCCCCAGCTTACGTATCCATTCAAACGATACAGACTTGGGAAAACCTCCACAGGCAATACATACAGCGTCCGCCTCCAGCACCCGGTCACCAGTAAGATGCACCCGGAACCCCTGATCTATCCGCTCTACCCCCGTCACCTCCGCATGCATCCGCACTTCCACCCCATACCTGTCGGCTTCCTTTACTAAAGTGTCGATGATCGTTTGTGAGGAGTTGCTGACAGGGAACATCCGTCCGTCGTCCTCCGTCTTCAACGCAACACCTCTGTCCGCAAACCATTGTATCGTGTCCGTAGTAAAGAATTGATGAAAAGCTTTCCGGACAAACTGACCGCCACGGGGGTATTTCTTCATCATCTCCCCGATGTCATAACAGGCATGGGTGACATTACAACGGCCGCCCCCACTGACCTTTACTTTACTGAGCAGCTTACCCGTCTTCTCCAATATCGTTACACAAAGCCCCAGCCGCGCGGCATTCACCGCACAAAAGAAACCCGCGGCGCCTCCCCCGATGACGACTAGTTTTTTATCCTTGGATTGCATCCGACAAATGTAATCAATTGCACCCTGTCTGATGGGTGGCTTTTACCTTCTCCGTATCATACCCCCGCGACGCTATCATCTGCTGTATCTTTTCAGGGTTGGTTTTGGAGCGGTTATACTCCACCAGCAATTGCTGCGTGTCCGCATCCCAGTGAGCATAGGTCACTCCCGGAGCGCTCCTGGCAGCTTTCTCGATCCGGGTCTTGCACCCATCAGAGGCGCCAAAGACCTTTATGACCCTTTTAGTGAGGAATGGCCCATCCAGCTTGTAGTTCTGCGCCCGGGCGATAGAGGTAATGGTAAATACGCATATAAAGGCAACGAATAACCTGATCTTGTTCATGATTGTAAAATTTTGCTGTAAGTGAATAAAAAAACCTATCCGATCGCTGAACAAAAAGATCAAATACGAAAATTACAATTGCGCACAAAAAGAGGAATATCACCACCAAAAACAGAAGTAGAAAGAGAAGAATGATAGAGAACTTCAGTAACACGCTCCTGCGCCAGATATTGCCCGCCGGCTACAGTCGCAGGGGATAAGGGGTCCAACTTAAAGACGCCGGCAGATACGCCATGATGATCCTCCGTCTTTATATGCTTTACTCCGTCACAGTCGCCCTCACAGCTGTCAAAGCTACAGGTAGCCGGTATTGCGGCGAAAAGATATACAATGGCTAATATGAAGGCAAGGAATTTTTTCATATTCAAAACCATAGTAAAAATAAAAAAAATCCGACTGTTCCTCACCACATACTTTGTTAATTCTTACTGCGGCTGCACCAGCACGGGAGAGCTCTCGGCCGTAAAAAGATGGGGATTTGCCTTCTCAGCCGCCTCGATGATACTGTAGTCGGACAGGATGTCGGCGCTGCCTTTCTGTATAGCTACATCGTGCTCAAAGTGTACCGAAGGCTGATGGTCGGCGGTACGGACAGTCCATCCATCCCGTTCGGTATAGACATCCTTTTTCCCCAGGTTGATCATAGGCTCAATGGCCAGCACAAGCCCTTCTTTCAGCTTGGCTCCGGTCCCTCGCCTGCCATAGTTAGGCACCTGCGGCTCTTCATGCAGGTGCTTGCCAAGCCCATGCCCTACCAGCTCGCGTACCACGCCATATCCATATTTTTTCTCCGTATGCTCCTGGATAGCAAAGGAGATATCCCCCACTCTGCCACCGGCAACAGCCTTCTCGATCCCTTTGTAAAGGGATTCCTTGGTCACGCGTATCAGTTGCATAATGGCGGCGCCGGGATCGCCAATGGCAAAAGTATAGGCATGGTCGCCATGCCAGCCATTTTTGATCACGCCGATATCTACAGAAATAATATCTCCTTCCTTCAACGCACGGTCATTGGGAAAACCATGTACTACCACATCGTTGACAGAGATACATGAATTATAGGGATAGCCCCGGTAGTTAAGGAACGAAGGTATACCTCCATTGTCCCGGATATATTCGGCGATAAGTTGATCCAGTTGCAACGTCGTGATGCCGGGCTTGAGTATCTTGGCAACTTCTGTCAGGGTCCTGCTGACCAGCAGGGCGCTTTCGCGCATAAATGCTATTTCTGATGGTGTCTTGTAATGGATCATCCTAAAAAATTGAACCTGCCCCGGAGTGTCCGGGACAGGTCTACTATAAAAGCTTTAATAAATTTATATCACTGCGCTCGAAACCGAGGATTGCCGTCCCTGTATCCTTCCACTCTTCATCAATCCATCGTATTGACGCATCAGCAGCTGGGTTTCTATCTGCTGGAGGGAGTCAAGAATTACACCCACCATGATCAGGAGGGACGTACCGCCAAAGAAGGAGGCAAAACCCTGTGTGATACCCAGACGCTGCGCAAAGCCCGGCAGGATACCCACGATGGCCAGCAAAAAAGCGCCGGGCAATGTGATCTTATCCATGACAGCTCCGATATAGTCAGCCGTAGGCTGTCCCGGCTTGACACCCGGAATAAAGCCATTGTTGCGTTTCAGGTCGTCGGCTATCTGCTTGGGGTTGAAGATAAGGGCCGTATAAAGGAACGTAAACCCAACCACGATCACACCATAGATGATCATATGGATATAGTCCCGGGGGTCGGAGAATGTTTTGGCAATCCCCTTGGTACTGTCGAAATTGGCGAAGATCGTCGGCAGGAACATGATGGCCTGCGCAAAGATGATCGGCATAACACCCGCGCTGTTCACCTTCAGGGGCAGGAACTGACGTGCGCCGCCAAACTGGCGATTGCCGACTATCTGCTTGGCATAGTTCACAGGTACTTTCCGTACACCCTGGATAAGGACGATCAAACCCATGATGATGGCTACCAGTATAGCGATCTCGATAACGAAGATCAGGATACCGCCTGCACCGATGGCGGCTTTGGCATCCCACTCCTGTTTAAAGCTGCGGGGCAGACGGGCAAGGATACCCACCATGATGATAAGGGAAGTACCATTACCCAGACCTTTATCCGTGATCTTCTCACCCAGCCACATAACAAACAAAGTGCCTGCTGTCAGGACAATGGGCGTGGTCAGCCAGAAATAGGCGCTAAAACTATCGATGATCGCGTCCTTGCCCAGACCTTTCAGGTAAGTGACATACGCATACGCCTGAACAAAAGTGACGATCACCGTAAGATAACGTGTCCACTGGTTGATCTTCTTCTGTCCGCTGGCGCCTTCCTTCTGCACCTTCTGCATCTGCGGGATGAGGATGGTCATCAGCTGCATAAAGATCGAGGCGGAGATATAAGGCATGATACCAAGAGCCAGGATAGAAGCCTGGGAGAAGGCGCCGCCGGAAAAGGCGTCGATAAGCCCCAGGGCGCCGCTCTTGGCACTGCCACTGAGAGCGCTGAGCTTGTTGGGGTCGATACCGGGCAGGACGATATACGTCCCAAAGCGGTATACGAATATCAGAGAAAGCGTTACGATGATCTTAGACTTAAGATCCTCGATGCTCCAGATATTTTTAAGCGTTTGAATGAGTTTCTTCACGGAACAATCTAATTTTTGGGTTCTCTGAGCAATACAAAAAAGACGCATGTCGAATGCGTCTATGCAAGTTACATAAAAATTACTTCAGAATTTCTATTGTCCCGCCGGCACTTTCGATCGCAGCTTTGGCCTTCTCGCTCACCGCGTTGACCTTAAAGGTCAGCTTGGTCTTCAGCTCGCCATTGCCAAGGATCTTCACCAGGTCATTTTGACCGATTAATCCGTTGATATACAAGTTCTCAGGAGAGAATTCGGAGATGCCGTACTTTTCTGCCAGCTGGTCTATCTGGCCCAGGTTGAATACTTTATATTCCACCCTGTGGATATTGTTGAATCCGCGTTTGGGCAGCCTTCTTTGGATAGGCATCTGGCCCCCTTCATGAGCCATCTTGCGTTGATAACCAGCACGGCTCTGTCCACCCTTATTACCCTTTGTGGAAGTTCCGCCTTTACCGGAAGCTTCACCGCGGCCTAAACGTTTTTGCTTATGTGTGGCGCCTTTAGCAGGCCTGATCGTGTGTAAGTTCATGACTTTTTGATTTTTACTCGTTCGGGGTTATCTCCCCTCGCATTAATAATTAAAAAATAAATACCGGAGACTATTTCACCTCCTCCACCTTTACCAGATGCTCCACCTTACGGACCATACCCAGCACCTGCGGCGTGGCTTCCACTTCCTTTGTAGCATGGAGCTTGTTGAGGCCCAACGCTTTCAAGGTCAGTTTCTGACGCTCGGGGCGGTCGATGCCGCTTTTAACTTGTGTTATCTTGATCTTTGCCATTTTTTATCCGTTGAAAACTTTCTTTAATGAAATATGACGGGTCCTGCTTACATGAATGGGCTCCCTTAGCATTGCCAGGGCCTTGAAAGTAGCCTTCACCACGTTATGAGGGTTGGCGCTGCCCAAAGATTTGGCCAGTACGTCCGTTACACCTGCGCTTTCCAATACGGCACGCATGCTGCCCCCCGCGATCACACCTGTACCATGAGCGGCAGGTTTGATCAGGACCTTTGCTGCACCTTCCTTGGCCAGCTGATCATGCGGGATAGTCCCATGCATGACAGGCACCTTGATCAGGTTCTTCTTCGCATCTTCGATACCCTTGGTGATGGCTTCCTGTACTTCCTTGGCCTTACCCAGACCATGGCCGACAACGCCATTCTCATTACCGACTACCACCAATGCAGAGAAGCTGAATGCACGGCCCCCCTTGGTTGTCTTTACCACGCGATTGATCGCAACCACCTTTTCCTTCAGTTCCAGATCGCCGGCTTTAACTCTGTTTAAGTTTACTTTTGCCATTGTAATTATTTACGAATGCTCTATTTAATAATTAGAAATTAAGACCGCCTTCCCGGGCGCCATCAGCTACTGCCTTGACACGGCCATGATAAAGATTACCGCCACGATCAAAAATCACATCCTTCAATCCCAGTTCGGAAGCCTTACGGGCGATAGCAGCGCCTACCAGCTTGCTCTTCTCCACCTTGTTGCCCTTCTGGGCAGCAATGTCCTTGTCACGGGAAGATGCTGCTGCCAGCGTCTTGCCATCGTTGTCGTCGATCAGCTGCACATAGATGTCGCTGTTGCTGCGGAACACAGCCAGTCTCGGCTTCGCAGCCGTCCCGCTGATCTTTTTGCGGATGCCGTACCTGATCTTTTGTCTTCTGAGTGCTTTCGTATCCATTGTTATCTTTTTACCAGCCCTGATACTGCCAGGGCATAATTTTAAAAATTATTTACCAGCAGCCTTACCAGCTTTCTTGCGAACAACTTCGCCCACATAACGGACACCTTTACCCTTGTACGGCTCAGGTTTACGCAGACTGCGGATCTTGGCGGCTACCTGGCCGATCAGCTGCTTGTCGACTCCTTCCAACGTGATCATGGGGTTTTGCCCTTTCTCCTGGGAAGTGGCTAGCTTCAGCTCCTTCGGGATCTCGAAAATGATATTGTGAGAGTAGCCAAGGGCCAGGTCCAGGATATTACCCTGGTTGGAAGCCTTGAAACCTACGCCTATCAATTCCAGCTGTCTTTTATAACCGCCGGTAACACCCTTCACCATATTGGCTACCAAGGCGCGATAAAGGCCATGGAGAGCCCGGTGACGGATCTGATCCGTAGGACGGGCGAATTCGATATGGTCCTCCTTTACTTCAACTTTGATATCGCGGTCGATGGACTGCTTAAGTTCCCCTTTGGGGCCTTTCACTGTCAGGAGATTGTGTTCGCTTACTGAAACGGTCACACCCTTGGGAAGCGCTACCGGTTGTTTACCTATACGAGACATAGTATTTTACTTTTGTACGTGTTTATATTCATTTTTACCTCCCCGGCCGGTCAGCCCGTATAGGACAGGCTTAATGTACCAGGTTAGCCATCGACTAATATACGTAAGCAAGAACTTCCCCGCCTACATTCTGCACCTTCGCTTCCTTGTCGGTCATCACCCCTTTGGAAGTGGAGATGATCGCTACGCCCAGACCATTCTTTACACGGCTGAACTCGGAAGGGCTGGCATACTGGCGAAGCCCCGGACGGCTGATCCTTTCAAGGGATTTGATCGCCGGCTCTTTCGTGGCAGGGTCATACTTCAAAGCGATCTTGATCACGCCTTGCTTGCTATCATCCTCGAATTTGTATTTCAGGATATAGCCTTTATCATACAGGATCTCGGTCATACGCTTCTTCAGGTTGGAAGCAGGTATCTCCACGATACGGTGGTTCGCCATCTGCGCATTACGGATTCTTGTCAGAAAATCTGCTATTGGATCAGTAACCATTGTTTATACTCAATTATACGATTATCAAAATTTTTTTACAATGCGATATCCAATGATATCAACTCACAAAGCAGCCGGAAATTACCAGCTTGCCTTCTTTACACCGGGGATCTTACCCTGAAGGGCCATGTCACGGAAGATGACCCTGGAGATACCGAAATAACGGATATATCCCCTAGGACGACCCGTCAGCTGGCAACGGTTCTTCAACCTCACCGGGGATGCATTCCTCGGCAGGAGGTCCAGTGCCTTATAATCTCCGGCGGCTTTCAGGGCTGCACGCTTCTCGGCATACTTGGCTGCCAGCGCTTCCCTTTTTCTTTGTCTAGCCTTTACGGACTCTTTAGCCATGTTTTATTCTTTTTTTGTTTGAATACGATAATTATTGGTTGCTGCCGGGCTTGATGTTCCTAAAGGGCATGCCCAGCTCCTTCAACAGTTCGTAAGCCTCCTCATTCGTGCCCGCTGTGGTCACAAATGTGATATCCATACCCGTGATCTTGTTCACCTTGTCGATGTCGATCTCAGGGAAGATGATCTGCTCGGTGATACCCAGCGTATAATTGCCTCTGCCGTCAAAAGACTTCTCATTTACCCCCTTGAAGTCCCTTACACGGGGCAGGGCAGTGGAAACCAGACGGTCCAGGAACTCATACATCTTCTCGCCACGGAGGGTCACACGCGCACCGATGGGCATGTTCTTACGCAGCTTGAAGTTGGAGATATCCTTCTTGGACTGAGTGGTGACGGCTTTCTGACCAGTGATCAGCGTCAGCTCGTCCACAGCCACTTCCACCAGCTTCTTATCCGTTACAGCGCCATTGACGCCGCGGTTAAGACATATCTTTTCAAGTTTCGGCGCCTGCATGACAGTGTCATAGCCGAACTTCTTCATGAGAGCAGGTACAACCTCTTTCTTGTACTTGTCTGCCAGACGCGGAGTATATTTTGCGGTACTCATTTGATAACCTCCCCTGATTTTTTAGAAATGCGAACTAATTTCCCATTCTCCCTGGAACGTTTGACCTTGGTAGCGCCCCCGCTCTTGGCATCCCACAACAATACATTGGAGATGTGGATGGGAGCTTCCTTCTTCACAATGCCACCCTTGGTGTTCTGCGCAGAAGGCTTGGTATGCTTGGTAACGATGTTCACCCCTTCGACCAGGATCTTGGCCTCGTCCGGGAAAACTTCCAGGACCTTACGGGCCTTCTTGGGATCCTTATCGTCTCCGGTGATAACGACTACGCTGTCACCTTTCTTGATATTAAACTTGGGTTTGAATCTGTTGCTCATTTTTTTTATATTTATTGTTTCGCTCCTCCGGTTTATCACCTAAAATAACCTCCGTCGCGAAACCTCTTTTTATCTGAGAACTTCGTCGGAGCCTCGTCCCTTGCTCCTCCTCGTTCGCAACCTTCGCTCTGCTCGGTTGCAGACGCCGAACCTTTGGTTCGTCAGCTACCTGCGCAGAGAATGATAGACTACAATACTTCAGGAGCCAGGGAAATGATCTTCATATATCCCTTGTCGCGCAGTTCCCTTGCCACAGGTCCGAAGATACGTGTGCCGCGAGGCTCGTCGGATTGGTTCAACAATACCACGGCATTATCGTCGAAACTGATATAGCTGCCATCCTTGCGACGTAACTTGTTCTTGGTACGGACGATCACCGCTTTTGCGACAGTGCCCTTCTTAATTCCACCGGAAGGCAATGCATCCTTTACAGTGACAACGATTTTATCGCCAATGCCGGCATAGTCCTGTCCGCTATTGCCCAGTACCCGGATGCACAACACCTCCTTGGCACCACTGTTATCAGCTACATTTAGTCTGCTTTCTTGCTGGATCATTTTATTAGCTTTTATATCCATCCGCCACAAGGACGCATGAAACTTATAATTAATACTGTAATATTCTTACTTAGCCTTTTCAACGACTTCCACCAGACGCCACCGCTTGGTCTTGCTCAGCGGACGGGACTCCATGATCTTTACGATGTCCCCGATGGTGCACTCATTCTTCTCATCATGAGCGTGGAAGCTGGTAGTCTTCTTTACGAACTTACCATAGATAGGGTGCTTCACCTTCCTTTCGACAGCCACAGTGATGGTCTTATCCATCTTATTGCTCTTCACCACCCCGATCCTTGTTTTGCGCAAATTTCTTTCAACCATTGTTTTGCTTTTTTGCTTTTTTTGACGTTCCCGCGGCCCATAGGGACGGGATCATTTATATTTTAAGCCTTGACGCTTTTCTGGGCCAGGGCAGTCTTCAGCCGGGCAATGTCCTTTCTCAAAGAGCGAATGCTCATCGGGTTTTCCAGGGGCGAAATGGCATGCGCAAACTCCAATTTCTTCAGACGCTGCTCATCTTCCTGGATACGGGCCTTCAGATCATTATCATTCAGGTCTTTCAGGCTATTTACGAAATCGATTCTCTTTGACATCTTTATAACTTTTTACTGTTCTTACTTTTTATTCGACAGCTATCCTGTTCATCTTACTAGGCAACCACGTCGCGGCGTACAATGAACTTCGTCTTGATCGGCAGCTTCTGCGCAGCCAGTTCCAGCGCTTCCTTCGCTACAGACAGGGGAACACCGTCCGCTTCGAAAAGGATACGACCCGGCTCGACTACTGCAGCCCAGTATTCAGGATTACCTTTACCTTTACCCATACGTACTTCCAACGGCTTCTTGGTAATAGGCTTGTCCGGGAAAACACGGATCCATACATTCCCTTCACGCTTCATCGCACGGGTCAGGGCCTGACGGGCGGCTTCCAGTTGGCGATTGGTCAGCCAGATCGCTTCCAGCGATTTCAAAGCATACGAACCAAAGGAAATGGTATCACCTCTCTTTGCAGTCTCACGAATGCGACCTTTCTGTGCTTTCCTATGCTTTGTTCTTTTGGGTTGTAACATCTTGAATTATTTTCGAGATTATATCTTACTTATTCTTTTTACTGTTGTTGCCTCAGCTCTTAGTGTCTGCGATCCCTTCCGCCGCCGCCGCCTCTGCGATCTCCACCTCCGCCGCCACGATTGCGGTCCCTGTCGCCGCCGCCCCTGCGGTCGTCACGATGACCATGATGACCATGATCGCCTTCCCTTCTGTCCCTGCGGTCGCTCAGCCCGCCTTCCTTGCCGCCGACAAAGTTGGGGTTCAAATCCCTCTTCGCCAGTACTTCACCCTTACAGATCCATACCTTGATACCGATCTTACCATACACCGTCAATGCAAAGACATTAGCGTAATCGATGTCCATACGCAACGTATGCAACGGGGTCCTGCCCTGCTTGATTTCTTCGGTACGGGCGATCTCGGCGCCACCCAGACGGCCGCTCACCTTTATCTTGATACCCTCGGCGCCCATACGGAGAGCCGATGCGATAGCCATCTTGATGGCACGCTTGTAGTTGATACGGTTCTCTATCTGGCGGGCGATCGTATCCCCCACGATATTGGCATCCAGCTCGGGACGACGGATCTCTAGGATATTGATCTGGACATCATCCTTGCCTGTCAGTTTCTTCAATTCTTCCTTGATACGGTCTACCTCACCACCACCCTTACCGATGATGATCCCGGGCTTGGAAGTGTGTATCGTTACGATCAGCTTGTTCAGCGTACGCTCGATAACGATCTTGGCAATCCCACCCTTATTGATACGGGCGTTCAGGTAGGTCCTGATCTTGTTGTCCTCGATCAGCTTGGTGGCATAATCTTTCTTGCTGCCATACCAGTTGGATTCCCAACCACGAATGATCCCTAACCTGGCCCCGATAGGATTTGTTTTCTGACCCATATTATACTTTAATAAGTTTTATCAATTTGTTTTTGAATCGACCACCTTGGTGTCTACAATGATAGTTACGTGATTGCTGCGCTTCCTTACACGGTAACCACGACCCTGAGGAGCCGGACGCATACGCTTCAGTATCCTGCCGCCGTCCACGAAGATCGTTTTTACTACCAGGCTGGCGTCGGCCGCGCTAGTTCCTTCATTCTTCTGCTCCCAGTTCTTCACGGCAGACCACAACAGCTTGTGCAGCGGAGTGGAAGAATGCTGAGGATGATGCTCGAGTAAAGCCAGCGCCTTCTCAACATTCAGACCGCGGATCTCGTCAGCCAGTAAACGCATTTTACGGGGCGACGTCGGGTAATTTCTCAATTTAGCTACTGCTTCCATATATTCTATTTATGGTCTGCGGTTAAAACCCGCCGACTATTTTATGCGATCTTTTTAGATGAATGTCCTTTGAAGTTGCGGGTAGGCGCAAACTCTCCCAGTTTATGCCCTACCATGAACTCCGTTACGTACACGGGAATAAACTTATTGCCGTTGTGCACAGCCAAAGTATGACCGACAAAATCAGGAGTGATCGTGCTGCGGCGGCTCCAGGTCTTGATAACCCCTTTCTTAGCCGTGCCCTCGTTAATGGCCAGGATCTTGTCTTCCAGATTCGCGTCTACGTAAGGACCTTTTTTAATTGAACGAGCCATAATTACTATTTAAATTATTTCGACAATTTTTTACCGTTCTTGCGCTGGATGATCAGCTTGTCGCTGCCCTTGCCCTTCTGACGGGTCTTCAGACCGCGGGAATACTGTCCGTTCCTGCTGCGAGGCTGACCACCGGAGGCCTTACCTTCACCACCACCCATCGGGTGATCCACAGGGTTCATAGCCACACCACGGTTCCTCGGCTTAATACCTCTCCACCTGTTGCGACCGGCCTTACCCATGCTCTGCAGACTGTGATCGCTGTTGGAAACAACACCCACCGTAGCATAACAATTGATCAATACCTTCCTCAACTCACCGCTGGGCATCTTCAGCACAGCATATTTTTCTTCCTTGTTGGTCAACTGAGCAGAAGTACCGGCGCTGCGCACCAGCTTGCCGCCCTGACCAGGCTGCATCTCGATATTGTGAACGTTGGTACCCAACGGCATGTTCTTCATCTGAAGCGCATTTCCAACCTCAGGCGCCACACTGTCACCAGACAGCACGGTCGCCCCTACCTGCAGACCCTGGGGAGCCAGGATATATCTCTTTTCACCATCCGCATAATTCACCAGGGCGATAAAGGCAGTACGGTACGGATCATATTCGATAGAGGCTACTGTACCGGGGATTTCCTTCTTGCTTCTCTTGAAGTCGATGATACGGTACATCTTTTTGTGACCGCCACCCATATACCGCATTGCTCTCCTACCCTGAACGTTCCTTCCTGCGGTAGACTTTACCTTTTCCAGCAACGACTTTTCCGGCGTGTCGGAAGTTATCTCGGCATAAGCATTCCCGATTCTCCAGCGGGTGCCGGCGGTCATCGGTTTGTATTTTTTCAGTGCCATGTCTTATCTTTTATTGCGAACTTATCAGCTTCGCGTACTATAGTTACTAAATTAATTGAAAGCAAACCACAATTAAATGCTTGCGTACAGATCGATCGTCTCTCCTTCCGCAACGGTCACCAGCGCCTTCTTATAAGCCGGCTTGCGACCCTGAACATAACCAGCCTTTGTAAAACGGGTCTTGTTCTTGCCCGGAACTACGGAAGTGTTGACGTCAACCACGTTCACTCCATAGAAATCTTCCACGGCCTTCTTGATCTCCAGCTTATTGGCCTTGCGATTGACACGGAAAGCATACCTTCTCAGCTTATCCTGCTGGGAATTGGCCTTTTCGGTCAGTATCGGTTTTACTAAAACTTCAGAGAGTTTCATATCTCAATTTTTCGAATGATCAATTATTTTACTACTTCAGCCGTTTCTTCAGCAAATACTTTGGCGACTGTCTCCGACAACACCAGCACCTCGGCATTGACGATATCATAGGTATTGATATCAGCCAGCAACACACCCTCAACAGTAGGCACATTACGCAGGCTCAAAAAAAGATTGTCGCTCTCTTCAGGCAATACGAACAGCACCTTCTTACCAGCCACATTCAGCCCTTTCAAAGCATCCGTGAACTGC
Source organism: Chitinophagaceae bacterium (assembly GCA_017307755.1). Classification (GTDB taxonomy): domain Bacteria; phylum Bacteroidota; class Bacteroidia; order Chitinophagales; family Chitinophagaceae; genus Puia. The sequence continues at coordinate 49,488 of JAFKGQ010000005.1, read as the reverse complement.
TTGGTCTTGGGAGCATCCAGCTTGATGTCCTCCACTATCACAATGGCATTACCCTTCGCCTTGTGAGAAAGAGCGGACACCTTGGCCAGGTCCTTTACCTTACGGTTCAGCTTGAAATCATAATCACGGGGCTTGGGGCCGAAAATGGTACCACCACCCTTGTACAGGGGGTTACGAAGATTCCCCTTACGGCTGCCGCCCGTACCCTTCTGACGATGCAGCTTCTTGCTGGAACCCTGTACTTCAAGACGGGTCTTTACTTTATGCGTACCCTGACGCTGCGCAGCCAGGTATTGCTTGACGGCCAGATAGATCACATGATCATTCGGCTCAATCCCGAAGATCTCTTCCGGTAACTCCACCGTTCTGCCGGTCTTCTTTCCTTGTATATTTAAAACGTCTGCTTGCATGATAATTCAATTTACTTCTGAATGTATACGATGGATCCGTTATGACCAGGTACGCTTCCGCTTACCAGGATATAATTCTTCTCAGGGAATATCTTCACGACTTTCAGGCTCTTCACCTTCACACGGTCACCGCCCATACGGCCTGCCATGCGCACACCCTTCATAACGCGGCTGGCGTCGGAAGAGTTACCCAGCGAACCCGGAGCACGCTGACGGTCATGCTGACCGTGAGACTGCTCGCCTACACCATGGAATCCATGACGCTTAACGACACCCTGAAAACCTTTACCTTTCGAGGTGCCTACTACCTCTACTTTCTCACCTTCGGTAAAGATGTCCACGGTGATAGCATCACCAAGGTTCTTTTCTATGGAAAAATTGCGGAATTCTTTTACAAACTGTTTCGGAGAAGTGTTGGACTTGGCGAAGTGATTTTTTTCTGCTGCAGTGGTGTGTTTTTCTTTCTTGTCGCCAAACGCTAATTGAAGGGAAATGTAACCATCCGTATCCTGGGTCTTTACCTGCGTCACCACACAGGGACCCGCTTCAATGATCGTACAAGCTGTCTGCTTGCCGTCAGGACTGAAGATGCTGGTCATCCCGATCTTTTTTCCAATAATGCCTTTCATTTCTTTTAAGATTTATGCCATCGGGTATGAGGACAGCTACAGACATACCATTACAGCATCGGTCTGATAACTTCAATCCCCTCGTTTGCAGCCGACCTTTTCTTTGCGTCACTCTTCGCCCGCACTGCCCATCAACGATGGTCGCGAGTCCGGAGCAACAGAAGTACCGGCAGTAAACAAACCCTGAACGGCTTGTTCATATGTATCCTGACTCTGCTCCCGCAGTAGTCAGAAAGTTTACTGAGTTTAATGATCCATCCCTCAGAATGGGCCACAGGCCCATTGGCCGAAGGCTCATCATTGATGACGGGATGGCGTCAATCCAGCGCTGCTTTATCCCGAAAAACCCGGGGTTGGCAGATGGATATATAAAGAACTTAAATTTCTATCGCTTGTCATCCCTACAGGACAACCAACTCCTTAGGCCTTGATCTCAACATCCACACCAGAAGGCAAATCCAGCTTGGACAACGCATCCACCGTCCTGGAAGATGACGTATAGATGTCCAGCAGGCGCTTGTGCGTATGCAGTTGGAACTGCTCACGAGCCTTCTTGTTGACGTGTGGCGAACGCAGTACGGTAAAGATCTTTTTGCGGGTAGGTAAAGGAATAGGACCCGTTACCACAGCGCCCGTACTACGGACGGTTTTAACGATCTTTTCAGCGGATTTGTCCACCAGATTGTGATCGTAAGACTGTAATTTGATTCTGATTCGTTGAGACATAAGCCAAATCCCATTTTTTCGAATGGGATGCAAAGGTATGTATTAGTTTGACTCCCTCCAAAGAAATAGGGATTTTTTTTAAAAACCTGCCCGGTCAATCCCTGCTCCTTACGCCCCGGCGCCAAAGGCGCCTCACGGGGCACCATTATCTGCCGCACCGGGGTGCGGCTGGGGCGCCTAACAGGGCATCATTATTTACCGCACCTGTTGGTGCGGCGGCCTCCCATCCACTCCTTTTACCAACCCTCCCCGTTTAATCCCCCCTTAATTCAAAACGATGTAACTTTCTTTATAATTTTAATCAGCCTAATCAATTGATTATCAAAAATATACAACATCATGAAACCTTTACCCACCATCCTGTGCCTCCTCCTTTTCCTGGAAGGACACGCCCAATCATCCCGCCAGGACTCAAATTATTACGCCCTCCTCAAAGACAGCCAAAAGATCTATTCCAACCACCTGCAGCTGAAATGTACCAATACCGCCGACAAATATCTTGAGCTGGACAACCACCGGCAGATCCCTATCGAACAGGTTCACAGGTTTCACTCACGTTCCGGTGTCTTTGTTACCGTACCCGGCAGCGCCGGCACCGACATATACCGGGTAGAACGCGAAGGTCCCAAAATTTCAGTATACTCCCGGCTCATATTCGATCCGGCCCATCAAAACGACTCCGGTTATACCCCTACCCAGTATTATTATTATCGGAAAACAGGACAGGAAAAAATGCAGATCGTCACTTACCCGGGCCTTCAAAATGCCATGGCTGACAAGCCTGCAAGCCTCCGCGAACTACACCTCGCCAGATCAGAATTCAAGCTCGGGATAGGTATTACAGTAGCCTCCCTGTTCGTGGAAGCCTTCGGCCTTTACGAAAGCTTTAGGAACAGATCCGATCAAACTGAGCTGAAACCTCCCCCTCTCGGTCAACCACTGCCCCCACTCCCATCTCCCAGCCATACATTCTCCCCGCTGGTGATCGTCGGCGCAGGGGGCTTAGCAGGAGGACTAGTGCTGATCTTTGGCGCTCACCGCCATGAGCTCAAAGCGCTCGACATATACAATCGATAAGGCCAAAAAACAGGTATTTTTTCAATCCCCCTTTTCAATTCCCCGCCCCAAAAGCCGGCGCACCATTATCGTACCAGATCCGCTGCGTACTCAGGGAAGGCAGATCCTGCGCCAAAGGGGTGAAACCCTGCGCAGAAAGCGCCTCATTCCAGTTTGCCCGGTTGACCTCACCAGGGTCGGAAGTCCACCACCTCCGGGGAATCGTCTCATTAAAGACTTCTCTGGGGTAGTAACTGGAGCCTGTCTTGGGATATCCAGTTCGACGACAAAATACAAATGCCTCATTTCCATTTCTATAGAAATTAAGAAACTCCTGTATGTAAATTCTTTCAAGATCATTGACCCCATTAAAGGCGATCTTGGGATTGTCAAGATAATTCCCGATCTCGGTGCTCCCGTCTCCGCTGTATCCCGTAGAAGATCCCGACGCAATAGCCATATTGTTCATGGTAGTGATAGAGGAAGTAATGCCCTTCCTGTACCAATCCTCCGCCGTCCCCTTTGTATCGATGCCCACGCCATATCCTTTCTGGATGAACTCGGCAATCAGCAGACAGCTCTCCGCATTGCTGACGGGTATCTCCGTGGATATACCCGAAGTAGCGCCGTTATATCGGGGGGAAAAGAATTTCCGGTTGATCGGCGAGATCAGGAAGTATTTCGTTGAGGAGCCGGTGACGGCGAATGCATTACTGATATAGGCAGCCGTCACCGGGTCCGTGGTCCAGTCCGCCGGACCACCCTGGTAAGCGATCAACGGATCAGCCGGATCGATAAAGGCAGGCAGACTCACCCCATATTTAGTGAGCGTGTCTTTAAAGCTTCCCTGCAGATCATTCTTCTCAAAATAGATAGGCAGCCGGGGGTCATTGGCTGATTTGAGGAAATTGATGATCGGGCGGGTGCCATAGCGTATGCTTCTGTAATTGATATCACCGCCAGTGCCAAAAGGAAGATAGTCCTTGTTCTGATAGGACATCTGGGCATCGTCCGTCGTAATGGGGCCGGTAGGATCGGTCATCACCGCCTTAAAGATAGCACTTGTTTTCGCCGCATCCCGTTTCTCAAGTCTGGCCGCGATACGAAGTTTGAGGGTATTGGCCAGCTTGATCCATTTGGTCCAGTCACTGCCATAATAGATATCCGACGTGCCATAGCTCTGCTGGGTAGGTAACGTCCCGTTGGCAAGCACCGAGATCACACTATCCAGCTGTTTGAGCCAACTGGGGAAAAGGTCCTGCTGCGCATCATACACGGGGCTGAAATTTTTCAGGTACCTCCCCTGCTCCGCCTGGCTGTACGGGATGGAACCATTCATATCGGTAACCTTTATTCCCTGTAGCACCTGCAGGATATAGGTGATAGCCCCCATCTTCCCATAACTGTCCTTGTCGGCTTTCGAGGCTATCTGTCGCCTGATCTCGAAAAGATTGGGCAAGACATCCGCATAATAGGCATTGTACCGGGAATTGACGTTGCCCGTGATCTCATAGGGGCTGGTCGTCACATGTTGTGTAAAACGGAAGAGCTGCTCCAGGCTCTCCCACACCCATTCCGTGCCCTGGTAAGTGATTAGCTTGTTCTCCGAATAGGTAAGAAGGAATTTTACATCCGGAACAGTGACGACACTGGGATTAGTATTGGCCTTGCCGAATTCCTTTTTGCAGGAGACGGCTCCCAGCAGCAACAGCGATCCGGTGAGATATGATAATATGATCGATTGTTTCATGATTTTTTTATTTAATGGTTTCCCTATCCCTTTAAATTTCTAAAATGCTGCCTTTAGACTAAAGGCGATGGTACGTGTCTTGGGAAGGAATCCCTGTTCTCCCGACCATGCCGTGTTATTGGAGTTGTTAGACTCGGGATTGAAATTGTACGGCAATGACTGGTGTACATATAACAGGTTTCTTCCCACCACGGAAAGAGACAGACCATTCAGTTTTATTTTTTCAAACCATTTCGCCGGGACGTTATAGCTGATGGCCACCTGCCGCAAGGCGATATAGGAGTTCTTCAGTATCCAGTAGTCGGAAACGCCCGTTGAAGATGATCCATATCGGTAGAAGAATTGAGGCGTATGAGAAGGCTCGACATATCCCTTGTCGTAAGCTTCTTTAAAAGTAAGACCGCTGACATCCACCTGGCTCCCGTTTACCTGCCCGATCATCTGCCCTTGCGCAAAAACGCCGGTGGGAAGCATCCCGTCATCATAGCTCTGCCCATCGAATTTACTGGTCCATCCAATACCGCCATGACTGGCGTCCCTGCCCTGCAAGGTATTGGGGAACACACCCGTATGGGTGCCGTAACGATAGCTCAATGCCACGAAATCACCGCCGATCTTCGCGTCCAGGAGCACATTCAGACTAAAGCTTTTATACGTAAAAGTATTGTCCCAGCCTGCCCTGAACTTGGGGTTGATATCCCCTACATCCCGCAGCTTGTTGCTCCGCACCGGAAAGGCGGTGCGTGCATCTGAACGCCAGGCAAGAACAGGCAGGCCATTGCGTACATCCGCAACAGGCTTGCCATTGGCATCTGTAGCCTGAAAGGTGGTAGAGTGAATGGCGGTCCGGAGGGTTCCATAGGATTTACCCACGATCGCCCAGGTGCTGATCTCCCCGATATTGGCGCCAAGGTCAAACTCCGTGCGACCGGGATAAAGGCTGATGATCCTGTTCTGATTGACGGCATAGTTGATGGCCGTGTTCCAGGTAAAATCCTTTGTCTTCACCGGGGTGGCGTCTATAGACAGCTCGATACCCTTGTTTTGTATGTTTCCCGCATTGATCAGGATATTCCCGACACCCGATTCCACCGGTGTACCGATGGGTATTATCTGGTTTTTGGAATTGTCCTTATAAAAGCTCAGGTCGAAACCCAGGCGGTTCTTCAGAAAACGCATCTCCAGACCCAGTTCTTCGGATACCTTGCTGGGCGCCCGCAGGTTCTTCTGGTTGACCGTGCTGCTGCTGTAAGTCGAGATGGGCAGGTTGTAGCCATTGGCATTGCTGTACCCGCTAAAAACAAACCCGGGGTTAAGGGTAAAAGGATCCGCATCGCCGCCCAGGGCGGCTATATTACCCCGTAATTTCCCAAAGCTGATCCACGAAGGAAGCATTTTGAAGGTCTCGGAAAAGATCCATGACAGGCTGACCGCAGGATAATTGTAGAAAAAGCTGCCCGACCCGTCCGAATACGCAAGCCCGGAAGAATAATCCCCCCTCCAGGTGGCCTGGAGGAACAGCATATCCTTATAGCCCAAGTCTGCGCTGGTATAAAAGGACTGCAGGATTTTCCGGTTGAGGACGCCGGCATTGGTAATCGGCGTATTGACGGAATTCGCAAGGAAGAAATTCCCGGGGTAGCTTAATCCGCCGTCCGTACGGCTGCTGTCATAATAAGTCTTATACTGCTGTCTTTCCGCTCCGATATACCCTGAAAAAGTAAGGTCCTTGGTGATGTTCTTTGTCACCATGACCATGGATTTGAAAAAAGCAGAGTTCTTGGTCCTGAAGTCTACTTCATACTGACCGCCGGCAAAATTGAGACTTTCACCCAGCTCGCTGTTCTCATTGCGGGTATAGATATTGTTTAGGTTGGCTTCCAGGACGAGCTTGGCCCATGAACTGAGTTTGACAGTCAGAGCCACTCTTCCCCGTATCATCTGCTCCCGTTGCTCATAGTTGTCATTAAATAGAGTAAACCAGAATTTTGCCTCCGGAACTTTATTTGGCTCGTTGGGGTTCGTGGGGTCCGGAACGCCTCCCAGGATACTGGTGTATTTCGATCGCTGCATCCAATAGGCTGTATTGTAGTTGCGGGGGATCATCCAGGAGAAGAGTTTCCCGAAGTTGTTGGAGCCGAATGCATCGAGACCGCCAAGACGAGGAGGGTTCTTTCCATAAAAATCCGTATAGGATACACTTGCATCCAGGCTGACGACATCCGAGAAAGCATGCGTCATCCGGAGGTCAAAGGCGTTTTTATTCATGGTATTGTTCGGCACTACCCCATGAGCCTGGTTATGGTTGTAGGAAAATCGGAAAGTGGATTTGTCCGTGCCGCCGTCCATGGCCACATTCGTATTGGTGCCAACGCCCGTCTGGAAAGCCTGGAGGAAATTGTTTGGCTGGGGGGAATAAGTAGTGGGTGTTCCATCATAGTTGGTCACAGCCTGCCCTGTCATTTTCGGACCCCAGTTCTCCAGTTCCCGGTTGATCTGCCGGTCGATGTAAGGCTTCCCGGTAACGGGATCAGTGGGGAATATTTTTGTTGTCCACCCGGCTTTGGAGGGGTAGTTTGGGTCCCTGTTGTCCGTAAAAAAAGCGCCTACCGTGCCGCCGCCATATTCATTCTGAAAATCAGGACCGGCATAAGGATTAGCGATATTCACAGTCTCGTTCACCGTGACACCAATGCCTTTGCGTTGACGCCCTTTCTTGGTGGTGATCAGGACGACCCCATTGATCGCCCGCGTCCCATAAAGGGCCGCGGCAGCAGAGCCCTTGAGAATGGAGACGCTTTCGAAATTATCCATATTCAGGTCTTTGATATCGTTGCCGAAATCGCGACCCGTCCCGCTGAAAATGTCATTGTCCATGATGACGCCGTCGATGACAAAAATGGGCTGATTGTTTCGGCCCAGCGTGGAATTCCCTCGGATGACGATCCTGGAATTGCTGAATAGCCCTCCGGCGCCGCCGGCATCTATCTGCACGCCCGCAACCCTCCCTTGCAGCGCGTTGATCGGGTTTACCTCATTAGTCACGGAAAGCACGGCCCCTTTCACTTCAGTGACAGAAAAACCCAGTTGCCTCTTCTGCTTGGAAATACCTAATGCCGTCACCACGACCTCGTTCATACCCTTGTCACTTACCTGCAGCTGGATCGTATATGTGGAAGCAGCGCCCACGGTGACCTCGGCCGTAGTATATCCTATAGCAGAGATCGACAATACATCACCGTCCACGGCATCGATGATAAAATGACCATCCACCATGGTAGCCGTCCCCCTCCCGAAACCTTTCACTGTCACGCTGGCCCCTTCCACGGGAACGCCGTCCTTGGCGGAGCGTACAGTTCCGGAGATCTTTCTGAAATTATTGTCGATAGACTCTGCTACGTCGGTTAAGGGAGACTCCATACGGCGGAGAATGATCTGCTTGCCGGTGACCTCAAAAGATACATCCATAGGCTTTAGAATACGACGGAGGATATCTCCCAGTTTTTCGTTATTGGCTTCAAGGGAGATCCTTTCATTTCCGAATGTGATCGTTTCGGACATGTAGGCAAACCGGACTCCTGCTTTTTTCTCTATCTGTGAAAGGATACTGCGGATGCCTTGCCTGTCGATGGAGAGAGAGATCTTCTTGTCGAGTATCTCCTGACCATTGGCTCCATTGGCAAGAGATACGCTCATAAAACAGATTGCTATAAAAGTATTTAATAAGGTTACCCGCATAGCAAAAAAAATGAGCTGTTTACATTCTGCAGTTTTGGTCATAAATTGGGTGGGTTTTGCATTAATATATAGGTGGCAAGATCCCTCCCTACTGACAGCCTTTTCCTTCAATGACTATCTGATAGTCTTCTTCCCGGTACTGTACCCCCAATACTTTACACACGAGGGCCAGTTTTTCTTCGAAGGATAGGGCATCCAGCGAGACGGTGATCAGGCATTTGCTGAGCTGCTGTTCGTCATAGACGATCTTTACGGAATAGACGTCGGACAGTTTGCGAAAGACGGTACTGACCGGGACATCCGAAAAACTAAAACTCTCTTCAGGCAGGTCCGGTTTTGCGACAAGACCGGTGTCGGTGACGGGCATTCTGCCGGTAGCCCGCAGACTCGCGTCGAATACGACTTCCTGGTTGGCCTGTAGGATATATTCCGGAACTTTGTTTGTAGTCCCGGGATGTTCGGCGCCTACGGCGACCTTGCCCGTGCTTACGGCTACGATGATCTTTTTGTCTTCCTTCCTGGCGATAATGCGGAAGCTGGTACCCAGCACCTGGGTCAACACACCCCTGGCATGCACATAGAAAGGCCTCGCTGCGTCGGTTGCAATGTCGAAGAACGCCTCTCCGTCCAGGTACACTTCCCTTTTATCCTTTTGCAAAAACTTCTCATAATGCAAGCTGCTGTTCCCGCCGAGTATGATCAGGCTGCCATCTACCAGGTGGACACGTTGGGGGGTATTCCCTCTATTAATACATTCCAGCGCCGATCTGCCGGAAGCCTTCACGGTCAGCCCCGCCAACGGGGGTGAGACTGCCGGTGGCAGGTGTCTGTCCCGGTGATAAAACCAATACCCTCCTGCTCCAAGCAACCCCGCCAGCGACGCAGCCCCGAGCCAGCGGAAAAAAAGTAGGGTCTTTGGCCGATGCGTACGGGAAGGATGCAGGGAGACGACACGGCCTGCGGGCGCCCCTGCCTTGATCTCCTCATTGATGCGATCCCATAGCCAGGGGGCTATATTTTTTTGCTTCAGCAAGTCGGCGTCCCTTTGCTCGCTGCCATGAAGATATCGTACAAGTTCCTGCGCCTTCTGGAAAATGCCGGCTTTATCCGGATGCTGTCTTAACCAGCCCTCCCAATAACGCTGGCTGGCCTCGTCGGGCCCCAGGACCCAACGCACAAAGTCATCATTCTGCAGCAATTCCTCTATTTCGGACATACGATTGTATCGTTACAAAATTGTAGTTACCTACATGTATGTGCATGGATTGCCCGCGGCATACTCTCCCCGAACGATTTTTTTTGAGATTTTTTTTACACGATGGAAATCACCCAGATAAGGAGGGTCAGTATATATCCCAGGTGTTTGCGAAGCTGGAGAATGGCTTTATGTATCAAATTGATGACTGATTGATAATTTATGTCCATTATCAACGCTATCTGTTCATTGCTGAACCCCTGATAAAACCGTAGATTGATGGCTTCCTGCTGACGGCAGGGCAGTTGCCGGATCGCGTGACTGATCTTTTCCCGGTGAGAACATTCTTCCTCCCGCTGGAGAATGAGCATTTCAATGGAGGAGTCCAGCAGGGAAGGATAGGCGGGAATACTGGCAGAGGGCACCTCCATACGCATCTTGTTCTCACGAAAAAGTTTATAACGCAGGGATTTAAAAAGATAGAGAGGCACCGACCTCACGGATTGCAGATTCTCCCTGGATCTCCACAACTCCACAAACAGGTCCTGGATGGCATCTTTTACCACCTGCTCTTTCCGGATGGTTTTCATCCCATACAGCAGCAGGTTATCGATATGTTCATTGTATAATTGGGCAAAAGCCTCCTGGTCACCTTTTTTAAATCTTTCCCACAGCGGGTCGGGGACGTATGAATATAGGTCTTCATTTGTCATTCCACAGTTGCAAGTTCTGGTTGTCTAGCAATTTAGCTATTTCCCCACAACCCTCAAAGAAGCATTTTTTCCTTACCGCGGCCCACCCGGACAATGCTCCCTTAAATAAGAGGTATACAACGTCGAAAGATGCTTCCGTGTCCCCTCCCCCTCAAATATCCCATGGCTCCGGTTGGGATACGGCATAAACTGAAACACTTTATTCTCCTTTATCAAAACATTCAGCAACATCTCCGCATTCTGATAATGAACATTGTCATCCCCGGTTCCATGTATATATAACAAATTTCCCCTCAAATTTTTAGCATAGGTGATTGGCGATCCATTCACAAAATCCTCCCGGTTCTCCTGGGGGACTCCCATATACCGCTCCTGGTAGATATTGTCATAGCACAGCTGGTTATCCACAGCCGCAATGGCAATCCCCGTCTTGTATATGTCCGGGTACTGGAACAGCAGGTTCAGTGTACTCGATCCCCCGCCACTCCAACCCCATACAGCAATACGGCTGGTGTCCACAAATGGCCACTTCAGGATTTCCCTGGCAGCCATCGCCTGATCGCGGATATTCAGCCGCCCGATGTTCCTGTATATAGCCTTCCTCCAGGCCCGCCCCTTGGGGGCCGGCGCACCACGGTTCTCTACGCTGATATAGATATATCCATCGTCCGCCAGACTGCCCGCATAAAGAAAGTTCATCCCCGCGCCGCTTTCATCCTTCACCGTCTGTGCAGCCGGCTCGCCATAGACATAGAACAGGACCGGGTATTTCTTTGTGCTGTCAAAATGATCGGGTTTCACCATCCAGCCATCCATGTCTACACCATCCACCGTCTTCACACGGAAGAATTCCACCCGTTTCTTCCTTTCCGCCTCCTTTACCATGGCGGCAATATTTGCTCCGCTGCCGGCCGCCCCCGCAATAGATTGATGCCCCGGAAGACTGATCCATTGCTGTACATCTTCTGTATTGGCATTCCCGAAGTTGTGCAATGCATAAAGGGCGCCGGGAGAGATATCATATTCATGACTGCCGGGCTGGTCCACAGGCGTCACCCTCTCCAGCTTACCCTTCCCGTCCAGCCTGGTACGGTACAAATACTGCTGGGTAGCATTCTCGGGGGAAGCCATAAAATAGACATAGTTACCCTTCTCATCGATCCGGTTGATGGTGATGATGTCATAGTCCCCCTTCGTGATCAGGGTCTCCTTTTTCCCATCCCGGCTGATACGATAGATATGACGCCAGCCATCCTTCTCGGACACCCAGACAAACTCCTTCCCCCCGCTCAGCCAGTCCCAGCCTGCTACTATCCCATCTTGCCAGGCGCCTTTACATTCGATCCACGCGCTGTCCCGCTCTTCATACAACAAAGCGGTTTCGCCGCTGGCAATATTGCTGAGAAAAAGTTTGCTGTCATTCTGCTTACGGTTCAACTGCTGAAGTATCAGCTCGGAGGAATTAGCCGCCCATTCCATCCTGGGCAGATAGGTCTGTTGCGGATCGCCGGGAATATTCATCCATTTGGTATCGCCGCCGGCAATATCTACCACCCCTATTTTATATGGGGAAGGTGGCTCGCCCACCTTCGGATACTCCACCGGGATCACAAAAGGATAGATGGAATCCGTCGTATTCAACATAAGATAATCCCGGATCTTATTCGCATCTATCTGCCAGTAAGCAATATGACGGCCGTCAGGGCTCCAGCGAAAACCATCCCGGCAATCCAGCTCCTCCTCATACACCCAGTCGAAGGTCCCGTTTATCAGCTTGCGGCTGCCGCCCGTACTGGTCAGACATTTGGCTACACCCGAAGACAGTTCCTCTACATATACATTGTGCTCGCTGGTGTAAGCCACCTTCGTCCCGTCAGGAGAAAATTTGGCAAACATAAGAGAAGATACAGGTCTGTCCTTTCCCACCTGCTTCAAAGATTTGTTGCCGATGTCATAAACCCAATAATCTCCACGGGTATTATAGCGCCATACCCTTTTTGTATTGGTATAGATAAGTACCTTCCCTCCATCTTCCGAAAAACTGAAATTCCTCACCTGGATGGGCCGTATCTCCCCGGACGCCACCAGTTGAGGCCGGGGGACGATCACCGTCTCCTTATTCCCGGGCAGCTCTATACGGACAATACTCCCTTCTTTTTCGGTGTAGAAAGCATTCCCCTCTTTCGCCCATTTCAATTGGGTAGAACCCGGCTGAGCCTTAACGCCCCCCAAAAACGACAACGACACAACAACCAATAGTATCCTGACTGAAAAAGACATACACTGTATTTTTTAAGCGCGGAAATTACATAAAAATGGCCGGTCGTCATGGAATATCCATGAGCACCGGCTGCCTGACTTTAAAGCCTTCATTCAGAAGGACCAAAGATCTTTTTCCGGATATTTAACGTCTTCTCCAATGACCGGGGATCCAACGCCAGCCCCTACGGCTCTGTACCCAACGACCAGGGATCCACACCACTCCCGGACGGGGAGGAGCAACCCAATGCCCACCTACCGCCACATAATGACCACCCCTGTATGCCCAATCCTCCTCGATCCAGACATAGTTCGGTCTGGGAGGCACGGGTCGAACCACTGGCGCATAGGTCGGACGGACCGTGACATATACTTGCGCCGATACGGAAGAAAAAGTAAAGCAGGTAGCAATTGTCAACACCGCAATCACACCCATTCTGCATAATCCCGATTTACTCACCTTCATAAACGTCTTTTCAAAAGTGCTCGTCAATACTGCGTATTTCATAAGCTGAGTTTAAAATTTATTCAATTGGAATACCCTTTATTGGCGCCAAATTAAAAAGGTCCTGTCGGAAAACCAACAGGACCTCTCTCATATTATTTATTCACATTATGCATTCACCTTCCTACCCTTCACCTTGGCAATCACTTCCTCGGCAATGTTATTCGGAGCCGGAGAATAGTGAGAGAATTCCATGGTGGAGGTAGCGCGGCCGGAACTCATGGAACGCAGTTGCGTCACATACCCGAACATTTCGCTCAGGGGCACCTTCGCCTTGATCACCTGCAGGTTGTTCCTGCTATCCATCCCTTCCAGGATACCACGACGACGGTTGAGGTCACCCGTCACATCACCCATGTATTGATCAGGCGTCAGCACTTCCACTTTCATGATAGGCTCCAGCAGGATAGGCTTGGCCTTTTTGCCTGCTTCACGGAACCCGGACTTGGCGCAAAGCTCAAAGCTCATGGCATCGGAATCCACATCATGGTAGCTACCGTCGAATACCCGGATCTTCATGTTCTGTACAGGATACCCGGCCAGTACGCCCGTGGTCATGGATGTTCTAAACCCATCCTCGATAGGCTTGATAAATTCCTTGGGGATGCTACCGCCAAAGATATCGTTGACGAACTGGTAGCTCTTGCCTTCGTTCTCCTTCAGCCATTCTTCATCGGCAGGTCCGATGGCAAACTGGATGTCAGCGAATTTACCGCGGCCGCCCGTCTGTTTCTTCAGTACCTCACGGTGTTCAATAGTTGCATTGAATGCTTCCTTGTAAGCCACCTGGGGCGCACCCTGGTTAACTTCTACTTTGAACTCACGACGCATACGGTCTACGATGATCTCCAGGTGCAGCTCACCCATACCACGAAGGATGGTCTGTCCCGTATCTTCATCCGTATTTACACGCAGGGTGGGATCTTCTTCCACCAGCTTGGCAATGGCCATACCCATCTTGTCCACGTCGGCTTGCGTCTTCGGTTCGACGGCAATGGCGATCACAGGCTCGGGTATAAACATATTCTCCAGGGTGATAGGATGATCCTCGTCACAAAGAGTGTCACCCGTCTTGATTTCCTTAAAACCTACGGCAGCCCCGATATCACCGGCCTCGATAAAGTCGATGGGGTTCTGCTTATTGGCAAACATCTTCATGATACGGCTGATACGCTCCTTCTTGCCGCTGCGTACGTTAAGTACATAGCTGCCCGCATCGAGGTGACCGCTGTAACAACGGAAGAAGGCCAGGCGGCCTACAAAGGGGTCCGTCATGATCTTGAAGGCCAGTGCGGAGAAAGGCTCTTTCGCATTCGCCTTGCGGGTAATGGTTTCGCCCGTGTTGGGGTCGGTACCTACTGTATCTTCGATGTCAACGGGTGAAGGCAGATATCTGCAGACGGCATCCAGCGCAGTCTGTACCCCCTTGTTCTTAAAGGAAGATCCGCACATCATGGGGACAATGCTCAGGTCGATAGTAGCCTTACGGATCGCTTCGTGCATTTCTTCCTCAGTGATGCTGTTGGGGTCCTCAAAGAATTTCTCCAGCAGTTTCTCGTCGTACTCAGCAACGGCTTCCACCAGCTTGCCTCTCCATTCTTGGGCCTCATCCACCAGATCTTCCGGCACGGGGATCTCGTCAAAGGTCATACCTTCCGTTTCCATATGCCAGATGATCCCCTTCATCTTGATCAGGTCCACCACGCCTTTGAAGTTATCTTCAGCGCCAATGGGCAACTGCAGGGGAACTGCGTTGGCGCCCAACATTTCCTTCACCTGGTTGACCACCATTAAGAAGTCAGCGCCGCTACGGTCCATCTTGTTTACAAAGCCAATACGGGGTACTCTGTAGCGGTTAGCCTGACGCCATACCGTCTCGGACTGAGGCTCTACACCATCTACGGCAGAGAACAGGGCGATCAGACCATCCAGTACACGCATACTACGCTCCACCTCTACAGTGAAATCCACGTGTCCCGGAGTATCAATAATGTTGAAATAGTATTTTTTTGTGTCGGGAGTAGTCTTACCCAACACAGTAGGGAAATTCCATTGACAGCTTACGGCAGCCGAGGTGATCGTGATACCTCTCTCCTTTTCCTGCTCCATCCAGTCAGTGGTAGCTGCGCCATCATGCACCTCTCCGATTTTATGGATCATCCCGGTATAACGCAAGATACGCTCAGTGGTGGTAGTCTTCCCGGCATCAATATGAGCCGCGATACCAAAGTTTCTTTGAAATTTTAAGTCTGCCATTTTTCTTTATTAAAAAGTTGATTTTTCCGAAAGACTAGTACGGTTCTTTTCGAGGCGCAAAGGTACTTACTTTTTCCATAATATCCACCGCCCCACCCAACAAAAACTAAGCCCCGCCGAATAGGCAGGGCTTACTAAATATACGATAAATATTTTATATATTATACCTTGAAATGGGCAAAAGCCTTGTTGGCTTCAGCCATACGATGCGTATCTTCCTTCTTCTTAAAAGCACCACCCTCACCCTTGCTGGCAGCAACGATCTCATTAGCCAGTTTCTCAGCCATGCTACGGCCATTTCTTTCACGGCTATAACGGATCAGCCACTTGATGCTCAGGGATATCTTTCTGTCAGGACGAACCTCAGAAGGGATCTGGAAAGTAGCGCCACCGATACGACGGCTGCGTACTTCAACGGCCGGCGTGATATTGGAAAGAGCTTTCTTCCAAATGTCATAACCGTCCTCGTTGGTCTGCTTAGCCACCCTGTCCATAGCATCGTAGAAGATGTTATAGGCAGTGTTCTTCTTACCCTGCCACATCAGGTTATTTACAAAGCGGGTAACCAGCTTGTCGTTGTACTTTGCATCGGGCGCCAGCGGTAATTTTTTGGCTTGCGTTTTCCTCATTTTTCTGCGGAATTACTTATTGATAATATTCTTAAACTCTGTTACTTGCGGCTATTTCTTAGCTGCGGGTTTAGCACCGGCCTTTTCCTTCTTCGTACCATACTTGGAACGGCTCTTCTTGCGATCCTTCACACCAGCTGTATCCAGACTGCCACGAACAATATGGTAACGAACACCGGGCAGATCCTTCACACGACCCCCGCGGATCAGTACGATGGAGTGCTCCTGGAGATTATGCCCCTCACCCGGGATATACGCGATGACTTCCACCTTGTTGGTAAGACGCACCTTGGCTACCTTACGGAGCGCCGAGTTCGGCTTCTTGGGGGTGGTAGTGTACACGCGGGTGCAAACGCCACGACGCTGAGGACAGGCATCCAAAGCCCTGGATTTGCTTTTAGCGCGGATAATCTCTCTTCCTTTTCTTACTAATTGTTGTATAGTAGGCATTTCTGGACCTAATTTTATTTGGGACGGCAAAGGTAACTAGCCGCGGGTAAAAAAACAAATAATTCTAAACGTATCGTACCTAAACTTTAAACATCCACCCCCGGGTGTCCTCTTTCCTGCCCTCCCGTATGTCCGTCAGCAGTTTCTTGACCGCAGGTACGGCTTTCCAGGTGCTGGTATCAAACTTCATACTATAGTCCTCATAGCACAGCTCCTGGATCATACTTACCGTGGCGGCGGTGCCTGTACCGAATAACTCCTTGAGTTCCCCTGCTTTATGTGCATCGATGATCTCATCGATGCTGATAGGCCTTTCTTCCACCGTATATCCCAGTTCCTTAAGGACCTCGATGGCGCTGTCCCGGGTAACACCCTCCAGGATAGTGCCGGCCTGCAGGTCGGGGGTGATGGCCTTATTACCGATGATGACAAAAAAGTTCATCGTGCCGATCTCCTGTACATACTTGTGCTCAAAAGCATCCGTCCACAACACCTGGTCAAATCCCCGTTCCTTGGCAATAGCAGTGGCTAGCATGCTGCTGCCATAGTTACCCGCCGCCTTGGCAAACCCGATTCCCCCTTTGGCAGCCCGCGTATACTTCTCTTCCACATAGATACGCATAGGCGCGGAATAATAAGGGCCCGTCGGGCTCAGCAGGATCATGAACTTGTAGTGATCCGCCGGCTTCACCCCGATAACCTCATCCGTAGCAAACATAAAAGGACGGATATAAAGGGAATAATCGCTCTTCATAGGGATCCAATCCTTATCGAGCGCCACCAGCTGACGCATCCCTTCGATAAAAATATCCTCAGGCACCGCAGGCATACACATCCGCCCCGCGCTTAAATTGAACCTGGTGAAATTATCGTATGGACGGAAAATAAAAGGATTCCCTTCCCTGTCCTTATAGGCCTTGATACCTTCAAAAATGGATTGGCCGTAATGGATGGCTGCCAGCGCCGGGGAAAGAGAAAGATGCTGAAAAGGGCGGATCACCACATTCTTCCACTCTCCGTCTGCATAATCCACCTCCAGCATGTGGTCTGTAAAATATTTCCCAAAAGGAAGATTATTAAAGTCGATCTCCCCTATCTTACTCTTTGCCGTTTTCGTAACTTGTATATCCATAGCAGCGATCATTGTCTAAGAATTTTGTAAGCACAAAGAAACAAACAATCTTTGTGCCCGCAAAGTCATTACGAACAATTGTTAGTATTTACTACACGGGCGGCCGCCTGCAATGGATAAAAACCGGGAATAATTTTATGAGCCTCAATGATATTCAGCTAAAGGATCTGGTAGTCACCGAACTCTATAAGGATCACCTGCTGGCCACAGAACGCGCAGCTGCGGATACATCCACCGCCCCCCCGCCGACGCCAAAAACATCACCCGCTCCTACCCCCACAGGTTACAAATTTTTAGGCAATAACCGCCGCAATATCACCATCGTCGTCCATTCCCCCGGCATCGCTTTCCTGCCCGATGATCAATTGAGTGTGCTCACCCGCATGCTGGAAGCCTGCCGGATGAACATCGGAGACGTCGCCATTGTCAACCATGCCGCCTCACCGGTGGCCATCGGACAATTAAAACAACAATTGCAGCCTTCCTTTATCCTATTGTTCGGGCCAACACCACAGGCAATTGGCCTTCCAATGGATTTTCCCGTCTTCAAGATCCAGCCATACGACCAGTGCACCTATCTCACGGCGCCCTATCTCGAAGAACTGGCGCGACCGGGCGATGAAAGCAAATTGCTAAAAAGCAAACTATGGGTTTGCCTGAAAACGCTGTTTGAAATATGACACCAACACTCATTTTTGCCACGAACAACGCACATAAAGTGGAAGAGATCCAGGCCGCCATCGGCGATCAATTGGAAGTGATAAGCCTGCGGCAAGCCGGCATCGACATCGATATCCCCGAACCACACGCAACCCTGGAAGCCAATGCCACAGAAAAGTCAGCCACGATCCACAGACTGACAGGCAGCGACTGTTTTAGCGAAGACACAGGCCTGGAAGTGACGGCATTGAATGGCGAACCCGGCGTCAAAAGCGCCCGCTATGCCGGGGACGGCCGCGACTTCAACAGCAACATAGAAAAACTGCTCCACAACCTGGAAGGACAAACGAACCGCAAAGCCCGCTTCCGTACCGTCATCTCCCTAATCATCAACGAAAAAGAACACCTTTTCGAAGGCATCTGCGAAGGCCGCATCCTTACCGCCCCCACCGGAGGACAAGGCTTTGGATATGACCCCATCTTCGTCCCCGATGGAGATACACGCAGTTTTGCCGAGATGCCGCTGGAAGAAAAAAATCATTATAGCCATCGACGGAAGGCCGCGGACAAATTGATCGCCTTCCTCAAAAACAAGTACTAAACCATTGCTATGCCAAAGACAAACCTCGTATTACCCGGACATTTCACTTTTACGACGGAGATACCCATCCGTATCACCGACCTCAACTACGGAGGACACGTGGGCAACGACTCCGTACTCTCCATCCTTCACGAAGTACGGATGCAGTTCCTGCGGCATCATGGATACTCCGAGATGGACCTTGCCGGCACAGGCATCATCATGGCGGACGCAGCCATTGAATTCAGAAGTGAAGTGTTCTATGGAGAAACGCTAAAAGCATCCGTAGCAGCAACGGAATTTTCCCGGGTGGGCTTCGATCTTTATTACAAGCTGGAAAAACAGATAAATGAGAAAAATATCCAGCAAACGGGTTCTCCGGAAAATGTAACCCGTTTGCCGGAAAGATCTAATGTCGGTCCTTCGGACAACGAACCTTTGGTTCGTTCTTGGATCACAGTAGCGGCAGCCCGCACAGGCATGGTCTGTTATAATTATACCTCAAAGAAGATCGTTTCCGTGCCAAAAGAAGTTTGCACCAGGCTGCTGTCCTAACTATTCCAGATCCGCCAGCTTTCTTCCGCCTGTCCGATCAGCATGTCATAGCCGTTCTCTACAACAGCGCCCCTATCCTTCCCTTGTCGGAGGAACAAGGTCAGCGGAGGGTTATACACCAGATCGAACAGGTAGTGCTCCGGACCAATGGCCTCATAAGGCAAAGGAGGACATTCATCAACCTTGGGATACATACCTAACGGCGTGGTATTGATCACCATCGTATGCCGGCGTAAAATGTCTTCCGTCACTTCCTCATAACGCAGAACGCCATGCCCCGCATTCCTGGACACATACATAAACCCGATGCCCAGTTTCCGAAGTACATATTCCACCGCCTTCGACGCACCGCCCGTTCCCAGGATCAGCGCCTGTCGATGCCCCTGCCCAAGCTTTCGCACAAGAGACGCTGAAAAACCCACCGTATCCGTATTATATCCATATGCTTTGCCGCCCTGGATCCTGATACAGTTACAAGCCCTTATCTCCTCCACGACGGCATTCATACCATGAAGAAAGGGGATCACCGCCTGCTTATAAGGGATCGTAACATTCAGCCCGCAAAGCTCCGGGTCCTGCAATATATTTTTCACCGCCGCTATATCCTCGATGGGATAAAGCTCATACTTGCAATCCGTGATGTCAAGTTGCTGAAATTTCTCCGTAAAATATTTCTGAGAGAAGGAATGTGAAAGAGGGTACCCTATCAGACCGAACTTCCTCATCTGGCCCCTTCTTTATCCAGGAACAGATGGAAAGTGTCTCCCCGAAGACCGACACGCATCGCTTCCATGGCAATGACCTCCGTAGGAGCGATATTCCCGAGGTTGACATTACAGCCGATCAGCTCGATAAAATACAGCTGTTGCGCCTTCTGGGGAGCTTCCCAAAGTATCTTCTCGGCAGGTATCTGCGTAAGGATCTCCTGCACCAGACCTTCACGGACCTCGCCGCTGCCCCGGTAGATACCGACATTACCCGCTTCGCGAGCCTCGGCTATCACATACGAAGCGCCGGCGCTCAGCTCGGCGCGCATCAGTTCGATCCACTTATAAGGAGGAATGATATGCTCGGCATCTTTGCTGCCCACTTCACTTAAGACAGTCCCATATTTGGTAAGCTTCTCAATATAGCCGCACTTCTCGGCATGAGGTATGGTGATCGAACCATCACTGACCTCCATATGCGTAATGCCATAATCCTTAAGGACGGAAATATAATCCTCAAACTGGTTGCGGATCAGGAAAGCTTCGAAAAGCGTACCTCCAAAATATACAGGCAGGCCAAACGATTGATAAACTTCTATCTTCTCTCTGAGATTGGGCGTGACAAAAGAAGTCCCAAATCCCAGTTTTACAATATCCACGTGCGGATGGGCCACACTGAGAAAGTTCTTCGCTTCTTCGATACTCAACCCTTTGTCCATTACCATCGTAATCCCATGCTGACGCGGCTTTGCCATTCTTTCCGGGATCTGCGTAAGTTTGAAATTCATCCTATTTGATTGTTTCTTTCGTTATAAAATTGTGCGCAATTGGATTCTGGGAAATTTAATCCAATTGCGCCAAACATTTAATATCTGTCCCTTCGTCGGAGCTGCTTCGACACGCTCCTCCTCGGGCATAACCTTCGCTACGCTCGGTTACGGACAACGAACCTCCGGTTCGTTCTGAAGAGTCGTTATCCAAACGTAAGGCTGTTGGCAGAACGCAAAAATTCTAGGCCGCAAATGTATGAAAACAATGCAATAAAGACATCGTATTATATTATAATGTAATGGTAGGACCTTTCAAAACTAGATAGACTTATTCTTTTTATACCGCGCGATGACATCCACCACAGGCTGGTATTGCAATATCACCGGGTTCAATTCTAATAACTTCTTAAGGAGCTTGGGAGCCTTGCTCATCGCCTTCTCCAATTGCAGAAGCCCCTCCTTCGATCTTCCCAGGGCAAAATAAATAGCGCTGAGATAGAAAATGAATAAAGGCTTCCCCCCGGTGATGCGAATGGCGGCTTCCACCTGCTCCAGGGCCTCCTCAAAAAATTCGGCGTTGTAAAGACAACGGATAAGCGCTTCCCAGCTGGAGATATTCCGAGGCCGCATGCGCACAACATTGGAAAAGAATTGGATAGCTTCTTTGAATTCACCCAGCTGCATCTTGCATTCACCCATGGCCAGGTTATATTCAGGCTGCATGGTGTGGATGCGCATGGCCGCCTCCAGCTGTTTGACAGCCTGTCCCCACTGGCCTTCATTGATATAGGTGCAGGCAAGTTTGTAATACAGCTTACTGTCATCCGGGTTTAGATGCGAGGCTTTCCGGTAATAAAATCGGGCCTGGGCATAGTTGTCCAGTTTATCATAACAATGACCTATTGCCTCATAGATCACGTCTTCCGGGCGGGACAGCTCCAGCACTTTCTCCAACGATTCAATAGCATCACGGTATTTCCGGAGACGAATGTAAGCGTCCCCCATATTCCGGTAGGCATAGTCGAATTTTTCATCTATCACCAGGGCATACTTATAGGCATCCACCGCCTTCTCATATAACTTCAACCCCTGGTAAGCCGCGGCCAGGTTGAACCAGGCCAGCTCGCTATATGGATTGTCATCGATGATCTTCTGATGAAGCCGGATACTTTCTTCATTCCTTCCCGTAAAATCAGTCCAGAAGCATATCTTATACAGCGCTTCCTCATTACCCGGGTCCTGTTCCAGTATCAGCTTCAGACAGTCGAATATCTTGTCGAATTCCTCATAGTCATCGTATACATCCGCCAGTTCGAATAAAAGCTCGATACGTTCCTCTCCTTCGAAATGCAACAGGGCATTCTCTAACAGAGCGACGGCCTTCTCCTGCTGGTCCAAAGCCAGGTAAGCATCCGTCTTCAATATATAAAGGTTGATATCCGCGCCGTCCAGCAGTTCCGCCTGTTCGAGTATATTCAGCGCTTCAAAATACCGGCGGGTGGCGATCATAAGGTCAGCCTTCTTTATAAGCAGGGCCGAAGAATAAGGATATTGCCCGATACCGATCTCCACAGCCTCTATCGCCTGGGTCAGGTCCTCCGTATCATCAAAATAATCAATTATCTTCTCAAACGACTCTTCTTCAAGGAATGAATGCTGTCGACCATTCTTCAGATCCTGATACTGCTTCAGCAATTCCTTCATTTCTTCCCGGTCCTGATGGTATGGATTTTCTTGCATGTGTTTAAGGTTATTGTAATTTACGGCATTCACCCCTATCCACAAATTTTTTACCGCCTGGGAGCAACCCAAACCCCTCCGGGGACGTACTTTATTAACAGAGATTTGGCAATTGTGGAAAATGTCCGGAAAATGGGTTTCCTGCAAAATATAACCCATTTTCCGGAAAGATCTAAAATCTGTCCTTCGGACAACGAACCTCCGGTTCGTTCTAACCTGAAGATTAAAATCTCCTTAAAATAGAGATTTGTATATACCTGAGCGTTAAAGGTTTATTAAAAAAGGTGATAAGCGGTTAAAAAATACCCAATTTTTTTTATTACATTTGTATAAGAATGCAAAAACCAAGAACGATATCGATGAGGAAGTTGATGCGCCAGACGGTCATCAGTACCTTGCTACTCACTGTAGTAGGCTTGGCTTTTGCGAGCAAGGGCGGCGGTGGAGACAAAAAGAACAATAAAAGCATTCCCCTGAAGACCGAATTTACCCCCATCCGTACGACTGGTAATTTTACTCTTAAATCCACTCCTGCCTATAGCGGCAGCTTCTTCCTGGGACAGGAAAAGACAAAGACCACCATTTCCTTTAATACACTCGTCACTTACGAAAGAGGCAATAGCGTCTTCATTATGCCTTATAAATACAAGGTAAACATACCGAGTATAACAGACGGCAGTATACAACCCAGCCTGCAGTTGCTGGATCTCCGGATCAAAATGCATCGCTAAAACGATCCCGCCTACCCCCCGATATTCGTCTTTTTACTCTCTTCATAGCTCATTTCCCGGTAACCTGACTTTGGTATATCAAATTTCGAGGCAGGAATAGGATTCAGACTCACGCGGGATATCCTGTATTTTATCTGTATAGGGCCTTGATTGAACTCGTATTCCAGGGGGATCCCGTCCAGACCATGAAAAGCCGGGTCCCATTCTTTATTTTCTACTAATAAGTCCTTGGTATAGAACACAGTAATAGTAGCCCCGGATTTCGTCTGCCCCGTGGCCTTCTGACACTTGTACCCCGCAATCTCCCTGGCCTCCCCTGTGCTTTTATATACCACGCCGTCATAAAGCCTGTTCCGCTCCTTCCAATTATCAGGGTTTAGCCGGATCAACAGTTTTTGACCGCTCACCTCTTTCAGGATAACCCCAAAACCCGTATTCGCGTCGTAGATAACGGTGGAGGAGAACAAGGCGCTGGCAATTTCGCTCCGGCTTTTATTCCCCTTTATATAAACGGTATGAGTGGCATTTTCGCTTCCCTGAGAGGGTTTACCATCGCCGACAGAGTAGTCATATGCGAGGGTTAGCTCGGATACCTTCTTTTGTGCTGTCACAGGCGCCATATTCAGTATGAACAGGGTACCGGCAGTGGTTATCATGGTTAGTAGCTTCATTGGCCTTAACTATCTGTTGTCTGTATCTATTAAAAGTAAGAAAGACAGTCGGGAAATGCAAATCCACCTCCCTTTTCGGCCACCATCCCCGAGAAAGCCCCTCTCCCCCCTATTTGCGCGTCTTCTGCGCCTGTTTCTGGGCCTCCTGCATCTGCTCCAGACGCTCCTGCCACTTGGATTTTGTCTTGGGCTTGCTCCTGTTCTCCTGTAGCTTTGCCAGTATCTTGTCGTGGTCGATGATATAGTTCTGGATCACAAACTGAAGTATCAGGGTAATGATGTTGGACACAGTATAATACCAGGTCAGCGCTGATGCCAGCCTGTTAAAGAAAAGCAGCAGCATCACAGGCATGATGTACGGCATATACTTCATGGCGGGGTTGCTCTGGTCCGGCGTCATACTCATCCCGTATAACGAGATAAGGAAGCTCGTAACCACCGCCAGCAAGGCAAAAAGACTCACATGATCGCCATAACCCGGAATGGAAAATCCAATATGCAGGATACTGTCATAAGTGGAAAGATCCTTGCTCCAAAGAAAATTCTCACCCCTCAGATGTATGTTCGAGTTAAAAAAGCTATAAAGAGCAAAGAAGATAGGTATCTGCAGCAGAGCCGGGATACATCCCCCTAAAGGATTGACACCCGCCTCCCGGAAAAGTTTCATCTGCTCCATCCCCACCTGCTGCTGGTCGTCGCCTACCCTCTTTTTCATCGCTTCTATCTCCGGTCTTAACGCCTTCATCTTGGCCCCGCTGAGATAGCTGCTGTATACCAGCGGAGATGTGATCAGACGGATAAACAACGTCAGGAGTAAGATGGCGATACCCCAGCTGGCAATATGTTCCTTAAAGAAATTGAACACAGGCATGATGATATACACGTTGATGGGACGTACAAAAGAGTACATGCCCCGTCCCAGGTCGATGATCTTGGTCATACCCGGCGCCTGCTTTTCAAGTATATGGAAATCATTCGGACCGTAATAGATCTGGAAAGGCAGTGTAGCCGCGGCAGCAGCAGGAACCTTCGCCTGCAAAGCCACCTCCGCACGGGCCAGCATGCTGCTGGTGTCGCTCGTAGCCTTCGTCACATGCACATTCCCCGAAGCAAAACTGCTGCCGGGGCCGGCTATCACCGTAGTGTTGAAAAATTGCTGCGAGAAAGACACCCATTGTACCGGCTTCTCAAAAGTCGCTTCCGTCTTTGCGGATTTATAATCAAAATTGTTGTCCTCCAGATAACAAACGCTGGTCAGTGCACCACCGGCGCCCGTATGCTCCTGCGTACGCCCCAGGTAAGCATGCCACACCAGGTTAAAGTTGTTCTGGCTAAAAAGTTTGTCCGCACCGCCTGCTATTACATTCCAGTCGATCCGGTAGTCATTCGGCCGGATGGTGAACTGATGGGCAAGTGTTTCACCGTTGAACGATGGCAGGTTATAAGTCACCGTCTGGCTGCCATCCGCATTTTTTACCACTTGACCCTCTCTAAAAAAGAGATCGCTGATCTGGGCCGATTGATTAGGGGATGTATTGATAGAATAGGATAGCCCGTTACCCGTACCAGGAGCCACCAGCTTCACCGGGGTGCTGTCAAAGGATTTGAACTTTTTCAGCTCCACCAGCACCGGCTGCCCCCCTTTATTGGAAAAGACGATCTTCAACAGCTCGTTCTCCACCGTCAGCTGATGTTCGGTGCCGTTGATCGCCCCATTGATCCCGGTAGTATCCACAGCTACCGTAACATTCTTTGCAGTGTCGGCCAGCTTTGCCTGGGCCGCCTGACGCGCCTTTACCAACGCTACAGAATCCTCGATATGCTTCCGCTGCGCTTCCAGCTCATGGCTGTTCTTGGTTGATATATATAAATAGCCAAATAGTAAAAGACCCAGCAGCACAAACCCGATCACCGTATTACGATCCATTCCCATTAGATAACTTTTTAAAGAAGTGCAAATATAGGGGCTTTTTGACCGGTAATCTACAGGCCCGCGGTGATATACCCGACTTTCTCGGTAAAACGGCAATTATATCATTTCACTCTGCAGCAGCGGGTTACGCACCGCACTCTTCGCTTCGGCAAATTCCTTTGCAGCCTTGA
The DNA here is from genome assembly GCA_017307755.1 of Chitinophagaceae bacterium. Classification (GTDB taxonomy): domain Bacteria; phylum Bacteroidota; class Bacteroidia; order Chitinophagales; family Chitinophagaceae; genus Puia. The sequence goes on along the minus strand of JAFKGQ010000005.1, from coordinate 23,523 downwards.
TAAAATGAACAAAAATAGGCTGTGGGTTCTCCACCGTGCTTTTCAGCTCCGGATGGTATTGTACGCCAATAAAGAAAGGATGATGAGGCAGCTCGACGATCTCAACCAACCCGCTTTCCGGATTACAGCCGCTGGGGATCATCCCCGCCTGTTCAAACTGGCTGAGATAGGCATTGTTGAACTCCCACCTGTGCCGGTGCCTTTCGCTGATCTCCGTCTTCCCATATATCTGAAGGGCTAGGGTTCCCTCTTTCAGGACGCAGGGATAAGCGCCCAGACGCATCGTTCCACCCTTGGCGGTAACCTTTTTTTGTTCCTCCATCAGGTCGATGACGGGATCCGGTGTATTAAGATCCATTTCGGTAGAATGCGCTTTCTTGAGTCCCAATACATTACGAGCATATTCGATGACGGCCATCTGCATACCTAAACAAATTCCGAAAAAAGGTAGTTTGTTTTCCCTGGCATATTGCACGGCAATGATCTTCCCTTCCACGCCACGATGTCCAAAACCCGGCGCCACCAGCAGACCGTCCAGATTACCCAGTTTTTCCGCTACATTTTCTTCCGTGATAAACTCGCTGTGCACATTTACCACCTGAACTTTACATTCATTGACAGCACCGGCATGTACAAAGGATTCCAAAATAGACTTGTAGGCATCCTGCAGCTCGATATACTTGCCTATCAGACCAATGGTCACCTTGTTCTTGGGATATTTCAGCTTGTCAAGGAATTCTTTCCAGCGCCCCAGCTCCGGTTCATGATAATGCGTAATATTCATCTTTTTGAGACAGATAAGGTCCAGTTTCTCCCGCATCATGGTCAGAGGGACCTCATAGATAGTAGGGGCATCCGCCGCTTCGATCACCGCTTCCGGCTTTACATTACAGAACAACGCCACTTTCTTCTTGATATCCGGCGACAGTGGCTCTTCCGTCCGGCAGACGATAATATCCGGGTGAACCCCTTCCTGGCTCAACAATTTGACGCTATGCTGGGTAGGCTTCGTCTTCAGTTCCTTGGCCGCTTTCAGATAAGGTATCAGCGTAAGATGCACCACTACACAATCCTCTTCAGGCATTTCCCACTGCAACTGACGCACAGCCTCGATAAAAGGCAGAGACTCGATATCCCCTACCGTACCCCCCAATTCAGTGATGATAATGTCGTATTTATTGCCTTGTCCCAGCAACAACATCCTCCGCTTGATCTCGTCGGTAATATGAGGAATCACCTGCACGGTCTTACCCAGATAGGCCCCTTCCCTTTCTTTATTGATGACAGTCTGGTATATTCTGCCCGTGGTCACGTTATTGGCCTGTGACGTATAGATGTTGAGAAATCGTTCGTAGTGCCCCAGGTCCAGGTCCGTCTCGGCGCCGTCCTCCGTCACATAGCACTCCCCGTGCTCATAAGGGTTTAATGTACCCGGGTCTACATTAATATATGGGTCAAATTTCTGAATGGTTACCCTTAGGCCCCTCGCCTGCAGCAATTTGGCCAGCGAAGCCGCAATAATACCTTTACCCAATGAAGATGTCACGCCACCTGTAACAAAAATATACTTAGCCATAAAATGGTCAATTAATTTATTATTAAATGCATTGTTTTGTTATTAGGCGACAGGCAAAAAACAATAACTTACATCACCGATCTCCAACACTAAAATGGTTCAATGATCCGGGGTCTTGCTTCTTTCATCCAGCTGAATGGAAGCAAATAACGACAATTGTAATCTTGATTCTTTTTTCTGTAAACCTGTCTGAAATGACCTGCTGAGAACCAACAGAAAAGAAATTCCTAGAGGTCATGTAAAGGTACAGCTATTTCCTTTCTCCCAAAAATTTAGTGCCCCACAATGTGGATAAGGGGTTCAAAAAAATCGGCTAAGGGCTGGCCGCTTGTCCGTCTGCTGACGGAAAACAAAAAAACCGCCCGGAGGGCGGCCATCACTCATTCTATTACATTAATTTAATTTCCTATCTGTACGACGCTACTGAAAAAATAGCCCCGGATTTGGAATCTGGTTGATTTTCCGGTTGAGACCCGACATTCTTCGAAACTTCCCTCGCAGAAGTCCCTTTTTCAGCCTGACTGAGTTTTACGGCATGAAGTACCACAATGGTCAGGATCTCCACAGCTAGAATGACAAGGGTTGAAGTCTTTCCTTTTTTCATGGTGTAATTGGATTTACAAGTTGTTTCTTTAGGAATTGATTAACTGCGCTTTAGGTTTCACTTTAAGCTACTCTCAAACGCAAGATAGAACCATTTTATTTCCTCCACAATCGTAAAAATCCAGGTTAACCCGCAGATTTTCAGCAAGTTTAGCCTTATTTTATCAAATACTTTACACTTAATAATTATATGATTAAGGGCTAGTCTTTAGCGATTTTATCATAACTGGCTACGAGCCCCTTTATAAGGGAAGAGCTAAAGCCCTGGTGCTCCATTTCATTCAGCCCCGCGATGGTACATCCCTTGGGAGTAGTGACCTTATCGATCTCCTGCTCCGGGTGGGTCCCTTTTTTCAACAGCAGCTCGGCAGCCCCCTTTACCGTCTGGGCTGCAATAAGCGTAGCCGTCGCCGCATCAAACCCGATCTCGATCCCCCCCTGGATATTCGCCCTGATATACCGCATGGCAAAGGCAGTGCCGCAAGCCCCCAGTACCGTAGCCGCATCCATCAGCTTTTCATCGATCTTCACAGCCTTACCCAACTGGCTGAAGATATCATGGACATATTGCAGCTGATCCTCACCCACATGCTGAGCCGCCAGACAGGTCATGCTTTCCTGGATGGCGATCGCCGTATTCGGCATCGCCCGTACAATAGGCACTTTCTTTCCTATAGCGCCGGCAATATGGTCGATACTGATCCCCGTCACCACAGACACCAGCACATGCTTGTCCTCATGAAACTCACTCCGCAGACTTCCCAATATATCATTTACCTGGAATGGTTTCACCGCCAGGATCACCAGGTCGGCATAACGCAGCGCCTCCTCATTCTTATCGCTTACCAGTACTCCCTTCCTCTCCAGCCCATGCAGGGTCTGTATGTTCCGCTTTGTCACCAATATATGCTTGGGCTGGATAAAACCGCTTTGTATCAACCCTTCAGCAATAGCGGTACCGAGATTACCACCGCCAATGATGGCTATTTTCTTATTCATAAATAATCCACTTAATAATAGTTCTCCTTAGCCAGATAATTCCTCACATAATCCCCTACTCCTTCCTCCAGGGAATAAAATGCCTCAGTATATCCGGCTGCCCGCAGCTTGCGCATATCCGCCTCCGTAAAATACTGGTACTTATCCCTTATGTCTTCCGGCATATCGATAAAGACAATATTGGGCGCCAGGTCCAGTCCTGAAAAAGTAGCCTTGGCCAGGTCCTCAAAGCTCCGGGCCGTCCCCGTACCAAGATTATAGATCGCGGAAGCCGGCTGATGCTCCATCAGCCAATAACATATTTTCAACAGATCCTTTACATACACAAAATCCCGCAGCTGTTGTCCGTCTTTAAAGTCCGGCCGATGGCTCCTGAACAGCTTTACCTCACCATTCGCTTTGATCTGGTTGAAAGAATGAAAGATCACGCTGGCCATACGCGCCTTGTGATATTCGTTCGGCCCATACACATTGAAAAATTTTAGCCCCGCCCAGAAAGGAGGATGCGTAGCCTGCTGCAGGACCCATTTATCAAACTCGTTCTTGGAAACCCCATAGGGATTCAGCGGATGCAGACGGGGAATGATAGCATGACTGTCCTCATATCCCAGCTCGCCCGCACCATAGGTAGCCGCTGAAGAAGCATACACCAGAGGTACCCTCTTCTTTGTACAGTAGTCCCATATCTTCCGGGAATACTGGACATTCAGATGTTCGTGAATGGAATAATCAAATTCCGTGGTATCTGTCCGCGCTCCGATGTGGAAGACAAATCTGAGTCTTGGCTGATGCTTTTCCAGCCAGTCAAAAAAGACTTCCCGTTCAACCTTACAGACATACTGTTTTCCCCGCAGGTTCTTGTCCTTGTCTGCATCTCCAAATGCATCCACCAGTATCAGGTCCGTCAGACCCTGCTGGTTCAGATAGCCCACAAGACAGCTGCCGATAAAACCCGCCGCACCTGTTACGACGATATACTCCTTCTGTGCGTTGATCGTTTCTTCCATAGGTTTGGGTTATTCCATTTCGACCAGTTGCGTCATATAATTTTCGATTGCATGATCGTATTTCTCCTTCCACGCGTCTACCCTACCCCAATCCTGACCATCCACTTCAAAAGAGCCTCCGGTAACAGCACCTATCTCTTCATACGACAGACCGCCCAACACCTTTTTGAAGGCGTCTACTTTGGCGGGGGCCACACTGACCACCACCCGGCTCTGGGATTCGCCAAACCAGTAAGCGTCCTTACGAATACCTGCATCCGCAGCTGCTACATCAAAGCCCAGACCTCCCGGGAAAGCTGATTCAGCCAGGGTAATAAACAATCCGCCCTCGCTCACATCATGCGCACTGCGAATGACCTTTTCACGGATCAGCCTGGCCACGGTTTCCTGTAGCTGCAGTTCTTCCTCCAACACAAAACGAGGGGCCGGACTATACTCGACACCCATTATCTTATGCAAATACTCAGAAGACCCAATATCATCCGTGCTTCTGCCAAGCAAAAAGATCACATCCCCTTCCTCTTTAAAATCCAGGGTCATCTTATCCTTCACCGATTCCAGCAGCCCCACCATGCCGATAGTAGGAGTGGGGTATACCGCTCCACCCGGATGCTGGTTATAAAAACTTACGTTACCGCCTGTCACCGGTGTATCAAATTTCCGGCAGGCTTCACCCATCCCCTTGATGGCATGGACAAACTGGTAATAGACCTCCGGTTCATATGGGTTGCCGAAATTAAGACAATTGGTCACCCCCAGCGGTTGCCCCCCGCTGCATACGATATTCCTCGCCGCTTCGGCAACGGCGATCATGGCGCCTTTATAAGGGTCGGCAAATACATATCGGCTATTGCAGTCCGTTGTAACCGCCAACGCTTTATCAGTGCTCTTTGCCAATACAACAGCCGCATCGCTGGGCTGGTTAGTGGAAGAATTGGCCGTTCCCACCGTGCTGTCATATTGTACAGCCACCCATCGCTTCGAGGCGATATTCGGCAGGGCCGCCAGTTGCTCGGCAACGCCCCGCAGATCGGTAGGCACCGGAATGACATCCGGATCAAAAGCCTTGATCTTCTGGAAATACGCCGGTTCCTTATACGGCCGGTCATACTGAGGAGCGCCGCCTCCTAACACCAGCTCATAGGCGGGTATTTCGGCTTCCAGCTCGCCATTCATATAGAACCGAAGGATGCCGTCATCCGTCACGTGACCGATGGTTGCGGCCGGGAGATCCCACTTTTCAAAAATACCCACGACTTCCGCTTCCCTTCCCTTCTCAACTACCATCAGCATCCGCTCCTGGCTTTCGCTGAGCAGAAGCTCCCAGGCCTTCATATTTTGCTGACGGGCAGGTACCTTGTCCAGGTCGATATGCATGCCCACCTCTCCTTTTGCACTCATCTCCGAAGTGCTGCAGATGATCCCCGCAGCACCCATATCCTGCATACCCACAACAGCTCCTGTTTTGATCACCTCCAGACAAGCTTCCAGCAGCTTCTTCTCCTGGAAAGGATCGCCGACCTGTACGGCCGGCAGTTCCTTGGTGCTTTCCCCCGTGATATCCGCACTGGCAAAGGAAGCGCCTCCAATACCATCCTTCCCCGTAGCGCTGCCGACAAAGATCACAGGATTGCCTGTACCCTTAGCCGTAGCAGAGATCGTCTCCCCGTTTTTCAGGATACCGACACTCATCGCGTTTACCAGGGGATTAGTATGATAACAATCTTCAAAATAGATCTCGCCGCCTACCGTAGGCACGCCAAAACAATTACCGTAGTGCCCGATGCCATGTACCACTCCGGACAGCAGGTGCTGTGTCTTTGACTCCCCGAGATTGCCAAAACGAAGAGAATTGAGGGAGGCAATAGGCCTGGCCCCCATGGTGAAAATATCACGGTGAATACCACCCACTCCCGTTGCAGCCCCCTGGAAAGGCTCAATGGCAGAAGGATGATTATGGGACTCAATCTTGAATACTACGCCATAGCCGCCCCCGATGTCCATCAACCCGGCATTCTCCTCGCCGGCCTTGACCAGCATCTTCTTCCCTTCCCGGGGAAGGGTCTTTAGCCATTTGATCGAGTTCTTGTAGCTGCAGTGCTCACTCCACATAGCGCTGAAAGCGCATAGCTCCGTAAAATTGGGCGTGCGGCCGAGTTTCTTTTTTATCAGTTCGAACTCTTCGGCGGTAAGCCTTAGTTGTTCAGCTGTTTTTACACTTATTTCCATATTATAAGAAACCGCAAAAGTACGAACCAGGTTGCAATTTTATGGTATAATTTTATCCCGGGACAGATCACGCCGGCTAAAAATTCTTGAATAAGTGGCCATGAATAACTAGGTTTGTCACCATGCCCTCGAATAAAAGAATTGCTTTTGTAGCCAATACCAGTTGGAGCATCTACAGATTCAGGCTATACCTTATAGAAAAACTATTGGACAGCGGTTTTTCCGTTTACATCCTGGCTCCCCGCGACAATTACACGTCCCGGTTTGAAAACCTTTCCGGGCTGACTTATATGGAGTTAAAACATTTTCGCGGAAAGAACATTTCTCCCATACAGGACTTCCTTTTACATCGCGAGTTGCTAAGACACTATCATAACATACATCCCTCCCTGATCTTCCATTATACCATCAAGGCAAATATCTATGGCGCGCTGGCGGCCTCCCGGCTCGGAATCCCCTCCGTGGGCGTCATCACGGGTTTGGGCTATACTTTTTCTAAAAAAGGGACATTGCGGCGGATAGTCAGCATGCTATACAAACGGGCCCTCCGCAAGAGCATGGAAGTCTGGTTTCTCAATGAGGACGACAGGGATTTGTTCGTAACGGAAAAACTGGTACAGGCCTCCAAAGCCTTTCTCTTGCCCGGCGAAGGAGTAGACCCGGAGGTATTTTCCCCCGCCCCCTTCGAACTCCGGCAAAAAGATATAGTCTTTCTTTATGTCGGACGGATGATCCGTAATAAAGGCATCCCCGAGTTCGTACAGGCTGCCCGGCTGCTCCAGCAACAAGGCTTGCCCATCAAATGCCAGCTGTTGGGTTTCTTCGACGAAAGCCCGGCCACCGTATCCCGGGAAGAGGTGGAGGACTGGCATCACCGTCATTTTATCACCTATCTCGGACATACCGATAAGGTCGCTGATTTTATCCGGCAGGCGGATTGTGTCGTGCTCCCATCCTACTATAGAGAAGGCATACCGTTGAGCCTCCTGGAAGGAGCCAGCATGTGTAAAGCCCTGATCGCTGCAGATACATCCGGATGCAGGACCATTATCCAGGAAGGGGTCAACGGGTACCTATGCAGGGAAAAAGACCCCGCTGACCTGGCCCGTAAGATGGAAATGTATTACCATCTGTCCGCAGAGGATAAAAAAAAGATGGGTATGGAAGGCAGAAAAAAAGTACTGGAAAATTTTACCAATCAAAGAATAACCCGCATTTACCTGGAAAAGATAAGCCTCTTGCAGGCATCACCCACGAACTAGTGTAATATGATGCATATCCTGCTCTTTATCATATATGGGGTCGCCTGTTGTTATGGGATATACAAGATCCCTTTTATACGCCGCTCGGGTATAAAAACAGGGGTATTATGGGTATTATTCGGCTTACATGTAGCTACAGGTTTGATACACAACATCATCGCCTGGCGTTATTATCCGGGTCACGGCGATGTCTGGAGTTTTTACAACGACAGTTTCGAGGTCCGCTATCAGCTGACGCACCGCTTTGACCTGTTCCTTTCGGACAACAAAGCCTGGGTCTATATCAGGTACAACGCAATTATCTGGATAGAAGCAATCCTCAATCTGTTTTCCTACTCCAGCCTCACCGTCAATACACTGTTGTTCTCTTTTCCCGTATTCCTGGGAAATATAGCCCTGTTCAGGATGCTCCGGGTACGGTTCTCCGGCGATATGCTCATCCCCGGTTGCGTATTCCTGCTGCCAGGTACATTATTCTGGACATCCTGTATCCACCGGGAAGGAGTGCTCTACATGCTGCTGGGCTTCCTGTTCTATACTTTCGACAAGATCCTATCCGGCAGATACCCCCGGAGAAAGATATGGCACCCGATATGTTGCTTCCTGCTCATCATATGGATCCGCCCCATCGTTGCCGTCCCTCTCCTGCCCGCCCTGACGCTTTGGTGGGCGCTGGAAAAACCCCTATCCGGGAAACAATGGTGGTTGATGACCGCCGGCTGTATATCCGCCCTGATCATCCTTCCACTCCTCATTCCCGGCCTTTTTCAACACATTGCAGATGGGATAACCACCCGGCAACGCGAATTCCTGGCAATGGAAGGACATTCAAGACTACCCCTGCCGGCCATGGATGGCACATTCACCGGTATGCTGCACGTGCTGCCCACCGCCATTCGCAACGGCTGGTTCGAACCTCTACCCGGCTCCGGCGGCCGCCCCATCTACCTGGCATTCTCCCTGGAACTAATGCTGATCTGGATCATCGCCGCAACCGCCCTGATCCGTGGCAAACTCCTACGCCAACTCACCCCTTTTTCATGCTGCTGCCTGCTGTTCGCCCTGACTGCCATGTTGCTCATCGGCGCCGTCGTCCCATTTGCCGGCGCTATCGTCCGTTATCGCAGTATCTATCTCCCCTTCCTGCTGATCCCATGTCTTGCCCCCTTCCAATCCTACCCCATCTACCAAAAGATAAACAAGCTTTTAACCCATATTATTAAATAAAATCTGCCATCTATTCCATTCCTTTGAATAAAATTGCGCGCAATTGAATTTTGAAAAATTTAATTCAATTGCGCCAAATGTTTAATAAATTGTCCTTCGGACAACGAACTTTCGTTCGTTCTGGTGGATATTTTTTTCATTACCTAAATTTTATTCAAATTCGTCTGATTCATAAAAAATATTAACATATCTGAGATATGTAATGAATTATGATTATTTGATATAAATAAAAAAATCGGACAATTTGCATTAAAAATATCCAAAACATATTTTTTTTGAGTTTTTTTATTAATACCTTTTCATTTTTGAGTCCCTGATCCCAAAAAATTGTTTTATATGTTGTAAACATTTAGTTTCGCTAAAACTTTACAGCATGTCATCATTAAGATTTAAAGCCATCGACAATTTGACAACCAACCCGGAAAATCAACTGCCTGGTTCAACCAAGATCACTGCTATCTTCGGCGAAAATGTATTCACACTTAAGACCGCCCGCGAGTTTTTGAGCGACGAAGCGTATAAGAGTTTACTCGCATCCATCAAGGGTGGTAAAAAGATCGATCGTGCTGTTGCAAACCAGATTGCCTCCGGCATGCGGCAATGGGCAGAAGCAAAGGGCGTTACACACTTCACACACTGGTTCCAGCCCCTCACCGGAACTACCGCAGAAAAACATGATTCTTTTTTTACTATAAAAAGCGACGGGACTGCCATTGAAGAGTTTGACGGAGCTGCCCTGATCCAACAGGAACCGGATGCATCCTCCTTCCCCAGCGGTGGTCTTCGCGCTACTTTCGAAGCCCGCGGTTATACCGCATGGGACCCCTCTTCTCCCGCTTTTGTCATGGAGATCGGTGCCGGCAAGACACTCTGTATCCCCACCATCTTCGTATCCTACACAGGCGAGTCCCTGGACTACAAAGCTCCTCTGCTGAAAGCCCTGGCCGCACTGGACAAGGCTGCCGTAGAAGTATGTCATTATTTTGATAAAAATGTCAATAAGGTTACTGCCACCCTGGGATGGGAACAGGAGTATTTCGTCATCGATGAAGGTCTGTTCAATGCCCGCCCCGATCTGGTACTCAGTGGCCGCACCGTATTCGGTCACTCTCCCGCAAAAGGCCAGCAGCTGGAAGACCACTACTTTGGCAGCATTCCGGAAAGAGTGTATGCGTTCATGCGCGACTACGAACAGGAAGCTTATAAACTCGGCATCCCCCTTCGCACTCGTCATAATGAAGTAGCTCCCGCACAGTTCGAATGCGCTCCCATCTTTGAAGAGGTCAGCGTAGCCGTGGACCACAATATCCTGCTGATGGACGTAATGGACCGTGTAGCCCGCCGCCATCGTCTGCGCGTGCTGCTGCACGAAAAACCCTTTGCCGGCATCAATGGCAGCGGTAAACACAACAACTGGAGCATGGCCACCGACACCGGTGTAAACCTGCTGGCCCCCGGCAAAACGCCAAAGACCAACCTCATGTTCCTCACCTTCTTCGTCAATACCATCAAGGCCGTATACGACTATTCCGACGTCATGAGGGCTTCCATCGCCTCCGCCGGCAACGACTTCCGTCTGGGCGCCAATGAAGCTCCTCCCGCTATCATTTCCGTATTCATCGGCGAATACCTGAGCAAGGTGCTGGCCGACGTAAAAGAAAGAGTAGGTGACAAGTTTGACGAGCAGGACGAGGCTATCCTGAAGCTGGACCTGCACCGCAGCATCCCCGAGCTGTTGCTGGACAACACGGACCGCAACCGTACTTCTCCTTTCGCCTTCACAGGTAACAAGTTCGAGTTCCGCGCCGTGGGCAGCAACGCTAACTGTGCTAATGCGATGATCGCCGTCAACACCATCATGGCCGAGACGTTGAAAAAATTCAAGAAGGATGTAGACGCCCTCATCGAAAAAGGCGACAAGAAAGAAATAGCTATCATGCATGTCATCCGCGAATACGTGGTCAGCAGCGAAAAAGTGCTGTTCGAAGGCGACGGTTACAGTGATGAATGGCACCATGAAGCCGAAAGACGCGGTCTGCCAAACGTACGTACCACTCCGCTGGCGCTGGATGCCATGGTCACCGACAAGGCCAAACACCTGTACGAAGCCAATGGCGTATACAGCCACATAGAGCTGGAAGCCCGTCACGAGATCGAACTGGAAAAATATATCAAGCGTGTTCAGATCGAGGCCCGTATCATGGGCGAATTGGCAACCAGCCACATCCTGCCTGCAGCCATCAAGTATCAGAATACCCTGATCGAGAATATCAAAGGGCTGAAAGACCTGGGGCTAAAAGATACAGCCTATTCCAACCAAAAAGCCATTTTGGAAAAGATCTCCGAACACATCGGAAAGGTCAGCGCCCTGGTTGAAAAGATGATCGAAGCCCGCAAAGTGGCCAACGCCATCACCGACACCCGTACCAAGGCCATCGCTTACAACAGCCAGGTGAAAGAACCCTACTTCGACGAGATCCGCTACCATGTTGACAAACTGGAGCTGCTGGTCGATGACAATGAGTGGGTACTCTCCAAATACAGAGAAATGTTGTTCCTGCGCTAAAAGCGGCCTATAATAAGAGTCTAAACAATCAAACCCTGCGTCAGCAGGGTTTTTTCTTATACCGCTTTTTTCCTCCTTCTATATTCTCCCGGCCCCATCCTCACATATTTCCTGAACTGTCTGCCCAGATGACTTTCATCCGTAAAACCCAGCTCATCCGCGATCTGGCTTATCGTCATCATGCTATACGCCAGCCGGTGCTGGGCAAGTTTTATCTTATACTGCATGATATAATGCTGCAGACTTTCCCCCGTCAGCTTTCTGAAATATTCGCCGACATAATTTGCTGAGAGATTAAAATGAGAGGCCAGATATTCAACCCGCAATTTTTCCGGTCTGCCGATATGCTGATGGATATGCAGCAACATCCTGTAGGGCTCCTGGTCAGGTCCTGTCTCCGTTGTTACGGCGCCTTCGGATACGTTGCGGGCAAGTATGTTCAGGATAAGGGTTACAAAATGCTGCAGGTTCTCTTCATGATAAGGTTGTCTGTGCTCGTATTCCTCTATCATATTACTGATGAGCGCAGCGATCATATGACAATCCCCCGGCCGCCGGATCAACAGCTCCCGGTACCTGTTGTGGTGAAAAAAAATATGCTCCAGCTGTTTAAGCCATTGACTTATCCGCTCGCGCTCCCGGACATGCTTGTATTGCCCCAGAAAAACCTCTGAAAAACGGATGGAGCAGAATCGTGTGGGCGTCTCGCTGCAAAAACCCCGGCAATCCAGCGGTGTAAAAAGAAAGATGCTGCCCTTCGAATACAAAAGATCGTTCTCGTTCACCACACGTTTGCCGTTCCCCTCCAGGATCTGCACGATCTCGAAAAAATGATGGATCAGCGGGCGCTCATTCCAGTGCTCCATATCCGATACATACAGCTCGAAAGGCTGATATAACGCTTTTTGCTCCATGACCTGTAAAATTACTGAACAAACCTTTTTTTGTCACTGTTCCGGCACGGCCGCCCCGGGTAATTTTGAGGAAAAAACATATGGATCACACACGTCAGCTCCTCTCCCCTCTTGCCACCCCTGCTATAAATTTTGACAATCGCGTCGTAATGGCGCCTATGAACAGACGCAGAGCGATAAATGGCATACCCGGTCCATCTTCGCTGATCTACTACGGACAAAGAGCCAGCGCCGGATTGATGATTACAGATAACACTGCCGTAGCCTCCAATGGCTTTGGCTACCTGGACACACCCGGGATTTACAATGCAGTTCAACAAGCCGGCTGGAAAAAAGTTGTAGAGGAGGTCCATGCCAGGAAGGGAAAGATCTTTGTCCAGTTGGTGCACACAGGCAGGATAGGTCATCCGCTGAACCATGAAGACCAGGCGCCGTTGGTGGCGCCCTCCGTCGTCAGGGCGGAAGGGCTTATCCGCGTTCCTGGCGATCGTCATATGCCCATGCCTGCACCCACAGCATTAAGCACCACCGGCACGCAAGCCATGATAGATGCACATATAAATGCCGCCGTTATTGCCAGACAACTCGGTTTCGACGGCGTCGAGATACATGGAGCGCATGGATTTCTACCCGAACAGTTCCTTCATCCTCACACAAATCGCAGAGCAGACGGGTATGGAGGATCCATCGCAAAAAGGGCTCGTTTCCTGCTGGAAATAATGGAAGGCGTTGCCGCTGCCATCGGGAAAGAACGCACAGGGATCAGGCTTTCCCCTTTTGCCGGCTTGAATGATATGCCTCACTACATCGAAGAAGCATCCACCCATGAGTACATCACCGATGCTTTGGAAAAAATGGGCATTCTTTACATCCATCTCTCCGGCTGGCAGATGGACGGGGCCTCCACCCTAACACCGGCATATATACAGAGCGTCCGTAAACGCTTCCATGGCTTGCTGATGCTGGCCGGCGGATATACCGCCGCTTCTGGAGAAGCCATGTTACAGGCGGGGCTTGCCGATCTCATCGCCTTCGGTAAACCCTTTATTGCCAACCCGGACCTGGTACAACGATTCCATAGTAATGCCCCCCTGGCGATGGCTGACGAGGATACATTTTATCAGGGAGGAGATAAAGGGTATATTGACTATCCCGCTATGCCATCCTCTCTTTTACCCATTTGATCGCCGTCTCCAGCTGCTCTTTCATCGTAAGATGGGAATTATCGAGCATGATCGCGTCATCCGCTTTCCGCAGCGGGCTCACTTCCCGGTGCGAGTCGATATAGTCCCGCATTTCCAGGTTGTGCTTCACCTCCTCCAGGGTAATATTGGGGTTTTTCTCAAAAAGCTCCTTGAATCTTCTTTTCACACGCATGGCCTCGTCCGCCGTCATAAATATCTTCAGCTCCGCATGGGGAAAAACCGTGGTGCCGATATCCCGGCCGTCCATGACAATACCCTTATCTTTCCCCATCTCCTGTTGCTGGGCAACAGCGAATTCCCTCACCGCCTTGATAGCCGCCACCTCGCTCACCTTTTCTGCGATTACAAGGTCCCGGATAACATACTCCACATTTTCTCCATTGAGCCACATTTCTGTTTGTCCCGACTTGTGATTGGAGACGAATTCCAGGACGATATGCTGCAAGGCCTTCTGTACGGCCTGGGGCTCTGTCCAGTCTACATGATTACGAAGAAAATACAGCGTAATGGCACGGTACATGGCGCCGCTGTCGATATACTTGTACTTCAGTTCGCGCGCCAGCTGCTTTGCCAGCGTGCTTTTCCCCGTAGAGCTCCAGCCGTCGATAGTAATAATGATCTTATTTTTCCCTTGCATAACTTGTCCGCCTACCGGCGGATCCGTCGCCAAATTACAAAAAAAGAGGCTGTCTCGTAACTATTGAGACAGCCTCAGTGATTTATATTTCAGGCATATAACGCACTTCACTTACGCCTTCATGCCTATCATCATCCGTTTAAGCTTCCGATTTCTCTTTAGCCTTTTCCTTTAAGGAGAACCGGATCCTCGCATTTTCCTTATCGAGGTCGGCGATCAGCACATCCCCGTTCTTGATATTCATATTCAGGATCTCTTCTGCCAGGGGATCTTCAAGATACTTTTGGATGGCCCTGTGCAAGGGACGTGCGCCAAATTGCTGGTCATACCCCTTGTCGGCGATAAAGCTCTTGGCTTCCTCCGTCAGCTCCAGGGTAAAGCCCAGGGTGTTCAGCCGTTTCAGCACCCCCTTCATCAGGATGTCGATGATCTGGAAGATATGCTCCTTGTTGAGGGTGTTGAAGATCACGATGTCATCGATCCTGTTCAGGAACTCAGGGCTGAATGTACGTTTCAACGCTTTCTCGATGACAGCCTTGTTGTTCTCATCTGCGCTCTGCGTCCGGGCGGCGGTTGCAAAACCTACCCCGTCGCCAAAATCTTTTAGTTGACGGACACCTATATTGGAGGTCATGATGATAAGGGTGTTTTTGAAGTCTACCTTACGACCCAGACCGTCGGTTAATTGGCCATCGTCCAGCACCTGCAACAGGATATTATAAATATCCGGGTGAGCCTTTTCGATTTCATCCAGCAGGATGACAGAGTAAGGTTTACGGCGAACTCTCTCGGTCAACTGACCGCCTTCTTCATAACCTACATATCCCGGAGGCGCGCCGATAAGACGGCTTACCGTAAATTTCTCCATGTATTCACTCATGTCGATACGGATGAGAGAATCTTCCGAGTCGAACATATAGCGGGCCAGGGCTCTTGCCAGCTCGGTCTTACCTACGCCGGTGGGACCCAGAAATATAAAGGTTCCGATGGGTTTTTTGGGATCTTTCAGACCTACACGGTTACGCTGGATAGCCTTCACCACTTTCTGGATGGCGTCATCCTGTCCGACTACCATACCGCGCATGTCGACAGACATGTTGCGGAGCTTTTCGCTTTCAGCCTGAACCATTCTCTTCACCGGGATACCCGTCATCATGCTCACCACTTCGGCGATGTTCTCCTCATCAATGGGATAACGTTTATGCTTGCTTTCCTCTTCCCATTCGGACTTGGCTTTTTCCAGGTCCTCTTGCAGACGTTTCTCCGTGTCGCGGAGAGAAGCAGCCTCTTCGAACTTCTGGCTTTTCACCACCTTGTTCTTTTCATTCTTCACGTCCTCGATCTTCTTCTCGAGATCCACGATATTTTGAGGAACATTGATGTTCTTCAGGTGGACCCGGGCGCCTACTTCATCCAGGACATCGATAGCCTTGTCAGGAAGAAGACGGTCCGTCATATATCTGTCGCTGAGCTTCACACACGCGTCGATAGCGTCATCGGAATAAGTGACATTATGATAATCCTCGTATTTCGACTTGATATTGTTCAGGATCTGGATCGTCTCTTCCACGCTGGGAGGATCTACCATCACCTTCTGAAAGCGACGGTCGAGAGCGCCGTCCTTCTCGATATACATGCGGTACTCATCCAGGGTGGAAGCGCCGATGCATTGCAGCTCACCCCTGGCCAGGGCAGGCTTAAAGATATTGCTTGCGTCCAGTGATCCGCTGGCCCCGCCGGCGCCGACGATAGTGTGTATCTCGTCGATAAAGAGGATCACATCACGGTTCTTTTCCAATTCATTCATGATAGCCTTCATCCTTTCTTCGAATTGACCCCGGTACTTGGTACCTGCCACCAGGGCGGCCAGATCGAGGGAGATGACACGTTTATCGAACAGCACGCGGCTGACCTTGCGCTGTACGATGCGAAGGGCCAGACCTTCCACAATGGCCGTCTTACCTACGCCGGGTTCTCCGATAAGGATGGGGTTATTTTTCTTACGACGGGAGAGGATCTGGGAAACCCTTTCGATCTCCTCTTCCCTGCCTACAATGGGGTCCAGCGCCCCCATCTCAGCCAGCCGGGTGATATCCCTGCCGAAATTATCGAGGACAGGGGTCTTGCTTTTGGCATTGCCGGCAGACCTTGCTTTTTGCTGTGAGTATTTCTTTTCTTCGTCGAAATCGTCGTCGTTCTCTTCGGCGTATTCGCTCCGGATGTCGTTGCTTTTAACAACACCTAATTCGTTTCTGAACAGGTCGTAATCCACGTCAAACTGATTTAAGATTTGAGTAGCTATGTTTTCTTTGTTCTTGAGTATGGAGAGCATCAGGTGTTCAGTCTCTACAGTGGGGCTCTTCAAGGCCTTCGCCTCCAGCACCGTCACTCGTATTACTTTCTCCGCCTGTTTGGTCAGGGGAAGACTATTGATATTGGCGATGTTCTTACCGGTCTTGTCCTTTACTGCCATCTCCACCTCCTTACGCAATTCATACAAGTCCACATTGAAGCTTTTCAGGATGCGGACGGCAGTATTATCCCCCTCACGTATCAAACCCAGCAACAAGTGCTCCGTACCGATAAAATCGTTCCCCAGACGCAACGCCTCCTCCCTACTGAAAGATATGATCTCCTTTACCTGGGCTGAAAAATTGTTATCCATTTTTAAGTTATTGAGCTTTATACAATAATAACGAATATTTTTGACTTCTGTTTCCGCTGTTTTATTAACGGCCGTTAATAATATTTAAGTATTATGCAAGTCAAAATTGATACCAAGGAAAAATTTCATGCCATTACGATCAACGAATCCAATCTTGCTGCTAATATGACAGCGGACCTGGAGCAATGTTTACTCCCCATTCTCGAAAGGGACGTTAAAAACATAGTGCTCATCCTAAAAGACACCCAAAATCTGGACTCTGCTGCTGCCGAATGTCTCGTCCGTATCCAGCAATCCTTCTATGATGCAGGCTCATCCTTCGTAATTTGCGAACTCACGCCCGGCGTGGAAAGGAGTCTCGAGGACAGCGGATTGCTTGAGCTGATGAACGTGACCCCCACAGAGAGCGAGGCATGGGATATTGTTCAGATGGAAGAGCTGGAAAGGGAGCTGCTGAATGGGCCGGATTTATAGGCAAGTAATTGTTTACGTGTCTGTTATAAGTCCTGATCTGCTTTAAATCCCATTTGTCTGCCTTATAGCCGCCCCTGATCCGATTTCAAGACAGAAAGTCAGAAGTGTTTCAAAATCATGCCCGCACAATGTCTCTCGGAATTTCTTCTATACTTACTGAAGTGTTAGCCCGGTCAGCCGGAGAGGAAATCACCAGCCCTTTGCAAATCCGGGCGATTGAAGGCGGTTCCATCAATACCACCTTCCATATAACAACAAGCCGCCATCAGCAATGGTTCTGTAAAATAAACGATGCCCGCCGGTTTCCGGATTTATTTGTCTTCGAGAGGCAGGGACTGGCCTTATTGGAGGCCACTGCAACGATCAGGGTACCAAAAACGATCGCTTGTGAAGATATTGACCGGGATCAAGTATTGGTGCTGGAATGGATCAACGAAGGATTACGCAGCACTTCCTTCTGGCAAAACTTCGGCGAACAGCTCGCCCGGCTCCACAGACAGACCCGCGATACCTTCGGTCTGGACCACGACAATTACATGGGCTCCCTACCCCAGTCCAATACCCCCTCACCTGACTGGGTAGATTTTTTTATTTACAGACGGTTGGAACCCCAACTCTCCCTCGCTGCGGACAAAGGCCTGTTACATACCCGTGCCATTCAACAATTCCAAAACCTTTATAAGTCCCTCAGTGACATCTTTCCGGCTGAACCCCCGGCCCTTCTTCATGGCGACCTCTGGAGCGGCAATTTCCTTTGCGATGAGCATGGCCGGCCTGTATTGATAGACCCAGCCGTCTATTACGGCCATAGATGCATGGACCTGGCCATGACTACGCTGTTCGGCGGTTTTGAACGCCCCTTCTATGAAGCATATGCTTATCATTATCCGTTCCCTCCTAATTACCGGGAGCAATGGGATATTTGCAACCTGTATCCGCTGCTCATCCACCTCAACCTTTTTGGCAGCGTTTATTTAAGCAGCATTTTGCACACAATTCAACGCTTTTGATGTACGTTAGAGGTTAGATCTCCGGGTAACGAACCTTTTCCGCCGACAGGCGGCCATGTCGCCGGTTCGTTCCGGAAATTGTCCGGGTAATGCAGCGGAATGCCTTTGCCCTTCGTCTATACAGGACAAGATCGTAACCTTAAAATCGCGTAATGCTGGCCGTCACTATTTTAGGCAATAACTCTGCTCTACCCGCCTTCGACCGTCATCCCACTGCCCAGGTGGTCACGATGGAAGACCAGGTATTCCTCGTGGATTGCGGAGAAGGAACACAGATGCAAATGGCCAAATACAAGATCCGCCGCAGTAAGATCAACCATATCTTTATTTCCCATCTCCATGGTGACCACTACTTCGGTCTTATTGGGGTGCTCACCAGCATGGGTCTGCTGGGCAGATCGCAGGACCTGCATATCTATGCTCCGCCTGTGCTAAAGGACATCATCGAGCTGCAGTTGAAGGTAGCCGATATCGCGCTGCCCTATCCCCTGCATTTTCATGCATTGCAGAAAGAAGAAGTACTCGTCCGGGAAACAAGGTTCGAGGTGAGTTGTTTTCCCGTTTATCACCGTATCGAGTGCTGGGGTTTCCGGTTCAGGGAGATCCGTCCTTTCAGGCGGGTAAATCCTGAAAAAGCACGGCAATATGGCGTACCCTCCGCCTTTTTTGATAGGCTGAAATGGGGCGAAAGCTACCTGACCAGGGACGGACAGCTGGTGGAAAATGGATGGGTCACCGAGCCTGCCACAAAGGCCAGATCCTATGCCTACGCCGCAGACACTCTTTTTGATCCCCGTATCATCGACAGTGTAAAAGGAGTCGACCTGCTCTATCATGAAACCACCTATCTAAAAGACCTCACCGAACAGGCGGGCAAGCGGTTTCACAGCACCACCGCCCAGGCAGCCACCGTAGCGCAGCAGGCAGGTGTACAACGGCTCATCATCGGACATTTCAGCTCTAAATATGAGAAACTCCAGGCTTTCGAACAAGAGGCCAGGGATATCTTTCCCAACACCGACCTGGCCCTCGAAGGGGTAACCTACCGGGTCTAAAATGAAACGGGCCCCCTTCTAGGAGACCCGAAACTATTTCGCAGTTGGTTACGACCTATTTTAAACTTTTCACATAATCTTTGATCTTCTGCTGTAACCCTTCGCTCACCGGCACCACCGGCAGACGCAGATAGTTACCGATCAGTTTCAACTCGCTCATCGCAGCCTTCACCCCGGCAGGGTTGTTTTCGGCAAAAAGCAGCTCATATCCTTGTATTAATTTGTCATTCAACGTTTTAGCAGCCTTAAAATCCCCTTTTAGACAAAGTCTTACCATGTCCGTGAACAGACGGGGGAAGCTATTGGCGGCCACACTGATGATCCCTTCCATCCCACTGGCTATCTGGGGCAGGGTCAGGGCGTCGTCACCGCTGACAACCAGGAAATCTTCGGGTTTATCCCGGAGGATCTCCATTACCTGGGCCATATCCCCGCTGGCTTCTTTAATACCGGCAATATTCCCAACCTCTCTCGCCAGCCGGACGGTAGTAGAGGCATTGAGGTTCCGTCCTGTTCTGCCCGGTACATTATAAAGGAGAAGGGGCTTTGGGCTTGCCTGGGCCAGGGCCTTGTAATGCTGGAAAAGACCTTCCTGGGATGGCTTGCTGTAATAAGGGCTTGCGCTGAGGACCGCCACCGCCTTGTCCAGGGGGAAGGACTTCAGTTCTTCCACGAGCTCTGCTGTATTGTTGCCGCCGATACCGACAACGACAGGTACCCGGCCGGCCACCTTTTCATAGGTGAAATTGGCCAGGGCTATTTTTTCTTCTTTACTGAGCGTAGGGGTTTCACCTGTGGTGCCAAGAGCGACCACATATTCCACACCGCCATTGATGACGTGTTCGATCACTTTTCCAAAGGCGTCATAATCGATGGAGAAATCTGCACGAAAAGGGGTAACCAGGGCTACTCCGGTTCCACGGAGTTGTTGACGAAGAGACATTTCAATATGTTGTTTAAATGTATGTAAGATGGTTATAAATTATACCTGGTACCCTTGAAGGGTATACCTCCAGGCGCCGCCGGCTGGCTGTGAGGGGTGCTTCTGGTCAGGCCGGCACTTCGTCCCAGAAGCCCATCTTACCATATTTCTTTATCCTGTTCTCAATCCGCTGTTCAGGCGTATATTGACGAAGTTCCTGCAAGGTTTCTATCAACCTGGGCTTCAGCAATGCCGCCGCCTCATTATAGTCCCAGTGAGCGCCACCCAGCGGCTCCTGGACAATATTGTCGATAAGCCCAAAATTATACATATGGTCAGGCGTCAGCCGCAGTTCTTCAGCCGCTTTTTCCTTTTGATCCCAGCTCCGCCAGAGGATGGAGCTGCAATTCTCGGGACTGATCACGGTATACCAGGAATTTTCCAGCATAAATACCCTGTCTCCTACCCCGATGCCCAGGGCGCCGCCGGAGGCGCCTTCCCCGATGATCACACAAATGACTGGCACCTGCAGGCGTATCATTTCAAATATATTACGGGCAATAGCCTCGCCTTGCCCACGTTCCTCCGCCTCCATGCCGGGATAAGCGCCCGGCGTATCGATGAGGGTAATAATGGGTTTGTTAAATTTCTCCGCCAGCTTCATCAGCCGCAGCGCCTTCCTGTAGCCTTCCGGATTGGCCATCCCGAAGTTCCGCATCTGCCGCATTTTTGTATTCGTTCCCTTCTGTTGCCCGATCATCATCACCGTCTGTCCGTCCAGTTGAGCAAAACCTCCCACCATCGCCTTGTCGTCCCGCACGTTCCTGTCGCCAAATAGCTCCACGAAGTTGGTGCACATCTTCTCGATATATTTCATGGTATAGGGACGGTCCGGGTGACGGCTAAGCTGCACTTTCTGCCAGGCGGTAAGATGCGAGGTGATCTCACGACGCTTCTCAATGACCTGGTCTTCCAGCTTCTTAATGGAATCGCTGAGGTCTACCTTAGTCTTTTCGGCAGTCTGCTTAAGCTTTTCGATCTCGTCAAATAACTCTTTGATCGGTTTTTCAAAATCCAGGAATTGTCGATTTTTTGCTTGGGGCATAGTTATTTTCGATGGTCTGAGAATGTAAAATTAAGGGAACCAGATTTTCTATGAACATTTTGTTGGAGAAAATCAAAATTCTCCTATCTTTGCCATCCCGAAAACGAAGGGTAATCACTCCTAACAGCGTGGTTTCCCGGATACGGAAGGTTGGATCGGTAGTTCAGTTGGTTAGAATGCCGCCCTGTCACGGCGGAGGTCGCGGGTTCGAGTCCCGTCCGGTCCGCAAAGGCGCCTTTTCAAGGCGCCTTTGCTTTTGTGCAAAATCGGCCAAAATTCACTAAAATCGGGCATCTTCAAAACTTTCCATTTCAAGTTGACGGATCGGATATCAAACTTATCGGGTAGGAAACGGGATTCCTACCCGTGGTAGTAACTTTATTCCTACCCTCGGAGATTGTAAGGATTTTTTAGGGCACCATTTATCAACCTAAAAAAATTGTGTGTTATGAAGGTTAGTGAAAATCTCTCTATTACATTCTTGGTGGAGAAACCAGAAATGTCCAAAGACGGCCGTGTACCCATCTATGTGCGCGTCACCTACAGGGGCCAGCGCGCAGAAATATCCCTAGGCGCACGCATTTTTCCGGAGCAGTGGGATAAGTCGGCCAGCCGAGTGAAAGGAAACTCTCCCGATGCCCTGCTCCTGAACAGCCAGATCACCCAAACCAAGGCCAAACTGGAAAGGCATTTTTTCCTGTTGACCACGCAGTACGAATACGTCACGGCGGAAATGATCCGGAAATCTTACAAAGGGAAGCTCGTCGAGCCATGCATTGAAGGCAAACCCGGTGACAAGAAAACCTTTATGCAAGCCGTCGACTTCGAGATTGGGCGATTGAAAGAAAAGCAACAGAAGGGCTTGCGGGCCAAAAGCACGATCACCAAATGGGAAACTACGCGTGCGAAATTGGGGGCGTTCCTCTTGCACAAGTACAAGAAGGCCGATATTCCCATGGAGATCATCCGGCCCAACTTCGCGGAGGATATGCTCCATTATTTTATGGTGGAGCAAGAGCTCGACCATAATACCGCCATGAAGTATATCCGGAATACCAAGCAGGTATTGACTACCGCTACCGGCAGGTGGATCAAATCCAACCCGATCCGGGACTTTCAGTGTAGCTACAAGCAGCCGGAACGGGACGTGCTAACCATACAGGAAATATGGAAGATCTACAAAAAGTCCCTGATCAAGCGGATGGACCAGGTAAGGGATGTTTTCCTGTTTAGCTGTTTTACGGGGCTGGCTTATAAGGAAGTCTATAATCTCACCTTGAACGATATTGTCATTGGAAATGACGGAGGCCGCTGGATCAAGATCAACCGGGTCAAAACTGGCAACCCGGAAGATGTACCTCTCCTGCCGATCCCAGAGGCCATCATTGAGAAATATAGGGACGATAAGCGTTGCCATAGCTCTAACCGATTGTTGCCGGTGAACAGCAATGTCAAGTACAATGCCTACCTGAAGGAGTTAGCCGATCTTTGCGGGATCAATAAGAAACTGACAACCCATATCGCCCGGCACACCTTCGCCACTACCGTCACCCTGGAAAACGATGTACCCATCGAAACCGTCAGTAAGATGCTCGGGCACCGGAGTATCCGCACTACGCAAATTTACGCCCGGATCACCAAAAAGAAGATCAGCAACGATATGAAGGCCCTGCGCAAAAAGCTGTTCTTCGGCGGGAAATTGAAGTTGGAAGGCCAGGATGACGATAAGCATAGGGTTGCGATATAGATAGTACAATAACCTGATTCAGGCTGTACCCTCCGGGGTACGGCCTTTTTTCATTCAAAAATTTTTCGGAAGCGTTTTGGTAAAAGCGGAAAGTTTTAATAATATTAGTCTGTGAATGCCATTGACACAATAGAGCTAAGAAATATCGATCCGGACGACATTTCAGATGTCTTGTAAAATCCTACCATGCTGACCATCGTTCTTGCGATGCTGACCACCTGGGGATGATGGCCTGTTCTGTAATCTTGTAAAGAGCTGGTGGTACAAAAATAAGGTTCTATTTCTTTCTGAGCGACTCTCCTTTAAGTTCAAGCCGGTGA